>NZ_JAXCLK010000001.1:4800000-9294152 GCF_036289125.1 Nonomuraea sp. LP-02 | reverse complement strand
GCCCACATCCTAGCCGTACGGGGGGAGACGGCCGGCGCGCACGCCACGGGCAGGCCGGGACCACGTGCGGCGGCATTCCGCGACGCATGACGTAGCGGGATACCGAACGCGGCGGAGCGGGCCCTTGGTCGCGGCCGGCGTGTCGCGACGGACGGCGGAGCGGGCCCCCGGTCGCTGGATGGGCGGGTCAGGCGCCGGCGGAGCGGGCGGTGGCCTCGGACAGCGCCTTGGCGAAGGCCAGGACGTGCGTGACCGCCTCCGGCCCGTCGGCCGCCTCGCTGACCCGGAGGGACAGGTCGTCGGCGGTGATGGCGCCGGTGTAGCCGTGGTCGGCCTCGCAGTTCTCGTCGCCGCAGGTGGCGGGTTCGAGATCGACGTGGGAGATGGCCCCCCAGCCGATGGTGAGCGTGGCCTCGGTGGGCGGGACGCCCGGCGCGTAGGAGGCGGGGTCGGGGACCACGCGGGTGACGGCGACCGACTGGATGCGGCTCAGCCGGACGGCCTCCGTGGTGGTGGAGGCGTGGGAGGTCGAGACGCCCTCGACCGCCGGGTGCTCGTCGGTGTGGCAGACCAGCAGCCGCGTCGCCGTCAGCACCAGGACCGTGACGTGCCTGCGCACCTCCATCGCAGGATCGAACGTGGCCTCGTGGTGCACCACGAACGCGGTCACTGCCTCCTTGCCCAGCGCGGATTCGACCGCATCGGTGACGAGGTCGGGATAGTAGCCGCTGCGCTCGATCGCTTCACGCAGGCCCGCGGCTGAGACTCGGGTTTCCCTCATGGCTCCATCCTGCCAGGGGTCGGCCGTGCACTCACCCGCCGGATATAACGCTCTATAACGTCTTTCGGACAGGCAACAAGGGGCACACCGGCCACCTGTTTCGCCGCAAGCCGAAGACGCCCGCGCCCACGCCCGTGTCCACGCCCGTGTCCAAGGCCGCCCCGGACGGCCCTGATCACGACAACCTGCGCGGGCCCCCGTCGAGCCGCGGCCCCGCCGGCGTGCGCAGGGTCGCGCGAGCGCCGAGGATCATCACGCTCGACTCGCCGACCAGCACCTGGTCGAGGTCCAGACGGGCCACCTCGGGCAGGTCGTTGGCCAGGCGGCCGACCCGTACGAGCAAGTCCTCCAGGGCGTCGACGGCGACGGGCGGGTAGCCGTACTGGCCGAAGAGCAGCGGGGCGGCGCGTACCGACCGGACCAGGGCGGCGGCGTCCTCCGCCGTGAGCGGCGCCAGGCGGTAGCCCTGGTCCTGCAGGAGCCGCGCGGTCACCTCGCCCAGCCCGAACGACACCACCGGCCCGAACGCCGGATCCTCGACCACCCCCACCACCGTGGGGACCGCGGGCTGCGGCGCCATCCGCTGGACGGCCAGCACCTTCTCGCCGAGCTGGTCGGCGAACTCGGCGTAGGCGTGGCGGACCATCTCGGGGCCGGTCAGGCCGAGGCGTACGGTGCCGGCCCGGCGCGAGGCCCCGGGGTCGGCCACCTTGAGCACCACCGGCCAGCCGAGGCGTTCGGCGGCGGTTACGGCCTCCTCGGGCGAGCGGACCATCTCGGCGGGCCACACGGTCAGGCCGTAGCAGGAGAGCAGCTCGGCCGCGTCGATCTCGACCGGCGGGCCCGGCTCGGCGAACGCCGCCGAACGCACCCCGCGCCGCGTCCCGGCGGTGTCCACAGCGGACCCGGACCCGGGGACGGACCCGGAGATCGGCGCGGGCTCGGGGGCGGACAGGAGGTCGTGGACCAGGGCGCGGGCGCGGTCGGGGTCGAGGTCGTCGAGGGCGGGCGGCGGGGTGGCGGGCTGGGCGCGCCAGGCCGCGTACCTGGCCGCCTGGGCGAGGGCGCGGACCGCCTCCTCCGGAGCCGCGTACGAGGGAATGGACCCCCGCGCCGGCGCCGGCCGCTCCCGAGGGGTCCCCGGCTCGGTCACCTGGAGCGCGGGATGCATGCCCAGATGCCCCTCGAACGTCGTCAGCACCGGCTTCCCGGAGCCCTGGGACACCCGCAGCAGCTCGGCCGCCACCGCCTCGGCGTCGCCCGGCAGCGGCGGCATGTAGATCACGACGGCGGCGTCCACGCCAGCGGAGGCCAGCTCCCCCTCCAGCGCCGCGCCGAACTCGGCGGCTCCCGCCGCGGGCCCCAGGTTGACCGGGGGACGCGGTTCGAGGCCGGCCGCGAGGCAGGCGTCGGCGGCGAGCAGCCCGAGCGCGTCGGAGTTGGTGACCAGCGCGACCTTGGGCCCGGCGGGCAGCGGCTGGTAGGCCAGGAGCTGCCCCACGTCGAAGAGCTGGATGAGGTCGTCCACCCGGATCAGGCCCGCCTGGGCGAACAGCGAGCTGATCGCCGAGTCGGGCAGCCCCAGCTCCTCGGCCGAGTGCCCCGAGGGCGTGCCGCCGCTCTTGACCACCACGACCGGTTTGCGCCGGCTGATGCGCCGGGCCAGGCGGGTGAACTTGCGCGGGTTGCCCAGCGACTCCAGGTAGAGCAGGATCACCTCGGTCGCGTCGTCCTCCTCCCAGTACTGCAGGAGGTCGTTGCCGGACACGTCGGCCCGGTTGCCGGCCGAGACGAACGACGAGATGCCCATGCCGCGCTGCGCCACGCGCTGCAGCAGCGCGGTGCCGAGGGCGCCCGACTGGCTGAAGAAGCCGACCTTCCCTCGGCCGGGGACGGTGGCGGCGAGCGTGGCGTTGAGCCGTACGGCGCGGTCGGTGTTGGCGATGCCGAGGCAGTTGGGGCCGACCACGCGCAGTCCGTAGGAGCGGGCGGTGCGCGCCAGCTCGTCCTGCCGCTCGCGGCCCTCCGCGCCCGTCTCGCCGAACCCCGACGACACCACGACCAACCCGTGCACGCCCTTCTGCGCGCACTCCTCGACCACGTCGAGCACGCTCTCGGCGGGCACGGCCACCACGGCGAGGTCGACGTCGCCGTCGATCGCGGTGACGCTCGGGTAGGCGCGTACGCCCGCCACCGCCCGCACTTCGCGGTGCACCGGGTAGACGGGGCCGGTGAAGTCGGCGGCCAGCAGGTTGCGCAGCACGGTCTGGCCGACCCCGCCCGGCTCGCGGGAGGCGCCGATGACCGCCACCGAGCCGGGCGTGAGCAGCCGGGCGATGGAACGGGACTCGGCGCGGTGCTCGCGGGAGGTGGTCACCTCGGCGGAGGTCTCGGTGGGGGTCAGGTCGAGCGTCATGCGGACGACGCCGTCGGCGAACCGGCTCTGCGCGGTGTAGCCCGCCTGGCGCAGCACGCCCATCATGCGCATGTTGGCGGGCAGCACGTCGGCGACGAAGGTCTCGATGCCGTGCTCGCGGGCGGTCGCGGCCAGGTGCTCGAGCAGCACGGACGCGACGCCGCGGCCCTGGTGGGCGTCCTCGACGAGGAAGGCGACCTCGGCCTCGCCGGGACCGGTCTTGTCGTAGCGGATGACCGCCACCATCTCGGTGCCGATCGTGGCGATCAGCGCGACGCGGTCGACGTAGTCGACGTTGGTGAAGCGCTCCACGTCGCGGTCGGACAGGCGCGGCCGCGGGCCGAAGAACCGGAAGTAGATCGACTCATCGGACAGTCGTGAGTAGAAGGAGCGAAGGCGGTCCGCGTCGGCGGGCCTGATGGGGCGTACGTGAGCGGTGCCGCCGTCCGCCAGGACGACGTCGGCCTCCCAGTGGGCCGGATACTGTGCCTCCACAGCAACGAGCGTAGACCCGCATCCCAAATGCCAAGACCAGAGGCCGTTTTGGGCAACGCTTGTGCATCGACTCCCACCTCGTGTCGCCGGTCAGCCCCACGGTCGGCCCGGAAGCTGTTAGTTTTGCCGTGGCCAGGGTCGTTCTGAAGGCAGCAAGGTGGTGGCATCATGACGCGGGTCGTCGTGGTGGGCGATCTCATGACCGACGCGGTGGCGCGCGCCCGTTATGCGCTCGCCCGAGCGAGCGACACCCCGGCGGTCGTCACCATGCACGGCGGTGGCTCCGGGGCCAACATCTCCTCCTGGCTGGCCGTCGAGGGCGCCGAGGTCGCCTTCATCGGCCGCAGGGGCGCCGACATCACCGGTCGCAACCGCGACATGGAGCTGATGGGCTACGGCGTCGACGCGCGCCTGGTCATGGATCCGGAGCGGCCCACCGGCACCTGCGTGGTGCTCGTGACGCACAAGGGCGAGCGCACCATGCTCTCCGACCCCGGCGCCAACGCCGCGCTGTCCCCCGAAGACCTGCCGCGCGACCTGTTCACCTCGGGCGCCCATCTGCACCTGTCCGGCTACACGCTGATGAACGAGGGCTCGCGCGAGGCGGGCTTCGCCGCTCTGGACATGGCCAGGCGCTCCGGGATGTCGATCTCCGTCGACTGCGCCTCGTCGGCACCGCTGGAGCGCACCGGGGCCGAGCCGTTCCTGGAGTGGACCAACGGCGCCAAGCTGCTGTTCGCCAACATCGACCAGGCCAAGGTGCTGACCGGCCGCGACGACGCCGAGGCGGCGGCCAAGGTGCTGACCGCGTGGTTCCCGCAGGTCGTGATCAAGATGAACAAGGAGGGCGCGCTGTGGTACAGCAACGGCCGCCCCGACCCCGTACGCGCCGCCGCCGAGCCGGTCGAGAAGATCGTGGACGGCACGGGCGCGGGTGACGCGTTCTGCGCCGGGTTCCTGCCGCCGTGGCTGGAGGGCAAGCCGCCGGCCGAGTCGCTGGCCTCGGGCTGCCGGCTGGCCGCCAAGGCGATCATGCACCTCGGCGCCCGGCCGCCCTTCTAGCCCCTTCCTGCGGAGGGGTCGTCAGCTGACCGTGGCGAGGGCCAGGGGCAGCACCGCGGGCGCCCCCGCGTGCCGGACCAGGGCCGTGGCGAGCGTCATCGTCCAGCCGGTGTCGACCCGGTCGTCCACGAGCAGCACCGGCCCGCCGCACTCCGCGACGCGTCCGGCGAGGTCCTTGGGCATGGCGAGCGTGGCCCGGATCGCCTGCACCCGCTTGGCGCTGTTGAACTGCTGCCCCGGCGAACCCGCCCGGTAGCCCAGCTCGCCGAGGTAGGTCAGCCGGCCGATCTGCGCCAGGCGTTCGGCGAAGGAGCGTACGAGCTGCGGCCGCGACGCCGACGGCAGGCTGACCACGGCCACCGGCCGATCCCGCCAGTCCCAGGCGGCCAGCACCTGGACCACGGCCCGCACCAGGTCGTCCGGCACCGGGCCGTCGCCGCCGTGGAACAGCTCGCGCAGCCGGTTGCCCCACCCGATGTCGGTGAGCCGGCCGAGCGCGCGGCCGGGCTCGGCGCCCAGCTCGGGCTTGATCCGGCCGGACAAGTCGGACAGGCCGGTCGGCCACTGCCGGCGCGCCTCCAGCTCGACGCCGGGGCGGCTCAGCCGCTCGCGGGCCTGCTCGACGGCCTGGGGGGCGATGTCGGGCGAGCGGTGCCTGCCGGTGCAGTTGTCGCAGCGGCCGCAGGGGTGGGCGGCGTCGTCGTCGAGGTGCCGGCGGAGGTAGTGCTCGCGGCACTCGGTGGTGGTGAGGTAGCCGAGCATGGCCTCCTGCTCGGCGCGGCGCTCGGCGGCGATGCGGGTGTAGCGCTCGGTGTCGTACGACCACTCCTCGCCGGTCGCCTCCCAGCCGCCCTTGACCCGGCGGACGGCGCCGTCGACGTCGAGCACCTTGAGCATCATCTCCAGCCGGCTCCGGCTGAGGTCGACGGCGGTCTCCAGGGCCGGGGTGGACATGACGCCGCGCTCCTCCAGGGCCGCCAGGGTGGCGCGGACGACGGGCTCGGGCGGGAAGGCCAGCGAGGCGAAGTAGGCCCAGATGTCGCGGTCCTCGGCACCGGGGAGCAGGATGACCTCGGCCCGCTCAACGCCGCGCCCGGCCCGGCCGACCTGCTGGTAGTAGGCGACCGGCGACTGCGGAGCACCCACGTGCACGACGAAGCCCAGGTCGGGCTTGTCGAACCCCATGCCGAGCGCGCTCGTCGCCACCAGCGCCTTGATCTTGTTGGCGAGCAGCGCCTCCTCGGCCGCGAGCCGCTCGGCCGGATCGGTCTGGCCCGAGTAGGCGGCCACCTCGTGGCCCTGCTCGCGCAGGTAACCGGCCACCTCGTGGGCGGCGGCCACCGTCAGGGTGTAGACGATGCCGGAGCCCGGCAGCTCGTGCAGCGTCTGGGCGAGCCAGGCCAGGCGCTGCTCGGCGGTGGGCAGGCGGACCACGGACAGGTGCAGGCTCTCGCGCTCCAGCGGGCCGCGCAGCACCAGCGTGTCCTCGCCCATCTGCTCGGCGACGTCGCGGGTGACGCGGGCGTTGGCCGTGGCGGTGGTCGCGAGGACGGGGATGCCGGGCGGCAGCTCCTCGAACAGCCGGGCCAGCCTGCGGTAGTCGGGCCGGAAGTCGTGCCCCCAGTCGGAGATGCAGTGGGCCTCGTCGACCACGACCAGCCCGGCGCTCTCGGCCAGCTCGGGCAGCACGTTGTCGCGGAAGTCGGGGTTGTTGAGCCGCTCGGGGCTGACCAGCAGCACGTCGACCAGGCCGTCGGCGACCTGGGAGTAGATCTCCTCCCAGTCCTCCGGGTTGGCGGAGTTGATGGTGACGGCCCTGATGCCGGCGCGCTCGGCGGCGGCGATCTGGTTGCGCATGAGCGCGAGCAGCGGCGAGACGATGACCGTCGGCCCCTCGCCCAGCTCGCGCAGCAGCGCGGTGGCCACGAAGTAGACGGCCGACTTGCCCCAGCCGGTGCGCTGCACCACGAGCACCCGCCGCCGGTCGACGACCAGCGCCTCGATGGCGGCCCACTGGTCGTCACGGAGCACGGCGTGCTCGCCGGCCAGCGCCCGCAGGCGCTCCTCGGCCTCTTCGCGCAACACCTCGGCGTCGGGGGCATCAATCATGCCCTCCTTGTTACCAGCTCCCTCCGACGTTTCGCGCCTACGCGCCGAAACCTGACCCGCCGAAACCTGACCCGCCGGAACGTGACGGCCGGCTACCGGTCGGCGTGCTCCGGGAAGGCGTTGATGGTGACGCGGTGCATGCGGCGGCGTTCGGTGTAGTCGGCGACCGCGTAGTGCTGGGTGGGGCGATTGTCCCAGAAGGCGAGGGTGCCGGGACGCCACTGCAGGCGGCACTGGAACTCGGGCGAGCGGATGTGGTCGATCAGCATCGGCAGCAGCGCCTCGTTCTCGCGGTCGGTGAGCCCGACCAGGCGGGTCGTGGACGCGCGGTTGACGAACAGCGCCTTCCTGCCGGTCTCGGCGTGCACCCGCACCACCGGCCGCTCGATCGGCGGCCACTTGGCCTGGATCTCGGCCAGGTCGAACGGGTGCCCCTTGGAGATGGCCTTCTTCATCGACATCGTGATGTCGTGCACGGCGGTCAGCTCGTCGCACAGGCGCTGGAGCGGCTTGGAGAGCGACTCGTAGGCGAGGTAGGTGTTGGCCCAGCAGGTGTCGCCGCCCACGCTCGGGAGCTGGACGCAGCGCAGCAGGGAGCCCATCGGCGGGGTGGGCTCGAAGGTGTTGTCGCTGTGCCACTCGTCGCCGCCCTCGCCCTTGGGCGCGGTCTGGTCGAGCACGTGGATGGGGCTGCCGGCGTCCTTCTTGAACGCCGGGTGGTTGAGCGTGCCGAAGTTCAGGGCGAACTGCAGGTGCTGCTCGTCGTCGATGGGCTGGTCGCGGAAGAACAGCACGAGGTGCTTGAGCCAGCCCTCGCGCAGGGTCGCGACCTCTTCCTGGGACAGCGGCTTGCGCAGATCGACCCCGGTGACCTCGGCGCCGATGTGCTTGGTCACGGGACGGAACTCGATCATGACGTCTCCGGAGTCAGGGGAACCGGTGTCCCGAACGTACGACCCAAGCGCTTGCTTGGTCAAGGGGACTCGTTCCGCGCACAGGTCGCGGGCACCCGAATACCTTCGGCACAATGTTCGACATGGCCCGACGCACGACAGCACCCCCGCCAGAGGACTTCGAGGAGCGCATCGTCGACATCGACGTCTCCTCCGAGATGCGCACGAGCTTTCTGGAGTACGCCTACTCGGTGATCTACCAGCGGGCGTTGCCCGACGCGCGTGACGGCCTCAAACCCGTGCAGCGGCGCATCCTCTACTCGATGGCCGAGATGGGCCTGCGCCCCGACCGCGGCCACGTCAAGTCCTCGCGCGTGGTCGGCGACGTCATGGGCAAGCTGCACCCCCACGGCGACTCGGCGATCTACGACGCCCTCGTACGCCTGGCGCAGCCCTTCTCCATGCGCCTGCCGCTCGTGGACGGCCACGGCAACTTCGGCTCCCCCGACGACCTGCCGGCCGCCATGCGTTACACCGAGGCCAGGCTGGCCCCGGCGGCGATGCTCATGGTCGAGTCCATCGACGAGGACACCGTCGACTTCAAGCCCAACTACGACGGCCAGGAGACCGAGCCGGTCGTCATGCCGTCGGCCTTCCCCAACCTCCTGGTCAACGGCACCAGCGGCATCGCGGTCGGCATGGCCACCAACATGGCGCCGCACAACCTCGTCGAGATCGTCGCCGCGGCCCGCCACCTGATCAAGAAGCCGGACGCCACGCTCGACGACCTGATGGAGTTCGTGCCCGGCCCCGACCTGCCGACCGGCGGCACGATCATCGGGCTGCAGGGCGTGCGCGACGCCTACGAGAGCGGGCGCGGCACGTTCCGCATGCGGGCCAAGTGCACGATCGAGCAGATCACGCCCAGGCGCAAGGGCATCATCGTCACCGAGCTGCCCTACAACGTGGGCCCCGAGCGCGTCGTCACCAAGATCAAGGAGCTGGTGACCAGCAAGAAGCTCCAGGGCATCGCCGATCTCAAGGACCTCACCGACCGGCACAAGGGCCTGCGCCTGGTCATCGAGATCAAGAACGGCTTCATCCCCGAGGCCGTCCTGGAGGAGCTCTACCGGCTGACGCCGATGGAGGAGTCGTTCGGCATCAACAACGTGGCGCTCGTCGACGGCGAGCCGCGCACGCTGGGCCTGCGCGAGCTGCTGCAGGTCTACGTCGACCACCGCGTCGAGGTCGTACGCCGCCGCTCGGAGTTCCGGCGCCGCAAGCGCGAGGAGCGCCTGCACCTGGTCGACGGCCTCATCGTCGCGCTGCTCAACATCGACGAGGTCATCCAGGTCATCCGCTCCTCCGACGACTCCGCGCAGGCGCGCACCCGTCTCATGGAGGTCTTCGACCTCACCGAGATCCAGGCCGCCTACATCCTCGACACGCCGCTGCGCCGTCTGACCCGCTTCGACAAGCTGGAGCTCGACGCCGAGAAGGAGACGCTGACCAGCGAGATCGCCAAGCTGACCGAGATCCTGTCCTCGGAGACCAAGCTGCGCCAGGTCGTCTCCGGCGAGCTGGCCGACGTCGCCAAGAAATACGGCACGCCGCGCCGCACCGTGCTGCTGGACGCCGCGGGCGTCAGCCGCACCGCGGTGGTCGAGCTGCAGGTCGCCGACGACCCGTGCCTCGCGCTGCTGTCGTCCACCGGCCTGCTGGCCCGCACCGCCGACGCCACGCCGCTGCCCGGCGAGGGCGAGCGGTCCGCGCACGACGTGCTGGTCTCGGCGGTGCGCACCTCCGTACGCGGGGAGGTCGGCGTGGTCACCTCGCTCGGCCGGCTGATCCGGGTGCAGGTCGTGGACCTGCCGACGCTGCCGGCCACGGGCGCACCGCCGTCGCTGTCCGGCGGCCACCCGGTCTCCGAATACGTCTCGCTACAGCCCGACGAGCGGGTCGTCGGGCTCGGCTCGCTCGACCCCGACGGGCCCGGCCTGGCGCTCGGCACGCAGCAGGGCGTGGTCAAACGGGTGGTGCCCGACTATCCGGCCAACCGCGACGACTTCGAGGTGATCACCCTCAAGGACGGCGACACCGTGGTGGGCGCGGTCGAGCTGGAGTCGGAGTCGCACGACCTCGTGTTCATCTCCTCCGACGCCCAACTGCTGCGCTACTCCGCCTCCCTCGTACGCCCGCAGGGCCGCCCGGCCGGCGGCATGGCGGGCATCCGCCTGGACGGCGGGGCCCGGGTGATCTGGTTCGGGGTGGTCGATCCCGAACGGCCCGCCGTGGTGATCACCGTGGCCGGCTCGTCCACGGCGCTGCCCGGCACCCAGGTCGGCGGCGGCAAGATGTCCGACTACGCGGAGTTCCCCGCCAAGGGGCGGGCCACCGGCGGCGTACGGGCTCAGCGCTTCCTCAAGGGCGAGGACGAGCTGCTGCTGGCCTGGGCCGGGCCCGCGCCGGCCAAGGCGGTCTCGTCCGTGGGCAAGCCGGTGCCGCTGCCGGACGAGCTGGGGCGGCGCGACGGCTCCGGCGTCCGCCTCACCCACACCATCGGCGCCGTCGGCGGCGCTCTCGCCTCCGGTCCCGCACTTCCGCCGTCGGACGCGAGAGCGGCGGCGGAGGACGAGTAGCCCCGCCGGTCCCCCGGCCCGCGGGCCGGGGGACCGGAGTTAGGCTCACTGGGGTGACGTCGTGGAAAGAGCATGCGATCTGGTGGCACGTCTACCCGCTCGGCTTCACCGCCGCCGAGCCCGCGGCCCTGCCACCCGGCGCTCCCGCACGCCACCGCCTGCGCGCACTGGAGGGCTGGCTGGACTACGCCGTCGACCTCGGCTGTTCGGGCCTGCAGCTCGGCCCGATCTTCGCCTCCGAGACCCACGGCTATGACACGATCGACCACTTCCGCGTCGACCCCCGGCTCGGCGACGACGCCGACTTCGACCGCCTGGTGGCCGCCGCGGACGCCCGCGGCCTGCGGGTCGTCCTCGACGGCGTGTTCAACCACGTGGGGCGCGGCCACCCGCTGTTCGGCGATCCGGCCCACGCCCACTGGTTCGTCCCCGAAGGGGAGGGGCACCGCACGTTCGAGGGTCACCACGGCCTGGTGACGCTCGACCACGAGCATCCCGACGTGCTCGACCACGTCGTCCGCGTGCTCGACCACTGGCTGGCGCGCGGCGCGTCCGGCTGGCGGCTGGACGCCGCGTACGCGATGCCGGCCGCGTTCTGGCGGCGGGCGCTCGAGCGGGTCCGCCCGCGCCACCCCGAGGCGTGGTTCGGCGGCGAGGTGATCCACGGCGACTACGCCGCCTACGTGGCCGAGAGCGGCCTCGACTCGGTCACCCAGTACGAGCTGTGGAAGGCCCTCTGGAGCTCGCTCAACGACGGCAACTTCTTCGAGCTGGCCTGGGCGCTGAAGCGGCACGACGAGCTGCTGGACACGTTCACGCCGCTGACGTTCGCCGGCAACCACGACGTGACCAGGCTCGCCAGCCGCCTCGACGACGGACGTCACCTCGGCCACGCGCTGGCCGTGCTGTTCACGGTGGCCGGGCTGCCGAGCGTCTACTACGGCGACGAGCAGGGCTTTCGCGGCGTGAAGGAGGACCGGCCCGGCGGCGACGACGCGGTCCGGCCCGCCTTCCCCGGGCGGCCGGAGGAGCTGGACCCGGCGGGGTGGCCGGTCTACCGGCTGCACCAGCGGCTCATCGGGCTGCGCCGCCGCCATCCGTGGCTGGCGCGGGCCCGTACGAGCCTGCCCCATCTCACCAACACCGCGGTCGCGCTGGAGGCGACCGGCCCCGGCCGCGTCCTGACCCTGCTCAACGTGGGCGACGAGCCCTACCGCTTCCCGCTGGACGAGACGGGGCTCACCGTCGCGGAGGCGTCCGACACCGGCGGCGACCTGTGTCTCGTCCCCGCGCACGGGTGGAAAATCCTCACTCTGTCCTGACTCGGACTGTTATGAAACCCGGGCGGCCACCGATCACACAGGGAGAGAGCGCTCTCCGAATCGGGAGGTATCCCCGTGTTCCGCAGCAGACCCCCCTTATGGGCGACAGCCCTGGCCTTGCTGGTCCCGCTTCTCGCCGCGCCGTCCGCCCCCGCGCGGGCCGCCGCCGACCTGCCGGTCCTCGCCGACTTCGAGTCCGGCACCGTCCCCTCCGGCGTGTACGCCTGGGGCAACGACGCCGCCTCCACCCCCACGCTCACGATCGAGCCAGGCGCCGCCCGCCCCGGCGCCCCGGCCGCGAACCGGGTGCTGAGGAGCGGCTACGCCATCAGCCAGTGGGGCGGCTGGTCCCAGGACCTGACGGCCACCCAGGACTGGTCCCCGTACGAGGGCTTCTCCTTCTGGGTGAACGGCGAGGGCTCCGGCCGCCGCGTCTTCTTCGAGATCAAGGACGGCGGCTCCGGCCCCGGCGCGGCCGAGCTGTTCGAGTCCTCCTTCACCGACGACGCGGCCGGCTGGCGGCAGGTGAAGGTGCCGTTCGCGGACTTCACCCGCCGCGCCGACTACCAGCCGGGCGGCGCGCCCACGGACGGCGAGCTGGACCTGATCGCCATGTGGGGCTACGGGATGCGCCTGCCCACCGCCGCGGGCTCCCTGGAGTGGGACCAGGTCGAGCTGTACGGCACCGCTCCCCCGCGTCCCGCCCGCCTCAGCACCGACCGGCCGGTCTACCCGGTCGGCGAGCGGTCCGAGGCCAAGGTGAGCGTCACCGTCACCACCGCCACGGGCGCGCCGCTGGCGGACGGGCTCACCGTCGCCTACCGGACCGGCTCCGGCACCGCCACCCCCGGCGCGGACTACACCCCCGCCGAGGGCACCCTGACCTTCCCCGCCGGCACGGCGTCCGGGTCGTCCCGTTCGTTCACCGTCAAGATCCTCAAGGACGGCGCGAACGAGGTCGCCGAGACCATCCCGGTCGAGCTGTCCGGCGCCGGCGTCCGGCCGCCCGCCGAGGCCCCGGTCATCGTGATCGACGCGCACGGCCTGCCGTACCTGGACGCGCGCAGGCCCGTACGCGAGCGCGTCGCCGACCTGCTCGGCCGGATGACGCCGGAGGAGAAGATCGGCCAGATGACGCAGGCCGAGCGCATGGCGCTGGCCAGGCAGAGCGACATCGCCGCCTACCATCTCGGCTCGCTGCTGTCCGGCGGCGGCTCCACGCCCACGCCCAACACGCCGCGCGCGTGGGCCGACATGGTGGACGCCTTCCAGCTCCAGACCCGGCGCACCCGGCTGCAGGTGCCGCTCGTCTACGGCGTGGACGCCGTGCACGGCCACAACAACGTGGTCGGCGCCACGATCTTCCCGCACAACGTCGGCCTGGGCGCCGCCCGCGACCCCGCCCTGGTCGAGAAGGCGGGCGAGGTCACCGCCCGCGAGGTCAGGGCCACCGGCGTCCCGTGGAACTTCGCGCCGTGCCTGTGCGTGTCGCGCGACGACCGCTGGGGCCGCGCGTACGAGTCGTTCAGCGAGGACCCGGCCCTGGTGAGCCGGATGGCCACGGTCATCGACGGCCTCCAGGACAACGGCGTGCTGGCCACCGCCAAGCACTACGCCGGCGACGGCGGCACCGTGTACGGCTCCTCCACGACCGGCGACTACACCATCGACCAGGGCGTCACCAGGGTCAGCCGGCAGGAGCTTGAGGAGATCCACCTGGCGCCGTTCGCCGAGGCGGTCCGGCGCGGGGTCGCCACCGTCATGCCGTCGTTCTCCAGCGTGGACCTCGGCGCCGGGCCGCTGAAGATGCACGCCCACCGGGAACTGCTCACCGACGTGCTCAAGGGCCGGCTCGGCTTCAAGGGCTTCGTGATCACCGACTGGCAGGCCATCGACCAGATCCCCGGCGACTACGCGAGCGACGTGCGCACCTCGATCACCGCCGGCATCGACATGGTCATGGTGCCGTACGCCTACCCGGAGTTCACCGCCACGCTCAAGGCCGAGGTCGAGGCCGGGCGGGTGCCGATGTCGCGGGTGGACGACGCCGTCGCCCGCATCCTGACCCAGAAGTTCCGCCTGGGCCTGTTCGAGCGCCCGTACGCCGACCGCACCCACCTCGGCGACGTCGGCTCCCCTGCGCACCGCGGGGTGGCCCGCACCGCCGCCGCGAAGTCCCAGGTGCTGCTCAAGAACGACGGCCGCCTGCTGCCGCTCAGCCGCGCCTCCAAGGTGTACGTGGCCGGCTCGAACGCCGACGACATCGGCAACCAGAGCGGCGGCTGGACGATCAGCTGGCAGGGTTCGTCCGGGCCGATCACGCCCGGCACGACGATCCTGCAGGCGATCCGGGGCCGCGCCGCCTCCGTGACCTACTCGCCCGACGCCTCGGCCGGGCTGGCCGGGCACGACGTGGGCGTGGTGGTCGTGGGCGAGACCCCGTACGCGGAGGGCTTCGGCGACGTCGGCCGCCAGGGCCGCACGCTGGAGCTGTCGGCCGCCGACCGGGCCGCGGTGGACCGGGTGTGCGGGGCCATGAAGTGCGTCGTGGTCGTCGTCTCCGGCCGCCCGATGCTGCTGGGCGACCTGTCGGGCGTGGAGGCCGTGGTGGCCGCCTGGCTGCCGGGCACCGAGGGTGACGGCGTGGCCGATCCGCTGTTCGGGGCCGTGCCGTACACCGGGCGGCTGCCGTTCACCTGGTTCCGCACCGCGGCGCAGATCCCGATCAACGTGGGCGACGCCGCCTACGACCCGCTGTTCCCGTACGGGTGGGGCCTGCGCACCGATCCCGCTCGCGACCGGCTCAAGGCGGCGCGCGACCGGCTCGCCACCGGCGACGGCCCGGCCAGGGCCGCCGCGGCGACGCTGACGCCCGCCCTCGCCGGCCGGAACTGGAACGCCGACGGCTCGGTCCGCGACGCCCGCGCGGTCCTCGCCTCCGTGGGCACGGCCGCCACGCTGCTCGAACGCTCCCGCACCGCCGCCTTCGCCCAGTCCGACGCCGTCGTCTCGGTGGCCAGGGACCTGGCGCAGAGCGGGGGCCGGCGGCCCGACCTGCAGGCGACCGCGGACCACGAGCTGGCCGCCGGCCACCTGAGGAAGGCGGTGGACCTGCTGGCGCAGGCCGCCCGCTAGCGGGGGCTCAGCTCACGCAGAGACAGAACGGGTGCCCGGCCGGATCGAGGAAGACCCGGAAGTCGTCGTCATCCTCGTCCGGCTGGTGCTCGTGCTTGACCGCGCCGATCTCCAGCACCCGCTTCTCGGCCTCGTCGAGGTCGCTCACCAGGAGGTCCAGGTGGATCTGCTGCGGCCGCTCCGGGTCGGGCCAGGTGCTGGGCCGCAGGTCGGGGGCGAGCTGGAAGGCGAGGCGCTTGGGCGCGCCGCCGTCGCTGATCACCACCCAGTCGTCCTCGGCGGACGTGATCGGCCAGCCCAGCAGCTGGGAGTAGAACTCGGCCAGGCCCTTGGGGTCGGGCGTGTCGAGCACGACGGTACGGAATTGCGCGATGCCGCTCATCAGTCACCTCTCAGGCGTCGAAGGGGTCCCGCCGGGGGACGGGAACCGTTACCCGAGCAGTGATCCGGCACACCTCGCCGGGCGGATCCCGCTCAGACGGCGATCACGGCCGGCAGGGACAGCAGCAGCTCCCGCGGCTCGCCGCCCTCCCAGCGCCGGATCAGCCGGGTGCCGGCCTCCCCGGGATCGAACTCCTCGCCTCCCAGCGGGCCGAAGCAGCCCGCCTCCTCCAGCAGGAGCAGCAGCGGGTCGTCCTCGGGCAGGCCGGCCGCGTAGGCGGCGGTGTCGAGGAGGGCCAGCGCGCACCGGGCGTTGCGGCCGCCGTCGTTGGCCTCGACCCGGTCGAGGCTCCGCCGGGCCTGGGCACGGAGATACGCGGCGAGCGATTCTGACCTACTCACGACAGACCTTCTTCGATCACGTCCATTGGGCTGAGTACGTTGGGCTACGCACTTTGGGCTACGACATCATCACGCATGGTGACATGTTTTCGTCGGAGGTTTGCGAAGTCGGGCGCGTGTCGCCCGCCCCCCGGTGACGACGACCCTTCTGACATGGGGGATCATCGGTGCCATGAGTGCGTTCGACGACCTGTTTGCCGCCAACGCTGAGTTCGCCAAGGAGTTCGGAAGCTCCGATCTCACCGGCCGCGCCGCCCGTGGGCTGGGCGTGGTGACCTGTATGGACTCCCGGATCGACCCTCTCGGGCTGCTCGGGCTCAAACCGGGCGACGCCAAGATCCTCCGCAACGCCGGCGCCCGCGTCACCGACGACGTGCTGCGCACCCTCGTGGTGGGCGTCTACGTGCTCGGCGTCGAGCGCGTGCTGGTCATGCCCCACACCGACTGCGGGATGACCAAGGTCACCGACGCCGACATCCACGACCTCACCGCCGAGCGCGGCGTCGACACCCGCAGCCTCGACTTCCACACGGTGCCCGACCAGTGGGCGGCGCTGCGGCACGACCTGACCCGGATCAGGACGAGCCCGTTCCTGCCGACCGGAATGCCGGTGACCGGCGCCATCTACGACGTCCGCTCCGGCCGGCTCTCCCCCGTCGACTACTGAGCGACCTCGCACGGGCGCGCCGGAGATCGCCTGACAGGGCCGTCAGGGCGTCCTGGGCGCGCGAACGGCCCCTCCCCCACACCAGGGGAGGGGCCACGGTTTCCGGACGACCTGAAGGGCCTTTCAGGCGTCGATCGCGTCGCGGTCGACGTGTCAGGCGTCGATCGCGTCGCGATCGACCTCGGCCGCGCTGGTGACGAGGAACTCGCGCCGCGGCGCGACGTCGCTGCCCATCAGGAGGCTGAAGATGTGCTCGGCCGCCTCGGCGTCCTCGATGCGCACCCGGCGCAGGATGCGGTGGCGCGGATCCATCGTGGTCTCGGCGAGCTGGTCGGCGTCCATCTCACCGAGGCCCTTGTAGCGCTGCACCGGGTCCTTCCAGCGCTTGCCGCGCCGTTCCAGGTCGCGCAGCACCTTCTGCAGCTCGGCGTCGGAGTAGCAGTAGATGTACTTGTCCTTGCCGCGCCCCGGGTTGGTGAGCTCGATGCGGTGCAGCGGCGGCACCGCGGCGAAGACCCGCCCGGCCTCCACCATCGGCCGCATGTAGCGGTAGAAGAGGGTGAGCAGCAGGCAGCGGATGTGGGCGCCGTCGACGTCGGCGTCGGCCATGAGGATGACCTTGCCGTAGCGGGCGGCCTCGATGTCGAACGAGCGGCCGGAGCCCGCGCCGACGACCTGGATGATGGCGGCGCACTCGGCGTTCTTGAGCATGTCGCTCACCGACGCCTTCTGCACGTTGAGGATCTTGCCGCGGATCGGCAGCAGCGCCTGGAACTCCGAGTCGCGGGCCAGCTTGGCGGTGCCGAGCGCGGAGTCTCCCTCGACGATGAACAGCTCGCTGCGGTCGACGCCCTCGCTGCGGCAGTCGACCAGCTTGGCCGGCAGCGCCGAGCTCTCCAGCGCGCTCTTGCGGCGCTGGTTGTCGCGGTGCTCGCGGGCCGCGATGCGGGCCTTGGCGGCGGCGACGATCTTCTCCAGCACGGCGCGCAGCGGCTGCTTGTAACCGCGCGGCGGGTTGGCGAACAGCTCCTTGAGCTCGCGCGAGACCACGTGGGAGACGATGCGGGTGGCCGCCGAGGTGCCGAGCACCTCCTTGGTCTGGCCCTCGAACTGCGGCTCGGGCACCCGGACCGTGACGACGCCGGTCAGGCCCTCCTGGATGTCGTCCTTGGTGACGGGGTCGTCGCCGTTCTTCAGCAGCCGGGTCTCGCGCAGCACCTCGTTGATCGTGCGCACCAGGCCGCGCTCGAAGCCGGTGATGTGGGTGCCGCCCTTGGGGGTGGCGATCACGTTGACGAACGAGCGCACGGTGGACTCGTAGCCCTTGCCCCAGCGGATCGCCACGTCGACGCTCAGCTCGCGCTGGACCTCGGTGGGCGTCATGTGGCCCTGGTCGTCGAGGACCGGCACGGTCTCGTGGAAGTGGCCGACGCCCTGCAGCCGCAGCACGTCGCAGACCGCCTCGTCGCGGGCCAGGAACTCGGCGAACTCGGAGATGCCGCCCTCGAAGCGGAACTCCTCCTCGATGCGCTCCTCGTGCCTGCTGTCGTAGACCACCAGGGTGAGGCCGGGCACCAGGAACGCGGTCTGCCGCAGCCGCACGTGGATCTCGTCGAGCGAGACCTCGGCGTCGGGCAGGAAGATCTGCTTGTCGGCCCAGAAGCGCACACGGGTGCCGCTGACACCGGCGGGGAGCTCGCCGCCGAGGCGCAGGCCGGACTTCTTCCTGAACTTCGCCGTGGGCCCGTCGCCGTCGAAGACGCCGGTGACGCCGCGCCTGAAGCTGATCTGGTGGACCCGCCCGCCGAGGTCGACCTCGATGTCGAGCCGCGCCGACAGGGCGTTGACCACCGAAGCGCCGACACCGTGCAGGCCGCCCGAGGCGCCGTAGGAGCCGCCGCCGAACTTTCCGCCCGCGTGCAGCTTGGTGTAGACGAGCTCGACGCCGTGCAGGCCGGTCTTGGGCTCGACGTCCACGGGGATGCCGCGGCCGTTGTCGCGGACCTCGATCGAGCCGTCGGCGTAGAGCTCGACCTCGATGCGGTCGCAGTAGCCCGCCAGCGCCTCGTCGACGCCGTTGTCCACGATCTCCCAGAGGCAGTGCATCAGCCCGCGGCTGTCGGTGGACCCGATGTACATGCCCGGGCGCTTGCGGACCGCTTCAAGGCCCTCCAGCACCGTCAGGTGACGAGCCGTGTAACCCGCCTCCACTAGCGTCACTCCAGCTCCCCTGGTGTCAAGCATCGAACACGTGTGCGCAGCTTACCGTTCTTCCCTTGCGCACGCGTACAAGCTTGCCACGGCGGCATGTTTCTCGTTACCAACCGGCTGATCCTCATTACTTTCGGACACATTCCGCTCTGGGCGTACAGCGGGGGAGGTTGGGAAGGCCCACGTCCGGTTAGATGTTGTTCCAAGTGACTGACGCCAGATCCTCGCTTCGGCGGGGGTGACCCGAAAGGCGATACGTGACTGGAGCACTCGCCCCCGTTAAGCCGCTGACGGCCCTCGACCGCTGCGACCGTTGCGGCGCCCAGGCCTACATTCGCGCAACCCTGCCAGTAGGCGGGGAGCTGCTGTTCTGCGCCCACCACGGGCGTCAGCACATCGCGGCGCTGCGTGAGAAGGGCGCCGACATCCTGGACGAGTCGGCTCGACTCAGCAAGACCCCGACGAACGCCCCCGACGGCGAGCGCTGATCCACAGCGCCCGCCGTGTTGAGATAACCGCATATGACTAACAGAACGGCCACCCCGGGTCCGCCCGGGGTGGCCGTTCTGCGTGTGTGTGATCCTTGTCACATCCGGGTTCAGCGCACGCGGTAGTGGTAGCGCGCCGCCACCTCGAAGCCCTCGCTGCGGTACAACGCCTGGGCGGCCTGGTTCGGCGCGGTGGTGACCAGGTAGGCGGAGCCGGCCCCCGCGTGGTGCGCGAGCGCCCGCAGGATCGTGCGCGCCAGGCCGCGCCGCCGTGCCTCCGGGCGGGTCGCCATGCAGTAGACGCCGAGCGTGTTTCCCTGGGGGACGGCCCTGCCCACGGCCAGGGTCTCGCCGTTCTCCTCGTAGGCGGCGTACCACGCGGGCACTCCGGCGCAGACGCGGGCGGCGTGGGCGAGGCCGCTCTCGTACCGGCCGTCCACGGCCCACCAGGTGTCCAGCCAGTCGGCCCACGGCTGGTCCTCGATCCTGACATGCTCCCCGCGCCACGGGGCGAGCGACCCGGCGGTCATCACGAGGGTGGGATCGACCAGCTCGTACCCCCGGCGCTCCAGCTCCTCGTCCAGGCCGGGCGTGGCGCCGGGCCCCATCGAGAAGGCCGGACGCAGGTCACGGTCGCCGTAGAACGCCTCGGCGGCCGCGATCGCGGCGACCAGGTCGGCCGGACGGCCGAGAGGCAGCACCGAGTTGGCCCGCTTGGTCACGCCGCCCGCGTACCGCAGCACCCACCCGTCATGCTCGTGTTGCTCGTACGCCGGCCACGCTTCATGGACAAGTCGGTCGAAATCCACCAGCGCAGCGTAGCCGACGGGTCACGACCAGGGCCGGACCAGGTCGCCCATAAGCTAGTGACCTGTGTTGATACTGCTGCCCCCGTCCGAGGGCAAGGCCATGGAAGGAAGCGGCCCGCCCGTCGGCGAGCTGTCCTTCCCCGCGCTCGACCGGGCCCGCCGGCGGGTGCTGAACGCGCTCGTACGCGCCTCCAAGCGCCGCGACGCCCTCGACGTGCTCGGGCTGACGCCCGGCCTGGCCGGCGAGCTGGACAAGAACACCGCGCTGAAGACCGCCCCCACGCTGCCCGCCGCCGAGCTCTACACCGGCGTCCTGTACGACAACCTGGGGCTCGGCACCCTGGAGGGCGAGGCGCGCCGGCGGGCCGAGGAGTCCGTGCTGATCTTCTCGGGGCTGTGGGGCGTGGTGCGGGTCGACGACCGGATCCCGCCCTACCGGCTGTCGATGGGCGTGAGCCTGCCGCCGCTCGGCGGCCTGTCGGCCTTCTGGCGGCCCCTGCTGGCCAAGGCGCTCGACCCGGTGCCGGGGCTGGTGGTGGACATGCGCTCGGCGACGTACGCGGGCGCGTGGCAGCCGGGCGAGCGGTCGGTGGCGGTGCGCGTCTTCCGCGACGGCAAGGTCGTCAGCCACATGGCCAAGGCGACCCGCGGCGAGATCGCCCGCGCCCTGCTCCTGCATGACGCCGTCCCGTCGTCGCCCGAGGAGCTGGCCAAGATCCTCGCCGACCTCGGCCGCACGGTCGAGCTCACTCCCCCGCCCCGGCCCGCCCGTCCCTGGACGCTGGACGTGCATCTGCCCTGACCTCACTGGGGGGCATGGAACGCGGAAGGGCCTGGCCACGTCCGAGAACCAACGGACGAATTTGATCATCTGACCACGCATGAGGTCATTTCAGCGAGCGAGCGCATGGCTGGCCGCGTTCGTCATCGGTGTGCCCGCACTGGGCGTGGTCGCGGTGATCGTCGCGTTGCGTGGGCGGTCGTGGGTGCTGTTCGCGGTGGCGTACCTGGTGCTGTTCACGCTGGCCTACCTCGCAGGTCTGATCCTGCTCGCCCTGCTGCGCTTCCGGCCGGACTGGCTGCGCGCGCTGGTCGCGGCCGTGGCGGTATACGCGCTCGCACCGGTCGCGCCGTTGGTCGGCGCGATGACCCATTACCCCTACCACGTGATCAAGTGCGGCGGCCTGCCCGTCGTCGGCAGTGACGGCGCGGCCCCGGGCTACCTGGTCCCCGGGGAGGAGGACTACGCGGTGACGCCGTTCCACAAGAGGTTCTTCTGCACGCAGAAGGAGGCCAGGGCCGCCGGCTATTACCACGACGACTTCTGACACGGATCCAGGCCCCGGCGATGTCGGGGGCCGGGAACGGCAGAAGGGGGCTTCGCCGGCCATCGGACCGGTGGAGCCCCCTTCTGGTGTGCCTGGCGGAAGTGCTCAGTCCAGGTAGTCGCGCAGCACCTGGGAGCGGGACGGGTGGCGGAGCTTGGACATGGTCTTGGACTCGATCTGGCGGATGCGCTCACGGGTGACCCCGTAGACCTTGCCGATCTCGTCCAGCGTCTTGGGCTGCCCGTCGGTGAGCCCGAAGCGCATCGACACGACGCCCGCCTCCCGCTCCGACAACGTGTCGAGAACGGAGTGCAGCTGCTCCTGGAGCAGCGTGAAGCTGACGGCGTCGGCCGGGACGATCGCCTCGGAGTCCTCGATGAGGTCGCCGAACTCGCTGTCGCCCTCCTCGCCCAGCGGCGTGTGGAGGGAGATGGGCTCGCGCCCGTACTTCTGGACCTCGACGACCTTCTCGGGCGTCATGTCCAGCTCACGGGCGAGCTCTTCCGGCGTGGGCTCGCGGCCGAGGTCCTGCAGCATCTGCCGCTGGACGCGGGCCAGCTTGTTGATCACTTCGACCATGTGGACCGGGATGCGGATGGTCCGCGCCTGGTCGGCCATGGCTCGCGTGATCGCCTGCCGGATCCACCACGTGGCGTAGGTGGAGAACTTGTAGCCCTTGGTGTAGTCGAACTTCTCGACGGCCCGGATGAGGCCGAGGTTGCCCTCCTGGATCAGGTCGAGGAAGAGCATGCCGCGGCCGGTGTAGCGCTTGGCCAGCGAGACCACGAGCCGGAGGTTGGCCTCCAGCAGGTGGTTCTTGGCGCGGCGGCCGTCCTCGGCGATCCACTCCAGCTCGGCGCGGACGTCGACCGGCAGGCCGTCGGCCTCGCCGCTGCCGAGCTGCTCCTCGGCGAACAGGCCGGCCTCGATGCGCTTGGCGAGCTCGACCTCCTGCTCGGCGTTGAGCAGCGGGACCTTGCCGATCTGCTTGAGGTAGTCCTTCACCGGGTCGGCGGTGGCGCCCGCGGCCGCCACCTGGGCGACGGGGGCGTCATCGTCGTCGTCGGAGAGGATGAGGACCTCGTCCTCGCTCTTCTGCGTCGCGGCGATCTCGGCGGGCTTGGGCTCGTCGGTCTCGTCGTCGTCGGAGTCCTCGCTGTCGCCCTCGGCGTCGGAGTCCTCCACGACGATGTCCTCGACGTCGAGGTCCTCGAGGTCCTCCAGCTCCACGTCACCGTCGAGCTCGAGGTCCTCGACCTCGTCGGACTCGCCGCGCGCGCCCTCGGACGCCTTCGGCTTGGTCTCGGCAGGCCCAGCTGCGGTCTTCTGCTCGGCCTTCTTGGCGGCGGCGGGAGCCGCGGCCTTCTTGGCCGCCGGAGCGGCCTTCTTCGCGGGGGCCGCCTTCTTGGCGGCCGGCTCGGCTTCTGCGGTGCCGACGACCGCGGTCACGGTCTCGGGCTGCTGCTCTTTGGCGGCCGCCGCCGTCTTGGTCTTGACGGGGGCGGCGGTGCGGCGCTTTGCTGGACCACGAGACTTCTTCGGCGCAGCCGAATCCGCGGCGGTCACCACCACGGTCACGCCCTCTTTGCTGAGGTTCCGCAAGAACGCGGCGGCGTGCGACATGGGGATGTCCGCCTCCTCGAAGGCCTGACGGACATCCTCAGACTCGAGGAAACCCTGCGAGCGCCCACGCTCGAGCAGTCGCTGAATGACGGGCTCGTTCAGCTCTTGTGGCTTCGAGCGAGTCGAACTTGCAGGCGACACGAACACCTCTCGAACGAACGCGTGGCGACAATGGACCCAGATGCCCGCTGGGGGGCTGTTGCCTCTCTCGGAGATCGGTGAGGCCGTGCGGACCGCGACGGACCTGCACAGCATTGTGGCACGACCCCGCACTCCATACGGCCACCTCCCGGCGGTTGACCTCCACCCTAGGCCGACCAAGGCAGTAGTGCGTACGTAAGCGGGGCACTGATACCCGAAAGCAACCGTTATGACTGTTTCATTCAGTCACTCTTCGTGGCTGGCGGAACGTGAATTGCGAGCGCGGTAACGTCATCATCCTGTTCATATCCAGACAACATCCGGTCAACCAGGAAGTCCAGCAACATGTGAGGACTCTTCACCACCTCAGGCGGCGCTTCGGTCACAACACTGCAAAGGTCCGCGAGTCCGGCGTCCAGCCCGCGCTTGCGGTTCTCCACGAGGCCGTCGGAGTAGAGCACGGCGGTGTGTCCCGGCGGCACCACGAACCGGAACTGCCTGCGGCTGGTCGGCCAGCCCAGCGGCGTGCCGGGCTCGCCGTCGCACAGGATCGCGGTGCCCTGCGGCGAGACCAGCACGGGCGGCGGGTGGCCGGCCAGCGCCAGCGTGCCCTCGCCGGTGACGGGCTCGACGACCATGTAGGCCAGGGTGGTGACCTGCTCCTCTTCCTCGGTGGCCTCGAAGACGCGGTCGAGGCCGGTGAGGACGGCCGCGGGCGGCGGGTTGGTCAGCGCCAGGGCGCGCATGGCGTTGCGGATGCGGCCCATGCCGGCCGCGGCCTTGACGCCCTTGCCCATGACGTCGCCGACGACCGCCGCGACCCGCCCGTCCTGGAGGACGAACGCGTCGTACCAGTCGCCGCCGACCTGGACGTGGCGGCTGCCCGAGCGGAAGCGCTGGGCCAGCTCCAGGCCCTTGACCACGGGCAGCCGGTCGGGCAGCAGGCTGCGCTGCAGCGTCTCGGCGGTGCGGTGCTCGCGCTCGAACAGGGTGGCCCGCTCGACCGCCAGCGCGCACTGGCCGGCCAGCGCCTCCAGGAAGACGCCGTCCTCCTGGGAGATCTTCTGCGGGCGCGTGAAGGAGAATCGGAGCGCTCCCAGCGCGCGGCCCGCGGCGAGCAGCGGCAGGCCCACCCAGGCCCGCTCGTCGCTGCTGGCGAGGTAGTTGCCCAGCACCTCCTCGTCGCCGCCCGCCTCCAGGAGCTGGGACCGCAAGCTGTCGGGCGACTCGGCGAAGACCGGGCGGCGGCTGTTGACCGCCATGGTCATGACGCTGGAGCTGGACAGCGGGATCTCCTCGCCGGAGGCGCCTGACGCCTCGGGGATGCCCTCGCCGTTGATGAGCTTGAGCGCGGCGCGGTCGGTGTCGAGCAGCGCCACGGCCGAGCGGTCGGCGGCCAGGGCGGTGCGGCCCACGTCGATGATGACCTGCACGACCTGCTCGACGGTCAGCGCCTCGGCGAGCATGGCGGTGGCGCCCTGCAGCCGGGCCGTGCGCAGGGCGGCGGCGCCGAGCTGGTCGGTCAGCCTGCCGCGCATCTCCTCGGCCTCGCGCTGCGGGGTGACGTCGGTGTTGGCGCCGACCCACTCCACGACCCTGCCGTGCCGGATGATCGGCACGGCACGCACCTCGAAGTGCCGGTAGCCGCTGGCCCGGGTGCGCACCCGGTAGTTCCACTCGAACATGGTGCGCCCGCGCAGCGCCTCCCGCCAGGCCTCCTCGGTCTGCTGGCGCTCCTCGGGGTGCACGACCTCCAGCCAGCCGTTGGCGAGGTATTCCTCCAGGCCCTGGCCGGTGATGGCGCGCCACTGGGGCGCGTCCTCGACGACGGCGCCCGTGGGCGAGGTGATCCAGACGAGCTGGGACTGCGCCTCGACCAGCGAGCGGTAGCGCTCCTCGCTGCGGCGCAGGGCCTCCTCGGTCTGGCGGCTCTCGGTGACGTCCATGCCGACGAGCGCGACGGCGCGCAGCTCGCCCGAGTCGTCGTGGACCGGCGAGAACGACAGCGACCAGTGCCGGGTGTCGCCCTCGGCCGACCGCACGCGGACGCGCCCCTCGGTGACCGGCGCGTCGGTCTCGATCACGGCCTGCACGGCGTGGGTGATGATCTGGCTGAGGTCTGCGGTCAGCGCCTCGACCGGCTGCCGGCCGACCAGGCGCTCCTCGGGCACGTTGACGACGGCGCCGCAGAAGACGTCGTTGACGCGCTGGACGCGGCCGTCGCCGTCGAAGAACGCGAAGGCGAACTCGGCCTCGGACAGCATGCCCTGGAAGAGGGCGGAGTCTGAGATGTCCACATCCGACTCCCGGGGACGGGGAACGGAGGTCTCGGCGCTCATCGTCCGCACCTCCGTCGCGTGCCAGGGTCTCCCACGCGGCACATCTCCATAGTCGTGTCTGGGTGTAGCACAGCTCCGGGCGACCGGATCCTGCAGTACATCATCGGCGATGGGCATGTGCGGACGGAAGCCCCCGCCGCGGCCCGGTCGCCCCTAAGGTCAACGCATCCTGTCAAAATCGCTCCACGTCGCGCAGCAAGATCAGGTTACAGCGCAGCTACTCGGCCTTGGCCGCGCGCTTGGCCTCCTGCTTGGCGGCACGTACGCGGACCAGGCTCTCGGCGTCGACGACGTCGGCCACCGACCGGTGTGAACCCTCCTCGCCGTAGGCTCCGGCCGCCTCACGCCAGCCTGAAGGTTGAACACCCAACTGCTTCCCCAGCAATGCCAAAAAAATCTGGGCCTTCTGCTTGCCGTATCCCGGAAGGGCCATGAGTCGTTTCAACAACTCCTTGCCGTCGGGTGTCCCGGCCCAGATGTTCTCGGGCCGCCCGTCGTAGTGCTCGACGAGGTGGGCCGCGAGCGCCTGGACCCTGGCCGCCATGGCCTTGGGGTAGCGGTGCACGGCCGGCTTCTCGGCGAGCAGCGCGGCGAACGCCTCAGGATCATACGAGGCGATGCGCTCGGCCGTGAGGTCGCCTCCCAGCCGCTCGGCGATGGTGTGCGGCCCCGTGAACGCCCATTCCATGGGGATCTGCTGGTCGAGGAGCATGCCGACGAGCAGGGCGAGTGGATTGCGGCCGAGGAGCTCGTCCGCCTCGCTCTTCTGGGCGAGCTGGATGCGCATGGAGACAGCTTGGCATGGATGGGCGCCGGGTGAAGTGAACACAGGCGTCGCGGAGGCTTGACACCCGTCCGAGAAAGGATGAAATGAGAGCGCAAGTCGCCCAGCACACGTTCCTGAGGGTTTGCCCCCGGGCTTCCAGAGGAATCTGACACCTATGCTCGCTCTGGCCACACGGTTCCTGCGCGAACCGGTCAGTCTCCGGCTGGCCGAAGAGTTCCTGACCGTACCCGTGGACATCATCGACCGCTGCGTGGCCGACGTCTGCGCGTGCGCCAGGCACCTGGGCGTCTCGGCGACGCCCGAGATCGTGGAACGCATCGCGCGCGAGCACCTGCTCGCGATCGTCAACTCGGCGCCGCCGCCGCGCGACCCGCGCTGAGACTCCGGCAACACCGATACTCCGACAACGCTGAGATCCCCGATAACATCGGGGTTACCAGGCCGAGTTCTCCGCACCGTTTGCGCCTGGAATACGAGAGAGTGAGGGTGTGCGCCGACACCGACGAGATCCCCGGGAGAGCACCCCGCCCGACGACGTGTTCAAGGAGATGGTGACGGCGGCCCGCGAGCTGCTGGCCGTGCGCACGCCGCTCGACGCGGAGCTGATGGTCTCCGACATGATCGGGGCCTGGTGGGGCAGACGGGTCCGGGGCGGCGACGTGGAGCAGGTGCTCGGCGAGGGGCTGGTCGACTACGCCGCCAAGGCCGGCAATCCCGCCTCGCTGACGTTGCTGATCTGTCTCGCCTATCTCGGCACCGCCCGCCAGGGCGCCAAGGCGGAAGGCGCGGCGCTGGCGATGATGGAGTCGGGCGTGGCGCGCCCCGGCTGGGCCGACAAGGTGGGCGCGGTCAAGCCGGCCGGCTGCTACGTCTCCCGCGACGCCTACGGCGACCAGGACACCGTCATCTGCACCTTCGCCTACCGCTGGAACGAGGCATCCGACCCGACCGACCGGCACGCACTGGTCGTGGTCGTCGACTACAACATGAGCGGCATGGCCCGCGACGCCTGGGTGTCCTCGCAGGTCGACAAGCTGCTGGAGCAGGCGAGGGCCGAGGCGGCGGGCAACCCGATGCTGCTGTTCGAGGAGATCCAGCCCGAGCAGGCCAGGGCGCTGCTGGATTCGGCGATGAAGGCCACCAGGGAGCCCAAGACGCCCCCGTCGGTGAGCGACAGCTACAGCGCCTACCACGCCTTCGCCCGCGCCCGGCTGAAGGCGCTGCCCCCGGGCCGCAAGCGCCCGGCGCCGCTGCACATCGAGGCCCCCTACAGCAGGGAGCGGCGGGCCATGCTGGCGGCCGAGTTCCTGGCCTCCGACGCGGCCGAGCACCTGTCCGACCCTTCCGCGGCCTCGCGCTGCGCCGACCACATCATCGACTACGGCTGCGAGCAGGACTTCAACCGGCCGCTGCGGGTCAGCCCGACCAAGTGCGAGACGTTCCTGCTCGACTGGCTGCCGCGCAAGGTCATGCTGAGCGCGGCCGAGCAGGACGCCATGCCGCACGTGCTGTCGGCGTGGGTGCGCTTCGCCGCGCGCCGCACGGGCCTGCCCGAGCAGGGGCTGCGGGCCACGCTCGACGCCGTGTGGGAGGCGACGGGCAAGTTCCCCGAGGCCTACCGCGATCCGACCACGTTCGGGCTCGACCGGCCGCTGCTGGAGCGGCTGCTGCCCGACGGCGACCTGTCGGCGCTGGCCAGGCGCATCTTCGCGTTCCCCTACCTCCAGGGCGTGCACAACGGCATCGACCTCGACCGGCTCAACCCCGCCGACGAGGCCGACCGGCGCACGCTGCTGGAGATCGACCACGGCGGCGCGATCGACCAGGAGCACCTGGCCTGGCACGAGGAGATCGCCACCCGGCTGTGGGAGGGCGACCCGCCGCAGCTCTGGGAGGCCGCCCAGCGCCTGCTCGACCTCGGCCACGACCGGCACGACGTGCTGCACGTGCTCATCGAGATCGCCGAGCGGATCGGCGGCGATCCCGACGAGCTCGCCGCCGCCCTCGACGACATCGCCGACATCCCTGACGAGATCTGACATACAGGGTCCGCGTCCGCGTTCGGCCCGCCGGAGCAGCGACGACTTAGCATGATGGTGCCATGGTGATTGACCTCAACGCCGATCTCGGCGAGAGCTTCGGGATCTGGCGGCTCGGCGACGACCTCGCGCTCCTCGACATCGTCACGAGCGCCAACGTGGCCTGCGGCTTCCACGCGGGCGATCCGGTGACGATCAGGCGCACCTGCGCGGCGGCCGTCGACCGGGGCGTGGCGATCGGCGCCCAGGTGTCCTACCGCGACCTCGCGGGCTTCGGCCGGCGGGCCATGGACGTCGAGCCCGAGGAGCTGTGCGCGGAGGTCCTCTACCAGCTCGCGGCGGTCGACGGCATCGCGCGGGCGATGGGCGGGCGGGTGTCGTACGTCAAGCCGCACGGCGCGCTCTACAACCGCGTCGTGCGCGACCGGCAGCAGGCGGCCGCCCTCATCGACGCGGTGGCCGACTACGACGTCACGCTGCCGGTGCTCACGCTGCCCGGCTCGGTCGTGCACGAGGTGGCCGCCGCGGCGGGCGTGCCGACGGTGAGCGAGGCGTTCGCCGACCGGGCGTACACACCGGAGGGGACGCTGGTGCCGCGCAGGGAGGAGGGCGCGGTGATCCACGACCCGGCGGAGGTGTCCGCGCGGGCCCTGGAGATGGCGGTCAAGGGCTCGGTGACGGCCGTCGACGGCAGCTCCGTGCCGATCCGGGCGCGCTCGATCTGCGTCCACGGCGACACGCCGGGCGCCGTCCGGCTGGCGCAGGAGGTGCGGGACGGCCTGCTGGCGGCCGGGGTGGTCCTGCAGGCGTTCACATGATCCGCCTGGCGGGCGAGCACGGGCTGCTGGTCGAGACGGGCTCGCTGGAGCTGTCGCACCGCGTGGACGCCGCCCTGCGGCGCGACCGGCCCGACCGGGTCGTGGAGATCGTCCCCGGGCCCGGCACCGTGCTGGTGGTGGCTCCGGGCGGCGACCGCGAACGGCTGCGCGAGCGGCTGGCGGACGTGCTGGCCAGGGAACGTGACAGGACGACCGACGCCGGGCCGGTCGCCGCCGCGCCGGTGGTGACCATTCCCGTGGTCTACGACGGGGCCGACCTGGAGCCGGTGGCGGAGCTGGCGGGCGTCGGCGTGGACGAGGTGATCGCCCGGCACGCGGGGCGCGAGCTGGTGGTGGGGTGGCTGGGGTTCGCGCCGGGGTTCGCGTACCTCACGGGGCTCGACCCGGTGCTGCACGTGCCCCGGCTGGGCACGCCGCGCACCTCGGTGCCCGCCGGGTCCGTGGCGGTGGCCGGGCCCTACTCGGCGGTCTACCCGAGCGCGTCGCCGGGCGGCTGGCGGCTGCTCGGGCACACCACGCTGCGGGTGTGGGACGTGACGGCCGATCCGCCGACGCCGTTCCGTCCGGGCACGCGAGTGAGGTTCGAGCCCGCGTGATCGAGGTCATCTCTCCCGGCCCGTACGCCACCGTCCAGGACCTCGGCCGGCCCGGCCTCGCCCACCTCGGGGTGCCCGGCTCCGGGGCGGCCGACGTGGCGAGCATGAAGCTGGCGAACCGCCTGGTGGGCAACCCCGAGGAGCTGGCGGGCATCGAGCTGACCTTCGGCTCGGCGCGGCTGCGCTTCCTCACGGGCGCGTGGGCGGCGCTGGCAGGCGCGCCGGTGCCGGCGGGGCCGGTGCGCGGGGCCGGCATGGGGGCGCCGTTCTGGGTGCCGGCCGGGGCGGAGCTGCGGCTGGGGGCGCCCTCGCGGGGGCTGCGGACGTACCTGGCGGTGCGGGGCGGGATCGCGGTGCCGCCGGTGCTGGGCAGCCGGTCCACCGACTCGCTGTCGGGGCTCGGCCCCGAACCGCTGCGGGCGGGCACGCGGCTGCCCGTGGGGCCCGCGGTGGGCGGGCTCGTGGCGGACTACGCGCCGCTGCCGGAGCTCGGTCCGGCCGTGCTGCGGGTGCTGCCGGGGCCGCGCGACGACTGGTTCGTGCCGGAGGCGCTGGCGGAGCTGTGCGCGGCTCCCTACGTCGTGACGCAGGACAGCAACCGGGTCGGCGTGCGGCTGCGCGGCCCGGAGCTGGTGCGGGCGAGGGAGGGCGAGCTGCCGAGCGAGGGGATGGTGACGGGCGCGGTCCAGGTGCCGCCGAGCGGACAGCCGATCGTCTTCCTCGCCGACCATCCGCCGACCGGCGGCTATCCGGTGATCGCCGTGCTGCGCGCGGCCGACCTGGCGGTGGCCGCGCAGCTCCGCCCTGGCGACGAGGTGCGCTTCACCGTCCAGCGCGAGCGCTGAGGCGGCCGGTCACAGCTCCACGCGGCCGGCGATGCAGGTGACGGTCGATCCGCCGACCCACACGTTCCCGCTGTCGTCGGCGTCGATCCGCACCCGGCCGGCGCGGCCGATCGCGGTGCCCTGGGCGGCGACGTACGGTGCCGTGACGCGGCCGGTGCGCAGCAGCCACTGGGCCAGCGATGCGTTGAGGCTGCCGGTGACCGGGTCCTCGACGGTGGCGCCCTGGAGCGGGAAGAAGGCGCGCACCTCGTACGCGAGGTCCGACCCCGCCGGGTGGGGCCCCGCCACGCCGACGTCGCACGGCACCGTGCCGGGCCGCAGTGCGAGCACCGACTCGGCGTCGGCGAGCAGCAGCGCCACCCAGCCGGGGCCGTTGTCGGCCCACTCGGCGTCCACGACGGCGTCCCTGGGGATGCCGAGTGCCTCGGCGATGCTCGCCAGCAGCGGCTCCTCCACCGGGCCCGAGCGGATCAGCGGCGGCGCCTGGAACGCCAGGCCGTCGCCGGCTCGCCGCACCCGTACGAGCCCCGCCCCGCACTCCTGGACGATCTCGCCGGGGTCGCGCGGCGTGCCCCCGGCCTCCAGCCAGGCGTGACAGGTGCCGAGCGTGGGGTGCCCGGCGAAGGGCAGCTCCTGGGCGGGGGTGAAGATGCGTACCCGGTAGTCGGCTCCGGGGTCGGTGGGCGGCAGGACGAAGGTGGTCTCGGACAGATTGGTCCAGGCGGCGAAGCGCCGCATCTCCTCGGTGCCGAGCCCGTCGGCCTCCAGCACGACCGCGAGCGCGTTGCCGAGGTAGGGGGTGGCGGTGAACACGTCGACCTGGGTGAAGGCGCGCAACATACTCCGGAGTCTGGCAGACGGGGCTTTCCGGCGCGGTGCGGCGGACCGCACACTGTACGTTGTGGCGGACTTTGACGTAGTTGTCCTGGGCTCCGGGCCCGGCGGACAGAAGGCCGCGATCGCCGCGGCGAAGCTCGGCCGGCGCGTCGCCGTGATCGAGAAACGGCACATGATCGGCGGCGTGTGCATCAACACGGGCACGATCCCCTCCAAGACGCTGCGCGAGGCGGTGCTCTACCTCACCGGGCTCAACCAGCGCGAGCTGTACGGCGCCAGCTACCGCGTCAAGGACGAGATCACGGTCACCGACCTCGGCATGCGCACGCAGCACGTGATCGGCCGCGAGATCCAGGTGATCCGCAGCCAGCTCGCCCGCAACCACGTGACGGTGCTGCACGGCACCGGGCGGTTCCTCGACCCGCACACGATCGGCGTGTCCGGCGACGACGACAGCGCCGAGAAGAAGATCACCGCCGACCGGATCGTGATCGCCACCGGCACCTCGCCGGCCCGGCCGGACAGCGTGGAGTTCGACGACCGTACGGTGATCGACTCCGACGCGATCCTGCGGCTGGAGCGGGTGCCGGAGACGCTGGTGGTCGTCGGGGCCGGCGTGATCGGCATCGAGTACGCCTCCATGTTCGCCGCGCTCGGCACGAAGGTGACGGTGGTGGAGCGGCGCGAGCGCATGCTGGAGTTCTGCGACCTGGAGATCGTCGAGGCGCTGAAGTACCACCTGCGCGACCTGGCGGTCACCTTCAGGTTCGGCGAGAACGTGGCGGCCGTCGAGCGGCGCGGCAGCGGCGCGCTGACCGTGCTGGAGAGCGGGAAGAGGATCCCCGCCGACTGCGTGATGTACTCGGCCGGCCGCCAGGGCAAGACCGCCGAGCTGTGCCTGGAGGCCGCGGGTCTGGCGGCCGACCGGCGCGGCCGGATCGCGGTGGACGACAACTACGCCACCGCCGTCCCGCACATCTACGCCGTGGGCGACGTGATCGGCTTCCCCGCGCTCGCGGCCACCTCGATGGAGCAGGGCCGGGTGGCCGCGCAGCACGCCTGCGGCGAGCCGGTCGAGGAGCTGGCCGAGCTGACGCCCATCGGCATCTACACGATCCCGGAGATCAGCTTCGTCGGGAAGTCGGAGGACGAGCTGACGCGGGAGAAGGTGCCGTTCGAGGTGGGCGTGTCGCGCTACCGGGAGCTGGCCAGGGGGCAGATCATCGGCGACTCGTACGGCATGCTCAAGCTGCTGGTGTCCTCGGAGGACCGGCGGCTGCTGGGCGTGCACGTGTTCGGCACGGGCGCGACGGAGCTGGTGCACATCGGGCAGACCGTCATGGGGTGCGGCGGCACCGTGGACTACCTGGTGAACGCCGTTTTCAACTATCCGACGCTGGCGGAGTCGTACAAGGTGGCGGCCCTGGACGCGATGAACAAGATGCGGGTGGTGGCCCGGCTCACCGCGGAGATGTGACCCCGGTCCTCACTCGTCGGACGTGCGCCTGCTCCGGGCGGCGGGCTTCTTGCGCCCGGCGACCAGCGTGTCGCCCGGGGCGGGGGCCCGCTCCTCGGTGCGCTTGGAAGCGGCGGCGCGCGGGCGTGGGTGCGGCGCGGTGTCCTCGGTGGCGGAGCGCTCCTCGGGCGGGTCCGCGGGAGGGGTCTCGGGCGGGGCGGTCTGCTGCTCCGCGGCGGGGGGCTCCCCGGCCTCGTCCGCGGGCCGCGCCGGGGCGTCCGGGTCGCGGAAGGACGCGATGACCCGCTCGGCGTCGTGGTCGGCGGCGAACTCGTCGGCCGCCGCCGCCTCCCGCCGCCGGATCACCACCATGTGGTCGACCGACACCCGCCCGGCCCCCACCACGGCCAGCAGCAGCGACGCCGCGCCGAGCAGGACGATCTCGTTCACGGTGATCGGGTTGAGCGGCGGCGCGACGACGAAGACCGCCAGCGCCTCGGCGAAGAGGAACAGGCCCGTGACGGAGACCGCCAGCCCGGCGATCAGCAGGGCCCCGCCGATGAGCTCGGCGAGCATCGTGACCGTGGCCCATGCCTGCGGCGCGGGCGCGCCCTGCTCCAGGAACTTGGAGCCGGTGAGCTTCAGGCCGTCCTCCAGCTTGGCCCATCCGTTGGCGAAGAAGATCCCGCCCACGCACAGGCGGGCGACTAAGGCCGCGACATCACGGGAGACCTGTTTCACGGTAGTTGACTGCCCGGTACGGGACATGGCACACCTCAATCACGGCGGAGCAGCACGGCCACCGCGACGGCCGTCAGGCTCAACAGGACGACGCTCACGACGACGGTCGTGTGCAGGGCGTTGACGAAGGCCCACCGGGCGGCGTCGAGCAGCGCGCCGCCCGCGCTGCCGCCCACCTGGTGCGCGACGTGCGCGGCCGAGGCCAGGGACTGGCGGGCCTCGTCCATGGAGGCCGCGGGAACCCCGGGCACGGCGCTCAGTGCGGGGGCGTAGGCGATGGCGGTGATGGTGCCGAGCACGGCGACGCCGAGGCCGGCGCCCAGCTCGTACGCGGTCTCCTCGATGGCCGCCGCCCCTCCCGCCCGGGACTCGGGGACCGCGGACATGATGGTGTCGGAGGCGGCCAGCAGCGCCACCTGCACCCCGAACCCGATGCCGACGAAGCAGACGGCCAGCATCACGGGATGCCCTTCGACGCCCCAGCTCAGCGTCGGCGTGAGGGCCAGCGCGACCAGCCCGAGCCCGCCGCTCATCGTGGCCCGCAGGCCGAGGCGCGGCAGGATGCGGGCCGCCGCGAGCCCGCCGCAGATCGCCGACAGCACCAGCGGCAGCATGCGCACCGCCGCGCGCACCGGGCTGTCGCCGAGCACGAGCTGCAGGTACTGGGCGAGCATGAGCTGGAGCCCGACCAGCGCGAAGACGCCGAGCAGCACCCCGGTGACGCCGGTGGTGAACTCGCGCCGCCGGAACAGCCCGAGCTCCAGCAGCGGCACGGCCAGCCGCCGCTGCCGCCTGACGAAGGCGACGAGCAGCCCGGCTCCCGCCAGGAACACCAGCAGCGACGCCCACATCGGCATGAGGGTGCCCGAACCGGCCTCCTTGAGCCCGAAGGCCAGCGCCAGGAGGCCGACGACCGACAGCGCCGCGCCCGCGGCGTCCCAGGGGCGGTCCCTGCGTACGGGCGATTCGGGCAGCAGGCGGACGGCGGCGGGCAGCAGCACGAGCAGGATCGGCACGTTGATCAGGAAGACCGCGCCCCACCAGAAGCCGACCAGCACCCCGCCGACGAGCGGCCCGACGGCGGCGCCGGCCGCGGCCACCGCGCTCCAGATGCCGAGCGCGACGGCCCGCTCGCGCCGGTCGGTGAAGACCTGGCGGATGAGCGAGAGCGTGGCCGGCATGATCATCGCGCCGCCGACGCCGAGCAGTGCCCTGGCCAGGATCAGCGTCAGCGGCGTCGGGGCGAACGCGGCCCCCGCCGAGGCCAGGCCGAACAGTACGAAGCCGCACAGGACCAGGCGTTTGCGTCCGTACTTGTCGCCGAGCGTGCCGAACATGATGAGCAGCGGCGCGACGACGAGCGAGTAGACGTCGATGATCCACAGGAGCTGCACCGCGCTCGGTTCGAGCGCGGCGGTGAGCGCGGGCACCGCGATGTGCAGAACCGTCGCGTCCACCGTGATGAGCAGCAGCGCCAGGCAGAGCAGCGCCAGGACGGACCAGCGTCGCTCGCCCGGCCGGCTCGCGGAAGTCTTGACGAGCGGTGCGGCCTGTGTGACGGTCATGGGCCTCCTTGCAGGCCGATCCGCTGACAGGGCCCGCACGCGCAGGTGGTCGGCCGCTCGCGCGCCACGGTCTCGCGCCCGCCCCTTCAGGACGGCGGCGCCCCGGCTCTTGCGCTCCGGCTTGCGTGGCAGCTTAGGCCATGGCACGCGCTTGTCATAGCGGTATCGCCTGATCCACGGTCTGGCGCACCTCTCTAGTGAGATACAGCCATATGTCGGTATCTATCCAACGTCGGCCCCCCAACCGATCATGGAGGAGTGGGGACCGATCCAAGTGGTAGGAACGATGACATTCAGGATAGGTCCTCACGCGAGTGGTGCGACGAGGCGCTGACCAGGCTGAACACCGGCCGCCCCGAATCCGCGCTGGAGGCCGCCCACCGCGCCGCCGACCTCGATCCCGGGGCCGAGTGGGCGTACCGGCTCATCAGCCTCGCCCACGAGCGGCTCGGCCGCGACGCCGACGCGCTGCCCGCCGCCGAGCGGGCCGTGGCGCTGGCGCCCGGCTCCTGGCTCGCCCGCCTGCGCCTCGCCGCGGTCCTGCGCCGCCGCCCCGGTCGCTGGCCGGCGGCGGTCGAGCACGCCGAGCAGGCCAGGAGGTTCGCACCCGAGGAGGCCGACCCCGAGGTCCTGCTGGGCGACCTCGCGCTGCTGCGCGGCGACCACGCCCGCGCCGTACGCCGCTACCGCGCGGCGCTGGCCGTCGCCCCCGCCCATCCGCAGGCCAGGGTGAACCTGGCGCTGGCGCTGCTGCGCTGGGAACGGCCCCGCCCGCACCACGATCCGGCCTGGCCCGTGGACCCGCGCGACACCGGCAGGGCCAGGCGGGCGCTGGAGGTCTGGTCGCGGCAGGCCAGGCTGCTGGTCGCCGTGGCCACCGTCGCCATCGCGGCGGCAGCGCTCGCCTTCGACTGGGGGACGCGGGCGCGGCTCGCCGGGCTCGCGGTGCTCGCGCTGCTGGTGCCGCTCACGGTGCGGCAGGCGCGGCGGGTCCGGGTCTGGTCGTACGTGCCCGCCATGTTCGGACGGGACCCGTGGCTCGGCGCGGGCGTGGTGGCCGCCGTGGCGTCGGTGCCGGCCTTCGCCGCCTGGCTGGTGCTCGGGACGGCGCCCGCCGTGCCCCGCGCGCTCGACCCGGTGTGGGCCGGGCTGGCGGGCGTCGTCGTGCTCGGCTGGCCGGCGCTCGCCGCCGTGCGGGCGATGGCGGAGTCCTGGCGCGGCCGGCCGCTGCGCGCTCTGGAGCAGGCGCTGCTCGCCGGCCCCGACCGCACGGCGCGGCGCGACGTCGGGGTCACGCTCTGGATCGTCCTCGTCAGGACGTGGTCGGTGCTGGTGCCGGTGGTGGGCGGGGCGCTCGTCGTGGAGCCGCGGGCGGCCGTGGCGGCGCTGGCGGTGCCGTACCCGGTGGTGCGCGGCTGCCTGCGCGCCCGCCGCGCGGACGACCGGTGGCTCGTGGCCGCGACGCTGCTGGTCGTGCTGGCCGCCGCCGCCTGCGCGGCCGGCGGGCTGCTGGGCTCGGCGTGGGCCTGGCGGATCGGGCTGGGGGCGCTCGCGGCGGCGGTGGCGGTGTTCGCGGCGCGGGCGGCGCTGGCCTGGTGGCGGGGCGGCCCCGGGCCGTGGCGGGCCGCGCTGGTCATGTGCGACCTGCCCATGGGATCCGGGCCGTCGGCCGCGCTGACCGCCGAGGCGCGCCGGACCATCTCCTACGCCCGCGACGTCGTCCTGTCCTACGGCGACGGCCTCGGCCCCCGGGTCGCCGGCGCGGCGGCCTCCGTCACCTCCACCGGCGAGCTGCGCCTGATCGCGGGGACCGAGGCGTGGGAGGCGATCGAGGCCGATCCGCGCGTGGCGGTGTTCGCCGCCGACCCGCTCCAGCGGCGGTTCTGGGTGGAGGTGCGCGGCATCGCGCTCGCCGACGCCGACGTGCTGCGGGTGACGCCCAAGCAGGTGTCGGTGGGCGAGTTCCCTGGGCGGCACCAGCGCCGGTGACTAGAGTTTTGTTCTATGCGGATCCTGCGTACTCCCGACGAGCGCTTCGCCGGACTGCCCGACTTCCCCTACGAGCCCCGATACGCCGAGGTGGGCGACGGCCTGCGGATGGCGTACGTGGAGGCCGGCCCCGCCGGCGGCGCGCCGGTCGTGCTGCTGCACGGCGAGCCGAGCTGGTCCTTCCTCTACCGCCACGTCATGACCGAGCTGGCCGCGGCCGGGCTGCGGGCGATCGCGCCCGACCTGATCGGCTTCGGCCGCTCCGACAAGCCCGCCGGCCTCGCCGACCACACCTACGCCAGGCACGTCGAATGGACCAGGGCCCTGCTGCTCGACGCGCTCGGCCTGCGCGGCATGACCGTGGTCGGCCAGGACTGGGGCGGCCTCATCGGGCTGCGGATCGCCGCCGAGCACCCGGAGCGGGTGGCCGGGATCGTGGCCGCCAACACGGGGTTGCCGACGGGTGACATTCCCATGCCCGAGGTCTGGCACCGGTTCCGCGAGTCCGTGCTCAACGCCCCGGCGCTCGACGTCGCCCGGTTCGTACAGGCCGGGTGCAGGACCCCGCTGCCGCCCGAGGTGCGGGCCGCCTACGACGCGCCGTTCCCCGACGAGACCTACAAGGCGGGCCCCCGAGCCATGCCCGGCCTCGTGCCCACCTCCCCCGACGACCCCGCCGCGCCCGCCAACCGCGCAGCCTGGCGGGTTCTCACCACGCTGGACCGCCCGTTCCTGGTGGCCTTCTCCGACGGCGACCCGATCACCGGAGGCATGCGGCCGATCCTGCTCAAGTCGATGGCAGGGGCCTCCGGCCTGGAGCATCCCGTGATCAAGGGCGCCGGGCACTTCCTCCAGGAGGACGCCGGCGCCGAGCTCGGCCGTCAGATCGCCGCTTTCGTGACCTCGGCCCAGCGTGTCAGAAACGCCTAATCGTCCGTCCAGTGCGGTATAACCGGGGGCGGACCGGGGAGGCGTGATGCATGAGTCCGGCAGGGCCCAGGCCGCGGGGCGGGCCGCAGCGCGGGATCTGTTCGAACAGGTGCGGGAGCGCTACTTCCGGATCCCTCCTGGGGTGCGGCGGGTGCTCTACGTGGTCGTGCTCGTCGCGACGATGGGAGTGGGCGCGGCCCTCGGCTGGGACCTGCTGAGCACCTTCCCCCTCGTCCTGCTGGCGCTCGCCTTCATCGCACTCACCATGCGCTTCCCCCGCGCCGCCGCCACCACGCTGGTGGTGGTGTGCTGGATGGCGCTCGCCCTCCAGGCGTTCGCGCGCCTCTACCCCGCGGGCTCGTTCGCGGTGCACCTGATGGTCGGGCTGGCCCTGCCGGTCGCCGCCGCCGCGCACCTCATCCGCTGGGTGACACCGTGGGTGACCACTCTGACGGCGCTCCTGCCCGCCGGCCTGCTCGCCGCGGCCCTGTCCCCCGTCTCCGCCACCATCTCGGTCTGGGTCGCGTACGCCGCCGCGCTCGCCGTCCTCGTCCAGCGCCTCCTGCTGGCCCGCCGGACCAGGGCCGAGAACGCCGTCGAGGAGCAGGTCAGGGTCAGGGCCCGCGAGGGCCGTCCCGAGACCGCCCTGGACAAACCGGGCGGGCCGCCCCAGATCTCCGTCGAGGACGCGCTCGCCGAGCTGGAGAGCATGATCGGGCTCGCCCCGGTCAAGGAGCAGGTGCGCTCGATCGCCGCCTCCATCGAGGCGTCCCGGCTGCGCGCCGAGGCGGGCTACGCCAGCGAGCGGCCCACCCGTCACTTCGTCTTCGTCGGCCCGCCCGGCACCGGCAAGACCTCGGTGGCCCGCGCGCTCGCCAAGATCTTCTACGCGTTCGGCCTGCTGGAGACCCCCTACGTGGTCGAGGCGCAGCGCGCCGACCTGGTGGGCGAGTTCCTGGGCGCGACCGCGATCAAGACCAACGAGCTGGTCGACCGGGCGCTCGGCGGGGTGCTGTTCATCGACGAGGCGTACGGGCTGGTCAACTCCTCCGACGGCCAGCCCGACCGGTTCGGCGCCGAGGCCGTGCAGACCCTGCTCAAGCGGGCCGAGGACGACCGCGACCGGGTGATCATCATCCTGGCCGGCTACGAGCAGGAGATGAGCGGCTTCCTGTCCAGCAACCCCGGCCTGGCCAGCCGCTTCGCCACCCGCGTACGCTTCCCCGGCTACTCCCCGCAGGAGCTCGTCGAGGTCACCGAGCTGCTCCAGCGGCGGCGGGGCGACCAGATGAGCCACGAGACCCGGCGCGTCCTGCTCGGCCTGTACGACGACGTGCACCGCCGCGGCCTGGTCGACGAGCTGGGCAACGCCCGCTTCGCCCGCAGCCTGGTCGAGGCCGCCGCGCAGGCCCGCGACGTACGCGTGGTGGGCGCGGGCGGCACGCCGACCACCGCCGACCTCGTGACGACCACCACGGCCGACGTCACCAAGGCGTTCGACGACCTCACCGCCCGCTTCCGCGGCTACGCCGCCACCCCCACGCTGGAGGAGGCGCTCGCCGACCTCGACCGCATGGCGGGCCTGGCCCCGGTCAAGCGGCAGGTGCACGCCATCGCCGCGCAGCTCCAGGTGGCCCGCATGCGGCAGGAGCGCGGGCTGCCCACGCCGCAGCAGATGCGCCACTTCGTCTTCGTGGGGCCGCCCGGCACCGGCAAGACCACCGTCGCCCGGGTCCTCGGCCGCGTCTTCGCCGCGCTCGGCCTGCTGGCCAGGCCCGACGTGGTCGAGGCGCACCGCGCCGACCTGGTCGGCCAGCACCTCGGCGCCACCGCGATCAAGACCAACGAGCTGATCGACCGGGCGCTCGGCGGGGTGCTGTTCATCGACGAGGCCTACAGCCTGATCAACCCCGGCTACCAGGGCGGCGACGCCTTCGGCGCCGAGGCCGTGCAGACGCTGCTCAAGCGGGCCGAGGACGACCGCGACCGGCTCGTCGTCGTGCTGGCCGGCTACGAGCGCGAGATGGACGGCTTCCTCGCCACCAACCCCGGCCTGGCCAGCCGGTTCAACCAGCGCGTGGCCTTCCCCAGCTACTCCCCCGCCGAGCTGAGCGAGATCGCGGTCCTGCTCGCGTCCAAGGCGGGCGACACCTTCGACGAGGGCGCGCTGCGCAACCTCGACGAGGTCTTCACCTGGGTCTGCGCGGAGCGGCTGATCGACGGCCTCGGCAACGGCCGCTTCGCCCGTTCGCTGTTCGAGCGCGCCGCGATGCGCCGGGACGTACGCCTGGCCGCGCAGGCCGGGGCCGGCTCGGCGGCCAGTGCGGCCGAGCTGACCACGATCACGAGCGAGGACGTCGCCGCCGCCGTGGACGAACTTTCCGGCCGCTGACTTCTTCCTGCTGCGTGCGCCCACCCGTCGCATGGTGTAGCTATATGACTGCGTAGCGTGCTCGGCGGAGGGAGGGCGATGGCCGGGTTCCTGGTCCGCAGGCTGCTCGGCTACACCGTGCTCGTCGTGGTGGCCGCCAGCCTCTCCTATCTGCTGGCCGCCGTCGCCCTCGACCCGCGCTCCAACTACGCTGACCGCACGCCCAAGCCGCCGCCGGCCGTGGTCGACGCGCAGCTCGCCGCGCTCAACCTCAACGACAAGGTCCCGCTGCTGCAGCGCTACGCCACCTGGGCGGGCGGGGTGGTCCGGGGCGACTTCGGCAGGACGATCACCGGTTCGCCGGTCGGCGACGACCTCAGGCGGCGCATGAGCGTGACGTTCCGGCTGGTGATCCTGGGGGTGTTCTTCGGCAGCCTGATCGGGGTGCTGGCCGGAGCGCTCGCCGCGGTCCGGCAGTACGGCTGGTTCGACCGGCTCTCCACCGGCCTGTCGTTCGTGGTGCTCGCGGTGCCGGTGGTCGTGGTGGCCAACATGCTGATCCTGCTGGCGTCCTGGGCCAACGAACGGGTCTTCGGCCACCAGGTGCTGCTGGTCAGCGGCGAGCACACCGACGGGCTGACCGCCGGGTTCTGGGGGCAGGCCGTCGACCGGGTGCAGCACCTCATCCTGCCGACGATCTCGCTGTCCGTCGGGCTCGCCGCCGTCTTCAGCCGCTACCAGCGCAACATGATGCTCGACGTGCTCGGCGCCGACTACGTGCGCACCGCCGTGGCCAAGGGGCTGAGCCGGCGCAAGGCGCTGGTCCGGCACGCGCTGCGCACGGCGCTGATCCCGGTGGCGACCTACTTCGCCTTCACGTTCGGGGCGCTGCTGACCGGGGCCACGTTCACCGAGAAGATCTTCGGCTGGCACGGGCTGGGCGAGCAGCTCATCAACTCGATCTTCAGCAACGACGTCAACACGGTCGCCGCCATCTCGCTGCTCGCGGGCGTCGCGGTGCTGTGCGCCTCACTCGCCGCCGACCTGCTGCACGCGGCGCTCGATCCGAGGGTGCGGTCCGCATGACGCTGTCGCAGGAGGAGCTGGCCGAGGAGCTGAGCGACGGCGCGGTCGCGCGCGTCCCCTCCCGGATGCGGGTGGTGGCCGGGCGGTTCTTCCGCTCCCCGCAGGGGATCGCGGGCTTCGCGGTGCTGGCGGCGATGTTCCTGCTGGCCTTCGCCGGGCCGCTGGTCAGCCGGTGGAGCTACACCGACAAGGACTTCACCGCGTTCCTGCAGCCGCCCTCCGCCGACCACTGGTTCGGAACGCTCCAAACGGGCGCCGACGTCTTCGCCCTCACCCTGCGCGGCATGCAGAAGTCGCTGGTCGTGGGCCTGCTGGCGGCGCTGGTCTCCACGACGCTCGCGGCCCTCGTCGGCGCGTTCGCCGGCTACTTCCTCGGCTGGACCGACCGCGTGCTGAGCTGGACGACCGACCTGCTGCTCGTGCTGCCCGCCTTCCTCGTGCTGGCGATCATGTCGCCATTGTTCGGGGCCGGGCAATGGGCGTTGTTCGTGGTCATGCTGGCGCTGTTCCTGTGGATGGTGACCTCCAAGGTCGTCAGGGGGATGACGATCTCGCTCAAGGAGCGGGAGTTCATCCAGGCCGCCCGCTACATGGGGGTGCCGCCGGTGCGCATCGTCTTCCGGCACGTGATCCCCAACCTGTCGTCGCTGCTCGTCGTGGACGCCACGCTCAACGTCAGCGCGGCCATCCTGACCGAGACGTCGCTGTCCTACTTCGGGTTCGGCATCCAGCCGCCCGACGTGTCGTTCGGCACGCTGATCGCCGACGGGTCGAGGACGGCCATGTACGCGCCGTGGACGTTCTGGTTCGTGGCCGGGCTGCTGGTGGTCACGGTGCTCGCGGTCAACCTCGTCGGCGACGCGCTGCGCGACGCGTTCGACCCGGCGGCGAAGAGGGCACGATGAGACCGGTCCTGGAGGTCACCGACCTCGGCGTCACCTTCGGCGGCGTGCCGGCCGTGCGCGGCGTCGGCTACGCGGTGCGGCCCGGCGAGGTGCTGGCCATCGTCGGCGAGTCGGGGTCGGGCAAGTCCGTCGCCTCGGCGGCCGTCATGGGCCTGCTGCCGCCGGGGGCGCGCGTCACCGGGTCGGTGCGGCTGCACGGCAAGGAGCTGATCGGCGCGCCCGCCCGCGAGCTCGACGCGCTGCGTGGCCGGACGATCTCCATGGTGTTCCAGGACCCGCTGTCGGCGCTCACGCCGGTCTACCGGGTGGGCGACCAGATCGCCGAGGCCGTGCGCGTACACCAGCGCGTGAGCAAGGAGAACGCCCTGGTCAAGGCGGTGGAGCTGCTGGAGCTCGTCGGCATCCCGCGTCCGGCCGAGCGGGCGCTCGCCTTCCCGCACGAGTTCTCCGGCGGGATGCGGCAGCGCGTGATGATCGCGATGGCCATCGCCAACGACCCCGACGTGATCATCTGCGACGAGCCGACCACCGCGCTCGACGTCACCGTACAGGCGCAGGTGCTGGAGGTGCTGAAGACGGCGCAGCGCAAGACCGGCGCGGCCATCATCATGATCACGCACGATCTCGGGGTGGTGGCCGGCTTCGCCGATCGGGTGCTCGTCATGTACGCCGGCCGCCCCGTCGAGGTCGGCGGCGTCGACGACGTCTACTACCGGCCGCGCATGCCCTACACCGTGGGCCTGCTGGGCTCGGTGCCGCGCATCGACCGCCACGGCGGGCGGCTGACGCCGATCGAGGGCAGCCCGCCCTCCCCCGCCGCGCTGCCGCCCGGCTGCCCGTTCGCGCCGCGCTGCCCGCTGCGCGTGGCCGCCTGCGACGAGCGCGAGCCCCCGCTGTACGAGGTGGGCGAGGGGCATCGCGCGGCGTGCATCCGCTGGGAGGACGTGCGCCCCGTCGCCCTCGCCGACGCCACCGGCCCGGTCGGCGTCGCCGACGCCGGCCTCGCTGGCCGTCTTGGCCTCGCCGACGTCGCCGGCCCCGTCGGCCCCGCCGGCCCCGTCGGCCCTCCCGATGCCGCCGGTTCCGGCGCGGGCGGCGAGGACGGCGCCGAGCCGCCGGGAGGCTCGCGGGCGCGGCACCGGCGGACGGTGCTGGAGGTCAGCGGCCTGGTCAAGGACTACCCACTGGTCAAGGGCGCTGTGTTCAGGCGGCGGGTGGGCACCGTGCACGCGGTCGCCGGGGTCGGCTTCGACATCCGCGAGGGCGAGACGCTGGCCCTGGTCGGCGAGTCGGGCAGCGGCAAGACCACGACGCTGACCCAGATCCTGGAGCTGGCCGCCCCGCAGGCCGGCCGCATCGTCGTGCTCGGCCGCGACACCTCCCGGCTCGGCCGGGGCGAGCGCACCGCGATCCGGCGCGACCTGCAGGTGGTCTTCCAGGACCCGCTGGCCTCGCTCGACCCGCGCATGACCGTCCACGACATCGTGGCCGAGCCGCTGCGCACGCACGGGCACCGGCAGCCGGGGCGGCGGGTGGCCGAGCTGCTGGCGCTGGTCGGCCTGGATCCCGAGCACGCCGCCCGCTACCCGCAGGACTTCTCCGGTGGGCAGCGGCAGCGCGTCGGCATCGCGCGGGCGCTGGCGCTGGAGCCCCGGCTGCTGGTGCTGGACGAGCCGGTCTCGGCGCTGGACGTGTCGATCCAGGCCGGCGTGATCAACCTGCTCGGCGCATTGCGGGCCAGGCTCGGGCTGTCCTACCTGTTCGTGGCGCACGACCTGGCCGTGGTGCGGCATCTCGCCGACCGTGTGGCGGTCATGTACCTCGGCAGGATCGCCGAGATCGGCCGGGTCGACGCCGTCTACGACGCCCCGATGCATCCGTACACCCAGGCCCTGCTGTCAGCGATCCCGCTGCCCGACCCGGCGCGCGAGCGTTCCCGGCGGCGGATCCTGCTGGAGGGCGACCTGCCCAGCCCGGCCGACCCTCCGACGGGCTGCCGCTTCCGCACCAGGTGCCCCAAGTTCCGTGGCGAGCTCACCGACGACGAGCGCGGGCTCTGCGTCCTGGTGGAGCCCGACGTGCGGACGCTGGGCGAGGACCACGGCGCGGCCTGCCATTACGCCGAGAGGCGTGTCGTCGTTTAGACCAGGAGGAACCGCTCGATGAAAGCAGCACGTCTCGTCCTCGCCCTGGCCGTGGCCGCGCCGCTGGCCCTGGCGGGCTGCGGGGGCCGCTCCGGCGGCGGCGCGGGAGGCACCGGGGGCCGGGGCGACGACCGTACGATCAGGGCGTTCGACATCAACCCGCGCCCGCGCGACCAGGTCAAGGACGGCGGCACGCTCCGGTGGGGCATCAACGAGCTGCCCGCGCAGTGGAACCGCAACCACGTCGACGGCAACCTGGCGGTGGCGGCGTCGGTCAGCAACGCGCTGCTGCCCGCGCCGTTCTACTCCGACGAGAAGGCGGAGATCACGCCCGACCGCGACTACGTGCTGGAGGCCGAGGTGACGGCGCGGCGGCCGCGGCAGGTCGTCACCTACACGCTCAACCCGAAGGCGCACTGGTCCGACGGCAAGCCGATCACCTGGGCCGACTACCAGGCCCAGTGGCGGGCGCTCAACGGCAAGGACCCCGCCTACCGCATCGCCTCCGCGACCGGCTACCAGGACATCGAGAAGGTGGCGCGGGGCAAGGACGACCACGAGGTGGTGGTGACGTTCGCGCGGCCGTTCGGCGACTGGCAGTCGCTGTTCGGGCCGCTGCTGCCGGCCGCCACCAACTCCTCGGCGGAGGCGTTCAACACCGGGTGGCTCAACAGGATCCCGGTGACGGCGGGGCCGTTCAAGTTCGGCGGGTTCGACCAGACGGCCAAGACGGTCACGCTGGTACGGGACGACGCGTGGTGGGGCGACCGGGCCAAGCTCGACCGGATCATCTACCGGGCGGCCGAGCAGGACTCGCTGATCGGCGCGTTCAGCAACGGCGAGCTCGACATCATCGACGTGGGCCCGTCCGCGCCCGACTACGCGCGGGCCAGGGCCACCTCGGGCGCCCAGGTACGGCAGGCCGCCGGGCCCGACTTCCGGCACTTCACCTTCAACGGCTCCAGCGAGCTGCTGCGTGACCGCGACGTGCGCCGGGCCGTGCAGCTCGGCATCAACCGGCAGGCCATCGCGCAGTCCGACCTGCAGGGCCTCGACTGGCCGATCGCGCTGCTCGACAACCACTTCTTCATGAACACCCAGGAGGGCTACCAGGACAACGCCGGCGAGCACGGGGCCTACAACCCCACGCGGGCGCGGCAGCTCCTGGACGCGGCCGGCTGGCGGCTCGACGGCGCGGTGCGGCGGAAGAACGGCAAACCGCTGGAGCTGCGCTTCGTGGTGCCGTCCGGGGTGCAGATCAGCAAGCAGGAGGGGGAGCTGGCGCAGAGCATGCTCGCCCAGATCGGGGTGAAGCTGACCATCCAGTCGGTGCCCAGCGGCGACTTCTTCACCAGCTACGTGATCCCCGGCAACTTCGACATCACGCCGTTCTCCTACATCGGCACGCCGTACCCCGTGTCCAGCAGCTTCGGCATCTACGCGAATGCCCCCGACGGCAAGACGTGGAACGCCAACTTCGGCCGCACCGGGTCGGCGGCCATCGACGAGGCCATGAGCCGGGCCGCGCAGAGCCTGGACCCGGCCGAGGGGCGCTCGCTCGCCAACGCCGCCGACCGGCTGCTGTGGCAGGAGGTCAACGTCCTGCCCCTCTACCAGCGGCCCCAGAACGTGGCCGTGAAGGAGACGCTGGCCAACGTGGGCGCGCGCGGCTTCTACGACCTGCACTACGAGAACATCGGCTTCACCGCCTGAGCCCGTGATCCGGCCGGCGGGAATGTCGGCCGGGTCCGGTAGAAAAGGCGGATGACGATTCGGGTGAGCTGGGGGCAGATCCTCGCCTGGCGGCTGCGCAGGCAGTTCGTGAGCGGCGCCGACGGCGGCGACGCCGTGAGCGTCGCCCGGCGGCTGTGCGGCGTGCAGGCGCAGGTGGCCTCGTCGGCGGAGCTGGCGGTGGCGGTCCGCCAGGCCGAGCCGGAGCGCGGGGAGGTGGCCCGCGCCCTGTGGTCCGAGCGCACGCTGGTCAAGACCTGGCTCATGCGGGGCGGCACGCTGCACCTGGTGCCCGCGGACGAGCTGGCCTCCTACTGCGCGGCGCTCGCGACGCTGCGGTTCTGGGAGAAGGGCTCGTGGCAGCGCGGCCACGGGGTGACGGCCGACGAGATCGCCGTGATCATGGAGGCGGTTCCCGAGGCGCTGAAGGGCGAGCCGCTGACCCGGGAGGAACTGGTCGACGCCGTGGTGACGATGACCGGCCGGACCCGGCTGCGCGAGGCGCTGGCATCCGGCTGGGGCGCGCTGCTCAAGCCGCTCAGCCGCCTGGGCGAGCTGTGCTACGGCCCGCCGCGCGAGGGCAGGGTGACCTTCACCACCCCCGCGGGCTGGCTGCCGGGCTGGCCGGGCGAGCTGCCGCCGCACGAGGAGGCGGGCGTGCGGGTGGCGCGCGCCTATCTGGGCGCGCACGGCCCGGCGACGCCGGAGATGTTCGACGCGTGGCTGTTCGGCGGGACGGCGCGCAAGGCGGTGCTGAAGGGCTGGTTCCGCGCGCTCGCGCCCGAGCTGACCGAGGTCGGGACCGACGACGGGCTCACGCTGCTCGCGCTCTCGGAGCACGTGGACGAGCTGGCCGCCGGCCGCCCGTCCGCGGCCGTGCACCTGCTGCCGGGCTTCGACCAGTACATCCTGGGCGCGCCGCGCACGCTCGCCCCGCTCATCCCGCCGGAGCTCAAGGCCAAGGTGAGCCGCCAGGCGGGCTGGATCTCCCCCGTCGTCGTGCACGAGGGGCGGGTCGCGGGCGTGTGGGAGCACCGGGACGGCGACGTGGCGCTCGATCTGGCCGTTCCGGTGCCGGCGGAGCCGCTGGCGGAGGCCGTCGCGCGGCTGCGTCCCCTGCTGGCGTAGTCAGGGGTCAGGTGGTGGCGCTGCCCGCCATCACCCGGTCGACGATGCCCTCGCTGCCCTCCTGGCGGGCGCAGTGCGCGCAGCAGTACCAATGCTCGCCCGACTGGACGCCGTGCCCGATGACCTTGGTGCCGCAGTGCTCGCAGATCGGCGCCATGGCCTCGATCGCGCACTGGAAGCAGTCGAAGGTGTGCACCGCACCCTGCGCGTGCACCTCGAACGCCATGTCGTAGTCGTTGCCGCAGGTCTCGCAGATGGCCATGGTGATCCCCTCGGTAGTCGATCCGCCGGGGGGATACCCGGTTCCTGGGTGCACCCTTCCCAAGAAATCACCATATTCCGGCTCCGTTTGCCATCACGGTCAAGACGCAGTAAAGATCGTCGCCGACCCTGTTCCCCGATGAAGGGATGACCGTGCTCGCACGTACCGTTCTCGCGGCCGCCCTGGCCGCCGCCGGGCTCGCCGCGCTTCCTTCCTCCGCCTACGCCGCCACGGCGGCGTACACGCCGGAGCGGATCTGCGGCTCCGGCTTCCACCGTGTCGACGACGGCCACCGCGCGATGAAGACGCGCGGCGGCGCCGTTTTCGGGCACGTCTACCTGATGTACAACAAGCGCAGCGGCCAGAACTGCGTCGCCGCGATCAAGACCGCGTTCCGGGGCGTCCGCTCCGTCACCGGGGCCTACCTGGAGGTGCGCGGCGGCGGCAAATCGGAGGACGCGCAGAAATACCGCTACTACGCCGAGACCGGGCACCTGGCCGGGAGCTGGAAGTGCGTACGGTACGCCGGCTGGACCCGCGACCCCGACAACCGCGTCGAGGCGTGGGGCGGCCGCCAGAGCTGGGGCAACTGCAAGGGCTGAGATCACCCGGCCCGGGATTTTCCGGCCTGAGATTTCCGGCCTGGGGTTGTCACATCGCGGCGGCCTGCCCCGTCCAGTACCCGTAAACGCGAAACACCTACGGGAGGCTGTCATGAGCCAGCGGATCGACATCAGCAAGCACGTGCCCGGCATCTACCACCACTTCATCGAGGTGGAGAAGATCCTGCGCGGGAGCGAGCTGCCCACCGCCACCTTCGAGCTGGTGAAGCTGCGGGCCAGCCAGATCAACGGCTGCGCCTACTGCGTGGACATGCACAGCCGCGACATGAAGAAGGCCGGAGAGAGCGACGAGCGTCTGTGGATGGTGGCCGCCTGGCGCGAGGCCACGGTGTTCACCCCGGCCGAGCGGGCCGCGCTGGCGCTCACGGAGGAGGCCACCCGGCTGCCCGACCGGGAGGCCGTGCCGGACGCGGTGTGGGAGCAGGCCCGCGAGCACTACGACGACAAGCAGCTCGCGCTGCTGATCGCGGCCATCGCGATGATCAACGCCTGGAACCGGATCGGCGTGACCTGCCGGCTCACGCCCGGCACCTGACCGGAGCCGAGCTGGAGCCGGGCCGCCTTCGGGCGGCCCGGCTCCGCCCGAAGGCCGGGCACTGCCGCCCTGACCGGGCGTTATTGCGGGCTTCTTACACCGAACTTACGGGGGTATCGGTAGATAACATCAGTAACGAAAACATCACGGGGGGCTTACGATGAAGAGGCTTGTGGCAGTGCCGCCACACATCGCCAGGCACAAGGTCCGCGACATCCGTTCGGCAGACCGCCACAAGCCCCCAGCAGATCCCAAGGTCGTCGACCTGCGTGCCTACACCGGCCGCAACGTCCTCCGCTTCCCCGGCGGCCCGGCGCCCGCCGCCTGAAGGCTAGGAGGGGGCGTACAGCTTCTTGGCGTAGGCCGGGCCGTAGTACTCCTCCAGCTCCTCCACCGACTCCTCCATCTTCTGCACGTCCTTGGTGATCCGCGCGTGCGAGGGCAGGTCGTCACCCCAGGTCTCGGGCTTCCAGAGCGACGAGCGCAGGAACGCCTTCGCGCAGTGGAAGAAGATCTGCTCGATCTCGACCACGATCGCCAGGTGCGGACGGTGGCCCTTCACGATCAGCTCGTCGAAGAACGGGGCCTCGCGGACGAGCCGGGCGCGGCCGTTGATCCGCAGGGTCTCGTTGCGGCCGGGGATCAGGAAGATGAGTCCGATGTGCGGGTTGCGCAGGATGTTGATGAAGCCGTCGGCGCGGCGGTTGCCGGGCCGGTCGGGGATGGCGATCGTGGCGTCGTCGAGAACGTGGACGAACCCGGCCGGGTCGCCCTTGGGCGAGACGTCGCAGTTGCCGTGCTCGTCGGAGGTGGCGATCAGGCAGAACGGCGAGGCGGCCAGCCACTGGCGGTCGCGCTCGTGCAGCCGCACCCGCTCCTTGTTCGCCGACCTCGGCATGACCTCACCGAGCAGCTCGCGCAGCTCGGCCTCGGACCCGATTTCCGCCCAGCTCATGTGATCTCCCTTCGGGGGTTTCTCCCATCTTGTCAGGGATCGGGGCGAGCATCCTGTGCGGCGACCGAAGGGCGAGACTGACCAAGTCCGTACGCGCGTCGTCGCGCAGCCCCGGCCCCGGCCGCACCTCGACCTCCTCCAGCGGCACGCTCCGGCCGCAGGTCCCGCAGACCGAGTAGGGCTCCAGCGGGGAGCCGCAGGTGGCGTGGTGGTAGAGCCGACGGGGGCCGTTCGCGGCCAGGTGGCGCTCACCCCACTGGGCGAGGGCCAGCAGCGGCACCCACAGCTCGCGGCCCACGGGGGTCAGGACGTACTCGTCGCGGGGCGGCGCGTCCTGGTAGCGGCGCCGTTCGAGCACGCCGGCCTCGACGAGCGCGCTCAGCCGCTGGGACAGCACCGCCTTGGGGATGTCGAGGTGGGCCTGGAAGTCGGCGAAGCGGCGCACGCCGCACATCGCGTCGCGGACCACGAGCAGCGTCCAGCGCTCGCCGAGCACCTCCAGGGTCTTGGCGAAGGAGCAGTCCTGACCGTCGTAGTTCTTGCCGAGCGCCATGCGACCCATGTTAGTTCATTCACCGAACCGTGATACCGTCCGGCGCTATGAGTTCATTGACCGAACCGACTCTGGTCGTGCGGCGTGGGACCGTGGCCGTTGCCTCCGCCGCGCCGCTGCTGGTGCTGACCAACTTCACGCTGCCGATGGTGACGCTGCCGGAGATGGCCCGGGACCTGCGGGCCGGACCCACCGGGCCGGTGTGGATGCTCGGCTCGATCGCGCTCGGGCTGTCGTCGCTGCTGCTGGTCTCCGGCGGGCTGGCCGACGACCACGGCCGCAGGCGGGTGCTCGTCGCGGGCTCACTCGTGCTGGCCGCCGCGAGCGCCGTGGCCGCGGCGGCCCCGTCCGCGGCGGTGTTCGTGGCCGCCCGGTTCGTCCAGGGCGGGGCGAGCGCCGCGATGCTGGCCGCGAGCCTCGGCATCGTCGGGCACGCCTGTCCGGCCGGGCCTGAACGGATACGCGCCACCGGCAGGTACGGCGCCATGATGGGCCTCGGCACCCTGCTCGGCCCACTGCTGTCCGGCGCGCTCGCCGCGCTGACCGGCTGGCGTACGGTCTACGCGCTGATGGCGGCCTCGGCCACGGCGCTGGCGGTCGCCGCGGCCCGCCGGCTGGAGGAGTCGCGCTCGCCGGCCCGGCGCCGCTTCGACGTGCCCGGCGTGGTGCTGCTCAGCCTGGGCGTGGCGGCGCTGGTCGCAGGGGTCACCGAGGGCAGGGCCGGCTGGACGCGGCCCGTGGTGCCGGCCGCGTTCGTGCTGGCGGCGGTGCTGCTGGCGGCGTTCGTGGCGGTGGAGCGGCGGCGGGCGGAGCCGCTGCTGGACCTGGCGCTGTTCCGGCGGCCGGCGTTCCTGCTGAGCACGGGGTCGGCGCTGATCGTGGGGGCGGCGATCGTGGGGCTGCTCAACTACCTGCCGACCGTGCTGCAGGTCGCGCACGGGCTGACGGCGCTGGACACGGCGCTGCTGTGCTCCGTCTGGTCGGGGCTGTCGTTCGCGGGCTCGCTGCTGACCCGGCACGTCCGGCTGGGCTCGGCCGCGCGGCTGGCGCTGGGGCTCGCGCTGACGGCGGCCGGGTTCGCCGCGCTGCTCGGCGTGGGCGCGGCGCTGTCGCTGCCGCTGGTCGTGGCCGGGCTGGCGGTGAGCGGCGCCGGGTCCGGGCTGATCAACTCCGCGATCACCCATCTGTCCGTCGAGAGCGTCCCGGCGCACCGGGTGAGCATGGGGTCGGGGGCCAACAACACCGCCAGGTACGTCGGCTCGTCCCTCGGGGCGGCCGGCGTGGCGGCGGTCGTCGGCGCCCTGGGGCCGGCGCGCGGCGCGGCCGTGGCGATCGCCGCCTGCGTCGCGCTCACCGCCGTGACGGCCCTCGCCGTCTGGTCAGCCGCCCGGCCGTCCAGCCGGTCGGCCGCCTGATCGGCCGGACGGTCGGCCGGACGGTCGCTCCGGCACCGAGGCCGGCCCGATCACCAGCGCCGCGCCTGGGCCATGACCCCCAGGTAGGCGTCCCGCTCCACCGCGAACCTGACCGGGTCCAGCTCCCTCCGCTCGGCCCGCAGATGGAGGATGGTCAGCTCGGTCGCGGCCTGCTGGTAGTCGCTCATGGCCCGGCCGAGACCCGCCCGCCTGGCCCACTTGCGGGCCGCCTTGCGCGCGGGGAGCGTGGTGAGCATGCGGACGTCGGCGTCGGAGATCAGCCCGGTGTGCTGGTAGATCGGCAGGTAGAGGGACATCTTGCCGACGAGGTGGCGGCGCTCGTTCACGGTCACGACGACCAGCGCGACGAGCGTCGCCATGATCACCAGGTAGGCGCCGCCCAGCCAGGCGAGCGAGCCCGTGCTGGCGGCGCCGTTCCACAGCGCGTGCAGGAAGACCGCGCCGAGGTAGCCCAGCGGGATCATGGCGTACCTGAAGGTCGTGCGGCGGGTGATCGCGTAGGCCACGCCGAGGCCGATCAGCGAGGTGTAGATCGGATGGCCGAGCGGGTCGATCAGCCCTCGCACCACGAAGAGCTGGATCGCCGCCCCCGGCCCGTCCGCGCCGAACGCGAGCAGGTAGTAGCCGACGTTCTCCACGGCGGCGAAGCCGAGGCCGGCCATGGAGGCGTACACGATGCCGTCGGTCAGGTTGTCGATCTCCTGGCGGCGGCGCAGGAGCAGCAGCAGGGCCGCGCCCTTGAGCGCCTCCTCGATCACGGGGGCGAGGTAGACGGTGCCGATGCTCTCGGCGACCGCGGAGCCGTAGCCGATCTTCACCCACTCCTGGCCGACGAAGGTCAGGGCGATCCCGAGGACGATCGCCACCCCCGCGCCCCACGCGAACGCAAAGGCGAGGTGCAGCTTCGGCTCCGGCTCCAGCCGGTCGAGGGAGAGCACCGCGGCGAGCAGCACCGGCAGGGGCGCGAACGCGAGCAGCATGGACAGCCCGAATCCGACGGGACCACCCGCGACCAGCATGACCGCCAGCGTGATCAGCGCGAGGAGCCCGGAGACGACCAGACCGAGCAGCAAAGCCTTGCTGGGGCGCTGCGCGAGCGTCGGTGCTGTCATGGTGGTGCCTCTCTTCCCTTCGGTCCGCCCACTATGCGCCCCCCGCATCGACAAGCGCTTAACGGCTGCTTGATTCCCGGTAGTACGGGTCCGCCACCGAAGCCTCACCGTCCGTGTACGAATACACCTCCTTGCCGGAGATGAACACCCGCAGCGCCCGGCTCATCACGTCCAGGGGGTCGCCGGACCAGATCACCACGTCGCCGTCGAGCCCCGGGCGCAGCGCGCCGACCCGGTCGGCGAGGCCCATGATGCGGGCCGGGTTGACGGTGATCGAGCGCAGCGCCTCGGCCGCGTCGAGCCCTTCCTTCACCGCGAGCGTGGCCTGGTGGACGAGGAAGTGGATCGGCACCACGGGATGGTCGGTGGTGATCGCCAGCTCGACGCCCGCCCGCGCGAGCACGCCGGGGTTGCGCAGCGAGCGCTGGCGCAGCTCGACCTTCGACCGGCTGGTGAACAGCGGCCCGATGATCACGGGCACGTTCCGCTCGGCCAGGACGTCGGCCAGCAGGTGCCCCTCGGTCCCGTGGTTGATGATCAGCCGGTAGCCGAACTCGTCGGCCAGGCGCAGCGCGGTGGCGATGTCGTCGGCCCGGTGCGTGTGCTGGCACCAGGGCAGCTCGCCGTCGAGCACGCGGACGAGGACCTCCATCGTGCCGTCGCGGTCGAACGGCTTGTCCTCGCGGGCCGCCGCGTCCTTCCTGGCCCGGTAGTCCTGGGCCTTCATGAACGCGTCGCGGATCACCGCGGCGACGCCCTGGCGGGTGGAGGGCAGCTTCTTCTGGTCTCCGTAGACGCGCTTGGGGTTCTCGCCGAGTGCGCTCTTGACGCTCGCCGGCTCCTTGACCAGCATCTCGTCCACGGACCGGCCCCAGCACTTGACGGCGACGGTCTGGCCGCCGATCGGGTTGCCGGAGCCGGGCTTGATCACCGCGGTGGTGACGCCGCCGGACAGGGCGTCGGCGAAGGCCAGGTCCGCGGGGTTGATCGCGTCGAGCGCGCGCAGGCGGGCGCCGTTGGGGTCAGTCATCTCGTTGGTGTCGCTGCCGGCCCATCCCTCGGCCTCTTCGTGCACGCCGAGGTGGCCGTGGGCCTCGACGAACCCGGGCAGCACCCACGCGCCCGCGGCGTCCACGATCGTGGCGTCCTCGGGGATCCGGACGTCCGCGCCGACTTCGGCGATCTTCCCGTTCGTGATGAGGACGGTGCCGCCGTCGATGGGGTCGCCGTCGACAGGTACGACATATCCGCTGGTAATAGCAAGGTTCACGACTCGTAACTTATCGGTATGGGGGTAGGGGCCCGGCATGATCGCGGAACTGTACCGACGATGGCTGCTCGACATGTGGAACGGCGACTTCGGGCTCGCCCACGACCTGGTCACCCCCGGCTTCATCGGGCACTGGCCCGGCATGGACGTCCACGGCCCCGACGGGCTGGCCGAGGCGCTGCGGCAGGGGCACGCGCCGTTCGAGGACGTCACGCTCACGCTCGACGTGGGGCCGATCGTGGACGGGGACCAGGTCGCCGCGCGGTGGACGTTCGCCGGCACGTACCGGGGCGGCCTGCCCGGCGCGACCGCCGAGCCGGGCACGCGGATCGCCTTCAGCGGGCACGACCTCCTGCGGGCCGAGAACGGCAGGTTCGCCGAGTACTGGGTGATCTCCGATGCCCAGACGTTCAACCGCGAGCTAGGGATAGGGTGATACCTGCGCAATCCGGACGGGGGTGGCAGGTGTCGGAGCAGTACGCGCCGGGCGCGGACCCGGCGTTCCGCCCGCTCGCCGACGACGAGCTCTCGGCGCTGCTCGCCCGGCAACGCTTCGGCGCGCTGGCCACGGGCGACGCGGGCGGCCGCCCCCAGCTGTCCACCGTGCTGTACCGCTGGGACGCCGAGCAGCGCGTCGTCCGCATCTCGTCCCTCGCCGACCGCGCCAAGGTACGCCGGCTCCACCGTGACCCGCGCTGCGCGCTCTACGTCGCCAGCGCCGGCTTCGACGCGTACGCGGTGGCCGAGGGCTCGGCGGAGCTGTCACCGGTGACCAGCGAGCCGGGGGACGAGGTGGGCAGGGAACTGCTCGCCATGCAGGCGGGACTGGCCGATCCGGCGGACGAGGGGGCGTTCCTGCGCCGGATGGTCGCCGATCGGCGGCTGGTGATCCGGATCAGGGCGGCACGCCTGTACGGGACCGCACTCGGCTCCGCATCCGCGACACTCTGAACGAGAGGCCCGCACCTCGAACCCGGCCTGGCGCCACCTGGGCATCCTCGCCCACAGCACCGAGCTGGTGAACGGCGTGTTCACCGACCGATCCCGCCGCGCCCACCTCGACGTCATCGAACGCCTGGCCGCCGAGCGCGGCTGCGACGCCGTGGCTCTGGCCTGCACCGAGATCCCGCTCCTCGTCACGCCCGCCGACTCCCCGCTCCCCACGCTCGACTCCACCCGCCTGCTGTCCACGGCGGCCTTCGACGTGGCGACCGGCGCACGCCCGTTCCCGACCTGGCGCGGCGGCCCTCTGCCGGTATGACCTTTCTGGCGTGTCGGATGCTCATCACCTGGGCATCTGCGGTCTACTCTGCACTCAACCCTTAGTCACCCTCACTTGTCACCGTCGGTCCATCGGCCTCTCCCCGACGGAGGAGACCCATGTTCCGACACCTCGTCCTCACCCTCGCCCTGACGTTCGCCGGTGCCACCGCGGCACCGGCCTGGGCCCAGACCCCGGCCACGAGCCCCATCGACGTGGCGCACCGGGGCGCGTCGGCGTACGCCCCGGAGAACACCATCGCCGCCTTCCACCTGGCCGACGACCTGGGCGCGGACCTGTTCGAGCTCGACGTCCAGGAGACCAAGGACCACGAGCTGGTCCTGATGCACGACACCACCCTGGCCCGCACCACCGACGTGGAGGACGTCTATCCCGACCTGTCGCCGTGGCGGGTCGGCGACCTGACGCTCGCCCAGATCCGCCGCCTCGACGCCGGCTCCTGGGCCGGATCCCGCTACAAGGGCGAGCCGGTGCCCACGCTCGGCGACGCGCTGGACGCGATGGCCGGCTCCGGCATGGGCCTCCTCATGGAGGTCAAGGCCCCGGAGCTCTACCCGGGCATCGAGCGACGCATCGCCGACGAGCTCCGCCGGCACCCCGCCTGGCACGCCCCCGGTCTGCTGGTCGTGCAGTCGTTCGACTGGCAGTCCATGCGGACCCTCCACGGCCACCTGCCGCAGGTGCCGATCGGGCTCCTCGGCACGCCGTCGGCCGCCGAACTGCCGCGGCTCGCGAAGTTCGCCGACCTCATCAACCCGCCCTACACCACGCTCACGGCCGCGTACGTCCAGCGCGTCCACGCCCTCGGCATGCGTACGCTGGCCTGGACCGTGGACAACCCGACCGCCATGCGCCGGCTGCTGGACCAGGGCGTGGACGGCATCATCACCAACCGCCCCGACGTGCTCCGCGAGCTCCTGGACTCCTGACCCGGTCAGGGGCGGCGGGCGCGGCGGGCGAGCGCCTGCCCCGCTGGCAGGTCGCCGACGAAGGCGCGCAGGAAGCCGAGGACCGGCTCCAGGTCACGCCCCTCGGCGGCGGCGTCGATGGACCGGTAGAGCTCCTCCTCGATCTCCGCGATCCGCCGCCCCAGCCGGGCCCCCTCCTCGGTCAGGGACAGCTCGACGGCGCGGCGGTCGTACGCGGGCACGTCCCGCCGGACGAGGCCGACCGTGACCAGCCGGTCGGCGAGGCGGCTCGGGCTGTTGCCGCTCTCGCAGACCAGCAGCTCGCCGAGGCCGTTGAGGCTGAGCGGGCCGCGTTCGCCCAGGACGCGGATGACCTCGGCCTGGGACGGCGTCACCCCGAGCGGCCGCAGGGCCTGGGCGAGCAGCCGGTTGCCCTCCCGCTGCGCGGCCAGGATCAGGTAGCGCAGCTCCTCAGCGGCCCGCATGCGCCACCTCGCCGACCCTGGCCAGGAACTCCTCGACCGCCCGCGCGTACGTCACCGGATGCGTGAACCGGAACATGTGCCCGGTGCGTTCCAGCACCACCTCGCGGGCGTCCGGGATGCCGGTCCGCATGATCCCGGCCGCTTCCGGGCCGATCAGCTCGTCGTGGGACGGCGTGACGATCAGCGTGGGCACCTCCACCCGGCCGAGCCGGTCGGTGTGGTCGGCGGCGAGCGCCGCCGTGACCCGGGCCCCGAACGACGCCGCCGGTGTGTTGTCCAGGAAGAGCCGCCGGCTGTCGGCCGCGCTCCAGGGCACCTGCCCCTCCCCGTCGTGCGGCGAGGACAGCCGCCGGGCGTGCGCCCGCAGCACGACCTGCCGGTACAGCCCGCCCCGCAGCCTGCCCATGATCCGCATCGCCCCCTTCCAGAACGGCGAGGACACGGGATCGGCGGCGAACCCGCCCGACATCACCAGGCCCCGCAGCCCGGCCGGCCGGCGTACGGCGAGGGCGAGCGCGATGTTCGCCCCGAACGAGTCGCCGACCAGCACGTAGTCGTCGAGGTCCGCGACCTGCGCCGCGAGGTGGTCGGCGTAGACCTCCATGTCGTCCACCCCTTCGGGCAGCCGGTACGTGCGCAGCGGCCGGTGCGCCAGCGGAGCGAGCCGCCCGAGCTCCCACGGAGCACCCGAGAAGCAGGGGACGAAGACCAGTGTGGGTTCATATGCCATGCCTAATTAATGACACAACATAGATGTCGTGTCAAATATCGGGATGAACGAAGGCCAACGCCCCTGATCACGGGACGTCGGCCTGACGCTCCTACCCTCGACGGCCGGGCTCCTCCGGGCCAGGTGGACCCGGAGGAGGCGACCATCGTTCATCGGGCGTCAGCGGCTCGCCCGAGCCTGGGCCCGGTCGCCGCGTCCGCCATCACCCCTCAGCTGCAGCCGCTGGTGGAGCCGCAGCCCTCGCAGACGTAGCAACTGCCCGCAGGACGCATCTTGGTGCCGCAGGTCATGCAGAGCGGAGCGTCGGCGACGAAGCGCTGGTGGCTCTCCAGCGTCAGCTCCTGACCCGCCGCCGCCGGCTCCGGTTCGGCCTTCTTGGGCTTCTGCTTCTCCTCGATCGGCGCCGACTGGGCCAGCGCCTCGCGGTCCACCGCCTCCTGCAGCGCCGCAGGGTCCTCCCCGCGCTGCTGCGCGGCCCGCTCCGCCGCCGAGAACAGGCCGAGGGCGGCCCGCTCGTCGTACGGCAGGTAGTCGAGGGCCAGGCGGCGGAAGATGTAGTCCATGACGGACGCGGCCATCCGGATGTCCGGGTCGTCCGTCATGCCGGCCGGCTCGAAGCGCATGTTGACGAACTTGGAGACGTACGTCTCCAGCGGCACGCCGTACTGGAGCCCTATCGAGATCGCGACCGAGAAGGCGTCCATGACGCCCGCCAGCGTCGACCCCTGCTTGGACATCTTGAGGAACACCTCGCCGAGCCCGTCGTCGGGGTAGGACGAGGCGGTCATGTAGCCCTTGGCGCCGCCCACCGTGAAGCGGGTGGTGGTGCTCGGCCGCTGGTTGGGCATGCGCCGGCGGGTCGGCCGGTTGACCTCGATGACCTTGATCTCCGGCTCGGCGACCTCGGCGACCTCGGCGGCCGGCTCCTCCTTCTTGGCGCCGTTGCCCACAGAGAGCGGCTGGCCGACCTTGCAGTTGTCGCGGTAGACGGCCAGGGCCTTCAGGCCGAGCTTCCAGCCCTCCATGTAGACCTGCGCGATGTCGTCGATCGTCGCCGACTCGGGCAGGTTGACCGTCTTGGAGATCGCGCCGGACAGGAACGGCTGCGTGGCCGCCATCATCCGCACGTGCCCCATGGGAGCGATCGCCCGCTCGCCCATCGCGCAGTCGAACACCTCGTAGTGCTCCTGGCGCAGCCCCGGAGCGTCGACGACGTGGCCGTGCTCGGCGATGTACTCGACGATGGCCTCGATCTGCTCCTGCTGGTAGCCGAGCAGCTTGAGCGCCCGCGGGATCGTCTGGTTGACGATCTGCATGGACCCGCCGCCGACGAGCTTCTTGAACTTGACCAGCGCCAGGTCCGGCTCGATGCCGGTCGTGTCGCAGTCCATCATGAGGCCGATCGTGCCCGTGGGGGCGAGCAGGCTGGCCTGGGCGTTGCGGTAGCCGTTCTTCTCGCCCAGCTTGAGGCACTCCGACCACTCGCGCGACGCCTCGGTGTGGATCGTGGCGTCCATGATGCCGACCGTGCGCAGGCTGTCGTTCGCCGCGGCGTGCTTGCGCATGACGCGCTTGTGCGGCTCGGCGTTCCTGGCGTAGCCCTCGTACGCCCCCACGACCCCGGCCAGCTCGGCGCTGCGCCGGTAGGACACACCGGTCATCAGGGACGTGATCGCCGCGGCCACGGCACGGCCGCCGTCGGAGTCGTAGGCGTGGCCGGTCGCCATGAGCAGCGCGCCCAGGTTGGCGTAGCCGATGCCGAGCTGCCGGTAGGCCCGCGTCGTCTCGCCGATCTTCTCGGTCGGGAAGTCGGCGAACGAGATCGAGATGTCCATCGCGGTGATGATCAGCTCGGTCAGCTTGACGAAGCCGGCGACGTCGAAGGTGTTGTCGTCCTTCAGGAACTTCAGCAGGTTGATGCTGGCCAGGTTGCAGGAGGAGTTGTCCAGGTGGACGTACTCGCTGCACGGGTTGCTGGCGGTGATGCGGCCGGTCTCGGGGGTGGTGTGCCAGTCGTTGATCGTGTCGTCGTACTGGACGCCGGGGTCGGCGCACTCCCAGGCGGCCTTGGCCATCTTCTGGAACAGGTCCCTGGCCTCGATCTCCTCGATGACCTCGCCGGTGAGACGGGCGCGCAGGCCGAACTTGTCGCCCTTCTCCACCGCGCGCATGAACTCGTCGGAGACGCGCACGGAGTTGTTGGCGTTCTGGTACTGGACGGAGACGATGTCCTTGCCGCCCAGGTCCATGTCGAAGCCGGCGTCGCGCAGCGCGCGGACCTTGTCCTCCTCGCGCGCCTTGGTCTCGATGAACTCCTCGATGTCGGGGTGGTCGACGTCGAGGACGACCATCTTGGCCGCCCGGCGGGTCGCGCCGCCCGACTTGATCGTGCCCGCCGAGGCGTCCGCGCCGCGCATGAAGCTCACCGGGCCGCTGGCGGTGCCACCGCTGCTGAGCAGTTCCTTGGACGAGCGGATCCGGGACAGGTTGACCCCCGACCCCGAGCCGCCCTTGAAGATCACGCCTTCTTCCTTGTACCAATCCAGGATCGACTCCATAGTGTCGTCCACGGAGAGGATGAAGCACGCGCTCACCTGCTGCGGCGACTGCGTCCCCACGTTGAACCACACGGGCGAGTTGAACGCGAACACCTGGTGCGCCAGGGCGTGCTTCAGCTCGTGGTCGAAGATCTCGGCGTCCTCGTCACTGGCGAAGTAGCCGTGCTCGATGCCCGTACGGGTGTAGACGCCCACGACCCGGTCGATCAGCTGCTTCAGGCTCCACTCGCGCTGCGGCGTGCCCACCGCGCCGCGGAAGTACTTGGTGGTCACGATGTTGGCCGCGTTGACCGACCAGAACTCGGGGAACTCGACGCCCCGCTGCTCGAAGTTCACCGAGCCGTCGCGCCAGTTGGTCATGACGACGTCGCGGCGCTCCCACTGGATCTCGTCATACGGGTGCACACCGGGCTTGGTGAAGATCCGCTTCATCTTCAGTCCCTTGCGCGGACGCTTGCCCCCGCGTGCCACTGAACCGCTGGCCGTCTCCGTCACGACTCCCCCTTCTCCGCCTTCAACTGCCTGATCTCGGCCTCGAAGTCCGCCAGGCTCTCGAAACCGCGGTACACCGATGCGAACCGCAGGTAGGCCACCTCGTCGAGGTCCCGCAGCGGGCCCAGGATGGCCAGGCCCACCTCGTTGGACGGGATCTCGGCCGCGCCCTTGGCCCTGATGGCCTCCTCCACCCGCTGCCCGAGCTGAGCCAGTGAATCCTCACTGACCGGCCTGCCCTGGCACGCCCGCCGCACGCCCGCGACGACCTTGTCCCGTGAGAACGGCTCCGTCACCCCGCTGCGTTTGCTCACCATGAGCAGTACGGTCTCCTGGGTGGTGAAGCGGCGCCCGCATTCGGGACACGTGCGGCGCCTCCTGATGGCCCCGCCGTCGTCCGTGGAGCGGCTGTCGATGACCCTGGTGTCAGGGTGGCGACAGAACGGACAGTGCACGCGCTCGCCTCCTGGACCGGCCACCACAACGCGCCGCCGAACCGCCGTGACGGGACGCTCGCGCACACCCCATGGAGAACCATGGAGCGGTCACGAAAACACAAGGTGTGGTGAACTACATCGGTGTAACTACTAGATGTTGTGGTCCAACCGTAGAAGCGCGCGACCATGAACGCAAGTTGAGCGACACCGCCCGACCGAAGTCGCTGATCAGCACCCGCGCACCCGGAGGCGCCCGGCGTGTCGTGTCGGAGGGCGTCACATCCCTTGCTGACCGCCACGGTCGTGAACAAACCTCACAACGGTACCGGACACCTCAGCCTGCCCGGTCGCCTCGCCGCTTCCCCTGGCCAAAGGCCCTTTTATGGCGTGAGACCGGTCCGAAAAAAGGCGAAGGGCGCGGACGAATCCGCTGCACGGCGACCAGGCCCCGCCGGCGCGGCGTGGCATGGCGTGGCGGCCGTCAAGGCCGCGCCGGCGGAGAGCGGCCGACCAACTGCACGGGGGTCTGGCCCCGCCGATCCGGCCCCGCCGGTCCGGCCCCGCCAATCCGGCCCCGCCGGTCCGGCCCCGCCAATCCGGCCCCGCCGGCGGTGCGGCAGCGGCGCGGCAGCGGACCGCCGACTCCAGGGCGAGGACTCGACACTCACCACCCGACGCCGCCGTGGAAAGCGTTGAGGGGGCCCGCGACCGCCACGCACCATCCCGAGACGTCACTCGGCGGATCACCGCCGAGCGCCGTCCCCGAGGCACCGCCGTACTCCTACGAACTCCTCAGCGCCTCGCCTTCATGAACCACCACCGAGAAGAGCGCGGCGCGCCCAGGCACAGGGGCCTGCACTGCCGCATGACCGGCCGCCCGGGTGCCGAGCCAGAACCCGCCGAGCGACAACAACACCATCGCCACGACCACCACGGCCCGCCCGCGTCGCGTCAACCGCACCGGCGGCGCCGCCGCCTCCGCCCGCCGTCGAGCCCCGCCCAGCCGGCCGCGCCGCTCCCGCGAACGTCCGGCTCCCCCAGCCGTACGCCCCCATCGCTCCCCCGGGCCCGCGGTGACACCACTCCCAGCCAAGGAGAGCCGACGCCCACCGGACGCACCGCGCGCCGGGGCCGAGGCCGGGAGGACGACACCCCGTCCAGCCGCCTCGCGGCCACCAGGCGCCGCCCGCCTTCTACGGGACTTGATCGCATCCTGCGGCGACACGGTTTCGCCCTGCCTGACGCGGCGGGGGCGTCTCAGGCCGAGGCGGAATCGTCTGCCGGTTCCAGGCCCTCCCCGACCCGTACCGGCCTTCGATCCTCGCCGTCCCTCGCTCTGAGCACCCTGCTCCTCCCGCCGTTGAGCTCCGGGCCCGTCGGCAGCGTCCCCTCCCGAGCCCTGGCCGAGGGTGGGAGCGCCGTCCGGTCGCCTCGGGGCGGGTATGCGGCGGCCCGCCGGCGGCCCTCGCCGCACCGCCTTCAACGAGCCGCGGGTTTCTGAGGAGCCCTCGGCTCCTGGACGGCGACGTTCGGAGGCCCGTCGGCGGCCGTCGCGCCCGAGGGGCGGCTCCTCGCAGGCGCCGTCCCCGTCCGGGCGGGGCGGGGGCACCAGGCGCAGCCGGGGCCTCCCCTGCCCTGGGCCCCCGTCGCCGCGAACGGCGTCAAAACCGGCGTCTCGGGCGGCACCGTCACCCTGGCCGGATGAAGGGCCACCGCGCCTTCCCGAACCACCCGGAGGGAACCCCAACCTCTTGCCGGAATTTCCGCGGGACCCGGCTTCCGCCCGCGTATTGTCTGGACGTCGGTCCTTGCTCTGTGTGACATCGGCGATGAGCGTGAGGCGTTTGGCGTCTTCGCTGGTCGTGTCCGTGTTTGTGGTCGTTCGCATGGTTGACCTCCCGCCGTGTGGCCCGAGGAAAAGGCCAAATAAGATCAGCAAATCGAACACGGTGTCGATCGAACTCCCGTACGATGTTGTACACCACACTCGCGCCAATTTCGAGGAAGACTCGAACAATTGTTTGAAGATGATCTTCATTCGAGATACGGTCGCGGTGTGCGACATGAAGACCACAGAACGGGAGCTTCGCCGGTGAGGCAGGCATCCGGGCGAGGAGGAGCAGCATGACCGAGCGGGATGACACCAACGGGGTCAGCGACCTCGCGGTGCGCAGGCGCGACTCCCTGGGCCTGACGCCCAGGCAGCGCAAGATCCTGGAAGTGATCCGCGACTCGGTGCAGCAGCGCGGATATCCGCCCTCCATGCGGGAGATCGGCGAGGCCGTGCAGTTGACGAGCACCTCCAGCGTGTCTCATCAGCTGACCGCTTTGCAGCGCAAGGGCTACCTCAGGCGCGATCCGCACCGCCCCCGCGCTTTGGAGGTGCGTCTGCCGGGCGAGCCCGTGATGTGGGTCGACCCCGACGCCACCGACGAGGAGCTGACGGTCAGCCGCCCCACCGCCGCCTACGTCCCGCTCGTCGGCCGCATCGCCGCCGGTGGGCCCATCCTGGCCGAAGAGAGCGTCGAGGACGTCTTCGCGCTGCCGAAGCAGCTCGTCGGCGAAGGCACCCTGTTCCTCCTGCAGGTCGCCGGTGACTCGATGATCGACGCCGCCATCGCCGACGGCGACTGGGTCGTCGTACGCCAGCAGCCGGTCGCCGAGAGCGGCGACATCGTGGCCGCGATGATCGAGGGCGAGGCCACGGTCAAGACGTTCAAGCGCAAGGACGGGCACATCTGGCTGGTCCCCCACAACCCGAACTACGAGCCGATCCCCGGCGACGAGGCCAGCGTCCTGGGCAAGGTCGTGGCGGTTCTGCGCCGGCTCTGACGACCGGCGGGCACCGGGCGGGCGACGAACGAAGGGCCGGGGCCGGGGCACCTCGCCCGCCGCGGCACTGAGATCCTTCCTGTTCTGGCGCACACTCGAAGATGGTTGAGGCTCCCGAGGCCCGCCGGGGACCGGGGTACGGCACCGCACCGCCGACCCCGGCCCATCCATGCCCGCCCACGCCCTGGCCAGCTCGGGCCCCGGCCCGCCCACTCCCCACGCCCCACGCTCGGGACCCCTGGCCAGCTCGGGCCCTGGCCCGCCTATGCCCCGGCCCGCTCTGGCCCCTGGCCAGTTCGGTCCCCTGGCCAGCTCGGGCCCTGGCCTGCCCAGGTCCGGCCCCGGCTCTGCGCCCCCGGGCACCGCAGGGGAGATCGTCATCAGCGCCTGTTCGTCTGATCAGCCACGAGCCGGACGTGATGCCGGGATTCCGCTCAGTCGTCCGGTGTCGTGTCGAGGTGGCGTTCGAGCGCGTCAAGTCGATCGCTCCACAACCGCCGGTACGGCGCCAGCCAGGCGTCGATGTCCGCCAGCGGCTCGGGCCGCAGCCGATACCAGCGGCGCTGCGCCTCCTTGCGGACCTCGACCAGGCCGGCCTCGCGCAGCACCTTCAAGTGCTTGGACACCGCCGGCTGTGTAAGGTCCAGCCGGCCGACGAGGTCCCCGGCCAGGCGTTCGCCGTCGCGCAGCAGGTCGAGGATCTCCCGCCGCCGGGGCTCCGCCAGGACCTCGAAGGCGGTTTTCATGCCAAGGCCCGCTGATATGCGGCCTGCAGCTCGTGACTGACGGAGGCATCGGTCGGGCGGCCGTCCAGCAGGGCCTCCAGCGCGTCCAGCCCGGCATGCCAGCCGGCGCCCAGCTCGGGTGCGGCGTCAGGGTCGTCGACGATGTTCGTGAACACCAGCCGGCATCCGTCGTCGCCGTCAGGCTCCAGCTCCCAGCGCAGGATCTCCGAGCCCCACGTGTACTCCAGCAGTTTCGGCGGATCGACCCGGACGACCTCGCCCTCGCCGGCCATCGTCCCCTGCCGGTCGACGAAGGCGATCCTGGCGCCGGGAACGAGGTCGAACCGGAACCGGTCGTAGTCCAGGATCTGCACGAACCAGGCACGCAGCTGGTCGCTCTCGCTGATCGCGCGCCAGACCTTGGCCTGCGGGTGCCGGAGTCTGCGTTCGAATCGCAGGGCGACGCGGCCGTCTTCGGTCCTGTGCACCGTTCCGAGCGTGCTCATGGCTCTCCCCGGGGGTCGTAGTTGCCTGGCTAGCTATATAGCCATAGTGGCATATAAGGTGTCAAGAACGCGACCGCGGGGCCGGTGCGGGAGGAACGACACAGGCGAGGGCTTCGCGCACGACGTCGGCGAAGGAGGCGGCGCTGCCGGGGGCGAGCCAGTGCCGTCCCGCCACGCGGATGGCCCCGGCGACCGCGGCGGCGGTGACGCCAGGGAAGAGGTCACGTTCCGGGTCCATCCCCGCGCGGGCCGCGATCGCCTCGGCGAGCGGCCCCTCGGCCATGGTGAACGCCTTGAGCGCCTCGCCCTCCAGCTCCGGCGTCGACATGATCATCCGCAGTCCGGCCCTGTCGGGCTCGGGGTCGGTGTACAGCTCCAGCATGGCCGCGATGATGGCGCGATCCAGCGGCTCGTCGGCCGGCCGGGCGGCCAGCGCCTGTCCCGCACGTCTGGACTGATCCGCCTGGAAGGAGCAGATCGCCTCCTCCCGGCTGGAGAAGTAGTTGTTGTAGGTGCGCGGTGAAACCCCCGCCGCCGAGGCGATGTCCTGGACGCGCACCAGCGCCAGCCCGTGGGGCCCCTGGTCGATGGCCAGCCGGAGCGCGGCATGGCTGATCGCCTCGCGCGTGGCCTGCTTGTTGCGCGCCCGCAGGTTCATGGCGTCGTCGTTCATGACAGAACTCTACATTCATTGCGTGACGCGCACATAATGCGTGACACGCAAGATGTGGTTATAGTGTCGGCAGGCGGCCGGCAGTCAAGCCCGCCCATCGCCCACCATCCGACGCAGGCCGGGACGGCGAGGTCCCGAGGGCAGGCCGGCCGCCCTCCACGGACCGTCCGTCGCGGGCGCCGTCCCGGGCCTCCCCCATCGCAGAGCACAGGAGCAGGAATGACGTCCAAGATGATCGCATTCGACGAGGACGCCCGGCGCGGTCTCGAGCGCGGTATGAACCAGCTCGCTGACGCCGTCAAGGTGACCTTGGGCCCCAAGGGCCGCAACGTCGTGCTGGAGAAGAAGTGGGGCGCCCCCACGATCACCAACGACGGCGTGTCCATCGCCAAGGAGATCGAGCTCGAGGACCCTTGGGAGAAGATCGGCGCCGAGCTGGTCAAGGAAGTCGCCAAGAAGACGGACGACGTCGCGGGTGACGGCACCACCACCGCCACCGTGCTCGCCCAGGCGCTGGTTCGTGAGGGCCTGCGCAACGTCGCCGCCGGCGCCAACCCGATGGCCCTGAAGAAGGGCATCGAGGCCGCCGTCGAGCGCGTCAGCGAGGAGCTCTCTAAGCTGGCCAAGGACGTGGAGACCAAGGAGCAGATCGCCTCCACCGCCTCCATCTCCGCCGCCGACCCCGAGATCGGCTCGCTCATCGCCGAGGCGATGGACAAGGTCGGCAAGGAAGGCGTCATCACCGTCGAGGAGAGCAACACCTTCGGCCTGGAGCTGGAGCTCACCGAGGGCATGCGGTTCGACAAGGGCATGGTGTCGATGTACTTCGTCACCGACTCCGACCGCATGGAGGCCGTCCTCGAGGACCCCTACATCCTGATCGTCAACAGCAAGGTCTCCGCCAACAAGGACCTGCTGCCCCTGCTCGACAAGGTCGTGCAGTCCGGCAAGCCGCTGCTGATCATCGCTGAGGACGTCGAGGGCGAGGCCCTGCCGACGCTGGTCGTCAACAGGATCAAGGGCGTCCTGCGGTCGGTCGCGGTCAAGGCCCCGGGCTTCGGCGACCGCCGCAAGGCCATGCTCAACGACATCGCCATCCTCACCGGTGGCCAGGTCATCGCCGAGGAGGTCGGTCTCAAGCTCGAGAACGCCACCCTCGACCTGCTGGGCCGGGCGCGCAAGGTCGTCGTCACCAAGGACGAGACCACGATCGTCGACGGCGCCGGTGACGCCGAGCAGATCTCCGGCCGGGTCAACGAGATCCGCGCCGAGATCGAGCGCACCGACTCCGACTACGACCGCGAGAAGCTCCAGGAGCGTCTCGCCAAGCTGGCCGGCGGCGTGGCCGTCATCAAGGCCGGCGCGGCCACCGAGGTCGAGCTCAAGGAGCGCAAGCACCGCATCGAGGACGCCGTGCGCAACGCGAAGGCGGCCGTCGAGGAGGGCATCGTCCCCGGCGGTGGCGTGGCGCTGCTGCAGGCCGGCGCCAAGGCGTTCGACAAGCTGGAGCTGTCCGGCGACGAGGCCACCGGTGCCTCGATCGTCAAGAAGGCTCTGGAGGAGCCGCTCAAGCAGATCGCGGTCAACGCCGGTCTCGAGGGCGGCGTCGTGGTGGAGAAGGTCCGTAACCTCACTCCGGGCGAGGGCCTCAACGCCGCCAGCGGCGAGTACGTCAACATGTTCGAGTCGGGCATCATCGACCCGGCCAAGGTGACGCGCTCCGCGCTGCAGAACGCCGCCTCCATCGCGGCGCTCTTCCTCACCACCGAGGCTGTCATCGCCGAGAAGCCCGAGAAGACCCCCGCTGCCCCGGCCATGCCGGGCGCCGGGGACATGGACTTCTGAGCAGCCGGCCGAACGCTTCCGGAGGGCCTCGACCGAAGACAGGGTGACGACATGACACTGCCCACCGCCGACCTCGGCAGGACCGGACTCCAGGTCGGCCGCCTCGGCTACGGAGCGATGGAGCTCCGCGGACCTCGGGCATGGGGCCCGCCGGTCACCGACGATCAGGCCGGCACGCTGCTGAACGCCGTCCTCGACTCGGGGATGAACCTCATCGACACCTCACCAGACTACGGCGACGCCGAGGAGCACATCGGTCGCTGGATCTCCCACAGACGTGCGGAATTCGTCCTGTCCAGCAAGTGCGGCTGCCCGATGTCCGCGAGCGGCGACCCACGAGCACAGCCACCGCATGACTACACCAGAACGAACATCCGCGCCGGCGTCGAGCGGAGCCTGCGCCGCATGCGCACCGACCACCTCGACATCCTGATGGTCCACATGAGCCCCAGCGTCGCCGTCATGCGGAGCGAGGACACCATCGCCGAGATGCTCGCCCTCCGGGACGAGGGCACGATCCGCTTCACGGGGATGTCGGGCGAGCTGCCGCACCTTCCGGACCACATCGCGATGGGCGTGTACGACGTGTACCTCGTGCCGTACTCCCCGCTGGCCCTGTCCCACGGCGACCTCATCACCGCCGCCGCGGCCGCCGGTGCGGGAACGATCGCCCGCGGCTCGATCGCCCGGCCGCTCACGCCCCCGCCCGATGTCCTCCCGGAACCGATCCGTCGGCCGCTCGCCGACCTGCACGAACGGCTCACCGCCGCCCGGCTGGACGATCTGGCGGACGGGGCCTCGCCGATGGAGCTGCTGCTCCGCTTCCTGCTCGGCCATCCGGCTCTGGACGCGGTGCTCGTCGGCTCGACCCGGGTCGCGCACGTACAGGCCAATGTCGCAGCCGCCCGCAAGGGCCCGCTCCCACCGGACGTGTACGACGAGCTGCGCAAGCGCCTCGCGGGGCCATCGATCGCGCCGGAGGAGTGAGGAGGCCGGGATGCGAGTGGTGTTCGTCCATGGGGCGTGCGTGCGTGACGGGGCGTGGTGGTGGCATCGGGCCGCTGACGACCTGAGGAACCACGGCATCCTCAGCTCTGCTCCGCCGCTGCCGAGCTGCGGGGAGACGGGGATCGTCCCCACCGGCGAGGGGCCGACGCTGGAGGACGACGTGGCGGCCGTACGCGCGTGGCTGGCGGCGGACGAGCAGCCGGCGATCGTGGTCGGCCACAGTTATGGCGGTGTCGTGGCCGGGGCCGCGGCGCCGAGGCCGCCACACGGACGTTTCTGCAGGACTGCGACCGTGAGGCCGTGGAGCAGGCGCACGCGCGCCTGGTCCGGCAGAGCGCTGCCGTCATCACCGGGCCGGTCCAGGCCGCCGCCTGGCAACACGTCCCGTCCACCTACGTCGTGTGCGCGCAGGACAACGGCACGCCCGCCGCGGTGCAGCGCGTCCAGGCCGGGCGGGCCACCCACGTGGTCGAGGTGGCGACGGGCCATCACCCCTTCCTGTCCCGGCCGAGTGTCGTCGCCAGGCTGCTCCTTGACCTCGCCTGAGCCGGGGACGGCAGCGCCGAGCCGTTCAGGTGGACCGAGGCGAGCGGTCACGAGCGGAGCCGGCTGGGTAGCGTGCCGCGGATGAGATCAACTCCGGCCTCCAAGCCGCGGCGTCGGTTCCTCACCCTCCTGATGGCCGTTCTGCTGCTCGGTGTCACCGAAGCCATGATCGGCCCTTACATCGTCCTGTTCGGCGCGGAACGGCTCCGCTTGTCGGCACTCCAGATCGGCGTCTTCGTCTCCATGACGTCGGTGAGCGGCATGGCCGTCAGTATCCTGCTCGGCCGCCGCTACGACCGCCGGCCAGGACGCCAGCCGGCCATGCTGGCCGCGTCCCTGGCGGGGACGGGATACCTGCTGCTCCTGACCGGCCCGCCCTATCCGCTGCTGCTCCTCATCGCCGTGCTGTTCATCGGCCCGGGCAGTGCGGCGTTCCCGCAGCTGTTCGCTCTGGCCAGGAGCCACGCGGACGGGACAGCATCCGGATCAGGGGCCGGATCCGGGGCCCGCACTCCCCTGCTGCGCTCGGCGTGGTCGCTCGCCTGGGCGATCGGCCCCCTGGCGGGCGGCGCGCTGCTGGGCGGGGGCGGGTACACCGCGGTGCTCGCGGCCACCGCCGCCGGGTACTGCCTGATGGTCGTGACCGTACTCGGACTCGGCGGCAGCCCCGCGGCCGTACGGGAACCCGCCGGGACGGACAGGGGCCCGGCCGTGCCCGCGCGCGCCGCCGCGCTGCCGATCGCCGCCTTCACCCTGTTCCACACCGCGATGTTCTCGGGGGCGGTGGTGCTGCCGCTGTACGTCACCCGGGAGCTGCACGGCTCGGCCGACGTGGTCGGATGGATGTTCAGCGTCTGCGCGGCAGCCGAGATCCCCGCGGCGCTCGCCCTGCTGCTCCCCGGCCGGTGGAGCAGGCGGCGGGCGATCCTGCTCGGCATGGCGCTCATGACCGTGTACCTCGTGCTCCTCGCGATCTTCACCTCGACCGTGGCGCTGGTGCTCGTTCACCTCGCCCGAGGCGTGGCCATCGCCTTCGTGGGCGCGCTGGGCATCAGCCACATGCAGGACCTGTTCCCGCAGGCTCCCGGCCGGGCCACCACGCTGTTCGCCAACACCGCGGCGGCCGGGGCGCTGGTGTCCGGCATCGCCGCGGGCGGGATCTCCCAGGCACTCGGCTACCACGCGGCGCTGGTCTGCTGCGCCGTCGTCAGCGCCGTGGCATGGCTGCTCTTCCTGCTCGCCGGACGTCAGGCGCCGGTCGGGAAACAGCCCGTCAAGGCACAGCCGGTCAGGGCACCAGAGCCGGCCGCGGCACCAGAGCCGGCCGCGGCGCCGGAGCCCTTCCTCGGCACCGCGGCCGACGACCGTGGGCCGACTCCCTCGGACGGGTCCTGAAAGCGACGCCCACGACACGCTTCGGGCGCGGCGCCGCTCACACCTGCCATTCGTCGTCGCGCAGCAGCTCGATCGCGCCGCCGTCCTGTCCGATGCCGGTCACGGTGACCTCGGGACCGCCCACCATGAAGTCGACGTGGACGCCGGAGACGTTGACCCCGGCCGCGTCGAGCGCGGCGGCGTCCCCGGTACGCAGGCGTTCCGGCACGCCGGGAGGCAGCCCCGCGCCCCACGCCAGGTGGCAGGTGGCGTTCTCGTCCAGGAGCGTCTCAAGGTAGGTGATCCCCGATCGGCCGACCGGTGAGGTGCCGTCGACGAGCGCCAGCTCGCCCAGCCGGGCGGCGCCGGCGTCCGTCGCCTGGTGGGTGCGGACGACGTCCGCGCCGGTGCTCGCGCGGACCCGGCTCACCACGCCGGCGTTGAACGTCAGCTCCAGGTCCCGTACGACGGTGCCGTCGAGCGAGAGCGGACGGGTCGAGCGCACGGTGCCCTCGACCCGCCGGTAGTCGGGCGTGGTGAACACCTCTTCCGTGGGGAAGTTCGCCTGGAACACGTGCCCGCGGACCGATTCCAGCCGTGCCGCGGTCCAGAGCGCGCCGGGCAGCAGGCCGATGGTCAGGTCGGTGCCCGGTCCCTCGAAGCGGACGGCGTCCAGGCGCATCGCGGTGAGGGTCTCGGCGCGTTCGAGCAGGTCGGCGAGGCGTTGCTGCCAGGCCGCGCGGGGGTCGGGCCGGTCCAGGCGCAGGATGGGGCGAAGGTGCTGCCACAGCCGGGCCTCGTCGGGCTCGCCGAAGATCGCCTGAGCCCATTCCGCCGTCGGGCACGGGACCATGACCCAGCGGACGAGGTTGCCGAGCTGGAGCCGCTGCCTGGACGTCAGGTGCGGCATGCGGTCGCGGCCGGCCCTGACCGGGTCCTGCCCGGCGAGCAGGTCCGGCGCGGCGGCGCCGCGGATGTTGACCAGGATCCCGCAGTGGCGGGCCAGTTCCTCGTTGCGGGCGTCCAGCCAGGACGGCACCTCGTGCAGGGTCGCGGCGTCCGCGTGCCGGACGCGGGAGCGTTTGGCGTGGGGGTCGAAGTACCAGATGTCGACATAGCGGGCGCCCCTGGCGTACGCCGCCTCGGTCAGGGCGCGGGCCAGCGGGGCGTGCTCGATCTCGGCGTTGATCAGCACGCGGTCGCCGGCGGCGACCGGCACGGCGACGTCGAAGACGACCTCGGCGTAGCCGGCCAGATCAGCGGACGGGATGGTCATGACGTTCTCCTCGGGTGGGATGAAGGGACAGGAGCAGCGGCGCCAGGCCCGCCACGCAGGCGGCGAGGGCGAATCCCTGGGCCAGGCCGTGGGACTGTGCGACGGCGCCGAGCGCGAGGGCCGCGCTCAGGAACCCCAGGTCGAAGAAGGCTGTGGTGGTGGCCACCGCCGAGCCGCGCTGCCCGGCGGGCACGCCGGTCACCGCCATCGTCAGGAACGCCGGGAGGCCGAGCGCCTGCCCGGCCGCCAGCACGGCCGTGGCCCACAGCGCCCCCGCGACGGTGGGCCACGCGACGAACATGACCAGCCCCGCGGCGGTCAGCAGCAGCGCGGCGGTCGCCGTCCTGCCCGCCGGTATCCGGGCGAGCGCCCGATGGCCGCCCACCCGTACGGCGAGCAGCACGCAGCCGTAGACCAGGAAGTGCGGGCCGCTGCCGCCGCCCAGCGCGGCCAGGTGCAGCGGCAGGAAGGCGCTGAAGGCGGTGTATCCCCACACCGACGCCCAGTACGCCAGCCCCGGCACCAGTCCTGCCCGGTGGACGCCCGTGCCGGAGCGGCGGTGCTCGCCGGCGGCGGCTCCGTCGCGGCCGTCCCGGGCGCCGGTCAGGAACAGGCAGGCGGCGAAGGCGATGGCGGCCACGGCCGCGGACGCCGCCCACACGGCGCGCGGGCCGGCCAGGGCGGCGACCGCCGCGGCGATCGGCGCGCCGGCGAGCAGGCCCGCGTTGACCGCGACGGAGAAGCCGTTGAGCGCCGGGCCCGGACGGTCGTGGTCACTGGCCGCGGCGGCCAGGCCGACGTACATCAGTGCCTCGCCGACGCCCGCGACGGCGCGGCAGGCCAGGAACGACGGCACGCTGCCCGTCCAGGGCACGGCCCCGGACGTGAGCGCCAGCAGCGCGGCGCCGGCCGCCGCGGCGAACCTGCGGCCGCGCCGGTCCGCCAGCCGGCCCGCGAGGGGCCGGGCGAGGACCGCGCACACCGCCGTGACCGCCAGGCAGGCGCCGACCACGGCGGGGCCCTGGCCGAGAACGCCGGTGACGTGGACGGGGATGGCGGGGATGAGCAGGCCGAGTGACAGGAAACACCCGCCTGCGCAGAACAGCAGGAGGCGCGTCATCGCGACCGAGGCTTCACGCTTTCCCAAGACATGTTGGGATAATAGCTTTCCCAAGACCTGTTGGAAAGGTCTGGGCGACGTGTCCTACCGTGCCGCGTACAGCGCGTGTGCGGCCTCGATCGCCTGGCCGGCGAAGGCCAGCACGTCCCTGCGGCGATCGAAGGGCGAGTCGTACAGCGAGCGCCGGGGAGTGCCGAAGTGCTCGCCGAGCCCCGACAGCAGGCCGCCGAACGTCGGCCGCGCGTCGTCCTCCTCGCGCAGCCGCAGCGCCTCGCGCACCACGCGCTGCCAGCGCTCGGGGAACGCCGCCAGCGCGTGCCGGGCCGCGCCCGTCTTCGAGGTGACCTCGCCGGTGGCCAGCGTGTAGTGCAGCCGGGAGACGCCGGTGACGATCCAGACGGTGGCGTACCCGCCGAGCGCCGCGAGCCCCCACGGGCGCACCGGGCTGGCGGCCCGCCTCACCAGGCGGCGCCAGTAGCGGTCGAGGTTGTCGTCGGCCCACGCCGCGAGTACGTCTGGATCGCTCCAGATGTCGAACTCGCCGGGCTTGGGACCACGGCAAGTGACGCCGTGCCGCGCGAGGGTGTGCCAGGTGACCGGGTTGACGCCGCGGCGCGGCTCGAACCGGCCGGCCTGCGCCCCGGGCCGGGCGTCCAGCCGGCAGGGGTTGCCGCGGAGGTCGTCCCAGGTGAGATAGACGCCCTCGAACGGGTGGGCGCCGAGGCTCGTGTGGATGCGGGCGAGCACGTCCACGGGCGGGGCGGCCGAGGTCACCGCCACGAAGTCCACGTCGCTCGTGGCGGGGTGGTAGTCGTCGAGGGCCGCCGAGCCCTCCAGGTAGAGCCCTTCGATCAGGCCGGGAGCCGCCGCGTCGGCCAGCGACAGGTACGTCTCGACGATCGCCTCGATCTTCGGGTGGGGGGTCATGGCCGCCCAGCCTGCCACAGGTCGCGACACCACCTCAGGGCAATGCAAATCCTAGAATGCCTAGGTGAATAGGGCATACAGCATAGAAGACCTCAAAGCACGAAACGATGGCTTCAAATGGTCGAAAGCTGAGGCCGGAGTCATTCCAGCCTGGATCGCCGACATGGACCTGCCCACCGCCCCGGCGGTCATCGAGGCCCTGCACCGGCGCGCCGGCGGCGACCTCGGCTACCCGACCTGGCTGGACCAGCCGAACGCGGGCCCCCTGGCGGAGGCGTTCGGCGAGCGGATGGCCGCCCGCCACGGCTGGTCCCCCGACATCTCCCACGTCCGCGTCTTCTCCGACGTCAACCAGGCACTCCAGGTGCTGCTGCACCTCTGGACCCGGCCGGGCGACGGCGTGGCCCTGCACACTCCCGCCTACCACCCGTTCCTCGGGACGATGGAGGTCATGGAGCGGCCGGTGCGCCCGATCCAGGCCGAGCCGGACGGCGACTCGTGGCGCTTCGCCATCCCCGACCTGACCGGCTGCCGGGTGCTCCTGCTGGTCAACCCGCACAATCCGACCGGCCGCGTGCTCACCCGCGCGGAGCTGGAGGAGCTGGCCGAACTGGCCGAGCGTCACGACCTGCTCGTCATCGCCGACGAGATCCACGCCGACCTGACCTTCGCGCCGCACCGGCACATCCCGTTCGCCACGATCGCCCCGCATCGTACGGTGACGCTCACCTCCGCCACGAAGGCGTTCAACCTGGGCGGCATCCGCTGCTCGGTCGCCCACCTGGGCCATGACGGCGTACGCAAGGCGCTGGAGGCGCAGCCGCCCTTCCTGTTCGGCTCGCCGGGCCTGTTCGGCGTCGAGGCGACGGTCGCCGCCTGGCGGCACGGGGACGACTGGCTGGAGGAGGTCCGGGCGCTGCTGGACCGCAACCGGCGGGCCATCGCCGAACGGCTGCCGGCGACGTTCGGCTACCGGATGCCGGAGGCCACGTACCTGGCCTGGCTGCACACGGGGCGGGCCGGGATGGCGGAGGTCGTCGAACGCGAGGCCAAGGTCATGCTCTCGGACGGGGCCGCGTTCGGGCCGGGCGGCGCGGAGTACGTCCGGCTGAACTTCGCCACCTCCGAGCCCGTCCTCGCCGAGATCCTGGACCGGCTGTCCCGCCTCGCCTGACCCCGGCTACCGGCCCGCCTCGAAAGGAGGCGGGCCGGCCAGACGAGAGCCGGTCAGGCCAGGGGCGGGAGCTCGGGCGGCGTGGCGGCGGGGTGCTCGTCGAGGGCGGCGAGCGCCAGCTCGACCGCCCGGTCGAGCTGCGGGTCCCGCCCGGCGACCCGGTCCTGCGGCGTGGTGACCACCTCGACGTCGGGATCGACGCCGTGGTTCTCCACCCCCCAGCCGTGCCCTTCCAGCCAGAACGAGTACCGCGGCTGGGTGACCCGGGTGCCGTCCACGAGGTGGTAGCGACCGTCGATGCCGATCACGCCGCCCCACGTACGGGTGCCGACGAGCGGCCCGAGGCCGCGGATCTTGATCCCGGCGCTGACGATGTCGCCGTCGGAGCCGGCGAACTCGTCGGTGACGGCCACGACCGGGCCGCGCGGCGAGTCGACCGGGTAGCGGCTCGGCTCGAACCCGCGGGCCCGCACCCAGCCGGTGACCTTGCGGCTGAGCTTCTCCAGCACCAGCTCGGACAGGTGCCCGCCGCCGTTGTCCCGCAGGTCCACGACGAGCCCGTCATGGGACATCTCGGTACGCAGGTCGCGGTGGAACTGCGCCCATCCGGAGGCCACCATGTCCGGCACGTGCAGGTAGCCGAGCCGCCCGCCGGAGAGCTCCCGGACGCGGGCCCGGCAGCTCTCCACCCAGTCGTGGTAACGCAGCGCGGTCTCGTCGGCGAGGGGGCTCACCACGACCCGGCGGGTCTCGCCGCCGGAACCCGGCCGTACGGTCAGCTCCACCGGCTGGTTGGCGGTGCCGGCGAGCAGGGCGAGCGGGCCGCGTACCGGATCGACCGGACGCCCGCCGACGGCGACGATGGCGTCTCCGGGGCGGACGGCGACGCCGGGGGCGAGCAGCGGCGAGCGGGCCTCGTGGTCGGAGGACTCGCCGGCGAGGATGCGCTGGACCCGCCACACGCCGTCGGCGTCCTTGGCGAGGTCGGCGCCGAGCAGGCCCTGGCGGCGGCGCGGGTCGGAGCCGCCGGCGGGGGCGGTGGCGTAGGCGTGGGAGGTGCCGAGCTCGCCCTGGACCTCCCAGAGCAGGTCGATCAGCTCGGTGTGGGCGCCGAGGCGCTCGGCCAGCGGCGCGTAGCGGTCGAGCACGGCCTGCCAGTCGACGCCGTTCATGTCCTCGCGCCAGTAGTGGTCGCGCATGAGCCGGCCGGCCTCGCGGTAGCCCTGCCGCCACTCGGCGACGGGGTCGAGCTGCACCGTGATCCGGTCGAGGTCGATGGTGACGACCTCGTCGCCCTCGCTCGCGGCGCGGGTCTGCAGGCCGTTCTTGCCGTGGATGACCAGGCGGGTGCCGTCGCCGCTGACCTCGAACGAGCGGATCTCCTTGCCGAGCTCGCCCTTGGCGCGCTTCTTGAGGTCGTAGCGCTCCAGCACGGTCTCGTGGGGCGCGTCGCTGCCGTCGCCGAGCTGCCCGGCGAGCGGGTGGCGCAGCCACAGCAGGGCGTCCTTTGCAGTGCGCAGGTTGCCGTAGCGGCCGGCGGGCACCGGTACGGGCACCACGCGCGAGCCGAGGCCCTCGGGGTCCACCTCGGTCCTGGGCGGCGTGTCGTCCTTGGAGGACTTGTCATCCTTGCCGGGCTTGTCATCCTCGCCGTTGAAGCCGCGGCCCTGGAGCGAGGGGTCGAACGGCGAGGGCGTGTCCGCCTTCAGCGGCACCAGGTACGGCCGGCACGCCTGCGGGAACGACATGTCGAACACGTGCGCGTCGTAGACGGGATCGAAGGTGCGCATCGACAGGAAGGCCAGATGCTTGCCGTCCCGGGTGAACATCGGGTCGTAGTCGGCGAAGCGCACCGGCGTCACCTCGATCACGGAGGTGCCGTCCACCCGGCCCATCCTGATCTGCGACAGCGGCTCCTGGTGCGGATGGACCCAGGCCAGCCAGGAGGAGTCGGGCGAGAACGTCAGCCCGCTGAGGTCGCCGTACGAGGTGCGGTCCAGCTCGCGCAGGGCGCCCGACTCCAGGTCCACGACCAGCAGCCGCCCGTCGTGGGTGGCCACGGCGGCGTGCTTGCCGTCGGGCGCCGCCTCCAGCTCCAGCACCCGCCCGAGCTGCCCGGCCGCCAGCGTGCGGACCTCGCCGCCGGGCGTGCCGACCTCCAGCCCGTCCTCGCCGCTGGCGTCGGACACCCAGATGGCGTGGCCGTCGGCGTTCAGCACGCGCGGCAGCCGTACGCGGACGCCGGGCTCGGCGCGCAGCGTGCCGGCGGGGCCGTCGCGGTGGGCGACCCAGTGGGCGGTGCCGCGGATCTCGACGGCGCTGGCCCGGCCGGTGGCGTCCGGCGCGTACGAGCCGACCCGCAGCGGCGCCGGCCGCCTGGCCCGGCCGGGACGCGGCCCGCCGAGCCGGATGTCGAGCGGGCGCGGCTCGGCGTCCAGGCTCTCCAGCAGCCACAGGTCGCCGGCGTGGCTGTAGACGATCCGCGTGCCGTCGCCCGTGGCGTGCCGGGCGTAGAACTCCTCGTGCGCGGTGTGCCGGCGCAGGTCGGTGCCGTCGGGCAGGGCGGAGTAGAGGTTGCCGACGCCGTCGGTGTCGGCGAGGAAGACCAGCCGGTCGCCGATCCAGTTGACGGCCCAGTGCTGGGCGGGGTTGTCGGCGAACAGCCGGGCGAACTCGCCGTCGCCGTTCGCGTCCACCCAGATCTTGGCGGCCGTGCCGCCCCGGTAGCGCTTCCACTGCGACGGCTCGCGCCAGATGGGCGAGACGGTGGCGACCCGGTCGCCGGAGACCGCGACCTCGCTGACCCAGCCGTACGGCAGCCGCTCGGCCGGCCCGGCGTCGAGCGGCACCGCGTAGGCCCAGGTCCGGCTGCGTGAACCCTCCCCGGTCGAGCTGACGGCGAGGACCCGCCCGTCGTCGCTCCAGCCGCACACCCGGGTCTTGGCGCTGCCCCAGAAGGTCAGCCGCTCGCCCTCGGGTCCGTCGACCTCGGCCGCGAACACCTCGGGCGCGCCTTCCCTGCCGCCGGTCCACGCGATGCGGGTGCCGTCGGGCGAGAACCGCGGCTCGCTCACGGGCACGCGGTCGGCGGTGAAGCGCCAGGCGCGTCCGCCGCTGAGGGGGGCGAGCCAGATGTCGTCGTCGGCGACGAAGGTGACCAGGTCACCGTGGAGGTGCGGATATCTGAGGTATGCGCCATTTGTCACAGCTGCACACTAGTGCGCGACACCAAACCCGGCCCAAGAATTCTCCTCCTGGCGGACCGACTGTGTACGAGGAATGCCAAGAACGGGGTGTTCGGCACGCGCGGGGGCAGGTGGGCGGGCGACCGGACCACGGACCGGATCACGGAGGGGAACATGAGGATCTTCGCCCGTACCCACCAGCTTCCGCCGCGGCTGGCGGCCGCCGCCATCATGCTGCACTCGGGAGCCGACATGACCGGCGCCGACGAGGAGCAGGCGAGCGGCCTGCACGGCATGGCGGCCGGCGCCTACCCCTTCCTCGGCTCGATGGATCCCGTGCACTTCACCCGCCTGCTGTCCCGGGCCGAGCTCGCGCTCGGGGCCGCGCTGGCGCTGCCGTTCGTGCCGTCACTGCTGGCCGGGGCGGCGCTGACCGGGTTCGCGGGCGGGCTGGTGGGGCTCTACCTCCTGACGCCGGGCATGCGCCGCGAGGGCAGCCTCCGGCCGACGCAGCAGGGCCTCAGCGTGGCCAAGGACGTCTGGCTGCTCGGCATCGGCCTGGGGCTGGTCCTGGAGGAGCTGGCCAAGCGAGGATCTTGACACCCCGGCACTAAACCGGACATACACGGGTAGTCCCGACGCATGGTACAGATCGGCTACACCCTGATGTCGGAACAGACACCGGCCCGCGAGCTGGTCGACTATGCCGCGGCGGCCGAGCGGATCGGCTTCGACTACGCCGTCATCTCCGACCACTACTTCCCATGGGTGGAGGAAATGGGGCACTCGCCCTACTGCTGGTCGGTGCTCGGCGCCGTCGCCCAGGTCACCGAGCGCATCCCGCTCATGACGTACGTGACCTGCCCCATCATGCGCTACCACCCGGCCGTGGTGGCCCAGAAGGCGGCGACGATGGGCGTGCTCAGCGAGGGCAGGTTCACCCTCGGGCTCGGCGCGGGCGAGAACCTCAACGAGCACGTCATCGGCGAGGGATGGCCGCCCGTCGACACCCGGCACCGGATGTTCGCCGAGGCCGTACAGATCATCAAAGAGCTGTTCGGCGGCGGGTACGTCACCTACCAGGGCGAGTTCTTCGACGTCGACTCGGCCAAGCTCTACGACCTGCCCGACCGGCCGGTGCCGATCGGCATCGCCGCCTCGGGCGGGCAGTCGGCCGACCTGGCCGCCGAGCTCGCCGACGCGCTCGTGATCAACGACCCGATGCCGCAGGTCGTCGAGCACTTCAACGCCGCGGGCGGGCGGGGCAAGCCGGTCTACGGCCAGCTCGCCCTCTCCTACGGCAGCGACGCCGAGGCCGCCAAGCAGCGCGCCCACAAGCTGTGGCGCTGGTCGGCGGTGGGCGGCTGGAAGGTCATGGCCGAGCTGCCCGGCCCGGTCAACTTCGCCGCGGCGGCCACCACGGTCCGGCCCGACGACGTCGCCCAGAGCGTGCCGTGCGGCGACGACGTGGACGCCGTCGTGCAGAGCGTCAAGAAGTTCGCCGACGCCGGCTACACCCACGTGGCGCTCGTGCAGATCGGCCACGACCAGCAGGAGCCCTTCTTCGACTGGGCCGAGAAGGAGCTCCTGCCGGCGCTCAGGTCCCTCTGAGGCTAGGGGACGATGTTGACCAGCTTGGGCGCGCGGACGATGACCTTGCGCGGCATGCCCGACAGGTAGGCCGAGACCTTCTCCGAGGCCAGGGCCAGGGCCCGCAGGTCCTCCTCGGAGATGCCCGGCGGCACCTCCAGGCGGTCACGGACCTTGCCCGCCACCTGCACCACGCAGGTGACCGACTCCTGCACCAGCAGCGCCGGGTCGGCCACCGGCCAGCCGGCGAAGGCGACGGGACCGGTGCGGCCCAGCCGCTCCCAGCCCTCCTCGGCGACGTAGGGGGCCACCAGGGACAGCATGACCGCCAGCGTCTCGGCGGCCTCGCGGACGGCCGGGTCGGCGGGGCCGGGGCCCGAGTCGATCGCCTTGCGCGCCGCGGAGGTCAGCTCCATCATGCGCGCCACCGCCACGTTGAAGCGGTAGGAGTCGAGCAGCTTGGTGACCTCGTCGATCGTGTGGTGCACGACCTTGCGCAGCTCGGCGTCGCCGGCCTCGACCGGCGTGCCGGGCTCGCTGGTGACCTCGGACATCACGCGCAGCGCGCGGGCCAGGAACTTCTGCGAGGCCAGCGGCGACAGGTCGGCCCAGTCGATGTCGTCCTCGGGCGGACCGGCGAAGATCATGGTCAGGCGCACCGCGTCGACGCCGTAGGCGTCGATCTGCTGCCCCAGGTCGACGCCGTTGCCCAGCGACTTGGACATGGCCTTGCCGCCGTTGATCACCTGGCCCTGGTTGAGCATGCGCTTGAAGGGCTCGGTGAAGTCCACCATGCCCATGTCGTGCAGGACCTTGGTGAAGAAGCGCGAGTAGAGCAGGTGCAGCACGGCGTGCTCGATGCCGCCGACGTACTGGTCGACCGGGCCCCACTTGCGCACCTGCTCGACGTCGAACGGGCCGTCGGTGTGGCCGGGCGAGCAGTAACGCAGGAAGTACCAGGACGAGTCGACGAAGGTGTCCATCGTGTCGGTGTCGCGCTGGGCCTGGCCGCCGCACTTGGGGCAGGAGACGTTGACCCACTCGGCGGCCGAGGCCAGCGGGGCCACGCCCTTGGGCGCCAGCGCCTCGCCGCGCAGGTCGGGCAGCGTGACGGGGAGCTGGTCGTCGGGAACCGGGACCTCGCCGCAGTCGGGGCAGTGGATGATCGGGATCGGCGTGCCCCAGTAGCGCTGGCGGGACAGCAGCCAGTCGCGCAGCCGGTAGTTGACCGCGCCGGTGCCCCTGCCCTCCTTCTCCAGCAGCTCGATGATCCGGGAGATGCCCTCGGCCTTGGTCAGGCCGTCCAGCGGACCGGAGTTGACCAGCGTGCCCTCGCCGGGCGTGGCCACGCCGGTCTCGCCCGGGTCGGCCAGGCCGGTGTGCACGACGACCTTGACCGGCAGGTCGAACTTGCGCGCGAAGTCGAGGTCGCGCTGGTCGTGGGCGGGCACCGCCATGATGGCGCCGTGGCCGTAGTCGGACAGCACGTAGTCGGCCGCCCAGACCGGGATGCGCTCGCCGTCGACCGGGTTGATCGCGTAGCGACCCAGGAAGACGCCGGTCTTCTCCTTGTCGGTGGCCAGGCGCTCGATGTCGCTCAGCCGGGCGACCTCGGCGCGGTAGGCCTCGAACGCGGGCCGCTGCTCGTCGGTGACGATCTCGTCGGCCAGCGCGGCGTCGGCGGCGACGACGAAGAACGTGGCGCCGAACAGGGTGTCGGGGCGCGTGGTGTAGACCTGGACCGGCTCCTCGCGGCCCTCGATCTCGAACAGCACGTCGGCGCCCTCGGAACGGCCGATCCAGTTGCGCTGCATGGTCAGCAGCCGCTCGGGCCAGCCGTGGAGCTGGTCCATGTCGTCCAGCAGCCGCTGCGCGTAGTCAGTGATCTTGAAGTACCACTGGGTCAGCTCGCGGCGGATCACGTCGGCGCCGCAGCGCTCGCACTTGCCGGCCACGACCTGCTCGTTGGCCAGCACCGTCTGGTCGTTGGGGCACCAGTTGACCAGGCCGCCCTTGCGGTAGGCCAGGCCGCGCTCGAAGAAGCGGATGAACAGCCACTGGTTCCAGCGGTAGTAGTCGGGGTCGCTGGTGTGCAGGCGGCGCGACCAGTCGAAGGACAGCGCGTAACGCTTGAAGGAGTTGGCCTGCGTGTCGATGTTGGCGTAGGTCCACTCCGCCGGGTGCGCGTTGCGCTTGATCGCGGCGTTCTCGGCGGGCAGGCCGAAGGAGTCCCAGCCGATCGGGTGCAGCACGTTGTAGCCCTGCTGCATCCAGTAGCGCGACACGACGTCGCCGAGCCCGAACGCCTCGGCGTGGCCCATGTGCAGGTCGCCCGAGGGGTAGGGGAACATGTCGAGCATGTAGCGCCGCTCGCGGGGGTCGGCGGGGTCTTCGCTCGCCCGGTAGGGCTCCTGCTCCTCCCAGCGCTGCAGCCACTTGGCCTGCAGTGCCTGCGGGTCGTACTCACTCACGGCTACTGTCCTTCTGGCTTGACTCGGACCCATAAGAAAACCCCCCGTGCACAACGAGGGGTAGCCGCGACGGCGAGATCTCAGAGCCGTCGCGGCCCGCTAAGAAGCAGGGTCGCGGAACGCATGTGTCAAGCCTAGCGCACCTCTTCGGCTGAATGCAGGCAGACGATCGGCGGCCCCAGGCACAATGGACGCTTCAGGGTTGACGAGACCCGATGGTGATGTATCCGTTGTGACCTCATTCGTCCCAGAAGATTACCCTTGTCGCCGTGGTATACCCAGCTGAGCGCGATCGACCGGAGGACGGCCTGCCCATGCAGGACCCGCCCACCGATCCGCATGGCTTCGCTCGTTTCGCTGCGGAACCACCCACATCTCCTGGAAAATCCCATGAGATCATGCCTGGTACGTCAAATCCGGATATAAGGGTTGATCCGGACAGAACTTCGGGAGGACCGGCAGACATGGCAACGGATAACTCCGGACCACACCTGCCCCCGTCCTGGCCGGAGGCGCCGCGCAGGGAACCGTCCTCGTGGGCCAGCACGCCCTCCGAGCAGGAATCCTCCCCGTCCTGGGCGGGAACGCCCGCGGCCGAGGTGCCCATGTCGTGGCCGGAGACGCCGCGGCCGGCCGGTCACGACCCCTCCTGGCCCGAGCCGCCGCGCCCCGAGAGCTCCTGGCCCGAGCCGCCCCGCGCATCCCGCGGCAACCCGACGAACGGCCCGACGAACGGCCCGGTGAACGGCACAGGTCACGCTGCCGGCAACGGCGCGGCGCACGGGAACGGTCCGCGGAACGGCGGCGCGAACGGCGCGGCCGGCGACGGCCGCCGCGCGGACGCCCCCGGGTCCTACGGCGCGCAGGACCCCGGCCCGTCGTGGCCCGAGCCGCCCCGCCCGGACTCCGGCTGGCCCGAGCCGCCACGCAAGGACGGCGGCGCTCCGGCGTGGGCCGGCGAGCGCGGCAACGACCGGCCTCCCGGGCCCGGCCCGATGCCCAACTCCGGGCCCAACTCCGGGCCGAACTCCGGGCCCAACGGCATGGCGGACCCCATGAACTCCGGCCCCGGCTCAGGACCGAACCGTATGCCCGACCCGATGAACTCCGGGCGTATGCCCGACCCGGCGTTCGACGCGGCGGCCCATCGGGTGCCCGACCCGGTGCCCGCCTGGCAGCAGCCGCCGACACCCTCCCCCGGCGCGTGGGCCAACCTGTCCACGCCGGCGCCCTGGCCGCCCCGCGCCCCTGAGCCCGTCGAGGCGCCCGAGCCGCGCCCGTTCGACGGCGCCCCGGCTCCGGCCCGGTTCGACGGCGCCCCGGTCGCGTCGGGTCCGGTCTCGTCGGGTCCGGTCTCGTCGGGTCCGGTCTCGTACGACGGCGCGCCGGCCGCGTCGGCGCCGGTCTCGTTCGGGCAGGCCGCCGCCGCGCCCGCCGGGACGCTGCCGCACGAGGGCCCGTCCGGGCCGCACGGTCCCCCGCCGCAGCCGTCCGAGGAGCGCACGATCACCTACGGCCGCCCCGGCGAGACCCACATCGGCGCCCCGCCGACGCCCCCCGGCGAGCACGGGCAGCCGCCCCAGCAGGGGTCACGCGCCGGCTCCAACCTGAGCCGCGACCCGTCCGACCCGGAGAACAGGTTCGTGACCGCGGGCCAGATCAGCGGCTCGCGCACCCCTCCCCCCGAGCGTCAGCAGGAGCTCTGGAACACCGTCTTCGGCGACAACTACGAGGCGATGGACGGGCGCGACCCGCTGGACGACGACGACGAGGGCAAGCCGATCTGGATCTACGCCCTCGGCGGCTCCGTGGCGATCGCGCTGGTGGCCGCGCTGCTGTGGGCGTTCCTGGCGGGGCCGCTGGCCGGCGAGGACCCGGCGAGCACCGCCGCCGCCGGTCCCACGGCCTCGCAGAAGCCGAGCACGACCAAGTCCGCCACCTCGATCGGCCCGCTGCCGAAATATCCCGGCAAGGCCTCGCCGGTGATCGGCCGGGTGCCCGACCAGGAGGCCGGGATCTCCGTCCCGCGCCTCGGCGGCACCTGGCAGCTCGACCAGCGCGCGACGGTCAAGGCGACCTACGGCTACGACACCCGCCAGTACGTCCCGATCAACGAGGACAAGTCGGCCATGGTCATGTCGGGGCCGCTGCCGGAGCGGCTGGCGTCGTACTACGACCAGGACGACCTGGAGCCGGTGATCAAGCAGGTCGTGCTGGACGCCAGGAAGCGGTTCTTCCCGTCCGACAACAAGGTCCGCAAGGTCGCCCAGCAGGCGATCAAGGTGGGCGACAAGACCGGGCGGCTGATCGCGTACTCGTTGACGTCGGGCACCGACAAGGCCACGATCGTGACGATGGCGGTCAACACCGGCGGCAGCGTGCCCGCCATCGTCTTCGTGTCGATCCCTGCCGAGAGCAAGCAGCTCCTGCCCGACATCCGGGTGGTGATGAACCAGCTCAGGCTGGGCTAGAAGCGGCACTCCATGTGCTTGATGCCGTTGATGAACGAGGAGTGCAGCCGGTCCGGCTCGCCGCCCTCGATCTGGGGCACCCGGCGCAGCAGCTCGCGGAACATCACCGTGATCTCGCGCCGGGCCAGGTGCGCGCCGAGGCAGAAGTGGGGCCCGGGCCCGCCGAAGCCGACGTGCGGGTTGGGGTGGCGGGTGACGTCGAAGCGGTACGGGTCCTCGAACACCGCCTCGTCCCGGTTGGCGGCCCAGTAGAACAGGACGGCCTTCTCGCCCTGGCGGTAGAGGTGGCCGTTCATCTCGAAGTCGCGGGTGACCTTGCGGCGCATGAAGTTGACCGGCGAGGCCAGCCGGACGATCTCCTCGACCGCTGAGGGCGCGCGGCCGTCGAGGTCCTCCAGCCAGCGGGCGCGCTGGTCGGGGTTCCCGGTCAGCAGATGCAGGCCGTGGGAGATGGCGTTGCGGGTGGTCTCGTTGCCCGCCACGACCAGCAGGATGAAGAACGAGCCCAGCTCCTGCATGGTCAGCCGCTCGCCGTCGATGTTGGCGTTGACCAGTGACGAGGTGAGGTCGCCCGTCGGGTTCTCGCTGCGGTGGGCGGCGAGGTCCTGGACGAGCTGCTGCAGCTCCATGCCGGCGGTGAGCAGGCGGGTGGCGATCTGTTCGAGGTCGCCGCCGGTGTACTCGGGGTCGAAGCCGCCGAGGATGACGTTCGAGCGGTCGAAGACGTACGTGTAGTCCCGCTCGGGGATGCCCATCATGTCGCAGATGATCTTCAGGGGGAGCCGGGCGGCCACCTCGGTGACGAAGTCGACGCCGGGGCCCTTGGCCAGCAGGTCGTCCACGATGGCGGTGGCCGCCGACTCGACGTCCGCCTCGAACTGCTTGATCATCTTCGGGGTGAACGCCCGCGAGACGATCCTGCGCAGCCGGGCGTGGCGCGGATCGTCCATGTTGATCATCGAGCCGAAGTACTCGGTGAACTCGCTCGGCATGTCGGGGATGTTGGTCGCGCCGCCGTCACCCGAGCAGAAGACCTCAGGGTTGCGGCTGGCCTCCAGGATGTCGGCGTGCTTGACCAGCGCGTAGTAGCCGGGGCCCTTGGGGGCGACGCCGACGTCCATCTCCTCGAAGAACGCGGGGGTCTCACGGGCACGCAGCCGGTCGAAGGCCTGCTCGCGCTCCTCCATGGGCCTGGCCCAGAAGTCGCGGTCCGACAGGTCGAAGTCGAGGACGCTCATGAGGCAATCATTGGAAAAGCAGGCACTTACGTCAATGGTTCTTACGTACACCGTACGTACGTGATCAACCGGGCCCCGTCCTGTGGCTAGAATGACCGCCATGTACGCGTTCTTCTTCGCCCTCGGCTAGCGATCCGCCGGCGGGCCGCGGAGCACCCCACCGCCGGCGATGCGGGACGGCTGAATCAGCGCCGTCCCGGGTCGCGACGTGGGAGAAGGACACGTGCATACTTTTGCCGTGGCCAGGGCGGTGCACGGCATCGAGCCCTTGGTGGCCACGGAGATCCGGCGTTCCGGCGCGGGCGTGGTACGCGGGATGCGCCATCGCGAGGTGTGGTTCGAGACCCCGGGCACAACGGGGCTGCCGGCGCTGCGGACGGCCGACGACGTGCTGCTGGCCGCCGCCGTGGTGGACGGGATCGGGCGGGAGCGCTCCGCCCTGCGGCGGCTCGCCCGGGCCGCGCGCGAGCTGGACCCCGGGCTGCTGCCGGCGCCCGGCCCCGCCGGGGTCGAGGTGTCGGCGTCGTTCGTGGGCCGGCGCAACTACACCAGGTACGACGTCGAGGACGCGGTGGGGGCCGAGCTGGCGCGGCCGGCGCGGGTGCCGTACCACTCGCGGCGGGACGGCGCGCGGCCACCCGGCGAGGCGACGGCCTGGCGGGTCACGATCGAGGGCGAGCGGGCGGTGATCGCGGTACGGCCGGCCCCGCGTCCGCTGCACCGGCGCGCGTACAAGACGGCCTCCATCCGTGGCACCCTGCACCCGCCGCTGGCCGCCGCGATGGGAGAGCTCGCCGACCTGGCCGGTCTGTCCGCCGGGGCGAGGACGGTGCTGGACCCGTGCTGCGGCGCGGGCACGACGCTGATCGAGGCGCGCGCGCTCGCGCCAGGAGCCCGCTTCCTGGGCTTCGACCACGCGCCCGACGCGCTCGCCGCCGCCAGGGCCAACGCCGGCGGCGGCGAGGCGTTCGCCTGGGCGCGCGCCGACGGCGGCCGCGTCCCCGTACGGGACGGGGCGGCCGACCGGGTGCTGGTCAACCCGCCGTGGGGCCGCCAGGTGCCGCCCGTGGGGCTGCTCGCCGGCGGGCTCGGCCCGCTGTGGCGGGAGGTGCGGCGGGTGCTGGCCGACGACGGGCTCGCGGTGGCGCTGATCCACGACGACGGGCCGCCGCACGGGTTCGCCGTGGAGCGGGCCGTACGGGTGAGCCTGTCCGGGCGGCACCCCTTGATCGCGGTGCTCAGGAAGGAGTGAGGAGGGTCAGGCGGGCCCGAGCCAGTCGAGGATCAGCCGGTTGACCTCGTCCGGCCGCTCCAGGTGCAGGAAGTGGCCCGCGTCCGCCACGATCTCGGCACGCGACCCGGCGGGCAGGTGCGCGACGGCGTCCTTGACGAGTCCGGCGCCCAGGCAGCCGTCCTGGGCGCCGTGCAGGTAGAGCACGGGCCCGCGCGCCTCCGGATCCGGCTCCGGGTAGCGGCCGGAGGGCGGGGTCGTGCCGAGCATCGCGCGGTAGTAGCCGATGGCCGCCGCGAGGTTGGCCGGGTCGTCGAGCAGGCTGCGGCGGACGAAGGCGAGGTCCTCGGTGGCGTCGTACCCCGGTGACCAGTCGCGCCAGAGGCCGTCGAGGAAGCCGGGGGCCGCCGCGGCGGCCTCGGCCAGCGGGGTCTGGAACAGGAAGATGTAGAACGAGCGCCGGAGCTGCTCGTAGTCGAAGAAGGAGCCGGCCAGCGCGCCCGGCGGCGGCACCGCCAGCGCGACGGCCCGGCGGAAGCGGCGGGCGCACTGGTGGACGGGGAAGGCGCCCCAGTCGTGCCCGATGACGACGGCGTCCGCGCCGCCGCCCAGCTCCTCGCGCAGCGCGAGGACGTCGGCGGCCAGCGCCGCCCCCTCGTACGCCCCGTCGGCCGGGATCTCGGTGGGCGCGTAGCCGCGCAGGAACGGCGCGACCGCCCGGTAGCCCCGCTCGGCCAGCGCCGGCATCAGGTGCCGCCAGGTGTGCGCGGTGTCGGGGAAGCCGTGCAGGCACAGCGCGAGCGGCCCGTCCCCCAGGGCCAGATACGCGAACTCCAAGCCGTTGGCGTGGACAGTCCTGATCTCCATGACTGCGAAACCTAGCATTCAGGTCAGACGGTGTAGGGCAGGTGCTTGACGCCGTTGATGAAGTTGGACAGCAGGAAGTCCGGCTCCCCCGCCGCGCGGATGCCGGGCAGGCGGGTGAACAGCTCGCGGAACATCACCGTCATCTCCCTGCGCGCCAGGTGGGCGCCGAGGCAGTAGTGCGGGCCGGGGCCGCCGAAGCCGACGTGCGGGTTGGGGTCACGGGTGATGTCGAACGTGTCGGGGTGGTCGAAGACGGCTTCGTCGCGGTTGGCGGAGTTGTAGAAGAGCAGCACCTTGTCGCCCTTCTTGTACGCCGTCCCGTTCATCTCGTGGTCCCGGGTGAGCGTCCGCCGGAACTGGATGACCGGGGTCGCGTAGCGGACGATCTCGTCGCAGGCGGCCACGATGTGCCCGTCGAAGTTCGCCAGGAGCAGTTCGCGCTGCTCGGGGTGGTCGGTGAGCAGCTTCAGCCCGTAGGCGATGGCGTTCCTGGTGGTCTCGCTGCCGGCCACCACGAGCAGGATGAAGAACGAGCCCAGCTCCTGCGACGACAGCCGCTCCTCGCCGTTGACCAGCAGGCTGACGAGGTCGCCCGTGGGCCGCTTGCGCCGCTCGTCGCCGAGGCGGGCGGCCAGCCGGTTGAGTGAGAAGCCCGCGTGCAGCAGCTTGGCCAGGCCGCGAGCCACGTTGAGCCGGCCGAAGTCGGGCGACAGGCCGGTGTACTCGGGGTCGGCGTTGCCGAGGATGACGTTGGTGCGCCGCAGCACCATGTCGTGGAACTCGGCGGGGATGCCCATCATGTCGCAGATGACGCGGACCGGGAGCCGGGCCGCGATCTGGGTGACGAAGTCGCCCGGCCCCTCCTCGACGGCGCGGTCCACGATCTCGGCGGCGGCCCGCGCGAGGTCCTCCTCCATCTTGGCGAGGATGCGCGGGGTGAAGGCGCGGGAGACGATCCGCCGCAGCCGGGCGTGCCGCGGATCGTCCATGTTGATCATCGACCCGAAGTACACGCTGAGCCAGCGCGGCATGTCCGGGATGCTGTTGGAGCACGGCTCGCTGCTGAAGACGGCCGCGTTCCTGCTGGCCTCGGTCACGTCGGCGTGGCGGACGAGGGCGTAGTAGCCCGGTCCGCCGCCGACGAACGGCACGGCCTGCTCGCGCACGAACACCGGGTGATCGAGCGCGCGCAGGCGGCGGAAGGCATCCATGCGCTCGGCCTGCGGCAGCGCCCAGAACGGGATGTGCGACAGGTCGACGTCGGTGGACAAGGTCATACCCACCAACATTGTGCAAGTGACCACTTACGTCAAGTGCGGCTCATTCCGCCCCGAGGATCAGGTCCGCCCGAGGATGCAGGACCGCTCGAGGATCAGGCCCGCCCGAGGATCAGATCCGCCCCCTTCTCGCCGATCATGATGGCCGGGGCGTGCGTGTGGCCGCGGTTGAGCGTCGGCATGATCGACGCGTCCGCGACACGCAGCCCTTCGACGCCGCGCACGCGCAGCGACGGGTCCACGACCGAGCCCTCGTCGACGCCCATCCGGCAGGTGCCGACGGGGTGGTAGAGGGTCTCGGCGCGCTCGCGCACCCACTGGGCCAGCTCCTCGTCGCTCTCCGGTCCCCAGTAGGGGTCCATCGGCCCACCCGCGTACGGCCGCATCGCCGAGGTCGTGAACACCCGCTTGGCCGCCTTCAGCCCGGCGACCAGCCGCCGCACGTCGGCCTCCGCGCTCAGGTAGGCGGGGTCGATGACCGGGTCGCGGCCGTTCAGCGTGATCCGGCCGCGGCTCTCCGGCTGCAGCAGCACCACGCCCACGGTCAGGCCGTGCCCGGTCGCCGGGACGAGGCCGTGCTCCACGAACGGGACCGGCGCGAAGACCAGCTCGATGTCCGGCGCGGGCTCCTCGGGCGAGGTGCGCAGGAACGCGACCGCCTCGCCGACGTTCGTGGTGAGCATGCCGGAACGCAGCACGAGGTAACGCAGCAGGTTGCCGATGGACTCGGCCTTGGTGAGCGTGACCGGCTGGAGGCAGGTGACGTACACGCCGGAGGCGAGGTGGTCCTGGAGGTTCCTGCCGACCTCGGGCAGGTCGTGCACGACCTCGACGCCGGCCTCGCGCAGCCCGTCGGCGGCGCCCACGCCCGAGCGCATGAGCAGGTGCGGCGAGCCGATCGCGCCCGCGGCCAGGACGATCTCGCGCCGCGCCCTGAGCTGCGCGCCGCCGTGCTCGATCCCCACCGCCCTGCGGCCGTCGAACAGCACCCGCTCGACGGTCGCCCCGGTGACCACGGTCAGGTTGGACCGGTTGAGCGCCGGGCGCAGGTAGGCGTCGGCCGAGCTCCAGCGCCGGCCGCGGTACTGGGTGACGGGGGTCGGGCAGTAGCCCTCGTTGGAGGGGCCGTTCAGCTCCCGCAGCCGCTGGTGGCCCAGCTCCTCGCAGGCGCGCAGGAACGCGGCCGTGGTGACGTTGGGGCTGCGCAGCTCGGAGATGTGCAGCGGGCCGCCGGTGCCGTAGACGTCGCCGGCGTTGCTGCCGATCCGGTGCTCGGCCCTGGTGAAGTACGGAAGCACGTCCGCGTAGGACCAGCCGGGGACCTCCCACTGGTCGTAGTCGCGGGCGCAGCCGCGCACCCACATCTGGGCGTTGAGCGAGGACGAGCCGCCGACGACCCGGCCACGCGGCCAGTAGAGCTCCCGGCCGGACAGCTCGTCCTGCTTGGCCGTCGTGTAGTTCCAGTCGTAGTCGGTCTTGAAGAGCTTGGCGAAACCCGCGGGCATGCGGATCTCCAGCTTGTCGTCCTGGCCGCCCGCCTCGACCAGGGCCACAGACACGCCCGGATCGGCCGACAGCCGGTTGGCCAGCACGCAGCCCGCCGAGCCGGCGCCCACGATCACGTAGTCGTACTCCATGGTTCCCTCCATGGGGGCAAGTAATTGACTACTTGCTTACGCCACGTAAGCGGGGACGTCCATATCCAGTTGTAACCTCCGTTACCTACCGGTCGGTATGGCCATGCTGCGAAGATGGCGCGAAAGCCGGTCTAGAGGAGGAAGGCGTCATGCTGAACTTGTCGATCGTCCTGGAGGACAGCGCCAGGAACAACCCGGACGGCACGGCCATCGTCTTCGGTGACATGCGGCTGCCGTACTCGATGATCGACACGGTGGCCAACCAGGTGGCGAACCTGCTGGTGTCACGCGGCATCCGCAAGGGCGACAAGGTCGCGCTGGCCTGCCCCAACCTGCCGTACTTCCCGTTCGTCTACTACGGCATCCTCAAGGCCGGAGCGACCGTGGTGCCGCTCAACGTGCTGCTGCAGTCCCGCGAGATCGCCTATCACCTCGACGACAGTGACGCCAAGGCGCTGTTCTGCTTCGAGGGCTCGCCCGAGCTGCCGCTCGGCGAGCGCGGCAAGGCCGGGTTCGAGGCCGCCGAGGGCTGTGAGCACTTCTTCGTGCTGCCCGCCACCCCGCTCGCCACCGAGTCGGAGTACGGCGAGTCGTTCTGGGCGGCGCTCGGCGGCATGGCGGCCACGTTCGAGACCGTGCAGACCGCGCCCGACGACACCGCGGTCATCCTCTACACCTCCGGCACCACGGGCCAGCCCAAGGGCGCCGAGCTCAGCCACCAGAACATGCTGATGAACGCCATCGTCAGCGACCGCATGTTCCCGGCCACCGAGGGCGGCGACGTCTACCTGGGCGTGCTGCCGATGTTCCACTCCTTCGGCCAGACCACCGTCATGAACACCGGCTTCCTGCGCGGCGCGACCGTCGTGCTCATGCCGCGCTTCGAGCCGGGCGAGGCCCTGGAGCTCATGCGCAAGGAGGGCGTGACGTTCTTCGCGGGCGTCCCCACCATGTACTGGGGCATGCTCACCAAGATCCACGCCGAGGGCGCCGAGGTGCCGGACACCCTGCGGATCGCCGTGGCGGGCGGCGCGTCCTCGCCGGTCGAGGTGCTGAAGGACTTCGAGCAGACCTTCGGCATCGGCATCCTGGAGGGCTACGGCCTGTCGGAGACCTCGCCGGTGGCGAGCTTCAACCAGCCGGGCCGGCCGGCCAAGCCGGGCACCATCGGCACCCCCATCTGGGGCGTGGAGATGAAGCTCGTGGACGGCGACTGGAAGACCGTCGAGGGCGAGGGCCCCGGCGAGATCGCCATCCGCGGCCACAACGTCATGAAGGGCTACTACGGCCGAGCCGAGGCCACCGCCGAGGTCATGCGGGACGGCTGGTTCCGCACCGGCGACATCGCCACGCGCGACGCCGACGGCTACTACGCCATCATCGACCGCGCCAAGGACATGATCATCCGTGGCGGCTTCAACGTCTACCCGCGCGAGCTCGAAGAGGTCCTCATGACCCACGAGGCCGTCTCGCTGGCCGCCGTGGTGGGCGTGACGCACGAGTCTCACGGCGAGGAGATCAAGGCGTACGTCATCAGGACACCCGGCGCCACGATCACCGAGGACGAGCTCATCGCCTGGTGCAAGGCGAACATGGCGGCCTACAAGTATCCGCGGATCATCGAGTTCCGTGACGCGCTGCCGATGACGGCCACCGGCAAGATCCTCAAGCGCGAGCTGCGCTGACCTTCCTCCCCGAAAGGCGGACGCCGTGCGGCGTTCGCCTTTCGGCCGTGCTGATTGTAATCTTGCGGTAACCGCATGCAACCGAGCACGGCAAAGGAGGTCGCGTGGGCCGCCACGAGAAGCCCCACACCCCCAAGGACCAGCCAGAAGAGGGCAACGAAACCGCCAGGCCGGCCGAGCTCCGGCCGAGCCGCGGCAAGCACGCCGCTCCGGCCGAGGACCCGGAGTAGACCTCTCCCTCTAACGGTCCTCCGGCGCGTGGGCCGCCACCTCGGCGCGGAGGTGGCGGCCATCCTCACCGTTCCCAGCAGCACCGTCCCCCAGCAACGCCAGAGCCAGGCTCCGCACTGAGCGGGTGAACCTGCGCGGGTCCTCCGGCGGCGTCACGTGCCGGATCAGCGCCCCGTCGAAGACCGCCAGCAGGGCGTGGGCCACGAAGCCGGCGTCCAGCTCCGGGCGGGCCTCGGCGACGAGGGCGCTGAGGTGCCCGTGCCAGGAGCGGTAGCTCGGATCGTCGTACTTGTCCTCGGCGCACGCCTGCTCGTGCGCCGCCAGCAGGATCGCGTTCCCCTCGGCGATCGAGCCCAGGCCGTCGAGGAAGGCGAGCAGCCGCTCGCGAGCCGGCGCGCCGGGGCCGAGCGGCGGCGGGCCGCCGGTCACCGCCTCCCGCAGGTCCTTCGAGCGCTCCTCCAGCAGCGCCTGCAGCAGCCCGGCCCGGCTGCCGAACCGCCGGAACACCGTGCCCTTCCCGACCCCGGCCAGCGCCGCGACCCGGTCGATGGACACGTGGTCGCCGCCACCCTGCGCCAGCAGCCGCTCGGTCGCCCGCAACACCGCCACCCGGTTACGCGCGGCATCCCCCCGCTCCGCCCGCCCGTCTGCCATGACGTCCTGCCTCCCCCTCATTATTGCGGACCGCTGGTCCGTTTATGCTAGCGTGCGTATCCATGCGGACCGACGGTCCGCTTAACCCTTCGCCACCAAGGAGGCGGCTCGACCATGCGCGCTCTCGTCACCGATCCCGGCGCTCCCGGCGCCCTGCGCCTCGGCACCGCGCCCGAGCCGGAGCCCGGCCCCGGCCGGCTCGTGCTCGACGTCCACCACGTCTCGCTCAACCGCGGCGAGGTCATCGGCGCCGCCGGACGCCCGCCCGGCACCGTCCACGGGTTCGACGCGGCCGGGATCGTCCGGCAGGCGGCGACGGACGGCACCGGCCCGGCCGCCGGCACCCGCGTGGTGGCGTTCGGGGAGGGAGCGTGGGCGCAGCGGATGGCGGTGGACGTCACAGCCGTGGCCGCCGTCCCCGACGGCGTGGACCTGGCCGCCGCCGCCGCGCTCCCGATGGCCGGCCTGACCGCGCTGCGCACCCTGCGCACCCGCCCGATCCTCGGCCGCCGCGTGCTCATCACCGGCGCCGCGGGCGGCGTCGGCCGCTACGCGGTCCAGCTCGCCGCGCTCGGCGGCGCCCACGTCATCGCCTCGGTCGGCTCCCCCGCCCGCGCCGCCGGCCTGGCCGAGCTGGGCGCGGCCCAGGTGGTGATCGGCCTGGACGGCGTCGGCGAGCCCGTGGACCTGATCCTCGACAACGTCGGCGGCCCCCAGCTCACCGCCGCCTGGCAGTTGCTCGCGCCCGGCGGCGACATCCAGGCCATCGGCTGGGCCTCGGGCGAGCCCGCCGTCCTCGCGCCCTACTCGCTGTTCTCGCTCGGCCCGGCCAAGACGGTGAGCACGTTCGGCGACGTACGCGAGCCAGGACCCGACCTCGCCACGCTGCTCGCCTTCGTGGCGTCGGGCCGGCTGTCGCCGGAAGTGAGCTGGCGGGGGCCATGGGACCGGGTCGGCGAGGCCGCCACGGCACTGCTGGAGCGCCGCGTCGCGGGAAAGGCCGTCCTCGACGTCACCCCGGCGTCGTGAAGGACGGCCTCCTGGCCGCGGGCGGGAAGGTCAGGGCCAGTCGCGGGCCGGGCGCAGCGGCATGCCGGAGCGGCCGTCGTCGTCCAGCTTGACCGCCAGCACCTGGTGGAGCTGGACCTTGTTGCGCTCGAAGCCCACGATGCAGCCGGCCATGTAGAGCGCCCAGACGCGGGCGGTGCCCATGCCGACCTCCTGGACCGCGTCCTCCCAGTTGGCGTCGAGGTTGTCGCACCAGTGGCGGAGGGTCTTGGCGTAGTGCTCGCGGAGGTTCTCCTCGTGGCGGATCTCGAAGCCGAGGTCCTCCATCTGGCGGATCAGCCAGCCCACCGACTCCAGCTCGCCGTCGGGGAAGACGTAGCGGTTGATGAAGCCGCTCTTGTTGAAGGTCTTCTCCTTGCCCGTCGGGCGGGTGATGCAGTGGTTGAGCAGCCGCCCGCCCGGCTTGAGCTTGCCGTACAGGAACTCGAAGTACGCCGGCACGTTGTCCTTGCCGATGTGCTCGGTCAGGCCGATGGAGCTGACCGCGTCGAAGCCGGTCTCCCGTACGTCGCGGTAGTCCATGAAACGGACCTCGGCGAGGTCCTGCAGCCCCTCGTCGGCGATGGCCTTCTGCGCCCACTCGGCCTGCTGCTTGCTCAGCGTGACGCCGAGCGCCTTGACGCCGTAGTGCTTGGCGGCATGGATGACCATGCCGCCCCAGCCGCAGCCCACGTCGAGCAGGCGCATGCCCTCCTTGAGCCCGAGCTTGCGCGCCACCAGGTCGAACTTGGCGAACTGGGCCTCCTCAAGAGAGGAGCCCTCCTCGGGGAAGGCCGCGCAGGTGTACGCCATCGACGGCCCGAGCACCCACCGGTAGAACCGGTTGGAGACGTCGTAGTGGTGGTGGATGGCCTCGGCGTCGCGCTGCTTGGCGTGCCGGGAGCCCAGCCTGGCCAGCGTGCTCTGCCGCATCTCCTGCGGCGGCGGCGGGACCCGCATGAGCAGCGGCTTGACGCCGAGCGCCCGCACCGCGGCGACCTTCTCGCCGGTGGACAGATCGTTGGTGGTGATGTTCCACATGCGGTCGAGCAGGGTGTACATGTCGCCGTGCACGTCGATGTGACCGGAAATGTAGGCTCTGGCCAGGCCCAGCTCCCCCGGAGCCTGCGCCAGGTAGGCCACCGCGATCGGCGACTTGACCTCGAGTGCGAGGTCGGCCGCGTCCGGCCCCGCCTTGCTGCCGTCGTAGGCCATGAACGCGATGTTGGCGTCCTTGCCGACGATTTTCTCGAAGATGGTTGCGAGAGCCATCGACTCACCTTCCCCGTACACACTTGTCGTACAGGTCCAGCAGGCGTCCGTTCGGGTCGTATTCCTGCTTGACCGGCCAGTAGGCGTCGCCGTTGTACAACTGCCAGAACTGCTCGGGGTCGTAGAAGGACGTCGAGTAGAGCGACTTGTGGCCGTCGAGATCGTGCACGGCGTTCTCGATCAGCCGGTTGTAGTAACCGTCGAACTGTCCCCGTGGCAGCGGCACCATACCCCAGAAGCCGAAGTTGACATACAGCCGCCCCGGCTCCAGGGGATAGAGCGGCCAGCGCGTCCCCGCTCGGAGCGGGCACATCCACACCGGGGTCATGCCCACCTTGTCGTGGAAGAACTCCAGGAACTCCGCGCCGCGCTCGACGGGCACCTCGACGTCCTGGATGACCGACTCGTGGACGGGCTGGTCGCGCCAGCGGTCGACGCGGGCGGTCACGCCGTACTTCCGGTCGAGCGCGACCAGGCGGCGGTAGACGTCGGAGCGCATCCAGCGGCGCGGCATGAGCGAGCGGACCACGGGCTGCTGCACGCCGAAGGCGCGCGAGCACCAGAACCAGTCGGTGTCCCAGCGCCACAGGTAGTCGTGGATGGTCAGCCAGTCGCGGTTGCGCTGCCTGATCGACTGGTAGTAGATGCGCATGCCGGTGTAGTCGGAGACGTAGGGCGCGCGCTCGGCGAAGCGGCCGAGGGTGATGTACATCTCGCCGGGATCGAAGAAGACGCCGTCCACGAAGTCGACCCGCTCGCCGTCGTGGACCATGCTCTCGCAGATCTCCTGCATGGCGAGCATGCACTTGGCGGCGTCGGTGAACCTGACGTGGGTGAGATGCACGTACGGCTGGACCTTGCGGAGCTTGATCCTGATGCGCAGGGCGTAGCCGAGCGTGCCGTAGGAGTTGGGGAAGGAGCGGAACAGCTCGCGGTGCTCGTTGTCCTCGCGCGCCACGACCACCCGCCCGTCGCCGGTGAGGATCTCCAGCTCCTCGACCGACTCGTGGGGCAGGCCGTCCCTGAAGCTGGTCGACTCGATGCCGAGGCCGGTGACGGCGCCCCCGAGCGTGATGGTCTTGAGCTGGGGCACCACGTACGGCATGAGCCCGTGCGGCAGGGTCGCCTCGACCAGGTGCTCGTAGGTGGTCATGCCCTGGACCTCGGCCGTCATGGTCTCGGGATCCACGCTGATGACCTCGTCCAGGTCGCGTGCCGACAGCTTCGCGGTGCGGGCGGAGTCGCGGAACCTGAAGAGGTTCGACGTCGACTTGGCCAGCCGGGGCGCGGCGCCGCCCGGGATCTCCGCGTACGACTGCCTGATCTGCTCTACTGCCCGTCGGTGTGTCGACATCGTCGTCGTCACCAAAGCACCCCCTTGAGCTGGTAGAGATCGTCCGTCAGCACGGTATCTCCCACTCGCGGCTCGGGCCAGACCGGGGTCGTTAAAGACACGAAAACTGTTTATCGTGCCAGGTGAATCCGTTATCGGGTAGTCATTCCGGTTGACTTCCTGCGGACCGTGGGCGGCAGGCCGTTCACCACACCGGCCAGTTCGCGCCCCTCGACGGCGGCGAGGAGGTTGTCCACGACGGCGGTCAGCAGGCGGCCGCTCGCCTCGGGAGTGACCCCCGCGACATGCGGGCTGAGCAGCACGTTCGGCAGCTCGCGCAGGGGGTCGCCGGGCGGTGGCGGCTCGGTCTCGAAGACGTCCAGCGCGGCTCCGGCCAGGTGGCCCGAGCGCAGCGCCCGCACCAGCGCCGCCTGGTCGACGACCTCGCCGCGGGCGGCGTTGACGAGCAGCGCGCCGGGCTTCATCAGGGCCGGGTCGACGAGGTGCGTGGTCTCCTCCGACAGCGCGATGACGACCACCACGACGTCGCTGCCCGCCAGGAGCGCGCCGAGGTCCTGGTAGGCGGGGTCCTGGCGGGGGGTGCGGGTCCAGAAGCGGACCTCGCAGCCGAGCGCGCGGAACAACTCGGCGCAGGCCACGCCGATCGGGCCGTAGCCGACGATGCCGACGCTGCGTCCGCGCAGCTCGTACGGCCGCAGGCTCTGCTGCGGCCACTCCCCGGCCCGGACCGCGGCGTCGCCCGCGACGAGCCGGCGCGCCAGCGCCAGGGCGGCCGCGAGGCACCATTCGGAGACGGCGACGGCGCTGACGCCAGGCGTGTTCGCCAGCGGCACCCCGGCCGCCGTCAGCGCGCCGAGGTCGTGGCCGTCCACGCCGACCGACGGCTGCTGGACGAAGGCCAGCCGGGGCGCCGCGGCGACCGCCGCGCCGTCGAGGACGAGCGTGCCCGTCCAGTCGCCGAGCACGATCTCGGCGTCCGGCAGCGCCGCCAGGAGCGCGTCACGCTCGCGGGCGGCGGGCACCCGCACGTCCACCCGGTCGCCGAGCGGGGCGAGCAGGCTGCGGATGAACGTCTCGGGAAGCGGCGGCAGGGCGAGCAGGTTCCAGGGGCTCATGCCCTCACCGTAAAGCTGTTGATCACCTGCCGCATCAGCCGCTGGCTGCGCGCCCACTGGCCCTCCGCGACGGTCCAGGACAGGACGTAGGCCGTGTCGCCGACGACCACGGCCCTGCGCAGCTCGCGGTAGCGGGCGCCGGGCGTGACCCAGGGCGCGCCGCCCTCGGCGCCCGCCGTGTAGGTGAGCTCCCACTCCAGCGCCCTGACGCCCTGGTGGTCGACCGTACGGCGGCCCCGGGTGACGACGTCCTCGGCGCTCTGCCGCAGCTCGTCACGGGTGGTGATCATCAGCTCGGCGGGGTCGGTGCTGCTGTAGACGGCCTGCACCCCGAAGTGGGCGCCCCGGTCGCGGCGCGTCCACTCCGTGTACGCCTCCCGCCGCGCCCCCCGCCAGCCGTAGGGCCGCAGGATCGACCAGCCGTCGGGCGATCGCCAGGCCCGTACGAGCGGCGCCGCCGCCCGCGTGACGCTCGGCCTGGCCGAAGGGGTCGCGCTGGGCGTGGGAGTGGCCGACGCCGGGGCGGTGGTGAGCGGGGCGGTCGCGGCGGCGGGCGCGGTGCTGGCGCGCGGCGCGCCCTCGGCCGGCGTGGCGAGCCTGAAGTAGCCGAACGTCCCCGCGCCGACCACCACGACGGCGGCCGTGGCCGCCGCGAGCAGGGTCCGGCCCCGGCCGCCGCGCCCGCGCCCGGGCTCGCCGGCGTCGTCGTAGGCGGGGCGGGAGGTGGCGGCGAGCTCGGTCAGCAGCCGGTCGGCCTCCTCGGCGCTCAGCCGGTGCTCGGGCTCCTTCTGCAGCAGGCCGCGGAGCACCGGGTGCATGGCGGGCGGGATGCGCCGGTAGTCGGGCTCCTCGTTGAGCAGCGCGTTGAGCGTGGCCATGGCCTCGCCCCGCTCGAACGGCGAGCGGCCCACCATGCACGCGTACAGCGTCGCGCCGAGCGACCACAGGTCGGAGGCCGGTCCCGCGGCGTCGGCGCGCACCCGCTCGGGGGCGAGGAAGCTGGGCGAGCCGGTGACCATGCCGGTGCGGGTGAGCGAGGCGTCGCCCTCGACCGTGGCGATGCCGAAGTCGGTGAGCACCGCCCGGCCGTCCTCGGTCATGAGGATGTTGCTCGGCTTGACGTCCCGGTGCAGGATGCCGGCCTCGTGCGCGGCGCGCAGCGCCGACAGCACCTGGCGGCCGACGTCGGCGGCCTCGCGGATCGGCAGCGCGCCGGTGCTGAGCACGACCTGCTCGATCGTGGGGCAGCTCAGCAGCTCCATGACGATCCAGGGCCGGCCGCCCTCCTCGACGACGTCGTAGACGGCGACGACGCCGGGATGGTTGAGCTTGGCGGCGGTGCGGGCCTCGCGGACGGTACGCATGAGCTGACGTTCCCGGTCGCCGGCCGGCAGCCCGTCGGGCAGCACGACTTCCTTGATGGCCACCTGACGGTTGAGGAGCGTGTCCCGGCCTTCCCAGACCACGCCCATCCCCCCGCGGCCCAGCTCGCGCACTAACTCGTAGCGCATGGCGATGAGCCGGTTGCTATCCGATACCATGTCCGTCCCCTGTAGACCACCACGAACAGTGGGCAAGTTTCCCATACCTGATGGGCGTGCGAGGGAAGCTCGCGAACCCTGCTTGCACCAGATCACCGAATGTTGTTCTACTGGGGGTATGACTGATGGACGTCGCGGCCCGCTGGCCGGTGTGCGCGTGCTGGAGCTCGCCGGGCTGGCCCCGGGGCCTTTCGCCGGGATGATGCTGGCCGACCACGGGGCCGAGGTGCTGCGGGTGGACCGGGTCAAGGCGGTCTCGGACCGGCCCCGTACCGACGTGATGGACCGGGGCAAGCACTCGATCGGGCTGGATCTGAAGTCGCCCGAGGGCGTGGCCGCGTTCAAGGAGCTGGCGCGGCACGCCGACGTGGTGATCGAGGTGTTCCGGCCGGGCGTCGCGGAGCGGCTCGGCATCGGTCCCGACGACCTGCACGCCGTCAACGAGCGGCTGATCTACGGCCGGATGACCGGCTGGGGCCAGGACGGCCCGCTCGCCTCCACGGCCGGCCACGACATCGACTACATCGCGATCTCCGGCGTGCTGTCGATGCTCGGCCGCGAGGGCGGCAAGCCCACCCCGCCGATCAACATCCTCGGCGACTTCGCCGGCGGCGGCCTCATGCTCGCCTACGGCGTGCTGCTGGCGCTGATCGAACGGGAGCGCACCGGCAAGGGCCGGGTCATCGACGCGGCCATGGTGGACGGCGCGGCGATCCTGTTCGCGATGTTCTACCAGGGCGTGCAGAGCGGCTTCTGGGGGCCGCGCGGCACGAACCTGCTCGACACCGGCGCCCCCCAGTACGACACGTACGAGACCGCCGACGGCGAGTACCTGGCGGTGGGGTCGCTGGAACCGCAGTTCTGGAAGGCCATGGTCGAGCTCATGGGCCTGACCGACCTGCCCGACCGCGACGACCGGGCGCAGTGGCCGGCGCTGCGGGCCCGGCTCACGGAGGAGTTCAAGAAGCGGACCCGGGCCGAGTGGGAGAAGGTGTTCGACGGCTCGGACGCGTGCGTGTCGCCCGTGCTGTCCATGCCCGAGGCCGCCGCCCATCCGCACAACGTCGCCCGCGACGCCTTCACCGAGGTCGGCGGGCTCATCCAGCCCCGGCCCGCGCCGCGCCTGCTGGGCGTGCCCGAGCAGGACCTCTCCCCCGCCACCCGCCTGACGGACCTGTCCGACTGGGGCCTGTCGCGGGAGGAGGCGGACAAGCTACGCGGCCAAGGAGTCCTCGGGTGATCGTCGATCTGCTCGACGGCGATTTGTACGCCGGGGACCCTGCCCCGGTCTACGCCTGGCTGCGCGAGCACTCCCCCGTCCACCACGACGAGGCCAACGGCCTCTGGGGCGTCTCCCGGCACGCCGACATCTCGGCCGTCGAGCGCGACCCCGGCCTGTGGACGAGCACCGGCGGCTACCGCCCGCAGCTCCCGTCCGAGCCGTCCATGATCGGCCTGGACGACCCCGAGCACGCGGCCCGCCGCCGCCTGATCTACCACCGCTTCACCCCGCGCCACGTCCGCGACGCGTACGCGGACCGGGTGCGCGCGGTCGTCGCCGAGCAGCTGGACCGGGCCCTGGAGAAGGGCACGGTGGACGCCGTGGACGCGCTCGCGGCCCCGCTGTCGGCCCGGATGATCGGCTGGCTGCTCGGCTTCCCCGACGAGGAGTGGCCGCGGCTCAAGCACTGGTCGGAGACGACGATCGTGTCGGGCGGCGGCCTGCGGTACGTCACGCACGAGGCCGTGGTGGCCGCCGCCGAGTACGCCCAGGCCGTCCTGGAGCTGGCCGCCGAGCGCCGCGAACGCCCGCGCGACGACCTGCTGTCGCTGTGGAGCGCGAGCCCCGGCTACGACGACGAACGCCTGGCGAACGACGCGCTGCTGCTGCTCGACGGCGGCGCCGAGACCACCAGGACGGTGATCGCCACGGCGATCGACGCGCTGATCCGCCATCCGGACCAGTGGCGGCTGCTGCGCGCGGATCCCGCCCTGCTTGAGGGGGCGGTCGAGGAGTTCATCCGGTGGACCACACCCGTGCTCAACATGTGCCGGGCGGCCACCCGCGACACCGTCCTGCGCGGCACGCCGATCCCTCAGGGGGCGCAGGTGCTGCTGATGTACGGCTCCGCCAACCGCGACCCGGAGGTCTTCGCCGACCCGGACGCCTTCGACGTGACCAGGAAGCCCGGCGGGCACCTCGCCTTCGGTCTCGGCACCCACTTCTGCCTGGGGGCGGCGCTGGCCCGGCTGGAACTGCGGATCTTCTTCGAGGAGTGGGTGGCGCGGGTGCGGAAGGCGGAGTGGGCCGACGAGCGCGGCCCGCGCATCCTGCCGAACGCCTTCGTCAGGGGCGTGACGTCGTTCCCGATCTCACTGCGCCCCTGGTGAGCGCTGCCTGAGCGCTAGATGGCGAGGTAGAGGTCGACGCCGTCGGGGTGGTGCACCTCGACGTCCGTCGTGAACGCGCGCGGCGAGACGCCGCCGGACTCGGTCTGCTTCCACACCCGCTGCCACGCCTCGGTCAACGCCTGCGGAAGCTGCCCCCGGGCCTCGACCAGCAGCGCGGGACCGGCCGGCACGCGTACGGCCACCATGCCCTCGGGCAGCCGCGGCGCGGTGCGCACCCCGACGCCGACGATCTGCGTGAAGGCGCCGTTGTGGTCGCTCTCGTAGTCGGTCAGCACCGCGTAGAGGTTCTCGTCGATCCGCCCCGGCACGTGCGCGAAGACGCCCGGCGCGCCCGCGCGCTGCCACAGGGCGGGCAGTCTGGCGCGTGACGGGTCCATCTCCTCGGCGTTGCTGGTGCGTACGACCCAGCCGACCACGGTCAGCTCGGCCCGCTCGATGACGTTCACGGGACCCTCCCCCTCGCAAAAGTGTCCGGGCCGATCATAAGGCCCCCGTGAACGGGCAAACTCCAGGTGGAGCACATACGACATAAGATGGATGAACGTGAAATTTCTTAATGATGTCCAGCCTCGGCACGATCTGACCTATAGCGACGTGTTCATGGTGCCGTCGCGTTCCGCCATCGGATCGCGGCTCGCGGTCGACCTGTCCACCGGCGACGGCACGGGCACCACCATCCCCCTCGTCGTGGCGAACATGACCGCCGTCGCCGGCCGCCGCATGGCCGAGACCGTGGCCAGGCGCGGCGGCATCACCGTCATCCCGCAGGACATCCCCCTGGACGTCGTGGCGAACGTCGTCGAATGGGTGAAGGGCCGCGACCTCGTCCACGACACGCCGCTCACCCTCACCCCGCACGAGACCGTCGGCGAGGCGCTGCAACTGCTGCCCAAGCGGGCGCACGGCGCGGTCATCGTCGTGGACTGGGACAACCGGCCGGTCGGCGTCGTCACCGAGGCCGACTGCCAGGGCGTGGACATGTTCACGCAGCTCTCCAACGTCATGTCGAGCGAGCTGCTGACGCTGCCCGCCGGGCTCGACCCCCGGGAGGCGTTCGACCGGCTGCACGACGGCCGGCACCGCCTCGCGCCCATCGTGGACGGCGACGGCCGCCTGGTCGGCATCCTCACCCGTACCGGCGCCCTGCGCGCCACCCTCTACCAGCCCGCCGTGGACGACGGGGGACGGCTGCGCGTCGCCGCCGCCGTCGGCGTCAACGGCGACGTGGCCGCCAAGGCGAAGGAGCTCCTGGAGGCCGGCATCGACTGCCTGGTCGTGGACACCGCGCACGGCCACCAGGAGAAGATGATCGCGGCGCTGCGTGCCGTGCGGGCCCTCGACCCCGGGGTGCCCGTCGCCGCGGGCAACGTGGTGACCGCCGGCGGCGTACGCGACCTCGTCGAGGCCGGGGCCGACATCCTCAAGGTCGGCGTGGGGCCGGGCGCGATGTGCACCACCCGGATGATGACCGGCGTGGGACGGCCCCAGTTCTCCGCCGTGCTGGAATGCGCCGCCGAGGCCCGCCGCCTGGGCCGGCACGTGTGGGCGGACGGCGGCGTGCGCCACCCGCGCGACGTGGCGCTCGCCCTCGCCGCCGGGGCGTCCAACGTGATGATCGGGTCGTGGTTCGCGGGGACGTACGAGTCGCCCGGCGACACCCGCGTGGACGCCGACGGCCGCAAGTACAAGGAGAACTTCGGCATGGCCTCGGCGCGGGCGGTGCGGCTGCGGACGGCCGAGGACTCGGCGTTCGAGCGGGCCAGGAAGGCGCTGTTCGAGGAGGGCATCTCCACGTCCAGGATGTACCTGGACCCGAAGCGGCCCAGCGTGGAGGACCAGATCGACGCGATCGTGGCCGGGCTGCGGTCAGCATGCACGTACGCCGGGGCCTCGACCCTGGAGGAGTTCCACGAGCGGGCCGTGGTGGGCCTGCAGAGCTCGTCCGGGTACGCGGAGGGCATGCCCCTGCACACGAGCTGGTGAGCCGCGCACGGGCGGGCCGGTGAGCGCGTGGATCAGGTACGGCGCCAGCCGCCGGCCGCGTGGATGCCGCCGTCCACGTGCACGGTCGTGCCCGTGACGAACCTGGCCAGGTCGCCGGCCAGGAACACGGCCGCCCCCGCCGCCTCCACAGGCTCGCCGAGCCGGCCGAGGGGCGGGAGGCGTACGGGCTCGTAGGGCAGGGAGCCGTCGGCCAGCATGCGCTCGCGTACGCCCTCCTCGCCCTCGGTGGGCAGGGCGTCGGGGGCGATGGCGTTGACCCGGACGCCGCGCGGCGCCAGCTCCAGCGCCAGCGACCGGGTCAGGCTCTCCACGGCCGCCTTCATGGCCGCGTACACGGCGAAGCCCGGCGCCGCCTGATGCGCCTCGCTCGACGTCACGTTGATGATCGACGAGCCCGGCCGCATCAGCGGCAGCAGCCTGCGGATCATGGCCGTGAGCTGGGTGAAGTTCTCCTCGATCAGCGTACGCTCGCCGCGCGGCGACAGGCTTTCGAACGGGGCGTGGAAGGTGCCGCCCGCGTTGTTGACCAGCACGTCCACCCGCCCCCAGCGCTCGCCCACCGCACGGGCGAACACCTCCGCCGCCACCGGGTCGCGCACGTCGAGCGTCATGGCCGGCTCCCCGAACGGCGGCTTGTCGCGGTCGCACACGGCCACGTGCGCGCCGAAGGCGGCGAAGGTCTCGGCGACGGCCAGCCCGATGCCGCGGGCTCCCCCGGTGACGACGGCCACGCGGCCGGTGAGCAGGATCGCGTCGGGACTCAGGGCGGTCACGAACGAAGACGATATCCCGAGCGCATAGAGTCGTCGGGTCCGAATCACAACGTCAAGTCGCCGACAGGAGCACTTTCGTGGCACTCGAGAAGCCCGAGATCGACTTCCCCGGGGGCACCCCGCCCAAGGACCTTGAGATCGTCGACCTGGTCGAGGGCGACGGCCCCGAGGCCAAGCCCGGCCACCACGTCCGCGTCCACTACGTCGGCGTGGCCTTCTCCACCGGGGAGGAGTTCGACGCGTCCTGGAACCGGGGGGACGCCTTCGAGTTCCCCCTCGGCGGCGGGCGCGTCATCGCGGGCTGGGACCAGGGCGTCGCCGGCATGAAGGTCGGCGGACGGCGCAAGCTGGTCATCCCGCCGCACCTCGGCTACGGCAGCCGCGGCGCCGGCGCCGCCATCAAGCCGAACGAGACCCTCATCTTCGTCGTCGACCTGCTCGGCGTCAGGTAGGGCCCGCACGCCCACCGGCCGGCCATGTGACGGCCGGCCGGGTGGGCGCCCGGTAGGGAATGTCGGCCGCGTGAGGCACGATAGGCGTGTGCTTCTGATCGACGTGGTCCGAGTTTCCGAGGCGGTGACGCGCACGTCCGCCAGGCTGGGCAAGATCGCACATCTGGCGGAGCTGCTGGGCCGGGTCGGCCCGGACGAGGCGGAGATCGCCATCTCCTACCTGTCGGGTGAGCTGCCCCAGCGCCAGATAGGCGTCGGCTGGCGCACCCTGGAGGACATCCCGCAGCCCAAGCTCGTCGCCACCGCCACCCTGACCACGGTCGACGCGCTGCTGACCCGGATCAAGGCCGTGTCCGGCCCCGGCTCCCAGGCGGCCCGCAGGGCGCTGGTGAGCGAGCTGTTCGCCGGGCTGACCAGCCAGGAGCAGCAGTTCATGCGCCGCCTCCTCCACGGGGAGCTGCGGCAGGGCGCGCTCGACGGCGTCATGATCGAAGCGGTGGCCAAGGCGTCCGGCGCCCCGTCCGCCGACGTCCGGCGGGCGCTCACGCTGCGCGGCTGGCTGCCCGCCGTCGGCGCGGCGGCGCTGGGCGGCGGGGTGGAGGCGCTGCACGCCTTCCGCCTGGAGGTCGGGCGGCCGGTCTCCCCCATGCTCGCCGGCAGCGCGCCCAACGTCGCCGCCGCCCTGGACAAGGCGGGCGCGCCCGCTTCGCTGGAGTGGAAGCTCGACGGCATCCGGGTGCAGGCCCACCGGTCCGGCGAGGAGGTCCGGGTCTTCACCCGTACGCTCGACGACATCACCGCGCAGGTTCCCGAGCTGGTCGAGGCCGTGCTGAAGATGCCGTCGGACGACCTGGTGCTGGACGGCGAGGTGATCGCGCTGCGCCCCGACGGCCGCCCGCACCCGTTCCAGGTGACCGCCGCGCGGGTCTCCAGCAAGCTCAACGTCGAGCAGTTGCGCGAGCAGACGCCGCTCAGCGTGTTCTTCTTCGACGCGCTGCGCGCCGACGGCGACGACCTCCTCGACCTCCCCTACGCCGAGCGCCAGCAGGCGCTGGCCCGGGCCGTGCCACAGACCCTGCTGACGCCGCATCTGGTGACGGACGACGTGGCGGAGGCCGAGCGGTTCTTCACGGACGTGGTCAAGGCCGGGCACGAGGGCCTGGTGGTGAAGGCGCTGGCGTCGCCGTACGCGGCCGGGCGGCGCGGGGCAGGCTGGATCAAGGTCAAGCCGCGGCACACGCTCGACCTGGTGGTGCTGGCCGCCGAGTGGGGCCACGGGCGGCGCGAGGGCAAGCTGTCCAACCTGCACCTGGGGGCGCGCGACCCGGAGGGCGGGTTCGTGATGCTCGGCAAGACGTTCAAGGGCCTGACGGACGAACTGCTGGCCTGGCAGACCGAGCGCTTCCTGGAGCTGGCCGAAGGGCCGACGGACGACTGGACGGTGCGGCTGCGCCCTGAGCTGGTGGTGGAGATCGCCTTCGACGGGGTGCAGCGCTCGCCGCGCTATCCGGGCGGGATGGCGCTGCGGTTCGCGCGGGTGCTGCGTTACCGGCCGGACAAGCGGGTGGAGGACGCCGACACCGTGGACACCGTCCGCTCCCTCATGATCTGACCACTTCCACCGGGCTTTCCTGGCCCGGCTCCCCCCTGCCAGTGACGAGAGCCCTCCAGGCACCCCTGGCCCAGCCTGAGACCCCTCCAGGCATCCCTGCCCCAGTCTGAGAGGGCGGCGGGCCTCACCGCCCAGGAGTGGTTCCCGAGGGGCGAGGGATGCCATGGCGGCGGCGCGTTCACGGAAAAGCCCCCCAGCCTCCACGCCCCCTGACACCTGGTGCCGGTGGCTGTTCCTGGCGCTCGAACCCGCGAGGGTTGCTGGCCCCCATACCCCGGGGGTTTGCTGGCCCCATTCCTGCGGGGGTTGCTGCCTCTCATACCCGCAGGGGCTGCCAGCTCCCCAACCTGCGGAGGTTGCTGGCTCCCATACCCGCAGGGGTTGCTGGCTCCCATACCCGCAGGGGTTGCTGGCTCCCATACCCGCAGGGGTTGCTGGCTCCGTTACTCGCCGAGGTTGCTGGCTCCCGTACCCGGCGCGGTTGGCTGGCTCCGTACCCGACGGGTCGAGCGCTTCGATGGCCTCTTCCTCGCCTTCCCGCTTTTCCCGTATGCCCGCGACCTCAGCCCGCAGTTTTGCCTTATGGGGCCCTTCACCATTGAGGCGCAGTCCCCATTCGCCCTGATCAAGCCCCTCTTTCATGATCAAAGTCGCACTGATCGACATTCTATGGAATTCAGGGATCAATGGCGCGAAGTTGACCTTTAGTGCGATCTTGAAATCGAAGTGAGATATGTCACTAGATTCCCTATTAACTTGTCTTTACTAGCTGTTTGTCCCGTATGTTCGTCCTCACCGCGCGGCATCCCCCACCGCGCCGACGGAAACGGCCGCCTCACGCCCCCACCCCCGCCCGGGGCTGGCCTTTCCCTTCCCTATCCCCTAGCCAGGACCGTGGTTTACCTTGGGCCAGCATTCCCACAAGCCGTTCCTCACCGGCAGACGCCGCTGGACCGCTGTCGCAGCGGGTGCCGCCGTCATCGCCACCGCCTCGGCCTCCGCGTACGCGGCAGTCGCCAACGACGACTCCGCCAAGCGCACCGCGGCCGCCGGCAAGCCCTTCGCCGAGACCGGCGCAGCCGCGGCGAAGACCCCGAACGAGGCGGGCCGCCAGTCGAGCCCGAAACCTCTCTCTCCGACCTCGAAGCCCTCGGCCGCCGCCAGCCCGAACCCTACGACTGCCGCCAGCTCTCACCCGCAGGCCGCGTCCTCCCAAACCGCCGCCCCGCAGAGCACGACGCCGCAGGCCACAGGGCCGGACGGTACGGGGTCGCGGGATGCGGAGGCAGCGGGTGGCTCGCCGGCCGCTACGGCGTCGAGCGCGGCCAGCGGCAAGACCTCACAGTCCGCCGCCCCCAAGTCGGCCAAGCCCGTCGCCAAGAAGCCCAAGGCGAAGGTCATCTCCGCCGGCTCCTGTGGCGCCTCGTACTACGACGAGCCCCAGATGACCGCCAGCGGCGAACGCTTCAACCCGTCCGCCATGACGGCCGCGCACAAGACTCTCCCCCTGGGCAGCAAGGTCAGGGTGATCAACCCGGACAACGGCAGGTCGGTCACCGTCCGCATCAACGACCGCGGCCCCTACGTCGGCGGCCGTTGCCTCGATCTGTCCGCCGCCGCCTTCTCCGCCATCGGCAGCACGAACGCCGGCGTGATGCGCGTGAAGTACCAGGTCCTGGCCCGCTGACCCCGTTCGCTGCCGGAACGAGCCCCTGCCTCGCGCGCTCCCTTTCCGTGCGAATTGCGAAGGTCCCCACGAGGACGGCCGGCCAAGCGGCGCGGCCGCGCGGGGCTCATACGACCACCCCCGCAGGTCGTATGAGCGTGTGCCCGGATCGGCGCGTGACCTACCGGCCCGGCGTCAGCGGCGTGAGTCCTGGAAGCTTCGGCTATTTGACCAGGCGGACCGTCAGCGGGTAGCGGTAGTCGCCATCGGTCAGGGAGTTGACGCCGGCGACGATCGCGAGGACGAACGCCGCCACCCAGACCACGGGCACCAGCACCACACCGATGACCGTCAACGGGAGCAGGATCGACGCCCCGACCACCGTCAGCCCGAAGTTGAGCGCCTCCACGGCGTGCCGCCGGATGTACGGCGACGTCTTGCCGGCGGCGAGCAGCAGGATCAGCGGGCCGACGATCGGGAAGCCCAGGGCCAGGAGCAGGTGGCCGGCCGCGGCGCCGAGGCGTTCGTTGCCCTCCACGGCCCCCGCCGGCCGCGGCGGGTAGGCGGGAGCGGGTCTCGGAGCGAGTTGTGGCACCGCCTGCGTGCCGTACAGCTCGGTCATGATGGGCATCAGGTCGCCGTGGGTGCGTGCCGTCATCGCCCGCTCAAGCCGGTCGTCGAATTCGAGCTTGTCGAACCGGCCCTCCGCGTACGCCGCTTTGACGTGCTCGACCACATGCTCCCGGTCCTGGTTGGTGACGCGCAGGTGAGCTGGCGGCACCTGTCCCGGCCCGGGGGTTGTCGGTACCCCAGCCATAGTCGCCATGCCTCTCCTTCGGTGATCGGTGTGTCTTTCCATACTGCGTCGCCGAACGGGCGGCTGCCATCAGGAGAAACCCGGAGCTGTCCCCGAGATCACCCCCTGAAAAGATCATTTTTTGTACGCGCGAAAGCGCCAGACGATATAAAAAGGACCTATGAGATGGCGAGACCGGTATGGCCTTCGTCGATGGCGCGGCCCGAAGGTCGCGAAGTTCGACCGTGAGGCGACAGACGCCGACATCGAGGCGCTGATCGCATTCGCCCGTTCCCGGCGCGGCGTCGAGTTCTACGTCGAGCCGGAAACGTTCGCCACCGACACGACCGCCGTGGCCGTCGCCGACGACGGCGAGTGGACCAGGCGCCGGGTCGGGGCTCCCGCGGTGATTCACAAGGTCGCCCGTAATCTGGCACTGCCGGTGTACGACGTCCAGCTCACCGGATATCCGCCCCGCATGCGGGCATTCAACGAACGCCGCCGCCGCGAAGAAGGCTCACTCTAGCCCCCTAGCCCCTCCAGTCACTGTCACTCGGCGTGGTTTCGGCGGTGCGTTCCGGCATCGGCTGGTTCCAGGATTCGGGATCTCATGAGGGCGGCACGGGCGGGGATCGGCGGCCCTTGTAAGGGGTGTTTCTCGGCGTGGGCTCGGTTGTTCCCCACTTGTTCTCCGCCGCCGCTCGTCACTGAGGCTTTCCAACCTGATCGGGCTGATCAGCAGGAGAGAACCGGGACGGGTTGGCATGAGAAGAGGCTCTCGGCAGCTCGTACGCCCGGGTCTGACCCCATGAAGACCAATAGGCTCCCGGTTGCCAGATGTGCCGGTTGAGCGGTCTTTTGACGGCTCGGATCATGTGTGGAGGGATCTCGGTGATGGTGATCAGTCAGCTCGTGATCGCCGGGCTGTTGTTCCCGAACCTGTCCGTACAGGCACAGCCCCCTCTCCTCCACGTGATGACGTGGAACGTCTGTGCGGGCACCAACGCCGGGTGCGCGCTCTTTCGCCGTTCGAACGCCGAGCTGGCCTGGCACGTGGCAGTGCTGGCGACCGAGGCGGACGTGGTCTTCCTTCAGGAGTTCTGCACGGGCGCCGACGCCGACCTGGAACACGAGCTCGAACGCCGTACCGGCCGGAATTGGAGCGTCCGGTCGGCCGGGCTGATGTACTCGGACGGTTCCCCGTACCAGTGCCTGCCCGACAGAAACGGCAGGCCGCGTGGGGTGCTGAGCGTCACCCTGGCCGTGGCCGGAGCGGACACCGGCCTCGTCGTGCACGCGCTGACCTCGCCGCCGTGGGGAGCCCGCAGGTACGCCGTCTGCACGGCCGACCGGGCGTTCTGCACCGCGCACTTCTCGTCGGGATCGAGCTACGACGACAGGCAGAAGGGCAGGCCCTACCGGCACATCCAGTTGCGCGAGCTGTTCAAGCTCGGCCGGGGTGTGATCGGCGGCGACCTCAACCTTGTGCCGCGCGACGCCGCCGCGGCCTACAAGGGCCGCGACGAATGCGACCCGCGCCGGCGCTGGACCTACGTGACCCGCAAGCGGAAGATTGATTACGTGTTCGCCGGCGAGGGCCGCCTGCGGAAATGCTTCGTCGATTATGCCCGGAGCACGTGGTCTGATCACGTCCCGCTGCACGCCTGGGTGAGAGCAGGCTCAACGCCGCCTGCACCACGTTGAGCCGGCCCAGCACCGGGTTGTTCGTCATGCCCTACCAGCGAAACGCGGATTTTGCGCATCCAGCTTGCCGGCCAGGGACGAATTGGGATACGCCCTCACTGAGGCCTTTCATCCGTGAGCACTTTTCATCCTGATTAGCGGCCTTCCTCGATGAGCTGCAGGACGAGGATGGCCTGCACGATCGTGGTGGCGCGGTGCGGGCGGCAGCGCAGCCGGGACAGGACCTTCCAGGTCTTCAAGGTGGCCACGGCGCGTTCCCCGCAGGCGCGGATGCGAGCGTGCGCGCGGTTGACCGAACGCTGATGGCTCGACAGCGGCGGCCGCAGCCGATGACCTTTGAACGGCGTGCGGATGCTGCCGCCCGCGCCCTGATATCGCCTTGTCGGCGAAAGTCTTCACCCCTGCGGCGGTCAGCGCGTCGATCAGGCCGGCGGCGCGGGCCGCGGTCAGGTCGTGCGTGGCGCCGGGCAGCGCGGGTGAGGCCCAGATGAGCCGGGAGCCTCTTCTCATGCCAACCCGTCCCGGCGCCGCCCCTGCTGACCAGCGCGATCAAGTTGGAAAAGCCTCACTCAACATTCTGGGACGGGCGTTTCGTCGTCCAGCAGGAGGCCCGACAGGGGAAGGAGCCAGCCCGCGTGGGCGGCGCCCATGGCGGTGTCGAGCTCGGCGGGGGTCGGCATGCGGTCGCGCAGGATCGCGGGTGAGAGCAGGTTCTGGACCGCGTGCATGAGCAGGTTGGCCATCGAGTAGCCCGGGTCGATCGCCAGGGCACGTTCTAGGGCGACGGTGGCCAGGATGCTGTCCCCCGTCCGCCAGGCCGCCATCGCCAGCAGGGACGCGGCCGGCGGTGCGAAGCGCGGCTCCAGGCGGCGGGTCAGGTCTTTCCACAGCGCCACGTGGGACTCCTGCATGAGCGTCCATGCCTCGTCGCGAATCCGGACGAGCGCGAGGTCGAGGCCCAGCCGGGCGGCCTCCAGGTCGGTGAGCCGCCCGCCCTCCTCATGGGTCGCCAGGGCGTTGCGGACGCGGGCCAGGCCCTCCGCCACGAAGCCGCGGGTGAAGGCGTCGAGGTTGGTGGCCGCCGCCAGCGCGGCCTTGACCTCGCCGGCCGCGTCGGACGTGGCACGGCGCATCGCCAGCCTGACCGGGCCGGTGACCGGGGCCAGGGTGCGTTCGAGGGTTTCGCGATCGGGGAGGGCCACCAGGCCGTGCACCGTGGCCTCGGCGGCGATGCGGCTGCTCCCGGGGTCGTACGGGGTGCCCTCGGCTGGACAGCAGGACGGGAGGGCGCAGACGTAGGACCAGTAGCGGCCGGAGTGGGCGCGCAGTGCCTCCCCTACGCGGACGCCGGCCCGCGCCGCCACCTGCCTGGCCTCGTCCATGGCGGGGGTGACGGACTCCCCAGGGCCGTAGCCGATGGCGACCATCTCGGTCACCTTTTCCCGCCTGAACATGGTCTCCAGGACGTCGAGGGTGCCCGGGGGCATGGGGAGGTCCCAGCGGACCACCATCACGGCCCGGCCGTGCTCCAAGCCCACCGCGACCAGGCTTTCGGAGGGGTGGAAGCCGACGAGATAGGGGACGGCGGCCAGGATGTCGGACGGGCTGGTGAGAGTGAGGAAAGGTGAGGTGGAAGTGGGGGTCGAAGGAGAGGTGAAGGGAGGCGGTGGCGGGGGCGGGGAGGTGTTGGTCGTCATGGACCGTTAGGGTGCCCGGAAGCGCGGGCTCAGGATGAGCCGAAGGCGATTCTGGGGATAAGCGTGCGGGCGCTGGGCTGCCCTGTGGACAGCGCCTGCACAGGTGGCGCGCCCGGGGACGCGGGCGACGGCATTGGACAAGGGTGGGGTGCTCGGGGCCGACGGATGGGCACGACTCTCGGGGCGCGGCCTGTGGCTGCGTCTCAAGGGCGGCCCCTGGGCGCGGGCCAAAGGGTGACCGACGGGTGTGGGTCGGGGGCGGCCCGTGAGCGCGGACTAGAGGATGACCGACGGCTCCGATTAAGGGAGCCGCCAGCGGGTGCGGACCACAGGTGCGCCATGGGCGCGAATTCAGAGGGCGACCAGCGGCTCCAGACCAAAGGAGCAGTCCACGGGTGCGGACCACGGGTGCCCCCGCGGACGCGAACCAGAGGATGACCAGCGGATGCGGGCCAGGGGGCCGGCGGGTGCGAACCACAGGGTGACCCACGGACGCGCACCAGAGGGCGACCAGCGGATGCAGGTCAGGGGTGGCCAGCGGGTGCGGATCAGGAGGGCCGGCGGGTGCGGATCAGGGGGTCGCCAGCGGGTGCCGATCAGGAGGGCCGGCGGGTGCGGATCAGGGGGTGGCCGGCGGGTGCGGATCAGGAGGGCCGGCGAGTGGGGGTCAGGGGGTGGCCGGCGGGTGGGGGGGCTGGGTGGTGGGGGCGATGTGGTGGCGGACCAGGAGGGCGGCGCCGGCTACTGCAGCCGGCATGGCGATCACCGCCACGAACGGCACCAGGAACAGGACGAACACCGCCACCCCGAACCCCAGCGTCACCCCCAGGTTGGCGCGCAGCAGCCGGAAGCGTTCCTTGCGCGCCACGCCCCGCCGCTCCAGCGCCAGCGTCGTGAGCTCGACGGTCAGGAAGAACCCGGACACCGCCGCCCCCAGCACCGGCACCACGGTCTGCCCCAGCACCGGTACGAACCCCAGCACGAACAGCGGCACGGTGAACAGCAGCACGTAGAAGAGCGTCACCAGGCTGTCCCTGATCGAGCGCGGCAGGGTGCGCCACCACGGCTGCTCGATCTCGTTGTCCAGCGGGTCGGCCGCCGCCGACAGCCGCTCGTAGAACGGCTCCCCGATGGCGAGCGTGACCGCGGTGAACGTCACCACCGCCAGCGCCAGCCCGCCGGCGAACAGCACGATCCCGACCAGGGTGCGGAAGACCCCCTGCCAGCTCCAGGAGTCGGCGAACGGGGTCAGGAACTCGGCCAGCTCGAACGCGTACGTACCCAAAAAGATCAGCGCGACCACGTAGAGAGCGAACGCGATGAGCGCGGGGATCAGCCCGAACCCCCACCACCGGCCGTTCCTGGCCACCCAGCCGAACCCCTTGAGAAAGAAGCCGATACCGGCCGAGAAGTCACGCATTGATCGCATGACCGGCAGGCTAGCGCCAGAACGCCGTCACCGCGTACCCGAGCTCGGCGAGCAGGTCGCGCAGCAGCGGCAGCGACAGGCCGAGCACGTTGCCGTGGTCGCCCTCGATGCCCTCGACGAACCAGCCGCCGCGCCCCTCGATGCTGAACGCCCCGGCCAGCCCGAGCGGTTCGCCGGTGGCGGCGTAGGCGGCGATCTCCTCCTCGGACGGCTGCCCGAAGCGCACCACGGTGGTCGCCACCTCGGCGACCTGCCGTCCGGCGGCGACGTCGATGACGCAGTGGCCGGTGACGAGGCGGCCGGTGCGGCCGCGCATGAGCCGCCACCGCTCCACGACCTCCTCCGCGGAGGCCGGCTTGCCGTAGGGGCGGCCGTCGAGCTCAAGGATGGAGTCGCAGCCGATGACCAGGCCCTGGTCGAGCCCGCCCGCGACGGCTTCGGCCTTGGCCTTCGCCAGCACGAGGCTGAGCGCGGCCGGGCTGTGCGCGGAGTAGGCGTCCTCGTCGACCCCGCTGACGATCACCTTGGGGTCGAGGCCGGCGTGGCGCAGCAGGGCCAGGCGGGCGGGAGAGGCGGAGGCCAGAACGATCACCGGACAAGCCTACCGGTCGTCACCGGTCACCAGTCGGGAAGGGACGTACCGGGCAGTCCGCCGTAGATCCCGGGACGGCCGGGGCCGGGGCCGAAGATGTGGTCGAGCAGCTCGTCGAGGAGGTCGCGGCGCGAGTCGGGCAGGGCGGCGCGCTCGCGTTCGAGCTCGTCGACCAGGGCGTCCGCGTCGAGGTCGCGGCCGTCGGCCCGGGTGGCCAGCAGGTACATCACCATGGGCGCGATCAGCGGCAGCAGCTTCATCATGGCGCCGGTGTCGACGCCGAACAGCCGCCCCAGCCCGGTCGCCGCCACCTCGGTGCCCTGCCCGCCGAGCACGTGGCCGAGGATGCTGTGGCCGTCGCGGGTGAGCGAGGCCACGTCGCCGTCGAAGGGGTCGGCGTCGACGTGGTCCTCCAGCGCGCCGCGCAGGGCGTCGGCCCCGTCGGGGTATTGGACGTTGCGGGCGAGGCCGCCGATGATGACGCCGGTGACGGCCTGGACGACGTCGCGGGCCTTGTCCAGGTCGGTGCCGAGCATGGCGGCCGTCTGCTCCAGGCCCGGCCGGCCGAGCTGTTCGAGCAGCTGCTGGTCGAGGAGTTCGTCGTACGGCGTCACGGCTCTCCTCCGATCCTCGGCGCTCGAAGGCTCCTGACGCTACAGGTTCCCGTGGCGCCGAGGAGCAACGCCCGCTTTGTGCTAATTCTCGGGAAAGTCAGGAGGTGACGTCGGCCTTCGGCTGGCCGGCCAGACCGGCCGCGGCGTACGCGTCGGCCTCGTCCAGCGTCTCGTGCTCCAGCAGCGCGGCCACGATCGCGTCCAGCTTGTCGCGGTTGTCGGTGAGCACCTGGACCGCGCGCTCGTAGCACTGCTCCACGATGCGCCGCGCCTCCTCGTCGACGGTGGCGAGGGTGGCGGCGCTGGCCTGCGGCTGCGAGCCGTCGTTGGGCAGGATGGTGAGCGGGCCGACCTTCTCCGACATGCCCCAGCGCCCCACCATGCCCCGGGCGATCATGGTGACCTGTTCGAGGTCGTTCTCGGCGCCGGTGGTGATGACGCCGAAGACGACCTGCTCGGCCGCCATGCCGCCGAGCGCGCCGGTGATGCGGCCGCGGAGGTACTGCTCGTCGTAGGCGTAGCGGTCGGTGTCGGGGGTGGACAGCGTCACGCCGAGCGCGCGCCCGCGCGGGATGATCGAGATCTTCCTGACCGGGTCGGCGCCGGGCTGGAGCATGCCGAGCAGCGCGTGACCGGCCTCGTGGAAGGCGGTGCGGGTGCGCTCCTCCTCCGGCATCACGATGCTGCGGGCCGCGCCGAGCTGCAGCTTCTCCAGCGCGTCGGTGAAGTCGGACCTGGTGACCTTCTCCTTGCCGCGCTTGGCGGCGAGCAGGGCCGACTCGTTGACGAGGTTGGCCAGGTCGGCGCCGGTCATGCCGGGCGTGGTCTTGGCGAGCTGGTCGAGACTGACCTCGGGGTCCAGCGGCACGCCGCGGGTGTGTACGCCGAGGATGGCGGTGCGCCCGGCGGCGTCCGGCAGGCCCACCTGCACGGTGCGGTCGAACCGGCCGGGGCGCAGCAGCGCCGGGTCGAGGATCTCGGGACGGTTGGTGGCGCCGATGACGATGACGCCCTCGGCCCCGGAGAAGCCGTCCATCTCGGTGAGGATCTGGTTGAGCGTCTGCTCGCGCTCGTCGTGGCCGCCGATGCCGCCCGCGCCGCCCCTGGCCCGGCCGATGGCGTCGATCTCGTCGATGAACACGATCGACGGCGCCACCTTGCGCGCCTCCTCGAACAGGTCGCGTACGCGCGAGGCGCCCACGCCGACGATCATCTCGATGAACTCGGAGGCGGAGGCGGAGAAGTAGGGGACCTTGGCCTCGCCCGCGACGGCCCTGGCCAGCAGCGTCTTGCCGGTGCCGGGCGGGCCCGCGAGCAGCACGCCCTTCGGCAGCTTGGCGCCGAGCCGGCGGTATTTGCCCGGGTCCTTGAGGTAGTCGACGATCTCGACCAGCTCGTTCTCGACCTCGTCGATGCCGGCGACGTCGTCGAAGGTGACCCGCACCTGCCCGGCCTCGACCGGCTTGGCCGCCTTGGACTTGCCGAGCCCGCCGAGCCCGCCGCCGCCCATCATGCTGGCGCCGCGCCGCATGATCCAGATCCACAGGCCGGCCAGCAGCAGCACGGGCAGCAGCGACAGCAGCAGGTTGGAGAAGAAGCCGCGGGTGAGCGGCTTGGAGGTGATCTCGACCTGGCCGGTGCGGAGCTGCTGGTCGAGCTGGTCGGTGTTGGCGAAGGCGGGGATCTCGGTGGAGAACCGGGTGTACGTGGCGCCGCCGTCGGGGTTCTTCGCCGCGTTCCTCAGGTCACCCTCGACCGACAGGCCCTGGGCGGAGATGTCCTTGACGTTCTTGGCGTCGACCTGGGAGGTGAACTCGGTGTAGGAGATGGTCTCGACGGATTCGTTGTCGACGAACGACGACACGACGAAGAAGCCCGCGTACACGACCAGCAACGTGACGACGAACCGCCACCAATTGATCTTGGGTCGGCCGCCGGGCGTGCCCGGCAAGCCCTCTGAGCGCCAGGGCGGCTTGCCCTTGCCCTTGCCTGGTGCCTGCGGCGGTCCAGAGCGTTCCACGGCGTCTACTCCCCACGTCGCCGCAACCATGATCCTTCTAGCCTAGAACACGCACCCCCGAGGCCACGCGGGCGATGTCGCTCCACTGCTTGCGCTGCGCGTCAGGCACTGACACGAACGCCAAACCCGGCTTGGACATTCCCCCGTCCACCACGACCACCGCCGCGCGGGAGGAACGCTTGCCGTACGTGACGCGGTAGACGAGCAGCCAGCCGCGCTTGACCGGCTGCGAGGCCAGCCAGGTGATGCGGGAGCCCTTCGGGTGATGGTTGAGCGTCCAGCGGGCGGCGAGCAGCGCGCTGTCGCGCGGCGACTTCTGCTCCATGATCGGCAGCGGGCAGGTGACGAACATGCCCCGTACCGCGCCGCCGCGCAGCCGCGGCAGCACCTGCCTGGTGGTGAACGGCGCCGGCCCGTACGCCTTCCAGGGCTTCGGCAGCTTCGGCACGGCGAGGCCGCTCCGCCGGTCCTTGGTCACCCGGCGGGCGGGGGCCGGGAGCCGCATGCGCTTGACCTTCGCGGTCAGCTTGGGGACGCGGGGGTCGGCGTACAGGGCCTCCATGGCGGTGTAACCGGGGGCCAGGGACGTTCCGGGCGTCGGCGTGACCTGGGCGGCGGGCGCGGCCGGGGTCACGGTCTCCGACGGGGACACCGACGCCGACACCGAGGACGACGCCGATGCCGACGCCGAGGCGGACGCCGGCGCGGAGGGGCCGGACGAGGGCTGCGCGGCCGGCGGCGCGGTTACCGGCCCCGCGACGACCTCGTCCGGCTCCGACGGGAGCACCACGACCACCGCCACGGCGGCTGCCGCGACGGCGGCGACCACGGCGAGGCCCCGGTACACCGCCCGCATGCGGATGTCACCGATGCGGGAGCGTTTGGGCGGAGAGGTAAGGGTTCTGGGCTTGGTCGCGGTTCTCACACGGGAACCCTTGATCTCATCTTCCCCATCGAGCACGACGGGAGCGTACGACATATCCCGCCATTACGTATGTGATGCGACCGAAGTGCAATCATGGCGTCGTGCAACAGGTGGAGCTCCGCTTCGATCACGCCTCGCGAGCGTCCCAGACCCATACGAACCTCTCGGCGCTCCGCCAGAGCCCCCACGGCCTCTGGGTGGCCGGCGACGAGACCGCCTCCTTCGAGCACCTGGCCTGGACCGGCGACCATTTCGGCGACCAGCGTACGTTCCGCCTGGCGGACCACATCGAGCTCCCCGCGGGCCCCGACGACGAGGCCGACATCGAAGGCATGGCGCGGGCCGGCGGGCACCTGTGGGTGGTCGGCTCGCACAGCCTCAAGCGCAAGCGGGTCAAGTCGAAGGACCCCGCCAAGGCCGCCGCCCGCCTGGCCACCCTGGTCAGGGAGGAGAACCGCTACATCCTCGCCCGGCTGCCGCTGCACGGCGAGGAGCCCGGCGCGGGGGCGGTGCTGTCCGGGGAGCGCGGCCTCGCGGCCCACCTGCGCGAGGACCCGCATCTCGGGCCGTTCCTGGCGATTCCCGGCAAGGACAACGGCCTCGACGTCGAGGGCATCGCCGTGGTGGGCGAGCGGGTCTACCTCGGGCTGCGCGGCCCGGTGCTGCGCGGCTGGGCGGTGGTGCTGGAGCTGCGGCTGGAGGAGGCGGGACGGGGGCGGCTGAGGCTGCGCGAGCCGTACCGCAAGCACTTCCTCGACCTCGGCGGGCTCGGCGTGCGGGACCTGTGCCCCGACGGCGACCCGGACGGCGATCCCGACGGCTGCGGCCTGCTGCTGCTCACCGGACCGTCCATGGCGCTCGACGGCCCGGTGCACGTGCGGCGCTGGTGGCCGGGCCGGCGGTCGGGCGTGGTGCCCGCGGGCGAGCTGGAGGTCGTCATGGACCTGCCGTACGGGGTCGGCTGCGACCACCCGGAAGGGCTGGCGCGGCTGGCCGACGGCCGGTTGATGGTCGTCTACGACAGCCCGTCGCCGGCCCGGATCACCGCGGCCGGCGGCGTGCTGGCCGACGTCTTCATGATCTAGCGACCCGGCCCCGGAGCCAGGGCGCGTCGGCGACGAACGTGCACGAGCCCGGCTCGATCTCGGTGAACCCGGCGTCGCGGACGACCGGCAGCCCGGCCGCGACCATGGCGTCGAAGTCGTCCCGCGCCGGGGCAGTGCGGACCGAGACGGCGAGCCCCGCGGCCCGCCAGGCCGCGCGCCCGGCGGCGTCACTGGCCCACCAGGCGAGCTGGGCCGCGTGCCCGGCCTGCGCCATGGCCTTGCCCGCGGTCATCTCCAGGCCGGGGTTGGCCCACAGGACCGGCGGGACGGCGGGCGGCGGCTCGTGGGCGTCGCTCAGCTCGGTGCCCCCGACCTGCAGCCGGGCGAGGTCGCGCGGCCAGTCGTCCAGCGGCACCGGCGGGTGGACGCGGACCTCGGCCGTGCGGTGCTCGACCGTGCGGCCGGGCAGCGCGACGGCCCGCCGCCACTCGGCGCCGCGCGCCCTGCGCACGACCTTGCGGATCTTCCCGGTGGACTGCCAGGCGTGCAGCTCGGCGGCCCACTCCCCCGGGTCGTCGAGCAGGCCGAGCACCGCCATGGCGGCGGCCTCCAGCGCGTCGGTGCGTTCAGGGGGCGTGGCCCGCTCGATCCTGACGACCAGCGGCAGCACGTACAACTCTTCGTTCATCGGGTCCTAGCATGCCTGATCGCCAGGGACATGCCGGCGGCGAGGAGGCAGAGCGCGCCCGCGGCGTACCAGGCGAGGTCGTAGGCGCCGAGGTGGTCGCGGGTGAGCCCGGCGGCGACGGCGGCGAACGCGGCCCCCACCTGGTGGGAGGCGAACACCCAGCCGAACACCACGGCCCCGTCCGCGCCGTAGACGCGGCGGCACAGCGCCACGGTGGGCGGCACGGTGGCCACCCAGTCCAGGCCGTAGAAGATGATGAAGATCAGCATGCTGGGCTCGGTCGTGGCCGCGAACAGGCTGGGCAGCACCATCAGCGACAGCCCGCGCAGCCCGTAGTAGAGGCCGAGCAGCACCTTCGGGTCGATCCTGTCGCTGAGCCAGCCCGAGGCGACGGTGCCGGCGATGTCGAAGATCCCGATGACGGCGAGCAGCCCCGCCGCGACCGGCTCGGCCATGCCGTGGTCGTGCGCGGCGGGGATGAAGTGGGTGCCGACCAGGCCGTTCGTGCTCGCGCCGCAGATCGCGAAGCCGCCCGCGAGCAGCCAGAACGGCCGCGTGCGTGCGGCCCGGCCGAGCACGGCGAGCGCGCGGAAGGCCGCGTTGCCGCCGGCCGGGGCGGGGCGCTCCTGGCCCGGCTCCGCGCCGAGCGCCGTCGTGCCGACGTCCTCGGGGCGGTCGCGCAGCAGCCACCACACGAACGGCACCACCGCCAGCGCCGACCCGGCGACCGCGAGCGAGGCCCAGCGCCAGCCGGGCCCCTCGGCGAGCTGGGCGAGCACGGGCAGGAAGATGAGCTGCCCGGTCGCCCCGGCCGCCGTGAGGATGCCGGTGACCAGTCCCCGATGCCTGACGAACCAGCGGTCGACCACGGTCGCGGCGAACACCAGCGCCATCGAGCCCGTGCCGAGCCCGACGAAGACGCCCCAGAACAGCAGGAGGTGCCAGCTCGCGGTCATGAGCACGGTCAGCCCGCTGCCCGCCGCGATCAGCAGCAGGGCCAGCGCGACCACGCGGCGCATGCCGAACCGGTCCATGAGCGCGGCGGCGAAGGGGGCGGTGAGGCCGTACAGGACCAGGTTGATCGACACCGCCAGCGAGATGGTGCCGGTGGACCAGCCGAACTCCGTGCGCAGCGGCGTGATCAGCACGCCCGGCGTGGCGCGGAACCCGGCCGCGCCCAGGATCGCCACGAAGGCGACGGCCGCCACGTACCAGGCGCGGTGCGGGCCGCGGCGGATCGGCCCGGCGACGGGTGCCCGGGCGGGGGTGGTGCTGGAGGTCATGCGGCAATCCTGGGGGTTCTGCCCGTACGGGGACGAGTGGCCGGAAAGCCAATATGTGCAAGAATCCGGCCATGCGCCGTCATCGTATCGCCGTGGTCGCGCTCAACCACTTCGCCCCTCTCGACTTCGGCATCCCCGGCCAGGTCTTCTGGGCCGCGGAGACCCCGGGCGGCGAGAAGCTGTACGAGGTGGTGACCTGCTCCGAGGGCCGCCGGCCGGTGCGCTGCTCGGCGGGCTACAGCGTGCAGCCCGACCACGACCTCGACGTGCTCGACACGGCCGACACCGTCCTCGTGCCCGGCATCCACGCGGGCCGGGTGCTCAAGGACGGCACGCTCTCCGCCGAGCTGCGCGCCGCCCTGCGCGACCGGCCGCGGGTGATGTCGATCTGCACGGGAGCGTTCGTGCTGGCCGCGGCCGGGCTCCTCGACGGCCGTCCGGCCACCACGCACTGGCGGGAGGCGCCCCGGTTCGCGGAGCTGTTCCCGCAGGTGAAGCTGGACCCCGACGTCCTGTTCGTGGACGACGGCGACGTGCTGACCTCGGCCGGCGTGGCCTCCGGCATGGACCTGTGCCTGCACGTCATCCGGCGCGACCACGGCAGCGAGGTGGCCAACCGCACCGCCCGCCGGTGCGTGATGCCGCCGTGGCGGGAGGGCGGCCAGGCCCAGTACGTCGAGCGGCCGCTGCCGGACGACACGGCCGGCGGCCTGGGCGCCACCCGGGAGTGGATGCTCGCCCACCTCGACCGCCCGCTCGACCTCAACGCCCTCGCCGGGCACGCCAGGATGAGCGTGCGCACCTTCACCCGGCGCTTCCGCGAGGAGACCGGGGTGAGCCCGGCCAGATGGCTGGCCGCCCAGCGGGTGCAGCACGCCCGGCACCTGCTGGAGACCACCGACCTCGGGGTGGAGGAGGTGGCCAGGCGGGCCGGGTTCGGCACGGCGGTCTCGCTGCGCCAGCACCTGCACGCGGCGGTGGGGGTGGCGCCGCTGGCGTACCGGCACACGTTCCGGCGGGTGTGATCTTCCGCCGCGTCCGCGTTCCACCTAAAGTCGGGACATGACCGAGACGGACCGCGTGCCGGCCGGGATCGACCCCAGCGTGCCGAGCGTCGCCCGCATGTACGACTACTACCTCGGCGGCCGGGACAACTTCGCCGTGGACCGCGAGGCCGCCGAGAAGATGATCGAGCTCGGCCGGCGGCTCGGCAACGACGCCCGCGAGATCGCCCTCGCCAACCGCGCCTTCCTCGGCCGGGCGGTGCGCATGCTGGCCGAGGCGGGCGTGCGCCAGTTCCTGGACATCGGCGCCGGGCTCCCCACGCAGGACAACGTCCACCAGGTCGCGCGACGGCACGGGCCCGGCTCGCGGGTCGTGTACGTCGACAACGACCCGATCGTCCTCACCCACGCCCGCGCCCTGCTCGCCACGGATCCCGACGTCATCGTCGTGCGGGGCGACCTCAAGGACCCCGACGCGATCTTCGACGATCCGCGCGTGGCCGCGCATCTGGACCTGTCGCAGCCGTTCGCCGTCCTGATGGTCGCCGTGCTGCACTTCGTCCCCGACGACGCCGAGGCCGGGCGCATCGCCGCGCGGGTGCGGGAGCGGCTGCGGCCCGGCGGGCATCTCGTGCTGTCCCACCTGTACGCGGGCGACGCCGGCGAGGACGCCGAACGGGCCGGACGCCAGGTGTACGCGAACACGCCCTCCGGCGGCCTCGCGCGGCGTGACCGCGGCCAGATCGCCGCCTTCTTCGACGGGCTGGAGCCGGTCGGGCCCGGCGTGGTGCCGGTCGCCGACTGGACGCCGGACGGCGCGCCCGGCGGGGAGCACGACTACGTGAGGTCCGGCATCCTGGCCGGCGTCGGCCGCGTCCCGGCCTGACCCTCCCGGCCGCAGCGGTCACGCGACGTACGGGCTGACGACGTCCACCACCCAGGTGACGCCGAAGCGGTCCTTCAGCATGCCGTAGAGCGCCGCCCACTCGGCGGGCCCGAACGGCCGCAGCACGCTCGCCCCGACGGCGAGCTTCTCCCAGTACGCGGTCACCTCGTCGGCGTCCTGGCCGCGCAGCGAGAGGAAGAACGCGTTCTGGCCCTGGTCCCACGGCTGGCCCGACGGCACGTCGTAGGCCATCACCCGGAATCCGTTGGGGGCGCTCACCTGGCCCCACATGACCTGGCCGGCCTCGGCCGGGTCCTGGACGTTCCCGGCGTCCTGGTAGGTGACGGCGACGACGTCGCCGCCGAACACGGACTGGTAGAAGGCGAGCGCCTCGCGGGCGTCGCCACGGAAGTTGAGGTGGGTCACGGCGTCGACGGACATGATCGCTCCTTGCGGATGGTGGTCATCGAGCGGGCAAGGCAAGCGGCCCGTTCGATGACCACCGTTCCAGCCGAAGCGGCCAGGTTGTGTCCTCTTCCAACCGTGGCCTCACAGCAGCGCGTCCGCCACCGGGACGGTGCTGTAGTCCTCGCCCGTGACCGGGCGGATGTCCTCCCACGGCACCCAGCGCGCCTGCCCCTCGTGCGCGACGCCGTCGTCCGCCGGCCGCGCCCGCGGCGGCCACAGCAGGAAACCCCATCGTTCGCCCGCGGCGTCGTCACCCCAGGCGAGCAGATAGCGCGCCGCGCCGGCGCGAAGAACGATCGGCGGCCGCCAGAGCTCGGGAAGGTCCTTCGGCGTGAGATCCATGTCTCCATTATACGAACGCCAGTTCGAAATGGCCAGTGATCAAATGTCATCAGGCAGAGTGGCCATCCGGTTGAGCACGGGGACCAGGTGCTCCTCCTCGTAGTCCAGGTGGGCCTCCAACTCGCGGGTCAACCGCTCCACCTCGTCCGCGACGCCCTCCCCCACCCCTTCCTCGCCCAGCAGCCGCCGGACGCGCTCCAGGAGCCGGGCCACCACCCGATGCTCGGCGCCGAGCCGGCGCAGGACCTCCGCCAGGTCGGGATGCTCGACGGCCAGGTGCGGGAACAACGTGGTGTCCTCGCCCTCGTGATGGGCGTGCAAAGCGTCGCAGAACGCCAGGCAGTGCGCACGCAACTCACCCCCGCCCGGCCCACGCAGCCCGGCGCGCAGGGCGGCGAGATCGCGGCGGAAGCCGTCGTGCAGCTTGATCAGCTCGTCACCCCAGGCGACGAGACGCTGGTCCCCGGTCATGCGATGCGCACCCTTCCGTGTACGGCGGCGAAGAGAGCCGCGACCAGCGCCGCACCTGCGGCGAGGGTGAAGGCCCAGCCGGGCCCGCCGGCAGCCAGGACCACCGCGCCCACCGCTCCGGCCAGGCTGCTGCCGAGCACCCTGACCAGCGCGTTGACGCCGCCGGCCGCCGCGGTCCTGGCGGGTTCGACGTGTTCGACGGCCATGGTGCCGAGCGCCGCGTAACCGAGTCCGACGCCGAGGCCGAGCACGGCCGTGGCGGCGTACAGTCCCGGTCCGCCGCCACGCAGCACGGCGAGCCAGGCGGCGGCGACCGTCACCAGCGCCGAGCCGACCGCGACCAGCGTGGCGGGGGCGAAGCGGCGCATCAGCGGGCCGGCCAGCACGGAGACCGCGAGCATCAGGACCGTCGTCGGCAGCAGGTACAGCCCCACCTGGAGCACGGACGCGCCGAGCGTGCCCTGCGCGTAGGCCGACACCGTGGTGATCGCGGCGAACAGCGCGAACCCGATCAGGAACGACGCCACCGTGGCCCCCACGGTGCTCCGGTGCAGCAGCATCGGTATCTCGATCAGCGGGGACGGCGCCCGGCGCGCGGCGGCCACCCACCCGGCCGCCACCGCCACGGCGGCGGCCAACAGCGCCAGGGTGAGCGGCGACGTCCAGCCCCACTCGGCGCCCTTGTTGAGCGCGAGCAGGAGGCAGACGAGCCAGCCCGAGACGAGCACCGCCCCGGCGAGGTCCAGCCGCTCCCCCGGCCGCCCCTGCATCCGCAGCCCCTCCCGCACGGTGGCCGCGACCAGGACGAACGCCAGCGCCGCCAGCCCGGCGAGCATCCAGAACACCGTCCGCCTGTCCCCGTCGACCAGCCCCGCGACGATCATGCCGCCGCCGCTGCCGACGCCGATGGTGGCGCTCAGCACTCCGATCGCCGACGGCAGCCGCTCGGCGGGCAGCGCCTGCCTGACCAGGCCGATGGCGAGCGGGAGCAGCGGCGCGGCCAGCCCTTGCAGCACGCGTCCCGCGATCATGGGCGCGAGCGTGTCCGAGACGGCGCTGAGCACCGATCCGGCCACGAGCAGCGCGAGGGCGACCAGGGACATCATCCGCCGCCCGTACAGGTCGCCGAGGCGGGACAGCAGCGGGATGGCGACCGCGCCGGACAGGAGCCCGGCGGTGAGCGTCCAGGAGACGGAGGCGGGCGAGGCGGCGAGCTCGCGAGCCAGCCGGGGCAGCAGCGGCACGACCACGGTCATCTGAAGCGTGCCGACGGCGACGCCGTACGCGAGCGCCCCCACGGCCGCCCGGCTCGCGAAGGAGTTTTTATACATGTATAGAAAGTAACATGACAGGATGCCAGCGCGCACCGGCCGCCCACCGAAGATCTCCAGGGCCGACATCGTGACCGCCGCCCACCGGGTCATCGAGGAGGACGGCGTGGCGAGCCTCACCATGCGCCGCCTCGCCCGCGAGGTCGGCAGCACGGCCATGGCCCTCTACCACCACGTACGCGACAAGGAGGAGCTCCTCCTGCTCCTCCTCGACGACTACGCGGCGGGCCACGCCCGCCCGGCCGAGGAGGAGCTGCCGGGCGAGCCGCGCGAGCGCGTCGTCGCCGTGGCCACCGCGATGCGCGAGGCGCTGGCCGGCTGCCCGTGGATCGTGGACGTGTTGCGCGCCGACGACCTGCTGTCCGTCGGCGGGCTCTGGTACCCGGAGAAGATCATCGACGCGGCCCTGGCGGCGGGGCTGGCGATGGAGGACGCGGTCTCGGCGTACCGGATCATCTGGCACTACACGGCCGGCGAGATCGGCGCCAGGGCGGCGGCGGCCGGGCGGCGGGCGGAAGGCGGGAGCACCTACCGGGAGCGGGTGTTCGCGGAGCTGGACGCGGACGCGTTCCCGCGCCTGGCCGAGGTCGGGCCACGGTGGGCGGAGCTCACCGCAAGGGACACCTACGACCGGGGGCTGCGCGCGCTCGTCGCGGGCCTGCTGCCCTGACCGAAGCCCCCGGCGAACGCCCTGCGGTAGGCGGACGGCGACGTCCGCATGGCCCTGGTGAAGTGGCGCCGGAACGTCACCGCGCTCTCGAACCCCACCGCCGCCCCGATCTCCTCCACCGGGACCCCCGTGGACTCCAGCATCGGCAGGCTGGCCGCCACCCGCTGCGCGATCACCCACCGCAGCGGGCTGGTGCCGGTACGCCGGTGGAAGTGCCTGATGAACGAGCGCTGCGACATGGTGGCCACGCGTGCCAGGTCGGCCACGGTGATCGGCCGGGCCAGGTGCTCCAGGGCCCACGCCATCGCCCGCGCCACCGCGTCGTCGCCGCCGACCGGCGTGACCGCCGCCTCGATGAACTGGGCCTGCCCACCCTCCCGGTGCGGCGGCACGACCAGGCGGCGGGCGACGGTGTTGGCGACGCGCGGGCCGTGGTCGGTGCGGACGAGGTGGATCAGCAGGTCGAGCCCGGCGGCGCTGCCCGCGCTGGTCAGCACGTCGCCGTCGTCCACGTACAGGACCGAGGGGTTGACCCGGACGGCGGGGAAGCGCTCCTGGAGCAGGGCGGCGTACCTCCAGTGGGTGGTGGCCGGGCGGCCGTCGAGCAGCCCGGCGGCGGCCAGCGCGAAGGCGCCCGAGCAGATCGACACCATCCGCGCGCCGCGCCCGTGCGCCCGGCGCAGCGCGGCCACGAGCGGGTCGGGCACCGGCCCGCGCACGTCCGCCACCCCGGGGACGATCACCGTGTCGGCCTCGGCCAGCGCGTCGAGCCCGTGCTCGGCGCTCATGGTGAAGCCGCCCACCACGCGCAGCGGCTCCGGGGACGCCGCGCACACCCTGAGGTCGTACCAGGGCACGCCGAGCTCGGCCAGCTCCGGCCGGGGCAGCCCGAACAGCTCCACCACGCAGCCCAGCTCGAACGGCGCCATCCCGTCGAAGGCCAGCGCGGCGACCCGGTGCGGCCGGGCCAGGTCGGGGAGGAGCATGAGCGCATGTTAGCCGGGCTCCTCCAGCGGCAGAGGAAGTGCATGCATATCTCGGCGGTACAGACGGTTCTCCCCGATCACCGCTACGAGCAGGCGGAGATCACCGAGGCGTTCGCCCGTCTGACCCACTGCGACGAGGACCTCCTTCGGCGCTTCCACGAGGCGACCGGAGTGACGGGCCGCAGTCTCGCGCTCCCGCTGGAGGACTACGCCAAGCTCGACTCCTTCGGCCGCGCCAACGACGCGTACGTGGAGATCGGCCTCGACCTGAGCGAGCGGGCGCTGACGGCGGCCCTCGACCAGGCGGGCGTGGAGCCGAAGCGGGTCGATCACCTGCTGTTCTGCTCGACCACGGGCCTGGCCACGCCCTCGCTGGACGCGCGGCTGGCCAAACGCATGGGGCTGCGGCCGGACGTGAAGCGGCTGCCGGTGTTCGGCCTTGGGTGCGCGGCCGGGGCGTCGGGCCTGTCCCGCCTGTACGACTACCTGCGCGGCTGGCCGGACCACGTCGCGGTCCTGGTGTGCCTGGAGCTGTGCTCGCTCACCATCCAGCGGGACGACACCTCGATCGCGAACCTCGTGGCGAGCGGCCTGTTCGGCGACGCCGCGGGGGCCGTCGTGGCCACCGGGCGCGGACGGGGACCGGAGGTCGTGGCGACCCGCAGCCGGCTGTACGCCGGCACCGAGCACCTGATGGGCTGGGAGGTCGGCGACCACGGCTTCCGCCTCGTCCTGGACGCCGATCTGACCAGTTTCGTCGAGGAGGTGCTGGCGGGCGACATCCGGGCCTTCCTCGCCGACTACGGCCTGACCCCCGACCAGGTGGGCACCTGGATCTGCCACCCCGGCGGCCCCAAGGTCATCGAGAAGATCGTGGAGACGCTGGGCCTGCCGCCGAAGGCGGTCGAGGTGACCTGGCGCTCGCTGCGCCGGCACGGCAACCTGTCGTCGGTGTCGGTGCTCAACGTGCTGCAGGAGACGCGCGGCCGGCCGGGGGCGCCCGCGGTACTGATGGCCCTGGGGCCGGGCTTCTCCGCCGAGCTGCTCCTGCTGCACTGGTGAACGCCTACCTGGTGCTGATCGGGCTGGTCGTCATGGAACGACTGGCCGAGCTGGTCGTGGCCCGGCGCAACCTGGCGTGGGCGCGGGCGCGGGGCGGCGTCGAGCACGGCAGGCGCCACTACCCCTGGATCGTGGCGGCGCACGTGGCGCTCCTGGTGGCCGCGCCGGCCGAGGTGTGGCTGCTCGACCGGCCGTTCGTGCCGGCGCTGGGCTGGCCGATGCTCGCCGTGGTGCTGCTCGCGCAGGCGCTGCGCTGGTGGTGCGTCGCGACGCTGGGGCGGCAGTGGAACACGCGGGTGGTCGTGGTGCCGGGGCTGCCGCTGGTGAGCGGCGGGCCGTACCGGTGGGTGCGGCACCCCAACTACGTGGCCGTCGTGGCGGAGGGGGTGGCGCTGCCGCTCGTCCACACCGCCTGGATCACCGCGCTGGTGTTCACCGCGGCCAACGCGGTCCTTCTGACGATTCGGATCACGGAGGAGGACCGGGCGCTGGCATCCTGTAGCTCATGAGAGAAGAGTTGCTGCCGATGATGCGCGGGGCCGCCCAGCGCACCGCCGACCTGGTCACCAGCATCCCCGAGGAGGAGTTCGGCCGGCCCACGCCGTGCCAGGAGTTCGACGTCCGGGGGCTGATCAACCATCTGGAGTGGGGCGCCTCGCTGTTCGAGTCGGTCGCGGGTGGCGGCGAGTTCCTGCCGCCGAAGGAGTACACCGGCGACTTCCCCGAGCGGGCCGAGCGCATGCTGATCGCCTGGGAGAAGCCGGAGTCGTGGGAGGGCGTCAGCGAGGCCATGGGCGGGCTGCCGCGCACGGTCCTCGCCCACATGGCGCTCACCGACCTGGTCGCCCACGGCTGGGACCTCTCCCGGGCGACCGGCCGCGGCTACGAGGTGGAGGAGGCGACCGCCGCCAGGCTGCTCGCCTTCGCCAAGGACATGGCGCCGATCGGCCGGGCGCGGGGCGCGTTCGGCGAGGAGGTCGCCGTGCCGGAGGACGCGCCCGCGCTGGAGAGGTTCCTCGGCCTCATCGGCCGGGATCCGGCCTGGAGACCGTGATCGGCTCCAGCCCCTCGGGCTGCTTGCCGGGGTAGAGCCCGGTGAGCAGGGTGCTGACGCTGTAGAGGTGCCAGGCGAGCGCGGGCTTCTTGACCACCGGGTCGGCGAACAGGGCCCGCGCCTCGTCGGGGTTCACGATGGGCGCGAGCGCGTCGAGGCTGCCGAGCACCTGCCGGCGCAGCACGTCCGTGAGCGCGGGCCCGGGGCTGGTCCGCCAGCTCCAGCCGCCGCCGGTCTTCACGGTCGGCATGGCGGGCGGCGGGACGTGGGTCCACGGCAGACGCCGGGTCAGGCCCTCGGCGAAGCGCCACGGCTTGCCCTCGATCGGCACGTCGCGCAGGCGGGGCGCGAAGCGCAGGACGAGCTGGTAGATCACCTCTTCCGACAGCCGCCAGCGCTGGTCGAGGGCGAGCGCCGCGCGCACCACCCGGTTGTCGAGGAACGGCCGCACCGGATCGCCCCGGCGCAGGGCGCCGGCCCGCGCGCTGGCCTGCCACCGGCCGACCTTGTACCAGATGTAGATGTGGTCGAGGGCCTCCAGCCGGTCGGGCCGCTCCTGCCAGGGGCGGGCCAGCTCGCGGGCGTGCTCGTTGGCCTCGGCCGTGAACAGCTTGTCGTCCTTGCAGAAGGTCGTGGTGATCCGGCGCAGCAGAGCCTTGTCGCCGAGGTCGGTCTGCAGGAGGTTGAGGCTGCCCGCGCGCAGCGTCTCACCGCTCTGCCCCGACATGGTCGGCTTGCCGGAGTACGGCAGGTAGCTCACGATCGACTCGTACGCCGACGTCATCCCCTCGCACGTGCGCAACGTCTCCCACGCGCGGGCCAGCGGGTGCTCCACCAGCACGGCGTCCTTGGCGGCCGTCTGCGGCGGCGCGATGACCGTGTGCTCGACCTTCAGCTCGGCGGCGATCCGCCGCGCGATGATCACGTCGGGGTGGGTGTCGAGGCCGTTCGTCGTCACCCGGAACGGCACCCGCGCGGCGTGCAGCAGCGCCGCCAGGACACGGGTGTCGCGCCCGCCGGTCAGCGCCAGGTTGACCGGCTCGCCCAGGGAGCGCAGCGGCTCGACGGTGGCGAGCAGCGCGTGGGCCAGCTCGTCCACGGCGGCCCGCTTGGCCCGGCGGCTCTCCGGGGGCGGCGCGGCCTGCGGCAGCGGGGTCTCGATGATCACGCGCCGGCCGTCGCGCACCTCGACCCGCGTGCTCGGCCGCAGCGCCGACACCCCTTTGTACGGCGTCTCGTCCGACAGGAAGAACCCCTGCCTGACCATGGTCTGGAGGGCCAGGACGTCGTGCTCGACACGGTCGCCCGGCTGGGCCATCAGGTGCACGAGCAGGGCTCGGCTGCCGATGAGGTACAGGTCGGGCGTCTCGGCGTGGAAGACGGGGCACACCCGGTTGATCGCCGTGCTCGCGCCCAGCTCGCCGTCGCGCGCGTACCAGGAGGAGAAGCAGCCGCCCAGCGGGTCGCCGGGGTCGCGGGGCAGCCGGGCGACGTCGGCGGGGTCGGCCAGGTGGCCGTTCAGCCCGATGATCCGGCCGCCGTGCTCGGACAGCAGCGGCGGCTGACGGAGGTCGTCGGGCTCGTTGGTCCAGCCGAGCAGGGAGACGCCTCTGCCGTGCCATTCTCGGCCGCGGATGACGTCCGGGGGCACGGGGAAGGCGAGCTCGATGACGGAACGGGCCTTCTCCAGGACAGGAAGAGGGATCTCTCCATGCTTCGCGGCTATACCGAGGTAGACGCGCATGCCAGTCAGATCTATCTCATTTACACCGATTGTCACAACTGATCACGTATCGATCGCGGTTTGTGCTCGCTTACGTCACCGCCCCGGCGAACCACCGGTCAGCCGCCGTCGTAAGAGGTCGGAGGTGGTTGAAGATGAGAATCCGCCCGTTATTGATCGGCTCCGGACTGGTCGCCGTCCTCGCGCTCGCCGGGTGCGGCGGCTCCGGCGGCAGCACGGGAAGCGCCGATCGCGCCAACGCGCCCGTCGCGTCCCAGGGCCCCGCCCGGCCGGAGTCGTCGGCCAAGGAACGGGACGAGCAGGAGACGGCCACGGCTCAGATCTCCACGTTCGCGCTGGACGTGGACACCGCCTCGTACGGCTACGCCCGCCGCGCCCTGGAGGAGGGCCGCTGGCCCGAGCCGGACCAGATCCGCCCCGAGGAGTGGGTCAACGCCTTCCGCCAGGACTACGAGCAGCCGCCGGACGACGGTTTCGCGGTGCACGTGGACGGCGCCCTGCTGCCCGGCGGCCGGGACGAGGCCGTGCTGCGGGTGGGCCTGCAGACCCGCGCCACCGAGGCCGCCGCGCGCCGGCCGGTCAACCTCACCTTCGTGGTCGACGTGTCCGGCTCGATGGCCGAGCCCGGCCGCCTCGACCTGGTGAAGTCCTCGCTGCGCACGCTGCTCGACCAGCTCGCGCCCGGCGACCAGGTGTCGATCGTGGCCTTCAGCGACGAGGCCGAGGTGCTGGCCTCGATGACCCCGCTCACCGCCCGCGCCGAGCTGTCGGCCGCCGTGGACCGGCTCGACGTCGAGGGCGGCACGAACCTGGAGAGCGGTCTGGTCGCCGGCTTCCAGGAGGCGGCCAAGGCGTTCCGCCCCGCCGCCACCAACCGGGTCATCCTGCTCTCCGACGGCCTCGCCAACCAGGGCGAGACCGAGTGGCAGGGCATCCTCACCCAGGTCAAGGAGTACGCCGCCCGCCAGGTCACGCTGCTCACCGTCGGCGTCGGCCGCGAGTACGGCGACACCCTGATGGAGCAGCTCGCCGACAACGGCGACGGCATGGCCGTGTACGTCAGCTCCCAGCAGGAAGCGGACAAGCTCTTCACCACCCAGCTCACGGCCACCATCGAGCTGCGCGCCCGCGACGCCAAGGCCCAGGTGGTCTTCAACCCGTCCGTCGTCGACACCTACCGCCTCATCGGCTACGAGAACCGCGCCCTGACCACGGAGGAGTTCCGCGACGACAGCCGCGACGGCGGCGAGATCGGCCCCGGCCACGCGGTGACCGCTCTCTACGCGCTCAAGCTCAAGCCGGGGGCGCGCGGGCAGCTCGCCCAGGCCACGGTCCGCTGGCAGGACCCCGACACCCGTGAGGCGTCGGAGGCCGGCAAGTCGCTGCGCGCCGCCGACCTGGCCGAGGGCGTGTGGGACAAGGGCACGCCGGTCCGGCTCCAGGTGGACGTGCTGGTGGCGGCGTTCGCGATGTACCTGCGGGAGCGGCAGGCGTTCGGGCTGGACCTGCCGGACCTCGCCGAGCACTCCACCCGCCTCGCCTCCCTGTCGGAGGACCCGATGGTGAGCGAGCTGACGACGCTCATCGACAAGGCCCGCTCAGTCGGCTGACCGTCGGCTGACCGTCGGCTGACCGGGCGCGGAAAACGATTTGCCGAGGATCGGCCGGGCCTAGCAAGGTGTCAGGCATGAACCGGCACGACCTGATCACCCCACCGGCCCGGCTCGGCGAGAGCGTCCTGCCCGACGGCCGCCGCCTGGCCCGCGCCGAATGGGGCCCGGCCACCGGGACGCCGGTCGTGCTCTGCCCGGGGGCGGGCACGAGCCGGTGGCTCGGCTTCGGCGCGGGCGTCGTGGACGAGCTCGGCGTCCGCCTCATCTCCCTCGACCGGCCCGGCCTCGGCTCCTCCGACCCCGATCCCGGCCGCACCCTGACCTCCTGGGCCGCCGACGTCGCCGCCCTCGGCCTCGACGAGCCGCGGGTGGTCGGCTTCTCGCAGGGCGCCCCGTTCGCGCTGGCCTGCGCGTTCGTCCCGGGCGTGCGCCGGGTGGCGGTCGTCTCGGGCGCCGACGAGGTCGCCACCATGGCCGAGTCGCTGCCCGGCCACTTCCGTGAGCTGGTCGAGACGGTCGCCGCCGACCCGGCCGCCGCCGAGAAGTTCTTCTCCTCCCTCACCCCCGACGCCCTCTGGGACATGATCGTCCCCAACAGTCCCGCCGTGGACCGGGAGATCTACGAACGGCCCGGCTTCGCCCGCGCCTACCGCCGGGCCATGTCCGAGGCCTTCGCCCAGGGCCCCGCCGGCTACGCCCGCGACAGCGTGCTCGCCATGAGCCCCTGGCCGTTCCCGCTCGCGGAGGTCCCCGTCCCCGTCGACCTCTGGTACGGCGACCTCGACCTGCACCACTCCCCCGACCAGGGCTTCACCCTGTCCCGGCGGATCCGCGGCGCCCGCCGCCACCTGATCCCCGGCGCGGGCGGCTCCCTGCTGTGGACGCACGCCGAGCCGATCCTGCGGGCCCTGCTGGAGTAGCCGGTCCGGGGTGGTCGGTGAGTCCGATACACTCGTACTCACGCAAGGGGCTATAGCGCAGTTGGTAGCGCGCCTCCATGGCATGGAGGAGGTCTGGGGTTCGAATCCCCATAGCTCCACAGACGATGACGAGATCCCGTCCGATCACCTCGATCGGGCGGGATCTCGTCGTTATCCGGTGCGGCGGGCCAGGTGCAGAGCGGTATCGACGCTCAGCGTCACCTGCTCGCCGATCGGCTCCTTGAGCGCCGCGAAAAGCTCGGCGCGAGTGGTGTCGTCGAGCATCAGGTAGACCGACTGCGTGGACAGATACGCCAGGTAATCGGCGCCTGACAGTATCCGCTCCGAACGATACAAACGTGCCGACAGTTCGCCGAACTCAGCCAGCGTCTCCAGCTCGACCTGCGGCCACGAAGCGGCGAGCGAAGCGTCGTCGATCGGACGGGTGTTCGGCGTGATGTGCGGTGCATGTCGCTGATGCGCCGCGAGCACGCCGGCCACCACGTCGGGATCCTTGGGGCAGTGGAAGTTCCAGAACAGAGCCAGCGCCCCGCCCGGAGCGAGTGCCGCGGCCGCCTTCTCCCACCTCACCGCCGGGTCGGTCCAGTGCCAGGCCTGCGCGCTGAACAGCAGGCCGAACGGCTGATCCGGCAGATAGTCCTCGAAGGAGGAGACCGCGATCGTCACCTTCGGCAGGCCCGCCACGCGTTGTTCCAGCACGGCGGCCATCGCCGGATCAGGCTCGACGGCGGTGAGGGTGACGCCGCGCGCGGCGAACAGCGCCGTCGCCTTCCCCGTGCCCGCACCCACCTCAAGGGCCGGAGCTTCCGCGAGCCGGGCATAGGTCAGGATGTCGTCCACCAGCTCGGCCGGGTAGCCGGGCCGGATTCTGTCGTACTCGTCGGCCACCTCGCCGAACACTCTGGCTCGTACGCGCTCTGTGGTCATGGTTCACGATCTCACGGACGGGTGGTGGAGCGGGGGCCTGGTTCGAGGGCGGCGTAGGCGTCCTTCACCCAGTCGGTCAGCAGGGGGCGGGTGTCGGCGGGGTCGATGATGTCCTCGACCAGGAACGCCTCCGCCGTACGGAACGGCGACCGCACCGCCTCCAGCCGTTCGGCGATCTCCGCCTTGAGCGCCGCCGCCTCCTCGCCCGCCTCGGCGAGCAGGCGCTTGAAGGCGACCTCCAGGCCGCCCTCGATCGGCAGCGAGCCCCAGTCGCCGGACGGCCAGGCCACCCGGAAGGTGTAGCGGTCGTGCGGCCGGTGGGCGGCCCCGGCGACGCCGAAGACCCGGCGGACCAGCACCGAGGCCCAAGGGACCGTCGACTGGTAGACGGCGGCGAGCGCGCGGGCGCCGCGGCGGATGGTGCCGGCCCGCTCGGCGGCCGTGCCGATGACGAAGCCCGGCTGGTCCACCAGGTGCACCACCGGCAGGTGGAAGGTCTCGGCCAGGTCGACGAAGCGGGCCAGCTTGTCGGAGCCCTGCGCGGTCATGCCGCCGCCGTAGACGCGGGGGTCGGCGGCGAGGGCCGCCACGGGATGGCCGTCCAAGAGCGCCAGGGCGGTGATCACGGAGGGCGCGAAGCGGCGGCCCAGCTCCAGGACGCTGCCGGTGTCGAAGACCAATTCAAGCGCGCGGCGCATGTCGTAGGGGCGGCGGCGCTCGCGTGGCACGAGCTCGCGCAGCTCGGGAGCGGTCCGGCCGGGCGCGTCGGCGGACGGCGTGACCGGGGGCGGCTGCCAGGCGTTCTGCGGCAGGTACGACAGCACCCGCCGGGTGAGCGCGAACGCCTCCTCCTCGGTGCCCGCGACCAGGTCGACCGTGCCGGCCGCGGCGGCGACCCGCCAGCCGCCGAGCTCCTCCTTGCCCACGCTCTCCCCCATCCCCGCCTCCACCACGGCGGGGCCGGCGATGAAGACCTGGGACAGCTCCTTCACCATGATCGAGACGTGCGAGGTGACCAGGCGGGCCGCGCCGAGCCCGGCCACCGGGCCGAGGGCCAGGGAGATCACCGGGATCCGGCCGAGGTTGGCCACCACCTGGTCCCAGCCCGGGTTGTACGGGACGTAGGTGCGCCCGAACTCCTCGAGCTGCTTGACGCTGCCGCCGCCGCCCGTGCCGTCGATGAGCCGGACGAGCGGGACGCGCAGCTCGCCCGCCATGCGCTCGGCCAGGATCTGCTTGTCGTGGATGGCGGCGTCGGCGGCCCCGCCGCGTACGGTGAAGTCGTCGCCGGACACCACGATCCTGCGGCCGTCGAGGCGGGCCCGGCCGATGATGACGTTGGACGGCGTGACGCCGCCGTCCGCGGCCCGGCCGGTCAGCGCGCCGATCTCCTGCCAGGAGTCGGTCAGCGCGGCCAGCCGCTCGCGTACGGTGAGGCGGCCGGTGGCGTGCTGGCGAGCGACGCGCTCCTCGCCTCCCATGCGTTCGGCCAGCTCCCTGCGCCGGCGCAGCTCGGCGAGTTCGGGGTCCCACACGGCGTGACTCCTTCCCGGCGGTTGGCGTACCGGCCGGTCGGTACGCTACCGGGAGCCGCCCCCGAACGCCATCAAAGGGTGTAGTCGAAGGTGTAGGAGTGGCCGCCGTCCGGGCCGATGACGATCTGCATCTCGCCGCGCAGGCCGGTCAGCTCCCCGGTCCCCGAGTCCGGCACCACCGACACGCGCAGCGAATGCGCGCCCCGGTCGCTGACCGCGTTGTGCTGGACGACGAAGCTGCCCGACCGGCCGTGCAGGGCGCCCTCGATGCGCTCCAGCGCCACGTACGAGCGGGAGTCCTCCACAGGGGTCGTGGCGATCATCAGCGTGACGAGGCTGGTGCCGGTGAGGTCGCCGTGGAAGGTCTTCGTCATGGTGACGAGGCCGAGCGTGACGCCGTCGCGCTCCTCGTAGGGCTGCTTGGCGTCCCAGTTCGCGGTGTCGAAGGTTCCCTTTGCGGTCATGGCGTCCATGCTGGCGGACGTACCTGTCAGGTTCCGTCAGGTTCCGGCGAGGAGTTCCACGACGGGGGCGAACGCCTCCAGGCAGGCGGCGTTGACCGTGACGTACGACACCCCGAGCCGGTCCCTGCGGCGGCGCAGCACGTCCGCCATCTGCGCGGGCGTGCCGCGCAGCACGCCGGTGGCCTCGGGGCCGAGGGGGCCGAGCCAGGCGGGCGGCTCGGCGCCGGCGGCGGCCAGGTTCATGCCGAGCTCCAGGTCGTGGAAGCGGTCGCCGGCCAGCTCGTACAGCTCGTCGAGCTTGGCCGCCACCTGCTCCTCCGTGGCGTGCGGCGGGACGCCGAGCGCGACCGTGTCCGCCCTGGCGGCGGCCAGCCGCAGCAGCCGGGTGCCGGCGGCGGCGACGAGGATCGGCACGTCCTTCGACTCCGCGGCGACCGCGTCGATGGTGTCGGCGAGCCTGCGCACCCGCGCGCCCGCGGTGCCGAAGGGCAGGCCGAGCTCGGCGGCGTCGTGCGCGGCGTCCGGGCGGCCGGCGCCGAGGCCCAGCTCGAAGCGCCCGCCGGACAGCTCACGCAGCGTCGCGGTCTCCCAGGCGACGGCGCGGGGCGTGCGGTTGGCGACGCTCAGCACGTACGTCCCGACCCGCAGCCGGCTGGTGACCGCGGCCGCCGCGGCGGCCGCGCTGAACGGCGAGAACGTGCCCAGCGTGTCGGGCACCAGCAGCGTGGCGTAGCCGAGGTCCTCGGCCCGCCGGGCCAGGCCGCACCAGTCGGGGGCTCGTCCGGCGACCGCGCCGAACCTGAAGGGGTGATCGCTCATGCCCTCGACGATCGCCTACGGGCGGCTCCGGCGCATCGTCCCCGCGACCGGTGGGCGGCTACGCCCGTGGACGCAGCGCGCGCCCGGCGGGCTACTCCCCGGGCGGTAGGGCTACTCCCCCAGCAGGCGGCGGGTGAAGTCGTTGGCGAACTTGCCCTCCGGGTCCAGCCGGGCGGCCAGCGACCGGAACCGCTCGGGGCAGGACGGCCACCGGGTGAACAGCTTGCCCCAGTGCGGCCGCGGCTCGAACGGCGCCAGCGTCTTCTCCACCAGCTCCAGCACCGGCCGCACGCCCTCCGGGTCCTTGATCCAGGTGAAGTGGACGCCGACGCTGTCGCGCCCGTGGAAGGGGCTGAGCCACAGGTCGTCGGCGGCCACGGTGCGCACCTCGGAGATGTGCAGCACCGGCCGGATGCGCTCGCCGATCGCGAACAGCGCGCGCAGCGCCTCGACCGCGTGCTCGCGCGGCAGGATCAGCTCCGACTGCAGCTCGTCGCCCGCGCCGCTGGGCTCGAAGTCGGCGCGGAAGTGCGGCAGCCGTTCGTGCCAGGGGCCGGGCACGCCGAGCTGCGTGGTGCAGGGGTCGGCGGGCATGCTGGGCAGCGGGTGGCGGGGGCCGTCGGCGGGGCGGGTGCCGTACCAGTCGGCGGGCAGTTCGGACGGCTCGCCGGTGCGCTTGAGCCAGACGCGGGTCTCGCGCCAGTCGGTGAAGAGGCTGACGCTGTAGCCGGCGGCCATGATGTCGTCGAAGTGGGCCAGCGCCTCGACCGGCAGGCCCTCGCGGACGTACTGGCGTACCTCGAAGGAGGGCACCACGTCGAGGGTGAGCGAGGTGACGACGCCGAGCGCGCCCAGGGCCACCACCGCGCCGGGGAAGTCGGCGTCGCCGCGGGCGAGGGTGAGCGTCGAGCCGTCGGCGGTGACGAGGTCGAGCGAGGAGACGGCGGCGGCGAGGCTCGGGATGGCGTCGCCTGAGCCGTGGGTGCCGGTCGCGACCGAGCCGGCGACGGAGATGTGCGGCAGCGAGGCCAGGTTGGCCAGCGCGAGGCCGTGCGCGTCGAGCTGCCGGGCGAGCCGCGCGTACGTCATGCGCGCGGGCACCCGGACCTGCGCGGCGGCGCTGTCGATCTCGACGGCGTCCGGCATCCGGTCGAGGACGACGAGGTCGCCCGTGGTGTCGGCGACGTCGTTGAACGAGTGGCCGCTCCCGAGCGCCCGCACGCGGGCGCTGCCCGCGACGAGCCGGCGCAGTTCGTCGAGCGAGGAGGGGTGATGGACGTCACTTGCCCGGAATGCGGTGTTTCCCGCCCAATTGCTCAGCGTCACGGCCTTACCTTCCCACAACCACCGCTTGTCAGCCCGATCAGGTGCCGCTAGTTTCGTCTGGCCGCTGACGGAGGTGCGCCGTGCTTTACCTGTACGAGGCCATAAGCGTGGTCACGCTCGTGCTGTGGCTCTACTGCCTGTTCGACGTGATCACCACGCCGGAGCCGCTCTGCCGCAACCTGCCCAAGATCCTCTGGCTGGTGATCGTGTTCCTCGCGCCGCTCGTCGGCTCGATCGTGTGGCTGCTGGCCGGCCGCCCGGAGCGGCGGGCGCCGGCGTCGCCGAGCACCTTCCCCGAGTACGACCGCCCCGGCCGCTTCGCCGCCACCAACCCCGATGACGACGAGGAGTTCCTGCGCCGCTGCCGCGAACGCGCCGAGGAGCAGCGCAGGAACGCCCCGAAGAGACCCGCCGAGGACGATTAGAAGCCCTGGGCCAGGCGGTAGTACGCCTGGTTCCAGCGCAGCTCCTTGGTGAAACGCTCGGTCGTGGTGGCGGCGTCGATGATCACCAGCTCCACGCCCAGCATCTCGGCCAGGTCCGTCAGCTCCTCGCGGGTGACCGCCGTGGTGAGCACCGTGTGGTGCGGCGCGCCCGCGGTGAGCCACGACTCGGTGGACGTACGCAGGTTCGGCCGCGGCTGCCACACCGCGCGGGCCACGGGCAGCTTCGGCAGCGGCTGCGGCGGCGCCACGACGTCGATCTCGTTGGCGACCAGGCGGAACCGGTCGCCCATGTCGGCCAGGCCGACCACGATGCCGGGGCCGGGAGCGGCGTCGAACACCAGCCGCACCGGGTCCTCCCTGCCGCCGATGCCGAGCGGGTGGATCTCGCAGGACGGCGTGTCCGCGGCGATCGACGGGCAGACCTCCAGCATGTGCGCGCCCAGGATCAGCTCGTTGCCGGGCGTGAGGTCGTAGGTGTAGTCCTCCATGAAGGACGTGCCGCCCGACGGGGACATCGACTTCAGCGTCCGCAGCAGCACCGACGTCTTCCAGTCGCCCTCGCCGCCGAAGCCGTAGCCGTCGGCCATGAGGCGCTGCACGGCCAGGCCGGGAAGCTGGCGCAGGCCGCCCAGGTCCTCGAAGTTCGTGGTGAAGGCCCGGTAGCCGCCGGCCTCCAGGAAGCTCCGCAGGCCCAGCTCGATCCTGGCCGCGTAGCGCAGCGACTCGCTCCGCTCGCCGAGCAGCTCGGGGACCACCCGGTACTGCTCCTCGTACTCCTTGACCAGCGCGGCCACGTCCGCGTCGGAGGCCGCGTCCACGGCCTCGACCAAGTCGTTGACGCCGTAGGTGTTGACCGAGACGCCGAAGCGGAGCTGCGCCTCGACCTTGTCGCCCTCGGTCACGGCCACGTCGCGCATGTTGTCGCCGAACCGCACCAGCTTGAGCTGGCGCACCTCGGCGAGGCCCGTGGCGGCGCGCGCCCACGCCTCGATGCGCCCGCCCACGGCCGGGTCGCTGACGTGCCCGGCCACGGTCTTGCGCGGCACGCCGAGCCGGGTCTGCACGAACCCGAACTCGCGGTCGCCGTGCGCGGCCTGGTTGAGGTTCATGAAGTCCATGTCGATGGTGCTCCACGGGAGCTCGACATTGGCCTGGGTGTGCAGGTGCAGCAGCGGCTTGCGCAGCGCGTCGAGCCCGGCGATCCACATCTTGGCCGGGGAGAAGGTGTGCATCCAGGCGATCACGCCGGCGCACGAGTCGTCCGCGTTGGCCTCCAGCATCACGCGCCGGATCGCGGCGGCGTCCGTGAGCACGGGCTTCCACTCGACCGTGACGGGCAACTGCTCGGCGATGCGCTGGGACTGCTCGGCCACCTGGCGGAGCGTGTCCTCGCCGTACAGCCCCTGGCTGCCGGTCAGAAACCAGATCTTCAACGCGGGCTCCTCTGTCCGTAGACGTTCTGGTAACGGTCGTACAGGCGGTCGATGTCGTCCTGGGCGATGGGCAGGGGCCGGCCGAGCTGGCGGGCCACGTGCACGGTACGGGCCACGTCCTCGCACATGACGGCGGCCTTCACCGCCGCCTTGGCGTCCTTGCCGATGGTGAACACGCCGTGGTTCTGCATGAGGACCGCCTTGGAGCGGTGCCCCTTGAGCGTCTCGACGATGCCCTGCCCGATCGAGTCGTCGCCGATCAGCGCGAACGGGCCGACGGGGATCTCGCCGCCGAACTCGTCGGCCATGGCGGTGAGCACGCACGGGATCGCCTCGCCGCGGGCGGCCCAGGCGGAGGCGTACGTCGAGTGGGTGTGCACGACGCCGCCGACGTCGGGCATGTTGCGGTAGACGTAGGCGTGCGCGGCGGTGTCGCTGGAGGGGGCGTGCTCGCCCTCGACCAGGTTGCCGTCGAGGTCGCACACCACCATGTTCTCCGGGGTCAGCTCGTCGTAGGAGACGCCGGAGGGCTTGATGACGAACAGGTCCTCGCCGGGGACCCGGCCGGAGACGTTCCCGGCCGTCCACACGACGAGGCCGTACCTGACCAGCTCGGCGTGCAGCTCGGCGACGACTGCGCGGGGGTTCTTCATGCCTGGGCCTCGTTCCTGATGGCGCGCAGCGTGTGGAGCATGCGGCCGTCTCCGAAGAAGTCGTGGAGCCTGCGGTACTCGGCGTAGAGCCGGTCGTAGGCGTCGGCGCGGTCCGGGTCCGGCGTGTACGCCGCCTCGGTCCGCTTGCCCATGGCCGCCGCCGCCTCCTCGATGCCGGAGTAGGCGCCGGCGGCGACCGCCGCGTGGATGGCCGAGCCGAGCGCGGGCCCCTGGTCGGAGCCGATCACCGACAGCGGCCGGCGCAGCACGTCGGCGTAGATCTGCATGAGGAAGGGGTTCTTCAGCAGCCCGCCGGCGACGACGAACTCCTCGACGGGCACGCCGGCCCGCTCGAACGTCTCGACGATCATGCGGGCGCCGTACGCGGTGGACTCGATGAGCGCGCGGTAGACGTCCTCCGGCCGCGTGGCCAGGGTCTGGCCGACGATGACGCCGGAGAGGTTGTGGTCCACGAGCACCGAGCGGTTGCCGCCGAACCAGTCGAGCGCCACCAGGCCGTGCTGGCCGACGGCCTGCTTCTCGGCGAGCGCGGTCAGCTCCTCGTGGCCGAGGCCGCAGCTGTCGACGTACCAGGCGAAGATGTCGCCGACCGCCGACTGTCCCGCCTCGTAGCCCCACAGGCCAGGGACGATGCCGTCGCGCACGACGCCGCACATGCCGGGCACCTCGGCGAGCCGGTCGCTGGGCATGATGTGGCAGGTGGAGGTGCCCATGATGGCGACCATCTGGCCGGGGCGGACGGCGTCCGCGGCGGCGGCGGTGACGTGCGCGTCCACGTTGCCGACGGCGACCGCGATGCCCTCGGGCAGGCCGGTCCAGCCGGCCGCCTCGGCGCTCAGCCGGCCGGCGAGGCCGCCGAGCGGGGCGAGCGTGACGCCGCCCTCGTCGGCTCCCACCTTGCCCGTGGCGAGCTTGTCCACGAAGCCGGCGAAGCCGGGGTTGAGCTCGGCGAGGAACTCCTTCGACGGGTAGGTGCCGTCCTGGAAGACGCCCTTGTAGCCGGCAGTGCAGATATTGCGGCTCTCGACGCCGGTGAGCTGCCAGATGATCCAGTCGGCGGCCTCGATCCAGCGCTCGGCCCGCGCGTAGACGTCGGGGGCCTCCTCCAGGACCTGCAACGCCTTGGCGAACTCCCACTCGGAGGAGATCTTGCCGCCGTAGCGCGGCAGCCAGCTCTCGCCGCGCCGCGCGGCCAGCTCGTTGATGCGGTCGGCGTGCGGCTGGGCGGCGTGGTGCTTCCACAGCTTGGGCCAGGCGTGCGGCAGCTCGGGGGTCTCGACGCAGAGCGGTGTGCCGTCGGCCGTGGTCGGCAGCACGGTGCAGGCGGTGAAGTCGGTGCCGATGCCGACGACCTGCTCGGCGGGCACGCCGGCGGCGGCGAGCGCGGCGGGCACCGCGCTCTTCAGCACCTCCAGCCAGTCCTGCGGCGCCTGCAGCGCCCAGTCGGGGCCGAGCCGCACACCGGAGCCGGGCAGCTCCCGCTCGATGACGCGGTGGGCGTACTCGTGGACGGCGCTGCCGAGCTCCGCGCCGTCGCTGACCCGGACGACGACCGCGCGTCCGGACAGCGTGCCGAAGTCGACTCCTACCACATAAGTGTTAGCGTTCACATTGCTCTCCAGGGGAATTCCGGTGGCATGCCCATCATCTACCGGCAGAACGTCCGCGTGCGGGGGCCGTGCTGGAACGCACCACCAGACGGGGCGGCACGACCAGGCGCCCGCGCGCGCCGCGCCCGCCCTCGACCTGCCGCAGCAGCACCTCGATGCAGTGCCGGCCCACCACGTCGAAGTCCTGCCTGACCGTGGTCAACGGCGGCGAGAAGAACTCCGACTCCGGGATGTCGTCGAAGCCCACCACGCTGATCTGCTCCGGCACCCGCACGCCCCCTTCGCTGAGGGCGCGCAGCACCCCGAGCGCCATCTGGTCGTTGGCCGCGAAGACCGCGGTGACGCCGTCCATCGCGGCGAGGCTGCGCCCCGCCTCGTAGCCGGCGCGCGGGCTCCAGTCGCCGGCCAGCGGCTCGGGCGCCGGCCGGTCCGCCTCCGCCAGAGCGGCCCGCCAGCCCGCCAGCCGGCCCTCGGTCTCCAGCCAGTCGGACGGGCCGCTGACGTGCCAGACCGTCTCGTGGCCCAGCTCCAGCAGGTGGCGGGTGGCGAGCCTGGCGCCCTCGGCCTGGTCGATGCAGACCACCGGGATGTCGTCCCGGTGCGAGCCGCCCTCGACCGCGACCGCCGGCATCCCGGTCGGCAGGCTCTCCAGCGCCTGCGCGGCCGAGCGCTGCGGCGCGACCACCACGACCCCGTCCACGCCCTGCTCGGCCAGGTAGTCGATCGCGTCGCGCACGCTGTCGGCGTCGATCGACTTCAGGCTCACGATGCTGACGAAGTAGCCCGCGGTCCTCGCCGCCTGCTCGATGCCGTACACCGTGCTGGCCGGGCCGTACAGCGTGGTGTCGAAGCTCACCACGCCGAGCGTCCGCGACCGCTTGGTCACCAGGGCGCGGGCGACCAGGTTGCGCCGGTAGCCCAGCCGGGTGATCGCCGCCTCCACCCGGGCCCGGGTGTCGGCCCGGACGTTCGGATGGTCGTTGAGCACCCGGGAGACCGTCTGGTGCGACACGCCCGCCTCCTTGGCCACGTCGGCCATGACCGGCAGGCGGCGCTTGGATGCCATCACGGGCGTCTCCTCTCCCTGGGCGCTCGGGGTCGCGGGCGTGCTCAGCGCGTTCCGCCGGCCCGGCGCTTGGTCCAGACGTCGAACGCGACCGCGGCCAGGAGCACCGCGCCCTTGACGAGCATGACCCGCTCGCTGGGCGAGCCGATCAGCGACATGCCGTTGTTGATGACCGCCATGATCAGACCGCCGGTGATCGCGCCGGCCACCTTGCCGACGCCGCCCTGCACGGCCGCGCCGCCGATGAACGCCGCCGCGATGGCGTCCAGCTCGAAGCTGTTGCCCGCCGTCGGACCGGCCTGGTTGAGCCGGCCCGCGAAGATGATGCCGGCGATCGCCGACAGCACGCCCATGTTGACGAAGATCCAGAAGACGACCGACTTGACCTTGACGCCGGACATGACCGCCGCCTGGAGGTTGCCGCCGATGGCGTAGATCTGGCGGCCGAAGACCGTGCGGCCGGCCAGCATCGAGTAGCCGAGCACCAGCACCGCGAGCAGCACGAGCACCCACGGCAGGTTCTTGAACCTGGCGAGCTGCACGACCAGGAAGAGGATCACCGCGGCGCCGGCCGCCATCTTGAGCGCGAACACGGCCATCGGCTCGACGGACTGGCCGTAGCCCTTGCGGGCGTTGCGGGTGCGGAGCTGCGCGACCACCATGCCGGCGATCGCGATCAGGCCGATCAGCAGGCTGAACAGGTCGGCGCCGCCGAGCGGGCCGAGACCGATGTTGCCGAAGTAGCCGTTGGTGAAGCCGTTGGCCAGGGTGCGGACCTGGTCGGGGAACGGGCCGATGCCCTGGTTGCCCAGCACCGTGAGGGTCAGCGCCCGGAACAGCAGCATGCCGGCCAGCGTCACGATGAACGCCGGGATGCCGAAGTAGGCGATCCAGTAGCCCTGCCACGCGCCGATGAGCGCGCCCGCGACCAGCGTGATCAGCAGGGCCAGCGGCCACGCCACGCCCATGTTGACCATGAGCACGGCGGCCAGCGCTCCGGTCACGGCCACCACCGAGCCGACCGACAGGTCGATGTGCCCGGCGATGATGACGAGGATCATCCCGATCGCGAGGATCAGGACGTAGGAGTTCTGGACGATGATGTTCGAGATGTTCTGTGGCTGCAGCAGCGCGCCGTCGGTGAGCACCGAGAACAGCACGATGATGAGCGCGAACGCGATGTAGATGCCGCTGGAGCGCAGGTTCAGCGACACCCCGCCGAGCGACACCCTGCCCGGCCGGCGTGGCCCTTCCCCGTCGACGCCCTTCGCGCCGGTAGCCGTGCCGGCGGGCACGTCCGCGGGCGTGATGCTGCTCATGAGAGCTTCTCCTGTCCCTTGGTCATGAGGTACATGAGCCGTTCCTGGGTGGCGTCCTCGCGCGCCACCTCCCCGGTGATGCGACCCTCGGAAAGCGTGTAGATGCGGTCGCACAGGCCGAGCAGCTCAGGCAACTCACTGGAGATCACCAGCACGGCCTTGCCCTGGTCGGCGAGGCGGTTGATGATCGTGTAGATCTCGTACTTGGCACCGACGTCGATGCCGCGGGTGGGTTCGTCGAGGATGAGCACGTCCGGCTCGGTGAGGATCCACTTGGAGAGCACGACCTTCTGCTGGTTGCCGCCGCTCAGCTTCCCGACCACGCTGTTCACGGTGGGCGCCTTGATGTTCATGCTCTTGTGGAAGCCCTCGGCGACCTTGTACTCCTCGTTCTCGTTCACCCAGCCGCGCCTGGCCAGGCCCTTGAGCCCGGCGGCGCTGATGTTGCGCTTGATGTCGTCGATGAGGTTGAGGCCGTACCGCTTGCGGTCCTCGGTCGCGTACGCGATGCCGTGCCTGATCGCGTCCTGGACGTTGCGGATCACGACCGGCTTGCCGTCCTTGAAGATCTTGCCGGAGATGTTGACCCCGTAGGTCCGCCCGAAGACGCTCATCGCCAGCTCGGTGCGGCCGGCGCCCATGAGGCCGGCCAGGCCCACGATCTCGCCGCGGCGCACGGTGAGCCCGGCGCCGTCGACGACCTTGCGGCCGGGCTGGCTCGGGCTGTGGACGGTCCAGTCCTCGATGCGCAGCACCTCCTCGCCGATCGACGGCTCGTGCGGCGGGAAGCGGTTGTCCAGCGCGCGGCCGACCATGCCCGAGATGATGCGGTCCTCGGTCACGTCGTCGGTCGCCATGTCGAGCGTCTCGATCGTGCGGCCGTCGCGGATGATCGTGACGGCGTCGGCGATCGCGGTGACCTCGTTGAGCTTGTGGGAGATGATCACACAGGTGATGCCCTCCTCCCGCAGGCCGCGCAGCAGGTCCAGCAGGTGCGCGGAGTCGTCGTCGTTGAGCGCCGCGGTCGGCTCGTCGAGGATGAGGAGCTTGACCTCCTTCGACAACGCCTTGGCGATCTCCACGAGCTGCTGCTTGCCCACGCCGATGTCGAAGATCGGCGTGGTCGGGTTCTCGCGCAGGCCGACCCGCTTCATCAGCGCGGCGGCCTCGTAGTTGGTGCGGTTCCAGTCGATGATCCCGCGCTTGGCGCGCTCGTTGCCGAGGAAGATGTTCTCCGCGATCGACAGCTGCGGGCTGAGCGCCAGCTCCTGGTGGATGATGACGATGCCGGCGTGCTCGCTGTCGCGGATGCCGCCGAACTCGACCCGTTCGCCCTCGAAGACGATCTCGCCCTCGTACGTGCCGTGCGGGTAGACCCCGGACAGCACCTTCATCAGCGTCGACTTGCCGGCGCCGTTCTCGCCGCAGATGGCGTGGATCTCGCCCCGCCGGACGGACAGGTTGACGTCCTGGAGCGCCTTGACGCCGGGGAAGGTCTTGGTGATCCCGACCATCCGCAAGATGTGCTCGGTCATATGCCCCTCGCTCAGCTCAGGGAAGCCCCCGGGAACGCGTGGTCCCCGGGGGCAAGGCCCTTACTGGAGCTGGTCCTCGGTGTAGTAGTTGCCGCCGACGATGATCTCCTTGTAGTTGGACTTGTCGACGATCACCGGGTCGAGCAGGTACGACGGGACGACCTTGTTGCCGTTGTCGTAGTCCTTGGTGTTGTTGACCTCGGGCTGGCCGCCCTTCAGCACGGCGTCGGCCATCTTCACCGTCTGCTCGGCGAGCTTGCGGGTGTCCTTGAAGATCGTGGAGTACTGCTCGTCGGCGATGATGGACTTGACCGAGGCGAGCTCGGCGTCCTGGCCGGTCACGATCGGGTAGGGCTGGCCGCTGGTGCCGTAGCCGGAGCTCTTGAGCGCCGACAGGATGCCGATGGACAGACCGTCGTACGGCGAGAGCACGCCGTCGACCTTGGCGCTGCCGTAGGTGCTGGTGAGGATGTCCTCCATGCGCTTCTGGGCCGTCGCCGGGTCCCAGCGCAGGATGGCGGCCTGCTTGAAGTCGGTCTGCTTGCTCTTGACGACGATGGTGCCGTCGTCGATCTTCGGCTGGAGCACCGACATGGCGCCGTTCCAGAAGAACGTGGCGTTGTTGTCGTCAGGGGAGCCGCCGAACAGCTCGACGTTGAACGGGCCCTTCTTGCCGTCCTCGACGCCGAGGCCCTTGAGCAGCGAGGTGGCCTGCTGCACGCCGACCTTGAAGTTGTCGAAGGTGGCGTAGTAGTCCACGTTCGGGCTGTTGCGGATCAGCCGGTCGTAGGCGATGACCGGGATCTTGTTGTCGGCGGCCTGCTGGAGCTGCGAGGTGATCGCGGTGCCGTCGATCGAGGCGATGATCAGGAGCTTGGCGCCCTTGGTGATCTGGTTCTCGATCTGGTTGGCCTGGGTGGGGATGTCGTTCTCCGCGTACTGGAGGTCGACCTTGTAGCCCAGCTTCTCCAGCGCCGACTTGACGTTGTCGCCGTCGTGGATCCAGCGCTCCGACGACTTGGTCGGCATCGTCACGCCGATCAGCGCCCCGGCGCCGCCGGCGGCGGAGGACGCGGAGGCCTCGGCGTCGACCGTCTTCTGGCTGGAGCCACAGGCCGTCATGGTCGCGGCGAGAGCGATGGCCGAGACCACGCCCCCGATCCGTCCCAACCTCATGTCATCTCCTTGCGATGGGGGTCGCGGCAGGCGCTGGACGCGGCGGCCGCCGGTGTAGAAGATCCAGTCGTCCCGTGAGAACGTGACGAACCAGAACAAACTTCGCGTTCGTTTCCGCCGATTGTTATCGCTAACAAAGACTATGTCAACGCTCGGGCATCACCTGCCGGAAACATTCAGGTAACGCCCAAGCGCGCGTTCTCCCAGTTCAACGCCTGGACCGCCCGGAGAACGGGCGCTGCAGGAGGATGAACACGAAGAGCAACAGTCCGATAAAGATCTTGGTCCACCAGGAGTTCAGGGTGCCCTCGAAGCTGATGATCGTCTGGATCAGCCCGAGCACCAGCACCCCGAGCACGGTGCCGAGCAGGAACCCGGTGCCGCCGGTGAGCAGCGTGCCGCCGATCACCACGGCCGCGATCGCGTCGAGCTCCATGCCCACCGCGTGCAGGCCGTAGCCGGAGAGCATGTAGAACGACAGCAGCACGCCGCCGAGCGCCGAGCAGAAACCGCTGACCGTGTACACCGTGATCTTCGTACGGGCCACCGGCAGCCCCATGAGCAGCGCCGACTGCTCGTTGCCGCCCGTCGCGTAGACCGACCGGCCGAAGCGCGTGTAGTGCAGCACGTACGCCGCCACCGCCACCACGACCAGCGCGATCACCACGCTCGGCGAGATCCACAGATCGGCGAACAGGTCGATCCTGGTCTGCGCGAACGCCGTGAACGTGGCGTCCCTGATCGGGATGGAGTCCGTCCCGATCGTGTAGCAGAGCCCGCGGGCCAGGAACATGCCCGCCAGTGTCACGATGAACGGCTGGATGTCGAAGGACTGGATGATCCAGCCCATCACCAGCCCGAGCCCCGACCCGATGAGCAGCACCAGCGGCACCACCACGTACGGCGGCCACCCCGGCCCCTCCATCAGGCTCGCCGCGATCATCGTCGACAGCGCCACCACCGAGCCCACCGACAGGTCGATGCCACCGGTCAGGATCACGAACGTCATCCCCACCGCCACGACCAGTAGAAAGGCGTTGTCGATGAAGACGTTGAGCACGACCTGCCCGCTGGCGAAACCCTCGTAGCGGATCCCGCCCACCACGAACATCGCCACGAACAGGCACCCGGTCACCAGGACCGGCAGGTACTTCACCGGGACGGAGGCCCGCCCGAACGTCAGCGCGGTCACGCCGTGCCTCCTCGGCCTGCCAAGACTCTCTCCTCCGGGGTCGGTTCCGCGGGCGCCGCCCGGCCGCGGCGGCGGAACGCCTTGGCGCGGAAGGACGGGGACTGGATGAGGCAGACGGCCGTCACGACCAGCGCCTTGAACAGCAGCGTGGTCTCCGGCGGCACGCCGATCGAGTAGATCGTCGTGGTCAGCGTCTGGATGATCAGCGCGCCCAGCACGGTGCCGGACAGCGAGAACCGGCCGCCCGCCAGCGAGGTCCCGCCGATCACCACGGCGAGGATCGCGTCGAGCTCGATCCACAGGCCGGCGTTGTTGCCGTCGGCGCTGGAGACGTTCGAGCTGATCATCAGCCCGGCCACGCCCGCGCACAGGGCCGCGAAGGCGTAGACCATGATGACGATCCCACGCGCCCGGATGCCGGCCAGCCGGCTGGCCTCGGCGTTCCCGCCCACCGCCTCGATGAGCATGCCCAGCGCCAGCCGCCGGGTCAGGAACGCGGTGATCCCCAGCACGGCGATCACCACGAGGATGCCGAACGGCACGGTCAGCCAGTAGCCGCCGCCGATCACCTTGTACGCCGGGTCGTTGATCGTGATGATCTGCCCGTCGGTGATGAGCTGCGCGAGGCCCCGCCCGGCCACCATGAGGATCAGCGTGGCGATGATCGGCTGGATGCCGACCGCGGCCACCAGGAACCCGTTCCAGGCCCCCAGCACCAGGCACAGCCCGAGCGCCGCCGCCACCGCCGTGGTCACGCCGGCGTCCTCGCTGATCTGGAGGCAGGCGAGCGCGCCGGAGATCGCCACCACCGAGCCCACCGACAGGTCGATGCCGCCGGTGGCGATGACCAGGGTCATGCCGATCGAGACCAGGATCAGCGGCGCGCCGAAGCGCAGGATGTCGATCAGGCTGCCGTACAGGTGGCCGTCCCTGACCTGGACGGAGAAGAAGCTCGGCGTGAAGAAGATGTTGAGCGCCAGCAGCAGCACGAGGACCACCGCCGGCCACAGCAGGCGTCTCATGACACTCGCCCTCCGCTGGCGATCGTCTCCAGCAGGACGTCGGTGGTCAAGGTCTCGTCGTTGGGCAGCTCGGCCACCAGGCGGCGGTCGCGCAGCACCTCGACCTTGTGGCTGAGCCGCAGCACCTCCTCCAGCTCGGCGGAGATGAACAGCACCGCCATGCCGCCGTCCGACAGCTCGGCCACCAGCCGCTGGATCTCGGTCTTGGCCCCGACGTCGATGCCGCGGGTGGGCTCGTCGAGGATGAGCAGCCGGGGTTCGAGGATGAGCCAGCGGGCCAGCACCACCTTCTGCTGGTTGCCGCCGCTCAGGTTGCGCACCGGGATCTCGGGGTTGGGCGGGCTGATGCGCAGCGCCTTGACGTACTTGCCGACCAGGTCGTCCTGCGTCTCGCGGGGCACCGGGCGGGTCCAGCCGCGGGTGGCCTGGAGCGCCAGCACGATGTTCTCGCGGACGGTGAGGTCCGGCACGAGCCCGTCCTCCTTGCGGTTCTCCGAGCAGAACGCGATGCGGTGCGTCATGGCCGCGCGCGGCGTCCGCAGCGATGTGGGCGCGCCGCCGATCGCGAGCTCGCCGGAGCCCGCGTGATCGGCCCCGAACAGCAGCCGGGCGACCTCGGTGCGGCCCGAGCCGAGCAGCCCGGCGAGGCCGACGACCTCGCCCTCGTGGATGGTCAGGCTGAACGGCTCGATCGCCCCGGACCGGCCGAGCCCGCGCGCCTCGACCAGGGGGCGGTCGAAGGTCTTGGCCTCGCCGTGCAGGCGTTCCAGCGCGGCCAGCTCCTGACCGATCATCTTGGCCACGAGCTGGACCTGGCTGAGCTCGCTGGTCGGGTACTCGCCGACCAGCCGGCCGTTGCGCAGGATCGTCATCCGGTCGGAGATCTCGTAGATCTGGTCGAGGAAGTGGGAGACGAAGAGGATCGCGATCCCCTCCTCCTTGAGCCGCCGCATCACCCGGAAGAGCTGCTGGACCTCGTCGGCGTCGAGGCTGGAGGTCGGCTCGTCGAGGATGAGCACGCGGGCGTCGATGTCCACGGCCCGCGCGATGGCCACCATCTGCTGGACGGCCAGCGAGTAGACCGACAGCGGCGCCGACACGTCGAGCCGGACGTCGAGCCGGGCGAGCAGCTGGGCGGCGCGGGCGCGCATGCGCTTCCAGTCGATGCGCCCCCGGCGGCGCGGCTCGCGGCCGAGCAGGATGTTCTCGGCCACCGAGAGGTTGGGGCAGAGGTTGACCTCCTGGTAGACCGTGCTGATGCCGGCCTGCTGCGCTTCCAGCGGGCTGCCGAAGGCGACGGTCCTGCCGGCCAGCTCGATGGTGCCCGCGTCGGCGGGGTGCACGCCCGTGAGCACCTTGATGAGGGTGGACTTGCCCGCGCCGTTCTCGCCCATGAGCGCGTGCACCTCGCCGGGGAGCAGCCGCAGGTCCACGTCGTCGAGGGCCTTCACCCCCGGGAACTGTTTGCCGATCCCGCTCATCGTCAGGACCGGCGCGGGTACTGCCATGGATCCTCCAAGTCAAGACCGGGCCGGCGGGGCCGCCGGCCCGGCGTCCTTGCGATCAGTACTGGCGGGAGGACAGGACCTGCTTGGCCTGCTCCTGGGTGAAGGTGGTCTCCTCGGTCACCACGCGGGCCGGCACCTGCTCGCCCTTGACGACCTTCTTGGCCAGGTCCATGAGCTGCGGGCCGAGCAGCGGGGAGCACTCGACGATGAAGTTGATCTTTCCGTCGGCGAGCGCCTGCATGCCGTCCTTGACCGCGTCGACCGTGATGATCTTGATGTCCTTGCCGGGGACCTTGCCCGCGCCCTCGATGGCCTCGATGGCGCCGAGGCCCATGTCGTCGTTGTGGGCGTAGAGCACGTCGATGTCGGGGTTGGACTTCAGGAAGGCCTCCATGACCTCCTTGCCCTTGGCGCGGGTGAAGTCGCCGGTCTGCGAGGCGATGATCTTGAACTTGGGATCGGCGCCGATGACCTCCTGGAAGCCGGCCTTACGGTCGTTGGCCGGGGCCGAGCCGGTGGTGCCCTGCAGCTCGACGATGTTCACGGTGTCCTGGCTGTCCTTGTACTGCTCCACCAGCCACTGACCGGCCTTCTTGCCCTCCTCCACGAAGTCCGAGCCGAGGAAGGTCTTGTAGAGGGAGGTGTCCTTGGAGTCCACGGCGCGGTCGGTCAGGATGACCGGGATCTTGGCGTTCTTGGCCTCGTTGAGCACCGGGTCCCAGCCGGACTCCACCACCGGCGAGAAGGCGATGACGTCCACCTTCTGCTGGATGTAGGAGCGGATGGCCTTGATCTGGTTCTCCTGCTTCTGCTGGGCGTCGGAGAACTTCAGCGTGATGCCCGCGCTCTTCGCCGATTCCTGGACGGACTTGGTGTTCGCGGTCCGCCAGCCGCTCTCCGCGCCGACCTGGGCGAAGCCCATGGTGATCGTGTCGTCGCCGCCACCGCCGGTGCCGGCGCTGGTGGTGCCGTCGCCGCCGCCGCAGGACGCCACCGACAGCGCGGTGAGCCCGGCGAGGACCAAGGCCGAGATCCTCTTGAACACTGGGGGGTTCCCTTCTGATGTGAACGCTAACACCCCTGATGGGGCCAGGGACCGCCGTACTCGCGCACGGCCGCTAGCGACCTTCCGGGGGCTGGGCCGTACTGGCCCTGCGGACGAACGCCGGCGGCACCACGAGCCGCTCCCGCTCCTGGAGGCCGCCCTCCAGTCGCCGTACGAGCACCTCGATGCTGTGCCTGCCGACCGCGTCGAAATCCTGTCTGATGGTCGTGAGCGGCGGCGAGAAGTACGCCGACTCGGGGATGTCGTCGAAGCCGACGACGCTCACCTGGCCGGGCACGCTCACCCCCTGCTCGGTGAACGCCCGCAGCACTCCGAGCGCCATCTGGTCGTTGGCGACGAAGACCGCGGTCACGTCCGTCATGCGCGCCAGGCTGCGGCCCGCCTCGTATCCCGAGCGCGGGCTCCAGTCCCCGGCGAGCGGTTGCGGGGCCTCGCGGCCCGCCTGCTCCAGCGCGGCCCGCCACCCGGCCACGCGTCCTTCCGCCTCCAGCCAGTCCGACGGGCCGCTGACGTGCCAGACCGTCTCGTGACCCAGGGAGAGCAGATGCTCGGTGGCGAGCCTGCCCCCCGCGACCTGGTCCACGCTGACCACCGACACCTCCCCCGCCTGGCCGCCCTCGACGGCGACGGTGGGGATGGCGAGCGGCAGGTCGGCGAGGGCCCGGGCGGCCGAGCGCTGCGGCGCGACCACCACGACCCCGTCCACGCCCTGGTCGGCCAGGTAGTCGAGGGCGTCACGGACGCCTCCGGGATCGATGGACTTGAGGCTGACGATGCTGATGAAGTAGCCGGCCGCCCTGGCCGCCTGCTCGATGCCGTACACCGTGCTGGCCGGGCCGTACAGCGTGGTGTCGAAGCTCACCACGCCGAGCGTCCGCGACCGCTTGGTCACCAGGGCGCGGGCGACGAGGTTACGGCGGTAGCCGAGCTTGTCGATCGCCTGGAGCACCCGGGCGCGGGTCTCGCTGCGCACGTTCGGGTGATCGTTGAGCACGCGGGACACGGTCTGGTGCGACACGCCGGCCTCCTTGGCCACATCGGCCATGACCGGTAAGCGACGTCCCAGGCGGGATCCCACTGCCGTGCTCCTTCCCTGGCTTGGCCCCGACTGTGAACGTTAACAACCGGTCTCGTCAAGAGGTCGCCCGATTACGGTCGGGTTACGCAGGCTCGCTCTTGACGTGCTGGGCGGCGGGTCTTTACGGTGGCGCGGATCGCCGTTGTTAACGCTCACCTATTGTTAGCGCTAACACGATCTTGAGGAGCCCCCCGACTCATGATGCGCATCACCCTGTCCGCCCTGCTGGTGGCCGCCCTGCTGGCCGCGCCGCCCCCGGCGGCCGCGCTCGCGGACCCCGTCCCTGAAGGCGCGGTCGTCGACCAGTTCGACGGCAACGCCCTCGGACAGGACTGGACCGTCCTGTCCCCCGACGAGTCCCGCTGGAGCCTGTCCGGCGGGGCGCTGCACCTCGACACCCTGACCGGCGACACCCACCAGGGCACCAACAACGCGCGCAACCTCTTCCTCGTCGACGTCCCCGACGGCGACTTCGAGGTGGTGACCAGGCTGAGCGCGCCCGTCGCCCTCGACTACCAGAGCGCGGGCCTGCTGGCCTGGCAGGACTGGGACAACTACGTGCGGGCCGGGCTCGCCCACGTCGGCTTCGCCGGCGGGCCGGTGATCGAGACCGCGACCGAGGTGGGGGCCGCCTTCACCTCGGCGTTCGCGGCCCGGCCCGGATCGGCGGCCGAGACGCTGAAGCTGGCGCGCCGCGGGGACGAGTTCACCTCCTCGTACTGGGACGGCACGGCCTGGGTGCAGGCGTCCCGCATGACGGCCAGGCTGGAGGTGCGCCAGCTCGGGCTGTTCGGGCTCTCGGCGCAGAACGGCGCCTCCATGCGGGCCGACTTCGACTACATCGCGATCAAGGCGGCCGAGGGCGGGCCCGTGGTGCCGGACGGGCCGTTCACGTTGCGCGCGACGGCGCTGCCGTACCTGGCGGCCGACCGCTCCGGCGCGATCACTGCCTCGGCCCGGCCGCCGCGGACCGGCCTCGCGCTCACCGCCGTCCCGAGCGGCGACGGGGTGCTGCTCAAGGACGTCGCCACCGGCCGGTTCCTGCGGGCCGCCGACCGGGTGAGCCTGGCCGGCACCGGCTCGGTCTTCCGGATCGAGGACGCGGGCGGCGGCAAGGTCACGCTCACCTCCGGCGACCGCGCCGCGGCCGTGACCGGCGGCCGGCTGGTCATGGGGAGCCAGGCGGCGAAGTTCCGCGTCGAGGGCTACACGACCGGCAAGCTCACCGCGGACACCAGGGCCGCGGGCACGAAGGTCTCCCCCAACCTCTACGGCGTCTTCTACGAGGACATCAACCACGCGGCCGACGGCGGGCTCTACGCCGAGCTGGTGCAGAACCGCTCGTTCGAGTTCAACTCCACCGACGAGCCCTCCTACACCGGGCTGACCGCGTGGAGCAAGGCCGAGCGCGGCGCCACCGCCGCCCTGACGGTCTCCGGCGAGCAGCCGCTCAACCCGAACAACCGCAACTACCTGCGGCTGGAGGTGACCGGCGGCGGCACCGCCGGGGTCGCCAACGCGGGCTTCAACCGCGGCCTGGCGCTCAAGGCCGGCGAGCGCTACGACCTGTCGCTGTGGGCGCGGCGCGACTCGGCCGCCACGCTGACGGTGACCGCCGAGGCCGGCACGGCCGTGCTCGGCAAGGCCGCGCTGCGGGTCAAGGCGGGGGGCTGGACGAAGTACCGGGCCTCGTTCACCGCCTCGGCGACCACCGACGCCGGCCGCCTGGTGATCCAGGCCCCCGAGGGGCGCACCGACCTCGACATGGTCTCGCTGTTCCCGCGCGAGACGTACAAGGGGCACGGCATGCGGGCCGACCTGGCGAAGCTGATCGCCGACCTGAAGCCGCGGTTCCTGCGCTTCCCCGGCGGCTGCGTGACCAACGTCGGGACCTACGACCCGTACTCGCTCAACCAGGACCGGCGGCGGATCTACCAGTGGAAGGAGACGATCGGCCCGGTCGAGGAGCGGCCGACGAACTTCAATTTCTGGGGCTACAACCAGTCGTACGGCATCGGCTACCACGAGTACTTCCAGTTCGCCGAGGACATCGGGGCCGAGGCGCTGCCGGTGCTGTCGGTGGGCGTCAACGGCTGCGGCGAGAACCGGCCGCTCACCGACGAGGCCAAGCTGGCGCGCTGGGTGCAGGACACGCTGGACCTCATCGAGTACGCCAACGGCCCCGTCACCTCGACCTGGGGAAAGAAGCGGGCCGAGATGGGGCATCCGCGACCGTTCGGGCTGGAGTACATCGGGCTCGGCAACGAGGAGATCTATCCGGAGTTCTTCACGAACTATCCGAAGTTCGCCGACGCCGTGCGGGCGAAGTACCCGGAGATCAAAATCATCAGCAACTCGGGGCAGACCTCCCAAGGGGCCTGGTTCGACCGGATGTGGCAGTTCGCCCGCGACCAGAAGGCCGACCTCGTGGACGAGCACTACTACAACAACCCCGACTGGTTCCTCGCCAACAACCACCGCTACGACACCTATGACCGGAGCGGGCCCAAGGTGTTCGTCGGCGAGTACGCCTCGCGCGGCAACGCCTTCTCCAACGCCCTGGCCGAGGCGTCGTTCCTGACCGGCATCGAGCGCAACTCCGACGTGGTCGAGCTGGCCTCGTACGCGCCGCTGCTGGCCAACGTCGACTACGTGGACTGGACGCCCGACCTCATCTGGTTCGACAACGACCAGGCGTACGGCTCCCCCAGCTACCACGTGCAGCGGCTGTTCTCCCGCCACGTCGGCGACCGGGTGCTGCCGAGCTCCTTCACCGGCGAGGCCAGGCCGGTCGAGGACATCAGGGGCGCGGTCGGGCTCGGCTCCTGGCGCACCCGGGTCCGCTACGACGACGTCAAGGTGACCGCCGCCGACGGGAGCGTCCTGCTCGCGGAGGACTTCTCGGCGGGCGCGCCCGGCTGGACGCCCGGCCCCGGCACCTGGACGGCGGAGGACGGCGCTTACACGCAGAGCGCCCTGGTCGAGGACGCCCGCTCCACCGCCGGCTCGGCCGACTGGTCGAACTACACGGTCGAGGTGACCGCCCGCAAGACCGGCGGCGACGAGGGCTTCCTGGTGATGTTCGGCGTGCGGGACACCGGAAACTTCTACTGGTGGAACGTGGGCGGCTGGAACAACACCCAGACGGCCATCGAGAAGGCGGTCGACGGCGGCAAGTCGGCGCTCGTCACCTCGGCGGACACCGTGGAGACCGGCCGCGACTATCGCCTCAAGGTGCAGGTGGACGGGCGGCGGATCACGACCTGGCTGGACGGGCGCAAGGTGCACGACTTCGTGGACAGCGCCCAGGTCGAGCCGCTGTACCAGGTGGTGTCCAGGGACGGCGACCGGGTGACGCTCAAGGTCGTCAACGCCCAGGACAGCGCGGTGCGCACGGCGGTGGACCTCGGCGGCGCCCGGTTCCGGCCGGCCGCCGTGGTCACCTCGCTCACCGGGTCGCCGTCCGACGTCAACACGCTGGCCGAGCCCGAGCGCGTCGCGGCCGAGGAGTGGCGGGAGAACGGCCTGTCCGCCTCCTTCGGCTACGACTTCCCCGCCCACTCCGTGACGTTCATCGAGCTCAGGGAGCGATGACCACCCGGTAGTGGGTGGTCATCCTGCCCTCGTCGTCGAGCACGTGGAAGGCGAGCGACGGGGGCAGGGCGTAGTCGAGACAGGTCTCCCACGTGGTGCCGCCCTCCCAGGGCAACGTCAGGGTGGAGACCACGCCAGGCGCGACGAGGAGCGGCCGGCCGGCGAACGTGGTCGCGGCGGCCGTGTGCGCGTGGCCGACCAGGACGGCCGCCACGTTGGGGTGGCCGACCAGCTCCTCCAGGCGCGGGCTGGGGCGCAGGAGGATGTCGTCGAGCAGCGGCGCGTGCAGCGGCACCGGCGGGTGGTGGAAGGCCACGAACACCGGGCGGTCGCTGTCGGCCAGCACGCCCTCCAGCCAGTCCAGGGTCTCCTCCTCCAGGTGGCCGGGGTTCTGGCGGGGGATGGAGGAGTCGCACATCGCGTAGATCGCGCGCGGGGTGCGCAGGGCCTGGTTGACCGGGCCGGGGCCGGGGTCGGGGTCGCCGAGCAGGACGCGGCGGAACTCCTCGCGCACGTCGTGGTTGCCGGGCCCGATCAGCACGGGGTGGCGGGAGGTGAGCAGCTTGCGGGCCTGCTCGTACTCGTCGGCGGCCCCGTGGTCGGCGATGTCGCCGGTCACCAGCACGGCGTCGAGGTCGGCGGGGAGCGCGTCGAGATGACGCATGACGGCCCGCGCGCGGGCTGCGCTCTCGGGGGTGGCGCCGATGTGGATGTCACTCAGGTGCGCGATCACAATCACGCCCTCCACCGTACGCGGCGACACCGACGGAACTCCGGTCATCCGCCGCCCGTTGAACGGGACGAACAGCGAAGGAGGGGCCTTGGGCTGGCACTACAGAAAATCCATCAAAGTAGGACCGTTCCGGATCAACCTCTCGCGGCATGGCATCAGCCACAGCTACGGCAACCGGCGCTTCCACGTCACCGCGACCCCCGACGGCCGGCGGCACGTGTCGGTGCGCCTGCCCGGCGGCTTCCACGTCGGCAAGACGTTCGGCGGCCGGAAATATCGCGGACATTACTGAACCCGATACAACGCGCTTTTCGTGGGTAGTGGAGTGCCCTCGCGAATTCGATGGAGGAGTTCGAGATGGGCTGGAGCTACCGTAAGTCGATCAAGGTGGGCCCCTTACGGCTGAACCTGTCCCGCGGCGGGGTCGGCCACAGCTGGGGCAACCGGCTGTTCCGGGTGACGCGGAGAGCCGACGGGCGTCGTACGCTGTCGGTCAATCTGCCCGGCGGCTTTCACTGGCGCAAGACCACCAACGGTCGCTGACCGTTCGCCATAGGACGGACCGGGGGGCTCCCCTCCGGTCCGTTCCCATGTGTCACGAGGGGGAAAGGTGACCGATCGGGTGCTGGAGGTGCTGCGGCGGCTGCGGGCCGGGCGGGAGTCGTTCGCGCCGGGCCCGGCGCTGCCCGTCGTGGACCAGGTCGTGGCGACGGTCCTGTCCCAGGCGACCTCCGACGTCAACTCCGGCCGCGCCTTCGCCCGCCTCAAGGACAGGTTCCCCGCGTGGGAGCAGGTGGCGGACGCGCCGCCGGAGGAGATCGCCGACGCCATCCGCTGCGGCGGCATCGCCGAGCGCAAGGCCCGCCGCATCCAGGAGATCCTGGCCGCGATCGAGGACCGCGAGGGCGCGATCACCCTGGACCGGCTGGACGGGCTCGACGACGAGTCGGCGGAGGCGTACCTGACCTCGCTGCCGGGCGTCGGCCCCAAGACCGCGGCCTGCGTGCTGATGTTCTCCATGGGGCGGGCGGCGTTCCCCGTGGACACGCACGTGCACCGCGTCACCACCCGGCTCGGCTGGATCCCGCCGGGCACCTCGGCCGCGGAGGCGCACCGCCTCCTGCGGCCCATGGTGCCGCCGGAGGTCCGGCACGAGCTGCACATCGCGCTGATCAGGCACGGGCGCACGGTCTGCCAGGCACGACGGCCCCGGTGCGAGGAGTGTGTGTTGCGCGAGGTGTGCGCCTACGGCAGCGACCCGGCGCACTTCGCGCGGCACGACGTACCAGCTGATCAGCTCGCCGCAGCACGGCCTCGTAGTCGCCGGGTGGGGTGAAGGCTGGAGAGCGAGATGCCGACTCGGGCCTCGCCAAGAGGGGTGGAGCTATGGGGATTCGAACCCCAGACCTCCTCCATGCCATGGAGGCGCGCTACCAACTGCGCTATAGCCCCTTGCGATCACCAAGTGTATAGGACTTCCGGAGCGCCCGCGCCCCGGAAGCTCAGCCGCAGGTCGTGTGCATGGTCAGGGTGGCCTCGTCGAGGGTGAGCGAGACCTGGACCCGGCCCAGCTCGCCGGTGCGGGCGACGTGGGTGCCGCCGCACGGGATGGCCGCCTCGCCCTCGGGCAGCTCGCAGCGCCAGGTGCGGCGGGCGGTCAGCTCGGGGCCCGGCGCGTCGATCCGGACGGGGGCGTCGGCGGCGACCCAGGTCTTGAGCCGGTCGTTCACCTCGCCGGCGACCGCGCCGGTGTCGAGCCCTTCGGCGGAGAAGCCCTTCTTCCGCAGCGACTTGCCGAGGCGGTAGACGTCGACGCTGCCGCCCTCGACGATGCGCGACGAGGTGATCGCGGCCTGGTCGAAGTCGGGGTGGCCGAGCCGGTCGAGCGTCGCCTCCTTGCGCCAGCGGCCGGCGAGGGCGGCGTTGAGCGCGAGCGCGGCGAGGTGGCAGGCGGTGTGGCCGGCCGAGAGCGCCGCGCGGTGGGCGGCGTCCACCTCCAGCTCGACCTCGGTCCCCAGAGGGGGCGGCGCCTCGCCGGTCACATGGACGACGAGCCACCGCCAGCCCTCGTCCCCTCGCCGGACCGGGATGTCCGCCCCCAGGAAGGTCTCGCCGGTCGCCGACTGGGCCCCTGTCACGCAGTCGATGACCGGCGTCCCGCCGACCGTGCCGCGGTCGGCGGGCTGGTCGGGCCAGGTGTGGTCGAGGGGGTGGAAGGGCGTCTCGGCGACGACGAGGCCGTGCCGGTCCCCCACCGGCACGACCCCGACGAGCTCGGAGCGGCCCGAGATCCGGCCGCTGGGGAAGGTGACGAGAGTCGAGTTCACCCGTCCATCATCCCAGCGCCCGCTCGTCCTCCAGGTGCCGCTCGCGGCCGGCGTACAGACCGGAGACGAGCTGGACGGCCAGCACCACGAAGATCAGCGTGTACGGCAGCGCCCAGCCCCCCGACGCCTCCCGCAGCACGCCGACCAGCAGCGGCCCGCCGCCGGCGATGAGATAGCCGGCGCTCTGGCCGAAGGCCGACAGCGCGGCGGTCACCTCCGGCGTACGGGTGCGCAGCCCCAGCATCACCAGCGCCAGCGGGAACGACCCCATGCCGACCGCGATCAGCGTCACCCAGAGCGGCGCCCACGAGACCGGCCCCGCCCAGAGCCCCCCGAAGCCGGCCACGTAGAAGGCGACGAGCCCGACCACCACCGGCCGCTGGTCGCGGAACCGCGCGGCGATCATGGGCACGGCGACCGACACCGGGATGTTCAGCGCGGTGAACACGCCGAGGAGCAGCCCGGCCTCGGAGGTGCTGTAGCCGCCGTCGGTGAGGATGGTGGCGAGCCAGCCGAACATGATGTACGCGATCATCGACTGGGTGCCGAAGTAGATCGCGATCATCCAGGCCAGCCGGCTGCCCAGCAGCCGCCGGATCCCGGCGTCCCGGCCTCCCGTGTCCCGCTCCGGCTCACTGCGCAACAGCGCAAGCCACGGAATGGCGGCCACGGCGGCCAGGGCGGCCCACACGCCGAGCGCGACGTGCCAGTTCCCCGACGCGCGCTCGATCGGCACGGTCGCGGCGGCGGCCAGCATCGTGCCCGCCGCCAGGGCCGTGGTGTAGACGGTGGTCATGATCCCGGTGCGCGCCGGGAAGTGTCGCTTGATCAATGTCGGGATCAGCACGTTGCCCACGGCGCCGCCGGACAGCGCGACCGCGCTGCTCAGCAGGAACACGGGAGCCGAGCCGACCAGCGACCTGACCAGCAGTCCCACGCCCAGCGTGACCAGGGCCAGCAGGAGCAGCCGGTGCTCGCCGATCCGCCGGGCGAGCGTCGGGGTGACGGCGCCGACGCCGGCGAAGGCCAGCACCGGGAGGGTGGTGAGCAGGCCGGTGCCGACGCTCGTCATGCCGAGCGCCCCCGCGAGCTGGTCGAGGAGCGGGCCGACGCTGGTGACGGCGGTCCGCAGGTTGAGTGCGGCGAGGACGATTCCCAGCACGAGGAGCCAGGCGAGGGGGGTGGTCGTCCTGCCTCTGGGCTCTGACGCCAGAACGCTCATGCCGGACAAGTCCTCCATTCATCAAGTCATGGGACGAATCACCACCTTAACAGGACCGAAATGCGGCTTTATTCCGCCCTGTGTGCCGGTCTCCGGACACACGACAGCGGCCGCCACACGGGCGGCCGCCGTTCGGGTCGAGGGTGTCTTACAGGACCGGGCGAGGGCCCTGCGGGGGCTCGTCACGCGGAGGGAAGGCGCCGGGGGCCGGCAGCGTCGTGTCGCCGCCCGGCATGGACGGGTCGGTGCCGCCGATCGTGCCGGGCGGCACCTGCTGCGCGCCGCCGTACGTGGAGCCGTGCTCGTGCGTGCGCGGGGCGGCGCCGTCGTGCTGGTGCGGGCCGGGCACGTCGCCGCGCCAGCCGCCCGTCTCCGAGCCGCGCGACTCGATGAACTGCTTGAACCGCTTGAGGTCGCCGTTGACCCGCAGGCGGACCAGCTGCAGCCAGTCGCCGGCGGTCTCGACGAAGCCCTCGGGGTCGTACTCCATCTGGAGCGTGACCCGCGTGCGGCCGTCGTCGATGCGGTGGAAGGTGACGACGCCCGCCTGGTTCGGCTTGTCGACGCTGCGCCAGGCGACCCGCTCGTCCGGGTGCTGCTCGGTGATGTCGGCGTCGAACTCACGCCGGACCCCGGCGATCTCCGCCACCCAATGCGTACGGGTGTCGGTCACCTGTTTGACCGACTCCACCCCTTCCATGAACTCGGGGAAGCTCTCGAACTGCGTCCACTGGTTGTAGGCCACCCGGATGGGGACCTCGACGTCTACGGAGTGCTCGATCGTGCTCATGGGTTCAGCAACTTCCCGGCCGGGCCGGACGTTAACGCCTCAATGCCGTTGCCGGCGCAGCCAGTAGAGCCCGACGAGCGGGAGCACGAGCGGGATGAAGAGATAGCCCTTGCCGTAGACGGACCACACGGTCTCGTCGGGGAAGGCCGCCGGGTCGAGGACGCTGGCGGTGCCGATGATCAGCACCCCGGCCAGCTCGACCAGGAGCGCGGCCAGCGCGAGCCGCCGCGCGCCGCGCCAGAGCGCGACCGTGAGCAGGATGTAGACGGCCGCCGCGAACGCCGACAGGCCGTAGGCGAGCGGCGCCTCCCCGAACCTGGTGGCGATCTGCACCGCCGCCCGCGCGCCCGCGGCCAGCGAGAACAGCCCGTAGACGGCGATCAGCGCCCGCCCCGGCCCGCTGCCGATGGAGCTCATGCCACGCCCTGCCAGATCTGCCCGAGCCGGGCGTTCATGACCGCGATCGCGAACCCGGCCACCACCAGGATCGCGGTCCCCCACCGGGACCGTTCGGCCAGCGCCAGGAACACCCCCGCAGGCGGGATCACGATCTCGCCGATGAGGTAGCCCCACAGCGTGGCCGGCTCCGGCGACTCCGCTCCCCCGGCCAGCGCCGCGATCACGAAGCCGACCTGCACCAGCACGGCGACCTCCAGCACGCCGAAGCCGATCAGCAGGACCATGCCCATGGGCCGGTCGCGGATCGCGGTGATCAGGCTCGCCAGCATGAGCAGCAGCGCGACAGTGATGACGATCGCGGAGACAGTGGTGTTCATCGGGGGTAAGGCTATCGCCAGGGGGCGGCGCCCCTCAGCGCGGCAGCTCGCGCTCGATGCCGTCGAGCAGCCAGCGCAGGCCCCGCTCGAAGTTGTCGTCCGCGCCGGGGACGCCCCGCTCCAGCATGGGCGCCAGGTGCGGCAGCTCGCCGCCGTCGACCAGCTCCCTGACGTACGGCTCCGCGACGGCGGCCCGCTCGGCGTCGCTGACGCCCTCGTGCCGGGGCGCGGAGCGCTCCTGCGCCTCGCGGACCATGTAGCCGGTCATGTAGTCGGTGTAGGCGGTCAGGAAGCGCCAGGCGGCGGGCGGCTCGACGCCGAGCCGGGCGAAGACGGCGAGCTTGTGCTCGACGTGCCGCAGCGCGTTGGGCCCCGCGGGCAGGCCCTGCGCGACCAGATCCATCCGCCAGGGGTGACGGCGGACGAGGTCGCGCTCGCGGCGGGCGATGGTGAGCAGCGCCTCGCGCCAGTCGTCCGGCGCGGGGCCGTCGGCGCGCAGTTCGGCGGCGACCTCGTCGAGCATGAGCGCGAGCAGGTCCTCCTTGCGCTCGATGTAGGAGTAGAGCGTCATCGTCCGCGCCCCCAGCTCGGCCGCCACCCGCCTGATGGAGACGGCGGCGAGGCCCTCGGCGTCGGCGATCGCGACGGCGGCGGCCACGATCGCCTCCCTGGTCAGAGCCGGACGGCGGGGCGGCGCGGGACGCGACCAGACAGAGCTCACAGGACCCGATCCTAAGCCAGGCGCTACACCGTACGAAAGTGCTACGGTGTACGACATGCGATACAGCGTACGAACCCCGTTCGTGACGACCGCCCTGGTGGTCTTCCTGGGCGGCGTCATGACGATGCTGGACTCGACGGTGGTGAACGTGGCGCTCACCACGCTCGCCCACGACTTCCGCACCACCCCCGCCGCCATGCAGCAGGCGGTCACCGGCTATCTGCTGGCCATGTCGATGACCGTCCCGGTGACCGGCTGGGCCGTCGGCCGCTTCGGCTCGCGGCGCGTCTGGCTGGTCTCGCTCGTGCTGTTCGCCGGCGGCTCCACGCTCTGCGCCGCGGCCTGGTCGGCCGGCAGCCTGGTGGCCTTCCGCGCCGTCCAGGGGATCGGCGGCGGCCTGCTCATGCCCGTCGGCCAGGCGATGCTGGCGCAGGCGGCGGGCAAGGAGCGCATGGGCCGCGCCATGGCGCTGATCACGGTGCCGTCCATGCTGGCGCCGGTGCTCGGGCCGCCGCTCGGCGGCCTCGTCGTCGAAGGACTCGGCTGGCGGTGGTTGTTCCTGGTCAACCTGCCGATCAGCGCGGTGGCGCTGGTCGCGGCCGCGCTGCTGCTGCCGCGCGAGCCCGACCCGGCCGCCGCGCCCCGGCAGCCGCTCGACGTGCTCGGCCTGGCGCTGCTCTCCCCCGGGCTGGCCGCGCTGATCCACGGCCTGTCGGAGGCGGGCGACTCGGAGGTGGGCGGCGGGGCCTCGTTCGCGCATCCGGCGCTGTGGATCGGGCTCGCGCTGGTCGCGGCGTTCACCGTGCGGGCGCTGCGGGTGCCGGGCGCGCTGGTGGACCTGCGGCTGCTCGGCGACCGTACGTTCGCCGCGGCGGTGGCGGCGCTGGCCTGCTACTCGGCGGCGATGCTCGGCTTCACCGTGCTCGTGCCGCTGCACAGCCAGCTCGAAGGGGGCGGCGGCCCGCTGGAGGCCGGGCTGCTGCTGGCCCCCCTCGGGATCGGGGCGGCGCTCACGCTGCCGATCGCGGGCAAGCTCACCGACAGCCGGGGAGCGCGCGGGGTCGCGGCGACCGGCGTGGCCGCCGTGGTGGCGGGCATCGCGGCGTTCGCGGCGTTCCCCGGGCCGGTGCCGATCCTCGTGGCCGGGCTGGGGCACGGGCTGGTGTCGACGTCGGTGCTCGCGGCGGCGTACGCCACGCTGGAGCGCGAGGCCATCCCTGCGGCGACCACGCTGAGCACGATCGCGCTCCGGCTCGCCTCCTCCTTCGGCGTCGCGGTGCTCGCGGTGCTGCTGCAACTGCTCAGCGCGGCGGGCACGGCCCGCCCCTTCGGCTACGCCTTCGGCTGCGCCGCCGCGCTGGCCGCGCTCTCGCTGGTGCCCATCGTGCTCATAGGATCGAAGGCGTGGAGAAGATCCTCGTCAGCGCCTGCCTGATGGGCCGCAAGGTCCGCTACGACGGCGGCGCCAAGACCAGCTCGGCCGCCGTGCTCGCCGACTGGCGGGCGGAGGGGCGGCTGGTGTCGTTCTGTCCCGAGGTGGCGGGCGGGCTGCCGGTGCCGCGCCCGGCCGCCGAGATCGAGGGCGGCGCGGGCGGCGCCGCGGTGCTGGCGGGCACGGCCCGGGTCCTGACGTCCGGCGGCGACGACGTGACGGAGGCGTTCCTCGCGGGGGCGCGGGCGGCGCTGGAGGCGGCCCGGTCGGCGGGCGCCCGGATGGCGGTGCTCAAGGAGGGCAGCCCGTCGTGCGGCGCGCTGGCCGTCCACGACGGTTCCTTCGCGGGCCGCAGGACGCCCGGTCAAGGGGTCACCACGGCGCTGCTGGAGCGGCACGGCATCCGCGTGTTCGGCGAGGACCGCCTCGCCGAGGCGGCCGACTACCTGCGCACCCTGGAGACGTAGAAGGCCGCGCCGAGGCCGGCGGCGAGCAGGGTCGCGACCGTGCCGTGATACCACACGAGCAGCGTGCCCGCCTGCGCCCCCGGCGCGAACGCGCTCGCGAGGACGCCGAGCAGCACGCCGCCCAGCGCGGCCGCGTGCGTGTAGACCAGCCCGTCCCACGCCCATGGCCGGGGCTTCAGCGCGCCGTACGCGCCGGTCAGCATCGCGGCGCAGCACAGCGTCTCCACGATCACGGCAGGCGGTATCGGGGGCCGGCGCAGCGCGCCGGGACCTGCCCCGGCGTGCAGCAGCGCCGCCGCCAGGAAGATCAGCGCGTACAGCAGGGAGAGCCGGCCCAGAGCTCTGCGGATCGTGTCCATGCCACCACGCTCCCACCGCGGGCGCGGCCGGCCATCGTCCCGGAGGAGGCCGCCCGCGTACGTCCCGCGTTGTATCACCCGCGCGGGAAACTTTCTCCGCCTCCTGGGAGTCCTAGAAGTGGGGGCTCGGAAAATTCCATTCCGAAACGGGGAAAGGGACTTGGCGATGCCAGTCGACCTGAACAACGCGCTACCCCTGGCCTGGGACTCGGCCACGCTCGACGCGGACACCAAGGCGATGCTCGACAATCTTCAGCCGAACATCCTGCGCGCGCACGTACGCGAGCACCTGTCCGTCCTGTTCGTCCGGTTCAACGACGCGGCAGAAGGCCGGGCGTTCCTGCGGCACGTGGCCACCACGTGGATGAAGTCGGCCCGCCAGCACCTGAAGGAGGTGCGCGACTTCGCGGGCCGGGGGCGGCGCGGCACCCCCTACGTCGGGCTCGGCATCAGCAAGGCCGGCTACCGCGACCTCGGCCACTCGGTCGAGGAGGTGCGCGCCTTCGGCGACCAGGCGTTCCGCGACGGCATGAAGCGGCGCGTCGCCGAGGTCGAGGACCCGCCGGTCGAGCAGTGGGACCGCGCCTACCAGCGCGAGATCCACGCCGTCGTGCTCATCGGCGACGAGCGGCCCGGGCCGGTGGCGACGCTGCGCGACGAGATCATCGGCGCGCTGCCGGCCAGTGCCCGGCTGCTCGGCGAGGAGACCGGCAGGGGCATGCGCAACCCGGCCGGCGACGGCATCGAGCACTTCGGCTACGTGGACGGCCGCAGCCAGCCGCTGTTCCTCAAGGACGAGGTGGACCGCGAGCCGCGCAAGCGCTGGGACCCGGCCTTCCCGCTGGCCAACGTGCTGGTGCCGGACCCCTTCTCGCCCGACCCGCGCCGCCACCACGGCAGCTACCTGGTCTTCAGGAAGCTGGAGCAGAACGTACGCGCCTTCAAGGAGATCGAGGAGCGGCTCGCCGACGACCTCGGGCTGAAGGGCGAGGACCGGCACCGGGCGGGCGCGATGCTCGTCGGCCGGTTCAAGGACGGCACGCCGCTGACCGGCAAGGCCAAGGCCGGCGGCGGCCCGGTGGCCAACGACTTCACCTTCGACGGCGACGACGGCAGCAAGTGCCCCTTCAGCGGCCACATCAGGAAGACCAACCCGCGCTCGTTCGGCCGCGAGGTGCTCATGGCGAGGCGCGGGCAGACGTACGGGCGGCGCGGCGACCAGCCGTGGGACGACGCGCCCCCGGAGACGCGGCCGAGCGGCGGGGTCGGGCTGCTGTTCATGGCGTTCAACAGCAGCCTGGTCGACCAGTTCGAGTTCACCCAGCGGAGCTGGGCGGGCAATCCCGACTTCGAGAACCCGGCGACCGGCCACGACCCGGTCATCGGGCAGGGCGAGCGGGCGATCAAGGTGACGTTCCCGAAGGTCTGGGGCAAGCCCGAGCAGTCGCCGCCGCAGGCCCAGGTGGCGCAGACGGTCACGATGAAGGGCGGGGAATACTTCTTCGCGCCGTCGCTGGCCTACCTGCGCGGCCTGTGACCCCGTGAGAGCGCCCGGCGTGCATCGAAGGATGTACGCCAGGTTCGCACCGGCGTAGGAGGCGGGGGCGGGCACCGGCCGTGATGATCGTGTCATGACGATCGGCCTGATGCTCACCCTCGCCGCCTTCGCCCTGGTGGACAGCACCAGCTTCGGGACGCTGGTCATCCCTCTCTACCTGCTGCTGGCCGGCGAGCGGTCCAAGGTGTCGGGGCAGCTCGTCTACCTGGCGACGATCGCGGCCTTCTACTTCCTGGTCGGGGTCGCGCTCATGCTGGGCCTGTCCGCGGCCGTGGACGGCCTCGGCGAGGCGCTGCACAGCGAGGTCGCGTACGGGGTGCAGCTCGCGCTGGGCGTGGGCCTGTTCGCGCTGAGCTTCAGGTTCGACCCCAAGTACCGCGCCAAGCGGGGCCTGCCCGAGCGCCGCTTCGAGCCGCGCGTCGGCGGGCCACGGACGATGGTGCTGCTCGGGCTGACGGCCGGGGCGGTCGAGGTGGCCACGATGGTCCCCTACCTGGCGGCGGTCGGCGTCATGACGACCTCCGGCCTGCCGGCCGCGCAGTGGCTGCCGCTGCTGGCCGGGTACGTCCTCGTCATGATCACGCCGCCGCTCGTCCTCATGGGCCTGCGCGCCGTCGCCGGGGGCCGGCTGGAGCCCAGGCTGGAGCGACTGCGGGCCTGGCTGACCAAGCACTCGGCGTCGATGGTGAGCTGGGCGATCGGCATCATCGGCTTCCTGCTCGCCCGCGACGCGGCGGCTCACCTGTTCTTCGCCCCGGAGTGACCACTCCCCTGCGAAATGCATCGCATCCGCGCATCTAGGATCGACCTCCGGGGAGGCGATCGAGTCGATGTTGCGCACCTTTTTCCGTACCGAGGCGGGCAGCACCAGCGCGCTGCTCATCGCCACGGTGCTCGCCCTGCTCTGGGCCAACTCGCCCTGGGCGGACACCTACGAGGCGTTCTGGCACACGCCGATGGGGCTGTCGTTCGGCACCGCCGAGTTCTCGCTGGACCTGCGCCACTGGGTCAACGACGGTCTGATGACGCTGTTCTTCTTCGTCATCGGCCTGGAGATCTCGTACGAGGTCCGGCTCGGGCAACTGCGCGACCGGCGGCTGATCGCGGTGCCGGCGGTGGCGGCGTTCGGCGGCATGCTCGTGCCCGCGGGCGTCTACCTGCTGCTCAACGCGGGCGGTCCCGGCGCGGCCGGATGGGGCGTGCCGATCGCCACCGACACGGCCTTCGTGCTCGGCGTGCTGGCCGTCGTGGGCGCGCGGTGCCCCGATCCGCTGCGGGCGTTCCTGCTGACGCTGGCGATCGTGGACGACGTGCTCGCCATCCTCATCATCGCGCTGTTCTACACGGAGGAGCTGTCGGTGCCGGCCCTCCTCACCGCGGCGCTGCTGCTGGCGGCCATCATGACGCTGCGCTGGCTGAAGATCTGGCGGGCGCCGGCGTACATCGTGCTGGGGTTCGCGCTGTGGGTGGCCACGCTGGAGAGCGGCATCCACCCCACGCTGGTCGGCATCGCGCTCGGCGTGCTCGTCTTCGTCTACGCCCCCTCCGACCAGAAACTGCTCCTCGCCGGCGAGGCCGTCCACGAGTTCACGAACGAGCCGAGCGCCCGCGCCGCCAGGGAGGCCACCCTGCGCGTCCGGCACGCCGTCTCCGTCAACGAACGGCTGCAACTGCGCCTGCACCCGTGGAGCAGCTACGTGATCGTGCCGGTGTTCGCGCTGGCCAATGCGGGGGTGCGGCTGGACGGCGAGACCCTGCGGGCGGCGCTCACCTCGCCCGTGTCGTGGGGGGTGGCGGCGGGCCTGGTGCTCGGCAAGTTCGCCGGCATCGCGCTCGGCACGTGGCTGCCGCTCCGCCTCAAGTGGGGCATCCTGCCGGGCAACCTGGTGTGGGGGCAGCTGTTCGGCGGGGCCGCGGTGTCCGGCATCGGGTTCACGGTGGCGCTGTTCATCGTGGACCTGGCCTTCGCCGACCCGGCGATCCGCGCCGAGGCCAAGATCGGCATCCTGGCCGGCTCGCTGCTGGCCGCCGCGCTGGGCTGGGTGATCTTCCGGATGGCCTGGAACCGGGGCGGGGTCTGCGCCCCGCCCGAGGCCGAGCCCGACGAGGAGCTGCCCGAGCTGCTGTCGGTGCCCGTCGGGCCGCGCGACCACGTACGCGGCCGGGCCGACGCCCCGATCACGATCGTCGAGTACGGCGACTTCGAATGCCCCTACTGCGGCCGCCTCCACCCCGTGCTGGCGCGGCTGCTCAGGGACAACCCCGACGTGCGCCTGGTCTTCCGGCACTTCCCGCTGCGGACCATCCACCCGCGCGCCGCCTCGGCCGCGATCGTCGCCGAGGCGGCGGGCGACCAGGGCCGCTTCTGGGAGATGCACGACGTCCTCTACGACAACCAGCGGTCACTCACGGACGCCGATCTGGAGCGCCATGCCGCCGGGCTCGGCGTCGAGCCGTGGGAGGACGTGCCGCGGCACGCCGCGAGGATCGCCCTTGACGAGGCCTCCGGCCGCGACAGCGGCGTGCGCGGCACCCCCACCCTCTTCCTCAACGGCGTCCGCTACCAGGGGCCGCTCGACGAGGACGCGATCGGCCGGGCGATAGCCGAGCTACGCCCGTCACCGCAGCCTTCCTGACAGGTCCACCGATCCCCGCAGGAGTCCTCCCTTGACAGACACCGGTTCGCTCGTGGTCATCGGCCTCATCAGCGCGTTGCTGAACGGCATCCTCCTGCTCGTCGGCCTCGTCCTCATGGTGATGCGCCGGCGCGAGCAGGGGCGCGGGGCCGTGCTCGGGATCGCCGGCTGCGCCGTCCTCCTCGTCGGCGCGGGCTTCGCCCTGTCGCAGAGCTTCCTGCAGAGGGAGCTGGTCGACCTGCTGGGCCTGGTCACGGGGCTGTCCGTGTGGGTCGCCATCAGCTCGATCATCCAGCTCGCCGGCCTCGGCCTGCTGATCGGCGGGGTGGTCGCGAAGCGGGCCACGACCCCGCAGCGGCCCGTTCCTCCGCAGGGACCGCAGGGGTGGCCGCAGCAGGGCTGGAACCAGCCGGCGCCTCCGCCCCAGCCGTACCCCCAGCAGCCGCAGGGACAGCCTTACCCTCAGCAGCCCTACCCTCAGCAGCCCTATCCGCAGCAGCCTCCGCAGCCCGGCGGCCAGCACCCGCCGCAGCCGCCTTTCGGCCAGGGCCCGTACGCCTGACCACCGCCGGTCCCGTCACCCGCCCCGCAGGTACCGCTCCCAGGTGAGCTCACCGGCCGGCCGCGCCTCGGTGACCAGATGACCCGCGCGGAAGGCCCTGCCGAGCGCGCCGGGGATCCGCATCCGCAGCACCGGCCGGCGCAGCCCGCGCGCCCGCAGCCAGCTCTCGGCGGCCTCGGCCATGGTCATCACCTCGGGCCCGCCGAACTCCTCGATTCCCTGCCGGGGCCCGGCCTCGATCACGTCCGTCAGCCGCCGGGCCACGTCCCTGACGTCCACCGGCTGTGCCCGGACCCCGGGATCGGCCACCAGCGCCCCGAACCGGGCCATGCCGCGCAGCGCCTGCTCCACGAACTCGTGGAACTGCGTGGCCCGCAGCACCGTCCACGGCACCCCGCCGTCACGTACCAGCCGCTCGGCCTGCACCTTGACCCGGAAGTAGCCCCACGGCACCCGGTCGGCGCCGATGATCGACAGGTAGACCAGGTGCCGTACGCCGGCCGCCCGCGCCGCCGCGAGCAGCGCCCCCGTGCCGTCCAGCTCGACCCGCCGGGTGTAACGCCCCCGGTACGGCGCCGAGGCCAGGTGCACGACCACGTCGGCCCCCGCCACCGCCTCCTCCAGGCCCCGCCCGGTGGTCAGGTCCGCGCCGAACCACCGTACGCCGCCCGTCTCCGAGGCCCGCGGCGACCGGCTGGTCGCCCGCGTCTCGTACCCCTCCTTCGGCAGGATCTCCAGCGTCGCGCGGCCGAGCCGGCCGCTGCCTCCCGTCACCAGCACACGTGTCATGCGATCTGGACGGGGCAGCAGTCGAAAGTGTGACAATGTCGGCGGAAAGCCCGGCACTCCCCACCCAGCACGTTCGAGGGGCTCATGACTGCGCACCAGCCCGGCCGCCAGGAGCCGGACCCCGACCAGACCATCCGGCACCGCCTCCCCCACCCGGAGTCGCCCCCGCCACACCGGGAGCCCCAGGACCCGCCCGCCACGCAGCGGCTGGACTACACCCCGGACATGCTGCCCGACGTCCAGCTCTACGAGGCCAAGCCGCCGCGGGCCGGCTGGTGGTGGGTGATCGTGGTGGGCGGGCTGGTGCTGCTGCTCGGCGCGCTCGCGGTGGCCGGGATCCTGTGGGTGCGCAGCACGCAGTCCTCGGCGGCCGGGCCGCCCGCCGCGGCGGTCACTTCCGCGTGAAGTCCATGATCCAGTTCGTCTCCCAGTCCTCGGTGCCCTCCTCGGCGAACGCCTGCTCCCAGCGGGCGGTGTCCGGGTCGATCCGCGTCCAGATGAACCGGGCGCGGACCGGCCGGCCGTCCACGGTCTCGTCGCCGTAGAAGACGCCCCTGTCGCCGTCGAACGCGCCCACCATGGGCCGGGTGTCGAGCTCTCCACGGGCGCTGCTGGCCCAGTAGATGGACCACTGGCGGGTGCCGGGGTTGTAGACGCGCACGGTCAGGCCGCTCCAGCCCTTGGTGGGGAAGGTGACCTCGTCGAAGCTGGCGGCTCCGGCGAAGTGCCGGGTGGCGACCGAGTGGCCGGGGAACTCGTCCCATTCGTCGCTGCCGGACAGGGGCTTGACGAGCCGGCGGTTGGCGACGTTCCAGTGGCCGGCGAAGAAGTCGAAATCGTTCATGCGGGGACCGTACGCCGGGGTCGCTGACAGGTAATGTCAGCGATTATGCGTGCCTCCCGCCTGGTGTCGATCCTGCTCCTCCTGCAGACCCGTGGCCGGCTGACCGCGCGCGAGCTGGCCGAGCGGCTGGAGGTCTCGGTCCGTACGATCTACCGCGACGTCGAGTCCCTGCACGCCGCCGGCATCCCCCTGTACGGCGACGCCGGCCCGAACGGCGGCTACCAGCTGCTCGACGGCTACCGCACCCGGCTCACCGGGCTGACCGCGGACGAGGCCGAGTCGCTGTTCCTCGCCGGGCTGCCCGGTCCCGCGGCGGAGCTGGGCCTCGGCGCGGTGGTGACGGCGGCCCAGCTCAAGCTCATGGCCGCGCTGCCGGTCGAGCTGCGCGACCGGGCCGGGCGGCTCCAGGAGCGCTTCCACCTGGACGCGCCCACGTGGTACCGCGAGCGGGAGCCGGTGGCCCATCTGCCGGCCGTGGCCGACGCCGTGTGGAACGAGCGGCGGATCCGGGTCGTCTACCGGCGGTGGAAGGAGCCGCAGGAGGTGGAGCGGCTGCTGGATCCGTACGGGCTGGTGGTCAAGGCGGGCCGGTGGTACCTGGTGGCCGGAACGGGCGGGGACGTGCGGACCTACCGCGTCTCGCAGATCCTCGGCCTGCGCACGCTGGAGGAGGGCTTCACCCGGCCGCGGGGGTTCGATCTGGCGGCGTACTGGGCGGCCTATCTGGAGGCGTTCGAGGCGCGGCTGCGGCGGGGCGAGGCGGTGGTGCGGCTGTCGCCGCGCGGGCTGGAGCGGCTGCCCGACCTGATGACGCCGGGCATGGTGGAGGCGGCGCGGCGCACTGCCGGGGCGCCGGACGCGGAGGGGTGGACGCGGGTGACGGTGCCGATCGAGTCGGTCGAGCACGCGCTGGCCGAGTTCCTGCGCCTGGGGGTGGACGCGGAGGTGCTGGCTCCGGCCGAGCTGCGGGAGCGGCTCGCCGCGACCGCCACGGCCCTGGCCGAGCGTTACGCACCCAGGGAAAGTTTCATGCCGGAGCCCGCCTAGTTTCCGCTGGTTCCGCAGCTCAGAAGGGCGGGCCCGTCCCCGGTGGACCTGGCCTGTTGCGAGAGTGAAAGTTTCTGAACAGACTCGCAATGTTTCAGGCCGTCGAGAGGAGCCCGGATGAAACTGACAGCCCGGTTGGCCAGCGCCGCGGTCGCCGCGATGGCACTCGTCGTCGCGATGCTGATCTCGGCGCCCCCAGCCGCCTCGGCCCAGCTCACCGAGGTGACCGGCTTCGGCACGAACCCCACCAACCTTCGCATGCACCTCTACGTGCCCGACGGCGTCGGCACCCGCCCGGCGCTGCTCGTGGCCGTCCACTACTGCACGGGCTCCGGCCCGGCCTTCTACTCGGGCACCGAGTTCGCCTCGCTGGCCGACCAGTACAAGTTCATCGTCGTCTACCCGTCGGCGACGCGCAGCGGGTCCTGCTTCGACGTCTCCTCGCCGCAGGCGCTGCGGCACGACGGCGGCAGCGACCCGGTCGGCATCGTCTCCATGGTCAGGTACGTGCAGCAGCGCTACAACGCCGATCCGGCGCGCACGTACGTCACCGGCGCCTCCTCCGGCGGCATGATGACGAACGTGCTGCTGGGCGCGTACCCGGACGTGTTCAAGGCGGGCGCGGCGTTCATGGGCGTGCCGTTCGGCTGCTTCGCCACCACCGACGGATCGAGCTGGAACAGCACCTGCGCGGGCGGCCAGCTCATCAAGACCCCGCAGGAGTGGGGCGACCTGGTCCGTGCCGCCTACCCCGGCTACACCGGCCCGCGCCCCCGCATGCAGGTGTGGCACGGCACCGAGGACAGCACCCTGCGCTACCCGAACTTCGGCGAGGAGATCAAGCAGTGGACCAACGTCCACGGCCTGAGCCAGACCCCGTCCATGACCGACCAGCCGCGCTCCGGCTGGACCAGGACCCGCTACGGCGGCACCGGCACCACCGTCGCGGTCGAGGGCATCAGCCTCCAGGGCGTCGGGCACAGCCTGCCGCAGGGCGGGATGGCCGCCATGGTGCTGGCCTTCCTCGGCCTGGACACCCCCGGAGGCGGCCCGTCCCAGACGCCGACCGCGACCCCGACGGTCACCCCTGGCGCCTGCAAGGTCACGTACGCCATGAACACCTGGAACACCGGCTTCACCACCGCCGTGACGATCACCAACACCGGGACCACGCAGCTCTCGTCCTGGTCGCTGGCCTTCACGCTGCCCGCCGGGCAGACGATCACGGGCGCGTGGAACGCCACCGTCTCCCCCGCCTCGGGGGCGGTGACGGCCAGGAACGTGAGCTACAACGGTGCCCTGGCGCCCGGCGCGTCCACCCAGTTCGGCTTCCAGGCCACCCACAACGGCAACACCGCGGCCCCCTCGTCCTTCACCCTGAACGGCGCCGCCTGCACCACCTGACCCCGGACACGGAAAACGGCGGCGTCCGGAAGGACGCCGCCGTGGCGGTGCTGGTGTGGAGCTATGGGGATTCGAACCCCAGACCTCCTCCATGCCATGGAGGCGCGCTACCAACTGCGCTATAGCCCCTGGTCACCGCCACGGGCCCAGCCCGTTGCGGCGCTCCGAGAGCATATAGCCATCCGCCCCGATTCGCCTAATCGCCCTGCCTGGGCCCGGGCCTCAGGTCACGGCCAGGTGGCCGCCCCGGTGCCGTGGGGTCTCCGCCTCGTCCAGCAGGACGATGGCGAAGTCGGCGTACGAGACGCGCAGCGCCATGTCCCCGTGCTCGCGGACCTCGTACCGGCCGCTCCGCTCCCCTTCGTGGTCGAAGTCGCCGGCCGGGCTGACGTACACCCAGTCCAGCCCGCCGCCTTCGGCACGGAGCACCTCGAGACCGGCGGCGTGCGCCAGGCAGAAGGGCCGGAACTCGGCGGGGAAGCCGGGCGCGTCCAGCAGGCGGATCCCGTCGGGCCCGGGCAGCAGCGTGGCGAGCCCCACCGCGACGAGCCTGTCCACCCCGGCCTGCCGCAGGCCCTTGACGAGGGCGCGCGCCGCGTCGCTGAAGAAGGTGTCCGAGCCCAGTGCCGCCGCCGCGTTGATCGCGGCGTCGTGCCCGGCCGCGAGGGCGGCGACGTCCGCCGTGTCGGTGACGTCCCCTGCGGCGACCCGTACGCCGTCGTCCGCCGGGCCGCCGTACCGTGACGGGTCGCGCACCACCGCCGTCACCTCATGCCCGCGCCTGCGCGCCTCGGCGACGGCCTGCCGACCGGCTCGGCCGCCGGCCCCGAAAATCACGTACTTGCCCATCGTCGGAATACCTCCCGTTGCGTCGATGCTCCGGAAAGGTAGCCGCGAGGGCGGTTACCTCCTGGATACCGAGACCCGCGGGAGAGACACCATGACGCACCGGCAGCCGCTGCCCGCCGATCTGTTCGACGAGTTGTGTCCGTCCGCGCTGGTGCCGTTCCGCTTCGGCGACAAGTGGGCGGCGTTGATCATCCGCTGTCTGGAGGACGGCCCGCGCCGGTTCTCGGAGCTCCGCGTGCCGCTGCACCGCGTCACCCCGAAGGTGCTCACGCAGTCGCTACGCGGGCTGGAGCGCAGCGGCCTCGTCTTGCGCACCGTGCACGACGGGCCGAAACCCAAGGTCGAGTACGCGCTCACGCCGCTCGGCCGCAGCATGCTGGAGCCGCTGGAGGCGGCATGCGTGTGGGCGGCCGAGCACTGGGACGAGCTTCTCGACGCTCAGGAGCGGCACACCGCCTCCTGAGCGGGCGAGCCGCACGGCCCCCGAGCCGCACGGCCGCCCGACCGTTCTCAGACCTCGGCGTCCGGTTTGTCGTCGCTGCTGATGGGCTCGGGCAGCGTGCCGGCGTTGTGCTCCAGCAGCCGCCAGCCCTTGCGCCCTTCCTGGAGCACCGACCACGAGCAGTTGCCGAGCCCGCCGAGCGCCGGCCACAGCTCCTCGGGCAGCCCGAGCAGCTCGCAGATGCCGAGCCGCAGCGCCGCGCCGTGCGAGGCCACGACCAGCAGGCCGCCGTCGTCCAGCTTGGCCGCCCAGCGGCGCATGGCCGACCCCACCCGCTCGGCGACGTCCTGGACCGACTCGCCGTCGGGAGCCTCCCAGTCGGCGTACTCCTTGGGCCAGCGCGCGGCGATCTCCTCCCGCGTCAGCCCTTCCCACTGGCCGCCTCCGCGCTCGCGGAAGTCCTTGTCGACGTGCACGTCGAGCCGGACCAGGCGGCCCAGCGCGAGCGCGGTGTCGTTGGCCCGCTGCAGGTCGGAGGAGACGATGACGGTGGGCCGGAGCGAGGCCAGCAGCGAGGCGGCCCTGGCGGCCTGCGCGATGCCGGTCTCGTCGAGCGGGATGTCGGAGTGGCCCTGGAACCGTTGCTCGACGTTCCACAACGTCTGCCCGTGGCGCAGACATACGATGCGCTTGCTCATGCGGCTTCCCCGCCGGAACGTCCGGCTCGTCCGCTCACGCGCGCGCCCGCTGCAGGTTGGCCTGCATGACGCTCTCCGGCAGCGCGATGGCCGGGCAGTCCTTCCACAGGCGCTCCAGGGCGTAGAACGTACGGTCCTCCTCGTGCTGGACGTGCACGACGATGTCGATGTAGTCGAGCAGCACCCAGCGGCCCTCACGCTCGCCCTCGCGGCGCACGGGCTTGGCGTCGGCCTCGGTGCGCAGCCGCTCCTCGATCTCGTCGACGATGGCACGGACCTGGCGGTCGTTGGTGGCGGAGCAGAGCAGGAACGCGTCGGTGATGACGAGCTGCTCGCTCACGTCGTAGGCGAGGATGTCATCGGCCAGCTTGTCGGCCGCGGCCTCCGCGGCGATGCGGACGAGCTGGACGGCTCTGTCAGATGCGGTCACGATGCGGGTCTGTCCTCCTGTGTCGGCAGCATGCCCATATGTTGAGGGTACCCGTCCAGGCCGAAACCCCTCACGTACGGCATGGATACCTTCACCCGTGGGCGTGATACAGCCCCCGTTTGTTGATGTACTGCACGATCCCGTCGGGAACCAGATACCAGATCGGCTCCCCCTTGGCCACCCGCTGCCGGCACTCCGACGACGAGATGGCCAGCGCGGGGATCTCCAGCAGCGTCACCCGTCCCTCGGGCAGGCCGGGGTCGTGCAGGGTGTGGCCGGGCCTGGTGCAGCCGACGAAGTGCGCCAGCTCGAACAACTCGTCGGCCTGCTGCCAGTCGAGGATCGCGCCGAGCGCGTCCGCGCCGGTGATGAAGAACAGCTCGACGTCCGGACCGTAAATGTTGGCGATGTCGCGCAGAGTGTCGATCGTGAACGTCGGCCCGGGACGGTCCACGTCCACGCGGCTGACGGAGAAGCGGGGGTTCGAGGCGGTGGCGATGACCGTCATGAGGTAGCGGTCCTCGGCGGCGGACACCTCGCGCTCGGACTTCTGGTACGGCCGTCCGGTCGGGACGAAGACGACCTCGTCCAGCTCGAAATGGTGGGCGACCTCGCTGGCCGCGACGAGGTGGCCGTGGTGGATGGGATCGAACGTCCCGCCCATCACTCCCACTCGCCGCAACCCATGCCCACCAGACGCGTTCTTCATGGAACGGACCTTACGCGGACGCAGCACCACAACTCGATGGCACCCCCCTTCGTGATGTCCGCGCATGACCCCCGTTGCGGACGTAGCATGCCGGGCATGACGACCACCCCGGACCGCAACAGAGTCCAACTGCCCGGCATCTCGTCCCGTGCCTACGAACACCCCGCAGACCGGTCCGCCCTGGTCGCTCTGCGCAAGTTGAGTGGGTTCGACACGGTTCTCAAGCAGATGTCCGGTCTCATCAGCGAGCGCCGCCTCCGCCTGATGTACCTCGCCTCGGCCGTCCGCGTCAGCGAGACGCAGTTCCGCTCGCTCTACGACATGGGCCGCGACGCCGCCTACACCCTCGACCTGCACCGCATCCCGGAGATCTACGTCCAGCAGGACCCGCAGGTCCAGGCCAAGGCCATCGGCTTCGACGACCCGTTCATCGTCGTGACCACCGGCCTGCTCAACCTCATGAACGAGGAGGAGCAGCGCTTCGTCATCGGCCACGAGACCGCCCACATCCTCTCGGGGCACGCGGTCTACCGGACGATGCTCGACATCCTCACCCGCCTCGCCACCCGCGTCGCCTGGATCCCGCTCGGCTACATCGGCCTGCGGGCCATCGTCGCGGGCCTGGAGGAGTGGTACCGCAAGTCGGAGCTGTCCTCCGACCGCGGCGGCCTGCTCGTCGGCCAGGACCCCGACGCGGGCAAGCGGGCGCTGATGAAGCTCGCCGGCGGCGCCTACACCCACGAGATGAACATCGAGGCGTTCCTGGAGCAGTACAACGAGTACGACACCGCGGGCGACCTCCGCGACGGCTTCCTCAAGGTGCTCAACCTGCTCGGCACCACCCACCCGTTCGCCGTGGTGCGCGTGGCCGAGCTGGACAAGTGGCAGCGCAGCGGCGACTACGACCGCATCCTCGGCGGCGACTACCCCCGCCGCGAGGACGACGCCAGCGCACGGGTCACCGACGAGGTCAAGGCGGCGGCCGAGTCCTACCGCGCGTCCTGGCAGCAGTCGCAGGACCCGTTCATCGGCGTCCTGCGTGACGTCGCCGAGGGCGCGGTCAACGCGGGCGAGCGCATCTTCAACCGCTTCTCCCGCCGCGACGGCGGCCAGGGCTGACCGGCGCCATCGCCACGCGCGGCCGGTCAGCGTGAGCGGCCGCGCCCTGCGGCGGTGACGCCGCAGGAGTCCTAGAGCAGGAGGGCGATGGCGCGCACGGCGGCCGCGCACAGGGCGACGAACCCGCCCAGCACCGCCAGCGCCCGCAGTCCCTCCCTGCGCAGGTCCGGCAGCCGGCCGCCGATCCGCTCGATCTCGCGACCGGTGATGCCGCCGCAGAGCATCCCGAACACCACGGCCGCCACGGTCACGGGCGCCGGCTGCTGCCACCAGTCGGTGTCGATCTGGCCGCCGCCGGTCACCCAGAGCGCCCCGCCCGACGCCACCGCGACGGGCACGCCGGGCCACACCAGCGCGGTCCCCGCCGCGCCGGCCAGCGCCAGCGGGAACAGCAGCACGCGCAGCGTCATCCGGACCCGCCGGGAGCCCCGGTTCCTGATCATCCAGTGGTTCATCCAGAGCGCCCTGGTCAGCACCACGAACACGGCGGTGATCGCGATCGAGGCGATCGGCCAGATCACCGACGTCACCACGCACGGCACCGCCAGCACCGCGAGCAGCAGCAGCGCGCCGTTGCCCGCGGGAAGCGTGGTGGGCGCGTCGCTCTTCCGCCTGACCTGCGGCCGGGCCGCCGCCGCGCGGGTCCGTACGGCGGCGGCCGCACGGGCGCGGGGCGTGGTCAGCTTCGGCCGCGGCCCGGTGTTCTTGCCGTCGCCGCTGCCCCGGACGCGCGGCGCGGGCACCTTCCCGTCGGCCCCGCTCCGGGCCCGCGCCGCGGCCCCGTCCATCCTGCTCCGCGCCACGACGCCGTCAGCGGACGTACGCCCCCGCGCGGCGCCCCCGTCACCAGCCGTCCGTCCCCGGGCCGCAGCGCCATCCGCGGCGGCGCGGGGACGAGCAGCGGCCCCGTCAGCAGCCGTGCGCCCACGCGCGGCAGTCCCATCCGCAGGCGTCCGGCCACGCGTAGCAGCCCCGTCCGCAGGAGCACGCCCACGAGCGGCAGCACCGTCAACAGGCGTGCGCCCGCGCGCGGCAGCCCCATCCGCAGGCGTCCGGCCACGCGCAGCAGCCCCGTCGACAGGCGTGCGCCCTCGGGGCTGGGCGGCCTTCCCCTCGGCGGCGGCCCGCCGCGCCGCCTCGCCACCGGTACGGCGAGGCGGCGGCACCTTCCCGTCGGCGCCCGTCGGATTCGGCCGCCCGCGCGCCGCCTTGGCCTCGCCCCGCGTGCCCTCGTCCGCGCCCCGTCCCCGCGACGGCGGCGCCTCCTCGGCGGCCTCGCCGCCCGCGTCGGTCTCGGTCGCACTGGTCACCCTGGCCAGCCGCGACAGCCGGTCGGCCAGCAACGCCGCCGTGGGCCGCTTGCCCGGCTCCCGGTTGAGCGCCGCGCGCACCAGCGGCAGCAGCTCGACCGGCACGCCCTTGAGGTCGGCCTGCCCGTTGAGCACGGCGTACATCTGCGCCTCGGCCGTCCCCCGCCCGAACGTGGGCCGCCCGGTCGCCGCGAACGCCACCGTCGCCGCCCAGGCGTGCACGTCGGCCGGCGAGTCGACGTGCTCGTCGGCGAAGATCTCCGGCGCGGTGTAGCCGGGCGTGCCGAGGAACGTGCCGGTCATGGTCAGCCGGGTCGCGTCCAGGACCTGGGCGATGCCGAAGTCGATGAGCACCGGCCCCCGCGCGGACATGATGATGTTGCCCGGCTTCAGGTCGCGGTGCACGACCCCGGCCGCGTGGATGATCGCCAGCGCCGCCGCGATGCCCTGCGCCATCTCGACCAGCTCGGCGACGTCGAGCGCCCCGTCCTGGCGTACCTTCTCCAGCAGCGTGGCGCCCTCGATGTGCTCCATCACGAGGTACGGCCGCGTGCAGTTGAGGTCGGCGTCCAGCACCTTGGCGACGTAGGGGCTCTCGACCCTGCGCAGCGCGCGGACCTCGCGCTCCAGTCTGACCCGGGAGGTCTCGTCCTCGGCCAGGTCGTGCAGGACCTTCAGCGCGATGCGCTCGCCCCGGCGGGTGGTCGCGAGGTAGACCTCGCCCATGCCGCCCCGGCCGAGCCGCTCGACCAAGGTGTACGGCCCGACCTTGCCGAGCTTGCTCACCGTCCCTCCCCGCCCGGCGCGCCCATAAGGGACACAACCCTAGCGTTGGGACGGGAGTCAACGCTTGCGGCGCGCCGGAGGTCGTCCAGGTTTATCGGCGTGAGTGGTCGGAGAGCATGCTGTCGAGTCGCGCGGTGGGCTCCTCCGACAGCCGCCTGCGGCCCTTGCGGCGCCAGCGTACGTGGCCGTGGCTCTCCAGCAGGAGCATCAGACGATCGGCGCCGAACAGCACCGCGGCGACGAAGACGAGGGCGACGATGATCTCCATGTCTCCCAGTCAAGCCGCGGTGCGCGGCCACGGTCAGGCCGACACGCCGGTCAACCAGCCACCACCGTGCCTTCTGAGGTGCGCAAATGCCCTTCGCCGGTGTATACCCACTTCGTGGAGGTGAGCTCCGGCAGCCCCATCGGGCCGCGCGCGTGCAGCTTCTGCGTGGAGATGCCGATCTCCGCCCCGAACCCGAACTCACCCCCGTCGGTGAACCGCGTGGAGGCGTTGACCGCCACCGCCGCCGAGTCGACCAGCGCCACGAAACGCCGGGCGGCCCGCTGCGACCGGGTCACGATGGCGTCGGTGTGGCCCGAGCCGTGGCGCCTGATGTGCGCCACCGCCTCCTCCAGCGAGCCGACGACGGCCGCGGCGATGTCGAGCGAGAGGTATTCGGTGGCGAAGTCGTCGTCGGTGGCGGGTACGACGTCCGGGCCGTGGGCGGCGATCCGCTCGTCGCCGTGCACGGTCACGCCCGCCTCGGCCAGCGCCTCCAGCGCCTTCGGCACGAACGCGCCCGCTATGTCCTGGTGAACGAGGAACGTCTCAGCCGCGTTGCACACCGAGGGCCGCTGCGCCTTGGCGTTGACCAGGATCTTCACGGCGAGGTCGACGTCGGCCTCGGCGTCGACGTAGACGTGGCAGTTGCCGACGCCGGTCTCGATGACCGGCACGGTGGACTCCTCGACCACGGAGTTGATCAGGGACGCGCCGCCGCGCGGGATCAGCACGTCGACCAGGCCGCGGGCGCGCATGAGCTCCTTGACCGAGTCGCGGGTGCGGCCGGGCACGAGCTGGATCGCGCCGACCGGGACCTCGGTGCCCTCCAGCGCGCCCTGCATGACCGCGACCAGCGCCGTGTTGGAGGAGTAGGCGCTGGAGGAGCCGCGCAGCAGCACGGCGTTGCCGCTCTTGAGACAGAGCGCGGCGGCGTCCACGGTGACGTTGGGACGGCCTTCGTAGATGATGCCGATGACGCCCAGCGGCACCCGGAGCTGGCGCAGCTCCAGGCCGTTCGGCAGCGTGGAGCCGCGGACCACCTCGCCGACCGGGTCGGGCAGGTCGGCGACCTCGCGCACGGCGTCGGCGATCTTGGCGATGCGGCCCTCGTCCAGCCGCAGCCGGTCGATCATGGCCTCGGAGGTGCCCTCGGCCCTGGCCCGTTCGACGTCCTCGGCGTTGGCCGCGACGATCTCGGCAGCGTGGGCGACCAGGGCGTCGGCGATCACGCGCAACGCCCGGTCCTTCGGCGCCCGCGGCAGCGGGGCCAGCTCGGCGGCGGCCTCTCGTGCCGCGCGGGCGACCTTCAGGAACTCTTCGGACATCACGTGCTCCTCGTTCGGCTGCTAAGCGTGGGTCTCCAGTATGACGATGTCGTCGCGGTGGATCAGCTCGCGTTCATATTCCGGACCCAGCGCGCTGGCCAGCTCGCGAGTGGAACGCCCGAGCAGGCCGGGGATCTCGGCGGCGTCGAAGTTGACCAGCCCGCGGGCCACCACGTCACCCTCCGGCCCGCACAGGTCCACGGGGTCGCCCGCCGCGAACTCGCCCTCCACCGACGTCACCCCGGCCGGCAGCAGCGACTTGCGCCGCCCGACGACGGCCTCCACCGCGCCCGGGTCGAGGCTCAGCCGGCCGCGCCCGGTGGTGGCATGCGCGAGCCACAGCAGGCGCGTGCCGGGGTGGCGCCCGCCGGGGTGGAAGTAGGTGCCGACGTCGGCGCCGCTCAGCGCCTGGGCCGCGTGAGCGGCCGCGGTGAGCACCACGGGGACGCCGGCCCCGGTCGCGATCCTGGCGGCCTGCACCTTGGTCACCATGCCACCGGTGCCGACGGCCGCGCCGTTCCTGCCCAGCTCGACGCCCGCCAGGTCCTCGGGACCGCGGATCTCGGCCAGCCGGCGGGCGCCGCTGCGGCTCGGCGGGCCGTCGTAGAGCGCGTCCACGTCCGACAGCAGCACCAGCGCGTCGGCGCGGATCAGATGGGACACCAGGGCGGCCAGCCGGTCGTTGTCGCCGAACCGGATCTCGTCGGTGGCCACCGTGTCGTTCTCGTTGACGATCGGTACGATGCCCAGCTCCAGCAGCCGGTGCAGGGTGCGCTGGGCGTTGACGTGGTGGGCGCGGCGCATCATGTCGTCGGCGGTGAGCAGCACCTGGCCGACGCGCAGCCCGTACCGGGCGAAGGAGGAGGTGTAGCGGGCCACCAGCACGCCCTGGCCGACGGAGGCGGCGGCCTGCTGGGTCGCGAGGTCGCGTGGTCGCGCGCTCAGCCCGAGCGGGCCGAGCCCCGCCGCGATCGCCCCGGAGGAGACCAGGACGATCTGCGTCCCGGCCCGGCGCCGCGCCGCCAGCACGTCCACCAGGGCATCGACGCGATCGACGTCGATCGTGCCCTGGAGGGTGGTGAGCGAGGAGGAGCCGACCTTGACCACGACCTTCGACGCCGCGCTGATCTGTTCCCGCACGCTCTGCAGCCTATCCAAGCTCCAGCCCACCCAACGCCCGCCCAAACCCCGCTCCCCCAACCTCCCGCACTCCAGGCCCCGCACCTCAGGGCCCGCACCTTAAGGCCCGCACCTCAGGGCCCGCACCTTAAGGCCCGCACCTCAAGGCCCGCACAGACCCCGCACCTTAAGGCCCGCACCTCAGACCCCGCACCTCAGACCCCACACACCAGGGCCCTCGCACCTGAAGACGCCGCACCTCTGGGGCGCCCAGGCGCGGCATCAGGGCGCGAGGGGCGGCTCAGCGCCCCTGTCGCCACCCTGGCAGCCCCTTGCAGCCTGCCCTGGAGCCCAGCAACTGGAGCCCGCCCCTATGCCGCGCCCCGGCGCCGTCGCGAAGCGGCTTCAGCTCAGCCGGTTGTCGGTGCCGCGCGGCCCCTGCCGCGTGGACTCCGCGCTCAGCGTCGGCTGCCAGTCGAACACGTAGCCACCCTCCATCGGCCCGATGACCACCTCGGCCCCCGCCGTGGCCCCGGCCTTGGCCAGCTCCTCCTCGACGCCCAGCCGCTCCAGACGGTCGGCGAGGTAGCCGACGGCCTCGTCGTTGGTGAAGTCGGTCTGCCGGATCCACCGCTCCGGCTTCTCGCCGGTGACCTGGAACAGGTTCTCGTTGACCCGCCGGACCTTGAACCCGGCGTCCCCGAGCTGCTTGGGCCGGATGACCAGCCGGGTGGGCTCCTCCACCGGCTTGCTGGCCCGCGCCGCCGCGACCCACTCCCCCATCGCGTACGTCAGCTCGCGCAGCCCGTCATGCGTGGCCGCCGACACCGTGAACACCTGCAGCCCGCGCTCCTCGAACTCGGGCGTCACCAGCTCGGCCAGCTCCCGCGCGTCCGGCACGTCCGCCTTGTTGAGCACGACGATGCGCGGCCGGTCCTCCAGCTTCCCGTACGCCGCGAGCTCGGCCTCGATCACCTCGTAGTCGCTGACCGGGTCGCGTCCCGGCTCCATCGTGGCGCAGTCGATGACGTGCGCGAGCATGTCGCACCGCTCGACGTGCCGCAGGAACTCGTGCCCGAGCCCCTTCCCCTGCGAGGCGCCCGGGATCAGCCCCGGCACGTCGGCCACGGTGAACACGGTGTCGCCCGCCGTCACCACGCCCAGGTTCGGCACGAGCGTCGTGAAGGGATAGTCGGCGATCTTCGGCTTGGCCGCGCTCAGCGCCGCGATCAGCGACGACTTGCCCGCGCTCGGGAAGCCGACCAGCGCCACGTCCGCGACGCTCTTCAGCTCCAGCATCACGTCGAGCCCGTCGCCCGGCTCGCCGAGCAGCGCGAACCCCGGCGCCTTGCGCTTGGTCGAGGCCAGCGCGGCGTTGCCGAGGCCCCCGTGGCCGCCCTGCGCGATGACGTACCGGGTGCCGGCGCCGATCAGGTCCACCAGCACCTCGCCGGTGCGGGCGTCCTTGACCACCGTGCCGTTGGGCACCGGCAGGATCACGTCCTCACCGTTGGCGCCGTCGCGGTTGGAGCCCTGGCCCTGCTTGCCGTTCTCGGCCTTGCGGTGCGGGCGGCGGTGGTAGTCGAGCAGGGTCGCGGTGTTGGGGTCCACCTCAAGGATGACGTCGCCGCCGCGCCCGCCGTTGCCCCCGTCCGGACCGCCGAGGGGCTTGAACTTCTCCCGGTGGATGGAGGCGCACCCGTTTCCCCCGTCACCGGCCTTGACGTGCAGGACCACCTGGTCCACGAAGTCCGGCATGCAGCAGCACTCCTCCATCGCCCCCGCCAGGGGCTTCTCAACTCATCGAACGGGACCCTACCCAGGCCCCGGGAACGCGGAAGGGGTGGATCGCCCGCGCGATCCACCCCTTTGACGCGATGGTGCAACGACCCCCGTGACGGGAGCGGAGAACTACTCCGCGACGGGGACGATGCTCACGGCCCGACGGCCGCGCTTGACGCCGAACTGCACGTGACCCGCGGTCAGCGCGAACAGCGTGTCGTCGCCACCACGGCCGACGTTGTCGCCGGGGTGGAAGTGGGTACCACGCTGACGGACGATGATCTCGCCCGCGTTGACCAGCTGGCCGCCGAAGCGCTTGACGCCCAGGCGCTGAGCATTGGAGTCACGGCCGTTCCGGGTGGACGACGCGCCCTTCTTGTGTGCCATCTCTCAAACTCCCGATCAGGCCTGGTCGATACCGGTGATCTTCACCTGGGTGTACCGCTGGCGGTGACCCTGGCGCTTCTTGTAACCGGTCTTGTTCTTGTACTTGAGAATCCGGATCTTCGGGCCCTTGGTCTCGCCGAGGATCTCGGCGCTGACCATGAACTTGCCCACCTCGGTGGTCACGTCGCCATCGTCGACGACGAGCACCGTCGGCAGCGAAACCGAAGAGCCGACCTCGCCGGCGACCTTGTCCACCTCGAGGACGTCACCGACGGAGACCTTCTGCTGCCTGCCGCCGCAACGAACGATCGCGTACACCGCGGAACCCTTCTACTGACTCGCTGTTGCCACAGCCGTCCCCTGAGGGAACGACCGCCGAATGCTGCGCCTGCCATTCGGTCCTGTCTCGAACCGACGAACCGAGTAGGCGCGCCAACAGGGCGCGTCACCTGACGCACCGGTTCACCAGGGTACCGGATTAACGGTCCCCTAGGCGAACCGGACGGATCGTCGGATGTCCGCCAAAGGCTAGTCGGCGGACTTCGCTCGGCGAGAGCGTCGCCGCCCTCTGCCGGAAGTCTGGCCCGCTTGGTCGTCCTCAGCCGGGACATCATCAAGCGCACCGGTCACGGTATCACGGCCTGAGGTGTCCTTGGCCGCGGAAACCTTGTCCGAGACCGCCTTCTCGACGGCCATCTTGCCCTGCGTGCCGCGCGGCTCCGGCTTGCTCTCGACCGGCTCGGTCGAGACGATCAGCCCGCGCCCGTTGCAGCACTCGCACGGCGTCGAGAACGCCTCCAGCAGCCCCTGACCGACCCGCTTGCGCGTCATCTGCACCAGGCCCAGCGAGGTCACCTCGGCCACCTGGTGCTTCGTACGGTCGCGCGCCAGGCACTCCAGCATCCGCCGCAGCACCAGGTCGCGGTTGGACTCCAGCACCATGTCGATGAAGTCGATCACGATGATGCCGCCGATGTCGCGCAGCCGGAGCTGGCGCACGATCTCCTCGGCCGCCTCCAGGTTGTTCCTGGTGACCGTCTCCTCCAGGTTGCCGCCCTGGCCGGTGAACTTGCCGGTGTTGACGTCCACGACCGTCATCGCCTCGGTGCGGTCGATGACCAGCGAGCCGCCGCTCGGCAGCCACACCTTGCGCTCCAGCGCCTTGCCGAGCTGCTCGTCGATGCGGTAGGCCTCGAACACGTCGCCCTGCTCGCCGTCCCACTTCGACAGCCGCTCGCCCAGGTGCGGCGCGACGTACTTGACGTAGTCGTCGACCGTGTCCCAGGCGTCGTCGCCCTGGACGACCAGGTTCGTGAAGTCCTCGTTGAAGACGTCGCGGATGACGCGGATGGTGAGGTCGGGCTCGGCGGACAGCAGCTCCGGCGGGCTGGCTGACTTGGCCTTCTTCTGGATGCTTTCCCACTGGGCCGACAACCGGGCCACGTCGCGGGCCAGCTCGTCCTCAGAGGCGCCCTCGGCCGCGGTGCGCACGATGACGCCCGCGTTCTCCGGCATGACCTTCTTCAGGATGCTCTTGAGCCGGGTGCGCTCCTTGTCGGGCAGCTTGCGGCTGATGCCGGTCATCGACCCGTCCGGCACGTACACGAGGTAACGCCCCGGCAGGCTGATCTGCGAGGTGAGCCGCGCGCCCTTGTGCCCGATCGGGTCCTTGGTGACCTGCACCAGCACCGACTGGCCGGACTTCAGCGCCGACTCGATGCGCTTCGGCTGGCCCTCCATCCCGACGGTGTCGAAGTTGACCTCACCGGCGTACAGGACCGCGTTGCGGCCCTTGCCGATGTCCACGAACGCCGCCTCCATCGAGGGCAGCACGTTCTGGACCTTGCCGAGGTAGACGTTGCCCACGTACGACTGGCTCGCCTCGCGGTTGACGTAGTGCTCGACGAGCACGCCGTCCTCCAGCACCGCGATCTGCGTACGGTCGCCCTGGCGGCGCACCACCATCATGCGGTCGACCGACTCGCGCCGGGCCAGGAACTCCGACTCGGTGATGATCGGCGGACGCCTGCGGCCCAGCTCGCGGCCCTCGCGGCGGCGCTGCTTCTTGGCCTCCAGCCGGGTCGAGCCGCGCACGCTCTGCACGCCGTCCGTGGCGGTCTCCAGCGCACCGGTGCGGCCGGAGCGCGGCGCGCGGATGCGCACCACCGTGTTGGGCGGGTCGTCGCTGGCCGGCTCAGCGCCCTCGTCACCGCCCCTGCGGCGGCGGCGACGGCGGCGGCGTGAGGACGAGCTCTCCTCTTCCTCCTGCGCGGACGGCTCCTCGGCGGGCTCCTCCTCGGACTCCTCGTCCTGGTCCTCGCCGTCCTCGCCCTCGCCACGCTCACGCGACTTGCCGCGCCCGCGGCCACCGCGGCGGCGACGGCGGCGACGTCCGCCGCCCTCTTCCTCCTCGGGCTCCTCGACGGCGTCGGCATCGGTCTCGTCCTCGACGCCCTCTTCGACAAGGTCCTCGGCCTCCTCCGGCTCGACCGGCTGGGGCGGCTCGGGACGCCGCGTCACGGCGGGCTTGGCCTGGGTCGGGTCCGGCGCCTGGAACAGCGGCGCGAAGATGGCCGCGGGCCGCTGGAACGCGGCGCCGGGCTCGTCGTAGCGGCGGGCCGAGAGCCCGAACGGGTCGGCCAGCAGGCTCGGCCGGGTCGGTTCCTCGTCGAGGTCCTCGCCGGCGGGTTCGTCGTCGAGCGGCTCGTCCTCGGGAAGGATCTCGATGATGTCCTCCCCCTCGTCCTCAAGACCCTCGACATCCCCGCCGGACGCCACCACAGGGCCCTGAACGCCACCGGCCACCGCGCCCTGACCGGCGCCGGCCTGGCCAGGCACGGCTCCCTGCGGGCCCGTGCCGGCGTCCTCGCCCGTCTCGCCGGGCGCCGCCTCCGCGGCGGTCGCACGCCGGCTACGCGTCGTCGTGGCGCGGGTGCGCGTCCTCCGGCTCCCCGTGCCACGCCCGCTCTCGGCCGCCTCGGCCTGCGCTTCTGCCTCCGCACCGGCCTGCGTGCCGGCTTCGCCGGCGGCCTGTGCAGCGGCCTGTCCGGCACCCTCCGCGCCAACCGGCCCGGCACCCACGCCACCGGCCGCGCTCACTCCAGCGGCCTGCCCGGCAGCGGCCTCGGTCGCGCCGTCGGCCGGCACGCCCTGCTCCCCGGCGGGCGCGACGGCCTCCGCCGCCACGTCCTCACCGGCCTTCTTACGAGTCCTGGTACGCCGCTTCGGCGCGACCTCCTCGGCGGGAGCCGCGGCCACGCCGCTCTCCACCGCACCGGCGCCAGCGCCCTCGGCGCTCACAGCCACACCGGCGCCGCTCTCAGCACCGGCCTCCTCGGCCTCGGCGCCCTTCTTCGTGGTACGCCGCCGCGTCGTCGTCGCGGTGGACCGCGTACGCGACGTCTTCTTGGGCTTCTCCTCGCCGGCTCCGGCCTCGCTCACCGCGTCCGCCACGGCCCCGGCCACAGCGGCCTCCACCGGACTGACACCAGCCCCAGCAGCAGGGCCACCAACAGCTTCGGCAGCACCAATGCCACCAGCCTCAGCCACGCCGCCACCGGCCCCGCGAGCGCCGCTCACGGCACCGCTTCCGTTCTCCACGGCAACAGCGACCTCGGCATCCGGCGACCCGGCTGCTCTGCGCACCACAGTGCCCCGCACCGGCGCGCCCTCCGACACCGACACCGACGGCGCGGCCTGGGCGGCGACGACGGTGACCGGCTTCTGCACCGGCTCCTCGGGCAGCTCGGGCGGCGGCCCCGCGGGCCGGCTGGCGGCGCGGCGGCGCCTGGTCCCCGTTGTCTGTTCAGTTGTCTCCCCGTCGGGGCCAGTGGCCCCGGCGTTGGGCTCGTTGTCGAGCATGCGGGCGCTCTCCCGTCAGCTCCCGGGCGCGTCGCCGCGCCGCGCGGGAGCCATCGTGTCTCAGTTGTCCGTCGGCGCCTCCGTGACGGAGTCGCCGACGCCAAGTCCTGTCAGCGGTCGTGCCCGGCGCATGCTGGGCGCGTCCTCAACCGCCGACGTGCTCACCCGCCGGTCCCGCCTCGCCGCCGCGCGTCGTGTCGCGGTCCAGGCCGAGCGGGTCGGCAAGCGCACCGGTACTGGCGTCGAGCGGCCCCTGCGCCAGCCTGGTCACCTCGGGGGGAACCGGCGGCGCGAAGTCGGCCACAAGGCGCAGCCCTGTGAGCACATCGTCGGGTCGAACTGCAGGCGTCATGTGCCGAACAACCATGCGCAGTATGACACACGGCCCTCTCTGCACCTGAGCTGCGGTTCTTTCTGTTCCCTCGGACACCGTCAGCCCCAGGACGGCGCCGCGCGCGTCGAAGCGGCGGGGTCCCTTCTTGGTGAGGCGTTCGACCTCCACGGTGCCCTCCGCGAGAAACTTCTCCACCGCCATCTCGGCGAGCTCGCGATCGGCACCGGGCAGGCGCACCTCCCAGTCGGAGACCTCCAAGCGGTCGGCCAGCCCACCCTGACCCGCCTCCACGACGTCGAGCACATCGAGCCCCGGCGGCAGCGATCCGTCCAGACTGGACCTGACCTGCTCGGGGTCACACGGCGTGGTTACGCCGATCTCGAGGTATTCGGCTTCGCTGGCGACGCCGGTCGGCGCCGCGCCCGCGTAGGAGATCTTGGGGTGGGGCGAGAAACCCGCGCTGTAGGCCACCGGAATGCCAGCACGGCGGACCGCCCTCTCGACGGCCCGCGAGATGTCGCGGTGGCTGGTGAAGCGCAGGCGGCCGCGCTTGGCGTAACGCACACGCAGGCGCTGCACCGTGGGCGCGGGCGGAGGCCCTTCGGGAACAGGTTTCAGAGTCTGTCGTCCTTCCCTTGTAAGAGTTCCTTCATTCAGGATAAGCCGCCCCGGTGTATGGACGTGTACAACGAGGCACGGCTCGCCCACTGAGCGCGCTAGACCACGGTGAGCGGAAGGAGCTTCCGTCCCGTCGGACCGATCTGGATCTCGGTGCCCATGGTGGGGCAGACGCCGCAGTCGTAGCACGGCGTCCAGCGGCAGTCCTCGACCTCGCCGCCGGAGACGGCCTCCTGCCAGTCCTGCCACAACCATTCGCGGTCGAGGCCGGCGTCGAGGTGGTCCCACGGCAGGACCTCGTTCTCCTCCCGCTCGCGGGTGGTGTACCAGTCGACGTCGATCCCGGCCTTGTCCGCCGCGGCCATCCAGCGCTCGTAGGAGAAGTGCTCGCTCCAGCCGTCGAACCGGCCGCCGTCCTCCCAGACGGCCCGGATGACCGCGCCGATCCGGCGGTCGCCGCGCGACAGCAGGCCCTCCACGATCGAGGGTTTGCCGTCGTGGTAGCGGAAGCCGATGGCCCGGCCGTATTCCTTGTCGCCGCGCAGCGAGTCACGCAGTGCCTTGAGCCGCCGGTCGACGGTCTCGTGGTCGGCCTGCCCGGCCCACTGGAACGGCGTGTGCGGCTTGGGCACGAACCCGCCGATGGAGACCGTGCAGCGGATGTCTCTGCTGCCGGTGGCCTCACGACCGGCCTTGATGACCTTCTTGGCCAGGTCGGCGATGCCGAGCACGTCCTCGTCCTGCTCGGTGGGCAGGCCGCACATGAAGTAGAGCTTCACCTGCCGCCACCCCTGCGAGTAGGCGGTGGTGACGGTGCGGATGAGGTCTTCCTCGGTGACCATCTTGTTGATCACCTTGCGCATCCGCTCCGAGCCGCCCTCCGGGGCGAAAGTCAGGCCCGAGCGCCGGCCGTTCCTGGAGAACTCGTTGGCCAGGTCGATGTTGAACGCGTCGACCCGTGTCGAGGGCAGCGACAGCGAGGTGTTGGTGCCCTCGTAGCGGTCGGCCAGTCCCTTGGCGACCTCGGCGATCTCGGAGTGGTCGGCCGACGACAGCGACAGCAGGCCGACCTCGTTGAAACCAGACTCCTTGATGCCGTTGTCGACCATCGCCCCGATCGTGGTGATGGACCGCTCGCGCACCGGGCGGGTGATCATGCCCGCCTGGCAGAACCGGCAGCCGCGGGTGCAGCCGCGGAAGATCTCCACGCTGAACCGCTCATGCACGGTCTCGGCCAGCGGGACCAGTGGTTTCTTCGGATAGGGCCACTCGTCGAGGTCCATCACCGTGTGCTTGTGGACCCGCCACGGCACGTCGGGACGGTTGGGCGCGACCCGCTTGATGCGCCCGTCCGGGTGATAGTCGACGTCGTAGAACTTGGGCACGTAGACGCCGCCGGACTCGGCGAGCCGCATCAGCAGCTCGTCACGGCCGCCGGGCCTGCCCTCGCCCTTCCACTCGCGCACGACCTCGCTGATGGCGATGGAGATCTGCTCGCCGTCGCCCAGCACGGCCGCGTCGACGAAGGCCGCGATCGGCTCGGGGTTGAAGGCCGCGTGGCCGCCCGCGACGACGATCGGATCGTCCTCGCCCCGGTCTGCGGCCTCCAGCGGGATGCCGGCCAGATCGAGCGCGGTCAGCAGGTTGGTGTAGCCGAGCTCGGTCGAGAACGACACGCCGAGCAGGTCGAAGGCACGCACCGGGCGGTGCGCGTCGACGGTGAACTGTGGCACGCCCTCGGCCCGCATGAGGGCCTCCAGGTCGGGCCAGACGGCGTAGGTGCGCTCGGCGAGCGTGCCGGGCAGCTCGTTGAGAATCTCGTAGAGGATCGCCACGCCCTGGTTGGGCAGCCCGACCTCATAGGCGTCCGGGTACATCAACGCCCATCGCACATCGGCGGAGTCCCAGTCCTTGACGGTCGAGTTGAGCTCACCTCCGACGTACTGGATGGGCTTCTGCACCTTGGGCAGCAGCGCTTCCAGGCGGTGGAAAATCGACTCGACAGGCATACCGTCAAGGGTAGCGGGGCCGGGGCGGTGGCAAATCCGGCAAGCGCGCTCACGCCCGGTCAGCGCCGCCCGCGGCCGGTCAGAGGAACGACTGACCTCGCACCTTGATGGCCTGCAGCAGCCCGATCGCGATCAGGTTGGCGAACGTGGCCGTGCCGCCGTAGGACACGAACGGCAGGGGCAGCCCGGTGATCGGCATGATGCCGATCGTCATGCCGACGTTGACGAACGTCTGGAAGCCGAACCAGCACACGATCATGCCCGCGACCAGCGTCCCGAACCGGTCCTCGCACTTGCGGGCGATGCGCAGCCCGCGCACCAGCACCACCCCGAGCAGCACCACGACCGCGGCCGACCCGAGGAAGCCGAACTCCTCGCCCGCCACCGTGAAGATGAAGTCCGTGTGCTGCTCGGGCACGAACCGCCCGGTCGTCTGCCCGCCGCCGAGCAGCCCCTTGCCGAGCAGCTGCCCCGACCCGATGGCGATCAGCGACTGCGTCGCGTTGTATCCCACTCCGCGCGGATCGACGCTCGGATCGACGAACGCCGTGAACCGCGCCACCTGGTACGGCTCCAGCAACTGGAAGTAGAACACCGAGAAGATCCCCAGCGCGGCGGTGGCCACCAGCCCCGCGATGACCCGTTTGCGCACGCCCCCGAGGACCAACCCGGCCGCCGTGATCACCGCCAGCACCATGGCCGTGCCGAGGTCGGGCTGGAGCATCACCAGCCCCATCGCGATCACCGCCGCCAGGATCGCCAGCATCACGTCGAGCCCGCGCGGCCGATCGGTGCCCTCCGCCGGCTGCGCCAGCAGCATGGCGATGATCAGCAGCAGCCCCACCTTGGCGAACTCCGACGGCTGCACCGCGAAGCCGCCGCCGAGCAGGATCCACGAGTGCGAGCCGTTGATCGTCGCGCCCAGCGGCGTGATCACCAGCCCCAGCCCGACCAGCGACACGAAGAACACCAGCGGCGCGTACGCCCGCATCGCCCGGTGATCGACGGTCGCCACCATGGCGCACAGCACCACGCCGATGGCCTCGTTGAGCATGTGCTTCTTCACCAGGCCGGTGGAGCCGGGCGCCCAGGTCCTGGTGCACGACCACACCAGCAGCGTGCCGATCACGCACAGCCCGGCGACCGCCACCAGCATGAGCCCGTCGAGCCTGCGGACCGCGGAGTTCTCCTGCATGAGCCGGCGCAGCAGCGAGGGCCGCTGGACGGCGGCGGTACGGGCGGTCATCGCGGCGCCACCGTTCCGTCGGGCCGGAAGACCGGCAGCTTGGTGGTGAGCCTGCCCCCGGGCACGGCCGGGGTCCGTTGGATGCCGTAAATGCCCTCGTAGATCTCACGTGCGGCGGGCGCCGCGGTCTGCGCGCCCATCCCGCCCTGGGAGACCATGACGACCACGACGTACTGCGGGTTCTTCGTCGGCGCGAACGAGGCGAACCACGAGGTGTCCTGCTTGCCCCACACCTCCGCGGTGCCGGTCTTGCCGCCCACGCGCACCTTGTCCATCGGGAAACCGGCGAACGCTCCGGCCGCGGTGCCGTCCTGGGCGACCTGGCTGAGCGCGTTCTTGATGTAGTGCCGCTCCTTCTCGCTCAGCGGCAGCTTGCCGACCACCGGCACGGGGATGGTCCTGACCACCTTGCCGTCAGGCCGCACCTGCGCCCAGCCGATGCGCGGGCTGCGCAGCTTCCCGTCGCTGACCAGCGCCATGTAGGCCCGCGCGAGCTGCATCGGCGTCACCAGCACGTCGCCCTGCCCGATGGAGAAGTTGGCCGAGTCGCCGGGCCGCAGCAGGAACCCCTCCGTGCAGTTCTCCAGCGCCAGCCGCTTCAGGAACTCCGCCCGCGCGCGGTCCTTGACCTCCGGATAGCCCTTGCGCGAGCGCTCGCAGGTGACCGCGTTGGTCTGGTTCCAGAGGCTCTTCTTCCACGCCCGGTCGGGAATGCGGCCCCCGGACTCGCCGGGCAGGTCGACACCGGTCGGCCGGCCGAACCCGAACGCCCTGGCCGTGTTCGCGAAGATCTCCTTCGGCGTCTTCTTCGGATAACGCCCACCGTCCTTGAGGTACTGCTCGTACGCGGCCCGGTAGAAAATCGTGTCGCACGACTTCACCAGCGCCGTGTGCAGGTTCATCGGGCCCAGCCCGATGCCGCGGAAGTTGTTGAAGGCCCGCCCGCCCACGTTGTACGACCCCGAGCAGTCGTAGGTGCCGTTCAGCGGATAGCCGGCCCGCAACATCGACGTCACCGACGAGATCTTGAACGTCGAACCGGGCGCGAACTGCCCGTTGATCGCCCGAGACACCAACGGCTTGCCCGACTTCTCCGACATCAGCCGCTGGTAGCCGCGCGCCGAGATTCCGCCGCCCCAGATCTCCGGATCGTAGTTGGGCTGGCTGGCCAGCGCCGCCACCCTGCCGCTCCGCGCGTCGAGCACCACCGCGGCCCCGCCGTCGGCCTGCGGCGCGGACTTCATGGCCCTGGCGAGGGCCCTCTCGGTCACCGCCTGGATGCGGGAGTCGATGCTGGTCACCAGATGGTCCCCGGGAACGGGCGTGACCTGGTCCTCCACCCCGAGCGCCTTGCCCATCCGGTCGACCTGCACCCGGCGCAGCCCGGCCTTGCCGCGCAGCGCGTCGTCGTAGACGTACTCCAGCCCGTCGCGCCCGGCCAGGTCGACGCCGGAAAAGGCCGCCTTGAGCCCTTCGCGCTTCTCCAGCTCCTCCTCGGTGACCGGCTGCAGGTAGCCCAGCATCTGCGCGCCCGCCCGGCCGCCCGGGTACTGCCGCACCGAGTGGATCTCCGCCGTCACCCCGGGGAACTCCTCCTGGCGCTCCAGGATCTGCAGCGCCTCCCGGGTGTCCACCTTCTCGTCCAGCGGCACCGGCTGGTAGGGCGACCCCGTCCAGCACGGCTTCGGCACCTTCGGCCCGCACGGCGTGATCTTCCGCTGCAGCTCCTGCACCGGCCTCCCGAGCACCTGCGACAGCTTGGTCAGCACCTTCAGCCCGCCGTCCGGCGTCCTGGACAGCAGCGCCCGGTCCACGGACACGACCAGCGCCGTACGGTTGCGCACCAGCGGCCGCCCGGAGGAGTCGAGGATCTGCCCGCGCACGGCCGGCACGATCACCGTGCGCGTCCTGGTCTCCGTCGCCCGCGTCACGAACTCCTGCCCGTGCACCACCTGCACCTGGTAGAGCCGCCCGACCAGCACCACGAGCAGCGTCAGCACCAGCACGTGCAGCACCAGCAGCCGGGTCCGCATCCTGATCATGTCGAGTACCTCGGCTCGCCGCGGGTGGCCAGCCAGATGACGACAGGGGACACGAGCAGCGTGTAGACGATGGTGACGGGCACCTCCCCGGTCAACGTGGCCAACGTCACCCGGGAGTCCCCGATCAGCAGGTTGACGCCCACGGCCAGCAGCGGCGCCAGCAGCACGCACAGCACCACAGTGGTCACCGGGCCGCCCGCGCCCCGCCCGGCCACGTAGCCGACCAGCGCCAGCACGAACGCGTACTGCCCGACCAGATGGGCGCCCGGCGGCGCGATGTCCACCACCAGCCCGGCGAAGAACCCGAGCACCGCCCCCGGCACCGCCCCGCGCGCCAGTGCCGCCCCGATCACGGCCAGCAGCACCAGGTCAGGCGCTCCCCCGCCAGGCAACGGCAGCCGGTTGACCAGCATGACCTGCACCAGCAGCGCCAGCAGCACGCACAGTCCTCCGATCACCGCGACCCCTCCTCGTGCCCCAGCCCCCTGATCACCACGACCCACCCTCGGCGCGCAGACGCCCGCACCACCGGCCCCTGCAAGCCGAGGCCGGCACCGCTACGACCCACCTCCCGCACACAGGCACCCACACCACGGCCCACCTCACGTGCAAAGGCACCCGCACCACGGCCCGCCTCCCGCGTGCAGGGCGCCCGCACCACAACTCGCCCTCGCCGCACAGGCCCCCGGACACGCGCCGCCAGGGACCGCACCCCACACACAGACACCCGGGCTCGCGCCTTCGAGCACCACACCCCACACACAGGACCCCGGACCCGCGCCCCCATGCCCCGCACAGGAACCCGGACCCTCATCCCCACGCCCTGCAGCCCACACACAGAACCCCTGACCCGCGCCTCCACGCCCCGCACAGGAACCCGGACCTTCGTCCCCACGCCCCGCGTCCCACGCACAGACGCCCGGGCCCGCGCCCCCACGCCCCGCCCTCCGCACACTGGCGCCCGCATCACCGTGACCCCCCTCGGCGCGTAGGCGTCCGCGTCACCGCGCCCCCCTCCTTGGCGGGCAGCACCGCGTCACGGGGGTCCCTCTTCGGCGCCTCGACCACCACACCGACCGCGTCCAGCGCCGTCAGATCCGCGAACGGCCGCGCGTAGGCGATGCGCGTCAGCTCTCCGGGCGTGGACTCGACCCTCTCGATCACCCCGACCGGCACCCCCGGCACGTACGGCCGCCCGTTCTGCGACCCGAAGCTGACGATCCGCCCGCCCCGCACCAGCGGCGCGGTGGAGTCGAGCAGCCGGAACTGCACGAGCCTTCCGTACTCGCCCACCCCGTGGACGACGCCGATCTCCTTGCCGCCCTCCAGCCGCGCGCCCGCCGCCGAAGCCGGATCGCTGATCAGCAGCACCGTCGAGCTGGTTGTGGAGGCGTGGATGACCCGCCCCACCAGCCCGTCGCCGTTGAGCACGGTCATCTCCGGCTGCACCCCGTCGGCGCTGCCGATGTCGATCTGCACGGTGTCCTCGAACCCCGGCTGGCCTCGCCGCGCGACCACATTGCCGGTGACGATCTTGTATCCGCCGACTCCCGCCAGCCCCAGCAGCTTCTTCAGCTCGCTGGAGCGGGCGGCGTCGAGCCTGCCGGTCAGCATCCCGGTCCGCAGCCGGGCGTTCTCCTCCGTCAGCGCCTTGATCCGCTCCTGCGCCGCCGGCGCGGTGAACAAGGCCTGCACGAACGTGGTGACCGGACGCACCACCCCGCCCCCGAGCTGCTCGGCCGACCCGAAGACCCAGGCTCCGACGGCGCGGAGCGGGCGCAGCGGCGAGCTCTCGCCGGTGCGATGATCGACGGTCAGGATGACCAGCGCCGCCGTCAGCAGCACTCCGAGGATCAGCCGGCCCCGGCGCGAGTCCCTCATCAGTGCCGTGACTCCGGCACCAGGACCTCCTGCAGCGCCTCGAAGTCCTCGGCGCACTTGCCGGAGCCGATGGCCACCGAGTCGAGGGCGTTCTCGACGAGGTGGACCGGCATGCCCGTCTCGGCCTTGACCCGCTCGTCGAGGCCCTTGAGCAGAGCGCCGCCGCCGGTGAGCGCGATGCCGCGGTCCATGATGTCGCCGGACAGCTCGGGCGGGCACTTGTCGAGCGTGGTCTTGACCGCGTCGACGATCGCGTTGACCGGCTCCTCGATCGCCTTCCTGATCTCCTCACCGGAGACGATGATCGTCTTCGGCAGCCCGCTGACGAGGTCGCGCCCGCGGATCTCCGCGTGCAGCTCCTCGTCGTTGGGGCAGGCCGAGCCGATCGCCATCTTGATCTCCTCGGCGGTGCGCTCGCCGAGCATGAGCGAGAACTCCTTCTTGGCGAACGCGATGACCGCCTGGTCGAGCTCGTCGCCGCCGATGCGGATCGACTGGCTGGTGACGAGGCCGCCCATCGAGATGATCGCCACCTCGGTGGTGCCCCCGCCGATGTCGACGACCATGTTGCCGGTGGGCTCGTGCACCGGCAGCCCGGCGCCGATCGCGGCCGCCATGGGCTCCTCGACGATGTAGACCTTCCGTGCCCCGGCCTGGTAGCCGGCTTCTTTCACCGCGCGCTGCTCGACGCTGGTGATGCCGCTCGGCACGGCGATGATGATCCGGGGCTTGGCGAAGTGGCGCCGTTTGTGCACCCTCTGAATGAAATATCGCAACATGCGCTCGGTGACGTCGAAGTCGGCGATCACGCCGTCCTTCAACGGCCGGACGGCCACGATGTTGCCGGGCGTGCGGCCGATCATGCGCTTGGCCTCGATGCCGACCGCCACGATCTTCCCCGTGGTGGTGTTGATCGCGACGACTGACGGCTCGTTGAGCACGATGCCGCGGCCACGGACATAGACCAGTGTGTTGGCGGTTCCGAGGTCGACCGCCATGTCACGGCCGAGGAACGCGAGCTTGCTGCCCATGGGGAACGGAGCCCTCCGTAACGTCGTTCGCGAATGACTACGGATTGAATTCGAATCGTAACGTGACGTACCCACCGATGAGTGCAACGAGCCGCCGCGCCCGTCAAAAATCTCCAGCCCCAAGCTCAACAGCAATTTTGCCCAGACTGTCGCATAACGCCCGAACGCTCACTGGACCGTTCCAAAAACCCCACATGGCATCTGGCAACTCTCGCGGCACACGCTACGCGAGACCACCGACAAAAACACGGGCGCCCGCACAGCGTGCAGCGCTGTGCGGGCGCGGGAGCTCCCTGCCGCCCTCGGAAAGGGACGGTAAGGGCGAGGTAGTTAGAAGCGGTCCGGGAAGAAGATCTTGATCTCCCGGGCGGCGGACTCGGGCGAGTCGGAGCCGTGGACGACGTTCTCGCCGATCTCCAGGGCGTGGTCGCCGCGGATCGTGCCGGGGGCGGACTTCACCGGGTCGGTGGCGCCGGCCAGCGCGCGGAAGGCCTCGACGGCGCGGGGGCCCTCCAGCACCAGGGCGACGAGCGGCCCCGACGTGATGAACTCGACGAGCTCACCGAAGAACGGCCGCTCGGAGTGCTCGGCGTAGTGCGCCTTGGCGGTGTCGGCGTCGAGGGTGCGCAGGTCCATCGCCACGACCTTGAGGCCCTTGCGCTCCACACGGGCGATCACGTCACCGATGAGGCCACGCTTCACTCCGTCGGGCTTGATCAGGACAAGAGTGCGCTCGGACACTTGGAGTTCTCCTTCGAACAGAATGGGGTCGCGGCTACCGGCGCCCCGGCCTCATCGCGAGGACGCCTCGGCCGGGCACGGGCCCGGACGTCGCCGTAGCCGGGCCTCAGCTTACCGTCCCGGGCCCGCACCCTCGTTTCGGACGGGCGATCCCGCCCCGACCCTGCGGGCCGCCGTGGAGACCGGACGGCGCCGTCTACGGGGCACGGTCGTCCTCGGGCGACTTCGCCTGAGGCGGAACGGCGGGTACGCGCCCCTCCTCGGGCTCGCCCTCCGGCTCGGCGATCGCACGCCCGTCCGGCACGGACCGAACACCTTCAGGCGCGCCCGCGTCGGGCTCCTCGCCCTCGTCCCGGCCAGGACCATCCCCGGCGGCGAGGGCGTCTCCCCACTTCCGCCGCTCGCCGGCGCAGTCAACGGCCTCGCTTCCTCGACCCGGGTCGTCCTGGGCAGCCGTTACGAGCAGAACATCCTCGAGGGCCCGTTCACCTCCGTCGTCGCCCTCCGGCCGCCGCGCCAGCACCGCCGCGAGCACGATGACGGCCACCAGCAGGAACCCGCCGATGAGCGCCCACCAGTGCAACGCCCCCACGAACTTGTCGACCAGCTCCTGCGCCGACCGGACCCCGTCCAGCAGCGCCATCTGCACCCCGGTCCCCAGCAGGAACCCGGCCAGCACCCCTGCCACGCACAACGACAGCCCGAACGCCGCCGCCCCGATCCCGACCTCCTGCAGCGTCGCCGTCAGGGCCACCGCCGCCCCCACCGCGAGCAACGTGAACGGCACCGCCAGCACCATCCCATCGGCCGACGGCACCACCAGCCGGACCGAGCACAACCCCACCACCATGGACAGCAGCCCCAGCGGCGCCAGCCATCTCCCGGCGCCGACCGCGTACAGCCGAACGGCCACCGCCGCGCCGATCGCCAGCGCCCCCGCGATCCCGTAGGGGATCCACAGCCCCCGCAACCCCGGCCCGCCGAGCCCACCCATCTCCACCAGCGTCACCTGAGCCGCGCTCGGCAGCAGCACCACCCCCACGGCCACCAGCACGTACGCGGCCCGCCTGCTCTCCACCGGGCCGATCGACGCCAGCGCAAGCAGCCCGAAGACGGCCGTGGCCGCCAGCAGCACCACCGGAGGCGCCCGCCAGCCCGCCGAAGCCGTGCTGATCGCCACCACGGCGATCCCGAGCGCCAGAACGACGCACAGCAGCAGCCGGCCACGCTCGCCCACCTCGAAAGCGGGAGCCTCGGGCCGGCCGAGCAACATCCAGGCCAGCAGGTACGCCGCCGCCACTCCCAGCGCGACCCCCGTCACCAGCGGATACGGCTGCAACGTCACCTTCCAGCTGCTGACCGCGTCCAGCGGCCACAGCGCCAGCGCCTGCGCCGTGAGCAGACTCAGACTGAACGTCCCTGCCCACAGACCGCGAAGCACCGGCGTACGCGGCCAGACCGCGACCAGCGTGGCGGGCACGAGCAGCCCGCACCCGACGCCCCGCAGCACGCGTACGGCGCCGACGAGGAGCTCGCTGACCGCATAGCCGCCCGCCGCGTCGGACAGCGCGACCAGCGCCAGCCCGGCGAGCATGAGATGCGCGGCAGGAACCCGCCGCAACGCCACCGCCGCGAGCGGCACGGTCAGCATGAGCACAGGCAGGGCGAGCCCGTGCGTACGCATGAGCCCGACCTGATCGATGTCGGCGGGCAGCAGCCTCGCGACGACGGAGAGCGTGTTGGGGATGGTGATGATCGCCAGCGGCAGCGCGCAGACGACCAGCAGCCCGAGCAGAGTGTCGAGCAACCAGCTGTTTCCGGGCGCAACCGAACGGAGCGACCGCTGGATCGGGGGGACGGCCATGTAGGCCGACTTTAGCGGGTAGTAGCGCCCTCGACACGGCGAGCGACCATAATCGCGGTGATCCACAGTGCCGCGAAGATCGCCCCGAGGAAGAACATGGACGTCACCAGGAACCCGCTCGCGATCGCCAGCACCTGGACGACGCTGCCGAGCAGGTAGCCGACCGGCTTCTTGAGCAGGCCTGCGGCGACCACGCACAGCACGGCCAGCCCGATCCCGACGGTCACCGCCAGCGCGGGCGCGACCTTGCCGACGACGATCGCTACCGGCGTGATCAACCCGGCGACGATCGCCTCCATCCCGAGCACGCTGGCGCCGAGCCTGCGCATGCCCGGCGTCACCTGAAAGCTCATCCCGAACCCCCCTTCATCCTCATCAACCGGGCTGGTACGCCCAGAGCGCCCGACGCGTCGCATCCGCTCATCAGACGCCGTCCGCCTTCAGCAGCCGCCGCGCGTCCCCCGCCGTGACGACAGATCCCGTGATCAGCACGCCGGTGCCGCTGAACTCCCCCTCGGCGTCGGCGATGCCGATGCCCTTGTCGATGGCGTCGTCCAGCCGGTCCTCCACATGCACCCGCTCCTCGCCGAAGATCGGCTCGGCCAGCGCCGCCAGCTCGTCCGCGGTCAACGACCTGGGCGAGGAGTTACGCGTGACGACGATCTCATCCACCATCGGCTCAAGAAGCTCCAGCAGGCCCTCGACGTCCTTGTCGCGCATGACCGCGACCACGCCGATGACCTTGGCGAAGTCGAACGCCTCGTGCAGCCCCTCCAGCGTCGCCTGCATGCCGCCGGGGTTGTGGGCCGCGTCGATGACGACCGTCGGAGTGCGGCGTACGACCTCCATGCGCCCCGGCGAGGACGCCTGCGCGAAGGCCTGACGTACGAGGTCGGCGTCGAGCGGGTCGTCGCCGCCCGTCAGCGCCTCGACGGCGGCCAGGGCGCACACCGCGTTGCCCGCCTGGTGAGCGCCGTACAGCGGCAGGTAGACCTCGTCGTAGACGCCCTTGAGGCCGCGCAGGGTGAGCAGCTGCCCGCCGATGGCGACCTCGCGGCTCATCACCCCGAACTCCAGCCCTTCGCGCGCCACGACCGCGCCCACCTCGGCCGAGCGCCGCATCAGCACCTCGGCCGCGGCCAGCTCCTGCTGGGCCAGGATCGCGGTGGCGCCGGGCTTGATGATGCCCGCCTTCTCCCCGGCGATGCTGGGGATGTCGGGCCCGAGCCGGTCGGTGTGATCGAGGGAGATAGGAGTGATCACGCACACGGTGCCGTCGGCGACATTGGTGGCGTCCCACGATCCGCCCATGCCGGTCTCGATGACCGCGACGTCCACAGGCGTGTCGGCGAACGCGGCGAACGCCATGGCCGTCAGCAGCTCGAAGAACTGGATGCGCCGGCCCTGGGTGTCAGCAAGCTCGACGTACGGGATGATCTCCTCGTAAACCTGCGCGAAGCGCTCCTCGCTGAGCGGCTCGCCGTCGACGGTGATCCGCTCGCGCATGGACACCAGGTGAGGGCTGGTGAACCGCCCCACCCGCAGGTTGCGCTCCTTGAGCAGCGCCTCGGTCAGCCGCGCGGTGCTCGTCTTGCCGTTGGTGCCGGCGATGTGTATGACCGGGTACGCCCGCTGCGGTGAGCCGAGCAGGTCCAGCAGGGCCGCGATCCTGTCCAGCGTCGGCTCGAAGTCCCACTCGACGCCGCGCTCCAAGATCGCGCGTTCGACGGCACGATAATCCACACCTCAACCCTACTGACTGCTCACACCGCTTCCAGCCACGCCCCGCTCCCCGCGGCATCCCAGAAATGCAGAAGGGCCCCGACGCGAGGCGTCAGGGCCCTCCATATAAAGATTGTCCGGCGGTGACCTACTCTCCCACACCCTCCCGAGTGCAGTACCATCGGCGCAGAGAAGCTTAACTTCCGGGTTCGGAATGTAACCGGGTGTTTCCTTCCCGCCATAACCGCCGTAACCCTCCGAAACAAACAAACACACAGTGTTTGCAGTCTCAGAATTGCCTAGTGGACGCGAGCAAAAACTAGAAAGTATGCTTTGTGGTCAAGTCCTCGGCCTATTAGTACCGGTCAGCTCCACACGTTACCGCGCTTCCACCTCCGGCCTATCAACCCGGTCGTCTACCGGGAGCCTTACCCCCTCACAGGGTGGGAGACCTCATCTCAAGGCGAGCTTCCCGCTTAGATGCTTTCAGCGGTTATCCCTTCCGAACGTAGCCAACCAGCCGTGCACCTGGCGATACAACTGGCACACCAGAGGTTCGTCCGTCCCGGTCCTCTCGTACTAGGGACAGCCCCTTTCAAGTCTCCTGCGCGCGCAGCGGATAGGGACCGAACTGTCTCGCGACGTTCTAAACCCAGCTCGCGTACCGCTTTAATGGGCGAACAGCCCAACCCTTGGGACCTACTCCAGCCCCAGGATGCGACGAGCCGACATCGAGGTGCCAAACCATCCCGTCGATATGGACTCTTGGGGAAGATCAGCCTGTTATCCCCGGGGTACCTTTTAGCCGTTGAGCGACACCGCTTCCACACGCCGATGCCGGATCACTAGTCCCAGCTTTCGCTCCTGCTCGACCCGTCAGTCTCACAGTCAAGCTCCCTTGTGCACTTACACTCAACACCTGATTGCCAACCAGGCTGAGGGAACCTTTGGGCGCCTCCGTTACCCTTTAGGAGGCAACCGCCCCAGTTAAACTACCCACCAGACACTGTCCCCGATCCGGATCACGGACCAGAGTTAGACGTTCAAAACGACCAGAGTGGTATTTCACCAATGACTCCACCCGAACTAGCGTCCGAGCTTCCCAGTCTCCCACCTATCCTACACAAGACGCTCCAAACGCCAATGTCAAGCTGTAGTGAAGGTCCCGGGGTCTTTCCGTCCTGCTGCGCGAAACGAGCATCTTTACTCGTAGTGCAATTTCGCCGGGTCTGTGGTTGAGACAGCGGGGAAGTCGTTACGCCATTCGTGCAGGTCGGAACTTACCCGACAAGGAATTTCGCTACCTTAGGATGGTTATAGTTACCACCGCCGTTTACCGGCGCTTAAGTTCTCACCTTCGCCAACTCACGCTGACTAAGCGGTCCCCTTAACGTTCCGGCACCGGGCAGGCGTCAGTCCGTATACATCGTCTTACGACTTCGCACGGACCTGTTTTTTAGTAAACAGTCGCTTCCCCCTGGCCACTGCGACCCCCACCAGCTCCAGGCGCAAAGCCCATCACCAGCAGAGGTCCCCCTTCTCCCGAAGTTACGGGGGCAATTTGCCGAGTTCCTTAACCACAGTTCACCCGATCGCCTTAGTATTCTCTACCTGACCACCTGAGTCGGTTTAGGGTACGGGCCGCCACAACACTCACTAGAGGCTTTTCTCGGCAGCATAGGATCATCCACTTCACCACAATCGGCTCGGCATCACATCTCACCCTGCATGTGTTGCGGATTTGCCTACAACACGGCTACATGCTTACCCCAGGACAACCATCGCCTGGGCTGGACTACCTTCCTGCGTCACCCCATCGCTTACCTACTACCCGATCGGACCGAGCGTTCAGCCTGACACCCGCCCCGAAGGGCCGGCCGACTTAAGGACTCTTAGCATCACGAGGTTCAGTATGGGCGCATTGAAGCGGGTACGGGAATATCAACCCGTTGTCCATCGACTACGCCTGTCGGCCTCGCCTTAGGTCCCGACTTACCCTGGGCGGATTAGCCTGCCCCAGGAACCCTTGGTCATCCGGCGCGAGGGTTTCTCACCCTCGATTCGCTACTCATGCCTGCATTCTCACTCGCACAGCCTCCACGACTAGATCACTCTGCCGCTTCACCGGCTGCACGACGCTCCCCTACCCATCAACCCTCCCAAAGAAGGATCAATGCCACGACTTCGGCGGTGTGCTTGAGCCCCGCTACATTGTCGGCGCAGAATCACTTGACCAGTGAGCTATTACGCACTCTTTCAAGGGTGGCTGCTTCTAAGCCAACCTCCTGGTTGTCTCTGCGACTCCACATCCTTTCCCACTTAGCACACGCTTAGGGGCCTTAGTCGGTGATCTGGGCTGTTTCCCTCTCGACTACGAACCTTATCGCCCGCAGTCTCACTGCCACGCTCTCACTTACCGGCATTCGGAGTTTGGCTGACGTCAGTAACCTTGTCGGGCCCATCGGCCATCCAGTGCTCTACCTCCGGCAAGAAACACGCGACGCTGCACCTAAATGCATTTCGGGGAGAACCAGCTATCACGGAGTTTGATTGGCCTTTCACCCCTACACACAGATCATCCCCCAGGTTTTCAACCCTGGTGGGTTCGGTCCTCCACCCAGTCTTACCTGAGCTTCAACCTGCCCATGCGTAGATCACTCCGCTTCGGGTCTACAGCATGCGACTCAAACGCCCTATTCAGACTCGCTTTCGCTACGGCTCCCCCACACGGGTTAACCTCGCCACACACCATAACTCGCAGGCTCATTCTTCAAAAGGCACGCAGTCACATCACAGCCGATCCGAAGACCAGCTAAGCTCCTACGGCTTGTAGGCACACGGTTTCAGGTACTATTTCACGACCCCTCACCGGGGCACTTTTCACCTTTCCCTCACGGTACTCGTGCACTATCGGTCATCAGGGAGTATTTAGGCTTACCAGGTGGTCCTGGCAGATTCACACAGGATTCCTCGAGCCCCGTGCTACTTGGGATCCCCTCCAGAAGCCTTCAAGGTTTCGTCTACCCGGCTCTCACGGTCTACGGCAGCCCTTCCCAGAGCTTTCAACTACCCCAAAGGTTTATAACTTCTCGAAGCAGCGGCAGCCACTTCAGGCGGGTCCCACGACCCCGGACATGCAACGCCTGCCGGCTATCACACACGCCCGGTTTAGCCTCATCCGCTTTCGCTCACCACTACTCACGGAATCACTCTTGTTTTCTCTTCCTACGGGTACTGAGATGTTTCACTTCCCCGCGTTACCACCAACCGCCCTATACATTCAGGCGGAGGCAACACCACATGACTGGTGCTAGGTTTCCCCATTCGGACATCCCCGGATCAACGTCTGGTTGGCGACTCCCCGAGGCTTAACGCAGCCTCCCACGTCCTTCATCGGCTCCTGATGCCAAGGCATCCACCGTGTGCCCTTAAAAACTTGGCCACAAAGATGCTCGCGTCCACTATGCAAATCTCAAACAACAAACAGCAACCACATCCACACCAGAGAGACTTCTCTGACGCTTCAGTGGCCCTGTGCTCCGAAGAAGACGAGCGCAACCAATGTGCCCGTTCCTTCAGGACCCAACAGTGTGTCCGACCAGTCCCGGCCTTCTCGACGCCCGTTCCCACTCCCGTTCTCCCCGAAGGAAGACGGGCGGTACTAGCGCGCAGACGACCAGGCCTGGTCGAGTAGCCAGTGCTCCACTAGTGAGCTGTCACCCCACCACACGCTCGGTGGTGACGGGTGAGAGTGCTCCTTAGAAAGGAGGTGATCCAGCCGCACCTTCCGGTACGGCTACCTTGTTACGACTTCGTCCCAATCGCCAGCCCCACCTTCGACCGCTCCCCCCAGCAAGCTGGTTGGGCCACGGGCTTCGGGTGTTGCCGACTTTCGTGACGTGACGGGCGGTGTGTACAAGGCCCGGGAACGTATTCACCGCAGCATTGCTGATCTGCGATTACTAGCGACTCCGACTTCATGGGGTCGAGTTGCAGACCCCAATCCGAACTGAGACCGGCTTTTAGGGATTCGCTCCACCTCACGGTATCGCAACCCTCTGTACCGGCCATTGTAGCATGTTTGCAGCCCAAGACATAAGGGGCATGATGACTTGACGTCATCCCCACCTTCCTCCGAGTTGACCCCGGCAGTCCCCCATGAGTCCCCAACCACCCGAAGGTGTTGCTGGCAACATGGAGCAAGGGTTGCGCTCGTTGCGGGACTTAACCCAACATCTCACGACACGAGCTGACGACAGCCATGCACCACCTGTCACCCAGCCCAAAAGGGAAGCCCCATCTCTGGAGCGGTCCGGGTGATGTCAAACCTTGGTAAGGTTCTTCGCGTTGCGTCGAATTAAGCAACATGCTCCGCCGCTTGTGCGGGCCCCCGTCAATTCCTTTGAGTTTTAGCCTTGCGGCCGTACTCCCCAGGCGGGGCGCTTAATGCGTTAGCTCCGGCACGGAACCCGTGGAAGGGTCCCACACCTAGCGCCCAACGTTTACAGCGTGGACTACCAGGGTATCTAATCCTGTTCGCTCCCCACGCTTTCGCTCCTCAGCGTCAGGTAAGGCCCAGCAAGCCGCCTTCGCCACCGGTGTTCCTCCTGATATCTGCGCATTTCACCGCTACACCAGGAATTCCACTTGCCCCTACCTACCTCTAGCCGGCCCGTATCCACCGCAGACCCGCAGTTAAGCTGCGGGCTTTCACGGCAGACGCGACCAGCCACCTACGAGCTCTTTACGCCCAATAATTCCGGACAACGCTTGCGCCCTACGTATTACCGCGGCTGCTGGCACGTAGTTAGCCGGCGCTTCTTCTGCAGGTACACGTCAACTTCGTCCCTGCTGAAAGAGGTTTACAACCCGAAGGCCGTCATCCCCCACGCGGCGTCGCTGCGTCAGGCTTCCGCCCATTGCGCAATATTCCCCACTGCTGCCTCCCGTAGGAGTCTGGGCCGTGTCTCAGTCCCAGTGTGGCCGGTCGCCCTCTCAGGCCGGCTACCCGTCGTCGCCTTGGTAGGCCACTACCCCACCAACAAGCTGATAGGCCGCGAGCCCATCCCCAACCGAAAAACTTTCCACCACCATCCGATGCCGGAGGCGGTCATATCCGGTATTAGACCCAGTTTCCCGGGCTTATCCCAGAGTCAGGGGCAGGTTGCTCACGTGTTACTCACCCGTTCGCCGCTCGAGTACCCCGAAGGGCCTTTCCGCTCGACTTGCATGTGTTAAGCACGCCGCCAGCGTTCGTCCTGAGCCAGGATCAAACTCTCCAAACAATGTCTGCGTAATACAGCTTGTCCGGATGAATCATCCAAGCAAGAATCCGTCAAAAATGACGGGGTCATACATGTGTGATGCACATGCACTGGCTTTTAACACACTGTTGAGTTCTCAAGAAACGGACGCGTACTTCCTCACCGGACACTCTCTCGAGTCCCGGTGCCGGAGGCGCACTTCGCTTCTCCTTCAGTTTACCAGATCCGGACGATCCTTGTCAAACCGCCCGTTCCGGGAGCTTCCGGACTTGCCCCTCGTCGAGGCAACCCTCGTAACTTACTCCAACTTTCGGCGCTTGTCCAACCGCCTGGTCGGACCTAGCCCGAATGTCGGGGTTCGTTGTGAGGAGTGGCAGGGCACTACCGCCCTACACACAAAACTCTAGCAGCCCTCACGGGCAGGGAAGGTCGTTCTTCGGTAACGAATAGACCTTCCCTGCGTCCGGAAGGTTCAAACACCCAGCGTGGCCAGCTGTGCCTCAAGCCTCGCGATGTCGGCCGCGGCCTGCTCGGCCCTGCCCCTGACCTTGGCGACCACGTTGTCGGGTGCCTTGGCCATGAACTGCTCGTTGCCCAGCTTGGCGGCCACCTGGGCGGCCTCCTTGCGCGCGACGGCGAGATCCTTCTCCAGCCGCTTGCGCTCGGCCGCGACGTCGATGGCCCCGGCGGTGTCGAGCTCGACGCTCACCCCGCCCACTTCCAGGCGCGCGGTGGGGTTGAAGGATTCGCCGGGCTCGGTCAGCCGCAGCAGCACTCGCGCGGCCGTCTCCTGCGCCGCAAGCGGCGTGCCGGCCAGCCCCAGCCGGGCCGCGACCTTCTGACCCGGCTTGAGCCCCTGGTCGGAGCGGAACCGGCGGACCTCCGTCACGAGGTCCTGCAGCGCGACGATCTCGGCTTCGGCCTTGGGGTCGGCGTAGCGGGGGTCGGGCACCGGCCACGGGGCCACGACGATCGACTCGCCGCCCGTGACCGCCCGCCACAGCTCCTCGGTGACGAACGGCACCAGCGGGTGCAACATCCGCAGCAGCGCGTCGAAGACGTTGCCGAGCACCAGCCGCGTGTGGTCGAGCCCCTCGCCGAGCTGGATCTTGGCCAGTTCGAGGTACCAGTCGCAGACCTCGTCCCACGCGAAGTGGTAGAGCAGGTCGGCCGCCTTGGCGAACTCGAAGTCCTCCAGTGCGGCGTCCGCCGCCCCGATGACGGTCTGCAGCCGCGACAGGATCCACCGGTCGGCCGCGGTCAGGTCGGCGCCGTCGAGCGAGCCGACGGCAGCGCCGTTCATGAGCGCGAAGCGGGTGGCGTTCCAGATCTTGTTGCAGAAGTTGCGGGAGCCGGCCGCCCACTCCTCGCTCACCGCGACGTCAGCGCCGGGGTTGGCGCCGCGCAGGAGCGTGAAGCGGGTGGCGTCGGCGCCGAAGCGCTCGACCCAGTCGAGCGGGTCGACGACGTTGCCGAACGACTTGGACATCTTCTTGCCGTACTGGTCGCGGACCATGCCGTGCAGTGCCACGACCCGGAACGGCGGCTCGCCGTCCATGGCGTAGAGCCCGAACATCATCATCCGGGCCACCCAGAAGAACAGGATGTCGTAACCGGTGACGAGCACGGACGTCGGGTAGAAGCGCTCCAGCTCCGGCGTGTGGTCGGGCCAGCCCAGCGTGGAGAACGGCCACAGCCCGGAGGAGAACCAGGTGTCGAGGACGTCGGAGTCCTGGGTGTAGCCGGCGGGCGGGTCCTCGTCGGGGCCGACGCAGACGACCTCGCCGTCGGGGCCGTACCAGACCGGGATGCGGTGGCCCCACCAGAGCTGGCGGGAGATGCACCAGTCGTGCATGTCGTCCACCCAGTCGAAGTAGCGCTTGGCCATCTCCGGCGGGTGGATGCGGGTGCGGCCGTCGCGGACGGCGTCGCCGGCGGCCTTGGCCAGCGGCGAGACGTTGACGAACCACTGCAGCGACAACCGCGGCTCGACGACGGTCTTGCAGCGCGAGCAGTGGCCGACCGCGTGCAGGTAGGGGCGCTTCTCGGCGACGATGCGGCCCTCGGCGCGCAGCGCGGCCACGACGGCGGGCCTGGCCTCGAAGCGGTCGAGCCCTTCGAACGGGCCGTGCGCGGTGATGATGCCACGCTCGTCCATGACGGTGATGGACGGCAGCGAGTGCCGCCGCCCGATCTCGAAGTCGTTGGGGTCGTGGGCCGGGGTGACCTTGACCGCGCCGGTGCCGAAGGCCGGGTCGACGTGCTCGTCGGCGACCACCGGGATCATGCGGCCGGTGAGCGGCAGCTCGACCATGGTGCCGACGAGGTGGGTGTAGCGCTCGTCGTTGGGGTGGACGGCCACCGCGGTGTCGCCCAGCATGGTCTCGGCGCGGGTGGTGGCGACCACGAGGTCGTCGGAGTAGCGGATCGAGACGAGCTCGCCCTCGTCCTCGCTGTGCTCGACCTCGATGTCGGACAGCGCGGTGTGGCAGCGCGGGCACCAGTTGATGATGCGCTCGGCGCGGTAGATGAGGCCGTCGTCGAACAGGCGCTTGAAGATGGTCTGCACGGCCCGCGACAGGCCCGGGTCCATGGTGAAGCGCTCGCGCGACCAGTCGACGCCGTCGCCCAGCTTGCGCATCTGGCCGAGGATCCGGCCGCCGGACTCCTCCTTCCACTGCCAGACCCGCTCGACGAACGCCTCGCGCCCGAGGTCGTGCCGGGACAGGCCCTCCTTGGCCAGCTCGCGCTCCACGACGTTCTGGGTGGCGATGCCGGCGTGGTCCATGCCGGGCACCCACAGCGTCTCGCGGCCCTGCATACGGGCCCGGCGGGTGAGCGCGTCCTGGATGGAGTGGTCGAGCGCGTGCCCGATGTGCAGGACGCCGGTCACGTTGGGCGGGGGCAGGACGATGCTGTACGGCTCGCGCGAGCTGCCCGGGTCGGCGCCGAAGTAGCCTCGGGATACCCAGCGCTCGTAGCTGCGGGTCTCGACGTCGGCCGGTGTGTATTGAGTAGGCAGCTCTGGCGTTGTCACAGTGACCAATTCTAGGGAGGGCAGGAAGCGGAAAACGCCTCGCTTGCTCGAATGCGGGATGGAAATGGGGCCGAAGTGCCGAAAGCGCCCGCGTGGCGTGCTGCCACGGGGCGCTCGGGCGTGAACGGTGCGGGCCGGGTCAGGCAGACTTCTCGCGCGGCGTGCGCTGCTGCTTGACGGCGAGCTGGTCGCGCGGGACGAGCGTCGGGATCGCGTGCTCCAGCACCGACTCGCGGGTGATGACGACGCGGGCGACGTCCTGGCGGGAGGGCACTTCGTACATGACGGACTGGAGCACCTCCTCCAGGATGGCGCGCAGGCCGCGGGCGCCGGTGCCGCGCAGAATCGCCTGGTCGGCGATGGCCTCCAGGGCGCCGTCGGTGAACTCCAGCTCCACACCGTCGAGCTCCAGGAGCTTGCGGTATTGCTTCACCAGCGCGTTGCGCGGCTCGGTGAGGATCTGGATGAGCGCCTCGCGGTCGAGATTGTGGACCGAGGTGATGACCGGCAGGCGGCCGACGAACTCGGGGATCATGCCGAACTTCAGCAGGTCCTCCGGCATGACGTCGGCGAAGATATCGGCGGTGTCGATCTCTTCCTTGGACCGGATGATCGCGTTGAAGCCGATGCCCTTCTTGCCGATGCGCGACTCGATGATCTTTTCGAGGCCCGCGAACGCACCGCCGCAGATGAACAGCACGTTGGTGGTGTCGATCTGGATGAACTCCTGGTGCGGGTGCTTGCGGCCGCCCTGCGGAGGCACCGATGCCGTGGTGCCCTCCAGTATCTTGAGCAGCGCCTGCTGCACGCCCTCGCCGGAGACGTCGCGCGTGATCGACGGGTTTTCGCTCTTGCGGGCGATCTTGTCGACCTCGTCGATGTAGATGATGCCGGTCTCGGCCTTCTTGACGTCGTAGTCGGCGGCCTGGATCAGCTTGAGGAGGATGTTCTCGACGTCCTCGCCGACGTAGCCGGCCTCGGTGAGGGCCGTGGCGTCGGCGATGGCGAAGGGCACGTTGAGCATCTTCGCCAGGGTCTGCGCCAGCAGCGTCTTGCCCGAGCCGGTGGGCCCGAGCAACAAGATGTTGCTCTTGGCCAGCTCCAGGCCGTCGTCTCTGCCCCGGTCGCCCGACTGCACCCGCTTGTAGTGGTTGTAGACCGCCACCGAGAGCGCCTTCTTCGCCTTGTCCTGACCGATGACGTAGGCGTCGAGGAACTCGTAGATCTCCCTCGGCTTGGGCAGGTTGTCCCACTTGAGCTCGGAGGACTCCGAGAGCTCCTCCTCGATGATCTCGTTGCAGAGATCGATGCACTCATCGCAGATGTAGACGCCTGGACCGGCAATGAGCTTCTTGACTTGCTTCTGGCTCTTTCCGCAGAAAGAGCACTTCAGCAGGTCTCCCCCGTCGCCGATGCGTGCCACCCCAGATACTCCTTTGCGTGGGACCGCCCTGCTCTCGCGAGAGCAGTGTCTCCGGACATCCTCCGGACTTGGCCGAACCGCTCAGGTTTCGACGTTACCGTCTTCTGGGCCCTCAGTGAGCCCCCTAGCGGCGAGTCGCACCGGAACGTGCCCTATTGGGCAGCGCTCCGGTGCGTCACGTCCCGTCTAGGAAGCCACGGCCTGAGCTCGCTTCTTCCTGGACGGGATGATGTCGTCGATCAGACCATACGCCTTTGCCTCGTCCGCGTTGAGAATTTTGTCGCGTTCGATGTCCTTACGGACTTCGGCGGAGGCCTTACCGGTGTGCCTGGCCACGATGTCCTCCAGCAGCGTGCGCATGCGGAGGATCTCGCGGGCCTGGATCTCGATGTCGCTGCCCTGGCCGCCGCCCTCGGTGGACGGCTGGTGGATCAGCACCCGGGCGTTGGGCAGCGCGAAGCGCTTGCCCGGGGTGCCGCCGGCCAGCAGCACGGCCGCCGCGGAGGCGGCCTGGCCGAGGCAGACGGTCTGGATCTCCGGCCGGACGAACTGCATCGTGTCGTAGATCGCCGTCATGGCGGTGAACGAACCGCCCGGCGAGTTGATGTAGATGCTGATGTCACGGTCGGGGTCGAGCGACTCCAGCGTGAGCAGCTGGGCCATCACGTCGTTGGCCGACGCGTCGTCGATCTGCACTCCGAGGAAGATGATGCGGTCCTCGAAGAGCTTGTTGTAAGGGTTCATCTCCTTCACGCCGTACGACGTGCGCTCGACGAAGGAGGGGAGAACGTAACGGCTTTCGATGTTCATGTCAGCTCCCCCTAGGAGACGGGCCCGGCCGAGGGCACCTGTCGCGCGCTGCGGACCACGTGGTCGATGAAGCCGTAGTCCTTGGCCTCCTCGGCGGTGAACCAGCGGTCGCGGTCGGAGTCGGACTCGATCTGGTCGAGCGACTGCCCCGTGTGGAAGGCGATGCGCTCGGCCAGCGTCTTCTTCACGTAGAGCATCTGCTCGGCCTGGATGGCGATGTCGGCGGCGGTGCCGCCGATGCCGCCCGACGGCTGGTGCATCATGACCCGCGCGTGCGGCAGGGCGTAGCGCTTGCCCCTGGCGCCCGCGGTGAGCAGGAACTGGCCCATGGAGGCCGCCATGCCCATGACCACGGTGGAGACGTCGTTCGGCACGTATTCCATCATGTCGTAGATGGCCATGCCGGCACTCACCGAGCCACCCGGCGAGTTGATGTAAAGCGTGATGTCGCGGCTGGGGTCGTCGGCCGCGAGCAGCAGCAGCTCAGCGCAGATGCGGTTGGCGATCTCGTCGTTGACCTCCTGCCCGAGCACGATGATCCGCTCCCGGAGCAGGCGCTGGTAAAGCTGGTCCTCAAGCCGGAAGGCGGAGCCGTTCTCACGGCCTCGAGACTCAGGCTGATAGAAGGTCGGCGGGCTGGTCACAGCGTCACCTTCCGATGCGTCGTAATCGATTGGCTTTGCTTGTGACCTTAACGCGCGCCGCCCACAGGTCATGCCCGCTCTGCCGGACTGTTCGCTGACGGCGCATGTCCCGGCGCCCGCGCGGGGAGAAACGGGCTCCTGCGAGAGCGCGGGGCGGGATGTCCCTGAAGCGCCCTGAGAGGGCGGGACGCGTGGCCAAGGGCCGTGACGGCGCTTCGCCAAGGGCCGGGACGCCCCGCGCCCTGTGGCGGGCGTCTCAGCCCCTCCGAAGCGGTTGCGGCCGGGCCGGGAAGCCGCGCCTCGCGGAAAACGGCGGAGCCCCCGGACGGAAGGTCCGGGGGCTCCTGCGAAGTGCCGGTGAGGGCGCGGGGTGAGGGTTACGCCTCGCCCTTGTCCTTGCCCTCGGTGGTGCCGTCCTCGGCGGCGGCCTCCTCCTCGACGGGGGCCTCGCCGTTGATCTCGGTGTAGATGGCCTTGAGGTCCACCTCGTTGCCATCGGTGTCGACGACCTTGGCGGCGTCACCGATCACGGACTTGGCCTTGTCGCGGACGATCTCGACCATGGCCAGCGTGAGCTGGTCGTTGTCGGCCAGGTGCTTGGCCAGCTCGTTGGGCTGGACGCCCATCTCCATGGCGCGGCGCACGACGAAGTTGGTCAGCTCCTGCTCGGAGACGCCCAGCTCCTCGGACTTGGCGATCTTGTCGAGCACGAAGCCGACCTTGAGCGCGCGGGCGGAGTTCTTCTCGAACTCCTCGAAGCGCTCCTCCTCCGTCGTCTGGTAGAGGCGGAAGAAGGCGTCGCGGCTCAGCCCGCTCTCGGCCACCTGGTGGTCGAGGTTGTGCTTGCGGGCGTCGATCTCGGCCTTGAGCGCGCTGTCGGGCAGCGGGAGGTCGAGCTGGTCGAGCAGCGCGTCGAGGGCCTTCTCGCGGGACTGGACGACCTGGTCGATCAGCTTGTTGCGGCGGGCCTGCTCGCGGATGCTGGCCTTGAGCTCGTCGAGCGTGTCGAACTCGCTGGCGAGCTGGGCGAACTCGTCGTCGAGCTCGGGCAGCACCTTCTCCTTGACCGACTTGACGTTGATGATGACGTCGGCCTGCTCGCCGGCGTTCTCGCCGCCGACCAGCTCGGTCGTGAAGCTCTTCTCGTCGCCGGCGGACATGCCCTCCAGGGCGTCGTCGAGGCCCTGGAGCACGGAGCCCGCGCCGACCTCGTAGGACACCTCGCTGGCGGCCTGCTCCTCGATGTTCTTGCCGTCGATCTCGGCGCGCAGGTCCATCACGACGTAGTCGCCCGCGGTGGCGGCGCGCTCGACGCCGGTCAGCGTCGCGAAGCGCTGGCGCAGCGAGTCGAGCTGGCGGTCGACGTCCTCGTCGGTGACCTCGGCGGAGTCGACGGTGACCTCGATGCCCTGGTAGTCGGGCACGTCGAAGTTGGGCCGGACGTCGACCTCGGCGGTGAACTCGATCTGCTCACCGTCGTCGATCTTCGTGACCTCGATGTCAGGCTGGCTGACCGGGAACACGTCGGCCTCGTCGACGGCCTGGCCGTACAGCTTGGGCACGGCGTCGTTGAGGGTCTCCTCCAGGACGACCGCCCGGCCGAAGCGCTGCTCGATGATGCGGGCCGGAACCTTGCCAGGCCGGAACCCGGGGACGCGCACCTGCTGCGCGACCTTCTTGTACGCCGCATCCATGCTCGGGCGCAGCTCGTCGAACGGCACCTCGACAGTGAGCTTGACCCGGGTCGGGCTGAGCTCCTCGACAGCGGTCTTCACGGAATGGTCTCCTTGATCAAGCTACGAGTGATCGCGGGCGCGTCCATTCGGTCGGCTCACGCGCCGCGCCCACATGTGCGGTGTTGGGCATGCTCCGCCTCGGCGGCATCCAACGCCGGGTGTCCAGTCTAGGGCAGATGCATACCCAACAACGACGTCCCGGCGGTCACAACGACGTCCGCATGCCGTCAGAACTCGTCCGCGATCTTCCTCAGCAGCTCGATCGTCTCGTCCGGCGTGGTGCTGACGGCGCAGAGCCGCTCCATGACCTCGGTGTACCGGTCCACGTCCTCGCGCTTGTCCAGGTAGAGGGCGCTGGCGAGTTGCTCGACGTACACGACGTCCGGCAGGTCGGGGTCGGGGAAGCGCAGGACGCTGAACGCCCCGCCCTCCGCGCTGTGCCCGCCGAAGCTGAAGGGCATGATCTGGATCGTGATGCTCGGCTGGCGCATGAGGTCGATGAGGTGCTCGAGCTGAGCCTTCATCACCTCGGCGCCGCCGATCGGGCGGCGTAGCGCCGCCTCGTCGATCACCGCCCAGAAGACGGGCCCGTCCGGCCTTTCGAAGATCCTCTGGCGCTCCAGACGGAGATCGACCCTCCTGGCGATCTCCTCCGCTCCGATGCCCGCCGTCCCGGCGGTCACCACAGCCCTGGCGTACTCCTTGGTCTGCAGCAGTCCTGGCACGAACTGGACCTCGTAGGTCCTGATCCTGGTGGCGGCCTCTTCAAGGCCGACGTACGCCTGGAACCACGTGGGCAGGACATCGTTGAACCGGTGCCACCAGCCCGGCTCGTTGGCGGTGGCGACCAGGTCGAGCACGGCGGAGCGGGCCTGCTGGTCGACGACCCCGTACAGGGTCAGCAGGTCCGCCACGTCACGCTCTTTGAACCCCACCCGGCCCAGCTCCATGCGGCTGATCTTGGATTCGGAGCCACGGATGAGGTGGCCCGCCTCCTCGCGGGTGACGTTCTTCGCTTCCCTGAGCTTGCGCAGTTGGGAGCCCAGGAGGATGCGCAGCGCCGTCGGCCCGGAACCCGGCTGGTTCTGCGTCACTTTGCCTCCTATCAAGGTCCGCACCACACAGTGACACCACATTGGCTGCTATGACAAGGTCCCAACCGGGTGTCCGATTCGCCGTGTCGACCGGGGAAAACGCCGCTTGCGGCTGCACATTGCAGCTGCACGTGCATTTGGGTCTTGCAGCCGCAGCCGTCGTGACCCATGATGGCTTAGTGCATATTGGGCCAAACATGCACTAACCAAGGCTTTACGGGGAGGTATTGGCGGGATGGTAGAGGACCCTCTGGCCACTGCCGACTGCCTCCAGATCACCCGCGAGGTCGGCTTCGATCAGTTGCTCACTGGTCGCGGCGGCAAGCCGTACACCACCTCGTGCCCGTTGCCCTTCCAGGCCGACTCGGTGAAGACCGCCAGGGACGTCACCCGCTCCACCCTCCGGGGCTGGGGCCTGCACGACCTGAGCGACGACGCCGCGCTCGTGGTCTCCGAGCTGGTGACGAACGCGGTCAGGTACGCGATGCGATCCTCGGGGCGGCGCGAGATCGAGCTGCTGCTCATGCGGGTCAGCCCCCACGTGCTGCTGGCCGTGGCCGACCCCAGCGACGAGGTGCCGCGGCGCAAGGAGCCCGACTTCATCTCCGAGAACGGCCGCGGCCTCTACATCGTCGAGACCTACAGCCAGAGCTGGGGCTGGGACCGGCTGGCCCGCGGCGGCAAGGCCGTGTGGGCGCTCTTCCGCACCGAGCCCTGACCGCCTTCTTCTGATCACTCGCCCGTGGTCACTCGCCCGTGGCGCCGTCGATGCGTTCGCGCAGGAGATCGGCGTGGCCGTTGTGCCGGGCGTACTCCTCGATCATGTGGACGAGGATCCAGCGGTGCGAGCAGTCGTCGCCGCTGCGCTTCCCCACGGCGTCCAGCGGCCTCGCGGCCGAGATGGCGCGGGCGCGCTCGATCTCGTCCCGCCAGGTGTCGAACGCCTCCTCCACCGACGCGGCGTCCACTTCCTTGAAGTCGGCGTCGATGTCGCGGTCCTTGTCCCACAGCTTGGGGACGTCCTCGCCGGCGAGCACCCGGCGGAACCATGCGCGCTCGACGTTCGCCATGTGACGGACCAGGCCGAGCAGGGACAGCCCGGAGGGTTCGGCGCTGCGCAGGCGCAACTGCTCGTCGGTCAGGCCGGCGCACTTGACCGCGAGGGTGGCGCGGTGCCATTCGAGCCAGTTGCCGAGCACGGTGCGCTCGTCGCCGGTCAGCGGCGGCGGAGTGCGGGGGTCTTCCATGAGCCCCGACCCTATCGAGCGTCCCGGGACCGCCTGCCGTCGGGACGAGCGCGTCGATCCACCGATCGGTTGAGCCGGCGACCCCACCGTCCGGCGGCCAGGTCCCGTCCACTGGCCGGTGTCGGCAGAAGCACGGGCCGTAGCAGGCTGAACGCGTCAATCGCCGACGGGCCGAGCCCGGAAGGACGCGCGCATGCCACCAGTGATCGAGGTACGCAACCTCCACAAACGTTATGACGACAAGATCGCGGTCGACGACGTCTCGCTCACCGTCCGGGAGGGTGAGATCTTCGGCATCCTCGGCCCGAACGGCGCCGGCAAGACGACGACCGTGGAGTGCGTCGAGGGCCTCCGCGTGCCGGATCGCGGTGAGATCAAGGTGCTGGGGCTCGACCCCCTCCGGGACCGCGCCGAGCTGACCCGGCGACTCGGCGTCCAGTTGCAGGCCGGCCACCTGCCCGAGCGGCTGCAGGTCGCCGAGGCACTGAAGCTCTACAGCTCCTTCTATCCCCGGCCCGCCGACTGGCGCGCCCTGCTGGACGGCCTCGGCCTGGCGGACAAGGCGAAGACCAGGTACGCGATCACCGAGCTGGCCAGGCTCGGCGTCACCGCGCGCGTACTGGTTCTGACCACCTACGACACCGACACCCACGTACTGCCGGCCATCGAGGCGGGCGCGACCGGCTACCTGCTCAAGGACGCTCCCCGGGAGGACCTGCTGCGCGGTGCCCGGGCCGCCGCCAAGGGCGAGAGCGTCCTTTCCCCTTCGGTGGCGGCACGGCTGATGAACCGGGTCAGGACACCCGCGCCGCAACTGCTCAGCCAGCGGGAGCTGGAGGTCCTGGGTCTCGTGGCGGCCGGGAACACCAACCGTGAGGCGGCCGCCCGGTTGTTCATCACCGAGGCCACGGTCAAGAGCCACCTGCTGAACATCTACACCAAACTAGGCGTCGGAGACCGGGCCGCCGCCGTCACCGAGGCGTTCAACCGGGGCCTGCTCGTCCCACGGGCCTCTGAGCAGTCCTGACCCTTGGCTCGTCGTGCGCGTCCTCAGTTCATGGAGATGTGGACGTGGTCGTAGTGGTTCTCGGTGACGCTGCCGCGGTCGGACATCGCGCGCCAGCCGGAGCCCGAGTTGATGCGCTGCTTCCAGATCACGTACTTGACGCCCAGTTTGCTCTGGTTCTGCAGGGCCCAGGCGGCGATGCGGTCGCCGAGGGCGTTGTCGGCCGCGCTGGGCATGGTGCCGCCTGAGCTCATCATGAAGTCGCAGGCGCGGCCGAGCGGGTGCTCGCCGCTGGAGCCGGAGCGGAAGCAGCCCACCGAGAACGGCAGCGCGAAGTTCTTCGTCACCTGCTCGCGCATGAGCCGGGTGCGCGCGGTGATGTTGTCCGAGCCGGACGGCAGCTCGGGGGCCCAGCTGCCGTCGGAGTTGCGGCCGGTGCCGTACGGGACCAGGTCGGCCAGCTTGTCCTTGATGTCGTCGATGACGTCCTCGGCCTCGTCGCGCTGCTCGGCGACCGAGGCGGCGTCCGCGCGGATCTTGACCGCCAGCGCCTCGGCCTCGGTGGCGGCCTTCTTCTTCTCGTCGCGGGCCGTGGCCACGCCCTGCACCAGCGCCTGCTGCTCGGCGGTGAGCTGCTCGAGCACGGCCGCGCTGGCGCCGTCCAGCATGAAGCCCGGCACCGGGGGGTTGCCGTTCTGGTAGCGGAGGCGGGCGAGCTCGGCGACGCGCTGCTCGGAGGCGGCGAGCGTACGCTCGGCCGTGGCCAGGCGTTCCTTGGCGGTCTCGGCGGCCTCCTGTGCCTTGGCCAGCTCGACGCGCTTGAGGTTGTACTGCTCGATGAGCTTGTCGACCTTGGTGTTGAGCCGCTTGAGCTGGGCGCGGAGCTGTGACTCCGACGGCTTCGGCGCGGCGGCCTGCGCGGGGGCCTGCGCAGGGGCCGCCTGCACAGGGGAAGGCGTCGACAGGAGGACGGCGGCGGCGGTGACGAGACCGATGGCGAAGGGCACGGGGGACGAAGCCGCCACGTACTGGGTTCCTCTCCCTCTGCCGGCCGGGTTAGCTGACGGGTTCGGGCGTGAGAGTGCGTCCCTACCACCGAAGTGGATTCACCCCAGGTGCGGTGGGTCCCCGGCTCCCGGGCGACGCGCCCGGGATTAGGCGTGCGACGGCTGGTAGCGCCGTTGCTTATGGGGATATTAGTGGTAGATCACAAGTAATGCGACCTTAAGTAGAAATCTATTAGTGATCAAGTTGTGATCGCAGCATGCGTGCCGCTTCCTCCGGCAGCACGTCGTTGACGAAGGCGCCCATCGCCGACTCCGACCCGGCCAGGTACTTCAGCTTCTCCGGCGCCCGCCTGACGCTGAACAGCTCAAGCCGCAGGTGGGCGAGGTCCCGCCCCTCGCGCACGGGCGCCTGGTGCCAGGCCGCGATGTACGGCATCACGACCCCGAACAGCCCGTCGAAGGCCCGCAGCACCGACGTGTAGAGCGGCGCGAACGCGGCCCGCTCCGCCTCCGTCAGCGCCGGCAGGTCCGGAACCTGCCGATGCGGATAGACGTGCACCTCGAACGGCCAGCGCGCGGCGGCCGGCACGAACGCCGTCCAGTGCTCGTTGGAGGTCACGACCCGCGTGCCCGCCGCGCGCTCGGCGGCGAGGACGTCGGCGAACAGGTTGCCGGGGCCCTTGTGCCGGGAGGCCGCGCCGAGGTTGAGCTTGGTGCGCGGGGTGACGTACGGGTAGGCGTAGATCTGGCCGTGCGGGTGCGCGAGCGTGATGCCGATCTCCGAGCCCCGGTTCTCGAAGCAGAACACCTGCTCCACGCCCTCGACGGCGGACAGCTCGGCGGTGCGGTCGGCCCACGCCTCCATGACCAGCTCGACCTGGTCGTCGGAGAGGCGGGAGAAGCTGGCGTCGTGGTCGGAGGTGAAGCAGACGACCTCGCAGCGGCCGGCGCCGGGACGGACCTCGCTCAGGCCGCCCACATCCTCATACGTACCGAAATTTCCGGAGAAGGACGGGAAACGGTTCTCGAACACCACGACGTCGTAGTCGTACGCGGGGATCTCCGTGTCACGGCCGGGCGCCGACGGGCACAGCGGGCACTCGGCCGCCGTGCCCTTGGGCTGGAACGTACGCGTCTGGCGGTGCCCCGCCATCGCGATCCACTCCTCGGTCAGCGGGTCGTAGCGCAGCTCGGAGGCCACCGGCCGGGGGCCGAGCTCACGCCGGTCGGTCGCGCTCCGGTCGGCGTCGTCCCTCCGGTCGAAGTAGATGAGCTCCCGGCCGTCGGCCAGATGGGTGATGGTGCGCTTCACAGCGTGCCCTCTTCCGCGATGATGAGTTCGCCGGCCCGATCGGCCAGCTCCGTGCGTGCTTCCTCCGGCAGCCCCGCGTCGCTGATGACCACGTCGGCCTCGCTCAGCTCGGCGATGGTGCTGATGCCGACCGTGTTCCACTTGGTGTGGTCGGCGGGCACCACCAGGCGGCCGGCGGCGCTCACCAGCTCCCTGTCGGTCTCGGACTCCAGCAGGTTGGGCGTGGTGAAGCCGGCCCGGACGCTCATGCCGTGGACGCCGAGGAACAGCGTGTCCACGTGCAGGCGGCGGATCGCGGCCACGGCGACAGGGCCCACCAGCGCGTCCGAGGGCGTACGGACGCCGCCGGTCAGCACCACCGTGCGGTCGGCGCGCGGGTTGCGGTGGAAGACGTCGGCGACGGGGATCGAGTTGGTGATCACGGTCAGCTCGGGAACGGCGATCAGGTGATGGGCGAGGGCCCACGTGGTGGTGCCCGCCGACAGCGCGACGGCGGTGCCCGGCCGGACGAGCTGCGCGGCGCGGCGCGCGATGGCCTGCTTCTCCGGCTGCTGGCGGGCGGACTTGGCGGTGAAGCCCGGCTCCTCGGTCGAACCGGGGCCGAGTGCGGTCGCGCCGCCGTGCACCTTCTCCAGCAGGCCGCGCTCGGCCAGCACCTCGAGGTCGCGGCGGATGGTCATGTCGGAGACGCCGAGCTCGCGCACGAGGTCGGCCACGCGTACGCCGCCGTTGCTGCGTACGCGTTCGAGGATCGCCTGCTGACGCTGCTGTGCGAGCACCCTTGCCCCTTCCAACAGATTCCACCAAATTATGACATGACAATGGTGGGAAATGTTAGTTCGCGAGGCGCACTTGCCTGGTCGGCGCGGTGGGAGGACGTTGGGAATCCATGTCGGACCCCGATCGCGGGAGGCGAGTTTCATGGCCAGGCGGGCACGCAAAGGCAAGGCGCGCAAGAAGAAGAAGGCGAACCACGGCAAGCGCCCCACCGCACGATAGGAACCACCGGGTGGCCGCCTGCCGCGCGGCCACCCGCTCACCTCATGATCAGCTCGGCAGCTCCGTGAGCGCCTGGTCGATGCGCTCCTGCGGCAGCGTGTAGTCCTCCAGCTCGCCGCCCAGGTGCCGGTCGTAGGCCGCGAGGTCGAAGTGCCCGTGACCGCACAGCGCGGTCAGGATGACCTTCTCCTCGCCGCTCTCCTTGCAGCGCAACGCCTCCGCGATCGTCTCGGCCAGCGCGTGCGTGGGCTCGGGGGCCGGCACGATGCCCTCGGTACGGGCGAAGCGGACGCCGGCCTCGAAGCACTCGCTCTGGGCGCGGGTGACGGCTTCGAACAGGCCCAGGTCGTACATGTGTGACAGCAGCGGCGACATGCCGTGATAGCGCAGGCCGCCCGCGTGGATCGGATCCGGCACGAACGAGTGCCCCAGCGTGTGCATCTTGAGCAGCGGCGTCAGGCCGGCGGTGTCGCCGAAGTCGTAGGCGTACACGCCGCGGGTGAACGACGGGCAGGCGGCCGGCTCCACCGCGCGGAACACCGTGTCCAGGCGGCCCGCCAGCTTCTCGCGCAGGAACGGGAACATCAGCCCGGCGAAGTTGGAGCCGCCGCCCGTACAGCCGATGACCAGGTCGGGCAGCTCAGGGAGCTGTTCCAGTGCCTCCTCGCCGATGAGCGTCTGGTGCATGAGCACGTGGTTGAGCACCGAGCCGAGCGCGTAACGGGCGTCGGGGGTCGCGGCCGCCACCTCGACGGCCTCGCTGATCGCGATGCCGAGGCTGCCGGGCGAGCCGGGGTCGCCCGCCAGGACCTTGCTGCCCGCGCCGGTCACCGGGGACGGGCTGGCGTGCACCGTCGCCCCGTACAGCTGCATGAGCGAGCGGCGGTAGGGCTTCTGGTCGTAGGAGGCGCGAACCATCCAGATCTGGCATTCCAGATCGAACTGGGCGCAGGCGAAGGCCAGCGACGATCCCCACTGCCCCGCACCGGTCTCGGTCGTGAGCAGCCGGACGCCTTCCTTGGCGTTGTAGTACGCCTGCGGCACGGCGGTGTTCGGCTTGTGGGAGCCGGCCGGTGAGACGCCCTCGTACTTGTAGTAGATCCTGGCCGGCGTGCCGAGGGCCCGTTCCAGGCGGCGGGCCCGGATCAGCGGCGTCGGCCGCCAGAGCCGGTAGACCTCCATGACCTCCTGCGGGATCGGGACGAACCGCTCGGTGCCGACCTCCTGCGCGATCAGCTCCATCGGGAACAGCGGGGCCAGATCGTCAGGCCCGACGGGCTCGCGGGTGGCCGGGTGCAGCGGTGGCGGCGGAGGAGCGGGCAGGTCGGGAACGATGTTGTACCAGTTGCTCGGGATCACTGTTTCAGTCTGCGCCCGTTACGCACGGCAATCCAGTAACTCTCAGCTACCGATCAACACTGCCAGCCGGGTGGGGTGGTCGGCCCTGACGACGACGTCGGCCCACCGCTGGGGGCGGGCCTCGCGCTCGTAGCGCTCGTACGCGGGCAGCCGCCACCGCTCCTCCTCCGGCGTGCCGCGGCTCAGCGCGCCCGGCGACAGCCACACGTGCACGCTCACGTCGAACGGCAGCCCGTGCCCCAGCAGCAACGTCCCGTCGACCAGCGCCACCCCGCCAGGCGGCAGTTCCTCGTACGGCGAACGATAGGCGCGGTCCACGCTGCTGTCCCACAGCGCCGGCAGCACCCGCCCCGACCCGCCCGCGTCCAGCGGCTCCAGCACCTCCCGCCGCAACGCCTTGACGTCCAGCCAGTCCTCGTAGAAGGCGTCGGGATCGGTCCTGCCGTGCTCCAGCCGCAGCGACGCCGGACGCAGGAAGTCACCGGCGGACACCCGCAGCACCGGCCTCCCCCGCAACCGCAGCGGCGCGACCAGCTCGTCGGCCAGCGCCTCCGGCCGCGCGGCGGGGGCGCCGTCCACGGCCACCCGCACCCACTCCTCCCGCGGCCGGCCGGCGATCAGCTCGGCCAGCTCCTCGACCAGGACGTCACGGGAGATCGGTCGCGCGCGCATCATCCTTCACAGCTTACGATCGCCCGCCCGGGAGCCGTGGATCCTGGATCAGGCCGTCCAGGCGGTGATCCGCACGAGCAGCATCCCGCCGAACCAGCAGGCGAACATCAGGATGATCCCCATACGGAGCTGCCTGTGGTCCTGGGTGGTCCTGCCGCGCCGCCGCGCCCTCATGATCAGCGTGATGGCCACGGACACGAGGGCAAGCGTCTGCACGATCTCGACCCAGGTCATGAGGCGACGCTACTCCCGCCGCGCAGGCGTGTCGATCACGAAAAGGCGAGGCCAGGCAGCCGCATGCGACTGACCTGGCCTTTCGCCTGTTGGAGCGGACGACGGGAATCGAACCCGCGTAGCTAGTTTGGAAGACTAGGGCTCTACCATTGAGCTACGTCCGCGCGAACCGGTCGAACTCTGGTCTAGACTTCATCCGGTCGTCAGAGCGTAAGCGTACCGGAGTCCCGGGGCGCATGCGCACTCGGCGAAGCGGGGCGTGGCGCAGCTTGGCAGCGCGCTTGCTTTGGGAGCAAGAAGTCGCAGGTTCAAATCCTGTCGCCCCGACCAGCCCGAAGGCCCCTTCCGATTTCGGAAGGGGCCTTCTGCTGTGGATGGCGTTCCTGTAACGAGATCATCAGGAGATCGGCAGACTATGGGCGCATGGAGATACTTCCGGGCGCAGGTGTGACCCTGGTCAAGGTCGGGGACCAGCGAGCCGAGGTTGAAGTCCCAGTCCGGTGGCCCGGTGCATGACCGAGCAAGGCGCCGCCGGGAGGGGTCAGCCGGTCAGGGTGAGCGGGTTGACCAGGTCGGCGTAGACCAGGAGCCCGGCCATCACCATCATGACGAGCGCGATCGCGTACGTCAGCGGCAGCACCTTGGCGATGTCCACGTACTTCGGCTCCGGCCGTCGCATGATCTTCGCGTACGCCCGCTTGATGCCCTCCCAGATCCCGCCGGCGATGTGGCCGCCGTCCAGGGGCAGCAGCGGGATGAGGTTGAACATGCCGATCGCCAGGTTGAAGCCGGCCAGCAGGTTGACGAAGATGGCGATCTTCTTCTCGTTGGTCAGGTCGCTGGCCAGGATCTCGCCGCCCATGCGGCCCGCGCCCACGACGCCGACCGGGCCCTCGGGGTCGCGCTTCTCGCCGGAGAAGGCCGCGTGCCAGACGCCGACCATCTTGTCCGGCAGGTTGAGCAGGGAGCCCGCCACGCGGCCGGTCAGCTCGCCCATGTAGCCGACGACCGCGCCTATGCTCTGGCGCTGCATGACCTCGGTGGGCAGGACGCCGAGGAAGCCGACGTTCTTGTCGATCTTGCTGGGGTCCTGGAGGTTGGGGCGGTCCTGGGCGATGAGCGTGACGTCGAGCGTCAGCGGCTTGCCGTCGCGTACGACGCCGAGCTCCACCGGGCCGGGGCCGTGGGAGCGGATGAGCCGGGTGGCGTCCTCCCACGTGTTGATCTTCTGGCCGTCGAAGGTGACCATCCGGTCGCCGGGCTTGAGCCCGGCCTGCGCGGCCGGGGTGGGCTGGTCGCCGGCCTGGCAGGTCTTGCGCTGCTCGGTGACCGGGATCACGCAGGTGGAGGTCTCGGGCGAGACGACCGGGGCCCAGGCGGGCAGGCCGATGCCGACCAGCAGGATGCTGAAGAAGACGAACGCGAGCACGAAGTTCATCAGCGGCCCGCCGGACATGATGATGATCTTCTGCCACCACTTCTTGCGGTAAAAGACGCGGTTCTCGTCGCCGGGCCGCACCTCCTCCTGGGCGGCGTCCCTGGCCGACTCGATGAGGCCCTGCCAGGGGCCGGTGGCGGTGTTGCGCAGTTTGTTCGGGTCGTCACCGGGGCGCGGCGGCAGCATGCCGATCATGCGGATGTAGCCGCCGAACGGGATCCACTTGATGCCGTATTCGGTCTCGCCCCTGCGCCTGGACCAGGCGGTGGAGCCGAAGCCGACCATGTATTGGGTGACCTTGACCCCGAAGAGCTTGGCCGGGATGAGGTGGCCGATCTCGTGCAGCGCGATGGAGAACATCAACCCGAGCAGGAAGAGGATGATTCCCACCAGATAGAGCCAGTTCATCTATGCGCGCTCCAGGGCAAGGCGGACGGTCCAGACAGCTTCAGGGTAGTCGACTTCCCCGGTCCTCAAGGGCTTGCGACATTTTGGGCAGGCATTGACAGTACGCACCCGGACGATCACCCTGAGAGACGACGGAGGGGGACGTCTTGATCAGGATCCTGATTGCCGAGCACCTGCCCTTGGTGCGCCGCGGCCTGCTCGCGACCCTCGACGCCGAGCCGGGGCTGCGCGTGGTGGCCGAGGTGGGGCACGCCGAGGAGGTGGCGGCCGCGGCCCGCGCGAGCGCCCCCGACGTGGCCGTGGTGGATCTCGACCTGCCGGGACCGCCCGTGGTGGCCGAGCTGGCCGGGCGGGTGCCGTCCTGCCGGACGCTGATCCTGTCCGCCCGGCCCGATCCCGGTCAGGTGCGCAGGGCGCTGGCGGGGCCGGCGCTGGGGTTCATGAGCCTGCGGGTGGCGCCGGAGCGCCTGGCCGACGGGATCCGCCAGGTGGCGGCGGGGCGGCCGGCCATCGAGGCGGAGCTGGCGGTGGCCGCGTTGCACTGGGAGCGCAACCCGCTCACCCGGCGCGAGCTCGACGTGCTGCGCATCGCGGCCGGGGGCGCGCGCTCGACGGAGATCGCCGATCAGCTCTTCCTGTCGGTGGGCACGGTACGCAACCACCTGTCGCGCATCATGTGCAAGACGGGCGCACGCAACCGCGTCGATGCCGTACGCATCGCCAGCGATTCGGGATGGCTGTGAGGACGGCGGGGCGCCGGCGAAGCCGCGCCGCCCCGCCGGTGCCCCGGTCACTCAGAGGATCGCAGCAGGCCCGAGCCGCGTGCCAGTGACCCTTCTCACGACCTGACCCGTGTCGAACGTCACGGTCACGGCCGCCAGATGAGCACCAGCGCGCAGTCGTCGTTGTGCCCCGAGGCCATGGCGTTGACCAGCGCGCGGGCGCCGTCGCGGAACCCGGAGGGCAGCAGCCGCTCGGCCTCGCCGAGCAGCCGGTCGAGCCCGGCGTCGATGTCGCGGCCGGGCTGCTCGATGAGCCCGTCGGTGAACAGCAGCAGCGCGTCGCCCTTGCGCAGGGTGCCGCTGTCGGGCTCGCAGTGCAGGTCGGGCACCACGCCGAGCACGACGCCCTTGGCCGAGGCGACCTGCCAGTTCCCGGTGCCGGCGTCGAACTTCACCACCGGCGGATGCCCGGCCGAGGTGATCGTGTAGTCGCCCGTCGCGAGGTCGAGGCGCAGGTGGACGGCGGTCACGAAGCCCTCGTCGCCCCGCTGGCGGTGCAGGTAGGCGTTGCAGGCGGGCAGGAAGTCGTCGACCGAGCCGAGCAGGCCGCCGAACGTCCCCGACAGCAGCAGCGCCCTGGTGCCCGCGTCCACGCCCTTGCCGGAGACGTCGACCAGGGCGATCTCGACGCTGTCGCCGTCACGCATGGACACGAGGAAGTCGCCGCCGAAGGAGGACCCGCCGGCCTGCTTGAGCACCACCTTGGCGCCCCAGTCCTTGGGCAGCGGCGGCAGCTCGCCCTGTCTCTTGAGCCGGTCGCGCAGCTCCAGCAGCATCGCGTCACCGCGCAGCCCCTGCACGCCGAGCTTGCCGCGGGTGCGCGCCATGAGCACGGCGAGCACGGTGGTGAACCCGATCGTCACCATGAGCCCCACCCCGACGCGGCCCGCGCCGAGCGTGATCGCGACGTAGCCGAGCGCCGCGCCCACGGCCACGAGCAACATGACCAGGCTGCGCAGCCGCAGCTGCAACCCGCCGACCAGCGTGACGAGGATGAGCAGCGACGGCGAGAACCACTCGGTGGAGACCTCGCTGGCCAGCACCCCGATGAGCAGCGCGAGCACGGAGAGGGTGATGAGCAGATTGCGGTCGCGGGCGAGCGGCCCTCTGCGGACGAAGCGGACAATGGACACGAGGAAGGGCACCCGCGCCAGCGCGGCGCGGACCCGTGGCGGGATCAGCGGCGCCGGACGGGAACTCATGATGGGCCTGACTGTATCGGTCCGCATCCCGTTTGGGCAGTCCACTTGACCAAGGCCTTGATCATTACGTGCGGATATTCGGTGGCTCTCCCCCTTTGCCCGCTCCTACCGTGGACGGATGAGCTTCCCCATCCGTCCGATCGCCGAGCCCGAGTGGGCGGCGTACGTCAACGTCATGAGCGAGGGATTCGGCTGGACCGCGCCGCCCGCGATGACCGAGCGGTTCAAGGCCGAGACCGAGTTCGACCGGACGCTGGCCGTCTTCGACGGCGACGTCATGGTGGGCACCACCGCCGTGCTCAGCCTCAGCATGGCCGTTCCCGGCGGGCGGCTGCTGCCCGTGGGCGGGGTGACGTCCGTGAGCGTGCTGCCCTCGCACCGGCGCCGCGGCGTGCTGTCACAGATGATGCGCCGCCAGCTCGCCGACATCCGCGAGCGGGGGGAGGCGGTGGCCGCGCTGTACGCCTCCGAGTCCGGCATCTACGGCCGCTTCGGCTACGGCCGGGCCGCGAGCCAGCTGTCCTTCCGCATCGCCAAGCGCGCCGCGGCGTTCGTGGCGGACGCGCCCGTGGACGCGTCGCTGCGGATCAGGGTGGCCTCTCCGGCCGAGGTGCGGGCCGAGCTGGAGGCCCTGTTCGCGGCCGTGGTGACCGCCCGGCCCGGCCGGTACGAGCGGCACGCCGCCTTCTGGGACGGCAACCTCGCCGACGACGAGTCCGACCAGCGCGGGATGGGCGCGCTGCGGTGCGTGCTGGCGGAGGACGACGGTGGCGTGCGCGGGTACGCGCTGTTCCGGGTCAAGTCGTCCTGGGACGAGACCGGGCTGCCGGAGGGCGAGGTGCAGCTCTACGATCTGGAGGCGAGCGATCCGGCGGCGTACGCGCTGCTGTGGCGCCATCTGCTGGACCGGGACCTGGCGAGCACGCTGCGGACGGGCAGCCGCCCGGTCGACGACCCGATCCAGGCGCTGCTGGCCGACTCGCGCCAGCTCCGCGCGACCTGGGGCGACGAGCTGTGGGTACGCCTGGTCGAGGTGGACCGCGCGCTGGCCGCCCGCGTCTACGCCGCCCCGGTGGACCTGGTGATCGAGGTGGACGACGACGTGTGCCCGTGGAACGCCGGCCGCTGGCGGCTCACCGCCGACCCGTCGGGCGCGGAGTGCAAGCAGGTCGAGGACGAGCCGGACCTCACGGTGCCGGTGGCGGCCCTGGGATCGGCGTATCTGGGCGACGGGCAGCTCGGCCCGATGCTCGGCGCGGGGCTGCTGCGCGAGCACACCCCGGGCGCGGTGCGCGGGCTCGCCACCGCGATGTCCTGGAGCCCCAAGCCGTGGGGGGGCCGGACCTTCTGAGCCGCCTCTCCCGAGGGCCGGGGCTCCGGACGTACGCTCGGGTCATGGCCTTGCAGAGCTTGCAGATCACCGCGACGATCGCCATGCGCGCCCGCGACGTGTCGCGCCCGGCGAAGGTGCAGCAGGAGGCCGCCGACCGGCGGCCCCTGCGTGACGAGATGCCGAAGCGCGAGACCCGGCGCAAGGGACAGAACGGATAGTCAGGGCAGCGGCGGGAGCTGGCCGATCGTCTCGTACGAGGCCAGCTGCGCGATGCGCCGGCTGTGGCGCTCGCTGCCGGAGAACGGCGTGCCCAGGAAGACCTCGGCGAAGCGGGTGGCCTCGTCGAGGGAGTGCATGCGCGCCCCGATGGCGACGACGTTGGCGTTGTTGTGCTCGCGGGCCAGGCGCGCGGTGTCCTCGCTCCAGGCCAGGGCCGCGCGGATGCCTCGCACCTTGTTGGCGGCGATCTGCTCGCCGTTGCCCGAGCCGCCGATGACGATGCCGAGGCTCGCCGGGTCGCCCGCGACGCCCTCGGCGGCGCGCAGCACGAACGCCGGATAGTCGTCCTCGGCGTCGTAGACGAAGGGACCGCAGTCGGTCACCTCGTGCCCGTGGTCCTTGAGCCAGGACACGAGGTGGTTCTTGAGCTCATAGCCGGCATGGTCGGCACCGATGTAGACACGCACCCGCCCAGTCTTCCACAGCCCCGGGGTGGCGGCTCGCGCACTAGAGTAAGGATCACTTCTGCTCACCACCCCTTACGAAGGCAGGGATCATGCGAGAGATCCGCGTCATCGGCGACCCCGTGCTGCGCACGCCCGCCGAGCCGGTCACGGACTTCGACCGCGAGCTGCGCCGCCTGATCGAGGAGATGTTCGAGGCGATGTACGCGGTCGACGGGGTGGGCCTGGCGGCCCCGCAGATCGGCGTGTCGCGGCGGCTGTTCGTCTACGACATCAACAAGCGCAAGGGCCACGTGATCAACCCGGTGCTGACGGTGGACGACCCGGAGGAGATCGCCGACGAGGAGGGCTGCCTGTCGGTGCCCGACCGGCGCACCGGACGGCCGATCTACGCCCCCGTCGCGCGGGCGGCGGGCGTGACCGTGGAGGGGGTGGACCGGCTCAGGCGGCCGGTGCGCGTACGCGCCCGCGGCTCGCTGGCGCGCTGCTTCCAGCACGAGACCGAGCACCTCGACGGCCGCCTGTACGTCGACCGCCTGCCGCGCGACGAGGCCCGCGGGATCATGTCGCGCGCCTGACCCGGGGGCGTAGCGTGGCCGCATGACTGTGCTTTCCGGCAAGGGCGCGTTGGTCACGGGAGGCTCCCGCGGCATCGGCAGAGCCGTCGTGGAGCGGCTGCGGCAGGACGGCGCCGAGGTCGTCTTCTGCTACGAGCGATCGGAGGAGGCCGCGCTGCGGGTCGCCAAGGAGACGGGCGCGACGGCGGTGCGCGCGGACCTCGGCGTCAAGGAGGACCTGGAACGGCTGTTCGCCGAGGCGGAGGCCCGGCTGCCCGGCGTGGACATCCTCGTCAACAACGCGGCCACCACCACCGGGCAGAAGCTGCTGGCCGACCTCACCGACGACGACTTCGAGCGCTCGTTCGCGGTGAACGTGCGCGCCGTCCTCCTCGCCATGCGGTGGGCCGCCGGGGTGATGCGCGACGGCGGGCGCATCGTCACGATCTCCTCGCTCAACACTCAGGTGCCCGCCCCGACGCTCGCGCTCTACTGCGGCGGCAAGGGCGCGGTCGAGCAGTTCGCCAAGGTGGCGGCGCGGGAGCTGGGCGGGCGCGGCATCACCGTCAACGTCGTCTCCTCGGGCGCGACCGACACCGACATGCTGCGCGGCGCCAACCCGCCCGAGGCGCTGGAGCGGACGCAGGCGCTCACGGCGCTCGGGCGGCTGGGGCGGCCGGACGACATCGCCTCGGTGGTGGCGTTCCTGGCCGGGCCCGACGGGCGGTGGATCACCGGCCAGAACCTGATCGCCAGCGGGGGCCTGCTGGTCTGAGCCATCCGCGGGAAGGCGTCAGAGCTGGAGCGACTTGATCTCCAGGTATTCCTCCAGGCCGTACTCGCCGAGCTCGCGGCCGACGCCCGACTGCTTGTAGCCGCCGAACGGGGCCAGCGGGTTGAACCGGCCGCCGTTGACGGCGACCTGGCCGGTGCGCAGGCGGCGGGCCAGCCCCAGGGCGCGTTCCTCGGTGCCCGCCCAGACCGCGCCGGCCAGGCCGTAGCGGGTGCCGTTGGCGATGGAGACGGCCTGGTCCTCGGTGGTGTAGGGGATCATCGACAGCACCGGCCCGAAGATCTCCTCCTGCTCGATCGCCATGCCGGGCTCGACGCCCGCGAACACCGTGGGCTCGACGTAGAAGCCGCGCTCGTGCGGCCGGTCGGTGCCGCCGGCCACCAGCCGGGCGCCCTCCTCCTGGCCGCGGTTGATGTAGCGGACCACCCGGTCGCGCTGGACCTGCGAGACCAGCGGGCCGATCCGGGTGGACTCGTCGAAGGGGTCGCCGACGATGTAGCCGCGGGCGGCCTCGACGGCGAGGCGGACGGCCTCGTCGTACTGGTCGCGGTGGACGAGCATGCGGGTCCAGGCCGAGCAGGTCTGCCCGGCGTTGACGAAGCAGTTGGCCACGCCGACCTTGACGGCGAGCTTGAGGTCGGCGTCGGGGAGGATGATGTTGGCGGACTTGCCGCCGAGTTCGAGCGCCACCCGCTTGACGGTCTCGGCGGCGAGCGCGGCCACCCGGCGGCCCGCGGCGGTGGAACCGGTGAAGGAGACCATGTCGACCTCGGGGTGGGCGGCCATGGCCTCGCCGACGACCGGCCCGCGCCCGCTGACGAGGTTGAACACGCCCGGCGGCAGGCCCACCTCGTCGAGGATGCCGGCCAGTTCGTACGCCGCCAGCGGCGCGACCTCGCTCGGCTTGAGCACGGCGGTGCACCCGGCGGCGAGCGCCGCGCCCACCTTGCAGACGATCTGGTGCAGCGGGTAGTTCCACGGCGTGATGGCCGCGACCACCCCGATGGGCTCCTTGACGACCAGGGAGGAGCCGACCCGCTGCTCGCGCGGATGGCTCTCGGCCAGGTGGGCGAAGGAGGCGAGGACCCCGGCGGGCATCAGGGTCTGCACCTTGAGCGCGAAGCCCAGCGGCGATCCCATGTCGGTGGCGATCGCCGCGGCGACGTCGTCGGCCCGCTGCCGCAGGAGCTCGGCCGCGGCGGCGAGCAGCTTGCCGCGTTCGGCCGGCGCGCTGCGCGACCAGGACGGGAACGCTCTTCGCGCCGCCGCCACGGCCGACTCCACATCGTCGGGAGAGCCGGCGGGCACGTGGTCGATGACCTCTTCTGTGGCCGGGTTGACGACCTCTATGGACTCGTCGGACGCTGAGGCGGTCCAGGAGCCGCCGATGTACAGCTGACGCATGTCCCCATCCTGACAGCGCATCCCGGCGTTCGCGAGGGAGGTTCACTGAGCCGGGGATAAGGATTCTCCACCGCCATCAGGGTCTTTCCTCCCCGCGGGGTATCCGAAATGCACTGACAGCGGGTTTTCAGTCGAATTGTGGGCGGCGGGTGCGCGTGCGCTTGAGCTCGAAGAAGTCGTCGAACTCCGTCACCGCGACGACGCCGTCCCACAGGCGACCGGCGTCCTCGCCCCTGATGATCCTGGTGATGACCGGACCGAAGAAGGCGTTGGCGCCGGCGCGGATGATCGGCGTGCCCACCTCCTGGCCGACGAGCGTGATGCCCTCGTCGTGGGAGGCGCGGATGCCGGCGTCCCACTCCTCCGACTCCATGGCGTCGGCGAGCTGCGGGTCGAGGCCCACGGCCTCCAGGGCGGCCTCGTTGATCTCGCGCAGCTTCTCGGGGTCCTTGCCGAGGCCCTCGTTGTGCAGGCGGGTGCCGAGCTCGGTGTAGAGCCGGCCGATGTACTCCTCGCCGTGCTTGGCGGCGGCGGCCGCCACGACCCGGACCGATCCGTGCGCCTTGAGTGCCCGCTCCTTGTATTCGGGGGGCACGTCCTTGCCCTCATTGAGGTAGTGGAGCGACATGAAGCGGAAGCGGGGCTCGATGGGCCGAACCTTCTCGACTTCGAGCAGCCACCGTGACGTTACCCATGCGAAGGGACAGGCAGGATCGAACCAGAGGTCCACGGGAATCTTCTCAGCCATGTGGGGCCATAACCTGAGGTGGCTCGGATCCTATTCCCGCCGTGACAGGATACCGACAACCCCGACGAAGCGGTTGAAAAGGAGCGGAACTTGGCAGGCAACCTGACCAGGGACGAAGCGCGCGAACGCGCCCGGCTGTTGAAGGTCGAGTCGTACGAGGTCGCCCTCGATCTGACGGAAGGTGAGGAGCGCTTCGAAAGCGTCACCACGGTCCGCTTCTCCGGCCTGGTCCCCGGTTCGTCCACCTTCATCGACCTGCACGGCGCGCACGTCCGCCAGGTCACCCTGAACGGCGAGGACCTCGACGTGTCCGCCTACGACGCGGAGAAGGGCCGCTTCCCGCTCCCCTCGATCGCCGAGTCGAACGAGTTGCGCGTGGACGCCGACTGCTCCTACATGCGCACCGGCGAGGGCCTGCACCGCTTCGTCGACCCGGTTGACCAGGGCGTCTACCTCCACACGCAGTTCGAGACGGCCGACGCCCACCGCATGTACGCCTGCTTCGACCAGCCCGACCTCAAGGCCACCTTCCAGCTCACCGTGCTGGCCCCGGCCGACTGGGAGGTCGTCTCCAACGCCGCCGCCACGAACGTCGAGAACCTGCCCGAGCAGGCCGGACGGCACGGCACCGTGCAGGCGGCCAAGCGGTGGACGTTCGACACCACTCCCGTCATGTCCACCTACATCACCGCGCTGGTGGCCGGGCCGTACCACAAGGCGACCTCCGAGCACGACGGCATCCCGCTCGGGATCTACTGCCGCGCCTCGCTCGCCGAGCACCTCGACGCCGACAACATCTTCGAGGTCACCCGGCAGGGCTTCGACTTCTTCCACAAGGTGTTCGGGGTGCGCTACCCCTTCGGCAAGTACGACCAGCTCTTCGTGCCCGAGTTCAACGCCGGCGCGATGGAGAACGCGGGCTGCGTGACGTTCCTGGAGGACTACGTCTTCCGCTCCCGCGTCACCGACGCCCTGGTCGAGCGGCGCGCCGAGACGATCCTGCACGAGATGGCGCACATGTGGTTCGGCGACCTCGTCACCATGCGCTGGTGGGACGACCTGTGGCTCAACGAGTCGTTCGCCACCTACATGTCGGTGCTCTGCCAGGCCGAGGCCACGCGGTGGGGCAGGGGGGCCTGGACGACGTTCGCGAACGTGGAGAAGGCCTGGGCCTACCGCCAGGACCAGCTCCCCTCCACCCACCCCATCGCCGCCGACATCCCCGACATGCAGGCGGTCGAGGTCAACTTCGACGGCATCACGTACGCCAAGGGCGCCTCGGTGCTCAAGCAGCTCGTCGCGTACGTGGGGCTGGAGAACTTCCTCGCCGGCGTGCGCGACTACTTCGCCGACCACGCCTGGGGCAACACCGAGCTGAAGGACCTGCTCGACGCGCTGGAGCGCACCTCGGGCCGGGACCTGTCGGCCTGGTCGAAGGAGTGGCTGGAGACCGCCTGGGTCAACACGCTGCGCCCGTCGTTCGACGTCGAGGACGGCCGTTTCACCCGCTTCGAGGTGCTGCAGGAGGCTCCCGCCGACTACCCGACGCTGCGCTCGCACCGCATCGCCGTCGGGCTGTACTCGATGGTGGACGGCGCGCTGACCCGTACCAAGCGGGTCGAGCTGGACGTGGTCGGCGCCCGCACGCCCGTGGCCGAGCTGGTCGGCGCGGAGCGGCCCGACCTGGTGCTGATCAACGACGACGATCTCACCTACGCCAAGATCCGCCTGGACGACGACTCCCTGCGGACGCTGGTGAACGGCGGCATCGCCGCGTTCACCGACTCGCTGCCGCGGGCGCTGTGCTGGTCGGCGGCCTGGGACATGACCCGCGACGGCGAGATGTCGGCCCGCGATTACGTCCGGCTGGTCGTCTCCGGCGCGAGCGTGGTCACCGACCTCACCGTGCTCCAGGCGATCCTGCGGCAGGCCCGCCAGGCCGTCCAGCAGTACGCCGACCCGGCCTGGCGGGCCGAGGGCCTGCGACTGCTGGCCGACGAGCTGCGCTCGCTGCTCGCCGCCGCCGCGCCCGGCTCGGACCACCAGCTCGCCTACCTGCACGCGTTCGCGCCGGCGGCCACCTCGGGCGAGGACCTCGACCTGCTGGCCGGCATCCTCGACGGCACCTTCGTGCCCGAGGGGCTGGCCGTGGACGCCGACCTGCGCTGGAGCCTGGTGCACGCGCTGGTCGTCGGCGGCCGGATCGACGAGACGGGCATCGCGGCCGAGCTGGAGCGCGACCCCACGGCGACCGGTGAGCGCTCGGCCGCGCAGTGCCGGGCCGCGCTGCCGACCGCCGAGGCCAAGGCGGCCGCGTGGGATCGCATCGTGGGCGGCGAGCTCGCCAACCACATCGCGCGCGCCACGATCGGCGGGTTCCAGGACCCGCACCACCCCGAGCTGCTCGCGCCGTACCGGGAGAAGTACTTCGCCGAGGTCGGGCGCATCTACAAGGAGTGGACGTTCGACCAGGCGTCGTCGTTCGCGGTGGGCTGCTTCCCCGCGCTGCTCATCGAGGAGGCGACCGTACGGGCCGCCGACGACTACCTCGCGGCCGAGCAGCCGCCGCAGGCGCTGCGCCGGCTGATCCTGGAGGGCGCCGACGGCGTCCGCCGCGCCTTGCGCAACCAGGAGAAGGACGCGGCGGCCTCCTGAGCCTCGCGCGCCGGGCGGAGGACTCCTCCGCCCGGCGCACCATACCCCTACGGTGACTGTTCCCTACCGGCGCGGGCGGGCGTGACGCCCGGACGGGCGGGGGCGTCCGACACCTGCGCCGACTTGGTCCTGCCACCTCAGAGCCGGTGTTAGATTCGACTACGTGCTAGGCGCCGGGACCACGCTCAACGACCGCTACGTGCTGGCCGGTCGTCTCGGCGGCGGCGGCATGGGCGAGGTCTGGCGCGCCGAGGACAAAGTGCTCGGCCGCTCGGTCGCGGTGAAGGTGATGACTCCCGCGCTGACCGAGAATGCCACCTTCGCCCAGCGGTTCCAGAACGAAGCCAGGGCCATGGCCACGCTCACCCATCCCGGCGTGGTCGACGTCTACGACTACGGCACCTGCGAGATCTCCGGCCGCCAGGTCACCTTCCTCGTCATGGAGCACGTGCGGGGCGAGTCGCTCGACCGGGTGCTGCGCCGCGGCCCGCTCGACCCGGCCGCCGCCATGCGGCTGGTCGCCGAGGTCGGCGACGCGCTGGCCGCCGCGCACGCGCAGGGCATCGTGCACCGTGACGTCAAGCCGGCCAACCTCATGGTCCGCGAGGGCGGCGGGGTGGCGCTCACCGACTTCGGCATCGCGCACTCGGTCTCGGCCGGGCACCTGACGGCGACCGGGCAGATGTTGTGCTCGGCGGGCTACTGCGCGCCGGAGATGGCGACCTCCAGCGAGGTCACGCCGGCGGTCGACGTCTACGCGCTCGGCGTGGTGGCGTTCGAGTGCCTGACCGGGCGGCCGCCGTTCCAGGGCGAAACCCCCGTACAGATCATCTTCAAGCACCTCAACTCGCCGGTGCCGGAGCTGCCCGGCGACGTGCCCGCAGGACCGCGGGCCGTGGTGACGCGGGCGCTGCAGAAGACGCCCGAGCAGCGCTGGGAGTCGGCCGCCGCCATGGCCGCGGCCGCCCGCCAGGCCCTGGCCGCCCCCGGCGTCGTGCCGTACGGGGCCGGCGACACGGGGCCCACGGCGGCGCCCGGCACCGGCGTCGCGGGCACGGTCACGGCCGGCACGGCCGGCGGGCCGGGAGTTTTCCCGGGCGGCGGCGTTCACGGCACCGATCCCGGAGCGCTGCCCGGCGCGGCGGGCGGACCAGCAGGCGACACTGCGGGCGGGACCCTGCCCGCCCGTCCCGAGCGGCGCGGGCGGCGGACGGCGCGGGTGGCGCTCACCGTCGCCGCCGCGGTGCTGGTGTCGGCCGGCGTCGCCGGAGCGGTGTGGCTGCGCCCGGATCGCTCGTCCAGCGAGGCCACGGTGACGCCGCCCAGCGTGACCGGCACCACGGCGACCACCGGTCCCAAGACCCCGGCCACCTCCCGGCAGCCGAGCGTGCCTCCGGTCCGGCAGAGTCCGACCGCCGCGCCGACGAAGGGCGTCGACCCGCTGCCCACCCCGTCGGTGACCGTCACGCCCACCGCGTCGGTCACGCAGACGCCCACCGCGGCCCCGACCACGCCCGAGCCGAGCAAGGAGCCGACGAAGGAGCCCACCTCCGAGCCTACGCAGTCCTCCGGCCCTGAGCCGCCGGCGACGGAGCCGCCGAGCGACCCACCGGGCGACATCCAGTGCATCCGCGAGCCGTGCCCATAGCCGCGTGCCCGTAGCGGGGTGCCCGTAATCGGCTGCCCGCGCGCTTTGCCGGTGTACGCGAATACTCGGCGATCGTGAGAAGGTCGTCCCGTGGAGACGACTCGTGACCTGCTCATCGCCCTGGCCCGCCGCTACGCCTTCGCCGACCTCGGCGCGCTCGCGCCGGCAGCGGAGATCGCGGAGGTGTGCGAGTTCGGGCAGCGGCTGCTCTCCCTCGACGCGGAGGACTTCGCCGCCGAGGCCAGAGTGGTGCCCGCCGAGCTGAGGCGCCGGGCCCGGGCCTGCCACATGCCGCAGACGCCGCGCGAGCAGCCGCGGGGGGCGCTGGAGTCGCTGCGGCCGGCGTACGGGCTGCTGCTGGAGGCCATCGCGGTGCGGTGGCACCGGCGGGAGCTGAGCCCAATGATCGCCGCCGTGCACATCGCCAGCGAATACCTGCCGCTGCTGGCGTTCGAGCCGCATCTCGGCCACGCCGGCGATCCGGCCCGCTGGCCGGCCGGGCTGAGCGCGCCGGGGAGCCGGTTCGGGGTGATCGGCGACCGGGAGTGCGACCACACCAAGTCCGAGCAGTCCGCCACCAACCGCACCCTGCGGGTGTCGGTGGAGCCGGCGGAGGGCTGGCGGGCCTACTTCGACCGGCAGCACAGCCAGGTCGCGGGGGCTCTGGCGGTGTGCGCGGCCACCTGCCGCAACCCCTGCACGTCGATGGACTGGATCGATCCCGAACCCCGCGCCGACCTGCAGATGCGCGCCCGCACGGCGCTGGCCTTCGCCGAGACCCCGCTGGTGCGGCTGCGGCACGCCGCGCCCGTGGGGCACGGGTTCGGGGTGCCGTCGCCGGAGGAGGTGCTCGACGCCTGGGAGCGCAGCCGCCTGGCGCTGGACAAGAACCCCGTCGGCGCCGCCGCCTCCAAGGACGACGGGTTCCCGCTGCCGGGGCTGCCCGCCCTGTTCGCCGCCATCGCCGACGCCCCCATCGAGCCCTCGACGCTCCTGCACGGCGTCAGCGAGCACGTCGTGCGGCTGCTCGAACGGCACGAGGCCGCCTGACCCCCCGCTCGCGCCGGGTCAGCGGCGGGCGGTCGCCTGCTCGCCGAGGGCGTTGATGCCGTAGAGCAGGCCGCCGATCAGGTCGCCGGCGCTGAAGGCCGTCGCCATGGACATCGCGGTCAGCCGGCAGGCGGCGTCGCCGAGGCGGGAGCGGGCGCTCTCGCCGGTGACGATCTCGATGCCGCGCCCGTGCAGGTCCACCAGCACCACCACGGCGCTCGCGGCCTCCGCGCCGAGCGCGGCGTGCAGGCGTTCGGCGAAGTGCCGCCGGCCGCCGGCGGCGGGCGCGCCGAGGAAGAGCCCGAAGCGCAGCCCGCTGCGCCGTTCGGCGGTGCGCAGGGCCTGGCGGAGGTCGTCGGCCTGGGCGCTGGTCAGTCCGCGCATCTCGGTGCTCCCATCGTCACCTCACCATCCGGCCGAGGCGCCGCCGACGTGCCGGCTCGGCTCCGCCGTCTCGGCCGCGGACACCCAGTCGTTCTCGGGGACCTCCGCCCAGTGCGCCACCCGGTCGGCGAGGACGAGCCCCGACGTGCTCACGCCGCGCTCGCTGCGGGACGGCCCGCCGAGCCACACCGGCCCCGCCTCCGCGCGCCGCTGCGCGCCGCGCCCCGGCAGCATCACCAGCAGGCTGATCAGCACGAACAGCCCCAAGGACACCCCGAAGAGATAGAGCAGGATCTCTGCCGCGCTCTTCACACCACGAACGTAAACCTCGTGCGCGAGTCCGGCCAGACCCCGGCGGGGGCGGGAGTTATGATCATGGGAGAGCGGGCACTTCTCTAGAGAAGAACGTAGTTAATACCCTGAAAACGGGCGTGGAACACGATGAGCTGGGCCATAAAAGTATGGACAGGGCAACACTAGGATTCGGCAAGATTTCCGGGCTACGGTGAGTCACGTGGACACCGACAACCAGCGAGAAGACGGTCACAACGCGTCACCGATCTGGGTGAGCGACCGGCCGGAGAGCGAGCGGACCGCCGCCTCGACGCCATCGGCGCCCACCTCCACGTACGCGCCCGTGCCACGCGCGTCCGTGCGCGATCTGCTGGCACAACCGCGTTTCCGCCGGTGGCGCACGCGCCTGCTGGTGGGCGTCGCCGCGGCGATCGTGGTGGGCTTCCTGGCGCAGGACTGGCGGATCGGCGTGACCGCGGGCGTGGTCGCGGCCATTCTGGAGGCGGCCTACCGGGCACGCTCCAATTCGTCCGTGCCCGCGTGGCGGCGCGCCTCCGTGGCGGAGCGGCGCACCGAGGCACAACTACGCAAGCTGGAACGCCTGGGCTACCGCACGTTGCACGCCCGCGCGATCCCCGACACCGAGCAGCAGATCGACCACCTCGTGGTCGGCCCGACCGGCGTCTACGCCGTCGACTCCGAGAAGTGGGACAAGCGCCTCCCGGTCCGTGTGCAGATGGCCAAGAAGCTCTTCCACGGGCCGTTCGACCAGAAGGAGCGGCTGACCCACGCCAAGTTCGAGGCGTCGAAGGCGAGCGAGCTGATCAGCGCGTCGTTCGGGCGCGAGGTGCCTGTCGTGCCCTCGCTCGCGATCTACGGGCCGCCCGTGCCGTGGAAGATCATGACGATCCGGGGCGTGGACGTCTACCAGGGCGACCGGGCCCGCAAGTGGATCACCAAGCGGGAGCGGGCGCTGACCGACGCCGAGATCGAGAAGATCTTCGAGATCGCCGGCAAGGTGCTGCCTCCCCGCTACGGCGAAGGCTGACGGACGACCGGCAGCGCCGCACGCCGCCTCCCCCGGGCGGGCGTGCGGCGCTTTCGCGCGTTCTCACGCCGGGTCGTCGTCTCGTCCGAAGCGTGGACGGTTTGTCTCAGTCACCGGGCGGTGGTCGTACCATGTGAAGACTCGACAGCGATGGGAGAAGCGCGATGCCCGCCCTCAGGTCACGTACGGTCACTCACGGCAGGAACATGGTCGGTGCCCGGGCCCTGCTCCGGGCGACCGGCGTAGCCGGGAGCGATTTCGGCAAGCCGATCGTGGCCGTCGCCAACAGCTTCACGCAGTTCGTCCCCGGTCACGTGCACCTGCGGGAGGTCGGCGACGTCGTCGCCGGCGCGGTGCGTGAGGCGGGCGCCATCCCCCGCGAGTTCAACACGATCGCGGTCGACGACGGCATCGCGATGGGCCACGGCGGCATGCTCTACTCGCTGCCGTCCCGCGAGCTGATCGCCGACGCGGTCGAATACATGGTCAACGCGCACTGCGCGGACGCCCTCATCTGCGTCTCCAACTGTGACAAGATCACGCCGGGCATGCTGCTCGCCGCCTTCCGGCTCAACATCCCGACGGTCTTCGTCTCCGGCGGCCCGATGGAGGCCGGCAAGACCCCGGGCCGCAAGCTCGACCTCATCGACCCGATGATCGCCTCCGCCGACGCGTCGGTCACCGACGAAGAGCTGCTGGAGATGGAGGAGAGCGCCTGCCCGACCTGCGGCTCGTGCTCCGGCATGTTCACCGCCAACTCCATGAACTGCCTGACCGAGGCGATGGGCCTGGCGCTGCCCGGCAACGGCACCACGCTGGCCACGCACAAGGCGCGCAAGCAGCTCTTCGAGGACGCCGGCCGCACGCTGGTCGAGATCACCCGCCGCTACTACGAGGAGGGCGACGAGTCGGTGCTGCCGCGTTCGATCGCCACTCGCGAGGCGTTCGAGAACGCCATGGCGCTCGACGTCGCCATGGGCGGCTCCACCAACACGATCCTGCACATCCTGGCCGCGGCCCGCGAGGCCGAGGTCGACTTCGGCCTCAAGGAGATCAACGAGATCTCGCTGCGGGTGCCGTGCCTGTGCAAGGTCGCCCCGGCCACCAGCAAATACCACGTCGAGGACGTCCACCGGGCCGGCGGCATCCCCGCCATCCTGGGCGAGCTCGACCGGGCCGGGCTGCTGCACCGCGACGTGCCCACGGTCAACGGCGGCACGCTGGCCGACCTGCTGGCCGGCTGGGACGTCAAGTCGCCGACCGTCCGGCCGGAGGCCGTCGAGCTCTGGCACGCGGCGCCCGGCAACGTGCGCACGGTCAAGGCGTACTCGCAGGGCAACCGCTGGGACGACCTCGACCTCGACCGGGCCGAGGGCTGCGTCCGCGACCTGGAGCACGCCTACACCGCCGACGGCGGCCTCGCGGTGCTCTACGGCAACATCTCGCGCGACGGCGCGGTGGTGAAGACCGCCGGCGTGGACGAGTCGATCTGGCGCTTCAGCGGCCCCGCGGTGGTGTTCGAGTCGCAGGAGGAGGCCGTCGAGGGCATTCTCGGCGGGCGGGTCAAGGAGGGCGACGTCGTCGTCATCCGCTACGAGGGCCCCAAGGGCGGCCCCGGCATGCAGGAGATGCTCTACCCGACCTCGTTCCTCAAGGGCAAGGGCCTCGGCAAGGCGTGCGCGCTGGTCACCGACGGCCGCTTCTCCGGCGGCACCTCGGGCCTGTCCATCGGCCACGCCTCCCCCGAGGCGGCCGAGGGCGGCACGATCGCGCTGGTCGAGGACGGCGACCTCATCGAGATCGACATCCCCGGCCGGTCGATGGAGCTGCGCGTCCCCGAGGCCGAGCTGGCGGCGCGGCGCGAGCGGCTGCTGGCCGACCTGGGCGGCTACCGGCCGCGCGAGCGCAACCGGCCGGTGAGCGTGGCGTTGCAGGCCTACGCCGCGATGACGACCTCCGCCTCGACGGGGGCCTCGCGGGACCTGTCACAACTGTCGAAGTAGTCCGGCGTCCGAAGCGGCGGGGTTTCCACCCGCCGCTTCTGCGTGTCCGGGCACCTGTCCTTCCGGACAGGTTTTCGAAAAATGTCGGTCGCGGTCCGTATTCTTTGGGTATGACGACAGTCGTGAAGCACGATACTCGCCCGCTGACGACCGCCGAGATCGCCGCCCTCGCACTCTCCCTCGCCCACCTCGGCGCGGGACCCCAGGCTGTCACCGCCCGGCGCGGCCTGCAGCACGCGCTCCAGCACCTGGAGCTCGACGACGACGTCATCGCCGCCACGCTCACCACCCTGACCGAGCCGCTGCCCCTGGAGATCGCCTCCCGGGCCAGGCTGATGGCCGACGCCATCACCAGCCGGCTCATGATCCGCCTGCACTACCGCGACGCCGGGGGCAACGTCACCGTCCGCGACGTCGAGCCGGTGACCTGCCTGGTGCACCGCGAATACTGGTATCTCGTCGGCGTGTGCCGGATGCGCCGCGGGATCAGGGCCTTCCGGTTCGACCGCATCCTCGCGGTCGAGCCCACGCTCACGCCGGCGCGGCCGCATCTGGCCGACCGGTTCCTGCCGTTCCAGCGCCGCAAGCGGGTCAGGGCCGGAGCGGCCTAACGCCAGGACGCCGGGGCGGCCGGTTCACCGCCGCCCCGGCCTCACGGGTCGGGGGTCAGGAGGAGCAGCAGCCCCCGCCGCAGCAACCGCCGCCGCCACCGCTGGGGCGGGGTGCGGCGGCGCCACCGGTCATGGCGACCGTGGACAGCAGCTTCACGGTGTCGTCGTGGCCTTCGGGGCAGGGCGCCGGTGCGTCGGAGGCCGACATCGGGCGGGACACCTCGAACGTGGAGCCGCACGCGCGGCAGCGGAAGTCGTAACGCGGCATGGCCTAAGCGTAGGTGATGTGCGCGTAGTCGGACACGGGCTCGTACCCGATGGCCTGGTAGATGGCGTTGCTGGTGGGGTTGGTCAGGTCGGTGAAGAGCACGATCTCCTCGCCCCGCTCCGCGAGCCCGACGTGGCTGACGTGGGCGGTGATCGCGGAGCCGTAGCCGCGCCGGCGGCGCGAGGGCGGCGTGTAGACCGGCCCGATCCGGCAGACCCCGCCCGCCGCCTGCGACAGCGCCGCGAGGGCGACCGGCGCGCCGCCGTCCTCCCACACGAACAGCTCGCGCCGGGTGAGCCGCTGGGCCACCCGTTCGGCCGGGTCGCCCTCGCCGAGCCCGGCCTCCTCGCCGAAGGCGTGGTACCAGCTCACCAGCAGCGGGAAGTCGGCGGGCGTGGCGAGCCTGCCCCGCCCCGGCACCTCGGGGACGCTGAGCGTGCCGAGCCGGTAGAGCCGCTCGGCGACGGTCCGCGCGGGCGGCCCCATCAGGCGGACGACCTCGTCGGTCAGCTCGGCCCGGCCGACCAGCGCGGGGATGTCCCTGCCGAGCGCCTCGACCAGGGGCGCGACCGCCTCGACCGGCATGACGGCGAGCCCGATCGGGTAAGGAGGCGTGCGGGAGGCCGCCCCGCGCACCTGCCCGCCCACCGTCCACCAGCCGAATCGCGGGTCCTTGGCCGGCGTGCCCGCGCGCAGGTCGGCCAGCACGGTCAGCGGGACGGTGTTGCCCACCGGGTCGCCGAGCAGGAAGGGCTCGGCGACCGCGGCGTACTCCTCGGGGTCCGAGGTGAAGGTCCACATGCCTGGCATGGTGCCAGGCACCGGCCTGCCCGGACAAAGCAGACGGTCAGGCCGCCGCCTCCAGGTAGGGCGCCCACTGGGGGTCGCCGACGAGGGAGGCGCCGATCAGCCGCCAGTGTGCCCCGCGCGGCACCGCGGGGAGGACGCGGAGCGTCCACCCCAGCTCTTCCAGGTATTTGTCGGCCTTGCTGTGGTTGCAGGTGGTGCAGGACGCCACGCAGTTCTCCCACGTGTGCGTGCCGCCCCGCGAGCGCGGGATGACGTGGTCGATGGTCTCGGCCCGCTGGCCGCAGTAGGCGCAGCGGTAGTTGTCACGGCGCATGAGCGCCGCCCTGGTCAGGGGGATGCGGGACCGGTAAGGGATGCGGACATATCTGCGGAGCCTGATCACCGAGGGCACGTCGAGCGTGCAGCTCGCGGAGCGCAGCACGGCGCCCCTGCCGTCGCGGTGCACGACGTCGGCCTTCCCCCGGAGCACCAGCACGACGGCGCGGTGCAGCGAGAGGGTGGTGAGCGGCTCGTAAGTGGCGTTCAGCAGCAGGACCTGGCGCGTCATCGGGCCTCTCCCCGCTGCTTGCGTATGAGAGGGGACATGCCGTGGCATGTCCCGGCTATCGGCCCCTCCTGGGGCACTCGTGCTTCCGTCACGTGGACCTCCGCCGGACGGCCCAGCGGATGGTCACCACGGCACCGTCCTGTCAGCAAGTCTGGCGTTAGCAGCGCTGTCCCCGCCACCCCATAACCACTCACCGGACTGACTAAAGGGACGCACGGTACGTTTTATGCCCGCTTCACCTGCGTTTTACGCCTGCTCCGTGGCAGTAGGGTTCCCTGCATGAGCCGAGAGCCGTACCCGACCGCGCGCCGCGAAGACATCATCGACGAACTGCACGGAACGCCCGTACCGGACCCCTATCGATGGCTGGAGGATCCCGACAGCCCGGAGACGAAGGGGTGGCTGCTCGCGCAGAGCGAGCTGTTCAGCCGGAGCAGGGGGCCGCAACGGTTCAAGAGCCGCATCGCCGAGCTGCTGCGGTCCGGCTCGGTCGGCGTGCCCGCCTGGCGCGGCGAGCGCTACTTCTTCAGCCGCCGCACGCCCGACCAGGAGCACGCGGTCTACTACGTCGTCGAGGCCGACGGCACCGAGCGGGCGCTGATCGACCCGATGGCCATCGACCCGTCCGGGCTGACCACGCTCGACGCCGTCCAGCCCGACAAGGAGGGGCGGCTGCTGGCCTACCAGCTCTCGGTGGGCGGCAACGAGGAGTCCGTCCTCTACATCATGGACGTGGCGACGGGCGTCCGGGTCGAGGGGCCGATCGACCGCTGCCGCTACTCCCCCGTCGCCTGGCTGCCCGGCGGCGAGGCGTTCTACTACGTGCGCCGGCTGCCGAGCACCGAGGTGCCGGAGAACGAGAGCCAGTTCCACCGCCGCGTCTACCTGCACCGCGTCGGCACCTCCACGGAGGACGACGTCATGATCTTCGGCCAGGGGCTGAAGATGACCAACTACTACGGCGTCGGGGTCTCCCGCGACGGCCGCTGGCTGCAGGTCTCGGCGCACGAGGGCACCGCGCCCCGCAACGACCTCTGGGTGGCCGACCTGACGGCGTCCCCGGCCGACCGGCCCGACCTCAGGGTGGTCCAGGAGGGCGTGGACGCGCAGGCGGGGCTGGTCTTCGGCCGCGACGGCCGGCTGTACGTCCACACCGACCGCGACGCCTCCCGCGGCCGGGTGTGCGTCAGCGACCCGGCCGAGCCCGGCTACGACACCTGGCGCGATCTGATCCCCGAGGACCCCGAGGCGGTGCTCAACGACTTCGCCATCCTCGACGACCTGGAGCGCCCGGTGCTGCTGGTGGGCTGGACCCGCCACGCGATCAGCGAGATCACCCTGCACGACCTGGAGACCGGCGAGCGCCTCGGCGAGGTGCCCACGCCCGGCCTGGGCTCGATCGGCGGCATCGCCGAGCGCCCCGAGGGCGGCCACGAGGCGTGGTTCGGCTACACCGACAACACCACCCCGCCCACCATCCAGCGTTACGACGCCCGCACCGGCGAGACCACGCTGTGGGCGGCCTCGCCGGGCGCCGTCGAGGTGCCGGACGTCCGCACCGAGCAGGTCGTCTACCGCTCCGCGGACGGCACCGACGTCCGGATGCTGATCATCTCGCCGCCCGGCGAGGCGAGCGGCCCCCGCCCGACGATTCTCTACGGCTACGGCGGCTTCGGCATCTCCATGACCCCCGGCTACTCCGCCTCGATCCTCGCGTGGGTGGAGGCCGGCGGTGTCTACGCCATCGCCAACCTGCGCGGCGGCGGCGAGGAGGGCGAGCAGTGGCACCGCGACGGCATGCTGGGCAACAAGCAGAACGTCTTCGACGACTTCCACGCCGCGGCCGAGCACCTGATCGCCACCGGGGTGACCACGGCGGGGCAGCTCGGCATCTCCGGCGGCTCCAACGGCGGCCTGCTCGTGGGCGCGGCGCTCACCCAGCGGCCCGACCTGTACGCCGCCGTGGTGTGCTCGGCCCCGCTGCTCGACATGGTCAGGTACGAGCTGTTCGGCCTGGGCGCGACCTGGAACGTCGAGTACGGCTCGGCCGACGACCCCGAGCAGTTCGGCTGGCTCTGGGGCTACTCGCCCTACCACCACGTCAAGGAGGGCGTGGAATACCCGGCGACGCTGTTCACCGTCTTCCAGTCCGACACCCGGGTGCACCCGCTGCACGCCTGGAAGATGTGCGCGGCGCTGCAGCACGCGACGGCCTCCGGCCGGCCGGTGCTGCTGCGCAACGAGACCGAGGTGGGCCACGGCGCCCGCTCGGTCAGCCGCTCGGTCGACCTGTCGGCCGACACGCTGACCTTCCTCGCCGCCCACACCGGGCTCTAGAGTCGGAAAAGTGAGCGCGCTGGGGCTGGCCATGGTCGAGGCCGTCCCCAGCGCTGCCCTGCGCCCCTACGTCACCCGCCTGACCGCCTACCGCGAGCGCCACGGCGCGCCGGTGACGCGGGCGGAGCCGGCGATGCCCGGGGCCGTGCTCATCCTCGCCTTCGGCACGCCGATGGAGGTGGACGGGCAGCGGCTCACGGCGTTCGCCGGCGGGCTCGGCGACCGGTTCACGGTCACCCGCACGCCGGGGCCGACGGAGGGGGTGCAGGTGTTCCTCACGCCGTTCGGCGCCCGGCGGCTGCACGGGCTGCCGATGCGTCACCTGACCAACCGCGTCCTGCCGGCCGGCGAGCTGCTGGGGCCGTGGGCGGAGGCGGTCGTGGAGCGGCTGGCCGCCACGCCGTCCTGGCGGGAGCGGCTGGCGCTGGCCGACCGGCTGCTGCTGGCCCGGCTCCGGCAGGGGCCCGAGGTGGGGCCGGAGGTGCCGTGGGCGTGGGCGCGGCTGCTGGAGTCGGGCGGGCGGGTCCGCGCGCCCGAGCTCGCCGCCGCGCTCGGCTGGAGCCACCGGCACCTGGTGGCGCGGTTCCAGGACCAGGTGGGGCTGCCGCCGAAGACGGCGGCCCGGGTGATCAGGTTCGGCAGGGCGGCGCGGCTGCTGCGCTCGGGTGCGGCTCCCGCGCTGGTGGCCGACGAGTGCGGCTTCTACGACCAGGCGCACCTGAACAGGGAGTTCCGGGCGCTCGGCGACGTCACGCCCGGTCAGATTTCTCCAAGACCCCGGGGCGGCCGCGCGGCATGCTGAGCCCATGCGAACCGTGTACGCGCTCGCCCGCTACCAGGACTGCGGTGCGGCGCTCGACTTCCTGACGGAGGCGTTCGGCTTCCGGGCGCACGAGGTGTCCAAGAACGACGAGGGCGTGGTCCACCACGCCGAAGTGCTGGCAGGCGACGACATCATCATGCTCGGCCAGGGCCGGCCGGGCGGGCCGGGGATCTACGTCGCGGTGGACGACGTGGACGCCCACCACGACCGCGCGGTGGCGGCGGGGGCCAGGGTCACCATGGCGCTGGTGGACCAGCCGTACGGGTCCAGGGAGTACGGCTGCGCGGACCCCGAGGGCAACACCTGGTGGTTCGGGACCTACCGGCCCTGACCTCCGCGCGGGCTCAGCGCGGGAAGACCACCGTCTTGTGGCCGTCGAGCAGCACCCGCTGCTCGGCGTGCCACTTGACGGCCCGCGCCAGCGTCACGCACTCGACGTCGCGCCCGATGGCCGCGAGGTCCTCGGGCGAGTGACTGTGGTTGACCCGGGCCACCTCCTGCTCGATGATCGGCCCCTCGTCGAGGTCGGAGGTCACGTAGTGGGCGGTGGCGCCGATCAGCTTGACGCCCCGGTCGTGCGCCTGGTGGTAGGGCTTGGCGCCCTTGAACGACGGCAGGAACGAGTGGTGGATGTTGATCGCCCGCCCGGCCAGCTTCTCGCAGAGGTCCTGGGAGAGCACCTGCATGTAGCGGGCCAGCACCACGAGGTCGACCTGGTAGTGCTCGACCAGGGCCAGCACCTCGGCCTCCTGCCTGGGCTTGGTCTCGGGGGTGACCGGCAGGTGGTGGTAGTCGATGCCGTGCGACTGGGTGAGCGGGCGCAGGTCGGGGTGGTTGGAGACGACGGCGACCACGTCGATGTCGAGCGTCCTCGCCTTGACCCGGTAGAGCAGGTCGTTGAGGCAGTGGTCGAACTTGCTGACCATGATCAGCACGCGCGGCTTGCGGGCGACGTCCCGGACCGTGAACTCCATGGCGAAGTCGGGGGCCAGGGCGGCGAAGGCCGCCCTGATGTCGTCCTCAGCCTGCCGGCCGGCGAACTGCACGCGCATGAAGAAGCGCTCCGCCTTCCGATCGCCGAACTGCTGGCTCTCGATGATGTTGCACCCGTGGCGGGCGAGCAGGCCGGAGACGGCGGCCACGACGCCGGGGCGGTCGGGGCAGGAGAGCGTCAGGATGTATTCGGCTGGGCTGGTCATGCGGTCACTCTCGCGCTTAGTGTCGTGGGGACGTGGATCGGGCGTCAGGTCGAGCGTACCGGCGTGAGGAGTGTCGCCGGGGACCCGCTGGGCGCTCGAATATGGGGTAGTTAGCCGGCATTACGGACGATTTGGATAACTCGGCCGGGTCCCGCCTCATCGTCCTGAGCTGACGGGGGTGGAGCACGTGCCTGTGGACGCCGTCGTCCTGGTCGTGGTGGCGGCGTTGTTCGCGATCGTGTCCGGGATCAACGACGGCGGCGCGCTGCTCGCCACCGGGCTCAAGCTGCCTACGGTGCGGCCGGCGATCGGCATCCTCGGGCTGATCCTCATGGTGGCGGTCGTGCCGCTGCTGTCGTATCAGGTGGCGTTGACGTTCGTGGACCGGCTGGCGAACTTCGACGCGCCCGGCGGGCGGATCGCGACGTCGGCGGCCGTGCTCGGAGCGCTCGGCGTGGTCGTCGCGCTCAGCGTCAAAGGCCGCCCGACCAGCCTCACCCTCGCCGTCGTGGGCGGGCTCACCGGGGCGGGCCTCGGCTGGGGGCTGCCGGTGTCGGGGGCGACGGTGGCGCAGGTGCTCGCGTTCGGCGTCGCCGCCCCGATCGCGGGCGGGCTGCTGGCGTGGGTGCTGATCCGGCTGCTGGCGCTGGTGACGGGCTCCCGGGGGCTCGGCCGGTGGCACCGGCTGGGCTTCCTGCTGCAGACCGTCGCGTACGCCGCCAACGACTCCCAGAAGATGCTCGCGCTCTTCATGATCGCCATCGGCTTCCGTGACGCGCCGGTCCCGTACACGTCGCTGGTGGCCCTGCTCTTCGGGATCGGCGTCCTCTACGGATTGCCGAGCGCCGGCCGCACGCTGAGCCGGGAGATCATCGTCTCCAGGCCCCCGCACGGCGTCGCCGCCGAGCTGGCGTCGGGGCTGGCGGTCATCGGCTGTGCGGCGGCCGGGATGCCGGTGAGCATGACCCAGGCCATCGCGGGCGGCCTGATCGGCGCGGGCGTCGCGCAGGGCAGCGGGCGGGTCCGCTGGTACGCGGCGTTGAAGATCGCGACGGCCTGGCTGCTGACCCTGCCGGCCAGCGCGCTGGCGGGCTGGGTCCTGGCCCTGGCGGTGAAAGGACTGAGAGTGTTGTGAAGCGGCTGCGGTGGATCAGGGATCTCATCTCCGGGCGCATGGACGCCGGCGTGACCGAGGCGCTGCTCGGCCAGCTCGAAGCCACCAAGGAGGGGGCCTGGCTGGCCATGGCCATGATCGGCGGCGAGGTGGGGCGCACGGGGGCGCACGAGCGGATGCGCTCCATCGAGCACCTGGGCGACGAGGAGCGGGCCCGGCTCGTGGACGAGCTCCAGTCCGCCCTCGTCACGCCGATCGACAGGGAGGACCTGTTCCGGCTGTCGCGCTCGATCGACGACGTGCTGGACTCGCTGCGGGACTTCGTGCGCGAGTCCCATCTGTACCGGGTGCCGGAGCAGATCCGCTTCACGCCCATGCTGGACCAGGTCATCGTCGGCATCGACGCCCTGGAGCAGGCCGTACGCGACCTGGCCGCGAGCCCGTCGGCGGTCGAGGTGGACGCGCTGGAGGCGAAGAAGGCGGGCGGGGCGATCCGGCGGATGTACCAGTACGAGATCTCGCGCATCTTCTCCGGCGACGAGCTGACCCCGGAGAAGATGAAGGAGCGGGAACTGGTGCGCCGGCTGGAGATCGTCGGGATGGCGATCGGCGAGGCGGCGGACGCCATCGCGGACGGCGCCATGAAGCGCTGACCGGCTCCCCCGCCGGCCTTCGATGAGAACATGGAGGTCATGGCGGGGCGAATGGGGCGGGCGGCCGCGGTGTGCGCCGTCCTCGGGGTGCTGTGGTGGGCCACCGTCCGCGTCGCCTGGCTCGGCGTGGGCTGCGAGGACTGGGGGTGCCTCGCGCCGTCCGTCGGGCTGCTCGTGGTGATCAGCCTGGTGCTGCTCGCCGGGTCCGTACGGGTGCTGGAGCGGGTGGACGTACGGCCCGCGCGGCGGGTGGCGCTGGTGGCCGCCGGGGCGCTGGTGGTGTTCCGGCTGGCCGCGGAGGCGCTGCCGTCGTGGACCTCGCAGTGGGCGGATCTGGCGGTGGCCGGGGCGGCGTTCGCGGGGGCGGGGGTCGTGGCGGCGTTCGTGACCGAGTCGCGGGTCCACCGGGGGTGGCGGGTGGCGGCGGCGCTGACGGTGGTCGCGCTGCCGCCGCTCGCCCTGGCCCTGACCCTGGCCAGGTCACCCCTCTGAAGGTCCCTTCCTTCAGGGCACCAGCAGGGTCTTGCCGACGACCGTCCTGGCCTCGATGGCCGCGTGGGCGGAGGCGGCGGACTCCAGGGGGACCACCGCGCCGATCACCGGGCGGAGGCGACCGGCCGCCGCCTCGGCCAGCGCCGCCCGCGACAGCTCGCGCAGGTCCGTGTCCGGCCAGGCGACGGCCTTGACGCGCGGATCGGGGGTGGTCATGGGGCCGCCCGCCATGCCGTACACGCTGATCCGCCCGCCGTCCTTCAGCAGCCCCTGCGCCGCCGCGCCGATGTCGCCGCCCACGCCGTCGAAGACGAGGTCGAGCCCGCCCGTCGCGGCGCGCACCTCGGCTGTCCAGTCCGGCCGCGTGTAGTCGACGGTGAGCTCGGCCCCCAGGCTCGCGGCCAGCTCGCGCTTGGCGTCGGCCCCGGCCGCCGCGACCACGCGGGCCCCGGCGGCGCCGGCGAGCTGCACGAGCAGGCTCCCCACGCCGCCGCCCGCCGCCTCGACCAGCACCCACTCCCCCGGCGCCGGGGCGGCGGCGCGTACCAGGCCGAGCGCGGTGCGCCCGTCGGCCAGCAGCGCGACGGCGTGCTCGGGCGACAGCCCCTCGGGCACCGGGATGACGTCCGCGGCGGAGGCCACCGCCAGCTCCGCGTAGCCGCCCTGGCCGCCGAGCGTGGTGACGACGAGCGTGCCGGTCAGCGCCGGGTCCACGTCCTCCCCCACCGCCAGCACGGTGCCCGCCACCCCGTTGCCGAGGACGGCGGGCAGCTCGGCCCGCCGCGGGCCCCGGTCGGCGCGCACCTGCGTCTCCACGAACGTCACGCCCGCCACCGCGACCCGCACCAGCACCTGCCCCGGCCCCACGACCGGGTCCGGCACCTCCTCGGCGACCAGTTCCTCCGGCCCGCCGTACCGCCTCAGGATCACCGCGCGCATGTCCCCGCCCTTCCTATTGTCGGAGCGATTCGCTCCGTTATTTATATCGGAGCGTACCGCTCCGCGACTATCGTGGTCTCCATGTCCGGACGCGGCAGGCAGGCCGAGGCGGCGCGCAACGATCTGCGGCTGCTGCGGGCGGCGCACGAGGTGTTCACGACGCAGGGGTTCGACGCGCCGGTCTCCGCCATCGCCCGGCAGGCGGGCGTGGGCATGGGCAGCCTCTACCGCCGCTACCGCACCAAGGAGGAGCTGCTCCAGCGGCTGTGCCTCATCGCCATGGAGCGCGCCGCCGAGGCCGCGGAGACGGCACTCGCCGACGACGACCCGTGGTCCGGCCTGGAGGCGTACGTCCGTGAATGCGTGGGCCTGCGCTCCGGCGCGCTCGCCCCCGTCGCGGGCACCATCGAGGTCACCCCCGAGATGTGGCGCGCCTCGCGCCGGGCCACCGAGCTGGCCGGGCGGCTCGTCGGGCGGGCGCACACGGCCGGCGTGCTCAGGCAGGACGTGACCGCCCTCGACCTCTCGCTGCTCATCGAGCAGTTCAGCCGCCCCGCGCCCGGCCCGCCCGACCCCGCGCACGAGCACGTCAAGCGGCGGCTGCTCGCCATCGCGCTCGACGGCCTGCGCGCCCCCGGCCGCACCCCGCTGCCCGGCGATCCGCCGGGCGCCGAGTGGTACGAAGGCCGCTGGGGAGAGCGCCCGTAGGGTCTACGGTGGGGTGCGTGGCGTTCAACGACCTGCTCGACGACCTTGACCACAGCGCCGCGGCCCAGGCCGCCGGGATCCGGCGCGGCTACGGCGGGCCGCCGCCCCGCACGGTGTCCGCGTGCGCCGGCTTCACCCGGCTGCGCTGCGCGTCGCTGCTGAAACCCCTCTACGCGTGGGTGACCGCGGACCGCATCCCCGACCGGGAGCGCTGGCGCCGGCACGCCGAGCCCGCGGTCGTGGTCTCCTCCAACGCCGACACGCTCAACCTGTGGCTCGGCGTCGGGCCGGGCGTCATCCTCGACGACCTCCGCGAGCGCACCGGCGTGTCCTGGACCCCGCCCAACGGCGACCCCTCGCGCTTCGGCTCGGTCGAGGTCGCCGCCGAGGAGGTCGCGACCGCGTACGCGGTGCTCGCCCAGTCGGCGGCGGCCGGCGACCCGGTGGCCTCCGACGTGCTGGAATGGATGCGGCAGGTGGAGGGCGAGCAGACGTTCGGGATCCGGGAGGCGCTCGGCTCGGCCGAGGCGGCCGTCAAGTGCGGCTGGTACGGCGCCCCCGACGAGACCTGCCTGCGCACCCACGCCGTCGCCCTGCTGCCGCGCGGCGGCACCCGGGTGAGCGTCGTCGTCGGCATGACCGCGCTGCCCTTCCCCGACGCCGCCGCCCGCGAGGACTACCGGGAGCGGGTGGGCAAGGGCCTGCCGGTGGAGCAGGTGCACGACAAGCTGTCCGGCGCGCTGCTGCGCGGGCTGATGGCGACGACGCTGACCGAGCTGGGCGGCGCGAAACCCCGCCGGCCTACCGCTCCGTGAGCCGGCGGACGACCTCCGCCAGGCCCGGCGGCTCCAGCCCCCGCGCGGGCAGCTCCTCGGCCCACACGTATCCGAGGTACGCCTCCCGCTCCTCCTCCGTCAGCCCGTCCGGCCTGACCACCGGCCGGGCCCCGGCGAGCCTGGCGAGGTAGAACGACTCGTCCTTGACGTAGCGGACGCCCAGCCAGGCGTAGTCGCGGGCCACCTCGACGCACCCCTCGATCACCGCCGAGCCGGGCAGCCCGGTCTCCTCGGTCAGCTCGCGCCGGGCGGCGTCGAGCGCCGTCTCTCCCGGGTCGATGCCGCCTCCGGGCGGCTCCCACACGTCGGCCTGGGCGACGCGGTCGTACCAGTGCAGCAGCAGCACCCGGCCGTCGCGGTCGAGGCAGACGACGCGGGCGGCGGGACGGGCGCTCACATGCTCCATCCCACCGAGGCTAGCTATCCGAGAGCCGGTACGTGGTTCCGCAGCCGCAGATCGTCCGGGTAGGGCGAGAAGTAGGTCTGGTCGCTGACGTACTCGGCCGCCTCGCCCCGCGCGTGGTGGCGCAGCAGCGTCGTCGGGACGCTCAGCGGCACCACGCCGGCCCGGTAGGACTCGATCACCTCGACCAGGTCGGCGCGCCGGGCCGGGTCGAGGGCGAGCATGCCCATGGCGTGCTGCAGCACGTTGACGTTCCTGCCCAGCGTGGCCTTGGTCGCCAGCGCCTCGCGGAAGATCGCGGCGTAGGCGGCGGCCACCTCCTCGTGCGGCCGGACGCCCGCCTCGGCGACCACCCGCCCGGCCTGCCGGTAGCGGAGCGGGTCGTGGGCGAGGAGCTGCATCTTGTGCCGGGCGTGGAAGGCGACCAGGTCACGAGGCCGCCAGCCACCGGCGAGCAGCGCCCGCAGCCGGGCGTGCGCGAACACGCGCTCCACGAAGCTCTCGCGCAGCAGCGCGTCGTGCAGGCGGCCTTCGTCCTCGACCGGCAGCAGCGGATGGGCCGCGATGATCGTCTCGGCGAACAGGCCCCGGTTGCGCCGGTCGGCCGGCGTCCCGTCGGCGCGGTAGACGGGCACGCCGTGGATGCCGCAGGTGGGGCTCTTGGCCTTGAAGACGTACCCGTCGACGTCGAGCACGGCGGCCCGCTCGGCGGCGAGCGCGCGCATCCGGTCGGTCAGGTCGGCGTGGGTGGTGCGGGTCCTCAGCCGGGGGCCGTCGGCGGCGGCCTCCAGCCGCAGGGTCTCGCGGGGCGTGCCGAGGCCCGCCTCCATCTCGGGGCAGATGCGGATCCAGTCGACGTACGGGTCGAGCGCGTCGGTGAGGAAGCGGTCGCGGCTGTGCCCGCCGTTGTATCTGACCAGCTCGCCCAGCAGGCAGCTCGACACCGCCACCCGCGGTCGCGTGTCCGGCCTGCCCGTGATCATCTTTCCATCCAATCCCGTGCAGGTGAGCGCGGGCAACCAAGGCCGGGGAGATCAGTCGCAAGGCCGCCCGGCTCAGGAGAAGGCGCTCACGCGCCGCTCGTCGGCCTCGGCCTCCTCCGTGCGCCCCAGGGCGCGCAGCGCGACGGCGCGGTTGCCGTACAGGTCGGGCTGGGGCTGGAGGTCGATGGCCCGGCTCAGGTCCTCGACCGCGCCTTCGAGGTCGCCGGTCGCGTACCGCAGCACCCCCCGGTTCCCCCACGCCGCCGCCAGGTCGGGCGCGGCCGACACGGCCTCGTCCAGCGCCGCCGCGGCGGTGCCGAACCGGCCCGCCGACGTCTCCAGCTGCCCCAGCACGGTCAGCAGGTGCGGGTTGCCGGGCGCGCGGGCGAGCCCGGCGGCCACGTCGGCCGCGGCCTCCTCGTCGCGCCCCAGGGCGGCCAGCAGCCCGGCCCGGTTGATGAAGGCGTCCAGGTGAGCGGGATCGAGCTCGACGACCCGGGCGAGGTCGGCGAGCGCGCCCTCGTTGTCGCCGCGCGTCACGCGCAGCTCGGCCCGGTTGTAGTACGCCTCCGGCAGCGGCGGCCCGGCGCGCATGGCCCGCTCGTAGTCGGCCAGCGCCTCCTCGTGCTGCCCCAGCCTGAGCAGCAGGTTCCCGCGGTCCAGGTAGTGGTCGGGGAAGGCGGGGTCGAGGGCGATGGCGGCCCCGTAGTCGTCCAGGGCCTCCTTGTCGCGGCCGAGCGCGGCGAGGAGCTGGGCCCGGTTGGCCAGCAGCACCATGCGGTGCAGCGGATGCCGCTCCCCCAGCTCGCAGGCCAGCTCGATGGCCGACTCCACCAGCGCCAGCGCGGCCTCCGGCCGCTGCCGGCGCAGCTCGATCAGGGCCAGGCCGTTGCGGTCGAAGCCGAGCTTGAAGGCCCGTTCCGCGGGGTCGGGCAGGAGGGAGGAGACGGCGATGGCCAGGTTGATCCAGCGCCGGGCGCGGCCGAGGTCGCGCCGGGCGGGGTCGGGGTGGCGGGCGTCCAGCATGGCGGTGCCGTACGCCGCCGCCGCGTGCATCTTCGGGTCCTGGCTGACCTCGCGCACCCGGTCCCAGAGCGCCCGCGCCTCGGCGGTGCGGCCGAGCCCGCCGAGCGCGGTCGCGGTGCGCTGCGCGAAGCGCCACCACGAGGTCCCGCCCGGCTCGGTCCTGGCGAGACCGCGCTCCCCCAGCTCGACGACGGCGTGCAGGAAACCCTCGCGCATGGAGCGGTCCACGACGGCCCAGAGCGCGGCGGCGTCCCGCGTGTCGGGCGCGGGCTCGGGGCCGCCGGTGCAGAGGAGGAGGGTGAGCGTGCCGGGCGGGACCCGGCGGGCGAGGACGTCGAGCAGTTCGAGGTCGGTGGGGTCGGCCTCGGCGAGGTTGCACACGGCCAGCGCCCGTCCTGGCGGCACGGCGTCGCGGACGAACTCGGCGAGGCCGTTGGCCAGCCGCAGCGTGCGGCGCGGCGCGGGCACGAGGATGCGTTCGTCGTCGCTCAGCCCGGCGTCGATCGTCACCCGCCGGGCCGGGACCAGCTCGGCGAGCTCGGGCGCCGCCGCCCGGATCTCGATGTCGTGGGCCGCCACCAGCTCCGCGGAGCGTTCGAGGGTCGCCGGCACCAGGGCGCGCAGCAGCGCCGCCGCGACGGTGTAGGGGCCGCGCGGCCGCCGGTGCGCGTCGATCATCGGCATCAGCAGCCGCGCGGCCTGCCAGCTCTCGGGCGGTACGCCCTCGACCTTGAGGTGAGACCTGCTCTCGATCACCCCTTGTGGATGACGCTGGAGGTCCCGGCGAGCCTCTTGGGGCCAGGCTTGCGGACGACGATGCGTTTCATGACGTGCCTCTCCACTCGCGCGGGGTGATGCCCTATCAGGAGGGCACCCCTACGAATATCAAGGTTCGCGGTGGATAAGCCGGAGGGCCAGGGATAAGAAGTAGTTGCCTTTTGACTGGTTTCCCTAACCTATTTGGCGCCGAACCACCGGGGCGTCGAGTCCATGTGCTTACGTTCGGATTCCTCCATCAGCTCGCACAGGCAGCGGCCCAGGAGCGTGACCGATCGGCAACATCCGGGGCCGTGCAGGTTCCTGGCGCGCACGATGATGGTGGCGCGCTCGATGAGGCGTTCGAGGCTGGGCTCGCCGCCGCCCTTCAGCGACCGGGTGTGCCAGGGGCAGGAGGCGGTGTCCAGGCAGGCGCTCTTGGCGATGATCGGCGGCGATTCGACGCAGGGGGCCGGTGACTCCTCGCGCTTGACGCGGAGGTCCTTCAGCACCTTCGCGGCCCTGCGGGACAGGTCGAGCAGCTCGCGGCGGCCCCGCACGCGCTCCTTGTCCGGCGGCGCGGCCTGTTCGTCCGGCGCGGCCTGTTCGTCCAGCGGACCGGCCTGCTCGTCCGGCGCCGCGGCCCGCTTGTCCGGCGTGGCCCGCGCGGGGACGGCGAGCAGCATCGCGGCCGCCATGAGCCCGCCGCCCACCACCATGCTCCAGCCGACCTGCTCGTGGAACCAGATCACCGCGATGAGGGCGACGAAGACGGGCTGCGACGACATGAGGACGGCGCTCGGGATCGCCGGCACGTGCGCCTGGCCGTACGAGCGGGCGAGGAACCCCAGCGCGCACGACACCACCGACAGGTGCGCGAGCAGCAGCCAGTCGGGCGCGCTCGAAGGGAGCGTGATGCCGTCCCTGACGCCGGCGGCGCCCGTGGTCAGCCCGATGGTGGCGAGCTGGATCGCGGTCAGCGCGTACGGCTGGAAGACCCGCTGCTTGGAGATCTGCCCGAGCATGAGCGTGTGGCCGGAGTAGAGCGCCGCCGCGGCGAGGGTGGCCGCGAGCGCGATCAGCGAGATCTCGTGCTCCTCGACGCCGCGCATCAGCGTGAACGCGGTCATCCCGGCGAGCGCGAAGACGACGCCGTACCAGATGCGGGTCTGCACCCGGGCCTTGTGGACGAGGAGCGCCAGGATGGGCGTGATCACCACGCTGCACCCCACGGCGAACCCCGACACCGCCGACGGCAGCCCGTGCAGCGCCACGGCCTGCGCGGTCTGCCCGACGCCGAACATGATCCCCAGGATCACCCCGTTGATCCACGTCTCGCGCGGCAGCCCCCGAAGGCAGCGCGGCCGGATCAGGAGGAGCGTCAGCGCCGCGAGCAGATAGCGCTCGGCGAGGAGATCCTCGACCGGTAACCGATGGATGAGGTCCTTCATCAGCGGGAACGCCGACCCCCAAGCGGCGCTGACGAACAACAGAAGCACGGCTCCCAGGAGGGGTCGGGGAGCGGGCACGCCTGCCATGGCAGAAGCATCTCACTACTATTCGCAGCCAGAGATGTACAGCCAGCGAGCCGGGCAGGTTCCTCTACCACTTGGAGTGAAGACACTCACCCGCGGGTTCGTACATCCCTACCTCGCACGCACCGGGGGTCGCCCCATCTCCACACTTATCCCGCTTCACGGGAATGGCGGGCTCCTGTCCGCAACAGGGCGAAAATCGGAAGGGTCGGCGGAACGGTCACGCCGAACGAGGCCGGAGGGGGATGGCCTCGGGAGGGGGAAAGCCCGACGGGGCCGGGCTAGACCGCGCCGGACGCCGCGTCGAGGACCGCGGGAGGCACCAGGCGTTTCTCGCCGTAGACGACGGTCAGGTCGCCCACGCGCTCCCTGGACAGCTCGCGCCAGCCCTGACGCCGGTAGAGCGACAGCGCCGCGCCCTGGTTGAGCGTGGTGTCGCCTCTGACGCTGCCGAACCCGAGCTCCACCGCGCGCTGTTCGAGCGCGCGCAGCATGGCCACGCCGAAGCCGCGCCGCTGGAACTCGGGATGGACGCGCAACCGGCAGACCTCGGCCGTCACGGTGTCGACGGGTCTCAGCCCGCCCATCGCGACGACCCGCCCGCCGGTCTCCCCGACGAGGAAGTCACCGCCGCAGGCCAGGTAGAGGTCCTGGATGCGGGGGAAGTCGTCGTCGTAGTAGACGCCGTCGCCGGGGAACAGGCCCACCTGGGCGAGGCAGATCTGGTGGAGCGCGAGAATGGTGTCGAGATCGGACCAGCGATAACGCCTGATGGTCAGCTTCACGCACCGCCCCCTTTCATCTGTGCCCTGGGGCGCCGCAGCGCGGCGCGGAACTCCTCGAGACCGGGCGCGTGCGGGTCCTGCGCCACGATCGCCTGCTCCAGCGCCGTGGCCGGGCGCACGATGAAGTCGGTCAGGTATTCGTTGCCCACCAGGAGGAGCGCCTTGGTCGCGACGGACACCGCCTCGGCGACGTCGCCGTCGATCAGCCGGCACTGCGCCTGGTCCAGCCGGATCAGCGTCTGGTCGAGGATGTGGTCCTCGTAGGCGCTGAGCGCCTGGTCGAGCACCACCTCGGCCTCCAGCGTCTGGCCGAGCTTGGTGAGCACGTCGCCCTGGTAGAAGTAGAGCTGCTTCTCGGTGTAGCCGAAGGCGAGGTCTTCCTTGTCCTCGTCCTGCATGTGACTGAAGGCGTTCCTGGCCCGGGCGAGCGCCCGCTTGGCCTGGTCGACGACCTCCTTCTTGCTGTCGATGCCCGACATCATGGCCAGCGCCCTGGCCTCGACGACCGGGGCCATGGCCTGGGCGACGCACGGGGTGTTGCCGGCCAGGTCGCGGCTCTTCTTCGCGAGGTGCAGCGCCTCGCGGGCGTCGCCGAAGTAGAGGGGGACGAGGGACTCACGGGCGCAGATCCAGGCCCGCAGCGCGCGGTCGCCGGTCTCGTCGGCCGCCACCCGCCCGGTGCGGAAGAACCCGCGGGCCAGGCGGTGGTCGCCGAGGTTGATGAGGATCATGCCGCTCAGCCCGGAGAGCTGGGCGGCCATCCGGCACAGCCGCTCCGTCAGGTCGATGGGCTGGCGCCTGGACATCGCCGTGCGGACCGCGCTCAGCTCCAGCAGCACGTCGCACAGCAGCCGCAGCGGGGCGGTCGTGGTGTATTGGCGGCCGAAGCTGGCCGTCGCCTCCTCCCATTGGTCGAGCATCTGGGCGGAGACGGTGGCCGACACGAGCGTCTCGTCCATGCGGCGCCTGATGCCCTCGCACGCGCCGAGCACGGGGCCGTCGAGCTGCTCCGAGAGGTCCGTGTCGGTGTTGAGCAGATTTAACAGCGTGCGGCGGAGGATGTTCTCGTCCTCCTCCGTCTCCGGGTCGATCACCATCGGATGGAGCACCAGATCGCGCTCGGCCAGCGTCAGGGGGCGGGGGATGTTCTCGCCGCCGACGGCGCCGGGCGTCCGGTGACCGTGCCCGCAGATGCACGGCGCGTCGAAGCCGAGCGAGGAGGGCTCGACCCGGTAGACCGTGCACAGGTAGTGGAGGTATTCGGGCCCCGGGCGTTTGAGCCCGCTCTCGTACGCGGACAGCAGCGTCTCGCCGATGCCCGGTGCTGGTTTCTGATCTCGATCGAACAGGGCCCTGACCTGCTCGATCACGTCGGCCAGCGCGATGCCGTGTGCCAGGCGATGGGCCTTGATCCGGCTCGTGCTGAACTGCGACGCGCATGCTTCGTGGATCTCGTCGGCTATCTGGGAGGAAGTGCGACCCGCGGCGAGGCCTTTGGCCCGGATCCGCCGCGCGATCTCCGTCTCCCTGTGCTGCCTGCCGGACATCCCGGCCCCTCTCACGCAAGTCTCGACCGGTCCGCAACTGATGACTGATCGTAGTCAACAAGTCGCAGCGCGCCTACCCATGACTATGAAGCAACGAAGACTGGAAGAAAACGCTCCGCGACAAGCCTACGGTTAAGGATCGTCCTCCCAGGGGCTGTTTCTTACATCCCATGAGGGAGAAGCAACTCCCCGTAGCCGGATTCCGCTCGTTGCGCCCGCCGCCGTCTTGAGCCATCTTTGGCCCACCAGCAGCGATTCCTAGGAGGACAACGGTGGGGGACGACGACTACGAGCGGCTGGAGCGTCTGGTCAAGGAGCTCGGCGCCCGCGGGTTGCTCGCCCGAGTGGTCCGGACCCAGGGCGGCCGGCAGTTCGTACGGGTGATCAACCCGAAGGCGACGAGCCTGACGGAGAACGTGACCTGCCGGTCGGCCACCGTATCCGACATGCCGGACTGGTGGTACTGCTGGTCCTGGGGCGAGCGGATGCACACGGCGGACGACCCGGCCGGTGCGGCGACGAAGGTCGCCCGAGTGCTCGCCGCCGTGGGCGAGTGATGACGGCGGTGATCCGGATGGAACGCGGCCATCACGGCTCACCGCGACCACGGCGGCTCCTCGGAGCCGGCGGGGTGACCGGTGCGGAGGGCTCCGATCGACGGCGCCCTGGTCACTCCGCCGGTTCCCGCCCTTTCGAGGGCGGCAGATCTCGCGCGCACGGCTCGCACCCGTGCGCGCGGCCAAGCCACCCGTCCCACCGGGGCGGGTGTTCGGGGGATCCCTCCCGGAACCGGCGCGGGACATGCTTCCGGGTGCGTGTCCCGTTCCGAGCCGTCCGTCATCGGAGCGTGGGCTCTCTCCCTCCGCGGCCCAGAGAGCCCGCGTCCCCGTCTTCCCCGGCGTGATGTGACGGCGGGCGGTTCGGTCGGCGGTATTTTGGATGCGAACTAGATCAACTAGATCAAATCGATCCAAAGCCGATCGAACCGCTTCCGGAGGGGGATCCACCCAGTGCTACTGCTGGTGACACCGTCGCCACAGCCCTCGTCGACGTCCACGGTCCTGCCCGACCTGGACCAGCTCACGCACGGAGTGAGCACGGTCTGCCAGAACGACACGGTGCTCTGCTCTACCCTTGCTGGGGTGTTCGACAACGCCCCTTGGGCACCGCTGGTCGCGACCGCCATCACGATCGTCCTGATCGTGGTGCTCGCGTTCGTGATCCGCAACATCGCCCATCGGGTGATCACGCGGGTGGTCACCCGGGCGGCCACGGGCGGCTCGATCACCAGCAGGTTCCGCAAGGGCGCGGCTCCCGACAGCATCGACGTGCTGCTGCACGAGCGGCGCAAGCAGCGGGCCGAGACCATGGGCTCGGTGCTGAGGTACATCGCCTCGATCGTCATCCTGGGCACCGCGGTGCTGACCGTGCTCGACCGGCTGACCATCCCCATCGCGCCCGTGCTGACCAGCGTCGGCATCCTCGGCGTGGCCATCGGCTTCGGCGCCCAGGAGCTGGTCAAGGACTTCATCGCGGGCCTGTTCATGCTGATGGAGGACCAGTACGGCGTCGGCGACGTGATCGACGCGGGCGCCGCCGTCGGCACGGTCGAGGCCGTGACCCTGCGGATCACCCGCCTGCGCGACGCCGACGGCCGCGTCTGGTACGTACGCAACGGCACGATCACCCGCGTCGGCAACGAGTCGCAGGGCTGGTCGCGCGCCTTCGTGGACGTCCCGGTCGGCTACGACGCCGACGTGGTCGCCGTGAAGGTGCTGCTGGAGCACACCGCCGAGGAGATGTGGGCCGACTCCGAGCTGCGCGAGAGCAAGATCGTCGAGCAGCCCCAGGTCTACGGCGTGGAGCAGCTCTCCAACAGCGCGATGGTGTTCCGCGTCACGGTCAAGACCCTGCCGTCCGCGCAGGCCGAGGTGGCGCGGGAGCTCCGGCTCCGGGTCAAGACGGCCATGGACACCGCGGGCATTCCCATGGTCGCGATTGCCTAAGCTAATGCTGTGACTGAGACCTCCTTCTACGATGCCGTAGGCGGCGAGGACACCTTCCGGCGCCTCGTCCACCGTTTCTACGAGGGGGTCGCCGACGACCCGATCCTGCGGCCGCTCTACCCGGAGCCCGACCTCACGGGCGCCGAGGAGCGGCTGCGGGGCTTCCTCGTCCAATACTGGGGCGGCCCCAAGACCTACAGCGAGCAGCGCGGGCATCCCCGGCTGCGGATGCGCCACATGCCGTTCGTGATCGGCGAGCCCGAGCGGGACGCCTGGCTGCGGCACATGCGGGACGCGGTCGACTCGCTCGATCTGCCGGAGGAGCAGGAGACCCGGCTCTGGGACTATCTGGTCTACGCCGCCCACAGCTTGGTGAACTCTCCCGCCTGACGGGGCAGAGAGCCGTCATGGACATCCCCTGGTGGCGTGACGCCGTCGTTTACGAGATCTATGTACGCAGCTTCGCCGACGCCTCGGGAGACGGCGTCGGCGACCTGGCCGGGGTGCGGCAGCGGCTGCCCTACCTGAAGCGGCTGGGGATCGACGCCATCTGGCTGACGCCGTTCTACCCCTCCCCCATGGCCGACGGCGGCTACGACGTGGCCGACTACCGCGGCGTGGACCCGCTGTTCGGCTCGCTGGCCGACTTCGACGCGCTGGTGGCCGAGGCGCACGAGCTGGGGCTGCGGGTGCTGGTCGACATCGTGCCCAACCACAGCTCCGACCAGCATCCGTGGTTCCAGGCGGCGCTGAAGGGCGAGGGCCGAGACCGCTACATCTTCCGCGACACGCCCAACAACTGGCAGTCCACCTTCAGCGGCCCCGCCTGGACGCAGACGCCCGACGGCCAGTACTACCTGCACCTGTTCGCCCCGGGCCAGCCCGACTTCAACTGGCGCAACCCCGAGGTGCACGCGGAGTTCCTCGACGTGCTGCGGTTCTGGCTGGACCGCGGCGTCGACGGGTTCCGCATCGACGTGGCGATGGGCCTCTACAAGGCGGAGGGCCTGCCCGATGTGGGCGACCAGTCGTTCAAGGCGGCCTCGCCCGTGTGGGGGCAGCCCGAGGTGCACGGCGTCTACCGCGACTGGCGCCGGCTGCTCGACAGCTATCCGGGCGAGCGCATGGCGGTGGGCGAGGTCTGGACCGACAGCCTCGACGACCTCGCGCTCTACGTGCGCCCCGACGAGCTGCAGCAGAGCTTCAACTTCGCCTGGTTGCAGGCGCCCTGGTCGCCGACGGCGTTCAAGAAGGTGATCGACGACACGCTCGGCGCGGTCCCCTACGCGACGTGGGTGCTGTCCAACCACGACGTCGTACGCCACCGCACCCGCTACGGCACGGCCGACCCCGGCACGGGGCTGTCCCGGGCGCGGGCGGCGCTGCTGACCATGCTGGCCCTGCCCGGCTCGGCCTACCTCTACCAGGGCGAGGAGCTGGGCCTGCCCGAGGTCACCGACCTGCCGGCCGAGGCCCGCCAGGATCCGGTGTTCTTCCAGTCGGAGGGCAAGCTGCCGGGGCGCGACGGGTGCCGGGTGCCGATCCCGTGGACGGTGGACGCCCCCTCCCACGGGTTCTCCCCCGACTCGGTGGAGCCGTGGCTGCCGCAGCCGTCGTCGTTCGCGGAGCTGAGCGTGGAGAAGCAGGAGGGCGACGCCGGCTCGACGCTGGAGTTCTACCGGCGGGCGCTCGCCCGGCGCCGCGAACTGGTGGAGGAAATTCCTTACACCTTGGAGTGGCTGGATTCTCCCGAAGGTGCGCTTTTCTTCACCCGCGGCCCGCTGATCTGCGCCGTCAACTGCGGCACCCACCCCGTACGCCTCCCCGCCCACGACGAGGTGATCCTGGCGAGCGGCCCGGTCAAGGGCGGCCTGCTGCCCGCCGACACCGCCGTGTGGCTGCGCCGGGCCGGGTAGCCATCACGGTCGCCCGGCGCGCTCACTCCGCCCGCTCGCTCCTCCATGGCACGACCGGCACCGACAGCAGCGTGCACGCCAGCCCCGCGGCGAAGCCCGCCCAGAACCCGGCGCTCTCCATGAGCACGCCGGCGAGCGGGATGGCGGCCAGGGAGACGGTGTTCTGGACGGTGTTGTGGGTGCCGAGCACCCGCCCCGCCCAGGCGGGCCCGGCGAGCTCGCCCGCCGCGAGGTAGGCGAGCCCGTTGCCGGCCACGGTCATCACGGCGGCCAGCGCCAGCATGACGGGGCCCGGCCAGGTGCGGGTGAGCGTCCCGGCGACCAGCAGGAGCAGCACGACGACGTTGGCGAACGTGATCAGCAGCAGGGGCCGCATGCGCAGCCCGACCCGGTCCGACCAGCGGCCGGCCGCGACGCGCACCGCGGCCCCGCCGATCGCCGCCACGCCGAACAGCCGGCCGGCCGACACCGCGTCCCAGTCGTAGAGCTCGACCAGGCAGGTCACGCCGTACGTGGTGACCACGATCTGGGGCACCACGTGCAGAGCGCTGGTGGCGTGCACCCGCCAGAGCGCCGGCTGCCGGTACGGCGAGCCGGCCGGCGCCGTGCCCTGCCCGGCGGGCTCGTGCGGCGGCTCGGTCAGGAAGATCGCGGCCAGCACCGCGGCCAGCAGGCTCACGCCCGCGCAGACGAGCAGCACGCCGGGCAGCCCGTACGCCGCCGCGACCGGCGGAAGCGTGAACGCGCCCACCGCCATGCCCAGCGTGAAGGAGACCTGGCGCACGCCCATGGCGAGGCCGCGCTCGGGCGGCCGGAACCAGCGCAGCACGATCCGCCCGCCGCCGACCATCGCGGCCGAGCCCGCCGCGCCGGCCAGGGCGAGCAGCACGGCCACGGCCCAGGCGCTCTCGACGAAGGACGCGGCGGCGAACAGCACGGCCGCCAGGCCCACGCCGGTGCCGAGCACCACCCGCTCGCCGTGCCGGTCGGCCAGCGCGCCCCACGCGACGAGGGCGGCGAGGATGCCGACGGCGGAGGCGTTGGCGATGATGCCGGCCACCGGCAGCGACACCCCGAAGTGGCGCTGGATCTCCGGCATGACCAGCGGCAGGCCGAACAGCCCGAGTGTGACGCCGGCGTGGGCGTTGACGCCCAGCGCCAGCATCCACCAGCGCTTCATTACGAGAAGCGTTTGAGGTAGGCCAGCTCGGCCTCAGTGAGCCTGCGCGGGGCGGCCCGCTCGACGTCGTAGGCGGCGATCACGGAGGTGGCCGTGACGTAGAGCTCGTCGTCGTCGACGATCTCGTACCGCAGCCGGAAGCGCACCGCTCGGACCTCCTCCACCCAGGTCTCCACGCGCACCGGCTGGGGGCGGAAGCCGAGCGGGCGGCGGTAGTCGATCTCGTGCCGGGTGACGACCAGGCCGCCGAACGGCTCCTCCCCCGCGTTGTGCGGGTCGATGGCGAACATGCCGAAGCGGGCGTCCTCCAGGTAGTCGAGGAAGCGCACGTTGTTGACGTGACCTTGGGAGTCGACGTCGCCGAAGCGCACCGCGCGGAGGTAGACGTGTCGCCGGGGACCGTTGCGTTCAACCACCTGGCCACCGTACCGGTCCCGGTCAGGTGGCCCTGCGCCGGGCCAGGCAGGCCAGCACGGTCAGCACCGAGATCGCGGCCATGGCGGCGAGCGCGTAGCGGTAGCCGGTGACGAGCTGCTCGACCGCGCCGCCCGAGAGCCGGCCGAGCGTGCCGGCGAAGACCTGCTGATGCAGGGCGGCCGGGAGCGGGGCGGTGAGGATCGACAGGACCAGGGCGGTGCCGACGACGTTGCCGGTGTTCTGGAGCATGAGGCGCATGGCGTTGACGATGCCGAGCCGGTCGGAGGGCAGGCCGTCGAGGATGGCGGTGGTGTTGGAGGGCAGGAACACCCCCGAGCCGAGCCCGATGAGCACCAGCCCGAGCGCCACGGCCGGGTAGGGGACGTCGGTGGACATCACGGCCAGCATGACGAGCAGGCCGCAGGTGGTGGCGGCGGCGCCGCCGACGGCCAGCGTACGGGCGGTGAGCAGGCGCTGGAGGAACCCGGAGACCACGGAGGCGGTCATCGCGGCCACCGCGAGCGGCAGCACCTTGAGCCCGGCCTGCACCGGGTCGTCGCCGCGTACGGCCTGGAAGTAGAGGGCGACGAGGAACACCATGCCCATGCGGGCGACGGCGTTGAGGAACGAGGCGAGCGTCCCGAAGGCGAACGCCCGGTCGCGGAAGAGCCCCAGGTCCACCACGGGGTGCGCGGCCCGCCGCTCCCTGGCGAGGAAGAGCGGCAGCCCGGCGACGGCCGCCACCAGCCCGGACACCACGATCGGGTGGCTCCAGCCGAGCCGGGTGAACTCCGACAGCGCCAGCAGCAGCCCGCCCAGCGTGACCAGCACGAGCAGGCTGCCGGGCAGGTCGAGGCCGCGGTCGCGGTCGCCGGGCGCGGGGGCGCGCAGCACGAGCGCGCCCCAGATCAGGCAGGCCACGCCGATGGGCACGTTGAACCAGAACACCCACCGCCAGCCGAGGCTCTCGGCCAGGAAACCGCCGAGCGTCGGCCCGATGAGCCCGGCGATCGAGAACGAGGCCACGTACACGCCCATGCCCTCCCCCAGCCGCTCGCGGGGGAAGGCGTCGCTGACGAGGGCGGCGCTGTTGGTGAGGAGCATCGCGGCCCCGGCGGCCTGCACCACGCGCAGCGCGACGATCACCCAGGCGTTGGGCGAGAAGCCGGCGAGGAGGGCGGCGAACGTGTAGACGCCCAGCCCGAGCAGGTACATGCGGCGGCGGCCGAACAGATCGGCGAGCCGGCCTAATACCACCATGAGCACGGTCGTGGTCAACTGGAACCCCAGGAGGATCCAGCCGGCCGCGGTGGCGTCGGCTCCGGTGTGCCGGGCGATCTCGGGCAGCGCGACGTTCATCGAGCTGCCGCCGAGGCCGGTCAGCATGCTGGCGAGGCTCACGACCGACAACGTTCGCCAGGCCTGGCCTATGGGAGTGGTGGTCGCGAGCGTCAAGAGAGACACTGTCCTTTCTAGATTTTAATACTAGAATCCAATTCGCATCGTCAGCCGGTCAAGGATCGAGGTGTCGGATGAGCGGAATAGTCGACGGCCGCGTGGTCATCGTCACGGGCGGAGCGCGGGGCATCGGGCGCGGGCACGCGCTGGAGTTCGCCCGGCAGGGCGCCAAGGTGGTGGTCAACGACCTGGGCGCGGAGGTGGACGGCACCGGCTCGTCCGGGGCCGCGGCGGACGTGGTGGCCGAGATCGAGGCCATGGGCGGGGAGGCGATCGTCAACGGCGAGGACGTCTCCGACTTCGACGGCGCGGAACGCCTGGTGCGCGCCGCGATCGAGCGGTTCGGCGACCTGCACGTGCTGGTCAACAACGCGGGCATCCTGCGGGACCGGATGCTCGTCAACATGACCGCCGACGAGTGGGACGCGGTCATCAGGGTGCATCTGCGGGGAACGTTCGCGCCGCTGCGCCACGCCGCCGCCTACTGGCGGGGCAAGGCGAAGGCGGGCGAACCGGTGGATGCCCGGATCATCAACACGACCTCGTCCTCCGGGATCTACGGTAACCCGGGGCAGGGCAACTACGGCGCGGCCAAGGCGGGCATCGCGGGCCTGACCGTCATCGCCGCGCGGGAGCTGGAGCGCTACGGCGTCACCGTCAACGCCGTCGCCCCCGCCGCGCTCACCCGCATGACCGAGAACCTCATCCGCTCCGGGGCCAAGGGCGCCGACCCCGACGACATCGCGCCGCTGGTGGTCTGGCTGGCCAGCGCGGAGGCGCGCGGTATCACCGGCCGGGTGTTCAACGTGCGCGGCGGCGCGATCAGCGTGGCCGAGGGCTGGCACGCGGGGCCCGGCGTCGACAAGGGCTCGCGGTGGGACCCGGCCGAGCTGGGCGCGGTCGTCCCCGGCCTGGTCGAGAAGGCCGCGCCCAACGCGCTCACCAACGGCCGCATCCCGGGACGGGAGGACTGACATGCCGCTCGACCACGGCGTGATCGGCCAGGAGGGGCCAGCGCACGAGCGCACCTGGACGGCCAGGGACACCATGCTGTACGCGCTCGGCGTCGGCGCGGGCCTCTCGGAGCTGGAGTTCGCGACCGAGAAGGGCCAGCGGGTGCTGCCGACGTTCGCGGTGCTGGCCGCGCAGTCGCCGGGGCGGCGGCTCGGCGACTTCGACCGGGCCATGCTGGTCCACGCCGAGCAGTCGTTCGAGGTGTTCCGCGAGCTGCCTGCGGCCGGCGGGGTGCGCACCTCCAGCACGGTCACCGGCATCTACGACAAGGGCTCGGGGGCGCTGGTGACCTCCGAGGCGCGGGCGGTCGATCTGGAGACCGGCGAGCCGGTCATCGTCAGCCGGAGCTCGGTGTTCATCAGGGGCGAGGGCGGCTTCGGCGGTGATCGCGGGCCGCGTGACGACTGGCGGGCTCCGGACCGGGCCCCCGACCACAAGATCACCTACGCGACGCGGCCCGAGCAGGCGCTGGTCTACCGGCTGTCGGGCGACTACAACCCGCTGCACAGCGATCCCGAGTTCGCCGCGCGGGCGGGCTTCGACCGGCCGATCCTGCACGGGCTGTGCACGTACGGGGTCACCGGGCGGGCGCTGCTGCACGCGGTCGCGGGCTCGGACCCGGCCAGGTTCAAGGCGATGTCGGGCCGGTTCAGCAGCCCCGTCTTCCCGGGCGAGGCGCTGACGGTGTCCATCTGGGTGGACGGGGCCGACGTGCTGTTCCGTACGGCGAAGGACGACGGCACGGTGGTCATCGACCGCGGCCGGGCCACCGTCGCCTGAGCCCCGGTCTCAGCTCTCGTCGAGCACGCGCAGGGGGTCGAGGCGGTGGATCAGCGTCATCGCCGCCTCGATCACCTCCTGGGCCTCCTCCTCGGTGTCGGAGGTGGCGACCTCGCGCGCGGCCTCGCCGATGATGCTGGTCAGCACGGCCACGGTGAACCGGTCGAGCGGGTCGCCGCCGGCACCGAGCAGCACGGCGTTCTGGCGGACCCACTCACGGCCCCGGGTGCGCCTGATCAGCTCGAAGCCGGGCGGCCCGTCGCCGTCCATGAACAGCCGGACCAGGTCGCGGCGCTCCCATGCCCCGGCGAGGTAGGCGCGCGCCCCGGCGATCAGCAGCTCGACCGGGTCGCTCACGCCCTCCTTCTTGGCCTTGGACACGCTGGCGGCCGAGGCCTGCTCGTGCGCGGCCTGGTGGTCCTCGTAGAGGGCGAGGAACAGCTCGGTCTTGCCGCCGAAGTGGTGGTAGAGGCTGCCGACGCTGGATCCGGCGCGGGCCACCACCTCGGAGACGTTGGCCTCGGCGAAGCCGTGCTCGCTGAAGACCTCGCGGGCCGCCTGCAGCATGCTCTTGCGGGTCTGCGCGGTGCGGCTCCACTCCCACGACGACTTGCGTGCCATGCGTGCCATGCTAGCGCCTCCAAATTCTAGAATCTGATTCTTGACACCGGACCTCCGTGCCCCGAATGTATTCCTAGAGAAAGATTCTAGAAATTTCCGCAGGCAGGAGGCGGCCGTGGACTTCTCACTCAGCCCCGAGGAACGGCAGATCCGCGACACCGTACGATCCTTCATCGAGAGAGAGGTCATGCCGCTGGAGCCCGACGTCCTGCGCAACGAGCGCGAAGGCCGGCCGGCGCTCGACCGCGACACGCTGCGCGAGCTGCGCGCCAAGGCCAGGAAGTCCGGGTTCTGGGGCATCAACACCCCCGAGGAGTACGGCGGCGCCGCCCTCGGCCCCGTCATGTCCGCGATCATCGCGATGGAGCTGGGCCGCACGTTCGTGCCGTTCACCTTCGGCGGCGCCGCCGACAACATCCTCTACGCCGGCACCGAGGAGCAGAAGCGCCGCTACCTCATCCCCACCATCGAGGGCGAGCGCCGCTCCTGCTTCGCGATCACCGAGCCGGGTGCGGGCTCCGACGCCCGCGCCATCCGCGCCAAGGCCGTACGCGACGGCAGCGAGTGGATCATCAACGGCGAGAAGACCTTCATCACCAACGGCAGCGAGGCCGACTTCGTCATGGTGTTCGCCGTGGCCGAGGAGCATGGCGTCACCTGCTTCCTGGTGGACAGGGAGATGGGCTGGACCTCCGAGCCGATCCCGACCATGGGCGAATGGGGCCCGGCGTCGCTGGTGTTCCAGGACGTCCGGGTGCCGGAGGAGAACATCCTCGGCGAGCTGGGCAAGGGCTTCGAGCTGGCCATGCAGTGGATCGGCCAGGGCCGCTACATGATCCCCGCCCGCGCGATCGGCTCGGCCGAGCGCATGCTCCAGATGGCCGTGGACTACGCCAAGATCCGCAAGTCGATGGGGCAGGCGATCGCGGAGTACCAGGCCATCCAGTGGATGATCGCCGACTCGCAGGTGGAGATCGAGGCCGCCAAGTGGCTCACGCTGTACGCGGCCTGGCGGGTCCAGGAGGGCATGGACGCCCGGCACGCCTCCTCCATCGCCAAGCTCAACGGCGCGGTCATGGCCAACCAGGTCGTCGACCGGGTGCTCCAGATCCACGGGGGTATGGGGTACACGAAGGAGCTGCCGATCGAACGGTGGTACCGGGAGCTGCGGCTGCTGCGCATCTTCGAGGGCACCGACGAGATCCAGCGCCGTACCATCGCCCGCAACCTGATCAAGGGACATGCGCGGCTGGGCCTCATCGGGGAGTGATCGCATGTCGGTCCACGCACTGTTCAACCCGCGCTCGATCGCCCTGGTCGGCGCCACCGACAAGTCGGGCTGGTCGGTCAGCACCCTGCTCAACCTGCGTACGCACGGATTCCCCGGGCCGGTGCACCTGGTGAACCCGCGCGGCGGCGTGGTGCACGGGCAGCCCGCCCACCGCAGCCTCACCGACATCCCCGAACCCGTCGACCTCGCGTACGTCATGGTGCCGACCCCGGCGGTGCTCGGCGTGCTCAAGGAGGGCGCCAAGCTCGGCATCCGCGACTACGTGGTGCTGACGGCGGGCTTCGGCGAGTCGGGCGAGGCGGGCGCGCGGATGGAGGCCGAGATCGCCGCCTTCGCCCGCGAGCACGGCCTGACCATCCTCGGGCCCAACGGCAACGGCTACATCAACGCCGCCGCCGGGATCACCCCGTACGGGCTGCCCATCCCCGAGCCGCTGCTGCGCGGCTCGGTCGGCGTGGTGCTGCAGAGCGGCGCGCTGGCCAGCTCGGTGCTGGGCTTCGCGCTGGCCCGCAACGTCGGCGTCAGCCTGCTCACCTCGATGGGCAACGAGTCGGTCGTCACGGTCACCGACGTGGTCGACTACCTCGTGGACGATCCGGCGACCAAGGTGATCGCGCTGTTCCTGGAGACGATCAGGAACCCGGCCGAGTTCTCCCGGGTGGCGCGGCGGGCACTGGAGGCCGGCAAGCCGATCGTCGCGCTGAAGATCGGGCGCAGCACGCTGGCCTCACGTACCGCGCAGGCCCACACGGGCGCGCTCGTCGGCGACGACGACGTCATCGACGCCGCCCTGCGGCAGCTCGGCGTGATCCGGGTGCGCTCGCTGGAGGACCTGATCATCACGGCCGGCCTGCTGGCCTCGACCGGGCCGCTGCCCGGCCGGCGGGTCGGCGTCGTGACGCCCTCCGGCGGCGCGTCGGAGATCATCGCCGACCGGGCCGAGGACGAAGGGCTGGAGCTGCCGGCGTTCGCGCCGGAGACCGTGGCCAAGCTGGCCGAGATCGTGCCGTCGTTCGGCACCGTGCAGAACCCGCTCGACGTCACCGGCTACGTCCTCATCGACCGGACGCTGCTGGGACGGGCGCTGGAGGTGGTCACCGCCGATCCCGGCATCGACGTGGTGCTGCTGCTGTCCGAGCCGCCCAAGGTCGCGCCGCCCGACCCGGCGCCGGTCTTCGCGCTGTACTCGGCGAGCGCGCGGCGCATCGCCGAGTCGCCGGTGCCGGTCGTCGTGGTGAGCAACGTGCTCACGGACGTCACGGAGTTCGGACGGCGGGTGCAGCAGGAGACCGGCTATCCGTACGTGGCGGGCGGGATCGAGCACGGCCTCCAGGCCATCGCGGCCGCGGTCCGCTGGTCCGAGACCCGGGAGCACGCCCTGTCCCGGCCCACTGCCGCTCCGCCCGCCTCCGTGGCCGTACCCGAGGGGGCGACGGGGGTGTGGGCCGAGCACCGGGCCGCCGCTCTGCTGGGCGCGGCCGGGCTGCCCGTCGTGCCGTCGGCGCTCGCCAGGACCGCGGACGAGGCCGTCGCGGCGGCCGCGAGCTTCGGCTATCCCGTCGTGCTCAAGGTGGCCGCGGAAGGGCTCGGCCACAAGAGCGACATCGGCGGGGTCCGCCTGGACGTACGGGACGCCGCCGCGGTCGGGCGGATCCACGGCGAGCTCATGGCCGCGGTGCCGGACGCGGACGGGGTGCTCGTGCAGCCGCAGCGCGGCGGCGGGATCGAGCTGCTGGTCGGGATCGTCCGCGATCCCGCCTGGGGGCTGACGCTCGCCGTCGGGCTCGGCGGGGTGTGGGTCGAGGTGCTGCGGGACGCGGCGCTGCGCGTGCTGCCGGTGGACGCCGCCGAGGTCCGCCGGGCCCTGTCGGAGCTGCGCGGCGCGGCGCTGCTGCAGGGGGCCAGGGGCGCCGAGCCCGCCGACCTCGACGCGGTGGCCGAGGTGGTGGCGCGGATCGCGGCGTTCGCCGAGGGTCTGGGCGAACGCCTGGAATCCCTGGAGATCAATCCGCTCCTCGTCACCGGCTCCCGCGTCGAGGCCCTGGACGCGTTGGTGACCTGGCGCGACTGACCTCACGCCACCGCCGGCCGGGGACCCTGGGTCCCCGGCCGGCGCGGCATGACGTTCGTCAGGGCAGGCGGTTGGCGAGGACGAGGGTCGCGGCCGAGGCGAACATGCCGCCGTTGCCCAGCACGACGCTCACCTCGACGCCGGGCACCTGGGCCGCCGCCTCGCCGCGGAGCTGGCGCACCGCCTCCTGGATGGCGAACATGCCGTACATGCCGGTGTGCGTGTAGGACAGGCCGCCGCCGTTGGTGTTCATGGGCAGCCGGCCGCCGGGCGAGGTGTGGCCCTCGGCGATGAACGCCCCCGCCTCGCCCCGGCCCACGAACCCGAGATCCTCCAGGCCGTAGATCGGCACGTGGGCGAAGGCGTCGTACACCATGAGGTGGTCGACGTCCTCGTGAGTGATCTTGGCCTCGGCGAACGCGGCCTCACCGGACCGCCGGAACGCCTTGGAGGTGGTGAAGTCCTCCATCTGCGAGATGATCGGCGACTCGGCCGACTCGCCCGAGCCCAGCAGGTGGACCGGGGAGCGGCGGGCGCGCTCGGCGGAGGTGACGACCAGCGCGCCGCCGCCGTCCGTGACCAGGCAACATTCCAGCAGGTGGAACGGGTAGGCGACCATGCGCGAGGCGAACACGTCCTCGACCGTGATGAGATCGCGGAACATCGCCCGCGGGTTGAGGTGCGACCAGCGCCGCTGCGCCACCGCCACCTCGGCGAGCTGCTCGTGGGTGAGGCCGGTCTCCTTCATGTAGCGCAGCGCCGTGATCGTGAACGACGTGGGTGGCCCGACCACGCCGTACGGGATCTCGAACTGGCCCAGCAGCGAGTCCGGCCCCATGCCGTACCGGCCGGCCCCGACGCGCGAGCGGCCCGACTCGCCGTGCGTGATGAGCACGGTGTGGCACAGCCCGGCGCGGATGGCCGCCGCCGCGTGCCGTACGTGGAACAGGAACGACGAGCCGCCCACGCCCGTGCCGTCCAGCCAGGCGGGGGTGATGCCGAGGGCGTGGGCCACCTGGATCGGGCCGGGCGTGCCGACCGTCGCGACGCCGTCGATGTCGTCCTTGGTCAGCCCCGCGTCGGCGAGCGCGTTGCGGGCGGCCTCCAGGTGGAGCTGGAGGGTCGAGTGGTTCGGGAGGCGGCCGACCTCGTCGGTCTCGGCGGCGCCGGCGATCACGACGTTCATCGGGCGCCTCCCGCGTCCGTGGCGGCGGGCTCGAAGAGGGGCACCGACACCTCGCCGCGCCGCTCGAACACCACCCGCAGCTCCATGTCCAGTGGCAGCTTCTCGGGGACGTTCTCGACGCCCACGATGTTGGTCATCATGCGTACGCCCTCCTCCAGTTCGACGACCGCGATGGCGTACGGGCCGTCGTCCTGGAAGCCGGGGGCGGGGCGGTGGTTGATCACGTACGAGTAGAGGGTCGCACGGCCGCTGGCCCGGACCCATTCGACCTGGTCACTGCCGCAATGGGGGCAGCTCGGGCGCGGGTAGAAGTAGTGGCGCGCACATGTCTGGCAGCGCTGGATCCTGAGCTCTCCCTCGGCCGTGCCGTCCCAGAACGGCTGGGTGTCGGGTGTGGGCTTAGGTGCCGGCTTCATCGGCCTCCCCAATCTGGTTCTAGAATTTCACTCTAGAACCAGCCGGACCAGAGAGGGAAGACCCACGAGGACGATCACCGGCCGGGAGGCGGAATCAGGGGCTGGGGATGCCGTTGCCGTTGCGTCCGCGCCCGGCGAGCACCTCCTCCAGGCTCGGCCGCGGCTCGTTCGCGTCGCGGAAGCCCGGCTGGGCGAGCTGGATCAGCACCCCGTGCGCCTCCTTGGGGTGCAGGAACACCTCCTGCCAGCGCGCGTCGGCCCGGTTGAGCCCGTGCAGGCGGAAGCCGCGGGCGGTGAGCCGGGCGACGGCCGCCTCCAGGTCGTTGACGTGGAAGTTCAGGTGGTGGACGCCGCCCCGGCCCCGGGTGAGCTCGAAGAAGCTGTCGAAGAAGGACGAGCCTGCCAGCGGCTCCATCAGCTCGACCTTGCCGCCGTTCGCGTACGTGAGCTGGAGGGTGCGGTAGCCGCTGACCCGGTTGTCGCCCCCGCCGCCCAGATGCCGGCCGCCGAGCAGGTCACTGTAGATCGGCAGCAGGTCCCTGATGCGCGGCGCGGCCACGGCGGTGTGGTCGAAGATCACCTCAAGGCCGTCCAGTTCCAGGTCCAAGGCGAGACTCCTTACTCCGTCGAATCCTAGAATTTCATTCTAGCGCGCGGACCGTGACTCACCCTTGACGGAGGCCCACTGTGAGGAGCAGCATCACAGAAACCGATTCTAGAGCTAGCTTCTAGAACTAGGCGGGGGTCCAGCCCGATCAGAAAGGCCGTCCATGAGGCTGTCCTACGTCCGCGAGCTCGACGAGTACCCGACCGGTGCTCGGCGCATGAAGATCCTCACCATGGCCGTCCTGGCCATCCTCATCGGCTCCTATGAAGGGCAGATCGCGCCCGTCGTCCCGCTGCTGCTGAAAGACCTGGACATGACGCTGGCCACGTACGGCGCCGTGTCCGGCGCGGCGGCCGTGGCCGGCGCGATCGCGTCCATCCTCGGCGGCCGGCTCACCGACCGGGTGGGGCGGGTGCGGCTGCTCATCCCGCTCATGGCGCTGACCGCCGTGTGCTGCTTCGCCATGACACTCGTGCACAGCCCACGCGACCTGCTGATCGCCAGGATCGTGCTGGCGTTCGTGGACGGCGTGGCGATGGCCAGCACGGCTCCGCTGATCCGCGACTTCTCCCCGCGGCTCGGGCGGGCGCAGGCGTTCGGGTTCTGGACGTGGGGGCCGGTCGGCGCGAACTTCCTGGCCGCCGCCGTCGCCGGCTGGACCCTGCCGATCTTCAACGACTCCTGGCGCTCGCAGTTCGTCATCATGGGCTGCTTCTCGCTGGTCATCTCGGTCGTCATCGCGCTCAACATCGCCGACCTCTCCCCCGAGCTGCGGGCCAGGATCCAGCACACCGAGCGCGCCGCCACCGAGGCCGTCGACGTGACCCGGCCGGCCCGGATCTCGGCGCTGTTCGCCCGGCCCAACATCTGGGCGCACGTCGTCGGCATCTCGCTGTGGCTGGTCCTCTACATCACGCTGTCGCTGTTCGGGCAGACCATGCTGGTCGGCGCCCTCGGCGTGAGCAGCGCGGAGGCGTCCACGATCATGGCGGCGTTCTGGAGCCTCAACCTCATCACGCTCATCGTCACCGGCCGCCTGTCCGACCGGTTCCAGCTCCGCAAGCCGTTCACCCTCGGCGGGACGATCGCCGCCGTGCTCGTCACCACCTTCCTCGCCGTGCTCCTCGGCCGGCCCGAGGTCTCCTCCGGGACGCTCATGGTCGTCGGCGCGCTGCTCGGCGGCTCGCTCGGCGTCGCGTACGCGCCCTGGATGGCGAACTACTCCGAGGACGCCGAGGACGCCGACCCGCGCCTGCAGGGCACCGCGTGGGGCCTGTTCGGCTTCCTGTCCAAGGGCATCGCGGTGGTCGGGCTGCTCGTCATCCCGCGCGTGGTCGAGGCCACCGGCTGGCAGACCTGGCTGTACGTGGCGCTCGGCTGCCTCGTCCTGTTCATCCCCGCGATCCTGATGTTCAACGGCCCCTGGCGGCGTACCGACCGGACCCCCGTCAACGTGGCGGTGAAGGCGGAAGGCTGACCTGCCGCCTTTCCGGAACGACGAAACGGCAGGCCGCCGATCCCGAGGGGGGACCGGCGGCCTGCCGCTTCACGTTACGACCCGCTTTCAGTCGCGGTGCAGCTTGCGGTACGTCACCCGGTGCGGACGCGCCGCGTCCGCGCCCAGGCGCTCGACCTTGTTCTTCTCGTAGTCGGCGTAGTTGCCCTCGAACCAGAACCAGTTCGAGCCTTCCTCCCACGCCAGGATGTGCGTGGCGATGCGGTCGAGGAACCACCGGTCGTGCGAGGTGATGACCGCGCAGCCCGGGAAGTCGAGCAGCGCGTTCTCCAGCGACGACAGGGTCTCGGTGTCGAGGTCGTTGGTCGGCTCGTCCAGCAGCAGCACGTTGCCGCCCTGCTTGAGGGTGAGCGCCAGGTTGAGCCGGTTGCGCTCGCCGCCCGACAGCACCCCGGCCTTCTTCTGCTGGTCGGGGCCCTTGAACCCGAACGCCGCGATGTAGGCCCGCGACGGCATCTCGACGTTGCCGACCTTGATGTGGTCGAGCCCGTCGGAGACGACCTCCCAGACGTTCTTGTTCGGGTCGATGCCGCCGCGGCTCTGGTCCGCGTAGGAGATCTTGACCGTGTCGCCGATCGTGATCGACCCCTTGTCGGGAGTCTCACCGCCGGTGATCATCCGGAACAGCGTGGTCTTGCCGACGCCGTTGGGGCCGATGATGCCGACGATGCCGTTGCGCGGCAGGTCGAACGTCAGGCCCTCCATCAGCAGCCGGTCGTCGAAGCCCTTGGTGAGCTCCTCGGCCCTGATGACCGTGGTGCCGAGACGCGGGCCCGGCGGGATCTGGATCTCGTCGAAGTCCAGCTTGCGGTATTTGTCAGCCTCGGCCGCCATCTCCTCGTACCGCTGGAGACGGGCCTTGCTCTTGGTCTGGCGGGCCTTCGGGTTGGAGCGGACCCACTCCAGCTCGTCCTCCAGGCGCTTCTTGCGCTTGACGTCCTTCTGCCCCTCGACCTTGAGCCGCTGCGCCTTCGCCTCCAGGTAGGTCGAGTAGTTGCCCTCGTAGGCGTAGGCGCGGCCGCGGTCGAGCTCCAGGATCCAGTTCGCCACGTTGTCCAGGAAGTAGCGGTCGTGGGTGACGGCCAGCACGGTGCCGGCGTACTTCTCCAGGTGCTGCTCCAGCCACTGCACGCTCTCGGCGTCGAGGTGGTTGGTGGGCTCGTCGAGCAGCAGCAGGTCGGGGGCCTCCAGCAGCAGCTTGCACAGCGCGACCCGGCGGCGCTCACCACCGGACAGCGTGGTCACGTCGGCGTCGGGCGGCGGGCAGCGCAGGGCGTCCATCGCCTGTTCGAGCTGGCTGTCGAGATCCCAGGCGTTGCGGTGCTCCAACTGGTCCTGCAGCTTGCCCATCTCGTCCATCAGCTCGTCGCTGTAGTCGGTGGCCATCTGCTCGGCGATCTCGTTGAAGCGCTGGAGCATCGCCATCGTCTCGGCGACACCCTCCTGCACGTTGCCGAGGACCGTCTTCTCCTCGTTGAGCGGGGGCTCCTGCTGAAGCATGCCCACCGTGAAGCCCGGCATGAGCCGCGCGTCACCGTTGGACGGCTGCTCCAGGCCGGCCATCATCCGGAGCAGCGTGGACTTCCCGGTGCCGTTCGGCCCCAGAACACCGATCTTGGCTCCGGGCAGGAACGACAGCGTGACGTCGTCAAGGACCACCTTGTCGCCGTGCGCCTTACGCACGCGCTGCAGCGTGTAGATGTACTCCGGCATGCCCCCTAGCTTAGGGGCTCCTGACCCAGGCTTCCGCCGCTCCTCCCCACCGCACCCGCCGGTACGTACCCGACCGCCTTCTGGGCACGGAGGTCTTCGAAGGCAGGAGGGCTCACTCGGTTGATTCGAGCCTCCTCCTCCAACGGCGACTCTCAGACCCGGGCCGAGACCCGGGATAGGCCCCAGGCTGAGGGTGAGAACCGGACTGCGACCGAGGATGGGGCCCCGGAGTGGGACTGACACCCAGACCGGGGCCCCGGCTGAGACTGAGACCGGGCTGGGTCCCGGGCTAGGACCCGGGCTGAGGATGGGACCCGGGACCGAGCTGAGGGTCGGGGCCGAGACTGGGGCCGGAGGCGACGCTGGGGCCGGAGGCAAGGTCGGGGCCGGAGGCGAGGTCGGGGCCCGGGGCGGCTTTGTGCTGGGGCTGGGACTGCCACCGAGACAGAGCCTGGGAAGGAGATGGAGACGACGGCGGAGACGGAGGCTGGGACTGGGACTGGGACTGAGGCTGGGACTGAGGCTGGGACTGAGGCTGGGACTGAGGCTGGGACTGAGGCTGGGACTGAGGCTGGGACTGAGGTGGGATCTCGGGGTGCGGAGGAGAGGGCTCGGGGAGGGGGTGGGGCTCGGGTTGGGGCTCAGCGGCGGGCGGGGAGCCGGGCTGGGGTTGGATGACGGACACGCAGACGCGGTCGCGGCCCAGCTCCTTGGCGCGGTAGAGGGCCAGGTCGGCGGCGGCCAGCAGCTCGATGAGATCGTCGCCGTGGACATTCATCAGAGCCACGCCGGTCGAGACGGTGACCCTGATCAGGGTGTCATCGGCGGGGACGGCCAGGTGGCGGATGCGGGTGCGGAGGCGCTCGGCGACGCGACGGGCCTCGTGGGAGTCGGCGCCAGGCAGCAGCACCACGAACTCCTCGCCGCCGAAGCGGCCCACCACGTCGTACTCGCGGAGCTGGCCGCGCAGCGTGGACGCCACCCCGACGAGCACCTGGTCGCCGGCCAGGTGACCGTGGGCGTCGTTGACGCGTTTGAAGTGGTCGATGTCGAGGATCAGAAGGGCCAGACTCGCGCCGGTGCGCCGCGCGCGGACGATCTCCATGTCGGCCTCGCGATGCCAGGCGGCGGCGTTGAGCAGCCCGGTCTTGGCATCCGTACGGGCCGCCGCCTGGAGCTGGGCGTGCAGCAGGCTGCGTTGCAGCAGGACGACAGGCGGCAGGGCGAGCAGGAGCAGCGCCAGGTTGAGCCCGCAGACGATCGCGACGGAGATGCCCAGACACAGCTCGACGATGTCGAGCAGGAGGCTCTCTTTGTCCCAGAGCACCTCGCGCCAGCCCATGTCCGGGTCGGCGGTCAGGGCCGCGATGGCGATGAGGGCGATGTTGAGCAGCGCGAAGAGGACGGCGGCCAGGACCGCGAAGATGATCGGCGGCCCGCTGCCCTGCGACAGCAGCCCCGGCTCCGCGACGAAACGGTGGAACAGCACCGAAGCCGTGCATCCCGCCAGGCCGATGGCGGCCGCACTGGTGACCCGCCGATAGAGGACGGTCGCCCGGACCCGTACCTGCAGGAGCGCCTGCAGGACGATCGGCGCGAACAACGCGTAGAGCGGCGGCAGGAGCAGCGCCACCGGCAACCACCAGGCCGACAGCAGGTCGCGCGAGACGCCGGCCGGCACTCCGAGCCGCCGGGTCGCCTCGATGCAGACCGCGCCACAGCCCATGAGGGCGGCGAAGGTGTACGCGTCCGGCCACCGGAACTCCAGTGTTACCGCGAACACCATGATCGCGACGAGGTCGAGGGCGACCATCGCGACCAGGTAGATCACGAGCGCGCGGCGTTGCCCGAGCAACGGCCAGCGGCCGACCAGTGTTGACACACCGTCGCGAGGCTGGATAGAGGCGTGACTGGTCGCCGCCATCTCGTCTCCTCCCTAACTAACGATGTGTAACACAATAATTGCGGAGTGTGCGTTGTGCGATGGGAACCTATACGTTGGCATGGACCGTGCCTGCTCACTCCGCGAGCGGGCCGCGCCGGAAAGGAGCAGCCATGGTGCGGGGCGTCATCTGGACCTGATAGATGCTCTCTCTCGTTCTAATGCTGGTGTTCATGCCATCGGCCGCCCTCGGGGTGAAGTAACGGGCCTGGCTGGTGCCCCCCTCCCCCAGCTTTCCCCGCCCATCTCCCCCGCTCCTTCGACGGCGGTCCCTGCCAGGAAGGCCAGTTGCTACTGGTCAGGAGAAAGGCTGGTTGCTACCTCGACGACAGGTTGCTGCTGAGCGGCCAGTGGCTGCCTGAGCGGCCGGTTGCTGGTGTGCAGGGCAGCCGGTTGCTGCCTGGCAGGACGACCGGTTGCTTGCCTGGTCGCGGGTTAGGGCGGTCGCATATCCGCCGTCCCGCCGCTCTCGCGAGGAGTGGCCCACGCCTACGAGGTCCCGCGACGGGCCCGCCGCGCCCCGGTGCGCGAACAGCTCGGCAGATAACAGCGCACTACGACCACCCCGCCCCGCCCCGTCGACCCGTCCTACGAGCCGGGTTGGGCGGGCCGGGGTGGGACGAGCTGGATGGGACGGGCCCGTTCGCGCAGGCCAGGCGCCAGGTGGAGCCGTTCGGGTTGGGCCGATTGGGCTGCGTGGGGCTGGGTTGGCCCGGCCGGGTTGGTTTGGCTGGGCCGGCCGGGTTGGTTTGGCTGGGCCGGCCGGGTTGGTTTGGCTGGGCCGGCCGGGTTGGTTTGGCTGGCTGGGCTGGAAGGGTTGCCTGGGCTGGGGTGGGCTGGCGGGGTGCGCGGACTAGGGTGCGCGGCCTGGGTTGGGCCGGCGGGGTTGCCGGCCTACCCGTACGTCAGGCCCGTGCGGCACAGCGGCTCACGGCTAGGCTGCCGCTCGTTCCTCCGGTAGGTGTGTCTCGGTGTCGTCGTCCAACGGGTCGGGCTGCTCCTGGTCGGGGGCGCCGAGGATGCGTACGGTGGGCGAGGAGGCGCGGCCGGGGCGGGTGGCCATGGCCCAGTCCTGGGTTTCCTCGTCGAGGCGGTCGCGCATCTCCTTGCTCATCGAGGTCGTGCCGCCGCCCCGCTCGGGCTTGGTGAAGGCGCCGGTGCCCCAGCGCAGGTCATGGCCCACGGCGCTGGCCTCGATCTCGGGCATGAAACGGCGGTCGCCCTCCGGGCCGAACTCACGGATGCGCAGCCTGCCGGACACCACGACGGGCTGCCCGGCCCGTACGGACGTGGCGACGTTGTCGCCGAGGGCGCGCCAGCAGCGGACCGTGAAGCAGACACGGTCGCCGTCCGTCCACTGGCCGGTCTTCTTGTCGAAGTAGCGATGTGAGGTGAGGACCCTCAGCGAGGTGACCCTGAGACCGTCCTCGAAGGTGTATTGCCTGGGCTCTGCTGCGACGTTGCCGGTGAGCGTGATGTAGATGTCGTTCATCCTGTGCCTTCCCCTGCTGCGGGCGGCGGGCGGGGTGCCCGCGTCCTGGTGACAAGGTGCCGCAGAGGGCCACGGCCGCGGGCGGGCGAACGGGATTCTGTGGATGGAGGCGTTCGGGCGAAGGGCGCACGCCCCCCGCTCACGCCCCCACCCGTGGCCGGGAGGAAGGCGCGAGGTCAGGCGGACAGGTCGCGCAGAGCCGTGTAGAACGTGTGGTGGCGGGCCAGCTCGCGTTCGACGGGCTCGACGACCATCGTGGCCGACACGGCGGCGACCCGGCGGCGCATCTCGCGTTCGAGGCGTTCGCGCTCCCGCGAGGCCCCCAGCTCCACGAAGTTGCGGGCCGCGATGCCGGACAAAGCGCCCAGCCCCAGCACCGAGGCCATCATGAGGCCCACCCACGGCAGCGTCGCGCTGTCGCCCAGCAGCTCCAGCGACGGCGGCAGCGAGCCCGGCATGAGCAGCCCGGCCGCCAGCCAGACCACGCCCGCCAGGAACGCCGCCACCAGCACGTACTGCCAGACCTTGAGCGCCCACCACCAGCCGGGCACGTGGTCGAGGCGGGGCGCCACCTCCGTCAGGTCCTCGGTCAGCGCCTTGGGCAACTGCTTGGAACGCGACTTCGCCGCCTGCTGAACGGCCGTGCGCCACACGGGGTGCATGTTCATGGACAGACCGTCGGCCAGGGCGTGCACCGCGTTGGCGACCTCGGCCGACTGGGCGCTCACCGAGCCGGTCGTGATCCCGCGGATCTCCTCGCTGACGTCCTCCAGCCGCAGGCTCTTCAGCGGGTCGGCGCGGAACCTGTCGACCCAGCGCGGGTACGGCCACCCCACCCACTTGCTGGAACGCTCGGCGTAGACGTTCTCCATGGCCTCGCCCACCGCCGGGACGCCGACCGCGTCGCACAGCGCGTCCGTCAGGCCCATGCGGCGGGCCTCGTCCACGGAGGCGGGCGCGGACAGCGCCTCCCCGAGCGGCATGGCCTCGGCGATGCGCTGCTCCAGCCGCTGCAGGTCGGCCTCCAGCTTCTGGATCGCGGCCCGGCGGCGGGAGACGGCGGTGGCGATGACGCTCTTCAGGCTCTCGATGCCCCGCCCGGTGACCGCCGAGGTCGGCACCACGCTCGGGTGCTCGACGCCCTCGCGGCGCAGCAGGTCGTTGAGGTCGATCAGCAGCTCGGCAAGCTCCTCGGTGTCGAGCTTGTCGGCCTGGTTGAGCGCGAACACGGTGACCGCGTCGTGCCCCGCCAGTTCGGTGACGTAGCGCCGGTGCGTGGAGGCGTCGGCGTACTTCTGCGGGTCGAGCACCCACACGACCAGGTCGGCCAGGCCGATGAGCCGGTCGGCCTCGGTGTCGGTGAGCGCCCTGATCGAGTCGTGGTCGGGCAGGTCGAGCAGGACGAGCCCGTTGAGCTGGGTGTCGCCCTTGTCGAGCGCGCTGGCCCGGGAGAAGCGGTGCCGCCACTGGATCTGCAGCCAGTCGAGCAGCGGCGCCGAACCCTCCAGCCCCCACACGCAGGCGTGCGTGCGGCCGGTCGTCGGCCGGCGTACGCCCGTCGGCGACAGCTCCAGCCCCGAGATGGCGTTGAACAACGACGACTTGCCGCTGCCCGTGCCGCCCGCGAGCGCGACGACGGTGTGCTCGGAGGAGAGCTTGAGGCGTTCGCCGGCCCGTTGCAGCAGCGCCGTGGCCTCGTCGAGCAGCTTCTTGTCGAGCCGGCCCGCGCCCACCTCGACCACCTTGGTGAGCGCGGTCAGCCGCGCGGCGAGCCCCGGCCTGGGGGTGGTCGTGGTGGTCATCGAGCGACCTCAAGGTTGTACGTCGCCTGGTAGAGGCGGGTCGCGGCGGACTCGTCGGGCACGCCCGCGGAGTCGAGCGCTTGCACGTAACGCATGGCTTCCTCGTCGAACAACATACCGATCCTGGCCCGCAGGTCGCTCAGCGCCTTCGCGCCGATGCCGCGCAACGACTCGGCGCCGAGCAGGGCGTTGACCAGGCGGTGCGGCACGCCCTCGCCGTTCGCGCCGCTGAACATGGCGACCGTGAAGATCAGGGCCAGCGCGTCGGGATCGAACGACACGATCTTCGACACCGAACGCTTGGCCACGCCTTCGGTCCGTACGAGCTCGCCCAGGTGATCCTGCCAGGACGCGATGGCCCGCCCGGTGTTGCGTACGAGCGTGTCGGAGGGGACGTCGAGCCCTTCGCCGAGCTTGCCGCCCAGCTCGGCGCGGTGCCGCCAGCGTGCGACGACCTCGGCGGTGGCGCGGTTGGCGGCGGCGACGATCACCGACTCCAGGCCGGTGCGGATCGCCGCCCTGAACGCGGTCACCCGCTCCGGCGCCTGCCTGGCCGCCCGGCCGCGCCGGCGGAGCTGCAGCGAGCGCATGAGGTCGCCCGAGCCGGCGAAGTCCTGCCAGCGGGCCAGCACCTCGCCGTGCAGCAGCGAACCGCTCCTCGCCGCCTTGTCGATATCGCTCAGCGCGCCGAAGAACGCGGCCTCCACGTCCTTGCGCAGCTCCGCGCGGAACGCGACCTGCGCCTCCAGGTGCTTGGCCAGCGCGGGTACGCGGGTGCGGAAGCTGTCGAGCACGCCGTTCAGCGTCTCGCGGACGGCCTGGGCGCGCCGTTCCTCGTCGACCGACAGCTCGGCCAGCCACAGGCGCAGGTCGGTGACCTCGCTGTCGGGCAGCCTGCCGTCGGTGACCTCCGACTCGTGGATGACGAACCGGTCGATGTCGCCCAGACCGTATTCGGTGAGCATCCGGACGAAGTGCTTCAGCACGACGTCCACCGCCTTCGGCTGCACCCGCGACAGCACGATGGCCAGCCGGGCGCCGCGCTCCTTGGCCAGCTTGAGCAGGCTCCAGGCGGGGGCGTCGGCGTAGCGGGCCGCCGTGGTCACGAAGATCCACAGGTCGGCGGCGTCGAGCATGCGGTGCGCGATCTCGTGGTGCTCCTCGACGACCGAGTCGATGTCGGGGGTGTCCAGCAGCGCCACGCCCTGCGGAAGCTTCTCGGTCGCGACCAGGACCAGGCCGTCGTTGGTGCCCGTGCCCGCGCCGCCGCCCCGGTTGGCAGTGGGCTCGGGCTGGTCGAGACGCTGTACGGTGCCGAGCAGCTCGCCCTCGGCGAACCACTGGCGGTCGTCCGGATGGCACACCAGGACGGGGGTGCCGGTGGTCGGGCGGCGGATGCCGGTGCGGGAGACGTTGCGCTCGGCGAGGCTGTTGACCAGCGTGGACTTGCCCGCGCCAGTGGAGCCGGCCACCACGATCAGGGCGGGGGCCGTGCTGGTCCGCACCCTGGGCAGGACGTAGTTGTCGAGCTGGGCCAGGAGGTCGGTGCGGGCCTGCCTGGCCTCCTTGACGCCGGGGAGGTCAAGGCCCAGGCGGAGGTCGGTGATGCTCTCGCGGAGCTGGTCGAGCGCGGTGGTGAGCGCTTTCACGGTCTCCGGTGGGAGGGCTTCGGTACGGGTGCCGTCGGCGGGCGGCTGCTCGTTGGCGGCGGCGTCCTTTTCCTCGGCCTCTTCCGCGTCTTCGCCGTCGTCCTCGCCTTCGTCGAGGGTGTTGGCCTCGGCCTGGCGGAGGGTGTTCTCCGCCGAGGCGTCGTCCTCGGGTGCGGCTTCTGTGGAGGCGATGGGGGTGGGCTCTTCGTCGTCGTCCGGCTCGTCGGCGGTGCGGGACTCCGTGGACGGGGCGAGGTCCGGCGAGGAGTCGTCCGGTTCTGCCGATAGGTCCAGGTCGGCGGAGACGTCAGCGTCCCCGGAGAGGGCGGCCTCGGTGGAGAGGTCGGGCTCCGTGGGTGGAGCGAGGTCTGGGGAGGGGGCCGAGTCCTGTGAGGGGCTCGGGTCCTCTGGAGAGCTTGCGCTGTGGTCCGCGGAGGGGTCGGTGGCGGGCGAAAGCGCTTCGACGGCGGGCGTCTCGTCGGCGGAGGGCTCGGCGTCGCCCCCCTGGCCAACGTCGCTCGGCTGGTCAACCTCGCTGGGCTGGTCAGCGTCGGTTGGCTGATCGGCGGCATTCGGGTGCTCGGGGGCGGGCTGGTCGTCGGCGGGTGAGGAGGTTGCGGTGGGGGGCTCGCCGGTGGGTGGGACGTTCAGGGCGGCGGGCCTGGTGAAGAGGGAGGGCTGGCCGGAGGGCGCAGCAGTGGGCCGGCCCGAGGTGGCGTCGGTGCCGTCGGCGGGGCGAGTGGGTCTGCCGGGGGCGGACCGGACAGGGCTCTGCGCGCCGGGAGCAGGCCGGGCGGGGTCCTGGGTGCCGGGGGCGGGACGGTCCGCTGAGGGGGTGTCCTCTGGGGCGGGGGAGGTGCCGGCGGCGGGCTTGCGGGGGGTGAAGAAGTCGATGCGGTCGGCGGGCTTGGCGGGGGCGCCGAACAGGTTGACCTCGCCCGGCTCGCCGTGGCCCTCAGGGGCGCCCGTGGCAGGGTGGCCGGGGAAGGCAGGGCGATTGGGGGACGTGGGGCGACGCCTGGGAAGTGGCTCGTGCGCCTGCTGCGGCTCGCGGGCCGCCCGCGGCTCGCGGCCCGGCTGCGGCTCCCTGCCCGGCCGTGGATCACGGCCCTGCTGCGGCTCCCGAGCCGGCAGCGGGTCGCGGGCCTGAGGTGGTTCGCCGGCGCGGCGCAGTTCGCGGACGTGTTCGGCCTCGCCGAGCCGCCGTTCGCGGGGCTCCTGGGCGGCGTCGTGGGGCGGGTGCGGCTCGCGGGGGGTGTCCTGGGGGTTCTTCTTGGCGTCCCCGGAGGGGGCGAAGGCGTCGAAGGTGTCGTCGTCGCTGATCGAGGGGAACGACAACGTCTGCTCCCCCAGCGACTCCGGCCGCCCGTCATCCATGGCCGTGTTCACGGCAGGCGCTCCGCTCGAACCATCTCGACCTCCTGGCCGACCCTGACGACGTCCCCGACGACGACGATCGCCGGCGGTCGTATCCCAGCCGCCGACACGCGGTCGGCCACGGTGGAAAGCGAAGCGACGACCGCCCGCTGCGTCGGAAGGGTACCGTCCTGCACCACCATTACGGGAGTATCCGGCGAACGTCCGTCTCGAAGGAGCGTCTCGGCCACCTTCGCCAGCCGCTCGACGGCCATCATGAGCACCAGCGTGCCCTGGGAACGGGCCAGGCCGGGCCAGTCGACGGTGGAGCGCTCGTCGTCGGGCGCCACGTGCACCGAGATGACGTGGAACTCCTGGCTGACCCCCCGGTGCGTCACCGGTACGCCGGCCGCCGCGGGGACGGCGACGGCGCTGGTGATGCCGGGGACGACGAGCACCGGGATGCCGGCCTCCGCGCAGGCGATCATCTCCTCGCCGCCGCGCCCGAAGACGAACGGGTCGCCGCCCTTGAGCCGCACCACGAACTTCCCCTGTCTGGCGCGGTCCACGAGGATGTCGTTGATCGTCTCCTGGGACAGCGAGCGGCCATAGGGGACCTTGGCGGCGTCGATCAGCTCAACGTCGGGGGCGAGCTCGTCGAGCAGGGCGCGCGGCGCGAGGCGGTCGGCGACGACCACGTCGGCCTGCGCGAGGAGCTGCCGCCCGCGTACGGTGATGAGCCCGGGATCACCGGGACCGCCGCCGACGAGGGCGACGCCGACGGGTTTGGTGCGGTTGCGGCGGGCGTCGACGGTGCCGTCGCGCAGGGCTTCGACCACGGCGTCGCGGATGCCGGCGGCCCGCCTGGGGTCGCCGCCCGCGGTGACGGCCACGCTGATCTCGCCGACGCGCCCGCTGGCGGGGGTCCAGGCGGCGGCGGCGTCCTTGTCGTCGGCCCGCACGCACCACACGCGCTTGGCCTCCGCCTCGGCGGCGACCGCGGTGTTGACGGACCTGTCGTCGGTGCACGCCTGGACGAGCCAGGCGCCGTCGCAGTCGCCGACCTCGTAGGGCCGGGCGTGCCAGGTGATCCGTCCGGCGGCGATGAGGTCGTCGAGTGCCGGGGTCACGCTCGGCGAGACGACCGTGACCTCCGCACCGGCCTCCAGGAGCGCGGGCACCCGCCGCTGGGCGACGCGGCCGCCGCCCACGACGAGCACCCGGCGGCCGGAAAGCCGCAGGCCGAGGAGGTAGGGGCCCATGAGGGAAATCTCCCGTTCGCGCAGGTTGTGTTAAGAGGTAAACCTACCGGCTTCGCATCCTTCATTTGCTGCGCACAGGTTAACGAGCACAAGTCAACGGCCGTCGAGAAGCGGCTGACGCGGATCCCAGCGCGGCCCGCCCTCGTCGTCCTTGCGGCGTCTGGCCATCGCTGACAGAGCCTCCAGGATAACCCGGTTGCCGAGGAAGGCGGTGATGTCCGCGTGGTCGTACGGCGGGGCCACCTCGACCAGCTCCATGCCGGCGACGGGCAGCTCGTAGCAGATGCGGCGTACGGCGTCGAGGAGCTGGCGGGCGGTCAGGCCGCCGGGCTCGGGCGTGCCGGTGCCGGGGGCGTGGCCGGGGTCGCAGACGTCGATGTCGACCGACAGGAAGATCTGGTCGCACTCGTCCAGCGCGATCGCGGACGCCTCCGTCAGCACCTCGTCCAGCCCGCGGGCGACGATCTCGGTCATCTCGTACGAGCGCATCCGCTGCCCGGCCATCCACGACAGCGTCTCCGGCTCGGGCCAGTAGCCGCGCAGGCCGATCTGGAGGAACCGGTCGCCGCGGATGGCGCCGGACTCGATGAGCCGCCGCATGGGCTGCCCGTGGCCGTACAGGTGGCCGAAGGTGATGTCGCCGGTGTCGGCGTGGGCGTCGAAGTGGATCATCGAGGTGCGGCCGGGCAGGTGCGCCCTGGCCGTGCCGCGCGCGTCGGGCAGCGCGATCGTGTGGTCGCCGCCCAGCACCAGGGGCACCGCGCCGGAGGCCGCGATGCGGTGCACGGCGTCCTCGATGGCCTGCAAGGAGCCCTCGACGTCGCCCGAGTAGCACTCGACGTCGCCGGCGTCGAGCACGCGCAGGTCCTTCAGCCCGTCCACGCGCAGCGCGAGGCTGGGACGTGAGCCGTCGTGCGGCAGGTAGCACGCCTGCCGCAGCGCCTGCGGCCCGAACCTGGCGCCCGGCCGGTGGGAGGTGCCGCCGTCGAAAGGGGCGCCCAGGATCACGACGTCCGCGCCCTCGTAGGACGCGGGATCTCCGAGGTCGCAGCGGTCGACCCCCAGGAACGTGTAATCCGGGCCGTACATGGCGCCGTATCGGGACAACAAGCTCACCTCCAGTGAGCACCATCCTTACACGGGCTTCTCGGTGACCCCCGCCGAGTCGAACGTCGCGACCTCGTGCATCACCCGTACGGCCGCGCACAGCATGGGGTGGGCCAGCAGCGCGCCGGTGCCCTCGCCGAGCCGGAGCTCCAGGTCTACAAGGGGACGCAGCCCGAGACGGGCGAGCGCGGCGGCGTGGCCGGGCTCGGCCGAGCGGTGCCCGGCCACGCAGTGGTCGAGCGCGGACGGGTCGAGAGCGGCGGCGACCAGGGCCGCGGCCCCGGCGATCACGCCGTCGAGCAGCACCGGGACGCGGGCCGCCGCGCCGCCGAGTATGAAGCCGGCGAGCGCGGCGTGCTCGAACCCGCCGACGGCGGCCAGCGCCCGCAACGCCTCGCTGGCCGAGGAGCCGAGCGTGCCGCCGTCGAGGCCGTTCACGCGCAGCGCCTCGCGGACGATCCCGACCTTCCGCTCGTACGTCTCGTCGTCGATGCCGGTGCCCCTGCCGGTGACCTCGGCCGGGTCGGCGCCGGTGAAGACGGAGATCAGGGCGGCCGAGGCGGTGGTGTTGGCGATGCCCATGTCGCCGGTGATCAGGCAGCGGGCCCCGCCCGCCACCAGGTCGCGGGCCACCGTGATGCCCGCCTCCATGGCCCTGACGGCCTGGTCGACGGTCATGGCGGGCCCGCGCGACAGGTCGGCGGTGCCGTAGCCGATCTTCCGCTTGACCAGGGCGGGCGCGTCGGGCAGGTCGGCGGCGACGCCGACGTCCACGACGGTGACCGGGACGCCGGCCTGGGCGGCGAAGGCGTTGGCGACCGCGCCGCCGGCCAGGAAGTTGGCCACCATCTGCACGGTGACCTCCTGCGGCCAGGGCGTGACGCCCGCGGCGTGCACGCCGTGGTCGGCCGCGAAGATGGCCAGCGCGGCCGGGGCGGGCAGGGGCGGCGGGCAGGCGCCGGCCGCGCCCGCCAGACGGACCGCGACGTCCTCAAGCACGCCGAGCGAGCCGCGCGGCTTGGTCAGGCGGTCCTGGAACGCTCGGGCCTCGGCGATCGCCACCGGGTCGGCGGCGCGGATCGCGGCGAGGGTGTCGGCCAGCACGGCGTACCTCCGGGAAGAAGGGTCTTAGGGGGGCTCAGTGGACGAGCTGAAGTGCTTCCTCGTAACGCTCTATGACGACGTCGGCCAGGGGCTCGCAGTCGCCGATCACCTCGGCGCAGCGGATGTCGAGGTCGGGGTGGCCGGCGCCGTACGCCAGCGCCTGCGCCCACACGCGCTCCAGCATGCCGCCCGCGAACAGCAGGTAAGGCACCACGATCACGCGCCTGGCCCCCAGGCGGCGGCAGCGTTCGAGCCCGCCGGGCACGCCGGGGGGCGTCACCGACACGAACGCGGTCTCGACGGTCATGAAGTCGTAGGCGTGCGTCTCCCAGAACAGCCGGGACACGCGGTGGATCTCGGCGTTGGCCGCCGGGTCGGTCGAGCCCTCGCCGACCAGCACGATGCCGGTCTCGCCCGGCTCGACGTGCAGGTCCTCGTCGAGGGGGGCGTCCACGGCGCGCAGCCGGGGGCGGGCGCCCGCGGGCTCCAGCGCGCGCGGCCTGGACAGGTCGGCGGCGGCCTCGGTGAGCCGCTCGGCCAGCAGCGACAGCACGCGGGGGTCGGGGCCGAGGGGGCGGCCGTAGTCGTACATGAGGGTCGGGTGGCGCTGCTGCTCGCGTTCCATGGCGGCGCCGAGGTCGTCGCTCGCCCTGTTGAGGCTGAGCGGCAGGGCGACGAGACGGTGGTGGCCCCTCGCGACCAGGGATGCGACGGAGTCGCTCAGCCCCGGCGTGGCGCGCTCCAGGTAGCCGCCGGAGACGTCGACGGCCGTCAGGTCGAGGCGGCAGCGGAGCCGGTGTACGAACCTGCCGAACTCCGCGGCGTAGGCGTCATCGTGCGAGCCCTGCCCGATCAGCAGGAGCGGCGGCTTCATCGTGAGGGAATCTCCGGTGCGTTGGACAAGGACACGCGAGGATAACCGATGCGCGGCAGTAGGGAACAGGTCACGTTCCGTGCGCGGGCGTCGCGTGCACGACGAAAACGGGGTCGGCGGCGGCCAGGCGGTGGGATCCGTCGGGGTTGACGGTCAGCGCCGAGGCGATGATCTGGGTGCCCGTGCCCCGGTAGCCGTGCTCGCGCAGCCGGTCGAGCACGGCCGAGACCTGCTCGACGGTGCGCAGCGCGCACACCAGCGAGCGCGGGCGGCGCGCGGCGCAGGCCGCCACCACGTCGGCCCCGCCGCCGCCGACGAACACCGCGTCGGGGTCGGGCAGGGGCTCCAGCGCGGGCGGGGCCTGGCCCCGGGTGAGCGCGACCTTGACGCCGTGGGCGAGCACGTTGGCGCGCAGCCGGGCGCAGTTGGCCTCCTCGCGCTCGACGGCGACGACGGCCGCGCCGTGCCTGGCGCACTCGACGGTGATCTCGCCGACGCCCGCGCCGACGTCCCAGACGAGGTCGCCGAGGCGGGGGCCGAGCTTGGCCAGCACGTACGCCCGCACCTCGGGCGGCAGCCCGCCCCCCTCGAACGGCAGCGCCCACTCGGCCGGCCCCGGCTGCGCCCCCGCCACCCAGCCCGGCTCCTTGGCCTGGTGGAGCGGGTCGATGACGAGGACGACGTCGGGGTCCTTCCACGGCCGGGTGGTGGCCTCGCCCATGCGGCTGTGCGTGACCCGCTGGTCGGGCCCGCCGAGGTCCTCGCAGACGATGAGCGCGCGGGGCGTGGTGGGGGCCAGCTCGCGGGCGATCTCGGCGGGGCCGACGCCGGGCGCGACCAGCAGCGCGACCTTGGGGTGGGCGCGGCAGGCGTTGACGGCCCTGTTGAGCTGGTGGGGGCCGACGGGTGCGACGACCAGCGCGTCCTCCCAGTTGAGCCCGGCGCAGGCGAAGGCCCGGGTGACCAGCGAGGTCGCGGGCAGGACGTCCGGTTTGAGGCCGTGCGCCCGGAGGGTGCGTACGACGCCGAAGAAGCCGGGATCGCCCTCCGCGATCACGACCGCGGGGCCGTCGCCGTTCTCGAGATGGTCGTCCAGCGCCTGGAGCAGCGCGCCGTCGGCCACGGTCGCGGCGTTGAGCCTGAGCCGGCCGAGCAGGGCGTCAGGGCCCACGACGAGGGCGGCCTCGCGCAGCCGGTCGAGCGCGGCGGGCGGCGGCTCGGTCCCGTCCCAGCCGACAACCGTGATCATGGTGCCTCCACCTCCCCTTCAAGGGTGACGGTTGCCGGCGGGTTTCACAAAGGGGTGCGAGAGCCAGTACGGCGTGCCTTCCGGCTACGCGCCGGACTCCAGGTCGGACGGTACGAGGCTGAAGACGACCAGGTCCTCCCCCGCGAGCGCGCAGCGGGCCACGCCCTCGCGGACGAAACCGGCCTTCTCGGCGACGCGCTGCGACTGCGGGTTGTCCACGGCGGCGCGGAGCTGGAGCCGGCTGAAGCCCTGCCGCTCGAACAGCCAGCGCGCGACGGCGAGCACGGCCTCGCCGGCGTAGCCGTTGCCGCGCGCCCAGGGGGCGGTCATGTAGCCGATCTCGGCGGTGCGGTGGCTCCACTCGACGTCGCGCAGGTCCACGTTGACGGCGAAGCGGCCGGTCGCCTGCTCGACGGCCGACCAGGCGATGCCGGCGCCGCGGACGCGTACCCGTTCGGCGTGGTCGATGAAGGCGAGCGCGTGCTCGACGGTGTAGCCGCGCGGGACGCCGGTCCTGGCCTGGGTGAGCGGGTCGGCTCCGGTGGCGGCCAGGTCGGCCGCGTCGGCGGGCTCGGGCGCGCGCAGGAGCAGGCGCGGCGTGCGCAGCTCGGCGCGCGGCAGGATGGTGGCCGGGGCGCGGCCGTCGCCGCGCAGCAGGCCGAACACGACCAGGTCGTGCGGCCCGTCGTCCTCCATGACCGCGCCGCGCAGCACGCCCTCCCAGGTGAAGCCCGCTTTCTGGGCGACGCGCAGCGACGGCAGGTTGTCGAGGTTGGCGGTCAGGTCGATCCGGCGCAGCCGGGTCCTGTCGAAGACCCACTCGGCGAGGCCGCGCAGGGCCTCGGTGGCCAGGCCGCGGCCCCGGTACAGCGGGTGCACGCCGTAGCCGACCTCGGTCGTACCGGCCTCCCACGAGGTCTTGAAGAGGCTGATGGCCCCCACCACGCGGCCGTCCACGTCGATCATCGCGAGGTGCACGCCCTGCCCCGACCTGCGCAGCTCGTGCACGCCCACGTCGAGCCACTGCGCGACGCCGGACGCCGTGGCGGGCGCGCCGGGAGGCAGGAAGACGGCGCCGGACTCCACGATCGACCGGATCCGCGCGGCGTCCTGGGGGGCGAACGGCCGCAGGGTCAGGCGGGCCGTCGCGATGGTGATGTCGGCATCGAACACGCACGGCAGGGTACACAGCGGCGATGTTTGCCCACGAAAGCGGGGGTAGGGGCGCTGAAGAGAGAGGTGAGACGACTATGGAACGTGGGAGCGACAAGCACGGCCCCCGTCTGGACTCCCAGCAGAAGCACGAGACCGAGGGCATGATCCGCGGCGGCGGCACGACGCACGCCGAGGAGTGGAAGGAGCCCGAGTCCATGCCGGCGGCAGGCGAGGAGTCCATGCGGTCGTACCCGCCCGGTCACGAGCCCGGCGTGCCCGAAGGCATGACGGGGCCCAGCGTGGACGTCCGCGCCGACCTCGCCAAGTGGCTGAGCGACACCCACTGGCCCAAGTCGAAGGAGGACCTGGTCCGCCAGGCCGAGGAGGCGGGCGCCCCCGACCGGGTGACGGACATGGTGCGCTCACTTCCCGAGCGGGAGTACACGAACATGTCCGACGTGGGCGAGGCGCTCGGGCTCGGCGTGGAGAAGCGGAGGTGGTGACGGGTGCGCCTCGACTTCATCAGGCCGCTGTACGAGCGGCAGGGCCCGTACGCCTCCGTCTACCTGGGGGCGCTGACCGGCCCGGAGCGTGAGACGCACTGGCACAGCGTGCGCGACGCCCTCGACGGGGCGGACCCGGCGACCGTGGCGGCCCTGGCGGAGCGGGCCGAGCGGGCGGCCGCGGGGCAGGCGCTGTTCGCCGCGCACGGCGAGGTGGTGCTGGCCGAGCCGCTGTCGCGACCGCCGTACGAGCGGGCGACCTGGTCCCCGCTGCCGAACATCGCGCCGATGCTGCTGGAGCGCGGCGAGAACGTGCCGCACCTGGGGGTCATCGTGGACCACGCCGGGGCGGAGCTCACCGTGTACGGAAGCGGGGCGCCGCGCCGGCGCACGGTGCAGGCCGCGGCCTGGCCGCTGCAGAAGACCGCGCAGGGCGGCTGGTCGCAGCGCCGCTACGAGGTGTCCGTCGAGAACGCCTGGGAGCAGAACGCGCAGGCGGTCGCGCACGAGATCGACGAGCAGGTACGCCGCCTCGGCACCGAGCTGATCATCGTGGCCGGCGAGCCGAAGTCCCGTTCGTACCTGATGCACCACCTCGGCACGAAGGCGACCGACCGGGTGGTGATGGTCGAGCACGGCAGCCGTTCCGACCACGGACAGTTCGAGGACGACGTCGAGCAGGCGCTCGACGACTGGCTCGACCGCCGCCGCGGCGAGCTGCTGGAGCGTCACCAGGAGAGCGGCGGTCCTGTCGGCCTGTCGCAGGTGGCGCGGGCGCTGCGCGACGCGCGGGTGCAGGCGCTGCTGCTGCCCGGCGAGCGGCCGGAGCCGATCTGGATCGGCGAGGGCGGCGTCCAGCTCAACACCGACCAGGGCGAGCTGCGGAACTGGGGCGTGGCCGAGCCGGTACGCGAGCGCGCGGACGCCGCCCTGGTGAGGGCCGCCGCGATGACGGACGCCGAGCTGTGGTTCACGGACGGCGTCAAGGACGTGGCGGCGGTGCTCAGGTACTGATGACCACTTCGAGGGTGCGGGGGCCGTGCACGCCCTCGACCCGGTTGAGCTCGATGTCGCTGGTGGCCGACGGGCCGCTGATCCAGGTCAGCGGCCGGGCCGGATCGAGCCTGGCGACGGCCTCGGGCACCGAGGAGACGATCTGGTCGGCCCGCACCACGCACAGGTGGTAGTCGGGCACCAGCGTCTGAGCCCGCGTGCCCTGGCCGGGGCCGTGGTCGAGGACGATCGTGCCGGTCACCGCGATGCCGACGGCGCAGCCGGTGACGACCCCGTCGGCGGTGTGCAGGTCGGGCCAGCTCTCGTGCCCCGCCAGGCCGAAGCCGTCGGGGACGATCATCCGGCGGCCGGCCAGGCGCTCCTCGATCCAGCCGGGCACCTCGGCGGCCGGCAGGACGTGGACGACGGCGCGGTAGTCGTCCACCCGCTCGGCGAACAGCTCGACAAGATCGCCGGCCGCGATTTCGGTGCGGTAGTCACGGGGGATCTCGACGTCCTCGGCGCCCGCCACGGCCTTGGCGATCCGGGCGAGGATCTCCTCACGCGCGCTCATTCCGCTCCCACCAGTCTCTGAACGATTCTTCCGGGATCTCCGGCACGTCCCGGGTGTCGGTCCAGGCCGACAACGGGCCGGGCAGCCGCTTCTTCGGCACCAGCCCGCGCGCCTTGGACGCGAGCCGCTGGGCCGCCGCCAGCCGCCGGTGGTCGTCGAGTATCCAGCCGGCGACCTTCATGCCGGCCTTCTCCGCCGCCGCGTGCGGGGCCTTGGCGCGCAGGTCCACCAGGACCTCGGGGATGTCGATGGCGACCGGGCAGACGTCGTAGCAGGCGCCGCACAGGCTGGAGGCGTACGGCAGCGAGGCGTCCAGCTCGGAGCCCATGCCGCGCAGCTGCGGGGTGAGGATGGCGCCGATCGGGCCCGGGTAGACGGAGCCGTAGGCGTGGCCGCCCGCGCGCTCGTAGACCGGGCACACGTTGAGGCAGGCCGAGCAGCGGATGCAGCGCAGCGCCTGGCGGCCGACCTCGTCGGCGAGCACGCCGGTGCGGCCGTTGTCGAGCAGCACGAGGTGGAAGTCCTGGCCCTCGACCGCGCCGGTCCACATGCTGGTGTACGGGTTCATCCGCTCACCTGTGGAGCTTCTGGGCAGCAGCTGGAGGAACACCTCTAGATCCCGCCAGGTGGGCAGGAGCTTCTCGATCCCCACCACGCTGATCAGCGTCTCGGGCAGGGTCAGGCACATGCGGCCGTTGCCCTCGGACTCCAGCACGACCAGCGTGCCGGTCTCGGCCACCATGAAGTTGGCCCCGGAGATCGCGACCTTGCTGCGCAGGAAACGTTCGCGCAGGTGGAGCCGGGCGGCCTCGGCCAGCGCCGGCGGGTCGTCGGTGAGCCCTTCCGGGGTCTTCGGCATCTTCTCCAGGAAGATCTCGCGGATCTCCGACCGGTTGCGGTGGATCGCGGGCACCAGGATGTGGCTGGGGAAGTCGTCGCCGAGTTGCACGATCAGCTCGGCGAGGTCGGTCTCGTACGCGGTGATGCCCTCGGCGGCCAGCGCCTGGTTGAGCTCGATCTCCTGGGTGGCCATCGACTTGACCTTGACGACCTCGCGCTCGCCGGTGGCCTTGACCAGGCCGGTGACGATGTGGTTGGCCTCGGCGGCGTCGCGCGCCCAGTGGACGGTGCCGCCCGCGTCCTGGACGGCCTGTTCGAGCTGGACCAGGTAGCGGTCGAGGTTGCGCAGCGTGTGGTCCTTGATGGCCTTGCCGGCGGCGCGCAGCTCCGTCCAGTCGGGCAGCTCGCCGACGACGCCGGCTCGCTTGCCGCGGATGGTGTGGGTGGCTTTGCGGAGGTTGTAGCGGAGCTGAGAGTCCTGGACGGCCTTCTGCGAGTTTTTCGGGAAATTTCCTGGCATGCCGAGGAATGTTGCGCTCATTGGCTCTCCTCCGTGGACGCCAGGATCTCGGCCAGGTGCATCGTCCGCACGCCGGTCTTCTGGCGGCTCAGCGTGCCGCCGATGTGCATGAGGCACGAGTTGTCGGCCGCGCACAGCACCTCGGCGCCGGTGTCCATGATGTTGCGGGTCTTGTCGGCGCCCATCGCCGCCGAGACCGCCGGGTTCTTCACCGCGAACGTGCCGCCGAAGCCGCAGCACTCCTCCGCGCCGGGCAGCGGCACCAGCTCCAGGCCGCGTACGTTGCGCAGCAGCCGGGCGGGCCGGTCGCCGAGCCGCAGGCCGCGCAGCGAGTGGCAGGTCGGGTGGTAGGTGACGCGGTGCGGGAAGTACGCCCCCACGTCCTCGACCTTGAGCACGTCGATCAGGAACTCCGACAGCTCGTACACCCTGGGCGCGACCTTCGCGATCGCCGCGGCCCCCTTGCTGCCCGGCCGGGCCAGCTTGGGGTACTGCTCGCGGACCATGGCCGCGCACGACCCCGACGGTGCCACCACGGCGTCGTACCCGGCGAAGACCTCGGTGAAGTGCCGGGCCAGGCGCACTCCCTCCGCGCGGTAGCCGGTGTTGACGTGCATCTGGCCGCAGCACGTCTGGGCGGCGGGGAAGTCGACCTCGCAGCCGAGCCTGCGCAGCAGGGACACCACGGCCTTGCCGGTGCCGGGGAAGAGCGTGTCGTTCACGCACGTGATGAACAGGGCGACTCGCACGGCTCTCCTCTCGAAAGGTATGGTCTGACCACAATATGGTCAGACCATAGCAGGGAGGCCCGGGTGGACGGCAGCGGGTGGGGTCCGGTGAAGCGCACGCGCACGTTCGAGGACGTGCTCGCGCAGATCGAGCGGCGCATCGCCGAGGACGGCCTCACGGCCGGGGACCGCCTGCCCGCCGAGCGCCGGCTCGCCGAGCAGCTCGGCGTCAGCCGCTCGTCCGTGCGCGAGGCGATGCGCGTGCTGGAGACGCTGGGCGTGGTCTCCTCCCAGGTCGGACGGGGCCCCGACGCGGGCGCGGTGCTCATCGCCCGTCCCGACTCGGCACTGACCGGACTGCTGCGGCTGCACCTCGGCCTGGCCACCCTGGAGCTGCGCGAGGTCATCGACACCCGGCACATGATCGAGCAGTGGGCCGCCGCCCGCGCCGCCACCGGCCGTCATGGCACCGAGGCGCTGACCGCCGCCCTCGCCGGCATGGACGCGGCACGCACCGCCGAGGAGTTCGTCGAGTACGACACCGCCTTCCACTGCGCGCTCGCGGACGCCTCGGGCAATCGGCTCGTCTCCGCCGTCATGCGCTCGCTCCGGGACACGATGCGCAAATTCTCGGTCGAGGCGGTCGAACGCCTCGGCGACACCGCGATCCTGCGCGCCGGGCACGTCCGCATCCTGGCCGCGATCGAGGCGGGCGACCCCGGCGAGGCCGCCGCGGCCGTGTCGGAGCACCTCGCCGACGCCTACCCCGAGCTGTTCACTCACTGAAGCACGTCGGCCTGGCGGCAGCTCGCGCCCGTGCAGCGCGCCATGGTGTCCAGCCGGACGTCCAGGTTCGCCAGCAGCTTGGGGTCGGCGGTGGCCGCGAGGTTCTGCAACTCGTACGGATCCGTCCGCAGGTCGTAGAGCTGCTTCTCGCCGGTGACGTAGCGGACGTAGGTGTAGTGCTCGGTGCGCAGCGCGGTGTAGGCGGGCACCGGCGTCTGCCGCGCGGACGACCGGTTGGCCGGCCGGTGGAACTCGATGAGCGCGTTGTGCCGCCACACCGCCGGCTTGCCCCCCTTGAGCAGCGGCTTCAGCGACCGCCCTTCGGCGAACGGAGGCGGCGTGGCCCCGCCCAGGTCGGCGACGGTCGGCGCGAGGTCGACCGTGGCGCCCATGTGGCCGATCCTCGATCCTGGCCGGATGCCGGGCCCGCGCACCACCAGCGGGATCCTGATCGCCTCCTCGTACGGCGTGGTCTTGCCCTGCGGCAGCCGGTGGGTGCCGAGGTGGAAGCCGTTGTCCGAGGTGAACATGATGTAGGTGTCGTCGAGGTGCCCGCTGTCGCGCAGCGCGTCGACGACCGCGCCGACCAGGTCGTCCACGCCGAGCATCGCGCGCAGCCTGGCGCGGTGGCGGCGGTCCACGGCGTCGATCTGCTCCTGCGACAGCGGGAGCCTGCCGCGCAGCCACAGCGGCTCGGCGCTGACGTCGGCCTGGTTGAACGACGGCGTCCGGGGCGCGGTCACATGGGGGAACGCCTCCTCGTGCCGCCAGGCGGGGTTGGCCGGGCTGTGCGGCGCGATGGGCGCCAGGTAGAGGAAGAACGGTCTGCCCGAGCTCTTGATGAACTGCCGGCTCTTCTCGGCGAGCACGTCCGACAGGTAGTCCTCCTGGCCCCAGCCGCGGTCGGTCAGCGCGCCGTTCTCGTTGAGCCGGTAGCCGTACTCCTCGTAGAGGTTCGTCACCGGGACGGCCCACTCGTCCCAGCCGGGCGGCACGTACGTCTCGGTGGCGGTACGTCCCGGATAGTGGTTGAGGAACTTGCCCATCAGCGCGGTGCGGTAGCCGGCCGCCTTCATCCACGTGCCGATCGTGGAGCTTTCCAGGCCGAGGGTGTGGAAGCGGTCGAAGCCGCCCTCCGGGGCGGTGTTGGTGAGCACGCCGTGGCTGTGGACGTACTGGGAGCGCAGGATCGACGCCCGCGACGGGCAGCACCAGGAGTTCGTCACGAAGAACCGGTCGAACGTGGCCCCCTTGCGCACCAGATGCCGGGTGACGTGGGGGAAGTACGCCAGCGTGCCCGCCTCCAGGTCGTCGGTGACGATGAGGACGATGTTCGGCCGCGACGCGCTCGCGGCCACCAGGGGCTCGGCCGCGGGCAACAGCAGGAGCAGGACGCACGCTACGCGACAGAGACCTTTGACCACGGACTGTGACTGCCCGGAAGATCCTCCATTGACACCCGGCCCCCGCACAGGGGTAATAGAACTTAATTCCGGAGGTGTCACATGAAGCTCGGGCTCCAGTTGGGCTACTGGCAGCGCAACGCCGACGACGCGACCGCATCCGTGCTGGCGGCCGAGCGCCTCGGCTACGACTCGGTGTGGACGGCCGAGGCGTACGGCAGCGACGCGTTCACCCCGCTCGCCTGGTACGGCGCGCGCACCAGCCGCATCAAACTCGGCACGTCGGTCGCGCAGCTGTCGGCCAGGCCGCCGGTGACGACCGCCATGACGGCCATGACCCTCGACCACCTGACCGGCGGCCGGCTGCTCCTCGGCGTGGGCGCCTCGGGCCCGCAGGTCGTCGAGGGCTGGTACGGCCAGCCGTTCGCCAGGCCCCTCGCCAGGACCCGCGAGTACGTCGAGATCATGCGCAAGGTCTGGCGCCGCGAGGAGCCGGTCACCGGCGACGGCCCCCACTACCCGCTGCCACTGCCGGACGGCCTCGGCAAGCCGCTCAAGCTCATCACCCACCCGCTGCGCCCCGACATCCCCGTCTACCTGGGCGCGGAGGGCCCCAAGAACGTCGCGCTGGCCGCCGAGATCGGCCAGGGCTGGCTGCCGCTGTTCGCCTTCCCCGAGAAGATCGAGGAGATGTACGGCGACGCGCTCGCCGGCGCCCCCGCGGGCTTCGAGGTGGCGGCCATGGTGACGGTGGTGGTCTCGGACGACGTACGGGCCGCCCTCGACGGCGTGAAGCTCATGCTCACCCTCTACATCGGCGGCATGGGCGCCCGGCACCGCAACTTCCACGCCGACATCATCGGCCGCATGGGCTACGCCGAGGCCGCCGAGCACATCCAGGCCCTCTACCTGGCCGGGCGCAAGGACGAGGCGTTCCGCGCGATCCCCGACGAGCTGGCCGACGGCATCTCGCTCGTCGGCCCGCCCGGCCGCATCAGGGAGCGCCTGGAGCTGTGGCGCAAGAGCCCGGTGACGAGCCTGCTCGTCATGGGCCCGCGCGACGAGCCCACGCTGAAACTGGTCCGCGACCTGGTCCTCGGGTAGCCGCTCAGTCGGGGCTGTTCAGTCGGGTCTGGGCGCGGGGTCGGCCGTGACCGACCTCAGCAGCGGCCGGCTCAGCGCCCCCGCCCCGATCACCCCGGCGAACCCGAGCACCACGCAGGCCACCAGCGTGACGACCCCGGCCACGCTGACCCCGCCGATCATGAACGGCGCCGCGCAGAACGCCCCCACCAGGATCGCGCCGCCGCCCATCACGCCCAGCGGGATCAGCGTCTCGGCCCGCCTGGCCCGGTCCAGCACCTCCAGCGGCGTCCCGGCCAGCCGCAGCAGCCCGTACGTCTGCCGCCGGTCGAGGACCGACGAGGCGGCCGTGATGCCCGCGCTGGCGATGGCCACCAGGAACGACACCGACAGCACCACGATCGTCCCCACCCGCACGTCGGCCAGCAGCTGGTCGCCGAAGCCCCGCTCGTCGGCCTCGGTGGTCGGAGTGCGGCCCGGGACGAGCCCGGTGAGCGCCGTACGCGCCCGGTCCACGGCCGCGGCGTCGAGCGGGCCCGACGGCGCGGCGACGACGGTCCGCTTGACGACCGTGACCGCGGCGGGCACCTTGGCCGCCGCCAGCCGCTCGCGGGCCTGCCCGGCCACCTGCTCGGCCTGTCCGGCCGGCGCGAGAACGCGCAGCTGGAGCGGCCCGTCGTCCCCCGCGAACGCGCCCGGGCTGAGCAGGCCGAGGAAGCCCGCCACGAACCCGGTCAGCGCCACCCCGCTCACCGTCCGCCAGGCCGAGCGCGGATCGTCCACCAGCCTGCGCCCGGCCAGCAGCCGGGCGGGGCTACGCGCCGTACCCGCCGTGATCCTTCCGATGAGGCCCACCACCCAGGGCCCGGCCAGGTTCAGGCACAGGAACGCGAGCCCCAGCGCCACGGCCACGATCGCCACGCTGGTCCCCTGGGTCAGCATCGGGAACGCGGCCAGCACCACGAGCAGCGCGAGCACCCGGACGAAGCGCATGCCGGGCGGCGTCTCCCGCTTGGCCACGCCGAGCGGGCTCACCACGACCCTGCGCAGCCCCGCCACCGCCGACAGCCCCACCAGCAGCGGCACCGCCACCAGCACCCCGGCCAGCACCGCCAGGCCGGGGAACAGGTCCCCCGCGAACCAGGCGCCCCCCTGGATCTCGATCCGCGTCAGCAGCGGCACCGCCAGCGCGAACGCCACCGCCCCTACCAGCGCACCGGCCAGCGCCACGAGCACCGCCTCGGCCACCGTCATCCGCACCACCTGCCCCGGCGTCGCGCCGACCAGCCGGAGCGCGGCCAGCCGCCGGTCCCGCCTGGCCACCGTGAGCCGGGCCGCCGCGCCCCCGAACACCAGCAGCGGCACCACCATGAGCACGCTCGCGATGACCGCGAGCACCTTGTACGCCTCCGCGTCCTCGCTCGGCGTCCCCGCCAGGCTCGCGACCTTCACCGGCGGCTTGCCCACGATCCAGTCGTCACTGCGCTCCGCGGTCATCGCCGGCGCGTCCGGCGCGTGGCCGACGACCGCGACCAGCTCCCCCGGGTACACCAGGGCCTCGTCCCCGATGACGCCCGCCCGGCGCGGGTAACGGTCGCCCAGCTCGGCGGGAGGCAGCTCACGGGCCAGCTCCGCGAGCGCGGGCGACAGCCACGTCTCCCCCGGCTTCGGGAAACGCGGCAGGCCGGGCGGCGGAGCGGCGTCCGGCCGGAGCGCGGCGAGGTCCACGACGGTGATCACCCGGCCGCGTACGTAGTCGAAGCGGGACGCCTCGACGGCGACCGCGTCCTTGGCAGCCGTGTCCTTGGCAGCCGTGTCCTTGGCTACGGGCACCGGGTTGCGCCAGGCGCCGCGCTCGGCGCGGGCGTCGAAGGCCAGGTTCGCGGCCACGGCGAACAGCAGCAGCGCCGTGGACACGGCGACGGCCCCCAGCGTCAGCCAGACGCCCAGCAGCCCCTTACGGCCGCCGCCCTTGAGCAGCCGCCACGTCAGGTCCAGGTTCACGCCGTCGCTCCGCTCATCGTCACCAGGTGGCCGTCGCGGACCTCGACGGTGCGGTCGCACCAGGCGGCCACGTTCGGGTCGTGGGTGACGACGATCAGCGAGGCGTCGTTGTGCCGGGTCGCCTCCACCAGCAGCCGCATCGTGTCCTGCCCGGTCCGCTGGTCGAGCGCGCCGGTCGGCTCGTCGGCGAACACCACCGCCGGCCTGGTCACCAGCGCCCTCGCGATGGCCACCCGCTGCGCCTGCCCGCCGGACAGCTCGCCCGGCCGCCGCGCCTCCATGCCCGGCAGCCCGAGCGGCGCGAACCACTCGCGGGCCTGCTTGACCGCCTGCTGCCGGGACACGCCGCCCAGCATGAGCGGCAGGGCCACGTTCTCCTCCGCCGGCAGTTCGGGCAGGAGCTGCCCGAACTGGAAGACGAAGCCGAACCGGGTACGCCGCAGCGCGCTGCGCTTGCGCTCCCCCATCGCGTCGATGCGCTGCCCCAGCAGGTGCACCTCGCCCTCGTCCGGCCGCATGATGCCCGCGAGGCAATGGAGCAGGGTGGACTTGCCGGACCCGCTCGGCCCCATGATCGCCACGGCCTCGCCGGCCCGCACCGCGATGTCCACGCCGCCGAGGGCGACCGTCTGCCCGAACCTCTTGACCAGGGCCCGTCCAACAAGCACGTCGTTCATGCCTTCAAGCCTCCCGGCGGGCCCGCACCCACCGGATCGGCCGTGCGGCCATCCCGTCTCAGCCGAACGGCCGATCTCGTACAGGGACACAACTGTGGACCCCCGGATCGAGACCTCGTAACGCCGGCCGGGATCAGCCAGGACCGGCCCGTCGATCCAGGCGGGAGGACCGTACGACGGCCTGCGCAGAACTGGGCACGAACCGATGACGCGGAGCGCGCGAAGATCTCGCGCCGTCCCGATCGCCGTCGAATGCCCATTGTCCCCTCATGAGGGCGTCGGCGATCGGAAGCCCAGATGCGGCCTCCAGCCATCGAGAAGTGCCCATCCATGGGGGCCGCCCTCGAACGGGGTGGCCCCTGAAGCAGTGATCACCTCAAGAAGGGCGGTCTTCTTTTCTGTCGCCTTTCGATCAATTCCTTCCTGTGCCCCTGCGACATGCACACCAAGACCCGTTCATGTTGATCACCCAAGGTGTCTTCAATTCGCAACAATATATCGAGGTCCGCCAGCGTCAACATTGCCTTCTTAGTAAGTGCGACCACCTCCAGACCTGCACCCGCAGCACTGGCCAGCGGGAGAGTTGACCCGTTTCCGATGCGCGGCAGCACATAGTGCTGCCAATTTGTCAAGTTGCGTTCTTCTAATCTATCGACCACGTCATGCCAGTCCATCCAATCACTCAGAGGACCTTCCCCGACCCCACTTCTCGGATCGGCCATCCGGTATCTGTATTTGACCAGGCATACAATAGCGTGGCCAGCTCCAGCATTGCGGACATGAATAACGCGTTCGGCCTTCTTGATAAAGGAGCTTTTATCCGAGAACGAGGAATAGCTGATGACAGGACGATTAGTTCGGGCTAGTTGAGATCGCGCCAAAAGCAAGGCCAGAACGGCACTCGCCAAGGTCGCACTGGTGCCGACGTCGAGCAGAGTGAGCTTCCACGGCCACGAGTTGACGAAGCTCGCAGAAAGATTCTTCTTTAGAATCTCCCACATCAAGTTGACTGTCGTGGTTGCGAGAAAAATTCTCGGCCACCAATAACTGGACCGCTTGCGATTGACCAACCTCTGGAGAGGCATCTCTGCTTCCCTGCTCACACTGGCGCCTTCCGTTGATCCTTCCAACGTTCCAAGGGTTCCGCCGAGTCGTACCGAGACGCCGGGATCCGGCCAGCGAAACATCCTTCATAACAACCTCAACGAGCAGGAGTCCTCCATAGTTGCGAGTGATCATGCTAGGCGAACCGACGCGGCACAAGCTGCGTCTCGTCGCCCAACAGCCGAGCGGGCCGACAACCTCGCCCTCATACACGTTGCCGCTCCACTCAATCTCTGGGCGTGGTTCATTTAGCCCAAGGAGACACAAACCGGCTTCAGCGCACGGTATGCCCGCCTCGAGATGCGCTAGTTGGCCATAGGCAACGTCGTTTCCGAAGCTGGTCTCGTACGAGATTCCTTGATCGCCCGCCCGGATCTGTCGTCTCCGGCGGCCTTCCTGCGGCCGGTTCCTGGCGTTCGGCCGTCACCGCGCCGCGAGGTAGCGAAGGTAGGTAGCCCGGTACTCGTCGATCAAATCCGACGCGGCCGCCTCGGCGGGGCCGCGCCTCTGATCGCGATGTCGCCCAACTCGGCTCGGCCTGCAGCCGCTTGACCTCCTCCACCAGGCCGCCGGAGACCAGGCGGGCGTTGCCCTTCACCGTCGACAGCGCGGCGGAGAAACACCACCTTCGGGAGCGATTTCGCCGCCGATCCGGCCCGGCGATGTAGCCGTCGAGCAAGACGCTCACCGAATAAGTCACGCTGCGCATCAGAGGTCCTCCTCGGTGCCGGGTTCGACGGTACGACCGCTGGACGCCGCAGAACTCTCGCGGCGCTCTCTCTAGAGTTAGGGTCGTGACTATTCGGGTTCTCGTCGCCGACGACCAGCAACTGGTGCGTACCGGCTTCCAGATGATCTTGGACGCGCAACCGGACATGGAGGTCGTCGCCGCGGTGGCCGACGGCGCCGAGGCGGTGGCGGAGGCGCGGCGGCTGCGGCCCGACGTGTGCCTCCTGGACATCAGGATGCCGAGGCTCGACGGCATCGAGGTGACCAGGATCCTGGCCGGCCCCGGCGTGGAGAACCCGCTGCGGGTCGTCATCGTCACCACGTTCGACCTCGACGAGTACGTCTACGGCGCGCTGCGCTCCGGCGCGACCGGGTTCCTGCTCAAGGACAGCGGGCCCACGCTGCTCATCGAGGCGGTACGCGCGGCCGCGGCCGGGGACGCGCTGGTGTCTCCCTCGGTCACCGTACGGCTGCTGCAGCATCTCGCCCAGCCCCGGCGGGCCGCGCCGCCGCCCATGAACGACCCGCTGACCGAGCGCGAGCTGGACGTGGTGCGGCTGATCGCGCGGGGGCGTACCAACCAGGAGGTGGCGGCCGAGCTGTTCGTGTCGCTGTCGACCGTCAAGACGCACCTCGGCAGCATCTTCGCCAAACTCGGCGTTCGCAATCGGGTCGAAATCGCTGCTTGGGCGTGGGAATCCGGCGTGGTGAGCTGATTAACGGCAGGGCTCGCGGGATAAAAGTGAATCAGAACCGCAGCGCAAGGCCCGGGGAGAGAACATGCGCCACACCCAGGCACCGCCCACCAGAGCCGCCTCCGCCGTCTACGTCACGCTCGCCGCGCAGGTCCTCTCCCTCGCCGCTCTGGTGATCTTCGAGCAGGTTCGCGGGCGGCGGCTCGCCGCCCAGCTCGCCGCGTTCGGCGGACGTCCCCAGGGGGCCGACGCGGAGGCGGTCGTGGGCGCGGTGACCGTGTTCGCGGTGCTGATCATGCTGGTGGCGGGCACCTCGGTGGCGGCCGGGGCCGCGTACGTGACGTGGCTCGTACGCGCCAGGCAGGCCAACGACCGCTCGGCGGCGACCGCGCCGGTGGCGGCGGCCTGGCTGATCCCCGGCGTCAACCTGGTGGCGCCCGCGGTGCTCCTGGACGAGGTCTGGCGCGGCGCCCGGCCGCCCGCGGGGCGGCGCGGCCGGTGGCTGGCGCTGCTGGCCGGGTGGTGGCTGAGCTGGCTGACCACGCTCGCGCTGGTCACGATCCGGCTGCCGCTCGACTCCGCGTCCGGCGGCCTCACCGGGGTGGGGGCGCCGGAGCTGCTGTGCGCGGCGGTCGCCGCGGCGCTGTGCGCGGGCACCGTCCGCGAGCTGACCCGGCTCCAGCGCGCCGCCCGCTCCCCTCTCGCCTCGCTGCGCACCCTCTCCGCCAAACCCGCCCCCGACTCCACCCCCCTCAGCCACCCCATGTGACCTGTCAGGCGGCGGTGGGGCCGGAGCTGCCGGGGCTGGCGTGCCAGAGGCGGCGGGCCGGGGTGACGACGGCCGGGGCGATGTCGGAGTACGGCGACAGCCGGAAGCCGTTCGGATACTCGATGCTCCGCCCGCCCACGCCCGCCGGCTCCCCCGGCGTACGGCGGAGCAGGTCGCGCACCGCCTCGATGCCCTCAGAACGCCACAGTCCGTCCAGGTCGGCGAGGTCCCAGCAGTCGACGGCCCGCAGCGACACCGCCCGCACCCCGGTGCGGCGCACCACCCCCTTGGCCAGCATGAGCCACGCCCCGAACACGGTCGCGGCGCAGTGCCCCTGGACCGACTCGAAGAAGGTCAGGTCGATCGGCCCGGTGGAGTCCTCCAGGGTGGTGAAGATGACCCGCTGCCCGGAGCGCACCGCGGGCGTCTGCGTGGCCACCTTGACCCCGGCCACCAGCACCTCGGACCCGTTGCGCCGGCGCAGCAGGTCGCGGGCGCGCACGACGCCGAGCAGGTCGAGCAGCTCGCCGTGGAAGCTCATGACGTGCCGGCTGACGTCGATGCCGAGGATCTCCAGCTCGGCCTCGACCATCTCGGCCTCGGTCATCTCGGGCAGCTCGCCGGGCGGCAGGTGCTCGGTGAAGCCCAGCGGGAGCTGCGCCGACGGCTGAGGCTCAATAGCTCGGGCAGCGGGGCGGGTGTAGTGCTTGGAGGCGCGCGGCGCGGCCCGTACGCCGCTCGCCGATGACCGTTCGAGCGCGCCGATCCGCGCGATCAGGTCGCGCCGGGTCAGCTCGCCTGGCTTCCAGCGCGGCCCGCCAGGATGCAGGTCGTGCAGCGCGTCGAGGCCGCCGACCTGGACGATCCGCTCGATGACGGGCCGCGAGGGCCGGGCGCGGTCCCAGAAGTCGGCCAGCGAGGTGTACGGCTGCCCGGCCACCATCCGCTCGACCTCGGCCTCGCTCACCCCTTTGACCGCCGAGAACGGCACCCGCAGCGCGTACCCCTTGCCGATGTCCCCGGCCCGGAACTCGCGCCGGCGCGCGCCGGCGAGGCGGTCGGGCCGCACCCGTACCGGCACGCGCGGCCCGAGCCGCTCCACCCGCCAGTCCTTGCCGGACTTGTTGACGTCGAGCGGCAGGATCTTGACCCCGCACTGCCTGGCCTCGTCGATGATGACCCGCGAGGGGTACATGCCGGGATCGTGCGTGAGCACCCCCGCGAAGAACGCCGCCGCGTGGTGCCGCTTCAGCCACGCCGACTGGTAGGTGGGCAGCGCGAACGCCGCCGCGTGCGCCTTGCAGAACCCGAACCCGCCGAACGCGTCCAGCACCCGCCAGGCCCGGTCCACGGCCGCGTCGTCGAAGCCGTTGGCCCGTGCCAGGGGCACGAACGTCTTGCGCACGCGTTCGCGTCCCTCCGGCGTGCCGAGGGTGCGCCGCAGCAGCTCGGCGAAGGACAGGTCGCGCCCGGTCATCACCGAGATGATCCTCAGGACCTGCTCGTGGAACACCACGACGCCGTGCGTCTCGCGCAGCGCCTCGCGCAGCCGCTCGTGCGGGTAGTGCGGCTGCCGCCACCCCTGCCTGGCCTCCAGGTACGGGGTGATCATGTCGGAGTTGACCGGCCCCGGCCGGAACAGCGAGATGTCCACGATGAGGTCGTGCATCGTGCGCGGCTCCAGCTTGGCCACCAGCTCCCGCTGGCCGGGCGACTCGATCTGGAAGCACCCGATCGTCCGGGCGGCGCAGACCATGTCGTAGGTCTCCTGGTCGTCGTGCGGGACGTACTGGACGTCCGGGTCGTCGCCGCTCTGGGTGTCCAGCTCGACGGTGACGCCGTCCACGCGCTTGATCTCGCCCAGCGCGTACGCCAGCGCCGACTGCATCCGCACGCCCAGCACGTCCAGCTTGAGCAGCCCGGCCTCCTCCACGTCGTCCTTGTCGAACTGCGACATCGGGAACTCCAGCAGGCTGCGTTCGACCGGCGTCCGGTCGAGGAGGCCGGAGTTGCCGACGAGCACCCCGCACGGGTGCAGCGCGATGTGCCGGGGCAGCCCGTCGAGCCGTTCGGCGAGGCGGAACACACGATCCAGCCCGGCGTCGCCGAGCCTGCTGCCGCGCAGCTCGGGCAGGTCGGCGAGCGAGGCGGTGATCTGTTTGGCCCTGATGTGCGGGAACGCCTTGGCGATCGTGTCGATCTCGTGCGGCGGCAGGCCCATCGCCCCGGCGACGTCGCGGATGGCGCTGCGCGCCCGGTAGGTCTCCATCATGGACACGCAGGCCACGCGGTCCTCGCCGTACCGTTCGAAGATCGCCTTGTAGCAGTCGAGGCGGCGGGCGGACTCGACGTCCACGTCGATGTCGGGCAGCCCGACGCGCCCCTCGGACAGGAACCGCTCCATGAGCAGGCCGTGGTCGAGCGGATTGACCTCGCCGATGCCGATGAGGTAGTTGACCAGGCTGCCGGCGCCCGAGCCGCGGATGGCGCAGCGCACGCCCATGCCGCGGATCATGTCGGTGATGCCGGCCACCGCGATGAAGTAGCCGGACAGGCGCTTGCGCTCGATGATCGTCATCTCCTCGCCGAGCCGCCGCCGGGCGTCGGCGTCGCGGCCGAGGCCGCGCCGGAGCAGGCCGTCCTCGACGCGGTGGCGCAGCAGCGGCACCGGGTCCCTGCCGACCTCGGGCAGGTGCAGGTCGGGCGGGTCGTTGCGGAGCGCGAGCAGCCGCAGCGGGTCCATCGCGCACGCCTCGGCCAGCCGCCGGGTGGTGAACAGCAGCCGCCCCACCCGCGTCCGGTCGGCGCCGCAGACCTTGGCCGCCACCTGCCACATCTCCTTGGTGCTCTTGAGGTAGGCGTGCGAGGTCGTACGGTCGAGGTGGCGCGGGTGCAGGGGCACGAGCTGGCGGGCCGCGTCGAGCACGTCGCCCACCTGGTGGTCGGCCGGGTCGAGGTAGCGCACCGCGTTGGTGAGCACGGCGGGCACGCCCATGGACTCGGCCAGGCCGAGCATGCGCACGGCGGTGGTCGCGTCGCGGAAGCCGTACTGGTCGACCAGCTCGATCACCACGGCGGGCACCGCCGCCCGCCACAGGCCGAGCAGCGTCCGCGCGTGCTCGTCGCGCCGCGCGGCCACCGCGCGGCCCACGTCGGAACGGGGACCGAGCAGCACCACGAGCCCGTCGTCGGCCCCGAACCCGTGCTCGCCGCCGGGCCCGCCCGCCCATGCGCCGATCAGCTCGCGGGTCACCTTCGGCCGGCCGCGCTCGCCGGCCCGGTGGGCGGCCGTGACCAGGCGCGCCAGGCTCGACCAGCCCTCGCCGCGGGCCAGCACGGTGACGCGGTCCTCGGACTCGGGGCCGGTGCGGGGTCGCTCGGCGCGCATGCCGGGCGCCGGACCGGCCGGCGGGGCGTCGAGCGCCAGGTTGACCCCGACGACCGGCGCGATCCCCGCGTCGGCGCACGCCTGGACGTGCTTGACGGCGCCGTAGAGCCCGTCGCGGTCGGTCAGGGCCAGGATGTCCATGCCGTGCTCGGCGGCGCGGCGGGCGAGCGCCTGCGGGAAGGCGGTGCCGTAGCGCATGGAGTAGGCCGAGCACACGTCGAGGTGCGGGAACGGCGGCGCCATCAGTCCCACGCCCTCAGCAGCAGCCAGCCGTTGGCGGCGGTGTCGTAGCGCAGCTCGTAGGAGCCCACCTCGCGGCCGGGGCCGGCGTCCACGCGCCAGAACCGGCGCTCGCCCGGATCCGCCTCGCTGGTCTTCCACCATTCGCGCGCGACCACCCAGTGGTCGAGGACGCGGCGCACCAGGTAGAGCCGGTCGCGCCAGACGAACTGGATCGGCTCTCCGTCCCTCGTCCACACCTCTATCGGATCGCCATAGAGTCTGCTCAAGACGCTTCTCCCACGCGGCTCTGGTCGTGTTCGTGAGCCACCCGGGGGAAGGCGGGCGCTTATGACTCGAACATATGTTCTCCGGACGCGGAACGCAAGTCGATCGCCTGCCGGACGAGCGGGTTCGCGCCGATCGAGTTGCGGATGCTGAAGGCCACGCTGCCCGCGCGGTAACGGTCGTCGGAGGACTCCACGGGGCGGCCCTCGTGGGTCGTCGTGGTGCGGCGCTGGCGCAGCAGCGGGCTGCCGCGGCGCACCCCCAGCAGGCGGGCGTCCTGGGCGCCGGCGGCGACCGCGTCGATGAGGTGCTCGCCGTAGGCGCACACGAGCCCGGCGGTGTCGTACAGGGCCTGGGTGACCGACTCGCAGTCGGCGGGCAGCGCCTCGACGTCGGGGGCCACCCAGGCCGCGTACACCGTCCGCTCGACCAGCACCGGCTCGCCCTCCAGCGTGCGCAGCCGCAGCACCTCCAGCACCTCGCCGCCGCCGAGCCTGGCCGTCTCCGCGGCGCTCGCGGGGCGGCGGCGCTGCTCGATCACCTGGCCGCCGAAGCGGTGGCCGCCCGCGCGCGCCCACTGCGCGAAGCTGTGCAGCTCGGCGAAGCTCTGGCTGCGCGCCGCGCCGAGCACGATGCGCCGGGCGCCCTGCCGGGAGCCCACCAGCCCCTCGGCGGCGAGCACCGCCACCGCCTGACGCACCGTGCCGCGCGCCGCGCCGTGCCGCCGGGCCAGCTCGGCCTCGCTGGGGAGCTGCGAGCCCACCGGGTACGCGCCGGAGATGATGCCTTCCCGCAGGTCATCAGCGATCAGTTCATAGCGAGCAGCCAAGCCCGCCCCTCCCCGTTCATGAAAGAGCAACGTTCATGCGACTTACTGGTGCTCGCTTGTTTGTACAAGTTCCCCTAGTTTCGTGCCATACCCCCTGCACATGGAGGCGTCGTGCTCACCTCTCGCGCCCGAGCGGCCGGAATCGCCGCAATACTCGCACTGGCCACCGCAGCCTGCGGCGCCGCCCCCGGCACCCAGCAGACCACCGAGGCGTCACAGGGCGGGGCGAACGCCGCCACCGCCACCTCCGCCGCCGACTTCGGCGGGCTGGACAAGCTCGTCGAGGCCGCCAAGAAGGAGGGCGCGCTCCACGTCATCGCCCTGCCTCCCGACTGGGCGAACTACGGCGAGATCATCGAGAAGTTCCAGGCCAAGTACGGCATCAAGATCGAGAGCGAGACCCCCGACGCGTCCAGCGCCGACGAGATCAACGCCGTCAAGACCCGCAAGGGCCAGGACCGCGCCCCCGACGTGCTCGACCTCGGCCAGTCGTTCGCGCTCAGCGGCGCCGCCGAGGGGCTGTTCGCGCCGTACAAGGTGCAGACCTTCGACAAGATCCCCGCAGGCCAGAAGGAGCCGACCGGCCTCTGGGTCAACGACTACGGCGGCTACGTGTCCATCGGCTGCGACGCCAAGAAGATCGCCACCTGCCCTGCCAGCTTCCAGGACCTGCTCAAGCCCGAGTACAAGGGCAAGGTCGCGATGAACGGCAACCCGACCAAGGCGGGCTCCGCCTTCGCCGGCGTGTACGCCGCCGCCCTCGCGAACGGCGGCTCGTTCGACGACATCCAGCCCGGCATCGACTTCTTCAAGAAGCTCAAGGACGCCGGCAACTACAACCCGGTCGAGACCACCCCGGCCACCATCGAGAAGGGCGAGACCCAGATCAGCATCGACTGGGACTACAACAACGCCGCCTACGCCCCCCAGATGGCCGACAAGGGCATCGACTGGCAGGTCAACATCCCCTCCGACGGCAAGTACTTCCAGATGTACGCCCAGGCGATCAACAAGGACGCCCCGCACCCGGCCGCCGCCCGGCTGTGGCAGGAGTACCTCTACAGCGCCGAGGGCCAGAACCTCTTCCTCAAGGGCTTCGCCCGTCCCGTGCTGCTGCCCGCCATGACCTCCGAAGGCACCGCCGACCAGGCGCTGGCCGACAAGCTGCCCAAGGTGGACGGCGAGCCGACCTTCCCCACCACCGAGCAGGTCGACGCGGCCAAGGCCAAGCTGGCCAGCGGCTGGGACGCCGCGATCTCCGGATGAGCCGTCCCCGGTCGAGCGGCTGGCTGGGCGCGCTGCCCCTGCTGGTGTTCTTCGCGCTGGTCTTCGGCGTCCCCGCCGTCGTGCTGGTGGCGGGGGCGTTCACCGCGGAGGGGCGGCCCAGCACGGCCAATCTGGCGCTGAGCCTGCAGGGCGGTTACCTGACCGCCCTGCTCGGCAGCGTGAAGCTGTCGGCCGTGGTGGCGCTGGTGGGAGCCGTGCTCGGCACGTTCCTCGCCTACGCCGTCGTGACCTCGCGCTCGCGGCTGCTGCGGGAGGCGGTGCTGACCGCCTCCGGCGTGCTGGCCAACTTCGGCGGGGTGCCGCTGGCGTTCTTCTGGATCGCCACGCTCGGCAACTCCGGCGTGGTCAGCGGGCTGGTCGGGCTGCCGTCGGGGTCGCTGTACACGTTCTGGGGCCTCGCCGTCGTCTACCTGTACTTCTCGGTGCCGCTGATGGTGCTCGCCATGGCGCCGGCGCTGGACGGCCTGCGCCCGCAGTGGCGGGAGGCAGCGGCCAACAGCGGCGCGACCGCCTGGCACTACTGGCGCTACGTGGCGCTGCCGGTGCTGGCCCCGGCCATGCTGGGCGGAGTGGTGCTGCTGTTCGGCTCGGCCTTCTCCGCCTACGCCACCGCCAACGCCATGGTCGGCACCGTCGTGCCGCTCGTCACCCTGAAGATCGCCGCCGCGCTCACCGGCGACGTGCTGATCGGCTACGAGAACATCGCGCTGGCGCTCAGCCTCGACATGATCGTGGTGGCCGGCCTGGTCATGGCGATCTACCTGCCGCTGCAGAGGAGGACCTCGCGATGGCTGCACTGACCGGGCTGGAGCCCGTCGCCACCGCCGCCCCCGCGAAGGCGCCCGCCCGGCCGCGGGTGTGGCGCGGGCTGGTGTTCCTGGTGGCCGGGCTCTACTTCCTGGTGCCGCTCGGCGCCTCGCTCTGGTACACCCTCTACTCGCCCAGGTCCGGGGTGTCGTTCGCGCCCTACGCCGAGCTGCTGACGGCCGAGGGCTTCGCGAGCTCCCTGACGCTGTCGCTGGGGCTCGCCGCGGCCACGATCGCCGTGGTGCTGCTGCTGGCGCTGCCCGCGATGCTGGCCGTGCGGTTGTTCGCGCCGCGGCTGCGGCCGGTCATGGAGGTGCTGTGCACGCTGCCGCTGGTGGTGCCGCCGATCACGTTCGTGGCGGGGCTGTCCACGGCGCTGCGGAACGGCACCGAGCTGCTGGCGCCGACGCCGTTCTGGGCCACGATCATCGCGGTGCAGGACCCGGGGTTCCCGATCGTGCTGGTGCTCGCGTACGTGGTGCTGGTGCTGCCGTTCGTGTACCGGTCGCTGGACGCCGGGCTGCGCACGATGGACGTGCGGACGCTGGTGGAGGCGGCACGCAACCTGGGGGCTTCGTGGCCGTACGTGCTGTTCCGGGTCGTGGTGCCCAACCTGCGCTCGGCCCTCGCCAGCGCGTCGTTCCTGACGCTGGCGCTGGTCCTCGGCGAGTACACCGTCGCCAGCCTGCTGGGCTACCAGCCGTTCGCGGTGTGGATCGTGACCGTGTCCGGGTCCCGTGGCCAGCTCTCGGTGGCCGTCTCCATCCTGAGCCTGCTCATCATCTGGCTGCTCCTGCTGGCCGTGTCGACCGTCTTCGGTAGGGAGAGAAAGAAATGACCGCATCGGCTCCGGCGTCCGTCGAATTCCGGGCGCTGCGGCGGGAGTTCGGCAAGACGGTCGCGCTGGACGGGCTCGACCTGCTCATCGAGCCCGGCGAGTTCGTCGCCCTGCTCGGTCCTTCCGGGTGCGGCAAGACGACGGCACTGCGGTGCGTGGCCGGGTTCGAGCGGCCCGACTCCGGCGCGGTGCTCGTGGACGGCAAGGACGTCACCCGCGTGCCCGCCAACAAGCGCGACGCCGGGATGGTCTTCCAGTCGTACTCGCTGTTCCCCAACCTGAACGCCCGCGACAACGTCGCCTTCGGGCTGCGCGTGCGCAAGGTGCCCGCCGCCACCCGGCGGGCGCGCGCGGACGAGCTGCTGGAGCTGGTCGGCCTGCCCCAGCACGCCGACCGCTACCCCCACCAGCTCTCCGGCGGCCAGCAGCAGCGGGTCGCGCTGGCCCGCGCGCTCGCCCTGGAGCCGCGCGTGCTGCTGCTCGACGAGCCGCTGTCGGCGCTGGACGCCAAGGTCCGCGTCACCCTGCGCGAGGAGATCCGGCGGCTCCAGCTCGACCTGGGCATCACCACCGTCTTCGTCACCCACGACCAGGAGGAGGCGCTGTCGGTCGCCGACCGGGTCGCGGTGCTGCGGGAGGGGCGGCTGGAGCAGGTGGGCGCGCCCGCCGAGGTCTACGACCGGCCCGCCACGCCGTTCGTCGCGGAGTTCGTCGGCACCATGAACCACCTCGCCGGGCGGCTCGGCGGCGACCGGGTGAGCGTGCTCGGCCAGAGCCTGCCCGTGGACGGCCCCGTCCCGGACGGCCCGGACGTGGACGTGCTGGTCCGGCCGGAGGCGGTCCGGGTGGAGCCGGCCGAGGACGGGCCCGCTGAGGACGCGACGGCCGAGGTGCTGGCGGCCTCCTTCCGTGGCGCGTCCGTACGGCTCCGGCTCGCCGTGGACGGCGGCGAGGTGCTGGCCGACGTGCCCGGCCACGAGGCGGCGCGGCTCGGGCCCGGGACGCGGGTCGCGGTGCGGCTGGTGGAGCGGCCCGTGCTGGTGGCGGCCCGTACGGTCACGGCACCCGCCCCCGTCGTGGCCGCCGCCGATGCCGTCTGACCCTGAGGCGGTCCTGCTCGATCTGGACGGGACGCTCGTGGACACCGAGGGGGCGTGGTGGCGGGCGGTGGCCGGGGTCGCCGCGTCGTTCGGGCGGCGGCTGGAGGCGGCCGACGTGCCGCACGTACGCGGCCGTACCGCCGCCGACGCCGCCGCCCACCTCCTCCCTGGCGCCGCGTCCGGAGTCGCGTCCGGAGCTGTGGACGCGCTGGCGGAGCGGCTGGTGGACGCCTTCGCCGAGCGGCTCGGCCGCGACGGCGTGCCGGTGATGCCCGGGGCCCGCGAGCTCCTGTCCGACCTCGCGGCCGCGGCCATCCCCACGGCCCTGGTCAGCGCGTCCCCCCGGCGGGTGGTCGAGCTGGTGCTGCCCTGCCTGCGCCACTCGTTCCACCAGGTCGTCGCCGACGGGGAGACGGCGCGCGGCAAGCCGCATCCGGACCCGTACCTGGAGGCGGCCCGGAGGCTCGGCGCGGCCCCCCAGCGCTGCGTGGCCGTCGAGGACAGCCTGGCGGGCGTCGCGGCGGCCACCGCCGCGGGGTGCCGGGTGCTGGTGGCGGGGCCGGCGGGACCGCCGTCGCTGGCCCGGATCCGCGCCTGCCTCGCCGCGCCGGGAGAGGGCTTGTGACCATGCTCCCGCGATCACGGCGGTGTCGGTAAGCTTGCGCGGCGTGAATGAAACCTCCCACATCGGGCGCTACAGGGTGCTGAGCGCGCTGGGGCGGGGCGGAATGGGCACGGTCTACCTCTCCGAGGACCCCGCCGGCCAGCGGGTCGCCGTCAAGGTCATCAACCCCGAGCTGAGCCAGCACGAGCAGTTCCGCCTGCGCTTCCGCAGGGAGGCCGACGCCGCGCGCCGGGTGCGCAGGTTCTGCACGGCGGCGGTGCTGGAGGCGGCGCTCGACGGCGACCAGCTCTACGTCGTCACCGAGTACGTGCCGGGCCCCAGCCTGGAGCAGGCCGTACGCGAGTCAGGCCCGCTGCGCGGCTCCAGCCTGGACGCGCTGGCCGTGAGCGTGGCGACGGCGCTGACCTCCATCCACGCGGCCGGGGTCGTCCACCGCGACCTCAAGCCGTCCAACGTGCTGCTGTCGCCGGTCGGCCCGCGCGTGATCGACTTCGGCATCGCGCGGGCGCTCGACACGCTCGGCGGCGTCACCGGCACCGGCGAGCTGGTCGGCACGCCCCGCTACATGGCGCCCGAGGTGCTGCGCGGCGAGCCGGTCTCGCCGGCCTGCGACGTGTTCTCGTGGGGGTGCCTGGTGGCGTTCGCGGCGAGCGGGCGGGCGCCGTTCCCGGGTGACACGCTGCCCTCCATCGTCTACCAGGTGCTCAACACCGAGCCCGTGCTCGACGACGTCGATCCGGGGATGCGCGAGCTGGTCAGGGCCGCGCTGCGCAAGGACCCGGCCGCCCGGCCGACCGCCCAGCAGCTCCTCGACCACCTCGTCGGGCGGGCCGCCGAGCCGGAGCAGGCCACGCGGACGGTCCAGGCGACCTGGCAGCACGCCGGCGGCCCGTACGCGCCGCAACCTGTGGACGGGGCGCGGCGCGGCAAACTGTACGCGGCGGTCGCCGCCGGGGCCGCGCTGCTCGTGGCCGCGTCCGTGGGGGCGTGGGCGCTGCTGTCGCCCGGCGGCCCGCCCGACCTCGGCGTCCTGTACGCCGAGGACTTCACCCAGACCTCCGGCGGCTGGAACGGCACCTACGACGCCAGCGCCGACGCCTCCTACGGATACCGGACGGACGGGACGTACGGGCTGGACGTCAAGCAGGGCAGCGGCTACGAGGAGCGGTGGGCCGAGGCTCCCATCCCCTTCCTCGTCGCCACGCCGACGACCACGCCCGACCCGACGGCCAAGCCCACGCCGATGCTGCCGTCGTCGGTGGTCATCGGCGTCACCACCGACGTCAAGAAGGCGTCGGGCACCGGTGAGTACGGCGTCTACTGCCACGCCGCCGACGACAAGTCCTACTACGAGTTCGGGCTGGACACCAAGGGCAACGCCAGGATCCGGCGGGTCGTGGACGGCGCGGGCGGCACCCTCGCCCCTCCGGTGCAGGTGGACGGGCTGTCCGGCGGGCCGGTCAGGATCGTGGTGGCGTGCGAGCAGGTGGACACGACGACGACGCGGCTGACCATGTGGGTCAACGACGACCGGGTGCACCGCGTGGAGGACCCGGACGGGATCGGCAACGGGCCGCTCGGGCTGTTCGCGCGTACGACGAAGGCCGAAGGGTCGCTGCTGCGGACCACGTTCGACGACTTCGAGCTGCGCGGCAAGAAGGCCGACCCCTGATCTCCGCGTAGTTGAACTCTGCTCAGAGGACCCCGGCGCGGGCGGCGGCCAGGGCGGCGTCGGCGGCGCGGTCCGCGTCGCGCTCGCTGACCGGCTCGTGCGCCACGAACAGCCGGTAGTAGACGGGCGCGACCGCCACCCTGATCACCTCGCGGACGTCCACCACGTCGGGCAGCTCGCCCCGGGCGACCGCCCGCCGTACGACCTCGGCCGACTGGTCGTGCCTGGCCACGAAGAAGTCGTGCAGCGCCCGCGCCGCCGCGTCGTTCTGCACGGCGGCCGCCACGAACGCCGACGACACCGGCCCCAGCTCGGGATCGGCGAACCCCGAACGGACGAGCTGCACGACGCCCCGCAGGTCGCCCTCGATCGTCCCGGTGTCGGGGATGGGCCACGGCTCGTCGCGCGCCAGCTCCAGTGCGTCGGAGATGAGCCCTTCCACGTTGCCCCAGCGCCGGTAGACGGTCGTCTTGTGCACGCCGGACCGCTCTGCCACCCGCTCGACCGTCAGCCCGGTGTAGCCGTGCTCGACCAGCTCGGCGAGCGTCGCCTGGCGTACGGCGTCGCGTACGCGCGCGCTGCGCCCTCCCGGCCGCTTGCTGCCACCCGCTTCCAAAAACTACTCCAGTTGCGTTTGCTGCTCAGACTATGGTTAGCTAACGCTACCGCAGTTGCGATTGGAGTTCCATCCTGATCCACCTTCGTAGCGTTTCCAAGTCCTACGGCGAGCGCATCGTGCTCGACGACGTCACCGTGTCCGTCAAGGCGGGCGAGCGCGCCGGCGTCGTCGGTGAGAACGGCTCGGGCAAGTCCACCCTGCTCCGGCTCCTGGCCGGGGTCGAGCGGCCCGACGACGGCGAGGTCACCGTACCCTCCGCCGCCGACGACCTGGGATATCTCGGCCAGACCCTCGACCTGCCGCCCACGCACACCGTCCAGCAGGCCGTGGACGCCGCCCTGGCCGGGCTACGGGCCATCGAGCGCCGCCTGCGCGACCTGGAGGCGACCCTCGCGACGGCCGCCGACGACACCGCCCACGACACCGCCGCCCTGGCCGAATACGGCGAGCTGCAGACGCTCTACGAGGCACGCGGCGGCTACGAGGCCGACGCCCGTGTCGACAAGGCGTTCCACGGCCTCGGCCTGGCCCACGTCAGCCGCGACCGGGCTCTCGGCAGCCTGTCGGGAGGCGAGCTGGCCCGGCTCGGGCTGGCCTGCGTCCTCGCCGCCGCGCCCCGCGTCCTGCTCCTCGACGAGCCCACCAACCACCTCGACGAGCCGGCCCTGACCTGGCTCGAAGACCGCCTGCGCGAGCACCGCGGCACGGTCGTCGTGGTCTCCCACGACCGCGTCTTCCTCGGCCGCGTCGCGACCGCCGTCCTGGAGGTCGAGGGCGGGGCCGTCACCCGCTTCGGCGGCGGCTACGACGGCTTCCTCGCCGCCAAGGCGGCGGCGCGGGCCCGCTGGGAGCAGGCATACGCGGCCTGGTGCGAGGAGGTGCGCCAGGTGCGCGAGCACGCCGCCACCACCGCCCACCGCGTCGCCGCCGGCGGCCTCATGCGCGACAACAACAAGATGGCCTACGACCGCAACGCGGGGCGCGTGCAGAGCTCGATCTCCAGCCGCGTCCGCAACGCCCACGAACGCCTCCGCCGCCTCCTCGACAACCCGATCCCCCGCCCCCCATCCCCGCTCCACTTCCACTCCCCCTTCACCCCCTCCCTCATCCCCGACGGCGGGACCGCCAGGACATCGGAGCAGGCGGTGCTGGTCGAGCTTCGCGACGTCCGGGTCGGCGACGGCCGCCTGAACATCCCGCACCTGGCCCTCGCCCCGGGCGATCGCCTGCTCGTACGCGGCCCTAATGGCGCCGGCAAGTCCACGCTGCTGCAGGCGCTCGCCGAGCAGGCCGCCCGCGCCTCGACAAAGGTCGGCCACCTCCAGCAGGAGGTGACGTTCGACCCCGGCCTCACCGTCCTCGCCGCCTACGGCCACGGCTACCCGGACGAACGCGAGGCCGCCCTCCTCGGCACCGGCCTCTTCGCCCCGCACACTCTCCGGCAGAAGGTGGGCGAGCTGTCGGTGGGCCAGCGGCGCCGCCTCGCCCTCGCCCGCCTGCTCGCCTCCGAGCACGACCTGCTCCTGCTCGACGAGCCCACCAACCACCTCTCGCCACTCCTGGCCGAGGAGCTGGAGCAGGCGCTCGACCACTACCGCGGCACGCTCGTCGTGGTGTCGCACGACCGCGCGCTGACCCGGCGCTTCCGCGGCGAACACCTGCACCTCGTAGGGGGACGCGTATGTTGACCATGATCGACGCCGGCGCACCGTACGGCATCACGACCGGCCCCGACGGCGAGCTCTGGTTCACCCTCGTCCACCAGGGCCGCGTCGGACGCCTGCGACCCGGCCACGCCCCGGTGATCCACCAGCTCGACCCGGCCGACGGCGGACCCACCGTGATCACGCCCGGCCCGGACGGCGCGATGTGGTTCACCGAGGGCCAGGGCGGCCGGGTGTGCAGGATCACCGCCGACGGCGAGGTGACCGCCTACCCCGCCGACTCCCCGTTCGGCATCACGGCGGGCCCCGACGGCGCGATGTGGTTCGCCCAGATGCAGCCGGGCCGCATCGGCCGCATCGCGCCGGGCGGCGACCGCGCCGACTTCGAGATCCCGTCGCCCGGCGGCATGCCCGCCTTCATCACCCCCGGGCCCGACGAGGCCCTGTGGTTCACCCTCAACCAGGGCAACGCGATCGGTCGCGTCTCACTGACCGGCGAGGTGGCCCTCCACCCGCTGCCCACGGAGGGCGCCGCCCCGGTCGGCATCACGCTCGGCCCGGACGCGGCGCTGTGGTTCGTGGAGATCGGCGCCGGGCAGATCGGCCGCATCGACCCGACCGGCAAGATCGACGAGTACCCGCTCGCCGACCCCGCCTCCCGCCCGCACGCGATCATCGCGGGTCCCGACAACGCCCTGTGGTTCACCCTCTGGGGCACCGACCGCGTCGGCCGCATCACCCCCGACGGCGCCATCCAGGAGTTCCCCCTCCCGGATCACGGGGGCGGCGAACCGTGGAAGGCAGAGCCGCACGGCCTGACGGTGGGCCCCGACGGAGCGATCTGGATCGCCCTCGAAGCCGGCGCCCTGGCCCGCCTCACCCCGCCCTGACCACCCGGCCTCTCCCCTCTGGTGACCCGCGCCGCGAGCCTCCGCGCGTTCAGCGGGTCACGGCGGTCTCCCGCTCCACACGTGACAACTTCTCGGGATTGCGTACGTGGTAGGCGCCGGTGACGTAGCCGTTCTCCACGCGCACCGCCACCACTCCGTCGATCTCCCCGTCGACCCGTACGAGCAGCCCGGGGCCGCCGTTGATCTGCACCAGCTCGACCGACCGTTGCGCGTCGCGCTTCCACCAGCCGACGGCCAGCAGGCGGGCGACGTTGTCGATCCCCACGACGGGTCGCAGCAGGGCGTGCCTGACGCCGCCGCCGTCGCTGAGGGCGACGACGTCCGGCGCGAGGACGTCGAGCAGGCTCTGCAGTTCGCCGGTCTCGACCGCGCGCTGGAAGGCCAGGAGCACGGCCCGGGTCTCGGCCGGGGAGGTGCTGCCGCGTGGCCGGCGGGCGGCGACGTGGGCCCGCGCCCGGTAGGCGAGCTGGCGTACGGCGGCCGGGCTCCTGTCGACGGCTTCGGCGATCTCGTCGTAGTCGAGGGCGAACACCTCACGCAGTACGAACACCGCCCGTTCGGTCGGCTGCAGCGTCTCCAGGACCAGCAGCATGGCCATCGAGACGCTCTCGGCGAGCTCGACGTCCTCGGCCACGTCAGGCGCGGTCAGCAGCGGTTCGGGCAGCCACGGTCCGACGTAGGACTCCTTGCGCCGGCCGAGCGCGCGCAGCCGGTCGAGGGCCTGCCGGGTGACGATCCGTACCAGGTAGGCACGTTCCTCCCGGACGGTGGCGAGATCGACGTCCGCCCAGCGCAGCCAGGTCTCCTGCAGGACGTCCTCGGCGTCGGCGGCCGAGCCGAGCATCTCGTAGGCGACGGTGAACAGCAGGTTGCGGTGGGCGACGAACGCCCGGGTGGCGTGGTCGATGTGGTCGGCACGGTCGAGCGGCCCGGGCGGCTCCATGCTTGGTTCGCTCCGCTCGGTCATGCCCCGTTCCTGCCTGTTCGTTCTCAGTGCTGCCATACGCACAGGACGCCGCTGCCCGCCGTTCCGTAACACCACCGGCGGGTGGTCCATGTCACATGGTCGCCCTGTTACAGGGGGCCGGGCGCCGGCGTCTTCATGGTTGTCGGGATGCCGGATCACCACGGCATCGACCACCACGAAGGGAAGCCTTCCCCATGTCCACGCCCACGACGACCGGCCAGCGGTCGCGTATGCCCAATCCTCTCCCCTTCCTCCCCGAGATGGCGCAGGTCGGGGAAGGTCTGCATAAGGCCCTCCAGAACGGGGCGATTCCACAGACGACCATCCACCTGTTGCAGTTGCGCGCCGGGCAACTCCTCGGCAGCACGTACTTCACCATCAGGGAGACCGGCAACCTGCGCAGGATCGGGGAGTCAGAGGAGCGCATCACCGCCGTGGCGACCTGGCGGGACGCCACATGCTTCACCGATCCCGAACGGGTCGCGCTGGAGCTGGTGGAGGCGGTCCTCACCCCGAACCCGTCAGGGGAACGCGTCCCTGACGAGCTGTACGCCAGGGCGTCGGCGCACTACGACGACAGAGCGATGTGGTCGCTGGTCATGGCGATCGCCCACATCGGCTTCTTCACCCCGGCCGCTCTCATCGCCAAGCCGATCCCCGGCATGCCCCCCGGCCAGAACTACAGCGAGTAAGGAAGGCATCCAGCATGAGCATCACCACGTTCGCGGTGGCGGGAGCGACCGGGCGGCTGGGCCGCCACGTCGTCGACGTCCTGACCGAGCGGGGACACCGGGTCGTGCCGATGTCCCGCGCCACCGGCGTGGACATCATCACCGGCCAGGGCCTCGCCGAGGCCGTCGCCGGGGCCGAGGTCGTCATCGACGTCGCCTCCTGGCACGCCTCCGACCAGGACGCCGCGACGAAGTTCTTCCGTACGTCGGCCGCCAATCTGCACGAAGCCGGCCGGAAGGCGGGGGTCGCCCGGATCGTCATGGCGTCCATCATCGGCGTCGAGAAGGCCACCGCCGGTTTCCTCGCCGCCAAGAAGGTGCATGAGGAACGCCTCCTGTCCGGCCCGGTCCCTGCCCGCATCCTGCGGGCCGCGCAGTTCCACGAGTTCGTCGGCCAGCTCCTGGACTGGCAGGAGGGCGAGGTCGCGTACATACCGGCGCTGCCCAGCCAGCTCGTGGCCTGCCGCGCCGTGGCCGAGGAGTTGGTCAACCTGGCGACCGCCCCCGCCTCTCCGGGAACGCCGATCCCCGAGGTCGCCGGGCCCCGCAAGGAGATCCTGGCCGAGGCGGCGCGGCTTCTCGGCGCCCGGCGGGGCGTCAAGGTCGTCGGCGTCGACGGGTCCGCCATGCCCGATGCCGAGCTTGCCGCCGACGGCGCCTTCCTGCCCGGTCCGCACGCCAAGCTCGCCGGCCCCACCTTCGAGGAGTGGCTCGACACTCAGCCCTGAGCCCCTGAGCCGGCCCCGCCCTTGTTCTCGGTGCTCCACCACCAAGGGCTCCACCGGGACTCACCCCCGGCCGACACGAGCTGTGTCACTCCTCGGCGGCGCAGCGCGGGTCACGATCACGATCACTCTCACTGGAGGAATGGACCGATGATGATGAAAGCGCCGGAATTGCCGCTGCACATGCGGCGGGCCGGGCTCAACCCGGTAGAGGAGCTGGCCCGGGCTCGCCACAGCGAGGGCGTGGTGCGGGTGACGACGCCGTTCGGCGCGCCCGCGTACGTGATCTGCCGCTACGAGGACGTTCGCCAGGTGCTGGCGGATCCGGCTCGGTTCAGCAGCGCCCTGACGCCGTTCCCGGGATCCGGGCAGATGGACGCCGACGAGCTCGCCAGGATGCGGGCGGGGCAGCTCATCGGGTTCGACCCGCCCGAGCACACGCGGTTGCGCCGGATGCTCACCCCGGAGTTCACGGTACGGCGGATGCGCAGGCTGGAGCCGAGGATCACCGAGATCGTCCAGGCGGCCCTGGACGATCTGGAGCGGGCCGGCAAGCCCGCCGATCTGGTGGAGCACTTCGCGCTGCCGGTGCCCTCGCTGGTGATCTGCGAGCTGCTGGGCGTGCCGCACGCCGATCGCACCGAGTTCCACGAGCGTTCGGTGCGCCTGCTGGACACCTCCCTGCCGATGGAACAGCGCGTCGCGGCGCAGCGGGAGGACCGCGCCTACATGGCCGGCCTGGTCGCCCGCGCCCAAGCGGATCCTGGCGAGGACCTGCTGGGCATGCTGGTACGCGAGCACGGCCACGACCTCACGACCGACGAGCTGGTCGGCATCGCGGGACTTCTGCTGCTGGCCGGGCACGAGACGACCTCGAACATGCTCGGCCTGGGCACCCTGGCCCTGCTGCGGCACCCGGACCAGCTCGCGATGATCCGCGAGGACCCGGCGCGGGTCGAACCCGCGGTCGAGGAGCTGCTGCGCTGGCTGTCCATCGTGCAGTCGCTGCCGCCGCGCACGACCACGACGGACGTGGTGATCGCCGGGCATGCCATCCCCGCGGGGTCGCTCGTCATCTGCTCGTTCCCCGCCGCCAACCGCGACCCTGCCTTCGTCGACGATCCCGAGACGCTCGCCATCACCAGGGGAGCCGCCGGTCACGTCGCCTTCGGCCACGGGGTGCACCACTGCCTCGGGGCGCCGCTGGCGCGGATGGAGATGCGCGTCGCCTTCCCGGCCCTGCTGCGGCGCTTCCCCGGCCTCGCCCTGGCCGATCCGTACGAGCAGGTGGACTTCAACGTCTTCAGCATCGTGTACGGCGTGCGCACGCTGCGGGTGACCTGGTGAGCGGACACCCGGCGCCCGACCCGTACGCCCCCGGTTCTGCGGCCTGTTGAAGGGCGCGAGCGCCGTCCTGGCGGCACAGGTGTGGTCGCCCCGCCCCGCCGGCTGAACGCGGAGCCCGGCCCGCCCACCTCGGAGGCCGCGGGGTTGCGGGGGTCCGGGTGGCGGCCGGGGTTCCGGGCGGAGTTGACTAGGGGCATGCATGCCATCTTCGTCTCCGCCCAGGGCGGTCCAGAAGTTCTCGAGTACGTCGAGCGTCCCGACCCCACGCCCGGTGACGGCGAGGTCGTGGTCGACGTCGCCGCCAGCGGGGTCAACTTCATCGACATCTACTACCGCTCCGGCGCGTACCCGCTCGACCTGCCGATCGCCATCGGCTCCGAGGGGGCGGGCACGGTCGCGGCGGTCGGGGCCGGGGTGCGGGACGTGGCCGTCGGCGACACCGTGGCCTGGGCGAACGTGCTCGGCAGCTACGCCGAGAAGGCCGTCGTACCGGCCGCGCGGCTGGTGCCGGTGCCGGACGGCGTGTCGGCCGAGCTCGCGGCCGCGACGATGCTGCAGGGCATGACCGCCCACTACCTGACCCACTCCACGCACGAGGTGAAGGAGGGCGACCGCGTCCTCGTCCACGCGGGCGCGGGCGGCATGGGCCAGCTGCTGATCCAGCTCGCCAAGCTGCGGGGCGCCACGGTGTACACGACGGTGTCCACCGACGAGAAGGAGAAGCTGGCCCGCGAGGCCGGGGCCGACGAGGTGCTGCGCTACGACGACTTCGCCGAGGCGCTGCGCGGCACGATCGACGTCGTGTACGACGGCGTCGGCAAGGCCACCTTCGACGGCAGCCTGGACGCGCTGCGCCCGCGCGGCCTCATGGCCCTGTACGGCGCGGCGAGCGGCCCGGTCCCGCCCCTCGACCCGCAGACGCTCAACAAGAAGGGTTCCCTCTTTCTGACCCGGCCGACGCTCGTGCACTACATCGCCGAGCGGGCGGAGCTGCTGCGGCGGGCGTCCGACCTGTTCGGCTGGATCTCGGCGGGCGAACTGCGGATCAACATCTCGCACCGCTACCCGCTGGCGGACGCGCAGAAGGCTCACGAGGACCTGGCCGGCCGGCGTACGACCGGCAAGCTGCTCCTCATCCCGGCCAGCACGGCCGGTGACCATACCGACCGCTGAGGAGAGCCGTCCGGCGCGCGACGGCGGACGACTACGGGGAGTCCTGGACGATCTTGAGCCACACGGCTTCGGCGTCGCGCCGACGTCCCCGAGCCGTCTCGGTCATGACGACCCGACCGCCCTTCCGCTCCGTGCGCCGGACGACGTAGTGCCCGCCTTCGGCGCACAGTTCGAACTCGACGTCGCCACGAACGACGAACTTCCTCATGTGACAGCGCGTGCCCCGAAGGATGTACGGTCGCCAGTCGATCAGAGGCGGCGACAGCGGACCCGCCGTCACCTCGGTTCCGGTCATCGCCGAGACAGCACGCGTTGCGTCACCGTACTGTCCGCATCAGCACCACAGCGAGGACACGGGAACGGACAGGAGAACACTGCACTGCACGCCGGACACGTATTGATCGGGGACCGAGGCGATCGGAGCCGGTTGGGTATGAGTCATCCTGCCTGCCCCCCACGTGGCATGGTAGGACGCCATGTCGCACACACCGGCCGCGATCATTTCGAGTTCGATCGAAACGGACCCGCCGAGATGGCGTTCAGATATACGGAGTGATCTCTCAGCGCATTCGCTCGGGAGAGATCAAGGTCGGTGCGCGCGTTCCCTCGCTCGTAGATCTTGGGGCAGAGTTCGGAATCGCGAACGCCACAGCGCAGAAGGTCATTCGTCAGCTTCGAGCCGACGGACTCATCCGGACAGAGCCCGGCATCGGGTCGCGCGTCGCCGAGCCCGAGCACTGGGAACCGGAGGGGTGATCTCAACGCCGCTTCTGTGCCCGTCCGGTTCGGTTAGCCGGTGCCGTGACGTACAGGCACACTTGCCGGCGCCATCGGGTGCGAGGCAGCCAAAGACCCAGCCCGACTGGATCTCCATCATGTGCTCCGCGAGATCCCGGCGACTGCTGTAGTAGCGAGCCCCAGTCCCAACTAACACGTTGCGGCGGTGCGTTCGGCGTCAAAGACCGCCGCAGGGGGTGAAGTCATCAGTCGAGGAGTACTTGTCCCCGCCTTGCTGCCTTCTGAGTTGATACCGCACACATCAGCGTTGACTTCGACACTCGCGACTTCCTTAGTCCGGGGGATTCCCCCGTGAACGATCCCGCGTGTCTGTCAATACCGGAGATGCGGAGGTACGTGGATTGAATAGCGGAGGCTGCGGAGCAGTTCCTCGTCCAACCGAATTCGGGTCTCCAGCTCGAAGGAGGTGAGAATCGCAGCCTTCAGGTAGGCGGGATCCGCTTCGCCGTCATCGTCATCAAGATGATCACGAACTTCGCGCAGATACGGGTCAAAGAGTGGCCGGTAGCGGGCATACGGGCCTTCGAAGGGCGTCGCTGCCTCTCGTATGGATTCGACAGCGTCATCCGATTCGAAGAGGTATGCCTCACTCCAGCCAAAACCTGGGCCGGCCGGTGGGCTGAAGGAGAAATCGAGATTGTAGGAGTCCCATTGGGTGACCGCGCGTGTGATGCCACGTCGAAGCGCATCGTCTGTGCGTAGATATAGGCCCGCGACAGATTGCCAGTCCCACGTCACGACAGCATCTTCCACTTGATCAATGAAAACGCATCCGTCATGATCGAGGAGGTCATGTTCCGCATTGCGTTGGAGATCTCCGGTCTGTACGCCCATCCGCTGTAATGCCTCGTCCAGGCTCAATGGGGCGGTGACCGTATAGCAGAACATCTCCTGGTATCCGCGGAGAAAACTGCTGTACCTCGACATGATGGCGTGCAGTGGTGCCGGCAGGGCATCAATCATGTGCAGATCTTCTCAGGAAGAGAGCAGATGCATGATCTAGGGCGTACGGATCGTCCGGTGTCGAGCATGCGTCCAGCACCGCGGACGGCATCCATACGTCAGGCCGGCGTGCTCTGACCTGGCAGCCGCCCCCAGCGGCGGCCGTAGGACTTGGTCAGCCGTTCGGCCAGCCGAGGAGGCGGGCGCCCAGGACGGCGGTTTCCAGGGTGAAGCGCTGGGTGGGGTCGTCCGGGGAGAAGCCGGTCAGGCGGCGGATGCGCTCCAGGCGGTACGTCACGGCGCGCGGGCTCAGCCGCAGCTTCCGGGCGGCGGCGGTCTGGTTGCCGTGTGAGGCGAAGATGGCCTCCAGGGTCTCCAGCAGCGGTTCGTGCCCGCCGCGTGCCTCCAGCAGTGGGCTGAGGACGCTGGTCACCAGGTCTTCGATGGCGCTGCGGTCGCGGAGCAGGACGGGGAAGACCAGCAGGTCGGCGGCTCGTACGACGTCGATCTTGAGTGCCAGGGCGTCGGCCAGCTCCAGGGCCTGGGCGGCCTCGCGGTAGGAGGTGACGACGCCGCCCGGGCCGCGGTGCGCCCGGCCCAGGCCGACCCGCCAGCCGGTGGCGAAGCGGGCGCGTACGTGGTACGTGAACTCGCCGACGGCGGCCGGCAGCGTGGCGGGGGCGACGCACACCAGGAGGTCGTCGCGGACGGCGACCAGGACGTTGTGCGAGCCGAAGCGGGTGACGAGGGCGCGTTCGACGGCGTTCCTGTCCTGGGCGAGGGTCGTGGACGGGAGGTTGCCGGCCACGGCGACGACGTACGACTCGGCGAGGCGCAGGCCGAAGTGCTCGGCGCGTTCGGCCAGGCGTTCGGCCCGGCCCTGGAGCAGGTCGTCCACGAACTCCCTGCGGGCCTCCTCCTCGTCCCGGATCGCGGCGAGCTGGGCCTGTTCGTACCCCTCCATGAGGGCGGAGACGGCGCGGCGCAGCGCGGGCAGGACCGGCGGGAGGCCGTCGGCGGCGGCCAAGGCGTCGGCGGCGGCCAGGGCGTCGTCCACGAGCGAGCGCAGCGGCACGCCCAGTTCGGCGGCCCGTACGCCGGCGGCGCGGCACGGATCGAGCGCCCGCCGGTCGGGCGCCCGCCCCGTCCCCGCCGCCTCGGCCAGAATCCGCCGGCATGCGTCGAGTAACCCGCCTCGCACCTCGGAGGCAGAGACCCGTGCGCTGGAGGCGGACGGGCCGGAGGCTCCCGTGCCGGAGACCGACGGGCCGGAAGGCCCTGCCTCGGAGGTCCCCGCGCTGGAGGCCCCCGCGCCGGAGGCAGGGGGCGCAGAAGTCCCCGGGCTGGAGGCGTCCGTCCCGGGAGCGCTCCCCTCGCCGGCGCCCCTGCCGGAGGCGTCCGGGGCGGGGTTGTCGGAGGGGGTGGCGGGCAGGGGTGGCGGGGTCATCACACTCCTACGTCGCGCCGGTCGAAGGCGAGCACCGCGGTGAGCGCGAGCACGACCGTCGCTCCCGCCAGCACAAGGTAGTCCCCGACCGGCACCCCCTCATAGAGGGGCCGCCCTTCGGCGTAGTAGTGGAACGGCGAGACCCACTTGAGCCAGGAGATCGCGTCCCAGGAGCGCCCGACGGTGACGACCATGTAGCCGGCCGCGGCCCACACCCCGACCACGGCCGAGGCGACGAGCCGCCGCCCGGTGGCCGCGCCCACGGTGAGTGCCACGGTGCCGAAGAACAGGCCGAGCAGCAGCACGCCGAGGTGCCCGGCGAGGATGCGGCCGAACGGCACCCCGTTCTCGACCAGGGCGCTCATCCCCCAGGCGACCAGCAGCGTCACGGCCGCCACCGCGAGCAGGCCGAGCGCCAGCGCGGCGAGCCTGGCGAGCACGAGCCGCCTGCGGTCCACCGGCAGGGTGAGTACGAGCTCCAGGGTCCCGTTCTCCTCGGGCCCGGCGAGCGCCCGGTTGGCGAGCAGCGTCGCGCACGAGATGAACAGCATGGGGACGAAGAGCTGGTAGACGGCGGTCTGGAGGTAGCCGGCGCCGCTGGTCATGTCGGCGAGGCCGCCCATAAGGTCGCGCAGCGGGCCGGGGAACTTGGCGATCATCGCCGGCCCGTACGTCTCCGGGCTCTCCTTGATGCTCCCGTAGACGGCGAGGTAGAGCGCCATGAAGGCGCTGATGCCGACGGTCCACCAGAACGTCACGCCGCGGTGGTCGCGCAGGCTCTTGCTGATCAGCGGGCCGTTCATCGGGGCCGCTCCTCGTCGCTGTAGTAGGTCAGGAAGATCTCTTCGAGGTCGGGCTCGGCGCTCACCAGGTGGACCACGGTGTGGCGGGCGGCGGCCTTGATGAGCGCGTCCGGGCGGCCGTCGATGGTGCAGGACAGGGCGGCGCCCTCCACGCGCAGGTCGCGTACGCCGGGCAGCCCCTCGAAGTCGGCGCGCGGCACGGGCGCCGCGAAGTGCAGCTCGACCCGGCGCACCGCCTTCTCGCGCAGCGCCGCGACGTTCTCGACGGCGACGAGCCGCCCGCCGCGTACGATGCCGACCCGGTCGGAGACGCTCTCCACCTCGGCGAGGACGTGCGAGGACATGAGCACGGTACGCCCGGAGGCGCGCACCTCCCGCACCAGCGCCAGGAACTCGTGCTGTACGAGCGGGTCGAGCCCCATGGTCGGCTCGTCGAGGATGACGAACTCGGGTTCGTGCATGAACGCCTGGATGAGCCCGATCTTCTGCCGGTTGCCCTTGGAGAGCTTGCGCATCGGCACCGACAGGTCGGCGTCGAAGCGCTCGGCGAGGGCCGCGACGCGCGACTCGGGGACGCCGCCGCGTACCCGGCCGAGGAAGCGCAGGTAGTCGAGCGCGCGGTCGCGGCTCTCCAGCACCAGGTCGCCCGGCAGGTAGCCGATGCGGGCGCGGACGGCGGGCTCGCGGGGTGAGCCCCCGAGGACGCGTACGAGGCCGCTGGTCGGCCTGATCACGTCGAGCAGGAGCCTGATGGTCGTGGTCTTGCCGGCGCCGTTGGGTCCGAGGTAGCCGAAGACCTCGCCCGGCTGGATCTCCATCGTGAGGTCCGCGAGGCCCCGGCGGCTGCCGTAGTACTTGGTCAGCCCTTCGGCCTGCACCACTGCTGTCATGGCGGCATCGTCCCGCCGTTGTGGGTAGGGCGTCAGCGGGCGGATCCGGCAGGTTCGCGGGCCGTTCGTTTCCGAACCGTGGCAAGGGGAGGGTGAGGGCGTGGAGACGGCGTTCGTGCTCGGTGGCGGTGGCGTGCTCGGCGCGCACGAGGTGGGCATGCTGCGGGCGCTGGACGCCGCGGGCATCCGTCCCGACCTGGTGGTGGGCACGTCCGTGGGCGCGCTGAACGGGGCCGTCATCGCCGCCGGGCCGGGCGAGGCGGTGGAGCGGCTGACCGGGTTGTGGCGCTCCGACATCGTCCGTACCGCGTTCGCCGGCTCGTGGGTGGCCCGGCTGTCGACGCTGGCGCGGACCGGCACCCACCTGCATCCGATCGGGCCGCTGCGCGACGTGCTCGCCGAGACCGTACGGGTGGGGCGGATCGAGGACCTGGAGGTGCCGTTCCAGTGCGTGGCGGCGTCGGTGGAGCGGGCGGCGGCGCACTGGTTCACCGCGGGGCCGCTGGTGCCGGCGGTGCTGGCGTCGTGCGCGGTGCCGGGCCTGCTGCCGCCGATGGTGATCGGCGGGGAGCATTTCTACGACGGCGGGCTGGTCCACAGCATCCCGGTGGGCCGGGCGGTGCGGCTCGGGGCCAAGCGGGTGTACGTGCTGCACGTCGGCCGGATCGAGCGCCCGCTGACGGCGCCGCGGCGGTTCTGGGAGGTGGGGATGGTGGCGTTCGAGATCGCCCGCCGGCACCGCTTCGCCGAGGACATGGCGAGCCTGCCGCCGGGCGTGGAGGTGCACGTGCTGCCCGCCGGGGCGACCGAGGCGATGTCGCCGCTCCGCTACCGGGACGGCGCGCAGGTGTCGGCCTGCATCGAGCGGGCGTACCACGCGTCCGCCCGGTATTTGAGCGAACATGGAGGATGAGGGCAGGGAGGTAGGACAACCTACGTCCAGGGAGGCCGTGTTGCTCCCCCCACGTATCCTGCGCCGGGTCGTGCTGGCGCCGCTGATCGTCCTGGTGACGGTGGCCATGCTGGTCACGCTGCCGCTGTGGCTCGTCGTCGCGGCCGTCGCCTCGCTGGGGCTGCCGCCGCCGCAGCGGCGGGCGCCGCGGTTCGTGTGGTTCGGGGTCGCCTGGCTGACGCTGGAGTCGCTGGTGCTGATCGCCTGCCTGTGGCTGTGGGTGGCGGGCGGGGCCCGCCACCAGGAGCGGCACTACGCGCTCGTCGGGTGGTTCCTGTCGCGCGTGTACGGCGCCGCCGTGCGGATCTTCCGCCTGACCGTGGACGTCGAGGGCCCGCCCTGCGCGGACGACGCGCCGCCCCGGCCGCTGATCGTGCTGTCCAGGCACGCCGGCCCCGGCGACTCGTTCCTGCTGATCCACCGCCTGCTCCTGACCCACGGCCGGCGGCCGCGGATCGTGATGAAGGCCGCGCTCCAGTACGATCCCACGCTCGACGTGATGGTCAACCGGCTGCCGAACGCGTTCGTCCCCCGCCGCTCCGGCCGCCGCCGCATCGTCGAGGAGATCCGCCGCCTGGCCGGCACGATGGGCGAGCGGGACGCCCTGGTGATCTTCCCGGAGGGCGCGAACTTCAGCCCGCGCCGCCGCCGGGTGGCGATCCGCCGCCTGGCGGCGAAGGGGCTGACGGAGGAGGCCGAGCGGGCCCGCCGCATGAAGCACGTGCTGCCGCCCCGGCCGAACGGCGCGCTCGCCGCGATCGCCGCCTGCCCGGACGCCGACGTGGTGTTCGTGGCGCACACCGGCCTCGACGACCTGGTCACGCTGGGGGACGTGTGGCGCAGGCTGCCCTACACCGTGCGCATCTCCGCGACGTGGTGGCGGGTCCCGGCCGCCGAGGTGCCGCGAGGGCGCGAGGAGGGCGTGCGCTGGCTGTACGACAACTGGGCGCGCGCCGACGCCTGGATCAGCGAGCGGCGGGAGCACCCGGCGGAAGGAACGGCACCTCCGGCGGCCCGTCGCTGATCAGCCGCAGCAGCGCGCCGGTGTCGAGATGGCGCTCCACGAGGTCGCCGAGCGCGTCCAGCCTGGCCTCCCTGAGCGCGGCGAAGTCGGTGCCGGGCGCCGGGACGAAGTCGCGCCCGGCCCGCGCGGCCACGTCGGCGAGGAACGCGCGGCGGAAGCCGTCGTTCTCCAGCGCGCCGTGCCAGGTGGTGCCCCACACGTCGCCGGCCCGGCAGCCGTCGAGGAACGGCTCCCCGCCCTCCACGGTGACCCGCCCGTGGTGGATCTCGTAGGCGCGTACCGGCTGCCCGTACGCCGTGCCCTCCGGCCGCCCGAGCCGCTTGTCCGGGGCGAACTCGACCCGCGACGGCAGCAGGCCGAGCCCCTCGACCCGGCCCGCGCCCGACTCGACCTCGTCCACGATCTCGCGCCCGAGCATCTGGAAGCCGCCGCACACGCCGAGCACCGGCCCCTTCCGCTCGGCGATGGCCGCGGCGAGGCCCGTCCTGCGCAGCCAGCGCAGGTCGTCGACCGTGGCGCGCGAGCCGGGCAGCACGACGAGGTCGGCGTCGTCCAGCTCGGCCGGGCCGGTGACGAAGCGGACGACGACGCCCGGTTCGGCGGCCAGCGCGTCGAGGTCGGTGAAGTTGGAGATGCGCGGCAGCCGGACGACCGCGACGCGCAGGGTCTGCCGGCCGTGCGGCGGGCGGGCGGCGACGTGGCGGGCGTCGAGCGCCAGGGAGTCCTCGACGTCCAGCCAGAGGCCGTCGAGCCAGGGCAGCACGCCGTAGACGTGCCGGCCGGTCAGCTCGCGCAGCATGTCGAGGCCGGGCTCCAGCAGCTCTCGCGCCCCGCGGAACTTGTTGATCACGAACCCGGCGACGAGCGCCTGGTCGGCGGGCTCCAGCAGGGCGACGGTGCCGTGGAACGCGGCGAACACGCCTCCCCTGTCGATGTCGCCGACCACGACGACGGGCAGGCCGGCGGCCCTGGCCAGGCCCATGTTGGCGAGGTCGGTGCGGCGCAGGTTGATCTCGGCGGGGCTGCCCGCGCCCTCGCACACCACCACGTCGTACTGGTCCCGTAACCGGGCCAGGGACTCCAGGGCGGTGGTGCGGAGGAGGTCCTTGAGTTCGGCGTACTCCATGGCGTCGACGTCGGCGACCGGCCGGCCCATGAGGACGACCTGGCTGCGGCGCTCGCCGCCCGGTTTGAGCAGGATCGGGTTCATGTCGGCGACCGGCTCCAGGCCGGCGGCCTGCGCCTGCGCCGCCTGGGCGCGGCCGATCTCGGCGCCACCGGGGGTCACGTAGGAGTTGAGCGACATGTTCTGCGCCTTGAACGGCGCCACGCGCACGCCCTGGCGGGCGAGCCAGCGGCAGATGCCCGCGGTGACGACGCTCTTGCCCGCGTCGGACGTGGTGCCCGCGACGAGCAGCCCTCCGGTGACCATGCGATCACCGTACCGGAGCCCCGGTGGCGCCGGTGATCGTGCGGGTCAGCCCTGAGGGCCGCGCCGGTAGGGCTCGCCGGTGGGGTCGTGCTGGGCGGACATCTGCTCGCGCTCGGCCGGCGTCGGGCCGGCGCCCTCGGTGGTCCCGCCGGCGCCCGTGGTCCCGCCCGTGGTCCCGCTCGTGGTGCCGCCGCCGTAGCGGCGCTGGACGGCGTCCGCGCCCTTCTCGATGTGCTCGTCGTACTTGTGGCCGGTGCGTTCCTTGGCGAACCGCTCGGCCCGGTCGAGCATCTGGTCGGCCTGCTTGGAGTGCCCGCGGGCCAGGTTCTCGGCCTTCTTCAGCCATTCCGCGATGCGGCTCATGACGCCCCCTCGTGTCGGTTACCCGGCCCCCCTACCCCGCGAGGCCGGACAGTCACGTCAGGCCGGGCCGGGGTCGGTCAGGTGCGCCGCGGGCACGGGGATCGAGGGGAACGGGTTGTCGGGCAGGAGGATGACGCGGCGGGCCTGCCTGGGCCGCAGGGCGGCGTCGAGGTGGAGCAGCGCCGCGCCGATGCCGGCCGCGCCCACCATGTAGCCGGTGTCCGCGCTCACCTCGCCCGGCCGTAACCGCCGGTATGCCTGGTACCAGCGGAACCCGCGGTCGTCGTGGTCGGTGGCCGCGCCGATGAGGTGGCGGGCGAGCCCGCGGGCGTAGGTGAGGTAGGTGGCGTCGCCGGTCTCCGCCCAGAGGCCGGTGAACAGCTCCAGCAGCCCGGCCGAGCCGCAGCACTGGCAGGCCGTGTTCCAGAAGCCGGGGGTGCGCCGTTCCGGCACGCCGCTGCGGACGATGCCGCCGGCCAGCCGCTCCACCCATTCGAGGTGGCCCGGCTCGCCGGTGACCCGGTGCAGCTCCTGGAACATCCGCGCCACGCCCGCCGAGCCGGAGCAGAACCCGAGGTAGTGCAGGCCGCGCCCCTGCGGCACGTGGTGGGGCACCAGCGCGCACCGCTCGGAGAGGACGCTGACCTCGCGGACGAAGCCCGCCCCCCGGTTGGCCGCCTCCAGGAAGCGCGTCTCGCCGGTGACGCCGTACAGGCGGGCGAGGAGGAACGCGGTCCCCGCAGTGCCGGCCAGGAACCCGGGGGTGACGGCGTCCGTGGGCAGGTCGGGGCAGTCGCCGAAGCGGTGGCCGGGGACGGCGAGCCCGGCGATGCGCTCGCCCGCCTCGACCGCGATCTCCTCGTGGCCCGGCACGCCGAGTGCGGTGGCGGCGCGCAGCAGCCCGAGCACGATGCCGCCGTCGCCGCGCTGGGCGGGGTCGCCGGTCCAGCCGGGGCCGCCGGGGAGCGGCCGGGCGGACCGGACGACGTGCTCGGCCGCGTCCCGTGCCGCCGACTCCAGCCGTTCGTCGCCGAGCGCCCAGCCGGCCTCGGCGAGCGCCACGACGGTGCCGGTGAGCCCGTGGTAGAGGGTCAGGTCCTGCTGCTCGCGCCAGGTGGCCGCGAGCCGTCTCGCCCCGGCCGCGGCGTCCTCCAGGTACGCCTCGTGCCCGGTCGCCGCGGCGAGCTCCAGGAAGAACAGGACGATGCCGGCCGACCCTGCGTAGAGGGAGGCGGGCTCGGGGGCGGCCAGCGCGGAGCGCCCGCGGGCGTCCGGGTTGGCGGCCCAGGTGCGACCGGCGGCGTCGTCGCGGGCGGCGGTGCGGATCCACCGGCCCGCCAGGATGGCGGCGGTCAAGGGCGTCTCGGCACGCTCGCGCGGCGAGCGGGTCTTGTCCAAACCCATACGTTTGATTATCCCACACTTCTGGTAGGAAAATTAGGGTGTTGTCCGAGTCGTCTGGAGGGAAGACGGTGGCCCTGCCCGATTTCCTGATCGCGGGCGTGCCCAAAGCCGGCACGACCGCCCTGCACACAGCGCTGCGGCAGCATCCCGAACTCTACCTGCCCACGATCAAGGAACCGAAGTTCTTCCTCACCGACGGCCCGCCGCCCGAGCACGGCGGCCCCGGCGACGTGGAGACCTACCGGGAGCACGTCTGGCGGCGCGAGGAGTACGAGGCGCTGTTCGCGGACGCCCCTCCGGGCGCGCTGACCGGCGAGTCCACCCCGTTCTACCTCTACGACGCCGGAGCGCGCCGCCGGATCCGGGCCCTCGTCCCGAATGTCCGGATCATCGTGTCGCTGCGGGACCCGGTCGAGCGCGCCCACTCCAACTGGACGCACCTCTGGTCGGCGGGGCTGGAGCCGATCGGCGACCTCGTACGCGCCTGCGAGGCCGAGCCGGAGCGCGTCGCCGCCGGCTGGTCGCACTTCTGGCACTACGTCGGCCTCGGCCGCTACGGCGAGCAACTGGCCGACCTGTACGAGCTGTTCCCGCGCGAGCAGGTGCTCGTCTTCCGCTACCGGGACGTCGTGGACCGCCCGGCCGAGACCCTCGACCGCATCTGCGCCTTCCTCGGCGTGCGGCAGGGGCTGCTCACCGAGGTGCCCCGGCGGAACGTGACCGCGCACCCCGCCCCCGGCGCCCGGCACGCCGTGCTGTCCACGCTGGCCCGCCGCCTGCCCGCCCTGGCCCGGCCGATCGAGAGCCTGCTCCAGCACCGGGGCGAGGCCCGCCGCCCGCTGTCGTGGGAGCAGCGGCAGCGGCTCATCCCGTACTTCGCCGAGGACGTCGCGCTGCTCCAGCGGGTCACCGGCGAGGACTTCGGCGACTGGCTGCGGCCGAGGGAACGCTCCGGCGGCCTGGTCGGCGTCCGGCCGCCGGGGCAGCGGCAGTCACGCAACGGCCGCGGCCAGGGGTGAGCTAGCGCAGCTCGGTGCGCAGCTCGTGGGCGCCGTCCGCGCGGGTGTACTCGTAGTAGAGGCGGGTCCCGCCGCCGGGCAGGTCCACGAGCTCCAGGTAGCGCAGGCCGCCCCCGCCGTACGGTGACCGCGCGGCGGGCCGCTCGCCCACGGGGGTCAGCGCGGCCGGGTCGGCCCCGACCGCGATGCCGGTGCGCTCCTCGTAGTTCTCCTCCGCGCCGGCCCGGCCGTCGTAGAAGGCCACCACCCGGTCGCCGTCGAAGCGCACCGCGCTCACGCGGACGCCGCGCGCGTCCCACATCCCCGGCCGGCCGGTCAGCGCCGTGCCCTGCCAGGTCCATTCCAGGCCGTCGGCGCTGGTGGCGTAGTCGGTGACCATCTGGTCGGCCTCGTCGGGGTCGGCGAGCGGGTGGCAGGAGGCCCACAGGTGCCACACGCCGTCCCGCCGGACGATCACCGTGTCCTTGACCCCGGTCTTCGGGTCGCCGGGCAGGACCGTCATGCGGGTGCGCGGGTCGAACGCGCCGGGCTCGTCGGCCTCCAGCACCTCCACCCGCCAGTGCTTGGTGCCGGTGGTGGCACAGCTCAGGTAGAGCCGCCAGCGTCCGTCGGGCAGCTGGACGAGGGTGGGCCGCTCCAGCGACTCGGCGTCCATCTCCTCCCGCGTGATCGTGGCGAGCGTCTCGAAGCGTTCGCCGTCCACGGAGCGGGCGATCGCCACCGCGTAGCCGCGGCCCTGCCCGATGGGGCGGCGCAGGCGGTAGGCCAGATAAATGAGCCCGCCGGCGGCGACGGCGCTGGGCGCGCCCGCCCAGTGCCCCTCCCCCGGCGACGGCGGCCCGATCGCCACGCGGGCGCGGTCGGGGTCGGGCAGAAGGGCGTTCTCGTCGATCGGCATGGGACCGAGCGTAGGGCTGGAATGGGTGCCGGACATCGCCGCTTGCCCCTTCTTTAGGATTCTCCTCATTGCCTATGGACTTTAGCGGGAATCGGGGGCGTTCCGGTGGAGCGAACCGGGTCTGTCGGGGGCTGCTTCTACCCTACGGGTATGACCCCGCACGGATTCACGATCACCGCCGACGGCCCGTTCGACTTCGGCGGCTGCCTGCGCTTCGCCGAGGACTGGCCGGCCACCAGCGCGCTGCCCTCCGACGGGCGGGCGCTGCGCTTCGCCTACTGCGCGGAGCACGACTGGAAGCCGATCGGGGTGCGGGTGACGGCCGCGCCCGGCGGGGTCGAGGTGGCCACCACGCGGCCGGCGGGCCCGTCGATCCGCGGCGAGGTGGCGCGGATCTTCTCGCTCGACGTCGACGGCACGGGCTTCGCCAAGATCGGCGAAGCCGATCCCGTGCTCGGCGACGTGCAGCGGCGGCGTCCCGGCCTGCGCCCGCTGTGCTTCTGGAGCCCATGGGAGGCGGCGTGCTGGGCGGTCATCGTGCAGCGCTCGTCGATGCTCGTCGCCTCGCGCGTCAAGCAGCGCATCGCCGCGCGCTTCGGCGCCGAGGTCGTCGTGGACGAGCAGGCGTTCCAGGCGTTCCCGCCGCCGGTGTCGCTGCTGGAGGCGGGCGGGCTCGGGCTGCCCGCGCAGAAGGAGGAGTGGGTGCGCGGGCTGGCGCGGGCGGCGCTCGACGGCGTGCTGACCACCGAGCACCTGCGCTCGCTCGCCCCCGAGGAGGCGCTGGCCGAGCTGCGGGCCCTGCCCGGGGTGGGGCCGTTCTCCGCCGGGCTCATCCTGATCCGCGGCGCGGGCGCGCCGGACGCCTTCCCCGGCGACGAGCCTCGGCTGTTCGCGATCCTGCGGGAGGCGTACGGACTGCCCGAGGACGCCCCGCCGGTCGCCTACCGCGAACTGGCCGAGGCGTGGCGCCCCTACCGCTCGTGGGCGTCCTTCCTGTTCCGCGCCACGGCCTACGGCACCCTCGACGACGAGGCGCTCACGCCGCCGGGTCCACCGGCAGCTCGACGGTGATGGTCAGGCCGCCCTCCTCGCGCGGCCAACCCGTGACCGTGCCACCGTGGGCCTCGGCGATGACCTTGACGATCGACAGGCCGAGCCCGCTCCCCCGGTCCGAGCGCAGCCGGTCGCCGTGCAGCCGCCGGAACGGCTCGAAGATCGTCTCGATCTCGTAGGCCGGCACGGGCAGCCCCGTGTTGGCCACCACCAGCTCGACCCGCTCGGCCCTGCGCCGGGTCGAGAGCCAGACCTCGCCCTTCGGGTGGTTGTGCCGGATCGCGTTCTCCAGCAGGTTCTGCACCAGCCGCTCCACCAGCACCGCCTCGCCGGTGGTCGGCGCGGGGTCGAGCAGCCGGTGGATGGTCACCTCCCGCTCGGCGGCCTCGGCGGCGGCCTGGTCGAGCACGTGCTCGGCCACGTCGGTCAGGTCGAACGGCCGCCGGTCCAGCACCGCCTGCTCGCCCTCCGCCAGCGCCAGCAGGCCGTCGATGAGGCGTTCGTGCCGGGCGTTGACCAGCAGCAGCGACTCGCCGAGCCGTTTGACGTCGTCGGTGGCGTCGGGCCGGCGCACGGCCACGTCCACGAGGGTCCTGTTGATGGTCAGCGGGGTGCGCAGCTCGTGGGAGGCGTTCGCGACGAACTTGCGCTGCGCGTCGAACGAGCGGGCCAGCCGGCCGAGCATGGTGTCGAAGACGTCGGCCAGCTCCTTGACCTCCTCGCGCGGGCCGTCGTAGGAGATGCGCTCGGTGAGGTCGTGGCTCTGGGCGACCTGACGGGCGGTCTCGGTCATCCGCCGCAGTGGTCGCAGCACCCAGCCGGCCGTCCGCCAGCCGACCCCGAACGCCCCCGCCGCCCCCGCCACCACGACGAGCGCGCCGACGTCGCGCACGGCCTTGAGGGTGTCGCGCTGGTAGGCGGCGCGCACCCGCATCGCCTGCCGGCGCCCCACCTCGTACAGCGGGTCGTTCCTGCAGACCCCGTCCTGCGTGCAGGCGGGGGTGAGCAGGTCGGCGCGGTATTCGAGGTTGGAGCGCACGACGAGCCACACGCCGGCGAGCACGAGGGCGCCGAGCACGAGGAACACCACGGCGCAGGCCACGGCGAAGCGGAGACGCGCGCTCATGGGATTCGGTAGCCCGATCCCGGCACGGTCTCGATGACCTGGGGCTCGCCGAGCTTCTTGCGCAGCTTCATGACCGTGGTGCGCACGGTGTTGGTGAACGGGTCGATGTGCTCGTCCCACACCTTCTCCAGCAGGTCCTCGGCCGAGACGACCGCGCCACGGGCGCGCAGCAGCTCGGCCAGCACGCCGAACTCCTTGCGCGCCAGCGGCACGTACACGCCGTCGCGGAACACCTGCCGGTGCGCCCAGTCCAGCCGGACCCCGGCCCGCTCCAGCAGGGGCGGGTCGGCCCTCCTCGCGCGGCGGCCGAGCGCGTGCACGCGCGCCACCAGCTCCTCGAACGCGAACGGCTTGGGCAGGTAGTCGTCGGCCCCCAGCGACAGGCCGCGCACGCGGTCGCGCACGTCCCTGGCGGCGGTCAGCATCAGCACCCTGACCAGCCACTCCTTCTCCACCACGGTCCTGCACACCTCGTCGCCGTGCACCTGGGGCAGGTCGCGGTCGAGGACGAGCACGTCGTAGTCGTGCACGGCGAGGCGTTCCAGCGCCGCCTCACCGTCGTAGGCGACATCCACCGCCAGCGCCTCGCCCCGCAGCCCCTCGGCGATCGAGTCGGCGAGCATCTTCTCGTCCTCGGCCACCAGCACCCGCATGCGCGCCCCCCTTGCGAGATCCACGAACGGCGAAGATCCTCGCCGAACCCACATAACGCCCGCATAACCACATCTGGTGACGATCAGGTTATCGGTCATTCGCTGGACTGCCCTGCCTACGGCCGGAACGACCGGCCCGACGTACGGGAGGACGTCCGTGACCGCCCGCCTGCTCCGGACGCACCGGCTGTTCTGCTGCGTGCTCGCCCTGGCCGCCGCGCTGCGCGTGCTGGTCATGCTCGGCTACGACACGGCACAGGTCTACTGGTACGACTCCTTCACCTACCTGGACACCGCCGTGCACATGAAGCCGCAGGGCACCTTCCACCCCGCCGGGTACTCGTGGTTCCTGTGGGCGCTGCTTCCCTTCCACAGCGTCCGGCTCGTGGTCGCGGTCCAGCACGTGATGGGCCTGGGGATCGCGGTGATGATGTACGCCCTGCTGCGCCGGCACTCGCTGCCCGGCTGGGGGGCGGCGCCGGCGACCCTGCCGGTCCTGTTCGCCCCGCCGTTCGTCCGCCTGGAGCACGCGGTGCTGTCCGACCTCCAGGTGATCTTCCTGGTCACGGCCGCGCTGCTGGCGCTCATGTGGCGGCCCGGGCAGATCTCCGTCCGGGCCGCGGCCGCGGCGGGCCTGCTGCTCGCGCTGGCCGGGCTGACCCGCACCGCCGCCGTGCCGCTGCTCGGCCTGGCCGCGCTCTGGCTGCTGCTGCGCCGCACGCCCTGGCGGCACTGGCGGCCACTCGTCGCGCTGGCGCTCGCGGGCGGCCTGCCGCTGCTGGCCTACGCCGGCTGGTACGCCCAGCACCACGGCAGGTTCGGCCTGAGCGGCTCGGACGGGGTGGCGCTGTGGGCGCGCACGATGACGTTCGCCGACTGCTCGGTGATCAAGCCGCCGCCCGACCTGGCCCCGCTCTGCCCGAACGGCACCGTCGTGGACGCCGCTTCCGAGTACGTCTGGGCACCGGGCTCCGCGCTCAACCGCCTGCCCGGCGACCGTTTCACGCACAACGACGCGGCGAGGTCGTTCGCCCTCGCCGCGATCGCCGCCCAGCCGCTCGACTACCTGCGTGAGGTCATCAAGGACACCTCGCTGGCCTTCACCTGGGAGCCGGTCGCGCATCCGAAACGGGTCGTGCCCGCCTCGACCTTCCCCGTCGGGTCGTGGTCGCTGCCCGAGGAGCACGCGCTCATCGGGAAGGTCCGCGCCGAGTACGACCCGGACATCAGCGGGATGTCGTCCGTGGAGCCGTACGCGTCGGTCCTGGCCGCCTACCCGTACCCGTGGGCGCTGCACGGCCCGCTGCTCGGGGTGCTGCTGGTCGCGGGCGGGCTCGGCGTGGCCGCGGGCCGGGAGCGGCGGGCCGTGCTGATGCCGTGGGCGTTCGCGATGTTCCTGCTGGTGGCGCCGGTGGCCGCGCTCGACTTCGACCACCGGTACGTGCTGCCCGCCATCCCGCCCGCGTGCCTGGCCGCCGCGCTCGCGTCAGGACGCCTGCGCCTGCGTCTTCGTCAGGGCGACCGCCGGCCGGCCCTCCGCACCCTTGCGCCGGAACAGGATGGCCCGCGCCGCCACGACCACGCAGACCAGGCCGAGCAGCAGGCCCCAGGTCACGTCGGTGAGGAAGTGCATGCCCCGGTACAGGCGGGAGAACGCCACGCTCAGCGGCGCGGCGACGCCGAGCACCCAGATCACCACCTGCAGCGCCCGGTTGCGGGTGTGCGTGGCGAGCACGAGGGCGAAGCCGCAGTAGAACGCGACCGCCGCGCTGACGTGCCCGGACGGGAAGCTGGAGGTGGGCGGGGCCGGGTCGAGGTGCTCCACCGGCGGCCGGTGCCGGCCGACGACCTCGGTGGTCCCGAGGAAGACCAGTGACTGGCTCCACACCGCGACGATCAGGAAGACCGACTCCAGCCAGCGTTTCCACACCAGCCGGAAGGCGATCGCGGCGATCGCCGTGAGCGCCACGATGTAGGGCGTGTCGGACAGGCTGCTGCCGAAGTCGGTGAGGGTGTTCCACTCGGAGGTGCGGTCGGCGGCCAGCGCCCGGCTCAGTCCGGCCTCCCCGGTCGGCCAGGCGAGGATCGCCCGGCCGACCCCGTACGTCACGGCGGCCAGCAGCACCAGCGGTAAAAAGATCGTCGAGGCGTAGTACTTCACGTGCTCACTCATGGGTCACCTTCACCGATTCCGGTTCCACTCCTTCGCTCACCGGCGAGGCCGGTCTGCGCCCCTGCGTGCGGCGCCAGGTCTCGAACGCCGCCGCCGTGGCGGCGATCACCGCCACGCCCAGCACGATGCCGCCCACGACGTCGCTCACCCAGTGCACGCCGAGCGCCACCCGCGTGTACGCCACCGACAGCACCACGAACCAGCCCGCCGCCCACGCCAGCCGCCGCCCCCACCGAGGCAGCGAGGGCAGCAGGAGCAGGACGATCACGCCCACGCCGAGCGTCACGTTGACCGCGTGGCCCGACGGGAACGAGTCGCCCGGCGCGAGCGCGACCGGGTCGGGGAGGTGCGGCCTGGCCCGGGCCACGACGACCTTCAGCGCGAGCCCGAGCAGCCCGCCCACGACCATCGTGGTGACCGCCCACGCGGCCAGGCGCGGCGCGCCCCGGTAGAGCAGCCAGGCGGCGTACAGGCCGACCGCGATCCGCCACGGCCACGGCCCGAACAGGTCCGTCCAGACGATCAGCACCGTGGTCACGCCGGGATGGGCGAGCGCGTACGCGTGCAGATCCACCGCGACCCCGTGATCCAGGCCGTTCAGCGGCATCTTGGCCACGACGAGGAGGAGGGTGAACGGGATCATGATCAGCGCGACGGCGAGACTCGCCAGCGCCAGCCGCAGCCCGAGACCGCGTTCAGGATCTTTGAGCTGTGGAAGCCTCACATTTCCCGTCCTTTCCCTCGGTTGCGCGTTCGCCACGGCTACCCAGTCGGCGCGCGATTAATGCCGCGATCAATGCCGCGATTAATGCTCCGTCTGAGAAGCCGCGGCGCGGGTAGTCGGAGAGACATGTCCCCCACCGTGGCGGTGATCGCCCACCGCAAGAAGACATTAGGCGCCGGCCTGGACCGGCTCCGGGTGCTCATCACCGAGGAAGGCGTCGGCGACCTGCTCTGGTACGAGGTGCCGAAGAGCAAGAAGGCGCCCAAGAAGGTGCGCAAGGCGCTGAAGAAGGGCGCCGAGCTGGTGTTCGTCTGGGGCGGCGACGGCATGGTGCAGCGGTGCGCCGACGCGCTCGCCGACTCCAAGGTGCCGATGGCCATCCTGCCCGCCGGCACCGCGAACCTGTTCGCCGGCAACCTCGGCATCCCCATCGACCTGGAGGAGGCCGTGCGGATCGGCTTCCACGGGCGGCGCGAGCGGCTGGACCTGGGCGTGGTCAACGGCGAGCACTTCGCCGTCATGGCCGGGGCCGGGTTCGACGCGGAGATGATCGCCGCGACCGACGGGGCGGCCAAGCGGAAGCTCGGCAGGCTGAGCTACGTCAAGGCGGCCGTCCAGGGCGTCGGCGGCCCGCTGGTGCCGATGACGATCGACGTCGACGGCACCACCTGGTTCGACGGCATGGCGAGCTGCCTGCTGCTGGGCAACGTGAGCACGATCGCGGGCGGCATCGAGGCGTTCGACGACGCCCGGCCGGACGACGGCTGGCTGGACGTGGGCGTCTCGACCGCCAAGGGCCCGGTGCAGTGGGCGCGGGTGCTCGGCAGGATGGCGGCCGGGCGCTCCGACGAGTCGCCGTTCGTGCGGATCACGCGGGCGCGCAAGGTGACGGCGAAGTTCGGGTCGCCGCTGACGTACGAGCTGGACGGCGGCGACCGGGACAGCGTCACGGAGATCGAGGCCGCGGCCGCGCCCGGCGCGCTCACGATCTGCCTGCCGAGGTGACCGGTGTCACCGCCTTGACCTGGACTCTCCGGTATGGCCGCGGCCGGCCTGGGTAGCGAACGACGCCTGACAGTAAGACACCCATGTCACGGCGCGTGCCGAGGAGTAGCTACCCATGAGCGAGTCAAACCCGATCAAGTCGGCGGTCGAGAAGGTCGTGGACACCGTCGCCCACCACGGTCACCCGGAGAAGGCCGAGATCCCCGGCGTCCCGAACAGCGAGCCGCCCTCGCTCGAGGAGCCGGTCGAGCCGCGCGAGCCGCTGGCGCCGAAGCCCGACCAGACGGGGCCGGACACCTACTCCCCCACCGGGCAGCCGACGGGCGCGTCGCAGGACGCGGTGGCGCAGGGCGGCGCGTTCCTGACCAGCGCCCAGGGGGTGCGGCTGCCCGACACCGACCACTCGCTCAAGGCCGGCCCGCGCGGCCCGGTGCTGCTGCAGGACTTCCACCTGCGCGAGAAGATCATGCACTTCGACCACGAGCGGATCCCTGAGCGGGTGGTGCACGCCCGCGGCTCGGCCGCCCACGGCGTCTTCCGTTCCTACGGCACCGCCGCGAACATCACCAAGGCCGCCTTCCTCGCCGAAGGGGCCGAGACGCCGGTCTTCGTGCGGTTCTCCACCGTGCTCGGCTCGCGCGGCTCGGCCGACACCGTACGCGACACGCGCGGCTTCGCGACCAAGTTCTACACCACGGAAGGCGTGTACGACCTGGTCGGCAACAACATCCCGGTGTTCTTCATCCAGGACGGCATCAAGTTCCCCGACGTCATCCACGCGGGCAAGCCGCACCCCGACCGGGAGATCCCGCAGGCGCAGAGCGCCCACGACACGTTCTGGGACTTCGTCTCCCTGCACACCGAGGCCACCCACCACACGATGTGGAACATGTCGGACCGCGGCATCCCCCGCTCCTTCCGGATGATGGAGGGCTTCGGCGTCCACACCTTCCGCCTGGTCAACGCCGAGGGCGCGACGACGCTGGTGAAGTTCCACTGGAAGCCGAAGCTCGGCGTGCACTCCCTGACGTGGGAGGAGGCGCAGCTCATCAACGGCGTGGACCCCGACTACCACCGGCGCGACCTCGCCGACGCGATCGAGGCGGGCGCGTACCCGCGGTGGGAGCTGGGCGTCCAGACCTTTCCCGACACCCCTGACCAGACGTTCGAGGGCATCGACCTGCTCGACCCGACGAAGATCGTGCCCGAGGAGCTGGCGCCGGTCCAGCCGATCGGCCTGATGGAGCTCAACCGCAACCCCTCCAACTTCTTCGCCGAGACCGAGCAGGTCGCCTTCCACGCCGGCCACCTGGTGCCCGGCATCGACATCACCGACGACCCGCTGCTGGCCGCCCGGCTGTTCTCCTACCTGGACACGCAGCTCACCCGGCTCGGCGGGCCCAACTTCCCGCAGATCCCGATCAACCGGCCGCACGCCCCGGTCAACGACATGCTGCGGGACGGCTTCCACCAGGACGCGGTGCACCGGGGGGTGGCGCCGTACCGGCCGAACTCGCTGGACGGCGGCTGTCCCTTCCAGGCGGGCGCGGCCGAGGGCGGCTACGTCGAGGTGCCGCTGGAGGTGGCGGGGCGGAAGGTGCGCGAGGCGCCCGCCTCGTACGCCGACCACTTCAGTCAGCCGCGGCTGTTCTGGCGCAGCATGTCTCCTGTCGAGAAGGAGCACATCATCGACGCCTACACCTTCGAGCTGGGCAAGTGCTACGAGCAGGCGGTGAAGGAGCGGCAGCTCAGGGTGCTGGCCAACATCGACCCGGTGCTGTGCCGTGAGGTCGCCCAGGGGCTGGGGCTGCCGGCGCCGGAGCCGACCGAGCCGCCGGCCGAACTGGCGCCGAGCCCCGCGCTGTCGCAGGTGGGCCGCGAGTGGCCGACCGACGGGCGGGTCATCGGCATCGTCGCCGACGAGTCCTGCGACCTCGGCGTGGTCGGCGCGGTGCGGGAGGCCGTGCTGGCCGCCGGCATGGTGCCGCTGATCATCGCGCCGAAGGGCGGCATGCTGGGGACGATGCCGGTGCAGCGGACGTTCCTGACCGCGCGCTCGGTCGAGTTCGACGCCCTGCTGCTGGCGGGCGCGCCGGCGCCGGGCAAGGACGCCTTCGGGGCGCGCGACGCCAAGGCGGGCAACCTCCTGCCGGACGCGGCCGTGGACCCGCGCGTCGTGCTCATGGTGATGGAGGTGTACCGGCACGCCAAGGCGATCGGCGGCTGGGGCACGGCGGCACAGGTGCTCACCCAGGCGGGCGTGCCCGAGCGGGCGCCCGGCGTGATCGTTGGCGAGGACGGCGAGCAGGTCCTGCGCGAGACGATCGGGCTGCTGGGGGCGCACCGGGTGTGGGAGCGGTTCCCGCCGGCCGCCTGATCGTACGGTGGGGGCCGGGTCCGCGCACCCGGCCCCCACCTTCCGGGTCGTGCCCGAAGAGGATCACGCCTGTTAAGTGGCCTTTTGCGACGTATGGGTAGGGGCGAAAACATGAGTCACCACACACCCGAGCATGACCCTCGCTCCCGTTTCGAGGACGAGGGCATCCCCGACCTGCAGGACGGCACGCCCCAGCAACAGTGGGCGGTGGACCCGCAGGAGGCCCCGCTGCCCGCCGACCACCCGGTGGCGGTGGACGACTTCGGCACCACCATCGACGAGCAGATCCAGGGCGAGTCGCTGAGCGGCCGGCTGGACCGCGAGGTTCCCGAGGACCAGCCGGTGTTCGGCGTGGCCGAGTCCGCCACGGCCGACCGGCTGCCCACCGACCAGGACGACGCGCCCGAGGTCGAGCGGGTGACCGAGGAGGGCGGCCTCGGCGTCGGCGCGGACCTGGACACGAGCTACGAGCGCGACGACGACGTGGACCCCGGCTGGGAGGCGCAGCCCGAGGAGCCCTCCGGCCAGGTCTGGGACGAGCCGCGCCGGGCCGGCCGGCTGGTCGCGCCCGACGAGGGGGCGCGCGGCGACGCCGAGCCCGACGAGATCGCCACGGAGGTGGGCCCGGACTCGGGCGGCTACAGCGCCGAAGAGGCCGCCATGCGGGTCGAGCCCGAATGAGGAGAGGGCATGTCTGACGAGAAGCGCACCGCGGAGACGCGTGCGGAACGCGAGCAACGCGACAAACGACGCGAGCAGGACCGGGGCACGACGTTCGACGCCGAGCTGCACAACATGGGCGGCGACGTCGGCCCCGCCTCGATCCGCGGCTCGAACCCGAGCCCCGGGTCGAAGCCCCGCGACGACGCCGAGCCGACGAGCGGCTACGCGACGCCCATGGGGTACACCACCGGCCGCGACGACGAATGGCCCGTGACCGCGGGCTCCGACGAGAAGGCGGTCGCGGCGCGTACCGACGAGATCGAGGGCCACGTCGCCACCTACGGCCCGAGCCCGCACCCCATGCCGCCCGACCGGCTGGAGCCGCAGGGCGAGGGCGGCGACCCCGGCTTCCGCGTCACCGGCCCCGTGGACGAGGCCGAGCACGGCATGGTCATCGACGACGAGGGCGAGCCGCCCTCCGAGCAGGAGCCCGGCCTGCCCGGCGGCGAGCACATCGGCGCGGGCGTGGACTGGGTGGCCTCCGACGAGGACGACCCGGACGGCGGCTCCGGCCGCACGGCCGACGACGACGGCGGCTACCTGCCCGGCGAGGGCACCGGCCGCCCCTACTGACGGACGAGAAGAGGAAGGGCGAGATGGCGGAGCTGCTGACGGGGGACTTCTACGCGTTCGAGGAACTGCTGGCCGGCGAGGAGCGCGAGACGCTGCTGCGGGTGCGGGAGTTCCTGCGCGAGAAGGTCGTCCCCATCGCCAACGACTACTGGGCCCGCGCGGAGTTCCCCACCCACCTGGTGAAGGAGTACGCCTCGCTCGGGATCGCCGGCCTCGCCTTCGAGGAGCTGCCGGGGCCGAAGCCGAGCAGCCTGCTCAGCGGCTTCCTCGCGATGGAGATGGCGCACGCCGACCCGTCGATGGCCACCTTCTACGGCGTGCACACGGGGCTCGCCATGGGCAGCATCGCCGCCTGCGGCTCGGCCGAGCAGCGGGCGCGCTGGCTGCCGGCGATGAGCGCGATGGAGCAGATCGGCGCGTTCGCGCTGACCGAGCCGGACGGGGGCTCGGACGTGTCCGGCGGGATGCGCACCACGGCCCGGCGGGAGGGCGACACGTGGGTGCTGGACGGCGCCAAGCGGTGGATCGGCAACGCCACCTTCGCCGACCTCGTCGTGGTCTGGGCCCGCGACGCGGAGGACGGGCACGTCAAGGGCTTCGTGGTGGAGAAGGACACCCCCGGCTTCACCGCCACCAAGATCGAGAACAAGATGGCGCTGCGTTCGGTCCAGAACGCCGACATCACGCTCGACGGCTGCCGGGTGCCCGAGGCGAACCGGCTGGAGGGCGCCAACTCCTTCCGCGACACGGCCGGCATCCTGCGCCGTACCCGGAGCGGGGTGGCCTGGCAGGCGGTCGGCGTGATGCTGGCCGCGTACGAGATCGCCCTCGCCTACGCGAAGGAGCGCGAGCAGTTCGGCCGGCCGATCGGCAAGTTCCAGCTCGTGCAGGACCTGCTGGTGCGGATGCTCGGCAACGCCACGGCCTCGCTCGGCATGGTGGTGCGGCTGGCCCAGCTCCAGGACGCCGGCACCTACCGGGACGAGCACTCGGCGCTGGCCAAGGCGTACTGCACGACGCGGATGCGGGAGGTCGTCGGCTGGGCGCGTGAGCTGCTCGCGGGCAACGGCATCGTGCTCGACTACGACATCGGCCGCTTCGTGGCCGACGCCGAGGCGCTCTACTCCTACGAGGGCACCCGCGAGATCAACACCCTCATCGTGGGCCGCGCGGTGACGGGGCTGAGCGCCTTCGTGTGATGAGCCCGGCCGCTCCCCGAGCCGCCGCGCGGCGTGCTCGTGGGAGCGGTCAGCACGAGGATCACCGCCGACAGCAGGCTCAGCACGACCACGACGAGCAGCACGCCCACCATCTGGCGGTTGCTCACGTGGCAGGCGTAGCGCTGCGGCCCCTGGCGGTTCAGCGCGTCGATCCTGCGGGTGAAGCCGGGATCGCCGCAGCGCAGGTCCTGCTCGATCTCCGCCAGCAGCCGCCGCTCGCGGTCGGACAGGCTCACCGCTCGATGCCGGCGCCGCTCTCCGGGCCCGGCAGCTCGTCCTCGTCGTGGCGGCGATAGGAGGTGTGCGGGTGGTGCATGTCGAACGCGGGCCGCTCCGAGCGGATCAACGGCATGCTGTCGAAGTTGTGCCGGGGCGGCGGGCAGGAGGTGGCCCACTCCAGCGAGTTGCCGTACCCCCACGGGTCGTCCACGGTGACGCGCGGGGCGTGCCGGGCCGTCCACCAGACGTTGTAGAGGAACGGCAACGTCGAAAGGCCGAGGATGAACGCGCCGACGGAGGAGATCTCGTTGAGCGTGGTGAAACCGTCGGCGGCGCTGTAGTCGGCGTAGCGGCGCGGCATGCCCAGGGCCCCGAGCCAGTGCTGCACCAGGAACGTGGTGTGGAAGCCGATGAACAGCAGCCAGAAGTGCCACTTGCCGAGGTGGTCGTTGAGCATCCTGCCGGTCATCTTCGGCCACCAGAAGTAGAACCCGGAGAACATGGCGAACACCACGGTCCCGAACACCACGTAGTGGAAGTGCGCGACGACGAAGTAGGAGTCGTGCAGGTGGAAGTCCAGCGGCGGCGAGCCGAGGATGACCCCGGTCAGCCCGCCGAGCAGGAAGGTGACGAGGAACCCGATCGCGAACATCATCGGCGTCTCGAACGACAAGTACCCGCGCCACATCGTGCCGACCCAGTTGAAGAACTTCACGCCCGTCGGCACCGCGATGAGGAACGTCATGAACGAGAAGAACGGCAACAGCACCTGCCCGGTGGCGAACATGTGGTGCGCCCACACCGTCATCGACAGCCCGGCGATGGCCACGGTCGCGCCCACCAGCCCCACGTAGCCGAAGATCGGCTTGCGGCTGAAGACCGGGATGACCTCGGTGATGATGCCGAAGAACGGCAACGCGATGATGTACACCTCGGGATGGCCGAAGAACCAGAACAGGTGCTGCCAGAGCATCGGCCCGCCGTTGGCCGGCGCGTAGACGTGGGTGCCGAGCTTGCGGTCGGCCTCCAGCGCGAGCAGCGCCGCCGTCAGCACCGGGAACGCCATGAGCACGAGCATGCTGGTCAGCAGCACGTTCCAGGTGAAGATCGGCATCCGGAACATGCTGAGGCCCGGCGCCCGCATGCAGATGATGGTGGTGAAGAAGTTCACCGAGCCGAGGATCGTGCCGAGACCGGACAACGCCAGACCCATCACCCACAGGTCGCCGCCCTGGCCGTGGCTGTAGGTGGCGCGCGACAGCGGCGTGTACGCGGTCCAGCCGAAGTCGGGCGAGCCGAAGTTGGTGAAGATGGCGCTGAACACGATGATCCCGCCGAACAGGAACAACCAGTAGCTGACCGCGTTCAGCCGGGGGAAGGCCACGTCCGGCGAGCCGACCTGGAGCGGCATGATCACGTTCGCGAAGCCGGCGAACAGCGGCGTGGCGAACAGCAGCAGCATCGCCGTGCCGTGCAGCGTGAAGAGCTGGTTGTACGCTTGCTGGCTCACCACCTGCAGGCCCGGCCGGGCCAGCTCGGCACGGATGATCAGCGCCATGATCCCGGCCAGGGTGAAGAAGACGAACGACGTGATGAGGTAGAGGTAGCCGATCACCTTGTGGTCGGTGCTCGTCAGCCATGACACGATCACCGCGCCCTTGCGGGGGTGGCGCACGGGCGCCAGCGGTGAGGTAAGGGGCTCCTCGCCAGGCCGGTACGTCGTCATCGCCACTCTCCGTCATGCGGGCACCACGCGTCGAACATCCGGTACCCGTGGCTTCTGACGGGAATCGCCTGATTACCGAGCGCGACCGAAGTCCTTGCGACCGGTTGGGCGGTACTCGACCGTTCTGAGCTGATGTGAGAGCCAGTCCACCACTTTGGCCACGAAACTGATCCGGTTGGCGACCTGGCGGATCTCGTGACCCTCGTCGTCGAAGAACAGCGCCTCGCAGGGCAGCCCCAGCGCGCGGGCGGCGGCGAGGACCTGCTCGGCCTCGTACAGCGGCACGTTCGTGTCCGCGGCGCCGTGCACGAGCAGCAGCGGGGCGGCCAGCCGGTCGAGCGCGCGCAGCGGCGACAGGGCGCGCAGCAGGTCGCGGTCGGCCTCCGGATGGCCGTACTCGCTGAAGGCGGCCTCGGCGATCCACGGCTCGGTGCGGGCGTAGAAGGTCTCGAAGTCGGCGATGCCGGCCACGTCCACGCCCGCCCGGAAGAGGCCGGGATGGGCGACCAGCGCCGCCAGCGTCAGATAGCCGCCGTACGACCAGCCCATGCAGGCCAGCCGGCCGGGATCGGCCAGGCCCAGGCGGACCAGCTCGGCCGCGCAGTCGGCCACGTCCTCGATGGCCCGAAAGCGCAGCGCTCCGTCGTCCGCGCGGCGGAAGGCGCGGCCGTGCCCGCCGGAGCCGCGCACGTTGGGGGCGAACACCCCGATCCCGGCGGCCAGCAGGTTCTGGAACAGCGGGTTGAACGTCGGGCGCTCCTCGTCCTCCGGGCCGCCGTGCAGGTAGAGCGCGTACGGGGCGGGCCCGGTGACGTGCGGCGGCCGGTACAGCCAGGCGGTCAGCTCCAGCCCGTCGCGGGCGCGCAGCCGTACCGGCTCGGCCCCGCCCGCCGCCTGCAGCGGACCCGCGCCCGCCACCCGCCGGTAGCGGCCCGTGCCGAGGTCGCACACCAGCACGTGGGACGGCTCCTCCGGGCTCTCCGCCGCGAGCGCGGCCAGCGTACCGTGCCAGGAGAGGCGGGCCGAGGTGACCACGGCGGCGGGCGGCGGCGGCAGCGCCCGCAGCTCGCCCCGGCCCAGGTCCAGGAGGTCGAGCTCGGAGCGGCCGTACCGGTTCCAGACCAGCAGCGCCCGGCGGCCGTCCGCGCTCAGCGCGAACCGGTCCAGCTCCGCGTCCTCGCGCTCGGCCAGCACCTCCGCCGGAGCCAGCGCGCCCCGGCGGGCGGCCAGCAGCGCGGCGCGGTCACGGCCCGCGTCGGTGACCAGGTAGGCGGTGCGGCCGTCCGGCGACAGCACGCCGAGGTCGGTGGTGCCGGTCAGGCCGGGCAGCAGCGGCTGCTCCACGCCGTTCGCGAGGTCGGCCACGTACATCCGGCGGGCGCCGCGCGGGCCGCGCCGCAACAACATCCTGGAATGGTCGCGGCTGACCGAGGCCGGCCACAGCAGGTGGCCGGCGGCGATCGGCCTGCGCCCGCCGGTGACGGCGTCCACCAGGACGGCGCTGGTCAGGCCGTCGGCGGCGGTCTCGGCGACGAGCAGCGTCTCGCCGCGGCCGGTCCAGCGCACCATCGACGCCGAACCGCCGGGCGGGGCGGCCAGCGTGCGCAGGTCGCCGCCGTGCGTCTGCACGGCCTCCACCTGCGTGTGCTCCCCGCCGCCCGGCGCGACCAGCACGGCCAGGTGCCCGCCCGTGGGCGCCCAGCTCACGTCCATGACCGGCTGCGGCCCGGTGTCCACCGGCCACGCCTCTGCGCCGTCCCGCAGTGGCTGGACCCAGACCTTGGGGTGGCCGTCGCGGTCGCTGACGTAAGCCACGGCGCTGTCGTCGGGGGCCAGCGCGGGCGCCAGGCAGCTCTCGGCGGTCAGGCTGGCGGGCGAGGGAACGTGCGCGAGCCCGCCCAGGTCCGGCGTCATGCGCCCCGTCATACCCCGTGGGCCTGCAGCCACATTTCGAGCAGGCCGAGCTGCCAGAGCGGGTTCACGCCGGTCGGCGTGCCGTCGGCGTCGGGGTCGGCGAGCAGGCGGGCGACGTACTCGGGGCGGAACAGGCCGCGCTCGCGGGCCGCCCGGCTGGTCAGCGCGTCGCGCACCAGGTCCAGGACGCGTCCGTCCACGTGCCGGATGGCCGGCACCGGGAAGTAGCCCTTGGGCCGGTCGATGACGTCGGCGGGCAGCAGGCGGCGGGCGGCGTCCTTGAGCACGCCCTTGCCGCCGTGCGCCAGCTTCAGCTCGGCGGGACAGGCCGCCGCCAGCTCCACCAGCTCATGGTCCAGGAACGGGGTGCGGGCCTCCAGCCCGTGCGCCATGGTCATGTTGTCCACCCGTTTGACCGGGTCGTCCACCAGCATGGCGGTGGTCTCCAGGCGCAGCACGGCGTCGAGCGCGGTGTCGGCGCCCGGCCTGGCCAGGTGCTCGCGGACGAACGCGCCGCTCGCGTCGTGATCCAGCAGGTGCCCGGACGCGAGGACGCGGGCCAGCTCGCCGTGCGGGCGGTCGAAGAACTCGCGGGCGTAGACCTCGGCGGCCCGCTCGCGCGGCACGTCCGCCAGCGGCGGGAACCAGCGGTAGCCGGCGAACACCTCGTCGGCGCCCTGGCCCGACTGCACCACCTTGACGTGCTGGGCGACCTCCTCCGACAGCAGGTAGAAGGCGACGCAGTCGTGGCTGACCATCGGCTCGCTCATGGCCAGCACCGCCCGCTCCAGGCCGTCGACGAGGCGGCTGTCGGGGATGCGGATGCGGTGGTGTGCGGTGCCGAAGCGCTCGGCCACCAGGTCGGAGTAGGCGAACTCGTCGCCCTTCTCGCCGCCCGCCGCCTCGAAGCCGATGCTGAACGTGGCCAGCCCCTCCTGCCCCTGCTCGGCCAGCAGCGCCACGATGAGGCTGGAGTCCAGGCCGCCGGACAGCAGCACACCCACCGGCACGTCGGCCACCATGCGGCGGCGCACCGCCGCGCGCAGCGCGTCCAGGACGGCCCGCCGCCACTCCTCCGCATCGAGACCGGCGTGCTCGGGCAGCGCGCCCCGGGTGTAGGGCGGGTCCCAGTAGCGGTGCTCGCGGCTCGTGCCATCCGGCTCGACCACGCGGACGGTCGCGGCGGGCAGCTTGCGCACCCCGGCGAGGATCGTACGCTCGCCCGGCACCAGCGCGTGGAAGGTCATGTAGTGGTGCAGGGCCACCGGATCGACGGCGGTGTCCACGTCGCCGGCGGCCAGCAGGGCGGGCAGTGATGAGGCGAAGCGCAGCCGGCGGCCGTTCTCGGCCAGGTACAGCGGCTTGATGCCGAGCCGGTCGCGGCCCAGCACCACGCGGCCGGTGTCGCGCTCGGCGACGGCGAAGGCGAACATGCCCTTGAAGCGCTCGACGCAGGCGGTGCCCCACCGGTGGTAGGCCTTCATCAGCACCTCGGTGTCGGAGGTGGAGTAGAAGCCGTAGCCGTCGCGGCGCAGCTCGTCGCGGAGCTCCGCGTAGTTGTACAGGCAGCCGTTGAACACCACCTCCAGCCCCAGCTCGCCGTCCACCATCGGCTGGGCCGCCTTGTCGGACAGGTCGATGATCTTCAGGCGGCGGTGGCCCAGCGCGACCGGGCCCTGCGACCACAACCCCGAGCCGTCCGGCCCTCGGTCGTGCATCGCCTCCGTCATCCGGTCCACCGCGGCGATGTCCGCCTCCTCGTCGTCGAAGCGGATCTCACCGCACAGGCCGCACATGATGAAAAACCTCCTTGTCGTCAGACCGCCGGCCGATGATCGGGCCGGGGGTCGGTTTGGGGGTCGGTCCGGGGGTCGGTCTGGTGGCCGGTCTGGTGGCCGGTCTGGTGGTCCGGCCGCGGGTCGGCTTGGTGGCCGGGCCGGGGGTCGGTTCGGTGGACGGTCTGGTGATCAGGCCGAGGGGCAGGCTCGGGCCCGGTCCCAAGCCGGTGATCAGGCTGATGTTCGGGCTCGAGACCAGGCCGGGCCTCGGGCCGGCGGTCTGGCCGGGCCTCGGGCCAGGGGTCGGGCGGGGCTGGGGCCCAGTCGCAGGAGCGGGTCTCGGCGAGCAGGAGGTCCACGACGTCCTCAAGTCGGCCGCGCCGGGCGTGGGCCGCCCGCTGCCGCGCCGCCGAGCTGCCCCGCGCCGGCGCCTGCCGGGCCAGCGCCGAGACCAGCTCCCAGTCGCCGACCTCCGTGAGGTGCGGGCGTGCCCGGTCGAGCAGGCGGGCGATCACCTCGGCCGCCGGGCGCGGCACCCCCTCCACCGGGTCGACCAGCTCGCCCTCCAGCCCCGAGCGCGCCGCCTGCCAGGTCGCCGCGCGTACCGCCTCCAGGCGCACCTCGCGCCCGGCCCCCCTGCGGGCCACCTCCAGCTCGGTGGCGACCAGCGCACGGAACAGCCCGGCGATCAGCACGACGTCCGCCAGCCGCGGGCAGGAGTCGCAGATGCGCAGCTCCACGGTGGGCAGGTGGCAGGAGGGCCGGATGTCGAAGTAGATCATCCCGGGGTCGGCGATCACCCCGGAGCGGATCAGCGCGTCGATCATCTGCTGGTACTCGGCCGCCGAGCCGTAGGACGCCATCGGGCCGGTGGTGGGCCAGCGCTGCCACACCAGGGTGCGGTAGCTGGCGTAGCCGGTGTCGGCGGCGTCCCAGAACGGGGAGCTGGCGCTGAGCGCCAGCAGCGGCGGCAGCCACGGCGCGAGCCGGTGCGCGACGGCCACGGCCAGCTCCCGGTCGCGTACCTCGGCGTGCACGTGCATGCCGCAGATGAGCTGCTCGCGGGTGAGCACCTGGAAGTCGATGAGCATCCGCTCGTAGCGGGGGTCGGGGAAGATCTTGAGCTGGTCCTCGTCCACGAGCTGCGGGCTGCCCGCGGCCACGACGCCGAGGCCGAGCGCCTCCGCCTCGCGGACCAGCGCGGCGCGCATGCCGCACAGGTCGCGGGCCAGCTCGGTCAGGCCACGGAAGGGCAGGCTGTTGGACTCCACCATCGAGCGCTGCAGCTCGTGCGTGAAGCGGGCAGGGGGCAGTGCCGCCAGCAGCAGTCCCGACCGGGCCGCCAGGTGGCGGGTCCGCAGGTCCACGACGTGAAACTCCTCCTCCACCCCCACCTTGATGGGCTCTCCTGGCTCCGGCACGGCCATCACCCCCGACATCGCGCCCTAAAGGGTGACACTCCCCCATAAATCGCAGGTTTAGCATCGTCCTTCATCAGATGCCTCCGAGGAGACCCCCGCCTTCAGGCGGGGGAGGAATCGGACTCCTGCGGAGCAGGGCGGGAGCAGGCGGTACGCCGCCAGGAGAACCGCCGTCGTCTTTTCGAATCGGCCGGTGCGCGAGCGATCTCGCACATACAATCGAAAGGTGGCGCAGCTCGTGAAGCGGGCCTACAAGTACCGCTTCTACCCGACCCTCGAACAGGCCGAAGAGCTTGTCCGGACGTTCGGCTGCGTACGCCTGGTCTACAACAAGACTCTTGAAGAGCGGACCCGCGCCTACAAGCTGGAAGGCCGCGGCGTCTCCTACACCGAGTCGTCGGCCACGCTGACCGTCTGGAAGAAGACACCCGAGCTGGCGTTTCTGAACGAGGTGTCGTCGGTGCCGTTGCAGCAGGCGCTGCGGCATCTGCAGGCGGCGTTCGCGAACTTCTTCGCCCGCCGGGCCAAGTACCCCACGTTCAAGAGCAAGAAGCGGTCGCGGGCGTCGGCCGAATACACCCGTTCGGCGTTCCGCTGGCGTGACGGCCGGCTCACCCTGGCGAAGATGAACACCCCGCTGGACATCGTGTGGTCGCGCCCGCTGCCCGAGGGAGCCGAGCCGTCCACGGTCACCGTGTCGAAGGACGCGGCGGGGCGGTGGTTCGTGTCCCTGCTGGTGGAGGAGAAGATCGCGCCGTTGCCGCCGGTCGAGCGGTGGACGGGCGTGGACGCCGGCCTGACCGCGCTGCTGACGCTGTCGTGCGGTGAGCAGATCGTCAATCCGCGTCATGAGCGTCGTGAGCGGCGTCGGCTGGCCAAGGCGCAGCGAGCCCTGGCCCGTAAGGAGAAGGGGTCGAACAACCGGGCCAAGGCCCGGCTGCGCGTGGCGAAGATCTACGCCCGGATCGCCGACCGGCGCCGGGACTACCTGCACAAGGTCACCACACGGCTGCTTTCCGAGAATCAAGTGATCGCCGTGGAGGACCTGGCCGTCCGCAACATGGTCAAGAACCGCAGGCTGGCCCGCGCCATCTCCGACGCCGGCTGGCGGGAACTGCGGTCCATGCTGGAGTACAAGACGGACTGGTACGGCCGCACGCTGGCGGTCGTGGACCGCTTCTTTCCCTCCTCCAAGCTGTGCTCGATCTGCGGGACGCTGCAGGAGCAAATGCCGTTGAGCGTCCGCAAGTGGACCTGTGGGTGCGGTGCGGTCCATGACCGGGAGGTGAACGCGGCCAGAAACGTGCTCGCCGCCGGGCTGGCGGAGAGCTGAAACGCCTGTGGAGCTGGTGTAAGACCTCAACGAGACTCCTCTCGGGCGGGCGATCAGCAATGAAGCAGGAAGACCGGCCGGCGACGGTCGGAACCCCCTCGTTCACGAGGGGGAGGATGTCCTAGACTCCGACGAATGTCCTTGCCCCCTGCCCGGCTGGCTTGGCTGGACGCCCTCCGGGGGCCGGCGGCGCTGGCCGTCACCGCGCACCACGGCGGCTGGACCTTCGTCCCCGCCCTCTACGCCGTCGTCGACGCCCGCGTCGATCTGGGCACGTGGGGGGTGTTCGTGTTCTTCCTGGTGAGCGGCTACATCATCCCCGCCTCGCTGGAGCGGCGCGGCGACGTACGCGGCTTCTGGACCGGGCGGGCCTTCCGCCTTCTCCCGCTCCTGCTCGCCGCCTGCTGCGCGGCGCTCCTGCTGGCCGCCGCCGGGCTGGTCCCGCTCGCCTCCGGGCTCGGCTCCCGCCCGCTCCCCCTCGTCGCGCTCGGCAACGTGGCGATGCTCCAGGAGCTGCTCAACCTGCCCGCCGTCGTGTCCGTGACGTGGACGCTGTCGTACGAGATGGCGTTCTACCTCATCAGCGTGGCCCTCTACGTGACCGGCCAGGCCCGCAGGTCGGCGGGGATCTCCCTGGCCCTGGCGGTCGCCGCCGTGCCGTTAGGACTGCTCATGCCGCGCGCCGTGATCGGCCGCGGCGACCTGCTCGCCGCGCTGCTCTGCCTCGCCGTGGTGGCCGCCGTCGCGGTGACCGCGCTGGCCGGCGGCCGGGCCCGTACGGCGGCCGCCGTCACGGGCGGCCTGCTCGGCCTCGCGCTGGTGGTCGCCGGCAGCCGGGGCGGCACCTGGCAGGGCGTGATCATCCTGGCCGCCATGTTCGCGGGCACCGCCGTGTACCGGGCCGAACGCGGCGAGATCCCGTGGCGGGCGGCGGCCATCGCCGTGGCGGCCGTGCTCGGCTGCGGGATCCCGGCCAAGGACGACCCCGGCTGGGCGCCGGCGCTCGTGCTGGCCTTCGCCGTGTTCGGGCTGGCGTTCGCGCTGCGCGGGCGGGCCTTCCCGCGCTGGCTGACCTGGCTCGGCGTGGTCAGCTTCTCGCTCTATCTGCTGCATCCGCTCCTGCTGCATCTCGCGCCCAACCTCGGGGTGTACTACCTCGTGCTCGTCCCGTTGAGCGGGGTGACGTACCGCCTGATCGAGGCGCCGGCGCAGCGGCTGGGACGGCGGCTGCGCAAGCCGCAGAACGCCTAGATTGTCCCCATGCCCCTGACCCTCCGCGATCTCAACCGCGCCACCCTGGCCCGGCAGTTCCTGCTGCGCCGGGAGCCGCTGGACGTCGCCCCCGCGGTCCGCCGCCTGGTCGGGCTGCAGGCGCAGCAACCCGCCTCGCCCTACCTCGCGCTCTGGAACCGGCTCGCCGGGTTCGACCCGGCCGCGCTGGACGCGGCGTTCGCCGGCGGCTCGCTGGTGAAGGCCACGCTCATGCGGATCACCCTGCACGTGGTGCACGCCGACGACCATCCGGCCATGCATCTCGCCCTGCGGCGGACGCTGCGGGGCTCGCGGCTCGGCGACCGGCGCTTCGCCGAGACCGGCCTCACGCCCGCCGAGGCCGACGCTCTGGTGCCCGACCTGCTGGTCTTCGCCGCCGACCGGCCGCGTACGGGCGCCGAGATCGAGGCGTGGATCGCCGAGCGCGCGCCCCTGTCGCCGAGGAACGTGCTGCGGGTGATGCGCTCGATCGCGCCGCTGCGGCACGCGCCGACCGGAGGGGCGTGGTCGTTCGGGCCGAGGCCCGCGTACCTGGCCGCCCTGCCGGGCGCCGTCCCCGGGGACGAGGACGACTGCCTGCGGGAGCTCACCCTGCGGTATCTGGAGGCGTTCGGGCCCGCTTCGGTCCTGGACGTGGCCCAGTTCGCGATGGTCCACCGGCCACGGGCGCGCGCGGCCCTCCAGGCGCTGTCCGACGGGCTGGAGCGCCTGGAGGGGCCGGACGGCACGGAGCTGTTCGACGTGCCGGGGGCGCCGCGGCCCGGCGCGGACACGCCCGCCCCGCCCCGGCTCATGGCCATGTGGGACAACGTGCTGCTCGCCTACGCCGACCGGGCCCGCGTCATCCCACCCGCGTACCGCAAGCTCGTCATCCGCGCCAACGGCGACGTCCTGCCCACGCTGCTCGTGGACGGCCACGTGGCCGGGGTGTGGCGGCCGGCGGAGGGCGGCATCGAGGCCTCCGCCTTCCACCCCCTGCCCGAGGAGACGTGGGACGCGCTCGCCGCCGAGGCCAGGGAGTTGCTGGCGCTGCTGGCCGGTCGCGACCCGCGCGTGTACCTGAGCTACGCCCGCTGGTGGGGCGCCCTGCCGGCGGCCGAGATACGGATCCTGCCTGCCTGACCGCGTTTGGCCCGCTCGTGGCGGGGCACCGGGGCGGTCGCTGGGAGGAGTGGGATGGCGCGCAAGCTGCTGGCGATGGGCAACCCGGCCGCGGGCGGGGACGACGAGGCGACCCGCCGGGCGGTGCTCGGCGTGCTCGGCGGCGGGGCGGACGTGGTCTTCCACGCCCTGGAGCGGCCGGACGACCTGGACCGGGCGCTCGCCGAGCACCCCGGCCGCGAGCCCGTCGTGCTCGGCGGCGACGGCACCCTGCACCGGGTGGTGGCGGCGCTGCTGGCCCGCGGCGAGCTGGAGCGCCGCCAGGTGGGTCTGATCCCGATGGGCACCGGCAACGACCTGGCCCGGACGCTCGGCATCCCGCTGGACCCCGTCGAAGCCGCACGCGTCGTCCTGGACGGCACGCCCCGCCCCCTGGACCTGCTCGTCGAGGACGAGGACGAGGACGGGGGCGGGGGGATCGTGCTCAACGCCGTGCACGTGGGCGTCGGCGCGGAGGCCAGCCGGCGGGCGACGCCGCTCAAGCCGGTCCTGCGCCGGGCCGCGTACGCCGCCGGCGCGCTGCTCGCGGGCGTGCGCAGCAAGGGCTGGCGGCTCCGGGTGCGCGTGGACGGCGAGCTGGTCGCCGACGGGCGCCGCCGGGTCCTCATGGTGGGCGTCGGCAACGGCGCCTCGATCGGCGGCGGCACTCCCCTGGCCCCCGGCGCGCGTCCCGACGACGGCCTCGCCGACGTGGTCGTCTCCTACGCGGTCTCGCCGTGGGGGCGGCTGGCGTACGGGGTGCTGCTGCGGCTCGGCCGGCACCCGGAGCGGGACGACGTGGCGACGTTCCGGGGACGCGCGGTCGTGGTCGAGGGCGAGCCGGTGCCGGCCAACGCCGACGGCGAGCTGTGCCCGCCCGCTCCGCGCCGCTCCTGGACCCTCCGTCCGGCCGCCTGGCGGGTCGTCGCGCCGCGTTCCTGACCGCGGGGCCCGCTCCTCTCAGGCTTCCCGGAGGTCGCGGCGCTGCTCGGCGAAGCGCGTGGTCTCCACGGTGACCAGCACGACCAGGACGAGCGTCAGCCCCGCCAGCGCGGCCAGCGGCGGCAGCGCGATCGCCGCCGGCAGCCCGGCCAGCAGCGCGCCGATGGCGAGCAGCCGCGGCAGGCTGAGCACGCCGTGCATCAGGCCGCCGAACAGCACGTGCCCGCCGAGGTAGAGTGCGGCGCCGCCGTACAGGACGGACGCGTGGAAGCCGCCGAGCGCCACGCCCTCGCCCGCGTGGGCCAGCACGCCCTGGACGCCGAGCCCGGTCACGATGACGCCGGCCACGATGGGGAAGTGCCCGTAGGTGTAGCCCTCCACGACCATCTTGACGCGGATCACACCGAGCGCGCGCACCAGCCGGTGCTCGGCCGCCGGTGCGACCACGTCGAAGTACAGCCACCACAGGCACACGGCCACCGCGATCCCGAGCACGGCCCCGGCGAGCAGCGGGACGCTCACCGCCCGCCCCGCGACCCCCACGCCGGCGGCCACGGCCGACTCGCCGATGGCGAGCAGCACGAACAGCCCGTGCCGTTCGCTCCACCGCGCCGCGTCGCCGACCCGCAGGCCGCCGCGGCGCGCGGCCAGGTGCGTCCCGGCCCGGTCCACGGCGAGCGCCCCGGCGAACAGCACCGTCTGCGCCCATCCGCCGAGCAGCGCGCCCGCCACCAGCAGCGGCACGACCGCCAGCAACGTCGCCCAGGAGAGCCCGAGCCTGCGGCGCGCCCCTTCGCCGCCCCCGGCCACCGTTTCCACGACGGTCCCGTCCACGGCGGACCGCACGGTGAGGTACGTGGCCCGCACCAGCACGTACGCCCCCACGAGCACGAGCGGCCCGTCCAGCCCGCCCGGCGTGTCCCGCCACGCCTCGGGGATCGTCAGCGCCATGACGATCACCGCGGCGCTCGCCACCGCCATGCCGCCGCGTACCACGCCGTCGTCGGCGCGTGCCTGGTTGCCGAGCCAGGTGTAGCCCTCCCACGTCCACCACAGCAGCGCGAGCAGCAGCAGCCCTTGGAGCAGTCCGTGGACGTTGTGCTCGCCCGCCATGAGGACGGTCACCCGGGTCGCCGCGAACACGAAGACCAGGTCGAAGAAGAGCTCGAAGGCCGTCGTCCGGTGGCTTTCCCCCGCCTGGCCGGTCACGCTCGATAACCTCGGCCCGCGCCGCGGGTCCCCCTGCTCGGCCATGGCCGGCCACCCCATTCCCTTCCCGGATCGATTGCCGACGGGAAGGTTATAGGCGGTTATAGGGGGACGTCTCCACGATCACCCTGTTTTCCGCGATCTGTAAGGGTTCGCCATGCCCGCGTCCCGCGCCGCGCGAGGTCCGCACCGGCTCCCGCCCGCCCCTGCCGCCGCGGCCCGCGGCCGTCCGTTCCGGACGCGGTGGGTCGGCCGACGAGGCCGCCATCGAAAAAATCACACGGGGCCTCGCCAACCCCACAAACCTCACTCAGCCCATAAGCCCGAAAAATCACAACCCCGGAACCGCCCGCAGATTCGATCATTCAGCGGCCCGTCTATCCCCTTCTTCGGGTTCCACCGAACCATCGTCGACGTGCATGAATAGGAAGCCATTTCTTGATCGAACAACCCCGCGCAGCCCTCGTCGCCGCGATTCTGGTCACAAACATTTCCCGAAATAACCGGTCTACCGCATTGCGATTGACTGGAATTGTTGGAACATATGGTCAGAGTCATCGAGTGAGGTCCGAAGATCGTCAACCCCGGACGGGTGGCGGCGTGGGAAAGGGGCAACGCTCATGCACCAAAGGGCTGTCCGAAACCTGGCCAAGCTCGAAACGACGCAGGCGCGCATGACGCGCCTTTTCGACGCAGCGGCCGGCGGGAAGAACAACTTCCAGGCGGACAAGGACATGGTGCGCCATTTCGAGCAAGCCGCTCCCGTCGTCACCACCGCCGCCCGCGCCGTCCTGCAGTTCCTCTCCCGCGTCATTCGCCATCTGGCCGCCCACGAGGGCGTCGACCAATTCATGATCATCGGCAGTGGCGTGCCCAGCGGCCTCCCGCCCGGCCGCCGCCTGCACGACCTCGCCCGCCAGGCCTCCCCCAGCCCCGCCGTCCGGACCGTGTACGTCGAGAACAACCCGATGGTCGTCACCATGGCCCAGGCCACCATCGAACCCTTCTCCGATCTGGTCCGGGTCGTGGACGGCGACGTCCACGAGATCGACGAGATGCTCGGCGACCGGGTCGTCCAGACCTTCCTCGACTGGGACCGGCCCATAGCGGTCCTGCTGCTGTCCGCGCAGAGCCTCGACGACGAGGAGTACGCCCACTACGTCATCAAGCGCCTGCGCCACACGGCTCCGGCGGGCAGCTTCCTCGCCCTGGCGCACACCACGTTCGACGCCGTCCCCCAGGAGCTGCTCCCCGCCGTCCGCGACATGCTCGCCATGACGCTCCCGCGTCTCGCCATCCGTACGAAGGAGGAGGTCGAGGCCCTGCTGGACGGCCTGGACCTGGTGGACCCCGGCCTCGTCTGGGTGCCCGAGTGGCACGCCGGCGCCCCCGGCGACGCCGCCCCGGAGGACGACGACGCCGCCTGCGCCGACCAGCCCGCCGCCTCGGGCAACTACGGAGCCGTGGCGCACATCCCCTGACCGCGCCACCCCCGGAAACGGCGCGGCCGCGCGCCCCGGGCGGGGCGCGCGGCCGTCACGGCATGGCGGGCGTCAGGCGATGTACAGGTCGAAGCCGCCGTTCGCGGACCTGCCGTCGGTGCCGACGACGCGCACCGCGATGGTGTTGGGCTGGTTGTCGCACTGCTGCGACGGGAAGCGGTAGGCGATGGACAGCACCCGCGCGTCGGTCCGTGAGGTGAGCTGGATCAGCGCGTCCCTCGTGTCGATGGGGGGCGCGATCTGCACGCAGTAGCGGCCGTCGCTCGGGCGCCACGTCCGGATGACGTTCTTGCCGTCGATCAGGGCGCCCCACTGGTCCACGATCGCCGCGGCGCGGGCGTTCGGCGCCTTGATGTCGGCGTGTGCTGCGGAGCCGGCGGCGGTGACGAGACCGGCGGCCGCAAGGGCGAGGCAGCCCGCCAGAGCACGACGAAGCATTCGGTTTCCCCCTTTGGGTAACTCACGGATAGGAGCCACGACAGAACGTAATTTCACCGGCCTGCCTGCGGCGCGAGCCACCCCGGAGTGCGGCGCCAAAGATTTTTTGGCCGGCGCCTCGTGAACTTCTGGAGGGCTTCGAACGTCTGAGCGCCTCCGCCGCGCCCCCGGCGCGAGGCCGGGCGCTCTACGACCCCGTGGTGAGGTCATGACCTGAGGCTCTATGAGAGCAGACCTCCGCCTGTAACCGGCCTGCTACTTTCTGCTACGTACCGGCCACAATACGCGGAATGGGAGTTCGATGATGAAGATCGCCTGCGTCGGCGGCGGGCCCGCCAGCCTGTACTTCTCGATCCTCATGAAGCGGATTGACGCCTCCCACGAGATCACGGTCTACGAGCGGAACCCGGCCGGCTCGACCTACGGCTGGGGTGTGACGTACTGGGTGCAGCTCCTGGAGAACCTGTACGCCCTCGACCCGGCGTCCGCCCAGGCCATCAGGGAGAACTCCGTCCACTGGGACAACTGGGTGGTCGAGCTCCAGGAGCGCGCGACGCTCATGATGGAGCACAGTGACGACGGCTTCGGCATCGGCCGCAAGACCCTGCTCGACATCCTCGGCCGCCGCGCGGGCGAACTCGGCGTCCAGATCGCGTACGAGCACGAGATCACCGGCCCAGACGCACCCGAGCTGGCCGGCATGGACGTGGTCGTGGCGGGCGACGGGATCAACAGCAAACTGCGCGAGCCGCACGCCGAGCACTTCGGCTCCGAGTTCACCGTCGGCCGCAACGTCTACATGTGGCTCGGCACGACGAAGATCTTCGACTCGTTCGTCTTCTCGTTCGTGGAGACCGCGCACGGCTGGATCTGGTGCTACGGCTACCCGTACGGCAACGAGCACAGCACCTGCGTGATCGAGTGCGCGCCCGCGACCTGGACGGGCCTCGGCCTCGACGGGGCGAGCGAGGCCGACAGCCTGGCGGTGCTGGAGAAGCTGTTCGCCGGCGTCCTGGACGGCCACCCGCTGATCGGCCGCGAGCAGCCCGACGGCAGCGCTCACTGGCTCCGGTTCCGCACCCTCACCAACCGCAGCTGGCACCGCGGCAACCTGGTCCTGCTCGGGGACGCCGCGCACACCACCCACTACTCCATCGGCGCGGGCACCGCGCTGGCGCTGGGTGATGCCGCCTTCCTGGCCGACGCGCTGCGCATCGAGCCCGACCCGCGGGCCGCGCTCGCCCGCTACTCGCGCAAGCGCATCCCCTCCATCCGGCCCACCCAGCGCTCGGCCCGCAACAGCGCCCGCTGGTACGAGAACCTGCCCCGCTACGCCGCCCTCGCGCCGCACCAGTTCGTCGCGCTGCTCGGCCAGCGGCACGGCACGCTGCTCGGGCGGGTGCCGCCGAGGCTCTACTACCACGTCGGCCGCGCGGTGGAGGGCCTGCAGATGGGGACGGACTGGGTGGCCGCGAAGTTCGGCCGCGTCCCGACCTGCGAGTGCTGCCGCCCGCGGCCCACGGAGGGCGGGTAATCAGGCCACCGTTCGTGGGCAGGGGGTGAGGAACCGAGATCGCACGAGCGAACAGCACCCCGGAGGACGGCTCATGACATCGACACCCGGCCCGCCCCGTCCTGAAGAGCACGGCCCGCCGGCGGTGTCGCCGCAGGCCACCGCGGCGGAACGGGAGATCGCCCGCGTCACCGAGCCGGCCCGGCTGCTGCGCATGAGCGACATGGTGCGCATGCTGCTGGACGAGGCCCAGGACACGACCCTGGACGAGCGCGCCCGCGACCAGCTCAAGCACATCCACCTGCAGGCCATCGAGGAGATCGGCGATTCGGTGGCGCCCGAGCTGCGGGAGGAGCTCGAACGCCTCATGCCCGAGGAGCCGCCCGGCCTGCCCAGCCAGGCGGAGCTGCGCATCATGCAGGGCCAGCTCGTGGGCTGGCTGGACGGCGTCTTCCAGGGCATCAAGGCCGGGCTGGCGCTCCAGCAGGCCGGCGCCCGGCCGTCGCGGCCCGAGGGCCAGGGCCACGAGCTGCCGGACCGGCCGCGCGGCACGGGCCCGTACCTGTGAGGCCCCGGCCTCAGCCGCGCCTGGCGGCGGGCCAGCCGTATCCCCAGCCGCCCTGGATCATCGTCTGGAAGGCCCAGCCGTCCTCGGTGCGCACCAGCAGGTCGGCGTAGTGCATCTCCTGCTCCTCGCCCTCGATGGTCATGGTGGCCCGCGTCTCGACGACCACCAGATTCGGGCTCAGGAAGTGCGGGGTCCGCCGCGAGCGGAGGTCCAGCCCGGCCGTGCCGCCGCCCATCGCCTCCTTCATCGCCTCCAGGTACTCCTCGCGCGTCCACTGCCGGACCGCCGCGTGGCCGCCGGGCACGTCGGTGGCCACGTTCATGGGGAAGACGCCCAGGTCGGCCAGCTTGTCGAGCTCACCCCGCTCGGCCCGCGCGTCGTACTCGGCGAACCATTCCTCGATGCTCTTCAGCTCTTCGGCGCTCGGCTGATACATGCGCGACTCCCTTGTCCTCGTGGCTTGCCGTACGCCGTACCGTACAGCATACGGATCGGCGACGCAAAAAGGCGGCGTCCGGCACTGCCGGACGCCGCCTGAATGCGCGGAGCCGTGAGGTCAGAGGTGCGACTTGACGCGGAACTCGTCCGAGATTCCGCAGGAGGGGCCGTTCGGGCCGCCGATGCGGACCCCGTTGAAGAAGTCGCGGTAGGTGCTGTAGAAGTTGCCCTTCCCGCGTGGCGCGGTCGTGGCGGTGCAGCCGCCCCAGTTGGCCTCGGAGTAGAGGTGGATGACGGAGTCGGTACGGTTCCAGTCGGACTTGGCACGGTCGGCCATGCCGTAGACCGCCAGGTCGGGGACGTTGGCGTTCAGCTCGACGATGTCGCCCGTGCCGTTGAGGCCGCTGAACAGGCAGTAATAGCCCTCATGGCAACGGTCGTAGCCGTCGGCGGCCTGCGCCGGGGCGGACATGAGGGGCAGCGCGAGCGCCACGATCGGCAGAGTCAGAAGCGGGTGTAACTTCTTGCCCATTTCACCTCTTCGGATGAAAGTTTCTTTCGCCGGTGGGCCGAACATACCTCGCCGATCTTCGTCAAGAAAGTCTTGACTCGGGCGGGGTTCCGTGCCCACCGGCCACTGCCTGGGCATTTGCTAATTCCGCGCGCGGCTCTCCGACATGCTGCTGGCGATCAGCTCGTGGTGGCGTACGACCTCGGCGATGATGAAGTTCAGGAACCGCTCGGCGAAGACCGGATCGAGCTTCGACTCCTCGGCCAGGCCGCGCAGCCGGCGGATCTGCCGCGCCTCGCGTTCGGGGTCCGCAGGCGGCAGCCGGTGCTCCGCCTTGAGCCGGCCGACCTCCTGCGTGCACTTGAACCGCTCCGCCAGCAGGTGTACGAGGGCGGCGTCGAGGTTGTCGATGCTGGCGCGGAGCCGCTGGAGCTCCTCGAGGACGGCCTCCTCCGTGAGGGGCTGGGAGTTTTCCATGCGGGACAGCCTGCCATTAATCAGGCAAGCTACTCACATCGGGCACCTCACCCCAGGTCGGTCACCCCGCACACCTCGCACCGATAGAGCGTGCCCCTGCCGTCCTCGCCGAACTCGTTCCACCAGTGGGCGTTGCCGGCCAGGTTGGACGGGTCACCAGAGCAGAACATGCGGGATCCGGCAGGATCGGCGGGAGTGGCGGTCGAGGGCATGTCGTCTCCAGGCAGAGGGGGTCGGATGTCGAATGTGTTGACCTCGTGCTTCTGCCCGAAGGAAGAGATCTGAAACCTTACGTGATGGGAAGAGACGCAGGTCACTCCGGCGAGTAAGCCGCCCGGAAGAGCGGCCGGAACCCCTCATCGCGGCCCCCTACCCGCGAGTAGAAGTCGTTTGAGACAGATTCATAACGGTATGGGACCTGGTGAGCAGGGGGAGACAGAGATCGCCCCGCTTGGGGGCCTTCCTGCAAAGGGAGGCAGAACAGGCGGTCTCGGCAATCGTGGGACCGCCGGATCGGGGGAACCCAATGCGCAAGACACTCACCGGACTGGGACTGGCGTTCTTCCTGACGCTCGCCCCGGCCGCCGCGGCCACGGCCGAGACGCCAGTCGCGCCCGTGGCGCACGGTCAGGTCACTCCTGCGCCGCAGGACAACACCAGACAGAGCGACGGCGGCGGCAATGCCGGTCTGTGGGGCCTGCTGGGCCTGCTCGGACTTCTGGGCTTCGCCGGCATGCGGCGCCGTGAGCACCACGACGTCGGCACCGCCGAGCACGTCGGCAATCGCAACATGCGCCGGTAGCACGCCGGCGTTCTCATCCGGGGGCCCGCCGTACGCGACGGGCCCCCATCCATGACACCGGCCCAATCTTGACTGTGCCATATGTCCGAATTGTGATGCTTTGTGCGGATTACGGGTACGTGGACCGTGAATCACACGAACAAAGGGGGGAAATCGTCGTGGCACTGCAAACAGAGATCCGGCACTTGTTCGACTGCCACCTCGTGGGGTCGGACGGGCAGCCCATCGGCCAAGTAGGCCAGGTGTACCTCAATGACCGCACCGGCGATCCGGAGTGGGTCACCGTCCGGACGGGGATGTTCGGCATGAAGGAGACCTTCGTGCCCCTCTCCGGTTCCCACCGCACCGGGGACGAGATCCGTGTCCCCTTCGACAAGGAGAAGATCAAGGACGCACCGAACATCGACGTGGACGGCCATCTGACCATCGAGGAGGAAGCGCGGCTCTATCGCCACTACGGCCTCCAGCCGCCGGCCGTCCCGCAACAGCGCAGCACGTCGCCCACCGGCGAGGCCCGCCCTGGAACCGTCCCCGGCCCGGCCACGCCGACCAGGCCCACCGCGTCCACCACGCCCACCACGCCCACCACGCCCACCACGCCCGCCGCCGGCCCGACAGGCACCCGCGGGGACATGGGCGACATGGAGCGGATACGCCGCGAGCACGAGACGGGCGTGACCGGCGGCATGGGACCCGAGACGGCGATGGGCCGCACGGGGGAGATGGCCGATTCCGACATCGACATGACCATTTCCGAGGAGCGGCTCCGCATCGGCAAGGAGACCGTGGAGAGCGGCCGGGTGCGGCTGCGCAAGTACGTTCAGACCGAGAACGTGCAGGAGACCGTACCGCTCAGCCACGAGGAGGTGGTGATCGAGCGCGTGCCGATCCGCGAGGGCGAGGCGGTCACGGGCTCGTACGACATCGGCGAGGACGAGCAGAGCATGACGCTGCACGAGGAGCGCGCGGTCATCGGCAAGGAGACCCGGCCCGTGGAGCACATCCACGCGCACAAGCAGTCCGTCGAGCAGGAGAAGACGGTGAGCGGACAGGTCCGCAAGGAGCACTTGGAGATCGACGAGGTCGAGACGCCCCTCGACACCAAGCGGGACGACCGCCGGCCGCCGCTGTAGGCGCTCACCCGCCCGCCGGCGGCAGCGGGCCTCGCACGGACGCGAGGCCCGCTCCTCGTACGCCGAAAGGGTCGTACGCCAGCGGAAGTGGGTCAGGCGACCTCGATCGCCGGGGTCGGCGGGAAGAGGTCGTCGAACACCGCCGCCCGGTCGAAGCGCAGCGCGCGGGCACGGGCCCGCATCTCCATGTCGTGCCGCTCGGCGGCCGACAGGTCCAGCACCACCCGGTCGAGGGCCGCCACCAGGCTCGGGACGTCGCCGGGCCGGACGATGACGGCGGTGTCGCCGACCGCCTCCGGAGCGCCGCCCGTCGTGGTGGTGATGATCGGCCCGCCGCCGGCCAGCATCTTCTCGGCCAGGGCGATGCCGAAGGTCTCGACGAAGTCGGGCTCGGGCTTGGTGGGCAGCGCGTAGGCCGCGCACCCGTTCATGAGCAGCGCCTTCTCCCGGTCGTCCACGTCGTCGAGGAAGACCACCCGCTCGTCCGCCGCGGCCAGCGCCCTGACGTCCGCCAGCGCCGGGCCCGTGCCCGCGACGACCAGCTTCACCCGCGAGCGGCAGCGCGTCCGCGCGAAGGCCGTCACCAGCTCGTAGATGCCCTTGGCACGGGTCATCCGCGAAAGGAACAGCACGTACCCGTCGCGAGCCAGCCCTCGGCGGAGGAGCGCGGCGTCCACCTCCGCCTGGTCGAGACCGAGGAAGGCCGTGGAGTCGATCGGCGGATAGCTGACGGTCACCCGCCGCCGGCACTGCTCGGCGAAACCGGTGCCGCAATACGCGTCCACCTGCTCGGCCGAGGCGATGATCTCGTCCCTGGTGTAGTCGGAGACCGCGACGACCTCGTCGTTGGCGAGGAACGTGGTGAACAGCACGGTCGCCGCGCCGAACCGGCCCTCGCGCAGGCACGAGCGGATCACGTTGGTGACGTCGGAGCCGACCGCCTTGGCGACCGTGTGGACGTCGGGCGCGTAACCGGCCGCGCGGGCCGCCGCGACCGCGTCCACGACGACCGAGGTGTGCGGCGCGAGGTACATCGACAGGCAGACGGTCGGCACCGGCTCGGCCAGCAGCTCGACCAGCCGCCCGGTGAGCCCGGCCTGATGGCGTCCGTCGGGTACCCGGTAGTCGCCGACCGGCCCCGGCCGCTCCACGGTGATGCCGGGACTGTACGGCAGCAGCCGGTCCAGCGGCTTGAGCGGCAACCCTGCCGCCTGCAGCGCGGGGATCGGCCACGTCAGCAGCCGCACGTCGGTGAACCCGCGAGTCAGCGCCACCTCGGCGAGATTGCGCGCTTCGCCCGAGTGACCGCAGATGACCGGGTCGGCCCTGACCACGATGACAAGACGGCGATGTGGGGGGGTCATCGCGCCCTCCTATGTCGCGGGTGAATCGGAAAGAGACGGGGGCCGGAGCTCCCGGCCCCACGCCGACGGCTCCGGTCCGAGCCGGAGGTGGAGGACGCCGCCGCGGTGCACGGTGACGGCGTCCAGGTGCGTCGCGTGCAGGGGCTTGCCGTCGAGCGTCGCCGACTGCACGTACTGCGGGGGCGGGTGGCCCTCCGGACCGTCCACGCCGATCGGGGTCTCGCGGTGGCCACTGGTCTCGACGACGAACTCGCCGTCGCCGGTGCGGAGCACGGCCCGTTCGAAGGCGGGCGCGTTGACCAGGAACAGGCTCTGCCCGGCGACCGGGAACAGGCCCAGCGACGCCCACACGTACCAGGAGCTCAGGCCGCCGGAGTCGTCGTTGCCCGGCAGGCCGCCTGGCCCGGTGCCGAACTGCCAGGTCAGCGCCGCGTGCACCACCTCGGCCGTGCGGTCGGGGCGGCCCGCGTAGTGATAGGCCCAGGGCGCCTCCATGTCGGGCTCGTTGTTCAGGCCCTCGAACCGGTTGAGCGCGTAGCCCGCCGCCATCTCCGCGGGGTCCGGGCGCCGGCCCGGCTGCCGCACCGGCCGCGCTCCATAGCCGAAGAAGCGGTCGAGCTTGTCGATGAACGCCTTGTCGCCGCCGGTCAGGGCGATCCTGGCGGCCATGTCGTGCAGCAGGCGGAAGGAGTAGTTCCACTTGCCGCCCTCGTAGAACTCCGAGTCGCGCAGCAGGCCCGTGTAGGGGTCGAAGGCGTTGGTCCACTGGTGGCCGCGCTGCTCCAGCTCCTCGGCCAGCCGGCGGTCGTTGAGCGCGCGGGCGACCTTGGCGGTGCAGTGGTGGGCGTAGGCCAGGTCGAGGGTGTGGGTGATGGGGTGCACCACGCCGTGCTCGAAGAAGTCCTCGCCGTACATGCGGCGCAGGTCGCCGACCATGTGCACGAGCGCCCAGTTCCAGTCGAGCGCGGTGCGGCCGAGCGCGTGGGCGTCGGCCAGCGCCGTGTGGACGAGCGCGCTCGCCTGGCGGAAGAACCGGTCGGCGCCGCGGGCCATGCGGTAGCCGATCGGGAAGTTGCCCTCCTCCTCGCAGACCCGGATCAGGGACTCCAGCAGGTCGTTCGCCCGCTCGGGGACGATGGCGGACAGCAGCGGGAGCTGGGTCTTGTAGATGTCCCACATGGTGCACACGTCGAACGCGAACGGCCCGGGGGTCGGCCAGAACGGGCTCTCGTCGTCGCCGAAGCACGGCTTGATGAGCGCGTGGTAGAGCGCGGTGCCGAAGACCGTGCGGCGGGCGGGCGTGCCGCCCTCGACCTGGACGCGGCCGAGGTGGTCGCCCCAGCGGGCGCGGGTGCGCAGGCGTACCGTGTCGAAGGCGGAGCTCGACTGGCCGCACTCGCGTTCGAGGTTGGTGCGGGCCTGCTCGCAGCCGCGCAGCGAGAACCCGAGCCGCACCTCGACCGTCTGCCCCGCCCGCGCCGGGCCCATGAAGAGCATGCCGAACGGGCGCAGCGTGGTCTGCCGGATGCTGTCGAAGTCGAGGCGGGTGCCGCCGTGGATGAGGCGGCGGTCGTACCAGAGCAGCTGCCGCCAGCCGGGGCTGTCCACCTCCAGGTAGACCGACAGCGGGACGCCCTCCATCACCACCGTGCCCTGCGCCCGGCCTTGCCCCATGCTCTCGGCCTGCGCCCGGACCGGCACCGTACGGCCGAGGTCGATGCCGAGGCCGCCGCAGGACAGGTCGATCACGACGCGGGCGCTGGAGTGCTCGGGGAAGGTGTAGCGGTGCACGGCGACCTTGGTGCCCACGGTCAGCTCGCAGCGGATGCCGGTGTCGAGGGTGGCGGCGTAGTAGCCCGCTTCGGCCACCTCGTCGTGCAGGGGCCAGGCCTCGTTGAGGTCGTCCAGCGGCTGCACCATGGGGGTGACCCGGACGTAGTTGTAGTACTTGCGGATCGCGCCGGTGCCGGACTGCTGGAAGTGGGTGAACCCGGACGCCTGCAGCCGCTCGAACATCTCCTCGGGCACGCCCTCGGTGTTCTTGGCGTAGCGGCCGTAGCCGGTGGGGTAGGCGCCGGAGTAGGCGCAGGCGGAGACCATGCCGAGCGGCGAGGTCGCGCCCGGGTGCGTGTTGCCGACCTGGGGCTTCGGCCACCACCAAGTGGCGGCGAGACCGCGTGCGGGAGGCAGGTCGGTGGCCGCTGTACCGATGAAGGGGTCCATGTTCGCGAGGATGGCGGCAATGTACCCGTTCCCTGTGCCGCTTAAGGTTTCGTCGAGGTGAAATCCTTATAGTTGATCTCCATCGCACGGCCAGGGGAGCCCGCTTTGCCCTGCGTTGGGGCCGTTTTGGTTTGTTGTTGACACTCTGGGTAGCCGCAGGCGACATCAGTCGCACGAGGAGGCATCCATGAGCGAGTATCCGACGGGGACCGGGCGACCGGCCTCTCCACAGGAAGGAACGCTCCAACAGGGCAAGGACGCCGCCCGCGAGGTGGCAGGCACCGCCGTGGAACGGACGGCGCAGGTCGCGGACGAGGCCAGGCACCAGGCCCGCCGCGCCGTGAACGAGCTGCGGAACCGGGTGCGCGAGCAGTCCGATCACCAGAGCCAGCGCGCCGCCCAGAGCCTGCGGCAGTGGTCCGAGGACCTGTCGTCCCTGCAGGAGCACGCCAAGCCCGACTCCCCGGTCAACGGCGTCGTACGCCAGATCGCCGGCCAGGGCCACCGGGCCGCCGACTACCTGGACCGCAACGGCCTGGCCGGCATGGTCAACGACGTGCAGAGCTTCGCCCGCCGCCGCCCCGGCGCGTTCCTCGCGGGGGCGCTGGCCGCGGGCTTCCTGGTGGGCCGGATCATGAAGGCCGCGAACGAGAGCCCGGAGCCGACGTCCCGTCCCGAGGAGCGGTCCCCGCTGGCCTCCGCCGACACCGTGCCGAGCGCCCCCGCGCCCGTGTTCCCGCCGGAGCCGGTCGGAGACGCGTTCTCCGCCCGCGAGGAGACCAGGCCCGTGGTCCCGCCCGCGTACGAGGAGCCCGGACCGGCCGTGCCCGGGCCCGAGCAGCCGAGGCAGGTGCCGCCGCGCTCCACTCCCCCCACCTACGGCACCGGGAGTGACCTGCCATGACCGTGCAACCCGAGGAACCGACGATCGGCCAGTTGGTCGGCGAGATCGGCGAGGACATCTCCAAACTGTTCCGCCAGGAGGTGGCGCTGGCCAAGGCGGAGATCCGCCAGGAGGCCACCAAGGCGGGCAAGGCCGCCGGGCTGCTCGGCGGCGCCGGGTTCGCCGCCTCCATGACGGCGCTGCTGCTGACCCTGGCCGTCATGTTCGGCCTGGGCAACGTCATGGACCTGGGCTGGGCGGCGTTCATCGTCGCGGTGATCTGGGCCATCGCCGGCGGCGTGATGTACACGACCGGACGCAACCGGATGCGCGAGGTCGAACCCAAGCCCGAGCAGACCATCGAGACGCTCAAGGAGGACGCGCAATGGGCACGCGACCTGAGGAAATGAGAAGCGAGATCGCGGCCACGCGCGCCGAGCTCGCCGCCGACGTCGACCGGCTCGCCGACCGGACGAGCCCGTCCCGCATCGCGCGGCGGCGGACCGAGGGCGTACGGCGGGCGGCGCGCTCGTTCCGTGAGCGGGTCATGGGCACGCCGGCCCACGCCGCCGACCGGGTACGCGAGAGCGCGCACCACGGCGCGCACCAGGCCGCGCAGACGGTCAGGGAGGGCTCGCATCAGGCGGCCGACACCGTACGGCACGGCGCCCATCAGGCCGCCGAGGCGGTACGGACCGCGCCGGAGCAGGCGATGCGCGGCACGCAGGGCAACCCGCTGGCCGCCGGGCTGATCGCGTTCGGCGCGGGACTGCTGGCCGCCGCGCTCATCCCGCGTACGCAGGCCGAGGAGCAGGCCGTCGGGCAGCTCCGCGAGCAGGTCGGCGACGTGCTGGAGCCGGTCAGGGAGGCCGGGATGGAGAGCGTGCGCCAGCTCGGCCAGGAGGCCAAGGACGTGGCCGGCCAGGCCGCGCAGCAGGTGCGGGAGACCGCCGCCGAGGCGGCCGGCGACACCGCGCAGCACGCGCGCGAGCAGGCCCGCCAGGTCACCGACCACCACCGAGGCGGCTGAGCGCGTACCCCCGGCCCCACTGTCACGCGGGGCCGGGGGCGCCTTCCCTCAGGTGACGACGGGTGGGCTGCAAGCCGCGGGCAATCGGGACGCAAGACGCAGGCCATAGGGTCGGGCCGTGTACAGACGACTGGTTCTCGGCGGCGCCGCGCTCGCGGTGACCGCGACGATGACGCTCACCGCCGCCGGCCCCGCCTCCGCCACCACCGCCCCCGCCTCCGTCGCGCCCGCCGGAGTGGCGAACAAGCTGTTCCGCGCCTGGCTGGCCGCCGACCGCACGGCCGCCGCGAAGGTGGCCACCCCCGCCGCGGTCGCCACGATCTTCGGCTACCCCTACCGCGCGCCCGACCGCTTCGCCGGCTGCTCCGGCGCGGTGTGCCGGTTCACGCACACGAGCGTACGGGTGCCCGGCGGACTGGACGGCATCGCGATGGTGGTGACCGGCTCCAAGGTCACGAAGGTCTACCAGTCGCGGCACGTCACCAAGCCCTCCACGGTGGCCACGCGGCTCTTCGCCGCCTGGCGGCGAGGCGACCGCTACAGCGCGCTCGAGATCGCCTCCACGGGCGCGGTGAAGACGCTGTTCAAGGTCAAGTACGACCCGCGCGGCGTCGCCTACCACTTCCAGGGGTGCACGGCCGAGCCCAAGGGGTCCGCGTGCGCCTACTCGTACGAGGGCGGCGCGATGCTGATGCACGTGCGCGGCACGCGGTCCAGCGGCTACGAGGTGAGCTCGATCAGCTACCTCGCCGACTGATCGAGGTGTGAACGCCCCGGCCCGTGGTAGGCGAGAACCGGATCTCGACACGGGAGGCGACATGGCCGAGGGGCTTTTGACCGATGAGGACATCGACACCGCGCTCGTGGCCCTGGAGGGCTGGCGCCGCGAGGGCGACGCGCTGCTCAAGGACGTGCCGGTGACGCCGGACAGCCACGGCTGGCTGTCCGAGGCGGTGATGAACGAGGCCGCCGTGCTCGACCACCATCCGGAGATCGAGCACACCGCCGACGGCATCCGGTTCCGGCTGTCCACCCACAGCGCGGGCGGGGTGACGGCGCGGGACGTCGAGCTCGCCGCCCGCATCGACCACGTCCTCGACGGCGCGGCCCCCGATCGCGGCTGAGCGAGGGGGCCGCGCCGTCCGGCGGGCTGGTCAGCGGCTGATCGCCCGCTGGTAGAGCCGCGTGGCCAGCGGCACGAACACCGCCAGCAGCACCACCGACCAGAGCAGCGACGCCGCCACCGGATGCCGCAGCGGCCAGACGTCGGGCACCGGCATGGCGGCGCTGGTGTTGCCGAACAGCTCGCGCGCGCCCTGGATCAGCGTGGAGACCGGGTTCCACTCGGCGATCGGCTTGAGCGGCCCCGGCAGGCGGGCGCTGTCGACGAAGGCGTTGGACAGGAACACGATCGGGAACGAGACGATGGTGGCCACGTTGTTGAACGTCTCGGGCGTGCGCAGGGCCAGCGCGACCGTCGCGGTCACCCACGAGAACGCGTACGAGAACAGCAGCAGCATGAGGAAGCCGAGCGCGGCCTCCCCCGGCGAGCTGTGGATCCGCCAGCCGACCAGCAGCCCGACCAGCGCCATCGTGACGACGCTGGCCAGGTTCATGATCACGTCGCTGACGGTCTGGCCGATCAGCACCGCCGAGGGCGACATCGGCAGCGTGCGGAACCGGTCGAAGATGCCCTTCTGCAGGTCCTGGGTCAGCGTGTAGCCGGTGATCTGGGAGCTCATGACGATCGTCATGACGAAGATGCCGGGGAGCAGGTATTCGCCGTACGACATGCCGGGCAGGCTGATCATGCTGCCGAAGACGTAGGCGAACAGCAGCACGAACACGATGGGCAGCGTGATCACGCCGCCCAGCAGGTCGGGGGCGCGCCGGATCTTCAGCGCGTCGCGCCTGGCGATGGTGAGGCCGTCGGCGGCGGCGAGCCGGAGGGCGTTCATCGTACGGTCTCCTCGATCTTGCCGGCCCCCTGGCCGGTGAGGGTCAGGAACACGTCGTCCAGGGTCGGGCGGCGCAGGCCCGCGTCGCGGACGGTGATCCGCTGGGCGGCCAGCTGGCCGAGCGCCTCGGTCAGCGCGGCCGCGCCGCCGGTGACCGGGACGGTCATCCGGAGGGCGGCGGCGTCGACCTGGATGTCCTCGACGGCCAGCGGCGCCAGCGCCAGCGCGGCGGCCTCCAGGTCGGCCCGGCCGGTGACCGACAGCTCGACGCGGTCGCCGCCGATCTGGTCCTTCAGCTCGTCGGCGGTGCCGCGGGCGATCTCCCGTCCCTGGTCGACGACCGCGATCCGGTCGGCGAGCCGGTCGGCCTCCTCCATGTACTGGGTGGTGAGCAGCACCGTCGTGCCCTCCGCGACGAGCTCGGCGATGACGTCCCAGAGCCCCGCGCGGGCCCGGGGGTCGAGGCCGGTCGTGGGCTCGTCGAGGAACAGCACGGGCGGGTCGGCGACCAGCGCCCCGGCCAGGTCGAGCCGCCGCCGCATGCCGCCCGACCAGCCCCGCACCGGGCGGTCGGCGGCGCCGGTCAGGTCGAAGCGCTCCAGCAGCTCGCGGGCGCGCTCCCTGCTGCGCCGCGCGCCCAGGTGGTAGAGGCGGCCGACCATCTCCAGGTTCTCGGCGCCGGTGAGGTGGTCGTCGACGGCGGCGTACTGGCCGGAGGCGCCGATGCGGGCGCGCAGCCGGGTGGCGTCGCGTACGACGTCGAGCCCGGCCACCGTGGCGCGCCCGGCGTCCGGTCTCAATAAGGTGGTCAGGATGCGCACGGTCGTGGTCTTGCCCGCGCCGTTGGGGCCGAGCAGCCCGAACACCGTCCCCTCGGGCACGGCCAGGTCCAGGCCGTCGAGGGCGGTCACGTCGCCGTAGCTCTTGACCAGGCCGGTGGCCATGATCGCGTCGGTCATCGGAAGTCCTCCTTCTCAGGAACGCTGGATGACGATGTCGCCGTAGGCGGTGTGGGCGCGCACCTCGACGACGTTCCCGGCCGAGCCGGGGCCGTCGGCGGAGTCCAGGCGGACGTCCACGAGGCCGTGCTTGGAGCTGACGTCGAGCCAGGCGGCGCTGCCCTCGCGGATCCCGAGGTCGAGCCCGCCGCCGGTGGTCTCCAGGACGACCGCGCCGGAGACCACCTCGCCGATGTTCACGCCGCCGTGCGCGGTCTTGGCGACGACATCGGCCAGCGCGCGGTCGACGGTGACCTCGCCGTAGGCGGTGTTCAGGCGCAGCTCGCCGGTCACCTCGCCGATGCGTACGTCGCCGTGGGCGCTCTTGACGACCGCCGTGCCGTCGATCCGGCCGAGGCGGATGTCGCCGTTGGTCGTGGCGACCTCGACGTGCCCGGTGGCGTGCTCGACCGAGATGTCGCCGTGGGTGGTCTGGAGCCGCAGGCGGCCGGCCCGCTCGACGCGGATGTCGCCGTAGGAGGTGGCGAAGGTCACCTGGCCGAGCGGCCCGCGGCAGTGCAGGCCCGCCGCCGCCTTGGCGTCCACGCGGGAGCCCGCGGGCAGGTGGATCGCCACCTGCACCGCGCCCTGCCCGCGCAGCAGCGAACGCGCCCAGTCCGCCGGCGACTCGATGAGCCTGCCGAGTGACAGCCCCCAGCCGGGCGCCGAGCTGGGCGCGGCCGGATCGGCACGGACGAGGAGCCGGCCGGCGGCGTGGTCGATCTGGACGTCCCGCGCGGCCTGGACGTCGGTGTCGTCGGTCTCGTCGGCCGGACGGACCTCGACGGTCGTGTCCGCGCGGTCGCTCGCGGTGATCCGGACGACCGCGGTCGGCACGTCGATGAGAACGTGGATGGGCTCCGGCGTGTCGAAGGTCGGCATAGAGGTCGGCATAGAGCTCGGCATCACGGCTCCTCCGTGGTGGGTCGGGGTGGACATCAGCGCACCCAGCCGCTGAAGCGCCTGCCGGACTGCGGCTGCGGCGGGCGGCCCGGCCGGCGGCCCGGCTCGCCGGCGTCGAGCGCGCCGGCCACGGCCCGGACCAGCCAGGCGTTGACCGACAGCCCTTCGCGGCCGGCCGCCTCCTCGATGCGCGGCTTGAGGTGCTCGGGGACCCGGAGCGAGATCCGGGAGGTGCCGCCCTCGTCGGCGTCGGGCGGCGCCGGCGTCACGAGCGGCCGGGCGGGAACGTCGTCCTCCTCGTACGTGACGCCACCGCTGCCGGGCGGTGGCGTCACGACGAAGTCGGGGTCGCGCCCGCGCAGGCGCACCTCGACCGCGCCGGGCGCGAGGTCGCGGGTGATCTCGTCCGCGGCGGCGGACAACGCTTCGAGCAGCGCGAGCCTGGCGGCCGGTTCGAGCGCGGCGGAGAGGCGCTCGGCCAGCGCGCGCGTCTCCTCGCCGCCCGCCCCTGCGGCGACGGCCAGCTCACGGCGGAGTTGGTCGACATACGGAGCTAGGTCCATGACGCCACTATGACACCATTATGGCGTCACAACAACCCGTCCTGGCGGCACCTGGTGACGTCACTCGTCATGAGGGCATGCTTCAGCGGCCTCACCGTCAGTGAGGCCGTCACGGATCGGGGTTACTGCTCCCCCGCGCGGCGGGCCGGAACGGGCGGCGGGCCGGCGGTGCCGTCCGTGAAGCGGCCGGGGCGGAAGGGGGCGAGCAGCGCCGACTCCTCGCCGTACAGCTCGCCGGCGACCTCCCGCCCGAGCAGCGGGGCGAGGGTGACGCCGCTGTGGGTGGCCACGGTGTACACGCGCCGCGCCGCGTCGGCGAATCCCGCCACCGTCAGGCCGTCGCCGGGGAGGGCGCGCTGCCCCACCACCGCCCGCTCGGCCGTGGCCCCCTCGGTGGCACGCAGCGCGGCCGGCAGCCTGGCCAGGAACGTGTCCCGGACGTCGGCCGGCACCGGCTCGGCCGGATCGGCCCGGCCGTCCAGACCCAGGGCCTGGAGCAGGAGCCGGCCGGCGCCGTCGGGGCGCAGGTTCAGCCCGGAGGTGGTGACCATCCGGGACAGGCGGGCCGGCACCGGCGACGTGGTGACCAGGAAGCCGTTGGTGAGGCGGCCGGACCTGGCCGGGTCCAGCATGGGCACGTACGCGCCGGCCAGCGCCGCCATTCCCTGCGTCCAGCGCCCGGCGCAGGTCACGACGGCGTCGCCGTCGAACGAGCGCCCGCCGGTCACGGTCACCTTCACCCCGGACGCCGACGCCTCGATCGCCGTGACCTCGGCGCCGCACTCGACCGCCGCCCCGCCGTCGCGGGCCTCGCCCAGCAGCCGTCCGATGAGCCGCATCGGGTGGACGTGCGCCTCGGCGGGGAAGAACGCGTACTCGGCACCGGGCGGCCGTACCAGGTCGGGCTCCAGGTCGGCGGCCCGCTCCGCGGTCACCCGTTCCACCAGGTAACCGAGTGACGCCAGCCGCGCCACCCGCGCCTCCAGCAGCTCCTTGTGCTCGTCGGTCGTCGCGCGTTCGAGGTGGCCGGTGGGGAAGAACCACGGGCCCGGCAGCTCGTGATGCGCCAGGACCCCGGCGTGGTTGAGGCGGAAGTACTCCTCAAGCCGCTTGTTGTTGGCGTTGACCCAGGCCATGGAGGTGGCCGAGGTGCCCGATCCCGGGGTGCGCGCCTCCAGGACGGTGACCCGCGCGCCGCGCCGGGTCAGCCCCGCCGCGACCGCCGATCCCACGACCCCCGCGCCGATGACGACGACTCGCACGCCGGCCCCTCCTCCCGCACGCGCCCAGGCTCCCTCGCCGGCAGGGCCGGTCGCTCAGACCGTGCCCTCGTCAGCATGGCACGTACCCGTACGGTTGCCCATCCCGGGGGAGCCGGGGGCGGTGAGCTCGGCCAGGACGGCGTGGACGTCCGCGACCATCGCGGCGCGGGAGGGGCCGTCGCGGAAGCCCTCGACGGGTGTGACGATCAGGTGGTGGGCCTCCTCGGCGAGCGGCGAGGAGCGCAGGTCGGTCAGGACGCAGACGGTGGCGCCGCGCTCCCTGCCCAGCCGGGTCAGGCCGCGCAGCCCGCGGGCCGGGCGCCAGAGGTGGAGCACGACCAGGCAGTCGCCCGCCTGCAACTGGGACACCTGGACGGCCTGGGCGGTGGTCGAGCCGAGAGCCAGCCGGACGTCGTGCCCCAGGGTGAGCCCGCGGCGGCCGAGGACGCGCGCCGGCCCGGAGCCGCCGCCGCAGCCGATGACGACGGTACGCCGGGCCGCCCCGATCGCCTGGGCGGTCGCGCGGATGGCGCCACGACGGCCGGGGTCGGCGGGATCCGTCAGCACGGCGGGTTCGGCCGGTCCCGTCTCGATCGACACTGTGCCTTCTTCTCCGTTTTGCAGAAATGCGGGGTGGAACGCCGGGATCACCCAGCGTTTGGGGCATTCTGCCAGTTCGCACCCCGCCGCACCCCCGAGATCGTGAAGACGGGCCGGGAGCCAGGCCGAGCAGGCGGGCGGCGTGGTGCTTGAGGATCTTGGGACGTACCTCGGGTTTGATGTCGAGCCTGGCGAAGTCGGCGAGCCGGCGGTCGGGACTGATCACCGGATAGTCGGAGCCGAACAGCGCCCGCCGAGGGGAATGCAGTGGTTCATGCCGCGTCCAGGATGCGCTCCCATCCCTCCGGGCTGAGCGCGTACGCGGCGACGCTGCCCGTGGCGAAGCGCCGCCAGGCGCGCGGGCGGGCGAGCACCAGCCCGGACACGCCGGCCAGCAGCAGCGCGGCGCGCGCGTCGGGACCAGGGGACAGCTCCTCCGCGCTGCCCGCGTAGCCGCCGCGGCGCAGCAGCGCGGCGGCGAGCTCGCCGAGCACGGCCCGCCGCCGCCCGGTGTGCTCGGCCGCGCCCAGCACCGCGAGCAGCAGTTGATGGGTGGCCACCCCCGCCCTGCCCGCCGGCTGCGGGGACGGGGTCCGGCCACGGGCGAGCTCCAGCAGCGGCGTCAGCAGATCGACCCCGGACAGCAGGGCGTTGACCGGCTCGACCAGCCGTGGGTTCACGTCGATGACCACGGGGCCGTCGGCGGTCAGGATGACGTCGGCCGACAGCGCGCCGTGCCAGCGGAGGCCGCCGCCGAGCCGCCGTAACTGCGCTTCGGCCTCGGGCAGGCGCAGGCCGAGCTTGCGGCTCGCGCCGCCGCGCGAGCCCTCGCCGGTGCGGCGGCAGGCGTGGAAGGCGACCAGCTCCCCGGAGGCGAAGACCGCCTGCGTCATCACCAGCGGCCCGCGCGCCTCCTGCTGGATCAGCCGCCGCTCCCCTTCGGGCCAGGTGAGATCCGCCAGGCTCGCGGGCCCGGCCAGGCGGATCACCCCGCTGGAGGCCGTGCCGACCGGCCGCTTGAGATAGGCGGGGAACGCCTGCCACGCGGCGGCCTGCGCCGCGCCGGACACCACGGCCGACGGCGGCTGCGGCACCCCCACCGCCTCCAGCGTGGCGTAGGCCGTCACCTTGTCCTGCACCGCGGCGAGCGCCGGGAACGGCGGCGCCGCCGTGGACACGCCTCGCGCGCGCAGCCGCCCGGCCGCCGCGGACAGCACGCTCACCTGCTCCTGCGTGGGCAGCAGCACGTCGAAGCCGCCCTCGTCGTAGATCGCGAGGGCCGACTCCAGCCAGGCGAACGGGTCGTCGCCGAAGGCGGGCACCCGGTGCACGCGCCGGACGTGCCGGGTGAAGGCGCACACGCACCAGGGGTCGGGGGACAGCGCCTCCACCTGGTGGCCGGCGCGCGACAGCACGGTGGCGCACTGCCGCGAGGTCAGTCCCGACCCGTCCGACAACAGGATCCGCATGACGCCTCCCGTTTGTTTATGGCGTAAGCGTACGTCATATACTTACGGTATGGGACGCCCCGCGCAGATCAATCGCTCCGCCGTCGTGGCCGCCGCGATGGCCGTGGCCGACGAGCACGGCCTCGCCGGGCTCACCATGCCGGCCGTCGCCGCCCGCCTCGGCGTCACGACCATGGCGCTCTACCGGCACGTCGCGAGCAAGGACGACCTGCTCGACGCGCTCGTGGAGGCACTGCTCCCCCCGCTGCCCCCGGAGAACGCGTCCTGGAGGGAGCGGCTGGGCGCGATGGCCACCGCGATCCGCGACACCGCGGCCCGCCATCCGGCGGTCTTCCCGCTGCTGCTCCAGCGCCCGGCGGCGACCGAGCGGTCCCGTGAGATCCGCGACGGCGTCGTGGCCGCGCTACGGCAGGCCGGGCTCGCGCCCGACCGGGCCGCCCGCGCCGAGCGGCTGATCAGCACCGCCGTCCTGGGCTACGCCGCCGGCGAGGCCGCCGGCCGCTTCGACCATCACGACCGGCATGTACGCGACGAGGACTTCGCCTGCCTGCTCGCCGCCATCGGCGCACTCGTCGAGACCGGCGGGCCGATCGCCGGCACGCTCACCCGGACCGGCGAGCCAGCGGCCGGCACGCTCACCGAAGGCGGCGGGCCAGCCTCCGGCGCACTCGCGGAGACCGGCGAGCCGACCTCCGGCACGCTCAGCGAAGGCGGCGGGCCAGTCTCCGGCCCAGCCGCTGGCCGGGCAGTTCCAGGAAGCGGTGGCTGAGCCAGCTCAGCGGCAGCAGCAGGGCGAGCACGAGCACGCCGACGCCGAGCTGCGCGGCCATCGGCGCCCACCGCATCTCCCCCAGCACCGCCATGAGGACCAGCAGCAGCGGCAGGTGCACCAGGTAGAGCGAGTAGCTGACGACGCCGAGCCTGGTCAGCACGGTGGGCAGCCGCCGGCCGCGCAGCGCCATGGCCGCGCCGAAGGTGGCGGCGGCCAGCACGACGGTCAGGATCCACACCGGCGGCCGCACCCACCACCAGCCCGCGCTGAGCGCCCACACCGGCGTCGCGGCCACCAGCGCCGCCGCGACGCCGACCGGCCACAGCCGGCCCTGGCCTCGTTCCCACCGGTGGATGGCGGTGCCGGCGAACATCACCGACACGATCGCCGCCCCGAACCACGGCACCCGGCTGCTGAGCAGCAGCAGCGCCAGCGCCATGACCCCCAACGCCACGCTCGCACCGCGCACCGCCCGCCCGGCGAGCACGCAGCCCAGCCCGGCCGCGAACACGGCCAGCGACACCCACGACAGCCACGCCCCCGACAGCGGCGCCGCCGCCCACGCCAGGCCGGTCACCGCCGCCGCCACGGCCGGCAGCACCGGCAGCACGCCCCGCCCGTCGCGTACGCCGAGCACGAACAGCGCCGCCGCGAGCAGGTAGAACACCATCTCGTACGAGAGCGTCCACATGGTGTTGAGCACCCCGGCCGACCCGACGGCGTCGAGCAGCATCGTCGCGTGCGCGGCCACCGCCGAGGCGTCGCGCGGCACCTCGGCGCGTACCGCGATCCAGGGCGAGAGCGCCAGCGTCAGCACGATCACCGCCAGGTAGAGCGGGTAGAGCCGGAAGACGCGGCCGATCCAGAACACCCGCACGTCGCCGTGCCGCTCCAGCGAGTGCGGGATGATGTAGCCGCTGACCAGGAAGAACACCAGCACGCCGTAGATGCCGAGATTGATCGCGGTGGGCCGCAGCCAGGGGATGGCCCACGTCGTCAGGTGCTCCCCCACCACCGCCAGGGCGCCGAGGCCGCGCAGCGCGTCCAGCCAGTCGAGCCGGGTCGTCTCCGTGCGGGCGGCGGTGGAAGCGGGGGCGGCGACCATGAACTCCAACGTATCGGAACATCCTGGAAGCCCGCCCCGGCACTAACCGGAAGCACAACGTCCGGAACAGGGCCTAGGGTCGGGGCTCATGGACGAGTTTCGCGAGCGGGACCTCTCCGCGGCGCGCTTCGAGCGCGTGAACCTCCAGGACGCCACCTTCGACCGGGTGGACCTGGTCAACGCCCGGATGCGCGGGATCGACCTCACCGGTGCCGACGTCCGCGCCGCCCTGTTCCGGCGGACCCGCCTGCGCGGCGTCGAGCTGATCGACGTCGAGATCGACGGCGAGCTGAGCAACGTCGTCGTGAACGGCGTCGACATCGCCCCGCTGGTCGAGGCCGAGCTCGACCGGCGCATGCCGGAGCGGGCGAAGATGCGTCCCGAGGATCCCGCCGGGTTCCGCGAGGCGTGGGCGATCCTGGAGCGGCTGTGGGAGGGCACCGTCGCGCGGGCCCGTACGTTCCCGGAGGCCGAGCTGCACCGCGGCGTCGATGACGAGTGGTCGTTCATCCAGACCCTGCGGCACCTGAACTTCGCCTCCGCCGCCTGGGCGGGCCGGATGGTGCTCGGCGACCCCTCGCCCTGGCATCCGCTCGACCTGCCCTGGGACGAGGCGCCCCGGTGGGACGGCATCCCGTGCGAGCGCGACCTGCGCCCCTCGCTCGACGAGGTGCTCGCCGTCCGCCGCGAACGGCAGGCGATGGTGCGCGGCGTCCTGGACACGCTCACCGACGAGCGGCTGGCCGCCGAGGTGACCCGCACCGAGCCCGGCTGGCCGCGACTCGAACGTTTCCCCGTCAAGGAATGCCTCCACATCATCCTCCACGAGGAGTGGGAGCACCGGCTCTACGCCGAACGCGATCTGAAAGCACTCAAGGAAGAAGACTGACCGTGGACATTCTGCTCATCGGCGGCCTCTGGCTCGACGCCTCCGCCTGGGACGACGTCGTGCCCGAGCTCGCCGCGCTCGGCCACCGCCCGGTGCCGGTCGCCCTGCCCGGCCAGGGCGACGGCTCCGGCTCGGCCACGCTCGGCGACCAGGTGGCGGCCGTGCTCGCCGCCCTGGACGCGGCGTCCGGCGAGGTCATGGTGGTGGGGCACTCGGCCGCGTGCAGCCTGGCGTGGCTGGCCGTGGACGCGCGGCCGGAGCGGGTCGCCAAGGTGGCCCTGGTCGGCGGTTTCCCGGCCGCCGACGGGGCCGCGTACGCGGACTTCTTCGAGGTGACGGACGGCGTCATGCCCTTCCCGGGGTGGGGACCGTTCGAGGGGGCCGACTCGGCCGACCTCGACGAGGAGGCCAGGCGGGCCTTCGCCGCCGCCGCGATCCCCGTGCCCGAGGGGGTCGTCAGGGGCGTGGTACGGCTGACCGACGGGCGCCGTCACGACGTGCCGGTCGTCGTCGTGTGCCCCGAGTTCGGGCCGGCCGAGGCGAAGGCGTGGATCGACGCCGGGGACGTGCCCGAGCTGGCGCGGGCCCGGCACGTCACGTTCGCCGACCTCGACTCCGGGCACTGGCCCATGCTGACCCGGCCGCGCGAGCTCGCCCGCGTCATCGCCGCGGAGGCGGGCGAGGGCTGAGCCGTCAAGCGGGTGGACGGGCGGCGACGACGAGGGCCTCGGCGGCGGGGTGCCAGGGGCGGCCGGGCGGGCCGCTGAGCACGAGCCTCCTGGTGACCCGCTGGTCGAGCGGCACCAGGACGAGCCGCGCGTCCAGCATCGCCGCGGTGAGGCCGGGCACCACGGTCACGCCGACGCCGTTGCGGACCATGGCGAGCAGCGTGCCCATCTCCCTGATCCGGTGCGCGGGCGCGAACGGCGTCCGCCCCTGACGGAAGACCTCCCTGACATGCGACTCGCAGCCGCCACGGGACAGCAGGAAGGGATCGTCCTCCAGGTCCGTGACGCTGATCGACGCCTCCCCCGCGAGCGGGTGGTCGCGGCGGAGCAGGGCGTGGAAGGCGTCCGCGCCGACGACCACCCCGGCGCCCGGCGGCGGGTCGACGAGCACGGCGAGCTCGACGGCGGAGCCCGCGAGCCAGCCGGCGACCTCGTCGTCGTCGCCCTCGAACACGGTGACCTCGACCTCGGGGAAGTCGGCCTTCCACCGGTTGAGCAGCCCGGGAAGGAGCCCCTGGCACACGGACGGCGGGGCGCCCAGCCTGACGGCCCCGCGCGGCACGCCGTCGCGCAGGGCCACGAGGTCGTCGATGGCGACGGCCGCCGCGACCGCGGCCCGCGCGTGCGCGAGGATCCGCTCGCCGAACGCCGTGGGCCGCGGCCGGCTCTGACGTAGCAGCACCGGAGCATTGAGCGCGCGTTCCAGCGCGGTGACGGCGTGCGAGACGGCCGACTGGCTCACCCCGAGGGCGTCGGCCGCGGCGCTGAAGCCGCCTTCGTCGAGCACCGCCACGAACGCCCGCAGCTGGGCCAGATGCACCGTCATGAGCTTCCTTCATAGGGTCGGCGAGCCGGCTTGTTGGACTCATGCTCCTCTCCTCAGCAGGATGCCGTCCATGCATGAGGAAAGGGGAGGCGCCATGCGGTGGATGCCGGCGTTCGTGACGTTGTCCGCCATCTGGGGGGCGAGCTTCGCGCTGATCAAGGTCGCGGTCGACGCGGGGGTCGGGCCGCTGTGGGTGGCGTTCTGGCGCTGCTTCTTCGGCGCGCTCGCCCTGCTCGCGGTGTGCGCGCTGCGGCGGGAGCCGCTGCCCCGCGATCGAGCCGTCTGGGGGCACGCGCTGGTCGTGGCCGCGCTGCTCAACGCGGTGCCGTTCGCCCTACTCGCTTATGGCGAGACGCTGGTCAGCTCGGTGCTCGCCGGCGTGTGGAACGCGACGACGCCGCTGACCACGCTGGTGTTCGTGCTGCTCATGGTGCCGCAGGAGCGGCCGACCGCCCGCCGCCTGCTCGGGCTGCTCGTCGGCTTCGCCGGGGCGCTCGTGGTGCTCGCCGGCGGGCCGGGCGCGGGCGGCGGCCCGGCGATCGGGAGCCTCGCCTGCCTGGCGGCCACGGCCTGCTATGGAGCCGGGTTCGCCTACACCCGCAGGTTCTACTCGGGGCGCGAGGGCTCCGCCGCCGCGCTGTCGGCCGTGCAGATCGTCTGCGCGACCGCCGAGCTGGCCGTCGTCACCCCGTTCGCCGGCGGCGGGCCGTCCTGGCCCGGACTGCCCGCCGCGGCGGCGCTCGTGCTGCTCGGCGCGGTCGGCACCGGGCTGGCGTACATTCTCAACCTGCGGGTGATCCGCTCGGCGGGGTCCACGATCGCCTCCACCGTGACGTACGTGACGCCCGTGTGGTCGACGTTGCTCGGCACGCTGCTGCTGGCCGAGCCGCTGGGCTGGAACACCGTCGCGGGCGGCGTCCTCGTGGTCGCCGGGGTCCTCCTCTCGCGTACGGGCGGCGCGGCGGCGCGGCTCACGACGCCCCGGTGATCGCCTGGTCGGCGCCGAGCGTCTTCTTCCTGGTCTCCAGGAACGTACGCAGCGTCGCCGCCTCCTCCCCGACCTTGGCGGTGTCGGCCCGGTCGTTGAGGTTGTAGGCCGCGACCAGCTTGTCCAGCAGGCCGGAGGCGGCGTCGCCGGCCAGCAGCTTGGCGTAGAGGGCGCGGTACTGCTCCTCGTAGAGCTTCTTGAAGCCGGCGTCGGCGAGGAACTTCTCCTTCAGCGGGTGCCCACCCATGCGCCCCATGCCGCCGCGACCGCCGCCCATGCCGATCGTGTCGTGCACGCCGCTCGTGGCGTCGCCGTTGAAGGCGAGGTTGAGGTCCCAGGTGACGACCGTGAACTTCTTGGCGGCGAGGTCGTACCACAGGTAGTAGTTGCGGCCGGGGCCGGCCATGTCGTCGAAGTTGACCATGAGGTTCTGCAGGGCCACATAACGGGCGAACGACTCCACGTCCAGGCGCTCGGCGAGGCCGGCGGCGAACTCCTCGGCGGACGACTCGTTCACCCACTTCACGAAGTCGATGACCGGCTGCAGATCCCTGACGCCGACCTTGTCGACCTGCTTGAAGTCGGTGCCGTACGCGGTCTGGTCCTCGCCCTTGTAGGTGAAGGAGCTGGAGGCCAGCGACTTGTACAGGACGCCGTCGCCCAGGCCCTCGGCGTAGCCCTCGTCCAGGTACTCGACCAGCAGGCGGGGCGTCGAGGCGCGGCCGTTGACGGTGAACGAGCCGTAGGCAGAGCGCTGGGTGGGCTCGCCGGCCGCGCCGACGACCGCGATGCCGAGCGCCTCGTTCAGCATCGCCGACGAGCCCGACAGGGCCGGGCGCACAGCGAGCTGGCTGTGGCCCTGGTAACGGCGGCCCTCCACGAACTCGTCGAAGCTGATCAGCCACGGCAGGCTCTCCGGCTCCTCGGCCTTGAGCGAGGCCCGCATCATGCCACCGCCGCCGGGCGGCCGTCCGTTGCCCCGCTGCTGCCCGTCCCCGTTGCCCGGCGGCTGGAAGCCCTCGGGCGGTTGAAAGCCCTCGGGTGGCTGGAAGCCCTCGGGTGGCTGGAAGCCGTTCGGCGGGCCGTCGCCGGCCTGGCGGGGGCCGCCGCCCGGCATGACCCGCCGCTTGCTCTGCCCCTTCCAGGTCAGCCCCTGCAACGTGGAGTTGCCCTTGAGCCGGACGCCGACGCTGGGGATCCGGGTGCCGTCGATGACCAGGTCGGCCTCGACGTACTTCTTCTCCCCGTCCTTGAAGTACTCGGTCAGCATGTCCTCGTACGCCTCGTCCGTGAACGTGAGCCGCACGTCGTGCGGCACCGAGGCGTCGAACAGGTCCTTGGCGCCGGTCAGGTTCGTGGTGACGGCTCCGGCCTCGGCGGCCCGGGCGGTGGTGACGTACGGGCGGATGGTCCCGCTGCCGAACACGCCCCAACAGACGGCCAGGAACGCCGCGCACAACGCGACCAGCTTCCAGTTCTGCCGCAGCCTGACCGGGACGCGGTGTTTGAGCTGTGCCATGGCCGGGCCCTACAGATCGGTCTGGTCGTACCCGGTCAGGACCGTGACCGCCTGGCCGTGGTTGCGGGCGCGCAGGCCGGAGATGACGTCCGCGGGCTCGCTGCCCTTCTTGATCTTGACGGTGTACATCAGTTCGAGCAGCGCGCCGCCCCGGATCGACTCCATGCTGACCAGCTCGAACTCGTCGGTGTGCCGGACGAGCACGTCCTGGATCGCCGCGGTGTAGTCGTCGTCCGACGGCACCTGCACCTTGACGACCTGGCGCCGTACGTTGAGCGCGAACCAGTTGAACCGGTGCATGACCACGACGATCAGCGAGATCGCGACGGCGGCGACCACGGCCAGCAGGTAGAAGCGGGTGCCGACGGCCATGCCGACGCCCATCACCAGGAAGATGAACCCGACGTCGCGGGTCTCCTTGATGGCGTTGCGGAACCGCACCACCGACAGGGCGCCGACCAGGGCGAAGGCGCGGGCGATGTTGGAGCCGACGACCAGCATGATCAGCGAGATGAGCATGCCCAGGACGACCAGCGTCTGGACGTAGGACTGGCTGTAGGACACGTTGCGGTGCGTGGCCCGGTAGACCCAGCCGATCATCGCGCTCAGCACGAACGACAGCGCCATCGCGATCGCGATGTCGGCCACGCTGAACGTGCCGGACAGGTCCTGGAAGGAGAAGTCCATGGGGGTCATGCCTCCAAGGGGACGGCCGGCCGGGAGCGGCCGGCGTCGAGGTCGGTGTCGAGGTCGAGGTCATGGTCGGGAACGTGGAACACCGAGCGCGGCGCCAGCCCGTACGCCTCGACGCTCTGGCAGTACTTGGAGACCCGCACCACCTGCAGGTTCCGCTTCGCGGTGAGGTCGGTCAGCCAGTACGGCACCCGCTCGTCGGCCTTGACCTCCATGATCACCTTGCGGGCGGGGACGATGAGCCGGTCGTCGGCGTCCGCGCCGAGGTGGAAGTCCCGGTCCCGGCCGCGGATCCGCTGGTCGAACGTCACCCGCAGGCCCACGTCGGCGTCGCGGCCCAGGTAGGCGTGCCTGGTGTAGCCGGTCGTCGCGACGGCTCGCAGGTCGAGGCGCAGGACCAGGTCCAGCACCTCCTCCAGGAAGGGCCGCTGGGCGGGCTCGTGCTCGACGAGCGTCCGCCCGTCGCAGAGGAGCAGCGCGTCCCGGTACGGCAGGCGTACCCGCCGCTTCTGGGTGACCCGGTTGACCCGCTGCTTGATCTCGACGTACACCGGCGTGTCCTCGTCCACGGAGAACCGGTCGCCGTAGTGGCGCACCCGCAGCTTCCTGCGGAACTTCAGCCCCTCGATCTTCTCCCAGTAGAAGCGGAGCTGCCGGGTGTCGTAGTAGACGCTCCAGACGCCGTAGCCCCGGTCGCCGCTGTGGCGGTCCCGGTCGAGCCGCCGCTCGATCTCCTCGCGGAGCGCGGCCGCCTCCACAGCGTCCACGAGATACTTGATCTCGTAGCGGTTGAACGCGTGCAGCATGGCCCTCCTTTCGTCCGCACACATCCGACAGCACGAAGCTGGGAGAAGTGTGTGAACCGGGCCTGACGTCCAGGTGAACGGGAGGCGGCCCGCGCTAGCCCCAGAGGTCCAGCGTCAGCGCCCGGTGGTCGGACACCTCGGGCGCGGCCACGATCTCGAACCGCGTGACCGCCTCGGGCTCGGACACCAGCAGGTAGCTCGCGTGCCGTACCGGCTTGGGGTAGCGGGAGGTCCGGGTGTCGGCGTCCCGCACCAGGTCGACCAGGTCCAGCCCGCCGAGCACGCGGAACGTCTCGCTGCCGGGCAGGACGTTGAAGTCGCCGCACACCACGGTCAGATCGCCCTTCTCGCGCGCCCCGGCGACGAGGTCCGCGAGGCGTTCGGCCTGCGCGCGACGCGCGGGGGTGTCGGCCTTGCCGCTCGCGTCCCGCAGGCCGTGGAAGTTGACGACGGTGACGAAGCGCCCGGCCCGCCGGTCGAACACGCGCACCGCCAGCGCGACGCGCGGCCGGCCGTCGCTGGGCCACCGGTCGCCGTGGTCGGCGTACTCGCCGTGCGCGAAGCCGGAGCGCGTGCCGACCACGGGGAAGGCCGGGGCGATGAAGGTCGCGAGCCCGAAGTCCTGCTGGTGGACGCGGTGCTCGTGGTCCTGGACGGGCCCGGAGTCACATGCGCTGAACAGGGCGTGGTGGCGGGGCAGGCGGGCGCGTACGTCACCCAGGAGGTCGGCCCGCTGCGGCAGCGAACGCTCGTCGTCGTCGAACCGGGTCCACCCGTCCGCGGTCGGGGTGTGGGTGACCTCCTGGAGGCACAGGACGTCGGCGTCGCAGCCGCCGAGCCAGGGGGCGAGCTCGTCGAACATCGCCCCGCCCCAGGTGTTCAGTGAAGTGATGCGCACGGCCCCACACCCTAGGGCACCGGTCAGGTCACGAGTCCCCTGCGGTAGGCGTAGACGACGGCCTGCACGCGGTCGCGCAGGTCGAGCTTGGTGAGGATGCGGGACACGTACGTCTTCACCGTCTCCTGGCTGATGACCAGCGTCGCGGCGATCTCGCTGTTGGACAGGCCGTCGGCGATGAGGCGCAGCACCTCCAGCTCGCGCGGGGTGAGCGCCTGGTCGTCCGGCGTCTGCTCGGCGGGGCGGATGCGGGAGGCATACCGGCCGACGAGCTGCCTGGTCACCTCGGGGGCCAGCAGCGCGGCGCCCGAGGCGACGGTGCGGATGCCCTGGAGGAGCTGCGCGGGCGGGGCGTCCTTGAGCAGGAAGCCGCTCGCGCCGGCACGCAGCGCCTCGTAGACGTACTCGTCCAGGTTGAACGTCGTGACCACGAGCACCTTGACGGGACGCGCCACGCCCGCGCCGGCCAGCAGGCGGGTCGCCTCGATGCCGTCGAGCACCGGCATCCGGACGTCCATCACCACGATGTCCGGGTCCAGCTCGCGGGCCAGCTCGACCGCGGCGCGGCCGTCGCCGCACTCGCCCACCACCTCCAGGTCGGGCTGCGCGTCGATGATCGTGGCGAACCCAGTGCGGATGAGCGCCTGGTCGTCGCAGACCAGGACGCGTACCGGCGCGCTCACGCCGGGCTCCCCGCGGGGATGCGGGCCCGTACGACGAAGCCGCCGCCCGCCCGCCGGTCGGCGCTGAACTCGCCGCCGAGGGCGTCGACCCGCTCGCGCAGCCCGGCGAGGCCGCGCCCGCTCCCTCCGGGGGAGCCGGCCGCGGAGCCGGAGCCGTCGGTGGTGACCTCCACGGTGATCTCCTTCTCGCCGTAGCGGACGCTGACCGCGGTGCGGCTGCCGTGGGCGTATTTGAGGGCGTTCGTCAGGGATTCCTGCACGACCCTATAGGCCACGAACTCGGCGCTGCCCGCCGTTCCGGCGGGTTCGCCCGCCTCCGTGAGCTCCACCGGCTGCCCCGCCTGGCGGGTCTGCTCGACGAGCTCGCCGAGGTCGCCGATCGAGGGCGCCCGGACATGGGCGGCGCCGTCGGGATCGGGGCCGCCGTGGTCGGGGTTGAGCAGGTTGAGCAGGTGCCGCAGGTCGGAGATGGCCCGGCGGCCGGTGTCGGTGACGGCGGTCAGGGTGGCGTCGAGGCGTTCGGGGGCCGCGGTCAGGTAGCGGGCCGCCTCGGCCTGCACGACCATCGCCGTGACGTGGTGGGTGACGACGTCGTGCAGCTCGCGGGCGATGCGGGTGCGCTCGGCGGTGCGGGTGGCCTCGGCGACGGCGCGGCGGCGTTCGGCCTCGGCGATCCTGGTGGAGCGCAGCCAGGCACCGATGCACCAGGCGAGCACCAGCAGCAGGTAGAACACCGTGAAGCCTTCCGGCCCCTCCGTCGAGCCGAGCCGGGTGAGCACCACCGCGAGCGTCACGTACGCCGCCGACAGCAGGACCACGAGGACCCGCCGGCCGCGTTCGAGGTGGGCGCCCGCGCTGACGAGCGCGATGGCCAGCGCGGTGCCGGCCACCGTGTGGTAGACGCGGACCTGGTCGAGGGCGAACCCGAGCGAGACCAGGACGAGGGAGACGGCCGGCCACCTGCGGCGCACGGCGAGCGGCAGGCACTGGAGGGCGATCGCGACGATGGCCAGCTCGTCGAAGGGGCGGGCCGGCAGGTCGCCGAGCTGCGTCCCGTGGCCCCGGAGCGCCGGCAGGAACGACGCGACCGCCAGCGCCACCCCGAGCGGCGCGTCCCGGACCGTGACGTGGAGCCGCTGCCACAGCTCCGTGACCCGGCGGAAGTCGATCATCGGGAGAGCCTAGCGTCCTCGCCGGCCGCCGCGCCGCGCCGCAGCGGAATCCAGGTGCCGCGCCGGTGGGCCAGCCACACGAACACGATCGTCAGCAGCGTGCAGAACACCACCGCGTACACGCTGCCCTCCGGCCCGAACGCGCCGCCGGTGAGCGCGGTGGGGCCCGACGTCACGCCGTGCAGCAGCCCGTCCGAGGCGCCGTTGCCGGAGACCTCCGCGCCGAAGATGCCGGCGGCCGCGTAGTTCCAGCCGAAGTGCAGGCCGATCGGCAGCCAGAGGGTGCGGGTGGCGGCGTAGCAGGCGGCGAGCATGCCGCCCGCCTCGATCGCGATGGCGGTCGCGCCCCACAGGTCGGCGTGCGGGTTGACCAGGTGCACCAGCCCGAACAGCACCGCGGTGAGCGTCAGCGCGAGCCAGGTGCCGAGGCGTTCCTCGGCGATCCTGAACAGGATGCCGCGGAAGAGCAGCTCCTCCGTCACGGCGGCCGCCGCCATGAAGCCGACCAGCCCCAGCGCGCCCGTCACCGAGCCCATGCCGTCGATCCGGTAGCCGCCCATGAAGGCGATGTTCACGATCACGGCGGCGAACAGCCCGACCCCGATCAGTATCCCGCGCCCGGTCACCGCGGCGGCGCCCGCCGTGGCCACCTCCACCGGGTCGCGGCGCTCGGACCAGCGCACCACGCGGGCGTAGACGAACAGCGCGAGCGCCGCCGTCGCGACGCCGATCATCAGGGTGAGGAGCGCGTTCCCCTGTACCGCGCTCACCCCCGCGTTGCCGGCGAACGCGACCACCGCGACGGCCACGAACTGTTTCACCAGTCGCATGACGACTCCTTGGAGAGGGTTCAGGAAGCCGCCGGTCCGTGCGCCGCGGCCAAGCACAGAACGCTAGAGATCCGGCCCTCGGGAATCGTCACCGTACGGTGGACACTCGCGGGTAGCTCGCACGGGGGACACGTCAGCGCGGGTCGGCGACCGCCTTCGCGGCGCGGATGCCCTTGACGGCCCCCAGGACCGTCAGCCCCGTCATCACGGCGACCGCCACGAGGGTCGCGACGACCACGCCGATCTCGCCCGGCACGAGCCAGGCCACCACCGCTCCCACCACGCCGGCGCCGCCCCCTGCCATCGTGGGCACGCCCGCCGCCCGGTTCGCGGCCAGGAACGTGGCGTCGCTGCGCATCGTCGTCGCGGTGCGGACCCCGGCGAACTCGTTGCGCGGCAGCCGCCCGGCCAGTCCGAGGTAGCCGACGACCCCCAGGACAAGTCCTGCGAGCAGCACCACGAGCGGCAGGATCCACATATGTCGATCCTAGATCGGCTTGTACCGGCCGAACCAGGCATGCACGAGATTCATGTCCACCCATGCAGAACATGTGTTTGCCTGATGGGAGCCCGGTCGTTTCACTGGACTACCAGTGACCGACCCCCGAGGTGAGACCGATGACCGACCCCGCTGCCCCCGTCTCCGACCTGGACCTCTTCGACGACGAGGTGCTGGTCGACCCCTACCCGTCGTACGCGGCGCTGCGCGAGCTCGGCGCCGTCGTGCGCCTCCCGGCGAACGACGTCTACGCGCTCACCCGCTACGACGTGATCCGCGACGCCCTCGCCGACTGGGAGACCTTCTCCTCGGCCGGGGCCATCGGCTTCAACCCGATGGTCAACGAGGCGCTGACCGGCACGTCCCTCTCCTCGGACCCGCCCGCGCACACCCGGCTGCGGGCGGCGCTGACCGCCAACCTGTCGCCGCGGGCGCTGCGCGGGCTCAAGGCCACCATCGAGGCGAAGGCGGACGCGCTCGTCGAGGAGCTGGTCGCCAAGGGCTCGTTCGAGGCCATCGACGCGCTGGCCCGCGCCCTGCCGCTGGAGATCGTCGCCGACCTCGTCGGGTTCACCGGCCACGTACGCGACAACATGCTGCGCTGGGGGCAGGCGGCCATGCAGGTCATCGGGCCGATGAACCAGCGCACCGCGGAGAGCTTCCCGATCGCGGGCGAGCTGTACGCCTGGTGCTCGGCCGTCACCGCCGGCGACCTCACGCCCGGCTCCGTCGGGCGCGGGATCTTCGAGGCCGAGGCCCGCGGCGAGATCCCGCCCGACACCGCCGGCCACATCATCCACCAGTACCTGGGCGCCGGCGTCGACACCACGGTCGCCTCCATCGGCAACATCGTCGCCCTCTTCGCCCGGCACCCCGACCAGCTCGCGCTGGTGCGGGAGAACCCGGCGCTGGTCCCGGCCGCGTTCAACGAGACGCTGCGGTTCTGGCCGCCGGTCAACGCCTGGGGACGCCGCGCGACCCGGGACGTGGAGATCGACGGCGTCCTGATCCCGGCCGGCGCGAAGGTCGCGGTCCTGCTCGGCGCCGGCAACCGGGACCCGCGCCACTACCCGGATCCCGACGCGTTCCTGGTCGAGCGCAACCCGATCGACCACCTGTCGTTCGGCTACGGCCCGCACGGCTGCGCCGGCCAGGGACTCGCCCGGCTGGAGGCGCACGCGGTCATCACGTCCCTGTCCCGCCGCGTCGAACGGCTCGTCGTCGGCCCCGAGGTGCGGGTGCCGAGCAACATCACCCGGAGCATCGAAGAGCTCCCCGTCCTGGAAGTGTCCCCCGTATGAAGATCGTCCTGAACCGTCCCCGCTGCGAGGGGCACGGCCTCTGCGAGGAGGCCGCGCCCGCGCTCATGCACCTCGACGACGACGGCGAGCTGGTCCTGCACCAGGAGGAGATCGGCGACGCCCACCTCCCGCAGGCCCAGGCCGCCGTCCGGGTCTGCCCGGTCGCGGCCCTCCGCCTCGCGTGAACAGGTCCATCGGGCCGGTCAGGCGGGTCGTCGTCGTCGGCAACGGCGTCGCGGGGCTCACCGCGGCCGACGCCCTGCGCGACAGCGGGTACGACGGCGAGCTGACCGTCGTCGGCGACGAGCGGCACCCCGCCTACAGCCGCCCGGCGCTGTCGAAGGCGCTCCTGCTCGACGGCGACGACCTGTCGTCCCACGAGCTGCCGCCGGCCACGCACGGGGCGCGCGAGCTGCTCGGGGTCCGGGCGTCGGGGCTCGACCTGGAGCGCCGCCTCGTCCGGCTCGACGGCGGAGACGCGCTGCCGTACGACCGGCTGGTGATCGCCACCGGCTCCCGCGCCCGGCGGCTGACCGGACTGCCGGACGAGCTCACCCTGCGCGGGCTGGACGACGCGCTGGCGCTGCGGGCGCGCCTCGCCGGGCGGCCCTCGGTCGTCGTGGTCGGCGGCGGCCCGCTCGGCATGGAGGTGGCCTCCGGCTGCCTGGCGGCGGGCTGCCGGGTCACGCTCGTCTCCGACGGGGTGCCGCTGAGCGCGCAGTTGGGGCCGTACCTGGCGGGCGTCTTCGTCAGGGCCGCGCTGGAGCGCGGGCTGACCCTGCTCACGAACGGCGCCACGCACGTCGAGGCGGCCGCCGGGCACGCCCGCGTCCAGCTCGGCGACGGTGAGGTCGTCGAGGCGGAGCTGCTGGTGTCGGCCGTCGGCGACGTGCCCAACACCGAATGGCTGGCCGGCACCGGCCTGGCCGACGGCGGCGTCCTCCAGGTGGACGAGCGCGGGCTGGTGCGCCCTGACGTCGCGGCGGCGGGCGACCTGGCGGCGTTCCCTACCCCGTACGGCCGGCGCCGCGTCCCCCTGTGGAGCAGCGCGATCGAGCAGGCGAAGGTGGCCGGGGCCGCCCTCGTGCGCGGGGAGCAGGCGCCGCCGCTGCGGTTCCAGCCGTACTTCTGGACCGAGCAGTTCGGGCTCAGCCTCAAGGCGGCGGGCGAGCTGCCGGTGGCGGGAGAGCCCGAGTTCGTCGAGGGCGGGCCCGGCGGACCCGCGCTGATGCGCTGGTCCCACGGCGCGGCCGCAGCGCTGAACCTCCGCGTCCCCATCCCGAAGCTACGCAGGGTGAGCCAGGCCGTCCTATGAGGAGCAGCGCATAGGATGCGTCGCGATGAGCGACGACGACAGGGGCACCGCGGGCTCCGGGCTGGACCGGCTGGCGTCGGTCAACCTCAACCTGCTGGTGCCCCTGCTCGCGGTGCTGGAGGAGCGCTCGGTCACCAGGGCCGCCCAGCGGGTCGGCCTCTCCCAGTCGGCGATGAGCCACGCGCTCGGCCGCCTGCGGCGGCTGCTCGGCGACGACCTGCTCGTCCGGCAGGGCAACGGCGTCACGCTGACCCCGCGCGCGGTGCAGCTCATCGCGCCGCTGCGGGCGACGCTCGAACAGGTCGCGGACGTGGTCAGGTTCCCCGTCTTCGACCCGGCGGAAGACCGCCGGGTGATCACGATCGCGATGACCACGAGCACGGCTTTCGTCCTCGGGGCGCGGCTGGCGCGCCTGGTCGCCGAGCGGGCCCCGAACGCGACGCTGCGCCTGCGTACGATCACCGTGCCGACCGAGTCCACCTACACCGAGCACGGCGTGGACGTCGTCCTGGTCTCCGAGGCCATCGCCGCGCCTTACCCGCGCGAGCGGCTGTACGACGACCGCGGCGTGGTGGTCACCTCCGTGGACACGCCGCCGGAGTCGAGCGCGCTCGACCTGCTGTCCGCGCAGCCGCACGTGGTCGTGGACACCGAGCGGCGGGTCTTCCCGTACTCGGTGCTCGACGAGCACGGCGTGCCCTACCGCGTGGGGCTGCTGATCTCGGACTTCCTGCTCGTGCCGTACCTGGTGGGGCGGGCCGGCGGGGTCGCGCTCCTGAGGTACCGGGTGGCCCGCGAGATGAGCACGCTCGTGCCGCTGCGGATCGAGGAGTTCCCGTTCCCCATCCCGGGCCTGGGCATCGACATGGTGTGGAACCCGCGGCTCGGCGACCATCACTTCATGGCGTGGCTGCGGCAGCTCCTGTTCGACGCGGCCCGGGCTTGAGGGACGCCGTCAGCGGCGGCCGATCGTGCCGAGCCAGCTCTCGGTGAGCACGTCCAGCATCTCCTCGCGCTGGACGCCCCAGTGTCCCGCGACCCAGTGGCGCGCGACGTGGTCGAGCTCGGTGATGGCGATGACGCTGCGGAAGTGCCGGGTGGCGGCGGGGAACCGGTCCGCGCGGTTGAGTCCCTCCTCGACGTCGCCGATGGCCTCGTTGAGCCAGGCTCCGAGCAGCTCGCGGATCTCGGGATCGACGGCGGCGGCCTCGAAGGCGGCCGTGGTGTAGGGGCGGATGACAGGCCAGCGCAGCGAGATCTCCGCGAGCCAGTCGCGGATCCGCTCCCGCGTGCCGTCCTCGATCACGCTGACCAGGTCGCGCGCGGTCGAGCCGTGCTCCGGTGAGGGGACGCGGCCGAGCGCGGCGTTGAGCCGCTCGTTGATGAGGGCCTTCATCAGCTCGACCTTCGACGGGAAGTAGGCGTAGAACGTCACCCGCGTCGTGCCCGCCGCCGAGGCGATGTCGTCGACCGTGGTGGCCGCGTAGCCCTTCGACACGAACAGCTCCAGGCCGGCGTCCAGCAGGAGCTTGCGTGTCATCTCCTTCTGCGCCTCACGAAGCCTCGCCATGACGGCCAGCGTAGAGCACGCCGCCCGTGTTCCGTCCTCGGCGGCCATTTCGGATACGCACTGCTCAAACTCTTGACGACGTGTTAAATCTTGTGCCACTTTGCACAATCAACGCGGTGATGCCGCTCACATCCTCACCCCCCACCCCCCTTTGACGAGGAAGACAACCGCCATGACACAGACCGCCGCGCGCAGGCAGGGGCACACCGTCACGGTGCTCGCCGGCTGCTTCGCCGTGCTCCTCGCGCAGGTGGCGTACTCGCTGCCCGGCGCGCTCAACGGCACCTTCCAGCAGGAGTTCCAGACCACCGGCGCCGAACTGACCTGGATCACGGCCGCCTTCGCGATCCCCATGGTCGTGCTCGAACTGACCACCGGCGTGATCGGCGACCTGTTCGGCCGCAAGCGCCTGCTGCAGGCCGGCGCGGCGCTCACCATCGCCGGCTCGGTCATCTGTTACGCGGCGGGAACGGTCCAAGTCCTGTGGATCGGCCAGGTCGTCGCCGGCGTCGGCGCGGCGATCCTCTACCCGATCTCGCTCGCCATGCTGGCCGCCGTGAGCACGTCGCAGGAGGCCCGGTCCAGGGCCATCGCGATGTGGGCCGGCTTCCTGTCGGCCGGCGCCGCGATCTCGCCGCTGATGGGCGGCTGGCTGGCGGAGGACGGGGGCTGGCGCACGTCGTACCTGGTGGTGATCGCCGCCTCGGTCGTCTCGATCGCCATCACCCAGTTCGCCGCCGACTCCGCGGCCCCCGAGGGCCGCAAGCTGGACGTTCCCGGCCAGGTCACCCTGGCTCTCGGCCTGATCGCGCTGCTCTTCGCGGCCACCCAGGGCTCCGAGGCGGGCTTCGCCCGTCCCGAGATCATCGGGGCCTTCGCCGCGAGCGTGGTGCTGCTCGGCGCGTTCGTCGTCATCGAGCTGCGGACCGAGGTCCCGCTGCTGCGTCTCACCATCTTCGCCAACCGCGCCTACGCGGTCGTCGCCGTCGCCACGGTCATCGGCATGTTCGCCTTCCTCGCCACCTGCTACTCGATGAGCATCTGGCTCGGTGCCATCCAGCACCAGAGCGCGCTCAACATCGGGGTGCTGTTCCTGTTCATCCAGGGGCCCGCCTTCCTGCTGGTGCCGGTCGTCTCGCACCTGATCCGCAACTTCTCGCCGCGCTGGGTGCTCACCACCGGCTTCGCGCTCATCGCGGTCAGCGGCATCTGGTGCTCGACGTTCGACGTCCACGACCTGGACTGGATCCGCTTCATGGCCCCGATGCTGGCCCTCGGCGTCGGCTTCGCCCTCACCGTCGGCTCGATCACGGCCGTGGCGATCAACGCGGTGCCGCTGCGGCTGGCGGGCATGGCCAGCGCCACCACCAACCTGCTGCGCGACTTCGGCTTCGCGCTCGGGCCCGTGCTCATCGCCGCGTTCGCGGTCAGCCGCGCGAACGGGGACCTGACGCAGGGCCTCGGCTCCGCCGTCGCGGCGTCGGGCCTGAAGCCGCCGTACACGGAGGTCGCGGGCGGCCTGGCGCAGCAGGGCGGCGCGATGGCGGTCAACTCGATGCCGGTGGTGCCCGGGGCGGGCCCCGATCTGCCGCCGGTGCCCATGCCGGACAGCCTGCGGGTGCTGGCCTTCGAGTCCCTGGGCAGCGCCTACAACGTCGCCTTCCTGGTCGCCGGGCTGTGCGCGGCCGTCGCCGCCGTCCTGACCCTGGCCGGGCTCTTCGGCTCCAAGCGGGCCGACGTCGAGGAGCACCTGGACGACGACCAGCTCATCGCCACCACCTGACTCTCAACCAGCAGAATTTACAGGGAGGACATTTCCTTGACGCCCTGTAAAGTTATGTGACACGATCGCCAGCGAAAGGAAGTACCGGTGAAAGGTGCGCGAACTGCCATGAGCAGCACCGTCAACACCGTCCTCGGCCCCGTCCCCGCGGACGACCTCGGAGTCGTCGCGGTCCACGAGGCCCTGCTGTCGGTGCTCCCGGGGGCGGAGCACGCCTTCGACATCACCGTCGACCGCGCCGAGATCTTCGAGATCCTGGCGCGCAAGCTGGCGGACTTCCGGGCGCACGGCGGCGGGACGATCGTCGACAGCACGGGCATGTTCCACGGCCGTGACCTCCGGCTGTACGAGGCGCTGTCCCGCTCGACCGGCGTGCACATCGTGGCGTCCACGGGCATGGGCCCGGAGAAGCTGCTCGGCGGCTACTTCCTCACCCCGCAGACCAACCCGCCGACGCCGTGGCCGGCCGAGAAGTTCGCCCGCCTCTTCACGCAGGAGGTCACCGAGGGCATGGTGGTCCCGCGCGTCGAGCGGCGGGCCGCCGCGGGTCTCGTGGCCACCGCCGCGACCCGCGAGGGCATGACCGCCACCGACGAGAGCCTGCTGCGCGGCGCGGCCCGCACCGCCCTCGCCACCGGCGTGCCGCTCTCCGTCCGCCACGGCGCCGACGCCGTGCACGACCTGGAGATCGTCCTCGACGAGAAGCTGCCGGCGGACCGCGTGGTCGTCGGCGGGCTCGACCGCGCGGACGCCCTCGCCGCCGGCGCCCCGCTGGAGGTCGCCCGCCGCGGCGCGTACGTAGCACTCGATCACGTCGGCTCCGACGGCGGCGTCACCGACGACGACCGCGCGGCCCTCGTGCTCGACCTCGTCAAGGCCGGGCACGGCGCGCGCGTCCTGCTCTCCAGCAGCGCCGTCGGCGTGGCCAAGGGCCACCCCGGCAACGACCTGCCGTTCAGCCACGTCCTGTCGGAGTTCGTCCCCCTGCTCACCGCCCGGGGCCTCGGCGACGAGGACGTCCGGCGCATCCTCGCCGGCAACCCCCGCGACCTGCTCTCGGTGCGCTGACCGCCACCGGCGAGAGCCTTTTCGAACGTTCAAGAGATGAGTTCTGTGACGAGAGTGAACACCGTGCTCGGGCCGATCCCGGCCGAGGAGCTGGGGATCGTGGCCGTCCACGAGCACATCGGGTACGGCATGCCCGGCTCCGAACTGGACAGCACGTGGTGGAAGTCCCCCGAGCAGCGTTACGCGGAGACCGTGCCGAAGCTGCGCGCCTTCCACGACCACAGCCGCGAGTACGGCGGCGGCACGTTCGTCGACGCCACCGGCATCTGCAACGGCCGCGACGTCGACTACTACAAGAGCCTGTCGGCGAAGACCGGCGTGCACATCGTGGCCTGCACCGGCTTCGTCGGCGGCGACACCGCCCTGCCGTTCTTCGAGCGGGCGAGCGTCGACTACCTGACCCGGCAGTTCACGCACGAGATCACGGTCGGCATCGGCGGCACCGGCAGCCGCGCGGGCGTCATCAAGGTCGGGGTGAGCCGCGGCGGACGCATGACCGACCTGGACAAGCGCATCTACCGGGCCGCCGCCCGCGCCGCGCTGGAGACCGGCGTGCCGATCCTCACCCACCTCGCGATCGACGCCGAGAACGCCATCGCGATCTTCAACGAGGAGGGCCTGCCCCTCGACCGGGTGCTGTTCGGGCACGCCGACGACGGCGTGAACGCCGAGAAGACCCGCGACACCTGGATCGCCGAGCAGGGCGGCCGGGTCGGCTTCGACACCTTCGGCTACGAGACCGAGCTGCCGGACCCGCCGTTCTGGGCCCGCCCGCGCCGGGAGCGGCTCGACCACTTCCTCGGGTTCATCGGCCAGGGGCACCTGCGCAGGGTCCTCGCCTCGGCCGACGCCAACTGCAGCCCGCTGGGCTGGCCGGGCGTGAAGGGCCACACCGTCAACTACATCTTCGAGGACCTCATCCCCGACCTCCGGGCCGCCGGTCTCGACGAGCGCACGATCGCGACCGTCTTCATCGACAACCCCGCCGACTTCCTGACCATCCAGAGCTGAAAAAGAGAACCGGGACCATGCAGTCTTCCGACCTGAGAAACCTCGACATCGCGATCGTCGGCGCGGGCTACGCCGGCGCCGCCGCCGCCAAGGCCCTGAGCCTCCTCGGCGCCACGGTCAACGTCTACGAGCAGGCGAGCGCCGTCCGCGAGGTCGGGGCCGGCATCGGCCTGCGGCCCTCGACCATGGACCGGTTCCGCCAGTGGGGCGCCTTCGACGCGATCGCCAAGGTCAGCTCGCCGAGCGACTACTTCGAGATCCTCACCGCCACCTCCGACCCGATCGCCAAGGAGGAGTGGCCGGAGATCGCGACCTACGGCGAGAAGACCCACCTGATCCACCGCTGCGACTTCATCGAGGCCCTGCTGGGCGTGCTCCCCGAGGGCATGGTGCATCTCGGCCACAAGCTGGAGTCGATCGAGGACGAGGGCGACCGGGCCAGGCTGACCTTCGCGGGCGGCAAGTCCGTCACCGCCGATCTGGTGATTGGCGCCGACGGCATCAAGTCGGTCGTGCGCGCGCGGTTGTTCGGCGACAACCAGCCAGTCTTCTCCGGCGAGCACGCCTACCGCGCCGTGATCTCCGTGGCCGACGCGCGCGGCCTGGCCGTGGACGACAACCTGCGGATGTACATCGGCCGCGGCACCAAGGTCTACTTCCTGCCGCTGCGCCACCGCGACCAGGTCTCCTTCGACATCACCGCCCTCTGCCCCGACCCCACCTGGGCGCCGAAGGTCACCAGGGACGACCTGCTGAGGACCGTCGAGGGCTTCGACCCGCGGATCGTCGACATCACCCGCAACCTGGACCTGGACACCGTCAACTGCCGCGCGGTCTACGACATCGACCCGGTGGACACCTGGCACTCGGACTCCGTCGTCCTCGTGGGCGACGCGGCCCACTCGATGCTGCACCACCAGGGCCAGGGCGCGAACTCGGCCATCCTGGACGCCGGCGCCCTCGCCGACGCGCTCAGGGAGGCCGGCTCCGTCAAGGAGGCGCTGGCCTCCTACCAGGCCGCCCGCAAGCCGGTGACCGACGAGCTGCAGCGGATCTCCCGCCAGGGCTGGACGGAGGACGAGATCAACGACGTCTTCCCCGGCCAGAAGCCCACCTCTCAGCAACCGCAGGACTGACGCCATGCCTCTGCATCCCGACATCGCCAAGGCCCTCGCCGCCATGCCGGCCCCGCCTCCCGGCCCGCTCGACCCGGTCCCCATGCGCGCGGCCGAGGAGGCGGACGTGCCGCCGGTGGCCGAGCGCCTGCCGCTGCACGCGGTGGAGGACGTCACCGCGCGCACCGCGTCGGGCGAGGTGCCCGTGCGGATCTACACCCCGGGCGACGCCCCCGCGTACGGTCTGCTCGTCTACTTCCACGGCGGGGCCTTCTTCCTCGGCAGCCTGGAGACGCACGACCACGTCGCGCGGTCCCTGGCGAAGGAGACCGGGCTCAAGGTGATCTCCGTCGGCTACCGCCGGGCGCCGGAGCACGCCTTCCCCGCTGGCCTCCAGGACTGCTACGGCGTGGTCCGCTGGGCCGCCGAGCAGGGCGAAAGCCTCGCCTGGGACGGCGGCACCCTCGCCGTCGCCGGCGACAGCTCGGGCGGCACGTTCGCCGCGGCGGTCGCCGCCATGGCGCACGACGACGGCTTCGACCGGATCACCCACCAGGTCATGTACTACCCGTCGCTCGACCTGGACTTCGACGTCGACCGCTACCCGTCGCTGCGCGAGAACGCCGTCGGCCACGGCTTGGAGACGGCGGGGCTGAAGCCGTTCAACGCCTTCTACCTCGGCAGCGGCGCCGACCCCGCCGATCCGCTGGTATCGCCGATCAAGCGCGCGGACCTCGCCGGGCTGCCGCCCGCGCTGATCATCACCGGCGAGTACGACCCCATGCGCGACGAGGGCGAGCTCTACGGGCGTCGGCTGGCGGAGGCCGGCGTGGCCGTCAAGGTGAGCCGCTACCCGGGGGCGGGCCACGGGTTCGTCCAGCACTTCTCCTGGATCCCGGACTACCACCGGGCCTTCGAGGAGACGGCCGGCTTCCTGCGGGGCGCGTCGTGACGCGCGTGCATCCGCTGGTCTCGCCGTGGGGCCGGTTCGGCCTGTACAGCTTCTTCCTCGACGCGCCCGAGCCGGCGATCGTGGACACGGGCATCGCGTCCTCGCCCGCCGAGGGCATGGCCCCCGCGCTGGAGGCGATCGGGCGGCGGATCGAGGACGTGCGCTGGATCCTGCTCACGCACGGCCACATCGACCACGTCGGCGGCGCGTACGCGCTGTGGGAGCTGACCGGCCGGCGGGCGCGGGTCGTCATCCACGAGGCCGACGCGCCGATGCTGCGCTCGCGGCACGCGCACGTCGAGGAGTACCTGTCCGGCCGGGGCCGCTACCTGAACGACCCGGACGGCGCGGCCAAGGTCGCGGCGGCCACCGAGGCGGTCATCTCCGGCGAGCTGGAGCCGGACCTGCTGGTCAGGGGCGGGGAGACCATCTCGCTCGGCGGCGGCGTCACCGTGTCGGTGCACGCGATCCCCGGGCACACGCCGGGATCGGTGGCCTACGTGCTCGACGGCCAGGACGACGTGTTCGTCGGTGACGCGGTCCAGGTGCACGGTGCCGCCAACGGCTTCCCCGGTTACACCGATCCGGTCGCCTACCGGGCGAGCCTGGAGCGGCTGCGCGACGAGGTACGCCCGCGGCGCCTGTATCTCGGGCATCCGTACCGGCGCGCGGACGGCGTCCCGTACGGCGTCGAGCTCGACGCCGGTCAGGCCCGCGAGGCGATCCAGGGGAGCCTGGACGTCGAGGCCGGGGTCGGCGAGGCGGCCCGCCGCTGCCTGCGGGAGGGCCTGCGCGAGACGGGCTCGCCGTACTCGCCGTTCGCCCCCGTCGCCGACGGCCTCGGGTACACCGGCGACCCCACGCTCGAACCGTCGCCGTTCTTCACCTCGATGCACGCCTACCGAGCAGAACTCGTGAGACAAGGAACCATCCACCATGGCTGACATCCCGACGATCCAGGCGGGTTCGCAGCAGATCGCCGTGCTCAAGGACCTGCGGGTCCCGATGCGCGACGGGGTCGCCCTCGCCGTGGACGCCTACCACGGCGCCGAGGACAAGCCGCGGCCCGCGCTGGTCGCGATGAGCGCGTACGGCAAGGAGCTGCAGGCCCTCGCCCTCACCACGCCGCCCCAGCGCCGCCCCTCCCCCATGTGGGACGGCTGCATCGAGGCCGGTGACATCGCCCGCGTGGTCAAGGAGGACTACGTCCACGTCATCGGCGACATGCGCGGCACGGGCGACTCCGGCGGCGAGATGATCGGCAACTACAACGCCGGCGGCGTGCCGCAGGGCCAGGACCTGTACGACCTCATCGAGTGGGTCGCCGCCCAGCCCTGGTGCGACGGCAACGTGGGCATGATCGGCATCTCGTACTTCGGCTCGATGCAGGTGCTCGCCGCCGCCGAACGGCCTCCGCACCTGAAGGCGATCTTCGTCAGCGGCGGCCACTTCGACTTCTACGAGACCACCTACCACGGCGGCATCATGTGGTTCATGCCGCGGGCCGCCCGCGAGGGCCGCGGCGGCGACTCCGGCATCGCCCACACCGACGTGATCTCCCGTATGCGGCACGTGCACTCGCCGGAGGAGCTGGAGCGCCTGGTCGAGGAGCGGTTGCGGGATCCGGACGTGGCGGCCTGGCCCAACCTCGTACATGTCCTGAAATATCCGAAAAACCGCGAGTTCTGGTTCGACATCGTGATGAACCCCCTCGACGGCCCCTGGTACGAGGAACGCAACCCCATCAACCTGGCCAGGAACATCGACATCCCGGTCTACCTGCAGATCGACCAGGGCCGCGGCTGGACCGTGGACGGCCACATCGAGCTGTTCCACGCGCTCAAGGGCCCCAAGAAGCTGGACATCGGCTCCTACCCGCCGATGCAGTCCCGCCCCTGGGTCGAGGAGCACGACAAGATGTTCCGCTGGTACGACCACTGGCTCAAGGGCATCGACAACGGCGTCATGGACGAGCCGGCCGTCAGCGTCTTCGTCGAGGGCTCCCGCGAGGTCGTCACCGCCGACACGTGGCCGCCCAAGCCGGTCGAGCACCGCTCGCTCTACCTGCGCCCGCGCCACAAGCTGTCGTTCGAGCCGGAGCTGATGGGCGCCGAGCACGCCGCCCCCGACGGCTTCTACCAGGCCCCGCTCACCGTCACCGACAAGGTCGAGACGGTGAGCTGGAGCACCGAGCCGTTCGAGCAGGCAACGGAGCTGATCGGCACCGGCGCGGCGCACCTGTTCGCCGAGATCGACCAGGACGACACCAACTTCATCCTGCGCCTGTGGGACGCCGCGCCCGACGGCGGGCGGCAGCTCATCACCACCGGCTATCTCAAGGCGTCGCACCGCGAGCTGGACGAGCGCAGCACCGAGGGCGATCCGTACCACCCGCACACCCGCGCGGTCCCCGTCGAGCCGGGCGCCATCGAGGAGTACGTGCTGCGGCTCTACCCGTTCGCGGCCACCTTCCGCCCCGGCCACCGCCTGGTGGCGGAGCTGTCGAACGACGAGCCACTGGCCGACGCGCACAACGCGCTGCTGCCGCCGGACGCCTTCCACCTGCCGGTGGGCCGCCCGGTCACGCACAAGATCTACCGCGACGCCGCCCACCCGTCGCGGCTCGTCCTGCCGTTCACCACGAACCCCGGCGACTAGCCGGGGTCAGGCGGCGGGCGCCTGGTGGTAGACCGAGTGCCAGACCTCGTTGCGGATGCGGGAGAACTCCGGCGACAGCCGCAGCTCCTCCGTCCTCGGGTACGGCAGGTCCACGTCGATGATCCGGTGGATGCGGCCCGGCCGGGCCGCCATGACCACGACCCGGTTGGCCAGGTAGACGGCCTCGTCCACGTCGTGCGTGATGAACATGACCGTGCGCCGCTCCCTGCTCCAGGTGTCGAGGAGCTGGTCCTGGAGCTGGACGCGGGTGAGCGCGTCCAGGGCGCCGAACGGCTCGTCCATGAGCAGCACCTGCGGGTCGACCGCGTACGCGCGGGCGATGGCGCAGCGCTGCTTCATGCCGCCCGACAGGGTCTTCGGCAGCGCGTCGGCGAAGTCCGACAGCCCGACCAGGTCGATCGCGTGCTCGGCCCGCTTCACGCGCTCGTCCTGCGGCAGGTTCATGAGCCTGAGCCCGAACTCGACGTTCTTGCGCACGCTCAGCCACGGGAACAGCGCGTACTGCTGGAAGATCACCCCGCGATCCGGTCCAGGGCCGGCGACGGGCGCGCCGTCGAGCAGGATGTCGCCCGTCCCCGGCTCGGTCAGGCCGGCGGCCATGCTCATGAGCGTGCTCTTGCCGCAGCCCGACGGGCCGACGACGGTGACGAACTCGCGGTCGGCGATGTCCAGGTCCACCCGGTCGAGGGCGAGGAAGTCGCCGCCCTTCAGCGGGAACGACTTCGACACGTTCCTGAAGGAGATCTTGGGGGTCATCGGCGCTCCTGCCATCCGGTCAGCCTGCGCTCGGCCAGCAGCAGGAGCCGGTCCATGACCAGGCCGAGCACGCCGATGCTGATCAGGCCGACGAAAATCGTGGGAAGGTCGTAGTAGAGCTGGGCCTGCTGCATCCGGTAGCCCAGCCCTTCCTGGGCGGCGATCAGCTCGGCCGCCACGAGGGTCCCCCAGGCCGCGCCGAGGCCGACGCGCATGCCGACGATGATGAACGGCGTCGAGGCCGGCACCACCACCTTCATGAAGATCGTCCGGTCGGACGCGCCGAGCACGCGGGCGGCGTTGATGAGCGTCTTGTCCACGTCCAGGACGCCCTGGAAGGTGGAGACCACGCTGGACAGGAACGCGGCCAGGAAGATGACGAACACCTTGGGCGTCTCGCCGATGCCCATCAGCAGGATGGCCAGCGGGATGATCGCCAGCGGCGGGATCGTGCGGAAGAACTGCACGTACGGCTCGATCAGCGCGCGGGCGGTGGCGTACCAGCCCATGAGGAAGCCGACCGGGATCGCCAGCACCGTGCCCAGCACGAAGCCGGTGAAGACGCGGCGGAGGCTCGCCAGCATGTCGGTGACGAGGGTGCCGTCGGCGATGAGCTCGGCGCCCCGCCGCACCACCTCGATCGGCCCGGTCAGGCCCGTGATGCCGGACACGGACAGGCCGGTCCAGACGGCGAGTCCGGCGACCACGGCCGCCACGTTGAGCACGACCGTGCGGCCGGGCCGCGGCCGGCGGCGGCGCGGCGAGGCGGACGGTTCGGTCACGGTGGCGGCGGTCATGGCTCAGAGCTCTGCATGGTGTGGTGAATCCTTCTCAGTACGGTTCAGGGGACGTCGGGGCGGAGATGGGCAGGGATCGAGGGCTCCTCGTGCAGGAGGAGGGCGATCGCGCCCATCGCGGAGGCGTTCACGCCGAGGTCCGCGGGGACGACGGCGATCTCGCGGGACGAACGCGGCAGCGACCGCTCGGCGATGGCGTCGCGGATCGGGTCGAGCACCAGGCTGCCGAGCCCGGCCAGCTCGCCCCCGACCACGACGAGCGCCGGGTCGAGCTGGGTGACGGTGCCCGCCAGCACCCGCCCGAGGTCGGCCGCGGCCGAGGCGACGACCTCGCACACGGCGGGCACGCGGTCCTGCGCCGCGGCGACCAGCGCGTCCAGCGCGGGCAGCCGGACGCCGTGGGCGGCGCACCGCTCCAGCAGGCCCCGGCCGCCGATGTGCCCCTCCAGGCAGCCGCGCGAGCCGCAGTGGCACGGCGGGCCGTCGGGGTCGAGGCAGACGTGGCCGAGCTCGCCGCCGGCGCCGTGCGCGCCGCGCATCAGCCGGCCGCCGGCGAGGAAGCCGCCGCCGACGCCGACCGACCAGCGCACGTAGATCATGTCGCGGACCGGCCTGGCGACCCCCCAGGTCGCCTCGGCGAGCGCGGCCAGCCGGGCGTTGTTGTCCACGGCGAGCCGCACCCCGAACTCCTCGCCGAGCCGCCGGGCCAGCGGCAGGTAGCGGGCGGGGACGACCGCGGACTGCTCGCCGCCCACGGGGACGGGCGGCAGATGGTCGTCGACCACGCCGACGAGGCCGAGCCCGATCGCCTCCAGGGCGCCCAGACTCAGGCCGCGCTCGGCGGCGACGGCGCGGACCAGCCGCACCGCACTCTCCGCCTCCTCCTCGGGGGCGGCCTCCTCGGGCAGGTCGGCCGAGGCCGTCGCGACCACCTGGTGTGCGGCGTTGGCGACGGCCAGGCGTACCCGGTTGCGTCCCAGGTCGAGACCGAGGAGCAAGCCCGCGTCGGGGTTGAGCGAGACCAGCGCGGCCGGTCGGCCGCGTCCGCGCGGCTCCGCCGCCGAGCCCTCGGTCTCGATGACCACGCCGCGTTCGAGCAGCCCGGAGACGATCGCGAACATCGTGGTGCGGGACAGCCCGGTGCGCTCGGTGAGCTGGGCGCGGCTCAGCCCGCCGGCCGAGCGCAGCGCGGACAGTACGGCGTCCTCGTGCACCCGACGCAGCCGTTGCAGGGCGTCAGTGGGGGTCGACATGGGTCCATTTTCCGGGCTTGTCAGCTGCCCGCCGCGGCGGTGTAGAGGTCGGTCGTGATGTACGTGGCCGGGTCGGGCGACTCGGTCAGCTTGCCCATCGTGACGAAGAGGTCGGCGAGGCCCTTGTACCAGCCGGACACCGAGCCGTCCGCCATGAGCCCCTTCAGCTCGCCGGTGGGCAGGATCTTCGTCACGGCCGAGGAGCCCTTGAACTGCTCGGCGGGCGCCTTGAGGAACGTGGCGGTCAGCGTCTCGGCCTCGGTCGTGTTGGCCGCGACCCAGTCGTTGCCCTGCTGGAGCACCTTGAGCACCTTGGTGACGGTGCCGGCGTCCTCGGTGACGATCTCGTTGCGGGCGACGAAGGAGCTGGGGAAGCTGAGCCTCGGGTAGAAGTCCTCGCTCTTGGTCAGCTCGACCAGGTCGGGCACGTTCTTCTTGATGGTGTCGATCAGCGGGTACCAGATGGCGGCCGCGTCGACCTGCTTGCCGCTGAAGGCCGTCACGACCGTGCTGGCGTCCATGTTGACCTTCTGCACGTCCTTGCCGGACAGCCCGGCCTCCTTGAGCGCCAGCTCCAGGATCATGTCGCCGGAGGTGCCCTCGGGAACGCCGATCTTCTTGCCCTTGAGGTCGGCGATCGAGGAGATGCCGGAGCCCGGGTAGGTGATGACGCGGTCGGCCTGGCCGAGCATGTTCGGCGCGATGATCTTGGCCTTGCCGCTCGCCGCCAGCCACGTCGCGCCGGAGCCGATGTAGCCGAAGTCGAGGTCGCCCGCGCCCAGCGCCTGGATCTGCAGCGGGCCGTTGGTGAACACCTTCAGCTCCGGCTCCAGGCCGTTCTTGGCCCACAGGCCCTGCTTGTCGGCGGCGGCGAGCACGGCCGCGCCGGAGAAGTCGGCGATGTAGCCGATACGCACCTTCTTCGGCTCGGCCGCGCCGCCCTCTGAGCCGGAGGAGCCGCACCCGGCGGCGGGCAGGAGGACGGCCAGCGCCGCGAGGACGGTGGCCAGGATGCGGGGACGCCTCATCGGCGGATCCTTTCTCGTTCTTGTTCGGGGGGTGACGCGGACGGCCTCAGCCCAGTTCGTCGGCCACGCCGTCCACGTCAGGGGCACGGCCCTCGCCGATGTCGGCCATGTAGCTCATCCAGGTGTACGCGGGGTCGCCGCGGCGCAGCAGCTCGCGATAGAGCCGCACGGTCAGGTCCCTGCGGACCGCCGCGTAGGCGGGCACCGCGTAGACGTTGCGCAGTTCGTGCGGGTCGCTGTCCAGGTCGTACAGCTCGTGCACGCCTTCGGGGTTGAACACCAGCTTGTGGCGGCGGTCCCGGAACATGCGCTGCGAGTAGGGGAAGTGGTGGCCGTGGAACTCGGTGGTCACCGAGTCCCGGCCCTCGGCGGGCTCGCCGGCCAGCAGCGGCAGCAGGCTCTCGCCGTCGCACGGCTCCTGCGGCGGCAGCCCGGCCAGGTCGAGGATCGTGGGGTTGAGGTCGATCAGCGTCGCGAACGCGTCCACGGTGCGGGCGGGCGCGCCCGGCACCCGGATGATGCCGGGGATGCGGTAGATGTCCTCGTACATGGCCGGGCCCTTGTCGTTGAGCCGGTGGGCGCCGGTGAACTCGCCGTGGTCGGCCGTGAAGATCACCGCCGTGTCGTCCCAGAGGCCCAGCTCGCGCAGCGCGGACAGCAGCCGGCCGATCTGGGCGTCGATGAGCGAGACGTAACCCCAGTAGGCGGCGATGAGCTCGCGCCAGGCGTCGGCGTCGAAGTGGTCGGCCGACCAGTACTCGGAGTAGCGGCGCTGCACCTCCGGCTTGCCGTCGAAGGTCTCGGCCATCGACGCCGGGAGCGGCACGCTCTGGGGGTCGTACATGTCGTAGTACTCGTCGGGGATCAGGTACGGCAGGTGCGGGCCGTACCAGTGGCACGACAGCATGAACGGCCGGCCGGCGTCGCGGAAGTCGCGGGCGTAGCGTTCGAGCAGCTCCAGCGTCTGGTCGGCGAGGAACGCCTCCATCGTGGCCTCCGCCGGCTGCTTCAGCCGGCCGGCGATGAGGTGGCCGCGGCCGGTGCCGTTCGCGGCCTTGCCGAAGACCGGCCGCTCCACGGCGAACGGCGGGTGTCCCCGCTCCTTCAGCCACCGCTCGTACGACGGGTGGTGGAAGGGGTTGAGCGCGCCGGGCAGGTGCTCGCCGTCCATGCCGTAGTGCTCGGGCCCGTGCTCGCGGCCGATGTGCCACTTGCCGACGTGGCCCATGTTGTAGCCGGCGGCCAGCAGCGGCGCGGACATGACCGGGTCGTCCTCGGCGACCTCGTCGCGGCCGCCGCCGTTGCGCTCGGGGTTGACCAGCAGGCCGTGCCGGAACGGGTGGAGCCCGGTGAACAGCGAGGCGCGGGCCGGGGTGCAGATGGCGGTCGGCGTGTAGAACCGGTCGAAGCGCGTGCCCTCCGCCGCCAGGCCGTCCAGGGCGGGCGTGCGTATCACCGGGTTGCCGTAGCAGCCGAGGGTGTCCACCCGATGCTGGTCGGTCATCAGGAACAGGACGTTGCGTGGACTGGTCACTCATGCTCCGATCGCCAATTAGTACCGAGCGTTTACGTTAAACGGCTGATCTGAGTGATCACAAGAGGGATCTAGGAGGATTGTCCGCATCTTTATTCCTGTCTATTGACCTAAATCGGTGATCGTGGCCACACTGAGCGCTGACTCCCCCGAGACAAGGAGACCCATGCGTCGTCCCCTCGCGACCCTCGCGGCAGCCGCGCTCGCGGCCACGCTGCTGGCCCCGGCGCCCGCCGCCCGGGCCGCCGACACCCCGGCCGACCTGGCGCTGACCGGCACGGCCACCGCCTCCAGCGTCGAGCTGGACCGCTCCGACTTCGTGGCCGCCCACGTCAACGACGGCGACAGCGCCACCCGCTGGTCGTCGAAGTACCAGGACGACAACTGGGTGCAGATCCAGCTCGCCCAGCCGGCCAAGGTCGACCACGTGAAGCTCACCTGGCCGAACGCCTGCGCCCGCGACTTCGTCCTGCAGACCTCGCTCGACGGCCGGACCTGGACCGACGTGGCCGCGCTCCAGCGCGACACCTGCCCCCGCACCGACGTCATCGACGTGCTCTCCGAGGAGCCCGTCGGGTACGTACGCATGCAGGGCCGCAAACGCTGGGCCGCCTACGGCTACTCGATCTCCGAGTTCGAGATCTGGGACGGCCCGCCCGCCGCCCCCGCGCCCACGCTCGGCCTGATCCCGAAGCCGGTGTCCGTCACCGAGACCGGCGCCGCCCCGTTCACGCTGCACAAGAACACCCGCGTCCTCGCCCAGGGCGACGGCGCGCAGGCGCCGGCCGCTTACCTGGCCCGGCTGCTGCGCCGCGCCACCGGCCAGACGCTCAAGGTCGCCGAGAACGGCCGCGGCCCCGCCCCGATCGTCATCGAGGTCGGCGCAGGCAAGGGCCCCGAGGGCCACGAGGACGAGGGCTACACCCTGACCGTCGCCGCCGGCGAGATCCGCCTGCGCGCCGCCACCCCGAACGGCGCGCTCAACGGCGTCCAGACGCTCCGCCAGCTCCTCCCGCAGTGGGTCGAGTCCAAGGAGGTCGTCGACACCGCGTGGACCGTGCCCGCCGTGCAGATCACCGACTACCCCCGCTTCGCGCACCGCGGCATGATGCTCGACGTCGCGCGCAGCTTCTACTCCGTCGACGAGGTCAAGACCTACATCGACGCGGCCGCGCTGTTCAAGGTCAACCGGCTGCACCTGCACCTGACCGACGACCAGGGCTGGCGCATCGTGATCGACGAGCCGGCGAGCAACCCGTCCGGCATCGACTACGGCCTGCTCACCCGGGTCGGCGGCGGCACCGCGATGACCGAGCGGGGCACCGAGCCCGGCATCACCGGCTTCTACACCAAGGCCGACTACGCCGAGATCATCCGCTACGCCGGCGAGAACGGCATGACCGTCATCCCCGAGATCGACATGCCCGGCCACGTCAACTCGGCGCTGCACTCCGTCCCGCAGCTCAACACCGCCGGCTCCCAGCCGCGGCCCTCCGCCGGCCAGACCACCGTCCCGCACAACGGCACCGGCGCCGTCGGCTACTCCTCCTTCGACGCCAACAGCGCGGTCACGTACGAGTTCGTCGGGCACGTGCTGGCCGAGCTCGCCGCCATGACGCCCGGGCCGTACCTGCACATCGGCGGGGACGAGGCGCACGTCACCAGCCACACCGACTACGTGAAGATGGTCGACGCCTTCACCGCCCGCGTGAAGTCGCTCGGCAAGACCGTCGTCGGCTGGAACGAGTACGCCGGCACCGCCCTGCCCCAGGACGACGCCGTCGTGCAGTTCTGGAGCGGCGACCGCAACGCCGTCGCCAACGCCGTGAAGAACCGCGGCGCCAAGGTCGTGCTGTCGCCGGCGGCGAACGCGTACTCGCCGCAGAAGCAGGACTCCCGGCAGCCGGACGGCGGCACCTGGGCGTGCGGCGGGCCGTGCGGCCTCGACCGGCACTACAACTGGGACCCGGGCACGTACATCCCCGGCATCCAGGAGAGCAGCGTCCTGGGCGTGGAGTCGGCGGTGTGGGGCGAGTTCATCCGCCGCGTGCCGCAGGCGCAGTACTACGCCTACCCGAGGCTCCTCGCCACGGCCGAGGCCGGCTGGACCCCGCAGGCGCAGCGCGACTACGGCGACTTCAAGACCCGCCTGTCGAAGATGGGCGGCCGGCTGACCGTGCAGGGCACCAACTTCTTCCCCACCGCCGACGTGGCGTGGCGCACGGAGATCCTGGCCCCGGCGGTGACCGCCGCCACCGGCCGGCCCTCGGGCGCGACCTGGACCGTCACCGCCCCCGGCAAGGCCGCGGCCGGCCTCGGCGCGGTCATCACCTGGAGCGACGGCGTCAAGGAGACCCCGGCGCCGGTGACGGAGCGGGAGGCGAGCATCCCCGGGATGCGCGTCAACGCCGCCTTCACCGTCACCTCCACCAGGTCCTTCGACAAGGAGGGTGTCTACACCGGCACGCTCACCGTGCGCTCGCCCGGCGAGGCCCCGGTCACCGGCACGCTGGAGGTGACGGTCCGCTGACGCATGCCGGCGGTCCGCGCGGGTACCTGGGCGTCGTCGGACGGCCGTGAGCAGGGGGACGTGGACCGCCGTGCGCGCACTGATCGTGGAGACGGGCTTCAGCCGGGGAGCGCTCGCCGCCGTACGCTCGCTCGCCGCGGCGGGCTGGGAGGTCGGCGTCGGCGCCCCCACCGGCGCGGGCCTCGCGTCCTCGTCCCGCCACCGCCGCCGGCGCCACCTGGTGCCAGCGGCGCACGAGGACCGCGACGCCTTCCTCGCCGCCGTGCGGCGCGCGGTCCGCGACCACGGCTACGACGTGGTCTTCGGGGCGGGCGAGGCCGAAGTGCTCGCGCTGTCCCTGCTCAGGGACGAGGTCGGGGCGATCGTGCCGCATGCGGGACACCGGCAGGTCGTACGCGCGATCGACAAGCAGGAGCTGTCCGAGGCGGCCGGGTCCGTGGGCATCCTGACGGCCCGCGCCCTCGACCCGTCCGCGCTCGACCCGTCCGCGCTCGACGGGGAGCGCCCGCCCCTGGTCGTCAAGTCCCGGCTGCACGCCCACCCGGAACGGCCGGGGGCGCCGCCCAGGATCGACACGCTCGTCGTGCCCGGCGCGGAGGCCGCCCGCCGCCGGGTGGACGAGGTACGCAGGCTCGGCGGCGAGCCGCGCGTCGAGGAGTTCCACGAGGGACGCCTGATGGCCTACTCGGCCGTGACCGCCGCCGGCGGGCGGGTGGTGTGCGACTGCATGCAGGTCGCCTCGCGCATCTGGCCTCCGGGGGCCGGCGCGAGCTGCCGCGCCGAGACCGTACGGGTGGACCCCGCGATCAGCGACCGCGCCGCCCGGCTGCTGGCCGCCCTCGGCTGGTTCGGGCTCGCGCAACTGCAGTTCGTGGTGCCCGAGGACGGCCGGCCCCGGCTCATCGACCTGAACGGCCGCTTCTACGGCTCGATGGCCCTCGCCACCGCCGCCGGCGCCAACCTGCCGGCGGCCTGGGCCGCCCTCGCCGTCGGCCACGACGTGCCGCCGACGCGGGCCCGGCCCGGGGTGCGCTACCAGTGGCTGGAGGGCGACCTGCGGCGGGCGGCCGTCGAACGCCGGGGCGGCCTCCTCCTCGACCTGGCCGGCACGCTCCGCTTCGCCGCCGGCGCCGTCCACAGCATCCTGTCGCTCCGCGACCCCGCTCCCGCCCTGGCCAGGATCAGGGCGATGGCCGCGGCGCGCGTGCGCTGATCCCCATCACTCATTCGAAGTCGTCGGGGTTGAGCTCCTTGAGCCGCTTGAACTCGGCGACTTCCTCGTCCTCCATCTCCACGTCCTCGACGTCCTCGTCCTCGTCCGTGCGGTCCTTCTGCGGCTGTTCGGTCATGACGCCTCCCCCGAGTGCTCTCGCCGTTGCGGCTGCCCAACCGCTCAGCTCCGTAACCTGGCGGGACGCCGCCCCGCGCGCTCGATGATCTCCTGCTCGGTGAGCGGGTCGGGAGGATGGTGGCTCAGGCACTGCCGCGCCCGTACGAGCGCCTCGGGCACGCCGTCGCTCGCGGCGTAGAACTGCCCGGCCTCCAGCCGCCCCACCCGGTCGGCCCGGCCGCCCCGGGCTCGCGCCAGCCCTTTGACCACCTCGATCTGCGTGGGGCTGTTGATCCTGCCGATGAACTGCGTCGTCGCGTTGCCCGCGATGTGGTTGTGCAGGCCGCGCGGCGTCTGGGTGGCGAAGACCAGGCCGAGCCCGTACTTGCGGGCCTGCGAGGCCAGGGTCAGCGTGCTCGCCAGCGCCTCGGTCTTCGGCGTCGCCGGTACGAGGGACTGCGCCTCGTCCATCACGTAGAGGCCGCTGAGCGGCCGGCCACGTGCCGGGTTCCGCCTGATCCAGGAGAACAGGGCCATCTGGAGCTGGTTGACGAACGCCGGCCGCGCCTGGTCGCCGAGCCCGACGAAGCTGATGACGGAGACGCGGGCCCGCTTGCCCGGGGACGGCGTGAGCAGCTGCGCCGGGTCCGCCGGCTCGCCGTGGCCCGCGAAGAGCGGATCGGTGATCGTCGCGGCGGTGAGGAGCTGGCCCAGCTCGGCGGCGAGCTGGTCCGCCCGGTCGATCTGGCTGACCTCCAGCGGCAGCGCGCCGAGCAGGCCGAGGAACGCGGCGAAGCTCCCGCCGCCCGAGCGGGCGAAGTGGGCCAGCGCCTGGCGGAGTATGGCCTTGCCCTTGCGGGCCTTGGCGCTCGCCCCGTCCACGTTCGCCCGGTGGGCGAGCGCTTCGACGGCCAGGGCGAGCGCCGTCTCCAGCTCGTCGCGGTCGTCGAGCACGGCCGCGAAGTCGGGAAGCGGCTGGAACGTCAGCGGGCGTCCGCGCGAGCGTCCCGGCGTCCAGATCACGACCTCGGTCTCGGCGAAGTAGCGGGCCGCCTTGTCCGCGTCCCCGTCGCCCCAGCCGGGCGGCGGGGCGGGCCAGGGGTCGCCCAGCCGGGCGAGGTCGTTGTTGGAGTCGAGCACGATCGACGACACCCCGAGCAGCGCGCACTCCTCGATGAGCCGCCGCAGGAACACGGTCTTGCCCGAGCCGGAGCCGGCGAACACGGCCGTGTGGCGGGCGAGGGCGCTCAGCTTCAGTTCGAGCTCGGCGCCGGTGTCCATGCGCCTGCCGACCGGAATGACCGGGACGGGCCCACCCACGGGCCCCGGCCCGCTCCCCGCCTGCCGCACAGGCTCCGGCTCGCTCCCTGCCGGCCGCGCCAGCCCCGGTCCGCTCTCCGCCGGCCGCCCGGTCTCCGGGGTCGGCGGCTGCGGCGATGGGGCCGTCTCTTGCTTCAGCGCGCCGAACAGGCCGCTGAACAGCTCCGTGCCGCCGGCCGGGCGGCGGGCCCGCAGCCAGGTCTCGTACTCCGGGTCCCCGTCGGCCGCCAGCTGCCGCAGTGCCGCGAAGACCCGCAGGTCGTCGCCCCGTACGGGAAGGGAGAGCCCGCCCCACTCCTTGAGCTCCGCCAGGCGGGCCCGTGTGGCCGGGCCGTCCGACCACGCCTGGTTGCGCAGCACGACGAAACACCGGTCGGGCGTCTCCGGGCCCAGTCCGGACGCCGCGATGCCGTCGTTCAGCCGTTTCAACGCCGCGATGTGGTGCGCCGCACCGATCATCCGGAACGTCCAGTGCCGCTGGTACTCCGACTCGGGGTCCAGCGTCTGCCGCAACCTCGCGTGCAGGCTGGGCCGCCGGCCCGGCGGCGGATCGACGGAGAAGGTCTCGCCCGCCTTGTCCTGCTCCCTGATCCAGGCGTCGAGCCCCGCGGCGAGCAGGGCAGGAGCCAGCTCGTCCTCGTGCTCGGGATCGAACGCGGCCGACACGTCCGCCCGCCCGCGCAGGTCGGCGAAGCGCGCGTCGAGCCTGGCCAGGCTCACCTCCGCCACGGCGGCGACGGCCTCGGCGGGAGGGGGCGGCGTGGCCACCGCGGCTTCCCCGTCGAAACGTTCCAGGAGGCGTACGACGCCGTCCGCCCGGCAGGCCGCGACGTGCGCGGCGATGAGCCGGAGCAGCGTCCTCGGAGTCCGGCCCGGCGCGGTCGCGAACGCGGCCGGGGCGACGGGCCACGCCGGGTCGGGCGGGGTGAAGCCCGCCCGCGCGAAGGCGACCGCGAACCTGCGCTCGACCAGGTTCCTGGCGAGCTCCGGACGCGCGATCGTGCCCAGGATCAGGGACGGCCGGAACCTGTCCTTCGCCGTGCCGATGGCCCGGTCGCGGATCAGGCCCCACGACGAGGGCAGGCAGGCCACCAGGCACAACGTGCGGTGAGTGGCGTGCACCAGGGCCATGAGACCGCTCGCGACCTCGTCGACGACGTCCTTACGGGGGCCGTCGGGGGCCGCGCCCGGGGCGGCTCGGGAGTGTTCGAGCAGCGCGTCGATCTGGTCCACCGCGATGACGCTGGGGCCGGTCAGCGCGAGGATCGTCGACAGTTCGACCACGATGTCGTGGGGCGCCTTGATCCCTCTGCTCATCCCCCAGGCCCCGCGGTCGCCTTCCTCGGCCTCCTCGGTCGACATCAGGTGGTCGTGGGCGACGTCGAAGGCCGGGCCCGAGGCGACGGCGTAGAGGGCGAGCGCCCGGATCGTGTCGCGGCACCGCTGCAACCGCCGGTCCCGGGCCACCAGTCCGGCCACCAGGGCGTCGAGGTCCTCGCGGGTGACGCCCTTCCCGTCCTCGACGGCCGCCGCGATCCGGTCCCCGGCCCCCGCGAGCGCGGCCAGGCCGCGCAGGGCCACCACCGCCTGGGCCGGGGTGTCCGGACCCGCCGCCGAGCGGCCGAGGTCGTCGACCATCGCGCCCGCGGTCCGTCGCCAGAAGTCGTCGCCCGCGCTGAAGTCCACCAGGAAGAAGTAGCCGCCAGCCCGCGCGATCTCGCCCCTGACCCAGCCGAGGAGATGCGTCTTGCCGGCGCCGCCCTCGCCCTGGATCACGACGCCGAGCGGGCTCGCCCTGGTGGCCTCGCACGCCTCGTCGATGCCGTCGAGGATGAGCTGCTCGGCCCGCGGGTGCACGCCGCCGACGTGGAAAGGCGGCGGGTTCCAGGCGTGCTCGGCCATGGTCGTCCAGGTGAGGACCCTGGAGATGGCGCGCAGTGCCCGTTCCTCGGTCTCGTTCATCGCGCCTCCATGGCCAGCAGATGCTTGCTCACGCCGCCGACGAGGACGGCCGCGTTCCTGTCCTCGTCGGTCAGGGTCTTCTGGTCGGCCTCCGGCGCCAGGTGGACGTCCGGGAGGGATTCGAGCCGTCGCAGCGCCTCGTCGACCGCCTCGCGGGGGACGTCCCCCAGCTCCGCGCGCAGCCGCGTCAGGAGCACCCAGTCCTGCGGCTCGCGGGCCAGCCGCCAGTACGCGTCGCGGATCGCGTCGGGCAGCTCAGCCGGGGCGGCCCCCTCGCGGGCCTTGACCACGAACTCGGCGAGGCTCAGGTCCGCCGCGTCGAGATAGCCCCTGAGCAGGTGGAGCACGCCGTAGAGCGTCCGGCCGAGCGACCCGCCACGATCCGGGGCGGAGCCGTCCAGCTCCGTCACGCACCAGGCCCAGCCGTCGTCGGTGAGCGTGTGGTGGTAGGACCTGCCGGGCTTCTCGCTCGTGACGAGGCCGCCCTTGTTGAGGCGGTGCCGGGGCTGCCCGTCGAGGGTGCAGCCGACGTGGGCCTTGAGCTCCGCGTTGGACGCGGTTCCGCCGAGCGTCATCAGGCCCAGGAGCACGGCACGTTCGCGGGTGCCGAAGCCGGTGTTCTTCAAGGTCAGCTCTCCTCGGATCGATCGTCCACGACAGTGGTGAAGCCGGTCGCCATGAGTTCACGGCGGCCGTTGACCTCCCTGAGCGTGCCGGCGACCCGTACGGGGATCCGGTCGCGGTGCGCCCGGACGGCCACGTCGTAGTCCGCCTCGCCGGGCAGGCGCACCCAGATGACGGCGCGGCGCGGCTCGCCGTCCCCGATCGTCACCTGGCCGCGTACGTGGACGCGGAACCGGTCGTCGCCGTCGTCGACGAGCGCGCCGACGAGGCCCGTCACCGCGGCGCTCTCGTGGTGCAGGCGGCGCAGCCGGTGGCCGACGCGGCGCAGCAGGGTGCCGGTGCCCGGCTCGAAGACCACGCTCCGCGCGGGGGTCTCGGCGGGCAGCGCGCGGGCCCAGCGGAAGCCGACCTCGAACCGGGCCCCGGGATCGGCTCCGGCGAAGCGGGCGAGCGCGAGGCACAGGTCGGCCGACACGCCGTCCCGTACGAGGTCGTCGAAGACGCTGACGTCGCCGGTGCCGCGCGCCTCGGCGGTGGCCTCGCGCAGGAGCAGCGCGGCGCGCTGGAGCAGGGTCAGGGCGCGGCGGGCCAGCGGAGGGTCGCCGCCGTCGGCCAGCGGGAGGCGTACGGTGAGGAGGTTCGAGGACGGCACGATCGGTCCGATCCGGACGCGCGCCAGCAGGTCGCGCACCGGTTTGGGAGCCGGGCCGTCGAACACCGGCCGGGGCCCGCTCAGCGCGGCCCGCGCCGCCGCGCTCAGGGCGGCGTGGGCGCTGGTGACGGCCGTGACGGCGTCCACCAGCCCGAGCTCCCCGCCGACGGGGGCGATGGGCGCGCGGTACCACTGGACGTCCGCCATGGGCGAGCCGATGTCGGAGGCGATGTCCTCCGGCGCGCGGCCCTCCACCCGCGCGAGCAGCGACAGGATCTCCCTGAGCCGGCGCGGCCCGTCGGCCAGGTGGTCCGTACCGGGCACCAGGATCTCGTGGTCCCCGTCGTGCTCCCAGATGGCCGCGCCCCTCCAGGTCTCCGGCCGGCGCACCCAGCCGGTCGCGGCGAGATAGCTGCTGACGTCGGCGACCGACACGTTCCTCATCGGGCGGAGGGCCCCGTGGGCGCGCCGACGAGCTCACGTAACGCGCGGACCGTGAGAACGTTCCCGAGCGGCACCTGGAGCGGCACCTTCCGCGCGGCGCTGGGCGCGGGGACGGGCCGGTCGTGCTCGAAACCTCGGTAGTAGCAGAGCCGGCTCAGCGTGAGCCCGTCGGTCTCCACGCGGGCGTACCGGTCGCTCTCCTGCGGGACCACGACGAGGAAAAGGTAGCGCGGAACGAGGAACGGGCCGTCGACGAGCTTGTTGTACTGCACCTCGTTCAGCCCGCCATAATGCAGGGCCGCGCCCTTGGACCGGGGGTCCGACCAGGACTTGATCTGCACCTCGATGGCGGGCGAGGAAATGTGACCGGTCCTTCCCGGATATCGGAAGCCCAGGTCGATGCCGTCGTGGTCGAGGTCGTCCTGATAGACGAGGAGGCCCGCCGCCGAGGCGAGCACCCGCACATAGTCCTCGGCGAACTTGCCCTGATGATTTCGCTGGTCCAGCACGCAGTCTCCCTCGTCCGCCGACCGCCCGACGCAGAAGAGTAGCGGCAAAAGGGGACGCTCTTTCTTCCTTTCTTTATGGTCATCCCGATTGAGTGAATTCGACTGGAGCATAATCGCGACGGGACCCGTCCTCCTGTGCTCTAAGGTTGTCCTCCGTGCGCCGCTACCGTTTCGGGAGAATCGCCGCTTTTTTCGCCGTCGCCTACGTGACGGCGGTCGTCGTGGCCGGCGTTCTCGGGCTGGTCACCGGCGATCCCGCGGTGTTGCGCACGATCGTGGCCCGGGGGTGGGACGCGGACTTCGTGACCTCCGCATGGTGGGTGGAGCTCCTGTTGGTCGCGGGCGGGATCGTGCAGGGCTGGGCCTACTGGCAGGTGCTGCGGGGGCGTCCGGCCGGTACGCCGGTCGCCAACGACAGGCCGGTCCGGCTGTTACGGGGCGCCCTGTACCTCGGCGTCGCCTGGATGCTGCTGCACCGGCTGCCGCTCCCCTACCAGTGGTGGTACCAGCTGCCCGCCGACCTGCTCCAGGTCGCCGTCGTCTGGCTGTTCTTCGTGGCGCTCGCCGGGGCCCTGCCGCGCCCGCTGCGGCTGGCCGGGCTCGTGGCGGGGCTGGCGACCGCCGCCATGCGCCTGGCCGACACCCTCGTCCTCGAATTCGGCGACCGGGACCTGCTGAAGGTCGTCTCCCCGTCCTGGCTCGGCGACGTCGTCCCCCTGCTGTGGCTGGTGATGGTCCTGGCCGGCCAGGCCAGGGACGCGCGCTGGAGCCGGGGCACCGTACGGGTGGGCGCGGCCGCGGCGGCGGTGTCGCTGATGTCGTCCAGCGGGAGCATGTTTTTCACGACCAGCGGCTCGGATGTGGACCCCAACCTGGTGCTGCTCATGATCCTCGGCGTCCTGAGCGTGCTCTCGACGGCGTGGCAGGCCCGCTCGGCGCACGACCTCGGCGTCCCCGCGCCCGAGCCGGCCCCGGCGGCTCCGGTCCAGGTCGCGCCCGCGCGGGCGTGGCCGCTCGCCGCCGTGGCCGTGACGCTCCCGCTGATCCCCGCCGCCGTCAACCTCGCGGACGGCATGCCCGCGTGGCTCGGCCCCAGGGGCCTGCTCGACGAGCTCTTCCACGGGTACGTCAGCCAGCCCGCGACGCTGCTCTGGGTCGCCCTGGACCTGCTCGTCGGGGTCGGCGCCCCGGCCCTGCTGGTCCTGGTCGCGGTCGTCCGCAGGACCCGGGGGCTGCTGCGGATCACGACGGCGGCCCTGACCCTGGCCGCGGCGGCGGGCGTCGTCACCGTGCTCACCACCACACGCGACACCGACTGGCTGCTCATCCCCGAGGTGGCCGAGCAGCGGCTGAAGTTGTACCCGGACGGGCTGTTCGTGCCGGACGCGAACGGCGCATTCGCCTTCGGCCTGTCCCCGCTCTGGTACAGCGCCGCGCTCGCCGGCTCCGCCCTCATCCTGTTCCTCCTGTACGCCGCCCCGCCCGCGCCCCGCCCGCGCCACCAGGTGGCGATGGCGGCCCCGGCCGTCGTCGTGGCGCTGTGCTTCCTGCCCGCCGCCGACCAGTCCGTCGGCCCGGTCACCACCGCCGCGGACTGCTCGCCCGACCAGCCCTGGGAGCACTACGGCGAGCCCCGGGAGCCCGTGCCGCGGACCGGCCCGCGCGCCTACCTCTGCGCCGTACGTCAGCATCAGGCGCTCGGGTTCGCCGCCACCACGCCCGACCAGGTGGTGCTCGCCCACGGCCGCCGCCTGTGCGCCGCCTACACCCGCGCCGACCCGGCCGTACGTGGACTGGGCTGGGCGCTCGCCGGGATCTGCCCGGCCGCGGACGCCGACGCCCGCGCGGAGCAGGCCGCCGAGGACCGCGAGTTCGCCGACTTCCAGGCCGAGGAGCGGCGCAAGTGCGCCGCGACCCCGCGGCACCGCCCGCTCATCAGGCCCGCGAAGGCGATCAGGCTCAAGGAGCCGGAGTGGCCCGAGGCGGGGCTGGAGCTGTACGACGAGCACGCCACCGAAGGCGGCGGCACGACCGCCGGCCCGGTCGAGTCGGGGCCCGGCCACGTGCGGGTGTCCACGCACTCCGACTTCCACGTCTGCGTCACGCTGGAGACCTACCCGCGCCGCCCGCCGGTCGAGACCAAGGGCTGGGACGACGTCGTCGAGGTCGGCTATCTCAACAGGACCGGCGAGATGATCTTCATGGACGGCCTGAGCGGAAGCACGCTGCCGGACCTGTCGCTCGGCGGCCGCAAGAGCCACTACCGCATCCGCGTGCACTACGCCTGGTTCCCCTGGAAGGGCGGCGAAGAAGGCGACGGCACCCAGCGGCTGCTCATCATGGCGTACCCGGGGCCGGGCGACCAGGTCACCACCTACCGCAAGCCCTCGAAGCGGCGCTGACCACGGGTGCCGGGCCCGCATCCACGGACTGTTCGCGCGCGCCCCTGACGGCGTTCACCCGCCGTTCGATCCGCTCCCGAAAGCTTGCGGCCCGGCACCCTCATCGCACGCGCGAAAGGCTTCACCGTGAGCAAGAACAAGGCCGAGCAGGCCGAGGCGGCCCGGCTCTCCCGCCGGCGGCTGGTCAAGTACGCAGGCGTCGGCGCCACCCTGGCCGCGGCCGCTCCCCTGCTGGGCGGCACCCCCGCCCAGGCCGACGACGAGCGCAAGTTCGGCAACGGCGGCGGCAACGGCCGCAGGTGGCGGGCCGGCGACCACCACATCCACTCCGAGTACAGCGGCGAGTTCGACACCAAGACCAGCCCGCCCACCTTCCACAAGGGCGCGGACGCGGTCTACCCGATCGTCACCAACGCGATCATGGCCAAGCACTTCGGCCTGACCTGGGCGATGTGCACCGACCACGGCGGCCCCACCCACTCCAAGGTGAACCTGGAGCAGGCGTATCCCGACCTGCTGCGCTCGCGGGTGCTGGTGCCCGAGGTGCTGCAGTTCTGGGGCATGGAGTTCGACGCGCCGGCGCTCGACCACCACACCCTGATGATCCCGCACCACGACGGTGAGGCGCAGCAGCTGTTCGAGCTGGAGAGCCGCTTCGCCAAGCACGACGCCTTCCCGGCCGACCCGGGCCGCGACACCGAGGCCAAGATGGTGGAGTTCCTCAAGGCCGCCCGCGACATGCGGCAGAAGCCGCTGGTCATCGCCCACCACGCCTCGCGTTCGGCGCCCGGGCTGGGCGTGTGGGGCCAGGACACGCCGCGCGAGTTCCGCAACGGCAACAACGTCGCCCCCGACGTGTACGTCGGCTTCGAGGGCGCCCCCGGCCACCAGGCCGGCCCCCTCGTCGGCGGCGCGCGCGGCGGCTACGGCAACCACCCCACCTACGGCGGTTTCGACCAGATGACCGCCCGCGTCGGCGGCCTGTGGGACTCCCTGCTCGGCGAGGGCCGCCACTGGTGGATCACCGCCACCTCCGACTCCCACGTGCACTGGACCCGTGGCGGCTCCGACTTCTGGCCGGGCGAGTACAGCAAGACGTACGTGATGGCCCGCCAGGACTACGGCGACATCATGGACGCCCTGCGAAATGGCCGGATCTTCGTCACGACCGGCGACCTGGTCACCGCCCTGGACGTCACCGCGAGCGCCCAGGGCCGCTCCGCCACCGTGAGCGAGACGCTGGTCCTCAGCAACCGCAACCGGGGCGACGTCGAGGTGGAGATCCGCTTCCGCCCGCTGGACGGCGTCAACGGCAACGGCGACCGCCCCGAGGTCCGGCGCGTCGACCTCATCACCGGCCAGGTCACGGGCGTCAGCGCCGACCTCGACGCGGCCACGAACCCCACCACCAAGGTCGTCGCCCGCTTCGGCCCGAACGACTGGCGCCGCCAGGGCCAGGACCTCGTCATCCGCCACACCCTGCGTGACGTGGGCCAGGACAGCTACCTCCGGGTGCGCGGCACCAGCACCGACGAGATGGAGCCGCTCGCGGACGGCAAGGAGAACCCCTGGCAGGACCTCTGGTTCTACTCGAACCCGGTCTTCATCCGGGTCCGCTGACCAGGCCGCCCGCGAGGTGTTCGGCGGCGGGGGCCGGGCCCCGCCGCCTTCCCAACCCGTCGCTCCCCGCCGGGTAATGATTTCGGCAGAGTGCCGGGGCGGGTTCTTCTCACTTCTGACCTAACCGTAAGGTGAGCACGGATTACCGCAATGAGGTCGGGAGCACATGTTGCACGAGAAACTGTCGTCGATCTACGACAACGTCCTGCGCCGCAATCCTGGGGAGGTCGAGTTCCACCAGGCGGTGCGCGAGGTGCTCGAAAGCATCGGCCCGGTTCTCGGCAAACACCCCGAGTACGCCGAATCGAAGATCATCGAGCGCATCTGCGAGCCCGAGCGGCAGATCATCTTCCGCGTGCCGTGGCTCGACGACAGCGGCGAGGTGCAGATCAACCGTGGCTTCCGGGTCGAGTTCAACAGCGCGCTGGGGCCGTACAAGGGCGGGTTGCGCTTCCACCCCTCGGTCTACCTGGGGATCGTCAAGTTCCTGGGCTTCGAGCAGATCTTCAAGAACAGCCTGACGGGCCTGCCGATCGGCGGCGGCAAGGGCGGGTCCGACTTCGACCCCAAGGGCCGCTCCGACCGCGAGGTCATGGCTTTCTGCCAGAGCTTCATGACCGAGCTCTACCGGCACATCGGCGAGTACACCGACGTCCCCGCCGGTGACATCGGCGTCGGCGGGCGGGAGATCGGCTACCTGTTCGGCCAGTACAAGCGCATCACGAACCGCTACGAGTCGGGTGTGATCACCGGCAAGGGCCTGGCGTACGGCGGCGCGCAGGTGCGGACCGAGGCCACCGGCTACGGCTGCACGTTCTTCGTGGAGGAGATGCTGAAGGCGCGCGGCACGTCGTTCGACGGCAAGCGGGTCGTGGTCTCCGGCTCCGGCAACGTCGCGATCTACACGATCGAGAAGGTCGAGCAGCTCGGCGGGATCGTGGTGGCCTGCTCCGACTCCTCCGGCTACGTCGTGGACGAGAAGGGCATCGACCTGGCGCTGCTCAAGCACATCAAGCAGGTCGAGCGCGGCCGGCTGGACACGTACGCGGCGCGCCGCGGCGATCACGTCACCTTCGTGCCGGGCCGCAGCGTGTGGGAGGTGCCCTGCGAGGTGGCGATGCCGTCCGCCACGCAGAACGAGATCACCGGCCGCGACGCCACGTTCCTGGTGCAGAACGGCTGCATCGCGGTCGGCGAGGGCGCCAACATGCCGACCATGCCCGAGGGCATCAAGGTGTTCCTGGACGCGGGGGTCGCGTTCGGGCCGGGCAAGGCCGCCAACGCGGGCGGCGTGGCCACCAGCGCGCTGGAGATGCAGCAGAACGCCAGCCGCGACTCGTGGACGTTCGAGTTCTCCGAGCTCCGGCTGCAGGAGATCATGCGCGACATCCACGCCCGCTGCCTGCAGACCGCCGACGAGTACGGCATGCCCGGCGACTACGTGGCCGGCGCGAACATCGACGGCTTCCGCCGGGTCGCCGACGCCATGCTGTCACTCGGCCTGATCTGAGCGTCAACACAAAGGGCCGCCCGCGTCGCGGGCGGCCCTTTGCCATTGACACGGTGATCATGGAGCTTGCATACTCCCATCAAGACGCCTCAAAAAGGTTGTCAAAAACCCTCCCGACCCCCGGGCCATATTTTCCCCTCTCCCTTCGCCGGCCCGGGTTCCTGCATTTTCCGCCAGCTTCTCAAATACGCAGGGAGTGACATCTCGAAATGCCTTCGGGAGTGTTAGGGCGTGCCCTTCGACGGGGATCGGCCGCGGCGGCCGCCGTCATCCTGCTGACGGCGACCAGCGCCGACCCGGCGTTCGCCCACTGGAACGGCACCGGCCAGGACATCGCCAGCATCCACATGCGCCCGTACAGCTACAACAGCACGTGGCAGACGCCGATGAACAAGGCGCTCGCCAACTGGAACGCGACGTCGAGCCCCGCCAATTTCTACAAGAACTCGAATTCGGGCTCGACCATCACGGTGAAGTCCTACAGCAACACCTGGTACGGCACCTATCAGCGGTGCGGCGGGATGTGCATGTACATCAAGCTGAACTCGCGCACCATAAACCGGGACGCCTCGAACTTCTCCAATTTCGTCACCAGCACGCTGGTCCACGAGTTCGGGCACGCGCTGAATCTCGCGCACAACTCGCTCACGTCCATCATGAACACGAGCCGCAACCGCAACTCGATGACGAAACCCTCGTCGCACGATGTCGCCGACGTCAACGCCTACTACTAAGGAGGCCGCAGGGTGCTACGGCGTCTTGGCGCACTCGTCCTGACCGCGTTGTTCGTCACCGCGTGCGCCGCCCACGAGGAGCCCGTTCTCTACCGGGCCGACTATCCGCAGTACGAGAACGCCGACGCGCTCTTCGACCGGGCGAACCTGGTCGTCGAGGCCCGCATCGTCGGCGAGCCGCGCTACCTGCAGGAAGTGTCCGAGCCCGACCCCGCGGAGACGGATCCGCGGCTGAACCCCATGGCGGGAGCCCCCGCCGCGGTGGCCGCCGCACAGCCCGACGCCCCGCCGATGGTCATCACCGTGTACACCGCCGAGGTGCTGAAGGTGTACAAGGGCGAGGCCCAGGTGGGGCAGAAGGTCGAGGTCAAGGAACTCGGCGGCGTCTTCGACGGCGTGACGTACGAGGAGGAGCACACCACGGCGCTGGACGAGGGCAGCGGGTACGTCCTGTTCCTGGAGACCTACCCCGACTCTCCCGCGGCGCTGCTCAACCCCGTCCAGGCCAAGTATCCGCTGGACACCGCCAACAACCCGGCTCCGCTGCCGGAGAACCCCATCAAGCTGACGCGCAACCAGCTGGAGACGATGTCCTGACCCGCGCGGATCGGCAAGCGGTGGAGGGCCGCTTGCCGATCCCGGCGCCGACCCTCACCTGACGGTCAGGCGCCGTGTCCGTGTTTGTCGCTGACGCGCCACGTGATCGAGGACGTGAGGGCGCCTTCCCGGTAGGCGGGGTCGCGGACGAAGGCGGTGGAGTCGGTCACCGTGACCGTGTAGGTGCACCCGCGCTTGTCACGCAGGTCCTTGCGTCCGCACCACGGGGCCTCCTCGCCGTGGCCCTTGGGCTTCTTGGCCAGGACGTCGACCGAGGTGGCGCCGGCCCACTCGGTGATCTCGTGGCCGTTGACGTACCAGCGGGTGGAGACCGTCGGGATGCCGACGTGGGTGACGGTCAGCCTGGCGGGCGCGGCGACCGGGGCCCCGCTCGGCGGTGTCACGCTGTCGATCAGGCCGGTGCTCTCGTAGAACTTCCGGGTCATCTCCTCCTGGCCGACGGAGTTGAACGGCTTGCGCAGGGTGCGCATCAGGGAGTTGTCGCTGGGCCGGTAGATGCCGCGTTCGTAGTAGTTCGCCCCTTCGAAGGTCCCGATGGCGCCGCCGTCAGGCGTCTCGGCCCCCAGCCAGCGCCACCACTTGGTCCGCGTCGCCGTCTGCTGGGCCGCGTCGTGGACGGAGACGTTCACCTCGGCCGGCTCCTCGCCGGGGTAGACGCTGCCGTCGCCGGGATAGGCCCAGTACGGGTACTCGTCGGCCAGGTCGCCGAGGGAGTGGCCGAGCTCGTGCGGCAGGATCTCGGGTCCGGAGACGTGCCCGCCGGAGAAGGTGACCAGGTCCTCCTCGATGTAGCCGGCGCCGCCATAGGTGTCACTGTTGATCACCACGGCGATCTGGTCGAAGGCGGGCGCCAGCGCGGCGTAGGACTCGGCGGTGGGGATGTCCAGGCAGATCAGGCGGGCCAGCCCCTCGCAGAAGTACGTGCTGTTGAGCGCCGTGTCCTTGACGACGCCCTCGGCCGGGTCGTTGTCCGAGCCGGACTCGGCGGAGACGACGTTGACCTGCCAGACGTTGAACAGCTTGCGGTAGCTCTTGAAGGGCTCACGCGCGGCCAGGAGGTTCCAGCTCGTCGCCACCTGGGCGGCGTAGCGGTCCTGCTCGGCCTCGGTGTAGCCGTCCCCGAGATAGACCAGGTCGATGCGCTTGTCGCTGGGGCCGTTCACCTCGATGGGCGTCACGGTCGCCGACGGCGCGGCCGCGCGGTTCTTGCCCGGCGTGCCGATCTCCGCGGGCACCTCGGTGAAGCCCTGCGGAGCGTCCTCGCCGAAGATCTCGACCTTCCGCTCGCCGGGGCTCGACTGTGCGGGCGCGGCCTGGGCGGGCGCGGCCGCGAGGCTCGCCGCCAGGAGAAGCACCCCTCCCAGAGCTAAGCTCAATTTGCGCATTTTCTCTCCAATAGTCCAGATATCGCGCAAATTGTCAGGGTCGATGAGTAACGAGAAGGTCGCGGTGCGATGTCGAGCCAGGCCAGGGGCGAGGGGTGCAACGTCCCACTGCAGGTCAGACCCAGGCATAACGCGGGAGTTATCGGCAGTTGGGATGGCCGCGAGGCGGCGGAGAGCCGCAGTCGGCGTAGCGACCTATCACTTCGGCGTTATGCCTACTAGTCTGAGCGCATGCGACTGGAGCTGCGGCATCTGCGCACCTTGTGCGAGATCGCCGACGCCGGCAGCCTCAGCAAGGCCGCCGCGGCGCTGGGCGTCTCGCAGCCCGCGCTGACCGCCCAGTTGCAACGGATCGAGGCCGCGCTCGGCGGCCAGGTCTACCGGCGCGGCCGGCTCGGCATGACACCCACCCCCTTCGGTCAGTTCGTGCTCGTCAGGGCGAGGTCGGCCCTGCAGACCGTGGACGAGCTGATGGTCGGCGCCCCGACGAGATCCGGCCGGCCACGGGCCGCCCGGATCGGCGGCTACGCCAACCCCGTTCTCGGCGGCCTGCTGCGCAGACTGTTCGAGCTGCCCGGCGCGCCGATCACCGTCCACACCGAGCACTCGCCGCGCCTGCTCATGGACCTGCTCGCCTCACGGCGGCTCGACGCCGCCGTCCTCGTCGACTATCCGGGGCACGAGCTGCCCGTACCCGCCTCCGTGGAGATGCGTCCCGTCGCCACGGAGCCGGTCTTCGTCGCGATGCCCGCCGCGCACGCGCTCGCGTCCCTGCGGGAGGTGCCGCTCGCCCGGACGGCCGAGGAGGACTGGGTGCTGTCGCCCTCCGACGGCGCCGGCTGGCCCGAATGTTTCCGCACGGCCTGCCAGGACGAGGGGTTCACGCCGAGGGTGCAGCACATCATGACCGAGGCGCCGATGATCCGCCTTCTCATCACCCAGGGTCACGCCCTCTCGCCGTGCCAGGCCACCTTCCCACCCGGGGACGGCATCGTCGTACGCCCGATCGCCGGCGCCCCGTTGTGGATGAGACATCTGATCGCCTGGCACCGCGACGGCGCCCTCGCCCACCGGGCGGACGAACTGGCGGCCTTCGCCGCACAGGCGCACCAGGAGGCGCTGGCCGCGCATCCCACCTACAGCCTCTGGCACAGCTCCCGCGCGCGCTCCGGCCCGCCTGCCGATGTCGCGCCGGTCGCGGGGCGCACCGGGCGCACGGAGTCGTGACGAAGCCCGCACCGGCCCTCCGCGCGGCGCCGAGCAGGCAGCGCAGCCGGAGCAGCGCGGAGTGCTCAGGACTTCTGCTCACGGACGCCGCCAGGAAGGTCAGTCGCCGGCCGGCGCCGACTCGATCTGCAGGGGTTCCGTGGCCCCGCCGGCGAGCTCGCGCCCCTGGCTCAGGGTGTGGTCGAGCTGCCTGGCCAGGACGCGAAGGCTCGCCGGAGGCAGGTACGCGTCGGCGCCCGCGTCGAGCAGCCGCCGGACCGGCCCGTGGTACTGAACGCCGAGCTCGTCGTCCTCGATCTCGGTGACGACCACCCGGGCCTCCGGGAACATCGACCGGAGCCCCGCGATGAGCTGCGGGCTGCCCGCGGGCACCAGCAGCACGTCGGCCGTCGCGGGCGCGGCGTGCATGTCGAGCACCACGTAGTCCGCCCCGAGCTGGGTGGACAGCGCGACCCTGGCGGCGGCCGACAGCTCCATGGCGGTGGCCACGACCGTCACGCTCTCGTAGTCGATCGGCGGCTGTTCGTCGGCCTCGTCCGGCTCCGCGCGCTCGACGACGGCGCCCCGCACGACGTCGATCGTGCTGGAGATCGTCGCGATCGACGCGCCGTCCCGCGTGAGGATCAGGTTCTCGCCGGGTTCGAGTGCGTCGATGAGCGCCACGACGTCGCCGGGCAAGCGGCCCACGTCGACACGCGGAGCGCGCTTGCGGATCACCATGTGCACGCCCCGACACCTTTTGCTGCCATGGTCTCGTTCGACGCCACGAGCGGAGCAGTGGTTCGGGGCCGCGCCGCGGTTTCTTCCCTGCCCTATGATCATCGGATGCACTTACCGAGGCTCGTGCCGGCCGTGCTCCTGATCACTCTGACGACCGGGTGCGGCGGACAGAGCGCGCCGGCGGCGTCGACGCCCGCCGAGGCGGTGGCCCGGCATGCGGAGGACTCGGCCGGGGTGAAGGTCACCAAGATCGTCCGACTGGACTACGGCGAGGCGATGCCCACCCCTCCGGCGGACGGCGACGACATCGTGCCGGTCGACATCGGCGAATACAACGAGAGCCGGACGACCGGAGTCCTGCGGCTGGGTACGACCGCCTCCGATCTGACCACGACCTACTACCGGACCAACATCCCCGAAGACCTGAAGAGCGTCATCCCGGACGATCTGTCCTCCATGACGACCAGGGCGATCTCGATCGGCGACTCCGGCACCTACGAGCAGCGGGCCGACCGGAGGGACGTGCCCGCCGGCAAGACCTGGCTGCACCACGGCAACCCCGGCTGCGGGATGGCGGAGCGGCTCGCCGGAAGCCTCGACATGCGGACGATCCTGTCGCCCCAGGTGCTGCGGAAGCTGGCCGCCCCCGCTCCTTCCTCCGGTGAGGTCATCGACGCGGTCGACACCGTCGTACACGCCGGGAGCGCCTCGCAGGCCGAGTTCGCCGTCCAGGCCCCGGGTGACGATCCGGTCATGGCGGCGCAGCTGCGGGAGCGGGTCCGCCAGACGGAGGTCTCGTGGCGGTTGTGGGCCGGGCCGGACGGGCTGCCCCGCCGGGTCCGGCTCGTCACGACCGGCCCGGAGGCCGTGGAGGGCGTGCCCAGGACCACCGTGACCGAGATCGACTTCACCGACTGGGGAAGCGCCGTGTCCATCGAGCCCCCGCCGACGGATCAGGTGCACGAGACCGGCAACTGCCTGGGCCCCGAGCCCAGGTGATGATCCGCGGCTGTTAACGCTAACAGGAAGCTTTCTCGTCGAGCTCCTCCTCGGCGGCCGATGGGGGGTGGCGGCGTCACGGAGCAAATCCGAGCAGGAAAGGTCCTGTCAACCACATCGGAACCGGCAACGAAGCGAAGGAGACCGGGGCCGGCCGCGCCCACCTGCCGTTTTCGGCAACGATCGGCGCCGGCGACGGCATGAAACTTTCATCCGGCCGCCCCAGGGAGCCGAAACTTTCGTCACCATCTGATCGAGCGTACGTGCAGCACACAGGCCCGATCTTCTCAGCCGTGTTACGAAAAGTTTCACTGCATTCTTGACAAGTTTCGGCGAGTCTCCTCACACTGAGTCCCCGAGGCGATCTCCCTGCCGCATCGGTGGCGCACGGCAGGGACCGCCGTCACGACGCCCCCGTGGCGCGGCGTCGATCACGCGGGCGCGTCCCGCACGTTCTCTCTCCAATTCGCTTATGGAGGCTCAGTCATGCGCGTCAACGCCATGTCCCCACCTGCCGAACACCGCCCGCCCGGCGGGCGCCGCCGGGCACTGATCGCCGGGGCGCTCGGCGCGCTCGGCCTGGTCGCGGCGTTCGCGACGGCGATCCCCGCCGACGCCGCGGCGAGCACGCTGGGCGCGGCGGCCGCCCAGAGCGGCCGTTACTTCGGCACCGCCATCGCCGCCGGCAAGCTCGGCGACTCGGCCTACACGACGATCGCCAATCGCGAGTTCAACATGGTGACGGCCGAGAACGAGATGAAGATCGACGCCACCGAGCCCAACCGGGGGCAGTTCAACTTCACGAACGGGGACCGGGTCTACAACTGGGCCGTGCAGAACGGCAAGCGGGTGCGCGGGCACACCCTGGCCTGGCACAACCAGCAGCCGGGCTGGATGCAGTCGCTGTCGGGCAGCTCGCTGCGCCAGGCGATGATCGACCACATCAACGGCGTCGTGGGCCACTACAAGGGCAAGATCTACGCCTGGGACGTGGTCAACGAGGCCTTCGCCGACGGCAACTCCGGCGGCCGGCGCGACTCCAACCTCCAGCGCACCGGGAACGACTGGATCGAGGTCGCCTTCCGCACCGCGCGCGCCGCCGACCCCGCCGCCAAGCTGTGTTACAACGACTACAACATCGACAACTGGAGCTGGGCCAAGACGCAGGGCGTCTACAACATGGTCCGCGACTTCAAGTCGCGCGGCGTACCGATCGACTGCGTCGGCCTGCAGTCGCACTTCAACGGCAACAGCCCCTACAACAGCAACTACCGCACGACCATCCAGAGCTTCGCCGCGCTGGGCGTGGACGTGCAGATCACCGAGCTGGACATCCAGGGCGGCTCGGCCACCACGTACGCCAACGTCGTCAACGACTGCCTGGCGGTGCCGCGGTGCGCCGGCATCACGGTCTGGGGGGTGCGTGACACCGACTCCTGGCTCGGCTCCGGCGCCTCCGCGCTGCTCTTCGACGGCAACGGCAACAAGAAGGCCGCCTACACCTCCGTGCTGAACGCGCTCAACGGCGGCGCCACCAGCACCCCGACCACCACCCCGACGCAGGACCCCGGCGGCGGCAACGCGGGCCAGATCAAGGGGACGGCCTCCGGCCGCTGCGTGGACGTGCCCAACGCCGGCACCGCCGACGGCACCGGGGTCCAGCTCTGGGACTGCAACGGCCAGACCAACCAGCAGTGGACGCAGACCTCGGCAGGGGAACTGAGGGTGTACGGCAACAAGTGCCTGGACGCCGGGGGCACAGGCAACGGCGCCAAGATCCAGATCTACTCCTGCTGGGGCGGCGACAACCAGAAGTGGCGCGTCAACTCCGACGGCACCATCACCGGCGTCCAGTCCGGGCTGTGCCTCGACGCGGTCGGCGCCGGCACCGGCAACGGCACGGGGCTGCAGCTCTACTCCTGCTGGGGCGGCAGCAACCAGAAGTGGACCTACACCCCAGCAACTTAACCTCCAGGTAACCGCAAGTTACCCAACCGCCATCTGAAACTTTCAGCGAGGCGAGGGGTGCGGCGCGATCGTCCCAGAGACGAAACCCCAGGAGGGAAGGCAGTGTGACGGCACGGCCCGGCTCGGCGGGAGACCCCTCTCGTTGACGCCGGGCCACCCGTCGGATGTACTCCGCGACAACGCTCCGCACCGATTCTTGTTAGCGCTAACAATGGAGCCCCGATGAAGCGCAGATCTCTGTCCATCCTGGCGACGGTGACCGCCTTACTGGCCAGCCTGCTGATCGCCCTGCAGACCCAGCCCGCCAACGCCGCCACCGTCGACACCAACGCCTGGTACGTCCTGGTCAACCGCAACAGCGGCAAGGCCCTCGACGTCTACAACCTGTCCACCGCCGACGGCGGCCGCATCACCCAATGGACCCGCAACAACCAGAACCAGCAACAATGGCAATTCGTCGACTCCGGCGGCGGCTACTACCGCGTCAAGTCCCGCCACTCCGGCAAGGTCCTCGACGTCTACAACTTCTCCACCGCCAACGGCGGCGCCATCGTCCAATGGACCGACACCAACGGCAACAACCAGCAATGGCGCCTCGCCGACAGCCCCGACGGCTACGTCAGGCTCATCTCACGCCACAGCAACAAGGCACTCGAAGTACAGGGCGCCTCCACCGCCGACGGCGCCAACATCGTCCAGTACGACGACTGGGGCGGCACCAACCAGCAATGGCAGTTCGTGAAGGTGGACGGCGGCACCCAGAACCCCGGCCCGTGCGACCTCCCCTCGACCTACCGCTGGAGCTCCACCGGCCCGCTGGCCACCCCGAAGTCGGGCTGGGTCTCGCTCAAGGACTTCACCGTCGCCCCCTACAACGGCAAGCACCTCGTCTACGCCACCACGCACGACACGGGCACGCGGTGGGGCTCGATGAACTTCAGCCCCTTCACCAACTGGTCCGAGATGGCCTCGGCGAGCCAGAACACCATGACCAACTCGACCGTCGCGCCCACGCTCTTCTACTTCGCCCCGAAGAACATCTGGGTGCTCGCTTACCAGTGGGGCGGCACCGCCTTCTCCTACCGGACCTCCAGCGACCCCACCAACCCCAACGGCTGGGGCGCGCAGCAGGTGCTCTTCTCCGGAAGCATCTCCGGCTCCGGCACCGGCCCGATCGACCAGACGCTCATCGGTGACGGCACGAACATGTACCTGTTCTTCGCCGGCGACAACGGCAAGATCTACCGGGCGAGCATGCCTCTCGGGAACTTCCCCGGCAGCTTCGGCACCACCTCGACCGTCATCATGAGCGACACGACCAACAACCTGTTCGAAGCCGTCCAGGTCTACAAGCTCCAGGGCCAGAACAAGTACCTCATGCTCGTCGAGGCGATCGGCGCGCAGGGCCGCTACTTCCGCTCCTTCACCGCCACCAGCCTGAACGGCACCTGGACCCCCCAGGCCGCCACCGAGAGCAACCCGTTCGCCGGCAAGGTCAACAGCGGCGCCACCTGGACCAACGACATCAGCCACGGTGAGCTGATCCGCACCTCGGCCGACCAGACCATGACCGTCGACCCCTGCAACCTGCAACTGCTCTACCAGGGACGCAGCCCCAGCTCGGGCGGCGACTACGGCCTCCTGCCCTACCGGCCGGGCCTGCTGACCCTGCAGCGCTGACCTCGGTCACGCCTCATCGTTCGTCACGCAGTTCGAGCAGGAGCGCCGTCATGCTGACCTTGACGCCGGCGTGCGGCGCTCCTGCCTTGTCATGCAGGAGCGCGACGGCCTGGCCGACCAGGCCGACGATCTCCTCCCACACGGGCCTCGGCAGCCACACCTCGGCGTCCATGGACAGGCGCTGGCGCTCGGTCTCGGTCAGCCGCCTGGCCAGGTCGGCGCTCATCGCCTGATGGAGGAGCTGCCGGCCGTCGGACCGGTCGATGCGCTCGGCGCTGGACGGGTCGTAGCGGTAGAGCACCCGCGGCCGGCCCTTGCCCGCCGGCGCCGGTTCGTCGACCTGCTGGAGGAAACCCGCCTCGGCGAGCCGGCGCAGGTGGTAGCTGGCCGAGCCGTGCGCGATCCCGAGCTCGTCCGCGACCTCGGTGGCCGACATCGCCGCGCCGGTGAGCAGCGACACGATGCGCATGCGCAGCGGGTTGGCCAGGGCGCGCAGCGGCACGAGCTCATTTTCCGAGGACACGGTCGGATCATAGGTTCTCCAACAACCCTTGGGGAAGGCCGCCGACCCGCCTGACCGGGGTGCCTCCAGTCGCCGCTGGGGAGCGGCTGTGCTTACATGATTACACCTTCCGGAGAGGAATCATCGTGATCGTGGAGTACATCCGTTATCGCATACCTGTCGAGGCTTCGGCGGAGTTCGAGGCCGCCTACGGCAGGGCGGCCCGGTCGCTCGCCGAAGCGCCGCAGTGCGTGGACTACGAGCTCAGCCGCTGCGTGGACGAGCCCGCCTGCTACATCCTGCGCATCACCTGGACCTCGGCCGAGGACCACCTGAAGGGGTTCAGGGCGGGCGAGCACTTCCCCGCCTTCTTCAAGGAGATCCGCCCCTACGTGGAGCAGATCGAGGAGATGCGCCACTACGCGCGGACCCCGGTGCGCGGCCTCGGCGGCTCCGTCCCCTCCCTGCACGAGTGGGCCGGCGGCACCGAGGCGCTCGAACGGCTCACCGAGCGCTTCTACGAGCTGGTCAAGGCCGACGACGTCGTCGGGCCGCTGTTCGCCCACATGGATTCGGACCACCCCCGCTTCGTCGCCATGTGGCTGGCGGAGGTGTTCGGCGGCCCCGCGCGCTACACGGGCGAGCGCGGGGGCTACCCGCACATGCTCGGCATGCACCGCAACAGGGCGATCAGCGAGCAGCAGCGCCGCCGCTGGGTCGACCTGCTGGTCGACGCCGCCGACGAGGTCGGCCTGCCGGACGACCCGGAGTTCCGGGCCGCGTTCATGGGCTACATCGAATGGGGCACCCGGCTCGCCCTGGCCAACTCCCAGCCCGGCGCGACCCCCGTCGAGCAGGCTCCGGTGCCACATTGGGGGTGGGGCGTCGCGCCGCCGTACCAGGGGTGATACCCGCCGGTAACGACAGCTCGGGGGTCCCGTCACGAGGCGGATCTTTTACAATGTGGCGGCCTCCACATCGCGCCGCGGATGATGATATTCGAGCACCGTGGAACGGGTGGAGGCGACGCGATGCGATGAACGTCGCCTCGCACACGTGACAGCGGGGAGAATCAGTCGGTGTTCAAACGTGTCGCCATCGTCAACCGCGGAGAGGCCGCGATGCGGCTCATCCACGCGGTCAGGGACCTCTCGGCGGAGACCGGGGCGCGGATCGAGACGGTCGCCCTCTACACCGACGCCGACCGTGACGCCACCTTCGTCCGGGAGGCCGATCTCGCCCATCTGCTCGGGCCCGCCTCGGCCCGGCCGTACCTCGACCACGCCGTCCTGGAGCGGGCGCTCGTCGAGACCGGGGCCGACGCGGCCTGGGTCGGCTGGGGCTTCGTCGCCGAGGACCCGGCCTTCGCCGAGCTGTGCGAGAAGATCGGGGTGACCTTCATCGGGCCGAGCGCCGAGGCGATGCGCCGGCTCGGCGACAAGATCGGCGCGAAGCTGCTCGCCGAGGAGGCCGGCGTCCCGGTCGCGCCGTGGAGCCGCGGCGAGGTGGCCACCCTGGAGCAGGCGCTGCGCGCCGGCCAGGAGATCGGCTTCCCGCTGATGCTCAAGGCGAGCGCCGGCGGCGGCGGCCGGGGCATCCGCGTGATCACCTCCGAGGAGGAGCTGGCCGACGCCTACGAGCGCACCCGCCAGGAGGCGCTGCGCGCGTTCGGCTCCGGCGTGGTGTTCCTGGAGCGGCTGGTCACCGGGGCGCGGCACGTCGAGGTCCAGGTCGTCGCCGACGGCCAGGGCACCGCGTGGGCGCTCGGCGTACGCGACTGCTCGGTCCAGCGGCGCAACCAGAAGGTCATCGAGGAGTCGTCCTCCCCGGTCCTGACCGACGAGCAGGCCGCCGAGCTCAAGGCGTCGGCCGAGCGGCTGGCCAAGGCGGTCGGCTACCGCGGCGCCTGCACCGTGGAGTTCCTCTACCACCCGGGCGAGGAGCTGTTCGCGTTCCTGGAGGTCAACACCCGGCTGCAGGTCGAGCACCCCATCACCGAGGTCACCACCGGCACCGACCTGGTCCGGCTGCAGCTCCACGTGGCCGCGGGCGGCAGGCTGGAGGGGCCCCCGCCGGTCGAGACCGGCCACGCCGTCGAGGCCAGGCTCAACGCCGAGGACCCCGACCGCGACTTCGCGCCGTCCCCCGGGCGCGTCGCGCGCCTGGTGCTGCCCGCCGGGCCCGGCATCCGCGTCGACACCGGCGTCAGGGAGGGCGACGTCATCCCGGCCGCGTTCGACTCGATGATCGCGAAGATCATCGCGTACGGCCGCGACCGCGAGCAGGCGCTGGGCCGGCTGCGCCGGGCGATGACCGACATCACCGTGATCATCGAGGGCGGCGCCACCAACAAGAGCTTCATCCTCGACCTGCTCGACCAGCCCGAGGTCATCACCGCCCGGGCCGACACCGGCTGGATCGACCGCGTACGCGCCGAGGGCCGCCTGGTCAGCCACCGGCACTCCGCCGTCGCCCTCGTCGCCGCCGCCATCCGGGCCTACCGCGACGAGGAGGAGCTCAGCCTCCGCCGGCTCCTGTCCACCGCCTACGGCGGCCGTCCCCAGGTGCGGCACGACCCGGGCCGTCCGCTGGACCTCAAGCTCCGCGGCGTCGGCTACCGCGTGAGCGTGGCCAGGGTCGGGCCCGACCGGTTCCGGGTGGGCGTCTCCGGCGGCGGCGACGTGCACCACGCGGACGTCGAGGTCGACCGGTTCGACGCGCACAGCGGCCAGATCGTGGTCAACGGCCGCCGTTTCCGCCTGGTGTCGGCCGCCCACGGCCCGACCCACCTGGTCGAGGTCGACGGCGTCACGCACCGGATCAGCCGCGACGAGGGCGGCGTCGTCCGCTCCCCCGCCCCCGCGCTCGTCGTGGCGGCGCCGCTGGCCGTGGGCGACGAGGTCGAGGCGGGCGCACCCATCCTGGTGCTGGAGAGCATGAAGATGGAGACGGTGCTGCGCGCGCCGTTCCGCGCCCGGGTGCGCGAGTGCCCCGTGCCGGTGGGGACCCAGGTCGAGACCGGCGCCGCCCTGATGCGCCTGGAGCCGCTCACCGACGACAGCCCGCAGGAGGAGGCCGGCGTCGCCGAGATCGACCTGCCGGCCGAGCCGGCGGACGCGCCCGCGGCCGAGCGGGCCGAGCGCGGCCTGCGGCACCTGCGCGGGCTGCTGCTGGGCTTCGACGCCGATCCGCAGGGCCACCAGCGGGTGCTGTCGGACTACGTGGCCGCCCGCGCCGAGCTGGGCGACCAGGTGCTCGAAGGCGAGCTCGACCTGCTCACCGTCTTCGCCGACCTGTGCGAGCTGAGCCGTAACAAGCCGAGCGGCGACCTCGGCGCCGAGTCCGACAGCGCGGTGCACAGCCCGCGCGAGTTCTTCCACAGCTACCTGCAGAGCCTCGACGTCGAACGCGCCGGCGTCACCGAGGGCTTCCAGGTCAAGCTCGCCAAGGTCCTCGCCCACTACGGCGTCACGAGTCTCGACCGGACGCCGGAGCTGGAGTCCGCGGTGTTCCGGATCTTCCTGGCGCAGCAGCGGATGAGCACGGGCGTCGCGATCGTGTCGGAGCTGCTGCGCCGGTGGCTGGCCGGCCCGCCGCCGATGGAGTCGCTGAGCGAGCCCGCCGGGCTCACCCTTGAGCACCTGGTCGAGGCCACGCAGGTGCGCTTCCCCACGCTGACCGACCTGGCCCGCGGCGTGGTGTTCCGCTGGTTCGCCCAGCCGCTGCTGCGGCGCAACCGCGCCGAGGTGTACGCGGCGGTCCGCGGCCACCTGCGCCACATCGACCATGACCCGGACGCGCCCGACCGCGCCGAGCGGATCCAGGCGATGGTGGCCAGCGCCGAGCCGCTGGTCCGGCTGCTCGGCCAGCGGATCGGCCGGCCGGGGCGCGACCACGCGCCGCTGCTGGAGGTGCTGACCCGCCGCTACTACGGCAACCGCGGGCTGTCGGAGGTCGTCGCGCGGGACATCGACGGCTGCCGGTTCGTCACGGCGACCCGCGCCGGCGCGGACGGCGCTATCCGCGTGATCGCCACCGCCGCCGACATCACCGCCCTGCCGGACGCACTCGGGGCCGCCGCCACGCTCACCGCCGAGGCTGACGGGCCGGAGGTGGCCGTCGACGTCTACGTCACCTGGGAGGACCAGCCCGACGACGACGCGATGGCCGTACGGCTGGACCGGCTCGTCGCCGGGCACGCGCGGCCCGCGGGCGTCCAGCGGATCACCGTCATCGTGGCCGGCACCGGCGGCGCCGTCATGCACCACGGCTTCACCTTCCGGCCCGACGGGACGGGCTTCACCGAGGACCGGCTGATCCGTGGCATCCACCCGCAGATCGCGCAGCGCCTCCAGCTCGAACGGTGGCGCGAGTTCGACCTCACCCGGCTGCCGTCGGTCGACGAGGAGATCTACCTGTTCAAGGCGGTCGCGAAGAGCAACCCCGCCGACGAGCGGCTGCTCGCGATGGGTCAGGTCCGTGACCTGACGCCGCTGCGCGAGGCCGACGGCAGGCTGGTCGCGTTGCCGGCCGTGGAGGACGCGCTCACCGCGGGCCTCGACGCGATCCGCAACTTCCAGGCGCAGCGCCCGCAGAACAAGCGCCTCGACACCAACCGCATCATGATGTACGTCTGGCCGGCCACCGAGATCTCGCACGACGAGCTCAACGCGCTGGTCCAGCGCATCCTGCCGACCACGGTGGGCGCGGGGCTGGAGGAGGTCCTGTTCGTGGCCCGCCAGCGCAACGCCGCGGGCGAGCTGAGCGAGGTCGCCGTACGCATCACGCTCGACGCGGGCCACGGCGCGACCCTGTACGTCGAGAAGCCCTCGACGGAGCCGGTGCGGCCGCTCGACGACTACCGCCAGAAGGTGCTGCGGGCCGCCCGGCGCGGCAGCGTCTACCCGTACGAGCTGAGCGCCATGCTCGGCCGCTTCGTCGAGCACGACCTCGACGAGCACGGCGCGCTCGTGCCGGTGGACCGGCCGAAGGGCCGCAACACCGCGGCGATCGTGGCGGGCGTCGTCTCGACGCCGACCGAACGGCACCCGGAGGGCGTCACCCGCGTGGTCCTGCTCGGCGACCCGACCAAGGCGCTGGGCGCGCTGTCCGAGCCGGAGTGCTCGCGGGTGATCGCCGCGCTCGACCTCGCCGAGCGGATGCGCGTCCCGCTGGAGTGGTACGCGCTGTCGGCGGGCGCGCGGATCTCGATGACCTCGGGCACCGAGAACATGGACTGGGTCGCGGCGGCGCTCAAGCGGATCGTCACGTTCACGCAGGCGGGCGGCGAGATCAACGTCGTGGTGGCGGGGATCAACGTCGGCGCCCAGCCCTACTGGAACGCCGAGGCGACGATGCTCATGCACACCAAGGGCGTCCTGGTGATGACCCCGGACTCGGCGATGGTGCTCACCGGCAAGCAGTCGCTGGACTTCTCCGGCGGGGTGTCGGCCGAGGACAACTTCGGCATCGGCGGCTACGACCGCGTCATGGGCCCGAACGGCCAGGCACAATACTGGGCCCCCAACCTGCGGGCCGCCCACGACGTGCTGATGGCGCACTACGACCACACCTACGTCGCGCCCGGCGAGACCGCGCCGCGGCGGGCCGTGACCAACGACCCCGCCGACCGGGACATCTCGCCCTTCCCGCACACGGTCGCGGGCAGCGACTTCGCCACGGTGGGCGAGATCTTCTCGGCCGAGCACAACCCGGACCGCAAGAAGCCGTTCGACATCCGCACCGTGATGCGCGCGCTGGCCGACCAGGACCACCCGGTGCTGGAGCGCTGGGCGGGCATGGCCGACGCGGAGACGGCCGCGGTCCAGGACGCGCACATCGGCGGCCATCCGGTCTGCCTGATCGGCATCGAGTCCCGCGCGGTGCCGCGGCGGGGCTTCCCTCCCACCGACGGCCCCGACACCTACACCGCGGGCACGCTCTTCCCGCGCTCGTCGAAGAAGACCGCGCGGGCGATCAACGCGGCGTCGGGCAACCGGCCCCTGGTGGTGCTGGCCAACCTGTCCGGCTTCGACGGCTCGCCGGAGTCGATGCGCAAGCTCCAGCTCGAGTACGGCGCGGAGATCGGCCGGGCGATCGTCAACTTCGAGGGCCCGATCGTGTTCTGCGTGATCTCGCGCTACCACGGCGGGGCGTTCGTGGTGTTCTCCAAGGCGCTCAACCCGAACATGACCGTGCTCGCGCTGGAGGGCTCGTTCGCCTCGGTGCTGGGCGGGGCGCCGGCGGCCGCCGTGGTGTTCTCCAGCGAGGTGAACCACCGCACGGCGACCGACGCGCGGGTCACCGAGCTGCAGGGACGCCTCTCGGGGCTCACCGGTGCCGAGCGGGCGGTGCTGAACGCCCAGCTCGTGGAGGTGCAGGCGGCCGTACGGGCGGAGAAGCTGAGCGAGATCGCCGCGGAGTTCGACCGGGTGCACAGCATCCAGCGGGCCGTGGAGGTCGGCTCGGTGGACGAGATCGTCAGCGTCGCGGAGCTGCGTCCCCGGATCATCGAGGCCATCGAGCGCGGGCTGGCCCCCCGCTCCTGACCCGGCGAGCCGCGCCCCCGCGGCCCGGCGAAGGCGGACCTCCGCCTTCGCCGGGTGGGCGTGCGGCCGACCGCCGGCACCGAACGTGCCGGGCGGGGTCTAGGCTCGCTGCGCCGGCGTGGAGCGCCGGAGCTTGCGCGACTCCCAGGCCCATCCACCCGTGATGAGCGTGAGGCCGGCGAGCGCGAAAGGCGAGATCCACCCCAGGACGGGGTTCCTCGAGCCCACGAACCAGGAAGCGATGACGCCCACGCCGTCCAGAGCGAGAGCGGCGGCGGCACCCCCGATGAGACACCCGGCGATGCCCGCGATGACGGTGACGGTCCTGCCGGCGACCCGTGGCACGAAGCGGACGACCTGCGCGCCCAGCAGACCGACCAGGCCGACGCTCACGATGACGGCGATCACGGCGGCGAAACCCAGGTCTGCGTACGCGACCTTGTCCTCTATGTGATCCCATGCGACGCCTTCGTCGGTCAGGCCGAAGAAGCCGAGCGCGAAGATGATCCCTAGCATCACCGCGACGGCTTTGGGCTGCCACGCTTTCCGCGGGTTCTCCTCGGATGGAAGGATCCTGGTGGCGTCCCGTACGCGGTCCCGGACCGGCGGCCGCTCCCCGAGCATGGCCAGCGCCTGCTCGACGGTCGGCCGGTTGCCGGGGTTCTTGTCGAGCAGCCGGGTGATGAGCGGTGCGAGCCGGCCCGCTCGCACCGGCGGCGGGGGCTCTTCGAACAGGACCGCGCTCAGCGCCGCCGGCTGGGTGTTGCGGCGGAACGGTGAGACGCCCTCGACGGCCTGGTAGAGGGTCACGCCGAGGGAGAACAGGTCGCCGGCGGGCAGCCCGTCGACGCCGCGCAGCCGTTCCGGGGCCATGTACTCGGGCGAGCCGATGAGCATCCCCGCGGTGGTCAGGGTGGTGTCGGTGGTGTGGAGCGCGATCCCGAAGTCGGTGAGCAGGGCCCTGCCGTCGCCGGCGAGCATGACGTTGGCCGGCTTGATGTCGCGGTGCACGATGCCGCTCTGGTGCGCCGCGCCGAGGGCCTTCAGCAGCGCGGCGGCGACCTGCGCCACCCTGTCCGCGGGTAACGGCCCGTGTGTTTCGAGGTGCTCGTGCAGCGACGGGCCGTCGATCAGCTCCATCACGATCCAGGGCAGGCCGTCCGTGACGATGTCGTGGATGGCGACGACGTTCTCGTGCGCCCGCAGGCGTACGGCGTTGCGGGCCTCCCTCGCGGTGCGCTCCAGCCGCTTGTCCTGCTCCGCCTGCGACATCCCGGGCACCAGGCACAGCTCCTTGATCGCCACGTCGACGTCCAGGATCTCGTCATGGGCGCGCCAGACCCTCCCGAACCCGCCTGATCCCAGCACCGCGACCAGCCGGTAGCGTCCGCCGACCGTCGAACCAGGCTGTGCGGATGTCATGTCACCTCGCCCGTCGTGCCCTCTGCGACAGTTGATCAGAGTAGATCACACAGGAGCGCGGAGGCACCGTCAACGGTGAAGTCAGGGCATGAAGGCGGCCACGTGCTCGCGCGCCCAGGTGGCGAACGACGTCCGCGTGGGATTTGGCCAGCGGGTCCGGGGCGAGCACGGCGGAGGACGAGAGCAGCACGATGTGCTCCACTCCGGCGGTGACGGCCTCCTTCACGAAGGCGTCGGCGTGGGACGGCTCGGCGTACAGGAAGGTGGTGGTGAGCGCTCACGTCGGCCGGCTCTCCTCGGGGGCGGGGCCCCGGGCCAGGTCGGCGAAGGGCAGCGGGCAGTCGGGGCAGGTGCAGTGCGTCAGGCTGTCGCAGCCGGCGCTCACCACCTGACCCAGCGCCGTCCGGATCGTGGTCAGATCGACGATCTTCGCGTCCACCTCGGCGATCTTGGCCTGGGCGCGGGCACGCAGGTCAGAGGTGGGATGGCCGCGCCGGCCGGTGTCGAGCAGCTCGGCCACCTCGTCCAGGGTGAAGCCGAGCCGCTGGGCCGCCTTGATCACGGTCAGCAGGGTGACCGTGTCCGGCGGGTAGGCGCGGTGCCCGCCAGGGCCGCGGGCCGGTTCGGCGATCAGCCCCCGGCGTTCGTAGTAACGCAGGGTCTGCGGGTTGACCCCGGCCCGCTCGGCGACCTGCCCGCTGCGCAGGTACGGGCCGTCGGGGTCCTGCCTCACGCCGGACTCCCCGCGCGCTCGGCCAGCGCGTCCAGCACCTCGACGTGCTCCGGCGGCACCACCACCTCCAGCGCGAGACCGCCGTCGGCGACGGTGAGGACGAAGGTGAAGAAGGAGCAGCAGCCGTTCTCCCGCGCCGCCAGCTCGGCGGCCCTGGCGGCGTTGTCCGGGCTGGGGGCGAGCTCCAGCCGCAGCCGCTCCCGCCCGGGACGTCGCACCGCCCGGACGGTCTCGGCGAACAGCGCGTCGAACTCGGCCACCCGCAGCGGCCGCTCGACCGTGGGCAGCGTGCACGCGGAGGGAGCCCACACCTCATCAGGGGCGAGATTTTCCGTCATGTCCTGACGTTAAGCCTGTACCTGGGTACCGGATGCAAGCCCCTCGCGGCGGTGTCAGGCGGTGACCGGCCTGGCCAGGTAGCGGCCCGCGGGGTCGCCCACGACCTTGCCGTCCTCCAGCACCCGCCGGCCGCGCAGGAAGGTGTCGGTCACCTTCGCGGTCAGCTCGAAGCCCTCGAACGGTGTGTACTCCTGGGTGGACTCGGAGTCGGCCGCCCGCACGGTCCAGGACGTGTCCGGGTCGACGAGGACGATGTCGGCGTCGAGGCCCTCGGCGATCGCGCCCTTGGTGCGGAGGCCGAACCGCTGCGCCGGGTTCCAGGAGAGCAGCCGGGCCACGTCGCCGTAGGACAGCCCGCGCCGGGAGCCCTCGCTGATCAGGCCGGGCAGCAGGTACTCGGCGCCGCCGAACCCCGACTTGGCCAGGAAGACGTCGTCGCGCGGGTCGCCGAACTTCTGCTCGTCGCGGCAGCAGGCGTGGTCGCTGACCACCCAGTCGACCTTGCCGTCGAGCAGGTGGCCCCACAGCGCCTCGACGTCCTCGCGCGGGCGCAGCGGCGGGTTGACCTTGCCGCCGATTCCGCTCGCCGTGGTGATGTCGGCGAGCAGGTGGCCGATGGTCACCTCGCGGCGGAAGTCGATGTGCGGGAACGCCTCGGCCATCCGCAGCGCCGCGTCCATCGCCTTGGCCGACGACAGGTGCAGCAGGTTGATCGTGGGCAGCCCGGTCTCGTGCGCGAGGTAGGAGGCGATGCTGACGGCGAGGCCCTCGGAGTGCGGGGGCCGGGAGGCGCTGTAGGCGGCGAGGCCGGTGAGCGTGCCCTCCTCCTCCACCATCTTCGTGTACGCGCTCATGATCTCGGCCGTCTCGCAGTGCAGGGACAGCGAGATCTCGTCGGCCAGGTCGGGGAACTGCTCGCGGGCCGCCTGGATGCCGCGCATGACGAACTCGAAGTGCGCGTAGTCGTACCGCTCGCCCTCGGGGATCATGAGGAAGGAGTTCTGGTCGGCGGAGCGCCCGTGCAGGCCGTGGCTGCCGTAGAACATGAACACCTTGAACGACGTCACCCCGTGCTCGCTCACCAGGGAGGGGATCTCGTCGATGTGCCCGCGCTGCATGGGCGCGAGGTGGAAGGCGTAGTCGACGTACGAGCGGTCCTGGGAGGCGGCCAGGACCTCGGGGAAGACCTCCGCGTACGGGCCACCCTTGTTGAGGTAGTACTGGCCGGTGCGCATGTAGGTGAGGGCGGAGGTGACGCCGCCCTGGGCGCAGGCCCGGCTCTCGGTCTCGGTGTCGACGGCCAGCGGGTTGTAGATGCCCCAGTGCTGGTGGGCGTCCACCGCGCCGGGGAAGGCCAGCTTGCCGCCGCCGTCCACCACGGTGCGCGCCTCGGCCGGGTCGAGGCCCGGCCGCACGGCGGCGATCCGGCCGTCGAGGATGCCGAGGTCGGCGGTCTCCGGCTCGGGCCGGTCGTGCCGGACGACCCTGACGTTGGTGACGATCACGTCGTACGATGCCACGGGGGTTCTCCTTTTGGGGGCTGGAAGGGGGCTCAGAGGGCGGAAGGCGGGGTCTCGGTCAGCCGGGTGAGCGGGCGCATGACCTCCGCCACGCCGGTGAGGCGGTCGAGCCGCATGACGAGGTCGCGCACGGTCGCGGCGGACTCCTCGGGCAGCCGGCCGGCCACGTTCTCGCGGAACTTGCGGGCGAGCTCGGCGTCGGACAGCGGCCGGGCGGGGCCGCCCCGGTTGGCCAGCGCCTCTTCGGTCCACTCGCGGCCGTCGTCGGTGCGCACCCGGACCACGGCGGGGAACTGGTGGGGGAAGATGGCGTCGCAGCGCTCGTCGGGGACGACGTCGACCAGGGCCATCAACGCCCGGCGGGCCGGGTCGCGGGCCAGCGCGTCGGTGAAGTCGTCGAGGCCCACGCCGAGCCCGGACCCGCCGACGAGCCCGGCGACCACCGCGTAGGGACCGCTGAACTGCGCCTGGTAGCCCGTCTCCGGGGCCCGCTTCTGGTCGAGCGGCTGGCCGATGGTGCGGATCACCGCCGACGGCACGCGCAGCTCGATGTGCTCGATCCGGTCGAGCGGGAGGCCCCGCTCGCGCAGCGCGATGCCAGCGTCGATGGCCGTATGGGTGAAGTGGTTGGCCGGGTAGGGCTTGAAGAAGATCCCGGGGACCGCCCACTTCTCGCCCAGCCCGTCGAGCACCTGGCCGAGGTCGCTCGCGCCGCGCAGGAACGCCTCGAAGAAGCCGAAGCGGCCCTCCAGGACGGTGGGCGGGCCGGTGAAGCCGCGCCGGGTGAGCTCGGCGGCGGTGACGGCCGACTGCGCGGCCCAGCCGCAGTGCAGCCGCTTGACCGTGCCGCCGGTGCGGTTGGCCTCGATGATGCCGGAGGCGAAGGACGCGGTGATCCCCAGGGCGTGCCCGACGCCTTCCGCGCCGAGCCCCATGAGCAGGGCCGCCGCCACCGCGCCGCCCATCGCGCCGCAGATGGAGGTGGCGTGCTGGCCGTGCTCGAAGAAGACGGAGTTGCCGAGCTCGCTGTCGTAGCCGGCCATGCCGAGCCGTACGGCGACCTCCAGCCCGGCGGCCACGGCGGCGACCGTGTCGGCCCCTGAGGCTCCGGACGCCTCGGCGGCGGCGAGCGCGGCCGGCACGACCGCCGCGCTCGGGTGCAGCACCGACGGCAGGTGGGTGTCGTCGTAGTCGAGCGAGTGGGCGAGCACGCCGTTGGCGAAGGCGGCCTGCGGGGCGGGCAGACGGCCGGGCACCCCGACGGCACTGGCCTGCGGCGCGCCGCCCTGGTCGGCCACGTACGCGGTGGCGGCGGCGCTGGTCGGCAGCCGGTAGGCGGCGACGCAGAGCCCCAGCACGTCGAGGATCCTGCGGCGCACGCTGTCGGTCACGTCGTCGGGCAGCGGCCCGGTCAGCGTCCCTGCCGCGAACCGGGACACCTCGATCGCGAGGGCGGGGGTCTCAGCCATGGCCGACCACCGCCAGCGGGCGCACGGGCGAGCCGGTCGCGCCGAAGATCGGCAGCGGGGAGAGCACGAACGCGAACTCGTGCACGCCGTCGGCGGCCAGTTCGTCGAGCACCATCGTCTCGATGATGTAGACGCCCCGCTCGACGAGCAGGACCCGGTGGGCGGGCAGGAGGCTGTGGCCGCCGCCCGGCTTGAGCCGTTCGAAGGCGATGGTGTCGGCGCCGACGGCGTGCGGCCGGTGGTCGGCCAGCCAGGTCGCCCCGGCCTCGCCGACGCCGGGCACGCCGGAGGCGAGGCCGGTGTAGGCGTCGCGGTCGCCGAACAGGCGTCCCCAGCCGCTGCGGACGAGCACCACGTCGCCGCGCCGGATGGGCGTGCCCTGCCGCTCGGCGGTCGCCTCCAGGTCCTCGGGGGTGATCTCGTAGCCGGGGGCGCAGCCCTCTGGCGTGCCGAGCGCGGCCGGGACGTCGAGCAGCACGCCCCGGCGGAGCATCGGGGCGATGGTGTGGGCCCCGAGCGCGGCGAACCTGCCGCCCCGGCTCGCCTCCACGGCGTCGGACCCGTCGAGCAGCCGGCCGTCCTGCGACACGTGGGAGAAGGCGTCGATGTGGGTGCCGACGTGGGTGCCCATCGTGATGACGTCGTTGGCGGCCGAGCCGCCGTCGGCCCGCACCATGTCGCCGTGCCGGCGGGGCAGCGCGTGCCAGAACGCCGGGTGGTTGGGCGACTGGGGCATCCCGATGGTGAGGGGCCGGCCCAGATCGTAGATCCGGATCCCGTCGTGGACCGCCCGCAGCAGCAGGCCGGTCGTGGTGGCGCTGGTGGAGTCTTCTGGGCTCAACGCTTCTCGTCTTTCGTCGCTGGTCCGAATGCCGGTGATGCCGGCGCCTGTCATGCGATCACCCGCCTTGTGCGCAGATCCTCGACCGTCCCGGCGTCGAGGCCGAGCTCGTCCTGGAGGATCGCGTCGGTGTCGGCGCCGAGGCGCCGCCCGGTGAAGCGGATGCGGCCGGGGGCGCCGGTCATCCGCCACATCACGTTGTGCATGAGCACGGGGCCGAGGTCGTCGTCCTCGACGTGGGTGAGCATCCCGGTGGCCTGTACGTGCGGGTCCTCGGCGAGGTCGCGGGCGGTGTAGACGGGCGCGACGGCCGCGCCCACCCGCTCGAACTCCGCCATCACCTCGGCGCGGGTGCGCTCGGCGATCCACGATCCCACGTAGGAGTCGAGCAGGTCGGCGTGCCGCGCCCGCTCGCGGCCGGAGGCGAACCACGGCTCGTCGATGACCTCGGGGTGGCCCACCAGCGTCAGGACGCGCTCGGCGATGCGCTGGGCGCTGGTCGAGACCGCGACCCAGCCGCCGTCCTTGCACAGGTACGTGTTGCGCGGCGCGTTGTTGGACGACCGGTTGCCCTGCCGCTCCCCGACGACGCCGAGCTGGTCGTACACGGTGGGCCCGGGGCCGACGGCGGCCATGATGGGCTCGATGAGGCTCAGGTCGACGACCTCGCCCCGCCCGGTCCGCTCGCGGGCCCACAGCGCCATCATCGTCGCCGACGACGCGGCGATGCCGCAGATGCTGTCGGCCAGGCCGAACGCCGGCAGCGTCGGCGGGCCGCCGGCCTCGCCGGTGAGGTGGGCGAACCCGCTCATGGCCTCGGCGAGCGTGCCGAAGCCGGCGCGGGCCGCGTACGGGCCCTGCTGGCCGAAGCCGGTGACGCGGACGATGACCAGCCGGGGGTTGACCGCGTGCAGCGCCTCAGGTCCGAGGCCCCAGCGTTCGAGCGTGCCGGGCCGGAAGTTCTCCACCAGCACGTCGGCCGTCGCGGCCAGCCGCAGGAGGATGTCCGCGCCCTCGGGAGCCGACAGGCTCAGCCCGAGCGCCCGCTTGTTGCGGGAGATCTCCTTCCACCACAGGGGCACCCCGTCCTTGGACGGTCCGTGCCCTCGCATGCCGTCACCGTTGACCGGGTGCTCGATCTTGATGACCTCGGCGCCCTGGTCGCCGAGGATCTGGCAGCACAGGGGGCCGGCGAGGATGGTGGACGCGTCCAGCACCCTCAGTCCTGTCAGAGGCCCGTCTTCCACCTTAGCTCCATGTTCCGCTATAGCGAACGCTGGTCCGCTCAGAGGTTAGTTCATTGCTTTTCCCAGGTCAACGCCCCTTGCGTCGCCTGGAGGGCGCGGCGCGGCGCTCAACCGGTGAGCGCCGGCCCGATGGCGTAGGCCCGCACCACCGCCGCCGCCAGCGACGTCCCGCCGCCGGGGTAGCAGTCGCCGAAGGGCGTCGCGGCGACGTTGCCCGCCGCGAACAGGCCCGCCACCGGTTCGCCGGAGGTGGACAGCACCCGGCCGTCGTGGTCGGTCGCCACTCCCCCGCACGTGCCGAGGGTCGCCGCGTGCACGGGCACCGCTGTGAACGGCGGCCGGCCGATCGGCGCCAGGCACGGGTTCGGCCCCACTGAGGGGTCGCCCAGGTGGCGGTCCGCCACGGACGAGCCCCGCGCGAACAGCCGGTCGGCGCCCTCGGCCGCGTCGGCGTTGAACCGCTCCACCGTCGCGGCCAGGCCGCCCGCGTCGATCCCGCAGGTGTCGGCCAGCTCCCGCAGCGTGGGCCTGGTCACCGCCCACGCGGGCGTCGTCCCCGGTGGCGCTCCCGCGACGGGGTAGCGTTCGCCGTAGGCGCTGTCGTGGACGAGCCAGGCGGGCACGTGCCGGGGCGCGCCGGTCGCCGGGTCCACCTCCCTGAACACCTTGGTCAGGTCGTGGTAGCACTGCGCCTCGTTGACGAACCGGCGACCGGCGGCGTTCACCATCAGCGACCCCGGACGGGTGAGCTCGACGTTCGCGAGCCTGCCGGTGGGCTGCCCGTCGTAGCGGGCGTCCGGGTCCTGGAACGCGGGGACGCCCCACGAGGCGGTCATGTCCCGGACCGCCGCGCCCGCGCGCAGCGCCATGAGCAGGCCGTCGCCGACGTTGCCCGGCGCGCCGATCGGCACCACCGGGGCGGGCAGGAAGGCCCGCTGCAACTCGGCGTTCCACTCGAAGCCGCCGCTCGCCAGCACGACCGCGCGCCGTGCCAGGATCCGCCGCACGCCGCCATCGGCCCGCACGGTGACCTCCCACGCCTGGCCGGCGCGGTCCATGGCGGTCGCCCTGGCTCCGGTGACGAAGGTGACCCCGCGGTCGTGCGCGGAGGCGGCGAGCGCTCCTGCGAGCGCGCCGCCCATGGTCCTGACCCCCTGGGCGGAACGCTCCCTGGAGAGCGCGTCGAGGTCCAGGCCGCGCCCGTGCTCCCGCTCGACCATGGTGATCGACGGCAGGTACGTCGGCGTCCTCAGCACCTCGTCCAGGCCGGGCCTGGCCCTCGCCTCGAACGGCAGGTTGTCCAGCGCGCGCCCGCCCGCCACCGCCCCCGGCGCGTCCGCCCGGTAGTCGGGCCGGCCCAGCGCGGCCAGCCCCACCTCGGTCTCCTCGCACAGGTACCGCACGGCCTCGGGTGCGGTGCGCAGGAACCAGTCGATCCGCTCGTACGGCACCGCCCCCCGCGTCACCGCGGTCAGGTACGCCACGGCGTCCTCCCGCGTGTCGGGGAACCCGGCCGCCGCCATCAGGTGGTTGCCCGGCACCCAGATCACGCCGCCGGAGACGGCCGTCGAGCCGCCCAGCGACCGGGCCCGCTCGACGAGCACCACGTGGTGGCCCGCGTCGGCGGCCCGGCAGGCGGCGACCAGGCCCGCCGCGCCGCTGCCGAGGACGAGCACGTCGCAGGCCGCGGGCGGTTCCGCCGAGGTGGTGAAGGCGCCTCTCGCGTTCAACGGGTTTCCTTCCATGCCGCACGATTGACGAAGACCAGGACGGAGGCGAGCGCGACGAACACCGCCGCCAGCCCCCAGCCGAGGGAGTAGGAGGAGTACTGCGCCGCGGCGCCGACGGCGAGCGGCCCCACGATGCCTCCGGCCGAGCCGCCGGCCTGCACCAGCCCCGACGCCGCGCCGGGACCCTCGGGATAGGCCTCGGCGATGACCAGGGCGATCACCCCGGTCCAGCCCCAGCCGGCGCCGCCGGCGATGAGCATGCCGATCAGGCCCAGCACGCGGTCGCCGGAGGCGAGCAGCAGGAAGCCGCAGGCGCCCACCGCCATCAGCGCCGCGACGGTCAGCCTGCCGTGCCTGCGCCCCCGGCCCAGGCCCAGCCCGAGCCGGACGGCGATGATCACCGCGCTGCCCACGGCCAGCGCCGTCCCCGCCGCGCTCTGGCTGAGCCCGGCCGTGACGCCGTAGTCCACGAAGAAGCCGCTGAGCGCGTTGGCCGCCGCCGCGCACAGGAAGAACGCCACGGTGATCATCAGCAGCGGCCCCAGCGGCGTCAGCGCCGCCCGCGGTCGCGCCGCGCCGCCCGCCCTCTCCAGGGGCGGCGCGTCGGGGACGCGCAGCGCCATGAGCACGAGCACGGCCACCGTCCCGACGAGGAACACCAGCCGCCAGTGCATGATCGTGGCGAGCAGCGGCAGCGCGAGGCTGGCCAGCAGCGTGGACGCCGGCAGCGAGGCGCGCTCGATGCCGAACGCCATGGGCCGCCGGCTCAGGCGCACGTTGCGGACGATCAGCAGCGCGCCGATCGGCCCGCCGAGGCCCGAGCCGACGCCGCCCACCGCCAGCGACACCAGCAGCCCCGCCCAGGAGCCGCCGGACACCGCGACCCCGACGAGGGAGGCGCCGGTCACCCCGGCCGCGAGGCGCAGGGCGCGGCGCGCCCCCATCCGGTCGGCGACACGGCCGCCGAACGACATGGAGAGCGCGCTGACCGCGTAGAACACGCTGATGGTCAGGCCCAGCGCCGCGCTGTCCAGGCCCAGGTCGAGCCGGATCGCGACGCCGAGCGTCCCCGCCAGGTAAGCGGGATACATGTACGTCATGCCGAGCAGGACGGCCAGCGTGACCGCGCGCCGCGCCGGTCCCGTCTCGCCGCCGGTTCCGGTCACCACTGCGAGGTCCCTACCGACCGCTCGTGAAGGGTCTCTAGCCCCAGATCTCGTCGGCGTAGGAGATGTTGACCTGGCCGCGCCAGCCGCTCGCGTCGTCCTTCGCCCAGCGCTCGCGCCACTCGGCGGCGTGGTTCAGGATGACGGGGTCGCCGTAGTGCAGCTTGCCGTCGGCGTGGTAGGCGTCGTGGTCGTCGACGAACATCAGGTCGAAGTGCTTGAACCACTCCTCGCCCCGGACGTTGCGGCTGATCACGAAGTTCGCGTAGTCCTGGATCCGGGGGTTCTGGCGGAAGGCCCGGTAGTCGATGTTACGGGTGAATTCCTCGTATTCCGCCAGGTCGGTGCCGGGCTTGAGGTTGTAGGTGAGCAGCACGAGCTTGCGGGCCATGGGAGGTCTCCTTGATGGGGGTCTCGCGTACAGGGGGTGGACTGGGGGTCAGCCAGGGGTCCGGGGACGCCACTGGGGCTCGATCTCGGTCTCGGCGCGGGCGTCGAGCACGCCGCTCTGCGCCAGGTCGTTCCAGACGCGCTGCTCGACGATCAGGCCGTCGCGCAGGCGGAAGCGGTCGACGTAGCGGACGCCGTCGTAGCGGACGCCGGCGTTGTTCTCGCCGAACAGCGTCCCCATGGACCAGACGATCACGTCGCCGGTCCCGTCGGTGAGCGCCTCGTACTCCTCGCGGTGCTTGTCGACGTGCCGGTAGCGGACGGCGGAGGCCGCCGCGAGCGCGTCCAGCGTGGTGTAGCGCCGGCCGCCCGGGAAGATCATGACCGCGCCGTCGGCGAGGCGGCGGGCCGCGGCGCCGCGGTCGCCCCTGCCGAGGGCGGCGAGGAAGTCCTCGACCACCGCGACGGCCTCCGCCTCGGCGGTCATGACGCCTCCTCGGCGCGCTCGCCGGAGGCGGCCATCCGGGTGGCCGCGCAGCGGATGGCGCGCACGATGCTGCCGTATCCGGTGCAGCGGCACAGGTTGCCGTTGATGGCCTGGACGATGGCGTCGTCGCCGGGGTCGGGCGTCCGGTCGAGCAGTTCACGCGCCGTCAGCAGCATGCCCGGCAGGCAGTAGCCGCACTGGAAGCCGAACTCGTCCCAGAACGCCTGCTGGACGGGGTGCAGGCCGTCGTCGCCCGCCACCCCCTCGATGGTGGTGATCTCGGCGCCGTCGGCCTGGACGGCCAGCACCGAGCAGGACTTGACCGACGCGCCGTCCACCAGGACCGTGCACGCGCCGCAGTCGCCGGTCAGGCAGCCCACGTGGGTGCCGGTCAGGCCCAGGTCCTCCCGGACCGCGTGCACCAGGAGCTTGCACGCCTCGACCTCGATCTCGCGTTCCCTGCCGTTGACGGTCAGGCGGATCCTGTTCACGACTCTCCTTCGGCTTCCAGCGCGTCGGCGACGGCCCGCGCCGCCACCACGGGGGCGACGCGCCTGCGGTACTCGCCGTCGGCGAGCACGTCGCTCCACGGCTCGTCGAGCGCCGCGCCGACCACCTCGCGAACGTGCGCCCGCCAGGCGGGGTCGGCGACCCCGGCCCCGGGCGGGTCGAGCGTGACGAGCAGCGGCGTCGCGGCCACCGCGCCGACCGCCACGCGCAGCCCGCCGTCCTGGCCGGGCACGCAGGCGGCGGTGGCGATGGGCCAGCTGCTCTCGGCGAGCTTCAGCTTCGTGTAGCCGGGACGGACGCCGGTCGGCGCCGGCAGCGTGACCGCCGCCAGCACCTCGTCGGGGCGGCGGGCGGTCGCGAAGGCGCCCGTGAAGAAGTCGGCGGCGGCGACCTCGCGGACGCCTCCGGCCGACGCCAGCCGCAGCCGCGCGTCCAGGGCGACCAGCGCGGCCGGCACCTCGGACGACGGGTTGGCGTAGCAGGCCGAGCCGCCGATCGTGCCCTTGTTGCGGATCTGCGGGCCGCCGGTCACGCCGTCCGCCACCCGGCGCAGCAGCGGCGCCAGGGTCCCGGCGCGCGGGTCGGACAGGAGCCGCGCGTACGTGGTCGTCGCGCCGACCACCACCGCGCCGCCCTCGGACGTGATGCCGGACAGCCCGGCCCGCGACAGGTCCACGACCACGTCGGCGACGGTCTTGCCGTGCGTCATGTCGGGCACGAGCATCGTGCCCCCACCGAGCACCACGGCCGCGCCGGACGCCGCGGACAGGGCCGCGACGACCCCGTCCAGGTCCGTGGGGGCGTGGTAGGCGAAGTCGTTCGTGATCATCGGGTGCGCGCCTCGTCGATCAGGGCCAGCACGGCCGGCGGGGACAACGGCACCTCGCGCACCGTGACGCCGAAGGGCGCGAGCGCGTCCTCGACGGCGTTGGCCACGGCGGCCTGCGCGCCGCCCACGCCCGCCTCGCCCGCGCCCTTGTTGCCGTACATGGTGAAGGGACTGGGGGTCACCTGGTGCTCCAGGCGGATCTCGGGAAGGTCGCCCGCCCGGGGCATCAGGTAGGTCTTGAACCGGTCGCTGGTGAGCCGGCCGTCGGCGTCGTACGTGAGCCGCTCCGACAGCGCCGCGCCGAGCCCCATCACGATCGCCCCGCGGGCCTGCCCCTCCACCAGCGCCGGGTTGATGATGGTGCCGCAGTCGTGCGCCATCACGAAGTCCACGAGCTTCGTCACCCCGGTCTCCGGGTCCACCTCGACCACGGCGGCGTGCAGGCAGTTGGAGTACGTCGGGTATGGCTGGATCCGGCCCCGCTCGTCCGGGACGTGGTCGATGTTGCCCGGCTTGTAGGCGCGGGTTGACTCCAGCACCGGTTCGACGTCGTCCGCGACGGCGAACGCCCGCGTCATCACGGCGGCGGCCACGTCCGGCACCGGCACGGCCCGGCCATCGCCCGCCCTGACCTGCCCGTCCGTGACCTCCACCTCGTTCACCGGCACGCCGAGCAGGCGCGCGCCGACCGTGGCCAGCTTGGCGCGCACATCGCGGGCGGCCAGCGCCGCCGACCCGCCGCCGACCACCATGCTGCGCCCGCTGAAGTTGCCGAACCCGCTCGGGCACCGCTCGGTGTCGCCCTGGACCACGGTGATCCAGCTCAGCGGCACGCCCAGCTCGTCGGAGACGATCTGCGCGATCCCGGTGTCGTTGCCGCCGCCCGGCGTGGTGACGCCGGTGTAGACGGTCACGCCGCCGGTCATGGTCATCCGCACCGTCGTGACGTCGAACCCCGAGACGAACGAGCCTGGCCCGTCCGCCGACTCGGGGGTCAGCTCGAAGGCCAGCCCGATGCCGAGGTACCGGCCGGCCGCGCGGAGCTCGGCCTGCCGCGCGCGCAGCGCGTCGTAGTCGAGCGCCCGCAGCGCCTTGTCCAGCAGCCCCGGGTAGTCGCCGCTGTCGATGTTCAGCCCGGTCGCCGTCCGGTACGGGAAGCGGTCCGGCGGGATGAAGTTCCTGCGCCGCACCTCCGCCGGATCGACGCCGAGGCCGCGGGCCACCAGGTCGACCATCCGCTCCATGACGAAGTGCGCCGAGTCCTTGCCGAAGCCGCGGGCGGCGTTCAGCGGCGGCTTGTTGGTCACCACGACGTGCAGCTCGGCCTGGACGTTGGGCACGGTGTAGCCGGAGGCGAGCGTCGTGGCCGACATGTTCGGCATCGCCCAGCCGGCCTGCGCCGACACCGCGCCCAGGTCGGCCACGATGCGGTCGCGGACGGCCACGATCCTGCCGTCGCGCATGGCGCCGATCGTGAACCGGTGCACCTGCTCGCGGGCCCCTGCCATGAAGCACTCGCGGCGGTCCTCGATCCACTTCACCGGGGCGCCGGTCAGCTTGCTGAGCAGGCAGACCAGGGTCTCCTCAGGGTGGCCCTGCATCTTCAGCCCGAAGCTGCCGCCGACCCGCGCGGTGACCACGCGGATCGCCGTCTCGTCCAGGCCGAGGCTCCGGGCCAGCATCCAGCGGAGCTGGTGCGGGTTCTGCAGCGACCCGTACACCGTCAGCGTGCCGTCCAGGTCGTCCCAGGAGGCAAGGTAGCCGCGGGGCTCGATCGGGGCCGTCGTGGTGCGGGCGATCCTGATCGTGTCGGAGACGACCAGGTCGGCCTCGGCCAGCGCGGCGTCCACGTCGCCGGTGCCGTAGTGGTTGTGCAGGATGACGTTGTCCGGCCACTCCTCGTACAGGCGGGGGGCGTCCGGCTCCAGCGACTCGTCGGCGTCGAGGACGTGCGGCAGCCGCTCGTACTCCACCCGGACCAGCGCCGCGGCGGCCTCGGCCGCGCGCCGCGTGTCCGCGACCACGGCGGCGACCGGCTGACCGGCGTGGACGACCTTGCCGACGGCCAGGCAGCGCGCCTCGGCGTACCGGCCGCCGCGCGCGGCCGGGTCGATGAAGTGCGGGATCGGCCCCGCGTGCGCGGCGGCCTGCGCGCCGGTGAGCACGAGCACCACGCCGGGGCTCGCCGCGGCGGCCCGCACGTCGATGTCCACGATCCTGGCGTGCGCCACCTCGCTGCGCACCACCACGGCGTGCCGGGTCCCTGGCAGGGTGTGGTCGTCGAGGAACCGGCCGCGCCCGGTCAGCAGGGCCGGCCCGTCGGCCTTGCGCACCCGGGAGCCGATGGCCCGCGCGCCGCTCGCGCCGCTGGTCGTCACGGTCATGGCAGCCGGACTCGCACGCGCTGGCCGGTGCGGTGGAACGGGCTGCGCTTCTCCACGTCGAACTGGTCGAGCTCGCCGTTCTCGTCCGTCTTGCACTGCAGTCCCCGGGTCAGCCGCTCGTGGCTGGTGATGAGGAAGAGCTGCCCGTCGACCGACGGGAACGGCGGCTCGTGCCAGGTGCCCCGGTAGAGGTTGATGGACACGTCGCCGGGGATGACGAACGCCTTGATCTCGTCGAGAACCGGGAAGCCGTTGTCCAGCGGCACCTCCGGCGGCGCCACCACGGCGACGTACGGCCGGCCGCCCAGCGGGATCATCGTCTGGGTCATCTCGACGTGCCGCTCCAGGTAGCGCAGGTTGTCGCCGCGCAGCCCGACCCGGAACACCAGGAACTCCGGCGGGGTGTCGGAGTCGAGCCGGACCGGCCCGTGCACGGCGTTCGCGCCCGAGTAGAAGTCGATCGGCAGCTTGGGGGTGGCCTCCAGCGACATCACCTCGCCGTAGGGGGCGAACGCCTCGGCGGTGAACTCCTCGGGCGTGATGACGTGCTGGGGACTGTCAGGACTGAGCAAGGTTTCCTCTCCCTGTGTTGCGGCGGGGTCTCGCGGGGGTCGGTACGGCCGGTCAGGCCGTCAACAGTGCGGTCAGCTCCCGTACGGCGGAGCCGCCCGGCGGCGCGAGCACCAGCTCGGCCACCCGGTCCGCGGTCGGTTCGCCGGTCACGGGGCGCGCGTACCCGCGGAACTTGCCGAGCAGTTCCTCCCTGCTCAGCGGGGCGCGCCGGTCGCCGGCCGGCAGGTCGACGAAGCTCTCGTACCGCTCGCCCGCGCGGGTGGTGATGGTCACCCGGGTGGCGGTGAACTCGGGGTAGAGGGCGTTCATCTCGTCGGACACCCGGATCCGCACCCGGGACGCCACCTGGTGCACCAGCGGATCGGCCAGCTTGCCGGGCGCGTACTGGGCGCCGGAGACGTCGCGGTCCACGACGGCGACCGCGGCGACGTACGGCAGGCTGAGCGTGCAGGGGATCGCCGACCGGGCCGGCGTCACCGAGCGCTCGACCAGGATCCGCGCCACGTCGTACGTCTCCACGTCGATGTCGGCGACCTCGGCCGGGTCCAGGTCGTGCCCGGTGGCGAGGTCCACGCACGCCTGGGCGGCGCCGTGGGTGTGACGGCAGCCGGCGAAGCGCTTCTGGTGCACCTCCAGGATGGTCCACTCGGTGCCGAGCCCGTCGGTCAGCCGCGGGTCGCCGGCCGCGCCGCCGAACAGCGCGATCATGCCCTTCGGATGTTCCAGCACCTGCGGCCAGCCGCTCAGCCCGGCGTGCGCGTGCAGCGCGCCCTCCACGCCGGCCCTGGCGAGCTGGCCGGCGAAGGCGGGCTTGACGGTGTGCCCGGTGAAGATCTGCTCGATCATCACGGCGGGCACGAAGTAGCCCGCCGCGCCCATCGCCGAGGCGATGCCCGCCGCGTCCAGCCCGAGGAGCTTGGCGCAGCCGGCCGCCGCGCCGTAGCCGGCCGCGACCGGGAACCAGCCCTTGGCCGTGGCGCCCGGGTGCAGGACCCGGCCGATCCTGTCGGCCACCTCGTACGCGGCCACCGTCGCCACGACCAGGTCGCGCAGGCTCGCGCCGGTGGACTCGGCCACCGCGAGCAGCGCCGGCAGCGCGTGCGACGGGTGGAACCCGCCGAACCGGTAGCCGTCCTGGTGCTCCAGCACGTCGGAGGCGCACCCGTTGAGGTAGGCGGCGTCGGGCACGGAGGTGACGAGGTCCGTGCCGAGCACGGTCGCCTCCGGCCGTCCGCCGCGCGCCCGGACCAGGCCGGTGATGGCCGCGACCTCCGGCACCCGGCTGCCCGCGAGCGCGACCCCGAAGAAGTCCAGCAGCAGGACCTGCGCCTTGGCCACGACCTCCTCGGGCAGGTCGTCGTGGCGCAGGCCGGCCGCGAACCCGGCGAGGGCCGCGGTCGCGCCGGTCGGGTCGCTCATGACACCTCGCCGAGCTGGGCCCGCAGGCGCTGCACGATCTGGCCGAAGCGGGGGTCCTTGGAGATGTCCAGGCCACGGGGACGCTCGAAGTCGATGTCCACGATGTCCTGGATGCGGCCGGGGCGCTGCGAGAGCAGCACGACCCGGTCGGCGAGGAAGACCGCCTCGGAGATCGAGTGCGTGACCAGGACGACCGTCTTGCCGGTGTCCATCCAGAGCTGCTGGAGCATGGCGTTCATCTGGTCGCGCGTCATCGCGTCGAGCGCGCCGAACGGCTCGTCCATCAGCAGGATGGACGGCCGGTGGATCAGCGCCCTGGCGATGGCGACGCGCTGCTGCATGCCGCCGGACAGCGCGCGCGGGTAGTGCTCCAGGAAGTCCGACAGGCCGACGCTCTCGGCGAGCTCGGCGGCCCGCCGGCGGCGTTCCTGCTTCTTGACCCGCTTGACTTCGAGCGGCAGGGCGATGTTCTTCCAGATCTTGCGCCACGGCATGAGCGTGGCCTGCTGGAAGACGAACCCGAGCGAGCCCAGCGCCTCCTGCGAGGGGCTGCTGTCGCCCTCGGCGAACAGCGGCCGGTCCCCGATCGTGATCGAGCCCTCGGTCGGGGTGATCAGACCGCCCAGCATGCGCAGCAGGGTCGTCTTGCCGCAGCCCGACGGTCCCAGCAGGACGACGAACTCCCGGGGTTTGATCTCCAGGTCGGTCGGCAGCAGCGCGCGGACCGGCCCGGCGTCGGTGGTGTACTCCTTCCCGACGCCCTTGATGGAGATCGCCGCGCCGCCGGCGGGCGTGGGCTCCGGTGGTGGCGTGGCGCCGGCGGGTCGGTTCATCGTCTCTCCACGTTCGGTGGTGCTGGCAGGGGCGCCGTCAGTCGACATACGCGGTCGCCGACAGCTCGTCCCACGCTCCGCCTGGTCCGGGGGCGCGGTACTCGGTGGTGGGGGCCGCGTTCGAGCGGATGAACGACATCGTTCCGCCGCGCGAGTAGAGCGGGCCGTGGAAGACGTGCGGGGACCGGAAGAAGTAGCCGCCGGCCCTGATGACGCCGAGCGGCCCCATCAGGACGTCTCCATAGATCTTGAAGGACTCCTCGTACTGGGGGTGGGCCTCCTCCATCGGCGACTTCCAGCCCGGCATCATCCCCGCGAGGTAGACGAAGACGGTGTCGTCGGAGCGCAGCACCTTGGACATGGCGCCCGCCTCCAGCGGGACCTCGCCGCTCCATCCGGCGGGCACCCACGGCTCGCGTTCGGTGGCGATCCGCAGCAGAGGCTCGCCGGAGCCCGTGCCCGGCGCGAAGCCGGAGGGGCCCCAGAATCCGCAGTAGATCGTGAGCCCGCGCGCCGAGGCGACCAGGTCGAGCGCCGTGCCCGCCTTGGCGTAGACGTAGTCACCGACGCGCAGCGGCTCACCGTCGAGCAGGCCCTCGCCGCCGATGACGAACAGGTCCACCGCGCTGTCGAGCACGCCGGAGTGCCGGCCGGTGAGGCGGTGGATCGCGGTCTCCGCGCCGGTGCCGGCGTCGCGGCTGAGCAGCCGCCTGCGCCCGCCCTGGGCGGTGCCGAAGCCGCCCTCGGTGACCGCCTGCCAGGGCACGTCCTGGCTCTGGATGAAGTCGACGTCAGGCCTGTTCCACATCACATGCTCCCTGGATCGGTGTCCGCGCCGGCCGCCCGGCGGCCCAGCATCCGGCCGAAGCTCAGGGCCGGGGTGACACTCATGCCGCTCACGAAGGACTTGCCGGACAAGGTGCTGCCGCCGAGGACCTCGCCGGCCGCCCACAGGTTCTGGAAGGGCCCGTCCCGGCCGAGGACCCGCAGCTCGCCGTCCACCGCGAGGCCCGCCGGGCTCTTCAGCGTGGAGCCGTGGTTCAGCACCGCGTGGAACGGGGGCTCGGCGATGGGCGCGGGCAGGTGCGTGCGGCCCAGCTCGTCGCTGCCCGTGGCGACGGCCTCGTTGTAGGCCGCCACGGTGCGGGCCAGGCCGTCGGCGTCGATGCCGGCGGCCTCCGCGAGCGCCCGCAGGTCGCCGGCCGCCGCGAACGAGGGGTGGCCGGCGAACGCGTCGTCCAGCTCCGCCTCGCTCCAGGTCGGGAACAGCGCGGGCGCCTCCCTGCGGATCGCGGCGTCGTAGACCACCCAGAACTTCAGCTCGGGCTGCTCCAGCAGGGCGTTCTCGCGGACGTCGACGCTCGGCGCGTCCTCGGCCACGAACCGCTCGCCCCGGGCGTTGACGTGGATCTCCCACGGCTGCCGGGACTGCGGGGTCAGCGCCGGGTAGTCGTCCAGGTGCACGGTCTCCCACGAGCTGCCGGGCTTGAGCACGCCGCCGTACGTCGGGAGGAAGCGTTCCTGGCCGCGTACCCGGCCGCCCGCGGCGACGGCCGCGAGGATGCCCGAGCCGTCCGCCTCCGGCGAGCCGGGGCCCGCCAGCGGCGCGCCCGCCGTGAACAGGGGGAACAGCTCGGGGTTGCCCGCGTAGCCGCCGCTGGTGAGGATGACGGCCCGCGCGTCGATGTCGTGGAGCGTTCCATCCGGCCGGCGGACGGTCACCCCGTCCACCCGGCCGCGCTCCGAGGCGCGCAGCTCGACCAGCTCGGTGTTCAGCTCCAGCGTCACGGACCCGGCCGCGGTCTCCTTCTCGAAGGCGGGCGCGAGCACGTCCAGCACGGACCGGCCGGCGTTGCGCCCCCAGTAGGTGCGCGCCAGCAGGTACGGCTCATGGAAATGCAGCACCGCGGGCGCGTCGGGGTCCATGTCGAACCCTGAGGCCATCAGCCATTCGACAGTGGCGGGCGCGTGGCTCACCGCGAGCCTGACGAGCACGGGGTCGGCGGTGTTCTTGCTGATCCGCATGACGTCGTCGAAGTGCAGGTCGGGGCTGTCGAGAATGCCCTTGGAACGTTGCAGCGAGGTGCCGCCCGCGGACAGTTGCCCCCAGGAGCGCCATAGCGTGCCGCCGATCCTGTCGGCCTTCTCGATGACGGTGACCCGCAGCCCGTGGCGGGCGGCCTCGATCGCGGCGGGCAGGCCGGCGGTGCCGGCGCCGATCACCACGAGGTCCGTCGTGGCCGGCTTCGCGCTCATCGCTCGTGTCCCGGTGCCGTGATGTGCAGCATGAACGGATTCCTCAGATCGCGTCGACGAACGTCGTGTTGACGAAGTCGGTGACGGGCCGGGACTTGTCCTTGATGATCCCCGACTTGCGCATCAGCTCGACGGCGCTCTCCCACGCGGCCACGTCGATCGACAGGAACTTGCCGTTCTTCGGCGTGCTCACCTTGACCTCGCCCGCGACCTTGGCCTTGGCGAGCTCCTTGTCGGAGACCTCGATCTCGTTGAACTGGCCCATGGCCTCCAGCACCTTGTCGCCGTTGGCGGGGTCGGCCATGAACTCCCACGCCTTGCGGCAGGCGCGCAGGAAGCCAGTGATCGCCTCGCCCTCCTTCTCCGCGGTCTCGCGGGTGACGAGGTAGGAGTCGCCGGGCAGCACCGCGAACTCGTCGGTGTTGAGGTAGTGCAGCTCGATGTTCTTCTGCTTGAACGAGGTCTCGGTGCCGATGAAGGTGATGAACCCGTCCACGTCGCCGCGCCGCAGGAACTCCAGCGAGCCGACGTCGGCGCCGGTGACGACCTTCTTCACCTTCGTCGGGTCGAGCCCGGCGGCCACCGACATCGCGTCGAGCTGCAGCTCGGTGGTGCCGCCCTTGGAGATGACGCCGATGGTCTTGCCCTGCCACTGCTCGGGGTGGGTGAGGGGCTTGTCCGGCAGGGACGCGACGCTGTACTGGCTGACCTGGTCCTTCTGCCCGATCGTCACCACCTCGGTCTTCTGGTCGGCGATGAGCGGGCAGGTGATGACGGAGGCGGCCTTGCCGAACATCGCCTGCTTGGCGGCGACCTGGGAGATGGAGCTCGCCGTGCCGGTGCCGCCGACCGGGGTGATCAGCAGGCCCTCCGCGGCGAAGAAGCCCTGGTGGGCCGCCACGTACACGTCGGCGTGGGCGATGATGTGCTGGAACGGGGTCATGTAGACGAGGTTGCGCAGGTTCGCGGCGCCGGGGGCGGCGGAGGCGGCCGTCGTGGTGCCGGCGTCGTCCGACCCGCAGCCGACCAGGAACTGGGTCCCGGCCATCGTGCCGACGATCAGCCCGGCCGTCCTGAAGAAGTTGCGGCGGTCCATGGGGTGTCCTGTTCTCGGAGGTTCTCGGGTTCTCAGAGGGAGGTGGGGCGGCCGGACGACTCGTGCCAGGGGATGGCGAATCGCCGGATGGCCGCCGTGACGGCGTAGAGAAGGAAGCCGAGCACCGTCATCACGATCACTGCCGCGAAGAGCATGTCGGTGCGCAGACTGGCGAGCATGGTCGTGGCGAGGGCGCCGAGTCCCTCGTCACCGCCCAGGTACTCGCCGACGACCGCGCCGGTGATCGCGAAGACGACCCCCAGCTCGACGCCGGTGAGCACGTACGGGAGAGAGGACGGGATGTCGAGCGAGATCACTCGCTTCCACCAGGGGGCCTGGATGACGCGCATGAGGTCGCGGTGGCCGGGGTCGATCGAGCGGATCCCCAGGATGGTGTTCTGCATCATGACGAAGAACGCGATGATCGCCGCCATGAAGATCTTGGACGTGGTCCCGAACCCGAACCAGAGCAGGAAGAGCGGCACGATCGCCACCTTCGGCACCACCTGGGTGGCGACGAGGAACGGCGAGAGCACCCGCTCCAGGTTGCGGGCCTTGCCGAGGATGATCCCGAGGCCGATCCCGACGGCGGCGGCGAGCGCGAAGCCCACCAGAGTCTCGTAGAGGGTGACCCCGATGGCGTCGTAGATCATCTTGCCCTGCATGAGCTCGACCATCGCGGTGCCGACCTGCTCGGGCGGCGGCAGCATGAGCGAGCTCACGTCGAACAGGAGGGTGTAGGCCTTCCAGGCGCCGATGAACACCAGGAGGAGCAGGGGGGTGGTGATCCAGAGCATCACCGGTGAAGCGGCCCACTTCTTGCGGGACACGCGAGGTCTGGGGCCTCCGGGGGCGGTGGCAGGGCTCGGCATGCTAGATCTCCATACTCACGGTTGTATCGCTTAGAGGAACGCCGTACCGGTAGGAGGATGCTAGAGGCGTGCTGGAGTGAGGGTCAAGGTCCCGTCTGCCCCTTTTTGGAAGTCAGAGCAGAATGATCCGTTTTGGCGGCTTTTCGCACCCTATAAGAAGATAACGGGAAAGGGCAGAGCGAACACGAAACGTGATGTCCGCAGGTGGCGAAGGACGCCGGGCGACGCCGACGTGAAGGAAAAGGGGAGGTTACGGCTGGGCGGGCCGGTAGCCGAGCTGCCGCGACACCTCGGCCGCGGCCTCCTTGACGAGCCGGCCATAGGTCTCGGTCTCGCCGGCGCTGAGGCGGCCGACCGGGCCGCAGACCGAGATGGAGCCGTAGACGCTGCCGGTGGCCTCGTAGACGGGAGCGGCCACCGAGGCCGCGCCCTGCTGACGCTCGCCGAGGCTCACCGCGTAGCCGCGCCGCCGGATGAGATCGAGCTCCTCCAGCAGGCGGTCGGTGTCCTGGATGGTGATCGGGGTCAGCGCGTCGAGCGGCCCGGCGGCCAGGCAGGAGCGGATCTCGTCGGGCCGCATCGCGGCGAGGATGGCCTTGGACGAGCCGCCGGCGTGCAGCGGATAGAGCCGGCCGAGCTGCACCGACATCTGGATCTCCTGCGGAGACAGCACCTGGGTCAGATACATCCGCTGAAAGCCGTAGCGGACGGACAGCGTGGCAGTCTCCCTGGTGCGGGCCACGAGGCGTTCGAGATGCGGCTGCGCGATGCGCGGCACCTCCATCTGCGCCATCGCCGCGAGGCCCACGCTCACCGCGCCGGGCCCGAGGCTGTAGCGGCGGGTGCGCTCGTCGAAGGAGAAGAAGTCGGCGGCGACGAGGGTGCGCACCACACGGTGCACGACGGCCTTGCTCAGCCCGAGCGAACGGGCCAGCTCGGAGACCCCGATGTCGGGCTCCTTGGCGGCGGCCACGGCGAAGATCACTTGCAGGGCGCGCTCGACGCCACTGCTCGTCTGCCCTTCCTCGGAGGACGTGCCGGCGCCGCTCGCCGGCGGACGCCCGGTGTCTCCCGAGTTCTTGCTCTCACCCGACCGCACAAGGCCACAGCATAGCTGTGATTCGCGCACCTCCGACGTCTGGCGAATGGGAATTTGTCCCATTCTGCGAACATCCGTGTGCTGTCGCGGTTCGCACGAGGACGCCTGCGACGCCGGGAGCGTTCAGCGCAGGAGGTCGCGGATCCGTGGCGCCGCCGGGTGTCCGGCGGGGGCGACGGCCAGGAAACGGGCGAGGGTACGGCGGCCCCGCTCCGGCTCGGTGGCCAGTTGCGCCGTGCCGAGGACGAGCAGCAGGTCGGCGTCCCGTGACCGGCCGCCGGCCACCTTCCCCAGCAGGGACACGGCCTCGGCGGCCCGTCCCGTCTCGATGAGCTGCAGTCCGAGCAGGGAGAGCGCGGCACGGTCGTCCGGACGCCGGCGCAGGGCCTCCCGGTAGGCACGGACCGCGCCCTCGTGGTCGCCGGCGGACGCGAGCAGCCGTCCTCTGGCCACCGGGTCGTCGGGCTGGTCCGCCGTCACCGGTCGCGCGGGTTCGTGACTCACCCGGACGACGACGGCCCCCGCGACGACGGCCAGGACGCCGAGCGCGACCACGGGAACGGTCTTGGCGCCCACGGGCGCGTACCCCGCCGAGGGGCCGCGAGGTGGCGGGCGCCGCCGTCGGCGGGCGGCCAGGGGCACCAGTGCCAGGACGGCCGCCGCGGGCAGCGCCCAGAGCGCCAGCGGCAGCCCCTGCATCGGCGGGAAGAGCAGGATCCACTCCCCGTAACGCTGCCGGAAATGGCGCAAGATGTCGTCGTCGCCGACGCCGGCGCGCAGCAGGCGCTCGATCTCGGCCCGGACCGACAGGGCCATCGCCGAGGACGACTCCGCCGCAGACACGCCCGCGCAGTCCGGGCAGCGCAGCATCGCGGCGAGGTCGTGCGTCCGCTCGGCCAGGCCGGGCTCCCGCTGGGCGGAGTTCCAGAGCGCCAGGGCGGCGAGCACGGTCAGGATCAGCGCGGCGAGCCTGGCCGTCATGGGTCCAGCAGCGGCTGCACGTGGGCCTCGATCCAGCCGGGGGTGAGCGTGCCGATCAGGCGGTCGACGACGTAGCCGTCCCTGTCGAGGAGGAACGTCTCCGGCACGCCCCGCGCCCCGAGTTCGAGTGCGAGCCGCCCGTCAGGGTCGGACAGGTGCGGGAAGGACGTCGCGCCCGTCTCCGTCAGGAACGCGCGGGCCGCCCCGGCCGCGTCGCGCAGGTCCACCCCGAGCACGCGTACGCCGCGCAGGTCGCGTGCGGCGGCGACGAGCAGCGGGAACTCCTCGCGGCACGGGTCGCACCAGGAGGCCCACACGGTGACGAGGACCGGGCTGCCGCGCAGGCCGTCGAGCGTGAACGGCCGCCCGTCGAGCGTGCGACCGGACAGGTCGGGCCTGCGCCGCTCGGGCGCGGGCCACGTCCCTTCCCGGTCGTCGCCGAGGGCGTGCACGAGCACGGCCACCAGCATCGGCACGGCGACGACGACGGCGACGACGGCCGGCAGCCGCCTCATGCCACCGTCACCTCCTCGCGTCGGGCTGCCCCGGAGGTGCGGGTTCGCCCGCGGCCCACGGGGAGCGCGGCGAGGAGGCCGCCCAGGGCGGTCAGGCCGCCGCTCGCCCAGAGCATCCCCATGAGGGGGTTCACCGCCACGCGCAGCATCACCGCGCCTCCCTCCTGGTCGACCTCCGTCACGGACAGGTACAGATCGCCCGCGAACCCCGCGCGGATGGCCGGCTGGGCGACCGGCGAGCCGCCGCGGGCGGGGAAGAAGACGAGCGAGGGCCGCAGCACCCCGACGAACCGCCCCTCGCGGGTGACGGTGACGCGGGCGGTCGCCGTCATGGCGTCACCGGTCCGCGCCCGTTCGACGCCGTCGAGCCGCACGCTGTAGCCGCCGGCCAGGAGGGAGCGGCCCTGCTGGATCCGGCCCTGGTTCTCCTCGGCGTAGCCGGTGGAGGCGGCGATGGCGACGGCGGCCAGGGCGACCCCGGCGTGCGCGAGCAGCGCGCCCGCGCGTCTCCGGTCGAGCCGCTCGCGGGCCGGGCCGAGCAGGCGTCCCGCGAGCGCCGCCAGCGCGAACGCCGCCGCCCCGAAGGTGACCAGGGCCATGACGGGGTGGCGGCCGGTGAACCCGAGGCAGGCGACGGTGGCGGCCCCCGCGGCGACGGGCGCCGCGAGGCCACGGCCCGCGCGGCGCACTCCCACGCCCATGAGGACGACCAGCGCCAGCAGGCCCGGCACCACGGTGCGCTCGTAGTACGGCGGCCCGACCGACACCTGCTCGCCATGAAAGAGTCCGGCGACGGCGGGGAACAGGGTGCCGAGCAGCACGGTGCCGGCCAGCACGGTCAGGAGCGCGCAGCCGAGCAGGAGCGCCGGGTCCGGCCGCCCCGCCGGGCGCGGTTGCCGCGCCCGCCGGGCGAGCAGGCCGCCCGCGCCGACCAGCGCGACCGTCAGCAGTCCGAGCAGCGCCGGTCCGGCCTCCGAACGGGTGAAGGAGTGCACGCTCGCCACCGCCCCGCTCCGGGTCAGGAACGTGCCGAGCAGCACCAGCAGGAACGCCCCCACGGCCAGCGGCGTCGTCCAGGTGACGAGCGCACGCGTACGGGCGGCGTGCAGCAGCGCCGTGGCGAGCAGCCAGGGCATCAGGGACGCGTTCTCGACGGGGTCCCATTCCCAGTAGCCGCCCCACCCGAGCACCCCGTACGACCACCAGGCGCCGAGCACGATCCCGGCGGTCAGCGGGATCCACGCGGCCAGCGTCCAGGCCCTGATGCGCGCCAGAGCGGTGCCGCCGGTGACGAGGCAGGCGACGCCGTACCCGAAGGGCGCCACCAGGGCGGCGAACCCCAGGTAGAGCAGCGGCGGATGCACCCCCATCAGCGGGTGGCCGCGCAGCAGCGGGTCGGGGCCCGGCCCGTTCGCCGGGACGGGGTCGGCCGGCACGAAGGGGTCGGCGGCGAGCGCCGTGAGCGCGAAGAACGCGGCGCAGACCAGCATGACGACGGTCATCGCCACCGGCTGGAGCGGGTCGCGGGCCCGCGCGGCGACGGCGGCGACGCCGGTGAGGATCAGCAGCCACAGGACCAGCGATCCTTCCAGCGCCGACCACAGGCTGGTGACCGTGAAGAAGAGCGGCACCTCACGCCCGCCGTGCCGGGCCACGAACCCCACGCCGAAGTCGTGCGTGAGGAGTGCGGTCTCCAGCAGCAGGAAGGCGAGGAGGGCGGCGCCGAGCGCGGCCGTCGTGGCGCCGACCGCCAGGGCACGGCTCCGGGCACGCGGCCACGTGAGTACGGCGGCCAGCGACGCGGCCAGCCCGGACCACAGCGCGGCGGCGCCCAGAGTGTTGATCACGATCGCGCGGCCCGGCGGTCGGACACGGCTTCCTCCCGGAGAACGGATCGGAGGGAGGCAGGGCCAGCATCGCTCCGGCCGCGGCGCTGGACAAGTTTCCCCAGGTCGCTGGCGTGGCGAGCGGGTCGCGTCGAGGCGCCGGGTTAGCCTGCGCGAACAGGGGGACGGGAGGCTCCGAGCGTGGCGGCAACGAAGATCGGGCGCGTGGCCGCGGCCTGCGCCCCGCTCCTCGCCGCGTCCTGCTCCGCCGGCGCCCCGTCGGCGCTGTCGCCGGGCGGTCCCGGCGCGGCGCGGGTGGCCGATCTGTGGTGGCTGCTGTTCGGCATCGCCGTGGTCGTGTGCGTCGCGGTCACGGGCCTGGTGTTGTGGGCGGTCGCGCGGCGCCGCGACGCGAGCGCGCGCACCTCGTCGGGGCGCCGGTTCGTCGTGGTGTGGGGGCTCGCCGTCCCTGCCGTCATCCTCATGTTCACGTACCTGACCGGCCTGGACGCCATGCGGGCGTTCGAGGACCCGCGCGACCCGAAGGCGCTGACCGTCGAGGTGACCGGGCACCAGTGGTGGTGGGAGGTCCGCTACCCCGCCTCGCACTTCACCACGGCCAACGAGATCCACGTGCCGGTCGGGCGCACCGTCCACGTACGGCTCCGCACCGCCGACGTCAACCACAGCTTCTGGGTGCCGCAGCTCACGGTGAAGACCGACCTGGTCGCCGGGCGGGTCAACGACATGTGGTTCACCGCGAACCGGCCCGGCTTGTTCCGCGGGCAGTGCGCCGAGTACTGCGGGACCCAGCACGGCCGGATGGCGCTGCACATCGTGGCCGAGCCGGACGCCGCCTTCGACGCGTGGCTGGCCAGGCAGTCGCAGCCCGCGACCGCGGCGGGCGAGGGGCGGCAGGTGTTCGAGGCGACGTCCTGCGCCTCCTGCCACACCGTCGCCGGGACATCCGCGGCGGGAAAGCAGGGGCCGGACCTGACGCACGTCGGCGGACGCCGCTTCCTCGGCGCGGGCACCCTGCACAACACACCGGCGAACCTTGCCGCCTGGATCGCGAACGCGCAGGCGTACAAGCCGGGCAACCGCATGCCGCCGCAGCCGCTCGCGCCGGAGCAGCTGCGGGCCGTCACCGCCTACCTGGGCAGTCTGGAGTAGCACGTGGAGACCGTCGCCGGGGCACGGGCGAGCGCCGCCGAGCGCGTCGCGCGCCACTGGCAGGAGCCGCCCGGCCTGCGCGGCTTCCTGACCACGGTGGACCACAAGCGCGTGGGCCGCCGCTACCTGGTGACGGCCTCCGTGTACTTCACGCTGGCGGGGCTGGAGGCCGTGGTGATGCGCACCCAGCTCATCGCCCCGGACGCCGGCGTGGTCGCGCCGCAGACCTACAACCAGCTCTTCAGCCTGCACGGCACCGCGATGATCTTCCTGTTCGCGACGCCGATGCTGTTCGGGTTCGGCAACTTCCTGTTCCCGCTCATGCTGGGCACCAGGGACATGGCCTTCCCACGGCTGAACGCCTTCGGCTACTGGGTGTTCGCGCTGGCGGGGGTGCTGCTGTTCGGCAGCCTGCCGTTCGGCGCCGCGCCGGACGGCGGGTGGTTCGCGTACGTGCCGCTGACCGGCCCCCGCTTCGCCCCCGGCCCCAATCTGGACGTCTACACGCTGGGGCTGCTGTTCCTGGGCGTGTCCACGACGGCGGGCGCGATCAACTTCATCTCCACCGCGCTGAAGCTGCGCGCGCCCGGCATGACGCTGAACCGGGTGCCCGTGTTCGTGTGGGCGCTGGTGGTCACCTCGTTCATGGTGGTGTTCGCGCTGCCGCCGCTGAACACCGCCAACTTCCTGCTCTTCCTGGACCGCCGGTTCGGCACGCACTTCTTCAACCCGGCCGCGGGCGGGGACGCGGTGCTGTGGCAGCACCTGTTCTGGCTGTTCGGCCATCCGGACGTGTACATCATCGTGCTGCCCGCGCTCGGCATCGTCTCCTCGATCGTGCCGGTCTTCGCCCGCCGCCCGATCGCCGCCTACAGCCTCATCGTGCTGGCCACGGTGGCGACCGGGGTGATCAGCTTCGGGGTGTGGGTGCACCACATGTTCGCGGTCGGCCTGCCGCAGCTGTCGCTGACGTTCTTCTCCGCCGCCAGCATCGTGGTGTCGATCCCGGCCGGGATCCAGATCTTCTCGTGGCTGGCCACCATGCTCATGGGCCGCGTCGTGCTGAAGGTGCCGATGTTGTGGGCGGCCGGGTTCATCGTGGTGTTCACGATGGGCGGCGTGACCGGGGTGATGTTCGCCGTCGTCCCCTTCGACCAGCAGGTCACCGACTCCTACTTCGTGGTCGCGCACTTCCACTACGTGCTGTTCGGCGGCGCGGTGTTCCCCATCATCGGCGGGCTGTTCCACTGGTGGCCGAAGCTGACCGGCACGATGACGAGCGAGCGGGCCGGGCGCTGGGCGTTCTGGCTCACCTTCGCCGGGTTCAACCTGACGTTCCTCCCCATGCACGTCTCCGGGCTGCTGGGGATGCCGCGCCGGGTCTACACCTTCCCGTCGGGGATCGGCTGGGAGCCGTGGGCCCTGGCCGCGACCGTCGGGGCGTACCTGCTGGGCGTCGGGCTGCTGGTCGTGCTCGGCACGCTCTGGTACGCCCATCGGCGCGGCCCGTCCGCGCCCGCCGACCCGTGGGGCGGCGAGACGCTGGAGTGGGCGGCGGCGTCCCCGCCGAAGCCGTACAACTTCGCCGTCATTCCCACCGTCCACAGCCTGCACCCGATGTGGGACGAGCGTTCGCGCGCCTCACTCGCCGAGGGCGCGACGTCCGGGGCGCGGGTGCTGGCCGACGGGCATCTGGTGCTGCGTACCTCGGAGCTGGACGGCGAGCCGGAGGGGCCGCTGGAGATGCCGGAGCACTCGTGGGTGCCGCTCGCGGCGGCGGGCGCGCTGTTCCTGGCCGTCGCCTCCCTGCTGTTCGACCGGCCCGGTTTCGCCGCCGCCTTCGCCGTCGCGACCGCGCTGGTCGTCGTCCGCTGGCTCTGGCCGAGGGAGGCCGCTCGCGCATGAGCGCCATCAACGAGATCACCGAGCCCGCGGCGCTGAGCAGCGCGCCCAAGGGCCGCACCCCGGCCTGGTGGGGGATGGTGCTGTTCGTGGCCACCGAGGCGACGCTGTTCGCCTGCCTGCTGGCCTCGTACTTCTACCTGCGGTTCTTGACCTCGGCGGAGTGGCCGCCGCCGGGGATCAAGAAGCCCGAGCTGGCCAAGCCGCTGGTGATGACCGCGCTGCTGCTGACGAGCAGCGGCTGGATCGCCTGGGCCGACTGGGCGATCAGGCACGACCGGCGGTGGCTGCTCAGGGTCATGCTGGCGCTCACGCTGCTGTTCGGCGCGGGTTTCCTGGGCGTCCAGGCCACCGAGTACGCCACCAAGCTGCCGGAGTTCACCTGGACCACGAACACCTACGGCTCGCTGTTCTACGTCATCACCGGCTTCCACGGCACGCACGTCTTCACGGGCCTGCTCATGGTGGGTTTCACGCTGGTGGCGGCGCTGGCCGGCAAGTTCGGCCGCACCCATCACGAGCGGGTCCGGATCGTGTCGTTCTACTGGCATTTCGTGGACGGGGTATGGCTGGCCATCCTGTTCTCCCTCTACCTGAGCCCGCACCTGTGAGCACGCGGCCGAGCACCCGGCGGGCGGCGCGGTGGCTGCTGGCCTTCGCCGTCGTGGGCGGAGTGCTGGCCTGGGCCGCGCACCTGCTGGTGGCCTGGGCCGTGGTGGAGGTGGCCTGCTCCATCGGCCACCCCCGAGTGGCCGGCATTCCCGTACGCCTCTTCGCGCTGCTGGCCACCGTCCTGCCCGGCGTCGTCGCGGTCGCGGCGCTGGCCGTCGCGTGGCGGCTGCGGCTGCGTCACCTGACCGAGCCGGAGGGGCGGCGGGAGCGGCGGGCGAGGTTCCTGGCCGAGCTGGGGCTCGGGCTCGACGCGTTCTCCTGCCTGATGATCCTGTTCGGCGCGGTCGCGGTGGCGGTACTGGCCGCATGCGGCTGACGGCCCTGCACCACACGGCCCTGCACCACACGGCCCTGCATCACACGGCCCTGCACCACACGGCCCTGCACCACCACGACGGCGGGCTGGACCTGGCCGGGGTGGCGCCGGTGGCCTGCTGGCTGGTCCTGGCCGCCGCCGGTTACCTGCTCGGGCTGCGGCGGCTGGGCGGTCCCGGCCGCTCACTACGGGCGGGCGCGCGCCGGTTGGGCCGGGTCAGGGTGGGGGCCTTCGCGGGCGGGCTCGGGTCGGTCGCGGCGGCCCTGCTGCCGCCCCTCGACGCGGTCGCCGACCAGCGGTTCTCCACCCACATGCTGCAGCACATGATCCTCGTCGCGGCGGCCGGTCCGCTGCTGGCCGCCGGCTCGCCCGGCCTGCCGCTCACCCTGGCGCTGCCCCGGCGGGCGCGACGGGTGCTCGCCCTGGCCAGGCACGTCCTGCGCCGGGTGCCGAGGCGGCCGGTCGCGGCCTGGGCGGGGCACGTGGGCGTGCTCTGGCTCTGGCACCTGCCCGGCCCGTACGAGCTGGCGCTGCGCGACCCCATGGCGCACCTGGTGGAGCACGCCTGTTTCCTCGGGACCTCGTACCTGCTGTGGACGCACGTCCTGTCGTCCTCCCGGTCGCGGCTGAACCCGCCCGCCGCGATCCTCTACCTGTTCGCCACGGCGCTGCCCAGCGCGGCGCTCGGCGCGGTCCTGACCCTGGCCGGGGCGCCGCTGTTCCCCGGTCAGGCGGCGGCCGCGCTGGCGTCGGGCGCCGACCCGCTGACCGATCAGCAACTGGCCGGGCTGGTCATGTGGATACCGGCTGACCTGGTATATCTCGGCGCGATCTTTGCCCTCTTCCTCGCGTGGATGGACGGGCCCCGGGAAATGAGCGCTGCGAGGCCGTCCGTCGCCTCGCCGGCGTCCGGAGGTGAGCGATGATCGAGCACGCGCTCGCCGGGCCGCCGTCCCCGTCCCCGGAGGAGCGCGGAAGGGACCTGTTCGGGGCGCACTGCGCGACCTGCCACGGCCAGGGAGGCGTGGGCAGCGACCGCGGCCCGTCGCTCAAGGGCGTGGGCGCGGCGAACGCGGACTACCAGCTCTCGACGGGACGCATGCCGCTCCCGCGGCCCGACGTGCGCCCCGAACGCCATCCGCCCGCGTTCACCGAGGCCGACATCGCCGCGCTCACCTCCTACATCGCCGCGCTCGGCCCTGGTCCGGCCATCCCCCAGGTCAGGCCAGGGGACGTACGGCTGGGACGCGAGCTGTACATGGCCACCTGCGCCTCCTGCCACTCGGGCGCGCAGTCGGGCGGCACGCTGGCCCACGGGCTGGCCGCTCCCCCGCTGCTCTACTCCACGCCCACGCAGATCGCCGAGGCCGTGCGGATCGGCCCCGGCGCGATGCCCGCCTTCCCGCCCTCGGTGCTCGGCGACGCCGAGGTGGACTCCATCGCCTCCTACCTGACCACCACCCGCCCCCAGCTCGACCACGGCGGCAACCCGCTGGGCGGCATCGGCCCGGTCGCCGAGGGCGCGGTCGCCCTGCTCGTCGGGCTCGGCCTGCTCCTGCTGTTCATCCGCCTGATCGGGAAGAGGGCGCCATGAGCGATCCGGGGAGGCGGGCCGAGCGCGGCATCGCCGTGGCCTTCGCGGTGACCGTGCTCGGCGCGGTGCTGGCCGCGGCCGGCTACGTGACCGGCGACGACCGGCTGCTGCTCGGGCTCGGCTTCTGCGTGGCCTTCGCCGGGCTGGCCGCCGGGTTCACGCTGTGGGCGGCCCGGCTGCTGCCGCAGGGCCCGTACGTCGAGGAGCGCGAGCCGATGCGCTCCCCGCCGGAGGAGCGCGCGGCGCTGGAGTCGGAGTTCGAGCCGCCCGCCGGCCGGCTGCCGCGCCGCATGCTGACGGCGGCGCTCGGCACGCTCGGCCTGGCCGGGCTGTTCCCGCTGCGGTCGCTGCTGGTGCACGGCCCCTCCCCCGCGGTCGCGCTGGCCACCACCGCCTGGCGGGACGGCGTGCGCCTGGTGGACCAGGACGGCTACCTCATCCGTCCCGAACGGGTCGTCCCGGGCACGATGCTGACGGTCTTCCCCGAAGGCCACCGCGACACCGGCGACAGCATGGCGCTGCTGCTGCACGTGGACCCGGCCCGCCTGGACCTGCCGCGCGGCCGCGAAGGCTGGACGGTCGGCGGCATCATCGCCTACTCCAAGCTGTGCACCCACGCCGGCTGCCCCGTCGGCCAGTACATGCTGCCCGAGGAGCGGCTGGTCTGCCCGTGCCACCAGTCGGTGTTCGACGTGCTGCGCGGCGCGGAGCCGGTGTTCGGCCCGGCCGCCCGCTCGCTGCCGCAGCTGCCGCTCAGGCTCGGGCTCGACGGGGTGCTGGTGGCCGCCGGCGACTTCCACGAGCCGGTCGGCGCGGGCTACTGGAGGCCGATGTGATCCTCCGTTCGGTGGGGCGGGCCGGGTGGCGCTGGGTGGACGGGCGGCTGCGGGCCGCCGAGATCACCCGGACCGCGCTGGCCAAGGTCTTCCCCGACCACTGGACGTTCATGCTGGGCGAGATCGCCCTCTACAGCTTCGTCACGCTGGTCGCGACCGGGGTGTTCCTCACCTTCTTCTTCGTGCCGAGCAGCGCCGAGACGATCTACGGCGGCTCGTACGCGCCGCTGCACGGCTCGTCCGTGTCGGCCGCGTACGCCTCGGCGGTCGAGCTCAGCTTCGACGTGCGCGGCGGGCTGCTGTTCCGGCAGGTCCACCACTGGTCGGCGCTGATCTTCCTGGGGGCGATCGCGGCGCACGCCTGCCGGATCTTCTTCACCGGCGCGTTCCGCAAGCCGCGCGAGATCAACTGGCTCGTCGGCGTCACCCTGCTGCTGACGTCGCTGGCCAACGGCTTCGTCGGTTACTCCCTGCTGGACGACCTGCTGTCCGGCACCGGGCTGCGCATCGGCTACTCGATCGCGCTGTCGGTGCCCGTCGTCGGGTCGTGGGCGGCGTTCCTGCTGTTCGGAGGCGAGTTCCCCGGCTACCTGATCATCTCGCGCCTGTACGGCCTGCACGTGCTGCTGCTGCCCGCGCTCATCGCCACGCTGATCGCCGCGCACATGGCGATCCTGATCCGCCAGAAGCACACGCACTTCCCCGGCCCCGGGCGGCGCGACAGCAACGTGGTCGGCTCCAAGATGTGGCCCACGTACGCCTTCCGCTCGCTGGCCCTGCTGTCCGGCGTGCTGGCGGTGAGCTTCGGCCTGGGCGGGCTGGCGCAGATCAACCCGGTGTGGATATGGGGGCCGTTCAAGCCGGCCAACGCGACCACGCCGGGCCAGCCCGACTTCTACATGGGCTGGGTGGAGGGCATGATCCGGCTGTTCCCCGCGGCCGAGTTCCGGGTGTTCGGCTACCTGGTGCCGTCGCCGTTCCTGCCCGCGGTGGCGCTGCCGCTGCTGATGGTCCTCGTCATGTACGCCTGGCCGTGGCTGGACCGCCTGGTCACCGGCGACCGGGGCCGGCATCACGTGGACGCCCGCGTCAGGGACCGTCCCGGGCGGACGGCGGTGGGCGTGTGGGCGGTGGCGCAGACGGGGCTGCTGCTGTTCGCCGCCTCCGACGACCTGATCGCGCGCTGGCTGAAGGCTCCCGTGGAGGACGTCGTCGCGGTGCTGCGGATCGTGGTGCTCGCCGGGCCGCCGGTCATCGCGGCGGTGGCGTACGTGCTGGCGCGGGCCCTGCGGGCGCATCCGGAGAGCCGGCTCATGACGCTGGAGCCCCGGCACGTCGGCGAGGCGCTGGGCCTGTCCCGCGCCCGGCGGCCGCGTCACCCGGCACCCGGGCAGCTCAGTGACCGGCCCGACGTGCCGTCGGAGGACGCGCCGCAGGTCGTGGACGCGGGAGGCCGGCATGCGGGTTGAGGTGTGGCGGCAGCCGAACGGCTACTGGCGCTGGGCCTACCACGAGGGTGAGACCTGCCTGCTCAGCAACGTGGAGTACATGAGCGAGGAGGCCGCCCGGCACAGCGCCGACACGGCCTACCCGCTCCCTTCCGGCGGCGGCGAGCCGCGCTCCCGCACCGGCCGTCTGCTGAGCCGCTGGTTGGAGCGCTTCCTCCTCGCCGTGGTCGCCTGGCGGCTGCTGCGGCGGGTGCGCCTCCGCCGCGGTCACGGACAGGGTGGATAGATTGACACGGTCACGCACAGTGATGACGGGAGGAGGCGGCATGCGACCATCCCTGGCAGGCTCGCTGGTCTCGGCGGGAGCCGCGACGGCCCTGGTCACGGGCCTGGCGGTGGCGCCGCCCGACGCCGTGCAGGGCGACGTCCAGCGCCTCATGTACGTGCACGTGCCCGCCGCATGGACGGCCTACCTGTGCTTCACCGCGGTCTTCGCCGCCGGGCTGCTGCGGCTGCGGCACCCCAGGCCGGAGCTGGACCGGATCGGCCGGGCCGCGGGCGAGGTCGGCGCCGGCCTCACCGCCCTCGCCGTCGCGCTCGGCATGTTGTGGGGGCGGCCGGTCTGGGGCGTGTGGTGGACCTGGGACCCGCGGCTGTCCACGACGGTGCTGATGTTCGCCGCGTACGTCACGTACCTGCTGGCCGGGCGGCTGGCGGGCGGCCGGGCGGCGGCGATCGCCGGCTGCGCCGGGTTCCTGACCGTGCCGCTCGCGCACGGCTCGGTCCTGTGGTGGCGGGCCCTGCACCAGCCGCCGACGGTGCTCAGCCCGGAAGGGCGGCTCCCGATCGCGGCGCCCATGCTGGCCGCGCTGCTCGTGGCGACGGCGGCGTTCACCGCGCTGGCGGCCTGGGTGGTCGCGCGCCGCGTCCGCTCGCTCGCCGCCGCTCCCCCGCCGCCGCTCCCCGCCGCGCACGCGCCCGCGGGAGCCGCACGGTGAGCGGCTGGCCGTGGGTGGCCGCCGGCTACCTGCTCACCGTGGCCACCTGGGCGGGGTACGTCGTGTGGTCGGGCCGCACCGCGTCATGAGGAGGCTGCTGATCGCCGCCGTGGCGGTGGTGGCCGGGGGCGTGCTGGTCTTCCAGGCGCTGGGCGAAGGGGTCGTCTACTACCGCACGCCGCAGGAGCTCGCCCAGGAGCCGCCGGAGCCGGGCGACCGGCTGCGGGTCGGCGGGCTGGTCGTCGCCGGCAGCGTGCACACCATGCCCCAAGGGGTCTCCTTCACGCTCACCGACGGCGTACGGAACCTGCCGGTGCGGCACACCGGCGAGGTCTCCCCGGTCTTCGCGGGCGGCCAGGGGGCGATCGTCGAAGGCCGCATGGACGGCGGGGTGCTCCTGTCGGACCGGCTGATGGTCAAGCACTCCAACGAGTACCGGCCGCCGGTCACGAGCACCCGCGTCGGCCTCACCGAATGGGCCGTGACCGTCGGCGACCCCGTGCTGCGGCCCGGGCCGGTGACGCTGGAGGTGACCAACGCCGGGTCCACCGCGCACGACCTCATCGTGACCGGCATCGGCGTGTCGGCGCACACGCCGGTGCTGGCGCCGGGGCAGACGGCGACGCTGCGGCTCGACGCCCCGCCCGGCGCGCTGCTGACCCTCGTGTGCGGCGTCACCGGCCACGAGCCGCTGGGCATGACCGGCACGCTCCGCGTCGCCGACCTCTAAGTTCGCCCAGCTGGGCCCTTGGCGAACCTGGTCAGGAGGTTGAGCGTGGCGCGCCGGGTGAAGGCGGAGGCCGCGCGCGTCACGCCATGGCCGCACGCCGCGCCCTTCATCCCGCACACCCAGCGCATCGTGCCGGAGGCGAACACGCCGGCGCCGCTGGGGGCGACGTAGTAGGTGCTGTTGCTCACGGTGGCCCGGCCGCCGCAGTTCACCGGCGACTCGGCCAGCACCTGGACGTCCGGCGAGCCGGCCGACACCTTGTCGGTCTCCACGCCCGCCATGCCGGGGAAGACCCGGCCCCTGGTCCCCTCGAAGATCCAGTGGCCCGGCCTGGTCACCCGGTAGGCCGCCTCGGCGGGGAAGCAGTCGTACATCTGCCCGACCAGCTCGCTCTCCGGCTTCGACTGCCGCCAGAGCGGGCACTGGGTCTCCTTGTCGCACCTGACCGTCCTGCCGGACAGCCCGATCCGCCAGTAGACGGCGTTGGCCCCGAGGAAGGCCAGGTTCACGCCCTCGTCGCGGGCCCGGGTGACGACCTCCCGCATCGCCGGCGACCAATACTCGTCGTGCCCCAGCGACACCACGGCCCGGGCGCCGCGCAGCGCGCCGGGCCGCAGGTCGAGGCTCGTCAGATAGGCCAGCGGCAGGCCGCTCTGCTCGGCCAGCCGGATGGCGTTCCACTCGAAGTCGAGGAAGAGCCGGGCGCCCGAGCCGTCGTAGGGACGGTCGAAGGTGACCTCACGTGAGCGGTCGCCGAAGCCGCCGGGCCCCTTGTAGAGACTGCGGCCACCCCACAGGTTGTACGCCTGCCAGGTGGTGACCGCGTTGACGAGCACCACGCGGCCCTCGGCCGAGGCCGAGCGCACGGTGATCGGGACGTACCGCTGGCCGCCCGTGGAGGCGTCCAGCCGTACCAGGTAGGCGCCCTCGGCCCAGCCGGTGGTGTCGACGGTGAGCGAGGGCTTCCAGTGGGCGGCGGTCACCGTGCGCGCGACGGTCCGCGCCGGCGGCTGCCGTCTCCCTTCGGTCGGCGCGGAGCGCCAGACCCGTACCGGCTGGGCGCCCATCCGGAACGCCGACGCGGTGAACCGCGGCGCGGTGGTGGAGACGAGCAGCCGGAACCGCTCCCCCGGCAGCACGCTGACGCGGTCGGCGTAGCCCTCGATCTCGTGCTCGCCGCCGCGTTTCGTGATGCGCCAGGGCACGGGCCCGGCAGGGGGCGCCTGCGGGGGCGCGGGAGCGGCGCGTTCGGGAGCGGCGGGCCCGGGGGCCACGGGCGCGGGGGCGGAGCAGCCGGCGGCGGCGAGCAGGACCAGGGCGGCGAGGACGTGACGCACGATCACATGCTCACGCCCGGTCCCGTCCGGACGCCGCCCGTTGGCCGAGTGCTTACCTGTTCCGGCACTCGCCGGGACCTGATCTGCCTGGTCAGGCCGTCTCGCCGGCCGCCGCCAGGTAGCCCGCCAGCATCGCCAGGGCCACGTCGCGGACCGCGTCGTCGCCCGGCAGGAAGTCGGAGCCGTGCAGGCGGGCGCCGCCGCCGTCGTCCACGCCGACGAACATCATCAGCCCCGGCAGCACGGCCGACAGGTACGAGAAGTCGTCGGCGCCGAACGACCACATGGGCTGTGCGGGTTCGAGCCCGAGCGCCGTCAGGTTCGCGCCGGCCAGGCCGGCGAGGGCGGGGTCGTTGTGGAGGATGGGTTCGCCGTGGGTGATGGTGACCGTGGCCTCGCAGCCGTGGGCGCGGGCCATGAGTTCGGCCACCTCGCGCAGGCGGGCGTGGACGCGCTCGCGTACCGGGTCGCTCAGGGACCTGAGTGTGCCGCTGGCGGAGGCGGAGTCGGGGACGACGTTGGGCGCGCTCCCCGCGGCGAGGGTGGAGACGCCGAGCACGGCCGAGCTGGTCGGGTCGACGTCACGGCTGACCACCCGCTGGAGCCCGACGATGACGTGGGCGAGGGCGAGCACGGGGTCGCTGGTCAGGTGCGGGTAGGCGGCGTGGCCGCCGCGGCCCCGTACGACGACGGTGAACTCGTCGGCGGCGGCGTTCACCGTGCCGGGGGTGGCGGCGACCGTGCCCGCGGGGAGCGTGGGCTGGACGTGCGCGCCGATGACGGCGGTCAGCTCCTGGCCGGCCAGCAGCGGCGATCCGGCGATGTCGCGCGCCCCCGAGGGATAGGTCTCCTCGCGGGGTTGCAGCACCGCCACCAGCGGCACCGCGTCGCCGGTGGCGGCGACCGCGCGGGCGAGCGCGACCAGCGCGGCGAGGTGCACGTCGTGCCCGCACGCGTGCATGCGGCCCGGGGTGCCGGACGCCCAGGCGACGCCGGTCCGCTCGGTCACGGCGAGCGCGTCGAGTTCGGCGCGGACGCCGATGGCGGGCCCCGGTCCACCGACGCGTACGAGCGCGCCGGTCCCCGCCACCAGGTGCGCCTCGTCGCCGGGCAGCTCGGCGAGCACGAGGTCGCGGGTGGGCCCCTCCTCGCCGGACAGGTCGGGGCGGGCGTGCAGTCTGCGGCGCAGCTCGCCGGCCGCGGGCAGCTCTTTTTCCAGTGCGGTCAGCAGGCGGGCCGCCAGGCTCGTGCTCACGCGGCGCCCTCCAGGCGGTACACGCGCAGCGCGTTGTCCGCGCCGATCATGCGGGCCACCCGTACGGCGTCGCGCTCGCTCCACTCGCCGGCGTCGGTCCAGTGCCGCAGGGCGCGGCCGAGGCCGCGGCGGAAGAGGTGGGCGCCCAGGAAGTGCAGCTCGGCGGGCCCCCAGGCGTCGGACGAGAACAGGGTCTTGGCGAACGGGGCGAGCTCCAGCGACTCGGCGATCAGCTCGGCCGAGCGGCTGCCGGTGTAGTTGACGCCGAGCCCGACGTCGAAGTAGACGTGCGGGAACACCTGCGCGAGGTAGCCGGCGTTGCGGTGGTACGGGTAGCAGTGCAGCAGCAGCACGTCCATGCCGGTCGGCTCGACCAGCTTGAGCCACCGGGTGAGCAGCAGCGGGTCGCACAGGTGCAGCTCGACGTCGGGGTCGCCGTACCCGGCGTGCAGTTGCAGCGGCAGGCCGCGCTCGGCCGCCGCCCACAGGCCGAGGCGCAGCAGGACGGGGTCGCTCACCCGCCGCTCCCCGGTCCGCTCGGCGTCGGCGAGCCATCGGCCCGCCGCCGCGACGGCCTCGCGGTCGTCGGGCGGGGCGGGGTCGAAGGCGAAGCCGTGCCGGTAGGCGACGATGCTCTTGAGCGCGACGGCGTGCTCCGTACGGCGGCGCAGCTCCTCGCGGAAGCGGCCGGGCAGGTCGGCGGCGGCGACGCCGGACGCCGCGACGTCCTCCATCACCCGTTCGACCCGGACCACCTCGTGGGCGGGCCGGCCGGACACGGCCGTCATCCCGGCGGGGCTGAGCACGTCGTCCCCCCGGTAGCCGGTCTCGACCAGGTAGCGGCCGATGCCGCTCGCGGTGAGCAGCAGCCGGTTGACCTCGGCCGCGCCGAGCTCGGCGCGGCGGGACATGTACTCCTCGGGGGAGGCGTGCGCGGGCAGCCCGAGCACGGGCGCGCACCAGCGGCGGATGGCGAAGCCGATCTGGGAGTCGAACTGCGTCATGAACGCGGGGATCGGGCGGTCCGACTCGGTCACCAGGGTCTCGAACACGTCCCGGCCGAGATCGTCGGCGGAGGCTCCGTGAACGTGGTGGTCGACCAGGGGGAGGGCGCCGAGTTCCGTCTCCAGCGCGGCGCCCGTGGTCTCAGTAGACATCGGCGACCTTCCTGCAGAGCTCGTGGGAGGGCAGGCCCGCGACGTGGTCCAGCTCGGTCCGCTTCACGGTGAGGAACGTGTGCAGCAGCTCGGGCGGGAACCAGCCGCGCGCCACCTCGTCGGCCTCGAGCGCGGCGAGCGCCTCCGGCAGCGACGCGGGCAGCGGGGGCTCGCCGGCCAGGTCTTCTTCGCTGCTGGACTCGGGCCAGACCCGGGCGGGCTCGCCCGCCGCCAGCCCGGCCAGCCCCGCGCGGACGAGGACGCCCAGGACCAGCCACGGGTTGGCGGTGGCGTCCGCGGCCCGGTACTCCAGGTGGAGCTGGGCGGCGGGGTCGGCGTCGCCGATCGCCAGGGTGGGCGCGATGCGCAGCAGCGCCTCGCGGTTGCGCTCGGCGAGGAACACCCCGCCGGAGCTCCACCGGTGCGGGGTGAGCCGGATGGAGGAGGAGGGGCTGGGCGCGGTGACGGCCACGACCGCGCCGGCGTGCTCCAGGACGCCGGCGGCGAACGCGGCGGCGACGGCCGACAGCCTGCCGGGGGCGTCGGCGTCGTACATGACGGGGCCGCCGCCGTCCGCCTGCCGCAGCGAGAAGTGCACGTGGACGCCGTTGCCGACGGAGTCGGGGTCGGCGATCGGCGCGAACGTGGCCCGGTGGCCGCGCCTGCGGGCGAGGTCGCGGACGAGCTCGCGGAGGAGCACCGCGCGGTCGGCGGCGACGAGGCCGGGGGCGGGCCGGAGGGTGATCTCGAACTGGCCGGGGCCGTACTCGGGCAGCCAGGTCTCCGGCTCCAGCCCGGCGCCCTCCAGCAGCGTGACCAGGTCGGTGCCGAAGGGTTCGGCGCGGCGGGCGCGCTGGAAGGAGAACGGCGGCTCGTCGCCGGGCTCGCCTCCTTCGAGCATGAACTCGTGCTCGAAGGAGGCGTGGATCTCCAGCCCGGCACGTTCGCGCAGGTCGTCGAGTGCGGCGCGCAGGAAACCACGCGGGCAGCCGGGCCACGGGGAGCCGTCGAGGCCGGTCTGGTCGGCGAGGTAGAGCCGGGCGCCGGGCGTCCCCTCGTCGGCCGGCAGGTCGATCGCGGTGGCGGGGTCGGGCATCAGCCGCAGGTCACCGACCGAGCCGAACGCGTTGCCGCCCGCGAGGTCGCCGAAGCAGTTCAGCGCCAGGTTGGCCGGAACCCAGCCGACCCCGTTCCGAAGCGTCTGTTCCAGCCTCGACACGGGCGCGGCCCGGCCGCGGACCTGCGCCGCGAGGTCGCAGGTCGCCACGAAGACGGTCCCGGTGGTCATCGCACTCTCCTCCCAGTCCGGTCGGCACGCCCGCGACCGGCTGCCCAAATGAAACATTTGATGCAAATCTCTGGTCAAGAGGGCGAGATGAAATTTATCATGCACGTTACTCACCGCGGCCGGAGAGAAAGCGCAGGTCAAGGCGCTCCCTGCCGCAGAACGGAAGGGCAGCCATGGCCAGAACCTCCTCCCCGGACGGGCTTTCCGGAGCTGTCGCCCTCGTCACCGGCGGCGCCCAGGGCATCGGCAGGGGCATCGCCGAGGCGTTCCGCGACGCTGGCGCGACGGTCGTCGTCGCCGACCTGGACGCCGAGCGCGCCGCCGAGGTCGTGGCGGGCCCCGGCCGGATGTCGGCGCTCCGCCTCGACGTCCGCGACCCGGCCTCCGTGGAGGAGGCGTTCCGCCGCGCCGCCGAGCGGCACGGCCGCCTCGACATCCTGGTCAACTGCGCCGGACGCTACCCCAACACTCCCCTGCTGGACATGCCGCTCGCCGAGTGGGACGACGTCTACGCCATCAACGTGCGCGGCGTGATGCTGACCTCGCAGGCGTTCGCCAGGCTGCCCGGCCGGGACGGCCGCCGGATCATCACCGTCTCGTCGGCGGCGGCCCGGTCCGCCCGGGTGGGCGCGTCCCACTACTGCTCGTCGAAGGCGGCCGTGGAGATGCTCACCAAGGTGCTGGCGCTCGAACTGGCCCCCCTCGGCGTCACGGTGAACGCGGTCGCCCCCGGCCTGATCGAGGTGCCCGCCACGGCGGGCCTGGCCCCCGAGTACGTGGCCACCCTGGTCGCCGGGCAGCCGGTGCACCGCATGGGCACGCCGGCCGAGATCGCCCGCGCCTGCCTCTTCCTGGCCCATCCGGACGCGTCGTTCGTCACGGGGAGTGTCCTCGACGTGGACGGCGGTTTCCTGGCGGGAACGGCCCTGCCGCCGAGCTGATCCGCGTTTCGCCTGATCACCGGCATGCTCTTCCCATCCGGCCAAGTAACGAATATTTTACAGACCTACTCTTTACCGGCATATGCAACGTACATTTCACTTCGATTGGTGACGTACCGTCGCCGCCCCCTGATCGCGCAGAGAGGCTTCACCGTGGCCCGTCTCCCCTTCGGCCGACCCCGGACCCGCCGCCGGGCCGTCGCCGCCATCGCACTGGCCGGCGCCCTCACCGCCGCCACCGCCTGTTCCTCGTCCACCACGGCCTCCGAGGGCGCCGCGCCCGAGGGCGGCGGCGAGGAGATCCAGATCGGCCTGCTCGCCCCGCTCACCGGCGGGTCCGCCGCGGACGGCAAGGGCATGCAGCAGGGCGCCGAGCTGGCGATCAAGCAGCTCAACGAGCGCGGCGGCGTGGCCGGCCACACGTTCAAGCTCAAGACGGTCGACGTGCAGGGCCAGTCGAACGACGCGGTCACCAAGGGCGTGCAGACCCTCACCGACGACGACTCGGTCAAGGCGGTCGTCACCGGCTACGCCTCGACCTCCAACTTCGAGATCGACGAGTTCGCGGCGGCCGAGAAGCTCTACCTGATCGGCGGCAACACCGCGCAGACCCAGGCCATCATCGAGAAGGACCCGGCCAAGTACCCGACCGTCTGGTCCATCACCCCCAACTACGACGCCTACGGCACCGAGCCGGTCGCGCTCGCCGAGAAGTGGGCCGAAGAGGGCCTGTGGAAGCCGCGCAACAAGTCGGTCTTCGTGGTCCGCTCCGACAACCCCTACAGCGAGGGCATCGCCGACGGCCTGGTCAAGACCTTCACCTCCAAGGGCTGGACCATCGCCGGGGAGGAGAAGGTCCCCTTCGGCCCGGTCAACGACTGGGGCACCATCATCGGCAAGATCCGTGACGCCGACCCCGACTTCATCGTCAACACCGACTACCAGGTCTCCAACGAGGCCAGCTTCATGCAGCAGTTCCTGCAGAACCCCACCCAGTCGCTGGTGTTCATGCAGTACGGGCCGAACCAGCCGCAGTTCTTCGAGCTGACCAAGGACAAGGCCGAGGGCGTGCTGTTCAACAACCTCGCCGGGCTGGTGCCCGCCGCGAACTACGCGCCCGCCGCCCAGCTCACCGCCGACTGGAAGGCCGCGTACGGGACCGACAACGTGGACCCGCAGGGCGTGATGACCTACGTCGAGATCATGATCTACGCGGAGGCGCTCAAGCAGGTCGGCGACCCCGACGACGTGCTCGGGATCAGCTCCGCCATCAGCAAGATCGACACCGAGCAGGCGTCCGGCCGGATCGTCTTCGACCAGGCCACCCACCTCGCCAAGCAGGGCGACGACTACGTGCCGCTGCAGTCGTTCCAGTTCCAGGACCAGAAGCGGGTGCTGATCGCCCCTGAGAAGTACAAGTCGGGCACCTTCCGGCTGCCGCCGTGGATGGCGAAGGGCTGACCCGCGATGACGAGCCCCCTCACCCTGCCGCCGGGCAAGCGCATGGCCGTGGCGCTGACGTTCGACTTCGACGCCCACTCGCCGTGGATGGGGACGCTCGGGCGGACCTCGCCGTCGTACCTGTCGCGCGGCGACTTCGGCGCCGAGCAGGGCGTGCCCCGGCTGCTCGAACTGCTGGGCCGCCACGACGTGCCCGCGACCTGGGCGACGCCCGGCCACGACCTGGTGACGTTCCCGCACCGCATCGAGCAGATCCTCCAGGCGGGGCACGAGATCGCCGCGCACGGCTGCTACCACGAGGTGGTGCCCAGCCTCGGCGCCGACGAGGAACGCCGGCTCATGGAGGTGGCGCTGCGCCAGCACGAGCAGGTGGTCGGCCGGCGTCCGCGCGGCTACCGCTCCCCCGCCTGGGACTTCTCCGAGACCACGCTGGACCTGCTGGAGGAGTTCGGCTTCGACTGGGACAGCTCGCTGATGGGCCGCGAGTTCGAGCTGTACCGGCCGCGCCGGGTCACCGTGAACTACGAGTCGGCCAACGAGTTCGGGCCGGAGAGCCCGATCATCGAGATCCCCGTCTCGTGGTACCTCGACGACTGGCCCGCGGTCGAGTACGTGGCGGGCGTGTCCGCGCTGGGCTCGCACCGGGCGATGGAAGACCGCTGGAACGTCATCTTCGACTACGCGTACGAGCGGGTGCCCGGCGCCGTGTACGTGCTCACCATGCATCCGCAGACGATCGGCCGCGCCCACCACCTGCTCGTGCTGGAGGGCCTGCTGGAGCGGATGGTGGACAAGGGCGACGTCTGGTTCGCGACCCTGAGCGAGATCGCCGATGCCTGGCAGGGCTGACGGCGGCGGCCGGGCCGGCGGCGGGCTCGTCACCGCGCCCGATCCGCGGGCGGCCGAGGCGGGCGCGGCCATGCTCCGCGCCGGCGGCAGCGCCGTGGACGCCGCGGTGGCCACGGCCTTCGCCACCGGTGTGGTCGAGCCGTTCATGAGCGGTGTCGGCGGCGGCGCGTGGCTCGTGATCCGCGAGCCCGGCGCGCCCACCGCCACCACCGTGTCGGGGCCGATCCGCGCGCCCGCGCTGGCCACGCCCGACATGTTCCCGCTGGTCCCGTCGGCGCCAGGCACCGGGCTGTACGGCTGGCCCGCCGTGCGGGACGACGCCAACATCGTCGGCCCGCTGTCGGTGGGCGTGCCCGGCGCGGTCGCCGCGCTCTGCCACGCCCACGCCCGCTTCGGGCGGCTGCCGCTCGCCCAGGTGCTGGCCCCGGCGATCGAGCTGGCCGAGGACGGCCACGAGACGAACTGGTTCGCCTCGGCGGCGATCTGCGCCGACGCCCGCACGCTGCGCCGGTTCCGCTCCAGCGCGGAGCTGTTCCTGCCGGACGGCCTGCCGCTGCGCGGCCCCTCGCTGGGGCCGGGCGACCGGCTCGTCCAGCCGAGGCTGGCCCAGGTGCTGCGGGAGATCGCCGCCGGCGGCCCGGACGCGTTCTACCGGGGCAGGGCCGCGCGGGCCATCGCCACGACGCTCGCCGCCGCGGGCGGCCTCCTGCGCGAGCCCGACTTCGCCCGCTACCAGGCGGAAGAACGCCAGGTCGCCCCGATCGAGATCGGCACGGTCGTGGCCGGCGCGACCGGAGCCGGTGGGGCCGGAGTCGGCGGGGCCGGAGCAGGCGCGCTCGGAGCCGGTGGGCTCGGAGCCGACGCGCTCGGGGCCGGTGGGCTCGGGGCCGGTGGGCTCGGGGCCGGTGGGCTTCGCCTCTTCGGGCCGGTGGCGACTGGGATGATCACTGTGGCGGAGGCGCTGCAGCTCGCCGCCGCCGCGCGGCGGCGCGGCCTCCCCCCTGGACCGGCGCTGTGGGCGCGCGTGCTGTCGCACGCCATGGACGACCGCCTCCGCGAGGTCACCACGGACGAGTCCGCGCCGTGGACCAGGCTGGCCACCGCCGGATACGCCGCCGAGGTCGTGGACGGCTGGCTCGCCGGCCGCGCCCCCGGCCCGAGCGAGAACGCCGGCCCGCCCAAGGCGGGTTGCACCTCCCACATGTCGGCCGTGGACGCCGACGGCATGACGGTGGCGCTCACCCAGACGGTGCTGGACCTGTTCGGCTCGCGGATCGTCGAGCCCGGGACCGGCATCCTGCTCAACGACGGGATGATGTACTTCGACCCCCGCCCCGGCCACGTGACCAGCGTCGCTCCCGGCGCGGCCGGGCTCAGCGCGGTCAGCCCGCTGATCCTGGAGGGTCCCGGCGGCGCCGAGGCCACGCTGGGCGCGTCGGGCGGGCGGCGCATCATCTCGGCGGTCGCCCAGATCGCCGCCCGCTGGCACGACGGCGCCGGCATCCAGGACGCGATCTCCGCGCCGCGCCTGCACGCGGAGGGCCGCCGGATCTGGCTGGACCGGCGCGAGGCCGCCGCCGCAGGCGAGCTGGCCGCCGCCGGGTTCGACGTCCAGATCGTCGCCGAGGAGCCCACCACCTGGCACTTCGCCCGCCCGAACGGCATCGCCCGCCGGTCCGGCGGCCCGTGGGCCGCGGGCGTCGACCTCATGAAGCCGTACGGCGTGGGCGTGCCCACCCCATGATCATCAGCGATTTCGAGAAAGGCAACGCGATGGCGACCACTTTGGCAGGGCGGCGCGCCCTGGTCACCGGTGCCGCGAGCGGCATCGGCGCGGCCATCGCCCGCAGGCTGCTCCAGGAGGGGGCGCGGGTGATGATCGCCGACGTCGACGCCGGTCGCGGCGCCCGTACGGCCCGCGACCTGTCCGCCGCCTTCCAGGAGGCGGACGTGTCGGACGAAGGCTCCGTGACGGCGCTGTTCGACCGGGTGACGGACGAGTTCGGCGGCCTGGACGTGCTGGTGAACAACGCCGGCGTGGCCGAGAGCGGCGGCGGCGTCATCGGCGTGCCCGTCGCCGAGTGGCGGCGGGTGCTGGACGTCAACGTCACCGGCACGTTCCTGTGCTCCAGGGCGGCGTTCCCGCTGCTGGCCGCGGCCGGCGGCGGCGCGGTCGTCAACCTGTCGTCCATCTTCGGCGTCACGGGGCTGCCCGCCTTTCCCGCCTACTCGGCGGCGAAGGGCGCGATCGCCAACCTGACCCGGCAGCTCGCCGTCGAGGGCGGCCCGCTCGGCATCAGGGTGAACGCCGTGCTGCCCGGCTACGTCGACAACGACATGGGCCGCTCGCGCGACCTGCTCGACTCCGAGGACGCGGCCGAGGCGCTGCGGCAGCGTGAGGCGGCGGCGGCCAGGCAGCCGATCGGGCGGCAGTGCTCGCCGGACGAGATCGCGACCGCGGTCGCCTTCCTGACCGACCCGCGCTCCTCCTTCGTCACCGGGACGCTGCTGCCGGTGGACGGCGGCTTCCTGGCGCAGGGCGACTGGCGCGGGCCCGGGGGGCTGGCATGACGGGCGACGCTTCCGTGCTGCTCGCCGCGAGGGAGGTGAGCAAGTCGTTCGGCAGCCTCAAGGCGGTGGACCGGGTCTCCCTGGAGGTCCGGCGGGGTGAGGTGTTCGGCCTCGCGGGCCCGAACGGCGCCGGCAAGAGCACGCTGTTCAACCTGCTGACCGGCATCCCCATCCGGCCCGACTCGGGCGAGGTCGTCTTCGACGGGCGGGAGATCCAGAACCGCTCGCCCCGCCTGATCGCCAAGGCCGGGCTGAAGCGCACCTTCCAGACCGAGGCCGTCTTCGACTCGCTGAGCGTGATGGAGAACCTGCGCGTCAGCTCCGCGTACGGAGGGGCCGGCCGCGCCGTCCGCCCCGACGCGGCCCGCTGCCGCGAGGTCCTGGACGTCGTGGAGCTCGGCGGCGACCCGGAACGGCCCGCGGACGGCCTGTCGCTCATCGACCGCAAGCGGCTGATGATCGCCTGCGCGCTGGTGAGCCGTCCGTCGCTGCTGCTGCTCGACGAGCCCGCCGCCGGTCTCGACCCGGCCGACCAGGACGCCCTGATCAGGCTCCTCGGCCGCATCGCGGGCTCCGGCGTCACCATGGTGATCATCGAGCACGTGCTGTCGGTGCTGGAGGCCCTGGCCGGCCGCATGGCGGTGCTGGACAGCGGCCGGATCATCGCCACCGGCGTCCCGGCCGAGGTCCTGTCGGACCCCAAGGTCGTGGAAGCCTACCTGGGACCGGGAGCCGCCCGATGAGCGATCTGCTGACCGTCGAGAACCTGACCGCCGGCTACGGCCAGGCCGGAGTGCTGCGCGGCATCTCGCTGCGCGTCGGCGAGAACGAGGCCGTCGGCCTGCTCGGCCCCAACGGCCACGGCAAGACGACGCTGCTGCGCTGCGTGTCCAACCTGCACCGGCCCACGTCCGGCACGATCACCTTCGCCGGCCGCCCCACCGCCGGCCGCTCGCCGCGCGACCTGGTGAGGAGCGGGCTGATCCACGTGCCGCAGGGCTCGCGGCTGTTCCCGCAGCTCACCGTCGAGGAGGCGCTGCGGCTGTCGGCCGCTTCCAGCGGCCACGCCGGCTCCTGGCGGGACGGCATCGACCGGGTCTACTCGGTCTTCCCCCGCCTCAAGGAGCGCCGCCGCCAGCTCACCGGCACGCTGAGCGGTGGTGAGCGCCAGATGGCCAGCCTCGGCATGGGCCTCATGGCCCAGCCCACGCTGCTCATCCTCGACGAGCCCACCCTGGGCCTGTCACCGAAGGTCAAGCACGAGCTGAGCGAGTGCATCGTCCGCGTCCGCGCCGAGGTGTCGTCGATCATCCTGGTCGACGGCGACATGGAGCTGGTGCTCGATCTGACAGACCGCTACCACGTCGTCCTGCACGGCGACGTCGTGGACAGCGGCGCGTCGGACGACGACCGGAGCCGCGACGAGATGATGTCGCTCTTTCTGGGAGGAGCCGCGGATGAGCGGCATTAGCGTCATCGCCACCAGCACGCTCGTGCTGGGCGGCCTCTACCTGCTCATGGCGGCGGGCCTGACCCTGATCTGGTCCACCCTGCGGGTCTTCAACTTCGGGCACGGCGCGCTGCTGATGTTCGGCGCCTACCTGACCTGGACGCTGCTCAACACGACCGGGCTGCCGCTGGTCGTCTCGCTCGCCGGGGCGGTCGTGGCGATGGCGGCGCTGGGAGCGGTGTACGAGTTCCTGCTGGTCAGCCCGTTCATCAAGCGGCCCAACGGGGACATGCTGGTGATGGTGGCCACGCTCGCGGCGACGATGCTGCTGCAGTCCGGCGCCCAGCTCATCTGGGGGCCGGAGCTCAAGCAGCTCCCGCCGTTCGGCGGGGCCCGCGTGGACGTGGCCGGCTCCGTCGTCCAGGGCACCCAGCTCGTCACGATCGTGCTCGCCCCGCTCCTGGTCGGCCTGCTCGCACTGGTGCTGAGGCGCAGCAGCATCGGGCTGACCGTGCGCGCCCTCGAACAGAACCGCGAGCACGCCCAGTTGCTGGGCATCGCGCCGCGCCGGGTCTACCTGTTCGTGGTCATGGTCGCGGTCGGGCTGGCCACCGTGGCGGGGGCGCTGCTCGGCAGCATGCAGTTCATGTCCCCGGCCATGGGCAGCGACCCGCTGCTGCGCGCGTTCGTGGTGCTCGCCTTCGGCGGCGCGGGCAGCCTCGCCGGGACCATCGCCGGCGCGTACGCCATCGGCCTGCTGGAGGCGGTCACCACGTACTACTTCGGCCTGTCCTGGAGCCCCGTGCTGGTGTTCCTCGCGATGATCGTGATCATGCTGGTCAAGCCGGAAGGGCTGCTGCACACGCGGGTGAGGAGCGCGTGATGGCGAAGCTCGGAACGCGGGCCGGCTGGCCCGCCTACGCGATCGTGCTGGCGGTCCTGCCGCTGGTCATCACCGATCCGCACGGCAGGCTGCTGCTGATCCTCATCACCATGTACGGCGTGCTCGCGCTGAGCTGGAACCTCACGCTCGGCTTCGCGGGCATCTTCAACTTCGCGCAGATCGGCTTCTTCGGCATCGGCGCCTACACGACCGGCATCCTCGTCACGCGGACCGGCGTCGAGCCCTGGCTGGCCCTGCCCGTCTCCGGGGTGTCGGCGGCGCTCGCGTCGCTGGTGGCGTTCCTGCCGGTGCTGCGGCTGCGCGGCATCTACGTCGGCCTGGCCACGTACGTGTTCTCGCAGCTGTGCATCTACCTGGTGCTCGGGCAGGCGGGCCTGACCGGCGGGTCCAACGGCATCGTCGGCATCCCCCGGCTGTCCCTGGGCGACCTGAGCCTGCGCGCCGACGGGCGGATCGGCTACTACTGGCTCGGCGCCGCGCTGCTGTTCGCGGTCACCCTGCTGGTGCGGATCCTGACCAGGTCGACGCTCGGCAGGTCGCTGCTCGCGATCAGGGACAACGAGGCGCTGGCCGCCAGCCGGGGCATCTCCCGCGTCCGGCAGCACCTGATCGTGTTCATGGCCGGCGCGGCCGTCGCGGGCGTGGCGGGCAGCTTCAACGCCTTCCTCAACGGCGTGGTCAGCACCGACATCTTCGGCTTCGGCTACCTCACCCTGCTGCTCAGCATGATCTTCCTGGGCGGCAGCGGCAGCGTCTACGGGCCGATCGCCGGGGCCGTGGTCGTCACGGTCGTCTCGGACGCGCTGCAGGACGCCGGGCCGTGGCGGGACGTCGTGATCGCCGCGCTCATCCTCGTCGTGCTCTGGACCGCGCCCAAGGGCCTGGCGGGCATCGCCCGCTCCGCCGTCACCGCGCTGCGGGAGCGGCGCGGCCGTTCCGACCGCCCTCCGTCCGCATCCGATCCCATCACCCACGTCAAGGAGCTGTCATGACGAACACCGGCGACCCGCGGGACGCGGTCATCGACGAGGTGGACCGGCTCGCCGAGCGCATGGTGTCCAGCCTGTCCGACGCCATCGCGGTGCCCAGCGTCAACCCGCGCTACCCCGGCCAGGAGTACGACAAGATCGTCGGCGCGGAGAGCGACGTCAGCGCGCTGCTGGCGGACCTCTACGCCGAGGCGGGCGCGGACGTCACCAAGGTCACCGCCGAGCCCCGCCGTGACAACGTGTGCGGCGTCGTCGCGGGCGCGGGCGGCGGGCGGTCGCTGCTGCTCAACGGGCACGTGGACGTGGTGCCCGAGGGCCGGCTCGACCGGTGGCGCGGCAACCCGTTCCGGGCCGTCGTCACCGACGACAAGGTGGTCGGGCGCGGCGCGACCGACATGAAGGGCGGCCTGATCGCCGCCGCCTACGCCGCCGTCGCGCTGCGCAGGGCCGGGGTGCGCCTCGCGGGCGACCTCGTCCTGCAGGGCGTCGTCGGCGAGGAGGTCGGCGACCACGAGGCCGGCACCACGGCCGTGCTGGAGGCCGGGTTCACGGCCGACGCGGCCATCGTGTGCGAGCCGTCCGGGCAGGCGGGCACCCTGCCGGCTCAGGTCCCGGTGACCCCCGGCCTGCTCTGGTTCAGCATCTCGCTGGAGGGCAAGACCGCCCATTCCGGGCTGCGCGGCATGACCGTGCACCCCACGCTCGAAGGCGACGCGCTCGGCGTGAACACCGTCGACAAGTTCTGGGTCGTCTACCAGGCGCTGCGCGCCCTGGAGGACGAGTGGGCCCGGCACAACCGGCACCCGCTCTTCCCGCCCGGCTACTTCAACCTGCTCCCCGGCGTGCTGCGGGCGAACCCGTCCGGGATCCTCGTGCCGTTCTTCCTGGCCGACGAGCTGACCGTCGAGTACTGCGTCTACCACCACCCCGACCGGTCCAACGAGGAGGTCATCGCCGAGATCGAGGGCCGCGTCCTCGCGGCCTGCGCCGCCGACCCGTGGCTGCGCGAGCACCCGCCGGTCTTCGAGTGGAAGCTGCTGTGGCCGCCGTACTCGCTGCCCGACGACGCCCCGCTCAACGCGGTGGTGGCGGGCGCGCACGCCGCCGCGGCCGGTGGCGTGGCGCCGCAGCGGGCCGGTTTCATGGGCGTGTGCGACCTGACGTGGATGGACCGCAAGGGCCTCGGCGGCCTGGTCTACGGCCCCGGGGTCGGCTTCACGGCGCACGCCGAGAACGAGTACGTCGAGATCGCGCAGCTCGTGCAGTCGGCCAAGACGTACGCGCTGACCGCGATCGACTGGTGCGGGCTCACGGACGGTGCGTGAACCGCGTACGCTTTTGCGGCGCGCCACCCCATCGGCGGGCGACGCGCCGTCTCTTCCCCCAGGAGGCAGGGTGACATCCGGTGTGCCCGAGTCCCGCACCGTAGCGGCGCAGCTCCGCGAGGTGCTGCCCCAGCTTCCGAAGGCCGAGCAGCGGGTGGCCCGCGCCCTCCTGGCCGGCTACCCCACCGCGGGCCTCGAACCGCTCGCGATCGTCGCCGGGCTCGCCCAGACCAGCGCCGCGACCGTGCTGCGGCTGGCCTACCGGCTCGGCTTCGAGGGCTATCCGGAGCTGCAGCAGGCGATCAAGCGCGAGACCCAGCAGCGCTACACCTCGCCGCTGGCCCAGTACGGCACCCCGCAGGAGGACTCCGACAGCGTGCTGGGCCGGTCCGGCCGGGTGCTGCTGGAGGCGACCGCCGCGACCTTCGAGCAACTGCCCGAGGGCGAGCTGCTCAAGGCCGCCGGGCTGCTGGCCGACCCCGCCCGGCGCGTCTCGGCGCTCGGCGGGCGTTTCAGCACGATCCTCGCCCAATACCTGATCGCCCATCTCCAGCAGCTGCGGCCGGGCACGGCCCACCTGGCGGGCTCGACCGCCGACCACGCGGCCCATCTGCTCGACATGGGCCGCAAGGACGTGCTCGTCCTGTTCGACTACCGCCGCTACCAGCAGGAGAGCATCGCCTTCGCCAACGCGGCGGCCGCCCGCAACGTCAAGATCGTGCTGCTGACGGATCCGTGGCTGTCCCCGGCCGCCGCGGTGGCCGACGTGGTGCTGCCCGCCCAGGTGCGCTCGCCGTCGCCGTTCGACTCGCTCACCCCGGCCGTGGCCCTGCTGGAGACGTTGATCGCGGCGGTGGTGGAGGAGCTGGGCGAGGTCGGGCGGACCCGCGTGGCCGAGTACGACCAGCTGGCCGACGGCGTCCTCCGCGAGGAGGACCGCCGGGCCCCGTCCGCCGACCGCTCCCGCAGGTCACAGGGAGCACGCTGACCAGGTCATGAGCAGGCGGCCTCCGTCAGGAGGGCCACCGTTACCGCGCCCGGGTCCAGGACGCCGCGTGCCACCTCGCCCACATAGCTGGCCCGGCCGCGCCGCGCCAGCAGGCCGGCGGTGGCGTCGGCGCCGGAGCGGGCGGCGGCGGCCGCGGCCGTCAGCGCCTCGGGCAGATCGCCGGGCGCTCCCACGGACGCCGCGGTGAGCGCTTCGGCGGCCGGGACCATGGCGTCCACCATGGTCTTGTCGCCCGGCTTCGCGCCGCCGAGCCGCTGCACGGTCGCGGTCGCGTCGGCGAAGCCGCGGGCCAGCTCGGCCACGCCGACGGTCTCGGCGCGGGTCGCCTTGGCGAGGTGCCTGAACCACATCCCGAACAGCGGGCCGGACGTCCCGCCGGTGTTGAGGAACGCGGTGGAGACCACGTCGAACACGTCGCCGGGGGTGGCGGTGTCCGCGGTCGCGAGCGCGGTGCGGGCGCGGTTGAGCGCGGATCGCAGGTTCGCGCCGAAGTCGCCGTCTCCGGAGCGGCGGTCGAGGTCGGTGAGCGCCTGCTGCTCGCGGTCGAAAGCGGCGAAGAACCGCTCCATCCACCGCCGCGCTTCGGATGCGTTCATGCTCATGCCTTTCACCAGGTCAGGGCCGGGGTGCGGACGGGCGCGTCCCAGAGGGCGACGCGGGTGTCGTCGGCGCGCACCAGGGTGATGGACAGGCCGGCCATGTCGAGCGAGGTGACGTAGGGGCCGACCAGGGTGCGGGCCACCTCGATGCCGCGTCCGGCCAGTTGCCGGTGCACGGCCCGGTGGACCAGGGACAGTTCGAGTCCGTGGGTGGCGCCGAGTGAGTTCACGACGACGAGCACGCCGTCGCCGCGGCGCAGCCCGAGCGCGGTGATCAGCCGGTCGAGCAGATCGGCGGTCAGCTCGTCGGCGCTCGCGAACGCCCGCCGGCCGATGCCGCGCTCGCCGTGGATGCCGACGCCCAGCTCGACCTCGTCGTCGGCCAGCTCCCAGGCGGGAAGGCGCTCGCCGGGATGCGCGCCCGCCGCGAGCGCGACGCCCATGCTGCGCGCGTCGCGGACCAGGTCGCGGCCGAACCCGGCGAGCCGGGTCAGGTCGGCTCCCTGTTCGGCGAGGGCGCCGCACAGCTTCTCCACCACGACGACGGCGGCGGTGCCGCGCCGCCCCGGGCCCTCGCCGTCGGCGCGCTCGGAGGCGAGGTCGTCGTCCACGAGGACCCGCTCGACGGAGACGCCCTCGTCGGCCGCGATCTCGGCGGCGATGGTGAAGTTGAGCACGTCGCCGGTGTAGTTCTTGACGATCTGGAGCACGCCCCGGCCGTTGTCCACGGCGGTGGTCGCGGCGGCGACCTGCAACGCCGTGGGGCTGGCGAAGACCGCGCCGGGGACGGCGGCGTCGAGCATGCCGGTGCCGACGAAGCCGGTGTGGAGCGGTTCGTGCCCGGATCCGCCGCCGGACACCAGGGCGACCTTGCCGGTGGCGGGCGTGGCCCGGACCACGTAGGCGGGGTCGGGGTTCAGCCGCAGGAGCGAGGGGTGGGCGAGGACCAGCCCTTCCAGCGCCTCCGGGACGACCTGATCGGGATCGTTGACAAACTGTCGTCGGCTCATGCAGCCCAACTTCCGTGTAACGAGCTCTTGACGTGCCGGAAAACTAATGCATACATTCCTCCTTGTCCAGACTGTACGTCTTGTACGTACCAGGGCACTGACCTCGGATTACGGAGTCACCATGAACCTACCCCCCGACGGCAAGGCCATCGACCGCGTCTCAGTCGAGCCTTACTACCTCCAGCTGGCCGACCGGATCCGCAAGCAGATCTCGGACGGCCACCTCGCGATGGGCGACCGCCTGCCGAGCGAGGGCGAGCTGGCCACCACCTGGAACCTGTCGCGAGCCACCGTTCGCGAGGCGCTCCGGCTGCTGGAGGAGCAGGGCTGGGTCATCCGCATCCCCCGCCGCGGGGCGTTCGCCTCGATGCCGCCCCAGCGCGGCTGGCTGCTGCAGGGGCGTGAGGGCTTCTTCGAGGACGAGGTCGAGGGGCGCCAGCGCCAGGTCACCACCCAGGTGCTGCGCGCCGAGCAGGCGCCGCTGCCGCAGTCGGCCCTGGAGGCGCTGCACCTGCCGCCCGGCAGCCACGGCTACGTCCTCGAACGGGTACGCGAGCTCGACGGCAAGGTCGCCCTGTTCTCCATCAACTATCTGCCACCGCAGATCGGGACACTGGTGTCGCGCGGCGAGGTACCGACCGGCACCGGCTCGCTCAACGGCATCCTGCGCAGGGCCGGCTACGCCGTCGCGAGCGCCTCGCGCACGGTCGAGGCGGTCGCCGCGGAGGGCGAGATCGCCCGCCTGCTCCACGTGCCCGAGGGCACTCCGTTACTGAAGATCAAGTCGACGTCCTGGGACGCGAACCTGGTGGCCTTCGACCACTACGAGGTCTGGGTGCGCAGCGATGTCGTGCACGTCGAGATCCAGGTCGGCGCCCCCACCCCGTCGTCCACCTCGGCCCGCCACCCCGAGATCGGCCGGATCGCCAGCCCCTGAACCCGCTTCCCCGGCCCGCCGCGCCGCCCGCGGGCCGGTCCCCCCCACCCCCTCCTGGAGGATCTCTTGCGACTCCGTACCAGACCACTCGGCGCGGCCGTGCTGGCCGTCGCCACCCTTGCCGCCGTCTCCGCCTGCTCCGACCCCACCGCCGAGCAGACCTCGGCGTCGGGCGAGACCACGATCACCGTGGCGCTCGCCGCGAACCCCCAGATGAAGACCGCGGAAAGCCTCATCGCGGACTTCGAGCAGAAGAACCCCGGCCTGAAGGTCAAGTTCACCACCCTGCCGGAGAACGACCTGCGCCCCGCCGTGACCAAGGACGTCGCCACCAAGGCCGGCCAGTACGACGTGACGATGATCGGCAGCTACGAGGTGCCGATCTGGGCGAAGAACGGTTGGATCGTTCCACTCGACGACTACGTCGCCAAGGACACCGCCTGGGACGCCGGCGACGTGCTCCAGCCCATCAAGGACATCGTCTCCGCGGACGGCAAGCTCTACGGCGCCCCCTTCTACGGCTCCAGTTCGTTCCTCTTCTACCGCAAGGACCTCGCCGAGAAGGCGGGCGTCGAGATCCCGGAGAAGCCGACCTGGAAGCAGGTCGCCGACGCCGCGGCCAAGATGGACGACAAGGACGGCGGCGTCTCGGGCATCTGCCTGCGCGGCCTGCCCGGCTGGGGACAGAACCTGGCCTCGCTGACCACCGTCATCAACACCTTCGGCGGCCGCTGGTTCGACGAGCAGTGGCAGCCCCAGCTCACCTCGCCCGAGACCACGAAGGCCGTGCAGTTCTACGTCGACCTGCTGCGCGAGCACGGCCAGCCGGACGCCGCCAAGGACGGCTGGGAGGGCTGCCTGCAGCAGATCACCCAGGGCAAGACCGCCATGTGGTACGACGACACGGTCTTCGCCGGCTCGGCCCTGCAGCAGGCCACCCCCGAGATCAAGGACAACCTGGCCTTCGCCCTGGCCCCGGTCGAGCAGACCGACGCCTCCGGCTGGCTGTGGTCCTGGGCCCTCGGCATCACGCAGTCCAGCAAGAACAAGGACGCCGCCTGGAAGTTCATCTCGTGGGCGACCAGCAAGGAGTACATCAAGCTCGCCGGCGCCAAGGCCGGCTGGGACTCGATCCCGCCCGGCTCGCGCACCTCGACGTACGACCTGCCTGAGTACCAGGAAGCGGCCAAGTCCTACGCCGACCTGACCCTCAAGTCGATCAACGCGGCCAACCCGAAGCAGCCCACCGTGCGGCCGGTGCCCTACACCGGCGTCCAGTACGTCCAGATCCCCGAGTTCACCGACATCGGCGACTACGTGTCCCAGCAGGTCGCGGGCGCGATCAGCGGCACCCAGACCGTGGCCGACGCGCTGCGGAAGTCCCAGGAGTACGCGGCGGAGGCCGTCAAGAAGGCCGGCTACCTCAAGTAGCCGCCGGGGTGGCGTCGCGAAGGCCACCCCGCGACGCCACCCGACAACCCAGGAGGAGGTGGGACATGACCGCCATCGCGTCCACGACCGGCCCGGCGCGGGCCCGCGGCCGGCGCGGAGCCTGGAGCAGACGCGCCCCGTTGCTGCCGGCCCTCGTCATCACGCTCGCGCTCACGCAGATCCCGTTCGTCATGACGATCTGGTACTCGCTGCGGAGCTGGAACCTGCTGGCCCCCGGCGAGCAGGGTTTCGCGGGCCTCGCCAACTATCAGTCCACCTTCGCCGACGGCACCTTCTGGAAGGCCATCGGCAACACGGTGGTGCTCACCGCCGGGGCGACGATCCTCAGCATGCTCGCGGGCCTAATGCTGGCGATGCTGCTGCAGAAGAAGTTCCCCGGCCGGGGCGTCGCCCGCACGCTCGCCATCACGCCGTTCTTCATCATGCCGGTGGCGGCCGCGCTGTTCTGGCGCAGCGCCATGTTCGACCCCTCGTTCGGCCTGCTCGGCTGGCTCACCGACCTGGCCGGGCTGCCGCGGGTGAACTGGCTGAGCGAGCAGTCGATGACGTCCATCGTGCTGATCACGTCCTGGCGCTGGACGCCGTTCGCGATGCTCGTCCTGCTCGCCGGACTGCAGGCCATGCCCGACGAGCAGCTGGAGGCCGCGCGGGTGGACGGCGCGAGCTGGTGGTGGCAGTTCCGCGGCGTGATCCTGCCGCATCTGCGGCCGTTCATGGAGCTGACCGCGCTGCTGCTGAGCATGAACGTCATCCAGACGTTCGGCGAGATCGCGCTGCTCACGGCGGGCGGCCCCGCGTACGGCACCACCAACATCACGTACTACGTCTACCTGCGCGCGTTCAACTCGTTCGACTTCGGCACCGCGTCCGCCTACGGCCTGGTCACGCTGGTGCTCACGATCGCGCTCGCGCTGCCGGCGCTGCGCCTGCTGTCCGGCATCTTCCGACAGGAGGGACGGCGATGACCGTCACCACCACGCGGCCCGTGGCGGAGAGCGCCGCGTCCCCAGCGCACGCCGCCACCCGCCGGGAGCGGAGGCGCGAGCCGGACAAGGACCGGGCCCGCTGGCCGGTCGCCGTGCTCGGCTGGCTCGGCTCGCTGCTGCTGTTCTCACCGGTCGCGTACATGCTGCTCAAGAGCGTCCAGAGCGAGACGGACGCCGCCTCGCCGGCGCCGAAGCTCATCTTCGAGCCGACGTTCGAGCACTACCGGAACGCCTTCGGCGCGGGTTTCTGGGCGTACGCCGGCAACTCGATCGCCATCGCGGTGGTCTCGACGGTCCTGGTGCTGCTGCTCGCCCTGCCGGCCGCGTACGCGCTGTCGGTCCGGCCGGTCCGCAAGGCGCAGGACGCGCTGTTCTTCTTCATCAGCACCAAGATGATGCCGATCGCGGCCGGGATCATCCCCATCTACGTGGTCGCGCAGCAGCTGAACCTGCTGAACACGGTCACCGTCCTGATCGTCCTGCACCTCGGCATGAACCTGCCGCTCGCGGTGTGGATGATCCGCTCCTTCCTGCAGGAGGTGCCCGGCGAGGTGCTGGAGGCCGCGTCGATGGACGGGGCCGGCCGGCTGCGGATCATGCGCAGCATCGTGCTGCCGCTGATCAGCCCCGGTCTGTGGGCGACCGCGCTGCTGTCGTGCGTGTTCTCCTGGAACGAGTACTTCTACGCGGTCAACCTCACCACGACCACCTCCAGCCTGCCGGTGTTCATGCAGAAGTTCCTGTCCTTCGGTGAGCTCTACACCGCCCAGGTCGCGGCCGTGGCCACCGTCGTGAGCGTCCCTGTCGTGATCCTCGGCTGGATCTGCCAGCGCAGCCTGGTGCGCGGCCTGCTGTTCGGAGCGGTGAAATGATGCGCGCGATCATCCTGGACGGACAAGGCGGCGTGGAGCCGGCCGAGGTGCCCGACCCGGTGCCCGGTCCTGAAGACGTCGTCATCGCCCCCGCCGCGGTCGGCATCTGCGGCACCGACCTGCACCTCGTCGAGGGCAGCTACGCGACGGGACGCTATCCGGTCGTGCCCGGCCACGAGTTCGCCGGCACGGTGGTCGAGGTCGGGACGGACGTCCGCGGCCTGTCGCCCGGCGACCTCGTCGGCGTCGATCCCAACGTCAACTGCGGCCACTGCCGCTGGTGCCGGGCGGGAGCCCCCAACCTGTGCCTCAGCCTCGAACCGGTCGGCGTCACCCGCGCCGGGGCGTGCGCGGAGAAGGTGGCCGTCCCCGCCCGCGTCGCCCACCGGCTGCCCGCGGGCCTCGATCCCACGGTCGGCGCGCTGATCGAGCCGCTCGCCTGCGTCCTGCACGCGCTCGACCGCGCCCCCGACCTGCGGGGACTGGACGTCCTGGTGTACGGCGCCGGCTCCATCGGCCTGCTCCTGTGCGCCGTGGCCCGGCAGCGCGGAGCCGGCCGCGTCCAGGTCGTCGAACCGCACGCGGTACGCCGCGACGCCGCGCTCCGCCTCGGCGCCGACCACGTCGCCGCGAGCGGCGCCGAACTCGACCTGCTCGGCGGAGCCCAGGTCGTCGTCGAGGCGAGCGGGCACCCGGCCGCCGTCGCCGACGCGCTGGAGCGGATCGCGATCCGCGGCACCCTCGTGCAGATGGGCGTCACGGCGCCGGAGACGGCCGTGCCGCTGCGCCCGTTCGAGGTCTTCGAGAAGGAGCTCACGGTGCTCGGCTCCAACAGCCTCGCCGACTGCTACCCGGCCGCCGTCGAGCAGATCGGCGACCTGGCCGCCGCCGTCCGGCCGCTGGTCACGCACCGCCTGCCGCTCACCGCGTACGCCGACGCGCTCGCGGTCGCCGCCTCCCCCGAGGCGCTCAAGGTCCACATCGACCCCTCAATGAACACCTGATTGGAAGGCAACACCCATGACCATGGCCTACCGCATGACCCGGACGCTGCCCGCGGACCGGGCGGCCATCATCATGCCCGTCGACCACGGGCTCATCTTCGACCGCCTGCCCGGCCTGGAGAACCCGGCCGCCGTGGTGGAGGAGTTCGGCGGTGACGACATCACCGGCTTCATGATGAGCCCGGGGCTCGTCGTGCGGACCGAGCAGTACTTCGCCCAGCGCCCCCACCTGTCCCGCGTGATGGCGATCGACGCGTTCTACCACTACACCGACGCCCCGGCCGGCGTCGGCGCGCTGCAGCACAGCGTGGAGGACGCCGTACGGCTCGGCGTCGACTGCGTGAAGATGCTGATGCCCTGGAACACCACCAAGGCGGAGCAGGCCGCGCTCGTCGGCCGCGTCGGCAAGGTGATCTCCGACTGCGAGCGCTGGCAGATCCCGCTCATGCTGGAGCCGGTGATGCTGGGCGCGCCGCGCACCCCCGAGGTCGTCGCCGCCGAGGAGCAGGCCGCCCGCATCGCCTTCGACCTCGGCGCGCACATCATCAAGATCGCGTTCCCGGGCGAGGAGGGCACCCGCCGCCTGGTCGAGGAGCTCGGCCTGCCCGTCGTCATCGCCGGCGGACCCCGGGAGGGCGACGCGGCCGACACCGTCGAGGCCGTCCGGCAGACCGTCGTGGCCGGCGCCCGCGGCATCATCGTGGGCCGCAACGTCTGGCAGCGCGGCCTTCCCGAGGCGCACTCCATCGTCGGGCAGCTCGCCGCGCTCTCGCGTTCCGGCGGCCGCACGCTGCAGACCGTCTGACCATGACGGACGTGTGGGCCGGCGCCGACCTCGGCAGCACCAACGTCAAGGTGCTGCTCGCGGGCGCCGACGGCACCGTACTGGCTCGCGCCGCCAGGCCCACCCCCAGGGCCGGGCTGCGGGTCCACCCGGACGAGCTGGTCGACACCCTTGAGGAGCTGATCCTGCTGGCCGCCGGCGCGGTGCCGCGTCCCCGGCTGCGCGGGGTGTGCGTGGCCGGCGTCGGCGAGGACGGCGTGCTGCACGCCGGCGGGCGGCCGCTCGGCACCGCGCTGCCATGGTTCGACCCGTCCCGGCGCCAGGTCCTCGACCGCCTGGCCGAGCTCGCGCGGCCAGGCGACCGGCTCCGCCACGGGGTGGAGCTGGACGCCGCCCGCACCATCGCGGCCTGGGCCCTGCTCCCGGCCGCCGACCTCGCCGCGGCCGACGGGTGGGTGGCGTGCACCGACTACCCGGCACTGCGCTGGACCGGCCGGGCGATCATGTCCAGCAGCCTCGCCCCCCGCACCGGCGCCTGGCTGCTCGATCCCGGCGCGTGGGACCTCGAACGCGCCGGCCGGTTCCTCCCCGCCGAGCTGCTGCCCCCGGTCGTCCCCGCCGGCACCGTGGTCGGCGAACTGCGCAGCAGGCGGCTGGCGGACCTGCTCGCGTCCGACGCCGTGGTGGTCGCGGGCGGCCACGACCATCCGGTGGGCGCCTCCGTCGTGCACCGGCAGGATCCCGGGGCGCCACTCGACTCGATGGGCACCGCGGAGGTCATCGTCCGCACCTTCGAACCCGGCAACGGATCGGCCCGCACCGGGGATCGCGGGGACCGTCGGACCGGGGATCGCGGAGACCTCCGCACCGGGGACCTCGGGGATCGCCGGACCGGGGACCTCGGGGACCTCCGGACCGGGGATCGATGGACCGGGGAGGGTCTGCCTCCTGGGGCGGACCTCTCCCCTGCGGTGCTCGGCGACGGTCTGACCGCTCTCACCGTGCTGGAGCTGGACCGCAACATGACCTGGCTACGCGACAACGGCCTCGGCGCCTGCCTGGACGCCGTGCTGGCCGGCCGCCTCACCGTGGAACGGCCCGACCGGCCGGTGTTCGCGCCCGGCGCCGCAGGCGGCGAACCGCCCCGCTGGACACCCGCCGCCGCCGATCTGTCCGCCGAATCGCGGGCGGCCGGCGCGGCCTGGCAGCTCGCGCTGGCCGGCGCGGCGGCCCTGCGCGCCCTGGCGCCCCACGCCGAAGCCGCCTACTCGGCCGGCGGATGGACCCGCGCGCCCGGGTGGATGCGCCTGAAGGTCGCGGCGGCGGGGCTGCCGTACCGGATTCTCGCGGAGCCGGAGCTGTCCGCACTCGGCGCGGCCCACCTCTGCCTGCCCGGACCGGTCGCACCGGTGGCCGTACGAGAACTCACCCCCTGACGTGACCGATAGCCGTACGTGGGCTGCCATGACTCCAAGGAGCACTTAGAGTATTGATATAGTCACGTACAGCTATGGGGGTGGTCATGGTCGTGCCGCGTCACGTGGCCTGTGTGATGGACGGAAACGGCCGCTGGGCCGCGCAGCGGTCGCTGCCGCGCACCGCGGGTCACGAGGCCGCCGAGGCCGCCGTGATGGACGTCATCGAGGCGGCGCGCTCCTCCGGGGTCTCCTGGCTGAGCCTCTACGCCTTCTCCACGGAAAACTGGCGGCGGCCGTCCGGCGAGGTCGACATCCTCATGCGGCTCGTCCGCCGCGCCATCCGCAAACACGCGCCGGTGCTGCACACGCGGGGCATCCGCTGCAGGTTCCTCGGCATGACCGACCCGCGCATCCCGGCGCCGCTGGTCCAGGACATCACCGACCTGATGACGCTCACCCGCGACAACAAGCGCATGACGCTGACCGTCGCCTTCGACCACGGCGGCCGCCGCGACATCGTGGAGGCCGCGCGGTCGCTGATCCGGTCCGCGACACCGGCCGACCAGGTCACCGAGGCGAGCTTCGCCGAGCACCTGCCCTACGCCGACACACCCGACGTGGATCTGGTCATCCGCACCTCCGGCGAGCAGCGCATCTCCAACTTCATGCTCTGGCAGGTGGCCTACGCCGAGTGGGTCTTCCCCAAGGTGCTCTGGCCCGACTTCCGCGCCGCCCACTTCTGCGAATGCCTCGACGCCTACCACCGGCGCCAGCGCCGGTTCGGCGACGTCCGCCCCGCCACCATGACAGGAAAGGGCCTTCGATGACCTACACGATCCGGCAGGAGAACATCGACGTCTTCGGACCCGACTCCATCCTGCGCCGCCTGGTCGGCGAGGCGCGCTGGGGCCTCGCGGTGACCCGTGCCACGTTGCTGGAAGCCGCCCACCCGCAGATCGGCGCGGCCCTGATGGAGAACTCCACGTTCCTCACCCACCCCTGGCGGCGGCTGCGCAACACCGCGACGAGCTCGCGGCGGCTCCTCGATCCCGATCCACGCGTACGCGACCGCGAAGCGGCCCGGCTCAACCGCCTCCACTCCCGCATGTCCGGCGTCGACGCCCAGGGCCGCCCCTACGACGCGACCGACCCCGCGGCGCGCGCCTGGGTGGTGGCGACCCTGTTCGAGTCGACGGTGACGATGTGCCGGCTGAGCGGCGACACGCTCGACGCCGAGGCGATGCGGCGGCTCTACGCCGAGCACCGCACGTTCCTGGCCCTGATCGACGGCACCAGCGACCACCTTCCCGCGACGCTGCCGGAGTTCTGGCCCTACTACGACGACATCGTCGAGCACCACCTGGAGAACAACGAGGCGGTGGGCGTCATCCTCTACCGGCTCTTCGCCAACGTGCCCGCGCCTCCGGTGCTGCGCCCCTACCCCGTGGTGTGGGCCGCGGGCCGGGCCGTGGCGAGTCCGCTGGCCACAGCGATCACCATCGCCTCGCTCCCCGAGGCCTTCAGCCGGCGCGTCGCCCTGCCCGACCTGCCGGGCGCCCGCACCCTCATGCAGGCCGCCTACCTCAGCACCGCCCTCGCCACCCGCCACCTGCCGGAGAGCTGGACGCGGGTGGATTTCTTCATGGGCCTGCTCGACCCCTCCCACAAGGGCGCGGGCCCGTGGGAGACCGTACGCCGCCGGGCCGGCAAGGCCGCGGCCCTGGCACGTCTCCTCACCCCCGCCCCCACCCCCGCGGCCGCCGGCGAGGACGACCAGGTGACCCGATCGGCCGACCGGTTCTTCGCCGAGGTCCTCGACCAGACCGGCGACGGCTACCTGCGCTGGCCCGACCTGGCCGCGATGGCCCGGGAGATCGCCACCCGGCTCGACCTGGGCGAGCAGGAGGAAGACCGGCTGTTCCAGGCGTACGCCGCCTGGTGGCGCGAGCTGCAGAGCGCCCTCGACAGCGACAGCGACGGGCGGGTCACCCGCGACGAATACGCCGCCGCGGCCGCCCGCCTGCCCAGCACCGGGCTCGTCAAGATCGCCGACGTGCTGTTCGACGTCACCGACGTGGACGACGACGAGAAGATCGACAGCGAGGAATACCTCAACCTGTTCCGTACGGCCTTCCACCGCGACCTCACCGGCAACGACGACAGCTACTCCCGCAGCGCCTTCGTCAGACAGTTCGTCTCTTTCATGACCGGGCAGCAGCACTCCAACGCCTACATCTCACTCCTCTCCTCGGGCTGATCGTGGACGACATGAGCGATGCCGAGGTGGAGCAGATCGCGGAGCTGCTGAGGGAACGGAACGCCGTCGACGAGAAGATCGCGGCGATCACGCAGCGACCCATGACCGCAGGCCACCTGGGCGAGTGGATCGCGGCGCGGGCTTCGGCATCGAGCTGGAGAAGTCCGCGGCGACCGCCGCGATCGACGGCCGCTTCACGGCCGGTCCGCTGCACGGGCGGACAGTCAACGTGAAGTGGTACTTGAAGCGCGAGGGCCTTCTGGACATGACCGAGCGGGCGGCGCTGGACTACTACCTCGTGCTGACGGGGCCGGCGTCGCCGGCGGCCTCGTCGCGCGGGAGCATTCGCCCCTGGTGCATCGAGTCGGTCCACTTGTTCGATGCCCGGCAGGTGCAAGCGGAGCTACGCGCGCGGGGGGTCAGGATCGGAACCGCCTCCAGCGTCCGAGCCGCGCAGTGGGCGGCAGCCGAGATCTACCCGCGCGCAAGCAACCCGACGCTTCTCCTGCGCCCCGAGCAGGCGGAGTTACTGCAACATTTCGCACCTCGATGAGTACGCGGGCGTGGACGGGACGCGTCACGGCGTCTATGCTCTCGGCTTCGATGCGGTGATCGCCCCCGAGCCAGAGCGTCCCCGCCCGCCGGAGGCATGAGGTGACTGATCGTCGAAGGTGCTGGGGCCGGGATGCGACCAAGGCCCTGCAAGGCTGGACCTCCTGGCTGTTGATCCTGTTCGTGGGAATGCTGGCCGGAGATCTCATCAGTGAAGGGCCAGAGAGGATCACGGCGACGTATCTCGTCGCCCGGGTTGTCGTGTTCGGGGGCGGCTGGCTCGGTGGAGCACTCGTCATCCGGTGGCTAGCGCGTCGAGCGGCCGATGATTCCCGCGGAGCGGATGACGGCGGCGCATAGGCCGTCGCCCAGCGGCTTCCTGACGACAGTGCGGACTCTCGATCGGTGAATTCGGCGGCTACGGCGCGGGGCCGCTGCGGCGGCACGCCGTTGCCTGCGGCGGCACGCCGTTGCTGAGCTTAAGTATGCCGTGGCCGCGCTTGAGCAGGCCGCGCCCCCACCTGAGCACACCGTTGAGCCGGCGAAGTTCCGGCGAGTCCGCTCGACCGGGTGAAGCTGCTCCGGCCGAGCGGCGGGTGCTCATGCCGGGGTTACTGGTGCACCTGACGCGGCGGGGATCGATGGTGATCCGCGATCAGGTCCCGAGCGGCACAGCGGCCACGCGAACGGGCAAGGCCCCGGGCGGACCTGTGTCCACCGGCGTCCGTGGCGGGGATCCGTCCGACCTTGCTCCGCGCGGGCACGCGCACGAGCCACCACGGTGTCGTTGACTCCGAGCGTCACGCGCCAGACGCCTCCTCGCCTCCATAGCGGGGGTTAGGCTGTCTGGCGGGTGGGCGCGCGAGTGTGGGGAGGCGTGATGACGACCGATGACGACCAGCACCTGACCGGCGGTGGGACGGCGACACGCCCGTCCACGCGCCAGACTCACGCTGAGGCGATCGACGCGTTCATCGCCGCGGCCAACACCGACGATCCGGAGCGGCGAGCGCGACTGCTCAGCCTGGCGCTCGCCCCCGACGTGTCGTTCCACGGCCCGCTCGGCCGGGGCGTCGGACGCGGCGTGGTGGAGGACTTCATCACCGAGGTGGTGCAGGGCTACGCGGCGGGCCGGTGCCGTATGGTGCGGACAACGGCGGTCGACTCGCCCCACGAGTGGGCCCGATTCGGCTGGCGCTTCGAGTCCGCCGATGGCGCCACGGTGCTGTCGGGCACCGACGTGGTCCACCTCACCGCCGCCGGCGACATTGACGAGATCGTGGTCTTCGCGGGAGTCCTGCCAGCCCTGGCACCGGAAGCCTGACGGATACTCGCGGCACCGGTGCCGGTAGCGGGTGACGGTCCGGACGGTCAGCGGCGGCGCGGGCGAAGGACCTTGAGGTCAGCTCATCGAGCAGGTACGGCGAGACGGAGGTTCTCCGTACCCTGACCTGCGGCACTACGAGGTGGGGCATCTCCGACCGGTGCGCTGTCACGGCGGTCGACTGTGCGCGCATGCCGCCATCCGCTGCCCCGATGGCCGGGGCGACGGGGCAGAGGCGATGAACGCGACGCCGGGCCTGGTCCACCTGGTCCGCGTCGGGACCCGTGGCACGCCGGACGCCGACCGGGGCATCCGGCATCTGGCCACCTGCCTGACCAGGTGCATCGGCGACTTCCTTGATGGCGACCGCTTGGCCTGAGACTCTCACGGCCCCCGCCCGGCGTTGACAGATCTTGGTGAAGATCCGTAGCGTGTTGTGAAAAGTCCGACATAAGGGGCGCTTTGGAGCGTCCCGTCGAAAGGAAAAGTGTGCGACGTAGACTGGCGCAAGCAACCTCCACACTCATGGCAGCGGCATTCCTGACGGTCGGCGGGGCCTCCCTTGCGGCCGCTTCCGCGGAAGCCGGCTGGACGCCGTACAAGAATTACGCCACCTACGCGGCCTGCCAGCAGGAAGGGAAGGAGCTGGTGAATGCGGGCATCGTCAAGAACTACGACTGTTCGTGGGACAGCCCGTACTGGTTGCTGAGCGTTTACAGATAACTTCGCCAAAGGCTGATGGAGGGCGACGGAGCACGGTCCGTCACCCTCCATCAGACCTCTTTTTCGTGTTTATTCGATGCGTACGCGGAGCAGCCAGAACGGGCTGTCGTAGTCGCACGTGTAGGCGATGACTACTCCGCCGCCAAGCATTTCCCGGCCCTGCTGACGGCAGGCTTCATAAGTGGCGTAGTTCTTGTAGTCCACCCAGACCGCAGGCGGGGCTGCGACCTTTGTCTGCTGTGCGGTTTGAGCTTGTGCGGAAGCGGTCGCGAGGAAGCTTCCTCCCGCTGTCAGGAATACTGCTGCCAGGAGCGTTGAAGCGGCTTGCGCCAGTCTGCGTCGCACACTTTTCCTTTCCGCAGGGCACCCTGTTGCGCCCCATATGCCGACCTTTGCGCAACACGCTACGGATCTTCACTCAAGCGTGTCAACACCGTAATTGACTTTCCTGAATTTCCCAGGAAGGGTGCCGCGAGCGGTCCTGCCATGCCACGCTTTTGCACCCTGGTCAAACTGCTGTGCCGGCTTACATGCTCGGTGAGCTGGCTGCGGGCGCCGATCCGGAGCCGATCCGGGTGGCCGCCCGGCGTGCCGGGATCCACGAAACGGATCTTCTTCGGCGAAGGTGACGGCGACGAGCGGCAGGCGGGGGTGACGTTGGCGGGCGGGCAGTGGCAGCCGAGCTCCGGACTGGACGCGGAGTCCGGGCACGCCGTCCACCTGGGACTGCGCCGGCATCGGGCGGGACGTACCAGCGTGCTGATCTCACACCGGCTGGGCGCCCTGCGGGGCGCGGGCCTCATCGTCGTGCTGAGCGAGGGGAAGATCCGCGAACGCGGCTCCCACGGCGGGCTCATGGCGCTGGGCGGCGAGTACGCGCGGCTGTTCCGTCTGCAGGCCGGCGCCTACGAGCGTGCGCCGGAGCCCTCGGCCGGTCCAGGTGCCGGGGAGAGCCTGCGCACGACCACGCCCAGCACCTGGTCCACGGGTAGATAGCCCCAGCGAGTCCGCGCCAGCAGGCCGTCGCCGATCACGACCAGCCGCCCCGAGGGGACCAGCGCCCCTCGGAGACCGCGGGCGGCTCGGCCCGGTCACCTGGACGACGGCCAACCGGCACCGGGCGACGGCGAGAGCTCCGGCGAGCACCCCAAGCAAGATCGCTGAGTGCCGTACGGAGTCACCCTGGCCGTCATGCCCGGCCCCGATCCCGGTGGTGTCGGGTCAGACGCGGCTCCACCGCTGGTTGGCGTCGCCGTTGCAGGACCAGATCACCAGTTTGGTGCCGTTGGCGGTGGCGTTGTTCGGCACGTCGAGGCACCGGCCCGACTGCACGCCGGTGATGGTGCCGTCGGCGTTGAGGCGCCATTGCTGGTTGGCTTGCCCGTTGCAGTCCCAGATGATCACCTGGGTGCCGTTGGCGGTGCCCTGGTTGTAGACGTCCAGGCACTTGTTGCCGTACACCCGGAGCTCGCCGCTCGCGGTCGGCGTCCACTGCTGGTTGGCCTGGCCGTTGCAGTCCCAGATCTGCGCCTGCGCGCCGTTGGTCGGTGAGGCGCCCGTGACGTCCAGGCAGCGACCGGAGCCGGCCCCTCTGAGCGCGACCGCGGGGACGATGCCGCCTCCGGTGACGGTGTACATGGCCGCCCCGTGTCCGGGCACCGACGCGCTGATGGTCCCGGAGGAGGAGGACGTCGTGTGCGCCCACAGGTCGCGTACCGAATAAGAGGACGCCGAGCCCAGGCCGAGGGCCGAGGCGGTGGTGGAGACGGTCGAGGCGGAGGTGCCCCGGTTGAGCAGGACGACGGCGACCGAGCCGTTCGACATCGGCTTGCGCCAGACCTCCAGGTTGCCGTTGTCGCTGATCTTGTGGCCCTGCCTGCCGCCCCAGTCCTGGTTGACCGCGATGACCTCGGTGTTCGTCAGGATGGTGCGGGTCTCGGCGCTCATCGAGCGCAGGTCGTTGCCCGCGATGAGCGGCGCGTTCAGCAGGGACCACAGGCTGAAGTGCGCCCGTCCCTCGGTCGCCGTGAGCGAGCCGACGCCGACCTCCAGCATGTCGGGGTCGTTCCAGCCCCCGGGCCCCGAGTACGCTTCGAGCCCGACCTGCTGGTCCAGGATCCCCATGATGGAGTTCCAGTTCGCGGCGATGTCACCCGTCGTGCGCCAGGAGTTGCCCACCGGCATCCCCCAGGTCCACACGTTCTCCTGGCCCCAGTTGCACAGGCTGTAGACGATCGGGCGTCCGGTGGCGGCCAGCGCGTCGCGCATGGCGGTGTAGCGCTGTTGCCCGGTCCTGCCCTGGTGGTCGCCGCAGTTGTCGTACTTCAGGTAGTCGATCCCCCAGGACGCCCACAGCGCGGCGTCGCGCTGCTCGTAGCCGAGGCTGGCCGGGTAGCCCGCGCACGTGGTCGTGCCCGCCGAGGAGTAGATGCCGAGCTTGAGCCCCTTGCCGTGGACGTAGTCCGCCAGCGCCTTCATGCCGCTGGGGAACTTCTGCGGGTCGGGCACCAGGTTGCCGCCGGCGTCGCGGCTCTTCGTGGACCAGCAGTCGTCGATGTTGACGTACTGGTAGCCGGCCGCGGCCATGCCGCTGGAGACCATGATGTCCGCGGTCTGCCGGATGAGGCTCTCGTTCACGTTGCAGAAGAAGGAGTTCCAGTCGTTCCAGCCCATCTGCGGGGTGCGGGCGAGCCCGTTGTCCAGCGCGAGTGCGGGCGACGGGCCGCCGCCGACCGCGACCAGCGAAGCGGCGGCCAGTGACACCGCCAGGAGCCATCTCATGACCTTACGCATCCGATTCGCTCCTTCAGGAGGTGAACTGCCACCAGTTCACGTTGAACAGGTAGCCGCTGCCGCCGGCGTACCTGAAGTACAGGTCATGGGTGCCCGTCGCGCCGTTCACCGGGCAGGTGACCGTCGTCCACGTCTGCCAGCCGCCGGTGCCTGGCACGGTGCACGTCCCCACCAGGGTGCCGTTGGCCCCGTCCAGGCGCAGCTCGATCCGGCCGCCGCCGGCCGCCGAGGCCACCCGCGCGCTGAAGGACCTCGCGCCGGAGCCGAAGGCGACGCCCTTGACCTTGACGTAGTCGCCGTTCTCGATCCATCCGACGTTCATGCCGCCCTCGCCGGCGGGTTCGGTCTCCACGCCGGACTCCCAGGCGATCGTCTCGGCCTCCTGGCGGACGTAGGGGTTCAAGGTGCCCACCTGGGGTGCTCCGGTCGTGGTCATGTTGATCGTCGGGATGGTCCCGTCGGCGTTGTAGGTGAACTTCTCGACGGCGACCGAACGGGTGAAGCCGCCGCCGCCCGGCAGTGCGCCGTTGTGGTAGAAGAAGTAGGAACCGCCGTTGAAGTCGATGACGCCGGCATGGTTGGTGAAGCTGCTGCCCTGCGTGGGCATGACCGTCCCCCGGTAGGTCCAGGGGCCGGTGGGGCCGGGGGCCGTCGAATAGCCGATGAACTCCGAGCAGCATTTGGCGGCGAACACGTTGTAGTAGAGGCCGTTGCGCTTGTAGACCCAGGGGCCCTCCTCGTACAGGGTGGGCCGGCTGGCGTTGCCGGTGCGGGTGCCGAAACCGGCCGTGGTGAGCGGGATCTGCGTGGGGCTGCCGGAGTACGAGATCATGTCGGCGTTGAGCCTGACGTACCAGAGGTTGGGGTTGCCCCAGTACAGATAGGCCTGCCCGTTGTCGTCGATGAAGACCGTGGGGTCGATCTCGCCGTTCCTGACGAGGGGGCGGCCGATGGCGTCCCTGAACGGTCCGGTGGGGCTGTCGCTGACCCCGACGCCGATGGCCATCTGACCGCTCGCCCGGTCCTTCACCGGGACGTACCAGTAGAACTTGCCGTTCCGCTGGACGGCCTGGCCCGCCCACGCGTCCGCGCTCGCCCAGCTGAAGGTGGCCACGTTCATCGGCGAGCCGTGATCGGTCCAGTTCACCAGGTCAGCGGACGACCAGACCCGCCACTCCTTCATGGTGAAGTACGTCGAGCCGTCCTCGTCGTGTCCGGTGTAGAGGTAGACCCGGCCGTTGTGCACCAGTGGAGCGGGGTCCGCCGTGTAGATGGTCTGCACGATCGGGTTGTCCGCCCTGGCCGTGCCGGGGATCGCCGCCACGAGGCAGAGCAGCGCCGTGATCACGAGCGCAGCGCGCCCGGGTAGAACGCCGAACCGAAGTTTCATGATCACCTTCTGTTGGGGGGAGGGGTGTCAGGTGCGGGTCCAGCGCTGGTTGGCGCCGCCGTGGCAGGTGTAGAGCTGGATCCGGGTGCCGTTGGCGGTGCCCTGGCCCACGGCGTCCAGGCACAGCCCGGACTGCGCGCCGGTGATGGTGCCGTCGGCGTTCAGGCGCCACGACTGGTTGGCGCCGCCGTGGCAGGAGTAGATCTGGATGGCGGCGCCGTTGCCGGAGCCGGCCGCGTCGAGGCACTTGTTGCCGTAGACCCTGAGCTCGCCGGCCGAGGTGACGGCCCACTGCTGGTTGCTCCGCCCGTTGCAGTCCCACAGCTGCACCTGCGTGCCGTCGGCGGTGGCGGCGCCGGGCACGTCCAGGCAGCGCCCGGAGCCGACTCCCCTGAGCGGCCCGGTCGCGTCACCGGGGGTGGGCGTCGTCGTCGTGGAGCCGCCGTCCAGGCCGAAGAAGCGGATGGCGTAGGCGGCCATCCCCGCTCGCGGCAGGTCGTGGCCGGCTCCCGAGATGGTGTACGCCTCGACCTGGCCCGAGCCGAACACCCGCCGGGTCCAGCCGGACTGCGGGCTGTCGGTGGAGGCCGGGGTCTGGCTCAGCCCGTGCACGTTCGTCCACTGGTCGACCTCCTCCTGCAACATCGTGTACGACAGCACGGAGTCGGCGGTGCCGTGCCAGGCCATCACGCGCGGCCGGGGCCCGGTGTAGCCGGGGTAGGCGTTCCTGACCAGGTCGCCCCACTGCTGCGGCGTCTTGTCGCCGCACCCGGCGGGCCCGAGGCAGCCGTAGGGAACTCCCGCGTACGGCGCGCCGGCCTTGAACACGTCCGGGTACGTGGCGAGCAGGTTGAGCGTCTCCATCGCGCCGGAGGAGAACCCGGTGGCGAACACCCGCTGCGGGTCGCCGTTGTAGCGCTGCAGCACGTGGTTCACCATGGAGACGATCGACACCGGGTCGCTGCCGCCGCCGTGGCGCAGGGCCTCGTTCGACCACACGTCGAAACAGTTCGACATGCCGTTGGCGCTCTTGTTGGCCTGCGGGTAGATGACGACGAAGCCGTACCTGTCGGCCAGCGAGGCGAACTCGGTCCCCTGGTGGAAGCCCGGCGCCCAGCCGTTGCAGCCGTGCATCGCGACCAGGACGCCCGGCCGGGACGCCACCCTGTCGGGGACGTAGAGGTACATCCGCAGGCCGCCGGGGTTGGTCCCGAAGCTGGTCACCTCGGTCAGGACCGCGGCCGACGCCTGCGGCGTGGCCGTGAGGAACGCGGACAGCGCGGTGACCGCCGCCGTGATCAGGACCGCCAGGGCGGTCCCGATGCCCGCGCGTCTTCTCGTGCGCTTCATCGGCTCGCCTTTCCTATGTTAGCGCTAACACTGTGCTGGAGGTGGTGGCAGGACGGAGCAAATACGGGGCAGAAAGGTACTGTCAAGAGCGCCTTAGCTTGCGGCCGGGTGGAGACGGCAGCGGGTGGATGCGCTCACCTCGAATTTTCCGGTCCTGCGGCAGGGGGCCTTGCTGTGAAACTTTCGACGTCCGGTCAGCCGACCCGCGCGAGTTGCCATTGCTGGTTGGTGCCGCCCCAGTCGTCGTACTGGACGATGTTGGCGCCGTCGGCGGTGGAGGCGCCCTGCACTTCGAGTGCCTTGTTGCTGTGGCGTGAGATGAGCCTGACGTAGCCGTCGGGGCTGTCGGCCAGGCGCCATTGCTGGTTGTTGCCGTTGGTGTCGGTCCACTGGACGATGGCGCCGCCGTTGGCGGTGGAGAAGTTGTAGACGTCGAGGACCTTGCCGGAGTGGCGGGACTTGACGCGGTAGTAGCCGCCGCCGGAGTCCACGAACTGCCATTGCTGCTGGTTCTGGCTGTTACGGATCCATTGCGTGATGCGGCCGCCGTCGGCGGTGGACAGGTTGTAGACGTCCAGGGCCTTGCCGCTGTTGCGGTTGACCAGGACGTACCAGGCGCTGGTGTCGACCACGCCACCGGGGGTCTGGGTCACGCCGGTCACGAAGGTCGTCACGCTGCGGGCGGGCAGCGTGGCGGTGAAGGAGCCGTTCGACACGCCGGCCGCGCCCTGGGGCGCGACGTTCCTGCTCGCGTCGGTCACCCAGGACGACACGCTGGACGCGGTGCCGCCGGCCAGGGTGAACTGCTGGCTCACCGCGGAGGTCGTCTTGTTGATGGCGACGATGGCGACCGTGCCGTCACCGCCCCGGTACGCCGAGACGTAGACGTTCGACACCGGGTTCGCCGTCGCCGCGATCCGCACGTACCCCGGGCGGACGAACCTGGCGAACTGCGCCATGTTGGCGCCGCGCTTGCTGAGCTGCCCGTCCTCCCGCATCGGACCGTAACTGCGCCGGATGTACCACCAAACGTAGGCCTGGAACTCGGCGTCCACCATGGCGTGGTGGATGTGCTCCCCCACGTCCAGCGCCTGGGGCCAGAGGTCCGCCGAGTCGCTGCTGTTGGGGTGGTAGACCTCGGTCATCCAGAGTTCCTTGCCCGCGCCCTTCTGCTGGAAGAGGGGGTAGGGGAAGTTCGCGTACGGCGTGCCGTAGAGGTGGGCCCCGATGATGTCCACGTTGGCGAGCGCCGCGGAGTCGTTGAGTATCGGGTCCGACATGTTCTTGAGGTACTGGAAGGACTCGGGCGCGATGACCCTGGTGCTGATCGAGCCGGCGTTCTCCCGCAGGAAGCGCACCATCTCGGCAGGGGTCCACCACGTCCATTCCTGCGCGTAGTCGGGCTCGTTCTGCACGGATATGCCATATAAGTTCACCCCGTTGTTCCGCATGTACGTGGTGAAGTCGTTGAGGTGCTGGGCGTAGGCGCCGTACGAGCCGTACTTGAGGCGTCTGGCGTTGGTCTGGCTGCCGCGGACGAAGGTCTCGACCATGCCGGCGGGCGGGTTCCACGGCGAGGCGATCACGGTCGCGCCGAGCTCGGCCGCGCGCCTCGCCGTGGCCAGGTCACGGCTCCAGTCCGCCTGGTTCTCGGGAACGGGGATCCTCAGCACGGAGAACCCCAGCCGCCCCTCGCCGGCGCCGAACGCCGTGTCCCGCTGGGCGGCCGTCAGGTCGCCGATCCAGGCCGCGTGGGCCATGCCGCCGAATCCCCGGATCGTCTGCCGGCGCGCCGACGGGTCGATGACCACCGCCGCGGCGGCCGTCGCGGGCCGCGCCGTGGCCGCGAGGACCGGCAGTGCTCCCATCGTCGTCAGGACGGCTCTCCGGCTCAGCGATCGGCGTTCTCCGGGCGCAGGCTCTGTCATGGCTCCTCCTGGTGGCTTTTCCGGAGGAACGTAAAGCCCTGACTCCGGCCCGTCAACCATGTGAGGCCGGAAACTTAATGACTCAGTTGTCGCAACTTAAGGAGTGCCACCCAGCGAATTCCATGAAACTTTCATGAGTACGAGCAGGGCGACTCCGCCCTTCACGGAGGCGAAACTCCAGGAGGGAAGGCCGGCTGACGGCAAAGCCGCCGCTCGGCGCGGCACGCCTCTCGTTGACGCCAGGCCGCCCGTCGGATGTACTCCGCGACGAAGCCCCGTTCATGTTAGCGCTAACAGCGGAGCGCCCGATGAAGCACAGACCTCTGCCCATCCTGGCGACGGTGACCGCCTTACTGGCCAGTCTGCTGATCGCCCTGCAGACCCAGCCCGCCAACGCCGCCACCGTCGACACCAACGCCTGGTACGTCCTGGTCAACCGCAACAGCGGCAAAGCCCTCGACGTCTACAACCTGTCCACCGCCGACGGCGGCCGCATCACCCAATGGACCCGTAACAACCAGAACCAGCAGCAATGGCAGTTCGTCGACTCCGGCGGCGGATACTACCGCGTCAAGTCCCGCCACTCCGGCAAGGTCCTCGACGTCTACAACTTCTCCACCGCCAACGGCGGCGCCATCGTCCAATGGACCGACACCAACGGCAACAACCAGCAATGGCGCCTGGCCGACAGCCCCGACGGCTACGTCCGGCTCATCTCACGCCACAGCAACAAGGCACTCGAAGTGCAGGGCGCCTCCACCGCCGACGGCGCCAACATCGTCCAGTACGACGACTGGGGCGGCACCAACCAGCAATGGCAGTTCGTGAAGGTGGACGGCAGCGGCAGCGGCAACGGCAGCTACACCAACCCGGTGGTGTGGCAGGACTTCGCCGACGGTGACATCATCCGGGTCGGCGACGCCTACTACTACTCCGCCTCGACCATGCACTACTCGCCGGGCGCGCCGATCCTGCGCTCCTACAACCTGGTCGACTGGGAGTACGCGGGACATTCGGTCCCCCGGCTCGACTTCGGCTCCGGCGCCTACGACCTCAACGGCGGCCGGGCGTACGTGAAGGGCATCTGGGCCTCCACCCTGAACTACCGGCCCAGCAACAGCACCTACTACTGGATCGGCTGCGTCGAGTTCAACCGGACCTACGTCTACACCGCCTCCGCCGTGGACGGCACGTGGACCAAACGCTCGCAGATCAACAACTGCTACTACGACGCCGGCCTGCTGGTCGACACCGACGACACCATGTACGTCGCCTACGGCAACGGCACCATCAGCGTCGCCCAGCTCTCGGCCGACGGGCTGAGCCAGGTCCGCGCCCAGCAGGTGTTCCAGACCCCGAGCAGCGTCGGCACCCTGGAGGGCTCCCGCTTCTACAAGCGGAACGGCTACTACTACATCTGGCTGACCCGCCCCGCCAACGGCCAGTACGTGCTCCGCTCCACCTCGCCGTGGGGCCCGTACGAGATGCGCCAGGTCCTGCTGGACATGCCCGGCCCCATCTCCGGCGGCGGCGTCCCCCACCAGGGTGGCCTCGTCCAGACCCAGAACGGCGACTGGTACTACATGTCGTTCGTCGACGCCTACCCCGGCGGCCGGGTGCCGGCGCTCGCGCCGATCACCTGGAGCGGCGACTGGCCGACCGTGCAGACCGTCAACGGCGGCTGGGGCGCCACCTACCCGAAGCCGAACATCCAGACCAGCCGCACCGTCTCGTCCATGATCGGGCCCGACACCTTCACCTCGGGCAGCCTCGGGCACCGCTGGGAGTGGAACCACAACCCCGACACCAGCCGCTTCTCCACCGGCAACGGCCTGCGCCTGCAGACCGCGACCGTCACGAACGACCTCTACAACGCCAGGAACACGCTGACCCACCGCATCCAGGGCCCCTCGTCCACGGCGACGATCGAGCTCGACTACTCGCAGATGAGCAACGGCGACCGCGCCGGGCTGGCCATGCTGCGCGACCAGTCGGCCTGGATCGGCGTCAAACGCGACAACGGCGTCAACCGGGTCGTGATGACCAACGGGCTGACCATGAACGGTTCGTGGCAGACCACCGGCACCGGCACGGAGGCGGCGAGCGCGGCCGTCTCGGGCGGCCGGATCTGGTTGCGCGCCACCGCCGACATCCGGCCGGGGTCCGGCAGGCAGGCCCGCTTCTCCTACAGCACCGACGGCAGCACGTTCACGAGCCTCGGGCCGGCCTTCACGTTGAACAACGCCTGGCAGTTCTTCATGGGCTACCGGTTCGGGATCTTCAACTACGCCACGCAGTCGCTCGGCGGGGCGGTGACCGTACGCCGCTTCGATCTCACCACCCCCTGACGCGGGCCTAGGCTGTGGCGGGAGCGCCGAAAGGTGAAAGGACCCCGCCACATGGCCACCGTCCGTCCCTTCCAGTCCGGCGACGAGATCCCTCTCGTCGCCGCCTGGAACCGCAGCATGCCCGCCGACCCGACGACGTCCCGCCTGTTCGGCGACCGCGTGCTGCTTGATCCCAACTTCGACCCCGAGGGCCTGCGCGTGGCCGTGGACGGGGACGACGTGGTGGGCTGCGCGTACGCCGTCCGCCGCCTGGTCCCCCTGGCGCCCGGCACGGGCCTGGAGCCGGACGCCGGCTGGATCCCGTTCTTCTTCGTCGTCCCGGAGCACCGTGGCGGCGGCCTGGGGCGGCGGCTGGTCGGCGAGGCGGTGGCGTTCCTGGAGGGCCTCGGCCGCACGACGGTGGACTTCTCGTCGTACACCCCCAACTACGTGCTGCCGGGCGTGGACGCCGAGCTCTATCCCGGCGCACACCGGCTGCTGGGCGAGCTCGGCTTCCGGACGCTCTACTCGCCGGTCGCCATGGACCGCACGCTCGTCGGCTACCAGGCCCCGCCCGAGGTGCACGGGCTGCTGCGCGAGCGGGAGCGCGAGGGGTACGTCTTCCGCAGCCCCACCCTGGGCGAGCTGCCCGAGCTGATCCGTTTCGCGGCCGGCGCCTTCAATCCCGACTGGGGCGAGGCCATCCGGCAGCACCGCGACCCCGAACGGGTCGTCATCGCGAAAAAAGATCACATAGAGGGCTTCGCCCTGTACGCGGCCTACCGCGGCACCCCCGAACGCTTCGGCCCCTTCGGCGTCGACCCCGGCCGGCGCGGCACCGGCCTCGGCAAGATCCTCCTCCACCTCACCATGACCAGGATGCGCGCAGAGGGGCTGCACTCGTCCTGGTTCCTGTGGACCGGCGAGGCCGGCCCGGCCGGCCAGCTCTACACCAAGGCGGGCTACGAGATCACCCGGCGGTTCCACGTGATGAGGCGCTCCGCGTGATCCCCGTTCCCGCCGGTGAACAATGCCGGCAATCGCCGCATCCAACGTGACATGATCACCCTCCTGGTTGCGGCCCTGGCCCTCGCCCCCGTCCAGATCCCCGACGGCTTCCTGCTGACCGAGAAGGCCGCCCGTGCCCCGCAGTCGGAGGTCGACAGGGCCGAGAGCTGGTGGCGGATCAGCGACAGGACGACCGCTCCCCTGACGCTCAACCCCTGCGGCCGCAAGCGCGTCTCCCCGGCGGGCCGCTCGGCCGTGCGCACCATCGTCCACGACACCAGCGCCCCCTCGCACTCCAGCGAGCAACTCCTCATCCACCGGAGCGCCGGCGCCGCCCGAGCCGCCATGCGCACCCTCCTCGCCGACGCCCGCCGGTGCCGGACCCAGCCGCACGGAAAGCCGTACAGCTGGGGCGGCGACGGCAAGACGAGCTGGGTCGTGACCCGCACGCGGACCGGCGACGAGGCCGCGCTGATGCACCTCATGATGTACGACAAGCTCAACAAGGAATGGGCGCCCCTGCTGTCGGGCATCGTCGCCCGCAAGGGCCGTGCGCTGATCCTCTACACCGGCGACCAGGACACCTTCGGCCACTCCCGCGCCGGTGCCGTCAGGACGCTGCGCAAGACCGCCGCCCGCATGGCGGCCAAGGTGTGCGCGCTGCCCTCGATCTGCGCCTGAACCCCTCCTGCAAGCAAGATCATGGCAGGTTCCAAGTGAGCGGCAAGCCACACCATTAATGCTGTTCCGCGGAGGATAATGATCTTTTGCGGAAATAGCAGATGACCCCCAGGAACAGACACGCGCCGCGGACACACGCGCCGACCCTGCGACGGTGAACCGCGCGCGCGATCTCGCGCGCCCAGCGACGACCTCGCCGGGGCACGTCCGACCTTCGCTGGAAAGAGGACACATGAACACGAATGTGACGGGCGCCAACCGTCCTCTCACAGACCCGCCCGGCCGCCTCCACGAGGCCCTTGAGGCGCAGTGCCGGCGTACGCCCGATCGCGTCGCCGTCGTCGCGGGCACGAGCCGGCTGACCTACGCCGAGCTCGACCGCATGGCCAACGGGGTCGCCAACGCGCTGGCCGCGAGGGGGGTCGGACGCGGCGACCTGGTCGGGGTCTGCCTGAGCCGCGACGAGTGGCTGGTGCCCGCGCTGATCGGGGTGCTGAAGGCGGGGGCGGCCTACGTGCCGCTGGACCCGGCCTACCCGGCGGAGCGGTTACGGTTCATGGCCGAGGACTCCGGCGTGAGCGTGGTGGTCACCTCGGCGGCGCAGCGCGACACCGCGTCGCTGACCGGCGCCGGCACCGTGCTCGTCGAGGACGCGGCTCCCGCCGCGCACGGGCCCGAGGTGCCCGGCGAGCCGGGCGACGCCGCGTACGTCATCTACACCTCCGGCTCCACCGGCAGCCCCAAGGGCGTGGTCGTGGAGCACCGCAACACCCTCAACTTCGTGCGCTGGGAGGTGTCCGCCTACACCGCCGAGGAGTTGAGCGGCATGCTGGCCGGCTCCTCCATCTGCTTCGACGCCTCGATCACGCAGATCTTCACGCCGCTGTGCGCGGGCGGGACCGTGATCATGGCGGACAACGTGCTGGCGCTGCCGACGCTGCCGGCCCGCGACGAGGTGCGCACGGTCTTCGGTGTCCCGTCCGCGCTGTCGGTGCTGCTGCGCGAGCCGCTGCCGGACGGCGTGCGCCTGGTGCTGTCCGGCGGCGAGCGGCTCACCGCCGCCCTGGTCGCGCGCATGTACGCCAACCCGGGCGTGCGCCGCGTGCTCAACATGTACGGCCCCACCGAGTGCACCACCGGCTGCACCATCTTCGAGGTGAGCCGCGACCACCAGGGCGACCCGCCGCTCGGCGGACCGTTGGCGGGCGCGCTGCTCAGCGTGCGCGACGCCGACGGCAGGCCGGTCGCGGACGGAGAAGTGGGCGAGTTGTGGATCGGCGGGCCCGGTGTGACCCGCGGATACCTGGGCCACGAGTCGCAGGCGTTCCGCACCGAGCCGGACGGCACCCGCGTCTACCGCAGCGGCGACCTGGTCCGGTGGGTGGACGGCCAGCTGCGTTACGTGGGCCGCGCCGACGACCAGGTCAAGATCCGCGGCTACCGGGTGGAGCTGGGCGAGGTCGAGTCGGCGCTGGACCGCCATCCCGCGGTGCGCCGCGCCGTCGTGCTGGCGCACACCGACGACGACGGCATCGCCTACCTCGCCGCGCACGTGGCGGCCTCCGGCGTGACCGAGCCCGAGCTGCGCGACTGGCTGCGTGACCGCCTGCCCGACCACCTGGTTCCGGCCAGGATCGGCGTGACCGGCGACCTGCCGATCGCCCCCACGGGCAAGGTGGACCGCGCGGCCCTGCCCCAGCTGCGCGCCGCCCGTACGGGGAGCGAGGCGCCGGTCGCGCCGCGGACGGACGACGAGCGCCAGGTGGCCGAGGTGATCGCGGACGTGCTGGGCCTGCCGGAGGTGGGCGTGCACGACCGGTTCGCCGACCTCGGCGGGCACTCGCTGGCCGCCGCCCGGGTGGTGACCGAGCTGTCACGGCGGCTCGGGCACACCGTGCCGCTGGCGGCGTTCCTGACCGAGCCGACCGCGGCCGGCCTCGCGGCGCGCCTGCGTGAGCCGGGATCGGCGCCGGTGCGGCGGACCGGCGCGACCCGGCACCCGCTCACCGCCGCGCAACGCGAGCTCTGGACGCTCCGCCAGCTTCACCCGCACAGCCCGGTCACCACGGTTTCGGTCCGGCTGCGCGTACGCGGCCTCAGCGGGAGCGCGCCGCTGCGCCCGGCGCTGGACGCGGTCCTGCGCCGGCACGAGGCCCTGCGCAGCACCGTCTCGGTCGGCGAGGACGGCGTCCCGTACGCGGTCGTGCACCCGCCCGTCGCCGTCCCCCTGGTCGAGCACCCGGCGGGCGCGGACCCGGTGAAGGTGGCCAGGGCCGCGGCGGAGCACGTGTTCGACGTGACGAACGAGGTGCCGCTGCTCCGCGCGAGCCTGTGCCCCACGGGGGACGACGTGGCCGAGCTGGTGCTCGTGACGGACCACCTCGCCTTCGACGGCGGTTCCGTCGGCGTGCTGATGGAGGAGCTGGCCGCCGAGCTGGCGGGTGAGCCCGTTCCCGAGCCGGCGGTGCAGCTCGGCGACGTGGCGGTGCGCGAGCAGGAGGACCGGCCCGGCCTCGCGCGGCTGCGGGAGTTCTGGCGCGGCGAGCTGGCGGGAGCGCCGGCGGCGGGGCCGCCGCCCGGCGACCTGACGACGGGCCGGGTGATCAGGCCGCTGCCCGAGGAGTTCACGGACGGCGTGACGGCGCTGGCCCGTGCGTGTGGCACGACCCCGTTCGCGGTCTACCTGGCCGCTCTCGCCCTGGCCGCCGGGGAGCCGGACACGCTGATCGGCATGGTCGCGGCGCGGCGCGCCGAGCCGGAGCTGGCCCGGATCGTCGGACCGCTGATCGACACGGTGCCGGTGCGGCTGCGGCCGGATGCCGCGCCGACCTTCCGCGAGCTGGTCAGGCAGGCCGGGGAGGCCAGCACGCGGGCGCTGGTCCATCAGGAGGTCCCGCCCGCCGACCTGTCCCGCGCCCCCGTGCTGCTGGCCATGCAGCACGCCGAGGTGCCGGTGCGCGCCGGCTGCCTCGAACTGCTGACCGAGGTCGGCTCGGGCGCGGCGGTGCACGAGTTCAGCGTGCTCGTCAACCGTACGGCGGCCGGCGCCGAGCTGCACCTGGAGTACGCGGTCGCGCTGCTCGGCAGGGAGGCGGCCGAGGCGTACCTGGACCGGCTGCTGTGGCTGCTGCGGCGCGCGGTGGCCGAGCCGGACCTGGTGATCGCGGCGTTCGAGCGGGTCACCCCGGACGAACGCGCCGCGCTGCTGGCCCGCGCGGCCGGGCCGCGGCTGCCTGACGACCTGCCGCCGGTGCCACTGGCGCTCGCGTCGCACACCACGGGCACGGCGGTGGTCGGCCCGGACGGCGCCACGCTGAGCCACGCCGAGCTGAACGACCGCGCCGACCGGATCGCGGCCGGGCTGCTGGCGCACGGGGTGTCGCGGGGCGACGTGGTCGGCGTCCACGTGCCGCGGGACCGGATGCTGCCCGCGGTGCTGCTGGGCGTGTGGCGGGCGGGGGCGGCGTACCTGCCGCTGGACCCGGAACATCCGGCCGAGCGGCTGCGCCTGCTGACCGAGGACGCGGGCGCCCGCGTGGTGCTCACGCGCGGCGAAACGCCTTCGGGAGCGGGGCCGGTGACGCTCGACGCGGACCGGCTCGCGGCGGGCCCGCGCGCCGACCTGCCGGAGGTCCGCGCCGAGGACCTGGCGTACGTCCTCTACACCTCCGGCTCCACCGGCGCCCCCAAGGGGGTCGAGGTCACCCACGGCAGCCTTGCCGCCCTCGTGGCCGGGATGGTCTCGGCGCTCCGCCTCGGCCCGGCCGACGTGCAGCCCGCGGTCGCGCCGCTGAGCTTCGACGTCTCGGCCTCCGAGCTGTGGAGCGTCCTGACCGCCGGCGGCACGTCGGTGGTGGTGGACCGGGCCACGGCCGCCGACGGGCACGCGCTGGCGGAGCTGATCGCCACGAGCGGGGCCACGGTGATCGACCTGGTGCCGACCGCGTACCGGATGCTGATCGCGGCCGGCTGGGCGGGCGGTCCCGCGCTGCGCGCCGTCGCCGGCGCGGAGGCTCTGGACCCGCCGCTCGCCGAGCAGATCCTGCTCCGCGTCGGCGAGCTGTGGAACGCCTACGGGCCCACCGAGACCACCATCACCTCGACGATGCACCGGGTCCGCGCGCACGAGGCCGGCCGGGTGCCGATCGGGTCGCCGATGCCGGGCGAGCGGGTGTACGTGGTCGACGCGCGACTGCGGCTGGTGCCGCCGGGCGTGGTCGGCGAGCTGCTGGTGGGCGGCGCCGGGGTGGCCCGTGGCTACCGGGGCCGGCCCGACCTGACCGAGGCCGCCTTCGTGGCCGACCCGTTCACGCCGGGCGGCCGGTGCTACCGCACGGGCGACCTGGCGCACTGGCGGCCGGACGGGACGCTGGAGTTCCACGGCCGCCGCGACCACCAGGTGAAGGTCCGCGGCTACCGGATCGAGCTGGGCGAGATCGAGGCCGTGCTGCGCGAGCTCGCCGAGGCCGCGGTGATCGTGGCGGGCACGGACGCGCACGCCCACCTGGTCGGCTACGTCGCGCCGGAGACGGCGGACCTGGCCGCGATCGAGCGGCACGCCCGGTCCCGGCTGCCCGGCCACATGGTGCCGCGCCGCTGGGTCGTCCTGCCGGTCCTGCCCATGCTGCACAGCGGCAAGGTCGACCGCGCCGCGCTGCCCGAGCCGGACACCGGCCCGGACCCGGCGCGGGTCGCGCCGGCCACCGACGCCGAGCGCCTGGTGGCCGCCGTCTGGGCCGAGGTGCTCGAACGACCTGAGATCTGGGCCGGCGACGACTTCTTCGCCCTCGGCGGAGCCTCGTTCGCCGCGACCAGGGTGGCCGCCCGCCTCCGCGAGATGTTGCAGCTCGCCGTGCCCGTGCGGTTGCTGTTCGACCGCCCGGTGCTCGCCGACTTCGCCGCCGCGCTGGAGGAGCTGCTGGCCGCCGACCTGATGGAGGGGGACGAAGGATGACCGAGGTACGTGAGGACCGGATCGCCGAACTCGTCCGGTCCAGGCTCGCCGCCGCGCTGAAGCAGAACGAGAAGGCCGCCGCCCCGGGCATCCCGGCGACGTCGGCCACGGACATGCCGCTGTCGCCGGCGCAGGAGCGGCTGTGGTTCCTGGCCCAGCTCGAACCGGACACGCCCGCCTACAACGTGCCGCTGACGCTGCGGCTGCGCGGCCCGGTGGACGTCGCCGCCCTCACCGGCGCGGTGGCGGACCTGGCGGAGCGGCACTGGATCCTGCGCGGCGTCATCGCGGACGGACGGGTGCGCCCCGTCGCCGCCGTACCGGTGCCCGTGGTGGACGTGGACCCGGCGGAGCTGGAGCGGGAGCTGGCCGGGCACGCCTGGCGGCCGTTCCGGCTGGACGCCGAGCCGCCCCTGCGGGCCACGGTGTTCCGGCTCGCCGACGACGAGTGCGTGCTCGCGCTCACCCTGCACCACATCGCCACCGACGCCTGGTCGGAACGCGTGCTGCTGGACGATCTCGCCCGCCTGTACGCCGCCCGCCTCGGCCTGGAACCGCCCCCCGCTCCCCCCGCCCTGCAGTACGCGGACGTGGCCGCGTGGGAGGCCGGGCGGCCGGACAGCGGCCTCGACTGGTGGGCCGGGCACCTGGCGGGCCTGCCGCCGGTGCTCGACCTGCCGCTCGCCCGCCCGCGCCCGCCCGTTCCCGGGTGGGAGGGGGCGGCGGTCCCGGTGGAGGTGCCCGAGCCGCTGGCGGCGAAGGTGCGCGCGGTGGCGGGGACGTCGCCGTTCATGGTGTTCCTGGCCGGGCTGCAGGCGTTGCTCAGCCGCCTGTCCGGCGTCGACGACATCGCCGTGGGGGTGCCGCACGCGGGCCGCCACCACCCCGACGCCGAGCGGGTCGTCGGCTGTTTCGTCAACACCCTGGTGGTGCGCGGCGACACCTCGGGCGACCCGACCGGCGCGGAGCTGCTGGCGCGGGCGCGGACGGCGGCGCTGGACGCGTACGCGCACGCCGGCACGCCGTTCGAGCGGGTCGTGGAGCGGCTGCAGCCGGAGCGGAACCTCGCGGTCACGCCGCTGTTCCAGGTGATGCTCAACGTCTATGACACCGGCGCGCCGGTGTCGCTGCCCGGCCTGGAGGTCGAGGCCGGGTCGCCGTCCGCGCCGACCGCGAAGTTCGACCTGAACCTGGAGCTCGGCGACGACGGCACCCGGTTCTCGGGCGAGTTACGGTACCGCACGGACCTGTTCGACGAGGCCACCGTGCGGCGGCTCGCCACCTGGTACCTCGACCTGCTGGACGGCATGCTCACCGACCCGGACGCGCCGGTGCGGCTGCCGGCCGGCGACGACCTGCGCGGCCGGGACGCGGACCTGCCCGTGGACGTGCCGCTGCACACGCTGGTCGAGCGGGTGGCCGACGCCCACCCTGACGCGGTCGCGGTCGGCTCGCTCAGCTACGCGGAGCTGGACCGCCGCGCCAACCAGGTGGCCCAGTGGCTGCTGGCGAGCGGGGTGCGCCCGGAGGAGCCGGTCGGCGTGCTGCTGGAGCGGCGGCCCGAGCTGGTGGTCGCCATGCTCGGCGTGCTCAAGGCGGGCGCGGCCTACCTGCCGCTCGACCCGGTCTACCCGGAGCGGCGCAACCAGGCGGTGGTGGCCGACGCCGGGGCGCGGATCGTGCTCACGGACGCCGAGCTCGCCGCCGCCGCGGACGCGTCCGGCGAACGCCCCGGCGTGGAGGTGCGGCCGGAGCACCTGGCGTACGTGATCTACACCTCGGGATCGACCGGACGGCCGAAGGGGGTCGCGGTCGAGCACCGGCACATCACGCACTATCTCGGCGCGGTGGCCGAGGTCGTCCCCGCGGGGCTGACGTCGTACGCGCTGGTCTCCACCGCCGCCGCCGACCTGGGCATGACGAACGTGTGGTGCGCGCTGACCACGGGCGCCACCCTCCACCTGATCGACCACGAGACGGCCACCGACCCGGCCGCGTTCGCCGCCCGCCTGGCGGCGCACCCGGTGGACGCGATCAAGATGGTGCCCAGCCAGCTCGAACTGCTCGGCACGGCCGCCCTGCCCGCGAAGCTGCTGATCCTCGCCGGTGAGGCGGTGCCGGCGGACCTGGTGGCGCGGGTCCGGGAGGCGCGGCCGGACCTGGAGGTGCAGATCCACTACGGCCCCACCGAGACCACGGTGTCGGTGCTGGCCTGCGACGCGAGCGAGAGCTCCCCCGGCCGGGCGCCGCTGGGCCGGCCGCTGGCCGACGTGGTGTGCCGGGTGGCCGACCCGTCCGGGCGGGCGCTGCCGCCCGGCGTTCCCGGTGAGCTGTGGATCGGCGGGCCCAGCGTGGCCCGCGGCTACCTGGGCCGCCCCGACCTCACCGCGGAACGCTTCACCGGCGGCTGGTACCGCACCGGCGACCGGGTCAGGGTGACCGGGGACGGGCTGATCGAGTTCCTGGGGCGGATCGACGACCAGGTGAAGGTGCGCGGCTTCCGCGTCGAGCTGGGCGAGGTCGCCGCGGCGTTGCGGGCCCTGCCGCAGGTCGCGGAGGCGTACGTGCAGCCGGTCGGCGCCGGCCTGGAGCGGCGGCTGGCCGCCTGGGTGACGCCGGCGACGGTGGACGCGGCCGAGGTGCGGGCGGCGCTGCGCGAGCGGCTGCCCGACTACATGGTGCCGGCCGCGATCGGCGTCCTGGAGGCGCTGCCGCTCACCCCGAACGGCAAGGTGGACCGGGCCGCGCTGCCCGTGCCCGAGGCGGGGCCCGCGGTGCGGGTGCCGCTCGGCACTCCCGAAGAGCGCCTGGTGGGCGAGGTCTGGGCCGACGTGCTCGGGCTCGCGGAGGTGTGGGCGGACGACGACTTCTTCGCCCTCGGCGGGCACTCGTTCGCGGCGACCCGGGTCGCCGGGCGGCTGCGGGAGCGGCTGGGCGCGGCGGTGCCGGTGCGGCTGCTGTTCGAGCACCCGGTGCTGGCCGACCTTGCCGCCGCGCTCCCCCGCCCGGCCGACGCCGCGCGGGTGCGGCGCGCGCCGGCGGACGGGCCGGTGCCGCTGTCCGGGGTGCAGGCCAGGCTGTGGTTCCTGGCGCAGCTCGAACCGGACAGCAGCGCCTACAACGTGCCGGTGGCGCTGCGGCTGCGCGGTCCGCTGCGGGCGGACGCGCTGCTGGGCGCGGTACGCGACCTGGCCGAGCGGCACCACGTGCTGCGCGGCGTGGTCGACGACTCCGGCCCCGAGCCGGTGATGGTGGTGCGGGACGCCGGCGAGGTGCCCGTGTCCACCGCGCGCGTGGACCGGTCGGAGGTCGAGGACGTGCTGGCCGCGCACCTGGCGACGCCGTTCGCGCTGGACCGCGAGCCGCCGATGCGGGCGGTGCTGCTGACCGTCGGCGATACTGCTGGCGGGCCTGGGGCCGACGACGAGCACGTGCTCTCGCTCACCTTCCACCACATCGCCACCGACGCGTGGACACGCGGGCTGCTGCTGTCGGAGCTGTCCGGCCTGTACGCCGCCCGCCTCGGCCTGCGCCCGCCGCTCGACCCGCCGCCTGCGCAGTACGCCGAGGTGTCGCCGGTCCCCGACCCGGCCGACCTGGACTGGTGGGCCGGGCACCTGGACGGCCTGCCGCCGGTGCTCGACCTGCCCACCGACCGGCCGCGCCCCGCGGTGCCCGACCCCGGCGGGGCCGCGCTCGACCTGGAGCTGCCGGCCGGGCTGAGCGAGCGGGTCAGGGCAGTGGCCGCCGCCTACCGGTCCACGCCGTTCATCGTGCTGCTGGCCGGGCTGCAGGCGCTGCTGGCCCGGCTGTCGGCGAGCGCGGACATCGCGGTCGGCGTGCCGGTCTCCGGCCGCGACCACCCCGACACCGAAGGCGTGGTCGGCTGCTTCCTCAACACCGTGGTCGTACGGACCGACGTGGGCGGCGACCCGACCGGGCGCGACCTGCTGGCCCGCGCGCGGGAGTCCGCGCTGGGCGCGCTAGCGCACGCGGGCACGCCGTTCGACCGGGTGGTGGACCGGCTGCGGCCGGAGCGGAACCTGGCGGCCACGCCGCTGTTCCAGGTGATGCTCAACTACATCTCCGGCGTGGCGCGGCCGGAGCTGCCCGGCCTGGAGGCGTCCGAGATCCACCTGCCGGAGCTGACCACCAAGTTCGACCTGAGCTGGCACGTCGTCGACGAGGGGCCGGGCGCGCCGCTGCGCGGCGGGCTCGCCTACCGGACCGATCTGTTCGAGCCGGGCACCGCGGCCAAGCTGACCCGCTGGTACACGGCGCTGCTCGACGGGCTGCTCGCCGACCTGGACGCGCCGGTGGGCGCGGTGCCGCTGGAGCCGGTGACCGGCCCGGCCGTGGCCGGCGGGCCGCCGCCCGAGCCGGCCGCCGGGGCGGTGCACCACCTGATCGAGCGCTGGGTGGACGAGACTCCCGGCGCCCCGGCCGTGGTGGGCGCCGACCGCGCCCTGACGTACGCGGAGCTGGAGTCGGCCGCGAACCGGATCGCGCACTGGCTGCTGGAGGCCGGGGTGGGCGCCGACGAGCCGGTCGGCGTGCTGCTGGAGCCGGGCGCGGACCTGGCGTGCGCGTTGTTCGGCATCCAGAAGTCGGGCGGCGGCTACCTGCCGATGGACCCGGCGTACCCGGCGGCGCGGATCGCCGCGATGCTGGAGGCCGCCGGGGTGCGGGCCGTGGTGACGGTGAGCGAGTTCGCGCACCTGATCGGGGACGGCAGGCGGGTGCTGGCGCTCGACCGGCCGCCGTCCCTGCCGGACACCCGCCCCGAGATCGACGTACGGCCCGAGCACCTGCACCACGTGATCTTCACGTCGGGGTCCACCGGCACGCCCAAGGCGGTGGCCGCCGAGCACGGCGGCGTACTGAACTACCTGGGCGGCATGCTGCCGCGCATCGGCGTGCCCGGCGGGTCGTTCGCGGTGGTCTCCACGCCCGCCGCCGACTTCGGCCTGACCTGCGTGTTCGGCGCGCTCACCACGGGCGGGACGGTGCACCTGGTACCGCGCGAGACCGCGATGGACCCGGCCGCGTTCGCCGGCTACCTGGCCGAGCACCGGGTGGACGTCGTCAAGTGCGTGCCGAGCCACCTGGAGCTGCTGGCCTCGGGCGGCGACCTGGCCGCCGTGCTGCCGCGCGAGCTGCTGATCCTGGCGGGCGAGGCGTGCCCGTGGGACCTGGTGGAGCGGGCCAGGGCCGCCCGGCCCGGGCTCAGGATCCAGAGCCACTACGGTCACACCGAGTCCACGATGATCTGCCTGGTGTGCGACACCGAGGAGATCCCCGCCGACCGGCGGACCGGCATCGTGCCGCTGGGCCGTCCGCTGCCCGGCGTGTACGGGCACCTGGTGGACGCCGCGCTGCGGCCGGTGCCGCCCGGCGTGCCCGGCGAGCTGGTGGTCGGCGGCCCCGGCGTCACCCGCGGCTACATCGGCCGGCCCGAGCTGACCGCCGAGCGGTTCGTCCCCGATCCGCTGACCGGGGAGGGACGCTGCTACCGAAGCGGCGACCTGCTGCGCGTGACCTCCGACGGGCGGATCGAGTTCCGCGGCCGGGTGGACGACCAGGTCAAGGTGCGCGGCTACCGCGTCGAGCTGGGCGAGGTCACCACCGCGCTGCGGGCGCTGCCGCAGGTCGCCGAGGCCGTGGTGCTGCCCGTCGGCGAGGGGAAGGCCAGGCAGCTCGCCGCGTGGGTGACGCCCGCCACCGTGGAGGCCGCGGCCGTGCGCTCGGCGCTGCGCGAGCGGCTGCCCGACTACATGGTGCCGGCGCACGTCGTGGCGCTCGACCGGCTTCCGCTCAACCCGAACGGGAAGATCGACCGGGCCGCCCTGCCCGAGCCGGTGGCGGAGCAGGCCGCGTACGCGGCGCCCGCGACGCCGGACGAGGAGCTGGTCGCCGGGGTCTTCGCCCGGGTGCTCGGCGTGGAGCGGGTGGGGGCGGGCGACGACTTCTTCGCCCTCGGCGGCGACTCGTTCGCCGCGGTGCGCGCGGTCAAGGAGATCGGCCGCGGGCTGCGGGTGATCGACCTGTTCACCCGGCCCGCCGTGGCCGAGCTGGCCGCGTTCCTCGGCCGCGAGGCCGGCGGCGGGCTGCTGCACCGCCTGGGCGGCGGCCGGGCCAGCGCGTTCACGCTGGTGTGCGTGCCGTACGGCGGCGGGTCTGCGGCGGTGTACCAGCCGCTGGCCAAGGCGCTCGGCGACCGGGTGGAGGTGCTCTCGGCCGAACTGCCCGGCCACGACCCCGCCCGCCCGGACGAGCCGCCGCTGCCGCTGGAGGAGCTGGTGGACGTGCTGGCCGCCGAGGTGGCGGAGAGCGCGTCGGGACCGGTCGCGATCTACGGCCACTGCGTGGGCTCCGCGCCCGCCGTCGCGCTCGCGCGCCGGCTGGAGGCGGACGGCGTGCCCGTGCTGGGCGTGATCGCCGCCGCGAGCTTCCCCGCGGCACGGCTGCCCGGGGCGGTCAGGCGGCTGTTCGGCGGCGACCGCTGGGTGTCGGACCGGATGTTCCGCGACGCGTTGCGCGCCTCCGGCGGGCTGCTCGACGACATGGACGAGGCCGCCAAGCGCACCGCCGTACGCGCCATGCGGCACGACGCCGACCAGGCGCAGGAGTGGTTCGGCCGCGAGCTGACCGGCGAGGGGACGCCGCTGCGCGCCCCGATCCTCAGCCTGGTCGGGGAGCGTGACCGCGCCACCGAGCTGCACGAGGAGCGCTACGCCGAGTGGTCGGCGTTCGCGCCACGGGTGGAGCGGGCCGTGCTGCCCAGGGCCGGCCACTACTTCCTGCGCCACCAGGCCGAGCCGCTGGCCGCCCTGGTGCTGGAGCACCTGACCCGCTGGGCGGCCGGAACGCTGCCCGAACCGGTGCGGCCACCTGAACGCACCCGGCTGTGGCCCTTCTACACGGTCGCGGGCGGGCAGATCGTCTCGGCGCTGGGCACGGCGCTGAGCTCGTTCGCGCTCGGCGTCTGGGCCTACCAGCGCAGCGGCGAGATCCTGGATCTGGCGCTGGTCACGATGCTGGCGCAGATCCCGGCCGTGCTGCTCACCCCGCTGGGCGGCGCGCTGGCCGACCGGGTGGACCGGCGCAAGATCATGCTGGCCTGCGACGCGCTGTCCGGGCTCGCCATGGTGGCGCTGGTGCTGCTGCTGACCACCGGGGGGCTGGAGTTCTGGAACGTCTGCCTCATCGTGGGCGTGACCTCGGTCGTGTCGGCGTTCCAGCAGCCCGCGTGGCTGGCGGCGGTCGCGCAGCTGGTGCCGAAACCGTACCTGCCGCAGGCCAACGCGCTGGCGAACGTGGGCTTCGGCGTGGGCAACGTGGTCGCGCCGCTCGCGGGCGGCGCGCTGATCGGCCTGTTCGGGTTGTCGGCGGTGGTGGCCGTGGACGTGGTCACGTTCGCGGTCGGCGTGGTGACGCTGCTGCTGGTGCGCTTCCCCGACCGGCTGTTCCACCGGCGCGAGGAGACGTTCACGGCCGCGCTCACCGGCGGGTGGCGGTTCCTGCGCAGGCGGCGGCCGCTGCTGGTGATGGCGCTCTACTTCGCGGTGGTGAACTTCTGCACCGCGCTGATGTGGGTGCTCGTCACCCCGGTCGTGCTGTCCATCGGCACCTCGGCGGACCTGGGCGTGGTGACCGCCGTCGGCGGTGTCGGCGCGGCCCTCGGCACCGGCGTGGTGCTGGTGTGGGGCGGCACCCGGCGGCGGGCCACCGGCATGATCGGCTTCGTGGCCGGGTCCGGGCTCGGCGTGGTGCTCATGGGCGTGTGGCCGGTCGTGTGGCTGGTCGCGGCCGGGCTGTTCATCCGGCTGGCGTGCATGAGCATCGGCAACGCGCACTGGCTGTCGATCATCCAGGTCAAGGTGGGGCCGGAGCTGCAGGGGCGGGTGCTCGCGGTGAACATCATGATCGCCACGGCCATGCAGCCGATCGGCTTCCTCGCCGCCGACCCGCTGGCGGAGTGGGCCGGGCGGTTCACCGACGGGCCCGGCGGAGGCGCGGGAGCGGTGCTGCTCGCCAGCGGCGTGTTCCTGGTGGTGTGGGGACTGCTGGGGCTGCGGTACCGGCCGCTGCACCACCTGGAGGACCTCGTCCCCGACGCCGCGCCGCCGTCGGAGGCCGCGGCCGACCTGGACGCCATTCAGGAGAGGGTGCTGAGCGCGTGAACGCGGAAGGCGCAGTGTGCACGAGGCTCGTCACCGCGGCCGACATCCGGGCGGCGGGTGAGCGCATCGCACCGTACGTACGGCGCACGCCGCTGCTGCGGCTGCCCGGCGAACGGCTCTGGGTCAAGCCGGAGAACCGGCAGCCCACCCGCTCGTTCAAGGTGCGCGGCGCGGTCAACGCCGTGGTCCGGCTGGCCGCGCAGGGCGTACGGCACGTGATCGCGCAGTCGTCGGGCAACCACGCCCAGGCCATCGCCTACGCCGCGGCCGAACAAGGGATCCGGGCGACCGTCGTCCTGCCGGACACGGCGCCGGAGCTGAAGGTGAGCGCCGCGCGCCGGCTCGGCGCCGAGGTGGTGATCGTGCCGCCCGCCCTGCGGGAGGAGGCCTGTCTGGCGCTGGCCGACCGGTTCGGCGCGACGGTGATCGGCTCCGACGCGTTCGACGTCATCGCCGGGCACGGCAGCGCCGGGGCCGAGATCGGCCGGGACCTGCCGGACGCGGGGTCCGTCCTGGTGCCCGTCTGCAACGGCGGCCTGCTCGCCGGGATCGCCGTGGCGGTCAAGGCCGCCGACCCGGCGATCCGGGTGATCGGCGTCGAGCCCGAGCTGGCCGCCGACGGGGCGGCCAGCTTCCGGTCCGGCATCCGTACGGCGTGGCCGGTGGAGCTGACCTACCGCACGCGGGCCGACGGGCTGCGCGGCCCGGTGCTGGGGGCCCTGGCGTGGGAACACATCCACCGGTACGTGGACGACATGGTGACCGTGACCGAGGACGCCATCGACGCCGCCGCCGGCCTGCTCCGGCGGGAGCTCGGGGAACGCGCCGAACCCAGCGGCGCGGTCACCACGGCCGCCTACCTCGCCCACCGGGCGCACCTGCCGCCGGGGCCCGTCGTCGCTGTCCTCTCCGGCGGCAACGTCGCGACCGGTCCCGAGCCGCTGGTGCGGCCGGGCGGCCGGATTCAGGAGGTCAGTTGACTCTGCCCTCGACGACGCCGGCCCCCGCGTACCTGGGGAAGGACGGTGTCCAGGCTGCGAAGCTTGTCGTTCGCGCGGGGCCAGCGGTAGCGGCGACGCCGTCACGAGGGCCAGAAGTAAGGCCGTTGGGAGGAGCAGGGCGAGCCGTCATGGGTCAAGCCCTGGGGATCGGGTCGGATGGTCACCGCTGGAGGTCGACCGCGACCTCGTGATGAGTGACGCGTTCGTCCCATCGGGTCAGCGCGCGGCGGGCTGCGTCTTCGACGACGGCCTGCTCCGGGTCCTCTCCGGCGAACGCGCGCACGTCCTCCATGCTGGTGAAGAACGTGATGGAGGTGAACATCACTTCCTCATCGTCGTGGTGGCGCAGCAGGCGGGCACCGCAGAAGCCGGCGACCTGCTGGAGATGCTCGGCCACCTCGGACTCGTAGTGGCGCTGATAGTCGTCGGCCGTCGCCGTCGGGGCCCACCCTCGCCATGTCCGCGCGATCATGCGCTGCACCTGACCTTCCTTCGCGCGAGCGGCGCGGCTCTTCAAGTGATCTCCAATGGTGGGACCAAGGCCATCAGCATGGGCTCAGTGTGTCACCGCGAACCCCACACGATCGCGCTGGCCACGAAGCCGTCCGAGACGGCCCACCGGCCGGTGAACTCGCCGACGGGGCCGGGCACCAGGAGCTTCGCGGTGAACGTGCCGGTGTCGCCCACGATGATCTCGGCCTCGTCGAAGCCCAGGGAACGGCGGGTGAGCGGGTACCACGCCTTGAAGACCGACTCCTTCATGGTGAACAGCAGGCGGCCCCGCTCCTGAGCGCTCTCCGCCCAGGTTCGCTCCTGCGGCAGGGCGATGGCGTCCAGGACTCCGGGGGGCAGCGGCTCGCGCGGCTCGGCGTCCATGCCGATGCTGAGGACGTCCAGACAGCGTGCCACCGCGGCCGCGCGGTAGCCGCGGCAGTGGGTGATGCTCCCCACGACGCCGTCGGGCCACAGCGGCTCGCCGCGCGGTCCGGACAGGATCGGCGCGGGCGGCAGCCCCAGCCCGGCCAGGGCCTTACGGGCGCAGTGGCGTCCTGTGGTGAACTCGGTCCGCCGCGCCTCCACGGCCCGCGCGACCAGAGCCGCTTCCTCGGGGAACAGCGCCGCGTCCGGTGGGTCGGCGAAGACCTCGGCGGTGATCACGCCGGGCGGCATGAGGTCATCTATCATGAGGAAGGATGATAAGTCGGGTCGAATGTGCTGAGGCTGGGCTGAAACGCCGCCCATGAACTCCGATCAGCGGCGGTCATTGTTCGCGTACCCTCCCAGCGGCACAGTTCCTCAGCCGACATGAGGGACGATACGGAAGACCGCCGCCACCGGGACACCCCTAATGCTTAGGGGTTGGCCTGTTTCATCGCTCCCCGTAATGTCCGCCTCGCAGGCGTTGCCGATATTCATTTCACTGGCTTTTCACGGTGGGGGTTGTATGAGCAAGACCGCGCCGACTCCTGTGAGCCAGCTGCCGCAGGAAACCATGCGCGACAGGATCGCCGAACTCGAACTGGTGCGGGACGGCATCACCCAGGGTCCGGATCCTGTGGCCACCGAGAAGCAGCACGCCGCGGGCAAGCTGACCGTACGGGAACGACTGGACGCCCTTCTCGACCCCGGCTCGTTCGTCGAGGTCGAACCGTTCCGCAGGCACACCGCCACCGGCTTCGGGCTGGAGGCCCGGCGGCCGTACACCGACGGCGTCGTCGCCGGGTGGGGACAGGTGCACGGGCAGGACGTCATGGTGTACGCCCACGACTTCCGCATCTTCGGCGGCGCGCTCGGCGCGGCCCACGCGGACAAGATTCACAAGGTCATGGACCTGGCCGCCTCCGCCAAGGTGCCGCTGATCGGCCTCAACGACGGGGCGGGAGCACGCATCCAGGAAGGGGTCACGGCGCTCGCCGGCTACGGCGGCATCTTCCGCAGGCACGTACGCATGTCCGGCGTCGTTCCGCAGATCAGCGTCATGCTCGGGCCCTGCGCGGGAGGAGCGGCCTACTCGCCCGCGCTCACCGACTTCGTCTTCATGGTGCAGGGCACGGCGCAGATGTTCATCACCGGGCCCGACGTGGTGCGGGCCGTGACCGGGGAGGACATCAGCCGGGAGGCGCTGGGCGGCGCCGGGGTCCACGGCACCCGTTCGGGAGTGGCCGGCTTCGTCTACGACGACGAGCTGACGTGCCTGGAGGACGTACGCTTCCTGCTCTCCCTGCTGCCGTCCAACAACCAGGAACTGCCCCCGGTCGCCCCCTCCGCCGATCCGGTGAACCGCCCCAACGACCCGCTCGTGGACCTCGTCCCGAGCGACCCCGCTCAGAGCTACGACATGTCGGCCGTCATCGAGGAGATCGTCGACGACGGCCAGTTCTTCGAGTTCCACCAGGGCTGGGCGCCCAACCTCATCTGCGGGCTCGGCAGGCTCGGCGGTCACGTGATCGGGATCGTGGCCAACCAGCCGTCCCATCTGGCGGGCGTGCTGGACATCGCGGCCTCGGAGAAGGGCTCCCGCTTCATCCAGATGTGCGACGCCTTCAACATCCCGCTCGTCAGCCTCGTCGACGTCCCGGGCTTCCTGCCCGGCGCCGACCAGGAGCACGGCGGCGTCATCAGGCACGGGGCCAAGCTGCTGTACGCGTACTGCGCGGCCAGTGTCCCCCGCATCCAGGTCATCGTCCGCAAGGCGTACGGGGGCGCCTACATCGTGATGGACTCCCGCTCGATCGGCGCGGACCTGTCCTTCGCGTGGCCCACGAACGAGATCGCGGTCATGGGCGCGGAGGGAGCGGCGAACGTCATCTTCCGTCGCGAGATCGCCTCCTCACCCGACCCTGAGCAGCAGCGGATCACGCGGGTGGAGGAGTACCGCCGCGCCCTCATGCACCCCTACTACGCGGCCGAACGCGGTCTGGTGGACGACATCATCCACCCCCGCGACACCAGGGCGCGGCTGGCCCGGGCGCTCGAACTGCTGCGCGCCAAGCACGTGCCTCCGCCCTACCGCAAGCACGGAAACCCACCGATGTGAACGAGATCAGAGTGCTCGCCGGGGCTCCCACGGCCGAAGAGATCTGCGCGCTGATCTGCGCGATCCGCCTGCGCGCCACCGCCACCGCCGTCGCCCCGCCGCGCCCGGCCCGCCGTACGGCTCCCTGGATCCAGGCGGGAGACCTCCCACGGCCTCCCGCGGCCGGACGGATGAGCCCCGACACAGCAGGTCCCCTGTGAGCGCAGTGTGAGGCGGAGCTATCGGTACGTGGGACCGGCCGAGCTGAAGGCCGCGGTCCGGCCCGGCAGCGGCGGCTGCCGGATCGGCTCGGCGGCTGATTTCGCCGGCTGGGTCGCCGAGCGCTGCGCGGCGGAGCTGGTCGAGCCGTTCACCTTCGTGGTCGGCGCGGACGGCGTGCTCCTGCTGGCGCCGCGACGAAGCGAGCATGTGGCCTGTGCGGGCGGACGATCGGTCCTGAGCGCCGGCGAGATCAGCTTCGCCCGCGAGGCAGGCCGATGGGTCGTGGGCGACGTCAGCAACCATTCGACCGGGTACTGCCCGGACGTCAGCTCCTGGCCGTCGGTCGCCCAGGCTCTCGATCGTGCAGGGCTCGGGAGGCCGTCCGGCTTCACCCACGAGGTGGTGTTCCGGCGCTGTCCTGGGTGCCAGGAGCACAACATCGTGCGCGAGAGCGACTTCGTCTGCGTCTTCTGCGGCAGTGATCTGCCCGAGAAGTGGAACGTGGACCCGCTGACCGAGTCCTGTGAGCCCTGCTCATGAAAGCCGGCTTGAATGTCGCCGCCAACCCCTTGTCCGGGACCGGCGACTCCCGCGAAATCCCTGCGTAAACCCGCTGGAAAGAGAGCGACTTATTGAACGCGACCATAGGCCGACCGGTCCCGACGTTAGGGGCGGCTAGGGGTACTTCTGGGGCGGAGCCCCGGCTTAGCCTGAACTCCGCCGCCTGAGGGAGATCGTCGATTATGCGGAATAACCGGCCGAGATACAACGGGACATTCATCCACGATTTTCTCGACCAAAGCGCAGCGGAGTTTCCCGAGTCGCCAGCGGTGCGGGACTCCACCGGAATCTGGAACTATCACGAACTGGATACGTTCGGCCACGCGGTGGATTACTGGCTGGACCGGCACGGCGTCGGCCAGGGCATGCGCGTGGTGGTGCAGGCCCCCACCGACCGCCGGCTGGCCGCGCTGTTCTTCGGCGTCTCCCGCCGCGGCGCCGTCTTCGTGCCGCTCAACCCGGCGATGAAGAGCTTCCACCTGCGTTCGGTGCTCGAGAACGCCGACCCCGCGCTGGTGATCGTCGAATCCGCCGGCGGGAAACCCGACGCCGTACGCGCCCTCACCGGCGCACCGGTCCACGACTTCGAGGAGATCTGGGCCGAGGTGACCGAGCTCGCGAGCCGGCGGGAGCGCGTGGCCGTACCGAGTGAGCTCGACCCCGCGGACCTGGCCGCGCTGGTGTACACCTCGGGCAGTACGGCGGAGCCGAAAGCGGTGATCCTCCCCCACGCCCAGGTCTGTTTCGCCACCGTGGCGCTCGTCGAGGCGCTCGGCTACCGCCCGGACGACGTGGTCTTCTGCCGTTTCCCGATGTCCTGGGACTACGGGCTGTACAAGCTGCTGATGACCTGCGCCGTGGGCGCCGAGGTGGTCTTCGCCGACGCCGGCGCCGACCTGCGGCTGGTCGACCAGCTCAGGAAGACCCGGGCGACCGTGGTGCCGATCGTGCCCTCGCTGGCCAACATGATCATCGCGTCGGCGCAGCGGAAGAGTGAGCCCACCACCGGGGTGCGGTTGTTCACCAACACCGGCGCGGCGCTGCCCGCCACCACCATCGACGCGCTGCGGACCCACTTCCCCGGCGCCCGGGTGGTCCGCCAGTTCGGCCAGACCGAGTGCAAGCGCATCTCCGTCATGCCTCCGGAGGAGGACCGGGAACGCCCGGACTCGGTCGGACGGCCGCTGGCCGGCACCGCCGTACACATCCTCGACCCCGACGGGAACCCGGTGCCCACCGGGACGACCGGGGAGATCGTGGTGACCGGCCCGCACGTGATGCCGGGGTACTGGCGCAACCCCGAGGTGACCGCCAAGACCTTCCGCCGCGACCCGCGGACCGGGGAGCTGCGCCTGCACACCGGCGACTACGGCCACTTCGACGAGGACGGTTACCTCTACTTCGACGGCCGTAGGGACGACATGTTCAAACGCAAGGGCATCCGGATGAGCACCGTGGAGATCGAGGCGGCGGCGCTCGACATCGCCGGCGTCAGGGCGGCCGCCGCGCTGCCCCCGGAGGGTGAGCACGACCTCGCGATCTTCGTCGAGGCCGCCGACGGGGCGGAGCTGGAACCCCACGCCGTCCTCCGCGAGCTGGCCGCCCGGCTGGAGCCGGCCAAGGTGCCCGCGGTCTGCCGGGTGGTCGCGGAGATCCCGAAGTCCGCGCACGGCAAGTACGCCCGCGACCGGCTGCGCGACCTGCACGCGCAGGACGCGACGCGGCAGGCGGAGCCCCACCGGAAGCCGCCGGGAATCCCCCGTGAGGAGCTGGTCCGCCGGTTCGGGTCCCCGCTCTACGTGTACGACCTGGACCGGGTCGCGGCGGCGTACCGGGACCTGGCCGACTTCATGCCGGAAGGCACCGCGATCTACTACGCGCTCAAGGCCAACCCGCACCCGGACGTGGCCCGCGCGCTGCGCACGGCAGCGGGCGGCGGGTGCCGTGCGGAGATCAGCTCCACCGGTGAGCTGGCCGCCGCGCTGGCCGCGGGTTTCACCGGCGCGGACTGCATGTACACCGGGCCAGGCAAGACCGCGGGTGAGCTGGCCGAGGCGCTCGCCGCCGGGGTGCGGCTGTTCTCCGTGGAGTCGCTCACCGACCTCGAACACGTCGGCGCCGCGGCCACCGCGCAGGGCACCGTCGCGAAATGCCTGCTGCGCGTGAACAGCGCCACCGCGGCCGCCGCCACCAGCATCCGGATGACCGGCACGCCCTCGCAGTTCGGCAACGACATGGAGGACCTGCCGGCGCAGGTGGCCGCGATGCGCGCGGTTCCCGGCGTCCGGATCATCGGCGCCCACTTCTTCCCGCTCAGCAACGCCGCGGACGAGGACAGCCTGATCGCCGAGTTCCAGCACACCGTGACGGTCGCCGCGGAGGTGCAGCGCATCCTGGGCGAACCGCTGGAGCTGGTGGATCTCGGCGGTGGGTTCTCCGCGCCGTACGGCGTGCCCGGTACCCGCCCCGGCTACCCGAACCTGCGCAAGGGCCTGGAAGAGGCGCTGGACCGGCACCTGCCGCAGTGGCGGGAGGGCCGGCCGAGCATCGCCTGCGAGTCCGGCCGGTACCTGGTGTCCGACTGCGGCGAGCTGCACTCCACCGTGATCAACGTCAAGGAGAGCCGGGGCCGCACCTTCGCCATCCTGGACGCGGGCATCAACGCGTTCGGCGGCATGGCCGGGCTCGGCCGGCTGCTCCCGGTCCAGGTCAAGCCCACCCCGCCGAACGGTGGCACGCCGCACGCCGCGCCCGGCCGCCGGGCCGCGCTGGCCGGACCCTTGTGCACGCCCGGCGACCTGCTCGCCCGCGAGGTCGAACTGCCCGACCCGGCCCCCGGCGATCTGGTGACCATCCCGCACGCGGGGGCCTACGGCCTCACCGCCAGCCTGTCCCTGTTCCTCGGCCGCCCCGCGCCCACCGAAGTGGTGATCCGCGGCGGCGAGGTCGTCTCCGTCTCCCAGCTGCAACGCCAACGGGTCTACGACCCGCTGCCGAACCCCGACCCCCGGAGCGCATGATGGCATTTCCAGGCGAGCACGGCGGCCCCAACGAGGCCGGGCTCGACGGACTCGACGAGCTGCCCGTCGCGGAGCAGCGCCGGGTGCTCCTGGAACTGGTGCTCCGGGACACCCGGGAGGCGCTGCTCGGAGTGGAGGGCGGCGAGCTGGCCGAGGTGACCTCCAGCCGGCCGTTCCGTGAGCTCGGCCTCGACTCGCTGGCCGCGGTCGACCTGCACGACCGGCTGGAGGCCTCCACCGGCGTCTCGCTGCCGATGACCCTGGCCTTCGACTTCCCCACGCCCGAGCTGGTCGCCGACTACGTGCGCGCCGCCGTACTCGGTCTGCCCGTGCCGGAGCCGGCGTCGGGACGCGCGGACACCGCTCCGGAAGGCGACGACGACGACCCCATCGTCATCGTCGGCATCGGGTGCCGGTTCCCCGGCGGCGTCGAATCCGCCGAGGGACTGTGGCGGATCTTCGCCGAGGAACGCGAAGTGCTCGGCGGCTTTCCCACCGACCGCGGCTGGGATCTGGAGAACCTCTTCGACCCGAACCCGGACGCCCCCGGAAAGAGCTACGTGGATCGCGGCGCCTTCCTGCCGGACGCGACCGGGTTCGACGCGGACTTCTTCGGCATCAACCCGCGCGAGGCCCTGGCCATGGACCCGCAGCAGCGGGTGGTGCTGGAAACCTGCTGGGCCGCGCTGGAGCACGCGGGCATCGACCCGACGTCGCTGCGCGACCAGCCCGTCGGCTCGTTCTTCGGCGCCGAGGTGCACGAGTACGGCGTGCGCGTCCACCAGGCTCCGGAGGGCCTGGACGGCTACCTGATGACCGGCAACGCGCCGAGCGTGGTCACCGGCCGGCTCGCCTATCTGCTCGGCCTGTCCGGGCCGGCGATCACGGTGGACACCGCGTGCTCCGGCGCGATCGTCTCCCTGCACCTGGCCTGCGCCTCGCTGCGTTCGGGCGAGTCCTCCCTGGCCCTGGTCGGTGGGGTGGCCGTGATGGGCAGCCCCGGCATGTTCACCGCGTTCAGCCGGCAGCGGGGGCTGGCCCCGGACGGCCGGGTGAAGGCGTTCGCCGACGCCGCGGACGGCACCGCGTTCTCCGAGGGCGTCGGGGTGCTGGTGGTGGAGCGGCTGTCGGACGCCCGCCGCAACGGGCACCGGGTGCTGGCCGTGGTACGCGGCACCGCGATCAACCAGGACGGCAGGTCCAACGGACTGACCGCGCCGAGCGGCCCCGCGCAGCGCCGGCTCGTCCGCGACGCGCTCGCGGCCGCCCGGCTGGAGCCGGCGGACGTGGACGCGGTCGACGCGCACGGCACCGGCACCGGGCTGGGCGACCCGATCGAGGCGCACGCGCTGCTGGCCACCTACGGCCAGGACCGGGAGTCGCCGCTGTGGCTGGGCTCGGCCAAGTCCAACCTGGGTCACACCCAGGCGGCCGGCGGCATCGCCAGCGTGATCAAGATGGTCATGGCGATGCGGCACGAACTGCTGCCCAAGACGCTGCACGTGGACGCGCCGTCGTCGAAGATCGACTGGTCCGGCGGCGCCGTGGAGCTGCTGACCGAGGCCCGGCAGTGGCCGCGGGTCGAGGGCCGGCCGCGCCGGGCCGGGGTGTCGTCGTTCGGCATCTCCGGCACGAATGCTCATGTGATTCTGGAAGAACCGCCCGTCGAGGAGCCCGCGGGCGTGCCCGGTGAAGACACTGCCGCGCTTCCGGTGCTGCTGTCGGCCAAGAGCGAGGCGGCGTTGCGGGCGCAGGCCGATCGGCTGGCCGGGTTCTTGGCCGAGCATGATGCGGCCGGTCCGTTCGAGGTGGCGGCCGAACTGGTGCGCCGGGCCGCGCTGGAGCACCGGGCGGTGCTGCCGGCTACCGACCGGGAGGGTCTGCTGGCCGGGCTGCGAGCGCTGGCCGCCGGTGAGTCTGCGGCTTCGGTGGTGCAGGGGCGGGTGCGGCCGGGCCGGGTGGCGGTGCTGTTCTCCGGTCAGGGCGCCCAGCGGTCGGGGATGGGTCGGGAGCTGTACGCGGCTTTCCCGGTGTTCGCCCGCGCCTTCGATGAAGCCTGCGCCCTGCTGGAGGCCGAACTCCATACGGCAGGGGCGGTCACCGGCCTGGCCGGTGATGTGCGCCTGCGCGAGATCATCCTCGGCGAGCGTGGTGCCGATGGGGTGCTTGACCAGACGGTGTTCGCGCAAGCCGGGCTGTTCGCGTTCGAGACGGCGCTGTACCGGCTGCTGGAGTCGTTCGGGGTCCGGCCTGAATTTGTGGCCGGGCATTCCCTGGGCGAGATCACCGCCGCCCATGTGGCCGGGGTGCTGGATCTGGCGGACGCGTGCCGGTTGGTGGCCGCTCGCGGCCGGTTGATGCAGGCCCTTCCGGCCGGTGGCGCGATGGCCGCGATCGGCTGCGGCGAAGAAGAGATCGCGCCTGTACTGGCCGGGCACGACCAGGTGGCTGTGGCTGCGGTGAACGCGCCCGGCGCGGTCGTGGTCTCGGGAGCGGCCGACCAGGTGGAGCAGATCATCGAATGGGCACGGCAGGAGGGGCACCGGACGCGGCCGTTGCGGGTGTCGCACGCGTTCCACTCGCCGCTCATGGAGCCGATGCTGGCCGAGTTCGAGCAGGTCGTGGCGGGATTGACGCTGCGGCGTCCGGAGTTGGCGCTGGTGTCCAACGTCTCGGGTGAGCTGGCGGGCGACGAGGTCACCGAGCCCGGCTACTGGGTCGAGCACGTACGGCGGCCGGTCCGGTTCGCCGACGGCGTCCACGTCATGCGGCAGCGCGGGGTCACCCACTTCCTGGAAGTCGGCCCGGACGCCCAGCTCGCCCCCATGATCGAACAAACCCTCATCAACCACGACGGTGAAGAGCCCTCCGTGGTGGCCCTCCTGCGCCGCGACCGCGACGAGACCACCCAACTGATCGCCGGACTGGGACAGGCCTGGACCTGTGGCACCAACGTGGACTGGACCACCCGTGCCCACCGCAGCGACCTGGAACTACCCACCTATCCCTTCCAGCATCGCCGCTTCTGGCTGCAGCCCGCCCCGGCCAGTGACCCGGCCGCGCTCGGTCTGGGTGCCGCCGACCACCCGATCCTGGGTGCCGTGGTGGAGCAGCCCGACGGCGGCGCCATCCTGACCGGCCGGTTGTCGGCCAACACTCAGTCGTGGCTGGCCGATCACGCCATCAACGCCACCCCGATCCTGCCCGGCACCGCCTTCGTCGAGCTCGCTCTGCGCGCCGGCGACCAGGTCGGCTGCAAGGCCATCGACGAACTCACCCTGCACGCCCCCCTGGAGCTTCCGAGCCGGGGCCAGGTGACGATCCAGGTGGTCGCCGGCCGATCCGACGTTGACGGGCGGCGGCCCGTGGAGATCCACTCCATCGGCGAAGACGGCGTCTGGCTACGGCACGCCACCGGCTTCCTCTCCCCCGTACCGGCGTCGGCACAGGAGCTCACCGAGTGGCCGCCGCCGGGCGCGGAGCCGCTCGACGTCACCGGCCTCTACGCGGCGATGGCCAACCGCGGATACGACTACGGCCCCGCTTTCCGCGGCCTCACCCGGGCCTGGCGCCGCGGCGAAGAGGTGTTCGTCGAGGTGGCGTTGCCGGACGGGGTTGAGGCAGCGGGCTTCGGCGTACACCCGGCGCTGCTCGACGCGGCCCTGCACGCCACCGACCTGCTGCCCGGCCACGACCAGGACACGGCGTTGCCGTTCGCCTGGCGCGGGGTGTCACTGCATGCCGACGGGGCGCGCGCGGCGCGGGTCAGGCTGCGCCCGGACGACGAAGCCGCGGTGCGGCTCGACCTCGCCGACCCTGTGGGCCGGCCGCTGGCCACGGTGACGTCTCTGGCCTACCGTTCGGTGCCCGCACAGTGGTCGAGCTCGCGCTCCTCCGCGCACCAGTGGCTGCACGAGATCGTGTGGCGGCCGGTGGACGTGACGGTGTCGTCGGGCGGCATCGGCGCAGATCTGGTGATCGATGCCACCGAGTGGGCCGGGGCCGGAACTGCCGACAGTGAGCTGCTGGACCGCCTGCGCCGTGGCGTGGGTTCGGTGTTGGCTCGCTTGCAGGAGTGGCTGACTCGTGAACCGGGAGATGACGCCCGGCTGGTGGTGGTGACCCGAGGCGGGGTCGCCACCGACGGCGGGCAGGTGGATCCGCTCCAGGCCGCGGTGTTCGGGTTGGTACGGGCGGCGCAGGCGGAGAATCCGGGCCGGATCACACTGGTCGATCTGGACACCGGCGCCGAGACGGCAGCCGGTGAGGTCGCCTCGCTGAGCCGAAGCGGCGACGCGGTGGCGGCGGCGCTGGCTTCTGGTGAGCCAGAGGTGGCGCTGCGCGGCGGCCAGTTGTGGGTGCCGCGTCTGAGGCGGGTAGCATCGCCCGGTTGGGAAGATGCGTCCGGGTCCACGCCTGGCCAGGCTGGTCTGGCGGGTAGCGAGGAGCCCGAGGCGGCCTGGCCGGTCGACGGGACCACGCTGATCACCGGCGGCACTGGCGGGCTGGGTGCTCTGGTGGCGCGGCATCTGGTCGCCGAGCACGGCGTGCGGCAGCTCCTGCTGGTCTCCCGCCGTGGCCTGGACGCTCCCGGCGCTGCCGAGCTGCGCGACGAGCTGACCGGCGAGGGTGCCGAAGTGACCGTCGCCGCCTGCGACGTGGGTGATCGGGAAGCCCTCGCCGTTCTGCTGGAGGACATCCCTGACCTGCGTGCGGTGGTGCATGCGGCGGGGGTGGTGGATGACGGGGTGATCACATCGTTGTCGCCCGAGCGGGTGGAGACGGTGCTGCGGCCGAAGGTGGACGCGGCCTGGCACCTGCACGAGCTGACCCGCGATGCCGGTCTGGCCCGGTTCGTGGTGTTCTCCTCGCTGGCCGGGGTGGTGGACGGGGCCGGGCAGGGGAACTACGCGGCTGCCAACGCCTTCGTCGATGCTCTGGCAGTGGCCAGGGCCGCGGCCGGGTTGCCGGCGGTGTCGCTGGCATGGGGGCCGTGGTCCGAAGAGCGGGGCATGGCCGGCCGCATCGGTGCGCGCGATGAGGCGCGGATGCGCGCCGCGGGACATGTCTCGCTGAGCGCGGGTCAGGGCCTGGCCCTGCTGGACGCTGGCCTCCAAGCCGGTCGGCCGCATCTGGTGCCGGCCCGGTTCGATTCCGCCGCGCTGGGCCGACGGGGCGATCTGCCCGCTTTGTTGCGCGAGCTGGCCGGTCCCGCCGCCCGTCCCGCCGCCGACGCTTCCGCGGCTGCTGGCGGGGATGATGAAGTGCGGCCGGTGGTGGCGGAGCTGGCGCATCTGTCGGCTCCGCAGCGGCAGCGGCGGTTGCTGGACGTGGTGCGCGGGCAGGCGGCGGCCACCCTGGGCCATGACAGTGCTCAGGCCATCGACGCCGATCGGCCTTTCCAGGAGTTCGGGTTCGACTCGCTGACCGCGGTGGAGTTGCGTAACCGCCTGCACGCGGAGACCGGGCTACGGCTCACCCCCACCCTGGTGTTCGATCACCCCACTCCGCGCGCGCTGGCGGCGCATCTGGACGCGGCTCTGTCGGGTACCGTTGCCCGCCGTCCGGTTCAGGCCGCCCCGTCCGAGGGTCCTGCAGATGATCCGATCGCGGTTGTCGGGATGGCCTGTCGTTTCCCTGGCCAGGTCACCAGTCCAGAGGACCTCTGGCAGTTGCTGGTCGATGACCGTGATGGCGTCACCGGCTTCCCCACAGACCGAGGCTGGGACATCACCGGCATCTACGACCCGGAGCCCGGCAAGCAGGGTCGTACCTACACCAAGCAGGGCGGGTTCCTGCACGACGCGGCGTACTTCGACCCCGCCCCGTTCGATATCGGCCCGCGTGAGGCCACCGCGATGGACCCGCAGCAGCGGCTTCTCCTGGAGACCTCCTGGGAGGCGCTGGAGCGCGCGGGCATCGACCCGTCCGGGCTGCGTGGCACCTCGACCGGGGTGTTCGCCGGAGTGATGTACCACGACTGGGGCACTCGGCCGGGTCGGGTGCCGGAGGAGTATGCCGGCTACCTGGGCAACGGCAGCCTGGCCAGCGTGGTGTCCGGGCGGGTGGCGTACGCGTTCGGTCTGGAGGGGCCGGCGGTGTCGGTGGACACGGCTTGTTCGTCGTCGCTGGTGGCGCTCCATCTGGCGGCGCAGGCGTTGCGCGCCGGTGAGTGTGATCTGGCGCTGGCCGGTGGGGTCACAGTGATGTCCACACCGGACACCTTCACCGACTTCGGCCTCCAGCGAGGGCTGGCCGCTGATGGGCGGTGCAAGTCGTTCGCCGAGGCGGCTGACGGTGTCGGCTGGGGCGAGGGTGTCGGGGTGCTGGTGGTGGAGCGGCTGTCGGACGCTCGCCGCAACGGGCACCATGTGCTGGCGGTGCTGGCCGGTAGCGCGGTCAACCAGGACGGGGCCTCCAACGGGCTGACCGCGCCGAACGGCCCGTCCCAGGAGCGGGTGATCGCTCAGGCGCTGGCGTCGGCGGGTATCGGTCCCGCGCAGGTGGACGTGGTCGAAGGACACGGCACCGGCACCTCGCTGGGCGACCCGATCGAGGCGCAGGCGCTGCTGGCGGCTTACGGCCAGGATCGGCAGTCGCCGTTGTGGCTGGGGTCGGTGAAGTCGAACCTGGGTCACACCCAGGCGGCGGCCGGGGTGGCCGGCATCATCAAGATGATCCTGGCGATGCGGCACAGCCTGTTGCCCAAGACGCTGCACGTCGATGCGCCGTCGTCGAAGGTGGACTGGTCCGGCGGAGCGGTGGAACTGCTCACCGAACCCCAGCCCTGGCCCCAGGCCGAAGGCCGGCCGCGCCGGGCGGGAGTGTCGTCGTTCGGCATCTCCGGCACCAACGCCCACGTGATCCTGGAAGAACCGCCCGCTGAGGAGCCGCCGGCCACGAGCGTGCCGGACCCGCTTCCGCTGCTTCCGGTGCTGCTGTCGGCCAAGAGCGAAGCCGCGCTGCGGGCGCAGGCCGACCGGCTGGCCGGTTTCATGGCCGAGCACGACGAGGCCGGTCTGGTGGAGGTGGCGGCCGGGTTGGCGCGCCGCGCGGCGCTGGAGTACCGGGCGGTGCTGCCGGCGGCGAACCGGGAGGGTCTGCTGGCAGGGCTGAGGGCGCTGGCGGCTGGGGAACTGGAGTCGGCGGTGGTGGGCCGGGTGCGGCCGGGCCGGGTGGCGGTGTTGTTCTCCGGTCAGGGTGCTCAGCGGCCCGGGATGGGCCGCGGCCTTTATGCGGCTTTCCCGGTGTTCGCCCGTGCCTTCGACGAAGCGTGTGCACTGCTGGAGGCCGAGTTCTCCGCCACCGATACCGCAGGGAGCCTGCGGGAGATCATCCTCGGCGAGCGTGGTGCCGATGGGGTGCTGGATCAGACGGTGTTCGCGCAAGCCGGGCTGTTCGCCTTCGAGACTGCGCTGTACCGGCTGCTGGAATCACTGGGAGTCCAGCCCGACTTCGTGGCCGGGCATTCCCTGGGCGAGATCACCGCCGCACACGTGGCCGGAGTACTCGATCTCGCGGACGCGTGCCGGTTGGTCGCCGCTCGCGGCCGGTTGATGCAGGCCCTTCCAGCCGGCGGCGCGATGGCCGCGATCGGCTGCGGCGAAGAAGAGATCGCCCCGGCCCTGGCCGGGCGTGGCGAGATCTCGGTGGCGGCGGTGAACGCACCCGACGCCGTGGTCGTCTCGGGAGCGGCCGACCAGGTCGCGGAGGTCATCGACTGGGCGCGGCAGCAAGGGCACCGCACCCGGCCGTTGCGGGTGTCGCACGCGTTCCACTCACCGCTCATGGAGCCGATGCTGGCCGAGTTCGAACAGGTCGTCGCGGGACTGACCTTCCGGCGCCCGGAGCTGGCGCTGGTGTCCAACGTCTCGGGTGACCTGGCCGACGAGGAGGTCACCGAGCCCGGCTACTGGGTCGAGCACGTACGGCGACCGGTCCGGTTCGCCGACACCATCACCACCCTGCGCGAGCAGGGAGTCAGCTGCTTCATCGAAGCCGGCCCGGACGCCCAGCTCACCCCCATGATCGAACACGACCATGATGGCGAAGAGCCCTCGGTAGTGGCGCTGCTGCGCCGCGACCGCGACGAGACCACCCAGCTGGTCACCGGACTGGGACAGGCCTGGACCTGCGGCACCGCCGTGGACTGGACCGCCGGTGCCCCCACCGCCCATCTGGACCTGCCCACCTATCCCTTCCAGCGGCGGCACTACTGGCTCCAGCCCGCCCCGACCGGCGACCTGGCCGCCTTCGGTCAGACCGCCGCCGACCACCCCATTCTGGGTGCGGTGGTGGAGCAGCCCGACGGCGGCGCCATCCTGACGGGCCGGTTGTCCGTCACCGCTCAGCCGTGGCTCGCCGATCACCTGATCAACGGCACCACGATCCTGCCCGGCACCGGCTTCGTCGAGCTCGCTCTGCGCGCCGGCGACCAGGTCGGCTGCCCGGCCATCGACGAACTCACCCTCTACACCCCCCTGCCCGTCCCCGACACCAGCGCCGGCGTCGTCGTCCAGGTCACCGTGACCGCACCCGGCGAAGACGGCCGCCGCCAGATCGGCATCCACTCCAAGGACGACAGCGGGAACTGGACCCGGCACGCCACCGGCACCCTCACTCCGACCCCGTCCATCCCCGCCGATCTGCGCCACGCCTGGCCGCCACCGGACGCCCAGCCACTGGACGTCACCGGCCTGTACGACCGCCTGGTCGACCACGGCTATGGCTACGGCCCCGCCTTCCACGGCCTCACCCACGCCTGGAGACACGGCGACGACCTTTACGCCGAAGTAACCCTCCCCGAAGACGCCGGACCCACCACCCGGTACGGCCTGCACCCCGCGCTCCTGGACGCCGCGATGCACGTGGACCTGGTGGCCGGGCCGAAGGCCACGCTGATCCCGTTCAACTGGCACGGCGTGACCCTGCACGCCGCCGGCGCCGCCACGCTGCGAGTACGGCTTCGCCGGCTGGACGGCGACGAGGTCACCAGGCTGGACCTGGCCGACCCGACCGGACGGCCGGTGGCCACGGTGGAGACGGTGGTGTCCCGGCCGGTCCAGGCCGACCAGCTGGCGCAGGCCCGTCCGTCCTCGGACTCGCTGCTCTCGGTGACGTGGCGGCCGGCCGCGCCGTCGCAGCCCCTCGGCCCGGTGAACGCCTCCGACGCGCTCGTCATCGACGCCACCGGCGAGGCATCGGGCGGCGGGGTGCCGGAGAGGGTGCGCCGTACCCTGCGTCCGGTCCTCGCCGGCCTGCAGGACTGGTCGGCCGGGGCGGACGCCCGGCCGGTGGTGGTGGTCACCCGGGGTGCCGTGGCGGTGCGCGACACCGAGGCGCCGGATCCGGCGCGGGCCGCGGTCTGGGGCCTGGTGCGGGCCGCTCAGGAGGAGAACCCGGGCCGGATCATCCTGGTCGATCTGGATCGGGCCGGCGAGCCTGCGGACGGCGTACGCGTCGCCCTGGCCACCGGCGAGCCCGAGCTGGCGATCCGTGACGGCCGGCCGTGGGTCCCCCGGCTGACCCGCGCCGGTCACGCCGACCGGGTGTCCCGCGCCGTCGACCCGTACGACGCGACCTGGCCGGTCGACGGGACCACGCTGATCACCGGCGGCACCGGCGGGCTCGGCGCGCTCATGGCCCGGCATCTGGTGGCCGAGCACGGCGTGCGGCAGCTGCTGCTGGTCTCCCGCCGTGGCCTGGACGCGCCCGGCGCCGCCGAGCTCCGCGACGAGCTGACCGGGCAGGGCGTCGAAGTGACCGTCGCCGCCTGCGACGTGGCCGACCGGGACGCCCTCACCATGCTGCTGGAGGGCATCCCCGACCTGCGCGCCGTGGTGCACACCGCGGGAGTGATGGCCGGCGGGGTGCTCGGCACGCTGACGGAGGAAGGGCTGGACCGGGTGCTGCGGCCCAAGGCGGATGCCGCCTGGCACCTGCACGAGCTCACCCAGAAGCATGATCTCGCCCACTTCGTGCTGTTCTCCTCCGCCGGAGGGATGGTGCTCGCCGCCGGGCAGGGCGACTACGCGGCAGCCAACGCCTTCCTCGACGCGCTCGCCGCGGAGCGCGCCGCCGCCGGGCTGCCCGCCACCTCACTGACCTGGGGAATGTGGGCGGTGGACACCGGTCTCGGCGGGCCGCTGCAGGAAACCGACCTGGCCCGGGTCCGCAACCTGGGCATACCGGCGATCTCCGCGGACACGGGGCTGGCGCTGTTCGACGCGGCGCTGCGCGTGCCCGCGCCGGTGCTGGCGCCGATCCAGCCGGACGTCCGCACGCTGCGGGCTCGCGGCGACGACCTGCCCGCACTCCTGCGCGACCTCGTGGGCACGCGGCGTACGGCTGCCGTGGCCGAACGGACCAACGAGTCGAACGGCGCGACGGAGCTGCGGGAGCGGCTGGCCGAGCTGCCCGCCCGGGAGCGGGACCGGATGCTGCTCGAGCTGGTCCAGGCCGAGGCGGCGATGGCGCTCGGGCACGACAGCGCGGACGTGATCGACGCCGAACGTGGCTTCGTGCAGCTCGGCTTCAGCTCGCTGGCCGCCGTCGAGCTGCGGAACCGGCTGCGCCGGCGTACGGGACTTCCGCTGCCCGCCACGCTCGCCTTCGACCAGCCGAACGCCACCGCGGTCGCCCGGTACCTGGCCGAGCGGCTGGCCCCGGCGGAGCCGGCAGCTCCCGAGCCCGCTCCCGCCGTGACGGACGGTCCTTCCTCGGCGAAGGCGGAGGAGGACGAGCTGCTCGCCGCGGCCTCCGCGGAGGAGCTGTTCGAGATCCTCGACCGGGAGCTGGGCGGCAACGGGTAGCCGAGGTTCTTGACAGGCCGGTGCGGCGGGCGCAGGTTCCACTCCAGCGCCCGCCGCATCGGCATCCGTGTTCAGCCAAAGAAGAGGGCCTGTCCATCACATGGATGGCAGGCCCTGGGGTTACGGCTTATCTCACCAGCCGCGCCGTACGGTCTCGACGATGTGGGCGCGCTGCTCCTCGGTCACCCACCAGCCCACGGGCAGGCAGACGACGCGCTCGGCCACGCTGTCGAGTCCGGGCAGCAGCGTGGCGTACGGACGGACGCAGGTGTGGGTGTCGTTGCGTTCGTGGACGTTGCTGACCATGATCTGGGCCTCATCCATGCGCTTCATGAAGCCGGCGCGGTCCTCGACCTTGATGGGGTAGATCCAGAAGGACGACTCGCGGTCCTGGGCGCGTTCGGTCAGTTCCAGCCCCGGCACGCCGGCGAGCTCCCGGTCGTAGTGGGCGGCGTTGGCCCGGTGCCGTGCCACGACCTCCTCCGCCCAGTCCAGGTTGGCCAGCCCCATCGCGGCGTTGATGTCGGTCATGTGGAACTTGTAGCCCCACTCGGCGACGTCCGGCGGGTTGCGCAGCCGGTCGGCGCCGCGGCTGATGCCGAACCAGCGCAGCAGCGTGGCCCGCTCGTGCAGCTCGTCGTCCGGCAGCGCCAGAGCGCCGCCGTCACCGGTGGTCAGATGCTTGATCGCTTGGAAGCTGAACACCGCGACGTTGCCGTGGGTGCCCATGCGGCTGCCCTGGTAGGTGGCGCCCCACGAATGGGCGCAGTCCTCGATCACCACGGGGCGGAACCCGAAGGTCGCCTCGGCCTCGTCGAGGATCTTCGCCAGCCGCCCGAGGTCGACCGGATAGCCGGCGAAGTGCACGACGACGATGGCGCGGGTCCGGGGGGAGATCTTGCGGGCCAGGTCGTCGAGGTCGACGTTGAGCGTGGCGGGATCGATGTCCACCCACTTGATGCGCAGCCGGTTGGCGAGGATGGCCCAGTTGGTGGCCTCCATGGTCAGGGGCGTGGAGAGCACCTCGCCCTCGTCGTCCCCTGACGCGGCGACCATGTGGAGCGCCAGGTGCAGCCCCGAGGTGCCGCTGTTGACCGTGGCGACGCGCGGGTTGCCGATCCGCTCCCCCAGCGCCCGCTCGAACTCGGCGACCTTGGCGCCCTGGCCGATCTGGCCACTGCCGACGACCTCGGCGACCGCGGCCGGAGCCGACTCCGACATGGCGACCTTGAACAGCGGGATCAACGGGGCGCTCCGTCCGGTGTGGCGAGTTCGGCGTAACGGGCCAGGCAGTCGGCGTAGGACGGCAGGATGCCGAGCCGTTCGGCCTCTTTCAGTGAGGGCGCGGCCCGGTCCTTGTCCGACAGGACGGGCTCGCGGTCGCGCGGCCAGGGCAGGTCGAGGTCGGGGTCCAGCGGGTTCACCTCGAAGGAGCTCTCCGGCGACCAGGTGTTGGAGCACAGGTAGAAGACGGTGGCCTGCTCGGTCAGCGGGGCGAACCCGTGCGCGAGCCCTTCCGCGAGGTAGAGCGCGTGCCGGTTGTCCTCGCTCAGCTCCGCCACGACGTGCCGGCCGTACGTGGGCGAGCCCTGCCTGATGTCGACGACGATGTCGCGGATGGCGCCGCTCGGGCAGCTCACGTAGCGGGCCTGTCCTGGCAGGTGGATCGCGTGCAGTCCACGGATCGTGCCGATGGAGGAGACGGAGCAGTTGACCTGGGCCACGCTCAGCGGGTGGCCGACGGCCTCGGCGAAGGCAGGCTGTTTGAAGACCTCTAAGAACAATCCTCTGGAGTCGGGGAAGACCTTGGGCTCGACGAGGAACGCCCCGCCGATGCCGAGTTCGCGAATCCGCATCGGATCCCTCCTTCGACGTTATGTTGGGTCGCCTTGATCAGCGGCGACAACCCCTACGGCACCCTTATGGGCCTCCCACCAGGGGCGGTTGTCCCGGTACCACTCGACCGTCTCGGCCAGGCCCTTCTCGAAGTCCACGGCCGGCCGATACCCCAGCTCGGCGCGGATCTTGCCGTCGTCGACGGAGTAGCGGCGGTCGTGGCCGAGGCGGTCCTCGACGAACTCCACGCGCTCCCATCCGGCGCCGCAGGCCTCCAGGAGCAGGCGGGTCAGCTCGCGGTTGGTCAGCTCGGTGCCGCCGCCGATGTTGTAGACCTCTCCTGGCCGGCCTCCCTGCCGGACGAGTTCGATCCCCGCGACGTGGTCGGCGACGTGGAGCCAGTCGCGCGCGTTCAGGCCGTCCCCGTACAGCGGGACCTTGCCGCCGTCGAGCAGGTTGGTGACGAACAGCGGGATGACCTTCTCGGGGAACTGGTACGGCCCGTAGTTGTTGGAGCAGCGGGTCACCCGTACGTCCAGCCCGTACGTCCGGTGGTAGGCGAGGGCGAGCAGGTCGGACGACGCCTTCGACGCCGAGTACGGCGAGCTGGGCGCCAGCGGCTGCTCCTCCCCCCAGGAGCCTTCGGGGATGGAGCCGTACACCTCGTCGGTCGAGACGTGCACGAACGTGCCGAGCCCGTGCTCGGCCGCCGCCGCGAGCAGCGTGTACGTCCCCGTCACGTTGGTGCGGACGAACTCCCCCGCACCGCTGATGGACCGGTCGACGTGGGACTCGGCGGCGAAGTGCACCACCTGGTCGTGCGCGGCCACCAGCTCTCCGACGAGGGCGGCGTCGCAGATGTCTCCCTGGACGAACGTGAAACGGCCTTCGGCGGGCTCCAGGTTGGCCCTGTTGCCCGCGTAGGTGAGCTTGTCGAGAACCGTCAGCGTGCAGTCGCCCCGCTCGGCCAGGGTGCGGACGTAGTGGGAGCCGATGAAACCGGCGCCGCCGGTGACCAGGATCCTCATGGCGTGTAACTGCTCGCGATGCTCATGACGTACTGGCCGTAGCCGGACTGCGCCTGCTCGGCTCCGAGCCGATAGCACTGCTCCGCGTCGATGAAGTTCATGCGGAGCGCCACCTCCTCCAGGCACGCGATGCGCACGCCTTGGCGTTGTTCGAGGGTCTGCACGTACTGTCCCGCCTGGAGCAGCGTCTCCGGCGTGCCGGTGTCCAGCCAGGCGAAGCCTCTGCCGAGATCCACGAGTCTGGCCCTGCCCTGCCGCAGGTAGGCCAGGTTCACGTCGGTGATCTCCAGTTCGCCCCGTTCGGACGGCTTGAGATTCTCGGCGATGTCGATGACGTCGTTGTCGTAGAAGTACAGGCCGGTGATGGCTCTGTTGGAACGCGGTTTCTCCGGTTTCTCCTCTATCGAGATCAGGCGCCCGCTCTCGTCGGTCGTCCCCACTCCGTATCGGCCGGGATCGCTCACCGGATATCCGAACAGCACGCACCCCTGCACTTCCCGTGCATTCTCTTCCAGCACCTCCGAGAAGGAGGGTCCGTGGAAGATGTTGTCGCCGAGGATCAGCGCGGCCGGGCCGCTGCCGATGTGGGAGGCGCCGATGAGAAAAGCCTGGGCTATCCCGTCCGGCGATTCCTGGGGGGCGTAGGAGATGTTCAGCCCGAAGCGGGCGCCGTCGCCCAGCAACCGGACGTAGTTCGGCACCTGGTCGGGCGAGGAAATGAGGAGGATATCCCTGATGCCGGCCAACATGAGCACCGATATCGGGTAATAGATCATCGGCTTGTCGCTCACCGGGAGCAGTTGTTTGGAGACCACGGCGGTGATCGGATGCAGCCGCGTTCCGCGACCCCCCGCGAGAACGATTCCTTTCACGGCCTTATACCTCTCTGCTGCGTGGAAGTGTCCCGAGGCTAAGCAGGGGCGCAGCGGAGCGGCAAGGTCGATGACCGGAGAGAGGGGGCGCATCAGGGGTATCGGCGACGGACCCCTGGATTAGGGGAGGGTAGGGGCTTACCCGGTCTCTGCCCGGCGACGAGAATTTCTCCACATTGACGTCTCTGGGGAGGAGTCCGGCGGTGCGGAATTCGACTTTACGCCGTGCCGTCACCGCGCTCGTGGCCGCGGTGCTCGCACTCACGCCGGCGGTTTCCGCGCAAGCGGAACGGGACGCGGTGGACGCCTCCACGCGCGAGGTCCCCGGACTGCGCGAGCCGGTGCGGCTGGTGGTGGACCGCTACGGCGTGCCGCACCTGTACGCGCGCAACACCGACGACGTGTTCCTGGCGCAGGGGTACAACGCCGCGCGGGACCGGCTGTTCCAGCTCGACCTGTGGCGGCGGCGCGGCCTCGGCCTGCTGTCGGCCGCCTTCGGGCCGCGTTACGTCGACCAGGACCGGGCCTCCCGGCTCTTCCTGTACCGCGGTGACATGCAGCGGGAGTGGGCCGCCTACGGGCCGGACACCCGCCGCGCCGTGACCGCGTTCGTCCGCGGCATCAACGCCTACATCGACTGGGTCGAGGCGCACCCGGAGGCGTTGCCGCCGCAGTTCCGCCGGCTGGGTCATCGGCCGGACCGCTGGCGGCCCGAGGACGTGGTACGGATCCGCAGCCACGGGCTGGCGCTCAACGCGTACCCCGAGGCGTTGCGCGCGGCCGCGATGTGCGCCAACGGACAGACCGCCGCGCGGGCGCTCGTCCAGCTGGAACCCGCGCACGAACCCCGGGTGCCGGACGGGCTCGACCCGTGCACCGTGCCCGCGGACGTGCTCGACACCTACCTGCTCGGCATCTCGTCGGTCACCTTCGACGGTGTCACGCTCCGGTCGGAGCCGCCGGCGCCCGGAGGGTCGAACGCCTGGGCGCTCGCGCCGTCGCGCACCGCGACCGGCCGGCCGATCCTCGCCGGCGATCCGCACCGAGCCACCACGGCGCCCGCGCTGCGCTACGTCGCCCACCTGTCCGCGCCCGGCCTGGACGTGATCGGCGCCGGCGAGCCGGTGCTGCCCGGCATCTCCCTGGGGCACAACGACCGCGCCGCCTTCTCGCTCACCGTCTTCGCCGCGGACCAGGAAGACCTTCAGGTGTACCGCCTGAAGCCGGACGACCCGGGCCGCTACCTCTACCGTGACCGCTGGGTGCCCTTCACCACGGTGCGGGAGGAGGTGCCGGTGGCCGGCTCGACGCCCCGCCAGGTGGAGCTGACCTTCTCCCGGCACGGCCCGGTGCTCAAGGTGGACGCGGAGCGCGGCCTCGCGTTCGGCCTGCGGACCGCCTGGTCGGAGCCGGGGACGGCGCCGTACCTCACCGGTCTCGACGCGATGACCGCGCGGAGCTACCCCGAGTTCGCCGCCAAGGTGCGGCGCTGGGCCGCGCCGCCGGAGAACCTGATCTACGCCGACACCTCGGGCACCATCGGCTGGGTGCCCGGCGCGCTGGTCCCCCGGCGGCCACGGCACGACGGGCTGCTGCCCGTGCCCGGCGACGGCCGCTACGAATGGGACGGCTTCCACGACGGCGCCGAGCTGCCCAGGGTGAGCAACCCCAAGAGCGGCTTCATCGCCTCGGCGAACGAGTACGACATGCCGGCCGGGCACCCGGTGCGCGTCGGCTACGAATGGGAGCCTGCGGCGCGCAAGGAACGCATCGAGGACGTGCTGTCCGGCTCGACCCGGCACACCGTGCCCGAGATGGCGGCGCTCCAGCGCGACCAGGTCGACGAGTACGCCCGGCGCATCGTCGCGGTGCTGCGCGACATCCCGTCCGGCGACGACCCGGACACCGTGGCCGCGCTGCGGCTCCTGCGCGACTACGACGGCATCGCGAGCGCCGACTCCGCCGGCGCGGCGCTGTTCGAGCCCTGGCTCATCGGGCATCTCGGCCCGGCGTTCCTCGCCCGGTTCATGCCCGCGGCGGTGGCCGCCCGGGTGCCGCGCGCCGACGCCCGGCAGGTGATCGACGCGCTGGAGCGGCCGGAGCGCTGGTTCGGAGCGGACGCCGTCGCGGTGCGGGACCGGCTCGTGCAGGAGACGCTGCGCGCGGCCTACGCCGACGTCCGCGGCCGGCTCGGCGCCGACCCGGCCGCCTGGCGCTGGGGCAGCCTGCACCAGGCGCTGTTCTCCAACCCCTTGGGCGACAGCGTGGGCCCGTTCCCCCGGGGCGGCTCCGTGACCACGGTGGACGCCTCGACCTACTACCGAGGGTTCTACCGGTCGCAGTCCGGGGCCGCGTACCGGATGGTGCTGGACGTCGGGGCCTGGGACAACTCCACCTTCGTGAGCGCCCCCGGGCAGTCCGGCGACCCGTCGAGCCCGCACTACGCGGACCTCGCCGCCGCCTGGACGTCCGGCGCGCAGGTGCCGCTGCTGTACAGCCCGGCCGCGGTCGCGCGGAACACGGAAAGCGTCATCACTCTGGTGCCCGCGGCGTCCGGCCGCGGGTGATCGCCACCTCCCGGGGCTCATCGGGAGGCGGCGGACGGATCACTGCGGAAGGAACGACGTGGACGAGCGTTGGATCAAGCGATTTCACCCCGCGCCGGACGCCCCGGCGCGGGTCATCGTGCTGCCGCACGCCGGTGGTGCGGCCAGTGCCTACTTCAAGCTGTCCGCCGCGCTGCACCCGGCGCTGGACGCTCATACGGTGCAGTACCCGGGCCGGCAGGAGCGGCGGCACGAGCCGCCCTTGACGGACGTGCGCCTGCTGGCCGCCGGCGTCGCCGACGCGCTCCCCGACGACGAACGGCCCACGCTGCTGTTCGGGCACAGCATGGGCGCGCTGGTCGCCTTCGAGCTCGCCCTGCTCCTGGAGCGGCGCGGCACGCCGCCGCACCTGCTGGTCGCCTCCGGCCGGCGCGGCCCGTCCACCTACCGCGACGAGTGGGTGCACCGGCGGGACCCGGCCGGCGTGGCGGCCGAACTCCGCAAGCTCAACGGCACCGACCCGGTGTTCCTGCAGGACCCGGAGCTGTTCGAGATGGTGCTGCCGGCGCTGCGCGCCGACTACCGGGCGGTGGAGACCTACCAGTGCCCCCCGGACGCCGCGGTCGGCTGCCCGCTGGTCGTCTTCGTCGGCGACGACGACCCGAAGACCACGGTCGAGGAGGCCCGCGCCTGGGGCCGGAACACCACCGGCCCCTTCGACCTGCGGATCTTCCCCGGAGGGCACTTCTACCTGGACGACCAGGTGGCCGAGGTGACCGACGCGCTCGTCGCGCTGTCGACGTGAGTCACCCGGCCGTCTGAGCCAGCCATTCCTCGATCACGGCGGCGGTCTGCCGCGCCTCGGACTCCAGGATGCTGAAGTGGTCTGCCGCCACCTCGCGCACCGCCGTACCGGGGGTGATGGCCGGATGCCAGCCCGCGCCGACGCCCGCGGTCGTCCCGCCGGGCGTCGCCACCCCCTGGTTCGCGCGGATGAACAACGTCGGCGCGGCCAGTTCGCCCGGCCGCCACTCGGAGAGCAGCGCGGCGTACCAGCCCATCGCGGACAGCCGGGCGGCGGTGAACGGGCCGAACACGGCCTCCCGGTCGAGCAGGCCGCCCACGATCGACGACCAGACCGCGGGGCTCTCCCCCGCGCCGGGCACGTGCGTGTCGAGCAGGATCACCGCGGCCGGGCCCTGCCCCGCTTCCGCCATCGCGCCGGCCAGCGCGTGCGCGAACACCCCGCCGGCGGAGTACCCGACCAGCGCGTACGGCTCCGCGGCGCTGGTCACGGTCTGCGCCAGCCCCTGCACGAGGGCGTCCAGCGAGTCCGGCAGGCTCTCCTCCCGTACGAACCCCGGCACCGGCAGCACGGCGAGGTCACGCACTTCACGGAACTCCGCGGCCAGCGGGACGAACTGGTGCGGCCCGCCGAAGGCCATCGGCGAGTTCAGGCAGAACAGCCGCGGCCGGCTCGGGCCGGTGGACAGCACCACCGGGGTACGCGCCGGAGCGTCGGCCGCGCCGTACTGGGGACGGACCGCGGCGGCGGCGTGCAGCAGCATCATCCCCTCCTCGATCTTGCCGGCGGCGGCAGCCGCGCGGAACAGGCCGCTCAACGTCTCCGTCGCACCCGTCACGTCCTGGGCGACCGGCCCGTCGCCGTGCGCCGTGGCCGGTACGGCGGTCGGCGCCGGAGCGATCTCCTCGTTCAGCAGCCGGGCCAGCGCCCTGACCGACGGGTAGTCAAAGGCAGCCGTGGCCGGGAGGCGGACGCCGGTGGCCGAGTTGAGCGCGTTGCGCAGCTCCATGGCGGCCAGCGAGTCCAGGCCCAGGCCGACCAGGTCCGCATCCGGCTCGACGGGCTCCGGGTCCGCGTGCCCGAGCACCTGGGCCGCCCGCCTCCGTACCAGCTCGACCAGGCGCTCCAGGCGCTCCTCCGGGGCCAGCGCGGCCAGCGGTTCCAGCTCGTTCTCGCCCTGCGCTGCCTTCTGTCGTACGGCCGGTGCCAGGTCCTGCAGCAGCGCGGGGACGCCGTCCGCGCGGGCGCGCACGGCGGCCGGGTCCAGCCGGATCGGCGCCAGCACCGCGGCGTCCGACCGCCGCGCCGCGTCGAACAACGCCAGCCCCGCGTCCACCGGCAGCGGCAGCATGCCCCAGCGGCGGATCCTGGCCAGGTCGTCGTCACGCAGCAGGCTCTGCATGCCCGCCTCGCCGCCCCAAAGGCCCCAGGCCAGCGTCCGCGCCGGCAGACCCGCCGCCCGGCGCTGCTCGGCCAGCGCGTTGAGGAAGGCGTTCGCCGCCGCGTAGTTCCCCTGGCCGGGGTTGTCCACCAGCGATGCCGACGAGGAGAACAGCACGAACTCGGCCAGGTCGTGCTTCTGGGTGAGCTCGTGCAGATGCCAGGCGGCGTCCGCCTTGGGACCGGCCACCTGGTCGACCAGCTCGGGCGTGAGGTCGGCGAGGACCGCGTTCGCGCTCGCCCCCGCGCTGTGCACCACGGCGCGCAGGTCGGGGATGTCTTCCAGCAGTACGGTGAGGGCTTCCCGGTCGGCCACGTCGCAGGCGGCGACGGTCACTTCGGCGCCCTGCTCGGTCAGTTCGTCGCGGAGTTCGGCGGCTCCGGGGGCGTCCAGGCCGCGGCGGGAGACCAGCAGCAGGTGCCGCACGCCGTGCTCGGCGACCAGGTGCCGGGCCATGAGCGCGCCGAGCCCGCCGGTGCCGCCGGTGATCAGCGTGGTCCCGTCGGTCGGCCAGGGCGCCTCCGGCTCCTCGCCGAGGCGGGCCCGCTCCAGGCGGGGCGCCCAGAGCCGGTCGCCGCGCAACGCCACCTGTGGCTCCCCGCTGCGCAGCGCCGCGGCCGACGCGTCGTCGGTGACCTGCGCGCCTGGCAGGTCTGGGTCCAGGTCGATCAGGGTGATCCGGCCGGGCTCCTCCGACTGAGCGGCCCGTACCAGGCCCCAGACCGCTGCCTGGGCCGGGTCCGGCGTCTCTGCGCCGGTCACGGCGACCGCGCCCCGGGTCACCACCACTACCGGTCGCGCGTCCTCATCGGTTAGCCAGGTCTGCAGTTCGCTCAGCGCTTGTCCGACGGCCCGACGTACCCGCACCGGCTCTCCGCCGGCGGCTCCTGTTGTCGAAGCAGCGACAACCAGCACCTCGGGAGTGGCCCCCACGGTCTGGGCACCACGCTCGCCCACCGGCCGCCAGGCCACCTCGTACAACCATTGGGCCGGGACCGCGCCGCTCAACTGCCCGGGAGCAAGCGGTCGCGCGGTCAGCTCCTCCACCGACACCACCGGGCGACCGGACGAGTCGGCGATATCCAGCCGGGTGACCGCGTCGCCGTCCAGCCGGCGTAGCCGTACTCGTAGCGTGGCGGCGCCGGTGGCGTGCAGGGTGACGCCGTTCCAGTTGAACGGGATCAGCGGACCGCTCTCCCCCGCTCCCTGCCCGGCCAGCATGCCCACGTGCATCGCCGCGTCGAGCAGCGCCGGGTGCACGCCATAACCCGCCGGGTCGGCGACGTCGGTCGGCAGCGACACCTCGGCGTAGAGGTCGTCGCCGTGTTTCCAGGCGTGGGTGAGGCCGTGGAAGGCGGGGCCGTAGCCGTAACCGTGGTCGATCAAGCGGTCGTACAGACCGGTGACGTCCAGTGGCTGAGCGTCCGGCGGCGGCCAGGCGAGGCGCAGGTCGGCGGGGAGGGAGGGGGTCGGGGTGAGGGTGCCGGTTGCGTGCCGGGTCCAGTTGCCGTGGTCGTCCTTCGAGTGGATGGCGATCTGGTGCCGGCCGTCCTCGTCGGGTGGGCTCAGGATGATCTGGAGAGTGATGCCGTCGGTGTCGGGGATGGGCAGGGGGGCGTGCAGGGTGAGCTCGTCGATGGCCGGGCAGCCGACCTGATCGCCGGCGCGCAGAGCTAGCTCGACAAAGGCGGTGCCGGGCAGGATCGCGGTGCCGTTGATGACGTGGTCGGTCAGCCAGGGCTGGGCGGTGGCCGACAACCGGCCGGTCAGGATGGCGCCGCCGTCGGGCTGTTCCACCACGGCACCCAGGATCGAATGATCGACAGAGGTCTGGCCGAGCGCGACCGGGTCACCGGTCGACGGCAACTGCATCCAGTAGCGGCGATGCTGGAAGGGATAGGTGGGCAGGTCCAGCTTGCTGGTGCGAGCGCCGGCCGTCCAGGCGGTCCAGTCCACGCCGATGCCACAGGTCCAGGCCTGTCCCAGTCCGGCGATCAGTTGGGTGATCTCGTCCCGGTCGCGGCGCAGCAGGGCCACCACCGAGGGCTCTTCGCCATCATGGTCGTGTTCGATCATGGGGGTGAGCTGGGCGTCCGGGCCGACCTCCAGGAAGTGGGTGACCCCGCGCTGCCGCATGAGGTGGACGCCGTCGGCGAACCGGACCGGTCGCCGTACGTGCTCGACCCAGTAGCCGGGCTCGGTGACCTCGTCACCCGCCAGCTCACCTGAGACGTTGGACACCAGCGCCAGCTCCGGGCGCCGCAGCGTCAGTCCCGCCACGACCTGTTCGAACTCGGCCAGCATCGGCTCCATGAGCGGCGAGTGGAACGCGTGCGACACCCGCAACGGCCGGGTCCGATACCCCTGCTGCCGTGCCCATTCGATGATCTGCTCCACCTGGTCGGCCGCTCCCGAGACCACGACCGCGCCGGGCGCGTTCACCGCCGCCACAGCCACCTGGTCGTGCCCGGCCAGCACCGGAGCGATCTCTTCTTCGCCGCAGCCGATCGCGGCCATCGCGCCGCCGGCAGGAAGCGCCTGCATCAACCGGCCGCGAGCGGCCACCAACCGGCACGCATCCGCCAGATCCAGCACCCCGGCCACATGCGCCGCAGTGATCTCACCCAGCGAATGCCCAGCCACAAATTCAGGCCGGACCCCGAACGACTCCAGCAACCGATACAACGCCGTCTCAAAGGCGAACAGCCCGGCTTGCGCGAACACCGTCTGATCCAGCACCCCGTCGGCACCACGCTCGCCGAGGATGATCTCCCGCAGGTCCCCTGCGGTATCGGTGGCGGAGAACTCGGCCTCCAGCAGTGCACACGCTTCGTCGAAGGCACGGGCGAAGACCGGGAAGGCCGCATAAAGGCCGCGGCCCATCCCGGGCCGCTGGGCACCCTGACCGGAGAACAGCACCGCCACCCGGCCCGGCCGCACCCGGCCCACGACCGCCGACTCCAGTTCCCCAGCCGCCAGCGCCCTCAGCCCGGCCAGCAGGCCCTCCCGGTCCGCCGCCGGCAGCACCGCCCGGTACTCCAGCGCCGCGCGGCGCGCCAACCCGGCCGCCACCTCCACAGGACCGGCCGCATCATGTTCAGCCACGAACCCGGCCAGCCGACCGGCCTGCGCCCGCAACGCCGCCTCACTCTTGGCCGATACCACCACAGGCACCGGAACGGCCGTACCGCCGTCGGCAACCGATGGCTCCTCAGCAGGCGGCTCTTCCACAATCACGTGAGCGTTGGTGCCGGAGATGCCGAACGACGACACCCCCGCCCGACGCGGCCGACCCTCGACCTGGGGCCAGGGCTGAGGTTCGGTCAGCAACTCCACCGCACCGCCGGACCAGTCCACCTTCGACGACGGCGCATCCACATGCAGCGTCTTGGGCAGTAACCCGTGCCGCATCGCCAGGATCATCTTGATGATGCCGGCCACACCGGCCGCCGCCTGGGTGTGACCCAGATTCGACTTCACCGACCCCAGCCACAACGGCGACTGCCGATCCTGCCCGTAAGCCGCCAGCAACGCCTGCGCCTCGATCGGATCCCCGAGCGCCGTCCCCGTACCGTGCGCTTCGACCACGTCCACATCGCCCGGCGTGAGCCCAGCGGCCGCCAACGCCTGAGCGATCACCCGCTCCTGCGAGGGACCGTTCGGCGCGGTCAGGCCGTTGGAGGCCCCGTCTTGGTTGACCGCGCTGCCGCGCAGCACCGCCAGCACCTGGTGCCCGTTGCGGCGAGCGTCCGACAGACGCTCCACCACCAGCACGCCGACGCCTTCGCCCCAGCCGACACCATCAGCGGCCTCGGCGAACGACTTGCACCGCCCATCAGCAGCCAACCCCCGCTGCCGCGAGAACTCCACGAACGCATCCGGCGTGGCCATCACCGTCACCCCACCGGCCAGCGCCAGATCACACTCCCCCGAACGCAACGCCTGCGCCGCCAGATGCAACGCCACCAGCGACGACGAACACGCCGTGTCCACCGACACCGCCGGGCCTTCCAAGCCCAACGTGTACGCCACCCGGCCCGAAATCGTCGCCCCACCCGTACCCGACGGCGCATAGTCGTGATACATCACCCCGGCGAACACCCCGGCACTGCTCTCCCGCAGCGACGTCGGATCAATCCCAGCCCGCTCCAACCCCGCCCAGCACACCTCCAGAAACTGCCGCTCCTGCGGATCCATCTCCGCCGCCTCACGCGGACTGATCCCGAAGAACGCCGGATCGAACTCCGCCGCCCCGTACAGGAACCCACCCTCCCGCGCATAACTACGACCCGGCTTCCCCGGCTCCGGATCATAAAGACCCGCAACGTCCCAGCCACGATCACCCGGGAACCCGCCGACCGCGTCCACACCATCGACCAGCAACCGCCACAACCGCTCCGGGTCATCCACCCCACCCGGATAACGACAGGCCATCCCCACGATGGCGATCGGCTCCCGAGCTCGGGCCGTCAGCGCGCGGTTCTGCTGGCGCAGCTTGGCCGTCTCCCGGAGAGAAGCGCGCAGTGCCTCGACGAGCTTTCCGTCACCCTCCGCCATCTCCTCAGCCCTCCTCGGTCTCGTCATCCGGTTGCCCGTTGTTCAGGGCCATCCTGATCAGGCTTTCGGCATCCAGTTCGTCGATCGCGTCGAGGTCCGCCGTCTCGTCCGGGGCTACGGCTCCGTTCGCGCCGTCGGGATGCACTCCGGCGAGCTCCAGCAGCGCGTCCAGCAGTCCGGCGGAGCGCAGCGTCGCCAGCGGCACGGTCTGCAGCGCTGCGCGGATCGCCGTCTCGTCCCGGCCGTTGGCGGCACCGTGATCCCCGCCGGCGGTCTTCGGCGCGATTCGCTTGATCAGGTAGTCGACGACCGCTCGGACCGATGGATGGTCGAACACCAAGGTGGTCGGTAGCCGGAGCCCCAGCGCGGCGCCGAGCCCGTTCCGCAGCTCCACCGCCGCCAGCGAGTCGACGCCCAGCTCTTGGAACGCCTGATCCACCGGCACCGACGCGGGCGTATCGTGGCCGAGCACCGCCGCTGCCCGCGCACGTACCAGTTCCATCACCGCTGCCTGGCGCTCAGCAGCAGACAGCTCAGCCAGCCGCTCGGCGAACGAGCCACTGCCCGCCGGAGCATCCGCCGCAGCCCTGCGCCGCACCCCGACCAGATCACGCAACAACGCCGGCAACCGCTCCGCCGACCCCGCACGCAACGTACTCAACGACCAACCGGCCGCCACCACCACACCCCGACGGCCCTCGGCCACCACCCGATCCAGCACCGACAGACCCACACCAGCAGACAGCGGGATCAACCCCTCCCGCACCATCCGCTCCCGCTCCCGATCGGACAACCGACCGGCCATACCCTCCTCGGCATCCCACACACCCCACGCCAGCGAAACCGCCGGCAAACCAGCCGCGGTCCGAGACACCGCCAGCGCATCCAACGCAGCATTAGCAGCCGCGTAATTGCCCTGCCCCGCCGCACCCAACGTGCCCGCCAGCGAAGAGAACACCACAAACCGCGCCACATCCCGCTTACGCGTCAGCTCATCCAGATGCCAGGCCGCATCCACCTTCGGCCGCAGCACCGCCTCCACCCGCTCAGCCGACAACGAACTGATCACCCCGTCATCAACCACCCCCGCCGTATGCACCACCGCGCGCAGGTCGGGGACGTCCTCCAGCAGAACGGCGAGAGCGTCCCGGTCGGCCACGTCACAGGCGGCGACCGCCACCTCGGCACCCTGCCCGGCCAGCTCGTCGCGCAGCTCGGCAGCGCCAGGAGCATCCAGGCCACGGCGAGAGACCAGCACCAGATGCCGCACACCATGCTCGGCCACCAGATGCCGGGCCACCAGTGCGCCGAGCCCGCCGGTGCCACCGGTGATCAGCGTGGTCCCATCGACCGGCCACATGGCGTCGGCATCCTTGCCGCCCACCTGGCCGGCAGCCCCCGGCGATGGGGAGGCTCCACCGTCCGGGTCGGGGGATGCGAGGTGCGTCATCCGGGACGCCCACAGTTGGCCGCCGCGCAGCGCCACCTCCGGCTCGCCTAGCGCCAGCGCGGCACGCACACCACCCGCAAGGCCGTCCTCACCACCGTCGATGGTGACCGGCACAGCACTCGCCGATGCCCCCTCCGTGCCGAGGGCGACCTGCGCGCCTTCCAGCTCTGGGTCGAGGTCGATCAGGGTGATCCGGCCGGGTTCCTCCGCCTGCGCGGCCCGTACCAGGCCCCAGACCGCCGCCTGCGCCGGGTCCGGCGTCTCTCCATCGGCCACGGCCACGGCGCCCCGGGTCACCACCACTACCGGTCGCGTGTCGCCCTCGGCCAGCCAGGTCTGCAGCTCGCTAAGCACTTGTCCGACGGCCCGCCGTACCCGCACCGGTACGTCGCCGTCCACCGGCCTGCCGTCACCAGCCCCCGCATCTCGGGCAGCAGATCCCGCTCCCACTGAAGAAGCGGCATCCAGCATCGTGACATCCAGCGCCCCGGCAGCGGTGTTCGTCGCCAGCGGCCGCCAGGCCACCTCGTACAACCACCTGTCCGGGACCGTGCCGCTCAACTGCTCGGGAGCGAGCGGTCGCGCGGTCAGCTCCTCCACCGACACCACCGGGCGACCGGACGGATCGGCGATATCCAGCCGGGTGACCGCGTCACCCTCCAGCCGGCGCAGCCGCACCCGCAATGAGGTGGCACCGGCGGCATGCAGGCTGACGCCACTCCAGTTGAACGGGATCAGCGGACCAGCCTCCCCCAGCCCGTTGTCCTGCCCGGCCAGCATGCCCACGTGCATCGCCGCGTCGAGCAGCGCCGGGTGCACGCCGTAGCCCGCCGGGTCGGCGACGTCGGTCGGCAGCGACACCTCGGCGTAGAGGTCGTCACCGTGTCTCCAGGCGTGGGTGAGGCCGTGGAAAGCGGGGCCGTAGCCGTAGCCGTGGTCGATCAGGCGGTCGTACAGGCCAACGACGTCCAGCGGCTGGGCGTCCGGCGGCGGCCAAGCGTGGTGCAGGTCGGCGGGAATGCTGGGGGTGGGGGTCAGGGTGCCGGAAGCGTGCCGGGTCCAGTGACCGTGGTCGTCCTTCGAGTGGATGCCGACCTGGTACCGGCCGTCCTCGTCGGGTGGACTCAGGATGATCTGGAGAGTGATGCCATCACTGTCGGGGATGGGCAAGGGGGCGTGGAGAGTGAGCTCGTCGATGGCCGGGCAGCCGACCTGGTCGCCGGCGCGCAGGGCAAGCTCGACAAAGGCGGTGCCGGGCAGGATCGCGGTGCCATTGATGGCATGATCGGCCAGCCACGACTGAGCGGTGACCGACAACCGGCCCGTCAAGATGGCGCCGCCGTCGGGCTGCTCCACCACCGCACCCAGGATCGGGTGGTCGGCGGCACCCAGACCAAGCGCGGCCGGGTCACCAGCCGGAGCCGAGTGCACCCAGTAGCGACGGTGCTGGAAGGGATAGGTGGGCAGATCCAGATGGCGGATGCGGGTGCCGGCCGTTCCGGCCCCGGTGGTCCAGGCAGGCCCGGCATTCCAGTCCACGCCGATGCCACACGTCCAGGCCAGACCCAGCCCGGAGACCAGTTGAGCGGTCTCGTCCCGGTCGCGGCGCAGCAACCCCACCACCGTTGGGTCGCTGCCGTCAGCACTGCTGGCGTCACCGTCTTCGTCGTGGGCGAGCGTTTGCTCGATCATCGGGGTGAGCTGGGCGTCCGGACCGGCCTCCAGGAAACAGCCGACCCCATGCCCGCGCAGGGTGGTGATGGTGTCGGCGAACCGGACCGGCCGCCGTACATGCTCGACCCAGTAGCCGGGCTCGATGATCTCCTCGCCGGCCAGGTCACCCGAGACGTTGGACACCAGCGCCAGCTCCGGACGCCGCAAGGTCAGCCCCGCCACGACCTGCTCGAACTCGGCCAGCATCGGCTCCATCAGCGGCGAATGGAACGCATGCGACACCCGCAACGGCCGCGTCCGATGCCCCTGCTGCCGCGCCCACTCGACGACCTCGGCAACCTGGTCGGCCGCACCCGAGACCACCACAGCGCCCGGCGCGTTCACCGCCGCCACAGCCACCCGGTCGAGCCCCGCCAGCACCGGCGCGATCTCTTCTTCACCGCAGCCGATCGCAGCCATCGCACCGCCGGCCGGAAGGGCCTGCATCAACCGGCCACGAGCAGCCACCAACCGGCACGCATCCGCGAGATCGAGTACTCCGGCCACGTGCGCGGCGGTGATCTCGCCCAGCGAATGCCCGGCCACGAAGTCGGGCTGGACCCCCAGTGATTCCAGCAGCCGGTACAGCGCCGTCTCGAAAGCGAACAGCCCGGCTTGCGCGAACACCGTCTGATCCAGCACCCCATCGGCACCACGCTCGCCGAGGATGATCTCCCGCAGGCCCCCCGCAGCATCGGTGGCGGAGAACTCGGCCTCCAGCAACGCACACGCCTCGTCAAAAGCGCGCGCGAACACGGGGAAAGCCGCGTACAGCTCGCGGCCCATACCCGACCGCTGAGCACCCTGACCGGAGAACAGCACCGCCACTCGACCCGGCCGCACCCGGCCCTGCGCCACCGAGGCCGCCAACTCTCCGACCGTCGGCTCACCCGCAGCCAGCGCCCGCAACCCGGCCAGCAGACCCTCCCGGTCCACCGCCGACAGCACCGCCCGGTGCTCCAGGGCGGCCCGGCGCACCAACCCAGCCGCCACCTCCACCAGACCGGCCTCGTCATGCTCGGCCACGAACCCGGCCAGCTGGCCGGCCTGCGCCCGCAACGCTGCCTCGCTCTTGGCCGACACCACCACAGGGACCGGAACCGGCGAGACCGCAGGGTCGGCCGCTGCGGCCGGGCGGCCGTCCCGCTCGCCCGACGGCTCGCTCGTGAGCGGCTCGTCCTCGGCCGGGGGTTCTTCGAGGATGATGTGGGCGTTGGTGCCGGAGATGCCGAACGACGACACTCCCGCCCGGCGTGGACGGTCCGCAGCACGCGTCCAGGGCTGGGGTTCGGTGAGCAGCTCCACCGCTCCGCCGGACCAGTCCACCTTCGACGACGGCGCATCGACGTGCAGCGTCTTGGGCAACAGGCCGTGCCGCATCGCCAGGATCATCTTGATGATGCCGGCCACCCCGGCCGCCGCCTGAGTGTGACCCAGGTTCGACTTCACCGACCCCAGCCACAACGGCGACTGCCGATCCTGCCCGTAAGCCGCCAGCAGCGCCTGCGCCTCGATCGGGTCGCCCAGCGCAGTGCCAGTGCCATGTCCTTCGACCACGTCCACCTGCGCAGGACGGATCCCCGCGGACGCCAGCGCCTGAGCGATCACCCGCTCCTGGGAAGGGCCGTTCGGCGCCGTCAGCCCATTCGACGCCCCATCCTGATTGACCGCACTACCGCGCAGCACCGCCAGCACATGGTGCCCATTGCGGCGAGCGTCCGACAACCGCTCCACCACCAGCACACCCACGCCCTCGCCCCAGCCGACACCATCAGCCGCCTCGGCGAACGACTTGCACCGCCCATCAGCAGCCAGACCCCGCTGCCGCGAGAACTCCACGAACGCATCCGGCGTGGCCATCACCGTCACCCCGCCCGCCAGCGCCAGATCACACTCACCCGAACGCAACGCCTGCGCCGCCAGATGCAACGCCACCAACGACGACGAACACGCCGTGTCCACCGACACCGCCGGCCCTTCCAAGCCCAACGTGTACGCCACCCGGCCCGAAATCGTCGCCCCACCCGTACCCGACGGCGCATAGTCGTGATACATCACCCCGGCGAACACCCCGGCACTACTCTCCCGCAGCGACGTCGGATCAATCCCAGCCCGCTCCAACCCCGCCCAGCACACCTCCAGAAACTGCCGCTCCTGCGGATCCATCTCCGCCGCCTCACGCGGACTGATCCCGAAGAACGCCGGATCGAACTCCGCCGCCCCGTACAGGAACCCACCCTCCCGCGCATAACTACGACCCGGCTTCCCCGGCTCCGGATCATAAAGACCCGCGACATCCCAGCCACGATCACCCGGGAACCCACCGACCGCGTCCACACCATCGACCAGCAACCGCCACAACCGCTCCGGGTCATCCACCCCACCCGGATAACGACAGGCCATCCCCACGATCACGACGGGATCATCGGTGACGGCCGCCGGACGCCGCGTCCTCCGCTGGTCGGCCTGCCCGCCCACCAGTCGGCGCAGTACGAAGTCCGTGAGCGCCTTCACCGACGGGTGGTCGAAGATCAGCGTCGCCGGCAGGGTGAGCCCGACCGCCCGGCCCAGCCGGTTCCGCAGGTCCACTGCCATCAGCGAGTCGACGCCCAGTTCTTGGAAGGCCCGGTCCACCGGGACCGACTCGGCCGCGCCGTACCCCAGCACGGCGGCCGCCTGTGTGCGGACCAGTTCCGTCACCGCTGCCTGGCGCTCAGCAGCAGACAGCTCAGCCAACCGCTCGGCGAACGAGCCACTGCCCGCCGGAGCATCCGCCGCAGCCCTGCGCCGCACACCCACCAGATCACGCAACAACGCCGGCAACCGCTCCGCCGACCCCGCACGCAACGTGCTCAACGACCAGCCGGCCGCCACCACCACACCCCGACGGCCCTCGGCCACCACCCGATCCAGCACCGACAAGCCCACACCAGCAGACAGCGGGATCAAGCCCTCCCGCACCATCCGCTCCCGCTCCCGATCGGACAACCGACCGGCCATGCCCTCCTCGGCATCCCACACACCCCATGCCAGCGAAACCGCCGGCAAACCGGCCCCGGTCCGAGACACCGCCAGCGCATCCAACGCAGCGTTGGCAGCCGCATAGTTGCCCTGCCCCGCCGCACCCAACGTGCCCGCCAGCGAAGAGAACACCACAAACCGCGCCACATCCCGCTTACGCGTCAACTCATCCAGATGCCAGGCCGCATCCACCTTCGGCCGCAGCACCGCCCCCACCCGCTCAGCCGACAACGACGTGATCACCCCGTCATCCACCAGCCCAGCAGCGTGTACCACCGCGCGCAGGGGGTGGGCGTCAGTGATCTCCTCCAGCAGCACGGTGAGGGCGTCCCGGTCGGCCACGTCGCAGGCGGCGACCGCCACCTCGGCACCCTGCCCGGCCAGCTCGTCGCGCAGCTCGGCAGCGCCAGGAGCATCCAGGCCACGGCGAGAGACCAGCACCAGATGCCGCACACCATGCTCAGCCACCAGATGCCGGGCCACCAGGGCGCCCAGACCGCCGGTGCCGCCGGTGATCAGCGTGGTCCCGTCGACCGGCCAGGCCGCTCCGGGCTCATCGCCGAGGCGGGCCCGCTCCAGCCGGGGTACCCATGTCCGGTCGCTGCGGATGGCCACTTCTGGCTCGTCGCCGGGTAGCGCCAAGCTCTCCAGGGTGCTCAACTCCGGCCGTGCGGCGGACCCTCCCGTACGCACCGGCTCCAGGTCGACCAGCGTGATCCGGCCGGGGTGTTCCTGCTGGGCCGCACGTACCAAGCCCCAGACCGCCGCGCCCGCCGGGTCCGGCGTCTCTCCGTCGGCCACGGCGACCGCGCCCCGGGTGGCCACCAGCACGGGCCGCTCATCCTCTTCCGCGAGCCGGTCCTGAAGCTCCGCCAGCACCGCTGCGACGCGGCGCCGTACCCTGTCCGGCAGGTCGCCGGCGTCGTCGTCGGCGCCGCCGGTGGCGTCCACCACGACCGTGCCGTCACGCAGCGCCGACTCTCGCTCATCGTCTGTGGAGGCCCCGGTCAGCGGTCGCCACACCACCTCGGTGAGCCAGCGCGCCACCGACGCCGCGGTCGGTGCCGACGGATCCGTCTCGGCCACCGGCCGGGACGCCACCGTCTCCACGGTGGCCACCGGCCGTCCGGTGGGGTCGGCCAGGTCCAGCCGGAACCCACCGTCCGGCTCCGGGTGCAGCCGTACGCGGAGTGCGGTGGCACCGATGGCGTGCAGGGTGACGCCGTTCCAGTTGAACGGGATCAGCGGGCCGCCCTTCCCGGCGTCCTCTCCGGCCAGCAGCACCACGTGGGTCGTCGCGTCGAAGAGGGCGGGGTGCAGGCCATATCGGGTGGTGGGTCCGGCTTCTTCGGGGAGGGCTACTTCGGCGTAGAGGTCGTCGCCGTGTCTCCAGGCGTGGGTGAGGCCGTGGAAAGCGGGGCCGTAACCGTAGCCGTGGTCGATCAGCCGGTCGTACAGGCCGGTGACGTCCAGCGGCTGGGCGTCCGGCGGCGGCCAAGCGTGGCGCAGATCGGCGGGCATGAAGGGGGTCGGAGTGAGGGTGCCAGTGGCGTGCCGGGTCCAGCTTCCGTCATCGTCTTTGGAGTGGATGCCGATCTGGCGGCGGCCGTCTTCGTCTGGTCCGGTCACAGTGACCTGGACGACGACGCCGCCGCTGGTGTCGTTGGTCGCGTCGGGGATGGGCAGGGGGGTGTGCAGGGTGAGTTCGTCGATGGCCGGGCAGCCGACCTGATCGCCGGCGCGCAGAGCTAGCTCGACGAAGGCGGTGCCGGGCAGGATCGCGGTGCCGTTGATGGCATGATCGGCCAGCCACGACTGAGCGGTGACCGACAACCGGCCGGTCAGGATGGCGCCGCCGTCGGGCTGCTCCACCACCGCACCCAGGATCGGGTGATCGGCGGCGGTCTGGCCGAGCGCGGCCGGGTCGCCGGCTGGAGCCGACTGCAGCCAGTAGCGGCGATGCTGGAAGGGATAGGTGGGCAGGTCCAGGTCGCCGGTGCGGGCGCTGGCGGTCGGCCAGGCAGTCCAGTCCACGGCGGTGCCGCAGGTCCAGGCCTGTCCCAGTCCGGTGACCAGCTGGGTGATCTCGTCCCGGTCGCGGCGCAGCAGGGCCACCACGGAGGGCTCTTCGCCGTCGTCGTGGGTGAGGGTTTGCTCGATCATCGGGGTGAGCTGGGCGTCCGGGCCGGCCTCGATGAAGCAGCTGACTCCCTGCTCGCGCAGGGTGGTGATGGTGTCGGCGAACCGGACCGGCCGCCGTACGTGCTCGACCCAGTAGCCGGGGTCGGTGATCTCCTCGCCGGCCAGGTCACCTGAGACGTTCGACACCAGCGCCAGCTCCGGACGCCGGAAGGTCAGCCCCGCGACGACCTGTTCGAACTCGGCCAGCATCGGCTCCATCAACGGCGAGTGGAACGCATGCGACACCCGCAACGGCCGGGTCCGATGCCCCTGCTGCCGCGCCCACTCGACGACCTCCGCGACCTGGTCGGCCGCTCCCGAGACGACCACCGCGCCAGGCGCGTTCACCGCGGCAACGGCCACCTGGTCGTGCTCGGCCAGTACCGGGGCGATCTCTTCTTCGCCGCAGCCGATCGCGGCCATCGCGCCGCCGGTCGGAAGTGCTTGCATCAACCTGCCGCGAGCGGCCACCAACCGGCACGCGTCCGCGAGATCGAGTACTCCGGCCACGTGGGCGGCGGTGATCTCACCCAGCGAATGCCCGGCCACGAAGTCGGGCTGGACCCCCAGCGATTCCAGCAGCCGGTACAGCGCCGTCTCGAAGGCGAACAGCCCGGCTTGCGCGAACACCGTCTGATCCAGCACCCCATCGGCACCACGCTCGCCGAGGATGATCTCCCGCAGGCCCCCTGCAGCATCGGTGGCGGAGAACTCGGCCTCCAGGAGTGCACACGCTTCGTCGAAGGCGCGGGCGAACACCGGGAAAGCCGCATAAAGGCCGCGGCCCATGCCGGGCCGCTGGGCACCTTGGCCGGAGAACAGCACCGCTACCCGGCCCGGCCGCACCCGGCCCACGACCGCCGACTCCAGTTCCCCACCCGCCAGCGCCCTCAGCCCGGCCAGCAGGCCCTCCCGGTCCGCCGCCGGCAACACCGCCCGGTGCTCCAGGGCGGCCCGGCGCGCCAGCCCGGCCGCCACCTCCACAGGACCGGCCTCGTCATGCTCGGCCACGAACCCGGCCAGCCGCCCGGCCTGCGCCTGCAACGCCGCCTCGCTCTTGGCCGACACCACCACCGGAAGTACCAGAAGCGCGGCGGTGTCTTCCGTCTCGGCGGAGATGGCAGCTTGCTCTTGGGTGGGCTCCCCATCGCCCCGCACCGCGTCGGCCACGATCTCCGACGACGGCTCAACCGTGTCGGCGCCGACGGCCGACAGCTCCTCAGCAGGCGGCTCTTCCAGAATCACGTGAGCGTTGGTGCCGGAGATGCCGAACGACGACACTCCCGCCCGACGCGGCCGGTCCGCAGCACGCGTCCAGGGCTGGGGTTCGGTGAGCAGTTCCACCGCTCCGCCGGACCAGTCCACCTTCGACGACGGCGCATCCACATGCAGCGTCTTGGGCAGCAGCCCGTGCCGCATCGCCAGGATCATCTTGATGATGCCGGCGACCCCGGCCGCAGCCTGGGTGTGGCCCAGGTTCGACTTCACCGACCCCAGCCACAACGGCGACTGCCGGTCCTGCCCGTAAGCCGCCAGCAGCGCCTGCGCCTCGATCGGGTCGCCGAGCGCCGTCCCCGTACCGTGCGCTTCCACCACGTCCACATCGCCCGGCGTGAGCCCAGCGGCCGCCAACGCCTGAGCGATCACCCGCTCCTGCGAGGGGCCGTTCGGCGCGGTCAGGCCGTTGGAGGCGCCGTCCTGGTTGACCGCGCTGCCGCGCAGCACCGCCAGCACCCGATGGCCACGACGCCGGGCGTCCGACAACCGCTCCACCACCAGTACACCGACGCCCTCGCCCCAGCCGACACCGTCAGCCGCCTCGGCGAACGCCTTGCACCGCCCATCAGCAGCCAGGCCCCGCTGCCGCGAGAACTCCACGAACGCATCCGGCGTGGCCATCACCGTCACCCCACCGGCCAGCGCCAGATCACACTCACCGGCGCGCAACGCCTGCGCCGCCAGATGCAACGCCACCAACGACGACGAACACGCCGTGTCCACCGACACCGCCGGCCCCTCCAGGCCGAACGCGTACGACACCCGCCCGGAGACGACACTCCCCTGTGTTCCGGTGGCCACCAGACCCTCGGCCTCCGGTGTGGCGACCGCGCCGGAGCCGTAGTCGTTGGCCATTACTCCGGCGAACACCCCGGTCGGGGTGCCGCGCAGTCCGGACGGGTCGATGCCTGCGTGCTCCAGGGCCTCCCAGGAGGTTTCCAGGATGAGCCGCTGCTGGGGATCCATCGCCACCGCTTCGCGCGGGCTGAGCGCGAAGAACTCCGGGTCGAAGTCGGCGGCACCGGACAGGAATCCGCCGGTACGTACGTACGACGTTCCCGCGTGGTCGGGATCCGGATGGAACAGCGATCCCAGGTTCCAGCCTCGGTCTGTGGGGAAGCCGGTGACGCCATCACGGTCATCGATCAGCAACTGCCAGAGGTCCTCTGGACTGGTGACCTGGCCAGGGAAACGACAGGCCATCCCGACAACCGCGATCGGATCATCAGCATGACCGGCGGCCGGGGTGGCCTGAACCGGACGGCGGGCAACGGTACCCGACAGAGCCGCGTCCAGATGCGCCGCCAGCGCGCGCGGAGTGGGGTGGTCGAACACCAAAGTGGGAGTGAGCCGCAGTCCCGTCTCCGCGTGCAGGCGGTTACGCAACTCCACCGCGGTCAGCGAGTCGAACCCGAACTCCTGGAAAGGCCGATCGGCATCGATGGCCTGAGCACTGTCGTGACCCAGGGTGGCCGCCGCCTGACCGCGCACCACGTCCAGCAACCGCCGCTGCCGCTGCGGAGCCGACAGATGCGCCAGCTCCGCCACCACCGGCCGCACCCCACCATCGGCGCCATCCGCACCATCGGCCGGGGCGGCGGCGGGACGCGCGGCAGGACCGGCCAGCTCACGCAACAAAGCGGGCAGATCGCCACGCCGGCCCAGCGCGGCCGGATCGAACCGGGCCGGCACCAAAAGCGCCCGACCCGCCTGCAAACCGGCATCCAGCAGGGCCAGGCCCTGACCCGCGGTCAACGAGACCAGCCCCGCCGCCCGCATCCGCGCCTCATCCCGCGCACCGATGCGGCCGGCCATGCCCCGCTCCTCCGACCACGGCCCCCACGCCAGCGACACCGCCGGCAACCCGGCCGCAGCCCGCGCCACCGCCAGAGCATCGACGAAGGCGTTGGCAGCCGCGTAGTTCCCCTGCCCGGCCCCGTCCACCACCCCGGCCAGCGAGGAGAACACCACGAACCTGGCCAGACCACCGTCGCGGGTCAGCTCATGCAGATGCCAGGCCGCGTCCACCTTCGGCCGCAGCACCGCCTCCACCCGCTCAGCCGACAACGACGTGATCACCCCGTCATCCACCACCCCCGCCGCATGCACCACCGCACGCAGATCGGGGACGTCCTCCAGCAGAACGGCGAGGGCATCCCGGTCGGCCACGTCGCAGGCGGCCACCGTCACCTCGGCACCCTCGCGGGTCAGCTCGTCGCGCAGCTCGGCAGCGCCGGGAGCGTCCAGACCACGGCGAGAGACCAGCAGGAGCTGCCGCACGCCGTGCTCAGCCACCAGATGCCGCGCCACCAGAGCACCCAGCCCACCCGTGCCGCCGGTGATCAGCGTGGTCCCATCAACCGGCCAAGCCGCCACGGGCTCCTCGCCGGCCTCCTCCCCATCCACAGGCGACGAGGAAGCTCCACCGTCCGGATCGACAGACTCCACATGCGACAACCGCGGCGCCCACAACCCGCCGCCGCGCAACGCCACTTCCGGCTCACCGCAAGCCAGCGCGGCACGCACATCATCCGCGAGGCCGTCCTCACCACCGTCGATGGCGGCCGGTACAGCACTCGCCGATGCCTCCTCCTCACCGAGACCGGCCTGCGCGCCCTCCAGCTCTGGGTCGAGGTCGATCAGGGTGATCCGGCCGGGCTCCTCCGACTGAGCGGCCCGTACCAGGCCCCAGACCGCCGCCTGCGCCGGGTCCGGCGTCTCTCCGTCGGCCACGGCGACCGCGCCCCGGGTCACCACAACCACCGGCCGCGGATCCCCTTCGGCGAACCAGCCCTGCAAGTCGGCCAGGACAGTACCCAGAGTGCTCCGCACTCGTTCGATCACATCGCCGGCGTCCTGGGCACCGTCTGTGGAATCGATGACGAGTGGGTCGCCGGTGGCCGCCGCGCTGAGGGGTGCCGACGCCGCCCCCAACTGCCGCCACGCCACTTCGAACACGGAAGGACGGTCGGTGACGGCGGCTCCACCCGATTGCGGGCGGCCCGGGGGGAGCAGCCAGTAATGCCGCCGCTGGAAGGCATAGGTGGGCAGGTCCAGATCGCCGATGCGGGCACCGGCCCTTCCGGCCCAGGCCGGCCACGCGGTCCAGTCCACACCGGTGCCACACGTCCAGGCCTGGCCCAGTCCGGCGACCAGTTGGGCGGTCTCGTCCCGGTCGCGGCGCAGCAGCGCCACCACCGAGGGCTCCTCGCCGTCGTGGTAGGCGAGGGTTTGCTCGATCATCGGGGTCAGCTGCGCGTCCGGACCAGCCTCCAGGAAACAGCCGACCCCGTTCTCGCGCAGGGTGGTGACGACGTCGGCGAACCGCACCGGCCGGTGCACATGCTCCACCCAGTAGCCGGGCTCGGTGATCTGCGGCCCGGCCAGCTGCCCGCTCACCCCCGACACCAGCGCCACGGTCGGCGGGTGGAACGCAAGCGAGGCCGCCACCGCAGCGAACTCGGCCAGCATCGGCTCCATCAACGGCGAGTGGAAGGCGTGCGACACCCGCAACGGCCGCGTCCGGTGCCCCTGCTGCCGCGCCCAGTCGACGACCTGCTCCACCTGATCGGCCGCACCCGAGACCACCACCGCGCCGGGCGCGTTCACCGCAGCCACAGCCACCCGGTCGAGCCCCGCCAGCACCGGAGCGAGGACATCCTCGCCGCAACCGATCGCCGCCATCGCGCCGCCGGCCGGCAACGCCTGCATCAACCGGCCACGAGCAGCCACCAACCGGCACGCGTCCGCCAAATCCAGCACCCCGGCCACATGCGCCGCAGTGATCTCACCCAGCGAATGCCCGGCCACAAATTCAGGCCGGACCCCGAACGACTCCAGCAGCCGGTACAACGCCGTCTCAAAAGCGAACAGCCCGGCCTGCGCGAACACCGTCTGATCCACCACCCCATCAGCACCACGCTCGCCGAGGATGATCTCCCGCAGGCCCCCTGCAGCATCGATGGCGGAGAACTCGGCCTCCAGCAACGCACACGCTTCGTCGAAGGCACGAGCGAACACCGGGAAAGCCGCATACAACTCACGACCCATCCCCGACCGCTGAGCACCCTGACCGGAGAACACCACCGCAACCCGGCCCGGCCGCACCCGCCCCTGCACCACCGAACCCGCAGACTCACCGGCCGCCAGCGCCCGCAGCCCGGCCAGCAGACCCTCCCGATCGGTAGCCGCGACCGGCACCACCACTCGGTGCTCCAGGCCGGCCCTTCGGGTCAACCCGGCGGCCACGTCCAGCACATCGACCTGATCGTGCTCGGCCACGAACCCGGCCAGCCGCTCGGCCTGCGCCCGCAGCGCCGCCTCGCTCTTGGCCGACACCACCACAGGCACCGGCACGGCTGGGCCTGACGATGCCTCCGCAACCGTCGGCTCCTCGACGGGCGGCTCTTCCAAGATCACGTGAGCGTTGGTGCCGCTGAAGCCGAACGACGACACCCCGGCCCGGCGCGGCCGGCCCTCGACCCGCGGCCACTGCCGGGCCTCGGTCAGCAGTTCCACCGCGCCGCCGGACCAGTTCACCTTGGAGGACGGGGCATCGACGTGCAGCGTCTTCGGCAACAGCCCGTGCCGCATCGCCATGACCATCTTGATCACACCGGCCACCCCGGCCGCCGCCTGCGTGTGGCCCAGGTTCGACTTCACCGAACCCAGCCACAACGGCGACCGCCGCCCCCGGCCATACGTGGCCAGCAGCGCCTGCGCCTCGATCGGATCGCCGAGCGCGGTCCCCGTACCGTGCGCTTCGACCACGTCCACGTCCGCGGACACCAACCCGGCGGCCGTCAGCGCCTGCGAGATCACCCGCTCCTGAGAAGGGCCGTTCGGCGCGGTCAGCCCGTTGGAGGCCCCGTCCTGGTTGACCGCGCTGCCGCGCACCACGGCCAGCACCCGGTGCCCGTTGCGGCGGGCGTCCGACAGCCGCTCCACCACCAGCACCCCGACGCCCTCGCCCCAGGCGGTGCCGTCAGCGGCGTCGGCGAACGCCTTCACCCGGCCGTCCGGGGCCAGCCCCCGCTGCCGGGCGAACTCGGTGAAGGTCTCCGGCGTGGACATCACCGTCACGCCACCGACCAGCGCCAGATCGCACTCGCCCGAACGCAACGCCTGCGCCGCCAGGTGCAACGCCACCAGCGACGACGAACACGCCGTGTCCACCGACACCGCCGGCCCCTCCAGGCCGAACGCGTACGCCACCCGCCCGGACACCACACTCCCGTGCGATCCGGTGCTGAGCAGGCCCTCGGCCTCGGGCACGTCCCGGCCGTAGCCGATCGCGTAGTCCGGAGCCATCACCCCGACATAGACCCCGGTACGGCTGCGCCGCAGCCCGGACGGGTCGACGCCGGCGTGCTCCAGGGCCTCCCAGGAGGTCTCCAGGATGAGCCGCTGCTGCGGGTCGGTGGCGGTGGCCTCGCGCGGGCTCATCCCGAAGAAGTCGGCGTCGAACTCGCCGGAGCTTTCCAGGAACCCGCCACGGTTCACGTAGCTGGTTCCCGGGCGGGTCAGCTCCGGATCGTAGAGCGCGTCCACGTCCCAGCCCCGGTCGGTGGGGAAGCCGGAGAAGCCCTCCCGCTCCGCGGCCACCAGGCTCCACAGCTCCTCCGGGGTGGCCACCCCGCCCGGGTACCGGCAGGCCATGCCGACGATCGCGATCGGCTCCCGGGCCCGCTCCGTCACCTCGCGCAGCTGCCGCCGGGTCTCCTGGAGATCCGCGGTGGCCCTGCGCAGGTAGTCACGCAGCCGGTCATCGCCCGACATGAGTCATCTCCCCCGTTGTTCAGGACGTCCCGTCCGGGTCGCCCAGCTCGCTGTCCAGCATCGCGAACAGCTCCTCGTCGGTCGCCGCGGTGAGATCCCGCACCTGGTCGCGCGGAGCTCCGTTGCCGTCGGTACGGCGGTGCGCCTCCCGCCACCGGCGGGCCAGCGCCTCCAGCCGGGCCGCCACCGCCTCCACGTCGGCCGGCGCGGCCGGGGCCTCGGCGAGCGGTTCGGCCATGGTGGCTTCCAGCCGTTCGAGTTCGTCGAGTACGGCGCGCGCCGGGTCGGCGTGCTCCGGGTCGAGTTCCTCCAGGAGGAACGTCACCAGCGCCTCCGGGTTGGGGTGGTCGAAGACCAGCGTCGCCGGGAGGCGCAGCCCGGCGGCCTCGGCCAGCCGGTTCCGCAGCTCCACCGCGGTCAGCGAGTCGAAGCCCAGCTCGGCGAAGGCCCGATCCGCCGCGACCGCGTCCACGCCGGCGTGCCCGAGCACCGCGGCCACGTGCGAGCGGACCAGGTCGAGGAGGATGCGGCGCTGTTCGGCCGGGAGCAGCCCTGTCAGCCTGTCGGCCAGCGACTCCTCCGCCACGGGCGTGTCGGCCGCGGCCCGTCGCCGCGCCGGCGCGGTCACCAGGCCACGCAGCACCGGCGGCACCGGGTGGCCGGACAGCGCGTCCGCGTCCACGTCCGCGGCGAGCACCACGGGGGCGTCACCGGAGACGGCGGCGTCGAAGCGGCGCAGTCCGGTCTCGGTGTCGAGTTCGCGCAGCCCGCTCGCGGCCAGCCGCGCCGAGTCGCCCGTGCCCACGTGGGCGGTCATCGCGCTGCGTTCCGCCCAGAGCCCCCAGGCCAGCGAGTGACCGGGCAGGCCGAGGTGGCGCCGATGCTGGGCGAGCGCGTCCAGGAAGGCGTTCCCTGCGGCGTAGTTGCCCTGCCCGGGCGAGCCGAGCAGGCCGGCGGCCGAGGAGAACATGACGAACAGGGCGACGTCGTACCTCCGGGTCAGGTCGTGGAGGTGCCAGGCGCTGTCGGCCTTGGGACGCAGCACCGCGGCGAGCCGGTCAGGGGTGAGCGAGGCGATCGTGGCGTCGTCGAGTACGCCGGCCGCGTGCACCACCCCGGTCAGCGGATGCTCCGCCGGGATGCCGTCGAGCAGCGCGGCGAGGGCGTCCCGGTCGGCCACGTCGCAGGACTCGACCCGGGTCGAGGCGCCCAGCTCGGTCAGCTCGTCGCGGAGCTCGGCGGCTCCGGGCGCGTCGAGGCCGCGCCGGGTGACCAGCAGGAGGTGCCGCGCGCCGTACCGGGTCACCAGGTGGCGGGCGACGTGCCCGGCGATGACGCCGGTGCCGCCGGTGATCAGTACGGTGCCGTCCGGGTCGAGCTCCCGTGGCACGGTCAGCGCGAGCTTGCCGACGTGGCGTGCCTGCTGGAGGTGACGGAAGGCGTCCTTGGCGCGCCGGGCGTCCCAGACGGTGACGGGGGCCGGCCGCAGCACCTCGTGTGCGTAGAGCCGTACGACCTCGGCGAGGATCTCCTGGACGCGTTCCGGGGTGCCCTCCGGGTGCTGGGTGCGTGACTGGGCCACCATGTCGTAGGCCCGGTAGACGACTCCCGGGTGGGCGTCGGCCACCTCGTCCGCCTGCCGGATGTCGGTCTTGCCCATCTCCAGGAAGTGGCCGCCGCGCGGCAGCAGCTCCAGCGAGGCGTCGACGAACTCCCTGGCCAGCGAGTTGAGCACCACGTCCATCCCCGCGCCGCCGGTGGCGGCCAGGAACTTGTCGCGGAAGCCGAGGTCTCTGGAGGAGGCCAGGTGGGTCTCGTCCAGGCCGAGCGCGTGCAGCACGGGCCACTTGGCGGGCGACGCGGTCGCGTAGACCTCCGCGCCCAGGTGCTGGGCGAGCTGGATCGCGGCCAGGCCGACGCCGCCGGCGCCCGCGTGCACCAGCACCCGATCCCCCGGGCTCACTCCGGCCAGGTCGACCAGGCCGTAGTAGGCGGTGAGGTTGACGATCGGCAGCACCGCGGCCGTGGTGAACGACCAGTCGTCCGGGATCGGGACGAGCAGCCGCCTGTCGCTGATCGCCACGGTGCCGGCGCCGCCGTCGACCAGGCCGGTCACCCGGTCGCCCGGACGCAGGTCGGTGACGGCGGAGCCGACTTCGAGCACCACTCCGGCGGCTTCGCCGATCAGGCCGTCGTCCTCCTCGGTGATCATGTCGAGGGCGACCACCAGGTCGTGGAAGTTGATCCCGGCGACGCGGGGCGCCAGCCGTACCTCGGTGGGCGCCAGCGGGCGGGTCGCCTCCGGCGCCGGCAGCAGCGCGAGGTTGGACAGTGTGCCCTTGCCGGTGGTGGCCAGCCGCCACGGCCCGGCCGGGGGTACGAGCGCGTCGGCGTCGCGGACCAGCCGCGGCGCGTGAACCGTGCCGGCGCGCAGGGCCAGCTCCGGTTCGCCGGCCTCGATCGCGGCCCGCACCGCCGCCCACGCCGGTTCCTGCCCGTCGGTGTTCAGCAGGACGAACCGGCCGGGATGTTCCGCCTGCGCGGCACGTACCAGGCCGGCGGCCGCCGCGTGCGCGGGGTCGGCGTTCTCTCCCGGGAGGACCGCCGCCGCGCTCCGTACGACCACGGCCAGTCGGGTGCCGTCCGGCCGGTCGCCGGACAGCCACTCGCTCAGGGCGGCCAGGGTGGCCCCGGTGGCCGCGTGAGCGGCGGCCGCCGGGTCCTCGCCACCGTCGCGGGGCACGTCGAACACCTCAAGGTCCGGGGGTACGGCGTCGTCGGCCCGCAGTTGGGCCGCTCCGTTGGCCGAACCCGCGCCGTTCACGAGGGGATCGGCCACCGCGGGCAGCGGTGTCCAGGTGAGCCGCGGCAGGGCGACGTTCGCCGCCGCCGCGTGCGCCAGCTCCCCGTCGGTCACCGCGCGCACCACCATGGCGTCCACCGACGCCATCGGGGTGCCTGCGGAGTCGGCCAGCTCGATGGCGAAGCGGTCCGTCGTTCCCGGGTCGGAACCGGGCCGGTCGGCGACGCCGCGCAGCCGTACCCGTGCCGCCGTCGCGCCCGTGGTGCGCAGCCGTACGCCGCGCCAGGTGAACGGCAGCCGGGGCGCGCCGGAGGCGTCGTCGTCGAGCAGCCCGGCGGTGTGCAGCGCGGCGTCCAGCAGCGCCGGGTGGATCCCGAACCGGTCCGCCTCAGTGGCGACCGGCTCGGGCAGAGCGACCTCGGCGAAGATCTCGTCGCCGCGCCCCCAGGCACGGCGCAGGCCGCGGAACGCCGGCCCGTAGCCGTACCCGCCGGCGTCCAGGGTCTCGTACAGCTCCTCGACGTCCAGCTGCCGCGCGTCCGCCGGCGGCCAGGCCGAGCCGGGCGGCTGCGTGGCGGGCGGCTCCGCGTCGGCGGTCTTCGCCAGGGTGCCGGTGGCGTGCCGGGTCCACGCGGTGGTCGCCGCGGCGGCCGGGTCGGCCGAGGCCGGCGCGGCGTACACGGAGATCTGCCGGTGGCCGTTCTCGGCGGCGCCGACCACCACCCGCACCCTGGTCGCGCCGTCGTCGGGCAGCACCAGCGGGCGTTCCAGGATCAGCTCCTCCAGGAGGTCGCAGCCCGCCCGGTCGGCGGCGTGCAGCGCCATCTCCACCAGCGCGGCGCCGGGCACCACGATCCGGCCGGCCACCTTGTGGTCGGCGAGCCACGGCTGACCCGCGATGGACAGCCGGCCGGAGAAGACCAGCCCGTCGCCGTCCGGCTCGTCCAGCACCGCGGCGAGCAGCGGATGGTCGGCGGAGTCCAGGCCGGCCGCGCTCAGCCCGGCCGGTCCGGCCGGGGTGGCCGGCTTCCAGTACCTGTCGTGCTGGAAGGGGTAGGTGGGCAGTTCCGCGCGCCGCCGCGCGGCCGGCAGGACCTTCAACCAGTCCACCGGCACTCCGCGCAGCCACGCCTCGGCCAGCGCCGTGGTGAACCGGCCGCCCTCGTCGCGGCGTAGCGTGCCCAGCGCGGCCACGTCCACGCCGTCCGCGGCGGCGGTCTCCTCGATCGCCGGAGTGAGCATCGGATGGGGGCTCATCTCCAGGAACAGCCGGCGGCCGCGGGCCAGCAGCGCCCGGGTGGTCTCCGCGAACCGTACGGTCCGCCGCAGGTTCGTGTACCAGTACTCGGCGTCGAGCCCGGCGGTGTCCAGCTCGGCCGCGACCACCGTCGAGTAGAAGGGCACCCGGGCGGTCTGCGGGCGCAGCCCCGCCAGGTCGCGCAGCAGCGGTTCGCGCAGCACTTCCACCTGCGCGCCGTGCGAGGCGTAGTCCACGGCCAGCCGCTTGACGCGGACGCCATCCGCCCGCAGCCGGGCCTCCAGCGCGTCCAGCGCCGCGCCGTCGCCGGCCAGCGCCACCGAGCCGGGACCGTTCACCACGGCCACCGACACCGCGTCGCCGTACTCGGCGAGCAGCTCGGTCACCCGTTCGGCGGGCAGCGCCACCGACATCATGCCGCCGTTCTGGCCGGACAGGCGCTCGGCGACCGCGCGGGCGCGCGTCACCACCACTCGCGCCCCGTCGGCCAGCGACAGCGCCCCTGCCACGCAGGCGGCGGCGATCTCCCCCTGCGAGTGGCCGACCACCGCGGCCGGCTCGACGCCGGCCGCACGCCAGGTCTCCGCCAGCGCCACCATGACCGCCCAGAGCACCGGCTGGACCACGTCGACCCGGTCGAGCATCCGGGCGTCGCCCAGCGCCTCGCGCACCCGCCAGTCCACCAGCGCCTCGATCTCGGCGGCGCAGCGCTCCAGGGCCTCGGCGAACGCGGGCGAGGAGTCCAGCAGCTCGACCGCCATGCCGGGCCACTGACCGCCCTGCCCGGGGAAGACGAACACGGGCTGGTCGGCGCCGTCGTGCACGAGACCGCGGACGAGCTCCGCGGCCTGCTCGCCGGCGGCCAGCGCGCGCAGCCCCGCCACGGTGACGTCCCGGGACTCGCCCAGTACGGCCGCGCGCCGCGGCAGGCCGGCCCTTCGGGTCAGCTCGGCGGCCACGTCCAGCAGCTCGGCCTCGTCGTGCTCGGCCATGAAACCGGCCAGCCGGTCGGCCTGCGCCCGCAGGGCGGCCTCGCTCTTGGCCGACAGCAGCACCGGAAGCAGCGGAAGCGGGTCCGGCACGCTCGCGGCCGGCGGCTCCTCGACGGGCGGCTCTTCCACGATCACGTGAGCGTTGGTGCCGGAGATGCCGAACGACGACACCCCCGCCCGACGCGGCCGACCCTCGACCTGGGGCCAAGGCTGGGCTTCGGTCAGCAGTTCCACCGCGCCGCCGGACCAGTTCACCTTGGAGGACGGCGCATCCACATGCAGCGTCTTGGGCAGCAACCCATGCCGCATCGCCAGGATCATCTTGATGATGCCGGCCACCCCGGCCGCCGCCTGGGTGTGACCCAGGTTCGACTTCACCGACCCCAGCCACAACGGCGACTGCCTGTCCTGGCCGTAGGCGGCCAGCAGCGCCTGCGCCTCGATCGGGTCGCCCAGCGAGGTGCCGGTGCCGTGTCCTTCGACCACGTCCACCTGCGCGGGACCGATCCCCGCGGACGCCAGCGCCTGAGCGATCACCCGCTCCTGCGAGGGACCGTTCGGCGCGGTCAGGCCGTTGGACGCGCCGTCCTGGTTGACCGCGCTACCGGCCAGCACCGCCAGCACCTGGTGCCCGTTGCGGCGAGCGTCCGACAGCCGCTCCACCACCAGCACCCCGACACCCTCGCCCCAGCCGACACCGTCAGCCGCCTCGGCGTACGCCTTGCACCGGCCGTTGGCGGCCAGGCCCCGCTGCCGCGAGAACTCCACGAACGCGCCCGGGGTAGCCATCACCGTCACCCCGCCGGCCAGCGCCAGGTCGCATTCGCCGCGCCGCAGCGCGTCGGCGGCCAGGTGCAGCGCCACCAGCGAGGACGAGCAGGCGGTGTCCACGGAGAGCGCGGGACCGCGCAGGCCGAGGGTGTAGGAGACCCGCCCGGAGACGGTGGCTCCGCCGGCGCCGGCCGGCACGTAGTCGTGGTACATCACGCCGGCGAACACCCCGGCGCTGGTCTCCCGCAGCGACGTCGGGTCGATCCCGGCCCGCTCCAGCGCGGTCCAGGACACCTCAAGGAACTGCCGTTCCTGCGGGTCCATCTCCGCCGCCTCACGCGGGCTGATCCCGAAGAAGTCCGGGTCGAAGTCGGCGGCGCCGTACAGGAAGGCGGCCTCCTTCGCGTACGAGGTCCCCTCGTGCGCGGGGTCCGGGTGGAACAGCGACCCGAGGTCCCAGCCGCGGTCGGCGGGGAACTCGCCCACGGCGTCCCCGCCCTCGGTCAGCAGCCGCCAGAGGTCTTCCGGGGACTCCACGCCGCCCGGGTACCGGCAGGCGAGCCCCACGATCGCGATGGGGTCGGTCGTGACGGCGGGCGCCGCCACCGGCGCCGGTTCCGGCTTCTCTCCGGACCGGTCGGCCAGGAAGGCCGCCAGGGCGGTCACCGTCGGGTGGTCGAAGACCAGCGTCGCCGACAGCGCCACGCCGACCCGTCGGCCCAGCCTGTTCCGCAGCTCCACTCCGGACAGCGAGTCGAAGCCCAGCTCCTGGAAGGCCCGGTCCACCGGCACCGACTCGGCCGTGTCGTACCCCAGCACGCCGGCGGCCTCCGCGCGGACCACGCCCAGCAGCAGTTCCCGCCGCTCCGCCGGGGACAGCCGGTCCAGCCGGTCGGCGAGCGAGCCGGGCCCGGCCGCGGCGGCACGGGCCGGCCGGCGGCCGGCGAGCGCGCGCAGCAGCGCGGGCGGCTCGGTGTCCCGGCCGCGCAGCGCGGCGAGGTCCAGCCGGCAGGCCACGGACGCGGGGCGCCCCGCGGTCAGCGCCGCGTCGAACAGGGCAAGCCCCTCCGCGGCGGTGAGCGGTCGCATGCCGGAGGCGGCCAGGCGAGCGGTCTGACGGCCGTCCAACCGGCCGGCCATGCCGCGTTCCGTCTCCCACGCCCCCCAAATCATGGAGATCGCCGGGAGCCCGTCGGCGGCCCGCCGTACGGCGAGCGCGTCCAGCGCGGCGTTGGCCGCCGCGTAGTTGCCCTGTCCCGCGGCGTCCATCAGCCCGGTCGTCGAGGAGAACAGCACGAACGCCCGCAGGTCGTGGTCGCGGGTCAGCTCGTGCAGGTGCCATGCGGCGTCCACCTTGGGCCGCAGCACCCGCGCCACCCGCTCGTCGTCGAGGGCGGGGATGGTGCCGTCGGCCAGCACTCCGGCCGCGTGCACCACGGCGGCGAGGGAAGGAACGTCGTCCAGGAGCGCGGCGAGCGCGGCGCGGTCGGCCACGTCGCAGGCGGCCACCGTCACCTCGGCGCCCAGCCCGGTCAGCTCCTCGCGCAGATCGGCCGCGCCAGGGGCGTCGAGGCCGCGGCGGCTGGTCAGCACCAGGTGCCGCACGCCGTGCTCGGTGACCAGGTGCCGGGCCAGCAGGGCGCCCAGGCCGCCGGTTCCTCCGGTGATCAGCGTGGTGCCCTCGGCCGGCCAGGCCACAGCGGCGGCGTTTCCGGCGTCGAGGCGGGTCAGCCGGGGCACATGGAGCCGGCCGGCGCGAACGGCCGTCTCGGGCTCTCCGGCGTGCAACGCGGCCGCGGCGGCCTCGTCGATCGCGCCGCGGTCCGGGTCCGACTCGGGGTCCAGGTCGACCAGGACGATCCGTCCCTGGCTCTCTTCCCTGGCGGCCCTGGCCAGCCCCCAGACCGCCGCCTGCGCCATGTCGGGCGCCGCGCCGTCGACGGCGACCGCGCCTCTGGTCGCGATCACCAGGGTGTCGTCGGCGGAGGGCTCGGCGGCCAGCCAGCTCCGTACGCGCTCCAAGGTGGCCGCCACGGCGTGGCGGACCCGCTCGGGCGTGGCCGCCACGGTGTCGTCGCAGGCGGCCACGTGCACCTCGGCCGCCGCGACGGCGTCCCGCGAGGGTGTCCCCTCCGGCGCGGCCAGCGGCCGCCACTCCACCTCGTAGAGCGGGCGCGTCGCCGCTCCGACGCCGGCCGGGAGGTCGGCGGCGAGCGGGCGGGACTCCAGCGAGGTCACCGTGGCCAGAGGACTGCCCGTCGCGTCCGCCAGGTCCAGCCGTACGGCTCCCGCACCGGCGCTGTCGTCCGGGCGCAGCCGTACGCGGGCCGCGGCGGCGCCGGTGGCGTGCAGCTCGACCCCGCGCCAGGCGAACGGAACCACCGGCCGCCCCTCGGACGTCTCCGCGTCCATCTCGGGCAGCAGGCCCACCCGCAGCGCGGCATCCAGCAGCGCGGGGTGCGCGCCGTACGCGGTGGACTCCACCCCCTCCGGCAGCGCCACCTCGGCGTAGAACTCGTCACCGCGTCGCCAGGCGGCGCGCAGCGCGCGGAACGCCGGGCCGTACTCGTAGCCGCGCTCGGCCAGCCGGTCGTCGAGCCCGTCGATGTTCACGGGCCGCGCGTCCGGGGGCGGCCACGCGGTGAGGCCGGCGCCGTCGGCCGTGGCGGGCGCCAGAGTCCCCTGGGCGTGCCGGATCCAGCCTTCGCCGGCCATCGAGTGGATCTCCACGGTGCGGCGGCCCCGATCGTCCGGGGCCCCTACGGCGACCTGTACGGCCACGCCGTCCCCGGTGTCGGTGGGGATGACCAGCGGGGTCTCCAGGACGAGGTCGTCCAGCCGGCCGCAGTCCACCTCGTCGCCGGCGCGGATCGCCAGCTCCACGAAGCCGGTCCCGGGGAAGATCACAGTGCCGTTCATCGTGTGGTCGGTCAGCCACGACTGGGTACGCGGGGACAGCTGCCCGGTGAGGGTGACAGCGCCGTCCGGGTGGGTCACCGCGGCGGCGAGCAGCGGGTGCTCGACAGGCGCCTGACCGACCGCCGACACGTCACCCGCCCGGTACGCCTCCAGCCAGAACCGGCGCCGCTGGAACGGGTACGTCGGCAGGATGACGGAACGGGGCGGGGTCTCGAGGTCGGCGAACCAGGGGGCCCAGTCCACGCTCACGCCACCGGCCCAGGCCGCGCCGAGCGCGGCGCCGAAGTGAGCCACCTCGTCGCGGTCGCGGCGCAGCAGCGGCACCACCGGGCCCGCGTGGCCGCCGTCGGCGAGGATCGCCTCGACCATGGGGGCGAGCTGGGCGTCCGGGCCGACCTCCAGGAAGTGGGTGACCCCGCGTCCCCGCATGACCTGGACGCCGTCGGCGAACCGCACCGGTCGCCGTACGTGCTCGACCCAGTAGCCGGGCTCGGTGACCTCGTCACCCGCCAGCTCACCCGAGACGTTCGACACCAGCGCCAGCTCCGGACGCCGCAGCGTCAATCCCGCCACGACCTGCTCGAACTCGGCCAGCATCGGCTCCATGAGCGGCGAATGGAACGCATGCGACACCCGCAACGGCCGGGTCCGGTGCCCCTGCTGCCGCGCCCAGTCGACGACCTCGGCAACCTGGTCGGCCGCTCCCGAGACCACCACCGCGCCCGGCGCGTTCACCGCAGCCACGGCCACCTGGTCGTGCTCGGCCAGCACCGGAGCGAGGACATCCTCGCCACAGCCGATCGCCGCCATCGCGCCGCCGGCCGGAAGCGCCTGCATCAACCGGCCACGAGCAGCCACCAACCGGCACGCATCCGCCAGATCCAGCACCCCGGCCACATGCGCCGCGGTGATCTCACCCAGCGAATGCCCGGCCACGAAATCAGGCCGGACCCCGAACGACTCCAGCAACCGATACAGCGCCGTCTCAAAAGCGAACAGCCCGGCCTGCGCGAACACCGTCTGGTTCAGAGCGGCGGCCGTCTCCTCGTCCTGGGACGCGGGCGCCAGCACCTCACGCAGCCCGAGCCCCGGCGACCCGCCGGAGAACGTGCCCAGCTCGGCCGTCAGGAGCTCGACTGCCTCGTCGAAGGCCCGCGCGAACACGCCGAAGCGCGCGTACAGGCCGCGGCCCATGCCGAGCCGTTGCGCGCCCTGTCCGGAGAACACCAGGCCCAGCCGCCCGGTCCTGGCCGTCTCGACGGTCACGCCGGACGGCGGCTCGCCCGCGGCCAGGCCGCGCAGCGCGGCGAGCAGGCCGTTCCGGTCGTCGGCCACCAGCGCGGCGCGGTGCGTCAGCGCCGCCCGCCGGGTCAGCGCCGACGCCACGTCCGCCAGACCGGCGTCGGAGCCGGGCTCGGCGAGGAAACCGGCCAGCCGGTCGGCCTGCGCGCGGAGCGCCGCCTCGGACTTGGCCGACACGACCACCGGCATCACGGCAGGCGTACGGTCAGAGGGCTCCGCCGGGACGGCCTCGTCCGGCGCCTCTTCGAGGATGACGTGGGCGTTGGTGCCGCTGACCCCGAACGCGGAGACGCCGGCGCGGCGCGGACGGCCGTCGCGTGTCCACGGCCGGGCTTCGGTCAGCAGCTCCACGGCGCCGGCGGACCAGTCCACTTCCTGGCTCGGCGCGTCCACGTGCAGCGTCTTCGGGAGCGTGCCGTGCCGCATCGCGAGCACCATCTTGATGACGCCGGCGGCGCCGGACGCCGCCTGGGCGTGGCCGATGTTCGACTTCACCGACCCCAGCAGCATCGGCCGGTCGCGGCCCTGCCCGTAGGTGGCCAGCAGCGCCTGCGCCTCGATGGGGTCGCCCAGCCCGGTCCCTGATCCGTGGCCCTCCACGACGTCGACGTCTGCCGGCGTCAGGCCCGCCGCGGCCAGCGCGGCGCCGATCACCCGCTCCTGGGAGGGGCCGTTCGGCGCGGTCAGGCCGCTGCTGGCGCCGTCCTGGTTCACGGCGGAGCCGCGGATCACGGCCAGTACGGGGTGCCCGTGCCGCCGCGCGTCGGAGAGCCGTTCGAGCAGCAGCAGGCCGACGCCTTCGCCCCAGCCGACCCCGTCGGCGGCGTCGGCGAACGACTTGCAGCGGCCGTCGGGGGAGAGCACGCCCTGCCGGGCTGAGTCGACGAACAGCTCGGTGGTGGACAGCACGGTGGCGCCGCCGGCCAGCGCCAGCTCGCACTCGCCGCCGCGCAGGGCCTGCGCCGCGAGATGCAGCGCCACCAGCGACGACGAACACGCGGTGTCCACGGTGACCGCGGGCCCCTCGAAGCCGTACAGGTAGGAGATCCGCCCGGACGCCACGCTGTGGTGGCTGCCGTGCGCGATGAAGCCCTGGACGCCGCGGGGCACCCGGTCGCTGCGCGAGCCGTAGTCGCCGTACATCACGCCGACGAACACCCCGGTACGGCTGCCGCGCAGCGCCGTCGGGTCGATCCCGGCGCGCTCCACCGCCTCCCAGGTGGTCTCCAGCAGGAGCCGCTGCTGCGGGTCCATGGCGGTGGCCTCGTTGGGGCCGATGCCGAAGAACTCCGGCTCGAAGTCGGCCACGTCGCGGAGAAAGCCGCCCTCGCGGGTGTAGGTCTTGCCCGGTTTGCCGCGCTCCGGGTCGTAGATCGCGTCGACGTCCCAGCCGCGGTCGGCGGCGGGCATGGGCGTGACCGCGTCCACCTCGTCGGTGAGCAACCGCCACAGGTCCTCGGGTGCGGTCACCCCGCCCGGGTAGCGGCAGGCCATGCCGACGATCGCGATCGGCACTCCGCCGTCCGGGCCTGCGCCCAGCTCCCGCAGGCGGTCCTCGGCGGCCTGCAACCGCCGCCTGGACTCCCGCAGATCCGCCGTCGCCCTTTTCAGGTAATTGACAAGTTTCTCTTCGTTGTCCATTACCAACCTAGGATTATCAGGAGCGTTGAGCTCACCGGGCTTGATGGTTCTCACCCTTTCGGTTGCGCCACCAAACTACGAAATGTTCGGAGTTCGGACTAACCCCTACCCGCCCCCTAAGACCAATTGTTGTCGGGGTGTAGCAGTTCGCCCGCGCGCTCGGTGAGCGCCTTTCTGTCCACCTTGCGGTTGGCGTTGAGCGGAAGTTCGTCGAGGTGGTGATAGCGCTTGGGCACCATGCCGTGCGGCAGCGTACGGCGCAGCCGGTTGGCCAGCTCGACCGGCGGACGCGCCTCGCCGGTGTAGAACACCACCAGCTCCGTGCCGGCCGCGCCCTCGACCCCCACCGCGGCCGCCTCGGCCACCCCGTCGCCGGCGGCCAGCAGCGCGTGCTCGATCTCCGCCAGCTCCACCCGCCAGCCCTGCACCTGCACCTGGGCGTCCCTGCGGCCGAGGTAGCACAGCTCGTCCCCGGGGAGCCGCCGCACCCGGTCGCCGGTGCGGTACCAGGTGTGTCCCGCGTGCTCCAGGAAGCGGCCCGCGCCGTCCTCCGGGTCCAGGTAGCCGGGGGTGAGCTGCGGCCCGGTGACGCAGAGCTCCCCTTCCTCGTCCTCGGTCGGGCGGCCGTCCTCGGTGACGAGCAGGACCTGGTGCCCGGGGTGCACGGCGCCGATCGGCACGACACCGTTGACCGCGAGCTTCGTGGAGCCTTCCTGCGACCAGCGGTGACCCGTGATCGTCACGGTCAGCTCGGTCGGCCCGTACAGGTTCTCCACCGTCGAGTACGGCGCCGCGCGGGTCCAGTCCTCGACGTCCTGGCAGCGCAGCGCCTCTCCGGCGAAGAAGCTCCACCGCAGGCCGGGCAGGGTGTCCGGGCGCAGGGAGCCGAGCCGGCGGGCCAGGCTGATGCCGCTGGGCGTGGAGAACCAGACGGTCACCCCGTGACGTTCCAGGAAGGCGGGCAGGTCGGCGTGGCCGCGCGGGGGCACCGGCACGGCCGGGGCGCCCGCACCCCAGGAGCAGAACAGGTCGAAGATCGCGCAGTCGAAGGTGAGGTCGAAGGTCTGCGAGAAGGCGTCGTCGGGGCTGAAGTCGTAGCGTCCGTCGAGCACGCCGAAGTAGTGGGACAGGTTGCCGTGGGTGAGCACCACGCCCTTGGGCCGGCCGGTCGAGCCGGAGGTGAACAGGATGTAGGCGGGGGCGTCGGGCGGCACCGCGACCGGTTCGGCCGGCGCGTACGCGGCCGACACCGGGATCCCCCCTTCGCCGCCGCCCACGGGCAGCAGCGCGGCCCCGTGGTAGCCGCGTTCCCGCAGCTCGGGCAGCAGGGCGGCGCCGCGGCCGTCGGCGATCAGCGCGGTGACGCCGGCCGCCGCCATCATCCGCGCCGTCCGGTCGGGCGGGAAGTCGGCGTGCAGCGGCACCACCGTCGCCCCGGCGTACAGCGCCGCGAGCACCCCCGCGTAGGAGGTGGTCCCCTTCTCCGCGAGCACCCCTATGGGGCCAGTGACGCCGCCGTGGAGCAGCGACCCGGCCCAGACGAGCGCCAGCTCGTGCAGCTCCTCGAAGGTGACCGTGCGGTCGCCGAGGCGCAGCGCGGCACCGCGCGGCGCGGCGGCCAGTCCGCCCAGAAATCGCCCGTGGAGGTTCCGGTGAATTTCTTCGCCCATTTCCTTTTCCTCAGCGCGAGTTATTGAGGCATAATGCAGGCCATGTGGGACAAACAGTTTGAGGCGCTGCTGCGGCACCGCCTCCCCTTGCTGTCTTCCGGCGACCAACTCACCGCGGACACCAACCTCCGGGAATTCGGATTGGATTCCATGGGCGCGGTGGAACTGTTGAGCGCACTGGAAGCCGACTACGCCGTACAGTTCGACGAGGAGGCGCTCGTCCTGGACACCTTCACCACCCCGGGGGCTTTGTGGGCGGCGCTCAGCGCCGCCCGCTCAGGCTCCTGAGGCCGCCGGGTCACCCCGCCGCCGAGCCACGCTCCGCACCGGACTCACCGCCATGCGATGAGCGGGGCTCGGCACCGCGAGCCGCGGCGACGAGCAGCGGCCGCTTCGGACCGACCGGCACCACCTCGAAGTTCCGTGCGGTGGCCGGCACCCGGCTGAACAGGGCGTCGGGCCCGGCCACGCAGACCGTGCGCACTCCCCTGGCGCGCAGCGCCTCGACCGTCACCGGCCAGTGCATCTGGCGGACGAAGCCGTCCAGGAGCAGGTTCCGCACCTGCTCCGCGGTGGTCAGCAACGAACCGTCGTGGTCGGAGACCACCGGCAGCCGCGGCTCGGCGAACTCCAGCTCGTCCAGGACCTCCTTCTCCGCGCGTTCCCGCAGCCCGGCGAAGGCCGGGCTGTGCATCGGCGGCCGCATCGTGTAGAGCGACAGCCCGCCGGCGGCACGGATCCCCTTCTCCAGGCCCGGCAGATCGTCCGCCGACAGCGTGACCATGAAGAAGTCCCTGTCCACGCGGCAGGCCACGTCCGCCACGCGGCTGCGCGCGGTCAGCTCGCCGAGCAGTTCCTCCGCCACCTCTGGCTTCACCCGGACGAACGAGTGGGTGACGAGGCTCCGGTGTTCCCGGCTGAAGTAGTCCGCCACGCACCGGGCCAGCCGGGCGGTCATCCACACCGCGTCGGCGAAGCTCAGCGAGCCCACATAGGCGGCGGCCGCCTTGCCCCCGAAGCTCGGCCCGGTGCACAGCCCCGGGCGGGCGGGCAGCGCCTCACTCTCCGCCCACTCGGCCAGAGCCAGGCAGGTGATCAGGAAGGCCACCTGGGCGTACTCGGAGTAGTCGCCCTCCGTCTGGCGGAACCGGTCCAGCACCTGGTAGCCGAGGGCTTCGTCGGCCTCGGCGAACAGCCGCCACGCCACCGGCACCTCGGTGGCGAACCGCTCGATGTCGGCGAACCCGGTCGGTCCCATTCCTGGAAAAACCATCGCGATCTCGTGACTCGATGCGTTGTCCACCAGGGCACGCTAACCGCGGCCGCCCGGCCGGCCCCACCCCTAGTACCCCTCATCGTGATCCGGCCCGCCCCCACCATCCGCGTGCTCCTGGCCGTCGTGCCTGCGCTGGATGTAGTGGAGCGCGTGCAGCAGTTCGGCCGAGCCGACCGGGCGGGAGCGGCGCCGCGCGACCAGCCCGTCGAGCGGCAGCGCCCCCACGTCCGCCCAGCGCAGCGCGCCGTCGCCGTCGATGTGGCTGCGCGCCGCACCCCTGTTGTCGGGGTGCACGCAGTAGGGGATGTCCAGGTAACCCCGCTTGAACGCGCGCAGCAGCGCCCTGCCCACGTCCTGGTGCAGCTCCAGCGTGGCCTCGACGAGCCGCCGCGCCTCGGCGTACACCTGCGAGTCGGTACGGCTCGGCGGCGGCACGACCGGCCGCGCGGCGCGCGCGGCCGTGCCGGCCAGCTCCAGCGCGGCCACGTTCTCCTCGATCGTGGGGATGCGCCGGGACTCCGCCTCGGTCTTGACGATGAGCCGCTCCGCCCCGGTGCGCACGGCCAGCTCGGCGGCGGCGGTCAGCAGCGACGCGGCGCCGCGCGGGGTCTCGGGGTAGACCCCCATGTACGCGTAGACGACCACGTGCCAGCGCACGCCGGCGAGGAACTCCTCGGCCAGCGCGCGCAACGCGAGCACCGCCTCGACGTCCTGCTCCGGGCTGGTCTGCTGGGCGTAGCTCAGCGAGATGTCACGCAGCCCGTGCGCCTGGAAGAAGAGCCCCTCCAGGATGCTGAGCGCGACGAGCTGGCCGGGCGGGCAGAGCTGGCCCAGCACGCAGCCGCCGAAGGTCTCCAGGTGCGGCTCCCTCCCCGCCGCCTGCCCCCGGGTGGCCAGCAGCTCGCAGCCGCGGGCCCAGTGGTCGACCGCCTGGCTCAGCGGCATCCGGCTGTACGGCAGGCAGTAGGAGACCGGGCCGCCCTCGGTGGCGTCCAGGCCGGCGTCCAGCAACGCCTCGAAGATCTTCACGGGGTTGGCGGAACCGTGCCGCACCTGCACGGGGAAGGTGGCGTCCCGCACCCCGCTCAGCAGCTCCTGATTGACCGCGACGCCCTGGCTGACCAAGGGGTAGCCGTTGAGCGCGGCGCCGGAGGCCAGCGCCGCGGCCGCCGAGTCCAGGTCGCCCACCCGGGTGTAGCTGTCCACGGTGATCGTGCCGGCGGTGGCCGCGCGGGCGCCTTTCGTGGCGAGCAGCCCGGCGCGCATGGTCGCCACGTCGCCGAATCCCATCCGGGGCTGCACCACCAGTTCGCCGCTCGCGGCGGTGTCGGTCACGAAACCGCCGAATTCCGCGGCCACCGTGGACTCAGCCGAACTGGACGGGCGTCCGCGCCGCGGCGTCGTCCGCCTTCCAGGCCACCGCGGCGGCCAGTGTCCTGAAGTCCTCGATGTCCTCGGGGCCGCCGCGGTCGAAGACCCCGTCACAGCCGGCGGCGGTGAGCTCGTCGGCGAGGTCGTCCTCCCGCCGCCCGGTCACCCCGAGGCGGCCGCCCATCACGATCGGTACGTCGGCCAGCTCCGGCCGGGCCCGCAGCTTGGGGACGACCCGCAGGCCCTCCCGGTAGCCGTGCCCGTTGACGGTGCTGATCACGACCAGGTCGGGGCGCTGGTCCACGCACTCGGTGACCAGCAGCTCGTCCGGGACGCACGGGCCCAGGTTCACCACGTCCAGGCCCTCCTCCTCGCAGACCAGCTGCAGGAAGACCAGGTTCCAGGTGTGCGAGTCGGAGGCCACTCCGCTCACCAGGGCGCGCGGGCGGCCCGTACGAGGGCTCGGGTTAAGGTCGGGTAAAACGCGGGGCATGTCAACTCCCTGTCGCGGCGTCGCTTGCGCGGGTCCCCGGTTGGGTCCCGTCAACAGTGGCGAGGTAGGCCAGCAGCACTTCACGCAACCGGTCGGGTTCCTCCAGGTGCGGAAGGTGGCTGGAGTTCTCGAGGATCTCCCAGCGGGAGTCCGGGATGAGGTCGTCGAACGGGCGGACGGTCTCCGGCGTCGCCTCGTCGTGCCGCCCGGAGATGATCAGGGTCGGCACCTCGATGGACGGCAGCAGCTTCTCGACCGACCAGTCGCGCAGCGTGCCGACGACGTGGAACTCGGTCGGCCCGTTCATCGTGTAGTAGACGGTCGGGTTGTTGTGCATCTCCATGAAGGACGCCTGGTACTCCCGCGGCCACGGGTTCACCAGGCACACGTAGCGGTCGAAGAAGACGCGCATGGCGTCGAAGTAGGCGCGGGTGCCGGTGGTGCCCGCGGCCTCGTGTCTGGCCAGCGTCTCCTGGACCTCGGGCGGGAGCGTGGCGCGCAGCCGTACCATCTCCGCGCGCCAGGTGGTCATGGAGGCCGGCGAGTTCGCGATGACCAGCCCGCGCAGGCCGGGCGGGCGGGCCGCGGCGTGCGTGGCGCCGAGCATGCCGCCCCAGGAGTGGCCGTAGAGCAGATAGTCGTCGGCCACGCCGAGCCGGTCGAGCAGGTTGTCCAGCTCGTCGAGGAACAGCTGCACGGTCCAGAAGTCCGCGCCCTTGTCCGGCAGGTGGGTGGAGCCGCCGTTGCCGAGCTGGTCGTAGAGGATCACCGGATGGCCGGCGTCGCTCAGGTCGCACAGCGGCACCAGGTAGTCGTGCGTGCTGCCGGGCCCGCCGTGCAGCACCACCAGTGGGGGGCGCCCGCCGGACAGGTCACCGCTCACCCGATACCAGGTGCGGTACTCCCCGAACGGCACGGTGCCCTTCGCGGTCGGCCGCCGGCTCGTCTCAGGCACCGCGGTGCTCCGCGACCAGGCGTTCCAGCCGGGGTACGAGCTCCGCCGGAGTGGGCTCCGTGAGCATCTCCTTGCGCAGCCGGTCGGCGGCGGCCCGCGGTCCCGGGTCGTGCACCAGCGTCGCCACCGCGTCCCGGAAGCCGTCGGCGTCGAGCTTCGGCGGCGGGATGTAGAGGCCGGCGCCCTGCTCGGCCAGCCGCTTGGCCTTCACCGGGGTGTCCCAGGTGTTCGCGACCATCAGCTGCGGCACTCCGTTGAGCAGCGCGGCGCTGAACGTGCCGGCCCCTCCGTGGTGCACCACCGCCGCGCAGGTCGGCATCAGCAGGTTCATCGGTACGAAGTCGACGATGCGTACGTTGTCCGGCACCTCGCCCAGGCGGGCGCGCTGCCCGGCGTCGAGCGTGGCCACCACCTCCACGTCGAGCTCGGCCACCGCGCTCACCAGCTCGGCCGGGCCGAGCGCCCAGTCGTGCAGGAAGTCGCCGCCGGTCCCGCCCAGGGTGAAGCAGACGCGGGGGCGGCTGGGCGGCTCGGCCAGCCAGTCCGGCATCACCGAGCGGCCGTTGTACGGCAGCGTCCGCATGCCCACGATCGGCACCCCGACCGGCAGCCGCAGGCTCTCCGGCATCGTGGTGTCGATCGTGAGCCGCCCCGTGGTCACCTCCTCGGTGAACGGGCGGGAAAAGCGCGCCAGGGTCAGCGTCAGCCACTCGGCCACCGGGTCCTCCCAGTGCGCCCGCGGCTGGCGGGCGCGCAGGTCCAGGAGGGTACGGCGGGCGCTGCCCAGCACGTCGAGGCCCCACAGCGCCCGGACGTGCACCGCACCGCACGCCTCCGCCGCGATCGCGCCGGCCAGCGTGAACGGCTCCCAGATCACCAGGTCGGGACGCCAGCTCCGGGCGAAGCCGACCAGCTCGTCCACCATCTCCGTGTTGTTGGTGGCGGCCAGCAGCAGCGGCGCGATCACCATGTCGAAGTCCAGAGCCTGTTCCCAGGTGACCGGCTCGTCGCGGTCCTCGTGCACCTGGGGCGGGCCCATGGCCGCGGCCGGCCGCTCGCGCACCTCCTCCAGCTCCGGATCGGTGCCGACCGGGACCGCGGTCAGCCCCGAGGCGGTGATCGCGTCGGTCAGCGAGGGCTGGCTGGCCACCCGGACCTCGTGTCCGGCGGCGGCCAGCGCCCAGCCGAGCGGCACCAGGCAGTTGTAGTGCGAGGCGAGGGCGAACGAGGTCAGCAGGACACGCATCAGGTCTCTCCAAGCCCGAGCACGGGCAGCTCGACGGGGCCGCGCACCACGGGAGCGCGCCGCCGGTACACCGGCGCGCCGGACGGCCGCAGGTTCGGCCGCGCCTCGGCGAGAATCCGCAGCGCCGCCTCGGCCTGCGTACGCGCCAGCGGGGCGACCGGGAGGTGGTGGAGCCCGCCGGCGAAGGTGAGCGGCTCCGGCTCGGCCTGCCGATCCAGGCGGAAGCGGTCAGGCTCCGGGTGCCGGGTCTCGTCCCGGCCGGCGGCCGCGGTGATCATCACCAGGTGACTGCCCGCCGCCAGTTCTGTCCCGGCCAGTTCGACCGGCGCGGCGGCCACCCGGATCTCCGCCTGCACCGGGGGGTCGTACCGCAGCGTCTCAGCGACGGCCGCCGCGGCGAGGTCCGGATCGCGGCTCAGTGCCGCCCATCCTCCGGGCTCGGCCAGCAGCGCGTGGACCGCGTTGCCCACCAGGTGCGCGGTGGCCGGGACGGCGGCGACGGACAGCAGCACCCGCACGGCCCGGTCGGGCGTCTCCGTCCCCGCCCCGCCGAACAGCTCGTCCAGCCCGGCCACGGCGTCCTCGATCCGGCGGACCAGGGCCAGCGGCTGGGCGGCGAGCAGGGAGTCCTGCAGCGCCTCGGCGTCCGCGCAGAGCTCCGCGTACCGCGGCAGCGCGGCGGCGGGAATGCCGAGGAACGCGCCGGTGGCGGCGGTCGCCACCGGCCAGGCGTAGTCGGCCATGAGATCGCCGCCGGCGACCCGGTCGAGGCGGGCCAGGCACTCCCGTTCGACGGTCTTGCGATGGGCGGCCAGCGCCTCCGGGTCGACCAGAGGCTGCCAGTGGGCGCGCAGCCGTGTGTGCTCGTCGGCCTCGGCGCCGGGCGTGCCGTACCCGTAGAAGGGCAGCGGCTGCTCGGCGGCCGGCGAGCCGTCCGGGCCGGACATCCGCCATCGCGGGTCCGCCAGAGCCTCGGCGATCACTCCGGGGTCCGCGGTCACCCAGCTGCCTGTCGTGCTGTGGTAGATCGGGCCGCGCTCGCGGATCGCGGCGTAGAAGGGGTAGGGATCGTCGGCGCCGCGCAGGACCAGGGCGTAAGGGTCGCCCATGCTGCCCAGTACCCGCTGCATGGCGCGGGCGTTGAGCAGGCGCAGTCCCAACTCGTAATCGGCTGCCGGGTTGGCGCCTTCGGGCATGGTGCCTCCACCTAGCCGGCGATCGTATTGACCTCGCCACGGTAGAGGCGGACATTCCCCCTAGATCAACCCCTAATGGACCTCGCCCCGGCCCGGCGAACCACGTATGGGGCCGGGGCGACCCATGGAGGAGCCCGCGTACCTGCGCCTCAGTGCGCCTCGGACACGCCGGACTCCTCGTCCGCGTGCTTGATGTCGGCGCGGCGCAGGGCGATCAGCGCGATGGCGGCGAGCGCCAGCATGAGCGCCGCGGTCAGGTAGAGCGGCACCTGCATGCCGAGGGTGAACGCGGCCCTGGCCGCGTCGGCGAGCTGGGCGCCCAGCTGCCCGGGCAGGTCGGCGGCGACCAGGAGCGCCGCGGAAAGGGTCTCGGACGCCGCCGCGGTCTCCGTCTCCGGCACACCCTGCGGCATCGTGTCCAGCAGCGTCCGGCTGTAGACGACGGTGCTGATCAGGCCCATGAGCGCGATGCCCATCGCGGTCCCCAGCTCCAGACTGGTCTCCGACAGCGCGGAGGCCCGCGCGGACCGCTCCTGCGGCACGCTGCCGAGGACGATGTCCACCGCCACCGTGGCCACGATCCCGGTGCCCGCGCCGACCAGGATCATCCCCGGCACCAGCACCGCCAGCCCGGAGTCCACCTGGACCTGCGACATGATCAGCAGGCCGACGGCCATGAGCAGTGGGCCGGCCGCGAAGACCAGACCGGGCCTGGCCCGCTGCGCGAGGTAGCCGGCGACCACCGCGGCGACGATCACCCCGACCCCTGCGGGCATCTGCCACAGCGCCGCGGGCAGCGGGCTCAGCATCAGCACCTGCTGCAGGTACGGCGAGGCGAGGAAGGTGCCGCCGGTGAGGGCGAACATGACCAGCGCGTACCCTCCCACCGCGGTCGCGAAGACCGGCCGCCTGAAGAGGTCGATGTCGATCATCGGATCGGTCCGCCTGCGCTGCTGGTACATCAGCGCCACGCCGAAGCCGATGCCCGCGAGGAGTGGGGCGACCGACCAGATCGACGGCCCCTCCAGTGCCAGCTGCTTCAGCCCGTAGATCAGCGGCAGTATCGCGGCCAGCGACAGCACCACGCCGAGCAGGTCGAAGCGGCCCTTCTTGCTGGGGTCCCTGGACTCCGGCAGCAGCATCGGCCCGGCGGCCAGCAGCAGCAGCATGAACGGCACGTTGAGCAGGAAGACGGAGCCCCACCAGAAGTACTCCAGCAGGAAACCGCCCAGCGGCGGCCCCAGCACCACGCCTCCCGAAGAGCCGGCGGTCCAGATGCCCACCGCCATCTTGCGTTGCCCGGGGTCCTGGAACAGCGTCCGGATGAGCGCCAGCGTGGACGGCATGAGCGTGGCGGCGCCGATGCCCAGCAGCGCCCGCGCGGCGATCAGCAGCTCGGGCGAGGAGGCGTACGCCGCGGCGGCCGAGCCGATGCCGAAGAGCACCGCGCCGCCCAGCAGCACCCGCCGCCGGCCGATCCTGTCGCCCAACGCGCCCATCGGTATCAGCAGCCCGGCCAGCACGAACGTGTAGATGTCCATGATCCACAGCAGTTCGGAGGCGCCGGGCTTGAGCCCTTCGGTGATCCAGGGAACCGCGAGGAACAAGATGGTGATCGAGTTGGACAGCAAGATCACGGGAAGGGTGAGTACGACGAGACCGAGCCATTCCCGACGGCCCGCGATGGGGGGATTCATCTGCGTCATGCCCAGAATCATACAAGCGTACAGAACGGACGTATGAATAAATCGTGCTATGATCGTCGTCATGGGACATCGAGAGCAGCTCCTTGAGGGCGCGAAGCGATGCATCGTGGAGCGGGGTTACGCACACACCACCGCCCGGCACATCAGCGCCGCCTCAGGGGCCAACCTCGCCTCCATCGGCTATCACTTCGGCTCCAAGGAGGCACTCCTTCGCGAGGCCCTCATCGAGATGGTCCAGGACTGGACCGACCTGTGGCAGGTCACCGTCGTCAACGACGCGACCGACCCGCTGGTGGGCTTCGAGAAGACCTGGAAGCAGATCGTCGACAGCTTCAAGCACAACCGCCCGCTGCTGGCCGCCAACTTCGAGGCGCTCACCATCGCCGAGCACGCGCCGGACCTGCGGGAGAGGCTCGGCATCGCGCTCGCGTCGGCCGCCGACCCCGAGGGACTGGCCAAGCTGCTCGGCACGGACGAATCGCTCGACGAGGAGTCCGCACGCGCGGTGGGCCGGCTCTACCTCACCCTGCTCCAAGGGCTGATGGCGCAATGGCTGATCAATCCCGATCTGGTGTCCGTGACCGACCTGACCGACGGGCTGCGGGTGCTCCTCCGCCAGCCCCCCATCCATCGGCGCGGGAGCGATCCGCGCCCCGTACGCGAGGCAATCGGCACCGCATCCCTGGCGAACAACAGTTGAGTTGATATTTGGGGGACTCCTGTGTTCCAAATGCTACTTTCGTCGGTCACTGCGCCATCCACCCTCGTCGACAACACCGATATCCCGGACCACTGGACCGGCCGCGACCTGCTGACCTCGGTCATCCTCTGGTACGGACTCGATCCGGTGCTGGCCGCGCAGCGCGCGGAAGAGCTGCTCGGCCCCTGGGACCTGGCCGAGGCGGAGATCACCCCGGTGCGCGAATACTCAGCGGACATGATCAGGAAGATCAGCCTGCTGGTCACCCTTCTGCCGGAGCCGCAGCCGCTGGCGTTCGACACGCTGCTGAGCGACGCCGGCCATTCCTCGAAGTCCTGGATGAGCGTGTGATCAGCGCTCCATTCCGCCGGCCGCCCGCCTCGGATGACCCGTGCCGCGCCCCGTCATACGGGACACGTCCGTCTCGCCTAATCCCGTGCCCAGGGACAGCTCGGTCGGCAGGTCGGCGCGCCGCTTCACGTTGAGCTTCCGATACACCCGGGTGAGATGCTGCTCCACCGTGCTGACCGTGATGAACAGGCGTTCGCTGATCTCCCTGTTGGTGTAGCCGAACGCGGCCAGCGCGGCGACGCGGCGCTCGGCGTCGCTGAGCGCCGCCGACTCGCCCAGGTCCCCGCCGCCGTCCTCCTCGCGCGGCTGCAGCCGCGCGGACAGCGGACCGGCCTCGCACGCCTTGGCGATCTGCTTGGCCCGCCTGGCCATCAGCCGGGCCCGGGTGATGTCGCCGAGCTCCTGGTAGGCGTAGCTGAGATCCGCGTACGCCCAGCCGAGCTCCAGCAGGTCGCCGGAGCGTTGCAGCAGGGTCATGGCCTCCTGCAGCCTCGCCGGCCGCTGCCGCAGCTCGGTGACCGACGCCAGCAGCCGCAACGCCCGGCCGTGCACCCGCGGATGGGTGCCGCCGGGTATGGACAACTGCTCCGTGATCTTCTGCCGCGCCTCCTCGACCGCGCCGATCTGCAGGTACGTACGGGCGATCGCGCACCGCCAGTCCGCGAGCGCGGGAATGTCGAGGTCCCACTCGCGCAGCAGCTCACCGCACTCGTGGAAGTCGCTCAACGCCGCCCGCGGGCGGTTCGTGGCGAGGTAGTAGTCCCCTCTGGCCTGCAGGAAGAGCGGCCACAGCGTGGTTCGCGCCATGTCGGCGGGAACCCCGCGCTTGATGATCTCCCCCGCCTCGTCCAGATCCCCCATGGCGACGGCGGCCCGCAGCAGCACCATCAGGGGCAACCCGAGGATCACCCCCCAGCTCGTCCGCGACATCGCGCTCAGCGCCTGCCGCGCGTACCGCCGGGCCTCGCCCAGCTCACCGTGCTGGACCGCCAGCCACGACCGGATCGCGGCGAGGGAGGCCGTCCAGCGCGGCAGCCCGCGCGCCGCCCCTTCCGTGCCGAGCGACTCGCACCACCGCACCGCCTCCTGGTAACGGCCCGTGTGGCTCAGGGCGAGCAGCGCGACGAAGACCGCCTCCGGCTCCGCCTCGGTCAGGTTGCAGCTTTCCAGCAGCTCCTGGGCGGCGCCGACGATGTCCTCCTCGGCCTTGCCCAGCAGCAGGTTGCTCAGCGAGAACTCCCGGCCGGCCGGGCCGGCCTCGCCCGCCGGCCCGTCGGTCTCGCCCTCGACGAACATGGTCGGGAAGATCAACCGCGCCCACTCCCGGGTGAAACAGAGCCGGGAGTGCTCCCTGGACGGGGTGTCGCACGGGGGCGCCGTCCAGTCGTAGACGATGGCCGCACGGCGGGTCCAGCCGTGCCACAGCAGATATCTGCTGAGGGCGCGGGCGTCCGCGGCGGCGAGCTGACCGCGCCCGTACGCGTCCTCCAGCGGGGCCAGGAAGCGCAGCGCCCCGGCGGGCCGGTGGCACCAGTTCGCCTGGGCCAGCTCGCTCAGCATCGCCGCCTTCGCCCCTTCGTCGTCGCTGATGAGCCGGGCCAGCTCCAGACAGCTGATCGCCCGGTCCTGGTCGTCCTGCACGAGCGCCACCTGGGCGGCTTCGCGCAGCACCGCCACCATCCACGGCTCCGCCTCGCACGGACCGGCCGGGCTTGAGGCCAGCAGGTGGTCGGCGATGTCCCCCGGCTCGGCGCCGAGCTGATACATGATCCGCGCGGCCCGCATGTACATGACGGACTGCCGGTCCGGGCTGAGATCCCGGAGTACGGCCTTGCGCATCGTCGGATGCCGGAACTGGCAGCCCCGCAGCAGCCCTGCCCCGTCCAGGGCCTCCAGCGCGGGGAGCACGTAGGCGGGCTTCACGCCGAGCAGCTGCGCCACCGATCCGGTGCTGGCCGAGCGCCCGAGCAGGGCGACGCCGCGGGCCGCGTCCAGGATCCGCGGATCCCATCGGTGCAGGCAGGACAGGACCGCCTGGTGGAGATGGCGGCCGACGCCCGGCTGGGAGCCCTCCGGCGACCAGCCGCCCTGCGCCACGTCCCAGTAGTCCTGCACCATGGCGTGCAGGAGGAGGGGGTTCCCGCCGCTCAGCCGGTGGTACTCCGGGGCCAGCCGGGCGGCGGGCTCGGTGCCCACCGTGTCCCGGAGAAGCTCCTCCACCCCCGCAGGCGACAACCCGGTGACCCGTGTCTGCACACAGTTGGGCCGCCCGGTGAGCTCGGCGCTGAACAGGGAGTCCACCGCACGGCGCTGCGCCAGCGAGGTCACGGCCAGCAGCAGCGGGGCGTTCGCCATGCGCCGCTGGATGTAGAGCAGGGCCTGCAGGCTCGGGCCGTCCGCGTTGTGCACGTCGTCGACGGACAGCAGGATCGGCTGTCGTTTGGTGAGCTCCACGAGGACCCCGCACAGCCGCGCCGCAACGTTGGTGAGGTTCTTCCCGAGTACCACCGGGTCAGGCACTCCGGAGATCCCGTTGATCGGTTCCGGAGCGAGCGTCTGCTCCACCTCGTCGGCCAACTCCGGGGGCAGCTCGGCGGAACGAAACAGCTGCCCCAGGGTCCCCAAAGGAAACATGCGTTCCGCACGCGACCCCGCGCTTTTCATCAGAAGGAACCCCGCCGCGCCGGCCTCATTAGCGCAGGCCTGCAGTAACGCACTCTTACCCATGGCGCCGAAACCGGTCATCACCATGACTCCGCCGGTCCCGCCCGCCGCCTTCTCCATAAGGTCACGGAAGTTTGCCAGTGCCTCTGCACGTTCGATGAGCTGCATGGCCCACGCCTCCAGCCAGCCACCCTGGTCGTCGTTCTCGGTGGATTAATTTCCTTTTCAAGCGAATTTCAGTGAGCCCCTCGGCGTCTTCGTCCGAGAGAAGGGATTGCAGGGCAGGGTGACACGCAGCGGACAGACGAATATTCGGCCGCCCGGATTCCGGTTTCGGGATGCTTGATACTTGTGTGTGGCCTGGCCGTCGCGGACGGTGCACGGCGGCCGGGGCGGGCCTCCCGCCGTTCCGGCGGCTCAGGCATCGCCGCCGCTAGCTTCATCTCGGCTATGAGGCATGCCGCCGACGCCACGGTCCTCTCGTCGGCGCGCCCGTCTCTCTCCCGCACGTGCGTGCCCCCGCAATCCTCTTCTTCCACCACATGCTGGAAGAAGGGCATAGAACGCGATATTTGCCGGAGCATCCGGTTCACCGGCAATTGGCGATGTCACTATACGTAGTCACGAGTCCCCCGTCACCCCCGAGGATCGTCCTCCCCTTCCGACGCCACCCTGACAGGCTGCAGATTGTCCCTGACATGATTCCTAACAGACTGACTGAAGAGGGGATCTGTCGGACAACATGACCGCAGTATATGTGGGTAGATCACGGCTCGACCCCTAACGCCCCCCCTATCTCCCCCCTCTTGTGATGAGTCAGATGGGACAACCCGTAGTTATCGTATGAGTGACGTGAATCATGCTCGCGTTCAGTGACCTGCACACAGTGTTCAGGTATCAACGGGAACGCCTCGGCGACCTGCGGCCCATCTCCGGCACCACAACGCCTGGGCGGCCGGTGAGAGGCCGGCCGCCCCCGTCATCCGTCAGTGCTCTCCGCGCAGCCCGCCGGCGATGAACATCGCGGCCAGCATGGCGAACAGGAACGCCTGCAGGAACTGGATGAACATCTCGAAAGCCGTCATCACGATCGTCATCAGCACGCCGACGACGCCGAGTCCCGCGCCCAGCGGAGTGAGCCGCTCGAACAGGAACCAGAAGCCCACCGAGCTGAAGAAGGCCACGAGGATGTGACCGGCGAACATGTTGGCGAACAGCCGCATGAAGTGGGTGAACAGCGACGTGACGAACACTTCAGCCAGGATCAGCGGGACGTAGAGCCCGTACGCCCAGCCCGGCAGGCCGGGCAGGTGCACGATGCCCCTGAGGTAGCCACGCACGCCGTGGTGGCGGATGCCGAGGTAGACCTTGATGCCGTACACGGTGAGCGCCAGCACGAGGGGGAAGGCGATGTGCGCGGCGAGGGGGAACTGGATGAGCGGGATGATGCCCATCAGGTTCCAGACGAGCACCGTCAGGAAGACCGTGAAGAGGAAGCCCATCCAGCGGCCGGAGTCCTTGCCGAGGTTGGGCTTGGCGATCTGGTCGCGCACGAACACGTACGCGTACTCGCCGATGCTCTGCCATCCGCGCGGGACGATCTTCGGGTTGGCGAACGCGGCCCAGCACAGGGCGATGGCGACGGCCGAACTCAGCAGGGCGATGAGCACGGGTTTGGTAAACCATTCCGGGCCGCCGGGAAAGATCGGCGGGAACTCGAAGAGTTCCATTCCGGGGGCGGTCCATTGCCCAGAGGGGTCTTTCAGGCCATAGGAGGTGATCAGGATCGTCGTCCGCACGGCGGTCCTTTCCGGGAAACCTTTGACGGATACTTCGGATGTCAATGTGACAAGTCTCGGTCCGAGCCCATTCAGAAACCCGATACCCGGCTCTTTCCGTCAGCGGGAACAGGTCGTTCGGCGTCAGGCCGGCGGGACTCCCTTGCCGAGCTTCCCGGAGTCGCCGCCCAGGTCGGCCGTTCGGAGAGGCGGTGGGCCTGAACGGGAATCCGCTGTCGGACTATCGGGTCAGGCGACACTCGAAGGCGCCGGTCGGCAGACCATGAAAATTGGGCTGCGGCGCCGCGGATGCCAGGGACGATCGACAGCCGATCGCCGTTCGTTTCTCCCGGTATCCGCCCATAGTGCGCATCCTAAAGTAGGATGACGCCTTTCGCCAGCCCTTGTCCTACTATCGCCGCTGCGGCGATAAAGGCTTTCCTGGTCGGCTCTGGCGATACGGCCGGGCCGAACTGTATGGCGTGAAGCGGCTAATTGAGGCACATATGGCGTTCGTCAGCCGGGACGTCAAACGACCGGCTGGAGATCATGGACGAGACCGGCGGCCTTGGCCGGTCAACAGCTCCAAGCCACGCAACCTGGAGCAGCGACCCCGTCGGCCCATAGGATCAACCGCGTGGATCTTGACGAAACCGCCGCCCGGCTCGGGGTGCCCGTCGAGGACGTCGACCATGTGCACCGGCTCGCCGGCGACCGGCCATCGGCTCCGTTACCCGCCAAGGCCGACGCGCCCGCGCTCCTGAACCGGCTCGCGGTCCCCCCGGACGACGCCGCCGAGATCATGGCGGGCTGGCCCGACCCCGGCTCTCCTTCGTGGACTCCGGAGCTGCGCTGGCTGCTCGACCGCTCGATCGCCCTGGTCCGTGCCGATCTCGGAGGCCACGGCTGGCTGCCGCCCGGCCCCGCGCTGCCACGCGAACGGGGCCCCGCCTGGCGGCACCTCTACGTGTACGCGTACCTGGCCCTGTGCGACGTCGTCATGAAGTACCACCGTGACCACGGCATCGACGAGTCCGTGTCGTGGGCGACGCTCGCGGACCTGGGCCGCAACCTCGCGGTCGACCGGCGCATGCGCGGCGAGGGCTGGCCGGTCATGCAGAGCTGGCTGACGCTGCACGCGCGCGGCGCCATCTACGAGCTGGGCCGGCTGCAGCACCACCGCGGCGGCGCCACCGTCGACCTGCACATCCCCGAGACGGGGCCGCTGGCCCCGGAGGCGGTCGAGGCGTCCCTCGACGAGGCCCGCGCCTTCTTCCCGCGCCACTTCCCCGACGAGCGCTACACGGAGTTCGCCTGCGGCTCGTGGCTGCTCGACCCACAACTGCGGGAGTACCTGCCCGAAGACTCCAACATCATCCGGTTCCAGCGGAGGTTCGAGCTGGAGCCCTACCAGGAGCCGGAAGGGCAGGACGCCGACGTCGAAGTGCTGCGGTTCGTCTTCCGCACCCTGACGACGCCGCTCGACCAGCTGCCGCGCCACACCGTGCTCCAACGCGCGATCGTCGACCACCTGAAGGCCGGCCGCCATTGGCGCATCCACCGCGGCCGCTTCCCGATGTAGCCACGAATGCCTCGGCAGTGCGTAAGCCGCGATGGTGGCCGTCCATCGCGCGGCGAGGCGATGCCGGAGGCATGATGAAGGTGCGAGACCGCATTCAGTCCGTCAGCACCGCCCACCGACGCGGCGCCTGACGTAGGCACGAGCCCAGGCGACCGCCGGGCCATCGGCTTGCTCAACAGCGATACCTGCTGTCTCCTTCCTTCTGGCCTGATGCTCCGTGAGAGAGCGAGGTCCATACGTTGAGCGCGAAAGCCCGCCGCTGGGCCAAGATCCTGCTGTTGGTGACCGCGGCCGTCGCCATAGCCGTCGCGGTGGCCCTGCAAAAGATCGACATGATGGACGGCCTGGCCGGCATCGCCGCCTTGTTCCTCACCCTGCTGGGCTTTGTCACGAGTCCGCGGCAGCGACCCGTATCAACAGCCGACCTGTGCGAACGTCTCCGTACCGAGCTGGAGAGCGTGCTGAACCGCGACGCCCAGGTACGTGGCCTCCTGCGTCCCGAACTCCTGCCCGTGCGCCTGCTCGACCGCAAAGGCAGGGACGCCTGGCGCGGCGCCGGTGGCCCCGTGTGGACGGCGAGCGAGTTCCAGAGACACGCCGCCGGTCTCGTCACCGGCGCCGCTCCCGGCCGGATGATCGTTTACGGTCCCCCGTCCAGCGGCAAGTCCACGATGGCACTGATGATGGCGCTGGGCCTGCTGTCCGAGGGTTACGTGCCGTTGCTGTTGAAGGGCTCCTCATGGGACCCGGAACGCGACTCGTTCGCCGACTGGTTCGACACGGAGGTCTCCTCTGTGCTCGGCCCGGCGTACGAGTACAAGGGCAACCTCTACGAGATGCTCGGCCCTAAAGCGCACATCGTGGTCATGATCGACGACTTCGAGGCCTTGGCCGCGCACGCGGAGCAGGCGGTGAAACGGCTGGAACGGGACGCCCTGCACAGCCGCCCCCTCATCCTGTTCGCCAGGAGCGGCACCATCGATCCGTCCGTTCTGCCGGCGCGGTACACCGTCCGTACGCTCGCACCCCCGAAGCCGGACCTGCTGCGCAAGCACCTGCGACAGCTGGTGGGCAGATCCGCCGCCGACGGCAGGTGGCGTCCAGTGCTGCACCGGATCAACCGGCGGCAGGACGACGACGTGACCGCGCTGCTGTCCACGCCGCTGTTCCTGGGCCTGGCCCGGCAGGTGTGCGACGACCTCGGGTCCGGGCTCGATCCCGGGGAGCTGGTCACCCTCGTGGACGAGCATGGACGCGCCTCCGCCGAGGAACGCCTGCTGAACGAGCACGTCACCATGGCCATCAGCACGGCCCCCTACCCCGGCCTCCGGTTGCGGCTGGACACGCCCAGAGGCCACCGGTGGCTGCGCAACCTGGCCGCCATGCTGCGCCAGCGCAAGGACCGGCGCATGGCGTGGTGGGAGCTGCACACCGCGATCCCGCCCGCCGTGCCGACGTTCGCCACCGCGCTCGTGCTGTCGCCCGCCTACCAGCTCGCGCTCGTCATGCCGCTCGGGCTGACCCGCGGGCTGGCCATCGGGCTGGCGGCCGGAGTGATCATGGGGCTGCTCAGAGGCGTCACACTGGACGCGCGCTCGGTCGTGATCGCCGGGCTCACGGCCACGGCCGGAGTCTTGGGGATCGGCCTGTTCACCCTGTCCCCGGCGCAGGCGGCAGGGGACGCGGTCGAGCTCGGCACCGCCTTCACGCTGACGCTCGCCTGCCGTCCCCTGCTGATCCGCCGGCACGTCCTGCGCCTCCCCCTCCCCGGGGGCCGTGGCCGGAACGTCGCCGGACGAGTCGTCGCGACAGGTGCCGTGGCGCTGGTGGCCTGCGGGTCGGCGCTGGCCTGCGTCGTGGCCGACGGGCTTGGTGCCGAGCACGTGCTCGGCGGCGGCTTCCAGCCCGTCCTCGTCTCGATGGCCACGGGCGTCGGCATCGCCACGATGGCCGGGCGGATGATGGCCGTGGACCTGTCCGCGCCACCGGTCCCGTGCAGGCTCGCCCCGCGGCTCCGGGGGCTTCTCGGGTCGCTGCTGCCGTACCTGCTGAAGGCGTTCCCACCCGTGGTGCTGATCGGCGTCATGGCGGGGCTGACCGGCATCTGGCGCGTGGACGGCGCGGCGTACGGGGTGCAGATAATGATCGTCTTCGGCCTCGTGCTCGGCGTGCCGATCGCGCTGGTCGTCGGCACCGTCAACTGGCTCACCCAGCCGCTGCCCAGCGAGCCGGCCGCCTCGGCCAGGACGATCCGGCGCGGCGACCGCTGGGCGGCGCTGGGCTGCGTGGCCGCGGTCGCCCTGGTGGCCGCGGCCGGGATCATGGTGCTGCGCGGCCCCGGCCAGAGCCTGATCAAGACCGTCGAGGACCAGAGCGGGGGCTTCAGCGTGCAGCCCTGGCAGGGCGTCCTGTTCGGCCTCACCCTGGGCGTGGTGCTGGCGTCCCTGCACACGGCGTGGCCTGCCGTCACGGTCGGGCAGCTCTGGTTGGCAGCGCGTGGGAAACTCCCGTGGCGGACGGTGACGTTCCTGGAGGAGCTGCACACGCGACGGCTGCTTCGCAGGACGGGCCCGTACTACCAGTTCACTCACGACCGCCTCGCCGACGTGCTCGACACCGGAAAACGCGCGAGCAGCGAGTAGCGCGATGCCGGACGCCTCCCGTCGGCGTGGCGCTCCGTCTCTCCCGCCGTGCGTGGACACCGGCGCGGATCCGTACGATCATCGCACCGTGCGACTGCTCGTGGCCCGCTCCCCGCGTGACCGGAGGACGCATGACGGAGGCGAACGCATGGCGCGCGATGGCGGGAAGGGCCGATGAGAGGTCACTGGTCGAGACCGCGATAGCCGAGCGCCACCGCCTGGTCCTGATCGACGGCGAGCCGGGGGTGGGCAAGACCCGGCTGCTGGAGCACCTGACCGACCGGGCGCGGGCGGCCGGGCGTGCCGTGCTCGCCGGGAGCGCCACTGAGTTCGAGCGGCTCGTCCCGTTCGGCATGTACGTGGACGCCTTCACCCGGCTGTCCGACGCCGTCCCGGACGTCGAGGCGGAGGCGGCGCTACGGGCACTGCTGTCAGCGGAGAAGGCCGATGAGGCAAATCAGCTCGATCGTTATCACACCTATCGCGGCATCCGTTCGCTCATGGCCAGGCTCGCCGACGAGCGCGGCGTCGTGCTCGCGCTCGACGACCTGCACTGGGCGGACGGCCCCTCGCTCGAACTGACCGAGTTCCTGCTCCGCCGCCCGCCGGCCGCCGGTTTCACCCTGGCCATGGCCTGCCGGACGGGCGCGGTCCCGCCGGCGGTGGGAGAGGCCGTGGCGCGGCGGGATCCGCTGGTCACCTGGCTGAGCCTGGCCCCGCTCGACGAGGACGCGGTGGAGCTGCTGGTGCCGTCGGCCGTGCACCCGCGCAGGCGGCGGCTGATGTACCGGGTCAGCGGCGGCAACCCGCTGTTCCTGCGGACGCTGCTGGACGCCGACGACGAGCTCCTGACGGAGCTGGCCGACGCCCGGCCGGGGGCGACCCTCGCCCTCGAACAGACGCTGCTGGCCGTGCTGCGCCGGGAGCTGGACCGGCTCACACCGACCGGCCGGCGGGCGGCGTACGCGGCGGCCGTCGCCGGTGAGCTGGCCTCGCCCGTCGTCATCTCCCACGTGGCCGAGCTGGACGCCGCGAGCGCCGCCGCCGCCCTGGACGAGCTGTGCCGGCACAGCCTCGGCACGCTGGTGGGCGCCCGGTTCACGTTCCGGCATCCGCTGGTGCGCGCGGCCGCGTACGACACCTGCGGGGCGGGCTGGCGGGTCGCGGCGCACGCCAGGATCGCCGACTACCTGCGCCGCAACGACGGCTCGCTCGCGCTGCTCGCCCACCACACCGAGCGGTGCGCCGAGCACGGTGACGAGCGGGCCGGCAGGACGCTCGGCGACGCGGGCGTCGCCTACCTGAACACCGCGCCGGAGACCGCGGTGCGGCTGCTGCGCGAGGCCCTGCGCGTGCTGCCCGAGCGCGACGACCTCATCCCCTACCGCGGCCGGCTGCTCACCGGGCTCGCCCGGGGCACCGGCGTGATGGGCTCGCTGGAGGAGAGCCGACGCATCCTGCACGAGGTCATCCACCTGCCGCACGAGGTGTCCTCGGCGGCGGTGGCCTTCTCCTCCGTGATCTCGCGCATGCTCGGCCGGCTGGACGAGGCTCGCGCCCTGCTGAGCGCCCAGGTCCGCAAGGCCGGACAGGAGGAGCGGGTACGCGGCCAGCTCCTGGCCGAGCTGGCCGCCGTGGCGATGCTGCGTTCGGACCCGGCCGGCGCCAGGCGGCACGCGCACGAGACGCTCGGGCTGGTGTCGAAGACGGCCGACCCGGCGCTGGAGGCGGCGGCGTACGCGCTGCTGTCGGTGGCGTGCCTGCAGGACGGCGACATCGCGGCTGCGCGGACGCACAGCAGGCGCGCCGCCTGGCTGATGGACGCCACCTCCGACACCGCCCTGGTGCCGCACGTCGAGCTGGTCGCGCCGCTGGCCTGGAGCGAGATCTTCCTGCAGCGCCCCGCGGACGCCGAACGTCATCTGGCCAGGGGCCTCGACCTGGCCACGGCGTCCGGCCGTAGTTACGTGATGCCGTACCTGCTGATCGGGCAGGCCCAGCTCAAGACCCGCGCGGGCCGCCTGGCGGAGGCCATCGAGATCGCGGAGCATGCCGCCGCGGCGTCCGAGTACATCCGCAGCAGCGAGACGCTGGCGATGGCCAGGTGCGTCCTGCTGCTGCCGGTCCTGTGGCGGCAGGGCGTCGATCCCGCCATGGCGCTGGCCGACTCGCTGGCCGAGGCCGGGCCCGGGTCGGCGTGGTGGCAGGCGATCACGTACGCGTCCGTGGCCAGGGTCCGGCTGGCCGGCCGCGCCGGGCCCGACCATCCGCGGCCGACGGTCCTGACCCGCGACACCGAGGTGGAGCGCCTGGCCGTACGGTCGATCGCGGCCGGCGCCGACGGCGACGTGGCGGCCGCGCTCGCCCGGTCGGAGGCGGCGGTCGAGGCCGCGGGCGACCTCCCGTACCTGCTCGGCATCGCCTACGACGCCCGCGCCCGCGCGCTGATCGGCCACGGCGACCTGGCCGCGGCCGGGACCGCGGCCGCGCTCGCCGCCGAGCGGTTCGGCGAGAGCGGCGCCGTCGTCGAGCACGGCCTGGCCCATCAGCTCCTCGCCACCGTGCACGGCCGCCTGGGGGACGTGGCCGCCGCCCGCGCCGAGCTCGGCCGGGCCAAGGACGCGTACCGGCAGTCGGGCGCGGACTGGCTGGCCGGGCAGCTCGCCCGGCTGGAGCGGCGGCTCGCCGCCCAGGGGCAGCGGCACGCGGGGCGGGAGACGACGCTCACGAAACGCGAGCTCCAGGTCGCCGAGCTGATCAGCCAGGGGCTGACCAATCGCGAGGTGGCCGAGCGGCTCCACGTCAGCCAGAAGACGGTGGAGACGCACGTGTCGCGCATCTTCAGCAAGTTCGACGTGCGGTCGCGGGTGGCGCTGGCCCGGCGGCTGGCGAGCCGGGGCGACCTCCCGGCGATGGGCTGAGAGGTCGCGGCCGCCGGGCTCGTCCGGCGGCCGCGATCCTTCCTGCCTAACTAGGCCCACTCCTCGCTGGTGATCTCGCGGATGTCGTCGTTGACGTTGATGTTGGGCACGCAGGGATCAGGCTTGGGGACGATCTTCTTGAAGTGGACCCAGATGAGCGTGACGGGCGCGCGCAGTCCGCCGCCGCTCACCACTGACGTCGTCACCTGCATGCCACCGCTGGACGGATCGACCTGGGTGGGTTTGCAGGGGTCATTGTTGGGGGCGTTCGTGGCCCCGCCGGTGCCGCCCGTCCCACCGGTCCCTCCGGTGCCTCCGGTGCCTGTACCTGCGCCGCTTCCGTCACCCGAGCCACCGCCGTCACCGGTGCCGCCGGTGCCGCCAGTGCCGCCAGTGCCGCCGGTGCCGCCAGTGCCACCCGTCCCGCCGGTGCCACCACCTGTGCCACCACCTGTGCCACCGCCGGTGCCGCCGCCCGTCCCACCGCCGGTGCCGCCGCCGGTCGAGCCGGTCCCACCGGTCGGATAGGTGTACGTGGCGGGAATCCAGCTATATGTCGGCCCGCTCCCATAATCACCGCCCCCGCCGATGCCACCACTGACCACCTGCGCCCCCGGATACGCCGGGAACGGGATCGGATCGGTCACGATGGTCACCGGGAAGCCGGTCACCCCGCCGGGGCCGACATAGTGACAGAGGCTGTCGATCTCGGCGTCCTCGCACATCAGCTCGGGATGAGCGAGCGCCCATTCCTCGAACTGCCGGTCGGCGTCCGGATCCTGCACCGAGGCGACCGGGTTGGTGTGCACGTTGGCGAAGTCGGGCCCGTCGGGGAAGAGGTCGGGGAACTCTCGGGCCATGAAGCTCGCCAGCGCCTTGCCGATCGCCACGGCGCCCGGCTCGTTGGGGTGGAAGCTCTCCTGGGCGAGCTTGAAGACCTTGTTGACGCCCAGCAGCTCGACCCGGGCCTTCAGCTCGTTGAAGTACGGCGCGGCCTCGCCGAGCTCATGACCGGCCACCACGCTGCTGTTGTTCGGTCCCGCGGTGTTCGGGTCGAACACGTGGACCTTGACGCCCGGGAACCTGGCGCGGAAGTTCGCCACCGCGTCCGTGACCGCCTGGTTGACCCCGGCGGCGAACGGATACATCTGGTCCTGAGCGGCGCCGGTGAGCCGAGTGGTGGACTTGTTGCCGGACGGCTTGACGGCCAGCGGGTAGAGCGCCACGACGAGCTCCGCCCTGAGCGCCTTGAGATGCGTGTCCACCAGGGCCTGCTCGACGTTCGACGTGACCTGCGGCAGCCGCTTCATCAGCCGCTTCACTTCGGCCTGGACGTCGCGCGCCTGGTGGTTGTACGCCTGCGGGTCGTGGATGTCCTCGTCGGCGCCGCCTATGTAGTGCGACTTGATCGCGAGGGACAGCAGCGACCCGAAGCCGGCGTCGTTGCCGCCCAGCCCGAAGTAGACGATGTCGGAGTCCGCGGGCACGCCGTCGATCTGCGGGGGGTTCCGGACCACGCTGCAACTGCTGTTCTCACAGTGCCGGTACATGAGGTGTTTGGTCTCGGCCCCCGACGACGCGTTGAAGTGCAGCTCGTCCGAGGCCCAGGTGGTGCGGATCTCGACCGGCCGGACCGTGTAGCTGCCGAACGGATACCGGCCCTGCTGCAGGTAGGCCCACGCCAGGTGGGCGGGCGCGTACCCGGACTGGTGCCGCCAGTCCTCCTCCGGGCCCGGATACCCGACGTACACGCTGTCGTGGCTGGCGCCCTCACCGCTGGTGTAGCTGTCGCCGACGACCGCCAGCTTGTACTTCCGCTTCGTCGGCGAGGGCGTCGGGGTGTCGGTGGGCGTGTCGGTGGGGTCGGGCGTCGGCGGCTGGAAGGTCGGCGGAGGCGTGGGGAACGTCGGGACGGGCTTGAACGTCGGCACGCCCGGCGCCGTGGTCGGTCGCGGCGCAATCGGCCCGGCGAACGCCGGAACGCCGGCCAACGCGGTCGCCACGAGGGCGGCCACGAGCCCGATCAGGCCCAGCCCGAGCCATCGCCGTAACCGGAGGGGAGGACGCATGGACACAGCCTTCCTTTCGAGAAGGACAGGAGCGGATGTCGTACCGAACGCATCATCCGCCGCCCCGCGAGCGCTAACATCCGGTGTTCCCCCACCCGACCACCCCGACATCGGAGCCCGAGTGCCGTCGTCGGACCGCGCTCGTCGCCGGGCAGACCCCGGTTCACCGAGTTCCGCTTCGGCCGTCCAGAGCATCGACCGCAATTGTCGTCACTGAATGAGGTGATCTCAGAGAAATAATTCGGATGATTGGGGGTCTTGAGCCACCTGCTGTGACGTTCTGGGCCTTCCGGGAGAAGTCATCGAAGACCGGAAACAGACGTGGAGCCTCCGGTAGACGAGTTCTCACCACAAGAAACACCGTTGCCCTACGGGACCGGCAACTACCATGCCTTCGAGAAGCGAGACCCACCTGACCGCCTGTACGTCGCCTCCGACGGAGGCCGCTACTGTGCCGACCGTTTCAGCAGGTTCGTGGCGATCAACGAGAAGATGCCGGTCGATGCCGAGGTCGCCAGAACGTACTTCCCGATAGAGGAATCCCGCTCATGGCCGTGTTCGACGGCCTGGCCGTGGGTGCCGACCTTTTCACGGCGCAGCTGGCCCAGGTGAACGTACCCGCCGACGACAGCAGCGCGTCGAGACTCCTCAAGACGGCCCGCCGACTCAGGCAGGACGCCGAGGCCGGGAGGCCTGGAGCACCGATGGACCACCCATGCTCTTCACCTCACGCCCCCCTTCCCCGGCCCAAATGGTGGCGTGACACAGAGCGCGCCAGACCCCTTTTTCGGAAAGATGGCTGCCGTACCAGCGTTATCGCTTGGTGCATTGATAAACGATCCAGCGGCCGCCGCCCGCATTGGCCACGGCGTTCCTCTTCGCCCTGGCAGGCGTGCTCCCCCTGCCGCCCCAATAGACGTTTCGCCTGGCATTGTAGGCGACAGCGCCACACCCGTTGACGAAGGTGACGAGGACTTTGCAGCTGGAGCGGCCGCACTCTTTCAGCGCCCGCCGTTTGGCAGCGGCCGCTGTCGCATAGTTCCAGGATCTGCCGTTACGGCCGCTCGGGGCCACAGCGATGGCGCCGTAATAGTAACGTGCATGACTTTCTCCCGCAGTAGCCGATGTAGCCGCACTGGCTGCTCCGGGAAACGCCGTGGCCAGCGCCCCGCTCGCCATTAAGACGCAAGCGGCCATAGCAGTCAGCTTCTTGCCCAGCAGCATGATGTCTTCCCTTCGGGCCGTCCGAGCGGACGGCAGTGTGGTTGGTGAGGAGAGTCTGTATTGTGTCACTTGCAAACGACTTGACACCCAGGGAAGACCCGCAGGGCGGGCTATGGCGTTGGCGATCCTCCCCCCTGCAGGTGCGGCACCGCCGCACTCCGGCACTCGGCCGGCTCAGCTGTCGCCCGCGCGGAGCACCTCGCTCAGCCGTCGCCGGCGGCGCAGCGCCGATTCGACGGGCACCACGACGGCGACCGCCGCCAGGAACACGACCGCCACCAGGCCGAGCGCCCACCACGGCACCGCCGGGGCCGGATCGGCGCCGGTGAGCAGGCGCAGGGCGAGCGAGCCGAACGTCAGGCGGGCGAGCAGCACCCCGAGCAGCGGACCGCCCACGGCGGCGACCACCACCGGCGGCAGCAGTTCTCCCGCGGCGACCCAGCGGGCCTCCCGGGGCCGCAGCCCGAGGGTACGCAGCCGGGTCAGGGTCTGCCAGCGCTCCGGCGCGCCGGCCGCCGTGCCGAGAGCGAGTCCCAGCAGGCCCAGGACCGGCAGGGTCACCGCCGAGACCCACGCCAACCGCAGCAGTCCCGAGGCCAGCGGCCCGTCCGCGGTCCCGTGGCCGACAGTGGCGGCGAAGGTGAGCGCGTACGAGGCCAAGGCAGTGGAGGTCACGAGCACCAGCAGCGGCAGCACCCGGGCCGAGGTCACCGCCGCCCTCGCGGCCCCGAACACCGCCAGCGGCCGGCTCGACCGCAGAAGCCGCCTGAGCACGAGGCGCATCGCGAGGGGCAATGCCCGCACCGGCATGAGCGCGCCCGCGAGCGCGCAGAGGGCGGGCGCGCTCGCGGGCAGCACCCCGCCGCCGATCCCACGCTGGTACAGAGCGACGACGGCGCCGGCCGCGACCGCCAGCACCCCTAGCTCAAGAGCTGCCCGCCGCAGTCGTACGGTGTCACTCACCCACCGCCGCGCACTCCGGTTGGCCGGGACGCGGCGATCCCGGGTGGCGCGGGCGGCGGTGAGCGTGCCGAACATCGGCCCCGCGGCGACGGCGGTGACCACCACGGGGAGCGTCCACTCCCAGGAGACCCCCGGCGCGACGGCCCGGGCCAGGCCGAGCCCGGCCGCCGCGGCCAGCAGCGCCAGCACGGCGGATTCGAGCAGCAGCTCGCCACCGATCACCGGCAGCGACATCCCCCTCTGCCGGGCGGCTGCCAGGGCGGGAGCGCGGCGGCGTACCAGCAGGTCGGCGGCGAGCAGCAGGACCAGGACCGCGACGGCGAGCAGGGTGACGAGCAGGACGGACGCCTGCGCGAACGCGGCCTCGACCTGGGAGCTCACCTTCCGCAGCACTCCGTCGAGCCGGGTCTCCCACTTCAGCGAGCCGTCCCGGGCGCCGGAGGAGCCGGAGGACGCCTTGAGCGCGACCACCTTCGCGGCGACCGGCGGGACCACGTCCCAGGCGAGCCGGGCCGGGTCGGGCGTGAACCAGACGGTACGCCGCAACTCGTCCGGCCCGAAGGCGAGCCGCGCGTCGGGCAGCGATTCGCGTGACAGCAGCCCGGCGAGCCGGGTGGATCCGGTGCCGTCCGCGCCGGCGACGGGACTCAGCAGCGAGGGAAGGAGCCGCCAGGCGGGATCGGAACTGTCCCGAGGCCGGAAGACGCCGCTGACCTGGACCTTCTTGACGTTCCCCTGGTCGTCGGCCAGCGGGATCCGGGCGCCGGGACGGAGCTGGAGAGCGGCGGCGTCCGCCTCCGACAGGCCCACCTGCACCGGCCACGGCGGCGCGCCGTAGGGAACCGCCGCCGTCTCGGAGGCGGTGGGCCGGGGCGGGCCGCCCGCGATCCAGGTCACCTCGGGCCCGCCGTCGCGGGCCACGTAGGCGAGCTGGAACGTCCGCAGCACGCTGCCATCGGTGATCTTGAGGGTGGGGCTGGTGACGGTGGCGACGGGTGGACGCAGGACGGCGCGCAGGCCGGGGCCGAGCTCGTCCGTCGCCCTGGTACGGAAGTCGTCGACGTCCTCGGCGAGGCGGGGGTGCCGGACCCGGCTGCCGCCCGGCCCGTCGTCGCCTTCCATCCGGGAGTGGACCTGGAGGTCGCCGCCGTCCCTGCGTACCGCGTCCCGTACGGCTGCGTCGGCGGTCGCCGACAGGAGCGGCGGTACGGCGCCAGCGAGCAACGTGACGACCGCCACCACGGCCGCGGCCAGGAGCAACGGCCCGGCGTCGGCGCGGGCGCGGCCGGCGACGCTGGGCCAGTGCGGTGCCGGGATCCTCACGACGCCACCCGCAGATACGCGGCGTCGGCGAGCCGGGCCTGGACGACGACCACCGCGCCCACCGCCAGCGCGCACCCGGCCAGCAGCCCGGTGAGCAGGGCGGCCTCGGCGGCCCACGGCCAGACGGGCAGGACCTCGGGAACGGGAGCGGCGCCGGTGTCGGAGCGGACGAGCAGCGGCGCGACGACGCGGGTGGCCAGCGCGCCGACGACGGCGCCCACCGCGAGCAGCGGCACCAGGATGCCGATGTGCTGGCCGAGCAGCACGGCGCGGATCTCGCGCCGGGTCATCCCGAGACCCCGCAGGCGCGCGAGCTCGACCGCGCGGGCCCGCAGGTCGAACGTCACGTGCAGGACGATCCCGGCGATCATCAGCAGCACCGCGGCCGGTACGAGCAGCCGGAGCACGGCCGGCAGCCCGGCCCGCAGCGGGCCGCCGGTGAGCCGGGCGGTCTCGGACGCGCGCGTGGTGACGTCGCCGAGGCGGAGATCGGCCGCATCGCCTCTGGCGGGACGGCCGACCCACCACGCGTCCACGGGCACGTCGAAGTCGCCGCTGACGGCGAGGGCACGGGACAGGGCGTCGAAGTCGGCCAGGATGGCCGCGGCGCCCGGAGCGGACGGCACGGCCGGCAGCACCCCGGCCACGCTGACCTGTACGGGGGTGAGGCCGACGGTGAGGTCGAGCCGGGAGCCGCGCCGGGCGCCCACCTCGTCGGCGAAGCGGGCGGAGACGGCCACGGGCACCGGTCCCGGGGCCGGGAAAGCGGTGGCGACCAGGTTCCTGGCGGCGTCCGGCGGGCCCTTCAGCGCGACGGTCGTGGTCATCCTCAGCTCGGCGCCCGCGGGGGTGCTGGTCAGGGCGACGGCCGGAGCGCCGAGCTGCCCGGGGGCCGGCCCGGCTGAGGTGGCGGTCCAGGGCGATGCCCCGGAGCCTGTTCCCGCCACGGTGAGCGTCACGGCGACGCGGCTGTCCCCCGCGGGGGCTTCCGCCAGGGCATCGGAGTAGCCGGTGCCCACGTTCCCCGTCGCGATCACGAACGGAAGGGACACCGCGACCAGCTGGAGCCCTTCGGCCGTCGCGCAGTCCGGCAGCGGATGTGCCACGCCGTCGAGCGGAACGGGCGCGCCGGTGCAAGGAGTACGCAGCCCGGTCGCATCCTGCAGCAGCAGCCGGGGCGTCACGGCGAGCGGCGTCGGACCGGTCGCCTTCCCGGACAGGGAGAGCGCTGCCCCGGCCGGGACGGGGACACCGGCGGCGCGTGCCGGCGGCGCGAGCAGGGCGCCCACGTCGTTCCAGGTGCGACCGCCGTCCAGCCGCCCGCGCAGCAGCGCCTCGGCACGCGTGGTGTCCATGGCGATCAGCCGCGGCGGGTCACCGGCGCCGCCGAGCCACTGGCCGACCGCGACGCCGCGATCGGTGGCCGGGCTCACCTCTCCCCCGCCGGCCGCGCCGACGACCCTGCCCTGCCCGGCGACGGGCGGCGCGGTGAGGGTGAGCGCGAGATCGGTGCCGACGGACAGATCGGCCTGATCCTGCTGGGAGCGCTGCCACGTGGCGTCGAACCCGATCCCGTACGTGGCCGCCGCGCAGCCCAGCCCGATCAGCAGCCCCGCCGCGACCGCCTGTGGCCTGCGGGCGGCTTCGAACGCGGCCAGCGCGACCATCAGCCCCCGAGCTCGTCCGGCCAGCCGTTCCACCACGCGCAACGCGGGCCACACCAGGCGCAGCGCCACCGCGGATCCGGCGATGAGCAGCAGCGCGGGAGCGAGCACCCGTACGGCGTCGACGGGGGAGCCGGAGCCGGCCGGCTGATCGCGCAACTGCCACCAGCCGACGGCGGCGAACGCCACGAGCAGCAGGTCCGCGCCGGATCGGGCGAGCAGCTCACGCCGCCCGCGCACACCTGCGGAGGGCGTCCGCAGCGCGGGCACGACGAGCACCACCGCCAGCGCCAGCGCGCCGCCGGCGACGGACAGCACCTGTACGGCGTTCACGGAGAAGGGCGCGGCGAGCCCGGCCCCGGCCATGGGCGGCAGCCGGGTCAGCCCGGCGTGCAGGGCGGACGAGGCCGGGATCGCGACCGCGGCGGCGAGCACGGCGAGCGCGCCGGCCTCGACGAGCGCGGCGCCGGCGAGTTGACCGCGGCCGACGCCCAGCGCGGACAGCAGGGCGGTCTCGTCGCCGCGCACGCCGGCGCTGAGCCGACCGGCGAGGGCGAGGGCGGTCGCGGTCAGGACGAGTCCGATGGCGGCGACGGCGAGCACGGCGGCCGTGGTGACACGCTGTTGATCGTGGGCGGACAGCAGGGTCGCGGGCAACCGGGAGGCGACGCGCTGGATGCGTACCCGGTCGCCGAGCGTCTGTCCCAGGCGGCGGTCGGCGCCGAGCACGGCCTGAGTGACGGTGTCGAGGTCGCGGACGGCGGGGGCGGACAGGTCGGGGCGGGCGCTGATCTCCAGCCGGTCGAGGGTGGAGCCGCCGCCGAGCAGGTCGGCGAGGTCGACGAGGAACGGCCCGTACGCGTGGACCGGCTGTGCGGAGCGGCCGTCGTGGTAGGCCGGGTCGTAGCCGGTGGCGGCGAGGGGGTCCCGCTCCCAGCCGGCGCCCGGCAGCGGGCGTACGACCCCGACCACGCGCACCTCGGTCCCCTGGTCGGGATCGTCGGCCAGCTCTCTGCCGAGGCGGACCCGGCTGCCCGCGGTCAGGCCGAGCTGCCGCGCGGTGCTCTCCAGGACGACCGCCTCCGCCGGCGCGGCACCCGCTTGCGGCAGGCGTCCGGCGGCCAGCTGGGTGCGGGCCGGCAGGTCCTCCACCCCCGACAGGTACGCCACAGCCGGGACACCGGCACTGGGCAGCGACCGCATCGCGGACGACGCGCGCGCGGCCGTCGTCGTCGCGAACGGGGCGAGGGCCGAGGTCAGCACGGCGCGGGTGTCGTCGGCGACGGCTCTCGCGTGCTCGCCGCGGATGGTGACGGCGTAGGCGGTGACGTCGATCTGGTCGGAGGTGGCACGAGAGGCGGCGGTCTCCAGCGCCCGCTCGGCGGTACGGGTGAGCAGGAGGGCGCAGGTGCCCAGCAGCGTGGGGCCGACCACGGCGACGGCCAGGAGGGCCGCCAGCAACGGCCATTGCGCACGGGCTCGCCGGGCGACCAGCCTCAGCACGGACGGCTCTCACTGATCACGACTCGCCCCGGCTCGCGGAGCGCTCGTCGAGATGCCCGTCATTGATGCGGATCACCCGATCCGCCAGCGCGAGCATCGTCGGATCATGCGTGGAGACCAACGCCGTCACCCCCTCGGACTCCACCACCCCGCGCAGCAGCGCCATCACCGACAGACCGGTCTCGGCGTCCAGCTGCCCGGTCGGCTCGTCCGCGATCAGCAATCGGGGCGAGGCGGCCAGCGCCCGGGCGATCGCCACCCGCTGCTGCTGCCCGCCGGACAGCTCGGCGGGCAACTGCTCGGCGTGGGCGGCCAGCCCGACCAGTTCCAGCAGCAGCGCGACCCGCCGCTCACGCTCCACCGGCGGTACGCGGGCCAGCCGCAGCGGGGCGCCCACGTTCTCCGCGGCCGACAACACGGGAATCAGGCCGAAGGTCTGGAAGACGTACGAGACCTTCTCGCGCCGCAGCAGGGACAGGCCGTCCTCGTCGAGGGCGGTGACGTCCGTCCCGTCGACGAGGACCGTACCGGAGTCCGGGCGGTCCAGGCCGCCGATGATGTTGAGCAGCGTGGTCTTGCCGGAGCCGGACCGCCCGACGAGGGCGGTCATGGTGCCGGCCGCGAGCTCGAACGTCACGTCCCGCAACGCGTGCACGGCGGTCGCCCCGCTGCCGTACCGGCGGTGAACGCCACGCACGCTCACCAGGGGGCCGTCGTTCATCCGGGCCCGCCGCCGTCGGGACGGATCGCGACGTGATCGGCCTCCAGCACCAGCCGGACCCGTCGCGTCAGCGCCAGCGCCTCCCGGTAGTCGCGCGGCACCTGAACCCGCCCGGCCCTGTCCATCACCGCGTACTCCTCGGCGATCACCTGCTGGGCGCCGTCGTCCCCGGTGGCGGTACGCCGCAACACCTCGCTGCTCGTGCGCCCGTCGCGAATCGCCACCGTCCGCTCCACCTGCCCGCTGACCGAGGGATCGTGGGTCACGATGACGACGGTGACGCCCAGCCGCCGGTTGACGTCCCGCAACAGCCCGAACACCGCGGCCGACGTGGCGCTGTCCAGCTCCCCGGTCGGCTCGTCGGCCAGCAGCACCCTGGGCTCGTTGGCGAGGGCCACCGCGATGGCCACCCGCATCTGCTGCCCGCCGGACAACTGCGCGGGCCGCCGCTCGGCGCACTCGGCGACGCCGAGCAGGTCCAGCAACTCGGCGGCGCGCCTGCGGCGTACCCGGCCGGGAGTGCGGGCCGCTGTCATCGGCAGGTCGACCATCTGCCGCGCGGTCAGGTACGGGATGAGGTTGGCGGCCGTCTGCTGGCGTACGAGTCCCACGGTGTGCCGCCGATACCGGACACGATCGGCCCGCGACATGTCCAGCAGGTTCCACCGATCGACCCGCACCCGCCCGGCGGTGGGAGCGTCGACCCCGGCCAGGATGGACAACAGCGTCGACTTCCCCGACCCGGACGCGCCGACGACGGCCACCATCTCCCCGCTGTCCACGACCAGGTCCAGCCCCTGCAGTGCCTGCACCTCGACCGACCCGGACTGGTAGATCCGCACCAGGCTCTCGCACACGATCAGCGCGTCCCGCCCGAACTCCGGCGCCTTCGCAGGGGGCTGCGGCAGGGGTAAGGGCGTGATGGACATCCCCCTCCTCAACCCCGGCACGGCTCCGCTCCGGGGCCGACTCTATCGCCCTCGCAAATCAAGCCCAAGGTTCTTTCCTGACGTACGCGAACACATCACGACAACTACTTTGGGTGACCGCCGGATGACGATCAAGCGCAGAGGTGATCAAGAAGGTGCCAGGAAGGCCCAGATTCGGACAGCCGTGGCAGGAGATTCGGCCCCCGTGATCCCGTGTGCACCGTTAGGCGTTTCCGCAGCTCAGGACCGCTACCACCCCCTCTCGTCGCGGATTGATCACTGTGCGTGATTAAAATGCGAGGAATGTGACCGATTCATGCCCATTTCTCGTGATTTCGGCCGCTTATTGGGGGTTTCCTGATGGTTTGACTATCTAGACGTCCTCGGAATACTGGGTGATCGAACGGCGCCGATTCGCTCTTTCCCCCTAGCTCAGGACTGTCATGCCGCCAGATTTTGCCAGCGTCGCGATAGTGGCAGGCGTCGTCGCCGTCGCCCTCGCAGGCGTGCTGATCTACCGCCACCGCGTACGCCGTGAGCTTGTCCGGACCCATGCGCAGCTGACCGAAACCCGGGACGCGTACGAACACCTGTCCCGCGAGAGCGCTCAGCGGGAGCAGCGGATGCGGCAGGCCGAACATCAGATCAGAGAGGCCGAACATCGCGTCAGAGAGGCCGAACGCCAGGCCAGAGAGGCCGCCGAGGAGGCTCGTGAGCTGCGCGCCCAGCAGGACCTGGCGCGCACCGAGACCGAGCACCTGCTGTCCACCCGCATCCCGGCACTGGTCTCCCACCTGCGTGCCTCGCACGTGACCGTTCCGGGGCTGCAGAACCCGCCGCTGGCCGGCACCGACGTCGACCGCCAGCACCACGCCGTGCTCGACGCGCTCTCCAACGCCGTGCGCGAAGAGGCGGTCCGCATCGACGAGGCGGCCCAGGCGGTCGTCCGGGGCGCGATGGCTCGCGTGCAGACCCAGGCGCTGCGCGCCCAGGACCTGCTGGCCGCCGTGCAGCGGCGCTACAGCGGCGACGAGCACACCCAGCTGCTGCGCGAGGTGCTGGGGCTCGACATGTTCAACGAGCTCATCGTGCGCCGCGCCCAGGCCACCGGCATCGCCTGCGGTGCCACGACGGGCCTGTCCCGCGACGACACCTACCTCGTGGACCTCGTGGTGGGAGCCATCGCGCGCGTCGAGAACTTCGATCAGCGCATCGAAGGTCCTGCCAACCACCTGCGCCGCCGCGTCGGCGTGGCCGCCAGGGCCGCCGAGCCGGTCCTGTTCGTCACCTCCGAGCTGCTGGCCAACGCCGTCCATCACTCCCACGGCACGCTCAAGGTGACCATCGCCGTTCACGAGACCAACACGGGCGCGGCCATCGTCATCGACGACGCCGGGGTGGGGCTGAACGAGGAGCAGTACGCGCGGGCCGGCCGGCTGCTGAGTGGCCGGCACGCCGTGCGGCTGGTCGACCTGGGCAACCCGCCCCACACCGGATGGGCGGCCATCGGACGGCAGGTCGCCCACTACGGCATGCAGGTGACGGTGAAGAAGAGCGCCTACGGCGGTGTCCAGGCCGTGGTGAGCGTACCCGCGGGCCTGCTGGTGGAGATGCCCGAGAGCACCCGTCCCTCCGTGCTCGCGCCCGAGCCGGTCAGGCCCGTCCTGGCGGCGGCGCCGTACCAGCGCCGCATGCCGGAGCCCGAGGCCGCACCGCAACCGGCGCACGCCTCGGCCGCCGCCACGCGGGCCGTGCGAGAAGCGGCTGTCGTACGGGAGCCGACTGTCGTGCGGGAGCCGGCCGCGGCGATGCCCGCGCGGGCGACCGCGCTGACCGACATGCTGACCGACGCCCCGGCCGACCCGGACACCGGCTCTGCCGGGACCGAAGGTCTTCCCGGGTTGCCGCAGCGCCGCCGCCAGTCGCCGCGGCGCGCTCCGTCCAGCGCCCCCACCGGCCCTCTCACCACCCCGGAGGAAGCCCAGAAGCGGTGGGGTGACTTCCAGACGGGCGCCGAAGCGGGCCGCCGCGAAGCAATGCCGTCTCACCAGGACGACGCCACCGAAGGGAACTGACCGCTCCATGGACCACACCCCCGCCGCCACCCCCCGCCCGAGCCGCCGGCCGCTGACGCTCGACGTGTCCTGGGTTCTGTCGCCGCTTCTGGCGCTGCCTGGTGTCGCCAGCGGCGTGGTGCTGAGCCGCGACGGGCTCATCCTCGGCGGTTCCGCCGACGTGAGCGTCGAGGCGGGAGAGCGAACGGCCGCGATGACGAGCTCGGTGCTGGGAGCGGCCCGCGCCCTGTGCGAGGGGCTCAGCAACGGCGCCGACGGCGAGGTGGTGGACATCGTCATCTCCGCGGGCAACGGCTACTACTACATCGCCCCGGCGGGAGACCGCGCCGCCATCGTCGTGGCCGCCACCGGAGCCGTCAACGTCGGATCTCTCGCCTACGAGGTGCAGCTCCAGGTGCAGAAGCTCATCAAGGCGCTCAACGACGCCAGCGCGGCCAGGACACCGGAAATCCCCGCATGACCTCCGGACGACAGCGCCGGCGTGTCGTCCCCGACTTCATGGCCGCCGCCAAGCTGGCCGTGCCCGAACAGATCAACGTCGAGCGGACGACCCTCGTCTCCGTCGCTCCCGAGGTGGTTCCCGACGCCCTGGACCCTCCGGGCGTCCACCTGGTGAACCTCCTGAAGGAGGGTCCGCTGTCCGTCTACGAGTGCGCGGCGCACCTGGGCCTGCCGTACTGCGTGGTGCGGCTGCTGGTAGCAGGACTGGCGGCCTCCGGCACGCTGCTCACCCGGGATCCGCCCCGCGCGGACGGTCCTGACCTAGAAATCTTGGAGTTGGTACTGAGTGGCCTCCGCGCTCTCTGAAAGCCGGATCAGCGTCGACCACATCCCGGTCAAGCTGATCATCGCCGGGCCGTTCGGCGTGGGCAAGACAACCATGGTCAGCGCCCTGTCGGAGATCAAGCCCCTCAACACCGAGGAGATCCTGACCCAGGCGGGCACGCTGGTCGACGACCTCACCGGCGTCAACGAGAAGACCACCACCACGACCGCCATCGACTTCGGCCGGCTCACGCTGCCCGGCGTGGTGCTGTACCTGTTCGGGGCCCCTGGACAGACGCGCTTCCAGGTCCTGTGGGAGGAGCTGGCGCGCGGCGCGCTGGGCGTGCTCGTGCTGGCCGACACCCGGCGCATCGACGACAGCTTCGCCGTACTGGATCTGGTGGAGAACGCCGGCATCCGGTACGCGGTGGCGGTCAACCATTTCCCCGACTCGCCCGAATACCCGGCCGAGGCGCTGCGGCAGGCGCTGGACCTGGACCCGCGCACCCCGCTGCTGGTGTGCGACGCCCGCGACCCCGCCTCCGCCCGCGCCTCGCTGATCGCTCTGGTGGAGCACATCAAGGAACTGATGGTGTCTTGACATCCTCCCCCTCGTGAACGAGGGGGATTCCAACCGTCACCGGTCGGTCTTCCTGCTTCACCACCGATCGCCCGCCCGAGAGGAGGACTCCCGTTGAGGTCTTACACCAGCTCCACAGGCGTTTCAGCTCTCCGCCGGCCCGGCGGCGAGCAGCATGTTCTTGGCCGCGTTCACCTCCCGGTCATGCACCGCGCCACACGCACAGATCCACTCGCGGACGCTCAACGGCATCTCTTCCCGCAGGGCCCCGCAGACCGAGCACAGCTTCGAGGAGGGGAACCAGCGGTCCACCACGACCAGGGTGCGGCCGTACCAGGCCGTCTTGTACTCCAGCATGCTGCGCAGCTCCCGCCAGCCGGCATCGGAGATGGCGCGGGCCAGCGCATGGTTCTTGAGCAGGTTGCGGACGGCCAGGTCCTCCACGGCGATCGCTTGATTGTCGCGTACCAGCCGTGTGGTGACCTTGTGCAGATAGTCCCGGCGCCGGTCGGCGACCCGGGCATACACCTTCGCCACGCGCAGCCGGGCCTTGGCCCGGTTCTTCGACCCCTTCTCCTTGCGGGCCAGTGCCCGCTGAGCCTTGGCCAGCCTGCGCCGCTCACGACGCTCGTGACGCGGGTTGGCGATCTGCTCGCCGCACGACAGCGTGAGCAGGGTGGCGAGGCCGAGGTCCACGCCCGTCGACTGCTCGACCGGCGGCAAAGGCGCGATCTTCTCCTCCACCAGCAGGGACACGAACCAGCGTCCGGCCGAGTCCCGGCTGACGGTGACCGTGGACGGCTCAGCCCCCTCGGGCAGCGGCCGCGACCACACGATGTCCAGCGGCGCCCGCATCTTGGCCAGAGTGAGCCGGCCCTCGCGCCAGCGGAACGCCGAACGGGTGTACTCGGCCGACGCCCGCGACCGCTTACGGGACTTGAACGTCGGGTACTTGGCGCGCTTGGCGAAGAAGTTCGCGAACGCCGCCTGCAGATGCCGCAGCGCCTGCTGCAACGGCACCGACGACACCTCACACAAGAACGCCAGCTCCGGCGTCTTCTTCCACGCGGTCAGCGCGGCCGACGACTCCATGTAGGAGACGCCACGGCCTTCCAGCTTGTAGGCGCGGGTCCGCTCCTCCAGAGCCTTGTTGTACACCAGACGCACGCAACCGAACGTCCGGACAAGCTCCTCGGCCTGCCCGGGGGTCGGGTAGAAGCGGTACTTGTAGGCCCGCTTCACCACCTGCGCCACCCCTCGATCATATGTGCGAGATCACACGCGCACCGGCCGATTCCAGAAGACGACGGCGGTGCGCCTGTCGGCGTAACGCCTGCTCCTGCCCTGCTCCGCAGGAGTCCGATTCCTCCTCCGCCTGAAGGCGGGGGTCTCCTCGGAGGTATCTGATGACCCTGCGTTATCTGCCCGACGCGGGCAAACTGTACGGCCCCGAGTGGACCCGGGACCCGCAGTCGGTGTACGCGAGACTGCGCGCGCGCCACGGCCCCGTCGCGCCCGTGGAGATCGCCCCGGGCGTCCAGGCTCACCTGGTGATCGGATATCAGGCCGCCGTGGACGTTCTCACCAACGCCGGCGGCGTCTGGAGCAAGGACTCGCGCCCCTGGCAGGTCAGGTTGCCGGACACCCCCGGGGCCGCGGCCGCGCTCGGCATGCTCGCCCACCGGACCAACGTGCTGTACTCGGACGGCGCCGATCACGCCCGCTACCGCAAGGTGATGACCGACTGCTACAGCATGATCCAGCCGCACAAGCTGCGCGACATGGTGATCGAGGTCTCCGACTCGCTCATCCGCCGCTTCGCCGCGACCGGGTCGGCCGACCTGGCCACCGAATTCGCCAGGCCGATCCCGCTGCGGGTCTTCAACCTGCTCCTGGGGCGCCCGGACGCCGACAGCGCCGCCCTGATCTCGGCCCTGTACGACATGATGGAGGCCGACGGCGAGGCCGGGGCGCGCGGCACCGAGGCCTACTACCGCTACATCACCGAGCTCATCGAGGACAAGTACGCCGACCGCGGCGACGACCTGACCTCGTGGTTCATCGACCATCCAGTCGGGCTGAGCCGGCAGGAGGTGCTGGAGGCGCTCGTGGTCACCCTGGCCGCGGGCTTCGACCCGATGGCCAGCCTCATCTCGAACACGATCTCGCGGATGGTCAGCGACGACCGCTACTACAACTCGTTGTCCAACGGCGCGTTGAGCACGTACGACGCGCTGCTGGAGGCGCTGCGCGCCGAGCCACCCATGGCCAACTACGGCCCGTACTTCACGACGCGAGCGGTGGACTTCCACGGCACCTGGATCCAGCCCGCCGAGCTGGTCCTGGTCTCCTACGCGGCGGCCAATACCGAGCCCACGCACGTCCCGGACGAGTTGCGCTCCGACGGCGGCGCCTATCTGGGCTTCGGCGCGGGCGCACACCGCTGTCCGGCGGCGGACCCGGCGATGCTCATCGCGATGACCGCCATCGAGCGGCTGACCTCCCACCTGAGCGACCTCGAACTGACCGTGCCACGCGAGGAGCTGGAATGGCGGCCGGGGCCCTTCATCCGGTCGCTGGCCCGCCTGCCCGTCCACTTCACCCCCATCCGTCCCGACCAGCCAGGAGAATCCCCTTGGTCAGCGCAGCACCCGTCGTCCTCGACCCCTTCGGATCAGACCTCCCAGGCGAGACCCGCCGACTACGCGACCTCGGCCCCCTGGTCCTCGTAGAGCTTCCCGGAGGCATCCCGGCCTGGGCGGTCAACGGGCACGAGCTGCTCAAGGAGCTCATACTCAACCCGCTGGTCAGCAAGGACAAACGCCACTGGCGGCTGTGGGAGGAGGTCGGCTCCCGGCCCGAGTGGATGTGGATCGCCACGTGGCTCGGCGTGCGGAACATGCTGAGCACGTACGGTGCGGACCACCGGCGGCTGCGCAAGCTCGTCGCGCCGAGCTTCACCGCCCGCCGCAGCAAGGCCCTCCAGCCGACCATCGAGCGCATCATCGGCGAACTGCTCGACGACATGGCGGCCGTGCCGGCCGGTGAGCCGGTCGATCTGCGCGCGGCGTACGCGCATCCGCTGCCGATGCGGGTGATCTGCGAGTTGTTCGGTGTGCCCGACCACATGCGGGTCGAGATGGCGCAGATCATGGAAGCGATCATGGACACCACGGCCACGCCGGAGGCGGCGGCGGCCAACGCCCAGCGGATCGCGACCGTGCTGCCCGCGCTGGTCGCGTACAAGCGCGAACATCCCGGCGACGACCTGACCACGGAGCTCATCGACGCCCGCGACCAGAGTGACCGTCTCACCGACGACGAGCTGCGTGACACGCTGCTGCTGCTCATCGCCGCCGGGCATGAGACCACGGTCAACCTGATCGGCAACGCGGTGCACGCCCTGCTCACCCATCCCGAGCAGCTCCGGCAGGTGCTGGCCGGAGAGATCTCGTGGGAGGCGGTGGTGGAGGAGACCCTGCGCTGGGCGCCCTCCATCGCCAACCTGCCCCTGCGCTTCGCCATCGAGGACATCGAGATCGGCGGCGCCCGGATCGCGGCGGGCGACGCCATTCTCACCACCTATCTGGCGGCGAACCACGATCCCGCTCAGCACGGTCAGGACGCCGGCGGCTTCGACGCCACGCGGCCACCGGACGAGCACCTCGCCTTCGGCATCGGCGTGCACCGCTGCATCGGCGCCCCGCTGGCCAGGCAGGAGGCGCTCACCGCGCTGCCCGCCCTGTTCGACCGCTTCCCCGAGCTGCGCCTGGCCGTGGGCGAGGACGAGCTGAAGCATGTCCCGTCGTTCATCGCCCACGGATGGAGCGAGCTACCGCTCCTGCTCGGGGACGGCCCTCGCAGCTGACTGAACTGGTGTCGCACAGCGTCCGGACCCTGGAGCCGCCCGCGGAAGGGGCGGCTCCAGGGTCCGGACGTCACATGGCGTTCAGACGCGCGTCCACTTCTGGTTGTTCTGGCCGTTGCATGGCCAGATCTGCACCTTGGTGCCGTTGGCGGTGCCGGCGCCGCTGACGTCCAGACACTTGTTCGCCCCTACCGCCGTGATCGTGCCGTCGGCGTTGAGCCGCCACTTCTGGTTGTTCTGCCCGTTGCAGTCCCAGATGATCACGGCGGTGCCGTCCGCCGTCCCGCCCCCGTTCACGTCGAGGCACTTGTTGCCGTACACCCGCAGCTCACTGGAGCTGGTGGAGGTCCACTGCTGGCCGGGCTGCCCGTTGCAGTCCCAGATCTGCACCTGTGTGCCGTTCGTCGACGAAGCGCCGTTGAGGCACCGGTTCGATGCCACACCCCGCAGCGCGCTGCCCTGGGACGAGCCGTCACCCTGCCCGACGCCCTTGCCGTTGACGGTGAACGAGTCCAGGTCGAACGCGTTCGCGGACGGCGCCTTGAACACGACGTAGACATTGCGGGTGCCTCCGGGGTCGGTGACCCGCACCGCGGGCTGGGACACGTAGGTGTTCCATCCTCCGGTCGCCGCGACGGGACTGGAGGCGATGAGGGCCCCCGTCGGCGAGTCGGCATGCAGTTCGATGGACGCCCCGGTGCTGGACGGTGCCGAGACGCGGAAGGACACCGTGTCGATCCCGGAGAGGCTGATCGGGCTGAAGGAGATCCAGTCGTTGTTGGAGATGTCGCCGATGCGCCTGCCGCCTTCGGCTCCCTGCTCGTCGACGATCCGGATCCCGGACGAGCCGGTGAAGTGCTCGGCCTGCTTGTGCTTGGGCTGCAGGGTGACGCCGGCGCTGCCCTTCAGGCCGCCCTTGTCGGTGTAGTCGGCGGACAGAGCGTAGTAGACGTTGGCGGCCTCGTCGTGGCCGGACGCGGTGGTCGTGACCGTTCCGGTGCAACCGGTGTACTGGCCGGTGTCGTGGGCGTGCTGGTCATGGCCGAGCGCCGTGATCACGTTGACCTTGGTGCAGTCGACGGCGCCGTCCTCGGGGTCGGTGACGTTCACCGTGTAGGCCACCTGGTCGCCGAAGTTGATGAACCCGCCGTCGGGCGGAGCCGAGAAGACGACCTTGGGACGGGTGTTGCCGACGGCGATGGACAACGTGACGCTGCCCGTCTTCCCGCCGGAGTCCCGTACGGTCAGCTTGGCCGTGTAGGTCCCGTTGGCGCTGTAGGTGTGGGACGGGTTGGCGCTGGTGGAGGTCCCGCCGTCGCCGAAGTCCCACGCGTAGGTGATCGCGTCGCCGTCGGGGTCGGACGAGCCGGCCGAGGAGAACGCCACCGTCAGCGGCGCCGCGCCCGAGTCGGGGTTGGCGCTCGCCTTGGCCAGGGGCGCGCGGTTCCCGGCTACGTAGTCGACCCGGTAGATGCTGTCATCGGTGTTCGCGTGGCCGAAGCCGTTGCCCCAGTCGGCCACGTACAGCGCGCCGTCCGGACCGAACTTCATGTCGATCGGCGCGTGCGGGGCGAGCTGTGCCGCGAAGGGGTTGATCTTCAGGAGGTTGCCCGAGGAGTCCAGCCGGAGCTCCTTGACGAAGTTGCGGCTCCATTCGTAGAGGAACGGCGTGCCGTCGAAGTACTCGGGGAACTTGCGGTCGGAGCCGCCGGCGGCGTCGTAGCGGTAGAAGGGTCCGCCCATCGGGGCGGCACCGCCGCAGCAGTCGATCTCGGGGAACTCGGCCGAGGCGTGGTAGTTGTACCAGACGGTCGCGGGCTTGGCCGCGGGCAGATTGGTCAGCCCGGTGTTGTTGGGCGAGTCGTTGACGGGTGCCGAGCAGTTGAACTTCGCGCCGGAGGTGTTGGTGGCGAAGTTGAAGTCGTTGAACGGGATGTTGTTGCCGACGCAGTACGGCCAGCCGTAGAAGCCCGGCTGCTTGATCAGGTTCCACTCGACGGTGCCCTCGGGACCGCGGTTGGGGTTCGCGGCGCCGGCGTCGGGGCCGTAGTCACCCAGTGAGATCCAGCCCGTCACCTTGTCGACGGAGAAGCGGAACGCGTTGCGGAAGCCCATCGCGTAGATCTCCGGCCGCGTCTTGGCGGTGCCGGGCGCGAACAGGTTGCCGGACGGGACCGTGTAGGTGCCGTCGGCCTCGGGGTGGATGCGCAGGATCTTGCCGCGCAGGTCGTTGGTGTTGGCCGCGGACCGCTGGGCGTCGTAGTGCTCCCGGCCCGGCCGCTCGTCGATCGGGGCGTAGCCGCTGGACCCGTTGGGGTTGGTGTCGTCGCCAGGGCCGATGTACAGGTTCCCGCCCGGCCCGAACGCCAGGTAGCCGCCGGTGTGGCCGGGCTCGTCGACGTTGCGGTAGGCCGGAACCTCGATGATCTTCTTCTCGCTCGCCAGGTCGAGGCTGGTGCCGTTGAAGGTGAACCTCGACACCCGGTTCACCTCACCGCCGTTTGACGGCGAATAGTTGACGTAGATCCAGCCGTTGGTGGCGAAGTTCGGATCCAGCGCCAGCCCGACGCCGCCGTCCTCGCCGCCGTCGTACACCGACAGGGTGGCGATGACGCGCGTGCCCCCGCCGCCCGCGGGGATCAGGTTCACCTTGCCGGAGCGCGAGATGTAGAAGACCCTGCCGTCGCCGGCCACGTCCAGCTCCATCGGCTGGTCCGGTCCGCCGTCGAGGGTCACCTTCTGGAACCGGCCCGCGACGGTGCCGCCGCAGTCGCCCGGCGCCGCGCCCGCCGCCCACTTCACGCCGCCCAGCAGGTGCTGTTTGAACGACGACTCCGAGTAGGAGGACGCCTGGTGGCCCATCGCGGTGGCCCACAGCCGGCCGCCCTCCGGGTTGTGGCACCAGGAGATCGGGTGGTCGGCGCCCATCTTGTTCGGCCCCGCGTCATAGGTGGTCTCGTCCGCGGTGACCAGCACGTGCACCGAGCCGCGCAGGTTCTTGTCGAAGTTGTACCACTCCTCGGTGCGCACCCAGCGATCCGGCAGCCCCTTCGTGGAGGGGTGAACCTTGTCGGCCACCTTGGCGGTGCCCTGCAGGATCGACGAGTGCGCGGTCATGTGCGCGCCGGCCAGAGCGACCTGGTCCCACCAGGGGAACTGCGTCTCGATGTTCATGTCGGTGGCGTTGTGGATCGCGACGACGCCGTGGCCGCTGCGTACGTACGCCTGGAATGCCTGACGCTGGGCGTCGTTGTCCCAGACCATGCCGCTGGTCTGGAGCATGATCACCGCGTCGTAGGTGTTCAGGGTCGCGCTCGTGAAGACGGCGGAGTCCTCGCTCTGGTCGAGCTGGAAGTTGTTGTCGGCCGCCATCTGCTGGAACATCGCGATACCGGCGGGGATGGAGTCGTGCCGGTAGGCGCCGCTCGCGGTCTTGCTGAACAGCAGCACCTTGAACTGCGGAGCGGCCGCGTGCGCCACCAGCGGCACCGCGGACAGCCACAGCCCTAAGAAGACCGCGACGAGGGCGGGGAGCAGGCGTGATGTTCGCATGAAGGATCTCCTGGGGTTGCCGGTCGTCTTCAGCGGTGGCCCACCCATCGATCCGGGCGGTCGGGGCCTGATTCGCCATGAAAATAGGTCTGGCTTAACAGAGGCGTCAAGCATGCTTATCGAGCGAATCCACGACCATCTTTTCGCTTCCGCCGGGCCGAGGTCTCGCTGCGTTCACGAGGAATCTCCAGGTGAAGGCGGTATTGCCGGATCCACACCACCCCCAAAGGCGGTCCGTGAGACAGGAAGGAGGCATGGAGATAAGTATGAAACTTTCAGCATCGCTCAGAGGGTGCGCAGGAAGGCGAGGCCGTCCACGGCGAGCCCGTCCTGGCTGCGCGCGAGAGGCCGCCAGACGGAGGCCGCGGTGGCGATGGTCTGGTTGTGCGCGGTGAACGACTCGATGACGAGCGGCCCCTGATAGCCGACGTCGCGCAGCGCCCCGGTGAAGCCGGGCCAGTCGAAGCGGTCGGCCCCCGGCGTGCCGCGATCGGTGCCGCACACCTGCACGTGCGCGATCCGGTCCGCCGCGAGCCGCACCGCCTGGGCGGGATCCTTCTCCTCGATGTTCATGTGGTAGGTGTCGAGTGCCAGATGGCAGTCCTCGGGCAGCGCGTCGAGGGCCTGCTCGACGGTGTTGACGAGGCTGGTCTCATACCGGTTGAGCGGCTCGACCGCGAGCTTTACCCCGCGCTCGCCCGCGCGGTCCAGGACGGGCCGCAGGTTCTCCCGCAGTTCGGCGTAGACGCCGCGGCGCTCGTCCGGCGACAGCCGCCAGGTGCGGCCGACCGAGGCGTACGCCGGCCCCCCGATCACCGGCGAGCCGACGGTCACCGCCACGTCGACGCAGTGCCGCAGGTAGTCCTGGGTGTCGCGGACGGTCCGCCGGGAGGCGGCCACGAGCTCGCGTCCCGGCGGCATGACCAGCACCACGGACGCGGCCAGCCCGTGCTCGGCCAGCACCGCCGCGGCCTTGCCCGGATCCCAGTCGCCGGGCCGCTCGACGGGCAGCTCGACCACGTCGAAGCCCCACCCGGCGATGCGGGGGGCGAGTCGCGCCAGCTCGGCGTCGGTCAGCGGGGAGACCCAGACCCAGGTGTTCACTCCGATGGAGAACATGGCGTCCCTCTTCGTCGCCGGTCCACGAAAGGAGCCGGTCAGCTCTTCTTCCCGCCCCAGGTCTCCGGGTACCCGGGCAGGTCCTCACAACCGCACAGCGCGTAGTGCAACGGCGGCATGTTGGGCTTGAGGTAGGTCGCCAGGTTCTCGCCGGTGACCTTCGGCTGCGGCAGGTTCCAGAGCTTGGGCACCTCCTCGCCCTTGAGGATCTTCAGTGCGGCGATGATCGGGGTGCGCCACTGGTAGGTCGGGTACGTGGGAGCGACGGCGGTGAGGCCCGCGTCCTTCCACTTCTGCAGGAAGTCCTGCTGGTCCTCGCCGTTGATCGGCGGCACCGGCACGCCCGCGTCCTCGAACGCCTCGATCGCCGCCACCGCCGTGGCGCCCGAGTCCATCCAGACGCCGTCGATCTTGCCGTACCGCTGGAGGTAGTCGCTGACGATGCTCTTGGTCTTGGCGGCGTCGCCGTCGGTGAACTCCACCCCGACCACCTGGAGCCGGCTCTTGTCGAAGACCACCTTGGCCGCCGACCAGCGGGTCTCCAGCACGTCCACGCCGGGCAGGATGCGCAGCGCCAGCACCTTCCCGCCCGCCGGCACCTTCCCGACCAGGAACTCGGCGGCATCGGCGCCGAAGGCATAACCGCCGATCGGCTTGATGAACGTCACCGGGCAGTCCGTCTCCACACCCCGGTCGAACACGATGACGGGCACCTTCCCGCAGGCGGCCGTCACGGCAGGGGTGAGCGTGGCCGTGGTGTTCGGCGAGACGATCAACGCGTCGCACCCCTTGGCCTGCAGCTCGGCGATGTCGGAGATCTGCTTGTCGTCCTTGCCCTCGGCGTCGAGGGCCGTGAACTTCCCGATCTCCTTGTGCAGGCCGACCTCGGCCTGCATCGTCTTCCACCCGACCTGCCGCCAGGGGTTGTTGACCGCGGCGTTGGAGAAGCACAGGTGGTACGGCCCGTCCTTCCGGTACGTGGCCGTGCCGGTCATCCGCGGGGCGATGGCCTGCTCCCACGGCTTGCCGGACGGGCCCTGCGGGGTCTCGGAGCGCATGGCCAGCTGGGCGTCGAAGTCCGCCTGGACGAAGAACTTGGACTGCTCGCCCGTGCCCGATCCCTGAGCGCTCGTGGCGGACGCCGTGGACGGGGTTGTGGTCGCCGGCTTGTCGGTGGTGCAGCCGGCGACGACGAGCGCGGCCAACACCGCGATTGCGGCCTTACGACGCGGCATGTGCGTCTCCTCTTCGGGGGGTGAACTTCCAGGGAAGCCGGACGGCTCCCGCCGCGACCGCGGCGATGATGATGACGCCCTGCACGGTGGACTCCAGCGCCCCCGAAATTCCGTACAGGTTGAGCAGGGTGAACAGCGCCTCCAGCGTGAAGGCGCCGGCCAGGGCGGCCGGCACGGAGCCGCGCCCGCCGCCGAGCGCCACGCCGCCGAGGACGACCGCGGTGATGGCCGAGAACTCGAGTCCCTGGCCCGCCTGTGCCGACACCCCGGCGAAACCGCCGAGCAGGACGGCCGCGACGGCGGCGGCCAGACCGGAGAGCATGAAGGCGAAGATCTTGGCCCGGTCGACCCGGACCCCGGACAGCGCCGCGGCCCGCTCGTTGTCGCCGATGGCGATGAGGGTCCTGCCGAAATCCGTACGCGTGAGCCAGATCGCCGCCGCACCCACGGCCAGCAGCACCAGCACCGACCACGGCAGCGGCCCGAGGCCGCCGCGGCCGAACACCCGGAAGCCCTCCGACAGCGCGCCACGCGGCGCGCCGCCGGTCCAGAGGAAGACCGCCCCGCTGAGAACGAGCAGCATGCCGAGCGTCACGATGAACGACGGCACCCGCAGCTTGGTGGTGACCACGCCGTTGACCAGTCCGGTGAGCAGCCCGACGACGATCAGCAGGGCGAGGACCGGCCATGTGGCGGACTCGTCGCCGTCGATGAGCCGCGCGGCGATCACCACTTCGGCCGTCACCAGCGAGCCGACCGACAGGTCGAACTCGCCGGAGACGATGACGAAATACTGTCCCGCGGCGAGGATCACCAGCGGCGCGGCCCGTTTGAGGAACCCCAGGAACCCGGCGGGCTCCAGGAAGAAGGGGTTGGCGACCGCGATCGCGGCCAGCAGCATCACGAGGACCACGACGATGGGGAGTGCCCGTCTCATGCCGGCCGCCTTGTTCCACGCCGCGCGTAGACGGCCACCGCGATGACGATGACCACGCCGCGGACCACGTCCTTGACGAAGGAGTTGACCTCGAGCTGGTTGAAGATGGTGTCCAGGACGGCCAGCAGCAGGACCCCGCCCACGGTTCCGGCGACGCCGCCCTTGCCTCCGGCCAGCGCGGTCCCGCCGAGCACGACCGCGGCGATGGACTCCAGGTCGTAGCCGCCGTCGGTGCCCACCGTGGGCGCCCCCGCCCCGAGCCTGGCGGCCAGCAGCAGGCCCGCGATGCCGGCACAGACGGAGCAGAGCACGTGGCTGATCACGATGACCCGGCCGGTACGGATCCCGGACAGCCGGGCGACCTCCTCGTTCCCGCCCACCGCGTAGATCCGGTAGCCCAGCCGGGTCCTGCTCAGCAGGAACCAGGCCGCGACGGCCACGCCCGCCCAGAGCATGGCGGAGACGGGGCCCGGCCCGATCCGGGAGTAGCCGAGGAGCTGGAACGACTCGGGCACCTTGCCCGCCGGACCGTCGTACAGGTGGTCGACGACGCCCTTGATGACGAGGGCGACGCCGAGCGTGGCGATGAAGGCGTGGACCCGGAGCCTGGTGATGATCAGCCCGTTGACCAGCCCCACCAGCGTGCTGACGGCCAGCACCGCGGCGACCGCCGGCAGGATGTTCCCGTCCCTGCCCGCCATGGTCTCCGCCGCGACCAGCGAGGCCAGGCTGATCAGGTACGCCACGGACAGGTCGAGCGACCCGGCCAGGATCACCAGCGTCTGCCCGATCGCCACGATGCCGAGGGCCGCCGAACGCTGCTGGATCCCTACGACGCTCTCCATGGTGAGGAACTGACCGCCGTCGAGCGCGACGAGGATGCAGCCGACCGCGACCAGGCCGAGCAGCGCGAGGAACACCACCTGCGTGGGTTCGCGCAACCGCGCCGCCAGGCCGCCGTGCGCCGCGCCCCGGCGGGTGGGACGGCGGGTGGGACGGCGGGCGCGCACGGGCAGGTTCATCTCGAGGCCACCTCTCCGGCGGCCAGGCGCATGACGGCCTCCTCGGAGGCCCCGGCCGGCAGCGTGCCCGCGACGCGGCCGTCGCGCAGGACGACGACGCGATCGCTCATGCCGATGAGCTCGGGCAGCTCGGAAGAGATCATCATGATGGCCATGCCGTCGTTCGCGAGTTCGCGCATCAGGTCATGGATCGCGGCCTTGGCCCCGACGTCGACGCCCCGGGTCGGTTCGTCGAACAGCAGCACTCGCAGCGCCATGATCATCCATTTGGCGAGCACGACTTTCTGCTGGTTGCCTCCGGACAGGTAGCGGACCTCCTGTTCCTGACGCGGAGGCGAGAGGCGTACCCGTTCGAGCAGGCCGCGCAGGCCGTCGCGGCCCTTGGCGCCCGCCGCGCGGGCGACGAGCAGGGCGTTGTCGCGTACGGACTGGCGCAGGGCGAGCCCTTCGGCCTTGCGGTCCTCGGTCACCAGTCCGATGCCCATGGCCACGCCTTCCCGGACCGATCGGGGACGCGACGGGGTCATCTCTCCCGTGGTGAACGGTTCGGCGCCGAAGATGGCTTTGGCGAGCTCCGATCTACCGGACCCCTGCAGGCCCGCGATGCCGACGATCTCCCCGGCACGCAGCTCCAGATCGATGTCGCGGAGCTTGTGGTTGCCCGCTCCGCGCAGGCTGAGCCGTACCTCGCCGGCGCCGCCGGAGCGGGGCGGGAAGTAGGTGCCGAGGTCGCGGCCCACCATCAGGCGGATCAGCTCGTCGGGGGTCACCTCGCCGATCGGGAGTGTGGCGACACGCGAGCCGTCCTTGAGCACCGTGACCCGGTCGGCGAGGTCGAACACCTCGCGTAATCGGTGGGAGATGTACACGACGGCGACGCCGCGTTCCCTCAGCCGCCCGATCAGCCGGTGAAGCAGCTCGACCTCGTGCTCGGCGAGCGCCGCGCTGGGCTCGTCCATGACGACGAGCCGGGCGTTCACCGACAACGCCTTGACGATCTCGACGATCTGCTGCTGGGCCACCGACAGGCGCTTGACGGTGTCGCGGGGGCCGAAGGGGTCCTCGCCGAGCTCGTGGAGGAGCCGCGCGGTCGCCTCCTCCATCGCCGCCCGGTCGACCAGGCCGCGTCTGACGGGCTCGCGCCCGAGGAAGACGTTCTCGGCGACGGAGCGCTCGGGCAGCAGGTTGAACTCCTGGTAGATGATCGCGATGCCGGAGCGCTGCGCCTCGATCGGATGGCTGAAGCGGACGCGCCGGCCGGCGATCTCGATCGTGCCCTCGTCCGGCGCGTGCACCCCGCAAATGATCTTCATCAGGGTGGACTTGCCGGCGCCGTTCTCACCGACGACGGCGTGGACCTCGCCGGCCGCCACGTCCAGGTCCACTCCGGACAGCACCCGCACGCCCAGGAAGCCCTTGCCGATGCCGCGCATGCTCAGCACCCCGCCCACCTCTCCGTCTGCCCCGCCGTGAGGGCGGCCCGAGGCCTGCATACTGCGGGATGCTAAGCGGGCTTATATCGACGGTCAAGCAAAAGCCGTCACCACTGTGACATAAGTGGACCAGGGGACGATGCCCGTAGGCGGCAGGACGAATGAAAATCAGCCTACTTATAGTTGACCATCGACGAAAATAGCTCTTACCATCACGGAGACTTACCTGCCGGATGCCTACCGCATGCGGAGGCGGTCCCGACACGATGGAGCTTTCATGGACAAGCTCGGTGTGTGGCTTATCGGGGCACGAGGATCCGTGGCGACCACCGCCATCGTGGGCGCCTCGGCCCTCAGGGCGGGGGCCGCGACCTCGCAAGGATGCGTGACCGAGTCCCCCGGCTTCCCCGGTGACCTGGCTCCACTGGCCGGACTGACCTTCGGCGGCCATGACATCACCGAGACCTCCTTACGCAAGCGCGCCGAGCAACTGGGCAGGGCGGGGGTCATCTCACCGGACCTCCCGGAGCTGCTCGCGGCCGACCTGGACGCCGCCGACGCCGAGATTCGGCCCGGCCATGTCGCCGGCCACGGCGGCCGGGCCGCGGCCCGGCTGATCGACGACATCGCCGGCTTCCGGGCCCGGCACGGGCTGGCCCGGGTGGTCGTCGTCAACGTGTCGTCGACCGAGCCCCCGTGGGATCCGCGCCCGGAGTTCGAGAGACTGGCCGATCTCGAGGAGCGGCTCGCCGCGCAGGACGACGTCCTGCCGCCGAGCTCGCTGTACGCCTATGCGGCCTTCCACGCCGGATGCGGCTATGTGGAGTTCACGCCCTCCACCGGGCCGGCCCTGCCCGCCCTGGCGGAACTCGCCGCCCGGCAGGGCGTGCCGTACGCGGGACGCGACGGCAAGACCGGCGAGACCCTGGTCAGGAGCGCCCTGGCGCCCATGTTCGCCGACCGGGCCCTGCGGGTGCACTCCTGGTCCGGGCTCAATCTGCTCGGTGGCGGCGACGGGGCGACACTCGCCGATCCGGCCGCCAGATCCAGCAAGCGGCTCTCCAAGGACCAGGTCGTCGCGAAGGTCATGGGAGGACCCGTCGAGGGTGAGACGCACATCGACTACGTCCCGGATCTCGGGGAGTGGAAGACCGCCTGGGACCACGTGAGCTTCGAAGGCTTTCTCGGCGTGCGGATGACGCTGCAGTTCACCTGGCAAGGCTGCGATTCGGCGCTGGCCGCTCCGCTCGTCCTGGACCTGGCCCGGCTGGTCGCCCGTGCGCACGAGAAGGGGCGGCACGGCGTCCTGCCCGAGCTCGGCTACTTCTTCAAGAGCCCGCTGGGGACGGACGAGCACGCGCTGGCCGCCCAGTACGCCCGGCTGCGCGCCTTCGCCGAGGAGCTGTCATGAGGGCGCTGCTCGAACTGGTCCGCGCACCGGCCGCGCTGTCGGTACCGGGAGACACCATGGCGGGGGCCGCCGCCGCGGGGCGGCGTCCGGCGCCCGGCCTGGCCCTGGCGTCGGTGCTCATGTACTGGTCGGGGATGGCGCTCAACGACTGGTCCGACCGTGAGACGGACGCCGTCGAACGTCCCGAGCGCCCGATCCCGTCGGGCCGGGTCCGCCCCGGCGCCGCTCTCGGGCTCGCGGCCGCCCTGACCGGCGCGGGCCTCGCCACCGCCGCCCTCGCCGGGGGCCGGCGTGGTCTCACCGTCGCCGGCCTGCTGGCCGGCGCGGTGTGGGCCTACGACCTGGGTCTCAAACGCACGGCGGCGGGACCGGCGTCGATGGCGGCCTGCCGCGTGCTCGACGTGCTGCTCGGCGCGGGCGAACAGGCCAGGGCCGCCGTGCCAGCGGCCCTGGCGATAGGCGCGCACACCTACGGGATCAGCGTCCTCGGCCGGGCCGAGGTCGCGGGGGCGGCCCGCGGGACCGCCGAGCGCGCGCTCGTGGCGAGCGCCGCGGCGGCCGGGCTCGCGGCCGCCGCCTGCGCGCGCGACCGAGCCACCTCCTGCGCGCGCGACCGGGCCGCCTCCCGGGCCGGAGCGGGGGTCCTCATCGCCGGCTATCTCGCCTTCACCCTCCCGGTCCAGGCCGGGTTGCGGACCCGTCCCGAGCCCGAGAACGTACGGCAGGCCGTCCGCCTCGGCATCCTCGGCCTGATCCCGCTCCAGGCGGCGGCGATCGCCGGCGGCGGGCGGTTCGCCACGGCGGGCGCGCTGCTGTGCTCGCTGCCCTTGGGAAGGTGGCTCTCCTCCCGGCTGGCGACCTCATGAAGTGGGCCTACTGCACCAACGGCTTCGCCGACCACCGGCTTCCCGAGGCGCTCGAGGTCCTGGCCGACCTGGGGTACGCCGGCGCGGCGATCACGCTCGACCACGGCCACCTCGACCCCCACTCCCCCGGCCTGGCCGCGGAGGTGTCGCGAATCGCCGGGCTCCTCGAACGCCTCGGCCTCGACGCCGTCGTGGAGACGGGCGGGCGTTACACCCTCGATCCCCTGCGCAAGCACCATCCGACCCTCATCAGCGACGACCCCGGGCGCAGGGTGGAGTTCCTGACCACCGCGATGCGGGTCGCCGCCGATCTGGGCGCTCCCGTGGTGCACCTGTGGAGCGGGGTCCGGCCCGACGGCATGCCGGAGTCGGAGGCGTACACGCGGCTGGCCCACCAGTGCGCACGGCTGCTCGACGAGGCCGACCAGGTCGGCGTCACGCTGGGATTCGAACCCGAACCCGGGATGCTCGTCGCCGGCCTGGACGGCTTCGAGCGGCTGCGTACGATGCTCGGCGCCCATCCCCGGTTCGGTCTCACCCTCGACATCGGGCACTGCCACTGCGTGGAGCCGGACGACCTGGTCACCTGCGTGCGCCGGGCGCTGCCGTACACCGTGCACGTGCAGATCGAGGACATGCGCCGGGGAGTCCACGAGCACCTGGAATTCGGCGAGGGTGAGATCGACTTCCCGCCGGTGCTCGCCGCTCTGCACGGCTACTCGGGCCTGGTGGCCGTGGAGCTGGCCCGGCACAGCCACGCGGCCCCGCAGGTCGCCCGCCGCTCGATCGACTTCCTGAGGAGGGCACATGAAGGAGCCGGCACAGGAGTGGCTGGCACAGGCCGTCCGGCAGGTCGAGGCTGACCCCGACGCGATCCACCGGCTCTTCCCGCAGGCCGAACGGCGGGGCGGCCCACGTGCGCGCCGCGCGCTGCTCGGCGCGCTGCGCGGCCACCACGCGACGATCCGCGGCCTGTACGAGGCCGGCGACAGCCGCGAGCGGCTGGCGATCCTGACCGTCCTGCACGAGCTCGACGCGGAAGGGACGGCGGTCGGGCTGGTGGAGGACGCGCTGCGCACCAACGACGCGCGGCTGGTCGCCGCGGCCCTCGGCCCGTACGGCTCGGCGTGGCTGGACGACCACTCCTTCCGTCAAGGGGTGCTCAAGTGCGTCTTCATGTCGATCCCCCTGGCGGCGGTGGCCGGGCTGGATCGCCGCTTCGACGCCGAACTGGCCCGGATGCTGTCGGACTACGCGGCTGAGCTGCGGGCGGCCGGCCGGCCCGTCCCGGGTGACGTCCTGGAGAGGATCTGAATGCGCATCTTCGACCCCCACATCCACATGACCTCCCGGACCACCGACGACTATCAGCGCATGCACGCCGCGGGGGTCCGAGCCGTCGTCGAACCCGCCTTCTGGCTGGGGCAGCCCCGTACCAACGTGGGCAGCTTCCTCGACTACTTCGACGCGCTGCTCGGCTGGGAGCCGTACCGCGCCGCGCAGTACGGCATCCACCACCACTGCGCGCTCGCGCTCAACCCGAAGGAGGCGAACGATCCGCGCTGCGCGGGGGTGCTGGCCGAGTTGCCGCGATACCTGCTGAAGGACTCCGTCGTCGCGGTCGGCGAGGTCGGCTACGACTCGATGACGGCGGAGGAGGAACGGGCCTTCGAGGCGCAGCTCGCCCTGGCGCGGGAGAACGATCTCCCGGTGCTCGTGCACACTCCGCATCGGGACAAGGCCGCGGGCACCCGCCGGACCCTCCACGTGGTCCGGGACGCCGGGATACCCCCCGAACGGGTGCTCATCGACCACCTCAACGAGATGACCGTCGGCATGGTCGCGGACTCGGGCTGCTGGATGGGGTTCTCGATCTACCCCGACACGAAGATGGACCCGGACCGGATGGTGGCCCTGCTCAGGGAGTACGGCACGGACAGGATGCTGGTGAACTCGGCCGCCGACTGGGGCCGGAGCGACCCGCTGAAGACGCGCGAGGTGGCTGACGTCATGCTCGCGACCGGCTTCGGCGAGGACGAGGTGGATCGGGTGCTGTGGCGCAATCCGGTCGCCTTCTACGGCCAGAGCGGCCGCCTCGACCTCGAACCGGGCCCGCAGGCCGGGCCCGACCACGCCGGCAACACGATCAAGCGAGGCTGACCGTGCGGCTACGCCATCCGGACGGCTCGACGGTGCACCTGTCCTACTGCACCAACGTCCACGCCGCCGAGGATCTCCCCGGCATCCGCCGTCAGCTGTCCGGCGTCGCCGCGCGGGTCAGGCGCCTGCTCGGCGTCGAGAGGCTCGGGGTCGGGCTGTGGCTGTCCCGGCGCGCCGCCGCAGACCTCCTCGCCCGGCCCGGGGAGCTCGCCGGGCTGCGCGAGCGGCTGACCGCGCTCGGGCTGGAGGTCGTGACCCTCAACGGGTTCCCCTACCGCGGCTTTCACGACGAGATCGTGAAGTACCGCGTCTACACCCCTGACTGGGCCGACGCGGAGCGGCTGCGCCACACACTCGGGCTCGCCGAGATCCTCGCCGTGCTGCTGCCGGACGACGTCACCGAGGGCACGATCTCGACCCTGCCCCTCGCCTGGCGCACCGGGTGGACGGTGGACAAGGCGGCCGCGGTCATGGCCAATCTCGGCGCGGTCGCCCAGGGCCTGCGCGCGCTGGCGGGCCGTACCGGCAAGGTGATCCGGCTGGGCTTCGAGCCGGAGCCCGGCTGCATCGTCGAGACGACGCCCCAGGCCACCGCCCTGCTGAGCGACGTGGATCACGACCACCTCGGCCTCTGCCTGGACGCCTGCCACATGGCCGTGGGTTTCGAGGAGCCCGGCGCCGGCGCCCGCACCGGGCTGCCCGTCGTGAAGCTCCAGGCGTCGTGCGCCCTGGTGGCCCCGCCAGGGGCACAGCGGGCGCTGGCCGTGTTCGACGAGGCCCGCTTCCTCCACCAGACGCGCTCCGCCACGGGATACGCCGACGACCTGGGCGAGGCACTGGCCGGCGGCCTGCCCGCGGACGAGAGCTGGCGCGTGCACTTCCACGTCCCGCTGCACGACGCGCCGCCCCCTCCTCTCGCCACCAGCGCCCCCTACCTGCGGGACCTGCTGAACGTGCTCCTCGGCGGGGAACGGCCGCTGACCAGCCACGTCGAGGTGGAGACCTACACCTGGAACGTGCTTCCCGGCGCCCCGGCCGACCTCGCCGAAGGCATCGCGGCCGAGCTCGACTGGATGCGGGGGCAGCTCGCCGCCCTCGGGCTGAAGGAGAAGTGATGGCACCGCTGATCGTGATCAATGTCGTCGGGCTCACCCCACGCCTGCTCGCGCACATGCCGAACGTGGCGAGCGCGGGCGCGGCGGCCACGCTGCGGCCCGTGCTCCCGGCCGTCACCTGTTCGATGCAGGCCACCCTGCTGACCGGCAGGATGCCCCGCGACCACGGCATCGTCGGCAACGGGTGGTATTTCCGGGACCTCGGCGAGGTGCTGCTGTGGCGCCAGCACAACGCGCTCATCCAGGGCGACCAGCTGTGGACCGCCGCGCCCGGCCTGCGCACCGCCAACGTCTGCTGGTGGTATGCGATGGGCGCCGCGACCGACCTGCTCGTCACCCCGCGTCCCATCTACCACGCCGACGGCCGCAAGTCGCCCGACTGCTACACCCGCCCGCCCTCGCTCCACGACGACCTCGAGGCCGCGCTGGGGCCGTTCCCCCTGTTCAGCTACTGGGGGCCGAACGCGGGGATCGACTCCTCCCGATGGATCGTCGCCGCCGCCCGCCGCATCCTGGCCCGCGAACGGCCGGATCTGCTGCTGGTCTACGTGCCTCACCTCGACTACGACCTCCAGCGGTACGGCCCCGCCGGTCCCGAGGCGATCGCGGCGGCCCGCGCCGTCGACACCGCACTGGCCCCGCTCCTGGCCGAGGAGGCCGAGGTGGTCGTGCTCTCGGAGTACGGCATCACCCCGGCGTCCCGCCCGGTGGACATCAACCGGGCGCTGCGCACCGCGGGTCTCCTGGAGGTCTACACCCAGGCCGGGATGGAGTACCTCGACCCGTGGACGTCCCGGGCCTTCGCCGTCGCCGACCACCAGGTGGCCCACGTGTACGTGCGCGACCCCGCCGACCTCGACCGCACCCGCGCCGTCGTCGCCGAGCTCGCCGGCGTGGACGAGGTGCTCGACCAGGCGGGGAAGGCGAAGTACGGGCTCGACCACGAACGCGCCGGCGAGCTCGTCGCGGTGGCGGAGCCCGACGCCTGGTTCACCTACTACTACTGGCTCTCCGACGACCGCGCCCCGGATTTCGCCAGGCTCGTGGACATCCACCGCAAACCCGGCTACGACCCCGCCGAGCTGTTCATGGACCCGAGCGATCCGTTCGTCAAGGTCCGTGCGGCGGCGGCGCTGGCGAGGAAGAAGCTGGGCTTCCGCTACACGATGCGGGTGGTGCCGCTCGACCCGGCACCGGTGCGGGGCAGTCACGGCCGGCTGCCCGACCACCCCGACGACGGCCCGCTGATCATCGGCCGCTTCGACCGTGGCTCCTACGAGGCGAGCGAGGTCAAGGATCTCCTGACCGGCCTGGCCCGCCGAACCCGTTGACCCGTGACTCGCGCGGCCCCCGGTGGGGAGCCGCGCGAGGGGGTGGACGGTGGGCTCAGACGCGGGTCCAGCGCTGGTTGGTTCCTCCGTTGCAGGTCCAGATGCGGGCTTTGGTGCCGTTGGCGGTGCCGCTGACGTCCAGGCACTTGTTCGCGCCGACCGCCGTTATGGTGCCGTCGGCGTTGAGCCGCCATTTCTGGTTGTTCTGCCCGTTGCAGTCCCAGATGATCACGGCGGTGCCGTCCGCCGTACCGGCCCCGTTCACGTCCAGGCACTTGTTGCCGTAGACCCGCAGCTCACTCGCGGCGGTCGTCGTCCACCGCTGGTTGTTCTGCCCGTTGCAGTCCCAGATCTGCGCCTGCGCGCCGTTGGCCTGGGAAGCTCCGCTGACGTCCAGGCACCGGCCCGACCCCACGCCCTTGAGCGCACCCGTACCGCCCGGTGTGCTGGTCAGCTCCTTGACGCGGATGTTGCGGAACGACACCACGTCGCCGGACCCGTGGTTCTGGATGCCGAGGTAGCCCTGCTGGAGCGAGCGGACCGGATCGGTGTTGGTGAAGTCGTTGATTCTGGTGCCGTTCAGGAACACCTGCAGCCGCTCTCCCTCCACCAGCAGCTCATAGGTGTTCCACTGCCCCGGCGGGTTCAGCGCCGCGTCGCGGGCGGCGATGTCGGCCGCCTTGAACCCGTAGATCGCCCCGGTCGTCTTGTCCGGGGTGTCGGTCGCGTCGATCTGCACCTCATATCCGGTGTCGAGCGCCGCTTGGGGGTCGCTGGTGGCCGGGAACCCGACGATGACGCCGGAGTTGGAGTCGCCGGTCATCCTCCAGTCGAGCTTGACGGAGTAGGAGCGGAACTCCTTGGCGTTGTACCACAGCATGCCCATGCCGCCCTGTGAGGTCAGCGTGGCGTCGCTGTTGGCGAACGATCCCGGCCCGGCCTGCGACCAGCCCGTCGTCGAGCCGTTGTACAAGGTCGTGTACCCGGTCTCCGGGCGGCAGTCGGCGTTGGTGGCCTTGGCCGTGTACCTGATCCCGCCGAGCAGCAGCGCGCGGAAGTTCGGATCGGCGTACGACTCCTGGGTGTGCCCCAGGCCGGTGTAGAACGCCCGGCCGGCGGACTGCGGGTGGCACCAGGTGATCGGGTGATCGCCCATGCCGCCGCCGCTGTAGCTGCCCTCGTCCAGGCTCTGCAGCACCCGGACGTTCGGGCGGGGGTTGGTGCGGTAGTTGTACCACTCGTCGGTACGTGACCAGGTCGTCCCCAGGTGAGCGGTCGCGGCGTGCGCCCGGTCCTCGGTCCGTACGGTGGCCTGCTGGATCGCCGGATGGTTGTTGAACCAGGCTCCCATCAACTGCCCGTAGTAGGGCCAGTTGTACTCGGTGTCGGCGGCCGCGTGCACCCCGACGTAGCCGCCCCCGCCGTCCACGTACGTCTGGAAGGCGGCCTGCTGGTTGTCGTTCAGCACGTCACCGGTGGTGCTGAGGAACACCACCGCCTTGTACTGCGCCAGGTTGGCCGTGGTGAAGGCGTTCGAGTCCTCGGTGGCGTCGACGGCGAAGTCGTTGGCGGTCCCCAGGTCGCGGATGGCCTGGATCCCGCTGGGGATCGAGTCGTGCCGGAACCCGGCCGTCTTGGAGAACACCAGCACCTTGAAGGCGGCGGCCTGGGCGGGAACGGCCGGGATCATCGCCGCGGCGACGGTGATCGCCGCCGCCGTCACGGAGAGGCGTCGCAGCAGGGATGTCTTTCTGTCGCTCGGCATGGGTGTCCTTTCAGACGCGGGTCCAGCGCTGGTTGGTTCCTCCGGTGCAGGTCCAGATGCGCAGCTTGGTGCCGTTGGCGGTGCCGTTGACGTCCAGGCACTTGTCCGCCCCCACCGCCGTGATCGTGCCGTCGGTGTTGAGGCGCCATTTCTGGTTGTTCTGGCCGTTGCAGTCCCAGATGATCACGCTGGTGCCGTCGGCCGTCCCGGCGCCGTTCACGTCCAGGCACTTGCCGCCGTACACCCGCAGCTCACTCGCGGCCGTGGACGTCCACTGCTGGTTGGACTGCCCGTTGCAGTCCCAGATCTGCGCCTGCGCGCCGTTGGCCTGCGAGGCTCCGTTGACGTCCAGGCACCGGCCCGACGCCACCCCCTTGAACGCGGTCGTGCTCCCCGAGGGCGGGGTGCCGGTGTCGAGGGTGAAGGCGTCCAGGTCGAACAGGTAGCCCTGTCCGGTCGGGCCGCGGAAGACCAGGTAAAGCGTGGTCGTGCCGGCCGGGGCACCGCTGAGGTTCGCCGAGACGTCGGTGAAGGTGTCCCAGCTGCCGGTGCTCGCCACGTTCACCGTTCCCAGCAGCGTGCCCGTCGCCGAGCCGGCCCGCACCTCGATCCGGCCGCCCGCGCCGGCCGAGGAGACCCGGGCGGTGACCTTCGTCGCGTTGCCCAGGTTGTACGGCTGGAAGGAGATCCAGTCGCCGTCGTCGGTGAAGCCGACCGTCTTGCCGCCTTCCGCGGTGGCGTGGTCGGCCGTCTGGATGCCCTGCTGGGCGCCGAAGTGCTCGGCCTGCCGGTGCCTCGGCTGGAGCGTACGGTCGCTGGTGGAGGTCAGGCCGCCCCTGTCGGTGTAGGAGGCCTCGAAGACGCCGTAGATGTTGGCCGCGGCGTCATGCTCGCCGTCCATCGGCACCGCGATGGAGCCCGAGCAGCCGGTCTTCGAGGTGATCTTGTGGCGGTGGCTGTCGTGGCCGAGGAGGTAGGAGACGGTGACCCCGGCGCAGTCGATCGTGCCGTCCTCCGGGTCGCTGACGGTGACCTGGAAGGGCACGGTGTCGCCGAAGGAGAACAGCTGCCCGGCGGCAGGGGCGGTGAGGGTGACCGTCGGCGCGGTGTTGCCGACGTTCACGATCACGCTCGCCGTGCCGGTGAGACCCTGCGGGTCCCGGACCGTGAGCGTCGCCGTGTAGGCGCCATTGGTGGTGTAGGTCTTGCTCGGGTTCGCCGCCGTGGAGGTGGTGCCGTCCCCGAAGCTCCACGAGTACGTCAGCGCGCCGCCCTCCGGGTCGGAGCTGCCCGCCGAGGAGAAGTTCACCGCCAGCGGGGCGGGTCCCGACGTCTTGTCGGCGGACGCCCTGGCGATCGGGTTGCGGTTGGCGCTGCCGATGTACTCGATCCGGAACAGCGCCTGGTTGTTGCTCCCGGTGCCGTAGTCGAGGACGTACAGCGCCCCGTCAGGGCCGAAGGCCATGTCCATCACCTGCGTCCCCGACCAGGGGAACGCCGAGATCTCCCCGTAGCCGCCGTCCGCCTTGACCTCGATCGCCTTGATCCAGCGGCGGCCGTACTCACCGGCGAAGAAGCGCCCGTCGAGCGTCTGGGGGAACTTGACGGCCGAGTTCAGGCCGGCGTCGTAGCGGTAGACCGGGCCGCCCATCGGCGACTCCGACCCGGAGCCGAACTCCGGCGGGCTGCCGGCGTCCCCCGCGTACCGGATCCACGCCGGCTTCGCCGCGGGCAGCGTGGTCAGGCCGGTGTTACGGAAGGAGTTGTTGGTCGGGCCGCCCGCGCAGTTGTACTTCGGGCCGGTGCTGTTGGTGGCGAAGTTCCATTCGTTGTAGGTCTCGCCGGTGGTGTTCGTGCCCGTGCAGTACGGCCATCCGTAGTTGCCGGGACCGGTGATGCGGTTGAACTCCACCTGCCCGCTCGGCCCTCTGCTCGAGTTGGTCACCCCGGCGTCCGGCCCGTAGTCGCCGAGGTAGACGATGCCGGTCGCCTTGTCCACGCTCATCCGGAACGGGTTGCGGAAGCCCATCGCGTAGATCTCCGGCCGGGTCTTCGCCGTCCCCGGCGGGAACATGTTGCCGCTGGGGATCGTGTAGGTGCCGTCGGGCTGCGGCTTGATGCGCAGGAGCTTGCCGCGCAGGTCGTTGGTGTTGGCGGCCGAACGCTGGGCGTCGAACTGCGGGTTGCGGTCGGTCCGCTCGTCCAGCGGGGAGTAGCCGCTCGACTCGAACGGATTGGTGTCGTCGCCGGTGGTCAGGTAGAGGTTGCCGGCGGCGTCGAAGTCGATGTCCCCGCCCACGTGGCAGCACTGGCCACGGTCGTTCTGGACGCGCAGGACCACCTTCTCGCTGGCCAGGTCGAGAGTGTCGTCCGATTTGAGGGTGAACCGCGACAGGTGCAGCTCGCCCTTCCACTGGTCGAACTGCGCCTGCGTGCCGGTGCTCGGCGCGTCACCGTTCGGGGTGCTCAGGCGCGGCGAGTAGTAGAGCCATAAGTACCGGTTGGACGCGAAGCCGGGGTCCACCGCCACACCCTGCAGGCCCTCCTCGTCGTGACTGTAGACGTCGAGCCTGCCGGCCACCTTCGTGGTGCCGTTGACATCGGTGACGCGTACCGTGCCGTCGCGCGCGGTGTGCACCACCGACCGGTTCGGCATCACGGCCAGCGACATGGCCTCACCCAGTTCGGCGCCTCCCGAGGCGAGAGAAACCTGCTGGTAGTCGGAGGCCGGGATGACGAGGGCGTTGGCGGGAGGGGTGTCGAGCGCGAGTGCTCCGGAAGTGATCAGCGCCACCGTGGTCAACAAAGTGAGCCATGGGCGTCGGGACATGACTGTTCCTCCACTGTCGGATCTGTGCACGGGTCTATGCGCGGGCCCACTTCTGGTTGGTGCCGCCGGTGCAGGTCCAGATCTGCACCTTGGTGCCGTTGGCGGTGCCGTTCCCGGACACGTCCAGGCACTTGTTCGCGCCGACGGCGGTGATGGTGCCGTCGGCGTTGAGGCGCCATTTCTGGTTGTTCTGGCCGTTGCAGTCCCAGATGATCACGCTGGTGCCGTCGGCGGTGCCGGCGCCGTTCACATCGAGGCACTTGTTGCCGTAGACCCGCAGCTCAGTCGCGGCGGTCGACGTCCACTGCTGGTTGGACTGGCCGTTGCAGTCCCAGATCTGCGCCTGCGCGCCGTTGGCCTGCGAGGCGCCGTTGACGTCCAGGCACCGCCCCGACCCCACGCCCTTGAGCGCCCCCGTGTTCCCCGACGGCTGGCCCTGGGGGCCGGCGGACGCCATCACGGCCTGGGCTCCCGCGGGCCAGGCGCCGTTGGTGACGGTGACGTTGTTGTTCACCACGTTGCCGCGGTCGCCGTTGGTCACGTTGGTGCTGCCGTTGGTCGACCAGTTGCCGGTGACGGTGAAGTTCCCCATGTTCTCGCCGCCCCAGTAGTTGGCGGTGGCCCAGGTCCCGGTGTTCGAGAGCACGTTGCCGGTGACGGTGTAGTACTTGGAGCCCTCGTCGAAGTAGATCCCGAACCAGCCGTTGGTGCGCAGGCAGTGGTTGCCGCTGATGACCGCGTTCGGGTTCCACGACAGCGTGTAGATACAGCCCCCATCGGTCATCTGCTGCATGACGTCATGCACGTAGTTGCCGATGAGCTTGTTGCCGGACGCGGTGGTGGGAGTGGTGTACCGCGGCTGGTAGTTGTACAGGCCGCGGTTGGCGTACTGGTTGCTGCCGCCCGGCTCGTTGGCGCCCCAGCCGTACCCGATCGACATGCCGGTGTACGGCAGGTTGTAGACCTCGTTGTGCGACACGTCGGTGTTGGTGACGTAGGTGGTCAGGACCGAGACGATGCCCCGGTAGTCCAGGCCGAGGTCGTGGATGCGGTTGTTGCTGATGGTGATGTTCCGGTTGACCATCCGCTGGTCGCTGGGGTGGTGCGCGTCGGCGCGCACGCCGCCGACCACGACGCCGCCGGCCGAGCTCTGGGCGATCTCGGATCGGGTGACCGTGATGTCGGCGGCGCCCAGGCCGACGCCGCTGGCGTGCGCGTTGGCGTCGTTGCCGATGCCCACGGCGGTCTGGCCGAGGTTGACGAACCGGGAGTCGGTGAAGGTGACGTTGTTGGCCGCGGACACCTGCACGGCCGCCGGCATCTGCTGCCAGTGCGGCCGGGCGGCCTCGAACTGCTGGCAGCCCTCCTGGCAGGAGGTCAGCCTGTCGGCGGGCCAGCTCCAGGTGCCCGTGATGTAGGCGCCGGTCTGCTGGTCGGCGTAGCCCTGGTTGCCGCTGGGTCCGAGCCAGGTCGTGCCGGTGAACGTGATCCCGCTGAACGTGATGTGGTGCGCGGGTGCGTCGTAGGTGCCTCCGACGTTCACCAGGGACTGGAGAACCGGCAGCTCGACGTTGACGTTGCTCATGTTCTGCCCGGCGGCCGGGATGTAGTACAGGATGCCGGTGCCGGAGTTGATGTACCACTCCCCCGGCGCGTCCAGGAACTCGTAGGCGTTCTCCAGGTACAGCGGACCCGCCCGGTGCGGCTGCGTGAAGGTGTCGTACCCGAAGGTGTTGTTGTTCCAGCCGGGCTGCTGCATCGTGATGAAGTTCCCGCTGATGCTCTGCACCGTCACGTAGCGGTCCGTGAACGAACCCACGCTCTCCATCTGGATCCGGCTCTGGTCGGCGAGGTTGTTCAGGTAGCTCAGGGCGCTGTTGCCGAACCTCAGACCGGTGGTGGTGGCGGTGAAGTCGGACCGGTTCACGGTCGTGCGCGCCCGCGTGGCGACGGCGCCGTTGACGTACAGCTGCCGGGTGTCGATCCCGGTGCCGACGTTGGCACGCCAGATGTTCTTCCCCGAGTCGGCCACGGTCCATCCGGTGACCGCCCTGGCTCCGCTGATGACGGGGTGAGCACCCGCCGCGGCCTGCCATTTGACGGTGTAGCCGTTGTTCCCCGAATCGGCGGCGGTCAGCCGGAGCGGCGCGGAGAGCCGGTACACCCCGTCGGCCAGTTCGACGACGATGTCCCCGGACATGGCGGCGTTCAGCGAACGTACCGCCGTCTGCGCCGCGGACACCGAGCACGGCTGGGCGGACGTGCAGGCGGTGCCGGTGCCGGTGGGTGACGCGTAGAGGGTCGTGGTGGCCGCGAGGGCCGGGGTGGCGGGGGCGACGAGGGCGAACGCCGCGGCCAGCGCCGCGACGATGCCGATCAGGAACGGTCTCAGCGCCGTGACGGGCGAAGCTGACTGCACAGTGGTTCCTTCGGGGGGTGCGGGTGTGTGGCCGGGTCACGCCCTGCTCAGGCAGGTGACGCCCTTCCGAGGGCCTTCGCCTCCCATTACGTTGTGAGTCTTGAAACCCGTCAAGACCTTAAGCCCGCCTATTTCACTCTTTGCACACTTAGCATCCCGCCCTGGTGAGCCAATTCAGGCTATTGACCAGCGGAAACTCCCACATCACATTCGCCGGCGCCGATCGTCCTCGCATGAACCGTTCATATGTGTCCTACTCATCGGCCCGGCCTCCGAGCCTGGGAGGGCGGCCTCATCAGCCATACTTTGCAGGGACGGCGAGGAGGAAGCACAGTGACCGACAGCCCCCAAGAGAGCGGATACCGGCCGGGCTACGAGGTGGCGGCCGAGCAGGTACTCGAACTGATCGTCCGGCTCGGCCTGCGTCCGGGCGACCGCATGCCGACCGAGAACGAACTGGCCCGGCAACTGGGCACCAGCCGCACCGTGGTGCGCGAGGCGGTGAAGATCCTCTCCGCGCTCGGCCGGGTACGCGCCCAGAAGGGCCGCGGCCTGTACGTGGCCGACGGCGAGGGCATGTTCGGCACCGGGCGCTGGGCCTCCTTCTTCCTCCCGACCGACCTCGACCACGTCTACATGCTCTTCGAATTCCGCCGGGCGCAGGAGATGGAGACCAGCAGGCTGGCCGCCCGCCGCGCCACCCCCGCCGAGCTGAGGGCCATCGAGGAGGCGGCCGGTGTGTGCCGCCACGGCTTCGAGACCGGGCAGGAAGACCTGTTCAACAAGGGCGACGACGCCTTTCACACCGCCATCGCCACGGCCTCGCACAACATGTTCCTCCAGGTGGCGGTGCGGGAGGCCCGCAGGCTGCAGGCGCAGTCCAACCTCATCGGGCTGAGCGGCTCGGTGGGCGGGCACGCCGCCAAGGCCGTCGAGGAGCACGACGCCATCTACCGGGCCATCCACGCCGGCGACCCGGAAGCGGCCGCCCAGGCCGCGGCCACGCACATCGACAACACCCTCGACGACTACCGGAGAGAGATCCAGCAGCGCCTCTTCTCGTCCCAGTGACCCCGGCCGTCCGCACCGGCGACGCATGAACGTTTCATGGAGCCCGGCCACGAGCGTCACCGGTGAGCGTGCTTCCGGCAGGCCGCCGGACAGGAGGGAGTCTTGACAGCCGGTCCGCCCGTCATATGTGCTTCGCCGGACACCGCGGCTGTCCCCGTCTCCCCCTGCCTCCAAGGAGTACGACATGCAGCCTTCATCCGTTCCCTTGCCGGGCTCCCGGGCGGCCGTCGTCGCGGCTGTGGTGGCGGCGCTGGCGACCCTCTTGGCCACCGTCCTGACCTGGTCGGCGCCGGCCTCGGCGGCGACCACGCCGCTGGTGGGCGTGGGGTCGGGGCGGTGCCTGGACGTCAACGGAGCCTCGCAGACGAACGGCGCGCAGGCGCAGATCTGGGACTGCAACGGGCAGTCCAACCAGCAGTGGACGTCTACGGCCGCGAGTGAGCTGCGGGTCTACGGCGGCAAGTGCCTGGACGTGAACGGCGCCGGCACGGCCGACGGCACCAGCGTGATCATCTGGGACTGCAACGGCCAGAACAACCAGAAATGGCGCCTCAACGCCGACGGCACCATCACCGCGATCGGCGCGAACAAATGCCTGGACGTGTCCGCGAACGGCACCGCCAACGGCACCAAGGTGCAGATCTGGGCCTGCCACGGCGGCACCAACCAGAAGTGGACCACCGGAGCCGGGCCCACCCCGACGACGACCCCGCCGCCGCCCGGCGCGCGCGCGTGCGACATCTACGCCTCCGGCGGCACGCCGTGCGTGGCCGCGCACAGCACGACACGGGCGCTCTACGGCTCGTACAACGGCAACCTTTACCAGGTCAGGCGCTCCTCCGACAGCACGACCAGGAACATCGGCGTGCTGACCGCGGGCGGTGTCGCCGACGCCGCGGCCCAGGACTCGTTCTGCGCCGGCACCACGTGCGTCATGACCGTCGTGTACGACCAGTCCGGGCGGGGCAACGACCTGTGGTACCAAGGTTCCAGCGTGGTCCCCGGCTCCCCTCAGAGCAGGCCCGCGATCGCGACCACCGAGTCACTCACCGTCGGCGGCGGCAAGGCATACTCGCTCTACATCAACCCCGGCAACAGCTACTGGCGGGACGGCCACCTGACCGGCGTGCCGACCGGCAGCGCGCCCGAGGGCATGTACATGGTCACCAGCGGCACCCACGTCAACGGGGGCTGCTGCTTCGACTACGGCAACAGCGAGACGACCAGGAAGGCCGACGCCGCCGGCGCCATGGACGCCATCAACTTCAGCGTCCAGTGCTGGTTCGGCGGCTGCCAGGGAAGCGGCCCCTGGGTCCAGGCCGACCTCGAATGGGGGCTCTACCCCGGCGGCAGCCAGTCCTGGAACCCCAACCAGCGGGCCTTCCCCCACAAGTTCGTCACCGCCACGCTGAAGAACAACGGCACCAGCCGGTTCGCCATCAAGGGCAGCAACGCGCAGTCCGGCAGCCTCTACACCCTGTACGACGGGCCGCTCCCCAACGGCTACAGCCCGATGAAGAAGCAAGGGGCCATCATCCTGGGCAGCGGCGGCGACTGCTGCAAGCCCGACGGCGGCGCCAACCTCAGCGCCGGAACCTTCTACGAAGGAGCCATGGTCGCCGGCTATCCCACCGACGCCACCGAGAACGCCGTCCAGGCCGACATCATCGCCGCCGGCTACCGCTGAGGCACCTGACGCCAGGTCTGATCGAAGCCGTCCGTGACCGCCAGCAGTTGCCGTCCGGCGTGCTCCGGCCGGATGTGGGGGCCGTCCGCGGCCCTGACGTCCGGCCGGCGGGTGTACGCGTTGATCGCGTACTCGTCGATCGTGACGCCGAGGCCCGGCGAGTCCCCGAGGATGAACGCGCCGTCCTCGACCTGCAGGTCGAGCGACAGTCCGACCGGCGGGTGCAGGTCCTGCAACTCGCTGGCCAGGTGGTTCGGCACCGACGTCGCGGCGTGCAGCAGCGCGACCGGCATGTTCCCGATCGGGCTGACCGGCAGGTCATGGGCGTGGGCCAGCGCGGACACCCGGAGGAAGTGGGTCACCCCCCAGACCACGGCCGTCTGGACGATGTCGACGGCCCCCGCGGCCAGCAGCGGGCGGAACTGCTCGAGTCCGGTGAGGTTCTCCCCCGTGGCGACGGAGGCGCGGATCCCGCGACCGACCACGGCCAGCCCTTCGGCGTCCCACCGCCGGACCGGCTCCTCGATCCACGTGAGATCGAGGCTGCGTTCGAGCTCGCAGACGTGCCGGACCGCCTGCTTGCGGGTCCAGACCTCGTTCACGTCGAGCATCAGGCCCGGCCGCGATCCGTGCCCGGCCTCGGTCAGGACGTCCCGTACCAGGGTCAGGCGGTGCCGGTCGCGTTCGATGTCGAGGCCGCCCTTGATCTTGGCCGCGCGGAGACCGTGCTGGGCGTAGACCTGGTAGACCGAGACGAGCTCGTCGTCGGTCAGGCCGATGTCGATGCCTGAGGCATAGGCGGGCACCCGCCGGTCACGTCCGCCCAGCAGCCGCCAGAGCGGCTCGCCGGCCGCCTGGGCCTTGATGTCCCACAGGGCGGTGTCGAGTGCGCCGATCGTGCCGAACACGGCGCCGACGTGGCCGGCCTTGAAGGTCCGCCGCAGCATGCGGTCGTAGAGCGCCGTCACGCCGCGCGGATCCTCGCCCTCGATCGCGGCGAAAACGGCATCGATCTCCACGTGCGGCCCGAGGCCGATGCCGGTGATCCCCTCGTCGGTGTCCACCATGACGAGCGGCACCGAGACGACTCCGTCGGCGAAGACGCCGTTGGCGTCGCCGACGGGACGGCCCCATTCCTGGACCGTCGTCGTGGTCCGATACCCCGTGATCCGCATGTCAGCCCTTCGTGGAACCGGCCGTGACGCCGTCGGCGATCTGGCGTTGGAGGAACAGATAGATCATCAGTACGGGTACGGCGGCGATCAGGACTCCCGAGGCGAAGGCGGGGACGTCGTCGGAATACTGTCCGCGCAGCGCGTTGACCCCGATCATGAGAGTGCGATGCTCGGGCGTCGGCATCATGAGCAGGGAGATGAGCACGTCGTTCCAGCAGAACAAGGCGTCGAGGATGCCGACCGACAGCAGTGCGGGAACGCCCAGCGGAAGCATGATCCGCCGGTACACGCCGTACACCGTGTTCCCGTCGATCCTGGCCGCGTCGACGATCTCCGCGGGAATGGTCCTGTAGTGGCTGGTCATCAGGAAGACGGTGAAGGGCAGGAACTGCGCGACGTAGGCCAGGATCAGTCCCGGATAGGTGTCGATGAGCCCGATGTCGGCCATGATCCTGGTGAGCGGCACCATGATCACCTGGAACGGGACGAACAGTCCCGCGAGACAGCCCAGAAAGATGATCGAAGAACCGCGGAACCGCAGCTGACTCAGCGCGAAACCCGCCATCGACCCCAACAGCAGCAGCAGGGCCACGGCGAACGCCACGACGATGAACGAGTTGACGAAGTAGCGCGCCATTCCGGCGCCGGCCCACGCCTCGGCGAGGTTGTCCCAGCTCACGGAGCCCGCCGGGGAGAACCGGTCGAGGATGTAGTCGCGGCGGGTCTTCATCGCGACGTTGCCGGTGAAGACGAGAGGATAGATCGTCGCCAGCGCGAGGAGGGCCATGGGGACAGCGGCCGCCCACCTGGCCATACGCCTGCCGGCCATCAGTCCTGCCTCCCCGAGCGGCGGAGCAGAGTGATCTGCAGGAGCCCCACCACGAGCATGACGACGAAGAGCACCGTCGAGGCGGCCGAGGCGAGCGCCGGCTGGTTCATCTGTCCCTGCTGGTGCCAGATGTAGAACTCCGGCAGGTAGGTCGATCCCTCCGGACCTCCGTTGGTCATGACGAAGAGCAGGCCGAACATGGACGTCAGCATCCCGATCATCGTGGTCACGAAGACGAACTGAATGGTGCGGGTCAGGCTCGGGATGATCACGTGCCAGATCGTCCGGCGGAGCGACGCGCCGTCCACGCGGGCGGCGTCCAGCAGCGAGGCGTCCAGGGTGCTGAATCCGGCGAGGAACACCACCAGGGCCATCCCGAACGTCGCCCATATGTGCACGCCGACGACCGTGAACATGGCGACGCCCGGATCACCGAGCCAGTCGACGGGGCCGACGCCGGCCGTCCCGAGGAGGGCGTTCAACGGGCCGTCGTACCCGAGCAGGAGGTTGAAGATCGCACCGACGATCACCGGCGAGAGCACGGCCGGGAAGAAATAGACGCTGCGGTAGACCCGGTGACCCGGCACGCGCAGATAGATGAAGGTCGCGAGCAGACCCGGAATCGCCACCGCCACGGGAAGCAGCAGCACCAGCAGCCCGACGTTGCGCAGCGAGGTGCGGAACAACGGGTCGCCGGCCAGCTCCAGATAGTTGCTCAGGCCGACAGGGGTTCCGTTGAGCTCGCCGTCGCCGGTGAAGGAGAAGTTGACCCCGAGGACCAGCGGCCACAGCCGCAGCACCACGATGATCAGTACGGCCGGGGCCACCAGGACGTAGGGGGCGAAGCGCTCCGCGCGCCACCCACGGGCGTCCCAGCGGCGTCCCCGGTGTGTGACGGACGCCGCGCCGGCCCGCCCGGAGCCGGCCGGGCGGGCCAACCGCGACGGGCTTTCGATCGGCACGCGGTCAGCTCGCCCGGTCGGAGGCGGCCAGCTGCTCCACGACCTTGTCCACGGTGGTCGAACCGCTCAGGAGCTGCTGGGACAGTCTTCCCATCAGATCCAGGGTCTTGGCGGACAACGCCACGTGCAGGGCGGGCCTGCCGCTCTTGATCTCGGACGCGATCGTGGCGACGGCCGGTCCGGCCTGCGCGAAGTCGATCGTCGTGTCGGACGCGATCGCACCGGCCTTCGAGTAGAACGCCGTCAAGGCGTCGGTCGAGGTCAGGGACCGCACCAGGTCGGCGGCCAGCGCGGGGTCCTTCGTCCACTTGGCGACCGCGTAGCCGATGCCGCCGTCGTACGGGAGGCTCGGGGTGGCTCCGCCGGTGACGACGGGGGCCCGCATGACGCCGATCTTGTCGGGCGGCAGGAACTCGCCGAAGTCCTTCCAGTGCCCGACGTCCGACATCAGCCCGATGATGTGAGCGGCCTTACCGGTCTCGAAGACCCTGAAGATGTCGGTGAACATCGCGGTGGAGTTGGCGCCGTCGTTGTTCAGCCCTTTGTCGCCGGCCTCCTTCCACAGCTCGAAGATCCGCCGCACGTGCGGAGAGGTCCAGTCGCGCTTCCCGGCGATCCAGTCGTCGTACTCCTGAGGCGTCAGGACGCCGGACCCGAGGCCCGACAGGAAGAACTGGATTCCGGCGCCTTCCTTGTTGCCGAGCGCGAAGCAGGTGGCCCCGGTCGCCTTCTTGACGGCGGCGCAGCCGCTGACGAACTCGTCCCAGGTCTTGGGCGGGTCGGCCGGGTCGAGGCCGGCCTTCTCGTAGAGCGTCTTGTTGTAGTAGATCGGGTGCCCCTGCAGGGTCACCGGCGCGGCGTAGGTCTTGCCGTCCTTGCTGAAGGCGTCCCAGCCCGCCAGCCGGTTCTTGTCCTCGGCCACGTACTGGTCCAGCGGAAGGAGCGCGTCGACCCGGTCGCGGATCTGTCCTCCCCCGTTGAAGAGCATGACGTCGGGCCCCTTGCCGGCCTGGATCGCCGTGCCGAGCAGGGTGTAGTACTGGTCGAACGGCTGGGCGACGAACTCGACGGTCAACCCGGGATGCCGCTTGGCGAAGTCGGCCTTGGCCTTCTCGATGTAGTCGGCCGCGGCCGGTTCACCGGACTTCCAGTCCCAGACCAAGAGCTTCTGCTGCTTCTGCGCCGAGTCGCCGGAGGGTGACTGGGGCCGGGCCGCGCTCCCGCAACCCGCCGAGACCAGCGCCATGACCATCACGGCCGACCATAATGCTCGCTGCTTCATCGCTGCCCGCTTTCCGAGAGGACCGCTGGACCAGGCGCAAACATAATTCGTATGACGTATAACGTCAATAGGGACTGACGTATACTGACGCGGTGGCGCCGCCACGTGCCAGGCCACCGGAGGGATCAATGACGGCATCGCAGGAAGCGTCTGGCAGCGTCCCGGCGTCGCCGGCCTGGGTACGACGTCCTGCCAGTCTCGCCAGAGCGGTGACAGCCGAGCTGGTGGAGCGCATCGTCCGCGGGGTGCACCCGCCGGGGACCTCGCTGCCCCCCGAACCCGCGCTCTGCGAAGCCTTCTCCGTGAGCCGCACGGTCGTCCGGGAAGCCGTGAAGATCCTGCAGGAGAAGGGGCTGGTGCAGGTCCGCCAGGGCGCCGGCACCATGGTGACGCCGCCGGCGATGTGGGACATGCTCGACGAGCTCGTGCTCGCCGCGACCATCGCCGCCGAAGAGGGCCTGACGATTCTCGACGACCTCGTCGTCACCCGGCGCGTGCTGGAGTCCGACATGGCCAACGTCGCCGCCCGCGTGGCCGGGCCCGACACCGTGGAGCAGTTGCGGGCACTGGTGGATCGGATGGACGAGCTCGTGGACGACCCGGTCACGTACGCCGACAGCGACCGCGCCTTCCACGACACGATCATGCAGGCGTCGGGAAACCGCATCGCCCGCGGCGTCGTACGGTCGCTGGAAAGCCAGGTCGTCAGCACCGCCCGCTACCTGGGCCGGACCGAGCGGGCGCTCTGCGTGGCGTCGAACCTCGGCCACCGCCGCATCTACGAACGCATCGCCGCCCACGATCCTGCGGGCGCCGCCGAGGCGATGTTCAATCACATCACCGAGGCCTGGATCGTCCGCCGCAGCGGCCCGGCCGACCCCGTACGGCTGCGGCGTTAGCGCCCGTCCGCGCCCTCGGAACCGATGCGAGCGCGGGCGGTGAAAGTTTCACCGCGACCCGTCAGCGGTGGCCACGGCCGCTTCTCCTGGTCAGGCGCCGGAGCGACGGGGTCGTCTCACGCGCAGGCTCTCGACGTCCAGAAGGCCGAGTCTTGACAGGTCTTGTCACGGTCATATTTGCTCCGCTGCACCATCGCCTCCAGCCCTCGGAAAGAAAGGAGATCCCCTTGGAGGCGGCGTTGAGTTAGCGCTAACAAAGGCGGTGGAAATGGCTTTCCTGCTGCGTGTTTCACCCCCGAGAACGGCAAAGGAATTCGCGTGATGTCGAGGCTCAGGTACCTCTTCACCGCTATCGCGTCCGCTGTACTGCTCGTCGTCCTGGCCACGGTGCACACGGCCCTGGGCGACAGCGCGCCCCCGCGTCCCGCGCAACAGAGCGCCCTCGCGGGCACCGCGGGATGCGGCAGGACCCCGACGCTGAGAAGCGGTTCGCAGTCGATAACGACCAGCGGTAAAAACCGTAACTTTATCCTGAGAATTCCGGACAACTACAACAACAACACCCCGTACAGGTTGATCTTCGGATTCCACTGGAATGGCGGCACCGCCAACGACGTCGACGGCGGCGGAACCAGCGGATACCCCTGGTCCTACTACGGGCTCAGGGCGTTGTCGAACAACACCGCCATCTTCGTCGCGCCTCAGGGCTTCAACAACGGCTGGGCCAACTCGGGCGGTGAGGACGTCACCTTCGTCGACGACATGATCCGGCGGATCGAGGCGGACCTCTGTGTGGACACCTCCCAACGCTTCGCCATGGGCTTCAGCTACGGCGGCGGCATGAGCTACGCGCTCGCGTGCGCCAGGGCGACGGTCTTCCGCGCCGTGGCGGTCTACTCCGGCGGCCAGCTCAGCGGGTGCAACGGCGGCAACGAGCCCATCGCGTACATCGGACTGCACGGCCTCAGGGATCCGGTGCTCAACATCTCCGCGGGCCGGTCGCTGCGTGACAGGTTCGTCAGGAACAACGGCTGCACCGCACAGAACCCGCCGGAGCCGGCGCAGGGCAGCCTGACGCATGTCGTCACCTACTACTCGGGATGCCGGGCGGGGTATCCGGTCGCCTGGGCGGCGTTCGACGCCGGTCACACCCCCGGTCCCGTGGACGGGAAGCCCGGTGACTTCGAGCCCGGCGAGAACTCCTGGACCAGGCCGGTGGTGTGGAACTTCTTCACGCAGTTCGGAGGCAGCGACCCGAACCCGACACCGACCGCCACCGTCAATCCGCCGACGTCAGGCGCCCTCAAGGGTGCGGCGTCGGGCCGGTGCCTGGACGTCAACGGAGCCTCGCAGGCCAACGGCGCGCAGACCCAGATCTGGGACTGCAACGGACAGTCCAACCAGCAGTGGACCTCCACCAGCTCCGGTGAGCTGCGGGTCTACGGCGGCAAGTGCCTGGACGTGAACGGCGCCGGCACGGCCGACGGCACCAGCGTGATCATCTGGGACTGCAACGGCCAGAACAACCAGAAATGGCGGCTCAACGCCGACGGCAGCATCACCGCGGTCGGCGCGAACAAGTGCCTGGACGTGTCCGCGTACGGCACCGCCAACGGCACCAAGGTGCAGATCTGGACCTGCACCGGCGCCACCAACCAGAAGTGGGCCCGCGCCTGACAGCTGACCACGTGTCGTCGCCGGGACGATTCGATCGTCCCGGCGACGGCCACGAACACGCAAGGCACGTCCACCCCCATGGGCTTGGAGAAGCGAAATGGCCGATGTATCGCGAAGACAAGTGCTGAGATTCGGCGCGGCTGGAGCCGGCGCCGCGCTGTTGCCCCTGCAGTGGACGGCCGTGGCCCGGGCGGCGTCGGTGGCGCCCGCGGAGGTGAGGGCCGCGAACGATCTGGCCCTGTGGTACGACGAAAGCGCCGGCACGGAGTGGCTGCGCGCGCTTCCGATCGGAAACGGCCGCCTGGGCGCCATGGTGTTCGGCAACGTCGACACCGAGCGGCTACAGCTCAACGAGGACACCATCTGGGCCGGCGGGCCGTACGACCAGAGCAACACGAAGGGCGCGGCGGCGCTGGGGCAGATCCGGCAGTTGGTCTTCCAGAACCAGTGGAGCCAGGCCCAGACCCTTGTCGACCAGAACATGCTGGGCAACCCTTCGGCTCAGCTGGCCTACCAGCCCGTCGGCGATCTGCGACTGACCTTCGGCAGCGCCGCCGGGGTCTCGGAGTACAACCGTGTCCTGGACCTGAGCACGGCCACCACGACGGTGACGTACCTGCAGAACGGCGTACGGTACCGGCGCGAGGTGCTGGCGAGCGCGCCGGATCAGGTGATCGCCCTCCGCCTGACCGCCGACAAGCCCGGCTCGATCACGTTCTCCGCGACGTTCGGCAGCCCGCAGCGGACGACGCGGTCCAGCCCGGACGGCACGACAGTGGCGCTCGACGGCATCTCCGGCGACCAGAGGGGCCTGGCCGGCAAGGTCAGGTTCCTGGCACTGGCCCGGGCCGTCGCCGAAGGCGGCAGTGTCAGCAGCTCAGGCGGCACCCTGCAGGTGAGGTCCGCCAACAGCGTGACGGTGCTGATCTCCATCGGCTCCGGCTACGTGAACTACAAGGATGCCGGCGGCGACTATCAGGGCATCGCCCGGCGCCATCTCGACGCCGCCGTCACCCGGACCTACGACGACCTGCGCGGCCGGCACGTCGCCGATTACCAGCGGCTGTTCGGGCGCACGACGCTCGACCTCGGCCGTACCGCGGCGGCCGACCAGCCGACCGACGTACGGATCGCGCAGCACGCCGGCAGCAACGACCCGCAGTTCGCGGCGTTGCTGTTCCAGTTCGGCCGTTACCTGCTGATCTCTTCCTCGCGGCCGGGCACCCAGCCCGCCAACCTGCAGGGCATCTGGAACGACTCGCTGACCCCGTCCTGGGACTCGAAGTACACCCTCAACGCCAACCTGCCCATGAACTACTGGCCGGCCGACACGACCAACCTGCCGGAGTGCTACGAGCCGGTGTTCAGGATGATCAACGACCTCACCGTCAGCGGCGCCCGCACGGCCCGGGTGCAGTACAACGCCGGTGGCTGGGTGACCCACCACAACACCGACGGCTGGCGCGGCAGCTCGGTCGTCGACGGCGCGACCTGGGGCATGTGGCAGACCGGCGGCGCGTGGCTGGCCACCATGATCTGGGACCACTACCTCTTCACCGGCGACCTCGACTTCCTCCGGCAGTACTACCCGGCCATGAAGGGGGCCGCGCAGTTCTTCCTGGAGACTCTCGTGGAGGAACCGACCCTCAAATATCTGGTCACGAACCCATCGAACTCCCCCGAACTGACCCACCACGCGGGCGTCAGCATCTGCGCCGGACCCACGATGGACAACCAGATCCTGCGGGACCTGTTCAACGGCTGCGCCAAGGCGAGCGAACTCCTGGGCACCGACGCCGGCTTCCGTACGCAGGTCCTGGCCGCCCGCGACCGGCTCCCTCCGATGCGGGTGGGCTCACGCGGCAACATCCAGGAGTGGCTGTACGACTGGGTCGAGACCGAGCAGAACCATCGGCACATCTCCCACCTCTACGGCCTGCACCCCAGCAACCAGATCACCAGGCGCGGCACCCCCGCGCTGTACACGGCCGCGCGGCGGACCCTCGAACTGCGCGGTGACGACGGCACGGGCTGGTCGCTGGCGTGGAAGATCAACTACTGGGCGCGGATGGAAGAGGGCACGCGGGCGCACGACCTGATCCGCGCCCTCGTGACGACGGCCCGGCTCGCGCCCAACATGTTCGACCTGCACCCGCCGTTCCAGATCGACGGCAACTTCGGCGCGACGTCCGGCATCGCCGAGATGCTGCTGCAGAGCCACAACGGCGAGCTCCACGTGCTGCCGGCGCTCCCGGCGGCCTGGCCGAGCGGGAAGGTGCAGGGCCTTCGAGGGCGCGGCGGCTACACCGTGGACGCGACGTGGAGCTCCGGCGGGACCACCGAGTTCCTCATCAGGTTCGACCGTGACGGCACGGTCAACGTGCGCGGCCGGATCTTCGCCGGGACCTATCAGGTGGTCGACACCACGACCGGCGATGCCGTCAGCGTCACCAAACCCGAGAACGACGTCATCAGACTGAGCGGCCAGGCCGGTCGTACGTACCGCATGACCGGATCCGCCGGCCCCCCGCCGGCGACCTACGTGCGCATCACGAACGCGACCACCGGCCTGGCGCTGGACAGCGGCGGCAATGTCGCCTCCGGGGCGAACCTCAAGCAGTGGAACTGGGACGGCAGCACCAACCTGCAGTGGCAGCTCGTGGCCCTGGGCGGCGGGTGGTACCGCATCGTCAACCGTACCAACGGCATGGTCGCCGACAGCTGGGGCAACACCGCCAACGGAGCCAACGCCAGGCAGGCCGCGTGGGACGGCGGCAACAACCAGCAGTGGCGCCTCAACAGCACGGGCAACGACCGCTACCAGATCATCAACCGCGGCACCGGCACGGCCCTCGACGGCATGGGCAACGGCACGTCCGGCTCCACCGTGGCCATGTGGACGCCGAACAACAGCACCAACAACCAGTGGACCATCACGGGCGTGTGAACCGACGACGCTCAGACCTTCGCGCGCTTCGCCGCGACCGGTCACCGGTCGCGGCGAAGCCACGGCCCAGCTGTCCGGCACCGGCGTGTCGTCACGGGCCGAACCACACCACGGCCGTCGCGGCGGTGAGGAGCAGGAGCCCGGCGCCGGCAGCGAAGATGGAGGTACGCAGGTCACGGGCACCGCGGCGGGCGGCAAGCCGGTCATCGAGTATGAGGTCCTCGGTGGTGAGGCGGCGGGGGCGGCGCGGAAAACCGTTCGCGGCGCGGGTGCTGAGGAAGATGCCGATCGCGCCGGCCAGAACGGCCGCGAGCATGAGAATGCCGATGACGACCTGCGTTCCTGGCCGGTGTCCGATGATCAGGGTGCGGCCCGACACCAGGGCGGCGGTCAGGATCACGGTGATGAAGCCGGCCAAACCGGTGCGCCACTGCTCGCCCTGCTTGCGCATGTGCTCCAGTTCGGTGCGCCTGAGCTCCTGCAGGCGCTCGGCTCGCCACCGGGTCAGCGGGGTGCCGACAGGACCGGGGCGGACCTTGACCGTCATCGGCCGTCCCACTCGACGATGAGCCGCCATGAGCGGCCGCAGCCCGTTCTGCCTTCCGGCGTTTTCTCGTGCGGGAAGGCGCAGGCGCAGATCACCTCGATGTCGAGCTCTCCGCCCGGATCGGCGGCGCGGACGAACTCCACGGGTTCGAGGTGGACGGTCACCCCTTGGCAGGCGGGGCAGGCCCCGGCGACCTCGCCTCGGTGTCCAACGGCACGCTGAGCACGTACGACCCGCTGTTGGAGGCTCCGCGCGGCCGAGCCCCCGATGGCCGACTACGGCCCGTACTTCACGACGCGGGCGGATCCGTCACCTCCCATGTCGGACAATCTACGGGCATGGATTCGCAAGACGCGCTGTCACCACGGAAGTCCTGACCAGGCCGATCTACGCTTCCCGCATGGCTTTTGTTATCCCAGAGATCAAGGTCGGCCTGGCCGAACTCGGCGGCGAGCCTGACTCCTGGTGCGCAAAATGCGGCAAGCGTGCGAGCCTGTACTACGTCGATCCGGCGACCGGACGATCCACGTACGTCTGCACGGCCGACGCCGGCCCTGAACTGGAGGCGATGCTCCTGCGCTCCGCCGATTAGGCGAATCACCACCGCCGCGCCAAAAAGATCGCGAATGAGGTGTTCCCCGACACCGTAGAACCGCGCCGGCCTCCCGTACCCACCGGTGTTCGACCCCGCAGAACAAGGCGTCCCACGCCGTCCGAGCCTCACTCCGGACCCCATCGTCGACGCGAAGTCGCGTCGACGGCCGGCGGCATAGAACCGCGTGCTGATGCCGAAGCAGCAACTCCCGCTTGACCGGACGAGGGTTCTGCGCTGAGAGCGATTCGCATCCTTGAGCCCCGCAGGGCTGACGTTCACGCTTCCGCCGCGCCCATGATCGTCGAGCCGCGCTTGGGTCGGACTGGTGGGCCACCACGCCGGACGGTCGGACACCGCCGACTTCGATGCGTTCGCCGACCAGAACCCCGCCTTGCTCGACAAGAAACTACTTGCCCGCTTCTACCGATCCTCGACGCCGGCAAGCGGCCCCGCCAGCGGGACACCGGCGGCTCGGCCTTCGACGAGCTTCTACTCCTACCGCCTCGACACGGCCTCCGACGTGCTGAGCCTGCTGCGCACCTACGCCGGCCCCAGGCGTCGATCGGGCTCTGAACTCTCGCTGACGGGCGGCGGCACAGGCATCGAATCATGTGACCCGACATGCCAAGACTGCAGGAAGACAGATGCCGGTCACGGTCTGGACGGTCGTCCCACCGTGGGCGTGACCTGCCTCCGGTCTGCGGTCGCTCATGACTGATGTTCGATGTCAGCGGATCGACGTCGACGGACCGCGACCGAGATCTGGAATGCCCCGGCCATGCTGTGCCGGGGCATCCGGCATGGGGTCGAGCGATCCTCGCGACCGCTTCCTCCCCCTCGAAATCCCCATCCGCGGAGGATCCAGAGGCGACCCGTCTCCCTCCGGTTACGGTCGGCCCTTAACCGCCGCGGGCGCCTCTGTCACCGTTGCCCCCCGGGCCGAACCGCATCGTGGGACGCGGGTCCCGAGGGCGGGCACGTGGGACGTGGTGGCGACGTGCCGGGCCTGCTCCCGTACCGGTCTGGGGACGCCGTCCAGCAACGGCTCGATCGCGCGTCGGTAGGCGACGCAGGGCGCGCCATCGTCGCGAGACATCGGATATGAAGTGGCCTTTTGGCCGGGATGACCAGGCGATACCGCGTCAGCACCCCCAGAGACATCGGATGTTAACCCTTGCTAGTCGGGCATTTCACTGATATTTCCTTGGATCACTTTCCTGTGATCGGAGGAATCCGTGCCTCACCCCCCACGACGACGGTTCGGCCCGGCCTTAGTGTCCGCGTTGATGCTGGCCGGTGCTCTGTCCGCACCCACAGCGGCCGGTGCCGCAGCGGCCCAGACACCCGATGACTTGACCCTCTGGTACGACAAGCCCGCCACCGACTGGGAGACTCAGGCGCTCCCCATCGGCAACGGGCCCCTGGGCGCCAAGGTGTTCGGCGGCGTCGCGACCGAGCAACTCCAGTTCAACGAGAAAAGCCTGTGGACCGGCGGCCCCGGCGTCTCCGGCTACGACTTCGGCAACTGGAGAACGCCGCGGCCGGGCGCCATCGCCGAGGTCCAGCAGCAGATCGACCGCGACGGCAAGATGGCGCCCGACGCCGTGGCTGCCAAGCTGGGCCAGCCCAAAACCGGCTTCGGCGCGTACCAGACGTTCGGCGACCTGTTCCTCGACTTCGCCGGCGCCCCTGCGAACCCCGCCGAGTACCGCCGCGAGCTGAGCCTGCGCGAGGCCGTGGCCCGCGTCGGATACACCGCCGGCGGCGTGCGCCACGAGCGCGAGTACTTCGCCAGCAACCCCGGCAACGTCATCGTCGGCCGGATCTCGGCCGACGAAGGCGGCAAGGTGTCCTTCACCTTGCGGCACACCTCGCCGCGCAACGACAAGACTGTCGCGGCCTCCGGCGGCAGGCTCACCATCCGGGGCCGGCTCGCCGACAACAAGATGACGTTCGAGGCCCAGATCCAGGTGATCGCGCAGGGCGGCACCCGTACCGACGCCGGGGACAAGATCACCGTCGCCGGTGCCGACAGCGCCGTCTTCGTGCTGTCGGCCGGAACCGACTACGCCGACACCTACCCGGCCTACCGGGGCGATGACCCGCACACCAAGGTCACCGCCGCGGTGGACGCCGCCGCCGCCAAGAGCTACGACCAGCTCAAGGCTGCGCACATCGCCGACTACCGCAAGCTGTTCGACCGGGTGAAACTGGACCTCGGCGGCTCGACCCCCGCGATCCCCACCGACCGGCTGCGCAGGAACTACACCGGCGGCGCCTCGGCCGACGACCGGGCGTTGGAGACCCTGTTCTTCGCCTACGGCCGCTACCTGCTGATCTCCTCCTCCCGGGAGAACGACGTGCTCCCGGCCAACCTGCAGGGCGTGTGGAACAACTCCACCAGCCCGCCCTGGTCGGCCGACTACCACGTCAACATCAACCTCCAGATGAACTACTGGCTCGCTGAGCAGACGAACCTCCACGAGACGACCAAGCCGTACGACCGTTACATCTCGGCCATGGTGGCGCCCGGCCGGGTGACGGCGCGGGACATGTACGGCGCGCGCGGCTGGGTGGTCAACAACGAGACCAACCCGTTCGGTTTCACCGGCGTGCACACCTACGCCAGTTCCTTCTGGTTCCCCGAGGCCGCGGCCTGGACCACCCAGCACCTGTACGACAGCTACCGATTCACCGGCGACACGGCGTACCTGCGCGACACCGCCTACCCCGTGATCAAGGGGGCCGCCGAGTTCTGGCTCGACTTCCTGCACACCGACCCCCGTGACGGCAAGCTCGTGGTCTCCCCTAGTTACTCGCCCGAGCACGGTGACTTCTCGGCCGGCGCGTCGATGTCGCAGCAGATCGTCCGAGAAGTGTTCACCAACGCCCTCGCCGCGGCCAGGAAGCTGGGCGTGGACAAGGACTTCCAGGCGGAGGTGAGCGGCGCGCTGGCCAAGCTGGACCCCGGACTGCGCGTCGGCTCCTGGGGACAGCTTCAGGAGTGGAAGACCGACTGGGACTCCGCGACCGACACCCACCGGCACGTCTCTCACCTGTACGCCCTGCACCCCGGCAACCAGATCACCACCGGCAGCCCCGAGGCCGAGGCGGCGAAGGTCTCGCTGACCGCGCGCGGCGACGGCGGGACCGGCTGGTCCAAGGCATGGAAGATCAACTTCTGGGCTCGGCTGCTGGACGGCGACCACGCCCACAAGATGCTCAGCGAGCAGTTGAAGGCGTCCACGCTGGACAACCTGTGGGACACCCACCCGCCGTTCCAGATCGACGGCAACTTCGGCGCCACCTCCGGCATGGCTGAGATGCTGGTGCAGAGCCAGTACGACGTGGTGCACGTGCTGCCCGCCCTGCCCTCGGCCTGGAAGAACGGTTCAGTGAGCGGCCTGCGCGCCCGCGGCGACGTCACCGTGGACGCCGCCTGGAAGGACGGCGCGCCCGACACCGTCACCCTGCACCCGGGCAGCTCCGGCCCGATCAAGGTCAAGTCGCCGTTCATCGCCGGGCGCTACCGCGTCTACGACGAGCGGGGCCACGAGATCGGCGCCCACCGCGACGGCGACACCCTGAGCTGGAACGCCGGCGCGGGCAGGACGTACACGATCCAGAACGAGGCCGCCGTCGTCCTGCGCGCGCCCGGCACCGCCACGCCGGGCACGCCGTTCGAGGCCAAGGTCACGGTGACCGCGACCCGCCATCGTGCGGTGCCGGCCGCCGACGTGGCGCTCACCGTCCCGCGGGGCTGGACCGTCGTACCGGCCACCCGCCACCTGCCCGGCACGGCGCCGGGGAAGACCCGCACCGCGACCTTCACCCTCACCCCGGGACCGGCCGACGGCGCCCGGCAGGCCGCGCTGGCCGCCACCGTCACCGGCGACTCCTGGTCGGGCGCGGCCAGCGCCGTGCTCGCCCTGGACCCCTGTGCCCCGGCCCCTGCCGGCTCGGTCCTGGTCGCCTGGGATCCGAAGGAGGGCGGCACGGTCACCGACTCCTCCGGCAACGGCCGCGACGCCGCCGTCACCGGCGGCGCCCCCGCCTACGACTCGACAGCGCCCAGCGGCAGCGGCCTGGTGCTGGACGGCAACACGTACCTGACGACCGGCGCGACCTCGCTCGGGCTGGTCCGGGAGGCGACGTTCGCGGCGGAGGTCAAGATCGGCGGCAGCGGCTACCGCCGACTGTTCGACTCCCAGCCATCCGGCGACCCCGGCACCGACGGCGTCCTCATCGATGTCACCCCAGGCAACACGCTGCGCTTCATCGGCGCGGGCGCGAACGTCGGCCTGAACACGACCCTGCCCACCGGCCGCTGGATCGACCTGGTGGTCACCCTGGAGTCCACCGGCGCGATCACCGTGTACGTGGACGGCGAGCGCAAGGCGACCGGCCAGGCCACCTCCGACGGCATCACCGGCTGCACCGCCCGCCCGCTCCGCTTCGGCGCCGACCAGGGCGGCGGGCAGCGGCTGACCGGCGGCGTCGACCGGGCCGCCGTACTCGCCCGCGCGCTGACCCCCGAGGAGGTGAAGGCCTGGCGGGACCTGACCGCCGCGTAGGTTCGCGCCATCGGAGGCGCTGCCAAGGGGCAGCGCCTCCGATGCTGTACCTGCCGACCTCGCCACCGCCTGCGCCGATCGCACCGCGAGCGTGGGGGACGCCGCCACCGGGAGCAAATCGCTGCCCCTATGGCACACCCTATGCAGCCTCGCACTCGTCGATGAGGCCGCCGGAGATGGCCTGTTCCCACTGGCAAGATGCATTCAGGAGCTCGCGCCGAAGCGTTCCCACCAGGCGTTCGCGGATCGTGTTCGCCCTGGGCCACGCAGCGTGGGTGAGGATGACCCGCACGTCCTCGGCGTGGAAAACGGCATCGAACGCCGGCGGCGCCGGCGGGGACAGCGAGCCTGCGTCCGGTGCCGGTGGGTGAAGATTTCAGACGTCGTTTCCGGGACGGCGGCGGGTGCGCCGTACCAGCCAGATCGCCGTGGATCCCGGCCTGAGAAAACGCGCCGGATGGGCTGTCCGCCTGGAAAAGCAGGAACGCCTCCCCCTGCCACTTCCAAGCTATAGCGCGCCCTGGGACTTGCGGCAAGACCCGGGTCATGCCGCAGACTGCCGGACCGGAAGTCGTACAACGCAGGGGGCGCTACATGTTCGACGTGATCATCGCCGGTGGCGGGCCCACCGGCCTGATGCTGGCGGCCGAGCTGCGGCTGCACGGCGCGCAGGTGCTCGTGCTGGAGAAGGACGCCGAGCCGGCCCCGTACGCCAAGGCTCAGGGCCTGCATGTGCGCAGCATCGAGGTGATGGACCAGCGCGGCCTGCTGGAGCGCTTCCTCGCGCACGGCCGGCGGCACCCGCTGCGTGCTTCCCTCGCCGGGGCCGACCGGCCCGCGCCCGCCGGGCTCGACACCGCGCACGGCTACCTCCTCGCCATCCCGCAGACCGTCACCGAACGCCTGCTGGCCGAGCACGCCGCCGGGCTGGGCGCGGAGATCAGGCGGGGCGCCGAGCTGACCGGCCTCAGCCAGGACGAGCACGGCGTGACCGCCGAACTGAGCGACGGCACGCGGCTGCGTTCCCGCTACCTCGCGGGCTGCGACGGCGGGCGCAGCACGGTGCGTAAGCTGCTCGGCGTCGGCTTTCCCGGCGAGCCGAGCAGAGTGGACACCCTGCTCGGTGAGATGGAGGCGGACGAGGATCCCGAGGCGATCGCCGCCGCCGTCGCGCGGATCCGCGAGACCCAGCCGCGCTTCGGCCTGCTGCCGCTGGGCGACGGGATGTACCGGGTGATCGTGCCCGCCGCGGGCGTGGCCGAGGACCGTGCCGTCCCGCCGACGCTGGAGGAGTTCCGGCAGGGGCTCAAGGCGGTCGCGGGCACGGACTTCGGCGTGCGAGCGCCGCGCTGGCTGTCCCGGTTCGGCGACGCCACACGCCTGGCCGAACGCTACCGCGATGGCCGGGTGCTCCTGGCGGGCGACGCGGCCCACATCCATCCGCCGGCCGGCGGGCAAGGGCTCAACCTCGGCATTCAGGACGCGTTCAACCTCGGGTGGAAACTGGCCGCCGAGGTCGCGGGCTGGGCGCCCGGCGGGCTGCTGGGCACCTACGAAGCCGAACGCCGCCCGGTGGCCGCCGCCGTGCTGGACGACACGCGGGTGCGCATGCACCTGATGTCCGCCGAGCCGGGACCCCGGTCGGTGGGGCGGTTGCTGGCACGGCTGATGGAGTTCGACGAGGTGACCACGTACCTCATCGAGCAGGTCACCGCCATCGGTGTCCGCTACGACCTCGGCGGTGACTCCGAGCTGGTGGGACGGCGGCTGAGGGACGTCCGAATGAAGCGCGGCCGCCTCTACGAGCTGACGCGCTCCGGCCGTGGCCTCCTGCTCGACCGGACCGGCCGGCTCTCGGCCGAGGGCTGGGCGGATCGCGTGGACCACGTCGTCGATCCCGGCACCGAGCTGGACGTCCCCGCCGTACTGCTCCGCCCCGACGGCCACGTGGCGTGGGCCGGCGAGGACCAGGGGGAGCTGGCCGGCGTGCTGCCGCGCTGGTTCGGCGCTCCCTCCAGGTGACCGGGATCAGCGCCAGGCGCTGTCATGGACGGCGCGATCCTGGTCATCAGCGACGCTTGGGACACAGTGGTCATGGGCGGCTGATCTCCAGGTCGGCGAGCCTGTCGCCACGGCCAACGACACAGGCCCCCGGTAGACATCGCCGCAGGTCAGCTCATTGCTTCTCTCGAGGGCTCCACCCCCGTCCGGAGCTGGATAGGCTCCAAGCCATGGCCTCGATTGATGTGACTCGGTGAGCACCACCCGTCTGCTGGTCATTGGAGCCGATGCAGCAGGGATGAGTGCGGCGCACCAGGCGATCCGGAAGTCCGGGACCAAGCTGGCTGTGACCGCGCTGGAGGCAACCGGCGATACGTCGTACTCCGCCTGTGGCATCCCCTACTGGATCGCCGGAGACGTGTCCAGCGGCGACGCCCTGGTGGCCCGCACCGCCGAGGAGCACCGGGCAGCCGGGATCGACCTGCGGCTCGGCGCCACCGCGACCGGGATCGACCGGCAGGCCCGCACCGTCACCTACCAGGATGCCGACGGTGAGCAGGTGTTGGGCTACGACGAGCTGGTGATAGCGACCGGTGCGTCGGCCGTGGTGCCCGACTGGGCCGTCAACCCCGGCACAGGGCAACGGTATGCCGGCGTCGCGCCGGTCAAGACGCTCACCGACGGCGCTGTCTGGCTGGACCTGCTCGTGAGACCGCCCAAGGGCAGTGGCCGGGTGGTGGTCGCCGGCGGCGGCTACATCGGTGTCGAGATGGCCGAGGCCGCCAGGAGGCGTGGCTACGAGGTCACCGTGATCACCCGGACTCGGGTGATGAGTTCCTTGGACCCGGACCTGTCCGCTCGGGTCGAGAAGGGGATGCACGAGGCGGGAGTCCGGGTCGTGGTCGGCTCACCGGTCGTGCGGCTGGACGTGGCGGACGGACGAGTGCGTGGCGTGTACACCGCGGAAGGCGAGCGCTATCCGGCGGACCTGGTCGTGCTGGCGCTGGGGGTCACACCGAACACCGGTTATCTTGACCTCGGCAAGTTGCCGAGCGGCCCGAATGGCGGTTTGCGCCCCGAGCCGGACGGGAGCCTGGCCGACGGGATCTGGGCCGCCGGTGATTGCTGCGAGACCCGGCATCGGCTCACCGGCACGTGGACCTACATGCCGCTCGGCACCCATGCCAACAAACAGGGCCGGATCGTCGGCACGAACCTCGTCACACCAGGCGCGCTGCGGTTCGGCGGCGTGCTGGGCACTGCGATCTCCCGATTCGCTGAGGGCCCGACCTACTTGGAGATCGCCCGCACCGGCCTGAATGAGCGTGAGGCAGCCGCCGCGGGCATCGAGGTGACGTCCCTGGTCACCGAAGGCAGCACGGCCAGCGGCTACATGAGCGAAGCCGACCCGGTCGCGGTGAAGTTGCTGGCAGCGCCGTCGGATCATCGGCTGATGGGCGCGCAGATCGTCGGCGGGCGTGGCGCCGGCAAACGTATCGACACCATTGCCACCGCGTTGTGGCACGGCGCGACCGTTGACGACTTAGCCTGGTCTGACTTGTCCTACGCGCCGCCGTTCGCCACCGCGTGGGACATCGTACAGGTCGCGGCCCGGCGGCTGGCCGACCACCTGTAAGCCGCAACGGCTGTATGTGCTGGTCTTCACCGAGCACGGCACCCGGCGACGGCACCTGGCCGGAGTGACCCGTACCCGACCGGAACATGGACGGTGCAACAGGCCCGCAACCATCACGGGCTTCCGCCGGAAACCGGTCGTCACAGGCACGATCAACGAATACCACCACGCCGCTTTACCGCAGCTCAGACCACATAACCCAAGATTCGAGCGGCACACCGCTTGAGTGTGTCCCCAGGGCACGGTGTTCCCTGGTCGGTGGAACAACCATCTCGGCCCAGGAGGACCGCCCGATGTCCGTGCCAGAACCCGGACAGACCCCGGCCACGGCAGCGCGCCCGAGCTCACCGCAGCAGGCCGACGACCCGGCACCCGGACGTCGCGAGCCTGGTGCCGACGGCTCCCGGCCGTTCGGTGCCCACGTCCGCATGAGCTGGTGGAGCCCGCTGGTCGTCCTCGTCGTGCCGCCGGTCGTGATGGTGCTGCTGCAGATCCTGCTGTACCAGGTCGTGGGCGTCATCGAGGGCAGCGACGACCCGATGTCGGCCACCTTCACCCCGCTGAAGCTTCTGGCCGTCAACCTGAGCATCGCCATCGCGGGCGTGGTGGCGATCCTGCTGCTGGCACGGCTGGCGAAGGTGCCGTGGCGCAGCCTGATCAGCTCGCCACGGGCGTTCGACGCCCGGCGCCTGGCGCAGTACCTGCTCGGCGCGGCCCTGCTGGTGGGCGCCGGCATCGGTGTGGTGGCGCTGGTCGCCCCCGAGTCGCCGGGCTGGGTCGCGTTCGGTGTCTCCGGGACGACGATCCTCATGCTGGTGATCACCGTGCTGAGCACCCCGCTCCAGTCCGTCGGCGAGGAGCTGATGTTCCGCAGCGCCGTGCTGCCCGCCGCCGCGTCCTGGGTGCGCGCGGTTCGCCCGGCCCTCGCCGTCGGTCTGGTGGTCTCCAGCCTGGCCTTCGCGGTCGTTCACGGCTCCAGCGACCCCTGGCTGTTCGGCTACTACACCTTCATCGGCGTCGCCACGGGACTGATGGCGATCATCAGCCGCGGCATCGAGGCGCCGGCTGCGTTCCACATCGCCAACAACGTCCTGTTCTCGAGCGTCAACACCCTGATGGCGGACGGCGAGGCGTACACCATCGACCGGTCCACCGACACCGGTGACGCGGCCCTCCTGATCCTCGCCGCCGTCAACATCGCCATGGTCGTCCTCGTCTGGGTGCGCGAGCGACGTACGCGGATCACGACCTGGAACCAGCACCGGACGACGAGGTGATGACCCCATGACCTGGAGCACCCGCGAGATCGCCCACCTGGCGGGCATCACGGTGAAGACGGTGCGCTACTACCACCAGGTCGGGCTGCTCGACGAGCCCGACCGCGAGCCCAACGGCTACAAGCGCTACGAGGTGCACCACCTGACGCGGCTCCTGCAGATCAAGCGCCTGACCGGGCTCGGCGTGCCGCTCGCGCAGGTGGCCGAGATGGGCACGAGCGGCGAAGGGCAGGCCTCCATCTTCCGGACCGTCGACGCCGAGCTCGAGGCGACGGTCCGGCGGCTGGAGAGCATCCGGCGAGAGCTGGCCGTCCTGGCGCAGCCGGGTGCGTCACCGGAGGTGCCGACCAGCTTCAGCGGCCTCGTCCATGACCTGCGCGACAACGACCGCGCCCTGCTGACGATCTACGCCCAGCTTTTCTCGGACGAGTCGATGGAGGTGCTGCGCCGGACGCTCGCGGCACACCCGAACGACGATCTCGACGAGGCGTTCCGCGACCTGCCCGAAGACGCCGACGACACCACCCGGCAGACCCTCGCCGAGCAGCTCGCGCCCTTCATCGTCCCGGGCGCCACCGCACACGGCGTGACGCTGGAGCCGCGGGCCACCACGCCAGGCCAGGCCGAGGCGGCGCGGCGCGCCGTCGGCCACGCTCTCAGGGCGCTCTACAACCCCGCGCAGGTCGACGTGCTCCGTCGAGCGCACCTGCTCCACGAGGCCGCCGACGACGGTGCCGACACCGGTGACGACGTCCCGTGAGACCCCTCGGAACTCGGCGATCCCCCACAACCGCCCCCAGATCCAAGGGTTGATCGGCGCGGACCGGCCCGATCAGGGCGATGCTCCGGCGCTGGGCGGTGTGGTGGATGATGTCCGGAGTGACATAGCCGGCGTCGACCAGGCGCTCGACCGGAGTCAGACCCCTGGCAGCCAGGCCGGCGTGGATGGCTCCCAGCGCGTCGGGGTCCCGAACCGGTGCAGGCCCGGGTGAGCACATGCACGATCACGTTGGGCCGGTCTTCGTCGCAGGTTTCACTTTGATGGTCGCGGTAGCCGGCCGCACGCGGCAGGCGACTCCATCGGTCTGGAACTAACGGCATAGATCTTTCCCGATACAGAAGATGATCTTTACCGCGATCGCAACACATGTGATGATCGCTCTGTTTTGCTACTTCTGTTCGAAGGGATCGAGTGAACTCATCACGATCAGCGTCCGGGTTACCCATCCGGACGCGCCGCTGTGCTGCCCTGATAGCGGCTGTGACGCTGCCGCTGTCGCTGCTCAGCGCACCCGCGATCGCCCAGCCTCCCACACCCCCTCCCGCCACCACGCCCACCCCCGCGACGCCGCCGAACGCCTCCGCCGCGCCGGCCGCCGCCGCCAAGGCGCTGGCGCAGGCCAAGAAGGACAAACGGCGCGTCGAGATCGAATCGATGCGCTCGGAGAGCGCCACCTTCTACGCCAACCCGGACGGCAAGACGGTCCGGATGGAGCTCAGCACCCGCCCGATCCGGATCAAGAACGCCGACGGCAAGGGCTTCACCCCGATCGACACCACCCTCGTCGAGGTGGACGGTGCGATCAGGCCCAAGGCCGCGCACGGCGGCCTGGTGCTGTCCACCGGCCGGGACAAGACCCTGCTCAAGAGCCAGACGGCTGACGCCACCGCGACGATCGGCACGCCGTCGGCGCTGCCCGTACCCACGTTGAAGGGCAGCACCGCCACCTACCCCAGCGCCTACGGCAAGGGCCGCGACCTGGTGGTCACCGCGAACGCGACCGGGTTCCGGCAGCAGATCGTCATCGCCGACCGGCCCACCGGCCCGGTCTCCTTCCGAGTGCCGGTGGACCTCCCCGCGGGCCTGTCGTTCAAGAAGAACGCCGCCGACCGGCCCGCCATCATGGGCAAGGACGGCAAGACGATCACCGAGCTCCGGCCCACCCTGCTGCAGGACGCCACGGCCACCGACAGGCACGCCGCGCTGGATACCGGCAAGGCCGGCAAGGCCACCGTCGCGCTCGCCGAGGACGGCAGGACTCTGGTGTTCACGCCGGACGCCGCGTTCCTGGCCGACCCGGCCACGACGTATCCGGTGACCGTGACCGCCGCGGCCTCGGACTGGTGGGAGGGACACACCGGCCAGTGGTGGCGTGACGGCGGCGCCATGGACACCTGGATCAACGACTACGACTACCAGGACAGCTGGGACACCTTCACCCAGACCCAGATCGTGGTCGGCAAGTTCTACGCCAGCAGCATCGCCAAGCGCTGGCGCGGCTACCTCAAGTTCCCCGACATTCCGGCGGAGTTCGCGGGCAGAAAGGTGGAGAACGCCGACCTGCACCTGTGGAACTATCAGTCCAACGAATGCGGGATATCGGTCGGCTCCGGCATCACGGCGCGGCGGATCACCTCCTCCTGGGACGAACTGACGCTGACCTGGAACAGCCAGCCGTCGGTCACCAGTACGGGCGCGGACACCGAGTTCGGCGCCTACAGCGAGGACTGCGCCGGCTCCATGAACTACGCCTGGAACCTGACCCACTCACTCAATCGCATCGTCCAGGCGTGGGTCGACGGCGAGACCAACTACGGCATCCAGCTCACCGCCGGTAACGAGTCGGACCTGCGGAACTGGCGGCGTTACAACTCCGAGGACGCCGGTGGCTGCACGACCGAGCCGCTGGAGGATTGCAAGTTCGAGCTCCACCCGCCCATCCTCAGTGTCGACTTCGAGTTGCCCCCATCACCTCCGGAGGTGATCGTCTACTCCTACGAGGGGCCCAGAAGGGCGCAGCCCACGTACGAGGAAGCCGTGGCCATGCGGGTCGACACACCGGGAGACATTCCGGACCTCCCGCCGATGACCGCCGCTGATGAGCAGGCTCTCGCAGCTCGCCCCAACCACGTGGCGGAGATCTCGCCCGCCGAGTTGGAGCCCTTCACCGGTGAGTCGGGTGAGGACTCCTGGGACGGCACCACCATCGAGGACGGCAGTCCTGCCGACACGGTCCCTCCCACGGTGACGAGTACGGTTCCCGTCGCCGAAGCGCGGGAAGCCCCGGTGGACACCCCCATACAGGCCACATTCAGCGAGCCGGTGTGGGAGCCTGCGTTCTCGTTGAAGAACATGGACGGGACGGTCATCGACGGGACGGTGTCCGTTGACTCCGCCGACAAGGTGTTCACTTTCACTCCTGCGCAACCGCTCAAGGCCGGCACCACCTACACGGTGGAAGTCTCGGAAGCGGCCGACGCTTCGGCGAACCCCATGACCCCCTTCCAATGGTCCTTCCAGACGCAGGGCGGTGCGCGCTGGTCCTTCGACGAGGGCACGGGGAAGACTGCCGCTGATTCGTTCGGCAGGCATCCGGCCACCCTCAGCGACACCGCGGCCTGGATCGCCGGCAAGAGCGGGAACGCCGTCTCCAACGTGCCGTCGCAGGCGCGGATCATCGCCTCCGAGGCGGCGGCCCGGCAGGGCAAGGCCGTGGTGGTGGCCGACGAGACGACGGCGACCAGCATCACGTACGCCCAGCCGGACGGGAAGACGTTCAAGACCGAGGTCTCGACTGGTCCGGTGCGTGCCAGGCAGGGCGGCGGCTGGGTGCCGATCGACACCACTTTGATGGAGCAGGGCGGCACGCTGAGGTCGAAGGCTCTGGCCGACGGTGCGGTCGTGGAGATCTCGGCCGGTGGCATGGATCCGTTCGTGAAGATGTCCGCCGACGGGAAGTCGTACGCGCTGCGCTGGCCGACGCCGCTGCCCAAGCCCACGGTCAAGGGCAGCGTGGCCACCTACACCGACGCCGCCGGCGTCGGCGCCGATCTGGTGGTGACGGTGTTGCCGGACGGGTTCCGGCACGAGGTGGTGCTGCGCCAGCGGCCGTCGAAACCGCTGAAACTGCGCATCGGCGTCGAGGACGAGGGCCTGACCCTGTCGGAGGGCAAGAACGGCCGGCTGCTGCTGAAGGCCAAGGACAAGAAGCTGGTCGCCGCTGCGGCGCCGGCAACCGTGTGGGACAGCGCCAAGGGCCGGCCGGCCAAACACGGCGCGGCCGCCGCCGACGTGGTCACCAAGAACGGTCGTACGGAGCTGGTGATCGAGCCGGATCAGGCGTTCCTGGCCGACGCCGGCACCGCCTACCCGGTGCGCGTGGCCGCGGCGGTCACCCTGCCGGGAATGACCGATGTGTGGATCTCCAACTACGGAACTCCGGGGTCGAGCACCTACCGCAACACGACGCTGTGGGTGGGCACCTACGACGAAGGCGAACCGGAGCCGTGGGTGGAGCGCGCCTACCTGAAGTTCGACACCGCCGCGCTGACGAACGTCAACGTGTCGGCTGCCACGCTCAGCATGCGCCGCACCGAAGCTTACGGCTGTGGCGACGCCCAATCCGGTATCAAGGCCCAGCGGGTCACCGCCGCCTGGATCGACACCGCGCTGACCTGGGAGAACCAGCCCGGCATCACCACCGCCGGGGAAGCGGTCGCCAATGACAGCGCCACCTGCGGCGCGCCGGGCACGATGAGCTGGAACCTCGCCGCGATGGCCCAGGCGTGGGCGTCCGGCAGCGCCAACCACGGGCTCATGCTGCGCGGCGTGGACGAGACCCTGGACGGCCGGCCGCAGTACGACCGCGCCTTTGAGTCGTTCAACGCCACCAACAAGCCCACGTTGAGCGTCACCTACACGCTCGGCTCCACACCCACCGTCGCCGGGCTGCAGATCAGCCCGGCCACCAGCGCGGGCGGGACGGTGACCGCCACCTCGCTCACCCCGCAGCTGGCGGCCACCGTCGCCGACACCGCGGGCGGCAGCCTCACGGGCGCGTTCGAGGTCGAGCACGACCCGGCCGCCACGGGGCAGGGCAGCGGCCAGATCTGGGCCGGCACCTCACCGGCGGTCAGCTCCGGCGGCCAGGCCACCGTCAGCATCCCGGCCGGGAAGCTGGCCGACGGCTGGAAGATCCGCTGGCGGGCCCGCGCGGCCAACGCCGCCACCTCGTCCACCTCGGCGTGGTCGAACTGGCAGAGCGCCACGGTGGACGTGCCCAACCCCACGGTCGGCGCCTTCCAGGTCACCCCCTCCCAAGTGGTGGACGGGGCCATCGTGGCCACCAGCCTGACCCCGGCCCTGCGCGCCACGGTCACCGACCCGGCCGCGCAGCCGGTGCGGGCCGAGTTCCAACTCGAGCACGACCCGGCCGCTCCCGACGGGCAGGGCAGCGGCCAGATCTGGGCCGGCGCCGTGGACGGCGTCACCTCCGGCACCCAGGCGTCGGCAGCCGTCCCCGAGGGGAAACTGGCCGACGGATGGAAGGTGCGCTGGCGCGTGCGCGCGGTCAACACCGCCACCACCGTCGGCTCGCCGTGGTCGGACTGGCAGGCCCTGACCGTCGACGCGCCCGACCCTGTCTCCGACCCCTCCGTCGGGACGCTGCAAGTCACCCCGTCCGAGCAGGTGGACGGCACCACCATCACCCCCACCCGCACTCCGTCCCTGCTGGCCCAGGTCAACGACCCGGCCCGCCAGGCCCTGCGCGCCGAGGCCGAGATCGAGCACGACCCGGCCGCACCCGACGGTCAGGGCAGCGGCAGGATCTGGACCGGAGCCGTGGAAAACGTGCCGGCCGGCACCCAGGCGAACCTCACCGTCCCGGCCGACACCCTGTCCGACGGCTGGAAGGTACGCTGGCGGGCCCGCGCGGTCTCGGCCACCGCCACCTCCGCCTGGTCGGACTGGCAGTCCTTCACTGTCAGCCTGCCCAAGCCCACCGCCACCGGCCTGACCATCAGCCCGTCCAAGGTGGCGGACGGCGTGACGGTGACCACCACGCTCACCCCGGCCCTGCGGGCCACCCTCACCCACCCCACCGGCCAGGCCCTGCGCGCCGAAGCCGAGATCGAGCACGACCCGGCCGCACCCGACGGTCAGGGCGCCGGCCAGATCTGGGCCGGCGCCGCAGACAACGTCGCCTCCGGCACCCAGGCGACCATCGCCGTCCCTGCGGGCGAATTGGCCGACGGGTGGAAGGTGCGCTGGCGCCTGCGCGCGGTCTCCGGCGACGCCTCCTCGGCCTGGTCGGACTGGCGGCAGGTCACCGTCGACGTCACCCAACCGGGCGAGGAGCCCCTGGCTCAGACGGCCGGACCGGTGATCCGTACCGACCAGAGCTTCACCGCCGCCGCCTGGTTGCGCTGGAGCGACAAGGACGGCGACTACATCATCCTTGAGCAGAAGGGCACCCACCAGGCACCCTTCCGGCTCGGCAACACTCCCGACCACGGGCTGGTGTTCACCTTCACCAGCGCTGACGCCGCCGACGCGACGGTCGAGGGTGTGGTGTCCGATGTCGAACCACCGGTCAATGAGTGGTTCCACCTGGCCGGCGTGTACGACGCCACAGCCAAGACCGCCTCGCTGTACCTCAACGGAAATCTCGTCAAGACCCAGCCGTTGAGCTTCGCGGCATGGCACGCCCCGCAGGCCCTGACGCTGGGCACCAGCATCCAAGGTGATCTGGACGAGGCACGCACGTATCAGCGGGCGCTCAGTGCAAGTGAGGTCGGTGCGCTCGCCGCGGGTCCGGCCGCGCCGACGTCCGCGCCGGCGTCCGCGCCGAGACCCGCGGCGAGCGGACTCGCCGCTTTGGACGAGCCCGATCCGTACGAGGTCGACTATCGGCACTTCACCCTCAACACCTGCCGGGCGAAGGCCCCCAAGGAGGCCATTTGGGGGATCTGGACGGACGCCACCGTTTTCAGCGGCTGCTCCGTTCGGTGGTTCGGGGTCAGTATGTGGTTCGACGACTTCGACCCCGACACCGGCACGAAGAAGAAGGTCAGGCTGAAGCTGCCGGACGGCGAAGAAGGCATGGATCTCATGATGCGTTCGACGACCGTCATGAACACCTATCTGGGCACGCGCGACGGAACCGCAATTCGCAGGCCGGGAAGTGATGGCGTGACCGGTCCGCTGACCCCTCAGGAATTCTCGATGTGGGTCGCGTTCGATCAGGTCGATTACGACGAGGCGACCGGCATCGGTAATTCGCGTCTCGAGCTGTCGGTGACGTCCAAGCCGGACACCGCCGCGTCGACGTGTCAGAAGACGGTGAACGGCGACAGGGAAGCCCGCGTCAAGGAGTGGGACAACACGATGCGGTACTACCGCTTCAAGTCACTGAGCCCTGGCAAGGACATACGCAGGTGCACGGTGTTCCCCTGGGCGAAGATCAAGGACCTCGTCACCGATGTGGGTCCGTCGAGCTTCCCGCTCTGGGACAAACTCAAGGACGACAAGGAGCACGGCGTCTGGACGCCGCCGACCGTTCGCTGCGACGACGAGACGATGGGGCCAGGCTCTCCCGGGAACTGGCCGGAGGAGAAGCGGGTCCGGTATACGGGTGCCTGCATCTTCCCTGATGTGAGCCGCATCTACCGGACGGACGTGGATCACACCAAGCGAGGACCGGTCGCCGCGCACATCTGGGCCGCGTTCAACACCCCCGACGCCACCGATCCCCGGAAGGAGCCGGGGCAGAAAGTGATCCCAGGAAACTGGGACGGGAAGACAGCCCGCGCGCGAGCCGCACTGACCAGGATCAACGAGAACGAGCTACGCCCCGGCGACCCCAAGAACCGCACCTGGAAGCAGGTCCAGGTGTCGGAACGCCGTAAGGCATGTCGGGCCGCGAAGGTGGTGGGAGACTGCGATGAATTCCCCTTCAACTCGGTCAAGGAGGGGCCTGGATGGGGGGATGGCAATTTCTCCGTCCGGGGCGTCCCCGCAAGTAACAACAAGAGTGACGGCTGGTATCTCACCGTCTTCTATGCTCGATACCGAGTTCTTACCCCGGAAGGCACGAAACGGCCTACCGGCGACCGATTCTGGGTGAGCGTCAGGGGCACTCCTTCGCCCTGACCCAGTGACCCACCCGGCCCGAGCGGGCCGGGTGGGTCTTTCATATGACCGATCGATCAGGAGGCTGACTTCATGGCGGAAGACGCTCTGTATCAATTGCTCCGCTCGTACGATCCCAGTGACGTCTCGATGCAGCAGTTCTATGCCGTATGGGTGGAAGCCGTTCCTGTCGAGGAAGCAGTCGCCGCGCTGAACGGCGATCCGGCCGCCGGCACACCTGACAGCTTCGCCGGATGGGGTTCGGGCTCTGACGGGAGCGGTGACGAATCGGCCGGTCTGCTGGTGGGACCGATCGGCGAATGGACGCTGATGATCGGCGATCACCGTTCGACAATGGACGATGCTCTGCTCGCGTTGTCGCGTCGCGGCGGACGGGTTCTGGCCATCGAGTGGGATTGCGACAGCGAGACGTTGCTCAAATATGCGAAGGACGGTGAGCTGATCACCGTCCTCGATGTCCTCGACACCAATGAACGCTCCGGGAGCGATCCTGACGCGCTGGACCCCTACCTGCACGGCCTCCGGTTCAACATCGACGACGACCTGCCCGGCGAACCCCCGATCACCCTCGATGAGAGCTTCACCTCCGCACTGACCGCCATCGGCCGTGTCGTCGGCCGTCAACTCGACCGGGAATGGCTGGAAGCCACTCACGCGACGTATGTCGTGCCGGCCGACGACTTCGAGTGACCACCGCCCCCGCACCCGAGCAATCTTGATCGTACGCATCCAGACCTCGACCGACTGGTCCTGTCCAGGTCGAGCCGTGAGCAGCAGGAGGATTTTCCACAGCGGCCGTCGTGTGCACGGCCGCCGACGGCGTTGAGGAAACCCGCGCCCAGGTCACCCTCACCCACGCCGGGCAGGAGCTAGGTCCCCGGAGTTGCCCGGAGTAACAACGTCCGTCTTCGGGGAAACCGCCGGGACGCTTCGGCGGCGTCAGGCGGCCCCGGCGGTCACGGGGACGCGGGCCAGGAACGGCAGGACCACGGCGGCCATCTCCTCGGGCACCTCCTCGGCCAGGTCGTGGCCGGCGTCGAAGACGTGACCGGTGACGTTGTCGGCCATGAACCGCATCTGCGACTCGTTGCGCTCGCCGATGAAGGCCGAACCGCCGAGCGCCAGCACTGGGATGTTCAGCTTGTGCCGTGAGGACTGCCGGTTCTGCTCGGCGTCGACGAGCATCGCCCGGTAGATCGAGAGCATCGCGCGGATGCCACCGGGCATGGAGTAGCAGCGCACGTACTCCTCGATCGCGTCCGGCGTCGCGCTGTCCGGCCGGCTGCGCTCGAACTTGATCATGTACGTGATCAGCTCCCGCTCGTGCCCGGCGATCAGCATCTCCGGCACGTCCGGCTGGAAGTAGAAGCCCAGATGCCACAGGTGCATGCCGCTGGAGACATTCTCGACGGTGAGCGCGGTGTGGTCCTCGAAGCCGAACCCGGGGAACAGCGCCTCGGCGAACACCAGGGAGGTGACGCGGCCGCGGTGCCGGGCGGCGAGCTGGTAGCCGATCACCGCCCCCCAGTCCTCGCCGATCACCGCGTAGCTCTCGTGGCCCAGAGCGCTCATCAGCTCGGCGATGTCGTCGCTCATCGTCGCGGAGTCGTATCCGCCCGCGGGCCGGGCGGAGTCACCGAGGCCGCGTAGGTCGGGAACGACCACGGTGTAGTGAGGCGTCAGCTTCGGGACGAGGTGACGCCAGTGGTAGCCGGTCTTCGGCACGCCGTGCAGCAGCACCACGGCCGGCCCGGAGCCGGCTGTGCGGTAGTGCAGGCTCGTCCCGTTGACGGCGGCGCGGCCGGTGCGGACGAGGGTTCCATCGTGGTCGGACATCATTGGGCACTCCAAATTATGGATCGCTTGATACAGATTTCGGGCGTAAAAAACTCAGTCGAGGGTGGCCAGTGCCACCTCCACGAGCGACTCGAGGGCACGGGCGTCCGGCGTGACCTTCGCCGAGACCAGCAGGCCGTTGAGGAAGGTGACGAGGAACGCGGCGAGCGTGTGCGGATCGTGCCGCGCCGCGATCTCGCCCCGTTCCGCCGCGACCCGCAGCACCTCGGCGATCGCGTCGCGGCTGGCGTCCTGCATGTCGCGCACGATGCGCCTGGTCGAAGCGTCCTCCGGCAGGCGCTCGCACGCGGCGTTGACCGCCAGGCAGCCCCGACCCTCCTGCTCGACGGCGATGCGGACGCGCTCGGCCAGCATCGTACGGATCGCCGACCGGGCGTCCGCCCCCTCTTGCAGGTCGCGCAGGGCGGCCGCCGCGAGCGTGGTGCGGTAGTGCTCCAGCGCTGCCCGGTAGAGGCCGTTCTTGTCGCCGAACGCCGCGTACAGGGAGCCCTGCCCGATGCCCAGAAGCTGGGTCAGGTCGCGCACGGCGGTCGCCTCGTAGCCGCGCGTCCAGAACAGCTCCATCGCGCGGCTCACCGCCGCCTCCGTGTCGAACTCCCGGGTCCTTGCCATGACCCCTACCGTAGCTTATCTGGATCGCACGTTCAATAATGCCCGCTCCGCATCACTTTCCCGCCATCGCCCCGTGCTGAGACCTCGACGCCTGCCGATGGATCGCGCTCCGGCACGCCCGCGACCGCATCCACCTGGTGGCCACCGGATGCGAGATCATCGATGCCGCCCCCGGGTAGGCCGACCAGGAACCGTAGAACATGGGAGTACGTCGCGCGCGCTGCGGGCTCATCCCGCACCCGTCGGGTGAGACAGGCGGAAGTAGGGCTCCTCCTACGGTGAGGCATTTTCCGGCACCCCTCCCACCCGCGACGGTCCGGCCCGAACTTGTCCTCAGCTCACGGCCGCAGTTGCTCTTCCAGGGCCGACTGCAGCCGCGCGACGTGTTCCGGTGTGGCACGTGGGGCGACCACGGAGGCCAGCTCGGACAGCGGCAGGCGCAGCCCGCGGGCGGCCAGGGCCGCCGGATCGCCGATCACGCCGTGGGCGGTCATCACTCGGGACAGGCGCTCCCACAACCGAGCGTCGTCGACGGCGTCCGCGATCACTTCCGGCGACGCCGGCTGCGGCAGCTCGGCCTCCCACTGATGGTGGCCCGGGCCGGTCCGGAACGGTTCCCGGCCCGGCAGGTGCACGATCGCTTCGGTCCCCGGCGGGATCCGCGCTTCGAGGATGAGGGTGCCGTCGCTGATCCGCCACGCCACGCCCGCGTGGCCGTACGGAGTCTCCAGATCGGCCTCTGCCCAGGTCATCCCATATCCCGGCAGCGGGCGGAGCTCCAGCTGCCGGTAGCCGGGGGCGGCGGGCGCGAGGCCGGCCACCCGCCGGTGCAGCCAGTCGGCGACCGCGCCCAACGCATAGTGGTTGAACGAGGTCATCTGGCCAGGGTTGATCGAGCCATCGGGCAGCATGCTGTCCCAGCGTTCCCAGATCGTCGTCGCCCCCATCGTCACCGGGTAGAGCCACGACGGGCACGAGCGCTCCAGGAGCAGCCGGAACGCCAGGTGCGGGTATCCCGCCTCGGTGAGCGCGTCCGTGATCAGCGGCGTGCCGACGAATCCGGTCGCCACGCGGAAGCCGTTGGCTCGCACCAGGTCGGCCAGCCTCGCGCCGGCGGCTTCCCGCTGCTTCCTCGTCGGCAGCAGGTCCCAGTGAAGGGCCATCGCATAAGCCGTGGGAGTGTCGCTGACCATCAGCCCGCGCTCTGTGACGTAGGCGGACGCGAACGCACGCCTCACCTCCGCCGCCAGGTCCCGGTAGCGTCGCGCGTCGTCGCTCAGGCCGAGCACGGCGGCGGTCCTGGCCAGCAGGTCGGTGCTGCGGATGTAGTGGGCGGTGGCGACCAGGTCCTTGTCCGTACGGGAGTCGCCGGGCGCGTCCGGCGGGGCGGCCGGGTCCAGCCAGTCGCCGAACTGGAACCGGCCGGTCCACAGGCCGTCCTCCCCCGCGAAGGCGTGCAGCCGCTCCACCCACGCCCGCATGCTCGGATACTGCTCGCGCAGTACCTCGGCATCGCCGTACCGCTCGTAGAGGGTCCACGGCACGATCGTGGCCGCATCGCCCCATGCGGCGGTCGCGGGAAGGATGTTGTGGTGGATGTTCGGCACCACGAAAGGCACGCAGCCGTCCTCGAACTGTTCGGCCGCCAGATCGCGCAGCCATGAGGAGAGGAAGGACGAGCAGTCGGCCAGGAAGGCGGCCGCAGGTGCGAAAACCTGGATGTCGCCCGTCCAGCCGAGCCGCTCGTCCCGCTGCGGGCAGTCGGTCGGCACGTCGAGGAAGTTGCCGCGCATGCTGCGCACCACGTTGTCGTGGAGCTTTTGCACATCGGGATCCGAGCAGCGGAAATGCCCTGTGGGGCGCAGGTCGGAGCTGAGAACGACCGCTTCGACCGACTCGATCTCCTCAGGAGCGACGCCACGCAGCCCCGCGTACCTGAAGCCGTGGAAGGTCAGCGACGGCTCAAGCACCTCGGTCCCCTCGCCGGCCAGCACATAGCGGTCGGTGGCTTGAGCACTGCGCAGGGGGCGGATGCCGAGTTCGCCGTCCTCCAGCACTTCGGCGTGCCGGACGACGACTTCCTGCCCGGCACGCCCGCGCACGCGCAGCCGTACCCAGCCCACCAGGTTCTCCCCGAAATCCACCAGCAGCTCTCCCGACGGGGCCGCGTACCGCACTCCGCCCGGCACTGTGGCGACCGGCCGAACAGGCGGAGAGTCGCCGGGGAAGAGCTGGTCGAGCGGCTCGTCGAGCACATCCACCGGTTCGCTCGGTCCGCGCCCGACCCGCAGGTCGGTGGTCTGTCCGTCGTAGAGGTCGTCAGCGAGGACGCCCGTGGTGTGCGCCCGCCAGCTCTCGTCGGTCACCACCAGGTGCGTGGTTCCGTCGGCGCACTCGATCTCGAGTTGTGCCAGCAGCGCGAGCCGGTCACCGTACAGGGCTCGCTCACCGCGCCAGTAGAGCCTGCCGCGGTACCAGCCGTTGCCGAGCAGCGCGGTGATCTCGTTCTCGCCCGGCCTGAGCAGGGCGGTCACGTCGTGGGTGCGGTAACGCAGCCGCCGGCCGTAACTGGTCCAGCCGGGCGCCAGTTCCTCGTCGGTGACGCGCTCGCCGTTGATCCGTGTCACGTGCAGCCCGAGCGCGGTGACGTGCAGGCGGGCGCGGGTCACCGCCGCGGGCAGCTTCACGGTACGGCTCAGCAGCGGTGCGGCGGTGAGCACCCCACCGAGGGTCCGTGGCGAGACGAAGCGCGCGCTCCATTCCCCGGCGCCGAAGAGCGGCGTCTCGAAGGCCAGAGGCCGGCTCCAGTCGCCCCAGCGGCCTCGGCTGCCGACGCTGACGCGCAGTGATCCGGCGGCGCGGGAGTCCAGTGGGGCGAACGGCCATGCCACGCCGAGCTGGTCGGCGCCCTCCCCGGTGTGGACGACGGGTCGCCGGCCGGCGAGGGTGAGTTCGACGCGGTAGGCGTCGAACGGCTCGGTGGTCCGCCAGGACAGACGCGGTCGGGGCACCGGCATGCCGTGCAGCCGCAGGTCGACGCTCATCGGACCGCCACGGGGTCGGCGGCGGCCAGCATGCGGCGGCGCAGCGGGAAGATCCACGTCCAGGCGATCAGGGCGGCGATGAGCACGGCGGCGAGCAGCACCATCATCAGCGCCTGGGGGCTGGCGTCGGCGATCGCCGGGGTGACCAGCGCGAAGCCCGCCGCCACGAAGCGGGTGAAGGCTATGGCGACGCCTTGCGCGGTGCCTCTGATCAGGGTGGGGAAGAACTCCTGCGACCACACCTTGAAGATGACCTCGCCGGCGAAGCTCGCGCCGATCGTGATGGCGAACTTCAGGATGATCAGTGTCACCGTGTTCAGCCCCACGATCAGCGGGATCGCCGCTCCGGCCGCCATGATCGCGACGCCGATCGTGTAGAGCGGCATCCGGGCGGGCCCGTCCACGTACTTCATGAAGATCAGGATGGTGAGGAATCCGAGCGGATAGGCCAGCATCCCCACGAGGGTGGCCGTCGACACCGGCGCCCCGGCCACTTCGGTGAACAGGAACGTCTGGAACTGGCCGAAGGTGTTGGCGACCAGGTTGCCGACGGCGTAGAAGAGCCCGAGCCCGACGACGGCACCGAGGAGCGGCCTGGACGTCAGCACGCGCCAGGAATCGCCGCGCACGCCTTCGGCCGGGCCGGCCTGCTGCCGGTCGCGCTCGCGTACCCACTCCTCCGACTCACGCAGCCTCCGGCGCAGCACGAGCACCACCAAGGCCACGACGATCACGTGCAGGTAGATGATCCGCGCACCGATCGCTCCGGTCCCTGAGACCAGGAACCCGATGAGGTAGGCGGCGAATCCGCCACAACTCCATAGCACCTGGGAAAAGGCGACGAGCCTGGCACGCTTGCCTTCCGGCGCCTCCTCGGCCACCAGCGCCAAGGAGGTCGGAATGTCGGCGCCCATCGCCAGACCGGTGATGGCCACACCGACGAAGATCATCCATGGCTGGACGGCGAAGGCGAGCAGCAGGAGACCGGCGACGAAGACGACCAGGTCGTACGTGAACACCCTGCGCCTGCCCAGCAGGTCCCCGAGCCGTCCGCCGAACACGGCTCCAAGGGCCAGGCCCAGCGTCAGGACGGACGACGCCGTGCCGATCATCCACGGGCTCAGCCCGAGCTGCTGCTTGTACAGAACCAGCGCGGTGCCGGTCCCCACGATGGTGGCCGCGTCCATGTAGGAGGCCATGCCGCCGAGCGCGGCCGTCCTCCAGGCACGCCTGGCCGTCGTCTCTGTCATCTGCGTCGATACCTCGTGTAGGGGGGTTCACGGCCCGCACGCCGTCGGTCCACGTTGTGTGAAGTGACTATTGTAGATCGATCTACATTTTTCAAGAGGGAAGTTCCGGACCGCTATGTTGCTGACATGAGTTCCTCGCGCCCCACGATCTCCGACGTCGCCGCCGCGGCCGGAGTGTCACGGGCTGCCGTGTCGAAGGTCCTGCGCGACGCCTACGGCGTGAGCCCGCAAATGCGCGAACGCGTCGAGCAGGCCATCGCCGAGCTCGGTTACCGCCCCCGGGAAGCCGCCCGCGCCATGCGCACCGCCACCCGCACCATCGGGGTCGCCGTCCCCTTGCTGCGTGGTCAGTTCTTCGCCGACATCCTCGACGGCGTCTACGAGGGGCTGGACACCGGCCCTTATCGCATGCTCGTCTCGCCGTTCGACCACGAGACCAGCGAGCGCAACCCCGGCATGGAGTCGCTGTGGGACCGCGAGGTGGAAGCGGTCATCGTCGTGTCGCCGAAGGTGCGGGCCTCCTGGCTCGACTCCTTCGCCCAGCGGCTGCCGACGGTGGTGGTGGCCAGGCACGACGCGAGCGACCATTACGACCGCGTCGTCAACGACGACCGAGCGGGAGCGGCCCTGGCCGTCGAGCACCTGGCGGCGCTGGGCCACCGGCGGATCACTCACCTCTCGCACAACGTCTCCGGGCCCGGCGTGCTGAGCCCGCACGCCGTACGCGAGGCCGGCTACCGCGAAGCGATGCGACGGCTGGGGCTCGACGCGTACCTCTCGGTGGTGACATGCGGCGGCAGCGAGGCCGAGACCTGCCGGGCCACGGCGGCGCTGCTCGACCGGGGGGATCCGCCGACCGCGCTGTTCGTCGGGTCCGACCAAGGGGCCTTCGGGAGCCTGCGGGCGCTGTCGGAGCATGGGCTACGCGTACCCGATGATGTCTCTGTCGTGGGATACGACGACACCCAGTTCGCCTCACACCCGCGCTTCTCGCTCACCACCGTCGCCCAGTACGGCACCGCCATGGGCCGCGTCGCGGCCGAGTTGGCAGTGGAGCGGATCAAGGTGCGCAAGGAGGCGCGGGAGTGGGTGTCACAACCGGCGTTGATCGAGCGTGAGTCCACGGGACCCGTGCGCCTTCTCTGACGCCACTGGCCGATCGATCGCCGCGCGACGGCAGGCGCTCGGGAGCTGCCCGGCTCCGGATGGCCGCCCGCTCAGACCACGGTCAGGGCGGTGCCGTCACGCCGGGTCGAAGCCAGCCGGTACGCCGCCAGGAGCGACGCCCATGCCAGGGCGAGCGCGATGGCGAGAGCGAAGGCGACATTGGCCACCCTGGAGCCCTGCACCACGAAGATCGAGACCCAGGCCGCCACGAAGAGCGCGCCGGTCACCATGCTGAGGGCGGCCCAGCCACGACGGCCGGCCGCCGCGAAGCCCCGGCCGAACACGAAACACGCGGCGATCAGCGCGAGAAAGGCGACCCCGGAGACGAGGAAGTGCAGCATCCCCTGCGTGCTCATGCTCGTGGGCGGACCGACGGGCGTCCCCGGCGGGAAGCCGTCGGCAGGGTCGGCGGAGAAACAGGCAGCGGCGATCATCCCCGCGCCGAAGACGCCGACCAGCCGCGGCCCCCAAGCGCCGCCCCAGCGCGCCGGACCACGAGCCCGGTGCAGGCCGACCGCTCCGGCCACGAACAGCAGGCCGCTGACCGCGAAGTTCGCGATCTGAATCCACCCTTGGTCGCCGTTGCTCAGCATGCTGGCCGGGTACCGGCCGATGTCGAAGCCGTCCCTGGTGAGTATCTGCAACAGGACCGCGATGATGTAGAGCGGACCGGCGACGACGCCGCACCTCAGCAGCCTCCGTGTCGTGCCGCTGGCCGCCGTGGCGGTGAGGTTCTTCCTCATCGGTCCACTCCTTTCGCCCCCGTTGGGGGGCGGTGATTCTGGTCGACGATGTCGATCACTCGTCTTCTTCCTCCTCGTCGTTCGCGCCGGGGCGTCCCTCCGGGGACGGCGTCTCGCCGAGCGAGTGGCGGCGCTCGCGCCGGGCGCGTGCGAGTTCGGCGCCCAGCGCGTCCAGGCGCCGGCTCCAGAACTGGCGAAAACGCTCCAGCAGAATGCCGACCTCCCTGAGATGCCTACAGCGCCACCGCGCACGTCGAACGCGTGCGCGGCCCCATAGTTTCAGCATTCGCTTATATAAGTCAATGCTGATAAAGTGGAGGATGATCGAGTATGACCTCGTGGAGTGGTTCAAGCAGGCGATCGACTGCCGTGGTCGTTGACACGAGAGTGCGAGTCGCGCCCGAGGGCGAGGCGGTGGTCGCGGATGACCTCCGCGTAGCGGCGGCCGCTGCTCTTGACCGTACGGCGCTGGGTGGCGTAGTCGACGTGGACCAGGCCGAAGCGCTTGTCGTAGCCGTAGGCCCATTCGAAGTTGTCCAGCAGCGACCAGGCGTAGTAACCGGCGAGCGGGGCGCCCCGGCGGGCGGCGCGGGCGCAGGCGGCCAGGTGGTCCTCCAGGTAGCGGGTGCGTTCCTGGTCGGCGACGCCGGTCGGGCCGACGGTGTCAGGGTAGGCGGAGCCGTTCTCGGTGACGAGGATCCGGCGCGCCCCGTGCTCGGTGGTCAGGCGCATGATCAGACTCTCCAGGCCACCGGCGTCGACCTCCCAGTCCATGCCGGTGCGGGGCGCGTCCGGCCTCAGGACCTGGCGGGCGAAGGGGGGCGGGCCGTCGGGATCGTCGGCGATCGTCATGGGGAAGTAGTAGTTCAGGCCCAGCCAGTCCAGCGGCTGCGCGATCGTGGCCAGGTCGCCCGGACGTTCGGGGAGGTCGACGCCGTACGTCTCGCGCAGGTCGGCGGGGAAGCCGCGGCCGTGTACGGGGTCGAGCCACCAGCGGTTGGTGTGGCCGTCCATGCGGCGGGCGGCGGCCAGGTCGGCGTCGGAGCCGGTGGCGGGTTCGACGGTGGAGAGGTTGTTGACGATGCCGATCTCCGCGCCGGGCGCGGCGGCGCGGACCGCCTGGGTGGCGAGGCCGTGGCCCAACAACAGGTGGTAGGAGGCGCGGACGGCGGCGTTGATGTCGGTGATGCCGGGAGCCATCCTGCCTTCGAGGTGGCCGATCCAGGCCGAGCAGAGCGGCTCGTTGAGCGTGGCCCACTGCCGCACCCGGTCGCCGAGCGCGTCCGCGACGACCGCCGCGTAGGCGGCGAAGTGCTCGGCGGTCTCGCGTGCGGGCCAGCCGCCGCGGTCCTGGAGGGTCTGCGGCAGGTCCCAGTGGTAGATGGTGGCGTTCGGGGTGATGCCGGCGTCCAGCAGGGCGTCGACGAGGCGGGAGTAGAAGTCGAGGCCCCGCCGGTTGACGGCGCCGTCGCCGCCGGGGACGATCCGCGGCCAGGCGAGCGAGAACCGGTAGGAGGTGACGCCGAGCTCCTTCATCAGGGCGAGATCCTCGGGCCAGCGGTGATAGTGGTCGCAGGCGACGTCGCCGGTGTCGCCGTTGTCGATCGTGCCGGGGGTGTGGGAGAAAGTGTCCCAGATCGACGGGGATCGGCCGTCCTCCGCCACGGCTCCCTCGATCTGGTAGGCCGAGGTGGCCACGCCCCAGGTGAAGTCCCGGGGCAGGGCGGCGAGGTCGATGGGGTGGGTCACAAAGGTCCTTTCGAGAGGTGGCGCGGGCGTCACTTGACGGCTCCGGCGGTGAGGCCGGCGACGAGGTAACGCTGCAGGAGCAGGAACCCGGCGACGATCGGCACACTGACGGTCAGCGACGCGGCCATGACCTGGTTCCAGTAGACGTCGTTCTGCGTCGCGTAGCCCTGCAGGCCGACGGAGAGCGTGCGGGTGGTGTCGTCGGTCATGATCGAGGCGAACAGCACCTCTCCCCAGGCGGTCATGAAGGCGTAGACGGCGACGGCGACGATCCCGGGGATCGCGGCGGGGATGACGATGCGGAACAGCGTGGCGACGGGCCCGCAGCCGTCGACGGCCGCGGCTTCGTCCAGGGCCCGCGGGATCGAGGCGAAGTATCCGATCAGCATCCAGATCGAGAACGGCAGGGAGAAGGTCAGGTAGGTGAGGATGAGGCCGCCACGCGAGCCGTACAGGGCGATTCCGGTCGCGTTGCCGATGTTGACGTAGATCAGGAACAGCGGCAGCAGGAACAGGATGCCCGGGAACATCTGGGTGGACAGCACGGTGACGGTGAAGACCCGCTTGCCGGGGAATTCGTAGCGGCTGACCGCGTACGCCGCGAAGATGGCGATGATCACCGAGAAGACGGTCGCCACCCCCGCCACGACGACGGAGTTCGCGAAGTAGCGGGCGAGCGGGACCGTGTCCCAGATGTCGAAGTACGGCCTGATCGTCAGGCCGCTGGGCAGCCAGCGGAAGCGGCCCGAGACGTCCTGCAGCGGCTTGAGTGAGCTGCTGACCATGACGAACACCGGCACGAGCACGAACCCGGACAGCAGGGTCAGGAACACGGCCCGTGCCCACAAGAAGGACCGCGGAGGCGTGGTCGGCGCGCTAGACATCGGCGGTCTTCCTTCCGCGCGAGGTGACCAGGAGGTACACGGCCGTCACCACGAGGAGGAACAGGAGCAGCAGGACCGACATGGCCGATCCGGTGCCGAAGTTCCAGGTGACGAACGAGGACTGGTAGATGTGGATGGAGATCAGGTTCGCCGGCGCCGGCGCGGAGTCACCGAACAGGATGTACGGCGTGTTGAAGTCGTTGAACGTCCACAGGAACAGCACCAGGACGAGGACCCGGTTGATCGGGTGCAGGGACGGCATGGTGATCTTGCGGATCTGCTGCCAGATGCCGGCTCCGTCGATCGCGGCGGCCTCGTACAGCTCCTTGGGGATGTTCTGCAGGGCCGCCATGACGATGAGGAACGCGAAGGGCCAGGTCTTCCAGACGGCCACGACGGCGAGCGCGACGAAGCTGTTGTCACCCAGCAGCCAGAAGGGGCGCTCGTCGATCAGGCCGAGCTGGTCGACGAGGACGTGGTTGACCATACCGTTGTCCCGCTGGAACATGAACGCCCAGGTGATGGCCGCGGCGTAGACGGGCAGCGCGTACGGGGTGAGGAAGACGGCCCGCAGCAGGCCGCGGCCGCGGAAGTTCTCCTGCATGAAGATCGCGGCGGCGGTCCCGACGAGCCAGCACGTGCCGACCGCCAGGACGCTGAAGACGCAGGTGACGAAGAAGGAGTTGAGCAGGTCCTGGCCCACGGGCGCGTCGAGGTCGATGGAGACGCGGTAGTTCTCCAGTCCGCGCCAGGGCGCGGCGCTCCAGTCCCGGATGTAGAACTGGGTGAGCTCCTTGAAGCTCGCCAGGATGCCGGTGAGCATCGGCACCAGGTGCACGAGGAGCTCCAGCAGCGCGGCGGGGAGCAGCAGCAGGTACGGCAGGCTCGCCCGGCGCAGGCGCGGTTTCCGGCGGGGTGTCCGGCCTGCCCCGCCGGGCCGCGCGGTGCGGGGGCCCGGCAGGGTCGGATCTTGGGTGGCGGTGGCCATGTCGCGACGGCTCACCGCGTCGGCATCTGCTGCTGAGCCTTGGTCAGGCGCTCCTTGACCAGCTCGGTGGTGATCTCACGCCCTTGGGCCGCGTCGGCGAACAGTTCCTTGACGGCGGTGCCGACCGCGGTCTCGAACTGCGACTCCTCGGGAACTCTCGGGAGGGCGGCGGCGCTCGTGGCGAGCGTGTCGCGCAGGACGGCGAGGTCGGGAGTGTTGAAGGCCTCGTCCTGCTGGGCGGTCTTGACCGGCGGGATGGAGCCGTAGGTCTTGTTGAGGATCTTCTGCTCCTCGTCGCCGGTCATGAACTTCACGAACTGCAGGGCGCCGTCGAGGTTGTCGCTGTTCTTGAAGACGGCCATGTTGATGCCGGCGACCATGGAGTTGATGTTCTGGCCGGTGCCGGGAGCGCCGGAGGGGACGGGGACCGGGGCGACGCCCCACTCCTCCGGCTTCATGCCGTGGGACTTGAGGGTGGTGGCGGCGGTCTGCCAAAGGATCATGGCGGTGTTGCCCTTGGCGAAGTCCTGCAGTGACTGGTTCTGGGCGTATTCCGCGTTGCCCGGGGCGACGATCTTGTCGGTGGCCATGAAGTCGATGTACTGCTTCACGGCGGCGACGGCCCCGTCGGAGGTGAAGGCAGGCTTGCCCGAGGCGTCGAAGAAGTCGGCGCCGTGCTGCTTGGCGAGGACGAAGACCTGGTGGATGTTGTTCGACAGGTTCGAGCCCTCGACTCCGAGGCCCCACTTGCCGCCGGTGGAGAGCTTCTTGCCGGCGGCGACCAGCTCGTCCCAGGTGGCCGGGGGCTTGTCGATGCCCGCGTCCGCGAACGCCTTCTTGTGGTAGTAGAGCGCGTACGCCATGGAGTACAGCGGGACCGCGGCCGGGTCCTGTCCCTCCGCGCCGGCAGAGGCGAGGGCGGAGTCCACGAAGCGGTCCTTGCCGCCGATCTTGCCGAAGGCGGCCGCGTCCCAGGGCAGCAGGGCGCCGGTGGCCTGGAGGGAGGCGGACCAGGTGTTGCCGATGTTGAGCACGTCGGGCCCTCGGCCGGACGTGGTGGCGGCCAGGATGCGGTTGAGCAGGTCGGCCCAGGGGACGACCTCCAGCTCGACCTTGATCCCGGTCTGCTGCTCGAACTTCTTCAGCTCGGGCGTGAGGATCTCCTTGTCCGCCTCGATGCTGGGGCCCTGGTTGGACGCCCAGTAGGTCAGTGTCTTCGGCGTTCCCTTGCCGGCCTCGCCGGCGCCGGTGCTCCCGGTGCCGCAGGCGGCGAGGGTGCTGAGAGCGAGGACGGCTGCTGCGACTCGTAATTTCTGCATGACGGGTCGTCCCTTCGAGGGAGTCCTTGGGATGGGGGGTGCTGTCTGGGACGATCTCCTGCGGAGAGGTACCTTCACACCTTAATTCAAAGCTTGAGTTAATACCTGAGAGATGCGGCCGTCAAGGGCGCGAAACGGTAGATTGCCCCCAGAGAGGAGCCGCATGGCCAAGCCCAGTAGGCAGACCGTCCGCGACCTGCGGAGAAACAGTCGTGGAGCGGTACTGCAACAGTTGTATTTCAACGGCCCGATGAGCCGTCAGGCGCTGGGCACGGCCACCGGGCTGAGCTCGGGTTCGATCAGCACCATCGTGGCCGAGCTGGCGGGCGAAGGGCTGGTGGAGGATGCCGGCACGGTCGACTCCGACGGCGGGCGCCCCCGCCACCTGCTGCGCGTCCGTCCGGGCTGCGCCTGCCTGATCGGCGTCGACGTCGGGGAGACGCGGGTGCGGGTCGAACTGTTCGACCTCGGCCTCACCGAACTCGCCCGCTACGAGCGCCCCTTGGAGGGCAGAGGCCACGACGTGGCATCGGTCGTCCGGCACATCGCCGAGGGAGTGGCCGCCGTCGTCGCCCACGCGGACGTTCCTGACGACCTGCTTCTCGGCGCCGGCGTCGGCGTACCCGGCATCGTGGAGCGGGGCTCCGGTGACGGCGCGGTGGTGCACGGGCAGACCATCGGCTGGGACGCGGTCCCCCTGGAGTCCCTGCTGCGCACGTCGGTCGCCCTTCCGCCCGGGGCCCGGCTCTTCATCGAGAACGGCGCCAAGACGCTCGGCCGGGCCGAGATGTGGTTCGGCGGCGGTCAGGGCGCGAGCGACGCGGCCATCGTCCTGTTCGGGTCCGGAGTGGGCGCGTGCGTCGTCACCGGTGGCACGATCATGGGAGGGACCCACAGCAGCGCGGCCGAATGGGGACACACCGTGGTCCAGGTCCGCGGCCGGCGCTGCCGCTGCGGCTCGCGGGGCTGCCTGGAGGCGTACGCCGGGGCCGAGGCGCTGATCCAGCGCTGGCGCGAGGCCGGTGGGGCGCTCCCTCCGGACGCCGACGAGGAGTCGGCGGTCACCGCGATGATCGCCGCCGCCTTTCCCCAGGACGGCGCCGCCCCTGACCCCGTGGCGGTGGCGGTCCTCGACGAGACCGCCGAGTACCTGGGCGCCGGCCTGGCCAACCTGATCAACCTCTACAACCCCGAGCGCATCCTGCTCGGCGGCTGGGCCGGGCTGCAGCTCGCCCCGTACCTGCTGGATGCCGTGCGACACCACGCGACCGCCTACGCGCTGCGCCACCCGGCCGGGCAGGTCGTGATCGAGCCGGGACGGCTCGGACCCGACGCCGTCACGGTCGGCGCCGCGACACTGCCGCTGGCCGAGTTCTTCGCCCGCGGCGGACGCCGGGACGCCCCCGTGGCCGAGGCCGACCTGGTGCCCGAGCGGACGGGATGGCGCGCGGTGGCGAGCGTCCGGGCCTGAGTCCCCGGCCGGTGCGGTTCCCCGCACCGGCCGGGCTTGCCGTCAGGGGTAGGAGACGACCGTGGACGGGATGGTGTCGGTGCCGTACGCCGGGGCGCCGGTGTCGTTGATGACGTGGTTGTAGCGGCCCTTTCCGCCGAGGGAGACCACCAGGAGGCTGTGGAAGCGCACCCCGGGCTTCACGGGAGCCTCGAAGCCGTGGTCCACCTCGATCGTCGGATCGCTGGTGAAGACGCAGTAACTGCCCATGCCCCAGCCCTCGTGGACGTCGACGGAGTCGTCGACCTTGTAGGCGGCCCAGCCCTTGACGGAGCCGTTCATGAACGCGGCCTGGTTCGGCGGGTCGTAGGCCAGCTCGTTCTGGAAGAAGATCGTCCGGCCGCGCTCGCCGGACCACTCCACGTTGTACTTCTGGAAGTGCTCGACGAACAGGCCTGTGGCCAGCACGTCGTCGCCGTGGACCCGCAGGCCGTAGTCGGCGGTGTTGACGTTCCAGCCGACGCCGTCGCCGTGGTCGGCGCGCCAGATCCAGGTGTGGTCGATGATCGTGTCATCGCTGTGCACCACCAGGCCGGTGGTCGCCTTCCCGGCGAACTGGCCGCCGACGCGGACGAACACGTCCTGCAGCGAGACGGGGTTGGCGGAGTGGTCGGTGTGCGCGCCCTGCCTGCCGATCTCGATCAGGGTCGGCGAGTTGACCGGACCGGCGTCGATGAGGAAGCCGGCCAGCTTCACCCCGTCCACGTCCGCGACCTTCATCGCCGTGATCCCGCCTTGGGGGACCAGCGTCGCCAGGCCGAGGCCCATGACGATGGTGTTCGCCCGGTTCACCTCGATCGTCTGGTCGAGGTGGTAGATGCCGGGCGTGAACAGCAGGTGCAGACCTTGGGCGAGCGCCCGGTTCAAGGTCGCGGCCGTGACACCGGGCTTGGCGACGTAGAAGGCGGCGAGCGGGACGGACGTGCCCGGGGTGGGGCCGTTCGCCCAGCTGATGCCGCGCGCGCCGGTGCGCTTGCCCGGCACGAACACCCGGTAGCCGTCGCCGTCCAGGTAGAGGTACGGCTTCTCCCGGCTGACCGGGGTGGTGTCCAGGGTCGTGTAGCGCGGCTCGGGGAAGCTGCCCGCGGGTGCTCCTTGGACGCCGGAGAAGGTCATGTTCCACACGCTGTTGGTCCAGCCACCGATGGTGCTGTCGCGGGTGTACCACTGCTGCTGGGAGTACGGCCCGACCTGGCCGTCGATCTTGCTGTCGGCGATGTAACCGCCGGACGCCCACCCGTACCCGGACGGCGCCAGGTTGAGCGCGCCCTTGATGTGCATCCGCCGGAACGGCGCCGCCTGCGAGACCGCCCACCTGTTGGTCCCGTCGTAGGGGGCGACGGACAGGTTCTCGGTGGAGCGCCAGAAGTTCTGGGTGGCGTTGCCGTTGAACCAGCCCGCGTCGACGCTCACGCCCTTGACGGTGACGTCGTCGGGGTTACGGCCCAGGCCATGGATCGAGGTGTAGAAACCCGTGTTGACGTTGACGTCGTAGCTGCCGGGCTTGAACATCAGCGCGTAGCGGCCGAGACCGAACTGCGCGGCCTCCTGCTGCTTGTAGATCTGGTCGATCTGCGCCTGGATCGTGGCCGCCGGCATGGACGGGTCGAAGACCTTCACGTTCGGGCCCAGGTCGCCGCCGCCGGGCAGGTCCTCCCCTCCGTCGTCGCCCTTGACGCGCACGGCGACCTCCCACAGCGAGTATCCGTAGCCGGTGCCTCGGGCCGTCCCGTGGACGCGTACGTACCGGCCGGAGCCGGCCACCTGGTACGAAGCGGTGCCTCCGGTGCCTCCGGTCACCGTCTTCAGGGTGGTCCAGTTCGTGCCGTCGGCGGAGGCCTGGATCGTGAAGTCCCTGCCGTAGGCGGCCTCCCAGTTCAGGCCGACCTCGCAGATCTCCCGCACCGAACCGAGATCGACGCGCAGCCACTGCGGGTCGGCGGCGGCGCTGGACCAGCGGGTCGCGGTGTCGCCGTCGAAGGCGTTCTTGGCCGGGGTGCCGGCGTTCTCCGTCGAGGACGCGGTGGCGGGCCGGTTCAGGGCGGCGTTGCCCGCGCCGCACTCACCGCCGCTGCCGCCGCCGGTCGTGGTGCCGTAGACCTTGAACTCCCACAGCGAGTAGCCGTAGCCGGTGGCGCGAGCGGTGCCGAGCATCCGGACGTAGCGGCCGTCGCCCGTCACGTCCAGGGAGTCGACGCCGCCGTCGCCGCCGGTCACGGTCTTCAGGTCGGTCCACGTCGTCCCGTCCTGCGAGGTCTGGATCCGGTAGCCGGTGGCGTAGGCCGCCTCCCAGTTCAGCACGACCTTGCTGATGTGGGCCGTGGCGCCCAGGTCCACCCTGAGCCATTGCGGGTCGGCGCCGGCGACGCTGGACCAGCGGGTGCCGTCGTCGCCGTCCACCGCCAGGGCCGGGGCGGTGCCGTAGTGCTCGACGGAGGAGGCGGTCGCGGTCTTGCCCTGGGAGAGCAGGGGGTCCTCGGCGTACGCGGGGGCGGTGATCAGGGGCACGGCGAGGAGGCCGGCCAGGACCGCGATGGCGGCCTTTGTCGGTTTGAGGTGCATGGCATCCGCTTTCAGGTGGAGGGGTTCGCTAGCGGTAGACGCCGAACTCCCAGAGGGAGTAGCCGTAGGTCGTGCCGCGTTCGGTCAGGTTGAGCCGGACGTACCGGGCGGAGGCGTTCAGGTCGATGCCGTCGAACCCGCCGTCCCCGGTGGTGGTGGCGTGCACGGTGGTCCAGTCGGTGCCGTTGGCGGAGGTCTGGAGCTGGTACGCCTTGGCGTAGGCGCCCTCCCAGCCGAGCTGGACGTGCTTGATCGGGGTGAGCGCGCCGAGGTCGACCCGGATCCATTGCGGATCGGCCCACTCACTGGCCCACCGCGAGCTGAAGCTGCCGTCAGTGGCCCGATCCGGGGTGAACGGGCCGCCGTCGCCGCTCGCCTGGTACGACGAGGCCGTGGTCGGCTTGCCGCGGGCCACATTGGTGCCGTCGACGACCGGCGGCACCACCCGGAACGAACGCTGCTCGATGCCCGCGTTGCCGTGACCGTCGAAGGCGTAGACGTAGACCTTCCAGACGCCGAGCTGCTCGGGCGCGGTCACGGTGAGCCGGCCCGGGGCGGTCTGGGCGAAGCGGGCGTGCCGGAAGCCGCGGTTGCCGGTGATGTGCTTGTCGCTGACCATCACGTGGTAACGGATCAGGTCCCCGTCGGGATCGGTGGTCTGGGTGTCGACGGTGAACGTGCCGCCGGCGGGGACCGCGGTCTGTGAACCGACCGTCATCGAGGTGATGCGCGGCGGGGTGTTGCCGGTCGGCCGGCCGGTGTAGGCCTGCTGGAGGGCGTGGAAGCCGTGGCGGCGCCAGCCGCCTGGGGTGATGTTCAGCCAGACGCCGCCGAAGTCGTTCTCCAGGCCGTAGTGGAACATGGTCGCGCCGAGTGCCACCCCGGTGTGACCGCTGATGGCGTTCCAACTGGCCGTGTACATCTGGCCCTTCTCCAGATCGGTCGGCTCGTCGGGGACGCCGTTGACGTCGTTCGGGACCTCCCACTCGCCGTCCGGCCCGGCCTCCGTGACGATGTACGGCTTGTCGTATCCGCCGGCGATCCAGTCGTTCCTCACGGTGTGGATGGCGCCGTAGGAGTTGACGGCGAGCAGGTCGAGCGCGGGCGAGTGGGCCTTGTAGTAGGTCCAGGCGTGGGTGTAGGCGTCGGTCGAGGTGACCGGGTGGTTGGGGTCCGCGGCATGCACGGCGAGCGCGACCTCGTTGACGAACTTCGCGTACGCCACCCGCCGCTGCTCCACCACGTCGGCCGGCAGTCCGTGGTCCTGCATGGTGAGGATGACCTCGTTGCCGACGTCCCACATCAGCACGCCCTGGCGGTTCTTCAGCGCGTTGACCCGGGCCACGATCTCGTTCTTCACGGTGGTCTTGTAGGCCGTGTCGTTGACGTAGTCGGCGCCCTGGTTCAGCCAGTGCCCGACGATCACCTTGATCCCGTTCCGGGCCGCGGCGTCGAGCAGAGAAGGGGTGCCGGCGTCGTCCACACCCCAGGTGCGGATGGTGTTGACGCCCATCGCCTTCAGGTCCCGCATATAGCCGTCGGCCGCGGCCTGCGGCGGACCGTAGGTCAAGCCCTTGATCAGGTACGGCTGGCCGTTGACCGACAGCTGCCAGTTGCCGTTGCCACCGGTCACTCTGACGACGCTCGGCCCGGCGGGGACCGGTCCGTCGGTCATCGGGGCCGGCGTGGCGCCCGACCGGCGGGCGACCGACACCCAGTCGGCGCTCAGCACGCCGCCCGAGGCGGTCTCCGGCGACGGCGTGGTGACTCCGGCGACGGCGTTCGGCAGCGAGCCGCCGATGGCCAGGTCCAGGCGGAGGTAGAAGCCGTGATGAACGGCCGCCTGCCAGGCGGCGACGCCGACCTGGCTCTGCCGTACGACCCAGGTCTGCCTGCCGTCGAGGAAGAAGCGGATCTCCTCGTCGCTCTTGGTACGGTCGATGACCTGCGAGAACTCGTGGTAGGCGGTCGCGCAGCCACCACAGGTGGCGAAGCCGCTGGTGCGCCCGTTGTACTCGCTGCAGACGCCGTCGGGTGCGGTGCCGCAGTGCAGCGTGTTGGAGAACTCGTCAGCCCCGTTGACCGCCGTCATGATGTCGGTCTCGCCGACGCCCGGCCAGTTGGTGTAGTCGCCGCGGTAGGCGGCGCCGGTGGCGCGGAAGCCGGGCCAGTAGCCAAGGGCCTTCGCGACGTCGGGCAGCTTCAGCCGGGCGCTGAAGCGGACCATCTCGCCGGGCCTGGCCTCGAAGTCGGTGCGCTGCGTCTCGACGCGGCCGGAGGTCCAGTTGCCGTCGCGGTCCTTGACGGCCTTGATGCTCAGGTGGCCGTCGCCGTCGAGGCTGACGTTGGCGGTGGAGTCGCTCATCGTCTCGACCTCGCCGGTGCCCCAGTTCGCGGCGCCGCCGGGATAGGAGGTGCCCGTGCGCCTGATCCAGTTGGCGGCCGACGGTGAGGTGCCGGCGGGGCCGGTGAAGTCCTCGCGCCACACCTCGGTCCAGTCGCCTGGCTCCTCGGGCTGGTCGCCGGTGTTGATCTGGAGTTCCCAGAGGGAGTAGCCGTAGCCGGTGCCGCGCTGGGTGCCAAGCATGCGGACATAGCGGCCGGTGCCGGACACGTCGAGGGCGTCGGTGCCGCCGTCGCCGCCGGTGACGGTCTTCAGGTCGGTCCACACTGAACCGTCGGGCGAGGACTGGATCTTGTAGGCGGTGCCGTAGGCGGCCTCCCAGATGAGAGTGACCTTGCAGATGTTCCGGCTGGAGCCGAGGTCGACCTGGATCCACTGCGGGTCGGATGCCGCGCTGGACCAGCGGGTGCCGCTGTCGCCGTCCACGGCGGCGCCGGCCGCGTAAGCGGCGCCCTCGGTCGAGGAGGCGGTGGCGGGCTTGCCCTGGGCGGCGTTGGCGGTGGCACAGCCGGAGGTCTGGCCGCCTTCGCCGTACACCTGGAACTCCCAGAGGGAGTAGCCGTAGCCGGTGCCGCGCTGGGTGCCGAGCATCCGGACATAGCGGGCGGCGCCCGTCACGGTGTGCGCGTCGGTGCCACCGTCACCGTCGGTGATCGTCTTCAGGTCGGTCCAGGAGCTGCCGTCGACGGAACCCTGCAGCTTGTAGCCGCGGCCGTAGGCGGCTTCCCAGGTGAGGACGATCCTGCTCAGTACGGCCGGGGCGCCCAGGTCCACCTGGAGCCATTGGGCGTCGCTGAAGGCGCTTGACCAGCGGGTGCCTGCCTTGCCGTCCACCGCCATCGCGGCGGTGGTGTCGCCGCCTTCGGCGGAGGACGCGGTGGCGGCCTTGCCCTGCGACAGCAGGACCTCGGCCATGGCGGCGGCGGCCGCTGGGGCCACGGCGGCGGCGGGTGCCGGTGCGGCCAAGGCGGATACGGGGGCGGCCAGGGCGGGGGCCGCCGGGGCGGGGCCGAGCCCGGCCAGGCCCGCCACCAGGGCGACGACCAGGCCGAACCGGAACCGGCCGGGATGTCGGACGGGAAACACGTTCACTCTCTCCTAGGGGTGGGGGGTGCCGGGGGAAGGAGGAGAGCGCTCTCCGTGCCGTGACACTGCATCCTGGCGCGACCCCCGTCAAGGCCCAAAACGTTGCTGGGCCGAAATGCGCAGGTCACCGCCACGTAATCGGGAGGTGCGGTTTCTCACCGTCTTGACAAGCCGTCGGTCAGGCGTTCACTCTCTCAGGAGAGCGCTCTCCCACCTCCGCCCCCGAGGAGAGACCATGTCCGTGTTCCGAAGAAATCCCGCCTTAGCATCAGCCGCCGCCATCGTTTCCGTGGTGGCGGCCACCAGCCTGGCCTTCGTTCTGCCCGCCGCCGCCGACACGGTGCTGTCCCAGGGCAGGGCCGCCTCGGCGTCGTCGTCGGAAGGCGGCGCGTACGCGGCCGGCGCCGCCTTCGACGGCGACCTCACCACCCGCTGGTCGAGCGCCTGGACCGACCCGCAGTGGATCCAGGTCGACCTGGGCGCCCCGGCGACCATCAGCAAGGTCGTGCTGTCATGGGAAGCCGCCTACGCGCGCGACTACAAGGTCCAGTCCTCCCCCGACGGCAACTCGTGGACGGACCTGAAGACCGTGACCGGCGGTGACGGCGGCACCGACACCTGGAGTGTCAGCGGCACCGGCCGCTACGTACGCATGTACGGCACCGCCCGCGCCACCGGCTACGGCTACTCGCTGCAGGAGTTCGAGGTGCACGGCACCGGCGGCGCCGGAACCACACCCCGGCCCAAGCCGACCTTCACCGACGAGGTCACCCACCACGAGTTCCAGGCCAACTGCTCGCTGACCGCCAACCGGCCCGACGACCCGATCGTCTACCCCGGACTGCCCGGCGCGTCGCACATGCACACCTTCGTCGGCAACACCACCACCAACGCCCACAGCACGTCCTCCTCGCTGCTGGGCGGCAACACCTCCTGCACCAATCACCACGACAAATCCGCCTACTGGTTCCCCAGCTTCTACAAGGGCAACCAGCTCATCGAGCCCGTAGGCAACCAGGTGATCTACTACAAGTCCGGCATCCTGGAGTACTGGCGGGTGCAGTCCTTCCCGCAGGGCCTGCGCTTCGTCGTCGGCAGCCCGACCTCCACCCAGGAGGAGTTCCGCACCCACCCGGGCACGGTCGAGGGTTTCGAGTGCGGCGACCTGTCGAAGAGCTGGGACATCCCGCAGTACTGCGTGCCCGGCAGCCAGGTCAACGTGCGCTTCCAGGCTCCCAGCTGCTGGGACGGGGTCAACCTCGACAGCGCCAACCACAAGAGCCACATGGCCTACCCCGTCGGCGGCTACTGCCCGTCGAGCCACCCGGTCGCGGTGCCCATGCTGGAATTCAAGATCGCTTTCCCGGCGAGCGGTGACCTGTCACAGGCGCGCCTGGCCAGCGGACGCGGCTACACCTGGCACTACGACTTCTTCAACGCCTGGGACGACCCGCGCATCCTCGACGCGCTGGTCACCCACTGCATCAACGGCGGGCTGCAGTGCAATCCGCGCGGCTACGACCTCTACAAGCCGCACCGGGGAGCGGCGCTCACCGAGGACTTCGAACTGCCTTGATGTCCTCCAAGGGAACACCTGGCCCGTCCGCCCACCCCGGCCACCGGGGCGGGCGGACGGCACCGCGCACGGCCGACGACCGCTCGTCGACGGCACCACGCGCGGCCGACGAGCGCTCGTCGACGGCACCACGCGCGGCCGACGAGCGCTCGTCGTGGGCTCGGACCGCGCCGACGGCGCTGGTGCTGCTCGCGCTGACGGCGGTGCTGATGGGCGGCTGCCTGGCCCGCGGCGACTCCGCGGCACGGCACGCGCACCACGTACCGGCATCCGCGCAAGCAGGCGGCCCAATGATCGCGCACCACGTACCGGCACCCACACAAGCGGGCGACCCGCCGATCGCGCACCACGTACCGGCACCCACACAAGCGGGCGACCCGCCGATCGCGCACCACGTCACGAGCGGGAGCGTCAACCCCACCGATGTCGCCTGGCTGCAGCTCATGATCCCGATGGACGAGCGAGTCCTGCCGCTGCTCGACCTCGGCGCCTCCCGGGGCCACGCGCCTGCCGTGGCACAGCTGGCCGGTCGGCTGCGCGCCGCGCACGTCGCCGAACTCGCCCGCCTGCGCGCCGCCCTCCACAGCACCGCCCTCCACGCCACCGGAGTGCCCGCTACCGGTCCGCCCGCCGACAACCCGCACGCCGGGCACGACATGCCCGGGATGATCACCGCCGCCGAACTCGCTCGCCTGCGCACTGCCGAAGGTCCGGCCTTCGACACGCTCTTCACCGGCCATCTCCGTGCCCACCTACGCCAGTCGCGGTCCGTGACCCGCTCGGAACAGGTCTCGGGCGCCGATCCCGGCATCAAGGCGCTGGCCGCCGCCATCGAACGCATCCGTACGACCCAGCTCTCCGCCCTCGGGGCGGTAGAGCGCTCTCCCTCCTGAAAGGACACGCGTGTGATCCCGGACGACCTCGACCGCCTGGTGGACAAGCTGGACCTGGAGAGCAAGGTGCGGCTGCTCACCGGAGCGACCGTGTGGCGCACGCCCGCCGAGCCCGCCATCGGACTGGAACCCGTGGTGACCTCCGACGGCCCCGCCGGCGTACGCGGGGAAGGATGGAACGAGCGCCGGACCTCCCTGTCACTCCCCTCCGCCACCGCGCTCGCGGCCACCTGGGACGAGAGCCTGGCCCAGTCCATGGGCGAACTGCTGGCCGTCGAGGCGCGGCGCAAGGGGGTGCACGTCGTCCTCGCCCCCACCCTGAACCTGCACCGTTCCCCTCTGGCCGGACGACACTTCGAGTGCTACTCCGAGGATCCGCTGCTGACCGGTCGCATCGGCGCGGCGGTGATCCGCGGCATCCAGTCGCGCGGGGTAGCGGCCACGGCCAAGCACTATGTGGCCAACGACTCCGAGACCGACCGGCTCACCCTCGACGCCCGCGTCGACGAGCGCACCCTGCGCGAGGTGTACCTGGCGCCCTTCGAAGCAGCCGTCCAGGCGGGGGTCTGGGTGGTGATGTCGGCGTACAACGGGGTCAACGGCGTCACCATGTCCGAGAACGAGCTGCTGGCCGAGCCGCTGAAGGGTGAGTGGGGGTTCGACGGGGTGGTGGTGTCGGACTGGGGAGCGGTGCGGTCCGCCGTCGCCTCCGCGCGTGCCGCCCAGGACCTGGTCATGCCGGGCCCCGACGGGCCGTGGGGCGAGGCGCTGGTGGCGGCCGTCCGCGCCGGCGAGGTGCCGGAGCCGGCGATCGACGACAAGGTGCGCCGCCTGCTGCGGCTGGCCGCCCGCGTCGGTGCGCTGCCCGGCTTCCCCGCGCCCTCCACCACCGACCCCTCCGCCGGCGACCTCACCACCCCCTCCGCGCTGAGCCCCACCGCCGGTAACCTCACCACCCCCTCCGCCCTGAACCCCTCCACCGGCGGTCCCACCGCCGGGAGCGTCGGTGAGCGTCCGGATCGCGCTGAGCGTCTGGATCGCGCTCTCCTGCGCCGTACGGTCGCCGCTTCGACCGTACTGCTGCGCAACGAGGGCGGCCTCCTCCCCCTCAGCCCGGTCCGGCTGACCCGCGTCGCCGTCATCGGGCCGAACGCCGCCAGGCCCCGCATCCAGGGCGGTGGGAGCGCGGGTGTCTACCCTGAATCCCTCGTCACTCCGCTCGCCGGCCTGCGCACCGCGCTGAACGGCCACGCCGAGGTGCACCACGCCACCGGCGTCGCCCTCGGCGGCTTGCCCGCCCCCCTCGACGTCGCCATCGCCCGGAATCCGCGCACCGGCGAGCCCGGGCTCCTGGTCCGCCTCCTCGACGCCGCAGGCGCCGAGATCCACGCCGAGCATCGCCTCACCGGCCGTCTTCCCGAACCGGAAGGGCCGATCCACCGGGCCGCCACCGTCGAGGTCAGAGCCCTCGTGCTGCCGGACCGCGCGGGCCAATGGGACGTGGCCGCCGCCGGATGGGGCCGCTTGGAGCTGACCGTGGACGGCCGCGTCGTGATCGACGAGACGGTCCCCCGGCACACCGACGACCCCGCCACCGTGCACCTGGCTCCGCCGTACCGCACGGAACGCGTCACCTTCGAAGCGGGCCGCCAGGTCGAGATCGTCATGCGCCGCGAGCTCGTCCCCGGCGGCGGGCGGGCCTGTGTGCTGGCCGCCGCCCCGGCTCCCGCGGACGCGGCGGCCGAGCTGGCCGCCGCGGTCGAGCTGGCCGGCTCATGCGATGTGGCCGTCGTCGTGGTGGGCACCACCGAGCAGGCCGAGAGCGAAGGCGTCGACCGGGAGACGCTCGCGCTGCCCGAGGGCCAGGACGAACTGGTGCGCGCCGTCGCCGCGGCCAACCCGGCGACCGTCGTGGTGGTCAACTCCGGCGGTCCCGTGGCGATGCCGTGGCGGAAGGAGGCGGCGGCCGTCCTGGTCAGCTGGTTCCCCGGCGAGGAGGGCGGCAACGGCCTGGCGGACGTGCTGCTCGGCCGGGCCGAGCCGGGCGGGCGGCTGCCCACCACCTGGGCGGACCGGGCCCTGGCTCCGACCGTGCCGGAGCGGGGCGTGCTCGAGTACGCCGAAGGCCCGCACATCGGGTACCGGGGCTGGCTGCGGGAGCAGGACTCGCCCGCGTACTGGTTCGGGCACGGTCTGGGCTACACGACCTGGGCGTACGAGGGGTTGTGGGCACCGGAGCGGGTCGCGCCCGGCCGGCCGGTTCGGGTGCGCGTCACGCTGCGCAACACCGGCCGGCGGGCGGGCCGCGAGGTGGTCCAGGTGTACCTGGCCAGGCCGCAGGATCACGAGCGGCCGGTTCGGTGGCTGGCGGGGTTCGCCGCCGTGACGGCCGGGCCCGGCGAGCAGGTGGAGGCGGTCGTGGAGGTGCCGGCCAGGGCCTTCCAGCACTGGGCGGGCGCCTGGCGTACGGCCGAGGGCGAAGTGTCGGTGCTCGCCGGGCGCTCGGCCGCCGATCTCCCGCTGGAGGCTGTCATAACGGTCTCACACAGCTAGGAGAGCGCTCTCCAATCCGCATGTTATAAAGAGCGGGTGAAACAAGGGGGCTCTCCTACGCTGGAAGACGTGGCACGGGTCGCCGGGGTCTCCCGCGCCACCGTCTCCCGGGTGATCAACGGCATCCGCAACGTCGATCCTGACATCCAGGCGACGGTGCTCCAGGCGATCGCCACCATCGGCTACGTCCCCAACCGCGCCGCCCGTTCCCTCGTCACCAGGCGCACCGGCGCGGTCGCCCTGGTGCTGTCCGGGGCGGGGGGCGACGAGGGCCCGTCACCCAGCCCCATCCTCACCGACCCGTTCTTCGGCCGCGTCGTAGCCGGGATCATCAGTTTTCTGCGGCCCCGTGGCATTCACCCGGTGCTGATGTTCGCCGACACCGCGCAGAGCCGCGCGGAGGTCGTGTCGTACCTGCGGCAGGGCGATGCCGACGGCGCGCTGCTGGTTTCCACGCACGCGGCCGATCCGCTGCCGGTGGAGCTGGTCGAGGCGGAGGTGCCCGCGGTGCTGTTCGCCCGGCCGGCGGGCCCTGTCCCGATCAGCTACGTCGACCTCGACCACCGGGCCGGCGCCGCCCTGGCCGCCGACCGGCTCGTGGAGCTGGGGCGCCGCCGCGTCGCCAGCGTCTGCGGTCCGCTCGACGTGCCCGCCGCCCAGGCACGCCTGGCGGGATTCCAGGACGCGATGGCCAGGCACGGACATGCCTACGTCCCCTACAGCGAGGGCGGCTTCACCTACGACAGCGGCGAAAAGGCCATGGAACGGCTCCTGGCCGAACGACCCGACCTCGACGGCGTGTTCGTCGCCAACGACCTGATGGCCCAAGGCGCGCTGCACGCGTTGCGCCACCACGGACGCTCCGTCCCCGATGACGTGGCGGTGATCGGCTTCGACGACAGCAGCGCCGCGACCGCCTGCCGCCCACCGCTCACGACCATCCGCCACCCGGTCGAGGACATGGCCGCCGAGATGGCGCGCCTTCTGCTCGACCACATCGACGAGCCGGGCCGTACGCCCAGGTCCGTCATCTTCGAGCCTGCCTTGATCGTCCGCGCCTCCGGCTGACAGCAGAGGGTTGGGTCCGGTTCCGCCGGCTGGTGGCGATCTCCGGACAACCACCGATCGGGCTGCGTGATCTGCGGCACGGCGCCGCGACGCTGGCGCCGGCCGCGCACCCGGATCTCAAGGTGGTGCAAGCCATGCTGGGCCATGCCGGCATCGTGCTGACCGGCCGACAGCGCCGCGCATCATGCTGATCCAGAACCATGCGCGCTCCACGGACCGGCGGGGACGGCAGGTGATCAGGCGGCGGCAGAACCTCAACCAGGGCGGCGAGGACCTCGATTCCCGTTGGACGGCCACAGGCGACTGGGACCACGAGCAGATCACCTGCCCGCAAGGACAGACACCGGCACCTCCTGGACACCCTGCCGGCAGAAAGACCGCCCGATGATCGTGGCCGCCTTCTCCCTCAGCACCTGCCGTCGTTGCCCGGTGCGGACCTCATGCACCAGCGCCCAGCGCAGCGGCCACCACCTCACCCTGCGCCCCGCGAGCGATCCAAGAAACCCCCGACGCCGCCTGCACCGACCAACCACCCCGCCTGGCGACCGCACAAGCCACCTGGCCCGACTCGAACCAGCCCTTGACCGCCTGAACGAGTTGACCAGCAGAGTCCTCCACTCTCATCGGCCGTCCGGTGTCGGGCGGTGGTGCACGTATTCCACCACCGTCCCGTCCGGATGGCGGGCATTGAAGCCGGCGCCCGTCGGCACCTGCTGCAAAGGGAAGACCATTTCGGCACCCGCTGCGAGGAGTCGTTCGTAGTACGGCCGCACGTCGTCCACCAGCAAGGTTCCGACCGTGTCACGGAAGGGGGCCAGGGCCTCCTCGTCACCTTCGATGATCAGGAATGCCCCCACGGTCGCCAGCCGCAACCCCGCCGCGGAAAAGTCGAAACGCGCGTCGGCGACCACGCGCTGCAACCGCTCGTAGAAGCCGACGCTCGCGGTGATCTGCCCCGGCGGCACGAACACCCTGATCAGCACGCGCGGCTCGGTCAGGGTGGAAGAGTCGTTGCTGGTACGCCACAGTTCGCTCATGGCGATGACTCTGCCGTGGACCTGGCGGCGCAACCAGGCGACGGTTCATGGGGTGAGCCCGGCTCATAGGATTACGCGAGTGGACGACGCACTCCGCCGTGAACTGGGGGCACACCTGCGGGCGGCCCGCGAGCAGGTACACCCGGCGGATGTGGGCCTCGGCGGTGGCGGGCGACGACGCACTCCCGGGCTGCGCCGCGAGGAGGTGGCGGCGCTGGCCGGGGTGAGCGTCGCCTGGTACACCTGGCTCGAGCAGGGCCGGGTCAGCACCACCCGGCAGGTCCTCGACGCGGTCTGCCGGGTACTCGCGATGGACCAGGCGGCATACCGTCACACGCTGGCACTCGCCGGATTCAGGCCCACCCTGCCGCTCTCCGGTGAAGCCATGGCCGACGGGCCGGCGCGGGCCCTGCTCAACAGCTGGGCGGACCTGCCGGCCGCGGTGCTGGACGCGCGGTTCGACGTCCTGGACAGCAACGCCGCGTACCGCGAGCGATGGGGCGACCCCGACGGCGTGCCCGCCGAGCGGCGCAACGTACTGATCACGTTCGCCACCCACCGCACGCCGCCCGTGGACGTGGAGCCCGTGCTGCAACGGCTCTACCAGCAGTTCCGCGCGAACACCGCGCACGCCCCGAACGACCCACGCGCCGCCGTCATCGTCGGGCTGTTGCTGCAGGAGCGGCCCGAACTGGCGCACTGGTGGCACTGCCGGGGAGTCGGGGAGTTCAGCCCGATCACGACCGGCGGCCACACCTTCTGCCTGCTGCGGCCCGTCGGTGCGGACGGCACCTACATCCTGACCCAGCTCCCCCACTGAGTCTCCGAGATATCGCATGGCTACTTCGGGGCTGTTGCACGCACCCGAGGGAGCCTCCGTGGACGCAACCACAGCCCCTAGACGCAGGGGTGTAGGAGACGGATGAACGCCTCGATCACCGGCTCGGCCCCTTGCGCTCCGGCTGGCCGTGACCGATGTGGCACCGCGAGCGCGCCCCGGCAGAGCCATGCCGATCATGTACGGTCCACCTGATCTGTCATGCGGCCTGGCCTCGGATGCCCTTGATCGCGATGTCCAGCAGCCGGTCCGCCCGCTCGGTGTCGTCGTCGTGCTCGGTGGCCAGCGAGATGGCGTTGACGAGCGCGAGCAGATCCTCGGCGCGGATCCCGGGGCGTACGGCGCCTGCCTGTTGTGCTCGTCGCAGGAGTTCACGCGCCGCGTCGGTGATCATCGCCTGACAGCCTTCGTTCTGCTCCAGCAGGTCGGCATCCCGGCCGTCGTGCAGCAGCGAGGCGGCCAGGCCGCGGCTGGTGCCCGCGTAGGTGTTGAGGTCCCTCAGCCAGGCCAGGAGCGCGGGGCCCGGCTCGCCCTCCTCGGCCCGTTGCGCCGCCATGGCGCACAACTCCTCGACACGATCGTGGAAGACGGCTTCGAGCAGAGCTCGACGGGAGGGGAACAGGCGGTGCAGCGTCGCCGATCCCGTCCCGGCCTGACGGGCGATCTCCTTCAGGGCGGCGCCGGAGCCGTCACGCGCGAAGACGTCCCGGGCCGCGCTGACGATGCGGTCGTAGTTGCGCTGGGCGTCCGCACGCAGGGGCCGCCGCTGGACGGCGTGGGGCATGGCCTCCTCCAGGTTTTGACAAGTGGGCTGGCGCTCCGGTTAGAGTAGCCGAACCGTAAGTGGGCCGCCAGCCCACTTATGTTCGAACGACTGGGAGAGATCATGCGTGCCGTCCAATACACCCGTTTCGGCCCTCCCGAGGTGCTGCGCGTCAACGACGTGCCCACGCCGGAGCCCGGGCCGGGAGAAGTGCTCGTCGAGGTCCGCGCCGCGAGCGTTGACGCCGGAGAACTCGCCTTCCGGGCAGGCAGACTCCGCGGCATCGCCCGAGCCCGATTCCCCCGCGGCCTGGGAGGCGACTTCACCGGCCGCATCGCGGCCCTGGGCCCCGGCGTACACGCCTGGAGCGCGGGACAGGAGGTGTGGGGGCTGATGCCGCACTTCGCCTTCGGCGCCATCGCCGACTACGTGGCCGTCCCCGAACAACGACTCGCCCGAGCACCCGAGAACCTAAGCCTGCTCGACGCCGCCGCCCTGCCCTCGTCGGGCACCACCGCCCTGACCGCCCTGACCGACAAGGCCCGCCTGGCCGGCGGTGAACGGCTCCTGGTCCGCGGCGCCACAGGCGGCGTCGGCAGCATCGCCGTGCAACTGGGCAAGGCGCTCGGCGCCCACGTCACCGCGCTCGCCGGCGCCCGCAATCTCGGCTGGGTCACCGAACTCGGCGCCGACGCGGCCCTGGACTACCGCACGACCCGGCCGCAGGACCTCGGTCATTACGATGTGATCCTCGACGTCGTGGGCACCGACCTCGGCGCCTACCAGGCCCGGCTCAACCGGCGTGGCCGCATGGTCGCGCTCGCCTTCGACCAGAACCGCATCCTGACCTCGATGGTCACCACGGGGCTGCGAGCCGCCCTCTCGCCCCGGCGTATGAAACTCTTCAGCAACAACCCCTCCCCCGCGCGGATCGCCGAGCTCACCGCCTCCGCCGAGGCCGGCAGCATCCGCCCTGTGATCGACACCGTCTACCCGATCGGCGACGTCGCGGAGGCCCACCGACGACTCGAGACCGGCGGAGTCCGCGGGAAGCTCATCATCGACATGCAACGCTGACCCCTGCGCGAAGCAACTCCCGCCCACCGCGGACGGCAAGCGGCGCCTCCCGACTCTGGAGACGGTCCGCCGCAAGATCAAGATCGGGCAGCACCTGACCCAGGAGATCTGGCCGCAAGGTCTCAGTTCGCTGGGGCCGGCCCCACTCACGTTTCTGGTGATCGCCGCGTACTCGAGGCCGGACCTGCTGGAGGCGGCTGCACGGTCACGAGCCGGCCCGGCAGCCGGACCGCGCTCCCCGAACCGGCCGGTGATCGCGCTGTCCCTGCTCAGGAGCTCTCGCTGCTCAGAGCAGATCTGCCCCAGGCAGATCGTGTCGACGCCGGTCCGGATCGCCTCACAAGATGGACGCATGAGCGAAGAATCGAACCTTCCGCTGTTCAACCCACGAATGAGACGCGAACTCTTTGAGCAGCGTGTTCTCGTTCTCGACGGCCCTCTCGACGACGACAATGGGACACTGCTGGCCACCCAGCTGATGGCGCTCGCCACGCAGGATGCGTCGTCCGATATCGCCTTGTGGATTCATTCCCCAGGTGGCTCGGTCCCGTCGATGCTGGCGATCCGCGACATCATGCGCCTCATTCCCTGTGACGTATCGACCCTCGTCCTGGGTATCGCTTACAGTGCCGGGCAGTTCTTGCTGTCGTCGGGGGCCCGTGGGAAGCGCCGCGCTCTACCGCATTCACGAGTCCTGATGCACCAAGGCTCGGCGGGAATCGGTGGCACCGCGGTCGACATCGAACTGCAGGCCGGCGACCTTCGGCATACGCGCGACACGGTGCTCGGTCTGATTGCCGAGGACACAGGTCAGCCTGTCGAGCGCATATTCGAGGATTCTCTGCACGATCGTTGGTACACGGCACAGGAAGCACTGGACTACGGCTTCATCGACGCCATCGTGCAGAACTTCGACGAAATCGCGCCACAAAACCGCACACGGCTCGGATTCGGCATCAACCAAGGAGTCGGCCAGTGACCACATATACGATCCCGAACGTCATCGCCTCGAACCCTCGTGGCGAGCGGATCATGGATGTCTACTCGCACCTGCTCACCGAGCGGATCGTCTACCTGGGCACCGCGATCGACGCGGGCGTCGCGAATGCTCTCATCGCGCAGCTGATTTTCCTGGAATCAGACAACCCCGAGGCGGAGATCCAGTTCTATATCAACTGCGAAGGCGGCGATCCGAGCGCGATGCTCGCGATCTACGACACCATGCGCCATATCCGCCCGCGGGTTTCGACGACCTGTGTGGGACAGGCCGTCGCGGTGGGTGCCGTACTTCTCGCCGCGGGCGCCGAAGGCAAACGTGCCGCTCTCCCCCACGCACGGATCATCCTGCACCAGCCGGCAGCCCAGGGGCGCGGAGCGATCCCCGATCTCATCTTGCAGGCCGACGAGGTCGTACGTGTCCGGGCGGACATCGAGCGCATACTTTCACGGCACACCGGCCAGTCGGTCGAGACCCTGCGCGCCGACACCGATCACGATCGCGTGTTCACCGCTGCCGCGGCCTTGGAGTACGGGCTCCTCGATCAGATCATCGAGGAGCGTTCATAGGCCCGTGGACAACCCCGGCAAGCCGCGCTACGCGGCCAGAGCATACGCCGCCGAGCAGGTGGCACCTCTCGACGCGCCCTGCTGAGCAGGCCGCAAACTCTCGGCAACGGCAAGGGTCAGATCGACCAGGGTCACATCCAGTGCTCCGGCGACCGCGGCGATCATTTCGCTCGACGGCTCCTTGACGCCTCGTTCGATCTCGGAGAGATATTGCGGCGAGACTCCGGCGCGGCTTGCCGTCTCGCTCAACTTCTCGCCTCGCTCATGGCGAAGCCCTCTCAAGCACTCACCGAGCACCTGCCGCCACAGCGGCTCGCGAGCCGGAGACGGCTCGGGGGCGGTCCGATTGATCGCTGGACGCGACGGCATGGATGAGGCCATGCCTCACCATAGGTCGATGCCGCGTTCGAGTTCTGCCGGCTTCGCGCAGAGCAGAACCGTCTCCGCTTACCCTTGCCCAGCCTCAGGCCGTTCGCGCTCACCGAGCGGTCGCCGCGGCGGCGCCTGCAGCTCCGGCTCGGACCGGAGATGGAACGGATACAGTTCCCTGGCGGCACCCTTCTGCGAAGGCGTTCGGGGCGGCGAGATGGGCCAGGCGAAGGAGCACAGCCGATCATCATTCCGCATGCGTCTCCCTCATCTGAGGCCCGGAGCTCGCACGCGCCCGTGCACGGCCCACATGGCCGTGAACTGACGAGGAACTCGGATTCTTTGCCACCAAGTGCACGAGTACCGTCGGAAGCCGCAAATTCGGTAGTCGTGGTCAGAGCCCCCACGGCGCTCCTTTCCGAGGAGGCTCTGACCACTGCTGGCGGATTGGGCGGCTATCTCATAGGCGCGGGTCCTGCTGGACCTTCAGGGCGTTGAGGATCGGATCGCGCTCGCCGATCTCGCGGCGAAGCTCGACCTTCAGATCGCCACCGGCGTGCTCGACGGTGACCGTGTTCACGTCCGCGGTCAGCGCACCCACCCTCGCCTGCACGTCGTGGTCGTGGAGCACGGCTTTGCCGTCGACCAGGACATCGAAGGCACGCTTGCCGGCCTTGACCTTCTCGATCTCCGCGAAGTCGAGGCCGATTCGGTACGTCCCGGCGGGCGCGTTCTTGAACACGTAGGCGAACGTCTCGCCGGTCCGCTGGGTGCGGAACAGGTCGTCGTCCTCCGTGCCGCCGATGTCGGCCTTGGTGGCACGCGCACTGCCGCCGACGTAGCCCCACGGCCGCGAGCCGAGTTCCTGGTCGGGCGACCAGACGAAGCCGTCGGCACCGACGTGCCCGGACCCGCCCGCGTCGACGCCCTTCCAGTAGGCCGAGGTCGCCAGGCGGACCGGCTTGAGCTGGGCTTCGCCCTTGCCGGCGTTCGACGCCACGAGCACGTCCCCGACGAGCACGCCGGGCTCGACGGCGGCGTTGTCGGCCGTTGCCGTGACCGTGGTGGACTCGCCGACCGCGAGCTTGACCGTGCCGGCCGCGGCCGCGCCCGTGAGGGTCAGCCACGGAAGGTCGGCGGCCTCGTGCCCGCCGTCGCTGGTGCGTTTCTGCTCGCTGAGCCGCACCTCGAGCGGGGCGGAGCCGGTGTTGGTCACGGTCACGTCGGCGGTCGCCTTCTGGTCCGGGCCGAGGAGCCAGTCGAGGTCACCTCCCGTGACGGTTGTGACGCCCGTGGTCAACGCCGTGTCGACCACCTCGGCCTGATCCTTCTTGGCGATGGTCACGGGGTGGCTGGCCATGACGTAGTTCGGCGTCCAGACCTGCACGGTGTTCTCGCCGACCAGCGCCTGGGCCTTCCACCGGCCCTTCTCGTCGGCGGTGATGACCCGGTCACCGTTCGGCCCCTTGAGCGTGACGATCGCGCCCGCGATCGGCTTGCCGTCGTTCGCGTCGGTGACCGTGCCCTCGATCGTGCCCGCAGCCGGGAGGGTGTACTCCAGCCCCAGACCGGCCGTCAGGATGGGCTGGTTGAAGGAGTACTGGCTCGCGGGGTTGCGCGTCAGGCTCTCCAGGCCGACCGTTGCCGACGACCCGCGGGTGAGGGGGTTGTCGCCGCCGATGCCGTCGCCGTACCCGATCTGGATGCGGCCGTCCGCGATCAGGGTGACCGAAAAGCTCACCCGGGCCGCCCTGTTGCTGTCGAAGGCGGCGTTGCGCCACTCGATGACCTCAGCGGCCAGGCCGTCCACCTCGGTGGTGCCGAAGTAGATGCCCGCCTGGTCGTCGACGACCAGGTCGTCCCAGAGCGGATAGATCGCGTCGAACGCGTATGGCGACGGCAGCGCCGTGTTGTTCCCCACGGTGCTGGCCCGGTCGAAGATCAGCGCGCCGTTCGTCGTCACACACACGCCGTCCCAGGCCGTGTCGTAGAACGGGAACAGGAAGCTGGAGTCGAACCACAGCACGCCGCAGACGTCATCGCCATGCCACCCGGAATCCTCCGTACCCTGGCGGTAGAGCCCGTCGGTCACCTTCATCGAGTACGAGCGACCGGCGGGGGCCACCGGCACGGGGCCCGGCTCCGGCTGCTCGGGCTGGGGCTCCGGCTCCGCCTTGTCTCCGCGCGGATCGAGCGTCACGCGCAGCGCCGCGATGCTCGGGGCCCGCAGGCCCTTCCCGCCCCGCAGCTCCACCGTCAGCGGACCGCCGTCGTGCTGCACGACGGCGGTGTGCCAGTCGGCGGCGTTCGGGCCGACGGCTCCCACGGCGTCGTAGGCGTACTGCGTCAGCTCGTCGTCGACGAGGACGTCGAACACCCGCTTGCCCTGGTTCACCTGCTCGATCTCCGCGAACCCGAGGTCGATGGCGTAGGTGCCCTTCGGCGCGTCGGGGAACGTGTAGACCAGGTCCTTGCCCGGCGTGGTGCGCTGGGACTGGAACAGGGCATCGTCCTCGGTGCCCTCGATCGCGGCGCTCGCGGAGATCGTCTTGCCCTTCCCGGCGTAGCCCCACGCCCCGTCACCGGCCGCCTGGTCGCCGGACCAGGTGTAGCCGGAGGCGTCGGTGAACGAGGGGCCGCCGGCGTTGACGCCGACCTGGTACTTCGTGGTCGTGAGCGTCACTGGGACGTAGGTCTTGGGCTGCCGTCCGGAGTCGGACAACACGACGATGTTCGCGCCGAGAGTGCCCGGGGCGGCGTCCTTCGAGGAGATCGAGACCTTGACCGTCGTCGACTCGCCCGGGGCGAGGGTGCCGCCGGTCGAGGAGAGCGACAGCCAGGGCAGGTCGGTGAGCAGGTCGTCCTCGACGTCGACCAGCACGACGTCATCGGCGATCTGGTCCGCCGCCCACAGCGCCCCGGTCGAGTCGGTCTCGAGGCCGCCACCCTGGCCCGCCTTCTGGCCCGGGAACCACCACGCGTTGACGAGCGAGCAGTCGTCGGGGTCGACCTGCAGCAGGCGGGTGGGCCTGTTCGAGGTGAGGTCGGTGTACCAGATGGTGTCGGAGGCCTGGTTGTAGGCCAGGCCCATCACCTCGGGCAGCGGCGGGGCGCAGAAGGACAGCAGCGCACCCGCGTTGTCGTGCGACGTGCCGGCGACGGTTCCGATCATGCCGTTCGCCCGGCCGCCGACGTAGAACACGTCCTCGGTCGGGTTGTAGGCGAGTCCGGTCAGCTGCAGCGTGGACCAGTCGCCCTTGATCTGCCGGGTTTCCTTTCCGGTCTCCCGGTCGAAGCAGTGGATGTAGCTGGCCGGGCTGTCCTCCATCTGGCACATGTCACCGGTCTTGGTGTCGAGCGCCATGTCGAACGCCCGGTACTTGGGGTTCCACGAGGCGTCGAAGACCTTGCCGGTCGGCTTGCCCGTCACGGTATAGGCGGTGTTGGTCCGCGCGTTGTAGTCGTGGACCCAGACGTCGCCGTCGTACCCGATGCCGGAGGGCTCCTTCTCCGCGATCGTGCCCGGAATCTCGATGCGGGTGATGACGTCGCCGCCGGAGGTCGTGCCGACCTTGCCGGCCGCCTTTGCTTCCGCGGCTCTCGCCGTCGCAGCCTTGCCGTCGACGTTCGACGGCTGCATGCCGCTCGCACCGGCCTTCCACGCGGTGAGGTCGATCGTGCTGTCCGCACCCGTCCCGGTGCGCGTGGTGGCGCCGGCGGCGTCGAGCTCGGGGTGGCGCGCGGCCTCGCCCAGGTCGTACGTGAGCGGGGCGGAACCGTTGTTGGTCAGCGTCAGCGAGCCCACACCATTCTGGTCGGTTCCCATCACGGCGTCGAGGCCGCTCACCTTCACGCCGGCGACGCCCGTGGTGAGGCGCGCGTCGACCGTCGCCTTCGCGTAGAGCTTGTCGAGGGTGAAGTCGTACGACCCCGTCACGTAGTTCGGCGCCTCGACGGTCATCGTGTACTCGGCGACCGGCAGCTGGCGATGGACGATGCCCGTCCCGTTGGTCGTGACGCTCTCGACGAGGCCGTTCTTGTCGGTGAGCGAGACCTTGGCCCCGGACACCGGCAGCCCGTCGTTCTTGTCGACGACGGTCGCGTCGAGGTAGCCCCAGTCCGGAAGGTCGTAGGTGACGATCACCCCGTCGTGGAGCACCGGGACGTTCTCGGAGAACCGGATGCCGTCCACACCGGCCCAGCCCTGGATGCCGGTGATGGTGCGGGCGCCGCCGGTCACCGGGTCGTCGGTCCCGATGCCGTCGCCGTACCCGAAGATCACCTTGCCCGAGCGGGTGAGCGTGGCCGAGAAGCTGACCGGCTCCGTGTACTCAGACCGGATCGGGTAGGCCCAGATCTTGGCGTTGCGGAACTCGATGACGAACGCGTCCTCGCCGTCGACCTTGGTGGCCGTCGTGAAGACTCCCCCGCCGGAGGCGAACTCGACGGGGGACGGGACGTAGAACGGGAAGACGCCCGCACCGCCGGTGCCGGGTCCGGTGGAGGTGACCGGGGAGATCACGCCGCGCAGGCTGATTCCGAGGGTGTCGTGGCTGCCGTTGTAGAGCGCGATCGGGAACGGCAGGTTCACCGTCGCCCACACGCCGCTCGTGAACGCGACCGGGTCGGTGCCGCGCAGGTACTCCCCCTCGGAGAGGGAGCAACTGTAGCCGCCCTTGTCGACGACGAGCCCGATCGGGATCTCCAGCGACTTGTTCTCGGCACCGACGGTCAGCGGGGCAACCGTCGGCGAGAAGCAGGCGTTGGGCGTGACGCCGAGCCCGTACTGGCCCTCCGGCACACCAGCGATCGTGAACGCGCCGTTGGCGTCCGTGCGCACGGCGTCCAGCGGCGTGTCCTTGACGGAGACGTCGACGTTCGGGACGGGCTGCTTCTTGTCGTCGATGACCCTGCCGCTGATGTCGTGGCGCGCGGCGGCGGTGAGGGGAACCTCAACCGAGGTGTTCTGGCCGAGGGTGACCGTGGCGCTCGCGGTCGCGGTCAGGTACCCGAAGACCTTGGTGCTGATCTGGTAGTCGCCGACCGGCAGATTCATCGTGAACCGGCCGTCCTTGTCGGTCCCGACGGACCGGTTGAACGGTCCGCTGATCGTCACGTCGGCGGCGGGGACCGGGGCGCCGTTGGCGGTGACGACACCGGTGAGGGTGCCGCCCTGCCGGGGTGCGAGCTCGAGCAGGCGGACGAGGTCGAGCCGGCCTTCGCCGTACTTGTTGTTGAATGCGGCGGTGCCGCCGCACTCGGTGTCGTCGACGTCGACGGCCGACTCGGCCAGCAGGCGGCGGGTCTCCTCGACCTGCCCGATGAGGGTCGGGTCGTAGCTCCACAGGCCGGCGACGGCGCCGGCGACGTGGGGAGCCGCCATCGATGTGCCGGACATCTCGGTGTAACTGTCGTTCGGGTAGGACGAACGGACGGCGACGCCCGGAGCGGAGATCTCGGGCTTGATCCGGCCACTTTCACCCTCGCCCTTGCGGGAGAACGACGCGAGCATGCCGTTCGACGCGTAGGCGCCGACCGAGTAGGCACTCTCGGCGGAGCCGGGCGAGGAGACGGTGTCGCAGGCCGCGTACGGCGTGGTGTTGCCCGATGACCAGACGCTGAAAATGCCCGCGGCGCTCCATGCCTCGTCGATGGCCCGGAAGAAGTCGTTGAAGTTGTGCTCGACGTCCTGGCCCCACGAGTTGTTGATGACGTGGGGGCGCTTGGACGGGTCGGGGTTGTTCCCGTGGACGTCGGTCGGGGCGAGCAACCACCAGCCGGACCGGAGCAACGACTCGACGCCGGTGCTGTCGCAGCAGCCGTTGGTCGCGATCCACTGCGCGTCCGGGGCGACGCCAACGTGGTCGGTGCCGTCGTCGCCGACCATGGTGCCCATGGTGTGCGTGCCGTGTCCGTTGTCGTCGCAGGGTGCGCCGGTGCACGAACCCCGGGTGGCCATCCAGTTGTAGTTGTGGTCGACGGTGCCGTCGGGCTTCGTGCCGCGGTACTGGTGCATCAGGGCGGGGTGGTCGAATTGAACGCCCGAGTCGAGGTTGGACACGGTGATGCCCGCACCGGTGGCCCCCATGGCCCAGGCCTGGGGGGCGTGAATGGCGTCCAGACCCCACGAGACGGTGCCATCCTTGGCGGTGGCCGCGGGGGTGGCGGGGCGGACGGCCTGGTCGGCCGGCGGCTTCTCGTCCACGGGCTCGATCAGCGCGACCTGTGGCGACGCATGGATCTTGGCGACCTGCCCGACCGAGGCGACGTCGAGCGCGAGCTTCTGCGTGCCGCCCTTGACGAGCACGGCGTTGACGAGCGGGTAGGACGTGTACTTCACGCCCGCCGCGTCGAGCTCGGCGGAGACGGACGCCGCGGAGGCCTTGGCCGAGGCCTTCAGCGCGTCGTAGACGAACTGGCCGCGAGTTGTCCAGTCGGCGATCTTCTTCGCCGGCGCGAGGTCGGCCTTGGTGTCGAACGTGATCCAGAAGTCGGAGACCGGCTCCGTGCGGAAGCGGTCCTTCAGGTCCGACGTGATCTTGCTGGCGGGCGCACCGGGATCCGGCTCAGCGGCCGACGCCGGTGGTGGCGGGATCATGCTCAGGCCGACCGCAGCCGCAGCCCGTTGTCCAGGTCGTGCTCCCACACCGGCGTGTCGAAGGCGAACAGCCGCTCGCCGCCCCAGACATCGTTGACCAGCACGTCGAGCCGCCCCTGCTCGGCGTTGATGCGCTCGGCCAGCGCACGGACCTGCTCGGGCACCAGGTGGTCGGTCGGCACCGCGATACCGGTTCCGCCCGCGGCGGTGACCAGCTCCGCGGTCTCCTCGATCGTCTCAGGCCGGTCGTAGTCCGAGCGCTGTTTTCGCGTCGTGCGGCCAGTGACATACACCGTCCCGCCCGCCGCGCCGAGCTGGACCGCGATACCGCGCCCGGCGCCGCGCGTGGCCCCCGCGACCAACGCGATCTTCCCGTGCAGGTCCGGTGTCGATGTGTCGGGCATCAAAATCTCCTCAAGGCGTTGATGTCCGGTCCACGTTCGTCATCGCGTCGACCGGCGAAACCATGATCGATTCGAAACCCGACACCCTGTGTCATATTTGTTCGCCTGTCTTGAGTCTGTTTGCTCGCTCCACCGGCCAGGCCCCCTCGTAGGCGACCGCGACCAGCAGGAGCTTGTCCGGGGGTTACACGCCGTCCTCGTCCACCCGGCCGTCGCCGTCGGGAACGCCGATGCCAGGCCAATAGGGTGCCTGGGGTGACCAGCCGGTGAGCTCGCAGCGCCGTCGGCAGGAAATTGACACTCCCTCGCACGGCTCCCGTATCGCCGGCGGCAAACCCCAGGTGACCCTCTCCGAGAGCATCGCCAACCTCCACGAGCTCCGCCGCATCGCCGCCGAACGCACCCGCGCACGGTGGACCTGGCTCACCCCCGTCCCCGTCGACGAGAACCGCGCCGCGTGATCACCGTGGCCCGGAGGCCTGGGAACCGGCCGGCTGCGCATCGGCCGGCCGGTGGCGTGCGCCCATGGTCACCCGAGCGTCACTCGACGCGGGCCGCCTCGGCATCGCGGCAGACCAGGCAGCGGCGGTACAGGTCCACCCGGGTGAGCGTGCCAGCCTGGTTGTACCGCATCTTGCAGTAGGCGCGCCACTTGCCGGTGGCCTCCAGCGCGGCGCCTTCAAACTGGCATTTACTGCACGCGTACGGGTTGTAGTGGGACGAGACGTACTCATAGCCGCTGGTAGCGCCGTCTCCGCAGGCGGCCGCGGGAGCCACGGGATCCGCGGCGACCTGGGCCTGACCAGTGCCGGCGCTCGCGGCCCCGCCCGTCAGTGATGAGGCCGCCGCGCCCAGCACGGCGGCGGTGGTCAGCAGAACACTTGCTCGCTTCCATCCCGTCAGGGGAAATGCCATATCGCCTCCTTGCGATTCAGTACTGATTGTCGGGACGGGAACCCGGAATGAACAGGGCAGATACAGGTCATAAGGCGGACTCAATTCGCCGCCGCATCGATCGCGCGGGCGTCCTCGGCGAACGGCCCGGCTCGGGAGAACGACGACGAAGTCCTGCTCGGCGCGGCAAAAGGCGGCCATCGGCGGCGGATTTGTCGGCGTATGCACAATAAAGGGTTGTTTCTGGAGACATTCGACGTGCCGTGCGGCCATCACGACGTCAGCTAATCTCTACTACCGTTTGCGAACCTTGGTCGCTTTAGTCGCGTCGTTCTTTACAACACCACGCCGTTCCACGTTCAAGGACGCCCATGACCCCCTCACCCAGCCGGGGGCTTCGACCCGGTGGCCGATGCACAGCAGACGCGGTCGGCCCGCTGTCAATGCCGGTCGGGCTCGGCCCCTGACCCGGTAGCGGTACCCCCAGAGAATCTGACGTGATGTCTTTCCCATCAAGTGATGAGGTCTGCTGTTCCGCGGCGTGTTTGACTTCAGCCGACCACGAATGAGAGGAGTCGCCGTGTCAGGTGCTACTGCGGCTGCGCTTGTCGCCGTAACCTTCGCAGCCCTTTACGCAGGGCACCAGATCGGTGACCATGTCGTGCAGAGCGACAGGTCCGCAGTCACGAAAGGTGCCCCCGATCCGGAACGGCTGGCCATGGGTGTGTCACCGTGGTCCGGCTGGGGCGCCTGCTTACTCCACGTCGCCAGTTACACCGCCACGCAGGCGGCTGCTCTGGCGCTGGTCTGTGTGGCGGTGCCGATGGAGCTGTCCGGCATGGGGACCGCGCTGGTCGTGTCGGCGAGCACGCATGCGGTGATCGATCGCCGCTGGATCGTGCGCTGGCTGATCCACGTCAAGAAGTGCCACAACTGGCGGGAGGCGCCGTATGCGATCGATCAGTCATTGCACGTCGGCGCCCTGCTGGTCGCGGCAGTGCTGGCTGTCGTGGTCAGCGACGTGGTAGGCGTCCTCACGGTGGCGACTGGTGCCGTCGTCCTGATGGGCGCCGCCTTGACCGTGGAGCGCCGGTTGGCCACGTCGAACGCTCGGGTTGTGGACCCGATCCATGGCTGACGCTCTCGCTGACCGCCGAGCTGCTGCCGGTACCCGGCGATGGCCCGAGGGAACCTTCCTGCACGCGCTGGGCGAGGACGATCAGAAAAGGCTGCTCGGCCTGGGCACGCAACGTACATACCCGCCCGGCGCGCCGCTGATCGAGGAAGGGGCCGCCGACACGGACGTGTTCGTGCTGCTCGACGGTTACGGCAAGGTGCTTGGCAACACAGTCGACGGCCGGGTGGTCCTGCTGTCCGTGCGTGGGAAGGGCGACGTGGTCGGCGAACTGGCCGCGCTCGATCGCAAGCGGCGGTCGGCCTCGGTGCTGGCCTTGACGACGGTGGTGGCGCGGGTCGTGTCGCGCGGAGCGTTCGTCGGCTTCCTGCACGACCGCACGTCGGCGGCGGACGCCCTCCAGGCCACGATGCTGAGCGAGTTCCGGCGGGTGACCCGGCATCGACTGCTCGTCAGCGGCGCCTCGGTAGAGGTGCGGCTGGTTCTGCTGCTGGACTATCTCATCGACGTCTACGGCCAACGCTGCGCCGACGGCGTGCGGATCGCGGTCCCGCTCAGCCAGCCTGAAGTGGCCTCCATGATCGGGGTCGCGGAGCCGAGCCTGCACCGGGCGCTGGCCCGGCTACGCGAGCGGAACGTCATCGGCACCGGGCATCGGCGGCTCACCGTACGCGATCCCGAAGCGCTGCGGGCGCTGGCCGCCGACGCACGTGCCACGCAGGCATAGTCACACCGGATCCGGGAGCGGCAGGGACGCCGTCGCCGGGAGAGGTCCGCCGCCCACTGCCACACTTCGATCGCGCGCCGCGCGATCATGCATGCCCGCTCCGTCGACTGTCCGACGCCCCCGCGCGTCCTCGGCTCGGCGTCGCTCGACGGCGAGGATTTTGTCATACTTCCGCGCTCACGACGTCACGATTTCTTCCATGGACGTTGATCACGATGTTCTGCTTCGCCGATGCCGGGCGGTATCGATCGCAATGGGCACCGGTCCCGGTGTCGTGCGCGTCTGATGCGCCGGAGCTGAACCGATCGAGGGCGTCTGGGCATACCTGAAACGATCCCTGGTGAATCTGGCGTAGAAGGCCTTCACCAAGCTCGCCCTAGATGTTGCTCACCGTCAAGACCTTGGGCGTGAAGCCGTCATGAATGGGATCTGATGGTCGCCTTCGGCATGGTGCCCAGTAGCAGGATTCCCCTCACGGTCGCAAGCGCCAAGAAGCGCTGGCGACAACAAATCGAAGGAGCAGTAGCCATGCAGGTGGCCATCCCTCTCTACCCCCGTTTCACTGCCCTCGACGCAGTGGGGCCCTACACGGTGCTGGCCTTCGCACCCGGCTGGACGGTCACGTTCGTCGCGGCACAAGCCGGACCTGTGACCGACGACCAGGGCACACTTACCTTGACCGCCACGGCCTCGTACGCCGATCTGGACCGTCCCGACGTCATCGTGGTCCCGGGCGGCATAGGCACGTTCGAGGTCTTGGGCGATGAGGCGCTGGTGAACTGGATTCGCGACAGCCATGAGCACACCCGGTGGACCACTTCGGTGTGCACCGGGTCACTCCTCCTCGGCGCGGCCGGGCTGCTGGAGGGGCTGCGCGCGACCAGCCACTGGGCGGTCCTGGACATGCTGCGGGAGTACGGCGCAGAGCCAGTGAGCGAGCGGGTGCTCACCTCGGGCAAGGTCATTACCGCGGCCGGGGTGTCGGCGGGGATCGATATGGCGCTTACGCTGCTGGCCCAGGCCGATGACCCCATCACAGCACAGGCCGTGCAGTTGGCCATCGAGTACGACCCGCACCCGCCCTTCAACGCCGGGTCGCCTCAGACGGCGCCGGATGGACTGTCCGAGCTCGCGATCAAGCTCATCACCTAGGCGCTCGGGCTACGGCGCGCTGAGCAGGGCGAGCGTCGCGCGCGACAGAGCCAGAGTGGCGGTGGACAGGGCACGCTCGTCCATGGTGAAGAGGGGATGGTGGTGCGGGTGGGGCGCGCCCGCCGCGGGATCGCTGATCCCCACGCGGAAGTAGCAGCCCGATACCTCGCTCAGGAAGCGGCCCATGTCGTCGGAGGCGGTGCTGGGCTCGCCGGGCGTCACGTCCCCGGCCGGGAGCTCGGCGATCAGTGCACGCGGCCCTCTCCCCACCGGTGCGGTGGTGCGCTGATCCACTCCGATTGGGTGCTGACCGCGGCACACTGTGTCGCAGGCCGGCTCCCGGCCGATTTCAAGGTCAGCGTGGGCTCGAACGACTACCTGGGCGGTACCTCGGTCGACATCGCCGAATTCATCGCGCACCCGCTCTGGGGTGCGGGTGGTGAGAGCATGGGCGACATCGCCCTGATCCGGCTCAACAGGTCGGTGGACGGGCCGACGATCGCGCCGGCCCGTGCGCCGGAGGGCGCGCCCGTCCGGATGATCGGCTGGGGGTTCACGGTCGACGGGGACGCCACATCGATTCCGAGGGAACTGCGCCAGCTCGACACAAAGCTGCAGCCGTATGCCGACTGCCGGTGGGGCGACGAGTTCCAGGCCACGCCCGGTGACCTGTGCGCGGCGCGAGGCAAGGACGACACGGCCGGCGCCTGCAGCGGTGACTCCGGCAGCCCGCTGCTGTATCGGACGGCGGACGGCTGGAAGGTGGTCGGCGTGACCAGCCGCAGCGGCGGCGAGACCGGATGCCTGAACACGCCTGAGGTCTACACCAGCACGGCGCGCTACTGGTCGTGGGTCAAGGTCACCATGGGCACCTGACCCGGCCTTTCTGGACGGGAACGCGGTCTCGTCGTCGGGGACGGCCCTCACGACGAGGCCGGGACCGCCGGTTGCCGGATCGCCGAGGACATGACCCGTCAGCGGCGCTGGTAGACGCCGGCCCGGCGTGGCCAGAAGCCACGCCGGGCACGGGTTCGTCAGCAAGCTGAGCCGGACCGTGGTGAGCTGTCCCCCGCTTCTCCGCCGATGTCGGCAATCTCCTCCCGCGCGTTCTGCCTTCGGCGCGCGCTCCACGCTCGGACGATCTCGCTTGCCGGCACCGTCAGCCCAGGTGTTTGCCTACACGGTGAACCGGAGATCGAATCAGTGATCAATTCGCTCGTCGAACTCCTTCTTGAGCTCGGTCTCCTGCCACGCCTTCACCCGCTGGTGGAAGCGGGAGTCGAACCGAGCAAGGGGCTGTTCGGAGTTCGGATCATGTGGTTGAGGTGAGGAGTCGTAACCACAGGGTCGAGCCTCGTAGCTTTCCGGGGCATTGTCGTAGCGGGTGGCCAGGCCACGCCAGATCTTGATCTTCTGGACGCAGCGTTCGATGGTGTTGCGCTGCCGGTAGCGTTGCGGATCGAAGGTGACGGGCCGTCCACCGGGCGGGTCCGTGGCCGGCTCACGGTCCGGCCATGCGGATCGTGTCCAGGACGGTGGTGAATCGCGGGCAGTCGGCGGCTTGGCCGGGGCGTGAGCACGAAGACTAGCGGTAGTCCGGCGGCATCGACCGCAGCATGGATCTTGCTGCTCAGCCCGCCCCGGGATCGGCCGAGCGCGGCAGCCTTCGCTCGTGCCTTGCGCCGTCGCCTGGAGGCGATGCGCTCGTCCGCCGACGACGCGCCAGCGTCGGGTGCGGCCTGCGGCGCATCACCCGCAGCACCGGCGGCTGCTCCGGCAGCGGAGCCCATTTTCCTCGGTCAGCGCCTGCTCCAGCGCGTCCAGGGTCTCTCCGGCGATCGCCGGCCCGGCCGATTCCTGATGTGCCCGCACGATCGTGGAGTCCACGCTGACCAGCTCCAGCCCGACCTGGCCGCGCGCTGCGGCCTCGGCGATCAGCGCGTTCATCAGGTCCTGGAACACTCCGGCCTTGGCCCAGCCGTTGAACCGGGAGTAGAGGGTGGACCAAGGCCTATAGCGTTCCGGCACGTCACGCCAGCCCGACCCGGTGCGGAATCGCCACAAGATCCCATTGAGCTGATCACGCACCCGCCGGGGCAGCGGCCCGGTGGCCGCCACCGGCAGATGCGGCTCGATCAACGCCCACTCGGTGTCGGTCACATCGAAACGCCAGTCACGGCCAGCCCAGCCCCGACCCTACCAAGATCCGAACTTCAAACAGCTTCTAGCACGACGCCTTCGGCAGCTCGCAGACCTTGATCGTCATCTGTTCGGCCTGGGAGATGAGGCGACGGAAGCGGTTGATGGGCAGGCTCTTGGTCGGAGAGGCGGTCTCGCCGACGATGTAGACGGCCGCGCCGCGGCGTACGGCCACCGAATGCTCGCCGTTCTCAAAGAACAGGCCCCCCGCGCGCAGGCCCTCATCGCCCACGTCCAGCGGCTTGCTGAAGTACCGGTAGCGGTGCACACCCTTGCCCACGTCCGCGCATTTCGCGAGGTCCCTCCGCAGCAGGTTCATGGCGCGCTTGGCGTGCCTGACGTTCTTGTAGATCACTAGCTGCTCGTACTTCAGCTCCGTTTCCGCGGTGTAGATCACGGCCCGGGTGGCCACTCGCCCCGCGTCCCTGCGGTGGCGGAAGAAGCACGGATCGAGCTGGAGCGGCAGGTTGTTGGAGTCGGTCACCTTGTACGTCTCCCACTCCTTCGCGGGCGGGTGCGACTCCATGAAGAGCATGCCCTGCGGCAGCCCGCCCGACAACATCGCCGCCGCCAGCGCGACAGCCGTCCCCGTCTGGAACATCGAGAACCTCCTAGTTCGATCGTGTCGCATCATGAGACCAGCAGATTGATGTGAGTCTCATCGGTGGCCCACACCAGCGCGCCGCGCGGTAACTCCCGCGGCCAGGCAGTGATGGGATGGCGGCCACCGCCCGCCAGCGGTCCGGATCGCCGCGGGCCACCAGCTTGGGCCGCCGCCAGATCGCCACGATCCGTAGCCACCGATACAGGGTGCGCGCGCTCAGCTTCGGCCGGCCCAGGTCCTGCCATAACTAGGGGGCACTGTCCGCAGCCTGCCCGGTTCCAGCAACGCGGCGATCCGGGCGAGCAGGCGTGCCCCGCCAACGCGCGGTCGCCCGGCACGAGGCAGACCGGCCAGACCCGCCAGCCCATCGCAGTTGAAGCGGCCGATCCACCGCCGCATCGTGCTCGCATCGCACTCCAGCAGCTCAGCGATCTGGGCCGGGGACACCCCGTGCACCGACAGCAGCACCATCACCGCCCGCCTGGCCTGCCGCCGCCGGCCGCGCAGGTCCGCACGCAACTGCTCGATCGAGCCTTCGGGACCGTTGGCGAACACGCTGACCGGGCGCATACTGACCACGACCTCGCGGGGTGGGTGGGCGTTGCCAGCAACTTCGATCCAACTCCCAGCGAGGCCCCTGTCAACGCCCGTCCGCGCCCGCGATCTCACGCCCCGTCACGCGCAGGACTTCTGAACTCCCGCTTAGTCACGCGCGCGAGCGGCCCCATCGCCGAAAGTCAACTCCTCTCCCGCCCCATCGGTGCGGCCCCTACGCGGGGATGACCCAAAGGTTGTAGTAGCTGTACGCGGGGCCTCCGACGCACTTGTACTGGTAGGCCCACTGCCTGCGGACCCACTCGCGGCCTTCGGTCCTGCATGCGGTCAACGTGGCGAACCGGCCCGCGTACTCCCATGCCTCGGCCTCGAAGGTGACGGCGGCGCTTTGCGTCGAGGCCTTCTGGGTCGCGGCGAGAGCAGGCGCCCCGGTCATTCCGGCTACGGCGAACAGACCGGCGCAGACGGCCAGCCCGGCAAAGAGACGACGATGCAAGGTACCTCCAACGGCTCGGCCCATCACCGCGGCGTTTCGTTCTGCGGCGACCTGGTGACACACCATCGTCCCGTACCGGAGGCTCGTCATCCAGGACGTTGACCGGTCGCTTGCCGGACATATCTCTGGGCCAGGTCAAGAAGGTGCTGTCACGCCTACGGGCGGCCCAAGAGCGCCTCGCAGTTCGTCTCCAACAGAGGTTTCGGACCGAAATCCGGCCTCACTACTGGCCCCGCCGATATTGCGTGGGCGAAAGGCCCTGGTAACGGCGGAAGGTCGAGGCGAAATACTGGCTGGAGGAGAATCCGAGACGATGCGCGACCTCCGTGACGCTGTCGTCCCCCTCGGTGAGCATGCGTTCCGCACGTGCGATCTTCGCCCGCAGCACGTAGTCCTTGGGACTTGTGCCGAGTGTCTCGGTGAAGGTCTCGTAGAAGCGGAACGCCGACATTCCCGAGACCTCGACGAGCCGGTTGACCGTGACGGGCTCCTCCAGGTGGTCGTCAAGCCACCGCAGCGCGCGCCGCAGGCCCGGATGCTCCACGGTGACACCGGCCTCAGGCCCGGACGAGCCACGGATCAGATCGATCACGGCGGCGGCGCACAGGGCCTCGCGCCATGCCGCGGTCAACCACCCCGCGCCGCCGGCGGGCGAGGTCAGCACCCGGCACAGCAGATCGACGCTGAGCGGCGGCACCGGCCACAGGTCGTGCTCGGCGCGGCCGAGCTCGTCGAGCACCCTGGCACCAGGACGCCGGCTACTGGGTCGACCTGCCCGACGAGCGGGCCGCCTCCATCTGGGTCTCGCTCGACGAGGCGACCGTCGACAACGGCTGCATGTGGTACGTGCGCGGCTCCCACCTCGGCCCGATCCGGCCGCACCGGCCCGCCGGTGGCGGCGGCGGCGCGATCGAGTGCGACTGTTCGGAGGACGAGCCGGGGGCGACGCCGGTGCCGCTGCCCCCGGGTTCCGCCGTGGTGCACGCCGGGCGCACGTTGCACTACTCGCGCGGCAACACCACCGACGGGCCGCGCCGCGCGTACATCCTCAGTTTCCGGCCGGCAGCCATGATCGCCATGGACCACGGCCTGACCGAGAACGTCCGGACGGTCCGCAACAGCCTGGCGGACTGACCGGGGCACCGGCCGCGCTGGTCGCCGTCCCGGCCGGGCCATCCTGCCCTGCCCCGGCGGCCGGGACGGCCGTCATGCCGCTTCCAGGGCCCACAGGGAGGGAAGCTTGCCGTCGAGGTGCCACGGCGGATCCATCTGATAGCAGTATTGGCCCATCACCCGGGCATTGGCCGCGCGCCAGATCCCCGCGTAGCTGATCTGGTACACGGCGGCGAGCCGTTCGCCGGTCGGCAACCGAGAGGGGTCGAACTGTCCGTCCGCGTCGGCGTGGCCCAGCACGCCTTCGTCCACCCAGTCGCCGCTGTCGCGCAGAACCGCGGCCTCGTCGGGGCGGGCGAGCCGATAGACGCTGCGGTCGGCGGCCCGCAGCCGGTGGAGTGCCACGCTGCCGGGGAAGACCGTCCGGGAGATGAAACGGGCGGCCGACGAGCCCGCGGGTCCGAACCCGTGGTCGCGGATCGCCGAGTCCCGCTCGGCCGCGCTGGCGGTGTAGAAATACCCGCCGGCGGGGGTCGACAGTTCGTAGAGCTGGGTGAGCTGGGGCAGGGTCGAGGGCGTATCCGCTGCTGATGCGGGACAAGCGCCTAAAGGCAAGCCGATGGCAAATACCGTAGCGATAAGCGTCATGCGGAGCGACCGCTGCCGAATGGTGGGCATGTTCACTCGCCGTCCTTCACGGTGGGATGTTTCGAAGGAGATGGGTGGCTGCCGGAGTACCCGCGGCAAGGGTCCTCACAGGGGTCCAGCAGCGTGATGGATAGATCAGATCGCCCGATGGAAGAAGTACTACGCCGTCGTGGCGGCGCCGACTGCGGTGGCGGTCGCAGCACCTGCGGCGGAGGGTGCCAGGGGGTTCACCTGCCGCACATTAGCAACGGGCTCCTTCATTCCACCTTCAGAACTCCTCATCATCCGGAGCGGCGACAGGTGCGGCGGTAATACCGTCGACATTCGCCGTCTTTTCTGCCGTCACCAGCAAACAGGCGAACGGAACCCGGCCGAATGACGATTCCCGGAAGCGCCCGCGAAACGTTTCAAAATGTCCGGCGAGTGTCCGCGTCTTTGTCCTGGACCCGCGTTTCCAGGGAACGCACGATCATTGCGTGCCCCTGCCACCGTAGGGCGCACGAGGTCTGACGCATATCAGCGCCTGAATGAGGCTACCTGCGACCGCGGCACCGCCGCTGACGAACCGCCATTCTCTCCACCATCGGGAAGATCATGAGCTGTTTCAAATCCCTGGCCGCCATGGCGGCTGTCACGGCCGTGTTGTTGGGCCAGCTGTCAGCCCCGCCTCCGGCCGCCGCCGAACCAACGCCTACCCCACCGCCCGCTAACGCCGACCTCACCGTACCGGCCACGAAGTCCGCAGCTCCCGAGAGCCTGGCCACCGGCGAGCGCGCCGGAGTGCTGGGCAGCGGATGGGAGAAGTCCGCCGACCGGGCCGTGGCCACGAGCGGGGACGCCAGCGGCTTCCACGTGCTGGTCGCCGACGCCAAGGACGGCTATCGGTGGCGGACCGCCGCGTCACTGTCGGAGCCCGGGTTCGACACCGACGCCTGGATCGGCAACGTCTGCGTGACGGCCTCCGGGAAACGAGCCGTCGTGGTGTACGCGCCCCGCACATTCACCAACAAGGCCGAGCTGGCCGATCGCGGCGGGTTCACCGCGATCGTAGACCTCGACGGCGGCCCGGTGCGCAAACTGAAAGCGCAGACGAGCCTGGCCTACTTCAACCCGGGCTGCGGCCCGTCGGAGTCGGTGGTGCTCACCCAGGGCAGCGGGGAGGACCTGACCTCGACCCGGCTGCTGGAACTGGACACGGTCAAGGGGAAGCTGGCGTCACCCATCGAGGTGCCGGGACAGCTCACTTCGGCGGTGCCGGTGAAGGACGGCATCGTGGCCGCCGACTCCGGCGCGGTGGTCCGGGTGCGCACCGACGGCAAGCGCACGGTGCTGGCCTCGGCCAAGGGGGTGCCGTACCGGCTGACCCCCGACGCCGACGGCGGCGTCGTGTACGCCCAGATGGATGACCAGCAGAACGCCTCTGTGCGCCGCGTGGACATGGAGAAGGGCAACGCGGTCACCACGCTGGCCACCGGCGGCATCACCGGCCTGAGCGTACGCGCCGCCCGGGGCGGCCAGGTGTACGTCACCGGCGCCAAGTCCTCCACGGCCCGCACCGCGGCGGCGCCGAGCGTGGCGCTCGCCAACGTACCGACCGACGCGGGAGTGTCGCTGTCCGGCGGCCTCGCGGTGACCTCGGTGCTGCGCACGAACACCAAGGACCCGCGGGTGGCGCCCGTCGACCCGGACGCGCCGCAGCGGGTGGACATCACCGCCACGTCGCTGGCCACGAACAAGCCGTTCACGCTCTCGGTGACGCCGGTGAACGGCGCGGGCGGCGGCGCGGAGCCGAGCCCGGCGCTCGGCCGGTTGGCGCTCGGCCGGTCCGCGCTCGCCGCAGGCGGCGGCCCGAACGACCCCGCCGACGGCGCCCAGCAGGTCTGCTCGGTGGCGCGCAACGATCCGCGCAGCCAGGCCATGCAGCCCAAGCCGCGGCAGGTGGAGTGGGCCGTCGACCAGGCCGTGCTCGGCGTGCTGAACGTGCAGCGGCCGGCCAACTGGAAGAACCTGGGCATGCCCGCGTACACGCCGCAGGGCCTGTTCCCGCCCAGGGCGCTCGACGGCGGCGGGCACGTGCCCGCGCAGATCATGATGGGCGTCGCCGTGCAGGAGTCGAACACGTGGCAGGCCGCCCGCTTCGCCATCCCGGGCGTTACGGCCAACCCCCTGATCGGCAACTATTTCGGCATCGACTACTACAACGACACCGAGAACGACGACTGGAACATCCGCTGGGACAAGGCCGACTGCGGTTACGGCATCATGCAGGTCACCGACGGCATGCGCCTGGCCGGCAAGGAGAAGCCGGGCGAGACCGCGCTGCCCGTCAACCAGCAGCGGGCGATCGCCCTCGACTTCGCCGCCAACATCGCCAAGGGCCTGCAGATGCTGCAGGACAAGTGGAACGAGACCCGCAGGGCAGGGCTGATCGTCAACAACGGCACCGCCGCGGGGCTGGAGAACTGGTTCTTCGCGGTGTGGGCCTACAACTCCGGCCTGCACCAGCCGAGCGGGACGAACCCGTGGGGGCTGGGCTGGCTGAACAATCCGGTCAATCCGCGCTACCCGGCCGATCGTCCCCCGTTCATGGAGACCTCCTACGCCGACGCAGCGCACCCGCAGCACTGGCCGTACCCGGAGAAGGTGCTGGGCTTCGCCGGCCACCCGATCGAGCTCATCGAGAGCCCCGGCACCCTCGTGTACTCCCACCTGTACGCCTGGTGGAACTCCAATCAGGACCGCTACAACGTCAAACCGCCGGTCGTGCAGTTCTGCACGGCCAGCAACGACTGCTACCCCGGCGCGTCCCACACGCCGAACGACCCCGAGGTGATCGGCGAGCCCGCCGGTCCCTGCGCGCACAAGAACACCCTCGGCCAGTACGACCTGAAATGCTGGTGGCACCAGGCGTCCACGTGGAAGGCCAACTGCCCGACCAGCTGCGGCAACGGCAGGGAGCGCTTCGACGCCGGCTACGCCTATCAGGAGGACGCCACCAACTACGCCCCGAACTGCGGCCTCAGCGGATTGCCGAGCGGCGCCCTGGTCGTCGACAACCTGCCCCCCTCCGTCCCCTCGATCAGACCGAACTGCGCCCCGCAGTACACCAGTGCCGGCACCTTCCAGTTCAGATTCCAGAACGACCTGAACGGCAACTATCCCGGCAAGATCGACATGCATCAGATCGGCTCGGGCTTCGCCGGCCAGTTCTGGATGAGCAACACCCTTCCGAGCAGCGACGAAGTCCGCAGAGCGGTCGGCACCTGGACGCTGAACCAGAGCGCCGGATGGGCCCGGGTGCTGGTGCATCTGCCGGTCACCGGAGCGCGCACGCAGCAGGCCCGCTACGAGATCGACACGGACGGGAGCCGCACCTACGGCAAGAAGCGGTACCTGCCGCAGCAGATCGGCCGCAACGGCTGGGTGTCGCTGGGGGTCTACAACTTCAACGGCACCGTCCCCAGCATCCGGCTCTCCAACGAGACCAAGGACGGCAAGGGCACCGTGCGCGTCGCCTGGGACGCCATCGCGGTCCAGAAGCTCCCGGCCAAGCCCAAGCACATCGTCGCCGCGCTCGGCGACTCCTACAGCTCCGGCGAGGGCGCCGGCGACTACTTCGCCTCCTCCGACGCCGACCACGGCACCGCCTGGTGGAACGCCTGCCGCCGCAGCAACGACGCCTACTCGCGCAAGGTCGTCCTGCCCGGTGACACCGAGAACCTCGGCACGCTCGTCGACCGGTTCGACGCCAACCACGAACTCGGCTTCGTGGCCTGCTCGGGAGCCAAGTCCGGGAACGCGGGCGGCTGGCTCACCCCGGAATCCTGGGCCTCGCCGGGCGACTACGAGAAGGGCGAGGGACAGTTCCACGAGTTCGCGCAGGTCAAGTCCGGCGTGCTGACCGAGAACACCACGCTGGTCGTCCTCAGCATGGGCGGCAACGACATCGTGGACGGCGGCGAGAAGGGCATCTTCGCCAAGGTCGTCGCCAACTGCATCGCCCCAGGCACCGACCCGCTCTGCGCCTCCGCCATCGACGACCAGAAGGCCGGAGTCGGCACCATGGTGAACAACGTGGAACGGGTGATCAGGGCGATCCGGGAAGAGGCCAAGAACGCCAAAATCATCCTCCAGGGCTACCCCGTGCCGGTCAGCATCATCGGCGAGTGCAGCCTCTCAACGCTGATCACTGTGGAGGACGCCCGCGCCATCGCCGACCTCGTGACGCACATGGGCACCAAGGCGAAGGAGCGGGTGGACGCGCTGCGCGCCGGAGGCATCCCCGTGTACTTCTCGGAGCCCTACAGCGAGTTCTTCTTGCACGGCGTCTGCGACCCCGACAACTACATCAACGGAATCAAGTTCACCCCGGCCGGTGACGGCGACTTCCACGCCGGCGACGACCCCAGCCCGATGTGCATCTTCGTGGACCTCACCTGCGTCAGCAGGGAATCCTTGCACCCCAACGACTCGGGCACCTCCGCCTACGCCAGGGCCCTGCGCACCAGCCTGGACGAGGCCGGATACCGCGGCCCGTGACCGCCCGGGCCGCCGGGCGCCGTCCCTCCCTGCGCCCGGCGGCCGTCACTCTTTCGAGATCCCCGGGCAACAGGAGAGCAACATGTGGAGACGACTGTCTCTGTTCTGTGCGGCCGTGCTGACGGCCCTGGCAGGTCTGCAGGGAGCCGGCGCGGCGCAATCCGCCGCCCTGGCGCCCACGAGGGAGGCGTGCCGCAATCTCGGTAACGGCAACCTGTGCATCCGGGTCGCGCCGACCAGCAGCCTCGCGGCGAAGATCACGGTCTGGTACGACAAGAACGCCGGGGCCAAGCGCTACATCAGGCTGCGGTACTACAGTCCCGGAGGCGTCGGCTGGGACGACGGCGCCTTCTGGATCTCCACGGGCCAGGTGAAGGGGTACATCTGGTATAACCAGCCTCTCACCCAGGGCTGCTTCATCGGCCAGCTGCAGGACCTCACCGATGGCGGGCTCGGCGTGACGAGCGGAGGCTACGTCTGTTACTGACCGTGACTCGCGCCACCGCTGGGGAGCCGGGCTGACCCGGCACACCGACCTGGGCAACAGAAAGCACCGCCGGATCCCGAGGGGGAATCCGGCGGTGCTTGCCGTCCGCGGCCGTGAGCCGCGGACGGTCACGCCGCCCGGATGGGCGCTATCGGGCCAGTCTCGTACACGTTCCCGTGGTCCCCCGGAATCCGGTGCAAACCTTGAACGGGCCGGACCAAACGGTGGTGGGGGTGTTGTACCAGCCGCGCCCGCTGGTAGCAACCTTCGGGTTGACCACGTTCTGGCCACGGCCGTCGCGGAGCGAGACGTTCGCGCCGTTGCTCAGCAGGGCCGCGCCATGGTAGCCGCGCTTGGTGCCCCCGGTGCCATTGCAGTACCACAACCGGATAGTGTCGCCGTTGGCGCTGGCTGCCTTCCTGCACGGCGCGGCAGTCGCCGCGCTGGACTCGGCGGTGACCGCGTGAGCTGGTGCCGTACCAAGCAGCGTCACGGTCAAGGCGCCGACCGCCATGGCACTGACCCTGGCCGCCCAGGCCCCACGTTCCACGGCTGCTTTCATGAATCCTTCTCCTCGTTCGGCTACTTCTGCATCGTCAGCCTCGCAGGCCACGGTTTCATTCTGGCTTCATGACGGGCCGACGGAGGTTCGTGCCAAGGTCGCGCCGCGATTCAACCGACGGCGAAAGGCGAGATGAGCGGCGGGTGAGCCGCGCTGTCGTCGTGACGGCGGATCTCGTCCAGGACCTCCTCAGCACCGCGCCGGCACCGGCCCGCCTCAAGCGGTTGGCCGGCGGCCTGGTAGGTGTCGCCGAGCTGCCGCAGCACCTCGCCCTCCCAGACCCGGTGCCCGAGGTCGCGCAGCAACATCAGGGCGTGCTCGAACCAGACGATAGCGCGATGGTGCTGGGCCATGGCATGACGGATGACGCCGAGCGTGGCGGAGGACCAGGCCTGGCCGGTCCTGTCCGCGGTACGGATCGCGATCCCCATCGCCGTCTCGCCGGTGGTGAGCGCCTGCGCGTACTGCCCCAGCTCACCATGGCACCGGCTGATCAGGTTCAGCGTCCGGGCCTGGTGGGCGTCGCGTTGCGTCTCGCGGAACCAGTCGAGGCACCGCTCGGCGTGGCGCAACCCGGCCGCCGGGCCCTGCTGCCGCATGGCCAGCAGCGCTTCGTCGAGCAAGCACAGCCCGTGGACGACCGGGTCGCCGCCGGCGCGCGACAGCTCCAGTGCCTGGTCGAGTTCCGCGCGCGCCTGCTCCGGCAGCCCGAGCTCGATCGAGGCCGCCGCGATGCTCTGCCGCGCCGCCGCCTGCGCGGCGACGTCGCCGGTCGAGGTGGCCAGCGTGAGAGCGAAGCGCTGGATCCTGATCTGTTCCCGCCAGGCGCCCTGCCGGTCGCACCACAGTGCCATGGCGGCAGCCAGCGGCACGGCCTCCGCGGGGAAGTCGCCGGCCTGGAGCAGCACGGCGCGCGTGGTGGCGTGTTCGGCGCGCAGCCAGTCCGTGGCCTGCGCGAGGTTGGTGAGACGCTGCGGCTGCGCGTCCGGCGCCGCCGGCGGGGGTGGCAGGTGCGCGGCCCCGTCCAGCAGCCGGGCGGCGGCGTGGGCGGTGTGCGCGTAGTACTGGATCAGACGTCGGCGTGCCTCCCGCACAGTCCAGCCGTCGATGGTCTCCGCCGGCTCCAGCGCGTACATCCGCAGCAACTCGTGCAGCGCGAACCGGCCGGGGGAAGGCTCGTGCACCAGGTGGGCGTCCCGCAGGATGTCGAGCACCCGGTCGGACCGTGACCGGCCCAGGCCCGCCATGGCGGCGATCGCCGGGCCGGTGATGTCCGGTCCCGGGTGCAGGGCCAGCAGCCGGAACAGGCGGGCGGCGTCGGCGGAAAGGAGCCGGGAGGAGTGGGTCAGCGCGATACGCATGCCGGTGAGGTCGTCCCTGCTGGTGGAGACGCCGAGACCGGCCCCCGACCGGCGCAGCTCGGCGACCTGGGCGCCCAGCAGGAGCGACGGGTTGGCCGCCATGCGGGCGGCGGCCACGGCCAGAGCCGGCGGAAGCCGTTCGCACAGGTCGAACAGCCCGTCGGTGGCCTGCGTCTCCGTCTCGGTCCGCCCGGCACCTTCGGTGGCGACGAGACTGTTGAGCCTCCGGCGGCTGATGATCACCACTGCGGAGTCGGCGCCACCGGGCACGAGCGGGCGCACCTGCTCGGCGTCGCGGGCGTTGTCGAGCACCACGAGCATGCGCTTGTCCGCGAGCATCGTGCGGTAGAGCGCCGCCCTGGCCTGCTCATTGTCCGGGGTCCGGTGGCGGGCCACGCCCAGCGCCTCCAGGAAGGTCTCCAGGACGTCCGCCGGGCCGACCGGCACGTCGGCCGGGCCGAATCCCTGCAGGTCGGCGTAGAGCTGCCCGTCCGGGAAGCGCGGCGCGGCCTCCTGCGCCCAGCGAAGGGCCAGGGACGTCTTGCCCACGCCCACCATGCCCGTGATCACGCAGATGCGGCCGCCTTCGCCGAGCAGCCGGTCGATCTCCTTGAGCGCTTCGCCGCGGCCGACGAAGTCGGCGCCGCTCGCGGGAAGCCGGCGGGGCACCGTGGTGCCGCTCGGCCAGGCGTCCCCGGCCAGCAGGTCCGAGTGAATGCGCTGCAGCTCCGGCGAGGGGTCGGCACCGAGGCGTTCGGCCAGGCGGTGCCGGAGCTGCTCGTACATGGCCAGCGCCTCGGCCTTCCGGCCGCAGCGGTCGAGGATGACGAGCAGCCGCTGCCACAGCGGCTCACGCAGGGGGTGGTACCAGGCGAGTTCCTGCACCTCGGCCACCAGTTCCCCGTGCAGTCCCTGAATGAGGCTCACGTCGATCCACCGTTCGACAGCCGTGAGGCGGAGCTCGGTGAGGCGCGCGGCCTCGGGACCGCGCAGCGTCTCGGACTCCACCCCGTCGAACGGGACGCCCCGCCACAGGGCCAGCGCCTCCTGCAGGCACTCCCGCTCCCTGCCGGTGCCGCGCGACAGGGCCGCCTCGGCCAGCAGGTGACGGAAGCGCAGCGCGTCGACGTGGTCGAACTCGATCTCCAACCGGTAGCCTCCCGGCAGCGAGTGGATGGCCTGCCGCCCCAACTTGTGCCGCAGCCGGGCGATGTAGGTCTGCACGCTGCGCCGCGGGTTGAACGGCGGGTAGTCGCCCCACAAGGCGTGTGCCAGCCGCTCCACGCTGATGGTCTCACCGGCGGACATGGCCAGGAGGGCGACCATCGTCCTGAGCCGGTTCGCACTGAGTGCGACCGGGGTTGTGCCCTGCCAGATCTCCAGCGGACCCAGCACGTTGACGCGTAGCCCGCCATCCTTGGTCGCGTTCATGAACGACGGCGGCTGGTGCAGGCGTGAGAGGATCCGGCGAAACAGCGGCCCTCGCAGTCTTCGGCAACGACCCGGCAGCACATCGTGCCTGGCCATAGTGCACGGCATGCTCGTCTCATCCCCCTTACTGTCCACGCTTCGGATGCCTGGCACCAGGACGTCGGAGGGTCATTTGCCGGGCTTTCCATGCGAAACGCGCAATGGCCGCTCCGCGGCTGGACCTTCTGGTACGTGCGGTGGCGGGCCGGACCAGCCTCCGGCCAGGAGCGGCTGTTCTGGCAGGCCGCCTGTCGTGGCGAGGGCGAGCACGACGGGACGCCGACAGCCCGCGTTCGACGGCCAAGCCGAGCTGACACCGGTTTGAAGTCGATCGCCGCAACCATGGAGGCATGTCGCGCCCGTCGATCGCCAGACATCGGGAGGCGGATGTGTCAGCGCCGGCATGTGCCCTAAACAGGAGGTTTTTCATGCGCATCATTGCTCGTTGTGCCATCGCGGTGGCGGCCGCCTCAGCGCTGGCGATCGTGGCCACGCCGGCCGTGGCGGCGACCGGCCAGCTCGGTCTCCGCGGGCCGGGAGGCAGCCTGGTGGTCCAGAACCCGAAGGCCGGGTGCATCAACACCGCCTTCGCCATCTCCCAGGTAGCCAACCACACCAACGCGCCCGTCACCGTCCACACCGAACCCGGATGCGCCGGCGCCGGGCTGGTGGTCGCACCGGGCAGCACCGTCTCGGTCGGGACCCGTCACAGCGTGAGGGTGCTGTCCTGACCGTCACCGCTTCTGCCGACCGCCGCGAGCCCCGATAGGTCCGGACTCGCGGCGGTCGCGCGGAGTGATCGGAGAAGTACTTCCGAGGACCCGGCTGCCTGCGTCGGTCGACACCGACTGTCACTCGGCTCTGCCGTCCGGAGCCCCCGACCGGTGCCGGGACCTCGCGATCTGGGATGCCGATCATGTGAAATCCCCCTGACGTGCTGGTGGCAGCCGCGGCCCGGCGGGCCCGCCCGTCACACGTTCGAGAGCGGCGCCGACGGCAGCGCCTTCGGGCTGGTCAGTCCATCTCGCGGGCGGCGTGTCCAGCGACGTGCACGCCGAACTGCGCCTGGCCCAGGGACACACCGGCCGGCCCATGATCCTCAAGTTCGAGGGCCGCTACCACGGCTGGCTCGACCCGTCCTCTACAGCGCAACCCGATCCGTCACTCGCGGGCCCGGCCGGAGCCCCCGTCCCGGTGCCCGGCACGCTCGGTCGGCCCCTCGCGGCCGGCCTGATCATCGCGCCATGGAACGACCTGGTCGCGCTGTCGGAACTGACGACCGTCACACCGGCCGCATCGCCGCCGGAGTGTGCGAACCCGTAACTGGTCGAAGGATCCGGCCCCCTCTTCCACACCTTCTTCACCAAAGCCGCCGCCATCAGAAACTACCGCCACTTCGCGCAACCGACCGCGCCATGATGAGCGCCCGCACGCAGCACTCCTGGACCGCGGAGTGAACATCGCGCCACGCGGACTCTGGTTCCTCTCCACCACCCATACCGCCACCGACATCGAAATTCACCATCAACGCCTTCGGCGACGCGCTCACCTCACTCCCACCCGACTGAACCTCCACCCGTCGGGCGGATGAACCAACCGCCGCGCAGCCCCGCCGACATCGGCATGGCCCGGGACGGCACGCGCCCCGGGCCGCGCCGCCTGTGCGGGCCGCAACACCGGGCGGCTCAGGTCGAGCGGCGCCGCGCCAGCCATAGGGCGGCCGCGATGATCCACGCCAGCGCCGTGAAGCGGCCCAGCGGCAGCAGGAAGGCGACGGGAGTGGCGATCAGTGAGGCGACGGATGCCAGCGACACCACGCCCGAGATCGCTCCCAGCAGCGTGAGCGCTCGGGGCGCGGCCCCGGCCAGGCCGATGGTGCCGGCGCCGACGAGGATCCCAAGAAAGAGCACGTGGATGCTGCCGCCGGACAGGAACGTGAGCAGGTGCAGCGCGCGCAGCGCCTCACCCGTGAGGCCGCCGCCGGAGACGAGCGCGATGTCGCACATGGCGGAGATCAGCAGGAACACCGCCGCAATCACGCCCGCGTGCTGGACCACCGTCCGGGGCAGGGCGTCGGGCAGAGCCCTGGCCAGCGCCGTCGTGAAGATCGTCAGCGGGATCGCCGCCAGCGTGTGCAGCAGCCCGAGCCCGAGCACCGCGCTGCCGCTGGCGGCGAAGTAACCGGTGATCGCCGCCTGCGTCTCGTAAGGGGAGGGGAAGGTCCGGCTGCCCAGCACCATGGACAGGATCAGGCCGCCGATGAACATCCCGGCGAAGCTGATGCCCGCCAGTAGCCATCGGCCGGGTGCCGCTGACGGCGGGGCCGTCGCGGTGGGCAGAGCGGTGTCGTGCATAACGTGCCTCCGAACGCTTGGGAAACGACTCGTGTCGTTTCTCTATGGTCCGCACGGGGGCAACCCTTGTCAATACGACACGTGTCGTTTCTGCTAGACTGCGCCCATGCCGAAACCACCCGATACCCAGCGACGCAGCGAGCGGAGCCGGGTGGCAATCCTTGCGGCGGCGCTGGAGCTGTGCGCCGAGCACGGATACGGGAACGTGACGGTGGAGGCCATCGCGGCCAGGGCGGGGGCCAGCAAGAAGACGATCTACCGCTGGTGGCCGTCGAAGGGCGCCGTCGTCCTGGAGGCGATCGTGACCAACGCCCAGGCCGGGACACCCTTCCCCGACACCGGCGACATCACCGCCGACCTCCGCGTCCAGATGACCGGTGTGATCGAGGTCCTGACCAGCCCGCAGATCGGTTCGGCCTACACCGGGCTCATCGCCGAGGCGCAACATGACGCCACGCTCATGGAAGCGCTGGTCGGCCAGCTGATCCGGCCGAGAGTGGACGTGGTCATCGGGCGGCTCCGCCAGGCACAGGAGCGGGGCGAACTGCGCGAGGACGCGGACCTGCGACTGGTCACCGAGTTGCTGTACGGGCCCATCTACTACCGGATGCTCCTCCACCTGGGATTGCAGTCCGACCGCATACAGTCCCTGATCGACTACGTGATCAGGCCCCTCATGCTCCGGCCCAGCCGCTGAGCCGCTGCCCGCAGCCGGACCGGTCCGCGCAGACAGCGCAGGCGAGATGCATGGCCTGCGGACGCAGGATCCAGCAGCCGGGCGGCCTCCGACGGGTGAGGCGAGGCCGTCACACCCGCCACGGCGACGCGGGCGATGTCCGGCCGGAGTGGACCGCGAGCACCTGCAGGGACTCCTCCGCCCGCAGAACGGCGTGGATACCCCGCAACCCGGGAGAGAGGGCGATGCCCAGCTCGCCGGCGAGGCGGCTGCGCAGCTGCTCGTAGGCGGCCAGCGCCTCGGCCTGCCTGCCGCAGCGGTGCAGCGTGACCAGTAACCGTTCCCACAGCGGCTCGCGCAGCGGGTGGCAGGCGTCGCAGCCGCAGGGCGTCCACGCGTCGGGTTCCACCTCCAGCCGTCCAGCATCGCGCGGATCGCCCCGGCGCCGAGCGCACGGCGCAGGCGGACGACGTACGTCTGCACGCTACGCCGCGGGTTGTCCGGGAAGTCGTGCGGCCAGAGGGTGCGGGCCAGCCGCTCCACCGACACCGTCTCACCGGCGGACATCGCCAGCGTGGCCAGCAGGGCCCGCAGCCGGTACGAGCCCAGGCTGACCGGCAGGTCGTCACACCAGACCTCGAATGGTCCCCAGAAGGGCGACTCGCAGGTCCGGCCGCGAGGACGGCGGGCCGGGTGGGTTCGCTGGTGTCATGTCCCCGGAGTCGCCAGGAAGGCGGCAGAGCGGGCCAGGCCGCCGGCAGGACATTGCGAGGACATCGTGGCCGGACCATGTCGTGGCGCCTGAACACCGGACACCGTGATCCGCACGCGCCGTGGCGCACACCGGGCGGCGGCGCCGGCGCGCGCATAACGCCGAGATCACGACGGCGCATTCCGCCGAACCCCGGCCGGATTTCCGGTCATGCACCCGGCCTCGTATTCAGCCGGGCCTATTCACGAATAGCGTGCGGCGCAGCGTTCCGGCGCCGACGGTGAAAGGTGAAGCCGGTATGACGCACCGCATCCTTAGGCTGTAGGCCGCTGCGATCTTTTGACGCGGTGCGAAACATTCTTGCTGCGCTCGGCGGGCCGTGCTGACGGATCCACACCGCGATACCGGCGCCGGCCAAAAGACGAAATCCCGCACGCGTGTCGGCCTCGCACCCCGCGACATCGCCACAGATACGCGCAGCAGATTCCCGTCTTTGCGCCGAACGTGACGCACTGTTCTTCATCACTTCAGGAGTCAGACATGAATTCAGGGCAGCACCGTAACCTATCCGCCACGCCGCAACGCGAGCCGGGACAATACGCGGTTCCAGCGGCCCGCAAACCGGTGCTGCTGTCCATCGCGACCGGCTGGAGCGCGCTGATCGGCTGCCTCTACGTCTACAGCGGCATCAACGGGCTGGTCAGCGCGAAGGACAGCCTGGTGGCCTACATCGCGGGCGCGAGCATCGGCGACATGACGAGCAACCAGCTCGCCTCGCTCGCCGCCGACCCGGAGGTCGCCGCGGCGGTCGACGACCGTTACGGGATCATCGCCACCAAGGCCGTTTCCGTGCTGATCGCGGGCGTGACCATCGTCCTGCTGACCTGGCTCGCCCGTCACGCCGCCACGTGGGCGCGGGCGCTCGTCCTGGTCGCCACGTTCGTGTCCATGGTGCCGGTTGTGGTGCTCCTGGCGGAGAACACCGGTCTGGCCGTCAACAAGGTCCTGCCCACCGGGACTTGGATAGCGGCGTTCTGCGCCGTCCCGCTCAGTTTCGCCGTGTACGTGCTGTTCTTCCTACCGCCCATCAACCGGTACGCCAGGGCACTGCGAGCGGCGCGTTGAGAGGTTCGTCCAGCACCCACCCCAAGCGGCCCGGCACGGACGGGGCCGCCGTGAAGGCACGACATCCACGGAAGGACTCACATCATGTGCGCTTCGAACCGCGCTAGCCTCCTTGCCACCGGGCTCGCAGCCGCTTTCCTGTGCGGCGGCCTCGCCGCGTGCGGCGGCTCCGCCGGGGCCGGCGACGAGCAGGCCGCCGCCTCCCCTGCCCCCACCGTGTCGGACACGCCACGGCCGCGAAAGAAGGCGACCAGCGCACGGCCGACGCCGCCCTCTGACGGAGGCATCAGCAAGACCGCTCTCCTGCGCAAGATGCGCAAGGACCCGGAGGTGCAGGGGCTGCCCGACACGTACGTCACCTGCATGGCGGACCTCGCCATGAAGTACGGCGACAAGAAGGACCTGCGGCGCTACATCGACGGCGCGATCAAGTCCGACGACGTCAAGGGCCTGACCCCGTCGAACAAGCGCTTCTGGAACGAGGCGGACAAGTGCGTGCAGTGACCGCCCGGCGGTCCGCGGCAGGGCCACCAGCCGGGGCGTGACCGGCCGGCCGTCGTATCGGGGACGCGGCCTGCGCGGAGTGAAGCGGGATTGAAGCCGGCACTTGCTAGGGTTCCGGCGTTCGTCCAAGATCCTTCACTCCCGGTCATGGAGGTTGTCCATCTTGTCGTTACCAGGGAGGTCAGGGCGCGGGCACGACGCGTCGCGCCCTCATCACGGAGGACGCACTCGTCCGCTGCCGGCGGCGATCGCCGTGGCACTCACCGCGGGCGCGCCGGCGGGCGGCGTTCCCGCGCACGCTGCGTCGGCTCGATCAGCGGCGGCACCGGCCGCCCTCTACCTGGTGCAGTTCGACGCCGCCCCGCTCGCTACGTACGCCGGCGGGGTGGGCGGTATCGACGCTGTGGGCCGAACGGGCCAGGACGCTGCACGCGGCCGGGCTCGGCGAGGCGAAGACCGTCGCCGAGTACGACGTCGTGCTCAACGGCGCCGGGCTGCGGCTGGCCGGTGCCGACGTCGCCAAGCTCGCCGCCACCCCCGGCGTACGCGGCGTCTTCGCGCAGGAGTACCGCCCGCTCGACACCACCGACACCCCAGCCTTCCTCGGCATGACCGGCCCGACGGGGTCTGGGCGCGGCAGTTCGGCGATCCCTCCCGCGCCGGTGAGGGGGTCATCGTCGGCAGCGTGGACACCGGCATCTCGCCCGGCAACCCGAGCTTCGCGCCGCTGCCCCAGCCACGCCCGGACGCCGAGGTCATCGCCAAGAAGTGGACCGGTGAATGCGCCCCCGCCGAGGAGGCGCCGGTCACCTGCACCAACAAGCTACTCGGCGCCCGCTGGTACAACTTCGGCAAGCCGACCCCGACGCGAAGTACCGCTCGCCGCACGACCACAACGGGCACGCCTCGCACGTCGCGAGCACAGCGGCCCGCAACCACGACGTCGAGGCTGTCATCAACGGCGTGGACCTCGGCACGATCAGCGGCATGGCACCGGCGTCGCGGCGGGCGATGTACAAGGCGTGCTGGATGGACACGAATCTGGCTCCCAAGGGCTACGGCCTCTTGGAGCAGATCAAGGGCATCGACAGCGCGAACCCGGCGGAGGGGCCGGCCGCCGGGAAGGGCACGGTGACCGTGCCCGCGGGCACCAAGGTGGCCAGGCTCGCCACCTACGCCCCCGACGTCCCGGCCGGCACCGACCTCAACCTGTACGTCTACCGCGACGGCGCCCTCGCCGGACGCAGCCTGGGGCTCACCGTCGAGGAGGCGTTCACGGCCACCACGGCCGACCGCTACGAGGTGTACGTCGTGCAGTATGCCACGGCCGAAGGGGTGTCCGAGCAGGACGTGGAGCTGAACGCCTTCGTGGTCGCACCCGCGTCCGCGGGCAACCTGACCGTGACCCCGGCCTCCGTCGCGGTGACGCCCGGCAGGCAGATGGAGCTGACGGACGCCTGGTCCGGACTCGGGCGCGCACCCGGTACCTGAGCGTCGTCGAGTACGGCGACGGCGCCGCGCCCCGCGGCACGATCCTCGTGTCCGTGGCCGCGTGAGGCCGCTACCGCCGCGTCCTCTCATTTGAGAAACACCGATGATCCCTCAGGAGGGACAGTTGCCCCGATTCTCCAGGTTTGTGGCGGCTTTTCTGACGCCGATGCTGGCGGCCGCGGTGGCCGTCAGCTCTGCTCCCCCACAGGCCTCGGCCGCCGCCCCCGCCGGTGCGCCCGCGGATGTCGACACCGGCACGCTCCGCAGCGCCATCACCCTCGACGGGGTCACCCGGCACGCCCGCGCCCTGCAGCGGATCGCGAGCGCCAACGGCAACACCCGGGCCTCCGGCACGCCGGGCTACGACGCGTCGGCGGCCTACGTCAAGAAGGCCCTGACGGACGCCGGTTACCAGGTGACCGAGCAGACCTTCACCTTCCCGTTCTACCGCGAGCTCGCGCCCGCCACGCTGGCGCAGACGTCGCCGAACCAGGTCACCTACCAGACGCTGGCCATGGATTTCTCCGACAGCGGGGACGTCACCGGCCAGGTCGTGCCCACCAATGACGTACAGGTGCCGCCCGGCGCCCAGCCGAACTCCTCGACCTCGGGCTGCGAGCCCGGGGACTTCGCGCCGGTCGGCGCCGAGCCGCGGATCGCTCTGATCCAGCGGGGCACCTGCTCCTACGCCGTGAAGGTCGCCAACGCCGAGGCGGCCGGCTACGACGCGGTGGTCGTCTTCAACGAGGGCCAGGCCGGCCGCCAGGCGCTCGTGCCGGGCAGCCTGTTCACCCCGGCACACGTGCCGGTGGTGTTGCTCAGCTACGCCGACGGGGCCGCGCTGCACGCCGCGGCGCAGGCCGGGCCCACCGAGCTGCGCGTGGTCACCCGGACCGAGATCCGGCCCGACGCGGTGACGTCCAACATCATCGCCGACTCGCCGGGCGGCGACCCCGGCAACGTGCTCGTCGTCGGCGCGCACCTGGACTCGGTCACCGGCGGGCCCGGCGTCAACGACAACGGTTCCGGCGTCGCGGCGCTCGTCGAGATCGCCCGGCAGATGGCGGCCCTGAAGATCACGCCGCGGCAGAAGGTGCGCTTCACGTTCTGGGGCGCCGAGGAGTTCGGCAGCCTGGGCTCGCAGCTCTACGTGGACAACCTGACCGACGCCCAGCTCGGCGCGGTCGCCGCCAATCTGAACTTCGACATGATCGGCTCGCCGAACTTCGCCCGGTTCGTCTACGACGGGGACGGCTCCGACTTCGGCGTGCCCGGCCCGGAGGGGTCGGGCGAGCTGGAGCGTATCTTCGCCTCCTACTTCGAGGGGCGCGACCTCCCGCTGGCGCCGACCGTCTTCGACTTCCGCTCCGACTACGTGCCCTTCTTCGACGCGGGCATCCCGACGGGCGGCCTGTTCAGCGGCTCGGAAGGCATCAAGACCGCGGCCGAAGCAGCGCTCTTCGGCGGTGTCGCGGGGAAGCCGTACGACCCGTGCTACCACAAGGCGTGCGACACGATCACCAACGTCAGCAACACGGTGATCCTTGAGCTGACGCACGGGGCGGCGCACGCGGTCCTGACGAGCGCCCTGTCGCAGGACCTCGTACCCGCGCGGGCCGACCGGGCCTCCGCGCGCAAGACCGCCCGCTCGCTCCGCCCGACCGAGGGCTGACGATGGCCGGGTAGAGCCGGAGCGAGGCGGGCCGCTGGCCCCCGGGCGCCCGCCTCGCTCCTCTCCGTTCGGAGCAACTCCTTCTCGGACAGGCCCGCACGACTCCTCAGCCAGGCTTGGACGACGGTCTCGGACAGGCTGCACGACTTGTCGACGAGACATGCGCGACGCCTCGCGGCTCCGTATCTCTGCAGTGGCTGGCGTTACGAGCCTACCGTCACCACTGCCTCACACTCTGCACTCACAGTAGAAGGCGGTACCTCGACTATGCCGAAAACTCGACCACCCTCTGCGACCTGGGAGTATTTGTGGGCGGAGCCCGCTCGACACGATCCTGGAGCGCGCGGAGACTGCCGGGCTGCTTCGGCTAGCGGCCGGCAGCGGCCCGATTCGACCCACGTGCTCTTCGCCGTCGGCGTCGATCCGGCGGCCAGGCAGGCAAGCTTGGCCTGCGTCGAGCCCTCACCGGTCAGCCGCAGCCCGCCCGCAGGTGCTCGCGACAGGCTGCAACCGGCTCGGCGGCGTAGAAGGCTACACGCCTGGCGCGCCGCGATGACTTTTGCGGACGCGCCGAGTCCATCCCTTGGAAGACCCGGACCTCCCCGGTTCCGGCAGAGAGGAAGACGAACAATGACAGTCGGGATCTTCGCGGGCATTCCTGTCCGCGACTGCAAGAGCGCCGTGGAGTGGTACACCAAGCTCCTTGGCAAAGAGCCGGCGTTCTATCCCAACGACATCGAAGCGGTGTGGCAGCTGGCCGAGGACCGGTACGTGTACGTCATCGAGGACGCCGCTCGCGCCGGAGGCGGAGTGGGCATGATCTGGGTGGACGACCCGGCGTCCGAGGTGGACCGGATCGCGGAGCGCGGGCTGCGGCCGGTGGACCTGGAACAGCATGGGAACGTCTGCAAGTGGGTCTTCCACGACGCCGACGGTAATGAGACGGGCATCGGAGGCGAGATCGCGCCCGCGCCCTGAGCCGGAGATCAGCCACTGAGGCTTTGATCGCTCCACCCTGCCGGACGACCTCGCCGCCGGCGAGATGGACTGGGAATGCGCCGCGCCAGGTCCAGGCAAGCGCCCGCTGGGCGGGCCCGGCACACCCAGTCGGCGAGGTGAGGCTGATGACAGCCGGTGGGGTGGGCGGCCTTCACTGAAATACGCCCGGACGTACCCGCCCGAGACCAGGTTCTTGCCCGTGACCGAGACCCACTGACAATCGGTCCGGGTTGCAGACTGCCGGAAACCACACGGACGTACCGTCAACGGTCGAGCAGATCGATGATCAGGTCGCGAAGGCCGGCGTGGTCGTCCGGCCGGACCGCGTAGAGCGGTGGTACCGGGAGTAGCGGTCGCTCGATGAATCCCCGCGGTGCGGGCCGCGGCGGTGAGCGTGTCCAGTGTCCACACCGCCGGCCCGCTCTCCTCGGCGGCCCGCAGTTCACCCCGGTCCTGCCAGCGCGGATGCCCCGGTGGCGGGCTTTGGCCGGCGCGATGATCTGGAGCGTTCGGCCTGGGTGATACGCGGTTTGCGGCCCGGCCCCGGCAGGCCGGCCAAGCCGTGGATCCCCTCGGCGGAGAATCGGCGAAGACGGCGCCGCACCGTGGCTGGATGGCAGCCCACCCGCGCGGCGATCACTGGGACGTGCAGCCCCTCCCAGCTCAAGGCGATGACGGCGGCTCGTTGGATCCAGTCGGCCGGGGCATGCCGGGCCCCGGCCAGCCTGCGGATTCGGTGCTCTTCCCGATCGTCTCGCGGTGGCCTGGCGCGTAACAGCTTCGGCATGGCATAACCCCTCCTACCATGCACGATGTCTCTGCTCAGAACGACGAATCAGCGAGAAACTGCGTACCCGATGAGGAACGCAGCCCTTGAAGGGTTGGAGCAACGCCAAGCCCGCTCTGCCCGACTAGAGCCTGTACGACATTCGGCGCTCTGGACCGGCCGGACGTCATCCCGCGGCAATTGCCGGGCACTTTCGGCACGTATGTCTTTTCGTCGATCCGTAACGGCGTCAGTCGCTGCCGAATGGCGATTATGCAGGGCAGCAGCCGGGCTTTTGCCGGACAATTAGCGTTCGTCATGTCCGCGCTGCCCGGACGAGTTGACAGGCGTCACCCCAAGATCAATACTCCCTGCTATTCATGACGCGATCGCACCAAATTCGCCGAGGAGGCCCATCGTGACCACGTCATCAACCGTGCGCGAAGCGCGTGAGGCGCTAGTCCGCACCCATTTCGAGTCCGAGGCCACTCAAGAATTCGACATCACCATGACGACGATGGGCCACCCTCGTTATGAGCTCATCCCCACCGGTGAGGTCTTCGAGGGCGAGGAGCAGGTGCGAAGCTACTACCACAGGACGAGGACCGCTTTTCCGGACCAGCGCCACGACAATGTCCGCCTGCACCACTCCGACACCGCGGTGATCGCAGAGTTCGACCTGCTCGGCACCCACCTGGGCGAGTTGTACGGCATTCCGCCCACCGGCCGGAGCTTTCGTTGTCCGGTGGTGGCGTTCTTCTTCTTCGACGGGCCTGAGGGCGACAAGATCATCTGCGAGCGGATCTACTTCGACGCCGGCACCATCACCGGTCAACTCGGCATCACCCCGAACCTGGCGGGATAGACGGTCGCACCGCGCGATCAAGCGCTGAGGCGCTCCCCCGCCAGGCTCTCGAAGCAGGGGCGCGGGGAGCTCGACGATGTCGGCGGGGGCGCCCAGCCTGAGCAACTCAGAGAATTCGGCGGGGACGCCAGCTGGGCGGGGAATGCCGAACCAGGCAAGAAGGCCGCCGAGGATGAACAAGCCCCCGCTGATCAGCATGCTGCCATCGAACCCCCGGTCGAGCGCGGCAGGGTTGCTCGAAGCGTCTTGCGGTAGCCCTGCAGGCAAGGGCAGGGCGGCGACCACGATGAGGTCGGCGGCTCTGGCGGTGTCGGCACGTGCGTCGGGGACGGCACTGAGCACAGTGGCGGTGATGGGCGGCGTGATCCGAGTGACGCCGATGCGGTAGATCGCCCTTAGCTTGACTCTGTCGGGAAGCTGAAAACATCCGGCATGTCGCGAAGGGCGACTGATCAGTAACGGTGAGGCTTCTGAGGTCGGCGAAGTCGGTCATTCCCCCGAGGTGGTCAGGTCTCTCTGCCGGTTCGTCCCCGGTCCGCGCTGGAGGTCCCGGAGCTCACCGCCCAGGTAGCACGAGCGAGTAATCCCCGTGGCACCCCGGCCATGTGGATCCGCGACCGGCTGGACGGGTTATGGAGCGATAAGGACTTCGCGCAGTGGTATCCCCGCGACGGCCGGCCGGGACTCTCACCCGCCCAGCTGGCCACGGTGAGCATGCTGCAATTCGTGCTGGACCTTTCCGACCCCGATGCCGCCGAGGCCGTACGCTGTCGCATCGACTTCACGTACACGCTCGGCCTCGAACTGGACGACCCCGGCTTCCACCACAGCGTGCTCGGTGACTTCCGTGACCGTCTGCCGCAGGACGGGCGGGCGGACCGGCTTCTCGATCTGGCCCTGACCCGCCTGGAGCTGGCCGCCGAGGCCATGCGCGCAGCCCTGGAGGAACTGGCCCGCACTGCCGCTCACGCGCTGAACGGCTTGGTCGATGAGGACTGGGGACGCCGCTACGGCCGGCAGATCCGCCTGGGCACGAACCCCACCCGGCCCAAGACCAGGATCAACACCACCGGGCCAGATGCCCGTCGCCTGCTGGAACACCTGAGCCGAAACCGTCCCGGCCTGCCGGGCGGCCCCCAGGCGTAGGCCCTGCGACAGATCCTGGTGCAGAACCACTACTGCGACTCCACCGGGCGGCTGCGCCGGCGTGACGATGACGACGATAGCGGTCTGCCGCCTTCGGCCAAGCGGATCATCTCGCCCTACGACCTGACGGCCCGCTATGCGCGTCGGGGGCAGGTCACCCGTTGGCAGGGGTTCCTCGCGCACGCATCCACACCCGGCTGGAACGCCGGGGCCTACGGCCCGAGCAGCACCTGGTCGACGGTGGCCACACCTCCCTGGTCCGCCTCGAACAGGCCGAACGCGGACACCAGATCACCGTGGTCGGACCGCTTCCGGGCAACCCCCACCCACCAGAACCGCCAGGGTGGGGGTTTCGCCCGCGACGACGTTCGCATCGACTTCGACCGCCAGGAAGTCACCCACAGGGCCAGGTCAGCAAGGGCCGGCACGGGCCCTATCCGACATCCTCGCTGACCGCCGCCCCGTTGATCGTGGCCCGCTTCACCAAGGGCCAGTGCCAACCTGCCCGGTCCGAGCCAAGTGCACCACCTCCCGCGACGGTGCGCGCAACGTGGGCTTTCCTCCGGGAGAACTACACGAACTACAGCTGCGCAACCGCGCGGAGCAGCGAGAACCGGACTGGCACAAGCGCTACGCGGTACGTTCCGGCATCGAGGGCACCATCTGCGCGTTCGCCCACGGCGATGGCATGCGCCGCTGCCGCTACCGCGGGCAAGCCAAGGCCCACCTGCAACACGTGCTCACCGCCATCGCCGTCAACGTCGAACGCCTCAGCCGGGGTTGAAGTAGGCCAGGCTGGTCTGCACCTTTAGCTTGCGCGTGCGCGGCCCCTACACCACCACGGCTCGTTCGCCGGACGCCGTCACGCAGATGTTGCCGATCCACGTGTCGGTGTCGAAGCCCGGCTCCGACAGGAGGCCGCCGTCCGCCACCAGCACATGAAAACCGGTGGCGTCGCCCGCGGTGGTCACCGCCCGATCGGACGACTTCTCCCACCCGTTGCCCAGCAGCTCGGCCCGTTCGGCAGGGGCGACGTTCTCAGGGGCGACGGACTGAGCGGGCGCGCAAGTTCACTGCTCGGACGAAGGGTCAGGCGTTGTAGCGGAGCCAGGTCTGATGGGCCCGGCGGTGGCAGTCCCACTGAACGATCTTGGTGAGGTCGGCCAGCGAACCTCCCTGGACCTCCATGCAGTAGTGGGAGGCGTCGTTCACCTGCACGTTGGGGTAGGTACTGGTGTTGTACCAGACCTGGTTGTCCAGGCCGAGGTAGCAGGTGTACTGCAGGAGCGGCGCTCCCCGCGTCATGGTCGGAATGGGCTCCAGGCACTTCCCGCTGTTGCCGTTAGCGATCAGGTGGAAGTCGATGGAGCCGTCGCCCTCGGTGTGCCAGAGGTACCACATTTGCGAGGTCCTGCCAGCGATACACCTGTACTGCACCGCCTGCGCGCCGCTGTCCTTGGAGGCACCCCGGATGTCCAGGCACCTGCCGCTGTTGAGGTTCCGGTACGTGTAGGGCCCGATCCACGAGCCCTGGAGCTGCACCCCGTCCTTGGTGACCGGTGGAGGCGGTGGCGCCGGTACGTCGTCTGTGGTGGCCGGGACCGCTTCGAGCTGGGGGTCCGACGGCTGCGCGTTCGCCGTACCGGACAGGCCGCCGACTAACATGGCGACGGCTGAGATGAGCATGGCAATCTTTCTGACACGCATGATGTGCCTTCCTCTCGTGCTGCGAGTGTCCCGACGAATGGTCGCAGCGCAGAGGGTTGCCGGATAGGTTATTCAACAGGACATCTGCCGGGCATTTCCGGTGTGGCCAGCAATTTTCGCGTCGCTGGCCGACGGACGAAGATCGCCCCGCGCAGGCCTGCGCCAGGCCCGGGCCGTCGGTCACGATGCCGCCGTTCTCCGGTTCGAGGAGGTGCGGCAGGGCCGCAACCGCTCCCGCGCCGCCGACCCGCTGCCCTGCACGACCGCGGCTACGTCACCCTCGCGCTCTACGTCAGCACACTGGCGCGCCGCCAGGAATGAGCGATTGCTCCGGGTGGCAGCACGAGGACATTCAGCGGACATCTGCGACATTCGGCGCCTTCCGCAGTGTCGCCTGCCCATCCATGCGGAACAATCCCATCACCGGCAACGATGGCAGCGAAGAGCTCTTTGGTGCTCGCACATACCGGAGATCGCCTCAACGTATCAACGGGGAGCGGGCGATCAGTGCGGGACATCATCGCCAGCGGGCGTGGATCGGCTCCGCGATGCCGCCGTTGCCCAGCGGGTCGTCGCCTGACGGCTGCTTGCCCAGACGCGGATCGCGGTCGTCGACGTGCCGGTCAACACCACAGCCCAGCGCGCTTTCGACAAGGCCGGCGAGAGCGTGCCCGGACGAGCGCGCCAGAAGGCGTAGAAAGAAAGGTGTCGTGATCCCCATACGATTCTCGGTGCTCGGCCCTTTGACAGTGGTCCGTGATGGGGCGAAGGTACCCATCCCGGGCGGCAAGATCCGGACTCTGCTGGCGGCGCTCCTGCTGCGGCCCAACCAGGTCGTCTCGTTCGACCAGCTCGCCGAACGGCTGTGGGGCCATGACCTGCCGCGCCACCCCCGCCGGGTCCTGCAAACCAACGTTGTGCGCCTGCGCCAATTCCTGGACCTCACCGACGTGATCTTCACCGAGCCGCACGGCTACCTCGCCCGGCTGGAGCCCGGCCAGCTCGACCTGCTCGAGTTCCAGCAGCTGATTCGCACGGCCGCCGGTGCGGCGACTCCCGCGTTGGAAGGGCGTCTCCTCCATGACGCCCTCGCCCTGTGGGGCGGGCCGGTGTGCGCCGATGTCGAGTCGGACGTGCTCGACCAGATCGACGTCCCCCCTCTTACCGAGCAGTGGTTGCAGGCCATCGAACGCCGCGTGGACATCGACGTCCAGTTGGGCAGGAGCGCCGCGCTCGTGCCGGAATTGCGCGCCCTCACCACCGAGCACCCGCTGCGCGAGCGGTTCTGGGCCCAGCTCATGACCGTCCTTTATCGGACCGGGCGGCAGGCCGATGCTCTTGAGGCGTACCGTACCGTGTCCCGTCTGCTGAAGGAGGAGGCCGGCATCGACCCCAGCGCCGAACTGCGCGAGCTCCACCAGAACTTCCTCACCCAGCAGTACGCGCTCCAGGAACGCTCCCCTCTGCCTGCCTCACGGAGTGATGACCCGCCCGCTGGGATCCGCGCGCCCGGAGGCCGGCCGAAAGCGAGAGAGGCTGGAGTGTCCACGGCGCCGCAAGCCCACGACACGCAGGCGGCTTCGCTGGAGGAGGCGCCAGAGGTGGGCGCGCTGATCCGCACCTGGCGAACGCGGGCCTTGCTGACGCAGGAGCAACTGGCGCAGCGGTCCGGACTGAATGTCCGCACCATCCGTCGGCTGGAAATGCACGCACAACACCGGCCGCGTACGGCTTCCTTGTCCTTGCTGGCCAAGGCGCTGAAGCTGGATGAGACGGAGGAGGCGCAACTGATCGCCTTGGCGCGGGCCGCGAGCGAAGGCGCCGAGGCGGCGCCGAGTCGGGAGCCGCCGCCGAGCTCGATCACCGTACCCCGGCAGCTTCCTCTCGGCACCGCGTACTTCATCGGCCGGGACAAGGAGTTGTCGGCGTTGGACGCCACGCTCGCGGAGGACGGATGGGCCCGGCAGCTCGCCCCCAAGCTGGTGGTCGTCGTCGGATGCGCAGGGGTCGGGAAGACAGCGCTGGCCGTGCACTGGGCGCACCGGGTGATGGGCCACTTTCCTGACGGCCAGTTGTATGTGGACCTGCGCGGGTTCGACGTGAGCGAGGACCCGCTCGATCCATCGACGGTGATCCGGGGCTTTCTGCACGCGTGCGGCGTTACCTCGCAACGCATTCCCGCCGATCCGGACGCCCAGTCGGCGCTGCTGCGCAGCACACTGCACGGCAAGCGGCTCCTGATCCTGCTCGACAACGCGCGCGACGCCGCACAGGTCCGGCATCTGCTCCCGGGCGCCGGCGGCTGCCTCGTCATCGTGACCAGTCGTAACCAGTTGTCCGGCCTGGTCGCGGCAGGCGCCACGCCGGTGGTCCTCGACCCGCTGCCCGATACCGACGCCCGGCTGCTGCTGTCGCAACGGCTCGGACCCGCGCGTGTCGACGCGGATCCACGCGCACTCGACGAGATCGCCGCGTTGTGTTCCGGGCTGCCGCTCGCGCTAGCCATGGTGGCGGCCCGTGCGGCAATCCATGAGAGCTTCGATCTCGAAGCGCTAGCCGCGGAGCTGCGAGCCACGAACGACCGCCTGGACGCGCTGTCAGGAGATGACGGCTTCGCCGACGTCCGCACCGTGTTCTCCTGGTCATACCGGACCCTGAGTGTTGACGCTGCACGCCTGTTCCGGCTCCTCAGTGTGCATCCGGCACAGGAGATCGGCGTGCCGGCGGCCGCCAGCCTGGCAGGACTGCCGATCCGCAGGACGCGCCGGCTCCTGGGCGAGCTGCGCGGCGCGCATTTGGTCTTCGAGCCCGCTCCTGGTCGGTATCTGCAGCACGACCTCGTACGGGCATACGCCGCCGAACTGGCGGCGAGCCAGGAGCTGTCCTCGGGGCGCACGGATCTGGAGAACCGCGTAGTCAGCCATTATGTCCATACCGGCCTGGCCGCATCGCGTCACCTGGCCAGCCTTCCGCAGAGTGCGGTCCAGGTCGATCCGCTTCCCGAGGGAGTTGATCCCCAGCCCATCGCCGGGTACGAGGAGGCGATGAACTGGTTCCGCGACGAGCACAAGACGCTGCTCACTCTCGTCACCCAGGCCATTGACAACGGGCACGACAGCCTGGTGAGTCAGATCACGGGCGTCCTCACCGACTACTTCAACCGCAGCGGGCACTGGCAGGATTGGGCGATCATCGAGCGTTCGGCGCTGGAGGCGGCCCGCCGCACAGGCGACATCGCCGCACAGGCTCGTGCCCTGCACATGCTCGCCAGGGCCACCGCCAAACTGGGCGGCCACGAGGAGGCCTGTGAGCTACTCCTGCCCGCCATCAGGCTCTATCGCAGGCTGGGCGACCGGCTCGGCGAAGCCACCGTGCACCGGACGTTCCCTGTCCGGCCACTCGGCTGGGCAAGTGAACCGACGCTGGATCACGGTTAGCGGGCGCTCGAACTGTACCGTGCGGTGGGACATGAAGAAGGGGTGGGAAGCTCGCTCAACGCCATCGGATGGGCGTACGCGAAGGTCAATGACCGTGAGCGAGCGCTCGTCTACTGCACGGAAGCTCTCCAGCGCCTGCAACGCACCAACGTGCGGCGTGGACGAGGCCGCGCGCTGCTATCTGCAGTCAGCGGACCTCTATCGCGAGCTGGGCGACGGTCACAGCAACGCCGTCGCGCTCAGCCGACTTCGCGTCTACCATCACAGCATCCCGACGCCGGCGAAGTCCGGCACAAGCTGCGGAGCCTGCCGCCTTCTCGTCTCCCGGGCCGCTCCCCCGTACGGGAACGGTCCGGCGCCACCGGCTCACCGGACGCCTGTGGATCATGACGCGCCGGCACAGCCGGTAGACAAGTAAGGCCGTTCGCCGGCCAGATCATGGCCTCGCGGGCTCATGACCGAGCTGGTTCAGGAGTTCGAAGACATCTTTCTCAGGAAGCTCGCGACCCGTGCCTGCCACTCGCGGGCCGAGGCCAGCACCGCGGTCATCTCGTGCGATCCATGGACATGCCCCGGCCAGCAGATCACTTCGGCCGGGACTTCGTCCCGTCTCAGTGCCTGGCCGTAGGCTTCGCCTTCGTCGCGGAGAATGTCGTACTCGGCCACCATGATCAACGCTGGTGGCAGGCCTGCCAGGTCGCTGGCGAGGAGTGGTGAGGCGTACGGGTGGCGGCGGTCCTCGGGGCCGCAGTACCTCTCGATGTTGGCGGCTAGTTCGTCCGGCGTCAGCACAAGCGCCTCAGCGGCGTTGGTCACCCGGCTCATCGTCAGGTCGAGCGCCGGGATCTCCAGGACCTGGGCGATGAGCCGCGGCCCGCTCCGGTCGCGGGCCAGGAGCGCGACCGCGGCGGCCAGGTTTGCGCCCGAGGAGTCGCCACCGATCGACAGCCGTGACGCGTCGGCGCCGAGCCGGGCGGCGTGTTCGGCCACCCACAGCAGCGCCGCGTAGCAGTCGAGGACCGGCACGGGAAAGCAGTGCTCAGGGGCCAGTCGGTGAGCGACGGAGAACACCACGCAGTTGGCGTCGGCCGCGAGACGGCCACAGACGGCGTCGCGGTGGGCGAGTTCACCCAGCCACCAGCCGCCCCCGTGAATGTAGACGTGACAGGGCAGCGGCCCCATCCCGGCCGGCGTGTAGCTGCGAACCATGATCTCGCCACCCTCCACCTGGACCAGGTGATCCCGTTGCGTCACTGCGGGCGCTGGTAGGGATACGGTGGCGGCGCGTTGATCCATCCCTCGATGGATCATGGCTCGCCGCTGGGCCACCGGCACCGACGCCTCTGCCGTGCGCGCGGTTCTCCTCGATGCGGGCCAGCATGGGGATGAGCTCAGGAAGTACGGGCACAGGTTCGGGCCTCCAGATTGACGTGACAGGCGTCCCTTGGATTGTTGGCCGTCGGGTGGAGCAATTTCCAGGGCAGCAACAGGCCGTTGGCGGGACATTTCATGCCAGGTGCGCGCTCCACGATGCAGCCGCGGCACGACCTCTCCACGTCCAGGTCTCCGTCCAGCGTGCACCTCCATATCGCCTGGCCCCGCTCAGATCCGGGACGAGCGCGGGCTCAGCAATTGCATGTCCGTCCCGAGTTTGTCGATGACGTCCAGGCAGTCGTCCTTGGTGCCGAAGGTCCCGGTGTCGGACCAGCCGGACGGGATGCTGCGGTCGGCGGGCCAGAGCGAGTAATGATCTTCTCGGCATCGCCTCAGTTGGCTCTATACCTGAGTTGCGACAGCGTTTGTTGGCCGGCCGTGACAGCGGTCGTGTAGCCCGCCGGACTGTGTTGCTGAGTTTTGACAGCACCCAAGTGGTTGCGGTGGGACTATCAGGGTGCTACGCACGGTGAGGGAGCCCACGTGCCTCGCATGTCGAAGGTTGAGCTGTACGCGGCGATCCGCCGCGATGCTCGCACTGGCATGTCCAACCGGGCACTGCAAACGAAGCACGGCGTCGGGTTCCGCACGGTGCAGAAGGCGTTGGCCTCGGCATGGCCTGAACCACGCAAGAAGCTGCCGCAGCGAACGTCCAAGATCGACCCCTACAAGAACGTGATCGATCAGATGCTGCGCGCGGACCTGGACGCGCCGCGCAAGCAGCGTCACACCACCAAGCGCATCTTCGACCGGCTGGTGAGCGAGCATCACGCGGTGGGAGTGTCGTATCAGATGGTTCGCGCCTACGTCGCGCAACGCCGTTCCGAGATCTGGACCGAGTCGGGCCGGGGCCCGAGCAAGGCGTTCGTGCCCCAGTCGCACCGGCCCGGCGCCGAGGCCGAGGTCGACTTCGGGGAGGTGACCATCCGATTGGCCGACGAGATGGTCAAGTGCGTGCTGTTCTCGTTGCGGCTGTCGTATTCGGGCAAGGCCGTGCACCGCGTGTTCGCCTCCGGCGGCCAGGAAGCGTTCTTCGAGGGACACGTCCACGCCTTCAGCGTGCTGGGAGGGGTGCCATTCGGCAAGGTCCGCTACGACAACCTCAAGGCCGCCGTCGCTCAGGTTCTGGGGTTCTCCCGTGCCCGGGTGGAGACCGCACGCTGGACGGCTTTCCGCTCCCACTACGGGATCGAGCCGTTCTACTGCCAGCCTGGTAAGCAGGGCGCCCACGAGAAGGGCGGAGTGGAAGGCGACATCGGCTGGTTTCGCCGCAACCACATGGTGCCGATCCCCGATGTCGCCTCACTGGCCGAGCTCAATGTGTTGATCGACGCTTGGGACCTGGCCGACGAGACACGGCGGATTGGGAACCGCGCCCGGACCATCGGGGAGTACTTCGCCATCGAGGCCCCGTTGCTCAAGATGTTGCCCACCGAGCCGTTCGAGACGGGGCTGCTGCTGACGCCGCGGGTGGACCGCTACAGCCAGATCACCGTGCGCACCAACCGGTATTCGGTGCCCGCCCGCCTGATCGGCCGCAGGGTGCGGGTCATGCTGCACGCCTCAGAGCTGGTCATCTACGACGGACGGGAAGAGGTCGCACGGCACGAACGGCTCCTGGCGAAAGCCGCGAGCCGGCTGGAGTTGGACCACTACCTGGAGGTCCTCATCCGCAAGCCTGGCGCCCTGCCGGGAGCCACCGTCTTGGAGCAGGCGCGCGCCGCGGGCAAGTTCACCCCCGTCCACGATGAATGGTGGGCGGCTGCCTGCAAAGCCCACGGCGACGCGGCCGGCACCCGCGCTTTGATCGAGGTGCTCCTGCTGACCCGTCACATGGCCCACGAGCACATCGTAACGGGGATAGTTACCGCAATCCGGGCTGGTGCGCTGACCGCTGATGCCGTCGCCTTGGAGGCTCGCAAAGCCGCCGACTCTGACTCCTCCACCAACACCAGCACCGAACCCGTCACCGCATCCGGCTCAGTACCGACCGGCGCGACGGTGACCTTCCTGACCGAGCGGCGCCTGGCACACCTGCCGCCCGATAACCGGCCGCTGCCCTCGGTGGCCGCCTACGACCAGTTGCTGCGACATCGCCGACCCGCCGCGCAGCCGTCCGCCCAGGGAGACACCTCATGACCTTTCCCCGCCACCGCGGATTGACCGAGCAAGCCGCCCAGGCCGCCGTGGACTCGGCCTGTCGGATGCTTCGGCTGCCGACCATCCGCCGTCAATTCGGCGAGTTGGCCGACACCGCGACCCGCGAGCAGATGACCTATTTGGGCTTCTTGGCCGAACTGCTGATGGCCGAATGCGACGACCGCGCGCGCCGCCGCTCCGAACGCCGGATCAAGGCCGCCGCTTTCCCTCGTGACAAGTCACTACGCGAGTACGACTTCGACGCGAACCCCCACATTGACCCCGCCGTCATCCACACCCTCGCCGCCTGCGAATGGGTGAAGAAAGGACAGCCGCTCTGCCTCATCGGCGACTCGGGCACCGGCAAGTCCCACCTGCTCATCGCGCTGGGCACCGAGGCTGCGATGAAGGGCTTCCGCGTCCGCTACACCCTGGCCACCAAGCTGGTCAACGAACTGGTCGAAGCCGCCGACGACAAGCAACTGTCCAAGACCATCGCCCGCTACGGCCGAGTCGACCTGCTCTGCATCGATGAGCTGGGCTACATGGAACTCGACCGCCGCGGCGCCGAACTCCTCTTCCAGGTGCTAACCGAGCGCGAAGAGAAAGCCAGCGTCGCCATCGCCTCCAACGAGAGCTTCGGCGGCTGGACCAAGACCTTCACCGACCCCCGGCTATGCGCGGCTATCGTCGACCGGCTCACCTTCGGTGGGAACATCATCGAGACCGGCACCGAGTCCTACCGCCTGGCCCAGACCCGAGCTCGGGTCGAGCAGCGCACCGCAGGCTGACGATCAGGGGTCTGATACTGGTGTGATCGCCTAATCAACTGTCGCCACTTCCCCGGGGAGTCCAGCCAGCTGGTGACGGACTGTGGTCGCCAGCGGCTTGTCGCGCCACCGGGTGATGGCCTTGTCCTGGTAGCCGAGCGAGTCCGATACGACGGCGCAGGATTCGGCACGGGGCCGGAGAACAGCTGAGAATGGGGGGTGTTAACGTCCTTCCCGTGGCAAAGCACCAGGACGAGACCAGGACGGCCTACGACGGGGTCGTCGAGTTATACGCGTCGATGTTCGCTAACCGACTGGAGACGCAGCCGTTCGCACGGAACATGATCGGCACCTTCGCCGAGTTGGTGCGTGGGACGGGGAATTCGCGGGTGGCGGATGTCGGCTGCGGGCCCGGACATCTGACGGCCATGCTGCACGACCTGGAACTGGATGCCTTCGGGCTCGACCTCTCTCCGGCCATGGTCGACCACGCTCGGCGGGCCCATCCGGCGCTGAAGTTCGATGAGGCCCGGATGGAGGAACTCCCCGTTGAGGACGGCGCGCTCGGCGGCGTGCTGGCCCACTACTCGATGATTCACACCCCTCCTGGAGAACTACCCGCGCTGCTCGCCGAGCAGGCGCGTGTCCTGGCGCCGGGGGGCCTTCTCCTGGTCTCGTTCTTCGGAACCGACGCGCCCGAGCCGGTCCGCTTCGACCACAAGGTGACACCCGCCTATAGCTGGCCGGCGGACCGCTTCGCCGAGTTGCTGGCCGGGGCTGGGTTCGCCACATTCGCGCGGCTGCTCCACGACCCGGCCTCCGAGCGGGGCTTCCTGGACGCCCACTTGCTGGCCCGTCTCCGCTAGAGAACGGGCGGAGGTGGGTGCTGCCATTTCTCACCAACATTTCTGCGCCTGTTGATCGCCAACCGCTGTCCAAACTCACCAACAAACGATGTCGCTACTGACCGACGAAATCACTCAGTCGCCGTTCTGTGCGGCATGCACGATCTGGTCCCATCGGAGCGCAGGGCCACCGCCAGCAGTGGCGAGAGCGACCACCCGGCGGTGTGGTGATCGGCCAGTACCCAGGTCAGCACTGCGACGTCGACCGCGTCGAGGACCACGACCTCGGCGGCCGCGGTCGGAGGCAGGAATGTCATCGCGTCCGCCCGTGCGTCTGTGCGGGCCGGCCCGTCACCGGTGAGGTCCTCACGCCAATCCTGGTCACCAACGCTTCCTCGCTTCCCGGCCCGTCGCTGTCGCGGGCGTGACCGGCTCGGGCTCGCCAGTTCCAGGCGAGATCTCGTTTCGGCGGTACTCGGGCCATCATCCGCGACGGCGGTACTCGAAACGGCCTCAGAACAGCTTCACCGCCGGTACGGGAGTCTCACCGCTCGCAGGACAGGCGAGATACGCCGTACTCGGCACGCTGGCGGCGGCCATTGTCACCTCCGGGGCTGGAATTGCCGCGGTCCACGCCGAGGTCGGCCGGCAGGCCGGCCCGCGGACCGTTCCGCTGGTGCGCTATTTCGACGGGCTGAAGCACTATGTGACCAGCGGGGCGCGGCCGGGCCCGAACTACCGCGAAGAGGGCCGATTCCCTATTTTGACCAGCAACGTTCCGGGCACGAGGGCGATCTACGGCTGTATGGCCGGCCAAGCTCCGCGCGACCAGTTCCTGTCGGCCACGGCCAACTGCGAGAACAGCGTCGCCAGCGCGAAGAAAAACACGGCCCTTCGGCAGGAGGGGTTCCTTTACAAGAGCCCGGGGGCGGGCAGGCGTCCCCTCTACCGCTGTTATGTCCCGCACACGAAGAGCCACTTCGTATCTGTCCGCTCCGACTGCGAGTCGAATCCGCCGACGTCGAAGGTGAACGTCGAATTCATCCTGGGCTATTTCCCGTACTCCGGGTAGCGAGCGGGGCTGCGTCTCCTCTTCGGGTAATGTGACGTGCGAGGCTCCCCGTGCGGTGGTGAACCTTCAAGGTGCACCGCTCGGGGAGCTTCTGCATTGGCGGGACTTCAGCCGCCCTGCACCTGCCCGTCAGTTGGACTGCCACCATCGCCGTCAGCTTCCCCGGCGTAAGTGAGGCCGTTCCCGACGACGCCGGGGCAAGGCTCACGTGACTATCTCAACGGCCTGGCCCGTCGCCAGGACGGCCAAGTCAGCGTCGCCGACCAGCCGTCACCGAGACCGACGCTGGCGCCCTGGACGAGTCCCGCGGTCGGCACAGACTCGGCGAGTTCCTCGGCTTCGTCATGCCCGCCCTGACTTCTGTGCGGGATCAGAACCCAGATCACGCCGTAGTCGGCGAGGTTGCCCGCCGCGTCCATGAGGGCGTCCACCAGGTCACCATCGCCCGCACGCCAGCACAGCAACACGACGTCGACAATCTCATCGGCACTCTCGTCCAGCAGATCGCCGCCGCTGCGTTCCGTGACGGCGGCCCTGAGGCCGACAGGGAACCGAGCGTTGTCCCGCCCCCAGTTTCTGCCCTGGACCACCATCCCCGGTTCGATGCCGAGCTCGTCGGCGACGACACCCTGGTAAGGGTCCTTCACGACTTCCCTTCCCTTCGCTCTCTCGCAGTGTGCATCTGACCGGCCACCAGGCCGGGCGGTGACCCGATCCCTGGTGCCGGGACGGCTTCAGCAGGCGCCGCCCCCACCTCCTCCGCCGCTGCTTCCACCGGTGCCGCTGTAGACGCCGCTCGAAGAGCCGCCGCCGGAGTAGCCGCCGTAGGAGTGCTTGGAGGAGCCGGAGGGGCGGGTCCCGGCGCCCGGGGAGCGGGATGCGCGGCGACGCTCGCGCGCCTCGCTGACCAGACCCGCCAGCATCAGAGCCGCGAAGGCCGCCCCTATGATGATCATCATTGTCAAGCCGATGATGTGCTTCAGAGAGGCGCGCGGTCCCTCGATGCCGAGGATGCTGCCGAGTCCGGACACCACGTCGGCCCCTTCGGGGTTGTCGTCCAGCAGACCGCGCGGGAAGGCCAGCTCGGCGGTGCGGGCCTGGCCGGGGGCGACTCGCCGTTCGGTCATGGTGGCCGTCCGCGTGGTCGCGTCGATGGTGAGCGCGGAGCCCTTGCCGCTTTCCAAGACACCCTCACCCGGGTCGCCACCGCGCGGCAGCCGGATCTCGACCTGAAGCAGGTCGAGCGCCCGCGGCCAGTTCTTCCCCCACACCGGCAGGCGGAGGAATGCCTGGTCGGGGTAGGCGGTGACGGCTCCGCGCAGGGTGTAGCGGACGGTGAAGGTGCGGGTGGAGCCGGGGGCGGCGGAAAAGTACCAGCTCACGCGCTGCTGGTCGGCGTCGCAGCAGGCCGTCCGGTACGTGCCGGCCGGACGGTCCGCGCCGCCGGCGGCGTCAGGACTGTGATGGTAGGCGACGTCACCCTCGCTGACTGAAATGTCCTCGACACGCATCTCCGAGGTCAGGGGGATGTCGACGTAAGCGGCGTGTCCCGGCCGCTGCCAGGTGAAAGCGTGTTTCTCAGTGACCGCGACCCGGCCGTCCGCCGTGACCTCCGCCAGCACGGACGTCCCCGGAAGCGTGTAGCTCGGATCGTCATGGGTCGCCGCCTGCGCGGCCGCGCTGCCGGGGAGGAGCAGCGCACACGGTGCGAGGATCAACATCAGTAATTGACGCATTGATTCCCCCTGCGCGTCATCTGAGCAGATTTCCGTGCTTCGAGCGTACGAGGAAAAGACACGTCCATGCCGCTCGCCATCGGGGCGGGCTGACCGTGGCCGAGGAGATTCGCACCGCCACCAACTGCCGGAACACCACTCTTGTCGCTGGCCTGCCATGAGTTCAGCCGCTCCGCAATGCCCGCCAAATGTCCGGTTGCTGCCCTGAGGCGGCCACTTCTCATCGTAGAAAATGTACTGATTTGAAAGGTCGTGCGGATGTCTGATCCCCTTCATCCGATGGGGCGTGGCATGCCGTGCCGTCACCGTGAAGAACGCTCAGGCGTGGTCTGGAGGCACGTGATGGGCGATGTGTCGCGGCAGGGCGCGCTGACGCCGACGGTCGCCTGGCTGTTCGCCCCGGCCTTCCTGTGCCTGGTGCTACCCGCCAGGTCGGCCGTGGCGGTGTACGGGGCCGGACCGGTCGGCGCGGTGGCGGCCATGACGCTGTTCGTGCTGCCGTTGTCGTACGCGGTTCCGCCCGGCCGGGCGCTGTGGGCCCGTTTCCGTGGCCCGCTGCTCGTCGTCCAGGCTGTCCTGACGTATGTGCCGTTCGTCGTGTTCGGTCAGGACTGGTTCGTGGGGCTGGCGGGACTGCTGGGCGGTCTGCTGCTGCTCACGGTGGGAGCGCCGGCCTCCTGGGTCCTGTTCGGCGCCGTCCTTCTGCTCGAAGGGATCCTGCGGGCCGACAGCTCGTGGTCGTTGACCATCTGGGCGCTGACGGGCCCGGTGAACATGGCTTTGGCGTTGTTCGGCCTGGTCCGGTTGGCCGATCTGGTCCAGGAAATGCATATAACCCAGGCCGAGCTGGTCGCCATGGCCGTAGCCCGGCAGCGCCTTCGCGCGGCCGGGCTCCTGCGTGAGGCGATCGGGGACCGGCTCCAAGCCGTCACCGCACATGGCAAAGCCGCCTTGGCGTTGATCATCGACAGTCCGGGCCAGGCGCGTGACCGTCTCATCGAGGCGGCCGGCATTACGCGTCAGGCGCTCGACCAGGTCCGGGTGAGGGTGGCCCGCGACGACCGCGCCCACGGCCCGCCGAAGGCCGGACGGGAAGGCGACACCGCCGACGGCATTCAGGGCGGCATTCAGGGCGGGACTGTGGCACCGCAGGTGGCCCGGATGGTGCTGGTGGTGGTGCTGTGCGCTTTCTCGGCCCAGACGCTGGTCAACGTACTGGAAACGGCGGCGGATGTGGCCGCCAAGGTCGGCGCGTGCACCGTCATCGTCGCGGTAGGGGCGCTGCAGCTCCGGCACACCCGTGATCGCCGCGATGGTGTTCGCCCCCCTGGCTGGGTCTGGACTTTCACGGCTCAGACGCTGCTGAGCGTCGCGTCGGTCTGGGTCTTCGACGAGGTGAACCTGCTCGGCATGGCGGGATTCGCGGCGGGTTCGGCGATGCTGCTGATTCCGGGCCGCTGGGCGTGGGCGGCATTCGGGGCCATCTCGCTCGTGGCCGGGACGACGATGGTGGCCTACAGCAGGTACGGACTCTACGACGCGGTGTATGCCGCGACAGGAACAGCGGCGTACGGCCTGGTGGTATACGGGCTCTCGCGACTGACCGACCTGGCGCTCAGGGTGGAGGCCGCTCATCGGGAACTGGCCGGCAACGCCGTGGTACGGGAGCGGACACGTGTCGCCAGGGACACCCACGACCTTCTGGGCCTGGGCCTGTCGGCCGTCGCACTCAAGTGCGACCTGGTGGTGCGACTCATCGACCGCGACAACGCCAGTGCCCGAAACGAACTGGAGCAGCTCCTGCGGATCATTGCCGAGTCCCGTGACGAGGTTCGGTCGGTAACTGAGGATGTGCGCGATCAACTGTCCTTTCTCCATGAGCTCGCCACGGCCCGTGACGCTCTGGCCGCCGCCGGCGTCGAGGTTCGCACCGATCTGCCCGTTGTGCCGATCCCTCCTCCGATCGACGAGGTGCTGGCCACTGTGCTGCGCGAAGGCATCACCAACGTCCTTCGCCACGCGGCAGCCGAGTGGTGCGCCATCCGGCTGTCCGCCACGGACGAAGCCGTCCGGCTGCGCATCACCAATGACGGTGCCCGTCCCTCCGAGGCGGCCGGCACCGGCCTTGGCAACCTCCGCGCACGAGTCGGTGCCCTCAGCGGGCGCCTCACCGCCGCGGACGATGGTGCGGGCCGCTTCGATCTGGCCGTGGAGATTCCGCTCGTTCTTTGAGCAGGGGCGGTGCCGGCGTCCACGGGTGCTACGTTGAGGGCTCGTCGGCAGTGGGAACATCGGCAGTGGGAACAGTGGTGGTGGCCTGGACACCGGGCCATAAGGTCGCAGCAGCCGTCGTGGTCGCCGCGGGAGGTGGAGATGATCCGGGTCCTGATCGCCGAGGACATGCGCATCCTGCGCGACACCCTGGTCGCCCTCCTGGAGTTGGAGGACGACCTCAAGGTCGTCGCCGCATTGAGTTCCGGTGAGGACGTCGTACCCGCCGCGCTTGAGCATCGCCCCGATGTGGCCGTGATCGATATCGACCTGCCCGGTTCCGATGGGCTCACCGCCGCCGCCGAACTGCGTCGGCGGCTACCGCAGTGCCACACCTTGATCCTTACAGGCCTGGGCAGGCCAGGGACACTGCGCCGCGCACTCGCCGCGCAGGTGTCCGGGTTTCTCGTAAAAGACGCTCCGGCGCAGGAACTGCTCGACGCGGTACGCCGGGTTGCCAAGGGCGAGCGCGTGATCGACACGAAACTGGCTCTCGCCGCACTGGAGACCACCGAGAGCCCGCTTTCTCCCCGGGAAGCCGAGGTGCTCAGGCGTCACGCAAACGGGGCCTCGGCGGCCGAAATCGCTGTAGAGGTGCATCTGACGTACGGGACCGTACGGAACTATCTGGCATCGGCGGTCACCAAGCTGGGCGCGCGCAACCGGGTGGACGCTGCGCGCATCGCCGATGAGGCCGGCTGGCTGTAGCCGGCCTGCGCCCACGTGATCGATCAGGGTCGGCAGCCACGCGCAGTGCCGTCACCGCCATCCGCCGTCCGGAGAACGCGGGCCCGCCGAACCAGCCAGGCGGCGCCGAGGGCGGCGGCCAGTCCCGTCAGGCCCAGCAAGAGCGGGCGCAGGGCCAGCGTCCATGGCCACCCGGGACCGGACAGCCCAAGCCCGTCGGCCGGGTACTCCAGGACCTTGGCGGCCCACCGCGCCGTGGGAACATCCATCGTGCGGGCGACATCCCGCAGTGCCTCGTCGAAGGCGAAGCCCGGTCGCGCCTGGAGGTACTCCACCGGCACACCTCCCCGTCGGGCGGCCTCGACTGCAGGCTGCGGATTCGCCGCCGCAGCGGCGCCGGGCACCAACAACCGGTCAAATCGGACAGTGGCGTTCGCCAGGGTGTCCCGCGGGGTGAACGTCAGCCCATGGCGGGAGCGGATGGCGGCTCCATCCGGCGTGACCGCGACGGTACGCGCGGCCATCGAGTGCTCGGCATACGGGTCGAACGCAGCGGCCAGTTCAATCTCGCCGACGCCGTCGGTGAGCACAACACCCACGTTGGGAGCTTCCCAGCGGAAGCCCACGTTGAGCGTATGCAGGATGGCATCGCCGAGAGTCAGCTTCGACTGAGGGAGCGTGGCGGCCTTCCCGGGGGTGTAGTACCGCCAGCCGACGGACTCGGCGGCGGCCCGGGCGGAGTCGGTGCCGAGGAGCCGCTCGACCACGCGCAGTGTTCCGTCGACCGCCGACAACAGCCCGCCCGTGCTGATCACATCGCCGTCATCGACATATCGGATGCCGCGCTGCCAGTTCACCTCGGGATGGTCGCGCTGGAGCCGGGAAATCCAGTACCAGTGCGAGGCCGCGTCGCGCCCGTCGAGCAGCCCGGCTTCGGCGACCAGTTGCGCGCCGGCACACACGCTCAGCAGCAGCCCCTTACTCGCGGTGTCCCGAATCCAGGTGGTCACCATCGTACGGTCGGAGGCGTCTGAGTCCGGCATGGCAGGCACTACGGTCACGTCCGGGGCCGAACCACTCATCAACTGCTCCAACTGCGCGAAGCTGAAGTCCGGCACCAGATCCAGCCCACCAAGCAGAGGTAGCGGACGGCGGTCCGGCGCGACGGTGTAGACGTTGAACTTTCCCGTGATGGCCAGGATCTCGTACGAGACGAGTGCGTCGGCGATGTTGGCACCGCTGTTGCCGACGACGACCACGGCCGTGGGCTTGCCCGGATCGTACGCCGACGGCGTCACGGTGGCCGTGGTCCTCTCAGGTTGGCTGTACTGGTTTCTCGCGTAGGCCGCGGAGCCCGCTGTGTACGCGGCGCCGGGAACAAGCAGGAAGGCGAGCAGAACGGCCAGGCCGCGGCCGAGCTTCCGGACAGCCGGCCGGGCAGGACCGTGGGCCATGCTGTATTCCTGACGGCGGCGGAGCATGACAATCAGCATGGCCGGCAGCATCAGCACGTGCAGCAGCATCATGAGCGCCCCGTCCGAAACTGCTCCCGCCCATAGCAGTGCCACCAGCACCACGAGCGGGGCGACCATGGCCGCCACCATCTCCAGGATGCTCCCCCACCCGTGCCGGCGGTAGCGCATCCATGCGGCCATGCCCAGCGACATGGTGAGCACCATTTCGCTCGCGCCGATCACCGGGTGATCGGCGTGGGAGTAATCCCACCCGACGGCGCTGAGCACAATGCTCAGCGCCGTTCCCAAGGCCAGCATCCCGGCCAGCATCGCCACGACCATTTCCACGTAGTGCCAGGCGAAGCGCCACCAGCTTCCGCGGTGAGCGGTATCCGCCCCTTCGACGGCCCGCACCCGGCCGGCCGGCGTGTCATGATCCAGTCCGGTGTGAGTCATCACACAGTTCCTCCTCCACGGGAACGGAATTCGCTCCTGTTCCCCGAATTGTCTGCTTGACGGGGCGAACCGGACCAGTGCCAGACGCACGACCTGCATATGGGATCCGCAGCAGTTCGGGGATGCAAAATGCACAAACGGTCTTCCATGCACCGGAAGAGAAAAGCGTCGTGAACTGAAGGCATGGAGAAGGCCCAGTACCTGTCGAAAAAACCGGTCGCGGGGATGCCAGCCGCGGAGCTGAAGCATCGCATTCATCTCAAAGCGGAACCCGCAGCAGGGCGAGAGTCCCCGCCACCGCCTGACCAACGGGCTTCATGACGAGGGATCCGGCAGCGTCGTAGGCGTGCACCCGGCCTCAGCGCCAAGAGCACGAGCACCTGCCACCGTTCGGGTGCGCCCAGGGCGAACAGGAGGGCGAGCAGCGGCTGAAAGACCAGGCGTGACCGGTGTCCGCTCAGAGCCGGCTTTGTTGGGATAAAGATGATCGAACGCTCCTCTGGTGGAGGCCGACTCCCCCATTAGGGAAGGGCCGCATCCGGGCAGCAGGAGGAGAAGAACCAGGGAATCGCCCGTGTCCGCAATACCGAGGCATTATGCCGATCATCGGGTGCGAACAACGCTATCTTCGAACATTCCCACATGAATATCCGGAAGCCCGATCAGGCCGGCACATGACCGGTGCTGTCGTCAGCGCTGGGTCACCCGCATCGAGCTCGCCACCTGGGCACGCTCACCCCGATACAGTCCCAGAACGCGTCCACCGTGCCATGACAATCCAGGAACGCGACTCCACCAAACTCGGGGCTCACCGGTGCCGGAGCGGTTCACGCAGCCAACAGGGCGCGGACCTTGTTGGCCTCGGGGCTGCCGATGTCGGTGAACAGCTCCAGAGCTTCCTTCCAGCGGCGCACGGCCGTCAGGAGATCGCCGGCATCATGGAGCACACACCCCATCACCTGCAGGGCGCGGGCGGCCCCGAGTCTGTGACCGGTTTGCTGGTGCAGCTCCAATGCCTGCCGGGCGTGCATGAGCGCTTGGTCATAGCAGCCGAGCCGATGGTGGGTCGCGGCCAGCGTGATGTGGGCGTTGCCCTGAAGGAGGCGGATGCCAGCTTCGGCTGCGAAGTCCAGTGCTAGCCGGGCACCGTCGAGGGCCTGGCGGGGCTGGTCGAGGGCGAGGCAGACGTCGGCCAGCCCCAGCCGCGCGGTGGCCTCGGTCCAACGGCTGAAGATACGCTGTGCCAGCTTCAGAGCCCGCCGGCAGTGATCATCGGCGTCATGGGCCTGGCCGAGATGCAGGTGAATCCTGGCCAGGACGATACGGACCCTGGCCTCGGTATAGGGGTCGCCGATCTCTACGGCCAGCCGCAGTGCCTCCTCAGCTGTGACCAGCGCCTCCTGAGGCTGACCGGCATCGCATGTCACTGCGGCAAGGGCACGCAGCCAGTAGGCTCGCCCGAACCGCATGCCCAGCTCCTCATAGAGCCGCGCCGCGTCGGCGAGGTGCTGGCGGGCGGTCTCCCACTGCCCCAGCTCGTGGTCGATCTCGCCCAGGGCGCCCATGACGCCCGTGTCCCCGAGGCGTGAGCCGATCTGCCGGTAAAGCTCGGACGCCTGGTGGTGGTGGGCGGCAGCCTCCTGCAACTGGCCAAGCTCCCGCTCGGCCAGGGCGAGGTCGAACAGGCTGTCGGCCTGCGCGCCCTGCGAACCGCTGCTGTGGTACAACGCCACCGCCTGGGCCAGCTCTTCGGTGGCCTGCCGGAGGTCGCCCGACAACACGCTGACGACTCCCTGGCAGCTCAGGGCGGCGGCCTGGCCCTCGGTCCAGCCGACCTGCCGGGCCAGGGTGAGCGCGTCGGTGAGATGTCGGCGAGCCAACTGCGGCCGGCCGGCAGCCCGGTCGACTTGGCCGAGGCTGAGGTGGCCGAGGACCTGGGCGCGTACGTCGCCGATGACCGTGGCGGCCTCGAGTCCGGCCTGAGCGATCAACTGCCATTCCACCATGGGCCGTCGCTGCCAGAAGTATTCACGCAGCGCGTCGGCCAGGCGCCAGGCGACCGGATGAGGACCGTGGTCGGCAGCGTATCTGGTGGCTGCGACCAGGTTGGCCAACTCGGCTTCGAGCCACGCGGCCGCCTCTGGCAGATCGCCGAACGCTGTCGGGAAGGTGGTGTCGGCCGCCGCTGGCTGAGGCAGCCGCATCGCCTCCGGATACAGCAGCCCCACGGCCGCGTCGACTCCGCCCAGGTACCAGTCCAGCAGCCGTTCCACAGCCGCCTCGCATTCCACTTGGCCGTCGTGAAGGTGCGCGCGCTGGCGCGCGTACACCCGCAGCAGGTCGTGCATGCTGTACCGGTCCCGGCCGTGTGGCTGCACCAGGTGTGCGTCCGCCAATTCGCTGAGCGCCCGTCTCGCATCCTCTGCCTCAACGTCCGCCAGCACCGCGACGCCCGCGACGCAGACGTCCGGGCCTGGGATCAGGCCCAGCAGCCGGTACAGCCGTTGGCGGTCAGGGGTCAGGCGATCATAGGAGTGGTCGAAGGCCACCCGGATGGCCGCTTGGGGATCGCGGGAGATGGTCAGGCCGTCCAGCCGGTCCTCCTCCTGCAGTTCGGCCAGATACTCGGCGATCAGCTTGTCCGGCCGGCCGGTGAGGTTGGCCGCGGCGATTCGCAAGGCCAGCGGCAGGTAGCCGCACACCTGTGCCAGCGCGGTCACGGCCTCAGGCTCGGCCGCCGCCCGCTCCGGCCCGATGATGTGCGTCAGCAGCATTGCCGCCTCGCCAGGGTCCAGGACCTCCAAGGTCAGCCGGTGGCCACCGTGGGTGGCCGTCAGCCCGGTCAGCCGGTCACGGCTGGTGACGATCACCATGCATCCCTGAGCGCCGGGCAGCAGCGGGCGGACCTGCTCGGCGCTGTGGGCGTTGTCCAACATCACGAGGATCCGTTTGCCCGCCAGCAGCGATCGGTACAGCCCTGTGGCCTCCTCCAGTTCCGTCGGGACCTGGCCGGCCGTGACGCCCAGGCCGCGCACAAGCGTGGCCAGCGCCTGTAGCGGGGAGAGCGGCGGCCCTGGTGCGTACCCCTGGAGGTTGATGTAGAGCTGTCCGTCGGGAAAACGGTCGGCCATCCGGTGCGCCCAATGCACCGCCAGCGCGGTTTTCCCTACACCCCCCATCCCGTCGATGGCCGTGATGATCAGGGTACCCGCGACGTGGGCCTCGTCCACGAAGGCCAGTTCCCGCCCGCGGCCCACGAACGCCGCCACATCAGGAGGCAACTGCCGCGGCATCATCACCGGCGCCGGATGCGAAAGGTGCGGAGCGGCGTTCGTGGTATTGATCAGAAGCGACGATTCCTCGGCATCCAGGCCCAGTGCCTCGGCCAGCAACCGCAGCGATGAACTGCGCGGCCGTCGCAGCTCACCGGTCTCCAGCCGGCGTACGGTTCGCTCATTAAGCCCTGCGCGTACCGCCAGTTCCTTCTGGGTCAGCAGCGCCCGCTCACGCCAGACGCGCAACAATGCACTCAACGTCGCTTTCTGCGCGTGAGGATCCTCCAGACCATTGTCGCGTGCGTCTAACGGCATGAACGCCCCTCCTCGCTCCCTCGACTTTGCAGACTACCGGGCTTGGACCTCCTGAGAGTCTGTCCCGCGGATAGGGCCGATGCGTTCTCGGCTGGTGGGACACACGCGGGCTGGTTGAGGCCGGGCGGTTGAGGGGGCACCCCGGGGTACAGATGGCAAACGCGACCCCTGATGATCGTTGGGTGTCCACACCAGGCGATCAAGAACAGGGGCCGCGTTCGCGTGCCGTCATCCCCGATCGACGTGCTCGCCCGCTACTTGGAGCACGTCACCGTCACCGTCCCGCTGATTGACCCGTCCGGCCTGCCGACCTCTGGCCGAGGTTCTGAACGCCGTTCCTGACCCGCGAAGCCCGCCAGGGACGCCGCTACCGGCTCGGCCCGCTGCTGGCGTTATCCCTGCTCACCGTCCTCAGCGGAGCAACATCCCTGGTAACGATCACCCGGTTCATCAACGGATACGATCCCGACCTGCGCGCCCGCGCCGGCCTGCCCGCCACCTGTCGACTGGCCGCCAGCACCCTGGGACGCCTGCTCGCCCGCCTGAACGGTGACGTCTTCGACACCGCCACCTGCAGCTACCTGGCCATTCTCGCCGCCGATGCGCCACCCACCAGCAACCCGTACCCAAGCCGGGTTCCGCTGTCCGGCCTGGCCGTGGACGGCAAGACCCTGCGCGGCAGCCGCACCGCCGACGGCACCACGGTCCACCTGCTGGCCGCCACCCGTCATGACTCCCAGACCGTCGTGGCCCAACGCCAGATCGCAGCTAAGAGTAACGAGATCCCCGCGTTCACGCCGCTGCTGTCCGGGCTGAACCTGACCGGCGTGGTGATCACCGCCCACCAGCAGGTCCAGCATCTCCAGGCAGTCGTCGACCGCCTTGCCCTCCAGATAGATCACCGTGGCCAGCAGCGTAGCGAGCTGACGGGAGGGGCCATGGCGGCGCAAAGCGGTCGCCGTGGCCTGCATGCCGTACCGCGCCAGACCGACCATCCGCCGGTGCGGCACCTCCAGCGGCAGCGGCATGGCCCCCAGCCCCACTCCGAGGATTTCCGCAGCGAGCTCCAGCGCCTTCTCCAGATTCCTGCCCGAGGGCGCCGCCGGGCCCTTGCGCCAGCGCTCCAGGTCCGAGGAGCGCCGACCTTCGGGCATCTCCAGCAGCATCTCCAGGAACCGCTGCCGCGGCGACAGCACCCCGCGCAGCGTGTCATAGAGACGGTCGGTGGCCTCATCCCGCACCCGGGCGACCAGCAGGGCCAGCGTGGTCACACCCGGGAGCAGCACCTTGTTGGTGCGCAGCCACGTCACCCCGTCATAGAAGATCGTCTTCTTGCCGTCGCCAGTGTTCCACGCCCGCGCGCTCGCCCACACGATGAAATCCGCTTCCACCTGGGAGAACTCCTTCAACGCGTATGCCTTGCGGATCACGTCCTGGTGCTCGAACGGCGTGCTGCGCCGCTCGGTGTACTGGCTGATCTGCGGGACATCCTCGATCCCGAGTTGCTCGCCGAGGTACACCAGCACCTCATCGGGCACATCCAGCGGGTCGGTTCACCCGCTAACGGGACTTTTCGTTCGGATGCTCGTCATGCCCCGTTACCCGAAGGAGCTGCGCCTCGGCGACGCCGTCGCCAAGGGCGCCTACTGCTACTCCGACCCGCACATACCGATCAGCCCGCTCGGATTCGACGTGCTGGGCCACTTCGCGCACTGTTTCTACAAGCCCTACACCATCACCGTCGACTTCACCGCGATGAGCCTCTACATCGCCCGTGGCACGGCCGCCGCCTGATCGGCGGCTCCGCACGCCGGGCAGCGGCGGGAGTTCACGGGACTGCCGCCGCCGTCCTCATCGACCCGCGACCCTGGAACCCGTGAAGGTTCACCACCTCAACTGCGGCACCATGCGCCTGCCCACCGCGCATCTGGTCTGCCACGTCCTGCTGCTCGAGTCCGGCAACGGGCTGGTCCTGGTCGACACCGGCTTCGGACTGGCCGACATCGAGGACCCCGCCCGCCGCCTCGGCCCCTACCGCCACCTCATCAAGCCGGCCCTGGACCCTGCGGAGACGGCCGCCCACCAGGTCGAACGCCTCGGCCACCGGCGCGCCGACGTCCGGCACATCGTGCTCACCCACCTCGACATCGACCACATCGGCGGCTTGGCCGACTTTCCGCACGCCCGCGTCCACCTCACCGCGGCCGAAGCCGAAGGGGCGATCCGAGCGCCGTCGCGTGCCGAGAGGATCCGCTACAGCCCGGCCCAGTGGGCCCACCGCCCCCACCTCGTCGAGCACACCCCCGACGGAGAGCAGTGGTGGGGGTTCCCCGCTGCCCTGCCGCTCGACGAGGTCTCGCCAGGCATCGTCCTCATCGCGCTGCCGGGTCACACCCGCGGGCATGCCGCCGTCGCCGTCGACGCCGGGGACCGCTGGATCCTGCACTGCGGCGATGCCTTCTACCACACGGGGACCCTCGACCGGCGCTTGCGCGTACCCGCCGTCCTCCGCCTTCAGGAAACGCTCGTCGCCTTCGACCGGGCAAAGGTCCGCGACAACCATGCCCGCCTCGCCGAGCTGTACCAGCGCGCCGACCCCCGCCTGAGCATCGTCTGCTCCCACGACCCCGTCCTCTACCAGCAGGCACGCGCCGGCGCCTGACACGAGCGCCGACCTGCGGGCGGCGCCTGTCGGCTCGCCGGAGAAGAGCGGGCATGACGGCCCGGCAATGTGTCCTGTGAATGTCCACAGAATGTCCTGGCCGGCATTCACCACGCGGCGGGACAATGGCCTCTCCGGCCTGCGAGAACGACATGCCGGAGAGAACGACATGCGAAGAGGTGAAGAACCGGTGCGGCGCGAAGGTGTCGGGCCGCTTGGTTCGAAACGTCCATGAGGGTGGAACTCCATGATGTCCGCTGTGATCCGGAACCGCCTGAGTATCGGGAGTTCCGTCGCAGTGAACGATTGACCGCGGCGTGGTCCTATGACGTTCTGCAGGCATTGTCCCACTCTTCTTGGGCGCCCGTTCTCATCGCCTTGCTGCGCGCCGGCCCACGCGTGTGCGGAGTGGTCTGCGCCGGCTATTTTGGCGTGCGGCGCAACGGGCGCCCGAGACCGCGGAGAGAGCTTTGTTGCACACCAGCTGCAGCCGCAGCCGCCGCGCCCACCGCAGGTCCAGCTTTGGGGTTTCACCGGTCGCCCATGCACCGGGTGGCCGTACCGCGCTGGCGACTCGGCACGAAGAGGCAGAAGAAGGCGAGGAAGGCGGCGGGTATCTGGTCGCCGTGGCGCTCGCCGGAATCATCTGGTTCGGCCTGCCGCACGAACGCGAGATCGATTCGCTGTGTGCTGTTTCTGTTCAAGCTGACGCCGTTCGCGGCGGCCGGTGTCGCGATCGGCTGTGGCGAAGACGTCCTCGTGGGCGAACAACGTCGCGAAGTAGTCCGCGCGGCCGAGGCCAGGCTGGCAGCCGCCCTGGACACCCTCGAACTGGACATCAAGCCGAGCTGAGCGTCTCGGCATGCTCCTTGAGGGCGTTCTTCAACAATCCGGCTGTACCCTCGTCCGACCGACGAGGCAACCCGCTCACGAAGGACTGAGATGATCACGGACAGGGCCGGCGCGATGCCCGCCGAGGCGACCACGCCCACCTGGAGGAACGCTGCGCGCCTGACGACCTCGGCCTGCGCCGTGTCCCTTTCCGTCGTGCTCCTCGCGAGTTGTTCGCCGGTGCCGGGGCCCATCCAGGACCCCGGCCAAGGCCTCGCCGCGACGCGGAACCCCGCCACGGCGACCGCGACGCCGGCGCCGTCGTCCGGCCCGGCCGACGCGTTCGCCGGTGTCGATCCGTGCGGGCTCGTGCCCCACGACGCCCGCACCCGGCTCGGCCTGACCGACCCGCGGGACAAGCAGGTCGGTCAGGCCCGCGTCTGCCGGTTCCGGATCCAGGGCGCGACCCTGCGCAACAGCTACACCGTGGGCGTCGAGTTGTTCTCCACCCGCGGGCTGGAGGACATCGTGGCCGCCCGGACGGATCGGCTTGCCGACATCGGGCACCACCGGGCCGTCAGGTTCGAGGGCGCCAACGGCGGATGCGCGGTCGCGCTGGGCGTGGGCGACCGGTCGCGGGTGGACGTCACCGCGGTCGGCGGCGACCTCGAACCCGCCTGCGACATCGTCGCCAGGCTCGCCGCCGCGCTCGAACCCTCGCTCCCGTGACGGGGATGAGCCGGCACGCGGGCGGGGACGACACCGAGATCAGGCGGCCCGCCACGCCGTGCAGTTGTTGTCCGTCCCCGAGGGGCGCCAGCAGAATCTGACCCCGGTCACGTTGGACGGCAGGTCGCGCTGGTAGCACAAACTGGGGACGGGCGGCGCGTCATAGCGGCGGAGAACGCCGGTGCCGAACCTCACCGTGGCCCAGACGTCCGAAGCGGGGTACCTGCCGAGAATCCTGCAGATGTTCAGCTGCGCGTGGTTGGAGGTGAGCTGTGCGTAGCCCCACGCGTTGCCCACGCTCACGGTGTGCGCCTGCGCGGGGGAGGCCATGGCGAAAGTCATCACACCTGCGGCGATGGCCGCCTGAGCTGTTCGTGTGATCGTCCGGTGCATGCTCGTTTCCTTCTTCCGTTCTCACAACGGGACTCGCGCCTGACGCTGTTGCTGGAAAGCGGCTGCTGACCGGCAGTTTCGCTGCCGGCGATGGCCGTGGCAAGGGCGGTGACCGGGCACTTCCCGGACTCTTCGCGCAGCCACCGCGTGCGCCTGCCAGCCCCGCCGCGCCGAACGAGTTGAATTGCCGGTATGTGTCCGGTGAATGTCCTGGCCATCGCCTTACTCGCTCTTTATAGTCCGAAGAAGGCAGGAGTTCCCCGGGCCACAGAGACGGGACGCCCGAAGCAGCGGCATCCGTCGTCTACGAAGCGGAAACCTCACCCACACCCATGCTGTTTCAGCGGAAATGCCAGGAACAGGTAATGAATCCCTGATTCCGGCGTTCTTCTCATCGCTCTCCGGCGTGCCGGAGAGCAGCCCCTCGCTCTGAAAGGAGCCATGCCCATGCGACGCGTCATGACCGGTCGGCGCGCGGCGGCGCTGCTCGCCGGCTGCGCTCTCGTCCCGCTCCTGGCGAACTCGGCCGTCGCCGCACCTGCGGCGTCGGCGCAGCGACAGGCGATGTGGGGATGCCGGACGTCCACGCTGACCGACGTGGTCGACAGGACCACGCGGGTTTCGGCAGGCGGATCGATATCCTGCGACAAGGTGCTGACACCCGATTTCATGTCGCTCATCATCTTCGTCGAACTCTACCGCAACGGCACCAAAGTAGCGGCGGCGACCAAGGCCTGTCCCGGCAAATACTCGTGCTGGGCCGGGGTGGAATTCACCGACAACACGGCCGGCAACCAGAAATGGCAGGCCAAGGCCACTTACGGCGGTGTCTGGACTGAAGTGAAGTGGGGCAACGTCCTTTATCACTGACCATTCGCGAGCCGGGCCGGCCTGTCGTCCGAGGCGTTCTGGTCCGCCATGACGCGCAGGAGCATGCAGAAAGGAAATTGCGATGTCATCGACCTTAGCCCGCACGACCGGACGGGTCTGCCGTCTCCTCGCGGGAGTGGTGCTCGCCGCCGCCACCGCGAGCGTGGTGACGGCGAGCCCGGCCCAGGCGGAACCCGCCTGCAAACTCTGGGTCCTGACCGACAAGGTGGATCGGCAGGCGCTGGTGTACGGAGCTGGCGGCTCCAACGGCTGCATCGGCGGGCACGCGGCAGGCGTTCTCGCCGTGGACCTGTTCCTGGACACCCGCCTGGTGTCGCACAGTCAGACCGGCCCCTGCGGGCGGGTACGCTGCGCCACCTCGACCAGGTCGATCGCCATACCGAGGGGATCGCACTCGTGGTGCACCATCACCAAGGTCTACACCATCCTGGGCAGTCATACCGACACCGAGACGAAGTCGCACTGCATGGTCACCACGGCCTGACCCGAGGCACCGGCCACGGCGGGCTCCCGCCCGTCCATGGCCGGTGCCGCCCTGTGCGACTCACGGCCGGCCCAGTAGCGCCAGCGCCTGACGGGAGATGATTCCCGAGATTTCGTCGAGTGTCAGGCGCCCGTCCGGCCGGTACCCCAGCGCCACGCCGTTGCACATCTGGATGATGGAGAACCGGGTCAGGGCCGGGTCTTCGGGCTTGAAGCTGCCGTCGGCGATGCCGTCCTCGATGACGTCGCGCCAGATCTGCTCGAACTCGTCGCGCAGCGCCACCAGTTCCACGCGCGCCTCGGGCTGATGACCTCCAGTTCCGAGCGGTTCAGCCGCCACACCTGGCTGTCGCGCACCTCCGCCAGGACGTGCGCCTTGACCAGGTTGATCAGCCGCTCGGCCGGAGTCGTCCCGGTCATGGCCGCCTGCCTGGCGCGCGCGGTGGTGCGGGCGTAGTTGCGCCGCATCAGCGTGAGGAACAGGTCTTCCTTGCTGGCAGCAGGGTGGCGCTGGGGCGGCGCTCCACCGTGCCCAGTTCGCAGTGCACGGTCTCCTCCAGCGCCAGCGGGGCGCCGAAGGTCCAGGTGAAGGCGCGGTTGAGCACCGTGCGGAAGCTGCCCATGTGCCGGCCGCGGGTGATCAGCCCGGACGCGGTCAGCACGATCAGCGGCCACGGTATGTGCCCGGGGAGGTCCTGGTCCCGGGTGGGGTCGCCGGGCAGCCACGTGCGGAAGAGGCGGGCGTCGGCCTCCGTCATGGTCCGGCCGGCGGAAGGCCGTCCTGGCTTGCGGGGCAGGTCGGCGGGGGGCCCGGTGACGACGGATCCGTGTGTGACGATCTGCCCGTCGGCCGTCCCGCTCAGGGTGTGCTCCTCGCCCGCGGAGTGTCCCCGCACCTCCAGCCGGGTGCCTTCGAACAGCGGCCTGTCGAAGGACCAGCGCAGCCGGGTCAGCGGAGCCCAGATCAGCTCGGGCCGGTAGGCGTCGATCGCGAGCAGCATGCCGGAGACGCCCGACAGGATGCGCTGCCTGAACATGCTCTTGCGGGCCATGAGGCGGTTGGTGTGCAGTTCGTCTCCGGTGCCTTCCCAGATCGATCCCATCAGGAAGTCGCGGGCGGTGACGACGTGCGGGGCGAGCTCCGCCGTCATGTCAGATCTCCACCTGGCATCTGGCGGGGTCGATATGAATGCGCAACGTCTCTCCTGTGATCTGGTCGCTGGTCTGGTGCATGGGGATGTGGGCGATGAGCGGGCCGAGCAGGGTGGTGGTGAGATCGACGCGTGCGTGCTCGCCCAGGAACACCACCGGTCAGCTGGCCAGCAGGTCCAGGAAGAAGCCGGCGATGAACAGCACGAAAGCCACCCAGCGCAGCACGTGGCCAGGACGGGCGCGGTCGAGCACGGCGGCGACGAGACCGGCGATCCTCGCGGCGAGGAGCTGGGGCAGCAGCCCGACGTGCGGGCCCTTGCGCAGAGCCAGGAAGATCGAGGCCAGGAACAGGGCGAAGCCGATGCCCACTGCTCCGGGCGCGGCGACCGTCTCGGGGACGAGGCCGTGGGCGGTAGCCAACCTGCCTGTCACGAGCAGGACGACGAACGCGGCCATGCCGCTCACGAAGCACACCGCCGCGCCCTTGGTGTCGGCACGCGCCATGCGATCGCTGTGCGCCAGGAGTTCGCGTTCGCGGGGCGGCAGGGCGGCCAGGACGAACTCCCGCACGCGGTCGCGCACGTAGCGGGCCTGGGCGTCGCACGGCTGGCGGCCGTACCAGTGAACGTGCTCGCTGCCGCAGGCGTGTGCCGAGGCCAGCGAGGCGATGATCGTGTCGCGTAACCCGTCCGTCATCTCGACGGTGATCCACGGCTGGTCGGGCAGCGGCTCCATGGGCCAGGTGCCGTCCACCATGAGCAGGCGTTCGTCCTTGATGTCGGAGCCGGACACGCGCATGATCCGTCCGCTGACGTGGTGGTGGAGCCTGACCAGCGGACGCTGCTCGTACATGCGGGCCAGCATGGCCCGGTGGCCGCGCCATCGGCCGGTGGCACGCGCGCCCGCGGCGCGCAGGCGTTCCGGCCCCACCAGGTCGAGGAGCACGGCACAACCCGCGAGGAACTGCAGCAGCTTGCCCGCCCGCCCCCACCACACCATGGAAAGGCCCCACAGGGTGCTGCCCGAGGTCTGGCTTCCTGACAGCCAGATCGTGACGACCTTCTCCAGGTCCTGATGGCCCCGTACGACCACGACCACGAGGGCGACCGCCAGGCCCCAGACTGCCGTGGTGAAGACGATCCTCGACCGCATGACACCAGCGTGTCACGCAGCGTGCGCCGCTGCTCGGTCCGCATCGCCCTCGCCGCCCGGAGGCGGGCGGAGGCGGGCGGAGGCGGGCGGTGCGCGCCGGCTACCGCCCACGAGGCGGGCCCGGCCGATCACGGCCAGGCATAGGTCATCTCGCAGGGGGCGTGGTCGACGGACTCGATGGACATGCAGATATCGGCGCCCGCGTCGTAGGCGTACTCACGGGCGTGGTCGATCCCCCACTCGCCGATGAGGGAATCACTGCCCGCGCCACCGTAAAGGTAGTCGCCGCCGCCTATCAGATCGCTGTCGTCGGAGTCGCCGTAGAGCTTGTCGTTGCCGGGACCGCCGTAGAGCCAGTCGCCGCCCGGCATGCCGATGAGCGTGTCGCTGCCGCCGGGACCGCCGTTCATGGTGTTGTTCGCGCGGTTGCCGACGAGGGTGTCGTTCGCCCAGCCGCCGTAGAGGTCCTCCACGTCGTCCGGGACGTTCTCCAGCTCGCCCGGCGCGCCGTCGTCGGCCTTGCCGTTCAGCGACACCCTCACGGCCGCCGTGTGGTCGGCGTAGCTCACCAGGTCGTGGACGCCCGCGCCCCCACGGTAGGTGTCGGTGCCGAGGCCGCCCCGGAGGTCGTCGTCGCCCGCCCCGCCGACGAGGTCGTCGTCGCCGTCCGACCCCTCCAGCAGGTCTCCGCCGTCCGCGCACTGCTGCTCGCAGCCGCCGAAGAGCCGGTCGTCACCCGCTTCCTGCTTGCCCGCGTTGAGGCGCAGGTCGTCGGGGCTGAGCCCCCCGGAGACCCACTGCACCCCGGGCCCGCCGTAGATGACGTCGTTCCCCTTGCCGCCGAACAGGCGGGCATCGGTCTTGCTGCTCGTCGGCAGTAGGTTGACGATCGTGTCGTCGCCCCCGCGGCCGTCGACGTACAGTTTGGTGGCGCCCGCACTGCAGCGGACCTCGTTGTCCGTGAGGGCGATGCAGCCGCCACCGGCGTAGATCGGGAAGTTGTCGTCGATGACTCGCACCCGGCCGTTGGCGTCCGGCACGATCCGGACGTCATTGTCCCCGTGGCCGCCGTCGAAGTACAGGACTCCTGCCGTGTCGAGCCTGACGTCGCCGGTGCTGGGTCGAGCGGGTCCACCTCAGCCGTGGCGCTGACCGGCGCGACCGCGGTGAACCCCGCGGCTAACGAGTTTGAAGGCGTGATGTCGTCCAGGGCTGACAGGCAACAGTCGTAGCGGTATGCCTGGTTGATGAGGTATCCGCAAGGCGGTGGGCTGACAGCCGAGCGGCGTGCCTTCCGCGAGGGCATCCGCAGGCAGGCGGCCGAGCGTTTCCTGCAAGGCGCACCCAACACGACGATCGCCAAAGAGTTACGGGTCACCATCCGGTCGGTCCAGCGCTGGCGCGCCGCATGGCAGGCGGCCGGGCCGGCCGCATTACGCTCCAAGGGCTCGCCAGGGCGGCCGCGGCTGAGCCCGGCACTGCTGCAAGCACTGGAACAGGAGCTGGACAAAGGACCCCTCGCGCATGGCTGGCCGGATCAGACCTGGACCCTGCGCAGGATCCAGACGGTGATCGGGCGGCGCTTCCACAAGAGCATCTCCTTATCCGGGATCGCGCAGCTGCTCCGGCGGCGCGGCTGGACCCATCAGCTCCCTGCCAGGCGCGCCACCGAACGCGACCATGCAGCGGTGACCGGATGGATCAAGGAGACCTGGCCACAGGTGGAAGCACCGCGGCCGCGCTCGGGGCATGGATCGTCTTCGAGGACGAGGCCGGCTTCTCGATGACGCCGCCGACCCGGCGGACCTGGTCCCGGCGCGGCCACACCCCCGTCGTCACCGTACGCGGCCGTTCCCAGCGGCGCTTTTCCATCGCGGCCCTGACCTGCTACCGGCCCGGCCACCGCTCCCGCCTGATCTACCGGCCCAAACGCCATCCCGACCACCGTAGCGGGCAACGGCGCAGCTTCGCCTGGACCGACTACCGCGACCTGCTGATCGCCGCCCACCACCAGCTCGGCGGCCCGCTCGTGCTGATCTGGGACAACCTCAACGTCCATCGCGATGCCCGGCTGCGTGCCTTCATCGACGCGCAGGACTGGCTGAGGGTCTACTACCTGCCGCCGTATGCACCCGATCTCAATCCGGTGGAGAGCATCTGGTCGCTGCTGCGGCGAAGCAGCCAGGCCAACCGCGCCTTCACGGATCCAGAGCACCTGCTCGGCACCCTTCGACGAGGGCTTCGCCGGCTCCAGTACCGTCGCGAAGTGATCGACGGATGTCTCGCCGCAACTGGCCTGAATCTGACGACATCACGCCTTCAAGCTCGTTAATATCGCGATGCCCAGCCACAGGGCGACTTGCCTGCATTTCATGTTCTCTCCTTCTGCCTGCCTGAGGGGCGCCGATCTAGAGACGCAGGGACCAGCCGTCGATCCGGCCCTCGGAACCGGTGACGAGATCCCGGGCGCGCAGTTTCCACGTTCCGTCCGCCACCGAGAAGGAGAGGTTCTCCGTGAAGGTCTTGTGAATGCCCGGCAGCCCGCTGCTGGTCCGGTAGTGCAGCGCGATCGCGCGCCCGCTCGCCGACACCAGCCACACCTCCAGGTCGGAGATCCTAGGGTGGACGATGTCCACCGTCACCGTCGCCGTCGTCGAGGCGTTGCCCCCGCAGCCGTCGATGGCGATGTACGACTCCGTCATGGCCGTGATCGGGATGTCGGTGCCGTTCGCGCCCGAGCAGCCCGGTTCGGGCACCGGGACGACCGTCCAGTCGTATGAGGTGCTGCCCGAACGCTTCGGGTTGGTCGAGTCGTTCACCGTGACCCGCACGGTGAACGACCCTACCTCGGTGGGGGTGCCGGAGATCGTACCCGTAGTGGCCTTGATGGACAGGCCGGGAGGCAGGCCCGTCGCCGTCCAGGTGTAGGGACTCTTCCCGTCCGCAGTCGTATGGCTCACCGGCGAGATCGCGGTGCCCACCACATCGGCCTGCATGCCCGGGCCCCGCACCTCCAGGCCGCCGGCCGGCACCCACTCCCAGTCGGTCACGTCGACGTTCTGGCCGCCGGTCATGTGGACGCCGCCCTCGTAGTCGGCATGGAGGTACCTGCCGGTCTCGTAGTTCGAGATCGAGGCCCACGAGCGGCCCGCGGCGGCGACGATGTGCCATTTCATGGCGGGCCGCGCCGGCCAGTCGCCGCAGCTGTGCAGGTAGACGTCGGTGTAGGCGGCTTCCAGGCATTGGAAGCCGTCGTAGGTCTGCAGGCGGTAGTCCGCGTTCGTCACCTGGTTGAAGCGCCACTTGGTGCCTTCGGAGCCGCATGTCGCCAACGCGACCTCGGTACCGCTGTACGCGAGACACTGGTCGGTGTCGAGAACCCGGAGATAACTCACGTACGCGATCGTCGAGTCGGCCGCGGTCGGCGCCGGAGCCGCCAGGCCGCCCGCGAGCGCCGCCATCGCCGTGATGGCCGTGCCGATACGCCGCAGGGATAATATGCCCGGCTTCTTCATGTGTTGCCTCCTGAATTTTCGGGTCTCCGGCCGCCGGACAGCGGGTTCGGTGATGTCGTCCTGGCCGGGCCGCGTGACGCGTTGCCGTCCATGAATACGAGCCACGAACCGTCCACGCTCATCGGCGTCCGCCGACGGGTGAATTTCTGACGGCCGTGCTACGTGAATGTGCACGGGGCCGGCGTCAAATCTGCTTCACCCAAGGCCGCCTCCATCTGCGTGCGCGGGAGAGGTGAAGTCGGAGTGAAACGGCGTCCCAATACCATCGCACTACCGAAGAACGGATGAAAGGGGAGCGGGATGCGGCGACTCGCATGGTTGGCGACAATGGCCGTCATCGCACCAGCCCTGGTCGTGGGCAATTCCGGTGCGGCACAGGCGGATCCGGGAAACTGCCGGTGGGGCAGGTACGATGCCCACTCCGGTTACGCCCGCTGCTATTCGGGCTCGGGCTGGTACCGGGCGTGGGCGACCTGCTGGGGACGCTCCAACGTGTACGGCCCGTACGTCGCCAGCGGCCAGACGAGCATCGCCTACTGCGGCATCGCCTACGAGGTGAAAGAGGTCTTCCTGCAGATCAAATAGGGCATCGCCGAACGCGCAGGCCGCCCGCCGATCGGACGACTTCATGAGGCCGGAGCCGGCGTCGATCCGTCGTCCGATCGCGCCCATGACGAGGCGGTGCGGCCTGGTATTCCCCTCAGTCCACGTAGACGTAGAGAATCCAGTACGGATGCGTACCCGAAGAATACTTGCAGTAATAGTCGATGACTTCCCCGCTCCTGACCAGGTCCTCGCCCACATAGACGCATGCGGAATACGGGACGTAGGTCGCGTACGTGTACCAGAGGTAGTTCGTGGAGAAGTCGGGGGCCGCCGAGACGGCCGTTCGCGGTGACGCGTGGGCGGTTCCGATCAGCCCGAATCCGAGCCCGGCCGCCACCAGGATGACAGCGAAATCCTTCTGATCACGATGTATCTCCGATCTCCGTTCCCGGGGAGGAGCGCGATGCCGGGAGCCATTGCGCAAATGGCCCCGAAGTGACTGCGGGTGCGACGGGCGAGCAGGCGGGGCAGCAGCCGGGCAGGGCCGGACTGCCACAGGGCCTCGACCAGGTGCCGGTCGATGACCTTCGTGGCGTCGGTGTTCTCCCGGCGCCGCTAGACCAGCACGGCCAGGTCGGAGGTCAGTGTCGTCGGCGGCCGGGGGCCGCCGATCGCGCTCGTCTCGCGTACCGGCACGACGCTCGACCTGGACGGGGTGCTCGCATACAAGGCCGACAGCACCGACGAGCCGCTGGGGCAGCATCAACAAGATCTCCATCGACCAGGAATGGCAACGCCAGACAATTACGTCTTCAGGGACATTGCCAGCGGCGGACTGAGGAGAGCTTCCACGCCGGCAAGGACCTGTTCGGCCTGGACCAGTCCCGGGTCCGTCTCTATGAAGCGATCCTGCGGCACGCCGTGCTGGTCATGGCCGCCCTGGCCATCTGCGCGGTCAGCGCCGCAGCCGCCCGCCGGCGCACCGATACCCAGGCCCCGCCACAAACCAGACTCGACCAGATCCCGCCCGCGGATCCCAGCATGATCCCGTTGACCGTCGCCGCCATCAAGCACCTGTTCAACGCCGCCACCGCACACACTTCATCGCTGGAACACGCCGTCCATTGGTCAGCCTGGCGTCGCCGCCACCAAGCACGCGCCAGCTGGTTCCACCGGCGAGCCCGCCTCGCAACCGCATACACCCAGCTCAGTTAATAAATGGCGGCTGCCGTACTGGTGCCGTACGCCTGCTCGAACTCGGCGTCAGCGAATAATTCGCCCAGCCTATCGCGGACCCGCATGGTCGGCGGGTAAGCACCCTTGGCCGAGTCGGCCCGGGCCACCTTCGCGGTCATCTCCGGAATCTGCGCCCACGGCCGCGGCTGCACTGACACTACACGCCTCATTCCACGGCCGGGATAGGGGGGAACCGGCTGCAGAGGGCATCATCGTGACAGATCAGCCCAAGATCACGACATCGCAGGCGTGTCATGGCAATTGGCCACCAGGGTCCGCGTGACCTTCACCCCGGGCCGTCATGTCCGGTAAACGTCCGGTAGAAGCCCTGGCTCGAAAATCATCGTTACATTAATATCATAAACATCCGACCCTAAATCGGTTGCGGAGACAAATTCGATCTTGGCACAGCTCGCCAACAATCGGAGCAGGCATGTCAATGAACTTCCGGAAAGCCCGGCCGAGCATAACGCTAGCCGCAACCGTCGCCGCTGCTATCAGACTTTCCCCGCTACCCGCACAAGCCGCAATTTTCGAGAAAATCTGCCCTGGCGGAACTCCGATAACCGGCCCACTGGCGTGCCAGGTCAACTATTCCGGCTTTCCCGGCGGCAGGATCTCCTTTGATGTCGAACAGACGGGCTCCAACACAGCTTCGCAGGACATCATCCTCGCTTCGGGCGGCAGGATCATTTGCCGCACGACGTATAGGGCGGTCGATCCGCCCAGGTCGTGGATCTGCAACAACGTGCCCAGGGGAAGCGGTACGCTCACCGCCCTTAAGCGTCCCTATAACGTGGGCAGAGTTGCGGTTCGTTGGTGACGATCGCGTCAGAGAGCCTTGCCACGCAGGCCCCCGTCCGGTCGCGCATCACTGAGCCGGGGGCTTTCGCGGTTGCTCTGGTACGGCAGCCGAAGATCGTGATCCCCATGGCGTTGCCGCTGGTCGTGTGCCGTGACGCGAAGAGCCGCCGCGATCATGTCAAGGTGTAAATCAAGATCAGGCCGCGGCGGCTCGCGCCGTCACCATAGCGCATGCTGAGCATGCCCACTACAGCCCGTGCTCTCCGCCGTGCTCTCCCCGGTGCTCACTGCCGCACTCAGCGGTCAGGCCACAGGGGTCGGCGGTGGCCAGCAGCAACTCGCTGAGGGCGGGTGGGTCAGGTGTGTCGCCACGCCGCAGTTGCAGGCAGGCCAGCAGCGCCGCGACCCCGGCGACGATCGGTGCGGCCACGCTGGTGCCGCTCCTGCGTGTTGTGCCCCCGCCGGGCAGGGCGACCGGGATGTCGTGGCCGGGGGCCAGCAGGCCGTGGCGACGGCTGCGGGGCCCGAAGTTGCTGCTCGGCAAGGGGTTGCCGCGCTCGTCGCGAGCGCCGACGACCAGCACCCCCTCGAGCGCGGCGGGCACGTGATCACACAGACAGCCGTCGTTGCCGGCGGCGGCCACGATCAGCACCCCCTGCTCGCGGCAGTGGCGCACCGCCCGCGCCAGCACGTCCTCGGCGCCGCCGGTCTCAACCAGTTGCCCACCGCTGATATTGATGACGTGTGCGCCGACGTCGGCGGCCAGGTCGAGCGCACGTGCCAACTCCAGCTGCGAGGTACGCCGCCCTTCGGCGAACACCGGCACGCTGACCGCCCGGCAGCCGGGAGCCACACGCGGGACCGGGCCGTCGTGCCGGCCGAACAGCACGCCGGCCACCGCAGTGCCGTGGGCGGCTTTGGCGCCCGCGCCTTCGCCGCCCGGCCACAACTCGGGCAACTGGGTCAACTTCGCGCCGGGGAAGGCCGGGTGAGTCTCGTCGACCAGGCCGTCGATGACGGCCACCGTGATCCGGTCATCACCCGTGCTCTGCTGCCACAACGCGGCCAGACCGGGGGATGTCGGGCAGCTCGCCCATGGCACTCCAGCCGTTTCAGGAAGGTCGGAGGTGGATCGGACTGACCGCTGCGGCCAGCGCCCGGTGCGGGCCGCCGACAGCGGCGAGAGCCGGGGCGCTCACCGGTTCAGCGGGTGCTACTCGTCACCCTCACCGGCGAACGGCGAGGCGTAGAGCATCTGGAACGAGACCAGGGCGGGGTTTGCCATGAGAGCCGCGGAGGGTTCGGCACCGAACCGGTCGGCCGAAGGAGCTCCGATGATCATACGCCTCCCGCTCGATGGACTTCACGCTGACGTTGCCCGGCTCTTCGCGGATCGCGGCGAAGATGTCAGCGCCCACGAGCTCGTCCTCGTCCCCCTCTTGCCCCTGTTCGTGTGGAGCCACCTGCTTCGCCGCGTTCGCGTTTTCTGCGGTCTGGTACCCGCCCGCCTCGGTTGTCGCCTCAGCTATGGAGCCCTCCGGGCTGTCCTTGCCGTCGGGCGCCTTGTCCGGCAAGGCTGTGCGCCGGGCGATCAGGGTGAGCATGCGCTCGATGGTCTCGACGGGTATCCGGGAGGCGATCTTCGTAGTCAGGGCGGCTTCGGAGCGGCTCAGCGCGGAGCCGATCATCTGGCTCAGCCGCAGGCGAGTGGGCCGTTCGAGACGTTCCTCCCGCAGTTGCGCCAGCAGCGCCTCACGCACCCGATCGGCGCGGCGCTCCCGCTCGCACACCTGGGTGGCCAGCCAGTGCGTCAGCCGCTCGGCATCGGCCACGGTGCATTCGCCGAAGTCCAGGAACGTGCGGACCTGCGCCCGGTGGCGTTCGGCGGTGCGGCCCTGCCAGTCGAACAGGCTCAGCTCGGCGGCGGGGACTTCACCTGGGCGGCGACGAAAGCGACCACCTCGTCCGGCAACTCCGAGCGGCCCTCGGGGAAGCGGCCGTGCTGGGCGAAGAACTTCAGCCATAACGCCAGCGCCAGCTTGGACGGGTCGGCCCGGCCGATCAGCAGATCCGGCTCCTTGCCGATCAGCAGCCAGTGTTCGATCAGCTCATCTTCGTCCGGGGCGCGCGCCACGGGATTCGGGTCTCTCTTCTACGCTCACGAAGGTGGCGGCCTGTCAGCCGCCGCGGGCATGCGTGCGTGGAAAGTGCCGAGAACAGCCGGAGGCGGCACTTTCCTCCCCGAAACGGTTCCCATCCTGGACGTATCGGTACCAGCGTGTCCCCAAAACCGGCGAAGTGCCGATGCCATCTGGCAACTCCTCGGCACTTCGAACGGGTAGCTACGGCGTAGATGTCCGGCTGTGATGATGGGTTGCTATCAGCTGCCTATGCGGGTGTCACTGGGTGATGTCGAAGCGACCTGCTGCGCTGGCCTTGAGGCTTGGGGCTTGCGCAGGGTTAGGGCCACCGCCGCACCGACGAGAGTCAGTGCGGCCGCCAGCAAGCCGGCGGTTCGTAGTCCATCGGTGGTGGCGGCACCAGCAGGGCCGGTGTTGATGACGGCGACCAGGACGGCCAATCCGACCGCGCTGCCGATCTGCTGGGTGGTGGAGGCCATCGCCGAGGCGATGCCTTGACGTTCTGGTGCGACACCGGTGGAGGCGGCCACGAACATGGCCGTCCAAGCGATGCCCTGCCCGAGGCTGATCATGACGATGCCGGGCAAGAGTACGGCATAGCCGCCCTGCGGGGACAGCGCCAGCCCGAATGCGATCATTCCGGCTGCCCCCAGCCCCAGGCCAGTGAGCAGCGTGGTGCGGGTGCCTGTCCGGACCAGCATCCGCTCGCTCACCTTGGTACCTACCAGAGCCATGAGGCCCCCCGGTAGGAACGCCAAGCCCGTCGCCAGAGCGTCGAAGCCGCGCAGGTCTTGGAGATAGACGGTCAGGATGTAGTACTGCGCACCAAACGTCCCCATGAAGATGAACGTGACCGCCATGGCGGCGGTGAGACTGCGGTTGGTGAACAGCCGCAGCGGCATCAGCGGCTCAGCGGAGCGAGCCTCGATCGCGACGAACAGTCCAAGCAACGCCATCGCCGCGAGCAAGGCGCCCACGATGATCGGGCTGCCCCATCCCGCCTCCGGCCCCTGAACCAGCCCGAAGACAAGCAGCGTGGACCCCAGCGTGGCACTGAGCGCGCCGGGGAGATCGAAACCGCCGCGCCTGTCACCACGAGGTTCGGCGGGAAACAGGATGAACGCCCCAGCAACGGCGACGGCAGCGAGCGGAACGTTGACGAAGAACACCGACTCCCAGCCGAGGGCATCGGTGAGAACACCACCCAGCAGAGATCCGAGCGCAAGCCCAACGCCCCCGGCGCCGCCCCAGACCGCCAGAGCTCGGCTGCGCGCAGGCCCCTCAGCAAACGTGGTATTGATCAGGGACAGCGTGGCCGGCAACAGCAATGCGCCGCCGAGTCCCTGCACGGCCCTGGCCGCGATCAGCAGACCGGGAGAGGCCGCCAAACCGCCGGCCAGGGATGCGATGCCGTACAGGGCCAGCGCGACAGCGAACATCCGGCGCCGCCCCAGCAGATCGGCGGCCCGCCCGCCCAAGAGCAGGAACCCGCCGAACGCGACGGCATACGCGCTGACCACCCATTGCAGCGTCTGCGTCGAAAACCCGATCTGGCGGCCGATCTCAGGCAGCGCCACATAGACGATGTTGTAGTCGATGGCGCTGATGAACTGGGCGAAGGCCAGCAAAGCCAGCATCAGACCGCCCCGCGATCTCCCGGACCCAGGCATGAAATCCCTTCCTCCTGACATAAGAGGGAGTGGTTAATCACTCACTCATTCGGTGAAAAGAAAATCGGGCCGCTCGCAGGCGACCCGATGACGACTCAGCCGAGCAAGGTGCGCGCCCACCGCGCATCCAGCGCGGCCGCGTCGACGCCGACGAGAACATTGGCCAGCAAGCCGTCGCCGAAGAACCGGCGGATCTGCTCATCGGAGGCGCCCGAGGCCGCACGCACATACTCGACCTGCTTGGCATAACATGCCCGTACCGCCTCCCGAATCGCCGGCTCGCTGCTCGCGCACGTGGCATGCAGAAGCACCATGAGCAGATCGCGATCGGCGATCAGCTCTGTATACGCGGCGGCCATCGCGGCCAGCACTGCAGCAGGTTCGGCCGTGGCGGCGGCCGCCGCACCCTCGGCATGGCATTCGCGGATCCTCGCCGAGCAGTAGTCCACGACCGCGACGAACAGCGTCTCTTTGTCGGGAAAGAGCCGGTACAGATACGCCTGCGAGATGCCGGCGGCCTTGGCGACCTCGGTCGTGGTGGTGCCGTAGTAACCACGTGCCGCGAAAGCTTTGATCGCCGTGCGTAGGACGGTGTGGCGTCGCTCCTCCGCTGTCGACAGCCGACGCGAACTCGTCATCGTCATGTGAGTAATAAACCACTCACACTTTGCATGGTCAAGCTCCCTTTAGCTTCTTGGCCGAGCACTCACCCCTGGGATGTCACAGATGGCGGCTGGTGGGGCCGTCCTTACCGGCAGGCCGACATCCGGGCCAGGCCCAGGTTCGTGGACATCGCGATGAGCACCGCCAGGATGATGCGCTTGGTCTCGGTCGAGGTGCTGAGCTTGCGGCCGCCGGCGTGCGTGAAGCAGTCCAGGAAGTGCGTGCGCGCGTCCAGCTCGATCGGCAGCGAGGCGATCGGAGCGAACGGCAGCATCGCGGCCAGCTCGTCCTTCAGCGCCTTGGCCTCGGCGGGCACGTCCTCGGCCGACAGCGGCGGCACCACCAAGTGCTCGTCCTCATCCAGCCGGACCATGCCGGCGTCGCCGGGAGCGGCACCGGCCAGGGTCTGCTCCAACTCCTCCAGGGCGGTGTGCAGTTCCTCCTTGCCCTGCTCCAGCGCGTCCGCCCCATTCGAGGGCTTGCCCACCAGGCGGCAGTACTCGCCGCGCCGCGGCGCCCACTGCTCGGGCGTGTACAGGTAGGTGGCCGGATCGGCGTAGCGGCGCGAGCCCGGCACGAACACGTCCCCGCTGCGTAACCCGTCCCGCAGGCACAAGATCACGCACAGTTCCCAGAAGTGGCGGTAGGCGGTGTCCTCGCCGGACTTGCGGGCCTTGGCCAGGTAGTCGGCGTACTTGGCGGGCACGAAGCCGGTCGGCGCCCCCGTGGGCACTTTCCGGCCGCCGAGCCGGTTCATCTCCTTCAAGATGGCCATCGCCTCCGATAACAGCGGAGCAAGCCGCACTGCGCGCGTGGAGAAGTGGGTCGACAATAGCGACAACGAATTCACCATCCGCTCCATGGACGGCAACGTAAGTCGCTGCACCATCGAACCGTGGCTCACGTACGACAACCCGAAGGACCCCGGCAGTCGCGACCGGCAAACACTTCCAGGATGGGGACACCCAGCATGGGTGGACGCGAATCCTGAGCGTCTCCGCGAAACTGCGCCTAGGGTCCGCTGCGACAACCTACCAATGGGAGGGGCCGTTGAGTATTACAAGGGCGGCTGCATCTTCTCTGCGGCCAAGCGAGTCCTGGTCCTGAACTCCTGGAACTACGACTACGGGCAGGTGGCCAGGCACATACAAACGGCGTTCACCAAGCCCAGCACCACCGTGCCGTTCAAGACTGATGGCCCCAAGCACATCCCAGGCAACCGAAATGCAGGAGAAAGGACCCCGGAAAGAGAGCCGCTCACACGCATCCTCTCAAGCTCGTCCCGCTATTCACAGAACAGGACAGCCAAGGACAAGGTGTGCAAGGAATTTTTCAGTGACCGCCCCCTGGAGAGCAATGGAGCCCCGGAGGACGAGTGGCAAGAGTGCGATGAATATCCGTTCGCATCCACGAAGGAAGGCGGCGCTTACGACCACCCTGAGCACCGAAAGAACAACTTCTCCGTACAGGCCGTGCTGGGGCGGCACAACTCGATCGCGGGTAGCGATCTTGGCGTGTTCTTCGCTAGATACCGTGTCCTGAACGGTAACAAGTTCTGGGTCGCCGTTCGCTGACCTGCGCGGGGCGCCGCTTGAGCGGCGCCCCCGCAGCACCATGAGATATCAGGAGGAGACCGATGAGGGAGTCGGAGAGGCTTTGGCACCTCGCTCACAAGTACCGTATGGGCATGTCATTCCACGGCTTATGGGTGGAAGATGCAAACCTCGCCGACGTTGCGTCAAGGATCGGCGCGGACCCCGCATCGGGCGTCGAGTGCACATGGGCGGACATCGGCGAAGGCCCGAACCCTGGCGGCAATACCGGTATCGCGTGGATGGGACAGCTCAACACCGGCTGGACACAAATCATCGTCGTCGGGGCCACACCGTTCGATCCCCTGTCGGCGTTGTCGGCAGGAAATCGCCGCGCTTTGGAGTTCGCCTGGACGGTGAACGGCGTTCACGATGTCCTCCTTGCAGTTGACGGACGCTATGTCACGGCGCTCAGCGCAACACGGCCAGGAGTACGGAAAGGCACAGACCCGCACGCACTCGACCGCTACACCAGCGGCCTCCAGTTCGATGCCGAAGACTCCTCCTGGCGGAGTGATCCCGATCTCCTGCCCAACTGGCTTGAATACTCCGACTGGGCGGAAACGCTTATCGACATGTCGGACGACGACATGGTCGACGATCCGCACGAAAGCATGCCATCAGAATTCAGGCAGCCGCTGGAACTGTCCCTCAATGGCTACAGCCCGCCAATGGCCACCTGTGTCACCTCCGCACTCGTTGTCGTGGGGCGGGTAACCGGGAGAGAATTGGACGAGGAGTGGATGAACGGGCTCCACACCCGGGTCCTCATCCCCTGACGGACTCTTGCCCTGACCTACGGTTGAGCAGCGTAGTGCCGCGCGATACCGTTTGATGGTAGTTCATGCCGCCTCCCGCGTACATCGCGTGTCAGGCAGTGCCGGGCCTTGACGACACGTGACGGAGCGTACGAGCACGCACCGAGCACGGCGAACACCCTGATGTGGTCATTGCGGTTGGCGCCACACAATGGATTCAGTACCGCACACGAAGCGATGACCGGGCACGGCGAGGTCCATGTCGTCACCCGCGGCCACCTGCCGCACGACCCCATGGACGGAGTCTTCGCCGACCTGTGCGAGGACTGGCCGCGCCCATTGGCCCGCGTCGGCGCCTCGGGTCGCACAGTCTGGCCGACAGGAGCGACCGCCATCCGTCCCCTCATTGCGCGCCCGACGGAACGGCATGAGCTCTACATTTAGAGGGCATATCGATCTTCACCAGCGGAGAGCGTCAGGGAGGATGTCGCGATCCAGGCCAGCAGCCGGCATCCATCACCGAGCTGGCGCCACGGTGCGGCAAGACACACAGGCGTGCTTGAAGCTCCTCGCGCTGAATCCGATGTTGCCCCGGCCTCCACTTTGAACCGCTCTGGCGGAGCCGCTGCAGCTTGTGCTCGAATAGAAGTATCCCTCGATGGTGCTGTTGTTAATAAACGACAGGAAAGGGTTGCCAAGCGTTTCACATGTCCCACTCGGGCTGCGGGTTATCTGGAATGGCCAGCCCTCGTAATTCGCCTTTTTGTAGATGCAGAAGGTTCCTGAACCGCATGCCGGGGCCGCTGATGCCGGCGAGCCAGCCAGGAACGCGCCAAATGCGACGAGAACACTCGTCACGATGGCCACGGCTTTGATTGCTCTCTGTGCCACAATCTCCATGGTCACTGATTGTAGAGCACGGGACACACCCTCAAAAGGGCACTATCCAGGCATTTACGGGACTTTACCGCGGGCCTTCGCTGGCGCCACCGGACTATGTGAGCGGCTGCAGAACACGGGAAAGCCTGATCAGCGATGCCGCCTGCCCGTCACCGCGGGGGCTGTCCGAAGCGCGTCTCACGCCCGCAGCCAGGCAAGAAGACATCCGGCATCGGTTCGGCGAATGTCGCGAGCACGAGGTGACACTGTAGTGACGCCGATCTGAAGGTCGCCGCTGGAACGATGGACTCAGGATCTCACCAAGTCAGCTCATTGCTGCCAGATGCGCTACAGGAGGTTCGCTATGGCAATGGCGCCTTCACTAGCCGCGCATCCTGAACTACATCTGCCCGGCTACTGACCCCTCAAAGACCTGGCGCTATGCCCAGCCTTGAAGGATGCTTCAACGAGGCCTCATATGGCTCAAAACGATTCTGCACGCGAGGCAAACTCCCCACAGCCGGATACCATCAGGAGGGTTCATGAAAGTTAACCGAAAAATCAGCTCCGTCGCTACCTTGATGACATCCATCATCGCTGCAACAGCGCTGTCCGCCCAACCCGCGCATGCTGCGATGTATGAGAAGATGTGTCCCGGGGCGTCCCCTGTTACCGGTCCCGGCCTGTGTATGGTCAACTATTCTGGATTCCCTGGTGGAACCATTTCTTTCGACGTCGAACAGCTCGGATCCAGCTCAAAAGCTCAAGACATAATCGTGGCTGTCGGCGGCCGGATCATCTGTCGCACCACCTACAAGGCAGTCGATCCGCCAAGGTCGTGGATCTGTAACAACGTGCCGAGAGGAAGTGGCACAGTCAGTGCCGTAAAATGGCCCTACAATGCGGCCAGAGTCGCGGTTCGATGGTAGCTACGTGACATACGTCGCACTGTCGAATCCGTACAGATTTCGACAGGCCGTCCGGGATTTTTCGTGCGGTCGGGCGGCTTGGGAGGTGCCGGGGTAGCTGGCCGACCTGTCTCTTCACCGCAGCGATCTCGGCGGGTGCTCGCGCACGCAGATGTGTGCGCGAGCACCCGCTCCCTGATCTCGGATCGTGCTACCGCCACAGAGCGGATACGTATGGGTAAGGAGCCGACGCCAGTAGAAGCTCCAGGGTTGATACACCAGCGGCTACAGGACGAATTCGATAACCCCATGCCCGTGACACGGCCACGGTATGCCGCATGCGGCGGCGACTCCGCAGCGGCTCCGGTGGGGGCGTCGACGACTTGGCGGCCTTGCGCCTGCCGATAATTGCATCCACCGAGGTCATGACTCTGCGAGGGCTTCGCGTGGCGTACGCGAGCTCCGGTCACCCGGGAGACGGAAGCGCGTACGGCAGGATGATCCGCTGTGCTGCTTCGCCTGGCCTACCTGACCGTCACGAACGCCTTCGCCGCCCTGCGGTTGCTACCCATGGGCGATCGGGACAAGGACGTGGAGATACTTGCTCTGCGTCACCAGATCACCGTCCTTGAACGCCATCTCGGCGCCGACACCCGAGTGAGATTCGCGCCCGAGGACCGAGCCTTCCTTGCCGCGCTCCTGACGTCGCTGCCGCGCAAGGTCCTGCGCCGGCTGCGGCTCCTCATCCGTCCGGACACGGTTCTGCGCTGGCACCGCGATCTGATGCGACGGCGTCATGCCCGTACCTGTCGGCCGAAGCGGCCTGGCCGCCCACCCACCGTCCGCTCCATCCGCGCCCTCATCCTGCGCCTGGTTCGAGAGAACCCCGGCTGGGGCTATCGGCGGGTGCATGGTGAACTCGCCGCAGTCGGCATCAAAGTCGCGCCGTCCACCGTGTGGGAGATCCTCAAGCAGGCCGGTCTTGGTCCGGCGCCCGAGCGGGCCTCCACCACCTGGGCCGACTTCCTGCGCTCGCAAGCCGACGCCATGCTGGCCTGCGACTTTGTCGAGACCATTACCCTCAATGGGCAACGCCAGTACATCCTGGCCGTCATCGAGCACACCACCAGGCGTGTCCGTGTGCTCGGCACCACCGCACACCCGAGCGCGAGCTGGGTCATCCAAGCGATCAGGAATCTGGTGATGGATCTGAACGATGCGGGCTGTCGGGCGCGCTTTCTGCTCCGCGATCGGGATGGGAAGTATCCCGCCCTCATGGACGAGATTCTCTCCGAGGCCAGCATCAAGACCGTGATCACCGGCATCCGCATGCCGCGCATGAACTCGATCATGGAGCGATGGGTGCAATCATGCCGTAACGAGCTTCTCGACCGCTGCCTGATCTGGAACGAACGCCACCTGCGGCACGCCCTGCGCGAATACGAACACTTCTACAACCAGCACCGAGCACATCAAGCCCTGAACCAAGCAGCCCCGCTGCGCACCGTCCCGGATCCGATCACGGATCCAGAGCGAATCATCGACCTGAATGTCCGCCGACGAGACCGGCTCGGCGGCGTCCTCCACGAGTACTCACAAGCGGCTTGACCTGCATGGATGGAATTGTCGGCAGGCGCAGGCCCCTGAATCACGGTCGAGCCGGCAGACAAACTCAGCTTGTGCCCGCCAAAATATTGTGTCTCCTCAGGTGAGCTGCGAGTACTCATGCAAGAAGCCGCTGAGCCGGTCTCGTCCGGTGACGCGATGTCAGCGTCGACCGCATCGGTGGCCGCGACCCCGCCCCGGCCTGGCGACCACATCCGGTGGTCTGGCTACGCCTGCACGTCTCGCCCGGGATCATGCTGGACAGACCGCACGCCATCCTGGTCTGTACGGCACCATTACCAGCAGGCCATCGCCGTGGTTCCGTCGCGATGCGGGCCACGGAGTCCGGCGAGTGATCCGGCGATTCACTGTCAGCCGCAGTTGGAGTGGTAAGGGAGCGCGAGCAGGTAGCGCTGCCACTGCGGGCGGGTCGGGGTGTCGGTGTTGGCGCAGATCTGTCGGACGCTCACGTCCACTGCCAGCGGCCACAATCGCACCGTGTTGTCCCGTCCGCCGGTGGCGAGAATCTGGCTGTTGGGGACGTATGCCAGTGAGGTGAGTTCGGCAGTGCTGATGGCGAGGGGTTGGCCGATCGCCGCAGGGTGGGCCGGGTCCCTGACGTTCCACAGGCGCACACCGTCTCCGCTGGTGGCGAGAGTGTGCCCGTCAGGGCTGAAGGCCAGGGCGGTGACATTGCTGGTGTAGCCGCTCAGCGGCGGCCCGAGGAGCGTGGGGTGGTTGCGGTCGGAGATGTCCCACAGCTTGACGTCGCCGTCTCCCGGGCCGTCCTTGACCGGGGCTGAGCTGACCGTGGCCAGGGTGCCCCCGTCCGGGCTGAGTGCCATCGACCGTGCGCCGCCGGCGATGGGTGGCCCCGACCGGATCGGGTGGTCCGGATCGCTCACATCCCACAACTGCACCGTGTTGGACGTGTAGCGACCGGCGATGACCAGGGTGCGCCCGTCGGAGCTGAAGCGGGTCTGCATCGGACCGTTGGCGCCGTCACCATCAGTGTTGATCGATTTTCCACGTTGCCGGGGGTGGACGGGGTCCGACACGTCCCAGAGTCGCACGCTGTGTTCGCCGCCGACGACGGAGGTGCTGATGGCAGTGGCCATGGTCTGCCCGTCGGGACTGAACTCCACCCACGAGACGCCGGTCCCAGCTCCCAGGGGGAAGTAAATCTGTGAGAGCACAGCGGGCTTGGCCGATTCGTCAAGGCTCCAGAGGATCACGCGTCTCTCGCCGTTGGGGAGGGTGGCGAGGATGCGGCTGTCGCGGCTGAACGCCAAGGAAATGACGGCTTCGCTGAAGCCGTTGATCATGCTGAGGGGGGTGGGGTGCGCCGGGTCCGAGGTGTTCCACAGTCGCACGGTGTTGTCGGCGGAGGCAGTGGCGAGGATGCGGGCGTCCGGAGAGAGCACGGTCGAGGTGACGACTTCCGTGTGGCCGGTCAGCAGGGCGGTGGGCAGGTGCCACAGATGCACCACGCGCTGGTCACCGCCGGTGGTGGCGACTGTGCGACCATCGGGTGCGAACGACATGTTGCTCATGCCGCGGCTGGGCATGGGCGGAGCGATGGACGACGGATGAGCAGGGTCGGTGATGTTCCACAGCCGGAACGTCTGCTCTTCGCCGGGGGTGGCGAGTGTGCGGCCGTCCGCGCTCAAGGCAATCGCGCCGATATTGCCCAGGAAACTCGTCACGGGACCGCCCAAGGCGACCACATGCGTAGGGTCGGTCACGTTCAGCAGTTGGACCGTGCCGCCGTCGCCGACGGCGAGGGTGTGGCCGTCCGGTGTGAAGAGCGCGACGCCGAGAGCGTCCCAGATCTTGCCCAGCAGGACAGGGTGCGTGGGGTCCGTGACGTTCCACATCCGTGCCCCGTCCTCCACGGAGGAGGTGACGAGGGACCGGCTGTCAGGGCTGAACGTGACGACGTTGACTGCGGACGCGTGCTTGAGGGGTCGGCCCAGCGGGACCGGGCGGGCGGGGTCCCGCACGTCCCACAGTTGTTCCTCCGTGTAGCTGCGGGTGCCGGTGGCCAGCGTGTGCCCGTCAGGGCTGAACGCCAGCGGGCTGCCACCGACGGTATCCGGGAGGGTGGTGCCGAGCGCGCGGGGACGGGTGGGGTCCGTGATGTCCCACAGTCGTACTCCCGCATTGCCGGGGACCGGGCCGGAGGATGTGGCGAGTACGTCTCCAGCAGGGCTGAACACCATCCAGGCAGCCCCAGGAACCCTAAGGGGCTTGCCGAGCGGGACGGGACGTGCCGGGTTCGTCATGTCCCAGAACCGCACGACGCCTGTGTCCTTGGCGTCGTCGTGGCCGGCGGCGGCGAGCGTATGGCCATCAGGACTGAAGGCCACCTTGTGGACGCTCAGGGAAAAACCACCCAGGACGGTGGACAGCGGCTTGTTCGCGTCTTCGATCAGACGTGTATAGCTGTCTCCAGTGGGGTTCAGTCGATATGCCTCGATGTCGACCCTGGCCGCGAGTGAAGGATCGGTGGCGCGTAGCTGGTCCGCTCGTGCCGTGACCTGGCTGATCAGCGCGTTCTGTTGCTGGGTTCGGGCGAGGTCGCGCTGGTGGAGGGCAAATGCCCCCGCCGTCACGGCGGCGAGGACGAGCGCTGTGACGACGATACGACCAGCGCGCAACTGCCGAGCGTACCGGTCGGCCTCGCGCAGGGAGGCGGCGAACCTCACGTCACCGGGACGGGGAGCAGTGGCCGAGACTTCGAGCCGGTTGGGCTCGGGCGCCACCAGCCGGAAGCCCTTGCGGCGCGCGGCAAGCAGCTTCGCGTCCAAGTCCGCGACCCTGAGCAGGCGACCATCCGTGTCGAGAGCGCCCGTCACCACGGTGCGCGGACGCGGCCCGAAGAAAACGTCGCGGAGCCGGCCCGCACCGGGCCTGCTTCGCAGCAGGGCGCGAAGCCCGAGCACGAAGGCAACGCCGAGGGAGGGCCCCTCGATCCGTTCCGGGGCCGCGGGCTCGTCGGACAGGATGATCCGCCACACCACGCAGCGGCCTTCGGCCTGCCTACCGGCCAGGTGCCAAGCAGTGGCCAGCGCGGAGGCGAACTGGGCGTTCGGGCTGCGCACTCCGTCCATTGTTCGCGGGTCGGGATACAGCCCTGCCGGTCCCGGCGTGAACTCGCGCAGTTCCAGAATGCCAGTTACGCCCTCCACGGCCGGGATCTCCCCGTTCCGCCCGCGTGAACGGCCGAAGACCACCGGGACCCGCACGACAGGGCGCCCGCGCGGCGTGACGCCCGCCATCATGAGCGCAGCGATCACCAGCAGTCTCTCAGCGGCCGGCGACGGCCCGCCTAGGGCCGCGGCACGGCGCAGTTGCCGGCTTCGTTGGAGGAGCGTGTCGATCCCGCCGGCGAGACGGGGCGAGAGCTCAGCGAGTCTCTTGCCGGAGGGCTCCGCCGGCCCAGGAGCGGCTTCGGAGCACAGCAGTCCGCTGTCCTCCCACGCTTCCAGCAGTCGTACGAGTGCGCCGTCGCGCTCCTCGGCACCGTCCTTCGGCGCGACGAGCGCTCTGGCCAGGAGGAGGGCGTGGTCGGCTCGCACCACAGCCGCGCGCTCCTGGTCCGGCGCGGTTGCCCCGAGCCAGGCGTGCAGTTCCTCGCAGTCGCGACCGGCGAGCCAGGCCGGATCGTCACGAACCGCCTCGCTGCAGCAGCTCCACCACAGCGCCGACTCGCCCAGCATCTCCCGAACGGCAGCCTGCGAGCCGGATGCCCGCGCCAGGACGTTCTCGACCGTTGCCCGAGCCGCAGGGCCGCCGCGGATCGTGTGCCGGCGCCAGCCCGTCCGGCGCGTCGCCCCAGCCTTTGAGCGGGCTGCATCTCGAGTACTCGCTGAATGCCCAGGTCCCGTTGGCCCGGTCATCGCAGCTCCTGGTCGATGGCGCGATGAAGACCGACGTCCGAGATCAGCTCCCGCACCTCGCGCCAGGCATCACGGGTCGCGTCATTAAGCGAGGCGCCGATCGACAGCGTGACCGTCGCGACGTCCCACGTACTGTCCGGCCCCACCGGTGCCATCGAGGCCGTCCACTCCTCGCCGACGTAACCCGGGAGCCGGACGTACGAGGCAGCTGGGCCAAAACGCCTCCGCACCACAGGCACGAGCAGCACTCGCTCCGAACCGGCCCCGTCCGCGTACCTGACCGCTGTCATCAGTGGCGCGGTGCCCTCGATGCCGTGCACGACAAGTTCCAGGCTGTACCCAGGGACGGAGTCCCTGTGCCTGCGCACGAGGAACCGGGCGGTGCCGTCCGGGGACGATGCCTCCAGCAGGCCATTGTCGTCTCCCGCGGCGGCCAAGCCGCCGGCCCGCGGGAACTGTGGGAGATGAAACCAACCAGGACCAAGCGGCTGAGGACGTGACCGATCACGCGCAGATTTGGAAGCCGGATGCGGGTTCCCGTCTGGCTCCTCCGGGAGGGCAGGCTCGGTGGCGGGCGGGGCGGAGGGTAGGTCAGCGCCGATGAACGAGGCCCATAGCCGCTGCCGCAGTGTGTACCCCCCGCGGGCGCGAGCCCCCGTCAGGGGGCGGTGGGCGACCGTGCCACCAGTGAACGAGCGCCAGGAGCGCCGGACGACCGAGCCTATGCTCATGACGACGCCTCTCTGGACACGGGAGGCGTTCCCTCGTGGTCCGCTGAGGTCGGAAGTGTCTCCAGCGGTGCTGCGCCGGGTGCGCGGAGAGCCTCGGCTGATGTGGCCGCACGGCCGATCTGGGCCAGTAGTGCCGGGGCGGCGGCTCCCACGGTCACCGCTGCGTAGATACCGGTGACCTCGGTGTGGAGCAGCCACCCCGCCGCGCCTCCCATCGCCACGCGCATGAGTGCGGCGAGTGAGTCCGCAAGTGGATCAATGAACCTGCCGAGCGGGGGGAGCGGTATCTCTGCAGCCAGCGCCGCATGTCGCGCGTCTTGCCAGTTTCGTAAACGTCCGTAGGTGACGACTGCTTCGGCGATCAGCCCACCGGCCGCCCCGGATGCCACAGCTTCGATCCACGTCAGCATCAATCTGCCCTCAGTCGATCTCATGTCGCAGTACCTGACGGGAAGTTAGCGTATGCCTTCGTGTAGGCGTGGGGCTGGCATTCAAGGCCACCACCGGAGCCGAACTGCCTCATCGCCGTCGACCCCATCCGGGGATCTGGACAGCCCGACGGGCAGCCCGCTGGCAACAGTCAGGAGAACGTCCGGCGACCGCGGTGTGGACCGAACAGCAGCTCGCGGCGTTCCTGGCCGACCTGACACAGGACGGCCTGTACGCCGCCTGGTGGCTGGCCGCGCTGCGCGGCCTGCGGCGGGGCGAGATGGCCGGGCTCCACCGGACGGACGTCGACCTGCAAGGTGCGGAGCTGACGGTGGCGCAGCAGCGAGTGCACGCCTACGGCCAGGTCATGGTCGGCCCGCCGAAGAGCGCCCCCATCTGCCGGGTAGTGGCCCTGGATGGGAGACCGTGCGGGTGCTGATGCGGCATCGCGAGCGGCAGGAGGAGCTGAGCGCGGCGGCGGGTGCAGGCTGGCAGGATTCGGGGTACGTGTTCACCACCGCTACAGGTGCGCCGCTGCGGCCGGACTACCTCACTGGCCGGTTCCGCCATCTGATGGCCGCCTCCGGGCTGCCACCGATCCGGCTGCACGACCTACGCCATGGCGCCGCCACGCTGGCGCTGGCCGCGCACACTGACCTCAAGGTGGTGCAGGCCATGCTGGGGCACGCCAGCATCGTGCTCACCGCCGACACCTACGTCTCGGTGCTGCCGGAGGTGGCCCACCAGGCGGCCCAGGAAACGGCCCAGCTGGTGCTGAAAGCCGCGTCCGCGCTGGGGCAGCCGCTCGGCGGCTGACTCAGGATTGCCTCACATCGCCCCATGCCGCGCCGGCGCGCAAACACGGCTGCGGTTTCCGCTGGTGAAAAGCGCGCCCTGCAGGATTCGAACCTAATGACCGTCGGATTAGAAGGCTGTGCCGTGGTGTGATGGTTCGTGCCACCTCAGCGCATTTTGTGTGTCAGGCGGTGTCAGGTCCTGACGGCGTGTGACGGGGCGTACGAGCACGCACCGAGCACGGCTGACACCGCTAATTAGATCATTGCAGGTGGCGCCACATATGAATCCTGTACCCAGAGCACGCCAGCACCACGTATAGATGACGGTCACTGTGCTCGGCACGTGCTCTATCGGGTGAAGCCGCCATGATCAGTGGGAGGCTTGTACCTCGGCAGGGGTTCACTCCAGGTCCTGCCACCTCCATGAGGCGGCGGGGCTTCCGCCCGGTTCGCGTCCGAACATGAACGCGTCCTCCTGGTCACCGCGGAGGGCGTGCCGGAAGTGCCCTGCGGCGCAGAGCCGATCAACCAAGGTGGCCACCAGCCCGTATTCCTTGAGCTCCCGAAGGGCTCTTAACAGCCGGGCCGCGGCGTCCGGGTCGTCGACAGCGGCCTGCTTCGCGGCACGCTCCGCCAGGGAGTGGAGATGTTCGCGGGCGCCGAGGTGATGCAGTCTGATCATCAGGTCGAGCGCGGTCTCCGGGTCCTCGACCGCGGCTTGGGCGGCGCGGTCGGCTAGCATGCAGGCCTGCGCGTTGGCCTCGGCGTCTTCGACGTCTTCGATGTCCTCCAGGCTCTGCAGCAGATCAGCCCCGATGTCCGGGAGGGCAAGCGCGGCGGGCGCGCCAGGGTCGCCGCTCAGCGGTGTCGTCGCAGCCTGCCACTCGTCCAGGCGCACGGCGGCGCGGGCGGCCAATCGGGTGGCTTGCTCCTGCTCCCCCATGCTCTGCAGCGTTTCCAACAGCCTAAACACGGCGCTCATCTCGTCGAGGCGTACCCGCGCTGCCGGGTCGCGAGCCAGCAGCACCTTGATCGACTCGTCCACCCCGAGCTCGAGCAGGCTCTCCAGGAGCCTTGTCACGGCCTCCGGATCGTCGACGGGGCTTTGTGCGGCGGCGAGGTCCGCCAGCGTGATGCCGTGCTCGTGGGCGCCCATGTGGTGCAGGTGTGTCAAAAGCCTGGCTGTGGCGGACGGATTGTGGACGGTGATGCGGCTGGTGGCGCGGGCCGCCAGCGCGCGGGCGTGCTCGTGCTCGCCGATGCTGGCCAGCGTGCCCAAAAGGTCGGCCACGCTGCTGGGGTCGTCGAGACAGGCGTGTGCTGCCGGGTCACGGGCCAGCAGTATCTTGATCTGTTCATCCGCCCCGAAGTAGTACAGCCTGCTCAGCAGCTCAGCGACGCTGCCTGCCCGGTCGAGGGGAACGTGGGCGGCGGCGCGGGCGGCTAGTACGGCGGTGTGCCGATCGATCGGCCCGAGGTCTCGCGGGCGGGCCAGCAGGGCGACGTGGTCGTCGAATTGCAGGTTCCGCAGGGCGTACAGCAGATCCTCCACGGCGCGCGGGTCGTCGAGGGCGGCGTGCGCGGCAGGATCGCGCCTGAGCAGCGCGGCGAGCTGCGCCTCAGCGCCGGCCTCACGCAGCCCTCTCAGCAGGACGGCCACGCGGGAGGGCTCATCCAGCGGTACGTGTGCGGCGGCCCGGCCTGCCAACACCTTCAACGGCGCATCAGCCCCGAGCTCCCGAAGTTCCAGCAGCAAGTCGGTCAGGGCGTGCTCGTCATCGAGTGGGGAGTGCGCGGCGGCCCGGTCGGCCAGTGCCGTGAAGTGTGGGTCGGCCCCCACCTCCTGCAGCGTGCTCAGCAAGCCCGCCGTCGCGTACAGGTGGTCGAGGGCGACCTTCGCCGCGGCGCGGCCAGCCAGCTTGGTGACCTGATCGCGCGCCCCGACGTGGTCCAGCGTGATCAGCAGGCCAGCTACGTGGGCGGCGTGATCCAGGACGGCCTGTCCGGCAGGGTCGCGCGCCAGTAGCGTGGCGATCGCCCCCCACGCCCCTGCCGTTCGCAGACTCTCCAGCAGATCGAGCACGGCATCGGGGTCCTCGAGTGCCGCATAGGTGGCTGCCCAACTGGCGGCGTGAAGACCGGTGTCTGGCAGGGCGCGTACGTGTCGGACGAGGTCGTCGGCGGCGCGGGCGTCACCGTGGCGGGTGGCGTTCTTCCACAGCTGAGCCGCGTGACGATATAGGCCGCGAGCCTGTGCCGCCCGGCCCAGAGCGCCGAGATCGCCAGGAAGGGCATGCCGAGCGGCCGCGATCCACACGTCCTCGCGCGGCCATGTGTCGGCGGCGCGGTGGCGGGCGCCGTGCTGCTGGAGGTAATCGGCCAGCCGATACAGCGGCCCAAACTCCGTACCGGCAGATGGGGCAGCGGCCGCGCGGCCGGGCCGCCCGGTCCGGCGCCCATGCGGTCTGGCCAGGACCGGGACGAGGATTCCGGGGATGCCTCGGCAAGGGCGAGTCAGGTATTCCAGCGCCTCGGTCGGCCAGCGCGTGCCGTCAAGTTGTTCCCAAGCGGTCTCGGTGAGGTAAGCGGGAGCCGCCTCGATCAGGAACGCCAGCGGCAGGCCTGGCCCGCAGCCGAGCCGACGGGCCTCCAGCGCAGCAGCAATCATCGCTGCGGCCTCCGGCGGCGCGTTGTGGTAGCGGCTCATCAAGACGGGTACCCCAGCCAGGTACTGCGTGATCTGGCCATCCCGGGCGCGTGTGGCCGCCTCCTGAAGTCGAGGATCCTTGTCCGCCTGGCTTGCAAGCGCATCGCGGTCGGCGCCGGTGAACGCGGCCGGAACCGGGATCTCGCTTCCGGTGAGAAGCTGCCGGGCGTGGGCGTGCCGGTCCGGCTCTGCCGGACTCGTCAGGGTGTCCCAGTACCTGGGCCATAGCGTGGCCAGCACCAGCACCGGCGCCCGCCCCGGATTACGTAACAGCTCCCGCAGCTCAGCCGCGACCCGCTCGCCTCGTTCCCGGTCAGCCAGATAGTACTGGGCCTCGTTCAGCCACACCACGGTGTAGGGCGCGATGTTGTGAAGCCCGGCAAGGATGGCCTCGGGGCGGGCAGGGGCGATGGGATGCCACAGCCGCCACGGCTGGTCCCGCCCGCGCAGCAGGTGCAGCACCTCCCAGCAGGCACGGGTCTTGCCAGTGGAGGACCCCCCGACCAGCACCGCGATCTGGCTGGTCCCAGCGATGGCCTGCTCCGCCACCGTCCGCAGCGCCCGGTCGTGCGCACGCGGAACGTAGGCCGGAAGGCGCGGCAGCACGGCGGGAGGATAGTCGATGGCGTGGTGGACCTCCAGGGCGAAGGGGTCGCTCACCTGCTGCAGCGGCCACCCTGCCCCAGCACGCGCCTCTGCCGCAGGCCAGGGCAGGGACGTTTTCCGGTCGGCCTCCAGCCGTTCGGCCCAGGCCCGCACCGACGGGGGCTCCTCTTGGGCCCATCTGGCCAGCACAGCGCCAACCTGCGCCAGCTGATCCACCTCACGGGGCAGGAACGCTCCGGTCGACCAGGAGTTCACTGTCTGCGGCGGTACACCAGACTCCTTGGACAGCCGTTTTTGCGTCGGCCGGCGCCCCTCGTGATGGGCGGCCTGGTCCCACAGCCGAGCCAGTTCGGCCAGCACCCGCGAGGACGCATGGGGGCCGGTCTCGGGACGAAACGGCGATCCCGGCACGCACCCCTCCCGGCACTAGCGGCTCGGATCCGGCTGGGACATGACCGGATCCCCGCCTGAAGCAGGAGCATAACCAAGCGTGGCCCAGCCGGATCCGGAATCGGTCGTATCCGGTCGGCCTGCCCTCCTTAATTGGCATCAGGCCGCCCCGATAGCCCCGGCAGCCTTTGTCTCTGCCACCGCGAGAAAGGAATATCTGCTGATGCAGGTCTCCCGCTCCACGCTTCGCCGTCTCGGTCATGCCGTCGTCTTCGCCGCCGCCCGCGGCGCGGCCGCAGCCTCGGGCTCCGCCCTTGTCGGTGCCGTCATCTGGTGGATCACCCACCAAAGCTGATCGCCTGCCCCACAGGTAGGTGACACGAAGGCCAAGGGCAAAGGCAGCCCTCAAGATCCCCCGCCACGACGGCGGCGACATGGACTGGTACTCGGGTCCCGCAGGCTTGCCGATCATCGGGCTTTGGGCACCCTGAACATCGACGAACGCCAGGTGCTCATGGCCATCTGTGAGCCTGACCCGCACCTCCTGACTGACAGTCCCGGCCTACTTCTTGGATTGGCTGCTCATCATGAAGGCGAGGACCGCCACGCAGAAGCTTAGAGCGGTGAACGCCATGTCGAGGGGCGCATGGATCTTGTCATCAAGGGCTACGGCAATGGGGGCGCTCAAAGCGGCCCCAAACGAACCGCCGAGGATCATGTACCACATGTGCTGCGCTGCCCGCTTCGGGTCACAAGTAGGCAGGTCCTCCACCAGCGCCTCGATGGGTTCACGAAGTTCACTGCTGGCCAAGATGTCACTTGTGAGGACTTCGATGGCCTCGGAGTTCTCACGCGCCAGGCTGACCAACTGAATCTCATCGTCGGAAGCGTTTGGTGGAAGTACCGCTTCGTCCAGTGCGATCGACACCGCACGCAGAACGTCAGGCCGGCTTTTGAGCGACTGCCTGTAGTCCTCCAGATTGGCCTGCGCTCGTTCGCGCTGTTCAGAACGACGTGCGGCTACAGCCCTGACGATCTCGCTGCGCCGCGCCTCTGCCGCTTGCCGAAGTGCTGCACTAGCAAGGATACCTCTGTGAAGTTCCTCAAAGAGTTCGGCGTTGTCGCGGGCGATACGGGCGAAGACAGGAGAAAGGGACTCCTGAATCTCGCGCATTTGCTGTACCGCGGGAGCGAACGGTACCGCAAGTGCCGGGCCTACTGCCTTTGCAAGCTGCTCTACCTGCGGCAAAATCGCCCTACGTATCGATTCGCCAATGGAAGCCAGCAGTCTCTGGGCGGCAGGAGACAGCTGCCTGGCAACACCGTCGTCATCCGCGAAGCTCAAGGTGGTCACGGCGGTCAGACTATCGATCAGCTCCGACAAACGCCCCGTGCTCGCAGGTGGGCCATGAGAAGGTTGCCTGTCATGCAACCCTCCTCAAACCGAGTATGTCGACCACTGCAACGGTCATCGCCCACACCAGTCCCGCTCGCAGCGACCACCCGATCACGATGAGCAAACCAGTGTGCCACTGGAAGACCGGATCGAACGCCGCAAGATACTCGACCGGCTGATCAACGAGTACCATCGAGCAGCGTAGCCACTCCGGAGGACTCCCAGGCTCAAGCCCCATGCGATGATTTGAAGCGGTACGCCGTCTGCCGCTCACGCAACGTCAGTAGGTGCAACGCCGAAGTCACCGCGTGGCTGCGACGCAAGCATCTGGACGGACGTCCCTTCCTGCTGCGCCACCTCGAGATCAAGGCCGCGCTCGCGCTGCAGTTCCAAGGGAGCCCAGACGCCCGGCGAGCTTGAGCGTGACAGAGTCGAGCGCCTGGCGTCACGGGCTGTGCACCATTGGGTGATCAATCTTGCGCCTGGGTCACGTCCACGGACGTGGTGTATGAGTCGATCTTCGCGTGATCCTATTTCTGCAGGTTAAGCGGTAAGTGTCTGCGGGAGTGGGTTCTGGGCCGGTGTGTCGCTTGCGATGAGCCGGACGCGGGCCTTGGCCAGGATTGCGCCTGCCGATAATTACGTCCACCCAGGTCGTGGCCCTGCGAGGGCTTCGCGAGCTCTGGTCACCCGAGAGACGGAAGCGCGTACGGCAGGATGATCGGCTGTGCTGCTTCGCCTGGCCTACCTGACCGACACGAACACGTTCGCCGCGCTGCGGTTGCTGCCCATGGGCGATCGGGACAAGGACGTGGAGATACTTGCTCTGCGTCACCAGATCACCGTCCTTGAACGCCAGCTCGGCGCCGACACCAGAGTGAGATTCGCGCCCGAGGATCGAGCCTTACTTGCCGCGCTCCTGACGTCGCTACCGCGCGAGGTCCTGCGCCAACTGCGGCTCCTCATCCGTCCGGACACGGTTCTCCGCTGGCACCGCGATCTGATGCGACGTCGCCATGCCCGTACCTGCCGGCCGAAGCGACGTGGGCGCCCGTCCACGGTCCGCCCCATCCGCGTTCTAATCCTCCGTCTGGTTCGGGAGAACCCGAGCTGGGGCTATCGGCGGGTGCATGGTGAACTCACCACGCTCGGCATCAAGGTCGCGCCGTCCACGGTATGGGAAATCCTCAAGCAGGAAGGTCTCGATCCGGCGCCCGAGCGGCCGGCCACCACGTGGGCCGACTTCCTGCGCTCGCAAGCCGACGCCCTGCTGGCCGCTGATTTCATCGAGACCATCACCCTCAACGGGCAACGCCAGTACATTCTGGCGGTGATCGAGCACGCCACCAGGCGTGTCCGGGTGCTCGGCACCACCGCACACCCGAGCGCCAGCTGGGTCATCCAGACGATCAGGAATCTCGGGATGGATCTGCACGATGCGGGCTGCCGGGCGCACTTTCTGCTCCGCGATCGGGATGGGAAGTTCCCTGCCCTCATGGACGAGGTGCTCGCCGAGGCCGGCATCAAGACGGTGCTCACCGGCATCCGGATGCCGTGGATGGACTCGATCATAGAGCGGTGGGTGCAATCGTGCCGTCACGAGCTTCTCGACCGCTGTCTGATCTGGAACGAACACCACTTGCGGCACGCCCTGCGCGAAATGAACACTTCTACAACCAGCACCGAGCACATCAAGCCCTGAACCAAGCAGCCCCGCTGCGCACCATCCCCGATCCGATCACGGCCCAGAGCGAATCCTCGACCTGAAGGTCCGCCGACGAGACCGGCTCGGCGGCGTCCTCCATGAGTACTCACAAGCGGCTTGACCTGCGTGGATGGAATTGTCGGCAGGCGCAGAGTACGAGCAGGGGCTTGCCGGGATGGGTCCAGCCGTCGCCATCGGCAGCGGCGCGCAGCCCGCTGCGCGCGGATCAGTTCGGCCAGGCGGATCAGGATGTGATTGGACAGCGGAATCGCGGCACGGTATGACAGCAACGAGGCTCTCCGGTAGAGGCATCGGATCTTGGTCGACTGCCGTCTTACCGGGAGCCTCTTCTCATGCCAACCCGTCCCGGCGCCATCCCTGTTGACCAGCGCGATCAGGTTGGAAAAGCCTCTATGTATAGCAACAGACGCGCATCCTTACAGCCTCAGCGAGTCTCAGCCATACCGATAAGCAGGTATTTAGTCCGCGTGATGCCAGTTGTAAATGACTGAGAAACAGTTACTTCGAGAGTTGCTATGACTTGACGCTCATACCAATTACGAAGTTGCGGAACAAGATCCTCTCTCACTTTTCCCACCAACACTTCACCTTCTGGCGTAACAAGCTCAAACGCGTTTCGAAGGCTACTTACTCCTCGGACAACCCCTACTTTTTCCTGAATTTCCTCCCCAACCCTGGCACGCTTGAGAATTTCATGGATTCTACGGGCCTGGGTGGCTCTTAGGTGCGCTCGGCGCTCACCATCGATGGGTGATAGCAGGCTAAGTTCCGCATCGATTCCGGCGTCCGCCATTATCCGCAGCAGGCTATTGAGGTGCTTATGCGTTCGTGGACCTAGTGGGTACACGTCATCGACTAGAGTGTCCTCGTTGAGATCCTCGGGTTGTGCGTCGCGGACTACAGAAAGTAGTCGCTCAACTGCAGCGACCGCCAGTGGCGGAGGCTGATCTGTAGCATCCGGGAAGGGGAGTTCATCCTCCGTACGAGGATCGGCAGGAGTACGCAGTTGGAGAACTACGGAACCAGGCGCTGCGGCTTCAAGAGAGAGCGAAGTTTGCTCTCGGATCTCTGAAGGGATGGAGCTGAAAGCAGTCGCACTCCCTTTGAGCGCCTGCCCGATCGAAGATACAGTTTCCTGCAACTCATCTAGAAATGGCCCGAGCGCATCCAGCTTTATTTCATTGCCCACGATGGCTGACCCTGCAAGATCGATACGCACCTTCGGGCGTCTGCAATCGTCAAGGCGCGCGACAACTTGTTCCAACCTGCGTCGCAGACTAGAAAGGGCCAAGCGAACACTCGGAGAGGAATCGCTTGCACGCTCGGCAATCATTTGTTCGAGCTCTTGGCGCTCCTCTTCGAGGTTGGCGATCCAAGTCATCACCGCACCTCCAAATAGCCCTTGGCCATCCCCGGACGAAACCGGGACCAGGCGCCACTCCAGTAGTCCCGGTCACTTTGGTATAGCGCACTCCGATGGTCCCCATCAGGGAACACGGACACTATATAACTATCGACGCGTGAATAGGCGAGCTGACCGTGGCTGTTACACAGCTCTGTGATCACATCACGGCGCCATCTGGGAAGGCGGTCATACGCGGGACCGTCCACAAAAGTGACGACATCGATGTCACTGGGATTTAATTTGTTGGTAACAAAACTCCCATCTATCCACTGATAGAGCACAGGAGCAAGCTGCTTCATGGCTGCCCTGTGTGACCGCCATTCGTCATAGATCGTCGAACGGTTGCTCGTGTGCGAGAACGCCTCAACAAACCGGCGCTTCACCCCTCCGGGCGAGCACTGGTATCGACCGGGAGGGAGCACCCCCTCCTCGGTGAAGGAAGGAAGCGTGGTCTGTCCGGCGACCGTCACAGCCCCTCCTGTTGACGACTGCATAGCTACACCACACTAGCTGAGCTGGTGATGGTTCGGCAGAGGCGGTCGGTAACAGGTCGGCATGTCGTACAGAAGCAGAAGTATCTAGTGCTGTGACCGGAAATGATCACCGGGTTGGCGTGTGAGACGGTCCTGCCGGTTGGATGAGCTGATCACGTTCGTTCAGCAGTCGGGAGGCCCGGTGACGCAACCGGTCAAGGTCCGCAGGCTCTCGGACCAAGAGGGGCAGAAGCTGCAGCACATCGTGCGGCGCGACACGATGAGCACAGTGCTTTACCGGCGGGCGATGATCCTGCTGGCCTCGGTCGGCGGCAACACCGTCCCGCTCATCGCGCGCCTGGTCCATGCCGATGAGGACACCGTGCAGGACGTCATCCACCGGTCCAACGAGATCGGGCTGGCCTGCCTGGACCCTCAGTGGGCGGGAGGCCGTCCCCGCCTGATGAGTCCTGACGACGAAGACTTCATCACGGCGACGGCCACCACCCGCCCGACCAAGCTCAGCCAGCCGTTCACCCGCTGGTCCATCCGCAAGCTCCTGCACTATCTGCGCCGCCTGCCCGGCCGGGCCATCACCCTCGGCCGGGAGGCGTTACGCACCCTCCTACACCGGCACGGGATCACCTTTCAACGCACCAAGATTTGGAAGGACTCGCCCGACCCGGACTTCGACGCGAAGCTGGAGGAGATCGAGCATGCCCTCACCCACCGCCCCGAGCGCACCTTCGCCTTCGACGAGTTCGGCCCGCTCGGCATCCGTCCCACCGCCGGGACGGGCTGGGCACCCGCCGGTGAGCCGGACCGGTTGCCGGCCACCTACCGCCGTACCCAGGGCGTGCGGTATTTCCACGGCTGCTACTCCGTCGGCGATGACCTGCCATGGGGAGTTAACCGGATGCGCAAGGGCACCGACCACACCTGGGTCGCCCTGAAATCGATCCGGGCCGTCCGTCCCGATGGCGCACCGATCTACGTGATCCTGGACAACCTGTCGGCGCACAAGAACTGACGCAACCGCACCTGGGCCAAGAAACACAAGGTCAGGCTGCTGTTCACGCCGACCTACGCCTCCTGGGCCAACCCGATCGAGGCCCACTTCGGGCCGCTGCGCCAGTTCACCCTGGCCAACTCCGACACTCTTCGGGGATGTGTGCGGGGATCGTGTGGATCACTTTGGCACGGTTGGATCGCTTCCGACAGGGGTAAGAGGTTGCCGCCAGGTTCCCAGCGGGAGCCATTTGGTTGGCCTCGCGAGCGGGTGTCACCTGGACAGTTCCTGATCCTTTCGATGGTGTACGCCGTCACTCGCCGTTCGTTGTCTGAGGTGCCCACCTCCAGGTCATGCTGAACACCAGTAGCACCGCCCTCGCCACCCTGGCCGACCTGCCCGACATCGAACCGGCTCCCCTGAAGGTCATCGAAGCCTGCCTGCCGTCCGATCGGCACATTGACCCCGGCCTGGGGATCGCCGCCCTCTCCACCCGGTGACCGCCCACCGCCTGGCTGCCGCTCAAAACCCAGCGGACGAGCAGCGCTCCATCTCACCCGTGCGAATCGAATCGCAACAGCAGCCAGCACCAGAACACCCCAAAGCCTCCCAGCGGGCCGTCGACCTGTACGGCGAGCTGGCCTGACTCACTTTAAGGTCCCCCGCACTCCCAACACTTGATCTCAGGCCATCGCCCGATCCAATGCGATACTGGCACGTCTGTCGTCGCCGGAGACCGGGGTGCTGGCCAGCCGGACGCGGCGGGCGCTGGATTCGACGGTGCTGCGGGATGCGGCCGCCACCCAGGACACCATCACCCAGTTGATCGCCGCGATCCGCCGGGTCGCCCGCCAGGTGCCCGGCGCGAGCACGCTGATAGCGGCACACTGAGCACTTTTCATCTTGAGTAGCGGCCTTCTTCGATGAGTTGCAGGACGAGGATGGCCTGCACGATCGTGGTGGCGCGGTGTGGGCGGCATCGCAGCCGGGTCAGGACTTTCCAGATCTTCAAAGTGGCAACGGCGCGTTCCCCGCGGGCGTGGATGCGGGCGTGTGCGCGGTTGACCGCGCGCTGATGGCGTGACAGCGGTGGCCGCAGGTGGTGGCCTTTGAACGGGGTGCGGATGCTGCCGCCTGCGCCTTGATATGCCTTGTCGGCGAAGGATCATGCGTGGCGCCGGGCAGCGCGGGTGAGGCCCACACCAGCCGGCCGGCCGGATCGGCCAGGACCTGCACGTTCACGCCGTGGCGGCGGTGTTTAGAGTACGAGTCAGGCCATGGCCCCGGAGCAGCACAACATGATTCTCACAGCCGGAGTAGTACGGGCGTTCGTCGGCCAGCCGGTCCATCGGGATCAGGGTGCCGTCCAGGATGGCGTAGGCCAGCCGGCCGGCGCGTAAGACGGCGGCGTGGACGTCGTCGGCGAGCATGGCGAGCAGGTCGGTCGCCTCGCGGACGTAGCGCCAGGCGGTGCTGGTGCCGACGTGGAAGCCGGCGGCCAGGCGGGCGTAGGTGTCGCCGTTGCGCAGGTGGGCGAGTACGAGCAGGGCTTGCCGGGATGGGTCCAGTCGTCGCCATCGGCAGCGGCGCGCAGCCCGCTGCGCGCGGATCAGTTCGGCCAGGGGGGGCAGGGTGTGATTGGACAGCGGGATCGCGGCACGGTATGACAGCAACGAGGCTCTCCGGTAGAGGCATCGGATCTTGGTCGACTGCTGTCTTACCGGGAGCCTCTTCTCATGCCAACCCGTCCCGGCGCCGCCCCCTGCTGACCAGCGCAATCAGGTTGGAAAAGCCTCACTGCCATACCCACGACTACACCGACCCGGGCAAACCGAAGATCGCCTGGGACGATGAGGAAGCCGAGAACGCCCTGGCGAGCGGGCTGGTCACCCACGCGCTCACCCTGCCAGACCACCTCAACGGCCAGCCTGTGGACAACATGGCCGAGTTCACCATTCATACGCCGGTGTCTCCGCCTCGAGTTCTCTGCAGCCATGCGCAGGACAAGGGCCTTGACCGCAGTCGCAGTGGTGGCCGTCCGGGACAGCGCCGTCTGCTGTGGTCCTGCTTCTTGGCCACGATTTCGCGGTGCCAGGCCAGCAGCGTGGCCGGAGGATCGGCAAGATTGACCCGTCGGGAGCGAAGTACCAGATGCGAGAGCGCCGCGAACCAAAGGCGGTCGGCTGGTTGGAAGCGCACCTGCGGGACCTGACTGTGTAGAACCGTGTTCTATGTCGCAGCACGAGCAGTTCCGCCTCCTTGTAGACCCCCAAGCCGTAGCAGCAGCAGTACAGGCAAAGACAGCAGGCGCCGTGTAACGATGTATACGGTGGACGAGATCACACAATATGGTCCTGGGCAACCCCGGCCAACCGCTTGGCGGTCCTCAACCGCACCCGCCAACGAAGGCTCTCCTCGTGATAAGTGATAGGAGTTCTTGAGCCCCATAGTTTCTCGTGACGGAGCACCAGCCGCTCAAAGTCATGGGACGGGCCGGCACATCCAGCACCGGCGGCAGGCTGATCAAACCCCTCACCAACCGGTAGACAAACGGCACAACACCCCGGCAATATCGCAGCCCTCTGATCATGCAGCAAAACCCCAGCTCACAGCACGAAGCCGTGTCTCCAAGCGGGACGCCATCTCGTACGCCGCGTCGCGCGCATCGACACGGCCGCCACCCATGGGGACCTGACCGACTCAAATCTCCCATCAACAGCTGGTCGGCGGCGTACCCTATCGGGGTGGGCCATCCGGGTGGGACTACTTCAGGGCGGTCTCCGATCATCGGCCCCCGCTTTGTCAGTCCCCTTGCTACGTTCACCTATATACACAGACCAATCTCGCAAGGACCGCAATGACAGAGAGTAATCGGAAGCTCCACATAGTTCGCGCCCTCCAGCAGTACGAGCAAGCGCCAGGCGCAAAGGAGACTCTCACGCTCCCACTCAGAGGTGGGACGATCCTCCCCGTTATCGAGCTCCCCCTCGACGTTCCCCTCCTGAATCACGAAAGCTTCCGCATCGCCCCGCAGCTTGACGACCATCCCGACTGCGAACTGGTACGAGCAGATCCAACTTCCGAGCGCTCACAAAGGGTCATAGCCCAGCTAGTTGAGGAGGTGCATCGCAACGCCGATGCCCTTAAAGAGAATCTATCTCAGGAGGGACAGCAGCAACCCGGGCTTATAACCCGTTCGGCGAAGCTTATCAACGGAAACACGCGATGCGTGCTACTCCGGCAGCTGGACCGGTCAGGAAAGGGAAGCACAACCACTATCAAGGTCGCTGTCCTGAGCGACATCTTCGATAACCGTGAACTCCTAGAGATCGAGACCGTACTTCAACAACAAGTCGAACTCAAAGACTCCTACAGACTCGCAAATCAGCTTATGATGATAAAAAGGCTCCATGAAGCTGAGCTTACTGACGAGCAAATAGCACGGACGCTGCGCCTCAATAAAGCCAACGGTATGACCGCAGCAGAACGAGTTTTCGAGCGTAGAGAAATCCTTCGACTCATGGAGAGAGCGCGCAAGCTCGTACATCCACCGCTTCCTATGACGGTATTCGCCACAGACGCGGACAAGCTGCAAAATTGGCAGGAACTCCTAAGAAGCGTCAAGCACGCCGAGCTGGAGCGGAATAACACCTTCGCTTCTGATCCGATCATAGCGAGCTGGATGATCGCATATTTGACTGGCAACAACTCAGTACACAAGCTTCGCCACGCGACCGGCAGCTTCATCGAAGAACACGTCCTAGAAGAGCTCGGCAGGTACAAGGAGCAGCTTCAACCCGCTGGTTCTACGCCTAAGGGGCCGCCGCTAGAGGGCGATTCTGCCGACGGCCTGGATATTCTCGGAGAGGATACAGAAGATCCAAACGACGCCGTGCAGCCAGAAATCCGAGCTCTCCTCAATGTTGTCGCACGGGCCCATCAGGCCGACGAACATACCGAAATCGTCCTTCCCACCGGGGAAACTGTCGCAGCGCCCGACCTCCTTTCCGAAGTGGGCGTCAAGGTCAAGAAGGCTCTCGACCTTGAGAAACGACGCAGTGCAGCCGGCACGAAGCTCCTCAGACCACAAGGACACCTCAACAGCGCCAAGACTGCTCTCAACGATGCTCTCAAAGCACTACAGGATGTCAGGACCGACATTCAATTCGAAGGCAGCAAGCCCACTGTCCTTATGCTCCTCCAAGAAATACAAGAACTCGCAGGTAAGGTCGCTCAACTTGTCGCGGACTCCCCAACCCAAGAAGTCATCGTTCTGGAGGAGCGTAGCTAAATGAATCCATCGGTCCGCATGTTCTTGCACGGTACGCCGCCGTCGATCGTGGTTGAGCGCCACAACATGGATAGAGGAGTATGGGAGGACATACTCCTCGCGCTGAACGATGGATCGTCGTCACTCGGCCTCGAAACCAAGATCCGTCCTGACACGTTGGTTGGCAGAAGACGCATACTCAAAGGCGTGCTACGTCGCCATGGAGTCCGCCTCGAGGTTGATCACGCAGTGGCGTCCCTTCTCGAGGCGGCCAATCGCGACTCTAAGGCTCTCAAGGGCGCCCTAGACCGAGTAGATCACGGCGGTTCCGCATCAATCGATGGCCGCTCAATCGGACCGACACTCGATCTGCAAACACGCTTTACGCGTAGTCTCCGAGACTTCCAAATTCGGGACTTTAGCAAGCTTGCGAGCCTTCCTCACGGTGCTAACTTCTCAGTTCCGGGCGCAGGCAAGACAACCGTCACCTTCGCCCTACACGAACACGTGAAACGGGCGGGCCAAGTTAATCGTCTCCTCGTTGTGGCGCCGCTTTCAGCCTTTAGTGCTTGGCAAGAAGAAGCCACCAAACTGCACGAGCCGCCCCTGACTTTCTCCCGTTGGATGAACGGTCCCGTTCAAGATACGGACCTGGTTCTTATCAATTACCAACGTCTTTTAGCTGCACAGGTCCCTCTCAGTATATGGATGGCCGAGCACGCAGTGCATCTCGTTATCGATGAAGCACATCGGGCAAAGAGAGGAACAGCTGGCGAGTGGGGAAGGGCTATCATCGACCTAGCCCCCTTTGCGGCACGAAGGGACATCCTGACCGGCACGCCCGCACCCAACCATCCCCGTGATATTGCGGCATTACTCGATATTCTCTGGCCTGGCGGCGAGATTTCTCGCCAGCTTCCTGACGACGCGTTGCGCGCGGATCCCTCCACGACCGCTCTATCACAGATGAACCACACGATCCGCCCACTGTACGTGCGTACCACGAAAGGGGAACTCAAACTTCCAGAACCAGACATCGAAGCGATGCTCGTACGCCCGGGCCGCATACAGCGCGCTATCTATGACGCAATGCTCAACAGATATGCCGGAATGTTCGATCTCGATCGACGCGATAGTGCCATGTTTTCACAAATGGGTGAGGTCGCGATGTATCTCCTTCAGGCCGCTAGTAGTCCGCGATTGCTCGCACAAGATGCCGACCCAGGCCGTGCATACCGTTTCCCGCCACTCTCGATTCCACCTGGGAGCCGCCTTGCACAACTCGTTGAATCATATTCACAACATGAAGTTGCGCCCAAGATAGCTCATGCGTGCGCTATCGCTAGAGAGAATGCACTCGAGAAAGAAAAGACCCTTATCTGGTCCAACTTCCCCGATAATCTACTTGACCTTGAACAACAGCTATCCGCTCTGCGTCCAGCGCTGATCTATGGCGCCATTCCTTCCCAGGACGATGCCCCCACGGGAACACGAACCCGGGAACGCGAGCTCGATAGATTCCGCAATGACCCTAGTTGTCGGGTCCTGCTCGCTAACCCAGCGGCTATGGCCGAAGGCGTCAGCCTGCACAAAGACTGCCATCACGCTATCTACATCGATAGAACATTCAACGCTGGCCAGTACTTGCAATCGCTCGACCGGATTCATCGTCTTGGCCTCGACCCGAATATCACCACCAAAATGACAATCCTGATCACGCAGGGTACTATTGACGAACGCGTAGCGCGCAGAGTCGAACAAAAGACACGTAGACTAGGCGCCATTCTGGCGGATGACTATCTTGCTCAGATGGCTCTTCCAGACGATGAGGATTATGGCGCCCCGATGGACGACCCTGCAGACCTCGAAGAGATTTTGCGCCACCTTCAGGAAGATAAATTTGGGTGAATAACGTTAATCGTCACGCGAGAGTGACCTACTACGAACTACGGAGTGCCCTTTACGTCGCACGCCTTCTTGATGTACAAGGTAACAGCGAAGCGGCTCTACATGCCTCATATCAGCGTGCGTTAACTGACGGCCTCCATATGCCACAGAGCCTTCGTCGTGGTGAGCAACTTTTACTAAGCCTCCGGCTTTTGTCTAAGAAGGCAGACGATCATATAGTTGCGACGCGGGAACTCCGCCAAATTGCTTTGCTGGACGACCGGCAGGCGCTGACATACCTTGCTATCTGCCTCGGCGCAGACATCCACTCTGCACGTCGCCTTGCCTCTGCAGAAGAGCGATCGCTTGGAGTCGGGTCTGGAGCGACGGGCCTCGACGCTAGAGCTGAGTTGGGGGAGCTTGGTGAAACGTTCGTCGTCGAACGATGCGCCGATGAGCTCGCTTCGCTTGGTCGAACCGATCTGGCTTCGAAGGTGCTGCAGGTTAGTAAGATTTCGGACTCCTTTGGCTATGATGTTAGTGCCCCGACTATTAGTCGGGAGAGTCGGCTGCTCGAAGTCAAGACTCAGAGGAGCCGAGGCGGATCCACCTTTCGCCTCTTCATCTCCAGAAATGAGGTGGAGGTCGGGCGTATTGAATCAGCCTGGGCCCTCGTCTGCTGCGAAGTAACAGACAGCGAAGTTTCGATTGTAGGATGGTGCCGCTGCCAGGCTTTAATGCCTTACCTGCCTGAGGACAGGAATGGGCGCTGGACCGAAGCATTAGTCGTTCTACCTAAGAGCGTATTGGCTACTCACTTTCCAACCGCGATTTGAGTTCTCTCAGAAAGCAGATAGCTGGCCCAACTCTTCATGCGGCAAATCTTCAATGCCTAGCACGACGCAGTACGGGATCCTTCACGATGTCGTACGGGATCCTTACTGTCAGGAGAGCCCGTGGCTCCAGCTTCAGGAGGCCGTCCCCGTGATGTCGGGCTACTGCCGCAAGTGCGGCTTGTCCATCGTCGCTTCGAAGCCATTCTGCTAAACACCTCAACCAGCCGTCGAAGAACTGGATCTCCGTTGATTGCCGAGTATGCCAGCTCTGTTGTTTCCAGCACTGCCGAGACGGGGTCCTTGCCCCGTCCGCCAGCCAAGAAATTGTTCGCTCCCGGGCACTTGGGTGAGCTGACCGCGCTCGTGCCGTTCGAGATCGTCGCTGCGATCCTCGAGGAGACACGCAACGTGCAGCGTCGCCTGCGCGGCCTGCCCTCGCGGGTCGGGGTCTACTTCCTGTTGGCGATGTGCCTGTTCCCCGAGGTCGGCTACCTACTGGTCTGGCAGAAACTGACGGCCTCGCTGACCGCCCTGCCGGTCCTGGCACCCACCGCCAAAGCCCTGCGTGACCTACGCCGCAGGGTCGGCAGTGCGCCGATGCAGCGTCTGTTCGAGGTGCTGAGCGGACCGCTGGCCCAGCCTCGAACTCCCGGAGCGCGCTTCGGGGTCTACCGCACGGTCTCCCTCGACAGCTGCAGCTCGCTCAAGGCCCCCGACACCGTTCGTAACCGGGCCTGGCTCGGCAGCCCCGGCCACGGCGGCTACCCCCTGCTGGAACTGATGACACTCGTCGAGACGAGAACCCGGGCCCTGATCGGTGTGGTCTTCGGCCCCACCGGCGAAGGCGAGAGCGCCTATGCCCGGCGCCTGCTGCAACTGCTGAAGCCGAACATGCTCGTGTTATGGGACAAAGGCTTCGACGGCAATGTCTTCCTCGCCCAGGTCAGCGCCACCGGCGCGCAGTTCCTCGGCCGGCTGCGCAGCAACCGGCGCACCCCCATCCTGGCTCCGCTCACCGACGGCTCCTACCTGTCGATGATCGGTACCTTACAGATCCGCATCATCGAGGCCCGCGTGACGGTGACCTGTGCGGACGGCACCACCTTCGCCGGCACCTACCGCCTGGCCACCACGCTGACCAACGCCCGCCGCTATCCGGCCGCCGCCCTGATCAGCCTCTACCACCAGCGGTGGGAACACGAGTCGGCCTACTACGCGCTCCGCCACACGGTCATGCAAGGGCGGAGACTGCGGTCAGGCGATCCCGCCGGCTTGGAGCAGCAGATGTGGTCGATACTCACCCTCTATCAACTCCTCCGGACGGTAGTGGTCGACGCCGCCGAGTCCCGGCCCGGCACCGACCCCGATCGCTGCGGCTTCTCTATCGCCCTGCATGCTCCGCGCGACCTGGTGATTCGGCCTGGCGACAATTCGGGGTATGCCACCGGCCTGGTGGGCGTCGTCGGGCGCCGTGTCTTGGCCGCGCTGCTCCCACCCCCCGCCCGCGAATCAGCACCCGCAAGGTCAAATCGCCTATCTCCTGTTACAACGAACGCGTACTCCGGCAGAGGCGCTCAACGAGCAGCTAGGCTTGCTGACAGGCAGTGTTGCAACGACTCCTTGAACCCGAGCTGCGCCTCGTTATCGGTGTGAAACACCGCGGCGTCCAGACGGCCGCATAGCCGAGACGATCCGCCACGGATCCCCTATCGGCGTCGTGACACGGTCTGCCCCAGCATCCCGGTGCTCCCGAGTGGTCAGCAGCCGCGAGGCGAGATCGACCACCGAGCGCCGGTCGTGAACTCCGCCGAAGGTGACCAGGCCATCGCGCATCAACATCGTGGCGGCCCGTACCGGCCCATCGCTGCTCGCCAGGTTCACGTAGTGGCTGGCGAAAGCCTCATGGTCCACCGTCATCACCTCTGATAGCCGCCGGGCGCGGGGTTTCTCGGCTCCAGCGTCTGGTAGACCGTCCGCATTGGACAAGTGGCAGGTTGTCAACTCCCGGATCCCCGGTCTGCAGCGGTCGGCCGTGTTAGGTGCCAGGCACAGCCATCCACGAAGAGAGGCCCCTGCTGATGAACTACCGCCCCCCACACCTTTTCCTGTGGCGGTAAAGGGCGTGATCGTCCGCGAGGGCAAGGTGCTGCTGCTGCGCAACTAACGCGATGAATGGGAACTGCCCGGGTGGCAAACTCGAGCTCGGCGAAGACCCGCCAGCCAGCCTCGAGCGCGAGATCAGCGAGGAAGCCGGCTGGGATGCCCACATCGAACCGATCCTGGACTCCTGGCAGTACCACATCTTCCACGGCGTCGACGTGCTGATCGTGACGTACGGCGCCACCGTAACCACCGACAAGCCGCCGGTGCTCAGCCACGAGCACAAAACAGGTGGGCCTGTTCGCCGAACATGAGGTGGAGGACCTGTGGATGCCGCAAGGCTACAAGCGCTCGATCGCCGAGTGGTTCTCCAGGCTGCATGATCCTCTAAGGTAGGGCACTTGCTGTGTGCCGCGTGCGCGACAACCGTCGACGACGGATGGAACGCCTCCCAGGTCTGCCTCGCCTGTCACATCATCAGCGGCGCCCCACTGCCCAGCCGCGCCTCCGCCGGCTCACCAATCTGGCTGTGGACATCTCCATCCGCGAGCCTAGCCCTGGCCTCCGGCACCTGGCAGTGGTCACCAAAGCGTACCGACGCACCACCCAGATCACCCAGTCCACCGTGAGCGCAGTGGGCTTGAGCCGGTTTGGCGGACATCCGAGATCAGGGGTTCGTCCCCGGAAGGATGTCCATGATGCAGAGCATGGGGAAGAAGAAACCGCGTCCTCGCCGCTCGTTCACGCCGGAGTTCAAGGCCGAGATCGTCGAGCTGTGCCGGCGCGGTGACCGCTCGGTCGGTCAAGTGGCCAAGGACTTCGACCTGACCGAGACCGCGGTGCGTCAATGGATCCGCCAGGCCGAGGTCGATGCCGGCCAGCGCGACGGGCTGACCAGCAGTGAGCGGCAGGAGCTGGAGGCGTTGCGGCGGGAGAACCGGCGGCTGCGCGAGGACGTCGACGTTCTCAAGCGGGCCACGGCTTTCTTCGCCAAGGAGACCCGGTGAACGTGCACCCGTTCATCGAGGCGGAGAAGCAGGGCGGTCACAGCGTCAAGCGGGCGTGTGAGCTGCTGGGAGTCTCCCGTGCCGCCTTCTACGCCCGCCGCAACGCCGCACCCGGCCCCGCGCGCGGTACGCGATGCCGAACTGGCCGAGCAGATCGCTCAGGTGCACGCGCGCTCGCGGGGCAGCTATGGCGCGCCGCGGGTGCACGCGCAGCTGCGGCAGGACGGGCAGCGGTGCGGACGGCGGCGGGTGGCCCGCCTGATGCGTGCGCTCGGCCTGGCCGGACGGTATCGGCGTCGGCAGGTCACCACGATCCCCGACCCGCATGCGGGCCTTCGGCCGGACCTGATCGAGCGCGACTTCACGCCGGACGCGGCGGCCGTCGATACGCGCTGGTGTGGCGACATCACTTACATCGCCACCGAGGAGGGCTGGCTGTATCTGGCCACCGTCATCGACATCGCCTCCCGGCGGGTGGTCGGCTGGGCGACCGCCGATCACCTGCGCACCGGCCTGGTGGCCGAGGCCCTGCAGCAGGCCTGCGCCCGACGCCGGCCGACCGGGCCGGTGATCTTCCCCTCCGATCGCGGCTGTCAAAATACGAGCGCCGGCTACGCCCGTCTGGCCGGGCGGCTCGGCGTGCGGCTGTCGGTCGGGCGCACCGGCCAGTGCTGGGACAACGCGCTGGCCGAGTCGTTCTTCGCGGCCATCAAGGGCGAACTCCTCGACCAGCAGTCCTGGCCCACCAGAGCTGCGGCCCGCAGCGCGATCTTCGAGTTCATCGAGGGCTGGTACAACCTGCACCACCTGCACAGCAGCCTGGGCTACCGTAGCCCTGCCGACTACGAGGCCGCCGCAGCGGCCTGACCACCACAACAACGGTGTCCGTCAAAGCGGAGCAAGCTCACAGCGCTCGGCTATGACACGACCTATATCTCGATGCTTGAGAACGGGCGGCGAGCCATCACGGACGTGCCCACCCTTCGACGGCTGGCCCAATATATGGGACCGCCCCCACATAGTCTCGGCGTTACCGACCCCGCGGAAGCCGACTTCATCTCCGTGATCAAGTTCGGCGAATCCACCATCCGCCTGGCCTCCGTCGCTCGCGGGCCAGGACACAGCGCCGAGGCCATCAACGAACTGTGGCCCCTCGTCTGGCGACTCGAAGCACGGCTTCTCGAAGGGCACGCCGACCATGCCGCCGCGCGCTGGACCGGCCGCGCCCTTCTCATCGCCCACCGCCTCGACGACGTCGCCCTCCAAACCTGCGCTCTACGCGTCCACGGCAACGAACTACGCAAGATCGAAAAGAAGCCGGCAGCCGCTGCTCGTCTTCAACGAGCCCGCGACATCGCTCCAGCCACCGCACGCGGCGCAGTCCTCATCCCCCTGGCCCGTACGCTCGCCGAACTCGGCAACATCGAGTACTTCGACACCACCATCATCGACCTGCAACACTTCGTGGACTCCCACCACGGCACACCACTGGTCAATCCCTTCGTTCTACGAGAAGTACACCTCCGCGGCTTGCTCGCCACCGGCCGTCTCCAGGAGGCGACGCGTCTCGCAGAAGCGGACGCACCAGACGCGACCGGTGTCGCGCCGCAACGGCAGCCCATCGAACGCGTCACCGTCGCCGAAGTCTTCCGCGCCACGGGCGACAAAGCCGCAGCCTCCTATGCACTCCTGCAGTCGATCGCGACCGCGGAGAGCACACGGCTTCCGCATCAGATTCAACGTGCCATGCGAGCCTCACGTGGGAGCCCTGCCGCAAGTCGAAGAGGCTGGCGCAGCCGCTCTCCAACGCCTGTACCTCACGTTGCCAGCGGCCTGATCACTCAGAGGTTTCGCCCCTAACGTGATAGCCCACGAGTTTAATCTGCTTCTTTTCGATGCTTGTGGTCCTGAGCCGATGGCTGCGGTCGCATCAACGTGTGCTCTCGATGAATCTCGCGAGAGCTTCTAGGTCGTGCGCCCAGAACAATGCAAGCCCGTCCTGCTGCGCTGCCTGAAGGTTACGTAGCTTGAATACACCGGCCAGCATCGCGGCCGGAATTATTTGTGCAGTCCCAAACTCGCGCAGCCAAATCTTCGCTTTTACTGCAGCATCGTTATTCAGACGCTTTATACTGTTGGTGGAAGAGTTACTCACCTTGCACTCTAAGGGCATGTGGCGCCCATCCCACAGACCAACAGTCAGATCCGCCTTTCGGCTACCGAAAATACTTTCTTTACAGTATTCACCAGCTCGCGGAGCGAGGCTTAGATTAGAAATCGTCCGAGTTGCAACCTCGCGAAATCCAACGGACTCCAAGAAGTCAGCAACAGCTCCTTCTTGATCATTTTTAGAGCCATTGGCTCGATCCGTCATCACTCGACGGGTCGCAATTAGGGCCGCCGTGGAATTGATGGCAATGGCCAATTCATCATCCTCGGCAGGCCGATTGCGATGAACCCAAGGAAATCGTTTAGGATCCAAGACCGAGAGAATTGTACGGATGACACGACGCGCCATCTCTTCGTCCGCCTGGAGCCTCGTGGGCGAGAGACGGGCATCGGCGAGGACTTTAAGATCATCCTCACTAACGGCAGGTGAGGCAAGATACCTGCAGGCGACCAGCAGGTTTGGCTTTGTCAAGACATCGCATGCCTTAGCTTCCAAGTCAGCAAGATTCCGAGTGCTCTTCAAAAGAGTGCGAACCGCCATGCTGTAGTCGTCGAACGCCTTAAGATACTCCTCAAGAGGTTCCTCGATTCTCTCTGCACGGAAAATATCGATCGCCTTCACGCGATCGACTTCCAGTTCCTCTGCAGTCAACACTGGTGGACCCAGAAGCATTGGATCGTCTCTCCAAACCGATGGCTAGATTACCCTTTTGCTAGAAAGTCGTATGCGACGGACAGATCATGGAACCACCAGATAGCGAGGCCCCTAGTCTGCGCGTCCTGTAGATCATTTATCGCATAGGGTCCAGCGAGGATGGCCGCAGAAACAGTCGACGACCCTAGAATCTCTTTCCATCCTTCAGCCCGCGGCACAGTCTCAACGAAAATCCTTTTATGGGAGTTCAACTCCGTGCTGCTCGACTTACATTCAACCGGAACCGCCAAGCCGTCCCAGCGCCTGATGACAAAGTCGGCTTGGCCGCCCTTATCTCCATCCTTTATAGAAGCACGTCCACAGAACTGCCCGGGACCGGGTAGATCTTCGCGCCGCTGGATTTTCCGTGATTTAACCTTCTCGAAGCCGCGCTCTTCCAAGCCTTTGCAGAACTTCTCCACCTTGGCGCGCTGTTTTGCCTTACGTGCGACTTCGCTGTCATTAGCAGACATCAGAGCAGCGGTGGCGAGTGCAGCAGCCGTAGTCTCGTGCTCATCCGGCTCATAGTCATGGCCTATCCAAGGAAATCTTGATCGATCATGCCCATCATAGATGACTTGGACAATGATGTCCCGCGCTTCGAAGTTGTTCCTGATCTCTTTCTCTGAGACCGAAGAAAGACCTGTAACCTCTTGGAGGTCACCCTCAGATATAGGCGGTCCGGCAATATATCTGAACGGTTTAAGAAATTCACGCTTTGCGAGTGTTGGGGGATCTAGAACGGACAGATCTCTGAGATCACGAGTCTCTGCTAGCAAAGCATCGACGAGGTCACGATTCTTGTCGAAGCGATCGTGGTACTCCTGCGTCTCTTCCGTCAGCCGCTCGTCCCGGAAAATATCAGCCGACCGCTTACGGTCAGCTTCGAGCTCGTCTGACGTCCAGAGCTGAAACTTGTCACGACCAGGCACATGGTTACCATAGGAGATCAAAGGCCGTTCAGCAAGGTCTCAACGGCTGGCACCGGGAGCCGCTCCATCTCCTTGGGTTCGAACTTGGTCAACCCGCCGGCGTATGTCCTGCCCTGTGTCTGGCTTACCTCAGTCCTTAGATGTGCAGCAAGGCGTTCGAGAGCTTGTGGAGGGAGTTCCATTCGTGGATAGATCCCATGCGCGATGTTGAGGTAACTAGCGTGGGCATCGTTGAGTACGAACGCTGGCGGCCGTCGTGCCATGTAACTAGCAAGGATCGGGGCTGCTTGCCGCACCCCCAGGTTCCACCACACACGCCGTTTGGAAGCCAAATACCCTTCACGAACGCCTTGTTCTTCCGCGAACTTGAGAAAGGCTCGAACTGCCGCGTGCTCCTCGTCGTTCAAATCCTGGAGACTGCTAGGAATATCAATGATACAACGCAGATTCTCAGCACTTTTAAGCCGCTCTCCTGCGGCAAAGAGCTCTCTTGCTCGGGTGACTGCAGGCACCAGGCAACTGCGTGGGATTCGCCCGTCGTTCATATCCGTCACCCATACATCGTTAGCACCTGTGGCGGTGCCGCGGTGAACCCTCGCCAGCTCGCCCAGTTCCACGAAGTCTTTCGGGAGCTTTGGTGTTACGCGCGTGAGTACGGACCAGCGGTTTGCATCTGCTAGGCGCGCGCGAGAGATCTCGCGCCCTCCTTCGAGGCTTCCCAAGTTCTTGGTATCCTTGACGCGCCTGAGTCGCATCTTGGCGTGCGCCTTCCCGACTTCAAAACACGTAATCGCCCCAGTGGTTACAGCATCGGCAAACGGTCTTGCCTCAGGCTCGATGACATGAATAGCCGTTCCACCAAGGCCATCAAGTAGGAGTTGGCGAACTAGGCTTCCATAGTTGACATCAAGCCATTCTGCACTAGTAATAAACGTGCCAAAGTCACCTGGCGCCGCCTGTTGAGCAGTAGCTAGGAAGAAATGGACATGCAAGCCTGCCAGCGCTGAAGCGCGCAGACCCCGCTCCTGAGCAGTTTTGAGAAGCCACTGCTTCCAGGTGCTGTCGATTTGGTGATGCCGAACATAAGGCGGATTGCCAATATAGAGTGTTCGTCCTACGTGGGGAGCGGCTCCCATAATACGGTAGTCGCCTAGGGCAACCGTTGCAGATGCTGCGTGGCCAGCAGCGGCAAGGCTCGCGCGAGTCATCAGCGTCGCCAGGGGGTCAATGTCGATAGCGAGTAGCTGCGCCTTCGGGAAGCGTCGCGCAGCAGCAAGGATATAGCGGCCTGAGCCGGATCCGGGGTCGATTACTCGGTCGGGTATGCTTTGTGCGGCGGACCACTCGATCATCGAGTTGATGATCGCCTCGGGTGTGTAGGTTTGCCCCAAGGGCCTTCGCGCCTCTGCAGACCTTATTCGATAGAATTCATCGCCGAGAGGGTCTTGCCCTTCCCGAATTGCCTCTCGCAACGAAGCAATGTCGGACTGGCTCAATGATTGAGGCCTTGCAGCGAAGCGACCGATAAGTTCGAATTCCTCGCGGCTCCAACCTGCGACTTCTTGCGCTCCAAGCGCAAGCGCCATAGATACCAACCGCGCCATCGAATCATCCGTCGTTGTCATGTGCACATCGTGCCCCATGACGCCGACATTTTCACGTCGGTTCACACTAGCAACTGTCGCATTCGTGGATCTTCACCGGGTGCAACCGCCTCCCAGTCGTTCTACTGGAGAGTAGCAGGTGAAGAAGTCGGATCATCATACGAGGTCACTCCTCCTCCTCTGAACCCGGGCCTGCGGCAACATCGAGGCAGGAGCATCATCGCCCGCGGTAGATCGCTCCGGCCAGAAGCCTGCGCCACGTGCCTCGCGCATGCTCTCATGACGACACCCACGCCGCTTGAGCGCTCAGCACAAGATGAGCTCTTCGACAGGCTTGAGGTGGCTGTCAACGACGGCCGAATTCTGGATCAGGCACACATTCCGTGATCGGACCCGTCGAGTAGACCACGGTTCGGGCGTTCTGGCCGGCAGCCGTGCCTCTGATCACAAGCATCTGCAGCGTGTTGATCGAAGAGCTGTTCGCTGTCCTGTTCCCTCATCTGGTCGGCGTGTGCGTTGAGCAAGTCTTCGGTCGGGAACCACGGTACGGATCCAGGCCAGGACCGACACCGTGGAGACCGCCTGCCCGGCCTGCGGAACACTATCGCAGCGGGTGCACAGCCTGTACCGATCATAGTGCTCCGCCACGAGATGGCCGTGTTGAAGCGTCAACTCGCCCGCCCGAAGCCGGACTGGGCCGATTGGGCGCTCCTGGCCGCCTTGACACGCTTCCTACCTGCGGTACTGCGGGCGCATCGGCTGGTCACTCCGGGCACCTTGTTGGCATGGCATCGCCGATTGATCAAACGCTCGTGGACCTATCCCCACCGCCCTGGCCGTCCCGGAACGAGCAAGGAAGTCCGGGATCTGGTCCTCCGCCTGGCACGGGAGAATCCGAGGAGGGAGTATCGGCAGATACACGGTGAACTGGTTCGGCTCGGCTTACAGGTCAGCGCAGCGACCGTGCGACGGATCCTGCGTTCGCGCCGACACGGTCCGACTCCCCGAAGCCTCGACACCTCCTGGCGGACGTTTCTACGCCTGCAAGCGAAGGCGCTGCTCACCTGCGACTTCTTCCACGTCGACACGATCTTCTTGAGACGCCTGTACGTGTTGTTTATGATGGAGGTGGCGACATGGCGGGTGCACGTCCTGGGCGTGACCGCCAACCCCACCGGCGCATGAACGGCCCAGCAGGCCCGCCACCTGCTCATGAACCTCGGGCGGAGGGCCAGCTCATTTCGGTTCCTCATCCGTGATCGGGACACCAAGTTCACCGCCGTTTTCGATGAGATCTTCGCCGGCGAGGGTGTCACGGTGATGAAGACGCCGCCGCGGACGCCCCGAGCCAACTGCTACGCCGAGCGCTGGGTGCGCACCGTCCGGGCCGAATACACCGACCGGATGCTGATCTACGACGAACGCCACCTTCGATCGGTCCTGGAGGAGTACGCCGAGCACTACAACGCGCACCGCCCGCACCAGTCCCGTCAACAACGCCCACCCGATCAAGATGAGCACGTTGTGGTACCGCTGGAAGGCCGGATTCAGTGCCGAAAGGCGCTCTGCGGAGCGATCAACGAGTACCACCGAGCAGCCTAGCCGACCCAAGAAACACCAGTTCAGACCACGCTCACGAGTTTTGAAGCGCTACAGGTGCCGAGTTTTTCTCTTAGGCCCCTATCTGGCTTTAATAGACATTGTCTAGTGCGGAGTATCGTCACGTCCGAACGCGACATCGTTCAGATCAGTCATCTTCTTCGCCTGACGGCAAGGAGCGCTCTCGCGTCGGCGGCGGGTCATCAGCCGCACCGCACAACTCCAGCGCTTCGAGCACATTGCTCGGCTGCGTCATGTCGGCGCTGCGCTCCAAGAAGATGAGCTGACGCTGCGTCAGCGTACGGACTGCCAGGCGGCCCGCGTCTTTGATGACCAGGACCGACCCGACCATTACCACCGCCTGTTCGGTGCCATCGAGCGCCTGGATGAGGGTCGCTGCGGCCTGCGCCTGCTTGCTGTCGTTCTCAGCCTGGACGCTGTGCAGCGCGCGAAGCTCAGCCGCCCGACGCAGTTCTTCGGCGATCTCCTTAGCATCCGCAGACATCGCCAGGTCTCTAGCCTTCAACCGGAACCGGCGGAACCACGAGCCCTCCAGTGGCTCGGAACGCGGCGTCACTTCCCACCCAAACGCCTCACCGAACTGCCGCAGCGCCCTCTCCACTGCCGGCGCACTCTCGGCGTCTCCCAGATAGGCGAAGCTCTCCTGCGCGCCCCTGGGCAAGAGCGACTCACGCAAGGCGTCCAGCACCTCGTCGTCCGGCCCGTCCGGCATGACCTCCAATGCCGGATCCGGCTCCACCTCGTCCGGCCTGACATCGGCGAGCGCCTGCATGACCAGCGCAGCGGAGAAGGCACCCTTCAAGGGATCTGATGATGGGCGATAGCCAAAGAAGGCGAGGAAGGCCCTCTCCCCCCCGTCCGCAGCCTGCATTCCCAGTTGAAGCGGCACCTCGTCCGATGGCCGTCCCGCTGACAAGATCTTCGATATGCGACGGTCTAAACGGCCTGATGTCGTACGATCCGAATCCAGGGCTGCCAAGGCATGATCCACGTCTGGTGAAGTCGGTAGCCCAATCTGGCGAGCCACCGTCCGCCATACCCCCGCTTCGCTCGCCAGGGTTGCGCCTCCGCCCACCTCACGCGCGTCGAGCCATGCGCGCAGCATGAATCGCCAGCCGCCCGGAGTAATCCGTTCCGCACCGGACAGGTCAAAGATCAGCCAGCGTTCACTCTGCTCAAGGTGGGCCCCCAGCAACCGGGCGACCTCCTTCGCGGCGCGGTCGTCAACCACCCCTCGCAGTACAACCACGATCGCCTGGGGCGTGGGACGCGCCACAGTTCCTCCTCCGTGAATAGCCATCATCGAGCATACGCGCGCTGCGTTCGCCACGCATGAAACGTCTCAAAAAGTTTGATAGCCACTGTCTCGCGACAGATGTACGGACGAAACCGTGATTCGGCTCGATGGATTTCGCGAGAATCGCAAATAGGTTGGTTTCCGAAGCAATCGGCTCGGTTCGGGTTATCGTCGTTGGGGGCCTTGAGAGCCGTACCGAGGGGATCCGGGATGCCTGGTCTTGATCGAGAGGCGATGCAGGCAGCAGTGGTACGCATCCAGAAGTTGTCTGATGACCACTGGTGGACGCTGCATCCTTCCTGCACGTTGATGGGTGCCCGGGCCTGGGTGGGAACGAGCGGGAGTCGCTTCGAGCAGACCTTGCTCAGTCGCCAGCGCGAGCTGCGTGCGTTGTTGGCAGGGGCCGTCGCGGATGCCAAGGACGAGTTGGCGAGCATGCGATGAGCTACAGCGGAGTCAAGCAGCCCGAGTTCGACACCCTGGTCGCCCGCCACACCACTGCGGCGCTGCAACTGGAGGATCTGGCCGCGATGCTGCACGGCGAGCTCTCCGCGGCAGGGCTGAGCACCGAGCCGGCCCTGCGCATCCGCGCCATGGCGAAAGAAGTCAGTGCGGAAGTAGACGATCTGCGCCGGCGTCAGCGCATCGTCCAGGAGATGGAACGCATGAAGGTCGTCTACCGTGAGTGCACGCCAGACGGGACTATGATCGCGGTTCCTGATTCGACGGCGGCCGCGCAGGGTTTTCTGGATGGGACACTGGCCGCGAACGCGGCGGTTGCCGCCAGTCGCGGGGACAAGGCGGCGCTGGCCAAGCTGCACGGGTATGCGAATAGGGCAAAGGATCCGGAGTTCGTCAAGGTCTTCCTGGCCAAGCTAGGTGCCAAGGGCATCACTGAGCTACCGGCCGCGTTGGGGCTGCAAGTACGCGCCAACGTCACGTCCCAACGTGATCCGCAACAGATCGAGCAGGTCAAACAGGTGATGAAACTGCTGTCCACGGCCCTGGCCAAGGGCACCGACCCCGCTGACGAGGCCTACATGGGACAGGCTTACCTGGATCAGCTTGTGAAGGAAGGCCGTGCCGAGCACAAGGCGCTTGAGGTGACCTACGTCGGCTACCAGGCTCAGGCGCTCATCTGGCGGGCCAGCGAGGGCAAGCCACCGTTCTCGAAGCGGTTCATGGAAATAGTGGGCCGGGACGTGGTTGTGCATCAGAAGGAACTGTCGGATTCCCGCGGCCCGTACGCCAACAGCCTGGATTTGGCCACGGTGCTCGGCATCAGCGACTCCATGCAACCGGGCGGACCACGCATGGGGCAGCCTGGAGAACAGATCAAGGCCAGCGTCATCGACGATCTCTCGCAGGCCGGAAGATTCTCGTCGCCAGCGGCGCAGGCGTTGCTCTTCCACACTCCGAAGGGCTGGACGACGTCCATCATGGAGTACCTGCTCACCGATCGGCTCGACGGCTTTAACCACACGCGCAACCAGGCCCCGTTCGCCGGCCTGCTGCAGAAAGCGCTCAGTGGCAAGGACAAAGAGTCTCTCACGCACACCAACGAAGCACTCATCCTCCTCAAGGAGGAGCTCGACGGGGTGGTCGGACGGGGTGCAGACGGCAAACTGGAGATCCTCGATCGGAAGAAGCTGGACCGGATGTCCTTTCTCAGCGGCCCGATGGGAATGATCATGGCCGCCCACGTCGACAAGATCTTTGGAGTCTTCGATGACAAGACGCCCGAGCTCAAAGACGTCGACCGTGCCGAGATGGATCGGCTGCTCCTTTTCGTCGGCCGTGACGAGGCCGCCACGAAGGCGCTCGTGGGTGCGGAGGTCGAGAGAATGCTGCTGAAGGTCCAGGAGTCCTACCGGCGGGACGGTGGCGAGAGCTTGAATGAGGTGCTGATCCCCGAGGCACGCTTCATGGGACATCTGCTCGAAACTCGACGACTGTTCCTCCTTTCGCAGGCCACGAGCGACGGGCAGGCCAAAGAGGAAATGAAGAGCCTGATCAGCGGTGTGCTCAGTGAGGCGACCGGACCGGTCGGCAAACTCGCCACGCGATTCGGATTCTGGGGCGACAAGGCACATGAGAAGCTCACGCCGATGGGATTCGACAAACTCTCGGCGTTCCTGACCGACCGGCTGATGAAGGAGGGCCTCTCCGCGGACTCGGCCCTGCAGGAGGCGGGCAACGATCGCGAGATGGCCATGTGGATGGTCCACAAGATGGTCCTCAGCAGCAGCATCGCGAACGGTCAGTGGAGCCGCAGCGCGCTCGAGGACGCCAAGGGCTCGCCCTTCGCCACGAACAACGACCCGCCCAAACTGAAACCGCTCGACGAGATCGTCGCCGACCCAGAGACCTTCGACAAGTTCATCGAGTGGGCGCGCTGGCACACCAAGGTCGAAAGCAGTACTCAGACCGTCAAGGAAGCCATGGACAACAGTGCTCTGTTCGACGTGCACAGCAATCTCGGCATCGAGCGGTATTGACATGTCCACACGCGCCGCGATTGCTGGCCTCGGTACTCTTGTCATGCTGACGCTGAGCGTCGGCTGCGCCCAGCAGAACACCCCTCCTCCGGCCAAGACGACTGTCGCACCACAGCCGGTGATTGACTCCAGCCCTTATTGGTGCGACGTCGTCCCGCAGGAGGCCATACGGACGATCAGCGGTCTGACCCTACCGCTGGAAGAGAGCAAGGACGGCGTTCCCGCCACGCATGGCGCCTGCTCGCTGAGAAACGAGTACAACCGCTTCTCACTCAACTGGTCCATTCGTGATGGACAAGAAGCACTTGATCTCGCCCGCGAGAACTTTGGAAAGAAACGCCTGTCAGAACTTCCAGCAGACCTGGGAAAAGGGCTGATCGCCTACACGGGGAACAGCCCTAGGACGAGGCCGTATGTGGCGTTCATTCTCTTCCGATGCGGCAACGACCGGCCATGGATGGGGATGGATGTTTCACAGGTAGCGCAAGGGCGGAATTTGGTCAAGGACTTCACCGACCTACTCCGAATCGCCCGCGACCGCTACGGACAGCTGCATAACTGCGTCCCAGAAGTGGCATAGCCCTCAGCGCGCATCCATACAGCCGCATCAGTCGCAGCGCAGGGTACATGATGATCTTGTACGACGGCGCAGCCCCGTCACCTGCTGACAACACCCCTGTGATGCAACTGACGGGCGCGAACAACTACCTCCCCCCATACTGACTGCGCTGCCGTACCGGCCCTTGCATAGGGCAGACTCCGCTTCTTCCGCGGTAGACAGCTCTGCTGATGCACCACGCCGCCGCCCAGACGCAGCCCTCGTCACTCTCAGGTTGCTCCAGGGATGGCGGCAGCGAGCCGGTCCTCTGGTCCATATCAGTGACCGTGGACTCTCCTGCTGTGGGCTACGGAGGCCAACAGGGGACTGCTGCTCAGCCCAGCACTCGAGGACCAGACGAGGCTTAGCACCCGTTGGACTGTCGTTCTTCGGACATATCGTGATCCAGTGGCATTATCAGACCTCAAACGCGAGATGGTCCTCCTGGCCATCGAGGAGTACGACCAACTGGGCCGCGACACCTTCCTTGAGCGGTACGGCTACCGAGAAGCACGCGACTACTTCATCATCCACAACGAACGCCGGTACGACTCCAAGGCAATCGCCGGCGTGGCATACCGAGGTGTCAACGGCCGCGCGCTTCGCCCTTCGGAGTTCTCTGGAGGGGCCGCAACGGTCGGCAGGATTCTCGGCCACCTCGGGTTCCTTCTTGGTGCGCGCCAAGACGCATCGCCTGCCGCGGCGTTCCTGGCGAAGATCGGAGATCTCGACACTGCCGTCCCGAACGGCCGCCCCAAGCGTTATCAGCCGCTCACCCTCCTGTGGGCCCTTGGTCGAGCGGCGCACGGAGCGGAGCGCCTTGTTCCGTGGGATGTCACACGAGCCGAGATCCGTACCCTATTCAGAGAGTTCGGTCTACAGGGCGACCGGCCCACCCCCCCCAATACCCTTGAAGCTCGCGCACTTCGGGTTGTGGACGCTGCCCGACCACCCGGAGCCGCCTCGCCCCAGCGGCAGTCCGCCTTTGGCATGGATGAGCCGGAACCAGCCGGTCTCCGATCTGCGCGAGTGGGTGTTCGACCTGGTGGCGGAAGACCAGGCGGTACGGTCTCAAGCGAGCGCGTGCCTCTTGGAGAAGTACTTCCCGGACGAGGATCAGAACGCGCTGCTCCTACGCGTCGGCCTGAGAGACATCGAAGAAGAGCCGCTCCCACCGCCCGACGACGTTCGTGCAACGGAACGCCGCCCAGCCACGATCAAGCGCATCGTTCGGGACAGCGCACTCTCGCGGCTGATCAAAACCCTGCACGATCACACCTGCCAGATGTGCGGAGTCCGACTGCTCCTCCCTAACGGCCCGTACGCCGAGGGAGCGCATATCCGGCCGCTCGGCAACCCGCACGACGGCTACGACGTGGCAGGCAATCTCCTCTGTCTATGCCCCAATGACCACGTGCTTTTCGACCAGGGCGCCATCATCGTCAAAGACGACCTTACGGTGGTCAATCAGCTTACCGGCGAGTCGAGGGACGCCTTGCGGACCGTTCCCGGGCACGACGTCGATCGGCAGCATCTGACATACCACCGCAATCTGTACTGACCCGTAGCACTGTTGATTACGAGTGTTCAGCCTGCGATGAAACTTGCCGTACCCCTCTGCCATGATTCCTCTGTGACGGATCCCACAATTCCCACGTACAAAGACCTTTTATGGCCCACCCTCACGGCAGTCCGGGACCTCGATGGCTCTGGATCGATCACCGAGATCAGCTCCAGGGTCATCGAGAGTGAGCGGATCTCGGAAGAACAACAGGCTGTCCTCAATAACCGGGGGGCGCAGAGCCTGCTGGAGGAGCGGATCGGGTGGGCAAGGAGCTATCTCAAGGGCATGGGGCTCCTCACTAACAGCAAGCGGGTATGGTCTCTCACCGAGTACGGACGCACGGTACGACTCGACGAGATCGAAAAGCTCCACAAGGACTACCAGCTGGCTGTCCGGAATAGGCCGCGGCAGGAGAGCGACCAGGCCACCGAGCCAACAGGGAAGGTCGTCACTCTTCCGGAGGAGGAGCTACCACCTCCTGACAGCAGCGCGGTGGAGCCCGGGCAGGAAACCTGGCGGGAGGTTCTCCGTGAGACCCTGCTGGCGATGCCTCCGGACGCTTTCGAGCGTCTGTCGCAGCGGCTCCTGCGTGAGGCTGGCTTCTCCAACACCCACGTCACCAAGCTTTTCGGCGATGGCGGCATCGACGGTTGGGGGAAGTACCGGATCTCACTTGTCAGCTTTCCAGTCTTCTTCCAGTGCAAGCGCTACCGCGGGACCGTGGGCGCGCCCGAAGTCCAAGCTTTCCGCGGTGCGTTGAGCGGACGTGGCGACCGCGGATTGATGATCACAACGGGAACGTTCACCGAACCCGCTAAGAAGGAAGCTACTCGCGATGGAGCCACACCCATCGATCTCATTGACGGTGATCAGCTGTGTGACCTGCTCAAGGAGTACGGGATCGGAGTCACCACCACAATTCGCCAGGTAGAGGACGTGGTGATCGACACGGATTTTCTCCGAGGGATGTGATGGTTCGCCGGGGGAACCGGTCGACGGACGGTCCTAATCCGTAGAGGTCCGCCAACGGTAGACGAACGTCGAGCGCGAAGAGAGACGGCCCCAGCTTGGCCGGGGCCGTCGTCGCTCCAGTGACCTAACCGGTCAACACATCGGCGATCTTCGAGTTGATGTGCTCTTGCTGGCCGGTCCATGCACTTCACCTACACCCGAAGCTGTCAAGAGCTCAAATCACTACCAGCGCAGAGCCCTTCGTCCGGTTGAACGGAAGGGGTCAGGGCGTCGAACGGCCAGCCCGGGTCGCCTGGGATCATGTTTCATGATCATGTCTACTCTGTATGCGTCACCGGGCGCCCGCTCAGCGAAGGCCCGCGCTGCCGTTTCGCCGACGAAACGGCCCAGCAGATGGGCAACTTCTTCACTGTCGATCTTCGACGCCTCGACCAGATGGCCGGCCTGCCGCCAGGCATTGATCTTCGTGTCGAGCGTGCCGGTGAGCAGGGAGTCATGGAGACCCAGGACCGGAGCGTTGGTCATGTCATGTCCTCGGAGACATAGGAAGATCACATATCTAGCTGATGCCGCCTAGGACGGCAAGGGATCACCAGGCGCGCTCGTCCGCGATGTCGGACATGACCTCGAAGCCGCCGACCATTAAGCGCTCCGGCTTCGGTGGCAGCTCGTCCCTTGCAAGGACCGAGTCATGGCAGCCAAGCCATCCCAGCCCGGGCCGAGCTGCGTAAGCATGCGGTCCGGACGGTCGCTGAAGTCCCCCCGGATTACGCGATCGAGCGGGCCGCAGACCTACTGACACGCGTGCGCGACGTTGAAACTGACGGCCTATCTCACTCTCTGCATTGCCATGATCGCCCTCATGGCCTGCCGCCTCACCAGCGCGAACACCCCTACCTAGAGCAGCACCTGAACTCGGGATCAACCGGCCTAAACGCCCACAAAGTACGCTAAAGAACCCCGAGTGGCCAATTGTATTTGGCCTGCAGTTATAGCGGTGCAAGCGTTACAGCCCTCGCAGCCCGGCCCCGGAAATACGAAATACTCTCGCGTTCTTTCGGCATAGCGGGCCATACCTATCAAGTTGAGCCAGAACGCTTAATTCCCCATTTCGGCGTTACCTAGGACGCCACTTGTGCGAGTATGGGTCCGCACGTCGGTGGCTCTCCACCTACGTCCGCCTCATGCCGCCGTCGGCGGAGTAGGAGCCAGAAGCGAAACGCCCAGGCGCCACCGTGGCGCCGGTAGGGCTGTTCTTTCTGCGGGCAGAGGCAGGAGGGCCGTACGGAGCAGGCCGCAATCGGGGACACTGCACGAACCGGTTCGTATTCTGCTGGCGCGAGACTTCGGTTTCGGGTGCGTGTCACGCCCTCGGCAGCCGAGCGCGTGCTTCTCCCGGCATCGCCGGAGAAAGCCAGCCCATAATGACTGCTATAAGACGGCCAGACGGCATCTATCCCTACATCGGTACCGAGGCTTATGCGGAGCGCCTGGCCGACGCCATCGAAAACACCTGCATAGAGCAGGAGGTTACCCCGCCGCCACGCGACGCAATCATCGAAGGCCTCGCCACCACCCTAGGCAACACCGAGATAAAGAAGCTGCTGACTTCCCAGCGCGGCAAGAAAATCCTTGCCCCCCACGCTTATCGAATCGTCCAGGCTGGCCAAGAAAAGGTGCTCCTGCTCACCTGTGACGTCCACGGCGCAGGTATCGTCCCCTGGGACCTGAACGACCGCACTGCCGGAGCGTGGACCACTCCCGACGAGGAGGCCATGCAGCGAGTCCGGGAACTAGTCGCTGCCGAGGTCGCTATGGAGCAGGCCGACAAGGATGCGAAGCTAGCGGAGAAGGAGCGCGATGCTCGTCGCCGTACGGGAGACAGTCAACCCCACGCCGCGGCCGCGCTTGCGGCGGCAGACGACAAACTCCGGGTAGCACGCAAGGCGGTGGCAGAAGCGCAGCGCGAGTGCGAGCGCCTGCTGTCATCGCTCGGCAATCGCCGACCCCGCCCCGCCGTACGGCCAGCGGAGCACAACGGACAGCCTGCGGCCGCGTTTACACTCGCGCCTCAACCGCAGGACGTCGCCGTGCACCTCCAGCGCTACGCAGTAGAAAGCCTTCGCCGCGCTGGCCGCCGCCGAGGCTACAACCTCATTGAGTCACTGGTCGCGTCCGGTCAACTGTCTCGGGGGACGTGTGCGCTCCAGCAGTGGCAGATTCAGCAGCCAGACGGTCAGATCACGAGTCTGTGGCGCATGGTCGCCGTGACGGCGAACAACAGAACCCTAGCCCGTCTCGACATCTACGGAGTGCATACCGAGCACCTGGTGACAGGCATGCCCCAGCATCTGTGTCCGATGACGAACGACAAACCCGAGTCCACACTCCTGCTGCTGAACATGCGGGAAATCCTGAACCGCATCTCTGTCAACCTCAACACCGTACGTGCCAAAGAGGATGCGGGTCACGAACTCCCGGCGCACCGTGCCGCAAAGATCACCACCGTGCCCACGGACATCGTGATCGGCTGTAGTAATCCGGCAGCACTGGAGCATGTGCTGCGGACCCTGAACGTCGACGACCACCTGCGCGGCATCCAACCCTACGACGAAGACGCCCGCCTCATAGCGCTCTGGGCAATCCTCGTCGACGCCTACGTCACTGACGAGCGACTCGTACCAGCACTTAGCGACGCGTTCCCCGATGCCAAAGCTTCCGACCGGCTCAACGTGGACGCCGTGCGGGCAGCGCTAACCGCAAACGGGCCACTCGATCCGCTCGCTCCGCTACTACCCATGGAGGAGATAGCCGACCCAATAGCACTGCGGGACATTGCCATCCGCTCCATCACCGCACTCGTCTTTCCCGACCTTCCGCCAGCGCCGCCAGAGACCGGACGGCGCCAAGTACGCGACACTGGACCTAACTGGCCGATTGTGCGCGGCGCGCTACAGGAGCCAGCCTGGAGCCAAATCAGCGCGAAGGCCGCCGTGACCCGTACAAGACTCTGGTCCGCAGCCGTCGCTCAACTATTCTTGCAGCGCGGGAACATTCTGTCCGCGACTGGACTGTTCGGAGTATCGGACGTCAAAGAGGGCGCCCGACAAGACCCCAGGTCGGTCAGAAAACTGCTGCTAAAAGCCGAAGCCGGCGATTCCGCAGCCTGGTCAGCACTGGTCGACCGCATAGTGCCTAACCTGATCCACGCCCCCGAGCCGCTGGTCACCCCCGGCCAGGGCAGCGAGGCGGGCGACCTTCGTAAGGGAACACGCCGCAGTCCGTCAAGTGCCGTTGCCGCGCTAAAGATGGCCTACACGCGGGGGGCGCCGGCCGTCACCCGGGAACTGCTTATCGCCTTCGCGAAGGAGATCCTCTCCCATCCCGACGCATCCAGCGCTCCGGAGGCTCCTGACGGAACGACTCCCGTCTGTTACGGGGAGCAAAACAGAGTTCCTGAGAACAGGACGCCGATCGTGCCTGGCATGATCCTGGTTCCCGACAGCGAGGGGAACCCTACGAACTTCCTAGTGGACAAGGCATGGTTCGACGAGATCTTCGGACCTGACATGGCACCGGTCCCGAACCGTTCCGAAGGCGGGGGGGACGAGGACGAGGAAAGCGGCTGGTTCAGCAGCGGAAACTCCGGCCCAGAGAGCGTGATGAGGGTAGCTGAAACCATCGCGACTAGCCCTCGTACGCAACTCAGTGATCTTCGGCGGGAGCTACCCGCTCGGATCGAGGTCGTCGCTGGTTCGTACGAACACGCAGTCCAGTCCGCCGACGCTCTGCTGAACGACTTCGAAACAGCCCGGCAGTTGCGCATCGATCTAGAGGAACAGACTCTCTCCGCTGACCAGCGGATTGAGTGGATGGAGAAGCTGACCAAAGCACGCAGTGCCGCCGAGGCCAGTATCGCTGCTCTGCAGCAGGTCGAGGCGTTGATCCTCCAACTGTAACTTCCATGCGCCGTCCGCATGAGATCCCACGCGGACGGCGCAGGCGGTGACGCCACTTTCAGACGGTGTCGGTCCTGAAGCCGTTCCTGCTGGTAGCTGCATACCGCATGCCCGTCGTGCCACCCAGCGCCAGCGCTGACCTCTCAACTCCCCCAGCTATCTATGACGACCTCCAGTGGCGCGATGCCCTTGTGATCCGGCTGGGGTGGGCCCAGCGGACGCGATCAGCAGCACCCAAGTGCCTTAGGCGAGATGGTTGAGGGATCGGCGGCATATCGCGTCTCGCATCCCCATTGGCGCAACGGCGGCGCACGTCCATCGCCTGGTCCCACGGCGGGCGGGCGGAGATCCGTACCTGGTGGAAGTGCGCCGGTACTGGCAGCGAGGAGTACCGCTGGGTCGTCGACGGGTTCGCCGAGGGCGTCGCCCGGGCGAGAGCGAACGCCTACTCCTTGCAGTACCTGCGGGTCATCTGCTAGCGAGCCGGTCTTGAGTTCTGGTCTCACCACATGAGGTGAGTTCCGTTTCAGGCCGTGACGATTTCGCTGTATCGCGTTCTGCTGAGGAGATGGGCGACAACAGACTGGAACCGCTCGTGCTGAGTGAGGCCGAGCGGATGGCGTTGCAGGGCTGGGCCGGCCGCCGCTCCACCGCACAGGGCTTGGCCAAACGGGCGCAAGATCGTGCTGGCCTGCGCCCAAGGGCTGAGCATCACGGCGGTGGCGGCGCGGCTGGACACCGATCGCGGCACCGTGGCCCGATGGCGCAGGCGATTCTTACGCGATCGGCTGGACGGGCTGACCGACGAACCCCGGCCAGGGGTGCCGCGTACCATCACCGACGCCCAGGTGGAGGAGGTGGTGGTACGCACTCTGGAAGAAGTGCCAGCGGGGCTACCCACTGGTCCAAGCGTGAACTGGCTCGCCGGGTGGGCATCTCGCCGACCAGCGTGCTGCGCATCTGGCGAGCGTTCGGGCTACAGCCCTGGCGCACCGAGACCTTCAAGATCTCGGCCGACCCACTGCTGATCGACAAGATCCGGGACGTGGCCGGGCTGTATCTGGCCCCACCGGCCCATGCCGCGGTGTTCGCCGTCGATGAGAAGCCGCAGATCCAGGCGTTGCAACGGAGCGCTCCGGTGCTGCCGATGCTGCCCGGGGTGCCCGAGCGGCGCAGCTTCGATTACGTCCGGCACGGCACCGTGGACCTGTTCGCCGCCTTGAACACCGCCACCGGCAAGGTGATCGGCAAACTGTCCGCCCGGCATCGCGCCGTCGACTTCCGCGACTTCCTGGAGGAGATCGACCGCCAGGTCGAGCCGGGCCTGGCGGTCCATCTCATCTGCGACAACCTGTCCACCCACAAGGCGCAGGTGGTGCACGCCTGGCTGCTGGCCCACCCGCGTTTCACGCTGCACTTCACCCCGACCTACTCCTCCTGGATCAACCAGGTCGAGCGCTGGTTCGCCGAGCTGGAGCGGCGCTGTCTGGAGCGCGGCAACTTCTGCTCCCTGGACGCGCTCAAGACCGCGCTGGAGGAGTGGATCAAGCTCTGGAACGAGGACGCCAAGCCGTTCACCGGGACCAAGACCGCCGACCAGATCCTCGACCGCATCTGCCGCTACTGCGACCGAATCTCAAAACCAGCTCACTAGGGATCGCCCACCGCGATGGCGGGCATGCGGCGGCCTCGCCAGACCATGGTCGCCCAGCCGTGCGGCGTCGCGATGGTTCGTGTGGCTGCGCGCAGCTGGGCGATCCGGTGGGCACGCAGGATGCGCGTGTGGACGAGGTGAAGGCCGCTCGGGCTCCAGCATCTGATCGGGCCGCGGCCCCAGGTGTCGAATCGTATTTCGACGCGCGCGTGCTGCCCGGCCGGAGGGGGCTCAGCAGTGCTGATGGCGGTAGTGCCCAGTGAGAGCCAGTCGGAGTCGTATTCGAACACGACCCATTCCAGAGCATTCCCATGAGCGAACAACGCTGAGGCTTTTCCAACCTGATTGCGCTGGTCAGCAGGGGGCGGCGCCGGGACGGGTTGGCATGAGAAGAGGCTCCCGGTAAGACAGCAGTCGACCAAGATCCGATGCCTCTACCGGAGAGCCTCGTTGCTGTCATACCGTGCCGCGATCCCGCTGTCCAATCACACCCTGCCCCCCCTGGCCGAACTGATCCGCGCGCAGCGGGCTGCGCGCCGCTGCCGATGGCGACGACTGGACCCATCCCGGCAAGCCCTGCTCGTACTCGCCCACCTGCGCAACGGCGACACCTACGCCCGCCTGGCCGCCGGCTTCCACGTCGGCACCAGCACCGCCTGGCGCTACGTCCGCGAGGCGACCGACCTGCTCGCCATGCTCGCCGACGACGTCCACGCCGCCGTCTTACGCGCCGGCCGGCTGGCCTACGCCATCCTGGACGGCACCCTGATCCCGATGGACCGGCTGGCCGACGAACGCCCGTACTACTCCGGCTGTGAGAATCATGTTGTGCTGCTCCGGGGCCATGGCCTGACTCGTACTCTAAACACCGCCGCCACGGCGTGAACGTGCAGGTCCTGGCCGATCCGGCCGGCCGGCTGGTGTGGGCCTCACCCGCGCTGCCCGGCGCCACGCATGATCCTTCGCCGACAAGGCATATCAAGGCGCAGGCGGCAGCATCCGCACCCCGTTCAAAGGCCACCACCTGCGGCCACCGCTGTCACGCCATCAGCGCGCGGTCAACCGCGCACACGCCCGCATCCACGCCCGCGGGGAACGCGCCGTTGCCACTTTGAAGATCTGGAAAGTCCTGACCCGGCTGCGATGCCGCCCACACCGCGCCACCACGATCGTGCAGGCCATCCTCGTCCTGCAACTCATCGAAGAAGGCCGCTACTCAAGATGAAAAGTGCTCGCTGCAGCAGAGTCGCCTTCGACAACATCACGCGACACGGCACCGGGTCGGCATCGTGCGGAATGTCCAGCCCATGCCCGATGATCCGGCGACCCTGTTCGGCCAGGGCCGGGTGGAACTCTGGCATGAGCTGACAGTACGTCTGCCAGATCGGGCGTGTCGAGGAACGTTGGCCTCATGGGAACACTCGACAGGCGCAGTGCCGCCCGCTCCATGCCGAGGTTACGTGCGCATTCACCTATTGCTTGTGGTGACTGAGTAAGGAGCCGACAGGTCGAATCTCCCGGGCAGACCGAGCGTGGCGTCCCGTGGTGGGGACGCCGCGACATGACCCGGGCAGGAAGTGAAGCGGCCCCGGTCGGGCCGGGGCCGAAGGCAGATGCATGCGGGCTATTCGTTCAGAGCCTCGTTGATCTTGCTATTGATGTGCTCCTGCTGGCCGTCCATGCATTTCGCGTAAACCCGCAGCAGGACATCCACGCTATGGCCCGCGCGCTTGGCGACTTCGACGGCCGGGACGCCCGCGTTCAACCAAAGCGAAACTGCCGCGTGCCGCAGGTCGTACGGTCGAGCAGCCATAGAAGAGGCGAACTGCGCCGGGGTGAGCGCGAGTTTGCGAGCTTCCTGCCAGACATAGGAATGCGCCGAACTGGAGTAGGTGCCACCGGTACCCGTGTGGAAGACTCTGCCGTCCTCGGCGGTGCCGTACTCGGCGATGTGCTCGCGAAGCATGGCAACCAGGACGGGCGGGATGGGGATCTCTCGTGTTTCCTTGTCCGCGCGGTGCTTCAGGTTGCGCGATTCATGGGTCTCGCCGGAGTTGGTCCAGCGTTTCGTTCCCTGGGGCCGCGCCTTTTCCAGGACAATCAGGCCCCATCCCGCGTCCGGCAACGTGCAGTTGGTCAGCCGCAGGTCCGCTGCTTCCTCCGGCCGGAGCGCGGCGTAGTAGACGCATGCGAACAGGGTTTTGAGCCGAGGACCGCGCTTGCGGCCTACTTTGGGCACTGCGTCGAGGAGTTGCCGTGCTTGGGTGGGGTTGACCACTGTACGGGGATCAACGAGTGTCACAGGCTTGGGCACTCTCCTTTTGATCTTGTCCAGCGGATTGCTGTTGAACAGTCGCTCCTCGACCGCATGCTCCAGCAGGTGATGCAGGATGGCGCGCCTGCGTCGTACCGTGTTGGCTGCCGCCGGTGCGCCCGAGAAGGTGATCGAGATGGCGTCGAGGGCCTTGCGAAGGACCAGTGCTTCTTCCAAGGCCGTCATCGGTAGAGAGGCCCTCTCCAACCAGCCCAAAGCCACGGCTTGTGCCGTTGTCAGGTCGGCCCGCCGCTTCTCCGGGAGCAGCGTGTGGATCCGGAGAACCTCCCTGAGTTCCCCAGCGGTGGGACGGTGCGGCGCGTCGGTAACCAGCTCGGGAACGAGAGACAGCAGTGCGTACGCGTCTGTCTCCCGCGTTCGAGGCGCTGTCGAGTTCCAGCGCCGAAGAAGGTACGCCTGAGCGAACTGCAGGACGGACGGCCCGGAGGATTGCCGCGCGCGCTTCGACACCGGGAGACCGGTGGCGAGGTCGAACTCCTCCCCCACCTTGGTCGCCTGCCGCAAGTCGGATATGAAGGCGTTGGCCAGGCCCTTGGTCCGGAAGCTCTTCGACCTCTCCTTGCCGGCCACTCGCCAGCGGGCGATGTAGGTGGGTGCACTTCTATTGGAGCGCTGCTGGACGTAGCCCACTTTCACGTCGTACGTGGTGCTCACCTCGACTCCCGTCGTGAGTCGAGCCAGGCCATGAGATCGCTCCGCCAGACGCGGAGTTCGAGATTGGGTAGTTGGACGCAGACTGGTGCGCGGCCAAGCTGACGCCAGCGGTAGAAGGTGCGGCGGGACACGCCGCCCAGCTCTTTGAGGACCTGAGGAACGGTCAGCAGCTCGTCATGCCTGGTCATCGACCAACACCCGCGTTTGGAGCGCCGGTACTGACGTGGCCGCTCTCTGCGAGGGCCAGATGAACTACGGCACGTCGCACCTTGCAGTGGACGCGGCGGACACTGTCCAGCTTATCGGTGGTGTTGTCGTGGCACAGGAGCCCGCCCGGGGTGTGGTTTGGGCGGTTCACAATGCCATGTAGGTGAAGGCGTCGACGGGGCTCGCCGGTTCTGCAGATCTGGCTGGCCCCGCAGTCGTCAGTTTCGGCATTCAGCCAGTTGGTCGTCCCAGTAGTGGTGCGGGAATGAGCAAGGTTGTCCAAGATGTACGTCTTTCCTCTCCGGTGATCTGATCTGATCTGGCCTCGGCTCGACAGGTGTCCTGGCGGACGTACGGTCCGACGATCACCGCATGGTGGGTGATTGCCGGCCCGGCTGACGCACGGGCTATGGACGCTCACCTCTGGCCGCGTCGTCAAGTCCAGCGGCTTGGCGCGCTCACGTATCGCGGCAGCTCAGCGTGGGCCGAACCGCCGAGCGGATGAAGCGGGCCAGGGAGCGGTTCTCGGTGGCTTGCGGAAGACGCGCAGACCTTCGTACGCGGCGGCGTAGATCGGCAGTCCACGCGCCCAGCCTTTACATGCTTCGACCAGTTGGAAGAACGACGCACGGTTCCGCAGCTCGCCGCGGCCCAGCCCGCACGGAAGGCACACGATCCGGTCGGTGAGCACCAGCGCGCCGCGCTGGGCTACCTTCTGTACGTGGCTGGGCAGCTCAACCAACTCTCCCCGGTGCCGGTACGGATGAACCGTCACCGCGACCACGCCACTCGGCCGCAATAGCTGGGGTACAGCCAGTCGGATCTGGGCGAACCCATCCAGCATCGGTGAGCCAGGTAGGTGCGGTCGAGCAGATGAGCGGGCCTTTCCCCAAGGCCAGGTAGTTAAGGTTTCTGAGCTGCTGGCAAGAGCGCTGCGAAGATCGGCTCGGCCGAGTAGACGCCTGGTTTGATCTTGCGGATGAGTCGGTTGGCGGCCCAGCGCGATAGCTGCCGACACATCGTGTTTAGAGTGACATCGCCGAGGTGCTGGGCGATGTCACGGGCCTTCCAGGGTCGGTTGGGGTCTTGACGCAGGAGGGCCAGGACCTGTTGTTGTCTGCGGCGGTCGGCCGCGGCCATGGGCCGTTCGTCGCGGGACGCGGCAGGCAGTTTGGGTGGGAGCGGCAGGAGGGTGATGTCGAGGTCGGTGATGGTGCGGCTGTGGTCGAGTCTGCCGTCGTAACCTGGCAGGCTGACCACGTTCAGAAACAGGCTGAGCACGCGACAGGGGGCAGGACCATGCCAAAAGGGTGCCTCATCACCCTGCTCGCCGCCCTGGCCATCGGCGTGCTCAGCCCGTTCGTTCTCGGTTATTTATACGGGGCGTCGGCCGCGAGCCATAACGAAGAAATGGCCGATCTTTTCGCGACGAGATTGTCGCAGGAATGGGGAACCGAACTGCCGCCGGCGGGTGCCGTCAAGGGCTGGCCCGGTGAGATCTCGGTCTTCTCCTCGGCGCGAGAGCCGCAAAGGCTACTCCTGAAGATCGCCGTGGTGACAGCCAAGGAGAACCTCTTCGGCCAGAGCACATTCGTTCGCTGCTACACGCTGGCCTTCGACCGCCTTTCGGCAGGCGCAGTCCGGCACAAGGTCGAGGATCTGCCCGGGTGCCCGTATGAGGAAGGCTGAGTCGAGAGACCCCAGGTTGCGAGGCCGCGGCCGCAGCCTGGGATAGCTGCGCCTGGCGGAGAGTCCATCCTGTGGGGTTCAAAGAGTCGAATCACTCCCAGCGCAGAGCCTGTCGCCCCTGCTGGATAACTCGCGTGGTGCCGGCCGGTTCGTGATCTGATGCCTTCTGTTCCTGATCACGTTCGCGGGAGCAGCCATCGCCTTCGTCTGGCTGCGGGATAGATAGAGGTAGCTGTGTCGATGCAGCCAAGGCCGTGGCCGGAGTTGGCGCCAGAGGTCCCGGCGGCGATACGGACGATCTACCGGGGCAAGCGGCAGGTGCCGTTACCGGTTCGGGTGCGTGATGAATTAGGTGAGGTGTTCGCCGATGACGTGTTCGCAGGAGCCTTTGGCGCCCGCAGCGATACATCAGACCATCGGTCCCACGTGCAGTTGGTCCCGAGAGGCGGGTCCAGCCTTCGCCGTCCGGGATCCGCCCTCGCGATTTCACTCGTGCGCACCTCGCCGGCCACGTGGAACACGGCTCTCTCAACCGCGGCCAGCACCTCAAAGAAGACGTGAGCATAACGGGCCGAGGTGCTATCGACCCTTGGCGGCGTAAGTCAAGACGGTAAGACAGAAGTGGTGGAGCCGTTCACAAAGGCGGCCCTGACCTGCTATTCGGCCTTATCTCTTTCGATGTCGGTAGTGGTCAGAAGTCGAACTCACCCTTCTTGGCGCCGTCGATGAACGCAGCCCATACTTCGGGTCGAACAACAAAGGGGGCCTGGTCAGGCGCTTCCGTGTCACGGATGCCGACACGACCGCCGGACAGTGGTGCGACTTCGATGCAGTCTCCGCCGTTACCAGTCGAGCGTGTCGCTTTGCGCCAGGCCGCCGTCTCCAGTTCGGCCGTCAGGTCCATTTCTCCACCATCTTCCTGATGAACTCGACCGACGCCCTCTGGGGGAGAGCATCCGCCCGGATGGCGTCCAATTTCATGGTAACCATTTCAATCACCTCGGCATGGCTTGTGACGAGCGGTTCCGCGGCGGTCTCCAAGTACACCGTGCGACGGGTGCCGTTGGGAGCTTTCGCGATGACGATACCTCCGCTCAAGCCGGGGTTGGCGCCCAGTGGGCAGATCTGCACGGTGATGTGTGGGACGTGCGTAGCCTGCAGAAGTCGCTCCAACTGCTCGCGCATGACTGCAGGCCCGCCGATGGGCCGGCTGAGTACCCCTTCGTCCAGCACCACCAGATAGCGTGGCGGATGCGTGCGCGAAAGGACCTTCTGCCTGGCCAGGCGAGCAGCTACGAGTGCGTCGATGCGTTCGGGATCGTAACCGTTCTCGCTTTCCAACAGGGATCGGGCGTAGTCGGCTGTCTGCAGCAGCCCGGGAACCACCAGCGGCTGCCAGGTGCTCAGGGACTGGGCTTGCTCCTCTTCCTGGAGCCAGGGGGCGAACCAGACAGGGGCGGTGTCGCGGTGGCGTGACAGCGAGGACCACAGGTCACGCAGGCCAGGCCCGAGTGCCTTCTCGACCTCGGTGAGGAATTGCTCGGTAGGCGGGCGTTTGCCGACCTCTACCGCGCCGATCTGGCTTGATGAGTAACCTGCACGACGTCCGAGCTCGGCTTGGGTGAGCTGCGCCTCCTCGCGCATGCGCCGCAGCTCAGCGCCGAAGGCCGCTGTCCTGCTCTCGTTCGGATCTAGTTGGCGTGCCGCGGGCATGTTCCACCTCCGCATGATTGGTCCCGCATCGGCTACGCATCCCACACTCACGAATGCGACAACCTGTCGGATGAATGGCGGCGAAGACTGCGCCACAACTTACCGCCAAGACACCAAGCTATGGAGAGAACACAGGGAGTCAAGGGGTTCGGAACTCTTCATCCCACAAGTGATCTATCAAACGCCGTGGCGCTTCTGGCCACAAGAACAAAAGCGACAAGAAGGTGTTCTCGCGTGAATTCACATTCGCGTGGTGAGTCGGTGTACATCGGCCTGGGCTTGCGTCGGGCGTGGCACGCCGTCATCCAGACCAAGAAGCTCCACGCCGCCATCAGCCCGGGAGCTTCGGAGCAGGTGGCCTCCGGACCGGCCATCCCGGGGCCGGTCGCCTCAGCGAATCGCCGAGGCTGGCATAACTCTCTAACCATTCCAGGTGCCAGACAGGCTGCGGTCGACGGAACCTGCAGTGCGGCTTTGTCGGCTTGGTGCCAGCCGCCGAGTTCACTTTCCGGGCATGCGAGAGGCCGCCGACCACCACAACGTTTCTCTTCACCTCGTATTGACGTAGATTGCGCGGACGGAGGCTGGGAAGTAGCGAGGCGAATCCGGTGATCTATCCCATGGCTCCCACCACCCGCTTCGAGCAACTCGGTGCCACCCATCTACCGTGCAGCGATCAAGCGCCCTATCTGGCACGTCAGGCGGTGCGCGCATGGCTGGGAATCGAGCATGCCGCTCAGGAGATCGTGACGTTGGCGACCTCGGAACTGGTCACCAACGCTGTGAAGTACACCGACGCCACCGCCGCCGATGACAACTGCAGCCAGATCACGCTCAAGTTGTCTCAGGACAAGTCCGTCCTCCGGTTGGCGGTGACCGATCCCGGTTCACGCTGCTCGACGCCTGCCCGAACCCCGATGCAGGGGCCGAACCTGCACTCCGAGCACGGGCGAGGGCTGGCGATCGTGGACCACCTGTCGCATGGGCGATGGGGAACCTATCGGATGCCCAGGCGTGGATACCGCTGCGTGTGGTGCCACCTGGACCGCGAGCCCACCCCGGAGCAGATGGAGGAACTCTTCCGGCCTCCGATCTAGTCGGCGGACGAGCCTTGCTGCTGACCGCCGGGTTCATTGCCTTCATGCTCCTGGCCCCCACCGCCCTGGCCCGACCAGTGTCCAAGGCGGTGCTTGATCACCTCTTCGGCGTCGTTGCAGTGGTCCTGGGAAAGGCCCGCCTCACTCGGCGTTCTGCCGGCCGCACTCAGCCGCCTCCTAGATGCCGCCGCTGTCCAACCTCCCTGGGAGAGACCGCCCATGTCTGAACCCGTCCCCACCGCCGTGGCCAAGCAGGCCACCATCCACCTCAGCGACCTGCAAACCCTCCTGCAAGAACAGGGCCTGCACGCCCGCATCCTCACCCAGCCTGAGCATTTGCCGCGCCTGCGGGTGATCAATCCGGGCTGCACCGCCCTGTGCGAGGTCATCACGGCCGCACCCGTAGAAGGCGAGTGGAGCTTCTGGTGGTCGTGGGCCGAGCCGATCACCCCGACCAGCGACACGGCCACGGCCGCCGAACGCATCGGCCATGTGCTGACCCCGACCGCCCACCAGCCCGCCTGACCTGTCCCCCGGGTAACCCGCCTGTAGGGCGCACTTCCCGCCCGTCCCGCGACCGGCCGCGGGCAGGAATCGACGCCGAACCAACCCACCCGTTCAGCGTCGTCGGACACATCACACACTCCTGTCAGCCACCGCCACACGTGGCGCTGCGACTGGCAGAGCTCTCACCCGGCCGCCCAGGAGGCCGGGTGAGAGCACTCCTTCTCGAGAGCGCACGGCCGTCATGAGAACGAACTGGACACGCTCTCGAACCGATGGACCGCGAACGTCCCAACTGCAAGGCGTCGTCGCGGTCGTCCACGGATGGCTGGCCGCTGCACCGAGACCGGCCTGCCATCTCGCCGGCGGCGATCACGGTGGTGCCCCCGTCCGCCTGATCGCCGCCCAGGGCGGCCCCTGGATGAGATGACGTCGCAGACGCAGAGCCGTGCGACGCGAGGGGGCCGCCCATCTCCATAGACGTCCGGCAGCAGCGGGCCACCTTCCCAGCCTGTGCTGCTGCCGGACCGAGCCTCTTGGGCAAAGCGCCGCAGTTACGTCCACGGACGAGAGCATCGTCCCCGCCTGCCGTCGGAGTGAGCGGGCAGTTCAAGCTGGTAGCCCCAGGTGCCGTGGGAGGTGCTCCACCGGCTGCCGCCGTCACCGTGGGCGCGGCGCAGTTCGGGGCAGGTCTTGCAGATGTTCTTACCGGTGACGGGGTCGATGCGCGAGCAGATCTTGAACGTGGTGCCCTTGGCAACTCTCGCCGCCTTCACCGCTGTCCGTTCCGCATCTTCGGCCATTGTGGTTATCCTTCCCGTCCTGATGGGCTGTTGTAGCCATCCGGGGTGATGGGGTCGAGCAGCGCCCGCAGTCCGCGCACCGGCACCGCGTACCGTCCGCCGATCCTGAGCACCCGGCACGGGAACTCGCCCGCCTTGGCTAGACGATATGCCTTGGTGCGGCCGATGCCGAGCAGCCGTCCGGCTGTCAACAGGCTGACCACTTCTGGCTGTTCATTGGCCTCGGTCGCCTGGGATTGGGTTGGGGTTGTGCTGGTCATGCATCACCTCCATGAGCGTTGATGAACAAGGCCGTTCGGGATGCGCGGCCGGTGCGGCTGTGGTGGACGCTGCGCCACCGGCCCGGCACCGCCCGCGGGTGTGGGGGATGTGACCGCCGTTCATGGAGCGGGCGGTCACAGCCCCGGCCCGTGGTTTCGGTGCGGGGGTGGGGCGTGGCGGCGGTATGAACGCCCACCTTCGGCCCGCGTCAAGCGAAAGCTGCAGGTCTACCCACGCACCCCTGTTCGTGGCCCGGATCCGGGCCACGAACAGAGGGCTCGTCACCGGCTACTCCAACTCGCGGCCGTCCCGAAGGTCATCCCCGTGGCGGGAGCCGGGCTCGTGCGGCGGCGCGGAAGGCTTGCGGAAGACCAGTAGGTCCTCATGAGCGACGGCGTGGATGGGCAGGCCGCGCGCCCACGCCTTGCGCGCCTCATACAGCTGGAAGAACGACGCCCGGTTCAGCAGGTGGCCCTGGCCCAGCCCGCACAGCAGACACACAATCCGGTCCGCGAACGCCAGGCCCGCTTCCTTCGCCACCTGGTGGATGTGACCAGGCAAATCGACCAGCTCACCGCGCGCCCGATATGGCCGCACCGTGATCGCCGCCACCCCGCCAGGACACAGGAGCTCCATGCATCCGGCCAGGATGCGACCGAATCCCTCCAGCAATGCCGGGAGCTGCTGATGGGCGAGGTTGCCGCGGTCGGTCGAGTAGTGATGGTTCCACTTGCGCACACCCGGCTCGCCGGTGTCGCGGGTGGAGCGGATGTGTCCGTGGGTGTGTGCGCCGTACGGCGGGGAGGTCAGCACCAGCGCCGCTCGCCCGGTCAGATCCGGCAACAGCCGGGTGATGTTGCGGGCATCCCCGGCCACCACCCGACAGAAGCCGGACGCCCCCTGCTTCTTGGCAAGACCGAGGTTCGCGACGGCCAGGCGCGCCCATATCTCCTCGTACTCCACGCCCACGGCGTGCCTGCCCAGATGGGCGGCTTCGACCAGGGTGGTGCCGATCCCGCACATCGGGTCGACCACCAGCTCGCCCGGCCGGGTGTAGGAGGCGATCACTCGGGCGGCGATCGAGGGGAGCATCTTGCCCGGATGCCGCATCGACTCCGGCACATACCGGCCGCGTCGCTGCACGCGCGAGGGCTGCTGCCCAGTGGCCCATACCGACGTCGTCACCTCGGCCATTAACGCCCACCTCCTACCTGGGCAACGGCCCCGGCAGCAATCGGCGAGGCAGCAGCATCCGAAGGTGTCGTTTCTGAGTTTTGAGGCGCAGAAAGCCCCTTTGGCCGAGTAAACAGCAGCACGTCCGAGTGCACCCGAGCACTGGCCGGCAATCCAGCACAGGCCGGGAGTTCCTGCAGCGCGCGCAGGCCACGACGCAGGGGGTCCGGTTCGATGCGCTCGCCACGAGCGGGGTGGCGCAGGGCGATGATGTGCTGCAGGTATGCCAGCCCCGCCTCGCGGGCCTGAACGATGATCTCCGGCAGCGGATCGACTACGCCGCCTTGCCGCTGCAGGCCGGCCACCACTGCCAGATGTCCGTCTGGCTTCACCAGTCTCGCCGCCGCCGTGATGCTGTGCATCTTGGCCGCATCCGGCGAGCTTGGCCGGCCGAGGTGTCGGCCCGGCCGGTCGCAGGTCTGCTCCATCACCACCAGCCCCACCCTGCCGACGAGGTCGGCATACGGCGTCTCGTCGTCATCGAGGTCGGTGATGCGCAGGTCGGTGACCTCCAAGTCGTGGGCGGGATGGGTATGCGCGAGCCGGGTCCAGATCACGCCCGCGCGGGCGGCGTCGGTAAAAACAGCCACGGGCAGGCAGCCCGCCGTCAACGCGGCCGTGACCAGTTGGTGGTCGGTGGCGCCGAGATGGACCACCGTGTCGCCCAGCTGAGTACACACCGCGACGAGGTGGCGGGCCAGCGGGCCGTTGACCGGATGACAACAGCCCCCCGTGCAGGCAGAAACCAATTCGGTGTCGGCTGCCGCCAGCCACACGGTCAGCGGCAAATGCCCCTCGATGGCCGGTGTGGAGGTAATGGAGGTGCCAGGCGAAGAGGTGATGGGTTCGGTCATGCGGGTGTGGCCCGAGTACCGGGTCAGCGATCCCTGTCACTGATCCAAATACCGGTCCAGGAGCCTGAGTCGGGACAGGCCGTCAAGCAAAAGTTCGGCAATGCCTGCCGCTACCGTCCGGCTCCGCGGTGTTCTTGGTTCGGTCTTCTCTGCGAGCCCATGGCCAAAGCACCAAACGAGCCGGATATCGAGGGTCGGCCCGTACGCGTGGGTTGGACGTACCCTGCCACCGCCAGACGACCCGCCTCGCGCCGCACACGTTTTCGCAGGTCACAGTATTCTCGTGCACACGTCGTACGTGCTTCGGACAGCATCCGTCACCCGGCTTCATCTCCCCTGGCCACCGCTTCCGCGCAGCATCGGCCTACGCTGAGAAGACACGGACCCGGCCGTGTCAGCGGGAGGTGGCTCGCATGAACAGCCGGAAGGACGAGCTGGCCCAACGCCGCTTCGCCAAGCTCGTCGACCAGCTCAAAGCGATGATGACCGCCAACCTCAGACCGGAGTACCGCGGGTTCTGCGGCCAGCTCATCCTCAACCGCGACGTTGTGACGGAACTAGGAGAGCTCGCGGACCTCCGACGGGCCGCACGAGCAGCCGGTCGCCAGCTCGGCTGGCGTGTACGCACTCATGTAGCCAACAACGGGACCCTCGTCATCATCGACGACCGTGACCCTCCCCAGGAGATCCGCGAACTGGCAGGCCGTCACGCGGCCGAGGCCGTCTCGGCCGTCATCTCCCGAGCCCGGGCGGAGGCCCGCATGCTCCGCACCAGCCAGCCCATCACCCGACCGATCAACCCCGCCGAAGACTCCTGACCTACTGCACGGCAGCTCGCCTGCCGCGATGCGCCCCAACGCCTAAACCCAGGTGCGGTCTTCGGTTCGCGTCCGGTCCACCCCGTTGAAGCAATCTTGACGCGACAGTTTTGGCCATAGCTCGTTCTCGCAGGTCAGGCAGCTTTCCCCATCCAGCATCGTGGGATGCGACTTCGTGTCAACCGGCAGGCACAGACGCCATTTCTCGACGTTTTCCCAGGTCATCCTTAGTTCAGACGTGTCATCCAAAGCTGACGTGATCTTTACCCTGTCCGATGTCTGATCATTTCCCGTCCGGTTTTTGCCCAGACCCACTGGCGGGATAGCGACGTCCGAACCGAACACATCTTTCGGGAGCGTCGCCATGTCTCACCCTTCGGCCCGCCTGTCTGCAGACATCGCCAGCCCGATCATCAACAGCCTGTCGTCGTCCGCCCTCGTCCTCGAAACCTCAGACCAGAAGCGCAACGACCTCGACCACGGGCCCGGACTGGCCAGTGCGCTGCCGCTCGACGTGGCCGAGCACGCCTTCCACCTGCTCATGCGCGGCCCGGACCCGCTATCGGTCGACGGCGCGGCAGGTCGCCAACCCGCACAACCGCAGAAAACGCCTTGTCGTCGTGGATGAGGCCTGGCTGCTGATGAAGGAGCCCGAGGGAGCACGGTTCCTGTTTCGGATGGCCAAGGCCGCACGCAAGCACTGGGCCGGGCTCGCCGTCGTCACCCAGGACGCCGCCGACCTGCTTGGCTCCGAGCTCGGGCAGGCCATCGTGGCCAACGCGGCCAACCAGATCCTCCTGCGCCAGGCGCCGCAGGCCATCGGCGCGGTCGGGGACGCCTTCGACCTGACCGACGGCGAGCGTCAGTTCCTGCTCACTGCCGAACGCGGCGAGGCACTCCTGGTCGCCGGCCCCGCCAGTCGAGCCGCCTTCCACGTCATCGCCTCGCCTCGGGAGATCGAGCTGATCACCACCGACCCCGCCCAGCTGATCCGACTCGACCAGCACGATCAACACGGCCAGTTCCAGGCTCAGGCGGCGCAACCACCCAGCTCGCCTGGCTTGCCCGAGATCGGCACCGCTGACCAGGACGACGACGGCGAGAGCGACCCGCTGTGACCGTCATCCCGTCAGCTCACCAGGATGAGCCGTGCCGACTGTGCAGCATCGACGACCACGACGTCCAGAATGCGCTCGACTTCCTCGCCGAGCTTCCTGGGCGCCTGCCCGAACTCGCCCTCGCTTACGGCCCACGCCTCGCCTTGGCTCTCGCCGTCGTCTGGTCCCTGGCCGGCGCTGTACGACACCTGTGCGGCTGGCTCCGCCACATCGACATGACGCCCGAGGCCCGACTCATCGAGATTTCCAGCCCGCCCCGCAGTGACCCCGAGGGCGCCGTGGTGCTGTGGCGCCAGCTCGTCGGCCTGCTCCGACCCGCCTGGAAGCGCCTGCTCACCGGACAACCGCACCTGGTGTGGGAGTACTACGGAAGCGAGGCGGGGGTGCGCATCCGGCTATGGGTGCCCGGCCTCATCCCGCCCGGGATCGTGGAGAAGGCCGTCCAAGCTGCCTGGCCAGGCTCGACCACGACCACAAGCGCCGCCACCCCGCCCTTCCACAAGAACTCCAAGGTTGCGGGCGGGCGGCTCGTCCTAGCCGCTCCGGAGCACTTTCCGCTCAGAACGGACCACGACCACGATCCGGTCCGATCGCTGCTGGAGGCCATGAGCGGACTGCGCGAGGGCGAGCACGCCGTCGTCCAGATCCTGGCCCGGCCCACCACCGGCCGGCGTCTGCGCCACGCCTATCGAGCAGCAGCCTCTTTGCGCGGAGGGGGCAGCCGCAATCACTTCGGCCGCCTCTTCGATGAGGTTCTGCCCCTGCCCACCCATGCTCGCGACCACCGCCCCGGTGACCTCGCCCGCGACTTTCCCGAACGCACCGAGCAGGTGCGCGCGATCCTGGCCAAAGCCGGTCAGCCTCGGTACGAGGTGGCCATTCGCTACGCCGTCGCCGCCGACCGTGAACCCGCTGCAGCCCCGCAACCCTACGATGTCCGAGCCGGTACCACGACGCCTCCGGAGCTGGTCCGCGGATGGCTGCGAGGTCAAGCACACACCCTGGCCGGCGTCTTCGCCCTCTTCTCCGGCAGCCACCAGTACCTGCGCCGAGTCCGCCTATGGCACCCCCGTCGCGTGGTCGCCTCGCGTCGTCTCGACGGCGGCTATCTGTTGTCCGTTGCTGAGTTGGCCGCGCTCGCCCACCTGCCGTGGGACATGGACGCCCCCGGCATCACTCGCGCGGGAGCCCGTCCCATCGCCCCGTCCTCGGCCGTACCGCGCACGACACCGGGAGGGACGGCCCGCATCCTGGGGGACGCCGACAGCGGCCCACGGCGGCCCGTCGCGTTGCCCGTAGCCGACGCCCGTCACCACACCCATGTGCTCGGCGGCACCGGTGTCGGCAAATCCACCCTGCTGGCCAACCTCGTCCTGGCCGACGCCCACGCAGGGCGAGGCGCCCTGGTCATCGATCCCAAGGGCGACCTGGTCACGGACATCCTCAACCGGCTCCCCAAGCGAGCCATCGGCAGAACCGTGGTGTTCGACCCGCAAGACGACGCGCCGCCGCCGTCGATCAACATCCTCGCCGGGCACGACCCCACCTTCGCCGTCGACTCCGTCGTCACCATCTTCCACCGCTGCTTCTCCACAGCCTGGGGACCACGCGTGGATGACCTGCTCCGCTCCACCTGCCTCACCCTGACCAGCGTTCTCGGACGCAAGGCAACCCTGGCCGACGTACCGAGGTTGCTCACCGACCAGGCGTTCCGCGCGCAGATCACCGGCCGCCTGGACGACAGCCTGCTGGGCGGGTTCTGGGACTCGTATGAAGCCCTGACCCCAGCCGGGCAGGCCACGGTCATCGGTCCGGTGATGAACAAACTCCGGGCCGTCCTGCTCCGCCCCTTCGTCCGGCAGGCACTGGCCAGCCCAGACACCACCGTCCCCATCGGCCGGCTCCTTGACCAGGGTGGGCTGGTCCTCGCGCGACTCCCGAAGGGCATCCTCGGAGATGACGCCGCCCGGCTGTTCGGCTCCATCCTGCTCGCTCACACCTGGCAAGCCACCACCCGCCGCTCCACACTCGCCGAAACCGCCCGGCCCGACGCCTCGCTCGTCATCGACGAGTGCCATAACTTCCTGAACCTGCCCGGCCACATCAACGACGTACTCGCCGAAGCACGCGGCTACCGCCTGTCCCTGGTCCTGGCCCATCAACACCTCGATCAGCTACCAGCCGACCTGCGCGAAGCCCTGTCAGCCGACGCCCGCAACAAGGTCTACTTCGCCACCTCGCCCAAAGACGCAGGCGACCTCAAGCACCACACCGCGCCCCTGATCAACCCGCACGACCTCACTCACCTCGGCGCCTACCAAGCCGCCACCCGCCTCATCGTGAACGGCCAGCAAACCCCCGCGTTCACGCTGCGCACCCGGCCCTTGCCCACCGCCGTTGAGGGCCGCGAAGCCGAGATTCGGCAGGCGTCCCGTGAGCAGTTCACACAGCCCGGCACCGCGCCCAAGCTCCCCATCCGCAGGGCACGCCAGGTCAGTGTTGATCTGGATGTGCGGCCCCGCCTCCAAGGCCAGCCCACAGCTCGTGACGAGCAGCTCGGCTAACCCCACCCAAGCCCGCCGCTCGCCCCGCGCCACTAGGAGAATCGTCATGCCCGTCACGCGCATCCCACTCGGCTTGCCGCGTTTCGACGCCGAGGCCATCGCCTACGCCGCCGCCCGTCTCACACCGCGCGACTACCAGATTCTGGAGCACCTTCTCCATCATCGGGTACTGACCACCCATCAGCTTCAGCGGCTGTTCTTCACCAAGCCACAACCCACGCGCCGCCGTCTGGGAGTCCTGTACAAACTCAACACGATCACGCGGTATCGACCCTGGAGCCCCTACGGCGGCTCAAGCCCTCACCACTGGGTTCTCGGCCGAGCGGGGGCCGAGCTCCTCGCTCTGCGCCGCCACACCACCGTCAAAGAGCTGGGCTATCACCCGGACCTTGCCATGTCGATCGCAGTCTCGTCCAAGAGCGGCCATCAGATCGGCGTCAACGACTTCTTTGTCCACCTAGGCCACCTGGCCCGCCACGACCCCGAAACTCACGTACGGGCGTGGCTGTCGGAAAAGCAGTGCGCCAAGATCTGGGGCGACCTGGCCCGACCAGACGCCTACGGCTGCTGGTCCGAGCACGGCCATCAGGTCGACTTCTTCCTCGAACACGACACCGGCAGCATGACCCTCGCGAAGGTCACCAACAAACTCGCTGCCTACGCCGACCTCGCCGACACCACCGGCATCACCACCCCGGTGCTGTTCTGGCTGCCGAGTCGCACCCGGGAGAACAATCTCCGCTCGCTGATCACCACCGCCGACCTCCCGATCGCCACCGCCGTACAGACTGACCTCGATGACGGCCCAGCAGGACCCTGCTGGCTCCCCACCACCGCCAAGACCGGCCAAAACCGGATGCGACTGGCCGACCTCGCCAGCGGCTGGCCGCATCTCGCCCTCGGCCAGACCACCGAACAAGCCGCCACCGGCGAAGACGACAGCGAGCGCCTCTACCGCATCGTCGGCGAGGAGAGCAGGTGAAGGCAGCCGCGGCCGGCGCCGCCCTCCTGCTGCTCATCATCTTGGCGCTCCTCGCAGCCGCCACCAGTCTCCTGAGCACCTCCGGGACACCCGGCGGCGTCGCCTGCGAGGTCACGACCGCGACGATGAGCAGTATGGCCGGCGAGCCGGTCGCCACCCCGGCTGGCACCAACCAGGCCTCCGGGCCGATCCTGGACAGCGAGCAGCAGGCCAACGCAGCGCTCATCGTCCAGATCGCGATGGAACGCGGCCTCCCCGCGCGGGCGGCGGTGATCGCTCTGGCCACCGCCCTACAGGAGTCCAAGCTGCGCAACCTGCGCTACGGCCATCTGGACTCGCTGGGCTTGTTCCAGCAACGACCCTCCCAGGGCTGGGGAACCACGGAGCAGGTTCTCGACCCTCGGCACGCCACAGGCACCTTCTATGACCGCTTGGTCAAGGTGCCGCGTTGGGAACAACTCCCGCTCACTCGCGCCGCCCAGGCGGTGCAACGCTCCGGCTTCCCCGATGCCTACGCCCAGTGGGAGCCGATCGCCCAAGGCACCGTCGATGCCCTGGCCGGAACCTGCGTCCTGCTCATCCCCGGGGAGCAGATCGCCGCCGTGCTCGCCTACGCTCACGCCCAACTCGGCAAGCCCTACCTGTGGGGAGCCGAAGGCCCGGCCGCCTTCGACTGCTCCGGCCTGACCATGCGTGCCTATCAAGCCGCCGGGATCTCGATCCCCCGCGTTGCCGCCGACCAGTGGCGGCACGGCCCTGCCATCCCACCCGGCCGTGAACAGCCCGGCGACCTCGCCTTTTTCCGCATGGAAGCCGACGGCCCCGGGCACGTCGGCATCGTCCTCGGCAACGGCCAGATGATCCACGCACCCCACCAGCACGCAGTTGTGACGATCAGCAGTTACCAGCGCCCCGACCTGATCGCGTTCACCCGCCCGGCCGCCCACGCGTCCACCGGCCGACCCGATTCACGCTGACAGACGCCACCGACCCAACTGAGCGGGCACCGCCCCAGGCCGGCCTCGCCGTACAGGAACGCCCTGACGGGCCGTCGCATGGCCCACGCGGGACCGTGAACGGTCATGTACGGCATTTAGCCGCGCGGTCAACCAGCAGTGACATCACGTCGCGCTGGCACTGCCTGAAACGCCCCTCTGCCCGCCCGATCTCGGGGGCCAGCTGCTCGGTTCTTCTCGAAACTCGCAGTTACTATCAGCGACTTGGTCGATACTGCTGAGGAAGGACCCGTCGCGGCACCAGGTGAAGGAGACGCCCCATGTGCGCCGTGCGACTCGCCCCTCCCCCGCTCGTCGTCAGCCTCTCCTACGACCTCAACAACCCGATCAAGATTCGGGCCAAGCACAAAGTCGCCGGCATGCTCCTGCTCGACCGAGACCACGCCAACCGCCTCGAGCGAGGCTGGAACGTCCCCGGCGCCTACATCCTGCTCGACCGTCCGGACGCGGAGGGCCGGTGGGGAGCGTACATCGGCAAAGCCACCAACCCCGGACTCCGGCAACGCGTCCTCCAGCAGCTCAAAGACCGTGACCACTGGTACCGGGCCCTGCTCATCCGCTACGAATCCAACGACGACGAGACACTCAACAGCAGCGAAGCCGGGTGGCTCGAAAGCCGCCTCTACGACCACCTCGCCGAGGCCAGGCAGGTCAACCTGCACAACCGCAACCGGCCTCAAGACCTCACCCTCTCGGACGACGACGAAACCGGCCTGATCGACTACCTACTCCCGATTGAATGCGCTCTACGCCTCATTGGCCACACACTTCATCCCCGAAACCCCAACGGCCCAGACGGCGGCGGTCCCCTCGTCAAAATGATCAAAGGCGAGTCAGCGCCTGCGCAGGAGGCGCCAAAGCCCTACGTGAGCGTCTTTGGGTACGGACCCAACCCGTATCTCCTTCAGAACCCAACGCCTCAGGCCCTTCAGGAACGCATTGCGTTGATCAAAGCAGGCAAGCATCCTCGAATCATGGAAACGAATTCCCCCAGGCCGGTGTGATCCGGTGGTGCAGAAGGTCTGCCCCGGCCAGCACACTGTCTCTGTGCTGGACGGGGCATGCCTCCTACGCCACCGGATCAGGCGCTACGGCAAGTAGCCCTGTCCCTTCTCCCCGCCGAAGATCCGGCAGGCGAGTTCCTCCTCGGTCGTGAGTACCACGGCGGGCAGCTCTGCCACTCCCATGGCCAGGGCCTTGTACAGGCGGTGCCAGCCGTCGATGATCAGCATCCCGCCGTTCGGAACGGTAGCCACGATCAAGGGCTCGGACAGATTCACCTGGGCGGCGTGCTCGGTGTCGATGGAGACCAGCCGGAGCATGCCCGCCCATTCCGTAGGCTCGATCCGACCCTGCGGGGTGCGGGCGCGGGTGAGCTTCTTGGCGGTGGTGATGTCCCACCTCCAGGCCAGCATCTGGAAGAACTCCAACCGCGAGCTGTCGGCGCGGTCCGGGGCGGGTCCGCTCGTGGTCGGTGACTCGGGCACGCTGGAGGGACTGCCGGAGGCGATGCTGTTGCTCATGCCTCCGCCTCCTGCCCCGCCGAGCTGCCGAGAGCCTGCTCCGCCGGGGAGGCCGGCACAAGTCTCGTGACTTGAGCCAGGAAGGTTCGAGCCGCGTCTTGCCGGATGAGGGCCAAGGCCCGCTCGACGTGGGCCAGGGCGAGCTCGTGCTCGCAGCGCAGCCCAAGGACTCTGAAGCTCGTAGCGGTGTCGAGCACGCTGGAGTCGTCATCCTGGTACGGGCTGATCCAGGAGACGAACCTGGCCACCGTCTGCTCCGGGGTCAGGCCTTGGCCGTGCTGGATGTGCCGGTCGACGAGCAGCCACCAACCGGCGAGTGTTTGGGCGTGCAGGACGTCGTAGAGCACCTCGGCGCTCAGCCGCTCGCCTCGGCCCAGCCGCCGTCCGATGGTGTCGGCGTTGTGCTTCCACATCTGGCGGGCCTGCTCGATCACCGCCTCGACCGACAGCGTCTCGCGCTGAGCTGGGCTAGAGGCGGGGGCGCTATTCATGCCGCTGCGTACGCCAGGTACGGAGGCGTCGGTGCGTTGCGGGTTACCCATGGAACTGTCCTTTCGTTGGGTGATGACGCCAGCGACGGAAGCGCTGACACGGCCGGTCGAATGGTCACGGCGCAGCCGCCCTTGTTGAGGGAGCCGATGGGACCGCTACCGGGTTCGGCGTCGAGCCGGTGGCGTGGCGATTGGGCAAGGGAACGCCTGAAGCCGGAACACCGGCTCCGTCACTGGGCTCGGCGAGGTGCTGGGTGAGAAGCTGGCCGCTGGCGGTGAGGAAGTCGCGGGCGGCGATGCGTGAAGCATGGGCGATTGCGTGGTCGAACAGTGTGCCGGGTCGGGCGACCGGAGGCTCCCCGGTCAGATAGTGGCGGGCCCAGGAGCGCACCCGCCGTACCGCGTGATCGGAGGTCAGCTTCTTGCCGCTGATCTCCTGTTCCGCCAGATCCCACCAAGCGCGGGTCGCGCGTGAGTGGGCGGCGGCGAACAACTGCTCGCTGGAAAGCCAACGCCCGTTCTGCAGGGCGATGACCACCTCGGCCGCCGCCGCGTAGTAGGCGTGGCGCGCGGCGGCAATCTTCTCTGCGGTCAGCTCATCGAAGGAGCGTGCGTCTTCGGCCGGACCAGCGCTGGGCCCGGATGCGAACGTGGTGCCGCCCTGCTCGCCATTGGGGCGCGCGTAGCCGGGCTGGTAGTGGTCATCCATGGATGGCGTTCCTTTCGTCGGGTTACATGAACGCTGAAGGGTGAGGATCATGGGGCGGCCGCTCGTCCGGCGACCTGCCCATCGCCGCTGTGAACCGACGCTGGTGCGACAGCAGCGGAAGGCGTGGTGAGTGCGTCGGCGAGCGCCTGGGTCGCGTCCAGGAAGGCACGGGCGCCGCCTCGACAGGACTCGGCCATCGCCAAGGCGAACAGACCACCGTTGGTCAGCGGGCGGGCGTTGATCAGCAGTTCCTGCGCCCGTTGCCGGACGATCAGCAGCGCGCTTGCGCCATCAACGGTCTCCTCGTGGCCGCAGATGAGGTCGGTGACCTGCTGCCACCACGACATCCGGTGGTAGGCGTAGGCGATACGGCCCAGGTCCTTGCCACGCAACGTCCCCTCATCGTCGAGGCTGGCGAGGCGGTTGAGGGCCTCGCTGAGCTCATGCCGGGCGAGGTTGGCGTTGTGCAGGGCTAGGTCTTCGAGTCGTCCCATGGTGAACTCCTTGGTTGGCGGTTGGTGGGGTGGGACGGCGTGCAGCGCCGCAATATCCGGTACGGCCCCACACCGGGGCCGTACCGAGCACCTGGGTGTCAGGCGGTGGCCAGGAGGCGGAAGGCGCGGGCCTTGATCTTGGCGTTGTCGTGGTCATCGAGCAGGGCCCGCTCCGCGCGCACCGTCGCGACATCGCGGCTGCCGAACACCGGACTCTTGTGATCCAGCCGCTCTGTCACGGCGTTGTACGCGGCCCAGCGCGTGTTACGGATCGGCTCCTGGGTGGGGGCCTGCGCGAACAGGTACTCCAGCTCGCGCATGGTCAGGTCGTGGTTCCGCCTGGCCAGCTCCTTCGCGTCCGAGGGGAGCGGGTGGAGGCGGGTGGCGAACTGACGGAACTCCTTGAGGTCCATCGGAACGGCGAGGAGTTTCTCGGCCTCGGCGGCGAAGGCTTCGCCATGCTTCCACGTGAGCTTGAGTGCCTCTCGGGCCTCCGCGATGCGCCCGGCCACGTTGCCGGTATGCCGGACAGTGAACTTCGAGGCGTGATTCGCCAGCGCCGCCCGTTCGGTGTTCGCGCACACCACCCGTACCGGGGTCGCAACGGTCGTGAACGCGCCCCACCCGTCATGCCGAGAGAACGCCGCCAGGTAGAGGTCTATCTGATCGAACCCACCGACCATTAGCGGCTCGGGGAGGCGCATGGTTACGAACACCCGCCGCCCACCGTTCAGCGAGCCGCCCGTGTCGAAGATCGCTCCCGACTCGTCCACCAGCGTCTGCAGGAAGTCGGTGACGTCCTCGTTCTGCAGGATCTGGTAATCCCTGCCGACACGGCCGAGGCGCTCCGGCTGGCCCGTGACCGGGTTGGTACGCACCACGAGGAAGTCCTCGTCCGTGACCACCGGCTGGCCGGTGACCGGGTCGGTGACCTGACCGACCGGCACCTTGCGTACATTCCACCCGGCGAGCTGGGCGTTGGACAGGAGTTCCTCGGCGGTCATCGGGCCAGGCGCGGTGTAGCCGAGCCCGTGCCAGCCGGGCTTCCCTGCGGCGGCGAATCCGGCCGAACCGTTGGCGAAGATCTCGATCTCGTGAGCCATGACAGTGCCTTTCTGATGCGTGATGTGATGTGCGGACATGCGGAACAGACGCGGTGGTGCGGGTGGTGGTGTTCCGGCTCCGTACGGGCCGATTGGTGGAAGCGCCGTACATCGGCGCGTTCCGGTCCGGCAGCGGGCGGGTCTGTAGGGGTGTCCCACCCGCTACCAGATCGGGGGCGTGCGGGCCGGTGAAGGACGGCCCGGCTCAGCTGCCGTAGGAGGCGACCTCCGCGTCCGCCTCGCCGTCCGCGTCGGCGGTGGCGAGGGCGAACCGGCGGGGCCGCTCACAGGACAGCACCGCCTCGCCGAGACTGACCAGGCGATCCAGGGCGTTGGCCACCGCACCGGACGAACGGTTGATGACCTTCCCGATCTCGTACGGGGTGAAGTCCTTGTCCGGGAACGCGACCAGGTGCGCGTGAACCATGTCGCGCAACCCGCCCTGCCGCACCATGTCGCCCGCGCCCGCGCCGCTGGCGGACGTGCCCGAACGGTCACTCGACCCCGCGCGGGCCGGGGCGACGGTGCCGGTCAGTACCGCTCGCGCGGTGCGGTGTGCCGAGGTGACCTTCGTCATGGCCATCTCCAGGCATCCCAACGCCATCACGGCGTTCCCCTCGTCCTTCGCCAGGATCGCCCCGCTGAGCAGGCTCGCTATCTCGGCGAGCTCCGCCTTCGCGCGTGCCCACGCCGGGTCCTCCGCCTCCGGCTCAGGCACCAGCTCCGATGCGGCGGCCTCGGGGGCCGAGCCGAGGTCGCTGTCCGTTCCGTCTGGCTCCTGACCGGCCGCCTCGTCGGCATTCAGGTCCTCCGGCTGGCTGACCGGCTCCTCGGTCAGGTTCCCCTTGTCGGCCCGCTCATCGACCGGTGCTGGGCCAGTCGCCACGGCGGCGGCCTGGAGATCCTCCTCCTCTGGCGCAAGCACCACGTCAGCGTCCGGCGTGTCCGTGTTCGGCGTGGTGACCTCGGAGGGCGCGACATCCGGTGCTCCCAATGCCGGGGCCGAGACGGAGTTGTCGGTGCTGTCGGTCGACTCAGCGTCGGCGGTGATCGGGAACCACCGGTCGGCCGCCCGGCCGCGCATGCCGCCGTCGCTCACGCCCAGCTCACGGCGGGCGCGGCCGTCCGCCTCGAACTGGTTGAGGATCTTGCCCGCCGCCATCCGGCTCAGGCCGGCCGCCGCCCCGATCACCGTGGCCGACCCGCCCGGCTTGGCGTTCAGCGCCGCCCACACCGCCGCTACGCGCCCATCCGCGTCCGTGGCGGGGTCAGCCGGGGTGGCGGTCGCGGGGCCGTCAGGCGCCGTCAGGGGCGCAGCGTCGTCTGGAATGGTGACGGCGGTTTCGGTGCCAGCGGGAACGGATTCGGTAGCGGTCATTTCCGAGTTGTGAATCGCCATTGCGTGACGCCCTTTCCGGTCGCGTTACCGGCCTCCGTGCGGGCCGGTGTTTTTTGTTTGCATCACGACCATCCCTCGCACATAACCAGGCTCGCAAGTCGACCGGGCAATAAATGTCGTCACCCAAACGACTGGAGAGGCTGCCCTAATAGACCCATCACTGATCTGCGGCAACGACTCAATGAAAAACTCGACATTATGATCCTGCCCGGTTCTTCACACATTTCATTGAACGACGGCGAACGATACCTGAATGACCGAATCCGCGTTTCACATCCCGAGACTTGTTGAGGTGAAGGCACTGCTCGCCGCTCAGAACGAGGCCAGCATGGGGGCTGGCCAGCGTCCAGGCGAGCGGCCGGCCGCGATGCCGCTGAACGCAAAAGACACAAGAAGACAGAACGGAAGGGATGCAAATCGAATCCCGCAGCCATTCATGCGAGGGCGCGCACATATTTAAGGAGTCGCCCCGAGGCGATTCGGGACAGCCATCGCAACAGCCGAAAGCCGTCTGACCTAAGCGAAAGACACACCAGGGTTGTCGTGCTCTCAGCGGCAACACCGAACGCGACAACAAAACGTGACACCGGACGCGACACCGAACAACGCCCAGCTATTGAGCCCGCAACAATAGGCGCGACACCCGCGCTGCCAGGCTCGCTCTTGCACTGGGCGGTGGGTTCGCCTCTCCCCTACGCGAGGCGAACCCACCCTGGCCCACCGGATAATCCCTTCGTGCCGGACGGGCGGACCGGTATCGACGCCCACCTGCACGCAGGATGTCAAGCCCGCGCTCCCGCATCACTCGCGGGCACGGGGCATACCACCACTCAGGCGACGACAGCCGCTACTGCGCCGGGCCTCTCCCGAGCGCGCCGATGACGCGCCCCGCCTTCGCCAGCAATAAGCCGGTCGCGGCCCGCCTCCTGGTCACCCTCCCCGACCCGCACCTCCAGCTGGGAGCGGCCCCGACGCCTACCCCATGGCCACCGCAGCCACCCATGCGGCCGCCGAGCCCGCACCGGGCCAGCAGCAGCTACCGCCCACGTGTCCGTCCCCGACCGTTCGGCGGCCAACACCCCTGATGGCGGCCCAACAGGCGTCAGCGTGCCGCTCAGCCCCGTTCCCGCATCACCCCCACGCGCCTCAGTCGCATCCGCCCCCAGCGGCAGCGACACGGTCAGCTTCGACTGCTCTGCAGTCGACAACTCGGCCAAGATCGGCAGGACCCGGCTGGACTCCAGCGTGCCTCGCCGGCCAACACCGGTCACGGCTGAGTCTGACTTGAGCGTGACGATCTTGGCCGATATCGATGAGAGGGTCTGCTCCAGCTCGCCGGGGCTAGGGGCGCTGATCATGATTTGCTTGCCGCGCATCGCTAGCCACCGGTACCGCACCACGAGGAAGGCCCAATCGGGCCTGGCCCGGCGCAGCACGGCCAACGCCTGCTGCGCCCACGGCTCCTGCCCGAACTCGGACGCGGACTCCTGGGCCGCGTGCGATCTCAACTCGCCTCCCACAAGCCCCATCGAGGGCCCAGGCCGGCGACCTCCTTCCCGCAGGCCGAGCAAGGTTCACTTCCCAAAGCCATCAAGACGTCGGAGAGGCCGACCGAATGATGGCCCGATATCTCGCCCGCAGTTTCCTCTACGGGTGCACAGTCATGGCAAGCGGTGGCACGATCAACCGCCCCGACCGCCGGGCTCTGACGAACCGCGTCACTTTTTGGAGGTACACAGGCAGTTTCGCTGTTGAGAGCGAGGTCGACCCAGACCGCGTGCCCAGTACTCGCATCACCAGCGACGCCCATCCGGATGGCCAGCTCAGCCACTCCGAGCAAGCCCCGCCCGCACTCAGCCGTCTCGGGTACCGAACCGGGCCTGCGGGCGAAGTCCGGGACGCAACCGCCGCCCAGGTCATAGACCACGATCCGGGCCACGTCCGTGCCACGCAGTACGTCCACCACGAAGAAGCCCTGAGCTTGCCCCGAGCGCGTGTGCCGCAGTGCGTTGCTGACCAGCTCAGCCGTCACCCACCGAGCATCATCGGCCCGCCCGGTGCCGGCCAGAAGCTGCTCGACCATCTGCCGCGCGGGAGCCGACTGATCCGCCCTCCCAGCAAAGGCCCGCCGCCAAGTCATCCCACTCCATAGCCGTGAGGAGCGGAACGTCGACATCACCAGCCCTGGCGCCAGATCCGGGAACTCCGCCACCCGCGGTTGCTGGTGACAGGACCGTGACGTCTGGTCCAAGATCGCGTGCTGATTGCGGTTGTCCATGCTGGTGTCCCTTCCGGTCACGCCCCGGCCGATCCCGGAGCGACCAGCACGATCACGCACCTCGCTGCCCGAATCACATCCCCAACCCACACGCCCACCGGCACCGCATCCCGACCTGCGGCCACACTGACGGTGGCGCCGCCAACACACGGCGATCAGCTCGGCGATCACCCCATACAGGGACTGGAGCTCCTGGCCAGAGCCCGCCTACCGTCACCGGAATCCCGACTCGGGGCCCGCATATCGCACGCTGAATCGCCAAGGGGGACTACCTCATGTCCGGCACCGCATACCAGACACTTCTCGATTGCCGCCGCCGCACCCGGTACCTGCGCCAGCATGGCTTCACCACTGACCAGATCGCCGTCATCCTCGCCCTGGATCACCCCGCCACCCCACTACGCCTCTACCGATACGCCACCGGGCTCACCGCAACGCAGACGGTCGATGCCTTCCACCGACTCGCCGGAACGAACGGAGCAGGGCTGCGCGAATCCCGCCTGTATGACTACGAGAACTGGCCGCGAACAGGTCGGCGCCCCTCGATCTTCACCTTGTGCCTGCTGGCTCGCATCTACGACACTCACCCCGTCCATCTGCTCCCGGTCGACGCTCTGACCACCTACCTGGAGCGGGACCAGCACACCATCCGCTACCTCGGATGCATGGACAGCTCCTGAAATACGCCTATCCGATGAGCCGCTCGTACACCTGCCGAGCCTGTGCACTCGGCACCGCGTCGATCTCCGCCATCCGCTCCTTCAACAGCTCGAACGAACGCCGTACCGCGGGCAGGCGCCCCAACTCACCCTGGATCGACATCAGCAGGCACCACAGCACCTCGCTGTGCGGATCGACGCGCTCCACCGCCAACCGCAGCACGTCCACCGCTCGATCGGGGTCCTCCGTCCGCGCCAGCTCAGCGAATTGCTCAGCCGCATCCACTGCCTGCCGCTGAGCGGCCCGCCGCAGCGGGAGCACCCAGAGATCATCACGCCCATCCAGCAACGGCCCCCGGTACAGGGCCAGCATCTCCTGCAGGGCAGTAAGCCGAGCGGCCCTGCCTTCCACGGTGCCCGTTCGCACGAAGGCTGCCTCGAACCTCCACAAGTCCACATCGAAGTAGGCGGCCGCCAATTGTCGGCGCTGTCTCACCTTCACCACAAACTTCACGCCGGCCCCGACACCGGACGCCTGCCGCATCACCTGATTGAGCTGCCGAACCGCCGACTCCAGCAGACGACTCCCCCGGTCACCGTTGCCCGCCCACAGCGTGTCGATGATGCCCTCCGTCGACACCCCTTCCGGTGATGTCGACAGCAACGCAAACAGGTCGGACGCCTCTGCGCGGCCGAAAGACACCTCAGTTCCCCTGTACGACAGCCGCGGCGCTCCCAGCACTTCGGCCTTTGCTTTCCCCGCAGCCGCCACGAACTGCGATGTCAGCGCTACGGAGGTCGACGCTCCTGCTGGGCCGTCCAGGGCGACGCCGGTTTCACCTGCATCTGTCTTGGTCCTGGCCAACCGAGGCGCGCCGACATCGGCCTCTTCCTCAGTCTTCTCTTCCGCTTCCTCCATGCGACAGTCGCCGGCAAGGAACCCCGCCACGGCCGCGTCGTTTTCCGGTGCCGTCACAGGGGCAGCAGCAACCGAGTCGTGGCCTCGCCCGCCTTCGACGCGGTAGGTAGTAGACCCCGCCGAGGAACCAGAGAGCGCAGAACCCAGCCGAAGGCGCCGACGGATAATCAGCGCACTCCCTACGAGCATGACCAGCAGCCCAAACGCCAGCGCGGCGCCAAGCGGTCGCGTCCCCTCAGACGAGGCCTCAATACGATTCCCCGTCATATTGCCTGCACCACCACTCGCGGCTGGCAACAGAGACGATCGAGATATCGAGGGCGATGGGGAGGGCAGCGGCGAAGTGGTCGGCCTGATTCGGACATCACGCTGCTGCAAGCGCGCACCGTTGTCCTCATCGCTCCTGCGGTCGACGCGCCTGATGTTGTCGCTCCTGACCGGAGCGGACTCCGACGGCGGATTTGGTCGCCAGACCGTCTCCCGCCTCCTGCGCGGCTCGTATCCTCCGCGCCGCTTGCTCGGCACAGGCACAGGCACGGCCACGGGCGTCGGCCGGGAAGGCTTCGTCCTGGAGGGCGAACTCTTCGGCGTCCATTGCACCCGGGGTCTCGACGATGGCTCCGTATTCCCCTGCATCCTCCGGGCCTCGGCTATTCGCCGTCCGAGATCGACGGGCCGGCCCTCCACCAGGTCTCCGTGGACCAACGTGCATAGCTTCTCGACGTCGAACATCTGACGCGCCTGCTCCGAGACCCATTCTGTCGGACAATAGGGATCTGCACGAGCCAGGGCCACGCTTGGATCACCCAGCAAATTGAACGTCAACACCCCTGCGATGATGATTCGGCACAAAAGCTCAGAAGCTTCGCTCTTCCGGTCATTTGCAAGGCATTCCCGAATCACCAGGTTCCTCCAGAGGGGTTTGACTACGTCAACGATTTACCATCACGCCCCTCGCATCACGACAAGGAAAGAGAATACGCATCACAAAGACTTGAAATCACCCCGACCTCGCACTCGCACTCTCATTCCAGCACTCCAGCGCTCAGCCCCTACGGCATGACACGAGGGCCAACGAACCGCACCAGAGGCAAGGTGATCGCACTGGTAGCCTGCGCCAGGTCTAAGAGCTGTTTCTTAGATCAGGTGCGAAGCCAGATGATCAGGGCGGCCAGAGTGACCGTGCCGAGGAAGATGTAGGCGCGTTTGTCGTAGCGCGTGGCCACGGCCCGGAAGTTCTTCAGCCGGTTGATCGCCCGTTCCACGACGTTCCTGCCCTTGTGGCGTTCGGCGTCGAAGCCGGTGGGCCGCCCTCCGGCCGTGCCGCGCCGGCGGCGGTGGGCGCGTTGGTCACGCGGTTCGGGGATGGTGTGGCGGATCTTGCGGCGGCGCAGGTAGACGCGGTTGGCGCGGGAGGAGTACGCCTTGTCCGCGGCCAGGCTGGCGGGCCGGGTGCGCGGGCGGCCCGGCCCCCGCCAGGGGACGCGGATGGTCTCCAGCACCCCGCCGGAACTGCGGGCTGTCACCGTACTGGCCTGGCGTCAGCACCAGTGACAACACCCGGCAGCGGCCGTCTACGACAGATGAATCTTCGTGGTGAACCCACCGCGGGAACGTCCTAGGCACTCCCCAGTCTGACCACCTCCGCCAGCCGGGCGGCCAGCGTGGCCAGCACCGGATCGCCCCGGTTTGCCCTGGCGGCTTCCCCCTTTTGCCGCCCGCTCGCCGTTGGCGGGGACGGTGGTGCCGGTGAGGGTGGGGTGCGGGGCGCGCCGGCGGCGTGCTGGTGAGCCCGCACGGTGGTGGAGTCCACGGAAATGTCCCAGTCGATGCGGCCCTCGGCGTCCTGCTCGGCCTGGATCGCGGTCAGCAGCAGCTGCCAGGTGCCATCGGCCGACCAGCGGCGGTGCCGTTTGTAGACCGTGATCCAGGGACCGAACCGCTCGGGCAGGTCACGCCAGGGCAGCCCGGTGCGTGCCCGATACAACACGCCGTTGATCGTCTGCGGTGGTCATTCCACCGGCCGCCCCGCTGGCCGCCTTCGGGCAGCAACGGCTGGAGGCGCTCCCACTCGGCGTTCGTTAAGTCACCTCGACCCGTGAACCCATCGTGACGGTCTAGCCACACATGGTCAGCGGATCCAAGAAACAGCTCTTAGGGCTTGCCATGCGCCTTCGAGGTCACCGTCCGCAGCCCTTCGGCAAGCGCGTCAAGAAGGGGAACAGCAGCAAGGCCGGCATTTTCAAGATTGAGATACCGCCAGCGCGCGAACAGGAGGCCTCGCCTACTCGGACAGCCGGGGCCGCCGAATACGGACCCGGCCCCCTGTTGCGACCGTCCAGCGAAACGGGGATACCACCGCCGGCATCCGGCATTCTCGCGCTTTGCGCGGTGTGCGCCCGCAAGATTCAGCCCAACCAGTCAAACGTGTTGGCCCAGGCTGCGAGCCCGATCAAAAGCGGAAGATAGTACCCGTCTGAGCATAAAGTTCACAGACGTTGGGAAAGGTCTTCTGCCAGCCGATGGACCGATTCTGCCACACACCATCCATCGTCGCCGTGACCGAGCCTTTCTCGGCGCACCCGCGACGCGGACGACTGGGGAGACGGTCGAGGTCGCCGTCAACGGCATCGATCGCGGCACACGCAGCCTCACCATATGGGTGGCCTTCCGTCGAACTCGGACACTGCATGAAAACGGCCTTCAACGTCGTGCCCCCGTGGGCCGTGACGGAGAGGAAGACCGAGTTCGACCGGGCAGCACCGTAGGCCGGGATGGCCGAGAAGATGACACCAGCACAAAGACCAGCATTGGCGACCAGCAGAGGCAGGCGCATCGACACTCCAAACGCTTCGTGGCGTAAAGTAGCTATAAGACTACAGTAAGTATTAACCCTCTGTCTGGTATCCCCTCAGCCAGCCTCACGAGACCGAACCTCTTCTCTTCGAGCCGGGGCCTCACGCATCAAGGGCCCGGCCTCCACCTCGACGTGCTCAGAGATGCGTGCTGTCCATGGGGATGGGATCGCCCGGGAGCCCGCATGGAATGCCAACCCCATAAATCACCACGGCAAGATCAAAGCCGCGGAACACCCCCAGAGCCGGCAGCTACGCTACGTCACGTAACGATCAAGAGCATCGGGGAGCCGGGCATGCCTGACAAGGGTGAACGACCACGTGGACGAATGCGCGCCAGAACGCTGCTGCAGGTAGGCGGAGTCACCGCCACCGCAATCGCAGCCGCGATAGCTCTGGGCGGTGCTGGGACAGACACCTCCGGCGCTCGGCAGGACTCCTCCCCTCAAGTCCCGAACACTCTGCACGGCGTCACCGGCAACGCTGCCTCCATGTCTTCTTTGCCGGGGCGCAAGACGACCACTTCATCCACCTCCACGACACCAGTGTCACTGGCCCTCCAGCGCCCAAAGATCGCCGAGCGAGGCGACCGCATGGACCTCGCTAAGGACGTCCGCCCGGCCAGAAACCGTGAGCTGCACAATCACCACCAACTCCTCCGCCCACGGCCATCGGTCGACCCCGCAGCCGAGCGTCGCTCCCCGCGGTCGAATCCTCGATCTAAGCGCGCACCGAGCCACCCGCACCCAACCTGGTCGGACGCTGTCGGACTCGGCGGGACCCCATCGCTGATGGCCATGAGGTGCGACGAGTTGTTCCCCGCTCACAGAAGTGAGTTCCGGATTCGCAACATCGCTTGTCATAGGCTTCTCGGCTGATTCCGCCTCCGTGATTGGGCCCGACGGCGAGTGCGCGGGCCAGAGCCCGCGCGGTGGACCTCCGATTGTCAGGGCCGAGCCGTAGTAGCCGCCGTCAGGGCTGGCAGGAGGTCAAGCGCGCGTTTCGGAGCTCGACGAGGGGTCACCCTGGCTGAGCAGCGCCCACAGCCGATCTTCGGCATGCCGCACGACCGCGGCCAGAGTATGCTCGTGGACCTGAGGGAGACCCTGGCTCCGAGCCCTGCAGCGGTTATCACGGCGTCGAGGGTTGCTGCTGCTGTTCAGTCATGTGGGAGCGCATCTCCGGATGGCCGAGGACGTCACGGGCAACGTAGGCGTCGGTGGAAGCCACCTCGACGAGCGCTGCACCCACGGTGGAGCATCATTACGGGGTCCCCCTCCTCCACGATCGCGCTGCTGCGCCGAGGGGGCACGGAGGTCAGGTCCAAGCCATGATCAGCTGGGTGTGGCGCTTCCGGAAGATCCGGCCTATGGCGGGAGCCGGCACCGCAGCGTCCGCGGGGTGGAGGGTGAACTGTGGCCCTGGGTGCCGGCGCCAATCGCGGTCCCACCTCTCGACGTGATCAGCAAGCCGCCGGGCGAGTTCGGCGCCGCGGCAGCCATGACCGTGGATACCGAACTCGTGGTGGACTTGCTCAGGCTTGTCGTCTCGGTGCACTTCCCGGTAGGTCAGGTAGGCGAAGCTGTCGGGTGTCATGAGGGCCGGGCAGAACCAGCGGAGAATGAGCCTCACCAGGTCACAGCCCCGATCCGGGTCCCGCCAGATCAGGCCGAAGGTATCGTCCACGGTCGCCGTCCACAGGCCCAGAGTGTCGAACGGTTCGCCACTGGCGACGATGACGCCTGTCCACAGCTCGGTGGGGTCGCCGGCCAACGCCTGGTCGAGTGCGGCGGCATCTAGGGTGGGGCCGCCGTCGATCGTCAATGTCACCGCTCCGTCCCCCAGGCTAGCCACCTGCTCCTGATGTGCTCCTGCGCCCTGGATCGGCACGAACCCGCACACCGTAGGGTTCGAACCGACGAACCGGTCGCCGTCCCGGACGAACGTGATCGATCTGGTGAGGCCGCAGAAGCGCAGCGGAATGACCATGCGGCCGCCCGAAGCCAGCAGGTGTCCCCAAGGGCAGTCCCACGCACCGACTGTGACGAGGATGGCGTCATAGGGACCGAACTCCCCGGCGACGTGCTCGGCATCTCCGAGGATCACCTTCACGTGCGAGTAGCCCGTTTCGGTGAGGAAGCGGGCAGCTCGCTCGGTGACGAACGGGTCGACGTCCACGGTGACCACCAGCCCTTCCACGCCGACGATCTCAGCGATCAGGGCCGCGTTGCAGCCGCCGGAACCGATCTCCAGAACTCGCGCCCCGCGTGTGAGTCGCGCCGCTTCAAGCATCTCGGCTTGCAGCCATGGCGCGCTGACGGAGCTCGTCGCCTTGCCTTCAGCGTTACGTTTGATGATCACGACGTCGAAGACAGCGTAGGCAGCGGCGAGGGACGCCTCGGGAGCGAACTTCTCGCGCGGGACCTTCGCGAATGCCTCGGCGACTTCCGGGGAGCGGATCGACCCGCGTTCCTTCAGCCGGGCGACCATGTCGGCGCGTACCACTTCGGAGGAGTCAGATGATGACAGGGTGTCGATGGCCACTCGCTCGATGTTAGCTTCGGGCGGCCTCAGCGAGACTGCTTCACGCTTCTTCATTGAAGATCCACTTCCGTGACGGGCCGCGCGTAGTGAGCGCCGCCATTGCTCACAGCGGGTCAGCGAGCTGGCGCAAGGTCAGGTCGCGCGGCGACTACGTCTCGGAGGAAGGTTCGCTTGGAGTAGTACGTGCGTTCCTGCGTCAGACCACGCGCGGTGAGGTACTCCTGGAGCCAACGGCTGATGCGTTCCATCTCCGCCAGCACCTCGTCCTGGTCGTGGTCCAGGACGCTGCGCGAGCGTCGATACTCCAGTTCGCATTGAGAGAGCACCACGTCAGGCGCGGCAAGGAGCGAGCAGTGGTCGAGGAAGATGCCGTAGATATGGCTGGTGACCACCGCTGACGGCCAGCTTGTCGAGCGAGATCTGTCGGTGCGGAGAGCTAGGGTGTGCTCACCCTCGATCACTGCCCGAAGGGATACTAGATGTCATACAGGGACTACCTGAGCGACATCACCGAGTTCGGCCCCTGCAGGTCTTGTGGCTGCACCCCCGAGACCCAGTGCAAGGGCGGGTGTCAACGTGACCAGAAGCGGTGGCGACCCAGCGTGGGCCTGTGCACGGCGTGTATGTCCAGTAGAGGCGCCGAGGGCTGCTACCCAGGCACCAAGTCCCACGCTAAGCGTGGTAACTCACTCTCTGAGGCCCAGATCGAACAGTTCGGCGGCAGAGTGTGCCACATCTGCGAGAACGGCGAGATGCTGGTGAGCGGCCTGGCGCCAGCGGACCAGCAGGGCTGGCGCGAGATTCAGCCCTACCGTCACCTCTGGGACCCGAGCACCTGGGTCGGCATGATCTGCAGCATCACCAACGCTCGCGGCCGCGCGTTCGACGGCTGCTCCCGCTACCTCGGGTACGTAACCCGCGGAACTCCCTACGGATCCGTACGGCGCCTGCGTGCCCTCGCGCACTACCGCGATCACCGGCTAGACCTGATGCCCTATCTCGACACTCCCGTCACCCAATACGACCGGGACGAGACAAAGCGACGCCGCAAGGACTTCGACATCTCGCCTGCCGAGGTCGCAGCCCTCCGCGCCGCGGCCGGGCACAAGTGCCAGATCTGCAACCGGTCGGAGGCCGAATCTGTCCCTGCGGACCGCCGGCACCGCCTGGTGATCGACCACGATCACGAGACCCATCTGTGGCGCGGACTGCTCTGCCCCGAGTGCAACAGCAGCATGAAGTTCTTGGATTACGGCCCTCGCGAAGATCGCGAGGGCTACTACAGTAACGCCCTGCAGCTGTTCAGCCGTGTTGATGGTGTGCGGGTCGCACCGAACTACGACAAGCTCCGTGCAGGCAACAAGGCCAGGGCAGAAGCCCGACGCCTGGCGAGGTGAGCCACCTGCTACGGCCCGGCGCCCTACCCGCTGCTCACGTCGCTAAGGTCTACTGCGCGGGCCCCAGCCCTACGATCACGGCTGCTGCGGTTTCTGAGTTCCTACCCCTGATCGCCATGGCTCTTTCGGCGCCGCCCTACCGGCGCCGAGGCATCCACTTCCTGCCGCCCGTCGCGGACACGAAAGCCTCGTCCTATCCCGGCCAACCGCCGTACGTGCCGCCCCACTGGATCTGCACACCCGAGAACTTTCCCGGAGACAACGGCACCATAAACACAGGCTGGGGGTGAAGTCCCACAGAGCGGTAAAACTGCGCCTCCCGGCAAGGTTTGCCAAGGTATGCGTCACGTGGCGAGATCGTTGATCCACCACTCGGCGGGACACCACCCGACGGACAATCCGAGCAAGAGCAGCTTCTACGAACGCCATAGGTTCGACAAACCCGAAAGTTGCGCGTTGGGCATCAGTTCGCAGCGTCAATATGACGATGAACAGCCAGCGCTCGGCGTGCCAGTCGACGGACAGTGTGCCGTCGATCCTCGCTCAAGAGCTGAAGAACGTCTGATGCCGGCACCTCGGATCGCCCGAGGTCGTCTGCCAACGTTCGGCGCACGATCACGGCTGAGTCACAGGCGAGACGCCGCCCAATCTGCTCGTCGCGTCGCCCCGGGGTTCTCACCCAACGAGATGCCGCCAAGGCGCGGACCGCTGGCTGTGGATGCCCAACGAGAGCTGCTGGGGAAGCCAGATCAGGGTGCTGAGGAAGCCAGTACAACGCCCGTACGACCGCACAAACGGCCTTCTCATCACCTGAGCTTAGGAGGCCTAGTCCCACCGCTTCGACCTGCAAAGCCTGTTCGATGCTGCATGTGGTGCTCGCCAACTCCACGCCGCACACAGCGAGATTGCTGCGACCGAAATCTATGCGGAACAGGCTGAGGGGATGGGTGGGCGCGAAAGGGCCGTCGTGAGCGGTGGCGTCCTCTTCACCCCTCGCGAAGGACATGGCCATCTCGAAGAGCCGCTGCCGGGTCGAGGCCGACAGCGATTCGGCCAAAGCGTCAAGCGCCGCCATCGCCGCGCGCCGGTTCGCGGCAATCTCCCGGCGGTCCTGAGCCTGCGTGACCAAGGCGTCGGCCACTGCTTCCCGATCCGCTTCAGGTAGTGCCGTGACCAGACTTGCCCGCCAGTTGAGACCGCCCGCGAAAGCAGTCACGCCCTGCGGGGTCGCGTATGGTGCCAGCAATTTGTCACGCGCTCGGAGCGCCATCGTCATGTCGGAGAGGTCATGGTTCATCCGCACGAGCAATCGCGCAGCCGTTGACCTTTCACCAGCCAGCGTCTGCAACCCTCCGGCGAAGAGGTCCGGGTGCTGGACAATGGCGATGCCTGCGAGATTCGCCACCTGGTGGGAGATGGGTGCATCAAGCTCGATCATGCGGATGAGTTGACCAGCAGCCTGTTGGGCCAACTCCTCGTGCCCGTACAGGATCCCGACCAGCGCGTTTATGTGTGCCTCGTCGCTGAAGCGGTACTTGCCATCGCCACGCTCAACCAAGGGGTCAAGGATCTCCAGCAGGCGGGAGGCCTGAACAGGCGTACCTCTCTCGACCAATGCGGCGACCAGTTTGAGGGCCGACGATCCCGTCGATGGCCCAATCCGGCTCTGCCGGATGCGGCCAGTCTGACAAAGCTCCCATTCACTCAAGGCGATAGTCAGAAGGTCCTCGACCTGTTCATCAGGAACCAGATCGGCTTGCATCGCCATTCCAGTGAACCCCGCAGCCCGCGAATCAGGTACGGGGCTGGTGAGGTAAGTCGTCAGATCGAGGTAGTCCTCCCCCAGATCTCCGAGAAGCTTCGTGATGGCCTGGGTCTGTCCTGCGCGAGCGTAAAGAGTGGCGGCACGAGCGTGTTCGCCGGTTTCAGCGTAGATGTCGGCGAGTAGGTCGAGAGTGAATTGCTCGGTGGCAACATGAGCTGACGTAACCGCAGCACGCAGAGCTCGACGAGTGGCATGAGCCGCACGCGCATACTTCCCACGTCTCAGCGCGGTGCCCGCGTCCTCGATGTAATTCCTGCGATGGGCGGGCAAGACAGTTCCGCCGCTGGCGCGCATGGCCTGGGCCAACGGATGTGTTTCCGTCCAAACTCCGTCCGGACCGTAGATGGATATGCACAAGCGGACTGCATACAGCCATTCGGCGGTGTCGTCTCCGAGACCGGCGAGGGCGCCGGCGTTGATGGCGTCCCACCAGATCTCAATTGCTGCACCGGCTGCGCCGGTGAGCATGAGATGGCGGGCGTATCTGGCCAGTACCAACGCGATTTCCGGCGGTGCCAGGCGTCTACGCTGGGCAGATGCAACGATGTCCTGCCAGTCTCCGGTCGCTTCCGCGACCACAAGGCTGAGCCGGGTCCGGAGGATCCCAGTTGCTTGGCCGACTGCCGCGGAGAAGGCGGGCAGGCGCATCAGGATCAGATCTAGCTGCTCACTGGCGATCGCGGCCTCGCCCAGCGCCACGATGTACTTGGACAGGTGATCGTCTTTAAGTTCGGCCAGCGCATCGACTGCGGCCGCGAGGGCGGTCCAATCATCCAGAGCATGCCACGCTGCGGAATGGACTGCCAAAGCAGCGGCGGCGCGCTCTTTTGCGGGCGAGTTCAGGCTCCCAGCGTGCGCGAGCTCGCCGAGGCGGCGGTGGACGCCTATGTCCTCGTCTGGGCCTTCAGTGTGCGCGTATTGCTCGACGATGTCGGCGTACAGGATCGCCGCGCTGTCACTGTCGCCGCCGGCTTCCAGCGCCGAGCCAGCGCGAATGATCATGAGCAGAGCATTGCCTCGATAACCCGCTTCTGTCAGTGACGTCGCGATTTCACGAAAAAGCGCGGCGGCCTCAAGCGGCTGATTCGCTTCGTCGGCAACCGCTCTGGAGAGCTTCTCGGCGAGCCCCGGTATCGCGTCGACCGGCCCGCGAGTCAGCGCATCGGCGCGGACGGTGTTGTCGAGCGCCTCAGAGGATTGGCCGAACAGAACAGACCGCGAAATGTTGAGGTAGCGGTGAGCGATCCACCGCAGATCGGAATCGCTGAGCCTTTCGGCCACAGCACGGCCGTCAAGGATTTCCAGGTCAAGCTCATGCTCCCGAAGCGCCCACGCTTGAAGGGTTCGTCGAGCTTTCGGGGTGATGTCGTGCACCGTGAAGGCGTAGACGTTGTTGACCTCACGACCCTTCATCACCTCGATGATATCGGATTTAATCTTGGCCGAAATGTTGCTTTTTTGAAGGGTGCAGATGCCGACGATCATTCGACCACTCGCCGGAGAGTCCCTTGCTCCAAGCAAGCGGTCGGGGACGAAGCTTCTGAAACTCTCGAAGTCGCGCCCTTGATCTCCACCCGAAGATACAGGACCGGTAGTGGGGATGATGTTGCGAGTGATCCTCGCACGCGCGAATTCGCGACAGATGTCCTCGAATGTGTGATGCCCATTCCGGCCCGACAGCCCCAGCAGTGCATGAAGAACGGTCTCTGTGACCACATCGGGCGTTTCGCCGAGCCAAGGTTGCGACACGGGCCATGAGCATAGCCGCAGGGTCCGTCGTTTTCCCTCGAACGGAACGTCGCACCTGTCGATCAGGCTTCTGCCAGGCTGGCCATGGCCAGGTTGGCAGGACGTGGGAACTGATTAGCGCCGCAGATCCGTGCGGACCTAACCCAGGTTGGCTCAGCGTACGGTGTACCGCCCGGATAGTGAGTTACGTGCCCTGAGCTGCGATTAAGCGTGTACCGCTTTAAGATCCATCGCGTAGGGGCTTGAGCTGGGCGTTCTTCGGTGTAGCTTACGCGGCTCCTGACTTCCCAAGGATCTTCGCTCACATACTGCTGGCCACCATGACCGTTCGCTCGGCGGGTCGGCAGCCGGTGGTCGAGGGCGGGGCGCATAAGGCACGGACGCAGGGTCCAGCGATCATGGTCGAACCTTTGCTTCGGCTGCTGTCCGATTCCGGGCTCGATCGCAGGTATTTATAGGGGTGACAGGGATCAGGTGGCCCAGGTGATCGGGCCACACCACATGCATTCCAGGCCGACGCCCGCGAGACGGCCTCTCATCTCCCTGGCAAGCATGGGCGCCTTCCGGCGGAGAAAGCCGTCCTTGCTCTGTGGCGACTCGAAGCGAAGATCGGTTAGCCGGCGGCGACGCCGTGCGGAGACTATCGGCGCCCCGGCCCGGCGATGACCGTCGGATTCGGCCTTGACCAACGCCACCCAGGTGGGCGTCGATACGCCCTGACCGGCACGGCCATCGATGCGGTGGGGTGATGACCACGGGCGTGCTCGCCTGATCACGCCACCGCATCGGCTGTGCCGGACGGGAGCACGGCGACCCCGGCGCTCCACACCGCACAGACGTCGGTACGGGGCGACAGGACCGCCGTGCGCCCATAGCCAGCCACCACCAGGGCCACGGCTGAACGGGATAGCGCGGGATGCGTGTTCGGCACAGAACTACCGAAGGCATGCCCAACAATGCGATCAATTCCTTCGAGTCGGCCGCTTCCGGAACCAAGCGCTACCCCGCCCTGCCCACCACCACACCGGCCCTACCCGACAGCATCGAAGAGAACAGGACAGGCACCAGCATGGCCGAGGGACGTACCTTCAAACGCTGCTCATGCCGCGACAGCGACGGCAAGGCACTGGGGCAGAAATGCCCCAAGCTGCGCCGTGCCGACGGCGGGTGGAGCTACCGGCACGGCATCTGGAACTACCAGATCGAACTCCCGCCAGGACCTGGCGGTAAGCGGCGTGGGCCGCTGCGGCGCGGCGGCTTCATCACCCAGGACGCCGCCAAGGACGAACTCAGCCGCGTGCGTGACCTGCTCGCGCTGGCCGACCCGCGAGAGCCCGCCACCCGCACTCAGATCGCCGACCTGATCAAACGCACCCTGGCCGAGACCGACACCCTCCCGAGCGTGGAGACGGTCCGCCGCAAGATCAAGACTGGGCAGGATCCGACCCAGGAGATCACCGTGGAGCAGTGGCTGGCCGAGTTCCTGACCCGCAAACGAAAGATCGAGGAGACCACCCGCCGCTCCTACGAAGGCCACATCCGCCTCTACCTCACCCCGTACCTGGGGCGGCTGCGGCTGGATCAACTCAAGGTCAGCGACATCGCGTTGATGTTCGAGCAGATCGAGGAGTTCAACGACACCATCGCCGAACGCCGCGCCGACCCCGACCCGCAGATCCGGGCCACCGTGAAGTATCGGCGGCCAATCAGCATCGCCACCATGCACCGCATCCGCGCCACCCTCCGCCACGCGCTCAACGTCGCCATGCGCCAAGACCGGCTGATCGACTTCAACCCCGCCGCCGTCCTGGAGATGCCCGCACACACCCGGCCCAAGCCGCTGGTGTGGACCGACGACCGCGTTCGTGCCTGGCAGGCCGACTACCGCAGCTACCGGGAAAGGGAAAAGCAACGCAGGGGTGGACGACGGGTCGATCCGATCGACGCCTACACCAGCGTGCCGCGCCCCTCCCCAGTGATGGTGTGGACTCCCGCCCAAACCCGGCTCTTTCTCGAAGAAGCCCAGCGTCACCACCTGTTCGCCCTCTACCAACTGATCGCGCTGCGTGGACTACGGCGAGGCGAGGCGTGCGGACTGCGCTGGAAGGAGGTCGATCTCGACGGCAACACGCTGACCGTGAACTGGCAGCTCGTGCAGTTGGCCTGGGAGGTGCACGAGGGCACCCCCAAGACCGACGCCTCGGTGCGGACGATCGCTCTGGACAGCGACACCGCGCGGGTACTGCGGGCCCATCGGCAGCAACAACTTCAGGAACGGCTGGCCATGGGCGAGGCATGGACCGACACCGGATTCGTCTTCACCCAGCCCGACGGCAGCCGCCTGCATCCCCAGCACGTCTCCGACCAGTTCCTCTGGCTCGCCTACCTGGCTGGCCTGCCACCCATCCGGCTCCACGACCTCCGCCACGGCGCGGCCTCTCTGATGCTGGCGGCCGGGGTGGAGATGAAGGTGGTACAGGAGACCTTGGGCCATACGTCCAGTGCCTTCACTGCCGACACCTACACCTCCGTCTACCCGCAGGTGGCCACCGCCGCGGCCGAGAAGACCGCAGCCTTGCTGTTCGGCAAGGATGATCAGGACGCGTCCGGGCACGTCATCTCGCTGAGGAGCTGAACAGTCGGATTAAGAATCCGGCCCCGCATTCGCCACCTGCTCGCGGCGAGGCGGGGCCGCTGCTCTTGGTGCCTGAGTGGGAGGATGGCGAATAGATCATGGTGTGTGCGGGGTTGGTGCGGGCGAGCACGCCCGGAGCACGCAACCACTAGATCAAAATTCTAGAACGCGTCCGATCCCGCATAACCGCAGGTCAGGCCAGGATCAAAGCGCGCCCTGCAGGATTCGAACCTGCGACCGTCGGATTAGAAGTGGATCGCTGTTCCTTCGCAGGACAGCACGCCGAACTGCGACGATGTCACTGTTTCCTCCCGGGATACGGGGAGCATTCCGCGCATGTTCCGGATCATGCTGCCGCTGTACATGGCCAGAGAGTTCTCGTCCGACGTGTGCTTGGATACCCAGTGGGCCGGGGCTGAGGAACGAAGCCCTGGACCGTCGATCGCCCCCAACCCCGTACGGTGGCCGGCCACAACCAGGCGATCGGGAGTCCAGCACCTCTACGGCGGCCTCAAGGTTTGCACCAAACCGCATTAGTAGCTCGGATCTTGCCCATTCCGATCGGTTCAGCCTGGACCAACAGACGTCGACGGTCGGGCCACGTTCGTGGACGTGGTGTATGAAAGGACCTTCGAGTGATCCTGTTTCTGCAGATCAAGCGGTAAGTGTCTGCCGAAGCGTTTCTGCTCGGCAACCGGTTTGCCTCGCGAGCAGGGAAGTACGCGAGAGATGCGCTCGCACTCGCGCCCCTGGGTTAGGGGGCTAGGCACCACGTTATGCCACGTCAAACCGGCCCCGGAGGAAGGCCATCTCGGCTCGCGCTCGTACCCCTGACGGTGGCTACTGCTCTGTACATGCGTCCCGGCAAACTGCCATGTTCGTGCCCAGAGCATGCTGCAGGGCTAGGATCAGGTTCCCCCAGACCCACTGAACGGTGATGGTAGGTGAGCATGCCAAAGCGCCCAAGCCAACATGACATTGCCTCGCGAGCAGTAGCGGCCGTACGCAAAATCTGGGCTGATGCGGGTGCCGCAGTAGATGAGCTCCATGAGGATTATGGCGAAGACCTCCTAGTGCAGCCAAGCCTCAACGGAGAGATGGATTCTGTCCGCATCTGGGTCCAGGTCAAGGGCACAGCCATGTCCAACCCAAATAAGTCCGACCCTCGAGCCCGGCTAGCAGTTGGACACCTGAAGCGTTGGCTAACAACAGACAACTACGTGATCATTGTACTCTGGGATGTAAGAGCAGAGCGAGGATGGTATTTCCTACCCGCATATGAGACAAGCATCCGCGAGCTTCACAAATTCCCCGACAATAAAAGGCTCAGCATCTCGCTGGACCCGAAACAGAAGTTCGATTCCAAGGGTGCTGCATATCTTATCTGGCATGCACGACTAGAACATACAGGGGAAGCCGTCGAGCGGCTCCGCATCTCTCAAAATTCGATGGATATCAGCGCGCCCACATGGCCTATCGAGGATATCAAGTCGGAGCAAGATGCCCTAATCCTAGAACATACAGCACGCATCATGGCTCAGCTAGGGATGATTGAACGCTTACCAGAGGGTATCATTTTCACCGATGACTTCCGTCACGTTATCGAGACAGTAACCGCCAAGCGGGACAAAGATGCCCATCGCTACAACGACAACTATCCGAAGTTCGCTTCGGTTGTCGCACTAGAATCGCTAGTAATACAAGCTCAAAATAGCGCACCCATGCTGAATGGATTTCCAAGTCGAGTCATGCAGGAGATGCATGCCGTGACAAGCTATCTGCTAGGTGCATACGAGTGACGTGTACCGTCATCTAGCGCGCGCTGCGTAACGAAGCCGGGTAGCAGCATTCAACCAAAGTGTGCGTCTCCGGTCAGAGGAGGGCACAGCGCCAGCCGCTACGTAAAGACAGCACGGCGATCACTCCGGAGCCGGAGCGCCCTCAGGGAGGCATAGTTTGTGGCGATGAGGGGGTTGTACTGGTTTCCAGCCACTGACCTGCAAGGACTACACGCACATGGCCCGCCTGACAGGATTCAGGCGCGCGTATCGCTCGACTGAAGCGCGGCAAGTGCCGGCTCGGAGCTGAACTAATCTGCTGCGACTACTGTCAACCCGGAACTACGCAACAGCTATGAGTGTCCGAAAGTTGCCCCCAAGGGACAGCTTGTTCTGATATGCATCTGTCACGACTCAAACCCTGCGCGCAGGCTCACCGGGAGACCAGAAGGAGTCGTTATCCTTTGATGGTTCAGCACATAACAACAAACAACGGTAGAGACCGGAACCGAAAATATGACTGATCCAAGAGAAAAGCGATGGCAGCGTCTGCTTAGTAGTAGTGCGCCACGTCAACTACAAAGCGTAGATATAACCAACTCTAATGTCTTTGCGGATCAGACTATTGAGTTTTCTCGAGCGACGGCCTTCGTTGGCCGTCACGGAACAGGAAAGAGTCTGATTCTTCGCGTGATTGAGGCGCTATTTGGATACTCCACCCCGGCGTATGCCTCACCAGACCTCGGTCGAGTATCGGGCACCTTTCGAGTAAAGCTCGCTTGCCCCGACGGATTGATTGAGAGAACCATTGATCTGCAGGCTTCAGAGGCAGATCGGGCGGAGCAATGGAACCTAGAGAATGGATGTCCTATTGTTGCCTACTACACAGCGCCGACAAACGCCTTCTCGGAGATCAATTTCCTTACCGACAACTTCGCGATACTAGATGAGCAATATGAGCGTGGAGCTACAAAAGCCGAGCTTGGCGCTATACGGAATATCCTTGGGCGTTCATACGAGCGACTGACATATCGTACTCACACGAAAGAGTATCAAGGACACAGTGAATGGTATGCAGTCTATGTGACTGGACTAGAGTCAGGCCGAGAGGTCGACAGCTTTATGATGAGCCAGGGCGAGTCTTGGGTGCATCATGTCCTTGGATACTTTCTCTCTCATCAGCTCGGAGATGAAGACCTTGCGCTCCTGGATGAACCAGAAACCTTCCTAGCGCAATCTGCGCAAAGGCCATTCATTGATCAAGTTGCACGCGAAATTCTAAAGAAAAACTCCCAGTTGATTATAGGCACCCACTCCTTCGAGGTGCTCAATAGGTTCCCGCTTGAGAGCATACGCGTATGCGTTCGCGTCGATGGAAAGATCCATGTAATCCGCCCTAGTGGCTACTCAATCATCAAGGACGCAATAGGTATAGAGTCACCGGTTCGGGCTTTAGTACTCGTAGAAGATCGCTTTGCGATGGATTTACTGCGATCCCTGTTTTCTATCTACGATGTCGCTCTCAATCGCGACACGGAGATCGTTAATTGTGGCGGAGAGTCGCACGTCCGTCAAGGCATCCGAAGTCTTTCGGCAGCTAGGCGTGTTCCTTGTATTGCTGTTCTGGATGGCGATCAGAACGATGGCACAGGTGCATCGGATGACCATTTGGAAGCGATTTATTATTTGCCTGGCAAATTCGCCCCAGAGAGAGAACTTCTCGATAGCGTACTGAAAAACGGAGTCTTCTTTTCGCATCTCTCCGGGCGTACCATGTCGGATATATTAGGGGCCGTAGATGCTTGCGCCCAGCTAGATCACCAGTATCAAATAGAAAAATTTGCTAGCTACCTCGACATTGCGCGAGAGTCCGCTATCGATCAGCTAGTTCGTTCCTGGCTCCAGACGCCAGAGATTGAATCTCAAGCACGCGCTCTCATACAGCAGATTAGACAGCGAATCGAGACTTGAGGTTTGACCTCCACCCCTTGCGCCTTCCTCGGCTGGCTACTGGCATCGGGGTCTAGGGATGCTCATAGGGATCGCGGAGAGCGGCCCGAGTGGCGGGCCGCGCGCGAGAACGGCCACCAGGCCGCACGCGCAGCGTGCGGCCCGCAAGCTCGGGCCGCGCGGCGGCGCGTGCGGCGCCGCCTTGATCCCCAAGAGATTAATTCGGCAAGTTCTCCAAGGTCAGTGCCCACGGGTAGCTGTCGATGTGTTCTGCTCCGGAGTTGGGTGGGTGTGGTTCGAATTGGCCGAGGCCGAGCAGGACGCGTACGCCTTCGGCGCGGAGTTGGTCGACGCTTTGTTTGAAGGGGGCGCGTGTGGCCAGGGCGGTGTTGACGAAGGGCACGATGACGATGGGGATGCCGAGTCCTGGGGCTTCGGACAGGACGCCGAGTGCGTAGGTGTCGGCGATGCCTTGGGCGAATTTGTTGATCGTGTTGTAGGTGGCAGGGGCGACGATGATGGCGTCGGCGCGGGGTGATCTGGGCTCGTCGGGTTTGCGGTACTGGCTGCGGACGGGGCGGCCGGTCTGCTTCTCCAGTTCGGCAACGTCGATGAAGTCGAGTGCCGGCGGGGTGGCGATGATCTGGACGGTCCAGCCGGCGTCTTGGGCGAGGGTGACGAGACGGCCGACGTGGGGGGCCGGTCCTGCGGCGCAGACGATGACGTACAGGACTTTGCCGGGTTGGGTCACGCGATGACTCCCAGGGTGGCCGCGTATTCGCGGGCCTCTCGGCGGACGCTGATCGGGGCGGTTGCCAGGATGTCACGTACCAGCCGGAGGGCCGCGGGGCGGCCGGCGATTTCCTCTGGGGCGATCTCGCCTGCGGCGCGCAGGATGTGCAGGGCCTTGTCGTGCCGGTTCCACATGAGGAAGGCGCGGGAGGTGTCGAGCAGAAGAGTGGCCTTGCGTTCGTTGATGGGGAGCTGGTCCAGGTCGACTTGGCGGGCGTAGTCGATGGCGGTGCCCGCGTCGCCGAAGCGGAGGGCGACGTTGGCCCGATGGCACAGGACGTTGTTTGGGCCGAACGCGGTCCACATGTGGTTGGCGTCCCGGCCGAGTCGGTTGCCGGCCTCGGCTGCCTCGTCCAGGAGTTCGGCAGTGTTGTGGCGGTTGCCCGTGTCGGCCGCTGCGATGGCTCCGCGCAGCAGCAGCGATCCGTAGATGGACAGGTCGTCGGGGGTGGGCTCGGTGAGGTCGGCTGCCATGCGTTCGGCTGCGCTGCGGGCCGCGCCCGTTGCTGCGTGGTGGTGGCCGCCGTCCATCAGGGCGTGGGTGATGATGCGGGAGCTTGAGCCGATCATGAGTGCGCTCTGGCTGGCGTGTGCGGCTTGGACGCTGCGGTCGGCTGCGAGCCAGGCCAGGCCCTTGTCTTCCTGCTTGAGGAGGATGGAGGCGGTGACGTGGTACGCCTCGGCGGACAGGGCTTGTGCCCGTAGGCGCTCGTCACCCTCGGTGTAGGCGCAGGCGGCGCGAAGCTCGCGGAGGAGAGCGGGGAGTTTGGCGGTCACCTCGGCGTACCGGCATGCCTGGTAGTTGCGTTTGGCGGCCGCGACCGCGTTTGCGAGAGCATCGAGGCTGGCGGGTCCATGGGCCGGGCTGGTGTGATCAACCAGTACGGCGGCCAGCTTTTCGATGTCCGTGTCCGCTCCCTGAGCTGGTTTTCCGAGTACAGCGCTGAAGAGGGCAGCTCCGGTGAGGCCGACAAATTCGCGGCGTCGCACGTCTCTTTCGTCGCTATCAAATCCGGGGAGTCGTACGGCGCGCGTTGTATTGCTGATGCTATCGACCGTTGTAAGGGGCTTTTCGGGAGTACGTCCGCGTCTGGTCGGGGCGAAACCCAGGTCTTCGGGGTCAAGGTGGGTGACCTCGGCCAGAGCGAGCCGGTATGGCTCGCGGGGCCAGGTGACCTCTCCGGCTTCCCACCGGCGTATCCGTTCCTCGTCGCAACTCAGGCGATACTTGATCCCGCTCTTGGTGAGGTTGACCTTTTTGGCCATTTCGGCGCGGGTCAAATCGGCCTGCTGTCGCCAGTTCCGAAGTCGCTCATTCGGTGCGGCATCGGGCATATCTGGCCTTCTTTCCGAGCGGAGATCGAAAAGGGGTTATGAGGGGGGCTATCGGCGGGTCCCCTCATTCTGCTTTGCCGGTGGACTTGCCATCAACCAACAAGGTAAGCGAAGCGGGCTTCCGCCGCAGGGAGCACCGAAAACGACTCGCGAGGAGATGGCGACGGTGACCCGGCCAGACGAGAACTGCGAGACCAGCCCCTGTCCCGCGTGCCGTGGGCGTGGTTACAAGCTCAAGAGCTCGCGCCACGCTCTCCTGATCGGCGCCGGCGGGGAGGAGGCGGAACCGATGGGAGAGCGGACGTGTCTCGACTGCCTCGCAAGCGGCCGGGCCGGAGGGAACGGGAAATGAATTCGATCATGCAAGCGGCCTTGCAGGGCTTCGGGCAGACGGACGAGGCGAACGCCCTGATCCGGCTGCGTGACCGGCTCGTCAGTCGCGGCGTCAACGCCGAACTGCGGGACAACAACTGCGCGCTCATGGTGCACAAGCCGGAGCCGGGCCTGCCGGTGTGGGTGTTCGTCGGGTACGGCGGGGCCTACTACTCCTGGCAGAGCGCCGAGAAGCGGCATCCGATCAGCGATGTTGAGGGGGCGGCGGACGTCTTGGCGGAGTACATCGCCAAGTAGCAGACGGGCGCGGCAAGGTGGTGTCTGCCCTGTTCGAGGGGATCGGGGCGGGTCCTTCCCAGCCTTGCCGCGCCTCATCGCCCGGCAGGCAGTCCAGCCCATGCTCATAGGAGGGTGCCCCCATTCCCTCCGTCGGCTGCCTGCCGGGCGTTCTCCTGCACCCCTGTGGAAGGTGTGGACGAGTGGGCTAAGCCCAGGTTACGCTCCAACTTGGTAAAACAACCTGTCGGGTGTTGGACGGTCAAAATGTCGCTAGAGTCCGTGCCGCCGAAGTATGCGCAGCTTGTGCAGGAGCTTCAGCGGCGTATCGAGTCGGGAACCTATCCGCCTGGATCTCTCCTTCCGAGTGAACACCAGCTCATCCAGGAGTTCAGTGTGTCCCGGCCTACCGTGGTCGCTGCGCTTCGGGTGCTGCGCGAACAGGGGTGGATCGAGTCCCAGCAGGGCAAGGGCCGGTTCGTACGTGGACGTCCCGCGATGGCGGCAGTGGAGCCGAACCGGCCGGGACAGGCGTACCTGACCAACCCGGAGACCAGCACCCCTGGCGAGTTGATCGAGGCCGGGGCCGTCGCGTTGCCTAATCGGGTGGCGGCGTTGCTGGAGGCGCAGCCCAAGAGCAAGGCGTTCCTGCGCCGGCGGGTGGTGATCCGTGACGGCGAGCCGACTGAGCAGGTGTCGCTGTGGTTGCCTCTGGAGTTGTCGGAGGGGACCAGCCTGACCAGTGGCGAGCCGTTGCGTGAGGGCATTCGTGAGCATCTGAGGTCGCGCAAGGGCGTGCGCTTTGATCACATCGTGGAGCAGATCACCGCGCGCATGCCCACCACTCAAGAGGCCAAGCAGCTCAGCATGCCCAAGAACGTGCCGCTTCTCGCGGTGTTCGGTGCTGTCCGAGACGCCTCCGGCCGGCCCCTGGTCGTGGTGGAGGTGCTGCTCCCGGCGGACCGGCACGAGTTGGAAGACGCCTATCCGGTTTCGTAGGGAATCACGACGATCTGGTGAGGATCTTCGTAGATCACTTTGCCGGGGTCGGCCATCTCGACACGTACGCATGCGACGCCATGAGCGGCGAGGATGTCCAAGTAGCCGGGCAGTCGTTCAAGAAGATGTGTGGCTGTCGCCTCGAACCAGGCCGCGGCCTTTGGGTTCAGCGCGCGGTCGTAGACGAGCGGATCGACGTCGCTCGGGTCGATCAGGTTCGCGTGGAACCAAGCATGGTTCTCGTCCTTGAAGCGTTCCTCCTGCGGTGACAGGCGCCCGTGTTTGGCAAGGCCGTTGACGAGGCCGAACACGCCGGGGTGGACGCCTCGTGCGTTCGGGGTGGGGCTCTGAAACCTCACGTACACGAGGGCGATCATCCTTGATCGTGGTGGTTTGTCGCTACCGGATCGGTAAGAGGTAAGTCACCTCCCAGCCTAGTCACTTGACGTAGCAAGTCTGAGCGTCTTACCTTCGGAGCATCACTTGATAGGTCAAGTGTCAGTCAGACAAGAAAGGAGAGCCGTTATGGCTCTGCAAGGACCCATCCCCGTCACCTACCCCATGGTCTTCCCGCACGGCTGCTACGTCGTCGGTGAGGTCGAGCCCGTCAAGGATTTCGACGCCTCCGCCGGCGGCCGGTTCGTGCAGGCCCGCGACAAGCAGACCGGTGAGCTGGTCTGGCAGGTCGCGGTCATGGACGGTGACCCGACCCTCAAGCCCGCCCAGAAGACGGTGGCGGTCAAGATCCTCGCCCCGGTCCAGCCGGTGCCCCCTCAGCCGATGCCGGGGCTGCCGTTCACGCCGGTCGAGTTCGACGGCATGTCCGTCACGCCGTACGTCAACGCCTCCGGCCGTCTCGCCTACTCGATCAAGGTCCGCGAGATGCACGCACCCCGCCAGCTCAACCAGCCCGCCCAGAGCAAGGCTCCGGCCGGAAGGGACGCCGCCTAAATGACCCGACGCCGCACCCCGCGCAACAGCGTGATCCGGCTGACCACCGGGCACGCCGCCCGCACGCTCAACCACCCGTTCCCGCGCCGTGAGCCCGTCCTGGCGCTCGACTTCGGCGCCACCTCCGTCCTGGTCACCACCAGCGGGCCGGTCACGGTGGAGGACCTGGAGTTCGCGCGGCAGCTCGCCCGAGAGGCATCGCGCTTCGCCCGCTCGCTGGAGCGCAGCTTCTACGGGCTGCCCGACGGTAAGGGGGTCGCGGCGTGACGCTCGGCCCTTACACCTACCTGACCCTGTCCATGCGGCCGGAGTTCACGCCGCACGTCGGCGTCTCCTTCCACACGCCGCACCTGAAGGTCCGCGCCGGACTGCTGCTCAGCGACCCGCGCCCGTACCTGGAGTTCACCTCCGACGAGGCGAACGTGCACATCTCCACCACCGGGGCCGGTCCCGTCACCGACGCCGACCTGGCCACCGCCCGCGAGATCTTCACCGCTGCCGCTCGCTACCTGGCCGACTGCGAGCAGTTGCACGCCGAACAGACGGCCGACGACAAGGACGCCACCCCGGACGCCACCGGCCCGGCGGCCTGACACAAGAAGGCGGGGCCGCTGGAAGCGGCAACTTCCGGCGGCCCCTCGGTTCTCCCACGACTCCACATCACGAGAGGTATCTAGCTTATGTTCAAGCGGCTGCCTGGCGACGAGGCGCGCAACCTCGTCTCCACCACGCCCGACACGGCCGTCGTCTTCCGCCCGGCCGTGGTCACCACTCCCGCCATCCTCACCATCGTCATCCTCGCCTGGCGCATGCTGGCCGGGCTCGTCCGTACGCTCTGGCGTCACCCCATCGCGGCCCTCGTCGCGGTGGCCCTCGGCGCTGTCTGGTACGTCTACGGCTGGCCTGCGGCGGCGTCCCTGTCCGGGACGGTCGTGCTGGCCCTGATCTCGTGGGCGTTCATCGACCGGCAGTCGTTCGCCCGTCTCGTCGGCTTCCGGCTGCTGGCCTGGTGGCGGCTCGTCTGGATCTACCGCCGTCACTGGCAACCCGTCATGATCGTCTCCGGTCTCGGCCGTCACCTCCGGGGCCGCGACTACCTCCCTCGGCTCGGCAAGGTCACCTGCACCTCGTGGGCTGACCTGGTCACCGTGCGCATGCTCAAGGGTCAAGCGGTCAAGGACTGGTCCGATCGCCTCGACCACCTGGCCCACGGCTTCGGCGCGCAGTCCTGCCGGGTGACGCTGTCTCACGCTGGTCGGTTGACGTTGACCTTTCCGCGCAGTGATTCACTCGCCTCGCCCCTCCCGGCGCTGCCCATACCGCAGGAGCCGACCGTGGGACCGTTCGAGATCGGCAAGCAAGAGGACGGGCGGCCATGGCGGCTCAAGGTGCACGGCACCCATGTCCTCGTCGCGGGCGCGACCGGGGCCGGCAAGGGGTCGATCATCTGGTCCGTCATCCGCGCCCTGCTCCCCGCCGCGCGTGCGGGGCTGGTCGAGCTGTGGGCGCTGGACCCCAAGCTGATGGAACTGTCCTACGGGCGCGACCTGTTCGGCCCGCGTTACGCGGCCACTCCGGAAGAGTGCGCCGACCTGCTGGACGAGGCCGTGAGCGTCATGCAGAAGCGGGCGGCTCGGTTCGCCGGTCTCCAGCGTTCCCACGCCCCCACCGTCGATGACCCGTTCGTCCTGGTCGTGGTGGACGAGGTGGCGTTCCTGACCGCCTACCAGTCCGACCGGCAACTGCGGCAGCGCATCTCCGCCGCGCTGGCCACGCTCACCACGCAAGGCCGCGCGGTCGGCGTGGGTGTCCTGGCCGCGTTGCAGGACCCGCGCAAAGAGGTCATGAACATCCGCAACCTGTTCCCCGACAAGATCGCCCTGCGGCTGGACGAGTCCGAGCAGGTGGACATGGTCCTCGGCGACGGCGCCCGTGATCGCGGCGCGCTCGCTGACCACATCTCGCCGGTTCCGGAGCTGGGCGCGGGCGTCGGCTACGTCCGGCTGGAAGCCAACCCCGAGCCCGTCCGGGTCCGCGCCGCCTACGTCTCCGATACCGATATCCGCGCCATGGCCGACACCTACGCATCGCGCGGGGAGGCCGCGTGAAGATCTGCTTCCACGGCACCGCCGACGAGATCAGCCGGGTCGCCGGCCGTCCGCTGCTGGTCCTGCTGACCGCCCGTGACCTGCCCCGCATGCGCGTCTTCGAGCTCCACCACTCCCGCATCCACGCCCACCCGCGCCTGGAGCACTACCGGCTCTGCGCCCTCATGGCCGAGACCACCGACGAAGGGAGGACCGCATGACCCATCCGCACGACCGCGCCCTCCCCCGGGCCGTCCGCCAAGCCATGCCGATGGCCCGGGACGTGCTCGTGGAGGTCGCCAAGCAGCACGGCGTCTGCATCAGGCCCCTCGCACTGCGACGGTTCGACATCGTCACCGGCAAGGCCGAGATCATCGACGTGCCATGCGGCTCCACCCTGGACAGCAAATGCCCGCCGTGTGCCAAGCGCAACCGGCAACTCCGCATGGCCCAATGCCGCGAGGGCTGGCACCTCGACACCGAACCGGCCATCACGCCGGACGAGCCGAACGAGGAACAACGCTGGCTGGTGGAGTTCCGCGCCGACATGCAGGCCAAGCGCGACGCCACCGCACAGGCCGGCGACGACACGACCGACCTGGACGCCGTCCTCGCGGGCCTGGACGAGGAGATCAACGCCGCCGGGATGCGGGGAAGCGTCACCGGATCCGCGGTGCCCAAGCGCTCCCGATCGACCCGGCGGCGGCAGGACGCTCCCGATCTGCCCAAGCGCAAGATGGCCCACACGACGCTGGGACGCACCTTCCACGCGTCCGATGGCAAGGTCTACCGGCCATCGCTGTTCGTCACGCTCACCCTGCCCAGCTACGGCAAGGTCCGGGACGGCGTCCCACTCGACCCGGACGCCTACGACTACCGGCGTGCTGCTCGGGACGCGCTGCACTTCTCCAAGCTCGTGGACCGGTTCGTGCAGAACCTGCGCCGGGTCGCGGGCTATGACGTGCAGTACTTCGCTTCGGTGGAGCCTCAGAAGCGGCTCGCGCCGCACCTGCACATGGCGATCCGGGGCACCCTCCCGCGTGCGGAGATCAAGCAGATAGCCGCCGCGACCTACCATCAGGTCTGGTGGCCGCAGGCCGATGAGGTGCGCTTCGACGGTGACCACCTGCCCGTCTGGGACGAGCAGGCCGGCTACCTCGACCCGGCCACCGGCGAGGTCCTGCCCACCTGGGACGAAGCCCTCGACGCCCTGGACGAGGACGCCGAACCCCTCCACGTGCTGCGCTTCGGCGAACAGGTGGACGTGCAAGGTGTCCTCGCCGGTACGCCGGACGCCGATCAGTGCATCCGGTATCTGTCCAAGTACCTGACCAAGTCTCTGGGTGACGCTCTCGACTGCGGCCAGGCTCAGCGTGAGCATGCCTCCCGCATGGTGGATGCCCTGCGTTATGAGCCGTGCTCGCCGGCCTGCCCGAACTGGCTGCGTTATGGCGTCCAGCCCAAGAACGCCAAGGCGGGGATGGCTCCTGGTCGGTGCCGTTCCAAGGCGCACAAGCCTGAACACCTCGGCTACGCCGGGCGCCGCGTCCTGGTGTCCCGCAAGTGGTCCAACAAGACGCTCGCCGAACACAAGCAGGATCGCCGGACCTGGGTCCTGGAAGCTCTCGGCCAGGCCGACCAGCCCACCGACCCGCACCGCTACATCTGGCGGCCTGTCCCGGCCGGCGATGCCAACGTGCCGCCCCTCGCCGTACGCCTCCTGCGCACCGTCGCCGAACGCCAACGGTGGCGAGCCCACCTCAGAGAGCTGGAAGCCAGAGCGGCCGGTCAAGATCTTTCGGCAACTGAGCCTACCGGGAGGGCGGCATGAGTAGGCGGGACGAACTCCTCACCGTCGCCCAGGTCCTCGACGAACTCGGCGGAGTCTCCCGCCGCACCTTCTACCGCTGGCGCGAGATCGGCAAAGCACCACAGGGCATCCGCCTGCCCAACGGCGAACTGCGCATCTACCGCAGCGACCTCGAAGCCTGGCTCGAATCCCTCAGGAGCGCCGCATGACTACCTCCTACAAGGTCAAGTTCTGGGACATCCGTACCAACACCAGAGCGGACAAGCCCGGCAAGAAGCCTCGGATCGTCTCCCACACCGTGCGGTGGACAGTCGGCCACCGCGAGAAGTCGCAGACCTTCAAGACCAAGGGCCTGGCCGAGAGCTTCCTGTCCGACCTGCGGCAGGCGGCCAAGAAGGGTGAAGCCTTCGACGTGGACAGTGGGCTTCCCGCTTCGATGGTCAAGGCCAAGGATGCCCGGACCTGGTACGCCTTCGCCGTCGCGTACGTCCACGCGTGGTGGCCTCACGCGGCGGCGAAGTCCCGTGAAGGCATGACCGACACTCTCGCCACCGTCACCCGCGTTCTGGTCGGCGACGTACCCGGCCGCCCGTCTGACGAGGTAATCCGGCGGGCACTGCGCGAATACTCCTTCCTGCCCGAGGACCGCCGGCGGGAGTCGACGCCGGAGATCGCCCGCGCTGTCCGCTGGCTGGAAGGCGCTTCGCTCCCGCTGAGCGCTCTGGAAGAGACCAAGCACGCCCGTGCGGCGCTGGAAGCCCTGGCGCTGTGCCTGGACGGTAAGCCTGCGGCGACCTCGACGTATCGCCGCAAGCGGGCCGTCTTCCATCACGCGCTTGAGTACGCCGTGGAGCTGGAGGAGCTTTCGGCGAATCCGCTGCACAAGGTCAAGTTCCGCAAGGCCAAGGTGAGCGGCGAGATCGATCGGCGCTCGGTGGTCAGCCCAAGGCAGGCGCGTGAACTGCTCACCGCGGTGACCTACGTGGGACGGTCGCGAGGGCCGATGCTGGCCGCCATGTTCGCCTGCATGTACTTCGGCGGCCTTCGCCCGGCAGAAGCGGCGGGACTTCGGCAGAAGGACTGTCAGCTCCCAGAGAAGGGCTGGGGGCTGCTGACGCTGGAGAAGACCAGGCCACAGAGCAACAAGCGGTTCACCGACTCGGGGCAGGCCCACGACGAGCGCGGGCTGAAGCATCGGGACGTGAAGCACACGCGGACTGTGCCCGTCCCGCCCGAGTTGGTGGCCATCCTGCGGGATCACATCGCGGCGTTCGGAGTCGGCGAGGACGGCCGACTCTTCCGTACGCGCACGGGCGGCGTGATCTCGGGCTCGGCGTACGCGAAGGTCTGGCAGGAGGCCCGGACGTACGCCTTCACACCTGACCAGGTCGCCTCTCCCCTGGCGGGCCGGCCGTACGACCTCCGGCACGCGGCCGTCTCGCTCTGGCTCAACGCGGGCGTGCATGCCCCAGAGGCGGCCGAGAGAGCGGGACACGGTGTGGACGTGATGCTTCGTGTCTACGCCAAGTGCATCGACGGCCAACAGGAGATCGCCAACCAGCGCATCTTGGAAGCGCTCGCGGCGTGACACAGGAGCCACGGCAGGACCCCGGGACACCTCGGGGTCCTGTCGCCGTTCGGGCCTCGGAACTCCCACGCCGACCTGGGCAAACGTGGCTGCGAGCATTCCGCGTATGTTCCGCGAGCAGTGGCACAGGGCTGCTTTCGGGGGCCTCCCGCTGCCTACGGGGCAACCGGGGCGATCATGCAAAAGACCAGGTCAACCCATGGATTGCCTGGTCTCGGTTGCGCGCCCTGCAGGATTCGAACCTGCGACCGTCGGATTAGAAGTCCGGTGCTCTATCCAGCTGAGCTAAGGGCGCTCCCGCCTTATTGTGCATGATCCGGCGACTTGTCACGCACATGTTTTGGTTGTGTCAGGGAGGTCGGCGGGTCGGGGCCGGTGGGAGGGGGTGAGCGGAAAGTCCGATCGCGGGCGGAAACTCCAGGCGGGGGCGGGGTGGGAGGGTCTAAGCTGTCGTGGCATGGTCACGACGGTCCTGCATGAGATTCCCCTGCAGGGCGGGGACGTGACTGACGGCGTGGTGCGGGTCGGTGACACCGTGCGGAGGCCGGTCAGTACGTCGACTCCCGCCGTACACGCGCTGCTCCGGCATCTGGAGGCGGCGGGGTTCGCGGGGGCGCCCCGGGTGGTCGGGAGCGGGATCGACGGGTTCGGGCGGCAGGTGCTCAGCTATCTGCCCGGTGTCACCGGGGTGCGGGCGGCGAGCGTTCGGGACGACGCGCTCGGGCGGTTGGGCGGGCTGCTGCGGGACTATCACGACGCGACCCTCGGGTTTCCGCTCCGGATGGAGGGGTGGGAAGGCGGGTCCAACGATGATCGGGCGCCGGAGGTCGTGGGGCACTGCGATCTTTCGCCGGCGAACGTGGTGTTCCGGGCGGACGTGCCGTACGGGATGATCGACTTTGATCTGGCGCGGCCCACCACGCGGTTGTTCGACGTGGTGACCACCTTGCGGCACTGGGCGCCGCTGGCGGATCCGGTCGATCGGCATCCGTTGTTACGCAATGTCGACGTGGGTGAGCGGGTCAGGATCTTCTGCGACGCGTACGGGGTGCCGGCGCGCGAGCGGCGGCGGCTGGTCGAGGTCGCACGGGTACGGTTCCAGCAGTCCTACGCGGTCATGCGGAGCCGGGCGGCCGTGGGCGGGGGCTGGGGCCGGATGTGGGCCGAGGGTGCGGGGGAACGCATCCGGCGTGCGGTGGCATGGCTGGATGTGCACGAAGATGAGCTTCATGCCTATTTGGTGTGATCGTGGTGATGGTGATGGTAGAGGTAATGCGCGTGAGCTTGGGTTGGGGCTTGCGGCTGGGGTGATGCTCGACCGGGTCATTGGTGATCCGCAGAGTGCGGGGCATCCGGTGGCGGTGTTCGGGCGGGTGGCCGGGCAGGTCGAGCGGGTGCTCTATCGGGATTCCAGGGCGGCCGGCGTTCTTCACGTGGCCCTGTGCGTCGGGGGTGCGGTGGCTCTCGGTGTGGCGATGGCGAAGGCGGGCCGAGGTAAAGGCCGGGGGCGGGTCGCGTCGGTCGTGCGGGTGGGGGGCGTGGCGGGGGCGGCGTGGGCGGTGCTCGGGGGGACGACGCTGGCGCGGGAGGGCCTTCACATGGCCGAGGCGCTGGAGGACGGGGATCTGGAGCGGGCCAGGAAGCGGCTGCCCCACCTGTGCGGACGGGACCCGTCCGGGCTCGGGGCGGAGGAACTGGCGCGGGCGACCGTCGAGTCGCTGGCCGAGAACACCTCCGACGCCGTCGTGGCGCCGCTGTTCTGGGGGGCGGTCGCGGGGGTTCCCGGGCTGCTGGGGTACCGGGCGGTCAACACGCTGGACGCGATGGTCGGGCACAAGTCGGCGCGGTACCTGCGGTTCGGATGGGCGGCGGCGCGGCTGGACGACGTGGCCAACTACGTTCCGGCGCGACTGACCGCGCTGCTCACGGTGCTGGCCGGGCCGGATCGGCGGGGAGCGTGGTCGGTGGTGCGGCGGGACGGGCACCGGCATCCCAGTCCGAACGCCGGGCGGTGCGAGGCCGCGTTCGCCGGGGCGCTCGGGGTGACGCTGGGGGGCACCAACGTGTACGGGAGCAGGGTCGAGCATCGGCCGACCATGGGTGACGGGCCGCGGCCCGGCGTGGCGGACATCCGGCGGGCGGTGCGGTTGACGCGGGTGGTGAGTACGGGAGCCGCGGTCGGGGCGATCATCGGGGCGGTCGTCGGGGCGGCGGTTCTTGAGGTCTGGGGTCGGCAGGTCGGCAATTGCGGCGCCGCTCGTTCCGGTGCCCCTGAGCGCGGTGAGCGGCCGGCAGGGAGGTGACCGGGCGGCAGGGAGGTGACCGGCCGGCAGGAAAGTGAGCGGCCGGCAGGGAGGTGAGCGGTCGGCGGGAAGGTGGGCGGCCGGCGGAGGAGCGGATCAGCCGACCGGCCGCGCGCCCCCGTTCGCTCACATCACGCGGTTGAGATTGAACACCAGCCACACGATGACGGCCGAGATCACCGTGATCCCGATCATCGCCTTCGCGGCCTGGTGGGCGGTGACCTTTCTCGCGGTGACCTGTTTGGCGCTCTGCTTCCAGACCTGCCGCATGGTGATCATGTTCTGGTAGCGGCGGCCCAGGGCGAAAAGGGCCACCCCGAGGAGGATGAACAGAATGACGCGACCGTCCGGTGTTCCCATGGGAATCCCCCTGTGACCTCGGTGAACGTGCTGCCCCCGAACCAGGTGAGAACACAGAATACTCGGGCAATAGCGATTTGTAATCAAGATATCGGGTCGAGATCCACGACGATCGGCGCGTGATCGGAAGGACCTTTCCCCTTGCGCGCCTCGCGGTCCACGTAAGCCGACCTGACCCGGCCGCTCACGTCCCCGCTCGCGTACACGAGATCGATCCGCATCCCCTTGTTCTGGTGGAACATCCCCGCCCGATAGTCCCAGTACGTGTAAGGATGCGGCCCCTTCATCGGGGTCGGCACCACGTCGTGCAGCCCGAGGGCGCGCAGGGCGGCGAGCGCGTCGCGTTCGGCGGGGGTGACGTGCGTGGCGCCCACGAACAGGGCCGGATCCCACACGTCGGCGTCGGTCGGGGCCACGTTGTAGTCGCCGCAGGCGACCAGCGGCCCGGACGGCAGCTCGGCGGCGAGGGCGTCGCGCAGGGCGGCGAACCACTCCAGTTTGTACGCGAAGTGGGGCGAGTCGACGGCGCGGCCGTTGGGCGCGTACAGCGACCAGACGCGCAGGCCGCCACAGGTGGCGCCGATCGCGCGGGCCTCGGGACGGGCGGCGCCGACGCCGGCGAGCTCGCCGAAGCCGGGCTCGCCGGGGAAGCTCGGCGTCACCTCGTCCAGGCCGACCCTGGACAGGATCGCGACGCCGTTCCAGCGGCCGTCGCCGTGGGCCGCGGCGGCGTAGCCCAGCTCGCCCACCTCGGCGGCCGGGAACGCCTCCGCCGGACATTTGGTCTCCTGCAGGCAGAGGACGTCCGGCTCGGCGGCGGCCAGCCAGTCGAGGAGGCGGGGCAGCCGGGCCTTGACGGAGTTGACGTTCCAGGTGGCGAGACGCATCCTTCTAGCCTGCCACCGGACTACGCCTGCCACCGGAACGCACGCTCACACGGCTTTCATCAACGCGGCGGACGGCTCGCGGAGCAGGCCGCCGACGCCCTGGTCGAGCGCGGCCTTGGCGTGCCGTACGGCGTCGAGCGCGTTGCCGGCCGCGCTCGGCGAGTCCTCGACGACCATGCGCAGCTCCACCTCCAGCGGCGAGCCGCCGAAGCCCTCGCCGTCGAGCCGGATGTAGGCGACCTTGCGGTCCTCAAGGAAGGGCACGTATTGGGCTCCGACGTGCAGCGACCCCGCTCCCGCGCCGGCGGACTTGGTGGCCCGCTTGCTCGCCAGGCGGTCGCCGTCGGTGAGGTTGACGAAGTCCATGTTGCCGCCGCCGAGGAGCTGGTGCCCGCCGGACAGGCGTACGCCGTTGCTGGTGAGCGCGTCCACCAGGGCCCGGTGCAGGAGCGTCGCGCCGAACGAGCTCTTCAGGTCGTCGCCGATGAGCGGCAGCCCGGCCGCCTCGAAGCGGGAGCGCCACTCGGGCGAGCGGGCGAGCATGGCGGGCATGCAGTTGACGAACGCGCACCCGGCCTCGATCGCGGCCTGCGCGTAGAGCTCGGTGGCGCGCTGCGCGCCCGTGGGCAGGAAGTTGAGCACGACGTGGCTGCCGGTCGCGGCGAGGTGGGCGGCGACCTGCGCGGCGGTGGCGGCCTCGTCGAGCCGGCCGCGCGGCTTGACGAGGCCGGCCGAGCCGGGGCCGACGCCGTCGGCGAGTACGCCGTCCACGACCGGCACCCCGAGGTGCGGCACGTCGGCGAACCTGCGGGCGTTGTTGGGCGGCGCCCAGACGGCCTCGGACAGGTCGCGGCCGATCTTGGCGGGGTTGACGTCGAAGGCGGCGGTGAAGCGCACCTGGGAGACGGCGTAGCCGGCGCACACGGGGTTGGGCAGGCCGGGGGCGTCGCCGTCGCGGTAGTGCTCGACGCCCTGCACGAGCGAGGACGCGCAGTTGCCCACGCCCACGAGGGCGACGTTCACGGTTGACACGTTGAAGCTCACGTCCGTTCGACGCCGATGGTGATCTCGTTCCCGAGGCGGCGGCCGGTCAGCAGCTCCAGGTCGTCGCCGCTCCAGAAGCGGCCCGGATCGTACCAGTTGGGGCGGCGGCCGACGGGCAGCAGGCCCATCTCCTCGTACGTGACCGCCACGACCTCCGCGCAGTAGGCGCTCTCCAGCGCCATCCCCTGACGGGCCCGCCACGGGACGCGGCCACGGAACCAGCGGCCGGCCAGCCGGGCCGTGGAGGGGAACGGCGTGCCGTCCAGCCGGGCGACCGTGCGCAGGGCGGCGTCCTCCATCTCCGGCGTGACCTCGGGTTCGAGCTGGCGCAGCCAGGGGCGCTGGCCGTATCTGCCGACCCACGTGGTGACCGCCGCGCGCAGGTCGTGCAGCTGCACGCCGCGGTGGTGCGCGCCGGCCCACAGGTCGGGCAGCGACCGGCCGAGCTCGGCGTGCCACATCATGGGCGGAAGGTCCTCGATCACGATGGCCATGCCCACATGGTTGACGGGGCTGTTGGTCACCGTCTGGATGGCGCGGTCGGGCACCGAACGCCCGCGGAAGATCCACAGGTCGCCGGTGCGCGTCACCTTGACGGCCTCGTCGAGTGTCAGCACATGGCTAGCCTAGGCACTATGCGCAAGCGGCGGTGGTGGAAGGTGCTCGGGCTGGCCGGGGTCATGGGCGTGGCGGCGACCGGGGTGGTGATCGCCCGCGCCGAGCGGCGGCGGCGCGCGTACACGCCCGAGGAGATCAGGGCCCGCCTCAAGGAACGCGTCGAGGGCCCGGACCAGGGGCAGGATCAGGCCGAGGGCCTCAGGTCGTAGACGAAGACGACGTCGGAGTACGCCGGGTTGTCCACATAGCCCTGGATGCTGCCGAGGTAGGCGCGCTGGTAGTTGGTCACCCACGGCAGCGCCACGGCCGCCCGCTGGTCCAGCACGCGGCGGGTGGCCTGCTCGTACGCCCGCTGCGCCGCCGGCGGGTCGGTCACGGTCAGCTCGGCCACGGTGTCGAGCAGCGCGTCCAGCTCGCCGTCCTTGAGATAGGACAGGTTGAACACCGGCGGCTCGCCGCTGTGGAAGACGTTGCCGAAGTAGGAGTAGCCGTCGGCGTAGTCGGGCCACCAGTACATCACGAAGATGTCCTGGCCGCGCCGCTTGCCCAGCTCCCACTGGTCGTTCCACGGCATGGCGGTGGCCTGGACGGTGACGTTGAGCGGCTTCAGCGTGGCCTCCAGGTGGGTGGCGAGCAGCCGCCAGTCGGTGTCGCCCTCCCCGTACGTCATCCGCAGCCGCAGCGGCCGCCCGCCGGGACCGTAGCCGGCCAGGCGCAGCAGCCGTTCGGCGGCGGCGAGGTCCTGCTTGGGCTCGCGGCCGGGCACGTGGCCCATCAGCCCTTCGGGGATGACCCCGCTGGTGGGCGAGCCGGCGCCCTTGAGGTCCTTGACCAGGCCGCGGTAGTCGATGGCCTTCTGTACGGCGCGGCGCACCCTTACGTCCTTCATCGGCCCGTCCGCGGTGTTGAACAGCAGCATCGCGGTCTGGAACGACGGCCGCTCGGAGGTGCGCACGCCGGGCGTGGCCGACGCCCTGGAGAACAGGCGGGGGTTGAGCCGCTCGACGAAGTCGGCCTCGCCGCGCTGCAGGAGCTGCCAGGCGCGGTCGGGGTCGGGCACGACCCGGTACTTGACGAGGTTGTAGTGGGGTTTGTCCCACCCGCCCCAGTACTTGTCGTACGCCTTGAGCGTGAGCTCCTCCTCCTTGTCCTTCTGCCACTGAGCCACGGTGTACGGCCCGGTGCCGGCGTCCCTGCCCTGCCCGAACCAGGCGGTGAGGTCGGAGGCAGCCTTGGTGTCGTAGATGTAGGCGGCGTACCCGGCGGAGGCGACCAGGTCGAGCGGCACCGGGTACTTGAGCGTGAACGTCACGGTGGACGGCCCGTCGGCCCGGATCGAGGAGACGGCGTCCCAGATGTAGGAGGCGCCGGTCTTGGTGGTCATCGTGCGCTCGATGGACGCCTTGACCGCGTCGGCGTCGAACGGGCGGCCGGTGTGGAAGGTCACGCCGGTGCGGAGGTTGAACGTCCAGGTGCGACCGTCGGCCGAGGCGCGCCAGGAGGTGGCGAGGCGCGGGGTGGACTTCTTCGTCACGGGATTCCAGAACGTGAGCGTCTCGTAGATGTTCTGAAAGGCGACGAGTTCGTTGGAGTAGGACTTTCCCGGGTCCCATTCGGTGATGATGTCCAGATTCTTCACGTAGACGAACGTCGACTCGCCCGCGGGGGCGCGGGCCGGCTCAGGAGGTGAGGAGCAGGCCGCGAGGAGCGCCAGCGCGGCGGCCGCGGCGAGACGACGGCGCAACGCATCTCCCTCTGTCAGCGACCTCTGTCAGCGACGTACTCGGGAAACCTACTCCAAGATCATGAAGACCGGCGACACGTGTCCAAAAGTCCCGAAAAATTGGGCAATTGAGTGATCGCGTTGCTATTCTCAGGGCCTGTCCCGTCCAGGGTTGCCGCCAGGGGACCAGGACCGGAGTGAGGTGCCATGGGTCGTAGCCGGACGATCCGCATGAAGATCATCGGACTGCTGCTGGTGCCACTGGCCTCCATGGTGGTGTTGTGGGGAGTCATCACCGCCGTCACGGCGACCGAGAGTTTGGAGCTGCGCGAATACAAAACGGTCTGGACGAACCTGCGCCTTCCCGCGTACAAACTGATCAGCGAGATTCAGCGTGAGCGTCTGGCCTCGGCCAAGCTCCTGCGCAACGTGGCCGGCCCCGCCGCCGTGACCGCGCAGCGCAACCGCACCGACGCGGCAAGGGACACGTTCCGGCAGCTCTCCAGCACATCCAAGAACCGATCGGAAGAGATCCGCATACAGGTGGACGCGGTGGACACGCAGCTCGACAGGCTCGACGCGATCCGAGGAGAGATCGACGCCGGCCTGTCCGACCGTCTGCACACCGTGGAGTCGTACAGCGCGATCATCGACACGATCTTCGGCCTGCACCGGCACGTCGCCCTCATCGACGACATCCCCATCTACGAGCAGTCGCGCGTGATCATCGACCTCGGCTTCGCCAAGGAGCTGCTGACCCGGGAGCAGGCCATCGCGCTCGGGCCGGTCACCGAGACCGAGCGCAGGCTGTTCACCCAGATCGTCGGCAACCGGCGCTTCCTCGTCGACCAGTCGCTGAGCGAGCTCGACCGGCCGCTGCGCGACGCCGACGTCTCCCTCATCGCCTCCCCCGCCTACCAGCGCATGCGGATGATGGAGGACCAGATCATCGCGGGCCGCACGCCCAAGAGCTGGCTGGCCACGACCGAGGCGCTGGCGAAGTCGTTCCAGGAGTCGCTCATGCGGGCCAGCGCGACGCTGAACGCCCGCGCCGAGCCGATCGCCGACGAGGTGCTGCGGCGGGCGTTCATGCTGGCCGGGCTCTGCCTGGCGCTGGTGGTCGTGTCCATCGCGTTCTCGCTGCGGATGGGCAACCGGCTGTCGAAGGAGCTGGGCGCGCTCCGGCTGGCCGCGCTGGAAGTGGCCCAGGAGCGGCTGCCCCAGGTGGTGGCCAAGCTGCGCAAGGGCGAGACGGTCGAGCTGCCCGAGCTGTCGGTGCCGAGCACCACCACCGAGATCGACGACGTCGGGCAGGCGTTCTCCACCGTCCAGCAGACCGCCGTCGAGGCCGCGGTCGGCCAGGCGCAGCTCAGGGAGGGCGTCCGGCACGTCTTCCGCAACCTGGCCAGGCGCAGCCAGGCCCTCCTGCACCGCCAGCGCATCCAGCTCCAGGACATGCAGCACCGGGCGACCGAGCCGGACGCCCTGGAGGACCTGTTCAAGCTCGACCACCTCACCACCCGCATGCGCCGCCACGCGGAGGGCCTGATCATCATGTCCGGCGCCATCCCGGGCCGCGGCTGGAGCAGGCCGGTGCCGCTGCTCGACGTGGCGCGCGGCGCGACGGCCGAGGTGGAGGACTACCAGCGGGTCACCGTCGAGCCGATGCCGGCCGAGCGCCTCGCCGGGCCGGTCGTCGGCGACGTGATCCACCTGATCGCCGAGCTCATCGAGAACGCGACCGTCTACTCCCCCGACAAGACGCCGGTCATCGTGCGCGGGGAGAAGGCCGCGCGCGGCTTCGTCTTCGAGGTCGAGGACCGCGGGTTCGGGATGAGCCCCGAGGAGCTGGCCGAGTACAACGAGCGGCTGGCCAGCCCGCCCGAGTTCGATCTGGCCGACAGTGACCGGCTCGGCCTGTTCGTCGTCTCGCGCCTGGCCGCCAGGCACGACATCCGCGTGACGTTGCGCGGTTCACCATATGGAGGGACCACCGCGATCGTGTTGATCCCGGAAGAGCACGTGGCAGAGCCCGAGGCTCCCGCCGAGGAGCCCAAACGCCCCATGCGGGTGGTGCGCAGTGAGTGACGAGCGCTGGCTGGACGAGGACGCCGGTCCGATCGTCCCCGCCTATCTGCTGACCCGGGGCCGTACGGTGCCCGCGAGCGAGGCCATCGACCTCATCGCGGTGATCATCACCGCCGGCGGCCTCACCGCGCCCGTGGGCCTCGGCCCCGAGCACCTGATCATCCTGCAGAAGTGCACCAAACCCACCCGCCTCGTGGACGTGGCCGCCGAGCTCAACCTGCCCATCGGCGTGGTCCGCGTGCTGGTCGGCGACCTGTACGCGCAGGAACTCGTCCAGGTCGAGCACCCGCCCCCAGCGCCGGACGCGAAGGTCCTGCTGGAGGTCATCAGCGGCCTGAAGGCTCTGTGAGCGGAGGCTGCCCGAGGACGTCCGCGGCGCGGTGACAGGCCGCGCTGCGGCCGTCCGTGACCTCGCGGAGCTCCGGGGCGCGCTCGCACTCCGGCACGGCGAGCGGGCAGCGCAGCCGGTACGGGCAGCCGGTCGCCGCCGGCACGGCCTCCGTCCGGCCGCTCGCCTCCGGGGGCGGGCCGCCGAGCCGGGGGACCGCGTCGCGCAGGGCCAGCGTGTACGGGTGCGCCGGCCGGGCCAGCAGCTCCGCCGTCGGCCCCGACTCCACCACCCGGCCGGCGAACAGCACGTACGAGGTCCGGCAGAGCCGCCGCACGACCGCGAGGTTGTGGGTGATGAGCAGCCGCTCGGCGTCCAGCCCGGCGAGCAGGTCGAGGATGCGCGCCTGGACCGTCACGTCCAGCGCGCTGGTGGGCTCGTCGAGGATGAGCAGGCGGGGGCCGACCGCCAGGGCGCGGGCGATCACCACCCGCTGCCGCTGGCCGCCGGAGAGCTGGTGGGGCCGGCGGCCGGCGAGCGCCGGGTCCAGGCCGACCTGTTCCAGCAGCTCCCCCACGCGGGCCCGCTCGCGGCGCGGCAACGCCTCGGCGACGGACGCGCCGATCCGCATGCGCGGGTCGAGCGCCTCGGCCTGGAAGACGGGCTGGACGTCCTTCCTGAACCTGCGCCGGTCGGCCTCGCGCAGCGGCCGCCCGCCGTACCAGATGTCGCCGGACATCGGCTTCAGCAGGCCGAGGAACGCCCGCGCCAGCGTGGTCTTGCCCGACCCGCTCTCCCCGATCAGGCCGACGCCGCCCTCGGTGAGGTCGAGGCTGACGTCGTGGACGACGGGGCGCCCGCCGTACCCGAGGGTGACGCGCTCGGCCCTCAGCATGGTCATGGCAGCGCCTCCAGCAGCTCGCGCGTGTACGGATGGGCCGGCGCGGCGAGAAGCGCGGCCGGTCCCGACTCGACCACCGCGCCGTCCTTCATGACCAGCACCCGGTCGGCGATCGTGGACACCAGGGCGAGGTCGTGCGAGACGAGCAGGAGCGCGAGGCCCCGTTCGGCCCGCAGCCCGTGCAGCACGGCGACCACCTCGGCCTGTACGGTCACGTCGAGCGCGCTGGTCGGCTCGTCGGCGAGGACGACCTCCGCGCCGAGCGCGATGGCGAGCGCGATGGCGAAGCGCTGGGCCTGCCCGCCGGAGATCTCGTGCGGGTAGCGGCGCAGCAGCTCGGGGTCGAGCAGCACCGCCCGCATGGCCTCGGCCATGGCCGCGTCCGTCGCCTCCCTGCCGTGCAGCCGCAGCGCGCGGCGCATGAGGACGCCGAGCCGGGTCGCGGGGGCGAGCGCGGCCTGCGGCGACTGGATGACGAGCGCCGCCCGCGCGCCGCGCAGCTCGCGCAGCCGGCGGGGCGAGGCGGTCATGACGTCCACGCCGCAGACGGTGACGCGGCCGCTCACCTCGGCGTCGGGGAGGAGGCCGAGCAGCGCGAGCAGCGTCGTGGACTTGCCCGATCCGCTCTCCCCCACGATCGCCACGCACTCGCCCGCGCCCACGTCCAGCTCGGGCACGTCGGCGACGACGCGCCCGCCGTAGCTCACCTTGAGCTCGCGCACCTCGATCACTTGACCACCCTTCGCGGGTCGAGCGCGTTGCGCAGCCCCTCGCCGAGCACGTTGAACGCGAACGCCGTCACCAGGATCGCCAGCCCCGGGAAGGTCACCATCCACCAGCTCGTGGTGAAGTACGTCTGCCCCTGCTGCACCATGAGCCCCCACTCCGCGGTCGGCTCCTGTGCGCCCAGCCCCAGGTACGACAGCGCCGCCGAGGTCAGGATCACCCCGCCCGCGTCCAGCGACATCTGCACCAGGACGGGGGTGAGCGAGTTCGGCAGCACGTGCCGCAGCACGATCAGCGGCGCGGGCACGCCGAGGCAGCGGGCGGCGTCCACGTAGCCGCGGGTGGCGATGGAGGCGGCCGTGGAGGCGGCCAGGCGGGCGTACCACGGCCACCAGGTCACCGCGATGGCCAGCACGACCGTGTTGACGCTCGGCGGCAGCACGACCGCGAGGGCGAGCGAGAGCAGCAGCGCGGGGAAGGCCAGGAACACGTCCGTGATCCGCATGATCACATCGCGCGCCCAGCCGCCCGCGTACCCGGCGATCATCCCGAGCGTCACCCCGGCCGTGGCCGAGACCGCGAGCACCGCGACGGCGATGAACAGCGAAGTGCGGGCGCCGTACAGGATCTGGCTGAGCACGTCGCGACCGGCGTGGTCGGTGCCGAGCCAGTGTGCGCCGCTCGGCGGCAGCTGCGACTCCAGGGGCCGGGGATCGGCGTCGTACGGCGCCAGCCAGGGCGCGAGGATCGCGGCCAGCACGAGGAGCACGATGAGGACCGCGCCGAGCGCGGCGAAACGGTCGGGGATCCGGGGCAGCCCGCGCCGCTTCATCGGGCCCTCACCCGGGGGTCCACGACGCCCTGGAGCAGGTCCACGACCAGGTTGGCCAGCGTGTACACGAGCGCGATCAGCAGCGTCACGCCCGCGATGGCCGGGGTGTCGCGCGCCTTGATCGACTCGGCGGCGTAGCGGCCCAGCCCAGGCCAGTTGAAGACCGCCTCGACCAGGAAGCCGTTGACGATCGAGTACGCGAACACCAGCGCCACGATCGACAGCACCGGCACCAGCGACGGCCGCAGCGCGAACCTGGTCAGCACGGCCGTCTCACCGAACCCGAGCGCCCGCTCCATCCGCGCGTGGTCCTGGCCGGACTCCTCGATGAGCGCCGCCCGGGTCATCTGGGCGATCACGCCGGTGGGATAGGCGGCCACGACGAGCGCGGGCAGCACCAGGTGCTGGAGGGTGCTGGTGAAGATGGGCCAGTTGCCGGTGATGAGGGCGTCGACGACCGTGATGTTGGTCCAGAGGGTGAGCGGGCTCGTGGTGTCGAGCGAGGAGTCGTACTCGCCGGCGATCGGGAACCAGCCCAGCTTGCTCGCGAAGACCAGTTGCAGGGTGAGCGCCAGCCAGAAGACCGGCACGGACACCGCGAGCATGCTGGTGAACCGCACGCCGAGGTCCGGCAGCCGCCGGTTGTGGCGGGCGGCGAGCACGCCGACCGGGACGCCGACGACGATCGCCAGCGCCAGCGCCGCGCCGACCAGCTCCAGCGAGGCGGGGAAGGCGAGGTAGAGGTCGTCGAGGACCGGCTGGCGGGTGCGCAGGCTGGTGCCCCAGTCGCCGGTGAGCAGGTCGCGCACGTACGCGACGAGCTGCGCGGGCAGCGGGTCGTCCAGCCCGAACCGCTCGCGGACCTCGGCGAGCTGCTCGGGCGTGGCCTTCGGCCCGGCGTAGGCGACCGCGGGGTCGCCCGGCACGAGCCTCATGACGGCGAAGGTGAGCACGACCACGCCGGCCACGACCAGGAGGGCCTGGCCGAGCCGGCGGGCCAGATGGCGTGCCATGGGTCAGGCTGCGCGCTTCAGGTCGTAGAAAAAGACCACGTTGGGATAGGCGGGGTTGTCCACGTATCCCTCGACATCCGCGGAGAGCGCCCGCTGGTAGGTCTGCACGTACGGCACCGCGACCGCCGCCCGCTCCTCGATGATCTTCCGCTGCAGGTCCTGGTAGGTCTCGTCGGCGCGGACCTGGTTGGTGGCCGTCAGCTCGGGCAGCGCGTCGATGCCCGCGTCGATCTGCGCGTCCTTCAGGTACGACAGGTTGAACTGCGGCTCGTCGGCGCTCCTGAACACGTTGAGGAACCAGGAGTAGGCGTCCGGGTAGTCCGGATACCAGTACATGACGAAGACGTCCTGGCCGCGCTTCTTGCCGAGGTCCCACTGCGCGTTCCAGGTCATGGGCCGGGCCTGCAGCGTGACGTTGAGCTTCTTCAGCGCCGAGCTGAGCAGCGTGACCAGGAGTTTCTGGTCGTCGTCGCCCTGGGCGTAGGTGAGGCTCAGCTTGAGCTCGGGGTTGTCGGGGCCGTAGCCGGCCTCCTCCAGGAGCTGCCTGGCCTTGTCCAGGTCCTGCTTGGGCTGCATGCCGGCGACGTGGCCGAGCAGGCCCTGCGGCACCAGGCCGCTGGCCTTCTGCCCGGAGCCCTTGAGCGCGGCCACCAGGCCGTCGTAGTCGATGGCCGCCTGCAGCGCCTTGCGCACCCGCTCGTCCTTGGCCGGGCCGGAGGCGGTGTTGAACAGCACGAGCAGGTTCTGGAACGACGGCGACTGCGAGGTGCGCACCCCGTCCGTCGCGCCGGCCTGCTGGAAGAGCTGCGGGTTGAGCCGCTGGACGAAGTTGACCTCGCCCTTCTGCAGGAGCTGCCAGGCGGTGGTGATCTCCGGGGTGACGCGGAAGGCGACCTTCTTGTACTGCTCGGGCTTCCAGCCGCCCCAGTAGTCCTCGTACGCCTTGAGCGTGAGCTCGGTCTCCTTGCCCTTCTGCCAGGTGTCGACCGTGTACGGGCCGGTGCCGCCGTCCTTCTTGCCGTCGGGGTCCACGGCGCCGACGTCGTAGATGTAGGCGGCGTAGCCGGAGGAGGCGATGAGGTCGAGCGGGGCCGGGTACTTCAGGGTGAACTTGAGCGTCTTGTCGTCAAGGGCGTCGATCTTGTCCACGGCGTCCCAGATGTAGGCCGCGCCGCCCTTCTTGTCGATCGTCCGCTCGATGGCCTTCTTCGCGGCCTCGGCCGTCAGCGGCTTGCCGGAGTGGAAGGTGACGCCGGGGCGCAGCTCGAACGTCCACTCCTTGCCGCCGGCCCCCGACGTCCACTTCAGCGCGAGGCGCGGCTCGGCCTTCTGGGTCTGCGCGTCGTAGCGGGTCAGGCCCTCGTAGATGTTCGACAGCGCGACGATCTCGTTGGAGTAGGACGTGGCCGGGTCCCAGTCGGTGACGACGTCGAGGTTGGGGACGTAGACGAACGTGCTGTCGTTCACCGGGCCGTCGGACGGGGCACTCCGGCTCTGGCCGGTGCCGCTCTGCTGGGGCGCGGGTGTGCCGCCGGCGCCGCGCACCTGACCGCCCGCGCACGCGGACGCGGTCAGGGCGAGGACACCGGTCACACCGGCGACGAGCAGACGCTTGTGCCAGCGCATGTGGGGGGATCCTTCCGTTCTTTCACCGGGCGAGGGGTCCGGCTGCTTTGACGTGTACCCGCACGGCGGGCTCGGAGAGGTAGCTCAGCGGCACCTCCAGGAGATCGACGATCTCCACGAGGGCAGGGTCCGCCCCCGCCGCCACGGCTCGGGCCGCCGCCTCCTCCTTGGCCCTTTCGATGGCCTTTGACCGGCTATCTCCCGCAGGCAAGATCGTATCGACTCTGCCGCTCGCCAGCGCGATCGCGGCCCCTACCGCGTTGGCGACCTCGGCGTGCTCCGGGCGGATCAGCTCGCCCGCGCCGGGCACGCTGGCCGGCAGCACGAACGCCCCGCCACCCACCGCGACCAGCGGCCGGTCGGCCCGGCCCAGCGCCATGCGGTCCACGGCGTCGGCGACCAGCTCGTCGGCGGTCGCCACCGCCCTTTGCAGCATGTCGGCGATTGCTTCCGAGATGTCAAGCCGCCAGCCGGGATCGTCCGGCGGGGTACGGCCGGCGGCCACGGCGGCGTCGGTCATGGTCGGGGTGCCCCCGCCGAACACCAGGGCCTCCTCCGCGATGCGGTAGCCGACCGAGTCGGGGCCGAGGCCACGCTCCCGTACGACCGTGCCGCCGCCGAGCGCGATGGCCAGGATGTCCGGCATGCGGAAGTTGGTGAGCACGCCGCCGATCTCGACCGCCGCCGCCGACTCCCGGGGGAAGCCGCCGGCCAGCACGCCGAGGTCGGTGGAGGTGCCGCCGACGTCCACGACGATCGCGTCCGCCGCGCCCGACAGGTACGCCGCCCCGCGCAGCGAGTTCGCCGGGCCGGAGCCGATCGTGGCGACCGGCAGACGGGCGGCGTGCTCCAGCGTCATGAGCGTGCCGTCGTTCTGCGCCAGGTACGGGCGGGCGCCGAGACCCCGCTCGGCCAGCGCGGCGACCAGCGCGCCTGTCACGTCGGCGGCGACCCCGTACAGCGCGGCGTTGAGCACGGTCGCGTTCTCGCGTTCGAGCAGGCCGAGCGAGCCGATCTCGTGGCTGAGCGAGACCGGCAGGCCGTACTCGTCCCTGACCAGCTCCCCCACCAGCCGCTCGTGCTCGCCGCTCGCCGGGCTGAACACGCCGGTGATCGCCACCGCCTCCGCCTCGACCGCGTCGAGGAAGCGGCGTACGGCGTCGAGATCGGGGCGGGCCAGCTCGCGGCCGTCCACGTAGTGGCCGCCGGGCAGCACCGCCTCGCCCGCCGAGACGGCCTTGCGCAGGTCGTCCGGCCAGCCCGACAGCGGCGGGACGCCGGTCGTGGCGGGCGCGCCGAGCCGCAGCACCGCGACCCGGCCGAGGTTGCGCCGCTCCAGGATGGCGTTGGTGGCGTGCGTGGTGCCGAGCATGACGCGGCCGATCCGCTCCCTCGACTCGCCCAGGGGGGCGAGCACCGCGTCGAGCGCGGCCCGCAGGCCCTCCGTCACGTCCGGGGTGGTCGGGCGCTTGGCCTTGGCGATCACCCGTCCGCCGGCGTCGAGCACCACCGCGTCGGTGTTGGTGCCGCCGACGTCGATCCCCACGCGCAGGTCAGACATGAGCGCTCAGCTCCTCCACCGGGACGTAGTCGAGCTCGTAGCCGAAGGCGCGCGGCCCGGCCGTCTCCAGCCCCTTGGGGGTACGCCAGAGGGGGTCGCACGGCCAGGCGAGCACCGTCACGCGCTGGCCGTAGCGCAGGCCCTCGGTCTGGATCGCGGCGGCGGTCTCGGTGTCCACGACCGTGATCAGGTCGGGCACCATCGCGAGCGGCCGGCCGTCCTCGATCGCGACCAGGTTCTCGTTCTGCAGCTCCAGCGTGAGCGTGCGGCCACGGTCGTCGCCGGTGCCCTCGACCGTGGCCGTGCCGCGGACGAACCCGCCCGTCGTGCGCCGCTCCACGTCGGTCAGCTTGCCGGTGACCAGGCAGGCGGCGCCGAGCCTGCCCTGGAGCGCGCCCAGCGGGTCCGGGACGCCCTCGGTGGCCCTGCCGACCTCCAGCGCGTACGTGACCGTGCCCTCGATCACCGCGCCCCGCGCGCCGGCGGCGGTGAGGATGTAGTCGGCCATCAGCGCGGACGAGCCGGCCGCCACGCACACCGCCCGCGCCAGGCGCTCGGACCACAGGCCGTCCACCGGGCGGATGGTGACCACGTTGCCCTGCACGTCGGACATGATCACCAGGTCGGCCGGGAGGCCGGCGACGTACATGGAGACCATCTGGACCTCGGGGAAGGCCCGGCCCATGCCGTCGGCGTCGAGCAGCGGCAGGCCGAGCTGGGCGGCCCAGGCGACCGGGATGACGCCGTTGGAGCCGCCGATCTCGGAGGACATGACGGCGCTCGGCGGGCGGCCGAAGATCCGCTCGACCTCCTCGGCGACGCGCCGGGGCTCGTCCTCGCTGTGGATCATCTCGTGGCTGACGGTCGGCGCGCCGATGCCGGACAGCGGCACCACCAGGGCGTCGTCCGGCAGGTCGGCCAGGCTGACCAGGGGGACGGGGCCGTACTCGCGGATGGCCCGGACCGCGGCCAGCGACCCGGTGCGGACGTCTCCCCCGCCACCGGTGCCGAGAACGGCGCAGCCCCGGGCGAGAGCCGGGATATCGCTCACATCAATGCTCATTTGGCGACACAACCAACCACACCGCCGCTGCTTTCGCCAGTCGGGCAGGTGCCGGCCGTACTCTTTGGGAACGACTCTGGAGGAACGACGGGCGGAGGCGTGGATGCGGATTTCTGTGGCCGCCGACAGCAGGGACGGCGTGGCCGAGCGGGTGGTGACGGAGCTGCGCAGGCGCGGCCACGAGGTGATCACGCACGGCGCCCTCGACGACGGCGAGCGCGACGACTGGGCGTGGGCCTGTGAACTCGCCGCCCGCGACGTGGCCGAGGGCCGCGCCGAGCAGGCCGTCGTGTGCTGCTGGACCGGCACCGGCGCCTCGATCGCCGCGAACAAGGTCCCCGGCGTGCGCGCCGCCCTCTGCGTCGACGCCTACACCGCCGGCGGGGCCCGCAAGTGGAACGACGCCAACGTGCTCGCCCTGAGCCTGCGCCTCACCTCCGACGTGGTGCTCGACGAGATCCTCGACGCCTGGCTCGCCGGCCGGCCCAGCGACGACCCCGCCGACCTGGCCAACATCTCCCACCTGGAGCAGATGTGACCGCCGGCCCGTCCGGTCACTGCGGCGGCCGGGAAAACGTCACCGGCGGCGTCTAGGGTGCTGGCATGAGCGACGTGCTCCTGCGCGGCGGGCTTCCCTGGGGGCTCGGGTCGCCCGCCGACCTCCTCGTCCGCGACGGCCTGATCCACGAGGTCGGCCCCGGCCTCGACGCGCCCGGCGCGCAGGTGGCCGACATCACCGGGCAGCTCGTGCTGCCCGGCCTGGTCGAGGCGCACTGCCACCTCGACAAGACCCTTTACGGCGGCCCGTGGGTGCCCCACTCCGCCGACGACACCCTCGCCGGCCGCATCGGCAACGACCTCGGCCGCCGGGCCGAGCTCGGCGTGCCCGACACCGGGCGCATCACAGCGCTGCTCGAACGCATGAGCGCGGCCGGCACCACCCACGTCCGCACGCACACCGACATCGATCCGCAGGTCGGGCTGCGCGGCGTGGAGGCCGTGCGCGAGGCCGCCGCCCGCGTGCCCGTCGAGGTGCGCCAGGTCGCCTTCCCGCAGCACGGCGTGCTGACCAACCCGGGCACGGCCGAGCTGCTGGAGGAGGCGCTCAAGAGCGGCGTGGAGGCGGTCGGCGGGCTCGACCCGGCGGGCATCGACCGCGACCCGGTGCGGCACCTCGACGTGATCTTCGGCCTGGCCGAGCGCTACGGCGCCCACATCGACATCCACCTGCACGACGGCGGCACCCTCGGCGGCTGGGAGCTGGAGCTGATCATCGAGCGCACCAAGGCGCTCGGGCTGGGCGGGCGGGTGGCGGTGAGCCACGCCTACGCGCTGGGCCAGCTCGGCGAGGGCGCCCAGGACCGGCTGGTGCAGGGGCTGGCCGAGGCGGGCGTGGCCCTGGTCACCGCGGCGGTCTACGACTTCCCGGTGCCGCCGGTCAAGAAGCTGCGGGCGGCGGGCGTCACGCTCGCCTGCGGGCACGACGGCATCCGCGACCTCTGGGGGCCGTACGGCAGCGGCGACCTGCTGGAGCGGGCCATGCACCTCGCCTACCGCAGCACCTTCCGCAGGGACGAGGACATCGAGCTGGCGCTGGAGGCGGCCACCACGGGCGGCGCCCGCCTGCTCGGGCTGCGGGGCTACGGGCTGAAGCCGGGCGACCGGGCCGACCTCGTCGTGCTGCCGTGCGGCGGCGCGGCGGAGGCCGTGGTCGTTCACCCTGCGCGCACTCTGGTCATGAAGGACGGCGTAGTCCTGCACAATTGACCGGCGGGACCATCGAAAGGCAGGCAAGTGCTCTCTATTCACCAGCGGATCGCCGCGGAGCTCGGCGTACGCGACGGCCAGGTGCAGGCGGCCGTCGAACTGCTCGACGGCGGCGCGACCGTGCCGTTCATCGCGCGATACCGCAAGGAGGTCACCGGCGCGCTCGACGACGCGCAACTGCGCACGCTGGAGGAGCGGCTGCGCTACCTGCGCGAGCTGGAGGAGCGCCGCACCGCGATCCTGGAGTCCATCGAGTCCCAGGGCAAGCTCGACGACGCGCTGCGCGAGCAGATCATGGCGGCCGAGACCAAGGCCCGCCTGGAGGACATCTACCTGCCCTACAAGCCCAAGCGGCGCACCAAGGCGCAGATCGCCCGCGAGCTCGGGCTGGAGCCGCTGGCCGACCGGCTGCTCGCCGACCCGTCCCTCGACCCGGCCGCCGAGGCCGCGGGCTTCGTCACCGAGGGCGTGGCCGACGCGGGCGCGGCCCTGGAGGGCGCGCGGGCCATCCTCATCGAGCGCTTCGCCGAGGACGCCGACCTCATCGGCGGCCTGCGCGAGCAGCTGTGGACGCGCGGGCGGCTCGTGTCCAAGGTCCGCGAGGGCAAGGAGGAGGCGGGGGCCAAGTTCTCCGACTACTTCGAGTTCGGCGAGCCGTTCACCAAGCTGCCCTCCCACCGCATCCTGGCGATGTTCCGCGGCGAGAAGGAAGAGATCCTCAGCGTCACGCTGGAGCCCGACGACAGCCCCGACTACGAGCTGCGCATCGCCTCCCGGTTCGGCGTCTCCGACCAGGGCCGGCCGGCCGACAAGTGGCTCACCGAGACCGTGCGCTGGGCCTGGCGCACCCGCATCCTCGTCCACCTGGGCATCGACCTGCGGATGCGGCTCTGGCAGGCGGCCGAGGACGAGGCGGTGCGGGTCTTCGCCGCCAACCTGCGCGACCTGCTGCTCGCCGCGCCGGCCGGCACCCGTACGACGATGGGGCTCGACCCCGGCCTGCGCACCGGCGTGAAGGTCGCCGTGGTCGACGCCACCGGCAAGGTCGTCGACACCGCCACCATCTACCCGCACGAGCCCAAGCGCCAGTGGGACCAGTCGCTCGCCGTGCTCGGCGCGCTCGCGCAGCGGCACGGCGTCGAGCTCATCGCCATCGGCAACGGCACCGCCTCCCGCGAGACCGACAAGCTGGCCGGCGAGCTGTGCAAGCACATGCCGGGGCTGACCAAGATCGTGGTGTCGGAGGCGGGGGCGTCGGTCTACTCCGCCTCGGCGTACGCCTCGCAGGAGCTGCCCGAGCTCGACGTGTCGCTGCGCGGCGCGGTCTCCATCGCCCGCCGGCTCCAGGACCCGCTGGCCGAGCTGGTCAAGATCGACCCCAAGTCGATCGGCGTCGGCCAATACCAGCACGACCTGGCCGAGACCAAGCTGTCGCGCTCGCTCGACGCCGTGGTCGAAGACTGCGTCAACGCGGTCGGCGTCGACGTCAACACCGCCTCGGCGCCGCTGCTCACGCGCGTGTCGGGCATCGGCGCCACGCTCGCCGAGAGCATCGTCAGGCATCGCGACGCCAACGGCCCGTTCCGCACCCGCACCGCGCTCAAGGAGGTGCCGCGGCTCGGCCCGAAGGCGTTCGAGCAGTGCGCGGGCTTCCTGCGCATCCGCGGCGGCGACGACCCGCTCGACGTGTCGAGCGTGCACCCCGAGTCCTACCCGGTGGTCCGCCGCATCCTCGGCTCGGTCAAGACCGACCTCAAGTCGCTGATCGGCAACACCGCCGCCCTGCGCTCCCTGCGTCCCGACGACTTCACCGACGACACCTTCGGCCTGCCGACGGTCACCGACATCCTGCGCGAGCTGGAGAAGCCGGGCCGCGACCCGCGTCCCGCCTTCAAGACCGCCACGTTCAAGGAAGGCGTCGAGAAGATCTCCGACCTGTCGTCCGGGATGATCCTGGAGGGCGTGGTCACGAACGTGGCCGCCTTCGGCGCCTTCGTCGACGTCGGCGTCCACCAGGACGGCCTGGTGCACGTGTCGGCCATGTCCCGCACGTTCGTCAAGGACCCGCGTGACGTGGTCAAGCCGGGGGACATCGTCCGGGTGAAGGTGCTGGACGTCGACATCCCGCGCAAGCGCATCTCCCTGACCCTGCGCCTGGAGGACGACGCCACGGCCCAGGCCGACGGCTCCCGCCGCTCCAGCGGCGCCCGGGGTGAGGGCGCCGGAGGGGACGGCGCCCGTGGCGACCGAGCCCGGGGCAACGGCGGACGCGGTGACGGCGCCCGGGGCGACGGCGGACGCGGCCAGGGCCGCGGTGACGGCGGGCGCGGCGACCGAGGCCAGGGAGGTCAGGGCGGCCAGGGCGGTCGTGACGGCCGGCGCGGGGGCGACGGCGGCCGGGGCCAGGGCGGCCAGCGCGGCGGCGGCCAGCGCCGCCAGAGCCCTGCCCCGACGGGCGCCATGGCCGAAGCCCTCCGCAAGGCGGGCCTCACCGGCGACGACCGCCGCTAGAAGACCCACCGCCAGAAGGCTCACGGCCCCGGAGACCCACGGCCGGAAGGCGCATGGCTCCGGAGAGCCACCGCCGGAAGACTCGCCTGAGGGCGGTCACCTCGACGACGATGAGGTGGCCGCCCTCTTGCCGCCCGCCGGGAGGCTCGGCCACCCGGGCGCGCGGCGGGGGCGGCGCGGGGGCTACGGTCGGAGGGTGAGCACTTCGACGTTCAGGACGGCGATCACGCAGGCCCGCGACCTGCTCAGGTGGCGTTCCCCGCTCAGGACCGAGCTCTGGGCGGCCCGGCTGATGGCGGACCTGGAGCCGGAACAGGTGGAGCCGTTCCTCCGCGAGCTGACCGGCGACGGCAGCGCGGAGGCGCGGTTGACGCTCGCGGCCCTGGCCGCGGTGGCGCCTCCGGAGCAGGACGACGACGCGGAGCTGAGCGAATCCCCAGGCGGGTCGGTGTTCGGGCGGGCCGCCGAAGGGGCGTTGGACGCGCTGCCGGCGTGGACGGCGCGGATGGGGCGGGTGGTCTGCGAAGGCGCCTGGTACGGCAGGGCCGACCCGTACGGCGAGCAGATCCTCGCGGCGCTGAGCTTCCGCTACGAGAACGGCAAGGAGCCGCACGTCCTGGTCGTCGGCATCGACCAGCCGCATGGCGGCCTGGCGGTGGACGCCGTGGTCGAGGAGGTGAAGTTCCTCGACGATCTGGGGCTCGCGGCGGCGGAGCCCGGCGTGGTCGCGGGGCGGGTGCTGGACGCGTTCGAGCTGGGTGACCGCCTGCTCGGGGCGGAGGTGGCCGACACCCTGCCGGGGGTACGCGCGCTGGCGGTGGCGCGGGCGCGGAGCGTGCCGGGGCTGGTGCGGGGAGCCGGCGACGACACGGCGGAGCGGTTCGCGGAGCTGGCGGGCCTGCCGGAGCTGCCGGGGGCGCGGGAGGCGTTCGGGAAGCTGCGGGAGTTCGTCGGGGACCATCCGCTGTGGTGGAGCCCGGACCGGGTGTCGCGGTTCCTCACCTCGTGGCTGCCGCGCGAGGCGATCCTGTCGGACGCGGCGATCGCCGCGATGCCGGAGGTGGTGCGGGCGTGGACGCGGTTCAACGGTGACCAGCCGGCGGTGTCGCGCCAGATCGACGAGGACGCGCCGCGCCTGGCCGCGCTCATGGCCGACGACTCGCTGGCCGGCCTCGGCAAACGCCTCGCCCAGACAAGACTCGACCAGGACGGGCCAGACCAGGACAGGACCGATCAGAACGGCCCCGACCAGGGCCCGCAGGACGGCTGAGTCAGAAGGCGTACCGGACGCGGCAGTACGGCAGCCTCGCCGCGATCAGCTCGGTGAGCGCGGCGACGTACCGGCCCTTCTGCCCGGTGCGGTAGCGGACGTTCCAGCCGCCGGTCTGCGACCGTTTGGCCTGCTGCAGCTCCGGCCGCCACAGCACCTCCTCGGCCTTCGGGTGCCAGCCCAGGTTGACCTCGTGCAGCCGGTCGTTGTGCGTGAGGAAGATCACCTCGGCCGCGAGCTGGGCCTTCGCCTCCGGGCCGAGAGCATCGTCGAGCTGCTCGAGCAGTTCGGCCCAGCTCTCCAGCCAGCCGTCCCGCACCACGACGGGGCTGAAGTTGACGTGCACCTCGTAGCCGGCGGCCACGAAGTCGTCGATGGCGGCCAGGCGGTCGGCGATCGGCGAGGTGCGGATGTCGAGCAGCTTGGAGTCGGCGGCGGGCATGAGGCTGAAGCGGACGCGGGTGCGGCCCCGCGGGTCCCAGTCGAGCAGGTCGCGGTTGACGTATTTGGTGGCGAAGCTGGCCTTGGCGTTGGGCAGGCCGCGGAACAGCCGGACCAGGTCGCGTACGTTGTCGGAGATCGTGGCGTCCACGGAGCAGTCGGAGTTCTCGCCGATGTCGTAGATCCAGTCGCGCGGGTCGGCCTGGTTGGGCTCCGGTTTGACGCCCTGGCGGCCGGCGTGGCGGCGGACGTACCCGAGAATCTTGTCGATGTTGGCGAACACCGTGATCGGGTTGCTGTAGCCCTTGCGGCGCGGCACGTAGCAGTAGGCGCAGGCCATCGCGCAGCCGTTGGCGGTGGAGGGCGCGATGAAGTCGGCGGAGCGGTCGTTGGGGCGCGCGGTGAGCGACTTCTTGACGCCGAGCACCAGCGCCTCGGTCTTGATGCGCACCCAGCGGTTGACGTTGGTCTCGTCGCCGTACAGCTCGGGGATGCGGTGGTGGCTGCCGACCTCGACCAGCTCGGCGTCGGGGAAGCGGGCGAGGATCTCCTGCCCGCGCGGCAGCCCGGCCGCCTCCGGCTCGACATAGACGCGCCGGATGTCGAGGAGCGGCTGTGTCGGCATGTTCACCCCTTCTCCGGCTGGTCCACAGGACAAGCGTATGCGGTCCTGGACGCGAGTTCCCAGGTCAGGACGGGTGCGCCGCATCGGCGGCAGTGTTCGCGGCGGTAGACCCAGCGCTCGTCGGGCCGGTCGGGGTCGCTGACGACCTGCCCGGCGTCGCGCCCCAGGGCGAGGTACGCGGCCGCGGTGTCCCACAGCCGCCCCGCGCCTTCCGCGCCGACGTCCCTGGCGGCGGGATGCAGGCCGACGAGGAACAGCAGCTCGGCCCGCCAGGCGTTGCCGATGCCCGCCCACACCTTCTGGTCCAGCACGGCAGCGCCGACCGGCCCGCCGAACGCGGTCAGCCGCCGTACGGCCTCGTCCCTGGAGGCGTCGGCGCGCAGCGGGTCGGGCCCGAGCGAGGCCCGCAGCGCGGCCACCTCGCCGGGGCCGTACGCCTCGCACTGGATGGGCGCGATCAGGTCGAACGCCACGTCGCCCGTGGCCAGCCGGAGCCGCGTCCCGCGCCGGGGCTCGCGCGCGGGGCCGTCGTACCGCAGGAAGATCCCCCGCATGCCGAGGTGCACGTGGATCGCGGGGGCGTCCTCGAAGTGGTACAGCAGGTGCTTGCCCGGGGCCTCGACGGCGGTCAGCGTCCGCCCGTCGTAGGGCCGCGCGTCGAAGCGGCCCTGCGGCCCGGAGGCGTGGACGACGCGCCCGCCCAGTGCCGCCTGCTGCTCGTCGGCGTGGCGGTGAACCAGATGTCCCTCAGGCACACCGCCCCTCTACCCCCTGAGCTGTGCTGATGCGCTCGCCAGCAGCATGTCGAGCGCGGTCGGGTAGGCGCTGTCGTTCATGCGGGCGACCAGCAGCGGGGCGGTCGCGGCGATGTGGGGGTGGGTGCTGGCGGGCAGGCGGGCGTAGGTGTCGCGCCAGACCTCCTCGTCGGCCTCGCGGGCGGCCGGCGGCAGGGCGAGGGTGGCGGCGTCCAGGATCGAGAAGGCGAGGCTCTGGTCGATGAAGGCGTGGTAGATGCGGACCGCGTCGGCGTCGGGGAAGCCGGCCCCGCGCAGGATGCCGAGGATGATCTCGTCCGTGGCGACCTCCTGGGGGAGGCCGGTGACGCGGCTGGCGGTGAGTACGGCGGCCTGCGGGTGCGTCAGGTAGGCGTGGTGGATGCGCAGCCCGAGCTCGCGCAGGTCGGCGCGCCAGTCGCCGCTCGGCGACCAGCCTTCCACGGCGTGCCCGAACAGCTCGTCGGCGATGGCGAGGACCAGGTCGTCCATGCCGCGGAAGTAGCGGTAGACGGTGCTGGCGTCGGCGCCGAGCGCCAGGCCGAGCCGGCGGGCGGTGAGGCCGGCGGCGCCGTGCTCGCGCAGCATGCGCAGCGCCGTCTCCACGATGAGCTGATGAGTCAGGACCTGCCCTTGTTTGGTGGGCCGCCGCCGCCTGCGTGCCGTCTCCGGGACCACCCGCTTCGCCATCGCGAGACCTTCCTTATGCCAACGCCATTGACGTTGATGAGCGTAGTGCAGTTGGATTAGCGACACAGCCCCCCAAAAGCATCCAAAGGGGATTTTTTCGTCATGCGTATCCTTCTCGTGGGAGCAGGCGGGGTGGGAACCGCCATCACACGGATCGCCGCCCGCCGTACCTTCTTCGACCACATGCTCGTCGCCGACTACGACCTGCCCCGCGCCAAGGCGGCCGTCGCCGCGCTGGGCGCCGACGCCCACCGGTTCACGCCGGTCAAGGTGGACGCCGCCGACCGGGCCGCCGTCACCGCCCTGCTCCGCGAGCACGACTGCGACGTGCTCCTCAACGCCACCGACCCGCGCTTCGTGCTGCCGCTGTTCGACGCGGCGCTCGCGGCCGGGGCCGACTACCTCGACATGGCGATGTCCATGTCCAGGCCGCACCCCGAGCGGCCGTACGAGGAGGTGGGGGTCAAGCTGGGCGACGAGCAGTTCGCCCGCGCGCCCGAATGGGCCGCCTCCGGCCGCCTCGCGCTGGTGGGCATGGGCGTCGAGCCCGGCCTCGCCGACGTCTTCGCCCGCTACGCCGCCGACGACCTCTTCGACGAGATCGAGGAGATCGGCATCAGGGACGGCGCCAACCTCACCGTCGACGGCTACGACTTCGCCCCGTCGTTCTCCATCTGGACCACCATCGAGGAGTGCCTCAACCCGCCGGTCATCTACGAGAAGGACCGCGGCTGGTACACGACCGAGCCCTTCAGCGAGCCCGAGGTCTTCGACTTCCCCGAGGGCATCGGCCCGGTCGAGTGCGTGAACGTCGAGCACGAGGAGGTCCTGCTGGTCCCCCGCTGGGTGGACGCCCGCCGGGTCACCTTCAAGTACGGCCTCGGCGAGGAGTTCATCGACACGCTGAAGACCCTGCACGCGCTCGGCGTGGACCGCACCGAGCCGGTCCCCGTACGCGGCGACGGCGGGACCACGGTGCGGGTGTCACCGCGCGACGTGGTGGCCGCGGTCCTGCCCGACCCGGCCGAGCTGGGCGCGCGCATGCATGGCAAGACCTGCGCCGGCACGTGGGTGAAGGGCGTCAAGGACGGCCGGCCGCGCGAGGTGTACCTCTACCACGTGGTGGACAACCAGTGGTCGATGCGCGAGTACGGCTCCCAGGCCGTCGTCTGGCAGACCGCCGTCAACCCGGTGATCGCCCTGGAGCTGCTGGCGGAGGGGACGTGGAAGGGCGCCGGCGTGCTCGGCCCCGAGGCGTTCGAGCCGCGCCCGTTCCTGGACCTGCTCGTCGAGTACGGCTCCCCCTGGGGCATGCGGGAGCAGTGAGACGGCGTCGGGAATCATGAGGGGGCGACAACCGTACCTCGGGAGGACCCCCTTGAGCAGCATCGCCGACGATCCCGACCGCGCACCCGCCCGTTCCCACCTGTACGCCATGGGCCTGTCCGAGGAGGAGCAGCGCCGGCCCGTGGTCGGCATCGCCTCCACCTGGACCGGCACCATGCCGTGCAACCTCACCCACCGCGAGCTGGCCGCGCACGTCGCCGAGGGCGTGCGCGCGGCGGGCGGCACGCCGATGGAGTTCAACACCATCGCGGTCTCCGACAACCTCACCATGCACACCCCGGGCATGCGCGCGTCCCTGGTCAGCCGGGAGGTCATCGCCGACTCGATCGAGCTCATGGGGCGCGCGCACGGCTTCGACGCCCTGGTGGCGATCGTCGGCTGCGACAAGACCGTGCCGGCCGCGATCATGGCGCTGGCCCGGCTGGACGTGCCGTCCGTGGTGCTCTACAGCGGCACCATGATGCCGGGCCGGTGGCGCGGGCGGGACGTGACGATCCAGGACATGTGGGAGGCGCTGGGCGAGCGCGAGGTCGGCCGGCTCGACCAGGCCGACCTCGACGACCTCGCCCGGCACGCCTGCCCCGGAGCCGGCACCTGCGCCGCCCAGTACACCGCCAACACCATGGGCTCCGTCGCCGACTTCCTGGGCCTCGCGCCGTTCGGGATCGGCGACATCCCGGCCGTGGCGGAGGAGAAGAACGCCGCGGCGCGGCGGGTCGGCGAGCTCGCCATGGACGCGCTGGCCCGCGACGCCCGGCCGTCCCGGGTGCTCACCGCGGACGCCCTGCACAACGCGATCGTCTCGGTGGCCGCCATGGGCGGCTCCACGAACGCCGTGCTGCACCTGCTGGCCATCGCCCGCGAGGCCGGGCTGCCGCTGGTGATCGACGAGATCGGCGAGGTCTGCCGCCAGGTGCCGATCATCACCGGGCTCAAGCCGAGCGGCGGGCCGTACACCGCGCTGGACCTGTGGCGGGCGGGCGGCACCTCGCTGGTGGCGCGGCGGCTGCTGGAGGCCGGGCTGCTGCGCGAGAACGTGACGCTGGCGGACGGCCGCACCCTCGCCGACGTGGCCGCGCAGGCCGAGGAGCGGCCGGGCCAGGAGGTCGTGGCGGACGTGACGCGGCCGTTCAAGCCGCGCGGCGCGCTGGCGATCCTGCGCGGCTCGCTCGCCCCCGACGGCTGCGTGCTGAAGCTGGGCGGCAAGGACGACTTCCGGCACGAGGGCCCTGCCCGGGTCTTCGACTCCGAGGACGACTGCTACGCCGCCATCCAGGAGGGCCGGATCGTGGCGGGCGACGTCATCGTGGTCCGCTACGAGGGCCCGGCAGGCGGTCCCGGCATGCGCGAGATGCTCTCGATCACCGGGCCGCTCGTCGGGCGCGGGCTCGGCACGTCCGTGGCGCTGGTCACCGACGGGCGCTTCAGCGGCGTCTCGCACGGGCTGGTGATCGGGCACGTGACGCCGGAGGCGTACCACGGGGGCCCGATCGCGCTGGTGCGCGACGGCGACCCCGTGGTGATCGACAGCGCGGCCGGCACGCTGGACCTGCTGGTGCCCGAGGAGGAGCTGGCCGCGCGCCGGGCCGCGTGGCGGCGGCCGGAGCGCGCGGTCGAGCGGGGCGTGCTGGCGAAGTACGTCAGGACCGTGGGTTCCGCCTCCGACGGCGCGGTCACCGCTTGACGGCGGCTATGCTGCGCAGAGACGTTTCGGTCATTCCTTATAGGCATTCGTGCCCGATGAGGGCGACACAGAGGAGACTTACGCGATGTACAAGGAGTTCGCCTTCGAGGCCGTGATGTGGCTCGTCCCGGTCGTCGTGCTCATCGGGGTGGCACTCCTCGTCACCGCCTGAGCCCCGCGTGAGGAGCCGGTCCCCGAAGGGGCCGGCTCTTCTGCTGCCTGCCTACCCGGTGAACGGCGGCGCGTTGCCCGCTTCGTTGAGCTCGGCGATGGCCAGCTCCGCCGTGCGGCGGATGTCGAAGAACTTGTCGAGCGCGGTGATCGCGAACAGGTGCTCGCACCGCCCGTTTAGCCCCGACAGCAGCAGCCGCCCGCCGGAGGCGGTGACGGCCTTGTGCAGATAGACCAGCACGGACAGCCCGGAGGAGTCGCACACGCTGACGGCCTGCATGTCGATGACGAGCATCGGGGGCTGGGTGAGATCGAGCGCCTTGGTGACACGGTCACGCACCTCGGCCGCCGAGCCGAAGTCGAAGTCTCCCGTCAACCTCGCGATGACGCAGGGGCCCTGGAGTCCGAGGCTTATCGACAAGGCCTGCTCCGAAGTCACCCAGCTCCACCTACCCGCGTCGCTCTCCCGATCCACTTACTTTACGAGAAGTAGCGCTTCGGGTTGAACACCAGCATCTGCTCGATCTGGCCGTCGGTCACACCGGAGTCGAGCAGTGCGGCCAGCACGTCGTCGTGAATGTGATCGTAGCGCCAGTTCGGCGCGAGCGTGCTGTGCGCCTCGTCCCAGGCCCCGCCGAAGTAGTCCATGAAGCAGGCCGCGTCGTGGCTGAGGACCATCCGGTCGGCGTAGCCGCGCCCGCACAGCGCCGCGATCGTGGCCACCCGCTGCGGCGTCGGGTTGTAGATGTCGAGGCCGAAGCGGTCCATGCCGAGGGTCGCGCCGGTGTCGGCGAGCCGCATGAGGTAGTCGAGGTCGTTGCTGTCGCCGGCGTGGCCGACGACGACCTTCGTCAGGTCCACGCCCTCCTTGGCGAACAGGTCGAGCGCGATCAGGCCGCTCTGGGCGAAGGAGTTGGTGTGGACGGTGATCGGCGCCCCCGTACGCACGTGCGCCTGGGCGACGGCCCGGCAGATGCGCTCCACGCCGGGCGTCAGCCCCTTGTGCTCGACCACGCACTTGAGGAAGGCCGCCTTGACGCCGGTGTCGGCGATGCCCTCGGTCAGGTCGCGGACGAAGTCGTCGATCATCGGGTCGGGGATGTCGAAGAACAGGCCGGGGCCGCGGTGCTCGTACTGGTGGGGCAGCTCCTCGAAGGAGTAGATGCCGGTCGCGACCACGATGTTCAGCTCGGGCACCTGCTCGGCGACGCGCTGGATGCGCGGGATGTAGCGGCCGAGCCCCCACACGGTCGGGTCCACGATGGTCCGCACGCCCTTGGCGGCCACCGCGCGGAGCTTGGTGACCGCGTCCGCGACCCGGTGCTCCTCGTCCCACCATGAGCCCTTGCCGTAGTTGTCGAGATGTTCGGTGGCCACGACGAAGACGTGCTCGTGCATGAGGGTCTGGCCGAGGTCGTCGACGTTCACGGGCCCGCGGACGGTCTGCACGGTCGGCATGCTGCCTCCATACCGGCTGGTCGGTTGGCGTCAACCTAGACGTCGGGAAGTCCGGCCGTCAATGAGCGACGCCGGACCGCCTCCGGTGGAGTGGCGTGGGCGGGCGGAGCCGGTCGCCTATTCCGGGTCCGCCTTCGGGGCGGGGACCACCAGGACCGGGCGGTGGGCGTGGTGCAGCACGCGGTCCGAGGTGCTGCCCAGCAGCAGCGAGCGCACCCCGCCGAGCCCACGGGTGCCGGTCACGATGAGCGTGGCGTCGAGCTCGTCGGCCACGTCCACGATGGCCGCCCACACCGCCACCGCGTCGGCCTCGCAGCGCGGTGTCGCATCGAGGCCCGCCTGCCTGGCCAGGTCCGCGCCGCGCCTGGCCAGCTCGTCCATCGCCTTGCCGATGGCCTCGTCGCCCGCGGCGTCGGTGTCGATGGTCATCATGAGGCCGGCCGAGGCCCGCGCCGAGCTCATCGCCAGGCGCTCCCACACCGTCAGCACCACGGCCTGCTCGCCCTTGAACATCCGCCCGGCGAAGGCGATGGCCTCTTTGGCGTCGTCGGAGCCGTCGTACGCAATCAGGATCGTCATGCCAGCACTCTTTCCCGGCCGGCGGCTTTCACGCCTGCCTGATCACCGGACGGGCCGCGAGCGCGCGCCGGGCGGCCGGACGCAGCATCGACAGCCCGGCCAGCGCCAGCACGGCGATCTCGGTCACCACGACGGTCCGCTGGATGAGCCCGGCGGGGATGTCGTCGTTGGTGAGCGGGAGGCCGAACATGCGCACCACGTACGGGATCACGACCAGCACGAGCGCCCCGAGCGCGGTCAGGCACAGGATCCGCATCGCGCGGGCGTACCGGACGCGGGCCCTGGCCAGCAGCAGCCCGGCGACAGGCATCATGAGGAAGGCGGCGAAGGCGGCATAGCGGTGGATGCCTCCCGACAACGACAAGGGCACGCCCGGCCGGTCGGTGGGGAAGGCCCCGATGAGGAACATGCTCCCGCCCCACGCCACCAGCAGGCCCACGACCCAGCGGTTGCCGCCGGTCCGGCGCAGCGCCTCGGCCATCAGCGTCGCGCCCACCGCGAACAACGTCAGCGAGGCCGGCAGCAGCCAGCCGGACCGCTGCCAGGCGTACTCGCTGATCACGGTGTGCATCGGGTCGAGCCCCGCCTCGGCGTGCAGGGTGAGCATGGCGCCTGCCCCGGCGCCGATGGTCGCGAATCCGCTGACGAGCAATGCCTTCATGCCTCTTAAGCTCGTGGAACACGGCTTCGCGGAGTATCGGAGATCAACCCGAAGGAGCCCTGAAGCTCCCCTTAGTCCTTAAGTATCGGCAGCTCCGGATCAACGCGTTGACCTGGGAGGAAGTGACCCTGGGTAGGGTTTGCCCCCTCAGGGTGGGCAGGGTTGTCCCTGATTTGCCTTAGAGTGCGCTCTAGGGTCCAACCTGGACATATGAACAAGCGCACTCTCGGCGTCGGCGGCCCGCGGGTCTCCGCGCTCGGCCTTGGCTGCATGGGCATGTCCGAGTTCTACGGCCCGGCCGACGACAACGAGTCCATCGCGGTCATCCACCGCGCCCTCGACCTCGGCATCACTTTTCTCGACACGGCCGACATGTACGGCAGGGGCGCCAACGAGGAGCTGGTCGGCCGGGCCATCAAGGACCGGCGCGACGAGGTGGTGCTGGCCACCAAGTTCGGCGTCAAGCGGGACGGCGCCACCCGCACGATCGAGAACAGCCCCGAGTACATCCGGGCCGCCTGCGACGCCTCGCTGCGCCGCCTCGGCGTGGACCACATCGACCTCTACTACATGCACCGCCGCAACCCGGAGGTGCCGATCGAGGAGTCCGTCGGCGCCATGGCCGAGCTGGTGCGCGCGGGCAAGGTCCGCCACCTCGGCCTGTCGGAGGTGAGCGCGCCGACCCTGCGCGCCGCAGCCGCCGTGCACCCGATCGCGGCCCTGCAGAGCGAGTACTCCCTGTTCACCAGGGGCCTGGAGGCGGAGATCCTGCCGGCGGCACGCGAGCTCGGCATCGCGCTGGTGGCGTACTCGCCGATCAGCCGCGGCCTGCTGACCGGCGCGCCGCCCACCTCGGGCGAGCTGGCCCCGGACGACTACCGCCGCAACTTCCCCCGCACCTCCGGCGAGAACGCCGAGCACAACGCCCGGCTGGTGGCCGAGGTCAAGCGCATCGCCGACGCGGCCGGCGTCACGGTGGCGCAGCTCGCGCTGGCCTGGGTCCTCGCCCAGGGCGAGGACGTCGTGCCCATCCCCGGAACCAAGCGGCTGAAGTATCTGGAGGAGAACGCCGCCGCCGCGGACATCACGCTCACCGCCGAGCAACTCGACGCGCTGGCCGCGGCGGTCCCGGCGGACGCGGTGGCCGGGCAGCGCTACCCGAGCATGGCCGAGGTCGAGCGTTAGGGCCGGTCGAAGTAGGCGCGTACGGCGGTGCCGCCCGGCCTGGTGTGGACGCGGACGAGGTCGGCGAGCAGGTTGACGATGAGCAGCCCGCGCGAGCCCGGAACCCGCGGGTCGACGGGCATCCGCCCGGCGAGCGGGTCGCGGATGTGACCCCGGTCGCTGACCTCGCACACCAGCCGGTCGGCCGTCGCCCACACCCTGATCGTGCCGGAGCCGCCCCCGTGGTCGAGACTGTTGGCGCCCAGCTCGGCCACGACCAGCTGGATGTCGTCGAGCCGGTCGCCGGTGAAGCCCAGCAGGGCGGCCTGCCGGGTGGCGAGGCGCCGCGCGGCCGACAGGTTGTCGCCGTCGAAGCGCAGGGAGACGCACTCGCCGGGCTCCTCCAACGGCTGGTTGTGCGCGTCGATGACCTGCTCGGGCGCGTAGTCGCCGCTGGGCCGCTCACCCTCCGCGTCCCACAGGACGGGGTGGGTGCGCGCGGCCTCCTCGACGACCGCGGGGGCGAGCGCGGCGACGTCGTACGGGCACAGGATGGTGACCGCGCGCCCGGCGAAGGCCAGGTTGATCAGCGCCTCGTGCTGCGCGCACGCGGGGTAGACGGTGGCCGGACGGCCGGCCCAGATCGGCTCGCCGATGATGCGCACCCGCCCGGCGGGGTGCCGGTCGGCGAAGTCGCGGAGGACGGCGGGGATGATGCGCCCGGGATTGCGGCCTTCGACACCCATGTCGAGCATGCGTACGGCGCCGGCGTCGGGGCCGAGCCCGGCGGCGATGAGCGCGAGGTTGGGCGCGGGAACGGCGACGGCCACGGGCTCTCCCGCCGCCAGGCCCTCGCGGACGAAGGCCGTGGTGGCGGAGACGTACTCATCCGCGCTGCGGTAGAGCAGCGCGGGGTGGGAGAACGGTCCGGCCGATTTCATCACGCCTCACGCTACCCAAGGTTGAGGAGTTCATGGGAAAGGGTTGGGTACCACATAGGTGTGAAGAGAGTGCAGGTGATCCTCCGCCCCCGTCCGGTCCGGCAACCGGAACCCCTCGATCTGCGGACCCCTTCCGGACGACGGCTCCCGTTCTGAGCCCACCGAACCTATGCTCGGGGCATGTCGGAATTGCACATGCGGGTCTCCGACGAGGACCGTGAGCGCACTGCCAACCAGCTCCAGCACGCCTTCGTCGAGGGTCGTCTCACGCGGCCCGAGCTGGAGGACCGGCTCGGGCTGGCCCTGACCGCGCGGACCTACGGCGACCTGCTCGGCCTCATCACCGATCTCCCGGCCCAGCAGCAGCCGCCGCAGGACGACGTGGTCGAGCTGGAGTCCAAGTCCGATCAGATCAGGCGCTCCGGCGACTGGGCGGTGCCGCGCAGGCTGCGCGTCACCTCCAAGTACGGCAGCGCCGACCTCGACCTGTCTCAGGCGGTCATCCCCCATCCAGTGGTGGAGATCGAGCTCAACCTGACCTACGGCTCCACCAAGATCACCCTGCCCGAGGGCGGCACGGCGAACGTGGACGGCTTCCGCAGCGACTGGGGCCACGTCTCGACCACCGAAGTCCCGGGCCGTCCGCGACCCGGCATCCTGCACGTGGTGATCACCGGCACCACCAAGTACGGCACGCTGACCGTGCGCTACCCGCGCAAGCGCTGGTTCACCCACTGATGGAACAGCGCGATGTGGTGCTCGCTCGGCACGAGCACCCCTCCCTCCCGGTAGGCCCGTGACGACATGCCGGGCTGGGTCCGCTCGCAGGCGTCGAAGTCCTGCTCGTTGACCCGGTGGAACAGCTCGACCGACCTCGACAGGTCCGCCCCCGAGGCGACCACGCCGGGATGGTAGAGCCAGTCGCACTCCACCAGCGTCCGGTCCACGGCCAGCGGGAACATCCGGTGCACGATCACGTGGTCGGGCACCAGGTTGACGAACACCTGCGGCTTGACGGTGATCGCGTAGTAGCGGCGGTCCTGCTCCCGCGCGACGTCGGGGAGCTTGTCGAAGCCCGGGCCGCCGTCGACGGTGAAGCCCTCGACCCGCTCGGCGAACTCCGCGCCGTGGCCGACGTAGTACTGCGCCGCGTAGCCCCCGGCGAACTCGGGGAGCACGGCGACCAGCTCGGGGTGGATGGTCGCGCAGTGGTAGCACTCCATGAAGTTCTCGACGATGAGCTTCCAGTTGGCCTTGACGTCGTAGCTGACGCGGCGGCCGAGCGCCAGCTCCTCGACGTGGTAGCGCTCGATGGCGGCCGGGTCGCCGAGGCGTTCGGTGGCGGCGCCGGTGACGCTCTCCTCGAACGACGGCGGCTCCGCGGCCAGGCACACCCACGCGTAGCCGAGCCATTCGCGCAGGTGGACGGGGATCAGGCCGTGGGCGACGCGGTCGATGTCGGGCATCTTCGCCAGGTTCGGCGCGGCGGCCAGGCGGCCGTCGAGGTCGTAGGACCAGGCGTGATAGGCGCACCTGATCGTCCGCCTGACCTCGCCGGCGGGCTCCTCGCAGAGCCGGGCGCCGCGGTGCCGGCAGACGTTGAGGAAGGCGCGCAGCCGGTGGTCGCGGCCCCGGACCACGATCACGCTCTCCCTGCCCACCTGGACGGTACGGAACGCGCCGGGCCGCGGCACGTCCTCGCCGCGGACGGCGCAGAACCAGAGGCTTTCGAAGATCTTGGCCTGCTCGTCGGCGAAGACGTCGGGGTCGGAGTAGGAGCGGCCGGGGAGCGTGGGGATGAGGCTCGACGTGGTGGTCAACCGACACCGCCTTGTTGCGTATGGCGCACCGAGTTGCTCTATCTGCGACATCGTCGGTTGGCGTTCATGAGGCTGTCAAGAGGTAGGTGCTGGCCCGGCGCAGCCAGGCGGTGTTCAGCCAGGTGGCCAGCCGGTCGGGAATCAGCCCGGCGGCCGGACGGTGCATGTCGGTGAGCTCGGTGGCGGCCAGCCGGGCCGGGCGGCGGGCGATCCGCGCGCGGGCGCGTTCGTAGCCCCGCAGGTCGTCCAGCGAGCGAGCGAGCAGCCAGGCGTCCTCCAGCGCCTGGTTCGCGCCCTGGGCCATGGTGGGCGGCATGGTGTGGGCGGCGTCGCCGGCGAGGGTCGTCGGCCCCCGCCCCCACACCTCGGGGATCGGCTGGCGATGGTGCGGGAAGAAGTCGGGCGCCGCAGGGGAGGGCCCGGAGAGGGAGTCCAGGACGGCCGGCACCGGGTCGGCCCAGTCGCCGAAACGTTCGTGCAGCCGCTCGGCGAGGCGTGGGTCGTCCGCCCAGAACGGCTCGCCGGGCGCCGAGCGCACGTCGAACCACCACAGCAGCCGCCCCTCCCCCGCCGGGATGAGCCCGCACAGCCCGGCGAGGCCCGCCATCATCACGGCCGCGCCGCCCCCGGTGAGTGACGTGGGCGCGGTGATGAAGCCCTGCCAGGTCACCCAGCGGGTCAGCTCCGCCCGGTCCTCGCCCCACAGCGCGGCGCGCACCACCGAACGCCGCCCGTCCGCGCCCACGAGGACGTCGCCGCGCACGGTGGTGCCGTCGGCCAGGCGCGCCTCGGCCCGCTCGGGGTCCACGTGCTCGACGCGGGCCCCGTAGGTGACGGGGACGCCTTCGGCGAGCAGCTCGACCAGCTCGCCGCGGGCCACGTGGACGGTGGGGTGGCCGTACTTGCGCTCGGCGGCCGTCAGGTCGACGGTGACCAGCCTGCGGCCGTCGGAGCTCCACGACTCCAGGGTCTCCAGCCGCCGCCCGACGCGGGTGTGGTCGGCCTTGAGCTCCTCCAGGATGCCGGTGCTGCCGGGCCAGAGCGTGACGGAGCCGCCGGCGGTGCGCGGCTCGGGGGACTCCTCGTACACCTCGGCGTCGTGACCGGCGGCGAGCAGGCCGCGCGCGAGCGCGAGACCCGCCACGCCGGCCCCCACCACTATTACTCTCATGGTGTTCCCTGATTGTGAGACTCGGGGTATCAGATACTAGGAGTATCAGTATGTCCGCGCGCGGCCGCAAGCCCGATCCCACCGTCGACCACCGCATCAGACAGGCCGCGACCAGGCTGGTGCTCACGCACGGCTTCGACTTCACCATGGACGACGTCGCCGAGGAGGCGGGTGTGGGCAGAGCGAGCGTGTTCCGCCGCTACCCCACCAAACGCGACATGCTCCTCCAGACCCTCGCCGGCTTCATGAACACGTACGTCGCCATCCCCGACACCGGCTCGTTGGAGGGCGACCTGCGCGTGGTGGTGACCGACACGCTCGCCCTCTGGCAGCATCCCGGGGTCGCCCGCACGGCCCGGCAGATCTACGCCGAGGCCGGCCGCGACCCGGCCGTGGCCGAGATCATCCGCACCGGCATGCGGACCAGGATGGAGCGGTCATGGGTGGTCTACGAACGCGCGATCGAACGCGGCGAGCTGCCGCCGAACGCCGACCTGTGGCTGCTCACCGACCTGTTCACCGGTCTGGTGGCCTATCGCGGCCTGCTCGACCTGCCCTTCCCCGAGCCGGAGGAGATCGTCCAGGTCCTGCTCAACGGCTTTACGCCGGCCTGACGGCCCGGATGTTAGCGGGGTGCAAGTGGAGATCAAGCTCCGGCCCTAATGTTCTCGGTGTTCGCCAACCAACGAAGGGCACCGGAAGATGACTCCCCCTCGCCGTCGCCTGGCCATCGCGGCCGCGACGCTCTCCCTTGCCGTCCTGACCACCGCCTGTGGCGCGCTGGGCCAGGCGGTCGACTGCAACTCCGCTGCCCAAGAGGCCAGCAAGATCATGACGGACTGGAGCTCGGAGGTCACCAAGAACGCCGCCGACACCAAGGCCGTCGGCACCGCCTCCGCCACCGCCGCCGACAAGACCAAGGAGCTCGCCGGCAAGTACGACGGCGAGGTCGCCGCCGCGCTCAACGACCTCGCCGCCGGGTTCGAGAGCCTGGAGAAGGGCGACCTGGCCCAGGTGTCGGAGTTCACCGGCAAGATGAACGGCTTCTCCAGCAAGATCACCTCGGCCTGTTCCTGACGGCCGGACCCGCGGCCGCCGTACCGCCTGCGGGGGGCAGGCCGGCGCGGCGGCCGCGCCACTTTCGCGCAGATTCGTTCTAGTCTTGTCGCCCGTGACGGCTGGAACCGACCTCGCGCCGGACGGCGCCGCTCCCCCCGCACGGCGGGCCTGGAGGGTCTCGCTCAGCGGCCACCGGCTGCGAGTGGGCGTGATGACGCTGCTCGCGGCGGTGGCCTACGCGGTGCTGGGGCTGGTGAAGCTGGCCTCCTTCCGCGCCACCACCCTGGACCTGGTGATCGTGGACCAGGCGGTGCGCAACTACGCGGCGTTCCGCCCGCCGTACGTCCCCGTGCTCGGCATGTTCCACGGGCGGGGGCTGGACTACGTCCAGCTCGCCGACCACTTCTCGCCGATCTACGCGCTGCTCGCGCCCCTCTACTGGATCCACGACGGGCCCGGCACGCTGATCGTGGCGCAGGCGGCGCTGTTCGCCGCGGCCGTGCCGTTCCTGTGGAACTACACCAGGCGGGTGCTCGGGGTCGCGCCCGCCTATCTGGTGGCGGCCGCGTACGCGCTGTCGTGGCCGGTCGCGCAGGCCGTCGCGTTCGACGCGCACGAGGTCATGTTCGTCCCCGTGCTCACCGCGATCATGATCGAGCGCTACCACGCGGGCAAGGAGCGGACGGCGTTCCTCGCGATGCTCGCCCTCCTCCTGGTCAAGGAGGACATGGGGCTCATGATCGCCGGGATCGGGCTGTGCCTGTTCGTCATGGGCGAGCGGTGGCGGGGGACGCTGTGCGCCATGTTCGGCCTCGGCGCCATGCTGCTCATCCGCGGGCTGGTCACCTCGGTCTTCGGCGGCAACCCGCAGGACTTCTGGGCCTACGGGCACCTCGGCCCCGACATCCCCGGCGCGCTCGTGGGCATCGCCCGCGACCCGCTGGCCGCGCTGCTGCTGCCGTTCAGCGAGGAGGCCAAGGTCGACACGCTGTTCCTGCTGACCTGGCCCACCCTGATGCTCTGCCTGCTGTCGCCGCTGTCGCTGGCGGCGCTGCCGCACGTGCTGGAGCGCATGCTGTCGGACCGCCCGCAGTGGTGGCAGGCCGACTTCCAGTACAGCGCGTTCACCGTGGTCATCATCATCTGCGCGGGCGTGGACGGCCTGGCCCGGCTGCTGCGCCGGCTCGAACGCTCCGACGACGCCACGCTCAAGCTGCTCTGGTCGGCCGCCGCCTGCGTGGTCGCGCTCACGCTGGTGCCCAGGTTCGCCTTCGACCAGCTCTACCATCCGTCCTTCTACAAGGAGCCCAAGGCGGCCGCCGCCGCCGAGGCGGTGAGCAAGGTGCCCGACGGCGTGCTCGTCGAGGCGCCCAACTCGGTCGGGCCGGCGCTCACCGACCGCGCCACCGTGCTGCTGTGGGGGCCCACCTCGCACAACGCGCCCTGGGTGATCGCCGACACCGCCCGATGGGAGTTTCCGTTCGGCTCGTTCGACCAGCAGGTCGCCAAGGTCGGCGAACTGCAGGCCCAGGGCTATGTGATCGTCTTCGAACGCGACGGCTACGTGGTGCTGCGCCGCTGATCGCGGGCCCGCTCGTACGCCGACTCGAACCCCTCCAGCACCGCCGGCCACGACCCGGCCGTGGGCGGCGTCGCCCGGTTGTGCGCCGCGATCGCCTCGCGCAGCCCGGCGTCGGCGCACAGCCGCGCCACCGCCCGCGCCAGGTCGCCGAGGCTCCGCCCGAGCAGCCCCTCGACGCCGTCGGCGACGAAGTCGGCCACCCCACTCTGCGCCCGCGCCACCACCGGCACCCCCGCCGCCCGCGCCTCCAGCGCCGCGATGCCGAACGACTCGCGCGGCGCGGGCGCCACGAAGACGTCGGCCGACTCCAGGACCTTCGCGATCTGCTCGCGGGAGTAGCGGCCGGGCAGCGACACCCAGCCGGCCATGCCGTGCCGGGCCAGGAAGCGCTCCATCTGCCCCCTGGCGGGACCGTCGCCGACGATCGTGGCCCGGACGGGGATCGCGGCGGGCACCCGGGCGCGGGCCGCCTGGAGCAGCTTCAGCAGGCGTACGGGCTGTTTGCGCGGCGCCAGCCGGCCGACCGCGACGACGTGGACCTCCTCGCGCCGCTGCGGGGTGCCCGGCGGGGGCGCCCAGCCCGACAGGTCGAGGCCGTTGGAGACCACCTTGACCGGCACCCGCGGCCCGGCGACCGCGCGGATCGGCACCGCCGCCGCGCTGCTCACGGTGGTGGCGACCAGCCCCCACCGCTGCCAGCCGTACGCCGCCCGCAGCAGCCGGTAGAGCAGCCGGGTCAGCGGATCCCACATGCTGTGGACGGTCACCACGCACGGCGCCCCGGCCCGCGCCGCCGCCCGCACGCCCATCCACGCGAACGGCGAGACCGCCCCGGTGTGCACGTGCACCACGTCGGGCCGCCCGGCGGCGATCCACCGCGTCAGATGGCCGACGCCGCGCGGGTGGACCGGCAGGTCGAAGGGCATCCTGGCGACGATCCTGCGCACGCCCTCCAGCGGCTCGCCCCTGGTCGCCGTGGCCACCGTCACCTCGTGACCGGCCGCGCGCTGCACGCGCACGAGATCGGCGACCTGGACCTCGATCCCCCCGAGTCGCGGCAGGTAACAGTCGCTCACGTGAAAGATCCGCACCCCTCCCAGACTAATCTGGGCGTGTGCCTCCACGTACCGCTGTGTTCTTCCATGCCCACCCCGACGACGAGGCCCTGCTGACGGCGGGCACCATGGCGATGCTCGCGGCCGAGGGGCACCGCGTGGTGCTGGTCACCGCCACCGCGGGCGAGCGCGGCCTGGCCGACATGGCGCCGGGCGAGGCGCTGGGCGAGACCAGGCTGAAGGAGCTCTACCAGTCGGCCGCCGTGCTGGGCTGCGCCCGCGTCGAGTGCCTCGGCTACGGCGACTCGGGCCTCAGCCCCAAGGGCGGCAGCGCCGACGAGCGGCCCGACAACGCGTTCATGGACGCCGACATCGAGGAGGCGGCCAAAGCGCTCGCCGCGATCCTCCAGGAGGAGCGGGCCGACCTCCTCGCGATCTACGACCCGGCCGGCGGCTACGGCCACCCCGACCACGTGCAGGTCCACCGGGTGGGCAGGCGGGCCGCCGAGATCGCCGGCACCGAGATCGTCCTGGAGGCGACGGTCAACCGCGACCCGCTGGTCCGGCTGCTCAAGCTCGCGACCAAGTTCTACCGGTTTCCTCCCGAGTTCGACGTACGCACCTTCGAGAGCGCGTACTCACCGGGCGAGGCCATCACCCACCGGGTCAACGTGCGCCGCTACGCCCGCCAGAAACGCGCCTCGATGTCCGCCCACGTCTCCCAGGCGAGCGGCGGCGACAGCGACCGCACGCTCGCCGTCATGCTGAAGGTCCCCGGCCCGCTCTACCGCCTGGTCTTCGGCACCGAGTGGTACGTCCGCCGCGACCTGCCGCCGGGCGCCCGGCTGCGTCATCCTTTCGAGCGGTGGCCCGATTAGTCCCTCCGAGGGATGATCGGCCGCCCGCGAGGGGGCAGACTGGGTGCCGATGAAGAACAAGTGGCTGCAGATCGTCCTTTCCGTGCTCTCGCTCGGGCTGGCGGTGCTGCTCGTGGTCTACCTGCCGCAGATCGTGCGGACGCTCACGGGCAAGCCCGTGTCCTGGACCGAGATCGGCGCGGTGTTCGGCGCGCTCGGCCTCGGCGAGATCGCCCTGATGACGGCGCTGTGGCTGCTGAGCCTGCTGGCCTACACCTTCGTGCTGACCAACTCGCTGCCCGGCCTCAACAACCTGCAGGGCCTCACGCTCAACGCGGCCGGCAGCGCGGTCAGCAACCTGCTGCCGTTCGGCGGCGCGGTCGGCGTGGCGCTGTCGTTCGCGATGACCAGGGGCTGGGGCTTCGGCAACCGGGCGATCGTGGTCATGACGCTGGTCAGCGGCATCTGGAACACGCTGTTCCGGTTCATCCTGCCGGCCGTCGGGATCATCGCGCTGCTCGTCGCGGGCGAGGCGCCCAACGCCACGGTCGCCAACGCCGGCTGGACCGGCGCGATCGCCATCCTGGCGCTGTGCGCGGCCGTGGCCGCCGCGCTCTACTGGGACCGCGCCGCCGACCTGCTGGGCCGCGCGCTCGACCGGATCACCGGGCTGCTGCGGCTGCGGGTCCGGGCCGGCGAGCACTTCCACAAGCTGCGCGCCGACACCGCCGAGATCGTCCGCACCCGCTCGCTCGGGCTGTCGCTCGGCATGGTGTTCTTCCTCGGCTTCCAGTGGGCGATCATGGCCGCCTGCATGTGGGCCACGGGCGCCTGGCCGGGCCTCGCCCAGTCGATCGCCGTCTTCGCGCTGTCGCGGGTGCTCACCAGCGCGCTGGTCACGCCCAGCGGGGCCGGGATCATGGAGAGCGGCGTGGTGTTCCTGCTCACCGCCGCCTTCCACGTGCCGGCCGCTCCGGCCACCGCGACCGCACTGCTTTTCGGCTTCTGGACTTACACTATCGAGATCCCGTTCGGTGGCCTGGCCCTGGGCGCGTGGGCGCTGCTGCGCAGGCGCGGCGGCCGGGGCACCGGCGTGGAGTCCCCGTCGGCGATCTCGAAGGCCCCCCAGTGACAATCCCAAACCCCTCAAAGACCTTGTGCGCGATTCGTAGGCCCGCATAGCGTGGCGGCTGACATGGTGGCGTTCCGAGTTCTGGGGCCAGTCGAGGCGTACGAACACGACGACGGACTCGACCTGGGCGGGTTGCGGCAGCGAGCCGTCCTCGCCCGACTCCTCGTGGCCAGGGGTCAGGTCGTCCCGGTTGACACTCTTCTTTACGATTTGTGGGACGACGACGCGGCCAAGGGCGCGCAGTCGGGCCTTCAGGTCTACATCTCGCGCCTGCGCAGGGTGCTCGAACCCGGCCGTCCGCGCGGCGGCCCCAACCGCCTGCTGGTGACCGTCGCCTCCGGCTACGCCCTGCGGGTGGCCTCCGAGCAGGTCGACGCGCTCCGGTTCGAGCAGCTCGTCCGGGCGGCGGGCGAGCACCTGGAGGAGGGCGACCCCCAGTCGGCGCGCGGCCGCCTGGAGAAGGCGCTCGGCCTGTGGCGCGGCACCCCCTACTCCGACTTCGCCGACCAGCAGTGGGCCGAGGCCGAGGTCAACCGGCTGACCGAGCTGCGGCTGGTGGCCCGCGAGCGGCACGCCGACACCGGGCTGCGCCTGGGCCTGCACGCCGAGACCGTGCCCGACCTGGAGGCGCTGACCACCGAGCACCCGCTGCGCGAGGAGGGCTGGCGGCTGCTGGCGCTCGGCCTCTACCGCTGCGGCCGGCAGGGCGACGCGCTGGCGGCCCTGCGCCGCGCCAGGAACATGCTGGCCGACGAGCTCGGCATCGACCCCGGCCCCGCGCTGCGCAAGCTGGAGTCCGACATCCTCGCCCAGTCGCCCGAGCTGGACCTGGCGCTCCCGGCGCGGCCCGCGCGCCCGGCCCCGGCCGCCGGCGACACCTGGCCGCCCCGGCCGGCCGCCGCGGTCGAGCCGCCGCCGCTCGACCCCGAGCCGTTCGTCGGCCGCGACGCCGAGCTCGCCCGGCTCACCACGGCGGCCTCGCGCACCGGCCGCTTCCAGGTGGCGGTGGTCACCGGCGTGGCGGGCGCGGGCAAGACCACGCTGCTGCGCCGCCTGGAGGGCCAGCTCGGCGGCGACGGCTGGATCACCGCCTCCGGCGCCTGCCCCGACTCCAGCGCCACCCCGCCCGGCTGGGCCTGGGTGGAGATCCTGCGCGCGCTCGTCGGCATGACCGGCGCCGGCGAGTACGCCCAGCTCCTCGCCCCGCTGCTGGACGACGCCGCCCCCGACCCCGACGAGGACGAGGTCTCCGGCGGCTTCCGCCTGCACCGCGCGGTCGGCGGCTACCTCGCCGGGGTGGCCAAGCGCGCCCCGGTGCTGCTGACGGTCGAGGACCTCCACTGGGCCGACGACCAGACGCTCGCGCTGCTGCGCGCGCTGCCCAGTCTGCTCGCCACCAGCCGGGTGCTGCTGGTGGTGACGTGCAGGGAGAGCGAGCTGGACGACGCCCAGTCCGACGTGCTCGCCTCGCTGGCCCGGCTGGGGCCGGTCCGCGTCGGCCTGTCCGGGCTCGACCCGAAGGCCGTGGCCGAGCTGGTCCGGGCGACCTGCGTACGCGAGATCGACGAGGACGCGGTCGAGTCGATCGTCGAACGCACCGCCGGAAACCCGTTCTTCGTGCGCGAGACCGTGCGCCTGCTCGACGCCGAGGGCGCGGCCGACCGGGCCAGCGCCACCGAGGTGCTGTCGCGGGTGCCCTCCGGCGTCCGCGACGTGCTGCGGCGGCGCATCTCGCGGCTGCCGTCCGGCGCGCAGCAGATCCTGCTGCAGGCGGCGGTGATCGGCCGCGACGTCGACCTCGACGTGCTGATCGCGGTCGCGGGCGACGAGGACGCGGTGATCGAGGCCGTCGAGGCCGCGCTGCTCGCCGGGCTCGTCACCGAGCCGGGCCCCGGGCTGCTGCGCTTCGACCACGACCTGGTGCGCGACACGATCTACTCCGACGCCTCCCGCCTGCGCCGCGCCCGGCTGCACGCGGCCGTGGCGGCGGTCATCGAGCAGCGCACGTCGTCCGACGTGGCCGCGCTCGCCCACCACTACTTCCTGGCCGACGCGGCCGACAAGGCGGTGCGCTACGCGGGCCTCGCCGCCGAGCAGGCCGAGCGGCGCTTCGCCCACCGCGAGGCCGCCTCGCTGTGGGAGCAGGCGATCGCCGCGTTCGACCGGTCCCGTGGCGACGAGCAGACCGAGCAGCCCGAGCGGGCCAAGGAGCGGCTGCGGCTGATGCTGCGCCAGATCAGGGCCCTCGCGGTGTGCGGCGACATGACGGCGGCGCGGCTGCTGCGCCGCCAGGCCATGGACGCCGCGCTGCCGCTCGGCGACCTGGAGCTCACCGCCAAGGTGGCGGCCTCACTGGCCGTGCCGCACAAGGGCATGGCCCGCGACTTCACCCGCACCGCGTGGGAGATCGTGGACGTCACCGAGCGGGCGCTCGTCGAGCTGCCGGCCGGCGAGCAGCGGCTCCGGGCGAGCCTGCTGACGACGCTGGCCCTGGAGCTGGAGGGCTCCTCCTCGCCCGAACGCGGGCGGGAGGCGTCGCTGCAGGCGCTGGAGCTGGCCAGGGAGAGCGGCGACCCGACGCTGATCGCGGCGGCGCTGAGCGGGCGGCTGCGGCAGTCGTACGACATCCCGGCCGTGGACGCGCGCGAGAGCATCGGCAGGGAGCTGCTGGAGGTGGCGCAGCGCTCCGGGCAGATGGCCACGCAGGCGCTGGCCCACCTGGTGCTGCTGGAGTGCGCGGCGGCGCGGGGCGAGTTCGCCGCGGCCGACACGCACGCGGCCGCCGCCGACCAACTGGCCAGGCAGTACGACCTGTCCGCCCCCGCCGCGGTGGTCGTCTGGTACCGCGGCATGCGGTTCATGATCACTGGCGACTACGCGGGCGCCGAACGGGCCTACCGCGACGCCGCCAGGATGACCCAGCGCGCGGGCATGCTGGAGGGCCGCCAGGACCTCCCGCTGATCACCATGTTCTGCCTGCACCTGGTCGACGGCCGGGCCGCCGAGATGGTCGACGTGCTGGCCGACGCCCATCACCGGGGCGCGAAGTGGACGCTCGACGCCTACGCGCTCGCGCTGGCCTCCGCCGGGCACGTCCCCGACGCCAAGGCCGTCGCCTCCGTCCGCCCGCCGGTGCGCCCCGACTTCCTGTACGAGCTGGCGATGACCTGGCGGGCCCTCGCCGGGATGCTGCTCGACGACCGCGAGCGGATGGTCGACTGCTACGACAAGCTCAAGCCGTTCGCCGACCGGGTGGCGGGCGCGGGCACCGGCGTGGTCGCGCTGTGGCCGGTGGCGCTGACCCTCGGCGACCTGGCGGTCCGCCTCGGTCAGCCCGACGCGGCCCGCGAGCACTACGAGAAGGCTCTGGAGGTGGCCGAGCGGATCGGCGTGCCGCGCTGGGTCGAGGCGGCGCGGCGCTCGGTCAGCAGCTCACCTGGAAACGCTCGCTCCTGACGGCCCCGGCGCCCTCGGCCAGCACCTCGACGCGATACCAGCCGGGGTTGCCGGCGATCCGGGGGCGCCACTCGACCTCCCGCTCGCTCGCGGCGAAGCCGCCGTGCTCGGCCAGGAAGGTGCGCCAGGTCTCGGTGGCGGGGCTCCAGCGGGACAGCCGCCAGCGGTAGACCACGCCCTGGCCGGGAGCGGCCTCGGCGAGCAGGCTGCGGGCGACGTACGAGGTGGCGCAGCCGGACGCGCCGCCGGCGGTGACGGTGACCGCGCTGGCCCGCGCGGACGTGGCGACGTCGAGGGGGCGGGCGATCGGCATCTCGCGGGCCGACAGCGTCACGGTCCGCACCGGGGCGGCGGCCGAGCGGGCGTTGCCGTAGGCGGACAGGCCGACGTAGGCGCTGGTGAAAGCCAGCGCGGCCACGAACAACCTGGCCGCGTTCGCGGTGCCACCGGCCAGGGCGGCCCTGCTTCTCGTCGTCGACATCGTCAACACCCCTTCTTGCTCACACCTAGAGTGGAGCGGGGCGGTTGATCGCCGCTTGTTCCCTGGTTGCACCCGTTGCGAGCCGATTGCAGGCAGGTGTGGCACTCGGCTTGGTGCGCGAATAAGGTTAGGGTTACCTAACGATTAGTGGAGGGTGGTGAGCCGGGACATGTCGGCCGCGATGATCGCCGTTCCCGCCCCCGACACGCCCTACTGGCTCAACCTGCCCTACTGGCTGGTGGGCGTCGTCCTCATCATCGCCCTGTTCGGCGCGTTCCAGGTCTACTACTGGGTCGGCCGCAGGCTCGGCGAGAAGCTCTACGACTCGCGCATCGGGCGCAAGGTGGGCCGGGCCCGCATCGAGGCGGTCGAGCGGGTCGTCGAGAAGTGCGGGGCGCTCGCCGTCTACGGGTGCTTCTGGGTGCCGGGGCTGCGCCACACCCTGCCCTGGGTGGCCGGCGCCCTGCGGGTCTCCTACCCCTGGTACGTCGTCGCGAGCGCGCTCGGCTGCCTGACCTGGGCGCCGCTGTGGTGGTTCGGCGGCGCGGCGGCCCTCTGGGGCTACGTGCAACTCGCCTCGCACTCGCCCGTCGCCGCGGCGGCCGTGGCCGTGCTGGTCGTCGGCGCGGTGGCCGGGTTCGTGATGTGGCGCAGGAGGCGACGGCGCTCCACGGCGGACGAAAAGCCCGTGCCCGCCTAGGTCTGCGCGTGGCTGCGGTCGTCGATGACGGCCTCCGGGGCGCTTCTCCGTACGGTCTCGATGCCGTTCACGCAGGCGGCCTTGCTGGTGAAGCCCTCGCCCACCGCCAGCGTCTGCCCGTTGCCCGCGACCAGCGCGAACCGGTAACCGCCCCGCCCGTCCTCGGTGATGATGAACCTGCCCGCCACGGCTGTCCCTCCTTCGATCTAGCATTCATTTACCCCCACTCAATGGGGCTTTATGGCGAAGCTAGGCAAACGAACTCTTGATCTCCTGCCACCATGTTTGGCATGCGTATTGCGGGATTGATGGGCTCTGCCGCGCTCGCCGTGCTTGTCGGCTTCGCCACCCCAGCCGTGGCGGCCGACGCTCCCACGGTGAAGGCGGCCGAGGCGTACGTGGTCGACTCGTCGGGAACGATCCACTTCGGCAAGCGGCAGACCCGCCGGGTGCCGGTCGCCAGCCTGGTCAAGGTCATGACCGCGTACGTCGTGCTACGCGAGGCCCGGCTCACCGACACGATCACCGTCACCGAGTCCGACGTGAAGGACGCCGTCAGAGACGGCGCCACCACGGCCGGGCTGCGCGCGGGCGAACGCCTCACGGTCAAGGACCTGCTCCACGGGCTGCTGCTGCCGTCGGGCGCCGACGCGGCCAGCGCCCTGGCCCGGCGCTACGGGCCGGGCAAGACGGCGTTCGTCGCGAAGATGAACCGCACCGCCCGCGCCCTCGGCCTGGCCGACACCCGCTACACCAACGCCGACGGCATGCCCACGCCGGGCAACGGCGGCTACTCGACCGCCGCCGACCAGGTCAAGCTGGCGCAGCGGGCGCTCGCGAACAGCACCTTCCAGGCCATGGTGGGGGCGAGGACGTACAAGGTCGGCAAGACCGCCGCGCACCGGGCGCACACCTGGCGCAACTCCAACGAACTGCTCTCCCGCTCCGCGGGCGTGCTGGGCGTCAAGACCGGCTACACCAGGGCGGCGGGCTACTGCCTGCTGTTCGCCGCCGAGCGGAACGGCGTCCAGATCGTGGGCGCGCTGCTGCACGACGGCAAGGACCGCCGCTTCAGCACGGCCGAGCGGCTGCTCGACTACGCGGAAAGGCGGATCGCGGCAGGCTGATCAGCCGAACCTCATCGTCCCGGTGCCGGACAGGCGGCTCAGCCCGTCGGTGGCGCAGGAGATGAGACCCGCGCCGGGCGTCAGGCCGCCGCTCGCCCGGCGGCCCTTGAGCGGACCGTAGGTCACCGTGCCGGACAGCAGGCTGTCGGCGGGCCGATGGGTGGCCAGGCTGCCCGGGCCGCCGCTGATCGTGGAGGTGCCGAGGGGACGGCCGTCCCAGCCGAACCAGACGACGGTCGCGCGGCCGCGTACGCGGGCGGTGCTGGTGCAGGAGGCGTCGGCGGTGACGCGCAGGGACACCCAGCCGGACCGCAGGGCGGAGGCCGAGCCATCCGGCGAGACACAGCCGGTGAGCTGGAGGTTGCCGCGCACGGTGACCGGGTGGGGCGTCAGCCCGACGCTCGGCGTGAAGCTCAGCGGCCGGGCGGCCGGGGTCGCGACCGCGCAGGTCAGCGCGGCCGGCGGAGCAGCGGGCGGGGCGCTCGTCCCGACCGCCGTCACGATGATCCACCCCAGGTCCATGAGCCCTCCCTGTCACCCACCGTCATGGCGGAGTCACAGGGAGCAGCATATGCCGAACCCCGTTCGCTTCGTGCGCTCCACAGGTAGGGTGGGCCTCCCCCTGGACAAAGGAAAACCGATGGCGGCATTCATCGAGGTCCGTACCACGGTCGAAGGCCACGAGAAGGCGGCAGTTCTGGCGCACGAGATCCTGGGGGCGGATCTCGCCACCTCCATCGACATCGACGAGGCGCCGGCCCCCTCCTCATCCGCCGAGACGTCCGCCTGGCGGCTCACCCTGATCACCACGGACGCGCACGCCCCCGCGATGGAGGCGCTGATCAGGTCGGCAGGCCATACCGGCCCGATCGAGAGCAGGCCGGTCACGTACGACATCGACAACTACCCCGACTGGATGCCCGGCCACCCCTGACCGGGCATCACCCCTTCGCGCCGTTCCTCACCGCCCGGCGGTGGAAGGTCTGCGCGCCCGCGCGGTGCACCGCGGCCTTGACCAGGCCGAAGATCGCGCCCTGCAGCGCGGCGGCGACCAGGATCTCCGTCCAGCCGCGCTCCAGGTCGTCGGCGTCCGGCGCGTCCTCCTCCCCCGACGCCATCGTCCACACCCGCTTGAACAGCGCGGCGGCCAGCGCGGCGCTGAGCATGCCCATTCCGAGCGACAGCGTTTTCTCTACGGCGTGCATCTCATCCTCTCCTCGACGACGCCGTCTGCCCGTGCCCCGTGTGAGCCGCCTAAACCCGTTCGAGCCGGCGAGTGCAGACGTGGATCCGCCGGAAGCCCCGTGTCTGTCGGGGTTGCCGGGCATGATGGTCAGTTATGCCAGCGCGTCGCTCGCCCAATACCCGGCCGTCACGTGACGAGCTCTCGGATGATGCCGTTCTGACCCAGTTCGGCAACAGACTCAACCCGGGGTTCTGCATCTTCCCCTTCCGAAGTCAGCTTCGTATCGGGGAGAAGGGCCTGTCCCTCACCATCGGTGAGCGCAGCGTCAAAGAGATGGTTGACCTGATGTACCGCGGCCGGCGAAGCGCGAGCATGCACGACGGTGCGCTTTAGTGAGTGCTTTGGCCAACCGGTTTGGATGGAGGACGGCGATGCCTGAGCTGGTACATCTCCAGTTCGGCGCGAAGCCCTGGGAGCCCTCCGAGACCTCCAAGGTCATCGCGGTGTACGACAAGCACGACCGGCCGACCTGCGGGCTCATCGAGCAGCAGGGCCACATGTTTCTCTTCGACTGCGTCGAGGGTCATGCCTGGGACATCAATGTCTGGGCCTACGTCGAGGTGACCGAAGATCAGATCGCGGAGCTGACGGCAGCCGAGGGCGCAGAGTTCGCGGCCACCGTCGACCGTGCCCTCAAACGCGTGCCGCTCGTAGCGGCTCTCGCCGTGGGGGACCGCCTGGAAATGGCCCACGTCCTGGGGCCCGAAGAAACGGGACCGAACGTGTACACGAGCATCATGGAAGCCGTGCTCGCGAAGATCGAGCGTGGCACGAACGCGGCCGAGACGCTGCGCAGAGTTCAGCTTGTCACTTGATTCGGCGTGCCGAGGTGAAGAGCCCCTGCCCGACCGGCCTCCTTGCCGGCGGTTGACCGAGCAGGGGCTCTGCTCTGCGGCAGTCGAACCTCGGTCTCGTGCGCGGCTAGCTCCATAGCTGGGCATCGTGCCCGGCTGCTGTCTCCTTGAGCGGTTCGACACACCCTCCGCGGCAAAGGCACGGCCTGTTGCCCGGCCGATCCGATGTCCATGCCGTCATCGTCCAGCGTTGCCGGCGGCGGCAAGGTCAATGTCTCATCGGATCGAGCTACGCCTGGCCGCCGTTCCGCATGAGGCCGTGGCAGGCGATGGCGGCCGCGGCCACCACGTTGAGTGAATCGACGCCGGCCGCCATCGCCGCCGTGCTCATCGGGATGCACACCGCCTGGTCGGCCTCCTCCAGCCAGTGGGACGACAGGCCGTCTCCCTCGGAGCCCAGGAGCAGCGCCACCCGGTCGGACAGCTGCACCGTGTCGATCGGCGTGACCTTCTGGTCCGGCGTCAGGGCCAGCGTCTGGAAGCCCGCCTCCCGCAGCCGCGACAGCCCCTCGAACCAGTCGTCCATGCGCGCGTACGGGATCGAGAACACCGCCCCCATCGACACCTTCACGGCGCGCCGGTAGAGGGGGTCCGCGCAGCGGGGGGACAGGATGACCGCGTCGACCCCGAGCGCCGCCGCGGAGCGGAAGATCGCGCCGATGTTGCTGTGGTCGACCAGGTCCTCCAGCACCAGCAGGCGGCGGGCCCCGCCCTTCAGCAGGCGCTCCACGGACGGCAGCGGGAGGCGTTCCATCGAGGCGAGGGCGCCGCGGTGGACCTGGAAGCCGGCGATGCCGGACATGATCTCGTCGTCGACGACGTACACGAGGGCGTCGCCGAGGACGTCGGCGAGTGAGGGGAGCCAGCGGCGGGTGGTCAGGACCGAGCGGATGGGGTAGCCGGCGCCGATGGCCCGCCTGATGACCTTCTCGCCCTCGGCGAGGAAGAGGCCGCGCTCGGCCTCCAGGCTCTTGCGCAGCTCGACGTCCCGCAGCCGGGTGTAGTCGGAGAGGCGGGGGTCGTCGGCGTCGGTGACGTACTCAAGCACCTCTCGATAGTGCCAGTGGTCAGGCGCGGCCAGGGACGGCGCGGCGGCGCCTGAGCTGCCAGAGCGTGGCGTGGCAGGTGAGGACCAGGCACAGGCCGACGACGGTGCCCGCGCCGGTCTTGGTGAGCACGCTGGGCAGGCCGAGCGCCGGGTTCGGCTCGTCCACCAGGGGCCAGACGAGCGCCCCCGCGACGACGCCCGCCGCGCAGGCCGCGAGCACGCCGGCCCGTACGCGGGCGGAGATGGCAAGCCGCTCGGGCACCGGCGCGGGCGCCATCCGGGCGAGGCCGCGCCAGGCCCACCACACGACGGCGGCGAGGCCGGCGGCCGAGGAGGTGTACTGCAGGACCCGGAAGAGCGGCAGCACCCCGAGGACCTCCACCGACAGCCAGCCGCCCCAGAGGGCGGGGCCGGTGGAGTGGGTGAAGGAGTCCCAGCCGACGTGGGTGGCCGCGCCGATCAGGGCTCCGGCCAGGATGGGCGCCGGGCGGAGCCGTGCGGGGGCGAGCAGCGCGGCCCGGCCGGCCAGCGCGGGCGGCAGCAGGGCGGTCAGGGGATCGCGCAGGACGTGGTGGAACAGCGCCACCAGCAGCACCGCCGCGGCCAGGTCGAGGGTGAGCACGCCGGTCCAGGAGTGCCAGTCGGTGTAGTCGGGCAGGAACGGCAGGAAGATCGGCAGGTCGGGCACCATCGCGCCCACGGCCAGCGCCCAGGGGTCGGCGAAGCGGCGCACCCGGGCCGCCGAGACCAGCGGCAGCACCGCCGCGATGTGCGCGGGCGTGAACGGCATCGGTTTCTCCCCCTCGTCGCTCCCATTATCGGCCGATCTTGACCATCCTTTGGCGGGCCGGACGCCGTTCTCGCTTAGGGTGACGGGTACGTAACTCTTCGTCGCCGGGCCCTGGAGGTTCGTCATGTCTGAGCAGCGGATCCATGAGCTTCCCGTGGTGTCGGCCGAGTGGCTGGGCGACGCCCGCGCGGCCCGCGCGCTCTCCCTGGTCACGCTCGGCTGGCTCGGCGTGGAGAGCACCCTCGGCCTGGTGGCCGGGATGGCGGCGCATTCGGTCGCGCTCATCGGCTGGGCGTTGTCCGCACTGGTGGAGGCGGCGGCCAGCCTGATCGTGCTGTGGCGGTTCACCGGCTCGCGCACGCTGTCGCCGGGCGCCGAGGGCACGGCCAGGCGGGCGGTCGCCGTGAGCTTCTGGCTGCTGGCCCCCTATCTCGTCGCGCACGTGGCGTACGACCTGGGCGAGGGGCAGCGGGCGGCGCCGAGCGCGCTCGGCATCGTGGTGACGGCCGTCAGCCTGATCGGCATGCCGGTGCTGGGCCTGGTCAAGCGCAGGCTCGGCCGCAGGCTGGGCTCGGCGGCGACCGCGGGCGAGGGCGCACAGAACCTCATCTGCGGCGCGATGGCGGCCGGGGTCCTCGTCGGGCTCTGGCTCAACACGCTGGGCTGGTGGTGGGCGGACCCGGCGATGGCGCTGGCGCTCGCGGCCGTGGGCGTGCGCGAGGGCGCGCGGGCCTGGCGCGGCCACGCCTGCTGCCACTGACCGCGTACGGTCGAAGATTCTCGCACCGCCTGTCACCGGTCCCGCAGCGGCTTGGTTCGGTCACTATGCGTTATCGCCGCACCAAAAGGGCTGTTTTGCACCACTGACCGCACCGAGTATCGTTCCCGGAGTATTGCGGAGCAACTCCCGCTAGGGTCTCCGGAAGGTCACGACACACCGAAGAGGACATCGTGGGGCGACACCGCACAGACGAGCTCGACGGCGGATACCGGGCCGCCGAACCCCCCTCGCGCCGCAGAGCGCGCAGCAGCCGGGGCCGCGTGCTCGTGCCGCTGGCCGGCGCCGTGGCGCTGGCGGTGCTCCTCGGTGTGGCCGCGTTCGTCATCTTCAACCGCGACCACGACTGCTCGGACGGCAAGCTCGCGCTGCGCGTCGTCGCCACGCCCGACATCCAGCCGGCGCTCAACAAGATCGCTGGCAACTATAACAAGGCCATGCACTCCGTCGACAGCAAGTGCGTGGACGTGACGGTGACCAAGGAGTCGGCGGCCAGGACCGCCAACGCGATCGCTGCGGGCAAGTCGAGTGCGGACTTCTGGGTGGCCGACTCCAGCCTGCTGCTGGAGAGCATGCGCGCGGCCGGCGGCGGGGACGCGCTGCCGCGCCCGGACGGCTCCGTCGCGCTCTCCCCCGTCGTGCTGGCGACGGCCAAGACGTCCGCGGCGAAGCTGGAGGGCACGCTCAAGCCGAGCTGGACCTCCCTGATCACGGCGGCGAACGTGGCCAACGTGGACGGGCCGGGCAGGAAGGTCCGCGTGCTCGCCCTCGACCCGCAGAAGAACTCGGCCGGACTCACCGCGCTGCTCGCCGCCGCGGGCACGGCCAAGGCCGCCAAGCAGGACAAGGCGCTGGTGGGAGCGCTCAAGGAGCTGTCGGGCCAGCTCGCCTCCGACTCCTCGGCGCTACTGGCCAGCCTCACCGTGAAGTCGGGCAGCCGGGTGCCGGTGGGCGTGGCCTCCGAGCAGGCGGTCTACGTCCACAACACGCGCAAGCCCGAGGCGCCGATCGTCGCCCTCTATCCCGAGGAGGGCACGCTCAGCCTCGACTATCCGATGACGGTCCTCACCAAGGACGCCGCCACGCTCAAGGCGGCGGCGGGCTTCAAGAAGGAGCTGTCCGGCGACTCGGCCAAGAAGATCCTGCGCGAGGCCGGGTTCCGCAGCGCCGACGGCAAGGCGGGCGACAACCTGTCGAAGGAGAAGGGCTTCGCGCAGGAGACGCCGCAGGCGCTGACCCCGCCGGACGCGGCGACCGTGACGCGGATGGTGCAGACCTGGTCCCGGCTGAACCTCGGCACCCGGCTGCTCACGCTGCTCGACGTCTCGGGGACGATGGCGCTGCCGGTGCCGGGCACGGGCATGACCCGCATGCAGGCCATCAACAAGATCGCCACCGAGGGGCTGGCGCTGTTCCCCGCCGACTCGGAGCTCGGGCTGTGGACGTTCTCCACCCACCTGGACGGGCAGGGCAAGGACTGGCGGGAGCTGGTGTCGGTCGGCCCGGTCAGCGAGTCGATCAACGGCGTGCTGCGCAAGGAGACGCTGGTCAGGACGTTCGCGCAGGTGCAGGCCAAGGCCACCGGCGACACCGGGCTGAACGACACGGTCAAGGCGGCCTACGGGCAGCTCACCAAGACGTACAAGGAAGACAAGATCAACACGCTGCTGATCCTGACGGACGGCGCGGGCAACGACGACCCCGACGGCGGCCTGTCCAACGCCGGGCTGCTGGACTACCTCAAGAAGACCTACAACCCGAAGCGGCCGATCAGCATCCTGCTCATCGCGTTCGGTCCTGAGGCGGAGAAGGGCAAGCAGCAGATGGACGCGGTGGCGAAGGCCACGGGCGGCGAGGCGTACATCGCCAAGGACGTCCTCCAGGTCCGCGACTTCTTCCTCCAGGGCATGGAACGCCGCCTCTGCACGCCCAACTGCGACGGCTGACGTTTCATGCCCATCGGGCATGACGGGCGAACCCCCACGAACAAGGGCGCGTCCTCTCCGCGTGGGGCTCAAGGGCCCGTCTACCCGCGGGGAGGGAATCCGTGCCTGGATGGCCGACCGTCGATCGCGCCGCTGACCACGACCTGGTGGAGGCGTTGCGGCGCGCGGACGCCGACGCCCCCGCCGCGCTCTTCGACTCCTACGGCGAACGGCTGCACGACTACGCCTACTGCCTGACGGGCGAGCCTGACCTGTCGGCCGACGCCGTGCACGACGCCCTGGTCAGCGCCCAGGGCTGGATCGAGCGGCTGAAGGAGCCGGGCCGGCTGCGACCCTGGCTGTACGCGCTGACCAGATCCCAGGTCGGAGCCCGGCTGGCGCACCGCGGCACGCCGCCGCAGGGCCCGCCGCTGCCCGACCTCGACGAGCAGCCCGATCCCGAGCTGGCCGACCTGGTGCACGAGACGCTGGGCGAGCTGACCGGCGTCGACCGCGAGGTGCTGGAGCTGTCGCTGCGCCACGGCCTCACCTCGTCCGAGGTCGGCGCGGTGCTGGCGCTGACCTCGCGGCAGGCCGTGGCCCGGCTGGCCAGGGCCCGCGACCACCTGGAGATCGCCGTCGCGGCCGTGGTGCTGGCGAGGACCGGCCGGGCGCACTGCCCGGACCTGTCAGCGATGGTCGACTCCTGGGAGGGCCCGCTCACGCCCCTGCTGCGCCGGCGGCTGTCCGGGCACATCGGCGGCTGCGAGGTGTGCGGCGAGCGGCGGCGCGGCCAGGTGGACGGGGGGCGGCTGCTCGACCTGGTGCCGGTCGGGTACCCGCCGCTCTCCCTGCGCCGCCGGGTGATCGAGACCAGCGTGAGCCCCGGGCGTGACCAGGCCCGCACCCTGATCCTGGAGCGCGGTGAGGGCTTCGACCGGGGCGGTTTCCCGGTGGCGGGCGAGCGCCGCTCCCGCCGGCGCAGGCCGCGCCGCCTCGCCCCGGTGGTGCTGGCGGGCGCGTGCGTGCTGGCCGCCACCGGCGCGGTGGTCGTGATCAACGGCGGCGAGGCGGCGGACAAGACCTCGCTGCGGTTCGCGCCCGCGCCGACCGCGTCCGTCGCGTCCGCCGAGCCGCCCGCGTACGACGAGACCCCGGAGCCGGTGCCGGACCAGGACGGGGTGACCCCGTCGCCGGAGCCGAGCCCGTCGGCCTCGCGCCGGTCCGCGCCGGAGGACCGGCCGGCGGCCACGCGGCCGACCACCCGGCCGGCGACCCTGCCCTCCACCCCGCCGAGACGGGCCCCGGTGCGGAACACCCGCCGCCCCGCCCCTGTGCCCCGGCTCGGCGCGTCCTGCCCGAAGGCGATCGACGGCGTGGCGCAGATCGGGCTGAGCGCCCGGGGCGCCGCCGTGTCCTGGGTGGCGACCGCCTCCCAGGGGCTGGAGGTCTCCCCCGCGAGCGGGTCGATCAAAGCCGGCGGCTCGGTACGGGTCCGGGTGACGGTGACGGACCCCGAGGAGGAGGGCGACGGGCGGGTGTCGTTCACCTCGAACGGCGGCACCTCGACCTGCTCGCTGAACTGGGACGGCAGCCAGCCCGACGACCCGGGTCCGCCCGACCACGACCCTGGCCCGACTCCCACAGAACCCGTCGCGACACCTTCAGGAATGGCGAGTTCTACATCGGATGACATGAATCGGGAATAAAGCGGGCATGTACGGACGGTAGATTGCATTTTTCTCGACAAACGGGGATGTAACGGACCCCGACTCGTGGATCCTGTGTCGCATAGGGCATTCTGGTGTGCTTGGGGACCGCGTCGGGGCCGGAGATTGCTCAAGTGTGTGCCGAAGGTCACACAAGAAACCTCTTCCTGCCGGTAAACCGAGGCGCGTCGCCAAGCGTCGGCATTGACGTGTCCGGGCATGGATTGGTCCCATGAACTGCGATCAATCGTGCTGTGACCAGTTGAGAGCAGGAGAGAGTCAAGGAAATGCTCAAGCAACGCCGCAAGGCCCTCGCCTGGCTGGTGGGGCTGGCCTGCGTCGCCGGAGCAGCGGTGGCGCTGTTCGACATCGAGACGCCGCTGCGCCCCTTCCTCATCTCCCTGTTCCTGCTCGTCGTGCCAGGAGCGGCGGTAGTGGGACTGTTGCGCGATCGTGACCCCCTCGCCGCGCTGTCGGTGGGAGCCGCGGCAAGTCTCGTCATGAACGTTCTGCTCGCCGAGGCCATGCTCCTGTTCGGAGCCTGGTCCCCGAGGGCCGGTGTCGCCACCGTGGCCGTCCTGGGCGGGTTCATGTACGTGCTGCGCGTCTTGTACCGGGGGAAGAGCATGCAGACCGAACAGGGGGCCAGGGCAAGGTGAAAATCCAGGTAGTTCGGCCGGGAGAGCTCGGCGAGGCCGAGCGCGACCGATGGCGTGAGCTGCAGAAGGCCGACCCGAGTCTGGACAACCCGTTCCTGTCGGTCGAGTTCGCCCTGGCGATGGACCGCCTGCGCGACTACGTGAGGGTGGCCGTCATCAGCGACGGTGGCCGCGTCGCCGGGTTCTTCCCGTACGAGCGGCACAGCTTCGGCATCGGCAAGCCGCTCGGCGGCTTCCTGACCACGTGCCACGGCCTGATCGCGAGCCCGGAGCTGAAGCTCGACGCCAAGGCGCTGCTGCGTGCCTGCAAGCTCAGCGTGTTCGACTTCGACCACCTGGTGGCCGGGCAGCCGACGTTCGCTCCCTACGAGCAGGACGTCCGCCCCGCCCCCGTGATGGACTTCACCCAGGGCTTCGACGCCTGGCTGGAGCAGGTGAAGTCCAACTCGCCCAAGAACCTCAAGACCGTTCGCTACAAGGAACGCAAGCTCGGCCGCGAGCAGGGCGAGCTGCGTTTCGCGTGGTCCACGCCCGATCCGGAGGTCCTGCGGATCCTGCTGGCCTGGAAGTCCGACCAGTACCGCCGCACCGGCCGGGTGGACCGCTTCGCCCAGCCGTGGATCGTCGAGCTGACCGAGATGATGCATGCCGAGAACGCATCGGACTTCGGGGGCGTTCTGACCATGCTCTATGCCGGTGACGTACCGGTGGCCGGGCATTTCGGCCTCCGTACGGCGACCACGCTTGTAGGGTGGTTCCCCGCCTACGACACCGAGTACGCCCGCTACTCCCCCGGCATCGTCCACCATCTGCAGATGGCCGAGGCCGCCGCGAAGTCGGGTCTGCACATGGTGGACATGGGCAAGGGGGGCAAGGAGTACAAGGACTGGCTCAAGAGCGGCACCCTCTATGTCGCCGAGGGCCGGGTGTCACGGCCGTCCGCGTCAGCGGCCGTGCACTGGATGGGCCGAACTCCTTTGAACAAAGCCCGAACAATTGTCCTTGACCGGCCGTCTCTCTATAGAGCGGCCGACCGCGTCCTCAAGGGCTTCGGTCGGGTGCGCACCTCGATGCAGCAGCAACAGGAGTCACCCAACGCAGTAGCGAACGAAGCGACGGGAGCGCGCTGACCGCTCCCACCCAGCAGTCCGGCATCCCGTACACCCTCACTCCACAGGCACCTCCGATGCACCCTTCACCGGCATCGCCGTTTCCGCAGCACCCGGGAACGGTGCAGGCCGGCTCGCAGGGGAGGGCCACGGAAGGATATCCCTCGCCATGAGTCCCGAGATCACCAAGCACAACGGCAAGGCTCACACCTCGCCCCTCCGTTCCATGCCTCCGCCCAGCAGCTTCACGCCCGTCACCCCGCACCTCGCCATCTCTCCGACGGTGAGCGTGGTCGTGCCGGCGATGAACGAGGCGGAGAACCTCCCGCACGTCTTCGCCACGATCCCGCAGTGGATCGACGAGATCGTCCTCGTCGACGGCAACTCCACCGACGACACGGTGGCCGTGGCGAAGCGCCTGCGCCCCAACGTCAAGGTGGTCACCCAGACCGGCAAGGGCAAGGGCGACGCCCTGGCCGCCGGCTTCGCCGCCTGCACCAGCGACATCATCGTGATGATCGACGCCGACGGCTCCACCGACGGCCGCGAGATCATCAACTTCGTGGGCGCGCTGGTCACCGGCGCCGACTTCGTGAAGGGCTCGCGCTACGCCTCGGGTGGCGGCAGCGACGACCTGACGGTCAACCGCCGTCTGGGCAACAAGGTCCTCACCGGCATCGTCAACGTGATGTACAACACCAAGTACACCGACCTGTGCTACGGCTACAACGCCTTCTGGGCCCGGCACCTCGACGTGCTCAACCTCGACTGCGACGGCTTCGAGGTCGAGACGCTGATGAACGTGCGTGCGGCCAAGGCTGGGCTTAAGGTTCATGAGGTGCCCAGTCACGAGCGCAACCGCATCCACGGTGAAAGCAACCTGCACGTCGTGCGGGACGGCTTCCGCGTGCTCAAGACCATCCTGAAGGAGTGGCGCCGCCAGCCCAGCGCTCCGCAGCCCGAGCCCACGGCCCGGCCTGCCGCCGACCGGGGCGTCGCGTAATTTCCCGTTAAGAGGCCTGTTGTGAACACGTCTGTTGTCATCTGCGTCTACACCGAGGACCGGTGGGAGGACATCAGGCAGGCAGTCGAGTCGGTCGAGAACCAGACACGCCCGGCATACGAGCTGATCCTGGTGGTCGACCACAACCCCGAGCTGCATCTCAAGCTCAAGCGCGAATACCCGCAGGCCATCGTCGTGGAGAACACCCACGACAAGGGGCTGTCCGGTGGCAAGAACACCGGCGTCGCGACCGCGGCAGGCGAGATCGTCGCCTTCCTCGACGACGACGCGGTCGCCGACCCGGGATGGCTGGAAGCTTTGGAGGAGGGCTTCCAGGAACCCGGCGTGGTGGGCGTTGGCGGCCGCACCGAGCCCATCTGGGCCTCGGGGCGGCGGCCGGGGTGGTTCCCGTACGAGTTCGACTGGACGGTCGGCTGCAGCTACCGCGGCATGCCCGCGGTGCGTGCGCCGATTCGTAACGTCATGGGCGGAAACGCCGCGTTCCTGCGCGACGCCGTGTCCGAGGTGGGCGGTTTCCACAGCGGCATCGGGCGCGACGTGCAGGGGCGCAAGTCGCGCCCGCTGGGGTGCGAGGAGACCGAGTTCTGCATCCGGCTGAGCCAGCGCAAGCCCGGCTCGGTCATGCTGTTCGAGCCGCGTGCGCTCATCGGTCACAAGGTGTCCCTGCAGCGGGAGCGGTTCGCGTACTTCCGGTCGCGCTGCTACGCGGAAGGGCTGTCGAAGGCGCTGGTCACGAAGGAGGTCGGCACCCAGGACGGGCTGTCGAGCGAGCGCGCCCACGCCATGAAGACGCTGCCGCTGGGCGCGCTGCGCGGCCTCGGCGAGGCGCTGCGCGGTGACCTCGGCGGGCTCGGCCGGGCGTTCGCGATCGTCATCGGGCTGGCCTGGACGACCTGGGGCTACGTGGTCGGCTCCGCGCGATTGAAGGCGGCGCGGTCATGACCCGCGTACCGATCCTTATGTACCACTCCGTCACGGACACTCCCAACGACGAGACCAAACCGCACGCGGTGCGTCCCGGCGACCTGGAGGAGCAGCTCGACCACCTGAAGAGCACCGGCTTCACCCCGCTCACCCTGGGCGACCTGGTGGCCGCGCTCAACGGGATCGACGGTCACAGCGTGCCGGCCAAGCCGGTCGTGCTGACCTTCGACGACGGCTACGCCGACTTCCACACCCACGCGCTGCCGCTGCTGGAGCGTTACGGCTTCCCCGCCACGGTCTTCCTGACCAGCGGCTGGGTCGCCGACGCCGGAGCCGAGGCCGCGGGCCGCCCCCTGGACGCCATGCTGTCCTGGGGGCAGGCCCGCGAGGCCGCGCAGACCGGCATCGAGATCGGCGGCCACAGCCACAGCCACCCCCAGCTCGACCAGCTCCGCGACGACGAGCTGCGCCAGGAGCTGCGCAGGAACAAGGGCCTGCTGGAGGAGAAGATCGGCGCGCCGGTCGCCACCATGGCCTACCCCTACGGCTACAGCAGCGCCCGCGTACGCCGCGAGGTGCGCAAGGCGGGCTACTTCGCCGCCTGCGCCGTCAGCAACTCGATCGCCGCCGATCGCCACGACATCCTCGCCATCCCCCGGCTGACGGTCGGCAAGGGCCAGACCATCGGCATGTTCAAGCGCGCCGTCGAAGGCAACGCCGTACCCCTCATCTACCTGCGCGAGCGCATCCTCACCAAGGGATATGCGGTCGTGCGGCGCACGAGGTACGGGCTGCGGCGGGTGCGCGGAAATGTCTAGCGTCCGGGCCAGGATCCTCCACGACCTGCGCAACCCGCTGTTCCGCCAGGGCTACGCCCTCATGGCCAACACCGTCGTCACCGGCGTGCTCGGCATGGGCTACTGGCTGCTCGCCGCGCACTACTACACGCCCGAGGAGTTCGGCCGCGGGCAGGCCGTCATCACCGCGATGCGGCTGTTCGCGTCGCTGACCGCGCTCGGCTTCGTCGGCGCGCTGGCCCGCTTCCTGCCGGTGGCGGGCCGCCGCACCCCTGAACTGATCCTCAGGGGGTACGGGCTGGCCGCCGCCACCGGGGGGGTGGCGGCGCTCGGCTTCCTGCTGACCCTGCCGATGTGGGGGCAGACGTACCAGGTGCTCGGCGGGTTCGGGCCCGGGCTGTTCTTCCTGGGGTCCGTGCTCGTGTGGGCGGTGTTCACGCTCCAGGACGTGGTGCTGACCGGGCTGCGGCGGGCGACCATCGTGCCGTTCAACAACCTCGTGTTCGGCCTGGTCAAGATGGGGCTGCTGGTCGCGCTGGCGGGCGCGCTGCCCTCGGGCGGGATCTTCGTCTCCTGGATGATCCCGACCGCGCTCGCGCTCATCCCGATCAACTGGCTGATCTTCGGCTTCGTCGTGCCGCGGCACGTCAAGCAGGCCGATCCGGCGCAGGAGCCGCCGCAGCTGCGCGAGGTCGGGCGGTTCCTGGCCGGCGACTTCCCCGGCACGCTGTCGATCCTGGCGATCGTCTACCTGGTGCCCGTGGTGGTCGCCACGCAGGTGGGCGAGGCCACGTTCGGGCGCTTCTCCATGGCCCACACGCTGGCGAGCATGATCGAGCTGCTGGCCATGAACATGGCCGTCTCGCTCACCGTCGAGGGCTCCTTCGACCGGGCGCGGCTCGCCGAGAACTGCCGGCGGGCGCTGCGGCGGGCGTTCATGATCGTGACGCCGATCATCACCGTGGTGATCCTGGGCGCGCCGCTCATCCTGACCATCTTCGGCTCGGAGTTCGCCGAGGAGGGCACGCTGCTGCTGCGGCTCATGTCGCTGGCCGTGCTGCCGAGGGTGCTGATCGAGGTGTATCTGAGCGCGCTGCGGGCGCAGAGCCAGGCGCGCACGCTCGCGGCCGTGCAGATCGGGCTCGCCGCGCTCGTGCTGATCTCCACGATGGCCCTGTTCCCGTTCGCTAATGTGAACGCGGTGGGGTACGGCCTGCTCCTCAGTGAGCTCCTCATGGCTCTTTTGATCTTTGGAAAGCTACGTAAGATTCTCAAAATTGACGAGACCGGGCGTGAGACTGTCACCCAGGGGTTGTCCGGGGCCTCATGATGGTCAGCGTGAGGCAACCGGACGGCGATGGCGTGAGAATGGTGAACAGCGGCTCCTCGGACGTGCGTGGGGACAAGGAGGAGTCGGAGGTGCCCTTCGACCCGGACGCTACGGGGGTCATCCCCAGACTGACGTTCGACGAGGAACCTTCCGGCCGCGGTCCCGGGCAGAGCTCCGGCGAACCCGCCGGCGACGAAGCCCCCGCTGAGCGCGCTGACGACAAGGGCGACGGGGCTGTCTCCGACGGGGAGGCCTCTGCTGACGACGGGGACGACGACCGCGCGGCGGATCAGACCGCCACTTTCCGCATCCCCTCCGCTCTCCACATCGGCCGCCCGCCGACGGCGAAGGAGGCGGCCGACCTGTCGACCGCCGGAACGGTGTCCATGCCCGTTCTCTCCGAGCCGGAGACGGCCGAGGACGGCCCCGGCCCAGAGGACGACACCGCTGCGGGGGCTGCGGAGGCAACGCGGGCTGTGTCGCGGGCGTCCGTCGCTCTTGGCGCGGACGCGCCGGGCGGGCCGCAGGCGGAGGACGGTTCGAGCTCGGCGGCTCCCGTCGCGGAGCCTGCGCCCACTCCCGCGTCCACGCCCGCGCCCGCTCCCGCTGCGACGCCTGAGCGCGCGCCCGAGTCCGGTGCCGCGTCCGCGCCCGCCGCCGCTCCCATTGTCGCGCCCGCCGCCGCGCCTGAGCCTGCCGTCGAGCCCGTGCCCGTCGCCGCGCCGGCACCCGCCGCCGCGTCCGCGCCCGCCGCTGCTCCCAAGGGTGGCGTCATGGGGCGCATCGGGGCGTTGGTGGCCAGTGCGCCCAAGTGGCTGCCCGTGCTGCTGGTGCTGGAGGGCCTGGTCATGTACGTCCTCGCCCTGAAGGTCCCCCCGGGGCCCTTCCGTGGCGTGGATCCCTCCAAGATCGACGGCCTGGGGCTGATCTCCGCCCTCCCGCCCACGGCGTTCCTGGCGATCCTGATCATGATCGTGTCGTTCTTCGTCACGGTCGCCCAGAGCACCGACCGCAAGTTCCTGCTGCTGTTCCAGATCGCCGCCATCACGTTCGCGCTGCACGGCGCGGGCGCGCTGGTCGCGTCGGAACCGCGGTTCCCGACCGCGTACATCCATGCCGGTTTCGTGGAGTTCATCAGCAGGACCGGCGAGTCGGCGATCAGCATCGACGCCCGCATGGGCTGGCCGGGCTTCTTCGCGTTGTTCGCCTTCGTCACGAAGGCGGCCGGCATCGAGGACATGACGACGATCCTCCAGTGGACGCCGCTCCTGTCCAACCTGCTCTATCTGCTGCCGTTCGTCCTGATCCTGCGTCAGGTGGTGGCGACGACGCGGGCGCGCTGGTTCGCGGCGCTGCTGTTCGTGCTGGTGCAGTGGATCGGCCAGGACTACTTCTCGCCCCAGGGCTTCACGTTCGCGCTCTACCTGGCGTGGGTGGCGATCCTGCTGCGCTGGTTCGGGCGGGTGGAGCCGCGCACCAAGCCGATCCCGCCGAAGGGGCTGCGCAAGCTCATCGGCCGGCTGGACGCGATGACGCCGGGCGAGCTGGCCAACACGGGGACCTTCCGCGCCGACAAGCTGCTCATGTTCATGCTGCTGGTGGCGCTGTTCCTGGCGTCGGTGGCCTCGCACCAGATCACGCCGTTCATGATGCTGGGCGTGCTGACGGCGTTCCTGATCGTCAAGCGGACGTCGCTGACGTGGGCGCTGCCGTTCTTCCTCGGGCTGGCGGTGCTGGCCTGGATCAGCTACATGACGGTCGGCTTCTGGTCGAGCCAGATCGACGCGATCTTCGGCGGCCTCGGCAACATCCTGCAGAACCTGCGCAGCAACACCGGCGACCGCATCGAGGGCAGCGACCCGGCGCACGCCCTGGTGCTGCAGGCCCGGCTCGGCATCCTCGTGGTGATCCTCAGCCTGGCCGCGACCGGACTGGTGCGGCGGCTGCGGCGCGGGGTGTTCGACCGCTCGGCGCTGATCCTGCTCTGCGTGCCGGTGCTGGCGCTCGGACTGCAGAGCTACGGCGGCGAGATCGGCCTGCGCATCTACATGTTCGCGCTGCCGGGGGCGTGCCTGCTGGCCGCGTACGCCTTCTTCCCCAACCTGCCGGCCGACAGCGCGGACGTGCGCGAGGAGACCGTGCCGCTGCGCAGGCGCAACGTGCGCTTCGACCCGCAGCTCACCAAGAAGCTCTCGGTGGTGCTGGCGGCCTGCTTCGCGGTGCTGTTCGCCTTCGCGTTCCTGATGGCCCGCTACGGCAACGAGAAGTTCGAGCGGGTCACCACCGGCGAGGTGGAGGCCCTGCACCACGTCTACGCCAACGACAAGCCGAGCGCCCGCGTGCTCTACCTGGTGCCCAAGCTCGGGCGCGAGGTGACGCCCACCATGCCGTGGGGCGAGCGGGACGTCGAGATCGTCAGCTTCAACGTGCAGGCGCTGGTCCACAAGGACCCGACGCAGATCGCGGACGCGGTCAAGGCGCTGCAGGAGCAGCCGCGCAACTCCTACCTGATGGTGAGCCGCGGCCAGGTGAGCTACCTGCAGCTCAACGAGGGCTACCCGGCGGACTGGGGCGAGCGGTTCCGCGCGGCGCTGGACGCCTCGCCCGACCTCAAGCGGGTCTACTCCAACCCCGACGCGGCGCTCTACACCTGGAAGAAGTTCGTCCGCGGCACGGAGACGCCGGAGCCGAGGCCGTACAAGACCCCACGGGGCGAGCCCACCTCGCCGTGGACCCCGGTCGGCATCGCCGCGCTGGGCCTGACGTGGGCCACCCTCTTCGGGTACGAGGTCATCCGGCTCAACGGCCCGAACCGGGCGAGGAAGGCCAGGCGGCGGCTGCTCTACCTGGCGATCCCCTCGTTCGTGGTGGCGTTCGCCGTGATTATTGAGAGGTTCCTCTATATCGCGGCAAATAACTAACTTCATTCACAGGAAACCCTCAGGATGTGCGGAATGATGGCCCGTGATGAGATCACAGCAGGCACGTTCCACCATCCCGGACGCAGCACCCGTAATGGGTAGAGGCACGCGGATCGCCTCAGTCGACGCGCTGAGGGGCTTCGCGCTGCTGGGCATCCTCCTCGTGAACATCGCCTTCCTGGCCTCCGGCTACCGGATGGCCGGGCAGGCGGAACCGGCGTTCAACGGCCCACTCGACTGGGCCGTGCGCTGGGTGGTCACGTTGTTCCTGGAGAACAAGTTCTATCTCCTGTTCTCCTTCCTGTTCGGCTACAGCTTCACGCTCCAGCTGGGCTCGGCCGCCCAGAAGAGCCTGCGCTTCACGCCGATGTTCCTCCGCCGGCTCGGCGGGCTGTTCGTGCTGGGACTGGCGCACGCGGTGCTGCTGTTCCCCGGCGACATCCTGACGACGTACGCGGCGGTGGGCGTCGCCCTGTTGGTGCTGCGCCGGATCACGCCCCGGGCGGCGGTCCTGCTGGCCGCCGGGCTGACGGCGCTGCTCGCGCTGGCGTTCGTGCTGCTGGCCGTCCTGACCTCGGCCGGGCTCGACATGAGCCACACGGTCGCGGACACGGCCGCCGAGGCCGCCCGCTCAGACGCGGCGCTGGTCGGCGGGTTCGGGCAGATCGTCGAGGAGCACGTACGCAAGCTGTCGCTGATCCTCGTTCTGCGGGTGTTCTTCCAGGGGCCGGCGGTGCTGGCCGCGTGCCTCATCGGGCTCGCGGTGGGCAAGCTCGGCCTCCTGCGCGACCCCACGGCCCACTGGAACGCGCTGCGCAAGCTCCAGTGGATCGGCTTCACCGTGGGGCTGTCCGGCGCGCTCTTCTACACCGTCTCGGCCTGGACCGGCATGGCGCACAAGTTCTGGGGCGAGGCGGTGGACCTGGTGACGGCCCCGCTGCTGGCGGCGGCGTACGCGGCCACGTTCCTGCGGCTGCTGCCGCGCCTGCCGGGCCTCGGCCGCGTCCTGGCCGCTCCCGGCCGGATGGCCCTGTCCAACTACCTGGCGCAGTCGCTGATCTGCTCGCTGATCTTCACCGGGTACGGCTTCGCGCTCATGGACCGGGTCAGCCCGCCGATGGAGGTGCTGATCGCCTGCGTCGTCTTCGCCGCCCAGGTCGGCTACAGCCGGTGGTGGCTCGGAAGGCACAGGTACGGGCCGGTGGAGTGGTGGCTGCGGCACCTGACGTACTGGCGCCGCCCCACCTCCACGGTCATGCAGCCGGGCGGATGAGGCGGGGCCGGTCGAAGGCGGTGTTGTCGACGATCGCGTCCACGCGCCCCAGCGGGTCGGCCTCGGCGAGGTAGACACGCGCGGCGACGAGGTAGCGGTCGCGGTGCACCGCCTCGGCCGCCGGCCCAGCCCAGTCCTGGTCGCGGGCGGCGCCGCGGCGGACCGAGAGCTCGGCGTCGACGTCGATCCAGATCCGGTAGTCCCAGTAGGCGTCGAGCTCGGGGCGGAAGGCGAACACGCCGTCGGCGACGAGCACCGCGTCGGCGGTCAGCGGGGTCGTGGTGGCCGAGTGGTCGACCTGGGTCAGGGGGTCGATGGAGCACAGGGCGCACTCGGCCGCCCGGGGCGAGCGGAAGGGGTCGAGCAGGACCCGCTTCAGCGTGTCGTAGTCGTAGGCGTTGCGGTAGTAGCCCTCGCCCGACTCGCGGTCGTACAGGTGGCGGTCCTTCCACGGCTGCTTGAAGTCGTCGAGCGTGGCGCGCAGGACCGTACGGCCACGTGCGGCGAGCTCCGCGGCCAGCTCGTGGCCGAAGCTGGTCTTGCCGGCCGCGGTGAGGCCGTCGAGGCCCACCAGCAGCCGGCCGGAGCCGCGGGCGAGCACGCGGCCGGCCAGCTCGGCCACGAGCCGGGCGCGGTCGGCCGAGGCCGGCGGCGGGACCGGCTGCCGCCAGGTCGAGACCGAGTAGTGGACGTCACGCGACTCCTGTGGCACGCGCCTCACGATAGCGACGGGCCTACGCGCCGCCCCGACCGGCCCACTTGATCTCGTACGGGGCGAAGGAGACCTGCCGGCCGTCCACGGTGGCGGTCAGCTGCTCACCGGTCGTGTTGACCATCACGACCTGGCGTTCCTGGCCGAGCGCCTTCACCCTCGGGTCCGAGGACTGGACGTCGGTCAGGCGGGTCCCGTTCGGGAACCATCGGGTGAAGCCGCTCAGCAGCCCCGCCATCGGCAGCTCGCCGCCCACCTTGGGCGCCCACAGGCAGCCGGGGCACTCGCCCTCGTCCTTCTGCTGCGGGTTCCAGTAGAGGGCCGTCGTCACGCCGCTGCGCGCGAACTCCATGAGCGCCGCGGCCTGGACCGCCGTGCGCTTGTCCTCGCTCCAGCCGGAGTTCTCCGGCTCGACGTACCACTCGGCCCACCACACCGGCAGGTCGCCGCTCTGCTGCCGCAGCCAGCCGGTGATCGCGCTGAACTTGCCGAGCGCGGCGAAGTCGTCGGGAACGTTCCCCTTCTCGGTCGTCATCGAGGCGCCGTCCACGACGATGAAGTCGGCGCCCTTCTTGTGCTGGAGCCAGTATCTGATCGCGTCGAGCGCCCGCTGGTCCACCGTGCCCCACGGGCCGCTCAGCTCGGAGCGGGCGTCCGCTCTCGTGCTGCTGCTGATCGACATGTACGGCCCGCCGACCTGGATGTCCTTGTCGACCTTCTTCAGCGCGTCGTAGACCTTGTTGTACATCTCGGTGTAGCCGCGGGCGTCCCACTTGTTGGTGGTCGGGTCCCAGAAGCCCTTGAACTCGTTCCACACCATGTAGTGCTTGACCGTCGGGTACTGCTTGGCCACCCGCGCCGCCAGCGCGGCGAAGTCGTCGAAGTGCTCGGGCTCGGGCGCGACCGTGTGGTTCTTGCTCCAGTCGGTGCGGCCGGCCTGCCCGCCCTTCATCCAGTCGGGCGCGCAGCACAGCGTGATGACCGGGACCGCCCGCGCCGAGGACATGAACGTCAGCCGCCGGTCGAGGTCGCGGAAGCTGAACCGGCCGGGGCTCGGCTCCGGGTTGCCCACTCCCCAGCCCATGATGTGCTGGTTCTGCAGCATCGGCACCCGCCCGAGCACGCCCCTCGCCTGCTCGACGACCTCTTCGGGCTCGTTGTCCGCGCTGTACTGGGTGTGGGTGACGCCCCAGCGCGGCCAGGCGTCGAGCGCGGGCGGCGCCTCCAGCGTGGGGGCGGGCGCCTCGGGCTGGGCCGTGGCCACGTCGCTGCCGGAGAACCCCTCGCGGGACTTCGAGCGCATCGAGGCGTAGACCATGATGCCCGCCACCAGGACCACCGCGAGGATTCCCGCTCCCACGGCGATGGGCCAGGGCGATCGTCGGCGCGCGTGCCGGCCGTCGGTCGGAATCACGGAGGGCTCCTCACGGAAGGTGGCGGAACGTTCGAGGGCCGGGCGACAGGCCCGGCCCTCATTAAAGTAATGGCTCCGCTTGCATGCGGCTTGCCGTGCGCAAACCTGCTACTCGGCCTGCGGCGGCCGCTGGCCGCTCGCGGGGCCGGGCACCCCGGCGTAGCGGTAGGGCACCGGCTGCCGTCCCGGCTGGACGATGAGGAGCGTGCCGGGCGTGTCGGTGTAGAAGGCCGACTCGACGGCGGCGGCCACGTCCTCGGCCGTGAGGAGCGGGAACCCGGCGCTGGTGAACATCTCCTTGGCCGCCGCCACGAGCGGCGTGTCCGTGAAGCCGGGGCAGACCGCGCTGATCCGGATGCCGCGCGCCGCGAGCGGCTCGGCGAGCGCGCGCACCAGGCCGACCACGGCGTGCTTGCTCATCGTGTAGATCGGGTCGCCGGCGAAGCCGACCAGCCCGGCCAGCGACGCGGTGACCACGATCGCGCCGCCGCCGGAGCGTTCGAGCAGCGGCACGGCGGCCCGCGCCCCGAACACCACGCCGTCCACGTTCACGCCCATGACCTGGCGGTAGCGGTCGAGGTCGAAGTCGGCCAGGTCCACCCGCCCGGTCATGCCGGCGTTGAGGTGCACGAGGTCCAGCCGCCCGTAGTGGCGCTCGGCCAGGGCCACGGCCTCCAGCGAGGCATCCGGGTCGCTGACGTCGGCCGCCAGCCACGCGCCGTCGACCTCCTTCGCCAGCCGCTCGACGCCCTCGGCGTCGAGGTCGACGAGGACGCAACGGGCGCCGGACGCCGACAGGCGGCGGGCCGTGGCGGCGCCGATGCCGCTCGCGGCGCCGGTGATCAGTGCAACAGTGCTCATGACGCTCCCTGAGGGTCTGGCCTGGCGGCTGGTTCAGATCTGGTCAAGCGTGCGGTGCGCGCGGGCGATCAACGTCGGCACCGCCGCGCCGATCCGGTCGAACCCCTCCCCCACGGTCTTACCCTGGCGGAAGCGCGCGTGAATGCCTTCGATGATGACCGCGAGCTTGAAGTTCCCGAAGGCGACGTAGAAGCCGAGGTCGGTGATCTCCCGGCCGGACGCCTTCGCGTAGTGCTCGGCGAACTCCGCCGCGTCCAGGAACCCGGGCGTGAGCGTGGCGTCGCCGGCCACCGGGATGCCCGCCCGCTCGTCGTCGCCGCGGCTGTGCCAGTACGTCAGCGTGAGCCCCAGGTCGGCCAGCGGGTCGCCGAGCGTGGACATCTCCCAGTCGACCACGGCCAGGATCTCCAGGTCGCCGGCGCGGACCAGGGTGTTGTCGAGCCGGTAGTCGCCGTGCACCAGCGTGCCGGGAGCCTCCGGGGGCAGCCGGTCGCGCAGCCGGCGTACGAGCTGGTCGTACTCCGGCAGGTCAGCCGTCTTCGACCGCTCCCACTGCTGGCACCAGCGGTCGAGCTGGCGGGTCATGTATCCCTCTGGGCGGCCGAAGTCGCCGAGCCCGACCTCGCGGTAGTCGACGGCGTGGATGGCGGCCAGCACCTCGGCCAGCCGCTCCGACAGCCGGCGTACGTGCTCGGGCGGCGGGTCGCCCAGCTCGTCCCTGGTGCGCATGGCCGTCCCCGGCACGTGGCCCATGAGGTAGAACGGCGCGCCGATCACGTCCTCGTCGCCGCAGAAGGCGACCGGCTCGGGCACCGGCACGGGCGTCGGCGCGAGGGCGGAGATGACGCGCCATTCGCGCCGCATGTCGTGGGCGGTGGGCAGCACGTGGCCAAGCGGCGGACGGCGCAGCACCAGCCGGCGCTCGCGCGCCTCGACGAGGTAGGTCAGGTTCGACCTGCCGCCCGAGATCAGGGACACGGACAGGGGCTCGCCGGCGTCGGGCACGTTGCGGCCCATCCACTCGACCAGCCGGGGCCACTCGATGCCAGGTACGGTCATGGACCTACATTAGAACGTCACTCGGTTCTGAACGATACCTGAGAGTTTTGTAACGTTCCGGACCTGCGGCGATGAGCATTCGGTAGGGTCGCTTACCCTGGCAGTTACCTGGTCCGATCCCTTGCTACACACAGAGTGCGGTCATCTGTAGGAGCACATGCGCGTCACCCTCGCCCTCCCCCGTGAGCTCGGACCGTCCGAGGTGAGCCGTTGGCGCGCTCTGCAGGAGTCGGACCCCGCCTACGACAATCCCTTCCTGTCGCCCGAGTTCACGATCACGGTAGGCGAGTTGCGCGAGGTCGTCCGGGTCGCCGTCCTCCACGACGGCCCCGACATCGTGGGCTTCTTCCCCTTCGAACGCCATCCGCTGGGCATCGGCAAGCCGGTCGCCGCGGGGCTGACCGACGCGCAGGGGCTGGTGTGCGCCAAGGACCTGGAGATCGACGCGCACCGGCTGATCAAGGACTGCGGGCTGGCCGTCTACGAGTTCGACCACCTGGTCTCCGGGCAGCCGCTGATGAGCCCCCGTGCCGAGCGCTACCCGTCGCCGATCATCGACCTGCGCGACGGCTACGAGAACTACACGGAATTCCTCAAGGACAACTCCGGCAAGACGTACAAGAGCACGCTGGCCAAGTCGCGCAAGCTCCAGCGCGAGGCCGGTGAGCTCCGCCACGACTACGCCGTCACCGACCTGGAGCCGCTGCGCACGCTGCTCGCCTGGAAGACCGACCAGTACCGCCGCACCGGCCGCACCGACCGGTTCGCCCACCAGTGGATCGTCGAGCTGGTCGAGCGGCTGCTCGCCACCAGGACCGACTCCTTCGCCGGCGTGCTCGACATGATCTACGTCGACGGCCGCCCGGTGGCCGGGCACTTCGGGGTGCGCACCCGCACCACGCTGGCCGGCTGGTTCCCCGCCTACGACACCCACTTCGCCAAGTACTCCCCCGGCCTCATCCACCATCTCGCGATGGCCGAGCAGGCGGCCGCGTCCGGGATCGAGGTGATCGACATGGGGCGCGGACAGAAGGAGTACAAGGAGAAGCTGAAGAACGGCGAGCTCGAGGTGGCCGAGGGCCGCCTCGCCAGGGCGAGCGCGGGAGCGGGCGTGCACTGGATGATGCGCGTCCCGGTGCGTAAGGCCCGCGCGACGGTGATGGCGCATCCGCTTCTTCTGCGCACTGCCGACAAAGCATTGAAAACGTACGGACGACTCCGTAGCGTTATGCCCCGGTGAAACACATCGAAAAGCGCACGGGACGTCACTGTCTGTCGTTACCGTCCAATCGGCTCGGTCTCTACCTGGCACTACGGCACTGGTGCACGCCCGGGCAGCGGCTGCTGATGTCGCCGATCTCGGCCGACGAGATCCTGTTCCTGGTGCTCGCCGCCGGGCTGCGCCCGGTGATCGCCCCGCTCGACCCGCGCGACGGCAACATCGACGCTGCCCGCGTCGACCTCGCCACCATTGACGCCGTGCTCACGACCAACCTCTACGGCCTCCCCGACCGCGTCACCGCCTTCACCGGCAAGATCCTCATCGAGGACGTCGCCCACGCCATGGAGAGCGATCTCGACGGGCGGCCGCTGGGCACGTTCGGCCAGGCGGGCGTCTTCAGCCTCTCCAAGCACCCGGGAGCGGGCTCGGGCGGCGTGCTGGCCGTCGAGCACGCCGCCGACCTGCGGGCGCTCGAACGCGCCCGCGACGAGGTGCTGGCCCCCGGCTCGCTCCGCGCCGACCTGCTGTCGGTGTCCACCTCGATGGCCCGCCAGGTCGCGCTCAGGCTCGGCCAGGTGCGGCCGGCGCTCGCCGTCGCCCGCGCGATCGGGCTGGAGGAGCCGCGCGACGGCTTCCGCATCCCGCTCAACCCCGACGCGCTGGATCTGGCGCTCAAGGAGATCCCCGAGCTGCCGCCGTTCGACCCGTGGGTCCGCGCCGACCTGCATGCCTACCGCTCGCGCCGGGGCCGGCTGGCCCGCTGGTACCAGGGGCGCAGGACGGCCAAGGTGCCCGGCGAGCGCGCCCGGCGGCTCGCGGGGGTGGCGCGGCTGGCCGAGCTGCCCGCCGTCGCGCCGGCCGTACGCGACCACCTGGACCAGCCGCTGTTCCGCGTCCCCCTGCTGGTACGCGAGCGGGACGCGGCCATCGCCGAGCTGGAGCGCCACGGCGTTTCCACCGGCTACCTGTACGCCCCCGCCTACGACGACTACGCCCCCGGCTTCGCCGAGCCGTCGCCGGACCCCGCCCAGGCGCGCTGGTGGGCCCGCCACGTCCTTCCCGTGGACCCGATGTACGTCCACCGCTCCCTGCCCGTCCTGCGCGCCCTGGAGCCCGCTACGGCGCCGCCGCCACCGCTTCCCTGATGATCGCGGCGAGGATCCGGCAGCCCCGGCGCACGTCGGCCAGCGACGCCGAGCCGTAGCCGATCACCAGCCCGTGCAGCCGCTCGCGGCCGTGATGGTGCCGGCCGGTGGCGTCCAGCAGGACCCCACGCTCCCTGGCCCGCTCGACCACGACGGGCACCACGGCGGCGGGCAGCTCGGCGAGGACGTGCAGCCCCGCGGTGTCGCCGCGCAGCCGGCAGACCGGCCCCAGCAGCTCGACGACGACGGCCCTGCGGCGGGCGTACTCCAGGCGCATGCGCCGCAGGTGCCGGTCGAGGTCGCCGCGCTCCAGCAGGGTCGCCACCGCCTCCTGGACCGGGCCGCTGGTGCGGTCGGCGACCGCGCTGCGCAGCCCGGCGATCCGCGCGACCAGCTCCGGCGTGCCGACCAGCCAGCCGACGCCGACGTCCGGCGAGAGGGTCTTGGACAGCGTGCCGAGCAGCACCACCCGCGACGGGTCGAGACCGTAGAGCGCGGGCAGCGGGGCGACGTCGTAACGGAACTCGGCGTCGTAGTCGTCCTCGACGATGGTCGCGCCGGTGCTCCGCGCCCAGGACAGCAGCCGCTCGCGGCGCGGGATCGGCAGCCGGCCGCCCAGCGGGAACTGGTGGGCGGGGGTCGTGTAGAGCACGCGGAGGTCGCCGGGGAGGTCGTCGACGATCACGCCGTCGGCGTCCACCGGGCAGGGCACGATCTCGGCGCCGCGGGCCGCGAACACCGTGCGGGCCACGTGGTAGCCAGGGTCCTCGACCCCGGCGCGGGCGCCCGCGCCGAGCAGGGCGAGCGCGCACAGGTCGAGGCCGTTGCCGGTGCCCCTGGTGACCAGGATGTTCTCCGGGCCGACGGCCATGCCCCGCGCCCTGCGCAGGTGGTCGGCCAGCAGCTCGCGCAGCCGTGGCAGGCCGTACGGGTCGGGCTCGGCGCCGGGCGGCGACTCGCCGGCCCTGCGCCAGGCGCGCTTCCAGGCGGCCCGGTCGTAGTCGCGCACCCAGGGCCGGCCCGCCGTGAGGTCGACGAAGGCGGCGGCGGGCTCGGGCGGGCCCTGGTCGGAGGGGGTCTCGCGCGGCGGCGTGACCACCCGCTCCATGTCCGCCACGAAGGTGCCCGAGCCGTGCCGGCCCTCCAGCCACCCCTCGGCGTAGAGCTGCTGGTACGCCTCCGTCACGACGGTCCTGCTCACCTTGAGCTGGGCGGCGAGCGCCCGGCTCGACGGCAGCCGCTCGCCGGGCGGCAGCGTGCCGTCCAGCATGGCCCGGCGCAGCCAGCCGGCGAGCTGGGCGGTGAGCGGCACGGCGGCGTCCCGCGAGAGGGAAACCGGCAGGTCGACGGAGCTACGCACGCAAGTGGTCCCTACGAAGGGGTCGATAGTGGCCATCCAGACTAGGTCCACTTCATGCGTACGGTCGAATCATGCTCTCCGCCACTCCCCGCACCACGCTCGGCCGCTCCAAGGAGCGCGGCAGCACCGACAGGGACGACCTGTACGACGTGCTCGACTCCGGCCTGATCTGCCACCTGGGCGTCGTCGTGGACGGCTGCCCCATGGTCGTGCCCACCGGCTACGGCCGCCTGGACGACATCCTCTACCTGCACGGATCCACGGGCGCCAGGTCGCTGCGCGCGGCGGACGGCGGCGAGGTCTGCGTGACGGTCACGCACCTGGACGGCGTCGTGCTGGCCCGCTCGATCTTCCACCACTCGGTCAACTACCGCTCGGCGATCGTCTACGGCCGGGCCCGGCTGGTGACCGACCCCGACGAGCGGCTGGCCGGCCTGCGGGCCCTGTCGGAACGGCTGGCGCCCGGCCAGTGGGACTACGTCAGGCGGCCGAACCGCAAGGAGCTCGCCGCCACCGCCGTGCTGGCCCTGTCGCTGGAGGAGGCGTCGGTCAAGACGCGCCGCGGCGGGCCGTCGGACGAGGAGGAGGACTACGCGCTGCCGGTGTGGGCCGGCGTGCTGCCGCTGGTCACGGCATGGGGGGCGCCCGAACCCGATCCGGTGCTCCCAGAAGGTATCGATCCCCCCGTTCACATCCTCAATCGGGAGTAGTTCCATGAATCAGGGCCACCTGGCAAACCCGCGCTCTTGATCGTACGTCTCATCAGGTGGGCCGGATCCTGATGGGAGTTGGCATATGGACTGGACCGCCCCCGGCTACACCCAGATCAGACAGCTCGGCGCCGGCGCCGGCGGCCGCGTCGTGCTGGCCGTGCACGACGAGACCGGGGTCGAGGTCGCCATCAAGTACCTCGCCCCGCACCTGCTCCAGGACCCGGCGGCGGTGGCGCGGTTCCAGTCGGAGGCGCGGCTGCTGACCACGCTGCGCCACCCCCACATCGCCACCATGTGGGAGTACGTCCAGGACGCCGGCGGCGCGGCCATCGTCATGGAGCTGGTCAACGGCGTGCCGCTGCGGGCGCTGCTGCGCGAGCACGGCACGGCCGAGCCCGAGGCGGCGCTGGCCGTGCTCAAGGGCTCGCTGCTCGGCCTCGGCGCGGCGCACGCGCGCGGCGTCGTGCACCGCGACTACAAGCCCGAGAACGTGCTCGTCCGCCACGACGGGGTGAGCAAGCTCGTCGACTTCGGCATCGCGGTGCGGCAGGGCTCGGCCGGGCTGCCCGAGGGCACGCCGCCGTACATGGCGCCGGAGCTGTGGGAGGGCCGGCCCGCCTCGCCCTCGACCGACGTGTACGCCGCCACCGCCGTCTTCTTCGAATGCCTGACCGGGCACCGGCCCTACCGCTCGACCGAGCCCAGCGTGCTCGGCTACCAGCACGTCCACGCCCCGGTGCCCTTCCATGAGGTGCCCGCGCCGGTGCGCGAGCTGGTCCGGCGCGGCATGGCCAAGGACCCGCTGCGGCGGCCGGCGGGCGCGGAGGCGTTCGTGGCCGAGCTGGAGGCCACGGCCGTGGCCGCGTACGGGGAGGACTGGGAGGAGCGCGGGCGGCGGCGGCTGGCCGCGCTGGTGGGCCTGCTCGCGCTGCTGCTGCCCACGCCGCCCGCGGCCACGCCGGAGGTGTCCACGTCGTTCGCCCGTACGGTCTTCCGCGGCCTGCGCGCCAACGCGGCCCGGGTGGCGATGGGCGGCGGGCTGGCCACGGCGGTGGCGGTGGCGTCGGTGATCCTGCTCACGAACCGGGAGCAGCCGCCGCCCTCCGGGCCGATCGGCGCGGCGGTGGTCGTGCCGCCGACCACCATCACGCCCGAGGCCGCCGCGGCCACCCCGAACCTGGAACCGACGCCCGAACCGACCACTGAACCGACCCCTGAACCGACCTCGGCGTCGACTCCGGAGGTCTCGCCCGAACCGCCTCCCGAGAGCACCCCCGCCACCACGCCGAAGGCCGTCGTCCCGGTGGACGAGCCTTCTGACCCGCCGCGGACCACCTCCCGCCCGGCCACCTCCCGCCCGGCCACCTCCCGCCCGGCCACCTCCCGCCCGGTCACCTCGCCGCCGACGCGCGCCCCTTCCAGGACCCCCACCCGCACCCCCACCCCCACTCCCACACCGACCCCGACGCCCACACCGACCGTGACCACTCCCTCGCCGGCCACGTCCGTGCTCGGGGTGAACGTCGGCGAGCCGACCATCGGCGCTGACGGCGTGGCCGCCGCGACGATCACCGTCCGGGCGAGCGGCACCGCGCCCGTCACCGCCACCGCCGCCTGGTCGGTCCCCGGCGGCCCCGGCAGGACCCAGCTCCTCGCCTTACGCGGCTCGACCTCCTACACGCGCACGCTGACCTGGACCCCCGGCGAGCGCGCCTGCGGGCGTACGGTCACGCTGACCGTCACCACCACCCCGGCCGCTCCTGGCGGCGCGCGGACCGCGTCCGTGTCCGTGCCGCCCTGCCCGGCCCGGGTGACCGGCCTGCGCGTGTCCCTGGACATGCCCGCCGCGCCCGGCCGCGCCGCGCGGGCGGCGATCAGGGTGACGGCGAGCGGCACCGGCGAGATCCCCGTCACGGCCCGCTTCGCGGTGAACGGCGACCAGGTCGCCACCAGGAACCTCACCCTCTCCGGCCGCACCACCTACAGCCGCGCGCTCACCCACGCCTTCCGCTCCCGCCCGTGCGGCTCGACGGTCTCGGTGCGGGTGACGGCGGGCGGCCGGACGGCCACCGCGCGGGCCGCCGTGACCTGCCCGCCCGAGGTGCGCCAGGTCACCGTGCTGCGGGCGAGCGCGAGCGAGGGCCTCACGGCGACGATCCGGGTGCTGACGTCCAGCACCGAGCCCGTACGCCTCACCGTCAGGTACACCACCGGCGGCGAGGGCGGCGGCTCCGACACGGCGACGTTGTCGGGCGAGACCTCGTACGTGCGGACCTTCACCTTCCCGGTCAGACTGGCCTGCGGCACGCGGTGGACGGTGACCGCCTCGACCGATCCGGCGGCGGGCAACGGCGGCGACTCGGCGAGCGGGACCACCGCCGCCTGTCCTCCCCGCGAGGAGGAACCGCGGGAGGAGGAGCCCCGGGAGGAGCCGTCGAAGACCCCGCGACCTGAGGCTTCGCCTGAGACTTCCGACACACCGGTGGAGATCGACTGAAGTCGTCCGTCACACTTATCGCCATATCGGCAGGGAATCCGGTTAGGTCCCGTTAAGCTACGGACCGTTTGATACGGGTGGGGGCCCACACAACGCCAGAGGAGACCGTATGTACGGCGAGGGCCAATGGGGGGTCCCCGGCTATACCGAGGTTCGCGAGCTGGGCTCGGGAGCCGCCGGACGAGTCGTGCTGGCCACGCGCGACCACGACGGCGCCGAGGTGGCCATCAAGTACCTCAGTGACGAGCTGAGGTCCGACATGGGGTTCGTCGCCCGCTTCCGGCACGAGGCCCGGCTGCTGGGCACGCTGCAGAGCGCGTACCACGCCCGCCTCATCGACTACGTCGAGTCCGGCTACGGCGCGGCGATCGTCATGGAGCTGGTCAACGGCGTCTCGTTACGCGAACTGCTCCGCTCCCAGGGCCCGACCGGCCCCGAGGCGGCGCTGACCGTGCTGAAGGGCTCGCTCCGGGGCCTCGCCTCGGCGCACGCCATCGGGGTCGTGCACCGCGACTACAAGCCCGAGAACGTCATGGTGCAGGAGGACGGCACCAGCAAGCTGGTGGACTTCGGCATCGCGGTCCGGGCCGGCGAGGACGCCGGAGCCGCGGGCACGCCGCCGTACATGGCGCCCGAGCAGTGGTCGGGCTCGCCCGCCGGCCCCGCCACCGACGTGTACGCCGCCACGGTCGTCTTCTTCGAGTGCCTGACCGGCGGCCGGCCGTACCGCGGCACCAACCTGGTCGCGCTGGCAGCCCAGCACCAGAGCGCGCCGGTCCCGGCCGAGGAGGTGCCGGCCGCGCTGCAGGGCCTGATCGAGCGCGGCATGGCCAAGGACCCCGCGGAGCGGCCGCCGTCGGCGGAGGCGTTCCTGACCGAGCTGGAGGCGGTCGCGGCCGGCGCGTACGGCCCCGACTGGGAGGAGCGCGGTCGCCGACGCCTGGCCGCGCTCGCCGGCATGCTGATCATGGTGTTCCCGACCTCGCTGGACGAGCCGGTCGAGACCGAGACCTCGTTCACCGAGAGCCGCTTCCCCGACGCGGCCGGGCTGCTGCGCAAGGTGCCGGCGAAGATCGCCGTGGCGACGGTCGGCGTCGCCGTGGTGATCGGCGCGGCCGTGTTCGCGCTGTCGTCGTCCGGCGACGAGGCCAAGCTCTCCGCGGGCTCCACCCCGGTCACCCCGAGCGCGGTCGTCCCCGCCACCGAGGAGCCCGTCGAGGAGGACGCAGAGCCCACGGAGGAGAGCACCCCCGAGGAGACCACGCCGGAGACGACGCCGACCGCCACGGAGAGCCAGGCGCCGCCTACCACCGCGCCCACCGCCGCGCCCACCACTGGGCCGACCGCCGCGCCGACCAGGACCACCGCCAGGCCCCGGCCCACGCGCAGCCCGATCAGGACGCCGACGCGGACCCGCACGCCGTCCCCGACCGCGACGGACAAGGACGAGGACGAGCCGAACGGCAGGGTGGAGGTGCCGTCGAACACCCGGCGCCCGCAGACCTCCGCCGCCCCGACCAGGAGCAGCAGCGCGCCCAACACCACCCGCCCGACGACGCGGCCCTCGGAGCAGCCCAGCACGTCCCAGCCGCCCACGTCCACGCCGCCGACCGACCCGTCCAGCCCGACCGGCGACACCACGCCGAGCGACGACCCGCGGATCGACCGCGCCGCGGCCCCCGGCGCGCTGCTCGCCCTCGGCCTGGTGACGTCCGGCGTCGTGCCGGTCACACTTGCGGTACGGGGCCGCATGGCGGGCCGCCACAGAAGGAAGCGCTAGACGCGCCGGGGGGCGAACGGCGATGAACAACTCTGAGCACGGTATCGCCGGTTTCCGGCTGACCGAGCACACGTGGATGACGGAGCTGGGCAACTGGATCGACGCCATCTCGCCGGACGGCCGCAGGGCGGGCGCGCTGCTGTTCGACGCGCGGCTCATCGGGCTGCCCGGCGTGCGCGAGCGGGTGGTGGCGGCCGTACTCACCGACCAGCGACTGGTGCTGGGCGGGCTGACCGGGCTCATCCCGGTCGCGGACGTGGTGGCGGCCGGTGACCAGGTCTGGCTGCTCACCGGCCAGGCGGTCAGCCCGACGCTGGCCGACCTGCTCACCACCGCGCCGATCGAGCCGGCCGGCGCGGCCTCGGCCCTGGTGGAGACCGCGCAGACGCTGATCGCGCTGCACGCGGCCGGGGTCACGCACGGCTCCGTGCACCCCGGCACCGTGGTCGTCACGTCCGAGGGCGCGGCGCTGCTGTCGGAGCGGGGACTGTCCGACGCCATCCGCGGCCTGGTGTCGCCGCCGGAGCGGGACGCGGCCGGATGGGCGGCGCTGGCGCGCGGGCTCGCCGCGTCGTTCGTGGCGCGGGCGCCGCAGGCGGCGCAGCTCTTCGAGCGGGCCGCCGGGCTGGCCGGGACGCTGGGCCTCGCCGCCGCGCGCGGCGCGCTGCTCGCCGAGCAGGCGTCGCTGCCCGGCGGGACGATCGGCAGGGAGGGGCTGGCGCGGGCGGCGCGAGGCCGTTCGGCGTTCGCGCAGCCGCCCGCGCACGCCGCGGCGGCGGCCCTCCCGGCGCTGCCACGCGACGAGGGCGACATCGTGACGCTGCTCGCCCCGGGCCGCGTGTGGCCGGGACAACCAGGGCCGGGGCAGGCAGGGTCGGAGCAGGCGGGGCCCGGACATGCGGGGCCGGGGCAGGCGGGGCGGTCCGAAGCCGTGCAGTTCGGGCCCGGTGTGAGCACGCAGGAGCAGCGGCCGGCGACCACCGCCGAGCAGATCTGGCGCTCCGGCCGGCCGGAGGCCGAGACCGTGCAGCGCGGCGCGGGCGGGCGCCGGGTCAAGGCGGCCCGGTCGCGGCGATGGCGCACGATCGGCTCCACGGCGCTCTTCGCGGTGATCATGGTGGGGGCGATCCTGGCCTGGTTCAAGCTGAGCGACGCGCCGGACCTCGCGATCGGGTCCGTGGACGTGAAGGTGGCCAAGAAGTCGTACGGATGCGATGCCACGGCCCTGGTCACCGGCATGGTCGTCACCAACGGCGGGTCCGGCGTGATCGCCTACGAGTGGCACAAGAACCTGGACGACGAGGTCGTCAAGGGCACGCTCCAGACGCGGTCGGACCAGACGTCGTACCAGCTGCCGCTGCGCTGGTCGCTGAACGGCAAGACCACCGCCAAGGCCACCGCCACGCTGCGCATCGTGAGCCCCGAGCCGCCGCGTACGGACAAGGTCAGCTTCACGTACAAGTGCTGATGCCCCTCGGCCTGCATACCGGAGCGGTTTCTTACTAATCTGGCCAACATGACCACCCAGACCCCCGCGGGCTGGTATCCGGACCCCTATGGCGAGCCCAAGCTCCGCTGGTGGGACGGCAGCCAGTGGACCGACGCCACCCACGTCCAGGAGCAGGGGCCCGCACCGCAGTCCCAGCCCCACCCCCAGCAGCAGCAGCCGGCCTCCGGCCCGCAGCAGCAGGCGCGGCCGGACTGGTCGGCGACACCCGCGAACCCGACGTCGCAGTACGGCGGGCCGACCTACGGGCAGTCCGCCTACGGCCAGCCGGCGCCCACGCAGCCGCACTGGAGCCCCGGCGGTCCGCCTCAGGGGCCCGGCGGCTACGCCCCGCCGCCCAAGCAGGGCAACCCGATGCCGTGGGTGTTCGGCGGCCTGGCGGCGCTCGTGGTGGTCGCGCTGCTCGTCGCGGGCGGGATCTTCCTCGTCAACCGCGGCGAGTCGAGCGCGCTGCCCCCTCCGGGCGACACCTACGTGCCGCCGGAGCCGACCGAGGAGCCGCCCTCCGAGCCGCCTTCCGGGCAGCCGTCGCCCGGCCAGAACTCCCCGCCGCCGCAGCCCGCCGACGGCCGGATCGCCGACACCCGGACCGGGATCTCGTACGAGGTGCCCGAGGGCTGGTCGGTGCCTCCGCAGCTCAACCCGGACAACCCGCCGCCCACCCGCCAGCTCTGGTCGTCGAGCGTGGAGAAGACCTCGCACGAGAACTACGACGGCAAGGGCGGCACCTGGGTGGGCAACGTCTCCACGGGCGTGCTCAACGAGCTCTACCCGTACACCGGCGCCTCCGGTCTGCGCGCCACCGCGCAGGCCGTGTTCATGGACTTCGCGCAGTTCTACTCGGTCGCGCACGAGACCAAGATCGCGGCCGACAAGGCCATCAAGATCGGCGACCGCGAGGGCTGGCTGCTGCAGTTCGAGCTGGACTTCACGAAGGCGGCGAAGGAGAACGGCTACAAGTGGAAGAAGGAGACCGGAGCCATCGTGCTCATGGACCGCGGCGCGAACGAGCAGCCGGCCCTCCTCTACGTCTCCGTGCCGGACAATCTCGGCACCGACGTGGTCGGCAAGGTCGTCGGCTCGCTCAAGCCCGCGTGACCAGTGGCACTAGGCTGTTGGGGGTAACAAGCGGGCGGATCGCTCCGAGCCGCTGGGCGAGGAGATCGTATGAGTGACTTGCTGGTCTGGATCGACTGCGAGATGACCGGGCTCGACCTCGGGCGCGACGCCCTGATCGAGGTGGCCTGCATCATCACCGACAGCGAGCTCAACCAGCTCGACGAAGGCGTCGACGTGATCATCAAGCCGCCGCCGGAGTCACTGGAGCAGATGTCGCAGGTGGTGCGCGAGATGCACACCGCCTCCGCGCTGCTGCCCGAGCTGGCCGGCGGGATGACGCTGGCCGAGGCGGAGTCGCTCGTGCTCGACTACATCCGCCGCCACGTGCCCGAGCCGAAGAAAGCCCCGCTGTGCGGCAACTCCATCGGCACCGACCGCACGTTCCTGGCCCGTGACATGCCCGCGGTGGACGGCCATCTCCACTACCGGATGATCGACGTGTCGTCGATCAAGGAGCTGGCCCGCCGCTGGTATCCACGGGTCTACTTCGCCGCGCCGGAGAAGCAGGGCGGGCACCGCGCGCTCGCCGACATCACCGAGAGCATCAGGGAGTTGCGCTACTACCGGGCGGCGATCTTCGTGGAGCAGCCGGGGCCCGATTCGGTGACCGCGCGAGGGCTCGCGGAGCGGGTCAGCGGCTGAGCCGGGCGTGTCAGCGGATAAGGAGTGGCGTAAAGACTCCCGAACCCCGCTACACTTTTCCTGTGCCGCCTCGCGCGGGCGGCCATGGTGGGTGTAGCTCAGTTGGCAGAGCACCAGGTTGTGGTCCTGGGTGTCGAGGGTTCAAGTCCCTTCACTCACCCCAAGCGCACGACGGCCGGTCCTGATGGACCGGCCGTCGTCGTTTTTCTCCCGACAATCGCCACCAAATCACGACAATGCGGGTTATGCTCGCTGTCTACCGCTAACGCCGGAAGCGCGGGGGCCTCGGCGATCTGACCGTCTTCGCGCCCCCGGAGGCCGGATGAGAGTCGACGACGCAGCGTTCGAGAGCGTGTTCACGTCCCTGAGCAAACGCGAGATCGAGGTCATGGACCTCATCGCCGACGGGGAGTCCAACGGTCAGATCGCGCGGCGCCTGTTCCTCAGCGAGAAGACCGTCAAGAACCACGTGAACCGGATCTACGCCAAGCTCGGCGTGGACAGCCGGGTCACCGCCATCGGCCTCTGGAGGTCCCGCCACCAGTAGCCGGCCACCGGCCGGAGTGCCGGCCGGGGCAGGGTGCGGGCGGTCGCTCAGGTGCCCGGGACGATGCGGCGGCCGGTCACGCGGGTGGGCGTGATCTTGAGGTATTGAGCGCGGTCACCGCCCGCCCACGGCTCGACGCCCGTGGACACGGCCGCCGCCCGCTCCTCCTCGTCCGTCACGTGGTGCAGCGAACCCTGCACCAGGACGCTCCAGCCGCCCCGCGTGCGCTCCTCGATCCGGTCGACCTCGAAGGCCACGATGTACTCGACGTCGGCCACGCCGGTGCGCAGGTCCTCGTCGGTGGACCCGCCGGTCGCGGTGCGGAAGACGATCGCGCCGTCCAGCAGCCGGAAGTTGACCGGCAGGACGGTGAGCCCGTAGCGGCCGGCGAACGCGATGCGGCCCACGCCGCCGGGCTCCAGGAGCCGCAGGCTCTCCTTCTCGTCCAGCACCACCAGCTCGGGGTGCGCGGCGGCGGGCCCGGCGCCCGCAGGCGGCTCGGCGAGCAGCTCCTCCACGGTCGTCTCCAGGGCTCCGGCCAGCCGGGCGAGCGCCTCGCGCAGTGGCAGCCCGCCCCGTCCTTCGAGGTAGGCGACGTAGCCGGCCTCGACCTTCGCGCGTTCGGCCAGCTCCTCGCCGGTGAGGCCGAGCGCTTCGCGCCGTTCGGCGATGCGGTGGCCGAGGCGCTCGATGGTGGTCACTTGCTGCGACATCGGTGATCTCCTCCCAAGGATCACCGTAGCCCCATTTCCCGGCGGGCAGGGAAAGGGGGCCTTTCTTCGCACGGTGGTTTAACCGACGCTGACGGAGTCATAGGAGTCCATGGCGCCGTCGAGGGGGAGGAAACCGGTCATGGTACGGAGAGCGCGGGTCGTGGTGGTCGGGGCCGGTTTCGCCGGCCTTGCGGCCACCCGGGAGCTGGCCAAGGGCGGGGCGCTGGTCACCGTGGTGGACCGCAACCCGTACTCCACCTTCCAGCCGCTGCTCTACCAGGTCGCCACCGCCGGCATGGGCACGGCGGACGTGTCGTACCCGATCAGGACCTTCGCCGCCAAATGGCCGAACGTGCGGGCGCGCCGGGCCGCGCTCAGCAAGGTGCTGCCGAACGAGCGGCGGGTGGAGCTGGAGGACGGCAGCTCGCTGGAGTACGACTACCTCGTGCTGGCCACCGGCGTGACCACGAACTGGCTCGGCGTGCCGGGCGCCAGGGAGAACGCGCTGCCCATCTACTCGCTGAACGACGCGGCCACCCTGCGGCGGCGGCTCCAGCACTACCTGGAGGACACGGCGGCCGGGCGGCGCGAGAGCACCCACGTCGTGGTGGTGGGCGCGGGCGCGACCGGCGTCGAGGTGGCCGGCACGCTGGCCGAGCTGCGCCGCCGTACGCTGCCGCTGACGCATCCTGAGATCCGGCCGGACCAGACGAGCGTGACTCTCGTGGAGCGCTTCGACTATGTGCTGGCCCCGTACAAACCGCGGCTGCGCCAGGCGGCGGAGAACGCGCTGCGCCGGCGCGGCGTGCGGATGCGCCTGGGCTCGACGGTGGCCTCGGTGGAGCCGGACGCGGTGGTGCTGAAGGACGGCACGCGGCTGCTGAGCGACGTGACCGTGTGGGCGCTCGGCGTCACCGCGCCCGACCAGGTCGCCGACTGGGGGCTGCCGCAGGGCAAGGGCGGGCGGATCACGCTCACCGAGGCGCTGAACGTGCCGGAGCATCCGGAGATCTTCGTGGCCGGCGACCTGGGCGCGCCGCCGAAGCCGCTCCCCCAGCTCGCCCAGCCGGCGTTGCAGATGGGCAAGCATGTGGGGCGGCAGATCATCGCCGCGGCCAAGGGCGAGCCGCTGCGGCCGTTCCGCTACAGCGACCCCGGCATCATGGCGACGGTGGGCAAGGCGGAGGCGGTGCTGGAGCGGCCCAGCGGGCTCACCATGCGCGGGTTCCCCGCCTGGCTGATCTGGATCTTCGTCCACATCGCCTACCTGCTGGGCGGGCGCAACCGGGTGAGCGTGCTGCTCAACTTCTTCTGGCGCTACCTCGGTCCGCGCCGCACCGCCACCAGCGTCACTCAGTGACCGGCGTCCCGGCGTCGAGCGCGGCCGCCAGGGCGCGCAGCCCGTGGTCGAGGTCGGCCTCCGGGATGTTGAGCGCCGGGCGCAGCCGCACCGAGCGGGGCCCGCAGGCGAGCACGAGCACGCCGTGATCCTCCCTGAGCCGGGCCACCAGGGCGTCCCTGGCGGCCGGTGAAGGCAGGTCGAAGGCGGCCATCAGGCCGCGCCCGCGCACGCCGGAGACGGTCTCCGGATGCTCGGCCTCCAGCTTGACGAGCCGTTCGAGCAGTACGGTGCCGAGCGTCCCGGCGCGCTCGATCAGGCCGTCGCGCTCGATGATCTCCAGGATGCCGCGGCTGCGGACCATGTCCACCAGCCCGCCGCCCCAGGTGGAGTTGATCCGGCCGCTCACCTGGAACACGTTGTCGGGCACCAGGTCGATCCTGCGGCCGGCCATGATGCCGCCGACCTGGACCTTCTTGGCGAACGCCACGACGTCGGGCTCCAGCCCGAGCTGCTGGTAGGCCCACGGCGTGCCGGTCGTGCCGCCGCCCGTCTGGACCTCGTCCAGGACGAACAGGGCGTCGTACTCGTGGCACAGGCGCTGCATGGCCTGCAGGAACCTGGACGTCATGTGGTTGTCGCCGCCCTCGCCCTGGATGGGCTCGGCGATGAAGCAGGCGATGTCGTGCGGATGCCGTTCGAACGCGGCCCTGGCCTGGGCCAGGGCGCGCTCCTCGGCCGCCTCGACATCGCCGAGATGGGTGGCGGGCACCTCGACGCGCGGCCAGTCGAAGGTCGGGAAGCGGTCGGTCTTGCCCGGCTCGGTGTTGGTCAGGCTCATGGTGTAGCCGCTGCGGCCGTGGAAGGCCCGGGTCAGGTGCATGACCTTGGTGCCGAGGTCGCGGGAGCGGCCGGCCGCCTCGTTGCGCCGGCTCTTCCAGTCGAAGGCGGTCTTGAGGGCGTTCTCGACGGCCAGGGCGCCGCCCTCGACGAAGAACAGGTGCGGCAGGGCGGGGTCGCCGAGCACCCGGACGAAGGTCTCCACGAAATCGGCCAGGTGCTCGGTGTACATGTCGGGGTTGGCCGGTTTGTTCCGCGCGACCTGGCCGAGCAACTGGACGAAATCAGGGTCGAAGGGCGGGTTCACGCCCAGCGGGGCGGAGGCGAAGAAGGTGTAGAAGTCCAGGTATCGGCGGCCGTCGCGCGCGTCGACGAGCCAGGATCCGCGGCTCAGCTCCAGGTCGAGCACGAGGCGGTAGCCGTCGACGAGCAGGTGGCGGGCAAGGCGGGTGTGTACGTCCATGTCGCCTCCACTGTGGGCGGACAGGTCGCGCGCATCTCCGGTGAAGCGCCGACCCACACGTAAAAATTACGGTATATGTACCCATTAAGTGAAGTTCTTCAACGGCCGCCGCCGTGCCGATCAGACGCGCCGATCAGACGGGCCGATCAGACGGGCCGATCAGACGTGCGAGTAGACCACGATGGACACCGCGATGTACTGCACGAGGTACGCGGCGAGGGTGAAGGCGTGGAAGACCTCGTGGAAGCCGAACCAGCGGGGCGAGGGGTCGGGGCGGCGCAGCCCGTAGACCACCGCGCCGGCGGAGTAGAAGACGCCGCCCACCGCGACGAGCACCACGGCGGCCACCCCGGCGCCCTCCAGGAGCTGCGGCATCACGAAGATCGCGGTCCAGCCGAGCAGCAGGTAGAGCGCGGTGGACAGCCAGCGCGGCGCGTTGAGCCAGAACAGCCGGAACAGCACGCCCGCCGACGCCCCGCCCCAGATGATGCCGAGCACCGCCACCTGCGCCGCGCCCTCCAGGGCGAGCAGCGCGAACGGCGTGTAGGTGCCCGCGATGATCAGATAGATGTTCGCGTGGTCGAAGCGGCGCAGGACGGCGGCCAGCCTCGGCCCGAGCGTGCTCCGGTGGTAGGTCGCCGAGATGCCGAACAGCAGCGCCGAGGTGATCGCGTAGACGGCGGAGGCCAGGCGGGCCTGCAGCGTCGGGCCGAGCGCCACGAGCACGAAGCCCGCGACCAGGGCCACGGGCAGCGCGCCCGCATGCAGCCAACCGCGCAGCCTGGGCTTAACGGTCAAGGTCGTCATGAAAGCTACGGTACCGTAGGTTAGAGGCCGTTGATGAAGCGGACGGCGATGGGCACGGCGGCGCCGCGCCCCGATCCCCCGTGCCGGACGAACACGCAGAAGGCCAGGTCATCGCGGTATCCGATGAACCAGGCGTGCGACCGGCCGTCCGGCGTCTCGGCCGTGCCGGTCTTGCCCGCCACGCCCGCGGGCAGCCCCATCCCGGACGCCGTGCCGTGGTCCACGACGGCCGCCATCATGTCCCTGAGCGCCTGCACGACGCGCTGGTCCATGCGGACGTCCTCGCTCGTGACGCCGTCCACGCGGCGCACCTGCTCCTTCGACAGCAGCCGGGGCGAGCGCCAGGTGCCGCTCTCCACGGCGGCGGCCAGCGCGGCCATGCAGAGCGGCGTCGTCACCACCTCGCCCTGGCCGATCACGTCCTCGGCGAAGGTGTCCACGCTGTCGGTCACCGGGACGGTGCCGCAGCTCCCGCCGATCCCGGTCACCAGCTGCCGGCCGAATCCCCACGCGGCCGCCGTCTCCGCCAGCGCCGCCGAGGTCAGCCGGTTGGTCGCCTGCTCGACGAACGTGGTGTTGCAGGAATGGGCGAAGGCGTCGGTGAACGTGATGATCCCCCGGTCCACCTCGCCGTCGTTGCGGATCGTACGGAAGCCGGGCACGGTGTACGAGCCGGGGCACGGCACCTCGGCCAGCGGATCGAGGCCGTGCTGCACCAGCGCCGCCGCGGTGACCGTCTTGAAGATCGAGCCCGGTGGGAAGACGTCGCGCACGGCGCTGAAGTTGTCCTTCAGCCGGTCGGCCAGGCCCAGGATCTCGCCGGTGCTGGGCCGGACGACCACGATCGTGGAGTCCTCCACCGCGTCCAGGGCGCGGGCGGCGGCCGCCTGGACCGGGCGGGAGAGGGTGGTGCGCTCGACGTTCGCCTCGGGCTGCTTGCTGAGCAGCGACCGGTCCGGCTGCCCCGGCGTCTTCAGCAGCAGCTGCCAGCCGGTGTGCGCCTCGGCGAACTCGGGCTTGAGCGGGTCGAGATAGGCGTCGGCGTAGCTGTCGTGCGGGATGCGGTCGCCCTCGCTGGTCACGAACTCGGCCGAGGTCGTCTCGATCTCCCCCAGCTCCAGCCGCGCGCCGTCCTTGAGCAGCGGGTGCAGCGTCTCGGGCGTCCACAGGACCTTCCACGCCCGGTCGCGGACGGCCAGCCGCAGCGTGCCGTCGAACGGCCACGCCCCTAACTCCGCGAGCCGGCGCACGCCCGCGAACGGCACCTCCGCCGACTCCTCCCCCGTCCGCCTCAGCGGTCCTGGCGTCAGGGCCAGCGACTCGACGTGCAGTTCCTCCGACAGCGCCCGGTGGCGGGTCACGAAGTCCGCCGGCGGCTGGTGGACCAGCCGCTCCATGCCCAGGACGTCTCCTTTGCGCCAGGCCGCGAAGTAGGCCGCCGCCGTCCCGGCCGCGCTCCCCTTCACCCGGTCCGCCGCGAAGACGGCGAACGCGCCGGCCCCGACTATCGCGGCCACCGCGACAACGAGCACAATCAGCTTCCGGCGTCGCATACGGTTTCTCCCGGGAGGGATCAGCGTGACACGTGGACAGCGGGAACCGGCGCCTGGGGTCTATCCGGTGACGTTCGGCGAGGTCGAACTTCTCCGGGACCTGGACAGGCAGGACGGCTGGGTGCTGTCCAAGGATGGCGTACCTCAGTCTTATGTGGATCTCAAAGACCCCACATTTCTGGAATTCGAGTACGTACGCCTCATGGCGGACGTCATCGACCTCCTCGACGAGGGACCGCTCAGCTGTCTCCACGTGGGCGGCGGCGCCTGCTCGATCCCGCGCTACGTCTCCGCCACCCGCCCCGGCTCGCGCCACATCGTGGTCGAGCCCGACGGCCTCCTCGTCAATCTCGTACGCGAACAGCTCGACCTGCGTTCGGTGCCGCGGCTGAAGGTGATCGTGGAGGGCGGGCGCACGGGCACCGGCAAGGTGTGGGACGACACCGCCGACCTGGTGGTGCTGGACGCCTTCACCGGCGCGACCATGCCCATCGAGCTGGCCACCGCCGAGTACATGGGTGACCTGGCCCGCGTCCTGCGCCCGGAGGGCACCCTGCTGATCAATCTCGCCGACGGCAAGGGCCTCGCCTTCGCCCGGCGGCTGGTCGCGACCGTCACGGAGACGTTCCGGCACGTGACGCTGCTGGCCGAGCCCGGCATCCTGCGGGGGCGGCGCTTCGGCAACCTCATCGTCGCCGCCTCCCGCGCGGAGCTGCCGGTGGACCTGCTGACCCGCCGCGCGGCCGGCGGCCTGACCCAGGCCCGGTGCGTCCACGGGGAAGCACTGACGAACTTCATCGCCGGCGCGCCCCCCATCAGGGACGGCGACCACGTGCTGACGCCGGTCCCGCCACCCGCCGTCTTCGGCTGAGCCCTCAGGCGAGCGGGCGCGCGGCTGCCGTCTGCCGGGCCTGGTAGAAGATCACGTCGTCGCCCGTACGGACCCAGACCAGCTCGTCCACCTGCGGCTGGCTGGTCACTGCGCTGCCCTTCTCCCGGGTTTTCGCGGTCAGCGCAGGGTCAGGCAGGCGACCCGGTCGCCCGCGGTGCCGGCCTGCGGGCCGCTGGTCACGGTGGGCTTGGCGTGGATCACCAGCGAGCCGGGCAGGCGGGCCGGGTCGAACGCCCAGTCCTGCTTGGCCGTGGACCGGCCCGCCCCGTCGGCATCGGTGGTGAAGTCGAGCCAGACCTCACTCGCCGGGGTGATCTGGCCGGGGTGGTGCTGGTAGTGCGGACCGGCGTCGTCGGGCTTGCCGCCGCAGGGCTTGGCGTGCAGGTGGGCGCCGTAGTGGCGGCCGGGCAGCAGGCCCTCGGCGACGAGCGAGGTGCGGGTCGCGCCCTCCGACGACTCGACGGTGACGCTGACCTGGGCGCCCTCGGGGACGAGCGCGCGGTCGTAGGCGATGACGCCGGTGTCGGTGGTCGTGAACTCGCCCGCCGACGAGAGGTTGACCGCGCCCGCCTGCGCGGCGGCGCCAGCCGGGGCGGCGGCGCGCTCGTCCGGCCCCGCGGCGTGCATGGGCGGGGGCGAGCCCGCGCAGCCGGCGGCGGCGAGCAGAACGAGCAGGAACGCGGGCACGCGCATGTGAACTCCCCCAAGGTCCGGAGCCGGCGGCTGCCGAGAGGCCACCCACTCTAACGAGTGACCACGAAACTACGGGGAGTATTTGCGAGAAGCCCGTCAGGCGCCGTGCTCGGCGGCGATCGCGTCGATGACGGCCGCCAGCGTGAAGTCGAGCTCGGTGAGTCCGCCCTGGTCGTGCGTGGTGAGCGCCAGGTGCAGGGTGCGCCAGCGGATGTCGATGTCGGGATGGTGGTTGAGCTCCTCGGCCTTGACCGCGATCGCGTCGACGATGCGAATGGCCGTGGGGAAGTCGGGCGCCTCGACGGTGCGCCGGATCTCCTCGCGCTCGCGCCGCCAGGCGGGAAGGTCCTTGAGCCTGCTCTCGACGTCCATGAGGTCACCCTATGGCAGGGCTGGGTCCTTGCCGGGGACGCTCCCCCGGACGCAGAGTGGTCGCATGATCGAGGAGTACGCGGACCGCGTCTGGCGCGGCGAGTCGGACGACAGCATCGTGGACGCGGGCCTGGCCGGCGGCGGCGTCCACCCGATCGCCGACGGGGTCGGCTGGTGGCAGGGCTTCGGCAACGCGGTCGCCTTCGCGGGCGAGGGCGAGCTGGCGCTCTTCGACACCGGCAGCCCGTTCTCGGCCGGTCGGCTGCACGAGGACGTACGGGCCTGGAGCCGCGCGCCGCTGACCACCGCGTTCTACTCGCACGGGCACATCGACCACGTCTTCGGGCTGGGGCCGTTCGAGGAGTCGGGGCCGCGCGCCACCGTCTTCGCCCACGAGGCCGTCGGCGACCGCTTCCGGCGCTACGTGCTCACCAACGGCTACAACGCGGTGATCAACCAGCGCCAGTTCCAGGCGGACGACCTGCGCTGGCCGGCGGAGTACCGCCATCCCGACGTGACCTACCGCGACGCGCTGACCGTCCGGCGGGCCGGGGTGACCTTCGAGCTCACGCACGCCAAGGGCGAGACCGACGACGCCACGATCGGCTACGTCCGCGAGCACCGGCTGCTGCTGCCCGGGGACCTGTTCATCTGGGTGACGCCCAACTGCGGCAACCCGCAGAAGGTGCAGCGTTATCCGCGCGAGTGGGTGCACGCCCTGCACCGCATGGCCGCCATGGACGCCGAGATCATGCTGCCCAGCCACGGCGCGCCGATCTTCGGCCGCGACCGCATCAGGCGGGCCCTGCTGGAGACCGCCGAGTGGCTGGAGTCGCTGGTCGCCCAGACCCTGGACCTGCTCAACGCCGGGGCCCGGCTGGACGAGATCATCCACACCGTGCGCCCGCCCGCGCACCTCGCCGACCGGCCCTACCTGCGGGCGCGTTACGACGAGCCGGAGTTCGTCGTACGCAATCTGTGGCGGCTCTACGGCGGCTGGTACGACGGCAACCCGGCCACGCTCAAGCCCGCCCCCGACGCCGTGGTGGCCGAGGCGGTCGCCCGGCTGGCGGGCGGCCCCTCGGCGCTGGCGGACGCGGCGCTGAAGGCGCTGTCCGACGGCGACGAGCGCCTGGCCGGGCACCTGGCCGAGATGGCGGCCCTGGCCGCGCCGGACGACGCGGGGGTGCACCGGGTGCGGGCGGAGGTGTTCGCGGCCCGGGCGGCGAGCGAGCGCTCCCTCATGGCGAAGGGCGTCTTCGCCTGGGCCGCCGCGGAGTCCAGGAAGCGGTCCTGAGCCGTTACGGTGAGGTCCCGTGGAACGGATCATCGGAGTCGGCGTCGTGCTCACCGCGCCCGGCGGGCGCATCCTGCTGGGCGAGCGGGTCAAGGCGGGCGAGCCGCCGTCGTGGTGCCTGCCGGGCGGGGCGGTGGAGCCCGGCGAGGGGTTCGAGGCGGCCGCCGCGCGGGAGCTGCGTGAGGAGACCGGCCTGTCCGACGCCGGGCCGCCCCGGGTCACCGCCGTGGTGCTCGACCATCCCGGTGAGGGAGTGGTGCGGGTGACCGCGGCGGTGACCATGGAGCTGCGGTCGGGCGAGCCCGTGGTCACCGAGCCGCACGTGTTCCGGTCGTGGCGCTGGTTCGCCGTCGGCGACCTGCCGTCACCGCTGTTCCCGGCGACGGCGCGGGTCCTCGGCGGATACGGCGAGGGCCACTACCGCGTCACCGGCTGAACCTCCCGCCCGCCGGTTCAGCCCAAGTGGGCGCGGGTCTCGGCGAAGGCCAGGTCGGTGCCTTCGAGCGCCTTGGCGACGTCCTCCTCGGTGTGGGCCGCCGACATGAACCAGTTGTGCCACGGGTGCAGGTAGACGCCGTGGCGCAGGCAGGCGTCGCTCCAGTGCATGGCCACGGACAGGTCGGCGTCGCCGTCGAAGCTGAGCCACGGGATGGTCACCGGGCCGGTCTGGTTGACCACGAAGCCGTGCGCCTTCGCCTGGGCGTAGAGGCCCTCGCGGAGCTGGGCGCCCGCGCGTTCCATGGCGGCGATGGCGTCGGTGTCGCGCAGGGTCTCGATGGTGGCCTTGGCCGCCGCCATCGCGACCGCGGAGAACCAGAACGAGCCGGTCGAGTACAACGTCTGGGCGGCGCCGCGCAGCGCGTCGGTGCCGGTGACGGCGGCGATCGGGTAGCCGTTGGCCATGGCCTTGGACCAGGCGGTCAGGTCGGGGCGCACCCCGTACGGCTCCCAGGAGCCCCGCAGGTCGATGCGGAACCCGGCGCGCACGTCGTCGATCACCAGGGCCGCGCCGATCCGGTCGGCGAGGGCGCGGGCCCCGCGCGCGAAGGCCGGCTCGACGAGCTCCTGGTCCTCGAACGAGTCGTGCTTGAACGGCGTCACGATGATCGCCGCCACGTCACCCTCGACGGTGGCCGCGGCGGCCTCCAAGGACTCCAGCGAGTTGTACGCGAACTCCACCAGGTCGGCCCGCTCGTTCGGCGTGGTGCCGGCCGGCGAGGGCGTGCACCAGGGGTCGGCCCCGTGGTAGGCCCCGTGCGCCATCAGCACCTTGTTCCGGCCGGTGGCGGCCCTCGCGACCATGAGGGCCTGGGTGGTGGCGTCGGTGCCGTTCTTGGAGAACATCGCCCAGTCGGCGCTCGGGATCAGGTCCACGAGCAGCTCGGCCAGCTCCACCATGATCGCGCCGGGGCCGTTGAGGCAGTCGCCGAGCGCGGCCTGGCGGGCGGCGGCCTCCTCCACGCGCGGATGCCGGTGGCCCAGCACGACGGGGCCCCAGCTGCACATGAAGTCGATGTACTCGCGCCCGTTCACGTCCCACTGGCGGCAGCCCTCGCCCCGTTCGAAGAACTGGGGGAAGCCGGGGGCGAACAGGGCCGCGTTGAGGTGGCCGTACATGCCGCCGGGGACGACTTTTGCGGCTCGCGCGCGGAGGTCGGCGTCGTTCATCGGAGCATCCTTAGGGTCGAGTCGAGATCGGTGAGGCCGGCGTCGGAGCCGAGCCCGGTGGCGACGCGGGCGGCGGCGGCCGTGCCCCAGCGGGCGGCGGCGAGGACGTCCTCGCCGTGGAGGAGGCCGGTGAGGAAGCCGGCGCAGTACGCGTCGCCGCACCCGGTCGTGTCGACGACCTCGGTCTTGAGCGCCGGCACCCGTTCGGCCCCGTCGCCGGTGACGACGAGGCTGCCCTCCTCGCCGAGGGTGACGAGCACGCCGCGCGGGCCGTCGGCCAGCAGCTCGCGGGCGGCCTCCTCGGCGTCCGCGGCCCCGGTCATGAGCCGGGCCTGGGACTCGTTGGGCAGGACGTAGTCCACGTGCGGGAGGAAGGCCCGCGCCATCCCGAGCAGGTCGGGCATCTCCGACAGCAGGTCCATCGTGACGACGGTGCCGGCGGCGCGGATCTCGTCCAGGAGGGCGAAGAAGGCCGGGTCGCCCAGGCCGAACGTGACGTCCATGCCGCCGAGGTGCACGCCCCGGGCGCGGCGCAGCACGTCGGCGTCGAGGTCGGCGGTGACGACGGAGAGGTTCGCGCCGGGGACGTGGAAGCTGGGCCGCCCGCCGTCCGGCCGGATCGGCAGGATCGAGGCCGCGGTCGCCTCTCCCGTCCTGCGCCGCAGGCAGGAGGTGTCGACGCCGCGCTTGGCCAGCACCATGAGCAGGAAGTCGGCGAGTTCGTCGTCGCCGACCGCGCCCATGGTGACCACGTCGTTGCCCAGTTTGACCAGGTCCACGGCGGTGCCGGCCGCCGCGCCGGCGGCCGTGAGGCGGATCTGGTCGACCAGCACGGTGTCCTGGCCCTCGGGGATGTGCTCGACGGGCCTGGCGAGTATGTCGACGATGTGGACGCCGACGGTGACGACGGTCATAGTCTAAATAGACAGACGTCCGAATAAAACGTCAAGTGGAGGTTTCGATGCCGAAGATCGTCGACCACGACGAGCGCAGGCGCGAGGTGCTGTCGGCGGCCCGCCGGGTGATCGTCAGGGACGGCATCGACGCCGCGACCACCCGGGCCATCGCCAAGGAGGCCGGCTACTCCAACGGCGTGCTGGCCCACTACTTCGCCGACAAGGACGAGATCCTGCTGTCGGCGCTGCGCCAGTCGCACCAGCGCATCCGCGAGCGGCTGACCGGCAAGGTGGAGGGCGCGAGCGGCCTCGCCGCGCTGCGCGAGCTGCTGCTGGACAACCTGCCGCTGGACGCCGAGCGCACCCAGGAGTCGCGGCTGGAGGTCAGCTTCTGGAGCCGCAGCCTCGCCTCCGAGCGGCTGGCCGGGGTGCAGCGGGCGGAGGCGGACGAGCTGCGCGCCGCCGTACGCGAGCTGCTGGGCCAGGCGCGGGCGGCCGGCGAGCTGCGCGGCGACCATCCCGACGACGGACTCGACGACCTGGCCGAGCACTTGCTCGCCCTCGTGGACGGGCTCAGCCTGCACCTGCTGCTCTACCCGGACCGGTTGAACCGGGTGGACGTCGAGCGGCTGATGCTGCGCGCGCTCGACCGGCTATGACCACGATTGCGTCGTATTCGGACGACCGACTAGATTGCGCCCTCATGGACCCTCGCGAACAGCTCTGCGCGTACGGCCGCCGCGCCGTCGAGCTCGGCCTGGTCATCGGCACGTCCGGCAACCTCAGCGTGCGCGAGGGCGACCTCGTCGCGGTCACCCCGTCCGGGGTGGCGCTCGACCGGCTCACGCCCGAGATGTGCCCGCTGGTCGACGTCGAGGGCTACCTGGTGGAGGGCGAGCTGCAGCCCTCCAGCGAGACGCCCATGCACCTGGCGATCTACGCGAGCACCGACGCGCGGGCCGTGGTCCACACGCACTCGGTGTTCGGCACGGTCGTGGCCACGACGATGACCGAGCTGCCGCCGGTGCACTACAACGCGCTGCTGCTGGGCGGCGTGGTCAAGGTCGCCCCTTATGCGACGTACGGCACCGACGAGCTGGCCGCCAACGTGCGGGAGGCGCTGGCCGGCAAGCAGGCCGCGCTGCTCGCCAACCACGGCGGGGTGACCATCGGGCCCGGCCTGGAGCAGGCGTTCGAGGCCACCCGGCTGCTGGAGTGGCTGTGCGAGGTCTACGTCAGGGGGCTCGGCGTCGGGCGGCCGGCCGTCCTCACGGACGAGCAGCTGGCCGCCGTGGTCGAGCGGGCGCTCAACCCCCCGTCGTTCCCCCGGCGCGGCTGACGCGTGACTGCCGGGCCGATCACTGGGTAGACGCCCGGTCCAGTGTCAGTCGCGAGAAAGGAACGATCATGGCCGGACAGGCCAACTCCCGAGACGTCGTCCAGCGCCCCGACGGCACCTGGGCGGTCACCAAGCCCGGCTCCGAGCGCGCGCTGCACACCGCCGCGACCCAGGCCGAGGCGGTGGAGCGGGCCCGCGAGCTGCTGCACCGCGACGGCGGCGGCGAGCTGCGCGTCCACGGCACCGACGGCAAGGTGCGCGACCAGCGCACCATCGCCCCCGGCAACGACCCCACTCCCCCGAAGGGCTGAGCCGGCCGCTATCCCAGCGCCGCCTTCTCGGCCAGCCCCAGCGGCAGGCCGCCGGAGCCGGCGATGCGGTCGTGGAACTCCTTGAGCGAGCCCTGGAACGACTGCCGGATCCGGTCGATCTCGATGGCCCCCGTCAGGTACGAGGGCGCCTGGGTGGGCCAGGCGCAGTAGCGGTTGACCTCCCCCTGGGCGGTGCCCGGCGACAGCGACGCCTTCGTGGCCATGAACGTCTCGGCCTCCTCGATCGACATGTCCTCGCAGTGCAGCGCGGTGTCGACGACGATGCGGGCGGCGCGGAAGATCCGGCAGTCCAGGTGGGCCAGCTCGGTGGCGGGCGTGTCGAAGTAGCCCTGCTCGTGCAGGAGCTTCTCGACGTACAGGGCCCAGCCCTCGCTGAAGTAGGGGGTGCGGAAGACCTTCCTGACCGTGCGCGGGTTGCCCGCCATGTACGACAGGTGCCAGTGGTGGCCGGGGTAGGCCTCGTGGACGGCGATCGAGGGCATCTGGGCCCGGGAGTTCGTCCGCAGCCGCTGGCGCACCTGCTCCTCGGTGAAGTCGTCCGGCGTGTACGGCACGAAGAACACGCCGGTGCGCGAGCCAGCCAGCGGCGGCGGCGCCAGGTAGTGGGCGACGGACAGGACCGGCCGGGTGTACTCGGCGGAGGGCAGCACCAGGCACTCCTCGCCGTCGGCGAAGGTGACCAGGTCGCGCTCGGCGACGAAGGCGCGGGCGCGCAGGGTCTCGGCCTCGTACTCGGCCCGCATGTCGGCGAGGGTGGGCGGGTGGTCGTCCATCAGGGACTCCATGGCCGCCCGCCAGTCCTCGCCGCCGTTCACCCGGACGGCGACCTCGCGCATCCTGGCGTCCAGCTCGGCCCAGGCGGCCTTGCCCTTCTCGTGGAGCTCGGCGGCGCCGTAGCCGAGGAGCTCGCGCTCGCGGAGCAGGGTGGAGTAGAGCTTCTCCCCCATGCGCCAGGTGCCGCCGCACTCGAAGCCCTCAAGGAAGGTCACGAGCTCGTCGAAGGCGCGGGCGGCGGGCTCGGCGGCCTCGGCCAGCCTGGCGCGCAGCGTGTCGTCCCCGACCATGCCGGGGATGGTGCGGGTGAGGAAGTTGCGGCCGGTGCGGGCCTGGCCGAGGCCGCGCTTGACGAGCAGCGGCGCGGCGAGGTCGGGGTCGAGGTTGGCGCGGCAGGCGGCGAGCACGCCGGGCACCTCGGCCAGCCGGGAGATGGCGGCCGCGACCAGCTCGGGCTCGGGCTGGAGCCGCCGCTGGAACGGGGTGTACATCGCGCCGAAGACCGGCGAGAGGTAGACGCCCGGGTCGCGGCGCCATTCGGGCGAGGACGACGCGATCGCGATCGAGCCTCTGAGCTGGGAGAGGACGAGGTCCCTGTCGATCTCGTCGTCGAGGGAGGCGGTGGGGAGGCCCTGTAGCCGCTCGGCCCAGCGGATCTCCTCGCGTTCGCGGGTGGCCCAGGCGGCGGCGGTGAAGTCGCCTAGCGTGTGATCGTAACCGTCCGCCCCCAGCAGGCTGGCGAGCACGGGATGGTCGGAAAAGTACCACTTGAGAAACTCGTCCACCGCCGCACCTTATCCTGAGCGAATGCCCCTCCAGATCACTGGCGCGCTCGGCGATCCCGACCTGCTCCGCCTCCCCTGGGACGTCCCACTCGAAGACTGGCCGCAGCACCATCTGGTGGATCTGCCGCGCGGCATCTCCCGGCACATCGTGCGCTTCGCCCGGCTCGGCGGCAAGGTGTACGCGATCAAGGAGATCAGCGAGCGCTACGCCAGGCGGGAGTACCAGCTCCTCTGGGACCTGGCCAGGCTCGACGCGCCGTCGGTCGAGCCGGTCGCGTACGTCACCGGCAGGGACGACGGCCTGGACGCCGCGCTGGTCACCCGGCACCTGCAGTTCTCGCTGCCCTACCGCGCGGTCATGTCGGGCACCCTGCGCCCCGACACGCTCACCCGCCTGCTGGACGCCCTGGCCGTGCTGCTGGTGCGGCTGCACCTCAACGGCTTCTACTGGGGCGACTGCTCGCTGTCGAACACGCTCTTCCGGCGGGACGCGGGGGCGTTCGCGGCCTATCTGGTGGACGCCGAGACCGGCGAGCTGCACCCCATGATCAGCGAGGGCCAGCGGCTGACCGACATCGACATGGCCCACACCAACATCTTCGGCGAGATGCTGGACCTGGAGGCCGGCGGGCTGCTGCACCCGTCGATCGACCCCATGGAGACCGCCGAGGACATCGTGGCCCGCTACCACCGCCTCTGGGCCGAGCTCAACGACAGCGAGATCATCGAGGAGCTGGACTGGCACCGCGTGGAGCAGCGCATCCGGCGGCTCAACCTGCTCGGCTTCGACGTGGCCGAGATGATGGTGCGGCGCAAGGTCGGCACCGGCCGGCTCATCGTCCGGCCGAAGGTCGTGGACGCGGGGCACCACCAGCGGCGGCTGCTCAGGCTGACCGGCCTCGACGTCGAGGAGAACCAGGCCAGGCGGCTGCTCAACGACCTCGACGGCTTCCGGGTGGCGAAGGGCCTGCGGCACGAGGACGAGGCCATCGTGGCGCACCGGTGGCTGGCGGAGGTGTTCAACCCGACGGTGGACGCGATCCCGGCCGGGCTGCGCGGGAAGCTGGAGCCCGCGCAGATCTTCCACGAGATCCTCGACCACCGCTGGTATCTGTCCGAGCAGGCGGGCGCCGACGTCGGGCTCGCCACGGCGGCGAAGTCGTACGTGGACAACGTGCTCGTGCACAAGCCCGACGAGAAGGCGCTGCTCCCGGACGAACCGGATGAATCCGACGAGTAGTCAGTACGCCACAGTGATGCGGGTGCGCGGGTGGGCGCCGCGCTCCAGCTCGTCGGCGACGGCGACCGCGTAGTCCTCGGCCGTGATGAAGCTGCGGCCGTCGGCGTCGGTGAGCAGGTCCTCCCTGCCGATGCGGTAGACGCCGGTGCGCTCGCCGGGCGCGATCTCGGCGGCCGGCGAGATGTAGGTCCAGTCGAGGTCGTCCACCTGGCGGAAGAGGCCGAGGGCCTGCCGCCCGGCCAGCGCCTCCTTTTTGTAGATGTCCGGGAAGCCGGGCGTGTCGACCAGGTCGTCGCCCGAGGGCACCTTGAGGCTGCCCGCGCCGCCGACGGCGATCAGCCGCCGCGTTCCGGCCTCGCGGGCGCCGTCGATGACCGCGCGGTTGGCCTCCAGGAACGGGCCCTCCGGGTCGCTGCCGTCGCGCGGCGGCGAGATGGCGAGGACGATCGCGTCGTGCCCCTTGGCCAGGGTGGCGGTGTCGCGGACGTCGCCCTTGACCGGGCCGCCCGAGCGGCTGACGCCGGTGACCTCGTGCCCACGGCCGGTCAGCTCGGCGACGATGCGCTGCCCGATCATGCCGGTCGCGCCAAAGACAAGGATCTTCATGGGGTCAACAGTATCTGTTGGATACTGGTTACTTCATCGTGCTATAAGTACCTTGTGGATACCGGTGACGTATTCGACCCACAATGCCCGACCCGCGTGGTCCTGGACCGTATCGGCGACAAATGGTCGATGCTGGTGCTGCTCAGCCTCCGCGACGGGCCGATGCGCTTCACCCAATTGCGCACCCGGATCGGCGGCGTCACGCCGAAGGTGCTCACCCAGACCCTGCGCGCGATGGAGCAGGACGGGCTGCTGACGCGGGAGGTGTTCGCCGAGGTCCCGCCGCGGGTGGAGTACACGCTGACGGGCCTCGGGCGCTCGCTCCACGGGCCGCTGTCGGTGGTGGCCGAATGGGCCGAGCAGAACGTCGCGGAAATCCTCCGTTGCCGCGAGAAATTCTCGTGAATCTCATATTTATCTGTACTGGTGTTGTTTTTCTCCGCCATCGCCGTACAAATCATTAACTCCAGCCGCTGATCACGCTTCGCGGCGATTCCGTACCTCTACGCTGTCTCCGTCCCACCGATGGCGAGGGAGGTCACGTGCTCGGAATCGACACCTGCCTGGCGGAGGTCATGGCCATACCAGGCGCGCTGGACGCCATGCTGGTCGACCACACCAGCGGCATGGCCGTGGCCTTCAGCCAGGCGTCCGGCGTCGACGCCGACCGCTCCGCCGCCGCGCTCACCGAGGCGCTGCGCGCCACCTCCGACGGGCTCGCCCGTACCTGTCCCGGTGACGTCGTACGCATCGACGACATGATGGTCACCACGGACAAGGGCCACCATCTGCTCCGGCTGATGGAGACCGTCTTCGAGGGGCCGCTCGTCATCTACGTACGCCTCGACCTGGAGCGAGCCAACCTCGCCCTGGCCAGGCACCGTCTCCAGTCCATCGCCGGCCGTCTGACGACGTGAGCCATGACCAAGCTGGACTCCCTCCTCGCCGGGCTCGCCCGAGAGCGCTCGACGGGCGCGCTGCGGGTCGGGCGGAGCGGCACCATCTTCCTGTCGGACGGGCGCGTGACGTACATGGAGTGCGCCCAGACCCCGAGCCTCGAACGGCTGCTCACGGCCAGGGGACGGATGTCGGAGGCGGCCCTGCGGGGCGTGCAGTCCGACGGCGGCTGCGACCGGCTGCTGCGCGAGGGCTCGATCACGCAGGGAGAGCTCCAGTACGCCGTGCTCGGCGTGGTGCTCGACGCGGCCTTCTTCCTGCTGCCGATGAGCGGGACGCGGCCGAAGTTCCGCCCCGGCGAGGAGCACTGGCTGGGCAGGCAGTGGTTCTTCGACGTGGCGGGGCTGGTGCGCGAGTGCGCCAGGCGGCGGGCCCAGCTCGCGGGGATCTGGCCGTCCGCCGACGTCGACACCAGCCCGGTGCGCCCGGCCACCGCCCTGGCCGGGCACGGGGTGACGCTCGACCGGATCCAGTGGGAGGTGCTCGTCCGGGCCGACCGGAGGGCGACCCCGCTGGAGCTGGCCAAGCAGATCGGGCGGTCGGGCTACTCGGTGCTGCTGGCGGTGCGCCGGCTGGCCGCCGCCGGCCTGCTGTGCCCACCGGATCCGCCCGGTCCGCCGGGCCAGGAACCGGACCCGCCCGCCACGGAGGACGAGCGGACGCTGCCCAGGCGGGCCCGCGGCGAGCTGCCGCGGCCGCCCCACCATCCGGAGGCCCCGCGGCTGCCCGCCGGGCCGCCCGTCACGGGGGACCCGACCGATATAGCGCTGCTGTTGCGGCTGAAGAAGGCGCTAGAGGAGCTGTCGTGAGGTTTCCCTCACTCAGGAGGAGGCCACGGGTGGAATCGACGCACGAGGTCCTGGAGGAGATGAGGCTCCTGCGCGAGCGCACGCCGGACGTGCGCGGGAGCGTCGCCTGCACCGTGGACGGCCTGCAGGTGGCCTGCGACCTGCCGGACGAGATCGGCGAGCAGGCGGCGGCCCTGGCGGCGGCCCTGCTCGCCATGAGCAGGCGCATGCTGATCATGGCGCAGCACGGCGCCTTCGAGGAGACGCTGATCTCCGGCACCGCCGGCTTCGTGGCCTTCTACGCGGCCGGCCCCACCGTCATCCTCACAGTCCTGGCCGGACCCGGCGCGAACGTCGGGCTCCTGCGGCTGGAGGGCAGGAAGACGGCCGCCGCCGTGGCGGCCGTCGCAGCACCCAAGCAGTGAAACCGAACCCGGCAGAGAAGGAGGAGTCATGGCGGGCATGGACGTCTCTCTCAAGGAGATGATGACCATCGACGGCGCGGTCGGAGCGGCGGTCGTCGACTACGGCAGCGGCATGGCGCTGGGCACCCTCGGCGGATCGAAGGACCTGGACCTCCAGGTCGCCGCCGCGGGGAACACCGAGGTCGTCAAGGCCAAGCTGCGCACGATGGACTCGCTGGGCCTCAAGGACAGCATCGAGGACATCCTCATCACCCTGGGGGGCCAATACCACATCATCCGCCCCATCACCGGACGCGGCGGCAAGGGGCTGTTCCTCTACCTCGCCCTCGACCGCGCCCGGGCCAACCTCGCGATGTCCCGGCACCAGCTCCGGGGCATCGAGGAGAAGCTGGAGGTCTGAGCCTCGCCGCGGCCCGCGCCCCGTGACGGGGTGCGGGCCGCGGCGCGTTCAGGCGGTGGTGAGCTTGGTGATCTCGGCCACGAGGTCGGGCCAGAGCGCGCGCGGCAGGTCGTGCCCCATGCCCGGGTACGTCACCAGGCGGGCGCCCGGGATGGCCGCCGCGGTGGCCTGGCCGCCCGCCAGGGGAACGAGCTGGTCGGCCTCGCCGTGCACCACCAGGGTGGGCACGTCCAGCCGGCCGAGCGCCTCGACGCGGCTGCCCGAGGCCATGATGGCGGCGAGCTGCCGGCCGGTCCCGGCCGGGTCGAAGCAGCGGTCGTAGGCCAGGGCGGCGAGGGTGGTGATGCGCTCGTGGTCCAGCTCGTAGCCGGGCGAGCCGATCACCGACCAGGTCCGTACGGCCTGCGCCAGCACGCCGTCGCGGTCGGCCGGAGGCCGGGCCATGAGGATCGCGGCGGCCTCGGCCGTCGGAGGCGCGACCTCCGGACCGGGGGTGGACATGATCGAGGTGAGGGTCAGCACGCGCTCCGGGTGGCGGATGGCCAGCGTCTGGGCGATCATCCCGCCCATCGAGGCGCCCACGATGTGGGCCTGCGGCCAGCGGAGGGCGTCCATGAGGCCGGCGGTGTCGTCGGCCATGTCGTCCAGCAGGTACGGCGGAGCCGTGCCAGGACCGGGCGCCCCCGCCTCGCCGAAGTGCGTGGAGAGCCCCGCGTCGCGGTTGTCGAACCGGACGACGTGGTGTCCCTGCTCGGCCAGGAGCTCGCAGAGCCCTTCGTCCCAGTGGATGAGCTGGGCACCGAGGCCCATGATGAGGAGCAGCGGGCGGCCTCCGGGGGCGCCGAAGCTCTCGTAGGCGATGTCGATGCCGTTGGCGGTTACGCGGGTCGTCACCGGACCAGAATCTCATTCTGGTCCGGTGACGTAAAGCGTCAGGGCCGGGGGTCAGCCCTTGATCAGGCGCCGGAGCCGGGCGCCGGCCACCACCACGGCCCCGCCGCCCAGAGCCAGGACGAACCACAGCACGGCGCCGACCGCGCCGGTGCTCGCCTGCGCGGTCTCGCCCGCGGGGGCGGGCGCGGCCTGGCCGGCGGCGAGCTCGACGGCCGCGCCGCCGGACTGGGCCTGCGTCTTCGCCTGCGTCGTCTGCGCGCCCGAGTGCTCGGCCGTCTTCTCCACGGCCTTCGTCGTGGTCTTCGCCGGCTGCACGGTCTGCGTCGCCGTCGGCTTCTCCGCGACCTTCGGGGGCTTGGCCGGGTTGTTGTCGCGGCGCGACCAGGCGCCGGTGGAGAAGGGCACCGGGTAGTTCTTCTTGCCGACGCCGGGGCCCCACTTGGTGATGACGTAGTCGACCTTGATGTGGCCCTGGCCGCCGTTGCCGTCCACGTACAGCGTGGAGGGGTTGAACCTGCCGCCGGTCAGCTCGGCGAACGTCTTGGCGTCCAGGTCGAGCATGATGCCCGAGTTGGAGGGCACGCCGGGGCCGCGGTCGCCCACGAAGAAGGGCATCTTCTTGCCCTTGTAGATCACGTAGCCCTCGGTCAGCAGGGGCCAGCTCGGGCTGGCGGCCAAGCCCTTCTGCATGGGCTTGCCGCTGGCGGGCAGGCCCGTGTCCCCGGCCCGGCCGGAGGCGTCGTCCCAGAAGTAGGAGGCCGTGGTCGAGCCCTTGAGCAGGATCTTCTCGTCGGTGTCGGCGTGGGCGGGGGTGGAGACGGCGGTGAGCGCGCCGAACGAGCAGGCGGCGAGCACGGCGCAGGAACGCAGGCCAAAGCGGGGAGACATGAAGCAGTGAGTCCTTTGCGAGGGGGCAGGGACACGCGCTCAGGGGAGAAAGGCGCAGCCGGGAATGAACACCTGACGGGGGGAGGCTGCGCGGAGCGCGGAATGAGCCTGGGGTGAGGGGCCGCTCAGCGGGCGGCCGGCACTACGCTCTCGGGAATCTCGACCGGTGGGGAGCCGGCGTCCGGGGGTGTGACGCGGTACGACATGCGGGGGTCCTCTCCATCACGCCTACCGGGTTAGCTGACGGGTTCGGGCGAGGAGATGCCCTACCGGCGTGCTGCCGGATTCACCCCAACGAAGTGGGTCCCCGGTTCCCGAGTGGTTCGGGATTCGGCTGGTTGAATGGCAAGACTAAACCACGCACGCCGGGACGAACGCAAACGAATCTTCATGAATCGGACAAAAGATCTACCTGGCCGCAGCGCAAAGAAAAGAGGGGCGCGGAATAACCGCGCCCCTCTGGACCTGCCGGAACTGTCTGACTCAGCCGCCGCTCTTGCGCCTGAAGGATCGCTTGTTCGCGGCCGGGCCGTGCGTGCCGTGGATCTTCGACGGATCGCCGCCCCTGCCACCCGCGCCGCCGGCCGCCTGCTGGCCGCGCTTGCGCTCAAGCGCCTCGCGGAACTTGCGCTTCATCTCGTCCTCGGGAGTTTCGCTGACTTCCGGCTCCGGTGATTCCGCCATTGAGGACCTCCATGGTGTTGGGACACCCCCAGCTTCGCACGGGGTACCTTACGACGCGAAACCGGCGTCAATCTTGGTCTGCGGCACGGCCGGCAGCTCCAGCCGCCGGCCCGGCATGGCCGCCAGCGCCACGAGGGCGATCATCGCCCCGGCCACGCCGAGCGACGGGACGGCGACGGCCGCGGCCGAGGCGTGCGCGGCGGCGAGGCCCTGCGCCGGAGCCTCCGCGGTGACCGTGGAGGTGTAGAGCGCGCCGCCCACGGCCAGCGCCACGGAGCCGCCGATCTGCCGGAAGAAGGTGAGGTTGGCCGAGGCGGTGCCGAGGTACGCGGGCGGCACCGCCTGCTGGACGGCCACGGTCAGCCCCGAGAACATCGGCCCCATGCCCAGCCCGATGAGCAGCATCCACCCGGCGAGCGCCAGGCCCCCGGTGTCCAGAGCGAGGTTGAGGCAGAGCAGGGTGCCGGCCCCGAGCAGGAACGGCGCGGCCAGCAGCCAGGGCTTGTAGACCCTGGTACGGGACATCAGCATGCCCATGATGCCGCTGCCCACGACCATGGCCAGCGTCATGGGGTAGATCCGCAGGCCCGACTCGGTGGCGTCGGCGCCCAGTGCCTCCTGGAAGTAACGCGGCAGGAAGACGACCCCGGCGTACAGGCAGAACGCGGTGACGAAGGAGGTGACGTTGACCAGCGTGTACGTCCGGTTGCCGAACAGGTGCATCGGCATCATCGGGTTGGCCGCCCGCCGCTCCACGGCCACGAACGCCGCGAGCGCGGCCAGCGCCAGCAGGATCGGCCCCGCCACGGGCGCGTCGGTCCAGGTGTGGCCGTCGAGCCCCTTCTCCGTCAGCCCCACGAGCAGGGCCGTGATGGCGACGGTGAAGACGGCGATGCCCGCGTAGTCGGGACGCCCGCCGCCGCCGGTGCCCGGCCGCCCCGGCAGGCGCAGCGCGACGATCGCGATCAGCGCCGCGCCGAGCGGCACGTTCACGTAGAAGCCCCAGCGCCAGCTCGCCTGGTCGGTGAACACCCCGCCGAGGAACGGCCCCGCCAGGTACGCCAGCGCCATCACGCCGCCCAGAGCCCCCTGGGTGCGCGCGCCGCGCGGGGTGCCGGGCGGGAACATCTCCAGCACCAGGGCGAGCGACAGCGGCAGCAGCGCGCCCGCGCCGAGCCCCTGGAGCGCGCGGAAGGCGATGAGCTGCGTCATGTCCTGGGCCAGTCCGCACAGGGCCGAGCCCGCCACGAACACCACCATCCCGACCAGCAGCAAGGGCTTCCTGCCGTGCTGGTCGGACAGCCTGCCGTAGAGCGGCACCGTGACCGTCGAGGTCAGCAGGTAGGCCGTCACCACCCAGGTGTACAGCTCGCCGCCGCCCAGCTCGCCGACGATGCGCGGCAGCGCCGTGCCGACGATCGTCTGGTCGAGCATCGCGAGGAACATGCCGCCGAGCGCGGCCACGAGGACGAGCGCGCCGCCCTCCCGCGTCTTCATGTCATCAGCCACATGTGAAGATTGATATGTAAGCTCTTACATGTCAAGTCTTCGATAAGCTGACCGCCATGTCCCTGCGGATCGCGCTCCTGGGGCTGCTCTCGGCCAAAGGCCCGGCGAGCGGCTACGACCTGGCGAAGAAGTTCGAGCACTCGCTCAACCACGTCTGGCAGGCCGGGCACACGCAGATCTATCCGGAGCTCGTGAAGATGGCGGCCGACGGGCTGGTCGACGCCGGCTCCGAGGGCGTGAGGGGGCGCAAGACGTACACGATCACCCCGGAGGGGACGCGGCGGCTGCACGAGTGGATGATCGAGCACGCGGCGGTGGGCGTGACGCGGAGCGAGGTCGCGCTCCAGGCGTTCCTGCTGCCGCTGCTCGACCGGGACGACGCGATCGCGGTGATGGAGCGGATCCGGGCCGGGTTCCAGGGGCGGCTGGCGACGCTGGAGTGCCAGTCCCCGGCCTCGTTCGGGGCGTACGCGCTGAGGCTGGGGCTGGCGCAGGTGCGGACCAGCCTCCAATGGGCCGACGAGGTCCTGGCGGAGCTGAGGAATCCGGCCGGGTAAAAGGACGCCGTTCTGCTCGTGGTGTTGCGTTGATGTTCCGCCGGAAACAAATCCCGACATGGTGGACATATCACCTGGACAGCCATGAGCATCCTGGGGCTGGACCTGGCAGTGGATCTGGGGGCCGCGCGCACGCGGATCTACGTCAAGCGCAAGGGCATCGTCCTGGACGAGCCCACCGCCGTCGTCCGCGACGCCAGGACAGGCAAGATCGTGGAGTACGGCGCGGAGGCCGACCCCACGAGCGGCCACGAGACCTGCCGGCCCGTCAGCGCGGGCCTGCCGGTGGACGGCGAGCTGACCCGGCGGCTGGTCAGGCACTTCCTGCGCAAGGTGCACCGGCGGCCCTTCGCGGCCCGTCCACGCCTGGTCATGGCGCTGCCGGAGGGCGCCACGCCCATCGACAAGGTGGCGCTGCGGGACGTCGCCTACGACGCCGAGGCCCGCGGGCTCCTGCTCGTCCCGCACGGGCTCGCGGCGGCGCTGGGCGCGGGCGTCCAGGTGCGGGACGGCACCGGGCGGATGATCATCGACATCGGGCGGGACGTGGCCCGCGTGGCCGTCCTGTCCCACGGCGCGGTGGTGGCCGCGGCGACGGTGCCCGTCGGGGGCCGGGCCATGAACCTCGCCATCGTCCGCATGGTCGAGCGCGAGCACGGGCTGCTGCTCGACGAGGCCGAGGCGGAGGAGGCCAAGCGCCAGGCCGGCACCGACTGGAAGCCGCTGCAGCGGCACGTGACGGTCCAGGGCCGGGACGCCGAGACCGGCCAGGAGCGGGCCGTGTCGCTGCCCGTACAGCTCATCTACGAGGCGACCAGGCAGCCGGTCGAGGCCATCGTGCGGGCCGCCGTCGGGACCGTCGAGGGATGCCCTCCCGAGCTGGTGGCCGACCTCGGGGAGCGCGGCGCGGTGCTGGTGGGGGGCGGCGCGCTGCTGCGCGGCCTGGGCCGGCGGCTGCGCGCGGCGCTGTACATGCCGGTGCGGCGGGCGGAGCGGCCCCTGTACTCGGTGGCGCTCGGGCTCGGCCGGTGCGTGGAGGACCAGCATCTGGTGAGCCGGCTCAAGTCGATCATCCACTGATCCCGCGCGGCCCTGCCGGAGGCGCGGGGCCTCCGGTAAGGTCCGGAGCATGCGTACCCGCCGATACGCAGTCTCCGTGGCGCTCGTCTGCGTCGCGGCGATCAGCGCGTGCACGGCGGGCAGCGGCCTCCCGACGCTCGACGAGGCCACCAGCCGGCTCGCCGCCGACGCCGACCTCCTCCTCCGCTCCTCCGGCCTGCGCCGCTCCGCGCCACAGCAGCTCGACGACGGCTCCTGCGTCCCCGGCGAGGTACGCGGGTCGCTGCGGGCGGAGAGCGAGCGGGTGGACGCCTCCTCCGGCCTGCGGGAGAAGCTCCAGGCCATGGGGTACGCCGAGATCGCCGACGACCTGGACCTGCGCGACGGCCGCCAGGACGTGACGGTGCTGCGCGACCCCAGGACGTTGCTGACCTTCGAGCTGACCGTCGCCCGCGGCATGGGCGTCCGCCTGGTCGGCACGACCACCTGTTACGCGGCCTCCTAGTACTACGGCCTGTCCCTTCCTCAGTTCCTGGTCCACTTCTGGTTGGCGCCGCCGTTGCACGTCCACAGGATGATCGCGGTGCCGGCGCCGTCAGCGGATCGGTCCGACGAGCGGCCGCCGCGGCGTGAACGTTTCATTGAACGCCGCCGCGCGCCCGTAACCGGTTCATGCCTGGTGGGGGCGTCCCGGCGGGCCGGCGGGGGCCGTCGCAGGCGGGGGCGGGCGCTTGACGGATGCCGCCGCGAGGTATTTGCTCCGCCACACACCACCACCCCAGCAGCCCTCGCGGAAGGAGCGCCGCGCCGGGCAGCGAAATGTTAGCGCTAACAACGCATCAGGAGGTTCCCTTGACCCCTATCGATTCGGCCCCCGCCCGGGCAGTGGGCCCGCGCGCCTGGAGACGCGGCTGCGCCGCCGCGCTCACGGCCCTGGCGCTCGTCTTAGCCGCCATGGCGACGGGGGCGGGGACCGCCGCCGCCGAGTCCAACGGCGGGACGCGGGTCATGCCGCTCGGCGACTCCATCACCGAGGGCACCCAGGTGCCGGGCGGGTACCGGATCGGGCTGTGGCAGCGCCTGCTCGGCGGCCGGTACACGGTCGACTTCGTCGGCTCGCAGTTCAACGGGCCCGCCGGCCTCGGCGACCACGACCACGAGGGCCATCCGGGCTGGCGGATCGACCAGATCGACGCGAACATCGCCGGCTGGCTGCGCTCGTACACGCCGCGCACGGTGCTGCTGCACCTCGGCACCAACGACGTCCTGCAGAACTACAACCTGGCCGGCGCGCCGCAACGGCTGTCCACGCTGATCGACCGCGTCACCGCGGGCGCGCCGAACGCGGACGTCTTCGTCGCGACGATCATCCCGCTGTCCAACGCCGGCCAGGAGTCGGCCGCCCGCGCCTTCAACGCGGCGATCCCCGGCATCGTCCAGAGCAAGGTGAGCGCCGGCAAGCGCGTCCACCTGGTCGACATGCACAGCAAGCTCACCACCGCCGACCTGATCGACGGCATCCATCCCACCGCCGGCGGCTACGACAAGATGGCCGCCGCCTGGTACGCCGCGCTGCAGTCGGCGCCCGGCAGCATCGGCGAGCCCGGCACTCCCGGCTCCACGGCCGGCGCGATCAAGGGCGTGGGCTCGGGCCGCTGCCTCGACGTGGCCGGCGCCGCACAGACGAACGGCACACCGGTGCAGATCTACGACTGCAACGGCCAGGCCAACCAGCGCTGGGAGGCCACCGGCGCGGCCGAGCTGCGGGTCTACAGCGGCAAGTGCCTGGACGTGTCCGGCCGCGGCACCGCCGACGGCGCCCAGGTGCTGATCTGGGACTGCAACGGCCAGAACAACCAGCAGTGGCGCTTCAACGCCGACGGCAGCATCACCGCGATCGGCGCGAACAAGTGCCTGGACGTGCCCAACTACTCCACGGCCAACGGCGTCAGGCTCCAGATCTGGTCCTGCAACGGCGCCGCCAACCAGCGCTGGACCCGCACCTGACGGCTTGACGTAACCGGACCGTGGTCCATATAGTTCTCGCAACTAACCGGACCACGGTCCGATACTGTCGAGAAAGAGGTGCTCCCATGCCGAAGCTCCTGCACGTCTCCGCCTCCCCGCGCGGCGAGAACTCCGATTCGCTGCGCATCGCCCGCACGTTCACGGACGCCTACCGCGACGCCCACGAGGGCGACGAGATCGAGCACTGGGACCTGTGGGACGGCTCCCTGCCGGACTTCGCCGCCGGCGCGCGCGCCAAGATGACCGTCTTCGGCGGCGGCGAGCCGCAGGGCGAGGAGGCCGCGGCGTGGACCGCCGCCCGGCGCGCGTTCGAGCGCTTCGCCTCCGCCGAGCGGCTGCTGTTCAGCGTCCCGATGTGGAACGGATCGGTGCCGTACGTGCTCAAGCAGCTCATCGACGTCGTCAGCCAGCCCGGTTGGATCTTCGGCGTCGACCCGGAGAAGGGCTACAGCCACCTGCTGGAGGGGCGCGGCACCCGCGTCGCCGTCGTCTACACCAGCGCCGTGTGGGGGCCGGGGCTCGGCCCGGAGTTCGGCAGCGACTTTCAGTCCACGTACTTCTCCGACTGGCTGCGCTGGACCGGCCTGACCGACATCAGCGAGATCCGCTTCCACCCCACGCTCACCGGCGACCGCGACGAGACGCGCCGGCAGGCCGAGGCGCACGCCCGAGAGCTGGCCAAGGGCTTCTGATGGCTCCCGGCGAGGAAGGGCTGCGGCCGATCCGCCGCTACGGCGCCGCCGAGCGACGCCGAGCCCGCGCACGGCTCGGGCTCGACGGCCGGGTCAGGGTCGAGCACCGCATTTTTCCCCTCGAACTGTTCAACGGCCCGCACCCCCGGCGCGGCACCGACACCGAGGCCGTCGGGCTCGGACAGATCGAGGCGCGTCTCCTGGCAGGGGCCATGGGCGGCCGGCTTCCCCGTCGTGGACTCCTTCGAGGCCGGCGCCTACGACGCCCTGCTCAAGCGCGCGGCCCAGTGAGCGGCGCTCACCGGCGACCGTGGGTCACCCGCGGCTGGTGAGAGACCGACTCCACCAGGCAGGTGACGGTGGCGGCGGCGCGGCCGGCGCCGTACTCGGCCCGCAGGACCCCCGCCACCTCCGCGCTCACGGCCGCCAGGAGGGCGTGGGACAGTGGCTCGGCGTCGGCGTCCGGACGGGCCTCGGCCAGCAGGATGGCGACGTGGCGGTGCCAGAACCGGTAGGCGCCGATGCGGAACCTGGCGCCGGGGCTGGCGGTCTCGGACATCCTGACCAGGTCCAGGTGCCCGAGCACGTACTCCAGGTAGGCGGCGAAGAAGGCGGCCAGCCGGTCGCGGGCGGGCGCGCCCGGCCCCAGCGGCGGCGAGCCGGACAGGATGCGTTGCTGCAGGTCGCGTTCACGCTCGTCGAGCAGCGCCGCCGCGAGGCCCGACTTGTCGCCGAAGCGGCGGAAGAGCGTGCCCTTGCCCACTCCGGCCGCGGCGGCGACCGCGTCCATGGAGACCGACTCCACGCCCTTCTCGGCGAACAGCCTGGCCGCGGCGGCCAGCACCTTACGCCGGTTGCGGGCCGCGTCCGCGCGCTCCTTGGGCGGCTGCGCGCCCAGCATTTCCAGCTCCTCCATTCAAACGGACTGTAGTCCATTTTCATGGCGGCGCGCAACAGCCCGCGCCGGACGCCACTACCGACGCCTCCATCAGCTAGGGCCTCGTCTTCTACGGGGTGGAAAGGGCCTCGGTCGGGGAGAGGCGCGAGGCGCGTACGGCCGGGTAGAGGCCCGCCACCGCCCCGATCGCCAGCGTCGCCGCGAGGCCGCCCGCCGTCGCCCAGGCGGGCACCACCGGGGGCCAGCCGCTGTACAGCGCGTACCCCGTGGTCACCGCCGTGCCCAGCAGGACGCCGCCGGCCCCGCCGAGCAGCGACAGGAGCAGCGACTCCGCCAGGAACTGCGTGCGGATCTGCCCCCTGGTCGCCCCCAGCGAGCGGCGCAGGCCGATCTCGGCCCGGCGTTCCAGGACGGAGATGACCATCGTGTTGGCCACGCCGACCCCGCCCACCAGCAGCGCCACCGCGCCCACGCCCAGCAGGAGGCCGGCGAAGGCCTGGCTGGTGGCCTGCTTGGCGGCCAGCGCGTCGGACGGGCGGGAGACGTCCACCTCGTTCGGCGCCTCCGGGTTGGCGGTGCCGGCCAGGACCTCGCGCACCGCCTCAAGACCGGCCTCCTCCGCGCGGGTGTAGAGGGTCGTCGGATGCCCGTCGAAGCCCAGCCGCTCCTCGGCGACCGGCCAGCCGACCAGCACGCCGTTGTCGAGGTCGGTGGCGAGGGCCACCGGGTTCAGCACGCCGACCACGGTGAAGCGCACGCCGCCGACGACGACCTGCGTGTCCGGGCCGGCCGCGCCGACGCCGAGCCGCCGCGCCGCCGCCGCGCCGAGCACGGCCGCGGGATGGCGTTCGGTGGCCGCGTTGAGCCAGATGCCGTCGCGCAGGGTCGCGCCGATCGTGGCGGGCAGGTCGAGGCGGGCCGCGTACGTGCTGAGCCCGCCGGTCTGGACCTCGGGGATCCGCTCCGAGCGGTAGACCTTCGCCTCGGGGATCTTGCCGACGGACGAGACCGCCTGCACCGGCCCGACGCGCTCGATCATGGCCTCGGCCTCCACCGGCAGCCGCGCCGCCTCCCCCGTCAGCGTGGCGCCGGCGGAGACGGTGAGCAGGTTGGTGCCGAGGGCGGAGAGCGTACGGTCGAGCTCGGCGCCCGAGGAGGACGAGAGCCCGACCACGCCGACCATGGCCGCGATCCCGATGGCGATGCCCAGCGCGGACAGGAACGCCCGCAGCGGGCGGGTGCGCAGGCCGACCGCGCCGACCCGCACGACGTCCCCCGGCCGCATCCTGGCGGGCGCCGGCGGCGTCCTCACCGGCCCCGGCCGCGGTTCTTCCGGCGCCGGCCCGGGGGGCTCCAGGGCGCTCATCGGGTCACCCGCCCCTCCGTCGCGAGGACGCCCGCGGCGGAGTCGGCGACGATCCGGCCGTCGCGCATGCTCACCTGCCGGGGCAGGCTGCTCGCGATCTCGTGGTCGTGCGTGATGATCACGATGGTCGTGCCGGCCGCGTTGAGCTCGTGCAGCAGGTCCATCACGCCCGCGCCGGACACCGAGTCCAGCGCGCCGGTCGGCTCGTCGGCCAGCAGGAGCGGCGGCTCGCCGGCCACCGCGCGGGCGATGGCGACCCGCTGGCGCTCCCCGCCGGACAGCTCGTGCGGCTCGTGGTCCATGCGATGCCCCAGCCCCACGCGCTCCAGCGCCTCGGCGGCCCTGCGGCGGCGTTCGGACCGGCGCAGGCCCGTGTAGATGAGCCCGTCGGCCACGTTGTCCAGCGCGGGGACCCTGGCGGCCAGGTGGAAGTGCTGGAAGACGAAGCCGATCGTGGTCGCGCGCAGCGCCGAGAGCCGGCCGTCGGAGAGCGCCGCCACGTCGTGGCCGTCGAGCTGGACGGCGCCTGAGGTCGGCCGGTCGAGGGTGCCGACGACGTTGAGCAGCGTGGACTTGCCCGACCCCGACGGGCCGACGACCGCGACCAGCTCGCCGTGCTCGACGCGCAGCGACACCGAGCGCAGCGCCGCCACCCCGCCGGGATAGGCGCGGGACACCTCCGTCAGGGCGATCATCGGGTACGTCATCGCGGCATCCCCACGGTCATGCCCTCGCGCAGCCCCTCGCCCTCGACCTCGACCCGCCCGCCGGAGAACAGACCGGTCTCGACGGCGACGTACCGGGCTGAGCCGCCCTCGACGACCTGCAGCCCGAACCCGCCCTCCCGCAACGCGACCAGCGCCGCGACCGGCACGGTGAGCACGTTCTCGCGCCGCGAGGCGGTGAAGGTCACGTCCACCGCCGCACTGTCCAGGCCCTTGGCGGCTTTGGCGGCCTTCGCGGACGTGAGGGAGACCAGGGCCTCGACCCGGGTCTCGGGGGCGGCCCCCTGGCCCTCGCCGGGCTTGATGACCGTGGCGACCTCGGTGACCTTGCCCGGCACCGTCGTGCCGTCCGGCAGGGTGACCCGGACCTTGGCGCCCTTCCGCGCCATCCGCTGGTCCTCGGCGTCCAGTTCGGCGGTGACGAGCTGGGACGTTCCGGTGTAGGTCAGGATCTTCTGGCCCGGCTGGGCCGGCTGACCCTTCTCGGCCTCCAGGCTCTCCACGCGCACCTTCCCCGGCGCGAACACGACCCGCCCCAGCTCGACCACCCCGGTCTCCTCCAGGCCGCGGTCGGCCTGCCATTCCCTGACGGCCGCGGCCGTGCCGTAGGTGTACTCGTCGTCCACGGTGAAGCCGTCGTAGCCGAGGCGGCGGAGGTTGCGCTCCAGGTTCTCGACGTCCGCGCCCTCCGTGCCGACCCGGAGGTCGCGGTAGGCGGGCGTGTCACCGTACATGAGGGTCACGGGCTCGTCGTCCACGCGGTAGAGCGAGCGGCCGCGGGTGATCCGCGCGCCGCTCGCGGGCAGCCAGGTGATCGTGCCCGGCCTCCTCGCCACGGCGCCGGTGACCGGGCCGTGGCCGAGCCGGCCGTCGGCGTCCACGGTGTCGTCGAGGGTCTGCCTGGTCACCGTGGTGGTGGCCGGGGGCAGGATCGCGGCCGTGCCGGTCGGGCCGGCCGGTCGCGTCAACGGGCCGGCGCCGTTGATCGTGGCGAGCGCACCGCCCGTGGCGGCCACCACGACCAGCAGCCCGATGACCGCCCGCCCGCGCCGCCGGGGGCGGCGCGGGCGCGACGAACCGGTGTCCGCCCGGCTCCCTCTCCCGTCCTTGCCGTCGAGGGTGGTCATGCTCATCCCAGGCCTCCCAAACCGGCCTCGCTCATCTCCTTCTGGCACTTCTCCTGGGCGGCTTCGAAGTCGGGGTCGTCGCGGGTGATGCGCATCATGCCGCCGTCGGGGTCCGGGAACTTCTCGACGCCGTTGTCCCGCATGCACTGCGCCGCCTTGCGCAGCGCCTCGGTACGCTTGGGATCGCCGCCGCCCTTGAGCTGGCCGGCCGGGGCCCACTGCTTGCACGCCTGTGCGGCCTGGTCCACCTTCTCCTTCGGCGTGCCGGGACCGATCCTCATCGTGACGCCCTTGCCCGGCTCGGGGTCGGGCACGTCGATGCCGTGCTCGCGCATGCACTGGGCGTACTTGATGCCCTTCTCCTGCGGATCGGCGCTCGGTGGCGCGCTGGTCGCGGCCTTGGTGCCGGTGACCGACGCCACCTCGGAGCCGCCGGCTCCGCCGGCCGCGCAGCCGGTCAGGAGCAGGGCGAACGCGACGGGCGCGGCGGCCAGGGCGCTGCGGGCTCGTCCTCGCATGAGTGGTCTCCCCCATCTGGTTGGTACGACATGTGGGTGTTCGAGGGGAGATGCAATAGGCCGGGCTGTTTCCTCCGCGTTTCCTGGCGTCCCGCTCCGGCCGCTTACCTCCGCCGAACGCCGTCTGAGCCACACTCGGCTCTGTAGCCGACGGGAAGGGCCGGAGAGAAGCCATGCGGGTGCTGGTGGTCGAGGACGAGCACGTGCTCGCCGACGCGATAGCCGAGTGGCTGCGTGAGGAGACGCACGCGGTCGACCTGGCGCACGACGGCGAGGCGGCACTCGAACGCCTCGCGGTCAACGACTACGACGTGGTCGTGCTGGACCGTGACCTGCCGCGCGTGCACGGCGACGACGTGTGCAAGGAGCTGGTGGCCTCCGACTCGGCCGCGCGGGTGCTCATGCTGACCGCCGCGGCCCAGCTCGACGACCGGGTGACGGGGCTGTCCATCGGGGCCGACGACTATCTGCCGAAGCCGTTCGCGTTCCCCGAGCTGGCCGCGCGGGTGCTGGCGCTCGGCCGGCGGTCGCGGCCGGCCGCGCCGCCGGTGCTGCGGCGGGCCGGGATCACGCTCGACCCGTCGCGTCGCGAGGTGTTCAGAGACGGGCGGTTCGTGCCGCTGGCGAGGAAGGAGTTCGCGGTGCTCGCCGAGCTCCTGCGGGCGCAGGGCGGCGTGGTCTCCGCCGAGCACCTGCTGGAGAAGGCGTGGGACGAGCACGCCGACCCGTTCACCGGGGCGGTCCGGCTCACCGTGCTCAAGCTGCGCCGCAAGCTCGCCGGCCCGCCCGTGATCGAGACCGTGCCGGGAGTGGGGTATCGGATCGGATGACCGGACGCTGGAGGCCGCGCGTGCCGCGGACGTTGCGGCTGCGGCTCACCCTCGGGTACGGCGCGATCTTCCTGGTGGCGGGGCTGACGCTGCTCGGGGTGACGTACGTGCTGTTCGACCAGCAGCTCACGCGGTCGTTCGAGGACCGGTACGTCGCCGCGCCCGGCCTGCACAAGCAGTTCTTCATCATCAACGGCGACGTGCAGCTCACCGGGGACGCGGCCGTCGCCTGGCTGCGGCGGCAGGAGCTGGAGCTGCGCGGGGCCGCCGGCACGTCGCTGCTCGCGCAGGGCGTGCTCGCGCTGGCCGTGGTCGGCGGGGCGGCGGTCGCGTTCGGCTGGGTGATGGCCGGGCGGATGCTGGCCCCGCTGCACCGCGTCACCGACACCGCCCGCCGGATCGCGGCCGCCCCGATGGCCGAGCGCGGGCTGCACGAGCGGATCGCGCTGGAGGGCCCGGTGGACGAGGTCAAGCGGCTCGCCGACACCTTCGACACGATGGTCGAGCGGCTGGACCACTCCTTCGACGGGCAGCGCAGGTTCGTCGCGAACGCCTCCCACGAACTGCGCACGCCGCTCACGCTCAACCGGGCGCTGGTCGAGCTGGCCATGCACCGGCGTACGGCCTCGCCGGACGTCAAGGAGCTGGGCGAGAGCCTGCTGGAGATCAACGCCCGGCACGATCGGCTCATCTCGGGCCTGCTGCTGCTGGCCCGCTCGGAGCAGGAGATCGCCGACCGCTCGCCGGTGGACCTCGCCGACGTGGTGACGCACGTGGTGCGGCAGACGGCCGGCGACGCCGCCGCGGCCAAGGTCACGGTGGAGGAGGTGGCCGGCCAGGCGCCCGTCACCGGGGACGCGCTGCTCCTCGAACGGCTGGTGCACAACCTGGTCGAGAACGGCATCAGGTACAACCTGGACGACGGGAGCGGGTGGGTGCGGGTGGTGAGCCGTACCGTGGCGGACGGCAAGGCGCAGATCGAGGTCAGCAACACCGGGCCGGAGGTGCCGCCGTACGAGGTGCCGCCGCTCTTCAAGCCCTTCCACCGGCACGGCGCCGAGCGGGTGGTGACGGCCCGGAGCGCGGGGCTCGGCCTGTCGATCGTGCGCTCGATCGCGGTGGCGCACGGCGGCGACGTGAGCGCCCGCCCCCGCGACGACGGCGGCCTCGTCGTCACCGCCACCCTCCCCCGCGCCCGCCACTGACCGGCCGTCAGGCCCCGCCGAGCAGCGCCCGCAGCGTCGCGCCGGCCCGCCCGGCCTCGACGGTGACGATGTCGTACGCCGCAACGCCCGCCACCGCGAACGGATCCTCGGCCGCCGCCCGCTCGACCCGCTCCCGGTCGCCGACGGCGAGGATCACGCCGCCGAGGTCGTCAGGCACCGTCTGCCCGGACAGCAGGAACATGCCGTCGGCGTGCCACCGCGTGAGGTAGGCGACATGGCCGGGGACGTGCGGGGCGACCTCGGCGGGCGGAGCGGTGTAACGCACCAGCAGCACGTGCAGCACCGGCGGGCTCTCCTCGGCCGGTCGATCGCTCACTCGGGGGCCTTCCTTCATCGTGTCTCGCGCTGTGCGGGCACCACCCTGCCAGGCCGGGCCGACAGAATCGGGGTATCGGGCCGGGGGTGCGGGTAGTGATCGCGGAAACGCACGGGAGGAAGTCGCTCATGTCCGCTCCCTCGATCCCCCGCTTCCATCTGGCCGTACCCGTGGACGATCTCGACGCCGCCCGGCACTTCTACGGCGAGCTCATCGGCTGCGCCCAGGGCCGCAGCTCCGGCAGGTGGATCGACTGGAACCTGCACGGGCACCAGTTCGTCACCCATCTCGCGCCCGGCGCCGCCGGGGAACGGGCGCGCAACCCGGTGGACGGGCACGACGTGCCGGTGCCGCACTTCGGGCTGATCCTGACGATCCCGGAGTTCCATCGGCTGGCGGACCGGCTCAGGGCGGCCGGCGTCGCGTTCGTCGTCGAGCCGTACCTGCGCTTCGCGGGCCTGCCGGGCGAGCAGTGGACGATGTTCCTGCTCGACCCGGCGGGCAACGCCCTGGAGTTCAAGGCGTTCGCCGACGACGCGCAGATCTTCGCGGTCTGAGCAGGTCGTTCGCTCAACAGGCGCTCCACAGGTTCTCAACATCGGCCTGGCTACCTTCGCGGTGTCCAGTACGACGAGCACCAAGGAGAAAGCGATGCGAACGCTCAACACGATGGTCCTCGGTGCGGCGGTCGCCGCCGCGGCTCTGACCGCGGGCGCCCCTGCGCAGGCCGCCGCCCAGACCTCCGCCCAGACCTCCACCACCACTGCCGCCGCGGCGGCCTGCAGCCAGGTGCGCGTGTACCGTCCGGAGATGCGCAAGGGACACGTGGCCGCGACCGGCTGGGCGATCGGCTGCTCCCGCAACCAGCGCGTCAAGATCATGCTGAAGCGCAAGCGCTGGTGGGGCTGGCAGGAGATCTCCACCGCCACCTGGTACGGGGCCGGCAAGAAGACCCTGTACAAGGGCTGCAAGCGGGGCACCACCTTCACCTACCAACTGCAGGGCCAGGTCAGCTACTACGCCGGCAGCAAGTACGTCGTCCACAACGGCTACAGCCCCAAGATGCGCGCGAAGTGCCCGTGACGCGCTCGACCACCTGACCGAGGCACCTAGCCGAGGGCGGCCGTCCGCAGCGAGCGGTAGAGCAGGCGGGCGTCGCCCAGGTGGTGGCGCAGCAGCTTCTCCAGGCCGCCGATCGGCACGAGGTTCTGCGGTGCGCGCGGGTCCTTGTAGTCGACGCCGGCGAGCGGCGGCAGCGCCAGGGTCACGGCGTCGGCGAGCTTGACGACCTGGGCGGGCTCCAGCTCGGCGCTCGCCTCGCAGCGCGCGACCCCCGCCCAGGGGGCGGAGGAGCGCACCGGCAGCCGGACGTACCAGGCGTGCCGCCGCCAGCTCGTGCCCATGAGGAACACCGGCGTCCGCTGCCCCGGCGCGAGCGCCGCGACCACCGAGGACTGCGGCGGCGGCAGGTAGGCCGTGTGGTGCGTCTTGATGTAGCCGACCGTGCGCGGCAGGTGGGTACGGCCCCGCAGCGGGCCGTCCACCAGCAGCAGGTCGTCGCTTTCCGTACGGTGGCGCACCGCCAGGTCCACTTCGAGCTGGGTGACCTGCCGCTGCAACGCCAGGGACAGCTCCTCGAAGCTGGCGTCCGCGGCCTTGCTCGGATGGTAGGTGGCGTGCGGCGTCTTGACCTCGGGGGTGTTCGGCGAGGCGGAGATGAGCGTCCTGTTGACCTCGATGGCGGCCAGGTCCGCGCCCTCCGGCCCGCACCGGACGATCCCGGCCGCGTACGAGGCCGCGATCCCCGGCACCGGCATCGGCGCGCCGGGGTCCTCGACCCAGACCCGCGCGTCCACGCGGCGTACCCCGTCGGCGACCAGCAGCGTCGCGGGCGGGACCGCGTCGGGCGCGGGCGTGACCGGCTGCCAGGCGGCGGGCTGGAGCTCGATGTCGAGCACCAGCTCGGCGCTGGTGGCGCCCAGCTCGGCGATGTTCTCGACGGCGAGCGCGGCGGCGTAGCCCGGGTCCCACGGGTCGACCGTGAAGCCGCTCACGCGACCCCGGCCTTGCGGACGTGGGAGCCCTTGCCGTCGCGGCTGACCTCGAAGCGCACCGGCACCCGTTCGGCCAGCGCGGGCACGTGGGTGACCAGGCCGATCATGCGGTCCTGGCCGGCGGCCAGGCGTTCGAGCGTGGTGGCGACGGTGTCGAGGGTGGCCGGGTCGAGGGTGCCGAAGCCCTCGTCCAGGAAGATCGAGTCGAGGCTCTTGGCGACGGCCCCGGACAGCGCGAGGGCGAGGGCGAGCGCGGCCTGGAAGGTCTCGCCGCCGGACAGGGTACGGGCGCTGCGCCGCAGGCCGGCCTCGGCGTGGTCGATGACCTCGATGTCGCCGGTGCGGTCGGCGAGCGCGAGCTCGTACTGGCCGTCGGACAGCTCGCGCAGCGTCTCCGAGGCCGTGGCGACGAGCACGGCCAGGGCCTCGGCGCACAGCCAGCGCTCGAAGGCGTTGGCCCGCAGCCGCAGCGCGAGCTCGTGGGCGACCTTGGCCTCGTGCTCCTTCATGGCGACCCGCTGCTCCAGGTCGGCGGCCCGCTTGCGTTCCTCCCTGAGCCGGTCGAGGTCGCTCTCGGCACGGGCGAGCGCGCCGGCGACGGCGGCGCCGAGCTGGTCGGGCGAGGCGTCGCGGGGCGGGACGACGCCGTGCTCGGCCAGGCGCTCGGCGAGCCTGCGTCGGTCGGCGGCGAGCCGGTCGCGGGCCTCGGCGAGCTGCTGCTCCCGCGCGGCGAGCGCAGCGCGGGCGGTCTCGGCGGCCCGGTCGCGCCAGGCGAGCAGCTCGCTCCAGGCCCGGTGCAGGTCGTCACGGACGAGAGTCGGCGGCGCGTCCCCCTGGATCTCCTCGCCGGGATCCGGCGGGTCGTCGGGCCCGGACCGCCCGCCGGGGTTCAGCGGGTCTTCGCGCCCGGACCGCCCGCCCGGGCTCAGCGCGTCGTCGCGCCCGAACCGGACGCCGGAGACGAGGAGGCGGTCGCGGGCGGACTCCAGCGTCTGCCAGGCCGCCGCCGTCTGGCGTTCGACCTGGTCGGCGTGGTCGCGGGCGCGCTGCAGCCGGCCGCGGGCAGCGCGTACGGCGGCGCGGGCCTCCCCCGCCACCGCGTCCGCCTTGGCGATCTCCGCCAGCCGGGCCTCCAGCTCGGCGCGGTCGCCGGGCGCGGGCAGGGCGGCGAGCCGGGACTCCAGCCCTTCTGCCTGCCTGGCCAGCAGGGACGCCGACGTCTCGGCCTTGGCGTGCGCGGCGCGGGCGCGCTGGGCCTGCTCACGCGCCTGGGCGAGGGCGCGGTCGGCGGTGCGCATGTCGGCGGGCGAGCGGTGCAGCGGCAGCTCGCCGACCGGGTGGTGGCAGACCGGGCACGGCTCTCCGACGGCCAGCCGGTGCACCAGGTGGGCGGCGGCGTGGGCGTCGCGCAGGCGTTCGCGCCGCTCCTCGGCGGCGCCGGCGGCCTGCTCGGCGGTCTCGGCGGCCGCGGCGAGGTCCGCGAGGCCCGCGACGGCGGCCTCGGCCTCGGCGCGGGTGCGGGCCGCGTCGGCGGCGAGGCGTTCGCGGGCGTCGAGCGCGGCCAGCTCCGCCCGTGGCGCGCCGCGGTCGCCCAGCGCGGTCAGCGCCTCGAACGCCTCGTGCTCGTCGGCCTCCAGCGTGGCGACCTCGCGGGCCAGCGTCTCGACGGCCTCGGCGGCGGCGCGGCGGGCCGAGGCCAGGGTGGGAACGGCCTCCGGCATGGCCAGCCTGGCCAGCACCGCCTGCCGTTCGGCGACGGCGGCGCGCTCCTGCTCGGCGCGGCGGATGTCGCCCTCGCGGACGCGCAGCAGGTCGAGGTCGGCGCCGATGGCGTCGGAGAGCCGGCGCAGCGCCTCCATGCGCTCGGCCAGCTCGCGCTCGGCCTCCTCGCTCGCGCCGGACAGCTTGGCGAGCTGGTCGCGGGCGAAGGACGCCTCCTGCCTGGCGCTCTCCTCCTCGCGGGCGGCGCGCTGCCTGATCAGCTCGTACACGTCGGCGTCGAGGAGCTGCACCAGCAGGTCCTGGCGTTCGCGCGGGGCGGCGTGCAGGAACTCGGCGAAGCGGCCCTGCGGCAGCACCACGCACTGGGTGAAGAAGCGGTATTCGAGGCCGGTGACCCGCTGCGCCTCGGGGGTGACGCCCTCTCCCTCGGCGAGCGGCTTGACCACGGCCTCGAACGCCTGCTCCAGCGGCGCGGCCGGATCGAGCTCGTCGAGCCGCGCCTCCTTGGTGCGGACCGCGCCCTTGGCGTCGCGCACCATCGCGCGGACCACGCCGTAGCGGCGGCCGTCGCTGTCGAAGACCATCGCGACCTTGCCGGCGGCGACGGACGGCGCGAGGGCGTGCGCGACGGCGCCCTCCCTGCCCCAGCGTGGCACGGTGCCGTAGAGGGCGAAGCAGACGGCGTCGATGATCGTGCTCTTGCCGGCGCCGGTCGGGCCGACGAGCGCGAAGTAGTCGGTGTCGGAGAAGTCGACGATCACCGGCTCGCGGAAGCTGCCGAAGTGGTCGAGGTGGAGCAGCAGGGGGCGCATCAGCCGGTCACCTCGTCGTAGAGCCGGTCGAACAGGCCGGCCACCTGGTCGTCGTGGCGTCCGGTGGCGGCGAGATAGTCGCGGAACAGCTCGCGGGGGCTGCGGCCGGCCGTGCCGGCCCGGCGGGTGGCGGGCACCGGGCGGAACTTCTCGTCCAGCATGACGTCCACGGCGGCGCCCGCGAGCAGCTCGCGTACGTCGTCGGCGAGCCCGACGCGGGGTTTCTCCTCCACGACGACCTTGAGCCAGTCGTCGCCCGGGTCGATGCCCTCCAGCTGCTCCAGCGTGCCGCGTACGGTGCGGAGCCGGCGGGCCGAGGAGAAGGGCAGCTCGCGGACCACGGCGGGCCGGCCCGGCGAGACCTCGACCAGCAGCGCGCCCGGCACGTTGCCCTCCTCGCCGAAGTCGACGTTGAGCGGCGAGCCGCTGTACCAGATCGGGCAGGGGCCGGGGATCTGCTGGCGGCGGTGGAGGTGGCCGAGCGCGGCGTACTGGGTCGTGGTGGGGAAGGCGGTCGGCTCGAAGTAGTACGAGAAGATCGACTGGGCCTCGCGCTCGCCGCCGCCGAACGCGCCGCCCGGCAGGGTGCCGTGCGTGGTGACGAGGTTGACGGTGTCGCCGTGGAAGCCGGCGGTGAGCGCGCCGATCAGCTCGCCGATGCGGGAGGCGTAGTCGCGGTTGTGCTCGGCGGCGGTGCCGGTCAGCACCTCGGCGGCGCGTACGACGTAGCGGTGCGACAGGAACGGCAGCACCGCCAGCCGCACCGGCTCGCCCGTGCGCGCGGTGAAGGCGAGCGTGCCGCCCGCGTCGGGGCGGCGGAAGACGCCGACCACGTGCAGGCCGAGCTTGCCCAGCACGGGCCGGTAGACCTCCAGGAGCTGCGCGTTGTCGTGGTTGCCCGCCAGCACGACGACGTCGCGGTTGTCGCCGCGCAGCGCCATGAGCGCGCCCAGCACCAGCGACTGCGCCTCCGGCGTGGGCGCGGAGGTGTCGAAGAGGTCGCCGGCCACGATGACGGCGTCCACGTCGTGGGTGCGGGCGGCGGCGACCAGCTCGCGCAGCACCTCCCGGTGCTCGTCGAGACGGGATCGGCCCTTGAGCACCTTGCCCACGTGCCAGTCCGCGGTGTGCAGGATCTTCACGAAACCACCTGGGGGTCAGAAGGGCGGGATGTCGTCTTCGATGGCGGACGGGAGGCCCTGGAACGGGTCGCCGCTCGTCCTCGCGCCCGGCCGGTCGTCGGCGCGCGGCGCGGCCTCGGCGGGCCGGGTGGCCCAGGCGGGGAACGGGAAGGCCACGGCCAGCGGCACCGGGATCTCCGGCTGGGCCACGAACATGGTGCCCGGCTTGGCGATCGTGGCGCGCTCGCGGACGGCCGGGGGCATCCAGCCGTACTCGGAGCGGGCGGCCTCGGCCGGGTCGAGCCGCCCGGCGACGCGGACGGCGCTGTTGGAGACGATCCGCCGCTCCACCTCGGAGGCGGTCTGCTGGGCGCCGATGAGGATGACGCCGAGCGAGCGGCCCCGTTCGGCGACGTCCAGCAGGATCTCCTTGATCGGGGAGTCGCCCTCGCGCGGCGCGTACTTGTTGAGCTCGTCCAGCACCACGAACAGCAGCGGCTTGGCGCTGCCCGAGGACTCCTTGCGGTGGAACTCGCCGCGCAGCACGACGCCGACCACGAACCGCTGCGCCCGCTCGGGCAGGTTGTGCAGGTCGACGATGGAGACCTGGGCGTCGGAGGTGCTGACCGAGTGGCTGCGGTAGAAGGGCAGGTCGCCGCGGACGATCGGGGACAGCGGGCGCACGGCGCTGCGCAGGCGGCGCAGGAAGGCGTTGACGGTGCCGAGCGGGGTCTGCGCGCCGGTCCAGTCCCTGCGGGTGTCCTCCTCCTGGAGCTGGTCGGAGAGCATCTCGACAAGGTCGGCGAAGGTGCGGCAGGTGGTGCCCTGCACGCGTACGGCGCCGCCGTCGCCGATCGGCTCGGCCCACGACTTCAGCCGGGCCGCGACCTGCCCGACGAGCAGGGAGTAGCCGGCCCGCTCGTCGTCGGCGTCGGCGAAGACGAAGCGCAGCAGCTCCTCCTGGCAGAACTCGACCAGCGTCCAGTAGAAGGCGCTGACGCCCTGCGTGCGGGCGGCGACGTGCGGGACGCCGTTGGGGTCGTTGGGGCGGGGCGGGGCGAAGACGTGGACGCTGCCGAAGGCCCGCGCGGGCAGCCCGAGCCGGGCGTAACCGTCGCGGGCGCGCTGGTCGAGCCGGGTGTTGTCGTGGTCGAGGAAGAGCAGGTCCTCGCCCTTGACGGAGAAGATGAGCGCCTTGGTGTTGGCCGACTCGGCGTCGAGCACGCCGGAGTTGAAGATCGAGTAGAGCAGGAACGTGGCGAAGGAGGTCTTGGTCGCCACGCCGGACACGCCGGAGATCGACACGTGGGCGCCGCGGGTGCCGTCGAGGAAGTCGAAGTTCACGTAGAGCGGCTGGCCGTCGCGGCCCATGCCGAGCGGGATGCGGCGATCCATGACGTCGAAGTAGAGCGCCTGGTCGCGGTCGCCGGCGCCGGCCAGGTAGACCTGGGAGCCGGGCAGCGGCGGCACGAACACCTCCGGCTCGACCCGGGTCACCCGCACCTCGGCCACCTCGACGACGGCGGCCGGCAGCGCGCCGTCGGCGATGAGGAACACATCGGAGTCGTACGCCGCGCCCTCGTGCCGGGCCTCCACCGTGGTCACCACGCCCGCGACCAGCACCGGGCCGTGGCCGGGCACCTCGCGCCTGGTCACCACCACGTCGTCGAGCTGGAGCACCCTGCCCGGCTCCAAGCCCACCCAGAACGACAGCGGCGAGGCCGCCTGCGTGCCGAGCACCCGCCCGACCACCTCACCGGTCACCTGCGCCCCGCCTGCCGCTGTCGCCGCCTGCGGGCTCGCCGCTCCGTTGACCGTCACCAATCCCTCCGCCCCCAACCAACGCCCTTCCCAAGGAGGGTAGTAGGGCGGGCGGGGTGCGTCCGGCTCATTCGACCGCCGGGACCCCGTTCATCCGCCGGTGCGCGTGACGGGAACGCGGTGGACGCGCAGTTCGTGCGCGCCGTCGGCGCGGGTCATCTCGTAGTAGAGCCACCAGTGGCCGTCGTGGAGCAGCGCGTCGAGGTAGCGGACCGAGCCGGTGCCGTACGGGGAGGTGACCCAGGGGCCGTACTCGGACAGCCGCCGCCAGGAGAACAGGTCGGAGGAGACGGCGACGCCGCAGCGTTCCTCGTAGTTCTCGGTGTGGGAGGCCGAGCCGTCGTAGAAGCCGACGTAGCCGCCGCCGGGCACGGGGACGACGCTGTTGAGCCGGGCCTGGTAGCGGTCCCAGCCGGTGCCGACGGGCAGGACCGCGCCGCGCCAGGTGAACGACTCGCCGTCGAGGCTGGTGGCCAGGCCGGTCGGGTGGACGGTCGCGCCGACGTTGTAGATGTCGGCGGTGGCGTGGGCGCCGGGGTCGGGGCGGTCCATGGGTGCGGCGTAGCTGGCGAACAGGTACGTGACAGGACCGGCCCGCAGCACGAACGGGTCCTTGACCCCTTCGGTGCCGGTGGAGGCCGCGGTCAGGACCGGCCGGGCGCGGGTGACGTCGAACCGCGACGGGTGCTCGGCGGTGAGCGCGTCGATGCGCCACCGGTTGTCGGCGGGGTCCACGTACGACAGGTAGAGCCGGTAGCCGCCGCTGACCGGCATCAGGCAGAAGCGTTCCATGGAGGGGGTGCCGAGCTCGTCCTTGTGCACGCTCCACACGTCGGTGAACCGCAGGCCGTCGTCGCTCACGGCCACGGCGCACTGCCAGCCCCGCTCGGCCTCGGCGCCCCTCGGCCGCCGCCGCCGGTAGGTGAGCCAGAACCGCTCGCCGTCGTGCAGGACTCCGGCCGCGCCGCTCCAGTAGCCCGGCTCGTCCTTCTCCGGCTCCATCACCACGGAGCCCGCCACCGGATCGAACGCGGACAGCGGAGCGAACACACGATTTCCCACTTTGCCTACCTTTCGTACAAGAAACTGTCCAGGGCGACGGCGGCTCCGCCCACGACCCCGGCGTCGCCGCCGAGGGTCGGACGGTCCACCCGTACCATGTCGCGCAGCACGGGGAACACCTTGGCGCGCAGCGCGGCGCGCACCCGGTCGAAGACCGGCTCGGGAGCCGTGCGGAAGATGCCTCCGAGCAGGATCAGCTCGGGGTTGAGCAGGTTGACCACGCTGGCCAGGCCCGTGGTCAGATGGTCGGCGACCTCGCCGAGCAGCTCGTCGTCCAGCTCGGCGAGCGGGTCGGGCGAGCGGCGGCCGAGCCGTTCCGCGAGGTACGCCTCCGACACGACGGTCTCCAGGCAGCCGGTCGCGCCGCAGGCGCAGGTCCTGCCCTTCTCCCTCACACGCAGGTGGCCGAGCTCGGTGACGCCGTACGCGCCGGGCCGGAACGGCTGCCCGCCGATCACCAGCCCGGCGCCCACGCCGGTGCGGACGTGGACGTAGAGGAGCGGGTCCGCGCCGCCGGTCGCGCCGTAGCGGCTCTCGGCGAGCGCCATGGAGCGTACGTTGTGGTCCACGACCGCGGGGACGCCGAGCGCGGGCTCCAGCAGGTCGGCGAAGGGCACGTCGCGCCAGCCGAGGTTGACCGACAGGACGTTGCGGCGGTGCTCACCGTCCACCGGGCCCGGGGCGGCGACCCCGACGCCGAGCAGCCGCCCGTCGGGCAGGCCCTTGGCCAGCAGGGACGCCTCCTCGGCGATGCGGGCGACCACCCGCTCGGGCCGCTCGGCGGGGTCGAAGGCGAACGACGCGCTCCGCGTCACCCGGGCCCTGATGTCGCACAGGCCCAGCTCGACGGTGCCCGCGCCGACCCGTACGCCGATGACGTTGCGGGCGTCGGCCCTGATGCCGATGCCCGTGGACGGCCGGCCGACCCGCTGGCCGGCCCCCTCCACGGCGCCCTCGGCGACCAGGCCCTCGTCGAGGAGCTGGCCGACGACCTTGGTCATGGTGGTGGCCGACAGGCCGAGCCGCCGCGCGAGGTCGGCGCGCGGCTGGGCGCCGTCGTCGCGCAGGCTGCGCAGCACGAGCCGGAGGTGGTGCCTGCGCACGTCCTGGACCGGTGAGATCCGATCGCCCATCGTCGCCCCTTAAGTAACTACTGGTGAGAAAATAAGGCACTCGTCCGAATTAGGCAATATGTCGCGAATCTGCGGCATCGGGGTCGTAGGCTGCCCGCGTGATCAGCCGTCCCGCTCAGGTGGAGTCGCTCCTGTCGGCCGCCGTCGTCGGCTGGGAGCCGGTGCCGCCCTGGGCCGTGGCGCGGGCGCGGCTCGGCGCGGGCGGGTCGGTGATCGCCAAGTGGACGCGCCCCCACGTGCTCCAGGCGCGGGACAACGGCCGGCGGACCCGTACCGAGGTGGCCGCGCTGCGCTTCCTCTCCGACGACCTGGGCCTCGACCTCGCGCCGCGCGTCCTCGCCGCCGACCTGGACGGCGGCCTCGTGGTGCTGGAGGACCTGTCCCCGCGCACGCCGCTGGACGGGCTGCTGCGCGCGGACGGCCCGGCCCCGCACGCCGGCCGGCTGGCCGCCTTCGGCCATGCCCGCGGCACGCTGAACGCCGCCACCGCCGGCCGGGCCGCGGCCTACTACGCCCGGCGGGCCGCGCTCGGCCCGATCTCCCCCGCCGAGGACCGCGCCGGGCACCTCGCCGGGCACCACGAGCGAGGGCTGCGGGCGGCCGGCGCCTTCGGCGCGCCGGTCACCGGCCGCGCGGCGGACGAGCTGGCCGCCGCCGTGACCGAGCTGCGCGAGCCAGGACCGTTCCTGGCGCTGAGCAACGGCGACCCGGAGAGCAACAACGTGCTCGTCCACGCCGCCGGCGAGCCGGACCCCCGGCTCATCGACTTCGAGTTCGCCGGGTACACGCACTGCCTGCACGACGCGGTCTGCCTGCACGTCCCCGGCCCCGGCTGGCTCTCGGTGGCCGATCCCGGGCCGGCCGCCGCGTACCGGCGGGCCCTGGCGGCGGGCGTGCCCGAGGCCGAGGACGACCGCCGCTACGGCTTCGGCCTCGCCGCGGCCTGCCTCTGGTACGCCCTCGTCCGCGTGGAACGCCTGCCCGCCCTCGACGCCCGCCCGCCGGGCGATGACAGCCGGGCCCAGCTCGTGGCGACCCTGGAGGCGGCGGACGTCATCGCGAAGGGCGTGCTGCCGCACCTGGCGGGCTGGGCGGGCCGGACCGCCGAGCTGCTCCGCCGCCGCTGGCCGGACGCGGACCGGGATCTCGGCGGGCTGCCGCCGTACACGCCGCGCCGCCGGTGACCGCCGTTCCCGACCAGGCTCACCAGGAGTCGGGGCGGGCGGACGCCGCGGCCGGCGGCCTTGCCGAGGCGCACGGATCGTGGAAACTTGTACCCTTCGTCCCCGTCTCCGTCCGGGAGCCTTCCGTGCGTGTCGCCCTGCTCGTCCCCCTCGCCGCCCTCCTGTTAGGAAGCGCCCCCGCGGCCGCCGCGGCCCCCGAGGTGCTGGACTACACGTGCACCGCGACCGCGACCGGCGACAGGCAGAACATCAAGATGAGCGTCGAGCTGACCGTGCCGGCCACCGGCGGCGTCCAGCAGCACCTGACGATCGGCTGGAAGGGCTCCTACTCCGGCTCGGCTCAGCTCCTCGCGCCCGCGACCGGCCTGGAGGCCGGGCTCAACCTGTACGCCTACGCCGGCATCAGCGGCATGCCCGGCCTGACCTCGGCCACGGGCGTCGCCCAGCTCACCGGCGTCGCCCCCGGCGCGCCGATCACCCTCCCCACGACGACGGTCAACCTGACGACCACCCCGTCGCAGGCGGGCACGGGCAAGGTGCACGCGGCGTCCGTGAACTTCGGCCCCAGCCCGCAGGAGCCGGTGATCGAGTGCGAGCTCCCGAGCACCGCCACGCCCGCGGAGCACCCGCTGACGATCAGCGCCACGGGCGCTTCGCCCAGCCAGACCCCCACACCCAGCACCACTCCGACCCCGACGCCTACCCCCACCCCCACTCCCACTCCCACCGATGACGAGGAGGAGGACCCGGAGGACGACGCCACTCCGGAGGAGAGCGACAGCCCCACGAACGTGCCGTCCGGCGGCGTCTCCACGGGAGGCGGCGGCGAGGCCGGCCCCGACGGGCGGGTGCTGATCCTGGCCGGCTCCCTGCTGCTGCTGGCCGGGGGCACGGGCCTCGTCCTGCGCCGCCGCCGGCTGCCGTGGTGAGTGTGATCGCGATTGTGACCAGGAGCACGTGCCCGAGAGGTGCCCCCGGTATTCCCCGGCAGCGAAGGTTAGCCTAACCTTAGCTTCATGACTGAGGAGATCTCCCTCCGCGGCGCGGAGCTGTGCCTGAGCTACCACGGCACCCCCGTGGTGCAGGACGCCCGCATCGCGCTCCGCCCGGGCCGGGTCACCGCCCTGGTCGGCCCCAACGGCAGCGGCAAGTCGACCCTGCTGCGCGCGCTGGCCCGGCTGCACCGCCCCGACAGCGGCGCGGTGACCCTGGCCGACGGCTCCTCAGCCCTGGACCTCACGTCCCGCGATTTCGCCCAGCGGGTGACGCTGCTCTGCCAAAGCCGCCCCACGCCGGGGGGCGTCCAGGTACGCGACGTCGTCGGCTACGGCCGCCACCCCTACCGCCGGCGCTGGCGGGCCGGCGACCCCGAGGGCGAGGTGGCCGTCGCCCGCGCGATGGAGCTCACCGGCGTCGCCGTCATGGCCGACCGTCCCGTGGACGAGCTGTCCGGCGGCGAGCTGCAGCGCGTCTGGCTGGCCACCTGCCTGGCCCAGGACACCGGCGTGCTGCTGCTCGACGAGCCCACCACGTTCCTGGACCTGCGCTACCAGGTGGAGCTGCTGGACCTCGTCCGCGACCTCGCCGACGACCACGGCGTCGCCATCGGCGTCGTGCTGCACGACCTCAACCAGGCCGCCGAGATCGCCGACCACGTCGTCCTCCTCCAAGGCGGCCGGGTCCGCGCCGAGGGCACGCCCGCCGAGGTCCTCACGACCGAGCTGCTCACCGCCGCCTACGGCATCCGGATCGAGGTCGCCTGCGACCCCCGTACGGGCACCGTGAGCACCCGCCCCGTCGGCCGGCACACCCGCGCGGTCCCGGTCGCCGTCTGATCCCCCTCAGCACCTCTGCCCCGATTCACCACACGTCAGGAAAGACCATGCGCAAGACCCTGCTCGCCCTCGCCTCCACCGTCCTGCTCGCCACCGCGTGCGGGACGACCGAGGCCCCCGTGACCGAACAGGCGGGGCCGAGCGGCAGTCCCTCCGCCGCCGCCAAGATCACCGTGACCGACAGCCGTGGCAAGGAGGTCACGCTGGACGGGCCGGCGACCAGGGTGGTCAGCCTGGAGTGGGCCGAGACCGAGATGCTCGCCTCCCTCGGCGTCATGCCGGTCGGCGCGGCGGACGTGAAGGGCTACGCCACCTGGGACACCGCCGCCAAGCTCGACGACTCGGTCAAGGACGTCGGCACCCGGCAGGAGCCCAGCGTCGACTCCATCAGCGCCCTCCAGCCCGACCTGGTCGTGATGGAGGCCACGCGGGACGCGCCGCTGATCGGGCAGCTCGAGAAGTTCGTGCCGGTGCTGGTGACCAAGGGCAGCGACGGCAGCGACAACATCAAGCGCATGCGTGACGACCTCGGCATGATCGCCCAGGCGGTCGGCAAGACCGACCAGGCGACCAAGCTGATGGCCGACTTCGACGCCGCCATGGCCGCCGGCAAGCAGAAGCTGGCCGACGCGGGCGCGGCGGGCAAGCCGTTCGTCATGGCCGACGGGTGGAAGCAGGGCAGCACGATCTCGGTCCGCCTGTTCGGCAAGGGCTCGCTGGTCTCCGAGGTCGCGGGACAGCTCGGCCTCACCAACGCCTGGACCGGCAAGGTGGACGAGCAGTGGGGCCTCGGCACCACCGACGTCGAGGGCCTGACCGCGCTCAAGGACCCCGACACCCGCTTCTTCTACAACGCCTCCGACGGCGACGACGTCTTCGCCGACGGGCTCGCCTCCAACGCCATCTGGAAGTCGCTGCCGTTCGTCAAGAGCCAGCAGGTCCACAAGCTGCCCAACGGCATCTGGACCTTCGGCGGGCCGCTGTCCTGCCAGCAGTTCGCCGACGCGCTGGTGAAGGCGTACGCGGGTTGAGCAACGCGCCACGACCCGGCTCGGGCGCGCCGGCCGGACCGGTTCTCGCGCCCGAGCCGCCGGGCACGCCGCTGCGGCGGCTCGGCACCGCCGGGGTCTTCGTGCTCGCGCTGGCCGCCGTCGTCGTGATGGCGGCCGTGCACGTGACGCAGGGCACCTCGTCGATCGGCGCGTTCGACCTGCTGGCGCTGCCGTTCGGCGGCGACGAGGAGGCCGCCCGCGTGCTGCTGGCCTCCCGCCTGCCCCGGCTGCTCGCCGGGGTGGCGGTCGGCGTCGCGCTCGGCGTCGCGGGCTCCCTGCTGCAGTCGGTCGCGCGCAACCCGATGGCCGCGCCGGACACGCTGGCCGTCAGCGCCGGGGCGTACCTGGCGGTGGCGACGGCGGCGGCGTTCGGGCTGGCGCTGCCGCTGCCCCTGTCGGGCGGGCTCGCCCTGGTCGGCGGCCTCGCCGCGGCCGGGCTGGTGATGGCGCTGTCGGCGGGCGGGCGCGCCGGGACGACCCGGCTCATCCTCGCCGGGTCCGCCACCGCCCTGGCGCTCCAATCGCTCACCAACCTCGTCATGATCCTGTTCGAGGAGGAGACGACCGGGCTGTTCGCCTGGGGCAGCGGCTCCCTGGTGCAGAGCGACTTCGGCGCCGTCGCCCAGCTCGGGCCGCTCATCGCGGCGGTGCTGGTGGCGGCGGTGCTGATCGGGCCGCGGGTGGACATCCTCGGCCTGGGCGACGACACCGCCGCGGTCCTCGGGGTGAACGTGCGCCGGCTGCGCGGCTGGCTCGTCCTGATGGCGGTCCTGCTGGCGGCGACCGCCGTGACGATCGCGGGGCCGATCGGGTTCGTCGGGCTCTGCGCGCCGGTGATCGTACGCCTGCTGCCGAGGACCATCCCCGGGCTGCACCGCAACCGGGCGCTGCTGCCGCTGTCCGGGCTGGCCGGCGCGCTGATCGTGCTCGGCTCCGACATCCTGCTGCGGGCCGCGCTCGGCGGGCAGGCCGGGGTCGAGGTGCCGCCCGGCGTGGTCACGACGATCCTCGGCGCGGGCGTGATGATCTGGCTGGCGCGGCGCTACCGGGACGCGGGGCCGACCCGCACGCCGCCTGCCGTACGCACCGGCGGGGCCCGCAGCCGCGGGGCCTTCCTCGCCGTGGTGGCGGTCTGCGCCACGCTGCTGGTCGCGGCGCTGGTCGCCGGCCTGCTCGGCGGCGACCGGTGGCTGCTCACCGGCGACGTGCTCAACTGGCTGCAGGGCCGCTCGGGGCGGGCGCTCACGTTCGTGCTCGACCAGCGCTGGCCTCGGGTGCTGGCCGCCGTGCTGGCGGGGGCCGCGCTGGCCGTCGCGGGCGCCGCGGTGCAGGCCGTGTGCCGCAACCCGCTGGCCGAGCCTGGCGTGCTCGGCGTCACGGCCGGGGCCGGGGTCGGGGCGATCTCGCTGCTGGCCGCCGCGCCGCTGGCCGGCGTCTGGATGATGTCGGCCACCGCCGGCGCGGGCGCGCTGGTCACGTTCGCCGTGGTGTACGCCCTGTCCTGGCGCGGCGGGCTGCACTCGGACCGGCTGGTCCTGATCGGCATCGCCATGCAGGCGGCCTGCACGTCGGTCACCGTGCTGATCATCGTCAAGTCCGATCCGTGGAACACCGCGCTGGCGCTGACCTGGCTGTCCGGCTCCACGTACGGCCGGGTGCCCGCCCAGCTCGTCCCGGTGGTGCTGGCGCTGCTGGTGGCCGTTCCGCTGCTGGCCTGGCTCCGCCGCGACCTCGACCTGCTCGCGCTGGACGAGAACACCCCGCGCGTCCTGGGCGTGCCCCTGGAACCCGTCCGCCTGGCCGCGCTGGGCGCGGCGGTCGTGCTGACCAGCACGGCGGTGTCGGCGGTGGGCGTGGTCGGCTTCGTCGGCCTCGTCGCGCCGCACGCCGCCCGCGCCCTGGTCGGCTCGCGGCACGCGCGGGTGCTGCCGGTGGCGGCCCTGCTCGGCGCGTTGCTGGTGAGCCTCGCCGACACCCTGGGCCGTACGGTCATCGCCCCCGCTCAGGTGCCGGCCGGCCTGGTCACGGCGCTGATCGGCACGCCGTATTTCGTCTACCTGCTCTGGCGGGCCCGCGCCCAGGCCGACGCGAGCTGAGGCGTTCGCCGCGAGCCGCGGCAGACTGGACGAATGACATCAACCGATCATCGACCGGTCAGCCCGTTCGAGGAGCGGCTGTGGGCGGCCCACCAGGACGGGCAGACCGCGTTGTGCCTCGCCCTGCTGCGGGAGTCGGAGCTGGCGCTGCCGATCACCGCGGCCGCGGCGTCCGGGGACGAGCCGCCCGCGTGGGCGACGGTCGCGGACGGTCCGCGTACGTGGCTGGTGGCGTACACGTCGGTGGAGGGCATGCGGCTGGCCACCGGCGGGGCGGCTCAGTACGGCCGGATCGCCGCGCTGCCCGAGCTGGCGGCGGGCTGGCCGGACCCCCGGTGGGGGCTGGCGGTCAATCCCGGGCTCTCCGCCGCCTTCCTGCTGGAGCCGGGGACGGTCGCCAGGCTGGCAGTGCCCACGCTGATCCAGGACCTGCGGCTCGCCCCTGACTCGGGGGTGCCGGCGGTGCAGAAGCTGCTCGCGCCCGCCGACGTCCACGCCCTGTTGACCGGCGGCGAGCCGCGGATCTCCGGCTACTGCCACCACGCGCTCGACGTCTCGCACATCGCCACGCCGGACGTGCTCGCCGCGGCGCTCGGCCAGCCCGCCATGCTGACCTCCGACGGCTCGCTGAACGTCCTGCGCTGGCGGCCCGCCGGCCTGGCGCTCTACCTCACGCCCTACGGCGGGACCGACGAGGAGAGCCGCGCGGCGGTCGCCGGATGGGTGGTCGAGGAGCCGCCGTTCGTCGGGATGGGCCTGGTGCCGAGCGTCGACCACGTCATCCGCGAGTACAAGGTGTACGACGTGCCGCTCCCCCACGGCGCGGAGATCTGGGAGCTGACCGCCGGGGGCACCGAGCACCGGCGCGCGATGTACCACGGCGACCTGCGGCGATGGCTGCTCATCGGGACGCGGGCGGCATGAGCGGGAGCTTCTACCTGGCCCGCTGGCAGGGCGCCGACTACCCGGCCAGCCCGGAGCCGCACGCCATGGAGCTGTGGATCCGGCTGCGGAGCCCCGAGCCGCTGGACGGTTTCGAGGAGGTCGAGCCCGGTTGCCACGTCCGTACCGTGCCGGCGCCGGAGTGCGAGGCGCTGCACCTGGTGAGGACCGTCTGCCGCTGGCGGCAGGAGTCGTTCCTCGTGCGGGAGGAGCGGGACGGGCAGGTGTGCCTGGAGTACCTCGGCGGTTCCGTGCTGACGGCGCGCGCGCTCGGGCTGGAGCGGATCGAACGCGGGGTCTACCGGCGGCGGGTTCCCCGGGAGGAGGTCTCGGAGCTGCGCGAGCAGGTCACGCCGCTAGATGTCGGGATTCAACACTTTTGATAGATCTCTTGCCTTCTGCTGTTCATGTGACGGAAACTGATCGGTAACACGTGAGTGACGTCGGGGACGTGTGAGCTTGGCATCGGGGGTTTGTCGCGTGGACTCGTCGGATCGGCCGGACGCCGCGGCGATGCGCGCCTACGCCGACGAACTGCGCGAGATGTTCCGGCAGATCTCCGACGCCGGCCAGGAACTGCACGAGAAGGCCCGAGCCCTGCGGACCACCGCGAAGTCGCGCGACGGCCTGGTGACGGTCACCGTCAGCGCCCGCGGCGAGCTCGTCGGGCTCGACCTCGACCCGCGCATCTACCGGCACCCCGACGCGCGCCGCCTGGCCGGCACGATCCTCGACACCGTACAGCGGGCCACGGACCAGGCGCGCGAGCGCGTCATGGAGATCCTGGAGCCGGTCGTGCCGCGCGACGAACTCCTCGCGCACCTCGACGGCGACCTCGACACCGCCATGGCCCGCTTCGCCGAACGGATGGAGGGCAAAAGGTGAGGCTCTGGGACGGCACGCAGATCGCGAAGCCCGTCGTCTACCGCGGCATCACGCAGTGGACGACGATGGCCGACGACCTGAGCGGAGAGGCCACCCGCCTGATCGCCCAGGTCAAGGCCGCGCTCGCGGCCGAGCCGTGGGGCAGGGGCGCCGAGGGCCAGTCCTTCTACGTCTCCCACTTCCGCGGCGACGGCCCGAACCGCATGCTCACCCAGTACGAAGACCTCGCCGAGGCGATCGTCGACGCCGGCACCAGAGTGCGCGCGAACGTCGACAACACCCTGCTCACCGACGCCGACATCAAGAACGACCTGCAGGCCAACCTGACGATGCAGGTCTGACCCCGGCGACGTGGCGACCAACAGCGGCGGCGGGCTCACCAACCCCGGCAGCCAGAACGGCGGCGGACTGCCGAGCGAGGCCGTCGCCGTACGCATCGACCGGGACGTCGAGCCGGTCTGGGAGACCGAGGCGCTGCCCGAATGGGTGGTCACCTGGCTCATCCCCATGCTGTCGGCCGGGCAGAAGTGGCCGGAGGCCAGCGAGAGCGGGCTGTCGAAGCTGGCCCAGGCGTACCAGGCCCTCGGCTCGGGCGCCGTCTCCTCCGCGCCGGAGGCCGGAGCCGCCACGCGCGTGGTCGCGGCCGGCTGGGCCGCGCCCGCCACCGCCGACTTCGTCTCCAGGGCGCAGTTCCTCTACGGCCACGACGGCGGACTGGCCGGCGTGGCGCAGAACGCGCAGGCGTACACGCAGCAGGCGAACGACTTCGCCGTCGAGACCCAATACTCCAAGCTCTCCATCAACGTCGCCTTCTGGGTGACCGTCGTCGCCATCGCCATCGCCCTGTACGCCGCCTTCTTCACCGCCGGGTCCAGCACCGCGATCATCGGCCCGTACGCGGCGGCGGCCCGCGCCGCCATCAGCCGGATCCTCGTCCGGCTGGCCATGGTGGGCGGCAGGCAGCTCGCCGCCCGGCAGCTCGCCCGGGTGACCGTGCTCAGCGGCGCCACCGGGCGCGGTCTCATCACCCGGCTGCTCGCCTCCTCGATGGGCCGCGAGCTGATCGAGGAGATCGGCGAGGAGTTCTTCATCGACGCGGCCGCCCAGTACCAGCAGATGAAGATGGGGACGCGGCAGGAATGGGACTGGAAGAAGTCCCAGGCCGCGATCATCGGAGCGGGTGGCGGCGCGATCATCGGCACCCGGGTGGCCGGGCCGGTGTCCCGCGTCACCAGCCGGGTGCCGGGCTTCGCCGGCCGGGCGCTCACCACCGGCCTGACGAACACCATCGCCTCGCCCGCCGGCAGCTTCATCGCCAACGGGCTCGTGTACGACCAGTGGGGGAACCCGTTCACGCCGGACGCCCTGCTGGGGGGCTTCTTCGGCGGTGCCGGGCGCACCGGGACGATCAGCCCGTTCAACCCGGACGTGTACACGGCGCTCGCGCATCCGATCACCTCGCTCGCCTCCGCGTACGACGCCGCCGCCCGCGCCGACGCCGCCCGCCTCGGTGGCGCCCCGCCCGGTGACCCGGCCGCCGGGAGCCCGGTCAACAGCGGGCCCAACGGGAGCGGGCCCAACGGGAGCGGCGACCCGGCCGCCGCCGCAGCCGTCGGCCGCCCTGGGGGCGCGGATCCGGCGCAGGTCCGCAGCACCGTCTCCACGCCCGGCCGCGCGCCGGCGAACCCCGTCGCCACGAACGACCTCACGGGGAACGACGGCACCCGGCGTACGGCCACCGGCGCCCCGGACGCCGACCCGTCCGCCCAGCGCCGCCCCGCCAGGAACGCCTCCCAGCCCGCGAACCCCGACCAGCAGCCCCAGGCGCCCTCCGCCCCGGACACGGACGGCTCCGAACCCCGGCGTACCGGGCAGCAGGGCCAGCCGGCGAGGCAGGCCGACCACACCGCTGCCTCGCAACCGGACCCCGACGCCCAGCCGGACGCCACCCCCGCCCAGCCGGACGCGCCCCCTGCCCGGCCTGACGCCACCCCCGCCCAGCCGGAGGCCACAGCGCCGCAGCCGGAGGCCGCGCCGCAGCCGGACCCGGCCACCGCGCCGCAGCCGGACACGACCGCCGCGCCCGAGCCGGACGCCACCCCCGGCCAGCCGGAGGCCGGCACCGCACCGCAACCGGACACCGCTGCCGCGCCGGAACCGGACACCGCCCCCGCGCCGCAGCCCGACGCCGCGCCGCAGCCGGAGACCGCTGCCGCGCCGCAGCCGGACAGTGCCACCACCATCCAGCCGGAGACCACCGGCGTCCAGCCGGTGGCGGGGGCGACCACGCGGCTGGCCGATGACGTGGGACCCGCCGACACCCCCGTCGTCTCCGTGACGCCGGCCGCGCGGGCCCGTACGGCGCTGATCGGCGCGCTCACCACCGACTTCCCCGGCGCCGTGATCGGCCAGACCGGCGACCTGCTCATCCCCACGGCCGACGGCGTGCGCATGATCCCGGCCGCGACCATGAACCGCATCCGGGCCGCGCTGGACACCCGAGCCACCGAGGTGCAGAGCCTCGCGGACCTCCAGGTCGAGGCGTCCGCCCTGCTCCTGGTCTCCCAGAGCGCGGCGGACCCAGAAGCGGACCCGGAAACGGACCCGGAAGGAGCCACGAAAGCGGCCCCCGCACCGGGTCCCCGCACCACCCGGGCCCTCGCCACCAGCAAGCCGGGCACGGTCACCTCCCGCCCGGTCGCCGGCACCCGGTACGTCACCGACGGCCGCCAGGGCCCCGACCTGACCCTGGACGAGGTGAAGAACGCGGTGTCCGAACTCGTGGCCCGCCACTTCCTGACCCAGGGGGTGCTCAGCCTGACCTGGTCGCAGGACGGCAACACGCTGGTGGTCGAGACCCGCGAGCACGGCACCCACCACTTCCGCCCCGTCGTGGGCGGCCTGTCGTCCAAGGAGCTGATGGGCGAGACCGAACTCGCCCCGGGCGAGAACCTCGACCAGGGCACCGACGAGAACGCCCCGCACGTGGTCCACTTCAACCCGCGGGTCGCCGGCGACCAGCTCGCCCGAGTCTGGCTGCACGAGATCACCGACACCCTCCAGGCGGTGCAGGCCGATGGCCGCTCCTGCATCCCGGCGAAGCTCAACGAGCTGGCGATGCTGATCGAGCAGTGGCACCTGGCGCCGACGATCCAGGAGAAGCGCCTGCTCGCCCTGGACATCGACGGACTGGCCCGCGACCTGGCCCGGCACGGCGCGTCCCTGCCGCCGTCGCCCTGGACCGCCACCCAGGCCGTCCGGCCTCAGCGGACCCCGCCGTCACCGGGGCCGGACCCGACCATCGACCAGGTACGCGACACCCTCCAGGCGCTCGTACGCGCCGAGCACGACCTCAAGCTCCAGATCGCCACGATGGAGCAGAGCGCGGAGAAGGCCCGGGTGGAGGCCCGCCAGGCGACCCGGCGGGCCAAGAAGGCGCTCAAGCAGCACGACGAGGCCCGCTTCGAGCGGGCGCGCACGGCCAGGCAGGACAACCGGAAGCACCGGGCCACGCAGGCCAGGCACACCAGGATCGCCAAGGCGTACAGCGCCGCCCTGAAGCAGGCGACGCTGACGCGGGAGGCGTACCAGCGGGCGCTGGAGGCGATGACGTACGCCGCCCAGGGCCGCCCGACGCCGCCCGGAGCCGTCCCCGCCGCCACCGTCGCCCAATGGAAGATCGCCGACGCCCTCGGCCGGCACCAGAACTACCTGGACGCGATGGCCGCCGCCCTGCCGGACCTGGACACCCTGCCCGGCGCCATGCCCGCGGGGCGGCTCGCCCACCTGTCGACCCTGACCGCCGCGGTGAACGACAAGCTGGCGCGCAACGGGTCCTCCTACCGTTACACGCCGGACGGGCTGGAGCGCGCGCTGCGCGCCGACTTCCACCAGGCCGCCTCCCCCGACGGCGTCGTGCTCCGCGTCGGCCAGGGCTCCAAGGCGGTGGAGGTACGCGTCCAGCTGACCCTCAGCGACCTGTTCGAGCTGCTGGGCCTCGGCGTCGAGGCGTCGGAGATGATGATGGGCCTGTTCTTCCAGGCTTCCCGCATCGTGTCGGCGACCGAGGCGGGCAGCTTCGGGACGTCGCGCGGCTTCAACACGGGGGTCCTGGCGAAGCTCCTGCCGGAGGGCGAATGGCCGCGGGTCACGATGGAGCTGCTGGGTTTGGGCTTCGGGATGGCGATCGGGCGCAACACGGCGACGTCGGGCGGCGCCGGCGTCTTCGCGCAGGGGGGCGCGGTCGCCGACAACCGGAGCGAGTCGCGGCTGTTCGACGCCGCCGTGCGCTACCGGGTGGACGTCCGGACCGACGACGGCCGCGGCTGGCGGGACGCCACGGTGATCGACTCGGGCGCGCCCGGCGACTCCTCCTCGCAGCGGCTGTGGGTCTCCCACTCCTACACCGACGCGACTCCGCGCAAGCTGGAATGGATCCCGGACCACCTGCGGGACCCGAGGATGCCCAACCACGTCCTGGTCAGTGCCATGACCGGCATGGAGGACGCGCTCGACCAGATCTCGGAGGCGGCCGGCGGCAAGTACGCCAAGGTGGGCAGCAGAGCCCACGGCGAGCTGCGCACGTTCATGACCGAGCTGTCCCACCGGCTGCGTGACGCGACCAGACCGGAGGGGCTGGAGCGGGTCTTCAGCGTGAACGGCGAGCCCGACCTCGTGGTGACCGCGCGTACCGAGGTCGTCATGGTGGCCGCCGAGCCGGTGGGCGGGCGCACCTCCGAGGAGTGGGAGGAGGAGGTGCTCGTCGACTTCGCCGCGATGCCCGGAGGCGCCTCCGCCGGCAGGTCGCGGGAGGTCAGCGCCTCGAGCGAGCTCACCCTCGACGCCCTGCAAGCAGTCGACGGCCCCGGGAGCTACGCGCCGAAGATCGGGCCGAAGGTCAAGGGCTCCAGGTCGGGTGGGCGGTCGTACTCGTCGACCGCGAACAAGCAGGCCATCTATCCGAGCGTGCACCGCAAGACCAGCCCGAAGCAGGCCTACCGCCTGGAGACGCGGACGACGTTCACCGTGGAGCGGGTCGGTCGCGCGCCGGTCAAGCTGCCGCCGGTGCGGAGCTCCGTGGTGGTCAGCATGCGGGAGTCGGCCGCCTACCGCTATGGCCTGCCCGTGGACCGGGCGGCGCTGGTGTTCAAGAACGGGCAGCCCCTCATCGGCGCGGACGGCCGCCCGGTGCTGCAGGGCGACCCGCGGCCCGGCCCGCCGCCCGGCCGGAAACCGGCGCTGCCGGACTGGCTCGGCGACGGCCCGGGGCAGCTGCGCGGCGCGGGCCCCGCCCTCGTGCAGGACATCGACGGGCTGGACACGGTGCGGACGAAGGTCTTGAACGAGCTGGCCGAGCGCGGCATCATCGCGAAGACCGTGAACGGCGTGCCGCAGTACTCCTCCAACCGCCTCGAACGCGCCAGCCAGATACTCAACCGGCAGGAGGTCCTGGAGCAGCTCTCCGAGCACCGGATCAGGTCGGCGTACGACGCCCTGGCCCAGGCCGAGCAGGACGGCACCGGCGGCCTCACCTTCGACCTGGTGCTGCACGGCCTCAACAGCGCCCCGGAGCACTACATGGTGCGTCTGTCGCTGAAGCAGGACTTCGGCGACGTGGACTACGTCGGCTACACAGACTCCGAGACGGTGGTCAACCTCGCCATCGGCTCCGACACCTCGGGGCGCGGGATCAGCAGGTCCCGCACGTACGCGGGTGAAGGTGGCGTGTCCGTGGGCGAAAGCCCCGGCGAGGGCGAGGACGGCCTGGCGCACTCGGCGGGCGCCAACGCCGGCGGCAACCGCACCCGTACGGTGGGCTCCAGCGCCGGCAGCACCGTCAACGTGGTGACGCTCCAGGAGAGCACCAGCCCGGTCGCGATCTTCTCCCTCGCGCACGACCTGAAGGTCGAGCTGGTGCACGACAACAAGGTCGAGACGCTGGCCACCGGCCGGGGACGGGCGAGGCTCCTGTTCGCCACGGACCTCCTCCCCCCGGACACGAGCGCGGGCGCGCCGGCGCCCCTGTCGGCTCCGCTCGGCCCGATGCGGGGCCGGCTGCTGTCGCGGGCCCGGCTGCTCCACATGGACGTGCGGGGACTGATCCCCGCCGCGCAGCGAGTGCTCCCCGAGGCGATGCGCGCGGACTCGGCCGCCTACCAGCACATCGCGGCGTTCCTGAACGTGCGCAACCTCGTCGCCCACCCCAAGCTGCTGAACCGGCCGCTCACCACCGGTCTCGCGGTCCGCCCCAACGGACTGACGACCCGGTCGGCGCTGTCGGTGTCCGCCGACACCGGCGAGGCCGAGGTGCTGGCCCTCGTGGACCAGGTGAACGGCAACATCCTGTTCGGGCTGAACAGCGCCGGCGTCTCCTGGGGCGGCTCCTCCGGCGTGAACGTCGGCTCCTCCGTCAGCGGGGCCGACTTCGACGACGGCGGGACCTCCCAGGACGGCGGCTCGATCGGGCTGCCCTCCCGCTCGGGCGGCACCTCCGAGTCCACCTCGCTCCTCGACATCTGGGGCACCGAGGAGCTGACGATCGAGCACGGCCGCCAGTACATCCTCCGCGCACCCGTGGACCTCACGCTGACCGGGGCCGAGAGCAGGATGAACCTGATGCCCACGGACGCCCGGCTGCCGCTGGGCGAGGTCCGCACGGCCGGGGCGCAGGGCACCGCGCTGTTCTCGCTCCCCGAGTACGACGCCCTGCTCATGTACGCCGAGGGCGACATCGCCCTGCCCGGCCGCCTGGCGGGCGACGCGGTCGAGCGGTTCCTCAACGGCAGCCTCACCCTCGACCAGACCCTCGCCGTACCCCTGGTGCAGCGTTACCTCCAGGACCTCGCCACGGCGCGGGCGGCCGGCACGGACGTGGGGTACGCCGCCCGCCACACCCCGGAGGCCCTGCTCGCCAAGATCAGAGAGGTGACGGGCCTCGGGCCGGCGGCGACCACGGCCCAGCGGGGCGGCGTGGACCAGCAGCTCGACGAGGCGCTGCGGGACGCGACGACCCAGATCGAGAGCTCCAGGGACGTCGTGGTCGCCTCCTCCTACGACCGCGCGTCGGGCATCGGCGCCACGGAGTCGCTGGAGCTGTCCGACGAGCAGGGCAACGAGGTCGACCCGCTGGACGCGGTGCTCGGCGTGGTGGACGCCGCCTATCCCGGCATGGCGGAGGCCAGCCCGACGCTGCGTGAGGAGGTGAACGTCGACTTCTCCCGGGACGCGCTGCTCATCCACGTGGCGGACATGTGGTCGCGGACGGGCTACGAGAGGACCTACCACGTCCAGGGCGAGGCGCAGGGCTCCCGGGCCGAGGAGGTGACGGTACGGGCGCGGCTGGTGTACGACCAGGGCGACTCCCGGCGGGGCAGGCTGCTCTCGCACACCTCGCAGGCCGGCACCATCCTCCAGTACTACCGCTACTTCGACCAGACGAGTTCGGCGTCCTACAACGGCTCCTACGCGGTGGGCACGGACGTCAACGGGGCGGAGGACGGCGAGGGCCAGAAACTCGGCCTGTCCACAGACCGGAGCCGGTCGTACTCGGTGTCGGTGAACCAGCAGGACGTGCGGCTCCAGCGGATGAGCCAGTTCGCCGGGCACTACCGGGTGGAGCAGAAGCCGCGGCTGGTGATCGAGGTCGAGCGGCGGCAGGTGCGCAAGGGCAGGGTGGCCCGGACCGCCGCCAAGCTCCTCCGCAGGATCCGCTACTCCAAGGCCGTCTACGACGCCCGGATCGTCAGGCGCATCCCGACGGGCATGATCGTCACCGCGGCCCAGGACCCGGGCCCGGTCACCCTCACGACCGACCCGCGGCAGGTCGAGCTGCATCCAGGCCACTTCCCGCAGGGGCTCTGGGACGATCCGGCCAAGCCCACCCTCCTGGAGGTCGTCACCGCGCAGTTCACGAAGATGCTGGGCAAGGCCGCCGTCGCGGAGCGCCGGGCCGAGCTGGTCAGACGGCTGTCCCCGTCGGGGGTGCTGACCGCGTTCGAGCGGATGGCCGGGCCCGAAGGGCACATCGAACGGGTGTCGCGGCTGAAGTTCAAGGACCAGGGCGCCCGGGTGCGGATCCAGGCCCGCCTGTCGGACCTCACCGTCGTCGCCGGGCCGTTCGAGGCCGAGAAGGGCGAGGTGGACCGTAAGGCCGACGCCACGAATACCACCGTCTCCCGGGGCCGGACGACGCCCCTCGGCCTGAGCGGCGGCGCCAGTCACGCCGCGACCGGCCTGGAGGGCAGCGTGCGGGCGAGCGAACAGTCGTCCGAGAGCGTGTCCGACCATCACGGGGCCCGCCGCGAGCGCAGCAAGTTCGAGAAGGGCCGCCTCTACAACGTGCGGCTCCGGGTGGACTACGACCTCACCTTCGAGTACGTGGCCCGGGTGCGCGGCAAGGACGAGCGGGTCGTCGGCAAGCCCGTGCACCTGCCCGGCGCCACGAGCGGCGAGGTCGAGGTGACGCTGTTGGAGCACGAGCTGGCGGAGCTGCGCGCCCGGATGGAGAACGGCGTGCGGCTCGCCGCGCCGGCCGCCGTACCCGAGCGGGCGCCCGCCTTCGTTCCCTCCGGGAACGTGCACGGCCTCGTCCAGATCATCGAGGCCGCCCGCCTGGCCGCCCGCGAGCGTGGCGAGGTGGTCCGCGTGGCGGTCCGCGAGAAGGGCGGCGTCCGCCGGTTCATGGCCTTCCCCGACGGCTCCCTGCACAGCCTGACCGCGGACGGCGGGTTCGCCCAGGCGCTCGCCACCGTCCCGCCCGCGGTGCTGGCCGCCGCCGACCGGACGGGACTGAACCTGCGCGAGATCTTCATGACCTCCGGCCTGCCCGGCACGTTCACCCAGCAGGTCGTGGCCGAGCTGGTGGCGCGCGGCACCTTCGTCGCCGACGCCGGCAAGGCGGCGTGGCCCGTCGAGCACGTCAACGGGCAGGCGGCGGTCGGCGGCAGCGTCGGACAGGGCATCTCGGCCGGCGTGTCCTCACCCGCCATCGAGAACACGCCGCTGGCCAGGTCGGGACGCCCTGACGGCGACCCCGACCTGACCCTGGCCGAACTGCGCGCGCAGAACGTCACCGCGGCCGACCTCGGCGGCGCCGCCTCTCACGTGAACTGGAACGGGGACGAGGCGGTCACCATGCGGTTCGCCGCCGCGCCCGACCAGCATGTCCGCATGGTGGTGGGCGAGCCCGGCGAAGGGCTGAACGGCTCCACCGAGCTGCGCGCGGGCACGCCGGAAGACCCGCACGTGATGCGCGTCTGGTCGCGCGTCCACCCGGAGATGGTGTCGACGGTCCTGGTGCACGAGTTCTCGCACCTCGCCCAGGAGGTCGCGGCGATCACGGCGGGCGCGCCGCAGGGCGTCGTCAGGCCGTCGCTGGCGCCGCAGCAGGCGGAGGGCACGGACCTCTGCGTGGTCCCCCGGCTGGACGAGCACGCCCACCTGTCGAACAAGTGGCGCGCGGCCACGGACCCGGCGCGGCGGGCGCTGCTGGCCGACGCGATCGACGCCGTCGCCACCGACCTCGAACGCCGCGGCCACACCCCGCCACCGCCGCCCTGGGGCACGGGGCCGCGCGTGCCCGTGGCCGACCGGTCGCAGGGGCGGATCGCGCGGCTGCTCAACGCCGAGATCACGGCGGGCCTGGACACCTCGGCGGCCGGGCTGTCCCGGCTGGCCGAGATCGCCGGCGTCGCCGGGCTGGCCCCGGTGCCGGGCCGGCCCGGCGAGTTCACCGTCACCGCGCCCGGCGGCACGTTCACCCTGGCGTTGGAGCCGGCACCGGCGGGGGCGACGGAGGTCCGCGCCACCGAGGACCAGCCCGGCCGCCTGACCCTCCGCGTCCCCCCGAATCCCGGCTACCAGGCCACCGTGTCCGTGGCCGAACACCTGGCCACCCACGCCACCACCACCACGAACGGGACGACGGCGGCGACGTTGGCGCGGATCCGGGGCCTCGCAGTCGCGGTGAACGAGGGCGGGCACCGCGGCGCCGCGGCGGCGTTGCGGGCCGAGGCGGAGCGGGCGGGACTCGCGCCCGGACAGCCCGGCGCGGCGGCCGCGCTGCTCGCGCTGGCGCGGACCGGCGAGCTCACCTCCGCCCACGTCGCGGCGATCCGGAACCGCCCGGCACTGCCGGAGGCCGCCGCCGCCCAGGCTTTCGTCCGCGGCGCCGCGCTGATGGGCGCCCGCGTCCACCTGTACGGCCCGGACCTGGCCGACCTCGTGCTGCCCGGCCGCCCGCCGGTCCCCGTCGAGATCCGCCCGGACAACGCAGGCACCCCCGATCCGGGCGTACTCACCGTACGGACCGACGCCGCCCGCACGGTCGGCGCGAACGAGCGCGCCGCCGCCGCGGCCGCCGCCGCCGCGGTCGCCCGCGCGCAGGGCCGGCCGGAAGCCGACCTCGCGGCGCTGGCCGAGGTGAACGAGGCCGTCCGCCAGGTACGCTCCGCCACCGCCGCGCAGCGCCCCGCCCGGCTGGGGGTGCTGCACGATCTGCTCGCCGCCTCGGGCCCCGGCGTGTGGCGGCTGATCGCCGAGCCCTTCGCGGCCGAGCTGGGCACTCTGGCGGAGGGCCCGCGCCCGGTGGACCGCCCCGCCCGGTACGCGCAGGCCCGCAGGCTGGCGGACACGACCGGCTGGAGCCCGCCGGAGCCGGAGTGCACCTGCCCCGACGGCGAGCCGTGCCGCTGCGGACTGCGGCCGGGCGCGCGGCTGCGCCCGAATCCCTGGCAGCGCCCCGACGAGCAGCAACGGATAGGGGCATGAGCGGCCTCACAGGGTCGGGCATCATGGAAGTTCCGCCGGAGAGAGGACGGCTATGACATTCGCGGTGGCGCGGACGAGGGACGAGGCCCATCTCTACTTCGACCTGCACCCGTGCGCCTGCGGGTCGGTCGACACCACCTGGCGCAGCGGCCTGGTGAGCGTCGAGGGAGCCCTGGCCAACCGCTACACGGGGGTGTGCGAGGTGTGCGGGGCGGCCCGCGAGCACGTGTTCGCGCTGCCGGAGCGGCCGGTGATGCCCACCGGCTACCCGACGTTTGGCGGTCCCGAGCCGTCGGAGCTGCTGGACGCGGGCGAATGGCTGTGGGTCGCCGACCTCACGGCCGGCAACGTCCCCATCGACGACCGCGACGAGGCGCTGCGGTCGCTGCGCATCGCGGCGGCGGCCGTCGAGGAGGCCGTCAAGTTCGTGCCGCCGGGCGCGGACGCGGTGCCGGACGACGGGTTCTGGTCGGAACGCGGGCGGCTCGTGCGGGCGGTCGAGCCGGGCAGGTTCGCGCTCGACCGGCTGCTGGTCGTCCGCGACACCTACCAGGAGCTGGCGGGCCGTTATGCCTGAGCGCGGCCTGGGGCGTTCGCTGGTGGAGGCGTACGTGCACTTCGACCTGGTCCAGCCGCAGGGCTCGGCGGCGGCCGAGCTCACGCACGAGCCGGACGGGCTGGTGCTGCGGCTGGGCGAGGCCGAGGTGCTGGTGCCGTACGAGGCGGAGGAGGCGGCCCGCGAGGACGGGCTGACGTTCGGCGCGGGCCTGTCGGAGCTGCTGGACCCCGGCCAGTGGACGCTGGTCGCGGCCACCTACGCCGACCGGGCGCTGGAGGGCGGGCTGATGTACGCCGCCGGCGTGGCGGCCGGCGAGGACGCCTACGAGCGGGTGACGACCAACTGGCGCTTCGCCGCCGACGCCGTGGCCGAGGCGCTGAAGTTCTTCCCCGAGGGCGCCGCCGAGCTGCCCGCGGAGGCGTTCTGGAGCGAGGAGGGCCGGGCCCTGCGGGCGTCGGATCCCGCCCGGCTCACCCGCGAGAAGCTGGAGCGCGACCTCACCTTCTACCGGCGCAGCCTGACCGACTTCGAGCGCCTGCGCACCCACTGATCAGGAAGCCAGCAGGCCGTGGGAGAGCTGGTCGGCGGCCCACTCCTCCCACTGCGGCGTCGTCCAGCCGCATTCGCGCCGCATCACCAGGAACAGGTCCGGTGACAGGATCCCGACGGTGATGTCGGTGGCCCGGCGTTCGGTCAGGCCGGGCCGCAGGGCGTCCAGGCGGGCCAGGATGGCGACGACCGTGCCGTGGGCGGTGTGCCGCTCCCGGCTGTTGGCGGCCCATTGGGCGGCCATGCCGGCGTCGCCGGCCGCCGCGTCGCGGACCACCGCCAGGACGGGGGCCACCCGGTCGAGGATGACCCCGCTCGCGTGAACCCACCCTTCTACGACCTTCACCGGGTCCTCCGTCGCCTGCAAGGCGGCGAACCAGGGCCGTCCCAGGAGCGGCACGGGCTCGTCGTCCCCGGCTGAGGCGACGTCGACCACGTGCTTGAGCAACTCGCTCTTGGTTCCGTAATGGAAGTAGACCGTCTGCACCGAGACCTCGGCCGCGTCGGCGACCAGTTGGAACGTCGTCCCGGCGTAGCCGCGCACGACGAACAGCTCGTGGGCGGCGCTCACGATGCGGTTTCTGGTCTCCGCCGAGCGGCGTTTCGGACTTCTGGCCTCTTCCATTTTCTTAGAGTAGCACTTTAAAGTGAGACCTTAGAGTCACACTACAAAGAGGTGAATCATGGCGCTCTTAGGTGGGTTCCACCACGTCAAGCTGCCGGTCTCCAACGTGCACAAGAGCCTGGAGTGGTATCGCCGCACGCTCGGCCTTGAGGTGGAGATCGAGTTCGTCGAGGACGGCGTGCTGCGCGGCGTCGCGCTGACCGACGCGGGCCGCACGCTCATGCTCGCGCTGCGCGAGGAGCCCGAACGGACCGCCGGCTGGTACGGGTTCGACCCGATCGCGCTGGCCGTGCCGACCCTGCAAGCGCTCCACACCTGGGCCGAGCACCTGGACGCGCTCGAGATCAGTCACTCCGGCATCGCCGAAGGCAGCGTGGGCTGGCTGATCGGCGGCATCACCGACCCCGACGGCATCGAGATCAGGCTCTACACCCAGCAGAGGCGGCCATGAGCGCGCTCCACCTGCCCAGCGGCACCGGCACCACCCACAACTTCCTCGGCACCACGATGACCGTGAAAGCGGGGACGTCGGAGACCGCCGGCGCCCTGACCCTGATCGAACAGGAATGCCCGCCGGATTTCGCCACCCCCTGGCACGTGCACCAGAACGACGACGAGGCGTTCTACGTGCTGTCGGGGACCGTCCAGCTGTACTGCGGCGACCGGACCTGGCAGGCCGGCCCCGGCGACTTCGTCCTGCTGCCCCGCGACCTCCCCCACGCCTTCGCCAACCGCCAGGACTCCCCGCTCCGCCTGCTGCAACTGACCTGGCCGGCCGGCTTCGAGCACTTCGCGGCCGACCTCGCCGGCCACGCCCCCGACCCCGCCCTGCTGGCCGAGGTGGCCGCCCGCCACGGCTACCAGATCATCGGCCCGCCACCGGGCACCATCTCGTGAGCTCCCGGCACTTAGCACGGCCGACGACACCTGGAGAAAAATCATGAAATATGAAGCCATCGGAACGGCCGCCCTGGCCGCGGCCCTGACCCTCGCCCTCTCCCCCGCCACTGTCGCCGCCGCGTCCGCCGCGCCCCCACCGGACACCTGCCTGGTCGGCTTCGTCTGGCGGGAGGCGCGGCCCACCGACCACGTCTGCGTGACCCCGAAGGTCCGCCAGCGAACCGAGGTGGAGAACCGGCTCAAGTACACCAACTGGGTCACGGGCGCGTACGGCCCGCACACCTGCGTGAACGGAACGGTGTGGCGGGAGGCCTTCACCGGCGACGACGTCTGCGTCACCCCCCGAAGCCGCGACGAAGCCCGGTCGGACAACGCCCAGGCCGCCGCTCGCCGGGTGACGGCCAAACTGTGGATCTCCACGTACCGGCAGGGCCCCGTCGACAACGGCGACGGCACCGCCACCACCACCTCCACCGACGACATCCCCCGGCTGAAACTGAACGGCAGCCACTTCAACGCGGGCCAGGTGAAGGTGTTCATCTACTACAACACCGGCAAGCTCTACTGGAGCGGCACGGTCACCGCCACGCGGAACGGCGGGTACGCGGGCGGGAGCTGGGGCAAGCGGACCGGCAAGTTCGACTGCTCGGCCCCGGGGAAACCGGCCAACGCCTACGCCCGCGCCCAGGACGTGACGTCCGGCCGCTGGTCCGCCTCCGTCCCGGTCCGCGTCGGCTGCTCCGTCTACTGACCCTCATCACTCCCCGCCGAAACAGCGGAAAACGAGCGACCACCAGCCGATGGTGACTCTGCCTTTTCTTCGTCAACCGATGAGGTTCTCCACGCCGATTCCCATGGCCGCGAGGACGGCGGAGACGGACGTGATGGCCAGCACGACGAGAGCGCACCCACTCGAACTCGAGGATGTATTGGAGTTCATTTTTGCGGCGGTCTCGCGATAAAGCTTCACGGCGGGATCGTTCTCGTCGTCGTAGTCCCCGTCGTGGTAGGCGACCATCTTCGCGGCGCACAATGCGCAGAGCCTTCCCTCCGACACCGCACCGCCGCAACCGTTGCACTGCGCCATATTCTCAACCTCCGCCTGGTCCGATTGCCGGAGAATATCAACCAGGCGGAGCTTTACACGGCCGAACGAAAGATATGCCGTGCATTGTCAATCCGCATATCGCCGTTCAACCGGCGAGCCCGTTCTCCGTGCCTGGTGCCGGCGGGATCGCTCGGACACCCGCCATGGCGCTGGCCGATTCCACCAGCTCCGGGCTGCCGAGTGGTCGCGTGCTCTGCTCTGCTGCCTTGAGCTCGACCAGTTGACTTTCCACGACCTTGAGCGTGTGAAACTTGCGCGCCGTCACCATGACCCGCCCCTCCATCGACCCGACCGTGTCGTTGTACGCCTTGACCGACCGGTCGAGTGACCTGCCCAGGGTGTTGAGATGCCCACCCATGACCGAAAGCCTGTCGTACAGTTCGCGGCCGAGCTCGTAGACCTGCTTGAGGTTGTCCTGCAGCGCCGCCTGTGTCCACGCGAACGCCACAGTGCGGAGCAGGGCGATGAGCGAGGTCGGCGTCGCGATCAGGACGTTCCTGCCGGCCGCATACTCGAGCAGGGTCGGCTCCTTCTCCAGCGCCGGCTGGAGAAAGGCGTCGCTGGGCACGAAGAGCACGACGAACTCCGGTGATGCGGCGACCTTCCGGAAGTACTCCTTGCCTCCGAGCGCATCCACGTGCTGGCGCAACTGCCGGGCGTGGTCGGCCCAGTGCCTGTCCGCCTCGGCCTCGTCGACGGCCTCGATCGCGGACATGAACGCGGCCATCGGAACCTTGGAGTCCACGACGACGTGCTTGCCACCCGACAGATGGATCAGCATGTCGGGCCGGAGTGAACCCTCGCTGTCGGTGAAGTGGACCTGGGTGTCGAAGTCGCACCGCTCGACCAGGCCCGCCTGCTCCACGGCCCTCTTGAGATGCATCTCGCCCCACGACCCGCGCACCTGCGGCTTCTTGAGCGCCTCGACGAGCGCCCTGGTTTCCTTCCTGGTCCGCTGCCCCTCCTCGGTCAGCGTGGCCAGCTGCTGACTCAGCGTGGCCTCGGCCGCGACACGCGTGGTGGAGAACTGCTTGAGCTGCCGGTCCATCTCCGCCAACTGATCGTGAACCGGCTTGCTGGCCGCGCTCAAGGTCGCCTCGGCCTGGGTCACCAGCTCGGCCTGAGACTGCTTCAGCATCTGGTTGGTCGCCGCGCGCAGTGTCTCCTCCAGGAGCCGGTTGCTGTCCGAGCGGGTCTGATCGAGCTCCTGACGGACAGCCTGCACCGTCGCGGCCTGCTCCAGCAGCGCCTGCTTCTGCATGACCAACTCGGCAAGCTGCGTCTTCAGATCCTGGATCTCCGAGCGCAGGACCGACTCCCTCGCCGTCAGCTCGGTGATCGAGAGTTCGGTGTCGCGGAGACGACGACCCGCTTCCGCTCCTCGCGCCTGCTCCGCCTGGAGTTCCACCCGCAGACGCTCTGCGTCGGCCGCCTTCCGTTGGAGACTGCTTCGAGTCGTCTCCACCTCGGCGCTGAGCCGACCGAGTCGCTCGTCCAGCGTCCTGCGCTCGGTCAGGGCGGTGGTGTGTGCCTGGCTCAAATCGGCCAGTTGCCTCTGGGCCCTGTCCCGTTCGGCACGGAGTGCGGCCGCCTGCTCGGCGGCTTGGGCTCGCTGTTCCTCGGCGAGCTTCAACGCGACGTGCTCGTCCGCCGCGCGGCTACGGGCGATCAGATACGCGATCGCGGCGCTGACCAGCACAAGCACGATCGCCAGTACGACGAGGTAGAAGGAAGTCATCTCAGCCCACCCGCTTCCAGTCCTGGCACCCGTTGGTCTCGAAGAACTCGCCCTTCTTGACGGCGACTCTGGTCTGACCCTGGACGTTGCCGTTGGCGATGATGGCGGTGAGCTCGCCGGAGGCGTTCTTCAGGCGGGCCCAGTAGCAGTTGGAGCCGTCCGCCCCGGCCGTCTTGTAGGTGCCGGGCTTGATGTCCTCACCGACGAGATACTGACCGTCACCGGAGAACGCGGTCTGCGGGCCGTCTTCTCCCTCCGGGTCCACCACGGGTACGGCGGTGACCGTCTCGGTTGCGGCGGGCACCGACTCGGCCTGCGTGGTCTCGGTCACCGTGACGACGGGGCGCGGCGAGGCCGAGGTCCCGGTGTCGCCACCTGCGCCGATCGCCACGCCGATGGTCAACGAGACGATCGCGGTCAGGCCGTGGGCCAGGAAACGCCGGCCGGGACGGGCCGGGGGCGCCACGGGAGCAGCAGGCTGCCAGCCGGGCTGGGCGAAGGACTGCTGGTATGGCGGCTGCGGGTGGGGACCCGTGCCGAGGTTCTGGTTGGTCATATCGAGTCCTCTCATGGTCGGACTTCTGAGCCCGAAGGGGTTGACGAGAGAACTGTTTCTCAGGCTCCTTGATGAGCACTAAATTAATTCCGATAACCCCCCATATCGATATTTGTTATGGACAAGGTATTCGCCACCATTTGGTCCGAGGACGGCAGGGTCAGGTGACCTTTCCTCCACTTGTGGTTGGGGTGTCATGAAGGCTGGACGGCAGAGGCGCAGAGCTCGCGGTATGCCTCGCGCAGTTCGGCGGCCTCGGGGGCACGCCTTGTCTCCAGGCCACTCACCACCTCGGCCGCCCGCCAGTAGTTGGAGGGTACGAGAAGTCCGCTGGTCATCGCGGCGAGAGTCAGATGCCCCGCCTCGTCGGGCTGGTCGGCGGCCAGGAGCGCGAGCGCCAGGTCGAGCCGCGCGGCGACGGCCCTCCGCGGCCGTGGCGGGCCGTCGGTCGCCGACTCCAGCCGGGCGAGCACTCCCCGGGAGTACGGCTCGGCCGATGGATCACCGAGCCAGCACAAGGTGGTCGCGAGGTAGGCGTCGGACTTGGCGGGGTCGTACCGGTAGTGATGTTCGGCCCGGTCGGGGACGTGCAGAGGTTCGACGAGCCGCATCAGCCGGTTCAGCGTCTCGTGGGTCTCCCGAGCCCGGCCGAGGCGTGCCCAGGCCCGGCCCTCCTGGGCCTTCCCCGCCGGGGTGTGCCGCCCGTGTCCTGGACGGCCGAGCGGTGGCGCCGCCGCTCGCCGGCCAGGCCCGATGAGCCCACCTCCCCCTTACGAGGCGGCGATCGTCAGGCGGGTGATCAGGGTCCCGTCGTGCTCGAACCGGTAGCGGAGCGTGACGGTGCCGCCGGGGAAGTTGCCGTCCAGTCTCACGAGCACGATCGCGTGGGCGTCGTCAGGGAGGTGCTGCCCGAGGCGGGTGCTGGTGTAGGTGTACTCGTGGGAGGACCTCTGGATCCAGGCGCGGATCGCGTCGATGCCCTCGTAGGTCTTTCCGTCGTCGAGCACGGTCGCGTCCGGCGCGAACGTGGCAGAGGCGTCGGCGTGGCGCTTGTCGTCGTGGGCGTCGAGGTACGCGACCACGACGTCGGGCAGGGCCAAGGCGCTGTAGGGGGCGAAGGCGTCGGCGTCAGTCACTTCTATTTTCGCAGTCATAGTAACTGCTAGATTAGCAGTAGATGGCCCCGAGGAGGACTTGATGCCCGCACGCATCCGCGTCGAAGACCGCGAATGCCCCCTGTCCACGGCGATGTCGTACATCGGAGAGTGGTGGACCGTCCTGATCCTGCACGACTGCTTCGACGGCTACACCCGCTTCGACCAGTTCGAGGAGAACATCGGCCTGTCCTCCAGCATGCTCACCGCCAGACTCAAGACCCTCGTCGACAACGGCATCCTCGCCAGGCGGGTCTACCAGGAGCGCCCGGTCCGCCACGAGTACGTGCTCACCGACTTCGGCCGCTCGCTGAGGCCGGTCCTCGTCGCGATGGCCGCCTGGCGCAACGCGCAACTGGAGCCCGGGGAACGGGCCATGATCCTCGTCGACTCGGACACCGGCCGCGAGGTGGAACCGGCGGTCATCGACCCGGCGACCGGCCTGGAGGTCTCGGACCCGCGCTTCGTCTTCACCGCGGGCCCGGCCGCCGGCGACCAGATGCGCGCCCGCTACGGCCCGGAAACGACAACAGCGCGTCCGTGATCGGAATCATGAACGCGCTGGTGATCGGCTGGTGCGCCGCCAGGGACTCGAACCCCGGACCCGCTGATTAAGAGTCACTAGCTTTTGTGTCAGGCCATACCTCAATGTACTTCCAGTGTCGAGAAGACGCTCAGGGCTTACCGGTTGTGGCCGAGTTCTGCGAGCCGGCACCCGCCAGTCCCGGAATGTCGGGCATATCCGGCCAGGATTCGAATCGCTAAGGCTTTCCACCGCTTGGCGGAGGCGTGCCGAAGCTGATCGGCCCTGAGAAGTCGCGGCCCTGGATCAGGGGCCCCGTGACCTGCGCGCTTCCTGCCACCACATTCGTGGGCCCGTCGGACTTCGGGAGCGCCTTGATGCTCTCGAGCCAGGCGGTCAGCTCGCTGGCGAACTGCGTGTCCCAACTGGCCCGCTCCACCAGCACTTCGGACAACTCGGTGACGTCCCGCCCATCTGTCCTGACGGCTTCGACCAACTCCAATGCTGTTTGCTGTTCATCCTTCTTGCCGAAGGCCTTCTTCACCATGGTCGTGAGCGACATCCAGGCCGCTTTGCCCGCTTCACCCGTTGCCCCGGTGACGAGGCCGGTGATACCCGTCGCCACAAGTGCCACGACGGTCTCGTCCATATTGGCCCTCTTATCTCCGCGAATCGTTCCTGACCCGAACCGATATGTTCAGCCTGATGACATGGTACGAGTCAGGATGCAATCCTGGAATAGGCGTCAAGTCGTCGGCAGAGAGCCAGGCAGGCCGTGATCGCGCAGACTTCACCTTCCGCGGAGTCAGAGGACGAGTCAACGAACGTGTTGTCGGGTACGGTCCTCGGTCCGGCCATCCAGGCAGGGACGATCAGTGGCGACGTGCAGATTCACTGGCAAGAAGCGGCTTCAGCTCCTGTTGTGCCGCGACAGCTACCACCTGCGACAAGCCGCTTTACTGCGAGGAAAGCCGAGCTCGCCGCCCTGAGCCGAGCCCTGAGTGAGCGGAGACCAGGGCGCAGTGCCATCTATACGATCACTGGTATGGCGGGGATCGGCAAGACGACCCTTGCCCTCCACTGGGCGCACAGCGTCGCCGACCGATTTCCTCATGGTCAGCTCTATGTGAACCTGCGGGGATTCGATCCCAGCGGTACGCCGGTCACGCCGAGTCAGGCGTTGAGGGGATTTATTGCCGCGTTGGGAGTAAGGCCAAATAATATCCCGTTCGAGATGGCTGAACAGATCTCACTCTACCGCTCACTGCTCGACGGGCGGCAGGTTCTGGTTGTCTTGGACAATGCGCTGAATACTGACCAGATACGTCATCTCCTTCCTGGATCCCCCACCTGCATGGCTATTGCAACCAGCCGGAACAAGTTGGGAGCGTTGGTGGCCAACGAAGGCGCCACGCCTTTGGCGATGAAGTTGCTGGAGCAAGGGGAGGGCGCCGAGCTATTGGCCTGCTACCTGAGCAGCGAGCGCGTGGCGCAGGAAAGAGGCGCAGCGGCCACACTTGTGGAACTTTGTGGAATGTTGCCGCTCGCGTTGAGCATAGTCGGGGCACGGGCGGCGATCTACAATTGGCCGCTGGAATCGCTCATCGACGACCTGCGCTCCGAGAGAGATCGGCTCTACGCCTTGGACCTGCATGACAGTGAAACGACAAACATCGCGTCCGTCTTCTCCTGGTCCTACCGCAACCTGGCTCCCGAGCCTGCCAGGATATTTCGCCTGCTGGGCCTGGCCCCCGGCCCCGAGATCAGTCTCGCCGGAGTGTCGTCGCTCGCCGGCACTCCCATTCCGGTGACTCGCCGCTTCCTCGACGTGCTCGTGGAGGCCAACCTCGTCAGCGAGCTGACTCGCGACCGTTACCGCGTCCACGACCTGCTGCGTACCTTCGCGGCGGATCAGGTGGAGCGCGATGAGTCGGTCCAATCCCGGCAGGAGGCAATGCGGCGTCTCCATGATTTCCTGCTGTTGGCAGCGGATGCGGCCGATCGCGTGATAAGCCCGAATCGCGCCCGCATTGAACTCCTTCCGGTGGCCGGCGTCTTTTCCAAGCCGAAGTTCTCCACGTACGGGGAGGCCGTTGGCTGGCTGGAGACGGAGCACACGGGGCTGGTGGAAAGCATCGATCATGCTCTGCGAAATGGGTTTGACTCGCATGCTTGGCAACTCGCCTGGACGCTTGCTGTCTACTTCGACCGGCGCGGTCATGCGTTTGATCGCTTGCGCACAGGTGAAGCCGCCCTACAAGCCACTTCACGCCTCGGGGACCGCGAGGCTGAAGCGCTGATCCGTACCAGCATCGGATACGCACACGCTCGGGTCGGGCACTTCGCCGAGGCCGAGGAGCAATTGCTACAGGCACTGGAAGCACTGCGGCGGATCGGCTCGGAGGTGCACGAGGGCCACGCCTTGATCGCCTTGGCCATCGTGTACGAGGAGCAGGACCGATATGGAGAGGCCAAAGGGCATCTCGAACGCGCGCTCCGTCTGCACGAGCGTCATCACGACCGGGCGGGCCAAGCCCACGCCCTGGAGAACCTCGGCTGGTGCCATGCCCATCTCGGCGAGTTCCCAGCCGCGCTGCGCACATGTGAGGCCGCGTTGGCACTCTTCCGCGAGCTCAATGATCAGGACGGCCAGGCCGACACTCTCGACAGCCTTGGATACACCTACGCTCAGCTCGCGCAGCATGAGCAGGCACTCGGCCACTACGAGTCAGCGCTGGCCCTGTGGCGGGACATGGGCAACCGCTACGACGAGGCCGACGTCCTGACCAGAATCGGCGATTCTCACGCGGCGTTGGGTGCTCAGGAGGCCGCCCACGAAGCGTGGCAGCAGGCCTTGTTCATCTTCGATGAGTTGGCGCAACCGGACGCGGAGCTTCTCCGCGCCAGACTGGCACGTTGATCGCCTCTGGCCAGCAAGCCTCTGGCTCTACAGGTGAGAAGCGGATCTAGATCTGTTCCTCAGAGGAGGTCGCAACACCTTCGCTGCGAAAGCCTGGTCGACTCAACGCCGCCAGAGCTACTCGAAAAACGAGGAACCCCAGCTCAGTGCCCTGAACTGGGGTTTCGATGCGGTGCGCCGCCAGGGACTCGAACCCCGGACCCGCTGATTAAGAGTCAGCTGCTCTGACCAACTGAGCTAGCGGCGCCTGCGAGAAGGAATATACCGGTCATCCGCATCCTGGTCGAATCGGTCAATCGCCACGCTCTGTTGCTAGAATAAAGTTCGGCCCGCAGACAGGAGCGTAGATGTTCAACTCGCCCGCCGACGTGACGGAACGGCTCGCCGCCGTGGACTATCTCTCCGACGACGCCATCTCCACCTCGGTGTTCCTGGCCGCGGCGCTGGGCAAGCCGCTGCTCGTGGAAGGCCCGGCCGGGGTCGGCAAGACGCAGCTCGCCAAGGCGGTCGCCGCGGCGACCGGGTCCGAGCTGATCCGGCTGCAGTGCTACGAGGGCCTGGACGAGGCCCGCGCCCTCTACGAGTGGAACTACAAGAAGCAGCTCCTCCGCATCCAGGCGACCAGCGCCGACGACGACATCTTCACCGAGGAGTTCCTGCTGGAGCGCCCGCTGCTCAAGGCCATCAGGTCCGACCGGCCCACCGTGCTGCTCATCGACGAGACCGACAAGGCCGACGTCGAGGTGGAGGGCCTGCTGCTGGAGCTGCTGTCGGACTTCCAGGTGACGATCCCCGAGCTCGGCACCATCGAGGCCCGCCGCCGGCCGTTCGTCGTGCTGACCTCCAACGCCACCCGCGAGCTGTCGGAGGCGCTGAAGCGGCGCTGCCTCTACCTGCACATCGAGTACCCGACGCCGGAGCGCGAGCGCGACATCGTGCTCAGCCAGGTGCCGGGCATCCGGGGCGACCTCGCCGAGCAGCTCGCGAGGACCGTCGCGACGTTGCGGGCGCTGGAGCTGAAGAAGGCGCCGTCGGTGGCCGAGACCGTCGACTGGGCCAACACCCTGCTCGCCCTCGGCAGGGAGGAGCTGGACGAGGCCACCGTCGCGGGCACCCTGGGCGTGGTGCTCAAGCACGCCGCCGACCACACGCGGGCGGTCAAGGAGCTGGGACTTCCCGATGCCTGAGTCCGGCTCGCTGGTCGACCGGCACGTCGGGTTCGTACGGGCGCTCCGGGAGGCCGGGGTGCCCGTGTCGGTCGCCGAGGGGCTGGACGCCGCCAACGCGCTGCGCGTGGTCGAGCTGGCCGACCGGGAGTCGCTGCGGGCCGCGTACGCGGCGACGCTGGTCAAGAAGCCCGCCTACCGGCCGGGGTTCGACGTGCTGTTCGATCTGTGGTTCCCGGCGACGACGACCGGCATGCGCGCCCCGCGCGAGGAGCCCCTGGACCCGGAGACGGCGACCGTCGAGGAGCTGCGGGCGTACCTCGCGCAACTGCTGACCGACGGCGGCGAGGTCGAGATGCGGGCGTTCGCGCAGGCCATGGTGAGCCGGTTCGGGCGGCAGCAGGCGTCCGGGCCCGGCCGGCAGAACTGGTTCTCCTACAGCGTCCTGCGGGCCCTGTCCCCCGAGACGCTGATGGCCCGCATCCTGCGCGAGGTCCTGGCCGGGCAGGAGCGCGGCGGGCTGGCCGAGAAGACCGTGCGGCAGCGGGTCAACTCCGGGATCCGGCGCTTCGAGGAGGAGGTGGCGACCGACGTCCGCCGCCGCATCGCCGAGGACTCCGGCGTGGAGCGCATCGCCCGCTCCGCCGTACGCCCGCCGCTCGACCAGATCGACTTCCTGCGCATCACCAAGGCCGACCTGGCCCGGCTACGCCGGGAGGTGCACCCGCTGGCCCGGCGGCTGGCGGCACGGCTGACGATCAAGCACAAGAAGGGCCGGCGCGGGCGGCTCGACTTCCGCCGCACCGTACGGGCCTCGCTGCAGAGCGGCGGCGTTCCGCTGACCACGCACTTCAAGCCGCCCCGGCCGCACAAGCCGGAGCTCGTCATTCTCTGTGACACCAGCGACTCGGTCTCGTCGTTCGCGCACTTCACGCTGCTGCTGACGTACGCGCTGCGCGAGCAGTTCACGAAGGTGCGGGCGTTCGGCTTCGTGGACACGGTGGACGAGATCACCCGGTTCTTCCAGCCCGGCGCCGACGTCGTCGAGGCGATGACCCGGCTGGCGAACGAGGCCGACATGGTCCGCTTCGGCCGCACCAACTACGGCCACAGCCTGGAGCAGTTCGCCGAGCGCTACGGCGACGCGATCGGCCCCAGGACCTCGCTGCTGATCCTCGGCGACGCCCGCTCCAACTACCAGCCGCCCGCCCTCGACCTGCTGAAGTCGCTGACCGGCAAGGCCCGCCACGCCTACTGGCTGAACCCGGAGCCCCGGCAGCAGTGGGACACCGGCGACTCGGTGGCGAGCGACTACGCCACGATCGTCCCGATGCACGAATGCCGCAACGTCGCCCAGCTCACCGCGTTCATCGAGACTCTGGCCTGAGGGTCCTCGCAGCCGTCGTGCCGCCGGGCCATGGACCGGCGGCACGACGGGCGATCCTGGCCGGGGCCGAGCCGGGATCGCGGGGAGGCAGGTCTCAGACGGCGGCCTTGAGCAGCTCCTTGGCCGCGGTGCGGGTGATCAGCTCAAGCTGCTCGTCGGTGTAGACGCGCCCCTCGACGGCCTTGATGACCTTGGCGGCCACGCGCGGCTTGAGCACCGTCAGCCCTTCGGCCACGAAGACGCCGCCCCTGGGCAGCAGGCCGCAGTGGACCGCGAGCATGGGCGAGATCGTCACCTGGACGCCGGTCTCGCGGGTCAGCAGGTCGCCGAACGACTCGGCGGTCTTGACCAGCTTGCTCGCGTACGTGGAGCCGTATTTCTCGCCGAAGAACAGCCGTCCGCCGTAGACGTTGATGTCGGTGTCGGGGCTCCAGGACTCGTTGTCCACGATCCACACCCCGGCGGGGCCGATGATCAGGTGGTCGATGGACGCCTCGCCCTTGACGGCGCGCCCGTCGAGCACGGCGTAGCCCTGCCGGCCCAGGGAGCGGCGCAGGAGGCGGGCGGTGATGGTCTCACCGTGCTTGGCCCCCCGCCAGACGGCGGTGGCGTAGAAGGAGCGCCAGTCGAGGAACCAGTCGACCGCGGCCACGAGGGCGGCGACCAGGAGGCCTGCCACGACCGAGGCTCCGGAGAGGTCGAAGCGCAGGGCCACCGCGACGCCGACGACGAACCCCACGCCCGCCTTGACGTATCGGGACCTGCGGCGGTTTTTGGCGTCCTCGCGCCACAGTTTCTCGTACCACCACTGCGCGGAGTTTCCTGTGTATTTGTCGCTTGGCTGCACGTAGATCGAGCCACCGGGCACGGCAAACTCCCCCAAAGAGTAGGAAATGTGCAGGATCTGCCACGCCGAAGATCCCTCGCCGGTCAAGGGATACCCGGCTCGCAACCAAGGCAAGCCTAAGGTGAGACGATTGGCACCGGCAAGCAGGGGTTCCCACTGCGTCTACCGACCAGTCGGTATGCTGTCCCGGTGACCAAAGGGCAGCATGGGAAAGACGAACCGGTCCGGCAGCGGCTGCTCGCCGAGGCGACCCGGCTGTTCGCCGAGCGCGGGTTCGAGGGCACCTCCGTGCAGGAGATCGTCGTGGCGGCGGGCGTCACCAAGGGCGCCATGTACCACTATTTCGACTCCAAGGACGACCTGCTGCGCGAGATCTACGGCCGGGTCCTGCGCATGCAGATGGACCGGCTCACCCAGATCGCGGACGGCGCAGGCACGGTCGAGCAGCGCCTGCACCGCGCCGCCGCCGACGTCGTCGAGACCACGACCGCCAACCTCGACGACTCCAAGATCTTCTTCCGGTCGATGCACCTGCTCGCCCCGGAGACCCAGAAGACCGTGCGCGCCGAGCGCCGCCGCTACCACGAACGTTTCCGCGACCTCGTGGCTGAAGGGCAGCGCGCCGGCGTCCTCTCCGGCAAGGTCCCCGCCGAGCTGGTCGTCGACTACTTCTTCGGCTCGGTGCACCACCTGGGCACGTGGTTCCACGCGGACGGGCCGCTGACCGGCGCCCAGGTGGGCAGGCACTTCGCCGACCTACTGCTCGCCTCCCTCGGGGCCGGGCACGTCGACGAGTGAGGCCAGGGCGGCCCGGTGGTCGCCCGGCGTGCCGAGCGCGATCTCCGAGGACTTCGCGCGCTTGAGATAGAGATGTACGGGGTGCTCCCACGTCATCCCGATCCCGCCGTGCAGTTGCACCGCGTCCTCGGCCACGCGCACCGCGACCCCGGCGTTCCACGCCTGCGCCACGGCCACCGAGACGGCCGAAGGATCGGCCACCGCGTTGCGGGCCGCGGCCCGCGCCCGTACGACGTCCAGCCACAGGTCGGCCAGCCGGTGCTTGATCGCCTGGAAGGAGCCGATGGGCCGGGCGAACTGGTGGCGCTCCTTGACGTAGCCGAGCGTCGTCTCCAGGCACCACTCCGCCACGCCGAGCTGCTCGCTGGCCAGCAGCGCCGCGCCGAGCCGCAGCACGGCGGCCAGGTCGCAGGCCCCCACGTGCCGGGCCTCGGCCCGGTCGAAGGTCACCGTGGCGACCGGCCTCGTCTGGTCCAGCGACGGCACGGCCGCGACCTGGGCCGCCGCCGCCTCGACCGCGTAGAGCTCGCCGTCCACGGGCACCAGCAGCACGTCGGCCACGTCCGCCCCGGCGACGCCGGTGACCGTGCCGGACAGCCGGCCGCCCTCCGCCCGCACCGCCGAGCCCCGCTGCGGCCGGTACGGCGAGGCCGCGAACGACACCACGAGCGCCGCCGTACGCCGTCCCTCGGCCAGCTCGCCGAGCAGCGCGTCCCTGGTCGGCAGCAGCGCCCGGGTGGCGAGCACCGCGCTGGTGAGGAACGGCACCGGCGCCACGGCCCGCCCCAGCTCCTCCAGCACCACGCCCGCCTCGCCGGGACCGGCTCCCGCGCCGCCCAGCTCCTCGGGGATCAGCAGCCCGGCCACGCCGATCTCGCCGGCCAGCGTCTTCCACAGGTCCAGGTCGGCGGGCTCGGACTCCACCCGCTTGAGCACGGCGGCCGGCGGGCAGCGGTCCGCCAGCAGCGCCCGCACGCTCGCGCGCAGCTCCTCCTCGATCTCCGTGTACAGCAGGGTCATCGCGGCAGGTCCTTCCAGGGCACGTCCTTGTCGACGCGGGGTTCGGAGGGCAGGCCGAGCACCCGCTCGGCGATGATGTTGCGCAGGATCTCCGAGGTGCCGCCCTCGATCGAGTTGCCCTTGGCCCGCAGGTAGCGGTAGCCGGGCCCGCGGCCGAAGAAGTCGACGTCCTCGGAACGCCGGAACGCCCAGTCGTCGTAGCCGAGGTCGCGGTTGAACTCGACGTCGAAGCCGGACAGCGCCTGGTTGAGCTTGGCGAACGACAGCTTCATCCCCGACCCCTCGGGCCCCGGCTGCCCGGCGGCGAGCTGCTCGCGCAGCCGGGCGCCGGACAGGCGGGTGACCTCGGCCTCCACCCACAGCGACAGCAGCCGCTGGTGCAGGTCGTGGGTACGCAGCTCGGGACGCTCGCGCCAGGCGCCGAGCACCGTCGCCATGACACCGCCGCCGCGCCGGGTGGGCGCGCCGCCGATGGCCACGCGCTCGTTCATGAGCGTGGTCTGCGCGACCCGCCAGCCGTCGCCGATCTCGCCGAGCCGCAGGTCGTCGGAGAGCCGCACGCCGGTGAGGAAGACCTCGTTGAACTCGGCCTCGCCGGTGATCTGCCGCAGCGGCCGCACCTCGACGCCGGGGGCCTGCATGTCGCACACGAAGTACGTCAGTCCGCGGTGCTTGGGCACGTCAGGGTCGGTACGCGTGACGAGGATGGCCCAGCGGGAGTGGTGGGCGCCGGACGTCCACACCTTCTGACCGTCCACCACCCATTCGTCGCCGTCGCGCACCGCGCGGGTGGCGAGCGTGGCCAGGTCGGAGCCGGCGCCGGGCTCGCTGAAGAGCTGGCACCAGATCTCCTCGCCGGTCCACAGGGGGCGCAGGAAGCGGCGCTTCTGCTCCTCGGTGCCGAACGCCAGGATCGTCGGCGCGGCCATGCCGAGCCCGATGCCCTGCTTGCCGCCGTTGATCTGCGGGGTGTCGGCCAGCTCCCGCTCGACGACCTGCTGCAGCTCGCGGGGCGCGCCGAGCCCGCCGAGCCCCTTGGGGAACCACACCCAGGCGAGCCCGGCGTCGAACCTGGCCCGCAGGAACTCCAGCCGGTCCCCCGACGGGTCGTGCCCGGCCAGGAACTCGGCGACCCGCTCCTTGATCTCCGCTTCGTTCACCTCTGCCTCACATCCACTTCTTGAGCTCGCGGTAGGCGAGTGAGCGCTTGTGCACCTCGTCGGGGCCGTCGGCGAGGCGGAGCGTGCGCGCGTGCGCCCAGAGCGCCGCCAGCGGGAAGTCCTGGGAGACGCCGCCCGCCCCGTGCACCTGCACGGCCTTGTCGAGGATCCACTCCACGGCGATCGGAGTGGCGATCTTGATGGACTGGATCTCCGTGTGGGCGCCCTGGTTGCCCACCGTGTCCATGAGCCAGGCCGTCTTGAGCACGAGCAGCCGGAGCTGCTCGATGCGGATGCGGGACTCGGCGATCCAGTCCTGGACCACGCCCTGCCGGGCGATCGGCTTGCCGAACGTGGTGCGCGACAGCGCCCGCCGGCACATCAGCTCGACCGCCCGCTCGGCCATGCCGATGAGGCGCATGCAGTGGTGGATGCGGCCGGGGCCGAGGCGGGCCTGGGCGATGGCGAAACCGCCGCCCTCCTCGCCGATGAGGTTCGCCACCGGGACGCGGACGTCCTCGAAGACGACCTCGGCGTGGCCGCCGTGGTCGGCGTCGGTGTAGCCGAAGACGTGCATGCCGCGCTTGACGTGCAGACCGGGGGTGTCGCGCGGCACCAGGACCATGCTCTGCTGGCGGTGCTTCGGCGCCTCCGGGTCGGTCTTGCCCATGACGATGAAAATCTTGCAGTTGGGGTTCATCGCGCCGGAGATGTACCACTTGCGGCCGTTGATGACGTACTCGTCGCCGTCACGGACGATGGAGGTGGCGATGTTGGTGGCGTCGGAGGAGGCCACGTCCGGCTCGGTCATCGCGAAGGCGGAGCGGATCTCGCCGTCGAGCAGCGGCCTCAGCCACTCCTTGCGCTGCCACTCGCTGCCGAACATCGCCAGCACTTCCATGTTGCCGGTGTCGGGGGCCGCGCAGTTGGTGGCCGCCGGGGCGATGCTGGGACTCCGGCCGAGGATCTCGGCCAGCGGGGCGTACTGGAGGTTCGTCAGCCCGGCGCCGTGCTCCCCCGGGAGGAACAGGTTCCACAGGCCGCGCTTCCTGGCCTCGTCCTTGAGGTCGTCCAGGAGGGGTGGCAGGCTCCAGCCGCTGTCGGCCGCCTGCTCCTCGAAGGCGGCTTCGGCGGGGTAGACGCACTCGTCCATGAAACGCAGCAGGCGTTCCCGCAGGTCCTCGGTGACTTGGTCATAGGCGAAGTCCATGCGGTGAGCCTACCGACCGGCCGGTATGAGTGTCGACAGGTGGATCCTCATAAAAACCGTCATGTGGCCATCATCCGTGCCAAGCCGGGCCACCTAGGGTTGCCCCATGACCGCCACGCTCCCTCAGCCCGTCGTCCTCGAGAACGACGTCGTACGGCTCGAACCGCTCGCCCTCGCCCACGTCCCCGACCTGTTCGCCGCCGGCGGCGGTGACGACGAGGTGTGGCGGTGGCTGCCGGTCACCACGCCGCGTACGGAGGAGGAGCTGGGCAAGACGGCGCTGTCCCTCGTCCACGACGACCGGCACGTCCCGTTCGCCGTGATCGCGAAGGAGAGCGGCCGGGCGGTCGGCTGGACGACCTACGCCGACGTGCCGGGGTTCGAGGCCAGCGTCGAGATCGGCTGGACGTGGTACGGCCGCGCGGTCTGGCGCACCGCCGTCAACACCGCCTGCAAGCTGCTGCTCGTGGAGCACGCCTTCGGGCTCGGCCTCAACCGCGTCATGCTGAAGACCGACGTGCTCAACGTACGCTCCCAGAACGCCATCAGGCGGATCGGCGGCGTGCACGAGGGCACGCTGCGCCGGCACCGCAGGCGGCCGGACGGCACCTGGCGCGACACCGCCGTCTTCGGCATCCTCGCCGAGGAGTGGCCCGAGCACCGCGCCCGGCTGCTGAGCCGCCCGTAAGACCCCTGCGCGAGAATGCCGGTCATGGAGCTGGACCATCTCGTGTACGCCACCCCCGACCTGGACGCCACCGTGGCCGACCTGGAGCGGCGGCTCGGCGTGCGGGCCGCCGTCGGCGGGCGGCATCCGGGGCTCGGCACCCGCAACCGGCTCATCGGGCTCGGCGGCCGGAGCTACCTGGAGGTCATCGGGCCCGATCCCGAGCAGGAGGAGCCGGCCGGGCCGCGGCCTTTCCTGATCGACGAGCTGGACCGGGCCGCGCTGGTGACCTGGGCCGTGGCGGTGGCGGACCTCGACGCCGCCGTGGCGCGGGCCCGCGCCCAGGGGTACGACCCGGGCGAGCCGCGGGACATGTCCCGCCGCACCCCTTCCGGCGACCTGCTGGCCTGGCGGCTCACCCCGCCGGAGCGGGCCGGGCTGGTGCCGTTCCTCATCGACTGGGGGGCCGCCCGGCACCCGACCGAGGGTGACCTGCCCCGCGTGGAGCTGGTGTCGCTGACCGTCGCCCACCCCGACCCCGGCGTGGTCCGGCCGGCTCTGGCGGCCGTCGGCGCGGCGGCCGCCCTGACGAGGGAGCCGGCGCCGCGCCTGGTGGCCGAGCTGACGGGCCGGGCCGGCCCGGTCACGCTCACCTGACCGGGCGGAGCATGCCGGTGAGCAGGTCGGCCACGGCGCGGCGCAGGTCGTCCTCGGCGGACGTGCCGCCGGCGCCGGCGACGGCGTAGAACATCAGGCCCTCGGCGAAGGCCACGAGCTCGCCGGCGTGCCGTGCCGGGTCCGCCGAGCCCATCGCGGCCAGCAGCGTCGCGGCGAAGTCGCGGAAGCGGCGGCCCGCGCGGTCGTATACCGCGCGGAGCTCGGGCCGGCGCGTGGCCTCCAGGGCCAGCTCGTAGCGGGCGAGCGTACGCCGGCGGTCGAGGAGCTGCGCGCGCAGCGCCCGCGCGAACACCCGGGCCACCCCGTCCACATCCGCCATGGAAACGAGCGCCTCCGGGTCGAACACCGCGGACTCCAGCTCCGTGAGCCGGGCCAGCGTCAGCTCCAGGAGAGCCGCCCGCGTCCGCGCGAGGTTGGACGTGGAGCCGGGCGGCAGGCCCGCCGCCTCGTCCACCGCCCGGTGGGTGAGGCCGCGCATGCCGCGCTCGGCCAGCAGGGCGATGGCCGTGTCCGCGACGAGGTCCGAACGTCTCATGGCAGCCGATACTACACCCGTAGTACGCTGGCACTACAGACGTAGTGAGCAGGAGGTCATGACATGGCGCACGCCGTCGTCATCGGAGCCGGCATCGGCGGTTTGACCAGCGCGATCGCGCTGCGGCAGCGCGGCTGGGAGGTGACGGTGCTGGAGCGGGCGCCCGCGATCGAGCCGGTCGGCTCAGGGCTGGCGATCGCCGCCAACGCCCTCAAGGCCCTCGACACGCTCGGCCTCGGCGACCGGGTGCGCGCGCTGTCGCGCGTCCAGGGCCAGGCAGGGATCAGGCGCGCCGACGGGCGCTGGCTCACCCACACCACGCCCGAGGCCGCGGCGGGCCGCTACGACGACTCGGTGGTGCTCCTGCCGCGGGCGGCGCTCATGGAGGTCCTGACCGGCGCGCTCGGCCCGGACGTCCTGCGGCTCGGCACCGGGGTGGCGCAGGCGGACCCGGAGACCGGCGTGGTCCGCACCGAGGCGGGCGAGGAGGTGCGCGCCGACCTGGTCGTGGCCGCCGACGGGATCCGCTCCCGCACCCGGCGAGCGCTATACCCCGGGCATCCGGGCCCGGCGTACGCGGGCGTGACGGCCTGGCGCGGCCTGGTGCCCCGCGGCGACCTGGAGGTCGGCGTCAGCGAGAGCTGGGGCAGGGGGCGGGTGTTCGGGGTGAGCCCGCTGGCCGGCGACCTCGTCTACGTCTACGCCACCGACGTGCTGCCCGAGGGCGTCGCCTTCGCCGACGAGCGGGAGGAGCTGATCCGCAGGTTCGGCGGCTGGCACGAGCCGATCCCCGCGCTGCTGCGGGCCGCGGAGCCCGCGATGATCATCCGGAACGACGTGTACCACCTGGCCGAGCCGCTGCCCGCCTACCACCGGGGCAGGGTCGCGCTGGTGGGCGACGCGGCCCACGCGATGACCCCCAACCTCGGCCAGGGGGCCTGCCAGGCGATCGAGGACGCCGTGGTGCTGGCGCACGCGGCCGGCGCGGGCGACCTGGCCGGTTACACCGCCGCCCGGCTGGCGCGTACCCGGCGGATCATGCGGCGCTCGTGGGACATCTGCAGGGCCACGAAGATGCGCAACCCGCTGCTCGTCGCGGCCCGTGACGCCGCCCTGATCCTGGGGACGAGGGTCCGGCCCGACCTGCTCGTCCGGTCGATGGACGAGGTGCTGGGCTGGCGGCCCCCGGAGGAGACGGTCAGTTCGCGTCCGACGCGGCCGTGACCGCGCTCCCGGAGCCGGCGGCCGGGGAGGCCGCGGCCTCGACCGGGGCGGCCGGGTTCGCCGGGACGACCGGACGGGTGTGGTCGGGGGCCAGCCGGCCCAGGGTGATCGTGCCGCCGATGGTCAGGGCGGCGGCCAGCAGCGCCGGGACCGCCGTGCCGGGGGCGGTCGGCAGCGGCTCGCCGAGCAGCAGCGCCCCCGCCAGCACCGAGGTGATCGGGTCGATGACCTGCACGCCCGCGTACGCGATGCCGAAGTAGCCCACCGCGTAGGAGCGCTGGAGCAGCACCACGGCGCAGACCAGCAGCACGGGCACGGCGAGGGTGAACCAGTGGACGAGCCGCCCCCAGTCGCCCTCCAGGCCGCCGCCCACGACCCTGACGAACGTCGACACGCTCGCGGTGACCACGCCGGCCCCGATGGCGAGCACGATCGCCCGGCCCGCGCCGCGCATGCGGCCCGCGGCCACCTGCGTGACCAGCACGATCACGCCGATCACGGCCAGGAACCCGAGCGCCGCGCCGTTGCCGAGATGCGGCGTCACGTCGTGCTCGGGCACCAGCAGCATGAGCCAGAGCAGCCCCACGGCCACGGCGAGCGAGCCGAGGATCTCCGCCCGGTAGGGCTTGCGCCCGTACATGAACGCGGCCAGCGGCACCGCGAACACCAGCGTGGCCACGCTGATCGGCTGCACCACGACCAGCGGGGCGAGGCTGAGCGCCACGGCGTGCAGGCAGGCGCCGGCGAAGCCGATGACGCCGCCGATCCACCAGCGGGGCCGTCGGACCAGCTTGAGCGAGGCGCCCTCGGCCACGGCCTCGTACTGCTGGAGTGCGGCGCCGAGCGCGTAGCCCAGCGCTCCCACCAGGGCGATGAGCAGGCCGGCCCAGGTCATGGGCGCCGACGCGGGGGCAGAGATCCTTGCACGAGCATTGCTCCAGCTTAGGAGGACAGCGGAGCGGGCGAATCATACTTTCGGCGGAATATCATCCAGATATCGCCCGCCACCTGGGGGAACTTCTTTCCTTCAGGAAGACTCGGGGCAGACGCAGAACGCGTGCCCGGCCGGATCCTGCAGCACGATCCAGCGCGTCCCCTCCTCGGTGATCCCGGGCTGGAACTCGGGCCTGGTCGCGCCGAGCGCGACGTACTCCTCGACCGCCCGCTCCACGTCCGGCACCCGGAAGTCGAGGTGGAACTGCTTGTTCGGGCTGGGCCAGGCAACCGGCTCGCGCTCGGCGATGCGACCGAAGTAGATGTTGGTCGTGCCGTCGCTCACGGCGGCGTACTCGTCCTCCGCGTACGTGATCTCCCAGCCGGTGATCGCGTGGTAGAACTCGGCCAGTGTCTTGGGCTCCGGGCAGTCGAGGGAGACCGCGAGGAGCTTCGCCTTTGTCGTCATGGTTCGAGCCTTCCAGGCGTACCTGTCACCTTCCGTCAGGTACGCGATCGGATGCGGAAAACGGCGAGGGGCCGCACCCTCTCGGGCGCGACCCCTCTGAACGGCAGGTCAGGGATCACCGCGGGAACCGGCCGTAGTAGTCCCCAAGACTGGCGCGGTACTCGGGCTCCTTGAACCTGGCCTCGTCGAACTCGGGCGAGTCCTTGATCTCGGCCTTGGTGCGCGCCACGTGGACGTAGCGCTCCTGAGGGTCGATGCTCGTGATGACCTGAGCCGGGAGCATGACCTTCTTGCCGAAGATCCAGGGGCCGGTGTCGACGATGATGTAGCTCTCGCCGACCTCGTACGTCGCCTCGTCGACAGACCCGATCTTGCCGTCCGTCGCCTGGACGTGGTAGCCCACGAGGTCCAGGCTCTGGCCGCGGTCGTAGACGTCAGGACGATAGTCCCAGAGCTCCATGAGGTAGCTCATCCTCTCTCTTCCTCGTCGTCTTCTTCCTCGGGCTCACGTCCACTACCCGGCAACAGGGGTCCAAACGTCGTACCAAGAATTGACAAGCGAACCTGACTGTCCTGACGATCCTTCGCCAGGCGAGCGGCGGAGCCACGGGTGTGGATACGATCCGCGCAACCGACCGTGACAAGGGGGTCAGGTGAGTCTCGACGGCGCGCAGGAGTGGGCACCGCCCGGCGTGGACACCTCGCGCTCGTCCGGGGCCAGGGTGCACGACGCCCTGCTCGGCGGCATGGAGAACTTCGCCGTCGACCGTTCGGTCGCCCGCCGGCTCAAGGACGCGGTGCCGGAGGTCGTCGACCTGGTGTGGTGCAGCCGCGCCTTCATCGGCCGGGTCGTGGACTTCCTCGTCCGCGAGGCGGGCATCCGCCAGATCATCGACCTCGGCTCGGGGCTGCCCACCGTGGAGAACACCCACGAGGTCGCCCAGTTCGCCCATCCGCTCTGCCGGGTGGTCTACGTCGACCTCGACCCCATGGTCGAGCCGCACGCCCGCGCGATCATGAAGGGCAACCTGTACGCGGACGCCGTCACCGCCGACGCCCGCGACGTCGGCGCCGTGCTCGGCCATCCCACGCTGACCCGGCTCGTCGACCTGTCGCAGCCCACCGCGATCCTGGCCATCGGGCTGCTGCACCTGTTCTCCGACGACGAGGACCCGCACGGGCTGATGCGCCGCTACATGGCGGCGCTGCCGTCCGGCAGCTACCTGGCCGCCTCCAACTTCATGGCCTCGCCGAGCCCCAAGGCCAAGGCCCTGGAGGTGCTGCTCCAGGCCACGATGGGCACCGGCTGGTTCCGCGGGCGTGAGGCGATCGCCGCCTACTTCGACGGCCTCGTGCTGGAGGAGCCCGGCGTGGTGCACTTCCCCGAGTGGCGGCCCGACGAGCGCGTGCCGGGGCCGCTCTCGCCCTGGGAGGAGCTGCTGCTCGGCGGCGTCGCGCGCAAGCCGTGAAGCACGCCGTTAATTCCTGCCGTTCGGCCCCGGTCCCCGCTACGCTGATCCGCGTGCCGCGACGTCTGATCTGCTCTCCGCCCCCCGCCCGCTAGCGGGCGGCCTCTCACGCGACGTCCGGGTCCTGGCGATCCGGGGGTGGTTGCTGCCCGCGTACGGGCCCCTTTTCCACCACCTCCTCCGGAGAGCTTCTGTCATGACCCATGTCTCCGCCCGGCGGGGCGCCGTCTACGTGTCCGTGGCCGCCACCGCCTGGGGCACCGGCGGCGCGGCCGGTTCGCTGCTGTTCGAGACCGGCGGGCTCGGCCCCGTCGGCGTGTCCCTGTGGCGCTATCTCCTGGGCGCCGCCTTCCTGTTCCTGCTCGCTCCCCGTCCCGCCTCCCCTCGCCCGCTGAGCTGGCGGGTCCTGCCGATCGGGGCCGGGATGGCCGTCTACCAGACCGCGTACTTCGCCGCGATCGCCCACACCGGGGTGGCCGTGGCGACGGTCGTCACCATGGGCGCCACGCCCGTGTTCGCCGCGCTCGGCAGCCGCTTCCTGCTGCGCGAGCGGCTCGGCGGGCTCGCGCTCGGCGCGCTGGCCGTCGCGCTGGCCGGGCTGGTGCTGCTCACCGCGGAGACCGCGGGCGAGGCGGACGCGTCCGCGGCCGGGATCGGCTGGGCGCTGGCCTCGGCCGCCGGGTACGCCGGGGTGACCCTGCTGTCCCGGCTGTTCTCCCGGCGTCACCAGGACGACGCCGCGGCCACGGCGACCGGCGGGTTCGTCGTGGCCGCGGCGTGCCTCGCGCCGTTCGCGATGACCGGTGACGTGCTGCCCGAGGTCAGCGTGACGTCGGTGGCGCTGCTGCTCTACCTGGGTGCGGTGCCGACGGCGCTGGCGTACGGGCTGTTCTTCCGCGCGCTGAGCGCGCTGCGCGCGACCACCGTCTCGATCATCTCGCTGGGCGAGACCGTGGGCGCGGCGCTGCTCGGCGTGCTGCTGTTCGGCGAGCGGCTGACCCCGCTCGCCTGGTGCGGGTGCGCGTTGCTGCTGGCCGCGGTCGCGGTGCTCGCGGCCCGGCCCGAGGCGGGCTGAGCACGGGTGGGAGCGCTTGTGGCGGTCCGGGCCGCAACATGGGTTAAGGTCCGGTACGGCGGCGAGTGCTGTGCCGTCGCTGCGCTCCCACCCCGCCATCGGGGGAACGGTGTCGGCGAAGCGTGCGTTGGAGGAACTGTGGCCTCACTCAAGGGAATATTCAGGAACCTCCTGGACCGTCCGGGCGGCGTGCCCCTGACCCCCTACCAGAAGGTCGTCAAGGCGGCCGGCGAGCGCGCCGAGCGGATCAAGAAGCTCGACGAGCTGCCGCGGCCCGGGATGGACGACCTGGCCGAGTTCTGCGCCGTGGCGCGCGAGGCCGCCGACCGCACACTGGGGCTGCGCCCGTACGACGTGCAGCTCCTCGGGACGCTCGCGCTGCTCGACGGCAAGGTGGCCGAGATGGCGACCGGCGAGGGCAAGACCCTGTCGGGCGCGATGGCCGCCGCCGGCTACGCGCTGCAGGGCAAGCGGGTCCACGTGATCTCCGTCAACGACTACCTGGCCCGCCGCGACGCCGAGTGGATGGAGCCGTTCTACGCGGCGCTGGGCGTGAGCGTGGGCTGGATCGACCAGAACTCCACGCCGGAGGAGCGGCGGGCGGCGTACGCGAAGGACGTGACGTACGGGCCGGTCAGCGAGATCGGCTTCGACGTGCTGCGCGACCGGCTGCGCACCGACGCCGCCGAGATCATCGTGCCGGCCCCGGAGGTCGCGGTGATCGACGAGGCCGACTCGGTGCTCGTCGACGAGGCCCGCGTGCCGCTGGTGATGGCCGGCGCGGGCGACGCGGGCGACGCGGTGCCGGAGATGGCGGCGCTGGTCCGGCAGCTCGTCCGCGGCTACCACTACGAGATCGACGAGCAGGCACGCAACGTCTACCTGACGCCCAAGGGCGCCGACAGCGTGGAGAACCTCCTCGGTGTCGAGCTCTACGACGAGAACGAGCCCGGCACGCTCATCGAGCTCAACCTCGCCCTGCACGCCCACGCGCTGCTGACCCGCGACGTCGACTACATCGTGCGCGACGGCAAGGTCCAGCTCATCAACCCGTCGCGCGGCCGGGTGGCGCTGCTCCAGCGCTGGCCCAACGGCCTCCAGGCGGCCGTCGAGGCCAAGGAGGCGCTGCCGCCGAGCGAGAAGGGCGAGATCCTCGACTCGATCACCGTGCAGGGCCTGATCCGCCGCTACCCGCAGATCTGCGGCATGACCGGCACCGCGGTCGCGGTGAGCGAGCAGCTCGGCGAGTTCTACGGGCTGAAGGTCGCGGTGATCCCGCCCAACCGGCCCTGCGTGCGCGAGGACGAGCCGGACCGCGTCTACCCGACCGTCCCCGACAAGGACGCGGCGCTGGTGGAGGAGATCCAGACGGCCCACGCCACCGGCCGGCCCATCCTCATCGGCACGCTCGACGTGGCCGAGTCGGAGAACCTCGCCAAGCTGCTGCAGCGGCGCGGCATGGAGCCGGTCGTGCTCAACGCCAAGAACGACGCCGAGGAGGCCGAGATCATCGCGCGGGCCGGCGAGCGCGACGCGATCACGGTCTCGACCCAGATGGCCGGCCGCGGCACCGACATCCGTCTCGGCGACGGCGTGGCCGAGCTGGGCGGTCTCTACGTCATCGGCTCGGGCCGGCACGCCAGCAGCCGCCTGGACGACCAGCTCCGCGGCCGGGCGGGCCGCCAGGGCGACCCCGGCGCCTCGGTGTTCTTCGTCAGCATGACGGACGACCTGATCACGCAGTTCGTCCCCGACGAGCGGCCGCCCGCGGCCGACCCCGACGGGATCGTACGGCACCGGCGCGGCGCCTACCTGGTGGGTCACGCCCAGCGCGTCGCCGAGGGCGTCAACCTGGAGATCCACCGCAACACCTGGCGCTACACCCGCCTGCTGGAGCAGCAGCGCGAGCTGATCCTGGAGTGGCGCGACAAGGTCCTGCACGGTGACGCCGCCTCCAGGGCGCTGGAGCAGGCCGATCCCGACCGCTGGGCCGAGCTGCCCGAGGACACCCGCGACGAGACCGCCAGGCAGATCGTGCTGCACGCCATCGACACGTGCTGGACCGAGCACCTGGCCTTCCTCCAGGATCTGCGCGAGGGCATCCACCTGCGGGCGCTCGGCCGGATGAGCCCGGTCGACGAGTTCCACCGCGAGGCCGTGGCCGAGTACAAATCGCTGCTGGCCGAGGTGGAGCGGCGCTCGCTGGAGGCGTTCGAGTCGCCGGAGCCGGATCTCAAGCGGCCCTCCGCGACCTGGACCTATCTCGTGCAGGACAACCCGTTCGGCACCGAATGGGACCGCATTCTGCGCCGGGTCAAGAACGCCACCCGCCACGGCTAATCCCCAGCCCACTCAAGGCGAGGAAAAAGGATGTTATGGGGTCGCGGCTGAGGGCAGTGATGGGCTCATGGCTACTTTGCTCTGGATCATCGCAGTAATCCTCGTCATCGCCGGGATCTATGTGATCCTGGCCCGGCGCGACCTTCTCTGGGGGATCGTGCTCATCGTCCTCGGGTTCCTGGTGGGCCCGGGTGGCGTCAGCATCTTCAATGTCTAGGGGCGCAAACCGCCCACACATCCGTTCGGCAACGCCGCTGGGCCGGTCTCCGAGAGCGGTCCAGCGGCTCCATCATGCCCAATTGCTGAAATAAAAGCGTACGTTTTTACCGGACAGCTTTACCGGACGACGGCGAGGGCGCCTTCAGGCGCCCTCGCCGTCCGAAACTCCGGAACAATTCAGCAGTAGCCGTTCTCGCCCAGGCAGTAGACCGCGTACGCGCGGCCGATGACGGGCAGCGCCACGTTCCGCACCCGGATGCCGCCCGGCGTCATGCCCTTCTCGCTGCCCTTGTGCGCGTGCCCGTGCAGGATCAGGTCGGCGCCCGCCGTGTCGACCGCCTCGGCCAGCAGGTAGCTGCCGAGGAAGGGGTAGATCTCGTGGGGCTCGCCCTCCAGCGTCTCCTTGACCGGGGAGTAGTGCGAGAGCACCACCTTCAGGTCGGCGGTCATCTCCTTCAGCGCGACCTTCCACGCCTCGGCGATGTAGCGGGTGTGGGCCACGAAGTTCTTGATCTCGCGCTCGCCGAACTCGCTCGCGCACTTGCCGGCGTACCCGCCGCCGAAACCCTTGCCGCCGACCACGCCCAGCTTGACCTCGCCGCACTGGATGACCACGCCGTCGTCGTGGAGGACGATGACGCCGGCGTCGCGGAGCGCCGCGGCGATCTCGTACTGGAGGTCGGAGTGGTAGTCGTGGTTGCCGAGCACGGCGATCGTGGGGACGGGCAGCCCGCGCAGTTCCTCGGCCACCAGCCGGCCCTCTTCGAGGGTGCCGTGCCGGGTGAGGTCGCCGGTGAGCATGAACACGTCCGCCCGCTCCTCGATGCCCTCCAGGTGTTTTCGGTACTGGCCGCGGACGTCCTCGCCCAGGTGGATGTCTCCGACGGCCGCGATGCGCAGTTCAGTCAAGATGCTCGTCCTCTCCCGGCTCGGTGACCTCCACGACCATGATCTCGTTGTGCACGCGCAGGTCGGGTGCGGCCTCGTGCGCCACCAGGCCGAGCCGTTCGCGCTGCTCGGCCCCGCTCACCTGACCACGCAGGAAGAGCTGGTCGCCGCGGATGTCCACGCGGATCCCCAGCTCGTGCGTGCGCCCGTCCTCGGCCAGCGCCGCCTGGACGCGGGCCGCGACGTACTGCGGAGCTTCCATCGTCTCTCCTCCTCGCTTTGTCGTCGCGTGCCCGTGCATTAACGCCTCAAACGGTACGAATAAGGTCAATGACCGCCCGTTCCACCCGTCCCGCCGTCGCGAGCTGCCCGAAGTCGGCGTCCGCGCCGAGCTCGGTCAGGGCCGCGCCGATGGTCCTGTCCTGGTCGTACGCCTCGACGACGCGCGGGTCCACGTACGACGCCCTGGCCACGGTGGGGGTGTTGCCCAGGTACTCGGCGACCTCCCGCATGACGCGGGTGACCGCTCTCTTCTTCTTCGTCGGCCCCGCCTTGCCGGCCGGGCGGGACACCGCCAGCCCGACGGCCGCCAGCACCGTCGCGTGCCAGGTGCGGAAGTCCTTGGCCGTGACCTCGTAACCGATGATCTCCTTGAGATAGTCGTTGATGTCCTCACTGCGCACGTCGGCCCAGTCGCCGTCGCGCCGGTACCGCAGCAGCTCGCCCTCCTTGGGGCCGGCCCGCTTCAGCGAGCGCAGCACCGCGCACGCACCCGGGTCGGCCACCTCGACCTCGCGCGGGATGTCACCCTTGGCCTGGTAGGAGAAGACCACGTACCCCTTCGAGAAGGTCAGGTGCTCCATCCGCAGGGTGGCCAGGCCGTAGCTGTCGTAGCTCTCGCCGCCGATGCGGAAGAAGCCGATGTCCAGCAGCCGGGCCGCCGCGGCGAGGACCCGCGGCCGGGTCAGGCCGCGCCCCTGGAGCTGTTCGTCCACCGTCTTCCTGAACTCCGGCAGCCGCTCGGCCACCTCCAGCACCCGGTCGAACTTGGCCCGGTCCTGCTGCTCGCGCCACAGGTCGTGGTAGCGGTACTGGAGCCGCCCGGCCGCGTCGGTGCCGACGGCCTGCAGATGGCCGCGGGGGTCGGTGCAGATCCACACGTCCGTCCAGGCCGGAGGGATGGCGAGGGCCCTGATCCGGGCCAGCGTCTCGGGGTCGCGGACCGGCCTGCCGTCGGGGTCTGCGTAGCTGAACCCGCGTCCCCGGCGTCGCCGGACGATCCCCGGCTCACTGTGATCGCTAGGACGCAGCACGGGCACGCCAGGCGGGCTACCCAGGACGTTAATGGGCAAACGAGACGGGCAGAGGAGCGGGCATGGCTCATAAGGGAGATTGGCACGAGGAACGGTCCTCACGAGGCCACGCCATGGTGCCGGCGACCCCGCGCGACGTGGTGCACATCAGGGTGGGCTCGTTCATTTTGGTGTTCCTGTTCGCGTTCACGGTGCTGGGACTCATCGCGCAGGCGCCGGTCATCACCGGCATCGCCATCGCGCTCGCCGTGGTCACGGTCGTCGACATGGTCCTCGCCGTACGACGTCAGAAGCAAGGACGAGACGGAGAGGCGGGCTGATCGGTCCATGGCATCACTACGCGGGCGGGTCGTCGTGGTGACGGGCGCGAGCGGCGGCGTGGGCCGCGCGGTCGTGCGCGAGCTGGGCAAGCAGGGCGCGAAGGTGGCGCTGCTGGCGCGCGGGACGACCGGGCTGGGCGCGGCCGCGGTCGACGTGGGCGCGGCGGGCGGCGTCGGCCAGGTCTACGAGACCGACATGGCGGACTACGAGCAGGTACGCGCGGCGGCCGAGCGCATCGAGACGGAGATGGGCCCCATCTCGGTCTGGATCAACACGGCCTTCTCCACCGTCTTCGCCCGCTTCACCGACATCTCGCCGGAGGAGTACGAGCGGACCACTCAGGTCACCTACCTCGGATACGTGTGGGGCACGAAGGTGGCGCTGGACCTCATGGGCCCCCGCAACCAGGGCGCGATCGTGCAGGTGGGCTCGGCGCTGGCGCAGCGCTCCATCCCGCTGCAGTCGGCGTACTGCGGGGCCAAGCACGCGATCCAGGGCTTCACCGAGTCGGTCCGCACCGAGCTGCTGGCCGACGGGAGCAATGTCAGGATCACCGTGGTCCAGCTCCCGGCGGTCAACACCCCGCAGTTCGAGTGGGTGCTGAGCAAGCTGCGCAAGCACCCCCAGCCGGTGCCGCCGATCTACCAGCCGGAGGTCGCGGCCAGGGCGGTCGTGTTCGCGGCCGAGCATCCGGAGCGCAAGGAGTACTGGGTGGGCGGCATGACCGCCGCGACCCTCATGGCGCAGCGGGTGGCGCCCGCGCTGGTCGACCGCTACCTGGCGCGGACCGGCATCCAGTCGCAGCTGACCGACGAGAAGCCGCCGAGCGGCGTGTCGAACCTGTGGGAGCCGGCCGACGACGACACCGACTACGGCGCGCACGGCACGTTCGACCGGCGCTCGACCACGCGCAGCCCGCAGCTCTGGCTGTCGCAGCACCGCCGCCCGGTCCTGATGGGGCTGGCCGGAGGCGCGGCGGCGGCGGGTGCGCTGGCTCTGCTGCGCCGCAGGTGAGCGGCTCACAGGTCCAGATTTTTCCTCCCGAGAGGGATGAAAGCACACCTCATGATCGGTTCGCCGATCGCCAGGGATGGCGCGCGATTGCCACCATATGCTCACAGGACGGCGGGACCCCGGCCCGGGACGGGTCCGGGGTCCCTTCATGCGAGCGCGAAGGCGGGAGCGCGTGAACGCAGCGACGGAGCCGCCGGGCGGCGAGGACGGCCTATGGAGCCGGATGGCCGGGACGAGAGCCGAGCTCCTGGAGCTCAGGAACGAGGTCAGCCACGGGCTCACGGCGCTCGGCCGGCAGGTCGGCGAGCTGACGCGGCAGGCCGAGGAGCACCTGGAGCCGGCCCGTCACGAGGTGCTGGGCAAGCTGGACGCGCTGCGCCGCGAGCTGGCCGAGCTGGGGCTCAAGGCGGGCAGGCCACCGGACGAGCAGCAGTGAAAGTGAACGGGCGAGCAGCGATGAACGGCCGGAGAGCCGGACCGGCGCGGGCCCCCGTCCGCATCGGGGCCCGCGCCGGGGCTCGGTGAAAAGCGGGGCTACTCCGCCGCCTTCATGAGTCTGGCGTAGGCGAGCTGGAGCCAGTCCGACACCGCCACCGCCGTCATCGTCGCGCCGATGAGCCGGGTCGCCTTCGGCGCGATCACCAGTCCGGCGGCGTACCCGGTCGCCACCCACTGCGCGAGACAGAACGGGCACGCCAGCAGCTCGCCGAGCGCGCTGCGGGGGCTCTCCTCCACCTCGGCGGGCCCGCCCTGGCCCTCGTACCGGGTGAAGGGGGCGCGAAGGGGACTGGTGACGGGGTCCTTGGCGATGCGCCGGGACACCTTGTGCGTGCATGCCGCCATGAGCGCGAGGTCCAGGACGCCGATCCGGTCGGGGACGCGCCGGTTCGCCAGGCCGGCCACCGCGGCCGCGACGGCCACCGTGCCGCCGTACGCGGCGAGGATGCCGAGATAACCGCGGAGCGGACGATTCTGCCCGCCCTCATAGGCCCTTTCCGTCTTCTCCAGGATTTCCGTCATAGGGCCTGTGACTACCCTGCAAGGGCCGCATCCAACGTCTACTTGACCATCCGCTGGGTAGCCCGAACCTATGAGCAGCCACGGTCACGAGGTCACTGACGCCATCCTCGACACCTTGAAGCGCGCGAGCTCCGGGCTCAAGGACGCCGGGGTCAAGTTCGCGCTGGCCGGAGGTTGCGCCGCTTACGCCCGAGGCGCCGCCCCCTCCCTCCATGATGTCGATTTCGTCCTCACCGAGCACGACGTGCCGGCCGCCCTGGACGCGCTGCGCCAGCTCGGCTTCCAGACGGCCAAGCCCCCGGAGGACTGGCTGGTGAAGGCCTACGACGAGGGCCGGCTGGTGGACCTGATCTTCCGTGTGTCCGATCTCGACATCACCGAGGAGCTGCTCGACCGGGCCGAGCCGCTGAAGGCGTCGGCCGTGATCGTGCCCGTGCTGGAGGCCACCGACCTGGTGATCTCGTGGCTGCTGCCGCTGTCGGAGCACGCCTGCGACTACGGGGCGCTGCTGGCCCAGGTGCGGGCGATGCGCGAGCAGGTGGACTGGCCGCGGGTGGCCGCGGTGACGGAGGACTCCCCTTACGCGGCCACGTTCATCACCCTGCTGGAACGGCTCGGCGTGCTGAACGGCCCGGTCGAGCCCTCCGGCGACTCCAAGTGGCCCTGACGCCCGCCCGCGCACGGCGTTAACTCGGCCGACGCGGGTAGACGGGGCGGAACCCGTCTCCGAGGAGGTCAAGATGCCCGAGCGCGATCTTCAATACCTGGCCGAGCTGGCCGCGCAACTACGCGTCGACTCCGTCCGAGCCGCCGCGGCCGCCGGCTCCGGTCACCCCACCTCGTCGATGTCCGCGGCCGACCTCATGGCGGTGCTGTTCTCCTGCCACCTCCGTTACGACTTCGCCGACCCCGGCAACCCGGCGAACGACCACCTCATCTTCTCCAAGGGGCACGCCTCCCCCCTCCTCTACTCCCTCTACAAGGCGGCCGGCGCCATCGATGACGAGGAGCTGCTGACGTTCCGCAAGCGTGGCAGCCGGTTGGAGGGGCACCCCACCCCCCGCCTGCCCTGGGTGGACGTCGCCACGGGCTCCCTGGGCCAGGGACTTCCCGTCGGCGTGGGGGTGGCGCTGGCCGCGCGGATGGAACGGCTGCCGTACCGGGTGTGGGTGCTGTGCGGCGACAGCGAGCTGGCCGAGGGGTCGATATGGGAGGCCGCCGAGCACGCCGGCGACGAGGGCCTGGCCAACCTCACCGTCATCGTGGACGTCAACCGGCTCGGCCAGCGCGGCCCCACCCGGCACGGCTGGGACACCGGGGCCTACGCCCGCAGGTTCGGCGCGTTCGGCTGGCACACGATCGAGATCGACGGGCACGATCCCGGGCAGATCGACTTCGCGCTGTCCGACGCCTGCAACACCCGCAGACGCCCCACCGTCATCCTGGCGAAGACCCGCAAGGGCGAGGGCGTGCTGGAGGTGGAGAACCGCGAGGGCGCGCACGGCAAGGCGCTGAAGGATCCTGACAAGGCCGTCGAGGAGCTGGGCGGCGTCCGGGACCTGCGGCTCTCGGTGAGCCGGCCGGACGAGGCCCCTGACCCGTTCCGCTTCGCGGACGGGCCGCTGGAGCTGCCGGCGTACAAGGTCGGCGACACGGTGGCCACGCGGACGGCGTACGGGGAGGCGCTGGCGGCGCTCGGCGCGGCCAGGGGCGACGTGGTGGCCCTGGACGGCGAGGTGGGCGACTCGACCAAGACCGAGCTGTTCGCCGAGGCGTTCCCCGAGCGCTTCTTCCAGATGTACATCGCCGAGCAGCAGCTCGTCGCCGCCGCGGTCGGGCTGCAGGTGCGCGGGTGGAGGCCGTACGCGGCCACGTTCGCCGCGTTCCTGACCCGGGCCTACGACTTCATCAGGATGGCCGGGGTGAGCGGCGCCTCGATCCGGCTGGTCGGCTCGCACGCGGGCGTGGCCATCGGCGAGGACGGGCCGTCCCAGATGGGGCTGGAGGACCTCGCCATGATGCGGCCCGTGCACGGCAGCACCGTGCTCTACCCCTGCGACGCCAACCAGGCGGCGGCGCTGGTCGCCGAGATGGCCGACCTGGAGGGCGTGTCCTACCTGCGCACCACGCGCGGGGCCACGCCGGTGATCTACGAGCCGGGCGAGCGCTTCCCCGTGGGCGGCTCGCGGGTGCTGCGCCGCTCGGCGGAGGACCGGGCCACGATCGTCGCGGCCGGGGTGACCGTCCACGAAGCGCTGGCGGCGGCCGACGAGCTGGCCGCGGCCGACGTGCCCGTCGGGGTGATCGACCTGTACTCGGTCAAGCCGGTCGACGCGGCGGCGCTGGCCGAGGCGGCCACCACCACCGGCAATCTGATCACAGTCGAGGACCACCGGCCGGAGGGCGGGCTCGGCGACGCCGTGCTGGAGGCCGTCAGCGAGCTCGGGCCCCGGGTGGTCCAGCTCGGGGTGACCGGGCTGCCCGCCTCGGCGACGCCGGAGGAACAACTGGCCGACGCACGCATTGACCGCCGCGCCATCGTCGCGGCGGTCAAGCGGTTGTTGTGATCGGGCCCGGTAAGGGGAAGGTCACCGCGCCTTCGCGGTGGCCTTCCTGTTGGCCTTCTTGATGGCCTCGACCAGCTCCTTCTTGTTCATCCTGGACCGGCCGGTGACGCCCAGCCGCTTCGCCACGTCCTGCAGGTGCTCCTTGCTGGCGTTGGCGTCCACGCCTTCGGCCGTGCGGCCCGAGCGGTCCTTCGCGCCCTGGTCGGACGGGCCCTTCTCGGACTTCGGCTCCCAGTGGTCGCCGACCTTCTCGAAGGAGTGTTTCAACGCGGCGAACGCGGTCATATGAGCGCGCCTGCCCTCTCCGTACTCCTCCACGGCACTGTCGTGCGCCTTGATCCAGGTGCGCTGCGCCTTCTTCGGCGAACGCTTGATCGTCGACGGCAGCTCTTCGACTCCCGGCATTCCCTTTCACCTCCTACAGGGGGGGCTCGTCGTAGCGGCGGCGTTCCTCGTACACGGTGGTGCGGCGGGTCTCCGGCTCAGCCACGATGTCGTGACGGTGCACCGGCTCGTCGATCGGACCGACCGCCCTGCGGGTTACGGTGATCCGGTAGATGCCGAACAGGAGACCGGCCAGACCGCCGAGCATGAGGATGACCCCCACCACGTTGATGTCGAGACCGGCGAGGTCGAACTCGACGGCCCAGGTGAGGATCGCGCCGAGCATGATGAGGATGATGCTTCCGGCGATGGTCATCTGATTTACCTCCTTGACACGAGGAACTTCTATCCACATGTCGAAAAACAAACCAGTCGTGGTGATCGGGCTGATGGGATCGGGTAAGACCACCGTCGGCCGCCTCATCGCGGACGCCCTCCACCTCCCCCTGACCGACAGCGACCCCTTCCTCCGATCGCGCTACGGCGGCACCGCCAAGGAGATCGTCGCCCGCGAGGGCGCCGACGCCCTCCACCGCTACGAGGCCCAGCACGTCCTGATCGAGCTGGCCGGCGAGCCCAAGGTGATCGCGGCGGCCGCCAGCACCGTCGAGGACCCCGAGGTGCGCCAGGCGCTGCGCGAGGTGTTCGTGGTGTGGGTCGACGCCGACGACGCCGTGCTCGCCGAGCGCATGAAATCGGGCGACCACCGCCCCGGCTTCGACCCCAAAGCCATGCGGGCCCGGCGCGAGCCCTGGTTCAAGGAGATCGCCGACATGCGCTGCGACGTGGGCGTCCTCCGGCCGGAACAGGTGCGCGACGAGGTGCTGAGGGAGTTGCGCTCGCGCGGCCTGGCATAATGATCATGACACATGGGCCCCCCGAGGCGCGCGGGGGGCCTGTGGCGTCCCTCTCGTCAACCATCCACGCGCGCCACGCATCTAAACGCTAGTGACTATGCGCTTGGTGCCCGGCGACCCGGAACGGCTTGGCGGCTTCTGGCTGGCGGGCCGCCTCGGCGCGGGCGGGCGCGGGGTCGTCTACGACGCCTACGACGACGACGGCCGCCGCCATGTCGTCACCGTGCCGCGCGGCGAGGCCCCCGGCCGGCGCTACGAGCGTGTCTCGTGCCCCCGGCTGGCCGAGGTGGTCGCGGTCGGCGTCGACGGCCGGGTCCCCTACGTGGTCGCCGAATACGTCGACGGCCCCGACCTGCGGCGCGCGGTCGAGCTGCACGGCCCGTACGCGGGCGAGGAGCTGCTCGCGCTGGCCGACGCCCTCGGCGAGGCGCTGGAGGCGCTGCACGCGGCGGGCCTGACGCACCGCGGGCTCAACCCGGAGAGCGTGCTGCTGGCGGCCGACGGCCCCAAGGTCATCGAGCTGGGGCTGCCCGCCGCCGGCACTGTGGACGGCACCTTCACCTACCTCGCGCCCGAGACGCTGACCTGCGGGGAGGCGGGGGCGGCGGCCGACGTGTTCGCGTGGGGCGCGGTGGTGCTCTTCGCGGCCACCGGGCACGACCCGTTCGCCGGAGGAAGCCTCGGCGGGGTGATGCACCGGCTGCTGACCGTCGACCCCGACCTGGACGTCCTGCCCGACGGGCTGCGCGAGCTGGTCGGGAGCGCGCTGGCCAAGGACCCGGCCGAGCGGCCCGAGGCGTCCCGGCTGCGGATCGGCGGCTCCGCGGTGCTGCGCCCGCCCGAGGGGCACTCCGGGCCGCGTTCGCTCGGGGAGCGCGCGGAGGAGGCGTACCAGTCGCTCACCCCCGCCCAGCAGGAGCAGGTGCCCAGCCTGCTGCTGCGGCTGCTCGACGGCGAGAGCCCGCACGACGAGGGGGACGTGCTGGGCCCGCTCATGGCCGCCGGGCTGGTGGTGCGGCGCAGCGTGCGCGTGCCGCCCGCGGAGACCCCCGTCGGGAAGCTGGTGGCGGTCGGCGACGGGCGGGTGGCCCCGGCCAGCGCCGCGCTCTACCGGGCCTGGCCCCGCCTGCGCGGCTGGGTGGCCGACGAGCGCGAGAGCCTGCTCGTGCTGCGGAGCATCCGCGAGGCCGCCGGTCGCTGGTCGGCGCACCGGCGCGGGCGCGGCCACCTGCTGCGGGGCGAGGAGCTCGACACCGCGCTCGGCTGGGCCGCCGTCAAACGCCGCCACCTGCGGCTGAGCCAGCTCGAACGGGACTTCATCGCGGGCAGCGTCGCCCTGTCCAAGCAGCGCAGGCGGCTGCTGGTGCCGGGGCTCGGCGCGGCCGGCGCGGTGCTGGCCGTCGCGGTGTCGATGGCGGTGGTGTCCGTGCTCGGGCAGCACGAGCTGCGCGGACAACTCGTGGAGGCGAACGCGCGGGCGGTGGCGGCACGGGCGGAGTCGCTCCGGTCGTCGGACCCGCGCACCGCGATGCGGCTGAGCGTGGCCGCCTGGCGGCTGTCGCCGGTGTTCGAGGCGCGGGCCGCGTTGCAGGCCTCGCTCGTCCAGCCGGAGCTGGGCGTCTTCACCGATCCCGCGCCCGACTCGCGGGCCCGCTACCTGCTGCGCGGGGACGAACTCATCAAGTGGGACACCGGCGGCGTGGCCGTGTGGGACGTCGTCGCCGGGCGGCAGACCGCCTTCCACGCGCTGCCGCCGGGCAACCCGGCGCTGAGCGACGACGGGCGCTTCGCCGAGGGCGTGGACGGGCGGCCGTTCGAGCTCGCCACCGGCCGGACGCCGGCCGACACCGCCGCGTACGTGATCAGCCGAGGCGACCGCACCCGCGTGTACCGGGGCGGGCGGGTGCTGCTGGAGGTCACCGGCCGCGAGGTGGCGCTGTCCCCGGACGGGACTCGGGCGGCGCTCTCGCTCCCCGACGGGCGGGTGGAGCTGTGGGAGCTGGCGGGACACAGGCGTACGGCCACCGTCAGGGTCCGGCCGCCCCGGACGCCGGGGCCGGCGGCGCCGCCGATGGCGTTCAGCCCGGACGGGCGGCTGCTGGCGGTCGCGGGACGCGCCGGCGTCACCCTCGTGGACACCCTCGGCTCCGTCACCGGCCCCCTCCCCCCGCACCCCGCCCCCGACGTCACCGCCCCCCTGCCCCCGGCCCCCGGCACCATCGGCCCCCTGACCAGGGACGCGACCCCCACCGACCCGCCGACCAAGGACGCGACCCCAAGCGGCCCACCGACCAAGCACGCGCCCCCTACCGGCCCGCTACCAGCGGACGCGACCCCGCACGCCGCCGCGACCCCGGTCGCCGCCCCCACCCTCATCTCCGCCTCCACGCTCACGGAGGACCTCAGGACCGGGGGCGGGCGCGCGGGGAGGCCGGCGGGTCCGGTGGGTGCGGATCGCCCGTCCGGCGCGCCCGTCTTCAGCCCCGACGGCCGCCTGCTCGCCCTCCCCGGCGCCGGCGAGGTACGGGTCTGGAACGTCGCGGAGCGCCGCCTGTCCGGCTCGTACCCCCTCCGCGACCCCCAGCCCGGCCTCGCCTTCTCCGCCGACGGCCACTGCCTGCGCTACCTGAGCGGCACCGGCTCCGTCGTCTCGCTGGACGTGTCCGGCCTGCCGGTCCCGTCAGGGGCGCGCGAGGCGGCGGCGTTCTCCGGCAACGGCAAGGTGGCCGCCAAGGCGGTCGGCGACGCGATCGAGGTCACCGACACCGAGGACCGTACGAAGGTGGGCAGGATCGCCGCCGACGGCGACCTGGCGTTCGACGCGAGCGGCAGGCTGCTGGCCGTCGCCGGCGACCCGGTGACCGTCTGGCAGGTGCCGGGCGGCGAGCTGGTCAGCTCCGTCGACGCGGGCGGCGACGTCCTGGCCGTGGCCCTCTCCCCCAAGGGCGACCTGCTGGCCACCGCGCGCGGCCGCACCCTGGAGACGTGGGAGGTGCGGACGGGCCGCCGCGTCAGGGTCTACGAGGGCGCGGGCGACCTGGCGCTCGCGTTCAGCCCGGACGGCGCGACGCTGGCCGCCGGCTCCACGCTCCTCGACCTGCGCAGCGGCCGGGTCACCCTGCTGGACCTGCGGACCGGCGGGTCCACGTCGGACGCGCCGGTGCCGACCGCGCTCGCCTACTCCCCCGACGGCCGCACGCTGGCGTTCGGCCTGGACGGCGGCCGGGTGCTGCTCTGGGAGACCCGCGAGCGCGAGCGCATCGGCACGATCGAGACGGGCACCTCCGCCGTCGGCGCGCTGCGCTTCTCCCCCAAGGGCGACCTGCTCGCCGTGGAGGCGGCCCGTACGACGCTCTGGGACGTCCGCACGCTGCGCGAGGTCGGGCAGGTCGCCTTGTGGACGTCCGGGCTCGCCTTCAGCCCCGACGGCAAGCGGCTGCGCGGCGTGGCGCTGGACGGCACCGTACGCGAGAGCCCCGTGGACCCGGCGCTGGCCGCGCGGGAGGTGTGCGACCGGGCGGGCGGGTCGCTGAGCCGGGCGGAGTGGTCGCGGCTGATCCCGGAGAGCGGCTACCGGGACGTGTGCTGACCCGCGCCGGGGTCAGTCGTTCGGATAGAGCTTCAGCACCTTGCCCTTGAAGTCGGCGACCAGATAGCCGGTGCGGTTGTACTCGTCGCTGACGTACACGCGCAGGACCTGGCGGGGGTTGGTGAAGACGAAGTTGGGGTCCACGATCAGGTAGCGGGACGTGGGCTTGGCCACGCCGAGGTCCTTGCCGGCCCTCCTCAGCAGGGCCGGGAGGGCGTTCCAGTCGTATTTGTCCAGGTCCACGGTGGGGCCGTCGATCTCCCTGCCGAAGCCGGCTGACAGGGTGACCTTGCCGGCGCGGTAGTCGTAGCGCTCGGAGACCTCCGGGTCCTCCTTGTTCGGGGCCTCGATGACGGCGTACGTCGGGTAGACCGTCAGGTCGACGACCTTGCTGCCGCCGATCGCCGGCTTCAGCTTGGCGATCATGGCCCGCATGCCGTCGGGGGTGTGCAGGTTCTCCTGCACGGGCTCGGCCTCGCCGGTCGAGGTCTGCTCGGGGGTGGTCTCCTCGGTGTCCTCGCTCGCCTGCGAGGAGAGGGCCTGCGGGGAGTGGGCCTGCGTGGTCGGGCGGCCGTCCGTGGGGCGCCCGGCGTTGCCGGCGGCGCCGTCGAGAGGGAGGAACCGCCAGGCTAGGACGCCCATCACCGCCACGACCGCCATCGTGGCCGCGCCGATCGCGTTGCGGGCGGCGCGGCCGGAACGCCGGGAGCGCACGGTGTCCTTCTCCGGCACGGGCCTCGCGCCGTACGGCGGCGGCGTGGCGGCGTACCCGTACGGTAAGCCGCCCTGCCCGGGACCGGTGGCGACCTGGGGCGGGCCCATCGGCCCCGGCCGGGGAGGAACGGCAGGACCGGGCGCCCCTGCGGCCGTGGCCAGCATGCGGTCCAGTACGTCCGGGTGCGCGCGGGCGCGCGGGTCGCTCTGGAGCAGGGCCTGGAGCACCGGGGTCAGCGCCCCGGCCCGCTCCGCCGGCGGCACCGGCTGGTTGAGCACGGCGGCCAGCGTCGCCAGCGGGGTGGCCCGGCGCATCGGGTGCCGTCCTTCGACGGCGACGTACAGGAGCATGCCGAGCGACCACAGGTCGGAGGCCGGATCCCCTTCGTGGCCGTTGATGCGCTCGGGCGCCATGAACTCGGGCGAGCCGATGAACGACCCGGTCGCCGTCAGGCTCGTGGACTCGCGTACCGCCGCGATGCCGAAGTCGGTGAGCACCGACGTGCCGTCCTCGCGCAGCAGCACGTTGGCGGGCTTGACGTCGCGGTGCTGGATGCCGACGGCGTGCGCGGCCCGCAGCGCGGACAGCACCTCCCGCCCGAGCCGGGCCGCCTCGGCGGGCGTCATGGGGCCGCGCTGGAGGCGGTCCTGCAGGGAGCCGCCGGTGACCAGCTCCATCACCAGCCACGGATAGGCGTGCTCGCCGGGATCGACGATGTGGTGGATGGTGACCACGTGCGGGTGGTTGAGCCGGGCCAGCGCGCGGGCCTCGCGCAGGACGCGGGCGCGCAGCTCGGCCGCCGCCGCGGGGTCGCGCGCGTCGTCGTAGGCGGGGTCGGGCGGGCGGACCTCCTTGAGCGCGACCTCGCGGTGCAGGGCCACGTCGCGGGCGCGCCACACCAGGCCCATGCCCCCGCCGCCGAGCCGCTCCAGCAGCTCGAAACGGCCGTCGATCACCCGATTCTGCATGAGGAGCAGCGTAGGGCCGCCACGCTCCTCCCGTCATCACGCCTCCCGCCATCACGGCGCCGCGGGACGCGGGAAGAATTCACCTAGAGGAAAGGAGCCATTGCGGCCTGTGACCGACAGCGATTGCCCATACCTTTGTCCTCATGGATCCCCTCATCAGCCGCCGGGCGCTCAACCGGGCCACGCTGGACCGCCAGCTCCTGCTGAGCCGCACCGACCGCGGCGTGGTCGACGTCGTCGAGCACCTGGCCGGGCTGCAGGCGCAGACCCCCCACACCTGGTACACCGGCCTGTGGAACAGGATCGCCGACTTCGACCCGGCGGCGGCCGGGGATCTCCTGCTCAAGCGCGAGCTGGTCCGCATCGCGCTGCAACGTTCCACCATCCACCTGGTCAGCGCCCGCGACTGCCTGTCGATGCGGCCGCTGCTGCAGCCGGTCACGACGCGCATGACGCGCAGCGTGTTCGGCAAGCGGCTGTCCGGGGTCGATCTGGAGGAGCTGGCCGAGGCCGGGCGGGAGCTGCTCGCGTCGCGGCCGATGACCTTCGCCGAGCTGGGACGCGAGCTCGCCGCACGCTGGCCGGAGGCCGACCCGCACGCGCTCGGCCAGGGGGTGCGCTCGCTGGTGCCGCTGGTGCAGGTGCCGCCGCGCGGCGTGTGGGGCCGCAGCGGGCCGGTCGCCCACACCGGCGCGGAGTCGTGGCTCCGCTTCCGCACCCCGCCGATGGCGGCGGGCGAGCTGGTCGAGCGCTACCTGGCGGCGTTCGGGCCCGCCTCGGTCATGGACATGCAGACCTGGTCGGGGCTGACCCGGCTGTCGGAGGTCGTGGAGACGCTCGACCTCAGACGCTTCGGCGACGGGTCCGGCCGCATCCTGTACGACCTGCCGGACGCCCCCCGCCCGCCCGAGGACGTCCCGGCGCCGGTGCGGCTGATGTACGACTTCGACAACCTGTTCCTGTCGTACGCCGACCGCTCGCGGGTCATCAGCGACCTCGGCGGGGCCGTGCTGACCCGTTTCTCGGGGACGAACGTCATGCCCCGGATGATCCTGGTCGACGGCTTCACCGCCGGCGACTGGACGTACCGCCGCGCCCGGGGCGTCGCGACGCTCAACGTGCACGCCTGGCAGCCGATCAAGGAGCGGGACGAGGTCGAGAAGGAGGCGCTGGCGCTGCTGGCCTTCCTCGCGCCCGGCGACGAGCACGAGGTGGCCTTCTTCAACGCCTCCTCCATGGGCTGACTCAGGCGTTGGAGGCGGCCGACAGCGTGGCCGTCCGCTCCACCTCGGCGATCTGCTCGTCGGTGACGACGAGGCTGCCGAACTGCTTGACCGCCTGGTAGTACGTCCAGGCGAGCCCGTCACAGGTCGTCTTGGAGACCCCGGAATACCCGGCGCACACCTGCCGCAGGTCGTAGTAGAAGGCGTCGTCGATGCGCGACTTGTTCGCCGGGAACTGGCTCACGGACTTGTAGTTGCGATAACCGAAGTCGTGCCGGCGGCAGGGCATGCGGAAGTCGAAGCCGAGCGGCTGGTCGGGGCTGCTTGAGCAGAGGTCGGTGGACCAGTCGAAGGCGTAGTCGGCCCAGGCCGCCTGGTTCTCCCAGGCGGAGCGCCACGCGACGGCGCTCGGCGTCGTGGGCTGGCTGAACCCGGAGAGCGCGGCGAGCTTCTGCTCCAGCGTCACCGCGTGGGCGGGCAGCCCGAACACGGTGGTCAGGGAGATCGCGGCGAAAAAGAGCGTGGCGAGGCAACGTCGGACCATGGGAATCTGCTTCTCCTGCCGGGAAACGTGAGGACTCGATCAGGTTCGCGTGACGTCCCTACGATGAAGGGGAAACCCGGGTAACGCAGAAGCAGAAAGTGCTCAATTTCCCCGCCGTGATTGACGGAACATCGCCCTTTACGGCCACGTCTTTCCGTGGTCAACCAGGTAGGTCAGATTTCGTGCAGGCGGCGGATCACGGCCTGTTTGGCGGAGGCGAATTCCTCGTCCGTCAGCACGCCCGCGCGGTGCAGCTCCCCCAGCTCGGCGAGGCGGCGCAGAACGGCGTCGTGGGCGTCACCGCCGGGAGGGGCGGGCGGCAGCTCGGGCGGCTCTTTCGGCAGCTCGCGCGGCAGGCGGGCCAGCACCGCCGCGGCGACCAGGGCGGTCGCCCCGCCGAAACGCTGGATGCCCCACGACACGCAGCGCAGGTCCTTCTGCGGCGGCTGCGCCGGGCCCTCGCCCTTGATGCGGAAGCGCAGCGTGCCGTAGCCCATGCCGGACTGCGGCTTCCACTCCACGCCCGTCACCGCCGACAGCGGGTATTCCTGCGGCCCCGCCTTCTCCTTCTCCGACGCGGCGAAGCCGGTCCACTCCAGCCGCACCCGCTCGCCGTCGAAGATCACCGTGCCGTCGCCCGCGGTGGCCGAGATGGGCACGTCGGGGCCGGGCAGCAGGTATTCCTCGCAGGGGCCGGCGGGCTGCTGGTAGATCTCCAGCGTGTCGCGCACCTCGTCGGCGAAGTACTCGGCCGCGCCGGCGCGGGCCTTGGGAACCGCCAGCCGGTAGGGGTCCGCGGGCGGGCCGAGCGTGCCCGCCACCGCGTCGGAGAGCGGATCGGCCCCCTTGCGCAGCCGCAGCCGCAGGTGACCGCCCTTGCGTGCGGGCTCGAACGTCACCCCGGCGATCGCCTCGCGCGGCACGGTGACCGCGCCCAGGGTGCGGCGCAGCTCGTGCACCTCTTTCCCGCTGCCGGGCACCACGCGCAGGAGGTCACCGTCGAAAGTCCATGACCCGTCGGGGATCGCGATCTCGGCCATGTCCACAGCCTAGGTCAACGGCCGGGGGGACGATCACGGTTGAAGGAACTGGCCGCTCACGCCGGTACGCGCGTCTCCCGGGCGACCCTGGCCAGCCAGCCGGCGGCCTCGCCGGCGGGCAGGATCCGGCGCAGGCGCACGTCCGGCCGCATCAGCGGGTAGATCCGGCCGGCGCGCCACGACCGCTCGTACGCGGGCCGGTCCAGGACGAGCACGCGCACCCCGGCCAGACGGGGGATGTCGGCCGGACGGCCCTCGTTCCAGATCCGCCCGCCACGGCCGTCGAGCAGCGCGAACGAGCCCCGCACCGGCGGCGCGGCCGGATCCGCAGGACCGTCGGTCGCGGCCCGCACCCACGCCGGGTCCGGCCGCACCCCCTCCAGCAGGCCCTCGGCGTCCGGGCCGCCCAGCACGTCGGCGAGCAGCGTGTGAAGCTGGCCGTTGTCGCCGATCCCGCCGATCACGACCTCGTAGCCGCGCCCGGTGGGCCGGTGCAGCACGATCAGCCGCTCGTCGTCGAGCACGCGCAGCAGCCCGGCCAGGAACTCCAGGTCGGGGCGCTCGTCCAGCACCGTCCCGAGGGCGGCGATCAGCCGCTCGCGGCCCGGCAACGCGTGCCGCAGCCGGGGCGAGAGCTGCAGGATCGACAGCACCGGCAGGCTCCGCAGGTGCGCCATCGACCAGGCGTCGGCCAGCTCCACCGCGGCCTCGCGGGTGAGCGGCGCGGCGGCCAGCCGGTCGGCCGCGGCCTCGGTCCACGCGTGGTCGTCGGCCACCGGCTCGGGCGGCGCCTCGCCGGTCGCCGTACGCCAGTGGGCGGCGAACGTGCCGGCCAGCTCAAGGCAGTCGGCCAGCTCGGCGACCAGCGGCGCGGCCACCGGCTCAGGATCGCCGCCCAGCTCGGCCAGCGCGCCGCAGAGCACACCCAGACGAGCGCCGATGCGTACGGGGACCCGCTCGAAGAGGTCCCCGAGCCGCGCGAGAACGGCCGACAACGCCGGCTCGTCGGCGGATCGGGCGGCGGCGTACAGCCGGGGCAGGATGTCGAGGAGACGAAGAGGGTTCCGGTCGGCCGCGGCGCGGTGAAGTTCGTCGGAGAGTTGATCGAGCATTGCGGAAGGCTATGACATCAAGGGTGACGTACGTCGCTCTTTCGGGGTTGAGCCGGTTACGAGCAGCGGACGATCCGGTGGCCGCCGAAACGAGCGAAGGCGCCCTCCCCGGAGGGAGAACGCCTTCGAACGATGAGTGCGCCGCCAGGGACTCGAACCCCGGACCCGCTGATTAAGAGTCAGCTGCTCTGACCAACTGAGCTAGCGGCGCAACACGAGTAACTGTATCAGCCGCCGAGCGGTGCCCGCACATCAGCCGAGGCGGTCCGCCAGCCTCCCGTACGCGCCGAGCATCAGCTCCCAGAACCGCGGCACGTCCAGCGCGGTCGCCACCAGGGCGTTCGCCCTGCGGCCTGTCACGGCGAAGTCGGTCACGGTCATGCCGCGGGTGTGGAGGCCGGCCGTCTCGACGTCCACGACCGCGGGGACGCAGGTGAACAGCGAGGGGTCCAGCACGTACGCGACCGCGCACGCGTCGTGGATGGCGGGCCCGCTGTCGTCCGTGACCTCCTTGTACGACTGCGCCCCCGGCACCAGCAGCTCCGCCAGCCGGCCGAGCGGGCGCATCCGGTCCAGCACGGCGGTGTTGACCACGGCCGTCAGGGTCACGTCCAGGCCCAGCATCGTGACGGTCCACCCGGCCTCGAACACGATCGCGGCCGCCTCGGGGTCGGCGAGCATGTTGAACTCGGCGGCCGGGGTGTGGTTGCCGCGCGTGTAGGAGCCGCCCATGATGACGATGTCGCGGGCCCATTCGACGACGCGGGGCTCCTTGCGTACGGCGAGGGCGAGGTTCGTCAGCGGGCCCACGCCCACCAGCGTGATCTCGCCGGGGGCGGCGCGCAGCGCGTCCACGATGAAGTCGACCGCGTGGCCCGGCGACGGGCCGCGCAGCGGTGCGGGCAGCACCACGGTCCCGAGCCCGCTCGTCCCGTGGACGGTGGCCCGTACGGTGTGCCGCAGCAGCGCGCCGGCGCTGCCCGGCGTCACCGGCACGTCCCCGAGGTCCAGGAACTCCCGCAGCGCCAGCGCGTTCGCCGTGGTCAGGGAGAGGTCCACGTTGCCGCCCACCGTCGTGACGCCCACCAGGTCGAGGGCGTCGCGGGAGCCGGCGATGAGGGCGAGGGCGAGGGCGTCGTCGATGCCGGGATCGCAGTCGATGAGAACTTTCTTCACATGACGGGAGGATACGCACCCGGGCGCGCTCGGCGCCCGGGTGCGGGCATGGATCGGGCCGGGCAGTTCCCCCAAATCTGCCCGGCCCGATCGGTGGCGGTCCAGGCCGGTGTCTTCCCCCAAAAACACCGGCGGTCCCGCACTTGCGGCTCGCGGTCCCCCTCCGCGTCCGCTTCGGTGAAGGTCGTTCGGCCGGGAACCCAGTGCGGTGCTCCTGACCTGCTATAACGCTACCGAGACGAATGCAACGGTCGCGTCATAACGGGGTCGAATATCTGTTTAATCCGACTCCGGAAGCTCCCGACTAGGGCAGCTCCAGCCGAACCTCCGTGCCGTCCTGGAGCGACGTGCTCACCGTGCAGTACTTGTCGTGCACCCGCCCGGCCACCGCGCGGAACACCTCGTCGGCCGCCTCCGACGGCAGCTCCACGTCGTAGGTGATCGTCACCGGGCCCAGCCTGTTGGACTCGACCTTCTGCGCCTCCACCGTCATCGCCAGCCGCACCAGCCGGTGCCCGCGCTGCGCGGTGAGCGGCTCGACGGTGACGATGTTGCAGCCGCCCACCGCCGCCAGCAGCAACTCCACGGGCGTGAACGCCCCTTCCTCGTCGCCTCCGCCGATGCGTACCTCTGCCCCGCGGGCGTTGGTTGCCCGGAATCCGCCGTCCTCGGTCCGTTCGACCCACACGTTAGCCATGTTTCAGACACTACTCAGAAAGCTTTAATGTTCGTTCAGCACCGTGGAGACATGGCAAGCCAGGCGCACGCTCATCATCACGGTCCCGTCCTGTTCTGGTGCGGTGTCGCGGTCGCCGAACTCGGCGCGATCCAGCCGGGCCCCGGTCTCCTCTGGCGGCCCACGGCGTACGTGGCCGCCGCGCTGCTCGTGGCGATCGGCTTCCTCACCGCCGAGGCCGCGCAACGGCTCGGCAGCCCGCAGGCCCGGCAGCGGCTGCTGCTCGCCAGCTATCTCTCCGGCGCGCTGCTGGTCGCCCAGCAGGCCGGCGCGTTCACGGGTACGGCTGGCCCCGTACAGGCCGGCTCGCTCCTGCTGTACGTCGTGGCCGCGGTGGCCGCGCTCCACGGCCACGCGCCCTCCCGTGCCACCACCAGGGGCACCCTGCTGATCGCCACCGGACTCGACGCCGGCGCGCTGCGGGCCCGGCTCGACGGTGACGCCGGCGGCGACCGCGACGGCGGCGGCGACGCCGACACGATCGCGATCTACCGTACGGACCGGGTCACCGACGAGCTGCGCGACCTCGCGGCCCGGCACCGGCTCGTGCTCGTCGAGGGCGCCGAGCACGACCCGCGGGCCAAGGAACGGATCAGCGCCTCGGGGCTGGCCCGCGAGATCCCCGACCTCGCCGAGCGGGACGTGGTGGTGGCCGGTCCCCGGCCGTTCCAGCGCTATGTCGGGGGCGCGCTGTCCCGCCTGGCCGTGCCCCGGTCACAGATCCGGTTCACCTCCCGGCTGAAGGCGCGGCCCGCCCTCGGCCCCGAGCTTCCGCCGCTCCCGATGGACGAAGAGGCGAGGTGACGCTAGGCGTCGGGGTGTTCGCGCAGATAGCTCAGGTACACCGGGCGCAGCGCCTCGCCCAGCTCGCCTTCACCGGCCGCGATGGCGTCCGCCAGCAGCGCCGACACCTTCGTCAGATCGGCGTCCGTCTCGTGACCGGAGGCGGCCTCCGCCGCCGGGATGACCTTCAGCAGTTCCCACAGGAACCCCAGATCGCCATGACGCACGGCGTACCGCACCGCGCGCTCGTGCAACTCGTGTGCCGGCAGAGATTCGAGCCCGTTCGCGTTCATCTCGCTCCTTCCCCCGCCCGCCCCTTCCCCTCGCGGGGGCGGCGATAACCGATGAGCGACTACCAAGAGCGGCGACCGGGCACATAGCCACCCGTAGCCCCTATCGCGGTGCCGAGCGCAAAGTGGGAGTATCAACCAGCGTGAAGTTCATCATCCGAACCCTCGCGGCGGCAGTGGCCCTCTGGGTGGCCGTCCAGTTCATCCCCGGCATCGACGTCAACGCCCCCGCCAACTCGGCACAATACTGGGGCGTCCTGCTGCTCGTGGCGCTGATCTTCGGCGTCGTCAACGCCATCGTCAAGCCCATCGTGAAGGCGCTCGGCTGCGCGATCATCGTCCTCACCCTCGGGCTGTTCCTGCTCGTGATCAACGCGGGCATGCTGCTGCTGACGAGCTGGATCTCCGGCCAGCTCGACATCCCCTTCCATGTGGAGGACTTCTACCCGTCGGCGTTCTGGGGCGCGATCATCGTCAGCGTCGTGAGCTGGCTGCTCGGGCTGATCCTCCCCGACGGCGACTGATCCTCCGATGCCGATGGCGGTCCTGCTCGACGGCTCCGGGCTGACGTGCGCGCAGGTCCACGACGTCGCCCACGGCGGCGTCCGGGTCGAGCTCGCCTCCCTGGACCGGGCGCGGGCCGCGTGGGTGACCGCCCAGGAGCTGACCGGCCCGGTGTACGGGCGCAGCACCGGGGCGGGCGCCAACAAGGACGTCCCGGTCCGGGAGCCCGGCCTCGGCCTGCTGCGCAGCCACGCCATCGGCGCCGGTCCCCCGATCGAGCCGGCCCGTGCGCGGGCGATGCTCACGGTCCGGCTCAACCAACTGCTCGCGGGCGGCTCGGGGCTCGACCCGGCCGTCCTTCCCGTGCTGGCGGCGGCGGTCAACGACGGCTTCGTCCCGCCGATCAGCACGTACGGGGCCATCGGCACCGGCGACCTCACCGCCCTCGCCACGACGGCCCTGTGCCTGCTCGGCGAGATCCCCTGGCTCCACTCCCCGACCACCCCCGCCGTGACTCCCGAGCCGCCGCGGTTCGCGCTCGCCTCCGAGGACGCGCTGCCGTTCATCAGCTCCGGCGCCGCCACCCTGGCCGACGCCGCCCTCGCCTGCCACCGGCTCCGCGTCCTCCTCGACGGCGCCGTCGACGTGGCCGCCCTGTCGTACACCGCTATCGGGGCCTCCGCCGAGCCGCTGGCCGCCGTCGTGCAGGAGGCCCGCCCGCATCCGGGGCAGGCCGCGGTCGCCGCCCGCCTGCGCGGCCTCCTCGCCCGCGAGCAGGCCGCCCGCATCCAGGACCCGTACGGCTTCCGCGCCTTCGCCCAGGTCCACGGCGCCGCCCTGGACGCGCTCGGCCACGCCCGCGCCGCCGTCGAGACCGATCTGAACGCCGCCGCCGAGAACCCGCTCATCGCCGGCTCCCTGGCCTGGCACAACGGCAACTTCCACGCGGCCCCGATCGCCCTGGCCCTGGACGGCCTGCGTGCCGCGGTCGCCCAGACCGCGCAGCTCAGCACCGCCCGCCTGGCCACCCTCATGGACCCGGACTACACCGGCCGCCACCGCTTCCTCGCCGACCAGCCGGGCGCGTCCGGCGTCCTGATCCTGGAGTACGTCGCCCAGGACGCCCTCGCCGAGCTCCGCCACCTCGCCGGCCCGGTCACGACCGGCACCGCGGTCATCTCACTCGGCGTCGAGGACCATGCGAGCTTCGCCACCCAGGCCGCCAGGTATGCGCTGCGCTGCCTCGAACCCCTGGAGATCGTCCTCGCCTGCGAGCGTACGGCTGCCACCCGCGCCCTCCATCCACCGCCGCCCGACCGCACCCTGACCGCCGACCTCGCCGCCTCCCGCCACGCCCTCAGCGCGGGCGGGTGACCAGGCAGCTCAGGGGCGGGGAGCGGTGGAGGCGCGCGGTCGGAGTGTCGGGGACTGGACGACGCGGCGGCGGCGGGTCGCGCCGTCGGCGGCGGCGGCCGTGAGGCGGACGGCGGCGCGGACGATCCCGTCGATGTCCCAGTCGACCGTCGTGAGCCCCGGCGTCAGCAGCCCCGACATCGGGTGGTCGTCGTAGCCCATGACGGACACGTCGCCGGGGATCGACAGCCCGAGCTCCTGCGCCGCCGCGTAGACGCCGTAGGCGATCGAGTCGGCGAAGCAGAAGACGGCGCTCGGCTTGCGGTCGAGCAGGATGTCGCGGGCGGCCGCGGTGGCGGCGGTCATGCCGTGGGGTGCGGTGGTGACCGTGATGTCGAGCCCCAGGCGTTCGGCCTCGGCGGTGACGTGGACGTCGGCGGGCCGGTCGGGGGTGCTGGGCCGGGTGGGGGTGAGGACGGAGATGCGCCGGTGGCCGAGGTCGCGCAGGTGCTCAAGGGCGAGGGTGACGCCGCGCCGGTTGTCGAAGATGACCTCGCCGGCGGTGCCGGGCAGCGAGTCGCCGATCGCGATCACGGGCAGCGACTCGCACAGCTCGCTCCAGAACCCGGCCGACGGGTCGAGCGGCTGCACGATCATGCCGTCGACGCGCTGGTCGCGGAGCTGCTGGGCGAGGGCACGCTCGCGGGCGGGGTCGCCGACGGCGTCGAGGATCAGGGCGTAGCGGTCCTTCTCCCGCAGCCCTCTGCTGATGCCGACCGCCAGCGACTGCTGCCAGAGGTCTTCGAGCGATCCGCAGAGCAGCCCGATCATCCCGCTGCGCCCGCTGGCCAGGGCCCTGGCGATGGGGTCGGCTTCGTAGCCCAGCTCGGCCGCCGCGGCGCGCACGCGCTCCATGGTCTCCTCCGAGACCTGAAGGCCGCGCAGCGCGTAGGAGACGGCCGCCGGCGACAGGCCGGTGGCCTGGGCCACCTCACGGATCGTCGCTCTCTTGCGAGGCATTAATCCAGCCTATTGCCTGCCACCGACAGAATCCGGTTTCCCCGCTGACACCGCCCCGGCGGCGGCGCGGCGTCAGGGGCCGGCGGGCCGTTGACAGCCAGGGAGGTGAAGCGTTTCACTGAACCGTATCACTGAATCGCTTCACTCTTCCGGTGTCCCTGGACAACAGGTTTGTATGTAATACTAGTAGGAAATGAGGGGAGGGAAGATCGTGAGCGGCGGGATCGACGTCCATCAGCATCTGTGGACGGGTTCGTTCGTGGCGGCGTTGCGGGCGCGCACCGCCCCGCCCCGGCTCGACGGCTGGACGCTGATCCTCGACGGCGAGCCGCCTTACGAGGTGAACCCGGCCGACCACGAACGCCGCGACACCACCGGCCTGGACCTGGCGCTGGTGTCGCTGTCGAGCCCGCTCGGCATCGAGTTCCTGCCGCCGGAGGAGTCCTGGCCGCTGCTCGACGCCCACCACGAGGGGGCGCTCGGGCTCGGTGAGCCGTTCGGCGTCTGGGCGGCCACCTGCCACAGCGAGCCCGATCCCGACCGGCTGGCGGCCGACCTCGACCGCGGCTGCGCCGGGCTGCAGATCCCGGCGACGGCCGTGCCCGACGACCGGCTGCTGGACGTGCTGACCGACCGCGACCTGCCGCTGTTCGTGCACCCCGGCCCGGCGCGCGTCCCCGAGGGAGCGCCGCCGTGGTGGCCCGCGGTGGTGCCGTACGTGCAGCAGATGCACCAGGCGTGGCACCACTTCCAGGCCGTCGTCCGGCCCCGGCACCCGAGGCTGCGCGTGTGCTTCGCGCTGCTCGCCGGCCTCGCGCCGCTGCACTCGGAGCGGCTGCTGGCCAGGGGCGGGACCGGCCGCGGCCTGGTCGATCCCGGCGCCTTCGTCGAGACCTCCTCCTACGGCCCCCGCGCGATCGACGCGATCGTCAGGGAGCTCGGGATCGACGTCGTCGTCAACGGCTCCGACGCCCCCTACGCCACCGCCCCCGACCCGGGTCTCGGCGCCGCCGCCGCCCACGCCATCCGCGTCACCAATCCCCGCCGCCTGCTGGGCATCCGTCCCGGGGCGACCGTTCCACCGTCCAGAGAGGAGACACGTACGTGAGCACCGACCAGATCCAGCAGGACGGGGGGACCTGCCACGCCCTCCCCGAGCGCACGCTCGACCGGCGCGAGCTGCGCGACCTGGTGGACCGGCTGGCCGCCAGCCCGCAGGAGTGGGAGCAGCTGGTGGACTTCCCCGAGGACGGCGGGCGGCACTACGCCTCGCTGCACCGCGACGCGTACGTGGACGTATGGGTCCTGTGCTGGCGCCCCGAGGACGACACCGGCTGGCACGACCACGACATCTCCTCGGGCGCGGTGCACGTGGTGCAGGGTGCGCTGCGCGAGTGCAATCCGCGCATCGGCGGCGAGCACCTGGAGACGGTGGTCACGGAGGGGCAGTCGTTCTCGTTCGGGCCTGACCACATCCACCGGCTGACCGGGGCGGTGGAGCGCAGCGTCTCCATCCACGCCTACTCGCCGCCGCTCTGGCGGCTCGGGCAGTACTCGATCGACGGCACCGGCGTGATGCGGCGCGTGTCCGTGAGCTACGCCGACGAGCTGCGGCCCCTGGACGACGTCGAGGCGGCCGTCGGAGTGGCCTGATCAGCGCGGGCGCAGCACGCAGCAGCTCGCGCAGGGCTCCACGTCGGGGAGCGTGATCCACAGGCAGCAGGTCCTGCGGAAGTAGGTGTCGCCCGCCGGCTCGATCAGGCCGTCCACCGGCGGGCCGATCCGCCTGAGCAGCTCCATGTAGTCGCCGGGCACGACGGAGGTCAGCGGCTGCGCGAACGCCTCGGCCGTCGAGCCCCACAGCGTGCGCTCGCCCACCCTGGCCCGGCGGCTGATGACGGTGACCAGCGGCTGCTGGGTCTCGGCCAGCGCCTCGCCGATGGCGTCCGTGCCGCCGGTCCAGGTGACGCGGGTGGCCGCGATCGTCACGCCGGCCTCGGAGACCTTGAACCACGTCTCCGCCGGTCGCATGATCGGCACCCGTCCGTCCAGCGCCCAGCCGAGCGCCATGGGCAGCGTGTGCCAGTAGCCGAACGTCTTCCAGAACAGTGCCGCGCCGACGTGTTGCGGCGCGTTCCAGCGCCGGGCCGTCTCGTCGATCAGCTCGTCCAGCAGCGTGCAGGGCTCTCGCAGCAGCTCCGTGACCGGCGTCCAGGTCTCGTCCGGCTCGATGACCAGACCGGGCTCGACCCCGAGCACACCGCCGCGTGCGTCGGCCATGCGCTGGAGCACGTCCGTCAGCACCCCGGACCCCCTTCCGGCCTCTTCACGGCCGGCCCTCTTCAAGTCGGCCAGGGCCTAACGTAGCAGGGCGGCCGGCGAACCAGCCGACCACGATCTGCGCCGCCAGCACCCCCAGCGCCACCGTCAGCGGCACGCTCCAGCCGCCGGACAGCTCCCGCAGGTAGCCGAAGAGCAGCGGGCCGAGGGCCGCGATCACGTACCCGGCCGACTGAGCCACGGCCGACAGCGCCGTCACCGCGGCCGGGTCCGCCGGGCGCAGCGCGATGATGAGCAGCGCGAGCGCGAACGACGCGCCCTGCCCGAGCCCGAGGACGATCATCCATAGCCACGGCAGGGTCGTCGGGGCCAGCAGCACGCCGAGGTAGCCGAGCACGGTCAGCACGCCCGCGCCCACCACGTACGGCACCTGCGAGGCCCGCCGCCCGGCCAGCACCGGGACCGCGAGCGAGGCGGCGACCTGCACCAGGTTCGTCAGGCTGAGCAGGTAGCCGGCCTGCTCCGCGGGCACGCCCCGCTCCATGAAGATCGTCGGCAGCCAGGCCAGGACGACGTAGAAGGTGAGGGACTGCAGGCCCATGAGCGCGGTGACGTACCAGGTGACGCGGCTGCGCAGCACCGTGCGGAAGGGGCGCGGGCCGCTCGGCTGAGCGGGTTGCGCGCGGAGCGCCTGCGGCAGCCAGAGCAGCGCCGCCAGCAGGGCGGGAACGGCCAGCAGCGCCGTCACCCCGCGCCAGCTGAACCCGGTGAGCCGCTCGACCGGGATCACCGCCGCCGAGGCGACGGCCGCGCCGGCCACCACGGCGGAGACGTAGACGCCGGTCATCACGCTGATCCGGGTCGGGAAGTGCTGCTTGACGACGCCGGGCATGGAGACGTTCATGACGGCGATCGCGGTGGCGGCCAGCGCCGAGCCGAGATAGAGCACCGGCGCGCCGTCGAGACCGCGCAGCGCCACGCCGCAGGCGATCACGAGCAGGCCGGCCAGCAGCGTGCGGTCGAGCCCGATCCGCCGCGCCAGCAGGGGCGCGACCGGGCCGAACATGCCCAGGCAGACCACCATCACGGTGGTGATCGCGCCGCCGCCCGCGGGCGAGAGGCCCACGTCGCCCATGATCTCGTCGAGGAGGGGGGAGACGCCCGCGATGGCCGGGCGCAGGTTGAGCGCGGCCAGCACGAACCCGGCCACGAGCACCGCAGATCGCAACGACATAAGCGTCCACTCTCGCACACGCCCTGACAGCGTTGTCCGCCCCCGTACGGTGAGACATGATCCAGGCGTGAGACCGACGATGAAGGACGTCGCCACGGCGGCGGGCGTGGCGCTGAAGACCGTATCGCGCGTGGTCAACGGCGAGCCCGGCGTCCATCCGGCGACGGCCGAGCGGGTGCGCGCGGCCATCGACCGGCTGGGCTACAGCCGCAACGAGAGCGCGCGGGTGCTGCGCAGGGGCAGGACCGCCACCATCGGGCTGGTGATCGAGGACGTCGCCGACCCGTTCTACGCGGGACTCAGCCGGGCCGTCGAGGACGTCGCGATCGCGCACGACTGCCTGCTGCTCAGCGGCTCGTCCGGGGAGGAGCCGGGGCGCGAGCGCGAGCTGGTCGAGACGTTCTGCGCGCGGCGGGTGGACGGGCTCATCGTCGTGCCGGCCGGGGCTGACCACGGCTATCTGCGGCCGGAGCTGGCGGCGGGCACGAAGGTGGTCTTCGCCGACCGGCCGCCTGGCGCGGGGCTGGACGCCGACACCGTGCTCGCCGACAACGCGGGCGGGGCCGGGCGGGCCGTACGCCACCTGCTCGGGCAGGGCCACGAGCGGGTCGCCTTCGTCGGGGACGCCCCCGCCATCTACACCGCCGCCGAGCGCCACCGCGGCTACCGTGACGCGCTGGGCGACCGGTACGACCCCCGCCTGGTCGCGATGCGGCCGCCCGCCGAGGAGGCGATGCGGGCGGACCTGGAGCGCATGTTCGCCCTGGACCGGCCGCCCACCGCGATCTTCACCGGCAACGGGCGCTGCACGGTGACGGCGCTGCGGGCGCTCGCCGGGCGGAAGGTGGCGCTGGTGGGCTTCGACGACTTCGAGCTGGCCGACCTGCTGCGGCCGGGGGTGACGGTCGTCGCGCAGGACCCGGTGTGGATGGGGCGGGTGGCGGCCGAGCTGCTGTTCCGCCGGCTGCTCGGCGACGAAGGGCCACCGGAGCACATCCGGCTCCCGGTCCGCCTCATCCCACGCGGCTCGGGCGAGCTGCCGCCGTGAGTGCTCAGCCCGCGTGGCTCGGGCGAGCTCCCCTATTGAGTCCTCAGCCGGCGTGGCTCGGGCGGGCTTCCGCGGTGAGTGCCGGCGGGCGCAGGATGCCGGCGAGGGCCAGGGCCACCAGGATGCCCGCGCCGCCCGCGACCGCGATGGCCGTCCCCGGACCGGCCGCCTCGCCGAGCGCGCCGACGGCCGCCGCGCCCAGCGCCTGCCCGGTCATCAGCCCCGCCGACTGCAGCCCGAACGCCTGCCCGCGCGTCTCCTCCGGCACCACGTCCACGAACCGCCGCTGCAGCCCGAGCTGGTACGCCAGCCCCGCCGCCCCCAGCGCGGCCAGCACCGCGGCCCAGCCGATGCCGGGCGCGAGCGCGAAGCCCAGCCAGGGCGCCCCGAGCAGCACCGCCAGCGGCAGCGACAGCCGCTCGCGCAGCTCCGGCCGGGCGAAGCGGCCCACCACGAACTCGCTGACCGCCATCCCGCCCGCGGCCGCCGCCAGCACCATCCCGGCCCGCCCCTCGCCGCCGAGGTAGGGCACGACCATGGCCTCGGCCCCGGCCAGGCACACGCACGGCAGCCATTGGGCGAGCAGCAGTCCCCGTACCCGCCGGTCGCCGACCAGCCGCCGGTTCACCCGCAGCGTCTCGCGGACGGCACCGCCCCACCCGGACAGCAGCCGCCCGGCCTCCCGGGCGACCCGGGCCGGTCGATGAGGCAGGCCCACGCGCAGCACCACCGCCGCCACGACGGACAGCGCCGACGTGACGGCCAGCGCCCCGGACGGCCCGGTGGCGGCCAGGAACGCGCCCCCTGCCGCGAGCCCCACGATCTGCGCGCTCGCCGAGGCCACGTTGAGCACCGACCGCCCCAGCACGAACGCGTCCCCGGGCAGCACCTCCGGCAGCATGGCCGCCCGCGCCGCCATGAACACCGGCGAGAACAGCCCGGTGGCCAGCACGAGCGCCAGCAGCGCCCACACCGGCAGCTCCGCGTACGCCAGCACCAGGCAGGTCACCGCCCGCACCACCTCGCCGGCGATCATCAGCGCCCGCGGCGCGACCCGGTCGGCCAGCGACAGCAGGAACAGCCCGCCCACGATGAACGGCAGCCACCCCGCCATGTACGCCGCCGCCGACAACCCCGCCGACCCGGTCCGCGCGTACACCAGCACGGACAGCGCCAGCATCTTGACCACGTCCCCGGCGATGAGCAGCACGAAGCTGCCGAACAGCACCCGGAACTCCTTGACGGCGAACACCTCGCCGAACGTCGCGCCTTTCACCCGACCGATGGTGCGGACCGGACCGCCACTAGCGCGACTTCTTCGGATATAACCGAAAGGTGCCGGTGCGCATCGACGTGACCTCGCAGGACCTGATGGCCAGCAGGTTCGCCATCTCCCCGCTGATCGAGACCATGCACGCCCAGTGGCTGCTGGCCGGGCGCGTCGAGGCGGGCCCGCACGCGGAGTGGGCGGAGCGGTGGCGGGGCACGTACGCGCGGCTCGCCGCCCGCTACCCGGCGCTGCGGGCCGCCGCCGCGGTCAGCGGCAACATCGGGGCGGCGAACGTCGACTTCATCGCCCCTCCCCCGACCGCCGTGGACGTCGCCTTCGCCGACGAGCTGGCCGCCGTGCGCGCCACGCCGGTCGCGCGGGCGCACGCCGAGATCGAGCGGGTGCTGGCCCAGCGCCCGCCGGTCACCGGCTGGGTGCGGGAGCTGCTGCTCGGCCCGGAGGTGGTGGAGCTGTTCGCGGAGGCGTACGAGGCGCTGTGGACGGACGTGCTCGCCCACGACTGGCCGCGCTTCCACGCGATCCTGCAGCGGGACGTGGCCTACCGCGCGGGCCGGCTGGCCGCCTACGGCTGGGCGGCGGCCCTGGACGACCTCAGCCCGCGGGTCCGGTGGCGCCGGAGCGGGCACATCGAGGTGCGGATGCTCTCCGGGCGCGAGGAGCGGCACGACCTCGGGGGCAAGGGGCTGCTGTTCCTGCCGTCGGCGTTCATGACGTCCATCGCCACCTATCTGGACGAGCCCTGGCCGTACGCGCTGCTCTATCCCGCGCGCGGGCTGGGCGCGGCGCCGCCCCGGCCCGACGGCGCCCTGGCGCCGCTGATCGGCCGCAGCCGGGCCCGCATCCTCGCCGAGCTGGCCGAGCCCGCGACGACCACGCAGCTCGCCGCCCTGCTGGGCCAGAGCCCCGGCACGACGGGCGAGCACATCGCGGCCCTGCGCCGCACCGGCCTGATCGCGGGCGCCCGCGTGGGCCGCGGCGTCCTCTACACGCGTACGCCTCTCGGCGACGCCTTGATCAACGGCTAGCCTGGGACATCAAAGGTATGCTCGTTGAGCATCAGTTCTGCAAAGCTGTTCAAGGAGGGCGCATGAACGCCGCCGACGCCGCCCCCGACACCCAGCAGGCCAGATTCCCACACGAGCTGATGTACGCGGCGGCGCAGCAGTACTACCTGGAGGACGCCACCCAGGGCGACATCGCCAAGCGGCTCGGCGTCTCCCGCGCGACCGTGAGCCGGCTGCTCACCGAGGCCCGCAGGCAGGGCATCGTCGAGATCAGGGTGCACCGCCCCGACACCATGGCCGACGGCCCGCTGGCCGACGAGGTGGCCCGGGCGCTCGACCTGCGGCGGGTCCACCTGGTGCCCAAGGTCAGCGGCCCGGCGCTCGGCCCGTGGCTCGCGCCTGGGGTGGCCCGCGCCCTCGCCGGCGTGGGGTTGGAGTCGGGCGACGTCGTGCTGGTCGCCTCCGGCACCACCGTGTACGAGTGCGCCCGCGAAGGGCTCGGCCAGTTCCCCGGCGTCACGATCGCCCCGGCCGTCGGCGGCCAGGAGGAGCCGCAGCCCTGGTTCCAGACCAACGAGACCACCCGCATCCTGGCCGAGCGCGTCGGCGGCGTGCCCGCCTACCTCTACGCGCCCGCGCTGCCCGGCCCCGAGCTGTTCTACTCGCTGCAGCACGAGCCGTCCGTGCGCCGGGTGATGGACCTGTGGGCGCGGGCCAAGTGCGCGCTCGTCGGGGTCGGCTCGGCGCCGCTCATGCGGCAGATGGTGCCCTCGCTCATGCCGCGCGACGCCGAGAGCCTGCGCCGGGCCGTGGGCGACGTGTGCATGCGGGTCTACGACCGCGACGGCGCGCCGGTGACGTACCCGGGGAGCGAGCGGCTGGTGGCCGCCAAGCCCGAGGAGCTGCGCCGCATCCCGTCCGTCATCGCGGTCGCGGTGGGCGCGGAGAAGGTGCTGTCGATCGTGGCCGGCGCCAGGGGCGGCTACTTCAACGAGCTCGTCACGGACACCCCGACGGCCGAGGGACTGGTGGCCGCCGCTCACCAGCTCTAGCCGTAGTGAACAAGTGTGCTGGACAAAGTTTCTGAAGGCACGCTAACGTCGTTTCGTGAGCAGCGAGGGCAGCGAGGGCAGCGCCTGATGGCGGTCATCTGCGTGGACGCCGGCACCACGGTCATCAAGGCGGTCGCCTACGACCACACCGGCGCGGAGTCGGCGCTCGCCCGCCGCGCCACCGCCGTGTCCCGCCCCGCCCCCGGCCACGCCGAGCAGGACATGGACGCGGTCTGGGACGCGGTCGCGGCCACCGTACGCGAGGTGGCCGCCGCCGTCGCCGAGCCGGTCGAGCTGGTCGCCGTCACCGCCCAGGGCGACGGCTGCTGGCTCGTGGACGCCGACGGCGAGCCGACAGGCCCCGCCGTGCTCTGGAACGACGCCCGCGCCGCCACCACCGTCGACGCCTGGACCCGCGACGGCCTGGCCGCCGCGGCCTTCAGGATCAACGGCTCCTCGGCCGCCTCCGGGCTGCCGCACGCCGTCCTGTCCTGGCTGCGGGCCCACGACCCGGCCAGGATCGACCGGTCGGCCGCCCTGCTCACCTGCGGCGGCTGGATCTGGTCGCGGCTCACCGGGGAGCTCGCGGCCGAGGAGTCCGACGCCTCCGCGCCGTTCATGGACCTGCGGGCGCGGGCGTACGCGCCGGAGCTGCTGAGCCTGTTCGGCATGGAGTGGGCGGAACGGCTGCTGCCGCCGGTGCGCTCCTGCCCGGTCGCCGGGCTCACGCGGCGGGCCGCGGACGCGCTCGGCCTGCGCGCCGGCGTTCCCGTGGTGATGGCACCGTACGACATCGTGACGACCGCGCTCGGCGCGGGCGCGGTGGCTCCCGGGCAGGCGTGCGCCATCCTCGGCACCACCCTGTGCACCGAGGTCGTCGCCGAGAGCCCGGCGCTGGACGGCGAGCCGACCGGCATCACGATCGCGCTGCCCGGCGGCTACCTGCGGGCCTTCCCCACGTTCGCCGGGACCGAGGTGGTGCAGTGGACGTGCCGGCTGCTGGGCCTCGGCGGCCCGGAGGAGCTGGGCGAGCTGGCCGGGCGGAGCGAGCCCGGCGCGGGCGGGCTCGCGTTCCTGCCCTACCTGTCGCCGGCCGGGGAGCGGGCGCCGTTCTCCGACCCGCTGGCGAGGGGCGCGCTGCTGGGCCTGTCGTTCGAGCACGGGCCCGAGCAGATCGCGCGGGCCGCGCTCGAAGGGCTCACCCTGGTCATCCGCGACTGCCTGGCCGCCACCGGCAGGGACCCCGGCGAGCTGCGGGTGTGCGGCGGCGGCTCGGCCAGCGCCACCTGGCTCGGGCTGATCGCCGACGTCACCGGGCTGCCCGTGCGGCGGCCGGCCGACGCCGAGGTGGGGGCGCGGGGCGCGTACGTCGCGGCGCTGGCGGCCACGGGAGCGGCCCCGTCGCTCGCCGCGGCGGCGGCCGAGCACGTACGGCTGCGCGACGCCGTCGAGCCCCACCCGGCCCGCCGCGCCCGCTACGACCGGCTGTTCGAGGACTTCCTGACGCTCCGCGCGGGCCACGCGGACGCCTGGCCGCTGCTGGCCGAGATGCGGAGCCGGGCATGAGCGTGTGGATCGGCGTCGACCTCGGCACGCAGAGCGTGCGCGCCCTGGTCGTCGGCGGCGACGGCGAGGTGGCCGGCGCCGCCGCCCGCCCGCTCACCAGCCACCGCGACGGCCCCCGCCACGAGCAGGACCCCGAGCAGTGGTGGCGCGAGCTGGCCGCCGCCACCCGCGAGGCGCTGGCCGGCGTGGCCCCTGAGCGGGTGCGGGGCGTCGCGGTCGCCGCGACCAGCGGGACGATCCTGCTCACCGGCGCGGACGGCCGTCCGCTGACGCCCGCCCTCATGTACGACGACCGCCGCGCCTCCGCCGAGCGCGCCAACGAGGCGGGCGCGGCCGTGTGGGAGCGCCTGGGCTACCGGCGCATGCAGCCCAACTGGGCGCTGCCGAAGCTGCTCTGGCTCCTCCGCGACGCCCCGGCGGGCGCCCGCGCCGCCCACCAGAGCGACTTCGTCAACCGGCGGCTGGTCGGCCACGAGGTCGCCACCGACCTCAGCAACGCGCTCAAGACCGGCGTGGACCTCGTCGCCGAACGCTGGCCGGACGAGGTGCTCGGCCTGCTGCCCCCGGGCACGCTGCCCGAGGTGGTCCGGCCCGGCGCGCTCCTCGGTACGGTCTGCGCCGAGGCCGCCGCCGAGACCGGCATCCCGGCCGGCACGCCGGTGGTCGCGGGCGCCACGGACGGCTGCGCGGCCCAGCTCGGCGCGGGCGCGACCGGCGTCGGGAGCTGGAACTCGGTGCTCGGCACCACGCTGGTGCTGAAGGGCGTGACCGAGGAGCTGATCCACGACCCGCTCGGCGTCGTCTACTCCCACCGCGCCCCCGACGGCTCCTGGCTGCCGGGCGGCGCGTCCAGCACGGGCGCCGGCGTCCTGTCCCGCGACCTGCCGGGCCGCGACCTCGACGCGCTCAGCGCGGAGGCCGCCCGCAGGGAGCCGGCCTCCGCCGTGACCTACCCGCTCGTCTCGCGCGGGGAGCGTTTCCCGTTCGACGCGCCCACCGCCGAGGCGTTCACGCTCGGCGAGCCCGCCGACGACGTCGAACGGTACGCCGCGATCCTGCTCGGCGCGGCGTTCGTCGAACGGCTGTGCTTCGACTACCTGGACCTGCTCGGCGCGCCCGTGGACGGCGAGATCATCCTCACCGGCGGGGCCACGCGGAGCGCCTACTGGACCCGGCTGCGCGCGGACGTCCTCGGACGTCCCGTGACGTTGCGCGAGAACGCCGAGCCCGCGCTCGGCATGGCCGTGCTGGCCGGCGGCGACCCGGCCCGCATGATCAGGACCAGGGCCGTGGTCGAGCCGTCCGGGGCCGGGCGGCGGGAGCTCTACCTGCGGTTCGTCGCCGAGCTGGAACGGCGCGGCTGGCTGGACCCGTACGTCGCCGCACACGCCCGCGAGAGGACCACCCGTTGACCGACCTCGTGCTCGTCCGCCACGGCGAGACCGTCTGGCACGCCGAGAACCGCTACGCGGGCGTCAGCGACGTCGAGCTGACCCCGCGCGGCCACGAGCAGGCGGCCACGCTCGCCGAGTGGGCCGCGGACGCGGGCCTGACGGCCGTCCTCGCCTCCACGCTCAGCCGCGCCGTGATCACCGCCACCGCCGCCGCCGAACGGGCCGGTCGGGCGCTGCGCACCGACGCGCGCCTCGTCGAGCTGGACTTCGGCGAGGGCGAGGGGCTGACCTCGGCGGAGATGGCGGCGCGCTTCCCCGAGGCGCGGGCCGCGTTCGAGGCCGACCCGGCCGCGCATCCGCTGCCCGGCGGCGAGGACCCGCGCGCCGCCGCCGCCCGGTTCGTCGCCGCGCTGCGGGACGCCGCGGCGGCGCATCCCGGCGGGCGGGTGCTGGTCGTGGCGCACACCACGGCGATCAGGCTGGCGCTCTGCGCGCTGATCGGGGTGCCGCTCGGCGAGTACCGGCGGCTGTTCCCGCGCCTGGACAACTGCGCACTGACCGAGCTGCGGCTCCGCGACGACGGTCGGCCCGCGCTGCTTCACTACAACTGCCCGACGGGAGCCGTTCGTTGACCATCCGAGTCCTTGCCGCAGGTGACCACTTCGTCACCAACCGCCTGCTGGTGGACGCGCTGCGGCGCGAGGTCCCCGGCGAGGTGGACGTCCACGAGCTGACGCTGCCGTGGCCGGTGGTGCCGTTCGGCCGCGTCGGCGAGGTGGACGAGGCCTCGGACGTCGAGGACGAGCTGATCGAGGCGCTGCGCGGCGTCGAGGTCTGCGTGACCCAGATGGCCCCGCTGACCAAGCGCGTCCTCGACGCCTCCCCCGACCTGCGGCTGTTCTGCGTCAGCAGGGGCGGGCCGGTGAACGCCAACCTGGAGGCGGCCGCGCGGGCCGGGGTGCGGGTGACGTTCGCGCCGGGACGCAACGCGGTGGCCACCGCCGAGCACACGCTCGCCATGCTGCTCGCCGCGACCCGCCGCATCCCCCAGACCCACGCCGACCTGGCGGGGGGCGTGTGGCGCGGCGACTACTACACCTACGACAACGTGGGCCCCGAGCTGGAGGGTGGCACGGTCGGCCTGGTCGGCTACGGCGCGATCGGCCGCCGGGTGGCCCGGATGCTGGCAGGGTTCGGGGCCGAGGTGCTGGTGCACGACCCGTACGTGGACGTCCCCGGCAAGGTGGAGCTGCCGGAGCTGCTGCGCCGCTCGCGCTTCGTCTCCCTGCACGCCCGCGCCACCGCGGAGACCGCCGGCCTGATCGGCGCGGCCGAGATCGCCGCCATGCCGCCGGGATCGGTGCTGGTCAACTGCGCGCGCGGCGCGCTGCTCGACTACGACGCGCTCTGCGACGCGCTGGAGTCCGGCCACCTGTTCGGCGCCGCGATGGACGTCTTCCCCGAGGAGCCGATCCCCGAGGGTTCGCGCCTGCTCACGGCGCCGAACCTGGTCATGACCCCGCACCTGGCCGGGGCGAGCAAGGAGACGGCGGCGAAGGCCGCCGCGATCGTCGCGGCCGACGTGGCCCGCTACGTCCGCGGCGAACCCCTCCTGCATGTCGCTAACCCTTGAGCGCCCCCGCCATGAGCCCGCGCATGAAGAACCGGCCCAGCAGGACGTAGATCACCATCGTGGGGATCGACGCCAGGATCGCCGCCGCCATCTGCTGGCTGTACGGGGTGGCCTGCGCGCCGGCGATGTTGTTGAGCATCACGGTCGTCGGCCAGCTCGTCGGCCCGGTGAGGAAGACGGCGAACAGGAAGTCGTTCCACAGCGAGGTGAACTGCCAGATGACGACCACCGCGATCGCGGGCCCGGACACCGGCAGCACCACCGACCGGTACGCCCGCAGCATCCCGGCCCCGTCCACCCGCGCGGCCTCGATGAGCGTGGTGGGGATCGTCACGTAGTAGTTGCGGAAGATCAGCGTGCAGATCGGGATGCCGTAGACGACGTGGGCGAGCACCAGGCCGGGGATGCCGCCGTAGAACACGCCGTCCAGCCCGGTCAGGTCGTTGAGCCCGACGAGGAGCTGCACCAGCGGGATCATCACCCCCTGGTACGGGATGAACATCCCGAACAGGAACAGCGTGAACAGCACGTCCGCCCCGGGGAAGCGCCACTTGGACAGCACGTAGCCGTTCATGGAGCCGAGCGCGCACGACAGCAGCGAGCCCGGCACGGCCAGCAGCACGCTGTTCCACAGCCCAGGGGCGAGCTTCTCCCACGCCACCCGCCAGGCCTCGACCGTCCACGTCCGCGGCAGGTTCCACGCCTGGCTCGGGTCCGCCTCGGTGAGCGGCTTGAAGCTGGTGACCAGCAGCACGTAGATCGGGATGAGGAAGACCGCCACGAACAGGCACAGCACGCCGAACCGCGTCCACTGGAACACGGCTCCCCGCCGCCCGGCCACCGCCGTCATGACGTCCTCTCCTTGCGCACGGACCAGATGAGGTACGGGATCACGAAGATCGCCACGCTCACCACGATGTACGCCGCGATCGTGGCCCCCTTGGCCGGGTCGTGGGAGTCGAAGACCGCCACCCACATGAACACCGCCGGCACGTCGGTGATGATCTGCTTGCCGGACACCGCCACGATCAGGTCGAAGACCTTGAGCGAGATGTGCCCCAGGATGATCAGCGCCGACAGCAGCACCGGCCGCAGCAGCGGCAGCACGACGTGGCGGTAGACGCCCCACTCGGTGCAGCCGTCCACCCGCGCCGCCTCGCGCAGCTCCTCGGGCACGCCGCGGAAGCCCGCGAGGAACAACGCCATGATGTATCCGGACATCTGCCAGATCGCCGGCAACGCCATCGCGGCCATGCCCCAGTCCTGGTCACGGAACCACTGCCACTCCGGCAGCCCCAGGTAGCCGAACAGCCGGTTGAGCCCGACGGCCCGCTCCCCCGTCCCCGAGTTCATCAGCCACCGCCACACGATGCCGGTGGCCACGAACGAGATCGCCATGGGGAACAGGTAGATCGCCCGGAACGTCCCCTCGCCCCTGATCCCCTTCTCCATGAGGAACGCCAGCAGCCAGCCGAGCAGCAGCGCCCCCAGCACGAACACGATCGTGAACAGGATCGTGTGGTTCACGGACAGGTGCCAGCGGGGCTGGTCCCAGATGTCGACGAAGTTCTTCAGCCCCACGAACTCGCCCTCGGCCACCTGGCTGTGCTTGTCGGTCATGGCGAGCTGGAAGTTCCAGCCCAGCAGGCCGTACACGAAGACGCCGATCAGGATGATCGACGGGGTGACGAGGAGCAGCCCGGGCAGCCACGTACGTGCCCGCCTCACGATTCTTCCCTCCAGGGACGCGACGGCCGGCCGGGCCGCCGCGTCCCGCTCGATGGCGTCAAAAGAGCGCTACTGGGCGTTGGCCGTGGCCGCGTCGGCGAGCCCCTGCTGGAGGGCCTTGACGTCCTTGCTGCTGATGAAGAGCCCGACCGCCTCGGTGATGGCGGCCAGCCACGGCTGGTTCACCGAGACGCCGTGCTGGACCGAGCCGGCCAGCTTGTTGCCCGACCAGTCCTTCAGCGCGTCGGCCAGGTAGTCGGTGTAGAGGGACTTGTCGGCGTCGGTGCGCGCGGGGATGGAGCCCTTCTTCGGGTTGAAGGCGTCCTGTCCCTCCTTGCTGGCCGCGACCTTGAGCCAGGCGATGGCCCCGTCCCGGTGCTTGGCGCCCTTGGGCAGGGTGAAGCTGTCGGACAGCCAGAGGTAGGTGCCCTCGGTGCCGGGGGCCGGCGCCCAGTCGAAGTCCGTCTTCGAGGTCTTGCCGAGGCCGCCCTCGGGCGGGTTGTGGAAGTAGCCGTAGGCCCAGTCGCCCATGATGTTGAACGCGGCCTGGCCGTCGGCCACCTGCTTGGCGGCGGGCTGCCAGTCGTCCTGCGGGTCGCCCGCGTACGACATGATCTTGTTGAAGCTCTCGAGGGCCTTGGTGACCTCGGGCCCGGCCCAGTTGCCGCCCGGCTTGAACAGCGCGTTGTAGGCGTCGGTGCCGAGGCTGCCGAGCAGCACGTTCTCCAGCAGGTGGGTGACGGTCCACTCCGAGCCGATGGACAGCGGGATCTTGCCCGTGGCCTTGACCTTCTCCAGCGCCGTGATGAACTCGTCGATCGTCTTCGGCGCGGCGGCGACGCCGGCCTCCTTGAGCACGGCCGGGTTGTACCAGAGCACGTTGGAGCGGTGGATGTTCACCGGCACCGAGTAGATCTTGCCGTCCACGCTGATCTGGTCCACGAGCTGCTGCGGGAAGACGTCCTTGAGCTTCAGCTCGTCGTAGAGGAAGGTGAGGTCCTCCAGGTTGCCCGCCTTGATGTAGCCCTGCAGCTCGGCGCCCGCGTGGCCCTGGAAGGTGTCCGGCGGCTGGCCGGCCTGGAGCTTGGACTCCAGCAGCGCCTTGGCCTTGTCGCCGGAGCCGCCCGCCACGGCGGCGTCGAAGAAGGAGTAGGTGGAGTTCTGCTGCTCGAAGATCTTCCGCATCTCGGCGAGGCCGTCCGCCTCACCGGGCCCGGTCCACCAGGAGAAGACCTCGACCTGCTGCTTGCCGCCACTGGCCGCGGGCGGTTCGGAGGACTCTCCTCCGCCGCCACCGCCGCACGCGGCTAATCCCAGGACGCCCGCCATCATGATCGAGGCGGTTGCCAACCACCGTCGCATCGCACACCATCCCTTCGAAGTCCCCCGAAGCAGGTGGTTCTTGACAACGTTGTCAACGGGGCTATCAACCCATCTCACACAACGGGACGTCAAGGGATGAGGTGGTAACAGCTCCGCATACTCCCCCTGACGCAGGCGCTTGTTCCTTGTCACTCCCGGGGGCGCGGCGCTCACGCTGGGCACACTTCCTGGCATGCCCGACGAGCCCCTGGAACTCGGCGAGATCTCCTTCTCGGACTGGCACGCCCACACCGGCAAACTGGCCGAGGTCGGCTTCCTCACCATCGCCAGGCGGCTGCCGTCGCTGGTGTCCCAGGCGATGAGCATCGCCTGGCGGGCGAGCCCGCGCGACACCGCGCTGGCGATCACGCTCAACCTGCTCGGCGGGGTGTTCACCGCGTTCGGGCTGCTCGCCACGACCGGCGTGCTCACCGCGCTGTTCAGCGCGGGCCCGACCGCCGACCGGGTGATGGCCGCGCTGCCCAGCCTGGCCCTGGTGGGCGCGGCGGCGGCGCTGCGCGCGGCCGTGCAGGCCGGTGCGGGCTGGGCGCAGGCCCGCCTCGACCCGCAGGTCAGCCGGCTCACCGAGGAGCGGCTGTACGGGCTGACCAGCCGCGTCGAACTGGCCGCCTACGACGACCCCGACTTCCACGACGCGCTCCAGCGGGCCCGGCTGCGCGGCGTGGCCATGGCGGACTCGGTGGTGTCGGCGACCGTGGACGTGCTGACCGCCGCCGTCGGCATCGCCGCCGTGGCCGGCGTGCTGGGCGTGCTGCACCCGGTGCTGCTGCCGCTGCTCCTGCTGGCGGTGCTGCCGGACGCCTGGGCCATGGTCCGCAGCGCCAAGATGCGCTACGCCACCCTGTACGCCCTCATCCCCGCCGCCCGCCGCAAGTGGATCATCGGCGAGCTGCTGGCCGACCGCGACCCGGCCGCGGAGGTGCGCGCGTTCACCATGCGCGGCTTCCTGCTGCGCATGTACGACGCGGTCGCCAAGGTCGAGCAGGACGTGATGCTCGGGCTGGCCCGGCGGCAGACGTACGCGCGGGTCGCCGGCGAGGCGCTGAGCGGCCTCGGCGCCGGCCTGGTCTACGTCGCCCTCGGCGTGCTGCTCGCGATCGGCGCGATCCCGCTCGCCGTGGCGGGCACGGCGGTGCTGGCGATCAGGTCCGCCCAGCAGTCGCTGTCCACCCTGATGTACGCCACCAACCGCCTCTACGAGGAGGGCCTGTACTTCACCGACTTCCTGGAGTTCTGCGCCGACGCCGAGCTCCGGGTGCCGGGCAGCCGGGCCACCCCGATGCCGGCCGGCTTCCAGCGCATCACCGCCGCGAACGTCACCTTCACCTACCCCGGCGCGGAGGAGCCCGCGCTGCGCGAGGTCTCCGTCGAGATCAAGCGGGGCGAGATCATCGCGTTCGTCGGCGAGAACGGCTCCGGCAAGACCACCCTGTCCAAGATCCTCGCCGGCCTGTACGAGCCCGACTCCGGCACCGTCCACTGGGACGACACCGACCTGCGCCAGGTGGACCCCGACGAGCTGCGCCTGCGCACCGCCGTGATCGCCCAGGACCACACCCGCTGGCCGCTCGCCGCCCGCTACAACATCACGATGGGCACCGACAAGGGCGAGCAGGCCCTGCACTCGGCGGCGACGGTGGCCGGGGCCGACGAGGTGATCGCCGGGCTGCCGCACGGCTACCGCACCCTGCTCGACCGCCGGTTCAAGGACGGCCACGAGCTGTCCGGCGGGCAGTGGCAGCGCATCGCCGTGGCCCGCGGCTTCCACCGCGACGCCGACCTGCTCATCTGCGACGAGCCCACCGCCGCGCTCGACGCCCGCGCCGAGCACGCGCTGTTCGAGCGGATCCGCGGCCACGCCGACGGCCGCACGGTGCTGCTCATCACCCACCGCCTGGCCAGCGTCCGCTACGCCGACCGCATCTACGTGCTGGAACACGGCCGGGTCACCGAGGAGGGCGACCACGACGCGCTCATGGCCAGGGGCGGGCTCTACGCCGACCTCTACAGCCTCCAGGCCACCGCCTACCGATGATCACGAAAGGGCGGCCTGGATGACCGCCCGCGCGATCGTCGCCACGGCGGCGGCCCGCGCGCCCGGCCGCTCCAGCACCACCCCGACGGCGACCTCGGGCTTGTCCGCGGGCGCGAACGCGGTGACGAGCGCCTGCTCCTGATCCGGGGGCGCGGACTTCGCCGTCCTGGCGGCCGCCTCGACGCCGGGCGGCGCCGCGCTCGTCCCCGTGCCGCCCGCCCGCGGCACCGTCGTCATCAACGCCGCCAGGTGTTTGGCCAGCGCCGGCGGCATCGCCACCCGCCACGGCGCGGGCGCCGCCTGGTTGATCACGGAGCCGTCCGGCAGCCGTACCTCCTCCACCAGGTACGGCCGCATGAGCACCCCGCCGTTGGCCACCGCCGCCGACATCATGGCGATCATGAGCGGCGTGGCCCGGTTGTCGTGGTGCCCGATGGCGGCGAGCGCCGTCTGCGCCCGGTCCATGCTCAACGGATACCTGCTGGGCGTGGCGGGCAGCGGGATCGCGAGCGGCCCCGCGTTGAAGCCGAACGCCTCCGCCTGGTCGCGCAGCAGGTCCTGGCCGAGCTGCAGCCCGATGCCGGCGAAGGCGGTCTCGCAGGAGACCTGGAAGGCGTAGATGAGGGTGGGGTGCGCGTCGTCGCAGCCGGGGTTGTTGCGCACGGTCTGCCGCCCGCCCGGCAGGGACAGCAGCGCCGGCGCGTCGAGCAGGCTGGAGGGGGTGTACTCGCCGGAGGACAGCGCCGCCGCCGTGGTGACCAGCTTGAACGTGGCGCCCGGCGGATAGGGCCGGTTCAGCGCCCGGTTCAGCAGCGGCCGGCCGGGGTCCTCCCTGAGCCGCCGGCCGGTCACGTCGAGCAGGTCCCGGTCGAAGGTGGTGAAGGCGTTCGGGTCGTACGACGGGTACGACGCCAGCGCCAGCACCGCCCCCGTCGCCGGATGCAGCGCCACCACCGCCCCCGGCACCCCGGCCGCGCGCAGCCCGTCGTACGCCGCCCGCTGCGCCCGGTCGCTGATCGTCAGCCGGACGTCGGCCCCCTCGACCTCGCCCGCCCGCACCAGCGAGCGCACCTTGACCTGGGCGTCGGCGCCGGACAGCACGCCGTCCTCGGCCTGCTCGATGCCGGTGGCCCGGTGCAGCGCCAGATGGCCGGTGACGGCCGCGTACACCGGCCCGTGCGGGTAGACCCGCCGGAACCGGTAGGGGCCGCCACCGGACGGGCGGCTCACGGCGACGGGCGTGCCGTCGTAGGTGAGGATGTGGCCGCGCGGGTGGGAGTAACGCTCGATGAGCGGCCGCTCGTTCCTGCGGTCGGCGTTGAGCGCCGACGTGCCGAACGCCTGGATCACGGTGACCTGCCCCAGCAGCGCGAACAACAGGCCGCCGCACATCAGGGCCACGCGGCCCACCGACTCGTTGATCCTCCCGCCCCGCGTCTCCGCCATCACGTCCTCCCGAGGGCCGTCAAGGCCCGGGCGTGCGGTGACCTGTCTGGTTCACCCATCAGAGTTCTCCGTTCGTCGCCGCAGTAAAGGTGCGGCACTGGATAATGATCGGATGACTCCTCAGGTGGGCGGCTGGCGCCACGCGGCCGTGGGCGGCCGGGCGAAGAACCGCATGCAGGAGTCGATCGCCGCCACGGCAGCCAAGACCGGCGAGCACGGCCGGCGGGTCGTGGTGCTGGAGGTGATGCCTGACCACGCGCGCCTGTTCGTCAAATCCCGTCCCCAGCGCGCCCTGCGCTCCGCCCGGACGGTGCAGCGCCACCTCCGGGCGCGAGACGAACGCGCCCCCAAGGGTGGTGGCTGTGCGTAGGTCGTACAAGTTCCTGTTGCGCCCGACCCGTCGGCAGGAGACCGCGCTCGCGGCCTGCCTGGAAGACCACCGGCAGCTCTACAACGCCGCTCTTGAGCACCGCCGCACCGCCTACGCCAAAGCGAAGGTCACGATTCGCTACGGCGACCAGTCCGGTGAGTTGAAGCACATCCGGGCCGACGATCCGGACGGTCAAGCCCGGTGGTCGTTCTCTTCCCAGCAGGCCACGCTGCGCCGGCTGGACAGGGCGTTTCGCGCGTTCTTCGACCGGGTCAAGGCCGGGCGCACGCCCGGGTTCCCGCGGTTCAAGGGCCGGGGCCGCTTCACTGCGGCGGAGTGGCCGAAGGACGGTGACGGCTGCCGCTGGGACTCCCAACCCGACCACCCCACTGCCACGTTCGTGCGGCTGCAGGGCGTCGGGCATGTTCGCGTCCACCAGCACCGGCCGGTCAAGGGCCGGGTGAAGACGATCAGCGTCACGCGGGAGGGGGCGCGCTGTTACGTGGTGCTGTCGTGTGACGACGTGCCTGCCGAGCCCTTGCCCGCGACGGGCGCGGCGGGCGGGATCGACATGGGCGTGGCGTCGCTGGTGACCACCAGCGACGGCGAGCACCTCGCCAACCCGCGTCACCTGGCCGCCTGCGCCGACCGGCTCGCGGCGGCCCAGCGGGACCTGGCTCGCAAGAAACGCGGCTCCAACCGCCGCCGCGAGGCCGTGGCCAAAGTCGCGGCGCTGCACGCCAAGGTACGTCGTCAACGTCTCGACACCGCGCACAAGGCCGCGCTGGCGCTGGTGCGCGCCTACGACGTGATCGTGCACGAGGACCTGCGGATCGCGAACATGACCCGCAGCGCGTCCGGCACGGTCGAGGCGCCCGGCCACAATGTCGCGGCCAAGTCCGGTCTGAACAAGTCGATCTTGGACGCGGGTTGGGGGGTGTTCCTGCGGGTCCTCGCGTACAAGGCTGAAAGCGCCGGTCGGGAGGTGATCGCGGTGAACCCCGCCAACACCTCCCGCAGGTGCGCCGAATGCGGTCACGTCGCCGCGGAGAACCGCGTCACTCAAGCCGTGTTCCGATGTCGGGCGTGCGGGCATGCCGCGCACGCCGACGTGAACGGGGCGGTCAACATCCGCGGGGCAGGGCTTGCCCTTCGCCAGGCTGCGCAAGCGGCTTAGCGAGAAGCCGCTTCCATCGGGGAGCGGAGGAGTCACGGCTCACGGTCTAACAGCCGGAGCGCAAAGGGCGGGCTACAGGAGACTGCGGTAGTAGGAAATCTTGTTGTGGATGTAGTCCTGCCGTTCGGCGAGGTTGGCGATCTGCTCCTGGACCTGCCGGTCGTGCTCCTCCAGCAGTTTGATCCGGTCGGGCACGGTGTGGTCGCCGGCGCGGACGAGCTCGGCGAAGCGGAGCATGGTGGCGATGGGCATGCCGGTCTCACGCAGGCAGCGCAGGGTGCCCAGCCAGCCGATGTCCTCCTCACTGAACCTGCGCTGCCCGGCGGCGTTCCTGTCGACGCGCTCCAGCAGCCCGATCTTCTCGTAGTAACGCAAGGTGTCGAGGGAGAAGCCGGTCTCCACGACGGCTTCGGCGGGGGTGTACACGCTCACCCCCTCAGGATTTCACCTGGAGCGTGCTCCAGGTCAACCGTTTGACATGGAGCGCGCTCCAGGTCCGAAAGTCGGAGCCATGAGATTCGCACTCGGGACGATCCCCTTCGGCACCAGCGTCAGTCTGGAGGACACCTTCGCCCTCCTCGACCGCTTCCACGAGGCGGGCGGCACCATGCTGGACACCGCCAACAACTACCCGTTCTGGGTCGAGGGCCGCACCGGCGACGAGAGCGAGCAGGCCATCGGGGCCTGGCTGGCCGCCCGCGGCAACCGCGACCGGATCTTCATCAGCACCAAGGCGGGCGCGCGGCCCACCGTGCCCGGCGACACCACCCTGGACTCGGCCGAGGGCCTGTCGGCCGCCGCCATCGCGCGGGCGGCGGAGGGCAGCCTGCGCCGGCTCGGCACCGACCACGTCGATCTGTACTGGGCGCACATCGAGGACCATTCGGTGCCGCTGGAGGAGACGCTGGGGGCCTTCGACGAGCTGGCGCGGGCCGGCAAGGTCGGGGCCGTCGGGGCCAGCAACACGGCGGCCTGGCGGCTGGAGCGGGCGCGGAGCGTCTCGGCGGCGCGGGGCTGGCTGCCGTACACGTACGTGCAGCTCCGCCACACCTATCTGCGCCCGCGACCGTTCACCAGCCCCGCCGAGGCCGGGCACCGGCTGGTCACGGACGACCTGCTCGACTATCTGGCCGCCGAGCCGGACGTGACGCTGTGGGCGTACAACACGCTGATGTTCGGCGCCTACACGCGGGCCGACCGGCCGATCCCGGAGATCTACGACCACCCCGGCACCACGGCCCGGCTGGCCACGCTGCGCGAGGTGGCCGGGGAGCTGGGCGCCACCCCGAACCAGGTGGTGCTGGCGTGGCTGATGGCGGACGGGATCGTGCCGATCGTGGGGGTGTCGACGATGGCCCAGCTCGACGAGGCGATCGGCGCCGCCGGGCTCAAGCTGGACGCGGAGCTGAAGGCCCGCCTGGACGCGCCCCGCTGACGCTCAGGACAGGGGCGGCTCAGGGCAGAGGCGGCTCAGGGCAGGGGTCGGCTCAGGGCAGGTGGTCGGCGAGGTAGCGGCGGACGAGCTGCTTGCACTCGGCGATGAGCTGCGGGTCGCCCGCCGGGTCGGCGCGGAAGGCGAGCTTGAGCACCGCGTCGGTGGCCTCCACCGCGACCAGCAGCGCGCGGTCGAGGCCGGACCCGGCGGGCGCGTCCAGCAGCTCCTTGGTGAGCAGGCGCAGCCGGTCGGCGACGATCTCATTGTTGTCCCTGGCCTCGTCGAGCGCCCGGTGGGTGCCGGGGAGCGCGGGCCCGCCGGGGGCGATGAGCACCTCGCCGAAATCCACGACGCCGAAGCCGGGGGTGGTGCGCTTCATGTGGACGAACTCGTCGACCGCGAGTTCGACGAGGTCGGTCCAGTGGCCGAGGTCGGCGGCGGCGATGCGCTGCGTGATCCGCTCCAGGAACGCGTCGAGGTTGCGCAGCGCGAGCGCCCGCACCAGGGCCTGCTTGTCGCGGAAGAACTGGTAGAAGGTGCCGATCGGCACCTCGGCGCGGCGCGCGACCTCCTTGGTGGTGAGCGCTTCGTAGCCCACCTCGTCGAGCAGCAGCGCGCACTCGTCGAGCATGCGCTCCACGCGGACCGCGCTGCGGCGTTGGGCGGGACGGCGGCGCAACACACTCGTCATGCCTCCATCCTTGCGCATTACCTGCAGGTAAAGGGAATCCGAGGTGACGGAGTTAACATGAGCCACACTCGCATCAACTGAGGAGCGCGCATGTTCCTGTGGGGCACCGCCACGGCCGCCTACCAGATCGAGGGGGCCGCCGACGAGGACGGCCGCGGCCCGTCCGTCTGGGACGTCTTCGCCCACGAGCCCGGCCGGGTACGCGACGGCCACACCGGCGACGTGGCCTGCGACCACTACCACCGCTGGCCCGAGGACGTCGCCCTCATGGCCGGCCTCGGCGTCAACGCCTACCGCTTCTCCGTCTCCTGGCCCCGGGTGCTGCCGAGCGGCGCGGGCGAGGTGAACGCCAAGGGACTCGACTTCTACGAGCGGCTGGTGGACGCCCTGCTGGAGCAGGGCATCCAGCCGGTGCCGACGCTGTTCCACTGGGACCTGCCGCAGGCGCTGGAGGAGTGCGGCGGCTGGCTGAGCCGCGACACCGCCGCCCGCTTCGCCGACTACGCGGCCGTCGTGGCCGGGCGGCTGGCCGACCGGGTGCCGCTGTGGATCACGCTGAACGAGCCGTTCGTGCACATGGCCTACGGCTACGCCATGGGCGTGCACGCCCCCGGCCGGGCGCTGCTCACCGAGGCCCTGCCGGCCGCACACCACCAGCTGCTCGGGCACGGCCTCGCGGTGCGGGCGCTGCGCGCGGCCGGGGCGCGCGAGGTGGCGATCACCAACAACTGCACGCCCGTGCGGCCCGCCTCCCAGGAGGAGCCCGACCTGCGGGCGGCCGAGGCGTACGACATCCTGCACAACCGGCTCTTCCTCGACCCGGTGCTGCTGGGCGCGTACCCGGACCTGTCGGCGTACCCGCCGGGGCTGGACTGCGTGCGGGACGGCGACCTGGAGGTCATCGCCTCGCCGATCGACGCGCTCGGCGTCAACTACTACAACCCCACCAGGATCGCCGCACCGGAGGCCGGCGCCGGGCTGCCCTTCGCCGACGCCGGCCTGCCCGGCCACCCCACGACGGCCTTCGGCTGGCCGATCGTCCCCGACGGCCTGCGCGAGTTGCTCACCGGGCTCAAGGCCCGCTACGGCGCGGCGCTCCCGCCGATCCACATCACCGAGAACGGCTGCTCACAGGAGGACGTGCCCACCGAGAGCGGCACCGTCGAGGACGAGGGCCGCATCGCCTTCCTGCGCGACCACATGGCGGCGATGCGGCAGGCGATGGCCGAAGGCGTGGACGTGCGCGGCTACTTCGTCTGGTCGCTGCTGGACAACTTCGAGTGGGCCGAGGGCTACCACCAGCGGTTCGGGCTGGTGCACGTGGACTACGCGACGCTGCGGCGCACCCCGAAGGCGTCCTACCGGTGGTACGCGGAGTTCGTACGGAGTCAGAACACCGACACGTGAACGTGGTCGTAGTGGTTGGCCGTGACGCCGCCGCGGTTGGACATCGGATCCCAGCCGCCGCCGGAGCGGATGTCGTAGTAGCGCTGCTTCCAGATGATGTACATGACGCCGATGCGGGCGCCGTTGCTGATCAGCCAGGCGGCCAGGGCGTCGCCGTTGGCCGCGTCGGCGCCCGTGGCCATGGTGCCGCCGCGTGACATCATGAAGTCGCAGGCCCGGCCCTTGCCGTGCTCGCCGGGGTCGCCGGGGCGCAGGCAGCCGACGCCGTACTTCATGGGGAAGTTGGCCATGATCTCGGCGCGGACCGCGACCATGCGGGGGGTCAGGCCGTCGGCGCCGCCGGGCTGCTGGAAGCCGAATTTGTTGAGCAGGCGCTGGATCTCGTCGCGCTTGCTCTGCAGCCGCTTGATCTCCCGCTTCATCTTCTGGATCTTGTCGTTGGCGTTGAGCTTCGCCTCTTTCGACTTCTTGATCAGGCTCTGGATGCTCTTGACCTTCTCGGTGCGCTCGACGGCCATGTAGGAGAGGTTGGCGGCCTGGCCCAGGATCTGGTGGGGCTCGGCGCGCATGCCGAAGAGCTTGGTGTTGTCGAGCGGGCCCAGGATGTAGGAGGCCTGGGCGATCCGGCCCACGTCGGCCTGGGCGGCGCGGAGCTGCGCTTCAAGGTCGCCGCTGGTGTCGGTGGCCCTCTTGGCCTGGATCCTGATCTCCTCCAGGCTCTGGATCTGGCCACGGTAGAGCTCGTTGAGCTGGGCCGCCTGCTTGGTGAGCCTGCGCAGCTCGGCGGGGCTCGGCGCGGCGGAGGCGGGCGGCGCGCCGGAGAGGGTGAGCAGCCCGGCGAGGACGGCGACCAGAACGGCGACGCGTCCGGTTCTCACACCCGCCCCCTCCTTCATGGTCGGTCCGAAACTATAGAAGATGATCTTGATATCTGTCATCCGAACGACCGAACTGCTGCACCTTTAGCGAGGTTCCGGCGATTTGTCGGATTTAAGGGGGACGTAAAAATTTGGGCCTTGTAGGGATCGCTCCAACGGTCTGAGATGGCGGTCGAATCCGTCTCGCAAGGGGGGCAACAAGCGTGACTCGATTAACGACCATCGCCTCGGCCGTCGTGCTCGGAGTGGCCACGGCCGTCGTGGCCCTGCCGGCCCAGGTCTCCGCGGCGCCGCTCCCGCCCTCGGACCGCATCGAGCTCTACGAGCTCGACAGCGCGCCCGGCACCGGGCAGACGCTCAGGGAGAAGGGCTTCGACGTCGTCCAGCAGCAGGTCGAGGGGGGCAAGGAGCACGTCGAGCTGACCGCCGCCGCGGCCGGGCTCGCCGGGCTCAGGAAGCTCGGCTACAAACCCGAGCCCGTACGCAACCCACAGGGCCAGACCCAGCTCGAAGCCGCCAGATCCCAGGCGTCCGGCGGCTACACCGTCTGGCGGTCCTACTCGGAGCCCGGCGGCATCGCCGACCAGCTCAAGGCGCTCGCGGGCGCCAACAAGGACGTGGTCAAGCTCCAGTCCATCGGCAAGACCCTGCGGGGACAGGACATCCTCGCCGCCAAGGTGAGCACCGGGGCCAGGCTGCTGCCCGACGGCCTCAAGCCGGCCACGCTCTACTCCGCCACCCAGCACGCCCGCGAGTGGATCGCCACCGAGGTGGACATGCGGCTGCTGAAGTACGTCCTCGCCAACAAGGGCCGGCTGCGCGACCTGCTCAACAGGACCGAGCTGTGGTTCGTCCCGGTCGCCAACCCCGACGGCTACGACTTCACCTTCACCGAGGGCAACCGCCTGTGGCGCAAGAACCTGCGCGACGTGAACGGCGACGGCCAGATCACCGTGGGCGACGGCGTGGACCCCAACCGCAACTACCCCACGAACTTCCACTACGACGAGGAGGGCTCCTCCAGCATCCCGAGCAGCGAGACCTACCGCGGCTCCGGCCCGGCCAGCGAGCCGGAGACCCGGGCCCTCGACGGGCTGCTCAAGCGGGTCGGGTTCGAGATGCAGCTCAACTACCACTCCTTCGGGCCGCTGCTGCTCTACCCCGCCGGCTTCCAGATCGCCACGCCCACGGCCGACAACCCGATCTACGAGGCGATCACGGGTGACGACGAGCATCCGGCCGTCCCCGGCTTCGACCCCGACCTCGGCGCCGAGCTCTACACCACCAACGGCGAGACCACCGACCACGCGCACTACGCGTACGGCACGCTGTCCTGGACGCCGGAGCTCGACGAGGGCTGCGACGGCTGCGGCTTCGTCTTCCCCGACGACGAGGCCCTGGTGCAGGCGGAGTTCGAGAAGAACTTGCCGTTCGCGCTCGACGTGGCGAACTCGGCGGTCAACCCGGTCGAGCCGGTCAACCACCTGGGCAACACCACCCCGGACTTCGTGCTCGACCCGTTCCAGGTCAGTTACGGCAAGGACCAGGTCGTGCAGGTCAACGCCAAGCGCAAGCTCGGCCCGGTGCTGCTCAACTGGCAGGTCAACGGCGGGCGTACGAAGACCGCGCTCACCGGCGAGTGGAAGGGCGGCGAGCGGTACGGCAAGGGCTACGACCGCTACTACCACTGGATGCGCGGCAAGATCACCGGGACCAAGCCGGGTGACCGGGTGAAGGTCTGGTTCAGCGCGATCGGCAAGAAGAGCGCCGACTTCACCTACACCGTCGCCTCCGACATCGGCGGCAAGGTGCTCGTGCTCGCCACCGAGGACGTCACCGGCCTCAGCCCCGCCCAGGGCGCCACCGAGGCCAAGTACGCCGCCGCCTACACGGCCGCGCTCACGGCCGCCGGATACACCTCCGACGTCTACGACATGGACAAGATGGGCCGGGTGCCGCCGCATCCGCTCGGCGTGCTCAGCCACTACAAGGCGGTGGTCTGGGAGACCGGCGACGACATCATCCCGAGGTCGCAGGGCCAGGTCCCCGGCACCACGTCCAAGGGCGGGGTGCAGACCGAGCTGGCCGTGCGCGACTACCTCAACGAGGGCGGCAAGCTGCTGCACGCCGGCAAGTACCCGTCGTACGCGGCCAACAACAACGGCGCGTACTACTACGAGCCGGACGCCGGCCAGCCCGAGTGCACGGTGCCGGACGACCCGCCGTGCATCCCCGTCTTCAACGACTTCCAGCAGTACTACCTCGGCGCCTACGTCTTCTTCGACGACGCGGGCACCGACCACGACACCGGGCAGCCGTTCCCGCTGCGGGGCCAGGGCGGCGCGTTCGAGGGCTTCCAGGCCGGCCTGGAGCCGAGTCACACCAACTCGTTCGTGGCCACCTCGGCCATCCTGCCGGCCGCGCAGTTCCCGCTGTTCGCCAGCTCCGCGCAGGTCAAGTGGGTACGCCCCGGCGGCCCGTTCGACCCGCACACCGGCTCCTGGGACGTCTACAGCGGCATCGCCGACGTGTCGTGGAAGCGGCTGACGACGACCGTGGACCTCACCGGGAAGAGCAGCGGCGAGCTGACGTTCTGGACGTCGTACGACACCGAGGCCGACTGGGACTTCCTGACCGTGGAGGCCAGGACGGCGGGCGGCGACGACTGGACCACGCTCCCCGACGCCAACGGGCACACCAGCCAGAGCACCGGCGAGAGCTGCCAGACCGCCAACAGCGGCGGCTGGCGGGTGATCCACCCGTTCACGCAGCGCTACCAGGGCCCGGCCTGTGAGCCGACCGGCTCCTCCGGCGCCTGGCACGCGGCCTCGGGCAACTCGGCCGGCTGGCAGCAGTGGCGGATCGACCTGACCCCGTACGCGGGCAAGCGGGTCGAGCTGTCGATCTCCTACATCAGCGACTGGGCCACCCAGGGCGCCGGCGTCTTCCTGGACGACGCCAAGGTGACCCTGGACGGCGCGACGGCCGTGGAGACCTCCTTCGAGAGCGATCTGGGCGGCTGGGCCGTCGGGGCGCCGCCGGCCGGCACCTCGGTCTCCATCAACAACTGGTTCCGTACCGACCAGGTCTTCGAGGAGGGCGGCGGCATCGTCACCAAGGACACCGTCTACCTCGGGTTCGGCGTCGAGAGCGTGACCGACCAGGCGGCGCGTACGGACCTCGTCAAGCGGTCCATGCGGCACCTGCTCGGCGACCGGCGCTAGCGGGCGCGACACGGAGGGGCGCGGCGCGGGCCGCGCCCCTCTTGCGTGCGTGAGCAGAACATGATTCGGTCGCCTTTGAGGCATACCCCCATCCCGTCCAGCAGGAGGCTCTCGACATGCGCCAGCACGACACGCTTTTCATCGGGGGCGAATGGGTGGCCCCCGCGGGCACCGGCACCATCGACGTCATCTCGCCCCACACCGAGGAGGTCGTCGGCCGGGTGCCCGACAGCACCGCCGCGGACGTCGACCGCGCCGTCGCCGCCGCCCGCGAGGCGTTCGACCACGGGCCCTGGCCGCGCATGACGTTCGCCGAGCGGGCCGAGGTCATCGCCCGGCTGGCGGCGATCTACAACGAGCGGCAGAGCGAGATGGCCCAGCTCATCACCGAGGAGATGGGCTCGCCGATCACCTTCTCCAACCTCGCGCAGGCGCCGCAGCCGCTGGAGATGCTCAACTTCTACGCCGAGCTCGGCAGGACGTTCGAGCAGGAGGAGCAGCGGCCCGGCCTGTTCGGCCCGGTGACCGTGCGCCGCGAGCCCGTCGGCGTCGTGGCCGCCGTCGTGCCGTGGAACGTCCCGCAGTTCGTCACCATGACCAAGCTCGCGCCCGCCCTGCTGGCCGGCTGCACGGTCGTGCTCAAGCCCGCGCCCGAGACGCCGCTGGACGCGTACCTGCTGGCCGAGTGGGTCGTCGAGGCCGGCATCCCGGCCGGCGTGCTCAACATCGTGCCCGCCGGGCGCGAGGTCGGCGAGCACCTGGTCTCGCACCCCGGGGTGGACAAGGTCGCCTTCACCGGCTCCACCGCCGCCGGCCGCCGCATCGCCTCCATCTGCGGCGAGCAGCTCAAGCGGGTCAGCCTGGAGCTCGGCGGCAAGTCCGCGGCCATCATCCTGGACGACGCCGACCTCGCCTCCAGCATGGGCTTCCTGTCCCTGGCCTCGCTCATGAACAACGGCCAGGCGTGCGTGGCGCAGACCCGCATCCTCGCCTCGCGCAACCGCTACGACGAGGTCGTGGACGCCGTCGCGGGCATGGTCGCCTCCCAGCAGGTCGGCGACCCGGCCGACCCCACGACCGGCATCGGCCCGCTGGTCGCCAAGCGGCAGCAGGAGCGGGTCGAGGGCTACATCAAGATCGGCATGGACGAGGGCGCCAAGGTCGTGATCGGCGGCCTCGACCGGCCCCAGGACCGCGGCTGGTACGTCGCCCCCACCGTCTTCTCCGGCGTCACCAACGAGATGCGCATCGCCCGCGAGGAGATCTTCGGCCCGGTCCTGGCGGTGATCCCGTACGAGGACGAGGCCGACGCCGTCCGCATCGCCAACGACAGCGACTACGGCCTGGCCGGCACGGTGTGGACCGCCGACACCGAGCACGGCATGGACATCGCCCGCCAGGTCCGCACCGGCACCTACGGCGTCAACTGCTACCTGCTCGGCGCGAACACGCCCTTCGGCGGCTACAAGTCCAGCGGCATCGGCCGCGAGCTCGGCCCCGAGGGCCTGTCCGGCTACCTGGAGTACAAGAGCATCGCCCGCCTGGGCTGAGCCCTTGCGTGAGAAGCGGCCCCGCGCCCAGAGGGTGCGGGGCCGTTCCCGTGCCGAAGGCCACCCAGCGCGCCCCCGCGACGCTGGGCAACCGCCTGACTACTGAAGTATGTCCCATGTCCAGCCCGTAGCCGGATTTCATCCCCAGGGACTTTCTCCCGGCGGTTTCCTTCCATACGCCTCAGTACGACGTGTATTACTCAGGAAAAGTTCAAGGAGATCCATTTGCCGATCCGGCGGACGAGATCAGGGGTCGCCGCGGCCTCCGCGTGCCCGTAGCCCGGCTCGATCCAGAGCTCCTTCGGCTCGCGCGCCCCCGCGTAGATCTGGTGCGCGTGCTCCAGGGGGAAGAACGTGTCGGCGTCCCCGTGGACGACCAGCAGGGGGACCGGCGCGATGAGCGCGGCGGCCTCGTACGGCGGCAGCGGGACCGGGTCCCACGGGGCGCGGCGGATCCTGGTGCGCTTGACCAGCCGCGCCGCGAACCGGCCCACCGGCTGCTCGATCGCCCAGTGGACCTGGCGCATCGGCCTGGTGCCCCGGTAGTACCAGCGGGCCGGGCCGCTCACCGCCACCACCGCGTCCACGCCCTTGAGCAGCCCGGCGTGGCGCACGGCCACCGCCGCGCCCATCGAGAAGCCGACCACCGCCACCTTCTCGTAGCCGATCCTCCGCGCGTGCCGGACGGCCGCCTCGACGTCCAGGATCTCCACGTCGCCCACGGTGGTCTCGCCGCCGGAGCGCCCGTGGCCGCGGAAGTCGAAGGCGAGCACGCCGCCGTAGCCGCTCAGCACGTGCACGATGCGGCGCGCGGGGCGCTCCCGCCACGAGCCCGTGAAGCCGTGCGCCACCACGATCCCGACGCCGTTCCCAGGCGCGCCGTTCCCGGCCGCGCCGCCGGTGTGGCGGGGCGGGGTGTGGGCGGCGTCGATGCGGACGCCGTCCTCGGTCCTGAGCATGACGGAGAAGCTGGGCGCGAAAGGCATGGATGCGAGCTTAGGCGCGGCCCGCGTCCTGCCCCCGACCGGCGTCCCCCTCCCCCGCCGTGTCGTCCCTGCGGGGGACGCCCAGGTCAGCCACGCCCAGCACGATCCGCACCCACGACTCCTCGGCCGCCCGCACGGCGTGCGGCACGTCGGAGATCATCACGCGGGCGCGGCTGGCCCGTACGCGGTCCCTCAGCGTGGCGGCGGGGAGGTCGGCGGGCATGGGATAGGCCACGCCGCCCGCGGCGATCACCGCGTCGGTCGCCACCAGCAGGTCGGGCCCGACGGGCAGGCAGATGAGCACGGTGTCGCCCGTCCGCACGCCACGCCGGCGGAGCTGGACGATCGCGACGGCCGACCGCTCGTCGAGCTGCTCCTCCGTGAGCTTCACTCCGGTGTCCGCGTCCATGATGACGTAGCGCTCATCCATGCCGACCACCGTAGGGAGGGCGTCTCGTGCGTACATGGGGCGGAATATGCAAATCCCTATGCAGTCCCTATGCAGAAGGGCCCGACGCCTGCTCGGCCGCCCACACCGCGATCTGGGCTCGGGAGGTATAGCCGAGCTTCTCCATGATGTTGGCGATATGCCGGGCCACGGTGGCGGGGCTGATGACCAGCTCCCCGGCGATCGCCCGGTTGGACAGGCCGCGGGTGAGCAGGCCAGCGATCTCCTGCTCGCGGGCGGTGAGCAGCGGGCGGCGTACCGGCTCGACCGGCACCGGAGGCTCCCGGCGCGGCTGCCGCTCGCCCTCCAGGACGCGGCGGGCGGCGTCGTCGGGGCCCATGACCCGGCCCCGCGACCACAGAGCGGCCGTACGGCCCTCGCCGAGCCGGGCACGCGCCCGGCCGAGCAGTTCCTCGATGCGGAGCGTGGCGTGCTGCTGGCCGATGGACTCGCGCAGCGCCGCGGCCGCGGCGGCGGCCGGCAGCGCGCCCTCCAGGTCGCCCTCGCACTCCGCCAGCACCGACAACCCCATCAGGCAGCGCGCCACGCCCTGGCGCTGGCCGGTCTCCCTGCTCAGCGCGAGGCTCGCGGCCAGCCGCCGCCGCGCGACGGCGAACTCGCCCAGCATCGCCGCCACCCGTCCGCCGTGGGCCAGGCAGCGGGCCAGGTCGCCGTCGGCGCCCAGCTCGCGCAGCCAGGGGACGGCCATCTCGTACCTGGCCTTGGCCGTCACCAGATCGCCGCGAACCTCGGCCACCGCGCCGAGCTGCGCGGCGGCACGGGCCATGATCCACCGGTGGCCGTGCTCGCGGGCGCGGGCCAGCGCCTCCTCGCCGTGCCGCTGCGCCTCCCGCAGCCGGCCACGGGTCAGCGCCACCGCCGACAGCCCGGCCAGCCCCGCCGCCTGGTTCCACGGATCGCCCGTACGGGTCGCCGCGGCCAGCCCCTCCTCGGCATGGCGTACCGCCTCGTCGACGCGGCCCATGCGCAGCAGCACCACGACGACGAGGCTGTGCATGACGCAGCGCGGGAACACGTTGTCCGGCGCGAGGCCCGCCAGGCTCTCCTCGGCCGCCTCCAGCGACCGGCTCAGCTCGTCACGCGCCTCCAGGCCATAGGCCAGGTACGCCTTCGCGTGCGCGACCTGCTCCGGAGACACCGCCGACACGTCCAGCGACAGCAGCCGCTCGATCCAGTCGACGATCTCCGCGGGATTGCCGCCCAGCGGCAGCAGGGCCGTGCTGACGGTGCACAACCGCAGGCCCAGCGCCACGTCGCCGGACTCGACGGCCCAGTCGAGCGCCGCCCGCTGGTCGTCCAGCAGGCTCCGGCTCGCGGTCAGCGCCCGCAGCCGCTCCGGCCACGGCACGCCGGGGTCCACCATCTCGGTCGCGAAGAGACGTTCCTGCAGCTCGCACATCACGCCGAGGTGCCGCTCGCGCAGCAGCTCCCGCTCGCCCGCCTGACGCAGCCGCTCCAGCGCGTAACGCTTGATGGTCTCCAACAGCCGGTAGCGGGTGCGGTTCTCGTCGCACAGCACGAGCGACTTGTCGACCAGGCCGCCGAGCAGATCGACGATCTCCGCCTCGGCGACGGGCCGCACGGCGCACACCCGCTCGGCCAGGCCGAGATCGAACCCGCCCGCGAACACCGCCAGCCTGCGCAGCACCACCTGCTCCTTGTACGAGAGCAGGTCGTAACTCCACTCGACGGCCGCGAGCAACGTGCGCTGCCGTGCGGGGGCCGTGCGTCCGCCCGTGGTGAGCAGCGAGAATCTGTCGTCGATGCGGTCGGCTATCTGGCCGGGACTGAGCAGGCTCGTACGGGCCGCGGCCAGCTCCAGAGCGAGCGGGAGCCCGTCCAACGCCCGGCACAGGCGTACGACGTCGGCGATGCTCTCCGGCCCCAACCGCGTCCCCACGGCCGCCGCCCGATCAAGAAACAACTGCACCGACTCCACCTCCACCACCCCACCCCACCTCCCCCAATCACCCTCTTTCTCCTCCTCACCACCATCCCCCCACCTGACCACCCCGCCCTGCTCATCGCCCACCCCACCGGCGGCCCCTTCCCCCACGCCCACCACCCCGCCCGCCACGCCCAGCACCCCGCCTGCCGCATCGGCGCCCAGCACCTCATACGCTGACCCGCCGCCCACCACCCCGCCTGCCGCGCCTCCGCCGCCTTCCACCCCAAGCGCCGCACTCCCGCCGACGCCCAGCACCTCGCCGCCGGGAATTCCCGCACCACTCCGCGTCCCACCGCCCACATGCCGCTCCGCGCCACCCGCGAACTCCCCACCACGAGCCGCCTCGCCCCCGCCAGCGCCCAGCAGCTCATGCGCCGCATCGGGCCCCACCGCCCCCCGCGCCACAGCCCCGCCAACGCCCACGACTCCACAGGTCACACCACCACCGGCGCCCATCACCCCGCCCACCACAGTCCCGTCGGCGTCCAGCACCCCGTCCGCCGCGCAACCGTCGGCGCCCAGCCCCCTGCGCCCCGCACTCCCGCCGCTTTCCACTCCGCGCGCCACACTCCCGCCGACGCCTACCACCTCACCGCCGAGGTTTCCCGCACCACTCCGCGTCTCACCACCCACATCCCGCTCCGCGCCACCCGCGAACCCCCCACCACGAGCCGCCTCACCACCACCAGCGCCCAGCACCCCACCCGCCGCGCTCCCGCCGCCATCCGCCCCGCGCGCCACACTGCCGCCGCTTTCCACTTCACGCGCCGTACTCTCGCCGGCGCCTAGCACCCCGCCGCCGGGGGTTCTCACGCCGCCCCGCGTCCCACCACCCACATCCCGCTCCAGGCCACCCGCAGCCTCCCCACCACGTGCCGCCTCACCCCCACCAAGGCTCACCACGCGGCCCGCCGCCCCACCGCCGCCTTGTACTTCGCGCGCCGCACCACCGCCAGCGCCCAGCACCCCGTCCGCCGCACCACCACCAGCGCCCCACAACTCACGCCCCGCACCCCCAGCGGCGCTCATCACGCCGTGCGCCGAACCCCCATCGGCCCCCAGCACTCCGCCCGCCGCACCACCCCCGGCGCCCATAGCCCCTCGCGCCGCACTTTCACCGACGCCCAGCACCTCGCCGCCAGAGGTTCCCGCACCACTCCGCGTCCCACCACCACCCACGTCCCGCTCCGCACCATCCGCGGCCTCCCCACCATGAGCCGCCTCACCCGGCCCCCCGCCGACCGGTCCTCCCCCTCCTAACCACCCGCCGTCGTCGGCAGCGGTCCCGGCTCCCTCAGGGGGTGCCTTGCCCGGTGGTGCCTGGCCGCGGCCGCCCGCAGCAGCGGAGCCGGGTTGCTGCTCGGGAAGGGGCCGCGCAGGGGGCAGGGCGGCGGGGCCGTACGGACGGGCGGGGGCGGTGAGGGCGGCGGCAGAGTCCAGGCGGAGGACGGGGCCGGGGTCCAGGCCGAGGACGGGGCCGGGGTCCAGAGCGGGGTCCAGGGTGGGGTCCGGGTCGGGAAGGTCGAGTGGGGGGACGCGCCAGATCAGCTCGCTGGCGATGCGCAGCGGCTCCCGGCTGGTGGCGAGCACGCTCAGCCGCGGGCAGGCGGCCACCAGCCCCGCCGTCACCTCGGCGCAGGCGTCCACCAGGTGTTCGCAGTTGTCGAGCAGCAGCAGGCAACGCAGGTCGCGCAGCCGAGCCGTAACGGTGTCGAGCAGCGGCCGCCCGGTCTCGGCCCGCACTCCCAGCACGCGGGCGATCTCGGGGACGACCAGCTCGCCCCGCCCGAGCCGGGCCAGCTCGACCAGCCAGACGCCGTCCGGGTACGCGCCCGTCAACCCCGCCGCGACCCGCAGCGCCAGCCGCGTCTTGCCGATGCCGCCCACCCCGCACAGCGTGACGACCCGCGTCCGCCCGAACAGCCCGCGCAGGTCGTCGAGGTCGCGCTCGCGCCCGACGAACCGGTTGGGCTCTGCCGGAAGGTTGTGCCTGGGGGGCTCTGGCATGCGGTCACCCTGTGTCGCGGAAGGATCACACTCTCCCACAGTAGTGTCGCACTTTCAAGCCGAGTGAGCTCACGATCGCCCGTTCGTCGACGACCCGCAGCAGCGGATCGCCGAGCAGCCTCCTGGCCATCTCGTACGGCGCCACGACCACCGTGGCCCGCCGTTCCTTGGCGAGCACGCGGCACCCGACGAAGCTGGGGTCGTGGGCGACCACGACGTGGGCCCCCGCCATCATGGCGAGATCGATGACCCGCAGGCCGCGGAAGGGCTCGCTGACCGCGCTGACGACGACGTCGTCCTTGTCGATGACGAGCCGGGTGGCCAGCCGCCGCAGATCGCCCGCGAGCTGCAGGTGGTCGAGCACCCGCCCTCCGTCGAACGCGACGGCCGGCCCCGCGAGCGGCCCGAACTCGACGGCCCCGGCGGTCAGCAGGTCGCCGAACGGCCGGGCGCCCGGCGCGCGCTGGAAGGAGAAGACCTGCTCGACCTGTACGGCGGACGGGTCGCGGAGGCCCTGTGTGATCATCATGCGGGCCTTGCCGGCGTTGCCGAGCACGGTGACGCCGCCGGCCCAGGCCACGGCGTGGACGGCGACCGGCAGCGCGGCCCCGAGCGGCACGTCGACGAGCACGTGGTCGCCGGCCTGCAGGCCGTGGTGACGCAGCCCGGCCGCGGCCCGCGTCACCCGCCGCACGAACCCCGCGTACGACAGCACCTCGCCGGTCCTGACGTCGCTCACCGCCGGATCGTCGCCCTTGGTCGGCGCCGACGCCGTCACCAGCTCTGTCCACGTCATGCCCGCCAATCTAGGGAGCGGGCCCGCGCTTGCCATGCGTACAAATGTGCAGCCGGATATGTAGGTGCGGCCCTGGAGGGACGGCCGGACGATCCGCGACCGATCCTGCCCACAGAAGGGAATCAATTAGAATTGGTGGGTCGCGAGTTCGCGCGGCCGCCCCCACGACAAAGAGCGAGAAGTCATCATGCCTCTGAACAGCCGCGACGACCTGCGGAACATCGCGATCATCGCGCACGTCGACCACGGCAAGACCACACTGGTCGACGCGATGCTCTGGCAGTCCGGGGCCTTCCGCGCCAACCAGGACGTCGACGACCGCGTCATGGACTCCAACGACCTGGAGCGCGAGAAGGGCATCACCATTCTCGCGAAGAACACCGCCGTGCAGCACGGCGGCATGACCATCAACATCATCGACACCCCCGGCCACGCCGACTTCGGCGGCGAGGTCGAGCGTGGCCTGTCGATGGTCGACGGCGTGGTGCTGCTGGTCGACGCCTCTGAGGGGCCGCTGCCGCAGACCCGCTTCGTGCTGCGCAAGGCGCTGGGCGCGAAGATGCCGGTCATCCTCTGCATCAACAAGGTCGACCGTCCCGACGCCCGCATCAGGGAGGTCGTGGACGAGGTCTACGAGCTGTTCATGGACCTCGACGCCACCGAGGAGCAGATCGACTTCCCGATCGTCTACGCCTCGGCGAAGGCCGGCCGGGCCTCGATGAACCGTCCCGACGACGGCGGCATGCCCGACTCCGAGGACCTGGAGCCCTTGTTCGACATCATCAAGTCGACGATCCCGGCGCCCACCTACGACCCGAGCGCCCCGCTGCAGGCCCACGTCACCAACCTCGACGCCTCCTCCTACCTCGGCCGCATCGCGCTCTGCCGCGTCCACCAGGGCCAGATCCGCAAGGGGCAGCAGGTGGCCTGGTGCCGCACCGACGGCTCGATCCAGCGCGTCAAGATCACCGAGCTGCTGATGACGGAGGCGCTGGAGCGCAAGCCGGCCGAGGAGGCGGGCCCCGGTGACATCATCGCCATCGCCGGCATCCCCGACATCATGATCGGCGAGACGCTGGCCGACCCCGAGGACCCGCGCCCGCTGCCGCTGATCACGGTCGACGAGCCGGCCATCTCGATGACGATCGGCACCAACACCTCGCCGCTGGTCGGCAAGGCCAAGGGCACGAAGGTCACCGCCCGCATGGTGAAGGACCGCCTGGAGAAGGAGCTCGTCGGCAACGTGTCGCTGCGCGTGCTGCCGACCGACCGGCCCGACGCCTGGGAGGTGCAGGGCCGCGGCGAGCTGGCGCTGGCCATCCTGGTCGAGCAGATGCGCCGCGAGGGCTACGAGCTGACCGTCGGCAAGCCGCAGGTGGTCACCAAGGAGATCGACGGCAAGGTGCACGAGCCGGTCGAGCGGCTGACGGTCGACTGCCCCGAGGAATACCTCGGCGCGGTCACCCAGCTCCTGGCGGTGCGCAAGGGCCGCATGGAGCACATGACCAACCACGGCACCGGCTGGATCCGGATGGAGTTCGTGGTGCCGGCGCGCGGCCTCATCGGCTTCCGCACCGAGTTCCTCACCGAGACCCGCGGCACCGGCCTGGTGCACCACGTGTTCGAATCGTACGAGCCGTGGTTCGGCGAGCTGCGCACCCGCGCGAGCGGTTCGCTGGTGGCCGACCGTTCCGGCCCGGTGACCGCGTTCGCGATGCTCAACCTGCAGGAGCGCGGCGCGCTGTTCGTCTCCCCCGGCACCGACGTCTACGAAGGCATGATCATCGGGGAGAACTCCCGCTCCGACGACATGGACGTCAACATCACCAAGGAGAAGAAGCTCACCAACATGCGCTCCTCCACCTCGGAGGAGACCGAGAAGGTGATCCCGCCGCGCGTGCTGTCGCTGGAGCAGGCTCTCGAGTTCATCCGCGAGGACGAGTGCGTGGAGATCACCCCCGAGGCGGTGCGCATCCGCAAGGTCGTGCTCGACGGCGCCTCCCGCGCCCGCGCCGCGGCCCGCGCCAAGCGCGCCTGACGGCCCGCGCGTAGCGCCTGTAACGGCCCGCGTACAGCGCCTGAAACGGCCCGCGCCGAGCGGGCCTGACGCTCACCGGCGGGGCAGTTCGCTGCCTCGCACGTGGGCGCAGAGCCAGTCGACCAGCGGCGCGAAGTCGCGCCACGCCGCCGCCACCCGCTCGCGCGCCCCGGCCGTGGACACCCAGGGCTCGGGGTCGAAGCGGATGCCCGCGTACAGCGACTTGTGGCGCAGCAGCCCGATGCGGGGATGGTCGTCGTCGAAGCCGCGCGGCCGGGTCTTCAGCCGCGCGCCCTCCACGGCGTAGCCGGCCGCGGTGAGGGCGTCGGCGAGGGCCGCGAGCGGCTTCCCCGACAGGTCCTCGTCCACGGCCGCCCGGTAGCGGGCGACCTGGTCGGACGCCTGGGTGTAGCAGCCGCCGGCCACGTACAGGCCCGCCGCGCTGATCTCGACGTAGAGCCCGATGCCGGGCAGGCGTTCGACGAACGCCCCTTGATGCGTCTTGTACGGCGACTTGTCCTTGGCGAAGCGCACGTCGCGGTGCGGCCGGAACAGGTGGGCCGGCCCGAACTCGGCGGCCAGCTCGTCGGTGAGCGCGAGCATGGGCGCCCGCACGGCCTCCTCGTAGCCGCGTTTGTGCTCCGCGAAGTAGGTCTTGGAGTTGTCGGCCTCAAGTCCCTCGTAGAACAGGAACGCCTCGTCGGGAAAACCGGTGAAACCCATGCCGCCAGAGTGCCACGCCGCACCGACAGGGCGGCAATCCGATCACCGGCGCTCGGTGTACTCCCTGCCGGGCACGGGCGGGCGGCCGTACAGCTCGGAGACCGTGACGAAGGTGAACCCCCTGCGGAAGAGCGTGTCCAGCAGATGGGGCACGGCCCGGACGGTCGTGGGGTGGATGTCGTGCATGAGGACGATCGAGCCGGGTCCGGCCTTCCCGGCCCGTCGGGCCACGACCTCGGAGACGCGGTCGCGCCAGTCCAAGGTGTCGACGTTCCACAGGATCTGCGCCAGGCCCTCGCGGCGGGTCTCCCTGGCCACGTGCGGGTCGGTCGCCCCGTAGGGGGGCCGCATGAGCCGCATGCGCACCCCCGTGAGCCGCCGCACCAACTCGGTGGTACGCCGCAGCTCGCGGCGCACCCCCTCGGCGGACAGCCCCGTCAGCGCCGGATGGCTCCAGGAGTGGTTGCCGATCTCGTGGCCCTCGTGCACGATGCGCCGGGCGAGGTGCGGGCCGTGGTCGGCGGCCACCATCTGGCCGAGCACGAAGAAGGTGGCCAGGACGCCGCGCCGCTTGAGCATGTCGAGCAGCCGGCCGGTGTGCTCGCCCGGCCCGTCGTCGAAGGTGAGGGCCACGCACTTGATCCGCCCGCAGTCGAACGAGCGGGTGCGCGGCCAGCCGGGCTGGATGGCCGCCAGCCGCTTGGCGAGCCGGTCGGGATCGACGTGGGCCGCCCGCATCGGCACGATCGCGGGCGCCCTGGCCGCCCGCTGGTGCGCCGCCGACTGGGTGACGCACGCCGCCAGGGCGAGCAGGGCCAGCGGCAAGGCCCATACACGCATGATTCCCCCCGAGGCGCCACAGGCGGGGGGCTCACATCATGGATAGTCCCGGGCCGGCGTCCCCCGCAGCTCCCTGGCCAGGTCGTCCCACCAGAGTGGGATATCGGCCTGCAATTCCTGGTAGCGGCGCGCCACGCGTATGGCACATCCGACCGGATCCGTACCCAGATGCCGACGTTTCACCAGTCCTTCCTGCCATCGGTAAAAACCATCTCTATAGCGCACGACCAGACCGATCCACACGGGAATGGTCTCGTCGTCGCCCAGTTCGTACGCGCTGGCGACGCCCCGGCCATGAAGCTCGGCGTGCAGCTTCTCCGTCGCCGCTCGGGCCTCACTCATACGCCACCTCCTACCTGCGGCTTGTCCAGGACATGGGGTAATCATGAAACTCCGGCGGGTGATCCGCAGGTCGTTCGACGTTATTGGTCATGCGTCTCGCGCGGCTCGGCGACGACCATGACGATGCGCAGCTCAGCGGTGCCCTGATTGGCGTAGCGGTGGGGGCGGTCGGCGGTGAACAGCACGGCGTCGTCCTTGCCGACGACGTGGCTCTTGCCGTACACGGTGAGGGTCAGCTCGCCCTCCAGGACGGTCACCATCTCGCGGGTGCCGGGCGGGTGGGCGTCGCCGTCGTGGTGGTCGCCGGGGGCGATGCGCCAGTCCCACAGCTCCAGGATCATCGGCGAGTCGGCGCCGACGAGCAGCCGGGCCCGCACCCCGTCCTGGGTGAAGGTGACCACGTCGGACTTGTCGACGATGCGCACCACGGGCGCGTCGCCGACCTCCACCAGCCGGGCCACGGTCACGCCGAGGGCGGAGGCGATCCTGGTGAGCGTGGACACGCTGGGGTTCGTCCGGCCCTGCTCGACCTGGACGAGCATGCCCCGGCTCACGCCCGACCGGGCGGCGAGCTGGTCCAGCGTGAGCCCGCGGTGGGAGCGCAGGTAGCGGACGTTGCTGGCGATGGCCTGGTTCATGAGCTCGGGGTCTTCCATGCAGTGCAGTCTAGTGATATCCAGTGACAATGCACTGCACTCAATCTGTTGTACTGGAAGGGCAACACATTGGACTTCCGAAAGGAGTGGACGAATGACCGCGGTGATCCTCGCGACCGCCTGCGCGGTGGTGTACGGCACCGCCGACTTCTTCGGCGGCCTGGCCACCCGGCGCACCCAGGTCCTCGCGGTCGTCGTGCTCTCGCAGCTCGCCGGTCTGGCGCTGATCCTCGTCCTGGTGCCGGTGCTGCCGGGCACGGCCGGCGGGCCGGCGCTGCTGTGGGGCCTGGCCGCCGGGCTGTCGGGCGCGGCCGGGCTGGCGCTGTTCTACCGGGCGCTCGCCACCGGCGTGATGTCGGTGGTCGCGCCGACCACGGCGGTGACCTCGGCAGCGCTGCCGGTGCTGTTCGGGCTGGCGACGGGCGAGCGGCCGGCGTTCTGGGCGCTGGTGGGCGTGGCGCTGGCGCTCGGCTCGGTGCTGCTGGTGAGCCAGGACCGCTCGGCCGGCGGAGAGAAGGGCCCCTCCGCCGGGCTCGCGACCGCGCTGCTGGCCGGGGCCGGGTTCGGCGGGTTCTTCATCCTGCTCGCCATGGCCCCCGCCGACGCCGGGCTGTGGCCGCTGGTCGGGGCGCGCATGTCGTCGGTGACGGCGGTGACGCTGGTGGCGCTCGCCACCGGGCGCGCGCTGCGGCCCCAGGCCGGGGCGGGGGCGCTGCGCGTGATCGTGGCGGCGGGCGTCCTGGACATGGTGGCCAACGTCCTCTATCTGCTCGCGCAGCGGCAGGGACTGCTCAGCCTCGTGGCCGTGCTCGTCTCGCTCTACCCGGCCAGCACGCTGCTGCTGGCGAGGCGGGTGCTCGGGGAGCGGCTGAACGGCATCCAGGTGACGGGCGTGGCATGCGCGCTCGGCGCGGTGGCCCTGATAGCCGTTGCGTAGCCCCGGCGCGCTTGTTACGTTTCGCCCGTGCGGCCCGACCGGGCACGGATCAATGGCGGGGGTCTGAGGCACGTCGGCGTGCCGTACGACTCCGAGGACGCCTTTGTCCGGCTCGTGGTGCCGCGCGTGCGGACCGCGCTCACCGAGGGGCGGCGCGTGCTGGTGATCACCGGCCAGGACAACCTGGACCGGCTGACCGACGCCCTGGGCCGCGACGCCGGGCACGTCGACCGGCGGGTGGCGGCCTCCTGGTACGCACACCCCTACCGCACCCTGGCCGCCCTGCACGACTACACCCGTGGCCGGCGCACGCTCGTCGTCGGCGAGCCGGCCTGGGAGGGCAGGAGCGAGCGAGAGGTCCGCGAGCTGATCCGCCACGAGTCGGTGCTCAACGCGGCGCTCGCGCCCTGCACGGCGCTGCTGTTCTGCATGTACGACCTGCGCCGGGCGCCCCCGGCCGCGCTGGCGTACCACGAGGCCAACCATCCGCTGCTGCTCGACGGGGCGGGCGAGACGCCGAGCGCCGGTTTCGTCCCGCCGGGAGAGCTGGTGCTGAGCGGCGACCGCGCGCCGCTGCCCGAGCCGGGGCCCGGCGCGGTGACGATCCGGTTCACCGCCCGCGAGCTGAGACGGCTGCGCCACACCGTCGGCGACTGGGCACGGATCGCCGGGATGGCCGGCGATCTGGTGACGTCGCTGGTCATCAGCGTCTCGGAGATCGCCGCGAACAGCGTGGAGCACGGCGCCGGGTTCGGCACGATCACGATGTGGAACGCCGGCGGTGAGCTGATCTGTGAGATCGCCGATCCCGGCGGAGCCCTGGACGACCCCTTACCCGGCTACATACCACCCGAGCCCGAGTCCCCGAGGGGATACGGGCTCTGGATCAGCAGGCAGCTCTGCGACCTGGTGGAGCTGCGCGCGGAAGGCGGCGTGCTTCGCGTCCGCCTTCACCTGTCTCTGGGTGGGTGACCTTCCGATCAGGCCGCGCGCTGGCTGGGGACGCGCACCGCGCCCTCCTCGCGGGCGTAGTCCTCCAGCATCCCGCGGAGCTGGCGGCGGCCCCGGTGCAGGCGGGACATGACGGTGCCGATGGGCGTGCCCATCCGCTCGGCGATCTCCTTGTACGGGAACCCCTCCACGTCGGCCAGGTAGACGGCCACCCGGAAGTCCTCCGGCAGGGAACGGAGCGCGTTCATCACGACGCTGTCGGGCAGCCGGTCGAGCGCCTCGGTCTCGGCCGAGCGCAGACCCGTCGAGCTGTGCGACTCGGCGGCGTGGAGCTGCCAGTCCTCGATCTCCTCGGCCGCGGACAGCTTCGGCGAACGCTGCTTCTTGCGGTAGTCGTTGATGAAGTTGTTCGTGAGGATGCGGTGCAGCCACGCCTTGAGGTTGGTGCCCTCACGGAACTGGTGGTAGGACGTGTACGCCTTGGCCACCGTCTCCTGGACGAGGTCCTCCGCGTCGGCGGCGTTCCGGGTCAAGCGCATGGCGGACGCGAAAAGCTGCGACGTCACGGGCACGACATCGCGCTCGAACCAGTCCTGGCGCTGCTCATCGGCCATGGTGATCAAAGTTTCATTCCCCCTTGCGCTGTCCCCCGTCTCGGCAAAGGCCGTCTGCCGACGTTCTCATCATGGCAAGTCCCTGCTAAGGGACGCGTTAGCGAGAGTCCGCCAAGGTCAGAAGGGGTTTCCGTCCGTCTGCTCGCGGCGTGCATCATCACGTCCACGGCCGGACAAGTCTCGTTATCATAACACTACCCACCCAATTCCGCAGTAATAGTGGCCAGCATCACAGGGGATAGCGTAAGAGCATGATTTTCGTAGACCGTCACGACTCGCGTACGCGCCGCTGGGTGGCGGAGGCCATACTCAAGGTGGAGGCCGATGCCAACCGGAGTTGCGACACACACCTTCACGTCTTTCCGCTGCCCTCGCACTGGGGAGTAAACCTCTACTTGAAAGACGAGTCGGTGCACCCTACAGGTTCACTCAAACACCGACTCGCTCGCTCACTGTTCCTCTACGGTCTGGCCAACGGCTGGATCGGGCCCACCACCACCGTCGTCGAGGCCTCCAGCGGCTCCACGGCGGTGAGCGAGGCGTACTTCGCCAGGCTGCTGGGCCTGCCCTTCATCGCGGTGATGCCCGCCACCACCTCGCCGGAGAAGATCCACCTCATCGAGTTCTACGGCGGCAAGTGTCATCTGGTGCGCGATCCCGCCACGATCTATGACGAATCTCACCGCCTGGCCGCCGAGACCGGCGGCCATTTCATGGACCAGTTCACCTACGCCGAACGCGCCACCGACTGGCGGGGCAACAACAACATCGCCGAGTCCATCTACTCCCAGATGGCGATGGAGCCGCACCCCGAGCCGGCCTGGATCGTCGTCGGGGCGGGCACCGGCGGCACCTCCTCCACCATCGGCCGCTACATCCGCTACCGCCGCCACCCCACGCGCCTCGCCGTGGTGGACCCCGAAGGCTCGGCCTTCTACCCGAGCTGGACCACCGGCGACGCCACGCTCACCGCGCCCGGCTCGCGGATCGAGGGCATCGGCCGGCCGCGCGTCGAGCCGTCGTTCCAGCCGTCGGTCATCGACCGTATGATCGCGGTGCCCGACGCCCGCTCCATCGCCGCCATGCACTGGACCCGCGAGGTCACCGGACTCGACGTCGGCGGCTCCACGGGCACCAACCTGGCCGCCTGCGTGCAGCTCGTCGACGAGATGCGCCAGGCCGGCGAGCACGGCAGCGTCGTCACGCTCGTCTGCGACAGCGGCGACCGCTACAAGGGCACCTACGGCAACCCCGCCTGGCTCGCCGCGCAGTCGCTCGACATCGAGCCGCACCTCGCCGAGCTGCGCGACTGGCTGGACCAGTAGCGCCGCTCAGCGGGCCGCGCCCAGCAGCTCCGCCAGCCGGGCGGCGTTGCGCTGGGAGTTGTCGCCGCAGCAGTTGTTGGTGAGCACGTGCGTCACCGCGGCCCGCTCCGACAGCCCGGCGATGCGCTCCGCCCAGTCGCGCAGCTCGTCCTCGCCGTACAGGTAGCCGAACCGCTCCTCGATGACCTTGCTCGTCCACCGCTCGGAGTGCCCGTGCAGGCGGACGACGGCGAGGTCCGAGGTGGCGGCGAGCACGGGCGGCACGGACGACGGGTGCCCCTGGGGCATGTCCACGCACACGTACGGCAGGTCGTGCGCGGCCAGGAAGGCGAGCGTGTCCTCCCGGTGCGCGTCGTCCATCCAGGCGGCGTTGCGGAACTCGACGCAGATCCGCATCGGCCGGCACCGGTCGCGGCAGCGCAGGAGATAGCGGCGGTTGCTCTCGCCCGGCGGGAACCACGGCGGGAACTGGAACAGCAGCGCGCCCAGCCGCCCCGCCTCGTGCAGCGGCACGAGCGCGCTCAGGAACCGGTCCCACACCTCCTCGACGACCCCCGGCGGTAAGTCGCGCTGGTAGAGGGTGCGCTTGGGGTTCTCGCCGAGCGCCGCGCGTAAGTCCTTGTGCAGCGCGTCCGGCCGGGTCGGGTGCTGGGTGAGCAGGGAGAACGCCTTGACGTTGAAGGTGAACCCGTCCGGCGTGCGCTCGCGCCACAGCTCGGCCGTGCGCCGCGCGGGCGGGTGGTAGTAGGTGGCGTCCACCTCGACGAGGGGGAAGCGGCTCGCGTAGTGGGCCAGCCTGGCCTCAGGGGTCCTCGCCTCCGGCGGATACCAGCCGGAGGCGAGCAGCGACTTGTCCGTCCACGACGCGGTGCCGACGAGGATCTTGCCCATCGCCGCCACGTACCCCGCGCGGGCGCCGGCTCACACCTCGGCCAGCGCGCGCCCCACGTCCTCGTCGCCCGGCGCCAGGTCGGCGGCGCGCAGCAGATCCCGCCGCGCCCGCTCGGGCAGGCCCGCCGCCCGGAACACCACCGACCGGTTGAACAACAGCTCCGCGCTCTCCTCCACGGCGAGTGCGCGGTCAAGGTCGGCCAGGGCGCCCTCGTGGTCGCCGCGCTCGTGGGCCAGCTCGGCGCGGCCGGCCCACGCCGCCACCAGGCGCGGGTCCAGCTCCAGCGCCCGGTCGTAGGCGGCCCGCGCCTCCTTGGGGTGGCCCTCGGCCTGCTCGACCTGGCCGAGCACGCACAACAGGTGGGGGTCGCGCGGCGCGGCCGCCAGCCCTGCCTGCGCGTCCTCCCTGGCCAGCGCGTACGCCCCGGTCGCCGCGTGGATCCCGGCCCGGTTGACGTAGGCGGGGGCGAAGGCGGGATCCAGCTCCAGCGTGTGGTCCAGGTCGGCGCGGGCGCCCGCCAGATCGCCCGCGGCGTAGCGCAACTCGGAGCGGTTGTAGTACGCCTCGGGGAAGGGCGGGCTGAGCCGCATGACGGCCTCGTAGTCGGCCAGCGCCTCCACCGGGCGGCCGAGCCGGTGCAGCAGGTTGCCCCGGTCGAGGTAGTAGTCGGGGTAGCCGGGGTCGGCGGCGATCGCCCGCCCGTAGTCGGCCAGCGCCTCCTCCGGCCGGCCCGCCATGGCGTGGAGCTGGGCGCGGTTGGCGTACAGCACGAGCCGGTGGATCGGGTGCTCGCCGGCGAGGTCGGTCTCGGCCAGGTCGAGTGCCCGCTCGACGAGCTCCATGGCGGCCTCCGCGCGGCCCCTGCGCACCTCGACGAGGGCCTTGCCGTTGAGGTCGAAGCCCAGGTGGAAGGCGCGCTCGCGGGGGTCGGGCAGCAGGGAGGTGATGGTGACGGCCTCGTTGACCCAGGCCAGGGCCTCCTCCGGGTCGCGCCGGGCCGGGTCGTGGTGCCGTACGAGGATCATGGCCGTGGCGTAGGCCATCGTGGCGCGGTGCCTCGGGTCGGTGACCCGGCGGCGGGCCTCGTCGTAGAGCGCGCGGGCCTCGTCCTCGCGCTCGACGGCCTCCAGAGCGCCGGCGACGCGTTGCAGCAGCCGCTCCCAGCCTCCCGGGTCGTCGTCGTACGCCGTCGCGCGCAGCCTCGCCAGCCCCGACTCGGCCATGGCGTGATGGAAGCCCTCGTCGCGGTAGCGGTCGAAGTCCTCGGGCAGCGGCCCCTCCGACGGCGCGGACGGGCCCTCCTCGATCCGCAGCAGCGCGGGGTCGAGCCGGCGGCGCAGCACCGCGACCAGCTCGGCGTCGGTGGGGTCGGCCTCGGCCAGGTTCGTGACGGTGACCGCGAGCGGGCCCGTCCTGACCAGATGGTCGCGGACGAACTCGGCGAGCCCGTTGGCCAGCCTGAGCGTACGCCGCGCCCCGGGGACCAGCACCCGCTGGGATCGGGGCAGCGCGCCGGCCAGCGAGCGCCTGCGGGCCGGCACGAGGGGCCGCAGGGCGGGCGCCGCCGCCCTGATCTCGATGTCGTACGCGGCGGGCAGCCCGGACCCGCTCTCCAGCGCCTCGGGGACGAGGCGGCCGAGGAGCGCGGCGGCGAAGGTGTAGGGGCCTCCGACGCGGCGGTCCGCGTCGATGACGATCGTGTTCACGCGACCTCTTCCGGTGCGGCCGGCGCCTCTGTGCGGGGAGGCGCCGGCGCGGTCGGCTCAGGACATGTGCCTCGGCGCGGCCGCGGCGGTGACCTTCATGGTCCCTGGCCGGTGTACGACGATCTTCTTCATGGTGGCGCCCTTTCACGTGCTCATGACCAGAGGATCATTGATGACCGGTACATGTCAGCACACGCAAAACTCGCCCATCAAGGCATCTTCTGGTAAGGGCCCTTACATGAACCGATAGGTCCTGACCGTAATGGATCACTCACCCAGAATCGCGTCCACGAAGACCTCCGGGTCGAACGGCGCAAGATCGTCGGGGCCCTCGCCGAGCCCGGCGAGCTTGACCGGAACGCCCAGCTCCCGCTGCACCGAGATCACGATGCCGCCCTTGGCGGTGCCGTCGAGCTTGGTCAGCGCAATGCCGGTGATGTTGACGACCTCGGCGAACACCTGGGCCTGGCGCATGCCGTTCTGCCCGGTGGTCGCGTCGAGGACGAGCAGCACCTCGTCGACCGTGGCCTTCTTCTCGATGACCCGCTTGACCTTGCCCAACTCGTCCATCAGGCCGGTCTTGGTGTGCAGGCGGCCTGCGGTGTCGACGATGACGGTGTCGACGTGCTCCTCCATGCCCTTCGCGACGGCGTCGAAGGCCACCGAGGCCGGGTCGGCGCCCTCGGGCCCGCGTACGGTGTCGGCGCCCACGCGCTCGCCCCACGTCTGGAGCTGGTCGGCCGCGGCGGCGCGGAAGGTGTCGGCGGCGCCGAGCAGGACCTTCTTGCCGTCGCCGACCAGCACCCGCGCGAGCTTGCCCGTGGTGGTGGTCTTGCCGGTGCCGTTGACGCCGACGACGAGCACCACGGCCGGCCGCTCGCCGTGCTTCTGCACGTGCAGGGTGCGGTCGAGATCGGGGTCGATCTGGGCGAGCAGCTGCTCGCGCAGCAGCGCCCGCACCTCCGCAGGCGTGCGGGTGCCCAGCACCTTGACGCGGGTGCGCAGCTCCTCGACGATCACCTGCGTCGGCGCGATGCCGACGTCGGCGGTGATGAGGCGCTCCTCGATCTCGTCCCACACCTCGTCGTCGAGCCGGTCGCGGGACAGCAGCTCCAGCAGGCCGCGCCCGAGCGCGCTCTGCGAACGGGCCAGCCGCGAGCGCAGCCGCACCATCCGGCCGGCGGACGGCGGCGGCACCTCGGTCGCGGGGGCGACGACCATCGGCTCCGCGGGCGGGGCGGGCGGCGGCAGCGTGGTGGTCGCGCCACCCTCGCGCTCCTCGCCCGCCGCGGGCGGCTGCTCCTTCTCCTCCGGGATCGGGAGGGTCTCGGGCGGCTTGACCGGCGGGGCCTTACGGCTCGGCCTGAGCAGCAGGAAGAGACCGCCGGCCGCCAGCAGGGCGACGACGGCCACGATCACGATGACGCCGAGGTAACTCTCCACAAGATGTCAGTTTTCCAGATCGACTGTCATGGTCACGCCCAAGGCCACACCGTTCAGGCCGACTCGCGCTCTCTGAGCCGCTGGCTGACGACCTGCGTCACGCCGTCACCGCGCATCGACACGCCGTAGAGAGCGTCGGCGATCTCCATCGTGCGCTTGTTGTGCGTGATGACGATCAGCTGCGAGCTCTGCCGCAGCTCCTCGAAGAGCGTCAGCAGCCGCTGCGTGTTGGTGTCGTCGAGGGCCGCCTCGACCTCGTCCATCACGTAGAACGGCGACGGCCGCGCCTTGAAGATCGAGATCAGGAACGCCACCGCCGTGAGCGAGCGCTCGCCGCCGGACAGCAGCGACAGCCGCTTGACCTTCTTGCCCGGCGGGCGGGCCTCGACCTCGATGCCGGTGGTCAGCATGTCGTCCGGCTGGGTGAGGACCAGCCGGCCCTCGCCGCCGGGGAAGACGCGGGTGAAGATCTGCTCGAACTCGCGGGCGACGTCCTCGTAGGCGGAGGCGAACATCTGCTCCACCCGGTCGTCGACCTCCTTGACCACGGTCAGCAGGTCGCGCCGGGTCTTCTTCAGGTCTTCGAGCTGCGAGGTCAGGAACGCGTGCCGCTCCTCCAGCGCCGCGAACTCCTCCAGGGCGAGCGGGTTGACCTTGCCGAGCTGGGTCATCTGCCGCTCGGCGGCCCGCGCCCGCTTCTCCTGCTCCTCGCGTACGTAGGGGACGGGCGGGTCGCCGGGGACCGGGGCGTCGGGGCCGTATTCGGCGAGCAGCGACTCGACCTCGACGCCGAACTCCTCCAGCGCCCGCTGCTCCATCTGCTCCAGCCGCAGCCGCTGCTCGGTGCGCGCGACCTCGCTGCCGTGCACGCGGTTGACCAGCTTGTCGAGCTCCTGACCGAGCTCGCGCACCCGCAGGCGCACCTGCTTGAGCTCGGCGTCGATCGCGACGCGGGCGAGGTCGGCCTCGTCGCGCTCCCTGGAGGCCAGCGCCACCGACTCGGCGAGGGCCGCGAGCACCCGCTGGGCGCCCTTGCTCACGGCCTCGGCCAGCGCCGCCTGACGCCGCCGCCTGGCCCGCTGGGCGGCCGCCTGGGCGCGTTCCTCGCGTTCGCGGCGGGCGGCCCGCAGCAGGCCGTCGGCGCGGCCCTCGACGCCCTTGACGCGCTCCTCGGCCGTGCGGACCTGGAGGCGGGTGTCCATCTCGCGCTGCCTGGCGGCCTCGCAGGAGGCGGCCAGCTCGTCGCGCAGGTCGGTGGTGGGCTCGGTCTCCAGCTCCTGGGCGTATTCGGCCTCGGCCAGGCGGATCTCCAGCTCGGCCAGCTCCTCCAGGCCCTCGGCGCGGGCCTCCTCGGCCTTGGCCACGCTCGCGGCCAGGCGCTCGGCCTCGGCGCGGGCGGCGCCCTCGGCGGCCTCCAGCTGGGCGAGCCGCCGGGCGGCGGCGGCCGTGCGCTGGTCGGCCTCCCGCTGGCGGCCCCTGACCTGGTCGAGCGCGCCCTGGGCGGCGCTCACGCCGGACTGGGCGGTGGTGACGGCGGTCTGGGCCTCGTTGACCCCGGCCTGGGCGGCCTCCAGCGCGGCCTGCGCGCGCTGCTCCCCGGCGATCGCCTCGTCCAGCGCCGCCGCGGTCTCCTCCGCCCGCGCCTCGGCCTCCTCCAGGTCTCTGACGGCCTCGTCGAACGCGGCGCGGACCTGGAGCACGGACTGCCCGCCCGCGGCTCCGCCGCTCGCCACCCGCGCACCCACGACGTCTCCGGCCATGGTGACGGCCCTGAGCCGCGGGTGCAGCTCGACCAGCTCCCGCGCCGCCTCCAGGTCGGCCACGACGGCGACGCCGTCGAGCACGTGGTCGAGCGCCGGCCGCAGATGATCGGGAACGGTGACCAGGTCGGCGGCCCACCGCGCCCCCGCGGGCGCGGCCCCGCGCGCCCCGCCGGGGCCGGAAGGGCCGCCGGGGCGTGCCACCAGCAGCGTGGCCTGGCCGGAGTCGTGCTCGCGCAGCAGAGCGAGTGCGTCCACGGCGGTGTCGATGGTCTTGACGGCGATCGCCTCGGCGACCGGGCCGAGCACGGCGGCGACGGCCGCCTCGGCGCCCGGCGTGACCTGCAGGGCGACCGCCAGCGGCCCGAGCACCCCGGCGAGGTCGGCCTCCAGCAGCGCGGCCCCGCCGTCGCCCCTCGCCAGGCCCAGCTCCAGGGCGTCGCGGCGGGCGGCCAGCGCGGCCACCGACCGCTGCGCCTCCTGGTCGGCGGAGCGCGCGGTGGCGACCGCCGAACGGGCGGCCTGCAGCCCGGAACGCGGCCCGTCGAGCGCGGCCTTGGCCTCCTCGGCCGCCGCCCTGGCCGCGTCGGCGACCGCTCGGGCCTCCTCGACCAGGGCCTGCGCCGTGGCCAGCTCCTCGGCCAGCGCGGGATCGACCGCGGGCTCCTCCAGCCGCTGGGTCTCCAGGTCCTCGCCGGCCTGCCTGGCGCGCTCGGCGGCCTCGGCCACGGCCTGCTGGAGCCGGCCGATCTCCTCCTCGGCGGCGCGGGACCTGCTGCGTACGGAGTCGACCTGGCCGCGCAGCTTGGCCAGGCCCTCGCGGCGGTCGGCGGCGGCCCTGGCGGCCAGCGCGAGCCGCCGCTCCTCGGCGCTCAGCTCGGCCTCGTGCCCCGCCCGCGCCTCGACGGCCTCCTCCAGCAGCTCGCGCGCCTGCTCCAGCTCCGCCCTGAGCACGAGCTCGCGCTCGCGCGCCTCGGCCGCCTCGCGTTCGAGGTCTTCGGGGTCGCGGCCGCGGCGCTCGATGGAGGCGGCGTCGAGCGCGTGGCGGTGCCGCTCGGCGGCGAGCTGCTCCAGGCCGGTGGTGCGCTCGCGGAGCGAGGACAGCCGGAAGTAGGTCTCCTGGGCTGCGGCCAGCCGGGGCTGGGCCTCGGCCTCGGCGGCCTCCAGCGCGGCCTCCCGCTGCTGGGCCTCGGACAGCTCGGCCTCGACCTGGGCCCGCCTGGCCATGATCGCGGCCTCGTCGGCGGCCTCGCGCTCCAGGGTGGCGCGCAGCGTGCCGACGTCGTCGGCGAGCAGCCGCAGCCGGGCGTCGCGCAGGTCGGCCTGGATGACGGCGGCCTTGCGGGCGATCTCGGCCTGCCTGCCGAGTGGCTTGAGCTGGCGGCGCAGCTCGGTCGCGAGGTCCTGGACGCGGGTCAGGTTGGCCTGCATGGCGTCCAGCTTGCGCAGCGCCTTCTCCTTGCGCTTGCGGTGCTTGAGCACGCCGGCGGCCTCTTCGATGAAGGCCCTGCGGTCTTCGGGGCCCGCGTGCAGCACGGCGTCGAGCTGGCCCTGGCCGACGATGACGTGCATCTCGCGGCCGATGCCCGAGTCGGACAGCAGCTCCTGGATGTCGAGCAGGCGGCAGGTGTCGCCGTTGATCGCGTATTCGCTCTGCCCGGACCGGAACATCAGCCGGCTGATCGTGACCTCGGTGTAGTCGATCGGCAGCGCGCCGTCGGTGTTGTCGATGGTCAGCGTGACCTCGGCGCGGCCGAGTGGCGGCCGGGAGGAGGTGCCGGCGAAGATGACGTCCTCCATCTTGCCGCCGCGCAGCGACTTGGCGCTGTGCTCGCCCATGACCCAGGCGAGGGCGTCCACGACGTTGGACTTGCCCGAGCCGTTGGGGCCGACCACGCAGGTGATGCCCGGCTCGAACCGCAGGGCGGTGGCGGAGGCGAAGGACTTGAATCCGCGCAGGGTGAGGGTTTTCAGGTACAAAAGCGACCCCCTTCTCCCCGACCCGGACCTTCGGAAGAGCCTACTGGTCCCGGCCACCCGGCGCAGGCGGCACCGGGTGGGACAAGGGCAAATAGCAAGGGACGCCTCTCGGAGACGTCCCTGGGTCTTGCGCTCCGATCACTCTCAGGTGAGTGCCGGCTCGCGCTCTTGCATGCGGCTGAGCGCCTCGTCGCGGGTTTGCGCCGCAAGAGCGTCGTTCGTGGCCTGAAGTCGGATGAGTTCTGCCTCCAGGTCACGGATGCGCTGCTGCAGGCGACGCATCTCCGAGACCATACGAGGGTCAGGACCGCCGACGTGGCCGAGTAGAGCCTTCGCCATGGTAAAGGGTCCTCCACGCTGAGTGACCAGACTGGTTCGCGCACTTCTTATTCCGCGGGAGGGGTGCGCGTGGTACCTAACAAGAGTCGCACCGGCAGTGTGGGCGGTCAAGTCGAACAAACCGCTGCGCCCTACTGATGGGCACTCCCGACATACAACTATACCCTATTTGGGCGGTTAGACAAAACCGTCTACCTCTCTACAAAACCGCCCAAACTACCTCGGGGTTCGCTCCAACGTTCCACTACTCCATCGACCCTGCCCGGCGTGTCGCAACCTCTGAGCAGCTCCAGCAGCTTGACGCAGCTCGCGCGGGGGCCCTCCGCGACGACCTCGACCCGGCCGTCGTCGGTGTTGCGCGCCCATCCGGTGAGGCCCAGCTCCAGTGCCCTGGCACGGGTCCACCAACGGAAACCGACACCCTGGACCCTCCCCCGGACCCAAGCCGTCAACCTGGCGTTTTCCTGATTTTCCGTCATCTTTCCCCTCCCCCTCAGGCCGTTCGCAGGCGGTCGGAGCGCCCCTCCCGGAGGGACGCCCAACCGTCCGCCGCCGTCACGAAGGCCCTGACCGCGGCGCTCTCCGCCGTCCTGACCCAGGCCAAACCCAAGATCGACGGCATCAGCCCGCTGACCGGGACGAAGCTTACGTCGGCCCGCTCGTGGACCTCGGCGGTGGGTGTGCACAAAAGCATTCCTCCCCGCCCCAGAGCCACCTGTGTCAAGCCCTCCTGGATGGTGGCGACCGCGCCGGCCCGGGGTATCGGACGACCGGAAGGCGTCACGGAGGGTGCCGTCCGCTCGCCCCACCAGCGCGGCGCCGGCCCCGCCAGGCCGATCAGCGGCACCCCGGCCAGCTCCTCCGCCGTGACAACCGCCCGCCCCGCCAGCGGATGGCCGGCCGGGAGCCCGAGCCGGTAGGAGACCCTGTTCAGCGCCGGCCCCGTGGCGAGATCGGGCTCGTCCACCGGCAGCAGGGTGAAGACGACGTCCACCCCGCCGGCGCGCAGCCGGGTGAAGGGGTCGGCCAGCGGGATCTCCACCAGCTCGGCCACGCTGCCGGGATGGCGGCGCTCGAAGGCCCGTACGCTGCCCGTCACGACCTCCGTGGGCGTCGCGAGGAAGCCGACCCGCACCACTTCCGTCACCGTACGCGCGGCCGCCCTGGCGCGGCTCACGGCGCCCGTCACGCCGTCGTAGGCGGGCCTCAGGTCGGCCAGGAACCGCTCGCCGAGCGGCGTGAGGCGCACCCGCCGGCTCGTCCGGTCGAACAGCCGGCCGCCGATCCTGGCCTCCAGAGCGCGCAGGAGCTGGCTCACCCGGGCGGGTGACAGGTAGAGGCGTTCGGCCGTACGGGCGAAGTGCAGCTCCTCGCTGAGCACCAGGAAGCACTCCAGCTCCCTGAAGTCCATGTCCGCCTCCCTTGGATCGTTAAGCCTGACTGAACCAAGCCTTCGGACTTCGCCGTTGTTCCCGGTGCGGGGCCGGAAGAAGGCTGAGGGGCATGACGACAACCCTTGACGCGTCCTCCGTACGGGCGCGCCCGCTCGCCGTGGCCGCGGTCGCCCTCGGCACCTTCACGCTCGTGACCAGCGAGATGCTTCCCGTCGGCCTGCTCACCCCGATCGCCGCGGACCTCGGGATCTCGCCGGGGGCGGCGGGCCTCACCATGACCGCGCCAGGGCTGGTGGCCGCCGTCGTCGCGCCGGCGCTGGCCGTGGCCGCCCGCCGGGCCGACCGCAGAACCCTGCTGATGGGGCTGATGGCGCTGCTGGCGGCGGCGAATCTCGCGGCGGCGCTCGCTCCCGGCTACGCGGTCATGCTGGCGGCCCGGGTGGCGACCGGGGTGAGCATCGGCGGATTCTGGGCGTTCGCGGCCGGGCTCGGGGCGCGGCTGGTGCCCGAGCGGCAGGTCGGGCGGGCCACGGCGGTCATTCTGGGCGGGGTGTCGGTGGCGTCGGTGCTGGGGGTGCCCGCGGCGGCGCTGGTGTCCTCCTCGGCCGGGTGGCGGGCGGCCTTCGCCGCGCTGGGCGTCCTGGCCCTGGCCCTGCTCGCCCTGCTCGCCGCCACCCTCCCGGCCCTGCCCGCCGCCGCGTCGGAGGCCGGGGCGAAGGCGGGGTTCCGGGTGTCGCGGGCGCTCGCCCTCGTGATCGTGCTGACCGTGCTGATCATCAGCGGCCACTTCGCCGCCTACACCTACCTGCGGCCGTTCATGGAGCAGGTCGCGCAGGCCGGTCCCGGCCTGGTCAGCGCCGCCCTCCTGCTGTACGGCGCGGCCGGCGTGGCCGGCAACTTCGCGGCAGGGGCCCGCGCGGCCAGGAGTCCACGGGCCGTCCTCGTCGTGCTGGCCGCCCTCATCGCCCTGGCCACGGCCGCCCTGGCGCTCGCCGCCCCGCCCCTCGCCGCGCTCATCGTGTGGGGGCTCGGCTACGGCGGCGTCGGCGTGACGCTGCAACTGTGGATCATGCGCTCCGGCGGCGGCGAGCTGGGGACCGCGCTGTTCGTGAGCGCGTTCAACCTGTCGATCGCGCTCGGCGCCCTGGCGGGCGGCCGGGTGGTGGACGGGGTGTCGATCACCGCCGCGATGTGGCCGGCCGCCGCACTCAGCCTGCTGGCCGCTGCCGCCGCTGGCATCTGGGGCAGGAGTAGGACGAGCGGTTCATGAACGCCTCCCGCCGGATCGCCGCGCCGCACCGGGAGCAGGGCAGGTCGCGCCGCCCGTAGACCTCCAGCGAGCGCTCGAAGTAGCCGCTCTCGCCGTTGACGTTGACGTACAGGCTGTCGAACGACGTGCCGCCCTGCCGCAGTGCGGCGGCCATGACGGTGCGGACCGCCGCCAGCAGCTCGGCGATCTTCGGCTTGCTGAGCGTCTGCGTCGGACGGGCCCAGTGCAGCCGGGAGATCCAGAGGGCCTCGTCGGCGTAGATGTTGCCGACGCCGCTGATCAGCGACTGGTCCAGCAGGGCCCGCTTGACCTCGGTGCGCCTGGCCCGCAGCCGCCGGGCGAACTCCTCGTCGTCGAAGGCCGGCTCGAACGGGTCGGGCGCGATGTGCACGATCGGCTCGGGCACCCCGTCCACCAGGGCGGTGAGCATGACGTGCCCGAACGTGCGCTGGTCGACGAAGCGCAGATCGGGGCCGCCGTCCTCGAAGCGGAGGCGGACCCGCAGATGCTTCTCCGGCGGCGCCTGCGGATCGACGACCAGGAGCTGGCCGCTCATCCCCAGATGCGCCAGCAGCGCCTCCGGAGCGCCCGACAGCGGCAGCCACAGGTATTTGCCGCGGCGCTCGGCCGACAGCACCGTGCGGCCCTTCAGCCGGGCCGCGAACTCGTCGGCGCCGGGCGCGTGCCGCCGGACGGCGCGCGGGTGCAGCACCTCGGCGTCGGCGATCTCGCGGCCGACGACCCACTGGGCGAGGCCGCGCCTGACGACCTCGACCTCCGGCAACTCCGGCACAGGGACTCCGCTCCTCGCGCGGGTCAGCCCGCGGCGGGCTGGCTCTCGCGCTGCTTCTCGCGCTCGTCGCGGCGGGCCCTGATGCGGGTCCACGCCGCCTCGGCGGCCTGCTGCTCGGCCTCCTTCTTGCTGCGGCCGGTCCCCGATCCGTAGGACTCGCCGCCGACCCGCACCATGGCGGTGAACGACTTGGCGTGGTCGGGCCCGCTCTCCTCGACGTGGTATTCGGGCACGCCGAGCGCCTCGGAGGCGGTGAGCTCCTGCAGCGAGGTCTTCCAGTCGAGCCCGGCGCCCAGCGACGCCGAACGCACGATCAGCGGGTCGAACAGCAGGTGGACCACGCGGAACGCCTCGCCGAGCCCTTTGTCGACGTAGATCGCGCCGATCAGGGCCTCCAGCGTGTCGGCCAGGATCGAGGACTTGTCGCGCCCGCCGGTGCCCTCCTCGCCCCTGCCGAGCCGCAGGAAGCGGCCGAGGCCGAGGTTGCGGGCCACGTCGGCCAGCGCGCGCATGTTGACCACGGCCGCGCGCAGTTTGGCGAGCTGACCTTCGGGCAGGTCAGGGTGGTTGCGGTAGAGGGTGTCGGTGACCACCAGGCCGAGCACCGAGTCGCCGAGGAACTCAAGGCGCTCGTTGGTCGGCAGGCCGCCGTTCTCGTACGCGTACGAGCGGTGCGTCAGCGCCCGCTCAAGAATGTCGTGGTCGAGCCCGACCGACAGAACCTGCTCCAGCTCGTCCCTGGCTACTTCGACGGCCACGGGCTTAGGACCTGCGCCCACGTGCTTCCTCCTCGGACATCTTCCTATGGCGATGGCGCGCCGACTGACGGGAAGATGCCCGAAAACGTGGTGGGCGTCGGGGTGATCGCGTTGGCCCCGGCGTCCACCACGGCCGCGGGCGAACCGCCGCCGCACGCATCTGAGACGGTAACGCCGACCGAGGCACAATGGCACTCGGTCGGCATCACGTCAACTGCTGACGAGAAACCTGCCGTGTGACTGCCGCCACGCTTTCAACCAAGCACGAAAGGCGTCGGCGGTCCATCCGGCAGAGGTGCCGGCGGATCAGGCGGACGGCTCGATGACCTGACGACGGTTGTAGGTGCCGCAGGTGGGGCAGGCGATGTGCGGCTGCTTCGGCGAACGGCACTGCGGGCAGCTCACCAGGGCGACGGCAGTCGTCTTCCACTGGGAGCGACGGGCGCGGGTGTTGCTCCGCGACATCTTTCGCTTCGGGACGGCCACGTCACTTCTCCTGATCGTTATCTTTGTCGGAAATCAGACCTTGCAACGACGCCCAGCGGGCATCGATCACCTCGTGCCGGTGGTCGTCGCCGGCCTCGGCCAGCTTGACCCCGCACTCCGCGCAGAGCCCTTCGCAGTCCTCGCGGCACACGGGGCTCAGCGGCAGTGCGAGCACCACCGCGTCGCGGAACGTCGGCTCAAGGTCGAGCAGCTCGCCGTCGAGCAGCGAGTCGTCCTCGGAGGCGTCCTCGTCGGAGTAGAAGAACAGCTCCTGCAGATCGACCTCGATGTCCGAGGACATCGGGTCGAGGCAGCGGGCGCACTCCCCGGCGAGCGGGGCGCGCGCCGTGCCGGACACGAGCACGCCTTCCATCACTGCTTCGAACCGGAGATCCAGCTCGACTTCGGCGTCCTTGGGGACACCGATCATGTCGACGCCGAGGTCTGCCGGTGCCGGGAGCGCCAGGGTCATCTGCCGCATCGTGCCCGGCCGCTTGCCCAGGTCATGAGTGGAGATCACCCACGGGGAGCGGGGGTCGAGGTGCTGAGTCATCCTGATCTCGCTAGGCATGGCGAAGATGCTCGCCGTCGTACAAGGCCGAAATGAAAGGATAGCAGGTCGCGTTCAGCCCCTGAGCCGCTCGATGAGGAGCTTGTGCACGAGGTCGGGCACCAGGCCCGACACGTCTCCACCATAGCGGGCGATCTCCTTGACCCTGCTGGAGGACAGGAACGAGTATTCGGGATTGGTCGGCATGAACAGCGTCTCCACCCCCGACAGGCGGTAGTTGAGCTGGGCCATCTGCAGTTCGTAGTCGAAGTCGCTGACCACCCTGATGCCCTTGACGATGGCGGGGATGTCGTTCTGCTTGCAGAAGTCCACGAGCAGGCCGTGGAACTTCCTGACGGTGACGTTCGCGAAATCCTTCGTGACCGTCTGCAGGATCTCGATGCGTTCGTCGACGGTGAACAGGCTGCTCTTCTCGACGTTGATGAGGACCGCCACGGTCACCTCGTCGTACAGGCGGGCCGAACGTCCGATGATGTCGAGATGGCCATTGGTGATGGGGTCGAACGACCCCGGGCAGACTACGCGGCGCAAGACGCCTCCCAGGTCTACGGGTTCCCGGCGGCGCGACCGTACCAAACGGACGCTTCGCCATAACGACGGACCCTCTCCTCAACGTACCCGTCAGGCCACACAAGGGCATTTCCCCTGCTTTCCCGCTCGAAAGCCACCAGCCCTTCCTCGGCCAGCCAGCCGTGGTCCCGCAGCAGCTCAAGCACGGTCGTCACCTCGGCGTCCGGCACCGCGTAAGGAGGATCGGCGAAGACGACGTCGAACGGCCCGCCCTCCGGCGGCTTGGCGAGCAGCCGCGTGACCTTGTCCGCGACCACCCGCGCGCCCTCCAGGCCCAGCGTGCGGACATTGTCCTTGATCGTCCGCACCGCCTTCGGGTCGGACTCGACCAGCACCGCCTCCGCGGCCCCGCGCGACAGGGCCTCCAGGCCGATCGCGCCGGAGCCGGCGTAGAGGTCGAGGAAACGGACCTCGTCGAGGCCGTACAGGGAACCGAGCGTCAAGAAGATGCCTTCTCTGGCCCTGTCGCTGGTCGGCCTCGTGCCGCGCCCCGGCGGCACCGCCAGCCGCCTGCCACCTGCGCTCCCCGCGATGATCCGAGTCATGTGCCCCATTCTTTCGCATGTTCCCGCAGGTCAAGAGTGGACAAGTGTCGGCCTCGGCTGAGCAAGGGTGATTGGCTTCGGCCGGGACGGCACGCATGATGAGTCTGCGGCCTTCAAGATGACCCACATGAAGGCCGACCGGCGTGATCGTGAGCCCTTCCGCACGCCGGTTCCCTCGGCACCTGACCCGAGGGTGGGCCCAGCCGGGGACGGCATTCGGGGGGAGGCCGTCCCCGCGGCTGGGTTTCTTCTTCCTCCTCTTTTGCGCCGCTCGCTCAGGTCTTCTCCAGGTATTCGGCCCGCTCGTCCTGCAGCAGCCGGTCGATCTCGGCCCGCAGGGCCGGGTGGCCGGCGAGGTCGGCGTCCTCGGCGAGCAGCGCGGCGGCCTCGTCACGGGCCGCGGCGATCACGTCCTCGTCGCGCAGGAGCTGCAGCAGCTTCAGCGAGCTGCGCTTGCCCGACTGGGCGGCGCCCAGGACGTCGCCCTCGCGGCGCTGCTCCAGGTCGACCCGGGACAGCTCGAAACCGTCGAGCGTGGCGGCCACCGCGTCGAGCCTCGCGCGAGCGGGGGTGCCCGCCGGGAAGTCGGAGACCAGCAGGCACAGGCCCGGCAGGCCGCCCCGGCCCACCCGGCCGCGGAGCTGGTGGAGCTGGGAGACGCCGAAACGGTCGGCGTCCATGATGATCATCACGGAGGAGTTGGGGACGTCGACGCCGACCTCGATCACCGTGGTCGCGATCAGCACGTCGAGCTCGCCGCGCGAGAACGAGCGCATGATCGTGTCCTTCTCCTCCGGCGGCAGCTTGCCGTGCAGGACGCCCACCCGCAGGTCGTGGAAGGGCCCCTGGGTCAGCAGCTCGGCCACGTCGAGCACGGCCAGCGGCGGTCGCCGCTCGTCGTCGCCCGAGGCCGCCGCCACCTGCAGGTCGCCCTCGTCGCCCTCCAGGTCGCCGATGCGCGGGCACACGATGTAGGCCTGCCGCCCCAGCGCCACCTCCTCCCGCACCCGCTCCCAGGTGCGGTCCAGGTAGTGGGGCTTCTCGGCGGCCGGGACGACGTGCGTGGTGATCGGCGCCCGCCCGGACGGGAGCTGCGACAGCGTGGAGACCTCTAGGTCGCCGAAGACCGTCATCGCGACCGTGCGCGGGATCGGCGTGGCCGTCATGACCAGCACGTGCGGCCGGGCGTCACCGGCCTTCTCGCGCAGCGCGTCACGCTGCTCCACCCCGAACCGGTGCTGCTCGTCCACCACCACCAGCCCGAGATCGGCGAACTGCACGTGCTCTTGGAGCAGCGCGTGCGTGCCGACCACGATCCCGGCGTTGCCCGAGGCGGCGTCGAGCAGCGCCGCGCGGCGGGCGGGCGCGCCCATCGAGCCGGTCAGCAGCGTGACCGCCGTGCCGCCGAACATGCCGCCCTGCGCGAGGTCTCCCAGCATGGCCGTGATCGAGCGGTGGTGCTGCTGGGCCAGCACCTCGGTGGGCGCCAGCAGCGCGGCCTGGCCGCCCGCGTCGACGACCTGGAGCATCGCGCGCAGCGCCACCACGGTCTTGCCCGCGCCCACCTCGCCCTGGAGCAGGCGGTGCATCGGGTGCTCGCGGGCGAGGTCGTCGGCGATCTCCTCGCCGACCGCGGCCTGCCCCTCCGTCAGCGCGAACGGCAGCCGCTCGTCGAACGAGGCCAGCAGTCCGTCCGCACGCCTCGGCCGGGGCCGCGCGGGCCAGGCGGTGGCCGCCTGACGGCGCTGGAGCAGCACCGCCTGGAGCACGAACGCCTCGTCGAACTTCAGCCGCTGCCGCGCCCGCCCCATCTCGGCGAAGTCCTTCGGCCGGTGGATGCCCGCCAGCGCCTCGCCCAGCGGCTGCAGCTTGTGGCGGGCCCGCAGCTCGGCCGGCAGCGGGTCGTCGAGCGGGCCGAGCGTGTCGAGCACGACGCCGATCGCCCGCCGGATCGCCCACGGCGTGACGTCCTTGCCCGCCGGATAGATCGGCACCGGCGCGGCCGCGAACTCCGCCGCGCCGCCCTCGTCCTCCTCCTCGAACAGCTCGAACTCCGGATGCGCGAGCTGCCAGCGCGGCCGGCCGCGCGCCCCGAACAGTCCCACCTTGCCGGCGAACATGCCGCGCCGCCCCGGCTTGAGCCGCGACTCGGCCGCGTGGGAGCCCTTGCCGAAGAACGACAGGTAGATCTTGTCGCCGCTGCCGTCGGCGACCTCGACCTCCAGCCAGGTGCCGCCCCGGTTGCGCATCGGCTTGCGCATCAGCCGGGTGACCTCGCCGACCACCGTGACGTGCTCGTCCACCTCCAGGTCGGCGAGCGAGGTCAGCTCGCCACGCTCGGCGTAGCGGCGTGGATAGTGGCGCAGCAGGTCGCCGACCGTCTCCAGGCCGAGCACACTGTGCAGCAGCTTGGCGGTCTTCGGGTCGAGCGCCTTCGTCAGAGGCTCGTCGAAACGGCTCACGGCATTAAGTTCTACCGCCTGCGGCCGACAGGAATCCCGCCATCCCCCGGCGCGTCACTCGACTCCGATCAGCAGGGGGTAGCCGCCCTGACCGCCCGCGTACACGGCGAGGTCGACGTCCGGCCGCGTGACCCGCAGGTGCTCCTCCACGCCCTCGGCGAGGCCCGGCGGGGCGCCGGCGCCCGTGATCAGGGTGACCAGCTCGCCGCCGCCCGCCACCAGGCGGTCCACGACCAGCGCCGCCACCTGATCGAGCGCGACGCCGATCACCGCCACGTCGCCCTCGATGAGGCCGAGCACGTCGCCGGGGCGGCACACCCCGGCGCTGGTGAACGCCTCCTCGCCGGCCACCGTCACGTGCCCGCAGCGGGTCTGGCCGGCCGCGTCCGCCATCGCCACCACGTCGTCGCCGAAGCGGCGCAGCGGATCGTGCACGGCCAGCGCGGCGAGGCCCTGCACGGTCGCCCGCGTGGGCAGCACGCTGACCGCCTGCCCGTCCTGACGGGCGATCTCGGCCGCCGCGGCGGCCACGTCGCCGACGCCCTCGTCGTTGGGCAGGACCACGACCTCGCTGCCCGCCTGGCGGATCGCCGCCAGCAGGGCGGGCAGCGGTGGCCGCGAGCCGGGCTCGCGGCGCACCACGACGGCCCCGCACTCCTCGAACAGCGCGGCGATGCCGTCGCCCGCGGCCACGGCCACCACGCCCCGGCCAGCCTCGGCGTGGCGGGCGCGCTCGGCCAGGTAGGTGATCCGGATCCGGTGCGGGCGTCCCGCCCGAATGCCCGCCTCCACGGCCGGCCCGGCCTCCGGCACGTGGACGTGCACGTTCCACAGCCCGTCGCCGCCGACCACGACCAGCGAGTCGCCCATCGCGTCCAGCTCCGCGCGCAGCGCCGCCACGGCCCCGTCGTCGGCGTCCAGCAGGTACATCACCTCGTAACCCGCACCGGCCTCGGTCATCGGCTGGAGCCGGGCGGCCGGGGCGGGCACGTCGTAGTGGCCGTCGTAGGAGCCGGTGACGACCGCGGCCAGGGTCTCCAGCACGATCGCCGCCCCGGCGCCGCCCGCGTCCACGACGCCGCTGCGGGCCAGCACGTCGAGCTGGCTCGGGGTGCGCCCGAGCGCCGCCCTGGCCTCGCCCGCCGCGCGCCGCGCCACCTCGGCCAGGTCGCCGTCCAGCTCCCGTACGGCCAGCGCGGCCGACTCCAGCACGCTCAGCACCGTGCCCTCCACGGGCCTGGCCACGGCCTCCCTGGCCAGCACGGCGGCCCGGTGCAGCGCGATCCGCAGGTCGTGGCCGTCCTTCAGCACCTCGGCCAGGCCGCGCAGGGCCTGGCTGACGATCACGCCGGAGTTGCCCCGCGCGCCCACCAGGGCGCCGTACGACAACGTCTGCCACACCACGGCCGCGTCCACGTCGTCGGGCAGGGACTCGACGGCCTCGGCCGCGGACAGCAGGGTCAGGTGCAGGTTGGTGCCGGTGTCGCCGTCAGCCACCGGGAACACGTTGAGCGCGTCGATGTCCGTCCTGGCCCGGCCGAGCGCGTCGGCCGCCAGCCGCGCCCAGCGACGCACCGCGGGCGGGTCGAGGGTCTCCATCCGGCGCCTCCGTGCTCCCGCGTGCGCTACCGTTGTCGATGGAGAATATCTCCGTGCCGGGTTGATCGAGTCTCCCGGCCAGTGCTCCAGTTCGCGCCCAGCGGTATGGATCGGATATTCTCGTCTGGCTGGCCGGTTGTCCCGGCATGCCCTCCGCCCGGAAAGCATCAGCGGACAGGGCTACATCGACTGTTTTAAGGAGCGATACCGTGGCTTCCGTCTGCGATGTCTGCCGCAAGGGGCCGACCTTCGGTAACAACGTGTCCCACTCTCACCGCCGCACCCGCCGTCGTTGGAACCCCAACATCCAGACGGTGCGCGCGGTCGTCGGCGGCACGCCGAAGAAGCTGAACGTGTGCACCTCGTGCATCAAGGCGGGCAAGGTCACCCGCTAAGTTCTTCCACGTGCGAAGGCCCGCCTCTCTTCCGGGAGCAGCGGGCCTTTGTCATGCCCGGCCGTCATGCCCGGCGGTCATGCCCGGCGCCGGGCCGGCGGTCAGCGCCAGCGCCAGGCGTGGTCCACGGGGCCGATGCCCGCGCCCAGGGGGAAGCCGTGGGCGATGGCGCCGGTCACGTACTCCTTGGCCGCCCGCACCGCCTCCGGCACGTCGTCGCCCAGCGAGAGGCGGGAGGCGATGGCCGAGGCCAGCGTGCAGCCGGTGCCGTGGGTGTGGCGGTTGTCGTGGCGCTCGGCGGCGAAGCGGTGCTCCTCGGCGCCGTCGGTCAGCAGGTCCACCGGCGCGCCCGGCAGGTGGCCGCCCTTGATCAGCGCCCATCGGGGACCCAGCGCGAGCACGGCGTCGGCCGCGCGGCGCAGGCCGTCCTCGTCCTCGACCTTGACCGAGGTGAGCTGCTCGACCTCCCACAGGTTCGGCGTCGCCACCGTGGCCACCGGGAGCAGCCGGGTGCGCATCGTCTCCACGGCCTCCTCCGCGAGCAGCGAATCGCCGTGCTTGGACACCCCGACGGGATCGACGACGACCGGCGCGCCGTACCGGCCGAGGGCCTCGGCGACCACCTCGACCAGGACGGGCGAGGCCAGCATGCCGGTCTTGACCGCCTGGGCGCCGATGTCGCCGAGCACCGAGTCGAGCTGCGCGCGTACGGCCTCGGGCGGCAGCTCCCAGTAGCCCTGGACGCCGAGCGAGTTCTGCGCGGTCACCGCCGCGATGACGCTCATGCCGTGGACGCCCATGGCCATCATGGTCTTCAGGTCGGCCTGGATGCCCGCGCCTCCCCCGGAGTCGGAGCCGGCGACGGTGAGCACGCGTGGAGGGGTCGAAACCGTCATGTCCCCCATCCAACCATTTGACCCGGTCAGGTGACGGAGCACTCCCCGCTGACCATGCCGCAGGTCTCCGCCCGCTCGCCCGTCCCGGTCGCGGTGAACGTGACCTCCGCCGAGTCGCCGGCCGCCAGGGTGCTAGGCACGTCCAGGATCAGCAGGTCACCGTCCTGCGTCCAGGTCGCGCCGCGCACGCTCAGCACCTTGCCCTCGACCGGCACCGAGACCGTGGGAGCGGCCAGCGCCCGCGCTGAGGTGTTCGCGACCTTGAGGCTCGCCGAGTAGGTGCCGACGCGCTGCTTGATCGTCTGCCGGACGTTGATCGAGCTGCCGGCGGCGCCGCCCTGCCCGAACGGGCCGGGGCGGTCGGTGTCGACCGGAGTCGGCTGTGCGGGGGGCTCTGTCGCGCCGCCGTCCGAGGAGGGCTCGGGGTTCGGGTTGGGGGTGAGCGTGTCGCTCTCCTCCGCTCCCGTCGGCTCCTCCGTCACCTGCTTGGTCGGCTGTGCGGACGCCTTCACCCTGGTCCTGGTGGGCTTCGGCGTGGGCGAGGTGGTGCGGCGGGGGGCGCGGGCGACGTACGAGGCGGTGGGCGTCGGGCGGCCGGACGGCGTGGTCTTCTCCTCGTCCGCCGTGGGCTCCTCCTCGGGCTCGCTCTCCTCGTCCTCCACCGCCGGGTCGGCGACGGCGGGGCCGGGGTCGGCCGGGCTCTTCTGTACGGCCGCGCAGGTCGCGCCCTCGCACTTGGCCGGGTCGTCGGAGCTCATCAGCTTCACGCCCGCCACCGTGCCGCCGAGCACCACGGCCACGGCGGCGACGGACAGCAGGGCCACCCGGCCCTTGCCGCGGCCGGACGACGACGGGGCGGCCAGGTCGTCGCCCCTGCCCCGGCCACCCTCGTTGTTGCTGCTGTCCCTGCGGCGGCCGCGGCGGCCCTTGGGCTCCTCCGGGTCGTCGAGGTCGTCGAGGCCGGAGTCGGCGGACCAGCCGGAGGTGAGGAAGCCGGTCTCGGCCTCCGCCCACGCCGGGGTCCGGACCGCCGCCGTGGGCTCGCCGGCGACCTTGATGTCTCCGGGCATGGGCGGGCCCGCGGGGGGCGCGGCGTCGAACCTGGCGGTACGGTCGGCCGGGCCTCCGGCCTGCCCGTCCTGCTCGTCGAAGAACCCCTCACCGCGCATCGGCCGCCCAAAGGGATCACTCCCGGGCCCGGCACCCGGGGGCTGGTCAAAGGGCCCGGTCCCACCGGACTGGCCAAAGGGGCCGGTCCCGGTGGCCTGGTCGAAGGGGCCAGTGCCGCCGGGCCGGTCGAAGGGGCCGGGGCCGGTGGGGGTGCCGAACGAGCCGGGGCCGAAGGGGTCGCCGCTCGGGGCCTCATGCGGGGCGGACGGGCCGGGGAATGCGGCGGTGCGCTCGGCGGGGGCGTCGAAGAAGCCTCCACCGGGCCGGGGACCGTCGCCACGTCCCGGCGTCCTGTCGAACGGGCCCGGCACGTCGAAGTCACCTGTGGCGGGCCCGGCGAACGAGCCGCCGCCACCCGGGGCACGCGGGGCACCAGCGGGGTCACCGGGCAGGCCGGCCCCCAGGCCCCGAGGGCCGGCGGGATCGCCGGGGAAGCCAGAGCCGGCGGATCGAGGGCCGGAGGCGGGGTCGCCGGGGCGGCCGACACCGGAGGCTCCAGGGCCGGAGGCCGGCTTGCCGGGGAAGCCAGGGCCGGAGGCGGGGGCGCCGGGGCCCGTGGGGGTGCCGGGAGAAGGGGCGTCCCAGTCCGTGGGGCGGACGAAGGCGCCCGTCACCTCGAAGGGGCCGGCCTGGTCGCCAGGGGGCGGCGGCGGGAAGGCACTCGCGGGTCCGCCGGCGGAGTCGGTGGGCAGCGCGAAAGCTCCGGTGACCTCGAACGGCTCGGACCCCGGCCCGCGCGGCGGCTCGCCGTCGCGGCGCCGCATCGGGGCCCACTGCCCCGTGACCTCGGGCCGGTCCGGCAGGGACGGCCAGCCTGGCGGCTCGGCCTCCTCGTCAGGACCCCAGAATGCGCTACTGCTCCCCCGTTCATCCCCGTCGTCGGATCCACCTGTGCCGTGGCGGCCCATGGCTGCCCTTTCTGCCGGTTACAGTTGGCCGCCAATCTTCATAACACCTTCGCTACGCCGTTGTCACAGCAATCCCACTAGTCGTACCCCAAACCGGGAAAAAATCCCAAAAATCGGGACAGATCATTACCGAAAGTGATCCCAGCCGCCACGTCCCATTTCTCGCCCGTACACGAGAATTCCCTCACCTTCGACCACCCGCCCCACGACCTGCCACTCCGCGGGCAACCGCACCCCGGCGGGAAAAACCGCCGCGAGCGCGTGATCCTCGCCACCCGTGAGCACCCATTCCAGCGGATCGGCCGCGAGCTCCTTTGCCGCCGCCAGCACCGGCTCGCCCACCGCGAACGCCTGCGGATCCAGCTCGATCCGCACCCCGCTCGCCGTGGCGACGTGCCCGAGGTCCTGCAGCAGCCCGTCGCTGACGTCCAGCATCGCGCTCGCGCCCAGCTCGGCGGCGTGCGGCCCCTCCTGGTAAGGCGGGCGGGGCCGCCGGTGCGCCGCGACCGCCCGTTCCAGCGCCTCGGTGCGGGCGGGCACTCCGGCGTCGAGCAGCGCGAGCCCGGCCGCCGCGTGCCCGAGCCGCCCCGCCACCGCCACGACCTGCCCCGGCCGCGCGCCGTCCCGCCGGACGGGGGGCCGTCCGCCCAGGTCGCCCAGCGCGGTGACCCCGAGGACCACCAGGTCGCAGCGGGTCACGTCGCCCCCGGCCACGCTCGCGCCCACGACCGCGCACTCGTCGCGAAAGCCGTCGGTCAGCCCGTCCAGCCAGGTCACGGGCAAGTCGGCGGGGATGCCGAGGCCGATCACCAGCGCGGTTGGGGTGGCGCCCATGGCGGCGACGTCGGCGAGGTTCTGGGCGGCGGCCTTGCGGCCCACGTCGTACGGGCTCGACCAGTCGCGCCGGAAGTGCCTGCCCTCCAGCAGCAGGTCGGTGGAGACCACGACACGCCCGTCAGGGGCGGCGACGAGCGCCGCGTCGTCCCCCGGCCCCAGCATTACCGCCGCTCCCTGGGGAAGACGGCCGGTAATACGATTTACCACGCCGAATTCGCCGAGATCCCCGACTGTGATGACGCACCTCCTGACGCACACAGGGTACGGTGGCCCTTCGGCGTGATCCAATCGCCCGGGAGGACGTGATGGTGCAGGCCTACATCCTTATTCAGACCGAGGTCGGCAAGGCCGCCGCAGTGGCCGGGGAGATCTCCGGGATCCCCGGTGTGACGCAGGCGGAGGACGTGACCGGTCCCTACGACGTGATCGTCCGCGCGGAGGCCCGTAACGTGGACGAGCTGGGCAAGCTGGTGGTGGCCCAGATTCAGGCGGTGGAGGGCATCACGCGTACGCTGACGTGTCCGATCGTCCACATCTGAGCCGTCCAGTTCCGAAGGTAGTCGTCGCATGCGTGCCGCCGCCGTCCTGCTCGTTCTCCTAGCGCTCGCCGGTTGCGGCGGCACCGTCCAGGTGGAGCCGCCGGCGCCCACGGGCCCGGCGGTCGCCGCCTGCGACAGGCTGGCCACGCTGCTGCCCGCTTCGCTCGACGGGGCCGAGCGCGGCACGTCCGAGCCGCGCTCGCCGTATGTCGCCGTCTGGGGGGACGGCGCGATCGCGCTGCGCTGCGGCGTGGCCCGGCCGGCGCGGATGGCGCCGACGGACCAGCTCCAGGAGATCAACGGCGTCGGCTGGTTCGCCGACCCCGAGCGGCCCGCGTTGTACACCGCCGTGACGGACGCCGCGTACGTGGAGGTCACGATCGGCGGCGGCCACACGCCCGGCGACGTGCTCGCCGAGCTGTCCGGCCCGGTGGGCCGGATGGCGGGATAGCGCTCATCGCAGCCCGGCCGGCCGGTTGAGCGCGAGCTGGATCAGCCGGTCCACGAGCTCCGCGTACGACACCCCGGTGGCGGCCCAGAGCTGCGGCGCCACTGACAGCGAGGTGAAGCCCGGCATGGTGTTGATCTCGTTGAGTATCAGCCGGCCGTCGGGCGTGTAGAAGAAGTCGACCCGCGAGAGCCCTTCGCAGTCGAGCGCCTCGAACGCCCGCACCGCGAGGGCCCGCAGCTCCTCGGCCGTCTCGTCGGGGATGTCGGCCGGGACGGTGAGCGACATCTGGTCGGGGTAGTACTTGGCCTCGAAGTCGAAGAACTCCTGCCCGCCCTCGACCTTGACCTCGCCGGGCACGGACGCGGCGGCCGGCTCGTCGCCGGGCGACTCCAGCACCGCGCACTCGATCTCGCGGCCCTCGATCGCGGCCTCGATGAGCACCTTGGGGTCGTGCTGCCGGGCGAACTCCACGGCCTGTTCGAGCTCGGCCCGGTCGGCGGCCTTGGAGATGCCCTGGGAGGAGCCGGCCCGCGCGGGCTTGACGAAGACCGGGTAGCCGAGCTGCTCCTCGGCCTCCTTGAGGACCAGCTCGCGATGGAGCCGCCAGTCGCGGTCGCGTACCGCGACGAACTTGCCGGTGGGCAGCCCGGCCGCGGCGAGAACGGTCTTCATGTACGCCTTGTCCATGCCGACGGCGCTGGCCAGCACGCCGGAGCCGACATAGCGCACCCCGGCCATCTCCAGGAGGCCCTGGATGGTGCCGTCCTCGGCGAACGGGCCGTGCATGACGGGGAACACCACGTCGACGGTCCCGAGCTCGACGGGGATGGCGCCGGGATCGTAGGCCACCAGGGAGCTGCCGCCGGAGGGCAGCGCGAGCGCCGTCCCCGAGGTGTCGACGACCGGCAGCTCGCCCTCCTCGATGGCGAACCGCTGGTCGGACGCGGCCAGCACCCACCTGCCGTCCTGGGCGATCCCGATCGGGATCACCTCGTACTTGCTCCTGTCGATCACATCCAGCACGCTGCCCGCGCCCATCAGGGACACGGCGTGCTCGGAATTGCGACCTCCGAAAACGACGGCGACGCGTGGCTTGCTCATGGTGTCCGAATCTACCGGGGTGTCCCCTGAACAGCGAGTCAGCCCCGGTGCACGGCGCGCCCGGTCACACGCCGTACCGTTCCGGTTTGGGCGAGCGCGACATGAGCAGCATGCCGGCCTCGGCCGGCGACATGCCGTCGTGCACCACCCCGACCACGACCTCGGTGATCGGCATCTCGACGTCGTGCTTGCGGGCGAGGGCCAGCACCGACTCGCAGGACTTGACGCCCTCGGCGGTCTGCCTGGTGGCGGCGACCACCTCGGCGAGGGTCATGCCGCGCCCGAGGTTCTCGCCGAAGGTGCGGTTGCGCGACAGCGGCGAGTGGCAGGTGGCGACGAGGTCGCCCATGCCGGCGAGCCCGGCGAAGGTGTGCGGGTCGGCGCCCAGGGCCGCGCCGAGCCGCTGCATCTCGGCCAGCCCGCGGGTGATGAGCATGGCGCTGACGTTGTCGCCCATGCCCATGCCCGCCGAGACGCCGACGGCGAGCGCGATGACGTTCTTGACCGCGCCGCCCAGCTCGACGCCGACGACGTCGGGGTTGGTGTAGGGGCGGAACCACGGCGGCAGGTGGCAGATCGCCTGCAGCCGCTCGGCGACGGACTCGTCGGCGCAGGCCACGACGGTGGCGGCGGGCTGGCGCTGGGCGATCTCCTTGGCCAGGTTGGGGCCGGAGACGACGGCCACCCGCTCCTCCGGCACCTCGGCCACCTCGCGGATCACCTCGCTCATCCGCTTGGTGGTGCCGAGCTCGATGCCCTTCATGAGGCTGACCAGGACCGCTCCGCGCGGAATGTGCTCGCGCCAGGCGGCCAGGTTGGGCCGCAGGGTCTGCGACGGCACGGACAGCACCACGAAGTCGGCGCCGTCCAGGGCCCGCTCGGGGTCGCTCGTGGCGCGCAGCGAGGGCGGCAGGGGGATGCCGGGCAGGTAGTCGGCGTTCTCGTGGGTGCGCTCGATGGCCTCCGTCTGCTCGGGCCTGCGCCCCCACAGCGTGACCTCGTTGCCCGCCTCCGCGAGGATCATCGCGAACGTGGTGCCCCACGAACCTGAGCCGAACACGGCGACTCTCGTCATGCGGTCACCGCCCCGCGGGGTCGTAGGGGGCCTCGGGGGCCTTCTCGCCGCGCAGCTCGGCGAGCTGCGCGGTGATCGCCGCCATGATGTCGGCCGTGGCCTCGCGCAGGACGTCGCCCTGCGGCGGCCGGCCGGCGTATCCGGACAGGTCGACCGGCGGGCCCACCGACACGTGGAAGGTCTTGCGGGGGAAGAGCCGCGGCTTCTTCTCGCCGTACGGCAGCAGCTCGTGCGCGCCCCAGTGGGCGACCGGGATGACCGGGACGCCGCTCTCCAGCGCCAGCCGGGCCGCGCCCGTCTTGCCCACCATCGGCCAGAGGGCCGGGTCACGGGTGCAGGTGCCCTCGGGATAGAACAGGATCGCGCAGCCGTCCTGGAGCCGTTCTGAGGAGATCCGCAGCGAGCGCGCGGCCTCGGCGCTGCCGCGTTCGACGGGGATGGCCAGCAGTCCGACCAGGGCCTGGCGGAGCAGAGGGACGCGGAACAGCGCGGACTTGGCGAGAACGACCGGCCAGCGCCCGTTGTTGAAGAGGAAGTGCGCGAGCAGGACGGGGTCCGTCCAGGAGAGGTGGTTGGCCGCGATGATGATGCCGCCGGTCCGCGGGAGGCGCTCGCCGTGCCGCCAGTCCCGCTTGACCAGGAGCCGGGAGAGTGGTTTCACGACGACGACTGCCAGGGTCTCCCAGAAACGCGACGGTCGCGTGCGGCGGCTCATGGACTCCTCCTCGGGTTTGCGCCCCAAGTCTCCCGGTTGCCCGCCGAGGATGTCGAGGCGCGATGCTTAAGGGTATGAGCTTCCGGTGGTCCCTGGTCATTCCGGTCAAGACGCTGGTCGCCGCGAAGACCCGGCTGGCCGACGCGACGGGACCGCACCGCACGAGGTTCGCCGTGGCGGTGGCGAGCGACACCGTGGCGGCCGCGTTGTCCTGCCCGGCGGTCGCGCGGGTGATCGTGGTGACCGCCGATCCCGCGGCGGCGGGCCCGCTCGCCGCGCTGGGCGCGGAGGTGGTGCCCGATCCCGACCGCGGGCTGAACACCGCCCTCCGCACGGGCGCCGCGCACGCCGTGGCCGTCGCGCCGGGCGAGGCGGTGGGGGCGCTGCAGGCCGACCTGCCGGCGCTGCGGCCGGCCGAGCTGGCCAGGGCGCTGGGGGCGGCGGCCGAGTTCGACCAGGCGTTCGTGCCTGACGCGCTCGACGTCGGCACCACGTTCTACGGGGTACGGCCGGGGGTGCCGTTCACGCCGCGCTTCGGCGGGGAGTCGCGGGCCAGACATCTGGCGGGCGGCGCGAAGGAGCTGTGCGTGCCGGGCATCGACTCGGTCCGGCGGGACGTGGACACCCCCGCCGACCTGGCCGCGGCGATCGCGCTGGGGCTTGGGCCGCACACGGCGGCGCTGGTCGCCGAGCTGTGGCCGGGCTCCGGGACCTGACCGCTCGCCGCGCCCCTGGCGGACGGATTACGCTGGTGGCGTGCAGGGCACGGTACGCAGCTTCGACGAGGCCACCAGGTCGGGCACGGTCTTCCTGGACGACGGGACCGTGCTGGAGTTCGACGCCCCCGCCTTCGACGCGGGCCCGCTGCGGCTGCTGCGCACCGGGCAGCGGGTCAACCTGGCGCTGACCGGGGGGCGGATCACCTACGTCACGCTGTCCACGTTCCCGCTGCCTTAGAGAGCCCTGCAACGCGCGACGCCCGGGCGGGTAGCCCGGGCGTGACGGTCCGCTGACGATCGGCTGCGGCTACTTCTTCTTGCCGCTCTTCTTGCCGCCCTCGTTCACGAGGTCCTTGAACTCCGAACCGGGGCGGAACTTGGGAGCCCAGCTCTCCGCGACGTTGATCTCGGCACCCGTCGACGGGTTCCTGGCCGTGCGCGCCGGCTTGTTCACCATCTCGAACGCGCCGAAGCCCGTGATCGAGACCTTGTCGCCGCTCGCCACGGCCTTCTGGATGGTGTCGATGACCGCGTTCACGGCCTCGGTGGCCGTCCTCTTGTCGCCCACCCGGTCCGAAATGGCCTCGACGAGTTCTCGCTTGTTCATGAAAGTCCTGCTCCCCCAGTTATGGTCAGGGTTCCAGCACACGAGTTCGACGTAGAAACCCCTTACGCGAGTCGAAAGTAGGCGGGATCGCGGGGGAACTCAATCACCGACGGTGTTTTCGTCATTACGTGGCGTGTCGAGCGCGGACAGAAACGCCTCCAGACGGGCCGCCGCCCGCTCGGGGTCACGCTTGGCGAGGTCGCAGATGGCGAGATAGCGGCGGGCCAGCCGCGCCTTGTCGACGGCGGGATCGGCGGCGGGCAGCAGGCGGACGCGGCGGTGCGCCTCGCGCAACCGCCGCGCCAGTTCGTCGTCCTCTAGACGGTCGTCGGCAGCCATGGCTGCCGACCATTCTCGTACGCCGTGATGTCCTCGGCGTGACGCAGGGTCAGGCCGATGTCGTCCAGGCCCTCCATCAGCCGCCAGCGGGTGTAGTCGTCGATCTCGAACGCGACGGCCTCGTCCGCCCAGCGGACCTGGCGTCCGGCCAGGTCAACCGTGATCTCCAGCTTGGGGTCCGCCTCGACGGCGGCCTGCAGGGCCTCGACCTTGTCGCCGGGCAGGACGACCGGCAGCAGGCCCATCTTGGTGGAGTTGTTGCGGAAGATGTCGCCGAAGCGGGCGGCGATCACGACGCGGAACCCGTACTGCTGCAGGGCCCACACCGCGTGCTCGCGGGAGGAGCCGGTGCCGAAGTCGGGGCCGGAGACGAGGATCGAGCCGCCCTCGTAGGCGGGGTCGTTCAGCACGAACGCCGGGTCCTCGCGCCAGGCGGCGAACAGGCCCTTCTCGAAGCCGGTGCGGCTGACCTGCTTGAGCCAGACGGCCGGGATGATCTGGTCGGTGTCGACGTTGCTGCGGCGCAGCGGCACCGCCGTACCGGTGTGGGTGGTGAAGGCTTCCATCGGTCGTGACTCCTTACAGGTCGGCGGGGGCGGTCAGGCGGCCGGTGACCGCGGTCGCGGCGGCGACCTGCGGCGACACCAGGTGGGTGCGGCCGCCCTTGCCCTGGCGGCCCTCGAAGTTGCGGTTGGAGGTCGAGGCGCTGCGCTCGCCCGGCTGGAGCGTGTCGGGGTTCATGCCGAGGCACATCGAGCAGCCGGCCTCGCGCCACTCGGCGCCCGCGGCCTTGAACACCTCGTGCAGGCCCTCCTGCTCGGCCTGGAGCTTGACCAGCATCGAGCCGGGCACGATGAGCGTGCGGGTCTTGACCTGGCGGCCCTTGAGGATCTCGGCGGCCGAGCGCAGGTCCTCGATGCGGCCGTTGGTGCACGAGCCGACGAAGACGGTGTCGACCTCGATCTCGCGCAGCGGCGTGCCGGCGGACAGGCCCATGTACTCCAGCGCCCGCTCGGCGGCGGCCCGCGCGACCGGGTCGGCGAAGGACTCGGGGCTGGGGACGGCCTCGCCCAGCGGCAGGCCCTGGCCGGGGTTGGTGCCCCACGTGACGTACGGGGTCAGCGTCGTCGCGTCGATCTCCACGACCTGGTCGAAGACGGCGTCGTCGTCGGTGCGCAGCGACTTCCAGTATGCGACGGCCTGGTCCCACGCCTCGCCCTCGGGCGCGTGCGGGCGGCCCTTGAGGTAGGCGAACGTGGTCTCGTCGGGGGCGATCATGCCCGCCCGCGCGCCGGCCTCGATCGACATGTTGCAGACGGTCATGCGGCCCTCCATGGAGAGCTTGCGCACGGCCTCGCCGCGGTACTCGATGATGTGGCCCTGGCCGCCGCCGGTGCCGATCTTGGCGATGATGGCCAGGATCAGGTCCTTGGCGGTGACGCCGGCGGGCAGCTCGCCGCTGACCTCGATGGCCATCGTCTTCGGCCGGTAGGCGGGCAGCGTCTGGGTGGCGAGCACGTGCTCGACCTCGGAGGTGCCGATGCCGAAGGCGATGCCGCCGAACGCGCCGTGCGTCGAGGTGTGCGAGTCGCCGCAGACGATCGTCATGCCCGGCTGGGTCAGGCCGAACTGCGGGCCGATGATGTGCACCACGCCCTGCCCGGCGTCGCCCATCGGGTGCAGCCGGATGCCGAACTCGGCGGCGTTCTTGCGCAGCGTCTCGACCTGCGTCTTGGACACGGGGTCGGAGATCGGGCCGAGCACGGTCGGCACGTTGTGGTCCTCGGTGGCGATGGTGAGGTCGGGGCGGCGCACCTTGCGGCCGGCGAGGCGGAGCCCGTCGAACGCCTGCGGGCTGGTCACCTCGTGGATGAGGTGCAGGTCGATGTAGAGCAGGTCAGGTTCGCCCTCGGCACGCCTGACGACGTGCTGCTCCCAGACCTTCTCGGCCAGTGTGCGGCCCATGATCTCCTCCTGTGTCTTCGCGATGCGCCGTCGCATCGCCCGCTCAAGGCCCGCCCCCGTCTGCCGCTCCGGGTCCCGGTGCATGTTTGCGGGAGTTTGCCGCCGACTTGCCTTCTCATATGTCGAGACTGCAGTATCGGTACATGGACAACTCTAGCGGAGTCGGAGTACTCGACAAGGCCGTTCTTGTACTCAATGCCCTAGAAGCGGGACCCGCTTCTCTGGCGCAGCTCGTCCAGGCCACCGGTCTGGCCCGCCCCACGGCCCACCGTCTGGCCGTCGCACTGGAGCATCACCGCATCGTCAGCCGGGACACACAGGGCCGTTTCGTGCTGGGACCGCGGCTGTCGGAGTTGTCCACCGCCGCCGGCGAGGACCGGCTGCTCGCCGTGGCCTCCCCCGTCCTCATGCAGCTCAGGGACCTGACCGGGGAGAGCGCGCAACTTTACCGCCGGCAGGGCGACGAGCGGGTCTGCGTGGCCGCGGCCGAGCGGGCCAGCGGCCTGCGCGACACCGTCCCGGTGGGCTCGGCGCTGCCCATGACGGCCGGCTCGGCGGCCCAGATCCTGCTCGCCTGGGAGGAGCCCGACCGGCTGCACCGCGGCCTGCGCGGCGCCAAGTTCACCGCCGCGACCCTGGCCTCCGTACGGCGGCGCGGCTGGGCCCACAGCGTCGGCGAGCGCGAGCAGGGTGTGGCGAGCGTCTCAGCGCCCATAAGGGGCAGCGGCGGCAAGGTGATCGCGGCCGTGTCGGTCTCCGGCCCCATCGAACGGCTGACCCGGGCGCCCGGCCGGCTGCACGCGGTGCCGGTCATGGCCGCCGCCGAGCGGATCACCGAGGCCATGCGGCGCACGTCATGATCAGCAAAAGGATGTATTTCGGGAGCCGTCAACGTCGGGAGCGCACTAGCCTGAGTGCGTGACAGATCGCATCGAGGTAGCCGCCACTGAGCTGCGACCCCTGCTCGAAGAGTTCATCATGTGGGCGCGCGTCAACGCGCCCGACAGCGACCCCGAGCTCGTGGGGCCCGCCGCCCTGTGGCACCGTCTCGCCTTCTCGCCGGACGCCGGCACCTGGAAGCGCGCCGACCTGCGCAACCTGCTGCTCGACCGCATGCCGGAGGTCGTGGAGGATCCCGACGCCGCCGCCGACGGGATGCTCCCGGCCGTGGACGCCTACCTCACGTTCCTCTCGCAGACCGGCAGGCTGACCCAGCGCTCCGACTCCCTCGCCGATCTGCAGGCCGAGCTCGACGACGTCGAGGACGAGTTCGTCGAGCTCATGGACGAGCTCGTCGAGGACGGCGACGCGGACGGCGACGGCGCGGACGGCGACGAGGAGGAGACCGGCGACCTCGGCGACTTCGAGCCGTTCGCCGACGAGCTCGCCGACCTCGACACCATCCGGCTGCGGCCCGACTCCGAGCTGGCCGCGGCCGCCCGGCAGGCCCCGCTCATCGCCAAGGCCCGCGACCTGGCCCTCTGGGTCGGTTCCGGCCGCCGCGTGGGCGAGGACACCCTGCTCAGCGACGCCGAGGTGGAGGAGGCGCTGGCCGCCGTCGGGCTGCCCCGGCCCGAGGTCGAGGGCCCGATCGCCGAGGCCGTGCCCTACCTGTGGAACATCTGGAACCTCGCCGTGGACCTCGAGTTCCTGGAGCCGGGCGAGGGCAACACGGTCGCGGTCCAGGACGACACGGCCGAGTGGCCGTTCGACGACGACGAGGACGTCCTCGACGCCTGGATGCTCGGGCTCCACTCGGTCGACTACGGCGACCCCGAGCTGCCCGACGACGACCTGACCATGGCGCTGGCCGGTCTGACCCGCGGCGTGCTGGTGCGGCTGCTGCTGGCCGGCGGCGCGCGTGACCTCGACGAGCTGGCGCGCGAGCTGTCCGAGGCCGCCGCCGAGCTGGACGAGGAGCTCGGCGCCGACGCCTGGGAGGCCGCCGGCGACCCGCTCGCCCCCGCCGTCGACTGGCTGGTCGGCTACGGCATGGTGGAGGTCGAGGGCCGCACGCTCAAGCTCACGCCGCTCGGCACCGAGGGCGTCGTCCACTTGGTGGACGACGCCGACATCGAGGTGGACGCCCGGCCCGCCATCGAGTCGATGAGCGCCCACGAGCTGCTGGCGCTCAGCGCCGAGCTGCCCGAGGAGGAGGCCGACGCCGAGTTCGCCGCCTGGATGCGGCTGCGCGAGCCGGCCAAGGCCGCCGAGGAGCTGCTGGAGGCCGCCGCCGAGGACGAGAGCGACGCGCTCATCCGGGTGCAGGCGGCCAGCGTCGTCGGCACGCTGGGCGAGGCCGCGCTCCCCGCCTGGCAGGAGGCGCTCAAGCAGCCGTCGCTGCGGCCCTACGCGGCCACGCACCTCAGCCAGCTCAAGGTGGAGGGCGCTCCCGAGCCGACGCAGGACGACACCCACTGGCTCATTCTCGACATGTGGACGATCTCGGCCGGGCTCGGCCGGTCGGAGTTCGTGAGCAGCCTCCAGGACATCGGCCCCGAGATGGTCACCGAGCTGCTTGAAGTCATCTGGAAGATCCCGCACGCGCACGTGGAGGAGCTGCTGGACCTCATCTCCCAGGTGCACCCGGACAAGCAGATCGCGAAGGCGGCCCGGCGGGCGCTGTTCAAGGCCCGCTCGGTGTGACGCCGGGAAAAGCCCTCGCCGTTCGCGGCGAGGGCTTTTCTCGCGGTACGGCCTCATGAAACGCGAAACGCTCCGGGCCAGAGGCACCGGAGCGGTGGTGGAGCAGACGTAGTCCCGACCGGATTCGAACCGGCGCTACCGCCTTGAGAGGGCGGCGTCCTGGGCCACTAGACGACGGGACCTTCGCGAGCTTGTGACAAGTGGTAGTCCCGACCGGATTCGAACCGGCGCTACCGCCTTGAGAGGGCGGCGTCCTGGGCCACTAGACGACGGGACCCTGTCCACAAGCTTTCGTCGCCGGATCTCCCCGGCGACGCAGGTAACTCTACCGCACCCCGCAGACCACAACCAAACCGCTTAACAGCGCTCCGTACGCCCTTTCCGGCGGTCAGGCCGTGAGCAGGCCGCGCCGGTAGCCCTCGCTCACGGCGGCCGCCCGGTCGCGGACGTCGAGCTTGGCGTACACGTGCAGCAGATGCGTCTTGACGCTGGCCTCGCTGATGAACAGCGCGGCCGCCGCCTCCTTGTTGGTCGCTCCCCCGGCCACCAGCCGCAGCACCTCCAGCTCGCGCCTGCTCAGGGCGCCTCTGGACGGTTTGCGTACCTGCTCGGCCAGCCGGCCGGCGACGGCGGGCGCGATCACGGTCTCGCCCCGGTGCACGGCCAGCACCGCGCGGACCAGCTCGCCGGCCGGGGCGTCCTTGAGCAGGTAGCCGTGGGCGCCCGCCTCCAGCGCGGGCAGCACGTCGGTGTCGTACGTGGTCAGCACCAGCACCCGGGGGCCGGTGCCGGCGATGCGCCGGATGGCGGCGACGCCGTCCAGGCCGGGCATGCGCAGGTCCATCAGCACGACGTCGGGACGCAGCTCGGCGGCCAGGCGCACGGCCTGCTCCCCGTCGGCCGCCTCGCCCGCGAGCTCCACGCCGGAGCCGGGGCCGAGGGCCGCGCGCAGGCCGTCACGCACGATCGGGTGGTCGTCGGCGACCAGCACCCGCACGGGTGGCGTCATGAGTCCTCCCCTCCGCCCGCCATCGTCTCATCGGCCTGGGAGGGGTGAACTGCGGTGGGCAGGGCAGGGATGGCGGCGGCGATCGCGGTGCCCGCGCCCGGCTGCGACTCGATCTCCAGGGTGCCGCCGGCGGCCCGGACCCGCTGTCGCATGCCGTCGAGCCCGAAGCCGTCAGTGGCCGCCTGCGGATCGAAACCGGCTCCGTCATCCCGGATGTCCAAGAGCACGAGATCGTCCGTGTACGACAGGGTCAGGGCCGCCCTGGTGGCTTCCGCATGCTTGGCGACGTTCGCCAGGGCCTCCTGGGCGACGCGGAACAGGGTGGCCTCCAGGTCGGCGGACAGCGCGACCGGCCATCCGGTGACCTCGCAGGCCAGCGGCACTCCCGACATCCGCGACCAGGACGCGGCCATGCGCTCCAGCGCCTCCGGCAGGCTCGACCGCTCCAGCGGGCCGGGACGCAGCGCGTGCACCGACCGGCGGGCCTCGGCCAGCCCGCGCCGGGCCAGCGTGGCGGCCTGGCCGAGGTGGCGGCCGGCCTCCTCGCCGGTGGTGCCGGCGGCGGCGTCGAGCTGGCGGATCAGCGCGACGAGGTCCTGGGTCAGGGTGTCGTGCAGCTCGCCGGCCACCCGGTGCCGCTCGTCGCGGACGCCCGCGTGCCTGGCCTGGTCGAGCAGCCTGGCGTGCAGGGAGGCGTTCTCGTCCATGGCGGCGCGCAGGCGTTCGACGAGGCGGCGGCGCTTGTCGTGCTCGGCGGCGACGTACCAGCCGGCGACGGCCAGGGGCAGGGCGACGCCAGCGACCACGGTGAGCAGCGCGGCACGGTCGCCGGGGGCCGCCTGGGCGGCCACGACGACGACGGCGGTGACCGTCACCCCGGCCATCACCAGCCGGGACGGCAGCAGCGCGAGGGCGAGCGGATAGCCGATCGCGGCGAACACCGCGAAGGCGGCGTGCGCGGCCGTCAGCGCCCCCGCGAGGGCCACGAGGACGAGGTAGTGGCCGACGACGAGCACGCGACGCCGGTCGCGGCGCGGGTGCAGCCAGGCGACCGGCGCGACCCAGCCGGCGGCGGCCACGGCGAGCACGGGCCACACCGCGCCGGCGGACGGCCCCGAGGACAACCACGACGGCAGCCACGACGGCGGCCCCGCGTCGCCGCCGCTCGTGCCTGTGAGGGCGGCGGCGGTCGCGGAGATCGCGAGCAACGCGTACGCGAGCCCCAGAAAGACCCACCGTTCGCGCCCGTCAAGCCGGCTCATGCCCTCCAGCCTGGCACGGCATCCACCGATCGGTGGATACGCGCCCTCCGCTGATCGCGGAGCCGGCCGGGCGATGTGGCGCCGGGTCCGCGCGGGCGACGATCGGGGACATGAGCGATCCCACACGAAGGAAGACGTTCCAGCTGGCCACGGTCGCGGGCGCGCTCGGCGTCCAGGCCGCCGCGATGGCGGGCGGGCCGCCCCGGCGGGGCAAGGAGGTGACCACGTTCGTCTTCGTGACCGGCTCGAACGGCGTGGCCTCCGCCGACGCCGAGCTGACGCTGCGCGGACACCGCTCGGTGGGCGTGAGCCTGCCGGGGCACGGTCCCGAGGAGCAGTTCCACGTGGCCTACCAGGCGCCGCAGGACCTTGAGACGCTGGCGGCGCTGCCCTCGCCGGTGGCGCGGGTCACGCTGGACGACTACGTGGCGGCCACGGTGGACACCGTACGCCGGGCAGCGCGGCACGGCAGGGTGGTGCTGGTGGGCGGCAGCCTCGGCGGCTCCACCGTCACGAAGGCCGCCGACGCCGTGCCCGACCTCGTCGACCTGCTGGTCTACGACGCCGCCTTCTGCTGCACGGGGCTGCGTTCCCCGGCCGAGTACATCGAGACGCCGGAGAACGCGGGCAGCCTGGCGGGCAGCGTGCTCGGCGCGATCGTCGGCGACCCCCGCGAGCTGGGCGCGATCCGGGTGAACTGGCGGACGAACGACCCGGCGTTCCTGGCGGCCGCCAAGGCCGCGTACATGGCCGGCGGGACCGACGGGGAGCTGCTGGCCATGCTGAACACGCTGCTGCCCGACGAGAGCCTGCTGGTGTCCGGCGCGGACGCCCGTGGCCGCCCGGACGCCTGGGGGCGGGTGCCGCGCGTCTACATCCGGCACTCCCGTGACCGGGTGATCCCGCTCGCGCTCCAGGACCGCATGATCAGGGAGGCGGACGCCGCCACGCCGGGCAACCGGTTCAAGGTCTTCACCGTGGACACCTCCCACGCCCCGACCTCGAAGGACTACCGCCAGATCAGCGACATCCTGGACAAGCTGGCGCGGTGACGGGCTGCGGCCTGCGGATCTTGTCTGCCACAGGTCACTTCCAAGTGTGGCTGCACCGGTATGGGCCACCGTGTGCGTCGTGCCGGAGAGACCGGCGCGATCGACCCAGAAGGACGTGATCGTGTTCAGGAGAGCGCTTGTCACCGCGGCGTCAGCCGTCCTGGCCCTGGCCCTGGTCCCCGCCGCGCCCGCGGCGGCCGACGACATCCAGATCGTCGAGGGATACTCGGCGACCATGAAGGAGAACGACAGCAAGTTCTTCTGCCCGTCCGGTGAGGTGCTGATCGGGCGCTCGCACACCGGGGACGAGAACGGCTGGACCACGTACCGGTGCGGCCGGATCTACATCAACAACGTGCAGGTCACCGTGTCCTCCTATCGCTACCAGCAGGTCGACCACGAGACCTACTCGTGGTTCGAGGCGCCGGAGAGCAACGCCATGGTGGGCCGCGAGCACGACGGCGACGAGAACGGCCTCACGTCGGCCTACTTCTCGCTGCTCACCTGGCAGGGCAAGCCGGTGGCGCTGCTCAACAAGCGCTGGTCGCAGACGTACAGGGAGAGCAAGCACGACTCGCGGGCGAACCCGGGCGAGGTCATGACGGGACGCAGGCACTTCGGCGACGAGAACGGCGACACGATCTATCAGTACGCCACGGTCGCGCGCCCGATCGAGCCCTGAGAAAAGTCCGGAAAAACAATCAAGGCGGGGGTCTCTGTGAGACTCCCGCCGCAGGTGACGCCTTGCTGGGGTACCAGGACTCGAACCTAGACTAACTGAACCAGAATCAGTCGTGCTGCCAATTACACCATACCCCACCGCTGTCACGAGCTCCGTGGAGCGCGCTTGGCGACGTCCGAAAGAATAGCCCAGCTCCGGGGGTAAGACCAAAACGATTGCCGGACGGAGTGACCGCCGGGCGCGGCGGGGGCGCGGCCGTGCCAAGCTGTGGGGGACAAAACACCACGTGGAGGAGCCCGAGCTTTGGCAGAGAACCCCTTCTTCGCCCCCAGTGACCTGCCGTACGAGCTGCCGCCCTTCGCCGAGATCCGCGAGGAGCACTACCTGCCCGCCTTCCGGCGCGGCATGGCGGAGCAGCTGGCGGAGGTCCAGGCGATCGCCGGCAGCGCCGAGCCGCCGACGTTCGACAACACGATCGCCGCGCTCGAACGGTCGGGGCGCATCCTCGACCGCACGGCCACGGCCTTCTTCAGCATCGCCTCCTCCAACTCCAGCGACGGCATCATGGAGATCGAGAAGGAGATCTCTCCCGAGCTGACCCGGCACAGCGACAGCATCCGGCTCGACCGGGCGCTGTGGGGGCGCATCAAGCAGGTCACCACCTCCGACCCGGAGGAGGCGTGGCTGCTGCAGAAATACCGCGAGGACTTCATCAGGGCCGGCGCCGACCTGTCGGAGACCGAGCAGGCCCGGCTGCGCGAGCTCAACGAGGAGCTGTCGCGGCTGTCCACCGAGTTCGCGCAGGCGCTGCTCAAGGCGGCCACCGAGGCCGCGCTGGTGGTCAAGGACCCGGCCGAGCTGGACGGCTTCGACCAGGCCAAGATCGACTCGCTGCGCCAGGACGACGGCACGTACGCGCTGCCGCTGCTCAACTTCACCGCCCAGCCCGCGCTCTCCCAGCTCACGAACCGCGACGTGCGCCGCCGCCTGTTCGAGCTGAGCGTCGGCCGCGCGCCGGGCAACTTCACGATCGCGGCCAGGATGGCGGCCCTGCGCGCCGAGCGGGCGGCGCTGCTCGGCTTCCCCGACCACGCCTCCTACGTGGTGGCCGACCAGACGGCCAAGACCGTCGAGGCGGTCGAGGAGATGCTCGGCCAACTCGTCGGCCCGGCCGTGCGCAACGCCGGGCGGGAGGCCGAGGAGCTGGCCGCGCAGGCCGGGTTCCCGATCGAGCCGTGGGACTGGCCCTACTACTCCGAGCAGGTGCGCAAGGCCCGCTACGACTTCGACGACAGCGCGATGCGGCCGTACTTCGAGCTGGAGCGGGTCTACCGCGACGGCATCTTCTTCGCGGCCGGCAAGCTGTACGGGGTCACCTTCGAGGAGCGGCCCGACCTGGCCGGCTACCACCCGGACGTGAAGGCGTTCGAGGTGTTCGAGGAGGACGGCTCCGCGCTCGGGCTGTTCCTGCTGGACCCGTACGCGCGGGCGAACAAGCGCGGCGGCGCGTGGATGAACAACCTGGTGGACCAGTCGCTGCTGTTCGGGCTGCGGCCGGTGGTGCTGAACAACCTCAACGTCACCAAGCCCGCCTCGGGGCCGACGCTGCTCACCTACGACGAGGTCACGACCGCCTTCCACGAGTTCGGGCACGCCCTGCACGGCCTGTTCTCGAAGGTGCGCTTCCCGCGCGTGTCCGGCACCTCCGTGCCGCGCGACTTCGTCGAGTACCCCTCGCAGGTCAACGAGATGTGGGTGACCTGGCCCGAGGTGCTGGCCAACTACGCCAGGCACCACGAGACGGGCGAGCCGATGCCGGCCGAGCTGGTGGCGAAGCTGACCGCGGCCGAGACGTTCAACCAGGGCTTCAAGACCGTCGAATATCTCGCCGCCACGCTGCTCGACTGGGCCTGGCACCGGCTCGCGGCCGGCGAGGAGGTGGCGGACGCCGAGGCGTTCGAGGCGGCGGCGCTGGAGCGGGCCGGGATCGCCGTGCCGCAGGTGCGCCCGCGCTACCGCACCAACTACTTCGCGCACATCTTCGCCGGCGGCTACAGCGCCGGCTACTACTCCTACATCTGGAGCGAGGTGCTGGACGCCGAGAGCGTCGAGTGGTTCAAGGAGAACGGCGGGCTGCGCAGGGAGAACGGCGAGCACTTCCGCCGTGAGCTGCTGTCGCGGGGCGGCAGCCTCGACCCGCTGAGCGCCTTCCGCAACTTCCGGGGGCGCGAGCCGCGCATCGAGCCGCTGCTGAAGCGGCGCGGCCTGGACTGACGCCGGGCCCCGCCGGGCGGCCCGCCACAGGAGCGGGTCGCCCGGCGGGCACGGTTCAGACGCCGACGGCGCCGAGGCGGGCCAGGGCGGCGCGCAGGCGGTCCTGGGTGCGCTCGCGGCCCAGCACCTCGATCGACTCGAACAGCGGCAGGCCCACCGTGCGGCCGGTCACGGCGACCCGCACCGGCGCCTGGGCCTTGCCCAGCTTGAGCCCGTGGGCCGCGCCGACCTCCTCCAGAGCCTCCTTCAGCGACTCTGGGTCCCAGCTCACCAGCTCCAGCCGCGCCAGGTAGCCGGAGATGATCTCCACCGGGGAGTTCTTCATCGCCTTGTCCCAGGACGCCTGGTCGAACACCGGCTCGTCGAGGAAGAGGAAGTCGACGTTCTGCCGGATCTCCGACAGCACCCCGATGCGGGTCTGGGCGAGCGGCGCGACCTTGCTGAACAGCTCGCGGTCCCAGCCGTCCTCCAGGTAGGGGGCACAGCGCTCCTCGAACGTCTCCAGCGGCAGCGCCCGGATGTACTCGCCGTTGAAGGCCCGCAGCTTCTTCTCGTCGAAGAACGCGCTGGAGGAGTTGACGTCCTCCAGCCGGAACAGCGGCACCATCTCCGACCACGGCATGATCTCGCGGTCCTCGCCGGGGCCCCAGCCGAGCAGCATGAGGTAGTTGACCATGGCCTCGGCGAGGTAGCCCTCGGCGCGGTAGTCCTCCAGGGCCACCTTGTCGCGGCGCTTGGACAGCTTCTTGCGCTGCTCGTTGACGATCACCGGCAGGTGCGCCCACACCGGCGGGTTGGCGCCCAGGGCCGGCCAGAGCAGCATCTGCTTGGCCGCGTTGCCCAGGTGCTCCTCGCCGCGTACGACGTGGGTGATGTTCTGGGTGATGTCGTCGACCGCGTTGGCCAGCACGTAGAGCGGCGAGCCGTCGGTGCGGGCGATGACGAAGTCCTCCTGGGCCTCGTTGGGGAACTCGACCTCGCCGCGGATGAGGTCGGACACGATGGTCACGCCCTCGTCGGGGGTGCGGAAGCGGACCGCGCCCTCGGTCAGGCCGCGCTCGCGGCAGTGGCCGTCGTAGCCGCGGTGCTCGGAGCCGGTGCGGGCGACCAGCGCCTCGCGGGTGCAGTCGCAGTAGTAGGCGCGGCCGTCGGCGAGCAGCTTGGCCACGGCCTCGCGGTGCTGCGGCTCGTACGCCGACTGGAAGTAGGGCCCTTCGAAGGCCGGGTTGGTGCCGTTGACACCGATCCAGTCGAGCGCCGAGATGATGCCCTCGGTCCACTCCGGGCGGTTGCGCGAGGCGTCGGTGTCCTCGATGCGCAGCACGAAGCGGCCGCCGGACTGCTCGGCCAGCGCCCAGTTGAACAGCGCCGTGCGGGCGCCGCCGACGTGGAACATGCCGGTGGGGGACGGGGCGAACCTGACCCGTACGTCAGTCACGGGAGACCACCTTGTTCGTGAGTGTGCCGATGCCTTCGATGCCGACGCTGACCTCGTCGCCGACCTGGAGCGGGCCGACGCCGGCCGGCGTGCCGGTCAGGATGACGTCGCCGGGGATGAGCGTCATGACCGCGCTGACGTAGGCGACCAGCGCGGGGATGTCGTGGATGAGCTGGGTGGTGCGGCCGCTCTGGCGCACCTCGCCGTTGACCGTGGTCGTGAGGGCCAGGTCGCTCGGGTCGAGGTCGGTCTGGATCCACGGCCCGAGCGGGCAGAAGGTGTCGAAGCTCTTGGCCCGGGTGAACTGCACGTCCTTCTTCTGCAGGTCGCGCGCGGTCACGTCGTTGGCGCAGGTGTAGCCGAAGATGACGTCCTTGACCCGCTCGACCGGGACCTCGCGGCACAGCCGGCCGATGACCACGGCCAGCTCGCCCTCGTAGTCGACGCGGTCGGACAGGTTGACCGGGTAGGCGATCTGCTCGCCGTGGCCGATCACCGAGGTGGACGGCTTCATGAAGATGAGCGGCTCCTCGGGCACCTCGTTGCCCATCTCCTGGGCGTGCTCGGCGTAGTTTCTGCCGATGGCGACGACCTTGCTCGGCAGCATCGGGGCCAGCAGCTTGACCTGGCTGAGCGGGTGGCGCTCGCCGGTGAACTGCACCTGGTTGAACGGGTGACCGGCGACGGTGGAGACGAACTCCTCGCCGGGACCGCCTTCGACCACGCCGAACGACACGCCTTCGCCTGTGGAGAACCTCGCTATACGCACCCGTCCAGGCTATCGCCGCCGCCGTGGGAGTCCGTTCACCTGCCCCGCGCGGGTCCCGTGCGACGGGTTAGCCTGGACCCCTGACCTGCGCAGGGGCGCTGACGAGAGGGGTTTCCCATGTCCGTCGTGAAGATCAACGTGCTGACCGTGCCGGCCGCGATGCGGGAGGAGCTCGAACGGCGGTTCGCCGGCCGGGCGGGGATGGTGGAGTCCGCGGACGGGTTCGAGTGGTTCGAGCTGCTGCGGCCGGTGGACGGGACCGAGCGCTACCTCGTCTACACGCGCTGGCGGAGCGAGGCGGACTTCGAGGCGTGGCAGCAGAGCCAGGAGTTCGCCCGCGGCCACGCACGCGCCGCCGGCGAGGCCGCCCAGCAAGCCGAGGGCGCTCAGGGTCACGGGCATGGGCACGGTCACGGCCAGGGTCCGGCCGCCAGCGGGTCCGAGTTGTGGACGTTCGAGGTGGTCGAGAGCGCCACTCCCAAGGCGTAGGGGGCGGTTAACGAATCGGGCACTCGGCTTGACCGGATGATCGCGCACGCGAAAGCATGTCCCGCCTCAAGCTTGTGTGTCCTGGTTCGTGCTGAAAGGAACTGGCGTGCGCCGCCTCGCGATCCCTCTTGCCCTCACGCTCGCGCTCGGCGGCCTGGCCGGGACACCGGCGCACGCGGCTCAGGACGGCAAGGTGGCGCGCACCGCGGCGTGCCAGGGCGACTGGCTGCCCGGCTCGCCGACCGCCGCGGACGTCATGGGCGGCGAGATCTCGCTGGTGGGGCTGCCGGCGTACAAACTGGGTGAGAAGGTCGACTGGGGGGCGAGCCCGTACAAGAACCGCTCGTGGGAGTTCGTCTTCCAGTCGCTGCGCTGGCTGGGCACGCTCGTCGTCGAGTACGAGAACACCGGCGAGCGGCGCTACCTCGACCGCGCGACGGAGCTCGCCAAGGACTGGGTGGCGCACAACAAGTACGGCGCCCGCGGCACGAAGCCCTACGTCTGGAAGGACCACCCGGTCTCGCTGCGCACGCAGCCGCTGCTGTGCCTGAGCGAGCACGTCAAGGACTCCTGGCTGAAGGACAGCCTGGCCGTGCACGCCAAGCTGCTCGCCGACCCGGCCCTGTACAAGAAGGGCCACAACCACGGCATCGACCAGGACATCGCGCTCATGGGCATCGGCTGCCGCTACGGCCGCAAGGACTGGTCCGACCTCGCGTCCAGGCGCCTGACCGGCACCGTCAAGCTGGACGTGGACGCCCAGGGCGCGCTGATGGAGCAGGCGCCCCGGTACGCCGTCTACGTCTACGGCCGCCTCCAGGTCGCGATGACGAACATGAAGTCCTGCGGCCGCAAGGTCCCCGGCGAGATCTCCACCCGCGCCGAGGCGCTGAAGGACTTCATCGCGCACGCCACCATGCCGAACGGTTACATGGCGCCGCTCGGCGACGGCAGCGCCGAGACCGAGCCGAAGATGGAGACCGGCACGCCGAAGCAGAAGGTCAAGGTCTACCGGGCGGGCTACGTGTTCGGCCGGACGGCCTTCGACAAGCAGGACTCGGCGTACTACTCGATCAGGTTCGGGCCGGGGATGAAGTTCCACGGCCACGAGGACCACCTGGGCGTCACCTACTACGCGCAGGGCCGCGACATCCTCGTGGACGCCGGCTTCCACTCCTACGAGAAGAGCGCCTACCGCTACTGGACGCTCTCCCCCGAGGCGCACAACGTGCCGACGGTGGTCGGGGCGAAGTTCCGGCCGCGCACCTCCTCGCGGCTGACGAAGTCCTCGCTCGGCGACGACCGGCAGGCGTTCCGGGTGACGGACGACGCCTATGGCGTGAGCCGTACGCGGTCGGTGCTGGTCAACCACGGCGAGGACCTGATGGCGGTGCTCGACACCGCCGGGGGCGGCAAGCAGGTGAGGAACCTGTGGCGGTTCGACCCGTCGCTCAAGGTCGTCTCGAACGGCGGCGGCAAGGTCGTGCTCGCCGACGGCAAGTTCAAGGTCACGCTGCTGCAGCTCTCGCCGTCGTGCGGGAAGGTGAGCGGGCAGCGGGTGGAGCGCGGCGGGAAGCTCGGCTGGGTGTCGCCGACCTACCTGTCGAGGCAGGCGACCACGGTGGTGGTCTCGCCTGCGGCGAAGTCCCTGCTGACGGTGGTCGTGCCGGGGACGGACGCGCCGAAGGTGTCGTGCTCCGGCGGTAAGGTGACGGTCGAAGGGGTCTCCTTCTCCGCCCGCCTGCTCTGACCTCTGGGGCCGCCTACCTGCCTCAGCAGTCGCGGCCGGCGCGCAGCAGGCCGTAGGTGACCGCCTGCTCCAGCGCCTGCCAGGAGGCGTCGATGATGTTCTCGGCGACGCCGACCGTGGCCCACTCGCCGGTGTCGTCGCTGCTGGTGATGAGCACGCGGGTGACCGCGTCGGTGCCGTGGGTGTCCTCGAGGATGCGGACCTTGAAGTCGACCAGCTCCACCTTGGCCAGCTCGGGGTAGAGCTGCTCCAGGGCCAGCCGGACGGCCTTGTCGAGGGCGTTGACGGGGCCGTTGCCCTCGCCGGTCGCCACGATGCGCTCGCCCTTGGCGTGCACCTTGACGGTGGCCTCGCTGACCAGCTCGCCGCCCTTGGTGCGCTCGACGATGACCCGCCAGGACTCCACCTCGAAGTGGCGCTTGCGCTCGCCGTTGACGGTGTCGCGCAGCAGCAGCTCGAAGGAGGCGTCGGCGGCCTCGAAGGTGAAGCCCCGCGACTCCAGCTCCTTCACCCGCTCGACCAGCGCCTTGGTGTGCTCGCCCGTCAGCTCGTAGCCCAGCTCGCGGCCCTTGAGCTCGACGGAGGCGCGGCCGGCCATGTCGGAGACCAGCATGCGCATGTCGTTGCCGACGGCGGCGGGGTCGATGTGCTGGTAGAGGTTGGGGTCGACCTTGATGGCGCTGGCGTGCAGGCCCGCCTTGTGCGCGAAGGCGGACATGCCGACGTAGGGGGCGTGCGAGTTGGGGGTGACGTTGGTCACCTCGGTGATGGCGTGCGCGATGCGCGTCATGTCGGCGAGCGCGGCCTGCGGCACCAGGTCGAAGCCGCGCTTGAGCTGCAGGTTGGCGACGACGGTGAAGAGGTTGGCGTTGCCCGAGCGCTCGCCGTAGCCGTTGGCGCAGCCCTGCACGTGGGTGGCGCCGGCGCGGACCGCGGCGAGGGTGTTGGCGACCGCGCAGCCGGTGTCGTCGTGGCAGTGGATGCCGACCCTGGCCCCGGCCTGTACGGCCTCGTGGACGATGTCGGCCAGCTCGTCGGGGAGCATGCCGCCGTTGGTGTCGCACAGCGCGACGACGTCGGCGCCGGCCTCGGCGGCCGTGCGCAGCACCTCCAGCGCGTACGCCGGGTTGGACTTGTAGCCGTCGAAGAAGTGCTCGGCGTCGAGGAAGACCCGCTGGCCCTCCGCACGCAGGTGGGAGACCGTGTCGCGGATCATCGCGAGGTTCTCCTCCAGCGTGGTGCGGAGGGCCAGTTCGACATGCCGGTCGTGGCTCTTGGCGACAAGGGTCACGACCGGCGCGCCGGATTCGCGCAATGCGGCCACCAGTGGGTCGTCGGCGGCCTTCACCCCGGCCCGGCGGGTCGCGCCGAACGCGGTGAGCTGCGCGTGCTTCAGGTCGAGCTCGGTCCGAGCACGCCTGAAGAACTCGGTGTCCTTGGGATTGGCTCCGGGCCAGCCGCCCTCGATGAAGCCGACGCCCAGTCCGTCCAGGTGACGCGCGACGGCGAGTTTGTCGGCGACGGTCAGGTTGAGCCCTTCCTGCTGCGCGCCGTCACGCAGTGTCGTGTCATACACGTGGAACCGGTCATCGGCCATTGAGCTTCTTCCTTCTGGAGATCCCTGGAAAACAAAAAGACCCCTCACGGACGTGAGAGGTCTGCGCGCTGGCGGTGTCCCTGTGTCAGCCAGCGCGCCTGCCGATAATGAGCAGACCGTAGAACATGGTGCTCATCAGTCTGCCATACGTTTCCACCATTCGGCACAAGGATCTCACTGCTCGGACGCCTACACGGTGACGCCGACGCCGCCCGTGATGGCACGCTCCAGAGCCTGTGGGTCGAACGCCTCGCCGCCCAGCAGCTTGCCGTCCAGCAGCAGCGTGGGCGTGCCCTCCAGCCGGACCTTCGCGGTCTCGGTCAGGTGCGACTCGGCGTACGACTGGTCGCGTACGCAGCTGTCCACCTGCGCGCCCGCCTTCCTGGCCGCCTGGACCAGCTCCTCGACGGTGAAGCCCGAGGCCACGCCGTGCGGGGCGGGCTGGATGGCGTACAGCTCGTCGCGGAAGGCCAGCCAGCTCGACTCGGGGACGCAGCGCGCGGCCGCGGCGGCGCGGATGGAGTTGGAGCGCATGGGCTCGTCGCGGAAGATCGTCACGGCGTGGAAGACGACCTTGACCTTGCCCTCCCGGGCCAGCCGCTGGATGGTCGGATCCACCTTGGCGTGCATGTCCTTGCAGACCGGGCAGTCAAAATCTTCGTAAACGTCCAGGACGGGGGCGTCGCCGCCGCGGTCCGCCAGCACCATGGACCCGTCGAGCTGACGGGTCAGCCGCACCTCGGCCGAGCTCTCGCCCGGCTCGGAAAAGGCCAGCACACCGAGCGCCGCGATCGCCGCGCACGCGACCACGACCGCCACCAACCGCTTCATACATTCGCCCACTCTCAGCTTGTCGATCGCGCAGACCCTACCGGAACGGAAACAATGGCCGTATGAAGGCACACCTCCTGACCCCGGCCGTGGCGCGTTACGTGTACGAGCACTCGACCAAGCCCGACCCCCTGCTGGAGCGACTGGCCCAGGAGACCATGGAGGTCACCGGCGACAGCGCGGGGATGCAGATCTCCCCCGACCAGGGCACGTTCCTCACGATGATCACCCAGGTCATGGCCCCCCAGGTGGCCGTGGAGGTGGGCACGTTCACCGGCTACTCGTCGATCTGCATCGCCCGGGGCCTGCGCGGCGGCCGGCTGCACTGCTTCGACGTGAGCGAGGAGTGGACCTCGATCGCGCGCCGCTACTGGGCGGAGGCCGGGGTGGCCGACCGGGTGACGCTCACCCTGGGCCCGGCGCTCGACACCCTCGCCGGCTTCGACCAGACCGTCGACCTGGCCTTCGTGGACGCCGACAAGGGCAACTACCCCGGCTACTACGAGCTGCTGATCGAGCGCATGCGGCCGGGCGGGCTGCTCATCGCCGACAACACGCTGCGCCGCGGGCACGTGGCCGACCCGTCCCACGACGAGCCGACCACGGTGGAGATCCGCCAGTTCAACGACCTGGTGATCGAGGACCCGCGGGTGAGCGTGCTCATGCTGCCGGTCGCCGACGGCATGACGCTGATCACCAAGCACTGAGACGGGCGCGGGTCCCCGGGGTCAGGCGATCTTGTGGACCCAGCCGTGCGCGTCGGGGCGGGCTCCGTACTGGATGCCGACCAGTTCCTCGCGCACCCGCATCGTCACCGGGCCGGGCGTGCCGTCGGCGACCGTCCAGGCCCGGTCGGCGCCCTTGACCGAGCCGACCGGGGTCACCACGGCGGCCGTGCCGCAGGCGAAGACCTCGGTCAGGTCGCCCGACTCGCACGCCGACTGCCACTCGTCGACCGAGACGAGCCGCTCCTCGGTCTCCAGGCCGAGGTCGCCGGCCAGCTCCAGGATCGACTCGCGGGTGATGCCGGGGAGCAGGGTGCCGGTCAGGGCGGGCGTGACGAGCTTGTTGCCGAAGACGAAGAACAGGTTCATCCCGCCCATCTCCTCGACGTACTCGTGGGACTGGGCGTCCAGCCACACGACCTGGTCGCAGCCGTTCTCGACGGCCTGGCGCTGGGCGACGAAGGCGGCGGCGTAGTTGCCGCCGCACTTGGCGAAGCCGGTGCCGCCGGGGGCGGCCCGGGTGTACTCGGTGGACAGCCACACCGAGACGGGCTTGACGCCACCGCTGAAGTACGAAGCCGCCGGCGAGGCGATGACCATGTACGTGTAGGTCCTGGACGGGTAGTTGACCCCGAGCCCGGCCTGCGTGGCGATCATGAAGGGCCGCAGGTAGAGGCTGTGCCCCTCGGTGGTCGGCACCCACTCCTCGTCGGTGCGGACGAGAAGTTCGAGCGACTCGACGAACGTCTCCTCGGGCAGCTCGGGCATGGCCATGCGGGCGGCCGAGCGGTTGAAGCGGGCGGCGTTGGCGTACGGGCGGAACATCACGATGGAGCCGTTGGCCTGCCGGTACGCCTTCAGGCCCTCGAACAGCTCCTGCGCGTAGTGGAAGACCGCGGTGGCCGGGTCGAGCGAGAGCGGCCCGTACGGCGTCAGCCGGGCGTCGTGCCAGCCGCGGCCCTCGGTGTAGTCGATCGTGATCATGTGGTCGGTGAAGGACTGCCCGAAACCGGGGTTCGTCAGTACCTGCTCCCGCTCGGCCGCGGTGCGAGCGTGGTCGGATAGCTGCACGTCGAAGCTGAGCTTCTGAGCGATGGTCATGACGCTGGTCCTTCTCTCTGCGATTTCGCGAAAATCTACCGAATCCTGAGGGTCCGTGGACCCGCTACGGCGCGGCAGCCCTGCCCGAAGGCAGCTAGTACTTCCTATTGTCTCGCCATATGGGATGACAAGCTGTCGTTGGGCGATTCGGCCGCTTGGACAGCAAAAAGCGCCTGGCGATCCAGGTGCGGACCGCCAGGCGCGTGGGGAGGCTAGGCGGCCCTAGCTGGATACTCGCGCGGTGATGTCGTCGCCGATCTGCGAGGTGGTGCGGCCGGTCCAGCCGGTCAGCCGCTCGACGATGTCGTCGGCGACCGCCTGCTCGACCTTGGCCGCCTCGGCGCTCAGACCGAGGTGGTCGAGGAGCATGGCGACCGACAGGATGGTGGCGGTCGGGTCGGCCTTGCCCTGGCCCGCGATGTCGGGGGCGCTGCCGTGCACCGGCTCGAACATGCTGGGCGCCGTGCGCTCGGGGTTGATGTTGCCGCTCGCGGCCAGGCCGATGCCGCCCGCGATGGCCGCGCCGAGGTCGGTGATGATGTCGCCGAACAGGTTGTCGGTGACGACGACGTCGAAGCGCCCCGGCTGGGTCACGAAGAACATCGACGCCGCGTCGATGTGGCAGTAGTCGGTGGTGACCTCGGGGTATTCCTCGGCCACCCGGTTGACCGTGCGCTGCCACAGGTCGCCGGCGAAGGTGAGGACGTTGGTCTTGTGGACCAGCGTCAGCTTCTTGCGCGGGCGGCTCTGGGCCTTGTCGAAGGCGTAGCGGACGACGCGCTCGACGCCGTAGGCGGTGTTGAGCGACTCCTGGGTGGCGATCTCGTGCGGCGTGCCGCGCCGCATGGCGCCGCCGGTGCCCGCGTAGAGGCCCTCGGTGCCCTCGCGGACCACGATCATGTCGATGTCCTCGGCCGCGGTGTCGGCCAGCGGGGTCTCGACGCCGGGGAAGAGCTTGACCGGGCGCAGGTTGACGTAGTGGTCGAACTCGAAGCGCAGCCGCAGCAGCAGGTCGCGCTCCAGGATGCCCGGGGGAACGCTGGGGTCGCCCACCGCGCCGAGCAGGATCGCGTCGTAGCCGCGCAGCTCCTGCAGCACCGAGTCGGGCAGCGTCTCGCCGGTGCGGTGGTATCGCGCCGCGCCCAGGTCGTAGTGCGTGGGCTCGATCTTCGTGCCGACGGCTTCGAGGACCTTGAGCCCTTCGGTGACGACCTCGGTGCCGATGCCATCGCCGGGGATGACGGCCAAGCGGATGTTACGCGACTCCATGCCGGTACCTTACCGGCTCGTCTCGCCTGACGAACACTCGGTCTCATTTTTCGGACTGTTTCCCAGAAGTCCGATTTGTGAAGGTTTGCGATCTTTTGACTGATTCGTTAGCGTCCGTGCCCTGCCTAATCCACGCGGCGGTTCGCGTGGAGCCGGGGACCCACTTTCCCCCTGGGGCGAATCGGCACGCGCCGTAGGGCTGCTTCCAAGCCCGAGCCCGTCAGCTAACCCGGTCGGCCGTATGGAAGGACAGTCCCCTGTCTCGCATCGCCATTCTCGTGGCGGCGGGCGCGACCGGCCTCGCCGTGCTCGCCTCCCCTGCCCAGGCATCCACCCCCAGCCAGACCAAGCCCGACCAGACCAAAACCGCACAGACCAACCCTGACCGCGTGCCCAAGGCCGAAACCCTCGACCAGCGCGCACTCACCACCACGCTCACCGGTCCGGAACTCAAGAAGATCCGGGACAGGCAGAGCAGGCCCGCCTGGAAGATCGCGCTGAACTTCGCCCTGAAAAAACAGGGCATCCCGTACCTATGGGGCGGGACCGGCCCAGGCGGATACGACTGCTCGGGGCTCATGCTCCGGGCGTACCAGAAGGCGGGGATCCAGTTGCCCCGCGTCACCAATGACCAGTACGCGGCGTTCGACAAAAAGGTCTCCTGGGACCACCTCAAGCCCGGTGACCTGGCCTTCTTCAGCAACCTCGGCCACGTCGGGATGATCTCCCGGCCCGGCTACATGGTGCACGCGCCCCGCACCGGGGACGTCATCAAGGAGGAGAAGCTGTCGAGCTGGCGCAGGAGCGCCTTCGTCGGCGCCGTACGGCCCGACCGCAAGGGCGTGCGGGAGTGGGCGAAGCAGCAGAAGGAGCCTGCACCGCCCATGCCCGTCGCGTCGGTGCTCTGACCGGCGTCTCCGATGCGAGCCGGGGCCCTACCGGCCGGACTCCTGCGGGGCGCCGCCGTTGTCGCGGCGGTCCAGCGCGGTCTGCAGGGCCTCGGCGGCCTCGTCCTTGTGGTCTTCGGCACGGTTATAGGCGTACATCTCGTACATGATCGTCAACTCGTTTCGCGAGGAGGCGTTACTGACGGGAGGGACTTACCGGCCGACGCGACGCCGTTCACCGCGGCGAGTCGCCGACCTGCCCTAACAGGCCTCGCCGCGGCAGGTAATGAGTACGAGCACCTGGCGCATGTACTTCCACGTTAACCGAGGAATCTCGTTGGATGTCCTAGCATCCCGCATGCTGAGACAACGAAAGGCCGCCGCCCGGTCCGGGCGGCGGCCTTTCGCGCGAGGCGGGGAGTGTCAGTCCTCCAGGTCCACCGAACGGCCGCTCTCGGCGCCGATCTCGGCCACGATCTGGTCGACGATGTCGGCCGGGATCGCCGAGTCGACGGTCAGCGCGATGAGCGCCTTGCCGCCCTTGACGTCGCGGGCCACCTGCATGGAGGCGATGTTGACGCCGTGCTCGCCGAGCAGGCGGCCGACCACGCCCACGATGCCGGGACGGTCGGCGTAGGTGAAGAACGCGAGGTGCGCCGTCGGCTCGATCTCCATCTCGTAGCCGTTGACCTCGACGATCTTGGTGATCTGGCGGGGCCCGGACAGCGTGCCTGACACCGAGACCTGGCGGCCGTCGGCCAGCACGCCGCGGACGGTCACCACGTTGCGCCAGTCGGGGCTCTCGGAGCTCGTGATCAGCTCGACGGCGACGCCGCGGTCCTTGGCCAGCAGCGGCGCGTTGACGTAGGTGACCTGCTCCTCGATCACGTCGGCGAAGACGCCCTTGAGCGCGGCCAGCTCGATGACCCGCACGTCCTGGGAGGCGATCTCGCCGCGCACCTCGACGTCGAGCTTGGTGGCGACCTCGCCGGCCAGCGCGGTGAACACCCGGCCCAGCTTCTCGGCCAGCGGCAGGCCCGGCTTGACGTCCTCGGCGACGGCGCCGCCCTGGACGTTGACCGCGTCCGGCACGAACTCGCCCGCGAGCGCCAGCTTCACGCTCCGCGCGACCTGGGTGCCGGCCTTCTCCTGGGCCTCGTGGGTGGAGGCGCCGAGGTGCGGGGTGACGACGACCTGGTCGAGCTCGAACAGCGGGCTGTCGGTGCAGGGCTCCTTGGCGAAGACGTCGAGGCCGGCGCCGGCGACGCGGCCCTCCTTGATCGCGGAGTAGAGCGCGGCCTCGTCCACGATGCCGCCGCGGGCGACGTTGACGATGCGCACGCTCGGCTTGACCTTGTGCAGCGCCTCGTCGCCGATGAGCCCGAGGGTCTCCTTGGTCTTCGGCAGGTGCACGGTGATGAAGTCGGCCTGCTTGAACACCTCGTCGAGGCTCACCAGCTTGACGCCGAGCTGCGCGGCGCGGGCCGGCGGCAGGTAGGGGTCGTAGGCGATGATCTCGACGCCGAACGGCTGCAGCCGCTGCGCCACGAGCTGGCCGATCTTGCCGAAGCCGAGGATGCCGACGACCTTCTCGTCCAGCTCGACGCCGGTGTACTTGGACCGCTTCCACTCCCCGTTCTTCAGCGCGGCGTGCGCCTGGGCGGTGTTGCGCGCGCTGGCCAGGATGAGGGCGACGGTCTGCTCGGCGGCGCTGGTGATGTTGGAGGTCGGCGCGTTGACGACCATGACACCGGCCTTGGTGGCCGCCTCGACGTCGACGTTGTCGAGCCCGACGCCCGCCCGGGCGACCACGCGCAGCTTGGGCGCCGCGGCGATGGCCTCGGCGTCGACCTGCGTCGCGGAGCGCACGATGAGGGCGTCCACGTCGGCGAGGGCGGGCAGGAGCTGGGAACGGTCGGCGCCGTCGGTGTGGCGGACCTCGAAATCGGCGCCGAGAACGGCGAGGCCGGCCTCGGACAGCTCCTCAGCGACCAGTACGACGGGCTTGTTCACAGGTGGATCCTTAGGGGCTTCCGGCGAGTCATGAGGGGGACACGTCCACGGATCCCCCGGCGGTCTTACCGAGTCTAACCGCCGCTTGTGAACGCATTCACGAAGGACCCACCATGTGAGACGGGCGGCGGCTACCCGGTAGAGGAGAAAGTCACCCATCCCGGGGCCATCTTCGTCTTGATCGGGAGATTTATTCGCCATTAGCCTGATAAGCCGTGGCCGACTACCTATGGTTCGTCATATGAGCATCGGGAATCCTGCGCTTGCCGACGTTCTCGCCCAGCATGGCACGCCCCACCGGCTGCTGGGCGCTCTCGCCGACGGTGGCGTCCTGGTGGCAGTGCGCCCTGACCGTTCGGTCGTCCTCGGGACGACCCAGGCCGGGGACCGCGTGTTGCTGGGCTACACCAGCGCGACCACCTACGCCCGGCACCGTGGCAGCCATTCCCTGTCGGCGTGCGACGCCGACACCATCCTGGACATCCAGCGCGTCACGGGCGTGCGGGAGATCGTGATCGACGCGGCCGGACCAGCCGCCGCGGCCGTGCCCATCGACGATCTCCAGCGCTTCCTCACCACGACGCGGACCGGGCCCACGCCCGTCCTGTCGGGGGCGGCGCCCGCCGCCTACGCGACGGGCGCGATGGCCACCGTGTCGCGGGGTGCCGCGCTGGCCCAGGTCGCCCCGCCGGCTCCGCAGGCGCCGTCGTTCCCGTGGGTGCCCGCGCCCAGGCCGCATCTGTCGGGCCCGATGCAGCAGGTGGATCCCGGCTACCGCCGGTGCGCCCATCCCATCCTGCCCGCCCTGCGGCAGGCGATCGCGCAGTTGCTCGTGGACTTCCCGCTCGTGCACCACGTGTGGATCTCCGAGGCGAGCACCGCGTCCGGGGCCACCGGGATCATGCTGCACGTCAAGGTCCACATGTCGGCCGCCGAGGACGTCGTACGCGACCTGCACCGCCTGGTGCGGGCCCGGCTGCCGCAGTTCGCGGCCAGCGGGGCGCCGATCCTCATGGCCCGGGTGGCCGACGCGCGCAGCGAGCAGCGGATGATCGAGATCGGCGCGCACGTGGTGTGCGCCGACGTGCACGACTGACCGGCGGCGGCGGGTTCTCCCCCGCCGCCGGTCGAATGGGGTCTCCCCAAACAAGCCGTTGCTCGGCTCTAATGTGGGGATGATCACACCGGTCGCGGCCACGGTTCCCCGGGGCGTGCGCCTCGGCTACGGGGTCGGCTCCTTCTGCACGGCCACGGTCAACGCCGTGCCCGGACTGCTGCTGCTCTACTACATGACCAACTTCCTGGCCGTGCCCGCGTGGCTGGCCGGCGTGGTGGTCACCGCGCCCAAGATCTGGGACCTCGTCATCAACCCGCTGGTCGGGCGCTGGTCCGACCGGACCGTCTCGCGCTGGGGGCCGCGCCGGCCCTGGCTGCTCGCCGGGGCCTGCACGCTGCCGGTCGCGTTCTTCCTGGTCTTCGCCGGGCCGCCGCTGACGGGGGTGCCCGCCGCCGCCTACGTCGCGGTGTGCTTCCTCGCCACGGCGACGGCGTACGCGCTGTTCGAGGTGCCGTACAAGGCCATGCCCGGCGAGATGACGCACGACTACCACGAGCGCACCTCGCTGCTGCAGTGGCGCATGGTCTTCATCGGCGTGGCCACCGCGATCAGCGGCGTGCTCGCCCCCGCCATCGCCACCGGCGAGGGCGAGCACGGGACGCTGGGCAGCTACCGGACGATGGCGCTCACCATCGCGGTCATCCTGCTGCTCGCCATGCTCGGCTCCTTCTTCGGCACCGCCCGCGCCCCCATGACCGGCGCGCCGGAGGCCGACCGGGGCAACTGGCGCGAGCAGCTCGCCGCGATCAGGGGCAACCGGCCGTTCCTCTGGCTGACCGTGCTGGCCTGCACGCAGATGCTGGCGGTGAGCATGATGCTGGCCGCCGCGCCGTACTTCGCCACGTACACGATCGGCGATCCCAAGGCCACGCAGACGCTCTTCGCCGCGCTCGTGGGCCCGATCCTGCTGACCATGCCGCTGTGGGTGCGCCTCGCCAGGCGCTTCGACAAGCGCGGGGCGATGGTGCTGGCGGCCTCGCTGTTCGCGGCGGGGACGGCGGCGGCCATGGCCACGCCGCTGTTCGGGTCGTTGTGGGCGCACGTGACGATCCTGTTCGTCGGCGTCGGGTACGCCGGGCTGCAGCTGCTGCAGTTCTCCATGCTGGCCGACGTCATCGCCGTGGACGCCGCCGAGACCGGCAAGCGCCGCGCGGGCGTGCTCACCGGGCTCTGGACGGCCATCGAGAACGGGGTCAGCTCGTTCGGCGCGCTGATCTTCGGTGTCATCCTGTCGCTCGGCGGCTTCGTCGAGTCCCAGCCGGACACTCCCGTGCAGCAGCCGGACAGCGCCGTGACGGCCGTGCTGATCGGGCAGACCGCCATCCCCGCGCTGATCATCTTCGCGTCGGTGCTGGTGACGCTGAAGTACCGGCTCACGCCTCCCGTGGCGCCGCCCGCGGACGCCTGAACCCAGCGTGGCACCCGATTCGGCGTATTCTGGACACGAGCCGAGGTTGAGGCCGATACTCGCTACATGAGCTCGACCCATCCACCCTTCCGCGCCTCCGACGGGGAACGCGACCGTGCGATCGACGAGCTCAAGGTCCGCGCGGTGGAGGGCCGCATCTCCCACGACACCTTCGTCGGCCGGGTCGACCAGGCGCTGCGCGCCCGCAGTCAGCACGAGCTCGACGAGCTGGTGGCCGACCTGCCGCGGCGGCCCACGTTACGGCAGCGGCTGACCGACGCGGTGTCGTCGGTGTCGGAGTTCACCACCAAGCTGCAGTCCGCCTGGCGGCGGCCCCGGCTGCCCCGGCTCGCGCTGCCCGACGACGAACGGGTGCGTTACGTCGTGGGACGGGGCTCGGCCTGCGACCTCGTGCTGTCCGACCTGACCGTCTCCCGGGTCCACGCCGAGCTGCGGCGCGACGACGAAGGCCGGTGGGTGCTGGTCGACCTCGGGTCGCTGAACGGCACCCGGCTCAACGGCTGGCGGCTCGTGGGGCCGGCGCGGGTGACGCCGGGCGACGAGGTCTCCTTCGGCGACTGCGGCTTCCTGCTGACGTCCGGCGCGCCGACCGGCTGACCGGCTGAGCGGGCCACCGGCTGAGCGGCTGAGCGGGCCACCGGCTGAGCGGCTGAGCGGGCCACCGGCTGAGCGGCTGAGCGGGCCACCGGCTGAGCGCCGACCGAGCCTGATCGATAAATACGGAATTTTGCGGATTACAGGCTGTCTGCGCTGATCCATGCTCTCAGGCGATCCCTCAGTCTTCTTGGAGACCCCATGCGGCGCACCTCAGCCTCCCTCGTCGCGGGCGCGCTCGTCGCGTCCCTCGCGTGGGCGTCCAGCCCGTCCTCACCCGCCGTCGCCCTGGACCCCTCGGCCGGCGTGGCCGACCTCACCCAGGACCTCAACCAGATACTCAGCGACTCCCGGCTCACCATCGCCCGCGCGGGCGTCGTGGTGAAGAGCGCCTCCACCGGCGAGGAGCTGTACGCCACCGACGCCGGCAAGCAGCTCATTCCGGCGTCCAACACCAAGCTGTTCACCTCGGCCGCCGCGGCCGAAACGCTCGGCCTCGACTACCGCTTCCCGACCACCGTGCTCGGCACGGGCCGCAAGGCGGGCTCGGTCCTCGCCGGCGACCTCGTGCTGCGCGGCACCGGCGACCCGACCATGCTGGCCGAGGACTACGACGCCCTCGCCGCCGAGGTCGCCGCGGCCGGCGTCAAGGTCGTCACCGGCCGCCTCGTGGCCGACGACACCTGGTTCGACTCCCAGCGGCTCGGCAACGACTGGGCCTGGGACGACGAGACCGCCTACTACGCGGCCCCGATCTCCGCGCTGACCGCCTCGCCCGACCGCGACTACGACGCCGGATCGGTGATCGTCTCCGTGGCCGCCGACGGCGGCAAGGTCAAGGTCTCCACGATGCCCGAGACCGACTACCTGAAGATCGTCAACAAGGCCACGGCGGGCGCCGAGACCGACGTGCTCATCGAGCGCCAGCACGGCACCCGTACGGTCGTCATCACCGGCACGGTGGCGGACCCGTACCAGGAGTGGGTGGCGGTGGACGACCCGACCGCCTACGTCTCCACGCTGTTCCGGGCGTCGCTCGCCAAGCACGGCGTGAAGGTGCTCGGCGCGACCGCGACGGGGGCCGCGCCCGACGGGGCCAAGGAGCTGGCCCGGCACGAGTCGATGACGCTGGGCGAGCTGCTGGTGCCCTTCATGAAGCTGAGCAACAACATCCACGCCGAGATCCTCACCAAGGCCATGGGCCGCAAGGTCGCCGGCCAGGGCACGTGGGCGGCCGGTCTCAAGGTCGCCACCGACTTCGCCAAGGCGAACGGCGTGCAGGTCATCAACATGCGGGACGGCTCCGGGCTGTCGCGCCGCGACGGGTTCTCGCCCGGCTCGATCGTCCAGCTCCTGACCGCCGTACGGGGCAAGCCGTGGTTCGACACCTGGTACGCGGCCCTGCCCATCGCCGGCAACGCCGACCGCTTCGTGGGCGGCACCCTGCGCAGCCGGATGCGGGGCACCCCCGCCGCGGGCAACGTGCACGCGAAGACCGGCTCCCTGACCGGCGTGACGTCGCTGTCGGGCTACGTCACCAGCGCCGACGGCGAGCCGCTGGTCTTCTCGATCATGCTGAACCAGTACCTGTCGGGCTCGCCGAAGGACATCGAGGACAAGATCGCGGTACGGCTCGCGCAGTTCACCCGCGCCGCCGCCGTCGACGCCCCGGCCCAGCTCCGCTCGGCGGCCGAGGGGCAGGCGGGCGACCTGGAGTGCTCGTGGCTGAAGCCCGTCCAGTGCTGATCCCCTGACGCCCAGGGGGCCACTCGGGTTTACCTGGAGCTCCAGATATCGGCCAACTTTTCAGGACATGGCCGACATCCGAGAACCAGAATCCCTTCCCAGGACAGCCCACCGAGGACCACGGGAGCGCCCGGGCCTTCACCGGCCTCACCCTTGAGCCGGTTACCCACCGCACGCCCACGGCGCTCCCCTCCCTGCGGGCTCGGCCGCGCCTCCCCCCGCACACAGGACCGCGGCCGGGCCCGCCCACCGGACACAGCGAAGGGGCCCATCCTCAGGATGGGCCCCTGCTTACGACTCGTACGGGCGTCAGCTGAGCGCCTGGCCCAGGAGGCCGTTCAGGAGGTCCAGGTCGAGGAGGTCACGGTCGTCGCCGAAGTTGTTGAACTGGCCGCTCTCCCACTCATAACTGGGGCCATGGCCGGGGCCGTAGCCGCCGGGGCCATAGCCACTGGTTGCCGCCAGCGCGGAGCCGCCGAACACAACCATCCCGCCGACGAGGCCGGCAAGGACAAGTCCTGCTCTGTACATTTCGTATCTCCTCTGATACCTATCCACTACTCTCCGTAGCTGCCGGGAGGAGATCTGCCCTACGGCCTCTTCCACCAAACGCCAGCGATCTTACCCTTGACCAGGGCAAACCCCTGAGCCGAGCGAAGCGATGCCGGGCCCTGCCGTCCTTGACGAGACCATGCGCGCTACGGAGAGACATCAGGCCCTTCACTGACCCGCGCCTAGGGGAGGGTCAGGACCACCGGCCCGTCGGCCGTCACGGCCACCGTGTGCTCCACGTGAACGCTGCGGCTGCCGTCCCCCGAGCACACCGACCAGCCGTCCTCGGCCATGTAGTAGTCGTCGCCGCCGCCCGCCATCAGGCTCGGCTCGATCGCGATCACCAGCCCCGGGCGCAGCCGCAGCCCCCGCCCCGCGCGGGCCTCGTTCGGCACGAACGGCGTCTCGTGCATGGCCCGGCCGATGCCGTGACCGGCGAAGTCGTTCTGCATGCCGTAGCCGGCGCCGCGCCCGACGATGGACATCGCGTGGCCGATGTCACCCATCCGGCCGCCGGGCACGGCAGCCCGGATGCCTGCGGCCAGCGTCTCCTCGGCGACCTGGATGAGCTTGAGGTCCTCGGCGCGCGGCGTGCCGACGGTGAAGCTCACGGTGCCGTCGGCGTGCCAGCCGTCCACGATCGCGCCGCAGTCCACGCTGATGAGGTCGCCGTCGCGCAGCCGGTAGGCCGTCGGCAGCCCGTGCAGCATGGTCCCGTTGACCGAGGTGCAGATGACCCCCGGGTACGGCGTGGCGCCGAACGACGGGTGGTAGCCCAGGAACGACGCCCCGGCCCCGGCCTCCTCGATGACGGTCCGCGCCACCTCGTCGAGCCGCCTGAGCGTCACACCCACGGCGGCCTGGTCGCGGACCGCCGCGTGCACGGCGGCCACCACCCGTCCCGCCTCACGCATCGCGTCGATCTCTCCGGCGCTCTTCAGCTCGATCACGGCCCCTCCTCGTCGTTCACCGGTCGGCGTGCCGATAACTATACCGGTATTTTTATCGACGGGAGACCGAGGGGCGCCGTCAGTCGAGGCCGCGGCGGCCCGGCGTCCAGAACGGCTTCGTACGCACGTCCCTGCGGCTCCAGCCGCGCTCGTCCACCAGATGGGCGCGGACCGCCTGGATCGTGCGGGCCTCTCCTGCCAGGTAGGCGAAGCCCGGCTCGTCCGGCAGGTCCAGCGCCCGTACGGCGTCGACCAGGACCTGCGAGCCGGCCGCCGAGGCCCCCTCACGGCACACCCGGGCCAGCTCCCGCGGCAGGTCCAGGTGGTCGCCGGGCCGCTCGGCCTCCACGGCGCCGTACGCGGCCGCCTCCGGCGGCAGGGCCCGCAGCATCGCCCCGAACGCCACCGACGCCGTCTCCTCCCCCGCGAACAGGTGGTAGCGGGCGTCCTCGCGCAGCACGAAGCCGCCCTCGGGGCGCATGAAGACGACCTCCTGGCCGGGCGCGGCGGCACGCACCCAGACGGCGCCAGGGGCGTCGCCGCCGTGGTCGAGCCCGATCAGGTCCAGGGCCTCCCAGCTCGGGTCGTACCACCACACCGAGTACGTCCGCAGCGCCCCGCCCACCAGGCCGCCGCCGTCGCCGATGAGCACGCGTACGTGCTGGCCCGGCACGTACGGGAGCGCGGCCAGGCCCTCGCCGCCGATCCTGATCCGGCGCATGCGCGGGGCCACCTCCTCGACCTCCAGGATCTCGCCCTCCGCGAACCTGCGGCCGAGCAGCCGCCGGGCCACGCTCTTCCTGGTCGCGGTCATCGCCCCCTCCTCGGGTCCAGCTCCTCGACGCGCCGGCGGGCCTCCACGAAGATCTGCTGGATGCGCTCGACCACCTGCGGATCGCCGTGGGTGTGGGCCAGCGCCTTGACCGCGGCCTTCACCAGGCGCAGGGCGGGGGCGACGATCTCGGCGGCCTGGGGGTCGCGGAACATGCCCCACTCGCCCCTGCTGGCCGCCCGGCCCCACAGCCGCTCGATCTCGTCGGCCTGCTCCTCGACGGCTCGGCGGCCGTCGTCGGTGACGTGGTGGACTTTGCGGCCCTCGTCCTGCTCGACGCGGACCAGGCCCTCGTCCTCCAGCAGCTGGAGCGTGGGGTAGATGGAGCCGGCGCTCGGCTCGTAGGTGCCGTTGAAGCGGTCGGACAGGCGGCTCATGACGTCGTAGCCGTGGCCGGGCCGCTCGGCGATCAGCGCGAGCACGGCGAGGCGCAGCTCGCCGGGTCCGAAGAAGCGCCCGGTGGGTCCGTACCCGCCGGAAGCGCGGCGCGCGTTCATCATCATGAGTCGGATGCTATATCGAACGATATAGCGTCGTACAGAGAACGCCGGAGACGACGGGCTTCAGCGCTCCAGGTCCGGCTCCGGCAGCCACACCTCCGGGTCGAGCCGCGCGGGCGGCGCGCATCCGCGCAGCTGCCGCAGCATCGCCCGCAGCAGGGGGCGTGGGTTGCGCCGATGCCAGACCACCGACCAGGGCATGAGCGGCGTCGGCTGGACGATCGGGATCCGGCGCAGCCCGCTGCCCGTCACGTCGATGGCGGCCTCCCCCAGCCCCACCGCCGCCTTCTCCGCCAGGAACTGCTCCACCAGGTGCCACACGCCGATGGCGGGCGCGTTGAACCGCAGCGGCACGCCGAGCCGCGCGGCCAGCCGCTCCAGGTAGTCCCGCCACTCGGCCGCCCCCGCCGGGTCGGGCATCGCGATGCCGGCCTCCCGCAGATCAGCCGGGCGCAGCACGCTCAGGCCCGCCAGCCGGTGGTCCTCGGGCACGAACGCGTGCAGCGGCTCCAGGTGCACCAGCCGGTACGCCAGCTCCTCCGGCCACGGCCCCGGCGTCCCGTGCACCCGTCCGAACGCCGCGTCGATCTCCTGCCGCCGCAGCGCGGGCAGCGCCATCGAGAGCCCCTGGCGCATGCTCAGCTCGATGCGTACGCGCGGGTCGCGCTCGCTCGCCCCGCGCACCAGCCGCAGCGGCGTGAACCGCTCGTCGTAGACGTCCACCCGCAGCGGCTCGTCCTCGCCGCGCACGGAGCGCACCGCCCGGTCGAACGCGGCGACCGCCTCGATCGCCTCCGGCAGCAGCCGCCGCCCCGCCTCGCTCAGCTCCACCGCCCGCGTCGTACGCCGGAACAGCGGCACCGCCAGCGCGTCCTCCAGCCGGCGGATCCGCTTCGACAACGCCTGCTCACCAGCGGTTGTCAATGCGCGGGAACCGTTGTTGGACGCCGCCGGCCCTCCCCCGGTTGGCTGGCGCCATGATGAAGATCGAGCGGCTCCGTCCCGAGCTGCACCTGCTGCTGCCGGACTTCGGCCAGGTCTACCTGTGGGACGACGAGGGCGAGCTGACCCTCGTCGACACCGGCATCGCCACCTCCGCCGCCGCCATCGCGACCGCCCTCCGCGACCTCGGCCGCCGCACCGAGGACGTCAAGCGGGTGGTGCTCACGCACTTCCACGAGGACCACGCAGGAGGGGCGGCCGAGATCAGCGGATGGGGCGAGGTCACCGTGCTGGCCCACCGGCTGGAGGCGCCGGTGATCCGCGGCGAGCGGCCCGCGCCCCAGCCGCGGTTCACCGATCAGGAACGACTCCTCCACCAGGAGCTGGGCGCTCACCTGCTGCCTCCCGCGCCCGCCTGCTGGGTGGACCGCGAGCTGGAGGACGGCGACGTGATCGACTTCGGCGGCGGCGCGCGAGTGATCCACACCCCGGGGCACACCGACGGCAGCATCGCCGTCCACCTGCCCGGCCCGGGGGTGCTGTTCACCGGCGACACGGTCGCGCACGTCGACGGGCGGGTCATGCCGGGCGTGTTCAACCTCGACCGCGACGAGATGCTGCGTTCCTTCCGCAGGCTCGCCGCGCTCGACGCCCGGCTCGCCTGCGTCGGCCACGGCGCGCCCGTCACGGACGCCCGGGCCGCCCTCGCCGCAGTGCTCTGACGGGATCAGCTCCAGAGTGCGGGGGCCTGCGCCGGCACCTCGTCCTTGACCTCGGGGTGGTCGATGACCTCGCCGCGCAACGGCAGCAGGACCGTCACCTGGCGGCCCCATTCGGTGTAGGTCGTGTCCGACTGGACCCGCACCGAGCCCTTGTCGTAGGGCAGCTCGCCCGTCACCGACACGCGCTCCACCCGGCCGCCGGCGCTGAGGCTCAGCGCGTAGGAGATCTTGCCGGGACGGCTCTTCATCCACTGCTCGCCGTACCGGGCGACGAACGAGGCCGACGCCTTGGCCAGCTCGTGCGGCTTGATCGTGCCCTTCACCACGCCGCCGCTCCAGGACGCGCGGTGGTCCATGAGCGCCTTGAGCGTGGCGGGCTCGAAGACGTCGAGCAGCAGGTTGCCGGACGGGACGTCGGTGCCGCCGTAACGCACCCAGCTCGTCCCCTCGGGCAGGGCGTCCTGGACCACCGCGCCGGAGACGTAGCTGACGCGGCCGGAGGAGAGCACCCGGACCGGCGAGTGCTGCAGCGCCTCGGTCTCGCGCGGGCTCACCTTCGTCATCTTGGCGAGCAGGCTCTTGCTGTAGCTCAGGTTCTGGCTCGTGTCGGCCGCCCGCGCGCCGCGCGCGTCGAACTCGACGGTCCCGTCGAGCGTCGAGGAGATGTACTCGCCCGCCGAGTACGTCACCCTCGCCATGGCCCGTACGTTGACGCCCTTGCCCCGCGCCAGCTCGGACTTGAGCACCTTCACCGGATCGATCTTCTGCGCCGCCTGCGCGGGCGCGGCGACGGCGAGCTGCAGCGCACCGGCGACCACGGCGACACCGACGATGGTTCGCTTCATGGGTTGATGGTTTCCTTGAGGGGGATTTTCCGGGAACGCGAACAATCTGGTGCATGCAAGATCATCAGTCAAGTCGGTTCACAGCATGGTTATGCAGCTCGCCGGCCCTCAGCTCAGACGGGCGCGCAGCAGGCAGAACTCGTTGCCCTCGGGGTCGGCCAGGACGTGCCAGGACTCCTCGCCGGTCTGGCCGACGTCGGCCGGGCGCGCACCGAGGCTCAGCAGGCGTTCGAGCTCGGCGTCCTGGTCGCGGTCGGTGGCGTTGACGTCGAAGTGCATCCGCAGCACGCCGGTCTTGGGCTCGGTGGTGGGGCTGAAGATCAGGGTCGGCTGCAGCCCGCCGAACCCTTCCCGTGGACCGATCTCCACCGAGCCGTCGTCCTCGGTGTCGAGCACCACGAAATCCAGCACCTGACACCAGAACGCCGCCAGCCCGTTCGCGTCCTGACAAGGGATGATCAGTTCGGATATACGACTTGCCATGATCGGCATCCTACGCACGAGACGCCCCCGGCGAAGACCGCTTCGCCGGGGGCGTCTCGTGCCGGAGAGGGCTCAGCCCTTGAGCCAGCTCATCATCGGACGGAGCTTGGCGCCCGTCTTCTCGATGGCGTCCTCGGCCAGCTCGTCGCGGTACTGCTGGAACTTCTTCTGCCCGCTGTCGAACTCATCGACCAGCTCGCGCGCGAACGACCCGTCCTGGATCTCACCGAGGATGCGGCGCATCTCTTCCCGGGTCTTGTCGTTGACGACGCGCGGCCCGCGGGTGTAGCCGCCGTACTCGGCGGTGTCGGAGACCGACCAGTACATCTTGGAGATGCCGCCCTCGTACATGAGGTCGACGATGAGCTTCATCTCGTGCAGGCACTCGAAGTAGGCGACCTCGGGCTGGTAGCCCGCCTCGATGAGGGTGTCGAAGCCCGCCTTGATGAGCTCGGACACGCCGCCGCAGAGCACGGCCTGCTCGCCGAACAGGTCGGTCTCCGTCTCCTCCTTGAACGTGGTGCGCAGCGCGCCGGCGCGGGTGCCGCCGATGCCCTTGGCGTACGACAGCGCCAGGTCCAGCGCCTTGCCGGAGGCGTCCTTCTCGACGGCGACGAGGCAGGGCACGCCGCGGCCGGCCTCGAACTGGCGGCGCACCAGGTGGCCCGGGCCCTTGGGGGCGACCATGCAGACGTCGACGCCCTCGGGGGCCTCGATGAGGCCGTAGCGGATGTTGAGGCCGTGGCCGAAGAAGAGGGCGTCGCCCTCGACCAGGTTGGGGGCCACGTGCTGGGCGTAGAGGTCGCGCTGGACGTGGTCCGGCGCGAGGATCATCGTGAGGTTGGCCTCCTCGACGGCCTCGGCCGGGGTGACGACGCGCAGGCCGTCGTTCTCCGCCTTCTCGCGGCTCTTGGAGCCCTCGGGCAGGCCGACGCGCACGTCGACGCCGGAGTCACGCAGGGAGAGCGCGTGGGCGTGGCCCTGGCTGCCGTACCCCAGCACGGCCACGTGGCGTCCCTGGATGATCGACAGGTCGGCCTGGTCGTCGTAGTAGATCTCGGTCACTTGCTTAGAACCTTTCAGGCGAAATTCAGGCGGTACGGTCCAGTGCCCTGAGGGACCGGTCGGTGATGGAACGGGCACCGCGGCCGACGGCCACCATGCCCGACTGGACGAGTTCTTTGATCCCGAACGGCTCAAGGACCTTCACGAAGGCGTCGAGCTTGTCGGGAGTGCCGGTGACCTCGATCGTCACCGCGTCGGCGGCCACGTCCACGCAGCGGGCACGGAAGAGCTGGACGAGCTCCAGCACGTGCGAGCGGCTCTCGGCGTCGGCCTTGACCTTGATGAGCGTCAGCTCGCGCTGCACGGACTGCGACGGGTCCAGCTCGACGATCTTGAGCACGTTGACGAGCTTGTTGAGCTGCTTGGTCACCTGTTCGAGCGGCAGCTCCTCGACGCTCACGACGATGGTCATGCGTGAGATGTCGTTGTGCTCGGTGGGCCCGACGGCCAGCGAGTCGATGTTGAAGCCGCGCCGGCTGAACAACGCGGACACGCGTGCCAGCACGCCCGGCTTGTTCTCGACGAGCACGGACAGCGTGTGCCTACTCATCTTCGTTCTCCCACTTCGGCGCCATGTCCCGGGCGATCTTGATGTCGTCGTTGCTGGTGCCCGCAGCGACCATGGGCCAGACCATCGCGTCCTGGTGGACGACGAAGTCGATCACGACGGGCACGTCGTTGATCTCCATGGCCTTCTTGATCACGGCGTCGACGTCCTCGGGACGCTCGCACCTGAGACCAACACAACCATAGGCGTCCGCCAGCTTGACGAAGTCCGGGATACGGCGCGTCGCCTGCAGGTCGGTGTTGGAGTAACGCTGGTCGTAGAAGAGCGTCTGCCACTGGCGGACCATGCCGAGGTTGCCGTTGTTGATGACGGCGACCTTGATCGGCACACCTTCCAGGGCGCAGGTGGCGAGCTCCTGGTTGGTCATCTGGAAGCAGCCGTCGCCGTCGATGGCCCAGACCGTGCTCTCCGGGCGGCCCATCTTGGCGCCCATCGCGGCCGGGACGGCGAAGCCCATCGTGCCGGCGCCGCCGGAGTTGATGAACGTGCCGGGGTTCTCGTAGTCGATGAACTGCGAGGCCCACATCTGGTGCTGGCCGACGCCGGCCACGTAGTAGGCGTCCGGCCCGACGATCGCGCTCAGCCGCTCCATGACGTACTGCGGGGCCAGGGAGCCGTCCTCGAACTGCTCGTAACCCAGCGGGTAGGTCGTCTTGTAGCCGTTGAGCTGCCGCCACCACTCGTCGTAGTCGCCCTTCTGCCCACCGGCCTGGACGGCGGCGATGAGGTCGGTGAGGACCTCCTTGCAGTCGCCGACGATCGGCACGTCGGCGTGGCGGTTCTTGGAGATCTCGGCCGGATCGATGTCGGCGTGCACGATCTTCGCGTACGGGGCGAACGTCGACAGGTCACCGGTCACCCGGTCGTCGAACCGCACGCCCAGCCCGATGATCAGATCGGACTGCTGCAGCGCGCCCACGGCCGCGACGCTGCCGTGCATGCCGGGCATGCCCATGTGCTGCGGGTGGCCGTCGGGGAACGTGCCGCGGGCCATCAGGGTGGTGACGACAGGGATGTTCGTCAGCTCGGCGAGCTGCAGCAACTCGGTCGAGGCGTGCGCCTTGTGGACGCCGCCGCCGACGTAGAGGACCGGCCGCCGCGACTCGGCGATCAGCTTGGCCGCCTCACGGATCTGCTTGGAGTGCGGCCGCGTCACCGGGCGGTAGCCGGGCAACTGCATGACCGGCGGCCACGAGAACGTGGTCTCGGCCTGCAACGCGTCCTTGGAGATGTCGACGAGCACCGGCCCCGGCCGCCCGGTCGAGGCGATGTGGAACGCCTCCATGATCGTACGGGCGATGTCACCGGGATCGGTCACCAGGAAGTTGTGCTTGGTGATCGGCATGGTGATGCCGGAGATGTCGGCCTCCTGGAAGGCGTCCGTGCCGATCATCGGCGAGGCCACCTGCCCCGTGATCGCCACGATCGGCACGGAGTCCATGAACGCGTCGGCGATCGGCGTCACCAGGTTCGTCGCGCCGGGGCCACTGGTCGCCATGCACACCCCGACCTTGCCGGTGGCCTGCGCGTAACCTTCGGCCGCGTGCCCGGCGCCCTGCTCGTGCCGTACAAGCACGTGCCGCACCTTGACCGAGTCGTAGAGGGGATCGTAGGCGGGCAGGATGGCGCCGCCGGGGATCCCGAACACGGTGTCGACCCCCACGTGCTCCAGCGCCCTGACCAGGGCCTGTGCACCTGTCATGCGTTCGGTCATCGGCTCGTTCCTTGCGTGGCTACTCGCTTAGGACATAAAAAATGCCCCTTCCCACCTGGGACGGCGGGACTGGGGCGGCGCGCAGGTCGTCGTGCTTCGCTATCGGCCTGCGCGCCGGCGAAGTACTACGAGAATCTCACTGCGAAGCATGTCGTCCACGATATCCGCTCCGAGAGCCCTGGTGTCAACTTGGTGGACACAAGTCTCAAACAGTGAGACTTGTCCGCATCAGCGAGTCGACCCCCCGCGCCGCCATCGGGCGGGCCACGAGGAAGCCCTGACCTCGCGTGCAGCCCATCTCGCGGAGGAGTTCGAGCTGCTCGGGACGTTCGATGCCCTCCGCCACCACGATGAGCCCGAGATCGTGGCCGAGCCGCACGATCGTACGGGTGAGCAGCGTCAGCGTGTCGTCCCTGCCGAGCCCCGCCACGAACGACGGATCGATCTTGATCATGTCGACGGGGAGCTGCCGCAGGAAGGCCAGCGAGGCGTAGCCGGTGCCGAAGTCGTCGATGGCCAGCCGCACGCCGAGCGCGCGTAGCTCCGACAGCCGCTTGATCGTCTCCTCGGCGTCCTCGACCAGCATCTCCTCGATGACCTCCAGGGTCAGCGCGGAGGCGGGCAGCCCGCTCTCGGCCAGTGCCTCCTCGACGGTCTCGACGAAGCGCGGCGCGGTGATCTGGCGGGCCGACAGGTTGAGCGACAGGCCGATGTCCCAGGAGGAGGCCCGCCAGGCGGCCACCTCGCGGCACGCCTCGCGCAGGATCCACTCGCCGAGCGGCACGATCAGGCCGGTGTCCTCGGCCGGGCCGAGGAACCGCTCGGGCGGCACGAACACCGACCCGCGCCACCAGCGCACCAGCGCCTCCACGGCGGTGACGCGCGAGGTGGCGAGGTCCACGACCGGTTGGTACTCGATGGCGAACTGGTGCTCGATGAGCGCCCGCTGCAGGTCGGCGGCGAGCTCCAGGCGCCGTACGACGTCGGCGTGCATCTGCGCCGCGAACACCTCCACGCGCCGCCCGCCCAGCTCCTTCGAGCGGGCCATGGCCACGTCGGCGTTGCGGATGAGGTCACCGGCGGGGATGTCGTCCTCGGCGAAGGCCACGCCCACGCTCGCGGTGAGCGCCACGTCGCGGTCGGCGACCCGGAACGGCTCCTGCGACACCGCGCGGACGAGCCGCTCGGCCAGGTCGACCGCCACCTGCGCGTCGCCGCCGGTCTCCACCAGCACCGCGAACTCGTCGCCGCCCCACCGCGCGAGCGTGTCGTCGGCGCGTACGGCCCCGCGCAGCCGCCGGGCCGCCTGCCCGAGCAGGTAGTCGCCGCTGGCGTGGCCGACCGAGTCGTTGACCGAGGTGAACCCGTCGAGATCGAGGAAGATCACCGCGACGTTGCCCACCGTGCGGCCGGAGAGCACCTCGCGGGTGCGCTCCTCGAAGTAGGCGCGGTTGGGCAGGCCCGTGACGCCGTCGTGGAAGGTCAGGTGGGCGACCTGGTTGCGCAGGGCCTCCTCGTCGCTGACGTCCCTGGTGGTGACCAGCATCAGCTCGTCGCCGCCGACATGGCGGGTGGCGACGGACTCGGTGGGCCGCCAGGTGCCGTCGGCGGCGCGTACCCGGCAGGCGATGAGGCAGGCGCCGGCGACGGCGTTCTCCTCGTCGAGGCCCATGGCGCGCAGCGCGGCCTGGATGCCGGGGACGTCCTCGGGGTGGATGTAGTCGAAGATCGAGCCGCCGACCACCTCGTCGGGCGCGTAGCCGTAGGTGACCTCGACGCCCGCGCCGATCTCGCGCACCACGCCCTCGTAGTCGCACAGGAACACCACGTCGCCGGTGCTCTCGGCCAGTTCCCTGAGCTGCCGCTCGCCGAGCCTGACCAGGCCGCGCAGGCGTACGTTGACCGCCGAGACCACGACCAGCCGGACCAGCAGGAGCAGCACGACGCTGACCGCGACCACCACGATGCCGGTCACCGGCCGTCCGGCGTTGCCGCCGGCCACGTGGACCAGCAGCGTGCAGGCGGCCACGGCGACGAGGCCCAGCGGGACCATCGCCACGAGGCTCTTCGTCATGGGCCCGCCGCCGTGGCCGGACCACTGGATCCAGGGCACGGCGGCCAGCAGCAGGAACACCACCGGGGCCGGCAGCACCGCCCAGGCGGACGGCGCGCCGTCGTCGAGGCGGGCCACGGCGACGGCGAGGCCCGCCACGTTCATGGCGACGAGCGCGCCGGCCCCGGCCAGGCTCAGCGTCCACGACCGCGCCCTGCTCATCGCCACCGACGGGAGCACCGCGCAGGTCACCAGCAGGCCCATCATGGGCGGCAGCATGACCAGGGTGAACGTCGGCGGGTCGGCGGTGGCGTCGTAGACGTGGCGGAGCTGCACCACCCATCCGACGAGGAAGATCGAGGCCGCGCACAGGTAGGCGTCGGTGATGTGCCGTAACACCGACCTGGCCGGCAGCTTGCGGTCGGCGGCGAACAGCGCGCCACCCGCGGTGACCACAGTGCCGAGCAGGAGGAACAGGTCGGCGAAGCCGGCGACGAAGCCTCCGTCGACCGGGCGCAGCGCCAGTCCGGCGCCCCAGATGACGGCGCCGCCGCCCATCCAGCGGGCGCCCATCGCGGTGGGGCGGTGCCCGCCCGACCGCAGCGAGGCCACCACCAGGGAGGCGGCGGCCGCGAGCGCGGCGATCCCTCCGATGACCGCTCCGGCGACAAGGACCTGATCGTCGTTCAGGAACGCGGCGGCGAGCACCACCACTCCTGCCGCGATCACGGCGGTCAGCGGCGCACGCGGATCACGCCAGCGGATCACAGTCGTTGCCCATCCCGTCTCGAACTCGGCGTCTCGCGACCGCCGAAGCCCGGCGATCACCTCGCCAGTGTGTGCGGTCCCGGACGCCCGGGTGGTGACAACGCCGATGTCGTCACCGATCTGATAACCACACGGACCAATTGCCGCCAAGAGATCCTTGACAGCGAGTCAGGAGTTCCCTGCAAACGTAACGGTACGCACCCCAGGTCACGGACCAGCCACGTTCCGGAATCCTCTCAGTACGCGTCCCGTCAGTAGGACGCGGTGATGACGTTGTCGAGGTCCTCGCCCGCGCGGTAACGCCCGAGCTGGGCCCTGATCAGCCGCAGCATCCGCCGCTCCGAGGCGGGGGTGCTGCCCGCCACGTGCGGGGTGATGAACACGCCCGGCGCGCTCCACAGGGGGTGTCCCTCGGGCAGCGGCTCGGGCGCGGTCACGTCCAGCGCGGCGCGCACCCTGCCCGTACGCAGCTCCGCGACCAGGGCGTCGGTGTCGACGACGCTGCCGCGGGCGGCGTTGACCAGCACGGCGCCGTCACGCATCCGGCCGAGGAAGGCGGCGTCCACCATGCCGGCGGTGTCCGGCGTGGACGGGACGAGCAGCACCACCACGTCCGCCCGGGGGAGCAGGGCGGGCAGTTCGGCCATGCCGTGCACGCCCTCGCGGGCTGTGCGCGCCACCCGTACGACCTCGACCTCGAAGCCCTCCAGCCGGCGTTCGAGCGCCGCGCCGATGGAGCCGTAACCGACGATCAGGACGGTGGAGTCGGCCAGCACGCCGGTGTGGTGGTAGGTCCACTCGCCGCGGCGCTGGGCGTCGGCGAACCCGGGGAACTCCCGCAGCACCGCGATCATCGCGCCGACCGCCCATTCGGCGGTGCCGGCGTCGTGCACGCCGCGCGCGTTGCAGAGCAGCGTGCCCGCCGGCATGTGCGGCCGGTACGGCTCCACGCCCGCGGTGACGGTCTGCACCAGCCGCAACGAGGTCATCTTGGCCAGCGTGCCGGGCACGTCGGGCACCGGGATGAGCGGCGGGACCCAGACCTCCACCTCCTCGATCCCCTCCGGCATAGGGGTCGAGGAGTTGTAGACGGCACATTCCACGCCCGGGAGGTCGGACAGGACTTCGGCTACCGATGCGGACGGAACCCAGGTCTTCATGCCGAGAACCTTACGGCGCGAGGGTAAGTATGGAACACATGAGGAAGCTCTGGACGCTCGTGCTCCTGACCGCGCTGACCGCCTGCTCCCCCGGCGCTCCCGAGGCCGGTTCCCCGGAGGGCCCGGCGACCCCGCAGGCCGCCGCCACCCCGGCGGCCTCGGTCACCGCCGCCGTCAGCCCCGGCACGCCCAAGGACGTCGCCACGGGCCTCGCCGTGCCCTGGAGCATCGCGTTCCTGCCGGACGGCGGCGCGCTGGTGACCGAGCGGGACACCGCCCGGCTGCTCCGGATCAGTGCGTCCGGGCAGGTCAGCGAGGTGGCCAAGATCGCCGAAGCGCGCCCCGACGGCGAGGGCGGCCTGATGGGCGTGGCGGTCAAGGACGACCGGGTCTTCCTCTACTACACCGCCGAGCGGGACAACCGCGTCGTCAGCTATGCCTTCGACGGCAACCGGCTGGGCGCGGCGAAGGTCATCGTCGAGGGCATCCCGAAGGGCGGCATCCACAACGGCGGCCGCCTCGCCTTCGGCCCCGACGGCTACCTCTACGCCACCACCGGCGAGACCGGCGACCGTCCCCTGGCCCAGGACCGCGGCTCGCTCGCCGGCAAGATCCTGCGCATGACCGCCGAGGGCGCACCCGCCCCTGGCAACCCGTTCGGCACGCTCGTCTACAGCTACGGCCACCGCAACGTCCAGGGCCTCGCCTGGGACCAGGAGGGCCGCCTGTACGCCAGCGAGTTCGGCCAGAACACCTGGGACGAGGTCAACCTCGTCAAGCCGGGCGGCAACTACGGCTGGCCCGAGGTCGAGGGGCGCGGCGACGACCCCCGCTACGTGAACCCGATCGTCACCTGGCCCACCTCCGAGGCCTCGCCGTCCGGCATGGCCTACGCCGGAGGCTCGCTGTGGGTGGGCGCGCTGCGCGGCGAGCGGCTGTGGCAGGTCCCGCTGGCGGCCGACGGCACGGCAGGCGAGCCGGTCGCCCGCTTCGAGGGCCGCTACGGCCGCCTGCGCGCCGTCACCGCCACGCCGGACGGCTCCGCGCTCTGGGTCGGCACCAGCAACAAGGACGGCCGCGGCTCGCCGCGCGCCGGCGACGACCGCGTGATCTCCGTCCCGATCTCCTGACCCGCTACTGGCCGCTGCCCGCGCAGGTGATCTGCGCCTGCGGCCGGTACTCGGTGGTCAGCTTCGGATCCCGCTTGACGACCTTGCCGCCCTGGTGGAAGACCCGGGTGACGTCGACGGTGAAGCCCTCCTGCCCGAGGGTGGGCAGGCAGCCGGGCTCGGAGCTGACCTCCCTGCGGAAGGCGACGACGTCCCGCCGCTCCGACGTGACCGCCTCGATCTTGTCGTAGCGCTTGGTGCTCCAGAGCGTCACCGTCACGGAGGTGTCCGTGGAGGCGGTCTTCACCAGCACCCCGAACTCGGAGTCGTTGCGCCACTTGAGGTCGGTCTCCGGGTAGAGCAGCGCGACGTCGCGGCCGGCCGGGTAGCGCGGCGCGTAGTAGTCCATGGGCTGGTGCTCGACGTCCTCGAAGCCGCCGAAGAAGGCCGCGTTGTACATGGTCGTGGCGAACTGCGAGACGCCGCCGCCGACGAGACTCACCATGCGCCCGCCGACGATCTGCCCGGCCATGACGTAGCCGTCCTCGGCGGTCCGCTCGCCGACGACCTCGTTGATCGAGAACGTCTCCCCCGGCTTCACCACATGGCCGTCGAGCTGCTCCGCCATGCGCCTGATGTTGGTGACGCGCGTCTGGCAGCACTCGAAGGACGTGGTGAAGGTGGCCACCTGCTCCTTGATGCCGAGGCCGCGGATCTGCTGGGTGGTGACGGCCGGCTCGACCGTGCCCAGCCGTACGGGGACGACGCGGGCGCCGCCGGCGTCGAAGACCTTCTCCGCGTCCCTGGCGAGCAGCTTGTCGTTGACGCCCCTGCCGGTGCGCGAGGGCACCAGGACCGGCGCGTCGTTCACGATCTGGTACGTCGCGTCACGCGGCTGCTGGGCGGCGTCGACCAGGGTGCTCTCCAGCCCGGCGAGCGCCGCCTTGGCGTCGAACTGGGCCACCAGCGTGCCGTCGCCGTCCGGCACGTACGCCAGGTTGGCCGCGATCATCGCCGGCGTGACCTGCGCCTGCCTGCCGTCCGCGGTGAGCGTCAGCGGCGCGGACACGGCCTGGCGCGCCTTGGTCACGGCCGCCTCCACCGCCTCGGGGGTGGTGACGGGCTTGGCGGGCAGCAGATTGAGTACGACGTTGCCGCCGCCGCGCAGGAAGGTGTCGCCGATGCGGCGTACGGCGTCCTCGCGGTCGAGCACCACGCCGTCGGCGGGCCGGCGGGCCTTGGGCTCCAGCCCGGCGAACGTGACCCGCCCTTCGACGGCGGGCTTGTCCACGGCCTCGGCCAGGCCGTCCACGGTCCTGGCGAGCTGGGAGGAGTCGATGTTGATCTTCGGCTGGAGCTCGGTGGTGCCGGTCAGGCCCCGCCAGACCTCCAGGGGGCTGGGGAACCCGCTGGGCGCCTGGCCGATGGTGCCGACCACGTCCAGCTCCAGCCCGGCCTCGTCGGCCTGGACGGTGTCCTTCTTGTCGCCGATCTCGACCCTGACCGGCCTGCTGAGCTTGGCGCCCAGCTCGTCGCGGAGCTTGTCGGCCGCCTGTGTGACGGTCAGGCCGCCGATGTCCACCCCCGCCACGCGGGTGCCGCGTAACACCGAGCCGGACATGAAGACGGCGGGCACCACGTACGCCAGGGCGGCGAGCACCACCACGAGCAGCACGAGGCCGGGCAGCAGGCGGCGGCGCCGGGGCGGTTCGGGGTCGCCGCCGAAGGAGGGCCGCTCGCCGGGCCCGGACCCGAACACGGGCGGGGGCGCAGGCTCCTTCTCCTTCATCGGCCAGGGCTGGGCCGGCGGCGTCACGGGCGGCAGCGCGCCGGCCGTGGGACCGCCCGGCGCGCCGGGGCCCTGCGCCGACCGGGTGTCCTGGCGGTCCGGCGGGCCGAAGATGTCCCGGGAGACGCCCGGCGGCAGTCCTTCGATGCGCGGCTTCCTGGAGACGCTCGACGAGGGCAGGGGCACCGAGGCGAACGGGTCGGTCGGTGATTCGATCGGTCCGGCGTTCGCCACGCCTCAATCTCCTCCCGTTCCGCAGCCAAGTCTCAGGCAACAGTAAGGCACGACGATCCGCATATGTCACGGGAAATGGATACGGAAGTGTGTCAACCTAGCCACCGGTAGCGGTGCTCCGGCCGGCCGGCGGTGCCGTACCGTGGCCGCGACTCCGCCCGGCCCACCGTGCTCAGGTGGTCGAGGTAGCGGCGGGCGCTCACCCGCGACAGGCCCGTGAGCTCGGCGGTCTCGGCTGCGGACAGGTCCCGGCCCGCCTCCCTGAGCGTGTCCGCGACCAGCGCGCAGGTGGCCGCCGACAACCCCTTCGGCAGGGGCGCGGTGGCGGCGGGCGCGCCGAAGAGCCGGTCCACGTCGTCCTGGCGGACCTCGGCGCCGATGGCGGTCAGGCGGCGGCGGGTGTCGGCGTAGTGCCGGAGGCGTTCGGCCAGGGCCGCGGCGGTGAACGGCTTGATCAGATAGTTCATCGCGCCGCCGCGCATGGCCTCCTGGACCGTGGGCACGTCGCGGGCGGCGCTGATCATGAGGACGTCCACGTCGTGGAGCGCCTTCAGCACCTCCAGTCCCGACATGTCGGGCAGGTAGATGTCGAGCAGCACGAGGTCGGGCCGCGACTCGGCCGCCGCGGCGAGGGCGCCGGCCCCCGTGTGGGCCGTGGACACCACCTGGAAGCCGGGCACGCGGGCGACGTAGCCGCCGTGAATGCGGGCCACCATGAAGTCGTCGTCCACGATCAGGACCCGTACGTCGTTCATCGCGCTCGCGCTCCCAGTGCGGCCCCCAAGGCGGCCGTCGTGAGGGAGGGCAGGAAGGCGGTGAAGACCGCGCCGCCCGCGTTGCCCACGCGCACCCAGCCGCCCCTGCGCAGGCACGCCTGCCGGGTCAGGGCCAGGCCGAGACCGCGCGGCCCCGAGTGGGCGGCCTTGGTGGTGAAACCCTCCCGGAACACCTCCTCGACCAGGTCGGGGGCGATGCCGGGGCCGGAGTCGCCGACCCGTACGCGCAGGCCGCCCGCGTCGGAGCGGACCGAGACCTCGATCGTGCCCGGCGCGCCGTCGAGCGCGTCGATCGCGTTGGCCACCAGGTTGCCGACGACGAGGACGGCGTCCTGCGGATCGCCGAGCGTGCCCTCGGGCACCCGGGAGTCCTCCGCCAGCACGAGCGTCGCGCCGCGCTCGGCGGCCTCGGCGGACTTGGCCAGCAGCAGCGCGGCCAGCGTCGGGTCCTGGACGCGTTCGCGCAGGTCGCTGGCGTACGTGCCGCGCGTCGTCCGGGTGATGAAGCCGATCGCGGCCTCGTGCTCGCCCAGCTCCAGCAGCCCGACGACGGTGTGCATGCGGTTGGCGAACTCGTGGGCCTGCGCGCGCAGCGCGTCGGTGGCGCTGCTGGCGTCGTCCAGCTCGCGGGCCAGGCGGATCAGCTCGGTGCGGTCCCTGAGGGTGACGACCCAGCCGAGGTGGCGGCCGCGTACCGACACGGGGGTGCGGTTGAGCACCAGCACCCGCTCGCCGTGCAGCACGACGCGGTCCTCGCCGGGGTCGGCGCCGCCGAGCACGTCGCGCAGGCGCTCCGAGACCGGCAGCCTGGTCAGGTCCTCGCCCTCGGCGACCGCGCCGAGCAGGTCGCGGGCGGCGTCGTTGACCAGCGTCACGCGGCCGTCGAGGTCGAGCGCGAGCACGCCCTCCTTGACGCCGTGCAGCACGCCCTCGCGCTGCTCCAGCAGCGCCGCGATCTCCCTCGGCTCCAGGCCGAAGGTCTGCCTGCGCACCCGCGCGGTGACGAGCGCGGCCAGCGCCAGCCCGGCCAGCATGACCGCGAGCGCGGTCCACACCAGCGGCGGCAGCGCGCCGCCGAGCTGGTTCATGACCGTGGTCTCCAGGACGCCGACGGACACCAGGCCGATGACGGCGCCGTACTCGTCGCGGATCGGGGTCTTGCCGCGAACCGTGGTGCCGAGCGTGCCGGTCTCCGTGCCGACCCAGCTCCGGCCGGTACGGAGCACCACCGTGCCGTCGGTGGACAGCCGCTTGCCGATGAGCGAGGCGTTGGGGTGGGCGTAGCGGCGCTGCTGGGCGTCGGCGATGACGACGTAGTCGGCGCCGGTCTCCTGCTGGACGCCCAGCGCGAGCGGCTGCAGCACGCTCTCCGGATCCGGCCGCCTGAACGCGTCGCGGACCTGCGGGAGCGCGGCCACCGACTGGGCGATGGCGAGCGCCCGCTGCTGGTGCAGCGCGTCGAGCTGCTCGCGGGTGTGCCCCGCCCACACCGCAGCGGTGCCGCCGGCGGCCATCAGCACGATCACCATCTGGAGCACGAAGAGCTGGGTGCCCAGCGGGGCCTCACGCACCCGTTTCGCGAGCCACATACGCCTTCACCCAGGTCACGACCAATACGACCACTATGACGGCAAGCATGCAAAGCCTCGACGCGGATCGGAAGGGGATTCACCATCCCAGTTTCATAACCGTGAACTCTCTTTCCTGGAGTCGATCATGCGTCTGCGCATATTCGCCGCACTCGCGGCATTCTCCCTCGCCGCACTCAGCGGCTGCGGCGGGCAGGGCGGCGGGACCAGCGCCTCGGGCACGCTGCGGATCATGGCCCCGGCCGCGCCCGGCGGCGGCTGGGACCAGACCTCCCGGACCGCCGAGCAGGCGTTCAAGAGCGCCGCGCCGGACCGCAAGGTCGAGGTGTACAACGTGCCGGGCGCGGGCGGCACGATCGGCCTGGCACAGCTCGCCGGCGAGAAGGGCAACGGCAACCTGCTCATGACGATGGGCCTGGTCATGGTGGGCGCCATCGAACAGAACAAGTCGAAGGTCACCCTGGCGGAGACCACGCCGATCGCGAAGCTGACCGAGGAGTACGAGATCGTCGTGGTCCCGGCCTCCTCGCCGCACAAGACGCTGGCCGACCTGGTGGCGGCGTGGAAGGCCGACCCGGCGAAGGTGTCGATCTCCGGCGGCTCGGCGGGCGGCACCGACCACATCGTGGCCGGGCTCATGGCCAAGGCCGCGGGCGTGGACCCCAAGCAGGTCAACTACATCGCGCACTCCGGCGGCGGCGAGGCGCTGAACGAGCTCCTCGGCGGCAAGGTCACCGCGGGCGTCTCGGGCGTCGCCGAGTTCGCCGAGCACGTCAAGTCGGGCAAGCTGCGCGCCCTCGGCGTCACCTCCGGCGAGCGCCTGCCCGACCTGGACGCGCCCACGCTCAAGGAGGGCGGCCTGGACGTGGAGCTGGCCAACTGGCGCGGCTTCGTCGCCCCCGCCGGCCTGTCCGAGGCCGACCGGACCGCGCTGACCGACCTGGTCACCAAGATGCACGACGCGCAGCCGTGGAAGGACGCCGTGGCCAAGAACGGCTGGATCGACTCCTTCCAGACCGGTCAGCAGTTCGCCGACTTCCTGAACGCCGAGCAGACCCGGGTCAAGGGCATCATCGCCGAGATGGGGCTCGTGTCCTGATGACCCGCCTGCGTTCCTGGTGGCGGCCCGAGCTCGGGCTCGCGCTCGTGGTGCTCGGGCTGGGGGTCTTCGTCATCGCCGGGACGCTCGACGTCTCGGCGGCGGCCTCCCGGCTCGGCCCCGGGCCACGGTTCTTCCCCGTGCTGGTCGGCGGGGCCATGGTGGTCATCGGCCTGTTCTACGTGCTCGACGTGCTGCGCGGCGGGCACGGCGACCCCGAGGAGAGCGAGGACGTGGACGCCGCCGCCCCCACGGACCTCCGCGGCATGCTGCTGGTGAGCGGGATCTTCCTGGCCTTCGCGGCGCTGCTCGACCTGCTCGGCTGGATCATCGGCGCGAGCCTGCTGTTCTTCGGGCTGTCGGTGGCGCTCGGGGCCGAGCACAAGGCGCGGGCGGCCGTGGTCGCCGTGGTCATGGGCGTGCTCACGTACGTGCTGTTCGTCAAGGGGCTCGGCGTGCGGCTGCCGGACGGGCCGCTCGCGGGGGTGATGTGAGATGACCTCCCTGGAGCTGCTGCTGGACGGCTTCGCCGCCGCGCTCACCCCCGTCAACCTCATGTACGCGCTGATCGGCGTCACCCTCGGCACCCTGGTCGGCGTGCTGCCCGGCATCGGGCCGGCGATGACGGTGGCGCTGCTGCTGCCGGTCACGTTCACGGTGCCGCCGACCGCCGCGTTCATCATGTTCGCCGGCATCTACTACGGCGGCATGTACGGCGGCTCGACCACGTCCATCCTGCTCAACACGCCCGGCGAGTCCTCCTCAATGATCACCGCGCTGGAGGGCAACAAGATGGCCCGGCGCGGGCGGGCGGCGCAGGCCCTCGCCACGGCGGCCATCGGCTCGTTCGTGGCCGGGACCATCGCCACCGCGCTGCTGGTCGTGGCGGCCCCGGCGGTCGTGGCGTTCGCGATCGCGTTCGGGCCCGAGGACTACTTCGCGCTGGCCGTCCTCGCGTTCACCGCGGTGTCGTCGGTGCTGTCGCGCTCGGTCGTGCGCGGCCTCGCCTCGCTCGGCCTCGGCCTGGTCATCGGGCTGATCGGCATCGACCAGCAGACCGGGCAGGCGCGGCTCACGCTCGGCGTCCCGCAGCTCCTCGACGGCATCGACGTGGTGATCGTCGCGGTCGGCCTGTTCGCGCTCGGCGAGGCCCTGTACGTGTCCTCGCGGCTGCGCCACTCCCCGCCCTCCGTGGTGCCCGTCGGCCGGGCGTGGATGGGGCGCGCGGACTGGCGGCGCTCCTGGGCGCCGTGGCTGCGCGGCACGGCGCTGGGGTTCCCGTTCGGGGCGCTGCCGGGCGGCGGGGCCGAGATCCCGACGTTCCTGTCGTACGCGGCCGAACGCCGCCTGGCCCGCGGCGTGGCCCGCGAGGAGTACGGCAAGGGCGCCATCGAGGGCGTCGCCGGGCCGGAGGCGGCCAACAACGCCTCCGCCGCCGGCACCCTGGTGCCGCTGCTCACGCTGGGCCTGCCCACCTCCGCGACCGCCGCGATCATGCTGGCCGCCTTCCAGCAGTACGGCCTGCAGCCCGGCCCCCAGCTCTTCGACCACAACCCGGCGCTGGTCTGGGCCATGATCGCCTCGCTGTTCATCGGCAACGCGATGCTACTGGTGCTCAACCTGCCGCTGGCCCCGGTGTGGGCGCGGGTGCTGCGGGTGCCCAGGCCGTACCTGTACTCCGGGATCGTGCTGTTCGCCGCCCTCGGCGTGTACGCGCTGAACGGCACCGTCGTGGACCTGTTCGTGCTGTACGTCCTCGGCCTGCTCGGCTACGCCATGCGCCGTTTCGGCCTGCCGATCGCCCCCGCGGTGATCGGCATGATCCTGGGGCCGATGGCGGAGATCCAGCTCCGCCGGGCGCTGGCGATCGGCGCGGGCGACGTCAGCGTGCTGGTGCGCAGCCCCGTCGCGGCGGCGCTGCTGGCGCTGGCGGCGCTGGCGCTGCTGACGCCGCTCGCGAGGCGGTTGGCGGCCCGGCGGCGCGCGGCCTCCTACGCGGGGCCTGCCGCCGAAGACTGACCGGCCGGCGCCCCGGCGACCTGGGTCTGGCCGGCCCCGCCGTCCCCGGGCGTTCGGGTGGCCTCGCGGCCGCCGAACGCCCTGGGGGCGACGGCCAGCCCCGCCACCGCCATCACCAGCGTCGCCGCGAACACCACCCAGTACTCCCGCCCCGCCGACAGGAACAGCGCCCCCGTGACCGCCACCGACACCACCGAGAACACCGACTCCCCCACCTGCAGCGCCGAGCTGTTCTCCCCCTGCTCGCCAGGCGCCGACAGCTCCAGCGTGAGCACCGACAGCGTCGGATAGATCAGCCCGATCCCGAACCCGGTGACGATCCACGCCGGGTACGCCACCGCCAGCGGCACCGACGGGATCGTGACCGCCCCCATGACCACGATGCCCAGCGCGATCATCGCCGAGCCGAGCCGCAGGTTGGTCCGCTGCCCGAAGACCTCCCGCCCCTGCAGCCACGACGCGAACGACCAGCTCAGCGCGCCACCGGTGAGCACCAGCCCGGCCGCCGTCGTGGACAGCTCGCGCTCCTCGCGCAGCATGAGCGGCACCATGACCTCGGCCGCGAAGAACGCCCCGGCGGCCAGCCCGCGCAGCCCGACCACGGACGGCAGCCCGCGGGCCGCTCGCAGCGTCCCGGCCGGCAGCAGCCTGGGCAGCGCCACGGCCAGCACCACGAGCCCGGCGACGAGCAGGGGCAGCCGGCCGTCCGTGCTGCCGTACTGCATGAGCGCGGCCCCGACGGCGGTCACCGCCGCCCACGCGATCTTCGCCGGCAGGCCGGGGGCGGGCGCCCGCTGCCCGCCGCTCACCGGCTGCCCCGCCAGCCCGCGCAGCAGCAGCAACCCGGCCGCCACGGTCAGGAACGGCACCAGCAGGAACACCGACCGCCAGCCCAGCGTGTCGGTCAGCACGCCCACGATCGCCGGGCCCACCATCGACGGCACCACCCACGCCGTCGCGAACAACGAGAAGATCCGCGGATGCAACTCCTCGGGATAGACCCGGGCCACCAGCACGTACAGCGCCACGCTGACCAGCGCCCCGCCGAACCCCTGGACGAAGCGGCCCGCGATCAGCACCTCCATGCTCGGCGCGAGACCCGCCAAGGCCAGCCCGGCCGCGAACCCGGCCACACCCGTCCACAGCGGCGCCTTCGGCCCGCGCAGGTCGGCCCACCGGCCGCCGAGCACCGTGCCGACCACGCTCGCCGCCATCGCGCCGCTGAAGGCCAGCCCGTACAGCTCCAGCCCGCCCAGCTCCTCGGCCACGACCGGCATCGCGATCGCGACCGCCATGTACTCGAAGGCCACCAGTGACATCAGCGCCACCAGGCCGGCCGTCAACGCTCTCCTCGTCATGCCGCAGAACCTACGGCCTGGCCGCGCGCCGCACCTCCGGCGGGGGTGCCGGTCCCGCCTCGGCAATCGGACCTAGGACCGGCCCTCAGCACGTACGAGGGCCCCGCCGCCGAAGCGACGAGGCCCCTGACCGCGCGTCCGGACGGTTACTCGGACACGCCCAGCTTCTCCAGGATGAGCTGACGGGCGCGGGCGGCGTCCGCCTTGCCCTTGCTGGCCCGCATGACGCCGCCGACCAGCGCGCCGGCGGCGGCGATCTTTCCTGAGCGCACCTTGTCGGCCGCGTCGGCGTTGTCGGCCAGCACCTGGTCGATGATCGCCGACAGCTCGCCCTCGTCGTTGACGATCTTCAGCCCGCGCGCCTCGACGACCTTGTCAGGGTCGCCCTCGCCGCCGAGCACGCCCTCCAGCACCTCGCGCGCCAGCTTGTCGTTGAGCGCGCCGGAGGCCACCAGCTCGGTCACCCGCGCGACCTGCGCCGGCGTGATGGCCAGCTCGGCCAGCGGCACGCCGGTCTCGTTGGCGCGGCGGGCCAGCTCGCCCATCCACCACTTGCGCGCGTCGGCCGCCGGCGCGCCGGCCGCCACCGTCGCCTCGACCAAGTCGAACGCGTCGGCGTTGTGCATGGCCTGCATGTCGAGGTCGGACAGCCCCCACTCGGCCTGCAGCCGCTTGCGCCGCACCGACGGCAGCTCGGGCAGCGCCGCCTTCAGCTCGGCCACCCACGCGGGGTCGGGCGCGATCGGCACCAGGTCGGGCTCGGGGAAGTAGCGGTAGTCCTGCGCCTCCTCCTTGGAGCGCCCGGACGTGGTGGTGCCGGTGTCCTCGTGGAAGTGCCGCGTCTCCTGGACGATCGTGCCGCCGGCGGCGAGGACGGCGGCCTGCCGCTCGATCTCGCTGCGCACGGCCCGCTCGACGCTGCGCAGCGAGTTGACGTTCTTGGTCTCGGTGCGGGTGCCCCACTCCGACGCGCCGCGCGGCATCAGCGAGACGTTGACGTCGCAGCGCAGCGAGCCCTCCTCCATCCGCACGTCGGAGACGCCGAGCGAGCGCATGATCTCGCGCAGCTCGGTGACGTACGCGCGGGCGACGTCGGGCGCGAGCCGGTCGGTGCCGGGGATGGGCTTGGTGACGATCTCGACCAGCGGGATGCCCGCCCGGTTGTAGTCGACGATCGAGTGGTCGGCCCCGTGGATGCGCCCGGTCGCACCGCCCACGTGGGTGGACTTGCCGGTGTCCTCCTCCAGGTGCACCCGCTCGATGCCGATGCGCACGGTCTCCCCGCCGACCTCGACGTCGAGGTAGCCGTCGAAGCAGAGCGGCTCGTCGTACTGGGAGATCTGGTAGTTCTTCGGCATGTCCGGATAGAAGTAGTTCTTCCGGGCGAAGCGGCACCACTCGGCGATCGAGCAGTTGAGCGCCAGGCCGATGCGGATCGTCGACTCGATCGCCATGGCGTTGGCCACCGGCAGCGCGCCGGGCAGCGCCAGGCAGGTCGGGCAGACCTGCGTGTTGGGCGGAGCGCCGAAGGTGGTCTTGCAGCCGCAGAACATCTTCGACCTGGTGCCCAGCTCGACGTGCGTCTCCAGCCCGAGCACCGGCTCGAACCGCTCCAGCGCTTCGTCGTACGGCATGAGCGTGTGCGTGCTCACAAGTAACCAAGTCCTTTCAGTACGTTCTTCGCCTCGGCAACCCAAGCGGCGTAGGCGGGCACCTGCCCCAAGACGTCGAGGTCGATATTTCTGCCTATGTATTCGAAGTAATCGCGGACCGGCCAGTCCTGCCGCCCGACGACCTCGTCCAGGAGCTTCTTGGGGTCGGCGACCTTCTCCACCTCACCCGGACTGCCGGGCAGAGGTCGCAGGTCGACGCCCTTGAGTCCGCCCCAGACCTGCCGATCGGCCAGGAGCCACGCCTCGGTCTCCTTCACCGGTATCAGGCCGACGACCGGAAGCCGCAGACCGGCCAGGACGGCCTCCGCCTTGCCGCGTTCGCGGTGATCGTTGTGCACGAACAGCACGTGGCAGTCGGCCGCCAGGTCGGTCAGCGCGCTCGTCACGCGCGTCTGGTCACGGATCGACCGGCAGGAGGCGATCTCGGTCGGCTCGACGTCGACCACGCACCGCCCCGACGACCACGTCAGCTCCCGCAGCTGCCTGAAAATCACCAGCCCCAGGAAGATCTCGTCAGTCTCCCCTTCAGCGATCAGGCCGGGCACCAGCGGGCGGCTCATCCGGGTATCTCCACGGCGCTGAGATAGCGCCGCACCTGCCGGGGGGAGACGAAGGTGCCGGGCCGACCCTCGTCGCGCACGGGCTTGGCGACCGTGACCCGAGACATCCACTTTTGCTCCGGATCCACCCGGGCCACGCTGTCCAGAAAGACCAGCGCGTCCGGCTGGAGCCGGTAAAGCTCGGAGACCACCACGGGTGAATGCGTCGTGAGGATCACCTGCCGCAGTGGCCGCCGCAGCGCCTCGCGGTCACCTAGATCCGTCACCAGCCGCTGGACGCGGCGTAGCAACTCGGCCAGGCGGCTGGGATGCAGGCCGTTCTCGATCTCCTCGATCAGCAGCACGCCCGCGTGGTCCGGGTCGTGCAGCGCCGCCAGCAGCCCCAGGATCCTCAGTGTGCCGTCGGAGAGCAGCCCGCTGGGCACGGCGCCCTGGCCGTCGACCATCAGGTCGAAGGACCATTCCTGCCGGCGTTCGTCGTGGAAGGGCACGACACCGATGACGTCCGGGATGAGCGCCGCCAGATCAAGAGCGACCCTGTCGAGGGCCTCCGTGGCGCTGAGCCTGCCCAGCACGGCGGCCACGTTCGAACCGTCGGAAAGGAGCGGACGACGGTCGGCCGCCGACGCCACCTCGCGCATGGCCCGCGGCTCTGGTTCGTACCAGCGCCAGTCGACCACGGCGGCAGGCGTCGAGGAGAGCTCCGGGTGCTCGCCCTCACCTCCGTCCACGGCATCCAACTCCGCGGCCCAGCACTCCTTCACTGCTTCAGGCAGCCTGTCACGCTCCCCCGGAGCCCAAGGGAGCAGTCGCGACTGCTCCACGACCGCACGTGCGGGGTCCGGACGATAACGCGCCGTCGTGTCCAGACGGACCGGTCGCACGCCCGAACCCTGCTCAGCCAGCAACCTGAGCCGGATCTGGAACTCGCTCCGCGGCATTCCCCGGGCCGGCCGATGGAAAAGCTGGTGGGCGCGGCCACGTTTGGCGGTGAAGAACGCCTCCTCCCCGCCACGGGCCGCGGCCGCCACGAAGTCCAGCGCGTCCAGCAGGTTGGACTTGCCGCTTGAGTTCGGGCCCACGAGGGCGAGGAACGGCGGCACGTCGAGGGCGAAGTCCAGGAAGGACTTGAACCCGTCGATCTCGATGCGCGTGAGCATGCCGCCGTCTCCTTCCTCGTCCTGCAGCCCGTGTCCTACAGCTCCGGGGCCTGGGCCAGGAGGCTGCCGCCCCAGCGGCTCTCCAGGGCGTGCTCGATGGCGGCGCCGACGCGGTAGCAGCGGTCGTCGGCGAGCACCGGGGCCATGATCTGGAGGCCGACCGGCAGGCCGTCCTCGTCGGCGAGGCCGCACGGCACCGACATGGCGGCGTTGCCCGCGAGGTTGGACGGGATGGTGCACAGGTCGGCGAGGTACATCGCCATCGGGTCGTCGGCGCGCTCGCCGATCGGGAACGCCGTGGTCGGCGTGGTCGGCGAGACCAGGACGTCGACCTGCTGGTAGGCGGCCTCGAACTCGCGCGCGATGACGGTGCGGACCTTCTGCGCCTGGCCGTAGTAGGCGTCGTAGTAGCCGCTGGACAGCGCGTACGTGCCGAGCATGATGCGCCGCTTGACCTCAGGGCCGAAGCCGGCGGCGCGAGTCAGCGCCATGACCTCCTCGGCGCTGCGGCTGCCGTCGTCGCCGACGCGCAGGCCATAGCGCATGGCGTCGAAGCGGGCCAGGTTGGACGAGCACTCCGACGGCGCGATCAGGTAGTAGGCCGGCAGCGCCGTGGTGAACGACGGGCAGGACACCTCGACCACGGTGGCGCCCAGCGACTCCAGCAGCTTGACGGCCTCGTGGTAGCGGGCCAGCACGCCGGTCTGGTAGCCCTCGCCGGAGAACTCCTTGACGACGCCAACGCGCAGGCCGGCGATGTCGGGGTTGCGGGCCGCCTCGACCACGCTCGGGACCGGCGCGTCGATGGAGGTGGAGTCCATCGGGTCGTGGCCGGAGAACGCCTCGTGCAGCAGCGCCGCGTCGAGCACGTTGCGGGCGAAGGGGCCCGGGGTGTCGAGCGAGCTGGCGAAGGCGATGAGGCCGTAGCGGGACGAGCCGCCGTAGGTCGGCTTCATGCCCACGATGCCGGTGACCGAGGCCGGCTGCCGGATCGAGCCGCCGGTGTCGGTGCCGGTGGACAGCGGCGCCTCGTAGGCCGCCACCGCGGCGCTGGAGCCGCCGGAGGAGCCGCCGGGCACCCGCGTCAGGTCCCACGGGTTGCGGGTGACGTGGTAGGCGGAGTTTTCCGTCGAGGAGCCCATGGCGAACTCGTCGAGGTTGGTCTTGCCGAGGATGACCAGCCCGGCCTCGCGCAGCCGGCCGGTGACGGTCGCGTCGTAGGGGGGCCGCCAGCCCTCCAGGATCTTGGACGCGGCCGTGGTCGGCATGTCGCGGGTGGTGAAGATGTCCTTGTGCGCGATCGGCACGCCGGCCAGCGGGCCCAGCTTCTCGCCCGCGCGCAGCCGGGCGTCGACCGCCCGCGCCTGCTCCAGCGTCACCTCGCGGTCGACGTGCAGGAACGCCTGGACCTTGGGCTCCACCTCGGCCATGCGGTCGAGGTGCGCCTCGGCCACCTCGACGGCCGACACCTCGCCCGCGGCGATCATCGAGCCCAGCTCGGCGGCGGTCTTGCGGATGAGACTCATGCCTCCTCCCCGAGGATGCGCGGCACCTGGAAGCGGTCGTCCTCGACGGCGGGCGCGCCGGAGAGCGCCTGCTCGGGGGTCAGGGACGGCCGCACCTCGTCGGCACGGAAGACATTGGTGAGCGGAAGCGCGTGCGACGAAGGCGGAACGTCCTCGGCCGCGACCTCGGCCACCTTCGCGACCGACTCGATGATGGCATCGAGCTGGGTGGCGTAGTGGTCGAGCTCGTCGTCCGTGAGCGCCAGCCTGGACAACCGGGCCAGGTGTGCGACCTCGTCGCGGGTTATGGCGGACATGAGTCGTTTAACCCGTTTCGTGGATGGAGTCTTTGGACACTGCCATCCTAGGGGGCTTGACGCAGCGCACCCGAACGATTAACCCCCTGGCAACATCCGCGCGGCGATCGGTGGAAGCGCTCCCACAAAGCACGGCGGCATGGTCAGGCGGTGTGGGTCACCTCGGGCTGGTAGCCGTACTCGGTGGACAGGGCCCCGGCGCGCTCGCGCAGCCAGGCCGTCATCTCGGCGGCCGGCATCGGCTCGCCGAACAGCCACCCCTGCCCCACGTCGCAGCCCATCTCGGCCAGCCGCATGGCGACGTCGTCCGACTCGACGCCCTCGGCGACCGAGCGCAGCCCGAGCGAGCGCACCAGGTCGACGATCGAGCGGACGATCCGGTCGTCGTCCTCGGACTCGGCGATCCTGCGGACGAACGAGGCGTCGATCTTGACCTCGGACACCGCCAGCCGCTGCAGCCGGATGAGCGAGGAGTAGCCGGTGCCGAAGTCGTCCAGCGACAGCGGCACGCCCAGCGTGGCGAGCGCCTTGATGGTCTCCTGCGTGTATGCCTGGTCGCCGGTCAGTATGCGCTCGGTCACCTCCAGCTGGATGGCCGCGGGCGGCAGCCCGTAGCGGGCCAGCCCCACCTCCAGCTGCTCGGGCAGCGCGGAGTCGAGCAGGTCGCGGGCCGAGATGTTGACCGAGACCGGCACCCGCAGCCCGCCGTGCCACCAGCACGCGGCCTGCTCCAGCGCCTGCTCGATCACGTACGCCGTGAGCTGCCGCATCAGGTAGGACTGCTCCGCCAGCGGCACGAACTCCGACGGCGGGATCATCCCGTGCACCGGGTGCCGCCAGCGCAGCAGCGCCTCCACGCCCCGCACCGCGCCGCTGCCCAGCCCGACCTCGGGCTGGTAGTGCAGCCGCAGCTCGCCGCCGTCGATGGCGCGCCGCAGGTCGCCCAGTAACGTCAGCCGTTCGGGCGAGTTGCGGTCCTTGTCCGGCTGGTAGAGCTCGACACCGGTGCGCCCCTCCTTGGCGAGGTACATCGCCACGTCGGCGCGCTGGAGCAGCAGCTCGAAGTCGGGGGCGTGGTCGGGGTAGAGCGCGATGCCGACCGAGGCGTCCACGTCGAACGTCATGCCCTCCAGCCGCACCGGCTCGGTCAGCGCCGCGCGCAGCCGGGCCGCGACCTCGCGGGCCGCGTGGGTGTCGCGGATCGAGGGCAGCAGCACGGCGAACTCGTCGCCGCCCAGCCGGGCCACCACGTCGCCGGGCCGCACGGAGTGGGTCAGGCGGTGCGCGACCATCTGCAGCAGCCGGTCGCCCACCGGGTGGCCCATCGTGTCGTTGACCTCCTTGAACCGGTCGAGGTCGAGCAGGAACAGGCCGACCCGCTCGTCGTGGCGGGCCTCGGCCAGCGCCTCCTCGGTGCTCACGATGAGCATCTTGCGGTTGGGCAGGCCGGTCAGCTCGTCGTGCATCGCCTGGTGGTCGCGGCGCATGGACAACGTGGCGGTGAAGTAGACGGCCGCGAGCGGCGCGACGAACAGCGGCACGAGGCCGGGCGTGTGGTTCATGACCACGACGACCAGCGGCGCCATGCCGAGCAGCGCGACGTAGACGAGGCTCTGCGGCCCCACGGTGACCCGCAGCACCCGGACGATGGAGCGCCGCTCGTGCAGCGCGACCGCGCCGCAGACGAGGGTGGCGCGGGTGGCGAAGTAGGCGATCCCGGCCAGCGCGATCGGCACCAGGCCGGGCACGTCAGGCTCCCAGGTCGCGGACGGACTCGGCGCGATGCCGAACGCCCCCAGGACCACGGCCGCGGCGGTGAGCGCGAGGGTCGACTGCGCGATGTTGAACATGACCCGGTGCCACGCCTTGCGCGTCAGCACGCCGTTGAGCGCGACCGCGACGGCCTGGAGCAGCACCGCGACCGGCAGCCCGTAGTGCAGCAGCACGGCGAAGGTGAACATGGTGGACGGGTAGGTGCCGCCCACCGAGGCGGCGGAGGACACCATCACGGGCCGCAGCTCGCCGAGGATCACGAGGACCACCAGCACCCAGAACAGTGCGGTGCGGGCCAGCGCGGTGAGCCCCGTGGCGTCGAGCCTGAGCATGGCCACGAGCAGAGCGGTGAAGCCGATCACCGTGATGCCGGCGAGGAACGCCCAGAGCGGCGTGCCGACGCGTGGTCCGGTGTCGCGGGTGTCGGTTGGGTCAGTCATCGATAACAGAACCCCCATGAGGTCACTATGGGAGGGTACGACCTTCAGCCCACTTCGCGAAACCAAGCGCGTACGGTCCGTAATTCTCCTTTCCGACATATACCCAAAAACCACCGTACGTAGCAAACCCTGCCCGGTGCGTACCGGCCCTCCCGCGCGTGCAGGTGGCCGCGCTCACTCCTCCGGTTTGACCGCCGCCCCGGCCGCCGCCTCCGGCCCGTCCTCCAGCAGCACCGCGAACCCGGCCCCGTCCAGGATCGGCACCCCGAGCGTCACCGCCTTGTCGTACTTCGACCCCGCGTTGTCCCCCGCGATCAGGAACGACGTCTTCTTCGACACCGACGAGGCCACCTTCCCGCCCCGGGCGGCGATCGCGTCGGAGGCCGAGTCGCGCGTGTAGCCCTCCAGGGTGCCCGTCACCACGAACGTCAGCCCTTCGAGCGTCTGCGGCCCCTTCTCCGGCGCGGGCTCGTCCTCCATCCGCACCCCGGCGGCCCGCCACCGCTCGATGATCTCCCGGTGCCAGTCGACCTCGAACCATTCCTTGATCGTCGCCGCCACCCGCGGCCCGATGCCCTCGATCGCGGCCAGCTCCTCCTCGGACGCGTTCATGATCGCGTCGATCGAGCGCAGGGCGCCCGCGAGGTCGCGCGCGGTGGGCGGCCCGACGTGCCGGATCGACAGCGCCACCAGGAGCTGCGCGAGCGGGACCTGCTTGGCCCGCTCCAGCTCCTCGATGAGCAGCCGCGCCCCGGCGCTGGGCTCGCCGTTCTGGTTGGAGAAGAGGGTGACGACCTTCTCCTCGCCGGTCTTCGGGTCGATCTTGGGCAGGCCGGAGTCGGGGTCGCGGACCACGGACCTGATGGGCAGCAACTGCTCCAGCGTGAGGTCGAACAGGTCGGCCTCGGTGCGCACCACCGGCTCCTGCGGCGGCAGCGGCTGGGAGAGCGCGGTGGCCGCGACGTAGCCGAGCCCGTCGATGTCGAGCGCCCGCCGCCCGGCCGCGAAGTAGACGCGCTCGCGGATCTGCGCGGGGCAGGACCGCGCGTTGGGGCAGCGCAGGTCGGCGTCGCCCTCCTTCTCGTACGCGAGCGGCGTGCCGCACTCGGGACAGTGCGTCGGCATGACGAACTCCCGCTCGGACCCGTCGCGCAGCGCCGTCACCGGGCCCACGACCTCGGGGATGACGTCGCCCGCCTTGCGCAGCACGACCGTGTCGCCGATGAGCACGCCCTTCTTCTGCACGATCGCGGCGTTGTGCAGCGTGGCCCGCTCGACCGTGGACCCGGACACCACCACCGGCTCCATCACCGCGAACGGCGTCACCCGCCCGGTGCGCCCCACCCCCACCTGGATGTCGAGGAGCTTGGTGTTGACCTCCTCGGGCGGGTATTTGAAGGCCATCGCCCACCGGGGCGCGCGCGAGGTCGAGCCCAGCTCGCGCTGCGTGCGCAGGTCGTCGACCTTGACCACGACCCCGTCGATCTCGTAGGCAGGGTCGTGCCGGTGCACCCGGTAGTGCTCGATGAACTCGTTGACCTCGGTGAGCGTCGGCACCACCCGGTAGAGGTCGCTGACCGGCAGCCCGAACTCGCGCAGCCGCGCGTAGGTCTCCGACTGCGTGCGCGGCGCGGCCGCCCCCTCCCAGACGCCGACGCCGTGCACCAGCATCCGCAGCGGCCGCTGCGCGGTGACGCGCGGGTCCTTCTGGCGGAGGGTGCCGGCGGCGGAGTTGCGCGGGTTGGCGAAGGGCGGCTTGCCCTGCTCGACGAGCTGCTCGTTGAGCCGCTTGAAGCCCTCGACCGGGATGTAGACCTCGCCGCGCACCTCGACCAGGCTCGGCACGTCGTCGCCGGTGAGCCGGTGGGGCACGCCCTGGATGGTGCGCACGTTGTCGGTCACGTCGTCGCCGGTGCGCCCGTCGCCGCGGGTGGCGCCCCGCTCCAGCCTGCCGTCACGGTAGACCAGCGCGATGGCCAGGCCGTCGATCTTCAGCTCGCACAGGTAAGGCCCGGGATCGCCCTCGGCCAGCCGCTCGGCGCGGGCCTGCCAGGCCGCCATGTCCTCGGCGGTGAACGCGTTGTCGAGGCTCTCCATCCTGGCCAGGTGCTGGACCTTGGCGAAGTCGCCCGAGGGCGGCGCGCCCACCTTCTGGGTCGGCGAGTCGGGCGTCTGCAACGACGGATGGGCCTCCTCCAGGGCCAGCAGCTCCCCGAACCACGCGTCGAACTGCGCGTCGCTGACCGTCGGCTGGTCGAGCACGTAGTAGCGCCAGCGGGCGTCCTCGACCAGATCGCTCAGCTCGGCGTGCCGCTTGAGCGCGGCCACGGGCACGCCCTGGACCTCGGTGCTTGACTCGCTCACGCGGGCTCTCCTTCCGTACGGCAACCTGAGCAAACGCTACCGCCGGGCACCGACAACACCGTGCTTACGGAGGCGTGCCGCTAGCCCTCGCCCGCCGGATCGTCCTTGAGCACCCGGGCGGCCTTGCGGCAGGCGGCCAGCGCCGCCCGCGCGTACGCCGGCGAGGCCCCGGCCAGCCCGCACGCGGGCGTGAGCACGACCCGCCCGGCCAGCTCGTCCGGCGCGAACCCGAGCCGCCGCCACAGCTCCACGGCCGGTCTGGCGATCGCCCCGAGGTCCGGCAGCCGGCTGCCGGCGCCCGGCACGACCCCCAGGAACAGCGTCATCCCGGCCTCGACCAGCTCGCCCAGCTCGTCCTCGTCGCGCCGCCGCAGCAGGGAGGCGTCGACGGAGACCCCGCGCGTCTTGGCCCGCCGCAGCAGCGCGAACGGCACCGCGGGCGCGCAGCAGTGCACCACCGGCTCGCCGAACAGCCCCAGCGACTCCTCCACCCGCCACTCCTCCACGGCGGCCAGCCGCCCGAACCCGGACGCCGTCGGCACCGTGCCCGCCAGCACGCCCGGCAGGCCGGGCTCGTCGAGCTGCAGCACGATCTCCGTCACGCCGGGCAGCCGCCGCCGTACCTCGGCGCAGTGGTCGGCCACGCCCTGCGCCAGCGAGGCCGTCAGGTCGCGTACGGCCCCCGCGTCGGCGAGCATCTTGTCGCCGTGCCGCAGCTCGACCGCCCCGGCCAGCGTCCACGGCCCGCACACCTGCACCTTGAGCGGCCCCTCGTAATCGTGGCCGATCTCCTCCAGCCCGTCGAGGTCGCGCCGCAGATGGTCGACGGCCCGTTGATGGTCGCGGCCCGGCCGGTCGGCGATCCGCCAGCCCGACGGCTGCACCTCGACGGGCATGTCGACCAGCAGCGAGGCCGTCCGGCCGATCAGATCGGCGCCGACGCCCCGCGCGGGCAGCTCGGGCAGATAGGGCAGTCCGGGCACCTCGCCGAACACGACTCTGATCGCCTCAAGATGATCGTCGCCCGGGTGCGAGCCGACCCCGGTGGCTTCCCACGTTGACATGGCACAAGCGTAGGCTCTTCGCCATGGAGCTCACGAAATACGGTCACGCGTGCGTCCGCCTGGAGAAGGACGGCAAGGTCCTCGTCATCGACCCGGGCGCCTTCACCCGGGACCCGGTGCTCGACGGCGCCGACACCGTGCTGATCACGCATGAGCACTTCGACCACGTGGACGTGGCCAAGCTGCGGGAGGCCTCGCCCGGCCTGGAGATCTTCACCTGTGAGGGCGTGGCGGCCCAGTTGTCCGAGGTGCCGGCCAAGGTGCAGGTGGTGCGCGACGGCGACGCCTTCGAGGCGGCCGGTTTCCGGGTGCGGGTGTTCGGCGAGCGGCACGCGCCCAACCATCCCGACATGGCGATCGTCCAGAACGTCGGCTTCCTGGTGGACGACGAGGTCTTCTACCCCGGCGACGCCCTGACCGTGCCCCAGGCCGAGGTGTCCACGCTGCTGGTGCCGACCGGCGCGCCGTGGCTGAAGCTGGCGGACATGGTGGAATATCTCCGCACGGTGCGGCCGGCGCGGGCCTACTCGACGCACGACGCCCTCTACAGCGACATCGGGCTCGCGCTGGTGGACGGCTGGCTCAAGATGGAGGCCGACAAGCAGGGCGCCGACATCCGCCGCCTCGCGATCGGCGAGTCAGTGATCCTCTAGCCGAGCTGGTCCCTGCTCGCCGACCTGATCGTGGCCGAACCGATGACCGTGTCGCCGGAGTAGAGCACGGCCGCCTGGCCCGCCGCCACTCCGGTGGCCGGGCGGTCGAGGTCGATGCGCAGGCCGCCGGCGACCTCCGCGAACCGGCAGCCGTAGACCTCGCCGTGGGCGCGGAGTTGCACGGTGAGGTCGTCGCGCCGGTCGGGGCCGTTCCAGACGGGCGGGCCGCAGTGGATCGTGGTGACCTCCAGCGCCGAGCGCGGCCCGACCGTGACGGTGTTGCTCACCGGCTCGATGGACAGCACGTAGCGCGGCCGGCCGTCGGGCGCGGGCCGGTCGATGCGCAGGCCCTTGCGCTGCCCGACGGTGAACCCGTGTGCGCCCTGGTGGCTGCCGACGACCGCGCCCTCCTCGTCCACGATGGGGCCCTCGGCCGCGCCCAGCCGGTCGGCGAGGAAGCCGCGCGTGTCGCCGTCGGCGATGAAGCAGATGTCGTGGCTGTCGGGCTTGTCGGCGACCGTCAGCCCGCGCCGGGCCGCCTCGGCGCGCACCTCGGCCTTGGTCGAGTCGCCGAGCGGGAAGATCGCGTGGGCGAGCTGCTCACGGGTGAGCACGCCCAGCACGTACGACTGGTCCTTGCCCTGGTCAGGGCTCCTGGACAGCACGCCGTCGGCCAAGCGGGCGTGGTGGCCGGTGGCCACGGCGTCGAACCCGAGCGCCAGCGCCCGGTCGAGCACCGCCGCGAACTTGATCTTCTCGTTGCAACGCAGGCACGGGTTGGGCGTGCGGCCGGCGGCGTATTCGGCGACGAAGTCCTCGATCACGTCGCGCTGGAAGCGCTCGGCCATGTCCCAGATGTAGAAGGGGATGCCGATCACGTCGGCCGCCCGGCGGGCGTCGCGGGAGTCCTCGACCGTGCAGCAGCCCCGGGCGCCCGTGCGATGGGATTGGGGGTTGGCCGACAGCGCGAGATGGACACCAGTGACGTCGTGACCTGCCTCGGCGATGCGCGCGGCGGCCACAGCTGAGTCGACGCCGCCCGACATGGCGGCAAGCACACGCAGTCCCATGACCTTTCCAGCGTACTGTCCGGCGCGGGGTGCGCGAGCGCGCCCCGTGTCTGCGAGGATTCAGCCCATGCGACTGTTCGGGCGCAAGGACGCCGAGGACGACGGCGGCGGGTCATCCGAGGACGGGCTCGCCGGATTCTGGACGTGGTGGCAGGAGACCAGGCCGGCCGTCGACGCCCTGGTGGCCGCGGGCGACACCGCCGGGATCGAGGACCTGGTGGCGCCCGCCGTGGCGGCCGTGCACCCCGACCTGGTGTGGGAGATCGCGCCCGGCCGCAACGCCATGCACGCCCTGGTGGTGACCTCGGCGGGCGACGCCGAGCTGCGCCCGCTCGCGCACCGCTGGGCCAAGGCCGCGCCGCCGGCCGACCTGCTGTGGGAGTTCCATCCGTCGCGGCAGGCCAATCCGCAGGCGGCCGAGCTGACGCTCGACGTGGGCGGGTTCGACTTCGCGCTGGACAAGCTCGTGCTCGGCCTGCGGGTGCCGCGCAACCAGCCGCGCGTGGACGTCGCCGCCTACCACCCGATCTTCGCCGAGCTCGACGAGGACGTCAGGCTGGACGCCGCGCTGCTCGCCCTCGACTGGCTCCTCGGCGAGGACGAGGTGGCCCGGTGGGTGGGCGAGATCACGGCGGTGACGTTCGAGCCGATCGACGCCGTGGCCGCCCCGCACCTGCCCGCCGTGGTCGCCGACCTCGCCTCCGGCTACGACGAGGAGGAGTGGGTGCTGCTGGAGGGCCAGACGGCCGGCGGCGCACCGCTGGTGGCCACCGCCCGCTACCCGCTGCGGCCGGTCGACCATCCGCTCTTCGACCAGCACATCGCGATCACGCTCCCGTACGCGCATCGCGACGAGGCCGGGCTGCCGATAGGCGAGTCGCTGGCCGCGCTGCGCGACTTCGAGGAGCGGCTGGCCGCCCGCCTGCTCAAGCGGCGCGACGACGCGGTGCTGGCCGCGCACCTGAGCGCCGAGGGGCAGCGGATCATCCACGTCTACGCCGATCCGACCGGTGACGCCGCGATTCACGCGAAGGAGCTGATCGTGAGCTGGGAGGAGGGCGAGCCCCGGGTGGACGTCTCCACCGATCCCGCCTGGACGGCCGTCTCGCCGTTCCTCAGCTAGCGCTCAGCCTTCGCCGACGCGGCGCTCAGCCCTCGGACGCCCCGCTCAGCCCTCGGACGCCCCGCTCAGCTCAGCCCCGCCCGGCGGGCGCGTTCGACGGCGGCGGGCAGCACCTCGATCAGGCGGTCGATGTCCTCCCTGGTCGAGGTGTGTCCGAGGGAGAAGCGCAGCGAGCCCCTGGCCGCGGCGGCGTCGGCCCCCATCGCCAGCAGCACGTGCGACGGCTGGGCCACGCCCGCCGAGCAGGCCGAGCCGGTCGAGCATTCCACTCCCTTGGCGTCGAGCAGCATGAGCAGCGCGTCGCCCTCGCAGCCGGGGAAGGAGAAGTGGGCGTTGCCGGGCAGCCGCTCGGTGGGGTGGCCGTTGAGCACCACGCCGGGGACGGCTTGGCGGACGCGTTCGATGAGCTCGTCGCGCAGCGCGGTCAGGTGGCGGCTCGTCTCCTCCTGGTGGGCGACCGTGGTGCGGACCGCCGCCGCGAGCCCGGCGATGGCGGGGGCGTCGAGGGTGCCGGAGCGTACGTCGCGCTCCTGGCCGCCGCCGTGCTGGACCGGCACCGGCGTGAGGCCCCGGGCCAGCAGCAGCGCGCCGGCCCCCATCGGGCCGCCGACCTTGTGCCCGGTGAGCGTGAGCGCGTCGGCTCCCGACGCGGCGAACGACACCGGCAACTGCCCGACGGCCTGCACCGCGTCGGTGTGGAACGGGATGCCGTGGTCGTGGGCGATGGCCGCGAGCACGTGGAGCGGCTGGACGGTGCCGACCTCGTTGTTGGCCCACATCACGCTGATCACGGCGACGTCGTCGGGGTCGCGCTCGACGGCGGCCCGCAGCGTGTCGGGGTGCACCATGCCGTGCTCGTCGACCTCCAGCAGCTCGACCTCGGCGCCCTGGCTCTCGGCCAGCCAGTGGGCGGGGTCGAGCGCGGCGTGGTGCTCGATGGCGCTGAGCAGCACCCGCCGCCGGGGCCGGCGCGCCCAGTAGAGGCCCTTGATCGCCAGATTGTCGGCCTCGGTGCCGCCGGAGGTGAACACGACCTCGCTGGGCCGGGCGCCGAGCGCGTCGGCGATGCTCTCGCGCGACTCCTCCACCACCCGGCGGGTTTGCCGACCGGCCGCGTGCAGGGAGGAAGGGTTTCCGACCCGCCGGAGTTGCTCCGTCATGGCCTCGATCGCCTCGGGCAGCATGGGCGTGGTCGCGGCATGATCGAGATAGGCGGACGATCTGGTCACCCGCTCAGGGTATCTCGTTTGCGACTGTACCGTCCGGCCGGTACAGTAGAGGCATGCGAAGGGACGAGCTTTTGGACGCGGCGGAGGAGATCCTCTGCGACCAGGGCTCGGCCGCGCTCACCCTCTCCGCGGTGGCCGACCGGGCCGGCGTCAGCAAGGGCGGGCTGCTCTACCACTTCAACTCGAAGGAAGCCCTGATCAAGGGCATGGTCGAGCGGCTGATCGAGGATTTCGACCAGCTCATGGCAGCCCAGCAGGACGACACCTACACCGAGCGCTACCTGGGGGCGACCCTGGCGGCGGTGCGCACGGGCCGGCTGCGACGCTGGGCCGTGGTCACGGGCGCGTCGGGAAACCTGTTCCTGCTCGCGCCGCTGCGCGAGGCGATGGCCCGCTGGCATCGCGAGGACCTGGAGGCCGAGCCCGACCCGGTGACGTCGCAGATCGTCCGGCTCGCCTGTGAAGGGTTGTGGGATGTCGCCAGCCACGCCCCGGAGCTGAACACCGAGTCCGACCTGCGGACCTTGGAGACGCGCCTGCGGGCGCTGCTCGCGCCCGCCTGACGTCCGGCTCCGCCGCCACTCACGGCTCCCCCTCCAGGCCCGCCGGCCCCTAGATTTTCTCCCTCCTCATCCTGTTCCACCCTCCTGTCTCGCCCTTTCCATCCCATCTGCCCCATAAATCCCGTCGCCAGTGCTCGTCCGGCGTCGGGGGCTTGGTGTGCCCTCTCCCCCTGCGCGGACGTTCGCGCGGCATGCCCGCTCTCGCCTCGTCGGCCGCTGCGCGCCCGAAATATCCCCATAAGTAACTGTTCTGTGGAAGGTGTTGCCGTATGACCCGCGCCCTGAGGAGTGCCCGTTACGGGGCGGTCCTCACTTTCGTCCTCGCCGGCCTGATGGTGGGCACGATGACCGTGCGTATCCCGGCGCTGACCGACAAACTCGGCCTGTCCGAGTCCATGGTCGGCTCCGTGCTGCTGGTCTGGGGCCTCGGCGCCCTGGTGACCATGCAGAGCATGCGCCGCGTCATGGCCCGGCTGGGCAGCAGGACGGTCCTGCGGGTCGGCGGCCCCCTGACCGCGCTCTCCCTGGTCGCCGTGGCCTTCGCCCCCGACCTGCCGCTGCTCATGGTGGCCGTGGCGTTCTTCGGGATGGCGTTCGGCATGGTGGACGTGGCCATGAACGCCCAGGGCTCCACGGTCGAGCAGGCGTACGGACGGCCGCTCATGAACGGCATGCACGCGGGCTGGTGCGTCGGCGCGATCACGGCGGGCGGCGCCGGCAGCCTGTCCATCGCCATCGGCCTGTCGTTCACCGCCAACGTGGCGCTGATCGGCCTGGTCGCGCTCCCGCTCATGATCGCGGTCGGCCGGACGCACCTGCCCGAGCCCCCCGCCGCCGAGCGCGCCGTCGCCACCGGCCGCCGGCGCCTGCCGCCGATCGTCTACCTGCTCGGCGCGATCATGTTCTTCGCCTTCATGGTCGAGGGTACGGTCGCCGACTGGAACGGCCTCTACATGCGCGACGAGCTCGGCGCCCCCGAGGCCGTCGCGGCGCTCGGCTACCCGGTCTTCGAGGCGGGCATGCTGATCGCCCGGCTGACCGGCGACCGCCTGCGCGTCAGGTACGGCGTGCGCGGCATGCTCACCGTCTCCGGCCTGGCCACGGCCGGGTTCTTCGCGGCCGTGCTGCTCGCCCCGGCGGCGCTGGTGGCGGTGGGCGCGATGTTCTTCGTCGGCCTCGGCGTGGCGACGATCTCACCGCTGACGCTGTCCCTGGCCGGAACGGCGACCACCACCCCCGGCCCGGCGATCGCCCAGGCGGGCGCGATGGGGTACGCGGGCCTGCTGCTGGGCCCGGTGGTGATCGGCTTCCTGTCGGACGCCACCACGCTGCGTACCGCGCTCGGCATCGGCGTCGTCCTCGGCGTGCTGATCGCCCTGGCCAGCCGCCTGCTCCCGAGCCGCGAACCGGCCGCGGTGAGCACGCTTCCGGTCACCAGGGAGCGGGAGCCCGCCGCCGCCTGACCTACGCGCTAGATGCCCTCCCGGTGCGCCGGGAGGGCCGCGGCGATGCAGTCGAGGACGCGCCGGAGCCCGTGCCGGAACTGCTCCTCGCGGCTCAGGTGCGGCTGGCGCGCCTCCGTCACGATCTTGGTGAAGATCGGGTAGTCCCCGCTCTTCACCAGCTGATCGATGTACGCGCCGCTCCGCGCCATCCACTCCGACTCGCTGAGCCCGCTCCGGCGGACTTCCCTCGCCGAACTGATCTCCTCGCGGACGGTGCCCTCGACGTAGCCGTTCAGCATGGCCATGAGGCCGAGGTTCTCGTCGATGGGGACGAAGTCGTCGAGCACTCCCATCAGCCGTTCGATCAGGAGCAGCTGGTTGGGGCCGAAGCTGGGGAGCGAGCGCTGCACGGAGGCGATCCACGGATGCCTCAGCCACACGGCCCGCCACTCGCCGGCGTAGCGGGTCAGGTCGGCGCGCCAGTCGCCCGAGGGCATGCCCGTGACGTCGATCTCGCCCATCAGCCGGTCGGCCATGAGCTCGACCAGGTTGTCGCGGCTCGGGACGTACCGGTAGAGGGACATCGCGCCCGCGCCGATCTCGGCGGCGATGCGCCGCATGGTGGCGGCCTCGAAGCCTTCGGCGTCGGCGATCCGGATCGCCGCCTCGGTGATCTGCGCGCGGCTGTAGGCCGGCTTCGGGCCGCGGGCGGGGCGCTCGGGCCGCATCCAGATGTTGACGTACTCGGCGTCGGCCACCGTTTCCTCCCCTCTTGTTGCGTACATCGTACCCAGTGATCTAGCCTGACCCGCAACCGCGTACAACGTACCCAGTGGAGGGGTCATGCCCGATCCGATCGTGGTCGCCGAAGGGCTGCACAAGTCCTTCGGCGACACGCAGGCGCTGCGAGGTCTGGAGCTGAACGTCCCGAAAGGGACCGTCTGCGGCGTGCTGGGGCCCAACGGCGCCGGCAAGACGACCGCGGTGCGCATCCTGGCGACCTTGTCCGATCCCGACGCCGGGCACGCCCGCATCGCCGGGTACGACGTCGTCCGCGAGGCCGGCAAGGTGCGCGAGCGGATCGGGCTCGCGGGCCAGTACGCCGCCGTGGACGACAAGCTCACCGGCCGGGGCAACCTGCGCATGTTCGGGCGCCTCTCCCATTTGTCCCGGCGGGAGGCACACCGGCGGGCCGACGAGCTGCTCGACCGCTTCGGCCTGACGGACGCCGCCGATCGCCAGGTCGCCGGCTACTCCGGAGGCATGCGGCGCCGCCTCGACCTGATCACCTGCCTCATCCTGCGCCCCGAGGTGCTCTTCCTGGACGAGCCCACCACCGGCCTGGACCCGCGTAGCCGCGGCGAGATCTGGGACAGCATCCGCGAGCTCGTGGCCGACGGCACCACCGTGCTCCTCACCACCCAGTACCTGGACGAGGCCGACCGGCTGGCCGACGACATCGCCGTCGTCGACCACGGGCGGGTGATCGCCACCGGCACGCCCGACCAGCTGAAGGCCACGATCGGCGACCGCCTCGACGTCACACTCGAAAGCCCCGCCGCGCTGCCCGCGGCGATGACCGTACTGAACGCGCTCACCGGCGCCGATCCCACGGCGACGGACGCCGACCGGCTCAGCGTCGCCCTGCCCGGCGGCCGCCTCCGGCTCGCCGACGTCGTGCGCGATCTCGACCGCGCCGGCGTCGCCGCCGCCGACGTGAGCCTGCGCCGCCCCACCCTGGACGAGGTGTTCCTGCGCCTCACCGACCGCGAGGAGACCGTACGATGACCGTCCTCACCTCACCCCTGGGCCGCGTGCGCTGGACGCTCACCGACGGGCTGACCCTGGTCGGCCGCGAGCTGGGCCGGCTGCGGCAGGAGCCGGGGCAGATCGTCGCCGCGCTGGTCTTCCCGGCCGTCATGGTGGTGTTGTTCGGGTACGTCTTCGGCAGCGCCATCCAGGTGCCGGGAGGCGGCGACTACCGCGAATACCTCATGCCCGGCCTGTTCGCGATGGTGGTCTTCTCCTCGTGGCTGGGGGTCATGACGCGGATGGCCACCGACGCCTCCCGCGGCGTGATGGACCGGTTCCGCTCCATGCCGATGGCCCGCTTGGCGGTGCCGTTCGGGCAGACCGGCGCCGACCTGCTGATCGGCCTGCTGATGCTGGCCATCATGGTGGGCGCGGGCCTGTTGGTGGGCTGGCAGCCGCGCCACGGCCTGCTCCCCATGACGCAGGCGTTCCTGCTGATGGTCGTGCTGCGGTACGCGCTGAGCTGGGTGGGCGTCTACGTGGGCCTGGCCGTGAAGAACGAGCAGGTCGCCGACGTGCTGGTGCCGCTGGGCCTGCCGTTCACCATGGTGTCGAACGCGTTCGTCCCGACCGGCGGCATGCCGGGCTGGCTGCGCTTCCTCGCCGACTGGAACCCGGTGAGCGCGCTCACGGCCGCCTCACGAGAGCTGTTCGGCAACCCGGGCGCCCCGTCGGGGGACGTGGCCTGGCCGCTCGCGCATCCGGTGGCCGCCGTCCTGCTGTGGTCGGCCGCGCTGGTGCTGATCTTCGTCCCGCTGTCGATCCGCGCCTACACGCGCGCAGGACGCTGAACGCCCCAGACCTGCCCTCTCCAGAGCCCCGAGGGAGGCCCTTGGGACGGCGGACGCCGGGATGCGGGGTCGCATCCCGGCGTCGTACGTCACTTGCGGTTCTTGATCTCCTCGGTGAGCTGGGGCACGACCTGGTGCAGGTCGCCCACCACGCCGTAGTCGGCCAGCTCGAAGATCGGCGCCTCCGGGTCCTTGTTGATCGCGACGATCGTCTTCGCGGTCTGCATGCCCGCCCGGTGCTGGATGGCGCCGGAGATGCCGGCCGCGATGTAGAGCTGCGGCGACACCGTCTTGCCAGTCTGGCCGACCTGGAACTGGTGCGGGTACCAGCCCGCGTCCGTCGCGGCGCGGGAGGCGCCCACGGCCGCGCCGAGCGCGTCGGCGAGACCTTCGATGACGCTGAAGTTCTCGGCCGAGCCGACACCGCGGCCGCCGGAGACCACGATCGCGGCCTCCGTCAGCTCGGGACGGGCGCCCTTCTCCTGCTTGACCCGCTCGACCACGCGCGTGGCCTTGGCGGCGTCGGACAGGGTGACCGCGATCTCCTCCTCGGCGCCGGCCCCGGCGGACGGGGCGGGAGCGGTGGAGTTGGGGCGTACGGCCACGATGGGCGTGCCCCTGCGGACCTTGGCGCGTACGTTGACGCCGCCGCCGAAGATGGACTGGTCGGCCACGAAGCCCTCACCGAGGCCCACGGCGTCGGTGATGACGCCGGAGTCGGTCTTGACGGCCAGGCGGCCGGCGATCTCCTTGCCCTCGGCCGTGGCGGCCACGAGCACGGCGGCGGGCGACTTGTCGGCCACGAGCTGGGCCAGGGCCTCGGCCTTGGGCGCCACCACGTACTGGACGAGCTCCTCGGAGCCGCCGACGTAGATCTTCTCGGCGCCGTACTCGGCCAGCTTGGCCTTGGCGTCGGCGGTGATGCCGGGGCCGAGCCAGACGGCGGCGGGCGTGCCGAGCGAGCGGGCCAGCGTGAGCAGCTCCAGCGTGACCTTCTTGACCTCGCCTTCGACCTGCTCGACGAGAACGAGAATTTCCGACATTTCAGTAAACCCCCGTTCTCAGATGAACTTCTTGGACGCGAGGAAGTCAGCGGCGTTCACGCCGCCGTCGCCCTCGTCCTTGACGATCGTGCCGGCCGCGCGCGGCGGGGCCGCGGCGAAGTCGACGACCTCGGACCAGGCGGCGTCCAGGCCGACCTGCCCGGCGTCGATGGAGGCGTCGCCGATGGCGAGCGTCTCGACCGGCTTCTTCTTGGCCGCCATGATGCCCTTGAACGACGGGTAGCGCGGCTCGTTGATCTTCTCGACCACGGACACGACGGCGGGCAGCGTGGCCTCGATCTTGTCGAAGCCGTAGTCGGTGATGCGCTGGACGCGGATCGAGGTGCCCTCGACCTCGACCTTGTTGGCCAGCGTGAGCTGCGCGGCGCCGAGGCGCTCGGCCAGCATGGCGGCCAGCACGCCGGTGCGCGCGTCGGTCGACTCCGAGCCGAGGATGACCAGGTCGAAGCCGATCTTCTTGAGCACCTGCGCCATCGCGTACGAGGTGGAGAGTGCGTCGGAGCCGTGGAGCGCGTCGTCGCTCAGGTGCACGGCCTTGTCGGCGCCCATGGCGAGGGCCTTGCGGATGGTCTCGGTGGCCTTGCCGGGGCCCATGGTCAGCACGGTGACCTCGCCACCGTGCGCTTCCTTGAGCTTCAGCGCCTCCTCGACCGCGTACTCGTCAAGCTCGTTGACCACGCCGTCGGCGGCGTCGCGGTCGAGCGTCTTGTCATCGGACCGCAGCTTGCGCTCGGTCGCCGTGTCGGGGACCTGCTTCACGCAGACGACGATGTTCATGGCCGGTGGCCGACCTCCCGTTTCGCGTGCGCCACCGCGTCGCTGCGGTGGGCGCCGGATGCAATGCTGTCCAGACTGCCAGGTGCCTGCTCGGCCTCCGGCAGAGGGTGGCTTGTCGCGGTCATGTTACCCATGAGTAGCTTACGCGCAAACCGTGCGGAAACACGGTCGGCACGCCGGACTCTGCCCCTCCACCATACCGAACTTCATTCTGTTCGTGCTGACCGCCCCCCGTCGTGACCGGCTCAGGCCGACAACAGGAACACGACCCCCACGACCAGCGCCGTTCCGGCGAAGAGCGCCAGGGTGAAGGTGCTGAACACCGCCGCCAGCCCGAAGCAGAGGCCGACAACCCCTGCCACGGCGACCATATCGACGATCACGCGGGACCGCCGGTACGGACCGCGCGTGAACAGCGCGACCCCGGCGTCCGAGACCACGCCCAGCGCGTACGCCGCCAGCAGGAACAACCCCACCTCCGGCAGCACCTTCCAGGCCGCGGCCGCCAGCAACGACACGAACAGCCCCGACCCGATCACCCACCGCCTGCGCACCTTCTCCCGGTGCCGCGCCCTCGACTCCTCGACCGTGCGGCGCCGCCGGTCCTCGCCCGGCCGCCACTCCATGGTCGCGGTGTCGTCGCCGGACCGCGCGGGCACGGGACGGACGACACGGGGGGCGGCGGGCACGTGCTCGACGTTCAGCCGGGCGCAGATCTGCGCCGCCGTCGGCCGCCTGGCCGGGTCGGTGGCCAGGCACTCGCGTAACAACGGCGCCAGCCACCCGGGCACGCCCTCCAGGTCGGGCGGATGGTGCACGACCCGGTAGGCGACCGCGGCGGCCGGGCCCTGCCCGTACGGCTGCCGCCCGGTGGCCGCGTACGCGAGGGTCGCGCCGAAGGAGAACACGTCGGCCTCCATGCCCGCCTGCCGCCCCTCCAGCACCTCGGGGGCCAGGTAGCCGGGCGTGCCCACCACCGCCCCCGAGGCGGTCACCGACAGCGAGTCCAGCGCGCTGGCGATGCCGAAGTCGATGACGACCGGGTCGCCCTCGGTCAGGATGACGTTGGCGGGTTTGAGGTCGCGGTGCACGACCCCGGCCTCGTGCATGGCGAGCAGCGCGCCGGCCAGCCCGGCGGCCAGCCGGCGCAGGTCCTCGACCGGCGCGGGGACGGCGCTCAGCGGCCGGCCCTGCACGTAGCGGGTCACCAGGTAGGGACGCCCGCCCTCCAGCGAGGCGTCCAGCACCTCGGCCACGTTGGGGCCGCCGACCCTGCGCATGGTCTCCACCTCGCGCGCCAGCCGGGCCAGCGCGGCGGCGTCGGCGGCGACGTGCGGGTGCAGCACCTTGACGGCGACCGTACGGCCCTCCGCGTCGAGCGCCAGATGCACCTCACCGAAGCCGCCCGACCCCAGCCGCGAGAGGAGTTCGTAGGGGCCGAGACGCTCGCTCATACCTCTACTCTCCCCAAGGGAGCGGCCGGGGACACGCCGGCACCCGTCGCCGGCTCAGAACCAGTTGGTCAGGAAGCCCAGGCCGAGGTCGTCGAGCAGGCTGCCGATCAGCCCGGTGATCAGCCCGGTCACCGTCTGGCTGGCCTGCGCGCTCAGCTCGTCGATGATCTTGCTGGGCGCGCGCCACGGCGACCACACCGGGTCCTGCCCCAACGCGAACATCACCGCGAACAGCGCCGCCGTGCCCACCACCACGACCGCGACCAGGGCCGCGCCCGGCGTGCGCAGGACGCCGGTGAGCGAGCGGGTGACCGCCTGGCGCGGCGCGCCGCCGCCCGGCAGCACGAACAGGCCGGCCGCCATGGCCCCGGCGCCGTACGCCGCCGCCTCGTTGAGATGCATGCCGCCCGCCCAGTGGAGCGTGCCCCACACGCACACGCCGAACAGCAGCGCCAGCGGCACGTGCACCGCCGTCACCAGCGCCGACTTGATCAGTGCCCAGGGCGTGCCGACCAGCGCGAGCAGCGGGTCGGCCGCGCTGCTGCCGCGGACCTGCCGCCGCTTGACCATGTCGCCGAACAGGTACTCGCCGAGGCGGAGCACCAGGGCCAGCGCGACCGCGACCGCGCCCGCCATGACCGGCAGCATCACGGTCACCGCCACCAGCGTGACCAGCAGCAGCAGCCCCGTGAGCTGAGCGCCGAACAGATAACGCTTGCGCTCGGCGGGCGACTGAGCCTGCGAACTCGGCGCGGTCGGCGGCGTGTAGGGCCGCACCTGCTGCTGCGGAGGCGGCGCGGGGTAACCGGCCACCCGCTGGTCGCCGTAGGGCGGGCGGGCCGGCACGTAGGGCGGCGGGCGCTCGTCCTGCCGGGGCCGCTCCTCGTGGCGCGGACGCGGCGGCGCCTGCTCGCGCCGCTGCCGGGGCGGCGGGGGCGGAGGCGGCTGCGGCTTGGCGTACTCGACCGGCGGCAGCAGGTCGGAGTAGTCGGAGTGGCCCATCACGCGGGTGCCGCTGCCCATGCGCTTGGTGCCGGTCGGCCCGTCGAACGACGCGGTCTCGTTGAACGTCGTCACCGCCGGGTCCAGCGCCCTCGCCATGCGCAGCAACTCCTGCGCGCCCGGCCGGGAAGTGGCCTCGACGTGCAGCGCGCGGCTCAGCCAGCCGCGCAGCCAGGCGGGCGCCTTGTCGAGCTGCGCCCGCCCCTCCATGATGTTGAAACAGACCGACTCGAACGTCCCCGTGCCGAACGGCGGCGCCCCCGTGGCGGCGAAGAACACCGTCGAGGCCAGCGCGTGCACGTCGGCCGCCTGGGTGATCTCGGAGTCGCGGATGATCTCGGGCGCGAGGTAGCCGGGCGTGCCGACGAACATGCCGGTCTGCGTCAGCCGGGTCGCGTTGACCAGGTGGGCGATGCCGAAGTCGATGACCAGCGGCTCCCCGTCGACCAGCATGACGTTGGACGGCTTGAAGTCCCGGTGGATCACGTCGGCCGCGTGGATGGCGACCAGCGCCTGGCACAGCCCCTGCGCCAGCTTGATCACCTCGCGCGCGGGGAGCGGCCCGTCGGCCAGGACGGTGTCCTCCAGCGTGCGGCCGGGCGCGAAGCGCGTCACCACGTAGGGCTGCCCGCCCACGAGCTCGGCGTCGATGACCTCGGCCACGAACGGGCTCCGCACCCGCCGCATGGTCTCCACCTCGCGGGTGAGCCGGTCGCGCGCCTTGAGATCGGCGGCCACGTGCGGGTGCAGCACCTTGATGGCGACCTCGCGGCCCTCGCCGTCGAGACCGAGGTGGACGACGCCCATGCCGCCCTCGCCGATCTTCCTGACCAGCCGGTACGGGCCCAGGCGTTCCGGTGCTTGAATGCTCATCGCCGCCCTTCCCGCGTCGTCATCCCCCGGTGTTCCCCCTCAAGTTTTCCAGTTGCTTCGTCACTGGGTCGACGTTCAGCGGAGTCCATCCAGCCCCCCTTGGCTTGTCCCCGAACGTGCTGATGGCGAGGATCAGCGAGAGCGCGGCGACCGCCGCCAGAACTCCCGCCATCACCATCGCCGCTGTCCTCGAGGGTACGAGCGATGCGAGCGTTCTGCGCATCTGCTTGCCGGGGCCCTCGACCCCGGGCCCCGCGCAGACCGTCCAGAGCGCGACCGCCGCGCCCCAGGCCAGGGCGTTGGACGGGGATGTGCCGGTGACCACCGTGAGCAGCAGCGTCACCGGCAGCCCCAGGATGAGCGCGTAGAGCGTGAGCGCGAGCGTGATGCCCGCAGACTTGGCCAGCGCCGCGGGGTGGGCGAACACCCGCAGCACGTCGAGCGCCGCCGCCCCGGCCGGGCGCCGGCCGGCGAGCTGCGGCTGCGCGATGTCCGCCGCGCGCAGCAGCACCGCGAGCGGGACGGCCACGATCGCCACGAGCAGGGGCTCCAGCGCCGCCGCCACGACCATGATGACCAGCAGCATCCCGCCGGCCACGCCGTACGCCCTGGACCGCTGCAGCGGGTTGCCCGGGACCACACCCGGCAGGTAAGGCTCCCGCTGCGTCGGGTCGGGGTGGTAGTGCGGCTGCGCCGGGATGTAGGGCGGCGGCTGCATCGGCATCGGGCCGTGGCGGCCGTACTCGGGCACGTCGGGGCCCTGGCCCACGCGGGCCGCCGGGTCGTACCCCGGGGCCATCCGGCCGGCGTCGGGGACGGGCCCGGCCACGCCCGGGGTGAGCCGCGCCGCGTCGAGCCCCTGCCCGTGCAGGTTGGGCCCAGAGAGATTGGGCCCGGACAGGTTGGAGCGGCCCAGCTCCGGCGAACCGGGACGGACCCGGCGGGTGGGCACGTCCTCCTCGCCGGACGGCACCGGGTGGCCGCCGCTTTGGTGGCCGCCGCTCTGCGGGCCGGGCCAGGGCTGTACGGGCTGCACGGGCGGCTGCGGGGGCGCCGCCGCGGCGTTCTCGCGCTGGATGCGGCGCAGCTCCTCCGGCGTCACCCTGCGGGTGGGCCAGGGGTCGCCGCCGTCGCCGAGCAGGCTCTCGGCGGGCACGTTGGGGTGCGACCCGCCCGGCACGCCGGACCCCAGCGGGTTGGGGGCGTCCTGGCCGGGCAGCAGCGACACGTACGGCTGGTCCTGCGGCGGGATCGTCGGCTGCCGCTCCTGCCGGTCGAGCAGCCGCCGCGGCGTGACCGCCGGCGTGGAGATGTCGTAGGACGGCCTGTCGGCGAGGTGCGGCGGCGGGGTCTCCGGCGGGCGCGGCACGGTCGAGATCTCGTCGGGGACGCTGCCCGGCGGCGGCTGCGGCAGCATCCGGGCGGTCTGCTCGGCCAGCTCGGCCGCCTTGGGCCGCTTGGCCGGGTTGCGCTGGAAGGCCGCCTTGAGCAGCGGCTGCAACGTCGCCGGAGCCGCGCTGATGTCGGCCTTGCCCGCGGTGATGTTGTAGAAGACCATCTCCAGCGTGCCCTTGCCGAAGGGCGGCTGGCCGGTCGCGGCGAAGAGCAGCGTGCCCGCCCAGGCGTGCACGTCGACCTCGGGCCCGGCCTCCTGGCCCTCGATGATCTCGGGGGCGAGGTAGCCGGGCGTGCCGATGAACATGCCGGTCTGCGTCAGCCGGGTCGCGTCGACCGCCTGCGCGATGCCGAAGTCGATGAGGACGGGCTCGCCGTCCAGGATCAGCACGTTGCCCGGCTTGAGGTCGCGGTGGATCACGCCCACCGAGTGCACCGAGGCCAGCGCCGCCGCCACGCCGTGCGCCACCCGGACCAGCGCGGGCAGGTCGAGCGGCCCGTCGTCCTTGACGATCTCGTCGAGCGGACGGCCGGGCACGTAACGGGTGACGATGTAGGGACGATGACCGGTCACATCGGCGTCGACCACTTCGGCGATGTATTTGCTGCGCACCCGGCGCATGGTCTCGACCTCGCGCGAAAGCCGCCGCCTGGCGACCTCGTCGCCGGCGACCTCGCCACGCAGGACCTTGACCGCCACCTGCCGCCCCTGCGGGTCGACAGCGAGGTGGACAACGCCCATCCCGCCTTCACCGAGCCGCCTGAGCAGCCGGTAAGGGCCTAGTCGGTCATCGTTCATGGCATGAAGCACCATACCGGCTTAATCCCCGCCCACGAGATGAACCATGAGGCCACATTCCCACCTCGTACAACGTCCGGAAGGGCCTCTCCGGTTTCCCGGACGCGGGTCTCGAATCGGCCTCGATTTTTCCTTCAGCCCGCCAGCGGCAGGACTTCGGCGCGCTTCAGCCCGGCGAGCGCCGCACCGGGCAGCGCCAGTTTCGAGCGGCGCAGCCCACTGCCGATCACCACCCTGGCGTGCTCGGCGACGTGCGTGTCCACCAGGATCGGCCAGTCCTCGGGCAGGCCGATCGGGGTGATGCCGCCATATTCCATGCCGGTCAGCTCGACGGCCTCGGCCATCGGCGCGAAGCTCGCCTTGCGGGCGTCGAGGTGCCGGCGCACCACGCCGTTGACGTCGGCCCGCATCGTCGCGAGCACCATGCAGGCGGCGTAGCGGGTCTCGCCGCCCCGTTTCGCGGCCACGATCACGCAGTTGGCGGACTCGTCGAGGCGTACGCCGTAACGCTCGCAGAACGCCGCGGTGTCGGCCAGGTCGGGGTCGATCCCGGCCACCTCGACGCCGTCGACCGCGGTCACGGCCCGTGCCACCGGGCCGGCCAGCAGGTCGGCTCGTCCGGCGGCGGGCTCCCAGTGCAAGCTCATGCCATCTCCTCGTTCGCCTCTCCCGGAAACCCTACGGCGGTCCGGGGAGTGGCGGGGTTCAGGGGACGGCCGGTGCCGTCAGGCCGACCGCACCGCGCGCTGGTGCAGTTGGGTGACGGCGGCGCGGGCGGACTCCATGGCCCCCGCCTGCCAGGCGATCAGCTGGGTGAGCCAGTCGCCCGCGAAGTAGACCCTTCCGGCGGGGCGTTGCAGAAGAGTGAAGGACGAATCAAAGGCCGGCCAGCGCACCCACGCGCCTTCGATGTGCGGCTGACGGTGCCAGGCGATCGAGACGTCGGCCAGCACGCCCTGGCGGTACTTCTCGCCGTGGATCTTCTTGCCCTGGGTGAGCGCGCGGCGCCGGCGGTCCTCCGGGGAGAGCGCGCCGTACAGCTCGGCGTCGCGCTCGGTGTTGTAGTAGCCGACGAGCACGCCCCGGCCGGAGTGGTAGCCGTGCGAGGGGTACCAGATGTGGGTGATGTCGAGATCGGTCTCGGTGACGCCGCCGTAGATGCGGTCCTCGCTCTCCCACCAGCGCCGGTCGTACTCCAGGCCGATCTTGCCGGCGGCGACGGGGACCGGGGTCTTCAGCGCGGCGGTGACCTCCGCGCCGAGGTTGTGCGGGATCTTGGCCATGACGTGCGGCGGGAGTGCGGCCACGCAGTAGTCGGCCTTGATCGAGCCGCCGTCCCAGACGACCTCGACGCCGTCGGCCAGCGTCGTGATCTTGGTGACCTTGGCGCCGGTCCTGATCCGGTCGGCGCCGACGGCCTCGACGAGCTTGACGACGATCGCGTCCATGCCGCCGACCGGCTGGAACATGGGGGTGGCCATGTCGTGGCCGAAGTCGTTCAGCACCAGCCGGCCGGTGCCGGCGGCCAGCACGTCGCTGAGGGAGAGGGGCGCGTCGAGCGTGCCCTCGGCGATCCCCGGGTACGTCGCGAAGCCGCGGCGCGCGGAGCCGTCGTAGTCCAGCTTCGGGCCGAGGTCGCCGAAGCGGCGCAGGAAGTCGAGCAGCCGCTCCCGGTCCTGCGCGGAGACGGCCCGGTCGAGCGCGCCGCGGTCGGTCGCCTTGGCGAGGAGTTCGGCGACGTAGCCGTACAGGTCGGCGCGGGCGGCGCGCACCCGCATGGTCCGCCCGCCCGTGTGGACGTAGGCCATGGCGTTGTGGTTGACGAACACCTCGACGGGGACGCCCAGCTCACGGCAGTAGTCCAGGGTCAGCATCCAGGGCGCGATGCGGCCGGGGCCGGCGTTGAAGTACTGGCCCTCGCCGAACGCGGCCCGCTGCACCGGGCCGTTCAGCTCCGGCAGGCGGTCGCCGCCGCGCAGCGTCAGGTTCCGGCCGCCCGCCTTCTCCCTGGCCTCCAGCACGGTGCAGTCGTAGCCGGCCTTGCCCAGCTCGTACGCCGCCGTCAGCCCCGCCACCCCGGCCCCCAGGATCACGACCTTGGCCGAGCCCTTGCCGCGCAGCGTGAAGTCGCCCTGCCGGGGCGGGGCAAACGCCTTGTCCTGCTCCGACGGCGCCAGGCCGAGGGCGCCCATGGCCGCGTACATGGCGCCCGCGCCACCCGCCGCGCCGATCCCGATGAGCAGCCCTCGCCGCGTCAGCGCCGCCCGTTCCACGTCCCGCTCCTCATCCGTACGGGCCGCTGCCGCACGCTATCTGGCCGCCGATCGTGGCGAAGATGCCGAACAGCGCCATGATCTGGGTGAAGTCGTCCGTGGTGAACTCGGTGTGCCGCGAACCCACCTGCTTCACACCCGGCACCAGCGCCACAGCGGCCGCGATGGCCGTCGAGTTCCACTCCACCCCCAAGGTGTACGGCGCCTCCACCCGGTACGGAGTGAAATCGCCGAGCCGCCCCAGCGCGCGGGCCGCCGCCTCGCGGATGCGGGCCTGGGCCACGCTCGGCGGCAGCAGCTCGGCCGAGAACTTGTCGATGCCCTTCTTGACCGCCACCGTCTCGACGTCGCCGAGGAGCTCGCGGGCCTCCTCGCCGACGGCCTCGTCGCCGGTGAGCAGCACGACGGGCACCCCGTGGTAGCCGGCGCAGGCCGCCACCAGCCGGGTCTCGCCGCACGGCTCGCCGTTGAGCTCGACGTTCTGGATCTCCTTGCCCATCCACGTGTGGTTGAGCACGCCGTCCTGGACGCCCGCCCGCGCGTGGTAGCCCACGAAGCACGCCGCCGCGAACGACCCGTCGAGCCCCTGCGCCATCCGCTGCGCCTTACCCGGCCCGCGGATCAGGCTGGCCCGCGGGTCCAGCAGGTCGATGCGGAGGTTCTTGGTGGAGCCGTGGGCGTCGTTGACCAGCACGGTCTCCGCTCCCGCGTCGAACGCGCCCGCGACCGCGGCGTTGGCGTCGGCGGTCATCAGCTCGCAGCCGCGCTCGTAGCCGCGCCCGCCGGCGCGCATCTCCTCGGGATCGGTGAGCCCGGTCACGCCCTCCATGTCCACCGACAGATAAACCTTCACGGGTCAGTTCCCCCAGTTCTCCACGCGCCGGATCTCGGCCTCGGTCATCATCCCGACGTTCTCCGTCATGAACGCGGCTGCCTGTGCCCGCCACGCCTCCGGGATCTCCTCGATCGCCGGCGGGTAGCAGTGGTCGAGCCAGCTCGTGGACTCCTCGGTGGCCTCGAAGAAGTCGAGAGCCGGACCGAAGAGCGTGTTCTCGATGCCCGGGACGCGGGCCAGGCCGTACTCGATCATCTCCTGGCCGCCGTAGGGCGGCTTGCGCAGCCACTTGCGGGCGAAGGGGCGGTCGGCGGTGACGGGCGTGTTCAGCGGGCGGCGCTCGACGGCGGCCTGGATGAGCTCCTTGTAGAGGCACTTGCCGCAGTCGCGGCACGGGCCGTCGGTGCCGCGCAGACACCAGCGGACGTGCTCGCGCAGGTCGGAGTTCAGGGCGAGGCGCATCGTGGTCGCCTCGCTGACGCCGCCGACCGGCAGCACCAGGTGGACGCCGGCGGCGGCGAACAGCCGGCCCCACTTGCCGTGCGCCGACCACATGGGGTTGTCGGGGGTGTAGCGGTGCAGGTAGCGGCCGCCGCCGAGCCAGCGCGAGCCCATCTCGTAGCCGAAGCCGAGGCCGCCGAGGCCGAGCCGGTCGGCGAGGAGCAGCGCCCCGGCGGCCACCGCGTGGTGCTCGGGGTAGCCGGGGCGGGGCTCGGCGAGGGTGTACTCCAGGTCGGAGGTGACGGTGGTGACCTCGCGCCCGGTCTTCGCGGCGAGCTTGGCCAGCACGTCGGAGCGGTAGTGCGGCCACCGGTTGGGGATGCGCCGGTGCGGCACCCGGCGGAAGTGCAGGAAGGGCGACTCGGGGAAGACCGTGGCCGCGGCCACGGAGTCGGCGCCGCCGCTGTAGGAGATCCCGAGCGTGGGCCCCGGCCGCCGCGGCTCGGCACCGACCGGCCCGGCCTCGACGCCCCAGCCGTCGTGCAGCGCGGCGGCGACCTCGGCCGAGATCGCCCGGTCGAAGAGCACCCGCCTGCGCGTCCAGGGGGCGACGACCGTCCAGGCCGCGACGGCGAACAGGTCGGGATGCGCGTCCGCGGGGACGCCGCCGATCGTGCAGGAGTTGATGGCGAGCTTGACGGGGTGCTCGTCGGAGGCCCTGCCGGTGATCTCGTCCTCGGCGTCGAGCCGGAAGCTCAGGTCGCCGCCGGTCCAGGTCACGCGCACGGGCGTTCCTCCCCGGAGCCCTGGCCGGACACGCGCGTGCTCTGCCGGGCGCGCAGCTCGTCGATGGCCTGCCAGACCAGGACCTCGTTCTGCAGCACGCCGTCCAGCGCCTTGGCCGTCTCCTGCGCCAGCCGGTGGGTGTCGTCCAGCCGCGCCTTGTCCGCCGCCGGCGTGGCAGGGCGCGGCGCGGGCTTCGCCACGGCCTTGCGCAGCCGCTCGACCTCGGCCTGGAGCCCGGTCATCTCGCGCCGGAGCGTCTGGACCTCCCAGAGCGCGTCCCTGATGTCCTGCCGGTGGTCGGCGACGGAGATGTAACGGGAGTCGAACCAGGTGCGCACGGCCTTCCGGAGCCGCGCGGGGACCAGGGTGCGCATCATGAGACGTCACCATACTGCTAAAGCCAGAGTAAAAAGAGCGCCAGTCATAACAGGTACAGCACTGTGTGGACCGCCCCCCAGGCGGCGGGGAGCGGCCTAAGTAATCGAGTGTTTACCGGCCGGTGAACTTGGGCTTGGCCTTCTCCGCGAACGCGCGCATGCCGATCTTGGCGTCGTCGGTCGCGAACAGGCCGGAGAACTGCAGCCGCTCGATCTCCAGCCCGGTGTCCAGATCGACCTCCAGGCCCTGGTCGACGGCCTGCTTGGCGGCGCGCACCGCGATCGACGGGCCGCCCACGAACGTCGCGGCCCACTCCAGCGCCGCCGTGTAGACCTGCTCGTCCGGCACCACCCGGTCGACCAGGCCGATCTCCAGGGCCTCGGCGGCGGGCACGTGCCGGCCGGTGAAGATCAGGTCCTTGGCGCGGGCCGGGCCCACCAGGCGCGGCAGGCGCTGGGTGCCGCCCGCGCCGGGGATGATGCCGAGGAGGATCTCCGGCTGGCCCAGCTTGGCCGACTCGCCCGCCACCCGGAAGTCGGCGCACAGGGCGAGCTCGCAGCCGCCGCCCAGCGCGTAGCCGGTGATGGCGGCGATGACCGGCTTGCCGATGCGGGCCACCGTCGTGAAGCACGCCTGCAACGTGGTGGAGTGAGCGGACATGTCCGCGTAGGACATGTCGGCCATCTCCTTGATGTCGGCGCCCGCCGCGAAGACCCGCTCGCCGCCGTAGAGGATGACCGCCTGCACCTGCGGGTCCTCGTCCACGATGCGGGCCGCTTCGGCGATCTCTCGTTGGACCTGGCCGTTGAGCGCGTTCATCTTGGGACGGTCGAGACGGATCGTGGCGATCTGGTCGGCCACTTCGACGCTCACAAACTCACCCATGGTCCGAACCTAACAGGCCGCTCCCCCGCCGCCCGGCCGGGCTCGGGCGCGTCGGCGTTTGGTTCTCCGGCTGACGGGGAGGCGAAGGTCTTCCCGCAGGTCTTCCCGCAGGTGAGGAGCTCAGCCGTGCTGACAGTGACCGACAACGCCGTGGACGCGATCCGCGACCTGATGGACGGCGAGGACGTGCCGCCCCACGCCGGCCTGCGCATCGCCGCCATCCCGGACAAGGCGGGCACGCTGGAGTTGTCCCTGGCGAGCACGCCGGAGGCCGGGGACCAGGTGATCGAGAAGGGGGACGTCCGGGTCTTCGTGGCCGAGGACACCGTGGAGGTCCTGGACGACAAGTCGCTCGACGCCCGGCCGGGGAGCCCGGGGCAGCCGACGTTCCATCTGGACCGGCGGTCCTAGCGCGGCGGGAACGTCACGACGTATCCGCTGATAACGGTCGCACGGCGGCAAATCCCGTGTCACGATGACGGCGCGTCCGATCTCAAGGAGTGCCCGATGTGTCACGATCCGTTGTTACCGGAAGCCATCGCCCGCGCCGTAGCCCACTACCGCTCGCTCCGCGACGAGCACGGGGTCACGTGGGGCGAGCCGTCCCTCTCGTACGTCACCCAGGCCCGCGCCACGGTCTTCCTCGACCTCAGGCACCGCTTCTGGGGTCCGGCCATGAGCCTGCTCGCCGCCCGCCACCCCGGACTGTCCGACGGAGAGCTGGAGGACCGCCTCGGCGAGGTGGACGTCGACCTCGTGGTACGCGACGCCCTCGGCGACGAGGTCGCCGACAACCTGCCCGCCCTGCGCCTGACCCCGTCCGGGGCGGCGCTGGAGGCCGTCGGGCGCGTGCTGCTCGACGGCACGCCGCTCCGCACCGCGCTGCTGCTGGACTCGCGCACGGACGACCCGGTCGAGGTGGTCGTGGACGGCGTGCCGCACGTGGTGCCGCCGCGCGGGGCCGAGATCGTCGAGCTGACGGGCGAGGTGGTCGTCGCGGGCCGGCCCGTGGACCTGTCGCCGCTGGCGCGGCGGGTCGGCGTGGCGGCGCTGCGGCTGCGGGCCGGGTTCCCGTGCCGGTGGAGCGTGACCGGCGCGAACGGCCAGGGATGGTATCCCGAGGGCGCCCCGCCCAAGGTGGACGCGCACGGGAGGCCGTACTTCCACGGCGACGACCTGGTGGTGGCGGTGCCCGCCGAGCCGCTGACCGTGACCGTGACCAGGGGCATGGAGTACACCTCCGCCCAAGCCGTGGTGACCCCCGTCCAGGGCGGCGAGACGCTGGTCGAGCTGACCCCCGAGCGCCTCTACGACGCCGCGTCCCGCGGCTGGTACGGCGGCGACCTGCACGTCCACCTCAACTGGATGGGCGAGGAGCCGGCCGTGCCCGAACTGGCCGCCGCCGCGCAGCACGGCGAGGACCTGCACGTGCTCAACCTGGTCGCGGGGAACGTCGCGGCCGAACGGGTCTACGACGCCGAGGCGCTGGAGCACTGGGCGGGCCGCGACCTGCCGTGGTCGGACGGGCGCCACCTCGCCAGGTTCGGCGTCGAGTACCGCAACGACCTCGTCGGGCACGCGACCGCGTTCGGCCTGCGCGCCGCGCCGGAGCGGCGGCACTCGGGCTTCCTCGGCACGGCCGACTGGCCGCCGAACGCGGTCGCGCTGGAGGAGCTGCGCGAGCTCGGCGGCGTGACCGGCTACGGCCATCCGTTCCACACGCCCTTCGCCGACGACGACCCGCCCGACGTGGTGCTGAGCCGCGGGCGGAACTGCTCGGCCAGGGAGATCGTGGCCGACGCCGCACTCGGCCTGGTGGACTGCCTGGACGTGCTCAACCACTCCTCCGTGACCGCCACCGCGGCCGTCTACCGGCGGCTGATCGGCGCGGGCAACCGGCTCGCCGTCACGGCGGGCACCGACGCGGTGCTGTCGTTCTGCCGGCGCGGCACGGCGTCCTCGCCGCCAGGGTGGGAACGGGTGTACGCGCACGTCGACGGGCCGCTGACCGCCGAGTCCTACGCGGAGGCGCTCCTGCTGGGCCGCACGTTCGCGACCTCCGGGCCGTGGCTGGAGCTCACGGTGGACGGCCACGGGCCGGGCGACACGCTGGACCTGCCGGTCGGGGCGCGGGTGGAGATCGTCGTGGGCTCCGTGGGGCCCGAGGTCGAGTCGCTGGAGATCCGCACCGCGGACGGGGTGCTGGCGCAGGGCCCGCCGGGGCGGCTCGCCGCCTCGCTGGTGGTCGGCGCGCCGACGTACGTGGTGGCCGTGGCCACGGGCGGGCCGCACCCGCGCGCCTTCCACCCGTCCGGCGCCTACGCCCACACCAGCCCCGTCTACCTGGACGTGGCCGGCGAGCACGTGGCCAGGGAGGCGGACGTGCGCTGGTGCCTCGCCTGGCTGGACCGGCTGACGGAGCTCCTGCGCGAGCACGGCACCTTCGAGACCGAAGAGCAACTGGCCGACCATCTGCACCTGTACGAGCGCGCCAGAGCGGTCTACCGAGGACGCCGAAACCCCTGACTGAAAAAAGTCTTCGCAAAGATCTCGCCTACGAAGGAAATCGTTGAGACGCTGAACGCGCACCGCACCCCCCAGTCCCGAGGAGTGTCCATGCGCAGACTTCTGACGCTCGGCGTGGCCGTCCTGTTGCCGTTAACCATCACCCCCACCGCCCAGGCCCAGACCCAGGACGCCGCCGACCGGCAGGGGGCCTTCGCCGCCGCCGCGGCCGAGTACCAGGTGCCCGAGAGCGTGCTGCTCGGCGTCTCCTACCTGGAGTCGCGGTGGGACGCCCACGCGGGCCGGCCCTCCAGCGACGCCGGCTTCGGCCCCATGCACCTCACGGACGCCGCCGCCTACACCGGCTCCAACCACCACGACGCGGGCGAGGAGGACGCCCGCGGCGACGACGCCCGGCCCCTGCCCGCGCCCGCCGAGCGGCCCGCGCCCACGGAGATCCCGGCCCGGCTGCGCACCATGGAACGCGCCGCGGCGCTCACCGGCGAGAGCCACGAGCGCCTGCGCGCCGACGACGCCGCCAACATCCGCGGCGGCGCGGCCCTGCTGGCCGACTACCAGAAGTCCCTCGGCGCGCCGCTGAGCGACGACCCCGGCGAGTGGTACGGCGCCGTCGCGAAGTACTCAGGCGCCGAGGAGGCCGGAGCCGCCAAGTTCTTCGCCGACGAGGTCTTCTCGGTGATCGAGGAGGGCGCCCAGCGCACCACCGACGACGGCGAGCAGGTCCGGCTGCCGGCCGTGACCGGCCTGCGCAAGATCGAGAAGTGGCTGGAGAAGCTGGGCCTGCGGCCCCCGGTCCGCCCCGACGGCGTCGAGTGCCCGGCCTCGATCTCCTGCGAGTGGATCCCGGCGGCCTACCAGGAGCTGCCGCCGGACGACTACGGCCACTACGACCTGGCGAACCGTCCGGCCAGCCAGAAGGTGGACTACATCATCATCCACGACATGGAGGGCTACTTCCTGCCGTCCATCCGGCTCAACCAGGACCCCAACTACGGGGCGAGCTGGCACTACTCCGTCCGCTCCGCCGACGGCCACATCGCCCAGCACATCAAGACCAAGGACGTCGGCTGGCAGGCCGGCAACTGGTACATCAACGCCAAGTCCATCGGCATCGAGCACGAGGGCTTCCTGGCCGAGGGCAGCTCCTGGTACACCGAGGCGATGTACCGCTCGTCCGCCCGCCTGGTCCGCTACCTGGCGCTGCGGCACGGCGTGCCGCTCGACCGCGCGCACATCCTGGGCCACGACAACGTCCCCGGCACGCTGCCGACGACCGTGCGCGGCATGCACGAGGACCCGGGCCCGTTCTGGGACTGGGCGCACTACTTCCAGCTCATGGGCGCGCCGCTGCACCAGTTCGGCGGGCCGCGTTCCGGCAGCGTCATGATCAAGCCGGACTTCGTCACGAACAAGCCCTACTTCTACGGCTGCGACCGCAAGAACCCCGAGGCCGCCTGCCCGCCGCTGCCCGCCCACACGGTGTGGCTGCGCACCGAGCCGCGCGCCGACGCCCCGCTGGTCAAGGACATCGGCAAGCACCCCACGGGCGAGTCGCTCTACAGCGTCTACGACCACAGCGCCCGCGCCAGCACCGGCCAGCGCTTCGCCGTCGCCGAACGCCAGGGCGACTGGACGGCCATCTGGTATCTCGGCCAGAAGGCGTGGTTCCACAACCCGGCCGCCGCGCCGACCGCCGTCCCGTCGGCCGGCCTGGTGGTGACGCCCAAGCCGGGCCTCGCCACGGTCCCGGTGTACGGGCGGGCGTACCCGGAGCAGGAGGCGTACCCGGCGGGCATCCCGTACCAGGCGGTGACGCCGCTGCAGTACACGTTCTCGGCGGGCGAGAAGTACACCCTGGCCGGAACGGCGGCCACCGAGTACTACCGGGCGGTCACCTTCAACCTGGAGGACCACAAGGTGGTGCGCGGCACGACCAAGTATCTGCAGATCCAGTTCGGTCACCGCGTGATGTTCGTCAAGGCTGACGACGTGCAGGTGTCGTTCTCCGGGTGAACTCGCTGACGGCCCTGCGGGTGCTGGCCAGCGCCTCCTGCGAGGAGTCGTAGGTGCGCTGCGCCACCCCGACGAACAAGCAGTCGACGACGAGGAGCTGGCTGATCCTGCTGGCGAGGGCGCCGGGACGGAACTCCGTCTCGCGCCCGGCCGAGATGAGCACGTGCTCGGCCAGCTCCGCGATCGACGAGCGCGGGTTGTTGGTGATCGCCACGGTGGTGGCGCCCGCCTCCTTGGCCCGCGTGAGCGGCTCGATCACGTCGGGGGTCTCCCCCGAGGTGCTGATGCCGATCGCCACGTCGCCGGGCCGCAGCAGCACGGCGCTGGTGAGCGCGAGGTGGGCGTCCTGGAAGGCGTGGCTGGACAGGCCGATGCGCAGCAGCTTCTGGGCGACGTCCCCGGCCACCAGGCCGGAGGCGCTGACGCCGTAGGCGTCGATCCTGCGGGCCCCGACGATGGCGTCCACGACCAGGCCCAGCCGCTCGCTGGTGAGCTGGGCGACCGTGTCGTTGATCGCCTCGGACTCGGCCCGCGCGACCTTCTGGATCACCGCCGACAGCGGGTCGTCGGGGGCGAGGTCGCCGGGCACGAGCCGGTCGGGCTGCGCGGCCGCGGCCGCCAGCGCCAGCCGGAGCTGCGGGTAGCCGGCGAACCCCAGCAGCCGCGCCGTCCGCACGATCGTGGCCTCGCTGGTGCCCGAGGCGGCGGACAGCTCGGTGATGGTGCTCCGCGCCACCGTCGCGGGATCCTCCAGGATGAGGCGGGCCACGGTCTGGGCGGCCGGCGTCAGGGACGGCAGCACACCTCGGACCGTGGCCACCAGAGTGTCGGCCCGCAGGCCGTTGGCACTGTCGTCCACCCCCCGATTATGCCTGGGCTTTAACGCAATGTGCCGTTCGTCATGCCTACGGGTTCCTCGGGGACCGCGATGAGGCCGAGCTCGGCCGTCGTCGCGACGAGCGGGTGATCCGGGACGACCCGGACGGTGTAGCCGAAAGCACCCGTGCGGTCGAGCGGCACCACGCCCGTGTAGTGGGCGCGGCCGTCGTCGTCCACCGACTGGCAGGCCATCTTCCCGTACGACGGGTGGACCAGCTCGTCGTGCGGCCCGACCTTCCCGTACGCGGCCTGGACCAGCACGTCTCCGGGCTCCAGGTCGCCGAGCGCCACCGTGGCGTGCACCTCGATCGAGGCCCCCACCTCGGGGGTGTCCGTGTCGCCCGCGCCCGACGCCTCCACGTGCTCCACCCGCACCCCGGGCCAGGCCCGGGTGACCCGGACCCGCCAGGCGGCGAACGCCTTGGCCGGGGCGTAGGCGTCGGCCGACAGCGCCCGCGCGGACCTCGCGGCCGGGGTGTAGAGGTCCACGACGTAGTCGCGCAGCATGCGCCCGGCCAGCACCTTCGGGCCGAGCGAGGCGAGGGTGTGCTTGACCATCTCCAGCCAGCGCCGGGGCAGGCCGTCGAAGGCCCGGTCGTAGAAGCGGTCGGACACCTCGTGCTCGATGAGGTCGTAGAGCGCGGAGGCCTCCAGCTCGTCACGCCGGTCGGGGTCGCTCACGCCGTCGGCGGTGGGGATCGCCCAGCCGTTGGTGCCGTCGTACCACTCGTCCCACCAGCCGTCGCGGATCGACAGGTTGAGCCCGCCATTGAGCGCGGACTTCATGCCCGAGGTGCCGGACGCCTCCAGCGGGCGCAGCGGGTTGTTGAGCCACACGTCGCAGCCCTGGGTCATGAGCTGGCCGAGCGCCATGTCGTAGTCGGGCAGGAAGACGATCCGGTGGCGCACGTCGGCCTGGTCGGCGAACTTGACGATCTGCTGGATGAGCTTCTTGCCGCCCTCGTCGGCGGGGTGCGCCTTGCCGGCGATGACGATCTGCACCGGCTTGTCCGGGTCGAGCAGCAGCTCGGTGAGCCGCCGCTGGTCGCGCAGCATGAGCGTGAGCCGTTTGTACGACGGCACCCGCCGGGCGAAGCCGATGGTCAGCACGTCGGGGTCGAGCGCGTCGTCGATCCATCCCAGCTCGGCGTCGGAGGCCCCGCGCTCCCGCCAGGACCGGCGCAGCCGCGCGCGGGCGCCCTCGACCAGGCGGCGGCGCAGCACGCCGCGGATCTCCCACAGGTCGGCGTCGGAGAGCTTCTGGATGCCCTCCCAGCCGCGGGCGCGCTCCAGCAGCGTGGGCAGCTCGCGCCCGGCCAGCTCCATCAGCTCGCGGCCGACCCAGGTGGGGGCGTGCACGCCGTTGGTGATGGAGCCGATCGGCACCTCGTCGAGGTCGAATCCCGGCCAAAGATCCTTGAACATCTCGCGGCTGACCTCGCCGTGGAGCTGCGAGACGCCGTTGACCCGCTGGGCCAGGCGCATGCCCATGACGGCCATGTTGAACCGCCCCGGATCGGCCTCCGCGCCCAGGGCGAGGATGCGCTCGACGGGCACGGTCGGCCAGGACGCCGAGCCGCCGAAGTGGCGCTCGATCAGCTCGACGGGGAAGCGGTCGATGCCCGCGGGCACCGGCGTGTGCGTGGTGAACACGGTGCCGGCGCGTACGGCCTCCAGCGCCTCGTCAAAGGTGAGCCTCGCCTCGGTCAGCTCGCGGATGCGCTCAAGACCGAGGAAGCCGGCGTGGCCCTCGTTGGTGTGGAAGACCTCGGGCTCGGGGTGCCCGGTGACCCGGCAGTAGGCCCGGATCGCGCGCACGCCGCCGACGCCGAGCAGCAGCTCCTGCATGAGCCGGTGGTCGGTGCCGCCGCCGTAGAGGCGGTCGGTGATGTCGCGGGCGGCGTTGTCGTTGTCGGCGACGTCGGAGTCGAGCAGCAGCAGCGGCACCCGGCCGACCTGCGCCACCCAGACCTGGGCGTGCAGCACCCGCTCGTCGGGCAGCCCCAGGCGGATCTTGACGGGGGTGCCGTCCGGCTCCTTCAGCAGGGACAGCGGCAGGCCGCCCGGATCGAGCGAGGGGTAGTGCTCAAGCTGCCAGCCCTCGGGCGACAGCGACTGCGTGAAGTAGCCGTGCCGGTAGAGCAGGCCGACCGCGAGGATCGGCACGCCGAGGTCGCTGGCGGCCTTGAGGTGGTCGCCGGCCAGGATGCCGAGCCCGCCCGAGTATTGGGGCAGGGCGGCGGCGATGCCGAACTCGGGCGAGAAGTAGGCGATGGCCCGCGCGCCGTCGGGCAGCGTCTGGTACCAGCGCGGCGAGGTGATGTATTCGCGCAGGTCGTCGGCGGCGTCGGCGAGCCGCCGCAGGAACCGGCGGTCGGCGGCCAGCTCGGCGAGCCGCGCGGGCGTGACGGCCCCCAGCAGGGCCACGGGATCGTGTCCGACCTGCTCCCAGAGGTCGGCGTCGACCTCGGCGAAAAGGTCCAGTGTCTCCGGGTGCCAGGACCAGCGGAGATTGTGTACGAGCTCGCCGAGGGCGGCCAGCTCCGTGGGCAGGACGGTGCGGACGGTAAACCGACGGATAGCTCTCACGTTGTGCACCCTACGGGCTAGGAGGGACCTCTCGTTCCTTCACCCCCATCAGAGCCCTTCAAACCACTTCCGAAGACAAGCATGAAGAGGGCGCATTGGGGCAACCTTCCCTAATGTTGGGTTCTCCCGCGCTCTTCTGCGGGAGGTCTATCCGCTGCTGTCCAGAAATAACGTGCGAGGATCGTTCCTGCCACGGAAAACCTCCGGCGGCACCGAGTGTGCCGTCGCAAACCCTTGATTGCGATGATCGGACGAATTCCCATCACGGACATCTCCCCCGTCGTCGACTGCGGGCAACGGCCCGCCAAGGCGGTCGCAGGCGAGACCTTCGAGGTCTCGGCGACCGTCTTCCGAGAGGGCCATGACGCCGTGGCCGCGGGCGTGGTGCTCACCTCGCCCGATGGGCAGCGTGGCCGGTTGAGACCGATGCGCGAGCTCGGTCCCGGCACCGACCGCTGGGCCACCGAGGTGTGCCTGCCCGCCGAGGGCGACTGGCTCTACCGCGTGGAGGCGTGGAGCGACCCGATCAGCACGTGGCTGCACGACGCCGAGATCAAGATCCCGCGTGGCATGGACGTCGATCTCATGTGCGAGGAGGGGGCCCGGCTGTTCGAGCGGGCGGCCAAGGCCGTACGCGCGGCCGACTGCCCCTCCGCGCCCTCCGGCCCGAACACCGGCCCGAACGGCGGTCCCAACGGCGGTCCCAACGCCTCCGTCAGGACCGGCGGCAAGGGCGACCCCTCGTGCGGGCACCGGGCGGCGCTGCTGTCGGTCGCGGCCACGCTGCGCGACGACAACCTCGACCCGCGAGCACGGCTGTCGATCGCGCAGCTTCCCGACACCGCCGCGCTGCTGGAGGCCCACCCGTTCCGCGAGCTGGTGACCAGGTCGAAGTCGTTCAAGGTCCGGGTGGACCGGCGCCGGGCGCTCTACGGCTCCTGGTACGAGTTCTTCCCGCGCTCCGAGGGCGCGGTCGTCAGCACCGGCGGCATGTCGAAGTCCGGCACCTTCCAGACCGCCGCGAGGCGGCTGCCCGCGATCGCCAAGATGGGCTTCGACGTCGTCTACCTGCCGCCGATCCACCCCATCGGCACGACCTTCCGCAAGGGCCGCAACAACACCCTGAGCCCCGAGCCGGACGATCCGGGCTCGCCGTGGGCGATCGGCTCCGAGGACGGCGGCCACGACGCGATCCATCCCGACCTCGGCACCATCGAGGACTTCGACGAGTTCGTGACGCGCACCCGCGAGCTGGGCATGGAGGTGGCGATCGACCTCGCGCTCCAGTGCTCGCCGGACCACCCGTGGGTCAAGGAGCACCCCGAGTGGTTCACGATCCGGGCCGACGGCTCGATCGCCTACGCCGAGAACCCGCCGAAGAAATACCAGGACATCTACCCGCTCAACTTCGACCGGGACCCCGAGGGCATCTACGCCGAGGTCCGCCGGGTGGTGCGGCACTGGATGGACCACGGGGTGCGCATCTTCCGGGTGGACAACCCGCACACCAAGCCGGTGAACTTCTGGGAGCGGCTGCTGGCCGACATCCACACCACCGATCCGGACGTGCTGTTCCTGTCGGAGGCGTTCACCCGGCCGGCGATGATGCGGGCCCTCGCGAAGGTCGGCTTCCACCAGTCGTACACGTACTTCACCTGGAAGAACTCGAAGTACGACGTCGAGAGCTACCTGTCGGAGCTGGCCAGGGAGACCTCGGCCTACCTGCGGCCCAACCTGTTCGTCAACACGCCGGACATCCTGCACGAGTACCTGCAGCACGGTGGGATGCCGGCGTTCAAGATCCGGGCGGTGCTGGCCGCGCTCGCGTCGCCGACGTGGGGCGTTTATTCGGGCTATGAACTCGGAGAAAATGTCCCGGTCCGCCCGGGAAGTGAAGAATACCTCGATAGTGAGAAATATCAGTACAAGCCTCGCGATTGGATGACCGCCGAACGCGAGGGATACAGCCTGGCTCCCTTCATCACTCATCTGAATTTGTTCCGAAGAGCGCATCCGGCACTGCAGGAATTGCGTAACCTACGATTTCACAGGGTCGACCAGCCGGACATCGTCTGCTTCTCGAAGCGCCTGCCGGGCGCCTATGACCCGGCCACCAGACGGCACGGGCTGGGCGACGTCGTTCTCGCGGTCGTCAACCTGGATCCGCACCACACCCATGAGGCAACCGTTGATCTTGACCTGCCCGCCCTCGGGCTCGACTGGAACGCCGAGTTCGTGGTGGACGACGAACTGTCCGGCGAGTCCTACCGCTGGCGTCAGAGCAACTACGTGCGCCTCGACCCTCACATCCAGCCTGCCCACATTCTCACCGTACGAGCCGCGCCACGGTAGAACTGAATTCAGCGGGGAGTCTTCAACGTGTGTGTCAGCGCCTCCCTCATGAGCCTCCGGCGAGGGCGCTCATGAGCTCCACACCCATTCCCAACACCTTCGACGAGGAAAAGCCGCGCGATCCCTACTGGTACAAGCGCGCCGTCTTCTACGAGGTCCTCATCCGGGGCTTCGCCGATTCCAACGGCGACGGCACCGGCGACATCAAGGGACTGATCAGCAAACTCGACTATCTCCAGTGGCTGGGCGTCGACTGCCTGTGGCTGCTCCCGCTGTACGAGTCGCCCCTGCGTGACGGCGGCTACGACATCGCCGACTTCATGAAGATCCTCCCCGAGTTCGGGGACCTGGGCGACTTCGTGAAGCTCGTCGAGGAGGCGCACCGGCGGGGCATGCGCGTCATCGCCGACCTCGTCATGAACCACACCAGCGACGCCCATCCCTGGTTCCAGGCCTCCCGTCACGACCCCGAGGGGCCGTTCGGCGACTTCTACGTGTGGTCCGACACCGACGAGAAGTACCAGGACGCCCGGATCATCTTCATCGACACCGAGACCTCCAACTGGACCTACGACCCGGTCCGCGGCCAGTACTACTGGCACCGCTTCTTCCACCACCAGCCGGACCTCAACTACGAGAACCCGGCGGTGCAGGACGCGATGCTGGAGGTGCTGCGCTTCTGGCTGGACCTCGGCATCGACGGGTTCCGGCTGGACGCGGTGCCCTATCTCTTCGAGGAGGAGGGCACCAACTGCGAGAACCTGCCGCGGACGCACGAATACCTCAAGCGCATCCGGACCGAGATCGACCGGCTCTACCCCGACCGGGTGCTGCTCGCCGAGGCCAACCAGTGGCCGTCGGACGTGGTGGAGTACTTCGGCGACCCGGTGGGCGGCGGCGACGAGTGCCACATGGCCTTCCACTTCCCGCTGATGCCGCGCATCTTCATGGCCGTACGCAGGGAGAGCCGCTACCCGATCTCCGAGATCATGGCGCAGACGCCGAAGATCCCTGAGCACTGCCAGTGGGGCATCTTCCTCCGCAACCACGACGAGCTGACGCTCGAGATGGTCACGGACGAGGAACGCGACTACATGTACACCGAGTACGCCAAGGACCCCCGCATGCGGGCCAACGTCGGCATCCGCCGCCGCCTGGCCCCGCTGCTGGAGAACGACCGCAACCAGATCGAGCTGTTCACCGCGCTGCTGCTGTCGCTGCCCGGCTCCCCCGTGCTCTACTACGGCGACGAGATCGGCATGGGCGACAACATCTGGCTCGGCGACCGCGACGGCGTGCGCACCCCCATGCAGTGGGATCCCGACCGCAACGCCGGCTTCTCCGACTGCGATCCCGGGCGGCTCTACCTGCCCGTGATCATGGACCCGATCTACGGCTACCAGGCCATCAACGTCGAGGCCCAGCAGAAGAACGCCGGCTCGCTGCTGCACTGGACCAGACGCATGATCGAGATCCGCAAGCGGCACCCGGTCTTCGGCCTCGGCGAGTACGCCGAGCTCAACTCCTCCAACCCGAGCGTCCTGGCCTTCGTCAGGGAGCTGGGCGACGACCGGATGCTGTGCGTGAACAACCTGTCACGCTTCCCGCAGCCCGTGGAGCTCGACCTGCGCAGGTTCGTCGGCGTCTCCCCCGTGGAAACCATGGGAGGCGTGCCATTTCCGGCAATTGGCGAACTACCGTATCTTTTGACGCTTCCTGGGCATGGGTTCTACTGGTTCACACTCCCGCCGGCCGTCATCCAGGAGGAGTAGGACGTGCTGAATGAGCTCCTTGCCGCATGGATCAGCCGCCAACGTTGGTTCGGCGGCAAGGGGCGCCCGATCGACGAGCTGTCGATCGACGCGGACGTCACGCTGACGCCCGGACTCCGACATCTGATCGTCGCCGTGTGGCAGGACGGCTGCCGCGACCGCTACCAGCTCCTGCTCGGCGAACGCCACGACCTGCCCGACCGGCTCGCCCACGCCCTGATCGGCTCCATCGACGGCCTCTGCTTCTACGACGCCGCGCACGACCCCGAGCGCACCGCGTGGCTGCTCGACGGCATGGCGCGCGACGAGACCCGCAGCGGCCTGCGCATGCGGCACGTCGAGGGGGCCGAGATCGACATCTCGCCGCGCAGCATCGTGCTCGGGGCCGAGCAGTCCAACACCTCGCTGGTCTACGGCGACGCCTACATCTGCAAGCTCTTCCGCCGCCTCATCCCCGGTGTGAACCCCGAGCTGGAGGTCGTCACGGCCCTCGCCGAGAGGAAGGCGCCGCACATCGCGCAGCCGTACGGGTGGATCGAGGCCGACCTGGACGGCGCCGGGACCACGCTGGCGATCATGCAGGAGTACCTGTCGAACGCCAACGACGGCTGGGACCTCGCGCTGACCAGCGTCCGCGATCTCTACGCCAGCCCGCCCGAGACCAGCGCCGCCGAGGCGGGCGGCGACTTCGCGGGCGAGGCGCGGCGGCTCGGCGTCGCCACCGCGCGCGTGCACGAGGAGCTGGCCGCGGCCTTCCCCACGGCGATGATCGAGACGTACGAGATCAAGCGCATGGCGGAGGCGTTCCGCCGCCGGCTCGTCCGGGCCGTGGTCGAGGTGCCCGAGCTGCGGCCGCACGTGAGCGCGCTCGAAGAGGCCTATCACGAGGTGGAGCTGCTCACCGGCACGGTGCCCGTGCAACGGGTTCACGGCGACTACCACCTGGGCCAGGTCATGCGCACGCCCACGGACTGGGTCGTCCTCGACTTCGAGGGCGAGCCCGGACAGCCGCTGGCCGAGCGGCGGGCACTGTCGTCGCCGCTGCGGGACGTGGCGGGCATGTTGCGCTCGTTCGACTACGCGGCCCGCCACCTGCTGGCCGGCCGCGCCGAGGCGGCCGACCTGGAGGAGCGGGCGCAGGAGTGGGCCGACCGCAACCGCGCCGCCTTCCTGGAGGGCTACGCCGAGGGCGGCGGCGTGATCGGCCGGGCGGACGCGGTGCTGCTGCGGGCGTTCGAGCTGTCCAAGGCCGTGTACGAGGTCGGCTACGAGGCCAGGAACCGCCCGACCTGGCTCCCCATCCCCTTGGCCGCCTTCCGGCCCCGCTGAGCGGTCACGCCCAGCGGGAAGCGCCCGGATGGAGGACGGGAGAGGTCTCCGTCCGCCGTTTCTCCTGCTCGCCGCTGATCCGCAGCACCACGAGGATCGCGAACACCGCGGCCACCAGCATCAGCGCGATGCTCACCACGTCGAAGCGGGCCGCCGTGGCGAGGGCGTCCGCCTCCTCGGCGTTGAACAGCAGGCGGGCGGCCACGTTCGACACCCAGGCGCCGACGAGCCAGGCCGCCCACCAGGCGTGGAGCAGCCCCTTGCGCGCCGACCACGAGCGGGCGGAGGCGTCCCAGATGTCGTCCACGATCTGCTTGGGGAACCACAGCGAGACGATGGGGACGATCCAGCCGAGGATCAGCCAGGCGCGGGAGCGCCGGTGCCCGTGCGGGGCGAGGATCTCGGCGTTGGCCCGCACCCGGAACAGCCAGACCAGGAACGCCACGATCGCGGCGAGGTAGGCGACGGTCTCCACGATGCCCGACAGGGCGTAGACGAGGCCCGCGGTGTCGATCTCCGCGTCGGTCACGGAGGTCGCGTCGGCGATGATCCGGTCGACGACGCCGGCGTACCAGAGGTCGATGACCGCCGCGACGACGCCGACCAGCGAGTCGGCGACGAGCGCCACGACCGCGAGGATCGCCGGTCCGCGGACCGGGCGTAAGGGCGGAGGAGGCGGAGGATATGACGGATGTGTGGGGGAAGCAGGCGGCGGGTACATTGCTGCAACCTTTCTGGCTAGGTTGACGAGCGGCGCACCAGTATGTCGAGCCAGATGGCGGTAAAGGATGGGTTATCCCATCCCGGCACGCTCTTGTGATGAACCCGGGATTTTGCACTTTCTGTGATTGTGCCGGGTATGCGGGCAGAGCCTGGGATGGACGGTCGTCTTAAGGCAGTGTTGGGAGCATGCCGATGAGGAACGAGCTCGACCGCCTCGCGGGTGGGGCGCACCACGATCCGCACTCCGTGCTCGGAGCGCACCCCACAGCCGGCGGGGTGGTCTTCCGCGCGCTGCGCCCGCTGGCCGAGCGGGTCACGGTGGTGCTGGACGACGACGGCGCCACCTTTGACATGAAACACCAGGCCCACGGGGTGTTCGAGGTGCTGGTTCCCGGGCTCGACAAGGTGCCCGGCTACGCGTTGCGGGTGAAGTACGCGGGCGGCGAGCCGTTCACCGTGCGCGACCCCTACCGGCATTGGCCCACCCTGGGCGAGGTCGACCTGCATCTCATCGGCGAGGGACGGCACGAGCGGCTGTGGGAGGCGCTGGGCGCCCGCGTGATGCGGCACGAGGACACCGATGGCGTGGCGTTCTCCGTCTGGGCTCCCAACGCGCGCGGCATCCGCGTCATCGGCGACTTCAACCACTGGGACGGCACCGCCTACCCCATGCGGTCCCTGGGCCGCTCGGGCGTGTGGGAGCTGTTCGTGCCGGGCCTGGGGGCCGGCCAGCGGTACAAGTACCAGGTCCTGGGCGCGGACGGCACCTGGCGGGAGAAGGCCGACCCCATGGCGCGGCGCACCGAGGTGCCGCCGATGACGGCCTCCGTGGTGGACAAGTCCGACTACAGCTGGCAGGACGACGCCTGGCTCGTCGAGCGGCGCGAGTCGCACGCGCAGGCCAGGCCGATGAGCATCTACGAGGTGCACCTGGGGTCGTGGCGGCCCGGCCTGTCGTACGTGGAGCTGGCCGAGGAGCTGTCCGCGTACGCGAGCGACATGGGCTTCACCCACGTGGAGCTGCTGCCGGTGGCCGAGCACCCGTTCGGCGGGTCGTGGGGCTACCAGGTGACCTCCTACTACGCGCCGACGGCCCGCTTCGGCACCCCCGACGAGTTCCGCCACTTCGTGGACCGCATGCACCAGCACGGCATCGGCGTGATCCTCGACTGGGTGCCCGCGCACTTCCCCATGGACGAGTGGGCGCTGGCCCGCTTCGACGGCACCCCGCTCTACGAGCACGCCGACCCGGCGCGCGGCGAGCACCCCGACTGGGGCACCTACGTCTTCGACTACGGCCGCCGCGAGGTGCGCAACTTCCTGGTCGCGAACGCGTTGTTCTGGCTGCAGGAGTTCCACATCGACGGCCTGCGCGTGGACGCCGTGGCCTCGATGCTCTACCTCGACTACTCGCGGCGCGAGGGCGAGTGGACGCCGAACATCTACGGCGGCCGGGAGAACCTCGACGCGGTCGAGTTCCTCAAGGAGATGAACACGGTCAGCTACCGGGAGGTGCCCGGCATCTCGACCGTGGCGGAGGAGTCGACGGCCTGGCCTGGCGTGTCGCGTCCGGTGCACCTGGGCGGGCTGGGCTTCGGCTTCAAATGGAACATGGGCTGGATGCACGACACGCTCGAATACCTGCGCCACGAGCCGGTCTTCCGCCAGTACCACCATCACCAGATGACGTTCTCGCTGCTGTACGCCTACTCGGAGAACTACGTGCTGCCGCTCTCGCACGACGAGGTGGTGCACGGCAAGGGGTCGCTGCTCGGCAAGATGCCCGGCGACGAGTGGCAGCGCTTCGCGCAGCTCCGGGCGCTGCTGGCGTACATGTGGGCGCATCCGGGCAAGCAGCTGCTGTTCATGGGCGGCGAGTTCGGCCAGGGCTCGGAGTGGTCGGAGGAGCGCGGGCTCGACTGGTGGGTGCTGGAGTTCGACGGGCACCAGGGCGTGCAGCGGCTGGTCCGCGAGCTCAACCGGATCTACAGGGACACCCCGGCGCTGTGGGAGCAGGACACCACCCCCGAGGGCTTCCGCTGGCTCGACGCCGACGACGCGTCGGGCAACACCTTCTCCTTCGTCCGCTACGCCAAGGACGGCTCGGCGGTGGCGTGCGTGGTCAACTTCAGCGGCGCCCCGCACGACGGCTACCGGCTGGGGCTGCCGTACGCGGGGCAGTGGCGCGAGGTGCTCAACACCGACGCCTACGACTACTGGGGCAGCGGCGTCGGCAACATGGGCGGGATCGAGGCGGTGGAGGAGCCTTGTCACGGGCTGCCGTACTCGACGACGCTGCGGGTGCCGCCGCTCGGCGCGGTGTGGTTCACGCACGAAGGGCCGTCCGTGAACGGCTGAACGCCGGGGGTGGGGTCGCTGAAAGTTCGGTGAGAACCGGACCGGGGGGCCTGTGCCTGGTGGGGAAATCGCCCTAAACTCCGAGATCATCCCCTTCGGAGGAAGACGCGTGCGATTTCGCCACCTGCTGGTCTGTTCGGCCGTTCTGGCGCTGATCCCGTTATCGGGCCCGGCCTATGCGGACGACCCCACCCCGACGCCGACCCCCGCCCCCACCGCGATCCCCACGGACACCCCCGCACCCGCTCCCACCACCCCTGAGGAGAAGGTCGAGGACGGTCTGGGCGCCGAGGGCGGCGCCGAACGGGCCATCGTCGAGCTGACCGATCCGGCGCAGAACGAGCCCGTGGCGAGCCAGGCGGCGGCCCAGAGCGTGGACGTGGTGCTGAAGCCCCAGAACGGGTCGTTCATGGTCGTGCAGGGCACCGCGGAGGAGCTGGCGGCGCTGGCCGCCGATCCGCGGGTCGCCTCGATCCACCGGGACCGGACGTACACGCCGGCCGACGTGGGCCCCAACCTCAAGCTCATCGGCGCCGACCAGGCGCACGCGAAGGGCCTCACGGGGACCGGCCAGGCGGTGGCGGTGCTGGACACCGGCATCGACCGCGACCACCCGTGGTTCAGCGGGCGGATCGTGGCCGAGGCGTGCTTCTCCGCCGTGGAGGCGGGCGTCGAGTCGCTGTGCCCCAACGGGCAGAGCGAGCAGATCGGCGAGGGCGCGGCCGACGCCATGACCGCCAAGTGCCTCGCCGGCGGCACGAACCTGTGCGACCACGGCAGCCACGTCGCGGGCATCGCGGCCGGCTCCGGCGGCGTCGCGCCGGGCGCGAACATCGTCGCGGTGCAGGTGTTCAGCCGGGTCAACGACGAGGGGGTGTGCGGCGAGGCGTCGTGCGTGCTGGCGTTCGAGTCGTCGCTGCGCCTCGCGATGGACTACGTGGCCGGGCTGGACCAGCCGGTGGCGGCGGTCAACCTGAGCCTCGGCGGCGCGCTGTCGGAGACCGACTGCGACGCGAGCGAGGAGGGCGCGATCTTCAAGCCGAAGATCGACGCGCTGCTGGCCAAGGGCGTCGCGACCGTGGTGGCCGCGGGCAACGAGTCCTTCGAGGGCGCCTCCTATCCGGCGTGCGTCTCCTCGGCGGTGGCGGTCGGGGCGAGCGACAACTCCGACGCCATCGCGGACTTCTCCAACCGGGGAGCGCTGCTGGACCTGTTCGCGCCGGGCGTGGACGTCGAGTCGGCGGTGCCGGACAACCAGACCGTCGCCTACAGCGGCACCTCGATGGCGACGCCGCACGTGGCGGGCGCGCTCGCGCTGATGAAGCAGGCCGAGCCCGAGACGCCGATCGGCGACCTGGTCGAGAAGTTGAAGAGGACCGGGCGGCCGTACGCGTACGAGTCGAACGGCACGCAGGTCACCACGCCGCGCCTGGACCTGGCGGCGGCCCTGGCCGGGGCGTCGCCGCAGCCGACGGTCACGCAGTCGCCCGTCGCGCCCGACCCGGACCCGTCCGACGAGACCGGCCCGGCCCCCACGGACCCGCCCGCCGACGACCCGCCCTCCGACGGCACGCCCGAGTCGCCGGACCCGCGGCCGACGACCTCCCCTGTGCCGCTGCCCACCGTGACGGTCACGGTGACGGTGACGCCCTCCCCGGCCGCCACGGCCGCGGTCTGCACGCGCGGCACGGCGGCCAAGAAGCTGTCGGCCAAGAAGTGGGCCGTCGAGATCCACCGCAGCAGCGGCAAGCTGTCCGACGCCACGCTCACCTGCTATCTGAAGCTGATCGCGAAGTCGAGCAAGGTGTTCCCCGAGCTGACGAAGGCCTCGTCGCTGGGCAAGGCGTACCGGGTGCTGAAGAACGGCACGACCAACAAGGCCAAGCTGGACAGCGCTCTGCTGACCGCCTGGCTGAACTGGGCGCACGGCACGAACGGCACCACGGCCCTCACCGCCGCCGAGAAGGTGCGGATGGTGAGCAAGCCGTCGGCGTCCGCGCTGAAGAAGGCGACAAAGAACGTCCTCAAGACCGTCAAATAACACTCGTCACTCACATCGCACAAGACGCAGGCGGGGAGGAACCGGGCTGAACGCCCGATCCCGGAGGAACCCGTGAGGCTACGGTCCCTGCTCGCCTGCGTCGCCGCCCTGGCCACCACGTCGGCGGTGCTCTGCGCGACGCCCGCCCTGCACGCCGGCACCCGGCTCTCCTGGGTGCCGCCCGGTCCGCGGGACGGCGCCATGGCGCTGAACGCGCGCTCCAGGAAGACCAGCGAGCCCGTCGTCAGCGACGGGCTGGTGGAGGAGATCCAGGCCAAGACCCGGGTCCGCTGCATCATCCAGCTCAAGGAGGACCAGAACGTCAGGGCCGTCGCGAACGACATCGAGAAGGCGTCCGAGGCCGGCCGGGTGCTCAAGGCGAACGGCTCCTCCAGCTTCTTCGTCGCCGAGGTCGACCAGCGCACGCTCGACGAGCTGCGGAAGGACCCCCGCGTCCAGGCCGTCTACAAGGACGAGCTGAGCGCCGCGGCCCCGATCAGCGCGTCCGCGATGCCGCCGGGCCTCGACCTCAGCACCGACCTGATCGGCTCGAACCGGGCCAACGCCGCCGGCTGGACCGGCCGCGGCACGGCGGTCGCCGTCCTCGACACGGGGATCGACCGCGGCCACCCCTTCTTCGCCGGCCGCATCGTCGACGAGGCCTGCTTCTCCTCCTCCGACGCCGGCAACGGCACCGTCTCGCTCTGCCCGAACAACCGGCCGAGCCAGACCGGCGCCGGGGCGGCCGACGCGAACACGGCCCGGTGCCTCGTGGGCGACGCCAACGCCTGCTTCCACGGCTCCCACGTGGCCGGGATCGCGGCCGGCCGCATGGTTCCCGGCGCGCCGTCGAACGGAGTGGCCCCCGAGGCGGGCATCCTCGCCGTCCAGGTGTTCAGCCGGCTGGAGAATCCGCTGTCCTGCGCCTCCCTGAGGGTCCGCGCGCCCTGCCTCCTCAGCTACACCTCCGACCAGAAGCTGGCCCTGGAGTACGTGGCGCGGGTGGCGAGGGCCCACAGAGTCGCCGCCGTCAACCTGAGCCTCGGCGGCGGCGAGCCGTACACGCGGGCCTGCGACGCCGACCCGGCCGCGTCGGCGCTCAAGCCCGAGTTCGACGCGCTGGCGAGGCTCGGGGTGGCCGCCGTGGTGGCGGCGGGCAACGAGGGCTTCACCGCCGGCGTCACCGCCCCGGCCTGCGTCTCCACGGCCGTCACCGTGGGGGCCAGCGACGCCGGCGACGCGCCGGCGTCGTTCACGAACCGGGGCCCGCTGCTGGACCTGTTCGCGCCGGGGGTGGCGATCCGCTCGGCGGTGCCCGGGGGGACGTACGCGGAGATGACCGGCACCTCCATGGCCGCGCCGCACGTCGCCGGGGTGTTCGCGCTGATGCGGCAGGCCTATCCGCGCCTCTCGGTGGCGCAGACCCTGCGGCGCCTGCAGGCCACGGGCCGGCGCCTGCGGTACACCGCGGGCGGGACGTCGATCACCACCGCCCGCGTCGACGCCGAACGCGCCACCGCCACCGCCACCCGCTCCGCCGCCTGATATCGGGGGGCGGGGCTCCGCCCCTCACCCGTAGAGCTCCGGAAGGCCGATCAACCGCACATCGCCGGGCATGTCCTGCTGGAAGCCCGCGCCGCCGTAGCAGGCCAGCACGGTGTCCCGGGTGTCGTACCCCTTGACCGCCAGCAGGTCGCGGGCCCTCCTCAGCCGGTCCGCGTGTCCCACCGTCAGCACCTTGTCCCATTTGACCTCCCCCAGGGACAGCACCCGGCGCGGCCGGCCGTGCTCCTCAGGAGCGAGGACCGCGACATCCACCTCGATCTGGGTACGGTTATGTGGGTCTGCCACGGTGCCGGCGGCCACGGCTCCCGGCAGGTCGCCGAAGATCTCGGGTCCGGCCAGCATCGCCCACTCGCGGCACAAACCCTCGAAGTGCGGCCCCACCACCTGGGACAGGAAGCGGGACCGGGAGTCGCGCCAGGCGGCCTCCGCTCTCCCTCGCTCCAGACGCGGCCACTCGCTCCGCATCACGGCCTCGTAGAAGACGATCAATGGTTCGCAGATGCGGTAGTGCGTCCTGCCCTTCCTGAACGCGTCGGCCTCGCGGGCGACCAGGTGGGAGTCCTCCAGGACCGACAGCGGGTGACCAATGTCCGGCGACTTACGCCCCATGTGATTGGCGATGCCGCCGCGGGTGGCGTTTCCGGCGGCGATGGCGCCCAGAACCGCATGATAGGTGACCATGTCGCGGATGTCGGTCTCCTCGGCCAGGAGGTACCTGGCCTCGCGGAACAGCGGCATCTGCCGGTTGAGCACGGTCCGCAGCACCCACCCGTCGAAGTCGGCGAGGGAGGCGGGGGCGTCACCGGCCACGAACTCACGCCGGTAGGCCGGCGTGCCTCCCACGACGGAGTGCACCAGCACGGCGAGACGGGGGTCGGAGATGCCCCAGAAGTCGGCGGACGCCCGGTAGTCGAGGGGCCTGACGATCAACTCCAGGCTCGCGCGTCCGCGCAGAGGCGCGTTGCCCGACAGGAGCCGGCCCATCACCTGCATGGCCGACCCGCACAGCAGCAGGCGGGCGTCGCTCTTCCGCGCATGTCCCCTCGGGTCCAGGGCGCGCTGGATCAGGGAGGTCAGTGACGGGGACGCCTTGGTCAGGTAGGGGAACTCGTCGATCACGATGAGACCCCGGGGGATGACGGCGAAGAGCCGCTCCAGTGCCTCGTCCCAGTCGGCGAAGGCGTATCGGCCGCCGCCGGTCCGGGCGGCCAGTTCGCGGCCGAAGCGTGCCAGAGCCTGGTGCTCGGTCTCCTCTGCTGCCGTGAACATGAACCCGTCCATCGCCCCCACCAGGGCGTCCAGCAGGAACGTCTTGCCCTGCCGGCGCCGGCCGCTGACGATGCCCAGCCTCACGTCTGGGCTCGGCGAGGTGGCGAACCGGACGAGACCGGCCCACTCCTCGTCGCGGTCGAACACATGACTCGGCTTCGGAACAGGCTCCATAGGAGAACCGTACAGCTAAGGCGTATGGACCTTAGCTGCATAGTTCTATATTGGTCGGGCGACGAGGGGGAGAGCGGCGGTGTCGAGGACGAGGTCGGCGGTGGCGCGGGTGGCGCGGATGGCGGCGGCGTTGGGCTCGTCCACCTCGGCCACCCATCGCTCCGCCGCGTCCGGCGCCTTGCCGAAGCGGATGTGGCGGCGGACGAGGCGGTCGAGGCGGACGCGGTCGTCCAGGTCGGCGTACCAGACCTCGGTCATGGCGGCGCGCACCAGCGGCCACGGGTCCTGCGGGACGAGCAGGTAGTTGCCCTCGCTGACGACCACGCGGGCCTCGGGCGGCACGGGGATGGCGCCGGCGAGGGGCTGTTCGAGGTCGCGGTCGAAGGACGGGGCGTAGACGACCGTGCCGGTCTCGGAGTGGAGGCGGCGCAGCAGGGCCAGGTAGCCGCGGGCGTCGAAGGTGTCGGGCGCGCCCTTGCGGTGCCGGCGGCCGAGGCGTTCCAGCTCGACGTCGGCGAGGTGGAAGCCGTCCATCGGCACCTGCACGGCGGGCAGGCCGGTCGCGGTGAGCCGGTCGGCCAGCCAGTGGGCCAGGGTGGACTTGCCCGCTCCGGGGCAGCCCGCGATGCCGAGCACGACCCGCCGGCCGCCGGCGGCCAGGTCGTGGACGCGCTCGACCAGGGTGTCGGCGAGCGTGGGGCCGTCGTTGTCGGTGTTCGGTGGCACGGACCCATTGTTCCCGGTGGCCGGGGTGCGGACTTCGTATGAACTGCCCTGACACGAACGGAAATGTGTCGCTTAGGGTGAGTTGTATGGACGCAGGCAAGGCGATCTTCGAAACCGTCGACAGGCTCCGCCAGCGGCGCACCGGCCCGCTGATCCTGGAGCTCGATCTCACCGAGGGCGTCACGGAAGGGCCGCCGACGGATCCGCTGGCCGCCGTGTTGTCCATGCGCAAGACGCGCCTCGCGGACGTCATCGGCGGGCTGCGGCGGGCGCGGCAGGACTCCCGGGTCAAGGGGCTGGTCGTCAAGATCGGCGGGCCGCCGCTGGGGCTCGCCATGGTGCAGGAGCTGCGCGAGGCCGTCCTCCACTTCCGGGCCAGCGGGAAGCTGACCGTCGCGTTCGCCGAGACGTTCGGCGAGTTCGCGGGCGGCACCGTGCCCTACTACCTGGCCAGCGCCTTCGAACGGGTCTACCTGCAGCCGAGCGGGGACGTCGGGCTCACCGGCGTCGCGGTGGAGCAGCGCTTCCTCAAGGGCGCGCTCACCAAGCTGGGCGTCGGCTACGAGGTCGGCCAGCGGCACGAGTACAAGACCGCCGCCAACACCTTCACCCAGGACCACATGACCGAGCCGCACCGCGAGTCGATCGGCCGGATCGTGGAGTCGATCACCGAGACGATGATCGACGGGATCGCGGACGGGCGGCGGCTGGACCCGGACAAGGTGCGCGAGCTGATCGGCCGGGGCCCGTTCACGGCCGGCGAGGCGCTGGAGGCCGGGCTGGTGGACGGGCTGGCGTACCGGGACGAGGTGTACGACGAGCTCAAGCGGGCCGCGGGCGCGGAGGCGCACCTGCTGTACGTCTCCCGCTACGCCCGCGCCGCCGCCGTCAGGAAGCTGCCGCACCCCGGGGCCGACGGGATCGCGCTGGTCCACGGCATCGGCATGATCAAGTCGGGCCGCAGCGGCCGGAGCCCGCTCGGTGGCGGCGGGGCCATGGGCTCCGACACGATCAGCGCCGCGCTGCGGGCGGCCCGCCGCGACGAGCACGTCAAGGCCGTGGTGTTCCGGGTGGACAGCCCCGGCGGCTCGTACGTGGCCTCCGACACGGTCTGGCGCGAGGTGGTGCTGACGCGGAAGGTCAAGCCGGTCATCGTCTCGATGGGCGACCTGGCTGCCTCGGGAGGCTACTTCGTGTCGATGGCCGCCGACGTGATCGTGGCCCAGCCGGGGACGCTGACCGGGTCGATCGGCGTGTACGGCGGCAAGCCCGTCTTCGCCGACCTTCTCCAGCGGATGGGGATAAGTACGGAAATGGTGGCCGAGGGGGCCAACGCCGGCATGTTCTCCGCCTCGCGCGCCTTCTCCCCCGAGCAGTGGGAGCGCGTCAACGCCTGGCTCGACCGCATCTACGACGACTTCGTGGGCAAGGTGGCGAGCAGCCGCGACCTCAGCAGGGAGCGTACGCACGAGCTGGCCCGCGGCCGGGTCTGGACCGGCGCGGACGCGCGGGCCAACGGCCTCGTGGACGAGCTCGGCGGGCTGGAGGACGCCCTGGCGCTGGCCAGGAAGCGGGCCGGGCTGAGCGAGAGCGCGCCGGTGCGGATGTACCCGCGGCTCAACCCGCTGGAGCGGCTGCGCGGCCCGGACTCCAGCGAGGACAAGTCCGCGGCCCTGGCCAGGATCCGGCTCGACGCCTGGGGGCCGCTGGCCCGCCTGTCGGCCGAGCTGGGCCTGCCGGCCGCCGGCCCGCTGATCCTGCCCGAGTGGTACACGATCCGCTGACCGGCGTCGGGCCGCTGACGGAGCCGCCGCCGGCCCTCACACCGGGCGGTAGCGGCCCCGTAGGCGGACCAGCGGCTGGAGCGTCGCGTCGACGTAGGTCACGCCGAGCACGGCGGCGATGAAGAGCGTGTGGTCGCCGGCCGGGACCACTTTCGTGGTCTCGGCCTCCAGCGCGGCCACCCCGCCCTCCACCACCAGCGCCTCCGTGTGCGCCCCCCGATGGTGCGGCAGCCCCGCCACCAGCAGGCGGGCGCTGGGCCTGCCCGGGGTGGCGAAGCGGCTGGCGACGGCCGCCTGCCCCGCCGACAGCAGGGAGGCGGCCCAGCGGTCCCGCCGCAGCAGGACCTCGTGCAGATAGCCGCCGCCGGCCAGGCTGACCAGCACGAGCGGGGGCTCCAGCGACACCGACATCAGCCCCGACACGGTGGTGCCGAGGTCGTCGCGCCCGTCGCGTACGGTCACCACGGCGACCCCGCCGGCGAGCTGCGCCATCGCCTCCGTGAACTCGCTCACCGCGCCCGCACGCCGATCAGCCCAGGCCGTTGGTGGTCAGCCATTCCTTGGCCACCGTGGCGGGCTCGTCCTTGTTGACGGAGATCTGCTGCATCATCTGGAGCAGCGAGTCGGTCGTCAGCTTGGCCGAGACGGAGTTGAGCGTGGTGCGGATCGTGTCGCTCGCGCCCGCCTTGAACAGCAGCGGCGTCACGTTCTGGGCCGGGAAGACGTTCTTGGTGTCCTGGAGCGGCACCAGGTTGTTGGCGGTCATCTTGGGGTCGGTGGTGAAGACGTTGCCGACCTGGATCGTGCCGTCCTTCAGCGCGTCGGCGGTGGTGGGGCCGGTCGGCTTCCACTCCTTGAACTCGATCCCGTAGACCTCCTTGAACCGGGCCTCCCAGCGCTTCTTGAACTCCGGCGGCCCGCCCACGACCAGGGTCTTCGAGACCTTGCCGAGGTCCTCCATCGTGGTGAGCGACTGCTTGGCCTGGAAGTCCTTGGTGACCGACAGGCTGTCCTTGTCCTCGGCCGGGGAGGAGTCGAGCACCTCCAGCTCGGCGGGCAGCTTCTCCTTCAGCGCCGCGTTGACCTCGTCGGTCGTGGCGGCCGTGGCCTTGAGGTCGATGAAGGCGAGCAGGTTGCCGTTGTACTCGGGGACGATGGTGAGGCCACCGCTCTTGACCTGGTCGTAGACCGCCTCGCGGCTGCCGATGCGCGGCTTCTCCTCCACCTGTACGCCCTTGGACTCCAGGGCCTGGGCGTAGATCGAGGCGAGCAGCACGCTCTCGTCGAAGTCGAAGGAGCCGATGACGGCCTTGCCCGCGTCGGCGGCCCCGCCCGAGGCCGAGCCGCTGGGGGCCGCGCTGGAGGTGTCGAGCGGGTTGCCCGCGTTGCCGGACCCGCCGCCGCCACAGGCGGACAGCGCGAGCACCGCCGAGATCAGCACCCCCGCGATGCCGTACGTGCGTCTCATCTTGCTATTCCCTTCTAAAGCGGGCGGTAATAAAGGAGACTATCGGATTTTCTGTCGCTGGCTCACCCCCGGCGAGACCGCCACCCTCTGCGCGAGCGCGAACAAGATCTGCACAACAAGTGCGAACAGCACAATCAGTACGGAACCCCCGACAACGCTCGCGTAATCCTTGGTCGCGAATCCGTCGATCACGTACCGCCCGAGCCCGCCCAGCCCCGTGTACGCCGCCACCGTCGTCGTCGCGACGACCTGGATGGCCGAGAGCCGGCACCCGAGCAGGATCAGCGGCAGCGCCACCGGCACCAGGGCCCGCGTGAGCACCTGGCCGCCGCGCAGCCCCATCCCGTACGCCGCGTCGCGCAGCTCGGGATCGACCCCCCTGATCCCCTCATAGGTGTTGACCAGGATCGGCGGCACCGACAGCAGCACCAGCGGGATGATCACCGGCCAGATCGACGCCGTGCCCAGCAGCAGCACGAACATCACCAGCAGGCCCAGCGTCGGCAGCGCCCTGGCCAGGTTCGCCGAGACGACCACGATCACCTCGCCGCGCCCGGTGTGCCCGATGAGCAGCCCGACCGGCACCGCGATCACCACGGCCAGCGCCAGCGCCAGCGCCGAGAACTCCAGGTGCTCCAGCAGCCGCATGGGGATGCCGCCAGGACCCGACCAGTTGGCGGCCGTGCCGAAGAACTCGCCCAGCCAGGAGAAGAAGCTCGACAGCCAGCTCACGTCGCCATCCCCTTCCGCGCGCGTACCCAGGGGGTCAGCAGCCGCTGCGCCAGCACGATCAGCGCGTCGGCGACCAGCGCCAGCGCCACGATCAGCACGATGCCCACGATCACCGGCGGCATGAACGGATTCTGGTAGGCCCGCGTGAACAGCCCGCCGAGCCCGCCCTGCCCGATCAGCGCGCCCACGCTGACCAGGCTGATGCTGGAGACCGCGACCACCCGCAGCCCGGCCAGCACCACGGGCACCGCGATCGGCAGCTCGACCTGCAGCAGCCGCCGCAGCGGCGTGAAGCCCATCGCGACCGCCGACTGCCGTACGTGGTCCGGCACCGAGCGCAGCCCGTCCACCACGGCCGGGATGAGCACGGCCATGCCGTAGAAGGTCAGCGGGATGATCACCGTGGTCTGCGACAGCCCGGTCACCGAGATCAGCAGCATGAAGACCGGCAGCGACGGCAGCGCGTAGATCACGTTCATCAGGCCCGACGTGGGCTGGTAGAGCCAGCGCCAGCGCGCGCAGGCGAGGCCGAGCGGCAGCGCCAGCACCAGCGAGAGCACGATCGGCACCAGGGACATCGTGAGGTGGTCGGTCAGCAGGTTGCGGATGCTGTCGGCCCGGCCGGTGTCCCAGTTGCGGCCGATCCACTCCCAGATGGAGGGGGGGCCGTCAGACATCGGCGGCCTCCGCGAGCGCCTGGTCCAGGCTCTCCCTGGTGGCCACTCCGACCACCCTGCCCTCCTCGTCCACGGCCACCGCGCAGCCGGACGGCGACAGCAGCGCCGCGTCGAGGGCCGCGCGCATCGAGTCACGCCCGTGGACGAACGTGCCGTAGCGCTCCAGCTCGCCGGGCCGCGCGCCGGAGGCCCAGCCGAGCGGCCGGCCTTCGCCGTCCACGACCAGCAGCCACGGCTCGGAGGCGCCGCGCTCGGCCCCCTCCTGCACGGTCAGGTCCGTACGCAGCCGCAACCCGTCGGTCGGGACGAACTGCAGCCGCCGGATGCCCCGGTCGTGCCCCAGGAACTCGCGGACGAAGTCGTCGGCCGGCTCCGTGAGCAGCGTCTTGGGATCGGCGACCTGCGCCAGCCGCCCGCCCACGCGCAGCACCGCCACCCGGTCGCCGAGCTTGATGGCCTCGTCGATGTCGTGGGTGACGAAGACGATGGTCTTGCGCAGCTCCGACTGCAGCCGCAGCAGCTCCTCCTGGAGGCTCGTCCGCACGATCGGGTCCACGGCGCTGAACGGCTCGTCCATGAGCAGCACCGGCGGGTCGGCGGCCAGCGCCCGCGCCACGCCCACGCGCTGCTGCTGCCCGCCGGAGAGCTGGAACGGGTAGCGCCCCGCCAGCGACGGGTCCAGCCCGACGCGCTCCAGCAGCTCCATGGCACGGGAGCGGGCCTTCTTGCGGTCCCAGCCGAGCAGGTAGGGGACGGTGGCGATGTTGTCCACGATCTTGCGGTGCGGGAACAGGCCGGCCTGCTGGATGACGTAGCCGATGCCGCGCCGCAGGGTCGGCGGATCGATGCCCTGGACCGGCCTCCCGTCGAGGAGGATGCGGCCCTCGCTGGCCTCGATCATGCGGTTGATCATCCGCAGGGACGTCGTCTTCCCGCATCCGGAGGGGCCGACCAGGACGGTGATCTCCCCTGTGGGCGCCTCCAGGCTGAGGGAGTCAACCGCCACCGTGCCGTCCGGATAGCGTTTGGTGACAGCGTCGAATGTGATCACGCGTGACCTCTCGCTCGTGGCAGGGCCGCGACCCCCGTGCCACGACCGCCGCATGATCTCTCGTGCACGACAGACTACGGCGAGGACTACGGGCGTGTCGTGCCGGGCTGCGCTTAAGCGCTTCACTGACCAGCCTTATTTACTTAAATCTGGATCTGGTAGTGCGCCGAACCTGTCTGTGTTGGCATGATTACCTCCACAATCTCCCTGACGCGCACCCCTCACACCCTCAGCGTCCGCACCCAGAGGATCCGGCCCCGTGTCCCAGCCGCTCACCGATCAGCGCCCACGCGCCGAACTGATCGCAGAGCTCTACGACCGCCATGCCGCCGGGCTGTTCGCGTACTGCGCCGACCAGCTGGGCGACCTCGGTTCCGCCTCCGACGTCCTGCTGGCGGTGCTCAACGCCGTCCCGGCCGCGGAGCCGCCCCGCGCCGCTCTGTACGCCTTCGCCCGCCGCGAGATCCACCGGCGCGACGTCGTCTACTCCCCGCCCGCCGTCGACCCCCTCATCGACCCGGCGACCGCCCTCGTCGAACGCACCCTGCGCGAGCTGCGCCTCCACCAGCGCGAGGTGCTGGTGCTGTGCGCGGTCTGCGGCCTCAGCAAGGCCGAGCTGGCCTGGGTGCTCGACGTCGCCCCCGACACCGCGGAAGAGCTGGCCGTGGGAGCCGGGCACCGGTTCCGCCAGGCCCTCGGCACGGCGCTGGCCTCGATCGGCGCCCGCGTGCCCAAGCCCGTCGCCGACATCTACGGCGCGCTCGCCGTCGCGCCGCTCCGCGACGTGCTCGGCCGCCTGCCGTGGCCGCAGCCGCCCGGCGCGCTGCGCATCCACTTCGCCGGCTCGCGTACGGCCCAGCCCGCGCCGCTGTTCGTCAAGCCGCGCTGGCCGAGCCCGCCCGTCTGGCCGCAGCCGCTGGCCGACGCCGATCCCGCGACCAGCACCGTGATCTTCCCGGCGGAGCTGCTGTCGCCGCCGGCGGCCTCGCGGGTGTCCGAGCACGAGGCCACCACGGCCCCGATGCCCCGGCTGCGCGCCCCGCTCGGCCCCCCTCCCGGCCTCACCCGGCCGCTCAGGGACCCGCTCGGGGCCTTCGACGACGCACAGCGCGCCAAGCGGACGCCGGTCCCGCCGCTGCCGCCGGAACGGCCGTTCTTCATGGCCGCCCCGGCCGAGGACGGGTCGCAGCCGTTCGCCACCGGCGACGTGCTGCTGCCCAAGGACTCCCCCGAGCCGTACGCGACGGGGGACGTGCTGCTGCCGGGCGAGCCCTCACCGTTCACTCCGCCGGCACCGCCGGCCGGGCGAGGCGGGCTGCGCCGGCCGGAGCCGGTGCGCCGCTCCCAGCCGACCCCCGCCGACGACGTGCTGGTGCACAAGGGCCCGGCCCGCCCGCTCCAGCCCGGCGACCCGCGACAGGAGGAGGACGGACCCGTCCGGGAGACCGCGCCGCTGTTCCAGCCGCGCGCCAAGCCCGCCGAACCGGTCTACCGCCTGCCGTGGGAGGACGAGCCCGCGGGCAAGGACGCCCCGGCCCCGGCGCGGGACGCGCTGGAGCCGCGCCCGGTCCGCGCCCGGCCCGTCCCCAAGCGCCGCCCCGAGCTGAAGCCGCGCCCGGAGAAGAAGCGCCGCCGCAAGGAGCGCCACTACGACTGGGTCTGGGAGCTGGTCGGCTTCCTGGTCTGCGTGGCGATCGCGATGATCGTGTTCTTCTCCGTGCCCACCATCTTCAACCCCTAGCCCCTCCCGGGGACCGGCTACGCGCCCAGCAGCGCGGCCAGCCGGTCCTCGTCCTGGAGGATGTCGAGCGCGACCACCCTGCCGCCGGCCACGGTGAACGCCATGACCGACAGCGGCCGGCCCTCCGGCGCCGTGACCACCCCGGCCACGCCGTTGACCAGCACCGGCCGCACGTACGCGGCGAAGCGCCGGAACATGAACGCTCGCCCGGCCACCTCCAGCGCCCCGCGCACCTCCAGCCAGGTCCGTGGCGCGCCGCCCGCGTCGGCCCGCAGCACCACGTCCGGGTCGAGCACCGCGACCAGGGCGTCGAAGTCGCCGGCCCGCGAGGCGGCCATGAAGGCGTCCACGACCTCGCGCTGCCGGGCCAGGTCGGGGTCCGGCGTGACGGCGCCGTCCCGCACCCTGCGGCGGGCGCGGCTGGCGAGCTGCCGGGTCGCGGCGGGGGTGCGGTCCACGATCGGCGCGATCTCGTCGAAGGGCACCGCGAACATGTCGTGCAGCACGAACGCCAGCCGCTCGGCCGGCTCCAGCGTCTGGAGCACCACGAGCAGCGCCAGCCCCACCGAGTCCGACAGCAGCGCCTCGTGCTCGGGGTCCACGCCCTCCGGCGAGGTCACCACGGGGTCCGGCATGCTCGGCTCCAGGGGCTCCTCGCCCCGCGTACGCCGGGAGCGCAGCAGGTTGAGGCAGACCCGGCCCACGACCGTGGTGAGCCAGCCGCCCATGTTCGCCACATCGCGGACGTCGGTCCGCTCCAGCCGCAGCCACGTCTCCTGCACCGCGTCGTCCGCCTCGCTGAGCGAGCCCAGCATCCGGTACGCCACCGCACGCAGATGATCCCGGTGCGCCTCGAACATGGCGGTCAGTTCTTTTTCTTCGTTCATTGGTCACATTCTCCTTCGCCGCCGGTTCAGAGCGAGTGAGAGACCTTCAACCGGACAACGTGGAGACCACCAATGGAAGCACGTATGGGCAACCCCGCCTTCGTCGTCCCCGGCGCGATGCAGGCGCTTCAGGCGCTCGGCAAGAGCGTGGCGGGCACCGGCCTGCCGAAGGGACTGCTCGACCTCGTCTACATGCGCGCAAGCCAGATCAACGGCTGCGGCGTCTGCCTGGAGCTGCACGGGCGCGACCTGAAGAAGAACGGCGAGAGCGACGAGCGGGTGTGGGCGCTGGCCGGCTGGCGCGACGCTCCGTACTTCACCGACGAGGAGCGGGCCGCCCTGGCGCTCACCGAGGCCGTCACCCGGCTGGCCGACCGGCCGGAGGCGGTGTCCGACGAGATCTGGAACGAGGCCGCCGGCCACTTCGACGAGCGGCAGCTCGGCGGCCTCGTCCTGGCGATCGCCTCGATCAACGTGTGGAACCGGCTCAACGCCTCCACCCGGCAGGTGGCGGGCGCCTGGACCCCCTAGCCCGCGGACAGGATCAGGCCGCTGGTCGGTACGCCGGTGCCCGCCGTGACCAGGACGTTCGCGACGCCGCCGAGTTGGTTGGCGGCCGTGCCGCGGATCTGGCGGACCGCCTCGGCGATGCCGTTCATGCCGTGGATGTACGCCTCCCCGAGCTGCCCGCCGTGCGGGTTGACGGGAAGGCGGCCGTCGAGCTCGATGCCGCCGTCCGCGATGAAGGCGGGCGCCTCGCCCCGGCCGCAGAAGCCCAGCTCCTCCAACTGGGCCAGGACGAACGGGGTGAAGTGGTCGTACAGGATGGCGATCCTGATGTCCGACGGGGACAGGCCGGACATCTCCCAGAGCCGCCGTCCGACGACCCCCATCTCCGGCAGGCCGCTCATGTCGTCCCGGTAGTAGCTCGTCATCATCAGCTGCCCGGCGGCCGAGCCCTGAGCTGCCGCCGCGATGACGGCGGGCGACCTGCGCAGGTCGCGGGCGCGCTCGGCCGAGGTCACCACCAGGGCCACCGCGCCGTCGCTCTCCTGGCAGCAGTCGAGCAGGCGCAGCGGCTCCACGATCCAGCGCGACGACTGGTGCTCCTCCAGCGTGATGGGCCGGCTGTGGAACCAGGCGGCGGGGTTGGTGGCGGCGTGCCTGCGCATGGCCACCGCGACCCGGCCGAAGTCCTCCGACGTGGCGCCGAAGGTGTGCATGTAGCGGCGGGCGAACATGGCGACCCAGGCCGCCGGCGTCATCAGCCCGAACGGCACGTGCCAGCTCATCTCCAGCCCCTGCGAGGTCGGCTGGCCGCCGAGGCGGGCGTCGGGCTGGCCGAAGCGGCGTCCTGAGCGCTCGTTGAAGGCGCGGTAGCAGACGACGGTGCGGGCCATGCCGGTGGCCACGGCCATGGCCGCGTGCGCGACCGTCGCGCAGGCCGCGCCGCCGCCGTACTCGACGCGGGAGAAGTACGTGAGGTCGCCGACGCCGACCTCGCGGGCGACCGCGATCTCCTGGTTGGCGTCCTGGCTGAAGGTGACCAGGCCGTCCACGTCGGCCGGCGACAGCCCGGCGTCGTCCAGCGCCGCGAGCACGGCCTCGGCGGCGAGCCGCAGCTCCGAACGCCCGGACTCCTTGCTGAACTCGGTGGCGCCGATCCCGGCGACCGCCGCGCGTCCGCTCAACACGGGTACTCCCCCTCGGGCAGGGTCAGGGTGACGGTGCCGACCGCGTGGTCGCCGAGGCTGACCGCGCCGCGCACCTCGACGGTCAGCTCGCCGTCCGCGCGCGAGACGACGGTGCCGGTGAAGCTCAGCCGGTCCCCCGCGTACGCGGGCACGCCCAGCTTGACGTCGATGCGCCGGATGACCGCCGCCGGGCCCGCCCAGTCGGTGACGTACCGCTCGACCAGCCCCATCGTGGTCAGGATGTTGAGGAAGATGTCCTTCGAGCCCTGCGCGCGGGCCAGCGCCGGATCGTGGTGCACCGGCGTGGGGTCCATGGTGGCGAGGGCCGTGGCGACGACCAGGGTGGGCGTCAGGTCGATCGACAGCTCCGGCAGCACGTCCCGTTCCTCGCTCACGGCTCCCCCGGCGTCCACATCGGCAGGACGAGCTCGTCGTCCATCGGCCAGTACGTCACCCGCAGCGGCATCCCGACCGCCACCTCCTCGATCGGGCAGTCCACGACGTTGCCCACGACCCTGACGCCCTCCGGCAGCTCCACCACGCCCACCACGAACGGCGTCTCCCGCCCCGGCACCGGCGGCCGGTGGTGCACGACGTAGCTGTAGAGGGTGCCGTGGCCGGACGCGACGGCGTACGAGCGGTTCGCCGAGCGGCACTGCGGGCACAGCGGGCCCGGCGGATGGCGCAGCAGGCCGCAGTCGGCGCAGCTCTGGACGCGCAGCTCGCCCTGGCGCACGCCCTCCCAGAAGAAGGCGGTGTCCTGGTTGACGGCGGGCCGCAGCGGATAGGGCGTCTTCGCGGGCTGCTTCTCCCGTGGGCGGAACTTCAGGACGCGGAACAACATCTCGGCCACCGGCTCGTCGTCGCCGGCGTACCAGGTGACGTTCCAGGTGGCGAAGAAGCCGACCCCGAGCGCGGTCCGTTTGGGGCCGGCCAGGCTGGTGAAGCGGGTGGCGGGGGTCAGGACCTCGTCCACGCGGGCGTAGCGGTGGTGGACCTGCTCGCAGTTCGTGGCGACGACGCCCGTGTAGCCGGAGGCGTTGAGCGCGGCCATGAGCTCGTCCACCGGCGAGCGGTCCTTGACGGCGCGGCGCAGGCCCGGCATGGTCCACACCTGCGCCATCGCGGGCGGGGCGAGGCCGCGCTCCAGGTAAACGGGGTTCTCGTCGCCCATGGCGGCGAGCCAGTGGCGGATCATCGGGACGTTCACCGGGTCGACGGCGGGCGTGCCGCGCAGCTCGCCCAGCGCCGTCTGCTTGGCGGCGAGCTCGTGCAACTCCTCGTCGGTCATTTCGGGGGCCGTCATCGGGGCGGCCTCGGCAGGCTCAGGCCGAGCATCGCGATCAGCTCCCGCTGCACCTCGTTGACGCCGCCGCCGAAGGTCAGCACCACCGCGCCCTTCGCCCCGAGGTCGGTCCGCTCGATGAGCTCGGCCGTCCCGGGATCGGCGGGGTCGCCGTGGCGGGCCAGCACGTCGCCGACGATCCGGCCGGCCTCCTGCATCCGCTCCGAACCGTAGATCTTGGTGGCCGAGGCGTCGGGCGCGCCCAGCCAGCCGAGGTCCATGTTGGCCGCGACTTGCCAGTTGAGCAGCTCGTTCGTGCGCAGGGCCGCCCACAGGCGGGCGAGGGCGCGGCGCACGTCGGGCTCGCCGTCCAGGCCGGTACGGCGGGCCCAGTCGCGGAACCGGTCGTAGGTCTGGCCGAGGTTCCCGGCGGGGCCGAGCGTGACCCGCTCGTGGTTGAGCTGGTTGACGATCAGGTCCCAGCCCTTGTCCACCTCGCCGACCACCATGTTCACCGGGACGCGGACGTCGGAGTAGTAGGTGGAGTTGGTGTGGTGGCGGCCGTCCATGGTGACGATCGGGGTCCAGGAGTAGCCGGGATCGTCCGTGGAGGCGATCATCATGGTGATGCCCTTGTGCTTCTTGGCCTCGGGGTTCGTCCGGGCGGCCAGCCAGATGTACTGCGCGTAGTGCGCGCCGCTGGTGAAGATCTTCTGGCCGTTGACGACGTAGTGGTCGCCGTCGAGCACCGCCGTCGTACGCAGGGACGCCAGGTCCGTGCCCGCCTCCGGCTCGCTGTAGCCGATCGCGAAGTGGCACTCCCCGGCGAGGATGCGCGGCAGGAAGAAGTCCTTCTGCTCGGGGGTGCCGTACTGCATGAGCGTCGGGCCCACCGTCTGCACCGTGATGATCGGGTACGGCACGCCCGCGCGGGCGATCTCGTTGGCGAAGATCTGCTGCTCCAGGGGGCCGTAGCCGGCGCCGCCGTACTCCTTGGGCCAGCCGAGGCCGAGCTTGCCGTCGCGGCCGAGGCGGCGGCAGTGCTCCATGTACGTCTCGCCGAACGGGTCCTCGGCGATCCGGCGGCGGTCCTCCTCGGTCAGGCAGCCCTGGAAGTACGCGCGCAGCTCGTCGCGGAGCCTGCGCTGCTCCGGGGTGAGGTCGATGAGCATCAGACGAGCGCTCCGATCAGGTCGAGCTGGGCGTCGGCGCCGCCGAGCAGGTAGGACAGGTGCTTGGCCTGGGCGAAGTAGCGGTGCAGCGGATAGGTGACGTCGAGGCCGAGGCCGCCGTGCAGGTGCTGGCAGGTGTGCAGGGCCTTGACCGCCTCGGCCGCGTGATAGGCGGCCAGCGCGAGGTCCTCCTCGGCCGGCAGGCCCTCGCCGAGCCGCCAGAGCGCCGACCACATGGCCACGTCGAGCGCCCGGCCGGCGATGTAGACGTCGGCGATCTGCATGGTCACGGCCTGGAACTCGGCCAGCGCGCGGCCGAACTGCCGCCGCGTCCTGATGTGGGCGGTGGTCAGCTCCAGCGCCCCGGCGAGCACGCCGCTCGCCTGGGCGACGATCGCGGCGGTGTAGAGGCGGCGGACGTCGGCGGCGGCCTCCGGCCCCGCCACCCGCTCGGCGGGGGCGCCGTCGAGCACGACGGTGGCGGCGGGCTCGCCGGTCGACGTGCGCTCCGGGGTCGTGCCGGGGACCTCGGCCAGGAACAGGCCCTCGCCGGCGGTCACCAGCGCCGCCGCGCCGGGGTACATGACGGTGACCTTGCGCCCGGTGAGCGTCCAGCCGCCGTCGTCGTGGGCGATGGTCTCCGGTGGGGCGGCCAGGGCGCGGCCGGGCTCCCGCACCGCGAGCGCGATGCCGTCGGCGTGCCGCCGCTGCTGCTCGGGCGTGCCGTGGCGGGCCAGGGCCAGGGTGCCCGCGAGCGCGGGCAGCCCGGGGACGGCCGCCGCCTTCACGCCCACCTCCCGCAGCACGACGGCCATCTCCACCGGCCCGAGTCCCGCGCCGCCCGCCTCCTCGGGCACGCACAGGCTCAGCAGCCCGGCCTGCCGCAGCCGCTCCTCGTCCGCCTCCTTGGCCAGCACGTCCGCGGCCAGTCTCCGCACGTCCTGCTGGGTCTCGTCCAGGTTGAAGTCCACGTCTGTTCCCCTACGTCTCCAAGAGGTGCTGCCTGCCGTGCCGTACGAACTCCTCCTCGATGGCCTTCACGTCCGCGCCGGTCAGCGGGCGCAGCCCGGACGGGGTGCGCCACCACACCGGATCATCGGTACGCCAGCCCTCGCGGGCGAGGACCCGTTTGACGACCTTGTGCGAGGGCGTCTGCGGCAGCCGGTCGGCGAGGCGGACGTACCGGGGCAGGGACTTGGCGCCGAGGTCGGGCCGGGCGGCCAGGAAGGCCGTGAACGCCTCCGGGTCGAACCCGCCCGCCAGCACCAGCGCCGCCATCACCTGGTCGCCCGCGGCCGCGTCGGGCACCGGGTAGACCGCCGCCTCCACCACGCCGGGGAACTCGCGCAGCGCGGCCTCGACGGGGGCGGCCGACAGGTTCTCGCCGTCCACGCGCAGGCGCTCGGTGCCGCGCCCGGCGAAGAACACGTGGCCGGCGGCGTCCCGCCAGGCGAGGTCGCCGGACCAGAACGCGCCGTCGCGCAGCCGTTCCGCGTCGGCCTCGGGGTCGTTGTAGTAGCCCTCGAACAGGCCGGGACCGGCGGTGTTGACCAGTTCGCCGACGGCCTCGTCCGGGTTGAGCAGCCGGCCGTCCTCGACCCGGCCGGGCGGGCAGGGCTCGCCGGTGTACGGGTTCAGTATCGCCACGCCCTCGGGCAGGCGGCCGAGGCTGCCGGGCGGGCCCGCCGGGTCGGGGCTGATCGAGACGGCGGTCTCTGTGGAGCCGAAGGCGTCGATGACGTGGCAGCCGTACCGCTCGCCGAAGCGCCTGATCGCGACCGCGCTGCCCTCGTTGCCGAAGGCCAGTTTGAGCGGGTTGTCGGCGTCGTCCGGGCGTTCCGGGGTGGCCAGGGCGTAGGAGAGCGCCTTGCCGACGTAGTGGAGGTACGTGCAGCCGTACCGCCGGATGTCGGGCAGCAGGCCCGAGGCGGAGAAGCGGCGGCGCAGCACCAGGGCGGCCCCGGAGGCGACGGCGGGCGCGTAGGCGGCCATGAGGGCCCCGGAGTGGAACAGCGGCATCGAGCAGTAGACGACGTCGTCCGGGGTGAGCAGGGCGCCCAGGCTGGTGCCGGGGACGGCCAGCTTGCGCTGGGTGACGCGGACGGCGCGGGGGCGGCCCGAGGTGCCCGAGGTGAAGATCAGCAACACCAGCTCGCCGGGGTCGGGCTCCCGCTCGGGAAGCGGGCCCGGCCCGGTCGCGCCGGACAGCGGGCGGGCGGGCAGGCCCAGGGAGCGCGCCAGTTCCTCGTACGGGTCGTCGAACAGGACGAGGCCGACGTCGGTCGCGCGGGCGTCGCGGGCCAGCTCGGCCGCCGATCGCGTGGGGTTCAGCGCGACGACCGGACGCCCGGTCAGCGCCGCGCCGCCCACCAGGAAGAGCAGGCCGGGAACGTTGTCACTGAGCACCCCGACATGCGATCCGGTCTCGCGGCCGGCCAGCCAGGAGCCCGCCGCGCGGCAGACGGCGACGTGCTCGCGCCAGGTCCAGGCCGTGTCCTCGAACAGCAGGCCAGGTCGTCCGTCCTCGGCCCGTGCGGTCAGCAGGGCCGCGAGGGTGTTCGCGGTCATGCCGCCTCCACACCAAGCGCTCGGTCAGCAAACCGCAAACTAGAACAGATTCTATTTAATGTCCAGTGGCCAATCATCCCGAAAAGTCGCGTTATATCCCCGTAACGCGATAGACATGGGCTGATAGGGGTTCTTTGTGACCGCCGAGTAACAAGCCGCGGCGCCGGTGCATCAGATAACGTGTTCTTATGCGCACACCGTCCGCGACGGTCGCCACCTCCTCCGACGGCGAGGGGAGCGTCCGCACCCGCAGCCAGACCCAGCGCCGCAAGCGCATCGTCCAGGCCGCCGCCGCCCTCGCCTCGCGCGGCGGGGTCGAGGCCATGCAGATGCGCACGGTGGCCGAGCGGGCCGGCGTCGCCCTCGGCACGCTCTACCGCTACTTCCCCTCCAAGATGGACCTCGTGGTGGCGGTGGTCGGCGAGGAGATCGACCTGCTGGAGAGCAGCATCGAGCGCCGCCCGCCGGGCGCGGCCACGCCCGAGGGCCGCGCGGTCGACGTGCTGATGCGCGCCACCCGCGGGCTCATGCGCGAGCCCGAGCTGGCCGACGCGCTCATCCGCTCGCTGATCATGGCCGAGGTGCAGACGCCGTTCGGTGATCGCATGGCCGGGCTGCTGCTGCGGGTCTCCGCCGAGGGGCTGAGCTTCGAGCAGGCGAGCGAGGAGCAGCGCGACCTCGCCGGGTCACTGGCCGGCATCTGGGTGCACGAGCTGCTGGAGATGCTGCGCGGCCGGCGCACCTACGACCAGATCCAGCGCCGCATCGAGACCGCCGCCTCGCGCCTGCTCGCCGACATCTGATCGGTCCCGCATCATTGATCGAATGAGGATGAAGGCGATCAGTCAGGACGCCCTGGGCGGCCCCGAGGTGCTGAAGCTGGTGGAGGTCGACCGCCCGGAGCCGGGACCGACCGAGGTGCTCGTACGGGTGCGGGCGGCCGGGCTCAACCCCACCGACCGGAAGACCCGCGCCACCGGCGGGCTGCTGGGCACGCCGCCGCCGTTCGTGCTCGGCTGGGAGCTGTCCGGCGAGGTGGTGGCCTCCGGCGTCGGCCAGGTGCTCCACAAGCCGGGCGACGAGGTGTTCGGCCTGCTGCGCTACCCGCAGGGGCACGGGGCCTTCGCCGAATACGTCACCGCGCCCTCCCGTCACTTCGTACGCAAGCCCGCCGGCCTCGACCACGTACAGGCCGCCGGCATCCCGCTGGCCGGGCTGACCGCCTGGCAGGCGCTCGTGGACGTCGCCGGCGTACGGGAGGGCCACCGGGTGCTGGTGCACGCCGCCGCGGGCGGCGTCGGCCACCTGGCGGTGCAGATCGCCAAGGCCCGCGGCGCCCACGTGATCGGCACCGCCGGCGCCGCCAAGCACGCCTTCCTGCGCGGCCTCGGGGCCGACGAGCTGATCGACTACCGCGTTCACGACTTCGCCGAGGTCGTCCGGGACGTGGACGTGGTGCTGGAGTCCGTCGGCGGCGACTACGGCCCGCGCTCGTTGCGTACGATGCGGCCGGGCGGCACGATGATCTCGCTCGCCCTCAGCCGCATGGAGCCGGGGCTGCACGAGCGGGCGGCCGGGCTCGGCATCCGCTCGGAGGCCATGCTCGTGGAGCCCGACCAGGCGTCCCTGCGGGCGATCGCGGCGCTGGTGGCGGCCGGGCGGCTGCGGGTGTCGGTCGCGGCGGTCCTGCCGCTGGAGGAGGCCGCCAAGGCGCACGAGATGGGCGAGACCGGCCGCACCACGGGCAAGATCGTCCTCACCCTCGCGCACTGAGGCGGCGAATTGTCGGTGGCGGCGACTATACATAGGGCATGAGCGACAAGCCGACGAATGAGGATTTCCTCCAGCAGGCGGATCCCATGCGACGCGAGCTGCTGGCGCACTGCTACCGCATGACGGGGTCGGTGCACGACGCCGAGGACCTCGTGCAGGAGACCTATCTGAAGGCGTGGCGGGCCTACGACGGCTTCGAGGGCCGCTCCTCGCTGCGCACGTGGATGTATCGCATCGCGACCACCACCTGCCTGACGGCGCTGGAGAGCCGCGGCCGGCGTCCGCTGCCGAGCGGCCTCGGCGCGCCGAGTTCCGAGGCGACCGCTCCCCTGGCCCAGGACAACGAGGTGCCGTGGCTGGAGCCGGTGCCCGACGCGCTCGCGGGCGTGGCGGGCGACGACCCGGCCACGATCGTGACGGCGCGCGAGAGCATCCGGCTCGCGCTGGTCGCCGCGTTGCAGCACCTGCCGCCCCGGCAGCGCGCGGTGCTCATCCTGCGCGACGTGCTCAGGTGGAAGGCCGCCGAGGTGGCCGAGGCCGTCGGCCTGTCCACCGCCGCCGTCAACAGCATCCTGCAGCGGGCGCGGGCCCAGCTCAGCGAGCGCTCGCCAAGCCTCGACGACCCGGTGGAGCCGCTCACCGACGAGCAGCGGGCCCTGCTCGACCGCTACGTCGCCGCGTTCGAGAACTACGACGTGGACGACCTGGTGCACCTGTTCACCGAGGACGCCATCTGGGAGATGCCGCCCTTCACCGGCTGGTATCAAGGCCCGGAGACCATCGCCGAGCTCACCAGGACGCAGTGTCCCGCGGAGCGCGCCGGCGATCTCAAGCTGGTGCCGGTCGCGGCCAACGGGCAGCCGGCGTTCGCGGTCTACTTCCGCGAGGACGGCGGCTACCGGCAGTTCGCGATCATGGTGCTGACCCTGTCCGGCGGCGCGGTCCGGCACGTGGGCATGTTCTTCGAGGACGGGCTCTTCGAGACCTTCGGGCTGCCCACCGCTCTGACCCCCCAGGCTTCCGCGGCTAAGTAGAACGCGTTACTGTCTCTCCAGAGCATCGTTCTGGAGGCGACTGTGAGCACACCTGTGATCGTCGAAGCCGTCCGCACCCCCATCGGCAAGCGGGCCGGCTGGCTCGCCGGGCTCAAACCGCAACAGGTTCTCGCCAGCGCGCTCAACGGGCTGATCGAGCGGTCGGGTCTCGACCCCGCGGCCGTCGAGCAGGTGTTCGCCGGCTGCGTGACGCAGGCGGGCGAGCAGGGCGGGCACATCGGCCGGGGCTCCTGGCTCTACGCCGGGCTGCCGCACCAGGCCGGCGTCACCACCGTCGACGCGCAGTGCGGCTCCTCGCAGCAGGCCGTGCACCTCGCCGCCGCCCTGATCGGCGCGGGCGTGATCGAGGTGGGCATCGGCTGCGGCGTCGAGGTGATGAGCCGCGCGCCGCTCGGCAGCAACGTGCTGCCCGCCAACCCGCGTCCCGACGACTGGGATATCGACCTGCCCGACCAGTTCACCGCCGCCGAGCGCATCGCCGCCCGGCGCGGGCTCACCCGCGAGCGGCTCGACTGGTTCGGTGCGCGCTCGCAGCACCTGGCCGCCAAGGCGTGGGCCGACGGCCGCTTCGAGCGCGAGATCGTGCCGGTCGGCGACGTCCGCAGGGACCAGGGCCTGCGCGAGACCACCGTGGACGGGCTGGCCAAGCTCAAGCCGGTGATGGAGGGCGCGCTGCACACGGCGGGCACCTCGTCCCAGATCTCCGACGGCGCGGCCGCGGTGCTGGTGATGAGCGAGGAGGCGGCGCGGCGGCACGGCCTGCGCCCCCGGGCCCGCATCCGCGCGCAGGCGCTGGTCGGCGCCGAGCCCTACTACCACCTCGACGGGCCCGTGGACGCGACCGCCAAGGTGCTGGCCGACGCCGGGATGACGATCGGCGACATCGACCGGTTCGAGGTGAACGAGGCGTTCGCCTCCGTCGTGCTGTCGTGGGCGAGCGTGCACGAGCCCGACCTGGACCGGGTCAACGTCAACGGCGGCGCGATCGCCCTCGGCCATCCGGTCGGCGCGACCGGCGCGCGGCTCATCACCACGGCGCTGCACGAGCTGGAACGCGCCGACGCGACGACCGCCCTCGTCACCATGTGCGCGGGCGGCGCGCTCGCCACCGCGACGATCCTCGAACGGATCAATTGAGCTGTATCACGTACCACCCATAGCACTAGGTAAGAATCGGGGACGGATGAAGACCAGACGCAGGCCGTACGCGGAGCAGCGCCCGCAGGATCTCGGCGGCGGGGTGTGGAGCGTGCCGGTGCCGATCCCCGGCAGCCCGCTCGGATACACCCTCGTCTACGCCGTCGAGTCGCCGAAGGGCCCGGTGCTGGTCGACGCCGGCTGGAACCATCCGGAGGCGTGGCAGGCGCTGAGCGGCGGTCTCGCGACGCTCGGGATCGACGTGAGCACGGTGCGGGGGGTGGTCGTCACCCACTTCCACCCCGACCACGCCGGGCTCGCCGGGCAGGTCAGGGAGGCGTCCGGCGCCTGGATCGCGATGCACGAGAACGACGCGGCGATGGTGCGGCTCATGCACGACTTCGCCGGCGACGAGCACACGGCGTTCCAGTCCGACATGCTGCTCCGGGCCGGGGCCGATCCCAGCGAGGCCAGGGCGGCCTCGGGCGCGCGGCCGGCCCCGCCCGCGGTGCCCGACCGCGAGCTGCGCGACGGCGACCTCGTGGACCTGCCTGGGCGCAAGCTGCGGGCCGTCCACACGCCCGGCCACACCCCGGGGCACATCTGCCTGCATCTGGAGGACGCCGACCGGCTGTTCACCGGCGACCACGTCCTGCCCGACATCACCCCGCATATCGGGATTTATCCGTACGACCGCCACGACGTCGACCCGCTGGGCGACTTCCTGGAGTCGCTGGAGCGGGTGGGCGAGCTGGGGACGCTCGACGCCCTCCCCGCCCATGAGTGGATATTTCCGGATGTGGCGGCACGGGCGGCCGAGATCCGTCACCATCACGAGGAGAAGCTCGACTCGCTGCTCGCCCTCCTGGCCGGACAGCCCGAGCCGCAGACCATCTGGGAGGTCGCCGCGATGATGACGTGGAACAAACCGTGGGACACCCTGCCCCCCATGCTGCGGGGCATGGCCGCCGGAGAGGCGGCGGCTCACCTGCGGACCCTTGAGGCCCGCGGCCGGATCCGCCGCCTGCCCGGGGTCGAACTCGTCCGCTTCCAGGCCCTAGACTCCTAGACATCCGATGTCTAGGGGGAGAAGCGTGGCGGTCACCGACGCGGCCATCGACAAGATCAAGCAAATGATCGTCTCGGGGGAGCTCGCCCCGGGCGACCGGCTGCCGAAGGAGGCCGACCTGGCCGAACGGCTCGGCCTCTCGCGCAACTCGCTGCGGGAGGCCGTGCGCGCGCTGTCCCTCATCAACGTCCTCGACGTACGCCAGGGCGACGGCACCTACGTCACCAGCCTGGAGCCCGGCCTGCTCCTCGACACCCTGTCGTTCGTGCTCGACCTGCACCGCGACGACACGGTGCTGCAGTTCTTCGAGGTCCGGCGCATCCTGGAGCCGGCCGCCACCGCGATGGCGGCCGAGCAGATGAAGGACGACGAGATCGAGGAGCTGCGGGTCATCCTGGAGTCGCTGCCCGAGCGGCCCACGATCGAGGAGCTGGTGGCCAACGACCTGCGCTTCCACCAGCGCATCGCCCAGGGGTCGGGCAACAGCGTGCTGTGCTCGTTCATCGAGAGCCTGTCGGGCCCGACGAACCGGGCGCGGGTGTGGCGCGGCCTCACCCAGGAGGGCGCGCTGCAGAAGACCCGCGAGCAGCACACCGCGATCTACGAGGCGATCGCCGCCCGCCAGGCCGACATCGCCCGGTCCTGGGCCACGGTGCACGTGGCCGGCGTGGAGGCGTGGCTGCGCCGGGCGCTCGAACTCGAATGATCGCCGACACATCGGAGGATTGATGTTGATGAAGAGAGGGAGCGGCGGGTAGAAGCCGGTTCGTGCCGGACAAACTTGAGCGATATCGCAGCAAGCGCGACGCCGCCCGCACCCCCGAACCCGTCCCGCCCGAGCCCCCGGCCGCCGGGGACGGGCACGCCTTCGTCATCCAGGAGCACCACGCCCGGTCGCTGCACTGGGACCTGCGCCTGGAACGCGACGGCGTCCTCGTCTCCTGGGCCGTCCCCAAGGGCCTGCCCGCCGACCCTCGGACGAACCACCTGGCCGTCCACACCGAGGACCACCCCATGGAGTACCTCACCTTCCACGGCGAGATCCCCCAGGGCGAGTACGGCGGCGGCACCATGACCGTCTGGGACACCGGCACGTACGAGACGGAGAAGTGGTCCGACCGCGAGGTCAAGGTGGTGCTGCGCGGGGCACGCGCCTCGGGGCGGTTCGTGCTGTTCAGGACGCGGGGCAAGAACTGGATGATCCACCGCATGGACGAGGCGGTACGCGACCCGTTCCCCGCGCTCGACCCGATGCTCCCCGCCGAGCGCGCCCGCCCGCCCAGGGACGCCGCCGCGTACGCCTTCGAGTTCGCCTGGGGCGGCCGGCGCCTCCTGGTGCCCGTCGACGGCGGCCGGACGGACGCCGCCCGCGACCATCCCTGGCTGCGGGCCCTCGCCGCGTCGTTCGGCAGCCGGAGCGCCGTCCTGGACGGCGAGGTCGCCACGCTCGGCGGCGCCGAGATCCTGGTCCTCTACGACCTGCTGTACGACGACGGCCACGCCCTGCTCGACCGGCCGTACACCGAGCGCCGGGCTGCGCTGGAGGCGCTGGAGGTGTCGGGGACCCGCTGGCAGGTCGCGCCTTCCTGGCCCGGCGAGGCGGGGCCGGTGCGGCAGGCGGCCAGGGAGCAGGGGCTGCCGGGGGTGGTGGCCAAGCGGCTGGACTCGCCGTACGAGCCCGGTCCTTCGACGTCCTGGCTCTTCATTCCGTCCTGAGCGGGGGGTGCGGGATACTCAGGTGGTGATCATCAAGACGGTTTCGCCGCACGACGACCCGCTCGGGGGCGAGTTGCTGGCGGTGCAGAAGGCGGCGTACGCGGTCGAGGCGGAGCTCATCGGCGACGACCGGATCCCGCCGCTGCACGAGAGCCTGGCCGAGCTGCGGGCGCATGACCTGCGGTGGCTCGCCGCCTTCGACGGCGGCGAGCTGTCAGGAGCCGTGGCCTGGGCCGAGAGCTCGGACGAGCTCGACATCGACCGGCTCGTCGTGGCCCCGTCCATGGCCCGGCGCGGCATCGGCCGGGCGCTGGTCGAGGCGGTGCTCGCCCGAGCCGACGGCCGCCGCGTCGTCGTCTCCACCGGCCGCGACAACGTGCCCGCCCGCCGGCTGTACGAGGGGCTCGGCTTCACCCTGCTCGGCGAGACCGAGGTCATCCCCAAGCTGTGGATCGCCGGCTACGCCCTCGTCAGCTGAGCCCTTCGGACTCCAGGTCCTCCCACAGCGCGTCCGGCACCGGCCGCGACCACAGGGCCGCGTTGGCCGTGACCTCCTCCGGGGTACGCGCCCCCAGGACGACGCTGGCGACCGCCGGATGCCGCAGCGGGAACGCCATCGCCGCCTGCGGCAGGCTCACGCCGTGCCGCTCGCACACCTCGGCGATCCGGGTGGCCCGCTCCACCAGCGGCACGGGCGCCGGCTGGTAGTCGAAGGTGCCGCCCGGCCGGGACGTGGCCAGGATGCCGCTGTTGAAGACGCCGGCCGCCAGCACCTTCACCCCTCGCTCGGCGCACGCCTCCAGCAGGGGCAGGCCCGACTGGTCGAGCAGCGTGTAGCGACCGGCCAGCATGACCACGTCGATGTCGGTCTCCTGGACGAACCGCAGCGGCACCTGCCACTGGTTCATGCCGAGCCCGATCGCCCGCACCACGCCCTCGGCCCGCAGCTCGGCCAGCGCCGGGTACGCCTCGCCGAGCGCCTGCTCCACGTGCTCGTCGGGGTCGTGGATGAGCGCGACGTGCACGGCCGGCAGCCCCAGGCGTTCGAGGGAGTCCTCCAGCGAGCGGCGTACGCCGTCGCGCGAGAAGTCCCATTTCCGCGTCACCTCGCCCGGGACGTCGAAGATGTCGTCATCCCGCCCCGACGGCGCCGGCGCGGGCACCAGCAACCGTCCGACCTTGGTCGACAGGACGTAGTCCGAACGCCCGGCGAGCGCCGCGCCGAGCCGGCGCTCGGACAGGCCGAGGCCGTAGTGCGGCGCGGTGTCGTACAGCCGCACCCCGCTCTCCCAGGCGGCGTCCACCGTGGCGCGTGCCTCGGCGTCGGTGACCGCCTGGAAGAGGTTGCCGATGGGCGCGCCGCCGAAGCCGTGACGCGGCAGCTCGATCACGCGGTCTCTCCCATCTCTCCCATCAATCCTGTGCCTTCCCGCCCGCGATCCGGCTGATCATCAGGGCGATGAGGATGATGCTGCCGTAGATGACGGGCTGCCAGAAGCCGGAGACGCCGATCAGCGTGAGGATGTTCTGCACCAGGCCGATCACCAGCACGCCGGTGAGCGCGCCGAGGATGGTGCCCTTGCCGCCGTCCATGCTGACGCCGCCGATGACGGCCGCGGCGAACACCATGAAGATCCAGCCGACGCCCATGCCGTTGCCGATCGCGCCGAGGCGGCCGGTCTCCAGGATGCCGGCCAGCGCCGCGAGGACGCCGCCGAGAATGAACACGCCGTAGAGCACCCGGTCCACCCGGATGCCGGCGGCGCGGGCGGCGTCGATGTTGCCGCCGATCGCGTAGAGCGAGCGGCCGATCCGCAGGTAGCCGAGGCCGAAGATGCCCACCGCGAACAGCAGCCCGGCGATCCAGATGGCCGCGGGCAGTCCGAGCCACAGGGCGCTGCCGAGGTAGAGGATCGAGTCGGGGAGCTGGAACAACGTCTTGCCCTCGGTCGGCCCCTGCAGGAAGCCGTGCACGATGATCAGCATGGCCAGCGTCACGATGAACGCGGACAGCTGGAACCTGATGATCAGGAACCCGTTGAAGGCGCCGATGGCGGCCCCGACGAGCAGCGCGAGCGGGATCACCAGCGCGCCGGGCAGCCCGAGCCAGAACCCGCCCGCCGCGGCCGGGACCACCAGCATCACGGCGATGGCGGGCGCGGTGCCGACCGTCGACTCCAGCGACAGGTCGAACTTCCCGGCGATCAGGATCATGGCCTCGGCCAGCACGAGGAGCGAGATCGCCGCCTGCTGCTGGAGGACGTTCGTGAGGTTGCCCGCCGTCAGGAAGGTCGGGTCCAGGAACGCGCCCACGACGAGCAGGAGCACGATCACCGGCACGAGCGTCAGGTCGCGGAACCTGGCCAGCCGTAGCCGCGAAGCCGGTGCGGTCAAAGTGGTCACTCTTGTATGCCTTCCATCACGGCCACGAGCTCGTGGTCCGTCCAGCCACGCGGTACGTCCTTGACGATCTCCCCGTGGAACATCACCAGCACCCGGTCGCAGATGCGCAGGTCGTCGAGCTCGTCGGAGACCACGACGGCCCCCGCGCCGCGCTCGGCGGCGTCCTCGACGGCGCCGAGCAGGGCCTGCTTGGCCTTGACGTCGACGCCGGCGGTGGGGTTGATGACGACCAGCACCGTGGGATCGTCCACGAGCGCCCGCGCGAACACGACCTTCTGCGCGTTGCCCCCGGACAGGTCGCCGACGGGCTGGTCGGGGCCCTCGGTCTTGATGTCCAGGGCGGTGATCATCTCCTTGGCCTTCTCCCGGCGGCGCGCCGGGGACACGACGCCGAAGCGGCCCAGCTTGCGGGCGATGGGGAACGTGGCGTTCTCCCCCACCGACAGCAACGGGACGAACCCCTCGTGATGGCGGTCCTCGGGCACGAACCCGAGCCCCGCCCTCATCGCGGCGGGCACGTCGCCGGGCTTCACCGTGGTGCCGTTGACGACCACCGTGCCCGTGTCCGCGCCGCGCAGCCCGACCAGGGTCTCGGCCAGGCCGACCTTGCCGCTGCTCGCCGACCCGGCGAGGCCGACCACCTCGCCGGCGCGGACGCTGATGTCCACGTCCCGGTAGCGGCCGGCCAGCGACAACCCCTCGCCGCTGAGCACGACGTGCTCGCCGGGCGTGCGCTCCCTGGCGTGGTACGCGGACGTGGCCTCACCGGTCATGGCGTGCACCAGTTCGTCCTGCGGGAGCCCGGCCACCGGCCGGGTCATGATGTGCCGGGCGTCGCGGAAGACCGTGACGCTCTGGCAGATCTCGTACACCTCGTCCAGGTGGTGCGAGATGTACATCATCGTGACGCCCTGCTCGCGCAGCGAGCGCATGCGGGCGAACAATCGCTCGATGGCCGGCCCGTCGAGCCGCGCCGTGGGCTCGTCGAGGATGATGAAGCGCGCGCCGAACGACAGCGCCCTCGCGATCTCCACGAGCTGGCGCTGCTCGACGCTGAGATCGCCGGCCAGCGCCTGTACGTCGACGTCCACCTCGTAGGTGTCGAGCAGCTCGCGCGCGCGGCCTCGCACCGTCCGCCAGCTGATGGGTCCGTGCCCGTCGCTCTGCCGGTTGAGGAAGAGGTTCTCGGCGACGGTGAGCGCCGGGATGATCGTGGACTTCTGGTAGACGCAGGCCACGCGCTGCCGCCAGGCGGCTCGGTCGCCGGGGGCGGGCGCCGGCTCTCCCGAGAACAGCACCTCGCCCTCGTCCGGCCGTTGCAGCCCGGTGAGGATCGACACGAGGGTGGACTTCCCCGCGCCGTTCCTGCCGAGGAGCGCGTGCGTCTCGCCTTCGGCGATCGCGATCTTCGCGCCGTTCAGCGCGACGGTCGGACCGAACCGCTTGACGACGTTGCGGGCTTCGACGTGAATGCTCATCAGCCGACCTGGTTGCCCCAGAGGTTCTTGTCGTCCACGTTCTCCTTGGTGACCAGAGGCGCGGGAAGCTGGTCCTCAAGGCCGTTGGGGAGCTGGATGATGGTGCTGTCGTGGTCGGTCGGGCCCGGCTGGAACGTCTTGCCCTCCAGCGCGGCCTTCGCGTAGAAGAGCGCGTACTTCGCGTAGAGGTCGGCCGGCTGCGACATCGTGGCGTCGATCTCGCCCTTGCGGATGGCGTCGTACTCCTGCGGGATGCCGTCGTTGGAGAACACGAAGATGTGCTTGGGGTCGTCCGGCTGCACGAGCAGGCCCTTCTGCTTGAGCACCTGCAGCGTCGGCGCCAGGTGGACGCCGCCCGCGTGCATGTAGATGCCCTTGATGTCAGGGTTCTGCTCCAAGCGGGTCTGCAGCATGGACGCCGCCTTGCTGCCCTCCCACTCGGTCGGCTCGCTGAAGACCGTGATGTCGGGGAACTTCGTCTTCATGCACTCCAGGAACGCCTCCGACCGGTCACGGCCGTTGATCGAGCTGAGCGCGCCCTGGAGCTGGACGACCTTGCCCTTGCCGCCGAGCTTCTCGCCGAGGAACTCGCACGCCTTCGTTCCGTACGCGCGGTTGTCGGCGCGTACGACCATGTAGACCTTGCCCTTGTCCGGCCGGGTGTCGACGGAGACGACGGGGATCTTCTTGTTCTCCAGCTGCTGCAGCGTGTTGGCCACCGCGCCGGTGTCCTGGGGGGCCATGACGATGGCCTTGGCGCCCTGGCCGACCAGCGCCTGCACGTTGTTGACCAGCTTGGACACGTCGTTCTGCGAGTTCGTGGCGGGCATGAGGTCCACCTTGAGCTCGCTCGCCATCTGGGGCACGTACTTGATGTAGGAGTTCCAGAAGTCGGAGTCGGCCCGGGGGTGGTCGATGCCGACCTTCCCGCCGCCGCCGCTCGCGCCTTCTGTCGTGGTGCCTGAGCCGCACGCCGTGACGACCGCCAAGAGGGCGGCGCCCGCGATCACCCGTCCGCACTTCATAGGGGGGTACCTTCCTTCGTTCGACTGGTCGCTTCAGTTGGTGGGCCGCAGCCGGAGGCCCTGCATGCCGCCGTCGACCGCGATCGCCGTGCCGGTGGTCGCGCCCGACTCGGGGCCGGCGAGGTAGGCGATCGCCGCGGCGACCTCCTCCGCCGTGACCAGGCGGCCCATGGGCTGTCTGGCGTTGAGCGCCACCCGCTCCGCCTCCGGATCGGGGGCGGCGTTGAGCAGCCGGCCGACCCACGGGGTGTCGGCGGTGCCCGGGTTGACGCAGTTGACGCGGATGCCCTCGCGGATGTGGTCCGCGGCCATCGCCAGCGTCAGCGACAGGACCGCGCCCTTCGTCGCGCTGTAGAGCGCGCGCTGGGGCAGCCCGGCGGTGGCCGCGATCGAGCAGGTGTTGACGATCGAGGCGTGCTCCGACCTGCGCAGGTAGGGCAGCGCGGCGCGGGCGACCCGGACCATGCCGAACACGTTGACGTCGAAGACCCGCTGCCATTCGGAGTCCGGGTTGTCCTCGATCGTCCCCTGGGCGCCGATGCCGGCGTTGTTGACGAGCACGTCGATGCCGCCCAGCCGCTCGGCGGCCTCGGCCACCGCGGCGCGTACGCTCGCGTCGTCCGTCACGTCCGCCCGGACGCCGGCGAACGGCTCGCCCGGCGGGTTGAGGTCGAGGCAGGCCACCGTCATGCCGCGCTCGGCGAGCAGGGTGGCGGCCGCCAGGCCGATGCCGGAGCCGCCGCCGGTCACGACGGCCCTCAGACCTGCTGCGTTCGTCCGGCTCACGCGTCCCTCCAGACCGAACCGTTGGGGAAGGTGTGGGCGGCGATCGACTCCGCGTGCATCTGCGCGCTGAAGCCGGGGCGCGACGGCGCGAGGTAGCGGCCGTCGCGGATCACCACCGGGTCGGCGAAGTGTTCGTGCAGGTGGTCGACGTACTCGATGACCCGGCCGTCCATCGTGCCGGTGACCGCCACGTAGTCGAACATCGACAGGTGCTGCACCAGCTCGCACAGGCCGACGCCGCCGGCGTGCGGGCAGACCGGGACGCCGAACTTGGCCGCGAGCAGCAGGATCGCGATGTTCTCGTTGACCCCGCCGACGCGGGCGGCGTCGATCTGCAGGTAGGAGATGGCCTCGGCCTGCAGGAGCTGCTTGAAGACGATGCGGTTCTGCACGTGCTCGCCGGTCGCGACGGGGATCGGCGCGATGCCGCGGGCGATGGCGGCGTGGCCGAGCACGTCGTCCGGGCTGGTCGGCTCCTCCACCCAGTGCGGGCCGAACTCGCTCAGCGACTTGATCCACTCGATGCCCGAGCCGACGTCCCAGCGCTGGTTGGCGTCGATGGCGATCGGGAAGTCGGGGCCGCAGACCTCGCGGGCGACCCTGAAGCGCCGCTTGTCGTCCTCCAGGTCGGCGCCGACCTTGAGCTTGATCTGCCCGAACCCCTGCGCGATGGCCTCCTCGCAGAGCCGCCGCAGCTTCTCGTCGTCGTAGCCGAGCCAGCCGGGGGAGGTCGTGTAGGCCGGGTAGCCGGTCTCGATCAGCCGGGCGATCCGCTCCTCCTTGCCGCCTTCGGCCTTGCGCAGGATCTGCAGGGCCTCGTCGGGGGTCAGGGCGTCGCTGAGGTAGCGGAAGTCGACCAGGCCGACGATCTCCTCGGGGGACATCTCGGACAGCAGCCGCCACACCGGCTTGCCGGCCCGCCTGGCCTTCAGGTCCCACAGGGCGTTGACCACGGCGGAGATCGCCATGTGCATGACGCCCTTCTCCGGCCCCAGCCAGCGCAGCTGCGAGTCGTTGACCATCTCCTTGTAGAGGGCGCCGAGGTCCTCGACGTCCTTGCCGAGCACGTACCGCTCCAGCGCGCTGATCGCGGCGGTCTGCACGTCGTTGCCGCGCCCGATCGTGAACGCGAACCCGTGGCCCTCGTGGCCGTCGTCGGTCCTCAGCACCACGTAGGCGGCGGAGTAGTCGGGGTCGGGGTTCATCGCGTCGGAGCCGTCGAGCTCGCGCGAGGTCGGGAAACGCACGTCGTGCGTCTCCATCCCGACGATCCGGTAGTTGTTCCTCATGCCTGGCCCACCGTCTGCCGCTGCCGCCCGAGACCCTCGATCTCCAGCTCCACGACGTCACCGGCCCTGAGGTACGGCTGCCCCGGCATGCCCATCGCCACGCCGGCGGGGGTGCCGGTGTTGATCACGTCACCCGGCTCCAGCACCATGAACTGGCTGAGGTAGCGCACGATCTCCGCGACATCGAAGATCATGTTCTTGGTGTCGCCGTCCTGGCGCAGCTCGCCGTTGACCCAGAGGCGCAGCGACAGGCTCTGCGGGTCGCCCACCTCGTCCGCGGTCACCAGCCAGGGCCCGAGCGGGTTGAACGTCTCGCACGACTTGCCCTTGTCCCACTGGCCGCCGCGTTCGAGCTGGAACTCGCGCTCGGAGACGTCGTTCGCCACGGCGTAACCGGCGACGACCTCCAGCGCCTCCTCCCTGCTCTCCAAGTAGCGGGCCCGCTTCCCGATGACGATGGCCAGCTCGACCTCGTAGTCGGTCTTGACGCTGTTGCGGGGGACGAGCACCTCGTCGTACGGGCCGACCATGGTGTCGGCGGCCTTCATGAACACCACGGGCTCGGCCGGCGGCTCCGCGCCCGACTCGGCGGCGTGGTCGCGGTAGTTCAGGCCGATGCAGACGATCTTGCCGGGGCGCGCGACGGGTGCGCCCACCCGCAGGCCCTCCTCGGCCACGATCGGCAGGTCACCGCGGTCGAGCGCGGCACGGACGCGCGCCACTCCTCCGGAGGCGAGGAAAGCACCGTCGATGTCGGGCTCTCCGATGTCGCGCAGGTTACCGGCCTCGTCCAGGACGACCGGCCGTTCCTGTCCGACAGGTCCTACTCGCAGCAGCTTCACACCGCATCCTTCATCTATACATCGGATGTCTCGTCTCACGATGCTGAAGCGCCCACCCGGCATGTGTCAAGGGTGAGGCTGTGGAAACATCCGATCTGTGACCTGGACATACTGCGCGAACATCATCGCTCACGACACGAACCGGCCATATCGCCCCGATGACCCGGTTCACGCACAGGATACGTGCCCGCAACACAGACATCGGACGTCGCTCCTGCTGGCTCGCCCTGGCTCCTTGACGGTCGTACAGTCACGTAATAGAACACGTTCCAGTACCACTTAACCAAGCGCTTGATCAAGAGGGTGATCCGGGTGCACATCGACCTCGTCGACAGGGACCGTTACGCGACCGCTGGACCACCACACGAGCAGTTCGCCTGGCTGCGCGCCAACTCCCCCGTCCACTGGCACGACGGCGAGCCCGGATTCTGGGCCGTCACGCGCTACGACGACGTGGTCCACATCTCGCGCCACTCCGACCTCTTCTCCTCCCACCGCAGGCTCGCGCTCTTCGACGAGCTGGAGGAGGAGCAGATCGCCCTTCAGCGGCTCATGATGCTCAACCAGGACCCGCCGGAGCACACCCGGCGCCGTTCGCTGGTCAACCGGGGCTTCACCCCGCGCACCATCAACGCCCTCGAAGAGCACATCCGCGACATCTGCGACGACCTCCTCGACAAGTGCACGGGCGAGATCGACTTCGTCACCGAGGTCGCCGCCCCCCTGCCCCTCTACGTCATCTGCGAGCTGCTCGGCGCGCCCGTCTCCGACCGCGACAAGCTCTTCGCCTGGTCCAACCGCATGATCGGCGCCCAGGACCCCGACTACGCCGACGCGCCGGGCGAGGGCCCCGACGCCGCCATGGAGGTCTACGCCTACGCCAACCAGCTCGCGGCGCAGCGCAAGGCCAACCCCAGGAACGACATCGTCACCAAACTCCTGCAGCCCGACGAGCACGGCGAGACACTCGACGAGAGCGAGTTCGACCTGTTCGTCCTCCTCCTCATCGTCGCCGGCAACGAGACCACCCGTAACGCGGCCTCGGGCGGCATGCTCGCCTTCTTCGACCACCCGGACCAGTGGGACCGCCTCGTCGCCGACCCCACGATGGCCAAGACGGCCGCCGACGAGATCGTCCGCTGGGTCTCCCCCGTCAACCTCTTCCGCCGTACCTCGACCTGCGACCAGGTGATCGGCGGCCAGCCCATCAAGGCCGACGACAAGGTCGTCGTCTTCTACGGCTCCGCCAACCGCGACGCCTCCGTCTTCCCGGACGCCGAGGTCTTCGACATCGGCCGCAGCCCCAACCCGCACATCGGCTTCGGCGGCGGCGGCGCCCACTTCTGCCTGGGCAACCACCTGGCCAAGCTCGAACTCCGGGTCCTGTTCGAACAACTGGCCCGCCGCCGCCCCCGCCTCGCCCAGTCCGGCCCGGCCAGCCGCCTCCGCTCCAACTTCATCAACGGCATCAAGGAACTCCCCGTCACCATCAGCTGACCGGGCCACCTGCCCCCTTCGCTCCCACCCGGCTCGCTCCGGGACACCGGGTCGAGCAGCAGACAGCGCCCTTGACCAGAAAAATGACGGCCAAGGGCCCGCTCATGCGGCTCGCCCAAGACGTTGCGTGTGTGGTGCGTCACCGAACGTCGAGTTTGATTAGTTCAATTAGGTCTAGGATCGGCTTATCAAACTTGGAATTCGGCGTCTACACAGGGGATTCAGTGGCAGGGAGAGGTCGTCCGAGCCGGGCCACAGTCTACGAACGACTTGACCGTGCCATCCAGGAACTCAACCAGCGCCTCGGCGGCCTGCCCAGCCCTACCGAAGCCCAAGAGATCTGGTCCGACATCTGGCACCTTGAGGCCCATCACTCGACCGCTCTTGAGGGCAACACCCTGGTGCTCAAGGAGGTGCAGGCACTGCTCGATCAGGGACGAGCAGTGGGTGCCAAGCCCCTCCGCGAGTACAACGAGGTCAAAGGCTACGCGGACGCCGCCAAATGGGTCTACGGCCAAGCGCTGGAACCCGAGGTATGGAATGACGGCCACTTGCTCAGCCTCAACGAGCTACGCCACATCCATCACACGGCCATGACCCCTGTCTGGGACATCGATCCGCACCCCGAGGCCTCTGACCGCGAAGGGCCCGGGAACTTCCGTGAACACGACATCCACCCATTCGCCGAGGGAATGACGCCGCCTTCCTGGACGCTCGTCGCCAGCGAGATCCAAGGGTGGGCGGACGATGTTTGCGAGCTGGGCAGAAAGCTGGAGGCCAAGGAGGACATCGGCCACCCGCTGCCGGAGGAACTCGCTAAGATCCACAACTCCTTTGAGCGCATCCATCCGTTCATAGACGGCAATGGACGGGCCGGTCGCCTTGTGCTCAACCTCATCCTGGTACGTCTCGGCTACCCGCCGATCATTGTGCTGAAGAGACAGCGCGAGAGCTACCTCACCGCCCTCCGCCGGGCTGATGCCGGCGACTACGGAGCGTTGGGGGAACTCATCGCTCGCGCCATGGAAGACAACCTCAACCGCTTCATCGTCCCCAACGTCGCCGGCCCCGCCAGGCTCGTGCCCCTCGCCGCGCTGGTCGACGAGGAGTTCAGCATCCACGCCCTACGCCAGGCTGCCCAACGCGGGCGCCTCAACGCGGTTCAGGGCCCCGATGGCGTTTGGCGATCTTCTCGCAAGTCGGTCGATGCGTACCGGGCGTCCAGACATAGGCCCGCCAAGCCGCGGAAAGCCAATCCTGCCGACGACTCTCGATCCGGGCCGCCGGCCTTCTTCTAGAGGCAGGCAGGTGGACGTGATCGTCGCGGCCGTGCCAGACTTCGTACGAAATATCACACACAGCTAGTCAGCGCCGGTCGGTCGGTGGAGTGCGCTGGCGTGCTCGCTTGGTCGCGAGCACGTCCGGTCACGCCTCCGCGCGGGGTCCTGGACGTGTACGCGCCGAGCCGTACACCGAAAGGACCGACCATCATGTCCACCGACCAGTTCGGGCTCGCCGGCGGCGACTACGTCCCCGACCCCGATCGCGACACCACGCTGCTGCTGGACGCCTTCTACGAGCGCCTGGCCACGACGGACGCCGACCTCACGGCCGCCATGCGGGCGCGTCAGGACGAGCTCGAAGCCGCGAACCAGTCGCGGATCGTCGACGAGCCCGCGCGGCACAACCTGCGCCTGACCCTGGCGCTGGTCGCCGCCTACGAGATCCTCCGGCCCAGGCTCGGCAGGCACCAGGCCATCGCCGCCGTCCAGGCGGCGTTCGTCGAGCCGTTCGGGGACGCCATGAAGGAGGGCACCCGGGCCATGCTGGACCAGGCGCCGGACGCCTTCCGCGCCATGGTGGAGATGAGCAAGTCGCGGGAGGAGCACGCGTTCGGCAAGGGGTTCGTCTTCGAGCGGCCCGTGGACGACGACGAGCGCTATCACCTCGACGTGCGCCGGTGCTTCTATCACGACGTCCTCGTCGCCAACGGGGCACCGGAGCTGACCCCGGCCATGTGCGCGTTCGACGCCAACTGGATCGAGGCCATCGCGCCGCGCAGACACGGCTTCCGCTTCGAACGCCGCACCACGATCGGCATGGGCGGCACCCACTGCCCGTTCCACTTCGACCGCATCACCGACGGCGTCTGATCTGCTGCGGCTCATGAAAGTGCCCACAACAGCCTCCGCCTCGGGCTTTCACGAGCCAGCCTCTCCGGGACTTGATCGAGCGAGTGGAGAGCAGCTCTGACCTGCAACGATGGAGGGCTTGTCCGGGTCCTGTCCGCTGCTTGGAAGGAAACACTCTCCAGGTGTAGAAGCGCAGCCGGGCAAGCCCCTCTACCCGTTGTGAAAGCGCTGGTCGCGGGTGCGGACTGTCAGGGATCCTGGGCCCCTGCCTCGACGCCCAAGCAGCGGATCCTGCGGCGGTGCAGGTAGGCGTGGGGTCTTACGGAGAGACGGCCGCCAATCACTCGCTCCTTCTTGTGGTCGTGGGGATGTCCATGCCTTCACTGGCAGTCGGCGATCCGCCCGTAGTGTGCGGATTCGGACGCAGACCGTCGAGCAGGATGCGGATCAGGGCGCCGGGGAAGTCCGGGCTGTTGTCGATGCCGGCGAGCGCGACGAGGCCGTCGAGGATCTGCCCGAGAGAGACGTCGTCGCGTACTTCTCCGCTGCGTTGCGCGGCGCGGAAAAGGGGTTCGCCGGCCGCGATTGTGCGGGAGCGGCTGGCGCGGAGGATGGGGGTGCCATTGGCGGATTCGGAGAGGAGGACGGAGGCGAGAGGTCCTTTGCGGGCGCCGATGGCGTGGAAGCGCATGAGCCAGGCGAAGAAGGCCTCGCCAGGCGTGTCGCCACTGACGGATTCGGCCGCTTGGCAAATGTCGTCGACGGTGTTGCGGAAGAGTTCCTCGACCAGTTCGAGTCTGCCGGGAAAGTTGCGGTAGAGCGTGGCCATGCCGACGCCGGCACGTCGGGCGATCTCGGCCATCGACGGTGCGGCACCGGGTTCGGCGAAGGCCTCGCGGGCGACCGCGATGATCTTCGACCGGTTGCGCTCGGCGTCAGCACGTCGGGCAGGGGCGGGCTCAGCGCTCACGGCGGATGCTTCCTTCCTCTGGCGTCCAGCACCTCACCTCAGCGTACCGGATAGCCTTCTCATTTCCTCTTGCAAACGGATAGCCTGTCCGTTACGTTAAATGGATAGGCAATCCGTTTAGGACGGATCTGCTGATCGGGACACCAGGAGAGGAACAACCATGACTGCAACTGTGAGCGTCCCGCCCGTCGCCGACACCGCCCGCCGTGACATCCCCGCGTTCGTACGGGCCGGGGAGCGGATGATGTGGATCGGAGGCCGGCAGGTCGCCGCAGTCTCCGGACGAACGCTGCCGAACACCGACCCGGCCACCGAGGAGGCGCTGGCCAGCGTGCCGCGCGGCGAGGCAGCCGACGTCGACGCCGCGGTGAACGCCGCGCGCGCGGCGTTCACCGATCCCGCCTGGGCGGACATGAGCCCCGACCGGCGGGGCCGGATCCTGAACCAGATCGCCGACGTCATCGAGGAGCACGCCGACGAACTGGCCACCATCGACTCGGTCAACATGGGCGCACCCCGCATGCTGACCGCACACATGCTGGCCGAGGCGAGTGAGGTCTTCCGCTACTACGCGGGCTGGCCTACCAAGCTGTCCGGCGTGAGCGTTCCCGCAGGCAAGGACCGCATGGCCTACACCCGCAAGGAGCCCCTCGGTGTCGTCGGCATCATCTGGGGCTGGAACGGTCCGATGGGCCAACTGCCCGGCAAGCTCGCCCCGGCCCTGGCCGCCGGTAACACCGTCGTGCTCAAGCCGGCCGAGACCGCCTCGCTGAGCACGCTGCGCCTGGCCGAACTGCTGGCCGGCACCGACCTGCCGGCCGGTGTCGTGAACGTCGTCACCGGCCTGGGCGCCGAGGCAGGCCAGGCGCTGGTCACGCACCCCGGTGTCGCGAAGATCGCCTTTACCGGGTCGACCGCGACCGGCAAGCTGGTCCAGCGCCAGGCCACCGACACGCTCAAGCGCGTAACGCTCGAACTGGGCGGCAAGTCGCCGTCGGTCGTCTTCGCCGACGCCGACCTTGACGTCGCGGCCCGCGGCGTGGCGGCCGGCTTCCTGGGTAACGCGGGACAGGCCTGCGTCGCCGGATCACGGGTGTTCGTCGAGGAGAGCATCTGCGAGGAGTTCGTCGAGAAGTTGCTGAAGACGATGGAGGCATTCACCCCGGGCGACCCGCTCGCCCAGGGCACGCTGGTGGGACCGCTCTCCACCAAGGCGCAGTTCGACCGCGTCAACTCCTACCTCGACATCGCCCGCGAGGAGGGCGCGAACGTGGTGACCGGCGGCGGGCGCTTCGGTGACCACGGATACTTCTTCGCCCCCACCCTCCTCGACGACGTCCGCCCCGACATGCGCGTCGTCCGCGAGGAGATCTTCGGCCCCGTCGGCGTGATCACCACCTTCACCGACATCGGCGACGCCATCGCCCAGGCCAACGACACCGACTACGGACTGGCCGCCTCCGTGTGGACCACCAACCTCACCACCGCACACCGCATGGCCGCAGCCATCGAGGCCGGCACCGTCTGGATCAACACCTGGGCCGAGATGAGCACCGGCAACCTCCCCTTCGGCGGTTACAAGCAGTCCGGCCTGGGCCGCGAAGGCGGCCTGGAAGGACTCGACACCTACACCCAGGTCAAGACCGTCCGCATCGCGCTGTGACGCGCCACCTCACGCCTGAGTGGCCTGGCTGGGCTGGGACTGCCTTCCGACGTGGCCATGCTGCGGGCCTAGCCCCACCTGATCGGCCCGGTCCCTCCGACCCGACGGTGTTCCGGCTGGTCGACGTTCTCGCCGCGGCCGGTCCCCGCGCGCTCACGGCGACCCGGCGGGCACGCTCCGAAGTCCGGCAGCGGGTCTGGAAGTTCGAACGCCGGTGGCGCGCCGCCGAATGCGGCCGGCGAGGTGGTCGTGGACATCGACGGCGTGCCGGCCCAGGCCCGCACAGCAAGGATCGCAGTGGGCCTGCCCTGGTCTTCACCCGCCTCGGAGCAGGCCGCTTTCAAAGACGGCGTGTCACAGGGAGAGTTCGACTTTTGAGCGGTCACGAGAGGGCCTGCCTTTCGGGGTCGGCCCTCTCGCGTGTCTCGATCCCTACAACGGTGTGCGGGTCCATACGTCTATGGGCCGATTGTGTGCTCGCGTTCCCCGTGCCTGTCGTTACCAGGATGTCCAGTCGCTGTCGGGGTTTCGGTGGCGGCGCCTGCTGCCTTGGGAGGAGCGGCGGCGGGCGGCGCGGATAGCCCGGAGTATGCGGGTCGTGGTTTCCGGGGCGGGGTGCCAGCCGCGTTCGATCAGGGCGTCCGCGACGTGGTGGAGGAGGTCGGCGATCTGGCCGGGGATGACGTCACGGCGTACGGCGATCACGCGCCAGCCGCGGCGGCGGAGCTCCTCGCGGCGGTCGGTGTCGCGTCGGCGGTCGGCGGGTGAGGTGTGATGTTCCTGGCCGTCGTACTCGACGGCGACCTTGAACGTCTCCCAGCCCAGGTCGAGGTAGGCATGGTGGTCGTCGCCCAGGTCGACCCTGATCTGGGTGGAGGGTCTGGGGAGACCGCCCTCGACGAGGATCACGCGGAGCCAGCTCTCCCTCGGGGAGGCGGCTCCACGGTCGGCCAGGCTGAGGGTGTCGCGCAGCTGCCAGGAGTTGAGCGGGCGGTGCCACAACACCTCCAGGTCGAGCCCTTTGCGGGCGAACTGGTCGAGGATCGCCACCGCCTCCATGCGGGGGAGGTGGCGGGCGCAGTCGAGGGCCGTACGTTCCATCGTGGTGAGGCGGACGCCCCTGTGCATGGTGATGTCGTCGTCCGGCAGCGGCGCCAGGTAGGTCACGCAGCCTGGGATGGCAAGGTGGCCTGGGGCTATGAGTTCGACCGGCCAGTCGTCGCCGGTCCGGGTGGGGAGGACGTCGAGGTCCCAGATGTGGGCGGCGGTCTGGCGGCAGGCGGTGGCTTGTGGAATGGCTCGGGTGATTTGGCGGGTCCGGTCGGTCAGTGGGCTTTCGGGTGGCGAGGTAGGTGGAGGCTCTGGTGGGTGGGGGTGGTTCATGGGGTCAGGATGGCGGCTGGGGCGGGCGGGCGAGCGGCCGAGCGGGGTTCTGTGGACAACCCTGCGGTCAGGGGTGCAGGGACAGGCCCTTCAGGGTCTTGTCGAGGGCGTTGCGGGGGCCGTGGACGGCCAGGCCGACCAGCGGCAGCTCGTCGCTCGCCACGGCCCGCACCGCCGCCCGGTTGTCCGCGTCATGGCCCGTCTTGAACATCTCCTCGATGTAGACGGCCACGTCCATCCCCCGCCCGATCGCCTTCTCGCGGATCCCGCGCAGTTGCGCCGGCCCGCCCTCGTACACGAGCACCGGCTGGCGGAACATCGGCAGGTACGCGACGCCCGACCCGTCCGCGTACGGCTCCCCCATCGTCTCCGGCACCCCTCCCGCCACCGCGCTCGCCAGGAAGGCGGTCACGTTGAGGCGCTGCCAGACGGCCAGGTCGTCGCGTACCACGATGGCGATCTTCGTATCGAAACGCATGGCCCCCGAGCGTCCCCGATCGGGGGCCTGCCGTCTTGTACGCTCGTGCGCCCCAGCCCCGAACACCAGCCCTTACGCCGACTCCAGGATCGGACGCCAGTCCGGCACCTCGTGGTAGCGCCGCAGCTCCGCCAGCCCCGCCACGATGCCGCCCCACGACGCGTACGGCGGCCGCTCGGCGTCGAAGCCACTGTGCACCAGCGTCAGCCGCGTACGTCCGCCGCTGCCCTCCAGCTCCCACGTCCCGACGCCGTTGTCGCCCCAGTCGACCGAGAACGTACGCTCGGGCACCAGTTCCAGCACCTTGGCCGGGCTCGGGTCGTTGGCCAGGCCGCCCATGGCGAAGCGCCCGCCGACGTACGGCTCGATCTCGATCGGGTACCCGAACCACTTCGTCACCGCGTCGCTGTCGATCAGCGAGGCGAACACGTCCGCCGGCGAGGCGTCCACGACGGCCTCGGCGCGCAGCTCGGGCGAGGTGAAGTCGACCCGCGGCGTCAGCTCGCGCCCCTCCAGGTGCTCGGCCAGGTTGGCGAGGGCCAGGCACCAGTACGTCTGCAGCACGCCCCGGATGCTCTTGCCCGTGATGACGTCCTGGAAGTCGAAGTGGCTCTGGGACAACGTGACGAACGTGGCGACCGGGCCGTCGGGATCAAGGGCGAACTCGGTGGTGGTCTCCTCACCGTCCAGAATCCAGGCGAAGCGGACGGCGCGGTCGTCGGCGTGCAGTAACCGCTGGTGCGGCGCGTCGCCCTCGGGCGTGGTGGGGCCCCAGAAGGCGTAGCGTCCGGCGGGCAGGTCCACCTCGGCCTGCTCGGCGAGCCAGACGCGCAGCTCGGCGGGGTCGGTCAGCGCCTTGCGGACCCGTGCGATCGGGGCCGGGACGCGGGCGCGCAGCAGCATGGGGGCGGCGGGCTCAGGCGTCTGCAGGTCGTCGGTCATCGTCATCGTCTCCTCGACTGTCGTCGGTCTTCGGGTAGCAGGCCACGGCGAGTTTGAAGGCGTCGCCCTCGGCGCCGCCGTAGCGGGTGAACAGGTCCTGGAGCATCGTCCGCAGCTCGGTGAGGAACTGCTGGCGCTGCTCGGTCCGTAGGTGGATCTCGCCGGACAGGCCGACGGAGGGCAGCTCGGGCGCGGTGCGGTCGAGCGCCGCGATGTCCTCCTGGACCTCCTCCATGAGATCCAGGAGGTAGCCGAGGCTGAGCTCGTCGCGGGCCCGGCGCAGGCCGCCGATGCGGCCGACCAGCCGTGGCGACAGCCAGTACGACCGCGCGCCGGCCTGGTAGATCCCCTCGGAGATCCCCCGGACCTTGCGCTCGGCGACCTGGTCCACGAGGCCCGCCTCGACGAGGCGTTTCACGTGGTAGTAGACGCGCTGCGGCGTCTGGCCCAGGACTGCGGCCACCTCCGAGCAGGTGCGAGGCTCGGCGAGTTGCCGCAGCACCTCGACGCGTTGCGGCTTGAGCAGCGCCTCGGCCTGCTCGATGGCTTCCAGGTACAGGATGTCTCTCATCGCAAAAACAATCCTTTACGTAAAAATGCTCTTTGTCAATGGGCGACGCGAGGAAGATTGGGGACGTGGGAGGGGACTGGGCGCGGTACTGGCGGGCCGGGCGGCGGCCGCTGGAGGCCATGTACGCCCACTTCGAACGGCACGTCTACCACCGCCACAGCCACGACACCTACTCCTTCGGCGTGACCGAGACCGGCGCCCAGTCGTTCACCTGCCGCGGCGCGGCGCACACGAGCGCGGCCGGCATGGTGATGGCGTTCAACCCGGACGACCCGCACGACGGCCACGCCGCCGACGCGCTCGGCTTCACCTACCGGATCGTGCACATCGGTCCCGGTCTGGTGACGGAGGCGCTGGCGGACGCGACGGGCCGCAGGGGGCCGCTCCCCCTGTTCGCCGCACCGCTGGTGGCGGACGCGGCGGCGGCGGGCGCGCTGCGCGCCTTCCACCGGGCGCTCCTGGACCCGGCCGCGACGGCCCTGCGCCGCGACGAGCTGCTCGCCGTCACGGTCGCCCGCCTGGTCAGGGCGGCGGCGACGCAGGCCCCGCCGGACCCGCCGAAGGCCCGCGGGACGTCAGCGGCGATCGCGGCGCGGGCGCGCGGGTTCCTGGAGGACCACCTGCTCGACGACCCGACCGCCGAGGAGCTGGCGCGGGCGACGGGCGGCAGCAGGTTCGCGGTGTACCGGGCCTTCGTGGCGCGGTACGGCATGCCGCCCAGCGACTACCAGCGCCTGCTCCGGCTGCGCCGGGCCCGTACGCTGATCGCGGACGGCGTACCGATCGGCGAGGCGGCGGCGGCCACGGGCTTCACCGACCAGAGCCACCTGACCCGCTGGTTCGTCCGCTGTTTCGGGCTCACCCCGGGCGCCTACCGGGAGGCAGGGCGGACTTAGGGCCAGGAGCCTTCCTGGTCGGGGTCGCCGCCGTCGGTGAGCAGCTTCATGTCGGCCTCGACCATCATGGCCACCAGCTCGTCGAACGACACCGTCGGCTCCCAGCCGAGCTGGTTGCGCGCCTTCTTCGGGTCGGCGCACAGCAGGTCCACCTCGGCGGGCCGGTGCAGCGTCTGGTCGGTGACGACGTACCGCTCCCAGTCGAGCCCGGCGGCGGTGAAGGCGGCCTCGGCCAGCTCGCGCACCGACTTCATCCGCCCGGTGCCGATCACGTAGTCCTCGGGTCTGTCGGCCCGCAGCATGAGGTGCATGGCCCGGACGTAGTCGCCGGCGTACCCCCAGTCGCGCCTGGCCTCCAGGTTGCCGAGCCGCAGCTCGGCGGCGAGGCCGAGCTTGATCCTGGCCACGCCGAGCGAGACCTTCCTGGTGACGAACTCCGCCCCGCGCCGCGGCGACTCGTGGTTGAACAGGATGCCGGAGACGGCGAACATGCCGTACGACTCGCGGTAGTTCTGGGTGAGGAAGTGCCCGTAGGCCTTGGCCACCCCGTACGGCGACCGCGGGTGGAAGGAGGTGCGCTCGTTCTGCGGGGTCTCGCTGACCTGGCCGAACATCTCGGAGGACGACGCCTGGTAGAAGCGGATCTGCCCGGAGGCCGCCGAGGCGCCGCCGCGCGAGACGCCCGAGCACACCCGGATCGCCTCCAGCATGCGCAGCACGCCCATCCCGGTGACCTCGGCGGTGAGCTCGGCCTGCTCCCAGGACATGGGCACGAACGAGATCGCCCCCAGGTTGTAGACCTCGTCGGGCTGGACCCGCTCCACGGCGGAGATGAGCGACCCTTGGTCGAGGAGGTCGCCGCGGACGACCTGGACGTCCGACAGCAGCCTGCGCACGCGTGAGACGCGCGGGTTGGCCTGGCCTCGGGCGAGGCCCCAGACCTCGTACCCCTGCTCCAGCAGGTGCTCCGCCAGATAGGAACCGTCCTGGCCGGTGATGCCGGTGATCAGAGCGCGCCTGGCCAAGGGTCCTCCAACTTCGCGTCACGCAATCCCGTTGGGACGGAATGTACCGCTATGCACCCCGAAAGAGCAGCAGCCCGACCTAGAACGTGTTCCACAGAACCACGTTCGGTTACCGTAACGTCGCATGTCGCACGGCCTGCAAGGACGAATGTGAGCAATTCTCGGTGACCTACCGAATGGTAGCCTTCTCGGGCTAAGGTCACATTCAACTGATCTCAGGCGCCTACCGGCGGAGAAAGGGGTGTCCGTGCGGGAGCGAACGCTGCGGATCGCGCTGCTGTCCTACCGCAGCAAGCCCACCTGTGGCGGTCAGGGTGTCTACCTCCGCCACCTGAGCCGCGAGCTGGTCGCGCTCGGACACCACGTCGAGGTGTTCTCCGGCCCGCCCTACCCCGAGCTGGACGAGGGCGTCATCCTGCGCGAGGTGCCCAGCCTCGACCTCTACCGCGACGAGGACCCGTTCCGCACCCCCAAGCTGCACGAGTACCGCGACTGGATCGACCTGCTGGAAGTCGGCACGATGTGGACCGCCGGGTTCCCCGAACCGCTGACGTTCACGCTGCGCGCCCTGCGCGAGCTGAAGAAGCGGGTCGGCGACTTCGACGTGGTCCAGGACAACCAGACCCTCGGCTACGGCCTGCTCGGCATCCAGAAGCTGTTCCCGGTGGTCGGCACCATCCACCACCCCATCAGCGTGGACCGCCGCATCGAGCTGGAGGCCGCCCAGGGTGTGAAGAAGCTCACGATGCGCCGCTGGTACGGGTTCGTGAAGATGCAGTCGCGCGTCGCGCCCCGGCTCAGCCCGATCCTGACCGTCAGCGAGTCCTCGCTCGCCGACATCCACCGCGACTTCAACGTCCCCCAGGCCAACCTGCGGCTGATCCCGCTCGGCGTGGACACCCGCTACTTCCACCCGCGCCCGGACAAGCCGAAGCGCAAGGGCTCGATCGTGGCCGTGGCGAGCGCCGACTCCCCCATGAAGGGCGTGGCCACGCTGCTGCGGGCGGTCGCCAAGCTGTCCACCGAGCGCGACGTCAACCTCACCGTGGTCAGCAAGCCCACGCCGGGCGGGCCCACCGAGCAGCTCGTCCAGGAGCTGTCGCTGCAGGAGCGGGTGCGCTTCGTGCACGGCATCTCCGACGACGAGCTGGGCGAGCTGATCGCCACCTCGGAGATCTCGGTCGTGCCGTCGCTGTACGAGGGCTTCTCGCTGCCCGCCGTCGAGCACATGGCCTGCGGCACGCCGCTGATCGCCAGCCGTACCGGGGCGCTGCCCGAGGTCGTCGGCGACGCGGCCGTACAGGTGCCGCCCGGCGACGCCGAGGAGCTGGCCGCCGCGCTGCGCCGCCTGCACGACTCCCCCGAGGAGCGCGAGCGGGTGGGCAGGGCGGGCTACGACCGCGTCATGGAGCGCTACACCTGGCACGTCGTGGCCAAGCGCACGGTCGAGGCCTACCACGAGGCCATCGCCGCACACCGCCCCTGACCCCCAGCCCCACACTGATCACACTGATCGCGAGGAGAGACCACCAGTGCTGACCGTGGACTTCGCCCGGCTGCCCGTCGGCCCCGGCGTGCGCGTGCTCGACCTGGGCTGCGGCGGCGGCCGGCACGCCTTCGAGGTGCTACGTCGCGGGGCGGACGTGATCGCCTTCGACATGGACCAGGCGGAGCTGGACAACGTGGCGAACATGTTCGCGGCGATGGACAAGGCGGGCGAGGTGCCGCCGGACGCGAGCGGCCGCACCGTCCAGGGCACGGCGCTGGACATGCCGTTCGAGGACGACAGCTTCGACCGGGTGATCGCGGCCGAGGTGCTGGAGCACATCCCCGACGACATGGCGGCCATGGCCGAGATCTTCCGCGTGCTGAAGCCGGGCGGCACCGCCGCGATCACCGTGCCGAGCTTCCTGCCCGAGCGCATCTGCTGGGCGCTGGACGAGGCGTACCACACCGCGCCGGGCGGCCACGTACGCATCTACACGCTCGCCGAGCTGTCGGCCAAGCTCAAGTCCACCGGCTTCGAGATCGGCCCGCACCACCACGCGCACGGCCTGCACTCCCCCTACTGGTGGATCAAGTGCGCGGTCGGCGTCAACAACGACGACCACCCGCTCGCCAAGGCGTACCACGAGCTGCTGGTCTGGGACATCATGAAGCGCCCGGCCGTCACCCAGATCGCCGAGGCCGTGCTCAACCCGATCATCGGCAAGAGCGTGGTCCTCTACGTCAAGAAGCCATGATCTCCCGAGCGGAGGTCGTGCGCACGGCCGAGAGCATCGCCGCGCTGCAGCAGGAGGACGGCGGCGTCCCGTGGCCCGAGGGGCATGTGGACGCCTGGAACCACGTCGAGTGCCTGATGGCCATGACGGTCGCGGGCCTCGCCGAGCCGGTCCGGCGCGGCTACGCCTACCTGGCCCGCCACCAGCGCGCCGACGGCTCCTGGCCGATGAAGCTGGTGGACGGCGCCGGCGTGGAGCTGGGCGGCGAGACCAACCACGCCGCCTACGTCGCGGTAGGCGTCTGGCACCATCACCTCGTCACCGGCGACCGGGCCTTCACCGAGGAGTCCTGGCCCATGGTCAAGGCCGCGCTCGACTACGTGGCGGGGCTGCAGACCGAGCGCGGCGAGATCGTCTGGGAGCGTGACGCGCGGGGCAGGCCCTCGTCGTACGCGCTGCTCACCGGCTGCTCCTCCATCCACCAGGGGCTGCGCTGCGGGGTGCTGCTCGGCGACCTCCTGGGCGATCCGCAGCCGCACTGGGAGCTGGCCGCCGACCGGCTGGCGCATGTGCTGGGCGCGCATCCCGAGGCGTTCGCCGACAAGAGCCGGTTCTCGATGGACTGGTACTACCCGGTGCTCGGCGGCGCGGTGCGCGGGCAGGAGGCGTTCGAGCTGCTGGAGCAGGAGTGGGCGACGTTCGTGGTGCCGGGGCTCGGCATCCGGTGCGTCTCCGACCAGCCGTGGGTGACCGGGGCCGAGACGTGTGAGCTGGTGCTGGCGCTGGACGCGATCGGCGACCGCGAGCGGGCCGCGCGGCTCTTCTCCGACATGCAGCACCTGCGGCACGAGGACGGCTCGTACTGGACGGGCTGGCAGTTCGTGAACCGCAAGCACTTCCCGCACGAGCGCTCCGGCTACACGGCGGCGGCGGTGGTCCTCGCGGCCGACGCGCTCATGGAGCTGTCCCCCGGCTCCGGGCTGTTCCGCGACGTGGAGCGTACGGCGACGTTCGATCCCGACGTGTGCGGCTGCGCGGCCGGCATCCGCGTCCCCCCGCAGGCGGCCGAGCGGGAGACCCCCTAGGCAAGCGCTTTTGCCGCTTCTTTGCCCCGGACGCCCGGTGTGCCGCCGGTGAGGGCCGCATTGGGGTCACTAGCTTCGTGAGTGGCCGTACGAGGCGTCTTCGGGGGAAGCGTGGGCGACACGGGCACAACTTCGTTCTTGGACCAGGCCGGGATCGAGCCGACACTGACGCCGGCGAAGAGACTGCGAAGGTTCTTGACCAAGGATCCACTGGAGTCCGATCTGAGCCGGCGGAGATTCCGGCTCAGGCCCGGACCGGCTCGAACGGTCTTCTCGGAAGCCGAGAAGTCATACATTTTCGGCTTCAATGCGGTGATGTCGAAAGAAGTGGAGAAGGTCGAGGAGGTTCCGGCGGACCGGCGGCCCTTCGGCTACGAGGGGGCGGCCGCCGCCTGCACCGTACTCGACCTGCTCACGCTCTCACGGGGCCGGCGCCTTCACGAGCTGCTCGCCGGCCCCGCCCGGCACCACCGCCACGCCGCCTACCTGGGGGCCGGACGCGGCTACGCGCTGCTGCGGCTGCGGCCGGTACGCGGCGCGCGCCTGACCCACCCGCTGCTGCGCTGGCTGGCGGTGGACGGCTTCGGCTTCCAGCGCTCCCTCGCCAGGACCGACCGGCTCGTGGGCGAGCGGGTCATGCCCGACCTGCTGACCCGGGCCCACTGCGCGGCCTTCGACCAGGGGCTGGGGCGGCTGCTATGGTACCACGACTGCGCCGCGCCCGACGACGTGGCGGCCAGGATCGCCGGGTTCCCCGCCGTACGGCGGGCGGACCTGTGGAGCGGAGCGGGGTTCGCGGCCGCGTACACGGGCGGGGCCGAGCCCGAGGAGCTGCGGTGGCTGGCCGAGCACGCCTCGGCCGACGGCTTCCGCGCCCATCTGGCGCAGGGATGCGCCCTCGCGGTGGCCGCCCGGCTGTGCTCGGGCCCGCTGCCCGAGCACACGGGGCAGGCGGCGGCCGTCCTGGTGGGCGCCGACGCCGAGGAGGCGGCGTCCTGGACCGACCAGGCGCTCATCGAGCTCGGCCACGAGGCCCGCACACACGACGACTTCCGCGGCTGGCAGGCCCGGATCCGCCAGTCGTGGACCCGCACCCGGCGCCGCCAGAGCGCCTGAGCGGGCCCGGACGGGCCGGCGCCGTGCGGAGAGTCAGATGCCCGGCGCCACGCGCTCCAGCACGCGCAGCGAGCCCTCCACGGACTTCTCCTGGAACGCTCCGGACTCCAGCGCCCGCAGGTAGACCCGGTAGGGCGCCTGACCGCCGTCGGCCGGATCGGGATAGATGTCGTGGAAGACCAGCGCCCCGCCCTCCCGGACGTGCGGCGCCCAGCCCTCGTAGTCGCGGGTGACCGGCTCCTCGGAGTGGCCGCCGTCGATGAACAGCATGCCGAGCGGCGTGTTCCACAGCGCGGCCACACGCTCGGAGCGCCCGACGACCGCGATCACCTCCTCCTCCAGGCCCGCGGCCGCGATCGTGGCGCGGAAGGTCGGCAGGGAGTCCATCTTGCCGAAGCGGGGGTCCACGAGGGTGGGGTCGTGGTGGGCCCAGCCGGGCTGGATCTCCTCCGAGCCGCGGTGGTGGTCGACCGTGACGACGACGGAGCCGGTCTCGCGGGCGGCGGCGCCGAGGTAGACGGCGGACTTGCCGCAGTAGGTGCCGATCTCGCAGATCGGGCCGAGCGCGCCGTACTGACGGGCCGCTTCGTAGAGGGCCAGCCCTTCGGCGAGCGGCATGAACCCCTTGGCGTGCTTGGCTGCGTGGAGCAGCTCCGGCGGCATCGACATGGAAGGCCACCCTAGCCGAACCGAACAACATTCCAGGAGCCTCTTGCAGCCCACTTCTGGAACCTGTTCTACTGGCCACGTGAATCAGCGCGCTCGCATCGCGATGTCGGACGAGGAAGTGGCCGCCCTCCTGGAGGGCTCGCGCAAGCTGCAGCTCGCGACGATCAACCCCGACGGCACGCCGCACCTGGTGACCATGTTCTACGGCCTCGACGACGGCCGCATCGCCTTCTGGACCTACGGCAAGGCCCAGAAGGCCCGCAACCTGGCCCGCGACCCCCGTGTGAGCTGCCTCATCGAGGCCGGCGACGACTACGCCGAGCTCCGCGGCGTCCTGCTGTACGGCAAGGCCGAGCGGATCGACGACCCCGACCGGATCATGGACATCGGCATGCTCGTCGCCCGCCGCATGACCCCCGGGGTGGCCGACGAGCTGCTCCGCCCGTACGTCGAGCAGACCGGCCGCAAGCGGATCGCGTACGTCGTCGAACGCACCAAAGTGGTCTCATGGGACCACAGGAGGTTGTCGTGAAAATCAAGGTGGACGAGCTGGTCTGCGAGGCCAACGCCGTGTGCATGGGCCTCGCGCCGGAGGTCTTCGACCTCGACGACGACGACCAGCTCCACATCCTGCTTCCCGAGCCACCCCCCGAGCTGCACGACCGCGTCCGCCACGCGGTCCGCTCCTGCCCCAAAGCCGCCCTCTCCATCGAGGAATAGGTCCACCGCCGAGGAGGAACGCCCCATGCGTGCCGCAATCCTGACCGCCGTAGGCAACGACAAGCTGGAGATCCGCGACGACGTGACGCTGGCGCCCGTGGGCCCGGCGGACGTGCGCGTACGGATCAAGGCCACCGGCGTCTGCCATTCGGACCTGTCCGCCATGTCCGGGGTGCTGCCGCAGCCCGTGCCGCTCGTCCCCGGCCACGAAGGGGCGGGCGAGGTGGTCGAAGTGGGCGAGCACGTCGACAACCTCCAGCCCGGCGACCACGTCGTCATCAACTGGTCGCCCGCCTGCCACGCCTGCGACCTGTGCCTGGGCGGGCAGCCCTACCTGTGCACCAAGTTCATGATCGAGTCGTTCAGCAACGGCCGGTTCCGGCTGGGCGGCGACACGACGGCGTTCGGGATGGCGGGCTGCGGCACCTGGGCCGAGGAGATCATCGTGCCCTGGCAGGGCGCGATCAAGATCGACCCGGAGGTGTCGTGGGAGGCGGCGGCCCTCATCGGCTGCGGCATCACGACCGGCGTCGGCGCGGCGATCAACACCGCCAAGGTGCGCCCCGGCTCCACGGTCGCCGTGATCGGCTGCGGCGGCGTCGGTCTCTCGGTCATCCAGGGCGCCCGCGTCTCCGGCGCCAGGACGATCCTCGCCGTGGACCCGCTGGAGTCCAAGCACGAGCTGGCCAAGAAGGTCGGCGCCACCCACGCCGTGACGCCCGACCAGGTCCCCGACGCGATCAACGAGCTGACCGGCGGCGCCGGCTTCGACTACGGCTTCGAGGTCGTCGGCAAGGCCGCCACCGTCCAGACCGCCTGGCAGATCACCCGGCGCGGCGGCGACGTCATCGTGGTCGGCGCGGGCGCGATGGACGACATGTGGTCGGTCTCGGCCTTCAGCCTGCTCTTCGAGGGCAAGCACCTGCACTCCAGCCTGTACGGCGAGTCCGACGTGCGGCACGACTTCCCGTACTTCGCCAAGCTCTACCAGGCCGGAAAGCTGGACCTCGACTCGATGATCAGCGCCAGGATCCGGCTCACCGACCTCAACGACGCCGTGGCGGCCCTGCGCGGCGGCGAGGTGCTGCGCCAGATCGTCGTGATCGACTGACGGACGGGCACCTGGTCCCGCCGGAGCGCTCCGGCGGGACCGGCGCGTGTCACTCGGTGGCGAAGGCCGCGTCGAAGGCGGTGGCCGGCGGCGTGATGGAGTTGAGCGTACGGATGTAGCCCACCGCCTCCCGCGCGCCGTCCAGCCGGTCCATGCCGGCGTCCTCCCACTCGATGGAGATCGGCCCGTCGTAGCCGATCGCGTTGAGCGCCCGGAAACAGTCCTCCCAGGGCACGTCGCCGCGCCCGGTCGAGACGAAGTCCCAGCCGCGCCGCATGTCGGCCCAGGCCAGGTGCGACGACAGCCGGCCGCGGCGGCCGTCGCCGACGCGCATGCGGGTGTCCTTGCAGTCGACGTGGTAGATGCGGTCCTTGAAGTCGAGGATGAAGTTCACCGGGTCGATGTCCTGCCACACCATGTGCGACGGGTCCCAGTTGAGCCCGAACGCCGGCCGGTTGCCGACCGCCTCCAGCGCCCGGACCGTCGTGTAGTAGTCGTAGGCGATCTCGCTCGGGTGCACCTCGTGGGCGAAGCGCACGCCGACCTCGTCGAAGACGTCGAGGATGGGGTTCCAGCGGTCGGCGAAGTCCTGGTAGCCGGCGTCGATCACCGAGGCGGGCACGGGCGGGAACATCGCGACCGTGTGCCAGATGGACGAGCCGGTGAAGCCCACGACCGTGTCCACGCCGAGCAGCGCGGCGGCCCGCGCGGTGTCCTTCATCTCCTCGGCCGCCGCCTGGCGCACCGACTCGGGGTCGCCCTCGCCCCAGATGCGGGCCGGCAGGATGCCCTTGTGCCGCTCGTCGATCGGGTGGTCGCAGACGGCCTGGCCCACCAGGTGGTTGGAGATCGTCCACACCTTCAGGCCGTGCTTGTCGAGCTGGGCGCGCTTCTGCTCGACGTACGAGGGGTCGGCGAGCGCCTTGTCCACCTCGAAGTGGCCGCCCGAGCAGGCGATCTCCAGCCCGTCGTAGCCCCACTCGGCCGCCAGCCGGCACACCTCCTCGAACGGCAGGTCCGCCCACTGCCCGGTGAACAGCGTGACTGGTCGCGTCATCGTCAATCCTCCACGTTCGTGTAACGGCCGCCGTCGGCCGCGCTGCGCTCGACCGCCTCCAGCACCCGCTGCACCCGCAGCCCGTCGGCGAAGGACGGCGACGGGTCGGCGCCGGTGGCGACGGCCTCCAGGAAGTCCTTGATCTCGTGGGTGAAGGTGTGCTCGTAGCCGAGCCCGTGGCCGGGCGGCCACCAGGCGCCGGCGTACGGGTGGTCGGGCTCGGTCACCAGGATGCGCTCGAACCCGCCGCCGCCCTCGGAGACCCACAGCTCGTTCATCGACTCGAAGTCGAAGGCGAGGCTGCCGAGCCCGCCGTTGATCTCCAGGCGCATGGCGTTCTTGCGCCCGGTGGCGAACCGGGTGGCCTCGAACGAGGCGAGCGCCCCGCCCGACAGCCGGCCGATGAACAGCGCGGCGTCGTCGACCGTGACCTCGCCGGTGGACTCGGCCCGCGACGCGCCCAGCCCGGCCGACTCGCCCGCGAGCGGCCGGCGCTTGACGAAGGTCTCGGTCAGCCCCGAGACGCCGACGACCTGCTGGCCGGTGACGTACTCGGCGGCGTCCACGATGTGCGAGCCGATGTCGCCGAGCGCGCCCGCGCCCGCCTTGTCCTTCTGCAGCCGCCACACCAGCGGGAACTCGGGATCGACGATCCAGTCCTGGAGGTATTGGGCGCGCACGTGCCGGATCTCGCCGAGCCGGCCCTCCTCGACGTACCGGCGGGCCAGCGCGATCGCCGGAACCCGCCGGTAGTTGAAGGCCACCATGCTCTTGACCGAGGGCGGCGCGGCGGCGGCGGCCCGCACCATCGCCTCCGCCTCGGCGACGGTGTTGGCCAGCGGCTTCTCGCAGAGCACGTGCTTGCCGGCGGCGAGCGCGGCCACGGCGATCTCGGCGTGCGAGTCACCGGGCGTGCAGATGTCGACGATCTGCACGTCGTCCCGCTCGATCAGCGCGCGCCAGTCGGTCTCCGCGGCGGCCCAGCCGAGCTGCGCGGCGGCCGCCTCGGTGCGCTCCTTCGACCGGCCGCAGATCGCCGCCATGCGCGGCGCCAGCGGCAGGTCGAAGAAGGCCCCCACGCTCCGCCAGGCCTGGGAGTGGACGCGGCCCATGAACGCGTACCCGATCATGCCCACGCCAATGGTGGTCTTGTCTGACATGCAACCCCCGATCAGGATTCGAAGCCGAGTTCCAGGTATTTCTCGACGTTGTCCTTGGTAATGGTCTCGGAAGCGAGCGTGATGGACTGCGGCACCGAGTTCTCCACGAGATCACTCATGCCCTTCCCCTGTGCGACCAAGCGAGCCAGCCTGATCGCCGAAGAGGCCATGGTAGGGCTGTAGGTGACGGTCGCCTTGAGCACCGAGGTGCCCGACTGGATCTCCTTCATCGCGTTCAGCGAGCCGGCGCCGCCGACCATGATGAACTCGTCGCGGCCCGCCTCCTTGATCGCGGCGAGCACGCCCACGCCCTGGTCGTCGTCGTGGTTCCACATGGCGTCGATCTTCTTGTGCGCCTGCAGCAGCGACGTCGCCACCTGGTTGCCGGTCTCCACCGTGAACTTGGCGTCCTGCTTGGCCGTCACGCTGAACCCGTAGGTCTTCAGCGCGTCGGCGAAGCCCTTGCTGCGGTCCTGGGTGAGCGGCAGCGTGGCGATGCCCTGGATCTCGACGATCACCGGGTTCGACACGCCCTTGTCCTTGAGCTGCTTGCCGATGAAGTGGCCGGCGGCCACGCCCATGCCGTAGTTGTCGCCGCCGATCCACGTACGGTAGGCCAGCTTGTCGGGGAAGACGCGGTCCAGGTTGATCACCGGGATCCCCGCCGCGGTGGCCTGCAGCGCGACCTGGTTGAGCTGCTGGCCGTCGTTGGGCAGAATGACCAGCGCGTTCACCTTCTGCGCGATCAGCGACTCGACCGCGGAGATCTGCTGGTTGATGTCGTTGGTCGGCTCGACCGGCTTGAAGTCGATGTCGCTGTACTGCTTGGCGGTGGCCTCGGCGTTCTTGGCGATCGCGGCGATCCAGCCGTGGTCGGCCGCCGGCGCGGAGAAGCCGATGGTCACCTTGGTGCCGGGCTGGTCGTTGCCGCTCGCGGCGGGAGCGGGGGCCGCCGCGGCGCTGCTGGGCGCCGCTGCGGGCTCGTTGCTGGTGCAGCCGGCGGCGAGCAGTGCGGCTCCGCCGAGCCCGCCGACGAGGAATCCCCTGCGCGCGACGTTCTCACTCATGTTGCTCTCTCCTTCAAGTTCCGTCGCTGGAGAAGGACGGCGACGACGATGATCAGGCCCTTCGCGATCAGCTGGTCGCTGGTGTCGAGGCCGTTGAGGATGAACAGGTTGGTGATGAGGGTGAAGATCAGCAGGCCCAGGATCGAGCCGATGATCGTCCCCCGGCCCCCGGTGAGCAGCGTGCCGCCGATGATCACGGCGGCGATGGCGTCCAGCTCGTACAGATCGCCGTGCGTGGACGAGCCTGTGGTGGTCCTGGCCATGATGAGGATGGCGGCGATGCCGCAGCACAGCCCGGACAGCGCGTAGAGCAGCATGGTGTGCCGGCGCACGTCGATGCCGGCCAGTCGGGCGGCCTCGGGGTTGCCGCCCACCGCGTACGTCCGCCGCCCGAACGTGGTCCGGTTGAGCACCACCCATCCGAGCGCCACGACCAGGGCGAAGATGTAGACCAGCAGCGGGACGCCGAGCACCCGCGTGGTCGACAGCTCGACGAGGGCGGCGTTGTCGGGCTGGACGAGCTGCGTCCTGCGGTCCGACATGCGCTGGGCCAGGCCGCGCGCGGCCACGAGCATGGCCAGCGTGGCGATGAACGGCACCAGCCGCCCGTAGGCGATCAGCCATCCGCTGACCAGCCCGGCCCCGGTGCCGACGAGGATCGCGCAGATGGCCATGACCCATGGCCCGTACGCCTGCGTGGCCAGCGTCGTCGCCCAGACCGAGGCCAGCGCCATGACCGCGCCCACCGACAGGTCGATGCCGCCGCCGATGATGACGAACGTCGCGCCGACCGTGATGACGCCGATCGTGGCGGCCAGCGACAGGATGCTGACCAGGTTGGAGGTGGTGGCGAAGTTCTCCGGCCGGGTCACCAGGCCGACCACCACCAGGATCGCCAGCGCCACCAGCAGTCCGAGGTGGCGCATCTCGCCCAGGCGGCGCGTGGGCGCGAGCGCCGCCACCCCCGCCGCGCGGCGGTCCGTCGTGGGCTCGCTCATCAGGCCGCCCTCCCATTCATGATCATGTCCAGTACGCGGTGCTCGTCGAGCTCCGCGGCGTCGCCCTCGTGGATGACCGACCCCTCGCGCAGCACCAGCACCCGGTCGGCCAGGCCCAGCACCTCGGGCACCTCGCTGGAGACCAGCAGCACGCCGATGCCGCGTTCGGCCAGGTCGTGGATGACGGCGTAGAGCTCGGCGCGCGCGCCCACGTCCACGCCGCGGGTGGGTTCGTCGAGCAGCAGGAGCTTGCGCCCGCCGAGCAGCCAGCGGGCCAGTACGGCCTTCTGCTGGTTGCCGCCCGACAGGGTGCGGATCGGGCGTTCGGGGTCGGGTGGTCGGATGTCCAGCATCTCGGACAGGCGCTGGGCCTCGGCCCGTTCCCGTTTGCGGTCGAGCCAGCCGAACCTGGCGAAGCCGGGCAGGCTGCCGAGCGTGATGTTGGCGGTGACGCTCTGGTCGAGGAGCAGGGCCTGGGCCTTGCGTTCCTCGGGGGCGAGCCCCATGCCGCGCCGTACGGCGCCGACCACGCCGCGTCCCGCCGGCCGCCCGTCGAGCAGCACGCGGCCGGTGGCGGAGCGGGCTCCGTAGACGGCCTCCAGGATCTCCGAGCGTCCCGAGCCGACGAGCCCGGCCAGCCCCACGATCTCGCCTGCCCGTACCGAGAACGACACGCCGGAGAAGACGCCCGGCGCGTTCAGGTTCTCCACCCGCAGCACCTCCTCGCCGAAGGTGCGCCCGCCGCGCGGCGGGAAGACGTACTCGACGTTGCGGCCGGTCATGAGGGAGACGATCTGCGTGGTGGGCGTGTCGCGGGCGGGCAGGCCGACGGCGACCGTACGGCCGTCCTTCAGCACCGTGACCCGGTCGCCGATCTCGCGGATCTCCTCCAGGCGGTGGGAGATGTAGACGACGGCGACGCCCTGGGCGGTCAGCTCGCGGATGATCCTGAAGAGGTTGCCGACCTCGTCGTGGGCGAGGGCGGCCGACGGCTCGTCCATGATGATGAGCCGGGCGTCGTGGGAGAGCGCCCGCGCCATCGACACGACCTGCTTGGCCGCCGGGGACAGCCGGCCCACCTCGGCGGACGGCCGGATCTCGCCGTGGCCGAGGCGTTCGAGCACCTCGCGGGCGGCCTTGTTGGCCGCCGCGCGGTTGACGAAGCCGAGCTTGGCGGGCTCGTGGCCGAGGAAGATGTTCTCGGCCACGCTGAGCCCGTCGACCAGGTCGAGCTCCTGGTAGATGGTGGCGATGCCGAGCCTGATGGCGTCGATGGGGCTGGCGGGGCGCACCTGGTCGCCGTTGAAGACGATGGTGCCCTCGTCCGGCTGGTGCGCGCCGGCCAGGACCTTGATCAGGGTGGACTTCCCCGCGCCGTTCTGGCCGAGCAGGCAGTGCACCTCGCCGGCCCGTACGTCGAGGTCGACGCCGTCCAGCGCGCGCACGCCGGGGAACTGTTTGACGATGCCCTTGATCACCAGCATCGGGGGGTCCTTGTCTGTCGGCCCGGTGGTCAGGCGCTGACGATGCGGTTGATGTTCTCGGGTGAGAGGTAGTGCTCGATGGCGAGCAGGCCCGCTCCGAGCGCGGCCGCGTCGATCCCGGTGCGGCTCGGCGTGATGGACAGGTGGTGCGTGGCGAGCGGCAGCGAGCGGCGGTAGACCGTCTCCCTGATGCCGGCCAGCAGATGCTCGTGCACCCGCGACAGCGCGCCGCCGATGACGATGACCTCGGGGTTGAAGAAGTTGACCAGGCCGGCGAGCACCTCGCCGATGTGCCGGCCTGCCTCCCTGACCAGGCGCAGCGCCTGCGTGTCGCCGGCCTGGACGAGCGCCACCACGTCGGCGCCGCGCTCGGCCGGCAGGCCCAGCTCGGCGAGCCTGCGGGCGATGGCGGCGCCGCCGGCCACGGCCTCCAGGCAGGCGCTGTTGCCGCAGCGGCAGCCGGCGTCTTCGTGGCCGCTCACCCGGATGTGGCCGATGTCGCCGGCCGAGCCCTGGGCGCCGCGGTGCAGCTTGCCGTCGGCCACGATGCCGCAGCCGATGCCGGTGCCGACCTTGACGAACAGCAGGTGCCGGGTCTCCGGGAAGGAGTGGCGGTGCTCGCCGAGCGCCATCACGTTGACGTCGTTGTCGACGAGGACGCTGACGCCGCCGAAGTACTCGGGGACGGGGTAGTCGTTCCAGCCCGGCATGATCGGCGGGTTGTTCGGCCGCCCGGTGGCGAACTCGACCGGCCCCGGCACGCCGATGCCGATCGCGCGGAGCATGGGCCGGGTCCGGCCCGCCTCGCCGAGCAGCCGGTCGAGCCGCTGGTCGACGTGGGCGAGCACGTGCTCCGGGCCCTCGCCGATGAGCAGCGGGTCCTCGCACTCGGCGAGCACCTGTCCGGAGATGTCCATGAGCGCGACCCGGCAGTGCGTGGCCCCGAGGTCGACGCCGGCGAAGGCGTGGTCCTCGGTGTGCAGGCGGAGCTGGCGCGGCGGCCGGCCACCCGTGGACTCGCCGCTCTCGCTCTCCTCGACCAGGCCGCGCTCGATGAGCGCGTCCACACGCTGGGAGATCGTGGACCGGGCGAGGCCGGTGAGCCTCGCGAGGTCGGAACGGGTCGTCGCCGAGCCGGCGCTGATGAGCGTCAGCACGTCGCCGGCGGAGCCCGGCTGGGGGGTCATGCCGCCGACAATAAGGTCACCGATGCGGCAAATCAATAGTGAGAATCGACCGAACTCGCCTGACTTCCGTCGATGACCGAACAAAGTGGATGTTGTTGCCGTACAAGCAGAAAGCCGGCCCCCGTGCGGGGACCGGCTTTCCGGCAGTCGTCGTACGCCCCTAGAGCATGGCCTTCATCGAGTCGCCCGCCGACAGCACGTACGGCTGCTCAGCCATGATCGACTCCCAGTTGTCCGCGATCGCCTCCGGCGAGATGTCGTCGGTCTTCCAGCCCGGCCCCTCGGCCACGAACACCCGCGCCACCCGCCCCGCGCCGACCGTGAACACCTCGCCGCTGACCTCGCACGAGTCGTGCGTCAGGTACGCCACCAGCGCGCTCACCCGCTCCGGCGTGAACTTGGCCTCGAACTCGGCCGGCAGCAGCGCCTCGGTCATCCGGGTCCAGGCGACCGGGGCGATGGCGTTGGCCCTGATGCCGCTGCGCGCGCCCTCGATGCCGAGCGTCTTGGTGAGCCCGACCAGGCCCATCTTGGCCGTGGAGTAGTTGGCCTGGCCGAAGTTGCCGAACAGGCCGGCCGGGCTGGAGGTGTTGACCACGCGGCCGTAGCCGGCGGCCTTCATGATCGGGTAGGCGGCGAGGCTGACCAGGAACGAGCCGCGTACGTGCACGGCCATGACCGCGTCGAACTCCTCGACCGTCATCTTGCCGAACGACTTGTCCCGCAGGATGCCCGCGTTGTTGATGACGATGTCGACCTTGCCGAACGCGTCCACGGCCGCGTTCACGATGTCCCGCGCCCCCTCCGGGGTGGCGACGTTGCCGGCGTTGGCGATGGCCTGGCCGCCGTTCTTGTTGATGAGCTCGGCCACCTCCGCGGCGGGGCCCGCGGAGGCCCCCGTGCCGTCGAGCGCGCCCCCGAGGTCGTTGACGACGACCTTGGCGCCTCGCTCGGCCAGCAGGAGCGCGTGCGACCTGCCGAGGCCGTGCCCGGCCCCTGTGACGATCGCGACCCTGTCATCGAACCGAAGCATGGAACCTCCATGGCAGGAGAACAACGTTCTAGTACGAGTACCATAACCCGCCAGGAGCCCGCCGCCACCGGTCACTGCGGATGCCAGAGGTCGGGCTCGCCCGGCGAGCGCCGCACCCGTCCCTTGGCCTCCAGCCACACCAGGTGCGCCAGCGTCTCGTTGTTGGCCGAGCGCCGCATGAACGGCGGGATCGTCTCCCAGGGCCGCGACCAGGTGAGCCGCGTCGCGGTGTCCCAGCAGGTGACGCCGTCGTGCCCGGCCACCACCCGCTCGATCTCGGCCAGCCGCTCCTCGTGGTGGGCGAGCACGCTGTCCACCCGCTCGGCCAGCTCCAGGAAGCGGTACTCGTGGGCGGGCAGCACCTCGTCCACCTCCAGCCCGCCCACGGCGGCCAGGGAGTCGAGGTAGTCGGCGAGCGGGTTGGGCGGCGACTGCGGGTGCACGGCCACCATCGGGGTGATTTTGGCCAGCACGTGGTCGCCGGAGAACAGCACCCGCCGCTCGGGCGAGACGAAGCACAGGTGGCCCGGCGAGTGGCCGGGCGTCCAGATCGCGCGCAGGTCCCAGCCGGGCAGGCCCAGGTCGTCGCCGTCCTCGACGAGCCGGTCGGGGCGGGCCATGGAGACCATGTGACGGATCATCATCGACGCGCCGGCCAGCTCGTCCAGCGTCGTCGCGGGGACGCCGCAGCGTTCCAGCAGCGCCCGCTCACGGCGGACGAGGCCGTCGATGGCCTCGTCGTCGTAGCGCTCGCGCAGCAGGCCGGCGTCGGCGGGGTGCAGGGCGATCCACGCCCCGGACGCCTCGCGGACCCGGCCGGCCAGGCCGTAGTGGTCGGGGTGGATGTGGGTGACGAGCACGCCCTTGACGTCGGTGATCGCGTATCCGGCCACGCGCAGGCCGGCGCAGAGGGCGTCGTACGCCTCGTCGGTGTCCCAGCCCGCGTCCACGATCGCGACGCCGTCCGGCAGCTCCAGGGCGTAGACCAGGACGTACCGCAGGGGGTTGACGGGGATCGGCACGGGGATGGACCACAGCCCCGGCCGCACCCGCTCCACGTCGGGGATCGCCCCGCCCGTCCACGCCTCCCGCTGCGCCCGGCTGGCAGGGGTCACCACGAATTTCGCCATAGCCCCGATTCTGCCCGAACGAGGTTCTGGATCCGAATCATGTTCTACTGGGACCATGAAGCCGAGCCGCGAGATCTCGGGCGATGGCCGCTTCGTCCGGCAGCCCAACCACTTCACCGACCGCCTCGGCCCGCCGGAGCCAGGCCGCTACCGCCTCTACGCCTCCTACGCCTGCCCGTGGGCGCACCGGGTGCTGATCGTCAGGCGGCTGCTGGGCCTGGAGGACCTGCTGGACGTCACGATCGTCGATCCGATCAGGGACGAGAAGGGCTGGCGCGTCCCCGGCGGGGACCCCGAATACCTGTCGGAGCTCTACCACGCCACCGACCCCGGCTACACCGGCCGCTACACCGTCCTGAAGCCGGCCGGGATCAATCCGAGCCGGATCGTACCGGTGGGGCCGGAGCTGGACTGGAGCGTGTGAGCACCGGCAGCCGGACGAACAGCAGCGCCGAGACCAGGATGACCGCGGCGGCCACGGTCCAGGCGGCGGCGAGGCCCGCCTGGGCGGCCAGCGCGCCGAGCGTGAGGTTGGCCGCGACCCCGCCGGACTGCAGGGACAGCGAGGAGATCGAGGTCAGGGTGGTGCGCTCGGCCGCGGTGACCGCGTTGTGCGTCAACTCCATCGACAGCACGGCGGTCACCGAGAGCCCGGCGAACAGCACGACGTAGGCCGCCGCGGCGCTCACCAGGCCGGCGGCCCCGCCGAGGTCCGACGTGGCGGCCAGGGTGGCGACCGAGAGCCCGCACACCACCGCGCCCGCGATCGCGCCCCTCGCCGAGCTGCCCGCCAGGCGGGCCGCACGGGGTGCGAGCGCGCTGCCCACCGCGCTGCCCGCGAAGCCGAGCGCGGCGACGACGGCGTAGGCGAAGCTCCCCTCCTCCGCCGAGCCGGCCAGCTCGGCCAGCCGGCCGGGCGTCAGCAGCTCGATGGCGGTCAGCATGACGCCGGAGCACACGGCGGCCAGCATGAGCCGGCGCAGCAGCGCGCCCCTGGCCGCCAGCCGCAGCCCGCCGGCGATCGTGGCGGGCACCCCGCGCAGCACGCCGCCCGGCGAGATCCGGTCGCGGGGCGGCTCGGGCAGCGCCACGAGGACCACGGCGAGCAGCAGCGCCGCCGCCACCGCGGCCACCAGGCTCGGCGCCGCCAGCGGGAACATCAGCCCCGGCGGCACCACTGTCGGCAGGACGCCGCCGGCCAGCACGCCGGCGCAGAGGGCCGCGGACTCCATGGCGCTTCCCCTGGCCAGGCCCGGCTTGAGGTCGGCGTCGCGGCCCTCGATCCGGTGCAGGGTGTCGACGTACCAGGAGGTGGACGGGCCGCTGGACAGCGCCCGCGCCACGCCCTTGAGCACGCCGACGGCCAGGAACGCCCACAGCGTCGTGGCCACGCTCATCAGCGCGAGGCCCGCCGTGAGGAACGCGGCCGAGACGGCCAGCACCCCGCGCCGCCCGACGACGTCGGCGAGCCCTCCGGTGGGCAGCTCCAGGCTCGCGGTGACGACGGAGAACACCGTCACCGTCAGGCCGATCTCGGGCAGCCCGAGCCCCCGCTCGGTCATGAGCAGGACCTGGGAGGACATCATCAGGCCGAGCGGCAGCCAGGTCAGGAAGCAGACGAGCAGGTAACGGTGTAAGGCCGAGCGGGCGGTCAAGACTCCTCCTGTCCGGGACTACGGGGGACGCCGCCGTACCAGACGTGCACCTGCCTGGCGTCGGGGTCGCCGGCGTGGCGGTCGGCGAGCTCGCGCAGCAGCGCGTCGGCGCGGTCGGCGAACTCGCGGAGCGCGGCGGGGGGCAGCGTGAGGATGTGGTCGCTCATGCCGGAGACGTCCATCCACGCGGGCGGCCAGTCCGCGAGGTCGAACTCGCCCAGCATCCGGCCGACCGTCTCGGCCTGGCGCAGGTGCATGATCCGGACCGCCTCGCGGCCCTCGGGCGTCGCGCTCATCTCGGCCGCGTCCCACGAGGTGTAGTGGTGGCGGGAGCGCCAGCGCCGCTCGCGGCCGTCGCGCCGCTCGTCGTCCTCCTCGACGAAGCCGAACTTGAACAGCTCGCGCAGGTGGTAGCTGGTCGAGCCGGAGCTCTCGCCCACCTTGCGGGCCAGCTCGCTGGCGGTGGCCGGGCCGTCGCTGCGCAGCAGGCCGAGCAGGCGTACGCGCAGCGGGTGGGCGACGGCCTTGAGCACCCGGGGGTCACTGATCCTGTACTGCTCCTCCATACCCCCACCGTAGACCGCAAAGACAATTTTGCAAAGTGAATTTTGCGATTTGTGTCGCTCGTAGACTTGGGAGCGTGCTCGACGACATCTGGGTGGACGACGCCGTCCACGAGCTCCGGCCCGACTTCGCCGTGCTGGTCATGACCGCGCACGGGCTGACCAACGGCCCCACGGACGACCGCTCCCGCGCCTGGCTGGCGGCGGCGGCCGAGGCGGAGGCGCAGCCCGCGAAGATCGACGCCTGGAAGGACGCCTACCGCGCGTTCGGCGCCAAGCCTCAGCGCACCCGGCCCTCGGTCGACGCGCTCACCCGGCGCATGCCGCTCCCGGAGATCAACCGGGCGGTCGACGCCTACAACGCGATCAGCGTCAAGCACGCGCTGCCGATCGGCGGCGAGGACCTCGACCGCTACTCCGGCCCGGCGCGGCTGGTGCGCGCGGCCGGCGACGAGCCCTCGGAGGAGGCGCTCGGCACGCCGGAGCCGGGCGAGGTGATCTGGCGCGACGACCTCGGCGTCACCTGCCGCAGGTGGAACTGGCGCCAGGTGGCCCGCACCCGGCTCACCGAGGAGACGGTCAACGCCATCTTCCTGCTGGAGCGGCTGGAGCCGATGACGCTGGAGGAGCTGAAGGAGGCCGGCGAGGAGCTGGCCGATCTGCTGGCGGAGCTGTCGCCGGGTGTCCGGATCGCCACCAGACTGTTGTCCTCGCGGAACTAAACCTCCCGCCCCGGTGTTGATATCAAACAGTAACAATCCCCAGTGCCACCCGGATTGGCAAGGGGGGGCGTGACCTCTTTGCGCGGTCCTGAGAGGATCGTTCGGGGTGGCACGCGCTCTTCGGCACGTGCTGCCAGTCCGGGCGAGTAGCCTTGGACAGGTTCTCTATCATCAACGCCGATCTGCGGAAGAGGGCGATTTCCGCCGTGTCGTCTGAGTCGTCGCGGACAAACCCGCTGGCAAGCTTCGGTCAGAACGAGTGGCTTGTCGACGAGCTGTACCAGAAGTACCTCCAGGACCCCGAGTCGGTAGACAAGGCCTGGTGGAACTTCTTCGCTGACTACAACCCTGATTACGGGCCGGGCCGAACCCCGGTCAGGGAGGCGGCGAACGGCACTACGACCGCGCCCGCCCCCGCACCTGCCAAAAAGACGGTGACGGCTCCGGCCGCGGCTCCAGCCGCGGCGGAGAAGCCGAAGCAGCCGGCCACCCCCGTGCCCAAGGACGCCGAGGAGGTCAGGCTGCGCGGCGCCGCGGCCCGCACCGCGGCCAACATGGACCTGTCGCTGTCGGTCCCGACGGCGACCAGCGTGCGCGCCATCCCGGCGAAGCTGCTCATCGACAACCGCATCGTGATCAACAATCACCTCAAGCGGGGCCGCGGCGGCAAGGTCTCCTTCACGCACCTGATCGGTTTCGCGATCGTCAAGGCGCTGCGGGCCATGCCGGAGATGAACTACTCCTTCACGGAGGTCGACGGCAAGCCGACGCTGGTCAAGCCGGAGCACGTCGGCTTCGGCCTGGCGATCGACGTCCAGAAGAGCAACGGCGAGCGCCAGCTCCTCGTGCCCTCCATCAAGGGCGCGGAGGAGATGGACTTCCGGCAGTTCTGGATGGCCTACGAGGACGTCGTACGCAAGGCGCGCGCCGGCAAGCTCGGCGTCGACGACTTCGCCGGCACCACGATCTCGCTGACCAACCCCGGCACGATCGGCACGGTCCACTCCGTCCCGCGCCTGATGCCCGGCCAGGGCACCATCATCGGCGTGGGCGCGATGGAATACCCGGCCGAATACCAGGGCGCCTCCCCCGAGACCCTGTCGCGCCTGGCCGTCTCCAAGGTCATGACGCTGACCAGCACCTACGACCACCGGATCATCCAGGGCGCCCAGTCGGGCGACTTCCTGCGCCAGATCCACCGGCTGCTGCTCGGCGAGGACGGCTTCTACGACGAGATCTTCGAGGCGCTGCGCATCCCGTACGAGCCGGTGCGCTGGGTCCAGGACATCTCGGCCACCCATGACGACGACGTGGCCAAGTCCGCCCGGGTGATCGAGCTGATCCACGCCTACCGCGTGCGCGGCCACCTCATGGCCGAGACCGACCCGCTCGAGTACAAGCAGCGCAAGCACCCCGACCTCGACATCCAGTCGCACGGCCTGACGCTGTGGGACCTGGAGCGGGAGTTCGCCACCGGCGGCTTCGGCGGCAAGCCGCTGATGAAGCTGCGCGACATCCTCGGCGTGCTGCGTGACTCCTACTGCCGCACCGTCGGCATCGAGTACATGCACATCCAGAACCCCGAGGAGCGGGCCTGGATCCAGGCGCGGGTGGAGAAGCCGCACAAGTCGCCCGAGCGCGACGAGCAGCTCAACATCCTGTCGCGGCTCAACACCGCCGAGGCGTTCGAGACGTTCCTGCAGACGAAGTTCGTCGGCCAGAAGCGCTTCTCGCTGGAGGGCGGCGAGTCCCTGATCCCGCTGCTCGACTCGGTGCTCAGCGACGCCGCCGACGAGGACCTCGACGAGGTCGTCATCGGCATGGCCCACCGCGGCCGGCTCAACGTGCTGGCCAACATCGTGGGCAAGTCCTACGCCCAGATCTTCGGCGAGTTCGAGGGCAACATCGACCCGCGCACCGCGCACGGGTCGGGCGACGTGAAATACCACCTGGGCGCCACCGGCACGTTCACCGCGCCGAGCGGCAAGACCATCACCGCGTCCGTGGTGGCCAACCCCTCCCACCTGGAGGCCGTCAACCCGGTCCTGGAGGGCGTCGTACGCGCCAAGCAGGACCTCATCGAGCGCGGCGAGGAGGGCTTCAGCGTCCTGCCCGTGCTCGTCCACGGCGACGCGGCCTTCGCCGGCCAGGGCGTCGTGGCCGAGACGCTCAACCTGTCGCAGCTGCGCGGCTACCGCACCGGCGGCACCGTGCACGTGGTGGTCAACAACCAGGTCGGCTTCACGACCTCGCCGGCCTCGTCCCGCTCGTCGGTCTACGCGACCGACGTGGCGCGGATGATCCAGGCCCCGATCTTCCACGTCAACGGCGACGACCCCGAGGCCGTGGTCCGCGTCGGACAGCTCGCCTACGAATACCGGCGGGCGTTCCGCAAGGACGTCGTCATCGACCTCATCTGCTACCGCCGCCGCGGTCACAACGAGGGCGACAACCCGGCGTTCACCCAGCCGCTGATGTACGACCTCATCGACGCCAAGCGCTCGACCCGCAAGCTCTACACCGAGGCCCTGATCGGCCGCGGCGACATCACGGTCGAAGAGGCCGAGTCGGCGCTGCGCGACTACCAGGCCAAGCTGGAGCAGGCGTTCACCGAGGTCCGCGAGGCGGCGAAGAAGCCGCAGGAGGCGGCCGCGATGCGGGTGCCGCCGACCGAGGTCGTCAAGTGGTCGCACGACGACACCCCGACGGCAATCACCCACGAGACGCTCAAACGCATCGTCGACACCCAGCTCAACCTGCCCGACGGCTTCACGCCGCACCCGCGCCTGGCGCCGGTGCTGCAGCGCCGCGGCCAGATGGTCGAGCAGGACGCGATCGACTGGGCGATGGGCGAGACGCTGGCCTTCGGCTCGCTGCTGCTCGACGGCCACCCGGTCCGCCTGGTCGGCCAGGACTCCCGGCGCGGCACGTTCACGCAGCGGCACGCGGTGCTGGTCGACCGGATGACCGGCGCCGACCACACGCCGCTCAAGAGCTTCAACCAGGGCACCACGAAGTTCTACGTCTACGACTCGCTGCTCAGCGAGTTCGCGGCGCTCGGCTTCGAGTACGGCTACAGCGTCGTACGCCCCGACGCCCTGGTGTGCTGGGAGGCGCAGTTCGGCGACTTCGTCAACGGCGCCCAGACGATCATCGACGAGTTCATCTCGTCCGGTGAGCAGAAGTGGGGCCAGAAGTCCTCGGTCACGCTGCTGCTGCCGCACGGCTACGAGGGCCAGGGTCCCGACCACTCCTCGGCCCGCATCGAGCGGTTCCTGCAGGTCTGCGCGCTGGACAACATGACCGTCGTGCAGCCGACCACCCCGGCCAACTACTTCCACCTGCTGCGCTGGCAGGTGGAGTCGCAGCGGCACAAGCCGCTGGTGGTCTTCACGCCGAAGTGGCTGCTGCGCCACAAGGCGGCCACGTCCAAGGCGTCCGACTTCACCTCGGGCACCTTCCAGCCGGTGCTCGGCGACACGGGGGTGGACCCGGCGAAGGTCACCCGCGTGGTGATGTGCTCCGGCAAGCTCTACTACGAGCTGCTGGCCGAGCGCGGCAAGCTGGGCCGCGACGATGTGGCGCTGGTCCGGCTGGAGCGCCTCTACCCGTTCCCGGGTGAGGAGCTGGCGGCCGAGCTGGGCCGCTACGGTCAGGTCGAGCTGGTCTGGGCGCAGGACGAGCCGGTCAACATGGGTCCGTGGCCCTACCTCACGCTCAAGCTGGCCGAGGACCCGCAGGCGCTGGGCGGCCGGCCGGTGCGGCGGGTCTCGCGCACGCCCAACAGCTCGCCAGCCTCGGGCTCGCACAACGCGCACGACACGGAGCTGGAGGAGATCCTTCGCCAGGTCTTCGCCTGATCCAGGTTTTTCCGCGGATGCCGGTGGTCCTTCTGGGCCACCGGCATCCGCCGTTTCGGGATCCGTGCTGGCCAGGGGCTAGAGTTCGGGCGAGACCGCAGTGAGCGGACGGATGACGGGATGGAGAGCGATGTACTTCACCGACCGGGGGATCGAGGAGCTGGTCGAGCGCCGGGGCGAGGAGGAGGTCAGCCTGCTGTGGCTGGGTGAGCGGCTGCGCGAGTTCGTGGACCTCAACCCCGAGTTCGAGACCCCGGTGGAGCGGCTGGCGACGTGGCTGGCCCGGCTGGACGACGAGGACGACGAGTAGCCGCCGGCCGAGCAAAACGCGATACATCTTGAGTTTCCGCCGAACGCGACATATCGTGTTCCTATACGAGGTGTTGCCAGAAGGGCGGAAGCATGCAGCAGTGGACCGTCGAAGCGCCGGAGCAGCTGACCTTCGGCGCCGTGGAATCGCTCGACGTGCGCATCGTCGCAGGCAGGCTGGCGGTGCTCGCCAGCGAGGGCCCGCCGACGCTGGAGGTGGCCGAGATCGACTCGGCCTCGCCGCTCATCGTGACCTACGACGAGGACACGCGCTCGCTCACCGTCGCCTACAAGGACCTCACCTGGGACGGCCTGCTCGGCTGGCTGCGCCGCGACCGGCGCAGGACCGTGCTGTCCATCGCCGTCCCCAAGTCGTGCCGGGTGAGCGCGGGCGTGGTGTCGGCGCCCGCCGTCGTGGCCGGCTTCGAGCGGTCCACGCGCGTCAAGGGCGTGTCGGCGGAGATCGTGCTCGACGGGGTGAGCGGCGAGGTCAACGCCAACACCGTCTCCGGGCCGGTCGAGAGCCGGGCGATGGAGGGCGACCTGTCGTTCAACAGCGTCTCGGGCGACCTGACGGTGGCCGACGGCACGCCGCGCCGGCTCAGGGCCAACACCGTCTCCGGCCGCATCACCGCCGACCTGGCGCTGCGACCCACCGGACATGTGACGTTCACCAGCGTCTCCGGTGACATCCTGGTCAGGCTGCCGGACAACGTGGACGCGGACGTCACCCTCCGCTCCACCTCCGGGCGGCTGGTCAGCACGTTCGACGAACTGTCCGACTCGAGCGGGCCCGGTATGAAGACCATGTCCGGGCGGCTCGGCGGCGGCATGGCCTCGGTGTCGGCGACCACGGTCTCCGGCGAGGTCGCACTGCTCAAGGGGGAGAAGGATTGACATCCTCCCCCTCGTGAACGAGGGGGATTCCGACCGTCGCCGGTCGGCCTTCCTGCTTCACCGCCGACCGCCCGCCCGAGAGGAGGACTCCCGTTGAGGTCTTACACCAGCTCCACAGGCGTTTCAGCTCTCCGCCAGCCCGGCGGCGAGCAACATGTTCCGGGCCGCGTTCACCTCCCGATCATGAACCGCGCCACACACACAAGTCCACTCACGGACGCTCAACGGCATTTCGTTCCGCAGGGCCCCGCAGACCGAGCACAACTTGGAGGAGGGGAACCAGCGGTCCACCACGGCCAGGGTGCGGCCGTACCAGGCCGTCTTGTACTCCAGCATGCGCCGCAGTTCCCGCCAGCCGGCATCGGAGATGGCGCGGGCCAGCGCATGGTTCTTGACCATGTTGCGGACGGCCAGGTCCTCCACGGCGATCACTTGATTCTCGGAAACCAGCCGTGTGGTGACCTTGTGCAGATAATCCCGCCTGCGGTCGGCGATCCGGGCGTGCACCCGTGCCACCTTCAACCGGGCCTTGGCCCGGTTCTTCGACCCCTCCTCCTTACGGGCCAGCGCCCGCTGCGCCTTGACCAGCCTGCGACGCTCACGCCGCTCATGACGCGGGTTGACGATCTGCTCGCCGCACGACAGCGTGAGCAGCGCGGTCAGGCCTGCGTCCACGCCCGTCGACTGCTCGACCGGCGGCAACGGCGCGATCTTCTCCTCGACCAGAATGGACACGAACCATCGCCCGGCGGAGTCCCTGCTCACGGTGACCGTGGACGGCTCGGCCCCCTCCGGGAGCGGGCGCGACCACACGATGTCCAGCGGCGTGTCCATCTTGGCCAGGGTGAGCCGGCCGTCGCGCCAGCGGAACGCCGAACGGGTGTACTCGGCCGACGCCCGCGACCGCTTCCTGCTCTTGAACGTCGGGTATTTGGCCCGGCGGGCGAAGAAGTTCGCGAACGCCGTCTGCAGATGCCGCAGCGTCTGCTGCAACGGCACCGACGACACCTCGCACAGAAATGCCAGCTCGGGCGTCTTCTTCCACGCGCTCAGCGTCGCGGACGACTCGGCGTAGGAGACGCCGCGGCCTTCCAGCTTGTAGGCGCGGGTCCGCTCTTCGAGCGCTTTGTTGTAGACCAGGCGCACGCAGCCGAACGTCCGGAAAAGCTCGTCGGCCTGCTCGGGGGTCGGGTAGAAGCGGTATTTGTAGGCCCGCTTCACGGTCTGCGCCACCTGTCGATCCTAGGTGTGAGATCACTCACGCACTGGCCGATCACGAAAGACGGCGGTCCGCCTGACGGTGTACCGCCTGCTCCTGCCCTGCTCCGCAGGAGTCCGAATTCTCCCTCGCCTGTAGGCGGGGGTCTCCTCGGAGGTGTTTGATGAGCCCTGTCTTCGGTCACGGCCGGCTCCGGCTGTACCTGCTCAAGCTGCTGGAGGAGAGCCCGCGCCACGGCTACGAGGTGATCCGGCTGCTCCAGGACCGCTTCCTCGGCGTCTACTCGCCCTCCCCCGGCACGATCTATCCCCGTCTGGCCCGGCTGGAGGAGGAGGGCCTGGTCACCCACGAGGTGGCCGACGGCAAGAAGGTCTTCTCGATCACCGACAAGGGCCGCGAGGAGCTCAACGCCCGCCTCGACGAGCTCGACGACCTGGAGGAGGAGATCTCCGCCTCCGTGCGCGACATCGCCCGCGAGGTCAAGGAGGACGTGCGCGAGACGGTCAAGTCCCTGCGCGACGAGCTGACCCGGATGGCCAAGGACGTGCGTACCGGCGGTCGCGAGGACCCGGTCGGCTTCGGCCGGCGGCAGAAGGAGGAGTTCCAGCGGCTGCGGGACGAGCAGTGGCGGCAGTGGCAGGACCACGCCCACCAGTGGCAGGGCGAGAGCGAGCGGCTGACCAGGGAGTGGCGCCGGATGTGGACCGAGATCTGGGGCACGCTCGGCGGCGCGCCGCCGTCCCGCGCCGATCTCGACGCCGAGCTGGGCGAACTGCTGGCCGACTTCGTGGCGCAGGCGCGCAGGGAGGCGTCCGACGCCCGGCTGACCGGCGAGAAGCTGCACGACCTGCGTACGGCGCTGGACGACGCCTCCCGCCGGATCCGCGACATCCTCGAACGCTGAGAACGCTGAGAACGCCGAGAACGCCGACCCGGCCCGGCTAGGCGGCGGCGCGGACGGCCCTGCGGGCGCGGTAGGCGATCGGCATGTACCTCAGCCGTTCCGGCAACCGCGGCGTCAGCGCCGCGACCGCCTGCCCGACGCGCCGCAGCCGCCGTTCGTCCCGGACCGTCCAGCGCAGGCCGAGCTTGTCCCGCACGGCGGGCGGCAGGGTGCCGACCGTGACGAAGTGGCTGAACTCGCCCGCGCCCGCTCCCACCGGCGTCCACAGCCGGCGCAGCGGGGCGGGCAGCCCCGGAGGCGCGGGGGTCCCCCGCATGGCCGACAGCACGTCCAGCGCGGTCGGATGCGGCTCCAGCCGCTCGGCCACCATCCGGTCGAAGTAGCGCCAGTAGTCGTCCAGGTCCGGGGGCAGCTCCCGCTCCGGCACCCGCAGCATGCGCCCGAGCTGCCGGGACTCCACGTAGAGCCGGCGCTGCTCGGCGCCGGTGAGCGGGGTGCCGAAGTGGCGGTTGAGCGCGACGAACCGCTCGAACAACGTCAGGTGCACCCAGGCCCACGCCTCGGCGTTCAGCGCGTGGTAGGGCCGGCCGCGCTCGTCCACGCCGCTGATCGTGCGGTGGAGCTCCCTGAGCCGCCGTCCTTCCGCGGGGCCGGCCGCGCCGCCGTACACCCAGGTCTGTACGGACTCCAGCGTGCGGTTGAGCCGCCCCCACGGATCCGACTTGTACGTGGAGTGCTCGGCGACCGCCGCCCCCACCGCCGGATGCATGGTCTGCAGGACCAGGGCGCTGCCGGCCACCAGCAGGTTGCGGTATTCGCCCGCGGTGTCCCAGTGCATCGAACCCGGGCCGAAGGGCTCCACGTCCATGATCGGGCCTCCCGGTGATACAACTCTCTTTCTTTTGTATCACCGGGACGCCCAAAAGTAACCCGTTACTTATCAGGCGGTGAAGACGATCTTCCCGAACAGCTCGCCCTCCGCCATGGCGGCGAAGCCGTCACGCGCCTCGGCCAGCGGCAGCGCCCGGTCGATCTCCGGCCGCACGCCCGTCTGCTCCAGGAACACCGCCAGCCGCTGAAGCTGCTCGCGCGTCCCCATCGTCGAGCCGACCACCGAGAGCTGCAGGAAGAACACCCGGTTGAGGTCGGCCGGCGGCACGGCCCCGCTGGTGGCGCCGCTGACCACGATGCGCCCGCCCGGCTTGAGCGACTTGAGCGAATGGTCCCAGGTGGCCTGGCCGACGGTCTCCATGACCGCGTCCACCCGCTCGGGCAGCCGCGCGCCGCTCTCGAAGACCTGGTCGGCGCCCAGCCGCAGGGCCCGCTCGCGCTTGTCCGCAGAACGGCTGGTCGCCCAGACCCGGAATCCGCCCGCCCGGCCGAGCGCGATCAGCGCGGTGGCCACGCCGCCGCCCGCGCCCTGCACCAGGACCGTCGATCCCGGCTGCAGCCCGGACTTGTCGAACAGCATGCGGTAGGCGGTCAGCCAGGCCGTCGGCAGGCACGCGGCCTCCTCGAAGCTGAGCGCGGCCGGCTTGGGCACCAGATTGCGGCGCGGGACGGCCACCCGCTCGGCGAACGTGCCGTCGTGCACCTCCGACAGCAGCGAGCGCCGCGGGTCCAGCGTCTCGTCGGGGCCGGAGCCGATCACGGCGTGCACGATGACGTCGTTGCCGTCCTCGTCCACGCCGGCGGCGTCGCAGCCGAGCACGATCGGCAGCCGGTCCTGGCGGATGCCGACGCCCTTGAGCGTCCAGAGGTCGTGGTGGTTGAGCGCGGCCGCCCGTACCGAGACGGTCGTCCAGCCGTCCGGCGTCTTCGGCTCAGGGTGCTCCCCCAGCGTCAGGCCGGCGAGCGGGTTGTCGGGGTCGGTCTGTGTGGCGGTAACGGCGAACATGGCCGCACCCTACAGAACCGGCCGCGGCTAGTCCTTGAAGGTCACCCTGATCCCGCGCAGCGCCTGCTCGCGGTAGTCCTCCGGGCCGGTCACCGCGATCTGCACGCCGTCGCGGCACACGGCCCGCGCGGGCCGGCCGCGCCCGCTGATCACGAACGGCACCGGATCCGTCTTCCCGCAGTGGGGCGTGGGCACGAGCGCGACCATCGCCCGCCCGCCGCCGCCGTACCAGAGCTGCGGCCCGACGGGATTGCCCCTGGCCTTCTCGCCCGGCTCGGCCAGCCGCACCGGGCCGCCGCCCGACAGCACCAGGTAGCCGTCCTTGGTCTCCTCGCCGTGCAGCCGCCTGGCCACGGCGAGCCGCTGCTCGAACGTCAGCCCGTCCCCCACGTCGTACAGGGCGAGCCGCCACTTGCCGAAGGCGAACAGCAGCACCTGCCCGCGCCCGCTGCTGCCCGCCTGCTGGGGCCACAGGGTGACGTTGGGGGCGTACTCGCGGATGGGCTCGCCGCCCTGGGTGATCTCGATCTCCCCGCTGTACGGGGCCGTCACCTGCCGGTAGATCCCGTCGACCCACAGCCCTTGGAACGGCCGCACCCCCATGCCGGCCAGGTCCAGCTCGGCCGGATAGCGCACGCTCGCCCGCCGCCCGTCCGGGAACACCACATGGATGACCGCCTCGCCGCCCTTCGTCACCGGCGTGACCCGCAGCACGTTGGGCGGGCTGTCGATCCTGGTCAGCGACCTGATCGGCTCGGGGGCGGGCGGCGGCGCGGTGGGCGGCGGCCGGCGGCTCGCGATCAGGCCGATCACCGGCACCAGCACGGCCACCAGCAGCACCGCCAGGCCGAGCCTGCGGCGGCGCCTGCTCTGTCCCGCTTCGATGACGTCCAACCGGTCGGCCACCGGCGTTCCTCGTGAAGTAGTGCGGCTTGCGCCCTCGTTCCCAGTTCAAAGGAGCGGCTGCCGACGGCGCAAGCCCTCAAACTGGGCGAAATGGCGGCGGACTGGTCACGAATTCACAACCGGTCACCAGGAGGCGAGGTTGACCTTGCCGTCCGGCGAGACGAGCCGGACCCGCTGCCCCACCAGCTCCCGCGACTCGGCGTCCGCCAGCAGCCCCGGCTCCTCCACCACGGCGTGCGCCCGCCCGCCGCCGGGCAGGTCCACCACGAGGATGCCGCGTTCGGCCGCGCCGTTCCTGCCGTGCGCGACGGTGTAGCCGGCGACCGTCGCCTCGCCCTCGTACACGTCCGCGACGGGCACGCCCGTGGCCGTGAACACCGGCGCTGGGCCGCCCAGCCGGCCGCCGGGCTCGCTGGACCACACCGCGTACGTGTGCTTGGTCAGGTGCATCCCCACCCCGGTCACCAGCCCGTGCCCCGCCTGGGCGCGCAGCAGCCCGGCCATGGTCGCCGTCGAATGGAGGACGTAGTCGCTGGCCGGGCCGCCCGCGTACGGCAGCCCGCCGGTGACGGTCAGCCCGCGCCGGTCGAGGGGGTCGAGCCCGATCGCGTCGCACGCCTGCCGCAGCGCGATGGCGAAGCAGCTGTAGACGTCGAGCGCGTCCATGTCGGCGAGGCCGAGCCCGGCCCGCGCGAAGGCGGCGGCGGCCACGCGCGGGATCGCCTCCGAGGCGCCGAGCGCGGGCCGCGCCGCCACCTCCCAGGTGTCCTCGCCGTACGCCCACCCGCGCAGGTAGACCCGCCGGTCCTGCGGCACGCCCAGCCGGTCGGCCAGCCCGGCGCCGGCGAGCACGACGGCCGCGGCCTGGTCCACCTCCAGCACGGCCACGGTGTCCCTGGTGTACGGCCAGCCGACGAAGCGGCTGCCGGTCACCAGCTCGTCGGGGCCGCGCGGGGTGCGCCGCCAGGCGTACGGGTTGGCGGCGGCCACCTCCGTCATCGGCGCCAGCAGCCGCCCGCGCTCGCGCATCTCCTCTTCCACGGAGATCCCGAGCGCCGCCCGCCGGGCCGTCTCCATGATCGGGTACGTGTGCACCGGCAGCACCAGCCCGTGCGCCAGCTCGGCCGGACGCGGGGGCCGCTCCCAGCCGTACGGGGGTTTGGGGTCGACCGGATGGCTCCACGGCGTCCGCTCGCCCGCCCGCCGGTAGGCCCGCCGCGTGGCCAGCGCCTCGGCCCCGGTCACCAGCGCGCAGGTGAACTCCCCCGCCGCGATCCCGGCCGCCGCCGCGCCGATCAGCGTCTGCGGCGCCGTGCCGCTGACCTTCGAGTACGCCCGGTGCCGCGGCGCCGCCCCCAGCCGCTCGGCCAGCCGCCCGACCGGCGAGTCGTACTGCCAGGAGTCGGTGTGGACGATCTGGATCGACTCCAGCCGCTCGACCGGCAGCCGCGCGTCGTCGGCCGCCGCCCGCGCGACCTCCTCCCAGAGATCGAGTGGTTCGGGGCCGGGCTGCTCGCGCACGGTGCGTTGCGCGATGCCGATGAGACAGGGGGTGCGCGCGTCCATGCCTCCATCCAACCAGAACAAAATTCGGTTGGTAAGTGCCGACTTTTGTCAATGAGGTCGCCGCTGTTACCCGAGACGCTTTAAAACAGGCCCCCACCTGCGGAGATGCTTTCTCGACATACATGCGATCTCGCTATCTCAACAATCGGATCCACCGATTACTCGCGACCTGCTGAGACCGTTCAATACCGTTTCCAGCGTTTTCCTGGCCCACCCGGGGCGCAGCACCCCGCTCTGGGCCGCCGAGAACCGGAAGGAGCTCCATGCATTCCCGAGCAAGGCGCCTCGCGATCACCCTGACAGCCGCCGGGCTGACCGCGGGGAGCCTCAGCAGCGCGGCCGGCGCGACGGCACCCTCGAACGTCGTCGCCAGGAACGCCACCACCCCCGCCGAACAGGCGATCCTGTTCTGGACGCCGGACCGCCTCAGGCAGGCCACCGGCCACGACGGCGGCCTCACCGGCTCCACGCCGCCCGACAGCAAACGGCTCAACCTGCCCAGCACGGTCGGACGCGTGTTCTTCACACTGCCCCGCACGGACCCGCGCGACCCACGCAACTGGCGCTCCTGCTCGGCCACCTCGGTGCGGAGCAAGTACCGCAACCTCGTGGCGACCGCCGCCCACTGCGTGTACGACACCAGGCACAACACCTTCTACGACAACTGGGTGTTCATCCCCTCCTACCAGGACGGGAAGAACCCCCCGTACGGCGTCTACGCCGCCAGGACCTTCAACGCCCACGACGGCTTCGTGGTGACGGAGGACTACGACTTCGACTACGCGTTCGTCAACGTCCACAACGGCGTCAAGGTCTCGTGGCAGAAGACCGGCAGGTCCTGGCGCCCGCAGGTCCAGAACGTCGGCCGTCTCGGCGACAACGTCGGCGGCCAGGGCTTCACCTGGAACCGGAGCGCCAGACTGAACGTGTTCTCCTTCGGCTACCCGGCGGGCGGCCGCGCCATGAAGCACTGCTCGGGCAGGACCCGGCCGATGCCGGAGGCCAAGAAGTACAACGCGCAGGAGCACGTCGGCCTCGCGTGCGCCTTCACCGCCGGCGGCGGGCCCTTCCTCCACGGCTACAAGGGCGCCTCGCACACCGGCTACCTGGTCGGCGTGGGCAGCGTGGCGTGGGACACCGACGGCGACGGCCGTTATGACCGGATCTCGTCGCCGTACTTCAACGGTGAGACGTACACGATCTACAAGGCCGCGGCGAACCGGCCGACCGGCAACATACCGTGACCGTCCCGCCGCTCAGAGGCCCCGGCTCCCGCGGGGATCCGGGGCCTCCCCGATCTCATTCCGCGTGACTCACGCCACCTGATCACGACGAAATGCCGGCGTGTTCCAAGCTGCGCGGCATGATCACGATCATGGCCCTGACCTGGGCGAACGTCGAAAGACTTTTGATCGTTCCGACGTATCGAAGTGGCGGCCTGACGGCATCCTTATAGTTCACGTTGGAACCTGGATCTGGTAACGAATCCCTATCCGGGCTGCAATACCCTCCACTCATCTGGAAAAATCGCCCCTTACGACCCCAAGAAAGGCATTTTCATGATCTCCCGGGCCCGGCAGCTGCTGGCCGCCGCGCTGAGCGGCGCGCTGCTGATGCTGCCTGCCCACACGGGGATCGCCACCGCACAGACCGGGCACGCCACCGCCGCAGCCGGCAAGGTGCAGAACATCGCCCTCGCCAAGACCGCCGCGGACGTCAAGCGGGTCGCCGACTACTGGAAGCCCGAGAAGTTCAAGCACACCGACAGCTACAGCCCGGCCACGCCCGGCGCCCCCGCCGCGCCGAAGTCCACGTCCGCGGGCGCCGCCGCCGGCCCCGCCGCACGCACCGCCGCGAGCACTACAGGCACCGGCAAGCTCAGCGCCGGCCGCCTCGCCGCGCCCGCGCTGCCGCGCAAGGGCGCCCAGGTCGGCAGCACGATGGGCAAGGTCTTCTTCCGCTTCGGCGACAAGGAGTACTGGTGCTCGGCCAGCGCGGTGTCGGCCAGGAACCGCAGCGTGGTCGCCACCGCCGGACACTGCGCCTACGATCCGCGGCAGGCCAAGGCCGCCGACTACTGGATCTTCGTCCCCAACCCGGGCCCCGGCGGCGAGCAGCCGATGGGCATCTACGTGGCCTCGTCCATCAGCCTGCACGAGGACTGGATCGGCAGGGGCGACTACGACTACGACTACGCCTTCGTCACCGTCCACCGCGGCTTCGCCTGGGTGAACAAGAACGGCCAGTACGCCATGCAGGACGTCGGCCGGCTCCAGGACAACGTGGGCGGCCTCGGCCTGGAGCTCAACAGGAAGCCGGGCACCTACACGGTCGCGGCCTTCGGCTACCCGGCCGGGGCGCAGCCCGACGGCAGCCGCCCGTACGACGGCAAGACGCTGCGGATGTGCCGCGAGGGCCGGACGATCTGGAACACCGCCCCTCCGCTCGACCTGCAGAAGGGCGTGCAGCTCCAGGCGTGCGACTTCAGCGCCGGCACCAGCGGCGGCCCCTGGGTGATCGACTTCGACAAGGACCGCAAGGTCGGCAGCCTGGCCGGCATCAACAGCCTGACCTGGGACCGCGACGGCGACAAGCGCTACGACGCGGTCTCCTCCCCCTACTTCGACACGGTCGCGGGCACGGTCTACCAGCGCGCGGCGGCGCAGAGCACGCCCGCGAAAATCGCCTGACGACACACCTTTCCGGCAAATGTGACCCAAGTCATATGCAACCGGTCGGTCACTGCGCGCGATCAGCCGATCTCCGGATCTCGGGAAGGTCACGACGACCGTTGGAACGTTGACGCGCTCTCCTCACAACTTCCACGCCCGTGGTCAGCGTTATAGGTTCCGGGTCGTCCGATTTTGCTGAATTCGTCAGGTGCACGAGGCGCCTCATGTCAGCACAACCTGGAGTTATCGTGACCCGAATCCTTCTGCCCGCCGGCGGTGCGATCCTCGCCACCGGCCTGCTCGCGGCCGGCCTGTCCGGTGCCGCGCAGGCCGACGGGGGCGTCTCCCACGACCCCATGGCCCGCAGCAACGCCCAAGCCGCCTCGGTCGCCTCCTTCTGGCTCGCCTCGAACGGCGCCGCCCTGCGCGCCGCGAAGCAGTACACCTGGGACGCCAAGGAAGTCAGGAAGGTCGTCTCCAAGGGCGGCTACACCCCTGACGGCCGCCCCGGCACCACGGCGCCGACCGGCTCGGCGAAGTCCGCCGGCAGCGCCCAGAACGTCAACCTGCCCCGCACCGTCGGCAAGGTCTTCTTCGTCGACGGCCACGGCAAGTTCCGCTGGTGCTCGGCCACCTCCGTCCAGTCGAACCAGCGCAACCTGGTCGCCACCGCCGGCCACTGCGTCTACGACACCGACACCAACAAGGCCGTCATGGACAACTGGGTCTTCGTGCCCGGTTACTACCAGGGCAAGGCCCCGTGGGGCATCTACGTCGGCAAGCAGGCCTTCACCCACTACGACTTCGACGTCTACGAGGACTACGACAAGGACTACGCCTTCGTCACCGTCTACAACGGCATCCTCTTCGACGGCGTCAAGCAGGTGAACCGCCGCGACTACGAGCGCTTCACCGGCCCCAAGCGCCGCTGGGGCGGCCACTACTACATCCTGCTGTCGAAGGACGCGGGCCGGCTCGGCGACGTCGTCGGCGGCCAGGGCTTCGCCTGGAACCAGGCGAGCGGCAAGTACGTCCGCACCTTCGGCTACCCGGCCGCGCCGCACCCGGACGGCAACAAGCCGTACAGCGGCGTCACGCCCAAGCACTGCTACGGGCGGACGACCGGGAAGGCCGTGGGGGCCTCCTGGCTGAAGATCGAGGAGCACATCGGCCTCAAGTGCGCCGTGACCCCCGGCTACGACGGCGGCCCCTGGCTGCTGAACTACAGCAACGCCAAGCGCGTCGGCTACGTCAACGGCGTCACCAGCACCTTCGCCGACCAGGACGGCAACGACCGCATTGACTACATCACCTCGCCGTACTTCGACGGTGAGACGGCCGCGGTCTACAACGCGGCCAAGAACGTCTGGTCCGGCAAGATCGTCGGCCCGAAGGGGGAGCTCTACAAGTAGGCACAACCCGAGCCCTGCCAGGGGAACGCGAGGGCCTCCGCCGTCACGGCGGGGGCCCTCGCGCTGTTTTCTGTGAGTTCCGGACCGCTTCCTGAAGATCACCTGTGAAGATCAGGCGAAGTTAGACGGAACACACCCGATTTCGGTTCCTGTGATCTATGTCACATACTCGGCCCGACTGATCACTAACGGGACTTTCCTCCCGCAAGCCACAAACCCCATTTACCCTGCAAAAACAGCCGCAACACGGGACGGCCTCTGACAGATAACGACAAGGTAACGGGGGTAACGGCGCCTACCGAATCGTCCAGACCGGGTTTCACCTGCGGAGATCACCGCGCTATGTTCCTTGCAATCCCTTTACTGACGCATGGGCCGCGTGTTGCGACCCACGACAGACCAAGGAGCAGTTCCCTTGAAGCGCATCCTCATCCCCGCCGGTGGCGCCATCCTGGCTACCGGCCTTCTGGCCGCGGGCCTGGCCGGCTCGGCTCAGGCCAACTCCGACGTCGCCAAGGACAACATGGCGACCACGGCGGCCAACGCCAAGGCGATCGCCGAGTTCTGGGCGGAGAACAACGGTGCCGCCCTCAAGGCCGCCAAGGAGTCCAACGTCTGGGACAAGTCCGACGTGGCCAAGCTCCAGACCAAGGGTGGCTACAGCTCGGACACCAAGCCGGGCTCGACCGCCCCGATCGGCGAAGAGAAGAAGACCACCGCCAAGGTTCAGAACGTGAACCTGCCGAAGACCATCGGCAAGGTCTTCTTCGTCAACGGCAAGGGCGAGAAGAAGTGGTGCTCCGCCACTTCCCTCCAGTCCAAGTACCGCAACCTGGTCGCCACGGCGGGCCACTGCGTCTACGACACCGGCTCCAACAGCGATGTCATGAGCAAGTGGGTCTTCGTGCCGGGTTACTACCAGGGCAAGACGCCCTGGGGCATCTACGTGGGCAAGACCGCCTACACCCACTACGACTTCGACGTCTACGAGGACTACGACCGCGACTACGCGTTCGTCACCGTCTACAACGGTGTCTCCCTCGGTGGCGGTACCGCCAAGAAGGTAACCAAGTCCGCCTTTGACGCCCACACCGGCATCAAGGAAGCCAAGGACGTCGAGATCAGCCGGGAAGAGTTCCGCAAGGCGAAGCTCGACCCCACCTCCACCGACTCGGTCTGGGTCAAGCGTGGCGAGAAGGCCAAGCAGGTCGGCCCCGACTACCCGGGCGCCGTCGTGGAGAAGGTCGAGACCACCAAGGACAAGTACCGCATCGCCAGGGTCGGCAAGGGCCAGGGCTTCAAGTTCGGTGAGCCCATCACCGAGCAGGTCTCCAAGGCCGACTGGGACAAGTACAAGGGTCCCGGCGAGAAGAAGTCGGACAACCGCGGCAACTACACGATCACGCACTACTACGTGCAGTCGTGGGTCCTCCCGGGCTCGGACACCAAGTTCTACAAGACCGAGTTCTTCATCATCGAGGGCTTCGCCAAGGACGCCGGCCGCCTCGGCGACAACGTCGGCGGTCAGGGCTTCGCCTGGAACCAGCCGACCGGCAAGGCCGTCCGGGTGTTCGGCTACCCGGCCGCTCCTCACCCTGACGGCAACAAGAACTACACCGGCGTCACGCCGAAGTGGTGCTACGGCAACACCACCAAGAAGCTGGTCGGTTCCGCCGCCAAGAAGATCGAGGAGCACGTCGCCCTCAAGTGCGCCATGACCGAGGGCGCCGACGGTGGGCCGTGGCTGTACAAGTACAGCAACGCCAAGCGTCTCGGCTACGTCAACGGTGTCACCAGCACCTTCAACGACCAGGACGGCAACGGCCGCGTGGACTACATCTCGTCGCCGTACTTCGACGGCGAGACCAACACGGTCTACAAGGCTGCCGCCTCCAACTGGTCCGGCAAGATCGTCTAAGTGACATACCGCGACCGGTCGTGAACCGTTCGTAGCGAAGGGCCCGGCCTCCAGCCGGGCCCTTTCTGCGTTCCGGCCCGAATGCGAAGGGCTTTTGACGCACGCCGGGCCCAGACGGTGCCATCAGAGCAGTGTGATCTGCGTCACACTCATTGCGAAGCGTGGATCACGGGCGCGCGAGCGCCCCGCGGATCGCCCTCACAACGCCCTTATGTTGATCAGGGCAAATGACCGCAAGGGCCGCTTCCCTCGACTCCTGTGGACGAGCCGCTTAAACATCACAGAACGATTACGCCCGACTTGTCGCCTGTTTTCCTTCCAAAGCGACTACCCGAGCTCAAGATCAACACTGTATGTTCCTGGCTATCCCTTTACTGACGCATGGGACGCAAGAGGCGTTCCACGACAGCGCAAGGAGTTACCTTGAAGCGCATCCTCCTCCCCGCCGGTGGCGCCATCCTGGCCACCGGTCTGCTGGCTGCTGGTCTGGCCGGCACGGCTTCCGCCTCGGGTGTCGTCGACGACGCGCCGCTGACCCCGAACAACAAGGTCGCCGAGACCGTTGACTTCTGGTTCAAGGCGAACGGTGCTGCCCTCCGGGCCGCGTCGGTCTACCGCTACGACTACAAGGAAGTCAACAAGCTCGTCCAGAAGGGCGGCTACACCCCGGACACCAAGCCGGGCTCCACCGCCCCGATTGGCGAGGAGAAGAAGGCCACCGTCAAGGTCCAGAACGTGAACCTGCCGAAGACCATCGGTAAGGTGTTCTTCGAGGGCCGCGACGGCAAGCTGTACTGGTGCTCCGCCACCTCGATCCAGTCGACCTACCACAACCTGGTCGCCACCGCTGGTCACTGCGTGTACCAGACCGGTGCGAACGGGGACGTCCTCAACAAGTGGGTCTTCGTCCCGGGTTACTACCAGGGCAAGGCTCCGTGGGGCATCTACGTGGGCAAGCAGGCCTTCGCCCACTACGACTTCGCCACGTTCGAGGACTACGACAAGGACTACGCCTTCGTCACCGTCTACAACGGCATCACGCTGGGCGGCGGCGACGCGAAGAAGGTCACCAAGGCAGAGTTCGACGCGCACCAGGGCCTCAAGGAGGCCAAGGACGTCGAGATCTCCAAGGAGGAGTTCCTCAAGGGCAAGCTCGACCCGACCTCCACGGACTCCTACTGGGTGAAGCCCGGCCAGCACGGCAAGAAGGTTGGCCCGGACTACCCCGGCGCCGTTGTCGAGAAGGTCGAGACCACCAAGGACAAGTACTACCGCGGTGGCATCGGCAAGGGCGAGGGCTTCAAGTTCGGCGAGCCCATCGTCGAGTCGGTGTCCAAGCACGAGTGGCTGCGCTACCAGGGCCCGGGCGAGAAGGGCAAGGGTCCCGACAAGTTCGGTAACTACTCCATCACCCACTACTACATCCAGTCGTGGGTGGTGCCCGGCACCGACACCAAGTTCTTCAAGACCGAGTTCTACCTCATCGAGAACTTCGTCAAGGACGCGGGTCGTCTGGGCGACAACGTCGGTGGCCAGGGCTTCGCCTGGAACCAGCCGACCGGCAAGTACGTCCGTACCTTCGGGTACCCGGGTGGCGAGCACCCCGACGGCAACAAGCCCTACACGGGTGTCACGCCGAAGTGGTGCTACGGCAAGACCAGCACCAAGCGGACCGTGGTCGCGGCCATCAAGGCCGAGGAGCTCGTGTCCCTGAAGTGCGCCGTCACCCCCGGCTACAACGGCTCGCCGTGGCTGCTCAAGTACAGCAACGCCAAGCGTCTCGGCTACGTCAACGGTGTCACCTCCGCGGTGTTCGGCGACGTGGACGGCAACAACCGCTACGACACGATCTTCTCGTCGTACTTCGACGGCGAGACGGCCGCTGTCTACAAGGCTGCTGCCGCTCTGTGGTCCGGCAAGATGTCCTAATTCAGGACATCCTCTGGAGCTGGGGGTCCAAACCTCAGACCACCTGCTTTACCCGAAGGGCTCGGCTTTCGCCGGGCCCTTCGGCCTATCTGGAGACAAATCCGAGAAGGTCCCTTACCAGAACGATCAATGATCGATAGGGTCCTTACGCTGTTTCTTGACAACCGCCGTGGAGCCTCCCGTTGAAGCGCCTGCTCATCCCCCTCGCCGCCGCCGGCCTGACCGCCGCCACCTTCGCCTTTCCCGCCAGTGCCGAGCCGCACTGGGCCACCGATCCGCTCGCACCGAAGCCCGCTGACGCCTACAGCAGCGCGAACTTCTGGCTCGACGCCAACGGTGCCGCCCTGCGCAAGGCCACCCAGTACTACTGGGACTTCAAGGACGTGCCCAAGCTTGTGGGCGCGCAGAGCAAGACCCCCGACGACGGCAAGCCCGGCCTGACCGCACCCACCGGGTCCGTCGCCACCGCCACCAAGGTGAAGAACGTCAACCTGCCGAAGACCATCGGCAAGGTCTTCTTCATCGACCGCTCCGGCAAGTACCGCTGGTGCTCGGCCACCTCCATCCAGTCCCGCCACCGCAACCTGGTCGTCACCGCTGGCCACTGCGTCTACGAGCGCGGCAAGGACGTCTTCCGCAAGTGGGTCTTCATCCCCGGCTACTACCAGGGCAAGGCCCCCTGGGGCATCTACGTCGGCGCCTACGCCTTCACCGCCTACGACCTCGACACCTATGACGACTACGACGGCGACTACGCCTTCGTGGCCGTCCACAACGGCGTCGAGCTCGGCGCCGAGAAGGAGGTCCCGCTCAGCGAGTACAAGGCGTGGCAGGGCGACAAGTGGATCAAGCCGCGGGAGATCTCCAAGGAGGACTTCCTCAAGTGCCAGCTCAACCTCGGCGAGTGCTGGTCCGAGGGTGACGACAAGGCCGCCGACCTGGTCGGCCCCGACCACCCGGACGCGGTCCTGGAGAAGGTCGAGATCACCAAGGCGAAGTATGTCGCCGCCAAGGTCGGCAAGGGCCAGGGCTTCAAGTTCGGCGAGCCCGTCGTCGAGCAGGTGAGCAAGAAGGAGTGGGACGACTACAAGGGCCTGGGTGACAAGGGCACCGGCCCCGACAAGGCCGGCAACTACTCCATCACCCACTACTACACGCAGAAGTGGGTCAAGCCCGGCACGTCCCGCAAGTACTTCGAGGGCCACTACTTCATCGGCGTCGCCAAGGACCTCGGCCGGCTCGGTGACGTCGTCGGCGGCCAGGGCTTCGCCTGGAACCAGCCCATGGGCCAGAACGTCATCGCCTTCGGCTACCCGAGCGCCCCGCACCCCGACGGCGACAAGCCCTACACCGGCTTGACGCCGAAGTACTGCATGGGCAAGACCGCCACGAAGACGTACCAGATCAACACCTTCAAGGTGGAGACCCACCAGGCGCTCAAGTGCTCGATGACGCCGGGCGCCGACGGCGGCCCCTGGCTGATCAAGTACAACAACAACAAGCGCACCGGTTACGTCAACGGCGTGACGAGCACCTTCGCCGACCAGGACGGCAACAACCGGATCGACTTCATCAGCTCGCCGTACTTCGACGGCGAGGTCGCCGACGTCTACAACCAGGCGAGCCTGGCCGAGACGAAGGCCATCGTGAGCCCGAAGGGCGAACTGCTGCAGTAGCGACCCGGCAGAGCGGCCCGGAGCGTCCAGCGTGGACGCTCCGGGCCGTTCCGCTTTCGTCAGACCGCGGCGAGCTGGCGGGTGGCCTCGTGCAGCTCTGCCACGGCCCCCTCATGTTTGTACGGCTCCAGCCGCCGCCGCAGGTCCGCGGCGTAGGACCGGGACCGGGCGGACTGGAGCTCGCCGGCCAGCGACAGGGCCCTGGAGGCGACCACGCAGGACTGCTCCAGCTCCCCGCACTGCAGCAGCCCGGCCGACAGCAGGGACAGGTTGAACATGCGCCCCCGCACGAAGCGGGAGTCCATGTCGAGCGAGCGCCGCGCGTGGTGGACGGTCCGGCGCCCGTCACCGAGGTCGCGGAAGCAGTGGGCGAACTTGGCGGACAGGTAGGCCTCGTCGAAGTAGCCGAGCCACGAGGGCTCGTCGGCGGGCCTGCGGACCTCGAAGGAGTGCTCGGCCTGGTTGAGCGAGGCGCCGCAGGCGCGGGAGTCGCCCCGCACCGCGTGCGCGTGCGCCTCCAGGACGTGCGCGGAGGCCAGCAGGGTGCCGACGCCCGCGCCGCGGGCCGCTAGCTGGGCCGCCCGCGCGAGGTCGAGCGCGTGGTCCGGCTGGCCCATGTAGATGGCCTGGTGGGCCATGCCGGCCAGGATCTCGCCGCCGAGGGTCTGGTCGCCGGCGCCCCTGGCCAGGCGGAGCGCCTGGATGAGGTAGCGCTGCGCGAGACCGTGCTGCTCCATGTCGTAGGCCATCCAGCCGGCCAGCCGGGTCAGCTCGGCGGCGGCCGCCGCGAGCTGCCGGCCGGTGGCGTCGCCGTAGAGGCCGTCCTTGAGCAGCGGCGTGACGGCGGTGTCGAGATATTTGATGACGGACGAGCGGACCCGGCCGCTGCCGAAACGATTGTCGAGCTCCCCGAAGGACCGGGTCACCTCGTGGATGGCGGCGATGTCGGCGCGGCCGACGCGCCGCGCTCCGCCGCCGCTCGGGCGTCCCTCGGGTGGGGACGTCAGCCAGCGGACGGCTCCGACCGAGCCTGCTCCGATGGCGAAGGTCGAGTCGATCAGGAACCGCCGTCTTTCCACGTCGGCCCGCCACAGCGCGGTCACAGTCGCGACCCCCTCCTGCCAGGTGTGCGTGAACTCCTGTCCGAGATCGAGGGGCGTGATGACGGCGGGCATGCCCAGGTCTTCCGTGGTGACCGGCCTGCCCAGGCGCATCGCGAAGATCTCCGTGAGCAGTCCGGGGACCGGGTCCCTCGGTCGCTGGCCACCGATCCAGCGCAGCACCGAACTATGGTCATATTTGAGGCCCGGAGTGCCGCGGGCGGCACCCAGGTCGTTGAGGCGCCTGGCCAGTCCCTTGTGGGAGAAACCCGCCTCCGCGATGAGCTGCTGCAGCAGTCGGTTGGGCTCGCGTTCCATCGCTCTCCTCTGCACAGGAGTCGGCGCCCACGGTCATTACAGAGAGCTACAGTTATAGCACCTTGGGTAAAGGATGAGGACCGTTCTCAAAGGTTGCCCCAACTCTCTGCAACAACTTCCCGCAGCAGCTTCCTGCAGCCCGGCCGTCACCGGCTCCACGCGGCGGCGGGCGGGGCCCGCAAGAGCCCCGCCCGCCGAAAGACCGCTGGAAGACCGCTGGAAGTCCGCTGGAAGTCCGCTCGAAGTCCGCTCGAAGTCCGCTGCGACGAGCCGATCAGAGACGGGCGACCCCGTCGGCCCGCGCCTGGGCGGCCACCGCGGCGGTGACGGCGGGCGCGACGCGCTCGTCGAAGGGACTCGGGATGACGTACGTCGCGGCGAGGTCGTCGCCCACGACGGCGGCGAGCGCGTCGGCCGCGGCCACCTTCATGTTCTCGGTGATCGTGGAGGCCCGCACGTCGAGCGCGCCCCGGAACACGCCGGGGAAGGCCAGCACGTTGTTGATCTGGTTGGGGAAGTCCGAGCGGCCGGTCGCGACGACCGCGGCGTGCCGGGCGGCGGCCTCGGGGTGGACCTCGGGAGTGGGGTTGGACAGGGCGAAGACGATCGAGCCGTCGGCCATGGAGGCGATGGCCTGCTCGCTGACCGTCGAGCCGGACAGGCCGACGAACACGTCGGCGCCGGCCAGGGCCTCCTCCGTGGAGCCGGTGAGCCCGGCCCTGTTGGTGTCGCGGGCGAGCGCCTCCTTGACCGGGTTGAGCCCTTCCCTGCCCTGGTAGATCAGGCCCTTGGAGTCGGAGACCGCGATGTCACCGATGCCGGCCTCCAGCAGGATGCGGGTCACCGCGACGCCGGAGGCGCCCGCGCCCGCGACGACCGCCCGCAGGTCGCCGAGGGTCCGGCCGGTCAGCCGGGCGGCGTTCTGGAGCGCGGCGAGCACCACGATGGCGGTGCCGTGCTGGTCGTCGTGGAAGACGGGGATGTCGAGCAGGTCGCGCAGGCGGGCCTCGACCTCGAAGCAGCGCGGCGCGCTGATGTCCTCGAGGTTGATGCCGCCGAACGAGGGCGCGAGCCGCGCCACGGTCTCGACGAGCGCGTCGACGTCGGTGCAGTCGAGGCAGATGGGCACGGCGTCGACGCCGCCGAACTCCTTGAACAGCAGCGCCTTGCCCTCCATGACCGGCATGGCGGCCGCCGGGCCGATGTCCCCGAGGCCGAGCACGGCGGTGCCGTCGGAGACCACGGCGACGACCCTGGAGGCCCAGGTGTAGTCGTGGGCGAGCGCCGGCGTCTCGGCGATGGCGGTGCAGACCCGGGCGACGCCGGGCGTGTAGGCGAGCGACAGGTCGTCGGCGTCGCGGACGGGAATGGTGGAGCGGATCTCGATCTTGCCGCCGCGGTGCAGCGCGAAGGCGGGATCGAGATCGAGATTCTCGACGGACGAGGAACCTGGCGCAGAAGCGGGCGTGACAGCCACAGCGACCCCTGGAGTCATCGGAAGCGGAACAACCTTCGGCGGATGATCGCGAGCGGGATGGCTTCTGTAGCTGCCAGGGTCCCCTCGGCGTCATCTCGTGATGGGGGTTCGGGGGTCACCCGTCACCCCATAGTGCCACATCGTGAGACGGTGGTCCGAGCCAGCGTCCCCGCTGGGGCACCATGGGGCAGCCGGATGGACGGTTCGAGACCGTTCTGTTGACGCACCGTTAAACCGCTGATGACGGAACGGCGCAAAATCGCATCTAAACTGCACAAAACGCAAGTTCTGTGGCTTTTCACTTCCTAGGAGGCCGTACATGGCCCTCAGCCCCAAGGGCCGCCGTGGCTACGCCGCCGGCGCGCTCGCCCTGACCGCCGCTCTCGCCCTGTCCGCGTGCGGCAGCGACTCCGGGTCGGGCGGCGCCGACACCAGCGCCAGCGCCGGCACCGGCTCGGGCGCCGCAGCGGTGAAGCTGGTGCAGCCCGGCAAGCTCACGGTCTGCACCAACATCCCCTACGAGCCGTTCCAGTTCAAGGACGCGAGCGGCAACGTCGTCGGCTTCGACGTCGACATCGTCGACCTCGCCGCCAAGAAGCTCGGCGTCACCCAGAACATCGTGGACATCGACTTCGCGGTGATCAAGAGCGGCGCCGCCATGGCCGCCGGCAAGTGCGACGTGGCCGCGGCGGGCATGACCATCACCCCCGAGCGGGCCCAGAACATCACCTTCTCCGACCCGTACTTCGACGCCACGCAGGCCCTGCTGGCCAAGAAGGGCACGGGCGCGAAGTCCCTGGAGGACGTCAAGGCGAAGGGCCTCAAGCTCGGCGCCCAGGCCAGCACCACCGGCCTCGACTACGCCAAGAAGCAGGGCTTCAACCCGACCGAGTACGCCGACTCCCCCAAGGAGCTGCTGGCGCTCCAGGCCGGCCAGGCCGACGTCATCATCCAGGACCTGCCGGTCGTGCTCACCTGGCTGAAGAAGCCGGAGGTCGCCGAGAAGTTCGAGCTGATCGCCAGCCTCGACACCGGCGAGCAGTACGGCATCGGCATGAAGAAGGACGCCGACCCGACCCTCGTCAAGACCATCAACGAGGAGCTCGCCAAGGCCAAGCAGGACGGCACCTACGAGAAGATCTACGTGAAGTGGTTCGGCAAGAAGCCCGGCGAGCTGGGCTGATCCATGACCGACCTGCCCAAGACGGCTGAGCCTGCCCGCGCCAGGCTCAGCCCGCGGAAGAAGCAGCAGATCAGCCGCGCCGCCCAGTACGCCGTGCTGGTCGTCGCGCTGGTCGCCGTCATCCTGTACGCCGACTGGGGCAGCCTGGCGCAGAACTTCGCCAAGCCCGACGTGGCCGGGCACGCGCTGCCCGAGCTGTTCACGGTCGCGCTGCGCAACACGATCATCTACGCGGTCGGCGGGTTCGTCTTCGCGTTCGTGCTGGGGCTGGTGCTGGCCCTGATGCGGCTGTCGCAGGTGCGGCCGTACCGGTGGATCGCGATCGTCTACATCGAGATCTTCCGTGGCCTGCCCGCGCTGCTGATCTTCCTGATGATCACCTTCCTGCCGCTGGCGCTGCCCGGCTTCCAGGTGCCCTTCGGCACGTACGGGCAGGGCATCCTCGGCCTCGGCCTGGTCGGCGCCGCCTACCAGGCGGAGGTCTTCCGCGCGGGCCTGCAGGCCGTGCCCAAGGGCCAGACGGAGGCGGCCAGGTCGCTCGGCATGTCCGCCACCCGCGCCCAGGTCACGGTGATCATCCCGCAGGCCATCAGGATGGTCATCCCGCCGACCACGAACCAGTTCGTGGCGCTGCTCAAGGACTCCTCCCTGGTGCTGTTCCTGGGCGTGTCCGGCGAGTACGTCGAGCTGGCCAAGTTCGGCAACGACCTGGCCTCCCAGTACGCCAACGCCACGCCGATCATGGTGGCGGGCGTGACGTACCTGATCGTCACCATCCCGCTGGGATACCTCGCCTCCCGGCTGGAGGGGCGCAAGGGGAGGAAGCGATGACGCACGCCATCGAGATCGCGGACCTGCACAAGTCCTTCGGCGACAACCAGGTGCTCCAGGGCATCGACCTGACCGTCGAGCCCGGCCAGGTGGTGTGCGTCATCGGCCCGTCGGGCTCGGGCAAGTCCACGCTGCTGCGCTGCGTGAACCTGCTGGAGACGCCCACCAAGGGCAAGGTCTTCGTGGAGGGCGTCGAGGTCACCGACCCCGACGTGGACCTCGACGCGGTACGCCGCCGCATCGGCATGGTCTTCCAGCAGTTCAACCTGTTCCCGCACATGACCGCGCTGCAGAACGTCATGATCGCCCAGCAGCGGGTGCTGAAGCGGAGCAGGAGCGAGGCCGAGGCCATCGCCAGGGAGAACCTGGAGAAGGTGGGCGTCAGCGACAAGTGCGACACCCATCCGGGCCAGTTGTCGGGCGGGCAGCAGCAGCGCGTCGCGATCGCCCGCGCCCTGGCCATGAACCCCGACCTCATGCTCTTCGACGAGCCCACCTCGGCGCTCGACCCCGAGTTGGTCGGCGACGTGCTCGCCGTCATGCGCAAGCTGGCGGAGGAGGGCATGACCATGCTCGTGGTCACCCACGAGATGGGTTTCGCCCGCGAGGTGGCCGACCGGGTGGTGTTCATGGACGGCGGCGTCGTGGTCGAGGACGGCCCGGCGTCCCAGGTGATCGGCGACCCCGCCCAGGAGCGGACGAAGACGTTCCTGCGGCGCGTGCTGCACCCCGAGGGCTGATCCCGGTGGGGGCTCCGGCGCGGGCCGGAGCCCCCACCGGACGTGTAATACTCCGGCATGGACCTGACCTCTTACGCCGCGTGGGCGGTCCGGCTCGTCAACGATCTCGTGCCGCCGCCCGAGCTGATCCGGCTGCGCCAGGAGCTGGCCGAGGTCTTCGACGTGGCCGGCGACGAACGGGCCGTGGCCGAGCGGCTCAACGCCCTGCTCGTACGCTATCCCGTACGGCCCCAGCTCTCGGCCCACGACGGCGGGCCCTGGCACCTGCACCTGGCCGAGGACCCGGCGGCCACCGCGGTGATGGGCCTCGCCGCGGTCGTCGCGGAGCTGGGCGCGGACCGGCTGGGCCGCTGCCGCGAGCCGCGCTGCGGCCGGGCCTTCCTCGACACCTCGTCCAACCGCTCCCGCCGCTACTGCTCGGCCCGCTGCGCCAGCCGCGCCAACGTGGCCGCCTACCGGGCCCGCCGCCGCCAGGAGACGCCCTGAGCCGTCCTGAGCCGCGCCGGGCCAACCGGGGCCTCACCGGGCCACCCTGGGCCGCCCTGGGGCCGCCGTCACCGCCGCCGGCGGACCAGCGGCCAGTACCGCAGCACGACACGCCCCACGATGTCGTGGACCGGCCCGAAATCCCAGCTGTCACGCCGGCCGCTCGCCCGCTGGTTGTCGCTCTCCAGCCACCATCCGTCCGCTCCGTGCCACTGCGCCCGTTTTACGATGAGCCGTTCGGGATCGCCGGGCAGCCGGGCGACGACGAGGTCACCGGGGCGCACGGGGGCGTTCCTGCGGACGAGGAGCCAGTCGCCGGGGACCAGACCGGGCCGCATCGAATCGCCCTCGACACGCACTCTCATGGGCTCTACCCCCCACTCCGCCGCCTTCCGGACCCGAGTAAGGTCGGTTGTGGACCAAGCTGATTCAGCATCCAGGAAGGACTTTCCGATGCTCGCACGACTGCTACGACCCAAGCACGTCGCCTCCGCGCACTGCGACCTGCCCTGCGGGGTCTACGACCCCGCCCAGGCCCGCATCGAGGCCGAGTCGGTCAAGGCAATCATGGAGAAGTACGCGGCCAACGAGGACCCGGTGTTCCGGGGCCGCGCGCTGCACATCAAGGAGGAGCGCGCTGAGCTGGTCAAGCACCACCTCTGGGTGCTCTGGACCGACTACTTCAAGCCGCCGCACCTTGAGCAGTACCCTCAGCTCCACCAGCTCTTCTGGGACGCCACGAAGCTCGCGGGCGCCGCGGGCGCCAAGGGCACGGTCGACGTCGCCAAGGCGGACGAGCTGCTGGGCAAGATCGACGAGATCTCCAAGATCTTCTGGGAGACCAAGGCCGCCTAAAACGGCACAAAGGCTCTGCGCGGTCCACGACCGCGCAGAGCCTTTTCTGTAGATGGCGAGTCTGATTCGTCCAAGCGCCTCTCCGGGGCGGTAAGTTGCAGTTGGCGTCGGATATGCGAGGAGGAACGTGACCGAGGAAACCGAGACGCGCGCGCAGGGCGTGGCCGGCATCCGCGACGTGGTGAGCATCCGGCTCCCCGCCGCGAGCGCCTACCTGTCCGTGCTGCGTACGGCCACCGCCGGGCTGGCGGCGCGGCTGGACTTCACGCTGGACGAGATCGAAGACCTGCGGATCGCGGTCGACGAGGCGTGCGCCATGCTGCTCAACGAGGCGGTGCCCGGCACCGACCTCACCGCCGAGTTCGAGCTGACCGGGCAGGAGATGCAGGTCAGGGTCGAGGTGGCGACGGTCGGAAGTTCCGCGCCCAAGCGTGACGACTTCGCCTGGATGGTGCTCACCGCGCTGGCCGACGACGTCGACGCGGTGACCGACAGCGCCGACCGCATGGCCATCGTCCTCCGTAAGCGCCGAGGAACGGCCCAGAGCACGGCGGGGCCGGCGTGACGGAAAGGACTGGAGCCATGGCCACCAGCGAACACGCCGTGCCCGACAGGGTGCGCGCCCGCCAGCTCTTCGCCGAGCTGGCCGAGCTGGGCCCCGAGGAGCCGCGCCGTCAGCGCATCAGGGACGAGCTGGTCGAGCTTCACCTTCCCCTGGTCGAATACCTGGCTCGCCGCTTCCGCAACAGGGGCGAGTGGCTGGACGACCTGACCCAGGTCGCCACCATCGGTCTGATCAAGTCCATCGACCGTTTCGACCTCAACCGCGGTGTGGAGTTCTCCACCTACGCCACGCCCACCATCGTCGGCGAGATCAAGCGGCACTTCCGCGACAAGGGCTGGGCGGTCCGCGTGCCGCGCCGCCTGCAGGAGCTGAAGCTCTCGCTGACCAAGGCCATAAGCGACCTGTCGCAGCGCGAGGGCCGCGCCCCGACGGTCGCCGAGCTGGCCGCCTACCTCAAGATGACCGAGGAGGAGGTGCTGGAGGGGCTTGAGTCGGCCAACGCCTACTCGACGGTGTCCCTCGACGCGCCCGACTCCGGCGACGACGACGCCCCCGCGGTGTCCGACTCGCTCGGCATCGTGGACGAGTCGCTGGAAGGCGTCGAATACCGCGAGTCGCTCAAGCCGCTGCTGGAGCGGCTGCCGCCGCGCGAGAAGCGCATCCTGCTGCTGCGGTTCTTCGGCAACATGACGCAGTCGCAGATCGCCACCGAGCTCGGCATCTCACAGATGCACGTCTCCCGCCTGCTCGCCCGCACCCTCGCCCAGCTGCGCGAGGGTCTGACAGCCGAGGACTGACGGGTCAGGGCTGCTCGGGAGCGTCGGTGAGACGGCCGGGCAGCTAGGCCGCGTGCTGCTCGTCGCCGTAGAGCGCGTGCGTGGTGGGGGGCGCCAGCAACGCGACCAGCCCCGCCAGCACGGCCACCAGCAGCGGGACACCGAACTGCGGCAGGTCCGACTCGAAGAGCGTGTAGATCACCGGCAGCAGGAAGATCTGCGCCACCACGCCGGGCGCGCGGCCCCACCGCTCCATCCTGAACAGCCCGCCCCAGGCCACCCAGAGCAGCCCGGCGCCGATCAGCACCCCGAACGCCGCCTCGGCGATCGCGCTCGTCAGGTTGCCGGGCTTGCCGACCACGGTCTCGACGGCGACGAAGACGCCCAGGCCGAGGGCGAGCAGCCCTTCCAGGCTGACGACGACGGCGGCGATCACGAGGGTGAGCGGACGACGGTTCACGCCCCGTACCCTACCTCGCCGAGGCCACTGAAGCGGGTCCCCGATCACGGGCTACGCTGGCGGCATGCGCGCGATGCTGCTGGTGAACCCCAAGGCCACGACCACGAACGCCCGCACGAGGGACGTCCTCATCCGCGCGCTCGGCGCGGCCGTGGAGCTCGCCGTCGAGGAGACCCGCTACCGCGGGCACGCCGCCCGCCTGGCGGCGACCGCGCGCGACAAGGGCTACGACGTGGTGGCCGTGCTCGGCGGCGACGGCACCATCAACGAGACCGTCAACGGCCTGCTCAACCCGGTCAACGGTGACCTGCCGCCCGCGACGCAGGACGTGCCGGACGACCCCAGCACCCGCCGTCCGGCGCTCATCGTCATCCCCGGCGGCAGCGCCAACGTCTTCGCCCGCGCCCTCGGCCTGCCCAACGACCCGGTCGAGGCCACCGGCGCGGTGCTGGAGGCGCTGCGCGAGGGCCGCCGGCGGACGGTGGGCCTGGGCCAGGCCCTCTGGGAGGGCCAGAGCCGCTATTTCACGTTCTGCGCGGGGATGGGCTATGACGCCGAGGTCGTACGGGCCGTGGAGGGCCTGAGAGGCACCGGCAGGAAGGCTACCCCTACCCGGTATGTGAACACCGCTCTACGGCACTATCTGGCCACGGACAAGCGGCATCCCGCGATGACGGTGACCGGCCCCGGCATCCCGGCGGCCGAGGGCGTCTTCATGGCGATCATCTCCAACACCTCGCCGTGGACGTACGTCGGCACCAGGCCCGTCCGCCCCACCCCGTGGGCGAGCTTCGAGACCGGCCTCGACCTGCTCGGGCTGCGCCGGATGGGCCCGGTCGCGCTCACGCCCCTGATCCAGCACATGCTCACGGAGAGTGAGACCCTTCCGTCGGGGAAACATCTCGTTCAACTGCACGACGAGGCCGGGTTCACGCTCACCGCCCGCCGTCCCGTGGCCTTTCAGCTGGACGGCGACTACCTGGGCGAACGCGAGTCAGTGACCTTCCGGTCTACCCCGAACGCATTACAACTGTTGGTCTAGCTGGTTACATTCGGTCATTGTGTGACGCATCCGACATCCATAACGGCCAAAACTTCGCGCAAACCCTCTTGCGTGCACTCAGCGTGGCTGACAGGCTCAGACTGACGTCGGAACGTAGGACCTTTAACAACCCCTAGGCCCTTCGACCGTCAGCGGACGACCCCGGTCCTCGACAGGATTCGGGCCATCGTTCGCTGGAGTTAGTGAAACTCTTCACAAAGTAGTAGCCGCACGGAGCCGACCAAAGGCTTCATCTACTAAGGAGTGGACGCATGGACTGGCGCCACCGAGCTGCCTGCCGTGACGTGGACCCCGAGCTGTTCTTCCCGATCGGCAACACCGGCCCCGCCCTCATGCAGATCGAGGAGGCCAAGCAGGTGTGCCGTTCCTGCCCGGCCGTCGACGCCTGCCTGAAGTGGGCCCTCGAGTCCGGCCAGGACGCCGGCGTATGGGGCGGCCTGAGCGAGGACGAGCGCCGCGCGCTCAAGCGCCGCGCCGCCCGTGCCCGCGCCCGCGCGACCGCCTGACCCCCACCTTCGCAAGCGACCTCAACCGCTCGCCGGCCGCGGGATCGAGAGCACGACCTCGGTGCCGCCCGCGGGGCGCGGCTGTACGGACAACTTTCCCGACAGCTCCCCCTCGACCAGCGTACGGACGATCTGCAGCCCCAGACTGGTGCTGCTGTCGAGGTCGAAGCCCTCGGGCAATCCCTGCCCGTCGTCCCAGACGGTGACGTTGAGCCGGTCGAGCGCCGGCTCCACCACCACCTCCAGCCGCCTTGGGCGTCCGTGTTGCAGCGCGTTCTGCAGCAACTCGGTCAGCGCCATGGCCAGCGGCGTGGCGATGAGGGACGGCAGCACCCCGAACGCCCCCACCCTGCGCGGCGTCACCGCCGCCTCCGCCGCCGAGACCTCGCCGGCCATCGCGATGACGCGGTCGGCGATCTCGTCGAAGTCGACGAACTCCTCGGGCGCGTGCGACAAGGTCTCGTGCACGATCGCGATGGACCCGACCCGGCGCACGGCCTCCTCCAGCGCCTCGCGGCCCTCGGGCACCTGCAGGCGGCGGGCCTGGAGCCGGAGCAGCGCCGCCACCGTCTGCAGGTTGTTCTTCACCCGGTGGTGGATCTCGCGGATCGTGGCGTCCTTGGTCATGAGCTCGCGTTCGCGCCGCCGCAGCTCGGTGACGTCCCTGATGAGCACGAGCGCGCCGATGCGGCCGCCGCCCACGATCAGCGGAATGGCCCTGAGCTGCACCGTCGTGCCGCCCGACTCGACCTCGGTCTCCTTGGCCGCCCGGCCGCTGGCCACGATCATGAGGTCTTCGTTGATCGGCTCGTCGGAGTAGCACAGCGTCGCGGTGACCGGGCCCAGCTCGGAGCCGACCAGGTCGGCGTGCAGGCCGAGCCGGCGGTAGGCGGACAGGGCGTTCGGCGAGGCGTAGGTGACGCGCCCCGCCCGGTCCAGGCGGAGCAGGCCATCGCCAACCCGCGGCGAGCGGACCAGGATCGGTTCCTCCCCCGAGAACGGGAAGCGCCCCTCGGCCACCATCTGCGCCAGGTCGGAGGCGCTCTGCAGGTAGGTCAGCTCCAGCCGGGAGGGCGTGCGGGCCGAGGACAGGTTGGTGGAGCGCTGGATGACGGCCAGGAAGCGGCCCTCGCCGCCCTCGACGGCGCGCCGGACCGGGATCGTCTCCTCCCTGACCGGCACGCCCGTGGACCAGTCGGGGTCGCCCTCGCGGCAGATGCGGCGCTCGTTCCACGCGGTGTCGATGAGGGCCCGCTCGCCCTTGGCCGCCACGCTGCCGACGATGTCGTCGTGGTAGACGGTGGGGCCGGTCGTCGGGCGCATCTGGGCGATCGCGATCCAGCCGCTCTCCCCCGCCAGCGGCGCCCACAGGACGAGGTCGGCGAAGGACAGGTCGGCGAGCAGCTGCCAGTCGGAGACCAGCGAGTGCAGCCAGTCGAGATCCGCCTCGTCAAGAGCGGTATGGCGGGCGACGAGGTCGCTGAGAGTCGGCACGAGTGCATCATGCGTGCTTTTCCCCGCCACGACCAAACCGGCGGCCGTCCGGATTGTGAGGATTTAATGGCGTGTGGAGGGAGCACCGCCGTTCATTTGCCGGACTCCTTTGGGCAATCTCATATTGTGAGAGTCGTCACATCGGCCAAGTCGCCCTTAGCCCCCGGCGCGGGCAGGCCGGAGGTGGTCACCACGGTCACGCGACAGCGCCACCCCGCTGGTCAGGCCGCGGCGAGGCGGGCCGAGGGCGCCGGCGCGGCGGCCTCGGTTGCGGGGAGCCTCGCTGCTGTGGATATCCTTCACCATCAGCCTGAGCAGCCCGGATTCGTGCGTGCCCGGCACCGTACGCGCTCGGTGCCGACCGGCCGCCGCCGCCCGCGGTTGACCTCCTTGGCCAATGTGGGTTCCGATGATCTCGCGGTGATCAGACACGCCTCACCGCCGTGGCAGAAGTGAAGGTGAGCGCGTGACAGACGACAGCCCCCGCGTTCCGAAGTACTACGACGTCAAACGGGCCCTGCTGGAGCTGACCAAGAGTCTGCCGCCGGGCACCGCCCTGCCGCCCGAGCGCACCCTCGCCGTGCGCTTCGAGACCTCCCGCACCACCGTCCGGCAGGCGCTGACGGAGCTGGTGGTCGAGGGGCGGCTGCTGCGCATCCAGGGCAAGGGCACGTTCGTGGCGCAGCCGAAGGTGGCGCAGGTGCTGCAGCTCACCTCGTACATCGGCGACCTGCGCACCGCCGGCCTGGAGCCCGACACCAAGATCCTGGAGATGGGCTACATCACGGCCGACGAGGCCCTCGCCCGCCGCCTGGCCATCAACCCCGGCGGGCGCGTGCTGCGCATCCACCGCCTGCGCCTGGCCAACGGCGAGCCGGTCTCCATCGACACCACCCACCTGTCCGCCCGCCGCTTCCCCCGGCTGCGGCGCGAGCTGGAGGTCCACTCCTCGCTGTACGAGACCCTCCACAACGCCTACAACGTGCGCCTGACGGACGCCGAGGAGATCATCGAGACCGTGCTCGCCACCCCGTACGACGCCAAGGCGCTCGGCGTGGACGTCGGCCTGCCGATGCTCCTGCTCACCCGGCACGCCTTCGACGCCGACGGCCACCCGGTCGAATGGGCCCAGTCGCTCTACCGGGGCGACCGCTACAAGTTCGTCACCCGCCTGCGCCGCCCCTGACGCCGCCGCGTGGCGCGCGTCCACGGGGCCGGGTCGGGCGCCGGCCGCGTCTAGGCTGGCCGGGTGAGCGTTCTGATCGTCACAGGGACCGGCGAGGCGGTGGGCAAGACCGTGGTGACGGCCGCCGTGGCCGCGCTCGCGCGGGCCCGGGGCGCGGGAGTGGCCGTGGTCAAGCCCGCCCAGACCGGGCTGGCCGCCGGCGCGCCCGGCGACCTCGACACGGTGATGCGGCTGTCGGGGGTGACGACGACGTTCGAGCCCGGCCGTTTCGCCGAGCCGCTCTCCCCGGCCGCGGCGGCGCGGGCGGCGGGCCTGCCGCCGGTGTCCATGCCGGCGGTGGCGCTGCTGGTGCGCGAGCTGGCCGAGAGCAACCGGCTGGTGCTCGTGGAGGGCAGCGGCGGGCTGCTGGAGCGCTACGACGAGGACGGCGCCACGATCGCCGACCTCGCGCGGCTGCTGAGCGCGCAGGTGCTCGTGGTGTCCGGCTCAGGGCGCGGGGCGGTCAACCACGCCGCGCTGACCCTGGAGGCGCTGGCCCACCGGGGGCTCGACCTCACCGGGCTGGTCATCGGGCGCTGGCCGGCGGAGCCCGGCCCGGTCGAGCGCAGCACGGCGGCGGATCTGGAGATGCTGGCGGCGCGGCCCCTGGCCGGCGCGCTCCCTGACGGCGTGGGCGCCCTCGGCGCGGAGGCGTTCGCGGACGTGGCCCGCCGGAGTCTCGGTCCCACGCTGGGCGGCGCGTTCGACCCGTCGGCGTTCCGCCAGCTGATCGGGGGGTGGGGCTAGCCCCACCGTCGAACGGCACACCAAACCCATTTCGCGTCCTTCCCCCCGGTCAATACCGTTGACGCCATGAAGGTCCCCCGCCCGTGGTCGGCGCGCGCCTGGCTGGACACGGCGCACGTGATGATCGGCCTGCCGGTCGCCGTGATGCTGGCCGGCTCGACGCTGGTCGCGATCGCCGTGCCGCCCGTGCTGCGAGGCGGCCTGCCGCTGTTCACGCGGCTGCAGCGCTCCCGGTTCGAGGCGTTCCTCGGGGCGCGCATCCCGCCCGTGCACACGCCGAGCAACCTGCGGAGCGCGGCCACGTGGCGGCAGATCGGCTACCACCTGCTGTCGCCGGTCGTGGGGCTGGCCGCCGCGGTCCTGGTGGCGTTCGCCTGGGGCGGGGCCGTGGTGGGGCTGCTGGCGTTCCTGCCGGACAAGATCGAGCGGCCGCCGCTGCAGTTCGAGTTCAACCTGCGCGACGGACGGGTGGTGGCGGTCTTCATGGCCGTCGGGCTCGCGCTGCTGCTGCTCGCGCCGGTGCTGGCGCGCGGGATGGCGGCGCTGGACCTGTTCGTGGCCCGTACGCTGCTCGGCCCGAGCCGTTCGGAGCTCGGGCAGCGGATCGAGACGCTGACCGAGAGCCGGGCGGGCGTGATCGACGCCGCCGACGCCGAGCGCCGCAGAATCGAGCGGGACCTGCACGACGGCGCCCAGCAGCGCCTGGTGTCGCTGGCCATGAACCTGGGGCTGGCCCGCGCCACACTCACCGACCTGCCGGATCCGGCCCGCGAGGCCATCGCACAGGCCCACGAGGAGGCCAAGCAGGCGCTGAAGGAGCTGCGGGACTTCGTCCGCGGCCTGCACCCCGCCGTGCTCAACGACCAGGGGCTGGACGCGGCGCTGTCCGGCGTCGCCGCCCGCGCCCCCTTTCCTGTCAAGCTCCGCGTCGACATCGAGCGGCGCGTCACCCCGACCATCGAGGCGGTGGCCTTCTTCATCGTGTCCGAAGCACTCACCAACATCGCCAAGCACGCCGCGGCCACGAGGGCCGAGGTGAGCGTGCGGCGCGAGCGCGACCGCCTGCACGTGCTCGTCCACGACGACGGCTGCGGCGGCGCCCGCATGGACGGCGGCACGGGCCTGCGCGGCCTGGCCCAGCGGGTCGACGCCGTGGACGGCTCGCTCCGGCTGTCCAGCCCGCTCGGCGGCCCGACCACGATCGAGGTGGACCTGCCGTGCGCGTAGTGCTGGCCGAGGACTCCGTACTGCTGCGCGAGGGGCTGATCCGGCTGCTCGACGCCGCCGGCATGGCGGTCGTGGCGGCCGTGGACGAGGCCGAGGGGCTGCTGCGGGCGGCCGAGGAGCACCGTCCCGACCTGGTCATCACCGACGTGCGGATGCCGCCCACGCACACCGACGAGGGCCTGCGGGCCGCGCTCGTGCTGCGCCGCCAGCAGCCGGGCCTGCCGGTCCTGGTGCTCTCCCAGTACGTCGAGGAGCGCTACGCCGCCCAGCTCCTCGCCTCGGCCGCGAACGGCGGCGTCGGCTACCTGCTGAAGGACCGGGTGGCGGACGTGACCGAGTTCATCGACGCGCTGCGCCGCGTGGCCTCCGGCGGCACCGCGCTCGACCCCGAGGTGGTCGCGCAGCTCATCGTGCGCGGCGACAGCCACCCCCTGGAACGCCTGACGCCCCGCGAGCACGAGGTGCTCCAGCTCATGGCCGAGGGCCGCTCGAACGCCGGCATCGGCCAGGCGCTGGTGCTCAGCGAGGGCGCGGTCGGCAAGCACATCGGCAACATCTTCACCAAGCTCGACCTGTCCCCCGCCGAGGGCGACCACCGGCGGGTGCTGGCCGTGCTCCAGTTCTTGAAGATCAGGAGCTCGCCGTGAGAGCACTCTGGCTGACCGCCGGCGCGATGGCGACCGTGCTCGCGCTCCTCTGGTCCACGGCGGCGCTCTGGACCGCCTTCGCCCGCGCCCGCGAGCCGGTCGTCACCGACCTGCGGTCGATCCCGTTCGACGGCGACACGGTGGAGATCAAGGCGACGGCCACGCCGATCAACCTGTTCATCATGCCCGGCCGGGCCGGCGAGCTGGTGATCAACCGGTCGCTGAGCTGGTCCAAGGAACGGCCGAAGGTGTCGGAGAACTGGGACCCCGCCGCCGCCACGCTGCTGCTGGGCACCGACTGCCCCGGCTCGGGCCAGCCGGACGGCTCGCACTGCCAGGCGGACTACACGGTCTTCGTGCCGCCGGAGACCGACGTGGTGGCGGGGACGACCGCCGGGGAGCTCGCCGTGCACAGCCTGTTCGGCAGCCTGCGGCTGACCTCGGTCTCGGGCGCCGTACGGCTCGACGAGGTCGCCGGGCCGGTGTGGGCGCGGACCGGCAGCGGCGACATCGACGCCGGCCGGCTCGGCGGCGAGTCCGCCGACCTGGAGACGGGCGCGGGCGAGGTGCGGGTGGCGTTCACCGGCCGGCCGACCTCCCTGCGGGCCGTGGTGCGCACCAGGGGCGACATCTCCGTCGTCGTCCCGCCCGCCCCGTACGCCGTGACGACCTTCGGCACGAACGTCACACTCAACATCGAAAGGGACACAGCCTCGCCGCGAAAGATCGAGGTCAGCACCCTCGCGGGCTCGGTGTCGGTGTGCTGCCGGTGAAGGTCTGTTTACGAGTGTGACTCGTTGGTAAGTTCCCGGCATGGAGTCTGCGAAGCATGCCGGTGACGTGGCCGTCGCCGTGTCCAAGGCCTATGGGGCCGAGACCATGTTCACCCTGTCGGGAGGGCACGTCTTCCCGCTCTACGACGGCGCGGTGCACGAGGGCATGCGCATCCTCGACGTACGCCACGAGCAGAGCGCCGTGTTCGCCGCCGAGGCGACCGCCCGGCTGACGAGGAAGCCGGGCCTCGCCGTGCTGACCGCCGGTCCCGGCATCACCAACGGCGTCAGCGGGGTCGCCACCGCGCACTTCAACGGCTCGCCGGTGGTCGTGCTCGGCGGCCGGGCGCCCCAGTCCCGCTGGGGCAGCGGCGCGCTGCAGGAGATGGACCACCCGCCGCTGCTCGACCCGATCACGAAGCTGTCGTTCACCGCGAGCGGGGCCGACTCGGTCGGCCAGGACGTCGAGATGGCCTTCCGCACGGCGGTCGCGCCGCACCGCGGCCCGGTCTTCCTCGACTTCTACATGGACCACCTGTTCGCCCCCTCCGAGCCGCACGCGGTGGAGACGCAGACGCCGTCGCCGCTGGAGCCGAACCCCGACGACCTGACCGCCATCGCCCGGCTGCTGGCCGAGGCCGAGCGTCCGGTGCTGGTCTACGGCTCCGACGTGTGGATGGACCGTGCCGAGGAGGCCGCCCGCGACTTCGCCGAGACCTGGCGGCTGCCGGTCATCCCGAACGGCCAGGGCCGCGGCATCCTGCCCGCGGGCCACGAGCTGCTCGTCACGCGCGCCCGCGGGCTCGCCTTCGCCCAGGCCGACCTGGTGGTCGTGATCGGCACGCCGCTCGACTTCCGGCTCGGCTACGGCTGGTTCGGCGGCAAGGACGGCGCCCCGCTGGCCAGGGTCGTGCACATCGCCGACGCGCCGTCGCAGCTCGCCACGCACATGCAGCCGACCGCCTCGGCCGCCGGCGACCTGTCGGTGGTGTTCTGGGGCCTCGGCGCGGCCTGCGGCGACGCCGGGGTCAAGCCGGACGCGTACGCCTCCTGGGTCTCCAAGCTCTCCGAGGCGGCCGCTGCGGCCATCGCGGGCGACGCCGAGCTGCTGGCCGCCGACGCCGACCCGATCCACCCCATGCGCATCTACGGCGAGCTCAACCGGGTCCTGGACGACGACGCCGTGGTCATCGGCGACGGCGGCGACTTCGTCTCCTACGCCGGCAAGTACGTCGAGCCGCGCCGCCCCGGCAACTGGCTCGACCCGGGCCCGTACGGCTGCCTCGGCACCGGCCTCGGCTACTCCATCGCGGCCCGCCTGGCCCGCCCGTCCTCGCAGGTGGTGCTGCTGCTCGGCGACGGCGCGGCCGGCTTCTCGCTGATGGACGTCGACACGCTCGTCCGCCATCGCCTCCCGGTCGTCATGATCTGCGGCAACAACGGCATCTGGGGCCTGGAGAAGCACCCCATGCAGCTGCTGTACGGCTACGACGTGGCCGCCGAGCTGCAGCCCAACTGCCGCTACGACCAGGTGGTCACCGCGCTCGGCGGTGGCGGCGAGCTGGTCACCGACCCGTCGGAGATCGGCCCGGCGCTGCGCAGGGCGTTCGACTCCGGCATCCCCTACATGGTGAACATCGCCACCGACCCGCAGATCGCCTACCCCCGCAACACCACGGGGGTCTGAGCGCCGCTAAGAGGTGGTCGGGCTGGCCGTCGGGCTCGGCGACGTGCAGTCGCCGTCGATGACGACCATCTTGACCACCTTGCCCACTTCGAGCATCGTCCCGCCCTTCGGTGACTGGACGGAGATCTTGCCGCAGCGCAGACCGTCCGTGGTCACCGTGTTGTTGGTGACGTACGCGTCGAACCCGGCGTCCGCGACCGCCGCCTGCGCGTCCTGGTAGCGCATGCCGACGATCTTGGGCACCTCCGCCTTCTTCACCGTGGGCGACGGCGAGCTGGAGGGGGTCTTCGAGGGGGTCGGGGTGGGCGTCGGAGTCGGCGTGGGGGTCGGGGTGGGCTCCTCCGAGGTCTCCACCGCCTGCGGCCGGGTGGTGACCGTCCTGGGGGTGGGCGAGATGGTCTTCTTGGGCTTGCGCGGCTTGGTCACCGTCGGCGTGGGCGACTCGGCGCCGTCCATGTGGGTGGGCGTGGGCTGCGGCGGGTCGGTGGTCATGCCGGTGAGCGCGACCGCCGTCGCGCCCGCGCCGAGCACCACCACGGCGGCGATGGCCGCGACCAGCCCGCCCCGGCGCGGCGCCTTGGCGGCCCGCCGCCCGCCGCGCCGCTCGGCGACCGTGGTCTGCTCCTGCGCCGGCAGCTGGGCGCCGGTCTTGTACTGCTCGTAGTGCCCGGTCTCGGCGTAGGGGCCGCCCTGCTCGTAGTGCCCGGTCTGCTGCTGGCGCTGCGGGTAGTCCGGCGGAGGCGCCATGGTGGCGCCGGTGACGGGCGCCTGGCCGGGTGACGGCTCGGGAAGAGCCGGGGCCTGTCCGCTGCCGGCGGCCCTGGCCGCGTCGCTCATGGCCCTGGCGGACGGGAAGCGCCGGGCCGGGTCCTTCGACAGCGCGATCTCGACCAGGGCGCGCACCGGCTGCGGGATGTCGGCCGGCAGCGGCGGCGGCGCCTCGCGGATGTGCTTGAGCGCGATCGTGACCGCGCTGTCACCGTCGAACGGCCGCTGCCCCACCAGGCACTCGTAGGCGACCACGCCGAGCGCGTAGATGTCCACGGCGGGTGTGACGGGCGCGCCCTCGGCCTGCTCGGGCGCGCAGTAGGCGGCCGTGCCCAGTACCATGCCGGCGTCGGTGAGCCGGTTGGCGAGGTCGGAGCGGGCGATGCCGAAGTCGGTGAGCACGAGCGTGCCGTCGCGCTGCACGAGCAGGTTGCCCGGCTTGACGTCGCGGTGCACGATGCCCTGGTCGTGGACGGCCTGCAGGGCGGAGGCCGCCTGCGCGATGAGCTCCATGGCCGCCTGTGGCGGGATGCGGCCCAGCCGGGCCAGCAGCCGGTCGAGCGGCTCGCCGTCGACGAACTTCATCACCAAATAAACGGTGTCGCCGCTCACTCCGTAGTCGTAGACGTCGACGACGCCGGAGTGGTTGATCGTGGCCATCGCTCGCGCTTCCCCCTGAAAGCGAGCGACGAAGCCGGGGTCCTGCATGCGGCCCGGAAGCAGCACCTTGACGGCGACGGTGCGGGCGAGGACGGTGTCCTCACCCCGCCACACCTCGCCCATGCCACCGGCGCCGATGCGGGTATCCAAGCGATACCGCCCCGCCAGTGTGGTTCCTTGGGCCACCATGATTCCCCCGCTACCCTCCTACCTCTGTAACCTCTCGCCCCCGCGGGTTCCCAACAAAGCGAACTTGTGTCGCGGCGAGGTAACACAGTGGTCACGGAACTCAGAGAGTGTACGACTCACCTGACCCACATGCCACTCAAATGTCTTAAGCCGTACAAACCATATCCTGGGGCCTTGTGGTGGCACTTGTCCGCGTTTCCGGGAAGTCGGCATCCCTATCGCTAGGCTGACCCCATGACGCTCGCTCCTGGTCTCCGCTCTCAACTGCTCATCATGGTCGAGATGTCGGACACCGCGAAGCGGGCCGGCAGCGGCGATGTGCCCGTGCTGGCCACGCCGCGCCTGCTCGCGCTGGCCGAGGCCGCGACCGTACAGGCGGTCGAGAAGCACCTGGCGCCCGGCGAGACCTCCGTCGGCACCCGGGTGGCGCTCGAACATCTGGCGGCCAGCCCGCTCGGCACCCACGTGCAGATCGGCGTCGAGCTGACCGAGGTGGACGGCCGCCGGCTGGTCTTCGCCTTCGAGGCCCACGACAAGCGCGGCGTCGTGGGCCAGGGGACGATCGAACGCGTCGTCGTCGACCGGCACAAGTTCCTCGCGGGCGCGCAGCGCCGCCTCGGCTGACCGGGCGGCAGTCGGGCGGCTAGTCGATGACGGCGATGAGGTCGCCTTCCTGGATCACGTCGCCCTCGGCGACCTTGAGCTGCGCGACCACGCCGTCGTCCTCGGCGAGCACCGGGATCTCCATCTTCATGGACTCCAGGATGACCAGCGTGTCGCCGTCCGAGACGGTGTCGCCCTCGCTCACGAGGACCTTCCAGACATTGGCCACCATCTCAGCGCGTACCTCAGCCACCGGGGCTCCCCTCTTTCGTCAATGTGTTCACTCTAGGCCCGTCCGCCGCGCATCCGCGCGACGAGCGCGGTGTCGTAGTCGCCGGTCACGAACGCGTCGTCGTCCAGCAGCTCGGCGCAGAACGGCAGGTTGTTCTTGGGACCCGCGATCGCGAACGCCTCGACCGCCTTGCGCCCCTTGGCCAGGGCGTCGGCGCGGTCCTCGCCGAACACGCACAGCTTGGCCATGAGCGGGTCGTAGAACGGCGTGACGGTGTTGCCCGACTCGTAGCCCGAGTCGACCCGTACGCCGTCGCCGACCGGCTCGTCCCAGGTCGTGATGACGCCGGGGCCGGGGAAGAAGCGTTTGGGGTCCTCGGCGTAGACGCGGAACTCGATCGCGTGCCCGCGGGGCCGTACGTCGAGGTCGGGGCTCTCGCCCGCCGCCACCCGCAGTTGCAGCTCGACCAGGTCGAGGCCGGTGACCAGCTCGGTGACCGGGTGCTCCACCTGGAGCCTCGTGTTCATCTCCAGGAACACGAAGTCCTGCTGGTCGGCGTCCACCAGGCACTCGACCGTGCCCGCGCCGAGATAGCCGACCGCCTCGCCGGCCCGCACCGCGGCGGCCAGCATGCGCTCGCGCAGCTCGGGGGTGATGCCGGGGGACGGCGACTCCTCGACGACCTTCTGGTGGCGGCGCTGCACCGAGCAGTCGCGCTCGCCGAGCGCCAGCACCCGGCCGTCGGGCAGGCCGAGGATCTGCACCTCGACGTGGCGGGCCCGCTCGATGTAGCGCTCGATCAGCACCGCGGGGCCGTCGAGCGCGTCGCCGGCGAACCTGGACGCCGCCCGCGCCGCCTGCTCGTACGCCTTGGCCAGCGCCTCGTCGTCGTGCGCCACGCTCATGCCGATGCCACCGCCGCCGCCCGCGGTCTTGACCATGACGGGGTAGCCGATGCGCTCGGCGGCCCGCAGCGCGAGCGACAGGTCGGTGACCGGCTCGCGGGTGCCCGCGGCGACCGGCACGCCGGCGGCCTCCATGAGGTTCCTGGCGTTGATCTTGTCGCCCATGCGGTCGATGGCCTCGGGCGACGGCCCGATCCAGGTCATCCCGGCCGCGACCACGGCGCGGGCGAAGGCGGCGTTCTCCGAGAGGAACCCGTAGCCGGGGTGGATCGCCCGCGCTCCGGTGGCGCGGGCCGCCTCCAGCACCTTGGCGACGTCGAGGTAGCTCTGCGCGGGGTTGGCGGGGCCGAGCAGCACGGCTTCGTCGGCCTCCCGTACGAACGGCAGGTCGGCGTCGGCCTCCGAGTGCACGGCGATGGCCCGCAGGCCCATCCGTTTGACCGTGCGGATGATCCGGCGCGCGATCTCCCCTCGGTTGGCGATCAGAACGGGTCCGAACGTCTCAGTCAGCACGCGGATTACCCTATGGCCGCGGGCGGCTTTTCCCCTTTCGCCCGAAACCACCGATCCGGTGGAGCCGATCTGTAGGAACCCCACAATGGGGTCGTCAGAGCCGGCCCCGGTCGATCACCCGGGCCAGCGCCTCCAGCGCGTGCGGGTCGTACGCGCCGCCCGGCGCGCAGCGGACGCGCTCCAGCGCCGCGCCCGCCCGGTCGCGGTCGGTCGAGGGGCCCACCAGGTCGTCGTAGGCGTTGGCGACCTTGATGATCCGGCTGGACAGCGGCGGGTCGGCGGAGATCGGGTCGCACTGCCGCCGGACCACCTCGGCCACCCGGTCGAGCACGCCGGTCTGCCTGATGACCTCGGCGCCCAGCTCGGCGATGCGGCGGGCCTGCTCGGGCTCGGTGAGCACGGTCGCGCCGCCGGGGATCGGATCGCGCAGCGAGAGCTGCCCGATGTCGTGCATCAGGGCCGCGTACTCCAGCTCCAGCAGCTCGGGCTCGGACATGCCCAGCTCCCTGCCGACGGCCACGGCGAGGCGGCTCACCCGGCGCGAGTGACCGGGCTCGACGTAGCCCCCGACCTCGGTGACCCGCGACAGCGCGCGCACGGTCTGCAGGTAGGTCGCCCGGATGCCGGCGTATTTACGGAAGGCCACCTGCGTGACCAGCAGCGGCGCGGCGAACACCAGCAGCGCGACGAGGTCCATGCTGTGGGTGGCGAGCGCCAGCAGCACGCCGGAGGCGGCCACGGCGGCGCCGAGCGGGAAGGCCATGTTGAGCTCGTCGCGCACCGCCACCCGGAACGCGGTGCGCACCTGCTCGGCCCGCAGCCAGGCGGCGATCAGCACGTCGACCAGCAGGTTGACGGCGATGAGGGTGACCATCACGGCGAGCGCCGGCCACCAGGTGCTGGTGGGCGGCTCGGTCATCCGGCGGAGCGGATCGGCCAGCGGGCGGAAGGCGAAGGCCAGCAGCGCGCCGGTGAGGAGCCTGCGGGCCATCGCGTCCAGCCGGGGCGGGCGGCCCACGGCCAGATGGGGCGCGGCACCCGCCGCCATGCCGACCGCGATCACCGCCACGACCTGCAGCGCGGAGTGGGTCAGCGGGTTCTGGCTGAGGTCGAGCAGCAGGGTGTAGCCGAGCGCGGCCGCGGCCCCGATGGGCGCGACCTCCCGGTTGCCCGGCATGGTGAGCCTGGCCAGCTCGCCGACCGCGATCAGCGCGCCGAACCCGACGGCGATCTCCGGCCGGTCGAGCCCGACGGTGGCGGTGTGGGCCACGCCCGCCACTGCGACCAGGCCGGCCGCGCAGATGAGCAGCAACTGGCCCGAGTCGAGCCTGCGCAGGACGGTGCTGAACGAGCGTCCCGTGGTCCGTGCGACACGTCCGGTGGCGATCATGATCCGGTCACGACCTGGATGGGTGTGGTGGGGTCGTCGTGGTCCTTGATGGGCGTGGCGACGGCCTCGGGCGGCGGCGGGTCGACCCGGCGCGGCGGCTGCCACGGCTCGCGTTCGAGCGCCCGGATGAAGGCGTCGACCATGACGGGGTCGAAGTGGGTGCCCGCGCTCTTGCGCAGCTCCTCGACGGCGACGGGCACCGGCCGCGCCCCGCGGTAGGAGCGGTCGGAGGTCATCGAGTCGAACGCGTCGGCGACCGCGATGACCTTGGCGAACTCGGGGATCTCGTCGCCCGCGAGGCCCATCGGGTAGCCGGTGCCGTCGTGCTTCTCGTGGTGGTGCATGATGCCGGCGTAGGCCTCGTCGAGGAAGCCGATGCCCCGGACGATCTCCAGGCCGCGCATCGGGTGGAGCTGGATCGCGGCGAACTCCTCCTCGGTGAGCGGCCCGTCCTTCTGCAGCACCTTGGTGGGCACGCCGAGCTTGCCGACGTCGTGGAGCATGCCGGCGTAGCGGATCGCCCGCACCCGCTCCAGGCCCATGCCGATCTCCTGCGCGATCATCGAGGAGGCCTTCGAGACGCGCGTGCAGTGGCCCCGCGTGTAGTAGTCCTTGGTCTCCACGGCCTGGCACAGGGCGGCGATGGTGGCGTCGTACGAGCGCTGCTGCGCGTGATACTGCCCGAACGCCCACCGCGCCACGAACAGCGGCAGCAGCACCAGCACCGCCGAGATCGACTGCACGGTCGCCCAGAGCCCGGCCACGAGCAGCCCGAACGTGCCGTAACCCAGATAGGACAGCAGGAACTGGGCCATGCCCCGCATCGGCACCTCGGTGTCCCGCACCCCAGTGGCCAGCGCGATCATGGTGAGCGTGAGCACGATGTTGAGCGGCACGTAGACGGCGGTGGCCGCGGCGTAGGGCCCGATGAGCTCGTCGAAGGCGTTGACCTGGGGGACGCCCACCCGCCCGTCGAGCGCGAGGTAGACCTCCCCGGCCGCGTAGCCGCAGATGGCGAACTGCGCGCCGTTGAAGAGGCGTTTGATCAGCGGCAGCCCCGGCCGGACGCTCAGCACCGCGGTCAGCCCCACCAGGGCCGCGCCCTCGGGGCCGATGAGCACCACGGCCGCGAGCGAGGCGGAGAAGCTGACCGACACCGCGAACTGCTCCACGTTGAGCAGCGTGGGCATCGACTCGCAGACGAGGAACAACAGCGCGAGCACCAACAGGACGTCGAGGTCCTCGGTGGCCACGGGCGCGCCGGAGACGACCGCGGCGCGGGCGATGAGCGCGGCCGCCGCGCCGATGACGGCGACCAGGTAGACCCTCGCGGGCCACGGCAGGTCACGCATGCGGCTCCCCTCCGGCGTCGTCAGGTCCAGGACACGCCTGGAGGCGTCACGCCACCGGCCCGCGCAGGCGTCCGGGCGACCGTCACCTTCACCATGCGATGCCTCCACGTCGACTTCTGGGATTCAACGCTACAGAAGACGACGCGGCCACACCGGCGGGCCGGAGAATCGCAAGCAAAGCGTAATCAAGCCACTACATGCGGCGATGCGCGCGCGCCCACTCGACGGTCTGCTTGATGCCGGTCGCGAGGTCGGTGCGCGGCTCCCAGCCGAGCCCGACCTGGGCGGGCACCGGGTCGACGGCCATGGCGGGCAGGTCGCCGAGCCGCGCGGGGGCGAAGCCCGGCTTGTCGGGCGCGCCGGCGGCGTCGGCGATCAGCGAGTGCAGGCGGCGGTCGGTGGTCTGGATGCCCGTGCCGAGGTTGAACCTGCGGCCGTCGCCACGCTGGCCGCAGGCGCGGGCGAAGCCGTCCACGACGTCCTCGACGAAGACGTAGTCGCGGGTCTGCGTGCCGTCGCCGAAGACGACCGTCGGCGTGCCGTTGAGCAGGGCGTCGGTGAAGATCGACACGACGCCGGCCTCGCCCTCGGGCGACTGGCGGGGGCCGTAGACGTTGGAGAGCACCAGCGTGGTGTACTCGATGCCGTGCAGGGCGCGGAAGGTGGCGAGGTAGGTCTCGCCGCTCAGCTTGGAGGCCGCGTACGGCGAGCGCGGATCGGTCGGCGCGTCACCTGGCACCGGGATGGTGGCCGGCCGCCCGTAGACCGCCACGGACGAGGCGAAGACCACCTTGCGTGCGCGGCCCTCGTGCGCCGCCTCCAGGACGCGGGCGGTGCCCTCGACGTTGACGGAGGCGTCGTGCACCGGGTCGGCGACGCTCCTGCGCACGCTGATCTGCGCGGCCAGGTGGCAGATGACCTCCGGCTGCACCTCGGCGGCCAGGCCCACCAGGGCCGGCTCGCGCACGTCGAGGACGTGCAGCCGGAACCGCTCGCTCCCGGCCGCCCCGGTCAGGTTGTCCCTGCTGCCGGAGGACAGGTCGTCCACGACATGGACCTCGTGACCGTCGGCAAGCAGCCGATCGACGAGGTTCGATCCGATGAACCCGGCACCCCCGGTGACCAACACGCGCATGGGGAGCATCCTAGTCGGCGAGCTCGGCTCTCACCTGTGCGATTCGGTCCAGCACTTTCGAGCGCAGGTCTGCGGGGATGGGATCGCAGCCGCAATGTTTGGCTACGAGCGCCTTGACCGCTTTGTCGAGGTCGTACTCCTTCAGACACGGGCTGCACTCGTCGAGGTGCACGCGGATCTCGACGACGTCGTGCTCGGTCAGCTCGCCGTCGAGATAGGCGTAGACCTTGTCGAGCACCTCGCGACAGTCCGTGTCATGTGGGTTGCCACAGCTCATTTCGATTCCTCCGCCGGGACCAGGCCGCGCTCGCGGGCGTAGTCCTCAAGGAGTCCCCGCAGCTGCCTGCGCCCCCTGTGCAGCCTCGACATCACGGTGCCTATGGGAGTGCCCATGATGTCGGCGATCTCCTTGTAGGGAAAGCCTTCGACGTCGGCCAGGTAGACCGCGATCCTGAACTCCTCGGGCAACGCCGCGAGGGCCTGCTTGATGTCGCCGTCGGGCAGGTGCTCCAGCGCCTCGACCTCGGCCGACTTCAGGCCGCTCGAGGTGTGGGACTCCGCCCGCGCGAGCTGCCAGTCCTCGATCTCCTCGGTGCCGGACTGCTTGGGCTCGCGCTGCTTCTTGCGGTAGCTGTTGATGAAGGTGTTCGTGAGGATCCGGTAGAGCCACGCCTTGAGGTTGGTGCCCTGCTGGAACTGATGGAACGACGCGAACGCCTTGGCGAAGGTCTCCTGAAGGAGGTCTTCCGCGTCCGCGGGATTTCGGGTCATCCGGAGCGCGGCGCTGTAGAGCTGTTCGAGATACGGCATGACGTCGCGTTCGAATCGCTCGCTCCGCTGCTCCAGCGTCTCCGCGCCTGTCGCGGGCACCGGACCCACCCCCCTAAGATCACCGGTGGCCGGCTGCTGCGGGCCACCGTACTCGGGGAAGGATACCCGCTGGCCCAGGGCGGGCCTGGCATCGGGGAGGGGCGCTGCCAATGTGAGCATGCTCGTCGCAACATCCCCGCGCCCCCGTCTGTTCCCGCAAGATAGAAGGTACGAAGGACCCGGTGCGGGGAACGTCATACGTACCGGCTGGTAGCCCTTTTTCCGTCACCCAGGAGTCGCGTGTGCTGCCCATTCCGGCCGAGGAACTCAACGGCTCAGGGACGCTCGGGCCGTACTGGACGTTCTACCGCGCCGTCGCCGCCGAACAACTCAACCGCTGGCTTCCCGCCGACCCCTCCGTGATCCTCGACCTGTCCGGCGGCCGGGGGCGCTGGTCCGGGCAGGCGGCGAGGGCCGGGCACAAGGTGATCGAACTGCTGGACTTCCGCCGTACCGTGGACGCGCAGTCCCGGTTGCGGGACGCTGACCGGGTTCGTCATATACGCGCCGATGATCTGGCGTTCCTCCCCGACGCGAGCGTGGACGCGGTGCTCGCCGAGGAGCGCGTGATGTCGATCGAGCTCATGGCGGAGTCGGCCATGAGCGACGTCGCCCGGGTGCTGCGGCCGGGCGGCCGGGCGCTGGTGTGCGTCGACTCGCTGGTCCTCGGCATGGCGATCCTGGCCGAGCAGGAGCAGTGGCAGCACCTGCGGCAGACCGGCGAGGTCATGCTCGTGCCCTGGCCCGACGGCAGCATCACGCGCTGCTTCAGCAGCGGGCAGTTGCGCGAGCTGCTGATCGGCGCCGGCCTCGAGGTGGAGTGGGTGCGGCCGCGCACGGTGCTGTCGCCGTCCACGGTCGACCACGTGCTCGGCTCCGACGCGCGCTCACTGACCTGGCTCGTCCGCACGGAGCTGGAGGCCCACCCGGACGACGACGACACCGTGGGCATCCACCTCGTGGCCAGCGCGAGGAAGAAGGGCTGACGCCCTCAGGGGGTGACCGCCGTTCTTCGTGGCCGGCGGCGCTCCCCCAGGGCTGGGGCAGCCTCCTTCAGCGGCGCCGCTCCCGCTTGCCCTGGCACTCGACGCATCTGGCGGCCTCCGGCCGCGCCTCCAGGCGGCCTTCGGGCACCGGTCTGGCGCAGTCGACGCAGCGGCCGTACACGCCTTCCTCCAGGCGCTTGAGCGCCTGCACGACGGCGGCGCGCTGCGTCCCCGCCACGGTCAGCATGGCGCGGGCACGATCGGCGTCGGTCAGGTCGGAGCCGGCGTCGGCCGCGTGGTGCTCGCGCACCGCGACCGGGTCTCCCTGCAGAACGGCGATTGAACGGTCCAGTTCGGCCAGCATGTCTTCCAGCCGCTCACGAGCGGTCGTGACGTCCACGAATCCGCACCTCCGGGTGAAAGGAAGCAGCCGTGGCGAGAACTCCCCGGCTGTTCCGCCCGGTGCAGTCAAAGGGGCATGTGCGGCGGTGACCTCGAGTAAACGAATGCACGCGCTTTCCTCACCGGATGCCCATTTACCGCACTTCCTACACCTTCAGAAAAGGGCGGTCTCCTCTTGTTCGGGGAGAGGTTTGATGAGGTCGGGCCCATTGTTTCTGACGTTGTTGACATCGGTCGACACCGCGTACGCGGTGAGCCGCCCCTGCTCGGCCGGCACCAGCAGCCGGGTGGCCTCGGCGGGGTCGGTGAGCTTGGGATCGAGCCATTCGGCCCAGCGCTCCCGCTCGATCATCATGGGCATCCTGTCGTGGATGCGGCCCAGCTGGTCCTCGGCGTCGGTGGTGATCACGGTGCAGGTGACGAGCCATTTGAGCGGGTCGTCGTCGGCGCGCGAGGGGTCCTTCCAGAACTCGTACAGGCCGGCCATCGCCAGCACCCCGCCGTCGGCCGGATGAATGTAGTAGGGCTGTTTCTTGCGCTTCTCGCCCTCGACCGGCATCCATTCGAAGTAGCCGTCGGCCGGCAGCAGGCACCTGCGCTTGGCGAACGCCCGGCGGTAGGACGGCTTCTCCGCCACCGTCTCGATCCTGGCGTTGATCATGCGCGAGCCGATCGACGGGTCCTTGGCCCAGGCCGGCACCAGGCCCCATTTGACGACCCTGAGCTGCCGCACCGCGCGATCGCCCTCGCCGTGCACCCGGTCCATGATCGCGTAGACGTTCTTGGTGGGCGCGACGTTGTAGTCGGGGCCGAGCTCCTTGTCGGGCTCGCCGTCCAGCTCGACCTGGAACTCCTCCAGGAGCTCGTGCTTCTTGCGCGCCGAGGCGTATCTACCGCACATGACCCCACCCTGCCACGCGACGCCGACACCTACGCCTTCCCGCCGCGTGTTCACCGTCGTCCACAGGTGGTGACCCCGGCCCGTCACGCCCGGATAGGCTTTGACCATGTCCGTTCCGCACTGGCCCGCGCCCACCGCCGCCGCGCCCGTCAGCGCCGCCGTGCCGCTGCCCGGCAGCAAGTCGGTGACCAACCGCGCACTTGTCCTGGCCGCGCTCGCCGAGGGTCCCGGCGTGGTGCGCAGGGCCCTGCGCAGCCGCGACGCCGACCTCATGGTCGCCGCGCTGCGCGCGCTCGGCGCCCGGCTTGAGCCGTCCGCCGAGACCCCGGCGAGCGTCGACTGGCACGTCACGCCCGGCCCGATCCGCGGCGGCGCGGCGGTCGACGCCGGCCTCGCGGGCACGGTCATGAGGTTCGTGCCGCCGATCGCCGCGCTGGCCGACGGGCCGGTCTCCTTCGACGGCGACCCGCACGCCCGCAAGCGCCCGATGGGCCCCATCCTCGACGCCCTGCGGGCGCTCGGCGCGCGCGTCGACAACGACGCGCTGCCGTTCACCATCAGCGGGCCGCTGACCGGCGGCGAGGTCACGCTCGACGCCTCGGGCTCCTCGCAGTTCGTGTCGGGGCTGATGCTGTCGGCCGCGCGCTTCGCCAAGGGCGTCACGATCCGGCACGCCGGGCCGCCGGTGCCCTCCCAGCCCCACATCCGGATGACCGTGCAGATGCTCAGGGCGGCCGAGGTCGCGGTCGACGACAGCGAGCCCGACGTGTGGCGGGTCGAGCCGGGGCCGATCGCGGCGCGCGACGTCACGGTGGAGCCCGACCTGTCCAACGCGGCGCCGTTCCTCGCCGCCGCGCTCGTCACGCGCGGCACGGTCACCATCCCCGCCTGGCCGCGCGTCACCACCCAGCCGGGCGACGCGCTGCGCGGCCTGCTCACGTCCATGGGCGCCACTGTCGCCCGCGACGAGCACGCCGACGCCGCCGACCTCGTGGTCACCGGCACCGGCGAGATCACCGGCATCGACGCCGACCTGCGCGAGGTCGGCGAGCTCACGCCCACCATCGCCGCCCTGGCCGCGCTCGCCACCACGCCCACCCGCATCCGCGGCGTGGCCCACCTGCGCGGCCACGAGACCGACCGGCTGGCCGCGCTGGCCACCGAGATCAACCGCCTCGGCGGCGACGCCGAGGAGACCGGCGACGGGCTGATCATCCGCCCCCGCCCGCTGCACGGCGGCGTCTTCCACAGCTACGACGACCACCGCATGGCCACGGCCGGCGCGGTGATCGGCCTGCGGGTGCCCGGCGTCGAGGTGGAGAACATCGCGACGACCGCCAAGACCCTGCCGGAGTTCGTCCGCATGTGGGCGGCCATGCTGGAGTCCCGGTGACCAGGCGGGCTGGTTTCGCGACCAGCGCTCGGGGCACCTCGCAGAGGACCCGAAGGAAGGACCTCACGCACATGGGAGCGGACCGCTGAGAAAGCGGGAATACGACGAGGACGACGTACGGGTGAGGCCGGGCAAGGGCTCGCGGCCGCGCACCCGCATCCGTCCTGCGCACGAGGACGCCGTCGAGGGCTTCGTGGTCGCCGTCGACCGGGGCCGCTACACCATCCTGGTCGAGCCCGACCGCGCCAAGGGCTCGGCGCAGAAACGCAAGCAGCAGCACCAACGCCGGCTCGTGGTCGCCATGAAGGCCCGCGAGCTGGGTCGCAAGGGCATCGTGGTCGGCGACCGGGTGGCGCTGGTGGGCGACGTGTCGGGCCGGCCCGACACGCTGGCGCGGGTGGTGCGGGTGGAGCCGCGCACCTCGATGCTCCGCCGTTCGGCCGACGACACCGAGGACACCGACGGCATCGAGCGCCCGATCGTGGCCAACGCCGACCAGCTCGTGATCGTCACCGCGCTCGCCGATCCGCCGCCCCGGCCGCGGATGATCGACCGCATCCTCGTGGCGGCGTTCGACGCCGAGATCGACACCCTGCTCTGTCTCACCAAGTCCGACCTCGCCCCGCCCGACGGCCTCGTGGCCCTGTACGAGCCGCTGGGCGTCTCGCACGTCGTCGTCCACAAGGGCGGCTCGCTCGACGAGCTGCGCGAGCACCTGACCGGCCGGATCAGCGTCCTGGTCGGCCACTCGGGGGTCGGCAAGTCGACCCTGGTCAACGCCCTGGTCCCCGACGCCAACCGGGCCGTCTCCCAGGTCAACGCGGTCACCGGCAGGGGCCGGCACACCTCCACCTCGGCGGTGGCCCTTGAGCTGCCGGAGGGCGGCTGGATCATCGACACGCCGGGGGTGCGCAGTTTCGGCCTGGCCCACGTGTCGGTGGAGACGGTGCTGGCCGCCTTCCCCGACCTGGTGGAGGGCACGGTTGACTGCCCCAAGGGCTGCACGCACCTGGCCGACGGCTGCGCGCTCGACGCCTGGGTGGCCGCGGGCAACGCCGATCCCGCCCGGCTGGAGTCGCTGCGCCGCCTGCTGTCCAGCCGCGAAGGCGCGCTCGACGACGCCGCCGAACGCGCCACGTGACGATCAGCGCCGGTGGGGCCGCAGCGTCCAGGTGATGGCGACCGTGGAGACGAGGACGCCGTCGCCGTCCGTCAGCTCCACCGCCACGTCGAACTCCGGCCGCCCGCCCGCGTCGAGCTCGGCGACCACCGCCTCCCGCGTGGCCAGCAGCCGGGCCTCCGCGCACACCTCGCCCTTGGCGAACTTGCGGTACTCCACCCTGGCGCCGGTGGTGAGCGGCACGGCCCGGCCGAGCTCGTCCCCCAGCAGCGAGAGCATCGCCGCCCCCGAGGCCGTCTCGGCCAGCGTGAACAGCGCTCCGGCGTGCGGTCCCGCCACGTGGTTGTGCACGTCCTCGCGGTCGGGCAGCCGGCAGACCGCCCGCCCGTCGCTCACCTCGTCGAAGACGATTCCCACGGTCCGGGCGAAGGGGACGGTTTCCAGCAGCAATGCACCAACATCCAACGACATATCCGCATGCTACCGGCGAGTAACGAGAAGGGCGGTTACCAGAAAAGGGGCGGCTGCGACTGATGTTCCATCCGCCCGGCACGGTAGCGTGGGCGACCGTGCAGGGTTACAACGATGATCTACGCCTCGCGCACGTCATGGCGGACGCCGCCGACGACCTCACCATGCGCCGGTTCAAGGCCGTCGATCTCAAGGTCGACACCAAGCCCGACCTCACCCCGGTCAGCGACGCCGACCGCGCCGTCGAGGAGGCGATCCGCGGCACGCTGCGCCGGGCCCGGCCCCGCGACGCGGTCGTGGGCGAGGAGTTCGGCACGACCGGCCATGGCGCCAGGTCCTGGATCATCGACCCCATCGACGGCACCAAGAACTACGTACGCGGCGTGCCCGTGTGGGCCACGCTGATCGCCCTCATGGAGTACGGCCGCGTCGTCGTCGGCCTCGTCTCCGCCCCCGCGCTCGGCCGGCGCTGGTGGGCGGCCACCGACGGCGGCGCGTGGACCGGCAAGAGCCTCGCCAAGGCGTCCCGGATGCGCGTCTCCTCGGTCTCCGACCTGGGGGACGCCTCCTTCTCCTACTCCAGCTTCGGCGGCTGGGAGCAGACCGGCAGGCTCGAGACGTTCCTCGACCTCAGCCGCGCCTGCTGGCGCACCCGCGCCTACGGCGACTTCTGGTCGCACATGATGGTCGCCGAGGGCTCGGTCGACTTCTCCGCCGAGCCCGAGCTGTCGGCCTGGGACATGGCCGCGCTCACGGTCATCGTCGAGGAGGCCGGCGGCGTCTGGACCGACACGACGGGCGTACGCGGGCTGGAGGGCGGCAGCCTGGTCTGCAGCAACGGCCTCCTGCACGACGAGGTCATCGCCCGGCTCAACGGCACCCGCGTCCGCTGAGCGACCGCGCTTACAACTCCAGCACCCGCCGCACGGCCGCCATCAGGCTCCCCCGGTAGGACCCGCCGTACAGCACGACATGCACCAGCAGCGGATGGAGCTGGTGCAGCGGCACCCGCTCGCGCCACCCGTCGGCGAGCGGCCACTCCTCCCGGTACGCCCCGAGCACCCGGTCCAGGTGAGGCAGCCCGAACAGCGCCAGCATGGCGAGGTCGGTCTCCCGGTGCCCGCCGTGGGCGGCCGGATCGACCAGCACCGCCGAGCCGCCCGACCACAGCACGTTCCCGCTCCACAGGTCACCGTGGATCCTGGCCGGCGGCCCGGCGGGGCCCGCCACCTCGGCGAAACGGTCCACGGCCCGCTCGACCTCGGCCACGTCGGCCGCCGGCAGCCGCGCCTGGCGCAGGAACGGCAGGACCCGCCGCTCGGCGTAGAACTCCGGCCACGAGCCGCACGGCCGGTTGTCCATCGGCAGCTCGGCGATGAACCCGGGCCACGGCGCGCCGAACGCCTCCGCGCCCGCCCGGTGCATCCGGGCCAGCTCCCGCCCGAACCGCTCGGCCGCCGCGGGTCCAGGTCGCTCCTCCTCCACCCAGGACAGCACCAGCCGGTCCGGCCCCGCCTCGATCACCTCGGGCACCGCGGCGACCTCGCCCAGCCAGCGCAGCCCCGCCGCCTCCGCGGCGAACACCTCCGACACGACGCCCGCGGGCCCGCTCTTGACGAACACCGGCCGCCCGTCGTCCAGCACGCCCTGCCGCAGCCGCCAGCCGTGGGACGTGCCGAGCTCCCTAACCGACCTCATCGGCGACGTGCTTGGCCACGCCCTCGGCCGCCGACTCCACCAGCGAGAGCACCTCCTCGAACCCCTCGTGCCCCCCGTAGTACGGATCGGGCACCTCGGCCCCGGACGGCGCCGCCGGATCGAACGAGCGGAACAGCCGCACCTCCACCCCGGGAGGCGCGAGCCGCCGCAGGTTCGCCAGGTTGTCGCGGTCCATGGCCAGCACCAGGTCGTAACGGTCGAACCAGTCGGCGGTGAACTGCCTGGCGCGGTGCGCGGCCCCGTCGTAGCCGCGCTCGGCCAGGATGCCGAGCGCCCGCTCGTCCATGGGCTCGCCCACGTGCCAGCCGCCCGTCCCGGCGCTCTCGACCATGACCTGTTTGCCCAGCCCGCGGTCCTCCAGGACCCGCCTCAGCACGACCTCCGCCATGGGCGAGCGGCAGATGTTCCCCATGCACACCACGCATATGCGATACGTCATAACACCCATCATGAGGGTGACCGAGGGCGTTCACCGTCCGTTCACCCTTGCTAGGGATCCGAGTCACTTTCGCTGCGTAACTTCATCGGCGACTGAGGACCAAGTGAAAAGGAACCCCACCGTGAAGTATGCAGGCCGGCTCGCCGCCGTCGCCGTCGTCGGTGCGCTCTCGCTCGCTGCGTGCGGCACAGACAACAACGCCTCGGCGGGCAACGGCGGCACCACCGCTGCCAGCGCCCCCGCCGCGGGCAACGACAACGCGCTGAGCGGCACCATCAACGCCGCGGGCTCCTCCGCCCAGGCCAACGCGATTGACGAGTGGAAGAAGAACTTCCAGGCCACCAACTCGGGCGTGAGCATCAACTACCAGCCCAGTGGCTCGGGCGCGGGTGTGCAGGCCTTCATCCAGGGCACGGTCTCCTTCGCCGGCTCCGACTCCGCACTGAACGACGAGAAGGGCGAGCCGGCCCAGGCCGACGCCCGCTGCAAGACCGGCAAGGCCATCAACATCCCGATGGTGACCGGTCCCGTGGCCGTGGTCTACAACCTGCCGGGCGTGGACGGCCTGCAGCTCTCGCCCAAGACCATCGGCGGGATCTTCAACAGCAAGATCACCAAGTGGGACGACGCGGCGATCAAGGCCGAGAACCCTGACGCCAAGCTGCCCTCCACCCCGATCCAGGCGTTCCACCGCTCGGACGAGTCGGGCACCAGCGACAACTTCACCAAGTTCCTCAAGGCCACGGCCGAGTGGCCGTACGAGCCGGCCAAGGCCTGGCCCGCCGACGCCAAGGGCCAGGGCGCCAAGGGCTCCGACGGCATCGCCTCCTCGGTCAAGGACACCGAGGGCGCCATCAGCTACGTCGAGCTGTCGTACGCCGAGAACTCCCAGCTCCAGAAGGCCAAGGTGGCCAACGGTTCGGGCGAGTTCGTCGAGCTGACCGCCGACAGCGCCGCCAAGACGGTCGAGACCGCCGAGATCAAGGGCACCGGCAACGACCTCAAGCTCTCGATCGACTACGGCACCAAGACCGCGGGCGCCTACCCGATCGTCCTGGTGACGTACGAGATCACCTGCGAGAAGGGCCTGCCGGCCGAGGAGGCCAAGCTGGTCAAGGAGTTCCTCACCTACACCGCCAGCGACGAGGGCCAGGCGGCGCTCAAGGACCTGGGCTACGCCCCGCTCGCCGGCGGCCTGCTCACCAAGGTCCGCACCGCCATCGAGGCCATCTCCTAGCGGCCGATGACGACCGACACGAAGATCCGCGACGGCGGACCGGCCATGCGCCGGTCCGCCTCGCGGCGCAGCTCCGGTGAAGGGGCCTTCAAGTTCCTGGCCACCGCGGCCGGGGTCGTCCTGCTGGCGATCATGGCGGCGATCGCCGTGTTCCTCATCGCCGAGGCGGTCCCCGCGCTGCAGGCGAACAAGGGCGGCTTCTTCACGGACCTCGTCTGGGAGCCCAACAGCAGCCAGGTGTTCGGCATCGGCGCGCTGGCGTTCGGCACGGTGCTCAGCTCGGGCATCGCGCTGGTCATCGCGACCCCGATCGCGGTCGGCGTCGCGCTGTTCATCTCCCACTACGCGCCGCGCCGCCTCGCCGGGCCGCTCGGCTACCTCATCGACCTGCTCGCCGCGGTCCCCAGCGTCATCTACGGCCTCTGGGGTCTGGCCTTCCTCGTGCCGCTGCTGCGGGAGCCCTCGCAGTGGCTCAACGAGCACCTCGGCTGGTTCCCGCTGTTCGCCGGCGAGGGCGCGATCGGCGGCAAGACCATGCTGGCCGGCGGCATCGTTCTGGCGATCATGATCCTGCCGATCATCGCGGCCATCTCCCGCGAGGTCTTCCTGCAGGTGCCGCGCATGAACGAGGAGGCGGCGCTCGCGCTCGGCGCCACCCGCTGGGAGATGATCAGGATGGCGGTGCTGCCGTTCGGCCGGCCCGGCGTCATCAGCGCCGCGATGCTCGGCCTCGGCCGCGCCATGGGCGAGACCATCGCGGTCGCGCTCATCTTCCCGGCCACGTTCGACATCAGCGTCCAGATCCTCACTCCGCACGGCAACAGCATCGCGGCCAACATCGCCAACGGCTTCGGCGAGGCCACGCCGATCGGGCGTGGCGCGCTGATCGCCTCCGGCCTGGTGCTGTTCGTCATCACGCTGCTGGTCAACATGGCCGCCCGTATGATCATCAACCACCGCAAGGAGTACGCGAGGGCCGGCGCATGACCCTGCAACAGGAGGCCGTGCGCAAGCCGCGCGGGGTCCAGCACATCTCGACCGGCCGCCGGGTGAAGGACCGCTTCGTCCAAGGGCTGGTCTACTTGGCGTTCGCGATGGCCGTGGTGCCGCTGGTCTCGGTGCTGTGGCTGGTGATCTCCAACGGCCTGGCCCGCTTCGACCTGGAGTTCATGACGCACTCGATGCGCGGCATCGGCGCACGGGACGCGGGCGGCGGCGCCTACCACGCCATCATCGGCACCGTCGAACAGGTGCTGCTCGCCTCGGCCATCTCGGTCCCGATCGGCCTGCTCACCGCCATCTACCTGGTCGAGTACGGCAACGGCGGCCGGCTGAGCCGGGCCATCAGCTTCTTCGTGGACGTCATGACCGGCGTCCCCTCGGTGGTCGCCGGCCTGTTCATCCTCGCGTTCTGGATCCTGTTCCTCGGGATGCCGTACAGCGGGTGGGCGGGCGCCATGGCCCTGTCCATCCTCATGATGCCGACCGTGGTCAGGTCCACCGAGGAGATGCTCCGGCTCGTTCCCGGCGATCTGCGCGAGGCCTCGTACGCGCTGGGCGTCCCCAAGTGGCGCACGATCATGAAGATCGTGCTGCCGACGGCGTTCACCGGCATCGTCACCGGCGTCATGCTGGCCGTGGCCCGCGTCGCCGGCGAGACCGCGCCGATCCTGCTCACGGTGTTCTTCACCGACTCCATCAACAACGACCCGTTCAGCGGGCCGCAGATGGGCCTTCCCCTCTATGTCTTCGACCAGGCGGCGCGTCCCAACGACACCGCCATCGACCGGGCGTGGACCGGAGCCCTCACGCTCATCCTGATCGTCATGCTGCTCAACCTGGTGGCGCGCCTGATCGCCTGGTGGCGTGCGCCCGCCAAGGGCCGATAGGGGGTACCGCCACTCATGTCCAAGCAAATCCAGGTTTCGGGGCTGGACGCGTACTACGGCGCGCACAAGGCCATCGAAGACGTGTCGATGACCATCGAACCGCGCTCGATCACCGCGTTCATCGGCCCTTCGGGGTGCGGCAAGTCGACGTTCCTGCGCACGCTCAACCGGATGCACGAGGTGATCCCCGGCGCCCGCGTCGAGGGCAAGGTGCTGCTCGACGGCGACGACCTTTACGGCGCCTCCGTCGAGCCCGTCTCGGTACGCCGGATGATCGGCATGGTCTTCCAGCGCCCCAACCCGTTCCCCACGATGTCGATCTACGAGAACGTCGCCGCCGGCCTCCGGCTCAACGGCCGCCTGCCGAAGTCGCAGCTCGACGGCATCGTCGAGGAGTCGCTGAAGGGCGCCAACCTCTGGAACGAGGTCAAGGACCGCCTCAGCAAGCCCGGCGCGGGCCTGTCCGGCGGCCAGCAGCAGCGGCTCTGCATCGCCCGCGCGATCGCGGTCAAGCCGCAGGTGCTGCTCATGGACGAGCCGTGCTCGGCGCTCGACCCGATCTCCACGCTGGCCATCGAGGACCTCATGGCCAAGCTCAAGGACGAGTTCACGATCGTCATCGTCACCCACAACATGCAGCAGGCCGCCCGCGTCAGCGACCGCACCGCCTTCTTCAACCTGGCCGGCCAGGGCCAGCCCGGCAAGGTCGTCGAGATGGACGAGACCTCACGCATGTTCACCAACCCGAGCCAGAAGGCCACCGAGGACTACATCACGGGGCGCTTCGGCTGATGACCCGACAGCAGTCGCCCGCCACGATGAACGGGGACGTGAGGACCAGGCCCGTGCTGCTCATCGCCGACCCGGACCCGACCGTGGTCGACGAGGTCGCGGACGCCCTCGAACGCGAGGGCGTGGCCGTCACCGGCGCCTCCGACGGCGCCCAAGGTCTGCTGCAGGCGGGAGCTCTGCAGCCGGACGTGGTGCTCGTCTCGGCCACGATCGCGGTCATCGACGCGGTCGAGTTCGTCCGCGCGGTACGGCTCGCCAGGGCCGTACCGGTGCTGCTCGGCGTCGGCGAGGGGCACGCCGAGCAGGCCGTCCGCGCCCTCGCGGCCGGCGCCGCCGCCTGCGTGGCCAGGCCGTACCGGGTGCCGGAGCTGCTGCCGTTCATCCACGCCGCCTCCCCGGAGACGCGCGACGTGCTCCACGTCGGCGGCGTGGAGCTCGACGCGCAGGCCTACCAGGTACGCGTCGGCGGCCGCACCGTCCACCTGCCGCTGCGCGAGTTCGAGCTGCTGCAGTACCTGATGCGCAACGCCGACCGCACGGTCACCCGCGAGCAGATCATGCGGCACGTCTGGCACACCGCCGCGACGACCTCGACGAACACCATCGCGGTGCACGTCAAGCGGCTGCGCGCGCGGCTCGGCGACGAGGACGACCAGCTCATCCAGACCGTACGCGGCGTCGGCTACCGGCTGGTCACGCCGAGCATCTCCGGAAGTCCCGCATGATGCGCCGGGCCACGCCCTCGACGGTCGCGATGCCCTGACGGACGTCCGGGGCGCCCTCGCTGAGCACGGCCACGGCGTAGTGGTGGCCGTCGCCGCTGATCAGACCGACGGTGACGACGGCCCAGCGCCCGGTCGAGACCCGCCTGAGCCAGCCGTTCTTCAGCGCCACCCGCTCGCCCCGGCACGCCGCGGCGCTCAGACCCCAGTCCTGGCCGTCGACCACCGTGCCCATGAGGTCGAGCACCCGCGAGCGCTCCCGGGCCTTCAGCGGGCTCCTGGGGGACACCAGGGCACTCATGAGCCGGACCTGGTCATCCACCGACGTACGGGTGATTCCCCAGCAGAACAGGTCAACGCAGGAACCGGGCACGCCCAGGGTGTGCTTGAGCCCGAACCTCCGCGCCGCCTTCGTGAACCCGCCCGCGCCGCCGATCCGCAGCCAGAGCCGGTCCGCGGCCTGGTTGTCGCTGGCGCGGATCATCAGCTCGGCGTCCCGCCGCACGTCCCGCGGCAGCTTCTTCCACGGCGTCCTCAGCAGCAGCGCCATGAGGATGAGCACCTTGGAACTGCTCGCGGTGATCAGCCGCTCGCCCGGGTGGTAGCGGTAGAGCCGCCCGCTCGCCAGATCCTTGACCATGGCCGTGACCCGTCCAGGGCGGCCCGCCAGGTAGCGGTCGAGCCGCCTGCCGATCCGTTTCGAGGAGACCGGCCGCAGCGGTTCCACGGCCGCGACGCGCTCGGCCCGCCGCAGCGTCACGCCGGTCGTCGCCCGCGCCACCAGGACGGCCGGGCTGGTCTGTTCGGTCTGTTCGGTTTGTTCGGTCTGCTCAGCCGGCACGGTGACCAGGGACAGGAGCAGGGCGAGAGCGAGCAGCACCCGCCCTGTCACCTGCCCCTGGCCTGTGATCACCCGGGCATTATGGCGAGAACCCGGACGAATCTGCTAGACGGCTGAGGCCATCAGCCGAGCGATCGAGTCGTCGTCACAGGTGGCCCAGAAGCCGCCCACGACGTCCTCCAGGTGCTCCAAGGACTCCGCCGCGAACAACACGTCCTGATATTTCGTGATGTCATAGTGCGTGGTGCCCATGGCCGCCAGATCCAGCGGCCGGATGTCCATGCCGCGAAACTCCTCGATCTCCCCGTACGACGACAGGATCCCCGCCCCGTACGCCCGCAGCTCGCCCTGCTCCCGCATCACCCCGAACTCCAGGGTGAACCAGAACACCTTCGAGACGAACTCCAGCGCCTCCTCGCCCTCGACCCGCCGCGCGGCCTGCCCGGCCAGCCGGTAGAGGGCCGCGTACCGGTCGCTGGCCAGCGCGTTGGCGTGCCCGATGACCTCGTGCACGACGTCCGGCTCCGGCGTGTAGAACGGCACCGAGTGGTGCCGGATGTACTGCGTGGAGTGAAAGAACCCGTCGGCGAGCACCCCGTAGAAGTCGCGCAGCGGCACCAGTCCGGCAGCCGGCAGATACCGGAACCCGGTCAGCGGCTCCAGCAGCCTCGAGACCTCCTCCAACTGCGGGATGCGATCGTCGGGCAGGCCCAGCCGGGCCACGCCGTCCAGGTATTCGGCGGTGGCGTACTTGGCGTGCTTGATCGCCAGCTCCCTGCTGACCATCGCCCACACCTCGTGCTCCTGCTCGGTGTACTCGGCCGCCGGAATGGGCGTCCCCGGTCGGTAGCCGAGCGCCAGGGCGGCGATCGCGTTGCGCCGCGCCCGGTACACCGGGTCCGCGAACCCCGGATGCGACGCGGCCAGCTCGACCACCACCGACCCGTCCTCCTGGGCGGCGATCGGCGCGAAGTACTGTGCTTCCTCGAACATGTCCAGATAACAGCAAGTCTCGCTTTTCCTGGCAAGAGCGCTCACTCTTGCTGCGCGATACGCTCAATTCCGCCCGGTCCAACCGCCGTTCCCTGGTCGAATCGCACACTCCCCCGGAGGCCCTTCATGGACGATCTCGACGCCCGCCTGCTGGTGACCATGCGCGCGCACCCGCGCGTCGGCCTCACCGAGCTCGCCCGGCTGCTGGGCGTCGCACGCGGCACCGTACAGGCCCGCGTCGAGAAGCTCACCGCCCGGGGCGTCATCCAGGACTTCGGCCCCACGGTCGCACCGGCCGCGGCCGGCTACCCCATCCTGGCCTTCGTCTGGCTCCAGATCGCGCAGGGCAGGCTGGAGGAGGCGGTCGCCGCTCTGGGGGCCGTACCGCAGATCCTGGAGGTGCACGGCACCAGCGGCCAGCATGACCTGCTCTGCCGCGTGGTGGCCAGAAGCACCGATCATCTGCAGGAGATCATCGCCCGCATCCTGGCCTCACCCGCCGTGCAACGCACGGACACCACGATCGCCCTGAGCACCCAGATCCCGTACCGCATCGAACCCCTCCTGCAGTAAGACGCGCAGAACCCAGAAATGCAGAAGGGCCCCGACGCGAAGCGTCAGGGCCCTCCATAAAGATTGTCCGGCGGTGACCTACTCTCCCACACCCTCCCGAGTGCAGTACCATCGGCGCAGAGAAGCTTAACTTCCGGGTTCGGAATGTAACCGGGTGTTTCCTTCCCGCCATAACCGCCGTAACCCTCCGAAACAAACAAACACACAGTGTTTGCAGTCTCAGAATTGCCTAGTGGACGCGAGCAAAAACTAGAAAGTATGCTTTGTGGTCAAGTCCTCGGCCTATTAGTACCGGTCAGCTCCACACGTTACCGCGCTTCCACCTCCGGCCTATCAACCCGGTCGTCTACCGGGAGCCTTACCCCCTCACGGGGTGGGAGACCTCATCTCAAGGCGAGCTTCCCGCTTAGATGCTTTCAGCGGTTATCCCTTCCGAACGTAGCCAACCAGCCGTGCACCTGGCGATACAACTGGCACACCAGAGGTTCGTCCGTCCCGGTCCTCTCGTACTAGGGACAGCCCCTTTCAAGTCTCCTGCGCGCGCAGCGGATAGGGACCGAACTGTCTCGCGACGTTCTAAACCCAGCTCGCGTACCGCTTTAATGGGCGAACAGCCCAACCCTTGGGACCTACTCCAGCCCCAGGATGCGACGAGCCGACATCGAGGTGCCAAACCATCCCGTCGATATGGACTCTTGGGGAAGATCAGCCGTTATCCCCGGGGTACCTTTTAGCCGTTGAGCGACACCGCTTCCACACGCCGATGCCGGATCACTAGTCCCAGCTTTCGCTCCTGCTCGACCCGTCAGTCTCACAGTCAAGCTCCCTTGTGCACTTACACTCAACACCTGATTGCCAACCAGGCTGAGGGAACCTTTGGGCGCCTCCGTTACCCTTTAGGAGGCAACCGCCCCAGTTAAACTACCCACCAGACACTGTCCCCGATCCGGATCACGGACCAGAGTTAGACGTTCAAAACGACCAGAGTGGTATTTCACCAATGACTCCACCCGAACTAGCGTCCGAGCTTCCCAGTCTCCCACCTATCCTACACAAGACGCTCCAAACGCCAATGTCAAGCTGTAGTGAAGGTCCCGGGGTCTTTCCGTCCTGCTGCGCGAAACGAGCATCTTTACTCGTAGTGCAATTTCGCCGGGTCTGTGGTTGAGACAGCGGGGAAGTCGTTACGCCATTCGTGCAGGTCGGAACTTACCCGACAAGGAATTTCGCTACCTTAGGATGGTTATAGTTACCACCGCCGTTTACCGGCGCTTAAGTTCTCACCTTCGCCAACTCACGCTGACTAAGCGGTCCCCTTAACGTTCCGGCACCGGGCAGGCGTCAGTCCGTATACATCGTCTTACGACTTCGCACGGACCTGTGTTTTTAGTAAACAGTCGCTTCCCCCTGGCCACTGCGACCCCCACCAGCTCCAGGCGCAAAGCCCATCACCAGCAGAGGTCCCCCTTCTCCCGAAGTTACGGGGGCAATTTGCCGAGTTCCTTAACCACAGTTCACCCGATCGCCTTAGTATTCTCTACCTGACCACCTGAGTCGGTTTAGGGTACGGGCCGCCACAACACTCACTAGAGGCTTTTCTCGGCAGCATAGGATCATCCACTTCACCACAATCGGCTCGGCATCACATCTCACCCTGCATGTGTTGCGGATTTGCCTACAACACGGGCTACATGCTTACCCCAGGACAACCATCGCCTGGGCTGGACTACCTTCCTGCGTCACCCCATCGCTTACCTACTACCCGATCGGACCGAGCGTTCAGCCTGACACCCGCCCCGAAGGGCCGGCCGACTTAAGGACTCTTAGCATCACGAGGTTCAGTATGGGCGCATTGAAGCGGGTACGGGAATATCAACCCGTTGTCCATCGACTACGCCTGTCGGCCTCGCCTTAGGTCCCGACTTACCCTGGGCGGATTAGCCTGCCCCAGGAACCCTTGGTCATCCGGCGCGAGGGTTTCTCACCCTCGATTCGCTACTCATGCCTGCATTCTCACTCGCACAGCCTCCACGACTAGATCACTCTGCCGCTTCACCGGCTGCACGACGCTCCCCTACCCATCAACCCTCCCAAAGAGGATCAATGCCACGACTTCGGCGGTGTGCTTGAGCCCCGCTACATTGTCGGCGCAGAATCACTTGACCAGTGAGCTATTACGCACTCTTTCAAGGGTGGCTGCTTCTAAGCCAACCTCCTGGTTGTCTCTGCGACTCCACATCCTTTCCCACTTAGCACACGCTTAGGGGCCTTAGTCGGTGATCTGGGCTGTTTCCCTCTCGACTACGAACCTTATCGCCCGCAGTCTCACTGCCACGCTCTCACTTACCGGCATTCGGAGTTTGGCTGACGTCAGTAACCTTGTCGGGCCCATCGGCCATCCAGTGCTCTACCTCCGGCAAGAAACACGCGACGCTGCACCTAAATGCATTTCGGGGAGAACCAGCTATCACGGAGTTTGATTGGCCTTTCACCCCTACACACAGATCATCCCCCAGGTTTTCAACCCTGGTGGGTTCGGTCCTCCACCCAGTCTTACCTGAGCTTCAACCTGCCCATGCGTAGATCACTCCGCTTCGGGTCTACAGCATGCGACTCAAACGCCCTATTCAGACTCGCTTTCGCTACGGCTCCCCCACACGGGTTAACCTCGCCACACACCATAACTCGCAGGCTCATTCTTCAAAAGGCACGCAGTCACATCACACACCAGCAAGCTGATGTAAGCTCCTACGGCTTGTAGGCACACGGTTTCAGGTACTATTTCACGACCCCTCACCGGGGCACTTTTCACCTTTCCCTCACGGTACTCGTGCACTATCGGTCATCAGGGAGTATTTAGGCTTACCAGGTGGTCCTGGCAGATTCACACAGGATTCCTCGAGCCCCGTGCTACTTGGGATCCCCTCCAGAAGCCTTCAAGGTTTCGTCTACCCGGCTCTCACGGTCTACGGCAGCCCTTCCCAGAGCTTTCAACTACCCCAAAGGTTTATAACTTCTCGAAGCAGCGGCAGCCACTTCAGGCGGGTCCCACGACCCCGGACATGCAACGCCTGCCGGCTATCACACACGCCCGGTTTAGCCTCATCCGCTTTCGCTCACCACTACTCACGGAATCACTCTTGTTTTCTCTTCCTACGGGTACTGAGATGTTTCACTTCCCCGCGTTACCACCAACCGCCCTATACATTCAGGCGGAGGCAACACCACATGACTGGTGCTAGGTTTCCCCATTCGGACATCCCCGGATCAACGTCTGGTTGGCGACTCCCCGAGGCTTAACGCAGCCTCCCACGTCCTTCATCGGCTCCTGATGCCAAGGCATCCACCGTGTGCCCTTAAAAACTTGGCCACAAAGATGCTCGCGTCCACTATGCAAATCTCAAACAACAAACAGCAACCAGCTCCACACCCACATGGTGGATGTCTCGCTGGTCCTGTGCTCCGAAGAAGACGAGCACAACGTGCCCGTTCCTTCAGGACCCAACAGTGTGTTTCAGACCCGGCCCGAACCCCCGGCGACCCGTTCCCACTCCCAGCCTGCCTCCCAAGAGAACACGACGGGCGGTACTTGCGGCCGGCGACCCGGTCCGGCTGACTAGCCAGTGCTCCACTAGTGAGCTGTCACCCCACCACACGTCGGTGGTGACGGGTGAGAGTGCTCCTTAGAAAGGAGGTGATCCAGCCGCACCTTCCGGTACGGCTACCTTGTTACGACTTCGTCCCAATCGCCAGCCCCACCTTCGACCGCTCCCCCCAGCAAGCTGGTTGGGCCACGGGCTTCGGGTGTTGCCGACTTTCGTGACGTGACGGGCGGTGTGTACAAGGCCCGGGAACGTATTCACCGCAGCATTGCTGATCTGCGATTACTAGCGACTCCGACTTCATGGGGTCGAGTTGCAGACCCCAATCCGAACTGAGACCGGCTTTTAGGGATTCGCTCCACCTCACGGTATCGCAACCCTCTGTACCGGCCATTGTAGCATGTTTGCAGCCCAAGACATAAGGGGCATGATGACTTGACGTCATCCCCACCTTCCTCCGAGTTGACCCCGGCAGTCCCCCATGAGTCCCCAACCACCCGAAGGTGTTGCTGGCAACATGGAGCAAGGGTTGCGCTCGTTGCGGGACTTAACCCAACATCTCACGACACGAGCTGACGACAGCCATGCACCACCTGTCACCCAGCCCAAAAGGGAAGCCCCATCTCTGGAGCGGTCCGGGTGATGTCAAACCTTGGTAAGGTTCTTCGCGTTGCGTCGAATTAAGCAACATGCTCCGCCGCTTGTGCGGGCCCCCGTCAATTCCTTTGAGTTTTAGCCTTGCGGCCGTACTCCCCAGGCGGGGCGCTTAATGCGTTAGCTCCGGCACGGAACCCGTGGAAGGGTCCCACACCTAGCGCCCAACGTTTACAGCGTGGACTACCAGGGTATCTAATCCTGTTCGCTCCCCACGCTTTCGCTCCTCAGCGTCAGGTAAGGCCCAGCAAGCCGCCTTCGCCACCGGTGTTCCTCCTGATATCTGCGCATTTCACCGCTACACCAGGAATTCCACTTGCCCCTACCTACCTCTAGCCGGCCCGTATCCACCGCAGACCCGCAGTTAAGCTGCGGGCTTTCACGGCAGACGCGACCAGCCACCTACGAGCTCTTTACGCCCAATAATTCCGGACAACGCTTGCGCCCTACGTATTACCGCGGCTGCTGGCACGTAGTTAGCCGGCGCTTCTTCTGCAGGTACACGTCAACTTCGTCCCTGCTGAAAGAGGTTTACAACCCGAAGGCCGTCATCCCCCACGCGGCGTCGCTGCGTCAGGCTTCCGCCCATTGCGCAATATTCCCCACTGCTGCCTCCCGTAGGAGTCTGGGCCGTGTCTCAGTCCCAGTGTGGCCGGTCGCCCTCTCAGGCCGGCTACCCGTCGTCGCCTTGGTAGGCCACTACCCCACCAACAAGCTGATAGGCCGCGAGCCCATCCCCAACCGAAAAACTTTCCACCACCATCCGATGCCGGAGGCGGTCATATCCGGTATTAGACCCAGTTTCCCGGGCTTATCCCAGAGTCAGGGGCAGGTTGCTCACGTGTTACTCACCCGTTCGCCGCTCGAGTACCCCGAAGGGCCTTTCCGCTCGACTTGCATGTGTTAAGCACGCCGCCAGCGTTCGTCCTGAGCCAGGATCAAACTCTCCAAACAATGTCTGTTATACAGCTTGTCCGGATGAATCATCCAAGCAAGAATCCGTCAAAAATGACGGGGTCATACATGTGTGATGCACATGCACTGGCTTTTAACACACTGTTGAGTTCTCAAGAAACGGACGCGTACTTCCTCACCGGAATCCCTTGCGGGCCCCGCCTCGGAGGCGTTTCGTTTCGTCTTCGTTGTGTCTTAATTCTTTCAGCCGTTCAAGTCTCTGTCAAATTGACCGGACTTGCTCGACCTGCTGGAATTAATCCGCGCCCCGTTCCGGGGCAACCCCTCTAACTTACCAGCCCGTCCGAAGTGGTCGGTCCAGGTCCATCAGTGGGATTTGCGGGCCGGCTCCTGGAGCTCCGTGAGCCCCGGGCGTCCCGCGCGAAGCAACTCTAGCAGCCGATCGCCGGTGCTTCGCGCAACTCGGGTAATCACATGGTCCTTCCCTCCCCTGCTGTCCCCCAAACCTCTCCCATGCTTCGTCCGCACGTCACGCCGGGTCAAGCGCACAGCAAGTCATCCGCAATCGCTCCCCGGTAGGAAGTACTCCACGAGCAGAGTGCTCTCTCGGAGGTGTCCGCCATGACCCGCTCGGAGTTCGACGACATCCGCGCCTTCCTCGCCGACAAGGGGACCAGCGCCGGAGACCTGCTGCGGGTGGCCATGACGCTCATCGACGATCTCGAGCACGCCCACACGCGCGAGGCCGTCCAGCGTTCGCGGTATCTGCAGTTGCTGACGGCCGCGCGAGCCAGTGCCGCGGCCGAACTGGCCGGCGAGCCGGACCCCCTGTCGTTCGTACGGGACGAGCTGGCCCGGCGCGGCGAGCTTCCCCAAGACGACGAAGAGGTGCGGAGCATCCTGTCCGACGCCCGCACGGCGGCCGCCCTGCTCGCCTGCATGGAGAGCGGCGTCAACCCCGTCCCGCCGAGCACGCGCGGCCCGCGGCTGCGCCGATGCGCCGGAACCCGCCGCACCCTGCGGCACTGAGGCGCTGAGTCGGCGCCGGTCGCATCAGACCTGACTGGATGGCGACTGCGGACATACCTGTCCTTTCACCCTGGACTGCCAGACTGCCGATATGTGGCAACGGAGGCTGAACTGGGCGGCGATCCTCCTGGTCGGGATCTTCGGCCTGTTGTGGGCCGGCGTCGTGCTCTACGCGGACGACTCCCCGCCGTGGATGCACGTCGCGCAGGTCGTCTTCGGCATCCTGCTGATCGGCTGGGCCGTGCACAAGGCGGTCGCCTTGATGGGCAAGCGCTTCTGAGTCAGTGCCGGAATCAACGAAGTCTCCGGCCGGTCGGCCGGAGACTTCGGATCGGTCAGGTGTTGCCTTCGTCCTCGGGGATGGGCTCGTTCTCGTTGCGGATGTACTCCAGCAGGTCGGCTTCGTCGATCACCTCGTCGGCGGGCGGTGCGGTGATGACGACGCGGGACCCCCAGGCGGAGTAGCGGGTGTCGGTCCTCTTGACCAGGGTCGCCTCGGTGTCCGTGGTGAGCAGGCGCTTGAGCGTCCCGTCACGACCGGTCCAGAGCTTCCAGGTGATCTTTCCCCGGCTCTTCGGTCCGATGGGGCGGCCGCTGGTCCAGTGGAACAGCGGGGACTTGGTGATCTTGTCCAGGTCCTGGTAGCTCATGGTGCCCTGGTAGAGGAAGCCGGGCTTGCGGGTCGAGCGCTTGAGCACGGCCTTCAGGGTGGACGGGTCGTACACGTTGATCGGCTGCTGGCTCGCGTCGGCCGCCATGTCGCGGGCCATGACTCCCCGATGCTTGTTGGGGAACCGGATCCACTTCTTGCCGTCGGGAATCGGACCGGGGTGTGCGTTGGCTCCGTCGTACACGGTCGAGCCGACGCGGATCACGCGGTAGGTCTCCTTCCGGGGGACAGTCCACCAGGTGAACTGCGCCGCCGCAGGGCCCGCCGACGCGAGCCGGAGCCGGCCGCTGATCCGGGTCTCCGACGGCCGCTTGCCGAGCGTGATGCGGGTGGTCTCGGAGACCCGTACGCCGTGGCCGGCGCGGAGGTGCCGTTGGAGCGCACCTGCCGGGTCCGTGTCGGCCTGAGCCGGAACCGGTGTGGAGGCGACCAGCACGGCGACCGTCAGGACGGCCCACCGCCTCGGCGTCGAATGTCCCATGGACCCATCCTTGCGGAAAAGCCCTGCCAGTAGGCGGTCAAGCCGGGGAAATGAGTAAGGCCCTGGTCGCCGATTTCTCGGTGACCAGGGCCTTCTTTGGTAGCGGGGACAGGATTTGAACCTGCGACCTCTGGGTTATGAGCCCAGCGAGCTACCGAACTGCTCCACCCCGCGTCGGTGTGACTTCACCAACTATACAGGCCGGCGAGAGTGCTTTGTACACAGACGAACCTGGCCCGCAAACGAGCGAAGGCCCGGTTTCCCGGGCCTTCGACTTCTTGGTAGCGGGGGCAGTGTGCTGGTTCAGGACATAGGAAACCCATGTCGCAAGACATAGGAAACTTCAACAGAGTGTGTCTCGGGACATAGGCAACCACCGCGATCAACAGCGTGGGCGGTGTGTCCAAGGCCAGAGTTGTCATCACCGCCGTTGTCGTCGAGGGCCGCTCCCAAGCAGAGGTCGCCCGCGCCTACGGGGTGTCCAAGGGCTGGGTGTCCAAGCTCGTCGCGCGCTACCGGGCCGAGGGCGAGGCGGCGTTCGAGCCCCGGTCGCGACGACCGCGCACCTCGCCGAACGCGATCGACGCCGGCACCGTCGAGCTGATCGTCCGGCTGCGCAAGGAACTGGCCGAGCAGGGACTGGACGCCGGCCCGGACACGATCGCCTGGCACCTTGCCCACCACCACGGGCGGACGGTGTCGCGGGCTACCATCAGCCGCTACCTCACTCGCCGCGGCCTGGTCGTGCCCGAACCGAAGAAACGTCCCCGCTCGTCCTACATCCGCTTCCAAGCAGCGCTGCCGAACGAAACCTGGCAGGCCGACTTCACCCACTACCGCCTCGCCGGCGGCAGTGATGCCGAGATCCTGTCCTGGCTGGACGACCACTCCCGCTATGCCCTGTCGGTGACCGCGCACGCCCGTGTCACCGGCCCGATCGTTCGCGACACCTTCCGCCACGCGGTCAAGGTTCACGGCGTTCCGGCCTCCACACTGACCGACAACGGGATGGTGTTCACCACCCGGCTGGCCGGTGGCCGCGGTGGCCGCAACGCCTTCGAACACGAGCTGCGCCGCCTGCACGTGCGGCAGAAGAACAGCGCCCCCAACCACCCCACCACCTGTGGCAAGGTCGAACGCTTCCAGCAGACCATGAAGAACTGGCTCCGCGCCCAGCCCGGCCAGCCGGCCACCCTGGCCGGCCTGCAGGCGCTGCTCGACCGCTTCTGCGATGCCTACAACCACCACCGCCCGCACCGGTCCCTGCCGCACCGCGCCACCCCGGCCGCCACCTACGCCGCCTCGCCCAAGGCCCTGCCCGACGGCGGCCGCGACACCGACACCCACGCCCGCGTCCGCCACGACCGCATCGACCCCTCAGGAGTGGTCACCCTGCGCGTCAACGGCCGGCTGCACCACATCGGCATCGGACGAACCCACGCCCGAACCCACGTCATCCTCCTGATCGACGACCTGCACATCCGCGTCGCCAACGCCGTCACCGGAGAACTCCTACGCGAGCTGATCCTCGACCCGGCCCGCGACTACCAGCCCCAGGTAAACCCGAACAAGACGAAACCCCCGAACCCGTAGGTTCGAGGGTTTCCGATGTCCTGAGACATCACATTGGTAGCGGGGGCAGGATTTGAACCTGCGACCTCTGGGTTATGAGCCCAGCGAGCTACCGAACTGCTCCACCCCGCGTCGCTGCGTTGCGCCTTAAGACTAGACGGCAACGCGGGGTGGATGCAAACCGGATGGCTAGGTGCCTCCCGCCGGCGACGCCGATGGGGACGGCGCTGCAGGTGGGGAGCCCGTCGGTGAGGCCGAGGGTGAAGCCGACGGCGACGCTGACGGCGACGGGCTGGCGGAGGCGTCCGGCTGCTGCCGGTTCGCGCCCTCCAGCGCCTTCAGCGCCTCCTGCAGCCGCTTCTGCGCCTCGCCGTACGCGTCCCAGTCGGGCGGGCTGGCCTGCAACGCCTTCTGGGCGTCGTCGTAGGCCTTCTGCGCGTTGGTGATCGCGGAAGTGAGCGCGGAGTTGGACTGGTTGGCCTGGCCCTGCTCCTGCTGCTGGTTGTTCTGCTCCTGCTGCTGTTGCTGTTGCTCCTCCGTGCCGAAGACCTCCTGCAGGGCCTCGGTCAGGGTGCGCCCCACGCCGATCTTGCTGCCGAACGACACCAGGACGCGCTGCAGGATCGGGTAGGGCTCCTGCCCGCCTCCCGCGGTCACCTGGATGTACACCGGTTCGATGTAGACCAGGCCGCCCGCGTACGGGAGCGTGAGCAGGTTTCCGTACCGGACCGACGAGGCGCCGACGCCGAGGAGGTTGAGCTCGCCGGCGAAGCGGCTCTGGAAGGCGTTCTGTGCCTGACCGGGACCGGGGATCGGGGTGCTGGACGGCATCCGCAGGATGCGGATGCGTCCGTAGCCGGACTCCGCCGAGGAGTTGACCGCCATGAACGCCGCCAGGTTAGGGCCCTGGCGCGGCACGAACGTGGTGGTCAGCGAGAACGTCGGCTCCTCACCCGGCATCGTGGTGGTCAGGTAGTAGGGCGGCTGCTTGGTGTTCTTGTCGCCCTGCGTCGGGTCGCCCGGGACGTTCCAGAAGTCCTGGCCGCTGTAGAAGGCGGACGGGTCGGTGATGTGGTAGCGCGACAGGGTGTAGCGCTGCACCTTGAACAGGTCCTCGGGGTAGCGGACGTGCGCCTTCAGGTCGGCGCTCATCTCGGAGGCCGGGCGGATGACGCCGGGGAAGGCGGAGCTCCAGGTGCGCAGCACCGGGTCGTTGGTGTCCCAGGCGTACAGCTTCACCGTGCCGTCGTAGGCGTCGACGGTGGCCTTGACCGAGTTGCGGATGTAGTTGATGCGGTCGGTCGGCTGCTGGGCGATGACGCGGCGGTCACTGGAGGTGTCGCGCGTCATGTCGCCGAGGCTCTCGCTCTGCGAGTACGGGTAGTCGTTGGACGTGGTGTAGCCGTCCACGATCCACACGATGCGGCCGTCCACGATCGAGGGGTAGGGGTTGCCGTCGAGCGTCAGGAACGGCGCGACCTTCTGGACGCGGTCCCGGGGGTGGCGCTCGTAGAGGATCTTCGAGTCGGCGTTGACGTCGCCGGACAGCAGGATGTTCGCCTCGCTGTACTTGGCAGCGTAGAGCATGCGGTTGAAGAACGAGCCGAGGGCGACGCCGCCGCCGGTGTAGGTGGTGTTCTTCTGGCCGGTGCCGCCGGTCTGCGGGTAGTCGAGCTCCTGCGGCCGGTTGGGGTTGCCGCCGGCGATGACGTATTCGGCCGAGGCCGGCTCCTCGCCGAAGTAGACGCGCGGCTCCTTCAGGCCCGTGCTGGTCGCCAGCGGGCCGGTGACCGGCATGTCCTTGGCGGTGTAGTCGGGCAGGCCGCTGCTGTCGACCTTGTTGCCGGGCGCGGCGACGAAGCCGTAGCCGTGGGTGTAGACGAGGTGGCGGTTGATCCAGTTGTTCTGGCCCTCGGGCGGGCCGGTCAGCTCGCGGACGCCGACGACGTGGTCGATCATCTTGCCGTTGGCGTCGGGGTAGCGGTCGACGTCGAGCGGCTCGGCGAAGTTGTAGAAGCCGCGGATGCGCTGGGTCTGCTCGTACGTCGAGGAGACCAGCGCCGGGTCGAGCAGTCGCACGCCGGAGACCGAGGCGTCGCCGCCCGGCTGGACCTTGGCCGGGTCGGCCTGGGCGTTGTACGTCTCGACCTCGGTCTTGTCGACGTTGTACGCCTCTCGGGTGGCGTCGATGTTGCGCTGGATGTACAGCGCCTCCTTGCCCTGCTGGTTGGGCTTGACCTGGAACTGCTCGACCAGCGCCGGGTAGACGCCGCCGATCAGGATGGCCGAGAGCACGAGCAGGCCGAAGGACACGCCGGGCAGCATGCCGCCGGGCCGCACCACGCCGGCGAAGAACAGCGCGGCGCAGATCAGCGCGATGATCGCGAGGATGGTCTTGGCCGGCAGGACCGCGTTGACGTCGGTGTAGGACGCGCCGTGCACGAAGCCCCGGTCGGAGAAGACCAGTCCGTAGCGGTCGACCCAGTAGGCGATGGCCTTGAGCAGCACGAAGATGCCGAGCAGCACCGACAGGTGGACGCGGGCGGCCCGGGAGGCGTGCAGACCGGGCGACTGCAGGCGGAAGCCGCCGTACAGGTAGTGCGTGATCGCGGCCAGCAGGATCGAGATGATGATCGCGGTGAACAGGAAGTTCAGGACCATCCGGATGAACGGATAGTCGAACATGTAGAACGAGATGTCGTAGTCGAACAGCTGGTCCGTCTTGCCGAACGACGCGCCGTTGACGAACTGCAGCCACGTCTGCCACTGGCCGGCGAAGGACGAGCCGGAGAACAGCGCAAGCAGCCCCATGCCGATGATGAAGATCAGCTTGCGGTGCGGGTCGAGCGCCATGCGGTAGCGGTCGGCTCCGCTCGCCCCGCCGAACATCGCGGGGCCGAACATGGGCCGCGTGCGGAAGGCCAGCAGCATGTTGCCGCCCGCGATCACGACCATCAGCAGCGCGCCGACCAGGAACAACACGATCTGGGTCAGCACCACGCCGGTGAAGACCGACGTGTAGTTCACTGCGTCGAACCACAGGTAGTCGGTATAGATGCCGCTGAAGAGGAAGAACAACGCGACGATCGCAACAAGGGCGATCGCCACAGGTAGAAGCAGTCGCGGTCGGCGGGGCAAGCGCATCGCCCTGCCGGCTCCTGGGGTCCGGAAGCTCAAGGCCAACCCCTCGTCGTAATGAAGAAACGGTCCGTGTCTGGCAACCTACACCGCTAGGCCAGCCGTACGGCTAACGCACGGCGGCAGGCGAAAGTTTCCTCGTCCGAGGGTTTGTCTGCCAGTTCACAGGTTCAGGAAGGGCAGGCGGGGACGTTGCCCGTGCCGGTGCGCAACGCGTCGAGCGCCTGCACCGCGGCGTGCAGCGTGTCGGCGCGGACCAGCCGCAGCCCGTCGGGCACCGCCTGCACCGCCTCGCCGCAGTTGTCGGCCGGCGTCAGGAACACCGTCGCGCCGGCCTTCTTCGCGCCGATCATCTTCTGCTGGATGCCGCCGATCGGGCCCACCTCGCCCGTGGGCTCGATGGTGCCGGTGCCGGCGATCTTCTTGCCGCCGGTCAGCTCGCCGGGGGTGAGCTTGTCGAGTATGCCCAGCGAGAACATCAGCCCGGCGCTCGGCCCGCCCACGTCGCCGACGTTGATGTCGACGTCGAACGGGAACTTGTACTTGGTCTGCATGAGGACGCCGACCTGCGGCTGTCCCTTCGGCCCCGCGATCGGCCGCAGCGGCACCTCGACCTTCTGCCCGCCCCGCAGGACGCCGAAGACCACCTCTTCGCCGGGTTTGTGCGCCTTGACGGCGCTGCTGACGATGTCGACGTCCTTGGCGTCCTTGCCGTCGATCGAGGTGATCTCGTCGCCCTTCAGCAGCTTGCCGTCGGCGGGCTTGCCCTTCTCCGTGGAGACGACGGTCACGACCATGCTGTAGGGGATCTTGAGCTCGTTGAGCGCGGCGGCGGTCGCGGAGTCCTGGGAGTTGGTCATCTCCACCGTGTTCTCCTCCTCGACCTCCTTCGGGTCGCGGTTGGAAGGGAAGATGGTCTCCTGCGGGACCACGGCCACGTCGGGATCGATCCAGCCGCGCAGCGCCGTCAGCAGGTCGATCTGGGCGGCGGGGCCGCCCTGGTAGGCGACGGTCACCAGGCTGAGCGCGCCGCTGGTGGGATAGGTCTGCCGGCCGGAGATGGAGATCACCGGCTTCTTCTCGAGCTGGCCGAGGGTGTTCTCGGTCGGACCGGGGCTCAGCACGACGTAGGGGACCGGCCTGAAGGCGCCCGCCACCCCGAACGCGAGCACGAGGAATCCCGCGAGCAACAGCGTCAGGGCGCGTCGAGACATGGTCAAGAGCTTATTCGCCGGCGCCGACCCACTCGGTCGCGCCGTCGGCGAACTCCTGGTGCTTCCAGATGGGGACCTGCGCCTTGAGGTCGTCGATCAGCCTGCGCGAGGCGCGGAACGCCTCGTCGCGGTGGGGCGCGGCGACCGCCACGATCACGGCGATGTCGCCCAGCTCCAGGTCGCCCACCCGGTGGACGGCGGCCACGGCCGTCAGGGGGAAGTCGGCGGCGATCTTCTCGGCGACCGCGCGCAGCTCGGCCTCCGCCGTGGGGTGGGCCGAGTAGGAGAGCCTGGTCACGGGCTTGCCGTGGTCCTGCTCACGCACGGTGCCCACGAACAGGGTGGTGCCGCCCGCGGCGTGGTCGCCCACGGCGGCCAGCACCTCGTCGACGGACAGCGGGGTGTCGCGAATGGCGAGCAACCGGATGACGTCCACGCCGCAAGACTACCTTTCCGCCGTCGCCGCTTCCCGCCGCTCGCCGGGCCCTGCGCCACCCGCTATTGGCGGCGCTTCTTGCGTACCTGGCGGACGATCGCGGCGGTGCCGATGACCGCGACGGTCGCGCCGGCCGCGGTGAGGGTCGCCTCCTTGACCGGCAGCCGCCTGCCGACCACGGTGGTGGCGTCCTCGCGCAGCTCCAGGAGCTGCCGGAAGGCCGCCTCGTTGGTCCAGGTGGGCTTCCAGCCGGCCTCGCGCAGCGTCGCGCAGTCGACGACCCACGGGTAGACGACGTAGTGGAGGTCGGTGGCCGGGGCCGGGGTGATGCCGAGGCGGTGCAGGCGCTGCGCGGTGCCGAACGTCAGCCCCGCCGGCAGCTCGAACCTGCGGATGCCGGACAGCTCCTCGACCTGCTCCTGCTCCAGCCAGCCTTCACTGCCGACGGCCACCACGCCGGTGACGACGCCGCGCGCGGCCAGCTCCAGCACCGAGATCAGGTCGTCGAGATGGCAGAACTGCCAGCGCGGCATGCAGCCCTTGACGGTCAGCAGCCGGGGCGACTCGAAGTGACGGGTGATCACCGTGTCGATGCCGGGGCCGACGATCGCGGCCGGGCGGACCACGGTCACCTCCAGGCCGGGGTGGCTGCGCAGCGAGCGGCGTACGAGGGACTCGATCTCCAGGTGGTCGCCCACGAGGCCCGTGTCGGGCTCGGCCGCCACCGGGGCGTCCTCGGCCAGGGGCACCTCGTTGTCGGGCGCGGCGCCGTACACCATGGCGCTCGTGACCAGCACCACACGCCGTACGCGCGCCGCGGCGCAGGCGGTGAGCACGGTCTGGGCCGCCCTCAGGTTGTAGGCGCGCCGCTCGACCGGGTCGGAGTCGAGCGCGTAGTCGCCCGCCAGGTGGACCAGGACGTCGATGTCGGAGATGCGGTTCGCCAAGAGCGGATCTCGTACGTCGATGACTCTCCAGGTGGCCTCCCGGATGTCGCCGCGTTCTTCGTCGATGGCCACCACCCTGCGGAAATCCGCGGAGGACACGAGCTTCGCGAGCAGCTCCCGGCCTATGCCGGTGGCGGCGCCCGTAACGGCGACGACGGGTTGACGCGGGCGTTTCGAGGTAGGCACCAGGTCCTCACTTTGCACTGATCCGCCGCAGGACGACTAACGTGGCGGATGTGGACTCCTCCATCCTGCACGAGGTAGAGCGGTGACTGACCTGCCAGGTCGTGAAAACGACCCCAACGAAAATCCGTTCGCGATGTTCGGCAACCCTGAGCAGATGGCTCAGGCGATGCGCCAGTTCGCCGACATGCTGTCGGCGCCTCAGGGCTCCGGCCCTGTCAACTGGGACATGGCGAAGAACATCGCCCGGCACGCCGTGGTCGCCGAGGGCGACCCGAGCGTCATGGAAGGCGAGCGCCGCCAGATCGTGGAGGCGCTGAGCCTGGCCGACCTCTGGCTGAACGAGGCGACCACGCTGCCCAGCGGCGTGGCGAATCCGCAGGCCTGGAGCCGGTCCGAATGGATCGAGAACACCGTCCCGGTGTGGCGAAAGCTTTGCGAACCCATAGCCCAGCGCATGGTCGACACCATGGGCGGCGCGCTCGGCGGCGCCGGTCTGCCGCCCGAGGCGCAGCAGATGGCCGGCCCGCTCATGGGCATGCTGAAGCAGATGGGCGGCATGATGGTCGGCCAGCAGATCGGCCAGGCCATCGCCTCGCTCGCCCGCGAGGTGGTGGGCACGACCGACATCGGCCTGCCACTGTCCGACAGGGCGGCGCTGCTGCCGGGCGGCATCGCCCGCTTCAGCGAGGGCCTGGAGATCCCCTCCGAGGAGATCAGGATCTACCTGGCGCTGCGCGAGGCCGCGCACCACCGGCTGTTCCAGCACGTGCCGTGGCTGCGTTCGCATCTGCTGGGCGCGGTCGAGGAATACGCCAGGGGCATCACGGTCGACACCTCCAAGCTGGAGGAGCAGATCCGTGGGCTCGACATCAACAACCCCGAGGCCATCCAGGAGGCGCTGAGCGGGGGCAACCTGCTCAAGCCCGAGGAGACCGAGCGGCAGAAGGCCGCCCTGGCCCGCCTGGAGACGACGCTCGCGCTGGTCGAGGGCTGGGTCGCCACCGTGGTCGACAGCAGCGCCTCCGGCAAGCTGCCCTCGTCGGTCGCGCTGGCCGAGACCGTACGCCGGCGCCGGGCCACCGGCGGGCCCGCCGAGCTGACGTTCGGCACGCTGGTGGGGCTGGAGCTGCGGCCCCGGCGGCTGCGCGAGGCGGCGGCGCTGTGGCGGGCCCTTGAGGAGGCGCGCGGCGTCGACGGCCGCGACGCGCTGTGGGGGCACCCCGACCTGATGCCGACGGCCGACGACCTCGACGACCCCGAGGCGTTCGTCCGGGGCGAGCAGGCGTGGGACATCTCCGAGCTGGAGCGCAAACCGGACGACGGCAAGGGCGACGGTGAGGGCGAGGGCGGCGCCAGTTGAGCCTGCACGGCGACGCGGTCTCGGTGCTGTCGGCCTGGACCGCGCCCACGCCCGAGGAGGAGGCGCTGCGCGTCGAGTTCCTCGGCCACCTGCGGGACCACGACGACGCGATGCTGCGCGCCTGCGTGCCCGGGCATCTGACGGCGACCACCGCGGTGCTCTCGCACGACGGCGCGCGGGTGCTGCTCACGCTGCATCCCAAGGCCGGCATGTGGCTGCCCATGGGCGGGCACTGCGAGTCCTCCGACGCCTCGCTGGCCGAGGTGGCTCTGCGTGAGGCGCGGGAGGAGTCCGGCATCTCCGGCCTTGAGCTGCTGCCCGGGCCGCTGGCCGTGGACAAGCACGAGGTGTGGTGCCATCCCCCGACGAGCTGGCACCTCGACGTCGAGTACGCCGCCGTGGCCCCGCCCGGCGCGGAGGCGGTGATCAGCGAGGAGTCGCTCGACCTGCGCTGGTTCCCCGTCGAGGAGATCCCCGAGCTTTCCGACGAGGCGACGCGCCGGTTGGCCAGACGTGGACAGGCGGTGCTCGGCCTGCGTTCCGGCCGGGTTGGCTAGAGTCCTTTGCGTCGTTCCAAAAGGGGGTCTGGTGAGCGCTCCGGCTGAGTCGCCCGTGGGTGGCACGATCGTCACGCCCGTACGCAGACGCCGGAGGGTCCCCGGATCCGTCCTGACCTGGATGGCGGTGACCCCCTTCGCGGCCTGGGCCGCCGTCAGGGTGGCGGGGCTGGAGCGCGGCTCGCTGCCGACGCAGATCATGACGGCGACCCCGTACGCGGCGGCGGGATCGCTGCTCCCGCTGCTGATCGCGGCGGCCGGGCGGCGGCGCGCGGCCACCGCCGTGGCGCTGGTGGCGACCACGGCGCTCGGTCTCGCCGTGCTGCCCCGGGCGCTTGGTAAGGCCGAGGCGGCCGCCGGGCGGCCGTTCAAGGTCATGACGATCAACATGCTGTTCGGGCGGGCCGACGCCGGGACGATCGTGCGGATGGTGCGCGAGTTCGACCCCGACGTGCTGAGCACGCAGGAGCTGACGCCTGGCGCGGCGTCCGACCTGGACGTGGCCGGGCTCAAGGAGCTGCTGCCCCACCGCGTGCTGCAGGCCGAGTGGAGCGCGGGCGGCAGCGGGATCTACTCCAAGCACGAGCTGCGCGAGCTGCCTGACGTGGTGCCGGACGTCGGGCACAAGATGCCGGCCGCGGTCGTGTCGGTGCCGGGCGGGGAGCCCATCGAGTTCGTGGACGTCCATCCGTACCCGCCGCTCGGGCCCAACGTCGTCAACTGGAACCAGGCGCTGCGGACGCTGCCGTCCGCCTCCCCCGACCGGGTGCGGATCCTGGCCGGCGACTTCAACGCCTCGCTCGACCACGCGGCGCTGCGCGGGCTGCTGTCGCGGGGCTACAAGGACGCGGCCGACCAGGTGGGGGCCGGGCTGATCCCGACGTGGCCGGCCAACAAGAAGGTGCCGCCGATCATCACCATCGACCACGTGCTGGTGGACCGGCGGGTGGCGGTGCGGGCGGTGGACGTACGGACGGTGCCGGGCACCGATCACCGGGCCGTGCTGGCCGAGCTCACGCTTCCTTGAGCAGGGCCCGGGTGTTGTCCCAGCCTTCGAGACCGGGGTCCAGGCGGTGGACGTCGTCCGGGGCGCGCAGGCGGTGCCAGCCCGGAGTGGTGGCGACCCTCCGGGGGCCGGGGGCCTGCGCGCGGAGCGTGGCCACGACGGCGGGATCGTCGAGATCGGGATCGGCCCAGGCCGGAGCGGGCAGCGCGCAGGCCAGGGCCACGGCGCCGCCGCCCTCCGCAGGGCAGACCGTGATCTCCGCGCGGCCGAGCTCGCGGAACAACTTGCCCACCAGCAGCGGCGGCAGGTCGGGCGCGTCGGCGCCGATCACCGCGGCCTGGTCGCCCGGGAGCCGGGACAGCACGGACGCCAGCGGCTCGTCCTCGCCGATGTCGATGATCTCGGTGCCGGGCCAGACGATCTCGTCGAGGCCGGGGACGCTGGTGACGAGGACCGGGGTGACGAGGTCGAGTCCGGCTGCCATCTCGTAGGTGTCCTCGGCCATCGCCTCCAGGAACGCCTTGGGGTCGATGCCCGCGGGGGCGGCGTTCGCCATGCGCTGACGTACGAGGACCGCGACGACGCGGATCAACATTCCTCCGGGGCCGAGTGCGCCGCGGCGGAGAATCCTTCAAGGAAGCCGCGGGCCCGCTCCGCCTTGGGGTACTGTTCGACCAGAGCCCAGAACGCGGCGCCATGGCTCGGCACCAGCAGGTGCACCAGCTCGTGGATGATCACATAGTTGATGACCCACTCCGGCAGGCCCTTGAGCCGCGTCGAGATGCGGATCGTGCCGTTCTCCGGGGTGCAGGAGCCCCAGCGGTGCTGCTGGTTGTCGACCCAGCGGACGCTCACGGGCTCGGCGTCGCCGCCTAGATATTTCGCCGACAGCTCCCTGGCTCTCTCCAGCAGCGCCTCGTCCGTCGGCCTGCGGCGGCTCTCCTTGGCGGCCAGCCGATCCAGCATGCGGCTCACCCATTCATCCGCGTCTTCGCCGCTCAGCCAGGCGGGCAGGAGCACGATGGTCTTGTCGCCGTCGCGGTATGCGGAGACCGTACGCCGGCGACGAGAACTTCGACGAACCTCGACTGTCTCGGGGGGCACATATGCACGGTAGCCGAGTTGACGGAAATTCCACAGAGGGGCGGCGCTGTTTCTGCTGGTCAGATGATTAAGAGCCGGTGAATTTGGGCATGCGCCTTTCCCGATGCGCGGCCAGGCCCTCGAGCAGGTCCGACGTGGCCATGGTGATCGGCTGGGCCAAGGATTCCCACCTCAGCGCGGCTTCCAGGTCTTGATGGTCTTGGTTCAGGGCCAGTTTGGTGAGTCTTGTGGCAATGGGAGCGTTCTGAGCGATCTTCTGGGCGAGGGCTCTGACTTCGGGGATCAGGTCATTGTTAGGGAAAGATTGATTTACCAAACCTTTATCCGCCGCTTCCCTGCCGGTCAGCGTGCGGCCGGTCAGCAGCATCTCGCGGGCCAGGCCGACGCCCGCCCTGCGGGGCAGCAGGTACGTCGCCGCCATCCCCGGGTGCAGCCCCAGCGAGGTGAACGGGACCAGGAGCTTCGCGTCGTCGGCGGCGTAGACGAGGTCGCAGGCCAGCGCCACGCACAGGCCCGCGCCGACCGCCGGGCCGTTGACGGCGGCGATCGTGGGGATCTCCAGCTGGTTGACCAGCAGCCACGTGCGGTAGAAGGCGAGCATGCGCTCGCGCAGCTCGGGGACGGCCTCGGCGCCGCGCTCGCCGAGCCAGGACAGGTCGCCGCCTGCCGAGAAGGCGGTGCCCGCGCCGGTCACGACGACGCAGCGGGCGTCGGGGTCGGTGGCGAGCGCGGTCATCGTCTCGCGCCAGCGGTCGGTCATGGCGTCGGTCATGGCGTTGCGGCGTTCGGGGACGTTGAGGGTGATGAGCACCACGCCGTCGTCGTCGCGATCAACCAAGAGCTCGTTCATGCGGAGAGCGTACTCGGGGGGCCTTGGCGGTCTTGATCGCGGCGGGTGGGGTCGCGGGTGGACGGAGTTATCCACAGGCGGCGAGGAACGCTCTCGGGATCATGCTCCGGCGTGCCAATCTTCCCGCCATGAGGCCCCGAGTGAAGCCCGCCCTCCGGCGCGTACTCCGCGACGAGCAGACCCTTCAGTACGGCGTGCACCCCCTGCGCGCCGTCGTGATGTCCGGCCTGACCAGGCCGATCCAGCAATGGCTGGAATGTCTTGACGGCACCCGCGATCTGGATCATGTCCTGCGCGCCGCGGGCGCCGCCGGTCTCGACGAGTGCCGCGCCCGTTCCCTTCTCGACCAGCTCACCGCCCAGGGCGCGCTGCACGACGCATCGGTCTGCTCCGGCGTACTGAGTGATCTCAGCCTGGCCGAGCGGGACCGGCTGAGACCTGACCTCGATGCTCTCGACCTCGCCTCCACGTCACCGGACGGCGGCATGGGGCTGGTCGCCCGGCGCCGCGCCGCCCGGGTGCGGGTCTACGGGGCCGGGCGGGTGGGGGCGCAGATCGTCGCCCTGCTGGCGGCGGCCGGGGTGGGGCACATCCGGGTGATCGATCCCGGCACCGTACGGCCTGCTCACATCACGCCGGGCGGGCTGTCGTGGGCGGAGGTGGGGATGACGCGGGAGGAGGGTGCGGCGGCCGTGGCCCGGCGGCTCACCTCCGGTGGCCGCCCGCCTGTCCCCGACATCCCGGGCGACGTCCCCGCATCCGACTCCGCCGTGCCTGGTTCCCCTGGTTCCCGCTCTGTCCCGGGTCCGGCCGGCGCATCCGCCGCCTCGGCCCGGCCCTCACGGGCCGGCGTCCCGGGGCAGGCGCCGCCGACGGCGGCACGTACGGGTGCCGGTGGCGGCGCGGGCCCGCGTGCTGATGCCGGTCGCAGTGCAGGTGCACCTCCCGATGCCGGTCGCAGTGCTGGCGCGCGTCCTGACGCCGGTCGCGGCGCGGGCCCGCGTACCGATGCCGGTCGCAGTGCAGGTGCGCGTCCTGACGCCGGTGGCGGCGCGGGCCCGCGTACCGATGCCGGTCGCGGCGCCGACGCGCGTTCCGGCTCCGGTCTCGGCGCGGGTGCGCGTGCTGATGCCGGTGGTGGCGCGGGTGTGCGTATGGGTGGCGCCTCCGGGGCGGCTGGGGCGCCGCGCTCTGGTGGCGTCGGCCGGACGTCCTCCCCCGCGATCCCGCAGGCTGTTCCCCCTGGTGGCTCTCCCATGGGTCGACACGGTGGCGCGGTGCCTCCCGTCGGCGAGGGGGCGGCGGGGCGTGGCGGACCACCCGCGTGGCAGGGCGCGGGCCCCAGAACGGGCGCGAACGCAGGCACAGGTGCCAGAACCGGCACGGGCGCAGGCACAGGTGCCAGAACCGGCGCGGGCGTGAACAGAGGTGCGGGCGCGAACAGAAACAGAGCCGCGAACACGGGCAACGAGATGCGATACCTCGGCAGGCCGCCGAGTCAGCGGGCCGCCGAGTTGGCCGCGCGGCAGGAGGCCCTCGCGCGGCCCAGGAAACCGCGCGACAGCCGGTACATCGACGGTCATGACCTGGTCAGACCGACGGTCGAGGTACTTGCCGGAGGGACATATCTTGGGGATCAGTCGGATAGGCCGGATCTGGTGGTCATCGCGCCGGTCACGCCCCTGGACGGGGTGCTGGCCAACGAACTGACCGCCCTGGGCATCCCCCACCTCCTGGCGGCCGCCTTCGAGGGGCATGGGATGGTCGGGCCCCTGGTCCTGCCGGGAAGGACCGCGTGCCTGCACTGCCTCGACCTCGCGCGCCGTGACCACGACCCCGTCTGGCCGATCGTGACCGCAACGGTGGGCGGCTACCCGCCGGGCGAGATCGCCTGTGACGCGACCCTGGCGACGCTGGTCGCGGCGGAGGCGACCGGACATGCGCTTGCTCATCTCGACGGCAAGGACTCCGCTGTGACCAACGGCACAATGGACGTAACGCCTGATTGGCGCTGGAAAAGACGCTCGTGGCAGCAACATCCGCATTGTCGTTGTATGCGAAACAATCCATCTCCGCTAACAATGGTCATGTCGCCTCACCGCGACTGACGTGCTCAGAGGACGACCACGAAGGGGGGAAGCGGACCTCTGCCGAGGTTCCGCGCATCAGTGTGAGCGATCTTCCACGCCGTGCTGTCACGCGCTCCGCCAAGCTGGCCACGCTTCCCCTCGGATTCGCCGGGCGTACCGCCATCGGGCTGGGCAAGCGGCTGGGCGGCAAGTCCGCCGAGATCGTGGCGCAGGAGGTTCAGCAGCGCACCGCCGACCAGGTCTTCAAGGTGCTCGGCGAGCTCAAGGGCGGCGCCATGAAGCTCGGGCAAGCCCTGTCGATCTTCGAGGCCGCGCTGCCGCCGGAGATCGTCGGCCCCTACCGCGCCACGCTGACCAAGCTCCAGGACGCCGCTCCCCCGCTGCCGGTCGCCACCGTCCACAAGGTGCTGGCCGAGCAGCTCGGCGACGACTGGCGGGAGAACTTCCGCTCCTTCGACGACCAGCCGACCGCCGCCGCCTCCATCGGCCAGGTGCACAAGGCCGTCTGGCACGACGGCCGCGAGGTCGCCGTCAAGATCCAGTACCCAGGGGCGGGCAAGGCCCTGCTCGGCGACTTCACCCAGCTCGCGCGGCTGGGCAAGCTGTTCGGGGTGCTGCTGCCCGGCCTCGACATGAAGGCCGTACTGTCCGAGCTGCGCGAACGCATCGAGGAGGAGCTCGACTACCTCCGCGAGGCCCACGCCCAGCACGCCTTCGCCGGCGAGTTCCACGGCGACCCCGACTTCCTGATCCCCGACGTGATCGCGGCCAACGAGATGGTGCTGGTCACCGAGTGGATGGACGGCGTCCCGCTGTCGCGCATCATCACCCAGGGCACCAAGGAGGAGCGCGACCGGGCGGGGCTGCTCTTCGTACGGTTTCTGTTCTGCTCGCCGGCGCGGGTGGGGCTGCTGCACGCCGATCCGCATCCGGGCAACTTCCGCATGCTGCCCGACGGCAGGCTCGGGGTGCTCGACTTCGGCGCGGTCAACCGGCTGCCGGACGGCTATCCGAGGGTGTTCGGGCAGCTGATGCGGATCTTCAACCATGGCGACATGGAGAGCGTCGTGACGGGGCTGCGGCAGGAGGGGTTCATCCGGCCCGAGATCGAGATCGATCCCGACGCGCTGCGGGCCTTCCTGGCGCCGTACGTGGAGCCGACGGCGGTCGAGGAGTTCACCTTCAGCCGCGAATGGCTCCAGACCCAGGCCGCCAGCGTCGCCGACCTGCGCCCCGGCAACGTGGTGCGCCAGCTCAACCTGCCGGCGTCGTACGTGCTCATCCACCGGGTGCACGCGGCGGGCGTGGGCGTCCTCTGCCAGCTCAACACCACGGCACGGTTCCGGGACGAGGTGATCCGCTGGGTGCCCGGCTTCTCGGACGACCCGGACGACCTGCCCGACGAAAAGGCTCTGGCCATCAGCTGACCCCGCCCCCCGACCCCGACCCCCGACCCCAGTCCCCCGGATTTAGGGCCTGATCTGAGTGCTGGGTGTGGGCGGCACCAGGTCAGCAGCGTGATTGACTCGGCATTGGCGGCCCGGCTCGAACCGGCCCGGTCATGGCGCTGAACGCGTGGGCGGACGGCTGTCGCGCGGGCGCGAAGGCGCGCAGGTCCGAGTGCGAGGCGCGGGCGCGGGACGCGGAAGCGCGGGTCCGGGCGCGAGGTGCGGGCCCGGGCGCGAGGTGCGGGCCCGGGCGCAAGGTGCGGGCCCGGGCGCAAGGTGCGGGCCCGGGCGCAAGGTGCGGGCCCGGGCGCAAGGTGCGGGCCCGGGCGCAAGGTGCGGGCCCGGAGGTGCGGGGTGCGGGAGTGGAGCTGTCAGGGGTTGGCTTGGTGGGTGTTTCGGTTCCCTTACAGGTCCACCTCCTTGGGTGCCTGGCCACCCTCGGCGGGAACGGTCCGGCCGTCGGACTCTCAGTGAGGGCGGGCCCGCTCGCCTGGTAGTCGTCGTGGGGCTGATTTTCGGGATCCGGCCGTCAGCCTTCATTACTCTGTGTAATGATGCGAGGGCAGTTTCCCCGCGTGCCTCAGCGATTCGGTCGGGGTCGTCCGTCTGCGAGGGCTTCGTCCAGGCTTCTGCTCTTCCGCGTGGCGGGGCCGTCAGGTAGCGGCGGGCGGGCGGGCCGCGGATCGGTGGGGTCACGGGTGACGGCGGGGCGCCGGCTCCAGTGCAACCGGCGACCCGCCGTCACCACATGACGTTGATGCAGGGCACCTGCCCCATTACCTGCGGGGAGTGCGGGCTCTAGTCGCCGAGAGGGGCGGAGCCGTCGGTGAGGTCGCACGGGGCGACCGGGCCGTTGGAGATTCGGGCCCAGATGCCCGCGACGACGGTGCCCGCCTCGGCGTTCTCGGTCACGGCGAACTCCAGCACGCCGGTCTGGCCGGGCTTGATCTGCTGGGGGTCGATCTGGAAGCCGCCGGTGTCCACGGTGGGCGGGAAGACGGAGAGCGAGTCCTCCTCCTTCGGCACCCAGTTCGTGCCGCGCGGGCGGGTGGCGCACTTCTTGCCCTCGGGCAGGTAGTCGACGACGATGTTGTAGCCCATCCGCTTCAGGTCGGACTCAAGGGCCTTCGGGTCCTTGGCCTCGTCGATGGTGATGGAGATGGTGCCGTCCGGGTTCTTGGCGACGGCGTAGGCGGGGGTGCCGCCGAAGATCAGCGGCAGGGCCACCGCGGCTGCGGCGGCCAGGCCCAGCGCGGGAGCCAGCACGCCGGCGCGCAGCAGCTTGCGACGCGGCCGGGCCGACCGGGACGAAGCAGGCGAAGTGGGCGAAGTGGAGGAAGCGGGCGACGGGGTCGGCTGGGAAGGGGTGGGGTCGTTCTGCAGGGCGGTCATCACGAACTCCTTGAGCAGTTGGTGACGGCCCTCAGGAAGATCCCGTTCGGGCGGGAAGATGTTCATGAGGTGAACTCCTTGACGGACCGGACCGCGGTGCCGCGGTCACCATCTCTCTGTCGCCGGGCCACGGCCAGTTCCAGTTTTTTCCTGGCCCGTGACAACCGTGACCTGACGGTGCCGATCGGGATGCCGAGCGCCTCGGCCGCCTCGGCGTAGTCGAGCCCGGCCCCGGCGCACAGCAGCAGCACGTCCTGCTCGGGCTTGCGCAACCGGCCGAGCGCCTCGCGGACCTCGGCTAACCGTTCCTGGTCGGCGAGTTGCCCGGCGAGTTCGTCGGCGAAATCCGGTACGGCGTCGTCGCGAGGCATCCTGGCCATGACGTCCTCGTGCCGCCGCCGGGCCCTTCGCAGGTTGCGGGCCACGTTCGTGGCCACCCCGAGCAGCCAGGGCCGCAGCGAGCCGCCGTCCGGGGCGAGCCGCTCCCGCAGCCGCCACGCTTCCAGGAACGTCAGCGACACCACGTCCTCGGCCGCCGACCAGTCGCCGGTCAACCGCCAGGCGTGGTTGTAGACGCTTTTGGCGTACTGGTCGAAAAGCTGCTCGAAGGCGCGTTGGTCACCGTCGTGTATGCGGGTCCGCAGGTTCACATCCACAAGCAGTACTGTCCGCCGGGCGCAGGCGAGTTCCCCGGACAGCGCGAGAGCCGGGCGCCCGTCGGCGCCCGGCTCTCGCGTTCATGAGGCTGAATCATCCGTCTTCAGGGAGGAGATCCTGCGCCGGCGGCAGGATCTCCTCGATCACCACTGCAGGAGCAGGGCGCGCCGGAGGCGGTCGTTGGCCTTCTGTACCTCGCGCTGCGCCCGTCGCACGCGCTGTACGCGCAGCGCGAGACGCTCCTCCTCCGCCTCGCGGTGGAGGGTTTGTATTCGGTCGTTCACGAGGTCATGGATGAGATGGGACATTCCGGTGCTCCTAGTCGGTCGAGCGTTCATCGGTCTCGGTTTCCTTTCGGTGTGGTGCGGACGTACGGGTGGATCAGGCAGCGACCGGGTGCTTGCGGGGACGCCCGCGCGGACGCTTACGGGGAACCACGGTCCCCCTGAGGATCAGCTCGCCGCCCCAGACGCCCCACGGCTCCTCGCGCTCGAGCGCGCGGTCGAGGCAGGCCTTCTGGATCGGGCAGCCGCCGCAGAGCGCCTTGGCGAACTCCACGTCATCCGGCGACTCGGCGAACCACAGGTCAGGGTCGGTACGACAGGGGATCTTGGCTTCGTCGATCAGGTCCATGATCGTCTTCGCCCCCATCTTCTTTCTCCTTCGATCGATCCTTTTGTTCTTGGTTGGACACCTCGTAGGTGGTCGGATCGCGGGCAACAAAATGGCCGCGGATCCGTCTGTGGATCCGCGGCCTGGGGGCTACTGTCGCCGGTCAGGTTATGACCGGTGTATCCCTCCAGGGCTGCGGACCGCACAGTCCACCGTTGGTGAGCTGGCTGGCCGGCAGTTCGATACGTCCTGCGTAGGCAGCAGCCATCTGCGGAGCGGCGGCGCCGGCGTGGGCGCGCGCGCGGAAGACGGCGGACTGGCTACGGGCAGACTTCTCCTGCCGTGGCTTGGCGGGCCCATAGGCGAGCCGCACCGAATCACGGCATGCGGAAGCGAGCCACGGCGTGGCTGCAATCTTCTGAATGCTCATCACTGGGCTCACCTCCACTCTGCTGATCGTCGGAAACAGTCGTGTCCGACTCGCTTGCCCATGACCCTAAACCGGAAGGCCGGGACCCGGCAACATATTTTCTACCTGCGATTTCGTTATCGCAGCGGCCGGATCATGGCCTCCTGGACGACGGAGACGACGAGGTCACCGGACGCGGTGAACATCTCACCGCGCGCCAACCCCCGCGCCCCCGCAGACCACGGTGACTCCTGAGCATAGAGCAACCAGTCGTCGGCCCTGAAAGGGCCGTGGAACCACATGGCGTGGTCGAGGGAGGCGCCCATGACGTTGGACATGCCCCACGCCATGCCGTGCGCCAGCAGGATGGTGTCCACGAGCGTGAAGTCGGAGGCGTAGGCGGCCAGCACGACGTGCAGCAGCGGATCGTCGGGCAGCTCGGCGTCGTAGCGGAACCAGACGTTGGTCTCGGCGCTGCGCAGCGACGGGTCGTTGTACGCCTCCCACGTCAGCGGCGAGGCATAGCGGGAGTCGACGGGCCGGGGGCGCGACACCCAGTCGCGGAACTCGGGGTGGTCGCCGACCAGGGCGAACATGCGATCCTGGAACGTGGGCAACGTCTCGGGCGCCGGCACGGCCGGCATCACCGACGCCTGGTGCTCCACCCCCTCCTCCGCGATGTGGAACGACACCGACATCGTGAAGATCGCCTTGCCGTGCTGGACCGCCTGGACCCGGCGGGTGCTGAACGAGCGCCCGTCGCGCACCCGCTCCACGTTGTAGACGATCGGGATCGACGGGTCGCCCGGCCGGATGAAGTAGGCGTGCAGCGAGTGGACGAAGCGGTCCTTGGTGACCGTGCGCCCGGCCGCGACGAGGGCCTGGGCCGCCACCTGACCGCCGAAGACGCGTTGGATGCGCTCCTCGGGGCTCCTCCCCCGGAAGATGTCGAGCTCGATCTGCTCCAGGTCGAGCAGGTCGAGCAGCTCCTTGAGCGCCTCGTTCACGTGTCGGTCCCCCTCGCGGGCCCCGGCGCCGGTCGGTGCTGAGGCGGCGGGGCAGGTCTTCTTCTCGGACAGGTATCCGGTCCTGACACAAGTTTGACGTGCCGCCGGAGCCGGTCCACATCCGGCCCGGCGGTCCGATGATGACCGGCCGGAGTTTCGCGGTTGTTACACCGCCCCGCGCCCAGCGGTTGTCACACCGCGCCGCGCCCAGCGCTTGTCACACCGCGCCGCGGCAGAGGGCGAGCACGGCCTCGCCGTACCGGTCGATCTTGACGCGGCCGACGCCCGGGATCGACAGCAGCTCCTGCTCGGTCGCCGGCGCGCGCTCGGCGATGGCCTGCAGGGTGACGTCGGTGAAGACGACGTACGGCGGGATCTTGTTGTCCTTGGCCGTGGCGGTGCGCCACGCCTTCAGCCGCTCCAGCAGCTCCTCGTCGTAGTCGGCGGGGCAGGTCGCGCAGCGGCCCAGCTTCTGCTCGGCCGCGGCGGTGAGCGTCTTGGCGCAGACCCGGCAGCTCACCGGAGCGGCCACGGTGCGCCGCTCGCGGGTGGCGCCCGGGATCGGGCGCGGCGGGGCGGCGCGGCCGGTGAGGCCGTCGAGGAAGCGGGAGGGCCGGCGGCCCTTGCGCCCGCCCGGCGCGCGCGCCAGCGCCCAGGAGAGCGTCAGGTGCTCGCGGGCGCGGGTGACGCCGACGTAGAGCAGGCGGCGCTCCTCCTCGATCTGCTCGGGGGTCTCGGCGTAGACGATGGGCAGCATGCCGTCGGTGAGGCCGACGAGGAACACGGCGTCCCACTCCAGGCCCTTGGCGGCGTGCAGGGAGGCCAGCGTGACGCCCTCGACGGGCGGCGCGTGCTGTTCGGCCGCGCGGCGCTCCAGCTCGGCGACGAACGCCGGCAGGTCGGCGCCTTCGGCCGCCAGGTCCTCGGCCAGGTCGGCCAGCGCCTTCAGCGACTCCCACCGCTCCCTCGCCTTGCCGCCGCCGGGCGGCGCGGGGGTGAGGCCGACGCCGGCGAGGATGTGGTGCACCTCGGCGGCCAGCGGCTCGCCGGCCGCCGAACGGGCCGCGCCGCGCAGCAGCACGACCGCCTGGCGGACCTCGGGGCGTTCGAAGAAGCGCTCCGCGCCCCGCAGCAGGTAGGGGATCTCGGCCTTGGCCAGCGCCTCTTCGTACGCCTCCGACTGCGAGTTGACCCGGAACAGCACCGCGATCTCGCGGGCCGGGACGCCCTTGTCGAGCAGCTTCCTGATGGCCCTCGCGACCCCGGCGGCCTCGGCCGGCTCGTCGTCGTAGTCGGCGAAGGCGGGCCGGGGGCCGTCGGGCCGCTGGGCGACCAGCTCCAGCCGGTGGGGCGAGCGGCCGCGGGCGATGACCCGGTTGGCCAGGTCGACGACCTGGGGGGTGGAGCGGTAGTCGCGGACGAGCTTGATGACGGCGGCCTGTGGGTGCTCGACCGCGAAGCCGGTGAGGTAGCGCGGGCTGGCCCCGGTGAAGGAGTAGATGGTCTGGTTGGGGTCGCCGACCACGCAGATGTCGTCGCGGCCGCCGAGCCAGGTGTCGAGCAGGAGCTTCTGCAGCGGGTTGACGTCCTGGTATTCGTCGACGACGAAGTAGCGGTATTGCTGGCGGATCTGCGTGGCGACCTCCTGGTGCTCGGTCATCACGGCCGCGGTCAGCTCCAGGATGGTCTCGAAGTCGACCAGGTGTCGCTCGCGCCGGAGCTGCTCGTACGCCTCGTACAGGCGGGAGATCTCGTCGGCGGCCACGGGGGGCGTGCGGTGGTGCTTGGCCACGGCGGCGGCGTAGTCCTCGGGGCCGATCTGGGTGACCTTGGCCCACTCGATCTCGGAGGCGATGTCGCGCAGCTCGGACCGGTCGGGGCTCTTGCGGATCAGCCGGCACGCCTCGACGAGCACCGGCAGCTTCGACTCGATGACCGAGGGCGCCTCGCCGCCGATCACCCGCGGCCAGAAGTAGGTGAGCTGGCGCAGCGCGGCGGCGTGGAACGTGCGGGCCTGCACGCCGGGCGCGCCGAGCGCGCGCAGCCGCTGGCGCAGCTCCCCCGCCGCGCGCGTGGTGAAAGTCACAGCCAGAACGCTCTGGGCGTCGACGACCCCGCTCCGCACCGCGTGCGCGATCCGGTGGGTGATCGCCCTGGTCTTGCCCGTCCCGGCCCCGGCCAGCACGCAGACGGGGCCGCGCACCGCCTCGGCGACGGCGCGCTGCTCGGGGTCGAGGCCGATCAGGACGTCATCCACGTGTGTCACCCCTTCATCTTCCCAGTACTGGCGGCCAGGGGCCTTATTCTGGCAACATGCGGGCCGTCGTATGTTCCTAGTCGACGAGATGCAAAGAACTGGTCTCTACCCCCACAATGGGGCCGACCATTGACCCTGGGGGAAAGGAAGGCCGTGCGGATAGCGGTTCATGTGGGCGCTCTCGCGCTCGCTGCCGTCGTGCTCACGCCCATCAGCGCCAATGCGGTCAGCGTGGGCGCGACCGCGGCGCAGCCCACTCCCTCACCCAGCGTCGCCACCTCGGCGACCACGGACGACGTCTACGGACTGAGCACGGAGACCATCGCGTACGGCGCGCACAAGCGGCAGCAGATGGACGTGTGGTGGACCCCCGACGGCCAGCAGCGGCCCGGCGTGTTCCTCATCCACGGCGGCTGGTGGTCCAGCGGCGACAAGCGGTACATGAAGGAGATCACCCGCAGCTACGCCGAGCTCGGCTACACGGTCTTCAACCTCAACTACCGCCTGTCCGGCGACGCGGCCTGGCCGGCGCAGCGCACCGACGCGCTCACGGCGATCGCGACGGCTCGTAAGTTCGCCGACCGGTGGTCGTTCGACCCGGGCAACTATGTGGTGGTCGGCTTCTCGGCGGGCGGGCACATCGCGGCGGCGGTCGGCACGTACGGCGACGGCGTGAGCGGGCTGAAGGGCGTGGTCGGCCTGTCGCCGATCACCTCCCCGCTGCAGGCGTACGCCGACGGCGACGCCAGGAAGACCACCGACCTCAACAAGCGCAGGCTGCGCAAGGCCGCGATCAAGCTGGCCGGCGGCTGCGCACCCAAGGGCAAGTGCGCGCGCGTGTGGGCCAGCATGGAGGTCGCCTGGCACGCGAGCAGGCGCGACGCCCCGATGCTGACCATTCACTCGCAGGACGAGTTCGTGCCGCCGTCGCAGGGCATCCTGCTGCGGGAGATGCTGGCCAAGGTGGGCGTGCCGGTGACCGTGCTGACGCAGCCGGGCATCAACCACAGCGCGCCGCTCTACCGGGAGCCGGGCGTGGCCGAGCGGGTGCAGACCTGGATCGCCGAGCGCATCGGCTGAGCCCGGCGGTGAGCACGGCCCTCTTGGTCAAGGGATTAACCGGGCATGCCGGGTTGTTGCACCGGACGCCTGACTTCTGACCTGGGAGGGATCACCCGACATGGCGCTCACCGTCTACAGCACGAGCTGGTGCGGCCCCTGTAAGCGGCTCAAGGCTCAGCTGGCCCGTGAGGGCATCAGCTTCGACGAGGTGGACATCGAGCGCGACCCGTCGGCGGCGGAGTTCGTGATGAGCGTCAACAACGGCAACCAGACGGTGCCGACCGTGGTGATCGACACGCCTGGCGGCCGGGTGGTGCGGACGAACCCGTCGGCCCTGGAGGTCAAGGCCATCCTCGGCGCCGCCTGATCGGGCCGGTCACTCGTAGTCGAGCTGCCCGCCGTACCACGTCTCGATGAGGCGGCGGGCGATCGACACCGCGGGCGGCAGACGCAGCTCGCCGGAGTCGAGTGCCGCGGTCAGCTCCTCGCGGGAGAACCAGCGCGCCTCGGCGATCTCTTCGGCGTCGGGCCGCAGCTCGGTGGTGACGGCCTCGGCGAAGAAGCCGAGCATGAGGCTGCGCGGGAACGGCCAGGGCTGGCTGCCGAGGTAGCGCGGCCTGATCACGCTGACGCCGACCTCCTCGGCGACCTCGCGCACCACGGCGTGCTCCAGCGACTCGCCCGGCTCGACGAACCCGGCCAGGATCGACATGCGCCCCTGCGGCCACTGCGGGCCGCGGGCCAGCAGGCAGCGGTCGTCCTCGTCGCGGATCAGCATGATCACGGCCGGGTCGACGCGCGGGAAGTGCTGGCTGCCGTCCTCGGGGCAGACGCGGATGTGGCCGCCCGTCTGGATCTCGGTGCGGTTGCCGCAGCGGGGGCAGAACTCGTGGGTGGCGTGCCAGGCCTCCAGCGCGACGGCGTAGACCAGCAGGCCCGCGTCGCGGTCGCCGAGCAGCCCGCCGACCTGGCGCAGCCCGGCCGCGACCGGGTCGCCGTCGGGGGTGTCGGCCAGCTTCATCGCGAACGTGACCCGCCCGTTGGCCTCGTGCCTGGGCACGCCGGGCAGCGGCGCGGCGACCGCGAAGTAGGCGACCTCGCCCTCGACCCCGAGCAGGTAGCGCGGCCCTTCCGGCGCCTCGTCGGTGCTGAACAGCACCGCCCGCACCTGGTCGCCCTCCCTGCGCACCAGCGTGTGGCCGTCGTCGATGACCAGCACCCTGGTCGCCGGGTCGGACCAGGCACGTTCCAGCCACCGCGCGTCGGCGCGCAACGCCGCGGAGCGGTCGATGGTGCCGCGCGCCAGAAGCAGGGGTCCGATCAGTTGTTCTTCCGCCGTGGTCTCCACAGGCCCGCCCCCTCCAGAATTTCCATGTCATCCTATGACCTCGCGGGTCAGCGCCTGATCGCCGATTCGGGCCCGCCGCCGTCCGCGCTCCGGCTAAGATCATCGGGTTAGGTTAGCCTTACCTGATTCCGGGGGTGCCTCGACGTTGCGGCTCTACCTCACCGCGCTCAAGCCGACCGACTCGGTGACCGCCGGCTTCCTGCCCGCCGCGCGCGCCCTGGGCTGCGAGGTGACCGTGCTGACGGACCGGCCCGAGCAGCATCCCGGCGCGGTGGCCTGCGACGTCCGCGATCCCCGCGCCTTGATCGACACGGTCGAGCGGCTCGGCCGGCCGGACGCGATCTTCTCCAACTCCGACCACCTGCAGGCGGAGACCGCGCTCGCGGCCGACTACTTCGGGCTGCCCGGCAAGGACTGGCGGGCCTGCCTGGCCGCCAAGAACAAGTTCCTCATGCGCCGCGCGCTGCGCGAGGCCGGGATCGAGCGGGTCAGGTCCGCGCGGCTCGCGCCCGGCGATCCCGTGCCGGAGGGGTGGCACTTCCCTGTGGTGCTGAAGCCCAGGGAAGGCGTGGCCAGCGAGGACGTCGTCCTCGTCGAGAAGGACCTCGCCGGGGCCGTGGCCGAGGCGCGGCGGCGGCGTCCCGGCCAGGCCCTCGTCGTGGAGGAGTACCTGGAGGGCCCGCTGCGCACGCTGGAGACCCTCGGGGACGGCGAGGAGGTACGGGTGCTCGGCGGGTTCGAGACCCGGCTCGGGCCGCTGCCGTACTTCGTCGAGGAGCGCCTGGACTGGGCCCCGCCGCAGGACCGGGCCGCCGAGCACGTGCTGGCCGCGCTGCGGGCGCTCGGCGCCGGGTTCGGGGCCTGCCACACCGAGTACGCGCTGACCGCCGCGGGCCCGCGCATCATCGAGATCAACTACCGGGTCATCGGCGACACCTGCGACTTCCTGCTGGCCGACGTGCTCGGGATCCCGCTGTTCGAGTGGATCCTGCGGACGCACCTCGGCGAGCGCCTGCCCCAGGCCGGGCCGGCTCCGGCCGGGCACGGCTGCGCGGTCAGCGTGGTCGCCGACCGGCCGGGCACGGTCAAGGAGGCGCCCGCCGACGAGTACGTGGACCGCGACGGCGTCCGCCTCTGGCACCGCCCGCTGCGCGCCGCCGGCGACCAGGTCTCCGTCACCGGCACCAACCGCGACTACCTGGGCGTCATCCGGGCGGTCGGGCCCTCGCGGGCGCGGGTGGACGCGGCGGTGACCGCCTACCAGGCGGCCCGGCCGTGGGTGGTCGGATGAGCGAGCGGGAGGCATACCTGGCCGCCCGGGTGCTGGACGCGCTGCTGCGGGAGGACTACGGCGGCCTGGCCGGGCGGGTGACCCGCACCAAGGACGGCGTGGGCCTGCTGCTGGCCGACGGGCGATGGGCGCGGCTGGAGCCCGGTCTGCTGTTCCAGGACTTCGTGGTGGCCGGGGACGAGCGGCTGGGGCTGGAGCAGGTGCTGGAGACGCTGGTGGAGGTGGCCGACCCGGCCGACTCCGAAGGCGTCGCGGCCTTCTTCGAGGAGTGCCTGGCGGCGCTCGCGGGGCTGGAGCTGATGGACGCGCACGCGGCGGAGGTGCTGCGGGGCGGGCCCTCGTACGAGACGCTGGCGGCGCTGGCGGACCATCCGGTCTACCCGACGTCGCGGGCGCGGGTGGGGTTGTCGGAGGAGGAGCTGCTGGCGTACGCGCCGGAGTTCGGGCCCCGGTTCCTCCTGCGGTGGGCCGTGGCGCCGCGCGGGGCGCTCGCGCCGGGCTCGGCGGCGTCGCTGCCCGCCGATCTCACGCCCCCTGGCATCCGTCCCGAGGGGGTGCTGTTCCCTGTGCATCCGCTGGCCGTCGAGCAGGTGGGCAAGATCGACGGAGTACGGGTGCTGGAGGAGCGGGCGCTGGAGGTGCGGCCGACGCTGTCCATGCGCACGGTGGAGGTCGATCCGCGTACGCATCTCAAGCTGCCCCTGCCGATCAGCACGCTCGGTATGCGCAACCGGCGCTCGATCAGGCCGGGCTCGCTGGCCGACGGCGCGCGGGCCGAGACGCTGCTGCGGCGGCTGGCCGGCCCGGACATCCTGCTGGCCGACGAGCAGACCTACGCCGCCACCGGGGACGAGCACCTGGCCTGGATGGTGCGGCGGCTGCCCGAGGGCACGATCGTGCCGGTGGCCGCGCTCACCGCGCCCGGCGTGGACCTCGGCCATCTCGTCCCCGCCTACCTGCGGCTGCTGCTGCGCTGGAACGTCGAGCTGTTCGTACGCTACGGCGTCGCCCTGGAGGCGCACCAGCAGAACCTGGCACTGGTCCTCCGGGGCGAGGACATGAAGCTGCTGGTCAAGGACAACGACGGCCTGCTGGCGTCCCCGGCGCGGCTGCGCGCGGCCGGGATCGAGCCGCCGGCGTTCGCCGACGAGCGGATGCTGACCGACGACCCGCACGCCCTCGCCGACGTGTTCGTCACCATCACCCTGCACCTGTCGGCCGCCGCCGTCGCGTTCGGGACGCTGCCGCCGGCCCGCGCCGCCGCGCTGCTGCGCGACAGCCTCGCCGAGGCGCTGGACGAGCACGGCGACCATCCCATGGCCCGGCTGTTACGCGCGAGGACGCTCGACGCGGCCCGCCTGACCGGCAAGTCCATGGTCACCGCCGGGACGCTCGCGCCCAAGTGGCGCACCGGCGCGCGCGACGTCAACAAGCACTACGGCACCAGCGGCCCCAACTACCTGAGGAGAGCCTGAATGCCCGGACCGGCCATCGACGCGCCCTGCGCGCCGGCCGAGGAGGCGACGCTGGCGGCGCTGCTGCGCTGCTGCGTCCGGGAGGTGGCCGGGCCGCGCGGCCTGGTGTGGCCGGCGCCGCCGAACCTGCTGCTGCGGGTCGCGGGGACGCTGCTGCGGGTGCGTACGTACGGCGGCGCCGCACTGCGCTTCGACGGCCCCGCCGAGCGCCTGGACGCCGGGGCCTGGCGCCCGCTGACCACGACCGAGCTGGTGGAGCTGGTGGAGGCCGAGCTCGGCGGGCACAACGGCGAGTTCGCCGGCCAGGTCGCCGCCAGCAGGGACGCGGTCGCGGCCATCCTGCGCGCCAGGGCGGTGGCCGAGCCGCCCGCCGATCCGTGGCTGGCCTCGGAGCAGTCCCTGGTGTACGGGCACCCGTTCCATCCGAGCCCGAAGGCGCGCGGCGGCGACGGCTGGCTGCGCTACGCGCCCGAGGCGCACGCCGCGTTCCCGCTCCGGCTGCTGGGCGTGCGCGCGCCGGCCACCGTCGAGGAGGGCGAGGTCGCGGCGCTGGACGGGCTGGGCCGCGCGCCGGACGGCTACCGGCTGCTCCCCGCGCATCCGTGGCAGCTCGACCTGCTGCGGCCCGCGCTCGACGGGGACGAGCTGATCGACCTCGGCCCCGGCCCCGAGGCGGTGCCGACGTCGTCGGTGCGTACGCTCTACGTCCCGGACGCGGGGGTGTGCCTGAAGTTCTCCCTCGACGTGCGGATCACCAACTGCGTGCGCAAGAACGCCTGGTACGAGCTGGCGGGCGCGGTGGAGCTGACCGCGCGCCTGGGCCCGGTCTTCGAGCGGGTCGCGGCGGCGCACCCGGCCACCCGGTGGCTGCCCGAGCCCGGCTATCGCACGGCGGCCGGGCACCCCGAGGGGCTGGGAGTGATCGTCAGACGGAGCCCGTGGGAGGTGTGCGATCCCGGCGTGACGCCGGTGCTGGCCGCCGCGCTCGCCCTGGACGCGCGGCCCGCCCAACCAGTCCCTTGGTGGCGGGCGTACGTGGCCAAGGTCGCGCTGCCGGTGCTGGAGCTGTTCTTCGCGCACGGCGTCGTCCTGGAACCCCACCTGCAGAACGTCCTCGTCGGGCTGGACGGCGACGGGATGCCCGTCCAGGCCGTCTTCCGCGATCTGGAGGGGACCAAGCTCGTCGCCGGCCGGCACGACCTGTCCGGGCTGCGGCCCGAGGTGGCGGGGGCGCTGACGTACGACGCCGGACGCGGCTGGGCCCGCGTCGTCTACTGCCTGCTGGTCAACCACCTGACCGAGATCGCGGCGGCCGTCGCCGGGCGCGACGACGCGCTGCTACGCACGCTGTGGGAGGCCGCCCGCGAGCTGATCGCCGGGCAGGCCGACGCGCTCGGCCGGCCGCTGCCGCTGTCCGACCTGCTGGCGGGCGCGCCGCTGCCGGCCAAGGCCAACCTGGGCGTGCGCTGGGCGAGGGCCGCCGACCGCGCCGCCGGATACGTCCCGATCGCGAACCCGCTCGCGTGATCCCCGACCGCGTGATCCCCGACCTCGTCAGAGAGGCCGCCGCCGCGCTCCCGGCCCCGGCCTACGTCTACGACCTGCCGGGACTCGACGCGCACGCGGCGGGCGTGCGGCGGGCGCTCACGGACGTCGAGCTGTACTACGCCGTCAAGGCCAACCCCGACGCCGAGCTGCTGCGGGTGCTGGCCGGGCACGTGGACGGGTTCGAGGTGTCGTCGGGCGGCGAGCACGCGCACGTCACCGGCCTGTTCCCCGCCATGCCGGTGGCGCTCGGCGGGCCCGGCAAGACCGACGCCGAGCTGCGGCTGCCGCACCACCGCCTGCACGTCGAGTCCCCGAACGAGCTGCGCCGCCTGCGCGCCACCGGCCTGCCCGCCGACGTGCTGCTGCGGATCAACCCCGACCTGCCGGTCGAGGGGGCGGCGCTGACGATGAGCGGGCCGTTCGGGATGGACGAGGCGGGCGTGGCGGAGTGCCTGCCGCTGTTCGGCGGGCGGCTGCGGCTGCGCGGCCTGCACGCCCACCTGGCGAGCGGACTGGACGCCCCCCAGCTCCTCCGTCTCGCCGCCGCGCTCCTCGACACCGAGCACGAGGAGGTCAACCTGGGCGGCGGCATGGCCGTCTCGTACGCCGAGCCGGGGCGCCGCTTCGACTGGGCCGCGTACGGCGCGGGCCTGCGGGCCCTCGCGGGCGGGCGGCGGCTGCGGATCGAGCCGGGCCGGGCGCTGACCGCGTACTGCGGCTACTACGTGACCCGGGTGGTGGACGTGAGGCGGGTGCGCGGCCAGGCGTACGCGATCCTGCTGGGCGGCACCCACCACCTGCGGACGCCGGTGACCAAGGGCCACGACCAGCCGTTCGAGGTGCTGCCGACGGGCGCGGGGCCGGGCGTGACGGACGAGCCGGTGACGCTCGCCGGCCAGCTCTGCACGCCGAAGGACGTCTTCGCGCACGCCGTGCCGGCCTCGCTCAGGATCGGCGACACGGTGGTGTTCGCGATGGCCGGCGCCTACGCCTGGAACATCTCACACCACGACTTCCTCATGCACCCGAAGCCGGCGTTCCGTCATCTTCGTTCCTGACGCTCTCCACGAGCGCGACCAGCCCGGCCTCGTCCAGCAGGTCGACCGGGCGGACGGTACGGCCCGCGCGCACGTAGTGGAAGGCCGCGCCCACCCGCTCCAGCGGCACCCCGGCCAGGTGCGACCAGGCCATCCGGTAGGCCGCGAGCTGCACCGACGCCGCCTTCGCCGCCTTGCCCCGCGGCGGCTGCCCGGTCTTCCAGTCGACGACCTCGTAGCCGCCGTCCGGCGTGGCGAAGACCGCGTCCATGCGCCCGCGCACCAGCCGGTCGCCGACCATCGTCTCGAACGGGATCTCCAGGTCCACCGGCCGCCGGTCGGCCCACTCGCTGCGTTCGAAGCGCTCCTGCAGCTCGGCCAGGCGCACGTCGGCCTCCTCCGGCTCCAGCTCGTCGTAGAGCTCGAAGTCGTCGATGAGCCGCTGCTGGTCCCAGCGCGTCTCCAGCCACCGGTGGAACGAGGTGCCGCGCCTGGCCAGCGGCGCCGGCTTGACCGGCACCGGGCGGCGGATCCTGCGGGCCAGCTCGCGCGGGTCGGCGGCCAGGGTGACCAGCGACGAGACGGTCAGCTTGGCGGGCAGCTCGACGATCGTGGGCGGGCGGCGCAGGTGCCGTTCGCGCTCGCGCAGCAGCAGGTCGGTGTCGCGTTCCCAGGCCCGCATGCGCTCCTGCTCGTAGGCGCGTACGGGCTCGTCGTCCTCGTCGTCGTCCTCGCCGAGCGCCCCGGACAGGACGTCCTCGACCAGGCGGGCGCCGTCGAGCACGGACTCGTAGCGCAGGCCCTCGGGCGTGACCGGCCAGACGGCCTCGGCGGGCTCGGCGAGCAGCGGGTTGGCCGCGCCCTCGGCGAGGCCGTCGGCCCAGACCGCGACCCGGTCGGCGGTGTCGCGGATCTCCAGCAGGAACTCCGAGGGCTCCAGCGGCTTGGTGGCGCTGCCCCAGCGGTAGCCGGAGGCGATGAGGAGGTAGTGGGCGCGGGTGACGGCGACGTAGGCGAGCCTGCGCTCCTCCGTCAGGTCCCGCTCGCGGCACAGCTCGTCGAAGACCGCGAGGTCCTCCTTGCCGAGCCCGCCGAGCCGCGGCAGGTCGGCGGCGTCGCCGCGCAGCGGGTACGGCAGCTTGCGCGGGTTGTCGGTCCACCGGCTGTTCATGACCGGCGAGGCGGGGAAGACGCTGCCGGTCGCGACGTGCCCCTTGGAGCTGACGAGCTGCGACAGCCCCGGCACCACCACGACCGGCCACTCCAGGCCCTTGGAGGCGTGCACGGTCATGAGCTTGACGCTGTTGCTCTCGCCGACCCGCCCGGCCTCCAGCCCGAACTCCTCGCTCTCGGCCGCCTGGAGATAGGCGAGGAACGCCCCGAGCGTCGGGTCCTCGGCGTCGCCCGCGAAGCGGGAGGCCGCGTCGATGAAGGCGTCGAGGTCGGCCCGCGCCGCGAACGCGCCCGCCGTGCCGCTGCGGGCCGCCACCTCGATGTCGAGGCCGAGCCTGCGCTCCACCTCGGTGATCAGGTCGGGCAGCGGCTGCGCGGCGTGCGCGCGGAGCTGGCGCAGCTCGTGCGCGAGCGCGACCAGCCGGGTGCGGGCCAGCGGGGAGAACGCCGCCAGCCACTCCTCGCGGTCGGGCAGCTCGTCGAGCGCGTCCACCAGGCTGCCGCGCTCCTCGGCGAGGTCGGCCACCACCTGGTCGAGCGGGTCGGTGGCGCGCTCGCTCTCGCTCAGCTCGCGGGCCAGCTCGCGCGCGCACTCGCCGAGCACCCGCAGGTCGGCGGGCCCGATCCGCCAGCGCGGCCCGGCCAGCAGCCGGGCGAGGGCGTCGCCCGCCGTGGCGTCGTAGAGCACGCGGAGGGTGGCGACGATGTCGCTGACCTCGGGCACGGTCAGCAGGCCGCCGAGGCCGACCACCTCGACCGGGATGTCGCGCTCCTCCAGCGCCCGCCGCAGCGCGGGGAACTGGGAGCGACGGCGGGCCAGGATCGCGACGTCCTGGGGCTGGAGCGCGAGGGTCTTCTTGCGCTCCTTGTCGCCCCAGGGCAGACCGTCGGGGGCGACCTCCTGGCCGAGGATCTTCGCGATGCCGTCGGCGACCCATGTGGCCTCGTCCTCGGCGGTCTCATGGAAGGCGCAGGTCACCCGGCCGCGCTCGACCCGGTTCGGTCCCGGTACCAGGACCGGCACCTCGCGCGCCTCCATGCGCAGCGGGAGCTGGACGCGGGCGGCCACGTCGAGCACCCGGTCGCCGTTGCGGAAGCTGACGCTGAGCTGACGTACGGGGGCCGGATCGCCCGCCGCGGTGCGGAAGTCGCGGGAGAAGCGGCGCAGGTTGCCCGCGGACGCGCCGCGCCAGCCGTAGATGGACTGGCAGGGGTCGCCGACGGCGGTCACCGGGTGGCCGCCGCCGAACAGCGAGCGCAGCAGGACGAGCTGGGCGTGGCTGGTGTCCTGGTACTCGTCGAGCAGCACGACCGCGTAGCGCTCGCGCTCGATCTCGCCGACCTCCTTGTGGCGGGCCGCGATCCTGGCGGCGAGGGCCATCTGGTCGCCGTAGTCGATGACCTCCCGGCGGCGCTTGAGCCGCTCGTACGCCTCCACCAGCGGCAGCAGCTGCTCCCTGGCCGCCTGCACGGCGAGCGGCCGGCGCTGCGCGAGCGTGGCGCGGCCGGGCACGCGGGCCAGCCACTCGCGCAGCCGCTCCCCCGTCTCGCGTACGTCGTCGGGGCCGCGCAGGTGCTCCGACAGCTCGCCCGCCAGCTCCAGCAGAGCCGCGGTGACCGAGGGCGGGCCCAGCTCGACCCGGTCCATCGGCCCGTCGTAGGCGGCGACGACGCGCGAGGCGAGCTGCCACGACACGGCCGGGGTGACCAGGCGCATGGTCGGCTCCAGGCCCTCGCGCAGCGCGTGGTCGGTGACCAGGCGGGCGGCGTAGGCGTGGTAGGTGGAGACCGTGGGCTCGTCGTCGAGCGTGCCGGGATCGACCAGGCCCGCCTCGGCCAGCCCGGTCAGGCGCTCGCGTACGCGGGTGGCGAGCTCGGCGGCGGCCTTGCGGGTGAACGTCAGGCCCAGCACGTTCGCGGGTTTGACCAGGCCGTTGGCGACCAGCCAGACCACCCGTCCCGCCATGGTCTCGCTCTTGCCCGAGCCGGCGCCGGCCATGACGACCATCGGCTCCAGCGGCGCCTCGATGACCGCCGCCTGCTCATTCGTGGGGGGAAGGACGCCGAGCTTGCCGGCGAGTTCGGCGGGGGTCAGCACACCTGGCCCCCGTTGTCGTTGACCGGGCAGCTCGACCGGGCCGCGCAGGTGCGACAGCCGTCGTTGACCTTGGCCTGGAAGAACGGGCCCGACATGCCGGTGGCCACCGTGTCGACGAGGTCGGCGGCCCAGCCGGGGTTGGCGTCGTCGGCCAGCGCGCCCTGGCGCTGCTCCAGTGCGTCGTTCTTGCCGCCCGCCTTGCCGAGCTGCACCAGGGCGGCGCCGCCCGGCTCGGTCATGCCGTGCCGGGCGAAGGCGCCGAGCAGCGCGGCGAGCTGGTAGACGCCGAGCTGCGGATGCCGGTCCAGCTCGCCGGCCTTCGGCTTGGACCCGCCGGTCTTGAGGTCGATGATCACCGCCCGGTTGTCGGAGTCGCGCTCGACGCGGTCGACCCGGCCCTTGATCTGCACGCCCTCGGAGATCGTCGCGGTGAACGACTCCTCCAGCGCGACCAGCTCGCGCGGGTTCTCCTTGTGCCAGCGCAGGAACTTGCCGATCATCTGCTCGGCGACCTGGCGCTGCTTGCGGTTGTACCAGGTGCCACCGAAGTCCAGCTCGTGCCAGACCTGGTCGAGGCGCTCGCCCAGCAGGTCCTCGCTCGGCAGGTCGGTGGCGGCCAGCACGGCCAGGGCGTGGATGACGTTGCCGAGGCCCTGGGCGGTGCTGGTGCCGGCCGCGCCGACGGCGGTCTCCAGCAGCCAGCGCAGGCCGCACTTGGTGAAGCTCTCCACCGCCGACGGTGAGATGCTGACGACGCCCTCGGGCCAGCTCAGGGGGCGGTCGTCGGTCATGGGGGTGAGGGCGTACCAGTCGTTGGGGTGGGCGCCCTGGACGCCGGCGGCGGCCAGGCGGGCGAGCTGCCGGGCGGCCTTCCTGCGGACCTTCGCCGGTTTCGTCGGGTCCGTCACGGCGCTGCGCAGGTCGGCCACCAGCGCGGACATGTTCAGCCAGCGGGCGCGGTCGTCCACGGTGGCGGTCTCGACCTCGCCGGGGGTCAGCTCGGACAGGAACCGTGAGGGGCGCTCGTCGGTGTCCTCGCCGCCGACGGCGGTGACGACCAGCCTGCGCCTCGCCCGGGTGGCGGCCACGTAGAACAGCCGGCGCTCCTCGGCCAGCAGCTTGGAGACCAGGGACGCGGCGTTGGGCTCGCCGCCCTCGACGGTCTCGACGAGGTCCTCCACGCCCAGCAGGGAGCCGCGCAGCCGCAGGTCCGGCCAGACGCCCTCCTGCACGCCCGCGACCACGACGACGTCCCACTCCAGGCCCTTGGCCCGGTGGGCGGTCAGCACGCGTACGGCGTCGCCGTCGGGGGCGCGCTCGGCCAGGGTGTCGCCGGGGATCTCCTGGGCGGCGAGGTCGTCGATGAAGACCTCGGGGCCGGCCTTCGGCATGCGGTCCACGAACTTGGCCGCCTGGTCGAACAGGGCCACCACGGCGTCGAGGTCGCGGTCGGCCTGCGCGCCGCGCGGGCCGCCCGACATGGCCAGGTCGCTCCAGCGGGAGGCGAGCCCGGCGGCGTCCCAGACGGCCCACAGCAGGTCCTCGGCGGTGCCGCCGGAGCTGACCGACTCCCTCGCCACGCCGAGGAGCCGCGCCACGCGCTCGGCGGGCAGCGCGACGTGCGGCTCGATCCTGGTCAGCTCGCGGGCGTCGCGCACGGCCGCGACCAGCAGCTCGCCGGACGAGCGGGCCTCGCCCTGCTCGGACGCCTCGTTCTCGGCGATCTTGAGCGCGCGGCGCAGGCGGCGTACGCCGATCATGTCGGTGCCGCCGAGCGGGCCGGTCAGCAGCTCCTCGGCCACGTTCTCGTCCAGCAGGTCCGGATCGAGGGCGACCTTGAGCACGGTGAGCAGCGGGCGCACGCCGGGCTCCTGCGCGATCGGCACCTCGTCGCCGGCGATCATCGTGGGCACGCCGGCGTTGGTCAGCGCGCGGCGCAGCAGCGGAACCTGGCGCTTGGCCGAACGCACCAGGATCGCCATCCGCCGCCACGGCACGCCCTCGACGAGGTGGGCGCGGCGCAGCGTGTCGGCCACGATCGCGGCCTCCTGGCTGGTGCTGTCGGCCAGCAGCACGCGCACCTCGCCCTCGGGCAGGCCGGGCAGCGGCACCAGGTCGCGGTGGTCGTGCCGGTGGTCGAAGCCGGGGGCGACGGGCAGCTTGGCGGCCAGGCGACGGCTGGCCCGCAGCAGGCCCGCGCCGCTCCTGCGGCACACGCGCAGGGCCAGCACGGGCGCGTCGCGGCCGTCGAGGGTGCGGAAGCGCTGCGGGAAGCCCATGATGCCGTGGACGTCGGCGCCGCGGAAACCGTAGATCGACTGGTCGGGGTCGCCCACCGCGACCAGGTCGCGGCCGTCGCCGGCGAGGTGGTGGAGCAGCAGCTCCTGCGCGGGGTCGGAGTCTTGGTACTCGTCCACGAAGACCGCCTCGTGCGCGGCCCGCTCGCGGGCCCGCACCTCCGGCCTGGCCAGCAGCGCCGAGGCGGCGCCGACCAGCTCGGCGTAGTCGAAGGTCTCCTCCGGGTCGAGGTCGAAGCGGTCCTCGTAGCGCTCGGCGAAGCGGCCGGCCGCCACCCAGTCGCGGCGGCCGTGACGGCGGCCCAGCTCGACCAGGCGGGGGCCGTCCAGTCCGCGCTCGTTGGCCCGGGACAGGAAGTCGCGCAGCTCCTCGGCGAAGCCGCGGGTGCGCAGCGGCTCGCGCAGCGACGCCGGCCAGTCGGGCGCGCCGTTCTCCAGCTCGCCGTGGAGCAGGCGGCGGATCTCCAGCAGTTGCTCGGGGCCGGTCAGCAGGCGCGGCGGGGCCTTGCCGGCGAGGACCGCCTCGCGGCGCAGGAGGGCGTAGGCGTAGGAGTGGAAGGTCATCGCGAGCGGGGTGCGGGTGGTGCGGCGCAGCCGGGCGGTGACGCGCCTGCGCAGCTCCTCGGCAGCCTTGCGGCTGAAGGTGAGGATGAGCGCCCGCTCGGGGTCGAGGCCGCGCCGCTCGATGCGGTCGACGACGCTCTCGACGATCGTGGTGGTCTTGCCGGTGCCCGGCCCGGCGAGTACGAGCAGCGGGCCGCCGGGATGCCCGACCACGGCACGCTGATGCTCGTCCAGCACAGGGGGCACATCAGGGGCGGTGTTGCCACGTCGTACCAGCCGCCAGGTCTGACCACTCACAGCACTAGATTCCACCAGACCACAGGGGTAGATCGTGCCGAGTTGCCCGGTCTTCTCGCGCGAACCGCCTACGTTAGCGGGGGAAATCCCGGAAATCGCGACGACACGCCGAGGTCCCGGGCGCGAACACGCGGCCCGGGACCTCGGCGGACGCCCTTTTCAGGAGAAGAGGTGGTCCACGACGCGGACCGTCGCCTTGCCGTCGTCCCGGGGGGCGAAGGTGGCGCGGAAGGCGTCGTAGCGGTCGGCGTGGGCGGCCGCGACCTCGTCGATCGAGCGCAGTGCCTCGACGACCTGCGCCGAGGTGGACAGCACCGGGCCAGGGGCCTGCTCGGCGAGGTCGAGGTAGAGGCCGCGCTTGTTGGCGTATTTGACCTGGTCGTAGGCGTAGAGGACGATCGGGCGGCCGGTGGCGGCGAAGTCGAACATCACCGAGGAGTAGTCGGTGACCAGGACGTCCGCGATCAGCAGCAGCTCGGCGATGTCCGGATATGTGGTGACGTCACGCGCGATCTCGGGGACCGCGGGGACGGCCTGCATCGGGTGCGCCCGTACCAGGATCTCGTGGTCGGCCCCCAGCGCCTCGCGCGCCTTGGCGAGGTCGAGCTTGACCATCGCGTTCTTGCGGTCGTAGTCGCGGTAGGTCGGCGCGTACAGGACGACCCGCTTGCCCTCCGCCAGCCCCAGCCGCTCGCGCACGGCCTCGGCGAGCGCCTCGCGGTCGGGCGAGTTGAGCACGTCGTTGCGCGGCAGCCCGCTCTCCAGCACCTCGCCCTTGTAGCCGAACGCCTTGCGCAGCACCGGCGTGGCCCACGGCGACTGCGACAGCAGCAGGTCCCAGCCGCGCACCTCGGCGGCCTGGCGGTGCCAGATCGGCGGCCTCGGGTCGCGCTTCATGTGGGGCAGGTCGTTGCCGACGTGCTTGGCCGGGGTGCCGTTCCAGGTCTGCACCACCACCTGGTCCTCGCGGGCGCGGAACCAGGTGGGCAGGAACGCGTTGGTGATGATGTGCCGGGAGCGCGCCAGCGCGGCGTGGTGCTCACGGCTGCCGGCCCGTACGACCGTGGCCGGGCCCGGCGGCACGAAGGCGCCGTCCTTGACGATCCAGATGTGCTCGCGGTCGTCACCGCGCCGCAGCCGCTCCTCGTAGATGGCGCGGACGCTGTCGGCGTAGAGGCGGCCGTCGTTGACGACATAGACGGTGGCGTCGTTGAGGGGTTCGGTGCGCTGCGCCGGGTAGAAGACGCGGCGCAGCACATGGGTGCCCGCCACGCCGCGCTCGTCGGCGGGCCGGGCCTCCTCGACCGTGACGACCGGCACGTCGAAGCGGGTGGAGAGCATGCGGTAGACGCGGCCGTCGAGCGTGCGCGGCTCCTCGTCGAGGCCCGCCAGCGCGGCGTGGTCCATGCGCAGCGGCACGATCTCGCCCGACGGGTGGCGCAGCGACAGGTTCCAGGTGCCGGCGGCCAGCGGAACGGGCTCGCCGAAGCGGTCCATCGCCGAGGGCGCGACCCGGACGGAGAAGTCCTCGCCGGACCGCTCCATCGGCAGCTGGTAGGACAACCCCGACCGGTGCCGCAGCGTGAGCGTGCGCGGGCCGGGCGCGTCGGGGTAGCGGCCGCTCAGCACCAGCGCCGGGCCCTCCCACACGGCCGAGGTGATGACCGGCCTGATGCGGTGGGCGGAGAGCACCACGCGGTCGCGCCGGTCGCCGAGCACGGTGATCTCGCGGTCGCCCACGACCTCGCGGGCCTCGGGCAGGTCGGCCAGCATGACGGAGGCCGCCGGGTCGCCCTTGGGCTCGACCCAGAGCCGCCGCCCGTCCTTCTCCTGAAGCAGGGCGGGCACGGCCAGCGCGACGACGACCTCGGTGCCGCCGGTGACGGGCGTGAACTCGGCCGCGATGCGGTGGCCGCCCAGCCGGGCGTGGCCCTTGGTGACGCTGCGGCCGGGCAGGGAGATCCTGAGCTCCAGGCGGTCGCCGTCGAGGGCGACCCCGGTCAGCTCGGCCCGGTTGGGCTGGAGCACGACCTGAAGGGCGCGGTCGGAGGTCCAGACCGGACGCACCCACCAGCCGGGCTTGAGCTTGAGCCCCGCCGGCCGTTCGGGGCGGCCCAGCGAGGAGCCGCGCAGCAGGCCGGTGGCGCGGGCGCCGCGGCTCCAGAACACGATCTCGGCCCGCCACGTCGTGGTGTCGGGCACCGACGGGCGGTGCCGCATGCGGCGGCGCACCGCCGACACGACGTTGCGCACCGCGCCGCGCCAGCGCAGCGGCCACGGGCTCAACTCGGCGGAGAAGCCGGACCAGTCGTAGTTGCAGCCGGGCTCGCGCGCCCCGTGAGTGGCCTCCGGCTCGTACGTCCGCCGCGTCCGCATGCGGATCGGCGGCAGCCAGCGCGGCCCGCGCAGCACCACGGTCGCCCAGTTGGCGCGCCTGCTGCGCACCGACAGCCCCGCGAGGTAGGCGAAGCCGGTGACGCGCAGCTTGCCGTCGACCCAGGTGATGTCGTCGATGTGCGTGACGGGCACCATGTCGGCGCGGCGCAGCCGGTAGAGGTCGGGCGTCAGCTCGTCCTGCAGCGGCAGGTCGGCGTACCAGCGCAGGCCCTTGCGGATGCGCCTGGACGGCTCGGCCGCGGCCTCGACGACCTTGACCAGCGTGTCGCCGTCGATCAGCTCGTCGTCGGAACGGGTCTCGATCAGGTGGACGATCACCCGCCGGGCGACCGGCAGGTCGCGTTTGACGCCCGCGTCCACGGCCGCGAGGTAGGGGCGCACGAGCGCCAGCATCTCGCGCCGCCGCGCGGGACCGCGTTTGACCGCGAGCTCGATCCGGCCCCCGAGGGGACCGCTGAGCACCTCGGTGTCGAACGCCGCGTCGCGTCCGCCGGGGCCGACCGCTCGCATGACCGCTTCGAGAGGCTCGCCACGATCGCAGAGATCCTGGACAGCCTTGAGGCGGTCGGCGAGGGGTTCGCCGCCCTGGCTCTGGGCTGTGACGCCGGTGGCCATAGGGAGGCACCGCCTTTCGGGCCGCCATCAGTGTTCTGCCCATGGTAATGGGCGTCACATGTCACGAAATCGCCCGATCAAGGAATCCGCTGGTCAGAACCCTTACTGAAAATCCGCTGAAGAGTCCGCCGCGTGATCGGCCGGGCGGCCGTCCCAGCGGGCGCGGCGCATGTCGACCCGCTCGCCGCGCAGCGGGGTGCCCTCCTCGCGCCAGTGGGCCAGGCATTCGCGCAGGTGGTCGGGTGCGGCGCCGCTGCCGTCGGCGTGCACGACGCGCCACCAGGGCACGCCGCCTCCCCAGGTGGACATCACCTTGCCGACCTGTCGGGGGCCGCCATCGCCGAGATATTCAGCGATGTCGCCGTAGGCCATCACCTTGCCGGGAGGGATGCGCTCGACCAGATCGAGCACCCGCTCGGCGAAGGGGTTCAGGGGGTCCACGCCGCCGGTCCGGCGTCGATGATCTCCTCGAACTTGCCGAGCTCGGCCACGCTGCCGCCGCTCTCGACCTCCATGACGCCGTCGCGCAGCCGGTAGACCTCGCCGTCCTCGCCCACGAGCCGGGCGCCGAGCGCGGCCGACAACCTCAGGAGCTGGGCCACCTGCCAGTCGGAGCCGGGCTCGCCGACCACCAGGCCGGTCCAGCGGGCGACCTGGTGCGTCCGCCCGTCATGACCGATGACGATCTCGTCAGATCCGCGCAGCTCGAATCCGGCCGGCGCGATGGCCTTCGCCAAGTCCGCGAAGGCGAGTGGCGACTCGCGTACCACTCGCAGCTCGTATCCCATGACGGGGGACCATAGCGGATCTTTCATGACTCTCTACGCTGATTCAGGACGATGATCGCACCACAGAACGTGATGAGCGCCACAAGCGTGCCCCCACCGTACAGCCAGAGCCGCAGCGGGTCGGGCCCCGGCCGCCGGGGCACCGGCGCCTCGCCGCTGCCGAAGTGCTCCTTGCCGCTCGGATCGACGATGCCGCTCGGCCGGCCGGCCAGCGCGTCGGCGGCGTTGAGCGCGGCGGCGGCGTCGACCACGCCGAAGCCGATCTGGTCGTCGTAGCCTGCGGCGGGCCGGCCTCGGGCGCCGGTCGCGAGGGCCTGCGCCACCTGCTCGGGCCGCAGACCGGGATGCCGGGACTTGATCAGCGCGGCCACGCCGGAGATGAGCGCGGCGGCCGAGCTGGTGCCCTCCGACAGGTCGTAGCCGCTCCCGCGCCTGACCACCGGCACGCCGACGCCCGGCGCGGACACCAGCACCGACAGGTTGTCGCTGCTGAACAAGGCCCGCCTGCCCTGCTTGTCGGTGGCGGCCACGCCGATCACGCCCGGATAGCCCGCGGGGAAGCTCCAGTAGGAGGTGCCCTTGTCCTGGGCGTACTGGGTCAGGCCGTCGTTGCCCACGGCGGCGACCAGCACGACGCCCCTGTCCAGCGCGTACGACACCGCCTCACGCTCGGACCTGACCGGGCCGTACGAGCCGATCGACATGCTGACGACCTGCGCCCCGTGGTTGGCCGCGTACCGCAGGGCGCGCGCGAGCGGGCTCTCCGCGGCGGTCTCGGCGTCCGGCGCGGGCGGGATGCCGATCACCGGCTCGTCGTCGGTGGCCATCGGCAGCGACAGGATGCGCGACTCGGGCGCGATGCCGATGAGCCCGCCGCCGGTGCCTGAGCCGGCGATCAGGGCCGCCATGGCGGTGCCGTGCCGGCCGGGCGGCACGTCGTGCACGGCGGTGCCCGAGGTCATGTCGGGGCCCTTGGTGACGCGGCCCTTCAGCTCCTTGACGGTGTCATCCACGCCGCTGTCCACGACGGCGACGGTGACCCCGGCGCCCTTGGTGACGCTCCACGCCTGCTCGACGTTGAGCGCGTCCAGCACCCACTGCTGCTGGTCCCTGACGGGGGCGGGGGCGGCGGCGGTCTGGCCGGTGAGGGCGAGCAGCACCGCGGCGACGGCGCGCGCGGCGGTCAGCACACGTTCCCCTGAGTACAGGGCGGGACCTTGGGCGGGTCCGCGAGGAAGTAGGCGATCTGGTTGCCGATGGACTTGCCCGCCGGCCACAGCTCCGGGTGCAGGATCTCCTCGGGCGGGATCGCGGCCCTGGTGCGCCCGTCGGCGTAGCCGCCGGTGGAGAAGACGAGGTAGGGGCCCGCGCCGACCCAGCTCGTACGCTGCCGCTGCTCGGGCCCGAAGCGCTCGCTCACCGTGCCGGGGAAGGCCACGGGCAGCACGCCCACGCGGTCGTCCTGGGTGAGCTCCTCGCCGGCCGACAACCTGGACTCCTCGTCCTTGAGCACGGCCACGCCGACGGTGAAGACGAACGACGCCGTCTGGTCCATGTACGTGGCCCGCAGCATCGTGACGCAGCCGTGGCTGCGCAGCACGTCGGCCACGGGGGCGTCGACGCCCTTGGCGCACTCGGTCTCGGGGGCGATGCCGACCCGGCGGGCGTACTGCTGGGCCCGGTCCAGCCCGAGGTACTTGACCTCGTCGGGGAAGACGCCGGTCGTCGGCCACGCCTGCCAGCGCCGGGCGATCTCCTCCTGCTTGTACTGGTTCTGCTCGGCGGGCGTGAGCGGCCGCGAGCGGGTCTCGTTGAGCAGCCCGATCGTGCCGAGGAGCACCACGGCGGCGGACACGGCGACGATGACCCCGAGCAGCGTCACGAAGATGCGCCGGTACTGGATGCCCTGCTGGAGCTCCAGCAGCTCCGCGCGCTGCCTCGCGGCGCTCGCCCGCCTGCGGCCGTCGCCGGCCGGCCAGGCGCGTACCCGCGACCCGCGTCCGGTGGCGGCGCCGAGCGGATTCCTCCGGCCCGGCGTGGCTTCCTCTCCGGCGCGCGGCAACCCTGACGTCGTCCTACGTGCCTTCACCACCGCCTCGTTCCCGGTTCGGTTTTGTGTCTAGTTCGTCCCCCTACGGGGACAGATCATGCGTCTTGGGGGCTGTGCGCCCGGCGTACCCGCCTGACCAGGGTGAATATGACCCCCAGCGAGGCGAGCGCGCCCGCGCCCGCCGCCGTGGCGATGGCCGCCGAGACGGCCACCCGCCGGTCGTCCCGTACGACGACCTTGACCGGGCCCGCCCGGCCCCCGGCGAGGGGGCGGCCGGGGTCCTGGACCGCGGCGCCGGTGGCGACCGCCGTGTGGCCGGCCAGGCGGTCGGCCGCGGCGAGCGCTCTGGCGGCGCTCACGACGCCGAAGCCCGTGGAGGTGTCGTAGCCGCCCGGCGGACGGTCGAGTGCGCCGGCGGTGAGTGCCTGCGCGACGAGCGGCGGCGACATCCGCGGATGCCGCGCCTTGATGAGGGCGACGACGCCGGACACCAGCGCGGTCGCCTGTGACGTGCCCCGTCCCACCCAGTACTCGTCGCCGGGGCCCGCCCCCATGATGTCCACGCCGGGCGCGGCCACCTGCACCGAGGAATTCCAGTTCGAGAACGCGGCCCGGCGCAGCCGCCGGTCGGTCGCCCCCACCGCGACCACGCCGGGGAAGGCCGCCGGGTAGGAGTAGGGCGCGTAGTCGCGGGCGAGCTTCCTGTCGCCTTCGTTACCCGCGGCGGCCACGAGCACGACGCCCTTGGAGATCGCGTAGCGGACGGCGGCGCGCTCCTTCGCGGTGGCGAGCTCCTTGGAGATCGACAGGTTGATCACGTCCGCCCCCTCGTCGACCGCGTACCTGATGCCGCGCGCCACGACGTCCTCGAAACGCTCGGCGGTGTTGAACTCCCGGAAACCGGGCTCCTCGTCCTCGAGGATGACCCTCACCGACAGTACGTCCGCTTCGGGCGCGACGCCGATGATCCCCCGTTTTCCGGCCGGCCCGTGCCCGTGCCCGGCGATCAGCGAGGCCATGTACGTGCCGTGCAGCCTGAGCGGCGGCACGCCCGGCGGGTTCGCGCCCGCCGTGAAGTCCTTGCCCGTGCGCACCGAGCCGGTCAGGTCGCGGTGGCCCGGGTCCACGCCGGAGTCGAGCACGGCCACGGTCGTTCCCGCGCCCTTGGTCACCCGCCACGCCTGCTGGAGCTCCAGCGTCTCGATCACCTGCCGCTGCCCGCTGCGTACGTCGTCGGGGTACGCGGGCGGCGCGCCCAGCAGCAGCGCTCCCACCGCCGCCCCTGCGGCGAGCACCGGCCGCGGCACGCCTCTCAGCACGCCTGAGTGACTGCCCCGCCTCAGCACTGCCACTCCTCGCCGCGGCAGTCCGGCATGACGGGGGTGCTGAGCGCGGCGAGGATCCCCTCGGAGATCTCGACGGCGAACGCGAACACCGCGGGCCGCGGCTCGCCGACGGCGCTCCCCGGCCGTCCGTCCACCTCTCCGGCCGTGGTGAGCACGAGGTACGGCCCCGCCTGCCCCACCGATCCCGCCTGACGGACGGCGGGCGTGAACCGCTCGGCGACCGTGCCGGGGAAGGCCAGCGGGAGCAGGCCGGGCACGGGCTCGCCGCCCTCGGGGAACGCGGCACGCGCGCGGGCGGCGCTCCGCTCGTCCGGCAGGGCCGCCACGCCGACGGTGACGAGCACGCCCTGCAGGGCGTCGAGGTACGTGGCCCGCAGCAGCCCCCGGCAGCCGGCCAGGCGCAGCCCCTCGGCCGCCTCGGGGTCGGCGTGCGCGCAGGAGGTGTCGGGCGAGATGCCGACGCGGCGGGCGTGCTCCTCGCCGCCCTGCTCGGCGGAGTAGGCCAGCTTGGCGGGGAACACGCGCCCCGCGGGCCAGGTGCGCCAGCGCTCGGCGACCTCCCGCGTGGCGGCGGCGCGCAACTCGGCGGCCGTGGGACCGCGCGTGAGCTCGGTGCCCGCCGAACCGCCCGCGACCCCGGCGGCCACCGCGCAGACCAGGGTCAGCGCGGAGGCCGCCACCAGGGTCGGCCAGGGCCGGGACGTGTTCACGTCATCGACCTTAACCAGGGCGTCACTGGAACACCCCGCAAAAATGCCGCAATATGCCTAATAGCTGGGCAGGCTCGGGTCCACCGTCTTGACCCAGCTCAGCACGCCGCCGCCCACGTGCACGGCGTCGGAGAAACCGGCGTTCTTGACGACCGCCAGCGCCTCGGCCGAGCGCGCGCCCGACTTGCAGTGGAGCACGATGCGCTTGTCCTGCGGCAGCTTCTCCAGGGCCGAGCCGTTGAGGAACTCGCCCTTCGGGATCAGCGTGGCGCCGGGGATGGAGACGATCTCGTACTCGTTGGGCTCGCGGACGTCGACGAGGAAGATGTCCTCGCCGCGCTCCTGCATGCCCTTGAGCTCAAGGGCGGTGATGGTGGAGCCCGTCGCCGCCTCGGCGGCCTCGTCCGAGATCGCGCCGCAGAACGCCTCGTAGTCGTCGAGGAGCTGGGTGAGCGTCGGGTTCTTGCCGCACAGGACGCACTCGGGGTCCTTGCGGACCTTGACGTCGCGGTACTTCATCTCCAGGGCGTCGTAGATCATCAGCCGCCCGACCAGCGGGTCGCCGATGCCGGTCAGCAGCTTGATGGCCTCGTTGACCTGGATGGAGCCCACCGACGCGCACAACACGCCGAGCACGCCGCCCTCGGCGCACGACGGCACCATGCCGGGAGGCGGGGGCTCGGGGTAGAGGCAGCGGTAGCACGGCCCGTGCTCGGCCCAGAAGACGCTCGCCTGGCCGTCGAAACGGTAGATGGAGCCCCAGACGTACGGCTTGCCGAGCAGCACCGCGGCGTCGTTCACCATGTAGCGCGTGGCGAAGTTGTCCGTGCCGTCGACGATGAGGTCGTAGCCGGAGAAGATCTCCATCACGTTGTCGGTGGTCAGCACCGTGTTGTGGACCACAACCTCGACGAGGGGGTTGATCTCCCGGATCGAGGCGGCCGCGCTCTCGGCCTTCGGCCGGCCCACGTCGGACTGGCCATGGATGACCTGGCGCTGCAGGTTGGACTCATCGACCACGTCGAAGTCGATGATGCCGAGGGTGCCGACGCCCGCCGCCGCGAGATACAGCAGCGCGGGCGAGCCCAGGCCCCCGGCGCCGACACACAGCACCTTGGCGTTCTTCAGCCGCTTCTGCCCGGCCATGCCCACATCGGGAATGATCAGGTGGCGCGAGTAGCGGCGCACTTCGTCGACGGTCAGCTCGTCTGCCGGCTCGACCAGCGGTGGCAACGACACTTCAATACGCTCCCGTTTTCGGGGTCTCATCTCACTGTGAAACCTAGCTGGGCAGTGGGGCATTCCCCAATCGAGTCTCACGGATCAGACGCCCTGCTTCGGCCGCCACGACCTGCGGCATCTCCATCATGGCGACGTGGCCGGCGGTCGGCAGCAGCACGATCCTGACGTCGCGGAACGTGTTCCACGCCCGGCGCGCCATCGCGGGGCGGACCAGCCGGTCGTGCCGGCCGTGCAGGATCAGCGTGGGCGCCTCGACCTTGGCGGCCTGGCGCCAGAGGTTGTCCTCGCCGCGGCGGAAGTACTCGGCCACGATGCCGCGGGCCGAGGCGATCATGGCCTGGCCGGCGTACGGGAGGTCGTCGCGGCGGCGCAGCTCTTCGACGGCGTCGCGCAGGCGTACGGGGTGGACCGCGGCGGCGTCGGCCCAGACCATCGCCATGGAGGCGGTGACGCGCTGCTCGGCGGGGATGAGCTGCAGCTTGCCCGCCACCCACTCCCCCAGCACGGGGATCGCGGCGGCGGCCACCCGGGCGGGCCCGTAGCGCGGGACCAGGTCGGGCAGCGCCGGGGAGACCAGCGTGAGCGAGCGGACCAGTTCGGGACGGCTCGCGGCGACCCGTACGGAGACCGCGCCGCCCAGCGAGTTGCCGAACAGGTGGGCCGGCCCGGTCCGCTCCAGCAGGCCGATCACGGACCTGGCGTGCCCGGCCACCGTGTAGTCGCCGTCGGCCGGGGCCGGGGAGAAGCCCGCGCCCGGCAGGTCGAGGGCGTGGCCCCTGACGGTGTCCTTGAGCTCGTCCATGAGGTCGGTCCAGTTGGTGGCGGACCCGGCCAGGCCGTGGACGAAGACCGCCTGCTCGGGCGGGCCCTCGGGGGTGGATCGGACGTACAACGAGCCGATCGTGCGTCCCGGCCAGTGCGGGATCGGCTCCGCGACCATGCGCGTCCTCCTCGTCGTTCATGGAAGGCGGGGGTGGCGTTCCCCCAACGATAACCGTCGAGCCTAGAAGCGGCCCAGAAAGGGTCAGAACGGTTTTTACCCTACTTTTTACGACACATCGTGCACCGGCCCTCGCGGGAGGCGCGCCGGCCGGGCGTCTGGGGCGAGTCGTCCCGACATGTCCAAGAGATCGGTAAAAAGGCGACGGGCGTCGTTTATGAGGGTCACCGGCGGAAACATGTCAGGCAGCGCCACGGACGGTGACTCGTCCGGCACTGACCGTATTCGTGAGGGACAGGCCGGCACGGAAGCATCGTCCGGGCGTACGGCTATTTCTTTGGGTGTGAAATGACGACCGCCGTCATCATGTGACCGCGAATGTGCTTCCTGTCGGCGTGCGCCCACGGGGTAATTCCGGCCCGGCGGCCGGCCGGAGTGTTCGCGGCCATTCTCACCGCGCGAAGCGCGCCACTTTGTGCTGCCATCCTTTGCGACTCCGGCCAAATCGGACATTTCATCTCATTTCATGGGATAGACATGTAATGCAAGCAATAGGATTCTTAATACACAGCAAAATAGGGTGATCCCAGTTTGCCCGCCCGGCCCTCCGGAAATGACATGCAGCGGATGACTCTTAAGCAGCCGTCCAAGACCTTTTTCAGGTACCCGGAAACGTCTGAAACGGGGCACTCGATCCTTTAGGGGGAAAACGCAATGCCCAAGCTCAAGAGCCTTATCACCGGTCTCGCCGTCAGCACGGCGATGACCGGCGCCGCGGTCGCCATGGCACCCACGGCCGCCAACGCCACCCCGGTCACCTCCCTAGTGTCCGTCGCCACCGGCGACTGGGACGACGACGACAGCCTGGGCGACGGCCTGGGCGACGGCCTGGGCACCGGCCTGGGCAACAACTGGGGCGGCGGCTGGAACAACTGGGGCGGCGGCTGGGGCGGCGGTCGTCACCAGCGCTGCCACCGCGGCGGCGGCGGGGGCGGCTGGGGCGGCTGGGGCCGTCGCCACGGCAGGATCTGCGTCGTGGTCCGCAACCACAACCGCAACATCAACGACGATTTCGAGCACGACCGCCGCCGCCGCCACCTGCGCAACTTCGACCACCACAACTTCGAGAACGAAGTGTCGTGACGACGCGTCCGTGAAGCAACGGCGCAAGGAGTAAGGGGCCGTTTCACGACCGCCGGAAATCCGTCCATGAAACGGATGACGGCGCCGTACTGAATGGCTTTTCCCGGGGTCCGGCCCGCGCGGGCGCGTGCGGGTCCGGCCTGAGATCTCTTTTCTCCTCGCCTGCTGCGGCGAATCATTTTCGAGGGCCCCGCCGGCTGACAGCCGGCGGGGCTCTCGTCGTGTTTTCCCGGACTTTTCCCTATGTCACAAACCGGCAAAAGTGGACAATTCCGGTTTGTCTGGGTTGGTGGCGGTTATATGAAGAGTGCGGATGAACGGACTCGTTCCGAACATCCCCCGCCCTGACCATCAAGACGGCAGCAATCAGGCTGTCAGGAAAGGGCGGTACGGGGCAATCGATCCTTTAGGGGGAAGACAAAATGCCCAAGCTCAAGAGTATTGTCGCGGGCCTCGCCCTCAGCACGGCGATGACCGGAGGCGCGGTCGCCGCGAGCGCGGCCACCTCTGCCGCCAGCGCCGCCACCCAGCTCACCACGCAGACCGGCATCCAGACCGGATGGGGCTGCGCCCGCCGCCGCTGCGGCGGCTGGGGCTGGCGTCGGGCCGGCTGGGGCCACCGGGGCCACGGCCGCATCAGGGTCGTCGTCGTCAACAACAACACCAACGTCAACAGCAACCAGCACCGCCGCTTCCGCCACTTCGACGGCGACAGCGACTGGGATTAGCGGCCAGGCCGGAGCCTGAGGTCTCCTGCGAGGAACCTTCCCAGGTGGTGAACCTCCGGCCGACGAAGCCGCGAGTGCCCGTGTTCACATCGTGAGCACGGGCACTTCTTCATGCCGGGGTCACCTGGTGCGGCGGCCCCCCTTGAACGCCCCCGCATACGTGATGGTCGAGCGCCTCGGCTGCGCAAGGCCCCTCCCCCGTCGCCGCGCCCCCGACGGCCCAGCAGCCCTGAGCGGCGTCTCCGAGGCCGGGCGACCGACTACCCGGTCCGGGCCCCCGCAGCAGGCCAGCCGGATGGCCCCCGACGCCTCCCAGAACCGCGCCCAGCCCTTTCTGCCCCTGCGCATCACCCCACCCGAGGAACGTGACACCAGAAGGCCACAGCGCCTTTTCGCGCCGCGGCTCCGAGCCACCCTTCCCGGGAAATGCAATGAGGGCCTCCCGGCTGGTGCCGGGAGACCCTCAGCAGGATCGCCATGGAGACGAGGAAAAGGGATTCGCCGTCAGCGGGCGTTTCCTTCTTCCGTCGTCACGCGACTGGATCAGTCGGTGTCGGTGTCGGCGTCGCTGGTGGTGGCGTAATCCTGGTCGCTGGTCATCGGGTGGTGGTGGTGGTGATGTTGATTCTTCTGGAGCCGGCGGTCGGACTCCCGGCGGATATCGAAGCGGCGGTTGAAGTTGAAGTTGTCGTTGGTCACGTTCACCCGCGCACTCTGGCTGTGGTGGCGGCGCCCCCACCCGCCCCAGCCACAGCGGCTCCGGTGGCCGCAGCCCCAGCCGGTCGTGACGGTGGTGCCCGTGCCGATCTGGGTGGCGGCGCTGGCGGCAGAGGTGGCGGCGCTCGTGGCGACCGCGCCACCGGTCATGGCCGTGCCGATGGCGAGACCCGCGAGAACACTCCTGAGCTTGGGCATTGCGTTTTCCCCCTAAAGGATCGATTGCCCCGTACCCGATCTTTCCGGCAGTGCCGGAAAAAACGTTTGGATGACCGCCGTTGAGCCATCCGGTAAATGTCATTTCCGACACCAGTGGCACACAAACAGAAATCGTCCCTTTTTGCCACACATTAAGATGGGCATTGCTTGCATTACACGTTTATGCATTGATTCCACATAAATTATCCGAAATGTCCTATTTTGGCGGTCATCCCGGTGCCCCGAACGTCGCACCATAGATCCGCGGGCCCACCCGCATCTAGGTGGGTGAGACCCGAGGAGAGCCCTTGCACCCCGACCAGCAGCGTGACTTCACCGAGTTCGTCATCACCCGTTCCGACCGGCTGATCAGGCTCGCGTACCTCCTGACCGGCGATCAGCACGCCGCCGAGGACCTGCTCCAGACCGCGCTGGCCAAGACCGCCGGGCACTGGCGGCGCATCCGCGACAGTCCGGAGGCGTACGTGCGCCGGGTCATGTACCACGAACAGGCCGGCCGCTGGCGAAGCCCGCGCTGGGGACGCGAACGGCCGGTCCTGTCACCGCCCGACCGGGCCGCCGGCGACCGGACCGACGAGGTCGAGACCCGGGTCACCCTGGCCCGGGCGCTCCGGACCCTGCCGCCGCGCAAGAGAGCGGTCCTGGTGCTCCGTTACTACGAGGACCTCCCGGAGTCGGAGGTCGCCAGGATCATGGGCTGCTCGGTGGGGACCGTACGCAGCCAGACGCACCAAGCCGTCGCCCGGTTGCGCGAGCTGATCGGCGAGACCATCACCCTGGAGGCCTGAGATGACCCTCGACGAACAGCGGATCTCCGCCGAGCTGCGGCGGATGGCGGACGAGGCGAGGCCCGTCGACGCGCTCGCCTACGCCGCACGGGCGCGGGCCGGCTCCACGCGGCGCCGCCGCTTCTCCTTGTCGGTCGCCGGGCTCGCCGCGGCCGCGTCGGTGATCGCCGCGGTGACCGTCGTGACCGGCGGGGGCTCCGGCCAGGTCACCGCGGCGGAGGTGGACCGCCTGCCGGACAACACCCCTGAGCAGGCGCGGGCCGTACGCGCGTGCATGCCCCAGGGCGGCCCGGTGCACAACATGGACGGTCGCCACCGCATCCCCGAGCACGGCGCGATGGAGGACTTCCGGATGCTGGTCGAGTACCGGGACGAGGGCGGATCGACCGCTCTGGTCGGCAGCCTGTCCGGCTTCGTCCTGTGCACGCCGAGCACGCCGCAGGATCTCTCGGAACGGGCGGTCTTCACCTACTGGGGATTCCAGGCTCCGGGGAACATGAGGGGCTTCCCCGGCCCGCTCCAGGTGGACGCCTACACCTCGCAGTCGCGCTACGAGGAGGGGCGGGACAAGGCGACGAGAGACCAGACCTACCGGGTCGTGGTCGGCCGGGTCACGGCGGACGTACGCCGGGTCGAGGTCGACTGGGCGGACGGGCGGCGCACCGACGCGCGCATCGCCGGCGGCTTCTTCATCGCCCGGGTGCTCGGAAAGTCGGTCCCCCACCCCGACGGCGGCAAGGACGCGGTCGGCGAGCCCATCACCGTCCTGGACTCGCCACCGGTGACGGTCACCGCCTACGGCCCGCAGAACCAGGTCCTAAAGCAGGTCACGGACGAGGCGTACGGCCCGTTGGGCCGGGGAACAGGGTACTGACCAGGCCGGGAGGAGGGGTCAGGCGGACTTGCGGGTCTTACGCCTGGCGGGGGGCTTCTCCTCCTCCTTGGCGGTGTCGGCCTTGGAGCCCGTCTTCGTGTCCTTCGCCTTCCCCGAGGCGGCCTTCCCGCGCTTGGCGGGGGCGCCCTCCCGTTCCCGCTTGGCCGCCTCGACGCTGGCCCGCAGCGCCGCCATCAGGTCCACGGCCGGCCCGGCCTCCTCCTCCTCGGCGGCCGGGACGACCTCCTTGCCCTCCACCTTGGCCTCGATCACGTGCTGGAGCGCCTCGCGGTAGGTGTCGTGGTACTCGCCCGGGTCGAAGTCGGACTCCATCGTGCTGATGAGCGACTCGGCCATCTTGAGCTCCTGGGCGCGTACCTCGATGTCCTCCTCCAGGAACTCGAAGTCGGGCGCGCGGATCTCGTCCGGCCAGAGCATGGTCTCCAGGACGAAGACGCCGTCGCGGACGCGCAGCGTGGCCAGCGACTCCCGCTGGCGCAGCGCCACCTTGACCACGGCGACCTGGCCCGAGCTCTCCAGCGCGTCGCGCAGCAGCACGTACGGCTTCGCCCCCTGCGCGTCGGGCTCCAGATAGTACGACTTCGCGAAGTAGATGGGGTCGATCTGCTCGGCCGGGGTGAACTGCAGCACGTCGATCCTGCGGGACGTGGTCAGCGGCAGGTCCTCGAAGTCCTCGTCGGTGAGCACGACCATCTCGCCCGTGGCCAGCTCGTAGCCCTTGGCGATGTCGGCGTAGGGGATCTCCTCGCCGTCGAGCTGGCACACGCGCTTGTAGCGGATGCGCCCGCCGTCCTTGCGATGCACCTGATGGAACGACACGTCCTTCTGCTCGGTCGCGGAGTAGAGCTTGACGGGGATCGTGACCAGGCCGAAGGAGATCGCACCCTTCCAGATGCTGCGCATGGCTCACTCCTCAAGCTCTCCGTCGTCGGTCAGCAAAAGGCACATACCCGACATGACACGACCAATGCTTGCCATACGTGGCCGTGGCGAAATCGGTGGGTTAGGCCAGATCCAATCGGGGAGGTGGCGTACACCACGGACGACCGCGAAAGGAGGTGCCCCCGTGGCCAAGAAGGTCCCCGTCAAGGTGGACGGACGCGAGCTGACCCTTAGCAACCTGGACAAGGTGCTCTATCCGGACTGCGGCTTCACCAAGGCCGAGGTCATCGACTACTACAGCCGGATCGCCCCCGTCCTGCTGCCCCACCTCGCGGGCCGCCCGCTGACCGTCAAGCGCTACCCCAACGGCGTGACCGGCCAGTCCTTCTTCGAGAAGAACGCCCCCGACCACACCCCCGACTGGGTACGCCGGGTCAACCTGCCCGTCCCCGGCAGCACCAAGAACCGCGAGAGCATCGACTTCGCCGTGATCGAGGACCTGCCGACGCTCGTCTACTACGCCAACCTCGCCGCGCTGGAGCTGCACGTGCCGCAGTGGCGCGTGGACGACGACGGCGAGGCCCTGCCCCCCGACATGATCGTCTTCGACCTCGACCCCGGGGCGCCGGCGACGATCGTCCAGTGCGCCGAGGTCGCGCTGATGCTGCGCGAGGTGCTGAAGGCAGAAGGGCTGACCGCCAGGCCGAAGACGAGCGGCAGCAAGGGCATGCAGCTCTACGCGGACTGGGACTGCAGGGAGGAGCCCTCCGCGTACGCCAAGAGGCTGGCCCAGCTCCTGGAGAAGGAGCACCCGAAGCAGGTCGTCAGCGTCATGGCCAAGGCCGCGAGGCCCGGCAAGGTCCTCATCGACTGGAGCCAGAACAACCCCGCGAAGACCACCGTGGCGCCCTACTCCCTGCGGGCCCGCGAACAGCCGACCGTGTCGACGCCCCTTACGTGGAAAGAGGTGGAAAGCTGTGAACATCCGGAGGACCTGGTGTTCACGGCGCCGGACGTACTGGCGAGAGCGGAGAACCGCGGCGACCTTTTCGCGCGGGCGTAGTCTGGAGCCGTCCACACCTGGAGGGGGACCACAAGATGTCGGAGATGGACGTTCGCGGGGACGAGGGGCCCTTCGACGAGGAGGTCGAGGAGTTGTCGATCGAGGCGCCCGAGGCCGACGCGGCCGAGCAGCAACGCGAGGTGGAGCGGGCGACCGGCGGGCTGCGCCGCGAGCTGCCGCTGGACGTCAACCCCGCCGACGCGGCCGAGCAGGACCGCGAGGTCGAGCTCGACGACGACGAATACCGGTGACGACCGCCGCCGGGTGTGACGCCTGCTCGCGCGCTGGACGATCTTCCTGCTCACGCGCGGGACGACCTGCCTACTCACGCGTAGGACGACCTGCCTACTCACGCGTAGGACGACCTGCCTACTCACGCGTAGGACGACCTGCCTACTCACGCGTAGGACGACCTGCCTACTCACGCGTAGGACGACGTGCCTACTCGCCCGTAGGATGTCCGCACGACCCGTTGAGAGCGCCGAGAGACCCATGGAGACCCGCGTGACCGCAACCCCGGACGCCAAGCCCCGGGGCACCCGGCTGCCCCGACTCGCCCGCCGCCGGCAGCTCCTGAGCGCGGCGCAGGAAGTGTTCGTCGAGAACGGCTACCACGCGGCCGCCATGGACGAGATCGCCGACCGGGCAGGGGTCAGCAAGCCCGTGCTCTACCAGCACTTCCCGGGCAAGCTGGAGCTCTACCTCGCGCTGCTCGACCTGCACGTCGACGACATGGTCAACCGCTGCAGGGACGCCCTGGCCTCCACCAACGAGAACAAACTGCGCGTGCAGGCCACCTTCCAGGCGTTCTTCGACTTCGTCTCCACCCAGGGCGAGGCCTTCCGCCTCGTCTTCGAGTCCGACCTGCGCAACGTCGCCCCGGTGCGCCAGCGCGTGGAGCGATCCCTGCGCGAGTGCGCGGAGATGGTCAGCGCGCTCATCCAGGAGGACACCGGCTGCACCAGCGACGAGGCCCATCTGCTGGGCGTCGGCCTGGTCGGCATGGCCGAGGTGAGCGCCCGCTACTGGGTGACGACGCACGGCTCCATCCCCAAGGACGCGGCCGAGCAGATGATGGCCCGCCTCGCCTGGCGCGGCATCAGCGGTTTTCCGCGTACGGCATAACCCGTTCGCTGGGCGCGATCATCCGCGTGTCCGTCGTGCGGCAGAGGCCACGATGGAGTTGAGCCAGCCCGTCCATGAGGGAGCCACGATGGAAGTCAAGATCGGCGTACGTTCCGTGCACCGCGAGCTCGTTGTCGAGACCGACCTGTCCGCCGACCAGGTCGAGGAGGAGATCAGGAACGCGCTGTCCGTCGAGCGTGGCGTCTTCGCCATCACCGACGTCAAGGGGCGGCGGGTGGTCGTGCCGGTGGCCGCGCTCGGGTTCATCGAGATCGGCGAGGACGAGGCCAGGCCGGTGGGCTTCGGCGGCACGCTGTAACTTTCCGGATACGGCCCGGCGCCGGGGGGACGGCTCACCATCCGCCGCACCCCCGGCGTCCTTTCGCGTCCGCGCGGGGGACGCATCCGCGCGAGAGGCCGTTCGCGCATCAGGCGGCGTCCGCGCGAGAGGCGCGTGTCCGCGCGGATGGCGCGTCCGCGCGGATGGCGTGTCCGCGCGGTCAGCGTTCCCCGCGATCAGCGTGGGAGGTGACCGGCGGCGAGGCGGCAGCCCGGCGGCGGGCGGTGCGGCCTCGGGGCGGGATGCCGGGGCTGGGCGGTGGCCGGGCAGCGCGAGCTTTCCCGTCGCAGCACGGCGCGTGAGGTCCAGCGGTTAGGCCCACATCTGGTCAAAGAACCGCTGTCGCGTCGCAAGGCCCTCATGCTGGCACGGTACAGCCGTTTCGCCGCGCCGCGCCGCCTAACCGGCCGACTTTCGGCTGCCCGGGCTTTCAGATGCCGAGCGCGGCCATGCGCTTGTTGTGCTCCTCGGTCAGCGTGGCGAAGAGCCGGGAGATGTCGGCCTGTCCCCCGCTCGCCTCCATCAGCGACAGCGCCAGCTCCGGCCGCGCCGCCGCCACCTGCTGGGCCTGGCTGAGCGCCTCGCCCACGAGCCGCCGCGCCCACAGCGCCAGCCGCGCCCCCGCCGTCGGGTCCGCCTCGATCCCGGCGCGCACGCGCTCCACCGCGAACTGCGAGCGCCCCTCGTCCACCAGCACCTCGTCCACCAGCTTGGCGACCGCCGGGTCGAGGTGCCTGGCCACCTCCCGGTAGAAGTCGTTGGCGATGCCGTCCCCGACGTACGTCTTGACCAGCGCCTGCAGCCAGTCGGCCGGGCGGGTCTGGGCGTGCCAGGCGTCCAGTGCCGCGGCGAACGGCGCCATCGCCTCGTCAGGATCGGCGCCCAGCCCCGTGAGGTGGTCGCGCAGCAGGCGGAAATGGGCGTACTCGGCGACCGCCAGCTCACTCAGCGCCGCGCGGTCGGCCAGCGAGGGCGCCAGCGTGGCCGCGTCCTCGGTCATCCGGGCGTAGGCACTGAGTTCCGCGTACGCCAGCACACCGAGCAGGTCGACGACTCCTGGAGACTGCTTCATGGTGGCAGCGTACTTCGGGAAATCTTCGGGAACATACGTGAGCTCGGCCAGCGTTGTGCTATCGAGTACACTGCTCTGTGAAAGTGCGACCGCACTGTGTAAATTCGGGGGTTTCTCCCGGATACCTCCGCTCCCAGGAGGCCGCGGTCGCTGATGACGCGAGAGGGCTGGCTCTACCGCGAGGACCCAAGACACGGGGTGTTATCCACCCGTCGGTCCCGGCAGGCCCGCCTTCATTTGAGACTGAGGCAGGCCACGCTGACGACTTTCCGAGACCTCGGAGTCACACCAGAAATCGCCGACGCCCTCGAGACCGAGGGCATCGTGTCGCCGTTCCCCATTCAGGAAATGGCGCTCCCGCTCGCGCTGAGCGGCCAGGACCTCATCGGTCAGGCACGCACCGGCACGGGCAAGACCTACGCGTTCGGCATCGCCATGCTGCAAGGCATCGGCAAGCCGCGCAAGAACCGCAAGAAGCCCCGCGGGCTGGTCGTCGTACCGACCCGAGAGCTGGCCACCCAGGTCAGCGAGGACCTCGTGACCGCCGCGGGCAAGCTCGGCTCCCGGGTGCTGACCGTCTACGGCGGTCGGGCGTACGAGCCCCAGGTCGAAGCGCTCAAGGCGGGAGTCGACGTCGTCGTCGGCACCCCCGGTCGGCTGCTCGACCTGGTCAAGCAGAAGCACCTCGACCTGAGCCAGGTCACCTCCCTCGTGCTCGACGAGGCCGACCGCATGCTCGACCTGGGCTTCCTGCCCGACGTCGAGCGCATCTTCAAGCTGGTCCCGGCGGAGCGGCAGACGATGCTGTTCTCCGCGACCATGCCGGGCGAGGTCGTCGCGCTGTCGCGCAAATACCTCAACCGTCCGACGCACATCCGCGCCGAGCACGAGAGCGGCGAGGGCGAGGCGACGCCGCAGGTGCGCCAGCTCGTGTGGCGCACCCACCGCATGGACAAGATCGAGATCCTGTCGCGGCTGCTCCAGGCCGACGGCCGGGGGCTCACCATGGTCTTCTGCGAGACCAAGCGGGCCTGCGACATGGTCGCCGAGCAGCTCGACACGCGCGGCTTCGCCGTCGCGGCCGTGCACGGCGACCTCGGCCAGGGCCAGCGCGAGCAGGCGCTGCGGGCGTTCCGCAACGGCAAGATCGACGTGCTCGTGGCCACCGACGTGGCCGCGCGCGGCATCGACATCGACGACGTCACGCACGTGGTCAACTACGACTGCCCCACTGAGGACAAGACGTACGTGCACCGCATCGGCCGCACCGGCCGGGCCGGGCGCACGGGCATCGCGGTCACCTTCGTGGAGTGGGAGGAGCTGACCCGGTGGAAGATGATCAACAACATGCTCGGGCTCGCCTTCGCCGAGCCTGAGGAGACCTACTCCACCTCGCCGCACGTCTACGCCGAGCTCAACATCCCCGAGGGCACCAAGGGCGTCCTGCCGCACGCGAACCGCTCGCGCGCCGGACTCTCCGCCGAGCATCTCGAGGACCTCGGCGAGACCGGCAGGGCACGCGGACGTGGCGGCCGGCGCCGCGACGAGCGCGACCGTGAGCGCGACCGTGAGCGTCCTGCCCGTACGCAGCGCCAGCGCCGCCGCACCCGTGGCGGCAAGGAACTGGCCGAGACCGCACCCGTCGAGACCTCGGAGGTCGAGCTCGTGGATGCCAAGGCGGAGGAGACTCCCGCGATCTTCACCCCCGACGAGGTCGGCGCCGCGAACGCGCAGCCGAAGCGGGCCCGTACGCGGAGGGGGGCGGCCTCGACGGCGATCGAGCAGGCGCTCGCCGTCGCGCCCGAGTCCGCGCTCGCCTCTTCCGGCGCCCCTTCCGGGGCTCCGGCGGACGGTGCGGTCGCGGAGGCGCCGGCGCGGAGCACGCGGAGCACCCGCTCCCGCCGGGTCGTCGCCGACGCCCCCGCCGCCGCAGCCTCGTTGTCGGAGGCGCTGTCGGAGTCGTCGCCGGTGGAGACGCCAGCGAAGGCACCGGTGGAGACGCCGGTGGAGACGCCGGCGCGGACCACCCGGTCCCGCCGCACCGCCGCCGCCAAGGCCACCGAACCGGCCGCGGCCGGCATCGAGCCGGCCCCGCCGGTCACCGAGCAGGCCCCGGCCGCCAAGCGAGCGCCCGTCGCCGAGCAGGCCCCGGCCGCCAAGCAGGCGCCGGTCGCCGAGCAGGCGTCCGTGGCCGAGCAGACGCCCGTTGCCAAGCGGGCGCCGGTCGCCAAGCGGACGTCGGTCGCCGAGCAGGCGCCCGTGGTCGCGGAGCGGCGGGAGGCGCGGGTTCAGGCGGAGCCGGAGCCGAGCTTCCTCGCCCCGCCGCCGCCCGCCCCGGTTCGCCAGCCGGAGCGGATCATCCCGCCGAGCCCGTTCGCGGTGATCTTCCAGTCACCGGACCTGGCCACGGACGACGATGACATCGCGCCGTCCGCCGCCAGCGAGCGCAAGCAGCAGCGACGCCAGGCCCGAGGCGGCAACCGCCGCCGCACCGGCTGACGTCCCGGCACCACCACGAAAGGCGCGCACCCCGTAGTACGTACGGGGTGCGCGCCTTTCGGCATGTGCGGACGTGCGGCAGAGTCGCTGTACGGGCCCCACCGCGCGTCCCCCGGCCGCGACGCCCCCAGGTGAGCCCGAGCCGCTCCAAGGCCCCTCCACGTGCCTCTCAGGCCGCGTGCGCCGGGAGTACGGCGTCGCGCCCCGCCGGTCGCACGGCAAGATCCGGCATTCGCGACATCTCCCCCGAAGTCGCACCAGCGTAACCGGCATGCCGGTGTCGAGGCGCTGACCTCTGGGTATTGTTGCCTCACGTGAGTACGCCGCGATTCCTCGACCTGCCTCCTGGCGTCACCCCACAGAAGATCGAGACGCCACAGGGCACGTTCGCGGCCCTGGAGGCCCTTCCGGTCAGTGGTGTGGTTGAGCGCTGGCCCGCGCTCCTCGTCCCCGGCCTGACCGGCAGCAAGGAGGACTTCATCGCGGTCCTGATGACGCTCGCGCAGTCCGGCCGCTGCGTGGTGGCGGTCGACCTGCGCGGCCAGTACGAGACCCCGGGCCCCGACGACCCCGCCGCCTACACCTGCGCGGCCCTCGGCGCCGACCTCGACACGCTCGCCCAGGTGATCGGCGGCAGCGGCCCCATGCACCTGGTGGGCCACTCCTTCGGCGGCCTGGTGGCCCGCGAGGCGGTCATCGACGGGCGTACGAAGTTCGCCTCGTTCACGCTCATGGGCTCGGGCCCGGGGGCGATCGAGGGCCGGCGGGCGCGCAACGGCAGGAAGATCATGGAAGAGGTGCCCGCGCTCGGCCTGGAGCACGTGTGGCACCAGAGGTTCGAGCCGGACGCGCTGGCGGCCGACGTCCCCGACGAGATCGTGGCGTTCCTGCACCGGCGACTGCTGGCCAACTCACCGACCGGCCTGTCGTGCATGGCCGAGCAGGTGCTCACCATGCGCGACCGCACCGACGAGCTGCGCCAGATCGAGGTGCCCACGCTCGTCCTCTACGGCGAGGACGACGACGGCTGGTCCCCCGAGACGCAGTCGGAGATGGCCGCCAGGCTGGGCGCGGAGTGCGTGGTCGTGCCGGGCGCCGTGCACTCCCCCGCCGTCGAGGCGCCGGAGACGACGGCGGCCGCGCTGGTCAGGTTCTGGAACGCGGCCGAGAAGCACTATTTGGACATTCATTCCAATAGCCTGTAATCATGTACTTACCATGAACGGCATCGAAGACCTCGTCGTCCAGCCGCCGCACACCGTCACCTATCGCGTGCACATCGACCGCACGATGTGGGTGGGCGGCGTCCGCGGGCTCATGCTGCAGGCACTGCACCCCCTGGCCATGCGCGGCGTCTGGCAGAACTCCACCTTCCAGCAGGACCCGTTCGGCCGGCTGCGGCGCACCGCCGACTTCGTGGGACGGGTCACGTTCGGCAGCCCCGCGGAGGCGGCCGAGGCCGGGCGGCGGGTGCGTACGATCCACAAGGCGCTGCGCGTCCAGGACCCCGACACCGGCCGCAGGCACCGGGTGGACGATCCCGAGCTGCTGCTGTGGGTGCACTGCGCCGAGGTGTCGTCCTACCTGGAGGCGGCCAGGCGCGGCGGGCTGGGGCTGAGCGAGCGCCAGGCCGACCGCTACCTGGCCGAGCAGCGCTCCGCCGCGGCCTACGTCGGGCTGCACCCCGAGGACGTGCCGGGCACGTGCGCCGAGTTGGAGGCGTACGTCAAGCAGGTGCGGCCCGCCCTCCGCGTGACCGAGGAGGCTGCCGCGACCGTGCGGTTCCTCATGTGGCCGCGGCTGCCGGAGGAGCTGCGCATGCTGTCGCCGGGCAAGCCGGTCTACTTCCCGTTCGGGGCGCTCTGCTACTACACGCTCCCCGACTGGGCCAGGCGGATGTACGGCGTGCTGCCCGAGGTGCCCCGCGCGGCGGTCACGGCGGCGCTGCGGGCGTTCAGGCTGGCGATGAACTCCGTCCCCGAGCCCGTCCACGACCGGGCCTTCATGCCGGCCACCCGTGACATGCTCCGGGGGGCCAGGGAACGGCTGGGCGCGGCCGGCTACGACGTCAGCGAGGGGCTCAAGGGCCTCACGGACCCCCGCCGCTGGCCCAAGGGGGCAGCAGCGGGCTCGACGCCCGCCGCCTGACCGCCGAAGGGGGGCGGGCGGCACTCATCCGGCGCGGCCGCCCAGGGGCGCCCGTCCAGCGAGGCCGCCCAGGAGCTCTCGTCCGGCGCGGCCGCCCAGGAGCGCTTACTCGGCGAGGCCGTCCCAGGGGTCGCGGTCGGGGGCCACGGCCTGGCCCTCGGGACAGTGGCGGCGGAAGTCGCACCAGGAGCAGATCGGGCCCGGGCTGGGCGCGAACAGCTCGTCGATCTCGGGCGGCACCACCGCGGGCCCCACGAACGGCCGCGCGGACGCCCCCGCAGGCGACGGAGCGGAGGTGCGTGACGCCTGGCCGCGCGGGGCGGTGCGGCCCTTGGCGGGAGCGGCGACGGCCGCGCGGTAGCGTTCGTCGGCCTCCGCCGCCTCGCTCGCCAGCTCTTCGGCCCGCCTCAGATGGCGGGCCAGCGACTCGTCGGTGTGCCGCCACTGGACGATCTCGCCGGTGGGCAGGTGGTGCAGCTCGACCTCGTGGCACGGGGTGCGCAGCATGCTGGAGGCGGCCACGGCGTAGGCGGCGAGGGCGAGCGAGCCACGGGCGTCGTCCTGGGTGAGCGGGCGGCGGCCGGTCTTGTAGTCGACCACGACCAGCTCGTCGCCGCGCCGGTCGAGCCGGTCGATGCGGCCCGACAGGGCGATGACCTTGGTGCGCGTGCCGACCGTGCGTTCGACGCCGACCGGCTCATCCGCCGGATCTAAAGTCGCCACATATCCGGACACGAGGTCGCGGGCCCGCGCCAGCCAGCGCCCCGACTGCTCGGCGTCCCTGAACCCCTCGGCGATCCACCCGTTGGTGAGCAGGATGGCCGCCGTCAGCGGCGTGCGCCGCTCGTACGGCTCCCGCCACCACCCCGCCAGCGCGTTGTGGACGCTCGCGCCGACGCTGTTGTGCGCCCAGGCGGGCCCCTTGGACGGCTGGGGCCGGTCGAGGTAGCTGAACCGGTAGCGGCGCCGGCAGTCGAGCCAGGCGTTCAACCGCGACGGCGTGCACGAGTAGAGCCGCCGCGGCATGTCCTCCAGCGGGAGCTGGCCCTGCACCGAGCTCACCCGGCCGCCTACTCGTCGCCCGAACCGAGCTTGATCCCGGAGATCCTGGTGCCGTCGGTGAGCGGGCCCTCGGGCTCCTCGCCTTCGGTGGCGACCCTGGTCAGCGAGCCCGACACCCAGTCGTCGAAGTGCGGCTCCAGGTCGCCGACCGTGACCTCGTCACCGTGGACCGGCAGCACCCGCGTCTCCGGCGGCAGCGTGAACAGCCGCCCGCCGATCGAGGTGAGCTGGTCGGCCAGCGCCGGGTATTCGCCGCCCAGCTTGCCGGGGCCGTCGGCCTGGAGCGCCTTGCCGGTGAACACGGCCCCGAGCGCCTCGCAGTAGAGCGACACGCCTCCGGGGGTGACGCCCGGCGTCTCCATGACGTCGAGCTGGACGTCGGCGACCTCGAAGATGCCGTCGTCCTCCATGTCGATGTCGGGCCAGGTCTCGGACCAGGTCTCCCGCCACAGGGGCTTGTCCTTGGGGTGGAGCGCCACGACCGCCTCGTCCCTGCTGGCCACCTCGATGGCCGCGGAGACGTGGTCGGGCAGCCCGGCCGTGCAGATGACGGCCAGCACCTCGCGCTCGCCCACCTGCTCCATGATCTTCTCGGCGTCACGGGACGGGTCGATGACGATCACCTCGTCGTCGTCGCCTATGACCCAGGTGTTGTTCTCGACCTTGTGCTCGGTGCCGTCGAGGTCGACGACCCCCTCGGTCACCACTCTCTCGATACGCGCTGTCACGCCTCCGAACTCTAGCCCGTCTGCCTGACAGCGCGAATCGCGAAAGCGGGTCCTAGTCCTCGAGCCGTGGCGAGAAGGCCCCGAAGGGCACGTCCAGATCGTGGTCGCGGGCGTCGATCAGGGACAGCTCGGCGAGCGCGATCATGCATCCGGCGTCGGCCGGCCAGCAGATCGTCCACAGCCAGTTGCCCAGGGCCTCGCCCGCGTAGACCGCGCGGTCGTCCTCGCCGTCGACGCACCACAGCGGCGCGGGATGCCCGAGCACCTCGATCTTGGCGTTGGGCGGACCCTCGTCGAACCCCGTGCCGGGGTCGGGGCCGTCCAGGCCCGCGAACGCCGCGCCGAGCCCGATGCCCGGCTCCTCGGCGATGATCAGCATGTCGGCCGGCCCTTCCACCAGGGACGGACCGGTGAGCGCGACGACGCTGGCACGGGCGCCGGTGCGCTGGTCGCCCACCTCGGCGAAACCGGTCACCACCCATAGGGAGGGCAGCGGCCACGGCAGCCATACGGGCACGACGGAACTCTTGCGCATCGCGTCCAGGGCCTCGCGGGTCGGCGGCCACGGAGGCTGATACGGCAGGACGTCGCCGTGCGTGTCACATCGGTACGCGCTTGACCAGGCGCCCGGCCCGTGAAGCGGGCCAAAACACCGTGGGCAGGTTGGAGCCGCTCTCACACCTACCCACGGTGCTTTCTCGGGTACGGCCCCGTCAAGGCCGGTCCCCGTTATCCCGTCGTAATCTTGGTCATGTGCGCGTAAATTGTGTCGGCGCCGTCATCCTCGACGCCGCCGGACGGATCCTGCTCGTCCAGCGGGGGCGTCCTCCGGGCGTCGGCCTGTGGTCCGTGCCCGGCGGCCGGCTGGAGCCCGGCGAGGACGACGAGGCGGGCGTGCGGCGTGAGGTCCTGGAGGAGACCGGCCTGCGGGTCGAGGTGGGCCCGCTGGCCGGCGTCGTGGAGCGCCCCGGCCCCGGCGGCGTCACGTACGTGATCCGCGACTACCACGCCACCGTGACCGGCGGGACGGCGGCGGCCGGTGACGACGCCGCCGACCTGCGCTGGTGCACGCCGGCCGAGCTCGCCGGGCTGCCGCTCACCGAGGGCCTGCTGGAGACGCTCACCGGATGGGGAGCCCTACCGGCTTGAGGTCAGGCTGGACGTCCACAGGATGAGGTGGTCGGCGTCGTACGTGGTGGACCGCCCGAGCGCCACCACCTCCGACCCCGACACCGCCACGGCGGTGAGCCACTGCATCCCCGGGCCGGCCAGCCGGTCCTTCGTGAGCGCCATGCGGTTCCAGTTCAGGCCGTCCTGGGAGGTCCAGGCGGCGCTGTCGCCCTCGCCGGGCACGCCGTGCCAGCCGACCGCCACCAGGCCCTCGGCCGCCGCCGCGAGGTCGTAGACCGCGGCCGCCTGCTCGGCGGGCAGCCACGAGGTCTCCCAGCTCTCGCCGTCGTCGGCGGAGACCGCCGCGAAGGCGCGGCGGGAGCCGCCGGTGAGCGCGGTGCCCATTGCCACCAGCCTGCCCTGGTGCTCCACGATCCGGCGCAGCCCGGCGGACGCGGCGTCCGGCGGGGCCACGCGGGGGCGGGCGCTCCAGTTGAGCCCGTCCTCGGAGTACCAGACGAGGCTGCTCTCCCGGTCGGCCGGGCCCGCGCCGCCCACCGCCACGAACCCGTCCGCCGTCGCGGCCACGTCGTGCACGCGCGCGCCGGAGCCGCCCTGCGGCAGCTTGTCCGCCCTGGTGAACCTGCGCAGGTCGGAGGTGAACCACAGGGCCGCGCCCGCGGTGTTCGACTGGTCGGTGTCCTGGCCGGCCAGCACGTAGCCCTTCTTGCCCGCGGCGACGACCCGCGGCTCCAGGCCCACGTGGCCGGACCGCCTGGCCAGGTCGCCCGAGACGTTCACCCGCCTCCAGGACTCGCCGTCGGCCGAGGTCACCAGCAGGGGGTCGGTGACGCCGACGTTGGTCTCGGTGCCGCCGACCGCGAGCCAGCCCCGGGAGCCGTGGGCCACGTCGTCCAGCCGCTGGCGGCCGGAGCCGCCGAGACTCATGGACTTCCAGCTCTGCCAGTTCCTGATCGTCCACAGGCCGGCGTCGCCGGAGGCCGAGCCGACGGCGACGTACCGGCCGCCGAAGCTGGTCAGGGCGCTCGTCTCGCGGGCCATGCGGGTCAGGCCGGCGACGTCGCCGAGCGGCACGCGGGCGGCCTGGCCGCGCGGCGGCGCGGACATCAGCACGAGCTGGTTGTCCACGTCGGAGGCGGCCTGGTCGCCGCCCGCGAACAGGGTGCCGCCCTCGGCGATGGTGAAGCCGCGCAACGTGGCGTTGCGCAGGTTCCCGAGGTCGGCCCGCTTGGTCCAGCCGCGGCCGTCGGACGTGGTCAGCACGGCGTACCGGCCGAGGCCGGCCTGCGCGATCGCCGCCGCCCCCGACTCGTACGAGATCAGCGACTCGACGCCGACGCTCTCGCCGCCGAGGCCCGCGATCGAGCCGCACTGCGCCCACTCGTCGCCGCCCGGGGAGCAGTAGACGCGTACGTCGCCCGTGATCGTGCGCTGCCGCGTCGGCACCAGCACGAACCGCTTGGGCAGCACCGCCAGCGTCCCCGTGCGCGGCATCGCCTCGGGGAGCAGGAAGTCCGTGACCTGCCAGGTACGCCCGCCGTCGGCCGACCGGACGACCCGCGAACCCTCGCCCTCCGCGGGTCGCCCGATGGCCACGACGGTGTCGCCCTTGGCGACCACCGCGTTGATCTCGCGTATCTGCAGGCCCGTCGCCTCGGCCCGCTCCCAGGCGCGGCCGTCGGCCGACCGCCAGGCGGCCGGGCCCGGCGCGCCGTCGTCGCCCGTGGTGGTGCCGACCGCGACGAACCCCGATGACGTACGGGCGATGTCGGCGATCCGGTCGCCCGCGCGGAACGCGGTCAGGGCGGAGGCGGGCACGGCGTCCCAGCTGAAGCCGTCGGCGCTGGTCCACAGGCCGCGCTCGCCGGTGCCGAAGTCCTCGCCACTGGCCAGCCAGCGCCCGCCGCCGCCGACGACGCGCTGGACGGTGGGGGCGGAGGCACCGTTGACCTGGCCGAGCTGCCACGTCTTGCCGCCGTCGGGCGAGAACAGGAACAGCGGGCGCGGGGTGGGGTCGGTGATGTCGCTGCCGACGGCGACGACCGCGCGGCCGACCGAGGCCATGTCGTTGAGCTTCTGGTTGACGCCGTCACCGGCGGCCGGGACGGTGAACAGCTCGTCGCCCGAGCGGCCGGTCCCGGCGGCCAGGCTGAGACCTTGGGGCTCCTCGCCGGCCCACTGCCAGACGAGCACCCCGGTCGCCACCAGGAGGGCGGCGGCGACGGTGAGGACGACGGGGGTGGCGCGGCTGCCCCCGCGTACGGGGCTGGACCTGCGGACGGCGGCGGGGGCCGGGCCCCTGTGATGGCGTCCGCTCGCGCCTTGGGGGCGGGCGGGGCCGCTCGCCACGAGCAGGTCGGGCCTGGTCGGCCGACCGGCCGGTGGGCGGCCGACGCGCCGCACCTCGGGCTCGTCCTCCCCGCCGGGCTCGGGCGCGTCGGCGGGGACCACCAGCCGGTACGGGGCCGTACGCGGGTCCCTGCGCGGCGTCTCCTCCTCCACGCCCTCCCGCGTCCCGGAGGCGGCCTCCTGGCCCTCTCGGCCCTCCCTGTGCCGCGACTCCTCCCGAGGCCCCTGTACGGCCTCCTGAGCGTCCTCCTGCCCCCTCGGCGACTCGGGCGGCGCGTGACCGGCAGAGGGGGGTTGGGCGGACGCGTCGGCGGACGCAGTGTCGTGGGAACCCGACGGGTCCCGAGGGGCCGCTGGGTCGTGCGCTGTGGAGGCCGACGGGCCCTGGGGAGCCGACGGGCCTTCGGGGGCCGCTGCGTCCTGCAGGGCTGTGTCCTGGGGGGCCGATGGGCCCTCGGGGGCCGGGGGCTTTCTGGGAGGGCCGGAGGCGACGAGTTTGTCCGGGCGGTTGACCACTCGGCGCGGCCGGCGGCGCGGCTCGGCCTCGGGCTCCGCCGTCGGCGAGCTGTAGGGCCGGCGTCCCTTGGGCGGCTCCTGCGGCGCCTCGTCCGGTACGGGCGCCGCGAAGGGCGGCATGCCCCACGGGGACGTCAGGGGTAAGCCCCTGGCCCGGTCGTCGGTGGGCCCGGGCGGGGAGTGGCTGATCCTCGGCTCTGGAGAAGATTGCGGCTCGGACGCGCCCTCGGAGCGGGGGTCGTCGTCGCCTGGCGGTCGCCGTGGCGGTTCGCTGGGGCCGGAGGCCACGCGCCGTACCTCCTAGTCGAACTAGTCGTACGGGAACGGTCACCATCCGGGACCGTTCCAGGAAGGATGTCCGTCCTTATGCGCTTATTTCGAGTTTTTCTGTCTCACTCGACGAAGTATCACACGCGCCAACCCTTACCCCGCCGGACCGAAACGATCACCTCCGGAAGCCCTCGCCCTCCCCACAGGTTCCAGAGCAGCACGAATGAGCGCGAATGGCGAGACCTCTCTAGTGAGATTCCCCCAACCGCTAGCCCGATTTATCTAGAAATTGTGGCGATTGACCGCTTTTTGGCCAGGTACAAAACCCCGAGCGAGAACACCAGGAACTGCACCGCCGTCCCCGTCAGCGCCTGCCACGGCACCGCCACCTCCGCCTGGTTCAGCGACTCCTGCAACTCCCCCGCCGCCGCGCTCAGCCCGAACGCCACCAGATTGTTGAGCACGTGCAGCGCGATCGCCGCCTCCAGCCCTCCGGTACGCACCGACAACCAGCCCATCACCACGCCGAACGCGAACACGTCGGCGAGCCCCATCCACGAGTAGCCGTGCAGCGAGGCGAACAGCGCCGCCCCGACGACGATGCCCCACACGGGGTTGCTCACGTGCGCCCCGACGGCCTGGAGGAACCAGCCGCGGAAGACGTACTCCTCGGCGGCGGCCTGGAACGGCACCAGCACCAGGATCACCACGAACACGGGCAGGAACGCCTCCCAGCCCACCCACCCGAACATGCCGGCCTCCGCGCCGGTCAGGGTCAGCATCAGCCACTGCGCGGCCTGTCCGAGCACCATCGCCAGCACCGCCAGCCCCATGCACCGGACCATCCAGCCCCAGCGCAGCCGGCCGGCCACGGACGACAGCGTCCCCGGCCTGCGCCGCTGCACCAGCGCCGTCACGCCCAGCACGAGGAGCAGCACGGGCGCGATCGACATCAACGTCGTGGCCAGCCCGAACGGGGTGCCCTCAGGCAGCCCGGTGTTCACGTCCACCGGCGAGGGCAGGCCGAACACGGCGGCGAACAGCATGCCCGCGGTGATCACCAGGAACCCGATGACGAAGAACCCGAGCGCGATCACCAGCGTGCCGACGATCGAGCGCCACGGCCGGGCGACCTCGTTCCGCGCCAGATGGTCGAAGCGGGCACCCGAGGGCATCGGCAGGAACCAGGACCGCTGCGGCGGCACGGGCGGATAGGGATACTGCGGCTGCGGGTACGCGGCCCCGTACGGGTGGCGCGGCGGACCAGGGTTCTCCTGCATTCCTCCATTCTGTCCATCTGATGCGCAATAGTTCACAGACGGATCGCGCTTTTGGGCGGATGCTCTCAGAGGTAGGCACTTCAACCCTGGGAGCAGTCCATGTCAAGGCTGGGACCTGTCATCACCCTCGTGGCGGGAGCCGTGCTCGCCGCGGGGCTCGGTGTCGCCAGCGTCAACGCGACACCTGCGGCGAACACCGCCGCCCCCAACGTGGAGAACTCCGTTCCCGACGAGGAACAGACGGCTGAGGAACAGACGACTGAGGAGCCGGCGCAGGAGGCGCAGCCGACGCCCACCCCCGAGCGGACGGAGGAGAAGAAGATCGCCAAGGCCGACTACGGCGGCCGCGTCACCGGCAACGGCGGCCTCATCGCCATCTCGATCAGGAACGGCAAGGCCGTCGGCTACTTCTGCGACGGCCGCGCGGAAGCCTGGTTCAAGGGCACCCAGTCGGGCGACTCGGTCAGCCTGACAGGGGTCAGGACCGGCAAGGTGACCGCCGACCTCGGCGCCGGCAGGGCCACCGGCCAGTTGTCGCTCGGCGGCAAGAAGTGGAGCTTCGTCGCCCAGGCCGTGCGCAAGCCGTCGGGCCTTTACCGGGCCACCGCCCTCGTGCGCGGCGCCCAGTACCGCGCCGGCTGGATCCGGATCAAGAACCCGGACGGCAGCTACACCTCGGTCGGCGCCGCCACCTCGAACGACAGCCTGGTGCCCGTGCCCACGCTGAACCCCGACCAGCCGACCGCGCCGCTGACGGTGGACGGCACCACGGTCTACCCGAAGGACGTCGACGGCTTCATCGAGGAGATGTCATGACCGCCATCCACCGGACGCCCTCGCGTGGCCTGGCCTCGTTGCTGGTGCCGCTGCTGATCGGCGGGCTCGTGGTGCTCGCGCTCGGCGTGTACGGCCGCGCGCACACCCCCACCGGCTACGCCGTCGGCGTGGCGGGCTTCTCCGCCGCCCTGCCGATGAAGGCGTGGCTGACCACCGCCGCGCTCGTGCTGGCGTTCGTCCAGGTCGTCTCGGCCCTGTCGATGTGGGGCAAGCTGGGGATCGCCGTCCCGGCGGGGGTGCACCGCTGGTCGGGGCGGCTGGCGTTCCTGCTGACGATCCCGGTCGCCTTCCACTGCCTGTACGCGCTCGGCCTCCAGTACGACGTGCCCAGGGTGCTCGCGCACTCCCTTCTCGGCTGCTTCTTCTACGGGGTGTTCACCGCGAAGATGCTGGCCCTGCCCAAGCGGGACACGCCGGGCTGGACGCTGCCGGTGTTCGGCGGGCTGGCGTTCACCGCGCTGGTGGGGCTCTGGCTGACCTCGGCGTTCTGGTTCTTCACGGCCGTGGGCATCAAGGTGTGAAGGTGACGGTCCTGCTCAGCCCGGCCGCGCGCCCCTTGGCGGCCACGACGAGCGCCATCTTGCGCGAGGCCTCGTCGATCATCTCGTCGCCCAGCATGACCGCGCCGCGCTTCTCCACGGTGGTGTAGTACTCGTACGCCTCCAGGATCAGCTCGGCGTGGTCGTAGTCCTCCTGCACCGGCGAGAACACCTCGTTGGCCGCGTCCACCTGGGAGGGGTGCAGCACCCACTTGCCGTCGAAGCCCAGCGCCGCCGACCGCCGGGCGACCCGGCGGAAGCCGTCGACGTCCTTGATCTGGAGGTAGGGGCCGTCGATGACCTGGAGGTCGTGGCTGCGGGCCGCCATGAGCAGGCGCATGAGGATGTAGTGGTAGGCGTCGCCCTCGGTGTAGCCGGGCGGCTGCTCGCCGACGACGAGCGTGCGCATGTTGATCGAGGCCATGAAGTCGGCGGGCCCGAACACCAGCGTCTCCAGCCGCCGCGAGGAGCCGGCGATCATGTCGACGTTGACCAGGCCGCGGGCGTTCTCGATCTGCGCCTCGATCCCGATCCTGCCGGGCTCGTAGCCCATGGCCTTCTCGATCTGCGTCAGCAGCGTGTCGAGCCAGACCACCTCGGTCGGGTCCTGCACCTTGGGCAGCATCACGCAGTCGAGGAACTCGCCCGCGCCCTCGACGACCTCGATGACGTCGCGGTAGGTCCACTGCGTGGCGAGGTCGTTGACCCGCACCACGCGCGTCTTGCCCGACCAGTCGCCCTCGCGCAGCGCGGCGACGACGTTGCGCCGCGCGTCCTCCTTGGCGGCCGGCGCGACGGAGTCCTCAAGGTCGAGGAAGACCTCGTCGACGGGCAGGGTCTGGGCCTTCTCCAGGAAGCGCGGGCTGCTCCCCGGCACCGCGAGAACCGAACGACGTGAGCGCATGCGCACACGCTACTGGTGGTGCCGCCCCCTTCCGGCGGCGGCACCCACCCGTACGTGGCCGGCTCAGCGGCGCGGGGCCAGGCCGAGCTGGAGGCCCTTCAGGCTGGAGGAGCGCTTGCTCAGGGCGCCCGCGATCGAGCGCAGCTCGGCCGCGGCGGGCGAGTCGGGGTCGGTGAGGACCAGCGGCTTGCCCTCGTCGCCGCCCTCGCGCAGCCGCATGTCGATCGGGACCTGCCCGAGCAGCGGCACCCGCGCGCCGAGGATGCGGGTCAGCGCGTCGGCGACGGTCTGGCCGCCGCCCTCGCCGAACACCGAGATGCGCTCGTCGCAGTGGGGGCAGGGCAGCCAGGACATGTTCTCGATGACGCCGGCGATCTGCTGGTGGGTCTGCGCGGCGATGGAGCCGGCGCGCTCGGCCACCTCGGCGGCGGCCGTCTGCGGCGTGGTCACGACCAGGATCTCGGCTCCCGGGAGCCGCTGCGCCACGGAGATGGCGATGTCGCCGGTGCCGGGCGGCAGGTCGAGCAGCAGGACGTCGAGGTCGCCCCAGTAGACGTCGGCCAGGAACTGGTGGAGCGCCCGGTCGAGCATCGGCCCGCGCCAGACGACCGGGTCGTTGCCCTCGGGCTTGAACATGCCGACCGAGATGACCTTGATGTCGTGGGCCACCGGCGGCATGATCATGTCTTCGACCTTGGTGGGCCGCTCGGCGGCGCCCAGCATGCGGGGGACGCTGTGGCCGTAGATGTCGGCGTCGACGATGCCCACCTTGAGGCCGCTCGCGGCCATGGCGGCGGCCAGGTTGACGGTCACGGACGACTTGCCGACGCCGCCCTTGCCGCTCGCCACGGCGAACACGCGGGTCAGCGAGCCGGGCTGGTTGAAGGGGATCTCCTTCTCCGGCCCGCGGTTGCCGCGCAGCTTGGTCTGGAGCTCCTTGCGCTGCTCGGTGCTCATCACGTCCAGTTCGATCTGGACGCCGGTCACGCCTTCGACCTTGGAGACGGCGGTGGTGACGTCGCGGGTGATGGTGTCCCGCATCGGGCAGCCCGCCACGGTGAGGTAGACGCCCACGCGCACCGCACCGCCGGGAGCGATATCGATGCTCTTGACCATGCCGAGGTCCGTGATCGGACGGCGGATCTCGGGGTCGATGACGGTGGAAAGAGCCGCCGTCACCAGTTCCTGGGTAGGTGCCATCGAAGTCTCGGCACGAGGGAGTGCCGTCCCTCCTTTGTCGGTATATGTGTGACAGGCGCTGGACGCCAGCGAGGATGCCCCTCCATGGTATGAACCGGCGGCCCCGCTGAGTTAATCCGTGCTGTTAGATGTCTGTGCAACAACGTCCTAAGGTTACTCCGTGACTCTTCTGCGCGACGAGGGCCTCACCGCCGAGGAGCTGGCGGTCTGGCGGATGCTGCAGCGCGCCCAGGTGCGCATCACCCGCCGCCTGGAGGCTGAGCTGCTCGTCGCCCATGATCTGCCACTGGCCTCGTACGAGGTGCTCATGCAGCTCGCCGAGGCGGACGGGCGGCGGCTGCGGATGAACGACCTGGCCGACCGCGTGCTGCTGTCGCGCAGCGGCCTGACCCGCCTCATCGACCGGCTGCAGCGCGACGGCCTGGTGACCCGCGAGGCGTGCCCCGACGACGCCCGCGGCCTGTTCGCGGTGCTGACCGACGCCGGGGAGGGCCGGCTGGCCGAGGCCACGCCCACCTATCTGCGCGGCATCAGGACGCAGTTCCTCGACATGCTGGGCAGCGGCGAGATCGGCCAGATCAGGGCCATGCTCGGCAGGCTCGACGGCGCCGGCGCAGGCGCTAGCGCGGCTGGCGGCGGCGCTCCCTGACCTCGGGCTCCTGGAGCTCCTCCAGCAGCCGGCCCAGCTCGGCGCGCAGGTAGTCGCGAGTGGCCACCTCGTTGATCGCGAGGCGCAGGCCGGCGATCTCGCGCGTCAGATACTCGATCTCGGCCTGGTTGCGCTCGGCGGCCTCGCGGTCCTGCTCGTACTGGATGCGGTCGCGGTCGTCCTGGCGGTTCTGGGCCAGCAGGATGAGCGGCGCGGCGTAGCTGGCCTGCAGCGACAGCATGAGCGTCAGGAAGATGAACGGGTAGGGGTCGAACTTGAGCGCGGACGGGACGGTCACGTTCCAGATCACCCAGACCGCGACGAACACCGTCATGTAGACGAGGAACCTGGCGGTGCCGAGGAAGCGCGCGATCCGCTCGGACAACCGGCCGAAGGCCTCCGGGTCGTAGTGCGGCCGCAGCGTGCGGCGCAGCTCGCGCGGCTGGTCGAGTCGTTCGGTGGTCACGTTTCGTCCCTCTCGCGCCAGTCCTCGGGCAGCAGGTGGTCCAGGACGTCGTCGACGGTCACCGCGCCGACGAGCCGGCCCAGCTCGTCCACGACCGGCGCCGCGACGAGGTTGTAGTTCGCGAGGTACGAGGTGACCTCGATCAGCGTGAAGTCCGGCCTGATGGGGTCGATCGACGGGTCCAGCGCCGCGCCGAGCAGCGTGGAGGGCGGCTCGCGCAGCAGGCGCTGGAAGTGCGCCACCCCCAGGTAGGTGCCGGTGGGGGTCTCGGTCGGCGGCCGGGAGACGAACACCTGGGCCGCGACGGCGGGCGAGAGGTCCTGCTGGCGGATGTGCGCCAGCGCCTCGGCCACCGTGGACGAGGGCGGCAGGATGACCGGCTCGCTGGTCATGACGCCGCCCGCGCTGTTCTCCGGATAGGTGAGCAGCCGCCGCACCGGCGCGGCCTCCCCCGGCTCCATCAGCGCCAGCAGCTCGGACGCCTGCTCGTCGGGCAGCTCGTGCAGCAGGTCGGCGGCGTCGTCGGGGCCCATCTCCTCAAGGACATGGGCCGCCCGCTCGGGCCCCAGCATGCCGAGGATGCCGACCTGGTCGTCCGGCGGCAGCTCCTCCAGCACGTCGGCGAGGCGGTCGTCGTCGAGCGCGCGGGCGATCTCGGTGCGCCGCTTGGGCGGCAGGTGGTGCAGGGCGCTCGCCACGTCGGCGGCCCGCATGGCCGCGAACGCCGCGATCAGCCCGGCCGCGCCCTGGTCCTGCTGGAGGGTGTCGAAGCCGGTGACCTCGTTCCAGTCGACCACGCGGGGGTCGCGCCGCCTGCGCCGGTAGACGGCGACCTTGGTGATCTCCCAGGTGGACGGCTTGACCTCCTCCATGGCCACGTCGTAGACGGTGACCTCCTCGCCGCCGACGCGTACGGACAGGTCGAGCAGCTCGCCGACGACCAGCGTCTCGGTCGCGCGCTGCTCGAACCTGCGCATGTTGAGCCGGCCGCTGAAGACGACGGCCCCGGCCTCGATGCGGCGGACGCGGGTGATGGGCAGGAAGACGCGGCGGCGCGGCTGGACCTCCACGACCAGGCCGTGGACGGTGGGGCGGCGGCCGGCGCGCAGGCTCGCCACCAGGTCGCGGACGCGGCCGATCTGGTCGCCCGCCGGGTCGAAGACCGGGGTCCCAGGGAGCCGCGCCACGAAGATCCTCACGTGGCCAGGCTAACAGCGCCGTCCCATTGCGCCAGGTGAGGGCGACATGTCAGGATCAAACCTGCTTGACGGTGATTACGACCCGGGAATGGTGTTGCGATGAGATATGCGGGGCTGGCGCTCGCGTTCGTGTCCTCGTGTTGTTTCGCGTTCTCGGGGCCCATGGCCAAATATCTGATCGCGGCCGGACTGGCGCCGATCGAGGCGGTGTGGACGCGGATGGCGGGCGCGGGGCTGCTGCTGATCGCCGTCCTCGCCATCGTACGGCCGCGCGCGCTGCGCATCCCCCGCTCCCGCATGCCGTTCTTCGCCCTGTACGCGATCATGGCGGTGGCCGGGGTCCAGTCGCTCTACTTCGTGGCCATCACGCGGCTGCCGGTGGGCATCGCCCTGCTGCTGGAGTTCATGGCGCCGGTGATGGTCGTCGCCTGGGTGCGGCTGGTGCGCAGGATCCGGCTGGCGCCCGCCGCCTACGTCGGCGCCGTGGCGGCCGTCCTTGGGCTCGCCATCGTGGTCGAGGCGTGGCAGGGCATGCGGATCGACGCGCTCGGCCTGCTGCTCGGGCTGGCCGCCGGGGCCTGCTGCGCGGGCTACTTCCTCATGAGCGACAGCTTCGGCGACGACGTGGACCCGCTCGGGCTCATCGCCTGGGGCATGGCGGGCGCGGCCGTGGTGCTGGTGCCCTTCGCCCGTCCGTGGGACATCCCCTGGAGCGCCTTCACCCTCACCACCACGCCGGCCGGGGGCGGGGTGAGCCTGCCCGTGCTGGGGGCGTACGTGTGGATGGTGCTGGTCGCGACCGTGGTGGCGTACATCCTGGGCGTCAACGCGGTGCGGCGGCTGTCGGCCGCCGTCGGGGCCACGGTCGCGTCGTTGGAGGTCATCGGCGGCGCCCTGGTGGCCTGGGGGCTGGTCGGCGAGACCCTCGGCGTGTTCCAGATCACCGGCGGGCTGCTCGTGCTGGCCGGCGCGCTGCTCGCGCAGACCGCGACCGCCTCGGCGCGGCCGGCGGAGGAACCCGGCGAGCCCGGCGAGCCCGGACTGGCGTCCCTGGACGGGGTCAGCTCACGGGGGTGAGCCGGACGACGACGCACTCGCGGGCCCACCGCTCGGTGAGGTGCTCGGCGTCGCGCGCGTTGAGCCGCTCCTTGGCGAGCGCCGCCACCGCCTCGGAGGCCCGCTCCTGGTCGACGACCGACACCGCGGCGTCGAACTCCACCAGCCTGGCGCCGTTGTCCTTGCTGCGCAGCGTCACGCGGACCCGGTCGAGCGCGTCGAGCCCGGGGAGGCTCTGCTCCTCGCCGCCGGTCACGAGGTAGATCGCGCCGTCGTGCCACACGTGCCAGGCGAGCCGGGATCCCCCGGCCAGGCCGAGCCAGAGGACGCCCGACTTCTTCGCGCCCTCCTCGACGCCGGGCGCCAGGGAGGGCTCCACGGGCATCAGGTGGCCTCGGAGTCGTACGGCGGGACCTCGCCGTAGCCCAGCTCGTCCACGACCGGCTCCGGCGAGTAGGAGGCCGCGACGGAGTCCAGCTCCTTCGGCTTGTCGTTCCAGGTGTCCTCGATGTCGTCGAGGAGATGCTTGCGGACGAACGTGCGCGGGTTGAGATCGGCCGGGTCGAAGTTCTGGAACTCCGGGCCCAGCCCGGCCCGCAGGTCGTCGCGCGCGTTGTTGGCCATGCGGCGCAGGTTGCGCAGCGTCCGGCCGGCCTGCGCGGCGGCCTGGGGCAGCTTGTCGGGGCCGAAGACCAGCAGCGCGAGGACGACCAGCGCCGCTATCTCCCCCCACCCGAGTCCGAACACCGTGAGCTCCTACCGCAGTCAACGCCTCCGAGGACAACCCCGGCCTATCCACAGACTAAGGGCTCCCGGGCACCGCTACGATGCCCGGCCTCTGGACAGCCTCGGGACAGCCCCGGATCGGCGTCAGGACGGCGTCGGCGACGGCCCGTCCTCGGCCACCACCGTCAGCGTGGCCGTGCGTTCCTGGCCGGCCCGCTGATACTTGATGTTCACCTTCGAGCCGGGGGCCTTGCTGCGGATCAGCGCGATCAGCTCGTTGCCGTCCTGCAGGGCGAGGCCGTCCATCTCCAGGATCACGTCACCGGCCCGGAGCCCGGCCTTGTCGGCGGGCCCGCCGGGGGTCACCGGCTGCTGGCCGGCCACGTTCGCGGTGGCGATCTTCACGCCCTGGCCGCGGTAGTCCTTCTCCAGCACGATGCCGATCTTCGGCCGCTTGGCCCGGCCAGTGCTGATCAGCTCCTCGGCCACCCGCCGCGTCTGGTTGACCGGGATCGCGAAGCCCAGGCCGATGCTGCCGCTCTGGCCGCCGATCGACCGGCTGAGCGTGGCGATGGCCGAGTTGACGCCGACGACCTCGCCGCGGCTGTTGACCAGCGGGCCGCCCGAGTTGCCGGGGTTGATCGCGGCGTCGGTCTGGATGGCGCTGATGTACGCGGTCTCCTCGCTGCCCCCGCCCGTCTCGTCGCCGGCGATGACGGGGCGGTTGAGCGAGCTGACGATGCCGGTCGTGACCGTGCCCGTCAGTCCGAGCGGCGAGCCGATCGCGATGACCGGGTCGCCCACGACCACCTGGTCGGAGTTGCCGAGGGTGATCTCCGGGGTCCCGAACGTCTCCTCCGGCTTGACCACGGCCAGGTCGGAGCCGGGGTCGCGGCCGACGATGCGGGCCGAGGTGGTCTTGCGGTTGTTGAACTGGATCCGGATCTCGCCGCCACTGGCCGCAAGGGCGACCACGTGGTTGTTGGTCACCACGTAGCCGTTCTTGATCAGGAAGCCGGAGCCGGTGGCGCCCTCGGTGTTGGAGCCGTTGCCGACCTCCAGGGAGACCACGCTGGGCAGCACCCGCGCGGCGACGCCCGCGATGGAGCCGGGCTCGCGGCTGGCCGCGCCGGTGGGCACCGGGCCGAGGCTGTAGGAGGGGTCAGTGGCGGCCGAGCCGCTGGGCCTGGTCAGCAGGTAGGTGCCGACGCTGCCGAGGCCGGAGGCCACCAGCGCGATGGCGAGGGCGATGGCGATCAGCCCGCCGGTGCCGGGACCGCGCCGCCGGTCGCCCGCCGGCCCGCCCTGGACCAGGGGCGGCGGGGCCCAGCCCGCGCCCATCCCGAGCGGCTGCCGGGGAGGCGGCGGCGACCCGCCCCCGTACGGCGCGCCGCCGAACGACGGGCTCCCGAACGGGTTACCACCGGACGACGGGCTCCCGAACGGGTTGCCCCCGGAGGACGGACCCCCGGACGACGGGCTCTCGAACGACGGGCTCTCGAACGACGCGCCGCCGAAGGACGGCCCACCGTAGGGCGGGGCCGCGGAGGACGGGCCGTCGAACGACGGGCTGCCGAACGACGGGCCGCCGTAGGGCGGGGCCGCCGACGACGGGCCGTCGAACGACGGGCTGCCGAACGACGGACCGCTGACGGTGTCGGCGAGCGGCCGATCACCGGACGCCCCGTCACCGTAGGGGTTGTCGCCGGATGCCGACCCGCCGTCGGGCCGCCCGAAGACGGGGCTCTCGTACTGGCGGGTGCCGTTGTCCTGGCCGCCGGGCGCGTACGAAGGCCCGCTCCCGCCCCCCTGCTCCCCCGACGAGGCGGGCGAGCCGCCATAGGGCGCGTAGGACGGCTGGTACGGCGGCGCCCCCGCGGGCTCGGCGGCGCGGCCCGACGGATCGCCCCAGGAGGTGCCGCCGAAGGAGGCGGGGGGTTCCGCGCGCCCGCCCGGCGACTCGGCCGGGTGGTCGGCGGGCAGGAACTCCGGCCGCCCCTGTGACTCGGGGTAGTCCGACGGCGTGCGTCCTTCGGTGGGGCGCGTCTCGTCGGTCATCTAAGTCTCACCACTCCTTGGCTCGGCCGCCGCAATCGTCGCCATTGCGACATACGAGGGTTATAAGGACCCGAACCCAGATCGTATGCCCGTACCATGCGCGGCTACGCCAACCTCGGCCATCTCCGGCATATCGGTACGTCAGGGAGTGTGGACCGCCGGAGCGCCCGACGGCGAGTGCTGCAACTTGTACAGCTCGACGGGCGGCGTCGGGGTCTCCTGACCCGCGCCGGAGACGGCGAAGAACGTGCCGAGGGCCACGGCGGCCGACACCACGCTCACCGCGACGTACGCCGAGCGCCGCCTACCGCCACGGCCGGGGCCCGAAGCCCCACCAGTGGCGTCCCTGCGGGGCCGGTTGTCCAGCGGGGCGATGCTGTGCGGGCCCGGGATGGGCACACCCCCGAAGGTACGGGTGGGAAAAGGGCGCTCCCTCGGCGGCAGCGGCCCGCCCGGCTCCGCCATGCGGAGCAGGGACATCGTGAGGTCGGCCGGCATCGCCGGCGTCTCCAGCGAGCGCAGTCGCGCCTTCAGCGCGCGTACGGACTCGACCTCCGCCCTGCAGTCGGCGCAGAAGGTCAGGTGCGCGAGCGCGCGCTCGCGCTCGTGGTGGCTGAGCTCGCCGTCGACCAGCGCGGAAACGCGTTCTCCAAGATGAGCCATATCAGACTTCCTCCCCAGGGATCACGGACGGGGGGAGTTGGTTGGCACGGGGGGCCCGGTGGTCGAGAGCCTCCCGCAACTGCGCCCGACCACGGTGGATGCGGCTCCGGACCGTGCCCAGCTTGACGCCGAGCGTTTTGGCGATCTCCTCGTAGGAGAGCCCCTCGATGTCGCAGAGCACGATCGCGGCACGAAACTCGGGCGCGAGCGCGTCGAGTGCGGCCTGGATGTCGGGCTCCAGATGGGCGTCGTCGAACGCCTGCGCCGGCGACGGCTCCCGGCCGCGCAGCCGCTCGGCGGCGTCGTCGGCCAGCCCCTCGAACCTGATGCGCTGCTTGCGCCGCGCCATGTCGAGGAACAGGTTGGTCGTGATCCGGTGCAGCCACCCCTCGAACGTGCCGGGGGTGTAGCTGGACAACGACCTGAAGACCCGGACGAAGACCTCCTGCGTGAGGTCCTCGGCGTCGTGGACGTTGCCGGTCAGCCGGTACGCGAGCCGGTACACGCGCGCGGAGTGCGTCCGCACGACTTCCTCCCATGTGGGAGGCGTCCAGTCAGACGACACGGGAGCATCCGTCTGGTGGTCGCTCTCGTCCACCAGAACTCCTCTCTCTGGGACCACCGCTATCGCCATAGTGCCTGGTTTCGTCCCTTCGTGCGCACTGCCTGCCTTCCGGACCGGCAAAGCCCGTTTAAACCTGCAACGCCTCGGGACCCTCCTGAGTTCCCGTCCCGGCGTGTCTCCCCTAGGCTGCGATCGGTGCCAATCACGCGGACACATCGCACGAAAGTGGGGGGAGGCGGCCGATGACCGATCAGGTGGAGGCCACTCTGGCCTATGCGGAGCAGTTTCATCAGGAGGATGAAATCCTGCACGCGGCGCGGCAGCGCGGGCTGGAGATGGGGGCCGTGCCCATCCTTCCCGGCGCGGGCGCGGCGCTGTGCTTCCTCGCCACCGCGGTCAACGCCAAGGCGGTGGTGGAGATCGGCACGGGCTGCGGCGTCTCAGGGCTGTGGCTGCTGCGCGGCATGCGCGCCGACGGCACGCTGACCAGCGTGGACGTCGAGCCCGAGCACCAGCGCCTGGCCCGGCAGGCGTTCGCGGAGGCCGGGTTCTCCGGCGCGCGGGTGCGGCTGATCTCCGGGCGGGCGCTCGACGTGCTGCCCCGCCTGTCCGACGGCGGCTACGACATGGTCTTCGCCGACGGCGCGAAGCAGGAGTACGCCGACTATCTGGCCGAGGCCGTCCGCCTGCTGCGCGTGGGCGGCATCGTGGCCTTCGACAACATGTTGTGGCACAACCGCGTGGCCGACCCGTCGCAGCGCGACCCCGACACGGTCGCGCTGCGCGAGCTCGGCAAGCTGGTGCAGTCGGACGAGCGGCTGCGCTCGGTGCTCATGCCCCTCGGCGACGGCCTGCTGGCCGCCGTCAAGGTGTCGGCGTAGGGCGGCTCACCCCCGGGTGAGCCACTCCAGCAGGACGCGGACGCCGAACCCGGTGGCGCCCTTGCTGAGCGTGCCCTCGTCCACGGTGCTGCGGCCGACCCCGGCGATGTCGAGGTGCGCCCACGGCCGCTTGCCCGCGAACTCCCGCAGGAACAGCGCCGCCGTGATCGAGCCCGCCCCGAAGCGCGAGCCCGCCTCGACGTTGGCCAGGTCGGCGATGGACGACTCCAGCGCGGGGACGTACTCGTCGATGAGCGGCATCCGCCACAGCCGGTCGTCGCTCGCCTGCCCGGCCGCGACGAGCCGCCCGGCCAGGTCGTCGTCGGAGGCGTAGACGGCGCCGACGCTGCGGCCGAGCGCCACGCTGATGGCCCCGGTGAGCGTGGCGATGTCCACCACCGCGTCGGGGTCGAGCTCGGCGTCGGCGTAGGCGAGGGCGTCGGCCAGCACGAGCCGCCCCTCCGCGTCGGTGTTGAGGACCTCGACCGTGCGGCCGCCGTAGTGGGTGATGACGTCGCTGGGCCGCTGCGCGGTGCCGGAGGGCATGTTCTCGGCGGCGGCGACCAGCCCGGTGACCCGCACCGGCGCCTTCAGCTCGGCGAGGGCGCGCAGCACCGCGATGACGACCGCCCCGCCCGCCATGTCGGTCTTCTGGGTCTTCATGTTCTCGGTCGGCTTGAGCGACAGGCCGCCCGAGTCGAACGTGATGCCCTTGCCGACCAGCACCACGTGCCGCTCCGCGGGCTGCTCGGGGGTGTAGGAGAGCTGGATGAGGCGCGGTGGGCTGACCGAGCCCTGCCCGACGGCGAGGATGCCGCCGAAGCCGTCGGCCCGCAGCTGCTCCTCGTCCCACACCCGCACCGGCAGGCCGGTCTCGGCGGCCCGCTCGGCGAGCCAGGCGGGGTTCTTGACCGAGGAGGGCGTGTTGGCGAGGTCGCGCGCCAGCGCCACCGCCCGCGCCGTGACCTCCGCCCGCTCCAGCGCCGTCTGGTCGGCCCCGGCGAACACCAGCCGCGCCACGGACTTGCGCCCCGCGTCACCGATGCGGAAGGTGTAGGCGGCCAGCAGCGCGGCCTCGACGAACGCGGTGATCTCCCCGTCCGGCGGCACCACGGTCAGGGTGTCCTTGCCCTTGGCCCGGCGGGCGAGCGCGGCCCCGGCCCTGCGCAGCGCGGCCGGGGAGCCGTCGCCGACGCCGTAGAACAGCACCCGGCCCACGCCCCCGGCGCGGGCCACGGGCACCTCCACGACCTCCCCGGCCTCCCCCTTGGCCTCATAGTGGGCCAGCAGGTCGCGCACGGGCAGGTGCAGCTCCACGGCGTGCGCGGGAGCGAGGTCGGAGGCGTACGGGATCGCCAGCAACTCGGCGTCGGCGGGCACCTCGGCGACCACCGCGGCAGTGGTCTCAATGGGCACGGGAAATTCTCCTCAAACGTCAGCGACCCTGGCGCCGGTGCAGCCGGGTATGCGCCAGGGTCGTGAAACAGGTTGTCTCTCGGGAGCGCTCAGCCGACGACGTTCTTCAACGCCTCACCGAGGGCCTTGGCCTCGTCGGCGGAGATCTCCACGACGAGCCGGCCGCCACCTTCGAGAGGGACCCGCATGACTATGCCGCGCCCTTCCTTGGTGACCTCGAGCGGACCATCGCCGGTCCGCGGCTTCATCGCCGCCATGCGTGCATCCCTTCCTGCCTTGGGCTCCCGCGGCCCGCGACTTCCGACCTCCCAGGAGGGGAGCTCGGCGCATTCACGTCTTCTGTGATGTCCTATTCTCCCGCATCGAGAGCGCTCATGGGTAACGATCTCCTCCCAGAATGCGTTGTCCGGGCGTGCGAAGACGGCCAAACTGGACTGCGTGCACGCTCGCGCCGCTCTGTTCGATCTCTACGGGGACCACCTGCGCCGGCGAGGCGGAGAGGCGTCCGTCGCCGCGCTCGTACGGCTCATGAAACCCCTGGAAATCGCGGCTCCGGCCGTCCGCACGGCGGTCTCCAGGATGGTGCGCCAGGGCTGGCTGCGGCCGGTCCGGCTGCCGCAGGGGCCCGGCTACGGCCTGACGCCCAAGTGCGTGCGCCGGCTCGATGAGGCGGCCCTGAGAATTTACCGAGCCGGGGCTCCTCCCTGGCCGGGCCGCTGGCATGTCGTCGTCCTCGAACCGGTCAGGGAACGCCCGCGCAGGGAGCGGCTGCGGGCCGACCTCACCTTCCTCGGCTACGCCGCGCTGTCGGAGACGACCTGGATCGGTCCACGCCACTCCCCCGAGCTGGACGCCCTGCTGGAGGGCGAAGGCGTGCGGGCCGACCGGTTCGAGGCCGCGCTCGACGGCGACCCGCGCGAGCTGGTGGCGCGGGCCTGGGATCTGAACGCCATCGGCGAGGCGTACGAGCAATGGCTCGCCGAGGCTGTCACGCTGATCAGCACGCTGCCCGGGTCGGCCCCGGACGACCAGGTCTTCGCCACCCGCAGCAGGCTCGTCCACGGCTGGCGGAACTTCCTGTTCCGCGACCCCGGCCTGCCGGGCGAGCTGCTGCCGGCCGGCTGGCCCGGTGAGAAGGCCAGGGCCTACTTCGAGCAGGAGGCCGCCAGGCTGCTGCCCGCAGCCACCGCGTTCGTCGACAGGGAGTTGCCTTGATCCGATACGACGTGTCCGACGCCGTCGCCACCATCACCCTCGACCGCCCCGACGCGATGAACTCGCTCACCACCGAGCTCAAAGTGGCGCTGCTCGACGCGCTGCGGCGGGCCGCGGACGACCGCGCGATCCGCGCCGTGCTGCTGACCGGCGCGGGCCGGGCCTTCTGCGCGGGCCAGGACCTGCGCGAGCACGCCGACAACCTGGAGGCGGGACGCGGCCTCGACGACACCGTACGCCGCCACTACAACCCCGTCGTCGAGCTGCTGACCACCATGCCGAAACCGGTGGTGGCCGCCGTCAACGGGGTCGCGGCGGGCGCGGGGGCGTCGCTCGCCTTCGCCTGCGACCTGCGGGTGGCCTCGGAGAAGGCGAAGTTCGCGCTCGCCTTCACGGGCATCGGCCTCGCCCCCGACTCCGGCGCGTCGTGGACGCTCCAACGCCTGGTCGGGCTCGGCCGGGCCGCCGAGCTGATGCTGCTCGGCGAGCCGCTGGACGCCGCCCGCGCCCTGGAGCTGGGGCTGGTCACGCGGGTGGTGCCCGCCGACGACGTGCTGAAGACCGCGTACGAGCTGGCCGCGCGATTGGCGCAGGGGCCGACGGTGGCGTACGCGGCCACCAAGCGGGCCCTCGCCCACGCCGCCACGCACGCGCTGCCCGACGCGCTCGCCCTGGAGGCCGACCTGCAGGACGAGTGCGCGGCCACCCGCGACCACCGCGAGGCGACCCGGGCCTTCCTCGCCAAGCAGCGCCCGGCCTTCACCGGCGAGTGACGCGGCTCAGCGGGTGCGCGCCACGCAGTCCGCGAGATGGTCGTTGACCAGGCCGATCGCCTGCATGAGCGCGTAGGCCGTGGTGGGGCCGACGAACGTGAAGCCGTGCCGCTTCAGCTCCTTGGCCAGCGCCTTGGAGCCGGGGGTGACGGCGGGGACGTCGGCCATCGTCTTCGGCACCGGCGAGTCCGGGTCGGCGTGCCGCCACACCAGCTCCGACAGGCCGACGGGGAGGTCCTGGGCGGCTCTGGCGTTGCTGATCGCCGCCTCGATCTTGGCGCGGTTGCGGACGATGCCGGCGTCGCCGAGCAGCCGTTCGACGTCGCGCTCGGTGTAGGCGGCGACCTTCGGGATGGAGAAGCCGTCGAAGGCGGCGCGGAAGTTCTCGCGCTTGCGCAGGATGGTCAGCCAGGACAGGCCGGACTGGAACGCCTCCAGCGCGACGCGCTCGAACACCGCGTCGTCGCCCCGCACCGGGCGGCCCCACTCCTCGTCGTGGTAGGCGAGGTACATCGGGTCGGACATGCCGGCCCAGGTGCAGCGGATCAGCTCGGTCACGTCCGGTCGTCCCCGTCGGCGTCCTTGGCCCGCGCGGCGCGCGCCGGCTCCCCGTCCTTCTCCACGCCGTCCTTCTCCGAGCCTTCCGCGTCTTCTTTCTCCGGCGCGTCCTGCTCCGGCTCGTCCTTCTCCGCCTGGTCCTGATCCGCCTGGTTCTGCTCCGGCTGGTCCTGCTCCGGCTCGACGTTCTCCGGCTCGTTCTCGGCGGGCTCGCCGGCGGACTGGTCCGTGGCGTCGGCGGGCAGCCGCCACTCGGGCTCCTCGGGCAGGTGCTTCAGCTCGGCCCCGCCGTCCCACGACACCGACGCGCCGCTCGACGTGACGGGATCGCCGGACTCCGGCAGCTCCCTGTCGACGGCCGGCGCCTCGGGCTCGTGCTCGGTCCGCAGCCCGGCGCCCGGCGAGGCGTAGACCTCCTGGCGCGCGTACAGCCGGCTGGACAGCAGCTCGGAGACGCGCTGCTCCAGCACGGCGATCCTGGTGTCGCGCTCGCTGAGCGCGGTGGCCGCCCGGCGCAGGGCCTCATCGACGCTCGCCGTGTGGTAGCCGACCAGGTTGACCGGCAGTTGGAGCGCCATGAAGTCGACCGCCGTGAGCTGTCCCGGCTCGGGCAGGCCAAGCGGCGGCACGTCCGGCGGGAACTCGGTCAGCTCACCGCCCCGGCCGAGGGAGACCACGACCACGCAGGCCAGAATGGCGATGGCGGCGATGGCGAGTATGACCAGCACATTGGCATCGTACTCATACCATCGGGGCATGAGGTCCGCACTTGCCGCGGCAGGTGCCGCTTCGGGCACGACCGTCCTGGTCAGCGGGGCCGGCCCCGATCAGGGGGTGGCCTCGCCCAGCTCGGCGACGCTCGGCCGGACCGGCTGGGGACGGGCCTCCAGCCGGGCGAACGCCTCCTCGACGGTCGTGGTCCACGAGATCGCGTCGAACACCTCGGGCCGGGTGAAGCCCTCGTCGTAGAGGTGGTGCATGAGCCGCTTGAGCGGTTCGTACAGGCCCCAGGGGTCGAGCACCACCAGGGGCTTGTCGTGCATGCCCAGCACCCGCGCGGTCCAGATCTCGAACAGCTCCTCCAGCGTGCCGATGCCGCCGGGCAGCACCAGGAACGCGTCGGAGCGGGCGTCCATGACGCCCTTGCGCTCGCGCATGTCGCCGGTGACGATCAGCTCGTGCGACTCCTCGTCGGCCACCTCCATGTCGACCAGCACCTGGGGGATCACGCCGACCGTGCGCCCGCCCGCCGCGCGGGTCGCCGAGGTGACGGCCCCCATGCAGGAGATCGATCCGCCGCCGCTGACGAGCGTGTGGCCGCGCCGGCCGAGCTCGGCGCCGACGCGGGCGGCCAGGTCGAGGTATTTCCGGTCGATGTGCAGGCTGGAGGCGCAGAAGACGCAGATGTTCACGTCGGGGAAGCCTATTGCGGCTCGGCGTGGTGGCCGGCGGCGGCCTCGATCTCCTCCTGACGCTGCTTGCTGCGGGCCCGGTCGGACTCCACGATGATGCGTACGGCCTCGTCGACGTCGTCGGTGACGGTGATGAGGTCGAGGTCGTGCGAGGCGATCTTGCCGGTGCCGAGCAGGCTGCTCTTGACCCAGTCGAGCAGGCCGCCCCAGAAGTCGCTGCCCACCAGCACGACGGGGAACGAGGTGACCTTGTGCGTCTGCACCAGCGTCAGCGCCTCGAACAGCTCGTCCAGGGTGCCGAAGCCGCCGGGCAGGGCGATGAAGCCGCAGGAGTACTTCACGAACATGGTCTTGCGCACGAAGAAGTAGCGGAACTCGATGCCGAGGTCCACGAAGTCGTTCATGCGCTGCTCGAACGGCAGCTCGATGCCGAGCCCGACCGAGATCGCGCCCTCCACGTCGCGCGCCCCGCGGTTGGCCGCCTCCATCACGCCGGGCCCGCCGCCGGTGATGACGGCGTAGCCGGCCTCGGCCAGCGCCCGGCCGAGCGCCCGTCCCGTGCCGTAGTCGGCGGAGTCGCCGGGCGTGCGGGCCGAGCCGAACACGGTGACGGCGGGCGGCAGCTCGGCGAGCTGGCCGAAGCCCTCCACGAACTCGGCCTGGATGCGCATGACCCGCCACGGGTCCATGTGCACCCAGTCGGAGGAGCCCTGGCGGGCCAGCAGCCGCTGGTCATGGGTGGAGCTGGGCACCAGGCTGCCTCGGACGACGGCCTGGCCCTGACGGCGCTCCCGGCGGTTCTGTTCCATGCGGATCACGCTAGCCCTTCTCCCGCGCGGTTCGCGGCCTGACGGCGAAAGCCCAGGTGGCGGGGTGGTTACGGGAATCGAAAAAAACTTTGGAGGCGGGGAACCGGTTTTCGGCTTCCTCGCGTCTAACTGGCGAGGGTGCTGCTCGGGACTGAAAGTGGTCTTCCCCGCCAAATGGCCGGCGAGGAAGGCCACTTTCATTTTGCGAGCCAGTCCCGCATCGCGCGCTCGCCCTCCACGATCTTCGGCAGTGACACGTACTCTCCCTGCTGGTGCGCCAGGTTGGGATCGCCGGGACCGTAGTTCACGGCGGGGACGCCGAGCGCGGAGAAGCGGGCGACGTCCGTCCAGCCCAGCTTGGCCCGCGGCGTGCCGCCCACGGCCGCGGCGAACGCCGCCGCCACCGGATGCGTCAGCCCCGGCCGGGCCGCCGGCGCCGCGTCGGTGAAGGTCACCTCGAAGCCGTCGAACACCTCGCGTACGTGCTCCTCGGCCTGCCCGACGGTCAGGTCGGGCGCGAAGCGGTAGTTGACGGTGACCACGCAACGGTCGGGGATGACGTTGCCGGCCACGCCGCCGGTGACGCCGACCGCGTTGAGCCCTTCGTGGTACTCCAGCCCGTCGACCACCGGCCGGCGCGCCTCGTAGGCGTTGAGCCTGGCGAGCACCGGCTCGATCCCGTGGATGGCGTTGACCCCGAACCACGAGCGGGCGCTGTGGGCGCGCTTGCCGGTCACCGCGACCTCGGCGCGCAGCGTGCCCTGGCAGCCGCCCTCGATCACGCCGTCGGTCGGCTCCATCAGCACCGCGAAGTCGGCGAGCAGCCAGTCGGGGTGCTCCCTCGCGACCCGGGTGAGGCCGTTGCGCTCGGCCTCGATCTCCTCGCAGTCGTAGAAGACGTAGGTGACGTCCCTGTTGGGGGCGGGCACGGTGGCGGCCAGCCGGAGCGCGACCGCCACGCCGGCCTTCATGTCGGAGGTGCCGCACCCGTACAGCAGGTCGCCCTCGACCCGGCTCGGCAGGTTGCCCGCGACCGGGACGGTGTCGAGGTGGCCGGCGATCAGCACGCGCTCGGCGCGGCCGAGCTCGGTGCGGGCGACGACGGTCTCGCCGGAACGCTCCACCTTCAGGTACGGCAGCGCGGCCAGCGCCCGCTCGACGGCGTCGGCCAGGGCGCGCTCGGCGCCGCTCACGGACTCGATGTCCACGATCGCGGCGGTGAGCGCGCGTACGTCCTGGGTCAGGTCCAGCATCAGGTGTTCACCCCGTGTTCCCGCAGCACCTCGTTGAGCGCCGCCTTGTCGTGCCGCTGCCCCGGCTCCAGCCGCTTGATCACCAGCACGCACGGCAGCCCGAACGTGCCTCCGGGGAACTCCCGCTGCCGCGTGCCGCTCACGGCCACGCACCAGTCGGGGATCCGGCCCCGGGCCAGCTCCTCGCCGGTCTCCACGTCTATCACGGGGATCGAGGCGGACAGGATCACCCCGGCGCCCACCACCGCGCCCCTGCCGACCCTGGCGCCCTCGACGAGCATCGCCCGGCTGCCGACGAGCGCGTCGTCCTCGACCACGACCGGCACCGCGTTGGGCGGCTCCAGCACGCCGCCGACGCCCACCCCGCCGGACAGGTGCACGTTCTTGCCGATCTGGGCGCAGGAGCCGACGGTGGCCCAGGTGTCGACCATCGTGTTCTCGTCCACGTACGCGCCGATGTTGGTGAACGACGGCATCAGCACCACCCCGGGGGCCAGGTAGGACCCCCAGCGGGCGATCGCGCCGGGCACCACGCGCACGCCCTCGAAGGAGTTCTTCAGCGGGACGCGGTCCTGGTGGTGGAAGTCGCCCACCTGTGAGCGGGCCATGCCGAGCAGCTTGAAGGCGAGCAGGATCGCCCTCCTCGCCCGCTCGTCGACCTCCAGCTCGCCGTCCACCAGCCGGGCGGTGCGGGCGACCCCGGCGTCGAGCAGGTCCACCGCGCCGATCACCAGGTGGCGGGCCTCGTCGTCCTGCGGTGACAGCTCCGCGCGACGCTCCCAAAGCTCGTCGATGACCGGCGCTATCGGTGAGGAGGTGCTCGCGTCACTCATGGGCACGGAGCTTATCCGTACGGGTAGGTTCTTCAGGGTGCGCATGCGGTTCTCCCGTGGGGTCATCACCATCGTGATCATCGTGATCGTCCTCGCCGTCGGCATCTCCGTGGGGCTCTACCACCTGCTGAAGAAGACACCGCGCCTGGCCGAGCCCGAGGCCCACTGCACCGTGAGCGCCCTGGGGTCCAACCTCACCCTCGATCCCGAGCAGGCGCAGATCGCCGCCACGATCGCGGCCGTCGCGGCGCGCAGGAAGCTGCCGGAGCGGGCCGTGGTCATCGCCTACGCCACCGCGATCCAGGAGTCGAAGCTCTACAACCTCGACTACGGCGACCGCGACTCCGTGGGCGTGTTCCAGCAGCGCGAGTCGCAGGGGTGGGGCACGAAGAAGCAGATCATGGACCCCGTCTACGCCACCAACCGCTTCTTCGCCGCGCTGGTCAAGGTGAAGAACTACCGGAAGATCCCGCTGGCGGAGGCGGCGCAGGAGGTGCAGCGCTCGGCGGGCGGCTACGCCTACGCGCCCCACGAGGAGCAGGCCAAGGTCCTGGCGGCGGCGTTCACCGGGCGCGTGCCGGAGTCGGTGCACTGCTGGTATCCGTCGGGTGGCCGGACGCCGGCCCCGGCGCCGCGTACGGAGGAGGCGCGCAAGCAGCTCGCCCGCGCCCTCGGCAGCACGACGATCACCTCGCGCAAGCGGGGGTGGCTGGTGGCCGCCTGGTCGGTGGCGCACGCCGAGAAGTACGGCCTGAGCCGGGTGCGCTACGCGGGCGCGTCCTGGTCGAACGACCTGGAGGCCACGGGATGGCGCACCGGCGACGGGTCGGGCACCGCCCGGGTCGAGCTGTCCTGAACCCGTCCCACGGCGATGATTGCCCGCAATCCGTGCCGCATTGCGGGCTCTGCCGCAACGCGCGTCAGGAGGCGCGGCGGATGATGGAGATGGAGCCGGGCGGCAGGGGCTGGGCGTAGCTGGCGGTCCAGGAGTGGCCCTGGATGCGCTCGAAGGAGAGCAGCCGGCCGTCGCCCGCGCGGTAGTCGGCGAAGTCGAGCAGGCCCCGGTCGGGGTTGTTCGTGTCGCCCTCGCTGCGGAAGGCGGCCGTGCCCCGCTCGACGGGGAAGAACTCCACGCCCTCCATGATGAGCATGTGCTTGGCGGGGACCATGCCCTGGGTGGGCACCTCGGTCCAGAGCAGCACCACCAGGTGCGGCGGGTCGCCGGCCCGCACCTCGACCGACAGCCACTGATGGCGCCGCGCGCTGTCGCGCAGCAGGAACTCGGTCCACTCCTGGCCCTGGCAGGAGATGTGCATGGCGCCGAGCACCCGCGCGGTCGAGCCCTGCACCTCGATCCGGTCGCCCACCCGGAGGGTGCGGGGGTCGGTGTAGTCGGCGCCGACCTGGCCGGGCACGCTCGGGGGCAGCTGCGGGGGCACCACGGTGGGCGCGGCGACGGGCGCGCTCACGGGCCCGCTCGTCGGTGCCGGCATCGGGCTCTCCGCGGGCGCGGCCCCGGCCGCCGGCGGCGGCGTGCCCGCGCGGCCTCTCCTGTCTTGCCGCAACGTCGCCAAGAAGGCTCCGAGCAGGAGCAGGACGAGGGCGATGCTCAGCCCGAGAACGACCATGGAGGTCATGCTCATCGATCAGCTCGCTCCACTCGCGGTCTGCCTCGGCATAAGCCCTTATCAATTTATGCGTGCCAAACCTCACGGTTTGCTCTGACGCGCGATCCTACTGGAGGCGGCGCACCGCCGCACTGATGCGTTCGTCGGTCGCGGTGACGGCGATGCGGATGTGCCGCTCACCTGCCGATCCGTAGAACTCGCCCGGCGCGACCAAAATCCCGATTTCGGAAAGCTTTCTTACCTGGTCCCAGGCGTTCTGCCCGTTGGATGCCCAGAAGTACAGCCCTGCGGTCGAATGGTCGATCTGCCAGCCGGCCTTCTCCAGGGCGGGGCGGAGCAGGGCGCGGCGGGCGGCGTAGCGCTCGCGCTGGGCGTCGGCGTGGGCGTCGTCCTGCAGCGCGGCCGTCATCGCGGCCTGCACCGGGGCGGGCATGAGCATGCCGGCGTGCTTGCGGATCTCCAGCAGCCGCTTGACCAGGGCGGGGTCGCCGGTCACGAACCCGGCGCGATAGCCCGCCAGGTTGGAGCGCTTGGAGAGCGAGTGGACGGCGAGCAGCCCCTCGTGGGAGCCGCCGCAGATGTCGGGGTGGAGGATGGAGATCGGCTCCTCCTCCCAGCCGAGCTCGATGTAGCACTCGTCGGAGGCGACCACCGCGCCGCGCTCGCGCGCCCAGGCCACCACCTTGCGCAGGTGCTCGGCGGGCAGCACCCGGCCCGTCGGGTTGCCGGGCGAGTTGACCCAGACGAGGTCGACGCGCTCGGGACCGAGCGCCAGCGTGCTGTCGGAGGCCGTGCCCTGCGCCCCCGCGAGCCGCGCGCCCACGTCGTAGGTGGGATAGGCCAGCTCGGGGAAGACCACCCGGCGCGCGCCCAGATAGGTGGGCAGCCAGGCGACGAACTCCTTGGAGCCGATCAGCGGCAGCACGTCATGCTGGCCGACCTCGACGCCGTGGCGGCGGCGCAGCCAGCCGGCCGCCGCCTCGCGCAGCGCCTTGGTGCCGTGCGTGAAGGGATAGCCCGGGCTGTCGGCGGCCCTGGCCAGCGCCTGCCGGACGATCTCGGGCACGGGATCGACCGGCGTGCCGACCGAGAGGTCGACGATGCCCTCGGGATGAGCGAGCGCGCGCTCTTTGTACGGCTCCAGCCGGTCCCAGGGAAAGTCAGGCAGGTTGTTCACGGTGCTCCAGGGTGTCGCTCTGCCGTACGGCGCGTGCGCGGGCACGCCACGCGGACGGGGCGCATCCAGGCGTGGATGCCCCCGTCCCCGACGTGGGACCGCTCAGTGATCCTCGCCCTGCGGCGGCAGCGCCGCCACCACCGGGTGGTCCCTGTCGATCTTGCCGACCTTCGAGGCGCCGCCCGGCGAGCCGAGCTCCTCGAAGAAGTCGACGTTGGCCTTGTAGAAGTCCTTCCACTGCTCGGGAAGGTCGTCCTCATAGAAAATGGCCTCGACGGGGCATACAGGCTCACACGCGCCGCAGTCCACGCACTCGTCGGGGTGGATGTAAAGCATGCGCTCGCCCTCGTAGATGCAATCGACGGGGCACTCCTCGATGCACGCCTTGTCCAGGACGTCCACGCAAGGCTGCGCGATGACGTAGGTCACCTCGAGCTCCTTCTTCTCCGCACCATGGCATGACTTCTGACCGCGGTTTGCTACGCCCTAGTATTGCCGTGCTTGCCAGCTGGCCGAAACGGAGGGTGGCAAACTCGTGCCCGCACGCCTCGTCATCGCGATCACAACTCAGGACATAGGGGCCCGGATCACCACGCGCCGCAGGGTTCCTGGCGGGTTCCGGGACGCGGTCGGCGTCCTGGAGTCCTGGGAGCACGGGGTTCTGCGCGTACGTAAAAAAGACGGCACGCTGGTGGAGATCTCCGAGGAGACGCTGGTCGCGGCCAGGGTCGTTCCCGCCGCGCCTCCTCGACCTGCGGCGCGGTAGCGGTCAGTATTCGTCATGTGACCGTACGTACCTGCGCCGCCGCCGCCGCAATCCTCGCCAGCGCCGGATGCGGCGCGTCGTCCACAGAGACCGCTCCGGCCAAGAACCTGCCGCCGGTGAACGTGCAGGCGGGCTCGCTCAAGGCGGGCTTCTCCACCATGGACCGCCTGGTCGAGGCGGCCAAGCGCGAGGGGCAGCTCAACGTCATCGCGCTGCCACGCGAATGGGTCAACTACGGCGAGGTCATCGACGCCTTCGCCGACAAGTACGGCATCAAGGTCAACGAGCTGGAGCCGAACGCCAGCAGCAGCCGGCAGATCGACGCCGCCGCCCAGCTCAAGCCCGACGTGTTCGATCTCACGCTGGACGTCGCGGTCAAGGAGGCGGCCAGGTTCGCGCCGTACAAGGTGCAGGGCTGGCTGGACGTCCCCGACCGCGTCAAGGACCCGTCCGGCGCCTGGTACGCCGCCTACGGCGGCTACATGTCCATCGGCTACGACCCGCGCGCCGTCAAGGCCCCGGCCAGTTTCGCCGACCTGCTCAACCCCGGCTACCAGGTGGCGCTCGACGGCGACCCGCTCCGCTCCGCCGCCGCCTTCGGAGGCGTGATGGCGGCCTCCATGCGCGGCGGCGTGCCGCGGCCCGACCAGGGCGTGGCCCTGTTCGCCAGGCTCAAGCAGGCCGGGCGGCTCACCGACCTGACCAAGGCCAACACCATCGTGGCCTGGGACCACCTCAACGCCGCCCGCGGCGCCGCGCACTCCGACCGCTGGAAGGTCGTCATTCCGAGGGACGCGGCGCTCGGCGACTACCACGTGCAGGCGATCAACAAGGCCGCCCCGCATCCGGCCGCCGCCCGGCTGTGGCAGGAGTTCCTGTTCTCCGACGAGGGCCAGAACCTGCTGCAGAAGGGCTGGGCCCGTCCGTCCCGCGGCGAGGCCATGGCCATGAAGGGCACGCTGGACGCCGAGCAGGCCGCCAAGCTGCCCAAGGCGCCCGGCCCGCCGATCCTGCTCACGATCCCGCAGGAGGATGCCGGGAAGGCGTACCTGCGTAAGGAATGGGCCAAGAGTGTGGGATGAGTCAGTAGTGACTTGATATGTCGTAGGGACGATCAGGCTCTAAAGTGAACAGACAGCACGGCCACGGGGGCCCGATGTCTGAGGAAAAGTGAGCTGATCGTCTTGCGATACGACACACCGAGTTTGGAGCGGTGGAACAGTCGCGCCTACGACAGCAGCTTCGGCTACGTCTCCACCCAGGGCGCGCCACTGGTCGACCTGCTGGATCCGCGGCCCGGCGAGCGGGTGCTCGACCTCGGCTGCGGCACCGGCGTGCTCACCGCGCAGATCGCCTTCCGCGGCGCCGAGGTCCTCGGCATCGACGGCTCGGCCGCGATGATCGAGAAGGCGCTGGCGCAGTACCCGGGGATCAACTTCATCGCCGGCGACGGGCACGACTTCTCCGTGGTGAACCCGTACGACGCGGTCTTCTCCAACGCGGCGCTGCACTGGATGAGCCGCGACCCCGACATGGTGATCGCCAACGTGCGCGAGGCGCTGACGCCCGGCGGGCGCTTCGTCGCCGAGATGGGCGGGGCCGGCAACTGCGCCGAGCTGACCGCCGCGATGCTGACCGCCTGGCGCGAGTACGGCCTGCGCGAGCCCGAGCTGCCGTGGTATTTTCCCACGCCCGCGGAGTACGCCCGCCGTCTGGAGAAAGAGGGTTTCGTCGTCCGGTTGCTGGAATACTTCGACCGGCCGACCCCGCTCGACGAATGCCCTGGCGGAGCCGCCGACTGGGTGCGGATGTTCGCCTCGTCGGCCCTCGCCGGGCTGCCCCCGGAGATCGTGGAGCCCCTGCTTCATCGCGTCAACGAACTGGCGGCGCCCGCGCTTCGCAGGGAGACTGGCTGGATGGCCGACTACGTGCGTCTACGCTTCGCCGCCGTACGGCGCTGATGCGTAGTGCATGATGCGTAGGGCTAATTTGCCGGACTATGGTCTGTTCCGTGGGCGGCGAGATGACGGCTGCACCGCCGCGGCGGCGTGAGGGGTGAACGGAACGGGATGAATTTCTGCCTGAGCGACCTCGTTCCACCGTTGAGGTGGAGCGACGCGTCGACGATCACGCTGTTGACCGGGCAGCCGGATCTGCCGGATGCGTGGTGGCGCACTCTGCCCGTGCCGCACGTCCTCGCCGCGATCGGCCCCGAGGCCCTGGCCGAGCTGCTCACGGAGATCGCCCTTGAGCACTGGCCGGCGGCGGCGGTGGGCGACGTGCTGCCCGCGCTGCACGTCCTCGACCCCGAGGAGGCCGACGAGCCGCCGGTCGCCATCGCGCTGGACCGTGCCGGATCGTGGACGGGGCTGCTCGCGCTGACCGGGCGGGAGCTGGCCGACCAGCCGTTCATCAGGGCGCGGCCGGTGCTGAGCACGTTGTTCGCGGCGGTGTTCACGCGGCTGGCGCAGCCGTACGTGGGCGCGGCCGGCGCGGGGTCCGCCCCCGCGGTGCCCGCTCCCCGGAGCGAGGCCGCGCCGGCCACGGCGGACGAGCCGCTGCCGCTCCTCGCGGTCCCCGCCCCCGCGGACCCGGAGCCCGCCCAGGACGACCTGCGCCTTCCGGCCCCCGAAGCCCCGGCAGTCCCCGAGACTCCCGAGGCCCCGGAACCGGCCGGCACGGAGGCGGCTGAGGCGGAGGCGGCGGACGCCGTGGCTGCGCAGGACGCCACGCCCGTGGCGGAGACCGAGGACGCGGCGGACGCGGCGGCTCACGCCGAGGAGGCCCCACGGCCGGAGGACGTTGCGCCAGTGGCGGACGTCGAGGACGCGCAGGACGTGGCGGCCCCCGCCGGGGAGGCGGAGCCCGGGGACGCCGACGGGGAGGAGGCGTCAGAGGACGCCACCCCCGCCGAGGGCGCGCAGGCGGCCGACGATGCCGAGCTCCGGGCGCACGGGTCCGCCGAGGAGGGCGAGGCCTCCCGCTCCGAGGAGCACGAAGCCTCCGGGGACGTCGCATCCGGCTCCGCGCCGAACGAGCGGGCCGCGCACGCTTTCGCCGCCTTGGAAGAGCTTCCCGCCTTCGCCGCCTCGCGTGCCGGCGAGGAGAACGACGCTCCGGCGCACGCCTTCGCCGCCGTCCCTCTGAAGGAGGAGGACGAGCGGCCGGTGCTGGACGCGGACGCCGAGCCCGCGGAAGACGCGGGTGACGGTCCCGAGCCCACGCCCGACTCCGTCGAGGAGCCCGCTCCTGAGCCGGCCGCCGCGGAGGCCGAGGCCCTGGAGGCGGAGGGCCCCGCGTCCGGCGCGCCCACCGAGGACGACGAGGTGGAGAGCCAGGAAGGCGACCAGGAGAGAAGGGAGCTGCCCGAGCTCATCGAGGCCGCCTTCGCCGGCCTGGACGACAAGAGCTGGGCCGTGGCCCAGAACCGGGTCTTCACCGACGAGCCGTCGGCGGTGGACCAGCTCGCCAAGCTGTTCGCCGTCCCCCCGTCCGAGATCACGGCCACGGAGAAGGAGTTCCGCGTCCGCCTCGGCGAGTGGCTGGACAGCGACGAGGCCGCTCCGTACCGGGCGCATCTGGACGAGCTGCGCAGCACGCTCGGCCCGGAGGCTCCCAAGGAGCGGGTGATCGGCGCGGCCGACTGGCACAAGGTCGAGATCCGCGCTCTGGAGGTCCCCGCCTGGCAGTTCGTGCTGGCGACCCTGCCCGGCAAGCAGGCGGTGCTGACAGTGCAGGCCCCTGGGCCGGCCGCCGGGGTGGCCCCACCGCCCCCGGTCGAGCTGCCGCCCCCTCCGCCGCCTCCGTCCCCCAGGCTCGACCCGGTGCTGCACTTCGACGCGCCGCGGCAGCCGCCGATGGACATGCCGCCGCAGTCGGCGTTCGGGCCGGTGCCGCTGCCGCCGTCGCCGCCTCCGGGGCCGCCGCAGTTCCAGGCGTTCAAGCCGGTGGCGGGCCACGAGCAGAACGGCGGCTCGGGTGAGCAGAAGCCGTACCAGCCGCTCAAGGACGTCTCGCAGACCAGGCGCTGCTTCCGCCAGCCGGACGGCCGCTGGTGGCTGCGCGTGGACGTCACCGCCGAGCAGATGGCGGGCGGCGAGTGCGCGCTGCCGACGGGCTTCGCGGCCTACCTGGGGCTGTCGCCGGGCGAGTCGAGGACGGTCAGGAGCGCCGCGGGCGAGCTGACCATGACCTGGCACGGCCGCCCGGTGCTGGAGTCCATCGAGCACCTGCTCGGCGACGTGGGCGCACGCGAGGGCGGGCACCTGTTCCTCACGCTGTCGGACGAGGGCGTGCTGCGGGCCCGGCACCTGCCGGCGGCCGCGCAGGGCGCCGAGAAGATCACCAAGGCGCTGCGCCTGGTCGGCTACACCGCTCCGGGCGGCACGCGTGACCAGGCGGCGCGGGTGATCGCGACGAGGATCGGCATGACGGGCCCGGTCAGCCTGCCGGACCTGCTCACCAGGCTCCGCGAGCGCGGGGACCGCGACCTGCTCGCCCTGCTGGACTGAGCCGTGCCGCGGCTCGCGATCGGCCCTGAGTTTCCCAGGGAGCTCAGCGCACTGGCCCAGCCGGTGCGCAGGGACGCCGTGGTCGCGCTGCGCCGCCTTCTGCTCAACGTGGCCGGCGCTCCGCATCCCGAACGGGTGCGGGGCGCCAGGGACCCGCGGGTCGCCACGCTCCGGCTGGCCGACGGGCACCGGGGGGTGGTGGTGCGCCGCAGGGACGTCTACTGGCTGCGGACGGTGCTGCCGGACGCCGAGGCCTGGTCGTACGCCCGCCGCCACCGCTACAGCGTCAACCCCGTGCTCGGGGTGGTCGAGGAGTGGGACGCCGAGACCCTGGAACGTGTCGAGCCCGCCTTACGCCGCTCGGCGCGCTCGTCCGGGCTGTTCGCGCCGGTGTGCGACGGCGACCTGCTCTCGCTCGGCCTGGACGTGCACGCCCTGCCGCTGTTCCGCCTGATCACGACCGAGGCCGACGTGGCCGCGCTCGAACCGCTGCTGCCGCCCACCCAGCACCTGCCGCTCGCGGTGCTGGCCAGGGGCGGCTCGCTGGCGGAGGCGTGGCGCGAGCTGGACTCCTGGCGGGCCGCCGACGACCCGGGGCCGATCGATCCCGACGATCTCTACGCGGCCCTGCTCCGCACTCCCGACCAGGCCGCGTTCGCGGCGGACAAGGTGGCACTGGACCGGGTGCTGGGCGCGCCGGAGTGGTGCACGTTCCTGCATCCGGCGCAGCACCGGCTGGCCAAGGCGCCCCGCTACGACCATCCGGTGCTGGTCGTCGGCGGCGCGGGCACCGGCAAGACCGTGGTCGCCCTGCACCGCGCCGCCTACCTCGCCGCGCACGGCAGCGGTCCCGTGCTGCTGGTCACGTTCTCGCAGGGGCTGGCCGAGGAGCTGTCCGCGCGCCTCGACACGCTCGTCGAGGACGAGCTCGTACGCAAACGGATCGAGGTGGACAACCCGGAGCGGCTGGCGCTGCGCATCGTGGCCGACGCGGAGGGCCGCCGGCCCGCGCTGGTCGGACCGGGGGCGCGGACCCTCGCCCAGCTCACCGACGAGGCGCTGCGGCTGATGTCGCTGTCCACCGGCGACCTGCTGGACGACGTGGAGCCGGGGCGCAAGCCGTACCGGCACGTGGTGGTGGACGAGGCGCAGGACGTCAGCCCGGCGCAGTGGCGGCTGCTGCGGGCTGTCGCGCCGCACGCGCCGGACGACCTGTTCGTCGTGGGCGATCCGCACCAGCGGGTCACCGACACGCGGGTGACGCTCGGCGCGATGGGGATCCCGGCCGAGCAGCACACGCTGAGGACCAGCTACCGGCTGCCGCAGGAGTTGTTGTCGTTCGTGGTGCGGCTGCGCGGCGGCGGTCTCGCGACGGGGCTGGCGAGGGGCGCGACCGACATGTACGGCTACCGCGCCACGCACAACGGCGAACGGCCGCGCGTGCGGGCGTACGAGTCGGCCGAGGCGGAGCTGGCCGGCCTGCGCGCCACGGTCGAGTCGTGGCTGGCCGACGGGGTGCCGCCGGGCGGGATCGCGGTCGGGGCGCGTACGACGCGGCTGGTGCGGCAGGCCAGGAAGGCGCTGGAGGGCCTGGACGTGCGGGCCGCGACCTTCCGGAACCTGAAGGGGCTGGAGTTCGAGCGGGTGGCGCTCGTCGGTGTGGCGGAGGGTGTGGTGCCCGAGCCGCCGCCCGAGGATCCCGGCGCGCGGGCGAGGGCTCTGCAGCGCGAACGGAGCATACTGTTCGTCGCCTGCACCCGCGCCCGTGCGATGCTCTATATCTCCCATTACGGAAGAGGCAGCCCCTTTTTACCACTCTGATCACATAGTCTGAACTGCGGATACTTCCCATTGCCGGTTGGACCTCAATGAACCTCAGCCTGAGCGACCTCGCGCCACCCGTGCGCTGGACCTCCCCTGGGCAGGTCGCGCCTGTCCTGGAGGAGCCACAGCTGCCCGAGGCCTGGTGGCAGGCGCTCCCCCTCGACCGTGCCTGTGCCGTCGTCGGCACGCAGACCGTGGCCGGCCGCCTGGCCGACCTCGCCGTGGCCTTCTGGGGACACCTGCCGCTGGGCGACATCCTGCCGCTGCTGCGCTTCTCCGACCCCGCCGAGGCCGAGCGGACGCCGGAGACGCTGGGCAAGGACGTGGCGCAGAAGCTGTTCGCCGGCGTGTTCGAGCGGCTGCTCGAACCCGTCCCCGAGGCGGCCCCGGCCCCCGTACGGCCGGACCGGCCGCTTCCCGAGGTGATCGACGAGCTGTTCGCCGCGCTGGACGACCGGCAGCGCGCCATCGCCCGCGACCGCCTGTACGCCGCGCAGCGCGCCACGCTGGACGAGCTGGCGCAGCGGTTCTCGGTGACGCGCGAGCGCATCAGGCAGATCGAGCGCGACCTGCGCGACCACGTCGAGAACTGGCTGACCGGCCAGGACGCCGCGCCGCTCGTGGCCCACGTGACGTGGCTGCGCGGCCGGCTCGGCTCCGCGGCGCCCGCCGACGACCTGCAGGCCACCGTGCCCTGGCACCGCACCGAGCTGCGCTCCCTGGGCATCCCCGCCTGGCGTTTCGTGCGCACGCTGCTGACCGGCTACGAGCAGTCCGACGGCTGGCTGGTCGCGGGCGGCGCCGACGAGCTGCGCGAGAAGACCCGCCAGCTCTTCGCCGACGGCCCGCGCCCGATCGGCGAGGCCGTGGGCCTGGTCTCCGGGCTCGGCGTGCGCGAGGACGTCGCCGAGCGGTGGATCCTGGACGTGCCGCACCTGCGCGTGCTGGGTCAGCACGTGGTGCCGTGGCCGCGCAGCATCAACGAGAAGGCCGAGGCGGTGCTCGCCGTGGCCGGCACGCCGCTGTCGCCGGAGGAGATCCAGGAACGCATCGGCGAGGACTACAGCCTGGTCGGCATCCGCAACCAGCTCACCGCCGACGACCGCTTCCTCCGGATCGACCGCAACAAGTACGGCCTGACCCGCTGGGGCGGCGACGAGTACCTCGGCATCAGGGAGATGATCGCCCGCGAGATCGAGCGGGCCGGCGGCGAGGCGTCGGTCTCCACGATCGTGACGAACCTGACCTCCCGCTACGACGTCAGCGAGAGCTCGGTGCGCGCCTACTCCGGCGGTCCCGGGTTCGAGCGGACACAGCGGGGCTGGATCCGGGTGGCGGGCACCTCGCCGAGCGGGGAGGCCGAGCCGTACCAGCCGCGCAAGGACGTCTCGCTGACCCGGCGCAGCTTCCGCTCCCGCGACGGGCGCTGGTGGCACCGGGTGGACGTCAACGCCGAGCACCTGCGCGGGTCGGGCTCGCCGCTGCCGACGGGGTTCGCGGCCTACCTGGGGATGGCGCCCGGCGGGCAGCTCACGGCCTCGGCGACGTCGGGCGACGTGGTGATCAGCTGGCACAACCAGCCCACCATGGGGTCGATCCGCAACGTGCTGTCCGAGTACAAAGCGAGCGAGGGCGACCACGTCTTCCTGACCGTCTCCGACGGCGGCGAGCTGCTGACCCGCTACCTGCCGGCCGCGCCGGTCGGGATGCCGCCCGTCAACCGGGCCCTCTACCTGCTCGGCTACACCGCTCCGGTCAGCTCGGAGATGGAGGGCCTGCGGCTCATCGGGGCCAGGATCGGGCTGCCCGACACCGCGGCGCGCGAGGAGATCCTCGGGCGGCTGCGCGAGCGCGGCGACCGCGACATCCTCGGTTTCCTGGGCGGATGACCCCCGGCTAGGCTCGGGAGAATGCTGCGGATCCACGACACGCGCGCCGGCCAGGTCGTCCCGGTCCAGCTCGGCAGGCTGGTGCGGATCTACACCTGCGGGCCTGCCGGCCACCGGCGGGCCCATGTCGGCGATCTGCGTACGTACGTGCTGGCCGACCTGGTGAGGCGGGTCCTGGAGCGGCGGCGGGCGCGCGTGCTGGCCTGCCAGAACATCACCGACGTCGGCCACCCCACCGGCGTGGACCACGCGGACGCCTTCCGCGCCGACGCCACCGCGCTCAACCTCCGGCCGCCGGAGCACACGCCGCGGGCGAGCGAGAACGTCGAACCCATGGTCGAGCTGATCGCGAAGCTGGTCGAGCGCGGCCACGCCTACGCGGTGCCGGACGGCTCGGTCTTCTTCGACGTACGCACGTTCCCCGCCTACGGCGAGCTCTCCGGCGACCGGCCGGAGGAGCCGCGGCCCGCCGACTGGGCCCTGTGGAAGCCCGGCGACGGCGAGCTGACCTGGGACTCCCCCTGGGGGCGCGGGTTCCCCGGCCCGCACGTGGGGTGCTCGGCCATGTCGCTGCGGTTCCTCGGCCCGGTCGTCGACCTGCACCTCGGCGGCATCGACCTGCGTTTCCCCCATCACGAGGACGAGCGGGCGCAGTCCGACGCGGTGACCGGGCACGAGGTGGTGCGGCACTGGGTGCACGGCGAGCACCTGCTGTTCGACGGGCGCGAGATGGCCGAGTCCACCGGGAACGTGGTGCTGCTGTCCGACGTGACGGCGGCCGGGCTCGACCCGCTGGCGGTGCGGATGGCGTTCCTGGAGCACCGCTACCGCCGGCGGCTCGACCTCACCTGGGACACCCTGCGGGCGGCCGACCGCACGCTGCGGCGCTGGCGCTCGCGGGTCGCCGAGTGGGCCGAGTCGCCCAGCGCGCCGATGGCGGCCGGGCACGTGGAGCGGGTGGAGTCGGCGCTCGGCGACGACCTCGACACCCCGGCGGCGCTGCGCGTGCTGCGCGAGCTCGAACGTGACGAGTCGGTGCCCCCCGGGGCGAAGCTGGAGGCGTTCCTGCACGTCGACCAGGTGCTCGGGCTCGACCTGCCGATCGACATCGGCAAGGCGCCGACGCTGCCGGCGGGCGCCGGTGAGCTGCTGGAGGCGCGGTCCAGGGCGCGGGAGGCCGCCGACTGGACGGAGGCCGACCGGCTGCGGGACGAGCTGGCCGAGCTGGGCGTGCGGGTCTCGGACACCCCCAGCGGTCAGACCTGGGCGTGAACCGGCATACCCTGCCAATCCTCTGCGAAGGTGAACGAAGACGGACGAACACGTCCGGAGTAGTGATCAAGGGCTGCCAGACTTAGTGCCAGTTCCAGGGAAGTTGGAGGTGTCGGTCGGTGAGGCCCTATGCGTGGTTGCCGCGGCCGTTGCGGTGGTTCGCTCGGGTGGTGACCGTTCTTCTCGTGCTGGCGCTGGTGCTGGCCGGTGTGCTCGTCCTCATCGTGCGGCAGTCGTTCCCGCAGGTGGACGGGGCGGTGCGGCTCTCGGGGCTGTCCGGGAGCGTGGAGATTTATCGCGATAAATCAGGAATCCCGCATATTTACGCCTCCAGCCCGGGCGACCTCTTCATGGCCCAGGGCTACGTCCACGCCCAGGACCGCTTCTACGAGATGGACTTCCGCCGTCACATGACCGCCGGACGCCTCTCGGAGCTCTACGGCAAGTCCACCCTGGACACCGACAAGGCCCTGCGCACCATGGGCTGGCGCCGCGTCGCCGAGCAGGAGCTGCCCCTGCTGTCCGAGGACACCCGTGAGTACCTGGACGCGTACGCCAAGGGCGTCAACGCCTGGCTCAGCGCCCACCCGAACGCCTCCGACCGCAGCCTCGAATACTCGATCCTGAAGATCCAGAACGGCGACTACCACCCCGAGCCGTGGGGCCCCGCCGACTCCCTCGCCTGGCTCAAGGCCATGGCCTGGGACCTGCGCTCCAACATGGAGGACGAGATCGACCGGGCGCTGATCGCCGCGAAGCTGCCCCGCGACCGCGTCGAGCAGCTCTACCCCGGCTATCCGTTCGACCGGCACTCCCCCATCGTCACCTCGGGCGCCATCGACCGCGAGCGCTTCGACCAGGAGGCCGAGCCGCGCCTGCGCCTCGGCACCGGCGCCGTCTTCCAGTCGGCGGCCCGGACCCTCGACGCCGTGCCGAGCACCATGGGCACCGCCGACCGCGAGGGCATCGGCTCCAACTCGTGGGTCGTCTCCGGCGCGCACACCAAGAGCGGCAAGCCGCTGCTCGCCAACGACCCGCACCTGTCGCCGCAGCTCCCGTCCGTCTGGTACCAGGCGGGGCTGCACTGCCGGCAGGTGGGCCCGGAGTGCCCGTACGACGTGACCGGCTTCACCTTCTCCGGCGTGCCCGGCGTGATCATCGGGCACAACGCCAAGATCGCGTGGGGCTTCACCAACCTGGGGCCCGACGTCGCCGACCTGTTCCTGGAGAAGGTGGACGGCGAGACGTACCTGTACCGGGGCGAGCGGCGCAGACTGGAGACCCGCAAGGAGCAGATCAAGGTCGCCGGCGGCTCCACCGTGACGATCACCGTGCGCAGCACCGTGCACGGCCCGCTGATCAACGAGGTCATGCCCGACGCCAAGCCCACCGACGAGGCGAACGCGGTCGCGCTCCAGTGGACGGCGCTGACGCCCGGCCACACCGCCAGCGCCATCTTCGCGCTGAACAGGGCGGGCGACTGGGCGCAGTTCCGCTCGGCGGCCGCGCTGTTCGAGGTGCCCGCCCAGAACCTCGTGTACGCCGATACCTCCGGCAAGATCGGCTACCAGGCGCCCGGCCGCATCCCCGTACGCGCGAAGGGCGACGGCAGGTGGCCGGTGCCCGGCTGGACCGGCGAGTACGACTGGCAGCCCGGCCCGATCCCCTTCGAACAGCTCCCGTCCGTCGAGGACCCCGCCGAGGGCTTCGTGGTGACCGCCAACAACGCGGTCATCGACCCCTCGCGCTACAAGCCGCTGCTGACCCAGGACTGGGCCTACGGCTACCGCTCCGAGCGCATCCGCACCCTCGTCGAGGAGGCCGTCGGCAAGGGCAAGGTGGACGCGGACACCATGTCCGCCATCCAGGCCGACACCCGCAACAACTTCGCCGCGACCCTGGTGCCGGCGCTGGAGAAGGTGGACCTGGCCGGCCCCGCCAAGCAGGCCAGGGAGCTGCTGACGTCGTGGGACGGCGAGCAGAAGCTCGACTCGGCGCCGGCCGCGTACTTCAACGCCGTGTGGCGGCAGGTGCTCGCCCTGACCTTCCACGACGAGCTGCCCGAGCAGGCCCGGCCCGCGGGCGGCGACCGCTGGTACGAGGTCGTCAGGCGGCTGCTCGACGCCCCCGACGACCCCTTCTGGGACGACGTCACCACGAAGAACGTCACCGAGCGGCGTGACGACGTGCTGCGGCAGGCGATGGCGTCGGCGTACCAGGAGCTGGCCGACCGGTTCGGCGAGAAGGTCTCCGACTGGCGGTGGGGCGACCTGCACCAGCTCGACCTGGTCAACGGCTCCCTCGGCACGTCCGGCATCGCGCCCGTGGAGGCGTTGTTCAACCGCGGGCCGATCGCGGTGCCGGGCGGCAAGGACGCGGTGAACGCGACCGGATGGAACGCCCAGAAGGGCTACGCGGTGACCGCGGTGCCGTCGATGCGGATGGTGGTGGACCTGTCCGACCTGGACAAGTCCCAGTGGATCAACCTGACGGGCGCGTCGGGGCACGCCTTCCACGAGAACTACTGGGACCAGGCCGAGATCTGGGCCAGGGGCGGGCTGCTGCCGATGCGTTCCGGCCCCGACGCCGTGCGCAAGGCGGCCGTGCACACGCTGAAGCTGAGCCCCTGACCTGACGGGGTCACCTCGGGTGCCGCCGCCAGCGCGGCGGCACGCGGGGATATCCGCCGTCCTCCAGGTCCGCCAGCCGCTCGAACACGTTGTACGTCGCCTGGTGCCCGCAGACCACCACCGAGGCCAGCATGGCGAGCAGGTAGAGCGGCAGCATGGGCAGCCCGACGCACCAGGCCCACTGCGTGGCGTGCCGCCCCTCGTGCAGGATGAGCCGCTCGTCGAGCGAGTCACGCCTGGTCAGGACCACGTTCCCGACCGTGAAGGCGCCCGCGACGGGGAAGCGGTAGCGGTAGCCGAAGGCGAGGATGAGCCCGTCGGGGCCGGGCCGGCGGGTGGCGCCGCCGACGACCGAGATCAGCAGGCCGAACGGCGTGGCGAGGTTGACGTAGTTGGCCGCCCGCCGGACCCGATAACGCCTTTCCATGAGACCCCTCCCACCGCCGACTATGCCGTGTTCCCGGCGGTGGTCAAGGACGGGCTGAGTCAGCGGTGCCGCCGGTACCTCAGCTCCAGGATCCCGTTGCTGGAAGTGGCGCTGGAGACCAGGTCGAGCCGGTAGGAGCTGGGGACGCCGTCGAACAGCCGGGTGCCCTCGCCCGCGACGTAGGGGAACATGCTCACCCGGAGTTCGTCGATCAGGTCGAGCCGCATGAGCGAGCGCCAGAGGCCGACGCCGCCCCAGACCAGGATGTGGCCGTCGCCGCCCAGCCTGAGCTTGTCGACCTCTTCCCTGGTGTCGCCGGCGGCGATGGTGGTGCCGGCCCAGTCGGCCGTCTTCAGCGTGCGGGAGAAGACGACCTTGCGCGCGGGGTTCAGGATGGCGGCGAACGGGTGGTCGGTGGCGGTCGTCATGCCCTTGGAGATGGACTCGTAGGCGGCGCGGCCCATGACGTGCGTGTGGGCGCTCCGGAGGAAGTCGAGGTAGGCCGGGTCGTCGGGCCGGCTGTTCTCCGGCAGGTCGAAGCAGAACTTCCAGAAGTCGGTGCCCTCGTCGGCGAGCAGGCCGTCGAGGGAGTAGTTGAACACTGTCGCGATCAGTTTCCGCATGCGCTTGAGACCCCGGCGCCGCCGGGAAGTCATCGGTGCGTCAGAAACCTTTGTAGCGGCCTTCGTGGTACAGCAACGGCGGCCCGTCCGACGGCATCCCCAGGGACGCCACCTCGCCCACCACGATCGAGTGGTCGCCGGCGTCGTGCACCGCGTTCGTGGCGACCTCCAGCGTGGCGATGGCCCCGTCGAACAGCGCCACCCCGGAGTCCCCCCGGCGATGCGGCCACCGCGCCAGTTGTCCGTCCAGTGGCCGGCCGCGATGGGCGAAGAAGCGCGAGGTGTCCTCCATGACGGCGGGCAGCACCGACACCCCCCACACCCCCGCCTCAAGCACCGCGTCGTGGAACCTGGCCACCTTCTCGGCGCAGAACAGCACGAGGAGCGGATCGAGCGAGACGGACGTGAACGAATTGACGGTCATGGCGTGATCGAGGTCGCCCACCCTGGTCGTCACGATCGCGACCCCGGTGGCGAAGCGGCCGACGACCTTACGGTAGGTATCCGGGTCCACGTGCCGCTCTGTCGAATGCACCCAGTTACTTTATGCCCTCAAGTCTGGCTCTTCGGAGGGTACCCTCTCAAAAGCCACGATCCCCTGCTAGACGATGGCGAAAGCAGATAAGCCACCACAAGCGCCACCAGACCCCCATACAGGTAGACATATCCCGGCAATCCGCTGGCGATGACCAGATCACCCGCCGCCAGCTGCACCGTGAACGGCATCGTCACCAGCAGCCACCCGGCTCCGGCCACCGCCGCGCCCAGCCGCGCCCGCAGCAGCCTGCCCGCCCCCAGACACACCACGAACAACATCAGCACCCACACCACGGCCGCCCCCGGCAGCGGACCGACCGGCCACAGGGGATGTGTGAACCCGCCCACGACCCCCATGACGACCCCCAGCACGAACAACATGCCGTACGCCGCTCCGCCCAGGGCCGACTCGGCCTGGCTGCGATGTTCCATGCCGACTGAGGTTAGTGGATGCCCGCGAAGAGATCGTTCTCGCGGTTCTGTGGCTCGCCGAGCCCGCCCGCCTCGACCGGCGGCCCCGGCACCGGCCGGCCGGGCACTCCGGCCGCCAGCACGAAGTGCTCGACGCCCAGCACCTCCTGGCCGATGTTGTTCGACAGCGCGAACCACGGCTCGCGGACGGTGATCTGGGTGACGTGCGCCCGCATCGCCGCGACCTTGTGGCCGAGCCACGGCCGGGCGTCGATCTCGGTGGTGACGTCCTCGTCGCGGTTGCCGAAGGGCATGTCGTCCACGTCCTCCAGCAGGAAACCCGTGCCGGCCTCGTGCAGCGCCTCCGCCGTGCGCCGCATCACGGACCTGGGCAGGGCGGTGTGGTAGAACTTCGCGATCTGCCAGGGCTCGCCGTCGCCGAAGTCCGGCTTCGCGGCCAGCTCGAACGCCCTGCGCGCCACCCGGTGCGCCTGGATGTGGTCGGGATGGCCGTAGAAGCCGTTGGCGTCGTAGGTGACCAGGACCTGGGGGCGTACCTCGCGGATGACCTTCACCAGCTCGCCCGCCGCCTCGTCGAGGTCGGCGCGCCAGAACGCCCTCGGGTGGTCGTTGGTGGCCGCGCCCATCATGCCCGAGTCGCGCCAGCGCCCCGGCCCGCCCAGGAAGCGGTGGTCCTCGACGCCGAGCGCCGCGCAGGCCGCGGCGAGCTCGCCGACCCGATAGGGGCCCAGCCGGTCCTCCCCGTCGGCGGCCAGGTGCGCGAGCTCGGCGGGGATGACCTCGCCCTCCTCGCCCAGCGTGCAGGTGACCAGCGTGACGTGGGCGCCTTCCGCCGCGTATTTGGCCATGGTGGCGCCGGTGCCGATCGACTCGTCGTCCGGATGGGCGTGCACGAGCAGCAGGCGTCGATCCGTCATGGCCACGAGCGTAACAAGGGCGCGTTCCTGGCAGGATTGGCCCCATGAGTGAGAGCTTCCCGCGTCTGTCTGCCAGGACCCGCCGGTTCACCCTCGGGGTGCCCAGGGGCTTCACCATCTCCCCCGACGGCGGCCAGGTGATCTTCCTGCGCACCCGCACCGGCACCGACGCCGTGACCTGCCTGTGGGAGCTCAACACCGCCACCCACGTCGAGCGGCTGGTCGTCGATCCGCGGCTGCTCCACGGCGACGAGGAGGAGAACCTCCCGCCGGAGGAGCGGGCGAGGCGCGAGCGCAGCCGGGAGGCGGCGGGCGGCATCGTGGCCTACGCCACCGACTCGATGGTGGCCCGGGCCTCCTTCGCGCTGTCCGGCGGCCTCTACGTCGTCGAGCTGGCCACCGGCGAGACCCGCCGGCTGGAGACGCCCGGCGCGGTCATCGACCCCCGGCTGTCGCCCGACGGGCGGCACGTCGCCTACGTCACCGGCGGCGCCCTCCGCGTCCAGGACCTCGTCACGGGCGAGGACCGCGCGCTCGCCACGCCGGAGTCGGAGACGGTGACGTACGGGCTGGCCGAGTTCATCGCCGCCGAGGAGATGGACCGGCTGCGCGGCTACTGGTGGGCGCCGTCGAGCGACGCGCTGCTGGTCGAGCGGGCCGACGAGGCGCCGGTGCGGATCTGGCACATCGCCGACCCGGCCAACCCCGACCGCACCCCCGTGGCCCACCGCTATCCGGCCGCCGGCACGCCCAACGCCCGCACCGAGCTCTACGTGCTCGGGCTCGACGGGTCGCGGGTGGCGGTGCCGTACGACGAGGAATACCTCACCACGGCCGCCTGGGACTCCCACGCGCTGTCCATTGTGACCCTGACCCGCGACCAGAAGACCATGCGGCTGTTCACGGTCGACCCGGCCACCGGCGCCACCACGCTCGTGCGCGAGGACACCGACCCGGCCTGGGTCGACATCGTCACGGGCGTGCCCGCGCACCTCGACGACGGCTCCCTCGTCTGGGTGGCCAACGGCGAGGGCGGCCACCGCCTGCACGTCGGCGACCGTGTGGTGACCCCGCCGACGCTCCAGGTCCGGGCCGTGCTGGACGTCGACCACGACAGCGTGCTGTTCAGCGCGAGCGGCGACCCGACCGAGATCCAGCTCTGGACCTGGGACGGTCACTCGCTGCTGCCGGTCTCGACCAGGTCCGGGGTGTTCTCGGGGCGGATGGCCGGCGGGGTCGGCGTGCTCGCCGAGCAGAGCCTCGACACCGAGGGTGTGTCGGTGACGGTCGTGCGGCGCGACGGCATGGCGGTGCCGATCCCGTCGTTCGCCGAGCGGCCCGGCCTCGACCTGCGGGTGTCCATCGGGCGTTCCGGGCGGCGCGAGCTGGCCACCGCCGTGGTGCTCCCCTCCTGGTACGAGCAGGGCTCGGGCAAGCTGCCCGTGCTCATGGACCCGTACGGCGGGCCGCACGCGCAGCGGGTGCTCAACCGGCGGGGCGCGTTCCTGGAGAGCCAGTGGTTCGCCGAGCAGGGCTTCGCCGTGGTCGTGGCCGACGGCCGCGGCACGCCGGGGCGGGGCACGGCGTTCGAGCGGGCGGTGCTCAACGACCTCGCCGCCCCCGTGCTGGAGGACCAGGTCGACGCCCTGCAGGGCGTGGCCGAGCAGTACGGCGACGACCTCGACCTGTCGCGGGTGGCCATCCGCGGCTGGTCGTTCGGCGGCTTCCTGGCCGCGCTGGCGGTGCTGCGGCGGCCGGACGCCTTCCACGCGGCCGTGGCCGGCGCTCCGGTGACCGACATGCGGCTGTACGACACGTGCTACACCGAGCGTTACCTGGGCCACCCGGACGAGCAGCCCGAGGTGTACGAGAACTCCTCACTCCTCGCGGACGCCGCCAAACTGGAGCGCCCGCTCATGATCATTCATGGGCTCGCGGACGACAACGTGGTGGCGGCCCACACGCTGCGCCTGTCGTCGGCGCTGCTGGCCGCCGGTCGCCCGCACACGGTGCTGCCGCTGTCGGGCGTCACGCACATGACGCCGCAGGAGGTGGTGGCGGAGAACCTGCTGCTGCTCCAGGTCGACTTCCTGAAGAAGTCGCTGGGCATCACCGCCTGACCTCCTCGGGCCGGGGGACGGGAGTGCCGTGCCAGCTCGCCCAGAGCGCGGCGTACGACCCTCCCTCGGCCACCAGCTCCTCGTGCGAGCCCAGCTCGCTGATCCGCCCGTCCTCCACCACGGCCACCCGGTCCGCGTCGTGCGCGGTGTGCAGCCGGTGCGCGATCGCGATGACCGTGCGCCCGTCCACCACGGCCGCCAGGGACCGCTCCAGGTGCCTGGCGGCCCGCGGGTCGATGAGGGAGGTGGCCTCGTCCAGCACCAGGGTGTGCGGGTCGGCCAGCACCAGCCGGGCCAGGGCGAGCTGCTGGGCCTGGGCCGCCGAGACGGCGTGCCCGCCGGACCCCACCTGGGTCTCCAGCCCTTCGGGCAGGCCGAGCACCCAGTCCAGCGCGTCCACGGCCCCCAGCGCCTCGCGCACGGCCTCGTCGCCCGCGTCGGGCCGGGCGATGAGCAGGTTGTCCCGCACGGTGCCCTTGAACACGTGGTGCTCCTGGGTGACCAGGGCGACGTGCCCGCGCAGCTCGTCCAGCGGGAGGTCCACGAGCGGCACCCCGCCCACCGTCACCGACCCGGCACGCGGCCCGTGGATGCCCGCGAGCAGCCGTCCCAGCGTGGACTTGCCCGCCCCTGACGGCCCCACCATCGCCAGCCGCTCACCGGGCCGCACGGTCAGGGACACGCCGTGCAGCACGTCGTGGCCCTCCCGGTAGGCGTAGCGGACGTCGCGGGCCTCCAGCAGTTCGCCCGCCGGGCGCTCGCCGGCAGGCGCCCGGTCGTCGGGGACGTTGGCCACGCCGAGCAGCCGGGCCATGGCGGCGCCGCCCACCTGCAACTCGTCGATCCACATCAGGAACCGGTCGAGCGGGTCGATGAGCTGCTGCGCGTAGAGCGCGGCGGCGGTGACCTGGGCGAGCGTCACCCAGCCCTCGGTGTAGAAGAGCCCGCCGACCAGCAGCGCGCTCACCACGGGGATGACGTAGCCGAGCTCGACCGCGGGATACCAGACGACCCGCAGCCCGAGCGTGTAGCGCTCGGCCGCGTAGGAGCGGGCGATGTCGTCGTCGGTGCGCGCCCGGCGGCGCTCCTGCAGCGCGAGCGCCTCGACGGCTCTGGCCCCCTCGACGGTCTCGGCGAGCCCTTCCGTCATGTCCGCGTAGGCGGCGTTCTCGCGCAGGTAGCCGTCCCTGGCCCGCTTGAGATACCAGCGGGTGGCGACGTAGATGACCGGCCCGGCGAGCAGCATGGGCAGCATGAGCAGCGGGCTGACCAGCACCAGCGCGCCCATGGTGATGAGGAACGTGACCCCCGCGATCAGCGTCTCCGGCACCGCGTGCCGCACCGTGCGCGACAACGAGTCGACGTCCCGCGACGTACGGGTGATCAGGTCGCCGGCCCCGGCCCGCTCGACGGTCGACAGCGGCAGCGCGAGCACCCGGTCCACGAACTCCTCGCGCAGCTCGGCCAGCACCTTCTCGCCCAGCCTGGCCGAGGCCAGCACGGCGTAGCGCATGAGCAGCCCCTGCACCAGCAGGAAGGCGCCGATGGCGACCGCCACGAGGGCGACGTCGACCGCGACGCCCCGCTCGATGTCGTCCACCAGCCCGCCGAGCTGCCACGGCACCACGAGCCCCGACACGGCGGCCAGCGCGTGCAGCGCCAGCGCCGTGAGGAGTTGCCGCGGATATTTGAGCGTCAGCCGCCGGGCGTAGGCCCGCACCTGCTTCCGGTCGGCGATCGGCAGAATCTGCTTGGCCATGGATCAGCCCTCCCCGCGGGTGACGGTCGTCGCGTACGCCGGCGAGATGTCGAGCAACTGCCGATGTGTCCCCTCCGCCAGCACCCGTCCGTCCTCGACGTAAACCACGTGATCGGTGCGGTCGAGCACGAGCGGGCTGGTCGTGCAGACCAGCGTCGTCTTCCCGACCCGGCTCGCCGCCAGCCGCTGGGCGATCCGCGCCTCGCTGTGGGCGTCGACCGCGCTGGTCGGCTCCACCAGGATCAGCACCTCGGGATCGGCCAGCAACGCGCGGGCGAGCCGCAGCCGCTGCTGCTGCCCGCCGGAGAACTCCCGGCCCGCCTCGGCCACCCAGGTGTCGAGCCCGTCGGGCAACGCCTCGACGATGTCCTCGGCGCAGGCGGCGCGCAGCGCCTCCTTCATGCGTCCCTCGTCGCCGGCGGCGTCCGTATCACGGGCCCGCACGTCCAGCTCGTCCCGCAGCCGGCCCGTGAAGAGGCGGGCGCTGTTGTCGGCGACCAGGATCCGGCGGCGGACCTCGTCCAGAGGCAGCGAGCTCAGGTCGGCCGGGCCGAACGTGACGTCGCCGTCGGCGTAGCGGCCGAGGCGGTCGGCGATGGCGACGGCGTCCTCGGGGGAGCTCGCGGCCACCGCCGTCAGGACGCCCGGCTGGACGGTCACGCCGCTGTAGGAGTCGCGCAGCACCCCGCCCCCGCTGCCGCCCTTGCCGCCTTTGATCTCGGGCTCGATGGACAGGATCCGGATCACCCGGCCGGCCGCCACGTGGCCCTTGGTGAGTTTGTCGGCGGCCTCGGTCAGCGTCCGCATGGGGCCGATCAGGAACACCGCGTACAGGTAGAACGCGACGAGCTGGCCGGTCGGGATCTGGCCGGCGACCGCGAAGGAGGCGCCGACGCCGGTGACGATCGCGATGAGCAGGCCGGGCAGCAGGATCTGCGCGCCTTCGAGCACCGACTCGACGTGCGCGACCCGCACCCCGGCGTGCCGCACCCGCTGCGACTCCTCGCGGTAGCGCGTGGCGAACACCTGCTCGCCGCCGATCCCGCGCAGCACCCGCAGCCCTCCGACGATGTCGGCGGCCCTGGTGGACAGGTCGCCGGTCAGCTCGCGCTGCCTGGCCTGCCGCCGGTGCAGGGGCTTGAGCAGCGGCCCGACGGCGACGGCCATGAGCGGGACGCCGAACAGCACGAGCAGCCCGAGCGGCAGCGACGTCGAGATGAGGATCACGGTCACGGTGATGATCGCCACGACGGAGCCGGTGCCGCGCAGCAGGATGTCCATGGAGCTGCCGATGTGCGCGATGTCGGAGTTGCCGACGCTGACGACCTCGCCGGTGGAGAGCCGCTTCGGCAGCGTCGCCCCCAGCTTGGCGGCGTGGCGCGTGGTCAGCTGCACGGTGCGGTAGGCGGCGGCCAGCCAGTTGTAGACGGCCATCCGATGGCGCATGATCCCGCTGAACGCCTGCACCAGCCCCAGCCCGAACAGGACGGCCGCCCAGGTCAGCAGCCCGTCGGTGTCCTTGGCGGTGACCGCTTCGATGCCCTTCCCGAGCACGGCCGGCATCAGCGCCTGCATCAGCCACCAGAGGATGGCGTAGCCGATGCCGGCGAGCAGGGCCGAGGCCTGTCGCCGGGCGTTCCACCACAGGTAACGGAGCGGACTGCGGAGGTCGGGCACGCCAGGATCGGCGTCAGGAAGGGAGCGCATAGCCTGACAACCTTGACAAGGGTCAGGCCGCACGGCAAACCATTTTCGCCGAGGGCTCATGCCTGCCGGAACGCCCGCCACGTGTACAGCAGGGCGGCCGCCGCGGTGATGGCCAGCAGCACGTACCCGATCGTGTACGTGCCGGTCGCCGTGTAGACCGCGCCCATGACGAGAGGCGGGAAGTAGCCGCCGAGGCCGCCGGCGGCGCCCACGAGACCGGTGACCGTCCCCACCTTCGACGCCTCGACCAGCTTGGCGACCAGCGCGAACACGCCGCCCGTGCCCAGCCCGAGGAAGAAGGCCATGAGGACGAAGCTCACCCCGGCGGGCACCTCCGCGGGCGGCCGGAACATGAGGACGACCGCCATGACCACCACCCCGCCGAACGCGATGAGCAGCACCCGGACGGCCCCCAGCCGGTCGGACAGCGTGCCGCCCAGCGGCCGGGACAGCACGGCCGCGATCGAGAAGCCGGCGGTGCGCATCCCGGCCTCGGTCTGGGCGAAGCGGTAGGCGTTCTCCAGCAGGGCCGGCAAGTACGTCGAGAAGGCCACGAACCCGCCGAACGTCACCGCGTACAGGAAGGAGCACTGCCAGGTGGCCCTGACCTTCAGCGCCTCGCGGATGCGCGGCAGGGCGGGCGCGGTGGCCGGGGACCAGAGCGGCGAGTTACGGCTGCCCCCCAGCATGAGCACCCCGGTCAGCGCCAGCACGGCCGCCATCAACACGTGCGTGCCCGGCCGGCCCAACGCGTCTGCCAGGCGCGGGGTGAAGAAGGCCGACAGCGCGGTCCCGCCCATGCCGGCCCCGAAGACGCCGGTGGCGAAGCCACGGCGGGCGGGCTCGTACCAGGCGTTGACGAAGGGGATGCCGATGGCGAAGGACGTGCCAGGGGTGCCGAGGAGGAAGCCCCAGAAGAGCAGCCAGCCGTACGAGTCGGACCAGCCGACGAACAGGACGGGGACGATCGAGACGAAGCAGACGGCGGCGAACATGCGCCGCCCGCCGAACCGGTCGGCCAGCACCCCGACCGGGATCCGGCCCAGGGCGCCGACCACGACGGGGATCGCGACGAGCAGCGAGGTCTGCGTGGGGGTGAGCCCGAGCCGCCGGTTGTAGGTGGCGGCGAGCGGGCCGATGAGGTTCCAGGCCCAGAAGGTGACGGCGAAGGCGAAGGTGGCGAGGACCAGGTTGCGGGCCTGACCGGCGCGCAGGACCGCCACGCCGGCGTCGCGGGGGCCGGGATCCCGCGAACCTTTACGAAGCTCAGACATACACCCTGTGTAACAGAGAATTACTTTCTGTGATGAAGTGGGGGTATGAGCGCCCAGGACGTCCTCCTCAGAACCGGCCGTTTCCTGCGCAGATCGGCGGCCACCAGCGGTGACCTGCACACTCTGCGCCTGGCCGGCGGCACGGAGGGCGACGCCTTCTACCGGGACCGGTGGAGCCACGACAAGGTGGTCCGTTCCACACATGGGGTGAACTGCACGGGTTCGTGCTCGTGGAAGGTGTACGTCAAGGACGGCATCATCACCTGGGAGGCCCAGGAGACCGACTACCCGAGCGTGGGCCCCGACCGCCCCGAGTACGAGCCCCGCGGCTGCCCGCGCGGCGCCGCCTTCTCCTGGTACACCTACTCCCCGACCAGGATCCGCTACCCGTACGCGCGGGGCGTGCTGGTCGAGATGTACGCCGAGGCCCGCGAGCGGCTCGGCGACCCGGTCGCGGCCTGGGCGGAGGTCACCGGCGACCCGGAGAAGCGGCGCGCGTACCAGGGGGCCCGCGGCAGGGGCGGGCTGGTCAGGGTCGGCTGGGACCTGGCGGCCGAGATGATCGCCGCCGCGCACGTCCACACGATCAGCGCCTACGGCCCCGACCGGATCGCCGGTTTCTCGCCGATCCCGGCCATGTCGATGGTCTCGCACGCGATCGGCTCGCGCTTCGTGTCGCTGCTCGGCGGCACCATGCTCTCCTTCTACGACTGGTACGCCGACCTGCCGGTCGCCTCGCCGCAGGTGTTCGGCGACCAGACGGACGTGCCGGAGTCCGCCGACTGGTGGGACGCCGCGTACCTGATGATGTGGGGCTCCAACGTGCCGGTGACGCGCACGCCGGACGCCCACTGGATGGCCGAGGCCCGCTACCGGGGCCAGAAGGTCGTGGTGGTCAGCCCCGACTTCAGCGACGCCGCCAAGTTCGCCGACGAGTTCCTGAGCGTGCGCCCCGGCACGGACGGCGCGCTCGCGATGGCGATGGGCCACGTGCTGCTGAAGGAGTTCTTCGTGGAGCGCGACACGCCGTCCTTCACCGGCTACGTCAAGCGTTTCACCGACCTGCCCTTCCTCGTCCGCCTGGAGCGGCGGGACGGCCGGCACGTGCCGGGCAGGTTCCTCACGGCCCGCGATCTCGGCCTGCAGGAGGAGGCGGCGGAGTGGAAGACGGTCCTGCTGTCGCGCAACGGCCGCCCGGTGGTGCCGAACGGCTCGGCGGGCTTCCGCTGGAGCGAGTCGGGCAAGGGCCGCTGGAACCTCGACCTCGGCACCGACCCCAAGCTCACCGTGATGGACGACTGGAGCCAGGCCGCCGAGGTGCTGCTGCCCCGGTTCGACGGCGGCGAGCCGCTGGTCAGGGGCGTTCCGGTGACCAGGATCAACGGGCATCTCGTCACCACGGTCTACGACCTGCTCCTCGCCCAGTACGGCGTCCGCCGCCCCGGACTGCCCGGTGAGTGGCCGGAGGGCTACGAGGACGCGGCGCGGCCGTACACGCCGGCGTGGCAGGAGCCGATCACCGGCGTGCCGGCCGAGCGGGCGGCCCGCTTGGCCCGCGAGTTCGCGCGGACCGCCGAGGCCACCGGCGGCCGCTGCATGATCATCATGGGGGCGGGCGCGGCGCAGTGGTTCCACGGCGACACGATCTACCGGGCGTTCCTGTCGTTGCTGCTGCTGACCGGCTGCCAGGGCCGCAACGGCGGCGGCTGGGCGCACTACGTGGGCCAGGAGAAGTGCCGGCCGCTGGCGGGCTGGCAGGTGCTGGCGAGCGCCGCCGACTGGTCGCGGCCGGCCAGGCTGGTCCCGGGCACGCCGTTCTGGTACCTGCACACCGGCCAGTGGCGCTATGACCGCTTCGACGCCGGCGAGCTGGCCTCGCCGGTGGGGCGCGGCGCGTTCCGCGGGAGGCGCACGGCCGACCTGGTGGCCGAGGCGGTGCGCAACGGCTGGATGCCGATGGCTCCGGCGTTCGACCGCAATCCGCTGGAGCTCGGGGAGGCCGCCGATCCGGTCGCGTACACGCGGGAGGAGCTGCGCGCCGGTCGGCTCCGCTACGCCGCCGAGAACCCGGACGATCCACGCAACTGGCCGCGCGTGCTCATGCTCTGGCGCTCCAACCTGTTCGGCTCCAGCGCCAAGGGCAACGAGTACTTCCTGCACCACCTCCTCGGCGCGACCTCCAACCTGGAGCACCCCGATCCCGAGGCGGCGAGCGGCAAACTGGACCTGCTGGTCACGCTCGACTTCCGCATGACGTCCTCGACGGTCTTCTCCGACGTGGTGCTGCCGGCCGCCACCTGGTACGAGAAACACGACCTCTCCTCGACCGACATGCACCCGTTCGTCCACGCCTTCAACCCGGCGATCAGCCCGCCCTGGGAGACCCGTACGGACTTCGCCGCCTTCCACACGATCGCCCGCGCCTTCAGCGACCTGGCCCGCGAACGCCTCGGCGTGCGCAGGGACGTGGTGGCGACCGCCCACCAGCACGACACGCCGAGCGAGCTCAGCCACGACCGCGAGCCCGCCCTGCACGTCGTCGAGCGCGACTACGGCGCGGTCGCCGACCAGCTCGCCGCGCTCGGCCCGCTGACGGAGCGGCTGGGCCTGCCGGTCAAGGGGGTGACGTTCCGGCCGGACGAGGAGGTGGCCTGGCTCGGCGCGCGGTGCGGCCTGGTGCCGCGCGGCGTGGCGAAGGGACGTCCCGAGCTGGACACCGACGCCAAGGCGTGCGAGGCGATCCTCGCGCTGTCGGGCGCGAGCAACGGCCGGCTCGCCGCGCAAGGGTTCCGTGAGCTGGCCGAACGCACCGGGACCGACCTGTCCGGGCTGGCCCACGAGGGCCACAGGATCGTCTTCTCCGACGCGCAGGCGCGGCCGGTGCACGTGTCCACGAGCCCGGAGTGGTCGGGCAAGGAGTCGTCCGGCCGCCGCTACGCGCCGTTCACGATCAACGTCGAGCACGGCAAGCCGTGGCACACGCTGACCGGCCGGATGCATTTCTTCCTCGACCACGACTGGATGCACGAGTACGGCGAGGCGCTGCCGGTCTACCGTCCGCCGCTGGACCTCGCCGCGCTGTTCGGCGAGAGCGGCCGGCTGCGCTATCTGACGCCGCACAGCAAGTGGTCGATCCACTCGGAGTACCAGGACAACCTGCTCATGTTGTCGCTGTCGCGGGGCGGCCCGGCGATCTGGATGTCGGACGAGGACGCGGCCCGGCTCGGCGTGGCCGACAACGACTGGGTGGAGGCCGTCAACCGCAACGGCGTGGTCGTGGCCCGCGCCATCGTCTCCCACCGCATGCCGCCGGGGACGGTCTACATGTACCACGCCCAGGACCGCCTGATCGACGTGCCGCTGTCGGAGGCGACCGGCCGCCGCGGCGGCATCCACAACGCGCTGACCAGGGTGCTGATCAAGCCGACGCACCTGATCGGCGGCCACGCCCAGCTCTCGTACGGCTTCAACTACTTCGGCCCGACGGGCAACCAGCGCGACGAGCTCACGACCATCCGCCGCCGCTCCCAGGAGGTGCGCTACTGATGCGGATCATGGCCCAGATCGCCATGGTGATGAACCTGGACAAGTGCATCGGCTGCCACACCTGCTCGGTGACCTGCAAGCAGACGTGGACGAACCGTCCCGGAGTCGAGTACGTCTGGTTCAACAACGTCGAGACCCGGCCCGGCCAGGGCTACCCGCGCCGCTACGAGGACCAGGAGAAGTGGCGGGGCGGCTGGACGCTGGACCGCAAGGGCAGGCTCCAGCCCCGGGCGGGCGGCCGGCTGCGCAAGCTCCTCACCATCTTCGCCAACCCGCTGCTGCCCTCCATCCAGGACTACTACGAGCCCTGGACCTACGACTACGAGAACCTCACGCGGGCCCCGCTGTCGTCCGACGTGCCCGTGGCGCCGCCGAGGTCGCTGCTGAGCAACGAGCCGACCAAGATCGAGTGGAGCGCCAACTGGGACGACGACCTCGGCGGCGACCCGTCGCCCGACCCGGTGCTGGCGCAGGTCTCTGAGCAGGTCAAGTTGTCGTTCGAAGAGGCGTACATGTTCTATCTGCCGCGCATCTGCGAGCACTGCCTCAACCCGTCGTGCGTGGCCTCCTGCCCCTCCGGCGCGCTGTACAAGCGCGAGGAGGACGGCATCGTGCTCGTGGACCAGGACCGGTGCAGGGGCTGGCGCATGTGCGTGACCGGCTGCCCGTACAAGAAGGTGTACTTCAACCACCGCACCGGCAAGGCGGAGAAGTGCACATTCTGCTTCCCGCGGGTCGAGGTCGGGCTGCCGACCGTCTGCTCGGAGACGTGCGTCGGCCGCCTGCGCTATCTCGGCGTCCTGCTGTACGACGCCGACCGGGTCGCCGAGGCCGCCGCCGTGCCGGACGAGCGCGACCTGTACGAGGCCCAGCTCGACCTGTTCGCCGATCCGCACGACCCGGTCGTCGCGGCCGCCGCCCAGGCCGCGGGGCTGCCCGCCGAGTGGCTGGAGGCCGCCCGCCGCTCCCCGGTGTACGACCTGGTCAAGCGCTACCGGGTCGCCCTCCCCCTGCATCCCGAGTACCGCACGCTGCCCATGGTCTGGTACGTCCCGCCGCTCTCGCCGGTCGTGGACGCGCTCGCCGGCACCGGCCACGACGGCGAGGACGCGGTCAACCTGTTCGCCGCCATCGACGCGCTGCGCATCCCGGTCGGCTACCTGGCGGGGCTGTTCACGGCGGGCGATCCCGCGCCGGTGACGGCGGCGCTGCGCAAGCTGGCCGCGATGCGGTCGTACATGCGGGCCGTCAACCTGGGCCGCCCGCCGGTCCTGCCGCCCGAGGCGGGCATGAGCGAGGAGGACCTGGCGGCGATGTACCGGCTGCTCGCCCTCGCCAAGTACGACGAGCGCTACGTCATCCCGACCGCGTACGGCAACCAGCCCGGAGTGGTGGACGAGGCCGGCTGCAGCCTCGACTACGACGGCGGTCCCGGCATGCAGGGGCCGTTCGGCGAGGCGTCGGGCCGCCCGCAGCCGGTGTCGGTCGAGAGCTTCCACGGGCTGAAGGAGCGCCAGACCGGCGACGAGGTGACCCATAAGCGGGTCAACCTCCTCAACTGGGACGGCCGGGGCATGCCCGCGGGGCTGTTCCCGCCACGGCGGAGGCGGCCGTGAAGGTGCTCTGGCAGGCCGCGGCCCACCTGCTGGCCTATCCGGACGAGCGGTTCTGGCGGCGGCTGCCACTGATCAGGGAGGCGGCCGCGCCGTACTTCACCGCGTTCCTCGACCGGGTCGCCAGGCTGGGGGCGGGCGAGCTGGCCGCGCACTACGTGGAGACGTTCGACCTGGACCGGCGCTGCTGCCTCTACCTGACCTACTACGCCGACGGCGACACCCGCCGCCGGGGCGCGTCGCTGGCCGCGCTGAAACGCCGCTACCGGGCCGCCGGGTGGGAGCTGATGGAGGACGAGCTGCCCGACTTCCTGCCGGTGGTGCTGGAGTTCGCCGCGCTCGACGCGGCGGGGGCCGAGGTGCTGCGGGAGCACCGGGTGGGGCTGGAGCTGCTGCGGGCCGCGCTGGAGGGGCGCGGGTCGCCGTACGCGCTGGTGATCGGCGCGGTGTGCGGCACGCTGCCGCCCGCGACCGCCGAGCAGCGGGCCGAGGTGCGGCGGCTCGCGGCCGGCGGGCCGCCGGCCGAGAGCGTCGGGAGGCAGGCGTGAACGGGAGCGAGAGCCTGCTCTGGACCGTGGCGCCGTACGTCACCGTGGTGATCTTCATCGGCGGCCTGATCTGGCGCTACCGGTACGACCAGTTCGGCTGGACCACCCGCTCCTCCCAGCTCTACGAGCGGCGGCTGCTCCGGGTGGCGAGCCCGCTGTTCCACTACGCGCTGATCTTCGTGATCGTCGGCCACGTCACCGGCCTGCTCATCCCGCTGGCCTGGACCGACGCGATCGGCGTGAGCAATGCCACCTACCACGCGAACGCCCTCGTCTGGGGAGGGATCGCCGGGGTGGCCGCGCTCGCGGGGCTGGCCCTGCTGATCTACCGGCGGCGTACCCAGGGGCCGGTGTTCCTCGCGACGACGGCCAACGACAAGACGATGTACGTGGTGCTGGCGGCGGCGATCGTCACCGGCGTGGTGACGACGGTGGCGGGGTACACGCCGAGCGAGGAGAGCTACCGGACGACGGTCGCACCGTGGTTCCGCGGGGTGCTCACCTTCAGTCCCGACACGACGGCGATGAGTGCGGCGAGCGGTCTTTACAAACTGCACACGGTCGTGGGGATGGGGCTGGTCGTACTCTTCCCGTTCAGCCGCTTGGTCCACGCGCTTTCCGCCCCTGTGGGGTATTTGTTCCGTCCTTACATCGTGTATCGGAGCCGGGCGAGGTAGCGTGGCGCGGGTCCCGGGAGGGGTCCGGGTAGGCCAGAATCGTCCCTTGTGAAGCACGGGTACACCAACAGCACATTCGGCGACGGCGCCCTGGTCGTGAAGTGCTACCAGGGCCCCGAGGCGGCGTTCAGGCTGAGCACGGAGAGCAGATACCTGCGCCGCCTGCGCGGCCGCATCCCGGTCCCGCGCGTTCACAAGATCACCGCCGACAGCCTGACCACCCGCTTCGTCTCCGGCGAGCACGGCCAGGACCTCCTGGACGACGGCCACGCCGTCGAGGTGCTCACCGAGTGCGGCCGGATCCTCGGCGGCATCCACCGCCTGGGGATCGTGCACGGCGACTACGGCCCCCAGAACATGCTCTTCGACCCGGCCACCTTCCGCACCACCGCGATCCTCGACTGGGAGTGGGCGCACCCGGGCCGGCCGGTCGAGGACCTCGCCTGGTGCGAGTGGATCATCCGCAGCCACCACCCCGAACACGTGCCGCTGCTGGAGCACTTCTTCGCCGCCTACGACGGGTTCGTCCCCGACTGGACGGAGCGGCAGGCGGCGATGCTCGCGCGCTGCCGGGCACTGCTCGACTTCTGCGCCCGGTGGGAGCCGGGCGGCGACGGCGAGAAACTATGGCTCCAGCGCCTCGACACCACCACCGCCTGGTCGGAGTGACCTCCCCCTCAACCACCCCTGATCAGCCGTACCCCGGCATCGACGAAGCCGACCTCCTCGGCCGTGAGGCCGGAATCGGCGACCCGTAGGCGGGCGGCCTCGTCAAGCGCTCGCCCGCCACGGTCCATGACATCGCCGAGTTCGCGGAGCAAGCCCGACAGCACCGCCCGCGCGAGCCCGGCCAGCGGACTGTCCTCGTCGACCGCGACCTGGGCCAGGATGACGGCCGACAGCGCGGCGTCCAGCTCGGGACGGCCCTCGCGGCTGTTGCGCCAGTCGATCACAACGGGCCCGGCGGGTGTCAGCATGACGTTGTCCGGGTGCAGGTCGAGATGGAGCACCCGGTCGAGCGGGTCGGGCGACCGCCGGGCGGGGATCGTGTGCAGACGCCGCAGCAGCCGCGCCGTCAGCCTGCCCGCCTCCACGGGGTCGTACGTGCCGCCGGACACGGCCTGGAGCAGCGTCGGACCGGGCAACCGGCGCATCACCAAGTCGGCCGGGCTCCCGCCGCCGGGCCCCGGGCTGACCTCGGGCACCGGGTAACCGTGCGCGGCCACGTACGCCATGACGGCCGCCTCCTCCCGGGCGTCGTGGCCGTCGCGGTAGCGGCGGAGCACGAGATCGTCGTCGAGCGCGTATACGTCGGCGCTGCGCCCCACCCCGATCAGCTCCATGTGCCCAAGCTAACGGACGCTCGTCTCTGGGGCCGCCTCGGCCAGCCGGGCCAGCTCGGCCTCGTGCGCACGGGCCATCGTGGCGGCCAGCCGCCGCACCTCCTCGGACGCCCCCGAACGCCGCTCCCCCTCGGCGACCAGTACGAGCTGATCGAGGTACGCCCGCACCAACGGGACGAACCGCCGATCGAACTTCTTACCCCGCAGCCCCCGCAGCGCCTCCAGATCGTCGGCGGTCGGCATGCCCGGCATGTCGTGCCCCGCATGCGGATTCTCCACCGCACCCGCCCCGGCCCGCACGAGCAGCGCCCGCAACCGCTCCCGCCCCTCCCCGTGCTCCTCCGCCAGCCGTTCCGCCACCTCCACGAGCTCGGGGGAGGCGGAACGGCCGGGTGCGAGCGCGAGCATCGGCAACGCCCGCGCGTGCAGCGCCTCGGCGAGCTGCAACCAGGCGACGTCGGTGGGGTTGAACGCCGAGCCTGAGCTCGCCACCGTACCGCCGGCCGTGGAGCCGCAGCCACCGACCAGCAACAACAACAGCGCGAACGCCGCCGACACCCACGCCCTCACCATGAGGAACCCGGCACCTAGACCGGCCGCCCGTCCGCGCCGCACTTCACGACCGGACGGATGCAGTCACGCACCCGGCGCTCCATCTCCGCCTGCGGCCAGGCGTTGAAGAAGTCGCCGTGCATCGTGTACCCGCCGCCGGAAGCCAGCCGGAAGTGCGACGGGTCCCCGCTCACCGGATAGCGGATGACCTGCCGCAGCTTCGGCACCGGCACCGGGTGCGTGCTCGGGCACGCCCCCGCCACCGGGTACGCCATGTGGCTCTTGTGGTCGGCGGAGTCGAGGTCCCGCCCGTTCCAGCACTGCGGGAAGTCCAGGTACGACTCCAGCATCGTCCCGCTCGGGCACGTCACGAAGTCCTTCGACGGCGGCACCTGCCCGGCGTGCAGGCACGACCACCGCGCGATGGACGACCCGTCCCCCGGCCCGGTCGCCTTGGCGTTCCCCGCGACGATCCGCAGCCCCAGCGGAAGCGGCTGCGTCCGCGCGACGATGTCGTCCCGGACGCCCTCCCCCAGGTAGTAGAACGTGATGATGGCGGGTTCGACCGGCGCTCCGTCCCGGTAGAAGGTCGGCACCCAGTACGACGACTTGTCCACGGCCGGGTTGCAGTTGGTCGCCCCGTTCTGCAGATCGGCGAGCGTGGTGGAGGCGTTGGTGACCCGGCTGCCGAAGAAGCTGTGCATGTGCGAGGCTCCGGGCAGCCCGGGGAAGACGATCGGATCGTCCGGTAGCCGATGGCTGAACGGGCAGTCGGCGAGGAACTCCGCGACCCGGACGACCTGCGCGTCCGCCGGCCGCGGGGCGACGGCGAACGTGGCGAGCAGCACGGACAGGAGGGCGAGCAGGCGCGTGACACGCATGGCGGCTCCCTGGGGGTGGGCGGCGATGGCTTGAGAGAGCGCTCCCTTGACGAGAAGACTGCTCGCCCACTTGACCCCTGTCAAGAACCCCGTTAACCCTCCCGGAACCGAGATTTCACGGAAAGCGCGATTCCCGGCCACTCCTCCGGCCCATCAGAGGGAGCGCTCTCTCAGCGACAGACGGCCGGGTCAGCCCTTGACGCAGATGAGCTGGCGCAGGTGGGCGACGACCTCGACCAGGTCGGCCTGGGCCGCCATCACCGACTCCAGGTCCTTGTACGCCCCCGGAATCTCGTCCAGCACCCCCGCGTCCTTCCTGCACTCCACCCCGAACGTCTGCTCCTGCAGGTCCTTCACGGTGAACGTCTTCTTCGCCTTGTTCCGGCTCATCTTGCGGCCGGCCCCGTGCGAGGCCGAGTTGTACGCCAGCCCGTTCCCCAGCCCCTTGACGATGTACGTCCCGGTGGCCATCGAGCCCGGGATGATGCCGAGGTCGCCCGAGCCGGCCCGGATCGCGCCCTTGCGGGTGACGAGCACGTCCACGCCCTCGTAGCGCTCCTCCGACACGTAGTTGTGGTGGCAGGAGATGGGCTGGTCGAAGGTGATGTCGGGCAGGTGGCGGCGGAGGACGTCGCAGACCAGGCCCATCATGAGCGCCCGGTTGCGGCGGGCGTAGTCCTGGGCCCAGTAGAGGTCACGGCGGTAGGCGTCCATCTCCGGCGTGCTGCCGAGGAAGACGGCGAGGTCGCGGTCCACCAGTCCCTGGTTGTGCGACAGGCCGCGGGCGACGCCGATGTGGTGCTCGGCCAGTTCCTTGCCGATGTTGCGGGAGCCGGAGTGGAGGACGACCCACACGGTGCCCTCGTCGTCGGCGCAGACCTCCAGGAAGTGGTTGCCGCCGCCGAGGGTGCCCATCTGCGCCTCGGCCCGCTCGCGGCGGGCCTGTACCGCCGGGGCGAGGTCGTCGAAGCTCTTCCAGAACTCGGCCCAGCCGGCCGTACGCATCCCGAAGATCTTGCCGGGGTCGACCGGGCGCTTGTGGTGCGAGAAGCCGACCGGCACCGCCTGCTCCAGCTTCCCGCGCAGGTAGGCGAGGTTGTCCGGGAGCTGCGACGCCTTGTACGACGTCTTGACCGCGCTCATCCCGCAGCCGATGTCCACGCCGACGGCGGCCGGGGAGACGGCCTCGCGCATGGCGATGACCGACCCGACCGTCGCGCCCTTGCCGTGGTGGACGTCGGGCATGACGGCGACACCGTGGACCCAGGGGAGGTTCGCGACGTTGCGCAGTTGCTGCATCGCCTGGGGATCGACGGCCTCTGGCTCCGCCCACATCCGGAGCGGATGCCTGGTCCCGGTCACCTCGTGGTACGTCATCGCGTGTCGCCTCCTCTCGCAGGTCCAACTGGAACGCGATCTATAAGGCCAGACATCCCATACCCGCCGCAACCGAATTAGGCGGGGTCAACACGGACTCAACGCAGGCTCAACACCCGGCTGCCTACGGTCCTCCCGTCCACCACGCCGAGAGGAACCGACATGAACAAGAACCGCCGCCACCTCGCCACGGCACTCAGGACGGCCGGCGCCGCCGCCGGCGCCGCGATCATCGTCTTCGGCGCGCTGCCCGCCCAGGCCGCCACCGCCGACAGCGCCACGGTCGAGGCGTACCTGGCCGCCATGCCCGGCGGAACGAGGGTGAGCAGCAACGAGATCGTCTGGGACGGCGGCGACGTGCGCGTGGTGCTCGGCGCCACCGCCAAGACCTGCAAGAAGGGCTACTACTGCGTGTACCAGCACCAGTACTGGCGCGGCGCCATGGGGGCGTGGCGCGCCTCGGCCAAGAACTGCAAGAAGTTCGAGTTCACCAAGCCCTGGCGGGACCAGGTCTCGTCGTTCTGGGCGCGCGGCACCTGCCCGTCCGACAACTACTTCCTGAAGAACAAGAAGAAGCTCCAGCCCGACCCGTTCGAGCCGTTCGTCGGCAAGAAGGCGTACGTCCGTTTCAACGACGCCTACGACTACGCGGCGCGCGGCTACACAGACTGACCGCCGACAGCGACGGCGGAAGGGCGGCCGGGCAGGAGCGGGACGGCGGCCAGGACGAGTGCGATCATGACGACGGACAGCCAGGCGACGCGGTGGAAGCCGGTCATCGCGTCGCCCGCGGTCTGCAGGACGAGCGTGACGAGGGCGACCCCGAGGGCCGCGCCGAGCTGGTTGAGCATGTAGAGCACGGAGCTGCCCTGCGCCACCAGCGGCGCCGGCAGCGTCCGGTAGAGGGAGCCCATGGTCGGCGCGCTGAAGCAGCCGCTCCCCAGGCCGAACGTGAAGGCCGCGAGCGCCGGCCACACCTCGGGCGTGTCCGCCCCGACCCGGGTGAGGGCGAACGCGCTGAGCATGGACCCGATCGCGCCGGCCGTGGCCAGTCCGCGGGCGCCGATCCGGTCGGACAGCCGCCCGGCCAGCGGCATGGCGAGCGAGCCGCCGAGCCCGATCGGGGCCATGAGGAGCCCGGCGGCGAGCACGCCGTGGCCGTGGGCCTGCTGGTAGTACAGGGGCAGGGCGAACAGCGCGGCGTACAGGCCGAGACCGCCGATCCCCATGATCGCGACGCTCGCGCTGAACCCCCGCCCGGCGAACAACCGCAGCTCGATCAGCGGCGCGGCGGTCCGCCGGGCGTGCAGCCCGTAGCCGAGCAGCAGCGCGGCCCCGAGCGCGAGCGGCAGCAGCGCCTGCCAGGCCGCGAAGCCGCCCTGCTCCGCCGTCTGCGACAGCGCCAGCACGACCGCCGCGAAGCCCGGGCCGAGCAGCGCCAGCCCGAGCACGTCGAGCCGGCCCGCCACCGCATCCGGAGCGGCGGCGTCGGCGTCGGCGGGGAGCACGCGCCGCGCCAGCACGTACGCGACCCCTGCCAGCAGCACGCTGAGCAGGAACATCCACCGCCACGACAACCCGCTCAGCACCACTCCGCCCGCGATCGGCCCCAGGACGGGCCCGAGCGACAGGACCACGCCCATCAGCCCCATCACCCGCCCGGCCCGGTGCGGCCCGGCGGCGCGGGCCAGCAGGATCAGCACGAGCGGGTCGAGCAGCCCGGCCCCGAACCCCTGGAGCACGCGGAAGGCGATCAGCGCGCCGACGTTCCAGGCCAGCCCCGCCCCGAGCGAGCCGGCCGCGAACAGCGCCAGCCCGGCGAGCCACAGCCGCCGGCCGCCGAACCGGTCGACGGCCCAGGTGGCGAACGGGATCGTGGCGGTCACCGCCAGCAGGAACCCGGTGGACGTCCAGCCGACCGTGCTGAGCGAGGTGTCGAAGATCCGCGCGAGGGTGCCGGTGGCGACGGCGGCCATCGTGCTGTTGAGGATGCCCAGCAGTCCGCCGAGCAGCACGACCCCGATCACGGCCAGCAGCCGGCCGTCCAGGCGGTCAGCAGTATTTGAACTCATGGGTTCAACATAGTGATCTTATGCGTATGCATGCAACAGCCCGGTCCATAGACTTGAACCGGGGAGTACAATCAGCGTCATGGGCAGCACCACGCGGGGCCGGATCGACAAGCGGCAGGCGATCCTGGAGGGGGCGTTCACGGTGTTCGCCCGTCAGGGCTACGCGCAGGCGTGCGTCCAGGAGATCGCCGCCGAGGCGGGCGTGGCCAAGCCGACGGTCTACAACCACCTGTCCGACAAGGCCACGCTGTTCAGGCACGCGATGGAGGCGAGCGCCCGCACCTCGCTGGAGGAGCGGCTGGCGGCGCTGGAGCCGCTGGCGCACCCGGGAGACGACCTCGCCGCCACGCTGACGGACGTCGGCCACGCGCTGCTGCGCCTGCACGCCGGCGGCCGCTCGTGCGCGCTGCGCCGCCTCCTCTACGCCGAGATCACCCACTTCCCCGACCTGCTGGAGATCACCAACCAGTACGGCCCCGACCGGCTCAACCAGGCGCTCGCCGACCGGCTGGCCAGGCTCACACTCGCCGGCCGGCTGCGCGCCGCCGAGCCCGACCTGGCCGCCGAGCAGTTCACGTCCCTGCTGCTCGGGCCCCTGGAGGCCAGGACCAGGCTCGGCACCCGCACCCTGGAGGACGCCGAGCTGCGCGAGCTGGCCGAGGCGGCGGTGCGGACGTTCCTCACCGCCTGGGGGTGAGGGTCAGCGGCGCGGCGCGGCGGACGTCCAGCCCGCCTCCAGCACCGCGACCGAGTTGAACACCGAGCCCGGCTCCAGGCCCGCCTGCAGCCCGCCCGGCTTGACCACGACGTTCTCGTTGGCGAGCCCGCGGCCGGTCGCCTCGTCGAAGACCAGCCGGTTGCGCAGCACGGCGCCGCCCTTGATCCGCTCCTCGATCGAGACGGCGGTGCCGGTACGGCCCTCGGCGTCCGTGACGTCCTCGGCGACCTCCACCGTGTCGAGCCCGGCCAGCATCCGGAACGCCGCGCCGCGTACCTTCGGCGTCACCGGCATGTCGGTGATCAGCCCGGCGCTGACCTTGAACAGCCACACGTCCGAGGCCATCGGCACGCCGTCCGACTCGGTGTCGTGCCCCTCGTACGAGCGCAGCAGCCACGCGCGCAGCGCCTCCGGCTCGTCCGGCAGCCCGCGCAGGTCCTTCATCGTGACGTTGCGGCCCAGCCAGAACACCTTGTCCCCGTCCACGAGCGGGCTGTGGTCGGTCCTGACCTTCCCCGGAGCGGCCGGCATCGTGAGCGCCCCCCGCTTGCCCGGCACCTTGATCTCGAACTCGGCCGGCGACCCGGCCGCCTCCCACGCCCGCTGGTCCGTCTCGGTGGCGGGGGCCGCGCCGAGCGACCGGCCGCGGCTCCACTGCTCGCCGCCCGGGGCCCGGGGCGTCCACATCTCGTCGCGGCTGCGCGACTCGACCTGATAGCCGCCGCCGGCCACGGTGAACAGGGTGCGGGTCACGGTCGCGGTGTGCCACCAGTCGCCCTCGGTCTCGGCCTGCCGACCGGCGTTCGCGGCGGCGGCGAGCAGCACCTCCCGCGCCGACAGGTGCGTCTTCTCCGCTACCGGCGGCGCGTTCTCCGTCTCCGCGACGGCGGGCGTCCGTGGCGGCGGGGTCACGCCGCCGCCCGGCAGGACGACCGCCGCCGCCGTGACGGCCGCCGCCGCGGCCCCGGCCAGCGCCAGCCCCCACGCGGGGCGGAAGGCCGGACGTCGCCGCCGCTCCCCCTGGCGCGGCCGGGACATCGCGTACGCCAGCTCGGCCGCCCGCGTGCGCTCGTCCACCGGACGGTCGCCGAGATGGGCGGGCCGGGCGGCCCTGAGCTCGTCGATTGGGTTCATGACCACTCCTCGGTGAGGTTCCGTACGGGGGACAGGGGCGCTGGCGCAGGATGCTGAACAGCCCGCTCCAGGCGCTTGCGGGCCCGGTGCAGGCGCACCCGGAAGGCCGCCGACGAGCAGCCCACGACCCGGGACGCCTCCTTCGGCGACAACCCCTGCCAGGCCACCAGCAGCAGGATCTCCCTGTCGTCGTCGGACAGCTCGGCCAGCGCCCGCAGCACGCCCAGGCGTTCGGTCACCTGCTCGGCCACGTCCCCTTCGGCCCAGGAGCGCAGCTCGGCCGCCAGCGCCTCCCTGCGGGCCTCGGCGCGTACGTTGTCGCGCAGGACGTTCCTCGCCACGCCGAGCAGCCACGGCAGCGCCGGCTCCGGCACGTCGCCGAACCGCCGCCAGGCGATCGCGAACGTCTCGCTCACCACCTCGTCGGCCACCTGCCGGCCCGCCCGGCTGACCACGTAGGCCCAGACGCGTTGCCGGCATTCGTCGTACATGCCGGTGAACCGGTCCGCATCATCCGCCACCGCCCAGCCCCTTCGTTCGGATGCGTTCAACTGACACCACGAAGTGGTCCGAACGGCCCCTTTGTTACACCCCGCCCGTCACGACGGCCGGTACACCGCCTACTCCCCCGTGTACATGCGGGTCAGGTCGACCAGTTCCACGTCCGGCCGTCCGCGGGCCAGGTCTGTCAGTTCGGCGGTGAAGCCCGAGCGGGCGAACAGCAGCAGCTTGGGCTGCCGCCTGATCCTGGCGTCGGGGAGCAGCGCCCGCAGATGCTCCAGACGGTGGAGCTGCCCGGCCTCCATGGGCCCGGACGTCGCCTTGGCCTCGCCGATCGCGATGATCCGGTCGGCGGCGAAGGAGTCCGACTCGGTGATCACCAGGTCCAGCTCATGGCCCTGGCGATGGCCGCGGCACGGGATGTCGCTGGGACGTACGGCGGTGGCGATGCCGCCCAGCGTCTCGCTGGAGGCGTGCAGGAAGCACCACTCGCGGGCCAGGTCCTCGAAGTGCGGGCCGTAGATCCTGGAGGCAACCGTGTCGGCGCTGGTCCGCCAGACCCGCTCCGCCCGGCCGGCGACGAGCTCGGGCTCACGGCGCTGAATGATGAGCTGGTGGAGGCGGACGATCGGCTCGGCGACCTTGAAGACGCTCCGCTTGTCCCGGAGCGCGTCATCCACCTGCTCGACCAGGCCGATGTCACGGAGACCCTGCAACAGGTGCGCCAGCCCGCCGGAGGGGCGGCCGAGGGCGGCGGCGATCTCGGAACGCCGGTGACTGCCCGCGCTGATGGCGCTCAACACGGCGGTGTACGACGTGGGATCGGAGATCGACGGCTCTTCCCGCAGAAGAAGGCCGCCCTCCCGGAACATCGCCGAGGCGGGGTTGAGCAGCCGCCGCCGTACCCAGCGGTCGAAGTCGTCGCGGGCGGCGGGACGCGATCCACCGCACATCTCGAGATAGGCAGGAGTGCCGCCGACCAGCGCGTGCACCCGGAAGGCCAGCTCCGGATCGTCCGTCAGATCCCAGAAGGACGCGGCGTCGCGGAAACCGAAGGGCCGTACGACCAGTTCGAGCACGGCCCGGCCACGCAGGGGCGCGCCGCCGCCGAGCAGCTGAGCCATGGCGGTCAGGGCACTGCCGCAGAGAATCAGCCGGGTACGGGTGCGCTCCTTCGCGTGCCCCGTCGGGCTCAACGCGTGCTGCAGGTAGGAGGGCAGCGCGGGTGTCGAGGAGACCAGGTAGGGGAACTCGTCGATGATGACCGGTGTCGCCCGTTCCTCGCCCAGCCGCAGCAGCTCCTCCAGCCCTTCACGCCAGTCCCGGAACGTCACCGGCTGCCGCAGCCCGCGGTAGGCGGCGTATGCGGAGCCGAGGTCGGCCAGGTTCTGGGCCTCGCTCTGCTGGGTGGCCGCGAACACCATGCCGCCGGTCGCCTCGGCGAGCAGTTCGAGCATGAGGGTCTTGCCCTGGCGCCGGCGCCCGTAGACGAGACCCAGTGTGGCGCCGTTCGCCGGGTTGGTGGCGAAATCGGCGAGCTCTTCCCACTCAGGGTCACGGCGGAAGAGACGATCAGGCTTCGGCAGCACGCGCCCTCCAAGGGCGGACGAGAATGATAGCTGCAACTATCATAGTCGCAGCTATCAAAGGCTGCCCGGCTACTTGGAGTTGGCCTTCAGGTAGTCCGCGTTCATGCGGGCGATCGTGTCCAGAGGGATGCCCTTCGGGCAGACCGCGGTGCACTCGCCGGTGTTCGTGCAGCCGCCGAAGCCCTCACTGTCCATCTGGTCCACCATGGCCTTGGCGCGGTTCAGCCGCTCGGGCTGGCCCTGGGGCAGCAGGCTCAGGTGGGTGATCTTGGCGGCGGTGAAGAGGGAGGCCGAGCCGTTCGGGCAGGCCGCCACGCAGGCGCCGCAGCCGATGCAGGTGGCCGCGTCGAAGGCGGAGTCGGCGTCGTCCTTGCGCACCGGCACGCTGTGCGCGTCCGGGGCCGAGCCGGCCGGCACCGAGACGAAGCCGCCCGCCTGGATGATGCGGTCGAAGGCGCTGCGGTCCACGACCAGGTCCTTGACGACCGGGAACGGGGCCGCCCGCCACGGCTCGATGGTGACCTCGGCGCCGTCCTCGAAGTGGCGCATGTGGAGCTGGCACGTGGTGGTCGCGCGCTGCTCGCCGTGGGCGACGCCGTTGATCACCATGCCGCACATGCCGCAGATGCCTTCGCGGCAGTCGTGGTCGAAGGCGATCGGGTCGTCGCCCTCCAGGATCAGGCGCTCGTTGAGGACGTCGAGCATCTCCAGGAAGGACATGTCCGGGGAGATGTCCTCCACCCGGTACGTCACCATCCGTCCCTTGTCCTGGGGACCGCTCTGACGCCAGACCTTGAGGGTCAGGTTCACTTGTAGCTCCGCTGGGTCATCTTGACGTACTCGTACTCGAGCGGTTCCTTGTGCAGCACCGGGCCGTCCGGGGTGCGCTCCCAGGCCGAGACGTGCGCGAAGTTCTCGTCGTCGCGCAGGGCCTCGCCGTCGGCGTCCTGCGACTCGGCGCGGAAGTGGCCGCCGCAGGACTCGGTGCGTACCAGGGCGTCCAGGCACATGAGCTCGGCCAGGTCGAAGAAGTCGGCCACCCGGCCGGCCCGCTCCAGCACCTGGTTGAGCTCCTCGGCGGTGCCGCTGACCTTGACGTTCTCCCAGAACTCCTGGCGCAGCTCGGGGATGCGCTCCAGGGCCTTGCGCAGCGACTCCTCGGTGCGCTCCATGCCGCAGTAGTCCCACATGAGCTTGCCGAGCTCGCGGTGGAAGGAGTCGGGCGTGCGGGTGCCGTTCACGGCCAGCAGCCGGTCGATCTTCGAGCGGACCTTGATCTCCGCCTCGGCGACCGCCTCCTCGTCCACCTCGCCGAACGGGCCGTCGGCCAGGTAGTCGCCGATGGTGGTCGGCAGCACGAAGTAGCCGTCGGCCAGGCCCTGCATGAGGGCCGAGGCGCCGAGGCGGTTCGCGCCGTGGTCGGAGAAGTTGGCCTCGCCGATGACGAACAGGCCGGGGATCGTGGACTGCAGGTCGTAGTCCACCCACAGGCCGCCCATCGTGTAGTGCACGGCGGGGTAGATGCGCATCGGCACGTCGTACGGGTTCTCGCCGGTGATGCGCTCGTACATCTCGAAGAGGTTGCCGTACTTCTTCTCGACGGCGTCGCGACCGAGGCGGTTGATGGCGTCACGGAAGTCCAGGTAGACGCCGAGGCCGCCGGGGCCGACGCCGCGGCCCTCGTCGCAGACGTTCTTGGCGGCCCGGGAGGCGATGTCGCGGGGCACCAGGTTGCCGAACGCCGGGTAGATGCGCTCCAGGTAGTAGTCGCGCTCGTCCTCGGGGATGTCGCCGGGGGCGCGCTCGTCGTTCTTGCGCAGCGGCACCCAGACGCGGCCGTCGTTGCGCAGCGACTCCGACATCAGGGTCAGCTTCGACTGGTAGTCGCCGGAGACCGGGATGCAGGTCGGGTGGATCTGGGTGTAGCAGGGGTTGGCGAAGTACGCGCCCCGCTCGTGCGCCCGCCAGATGGCGGTGGTGTTGCAGCCCTTGGCGTTCGTGGACAGGAAGAACACGTTGCCGTAGCCGCCGGTGGCGAGCACCACGGCGTCGGCCAGGTGCCGCTCGATCTCGCCGGTCACCATGTCGCGCACGATGACGCCACGCGCCCGACCGTCGGAGACGATCACGTCGAGCATCTCGTGCCGGGTGTGCATGGTCACCGTGCCGGCCGCGATCTGCCGCTCCAGCGCCTGGTAGGCGCCCAGCAGGAGCTGCTGGCCCGTCTGGCCGCGGGCGTAGAACGTACGGGAGACCTGCGCGCCGCCGAAGGAGCGGGTGTCGAGCAGGCCGCCGTACTCGCGGGCGAACGGCACGCCCTGCGCCACCGCCTGGTCGATGATGTTCACCGAGACCTGGGCGAGGCGGTAGACGTTGGACTCGCGGGCGCGGAAGTCGCCGCCCTTCACCGTGTCGTAGAAGAGCCGGTAGATCGAGTCGCCGTCGCCGCGGTAGTTCTTGGCGGCGTTGATGCCGCCCTGCGCCGCGATGGAGTGGGCGCGGCGCGGGGAGTCCTGATAGCAGAAGGACGTGACGTTGTAGCCGAGCTCGCCCAGCGTCGCGGCGGCCGAGCCGCCGGCCAGGCCGGTGCCGACCACGATCACGTTGAGCTTGCGCTTGTTGGCCGGGTTGACCAGGCGGGCGGAGAACTTGCGCTTCTCCCACCGCTCCTCGATGGGCCCGGCGGGCGCCTTGGTGTCCTGGATCGGCGCGCCTTCGGTGTACTTCACTTCACAACTCCGAACGTGATCGCGAGGGGCGGGGCCAGGAAGCCGATCACCAGGACGACGGAGACCAGCGCGGCCGTCCCCTTGAGCGCCTTGTAGCGGGTGCGGTTGGCCCAGCCGAGCGTCTGTACGGCGCTCCAGATGCCGTGCCGCAGGTGCAGGCCGACCATGACGACGGCCACGACGTAGATGAGCGTCACCCACCAGCGCGACGGGTCGAACCCGGCGACCATGCGGTCGGCGGGCGCGGAGTCGAAGCCCTTGGGGTTGACGACGCCGAAGGTGAGGTCGAGCAGGTGCCAGACGACGAAGAGCGCGATGGTCAGGCCGCCGAAGCGCATGATGTGCGTGGCGTAGCCGTTCGCCTGCGACTTCTTGGCGACGTACTTGACGGGCCGCGCTTGACCGGCGCGGCGGGCCAGCGAGATCGCCGCCCACATGTGCGCGAGGACCGAGACGACCAGCACGATCTCAAGGATGGTCAGCGCGGTCCGGTACGGCAGCAGCGGCTCGAACAGCGTGCGCAGCGCGTGCGCGTACTCGTTGAAGGAGTCCTTGCCGAGGAAGATCTTGAGGTTCCCCACCATGTGCGCGACGAGGAACAGCACCATCACGGCGCCCGTGACGGCCATGACGACTTTCTTGCCGTTCGACGAGCGGAGGAACCCGCCGGACCGCTTGCGCGTTGGAGTGCTCTTGGGAGCGGGAACTGGCGCGGTGGCGGCGCCGCGCTCAATCGTGGCAGTCACGTTTTCGAACCGTACGTACGCAGGTACGATCCGTCCAAGTCATCGACGATCTGGTTTCGATAGCCGTCAGCTATGATGCTGGTAAGGCCGGTCTTTTCATCACCATACGGCCGGCAGGTGCGAGGAAAATCACATGCAGCTGCAACAACTCGCCTATTTCGTGGCCGTCGCCGAGACCAGGCACTTCACCCAGGCCGCCGAGCGCATGCGGGTCGCCCAGCCCTCGCTCAGCAAGCAGATCAAGGCCCTGGAGGGCGACCTCGGCGCGCCGCTGTTCTCCCGCGCCCGGGGCAACGTCACGCTCACCCCCGCGGGCGAGGCGCTGCTGCCGCTCGCCCGCCGCATGCTCGCCGACGCCGACACCGCCAGGCAGGAGGTCGCCCAGCTCGCCGGGCTGCGCCGGGGCCGGGTGCGGCTCGGCGCCACGCCGTCGCTCTGCGCCGGGCTGCTGGCCGACGCGCTGGCCCGCTTCCACCGGGCCTATCCGGGGATCGAGCTGCTGGTCGAGGAGGGCGGCTCGCGTGACCTGGTGCGGGCGCTGGCCCGCGGGCAGCTCGACCTGTCGCTGATCATCATGCCGTTGCAGAGCGACGACCCGGCCCTCGTGACCGAGGAGATCCTGCGGGAGAATCTTGTGGTCGTCTCACCCTCGCACGAGCCGTCGCGGCGGCCGTACATGGAGATCGACGAGCTGCGCGGGCGGCCGATGGTGATGTTCCGGCGCGGCTACGACCTGCGCGAGGCGACGCTGGCCGCGTGCCGGCACGCGGGCTTCGAGCCGCGCTTCGCGGTGCAGGGCGGCGAGATGGACGCCGTGCTGCGGTTCGTGGAGGCGGGGCTGGGGGTGGCCGTGGTGCCGTCCATGGTGCTCGACGGCCGGCCGGGGCTGGCCGGCACCCCGCTCGCGCCCCCGGGGCTCAGCCGGACGATCGCGCTCGCGCACCGCAAGGACGTCGAGCCCACGACGGCGGCGCAGGCGTTCCGCGGCGTCCTGCTGTCGTTCGTGGTGGAGGCCGGGGTCGAGGGCACGCTTCCGCAAGGGGTGGAGCTCATCGCAGAATGAGCAGCAACGTTTCCGATCGCGCGGTGAGGCGGAAGGTTGACGGCACATCTCAGCGAGACGCTGACGCTGCTCCTCGTGGAGGACGACGACGGCGACGCCTTCCTCGTCGAGGAGCTGCTCCAGGAGGCCGCGGCGCCGCCGCGGATCTTCCGTGCGCGCAGCCTCCGGGAGGCGCGGGCGAAGCTGACGCCGGGGATCCAGTGCGTGCTGGTCGACCTGTCGCTCCCCGACGCCACCCGGCTGGAGGCGCTTGAGGCGGTCCTCGCCATGGCGCCGCACGCCGCCGTGCTGGTCCTCACCGGGCTGCGCGACGCGCACGTCGGCGTCGCCGCCGTCTCGGCGGGCGCCCAGGACTACCTGGTCAAGCAGGACATCGACGCGCCGCTGCTGACCCGCGCGATCCGCTACGCGATGGAGCGCAAACGCGCCGACCAGACCCAGCTCAGGCTGGTGCAGACGGAGCTGATCGCCAAGGAGAACGCCCGTACGCAGCGCGGCCTGCTGCCGAGCCCCCTGATCGAATCCGACGCGATCGAGCACCTGACCCGCTACCTGCCGGGCAGCGGCGGCACGCTGGCGGGCGACTTCCTCGACGCGGTGCAGACGCCGGACGGCGCGTTGCACGTGGTGGTGGGCGACGTGTGCGGGCACGGCCCCGACGAGGCGGCGCTGGGCGTGGCCCTGCGCATCGCCTGGCGCACGCTGGTGCTGGCCGGGCAGACCGGCGACACGCTGCTGCGTACGCTCGACACGCTGCTGCGCGCCGAGCGCAAGGCGCCGGAGATCTTCACCACGCTGTGCACCGCGACGATCGCGCCCGACCTGCGGAGCGCGCGGATGCGGGTGGTCGGGCACCCGCCGCCGGTGCTGGTGCGTGACGGCACGGTCGAGGTGCTGGAGGGCGGGCCGTCCGGGCCGCCGCTCGGCATCTTCCCCGACGCCGAGTGGTCGGTGATCGACGTGCCGCTGGGCGACAAGTGGTCGATCATGTTCTACACCGACGGGCTGATCGAGGCGGCCGTGGGCGCCCGCGACGAGCTGCTGGGCGTGGACGGCCTGGTCGGCCTCGTACGCGAGCACGGCGCGGTCGACCTCGACCGGCTGATCCGGCACGCGGGCACGCTGAGCGACGACCTCGCCGTCGTCGTCGTGAGCAGGAGAGCGTCGTGATCATCAATCCTCTGCCGCCGCCCAGGGAGCCGACCGGGCTCGGCCGGCTGCCGCTCGCCCGCTGGTTCCTGTTCACCGGCGCGGTGGCGGGCACGGCCTTCGCCGCCGGCGTCGCGGCCACGATGGTGATGATCGCCGACACCCGCGCCCTGGCGGCCCGCCCCGAGGTGGACGCGCAGGTCGCGCGGCTCAACGTGGCGCTGATCGTGCTGTTCGCGGTGCTGCTGGCCTGCGGCGTGGGGCTCGCGTTCATGGTGCGCTACGCCGTGCTGAAGCCCATCCGCCAGCTCACCGAGCAGGTGCGCACGGTGGCGGCCGGCGACTTCGACCACGCCCTGCACGTCGACCGCCCGGCCGAGCTGGCGGAGCTGTCCAGCCACGTCGACGCCATGCGCGGGCGCATCCTCTCGGCCTGGCGGACGGCCAGCGACCAGGCCGAGGAGCTGCGCCGCTCCAACGGCGAGCTGGAGCAGTTCGCGTACGTCGCCAGCCACGACCTCCAGGAGCCGCTGCGCAAGGTCGCCAGCTTCACGCAGATGCTGGAGCAGCGCTACGGTCCGCAGCTCGACGACCGGGCCCGCCAGTACATCCACTACGCCGTGGACGGCGCCAAGCGCATGCAGCTCCTGATCAACGACCTGCTCGACTTCTCCCGGGTCGGCCGGGTCACCGGCGCGCGCACCACCGTCGACTCCGGCGCGGCCCTCGACCAGGCGCTGGACAACCTCTCGGCGACGATCGAGGACACCGGGGCCACGGTGACGAGGGGCGAGCTGCCCGCGATCCACGGCAACCGGGTGCAGCTCACCCAGCTCTTCCAGAACCTCGTCGAGAACGCGGTGAAGTTCCGTTCGGAGGAGCCGCCGCGGGTGCACGTCGAGGCCCGGCGGGACGGCGGCATGTGGGAGTTCAGCTGCGCCGACAACGGCATCGGCGTCGAGCCCAAGTACGCCGACCGCATCTTCCTGATCTTCCAGCGTCTGCACGCCCGCGACGTGTACCCGGGCACCGGCATCGGGCTGGCGCTCTGCCGCAAGATCGTCGAGTTCCACGGCGGGCAGCTCTGGCTGGACGCGCCCGGGGAGAGCGGGGGCGCGACGTTCCGATGGACGCTGCCGCCGGCGGGAGGCCCCGATGAGTGAGGGCCAATGAGTGAGGGACGTGCGATCGAGGTGCTGCTGGTCGAGGACGACCAGGGCGACATCCTGCTCACCCGCGAGGCGTTCGACCTCAACAAGGTGCGCAACCGGCTGCACGTGGTCAACGACGGCGAGCAGGCGGTCGCGTTCCTGCGGCGGGAGGGGGGCTACGCGGACGTGCCGTGCCCCGACCTCATCCTGCTCGACCTCAACCTGCCGCGGATGAGCGGGCTGGAGGTGCTGAGCGAGATCAAGGCGGACCCGGTGCTGGCCACGATCCCGGTGGTGGTCCTGACGACGTCGGAGGCGGAGGAGGACATCCTGCACAGCTACCGGCTGCACGCCAGCGCGTACGTCACCAAGCCTGTCGATTTTGAGCAATTTATCCGGGTTGTCCGCCAGATAGACGATTTTTTCGTGACTGTGGTTAAGTTGCCGGCTCACGGGTAGCGGCCCTGACGGGCTACGTGACAGGAATCACAGCCGGTCATCGAAAAAGTGAGTGACCCCGCTCACAAATCGAGATGCGACCGTCGTAACGTATCCCCCACCAATGCGCGCCTGGTGCGGCGACCACCGCCGGCACGCGCGCCCAGTGAAACGAACCACGGACCCCCAGCGCGACGGGTCCGCGGGAGGTGGAGAGGTCCGCGATGACCCAGACGACGCCCGAAGCACCGGTCAGAAGGCAGCGTGCCCAAGTCAAGGTGCGCACCCTGCGCACCGACAGATGGTGGCTGGCCCCACTGGTCACATTCCTCGGGCTCAGCTCGTTCCTTGTCTACGGTGTATGGGCGATCATCGACAACACGTATTTCGTCGATCCGTACATCGCGCCGTTCGCCTCACCCTGTCTGGCGTCCTCCTGTCCCGAGGGCGCGCGGCTGTTCGGGTGGGCGCCGTTCGGTGACTGGTACACCCTGCCGCCCGGCCTGCTCATCCTCGGGCTGCCCGGCGGGTTCCGGCTCACCTGCTACTACTACCGCAAGTCGTACTACCGCTCGTTCTGGTTGTCGCCTCCCGCGTGCGCGGTGCAGGAGCCGCACGGCAAGTACACCGGTGAGCGCCGCTTCCCGCTGATCCTGCAGAACATCCACCGCTACTTCTTCTACGCGGCCATCCTGATCGGCCTCGTCCTGGCCTACGACGCCGTCCTGGCGCTCATCCACAAGCCCCTCGGCCTCGGCACCTGGGTCCTGGTCATCAACGCCGTCCTCATCAACATGTACACGCTGTCGTGCCACTCGTGCCGGCACATCACCGCGGGCAGGCTCAACCACTTCTCCCGTCACCCGCTGCGCTACCGGGCCTGGACGTTCGTCTCCAAGCTCAACGCCAAGCACCAGCAGCTCGCCTGGGCCTCGATGTTCTCGGTCATGATCGCCGACTTCTACGTCCGCATGGTCGCCAAGGGCATCATCGCCTTCCCGTTCGCCTAAAAGGATCAACCAGTGGAAATCGAACGTCACGAATACGACGTCGTCGTCATCGGCGCGGGCGGAGCGGGCCTGCGCGCCGCGATCGAGGCCCGGCAGCAGGGCAAGAGGACGGCGATCGTCTGCAAGTCGCTGTTCGGCAAGGCGCACACCGTCATGGCCGAAGGCGGTGCCGCGGCCGCGATGGGCAACGTCAACCCCGACGACAACTGGATGGTGCACTTCCGCGACACCATGCGCGGCGGCAAGTTCCTCAACAACTGGCGCATGGCCGAACTGCACGCCAAGGAGGCTCCGGACCGGGTCTGGGAGCTGGAGGCCTGGGGCGCGCTGTTCGACCGCACCAAGGACGGCAAGATCAGCCAGCGGAACTTCGGCGGTCACGAGTACCCGCGGCTCGCACACGTGGGCGACCGTACCGGCCTGGAGCTGATCCGCACCCTCCAGCAGCGCGTGGTGGCGCTGCAGCAGGAGGACTACGAGAACCACGGCGACTACGAGGCCTACATCAAGGTCTTCGCCGAGTGTACGGTCACCCGGCTGCTCAAGGACGGCGAGCGCATCTCCGGCGCGTTCGGCTACTGGCGCGAGACCGGCAACCTCGTCCTCTTCGACACCCCGGCCGTGGTCCTCGCGACCGGCGGCATCGGCAAGTCGTACGTCGTCACCTCCAACTCCTGGGAGTACACCGGCGACGGGCACGCCCTGGCCCTGCTGGCCGGCGCGAAGCTCATCAACATGGAGTTCATCCAGTTCCACCCCACGGGGATGGTCTGGCCGCCGTCCGTGCGCGGCATCCTCGTCACCGAGTCCGTCCGGGGCGACGGCGGCGTGCTGCGCAACTCCGAGGGCAAGCGCTTCATGTTCGACTACATCCCCGACGTCTTCAAGGACAAGTACGCGACCACCGAGGAGGAGGGCGACCGCTGGTACACCGACCAGGCCAACAACCGGCGCCCGCCCGAGCTGCTGCCCCGTGACGAGGTGGCCCGCGCGATCAACGCCGAGGTCAAGGCCGGTCGCGGATCGCCGCAGGGCGGCGTGTTCCTCGACGTGTCCACCCGGCTGCCCGCCGAGGAGATCAAGAAGCGGCTGCCGTCGATGCACCACCAGTTCAAGGAGCTGGCCGACGTCGACATCACCGCCGAGCCCATGCAGGTGGGCCCGACCTGCCACTACATCATGGGCGGCGTCGAGGTGGACGCCGACACCGGCGCGGCCGACGTCCCCGGGCTGTTCGCGGCCGGCGAGGTGTCCGGCGGCATGCACGGCTCCAACCGGCTGGGCGGCAACTCGCTGTCCGACCTGCTGGTGTTCGGGCGGCGCGCGGGCGCGGGCGCGGCCGCGTACGTGGACGGGCTTCCCGCCCGGCCCAAGGTCAGCCCGGAGTCCGTCGAGTCGGCCCGCGAGGAGGCGCTCGCCCCGCTGGGCCGCGGCGGCGAGAACCCGTACGAGGTGCACCACGAGCTGCAGCGGACGATGAACGAGCTGGTCGGCATCATCCGCAAGGCCGACGAGGTCGCCGAGGCGCTGCAGACCGTGGAGAAGCTCAAGGAGCGCGTACGCCTGGTCGGGGCGGGCGGGTCCCGCATCTACAACCCCGGCTGGCACCTCGCGCTCGACCTGCGCAACATGGTGCTCGTGTCGGAGTGCGTGGCGCGGGCCGCGCTGCTGCGCGAGGAGAGCCGTGGCGGGCACACCCGCGACGACTTCCCCGGCATGAACCCGGAGTGGCGGCGCAAGCTGCTCGTCTGCTCCAGCGAGGACGGCTCCTCGGTGCAGGTGGTCGAGAAGGAACAGCCCCCCATGCGGGACGACCTGATCACCCTGTTCGACCGGGACGAGCTGAAGAAGTACCTCACCGACGAAGAGATGGCCGAGTTCGACGGGATAGCGAAGAAGTCATGAGCTACAAGGCAAAGTTCAAAGTCTGGCGCGGTGAGGGCGGCGAAGGCAAACTCGAGGACTTCACCGTGGAGGTCAACGAGGGCGAGGTCGTCCTCGACATCATCCACCGCCTCCAGGCGACGCAGGCGCCCGACCTGGCCGTACGGTGGAACTGCAAGGCCGGCAAGTGCGGCTCGTGCAGCATGGAGATCAACGGCAAGCCGCGGCTGGGCTGCATGACCCGGATGTCCACCTTCTCGGAGGACGAGACCATCACGGTCACGCCGATGCGGACGTTCCCGGTCATCAAGGACCTCGTCACCGACGTGTCCTACAACTACCAGAAGGCCAGGGAGGTTCCCTCCTTCACGCCGCCCGCCGACGTACGGCCGGGCGAATACCGGATGAAGCAGGTCGACGTCGAGCGGTCCCAGGAGTTCCGCAAGTGCATCGAATGCTTCATGTGCAACAACGTCTGCCACGTGATCCGCGACCACGAGGAGAACAAGGCCAACTTCTCCGGGCCGCGCTTCCTCATGCGGATCGCCGAGCTGGACATGCACCCGTACGACGTGGCCGACCGGCAGGAGGCGGCGCAGTCCGAGCACGGGCTCGGCTACTGCAACATCACCAAGTGCTGCACCGAGGTCTGCCCCGAGCACATCAAGATCACCGACAACGCGCTCATCCCGATGAAGGAGCGTGTGGTGGACCGGAAGTACGACCCGCTGGTGTGGCTGGGCAACAAGATCCTCCGTCGCGCCAAGTCGTGACCCGCACATGAGGAAGGGGGCCGGTTTCCGTACCGGCCCCCTTCTTCGTGCGCTCAGTCCTTGGCGTGGCGGCCGAAGCGCTTGCGCTTCTCCTCCGGCAGCTCCCTGGTCGGCTCCGGCTGGATCACCGTCGTCTCCCCGTCGGCGGGCACGTACGGCGGCGGGTCGTACCGCGGCTGCTCGTCCCGGGGCCGGTCGTACGGCTGCGCGGGCTGGAACAGCGACCCGGCGGGCGCCTGCTGCCAGGGCTCGGAGTCGCCGGACTCGGCCGCCGCGGCCGGGCCGAGCGGATGCTCGTGGCCGTCGTCCACCGGGGCACCCCCGCCCGGCGGGATGTCCGCCGGCGGCGCGGGCGGGACCAGCGGCTCGAACGGGTCGCGGAAGTCCTTCGCCGTGGCCTCCTGAGCCTCCTGGACGGGCTCGTGGCTGTAGTCGTCCGGGTGCAGCACCACGGGCGGCGGCTCGGACGGAGCCATGGGCGGCTCCTGCTCGTAGCCCGGCGGCGGGTACGGCTGACCGGGATCCTGATACACCGGGGCATACTGCACCGGGCCGCTCGCATACGTCTGCACCGGCACGAAACTGATGATCGGCGCGTACGCCGTGCCGCCCGGATAGCCGGGAGCGGTGAAGCCCGCGGTCGCGTACCCAGGGCCGGCCGGATAACCGGGGCCGCCCGGCGGAGGCGGATAACCCGGGCCTCCCGGCGGGGTCGGATAACCGGCGGCGCCCGCCACCGGGCCCGCCTTGCGCACGGCGGCCGCGTGGGCCATCCGCCGCAGCCGCCCCTCGAAGATCAGCACCGCGAACAGCGCGAGCAGCACCAGCACCAGCGCCGGGATGCTGAGCTTCTGCGTCAGCGTCTTCTCGTCGAACTCCGGCGCCGCGGCCCGCAGCTCCAGCGGCACCTCCTCCGAGGAGGCGACCTGCGTCTCGCTCGGCGCGGCCGACGGCGTCTCCTGGGCGACGGACGGGATCTGGACCGGAGACTCCTCCGTCGTGGCGGTCGCGGAGGGCAGCACCGGCGGCTCTTCGGCCTGGGTGGTGGGGGGTGCGACGGTCTGAGGGGGCGGCGGCGGCGCCTGCGTCGTCGCGGGGGCCGTGGTGGGCTTCTTGGTGGGGGCGGTGGTCTTCTTCGTCGGGCTCGCCGTCACCGTCTTGGTGATCGTCGTCTCCGGCACGTCGGTCGGCTCCGGCGTGCCTAACGTGGTGGTCACCGTGACCGTGGTCTGGGGGTCGCTCTGGCAGGTGGTGTCGCCGGCGTCGCAGGGCTCGACCGGGTCGAACGCCACAGAGGCGCTGGCGCTCTGCACGATGAACGGCGTCGCGCCGACCCCGGCGAGGCCGAGCGCCAGGACGATGGCGGAGACGGCTGTCGCTCGCGTGCGTGCCACCAGTGCCCTCCGCGTAGTCCCGGAACCATGGTCAAGGGAATACTAGTCGGGTCAAAGTAACAGTAAAGCCCGTTTTACCGCAGTATCTTGCGCTTGGTACGTCTTTGTACCGTGACAATTCCCCAGAGCCCTGCTAGGAGGGTAGCAACAGCGGCCGCCGCGAGCACGTGTCCGAGGCTTCCCTTCAGTGGATTGACCACAGCGGCCACCGGCCGAGGTCGCTCATGGGCCATTCGTACCTCGATGGGCAGAGGCACTCCGAGCCCGCCGCCGCCCGCCGGCGGCACAACCGGGCCGTTCCCGGGAAGCCCGCCGGCCAGGCCCGGCGGCACGTCCAACATCCCGTCGCCCCCCGCCACCTCCGGCAACCGCAGCCCAGAAAGCGCCTGCCCAGACCCTTCCGCCACCTGAGGAATCGCCGCCCCAGGCATGACGCCGCCTGTAACCCCCTGCCCACCCTGGACCTGCTGAGGTGCTCCCAGCCCGGTGACACCCTGAACTGCGGGCGCCTGCACGGGCGGGACAGCCTGCGCGGGAGTCCCGGCCTGCGCGGGAGTCCCGGCCTGCGCGGGCGTCCCGGCCTGCGCCCTCGGAGCCTTCTGCGCGGCGGCCACGGCCCGCCCTCTCTGGGCAGCCTGCGCGGAAGGCACTCCCTGCGCTCTTGGGGCAACTTGCGCGGGAGTCCCGGCCTGCGTTGTCGGAGCCGCCTGTGCCGGCGGCGCGACCTGCGCTCTTGCGGGGACCTGCGCGGAAGGCACGGCCTGCACTTCTGGGACCGCCTGCGCGGGCGGCACAGCCTGCACTCGTGAGGCAGTTCGCGTGGAACGCACGGCCCGCCCTCTTGCCCCTGCGCGCCTCTGTGGCGCAGTCCGAACCCGCGACGCGGTCCCGGCGGGCGCGACAGCCTGCGCCGGCGGTACAGCCTGCGCGGGCGGGCCACCCAGCACAGGCGGGACACCCAGCTCGGGCGGGACAGCCAGCTCGGGCGGGACACCCAGCTCGGGCGGGACAGCCTGAGCCGGCGGGACCGCCTGCGCCGGCGGGAGGACGCGGGATTCCGCGCTGACCTGCTGCCCATGCCGCATCTGCCCGGCCTGCCTGACCTGACTGGCACGCCTGTTCCCCCATGCCTGCCTGGCGCGCCTGTTCTCCCACTCCTGCCTGGCGGGCCTGTTCTGCCCTACCACGGGCCTGACCTGCCGACCTACCTCCGCCCCGACTTGCTGCCCTACCTCCGGCTGAACCGGCTGCCCTGCGCCCGACCGCACCGACTGCTCCCCGCCCAGCAGAAGCGACTGCTCACCGCCCGGCCAACCCGGCCCGGCATTGCCCGTGGCGACCTCGGCGGTCAGTTGCTGGGGCTGGTCGAGCTCGGGCGACGGGCAGCGGTGCGCTGGGAAGCAGCGGGTGGCGGTCGGGGCGACCACCGTCTGGTCCGATCCGGCCGAGGCCGGCAGGCTCCAGCGCCCCCCGTCGGCCGCCCCCGACGCGGCGCCCTCGACCGCCGGCCCGCCGACCGCCTGCCCCCCGACCACCGACTCTGCGCCCAGGACAGGCGTGGCGAACGTCTTCTCCAGCGTCTCCGCAGCACCGCCTGCCTCGGGACGGACCTTGGCGACGGCGGCCAGCACCACCTGGTCGGCCCCCGCCGGAGCCATCACCGTCACGTCCACCGATCGCGCGTCCGCCGCGCTCCCGAGCCGGCACACCCGCGCCCCGGGCGACACCACGGCGTCATCCCGTTCGGCGACCCCCGCCAGGGTGAGCGCGCGGTCGGCGAGCCGCGCCGCCCCCGACCCCACGGCAAACCCTTCACGCCCCGCCGTCGAAAGGCCCCCACAGGTGACCGACAGCGCCGCGACGGGGCTGACCGCCACGGCCACGCGCCCGCCCCCCACCGACATCCCGTTGACCCGGACCCGGAACCGCTGCGTGTCCCCCGTACGGAGCCACGTGCCCACGCCGTCCTGGACCGCGCCCACCCGCTCCAGCACCAGCGAAACCCCGCTCGCCGCCACCGGAACGGCGGGCACGGCGGCCAGGATCACCACTCCGGCCAGCATCCAGCCACGACGCATCGTCCAACTCCCCCGCTGTGACACATGACCCGTAATCACGCCGAGTAACCATTGTGTCACAGAGAGAGAGGACTCAATCAGCCGGGAGTATGCTCTCCACGGTCTTCATGACGGGCAGGTCCGCCCCGAGCCATTCGACGTCGTAGTACTCGTCCGGCGCCAGCCACCGCAACGCCAGATGCTCCCGCGGCTCGGGCGTGCCGGAGGCGAGGGCGGCCAGCCAGACCCGCATCACGTACCCCGGGGAGAGCGGCCAATCACCGCCGACGCGCTCACCGACCGTGATCTCCACGCCGAGCTCCTCGCGGCACTCCCGGACCAGCGCCTCCTCCTCGCCCTCGCCGGGGTCCACCTTCCCGCCGGGGAACTCCCACCCGCCGGCGAGCGCCGGCGGCTCGGCCCGCTGCGCGGCCAGGACCCGGCCGTCCGGGTCGACGATCACGGCGGCCACGACCACGATCACGCTCATGCGTCGATGTTCCTCACAGGGCAGGATTCTGCAACTTCTGGAGCTGGTCGAGGACGGCTGGGTTCTGCAGCGGACGGGTGAAGCCGATGCGGTTGCCGCGGGCGGAGTAGCTGGTCACCTTGATGGGGCCGCACAGCGTGCACCGGGCCTCCAGCATCTTGCCCTTGGAGACGACGAGTCCGACGTGCCCCGGGTTGTTCGCCGACGTGCCCGGCCCGGCGTTGAAGAACACCAGGTCACCGGGCTGTTCCTGGCCCTCTAACACCCGGACGCCGAACGGCCACTGCCCGAACGTCGTACGCGGGATCTGCAGCCCCGCCGACCGGTAGGCCGCGTAGATCACCCCGGAGCAGTCGAAGGCGTCCGGCCCCGTGCCGCCCCAAAGGTACGGCTTGCCGCGCTGCGCCAGCGCGTACGCCAGGATCTTGGCGACCACGGTGGTCGGCGCGGCCTCGATCAGCGGCTCGTCGCACTCCTCCTCCGCCTGCGGCGGCACCTTCACGTCGCCGGACTTGGCGTATTTCCTGGCGATCTCCTCGACCTGGTCCACGTACCACCAGGCGCGGTTGTAGACGAACAGCGCCTGCCGCACGTTCTCCGGCGCGCCGTTGCGCTTGAGCATGCGCGCCGCGCCGAGGATCGCGTCGGCCGGGTTGTAGACGTCGCCGATGCCGTCGCCGTCGCCGTCGGAGGCGTACCCGGTGAACGGCGTCTCCACCGGCACCCTGGCCTTGCCGCCCCAGGTGGAGATGAGGAACTGCATGGGCCCGGCCGCGCCCGCCGAGTTGGTGCCGCTGCGTACGCCGGGCAGCGTGGAGCGGCCGTGGTCGGTCTCACGCTTGCCCACGGCGGCCAGGATGTTCCACTGGACGCCGATCCTCTTGCCGTACTCCTTGTAGAACTTCAGGTAGTCGTCGGGGATGTCCGAGGTGGCGGTGTCGGAGACCTCCTCGACCTGGGCGTCGTCGGTGCAGTCGATCGAGGTGCGGCCGTCGCTGATGAACGAGGGCAGCGACATCAGCAGCATCGGCGAGACGATGACGGCCACCAGCAGGAGCGCCCCGGCCAGCCCGAGCAGGAGGGCGAGGCGCGTGCGCGAGACGTTCACCCGGTGTCACCGTCCTGGCCCTCGTCGGCGGGCATGATGTCGAAGACGCGCCAGTCGCTGCCGGACTCGCTCACGGTCACCGCGTACTCCTCGGTGAGCAGTTTGTTGCCGCTCTTCGCCGTGACCTGGCGGTTGCCGGTCACGACGAAGATGATCGAGCCCTTGCCGACCTGCCTGATCTCCTTGAGCTTGGCCGTCGCCTGGGAGACGAGCTCGTCGGCGCGGTTCTGCTCGACGGCACCCGCCGACGTCACCGTGCGGGTCAGCAGGGCGCCGAGCTCGGGCGTCGTGTACGCCTTCAGCCGGGCGGCGTAGGCCGCCGCGTCCTCGTCGTAGCGGAAGGTGCCGTACACGGCGGTGAAGCGCTCGGCGAGGTCCGCCGCCGCGGCCAGCTGCTCCTTCCTCATCGGCAGGTAGTCGTAGACGTCGAACGGCGCGTTGCTCGCGGTCGCGAGCGGCGTCGGGGTGACGATCGCGACCCGCGTGGGCGGCGCGGCCTGCGGCTGCTGCTCGGGCGAATCCCCCCAGTCCGCCCACATGAGATAGATGCCGACCGCGGCGATGATCACGACGATGACGGCGAAGGCGGCACCCCGCCTGTCACCTGGCTGCGGCATGTTGCGTCCTTGTTCAATCCTTGTCGGAGCTGTTCGGCTTGAGCCAGAACGGCACGGACGTCTCCTCGGAGCCGCCGTTCCTGCCGCTGCCCCGCAGCCACAGAGGCGGGGCCTCGGAGGCGCGCGAGGCCGGCTCGTCGGAGCCGCCGAAGATGCGCGAGCCGCCTGAAGGGCGGGCGGCGGGGCCGCGTGAACCGCCGCTCGGCCGGGCTCCGTTGCGCGAGCCGCCACCGAACAGGCTGCCGCCCCCGCCGTTGGACCCGCCGCCGGACCTGCCGTTCGAGCCGCCGCCCGACCCGCCGGAGCCGCCGAAGAGGCCGCCGCCTGAGCCGCGCGAGCCGGAGCCGCCGGAGCCGCCGAACCTGGAGCTGCGGGCGGAACCGCCCCGCGCGCCCGACGAGCCGCCGCGCGAGGCCCAGCCCCCGCCCGACCCGCCGCCGAACCAGCCGCCACCACCGGAGCCGCCCGAACCGCCCGAGCCGCCTGAAGAACCACCTGAGCCGCCCGCGGACGCGCCGGAGGCCGCTCTGGGCGGGCCGCTCGCGCCGCCCACCCGGGGCCCGCCCGCGCCGCTCACGCGCGGCCCGGCGACGCCGCCGCCGGAGCGGGCCGCGCCGCCCAGGTTGAGCGGCGGCGCGGTGCCACGGCGCGGCTCCAGCGGCGCCCGCGCGCCCGCCTTGCCGCCCTGGGCGTCGGTGTCGAGCGGCGCTGCCGTGGCCGGGATGCGGGTGCCCGCCGCCGCGGCGTCGCCCTCCTCGGCCCGTACGCGCGCCTGCCCCGCCGTCGAGGCCACGGCGGCCGCGCCCGCGCCCGCGCCGCTCGCCGCGGCGGCCGCGCGGATGGCGGGCTCGGCCTTACGCAGCCCCCAGCGGCCGATGCGGGCCGAGGCGACCGGCGGCAGCACGGCCGCCGACCGCTCCAGCACCGACGAACTGGCGGCCTCGCCGAGCATCCGGGTCGCGACCGTGTGACCGTTGAGCGAGGCGAACAGATGCTGGAACGGACGCCGGTAGAAGAACACCGCGATCGTCAGCAGGGCCATGAACAGCACCTGCATGCCCCACGGCATGGTCGTGGAGATGATCAGCGCGTAGCCGTACACGAGCACGCCGAGCACCAGCGTCAGCACCGCCTGCCGGAGCAGCGTGCCGACCAGCATCTCCACCCAGCGCATGGCGATGATCCGGCCGCTGCCCGGATGCACGCCGATGAGCAGGAACACCGGCCCCATGATCAGCAGCAGCAGGAAGCCCACCTTGAGCACCAGCAGCGAGACCGCCACCAGGAAGATGAGCAGGCCCGCCACGATGGCGGCGATGAACGCGCCGACCGCCACGCCGAGCCGGTTGGACCAGTCGCGGCCGGAGAAGACCGTGTAGCGGGGGTCGTTCCTGAGCTTGTCGGCCAGCGAGGCGTACTCCTGCTGGCGCGCTCCCACGTCGGGGGCCGCCTGCCCGGCGACGGCGGGCGGGATCGACTGCATCTCCAGGACCTTGCGGCCCCAGTCGCGCACGATCGGCTGCTGCGGGTCGGCGGTGCCGAACAGGCCCACCAGCCACGGCTTGCAGACCAGCGTGGACCACAGCGCGTCGGCGTTCTGCTCGACGCCGGGCGTGCCGACCTGGCCGTAGCCGCCGGGCTTGAGCTCGGCGCTCGTCTGGCCGGGCGGCGGCAGGCAGGACGCGCCGCCCGCGCCGGGCAGGCCGGAGAAGGCCGAGTTGACGACCTCGCCGGTCTTGTCGGTGACGACCTTGCCGAGGCCGGTGAAGTCGCCGGGACGGCTGAAGAACCAGGTCGCCACGGTGACCGCGAGCACCATCCAGATCACGCCCTCGGCGGTCGTGGTGGCGCGCTTGCGGATCAGGCCGTACCAGGCGAGCCAGATCGCGCCGAGGATCACGATCGGGCGAAGGAACGGCCAGTACATGGCGTTGGCCAGGTTTGTGACGATGTCGTCGACGACGTCCTTGATGGACTGGAGCGGTCCCTCGGTGGCCGCCGCCTGGTACGTGGTGATCGTCAGCCGGTCGATGGCCTTGGCCGCGGTGAAGATGCCGTTGGCCCACATGTTGCCGAGCACCGCGACATAGTCGCCGCAGCCCAGCTCGTGCGTGTGCCAGAACTGGCCGCTCATGCCGAACTGGCCGTAATTGGTGACCGGCGCGCTCGGCTGGGCGCCGGCCGGAGCCGGGGCCTGGATGAGCCCGTCGGTGCCGCCGCCCACCACCTCGGGCGTGAGCGGCCCGGAAAGGTCGCACGGTGCCGCGGCGGCCGGCGCGGACAACCCGCCCACGACCAGCGGCACCACGAGGATGCCGGTGACCAGCGCGAGTGCCAGCGCGAGTCGTCGGGATAGCCGGATCTTCATGACCGTACCTCCTGCGGCCTGCCCACGCCCCCCTGAAGATCATCATGCCCGTCGCGATCGGGTTTGTCGTGTGTCGGGTTCGTGTCGAGCCAGCGAAGAAGCTCATCGGAGACCAGGTCTACTCCGATGCGGCCGGCCCTGCCATCCAGATCGCGGAAAATGCATTCGCCGTTGCCGAGCGAGCGCAGCACGGCCTTGTGCTCCTCGGACGCCTCCACCCCCAGGAGGGACATCACGTGGTTCACCTCCACCCGCTCGGTGGACCGGAACGCGAACACGGACGACAGGCAGTTGGTCACCTGCTCGTTCAGCAGGTCTCCCGCGTTCTGCGAGACCAGCACGAGCGCGGTGTTGCGGGAGCGGCCCATCCGGCTGACCTCGGGCACCAGCTTGGCGCCCTCGGGCGTGGACGTGATCGCCCACGCCTCGTCCAGGAAGATCGCCTTGGGGGCGCGCCGGTCGAGGCCGTTCATCAGCCTGCGCGCGAACTGCGACACCAGGTAGAGCAGGGCGACCGACAGCCGCTGCTCGTACGAGTAGTCCTCCCTGGTCGTGGCCACGTCGGGGAGGGTCAGGCCGCCCAGTGTGAAGACGGTCGTCCACCCCTCGGTGTCGATCTGGTCACCGCCGGAGGGGTCGAAGCAGAGCCGGGCCAGGTGCATCTCCGACATCGAGCGCAGCACCGCGCCGAGGTTCTTCGACGCCGGGTCGTCGGACTGCTCCAGGTGGTCGACGACCTTGCCGAGCGACGGGTCGGGCTGGTTGGAGATCGCCGCGACCGCCTGGATCATCGCCGACTCGCGCTCCTCCGACATGCGCGGCAGCAGCAGCCGCAGCGTCTCGGTGGCCATGGTCTTCTTCGCCGCGATGTCGTCGCCGAACGAGAACGGGTCCAGCAGGCCCGGCGCCGCCGAGCCCAGCGGGATGATCCGGGCCTTGCGCCCGCGCTTGTCCAGCAGCCGCACCAGCGACTCGGCGTCGCCCTTGGGGTCGATCACCGCGACCGTGACGCCGCGCAGCGCCATCTGGTAGATCATCAGCAGCGCGAGCGTGGTCTTGCCGCCGCCCGGCTCGCCGGTGATCGCGATGGCCGTCGGCCGGTTGCGGGTGGCCGCCACCAGGGGGTCGAAGTGCACGATGCTGCGCGCCCTGCCGACGGTCTCCCCGATGTACGGGCCCAGCCAGCCCTCGCTGCCCTCGCCCAGCCGGTCGCCGAGATCGACGGTGGCCGTGGCCATGCCGCCCGCGATCGTCCGCAGCGGCTGGCGCTGGGCGTAGGCGTTGACCCGTACCTTCTCGCCCGGCAGCGACTCGCAGAACAGCGAGAACTGGTCGCCGGTCGAGTTGACCACGTCGATGCCCATGTCCCGGTAGTGCTCGACCACCGCCTCCACCCGCTGCACGCAGATGTCCTCGGTCGGGGCGGAGACGATCAGCCGGTGCCAGCCGTACACGAAGGGCAGGCGCTCCTTGGTGATGCCGTGCTCCAGCATCCGGGCCGCGTCGATCTGCTCGGCCAGCGCCAGCGGGGCCTCCGCGCCCGCCTCGCGGATGTGGTGGTCCATGTCGCGGGCGTGCGCCAGCTTGCGCGCCACGTCCTTCGAGGCTTTGACCGGCGGGATCAGCCGCATCCTGGAGGAGATCTCCACCGGGAACGGGAGCTGGTCGGCGAAGTGCATCCACGGCTCGCCGTCGGGGAACGGCATCAGGTCGGGGAAGCGGGCGAACGACAGGTGGGCCACGTACGAGTCGCCCTGCGGCTGCACGATCCGCAGCAGACTCCTGCCGTTGTGGATCTCGCCCTCGACCAGCGTCTCGATCTCGCCCCTGCCCCACCGCCTGCGCGGGCTCGCCGACGGCGGCGCGTCGCCCGACGCGCCCGCGGCCCCGTGCTGGAACAACCACGCCACCTCGACGGAGGTGGCGTGGCGGGCGTAGAGGGCGCTCGACGCGAGCGCCCGGCCGAGGCGCTCCGCCTGCTCGGTCCAGCGGCCGATCTCGCTGTCGGGAACGTGGTCGTCCGTCATGCCCAGGGACTTCTCGGTCTTCTGGTAGAAGCCGAGGAGCTGGGCGAGCACGCCGCTGCCGAGCTGCTTGCCGCGCGGGCCCAGGCGTACGCCGAGATAGACCTCCTTCGTCCAGAAGTCCTTCGCCCAGACGTGGCGGTACATCTCCTCCAGGTAGTCGCGCCAGCCGGGGCCCTCGTCGGAGGTGGCGTTGAGCGCCATCGCCCACTCGGCGGCCGGGTAGGTGCGGTGCGCCACCCGCAGATGGACCTCGGCGTCGGGCATCCTGATCGCGGCCAGCGCGATCGTGATGTTGGTGGCCAGCGCCTCCCGTTCCTCGGGAGTGACGAACTCGTAGCTGACCGTCGGAAGGCGGAAATACGCCCATGCGCAGGTGTCTGTGAGCAGGATGCGGTCGTCGAAGTAGCGGACCGCGAGGCGCTGGTGCGCTCGGGACGCCCTGCTCATGCCGCCCCCTCGGCGCATGAACGGGCCAGACCTGCTCGCTTGTTCACTTAACGCTCACCGATTCTCGTGCCCGGGGGGTCACTCGCCAACTCCTCATCGCTCGGTCGTACGCTCTGCGCCGACTGCGCTGTCCGCGCCGTCTGGGCCGACTGGGCGGCGAAGCCCGCGACCACCACGCCCGCGAGGGCGAGGTAGGCCCGTCGCCCGGCCGCGCGCAACTGCCCGGGATCGACGACCTCCGCCCCGCCCGGGGCGAGGTCGTCATCCCAGGGGACCCTGACGATGGCCCGGCACCTGCCCCTGGCCACCGACTCAGCCTGCTCGACGTCGGCCATGGAACGCCTGCTCACGCCGTTCACGACCATCACCGCACGCCTGCGCAGCTCCGCGCAGCCGTGCCCGTCGAGCCACTCGTACGTCATCGCCACCGCCTCCGACGCCTCCTCGCTCGCCGGGACCACCAGGACGAGCTGGTCGGCGTACGGCAGGAGGCGGGCCGCCAGAGCGGCGGCCGGGTCGATGACGGCCAGCTTGTAGTGGCGGTCGAGCAGCCTCATGGACTCGCCCAGGCGGTGGTCGGAGAAGCGCGACCGGTCCGCCAGGCGCTGCTCGGCGCCCGCGTCGGTGTCGGCGCTGATCACCTCGAGGCCGGTGGCCGTCCTCGTGGTGTAGCCGCGCATCGTCAGATAGCCGCTGACCCGGTCGAGGCCGGCCAGCAGCGAGGTGAGCGTCTCGGGGGTCTCGGGTTCGATCCTGCTGGTCAGGGTCTCGCCGCCGGTGTTGGCGTCCACGGCGACGATCCTGTCGTCACGGTATTGGGCGAAGGTGTGGCCCAGCATGAGGGCCGTGGTGCTCTGGCCGGCGCCGCCCGTGCAGCCGAGCACCAGGATCCTGCGGCTGCCGCCGAACACCGCCCTGGCGCGGGCCTCGTCGATCTCGGAGCCGTCGGTGCGTACCGAGGAGCCGCCGACCACGACCTGCGCGATCCGCCGCCACCCGCCGGAGTCCCGGCCGACGACGGACTCGACCCTCCGCACCCGTCCCTCCCCGGGCCGCGGCCCCGGCACGGGCGCCACCAGCTCGCCCGACCGCCCGTCCGCCGGCGCGCCGGGGCGTCCCCTGAGCGGGGCGACGGGCCGCTCAGGGGCGCGGTGCGCCGCGGCGGCGGGGGCAGGGGGCCGCTCCGGGGCGCGGTGCGCCGCCGGGGCGGGCGCGTCCGGGGCCACAGGCGCCAACCGCGGCCACCCTCCACCCCGCCGCCCCCGCTCCCCGCCCTCGTCCGCGTCGCCGGCGTCTTCGGCACCGCCAGTGGTTGCGGTGGGCTCAGCCTCGGCGGCCTCGCTGCTCCGACGGGCCTGGGCGTCGCCGGTGAGCTCGTTGCTCTGGGCGGCCTCGGCGCTCCGGACGGCCTCGGCGCTCCGAGCGGCTTCGGCGCTCCCGTCGGTCTCTGGGCTCCGGGCAGCCTCGGTGCTGTCGGTGAGCTCGTTGCCCTGGGTGGGCGCAGCGCTGCCGGCATCCTCGGCGCTCCGGGCGGCGTCGGCGCTGTCGGCGAACTCATTGCCCTGGATGGGCCCAGTGCTGCCGGCATCCCCGGTGCCCCGGGCGGCCTCGGTGCTGTCGGTGAGCTCGTTGCCCTGGGTGGGCGCAATGCTGCCGGCGTCCTCGGTCGCCTCGGCGCTGCCGGTGTTCCCGGAGGCCGCCCGCCGCTCGGACCCGCCGCTCACAGCACCGCCGCTCACAGCACCGCCGCTCACAGCACCGCCGCGCCGGGTGTCTCCGCTCACAGCACCGCCGCTCTCAACGAGGCTGCTGTCCTTGGGGGCGTCGGCGGTGGGCGCGCTCGCTGCCGGGGCATCCGCCGGAGCGCCGCTCGCCATCACCCCGCCAGCCGCCTCGGCGTGACTGTCCTCGGCGCCGGTGGCCGTGGTCCCGCCAGGGACAGCCGTGCCGGCCGCGCCGGGGGCGCTGGACGGGATCGCGGGCGTGTCCTCGCCACTGCCCGCCTGCGCACCAGTGGCCGCGTCTCGGGTCGGCTGCTCGGCGCGCGGGGCCGGCGGGCGGGGCAGGGGCTTCGCGTTGGGGTCGAGCGGCGGCCAGGCCCGGTGGGGGCCCGAGAGCACCAGGGCCGGGCCCAGCCTCGGCGGCTGGCCCTTCCGGTGCTGGTCGCGGGCGACCTCGTCCTCGTGCCGCTCGCTGCCGACCCGATCATCCGCATCCGTACGGGCATCCGCGCGGGCCGCGGCGTCCGACGGGGCGTCGGCGCTCGCCGCGAGCCTTCTCAGCCGCCGCAGCGCCTCGGTGTCGATCGGCTTGGCGGCGCCGGACTTACGGCCCTGACCTCCCGAGCGGATGGGCACGACCGTCCCGCGACGGACGTCCCGCCCCTCTGCCTCGCCATCACGACGGGCTGCACTGCTCTCGGCCTCGGCGACCTCACCATGAACCTGCGCCTCGGCCTGGTCCTGAGCCTGCGCCCGGGTCTGCGTCTCGTCACGCTCGCCGGCCGTCAGCTCGCCCTGCTCAGGAGCCGATGCCTCATCCCGGCCCTGTTCGTGAGCCTGCGGCGCGACCTGCTCGGCGGGGGTGGGCTCCTGCGCGGGCCGTGAGGGGGTCGCCAGGCGGCTCACCGGCTCCTCGCCCGCTCCGTGCGTGGCCTCGTGGAGGGTGGCTTCACGAAGGGCCGCCTCGCGCAGCGCCGCCTCACGGAGGGCGGTCTGCTGGCTGGCGGCCTCCTGGACCGCGTCGTCCCGGCCGAAGATCCGCCGCTTGCCGCCCTTGCGACGCGCGCCGTCCTCCTGCCGGGCCTGCCCACCGACGGACTCCGTGCCGTCCTCCTGCCGCGCCCGCCCACGAACGGCCTTCGCACCGTCCTCCTGACGGGCCCGCCCACGCGTGGCCTTCGCGCCGTCCTCCTGCCGGACCCGTTCGCGGCCGGTCTCGGCAGGCCGGTCCGCGCCGTTCGGGTCGGCGCCGGGCGGGAGGGCCAGGGGGCGCTCGCGTCCGGCGGGAAGCGCCTCGGCGGTGCCCTGCCGCACCCGCCCGCGCAGGGCGGGAGCCGTGCCGCGGCGGGAGCCCCAGCCCGTACGCCCGGTCGTCGGCTCCGCGACCGGAGCCTGCCCGGCCGCGGCGGCAGCGGCGGCGACCGCCGGCCGGACCTGCCGCGGACCCGCCGCCCGCTGCTCCTCGGCCCGTCGCTGCGCCTGCCGCGCCTTGGCGGGACGCCGGGCCTTGACCCGGACCGGCGTGGTGCGCCACACGCGGGCGGAGAAGGTGACCGTCTCCGGCTCGGCCCCGGGCGCGAGGCGGTACCAGGCCTTCGGCTCACCCAGGTAACGCATCTGGGACTCCAGCAGCTCGGTGAGCCGCTTGCCCTCGATGACGGGACGGGTCGACAGCCACGTCACGATGCCCGGCGGCACCAGGAACAGCACGTGCCACGGCATCGCGACCGGCACGCCCACCAGGATCAGCAGGAGGGACCACGGGACGAACACCCCGACGAAGACGCCGATCCAGACGATGGGGAGCGGCATCGGCAGGCGTAGGTCGTACAGCTTGTAGAGCCGCTTCTCGATGCGCCAGATGTTCGTGTACGTGGGCAGGTCCACCCGGTCCTCCTCCCTCACCCGCTCGTGTATGACCGCCGCCGGACGGTCTCAACCCTTTACTTGATGCCCAGTGCGCCGGCGATCGCCTTCGCGGTCACCTCGATGATGTTGGGAACGTAGAAGATCACCCCGATGGCCACCGCCAAGATCAAGAACTGGACGAACCGGGTGATCTCCCGGGTGAAGAGGAAGAAGAGCGCGACCACCGACACCACCACCAGGAACAACGGGGCGAAGAACGCCCGTAGGAAGTCGGCGAGCCCTCCGGTGTCGATGCCGGTCGACGTGGGCGCCGGCGTCAGTTGCAGCAAGGAGAGCACTATGGTCTTCAAGGTCACTTCTCGTCCTCCCGGGGGGTACCGTTCTGCGGCGCGGACGGGCCTTTAGTCAACGACCCGCCCGGCGCCGCGGATGTCGGCGACGAACCATTTGTCGCCCTGCTTCTCGACGGTGAGCCGGTAGGCCTGCTCCAAACGCGCGCCGACCGCCGCCGGGTCGGTGGCGTTGGGGGTGGGCGGGGCGTCGCCGTTCGGCACCACCCACACGACCACCGCCTGAATCTCTCTTGTGGCACCCCCCACAGGCACCACGACCTTCTTGAGCTCGGCGAAGGTGAACGTGCCTCCGAAGCTGGGCAGGCTCTTGCCGGCGGCGACGTAGCGCTGCAGCCCGGCGGCCTCGCCGGACGCGTAGTCCTTGAAGAAGCCCTCCAGCTGCGGCTTCAGCTCGGCGGCCGCCGCGTCGTCGGTCTCCGGGGGCGCGATCTGGGGCAGCTCGGCCGGGGCGGGCGCGGGCAGGATCGCCGGCCGCCCGGACACCACGAACCGCCTGCCGCCCTCGTCGCCGGAGTAGTAGATCGGCACCGACAGCATCAGGCGCCGCGGCCCGGACTGGAAGGCCACGCTGACCACGGCGTTCTGGTCGTCGCCGACCTCGACGTCGTACGCCTGGATCGCGACGGCGGACAGCTTGCCGAAACCGTCCCAGCCCATCTGCGGGTCGGAGGCGTCGGGCAGGAAGGCCGCGAGTTTGCGCGACCTGCTGTCCGCGTCGTCGGGGCTGAAATTGAGATAGACCCCCGCGAACTGGGCGGCGAACGCCATCCCTCGCTGCGTGGGGAAACCCGTCTCGGCCGCCGGGGCGCCCGCATTGGACGTTGTGCCCTCTTGCTGGGTAAATCGCTCAAATGGTGCACGAATCCCATTCACCACGATAACCACGATAAGCGCCCAGAGAATGATGCGGCCCACCCAGACGAGCCACCGCCCGCCGCCGCCGGACCAGCCACCGCGCCGCGGCCGGCGGGGCGGCGGCACGTCGTAGTCGGCTGGGTCCAGGGTCGCGGAAAGCCCGGGCCCGTCAGCGATCCGAGGATCGTGCTGGACGGTAGACCTACGAGCCATCACGCCTCCGCTCGCGCCGATCCCCCCGGCTGGCGCGGTGTCGTCCGTTGCCGATCCCCATCATCCGCGGTGAAGTAGTCACCCTATCCGGTCTCCGCCATTCTTCCAGGAAAGCCACGCCCATGCTGCAGGCACGACCGCCCTTACGGCAAACCGGGGCTCTGCGACAGGCGTCAGTACCGATTCCCATCAGTTCCCGGCAGAAACGGCTTTTGACCAGGACAAACGCCTAAAACCGCCTAGCGCGACGGCCACGGATTCCTGTCCAGAACAGGCATGGACCTCTCACGACCTGCGCATTCGGTATGGGCCGCGGATTCTGGGAGCCGCGTCAGGCGGGCTCGGGATCCTGCATCGAACGCCCCCGGCGCCGGCTCTGAAGATCGACGACGCCGGTGCGGCTCTGGGCGTCGGCCGCCCCGCCCTGGACGGCGCCCTGGACGGTGCCCTGGACCGTGGCGGCCTTGCTCTGGAGGTCGACGACCGTCGGACGGACCGACCGCTCCAGCGAGCCGCGCAGGTCGGCCAGCATCTCCGCGGCGTCGCGCTCACGCATGCGGCTGACCATCTCGTTGCGCTCGTCGACCTTCCTGCGCAGGTAAGCCTCCCTGTTGACGCGCAGGCCGTACATGAGCTCGACCCTGATCAGGGCCAGCTCCTCCTCCAGGCTGATCCCCGCGAGCGTCGGAGCGGGGCGTCGTTTCCGGATGATGCGACGGATCATGAGGGGCCTCCCGAGTCAGCGTGAACGCCGTGACGATTCGACGCGCGGGGGCCCAAAGTGGTTGACACTTAAACACGTTCGGCACGTCACCATGACAGTGTCGGCAACACAGCGTAGCGAAGCGTCATGCACAGTCGACGGAGACGCGCGGGCGCGGCGTCAGACGTTGAAGGCGTCAGACGTTGAAGCGGAACTCCACCACGTCGCCGTCGCGCATCACGTAGTCCTTGCCCTCGATCCGTGCCTTGCCCGCCGAGCGGGCGCTGGCGATCGAGCCGGCCTCGACCAGGTCGTCGAACGAGACCACCTCGGCCTTGATGAAGCCCCGCTGGAAGTCGGTGTGGATCACGCCGGCCGCCTCGGGGGCCGTGGCGCCCTTGCGGATGGTCCAGGCCCTGGTCTCCTTGGGGCCCGCCGTGAGGTAGGTCTGCAGGCCGAGCGTCTCGAAGCCGACCCGGGCGAGCTGGCGCAGGCCCGACTCCTCCTGGCCGACCGACTGCAGCAGCTCCAGCGCCTCCTCCTCGTCGAGCTCGACCAGCTCGGACTCGATCTTGGCGTCAAGGAAGACGGCCTCGGCGGGGGCGACCAGCGTCGAGAGCTGCTCCCTGAGCGCGGTGTCGGTGAGCTCGTCGGCGTCGAGGTTGAACACGTAGAGGAACGGCTTGGCCGTCAGCAGGTGGAGCTCGCGCAGCTCCTCGCGGTCGAGGCCGCTCTCGAAGATGGTCTTGCCGGTCTCCAGGACGGCCAGTGCGGCCTCAGCGGCCTCCAGCGCGGCCTTCTTGTCCTTGTTGTTGCGCGCCTCCTTCTGCAGGCGCGGTACGGCCTTCTCGACCGTCTGCAGATCGGCCATGATCAGCTCGGTGTTGATCGTCTCGATGTCCCGCTTGGGGGAGATCTCACCGTCGACGTGGGTGACGTCGGGGTCGCCGAAGACCCGGATCACCTGGCAGATCGCGTCGGTGTCGCGGATGTTGGCGAGGAACTGGTTGCCCCGCCCCTGCCCCTCCGAGGCCCCCTTGACCAGGCCCGCGATGTCGACGAACTCGACCTTGGCGGGCAGGATGCGCGCCGAGCCGAAGATCTCGGCCAGCACGGGCAGGCGGTCGTCCGGCACGCCCACGATGCCCACGTTGGGCTCGATCGTGGCGAACGGGTAGTTGGCCGCGAGCGCGTTGCCGGTCTTGGTCAGCGCGTTGAACAGCGTGGACTTACCGACGTTGGGCAGGCCGACGATGCCGATGGAGAGACTCACGGACAGCGAGTTTACTTGCCGCCGCACCCGGGCGGTTCGCCCGTAGCGTGTCGGGCGGAACCGGGCGCGGAGTCCTGCAATCATCGATCGAGTGGACGTCGTCGCGCTTGTCATCGGTCTGGCCGTCGGGCTGCTCGTCGGCTTCCTCGTGGCGAGGACCCGCGCGGCGGTGCGGGTGGCCGAGGCCGACGCCCGCGCCAAGGCGTCCGCCGACAAGCTCGTCTACGTCGAGGAGCAGCTGGCCGAGCGGTTCCAGGCACTGTCCACGCGCGCGCTCGACGTCAACAACCTCCGTTTCCTGGAGCTCGCCGAGACCAGGCTCGCGGCCACCCGCGCCGAGGCCGCCGGCGACCTGGAGCAGCGAAGGCAGGCCGTCGAGCACCTGGTCGAGCCGCTGAAGGACGCCCTGGCGCGGGTGGAGACGCAGCTCCGCGACACCGAGTCCGGCCAGCGCGCGGCGCGGGCCGAGCTGGCCAAGCAGATGGAGTTCGTCCGCGAGAGCAGCGAGCAGCTCCGCTCCCAGACCACCGCCCTGGTGCGCGCCCTGCAACGGCCGGAGGCCCGGGGCCGCTGGGGCGAGCTCCAGCTCCGCCGGGTCGCCGAGATCGCCGGCATGCAGCGCCACTGCGACTTCGACGAGCAGGTCGCCGAGGGCTCCATGCGGCCCGACATGGTCGTACGGCTGGCCGGCGGCAAGAACATCGTGGTCGACTCCAAGGTCTCGCTGGCGGCCTATCTGGAGGCCGCCGAGGCGTCCGACGAGTCGCTCGCCACGGTCCGGCTCGACGCCCACGCCCGGCACGTGCGCGAGCACATCGACCGGCTGGCCGCCAAGTCCTACTGGCAGGCGTTCAACCCGTCGCCGGAGTTCGTGGTGCTGTTCATCCCCGGCGAGGCGTTCCTCGCCCCCGCGCTCGAACGCGACCCCGGCCTGCTGGAGTACGCGATGGCGCGCCGGGTGCACATCGCCACGCCGACCACGCTGATCACGATGCTGCGCACCGCCCACTACGCCTGGCAGCAGGCCGCGCTGAGCGAGAACGCGCGGGCGGTGTTCGAGCTGGGCAAAGAGCTGTACGAGCGGCTGTCGTCCCTCGGCCGGAACGTCGACTCCCTGGGCCGGGCGCTGAGCCGGACCGTGGAGGCGTACAACAAGTCGGTCGGATCGCTCGAAAGCCGCGTGCTGGTCACCGCACGCAAACTCAACGAGCTGGGCGTCGTGGACGGCGACCTGGACCCTCCGGAGATGCTCGACGGCCTGCCGAGACCCCTCGCATCCCCCGAACTGCTGGAAACCCCGTCACTGTTCTCCCACTCCAACGGTAAGTTGGCCAACGGGACGTAGTGAACGGGGGTGGACCGGTGGTGGAGAAGGGCAGAAAGCCCGCCGTCAGGTTGACCGCTCGGGGCGCCATCGCGCTCGCCCTGGTCGCCACCCTGGCCGGCTACGTGCTGGCGGCGTTGCTCGGCGTCCAGCAGGTCGTCGGCGCGGCCTTCCTGGTGTCGAGCCTGCTGGGCGTGCTGCTGGTCAACCGGCGCGAGCTGCTGTCGCTGGTGGTGGCGCCCCCGCTGGTGTTCTTCTGCGCGACGCTCTTCGTCGAGCTCGGGCGGGCGCTCGGCTCGGTGTCGATCGTGCAGTCGCTGGCGCTCGGCCTCTACACGTCGCTGACCCGCGGCGCGCCGTGGCTGTTCGCCGGCTCGGCCGTCGTGCTCGGCGTGGCGCTCCGGCGCGGCCTGTGGGACAACGTACGCGACCTGCGGGCGGAGCTGAAGGCGGACGCGGAGACGCCGCGCCCGCGGCAGCCGACGTTCGTGCCCGAGCCCGAGGGCTACTTCGAGCCCAAGGTCTACGGGACGCCGCGCGGCGAGGACTGACCGCGTCCCCGCCGCTCCGGCGGGCCGGGCTCAGGCTCGGGCGCGAAGGTCCTTGCGCAGCTCGTGGGGCAGGGCGAAGCGCATGCTCTCCTGCACCGGCTCGACCTCGGTGACGTCGCCGAAGCCGTGCTTGGCGAGGCGCGCCAGCACCTCCTCGACCAGCTCCTCGGGCACGGACGCGCCGCTCGTGACGCCGACCGTGGTGACGCCCTCCAGCCACTCGTCACGGATGAAGTCGGCGTTGTCGACGAGGTAGGAGGCGTCGGCGCCGTAGTCCTTCGCCACCTCGACCAGGCGCTTGGAGTTGGAGGAGTTCTCGGAGCCGACCACGATGACGAGCTGCGCCTCGGCGGCGATCTCCTTGACCGCGATCTGGCGGTTCTGGGTGGCGTAGCAGATGTCGTCGCTCGGCGGGTCGAGCAGGTTGGGGAAGCGCTCCTTGAGGCGGGCCACGGTCTCGGTGGTCTCGTCGACCGAGAGCGTGGTCTGCGACAGCCACACCAGCCGGCTCGGGTCCTTCACCTCGACCTGGTCGACGGCGTCGAGGCCGTCGACGAGCTGGATGTGCTGCGGCGCCTCGCCGGAGGTGCCCTCGACCTCCTCGTGGCCCTCGTGCCCGATCAGCAGGATCTCGTAGTCCTGGCCGGCGAAGCGCTTGGCCTCGTTGTGCACCTTGGTGACCAGCGGGCAGGTGGCGTCGATGGTGCGCAGGCCGCGGTCCCTGGCCTCCTCGTGCACCGCGGGCGACACGCCGTGGGCCGAGAACACCACGATCGAACCCTCGGGCACCTCCTCGGTCTCCTCGACGAAGATGGCGCCCCTGGCCTCAAGCGTTTTGACCACGTGCGTGTTGTGAACGATCTGCTTGCGGACGTAGATCGGGGCGCCGTACTGCTCCAGCGCCTTCTCGACCGCGACCACGGCTCGATCGACTCCGGCACAGTAGCCCCGTGGCTTGGCTACGAGGACTCGGCGGGAAGAGGGGGTCTGGGGCTCCATACTTCTTATGCTACGTGGAGCGACCGTCTGGCCCGCCCCGTGCGTGCTAGCCCGCGGTTTGCCAGACTGGCCGTCCAATACTGACCTCCCAGGGAGACGTCATGTCCCTCAGCGACGTGATACGCAACATCGCTAAAACCGTCACCAACAAGGACGAGCTGAAGGAGAAGGCCAAAGACCTTCCGCTGCTCGTCATCCAGAACACGCTCAGCGCCGCCGGACAGGCACTGCTGGTCGTCGACCGGGTGAAGAACTCGATCAAGGGCATCGGCGGCAAGGCGGAGCGCGAGGAGACGGACGAGCCGCGTCCCTCCGCCGCCGACCAGATCGCCGCGGCGCCCGCCGTGAGCGAGGAGGACAAGCCGGCGCGCAAGGAGCCGGTCATCTTCGCGCCGCGTCCCGCCGCCGGCGAGACGAACGGCACCGCCAAGGCCAAGCCGGACCCGGTCATCTTCGCCCCGTCCAAGCCCGCCGCGCAGCCCGAGCCCGCCGCCGAGCCCAAGGCGAAGGCCGAGCCGAAGGCCGCGGACAAGCCCGCCGAGCCGGTCGCCGCGCCCGAGCCCGCGGCCAAGGTCGAGCCGGTGTCCGTCGCTCCGGCCGAGCCCGTGGCCGAGCCGGTCGTGGTGCCTGAGCCCGCCGTCGCGCCCGAGCCCGTGGCCGCTCCTGAGCCTGTCGCCGCTCCTGAGCCCGTTGTCGCGCCTGAGCCCGCGGCCAAGGTCGAGCCGGTGTCCGTCACTCCGGCCGAGCCCGTGGCCGACGCCGTGGTCGTCGCCGCGGCCGACACCGCCGCCGAGGAGCCGGTCGTCGGAGTGCCCGCGGCCGGGCTCGTGGAGCCGCTTCCCGGGTACGGCGAGCTGACCGTCGCGTCCCTGCGCGCCCGCATGCGCGGCAAGACCGCCGCCCAGATCGGCGACTTCCTCGCCTACGAGCGCGCCACCCAGGACCGCCCCGAGGTGGTGCGCATGTACGAGAACCGCCTCATCAAGCTGCAGGCCGGCGAGTAGACCGCCCCGAGCCCGTAGTCTTCCGCCATGACCTCGAAGACCACACCGGAGTCCCCGCTGCCGATCCGCACGGTCCTGCAAATGGTGGGCGGCTGGATCGGCAGACTCGGCACGGTGTGGGTCGAGGGCCAGATCACCGATCTGAGCACGCGTGGCGGCACGGTGTTCCTGACCCTGCGCGACCCGGTCGCCAACGTCTCCGCCAGGGTCACCGCTCCCCGGGGCGTCTACGAGGCGGCCGTGCCCCGGCCGGCCGACGGGGCCCGGGTGGTGCTGCAGGTGAAGCCGGACTTCTGGGTCAACAAGGGCACGTTCGCCTTCACGGCGCTGGAGATCCGCCCGGTCGGCGTGGGCGAGCTGCTGGTACGGCTGGAGCGGCTCAGGCAGCTCCTGGCGGCCGAGGGGCTGTTCAACGCCGACAGGAAGCGGCGGCTGCCGTTCCTGCCCGGCACGATCGGGCTCATCTGCGGCCGCGAGTCGGCGGCCGAGCGCGACGTGCTGGAGAACGCCCGCCGGCGCTGGCCCGCCGTGCGCTTCAAGGTCGAAGAGGTGGCCGTCCAGGGCCCGTACGCGGTGGGCGAGGTCACCGAGGCGCTGCGCAAGCTGGACGCGGACGCCGAGATCGAGGTCATCGTCGTCGCCCGGGGCGGCGGCTCGCTGGAGGACCTGCTGCCGTTCTCCGACGAGACGCTGGTCCGCGCGGTGGCCGCGTGCCGCACCCCGGTGGTGAGCGCGATCGGTCACGAGCAGGACAGCCCGCTGCTCGACCTGGTGGCCGACGTACGCGCGTCCACGCCCACCGACGCCGCCAAGAAGGTCGTGCCCGACGTGGGCGAGCAACTGGCGCTGGTCCGGCAGCTCCGCGACCGGGGCCGCCGGGTGGTGATGGGCTGGCTCGACCGGGAGATGTCGTGGCTGACGTCGGCGCGCTCGCGGCCCGCGCTCGCCGATCCGGTGCGCGAGCTGGAGCGCCGCGCCGAGCAGGTGGAGGCGCTGCGGGAGCGGGCCAGGCGCTCGCTGACCGGCTCGCTGGACCGCGCCGGCGACGATCTGGTGCACCTGCGGGCCCGCCTGGTCGCGCTGTCGCCCGCGGCCACCCTGGAGCGCGGCTACGCCATCGTGCAGCACCCGTCGGGTGAGGTGGTCCGCCTGGCGAGGGACGTTCCGCCTGGCTCGTCCCTGACGATCCGCCTGTCCGACGACCGCCTGTCGGTGCGCACCGAAGGGTGACCGCTCAGGCGCGGAGGACCGCCGCGGCGAGCGCGGCCAGCCCCGCCTTGATCTGCCTGATGCTCATCCCCCGCTCCTCCCGCTGGTACGCGATCAGCCCGGCGTTGGCCGGCGCGAGCAGCGCGTCGGCCAGGTAGGCGGCGTCCACGTCCGGCCGGGCCTGGCCGATGAGCGTGGCCAGGTGGATGTGGTGCACCCGGTAGGGCCCGCCGTACCAGGGCTTGCCGCCCTTCTCCAGCAGCAGGAACAGCTCCTGCTGCGCCAGGACGCGATCGACCAGCGCGTCGAGGAACGCCGCGATCCGCTCCTCCGCGGGCGCGCCGGGCCCGAGCGGCGGCGGCCCGGAGAAGAACTCCGTCTGGAAGCGCCGCTCCCGCTCGTCCATCAGCGCGAAGACCAGCCCGCTGCGGTCGCCGAAGCGCCGGTAGACGGTGCCGACGCCGACGCCCGCCATCCTGGCCACCTCGTCGAGCGAGAGGCCGGCGGCGCCGCGCTCGGCGATGATCCGGGCCGTCGCGTCGATGATCTTCTGGCGGTTGCGCGCGGCGTCGGCCCGTTCGGGTTGGGGTTGCCCGAGTACGGGCAGGGTGGGGCGACCGCGCATGGTCGGCAGCATACAAGGTTGTAACCGGAGAGTTCTCCGGTTATTCTGCCGAACCGGAGAACTCTCCGATTAAAGGAGCCGAGAATGGCCAACGACTTCAACCAGCAGATCATCGACGAGTTCCGCGCCAACGAGGGGCGGGTCGGCGGCCCGTTCGAGGGCTCGCCGCTGCTGCTGCTCACCACCACCGGCGCCCGGAGCGGCAGGCAGGTCACCACGCCGGTGATGTACCTGCCGGACGGCGAGCGCTACGTGATCATCGCCTCGAACGCCGGCGCCGACACCCACCCGGCCTGGTACCACAACCTGCGGGCCCACCCGGTCGCCACCGTCGAGGTGGGCACGGACACGTTCCAGGCCAAGGCCGTGCCCGTCGAGGGCGAGGAGCGCGACCAGCTCTACGCCCGCATGGTCGCCGTGGCCCCGGGGTTCGCCGACTACGAGCGCAAGACCAGCCGCCGCATCCCGGTGCTGGCCCTGAACCCGGAGAGCGCCCAGAACCCGGAGAGCGTCTAGAAGGGCGTGTCGTCGCCGTGGCCGGGCTCGGCGCGCCGCGCCATGGCGGCGGCAAGCTTGACCCGGGCACCCTGGAGCCACTCCTCGCAGACGGCCGCCAGGCGCTCGCCACGCTCCCAGAGCTCGATCGACTGCTCCAGGGTGAGCCCGCCGGTCTCCAAGCGTCGTACGACCTCGGTCAGCTCCTCGCGGGCCTGCTCGTACGAGGGCGTCTTCTCGTCTGCTGCTGCTGCCACGGGAACCACCCTAGACGAGCCTGGACGGGCCTCGACGGGCTAGGAGGTCTTGGGCCGCTGCTGGAGCAGGCCCGCCAGCTCGGCCAGCTCCGGCCAGTCGGCCGTGCCGGTGACCACGAGCGTCACGTCGGGCAGGGCGCGCACCAGCGTGCGCTGGTTCTTGTCCTCGCGGAAACGCCGTTCCCAGGTCTGCCCGCCGATCTCCTGCGTGCCGACGACCTTGTCGGAGTTGGCCATGCGGTTGGCGAACCCGGCCGCGGGCTTCTCGTCGCTCTGGGCGAACATCGCGTGCTCGCGCTTGGCGGTCGCGTAGCCGAGGTAGAGGACCTGGGCGCCGTTCTCGCCCTTGGCGATGCGGTTGCTGTTGGGCACCCAGTTGGCGGGGTCCTGGCGCGGCGCCCACACCTGGTAGGGGACGTCGTGGGAGAAGTTGGCGACGGTGATGGAGTAGTCGCGCCGCGGGATGTGCTCGTCCCGGCCCTGCGGCGCGATCAGCACGAATGCCGCCGCACCCGCCAGGCAGATGAAGAGCGCTACCGCGTAGCCGTAGAAGCCGTCCGTGAACCCTCGCACATCGCCCGAGGTTACCCGTTGGAGGAGGCGGTCGCCGCAGTGGCGGTGCCCGAAGCGGCCGGGCGGATCTGCCCGATGATGGCGAGAACCTCCTCGGCGAGCGCCCGGTCGCCGGTGCGTACGACCTCCGACACCGCCGCCGCCAGCGCGCCCGTGATCACCACGACCAGCGCGGACTCGTCCTCGAACAGCGCCGCGTTGAGCTGCGCCCACTTGCGCAGCCGGTCGCGCATGACCACCTCGAAGCCGGGCGGCCCGTCGCCGCGCAGGAACAGCGCGGCCAGCTCGCGCTCCTCCAGGCAGCCGGCGAGGTAGGCGCGGGCGGCGCTGACGAACACCCGCATACGGTCGCTCTCGCCGGCGGCGCGGGCCTCCCTGGCCGCCTGCTTGGTGCGCTGCGACTGGCGGGCCTGCCACTCCTCGAAGAGCGTGAGGTAGAGGTCGGCCTTGCCGGAGAAGTGGTGGTAGAGACTGCCGACGCTGGCCTCCGCCCGGGACACCACGTCGGTGACGCCGGCTTCGGCGAAGCCCTTGGAGACGAAGATCTCCCTCGCCGCCGTGAGCAGCGCGCTGCGCGTCGCGGCACCCCGCTCCGAGGTGCGCGGCTGGGTCACGACGGGTTCCACTTCGCTCATACGCTCTCCTCCACGGCGCGACGCCCTGCTCCATGGTGAAGGCGAGATCCCTGCCGCGCACGTGAATGGCGCAAAATCCGTTCTCCGCCCCGCAGGCGCAGCTCGCAGCTTACCGACCGCGTACGACCGGGCCGAGAACCGAAGGCGGCACATCATCCGCCTCAAGCCGGGAAAAGTACGGCATCTACCATCGAGTGAGTCGTCTTTGAGGAGGCCAATGATGTCCGAGTCGGTCCCGGCGCCGCTCGCCACCAGCGAGCACGCCCCTGATCGCAACCTGGCGCTGGAACTGGTCCGCGTCACCGAGGCCGCCGCCATGGCCGCGGCCCGCTGGGTCGGCAGAGGTGACAAGAACGGCGCCGACGGCGCGGCCGTGAACGCGATGCGCCAGCTCATCAACACCGTCTCCATGAACGGCGTGGTGGTCATCGGCGAGGGCGAGAAGGACCACGCGCCCATGCTGTTCAACGGCGAGCACGTCGGCGACGGCAGCGGCCCCGACTGCGACGTGGCCGTGGACCCGATCGACGGCACCCGGCTGACCGCCCTCGGCATGCCCGACGCGGTGTCGGTGATCGCGGTGAGCGAGCGCGGCTCGATGTACGACCCGTCGGCCGTGTTCTACATGGAGAAGCTGGTCACCGGCCCCGAGGCGGCCGACGTCGTGGACATCGACGCCCCCGTGTCGGCCAACATCCAGGCCGTGGCGCGGGCCAAGCACTGCTCGCCCTCCGACGTGACGGTGGTCGTGCTCGACCGGCCCCGGCACGAGCGGCTGGTCAAGGAGATCAGGGAGACCGGGGCGCGGATCAAGTTCATCACGGACGGCGACGTGGCGGGCGCCATCATGGCGGCGCGCACCGGCACCGGCATCGACCTGATGCTCGGCATCGGCGGCACGCCGGAGGGCATCGTGGCGGCGTGCGCGCTCAAGTGCCTGGGGGGCGTGATCCAGGGCAAGCTGTGGCCGCGGGACGACGCCGAGCGGCAGCGGGCCATCGACGCCGGGCACGACCTCGGGCAGGTGCTCACCACCAACGACCTGGTCCGCTCCGACGACGTGTTCTTCGCCGCGACCGGCATCACGCAGGGCGAGCTCATGCAGGGCGTACGGTTCCGCGCCGGCTCGGCCGTGACGCAGTCGCTGGTGATGCGCGGGCGTTCGGGGACCATCCGCAAGATCGAGAGCGAGCACCAGCTCTGGAAGTTGCGGGCCTACAGCGCCATCAACTTCGACACGGCGGGCTGAACCCAAGAGGTCAGCGGCGGCGTTTGCGGCGGGGTGGTTCCTTGACCTTGACCTCGCCCGCGAAGTTCGTCGTACGGACCTCGACCACGGGCGCGCCGGGCTCGGTGGGCTGCTTGTTGAGCCGGACGGTCTTGTCCTTGGCGACCCTGATGACCTCGAGGTCCTCGGGCACCTGGATCTCCAGCCCGCCGAAGACCAGCGTGGCGTTGATGACCACCCGCCGGTTCTGCAGGATGGCGTCGCGCAGGTCCAGCTTGGTGGTGCCGAACATGGCCGTCACCGTGAGCTCGGCGGGCACCACCCAGCGCCCGCCCCGCCGTTCCTGCTTGAAGATGGCCGAGACCGGCCGGCCGTCGAGGTTGAGCGGCTGCTGGTCGGCGGGCAGCAGGTCGGCGGTGAGCCCGGCGAGGTCGCCCAGCGTGCGCGCCGAGTAGAGGACGCCGAGGCGTTCCTCCAGCTCCTCCAGCGTGATCCGGCCGTCGGCGTGGGCGTCCTGGAGCACCTGCGCGATGCGTTCGCGGTCGGCGTCGGAGGCCCGCAGCTCGGACGGCGCCGGCAGGCCGGCCGTGGCGGGCGGGCGCCGCGCGGAGACGAACTCCTCGGCCAGCCGCTCACCGACTTCCTGCAGCTTCGGCAACCAGGATCCCGCGCGTTCGTTCACATCTCCGACGATATCCCCCGCAGGGAGGTTTCGCTCGGCGCCATACGCCGGAATCATCACGCATTTCGCTCCGTTGATCCCGGCAAAGGCAGACGGAGGTGGGCGTGCATCGACCGGCACGATGGGGATTGGGCGCGGCCGGGGCGGGCGTCTTACTGATCCTCGGCCTGGAGCTGACCAGCCTGGACGAGATCAACCCGATCAGGCGGACCATCAGCGAGCACGGCCTCGGTCCCGGCGGCTGGGTGTTCGGCCTCGGCGTGGGCCTGCTGGCGGCCGGCTCCGCGGCCATCGCCGTGTCGCTGGCCCGCAGGCGGCTGGCCGGGATCGTCGGCACGATCGCGCTGATGGGCTGGAGCGTGGGCCTGTTCCTGACGGCCTGGTTCGAGAAGCACGACTGGTCGGTGGGGCCGAGCATGAGCGGCAGCATCCACCGGGTGGGCAGTTTCGTGGCGTTCCTGTGCCTGCCGCTGGCGGTCGTGGTGATCGCCAGGCCCCGTTCGCGGGCGTGGCGGCGGGAGCGGTCGCGGGCCACGCTGGTCGCCTTCGGGCTCGGCGTCTGCTCGGCGCTGTGGGTCGCGGGCATCGGAACGATGATCTTCATCGGGGCGCAGGACGGGCTGCCGTGGTACCGGGTGATGCCGCTCGGGCTGGTGGAGCGGGGGCTCGCGGTCACCGAGGTCGCCGCGCTGCTCGCCCTCGGCGTGTGGGCGGCGGCCGAGCGGCTCGACGCCGCCCCCGCTCAGCCGGAGCCCGCGGGGCGCAGCAGGGCGATGAGGTCGTCCACGTAACCCCTGAACACGGCGGTCATGTCCACCTGTTCGGGGTCGATGAGCCACTGCGTCTGGAGGCCGTCCATCATCGCGATCAGGCGGTCGGCGTGCGCCTCGGCGTCGATGCCCGGACGGAACTCGCCGCGTTCGACGCCCCTGCGCAGTGCCTCCGCGACCTGCGCGCGCAGCCGGCGGTAGCGCCGCCTGGCCCACTCGTGCCCCGGATGGCCGGGGGTCACGGCCTCGCCGCTGATCACCGAGAACAGCTGCACCAGGCCGGGCACCCTGGCGTTGTTGCCGACCACGTCCGCCAGGGCGCGCAGCGCGTCGATCCCGCCGGCGGAGCCGACGTCGAAGCGGCGTACGTCGAGCTCGTCGCGGTAGTCGAGCACCGCGAGGAGCAGGCGCTCCTTGCTGGTGAAGTGGTGGAGCAGGCCGGCCTGGGACAGCTCGACGCGCTCGGCGACGCGCGCCAGCGACGCGCCCCGGTAGCCGTGCTCGGCGAACTCCAGCAACGCGGCGGCCAGGATGCGCTCCTTGCGCGCCTCTCCCGCCGGGTAGCCCCGTCTCACGTCGGCACCCTATCCGCTGCTGATCTGCTTCTGGCGTGACCCCCTGACGTGCGGCTAACCTGACTCCGCCTCACGTTTGATCTCCCCCCAATCAACATCAGGAGGCCGCCGTGCCGTCCCCGCGCGACCGCCAGGCCCGTGTGGCCACGTCCGCCGTCTTCGCCCTCCAAGGGCTGTCCTTCGCCTCGCTGCTGGTCCAGGTCGCGAACCTGCAGACCAAGCATGGCATCGACGACGGCACGCTGACCCTGCTGCTGCTCATCGTGCCGGTGTTCGCGGGCGTCGGCAGCATGGCGGCCGGGACGTACGCCGCCCGGCACGGCAGCAGACCTCTGCTGCGCGTCGCCCAGCCGGCGGTCGCCGTCGCCGTGGTCCTCGCCGGGCTCGCGCCGAACGTGCCGCTGCTGATACCGGTGCTGCTGGTGTTCGGGGTGTCGGTCGGCGCCGTGGACGCGGGCATGAACATGCAGGGCGTCGCGGTCGAACGCCGCTACGGCATCCAGGTGCTGAACGGCTTCCACTGCGTGTGGAGCGTGCTCAGCCTCGCCGGGGCGCTGTGGGCGTCGGCCGCCTCCGGGCTGCCGCTGCACTGGATCATGGCGATCCCCATGGTCGTCGTCGTGGCCGGCTCGCTCTACGCCGGGCCCCGCCTGTGCACGAAGGAGGAGGAGCAGCCGGAGAGCGAGGTCTCGCCCCTCGGCGGCTCGCTCCCGTGGCGGCCGCTCATCCCGCTCTGCCTGGCCATGGCCTTCCTCTACATCGGCGACGCCGCGGTCTCCAACTTCAACACCGTCCTGATGAAGAACGAGCTGCACGCGAGCGCGAGCGTCATCCCGCTGGCGTACGCCGCCTACCAGGCCACGACGCTGGCCGTCCGGCTCGGCGGCGACGTCGCGGCCCGCCGCTACGGGCCCGCCGCCATCGTCCGCATCGGCGCGGTGATCGCCACGGCCGGCTTCCTCGGCGTGGTCCTCGCGCAGAACCAGGTGCTCGGCATCGTCGCGTTCGGCCTGACCGGGGTGGGGCTCGCGGTCGTCGGGCCGCAGTCGTTCTCGGCGGCGGGCAAGCTCGACCCGGCCGGCACCGGCGTGGCCATCGCCCGGGTCAACCTCTTCAACTACATCGGCTTCATCCTCGGCGCGGCCATGATCGGCGGCATCGCGGAGGCGGCGAACTACCGGGTGGCGTACGCGGCGCCGCTGGTGCTGGCGGCCGCGATCTTCCTGCTGGCGCCCGCCTTCCAGCCCAGGACCCCGGCCGCCGCCTGATCACGGGCCGGGGCGGATGACCTCGGCCAGCTCGACGGGACGCCTCTCGCGGAGCGACAGGTCGGCGGCCTCGGCGACGTACAGGGCGCAGAGGGCGTCCAGGATGGTGCAGGGGTTCGGGGCGCCGGTCAGGAAGGCGTCGATCTCGCTGCGGTAGGCGTGCTCGAAACGGGTGACGAAGTCCGGCCAGGGCTCCTCGGGGTCCGGCAGGCCCTCGACGGTGCGGAGCGGCGCGCGCGGGCCGAGGCCGACCACCTGGGTGCGGCGGGTGCCGGCCAGCTCCATGCGCACGTCGTAGCCGGCCCCGTTGTAGCGGGAGCCCTGGAGGGTGGCGAGCGTGCCGTCGTCCAGCGTGAGCAGCGCCGTGCTGGTGTCGACGTCGCCGGCCTCGGCGAAGAACGCGGCCCCCCGGTTGGCCCCGGACGCGAACACCGAGACCACCTCGCGGCCGGTCACCCAGCGCAGCGCGTCGAAGTCGTGGACGTGGCAGTCGCGGAAGATCCCGCCGGACAACGGCAGGTACGAGGCCGGCGGCGGCGCGGGGTCGGCCGTCACCAGGTGGACGCGGTGCAGCTCCCCCAGCTCCCCCGCGCGCAGCGCCGCCCGCGCCGCCGCGTACCCGGGGTCGAACCTGCGCTGGAAACCGATCTGCACCCGGTGACCCTCGGCCGCCTCCAGCACCTTCAGCGTCTCGGCCACCGTGCCGGCCGCCGGCTTCTCGCAGAAGACCGGGATGCCCCGGGCGCACGCCCTGAGAATCAGGTCGGCGTGGGTGCTGGTGGGGGTGGCGATGACGACGGCGTCCACGTCGAACGGGTCGCCGGGCTCGCCGTACGGCGTGCTGCGCACGGGATCGGCGACGATCAGCTCGTCCACCAGCGGATGCGCGGCCAGGGTGGCGGCGTGGAAGGCGCCGATCCGGCCGAGGCCCAGCAGTCCCACACGCATGGCGGCTCCAGTGACGCGATGTGCTTTCTTTCTAGGCGAGGCGTCCGCCTCGGTCAATTTTTTGTCCTGACATTCGGACCTTCAATCCATGGACGACCTCCGCCGCCTGGTGCGCGGGCAGCCGCGCGAACCCCACCACCACGGCCGCCGGGCCCGCGAACTCCCGCATCGGCCCCACCGGCTCGGCCGACAGCCCGAGCTCGCGCGCCGCGCGCACCACTTCCTGCTCGGTCCAGCCGTCCGGGAGCTCCAGGTACACGTGCAGCCCCGCCTCGATGCCCTTGACCCGCACCTGGGGCAGCTCCTCGGACAGCGCCGCGACCAGGGCGTCCCTGCGGCGGCGGTACTCCCTCCGCATGCGCCGCAGATGCCGGTCGTAGCCGCCGGTACGCAGGAAGTGCGCGAGCGCGTACTGGTCGACGACCGGGGAGCCGAGGTCCAGCTCGCCGCGCGCCCGCCGGACCGCCTCGGCCAGCTCGGGCGGCGCGGCCACCCAGCCGAGACGCAGCCCGGGGGCCAGCGCCTTGCTCACGCTGCCGGACAGGACCACCCGGTCCGGGGCGAAACCCTGCAGGCAGCCGACCGGGTCGCGGTCGAAACGGAACTCGGCGTCGTAGTCGTCCTCCAGGACGAACCGGTCGCCGGCGTGCGCCCACTCCACGAGCGCGGCGCGGCGCGACGGGGACAGGACCACGCCGGTCGGGAACTGGTGCGCGGGGGTGACCAGGGCCGCCTCGCCCGTCAGCCGCCGTACGTCCAGGCCCTCCTCGTCCACCGGCACCGGCACGAGCCGGGCGCCCGCCCGCCGCAGCAACGGGACCTGGCCGAGGCTCGTCGGGTCCTCCACGGCGAGGCGCAGGTCGCGCTCCCTGCTCAGGACGTGCACCACCAGGCTGAGGCCCTGGGCGACGCCGCCGACGACGACCAGGTTCTCCGGGCGCACGTCGGCCGCCCGGACCCGGCGCAGGTAGCCGGCCAGCTCCTCGCGCAGCTCGGGCACGCCGCCGGGGTCGCCGTAGTCGAGGGCGTCGGACGGCACGGTGGTCAGGACGTGGCGTACGGCGGCGAGCCAGCGCTGCCGGGGGAAATGGGCGAGATCGGGCGAGGTGGGGCGGTGCCCGTAGTAACTCCGGCGGGAGCCGGCGGCACCCGGGTCGCGCCGGGCGGCGGCGGGCGAGGCGTCATGGACCGGGGCGGGCTGGGGCTTGTGGGCCGGGGCAAGCCGGCGCTTGTGGGGCGGGGCGGGCTGGGGCGAGAGGGCCGGGGCGGGCGCGGGGACCGAGGCGGGCTCGGGGGCCGGGGCGGGCTCGGGGCCGGTGGGAGTTCTCGGGGCGACTCGGGTGCCCGCGCCGACCCGCGACACCAGGAACCCCTCGGCGACGAGCTGCTCGTACGCCTCCACCACCACCCCCCTGGACACCTGGAGGTCGGTGGCGAGGTCGCGGGTGGCGGGCAGCCGGGTGCCGGGCGCGAGCCGCCCGCCCCGGATGGCGTCCCGCAACTCGGAGGCAATTTGCCCCGCTATCCCACCATTTTCCCGATTTATCTGTATATGAAGGTCGGCCACATTGGTCCTGTCTTCTGTCAGGGCATTGGACTGTTTACGGGAACCAATGTCTTTCTAGCATCCTTCGCATGAAACCCGGCATCCTCGGCGCCTCGTCCGCCATGTTCCTGGTCGGCACGCTGGCCGGCGTCTCCGGCCTCGTCGGCGCGTACCCGCTGTACGGCGGCCAGGCGGTCCGGTACCTCGTCGCGGCCGCCATCCTGCTCCTCATCACCCGCCCGCTCGGCCTGCGGTTCGTCCGCCTGACCGGACGCGAGACGCTGTACCTCGGCCTGCTCACCCTGCTCGGCCTGGTCCTGTTCAACGTGTGCGTCATCGAGGCCACCCGCGCCGCGGGCCCCGCCCTGGTCGGCACCGTGCTCGGCACCGTGCCGCTGTGGCTGGCCCTGGCCGAGGGCCGTCCCTCGCCACGGCTGCTGGCCGGCGCGGCGGTCGTGGTGTCCGGCGCCACCCTCGCCACCGGGCTCGGCAGCGGCAACCTGCCCGCCCTCCTCTGGTCGCTCGGCGCCCTGGCCGGCGAGGTCGCCTTCTCCCTGCTGGCCATCCCGCTGCTGCCCAAGCTGGGGGCGATCCGGGTGTCGGCGTACTCGACGGCGCTGGCCGTCCCGATGCTGCTCGCCGTCGGGCTGGTGGCCGAGGGCACGGCGATGTTCCGGATGCCGACGATGCCGGAGACCCTGGGCTTCGCCTACATGTCGGTCGTCATCACGGTGCTCGCCTTCTTCCTCTGGTACAGCGCGCTCCCCCGGCTCGGCCCCGGGACGGCGGGGCTGTTCGCCGGGCTCATCCCGGTGGGGGCGATCGTGACGGGAGCGGTGCTGGGCGTCGCCATGCCCTCCGCGTACGACCTGATGGGGGCCGCGCTGGTGATCGCCGGCATCCTCGTCGGGCTCACGGCCCCCGCTCCCGCCAGGGAGCCCGTACGGGCCGCCGGAGGAGGCGCGTAATCTACAGGGCGGACGAAAGGATGGACATGGGCGAGTTCGACTACACCGACCTGCTGCCGCTGGGAGCCGATGACACCGAATATCGGCTGATCACGACGGAGGGGGTGCGGAAGGTCGAGGCGGCCGGGCGGACGTTCCTCGAGGTCGAGCCGGAGGCCCTGCGGCTGCTCACCGAGACGGCCGTGCACGACATCTCCCACTATCTGCGGGCCTCCCACCTCGCTCAGCTCAGGAAGATCATCGAGGACCCCGAGTCCAGCGGCAACGACCGCTTCGTGGCGCTCGACCTGCTGAAGAACGCCTCCATCTCGGCCGGCGGCGTCCTGCCGATGTGCCAGGACACCGGCACCGCCATCGTCATGGGCAAGCGCGGCCGGCACGTCCTCACCGACGGCAGCGACGCCGAGCACATCGCCCGCGGCGTGTACGACGCCTACACCCGGCTCAACCTGCGTTACTCCCAGATGGCCCCGCTGACCATGTGGGAGGAGAAGAACACCGGCTCCAACCTGCCGGCCCAGATCGAGCTGTACGCCGAGGACCCGCACGGCCACCCCGACGAGTACAAGCTGCTGTTCATGGCCAAGGGCGGCGGTTCGGCGAACAAGTCGTTCCTGTACCAGGAGACGAAGGCCGTGCTCAACGAGAAGCGCATGATGGCCTTCCTGGAGGAGAAGATCCGCTCGCTCGGCACGGCTGCGTGTCCTCCGTACCACCTGGCGATCGTGGTGGGCGGCACCTCGGCCGAGTACGCGCTGAAGACCGCCAAATACGCCAGCGCCCGCTACCTCGACTCGATCCCGACCGAGGGCTCGCCCGCCGGGCACGGCTTCCGTGACCTGGAGATGGAGGCGAAGGTCTTCGAGCTGACGCAGAAGCTGGGCATCGGGGCGCAGTTCGGCGGCAAGTACTTCTGCCACGACGTGCGCGTCATCCGCCTGCCGCGGCACGGGGCGTCCTGCCCGGTGGCCATCGCGGTGTCGTGCTCGGCCGACCGCCAGGCCCTCGCCAAGATCACGCCGGAGGGCGTGTTCCTGGAGCAGCTGGAGACCGACCCGGCGCGGTTCCTGCCGGAGACGACCGACGAGCACCTGTCGGACGACGTCGTACGGATCGACCTCAACCGGCCGATGCCCGAGATCCTTGCCGAGCTGACGAAATATCCGGTCAAGACCCGGCTGTCGCTGACCGGCCCGCTCGTCGTGGCCCGCGACATCGCGCACGCCAAGATCGCTGAGCTGCTGGACGACGGCGGCGAGATGCCGCAGTACCTGAAGGACCACGCCGTCTACTACGCGGGCCCGGCGAAGACGCCCGAGGGGTACGCCTCCGGCTCGTTCGGCCCGACGACGGCCGGCCGGATGGACTCCTACGTCGAGCGCTTCCAGGCGGCGGGCGGCTCGATGGTGATGCTGGCCAAGGGCAACAGGTCGAAGCAGGTCACCGAGGCCTGCCAGAAGTACGGCGGCTTCTACCTGGGCTCCATCGGCGGCCCGGCGGCCCGGCTGGCCCAGGACTGCATCAAGAAGGTGGAGGTCCTGGAGTATCCGGAGCTGGGCATGGAGGCGGTGTGGAAGATCGAGGTGGTGGACTTCCCCGCCTTCATCGTCGTGGACGACAAGGGCGACGACTTCTTCACGGACCGCACGGGGCCCGTGCTGACGATCGGCCGCCGCTGAGAGACGCGCCGGGGGTGCCGGGTGGGGGGTTCTCGCCGCTCGGCACCGGCGTCAGGCGGCGAGTCGCATGGGCTCCCGGTGCGGCGGCACCACGGTGCCGTCGGGCAGCAGCAGACCGGTGTCGTCGAACAGGACGACGCCGTTGCAGAGCAGGCTCCATCCCTGGTCGGGGTGGGCCGAGATGACGTGCGACGCCTCACGGTCAGACGCGTCGGCACTGGGACAGACCGGATAATGACTGCACATCGCGCACCTCTCTGATTGCGCTCCGACGATGGTGTCGTGGGTGGTCATGAGTCGTAGGTGCTGGATCAGAACGGGAGCCGGCGGCCGGACGGCGTGCGAAGGTCGAGCGCCGGGGCGCTCGGCTTCCTCGGCCGGCGACGGATCTGGATCTGGCGCATTGTCCTCACGTCCTTCGCGTGCCCGTCGGCGGTGCGTCACGGACTCGTCGTCTGGCTCGCCGTTCTGGTTCGACCCGGCGACGGCCCGCTGTTGTCGGCTTTACCATGCGCCCGCCCCCTTACGGCACCCTTACAACTCGCTGACCGACCCCTGTTTGCCCTGGTAGCCGGTCGACGGTTGAGCTGAACGTCCCCTTCTAGCATCATGCCCGTTTTCTGGGCAGATGAGTGTGCCGACCGACACAGACCGTGGCCGCGCGGTCTCGACGCCAGGAGGACACTCGTACTACCTTCGGACAGAGGCCCGGCACAGGTTTGCTGACGTGACGAGTCAGGCAGGTTGACTTAAGTTCGCAACAATTTATCGGCCGCGCCTCTACTGGTCGGTTTACACAAATAGGTAAGCTGCCTGCCATGCGTGCGCCCTCCGGTTACCTTCTCGCCGCGCGCTATCGGCTTGTGGAGCCGGTCGGTCGCGGCGGCATGGGCACCGTGTGGCGGGCGCACGACGAGCTGCTCAACCGCTACGTCGCGGTCAAGGAGGTGCGGCTGCCCTCCGTGCTCGACGAGGAGTTGCGCGCCGAGCTGTGCGCGCGCACCGAGCGCGAGGGCCGGGCCACCGCGATGGTGGCGCACCCGTCCGTCATCACGGTCTTCGACGTCGTCACCGAGGACGACCGGCCCTGGATCGTCATGGAGCTGCTGCGCGCCAAGTCGCTGGAGCAGCTCATCCAGGAGGAGGGCCCGCTGGAGCCGCGCCGGGCCGCCGAGATCGGCCGGCAGATCCTCGGCGCGCTGCGCGCCGTGCACGCCAAGGGCATCCTGCACCGCGACGTGAAGCCCAGCAACGTGCTCGTCACCGAGGACCGCGCGGTGCTGACCGACTTCGGCCTGGCCGCACTCGAAGGTGACGTCTCCATCACCCAGGCGGGCATCGTTCTCGGGTCCGCGGGTTACATCGCTCCAGAACGGGTGCTCGGCTCGAAGGCCAGCCCGGCCGGCGACCTGTGGTCGCTCGGCGCGACGCTCTACACCGCGGTCGAGGGCCGCGGCCTGCACGGCCGCCGTACGGCGGCGGCGGCGCTGGCCGCGCTGACGAGCGGCGAGCCGATCCCGATGACCAAGGCGGGCCCGCTCGCGCCGGTGCTCGACGCCCTGCTCAGGATCGATCCACACACCCGGCTCGACTCGGTGCGCGCCTCGCTCATGCTGGCCAGGGTCGCGGCCGGCGGCTCGGCCGAGGAGCCGCTGGCCCCGCGCAGGCCGCCGCGCGCCGCCCAGGGGCGGTCCACGCAGGGACGATCGGCGCAGGGCATCGCGCCGCCCGCCTTCGCCCGCCGGCCCACCCACCGGGGGATGCACCGGGCCGACGTCACGAACTCCGCACCGGTGAGCGTCCCCAGGCAGGAACGGCGTCCCGGCGAGGGCGTCCACCGCAAGCGTGTGGAGCAGGGAGAATCTCTCTCTGCTTATGCCCGTCTGAAAGCCACGGTGATAAAGTTGTGCCTTCCTCGGCGGTTCTGGCCAAGAGAACTTCGCAAGCGAGGGTAAAGCACTTCCCAAGCGAGAATCGATATCTTCTTCGTATGCCGGAACAGCAGACACGCCTGCTCGCGGAGCGCTACGAGCTCATCGCCCCGCTGGGCCGGGGCACCATGGGCACGGTGTGGCGCGCGCGCGACCGCGCGCTGGGGCGCGAGGTGGCGGTCAAAGAGATCCGCCATGACCCGGGGCTCACCGAAGAACAGCGGACCGAACTGCGCGAACGCATGGTCCGCGAAGGCCGGATCGCCTCACGGATCAACCATCCCGCCGTGGCCGCGATCCACGACGTCCTGATCGACGACGGCGGTCCGTGGATCATCATGGAGCTCGTCGAGGGCCGCTCGCTGGAGCAGGTCATCGACGAGGAGGGGCCGCTGCCCCCGCGCCTGGTGGCCGAGATCGGCGTCGACCTGCTCGGCGCGCTGCGGGCCGCGCACGCCCAGAACATCACGCACCGCGACGTCAAGCCGGGCAACGTGCTCATCACCGAGAACGGCCGGGTGGTGCTGACCGACTTCGGCATCGCCAAGGCCGAGGGCGACTCGCGGCTCACCAAGACGGGCATGGTGATCGGCTCCCCGGGCTACACCGCCCCGGAACGTGCCAGGGGTGAATACACCGGGCCCGAGTCCGACATCTGGTCGCTCGGGGCCACGCTGTACTTCGCGGTGGAGGGGCGGCCGGCGTACGAGCGCTCCACGATCGCCGAGACGCTGGCGGCGCTGCTCACCGAGAGCGCCGACCCGCCCACGCAGGCGGGGCAGCTGCGTCCCGTGCTGAACGGCCTGCTCAACAAGGACTACCGGCAGCGGCTCAACGCCGCCAAGGCGGAGACCCTGCTCCGCATGGTCGCCGACACCCCCACGAGCGAGATGCCGGTGATCACGGCCGAGGCTCTGATGGCTCAGGAGGTCGCGTTGCCCGACCCGTTCGCCAAGAACCCCCCGCAGGGGCCGGCCGGGCAGCCGCAGCCGCCCGGCGCCAGGCCACAGGCGCCCGGCGCGCGGCCGGCGCCGGCCGCGCGGGGTCAGGAGCCGCGGCCGCAGCCGTTCTCCGGTCCTCAGGGCCCCGCCGCGACGCCCCCAGGCTCGCCGGGCGCGCCAGGATCGGTTCCCGGCCCCAAAGCGCCCACGGTGCCGCAGAACGCCTCCCAGGGCCACCCCGGCCACCCGCAGGGCCCGCAGAGCCACCCGCAAGGCCCGCCTCCGGGCCGTCCCCAGGGTGCTCCCCCGCAAAGGCCCCGCACGGGACCCCCGACCGGCCCGCAACGCCCGCCGGGCAACGCCTTCGACTCCTCCGGCGAGGGCTTCGACCCCGACCGCACGGTCAGCGTGGCCCGCCCGAAGGGCCCGTTCCCCACGCCGCCGCCCCAGCAGCCGGCCGACGAGGGCTCGATCAACACGATGCGCATCCAGTCGCCGATCGGCTCGCCCGGCCAGCAGGTCTATCCCCCGGCCAACCCCCCGTCGGGCAGGCAGCCCGACACGGCCCCCAACCAGGCTCCCCCGCAGCAGCAGCCCCCGCACTTCGGCCCCCAGCAGGGCGGGCCGCAGGTCCCCTTCGAGGGCCAGGGCCTCGGCACGGACCTGTTCTCCATCGCCGGTCCGGCGGAGCAGAAGCAGACGGGCAACCGCAACGGGATGCTCGTGCTCATGGCGGTGGCCGCCGCGGCCGCCGTCGTCATCGCCGTCCTCATCGTGGCCCTCTTCAGCAGCTGACCCCGGCCCTCTCGGGTAAGAGTGGGAGTCATGAGCGAGTTCCGTATCGAGCATGACTCCATGGGCGAGGTACGCGTGCCGGCGGGGGCCAGGTGGCGCGCCCAGACCCAGCGGGCGGTGGAGAACTTCCCGGTGTCGGGGCGGCCTCTGGAGCCGTCCCACATCGCCGCGCTGGGCCTGGTCAAGGCGGTCGCCGCCGAGGTCAACGGCGAGCTGGGCGTGATCGCCGAGGACCTGGCAGAGGCGATCGCGCAGGCGGCGGCCGACGTGGCCGACAACGAGCACGACGACCATTTCCCGATCGACGTCTTCCAGACCGGCTCAGGCACCTCGTCCAACATGAACGCCAACGAGGTGATCGCCACCCTGGCCGAGGAGCGGCTGGGCCGCCCGGTCCATCCGAACGACCATGTGAACGCCTCCCAGTCGTCCAACGACGTCTTCCCGACCTCGATCCACGTGGCGGCGGCCACCGAGGTGACCTTCCACCTGATCCCGTCGCTGCGTCACCTGGCGGAGGCGCTGCGGGCGAAGGAGGCCGAGTTCGCGGGCGTGGTGAAGTCGGGGCGCACCCACTTGATGGACGCCACGCCGGTGACGCTGGGCCAGGAGTTCGGCGGCTACGCCACCCAGGTCGAGCACGGCGTCGTACGCGTGACCGCCGCGATGGACCGCGTGCTTGAGCTGCCCCTGGGCGGCACCGCCGTGGGCACGGGCATCAACACGCCGCCGGGGTTCGCGAAGGCGGCCATCGCCAAGCTGCGCGAGGCGACCGGCATCCCGTTCACCGAGGCGGCGGACCACTTCGAGGCGCAGAGCGCGCAGGACTCCATCGTGGAGCTGTCCGGGCAGCTCAAGGTGGTGGCGGTGTCCCTCAACAAGATCGCCAACGACCTCCGCTGGATGGGCTCGGGCCCCCGCGCGGGGCTGGGCGAGATCAACCTGCCCGACCTGCAGCCCGGCTCGTCGATCATGCCGGGCAAGGTGAACCCGGTGATCCCCGAGGCCACGGCCATGGTCGCGGCCCAGGTGATCGGCAACGACGCGGCGATCACGTTCGCCGGGGCGTCCGGGAGCTTCGAGCTGAACGTGCAGCTCCCGGTGATCGCCCGCAACGTCCTGGAGTCGATCCGGCTGCTGGCGAACGTCTCCCGCCTGCTCGCCGACCGCTGCGTCACCGGCATCACGGCGAACGCCGAGCGCCTGCGCGAGTACGCCGAGTCGTCCCCGTCGATCGTCACCCCGCTCAACAGGTACGTCGGCTACGAGGAGGCCGCGAAGATCGCCAAGCAGGCCCTGGCGGAGCGCAAGACCATCCGTGAGGTGGTCGTCGAGCGCGGCCACGTGGCCGCCGGCACCCTGACCGAGGAGCAGCTCGACGCCGCGCTCGACTTGCTGTCGATGACCCGGCCGGGTTAGGCCGTACGGGTCGCGTGGCCCCAGCGGGTGAGCAGGGAGAGCGCGGCGCCGGAGTCCACGGCGTCGGCGGCCCGCTTGTAGGCGCCGGCGAGGGCGGGCACGAGCTCGTTCGCGCGCGGCGCACCCTCGGCGGCGACCACGGCGGCGGCGGCGTTGAGCAGGACGATGTCGCGCACCGGGCCGCGCTCGCCGGCGAGCACGGCCCGCGCGACGGCGGCGTTGTGCCGGGCGTCGCCGCCACGCAGGTCGTCGGGGTGGGCGCGGGCGATGCCGAGCTCGGCGGGGTCGAAGGCGGTGCGGGTGACCGAGCCGAGCCGGACGACCCAGATGGTCGAGGGGCCGGAGGTGGTGAGCTCGTCGAGCCCGTCGTGGCCGCGGAAGACGAGCGCCGAGCCGCCCCGCGCGGCCAGCACGCCGGCGATGACGGGCGCCATCCGCTGATGGTAGACCCCGACCGCCTGCGCGGGCGGCAGGGCGGGGTTGGTGAGCGGGCCCAGGAAGTTGAACACCGTGGGCACGCCCAGCTCGCGGCGCGGCCCGGAGGTGCGCCGCAGCGCCGGGTTGAACACGGGCGCGAAGCAGAACGTGATCCCGAGCTCCTCGGCGATGTGGACGACGGCGGCGGGCGGCAGGTCGATGACCACGCCCAGCTCCTCCAGCACGTCGGCGGCGCCGGATGCGGAGCTCGCGGCCCGGCCGCCGTGCTTGACGACCTTGACGCCCGCGGCGGCGGCCACGATGGCGGCCATGGTGGAGATGTTGACGGTGTTGGCCCGGTCGCCGCCGGTGCCGACGAGGTCGACGGGGTCGCCGGAGACGCGGATCGCCGCCGAGCGGGTCAGCATGCCGTCGGCCAGCCCGGAGACCTCCTCGACGCTCTCGCCCTTGGCCCGCAGCGCGACCGCGAACGCGGCGATCTGGGCGTCCGTGGCCCGGCCCGACATGATCTGCTCCATCACCCATGCGGTCTGGCGCGAGGTGAGCGACACCTTGTCGAGGAGCAGGGACAGCAGCTCGGCCCAGGTCTTCGTGACCTCTTTGGCGGAGGCGGGAGTGGTGCCGGGTGCGACGTCGGCTGCGGTGCTGGTCACGGGAAGCGCCCCTTTCGTGAAGTGCTCGACGGGGGCGCGTGCGACATGCCGGTGGCCGCCTCGTCGAGGCGGCCGGGTGCGTGTGCGCTCGGAGGTCCGCCTAGGAGGCGGGCCACCACTGCTGCGCATACGCGATCATGCCGCCCAACATATCAGACGGAGTGATCCACATAGCGCAGCGCGCATCTATGTCGTCGGCCCCCATGCTGGCCGGTCCAGGGAGCGCCTAGGGTGCGGAGTATGGCGAAGGAGCTGACTGGGCGGACCGCGCTGGTGACGGGGGCGGGCAGCGGCATCGGGGCGGCCTGCGCCCGGCGGCTGGCCGCCGCCGGCGCCCGCGTGCTGGTCGCGGACCTGCGGGCCGAGCCCGCCGAGAAGGTGGCCGCCGAGGTGGGCGGCGTGGCCGTGGTGGCTGATCTGGCCGATCCCGGGTTCGTCGCGGCGCTGCCGGACGAGCCGGTCGACATCGTGGTGAACAACGCCGGGTTCCAGCACGTGGCGCCGATCGAGGAGTTCCCGCCCGAGGTCTTCTCGGCCATGCTGCGGGTCATGGTGGAGGCGCCGTTCCTCATCGCGCGGCGGGTGCTGCCCGGCATGTACGAGCGCGGCTGGGGCAGGTTCGTCAACATCTCGTCCGTGCACGGGCTGCGGGCCTCGCCGTACAAGTCGGCGTACACCACGGCCAAGCACGCGATGGAGGGCTTCTCCAAGGTCGTGGCCCTGGAGGGGGCCGCCCACGGGGTGACCTCGACCTGCGTGTGCCCCGCGTACGTGCGCACGCCGCTGGTGGAGGCGCAGATCGCCGACCAGGCGCGGGTGCACGGGATCGCGCCCGAGGAGGTCGTGGAGACGATCATGCTGGCGCCCGCGGCGGTCAAGCGCCTGATCGAGCCGGAGGAGGTGGCCGAGCTGGTCGCCTACCTGTGCGGCCCCAGCGGCTCCTTCATCACCGGCGTCTCCCTTCCCATGGACGGGGGGTGGACCGCCCACTGATGTCCCGCCGCTATCTGGAGCTGCTGGCGCGCGAGGCGTCGGCGGTGGAGTTCGAGGGCCCGATCGTCGAGGCGCGGGCCCGGGGGGCCGACGCGGCCGAGATCGAGGAGCTGGAGCAGGCCAAGATCGAGGCGCTGAAGGTGCGCGCGCTGCTCAGGCGGCGGGCCCGGCGCGAGGCCGAGCTGTCGGCCCTGTACGACACCGCCGGCGACCTCGCCGCCCTGCGCGACCTGGACGCCGTCCTGGAGGCGATCGTGCACCGGGCCAGGCAGCTCCTCGCGACCGACATCGCGTACATGACCCTGCACGACCCCGAGCGGGGCGACACGTACATGCGGGTCACCGACGGGTCGATCTCGGCGAAGTTCCGGGCGCTGCGCCTGGCGATGGGCGCGGGCCTCGGCGGGCTGGTGGCGCAGACGGCGACGCCGTACGCGACCGCCGACTACTTCGCCGACCCGCGCTTCCGCCACGAGGGCCACATCGACGAGGCCGTCAAGGAGGAGGGCCTGGTCGCGATCCTCGGCGTGCCGCTGCGGCTGGGGCAGCGGGTGATCGGCGTGCTGATGGCCGCCAACCGCAGCGCGCGGCCGTTCCACCAGGAGGAGGTGGCGCTGCTGGCGAGCCTCGCCGCGCACGCGGCGGTGGCGATCGACAACGCGCGGCTGCTCCAGGAGACCAGGAACGCGCTGGAGGAGCTGTCGCGGGCGCACCGCACCGCGCGGGCGCGCGGCGAGGCGGTGGAGCGGGCGGCGCTGGCGCACGACCGGATGACCTCGCTGGTGCTGCGCGGCGGCGGCATCGAGGACGTCGCGGCCGTGGTGACGGAGGTGCTGGGCGGCGCGCTCGCGGTCCTCGACGACCTGGGGCGCCCGCTCACGGGCGACGTGGGCGAGCTGGACGCGGGGGTGTTCGAGGCCGCGCAGGCGTCGCGGGCGCTCGGCCGCACGGTGCGGCGCGGGGAGCTGCTGGTGGCGTCCGTGGACGTCGGCGGCGAGCCGCTGTGCACGCTCGTGCTGCGCAGCGACGACGCCGACGAGCGCATCCTGGAGCGGGCCGCACTGGTGTGCGCGCTGCTGCTGCTGTTCCGGCGGAGCGTGGCCGAGGCCGAGGGCCGGGTACGCGGCGAGCTGCTGGACGACCTCATCGCCCGCCCGGACTCCCCTGGCCTCGCCGACCGGGCCAGAAGGCTCGGCGTGGACCTGGGAGCGCCGCACGTCGTCGTCGTGGTCAAGCACGGCGGGCAGCGGGAGCGGGCGGCGTTCTGGGCGTCCTCGCAGGCGGCGATCCGGCACGGGCTCGCGGCGGGGCGGGGCGACGAGGTCGTGCTGCTGCTGCCGGGCGAACGGCCGGGAGCGCTGGCCGGGCGGGTGGCCGCCGAGCTGAGCGCGTCCCTGGGCGCGCCCGCGACGGCCGGCGCGGCCCTCGCGGCCCTCGCGCCGCCGGAGGAGGCCGCCCCCTACGCGGCCGCCTACCAGGAGGCGCGGCGGTGCGCCGAGGCGCTGATCGCGCTCGGCCGGGCCGGCGACGGCGCGAGCGCGGCCGAGCTGGGCTTCGTCGGGCTGCTCGTCGGCGACGGCCGCGACGTGCGCGGCTTCGTGGACCGGGTGCTGGGCGCGGTGATCGGCTACGACGCCCGGCGCGGCACCGCGCTGGCCGACACGCTGGCCGCCTACTTCGGCACGGGCTGCTCGCCGTCGCGTACGGCCGAGGCCCTGCACATCCACGTCAACACCGTGACGCAGCGGCTGGACCGGGTCGGCCGGCTGCTCGGCGACGGCTGGCAGGAGCCCGAGCGGGCACTCGAACTCCAGCTCGCCCTCCGCCTGCACCGGCTCGGCCACACATCCACCGGGCAGAGTGTGGGCCCTGACTCCATATGAGTGACGTCGGTCACTCCCTACCGTGACCGGCATGGCCACTTCCATCAAGAAGATCGTCGCCGCCAGCCTCATCGGCACGACCATCGAGTGGTACGACTTCTTCCTCTACGGCTCCGCCGCCGCACTCGTCTTCAACAAGCTCTTCTTCCCCGAGTCCGATCCGCTGACCGGCACGCTGCTGTCGTTCCTCACCTACGCCGTCGGGTTCGTCGCCCGGCCGCTCGGCGGCCTGGTCTTCGGCCACTTCGGCGACCGGGTGGGCCGCAAGACCCTGCTGGTCGTCAGCCTGCTGATGATGGGGACGGCGACGTTCCTCATCGGCTGCCTGCCGACGTACGAGACGCTCGGCCCGTCCGCCGCGCTGGTGCTGACCGCGCTGCGCCTGGTGCAGGGCTTCGCGCTCGGCGGCGAGTGGGGCGGCGCGGTGCTCATCGTCTCCGAGCACGGCGACGACGCCCGCCGCGGCTTCTGGGCCTCCTGGCCGCAGGCCGGCGCGCCGGGCGGCAACCTGCTGGCCACCGGCGTGCTGGCGGCGCTGGCCGCCTGGCAGCCGGAGGAGACGTTCCTGGCGTGGGGGTGGCGGGTGCCGTTCCTGCTGTCGGGCGTGCTCGTGCTGATCGGCCTGTGGATCCGGCTGTCGATCAGCGAGTCGCCGGTCTTCCAGGAGTCGGCGCCGGAGGAGCGGGCACCCATCGTGGGCGTGCTGCGCCACCACTGGAAGGACGTGCTCGTCGCCATCGGCGCCCGCCTGGCCGAGAACATCTCCTTCTACCTGCTCACCGTCTTCGTCATCACCTACGCCAAGACCGCGGGCGTCGACAACTCGACCGTGCTGGGCGCGGTGCTCATCGCCTCGGCGGTGCACTTCGTGACGATCCCGATGTGGGGCGCGCTGTCGGACCGGGTCGGCCGCCGCCCGATCTACCTGGCCGGAGCGGCCGGCATCGGGCTGTGGATCTTCGCGTTCTTCCCGCTGGTGGACACCGGCAACTTCCTGGCGATCACCGTCGCGGTCATCGTCGGCCTGCTGTTCCACGGCATGATGTACGGCCCCCAAGCGGCCTTCTTCTCCGAGCTGTTCGGCACCCGGATGCGCTACACCGGCGTGTCGATCGGCGCTCAGCTCTCGGCCATCGTGGCGGGCGCGCTCGCGCCCATCATCGCGGTGGCCCTGCTGCGCGAGTACTCCAGTAGCCTTCCCATCTCTCTCTACCTCGGGCTGGCCGCGGTCCTCACGCTGGGCGCGGTCTACGCCGCCCGGGAGACCCAGGGCCGCGACCTGGCCGAAAGGATCCACACGCGATGAAGGTCACCACTCCCCGGCTCACCCAGAACGTCCTGACCGTCGAGGGCAGGGACGGCGGCGAGCCCGTGCTGTTCGTCCACGGCAACGTCTCCTCGGCCGCGTTCTGGCGTGACCAGATGGCGGCGCTGCCCGGCCGCTACCGCCCGCTCGCCGTGGACCTGCGCGGCTTCGGCGACACCGAGCCGGCCCCGGTGGACGCCACCCGCGGCCTGCGCGACTACTCCGACGACGTGCTCGAGCTGGTCGAGACCATGGATCTGGCGCCGGTCCACCTGGTCGGCTGGAGCATGGGCGGCGGCGTGGTGATGCAGGCCCTGCGCGACCGTCCTGGCGTGGTGCGGAGCGTCACGCTGGTCAACCCGGTCTCCCCGTACGGCTTCGGCGGCACCGAGGGCGTGGACGGCCGGATCACGCACCCCGACGGCGCGGGCGCGGGCGCCGGCGGCGCGAACCCCGACTTCGTGGCCCGCCTCCAGTCCGGCGACCTGTCGGACGAGTCGCCCACCTCGCCGCGCAGCGTCTTCCGCTCCTCCTACGTCAAGCACCCGGTCCCCGACGAGGACTTCTACGTCCGCGCCATGCTGACCACCCGCGTGGGCGAGGCCCACTACCCGGGCGACCTGGTCGCCTCCGACGCCTGGCCGAACGTGGCCCCCGGCAAGACCGGCGTGCTCAACACCATGTCCCCCACCTACTTCCGGCTGGACGACCTGCCGGAGATCGACCCCAAGCCGCCCATCCTGTGGATCAGGGGCGCCGACGACATCATCGTCTCCGACACGTCCCTGTTCGACCTGGCCCACCTCGGCGCGCTCGGCGTCGTGCCCGGCTCCCCCGGCACGCCCGCCCAGCCGATGGTGACGCAGACGCGGGCAGTGCTGGAGCGCTACGGCGCCTACCGCGAGGCCGTCATCGCCGAGTGCGGCCACAGCCCGCACCTGGAGCACCCCGCCGAGTTCGGCCGGCTCCTGGCCGCCCACCTGGGCGAGGCGTGATGCTGGTCGCCCTCACCCTCGTCGCGAGCCTGCTGACGCCCGTACAGCAGCAGCACCAGCAGATCGCGGTGCCGGGCGCGGAGAAGCAGGTGGTCGCCCGCCTGGCCGACCTCACCACCGCCGGCACCGTGGCCAGCGGCCACACCGATCCGGCCGACTGGGCCGGGCTGCACTCGGCCGCCACGGTCAACCCGACCGGCGTGCCAGGCACGCAGATCGACGGCTACTTCCCCGACACCTCCACCGGCAACGCCACGCACGGCTGGAACCACGACTCCCAGTTCGTGATCAGGCTGCCCGACCGCTGGAACGGCGGCCTGGTCGTCAGCGGCACCCCGGGCAACCGGGAGCAGTACGCCAACGACTACACGATCTCCGACTGGGTGCTGTCCAAGGGCTACGCCTTCGCCGCCACCGACAAGGGCAACGTCGGCATCACCTTCCACGAGGACGGGCGCGCGCCGGGCGACGCCATCGCCGAGTGGAACCACCGCGTCACCCAGCTCGCCGTGGCCGCCAAGGCCGTGGTCCGCCAGCGGTACGGCCGGCAGCCGGCCCGCACGTTCGCGGCCGGCATCTCCAACGGCGGCTACCTCGTCAGGTGGCAGCTGGAGAACCGCGGCCACCTCTACGACGGCGGCGTGGACTGGGAGGGCACGCTCTGGCGGCTCAAGGGCGACAACCTGCTGAACGTCCTGCCGCCGGCGCTGAAGGCGTACCCGGACGAGGCCGGGGTGCGGGCGGCCGGGTTCGCGGCCGGGTCGGAGTTCCTGTGGCCCTTCCACCGGCAGTACTACTGGGAGCTCACCCAGGAGCTCTACCAGAAGGAGCTGGACCCGTCCTACCAGGGCGCACCCGCGGACTACGACTACGACGCGCGCAAGCCGTACGGGGCCGTCGCCAAGATCGCGCTGACCGGCCGGATCACCAAGCCGCTCATCACGGTCCACGGGACGCTCGACACGCTGCTGCCGATCTCCCGCAGCTCCGACGTCTACGCCCGGATGGTCGGGCCGCACCGGCCGTTCCGCTATCACCGGGTCGAGGGCGGCAACCACCTGGACAGCCTGGTGGATCTCTACCCCGACCGGCTCAAGCCGATGCTGCCCGTCTTCAGGAGCGCGTTCGAGGAGCTGGAGGGGTGGGTCAGGTGAGATAGCGGTGCCGGCCCGCGCGCGCCAGGCGCACCACGTGCCGGACGCCGGGCAGGCGCCGGCCGAGCCGGTGCAGCGCGGTGTCCCTGCCGAGGGGCGAGGGCCGGCGCGGGTCCACGGCGGCGGCCGGGCGCACCTGCACCCGTCCGCGCCGTACGCTCAGCGCGAAGCGCAGCCCGATCTCCTCCTCGGCCGAGCGCAGCGACGCCATCCAGTCGCCGCGGCAGAGGTGGTCGGGGGCCGGCCACATGCGGCGCACCGGCACCTTGGCCACGAGCTGCCCGGCGATCTTGCCGGGCAGCCCGGCCTCGGCGAGGGCCGGGGCGCTCACCTCGCGCTCGCGGCCGTGGCCGGTGCTGTGCAGCACCAGCTCCAGCGGCGGGCCGCCGCTCGGCGGCACGTACGGCACCGGCAGCACGACGTAGGCGTGCCCGTCGAGCTGCTTGACCTCGGCCCCCGGCGACACCAGCGCGATCGACTCGGCGAACGAGCGCGGCTCGACGGCGAGCCCGAGCTCCCCCTGGTCGGTCCAGCAGGGCACGACGAGCCGCATGCGGGGCCGCTGGGCGAGCACGCCGAGGCAGTTGAGCGGGCCCTCTCCCCTGCGCACCCGGCTTCTCGCCTGGTTGGCGCCGCCGTACATGCGCACGTGCAGCTCCCACTGGCCGGGCAGCAGCGGCTCGCCGAACGCGGCGCTGGTCACGTCGATCCTGGCCTCGGCCCTGATCTGCACGCGGGCCCTGCGGCGGCCCTCCTGGACCACCTCGACGCGCTGGGCGAGGGGCAGGAAGTAGATGTCGCCGGTCTCGGCGTGGCGTACGTAGACCTCGATGCGGGCCCGCTCGACGGCGTCGCTCACGTTGGTGACGCCGGCGTGCAGCAGTTTGGGGTCGATGGAGCGCGGCGGCACCCAGTGCAGGCGGGGGCCGTCCACGCGGTAGCGGTCAGGCCGGCCGTCGCCGTCCTTGACCTCGACGGTGAGCCCGAGCACCAGGACGTGCGCGTCCCAACGCACCTCGGTCAGCTCCGAGAGCAGGCCGCCGCGGCGGGTCGAGGCGGACAGCAGCACGATCTGGTCCAGGCGGCCCGTCCTGACGAACGCGGCCACCGCACGGAGCTGGACGGGCAGGTGGCGGTCCAGCTTCTCGGGGAAACGCTCCTTCACGAGCTGCTGCACGATGCGGAAGTGCCGGCCCCGGTCCACGGAGGAGTCGGCGAACCTGCTGGTCAGCAGCGGCCGCAGGACGGCGTAGCGGAACCAGTAGGCGTACATGCGGTCGCGCTGGCGGCCCTCGCCGGCGTAGGCGTCGACGTCGTTCAGCAGCGCCCGCAGTTCCTGCGCCATGGCGTGCGGCTCCTCCTCCAGCCGGGGCCGTTCGCCGAGGTGGCAGCAGACGTGCTCGGCGAGCACCGCGATCACCTTGGCGCGCAGGTACGCCCGCATGACGAACGCCTGCTCGGCCAGCCGTCCGCCGGTCATCGAGAAGCCGAGGTCGTGCTCCTCCAGGAAGGCCCGGCGGTAGAGCTGCTGCGGGCCGAGCACGCTGAGCAGCCGGTCGCGCAGGATGTCGGCGCGGCTGGTGCTGCGGTTGAAGGCGATCATCGGCGGGCCGGAGTCGCGCACCAGGCGGCCGATCAGCACGTCCGCGTCGGTCTCGACGGCCCGCTCATGCATGCGGGCGAGGGCGTCGCGTTCCAGGCGGTCGCCCTGGTCGAGGAAGAAGACGTAGTCACCCCGGGCGGCGGCCAGCCCCACGTTGCGGCCCCGTGCGGGCGAGCCGGTGCAGGGCAGGTGGAGTGCCCGGACGTTCGGGCGGGTCACGGCGATGGCGTCCAGGCGTTCCGCGGTCCCGTCCGTGGATCCGTCGTCCACGAGCAGCACTTCGACGTCGCCCGTGGGCATCGACTGCTCCAAGGCGGAGCGGATGCACGCGTCCGCGGTGTCACCCGGATTGTGGACATTGACGATCACACTGACCTTCACACCCATGTGGCCAGCCTGTGCCCCGCCCCGCCGTCAGGGCGCGGTGGCTTGCCGATTGCAGAAGGAAAGTTGACCTGGCCGGGCGTCCCCCTGGGAGGTTCAGTACCAGCCGACGCGCTGCGAGTGACCCCAGGCGCCGCAGGGCGTGCCGTAGCGGCCCTTGATGTAGCCGAGGCCCCACTTGATCTGGGTGGCGGCGTTGGTCTGCCAGTCGGCGCCCGCGCTCGCCATCTTGCTGCCGGGCAGCGACTGGGGGATGCCGTACGCGCCGGAGTAGCGGTTCATGGCCCGCTCGTTCCAGCCGCTCTCCTTGGTCCAGAGCGACTCCAGGCAGCCCCACTGGTCGGCGCCGAAGCCGAACGAGGCGAGCATGGCCTTGGCGGTGGCCTTGTTGCTGCCGGGCGAGGGGTTGGTGCCGGGCGGGAAGTTCTGGGCGGGGAAGCCGTCGCCGCCGGGGGCCTGCTTGGGCACCACCCAGGACAGCTCGTCCTTGTGGTCGTCGGCGCCGTCGCGGTTCTTCTTGAGCTGCGCGGCCCGGTAGGCCTGCTCGGCCGCGGCCTTGAGCGCGTCGGTCTCGGGGTCGGGAGCCGAGAGGTTGCCGCTGGCCAGCTTGCCCATGTCCTCCATCGTGAACGCGGGGGTGACGGGCTTGCTCGCGTTGTCGATCGCGCGCATGGCGATGAAGGTGCCGCCGCCGCCCACGACCGCCAGGGAGACGACGGTGATGACGATGGTCTTGGGCTTGACGCGCCGCGACGACCGGCGTGCCGAGGGGACATCGGTTGTCTGGGGGCGCTGACTCAAACGCGGACCGGGGCTCACGATCCATGAGCTTGCCCTGTCCTGGGGGGTGCCGCGCAACCGAAACGCGGTAATCGCTTGATGTTCCCTTGGCTAACCAGCACGTTAGCGTGCTATTTCGGGATTCTGTGATTTTTGTCACACTATGGAGACTCCCCTTCGTGCCCCCGTTGACCGAAGGGAAGCCACTTTCAGGGTTTCTGTCCTTCTTCCCGATGCCTTCAACACGACGTCACAGTTTGGTGACACAACCCGGCTATACAGGACATGGAACGATAATGTGCGCGTGGCAGGCATTCTCCTCGTCGAAGACGACCCCTCGGTCCGCACCGCACTTGAGCTGGCGCTGACCCGGCAGGGGCACTCGGTGACGTCGTACGCGACCGGCGAGGAGGCACTCGACCACATCAGGGCCCGCCGCCCCGAGATCGCCATCCTCGACGTCATGCTCCCCGGCATCGACGGCATCGAGGTCTGCCGCCGGGTGCGCAAGCTCGACCAGCTCCCCGTCATCCTGCTCACGGCCCGCGGCGACGACCTGGACATCGTGGTCGGCCTGGAGGCCGGCGCCGACGACTACGTGGTCAAGCCGGTCGAGCCCCGCGTGCTGGACGCGCGTATCAGGGCCATCCTGCGCCGCGCCGAGTCCGCCGCCTCCGACCGCATCACCTTCGGCGACCTCGTCATCGACCGGGGCGCGCTCAAGGTCACCCTGGCCGGCAAGGAGATCCACCTGACGCCCACCGAGCTGCGGCTGCTGCTGGAGCTCGTCCGCCACCCCGGGCAGGTGCTCAACCGCCGCTACCTGCTGCGGGCGGTCTGGGACCACACGCACATCGCCGACTCCCGGCTCGTGGACGCCTGCGTGCAGCGCATCCGGGCCAAGATCGAGCCGAAGCCCGCCGAGCCGGTGTTCATCCACACCGTGCGCGGCTTCGGCTACCGCTTCAGCCCTCCGTGACCCGGTTGCTTCCGTGATCCCTCTTCCCACCGGACTGCGCGCCCGGCTCGTCATCACGTTCACGCTGGTCGCCGTCACCGCGTCCATGCTCGTGGCCACGATCGGCTTCGAGCTGGCCAAGACCGCCCTGGTGACCAGGACCGAGCGGACCTCCATGGACCTCGTCGTACGGGAGCTGGGCGGCGTCGACTTCCCCGTGGGCCGGCCGCGGCCGGGCGAGGCCGCGGCCACGAGCAAGGAGCTGAACCGCCTGGCCCAGACCATGAGCGCCCCCGGCAGGAGCGTCGTGGTCGAGTACGGCGACCTGGTCTCCGTCACCGGCCCGATGAACCTCCGCGACGTCCCCAACGAGCTCTACGGCCGGGCCAAGCAGAGCGTCGTCACCCAGCGCCGGGTGATCAGGGGCGAGCTGTGGCTCATCGTCGGCACCGAGGTCCACCGCGCCACGAACGGCGTGCCCGAGGCCACCGGCCTGCGCGCCTTCGTCTTCTTCCCCATGCGCGCCGACGTCAGTCAGCTCGACACCCTGCGCGCCAGGCTGTTCCAGGGCGGCATCGCGATCGTGCTCATCGCCCTCGTCGTGGCGCTGTTCTCGGCCCGCCAGGTGCTGCTGCCGGTGCGCCGGCTGAGCGCCGCCGCCCAGGCGCTCGGCGAGGGCCGGCTGGACACCCGCCTGCCGGTCCACGGCCAGGACGAGCTGGCCGGGCTGACCGCCAGGTTCAACGACGCCGCCGCGGCGCTGGAGCTGAGCGTGTCCGAGCTGCGCTCGCTGGAGGCCATGTCCCGCCGGTTCGTGGCCGACGTCTCGCACGAGCTGCGTACGCCGCTGACCGCCATGACGGCCGTGGCCGACGTGCTGTCGGAGGAGGCCAGCCGGCTGCCCGACGCGCCCGCGGAGGCCGTCCGGCTGGTGCTCGGGGAGATCGAGCGCCTGCGCGAGCTGGTCGAGCACCTCATCGAGATCAGCCGCTTCGACGCCGGCACCGCCACGCTCAACCTGGAGCCGGTCAACGTGGCCGACGCCATCGACGACTGCCTGGGAACCCGCGGCTGGAGCGAGCAGGTCAAGGTGAACGCCTCCCAGGGGCTGACCGCCAACCTCGACCCGAGGAGGTTCGACGTGATCGTGGCCAACCTCGTCGGCAACGCGCTCAAGCACGGCGGCCCGCCGGTGGTGGTCGGCGCCCGCAGCACCGAGAACGGGCTGGAGATCAGGGTGCGCGACCACGGCAGGGGCATCCCGCGCGAGGCGCTGCCGCACGTCTTCGACCGCTTCTTCAAGGCCGGCGCGGGCCGGGCGCGCAGCCAGGGCAGCGGCCTCGGCCTCGCCATCGCCCGCGCGAACGTGCACCTGCACGGCGGCACCATCTCGGTCCGCGCGCAGGAGCCCGGCACCCTCTTCACCGTCTGGCTGCCGCACACATGAGAGTCAGAGCCGTCCTCGCGCTGCTCGCCTGCGTCCTGCCGGCCGCCTGCGGCATCTCCCCCACCGACGTGCAGGAACGCGGCAACGCGCCGACCATCAGCATCCCGCCGCCGTCCAAGACGATCTTCCTCATCAGGGACGGCAAGCTCACGCTGGAGCCCGCCGACGTCGGGGACGACACGGTGGAGAGCCTGCTCGGGGCTCTGTTCGCGGCGTCCGGGCAGCCGCTCGGCGACCGGGAGACGGCGCTGCGCGGGTTCACGTACCTGCGGACCAAGGACTCGCTCAACCCCGTGCAGCGCGACGAGATGCAGCTCCCGCGCACGCTGACGCTGACCGTCTACATCAGGGGCGCGGGCACGCTGAGCGACCTCGGCAAGGCGCAGATCGTCTGTACGGCGCAGCAGGACGCCGCGTACGAGCAGGTCAAGATCGTCCGTGACAACGAGAACCGCCCCCCGATGGACGAGGGGCGGTACACCTGCGGCGATCTCCGCAGCGCTACATCGTGATGTCCTCCAGCATCTCGGTGACCAGCGCGGCGATCGGCGAGCGCTCGGAGCGGGTCAGCGTGACGTGGGCGAACAGCGGATGCCCCTTGAGCTTCTCCACCACCGCCACCACGCCGTCGTGCCGCCCGACCCGCAGATTGTCGCGCTGGGCGATGTCGTGGGTGAGCACCACGCGGGAGTTGGCGCCGATCCGGCTCAGCACCGTGAGCAGCACCCCGCGCTCCAGCGACTGGGCCTCGTCCACGATGACGAACGCGTCGTGGAGCGAACGGCCGCGGATGTGCGTGAGCGGAAGCACCTCCAGCATGCCCCGGTCCAGCACCTCGTCGATCACCTCGGGCGTGGTGACCGCGCCCAGCGTGTCGTAGACCGCCTGCGCCCACGGGCCCATCTTCTCGCCCTCGGTGCCCGGCAGGTAGCCGAGCTCCTGGCCGCCGACCGCGTAGAGCGGACGGAAGACGACCACCTTGCGGTGCTGGCGGCGCTCCAGCACGGCCTCCAGGCCCGCGCACAGCGCGAGCGCCGACTTGCCGGTGCCGGCCCGGCCGCCCAGCGAGATGATGCCGATCTCCGGGTCCATCAGCAGGTCGAGCGCGATGCGCTGCTCGGCGGAGCGGCCGTGCAGGCCGAACACCTCGCGGTCGCCGCGCACCAGACGTACCGACTTGTCGGGGAGCACCCGGCCGAGCGCCGAGCCCTTGGCCGACAGCAGCCGCAGGCCGGTGTGGGTCGGCAGCTCCCTGGCCTCCTCCACCTCGGCCGTACCGTGCTCGAAGAGCGTTTCGACGTCCTCGGCGGTGACCTGGATCTCGGCCATCCCGGTCCAGCCCGACTCGTGCACCAGCTCGGCGCGGTATTCCTCCGCGGTCAGGCCGATCGAGGCCGCCTTGACCCGCATGGGCAGGTCCTTGGAGACCAGCACGACGTCACAACCCTCGGCGGCCAGGTGACGGGCCACCGTGAGGATGCGCGTGTCGTTGTCGCCGAGGCGGAATCCGACCGGCAAGATGGACGGGTCGCTGTGATTGAGCTCAACCCTGAGTGTGCCGTCCCCAGTCGGCGTCGGCATGGGCTCGTCGAGCCTGCCGTGCCTGATCCGCAGCTCGTCGAGGTAGCGCAGGGCCTGCCTCGCGAAATAGCCGAGCTCTGGGTGATGCCGCTTGCCTTCCAGCTCGGTGATCACGACGATCGGCAGGACCACGTCGTGCTCGGCGAAGCGGGTCAGGGCCGCCGGGTCGGCCAGCAGCACCGAGGTGTCGAGCACGTAGGTGCGCTTGGCCGGCTGGGTCGTAGGGTTGCTCGAGGACACTGCCACACGTTCTCCCCCGGGCGCCCCACGTGCGGGCGCCCTGCAGACGAGGCGGGAATCGGACCGGACCCGCGTTCCCCGACCGCGAGACGCCGTCGGCGCCGGGTTCCGGCCCCCCTCGGCGGATCGTGGTGCAAAGGCGGGACCTCTCCGGAGTGTTCGACCTGTGGTCGGACACTTTCAACGTTACGTCCTCGATACCCGAATGTCGTGTCAAGAACCGTAACGTCGATGTCTCGCAGCGTAATCGCGCAGCGCCCGCAGGAAGTCAACCCTGCGGAAGTCGGGCCAGTAGGCCTCGTGGAAGTAGAACTCGGAGTGAGCGCTCTGCCAGAGCATGAAGCCCGACAGGCGCTGCTCGCCCGAGGTCCGGATGAGGAGATCCGGATCGGGTTGGCCGCGAGTGTAGAGATGCTCCGCGATGTGCTCCACATCGAGCACCTCGACGAGGTCCTCGATGCTCGCTCCCTTGCTCGCTTGCTCCTGGAGCAGTGAGCGCACCGCATCGGCAATCTCACGTCTTCCTCCATACCCAACTGCAACGTTCACAATCAGGCCCGGACGGTGTGATGACGCTTCTTTCGCGTTTTTGAGGACATTCGCCGTTCGGTCCGGCAGCAGGTCCAGCGCGCCGACGGGGATGATCCGCCAGCCCTGGTCCACCAGCTCCCGCGTCACGTCCTCGATGATGCGGAGGAGCGGCTCCAGCTCCTCCCTCGGCCGGTTGAGGTTGTCGTTGGAGAGCATCCAGACGGTGACGACCTCGACGCCGGTCTCACGGCACCAGCAGAGCAGCTCGGAGATCTTGTCGGCGCCCTTGCGGTGGCCTGTGGAGACGTCTCTGATCCCCATGGAGCGCGCCCAGCGGCGGTTGCCGTCGATGATGACCCCGACGTGCCGGGGGATGCCGTCCTTGGACAGCTTGGCCTCCAGCCGGCGTTCGTACAGCCGGTAGACCAGGTCGCGCAGGCCCACGGAGTGTCCTCCCCAGCGGTTGCCCTCGGTCAATGACCCAACAGGCAATTATCACCGCGAATCATCTGTGCCCGCTCCCTCTCCGACATTCCTTGCCATATCTCTGCCTTCCAGACATCCCTCGGCCTCCTCCAGGAGACCTCGGACGAACGACGACAGCTCCGCCGAGGTCAGCACCGCCCGCATGCCCACGCCCGCCGCGCCCCACGCCTCCACGTACGCCCGCCGCGTCACCCGCCAGCGGCTTCCCTCCCACAGCGGGATCGTGCGCAGGCGGCAGCTCAGCTCGCCGCCCGCCGGGCCGGACCTGCTGCGGTAGCGGAAGGAGAACAGCTCGCCGTCCGGCTCGCCGCCGGGGAACCTGTCGTCGGGATCGGCCCACCGCCTGTCCGTGTCGCGGCCCGTGCGGGCCTCCTCCACGCCGCGCGCCAGCCGGCTCAGCAGCCAGCCGCAGCGCTCGCCCACGCTGCCGTACGGGGCGCCGTCACGGTGCAGCTCAAGGGTGACCTCGTACGGGGTGCCGACGCTGTCGCGGCACGCCACGGGCGTGACCCTCAAATAGGATCCGTCGACACAGCGCAGTCCCCCCATGCCCCCCTGCGTTTCCCGGCGGGTGACCACTAAACCCAGACGTGCGAGCGCCACAGCGGCGGCTGGTGCCACTCCGTCCAGCCGTGGCCCGAACGCCCGTCCTCGGCCTCGAAGCGGCACATCGCCCGGGGGAACACCGCCGTCTCCCCCTCGGGCGAGGTCAGCGTCACCGGCGCGAACGCGACCGGCCGCGCGGTCACCGCCAGCCCCGGCAGCCGCAGCACCGTCTCCGCGGGACGGTCGCCGTCGAAGGAGGTCGCCGCCGTGAAGCCCGCCGCGTGCGCGGGCTCGCCGCCCGGCGGCACGGTGAACGCCGGCCAGGGCAGGTCGAGGCCCACGTTGGCGCGCATGCCGTGCACGTACGTGCCGTCCGCCAGCCGGCCGCTGCTCCACATCCAGGAGATCGACCACCAGTCGCGTACGCCCCAGCTGTGGTCGCGCTCGCCGTGGCCGTGGAAGGGCCGGCCGTCGATCGTGCCGGTCACCTCGCAGGGCACCTCGTAGCGCGGGGTGATCGCGTAGCCGTACGCGCCGCCCTCCGTACGCCACTCCAGGTCCAGCGAGAGCGCGTCGGAGACCAGCCGGACCGCCGCCGTCCGGAACGGGTCGGCGATGCGCTGGGACGCCTCGTAGCCCGCGCCGCGCACGGTCAGGCCCGGATCCTCGGGCAGCGGCGCGTCGTGGTCGATCACGGACGCGGCCAGGCCGTCGGGGGTGACCAGGCAGGCCCAGTACCAGGCGCGCTTCCAGTTGGGGTAGAGGCCGAGCCGCACGTAGCCGCCCAGCTCGCCGTCGTCCGCCACGAAGTCGAAGTAGTAGGACTCGTTCCACAGTTGCTCGCCGCCGGGCTCGTGGAGCCGCTCGTCCCGCTCGTCCAGGGGCCATTGGCCCAGGTTGACCACGCGCATGCCGCCTCCCAAGCGCATGCTACGGCAACAGCCGCCGCCACCAAGGGGCCCGGCGGCGGGGCGGCTCCGGCAGCCGGCCGCGCTCGCGCAGCCAGGCGGCGAAGTCGTCGGCGTCGGAGCGGTAGCCGGGCGGCGGCTCTTCACGGGCCCGCGCGTACGCGGCGAACTCGGCGGCGAGATCGGGCCCGGCGGCCACGGCCGCGTCGGGGCGCAGGCGCGCCACGACGGAGCGCCGCTTGGCGACCAGGCTCGCGGCCTGGGCGCGCAGGCGGGCGGGGTCGAAGCCGTCGGGCGCCTCACCGGCCGCGACCAGCGCCCGCACCACCCGCCCCTGCGCCTCCGCCAGCCGCTCGCGCGCCGCCGCCAGATCGTCCTCCTCCCGCGCGGCCTGGTCCGTCACCGTGACTCCCCCACGGCCGCCATCGCGGCCCGGATCCTGTCCAGCTCCCCTGCCAGCACGGCGTCGCTCGGGAAGTGGTCGTCCCACTCCAGCAGCACCCCGGGCGGGCGGGTACGGGCGCACAACTCGGTGAGCAGGTCCAGCACCGGCTCCGGCGCGGCCGTGGTGTGGGTGTCGTGCCAGATGCCCTGGTGCTCGTAGCCGCCGGCGACGTGCACGTACGCCAGATGCTCCAGCGGCAGGGCGTCGAGCGCGGCCACCGCCGGCAGGCCCAGGTTGAACTGGTTGGTGTAGAGGTTGGCCACGTCGATGAGCAGCCGCACCCCGGTCCGCTCCACCAGCTCGGCGAGGAACTGTCCCTCGGTCAGCTCGTCGTCCGGCCAGCCGAAGATCGCGGCCACGTTCTCCAGCGCCAGCGGGACGGGCAGCGCGTCCTGCGCCCGCCGTACGTTGTCGGTGACGACCCGCAGCGACTCCCGGGTGCGCGGGATCGGCAGCAGATGCCCCGCCTCCACGCCGTCGCCGCGTACGAACGCCAGATGCTCGCTGACCAGCGGCGCGTCCAGCGCCTCGGCGCACGCGGCCAGGTGCGCGAGCCGACCGGCCGAGGGCGGCTCGGCCCCGCCGACGCCGAGCGACACGCCGTGCGGGATCACCGGCACGCCCCTGGCCCGTAACAGGCGCAGCGACTCCGGCAGCGCGCCTGGTCTCAGGTTCTCGGCGATCGCCTCGACGAAGCCGACGCCTTGCATGCGCTCGATGGTGAGGTCCAGCTCGGCCCGCCAGCTGATCCCCACGCCCAGCTCAGCCGCCGCCACCCCCGCACCCTCCACCCCCGCCGCATCCCCCACCGCCGCCGCAGCTCGACCCGCCCCCGTCGCCACCACCGGAGGAGCCGAACTCGGAGCCGCCGAAGGCGCTGCCGGAATCGCCGTACGTCGCGCCGTCCCCGCCGCTGTACGCCCCGCAGGACCCGGCCGCGTCAGCGCCGGGATGGCCGGCCATCAGCTCCTTGGACAACGCCGGATCCCCCGTCTCCTCCAGCCCGTAGAGCGCCACCAGCACCCCCACGGCCACCGCCGCCGGCCCCTGGTCGCGTACGCCCCTCGGATGGTGCGCTCGCGCCGAGAGCAGCACTTCGCGCCCTTCACGCGTGACGACATTCCTGAGCCGCCTGCCGTGCCTGACGCAGTCCACGAGCCCGATCACGGGAGCGGCCACTCCCACGAGGAACGTGGGGAGGAAGACGGCGTCGGGGCCGAGCGCGTCCGTGGAATCCAGCACGCTCAACGCCACCACGAAGACCGCCGCCGCCCATGTGACGGCCACCAGCCACTTCCTGCGTCGCCGCGCCTCCTTGAACGCCTCCGGCGGCACGAGGAGCCCGCGCGCCTCCAGCCCGGCGGCGAGCGCGACCAGGGCGGGATGCGTCTCCAGCTCCCGCCGCAGCTCGGCGGCGCGGTGACCGCCCGGCCTGGACGCGAGCGCGTCGAGCACGGCCTGCTCGATCGGCTCCGGCGAGGGCGCGGCGCCGTCCACGGCGGTGACCTGCGAGCCCCCTGGACACGCGGACGGCGCCGGCCGTCGCGAGGACGGCCAGCGCCGTGTTCACGGCTCTGCGTGGCCCGCCCGTCAGGAAGGCCAGCTCGTACGGCCCCAGAGGATGCCCGCGGCCGCCGGGCTCGGCCCCGGCGACCCGCCGGATCTCGGCCTCGACCCAGGCGCCGACCGCCCGGACCGTGATCAGCATGCCGACAGCGGCGACGAGCAGGACGTAGCCCACGTTGCCCCCCTGTGATCGGTGCGGCGGCGCCATCAACGTACGACGGCGCCGCCGCACCGGACAAGGGCGCTAGCCGAGCCGGTCGAGCAGGGCGTTGTACTCCTTCCACAGCTCCTTCGGCAGGTGGTCGCCGAACTTCTCGAAGTGCGCCGGGATGAGCGCCGCCTCCTCGCGCCAGATCTCGCGGTCCACGCTGAGCAGCGTGCGCAGGTCGTCCTCGGAGAGGTCGAGGCCCTCGGTGTCGAGCTCGGCGGGCAGCAGGCCGATCGGCGTCGGGACGGCTTCGGCCTCGCCGTTGAGCCGGTCGACGATCCACTTGAGCACGCGGCTGTTCTCGCCGTAGCCGGGCCAGATGTAGTGGCCGTCGGCGTCCTTGCGGAACCAGTTGACGTAGTAGATGCGCGGGAGCACGGCGTCCTCACGCCGGCCGATGCTCAGCCAGTGGGCGAAGTAGTCGCCCATGTTGTAGCCGCAGAACGGCAGCATGGCGAACGGGTCGTGACGCAGCTCGCCGACCTTGCCCTCGGCCGCGGCGGTCTTCTCGGAGGCGACGTTGGCTCCGAGGAAGACGCCGTGCTCCCAGCTCAGCGATTCCGTGACCAGTGGCACGGCGGTGGCGCGGCGACCGCCGAACAGGATCGCGGAGATGGGCACGCCCTTGGGGTCCTGCCACTCGGGTGCGATGGTCGGGCACTGGGCGGCGGGTGTGGTGAAGCGGGCGTTCGGGTGGGCGGCCGGCTCGTCGCTGTCGGGCGTCCAGTCGCGGCCCTTCCAGTCGGTGAGGTGCGCGGGCGGCTCGTCGGTCAGGCCCTCCCACCACACGTCGCCGTCGTCGGTGAGCGCGACGTTGGTGAAGATGCTGTTGCCCCAGAGCGTCTTGACCGCGTTGGCGTTGGTGACCTGGCCGGTGCCGGGCGCGACGCCGAAGAAGCCGGCCTCCGGGTTGATGGCGTAGAGGCGGCCGTCCTCGCCGAAGCGCATCCAGGCGATGTCGTCGCCGACCGTCTCGACCTTCCAGCCGGGAATGGTGGGCTGGAGCATGGCGAGGTTGGTCTTGCCGCACGCGCTCGGGAAGGCGGCGGCGATGTAGCGGGTCTCGCCGGAGGGCGGGGTCAGCTTGAGGATGAGCATGTGCTCGGCCAGCCAGCCCTCGTCGCGGGCCATCACGCTGGCGATGCGCAGCGCGTAGCACTTCTTGCCGAGCAGCGCGTTGCCGCCGTAGCCGGAGCCGTAGGACCAGATCTCGCGGGTCTCGGGGAAGTGGCTGATGTACTTGGTGGAGCTGCACGGCCACGGCACGTCGGCCTGGCCGGGCTGCAGCGGCGCGCCCACGGAGTGCACGCACTTGACGAAGTCGCCGCGCTCCTCGATGAGGCGCAGCGCGCGCTCGCCCATGCGGGTCATGATCCGCATGGAGACGGCGACGTACGGCGAGTCCGTGATCTCGACGCCGACCTGAGAGATCTCGCCGCCGAGCGGGCCCATGCAGAACGGGACGACGTACATCGTCCGGCCGCGCATGCTGCCCTTGAAGAGCTTGCCGAAGGTCTGCCGCATCTCCGCGGGCGGGATCCAGTTGTTCGTCGGCCCGGCGTCCTCGGGGCGCTCCGAGCAGATGAAGGTACGGTCCTCGACCCTGGCGACGTCGCTGGGGTCGGACTTGGCGTAGAAGCTGTTGGGGCGGGCGGCGAGCCGGACGAGCGTGCCCTGCTCCACGAGCAGGTTGGTGAGACGGGTCCACTCCTCCTCGGAGCCGTCGCACCACTCGATCCGATCGGGCTCGGTAAGGACTGCTATCTCTTTCACCCACGCGGCCAATTCGCGATTGCTCGTCGGCGTGGGCACTTCCACGGTCACGGACACGACTGCGCTCCTCCACTCTCTCAGGGCCCAGTCATCATTAACGACGGAGCGGCCGGAAGGCCAATTGGCGTAGACCTGTTTGGCGGGGCCGTCGTCGCAGGCAGAGGCCCTGGCGATTGGGGGAGCCTACCCAACCGCGGCGGATTTAAAAGAGAATTAACATTCAGTGGTCCAGTCCAATCGCGATGGTCTAAACCAATTTCCGCAGTGGTTTAGTCCATTCGTCGCGCCGTTTCCCCTGGACCGCTTCATGAATCGACGTCCGGGCCCGCGGCGCGAACGCGGTCCACGTGCTGGAGTGCGTCGCGAAGATCGGTGAGCCACGTGTCGGCGTTCCTGCCGACCAGGCGTACGCACCAGGCGAGCGCGTCGCTGCGGCTGCGGGCCACGCCGGCGGCCACGAGCGTGTCGAGGACCTGCCGCTCCGACTGGCGCAGCCGGGTCATGACCGGCACGGACAGTGTGGTGAACATCACGGTGAACCCGCCGCAGGACACCCCCCAGGACACCTTCTGGCGGAACCTGAGCTCGGCCTCGCGGGCGATCTCGATGCGCCGCTCCCTGGTCTCCTCCCTGAACCTGCGGGCGAGGCCCTCGACCAGGGCCGCGCGTTCGGCCTCCGGCGTGTCCTCGGGCGGGTCGGGGAGCGTGCCGACGACCGCGATCTCCTCGCGGTCCCTGACGATCTCGGGGGCGCCGGTGAACCAGCCTTCGGGAAGCCGCCCGGTGAACCAGCCCCGGACCTCTGCGGTCATGTCTTCTGCAGTCATGTAATCACCATTACACATTTACAAGCCGCAGGCACGTCAGGGGAAGGAGGGTGTCGCCTTCGAGAGGGGTCAGCGGACCCGGGCGGCGGCGATCGGGCTGACCCGTACGACGCCGGCGAGGTTCTTGGTGTAGACCTTCGAGATCTTGACCACGTCGCCGGTGCGCGGCGCCTGGATCATCTGCCCGTTGCCCCAATAAATCGCCACATGGGAGATGTAGTCAGGGTTCGTGGGGTCGGACCGCCAGAAGATGAGGTCGCCAGGCTGCGCCTGCGAGAGCGGCACCTGCGCCCCGGTCACCCACTGCTGGTGCGTCACGCGCGGCATCCGCACGCCCGCCTGGGCGAAGGCCCACTGCACCAGGCCCGAGCAGTCGAAGGTGTTCGGGCCCTCGGCGCCCCACACGTACGGCCGCCCCAGCTTGGACGCCGCCGCCCTGAGCGCCACCTGAACCTGCTCGCCCGTCATGAACGAGCCCGCCGGCCAGTTGCGCGCGGTCTGCTGCTGCGGCTGCGGCAGCACCGGGTTGACGCTGGCGACCTGGGTGCCCTTGGGCAGCACCTTGAGGATCCTGCTCCGCAGAGAGGCGGTGTCGGCGGTGGGCGCGCTGACGATGAGCGCGTTGTCGCGCGGCAGGCCGAGCGTCCGCCCGACCTGCTTGGAGACCACCGCGTCGACCGCGCCGAAGCCGGTGGTCGCGTACGCGCCGATGCGCATCGTCCCGGCCGGCCCGCGCACCTGCCGGTGCAGCGAGAGCCCGCCGTCGTTGCCGAGCACGAACGACACCGCGACGTCGCCCGCCGCGACGTTCTGCCAGAGCGCGTCGGAGGAGGCGGTCACCTTGGGGGTGTAGGCCCGGAACGTGGACGGATCGACCGCGAGGGTCTGCACCCGCTTGCCGTCGAGCGTGATCGAGGCGGCGTCGGCCAGCTCCAGCGCCCGCACCCCGCGCAGCCGGCTCACCTTGCGTAACTGCGCCTCGGTGAACGGCTTGCGGGTCAGCACGAACAGGTTGGGCTTGTGCAGCTTGCGCAGCGGCGCCACCGGCTGGACGGTGCGGACCGGCGTCTGCTTCTGCGGCCGGCGCTCGGCTAACAGCGTCTGCCGGGGGGTGGGGTGGGCGGCCGCGGCGCCGTCGGGCTCGCCCTGCGGCGGCTGGGCCAGCAGCAGCACGTCGGCGGTCAGCACCGCGACCAGCGCCACCACGATGAACGGCACCAGCTTGACCGGATCGCGGCGCTTACGGGACTTGACGAGAAAGGTGAGATCCTGCCGGATCCCCCCTGGCCCCTGCTGTCCGGGATGGCCGTACATGGGGTGCCCGTGCGGCGGGACAGGGGGGTGCATGAAGGGTCCATGCACGAAATCCGCCGGACCAGCGGGGGCCCGGCGGTTCGTCTCCTCTGGGGTCAGTTGCCGACGTACGGCACTGCCTCCAGGATCTCGACGGTGTTCTGGCGCCCGTTGGGCATGGAGTACGTCGCCTTCTCACCGATCTTCTTGCCGTTGATCGCCGCTCCGAGGGGAGACTTCGGCGAATAGACGTCGATCGGCGCACCGCTCTCCTCGCGCGAGGCGAGCAGGAAGGTGACCTCGTCGTCGTCCCCGACGAACCGGATGGTCACCGTCATGCCGGGCCCGACCACGCCTTCGGCCTTGGGGGCCTCGCCCACCTGGGCGTTGTCGAGGATCTGACGGAGGTGGAAGATCCGGGCCTCCATCTTGCCCTGCTCGTCCTTGGCGGCGTGGTAGCCGCCGTTCTCGCGCAGGTCGCCCTCCTCACGGGCGGCCTCGATCTTCTTGGCGATGTCGACGCGCCCGGGGCCGGAGAGATATTCGTACTCCGCCTTCAGGCGGTCGTACGCCTCCTGCGTCAGCCATGTGACGTTCTCATCGCGAGAGTCGGCCACGGGTTCTCCTTGCTTGCCTAGGGGGCCCTGAGATCACTTGAGGTTTCCAACGGTTGAATTGCGAAAGGCTAACAAGTCAACCGTCGGTTCGCTTCCCCAAATGTCTCACTATACGAGATTGCAGTACTGGACGTGGACGGAAGTCGCCTCGGCACTGGTGTCCAGGCTTTCCTTGAGCTGCTTACTACCCTCACCAGGCGGGATTCTTACTTCCTTGCTGCCGACTTCCCCGTGGTTGACGTCCAGCGCCCTGATCCGGCAGACGGCCGCCCTGTCGTCCGGTTTGTACACCTGGAAGGTGATCTCGGCCTGCGTCGGGCCGACCACGTCGAACATGATCACCTGCGCCGGCGCCTCCGACCCGCCCGCGGTCATCGACCACATGACGTAGCCCCACCCGCCCGCGATGATGGCCACCAAGACGCCGATGACGACGTGGACGACCAGCCTGCCCCGGCGCCTCGGGCCGTCGGGCAGCTCGTCGGGGGTGCCGAGAACGGGTCCGTTCCCGACATCTCTGGTGACCATGGTGGAATCTCCCTGCACTCCCTGAGCGTTATCCGAGACAATTGTCGCCCGCGGGGGTCCCGGTACACGACCTGACCCTCACGACCGCCTGCAGACAAACTAAGTGACCGGTCCGACTGAGGAGACATCGAGCCCGTGAGTGCACCGCTGAGGCTGATGGCCGTCCACGCCCACCCCGATGACGAGTCGAGCAAGGGCGCCGCGACGATGGCGCGCTATGTGCGCGAAGGTGTGGAAGTCCTGGTGTGCACCCTGACGGGTGGTGAACGCGGGTCCGTGCTCAACCCCAAGATGGACCGTCCCGAGATCGTGGCCAACATCGCCGAGGTGCGCAGGGCCGAGATGGAGCGCGCCCGCGAGATCCTGGGCGTGGAGCAGCGCTTCATGGGCTTCGTCGACTCCGGGCTGCCGGAGAGCGAGGAGGAGCAGCTGCCCGACGGCTGCTTCGCCGTGCAGAAGCTGGAGGACGCCTCCCGCCCGCTGGTGGCCGCGGTGCGCGACTTCCGGCCGCACGTGATCCTCACGTACGACGACGACGGCGGCTACCCGCACCCCGACCACATCATGACCAACCGCGTGTCGGTCGAGGCGTTCGAGGCGGCCGGCGACCCCGACCGCTACCCGGGCACCGGCGACCCGTGGCAGCCGCTCAAGCTCTACTACCAGATGGGCTTCACCAAGGAGCGCTTCGAGGCGCTGCACGAGGCCATGACCTCGCGCGGGCTCGGCTCCCCCTACTCCGACTGGATCTCCCGCTGGGAGGACCGCCCCGCCAAGTGGCCGGTCACCACCCGGGTGCCGTGCGGCGACTACTTCGACATCCGCGACGAGGCGCTGCTGGCCCACGCCACGCAGGTCGACCCCGAGGGCTTCTGGTTCGGCTGCCCGCGCGAGCTGCAGCAGGAGATCTGGCCGACCGAGGACTACCACCTGGCGCGCTCGCTGGTCGACACCGAGCTGCCGGAGGACGACCTGTTCGCCGGCATCCACGCCGACGACGTCTCGCCTGCCTGCCACTGATCTCCCGCCTGCCACTGGGGCCCGCCGACGGTGAGACGCCGACGACCGGACCACGGGGTCGCGGCGGCATACTGGAAGTGTGACCTATCTAGCTGCAGGTGATGTGAGTCCGGGTCTGCTCGGCTTCGTCGTCGTGGCCCTCATCGGCTTCGCCCTCTACTTCCTGATCAAGTCCATGAACAAGCAGATGGCGAAGATCGAGGTGCCGCGGGCGGGCGACACGCGCGACACGGACGACAAGAAGGCCGAGTAGATGCCGATCGAGATCGTCGACAACTCGTCGGAGAGCCGTTTCGAGATCCTGGTGGACGGCAAGGTCGCCGGGTTCGCCGACTACCGCCTGCTGCCCACCAAGGTCGTCTTCACACACACCGAGGTCTCCCCCCTGTACGAAGGCCAGGGCCTGGCCGGCCGGCTCGTCGACCACGCCCTGCGCGTCAGCGCCGACACCGGTCTGCGGGTCGTGCCGCTGTGCCCCTACGTGGCGAAGTACATCGAGCGCCACCCGGAGTTCGCGAACCTCGTGGACGCCACCGACTGAGACACCACCGGGTGCTCACTCGGCGGGCGTCCAGGCCCGTTCCAGCGCCTCCGGCAGCCCCCACCAGCCGAGCGGCGTGAGCACCCCGCCGGCGTCCACGATGCCGAGGCACACCCACAGCGGCACCACGGACGCGAAGAAGCCCTCGGTCGCCTCCAGCTCCTCCTCGTCCGGCTCCTCGCTCTCGATGTCCTCCGACTCGGCGATGAGGCGGGCGATCCGCTCCGGCGAGGCGAGCACCCCCGGCCCCAGCCGGGCCAGCGCCGTCACGGCCGCGAGCCAGTCGGCGTGCTGGATGGCGCACAGGTTGGCGAGGGTGAGGTCCTCCTCGCTGAGCCGCCGTTCGAGGTCGGCGAACTCCACCAGCTCGTCCCCGCTCTCCGGCAGGTCCGAGATCGGGCCCGCGACGCCGGCCGCCACCGCCAGCCACAGCTCGCGGTCGTCGCGGGGCATCGGCCGGTCGTCGAGCCCCGCGCAGGCGCGCAGCACGTTCGCCGGGTAGCCGGGCTCGGCCAGCAGCTCGCGCAGGCGCGCCCCGGCCGCGTCCAGCTCGGCGGCGGGCGGCTCGGGCCGGCGCGGCAGGTCGCCGAGTATGCGGCGCAGCTCCGCCAGCGCGAACGCCTCCTCCTCGTCCCAGGCGGCGAACAGCTCCTCGTCCTGCTCGTCGTTGACCGCCTGCTCGGGGGTCCGGCCGTCGGGCAGCGGCGTGGCCAGCCAGCGCTCCTGCAGTTCCTCGTACGCCGCCCGCGCCTCGGGATCGCCCCCGGCCAGCGCGTCGGGGTCGATCTCGCCGGCCGCGACCCGCTCCTCCAGGTGGGCGACCAGCCGCCGGTGCATCTCGGCCGCCACCGGCCCGCGTTCGTCCTCCTCGGGCCAGACGAAGTAGCCGGGCGTCATCAGGATCGGTTCGGTGCCCGTGGACTCCAGCCAGCGCTGCACGTCGCCGACCGTGGCCACACCCGTCTCGATCGAGCCGAGCGCCGCCTTGGCGGACTCCCAGAACGCCCGTGACAGCGGGTTGCCGGCCGCGAGCATCGCCCGCCGCAGATCGGGCAGCGCCACCAGCGCCACGCCCGAGGGCACGGCGAGCAGCGCTCTGGCGACGTCCCTGCGCGTCAGGCCGCCCGCCGGCCGGTGGGCGAGCGCGCAGACGAAATCCACATCCACCCTCCGTAACCTACGCCGCCCGGGGCCACGGCGCTGGCGGTCACCGGAGTCCTCGGGCCCGCGGTTTAGGGTGGTCCGAGGAGGTCGTGATGAACCACTTGGCAGGCTCCACCAGCCCCTACCTGCTCCAGCACGCCGGCAACCCGGTCGACTGGTGGCCGTGGGGCGAGGAGGCGTTCGCGGAGGCCCGGCGGCGGGACGTGCCGCTGCTCATCAGCGTCGGCTACTCGGCCTGCCACTGGTGCCACGTGATGGCCCATGAGAGCTTCGAGGACCCCGGCACCGCGCGGCTCATGAACGAGCACTTCGTCAACGTCAAGGTCGACCGCGAGGAGCGGCCGGACGTCGACGCCGTCTACATGGGCGCCACGCAGGCCATGACCCGCCAGGGCGGCTGGCCGATGACGGTGTTCGCGACGCCGGACGGTCATCCGTTCTACTGCGGCACCTACTTCCCGCGCCCCCACTTCCAGCGCCTGCTGCAGGAGGTCCACAGGGTGTGGACGGGCGACCGGGAGTCGGTGCTCAGCCAGGGGGCGAAGGTCGTCGAGGCGCTCAACGACAACACCGCCCTGCCCTCCGGCCCGCTGCCCGGCGCGGAGACGCTCGCGCGGGCGATGGACAACCTGCGGGAGTCGTTCGACCCGGTCCGTGGTGGTTTCGGCGGCGCGCCGAAGTTCCCGCCGTCCATGGTGCTGGAGTTCCTGCTGCGCTCGGGCGAGCGCGAGATGAGCGCGCGGACGCTGGAGGCCATGGCCCGCGGCGGCATCTACGACCAGCTCGGCGGCGGCTTCGCCCGCTACAGCGTGGACGCCGGCTGGGTCGTCCCCCACTTCGAGAAGATGCTGTACGACAACGCGCTCCTGCTGCGCGTCTACACCCACTGGTGGAAGGCGGGCGGCGGCGACCTCGCCCGGCGCGTGGCACTGGAGACGGCCGACTGGCTGCTGCGCGAGATGACCACCCCCGAGGGCGGCTTCGCCTCGGCGCTCGACGCCGACAGCGAGGGCGTCGAGGGCAGGTTCTACGTCTGGACGCCCGACCAGCTCGGCGAGGTCCTGGGCGCGGACGACGGGCGATGGGCGACCGGGCTGTTCGAGGTCACCGGCACCTTCGAGCACGGCACGTCGGTGCTGCAGCTCCCGCGCGACCCCGACGACCCCGCGCGCTACGAGCGCGTACGCGAGCGGCTGCTGGCGGCCAGGGATCGCCGCGTGCGCCCCGGCCGCGACGACAAGGTCGTGGCCTCCTGGAACGGCCTGGCCATCGCGGCGCTCGCCGAGACAGGCGTGGTGTTCGAGCGGCCCGACCTGGTGGCCGCCGCAGAACGCGCGGCGGAGCTGCTGGCCCGCGTCCACGTGGTGGACGGCCGGCTGCTGCGCACGTCCAGGGACGGCCGGGCGGGAGCGAACGCCGGGGTGCTGGAGGACCACGCCAACCTGGCCGAGGGCCTGATCGCCCTCTACGGCGTCACCGGCGAGGCCCGGTGGCTGCGGCTGGCGGGCACGCTGCTCGACGTCGTGCTCGATCGCTTCGCCGACGGCAAGGGCGGCTTCTACGACACGGCGGACGACGCCGAGCGGCTGTTCCAGCGGCCCCAGGACCCGACGGACAACGCCACCCCGTCCGGCCAGTTCGCGGCGGCCGGCGCCCTGCTGTCGTACGCGGCGCTGACCGGCTCGGCCCGGCACCGTCAGGCCGCCGAGGCGGCGCTCGGCACGGTGTCGGTGCTGGCCCCGGGGCACGCGCGCTTCGCCGGCTGGGGCCTCGCCGTGGCGCGGGCGGCGCTGGACGGGCCAGCGGAGGTGGCGATCGTGGGCGCGCCCGACGATCCCCGGCGCGCGGCGCTGCACCGGGCGGCGCTGCTGGCCGACGTGCCGGGGCTGGTGGTCGCGCTCGGCGACGGCGACGCCCCCATGCGGGGCGGCACGGGCGAGGCGCTGGCCCCCGCCGAGGGCGTGTTCCCCGCCCTGCTGGAGGGGCGCGGCCCGATCGACGAGGCGCCCGCGGCCTACGTGTGCCGCGGCTTCACCTGCCGCCTCCCGGTGACCACCGTGGACGACCTGCGCGCCCAGCTGACAGGCGACTGACCCCGGCCGCATGGCCACCGCCGGCACCGCAGCAGCGGCCCAGGCCCGCTCAGCCGCCGGGCGTGCTCAGTTGTCGGGCGTGCTCGGTTGTCGGGGGACCGTGCGGTCGGAGCCGTTGCCGGGGGTCTGGTCGTTGCGGGTGAAGGGCTGGTCGGACTCCTGGGAGGACGGCGGGTCCGACTGCTCGGACTGGTCGCCGCGTCTGCCGAAGTCGTTCTGGCCGTTCTGGTCGTTGCGGCCGTCCTGGACGCTGTCGCCGGGGCTCTCGCCGGTCGGCCAGCCGTCGGAGGACGGCTCGTCAGGCTCGGTCGACGGGATGGTCCAGCCGTCGTCGGACGGCGGCGAAATGTCCTGCTGCGGCTCGTCCCCCCGGTCGTCACGGAAGGGGGAGTAGTCGTCCCAGCCGTAGTCGGACGGCTCGGGGAACTCCTCGACCGGCTTGCCCGCCATCGCCTCGGTCATGAACGCCCGCCAGATCTGCGCGGGGAGCTGCCCGCCGAACTGGGTGCCGTAGCCGGGGACCGTCACGGTCTTGTTGTCGTCGCGGAACATGTTGACCGCGACCGCGAGCTGCGGCGTGAACCCGTTGAACCAGACCGAGCGGGAGTCGTCCGTGGTGCCGGTCTTGCCGGCCACCGGACGGTCGTAGAGGCGGGCGGCGGTGCCGGTGCCGTATTTGACGACCTGCTGCATCGCGTACGTCGTGTCGGCCGCGGCCTGCTCGCCGATCACCTTCGTCGAGACCGGCTCGACGACCTCCTTGTGCCCCTCGCCGTCGGTGACCGACTTGAGCACGTGCGCCTCCACGTGCACGCCCTTGTTGGCGAACGTGGAGAAGCCGGAGGCGTTCTGGACGGCGCTGACCGAGGAGACGCCGAGCGGGAAGGAGGCCGCGTCCTTCTGGGTGAGCTGGGCGGCCGGGATGCCGGCCTTCTCGGCGGTCTGGGCCACCTTGTCCAGGCCGACCTTCTGCCCGAGGTCCACGAACGCGGTGTTGACCGAGTTCTGGGTGGCCTGGACCAGGTCGATGCGCCCGTAGGAGCGCCCGCTGTCGTTGGGGATGGGCTTGTCGGCCGAGGCCACCCGCAGCGGCGAGTTGCCGTCGACCTGGGTGGACAGGTCGAAGCCGTTGTCGAGCGCGGCGGCCAGGGTGTACGGCTTGAACGTCGAGCCCGCCATGACCTTGGCCGAGAAGGCGTTGTCGTAGGAGTAGCGCTCGGGGTCGCCACCGTAGAAGGCGACCACCTCGCCGGTCGCGGGATCGACGGCGGCCAGCCCGGTGCGCACCTTCTGTGAGGTGCCGTCCGGGATCGTCGCCTTGACCGCCCGCTCGGCGGCCGTCATGAGCTTCTTGTCGAAGGTCGAGACGATCTTCAGCCCGCCGCTGTTGATCTCCTCGTCGGTGTAGCCGCGCCGGTTGAGCTCGTCGGTGACCTGCTGGAGCATGTAGCGGGCCTGGCCCTTGAGCTCGAACGGCTTCTTCGGCGCGACCAGCTCGGGGAACTTCTGGGCGGCAGCCTCCGCGGCGCTCAGCGCGCCGGTATCGCGCATGGCGTCGATCACCGACTTCCAGCGGTAGCGCGCCGCCTGCAGGTCGGCGCCCTCGGGGTCGGCGAAACGGCTGGGCTGCTGGATGACGGCGGCCAGGTAGGCGCCCTCGGCCACGTCGAGGTCCTCGACGTCCTTGCCGAAGTAGGCGCGGGCGGCCGACTGCACGCCGTTGGCGCCGCGGCCGAAGTAGATCGTGTTGAGATACTGCTCCAGCACCCAGTCCTTCGGCTTGGACTGATCGACCTTCATCGCGATCAGGATCTCTTTGAACTTGCGGGTGACCGAGCGTTCCTGGCTGAGGCCGCTGTAGTAGTTGCGGACGAGCTGCTGGGTGATGGTCGAGCCGCCCTGGAGCTGCTGCCCGGTCACGGTGGACCACAGGGCGCGCGCGGTGCCCTTGGCCGAGACGCCGCCGTCCTCGTAGAACGAGCGGTTCTCGGCCGCGATGACGGCCTCGCGCACGTGCTGCGGCACCTTGTCCAGCTCGACCACCTTGCGGTCGACGCCCTGCCGGGCGAGGACGGTCTTGCCGTCGCGGTAATAGATCACCGAGCCCTGCGCGGTGGCCTGTTTCTGGGTGGTGTCGGGAATAGGAGTCATGGCCCACGCGACGGCGAAAAGGCCGACGAGTACGAGGATTCCCGCTCCCGAACAAATCAGCAGAAGCCGAAGTATCCGCTTTTTCGGCATTCCGCCTCCTCCACCGCTCCGCACCTTCGACCCCCTAGTCGCAAGCCTGCAAGCTGGGCGAATGCCAAGGGTAAACGATCGATTTCGGTGCCCCGTCCCACAGCGATACTACGTCGAACGGCTCTCGCGACGCGGAACATCGGCGACCAAGGGCAGCACTCGGTAAGGAACCGGGGTGTCCAGGGCAATGATCGAATTAGTCCGCAACACGCCTTGGACATCCACTATTTGATCGATAACTCGCTGCAGATCCGCATTCGTCCGTGCGACCACCCGGCAGAGCAGATCGCTGGCGCCGGTGATCGTGTGCACCTCCAGCACCTCGGGGATGCGCGCCAGCCGGTCGGCGACCGGATCGTGCCCGGAGACCTGGCGGATCTCCATCGTGACGAAGGCGGTGACGCCGTAGCCGAGCGCGGCGGGCGACACGTCGGGGCCGAAACCGGTGATCACCCCGCGGGCGGCCAGCCGGTCGAGCCGGGCCTGTACGGTGCCGCGGGCCACCCCGAGGCGGCGCGAGCACTCCAGCACGCCCAGGCGGGGCTCGGCGGTCAGCAGGGCGATGAGCCGGGCGTCGAGGTCGTCGATCGTCGTCATGCTGTACAGAAGTAGCGGACAACTCCGCTCAACGCTAGGCAGATTGTCCACTCTTTCAAGTAACTCTTGCGCAACTCGTCCAGACATATCGAGAGTTGGGGGCATGAGCGATGTTTTTCCGGTCAACGGCATGGACGCCGTCGTGTTCGCGGTGGGCAACGCCCGCCAGGCGGCCCACTACTACTCCACCGCGTTCGGGATGAAGCTGGTGGCCTATCGGGGGCCGGAGAACGGCAGCCCCGAGACGGCCGCGTACGTGCTCACCTCGGGCAGCGCCACCTTCGAGTTCCGCGCCTCGATCCGGCCGGGCACCGATCTGGCGCGCCACGTGGCCGAGCACGGCGACGGGGTGATCGACCTGGCCATCCAGGTGCCCGACGTGGAGGCCGCCTACCTGCACGCCGTCGAGCAGGGGGCGAAGGGGCTGGAGGAGCCGTACACGCTGGAGGACGAGCACGGCAAGGTGATGCTGGCGGCCATCGCGACGTACGGCGAGACGCGGCACACGCTCGTCGACCGCGCCAACTACAGCGGCCCCTACCTGCCCGGCTATGTCCCCGCCGAGCCGCTGGTCGCCCCGCCCGCGACCCGGACCGGCCGGCTCTTCCAGGCGGTCGACCACTGCGTCGGCAACGTCGAGCTGGGCAAGATGGACGAGTGGGTGGAGTTCTACCGCAAGGTCATGGGCTTCACCAACATGGCCGAGTTCATCGGCGACGACATCGCGACCGAGTACTCCGCGCTCATGTCGAAGGTCGTGGCCGACGGCACCCGCAAGGTCAAGTTCCCGCTCAACGAGCCGGCCGTCAGCCGCAAGAAGTCGCAGATCGACGAGTACCTCGAGTTCTACGGCGGCCCCGGCGTGCAGCACATCGCGCTCGCCACCAACGACATCATCACCACGGTCGACCACATGAGGGCGGCCGGGGTGCGCTTCCTCGACACGCCGGACTCGTACTACGACGACCCCGAGCTGCGCGAGCGCATCGGGCAGGTGCGGGCGCCGATCGAGGAGCTGAAGAAGCGCCGCATCCTGGTGGACCGCGACGAGGACGGCTACCTGCTGCAGATCTTCACCCAGCCGGTGCAGGACCGGCCCACCGTGTTCTTCGAGCTGATCGAGCGGCACGGCTCGCTCGGGTTCGGCAAGGGCAACTTCAAGGCCCTCTTCGAGGCCATCGAGCGCGAGCAGGAACGCAGGGGCAACCTTTAGTTTGTCGCGACGTGTCCCGGGCGATCAGAAGACCATGGGACCGTCGCCACCGTTAGGCCCGAGGACGCCGCCGCATGTCCGTGCGGCGGCGTCCTCGTCACGTACCCCGTTGAACCCTCCCGTACGAGAACCCGCAGACCAGGCCCTGTCGCAGCCAGTGCCTTACGGAGCGTAATATTCTGGTCACGGATCGAAGGGGGCTGATTCGGGGATGCGTTACGATAGGCGCTCACTCGCGGTCTTGATGGCGCTGGCCGGCGCGCTCGCCTGCACAGCGGCCGACCAGCCGCCCCCGTCCACCGACCCCACGGCCGCCGCGATCGCCGACGGCCGCGCGGGCGCCCCCGGCATCGGCGACCCCGCCTTCCCCCTGGACGGCAACGGCGGCTACGACGTCGCCCACTACGCCATCGCCATCGACTACACACCCGCCGACAGGCAACTGCGCGGCGTCACCACCGTCACCGCCGCCGCCACCCAGGACCTGTCCAGCTTCGACCTCGACCTGACCGGCTACAACGTCAGCGGTGTCACCGTCGACGACGAGGCCGCCACCTTCAGCCGGCAGGGCCAGGAGCTCAGGATCCGGCCGGCACGCCCGATCTCCGACGACGACCGCTTCACCGTCCGGGTGTCCTACGCCGGCACCCCGCAGCCGGTCGTCAACTCCGCCAACCTCGGCACCTACGGCTTCATCCCGACCCGCGACGGCGCGTTCGTCACCGCCGAGCCCGACGGCGCCAAGACCTGGTTCCCGTCCAACGACCACCCCGCCGACAAGGCCACCTTCGACTTCGCGATCACCGTGCCCGCCGGGCTCACCGCCCTGGCCAACGGCGAGCTGAGCGGCCGGCCCACCACCGTCGGCGGCAAGACCACGTGGCGCTGGCACGAGAGGCAGCCGATGGCCACCTATCTCGCCACGGCCACGCTCGGCACGTTCGACCTGCGCGAGGGCCGCACCGCCGCCGGCATCCCGCTGCTGGCCGCCGTCGATCCGGCGTTCAAGAGCTCGCTCGACAAGCTCTACACCGTCTCCGGCGAGGTCACCGACTACTGGTCCACGGTCTTCGGCCCCTATCCGTTCGGCTCGACCGGCGGCGTCGTCGACGACTTCTCCACCGGCTACGCCCTGGAAAATCAGACCAAGCCGATGTACGGCGGCTTCGCCCCCGACGAGGCCATCATCGCCCACGAGCTGGCCCACCAGTGGTTCGGCGACAGCCTCAGCATCCGGCGCTGGAAGGACATCTGGCTCAACGAGGGCTTCGCCACCTACGCCGAGTGGCTGTGGGCCGAGCACAAGGGCACGGGCACCGCCGAGGCCATCTTCCAGCGCAATCACGCCCGCCCGGCCGGCGACCCGATCTGGGCCTACCCGCCGGGAAACGCCAAGCCCGACGACCTGTTCAACCAGTCCGTCTACACGCGCGGCGCGATGACCCTGCACGCCCTGCGCAAGGCCATCGGCGACGAGACGTTCTTCAAGCTGCTGCGCGCCTGGACCGCCGAGCACCGCTACGGCAACGTCACGACCGAGCAGTTCATCGCGCTCGCCGAGAAGATGTCGGGCAAGGACCTCGGCCCGCTCTTCGACGCCTGGCTCTTCCAGGCCCGCCGCCCCGCCTGACCAGGGCGGCAACGCTTTCCGTCGCCCGGCCCAAGTAAAGGTGTAAGGCGAACGACGGAAAAGGAAGTGGCGGGCCATGCGCCTCAACGAGGACCCCGCGGCCTTCGAGGCCTTCTACCGCCGCCATGTGGACGCGGTGCTGAGGTTCGTGACCAGACGGGTGAGCGACCCGCACCTGGCCGCCGACCTCACGGCCGACATCTTCGTGGCGGTGCTGGACTCCGCGCACACCTACGTTCCCGGCCGCGGCAGCGAGGCCGCCTGGCTGTACGGCATCGCGCGCAACGTCGTGTCGGCCCAGCACCGGCGGGCGGCCCGGGAGTCCCGGGCCGGCAGCCGGCTGGCCGGTCGGCGGCTGATGGACGACGACGACCTCACCCGGATGGAGGAGCGGATCGACGCCGGGCGCCGGATGCGCCACGCCTGGGAGGCCCTGGCCGGGCTGCCCGAGGGCGAGCGCGCGGTGCTGGAGCTCGTCGCGATCGACCAGCTCAGCCTCAAGGAGGCCGCCGCGGCACTCGGGATCCGTCAGGTGACCGCCCGGGTCAGGTTGCACCGGGCCAGACGAGCCCTGCGAGACGTCGCTTCGCCGGCATCCGTGTACCTGGAAGGACAGGCATGAGCAGCTTCGAGGAGCGCCTTCTCAGTGCACTCAAGACGGAGATCACCACGAGAACGGCGGACGACATGATGACGAGCACTCCCCCCGCCCGGAGCGAGCGGCGGCACGGACGGCGGCTGGCGGTGGCCGTCGCGGGTGTGGCGGCGGCGGCCGCCGCGGTCGTGACGCTGAACGCGACCGTGTTCCAAGGGCCCGCGTACGCGGTCACCCAGGCGCCGGACGGGACGGTCAGCGTCCGGATCAGCGCCTTCACCGACCCCGGCGGGCTGGAGGCCGAGCTGGGCCGCCACGGCGTCAAGGCGGTCGTGGACTACCTGCCCGAGGGGCAGACGTGCCGGCCGGAACGCGGCCGGCCGGGCGGCCCGCACGGCCGCTTCAGCAGCGACATCCGGCGGGACGGGGACGCGATCTCCTTCTCCATCACGGAGGGTCAGGTGCCGGCCGGGTCGACGCTCGTCCTGGCCGTGACCAAGGGCCCCGACGGCGACCGTGGCATGCCGTCCGCGACCTCGCTCCAGGTGGTCGAGGGTGAGGTCGCGCCCTGCGCGGCCACCTCCCTGCCGCTGCCGTCACCCGGACCGGGCGGCACGGACGACGGCGCCGGCTTCACCACGCGCGAGGACGACGGCTCCGGCCCCACGACCCGTGAGGACGGCGGCTCCGGCCTCGTCACACGCGAGAACGACGGCTCCGACGATCCGGCCCAGCGCACCGAGTGAGACCCTCACCGCCGCTCCGGCCCCGCCGGGGCGGCGGTCAGGCCGGGCCGGCCCCGCCGGGGCGGCGGTCAGGCCGGGCCGGACGTGCTGGAGAAGACCAGGACGGAGGCGGTGAACCCGTGGACGTGGTTGTGCCCGGCGACCGGCCCGACCTCCCCGGCCGCGAAGAAACCCGCCACCCCGATCGGCCCGAGCGTGTCGCGCAGCGCGACGGGGTCGTGGTCGGCGGTGCCGAACATGGCCGAGCCGCGCCCGTTGCAGGAGAACAGCAGCGCCCCGTCGACCCGGCCGAGCTGCTCGCGGTGGGCGTCCAGGACGTCGTACAGGTCCTCGTCGGCGGTGGCGGCGTCACGCACCTGGAAGCGTACGGTCCGGCCGACCTCCACGATGTCGCCGATGGCGACGGCCTCGCGTTCGGGGTCGATGCCGATCACACCGCGGATGAGGAAGTCGCCGCGTTCGTGGCGCTCGGCGTACTCGTCCATGGCGATGCCGATCTGCAGCCCGGCGGCGACGAGCTCGCGGTCGTCCTCGTCTAGGTCGCTGACGATGTCCTCAAGCCGGGCCAGCGCGGGCTGCCCGGCCAGTTCGAGCAGCAGGTTCTCCTCGGACGCGGTCACCACCATGCTGGGGCCGATCGGCCGGCAGCCCTGGCTGACGACGGTGCTGACCTGCAGCGGCCCGCCGAGCAGGACGCCGATCGCGCCTTCCAGATAGACCTTGCCGTCCGCGAACAACCTGACCGAGCCCCGCCCCTGCAGGCCGTTGGCCAGCCCGCCGATGAGCGGGAGGTCTCCCAGCACGTCCACCGAACGTTCGACGAAGGCGTCAGTAGGAAAGCTGTACGGGTCGGCCAGCAGGATCGCCACATGGTCGTCGGCGCTGCGCTCGGGCACCCCGACGACCACGAACTTGTCCTCGGCCGCCAGCGTGTCCAGCGCGAACGTGGTGAGTCTCGCCCCTTCCAAGGTCGCCGCCCAGGCGCTCACGGCGGGCGTCAGTTCCACCCCCTGCCCGTCACCGATCACCCCCGTGGCGCTGCAACCGATCACGTGCGCACCGGGCGCGAGCTCCATCGCGGCCTGTCCGGCCCTCGCGACGTCGTCGGGATCGTCGCCGCAGATGAAGAAGCAGACCAGGTCGGCTTGGCCGCTGAGCCTCGACAGGGCCCGGCCGACGGCGTTCTGCGCGGCCACCACCAGGTCGGAACCCACGGCGAGGCCGTCGGCGAAGCGACTCGTCATCAAGGCCACACGTCTCGCCTCCCTCAACATGTCCAAGTTCCCTAGGTCCGGATTCTCCCCACTAAAGGGACAAGCACGCACACGAACCGTCACTCAATAGTCAAGATCCGAAATCTCCCCTGGTTGTGGAAGGCCCTGCCACATTCCCCTCAAGGGACGTAGTCTCGATCCCGTGCATCAGCCACAGCCACGAATTCTCCGCGAGCTGCGGGAGAGCGGACACGTCCACCGCACCGTGAAAGCCGAGGTCAGGGCGAACCTGCTGGCCAAGCTGCGGGCGGGCGAGCCACGGTTCCCCGGCATCGTCGGCTTCGACGAAACGGTCCTGCCGCATCTGGAGCGGGCCCTTCTCGCCGGACACGACCTGGTCCTCCTGGGCGAGCGCGGCCAGGGCAAGACCCGGCTCATCCGCACCGTCACCGGGCTGCTCGACGAATGGACGCCGGTGGTCGAGGGGTGCGAGATCAACGACCATCCGTACGCGCCGGTCTGCACGCGCTGCCGGACGATGGCGCGGGAGCTGGGCGAGGAGCTGCCGATCGCCTGGAAGCACCGCGACGAGCGCTACGGCGAGAAGCTGGCCACGCCCGACACCAGCGTGGGCGACCTGATCGGCGACATCGACCCCATCAAGATCGCCGAAGGCCGCACCCTCGGCGACCCCGAGACCGTCCACTACGGGCTCGTGCCACGTACCAACCGGGGCGTCTTCTCCGTCAACGAGCTGCCCGACCTGGCGGAACGCATCCAGGTGTCGCTGCTCAACGTGCTGGAGGAGCGCGACATCCAGGTCCGCGGCTACAACCTGCGCCTGCCGCTCGACATCCTGCTCATCGCCAGCGCCAACCCCGAGGACTACACCAACCGCGGCCGGATCATCACCCCGCTGAAGGACCGCTTCGGCGCCGAGATCCGCACCCACTACCCGCTGACCGTCGAGGACGAGCTCACGCTCATCCGCCAGGAGTCCGTCCCTGACATCGGGGCCGACATCCCCGAGCACCTGGTCGAGGTGATCGCCCGCTTCACCCGCCTCGTACGCGAGTCCACCGCCGTGGACGCCCGTTCCGGCGTCTCCGCGCGCTTCTCGATCGCCGCCGCCGAGACGGCCGCCGCCTCCGCGGTGCGCCGGTCGGCCATCGCGGGCGAGGAGCAGGCCGTCACCCGCGTGGTCGACCTGGCCTGCGTGGTCCACAGCCTGCGCGGCAAGGTGGAGTTCGAGGTCAGCGAGGAGGGCAGGGAGACCGAGATCCTGGCCCACCTGCTGCGCCGGGCGACGGCGGAGACGTTCCGCAACCGGCTGGGCGGCGCGGACCTGTCGGCGGTGACCGACAAGTTCGCCGAGGGCGGCCAGGTGGAGTCCGGCGAGCTGGTCCCGGCCGGCGAGCTGCTGCACCGCATGGGTCCGGTGACCGGCCTCGCCAAGATCATGTCGAGGCTGGGCATGGGCGCGGGCGAGGAGTCCCCCGGGCACGCGGCGGCGGCGCTGGAGTTCGCGCTGGAGGGGCTCTACCTCATGCGGCGCCTGTCGAAGGAGGACCTCGACGGAACGGCCGTCTATCGCACGTGAACACGGGCGCGTTTTCCCGCGTCAAAATGGGTGACTGATCGTTCCTGACGGGGGAGCCACCCATGCGCCGTTCGCTTGCCTGCGCCACCGCCGCCGTACTCACCGCGGGCGCCTTCGCCGTGCCCGCGCGGGCCACCACGCCCAGCACCTCGCCCAAGGTCGCGTACGGCTACGCCTGGCCCGACGGCAAGGGTCACCTCCGGATCGTGCCGAAGTCGGCCGCGCTCGTGAAGCAGCAGGGCTTCCTCGGCTACCGGCTCACGACGCTCGCCGGGGCCAAGGAGGTCCGGCTCGACTACACCAGGGCCGCCGTCGGCCGGGTGACCGTGGCCTGCGACCTGAAGGAGACCGAGGGGCAGGTCGCGCTCGACGCGAAGGGGCTCGGCCGCACCCGGTGCAAGCCTGCCGACCTGGCCGCCTCGCTGGGGCGCGGGGCGACGCCGATGCGCGTGGAGTACCAGGACGGGCGGGCCGTGCGGGTCAACGAGATCCTGATCTCCAACTGGCCGAACTCGCGCACCGCGCGCGGCACGATCGAGCGGGTGGACGACCGTACGGTGCTGTTCGCTACGGGCGGGAAGACGTACAAACTGGGTTACTCCTACATGACGTACTTCTACCGGACCACGGCCCGCTGCAAGGACGGCTGGCTGGCGGGGCGGCCGGTCAACGCCGACCGCAACGGTCTGGGCAAGCGGGCGTGCGGCCCGGACGACCTGGCCAGAGCCCTGCGCTCGGTCGAGCACCCCGTGCTCGCGAAGCTGCGCTTCTCGCCGGAGGTCGGCGGCGTCGACGAGGTCTGGGAGGTCTACGGGGACGCGTAGGACCGACCCCGCAGCGAAAACGGGCATTCCGGGTTAGCGTGGTGGGGTGATGGCCTACCGCTATGGCGAGTACCACGACGGCCCCGACCCTCTCGCTCCCCCCTACGACGTACGGGCGGCGCTGGACGAGATGGGCGACGCGATCCTGTCGGGCTCGACGCCGGTTCACGCCCTGCGCGACCTGCTCAAGCGCGGCCTGCCCGGCGCGCAGGACCGGCGCGGCCTCGACGACATGCTCAGGGAGGTCCGGCGGCGCCGCCGTGACCTGCGCGAGCGCGGGCGGCTGGACGGCACGCTGGAGAAGGCGCGGGCGCTGCTGGACAAGGCCATCGGGCAGGAACGGGCCGAGCTGTTCCCCGACCCGTCCGACGACGCGCGGATGCGGGAGGCGGGGCTCGACGCGCTCCCCGACGACACCGCGAGCGCCATCCAGGAGCTGAGCACGTACGACTGGCGCTCCGGCGCCGCCCGCCAGACCTTCGAGGAGCTGCGCGGCCTGCTGCGCCGCGAGGTCCTCGACACCCAGTTCCGCGGGCTCCGCGACGCCCTGGCCAACCCCGACCCGGAGGCCATGGAGCGCGTCCGCCAGATGATGGCGGACCTCAACGACATGCTGGACAGGGACGCCCGCGGCCAGCACACCCAGGCCGACTTCGCCGCGTTCATGGACAAGTACGGCGACCTGTTCCCCGAGAAGCCCCGCAACCTCGAAGAACTGGTCGACATCCTGGCCCGCCGCGCCGCCGCCACGCAGCGCATGCTGGCCTCGATGACGCCGCGCCAGCGCGAGGAGCTGAGCAACCTCATCAACCAGACGCTGGAGCAGGCCGGGCTGTCGGACCAGATGCGCCGCCTCGGCGAGGCCCTGTACGCCCGCCGCCCCGACCTGGCCTGGAACGCCCCCGAACGCCTCACCGGCGAGGAGCCGCTCGGCATGGGCGACGCGGTGACCGCGCTGGAGGAGCTGGCCGACCTGACCCAGCTCGAAACGGCGCTGCGCCAGGACTATCCGGGCGCGCGGCTCGACGACGTCGACGAGGCCGCCGTACGCCGCGCGCTCGGCCGCTCCGCCGTGGACGACCTGGAGGCGCTCAAGCGCATCGAACGCGAGCTGGAGGAGCAGGGCTACCTGCTGCGCCGCCGCGGCAAGCTGGAGCTGACCCCGAAGGCGGTGCGCCGGCTCGGCGAGACCGCGCTGCGCCGGGTGTTCTCCTCGCTGGACGCGGGCCGGCGCGGCGACCACGACCAGCACGACGCCGGCTCGGCGGGAGAGCTCACGGGCTCGTCGCGGCCGTGGCGGTTCGGCGACGAGCAGCCGATCGACGTGGTCCGCACCCTGGTCAACGGCGTACGGCGGGGCGGGGTGGCATCAGGGGGCGGCGCGGCGGTGCGCCTGTCCGTGGACGACTTCGAGGTGGCCGAGACCGAACGCCGGACGGCCGCGGCGGTGTGCCTGCTGGTGGACCTGTCGTACTCGATGGCCCTGCGGGGCACCTGGGCCGCCGCCAAGCAGACCGCACTCGCCCTGCAGGCGCTGGTGGCCTCGAAGTTCCCGCAGGACGCCGTGCAGATCATCGGCTTCTCCAACTACGCGCGGGTGCTGCAGCCGGACGAGCTGGCCGGGCTCGACTGGGACATGGTCCAGGGCACCAACCTGCACCACGCCCTGCTGATCGCCGGCCGCCACCTCGACCGCCATCCCGACTTCGAGCCGGTGGTGCTGGTCGTCACCGACGGCGAGCCGACCGCGCACCTCATGCGCAACGGCCGCTCCGCCTTCGAGTGGCCGCCGTCGCACGAGACGCTGGAGCTCACCCTGGCCGAGATCGACAAGATGACCCGGCGGCGGGCCACGCTCAACGTCTTCATGCTGGCCGCCGACGACCGGCTGAAGGAGTTCGTGGACGAGGTCGCGCGCCGCAACGGCGGCCGGGTGTTCTCGCCGAGCGCCGAGCGGCTGGGCGAGTACGTCGTCAGCGACTTCCTCCGGGTGCGCCGCGCCCGCTGACTTTCTGTCGGTGGCAGCTGCCAGACTCCCGGTCATGACGGACGTACGGCTCAGAGAAGTGGTGGAGGACGACCTGGAGGTGTTCCTGGAGCAGGAGCACGATCCGGAGGCCGTCCGGCGCTCCCGGTTCCCCGCCCGGCCTCGGGAGCGCTTCCTCACCCACTGGCGCACCCGGGTCCTCGGCGACCCGGCCAACCGGGTGCGCGCGATCGAGGTGGACGGCCGGCTCGCCGGCAACCTGGTGGCCTGGTGGGAGGAGGACCGGCGCTTCATCGGCTACTGGATGGGGCGCGAGTTCTGGGGGCGCGGCATCGGCACCCGCGCGCTCGGCCTCTTCCTCGCCGAGGAGCCGGCCCGCCCGCTCTACGCCGACCCGCACGCGGGCAACACCGCCTCGGTGCGCCTGCTCGAACGGCACGGCTTCCAGCGGGAGGGCACGGTCCGGCACGACGACGACGAGCACGTCATGCTCGTGCTGCGCTCGGGGTGACCGCGGCGGGCTGCTCACCCGCCCACTCGGCGTCCGTCATCCGGATCAGCTGCACGCCGGCGTACCCGAAGGCCACCAGCAGGATGACCGGCCCGCCGAGGCCGAGCACCATGTTCCACTGGCTGGCGCCCACCAGCCAGATCACGAGGCCCGCGAGCACCGCGACGGGGAACCACCATCCGGCCCGCCCGCCCCAGGCGTAGGCGACCGCGACCAGCACCAGGCCGAGGAACGAGCCGATCATGCCGGGCAGCTGCCAGGCGAAGATCATCGCCGGCTGCGCGGCGTCCTGCATGAGCTTCTCGGCCTGCTCCACCGGCAGGGCCTGGAAGAGCACGATGTCGAAGAAGTCGGAGATCATCAGGGACGAGAAGTTGATCAGCCCGAGGACCGTCACCGCGCCCGCGAGGTTGGCCAGCACCACGCCCCTGCGCCGGACGAGGTGCACCAGCCCGATCACGCCCGGCACGAACAGCACCCAGCAGTAGTGCAGCAGGGTGGCGCTGACGCCGACGGCGGCGGGGTTGTCGGCGTAGACGAGGGGGTCCTCGACTCCAGGCTCGCTGGGGTCGGTGATCATGCCGAGGAGCAGGCAGAGGGGGGCGAGCAGGAGGCTCACCCCGGCCGCGGTGCGGCGGAAGGCGCTTGCGTTGGTAAGCATGGGGTGGACCGTACGAAGCGGTCGCCCGGCCCGTCGTCAAAGCAGCCTTTGACCGGGGGTCCCCCGCGCGACGGATTCTCGGCACCACCCATTCCCCGTGGCCGGAGGGCCTCCTGGAACGGTGCATCCGGTGCGGCGGTTACCCTCGCCTCATGCTCCGCCGGCTTTCCCGCCCACCTGCCGTCGCCACCGCCCCCGCCGCGCCCCCTGACACTCCCGCGGCCCTCGCGGCGGCCGGCGGAGGGCGGGTCCCGGCGTTCCTTCCCTCCTCGCCCGTCGACTGGCTCGTCGCCGTGGTGGTGGCGCTGTTCGCGGTCGCCGAGGAGCTGAGCGAGCGCGGCATGGCGCCCCAGCGCGAGCAGGCCGCCTGGTGGGCGGTGGCGGGGGTGGTGGCGGCGGCCGGGGTGCTGTTCCGGCGGCGGGCCCCGTTCGCCGTCCTGGCCGGCTACTCCGCCGCGAACGTCGCCCTGTTCACCCTCTCGGCCTCCCCCGCCGCGGCCTGGCAGTTCTACACACAGCTCGTGCTGCTGTTCACCCTCCTGTCGGAGGTGCCGCTCCGCAGCCCCAAGGTCGCCGTCGGCGCGGTCGCGACCGGCGCGTACGTCGTCGGCATGCTGATCCACAGCGTCACCCCGCCCGGCCCCGGCGACTTCGCCGTGGCGCTGGTGATGACCGCCATCGCGGCCGGCGCCGGCCTCGCCGTACGCCGCCACCGGGTGCTCGCCGTCCAGGCCGCCGAGCGCGGCGAGCTGCTGGCCCGCGAGGCCGTCGCCGAGGAACGCGCCCGCCTGGCCCGCGAGCTGCACGACATCGTCGCCCACAGCGTCAGCGTGATGACCATGCAGACCGGCGCGGTACGCCTGATGCTCGCCCCCGGCCAGGACCGCGAGCGCGAGACGCTGACCACGGTCGAGGAGACCGGCCGCGCCGCCCTCGACGAGCTGCGCCGCATGGTCGGCCTGCTCCGCACCGCCGACGACGACCGGCTGAGCCCGCGCGCCGGTCTCGGCCGCCTCGACGACCTCCTCGACCAGGTGCGCGCGGCGGGCCTCGACGTGACCCTGGAGGTACGCGGCGAGCCGGTGCCGCTGGCCGCGGGCCTCGATCTGTCCGCGTACCGCATCGTCCAGGAGGCCCTGACCAACGCGCTCAAGCACGCCGGCCCGACCAGGGCGGCGGTGACGATCGACTACCGTCCCGGCGAGCTGCGCCTGTCCGTCGCCAACGAGGCCCCGGCCCGCAGGCCGCCCAGCACGCCCGGCGGCGGCCACGGGCTGATCGGCATGCGTGAGCGGGCGGCCCTGTTCGACGGCACCCTCACCGCCGCCCCGCTGCCCTCGGGCGGCTTCGAGGTGCGGGCGGTGCTCCCCCTGTGAGTGAGCCGGCCGAGCCGCGGCCGATCGGCGTCCTGATCGCCGACGACCAGGCCATGATCCGCGCCGGGCTCCGGCTGATGCTGGAGACCCAGCCCGACCTCGCCGTCGTGGCCGAGGCCGCCGACGGCCGGCAGGCGGTGGAGCTGGCCCGCGCCCACCGCCCGGACGTCGCGCTCCTCGACATCGCCATGCCCCACGTGAACGGCCTGGAGGCCGCCCGCCGCATCCTGGCCGCGAACCCGGCGCCCCGCGTGATCATGCTCACCATGTACGACACGGACGACAACCTCGACCGTTCCCTCCACGCGGGCGTCAGCGGCTTCCTGCTGAAGGGCTCGCCGCCGGAGCACCTGTTCGCCGCCGTGCGGAGCGCCGCCAGGGGCGAGATCCTGCTCGATCCGGCGGTGACCGGCCGCGTCGTGGACGCCTACCGCCGTACGTCGCCGCCCCCACAGACCCTGCCCCCGCAGACCCCGCCCGGCTCGGCGCTGACCGCCCGCGAGCAGCAGGTGCTCCGGCTGATCGCGCAGGGCCTGTCCAACGCCGAGATCGCCGCCGCTCTCGCCATCGCCGAGGCCACGGTGAGCACCCATCTCAACCGGCTGCTGGCCAAGCTCGGCCTCCGCGACCGCGCCCAGGCGGTGCGCCACGCCTACGAGACGGGCCTTATCCGGCCCGGTGAGCCGCCGGCCTGACCCCCGGGTGCCGAACGAGGAAGCGTCTCGTCCGCGTTCGGGGTGAAGCTGGGAGGCATGAACGATGCGATTCACCCGTTCCGGGTCGACATTCCGCAGGCCGACCTCGACGAGCTCGCCGCCCGCCTGGCGAGCACCCGGTGGCCCGGCGAGCTGCCCGGCGTCGGCTGGTCGTACGGCGTGGCCCAGGGCCACCTCGAAGAGCTGGTGCGCTACTGGCGCACCGGGTACGACTGGCGCCGCCACGAGGCCCGGCTCAACTCCTTCCCCCAGTTCACCACGACGATCGACGGCCAGAACATCCACTTCCTGCACGTACGCTCCCCCGAGCCGGACGCGATCCCGCTGATCATCACGCACGGCTGGCCCAGCACCGTGTACGAGTTCCTCGACCTCATCGGCCCGCTGACCGACCCGCGCGGGCACGGCGCGGGTCGGTCAGCGGGCCAGGCTCCCGCCTTCCACGTCGTCATCCCGTCGGTGCCCGGGTTCGCGTTCTCCGGCCCGACCGGGGAGACCGGCTGGGGCGTGAACCGGGTCGCGCGAGCCTGGGCGGAGCTGATGCGCCGCCTCGGCTACGAGCGCTACGGCGCCCAGGGCGGCGACTTCGGCAGCATGGTCTCGCCCGAGCTCGGCCGCCACGCGCCGGACAAGGTCATCGGCGTGCACGTGAACGCGCTGGCCAACGCCTCGACGCCGACCGACCCCGACGACCTGGACCGGCTGTCGGAGGCCGAGCGGGAGGTCGCCCGCGAGCAGGAGGCGTGGTGGTACACGCACTCCGGCTACGCCACCCAGATGTCGACCCGGCCGCAGACGCTGGCGTACGCGCTCAACGACTCCCCCGCCGGGCAGCTCGCCTGGAACCTGGAGTGGTACGTGGACTGGGACCCGGCGAACAAGGTGCAGACCCCGGTGGACCGCGACGTCCTCCTCACCGACGTGACGATCTTCTGGCTGACCCGGACGACGGGCTCGGCGGCCCGGCTCTACTACGAGGGCGGCGACGAGGGGTGGGGCAAGCGCCCGGCCCCGTCAGGTGTGCCGACGGGAGTGGCCAACTTCCCCGGCGACAAGGCGCTGCGGGGGCTGGCCGAGCTGTCGCACTCGATCGTGCACTGGTCCACGCCGCCGCGCGGCGGCCACTTCGCCTCGGTGCAGGCCCCCGACCTGCTGGTCGAGGACATCCGTACGTTCTTCGCGACCGTGACGGACAGCCGGCGATAGGTCAGGCGTCCACGAGGCGCGTGTAGAAGGCCAGAGCGAGGTCGAAGCCGTCACGGCAGTTGCGGTGGGAGCGGTAGCAGGGGCGCCAGGCCGTGCTGGCGCCCACCCCGGCGCGCGCGTCGGCCAGCGCCCCGGGCACCCGCTCGGGACGCGGCAGCAGGCCGTTGCCGAGATAACGCACGCCCGCCAGCTCCGTGTGGGAGCCACGGCCGCCGGCCACGAAGGCGCCGAGGCGCCAGCCGCTCTCCTCGTCCCACACCAGCGCTTTGCCGTCGGCCAGCTTGAGCGTGGCGTCACGCGGATCGCAGGGGCCCTCCCACCAGTCCGCCACCTCGGCTCCGAGCTGATCGACGACCTGGCGCACGTAACTGACCGGCTGCTCCAGCCACTCGTCGCTGTACGGCTCGACATGCCTGATGGCCACGGACGGCACCCCCTTGTGCCCAAACGGTAAGGAAAAAGGAACGGTTCCCAACCCTACCCGCGCCCAACTTATTCCGTTGCACGGCCGTCTAGTCATTCCGGACGATATTTACGGCGTACACGGGGAAGGAGGCGAACCCATGATTGCCATGATTCTTCTCATCGTCATGATGGCCGTGACGGTAGCGGCCATGGAGCTCATCACGCGCTGTCCGGTCACCGGCAAAGAGAGTGTCGAGTCACCCGCCGAGATCGTCGGCGACTAGTCTCTCCGGCATGTCCACCCTGCTTCTCTGGCTCCACATCGGCTTCGCGATCTTCACCGTCGGCCCGGTGACCGCCGCGACCATGGCCGCGCCCCGCCTCATCCGCACCAAGAACGCACCCGCGCTGCAGAACATCCAGCGCCTGACGCGGGTCTACAGCATCGGCACGCTCGGCGTGTTCGTGTTCGGGCTGGTGCTCGGCATCGTGATGGGCGGAGGTGTGCTCGGCAAGTGGTACATGACGGCCTCGATGACGCTGTTCATCGTGGCGGCGGTGCTGCTGGTGCTGATCGACCGTGACCTCCGCGCCGCCGTACACGCTCTCACGAGCGAGGACCCCGCCGACGACGCGAAGGTGCAGAGCGGACGGATCGCCGCGATCAGCGGAGTGGTGTCCGTGATTTGGCTGGTGATCCTCTTCCTGATGATCGTCCCCACCTGACGGGACGCGCCGCTCAGCCGGCGAGCGCCTGCGAGAGGTCGGCGAGCAGGTCGTCGATCGTCTCGATGCCGACCGACAGCCGCACCAGGTCGGCGGGCACCTCCAGCGGCGAGCCGGCCGCCGACGCGTGCGTCATCCGCCCCGGGTGCTCGATCAGCGACTCGACGCCGCCGAGCGACTCCCCCAGCGTGAACAGCTTGGCCCGGTCGCACACCGCCACGGCCTCCGCCTCGCCCCCGGCCACGCGGAACGACACCATGCCGCCGAACCGCCGCATCTGCTTGGCCGCGATCTCGTGCCCCGGGTGCTCGGGCAGCCCCGGGTAGAGGACCTCGGTCACGCGCGGGTGCGCGAGCAGCAGGTCGACCACGCGCTCGGCGTTGTCGCAGTGGCGGTCCATGCGTACGCCGAGGGTCTTGAGCCCGCGCAACGTCAGCCAGGCGTCGAACGGCCCGGCCACCCCGCCCATGGCGTTCTGGTGGTAGGCGAGCTCCTCGCCGATCCCGGCGTTCGCGGCGACCAGCGCGCCGCCGACCACGTCGGAGTGGCCGCCGACGTACTTGGTGGTGGAGTGCACGACGACGTCGGCGCCGAGGGCGAGCGGCTGCTGCAGGTAAGGCGAGGCGAACGTGTTGTCCACCACCAGCAGCGCCCCGTTGTCGTGGGCGAGCCGCGCGAGCGCGGCGATGTCGGCGACGCCGAGCAGCGGGTTGGTCGGCGTCTCGACCCAGACGACCCGCGTCTTCTGCGTCATGGCGGCGGCCACCGCGTCGAGGTCGTGCAGCGGGACCGGGTCGTAGTGGAGGTCCCAGCGCTCGTGAACCTTCGCGAAGAGCCGGTAGGTGCCGCCGTAGGCGTCGTTGGGAATGATCACGTGGTCCTGCGGCTTGCAGACCGTACGCAGGAGGGTGTCCTCCGCGGCCAGCCCCGACGCGAACGCCAGCCCGCGCGCGCCGCCCTCCACGGCCGCCAGCGCCTCCTCCAGCGCCGTGCGGGTGGGGTTGGCCGAGCGGCTGTACTCGTATCCGGAACGCAGGCCGCCCACGCCGTCCTGCTTGTAGGTGGACGTGGCATATATGGGCGGCACGACCGCGCCGGTCAGCGGGTCGGGCTCCTGACCTGCGTGGATGGCCAGCGTCTCAAAACCGTTGCTCATACGCCAACGGTAACGGACGTTCGGACAGCTCCAGGATGGGCGGCGGGCCAGGGGCCCTGGAGGTCAGGCGGCGTCGTCCGGCTCGCCCTCAAGTCGGGAGATCAGCAAAGGATCGGCCAGCGCGAGCAGCAGCGCGACGACCAGCCCGACCCCCAGCAACGCGAACCCGATGGCAATCATGTCCGTCCCCTTTCGACCTCTCCAGCATCGGCTCCGGCCCCGCCCCGCCGCCTCCGCTGAAGGGCCGGTCCGTGACCCCCGCGCTCGGCCGAACGGTTGATACGGGAGGTCCGACCTGAGACCTAGGCTCGAAGCGTGGGTGAGACGAAACGCCTCCTGTACTGGGTGCGGCGGCTGAGCGAGTTCGCGATGCTCGGCTGGCTCGGCCTGATGCTCCTGCTCGACCTCGCGATCGCCGCCTCCACCGGGGGGCTGCAGTGGCTGGTGCCGGCGTGCGGCGTGGCGGGCATCGTGGCCGTGGCGCTGCGGCGGCGGCACCGCGCCGACGGCTTCGCCGTCGTGCTGGCCCTGTCCTTCGGCGCGTCCATGGCCATCGGGACCACGGACCTCGCCGGCGTGCCCGGCATGGCGGAGACCGGGTCGCTGCTCATCCTCGTCGTCGGCGTACTGCGGCACGTCGAGCCGGTACGCCTGGCGGCCGCCCTCGCCTGCGCCGGGCTGATCGTGCTCATGGCGGAGGCCGTGGGCCGCGACTACCACGGGGCGGGGCTCGCGTTCTCGTTCCTGCTGTTCGCCAGTTGGTCGATGGCCGCCGGAGCGGGCGGTTACCTGCGTTTCCAGCGGGAACGGCGGGCGGAGGCCGTCCACTCGGTACGCCGGGCCGAGCGCCTGGAGCTGGCCAGGGAGCTGCACGACCTGGTCGCCCACCACATCACCGGGATCGTGGTCCAGGCCCAGGCCGCCCGTACGGTCGCCGAGGCCAGCCCGCAGGCGGTGCTGCCCGCCCTGGACGCGATCGCCACGGCCGGGTCGGACGCGCTGACCTCGATGCGGCGCATGGTGACGGTGCTGCGCGCCGAGGAGGAGGCGGGCCGCAGGCCCGGCACGACCCTGGCCGACCTGCGGATGCTGACCGACCGGTTCTCGGCGGACGGTCCGAAGGTGGCCTTCGAGATCGGCCCCGGCCTGGACGACCGGACGCTGCAGCCCGAGGTCATGACGACCCTGCACCGGGTGCTCCAGGAATCGCTGACCAACGTGCGCAAGCACGCCGCGCGGGCCGCCTGGGTGGAGGCGGACCTGCGCCGCCACGAGCGGTCCGTGGTGCTGCGGGTGCGCAACTTCGGCTCGGCGTCGGACCCGCGCGTGTCCCGCTTGGGCGGCGGCTTCGGCCTGGTCGGCATGGCCGAACGGGTGGAGGCCCTGGGCGGCCGGCTCTACGCGGGCCCGTCGAAGGAGGGCGCCTGGGAGGTCGTCGCCGAGTTCCCCCTGACCTGACCAGTGCCCTCAGAGCCACCCTGGGCCGCCCGGTGGCGGGCCCAGGGCGGCAGGGACGGGCTCAGTGGTTGGCGAGGAAGGCGAGCAGGTCCTGGCGGGTGATCAGCCCGGACGGCTTGCCGTCCTCGAGCACGACCGCCGCATCCGCCTTCTCCAGCGCTTCCACCGCACGCGCCACAGGTTCACCACTGCCGATCGTGGGTAGCGGCGCGGACATATGATCGGCGATCGGGTCTTCGGAGGAGAGCCTGCCGTGGTAGAGGGCTTCGAGGAGGTCGCGCTCGACGATGGAGCCGACGACCTCGGCCGCCATGACCGGCGGTTCCTCCTTCATGACCGGGAGCTGCGACACGCTGTACTCGCGCATGATCGAGATGGCCGTGCCGACCGTCTCGTGCGGGTGGGCGTGCACGAACTCCGGCAGGCCCGGCCCCTTGCGCGCCAGCACGTCGGCGACGAGGCCCTCGTCGGAGCTGGTCGTGAGGAAGCCGTAGTCGGCCATCCAGTCGTCGTTGAAGATCTTCGACAGGTAGCCGCGGCCACCGTCGGGCAGCAGCACGACGACGGTGTCGCCCTCCTTGGCCCGCGCCGCCACCTGGAGCGCCGCGACGACGGCCATGCCGCACGAGCCACCGACCAGCAGCCCCTCCTCGCGGGCGAGGCGGCGGGTCATGGTGAAGGAGTCCTTGTCGGAGACCGCGATGATCTCGTCGCAGATCGTGGTGTCGTACGTGGCCGGCCAGATGTCCTCGCCGACGCCTTCCACCAGGTAGGGCCGCCCGCTGCCGCCGGAGTAGACCGAGCCCTCGGGGTCGGCCCCGACGACGCGCACCCGGCCGCCGGAGACCTCCTTGAGGTAGCGGCCGGTGCCGCTGATCGTGCCGCCGGTGCCGATGCCGGCGACGAAGTGGGTGATGCCGCCCTCGGTGTCGGCCCAGATCTCGGGTCCCGTGGAGTGGAAGTGGGACTCGGGGTTGTCGGGGTTGGAGTACTGGTCGGGCTTCCAGGCGTTGGGCACCTCGCGGGCCAGCCGGTCGGAGACCGAGTAGTAGGAGTCGGGGTGGTCGGGCGAGACGGCGGTCGGGCAGACCACGACCTCGGCGCCGTAGGCCCGCAGCACCGCGATCTTGTCCTGGGCGACCTTGTCCGGCACCACGAACAGGCACCGGTAGCCCTTCTGCTGGGCCACGATGGCGAGCCCCACCCCGGTGTTGCCGGAGGTCGGCTCGACGATGACGCCGCCGGGCCGCAGCGCGCCCGACTTCTCCGCGGCCTCGATCATGCGGACCGCGATGCGGTCCTTCACGGATCCGCCCGGGTTGAAGTATTCGACCTTGGCGAGCACCTGGGCCGGCAGGCCCGCGCTCACTTTGTGCAGCCGGACGAGCGGGGTGTTCCCCATGAGGTCGACCAGGGAATCGTAAACGCGCACCGAGGTGTTCACCTTCTTTGCCGAAGCTTGATCAGCTATCCGAAGGCTCAGACCCGGTCGGGGTGGCAGGCCCTCGGTTAGTTTCCTAGCAAACGCTACCGCCGAGTTCGACCAGGGAGGGACGTACGTGGTCTGGGCAGCTGGCATGGCGCGCGCCGCACGCAGGATCGCCACCGCGGCGGCGCTCGGAGGAGGCGGGCTGACGGCACTGGGAGCGACCGCGTACGGGCTGCTGGTCGCCGAGGGACTGCTGGCGCGCAAGGCCATCGGCCGGCCGCACGGCATGGACGGACCCCCTTCCGACGGCACGTACGGCATGTTCCCCGGCAGGGCGATCAAGCTGGCGATGCTGGGTGACTCCACGTCGGTGGGTCTCGGCATGACCGACCCGGCGCAGACGCCCGGCGTGCTGCTCGCCAACGGCCTGGCCGCGGTGTCCGAGCGCCCGGTGCGGCTGCTCGTGGCCGGCCGGTCGGGCGCGTCGTCGGCGGAGCTGGGCGAGCAGGTGGACCGGGCGCTGGCCATGGAGCCGGACGTGGCGGTGATCTTCGTGGGGGCCAACGACATCATCACCCAGACGCCGCCCGCGATCGCCGTGCGTCATCTGACCAAGTCGGTGCGCAGGCTGCGGGAGGCGGGCGTCGAGGTGATCGTGGGCACCTGTCCCGACCTCGGCACAGTGCGTCCCATCGCGCAGCCGCTGCGGTGGGTGACCCGGCGGTGGAGCCGGCAGCTCGCGGCGGCCCAGACGGTGGCGGTGGTGGACGCGGGCGGCCGTACGGTGGCCTTCGCCGACACGCTCGGCCCGGAGTTCGCGACAAATCCGACAGAAATGTTCGGACCCGATCGTTTCCATCCATCTGCCCGAGGTTACGCGCAGGCCGCTTACGCGGTGCTACCGTCAGTGTGCGCTGCGTTGGGGTTGTGGCCTGAGCCGCGCCCCGCACGCGGCGAAGAACTGCAACCGATCTACCTCGCGGCGGCCACGGCCGCGGAGGAGCCCGGCACCGAGGTCACCGCGACCCGGGTCGACGGGCGGGCGACGGGGCTGCACGGCAAGTGGGCCGCGTTGTTCCGCCGGAGGCTCGGCGAGCAGCTCAACGACGCCTGACACTCCCGGTTCAGGCCCGGCGAGCGGCTCGGCGCGCGGCCGGGGCCCGCCCCCGTTCCGGCGTGGCGTGCCCTCGACCGCGCCCCGCGCCGGTCACCTTCCGCGCCCGAGCCGTCACTCGTCGTCCCTTTGGAAGGTATCGCCCGTGCTCCGGCCCCTCTGGAAGCCGTCCGTCGCCCTAGCCGCAACCCTCGCCGTCGCCGGGTGCGCCGGCAGCGACGCGGCCACCACCCCCGCCTTCCCCACCTGGCACAACGCGCAGGTCCACGTCGTCAGCCGGCTGGCCGAGGCGGCCGGGGTGGTGACCACGACCTCGATGAAGCCCGACGGCTCGCTGGAGACGGTGGCCGTCCGGCTGAGCGACGGCCGGCGGCTGTGGGCCTATCCGGCCACGATGGCCGGCCGGCTGCCCGGCATGGGCGTCTCCGCCCCCGCGATCGTCGAGACCGGCGGCGGCGAGGGTGTGGTCGTGGCGCTCGACCCGGCGCGCAAGGGCCGGTGGAAGGCCACGCTGGTGGCCCGCGACGCGCACTCCGGCGTGCAGAAGTGGACCCGGCCGGTCCACTCCACGTTCGGGCCGCAGCGCTGCGGGCCCTACGTCTGCCTGTCGGAGCACACGGCGCTGGCCAAGGCCCGCACGGTGGTGCTCGACCCGGCCAGCGGCAAGCCGGTGTGGAAGCTGCCGGGCATCTCCGAGGTCGAGTGGTCCGACCAGGCGCGGGTGCTGCTGCTGCGGCTGTCGGACGATCCGATGGTGGAGTCGTACGAGCTCAAGACCGGCAAGCTGCAGTGGCAGCAGCCGATCGAGCAGGCGCTCGGGCCGGGCGTCGACCTGTCGGGCGGCTGGGCGTTCGGCGCGGCGGGCGACGACCTGGTCGGCTACGTCGCCCCCTACACCGACCCGAGCACCAGGCGGCTGTCCACGTTCGGGCTGTTCTCGCTGCGCAGGGCCGACGGCACGATCAACTGGATCCGCCCGTCGGTCGTCCGCGTCTACCCCAGCGGCAACCCCGGCTACGCGCCCGTGGTGCGGCCGGTGGACCGCCAGGGCGCCTACGGCGGCTTCGCCCGGCTCGACTCGATGTCGGGGCGGGTGATGGGGCAGGTCGGCGCGGCCGACGTGCCAGGCTCCGGCTGGTGGCTGGCCTTTCCCGAGCGCATGGACAAACTGGGCTTCCTCACCCACGGCGCCAAGGGCTCGGTCTACGACCTGACCTCCGGCAGGCCGGCTCCGGTGGAGGAGGAGCGGAGCTGGTCCTTCTGCGTCACCGATCCCAAGCCGCTGCCGCTGAAGGGCCAGCCGCCGGGCTTCTACTCGACGGCGGCCCTCTGCGAGTACGACCTCGCCACCGGCGAGCGGGTCACCACGGCGGGCCCGCCCCCGGCGTGGTTCACCGGCAGCATGGCGGGCTGGCGGCTGTGGCGCGACGAGAAGGGGGCCCTGCACGCGATCAACGACCACACCGAGAGCGCGCCGGGCATGTACGGGTAATTCCTTCCGGGGGGCGGCGGGGCTTGCGCGAAGAACTGGAATATAGTTCTACTATTAGCCGCCGACAAAGGAGGGGCCATGCCCGAGGCAGTCATCGTCGCAACCGCGCGTTCGCCCATCGGACGAGCCTTCAAGGGGTCGCTCAAGGACATCAGGCCCGACGACCTGACCGTGCAGATGATCCAGGCGGCCCTGGCCAAGGTGCCCCAGCTCGATCCGCACACGATCGACGACATCATGCTGGGGTGCGGCCTGCCCGGCGGCGAGCAGGGCTTCAACATGGCCCGGGTGGTGGCGGTGCTGCTCGGGCTCGACGACGTGCCCGGCACCACCGTGACCCGCTACTGCTCCTCCTCGCTCCAGACCACCCGCATGGCCTTCCACGCCATCAAGGCGGGCGAGGGCGACGTGTTCGTCTCCGCGGGCGTGGAGACCGTCTCGCGCTTCGTCAAGGGCAACTCCGACTCGCTGCCCGACACGCACAACCCGCTCTTCCTGGACGCCCTCGCCCGCACCAAGTCGTTCACGCAGGGCGGCAAGACCTGGCACGACCCGCGCGAGGACGGCGACATCCCCGACGTCTACGTCGCGATGGGCCAGACCGCCGAGAACGTCGCCCAGCTGCGCGGCGTCAGCCGCCAGGAGCAGGACGAGTTCGGCGTGCGCTCCCAGAACCTCGCCGAGAAGGCGCTGGCCGACGGCTTCTGGGCCAAGGACATCACGCCCGTCACGCTGCCCGACGGCACCGTGGTGAGCGGGGACGACGGGCCGCGGCCCGGCACCACGTACGAGAAGGTCGCCGGTCTCCCGCCGGTCTTCCGCCCGGACGGCACGGTCACGGCCGGCAACTGCTGCCCGCTCAACGACGGCGCCGCCGCCGTGGTGATCATGAGCGACGTCAAGGCGGCCGAGCTGGGCATCACGCCGCTGGCCCGGATCATCTCCACCGGCGTCTCCGGCCTGTCGCCGGAGATCATGGGCCTCGGCCCGGTGGACGCCACCCGCCAGGCGCTGGCGCGGGCCGGGATGGCCATCGAGGACGTCGACCTGGTCGAGATCAACGAGGCGTTCGCGGCCCAGGTCATCCCGTCCTACCAGGAGCTGGGCATCGAACTCGACCGGCTCAACGTCAACGGCGGGGCCATCGCGGTCGGCCACCCGTTCGGCATGACCGGCGCCCGGATCACCTCCACGCTCATCAACGGCCTCCAGCACCACGACAAGACCATCGGCCTGGAGACGATGTGCGTGGGCGGCGGCCAGGGCATGGCCATGCTCCTGGAGCGCCTGAGCTGACGTAAGAGCTCCGGCGCCCGGCCGCGGGCCGGGCGCCGGACCGCTCAACCGCTCCGGTCGGGGCCGGCGGAGACCGGCGTGATGCGCAGCAGGACGCGCCGATCGCGGACCATCGCGGCGCGGTAGTCCTCCCAGTCGGGATGCTCGCCCGAGATGTCGCGGTAGTACGTGATCAGCGGCTCCATGGCCTCGGGCAGCGAGAGGACCTCGGCGGTGCCGTCGACCTGGATCCAGTCGCCGTAGAAGGCGCTCGTGAAGGCGCACAGCGACACGTGGGGGTCGTGCCGCACGTTGCGGGTCTTGAACGCCGTCTCGCGCGTGCTGACGACGATGTGCGGCCCCTGCACGCCGACCGTCACCGGCGACATCTGCGGGCGCCCATCGCGATGTCGGGTGAGCAGGACGGCGTTGTGGTTGTCGCGGAGGAAGGCCACTGCCTTGTCGAGGTCCATGACCTCATGGTGACGCATGACGACGCGCCCGCGCTTACGGCACGGGCGCGGGTCGGTGACGGGCTTAGATGAAGCCCATCCGGTTACGGCGGTGCCGCTCGTGCTCGTGAACGATGGCGGCGGCGTAGCCGTGGGTCAGCCCGTGCTCGTCGGCGAGCCAGTTGGCCCGCTCGTCGCACCTCAGGAATGACGGGCCGTTGTCGATGGCTTGGAACCACTCGGGGAGTTCGCGTCCCGTTATCGTGGGGACCCTTGCGATCAGCTTCGTCTGCGTCTCCGGTGAGTGGTTCAAGGACATGGGCACCTCCGCGGATTAAGGTCCTTTGCTTGACACTGCAACACCATCCACCGAAAGGCAAGCCCCTGGCTGCCTGGAATCCGTGACGGCACGTAGATTTTCGGTCGCACAAAGAGAGGGCCCCGCGTGAACGCGGAGCCCTCGGAGGTGACGACGATGCCTACGCTCAGTCACCGTCACTGAAATAGCTGACGAAGCGCAGAACCTCCAGGTAGATCCAGACGAGGCTCAGCGTCAGGCCGAACGCGCACTGCCAGGCGAACTTCTCCGGCGCGCCCTGGCGGACGCCCTGCTCGACCGAGTCGAAGTCGAGCAGCAGGAAGAAGCAGCCGATCAGGATCATGACGATGCTGAACACCCAGCCGATGGGGCTGTCGGTGCGCAGCCCGAGGCCGACGCCGTCGTTGAAGAGGCTGACCAGCAGGTTGACCAGCACGAGGCCCAGGGCCGCCATGGCCGCCGCGATCGTGAACTTCACCAGCTTGGGCGTCACCCGCACGATCCGCAGCGCGTAGACGGCCAGCACGGCGCCGAAGGCGAAGGCCGTGCCGAGCACCGCCTGCAGCACGATGCCGCTGATGGCGCCCTCGAAGAGCTGGCTGATCTTGCCCAGGAAGATGCCCTCGAAGAAGGCGTAGCCCAGGATCAGCGCCGGGTTGGTGCTCTGCGTGAACGAGGCGATCAGGCCCAGGACCAGCGCCACGACCGCGCCGACGATCGCGAACATGGGCGGCACGTTGAGTATCCAGGCCGCCGCGGCGGCGAGGACCAGCGTGCCGAGGGTCAGGAACCCGCGCACCACCACGTCGTCGAGGGTCATGGTGCGGAACGCGGGCCGGCTCGGGGGTGCGTACGACGGGGAGTCGTACATGTTCTGCAGCATGTCAGGAGACGGGGCCGGCCCTGACCATGCTCCCGCCTGTCGGCGGGTCTTGCTGAAAACGGGGTTCTTGCTCTCCATCGCTGCCTCCTGTGTCGCCGAGCCTACGGGGCCTGGCGGCACCTTGGTCAACTCGCGCTCAGATCGGGTTCGTGGGGGACTTCGGCAGCGATGACAACGAACGTGGCCGTCGCGGAGTTCCCAAGGTCATCCACCGTGTCGAAAAACGTATTTCCAATGGTAGAAGCAGGTGCCCCCGGCGGGATTCGAACCCGCACGTCAACCCTTTTAAGGGGTTTGCCTCTGCCATTGGGCTACGGGGGCGCCGCAATCATACGAAACGGACCATGCTTCCGAGGAGCACAACTTCGCATCAAGAGTCACAACTGTGAAGTTCGATGTGAAGTGATAGGGCTCCTGGCACTCTGTCCAAGAAGAGTAGACCGTCCAGATGATCCAGTTGGTGCTGAATGCAGCGGGCTTCGAAGGCATCGGCTTCGATGGTGACGGCCTCCCCCGTGCCTGGCAAATGCGCATGTACGGTGATTCGGGTGGCGCGCAGCACGTCCGCCGTGAGTCCGGCGATCGACGCGCACCCCTCACGCCCATGATCCCAATGAGAGGCCCCGACGAGGCGCGGATTGGCCAGAACGCACTCTCCGGCGTACGAACGGCTCCGGGGGTGCCGTCCGGTGTCGAAGGCGATCAGACGGCGGCTGAGGCCGATCTGAGGGGCCGCGAGCCCCGTCGTGGCCGGCAGGCCGCGCAGGGTGGCGAGGAGATCGGCGGCGGCGGCCACGACGCCGGGGTCGGTCGGGTCCACCGGCGCGGCCACGGCGGACAGGGCGGGGTGAGGCGCCCACAGGAGGTCTTTGGCCGTTCCCCGGGAGCCGAGGTCCGGGGCCGGGCCCGTCACAGCAGGTCCGGTTCTACGGGGCGGAAGGTTATCTCGGCGTCGAGGCCGGCCCCGACGGCCGCGAGCCTGCGCATGAGGGCCGCCACGTCCACCTCCTTCGGCAGCTCGACGTCGGCGATGAGCACATAGAGCCGCCCGGTGAGCCGCGTGCTCATGCCGGTGATGTTGCCGCCGTCGGCGGCGAGCACGGCGCTGACGGCCGAGACGATCCCGGTCCGGTCCGGGCCGTGGACGGTGAGGACGTAACCGAGGCCGTCCCCTTCCTCGCAGAAGTGCCGGCGGGCTTCGATGGCGGAGGCGGTCACCACGAGGTCGGAGGTCCGCAGCCGCTTGAGCACCTCGTCGCAGTCGAGGGCGCCGGAGACCAGGAGCATCATGGCCACATGCCCGCCGAGCAGCGTCATGGTCGAGTCCTGGATGTTCGCCCCGCAGTCGGCGAGCGAACCGGTGACGGCGGCGATCACGCCGGGCCTGTCCACGCCGAGCACGGTCACCGCTGAAAGCCCCACCGGTGCTACCCCTTTCCGCTTGCGCCAGGGGTGCCGGAACGCCCCGGCCGTCGCGGCCGGGGCGCTTGCCGTACCCGGGCTAGCGGCGCATCGTCGCGACGGCGGCCCTGAAGCCCTCGCGCGGGTGCTCCATCTCACCGAGGGAGATCGTCTCGCGCTTGAAGAACAGGGCCAGGGTCCAGTCGACGACGACGCGGACCTTGCGGTTCAGCGTAGGCACCCGCGACAGATGGTAGGTGCGGTGCATGAACCATGCAGGGAATCCGCGAAGCTTGACGCCATAGACATTGGCGACACCCTGATGCAGGCCGAGGCCGGCGACCGATCCGACATACTTGTGGCGGTATTCCGCCAATTCCTGGCCGCGCAGGTGGCGGACGATGTTGTCGGCCAGCACCTTGGCCTGGCGCACCGCGTGCTGGGCGTTGGGCGCGCAGTACTGCCCGGGGTTGGTGACGTCGGGCACGCCCGCCGCGTCGCCTGCCGCGAAGGCGCCCGGGCTGGCGTGCACGGTCAGCAGCGCGGTGGTCTTGATCCGGCCGCGCTCGTCGAGCGGCAGGTCGCTGTCGTTGACGACCGGGCTGGGCTTGACGCCCGCCGTCCACACCAGGGTCTCGGCGTCGAACTCGGCGCCGTCGGAGAGCACCACGTGCCCGCCCTCGCAGGACTCCAGCCGGGTCTCCAGCCTCACGTCGATGCCGCGTTCGCGGAGCTGTTCCAGCGTCCACTTGCCCATCTCGGGGCCCACCTCGGGCAGCACCCTGTTGGTCGCCTCGACGAGCACCCAGCGGATGTCGGAGGGCTTGATGTTGCGGTAGTAGCGCACGGAGTCCTTGGCCATGTCCTCCAGCTCGGCCAGCGCCTCCACGCCCGCGAAGCCCGCGCCGACCACCACGAACGTCAGCGCCCTGCGCCGCACCTCGGGGTCCTCGGTCGACTCGGCCACGTCCAGCAGGTGCAGCACGCGGTTGCGCAGCGCGATGGCCTCGCCGACGGTCTTGAAGCCGATGCCGATGTCGGTCAGGCCGGGGATGGGCAGCGTGCGGGAGATGGACCCGGCCGCCATGACGAGCACGTCGTAGGCGATCTGGCGCGGCTCGCCCTCGGCCGGCTGGAAGGTCACCACGCGGTCGCCGTGCTTGACGGTGGTGACGGTGCCGTTCAGGATGCGTACCTTCGGCAGGACCCGCCGCAGCGGCGCCACCAGGTGCCGGGGCGAGAGGTTGCCGGCCGCCGCCTCCGGGAGGAACGGCTGGTACGTCATGTAGGACTGGGGATCGATGATCGTGATGTGCACCTCGCCGCCGCGCAGCTCGCGAGAGAGCTTGCGCTGCAGCCGGAGCGCCGTGTAGAGGCCGACGTATCCACCGCCGACGATGAGAATGTGCTTGTTCATCTTGAGGCCCCATCCCTCGTCTGCTTGTGAAAGCATTCACAAGGTTATGTCAGGGGGAGATGAAGAAGCCACCCCGGGCATGGTGGGACGCGTCACAGTGCCATTGACCTGGCCTTCTCGAAGATCGAGTCCAGCATCTGGGCGGTGACCCGGCCGGTGAAGGTGTTCTGCTGGCTCGGGTGGTAGCAGCCGAGCAGGGTGACCGGCGCGTCGCCGTACCGGACCTCCACCTCGGCGCCGTGCCCGAACGGCGGGCGGCCGCGCGGCAGCTCGTAGCCCGCCTCCCTGAGCGCCGGCCACATGGCCTGCCAGGCGTAGCCGCCGAGCGCCACCACTACCCGCACGTACGGCGCGACCAGCGCCAGCTCCCGCGCCATCCACGGGAAGCAGGCGGCCTTCTCCTCGGGCGTGGGCTTGTTCGCGGGAGGCGCGCAGCGCACCGAGGCCACCACCCGCGTGCCGATGAGCCGCTGGCCGTCGCCCGCGTACGTGCTGGTCTCCCGCTCCGCCAGCCCGGCGCGGTACAGCGAGGCGAACAGCCAGTCGCCGCTGCGGTCGCCGGTGAAGATCCGGCCGGTGCGGTTGCCGCCGTGCGCGGCCGGGGCCAGCCCGACCAGCAGGACGCGCGGCCGCTCGGCGCCCCAGCCGGGAACGGGACGGCCCCAGTACGTCTCGTCCGCGAACGCGCGCCGCTTCACCGTGGCCACCTCCTCCCGCCACTCCACGAGGCGGGGACAGGCCCGGCAGACCGACTGCCTGGCGGTGAGCTCCGCGAGGTCGTCGCTGCCGGCGGCGAGGCGGCGCACGCCGTCGGGGTCGTGCGCGACGGGGGTGTCAGCGGTGGCGGGATCGCCCGGCCAGCCGGTGCCCGGTGGTACGAAGCTCATGACATCGATGGTGCCTGATCATTTCGTACGCTCCGGACTCGGCGTGGGGCAGGCGGTCGGCGTGGGCGAGGGCTCCGGTTCGAAGCTCTCCTTCTTGAGCGGCAGCGGGTAGCGATTGAGCACCGGCTCCCCGCACGAGCGGTCGACGGTGTAACCCTGACTCTCCGGGTCGGTGATGACGGGGTTGCCGTCCTGGTCGTAGAGGTAGACGTCGGTGAGCGGGGTGCCGTCCTTGGCGTACGGCCGGATGTTCGCCACGCCGTCGGAGCTCGACGAGTTCATCAGGAGCACCCTCGAGACGGGCTGGGCGGCGTAGGCGACGGGCGCGGGATCGGCGCCGAGCGGCTTGACCGCGGTCAGGCCGGCGATCAGGGCGATCGCGGCGAGCGCGTTGAGCCCGCCGGCGAGCAGGGCGGCCGGGCGGCCACCGCGCCGCCGGCCGAACCACACCGACGCCCACACCAGAACCGCCACCACGGCCCAGTCGGCCGGGTTCTCGGGGACGGCGCGGCCGTAGCCGTAGAGCGAGACCAGCAGCATGGCCAGCAGGTAGCCGCGCAGCACCCACCAGCCGGGCCGCAGCTCGGGCAGGAAGGCCGTGAGGCTCCGGTAGGGCCCGTGGCGCAGCAGGGCCGTGTGCGCCCGGCTCGCCCACGCGCGCGGGCGGAACCGGCGGGCGCGGCGGCTCTGCGCGCGGCCCCCGTAGGCGGCCATGAGCTCCTCGGCGTAGACGGCCGGCGGGCCCAGCCGGTCCTCCAGCGGCAGGCCCGGCGACTCGGCCGCGATCTCGGCCAGATGGTCGTCCAGGTCCTCCAGCAGTTCCTCGCGGTCGGGGTGGTCGCCCACGGCCTCGCGTACGGCCCGGGCGTACTGGGCGGGGGTCATCCTCGTCCCTCCTTCAGCAGGGATGCCATGGTGGCCACGAACGAGTTCCAGGTATTGGCCTGGGCGGCGTACATGCTTCTGCCGGTCTCGTTGAGCCCGTAGTACTTGCGGTGCGGCCCCTCGTCGGAGGCCATCACGTAGGAGGTCAGGGCGCCCGCCTTGAAGAGGCGGCGCAGGGTGCCGTAAACGGAGGCGTCGCCGACCTCCACGAGGCCCGCCTCCCTGAGCCTGCGCACGACGTCGTAGCCGTAGCCGTCGCGCTCGTCGAGCACCGCCAGGACGGCCAGGTCGAGCACGCCCTTGAGGAGCTGGCTGCTGTCCACGCCATGCACACTACTGTGCAATGCGCGGTAGTGGCAAACGAGAAACCGGGTGGCGCACAAGGCGGCCACCCGGTTCTTCGAACTAGGTCGAACCCGTCGCTCAGGCGGCGGAGGACGGAGCCGGAGCGTCCGTCGCGGGCGCCTGCGTGGCGGGCGCCTGCGTCGTCACGACCTTGCAGGCCGCGTACGACTGGAAGATCGACTCGGTGTTGTTCGGGCCGCTCACCGTCAGGCTGACCCTGCCGCCCTTGGTGGCCTCACCGACCAGCGCGCTCTCGGGCAGCGTCACGGTCTTCGAGTCGGAGCCGCGGAAGAACGACTCGCCCGAGGACACGGAGACACCGTTCACCCGCCAGGTCCAGGAGACCTTGGCCGAGCCGGTGGTGCTCACGGTGGCGTGCGCGCCCAGCTTGCACCCGTCGTGGTTGGTGGCGGTCACCAGACCGGACACCGCGACCTTGCTCACGGGAGCGGGAGCCGGGTCCTTGCACCAGACCGAGTACGAGGCCCGGTTGGAGTAGGCACGGTCGGGACCGAGGATCTGCAGCTGAGCCCAGCCACGGTGGCTCTCGCGCGGCGAGAAGCCGAAGCCGACCTTGGTGGCGTGGCGGACCTTCACCTTGCCGTAGTCGACGGCGTCACCGTTGAGCACCCAGCGGTACTTGACCCAGGTCGGCCGGTCGGCCTTGATCAGGCCGGTGAAGCCGATCTTGTTGCCGGGGCTGCAGACGCCGACGTAGGAGTCGGGGTTCGCCCAGGCGCTCGCCGACACCGAAGCGTGGCCGGGGAGGTGGATGTCGACCTTCGGCTCCCTCTCCTGCTCCGCCTCGGCGCAGGATACGGAGAAGTAGCCCTTCTTGGTGACGAACTTCTTCGGGGAGAGGACCTGGACGGCCTCCCAGCCCTTCACGTCCTCCTTGAAGGTGATCGACTGCCGGACGGTCACCGACTTGGTGCCCTTGCCCTTGAGCTTGATCACGCTGACCTTGCTCTTGGACCCGTCACCGTGCAGCCAGCGGTAGGCCAGATCGGTCTTGCCCTTGAGGGACACCTTGATCTTCGCCGAGAAGCTGACCTTGACGGGACAGTCGCCCTCGAACTTGCCCGGCTTGGCCTTGGGCGCGGTCGCCGAGACCTTGACACCGGTCTTGCCGGCCGTGGCCGCCTGCGCGGGACCGGCGACGAGCCCGGCGGTCAGGGTGGCGAGCACCGCGGCCGACGCGCCGAACGCCGCCGCCCTGCGAGCGGTTAACCCAGAGAACTTCATGGTGAGAGTGCTCCATTCCGTGTGAGGGAAAAGGACGCGCTCGGGAACGGTCGCCACGCCGACACTTTCCGTGCACGGCAATATGGCAAAGCCCCCGTAATGCTCCTTCACCTAAGCACAAATATGATTGCACACTCAACACGGACGAAGATCCGTAATGTCCGTATTTCGCGACACCTAACGGGCAAGCGACCAGGCAATACCATCCAAGATGTCGTGTTCACTGACAATGACCTGCGAAAACGCAAAACGGCGGACGATCCGGTCCAGAATGAGCGCGCCCGCCCCGATGACGTCGACCCGGCCCGGATGCATCACCGGCAGCGCGGCCCGCTCACCATGCGTCATCTCAAGCAGCCGCCGCGTCACCTCGTGCACCTGCCCGGCCGACAGGCGCGCGTGGTGAATGCGCTCCGGCTCGTACGCGGGCAGGGCGAGCGCGATGCCCGCGACCGTCGTCACGGAGCCGGCCAGACCCACGAGCGTGTGGGCACGGCGGACCGGCACCTCCGCCTCCACCCGGTCCAGCGCCGCCTCGATGTCGGCCACCACGGCCTCCAGCGCCCGCGCGGGCGGCGGGTCGCCGGCGTCCTTGAGGTGCCGCTCGGTCAGCCGCACGCAGCCGATGTCCACCGACAGCGCCGCCTCGGCGTGCCGCTCGCCCACCACGAACTCGGTGGACCCGCCGCCGATGTCCACCACCAGGTAGGGGGGCAGCGGGCCCTCGGGCACCTCGGTCTCCGGCGACAGCCGCACCAGGCCCCTCGTCGCCCCGGTGAACGACAGCTCGGCCTCCTCGGCCCCGGTCACGACCTCGGGCTCGACGCCGAAGATCTCGCGCACCCCGGCCACGAAGTCCTCGCGGTTGGCGGCGTCCCTGGTCGCGCTCGTCGCCACGACGCGGGTCGCGCTCGCGTCGTGCCGCTCGATCAGCTCCTGGTAGCCGCGCATGGCCTTGAACGTGCGCTCCAGGGCGTCGGGCGCCAGCCGGCCGGTCCGGTCGACGCCCTGCCCGAGGCGGACGATCTCCATCCGCCGCTCGACGTCGTCGATCTGGTCGTCGCCGACGTCCGCGATGAGCAGGCGTACGGAGTTGGTGCCGCAGTCGACGGCGGCTACACGCATGGTCCGTCACTCCACCACTCGGGGAGGGCGTCCAGCGCCTCCCTGCCGATCGGGTTGACACCGGGCGCCGCCAGCTCGTGCGCGACGAGCGCGTGCAGGCACTTGACCCGCTTCGGCATGCCTCCGGTGCTCTGCATGTCGCGCGGGAGCGGGTCCAGGCCCTCCTCCTCGGCCGCCGCGTCCCGCCTGGCCACGTAGTCGTCGTGCGCGGCCTGGTAGGCGGCGGCCAGCTCCGGGTCCGTGGCGAGCCGCGCCTGCATCTCGCGCATCAGGCCGGAGCCCTCCAGCGTGCCGATGGCCGAGGCCGCCTTCGGGCAGGTCAGGTAGTAGAGGGTCGGGAACGGCGAGCCGTCGGGCAGCCGCGGCGCGGTCTCCACCACGTCGGGATTGCCGCACGGGCAGCGGTGCGCCACCCCGCGCAGCCCTCGGGGCGGCCGGCCGAGCTGCTGCCGGACGACCTCGACGTCTTTACTGTCCAACGCTTTCCTTCTTCGTCGGCCCAGGAGTGGACCCAGTAGTGGGCCCGGTGGTGGGCTCGGTGGTGGGCTTCGTGCTCGGGGTCGTACTCGGCTGGGCGGTGGGGGCCGTGACGGCCCGGCGGCCGGTGCCCGCGTCGGCGGCCTCCACGGACTCCCACAACGTCTGGTACCACGGCGGCGCCGTCGCCGGCTGCTTGACCGTCGTCCGCCGCTCGTCCTCGCCGGGCTCCATCACGACGAAGCACTTCTCGCCGGGCCCGCAGTAGTGCAGCCGTTCCTTGGCCGTCTTCTTGATCCAGTTGGGGTCGTTGGCCTGCTGGTCCCTGGCCAGCAGCGCCTGCTTCTCCGCCTCGACCCTGGCCTTCTCCGCGCGCAGCTCGGAGATGCTGCGGCGCAGGCTGATGTACTCGCGCACAGGGTAGGCGAGGCTCATCGCGATCGCGCACACCACGACGGCCAGGATGGCGGCCCGCCCGGTGAGCTGCGGCCTCTTCGCCACTGCTGCCACACCCCCCTTTCGGAACGACTCGCGGGAGTACCCGCGAGTCGTCACTCGAAACTAGCGCCGGAAACGCGGGAACGCCGAACGACCCGCGTAGCGGGCGGCGTCGTCGAGGAGCTCCTCGATGCGCAGCAGCTGGTTGTACTTGGCGACCCGGTCGGAACGGGCGGGCGCGCCGGTCTTGATCTGCCCGCAGTTGACCGCCACCGCGAGGTCGGCGATCGTCGTGTCCTCGGTCTCGCCGGAGCGGTGGCTCATCATGCACCGGTAGCCGCTGCGGTGGGCGAGGTCGACGGCGTCGAGCGTCTCCGACAGCGTGCCGATCTGGTTGACCTTGACCAGCAGGGCGTTGGCCGCGCCCGCCTCGATGCCGCGCTCCAGCCGCTCGGGGTTGGTGACGAACAGGTCGTCGCCGACGAGCTGCACCTTGTCGCCGAGCGAGGCGGTGATGGCCTTCCAGCCCTCCCAGTCCTCCTCGTCGAGCGGGTCCTCGATGGACACCAGCGGGTAGTTGGCGACCAGGTCCTCGTAGAAGGCGATGAGCTCCTGCGCCGACAGGCCCTTGCCGTCGATCGTGTAGACGCCGTCCTTGTGGAACTCGGTGGCGGCCACGTCGAGGGCGAGCGCGACGTCCTCGCCCGGCGTGTAGCCGGCCCGCTCGATGGCGACGAGGATCAGGTCGAGCGCGTCGCGGTTGGAGGGCAGGTTGGGGGCGAAGCCGCCCTCGTCGCCCAGGCCGGTGGCGTAGCCCTTCTCCTTGAGCACGCTCTTCAGCGCCTGGTAGACCTCGGTGCCCATCCGCACGGCCTCGCGGAAGGTCTCCGCGCCGATCGGCGCGATCATGAACTCCTGGATGTCCACGTTGGTGTCGGCGTGCGCGCCGCCGTTGAGGATGTTCATCATCGGCACCGGCAGCACGTGCGCGTTGGGGCCGCCCAGGTAGCGGAACAACGGCAGCTCGGCGCTGTCGGCGGCGGCCTTGGCCACGGCCAGCGACACGCCGAGGATGGCGTTGGCACCGAGCTTGGACTTGTTGGGCGTGCCGTCCAGATCGATCATGATCTGGTCGATGATGCGCTGGTCCTCGGCCTCAATGCCGCCGATCTCCTCGAAGATCTCGTCGGTGACGGCGAGAACGGCCTTCTCCACGCCCTTGCCGCCGTAACGCTTGCCGCCGTCACGCAGCTCGACCGCCTCGAACTGGCCGGTGGACGCCCCGCTCGGCACGGCCGCGCGGCCGGTGCTGCCGTCGTCGAGCACCACCTCGACCTCGACCGTGGGGTTGCCCCGGGAGTCGAGGATCTCGCGAGCGTATACGACCTCGATGGTAGCCACGGGATGCGCTCCTAAATCGGAAGACGATATGCCTTCAGAGCCTATCGGTCCGGCCCGCCGAGGCAGGTCGCCGGTCAGGCGCGTGGCGATTCAGTCGGTCAGGCGCGTGGCGATTCAGTCGGTCAGCGCGTGGCGATTCAGTCGGTCAGCGCGTGGCGATTCAGTCGGTCAGGCGCGCGGCGGGTCAGTCGGTCAGGCGCGCGGCGGGTCAGCGGCGCTCCCACGCGTGGACGCGGTCGCGGTAGGCGCGGGCCGCGGCGCGCAGCTCCGCCTCGGCGTCGAGCCCGGCCTCCCCGGCCCGGCGGACCAGGTCGAACAGCTCGCGGGCCACGCCCTGGCCGACCCCGGCCGCCAGCGACTCGGGCGCGCCGGCCCGCTCGGCCCTGCGGATGAGCTGGGCGGCGAGCGACAGCGCCGGCTGGCCCATCGGTACGCCGTCGAGCGCCGACTCGCGTCCCTTCGCCGCCCGCTCGGCCGCCTTGATGGCCTCCCAGTTGTCGTTGACCTGGTCGGCGCTCTCGGCCCGTACCGAGCCGAAGACGTGCGGGTGGCGGCGTACGAGCTTGTCGACGATGCCGGCCGCCACGTCGTCGACGTCGAAGTCCTCGGCCACCCTGGCGTGGAAGACGACCTGCAGCAGCAGGTCGCCCAGCTCCTCGCGGAGCGCCCGGTGGTCGCCCTGCTCGATGGTCTCCAAGACCTCGTACGCCTCTTCGAGCAGGTAGGGCACCAGCGACTCGTGCGTCTGCCCGCGATCCCACGGGCACTCGGTGCGCAGCCGGTCCATCACCGCGACGAGGTCGAGCACCCGCGCGCCCGGCAGGTCGTACGAGCCGGGCACGACCTCGATCAGCGGCGGGTCGGCCATCGCCACGGCGGCGTGCCCGACCGCCCGCATGAACTCCTCGTCGCCGGTCTCCGAGCCCGACCCGGCCAGCCACACCACGGTCTCGCCGGCCGCCCGCGCGGCCAGCGCCCGCGGGTCGGGCTCGACCACCTCGACCTCGACGCCGGCCTCGGCGAGGTAGGGGAGCTGCGGGTGCGCCGCGTTCCCTGTCAGCACGGGACCGGAGCGCAGCGCCTCCCACGCCTGATGGCTCAGCAGCCCGGGGGCGACCCTGGGCGAGGTGGTGACGACGACGAGCGGCACGGGCTAGCCCTGCGGGGTCTGCGCGGCGGCGTCCGACTGCTTGCCGAAGCGGCCCGCGTCCACGAACGGCCCGGGGTTGGCCTGCGAGCGCTGCGGGTTGAGCGTGCCGTAGCGCGGGTTGACCACCGGCTTGATCGCGTTGAACTCCTGGGCCAGCCGCTGCTGCCCGCTCTCGCCGCCGAACTGCTGCTGCAGCTTGGCCAGCCCCACCATCGCCCGCCCGTAGTCGCGCGCGTCGGACGGCACCACGCCCTGCGACAGCAGGTTGATCTCGGCCGACTGGAACTGGCCGGGATCCTTGATCGCCGCGTCGACCTCGGTCTCGCTGACCTGCACGTTGTAGCGGGTCAGCAGCTGCTCGGTGACGGCCACGTTGAGCAGGCGCTGGAGCACGACATGGCTGACCGGGACCCCGCCGAGGTCCGCCTCGCTGAGGTTGTTGCGCTGGAGCGCCGCCTTGTACGCCTGCGCGTCCGCGTTGACCTCGCTCACCGTGATGCGGTCGTCGCCGACCACGGCCGCGGCCCCGACAGGGGAGGGGGAAGAGCAGGCGGTCAGGGCCAGGCCCGCCGCGGCGGCGGCAACCGCCACTCGTATCGACTTCACATGCGTCCCTTTCCGACCGAAAAACCGCCGCTAGCTTACCCGTGCGGGCTCAAGGAACAGTGCCTCGACCAGGTCTCCGCACCATTTGAGCAGGTCGAGGTCGCGCAGAGGCTGCCCGCCGAGCGGTTTGGTCTTCGGGATCGGCACCAGCAAAGTCTCCGCGGCCTGCTTGTAGACCGCCTTCTTGTAGAGCCGGTCGAGCCGGACCTGCTGCGACTCGCGCAGCCGCGCCGGGCCGAACTTGATGTTCTGGCCCTGCAGCGTGACGTCGGTGAGCCCCGCCCTGCGCGCCCTGATCCGGAACGCGGCCACCTCCAGGAGGTTGTCCACCTCCACCGGCGGCTTGCCGTAGCGGTCGGTCAGCTCCTCGCGCACCTCGGCGATGTGGCTCTCCTCGGCGATGCCGGCGATCCGTTTGTACGCCTCCAGCCGCAGCCGCTCGGAGGTGACGTAGTCGTGCGGGATGTGGGCGTTGATCGGCAGCTCGACCTTGACGTCCGGCGTCTCCTGGGGCGCCTCGCCGCCGTCGAGCTTGGCCTTCTGCTCCTGCACGGCCTCGGCCATCAGGCGGACGTAGAGGTCGAAGCCGACGCCGGCGATGAAACCGGACTGCTCGGCCCCCAGCACGTTGCCCGCGCCACGAATTTCGAGGTCCTTCATCGCGACGTACATGCCGGCGCCCATCTCCGTGTGCTGCGAGATGGTGGCCAGGCGCTCGTGCGCGGTCTCGGTGAGCGGCTTCTCCGGCGGATAGAGGAAGTAGGCGTAGCCGCGCTCGCGGCCCCGCCCGACCCGGCCGCGGAGCTGGTGGAGCTGAGACAGGCCGTAGTTGTCCGCCCGGTCGACGATGAGGGTGTTGGCGTTGGGCACGTCGAGTCCGGACTCGACGATCGTGGTGGAGACGAGCACGTCGTACTCGCGTTCCCAGAAGCCGACCATGATCTTTTCGAGCTGGTTCTCGTTCATCTGGCCGTGGGCGACCGCGATGCGCGCCTCGGGCACCAGCTCGCGCAGCCGCGTCGCGACCCGGTTGATCGAGGCGACCCGGTTGTGGACGAAGAACACCTGGCCGTCGCGCATCAGCTCGCGCCGCACCGCCGCGGCGATCTGCTTCTCCTCGTACGGCCCCACGAACGTGAGGATCGGGTGCCGCTCCTCCGGCGGCGTGAGGATGGTCGACATCTCGCGGATGCCGGTCAGGCCCATCTCCAGCGTGCGCGGGATCGGCGTCGCCGACATGGCGAGCACGTCCACCTGCGTGCGCAGATGCTTCATGGCCTCCTTGTGCTCGACGCCGAAACGCTGCTCCTCGTCGATGATGATCAGGCCCAGGTCCTTGAAGCGCACCTCGGGGCTGAGCAGCCGGTGGGTGCCGATCACGACGTCGACCGCGCCCGTACGCAGGCTGTCGAGGGTGGCCTTGACCTCGCCGTCGGTCTGGAAGCGGGAGATCGGCTTGACCGTGACGGGGAAGCTGGAGAACCGCTCGGCGAAGGTGGACATGTGCTGCTGCACCAGCAGCGTGGTCGGCACCAGCACCGCGACCTGCTTGCCGTCCTGGACCGCCTTGAACGCCGCCCGCACCGCGATCTCGGTCTTGCCGTAGCCGACGTCGCCGCAGATCAGCCGGTCCATCGGGACGCCGCGCTCCATGTCGCGTTTGACCTCGTCGATGGCGGCGAGCTGGTCACCGGTCTCGGCGTAGGGGAAGGCGTCCTCCATCTCGCGCTGCCAGGGCGTGTCGCCGCCGAAGGCGTGGCCGGGCGAGGCCATGCGGGCGGAGTAGAGCCTGATCAGCTCGCCGGCGATCTCCTTGACCGCCTTCTTCGCCCGCGACTTGGCCTTGGCCCAGTCGGCGCCGCCCATGCGGTTGAGCGTGGGCGCCTCGCCGCCGACGTAGCGGGTGACCTCGTCGAGCTGGTCGGTGGGGACGTAGAGGCGGTCGCCCTTGGCGTACTCGATGACGAGGTATTCGCGGGTCGCGCCCTGCACCGTGCGCTGCACCATCTCGACGTAGCGGCCGACGCCGTGCTGCTCGTGCACGACGTGGTCGCCGAGCTTGAGCTGCAGCGGGTCGACCATGTTGCGGCGGCGCGAGGGCAGCCGGCGCATGTCCTTGGTGGACGCCTTCTGGCCCACGAGGTCGAGATGGGTGAGCACGGCCAGCGACGGCGTGACGAAGCCGTGCTCGATCAGGCCGGTGCTGACGTGCACGACCTTGGGCTCGGGCGCCTTGTCGAGGTAGGGGCGCAGCCTGGCGGGCACGTCGACGCCCTTGAGCAGCTCGACCATGCGCTCGGCCGGGCCGTGGCCCTCGCTGAGCAGCACGACCGCCTTCTCCTCCGCCAGCCAGCCCTTGATGTCGGCCAGCGCCTTGGCGGTGTCGCCGCGGTAGGCCTCGCTGTCGTGGGCGTCCAGCTCGACGCCGTTGCCGAACGGCGCCATCGTCCACCACGGCTGCCCGAGCACGTCGGCGTGCTGACGGATCTCCTCCAGCGTGCGGAACGCGGCCGCGTCGAGGTCGATGGGCGCCTCGCCGCCGGCCGCGGCGTTGATCCAGGACGCCTCCAGGAACTCCTGCGAGGTGCGTACGAGCTCCTCGGCCCGCCCCCTGATCCGCTCGGGGTCGCAGACGAACACCGCGGAACGCACCGGCAGGTGGTCGAGCAGCAGGTCCATCTCCCCCGCCAGGGCCGGCGCGAACGCCTCCATGCCCTCCACCGGGCTGCCCTCGGCGAGCTGGTCGAGCACCTCGGCCAGCGCGGGGTGCTCCTCGGCCAGCTCGCGGGCGCGGCGGCGTACGTCGTCGGTCAGCAGCAGCTCGCGGCACGGCGGCGCGAACAGGCCGTCCTCGGCCGCCTCCAGCGAGCGCTGGTCGGCCACCTTGAACCAGCGGATCTCCTCGACGGTGTCGCCCCAGAACTCCAGCCGCAGCGGATGCTCCTCGGTGGGCGGGAAGACGTCGAGCAGGCCGCCGCGCACGGCCACCTCGCCGCGCCGCTCCACCATGTCGACCCGGTGGTAGCCGTTGCCGACGAGCTGGGCCACGACCTCGTCGAGGTCGGCGTCGTCGCCGGCGCGCAGCCGGATCGGCTCCAGGTCGCCGAGCCCCTTGACGATGGGCTGCAGCAGCGCGCGGACCGGGGTGACGATCACGCTGAGCGGCCCGGCGGCGGTGTCGCCCTTGACCGGGTGGGCGAGCCGGCGCAGCACGGCCAGCCGCTGCCCCACGGTGTCGCTGCGCGGCGACAGGCGCTCGTGCGGCAGGGTCTCCCAGGCGGGGAAGACCGCCACGGAGCCGGGCTCGACGAGGCTGGTCAGCGCCGCGGCGAGGTCCTCGGCCTCGCGGCCGGTCGCCGTGACCGCGAGCACGGTGCGCTGGTCGTGCGCGGCCAGCGCGGCCACGCCGAACGGCCGGAGCGCGGACGGCGCGATCAGCGCGACGTCGCCGCCCTCCTCCAGGGCGGCGGTCAGCCTCGGGTCGGCGCGAACAAGGTCAAGCAGTCCGGAAAGACTCATCAGATACGCCCACAGCCCCACGACGGCATCACGATCACCCCCGGCCATGCCAGGTCCCGGGGGTGTGCTTCCCAGACTACTCGCCGCCAGACCTCTCCACTCGCCGCCGGACCTCAGCCGACGCGGTAACCGGCCACGGAGGGCCAGCGCACGGTGAGCACGGTGGACAGCTCCTCGGCCCGCCAGGAGTGGTCGACGCCCCTCCCCCACACCACGTAGTCGCCCGGCTCGGACAGCAGGACGCTGCGGCCGGGCAGCTCCACCCGGAAGCGCCCGCTGACGAGCACGAGCAGCGCGGTGCGCACCTCGCCGCGCACCCAATCCGCCCGGACCTCGCCCGGCCGGTGGACGCCCCACTTGATCTCGACCTCGTCGCTGTGCCGCGGATCGCCGGGCGGCCTGAAGTGGCCGAGCAGCCAGCCGTCGTCGGCCGCGCCGTCCGCGACCGCGTTGCCGACGTAGATTTGGTCGCTCATGGGGCAGGACGCTAGCAGCGATATGCGTTACCAATACCGACCGCATGACTACTGTAGGTCACATGTCTGAGGTGCGATCGGTCGCCCAGCGGGGCGATCTCTTCGATCAGCGGGTCCGCGAGCACTGGACCGGCCAGCTCGGCAGACGGCTCGACGTGCTGGTCGCAGGGTGCGCCCACGACGAGCCGCTGGCGCCCGAGCGGGTCGAGACCAGGTGCACGGGGGTCGACGAGGATCATCCGGCGATCCGCAAGGTGCTGGAGGAGCGGGCCGACCTGGTGGCCTGGTCGCTCGGCGACCTGCGCGGCGTGCCGCTGCCGCCCAGGTCCTACGACCTGATCCAGCTCTCGTTCCTGCTGGAGCGGGTCAGGCACGCCGAGCTGGTGCTCGACCGGCTGCTGCAGGCGCTGCGGCCGGGCGGGCTGGTGCTGCTGCGCATGCGTGACCGCGGGTCGGCGTACGGGCTGCTGGACCGCCTCACGCCGGGCTGGCTGCGCCGGGCGCTGTGGCGGGCGGTGATGCGGCCGGGCACGCCGGGGCCGTTGCCGGCCGTGTACGAGCCGCTGACCTCCGCCGACGGCATGCACGCGTTCTGCCTGAGCCGCGGACTCATGATCACCGACGAGGAGCGGCGGACGAGCGGCCCGGCCCGGTCGGGCCGGCTGGGCCGGGCCGCGATCGCCGCGGTCTCCCGGCTGACCAGCGGCCGCTACCCCGCCGGGCACGACGAGATCACCATGGTCATCAGGAAGCCCCAGCACCACTTCGCCAGGGTGCTCTAGCGGCCTGCTTGAATGAGTCGGTACACTCCTTTCCTACCAAGTCAGTCGGATTAGTTGGGATGTAGGAACCGTGGAGTGGACCCCCGAGCCGCACGAGCTGGCCGACCTCGAGCTGCTGCTCTCCGGCGCGTTCGCGCCGCTGACGGGGTTCCTGGGCCACGACGACCTGCACGCGGTGCACGAGCGCGGCACGCTCGCCGACGGCACCCCGTGGCCCGCGCCGGTCACCCTCCACCTGCCCGCCGAGGTCTCCCCCGGCGACGAGGTGACCCTGCTGGACCCCGAGGGCCTGCCGCTCGCGACCCTGACGGTGACCGCGCGGGAGGCCGACGGGCTGGTCTCGGGCCCGGTCAAGGGCCTCGGGGCGCCGGAGCACGGGCCCTTCGCCCGCCTGCGGCGCACCCCGGCCCAGGTCAGGGAGGAGCTCGGCGGGCGCGCGGCGCTCGCCGTCACCATGCGCGGGCCGCTCGACGACCTCTCCGAGATCGTCGCCACCGCCAAGGAGCTGGACGCGCTGATCATGCTGCTCCCCCTCGCGTACGGCGAGGGCGGCCCGGCCGTCGTCCGCGCCGCCCTGCGCGCCAAGGAGCAGCTTCCCCCCGGCACGCTCGTGGTCTCCGTGCCGCTGGCCCCGCGCGCCGAGCCGGAGATCGACCTGGAGCTGCGCGAGCGCGTCGCGGCGGCGTACGGCGCCGTCGAGCACTTCGCCGGCCCCGACCCGGTCACCATCCCGGGGCCGCCGCACCGGCGCGGCCTCGTCGTCTTCTTCACCGGCCTGTCGGGCTCCGGCAAGTCCACCATCGCCCGCGGCCTCCGCGACGAGCTGCTGGAGCTGGGCGGCCGCGCGCTCACCTACCTCGACGGCGACGTGGTGCGCCACCTGCTGTCGAAGGGCCTGACCTTCTCCAAGGCCGACCGCGACCTCAACATCCGCCGCATCGGCTTCGTGGCCGCCGAGGTCGCCAGGCACGGCGGCCTGGCCATCTGCGCGCCCATCGCCCCCTACGCCGCCACGCGCGCCGAGGTGCGGGCGATGGTCGAGGCGGTCGGCGCGGACTTCCTGCTGGTGCACGTGGCCACGCCGCTGGAGGAGTGCGAGCGGCGCGACCGCAAGGGCCTGTACGCCAAGGCCCGCGCCGGGCTCATCCCCGAGTTCACCGGCATCTCCGATCCCTACGAGGAGCCGGACGACGCCGAGCTGGTCATCGACACCACACATCTGTCGATCGAGGCGGCGGTCTCCCGTGTGCTGGAGACGCTGCGGTCCGGAGGCTGGGTACGTTGATCGATCTCGCCCTCGTCGGCGGTTCCTTTCTCGTCGCCATCGTGGTCGGGCTGACCGGCATGGGCGGCGGGGCCCTCATGACGCCGATGATGATGTTGTTCTTCAACGTGCCGCCGCTCGCCGCGGTCTCCAGCGACCTCGTGGCCTCGGCCGTGATGAAGCCGGTCGGCGGCTTCGTACACCTGCGCCGGGGCACGGTCAACCTGCGTCTGGTGGGCTGGCTGTGCGCGGGGTCGGTGCCGGCGGCGTTCTGCGGGGTGTTCCTGGCCCGTGCGTTCGCCGTCAGCGACGCGGTGACGTACGCGCTGGGCGTCGCGCTGCTGCTGGCCGTGGCGGGCATGGCGGTCAAGACGCTGCTCGGCGGGCGGGGCGGCACGGCGAGCGCCCACGACATCGTCGTGCGCCCGATCCCTACCCTACTGGTCGGTATGGTAGGCGGTCTGGTCGTCGGGATCTCCTCCGTCGGCTCCGGATCGCTGATCATCGTGGCGCTGCTCGCGCTCTATCCGGCGCTCAAGGCCAACCAGCTCGTCGGCACCGACCTGGTGCAGGCCGTGCCGCTGGTCGCCGCCGCCGCGCTCGGCCACCTGCTGTTCGGCGACTTCCAGCTGCACCTCACGCTCTCGCTGCTCATCGGCTCGCTCCCCGGCGTCTACCTCGGCGCCAGGATCTCCTCGCGCGCACCGGGCGGCCTGATCCGCGCGCTGCTGGCCATCGTGCTGCTGGCCTCGGCGCTCAAGCTGCTGGACGCAAGCAACATCGTCACCGTCCTGGCCCTGGCCGCCGCCACCGCGGTCATCGTCGTCGGGTGGCGGCTGCGGCGGCGCAGGGCGGCCGCACCGGCCGAGCCGGACGCGGCCATGAGCCCGGCCGCCCGCTAGGGACGCGGCACCGGCGTCGAACGGAAGTAGGGGTCGCGCGCGAGCCGGGTGAAGGCCCGCCCGGCCCCCGGGTCGGAGTCGAAGGTGGTGTCACCGCGCGGCGCCTGCGGCGAGTCGAAGTACAGCAGCGCCTTGATCTGCGGGTAACGCTTGATCTCCCGCCCCACCGACTCGAAGAACCGCCGCTTGAACGAGGGGTCGCGCGGCCGTCCGAACACCCCCCACTCGGCCACCATCACCGGCTTGCCGGGGAAGCGGAGCTGCATCCACCGGTAGAACCCCGGCCACTGGGCGAACTCCTCCTCCTCGCGGGTCTTGTTGACCAGCCTGTCGAAGTCCTTCACCCGGTCGTCGGCGTAAGGGTCCATGGCGACCCAGTCGACCACGTCGTCACCGGGGTAGAGCTGCTCGAACCACGGCTGGGCCGCCCAGTTGGGCGCCCCCATGTACGTCATCACGAAGACCGCGTTCCTGACACCCCTCTCGCGCAGCCGCAGCACGACGTGCCGGTACATCGCCGCGTAGTCGGCGGCCCGCATGCCCGAACCCGGCGCCTCGTCCACGTCGTTCTCCGGCTCGTGGTGCAGCGTGAGGAAGAACCGCTCGGGGAAGGCGCTCCGCAGGTGGGCGGCCAGCCGGTCGATGCGGCGGTCTATCTCGCCGCGGGCGACCTCGGCCCAGGTGTGGTCGAGCGCCGGCTTCCAGTTGACCATGAGCAGCCGCGGCCTGGCCGGATCGCGGGCCAGCCCGATCTCGGCCCGGGTCGGGAACAGCTCGCCGCCCCGGTGGTAGACGTGCACCACGTCGGCGGGCGCCCCCATGCGGGTCTCGGCCCCCCGCAGTGCCTGCTCGACCGGCACGCCGGTGAAGATCTCGGGCGCCAGCCCCCACCAGGCGCCGCAGGACGGGATGAGCCGGGCGGTGGCCGTACAGGACGGCGCTCCGGTCACCTGTCTGGCGGGGCCGGCCGCATCGCCGGCCTCCGCCGCGGACGCCGCTGTTGAGCCGGCGGGTGCGGCCGACCCGGCCGTGCCCGCCGTGCCCGCCGCGCCCGCCGTGCCGGTCGCGCCGGAGCAGGAGCTGAGCGTCACGATCGCGGCGAACGCCGTGACCGTTCTGGAAGTAATTCCCCGTAGTTGCAAAATTGTCCACCCTCCTGGTCGAAGGACCCCCGTCCTGTCACACCTGAACCTTGCCATGTCATTCCACGAACTTCAGCCGGAGTGGCGAGTATCCGCAGGTCGTCCTGGGTAAAGCAACGCCCGAATTTTCATGGAATATCGCTTTATGGAGGCCCTTCTTTGCCGCCGTAACGGAAAAATCTCTGCGGATTCAGGCCCGGTGCTGATCGTCCGCCCTATAGTGGGCGCACGCCTCGGCCCGTGACGCTGCGTCGCCGGGCGGCGACGACGCGCACACCCCTCCAGGAGGCCGCTCCCATGACCCAGCCGCCGGACGTCCATGCCCGCCGCTCCGGCAGCGACCTGGAGGACCACCTCGCGCTGCTGCGCCGGCAGTGGCTGGTCCTCGTGGGCTGCGTCGTGGTCGGCGGCACCGTCGGGCTCGGGCTCATGCGGCTCACCCCGTCCGCCTACACCGCCGTCACCCAGGTGCAGGTCATGCCCATCGGCGCCCAGGAGCCCGGCAACCAGGTCACCGCCCGCCAGCGCGAGTCGCTCAACCTCGACACCGAGGCCCAGGTCGCCGCGTCGGCCGTGGTCGCCGGCCGGGCCGCCAAGGCGCTCGGCCTCACCACCGCGGAGCCCGCGGAGGTCACCGTGCCGCCCAACTCCTCGGTCCTCGCCATCGCGGTCACCACCGCCGACCCCCGGACCGCCGCCGTCCGGTCCACCGCGTACGCCGACGCCTACCTCGCCCACCGCCGCGACAGCGCACTCACCGCGCTGGCCGAGCAGCAGCAGGCGGTGCTGGGCAAGCTCAGGCAGGTCAACGCCGGGCTCGACGCGACCATCCGCCGGCTCGCCCTGCTCGTCAGGGGCACGCCCGACCACACCATCGCGCTCCAACGGCAGAGCGTGCTCAACAGGCAGGCCGCGAGCCTCGCGCTCAAGTACGACGCCCTCCGCACGGTCGCGGTCACCCCCGGCGCGGTCATCAGCCCCGCCGTGCCGCCGTCCGAGCCCAGCTCCCCCAGCCTGCCTCTCTACCTCGGCACCGGCCTGATGGCGGGGCTGCTGACCGGCGCCGCCGCCGCCCTGATCCGCGACCGGCTCGACACCCGGCTGCGCCAGGCCGCCGACATCGAGCGGCTGACCGGCCTGCCGGTGCTGGCCGACCTGTCCTGCGTCACCGAGCCCGGCGGGCTGCTCGAGCTGTCCTACGCCGTCGAGCCCGGCGTGCTGCACGAGCTGGCCTGCGCCGTCGTCGCCGCCTGCCCGGGCAAGCGGCTGCTGGTCTGCACCCTGCCGGCCGACCTCAGCTCCTCCTCGCCGATCGAGCCGCTCGCCGTCAGCGCCCCGCTCACCGTGCTCGACGGCACCGACGTACGCGACCTCGCGCGGGCCGACGCCGCCCTGCTGCTCGTCGGCCTCGGCCACGTCACCGCCCCCGAGGTCACCGCCGCCGCCCGCCGGCTCGGCCGGCACGACGTCCCGATCATCGGCGTGGTCGCCGTCACCGACGTGGTGCCCACGTTCGTGCCGCTGCTGGAGCCGCGCCCGCACACGCCGCTCGGCAAGCTGGTGGCCACCGGCGAGTTCCCCACCACGACCTCCGCCGAGCTGGGCATCAGCACGTCCGCCGAGACGACCCCCCTGCCGCACATGCCGCCGCTGCGCAGGTCCCGGCCGGGACCGCCGTGAGCCGCGCCGCCTGGCCGATCGCGGCGCTGCTGGTCGGCTACCCGCTCTGGTGGGCGCTCGGGTTCGGCGGCCTGTCGGTGATCGTCCTGGCCTGGCCCATGGCGGTGCTGCTCTGGCGGCGCAGGCCGATCCTGGTGCCGCCCGGGTTCTGGCTGTGGATGCTGCTGCTGGCCGGCTACCTCGTGAGCGCGCTGATGCTGGCCGAGTCGCCGCCCGGCACCTACGGCGAGCTCGGCCCCGGCCGGCTCATCGGCTGGACGATGCGGCTCGCGCTCTACGTCAGCGTCCTGATCATGGTGCTCTACCTCGGCAACCTGACCGAGCGGGAGCTGCCGCAGCTCCGGCTGGTACGCATGCTGGGGGTGCTGTTCGCCACGACCGTGGCCGGCGGGCTGCTCGGCGTGCTGGTGCCGGGCTTCGCGTTCACCTCGCCCGTGGAGCTGCTGCTGCCCGACTGGCTGAGCGGCAACGCCTTCGTCCAGAACCTCATCCACCCGACCGCCGCGCAGACCCAGAAGGTGCTCGGCTACGCCATGCCGCGCCCCGAGGCGCCCTTCGAGTGGGCCAACGCCTGGGGCAGCAACGTGTCGGTGCTGCTGGTCTGGGCGGTGGTCGGCTGGTGGGTGCACGGGAGCCGGCGGCAGCGCGTCCTGCTCGCCGTACTGGCCGCCCTGGCCGCGGTCCCCGTCGTCTACTCGCTCAACCGGGGCCTGTGGATCGGGCTCGGCCTGGCCGTCGTCTACCTGATCGTCCGGGTGGGCGGGCGCACCAGGCTCGCGCTGTGCGCAGCGACGGCCGCGGCGGCGCTGGCGTTCGCGCTCAGCCCGCTGGCCCCGCTGGTCGCGCAGCGGCTCGACCGGCCGCACTCCAACGACATCAGGGCCTTCACCGTCACCGCCACGCTCGCCGCCGCCGCCCACTCGCCGGTGATCGGCTACGGCAACACCCGCAACGCCACGGGCAACGGCCGCACCGTCACCACCGGCCGCACCGGATGGTGCCCGGGCTGCGGCCATCCGCCGCTCGGCAGCGACGGCCAGCTCTGGCTGCTGCTGATGACGCAGGGGCTCACCGGCGCCGCGCTCTACGTGGCGTTCTTCGTGAGCGCGATCCGCCGCCACTGGGCCGACCGCAGCCCCGTCGGGCTGGGCGGGGTGCTGGTGATGGGCCTCGTACTGCTCTACATGTTCGTCTACGACGGCCTGGTCACCCCGCTCATCCTCTACCTCATCTCCTTCGCCCTCCTGTGGCGCAACACCCGCCGAGGTCCCGCATGAACGACGCCGCCGTCCGTCTCGGCTACCTGGCCGACACCGTCCGGCTGCTCTATCCAGGGCCGGGGTCACCGCGGGCCTACACCGTGCTGCCGCACGCCGCCGTGCCCCGCCGGCTGGCGCCGCGACGGTGGTGGCACGTCGGGTCGCCGGTCATGGTGCCCGGCGAGGGGTCGATCGCGGCCCACCTGGGCGAGGTCTTCGGGCGGCCGGTCGAGACCGTCCTGCACGTCCGGCCGGCCCGGCGGGCCAACCGCAAGCCGGTGCTGGAGGTGCGCTCGGGCGGGCGGCTGCTGGCGTACGTGAAGGTGGGCGACACCGCGCGTACCCGCGCGCTGGTCGCCGCCGAGGCGGCGGCCCTGCGCCGGGTCGCCGGGCTCGGCCTGCGCACGGTGGTCGCGCCCGAGGTGCTGCACCTCGGCGACTGGCGCGGCCTCGCGGTGCTGGCGGTGTCGCCGCTGCCCGTACGCCGCCGTCGCCGCGCGCCCCGCCCGCTGCTGCTGGCCGCCATCGCGGAGATCGCCGCAACGGGCCACGCCGCGGGTCATGCCACCGGGGCCGCCTGGCACGGGGACTTCGTGCCCTGGAACGTCTGCCCCGCCCCCGGCGGCCGGCTGCTCGTCTGGGACTGGGAGCGTTACGCGACCGGCGTCCCCTACGGCTTCGACGCCCTCCATCACTTCTTCCACCGCGCCCTGCGCCGGCTGCCGCCTCCCGACGCCGCGCGCGCCTGCGTGGCGCGGGCGGCGCGCGAGCTCGCCCCGCTCGGCGTGCCGGCCGCCACGGCCCGGCAGAGCGCCCTGCGTTACCTCATCGCCCTGGCCGACCGGTACGCCGCCGACGGCCACGAACCGCTCGGCCCGCCGCACGCCTGGCTCAACCCGGCAGTCGACCACGAGGAGTCGCTCCTATGAGGGCCGTGAAGCGGTCGGTCCTGTCGTTGTCACGGGCGGCGGGCCGGTTGACCGCCGGGGCCCGGCTGCTGCCGGGGTTCCTGATCACGGGTGGTCAGCGGTGCGGCACGACGTCGCTCTACCGGGCGCTGGCGAAGCACCCGCTGCTGCTCAAGCCGGTGCTGCACAAGGGCGTGCACTACTTCGACGTGGCCTACTGGCGCGGGCTGCCCTGGTACCAGGCGCACTTCCCGCTGCGGGCGGGGGCGGCGCTGCTCACCCACCGGTACGGCGGCCGGGCGCTGGCCTTCGAGTCGTCCCCCTACTACCTGTTCCACCCGCTGGCCGGGGAGCGGATCGCCGCCGACCTGCCCGGGGTCAAGCTCGTCGTGCTCGTCCGCGACCCGGTCGAGCGGGCCCGCTCGGCCCACGCGCACGAGCTGGCCAGGGGGTTCGAGACGGAGCCGCGGTTCGAGCGGGCCGTCGAGCTGGAGACGACCCGGCTCGACGGGGCCGAGGAGCTGCTGCGCGCCTCGCCGCACGCCCGGCACCACTCCCACCGCCACCACGCCTACCTCGCCCGGGGCCGGTACGCCGACCAGCTCGACCGGCTGGAGCCGCTGTTCGGCCAGGACCGCATCCTCGTGCTGGACAGCCACCTGTTCTTCCAGCAGCCCGAGCACGTCTACGACCGGGTGCTGGAGTTCCTGGGGGCGCCGCACCTGGGATATCCGGAGTTCGAACGCCACAACGGGCGTCCCCGGCCGCACCCGCTGCCCGACGGGCTGGGGCGGGCGCTGCGCGACCACTTCGAGCCGTACGACGCCCGGCTGGTGCGCTGGCTGGGCGCGGAGCCGTCGTGGCGGCGGTGACCCCGGCCCGCCTGGTCGCGGGGCTGCGACGGCGGGGCGGCGTGGCGCGGGGCGGGGCGGCGGGGCTGGCGGCGGCCGGGGTGTCGGCGGCGGCGCAGTTCGCGCTGGTCGTGGTGGTGACGCGGGCGGTGAGCGCGGCCGAGGCCGGGGCGTTCTTCGCGGCCACCGCCGTGGTGCTCATGGCGGCCGGCGTCGCCAAGCTGGACGCGGGGAACGGGCTGGTGTTCTTCATCGCGCGCGCGAAGGCGGCCGGTCATCACGGCATGTCCGGATATATCAGGGCGGCGATCGGTCCGTGCGCGGTGGCGGCCGCCGTGGCCACCGCGCTGCTGTGGCCACGGGTGGGGCCGGTCGCGGCGATCGTGCCGGTCGTCGTGCTCGGCGACGTGCTGCTGGCCGCCACCCGCGGCTTCGGCTCGCTGCGGCCCACCGTGCTGCTGGACGGCATGGCGCTGCCCGCCGCGCAGCTCGTGCTGGTCGCCGCCGTGGCCCTCGCCGGGCGGCCGGAGTGGCTGCCGCTCGCGTGGGGGCTCCCGTACGTGCCGGTGCTGGTCCTCGCGGCCGTCGCGGTGCGGAGGCGGACGCCGCGCGGCCCCGGCCTGCCGGGGACGGGTCGTGAGCTGTGGCGCTACACCGCTCCCCGGTCGTTCGCCGGCGCGATCCAGGCCGTCTTCCAGCGGCTGGACGTCGTGGTCGTCGCGCTGCTCGCCGGGCCCGCGCAGGCCGCCGTCTACACCGCCGCCACCCGGTTCAAGGTCGTGGGCCAGCTCGCGAACCAGGGGCTGACCCAGGCCGTGCAGGCCCGGCTGGTGAGCGCGCTGGCGCGGGGCGAGCTGGCGCGGGCCAGGGAGCTCTACCAGACGGCGACCGTCTGGCTGGTGCTGCTGACCTGGCCGGTGTGGCTGGCGTACGCGGTGCTGGCCCCGTGGCTGCTGGCGGTGTTCGGGCCCGCGTACGGCACGGCGGCGCCGGTCGCGCTGGTGCTCGCGGGCACGATGATGGTGGCCACGGCCTGCGGGATGGTGGACGTCATGCTCACCGCCGCCGGGCACACCGGCATGAGCCTGCTCAACCTGCTGGCGGCCGTCGCCTGCACGCTGGTCCTGGACCTGGCGCTGGTGCCCGCCCACGGGGCGCTCGGCGCGGTGGCCGGGTGGTCGGGCGGGGTGCTGGTGAAGAACCTGCTGCCGCTGTGGCAGCTCCACCGGCGTTACGGGCTGCGCCCGTTCGGCCGGCACACGCCGGCGGCGCTGCGCCTCCACACCTGGGCCGCCATATGAGCGCCGCGCCCGTGCTGGTCACCGGACTGCCCAGGAGCGGCACGAGCTGGGCGGGCAAGATGCTGGCGGCCGGCGGCGGGCTGGTCTACGTCAACGAGCCGCTCAACCCCCAGCACCCGCCCGGCCGCTGCCCCGGCGTGCTGGCCGCCGAGGTCACCCATCGGTTCCAGTACATCTGCGACGACAACGACGAGGTGTGGCGGCCCGCCTTCCGCGACACGGTCGCGCTGCGCTACCGCTGGTGGGCCGAGCTGCGGGCGAACCGCCGCCCGTACGATCTGGCCCGCCTGCTCCGCTACGGCACCGCCTTCGCCCACGGCCGGCTGACCGGACGCCGGGCGCTGCTGGACGACCCGTTCGCGGTGCTGAGCGCGGGCTGGTTCGCCCGGCGGCTGGGCTGCCGGGTGATCGCGCTGGTGCGCGAGCCGGTGTCGTTCGTGGCGAGCTGGCAGCGGCTCGGCTGGCACGCCGACCTCCGCGACCTGCTCGACCAGCCGCTGCTCGTCCGCGACCACCCCGAGCTCGCCGCCCTCGACCCCTCGATCGACCGCCTCGCCGCGATCGCCGCCCTCTGGCGGGTCACCCGGACGATCCTGGCCGGCACGCCCGGGATCCTCGTCGTCCCTTACGAGTCCCTGGCCGCCGACCCCCTCACGGGCTTCCGGGAGCTGTACGACCACGCCGGCCTGCCCTGGACGCCGGCCGCCGCCCGCCGTATCCACCGCGCCTGCACCGGTCCGTCGCCGGCGGGCGGCGCGTTCCGCTGGTCCGGCCTGTCGCGTACGGCCTACCGCCGCATGGACTCCCGCCAGGCGCTCGCCACCGCCACCCGTGGACTCAGCCAGGAGGACGCCGCCCGCGTCCGCGCCCTCACCGCCTGACCAGGCGCGCGGCCAGGCCGCGGCCGAGCAGGCGGGCCGCGAACGGCAGGTCGTCGACGAGGTAGCGGCGGGCCAGCCGGCCCGGCTCGGTGGCGAGGCGGAACGCCCACTCCAGGCCCGCCCGCCGCATCCACCACGGCGCCCTCGGCACCATGCCGGCCGCGAACGCGAGCGCCGCCCCGCATCCCAGGAACCACGCCCCCGGCAGGTCGCGCCGCAGCTCGGCGATGAGGAGGTCCTGCCGGGGGAAGCCGAGGCCGACGAAGACCAGCCTGGGGCGGGCCGTGGCGACCCTGCGCCGCACGGCGGCCCGCTCCTCGTGGCAGGAGTCGAAGCCGTGCGCGGGCGCGTGCGCCCCGCAGATCCGCAGCCCGGGGAACGCTCTGACGAGCTCGCGGGCGGCCCGCTCGGGAGCGCCGTGGGGGCCGCCCAGCAGGTAGACCGGCCATCCGTGGCGGGCGGCCCGCGCGCTGAGCGAGCGCAGCAGGTCGGCGCCCGTGACCCGCTCCGGCAGTGGCGTGCCCAGCAGCCGCGCCGTCCAGACCAGCGGCATCCCGTCGGCCACCACGAGGTCGGCCGAGGCCACGAGCCGCCCGAGCGCGGGATCGGCGGCGGCCAGGCGGCAGATGTCCACGTTGGGGGTGACGATCCGGCCGCCCCGCCCTGCGGCCAGCCCGGCCGCCACCTGCTCGACGACGTCGTCCTCGCGCACCGGGTCCAGCCCCAGCCCGCCGACCCGGACGCGCTCGGCGGTCACGAGCAGGGTCATATGCCGTGTCCCCGGTCGTGCAGCCGGGACAGCACCGCCGGCGCGGAGACCAGCCCGGCCGCCACCGCGAGCGCGATCGGCGCGCGCGGCTCGGCGGGACGGGAGGCGAGGGCGCGGGCGGCCCAGCGCAGGGCCGCGCGCCGGTGGCCCAGCGCCGCGTGCCCGAAGGCGAGCTGCCCGTAGACCCGGGCCGCGCCGCGCGGGTCCACGGCCAGTTCGGGGTGCCGGGCGAGCATCCAGTCGAGGCCGGCGATGCGGTCCGCCCAGCGGGCGGAGTAGTGGGAGGAGCCCCAGCGGACCCGGACGAGCGGCCGGTCGACGTAGGCGATCGGGTGGCGCTTGGCGGCGCGCAGGGCGAGGTCCCAGTCTTCGTTCTGGCCGCCGGGCGCGCTCTCGTCGGGCCGCGGGGCGCCGCGCTCGAACAGGAACGTCGAGGAGTGGACCATGACCATGCGGGAGCGTACGAGGTCGGCGGCGCCCACGGTGGACGTGCCCGCGAGGCGCGGCACCCGGTGGCCGCCGTGCTCGACCTCGATGCCGCAGCTCGCGAACTCGCCCCCGCCGCGGCGCAGCGCGCGGAGCTGGGCGGCGAGCTTGCCCGGCAGCCACAGGTCGTCGTCGTCGCAGAAGGCGGCCAGGTCGGCGTCGAGGGCGTCGAGGCCGGTGTTGCGGGCTCCGGGCAGGCCGGGCGTGCGCGTGTTGGGCAGCACCAGCACCCGCCGCCGCGCGCCGTCGCCCAGCCCGGCGAGCCCTGCGGCGACCTCGGCCACGGGGCCGCCGCCGTCCACCACGACGACCACCGTCAGCGTGCCCCAGTGCGCCTGCCCGAGCACGCTCTCGACGGCCTGGCGCAGCAGGACGGGCCGGTCGCCGCGGGTCGGCACGACCACGCCGACGGACCTCACGCGGCCCCCCGGTAGCCGTAGCGCGTCCGGAGCGGCCAGGTGAGCAGGCTGACCACGCGCCGGTCGCCCGCGGCCATCGCGGTCGCCCACGAGTCGTCGCGCCGCAGCTCGACGCGGCCGACCTGGAAGCGCATGGGGTTGCCTGAGACGGTGTGGGACGGCCCGAGCCAGGCGCTGCGCCCGTCGATGAACGACGGCTCGGCGGCCGGCTCCCCGAGGCCCAGCTCGTGCCCGAGCGCGCCGAGCGCGGGCCCGGGTGCGGCCAGCAGGTCCTCGTAGCGGACGGTGGTGACCGGGACGCCGCGCCGCGCGAGCAGCTCCAGCGCGGCGTTCTGGGCCGTCCAGTGCAGGGCGGTGCGTACGGGCCCCCACCGGGTCATCGGCAGGCCGTCCTCGGGCCGCTCTACCGTGCGGCCCCAGGAGTGGGCGACGGCGCGCGGATCGCGTACCACCTGGACGATCCGGACGTCGACGCCGCCGCTCGCCAGGCAGCAGGCCAGGGAGGCGTGCTTGCTGGAGTCGACGACCACACGGGCTCCGGTGGCGGCGTAGAGGCTGCGGTAGACCTGGACGTAGTCGCCGAGGTCGGGGTGGGCGATGCGCGGGACCCGGCGCGTACGATCGACCCGCCGGCGCAGCGTGAGCACCCGCTCCGCCAGCCGGGCCGACCATCCTCCGAAGGCGCGCTCCCCCACCTGCCGCCAGAAGGGACAGGCCGGGAAGGGCGCCCCGCACCCGCAGGGCTGGCCCGCGAGCACTCCCCTTTCCCACAGATGCACGACCTCGCCGAGGGCGATCACGCCGGGCAGCTCACCGAGGAGCCGTTCGAGCAGCGTGGTGCCGCTGCGTCCCAGACCACCGAGGTAGATCACCTGGGTGGCGTGCTCGTGATCGGTCAACGGAGTGGCCTCGCATCAGAACATCGCGCTCAGCGTGGACTCTGAGCGCGGCCTGCGGCGACCCTATCGCCAGGAGTAATCAACCGGTCACGGAACGCCAGAAAGATCTACCTTCAGCGCGCGTCCAGCACCATCCCCGCGCCGACCGTGCCGTTGGTGGCCTCGTCGATGAGGATGAAGCCGCCGGTGAGCCGGTTGCGCGCGTAGTCGTCGACGAACAGCGGCTGCGTGACCCGCAGCGACACCCGGCCGATCTCGTTGAGGCCGAGCGAGGTGGCCTCCTCGTCGCGGTGCAGGGTGTTGACGTCGAGCCGGTAGTGCAGGTCGCGGACGAGCGCCCGCGCCGTACGGGTGGTGTGCTTGATCGTCAGCTTGGACCGCGGGGTCAGCTTGACGCCGTCGGCCATCCAGCAGACCATCGCCTCCAGCTCCTGCGCGGCGGCCGGCTGGTTGTTGGGCCGGGCGATCATGTCGCCGCGCGAGATGTCGAGGTCGTCCTCGAAGCGCAGCGTCACCGACATGGGCGGGAACGCCTCCTCCACCGGACCGTCGAAGGTGTCGATGGAGGCGATGCGGGTGCTCAGCCCGGAGGGCAGGTGCACGACCTCGTCGCCGGGCTTGAGCACGCCGCCCGCGACCTGCCCGGCGTAGCCCCGGTAGTCGTGGAAGGCGTGGTCGGTGGCCCGCTGGGGGCGGATGACGTATTGGACGGGGAAGCGCACGTCGGTCAGGTTGCGGTCGGAGGCGATGTGCACGTTCTCCAGGTGGTGCAGCAGCGAGGTGCCGAGATACCAGGGCATGTTCTCGCTGCGCGAGACGACGTTGTCGCCGTTGAGCGCGGAGATCGGGATGAAGGTCAGGTCGGAGACGTTGAGCTTGGAGGCGAACGCCGTGAACTCCTCCCTGATCTCCTCGAAGCGCTCCTGCGCGTAGTCCACGAGGTCCATCTTGTTGACCGCCAGCACCAGGTGCGGCACCCGCAGCAGCGAGGTCAGGAACGCGTGCCGCCGCGACTGCTCCAGCACGCCCTTGCGGGCGTCGATGAGGATGATCGCCAGGTCGGCCGTCGAGGCGCCGGTGACCATGTTGCGGGTGTACTGGATGTGGCCGGGGGTGTCGGCGATGATGAACTTGCGGCGCGGCGTGGCGAAGTAGCGGTAGGCGACGTCGATGGTGATGCCCTGCTCCCGCTCGGCGCGCAGGCCGTCGGTGAGCAGCGACAGGTCGGTGTATTCGGTGCCCCGGTCGCGGGAGGTGCGCTCGACGGCTTCGAGCTGGTCCTCGAAGATCGCCTTGGAGTCGAACAGCAGGCGTCCGATGAGGGTGGACTTGCCATCGTCGACGCTTCCCGCCGTGGCAAAGCGCAGAATGTCCATTTAGAAGTAGCCCTCTCGCTTGCGGTCCTCCATGGCGGCCTCGGACGCGCGGTCGTCGGCCCTGGTGGCCCCGCGCTCGGTGATCCGGGTCGCCGCGATCTCCTCGATGATCTCCTCGACCGTGGCGGCCTGGGACTGCACGGCCCCGGTGCAGGTCATGTCGCCCACGGTGCGGTAGCGCACCACCGCCTCGAACAGCGGCTCGTCGTCACCGCGCTGGACCACCTCGGAGTCGGGCAGCAGCATGCCGTCGCGCTCGAACACCTTGCGCGTATGGGCGAAGTAGATGGAGGGGATCTCGATGCCCTCGCGCCGGATGTAGTCCCAGACGTCCAGCTCGGTCCAGTTGGACAGCGGGAAGACGCGGATGTGCTCGCCCTTGCGGATGCGCGCGTTGTAGAGGTTCCACAGCTCGGGGCGCTGGTTCTTCGGGTCCCACTGGCCGAAGTCGTCGCGGAAGGAGAACACCCGCTCCTTGGCGCGGGCCTTCTCCTCGTCGCGCCGGGCGCCGCCGAAGACCGCGTCGAACTCGTGCTCCTCGATCGCGTCGAGCAGCGTGGTGGTCTGCAGGCGGTTGCGCGAGGCGCGCCGCCCGGTGTCCTCCACGACCCTGCCCTGGTCGATCGAGTCCTGGACGCTGGCCACGATGAGCCGCGCGCCGAGCTCGCCGGAGCGGCGGTCGCGGAAGTCGATGACCTCGTCGAAGTTGTGGCCCGTGTCGACGTGCATGAGCGGGAACGGGATGGCCGCGGGCCAGAACGCCTTCTCCGCGATGCGGAGCATGACGATGGAGTCCTTGCCGCCGGAGAAGAGCAGACAGGGGCGCTCGAACTCGGCCGCCACCTCGCGCATGATGTGGATCGCTTCGGCTTCGAGCACGTCGAGCTGCGACGTTGTGTAGTCGCGCTGCAGCATGGGAGCTTCCTCCGGCGGTTTAGCGGTGCAGGTCCCGAATCCCGGCGAGCAGGGATGCCGCCAGCTCCGGTAGGGAAACCAGAATATCTGGTAGTGAGGGGTCGGCTTGGTTGTAGGCCAGCGCGGCGCCGTCCACGCGGCTCGCGTGGGCGCCGGCGGCCTGCGCCACGGCGACGGGCGCGGCGGAGTCCCATTCGTACTGGCCGCCGGCGTGCACGTACGCCTCCACCTCGCCGGTCAGCACGGCGGAGATCTTGGCCCCGGCCGAGCCGATCGGCACCAGGTCGGCGCCGACGAGGTAGGCGAGCTTCTGGACGAACTCCGGCGGGCGGGTGCGGCTGACCGCGATGCGGAAGCGCCCGCCGCCGGACGCCGGCAGCTTGGGCGGCTCGGCGGTGGTGAGCGTACGGCCCTGCGCGGGCAGCGCCACGGCGCCCGCCGCGAGCCGGCCGCGCTCCCAGAGCGCCACGTGCACGGCCCAGTCGGCGCGCCCCTCCTCCGCGAACTCGCGGGTGCCGTCGAGCGGGTCGACGATCCACACCCGCTCGGCGGACAGGCGGCGCGGGTCGAGCCGCTCCTCGCGGGTGGCCTCCTCCGACAGCACGCTGTCGCTCGGCCGCAGCCGGGCCAGCGCCTCCATGAGGAAGACGTGGGAGCTCCGGTCGCCCTCGGCCTTCAGCGCGGCCGCGTCGTCGAAGCCAACACGCCGGCGAACCTGCAGCAGTCTCTCGCCCGCTTCGTTCGCCAGGTCGGCGGCGACGGCGTGGTCGTCGCGAATCGTCATCAATATGCTCCTTGCCCGCGGGCGACGGCCGACCAGGTTTTCCACAGGATCTGCAGGTCCAGGGTGAGGGACCAGTTCTCCACGTAACGCAGGTCCAGCCGGACCGATTCCTCCCACGATAGGTCAGATCTACCACTTACTTGCCACAGCCCCGTCAGACCGGGCCTGACGAGTAGCCGCCGTCGCACGTCGTCACCATAACGCGCCACCTCCTCGGGCAGCGGAGGGCGCGGCCCGACGAGCGACATGTGACCGAGCACGACGTTGATGAGCTGCGGCAGCTCGTCGAGCGAGTGGCGGCGCATGCGGACGCCGAACGGCGTCACCCGCGGGTCGTTGCGGACCTTGAACAGCAGCCCCTCGCGGTCGCTCACCAGCGTGATCTTCTGCTGCTCGGCCCCCCGCCGCATGGTGCGGAACTTCAGGATCGTGAACAGCCGCCCGCCGCGGCCCACCCGGGTCTGCCGGAACAGCGCGGGACCCGGGCTGGTGGCCCGGACCGCGATGGCGAGACCGGCCATCAGCGGGGCCAGCAGCACCAGCAGGGCCGCGGCCACCAGGCGGTCGAAGACGTTCTTGAGCAGTTGCCGCAGCCCCGCCAGCTCGGGATGCTCGACGTGCAGCAGGGGCAGCCCGGCGGCCGGGCGGATCGTGGTGCGCGGCCCGGCGACGTCCATGAGCGCGGGGGCGACGACCAGCTCGGTGCGGGTGCGCTCCAGCCGCCAGGCCAGCCTGCGCAGCGCCTCGCCGTCCATCTCGGGGCAGGCCAGCACGGCCACGGTGTCGGCGTCGTACTGGTCGACCGCGATCGGCACGTCGCTGAGGTCGCCGGCGACCGGCACCTCGGCCACCAGCTCGCCCGGCACGCCCTCGGGCAGGCAGGCGGCCACCACGTGGAGGCCGTGGTAGGACTCGGCGCGGAACAGCGCGACCAGCTCGGCTACCGACGCGGCGTGCCCGACGGCGACCACCTTGCGCATGCAGCCGCCGCTCGCGCGGCAGCGGTGCAGGCCGCGGCGCAGGGCGTACCTGAAGACGAGGGAGAACAGGGTGACCAGGGGCAGCGCGAGCACCACGTAGCCGCGGGCGACGTCGGTCTTGGTCGCGTAGGAGCCGATGGCGGTGCCGGCGGTGAGGGTCAGGCCGGACTGCAGGACGCGGCGGAACTCCTCGGAGCCGACGCCGACCATGCGCGGCTCGTACGCCCGGTGCAGCGCCACCGCGAGCGTCCAGACGACCGGCAGCGCCAGGCTCACCAGCACGTACGGCAACACATAGGGCGTGAACCCGCCGAACCGTACCCCGAAGGCCACCCCGGCCCCGATGCCCGCGCCGCACAGATCGGCGACCACGGCCTTGATCCGGTAGGCGTGCACCCAGCCCGGCTCGCGCGGGCCGCCCCGCCGCGAGACGACGTGACCGGAGCCGACGGTCATGAGGCTCTCATCATGGCCGCGCAACGCACTTCCTCCGGGTGACCATTCTGCAACGGACAGTCACAGATGGTAGCGGCCTGGAGTGCGGCGGACCGGCGAACGACCCTTTGCGGGGATCAGCGAGGAGGGCCGGAAATGTTCAGATCAGCCCGATGGAACTCGTTCTGGGTAACCTCCAGGCCGTGGGCCATGAGCGACTCCACGACGTCGGCCGCCCGGTCCACCAGGAAGGGGAGGTCCTTGCGCTCGGCGGTGGCGAAGTCCTTCAGCACGAAGGCGGCGGGGTCCATCCGGCCGGGCGGACGCCCGATGCCGAACCGCACGCGCAGGTAGTCGCGGGTGCCGAGCACCTTCGTGATCGACTTCAGGCCGTTGTGGCCGTTGTCGCCGCCGCCCAGCTTGGCGCGCAGCGCGCCGTAGGGGACGTCCAGCTCGTCGTGGACGACGATCAGCCGCTCAGGGCCGATCTTGTAGAAGTCGGACAGCGCCTTGACCGGCCCGCCGGACAGGTTCATGTACGTCAGCGGCTTGGCCAGGATGGCGGCGCGGGTCTCGCACACCTCGGACCGGCTCTTGTGCGCCTTGAACCGCCCGCCCGCCCGGGCGGCCAGCTCGTCGAGCACCATGAAGCCGGCGTTGTGCCGGTTGCCCGCGTATTCGGGCCCCGGGTTGCCCAGGCCGGCGATCAGCCAGCGGTCCATATGCACCCCTTACGCGCGGAAACGGGGCGGCTCGCAGGAAGCCGCCCCGTTCACGACGGAAACCGTTACTCGGAGGCGGTGGCCTCGGCGCCCTCGCCCTCGGCGGCGGCCTCGGCCGTCTCGCCCTCGGCGGCCTCGCCCTCGGCCTCCTCGACGGCCTCGGTCGGCTTGGCGATGACCTGGACGACGACCGTCTCGGCGTCGGTGGCGAGGGAGGCGCCCTCCGGCAGCTTGAGCTCGCCGGCGGTGACGGAGGCGCCGACCTCCAGGCCCTCGACGTCGACCTCGACGCCGGTCGGGATGTTCGTGGCCTCGGCCTCGACCGGCACGGCGGTGAGCTGCAGGTCGAGCAGGCCCTCGCTGTTGACGTCGCCGACGGTGGTGACCGGGATCTCGACGGTCACCTTCTCGCCGCGCTTGACCAGCAGCAGGTCGACGTGCTCGACGAAGCCCTTGATCGGGTCACGCTGGACGCCCTTGGGCAGCGCGAGCTCGTCGACGCCGTCGCCCTTGAGCCGGATGAGCACGTTGGGCGTGCGGAGCGCGAGCAGGACCTCGTGGCCCGGCAGGGTGAGGTGCTTGGGCTCGATGCCGTGCCCGTAGAGAACGGCGGGCACCTTGTCGGAGCGGCGGATCTTGCGGGCCGCGCCCTTGCCGAAGGTGGTGCGGGGCTCGGCGGCGATACGTACTTCGGACACGACATCTCCTAGGGATGCGGTGGGGAATGATCGGTCGTCGGCGCTCTCCCTCACCCGCCCTAGCGGAAGGCGTTACGAGCGCAACCGGTTCAGTCTATAAGGCTCAGGTGTCACCCTCGAACAGACTCGTGACCGAGCCGTCCTTGAAGACCTCCGTGATGGCCCTCGCGATCAGCGGGGCGATGGACAGCACCGTCAGCTTGTCGAACCTGGCGGCCTGCGACAACGGCAGCGTGTTGGTGACGATGACCTCGCTGATGCGGGAGTTCTTCAGCCGGTCGACGGCGGGGTCGGAGAAGACCGCGTGGGTGGCCGCGACGATCACGTTGGTGGCGCCCTGCTCGTAGAGGGCGTCGGCCGCTTTGCAGATGGTGCCCGCGGTGTCGATCATGTCGTCGATGAGCACGCAGGTGCGCCCGCGTACGCGGCCGACGACCTCGCTGACCTTGACCTGGTTGGCCACGTCGAGGTCGCGGCGCTTGTGGATGAACGCGAGCGGCGTGCCGAGCGTGTCGGCCCAGCGCTCCGACAGCCGCACCCGGCCGGTGTCGGGCGAGACGATGGTGGTGTTGTCCAGGTCGAGCTTGTTCTTGAGGTAGTTCTCCAGGACCGGCATGGCGAACAGGTGGTCGACCGGGCCGTCGAAGAAACCCTGGATCTGCGAGGTGTGCAGGTCGATCGACATGAGCCGGTCGGCGCCCGCGGTCTTGAACATGTCGGCGATGAGACGGGCGGTGATCGGCTCGCGCCCGCGGCCCTTCTTGTCCTGGCGGGCGTAGCCGTAGAAGGGCATGACCACGGTGATGCGCTTGGCGGAGGCGCGCTTGAGCGCGTCCACCATGATCAGCTGCTCCATGATCCACTGGTTGATCGGGACGGTGTGGCTCTGGATCACGAAGGCGTCGCAGCCGCGCACCGACTCGAGGTAGCGGGCGTAGATCTCGCCGTTGGCGAAGTCGATGAGTTTGGTGGGGGTGAGGGAGACGCCCACGTGCCGGGCGATCTCCTCGGCCAGCTCCGGGTGTGCCCGGCCGGAGAAGAGCATGAGGTTCTTCTCGCCGGGCGATTTGATGCTGGTCACTGCTGATTCTCCTGCTGCTCTCGCTCCGCCAGCGCGCGCTCGGCGGCCGCGGCCGACTTGGTGCCCGCGCGCCTGCGCAAGACCCATTTCTCAATGTTGCGCTGACGCGCTCGCGCCACCCCCATGGCGCCGGGGGGAACGTCGTCGATGATCACCGAGCCCGCCGCGGTGTAGGCGCCGTCGCCGACGGTCACCGGGGCGACGAGCATGGTGTCACAGCCGACGAAGGCGCCGTCGCGCACGGTGGTGTGGCTCTTGTTGACCCCGTCGTAGTTGACGAAGACGGTGGACGCGCCGATGTTGGCGTCGTCGCCGATCGTGGCGTCGCCGGCGTAGGTGAGGTGCGGCACCTTGGAACGTTCGCCGACGGTGGCGTTCTTCATCTCGACGAAGGTGCCGGCCTTGGCCTTGTGCTTGAGCACGGTGCCGGGCCGCAGATAGGCGTAGGGGCCGACGCTGGCCTCGGGGCCGATGTCGGCGTGGTCGCAGACGGCGTTGCGGACGACCGCCCGCTCGCCGACGCGGGTGCCGGTGAGCGTGGTGGCGGGGCCAACCTCGGCGCCGGCCTCGATGACGGTCTCGCCGTGGAGCTGGGTGCCGGGGTGGATGACGGCGTCGGGCGCGATCCGCACGCCGACGTCGATCCAGGTGCTGTCGGGGTCGATGATGGTGACCCCGGCGCGCATGTGGTCTTCCAGCAGGCGCCGGTTGAGCACCTTGCGGGCGGCGGAGAGCTGCACCCGGTCATTGACGCCCTCGACCTCGACGTGGTCGCCGGCGGCGTGGGCGCCGACCCGGTGGCCGTCACCGCGCAGGATGGCGAGGACGTCGGTGAGGTATTCCTCGCCCTGGGCGTTGTCGGTGGACACGCGCTTGACGGCGTCGGCGAGCAGCTCGCCGTCGAAGGCGTAGATGCCGGAGTTCATTTCCTTGATCGCCCGCTGCCCGGGCGTGGCGTCCTTCTCCTCGACGATCTCCAGGACCGCCCCGGACTCGTCGCGGATGATCCGGCCGTAGCCGGTCGGGTCGGGCACCTCGGCGGTCAGGACGGTGACCGCGTTGCCGTCGGCGGCGTGCCGTTCGAGCAGCGCGGCGAGGGTCTGGGTGCGCAGGAGAGGCACGTCGCCGTAGGTGACGAGGACCGTGCCGGGGATGGTGCCCAGCTCCTCCAGCACGGTGCGTACCGCGTGGCCGGTGCCCCGCTGCTCACGCTGGACGACGGCGCGCGCGTCGGGGCTGTTGGCCGCCAGGTGGCCGCCGACCTGCTCCAGTGCGTGGCCGATGACGACGACGAGCCGCTCGGGACCGAGCTCGCGGGCGGCGGTGAGCATGTGGTCGACCAACGCGCGGCCGCACAGCTCGTGCAGGACTTTCGGGGTCTGGCTCTTCATCCGGGTGCCCTCGCCGGCGGCGAGGACGATCACGGCTGCCGGGCGCGGCACACTCACGGACTGAGGCTCCCTGTGACTGGACGATCAGGGCCATTGGTACGGCTCTTCTATGACTACCGCACCGCTACCCTCCCGACACCGTGAGGATACCTGCCCGACCCCCGGACAATCTCGCCGGGTCTTGCCTCAAAGCTCCCGGAAGAGGACTCGAACCCCTACAAAGTGGACCAAAACCACTTGTCCTGCCGATTAGACGATCCGGGACAGATCGGACACGTGGCGTCCGACACATCCATACGATACCGAGCCCTGGCCCGGTCCCGCGCCGGGATTGACCATCCGCGCAGGTACCAGGGTCGCTTCTTATAACAGAACGCGCCAACCATCACAAGCGATGATTCCCACCCACCTTACGGGGAAGAGCGTCACATCTCCGCAATCCGCAACACAGGACTTCCTAACCTACGATGGCGTAGGTTACGGTTGCGTAGCCCGGACATTCATCCCCATACGTGCTGTTGGAGGTCGCCCATGACCGTTCTTGCCGAACGCTCCGCCCCCACACCCAAGCCGGACTTCGAACCCGAGCCGAAATCCCGCGCCGAACTCGTCACCTTCGGCCTGGTCGTCGGGCTCCCCATCGTCGCGGTCGCCGCGGCCGTACCGTTCGCCTGGGGATGGGGTCTCGGCTGGACGGACATCGTCATCGCCTTCGTCTTCTACATCGTCTCCGGCCTCGGCGTCACCGTCGGCCTGCACCGCTACTTCACGCACGGCTCGTTCAAGGCCAAGCGGCCGCTGAAGATGGCCCTGGGCATCGCCGGCAGCCTGTCGCTGGAGATGTCCGTGCTCGACTGGGTGGCCACCCACCGCAAGCACCACAAGTTCTCCGACAAGGAGGGCGACCCGCACTCGCCGTGGCGCTTCGGCCCCGGCTTCAAGAACATGGCCAAGGGCCTGCTCTACGCCCACATGGGCTGGCTGTTCGAGAGCGAGCGCACCAACCGCGAGAAGTACGCCCCGGACCTGTGCAAGGACCCGGACGTGATGAAGCTGCACAAGTGGTTCGGCCCGCTCGCCCTCACCTCGATCCTGCTGCCCGCGGTGCTGGGCGGCCTCTTCACCTGGTCCTGGCAGGGCGCGATGACCGCGTTCTTCTGGGGCTCCCTGATCCGCATCGGCCTGCTGCACCACGTGACCTGGTCCATCAACTCCATCTGCCACGTCTTCGGCGAGGAGGACTTCCAGGTGCGCGACAAGTCCCGCAACGTGTGGTGGCTGGCCATCCCGTCCTTCGGCGAGTCCTGGCACAACCTGCACCACTCCGACCCGACCTGCGCCCGCCACGGCGCGCTCAAGGGCCAGATCGACCTGAGCGCCGGCCTCATCAGGATCTTCGAGCGCTTCGGCTGGGTCCACGACGTGCGCTGGCCGACCCCCGAACGCCTGGCGGCGAAGCGGGTTGCCTGACGAGAAAGATCCGATGAGCGGCCACGGGAGCGTGGCCGTCATTATGGAACCTGTGACCGAACCCCGATCTCGCAGGCGCATGTCCGGTAGCGAGCGACGAGAGCAGCTGATCCGCATCAGCCGCACGCTCTTCGCGGAGAAGGGGTTCGACGGGACCTCTATCGAGGAGATCGCGGCCACCGCGCAGGTGTCCAAGCCCGTGGTGTACGAGCACTTCGGCGGCAAGGAAGGCGTCTACGCGGTGGTCGTCGACCGCGAGATGCAGAAGCTGCTCACGATGATCACCGAGGCGCTGGCCGCCTCCCACTCCCTGATCAAGGTGGAACGGGCCGCACTCGCGCTCCTCCAGTACATCGAGGAGAGCAGCGAAGGCTTCCGCATCCTGGTCCGCGACTCGCACGCCGCCTCGGGCACCGGCACCTTCGCGAGCCTGATCAGCGAGATCGCCAGCCAGGTCGAGGACGTGCTCGCCGACGAGTTCGCGGCCAGGGGCTACGACCCCAAGTCCGCCCCCATGTACGCCCAGATGCTGGTCGGCATGGTCGCGCTGACCGGGCAGTGGTGGCTGGACGTGCGCAAGCCGGGCCGCGAGGAGGTCGCGGCCCACCTCGTCAACCTGGCCTGGAACGGTCTGAGGGGGCTCAACCCCCACCCGGCCATCAGCGCCGTCACCCAGGCGCGCGCCACCGCCCCGCCGAAGCCCCGCCCGAGCAGCGAGAAGGAGCTGCGCGAGCTGGAGAAGGCCCGCGAGCGCGAGCTGAAGGAGGCCGAGAAGGTCCGCCAGCGCGAGCTCAAGGAGGCCGAGAAGGCCCGGGTGCGCGAGCTGAAGGAGCGCGAGCGGCTGCTCAAGGAGGCGGAGAAGGCGCGCGAGCGCGAGGACAAGATCCGCCAGCGGGAGGCCAAGCTCGCCGAGCGGGCCGCGCGCCTCGAACAGGTGGATCAGTCCGAGTGACGGGTTGAACAGAACGGCGGCCTGCGTGACCATAGGAGGAAGAGGGCGCTGATCAGCGAAAACGAGCGTTGCGGTGCCGTTAACGTGATGTTCAACCAAACGGGGCAATATACGCGATATGTCCGCCGAACCGGTGTCTCCTGCCAAGGATCTGCCGCTGCCGCAGGAGCGCTTCCTCAACCGGGAGGAGAGCTGGCTCCAGTTCAATGAGCGCGTGCTCGAACTGGCCGAGGACTCCACTCTCCCCTTGCTGGAGCGGGTGCGCTTCCTCGCCATCTTCGCCAGCAACCTGGACGAGTTCTTCCGGGTCCGGATCGCCGGGCTGAAACGGCGGATGGCCACCGGACTGCTGCTGCGGACCAAGAGCGGGCTCAAACCACGTGAAGAGCTGGTCCGCCTCGCCGCCGTCGCCGACGCGCTGGCCCGGCGGCACGCCGCCCTCTTCCACGACAAGATCTGCCCCCAGCTCGCCGGCGAGGGCATCGAGATCGTCCGCTGGGACGACCTCGACCGCGAGGAGCGCACCGAGCTGCGCAAGCTGTTCAGGGAGCGCATCCGGCCGGTGCTGACGCCGCTGGCGGTGGACCCCGCGCACCCGTTCCCGTACATCTCGGGCCTCAGCCTCAACCTGGCCGTCCTGGTCCGCAACCCGGCCACCGACCACACGGTCTTCGCCCGGGTCAAGGTGCCCTCGCAGCTCCCCCGGTTCATCCTGGCGTCGAAGGACCGTTTCGTCCCGCTGGAGGACGTCATCGCGGCCCACCTGGGCCAGCTCTTCAAGGGCATGGAGATCCTCCAGCACCACGTCTTCCGCGTCACCAGGAACGAGGACCTCGACGTCGACGAGGACGTCACCGAGAACCTCATGCAGGCACTGGAGAAGGAGCTGCTCAAGCGGCGCTTCGGCCCGCCGGTGCGGCTGGAGGTCGAGGAGACGATCACGCCGGAGGTGCTCGCCCCGCTCGTGGAGGAGCTGGAGCTGGCCCCGCACGAGATCTACCGGCTGCCGGGGCCGCTCGACCTGTCGGGCCTGCACGCCATCGCCGACCTGGAGCGCGGCGAGCTCAGCTACCGCCCGTTCGTGCCGGCCGAGGCCATCAGCGCCGAGGACGACATCTTCACCACGCTGCGCGAGCGCGACGTCCTGCTGCACCACCCGTACGACTCCTTCGCCACGAGCGTCCAGCGCTTCATCGAGATGGCCGCCGCCGACCCGCGCGTCCTGGCGATCAAGCAGACCCTCTACCGCACCAGCGGCGAGTCCCCCATCGTCGACGCGCTCATCGACGCGGCCGAGGCGGGCAAGCAGGTCGTGGTGGTCGTGGAGATCAAGGCCAGGTTCGACGAGCACGCCAACATCTCCTGGGCGCGCAAGCTGGAGCGGGCCGGCTGCCACGTCGTCTACGGCGTGGTCGGGCTGAAGACCCACTGCAAGCTGGCCCTCGTCGTACGCCAGGAGCCCTCGGGCGAGCTGCGCCGCTACTGCCACATCGGCACCGGCAACTACAACCCCAAGACCGCCCGCCAGTACGAGGACTTCGGCCTGCTCACCGCGGACCCGCTGGTCGGCGAGGACGTCACCGACCTGTTCATCCACCTGACCGGCTACTCCAACCACTCCGCCTACCGCCGCCTGCTCGTCGCCCCCCACTCGATGCGCAGCGGCCTGGTGGCCAGGATCGAGCGGGAGATCGCCCACCAGCAGGCCGGGCGGCCCGCCCGCGTCCGGATCAAGACCAACTCGCTGGTCGACGAGCCGATCATCGACGCCCTCTACCGCGCCTCGCGGGCCGGCGTGCCGGTCGACCTGTGGGTACGCGGCATCTGCGCGCTCCGTCCAGGAATCCCCGGCCTGTCGGAGAACATCCGCGTCCGATCGGTCCTGGGGCGGTTCCTGGAGCACTCCCGCGTCTACGAGTTCGGCCTCGGGCGGCGGCCGGAGATCTGGATCGGCAGCGCCGACCTCATGCGCCGCAACCTCGACCGCCGCGTGGAGGCCCTGGTCAAGGTGACCTCGCAGCAGCACAAGGCGTACCTCGTCGAGCTGATGGACCTCGCCATGGCCGAGACGACGAGCACGTGGTGGCTGGGCTCCGACGGCTCCTGGACCCGCCATCCCGGTGAGGACCTCCAGACCCACCTCATCAGCACCCGGCGATGGAGGACCGTTGACGACGACTGACCTGCTCCGGGCCGCCGGAGCCGTGGTCTGGCGGGGGCCGGCGAGCCGTCCCGAGGTGGCCGTCATCCACCGCCCCGCCTACGACGACTGGACCCTCCCCAAGGGCAAGCTCGAACCCGGCGAGCACGTCGTCGCCGCCGCGCTGCGCGAGGTGCGCGAGGAGACCGGCCTCACGGTCATGCTCGGCCGCCCCCTGCCGCCCGTCCACTACCTCGTACGCGGCCGGCTCAAGCGGGTCGACTACTGGGCCGCGCGGATGGTCGCCGACGACGGCTTCACGCCCGGCGAGGAGGTCGACGAGGTGCGCTGGCTGCCGCTGGAGCAGGCCGCGGCGCTGCTGACGTACGGGTGGGACGCCGGGCTGGTGCGCCGCCTGGCCGGCGCGCCGCTGGAGACCGTGCCCCTCGTGCTCGTCCGGCACGCCACGGCCGGCTCCCGCGCCGAGTGGGACGGCGACGACGAGCGCCGCCCGCTCGACGCCGGCGGGCGGGCCCAGGCCGCCACCCTGGCCACCGCGCTGCCCGCCTACCGGCCCGAGCTGCTGATGAGCTCGCCGAGCGCGCGCTGCGTGCAGACGCTGGACCCGTACGGCGGCGAGATCGTGCTGGACCCGCTGCTCAGCGAGGAGGGCCAGGACCCGCGCAAGACGCCCGTCCTGGTGCGCGAGATCACCGTCCCGGCGGTCGTGTGCAGCCACGGCAAGGTGCTGCCAGGGCTGCTGCACGCCCTCACCGGCAAGGAGATCAACCTGCGCAAGGGCGCGTTCGCGGTGCTGCACCGGGTGGGCGACCAGGTCGTCGGCGTCGAGCGCCACCGGGTCACAGCAGCTTCGCCACCGCCTTGACCGTCTCCGCCCACACGCCGGGGAAGTCGGCGTGCGCCCGCGCGGCGAGGTCGCGCTCGATCCCGACGAGCAGCCCGTAGGTGAAGGTGTCCTCGCCCGCCAGCCGGGCGCGCTCCGCCTCGCCGGTCAGCGTCTCCTGCGCGACCACGCCGTCCTGGTGCACCCCCAGCAGCTCCTGGATGTCCTCGGCATGCTTGGCGAGCTTGGCCATGTCCTTGCCGAGGGTGGGCCTGAGCGCTTCTGCGGTGTAACGGGCGCGTTTGGCCGCCTTGCGCACGTCATGCATGGCGATCTCGTGGCGCTCCGGGTCCTCGACGGCCTGGGCCCTGTCGTACGCCTTGGCCACCCGGCCCCAGTTGTCCGCGGCGATGGCGGCGAGCCGCTCCTTCGCGGGCTTGGGCGCGGCCTTGCCGAGGCTCGGGCCGGCGAGCAGCGTGTCGAGAGCGTTCAGCAGCGCGTAGTAGCGCTCGCCGCTGAGGGTGTCCCTGATCCGCTCGTACGCGTCCCGCTCGCGGGCGAGCAGGTCGGCGCCGAGGCGCTCCCGGACGGGGCCGACGATCAGCCCGGACGGCAGCCCGGCCAGCCGCTCGCCGAACCTGGCCCTCATGACCTCCAGGTCGCGGGCCTCGCCGAGCACGGTGCCGAGCCAGCGCAGCTCGTCCTGGACCTGTTCGGTGCCGGTCACCACGGTCTTGAACGCCTTCAGCGCGCTGCGCAGCCGCCGGGAGGCCACGCGCATCTGGTGGACGGCGTCGTCCTCGGCGCGGCGTACCCGGGGGTCCTGGGAGAGGAGGGCGTCCACCTGGCTCGCGAGGTAGGCGAGCACGACCTCGCCCGCCGAGCCCGGCTCGCAGCGGGCCAGGGGCGGCGGGGCCGGTTGGAGCACTTTCGCGAGCTTGCTGGCGGCTCCGGACGGCTCGGCGCCGGCCTTCCTCAGCCGTTTGCCGACCTTGGCCAGCAGCGCCCGCCGGCTCTCGTCGATCAGCTCGGCCTCGACCTCGCGCCAGCGCATGACCCGGCCGCCCTCGCGGCGGTCGGTGGCCTTGACGCGGTCGTCGGCGACCTCCAGCAGCCTGGTCCCGCCGTCGTGCAGGACGGTGACGCTCCTGCGGGTGTCCAGCTCGGCGACCACCTCCAGCTCGGCGCCGCGGGTGTAGGCGCGGACCAGCTCGGCCAGCTCCGGGGGGACGGCCCTGGTGCTCCGGGTGAGCGGTACGGCGATCTCCTGCCGGACGCCCTTGGCCTTGGGCAGCTTGAGATGCCAGCCGGCGTCGTCGCCGCCCCTTCGCCGTCTGAGCGTCACGCCTCTGGCGGCCAGCCGCAGGTCGGGTGTGTCGTAGTAGAGCGCGACGAGCTGATAACTCTTCGGCCCGATGACGCCGGTCGCGAGGTCGCCCAGGTCGGGGAGCGCGTAGTCGTGCGGAACGTCGAACTTGTCCTCGATCTCGATGCCCACTGCACCTCACAAAAGTCCGATTTCGGACAATTCTGCCACCGTAAGGTGAACATCACCGGGGTTGCAGCAGCTCGATCCTGTTCCCGACCGGGTCGGTGACGTAGACCCGGCGGTAGCCCGGCAGGAGGTCGTCGGGCACGGCCCCGGGGATCGCGGCGGCTAAGGCGTCCACGTCGTCCACCAGGAAGGCGGGATGCGCCTTGCGCGCCGGCCTGAAGTCCCGCTCGACGCCCAGGTGCACCTCCACGCCCTCGCCCCTGAACCAGACGCCGCCACGGGCGGCCAGCTCCGGCGGTTTGGGCACCTCGCGCAGGCCGAGCACCCCCGCGTAGAACTCCCTGAGCAGCGGCTCGCTGCCGGCCGGCACGGCCAGCTGGACGTGGTGCAGCCCGATGATCATTTCTGCGCCACCACGAAGACGCGGCGGAACGGGAACGGCGTGCCGTAGCTCTTCGCCGGATAGGCCTGCGCCAGCAGCTCGCCGAGATCGGACTTGAAACGCCGCTGGTCGCCGTGGTCCAGCCGGTCGAGTATGGGGCGCAGGGCCGTGCCCGACACCCAGTCCAGCACGGGGTTCTCGCCCTTCAGCACGTGCACGTACGTCGTCTCCCAGGCGTCCACCTGCGTGCCGCCCTGGTAGAGCAGGTCGCAGTAGCCGAGGGCGTCGTCCACCTCGGCGAGCCGCTGGTAACCGCCGAGTTTGTCCGACCAGGTGCGGGAGGCGCAGAGCTCCCGGATGGCGACGTGGCTCGGGGCGTCGTAGTTGCCCGGCACCTGGAACGCCAGCCAGCCGCCCGCGGCCAGCGACTCCATCCAGTGTTCGAGCACCGAGCGGTGGTCGGGCACCCACTGGAGGAGGGCGTTCGAGACGATCACGTCCACGGGCCGGTCGGGCCGCCAGGTCTCGGCGTCGGCGACGGCGAACCGTACGGACGTGCCGAGGCCGCGCGCCTTGGTGATCATGGCGGGCGAGGAGTCGAACCCCTCGACGGTCGCCCTCGGCCAGCGGGTGGCCAGGTCGGCGGTGAGTTCGCCACTGCCGCAGCCGGCGTCCACGACATAATCGGGATCGACCGCCCCCACCCTGGAGATGAGCTCGATGAACGGCCGGGAACGCTCGTCGGCGTACACCGCGTAGGTCAGCGGGTCCCAGATATCTCTTGACATGAAGATAATTGATATCGAGAGAGATATCTCGATGTCAAGACAGTACACTTGTGTCATGACGGAGGAAGCTAGGGACGAGGTCGATCGCCTCGTCGCCGCTTGGCGGACGGAACGCCCCGACCTCGACGTCGAGCCGCTCCAGGTGCTCTCCAGGGTGTCACGCCTCGCCAAGCATCTCGATCGGGCGCGGCGGGCGGCCTTCGCCGAGCACGACCTCGAACCGTGGGAGTTCGACGTGCTCACCGCACTGCGCCGGGCCGGCAAGCCGTACGAGCTGAGCCCCGGCACCCTGCTCCGGGCCACCCTGGTCACCTCTGGGACCATGACCAACCGCATCGACCGCCTCGCCCAGGCCGGTCTCGTACGGCGCCGGCCCGACCCCGAGGACCGGCGCGGCGTCCTCGTGTCCCTGACGGACACGGGGCTCTCCCGCGTGGACGCGGCCTTCGCCGACCTGCTGCGGCGGGAGCACGAACTGCTGTCGGGGCTGGGGGCGGCCGATCAGCGGACGCTCGCCTCGCTGCTGCGCACCCTGCTGGCCCCGTTCGACTCCCCCAGCTGATCCCGCCCACCCGGCACCTCGCTCGACACCTGCTCACGCCGGGTACTCCTCACCCCCGGGGGCACGTTCCTCCCGCGTCCCAGCCGCCTCCTACCCGGACCGTGCCCCCGGTACCCCTCACCCGAGACACCCGCTGACCTGGGCAGACCCCTGACGCCGGCCCCTCGGTCAGTCGCCGAGGCGGTCGGCGAGTTCGAGCCACTCCGACTCGATCGCGTCCTTCTGCGCCGTGATCTCCCGGAGCTCGCCGTCCAGAGCGCCGAGCCGGGCGTAGTCGCTGGCCGCCTCCGCCATGGCCGCGTGCAGCCGCTCCTCCTGCCCGGCCAGCTTGTCGAGCTGGCGTTCCAGGCGGCTGAGCTCCTTGCGCAGCTCACGCTCCTCCTTGGCCGACAGCTCGCCGGTCGCCGTGGCGCCCTCCTGCGACGCCGAGGCGGAGGCCGCCGCGCCACCGCCGCCCGCCACCCGGGCGGTCACCGCGGTGCCCGTGGCCCGCCGTTCGAGGTATTCGTCCACGCCTCCGGGCAGCAGCGACAGCCGCCCGTCGCCCAGCAGCGCCACGCACCGGTCGGTGACGCGCTCCAGGAAGTAGCGGTCGTGGCTGACCAGGACGAGCGTGCCGGGCCAGCCGTCGAGCAGGTCTTCCAGCTCGTTGAGCGTCTCGATGTCGAGGTCGTTGGTGGGCTCGTCGAGCAGCAGGACGTTGGGGTCGTCCATGAGCAGCCTGAGAAGCTGCAGCCGCCGCCGCTCGCCGCCGGACAGGTCGCCGATCACCTTCCACTGCGCGTCGCCCTTGAAGCCGAGGCGTTCGAGCAGCTGGGAGGCCGACCACTCCTTCTTGCCGAGCTGGAGGTACTTGCGTATCTCCTCGACCGACTCCAGCACCCGTCGCGTCGGGTCCAGCTCCGTGAGCTCCTGCGAAAGGTGCGCGAGGCGTACGGTGCGGCCCCGGACGACGCGGCCCGAGTCAGGCCTGACCGTGTCGGCGAGCAGGCGCAGCACCGACGACTTGCCGGAGCCGTTGACGCCGATCAGCCCGATGCGGTCGCCGGGCCCGAACTGCCACGTGCACCGGTCCAGCACCAGCGGCCCGTTCCCCGGGCCGCCGGCGTGCAGGGTGACGTCCTCCAGGTCGTACACCGTCTTGCCGAGCCGGGCCGCGGCGAAACGCATCAGCTCGACGGTCTCGCGCGCCGGAGGCTCGTTCGCGATGAGGGCCTGGGCGGCCTCGATGCGGAACTTCGGCTTGGACGTACGGGCGGGAGGGCCGCGCCGCAGCCAGGCGATCTCCTTGCGCATGAGGTTCTGGCGGCGTTCCTCGGCGGCCTGGGCGATGCGCGCCCGCTCGGCCTTGGCGAGGACGTAGGCGGCGTATCCGCCCTCGTAGCGCTCGACGCGCCCGTCCACGACCTCCCACGTGCGGGTGGAGACCGCGTCGAGGAACCACCGGTCGTGCGTCACCACGAGCAGGGCGCTCTTGCGGCCCGACAGGTGCGCGGCGAGCCAGGCGATGGCCTCGATGTCGAGGTGGTTGGTGGGCTCGTCCAGCATGATCAGGTCGTGGTCGTCGATGAGCAGCTTGGCCAGCGCGGTGCGCCTGCGCTCGCCACCCGACAGGTTCGCGGCCCTGGAGCCGAGGTCGAGGTCGCCGATCAGGTTGGCGAGGATCTCGCGGATCGCCTGGTCGCCCGCCCACTCGTGCTCGGCCAGCCCGCCCAGCACGATCTCACCGATGGTGGCGGCCGGGTCGAGCGCGTCGTGCTGCGACAGGAACCCGATCCGGAGGTTGCGGGTGTGCGTGACCCGTCCGCTGTCGGGCCGCACCTCCCCCGCGATCACCGACATCAGGGTCGTCTTGCCGCCTCCGTTGCGTCCGACGACGCCGATGCGCTCCCCGGCCTCGATGCCCAGGGAGACGTCACTGAGGAGCGGCTTGGGCCCGTAGGCGTGGGAGACCGACTCAAGATTGACCAGATTCATGACCTACCCAGGGTATCGGCTCCCCGCCCAGCTCCTCGCCGTCTCCTCCGCCCGCCTCATTACTGAAAGTTGCCTTACGACTGCCGAGCGTTACCATGATGAGTGGCCGGTGTGACCCTCCCCGGCCTTTCCCCTTTCCCCTTCTCCCCGACCACGGAGTGCCGCATGGAGCGAACGGTTCTGGCCGCCGTCACCGAACGTCCCGACGCCGATTCGGCACTCGCCGAGCAGATCCGCCGCGTCTGCGCCGCGATGGACGAGCTCGGGCTCCATGTGCGCTGGACCCACCGGGCCCACGACGCCCTGGCGGTGGTCGGCTCGGACGCGTCGCTCACGGCGGTGCTGGTGTCGTGGGACGCGCCGGGAGCCGAAGAGCTGCTGGGCGCGGTCGCCAAACGGTTCCGCGGGCTGCCCGTCTTCCTGATGACGCAGGAGCAGGAGCTCCCGCTGTGGGTCTACGAGGTCATCCAGGGCTACGTCTACCCGCTGGAGGACACCCCGCAGTTCATCGCCGGGCGCATCGCCCACGCCGCCGACCAGTACGCCGAGAAAATCCTCCCGCCCTTCTTCGGCGCCCTGCGCCGTCTGCAGGACCACCATCGTTACTCCTGGCACACCCCGGCGCACGCCGGCGGCGTGGCGTTCCTCAAATCGCCTGTGGGCCGGGCGTTCTTCGACTTCTACGGCGAGCGGCTGCTGCGTACCGACCTGTCCATCTCGGTCACCGAGCTGGGGTCGCCGCTCGACCACACCGGCCCCATCGGCGAGGCCGAACGCAACGCCGCCCGCGTCTTCGGCGCCGACCGGACGTTCTTCGTGGTCAACGGCAACTCCACGGCCAACCGCATCGTCGGCCACCACGCCATCGCCCGCGACGACACCGTCCTCGTGGACCGCAACTGCCACAAGTCGGTCCAGCACGCGCTGGCCATCAGCGGCGCCCGCCCGGTCTACCTGGTGCCCGAGCGCAACGGGCTCGGACTGGCCGGGCCGATCCCGCCCGCCGCCCTGGAGGCGGCCGCGATCCGGGCCCGGGTGGCCGCCCACCCTCTCGCCGCCGGCGACCCGACCTACGCCGTGATCACCAACTCGACGTACGACGGGGTGTGCTACGAGGCGGTGCGGGTCGGCGAGCTGCTGGGCGCCAGCGTGCCGCGGTTGCACTTCGACGAGGCGTGGTTCGCCTACGCCCGGTTCAACCCGCTCTACGCCGGCCGCTACGGCATGGCCGTCGACCAGCACACGCTGCCCGGCCCGGGCCGCCCCACCGTGTTCGCCACCCAGTCGACGCACAAACTGCTGGCGGCGCTGTCGCAGGCCGCGATGCTGCACGTCCGCCCCTCTGAGCGGGCGCCGGTCGACTACGACGCCTTCAACGAGACCTACCTCATGCACGCCTCCACGTCGCCGCTCTACCCGATGATCGCCTCCCTGGACGTCGCGGCGGCGATGATGGACGGCCCGTCGGGGCCGTTCCTCACCGGGGAGGCGATCGTCGAGGCCGTCCGGTTCCGGCAGGCGATGACGCGCCTGGCCGCCCGCATCCGCGAGGACGGTACACGGCCCGCCTGGTTCTTCGGCGTATGGCAGCCTCCCGCCGTCACCGACCCGCGCACCGGCAGGACCGTCCCGTTCGCCGACGCCGACCCGGCGCTGCTGTGCTCCGAACCCCGATGCTGGACCCTGGAGGCGGGCGCCGGCTGGCACGGGTTCGACGGCCTGTCCGAGGGCTACTGCCTGCTCGACCCGGTCAAGGTGACGATCACCTGTCCGGGCGCCGACGCCGCCACCGGCACGCTCGACTGGGGCATTCCGGCCCGCGTCGTGGCCGCCTACCTGCAGCGGCGCGGCATCGTGGTGGAGAAGACCGGCGACCACACGCTGCTGGTGCTGTTCTCGATGGGGATCACCAAGGGCAAGTGGGGCACCCTGATCGACGCCCTCACCGACTTCAAGAACGCCTACGACGCCGACCTGCCCCTGGCGGAGGTGCTGCCCGGTTTCGGCCCGCCCGCGATCTCGCTGCAGAAGCTCTGCACCCTGGTCCACGAGAAGCTGCGCGACTCCGGGGTCGGCAAGCTTCTCGACCAGGTCTTCACCTTCCTGCCGGAGCCCGTGGTCACGCCCGCCGACTGCTACCAGGCCATGATCCGAGCCCGCACCGAACGCGTCCCGCTGAGCCGCCTGCCGGGCCGGGTCGCCGCGGCCACGGTCGTCGTCACGCCACCCGGCATCCCCATGCTGATGCCCGGCGAGGCGACCGGCCCCGCCGACGGGCCGCTGATGACCTACCTGCGCGTCCTGGAGGACTTCGACCGGGCCTTCCCCGACCTGGCCACCGACATCCACGGCGCCCACCGTGACACCGACGGCCGCTACTGGGTGGAGGTCCTCAAGAACTGACCACGCGCTCCCGGCCATCCCTGTCGGCGGCTGCGACGCTCACTCGGCGAGGCGCGGAAGGAACGGCCAACGCCCTGAGGGCCGACAGCACGGCGACTTCGCCGTCCGCGTCTGGCTGCTCCGGCAGTCGGCAGCACACCGCCAGGACGACCGAGTCCCGTCGTCCCCTCAAGCCCCCGCGCTTCTGCGTGTACGGGGTGCACCTTCTCAGCTCAAGGGAACCCGGGATCTCGCGCTGGAGGAGGCGGACGGCCGATGACAGGATCACGGTCGACCTGCGCACCGGCCTGAGCGCCGCTCCCGACCCCGAGCACGGCAAGCCAGGACAGCTTCCGGCACGGCGCTCAAGGCCGCCTCGCTGGACGCCGACCTGGCGCATCACGTACGACGCGGCTTCCGCGGGGTCGGTGGAGACGACGGCCGCGCCTGCTCCGCTGGAGAGGTGGAGGTCACCATGGGAGCTGGGGCACGTCGCCGTGTCGGTACCTGTGAGACTCCGGTGTCGTGCTTCCGGATCAGGCGGTGGATCAGCTGCCGGACGTGGCCGACCAGAATGTTCCCTCACGCGGGCTCGCGTCCACAGGGATGCCGCTCACAACCCGCCAGCGTGGAGCCCGCCCTGCGGAACCTGCCCTGCGGAACCTGCCCTGCGGAACCTGCCCTGCGAAACCCGCCCTGCGGAACCCGCTCTGTGTAACCTGCCCTGTGGAACCCATCCCGGTTGAACCCATCCCGGTTGAACCCATCCCGGTGGAACCCATCCCGGTGGAACCCGTCCCGGTGGAACCCACCCTGGCGGAACCCGTCCCGGCGGAACCCACCCCGGCGGAACCCACCCCGGCGGAACCCACCCCGGCGGAACCCACCCCGGCGGAACCCATCCCGGTGGAACCCGCCCTGGTGGAACCCACCACAGCGGAACCCACCCTGGCGGAACCCACCACAGCGGAGCCCACCTTGATGGCCAGGTCGGGACTATGTCGGCCTGGCCATCACGCTGATCGGCTTGGTTGCCGTCCGCATCTACCGCCGCGCGGGGCGGCGAAGAGATCTCTTCTGCGACGGACATCGAGCGGCCCTGCGATCACCCCGGCGGGCCCGCAGCGGCGCATCGACCGTTCCAACGCCGGGAGGCGGGGTGGCGGAATTGCGGGATCAGACCAGGGTCGCGCCGTGGACGGGGCCGTGGGCCGCGACGGCGGTGTGCGCGGCGCCCGTGGCCGTGAGGCTGCCGGCCAAGTCGCGGGCGTGGAGGGCGTCGATGGCGAGGAACGCGCAGGTAGGGCCGGAGCCGGAGACGATGGCGCCCAGCGCGCCGTGCTGGCGACCGGCCTCCAGCGTAGGAGCGAGCTCCGGACGCAGGTTGAGCGCGGCGGGCTGGAGGTCGTTGCTGAGGTGGGAGCCGAGGGAGTAGGCGTCGCCGGTGCCCAGGGCCTCCAGGAGGGAGTCGTTGAGCTGCGGCCAGGGCACCTCCGCCGCCTCGGCGGCCCGGAGCCGGTCGCATTCGGCGTACACGCTGGCGGTGGAGAGGCCGCCGTCGGCGAGCGCGAAGACCCAGTGGAACGTGCCGCCCGTCGGCAGCTCGCTCAACTGCTCACCCCTGCCGGTGCCGACGGCGGTGCCGCCGAGCAGGGAGAACGGGACGTCGCTGCCGAGATCCCCGGCGATCTCCATCAGATCGTCGAACGGCAGGCCAAGCCCCCAGAGCTCGTTGCAGGCCACCAGGGCGCCGGCGGCGTCGGCGCTGCCGCCCGCCATGCCGCCCGCCACCGGGATGTCCTTGTTGATGATCAGGTCTGCGCCGTAGGTGCGTCCCGCGTGCTTGGCGAGGGCGCGGGCAGCGCGGATCGCCAGGTTGCTGTCGTCCACCGGCACCTGGTCGGCCCACTTGCCGTTGACCGACACGGTGATGGACTCGGACTCCTTGGCCACCACCTCGTCGAAGATCGACACGGCGTGGAAGACGTTGACCAGGTCGTGGTAGCCATCATCCCTGAGCGGGCCGACAGAAAGCTGCACGTTGACCTTCGCGGGCACACGTACGGTCACCGAACTCATCGATCTTCTGCCACTCTCATCGCTTGCCGGGGTCAAGGACACTCGATGTTATCGGTGCCCGGAGCCCTGACATGCGGTTCTCGAAAGATGAGCCCCGGAACGGCCGGATCCTCGGCACGTAGGGTCAGGTTGGTGACCATTTGCCCCCATGCTGTGCAGTTACGACGGGTGATGGCAGACGTGTGGTCTCGCGAGCCTAAGGGCGGTTTGTAGCGATGTTGCGGAAGGTTGCGGTTGTCGAAGTGCCGCAGTGGCGGGGGTCTGGGTCGCGTACGGCGGAGCGGCTGCGCGAAGGGGCGCGGGTCGTCGCCGACCTGGTCAACACGGCGACGGTGCGCGTGGTGGGCGAGGCCCCGCACAGGGTCCGGGTAGCGGTCGAGGACGGGAGCTCGGGCCTCGCGGCAGCTCGGCTGCCGCCAACGACCGAGGACAGCGATCCTGTCACGACAGCGACACGGGCGCAGGCAGCGGGCGAAGACGACAGTCCTGCCGCGACAGCGGCACAGATGCGGGCAGCGGTCGAGGACGGCGGTCCTGCCGCGGCGGCGGCATGGGTGCGGGCAGCGGTCGGGGACGGGAGTTTGGGGGTTGTGGCGGCTCGGGTGCGGGCTGCGGTTGAGGGGGTCGGCGATGGGGTGTTGGTCGTCGTCGTAGGCGGGGACTGCGGGGTGGAGTTGGAGCCTGTGTCGGCGGCGCGCAGGCGGTACGGCGATCGACTGGTGGTGGTGTGGTTCGACGCCCACGGCGACCTGAACACACCGGAGTCGTCGCCGTCGGGCGCCTATCACGGGATGGTGCTGCGGGCGCTCACGGGCGAGGGGCCGGAAGGGTTGGCGGCCGAGCAGCCGCTGGAGCCGCGGCGGATCGTGCTGGCCGGGGTGCGGGATCTCGACCCGCCGGAGGCGGCCTTCGTGACGCAAGCCGGAATCCGGTGGGTGACGATGGCGGCGACGGAGACGGCGGAGGCTCTTCTCGCGGCGATCGAGGCGGCGGGCGGTCCGGACGCCGCCGTGTACGTGCACATCGACCTCGACGTGCTCGACCCGGAGGTCTTCCGGAGCGTGGGGTGTCCTACACCTGGTGGCATGCATCCTGAGCGGCTGCTTTCGTTGGTGACGGCGATCGGCGGTCGGTTCGAGGTGGCCGGGCTCGGGCTCATGGAATATGAGGCCGGCGACCTTGGAGACGAGCCGGACGTGGATCGGGAAGTGCTGGCGGAGCTGGTCGGCGGGGTGGTGGCTGCCGTCGCCGGTCATCCCGGGCGTACGGCGCCTCGGTAGACGGCGCGGTAGTAGGAGGACTTGGCGAAGCTCGTCGTGCGGACCACGTCGCCGGTCTTGGGGGCGTGGACCATCAAGCCGCCGCCCAGGTAGAGGGCCACGTGCGTGGGGTCGGCTCGGCCACCGCCGAAGAAAAGGAGGTCGCCGGCGCGGCGGGCGGTGCGGCTGATCCTGCGGCCCTGGCGGAACTGGGCCCCGGTGTAGTGGCCCAATCGCACACCGGCTCTCGACCAGGCGTAGAGGGTGAGGCCGCTGCAGTCGAAGCCGCGGGTCGCTGCGCCTCTGCCGATGCCGAGAGTGGGGCCCTTCGCCGAGCCGCCGCCCCAGGAGAAGGAGACGCCGAGTTGGGCCAGGGCCGCGGAGGCGGCGATCTGGCCTCTCGTGAGTTTCCTCTTGATGGCTTTCTTTCTGGTGAGGCGTTTCTTGGTGGGGCGGGTAGCTTCGGCCGCCGTCGCCGCCGCCATGGTCGTGGTCGCGGTGGCTTCGGTGGCGGCGGCCAGGGCTGTGGTGGCGGTGGCGGTGGCGGTGAAGAGGGCGCAGGCCAGGGCGGCGGTACAGGCCAGGGGGCGGGGAGCGGCCGCGCGGGCATCAGGGGCGGCGGGTGAGGTGGCGGCGGGAGACGCTGCGGTGCTGATGCGGGTCATTCGGAACATTCGGGACATCCGGGCCTCCGTGGTCGTGAACGAGAACGAGAACGCGAACGAGGTGAGGCCAGGGTCCTGCGGAATGGTGGGTGGCCGAGGGGCCGAACGGGATTCTGTGGATGAGGGGTGGGTGGGGTGGATGCCTGTGGACAGGGAACGGCAGGCGGCGTCGGCCTGGCGATCTTGCCGGGCGGAGGCTCAGCACCTCGGGGGGCGAAGGCCTGGCGAGCTCGGGGGGCGAAGGCCTGGCGAGCTCGGGGGGCGAAGGCCTGGCGAGCTCGGGGGGCGGAGGCCTAGCGAGCGCGCCGGTTGGTTGAAGCGCAGGTCAGCACCCGGGCAGCTTTGCGGCGAGCAAGCCGGCGCACGTCAGGTCTGCGCGGGCAGGTCGGCGCCCGGCGGCTGGCCGATGCATGGACAGATGCTGCGACGGCTTTGCCTGAGTCGGCCGACGCCCGGCCGCACGGGCAGGGCTCCTGGCCGCACGGGCCGGGGCCCCAACGGCATGGGGATTCCAAGGGCACGGGACCCAGCGGCGCGAGGTCCAACGCACGAGCCGATGGCGCAGGGGCCGACGCCACGAGGTCCGGTGGCACAGGGGCCGACGGCGCAGGGGCCGACGGCGCGGGTGGCGTCCGCGCGGGTGGCGTCGGAGCCGGGGGCGACGGCTCAGGGTCCAACTGCGTGGGATTCAAACGCGCGGGATCCAACGGCGCGGGTGGCGTCGGAGTGGGTGGGTCGTGCGAGGTGGGTTAGGGCTTGAGTTCGGCGATGCGGGTGAAGGCGGTGATGTCGAGTTGTTCGCCGCGTGCAGACGGGTCCACGCCGGCCGCGCGCAGGATGTTCTCCGCCTCGGGGGCGCTGCCCGCCCAGGAGGCCAGGGCGGCGCGCAGGGTCTTGCGGCGCTGGGCGAAGGCGGCGTCCACGACGGCGAAGACCTGCTCGCGGGTGGCCTTCGTGGTCGGCGGCTCGCGGCGGGCGAGGGAGACCAGGCCGCTGTCGACGTTGGGGACGGGCCAGAAGACGGTGCGGCCGACCGGGCCGGCCCGCCGTACGTCGGCGTACCAGGCGGCCTTGACCGACGGCACACCGTACACCTTGGAGCCGGGACCGGCGGCGAGGCGGTCGGCGACCTCGGACTGCACCATGACCAGCCCCTTGCGCAGGGACGGGAGGGCCTCCAGGAGGTGGAGGACGACGGGGACGGCCACGTTGTACGGCAGGTTCGCCACCAGAGCCGTCGGTACGTGGCCGCCGAGGTCGGCGGGCGTGATCTTCATCGCGTCGGCGTTGACGACCGTGAGGCTGTCGGCCAGACCGCGTTCGGCGACCGTGACGGGGAGCTGGGTCGCGAGCACCGGGTCGATCTCGACGGCCACCACATGCGCGGCCGACGGCAGCAGGGCCAGGGTGAGCGAGCCGAGCCCGGGGCCGACCTCGATGACCACGTCGTCGGCCGAGAGCTCGGCCACCCGGACGATCCGGCGGACGGTCCCCGCGTCGATCACGAAGTTCTGGCCGAGCTTTTTCGTCGGACGAAGATTTAGCTTGTCCGCCAAATTACGTATTTCTGCAGGGCCCAACAGGCTCATCATCCAACCAGTCTCCCGCATCGAAGAACTGGAGATGGCGGATGGGGAGACCAAAGGAGAGGATGGCGTGGAACAGGAAGGGACGTCCCTCATGGAGCCAACGGGCGCCGCGCCGCTCCGTCCGACAGACCTGCGGGAGATCGGCCCGTACCGCCTGCTGGGGCGACTCGGCGAAGGCGGCATGGGGACCGTCTTCCTCGCCCGCGCGCCCACCGGCCGCTTCGTCGCGCTCAAGATCGTGAAGGCGGAGTTCGCCAACCAGGAGGGGTTCGCGGCGCGGTTCCACGCGGAGGTGGAGAACGCGCGGCGCGTGGCGTCGTTCTGCACCGCTCAGGTGCTGGACAACGGCAACACCGGCGACGGCCGTCCCTTCATGGTCACCGAGTACATCGCGGGCACCCCGCTCTCCGAGCAGATCGCCAAGTTCGGGGCACTGGACCCGGGGCCGTTACACGGCGTCGGCCTCGGCGTGGCGGCGGCGCTGGCCGCGATCCACGTGGCCGGGCTGGTGCACCGCGACCTCAAGCCGGCCAACGTCATCCTCTCCCTGTCCGGGCCCCGTGTGATCGACTTCGGGATCGCGCGGGCGCTCGACCGGGAGACCGGGTTCACGATGTCGGGCGAGCTGCTGGGCAGCCCCGGGTGGTGGGCCCCCGAGCAGGTGCGCGGGGAGGCGATCAGCCCGGCCGTCGACATCTTCGCCTGGGGCTGTCTCATCGCGTACGCGGGCAACGGACGGCACCCGTTCGGGCGTGGCGACCCCATCACGATGGCCCACCGCGTGCTCAACACGCCGCCGGACCTGGGCGCGCTGCCCGCTCCGCTCAACGAGCTCGTACGCCTGGCCACCTCGATGGAGCCGGCGGCACGCCCCACCGCGCAGGACCTGCTGATCGCGCTGGTCGGCGGGAACACACCGGCACCGTCGATCAACCCGCCGACGCTGGTCGCCACCGAGATGCTCAACGACTGGCAGCCGCCGAGGAACGTGGTGGACGAGCCGGACATCACGGCCACATTCACGACGCCGCCGCCGGGGGACGCCGCACAACGGGGGCCGACCGGTGCAGGGGCAGGGGCAGGCCGCTTATCCGACGCCGGGCAATCCTCGCCGTCCGGCGCATCTCCCGGGTCCTCCGGGCGGGGGCAGGCGGCGTTCGAGGAGTTGGCTCGGAGGGAGGAGCTGGCGGCCAAGGAAGAGCTGGCCCGCTGGCCCACCCCCCAGGGCGACGGGCAGCAGGACGGTGGCGCTGGTCCCGGACGTGTACGCGGCCTGTTCAAGCGCAAGAGCGGCGAGCAGGGGCCCGAAGGGGACAGTGGCGAGGGCGACGGGCCGGGGATTCCGCCGACCGGCACGGCAGCCACGATCTCGGCCACCGATCCCCCCGGCCCCACCCCCCACGAGTCCTTAGGCCGGACCCGCCAGGACTCGGCCGGGCGTCCGGTTCAGGACCGGAGCGGCCGGCCGTCCGGGCGGGCGGGTGAGGCGTGGGGCCTTGGGGGGGTGCCCGCGCGGGAGCAGTTGCAGCGAATGGCGCATTCCGAGCAGCGCGCCGCCGACACCCAGCCGGGCGACCGGCGCACCGCCGTCTCCCCCGAGCCGCTGCCGAACGAGCCCGACACCCTCGGCGGCGACCGTACCGCGGGCACCCGCTGGCTGATCGCCGCCGCGGCGGCCGTGCTGGCCATCGTGGTCACGGTGGGGGTGCTGATCGTGACGTCCGGCCGCGGCCCCGGCACCTCGACCGCTGGCGGCGGCCCGTCGCAAACCGCGACCACCAGCTCTCCACCGAACGACGTGGGCCGTAGGTTCCCGCTGGGCGGCGAGCTCGACGACCCGATCGCGATCATCTCGTCCGCGCCTCGGTGCGGGCTGAAGGAGTACGAGGGCAAGGTCGCCACCCAGGGCCAGCTCTGCGTGATCCGCTGGACGATGCTCAACCCGGGCGGCGAGCGCAGGACGCTGGTCCAGCCGGTGGTCACGCTGGTCGACGACCGCGGCGGCGAGCACGACCCGGCCGCCGTCACGCTGCCCCCGGCGATCCTGCCGGGCGCGCGGGTGGACAGCGCGTTCGTGTTCGACCTGGCGACGTACCGCAGGCCGGTCAAGCTGACGGCGACGATGCTGGAGAACGGCAAGCAGATCGAGGTGGCGTTGTGAGACTCGGGGGCATGCCCGTGGCGCTGCTGCTGGTCGTGGGTACGACGGTGATGCCGGTGGCGGCGCGGGCGGCGGCCTGCGTCACGCCCGCCGACTTCGACGGCGACGGTGTGGACGACGTGGCGGTGGGCGATCCGTTCGCCGACGACGACAAGGGCGCGGTGCAGGTGGTGTCGGGCGGCAAGGTGGTGCCGGTGCGCGTTCCCGGCCTGGCGACGGGCGACGGGTTCGGCTGGTCGGTACGGCTGGCGAACGTGGACGGCGACCCCTGCGCCGACCTGGTCGTCGGGGCGCCGTACGCGGACGTGGGCGGCGAGCAGGACGCGGGGGCGGTGTACGTGATCTACGGTGGCGGCACCCGCGCGCCGGTGCGCCTGACGGCGGCGCAGCCGCAGCGGTCCGCGCACTTCGGCTGGTCGCTGGCGGCGCGGGGCGACCTGCTGGCGATCGGCGCGCCGTACGAGGACGACGAGCAGTTCACCGACGCCGGCGCCGTCCACGTGCGCAAGGGCGAGGGAGAGCTGCGCAGGATCAGCCAGGAGAGCGTGGACGTACGCGGCAACAGCGAGATCGGCGACCAGTTCGGCTGGTCGATGGCCTGGGGGCCGAAGAACGCGCTGCTCGTCGGCGTGCCGTACGAGAACGACGACGGCGCGGGCCGCCAGGTCGAGGCCGGCAAGATCAATTCGGGTGCGGCGGTGTTCCTCGACGACGTGTTCGCGGCGAAGCTCACCAGCCTCAAGCTCGACTCCCCCACCGCCCGCAGCGGCGACCGCTACGGCTACGCGGTCGCCTACTCCGAGGGCTCCGGGTACGCGATCAGCTCGCCGGGCGCCGGCAGCGTGCAGCTGCTCAACCCGGCCAAAAAGGTCATCAGGACGGTCAAGCAGGGCGGCAAGGACGGGTTCGGCTTGGCGCTGGCGGCCTCGGCCGACGGCAGGCTGGCCATCGGCGCCCCGTACGGGGGCGGCGTACGCGTCGTCTCGTGGCGCGACGCCGCCGAGGACCGCAGGCTGGCGGAGGCCGAGGGGCTGTTCGGCTGGTCGGTGACGTTCAGCGGCAACAAGCTGTTCGTGGGGCAGCCGGACGCGCGGCCGGCCGGGCAGGTGGCGGTGGCCGGGCGCAACGCCGAGAGCCTGGAGACGGTGAGACCGCCCAAAGGCGCCCAGTTCGGGGTGTCCGTCGCCGGATGACAGGGTCAGGGGCGGGCGAAGAGGCGGGCGCCGCAGCTCGGCCACTGGCCCTGCCAGCGCCCCGCCACCTGCTGGTAGAGCAGTTGCGCCCGGTACGTCTGCTCCTCCTCCGGCCAGTCCGACGGCAGCCCCGGCCCGCCGACGGCCTTCCACATCGGCACGCTGAACTGGTACATCCCGTAGTAGGGCCCTTCCGCGTTGTACGCCCGCGGATCGCTCTTCGACACGCACTCCGCCAGCGCCCGCCAGTTGAGCGCGGCGACCGCCGGATCGACCGGATCGGTACGCGGCGGCCTGACCGTGATGACCGTCCCGTCCTTGGGGAAGCTGGTGAGCGGCGGCTCCACCAGGTAGCCGCGGCCGAGGCCGACGCGCTCCTGCCGCAGCACCTCGCGCACGGTCCTGGCGGTGGTGCGGGCGGCCAGGCGGGTTGCCCCGGCGACGACGTACACCTTGCGCCGGGTGTAGACGGTCAGCGCCATCCCGGACAGCGGCACGGCCTCGTCGGGGGGCGCGGAGACCCGGCCGGCGGCGGCGGGGATGGCCAGCTCGGCGAGGGCGCCGGCCACGTCGGTGCTGGTGACCAGGTGCTCGCTGGTGCGGCCGTCGAGTGTCAGGGTGATGGGGCGGGCGCGGCGCACCTCGATCGTGGCCCCGTCGGCGAGCGGCTGCTGGGCGGGCGGGCGCACCACGTCGCCGTAGCCGAGCGCCACGCCGGCGTCGCCGAGCGCGTCACGTACCGAGGCGGCGAAGCTCCGCACCGCCGTCCGCTTGCCGTCCACGACCACGACCACGTCCTTGGCCATGGCCGAGGTGACGACGATCGCCGCCACCACCGCGCCGCCCGCCAGGCACACCACGAGCGTCCAGGGGGAGCGCCACGGGATCGGCGGGCGCGGCTTACGCCTTCTGCCACGCACGTACCACCTCCGGTCACACGCCACCTCCGATGACGGAGAGTGACCGCCCGAACGTTAACCGCGGCACCGCGCTCGCCTCTACCTCTTCACCGAAAAATGGTCACCAGTCGCCGAAGACCTTGACTCCGTTGGCGTTGATCGCCGCGCAGAGGTCGGCGAGCTGGACTCCCTTGACCTCGGCCAGGCAGCGGAGGGTGAGCGGGATGAGGTAGGGGGCGTTGGGCTTGCCCCGGTGCGGGACCGGCGGCAGGTAGGGCGCGTCGGTCTCGACCAGCACCAGCTCCAGCGGCGCGGCCGCGGCGGCCGCGCGCAGGTGGTCGGCGTTCTTGTACGTCACCGGCCCGGAAAATGACATGAAATATCCGGCGTCGGCGCACTTTTTCGCCATCTCGGCGTCACCGGAGTAGCTGTGGAACACCACCTTGTCCGGCGCGCCCTCCTCCGCCAGCACCCTGAGCACGTCGTCGTGCGCGTCGCGATCGTGGATCACCAGGGCCTTGCCGGTGCGCTTGGCGATCTCGATGTGCGCGCGGAAGCTCGCGTGCTGGTCGTCCTTGCTCGCCCAGTCGCGGAAGTAGTCGAGCCCGGTCTCCCCCACGGCCCGCACCTCGGGCCGCCCGGCCAGCGCCTCGATCTCGGCCAGCGCCTCGGGCGTCGCGGCGTGCGCCTCGTTGGGGTGGATGGCGACGCCCGCGACCACGTCCTCGTGCTCGGCGGCCGCCTGGGCGCACCAGCGGGAGGAGTCGAGGTCGTAGCCGATCGTGACGAGCCGGGTGACGCCGACCGACCGGGCGTCCTCCAGGATGCTCCGCACGCTCGCCGAGGCCGCCTGCGCGGCCTGGGCGACGGGATCTCCGGAGGACGCCTGCCGGTTGCCCACCATGACGTCGAGATGGCAGTGGCTGTCGAAGACGGGCTCCGGCAGCGGCTCGGGCGGGGCGGGAAGCTTGCTCACGCCTCCTAAACTAGTGCGCCCGCGAGGTCACCCCTCCAGCCGGGCCAGCTCCTCCTCCACGACCTTGGGGTCGAGCTTCTTGAACAGCGGAACCGGCGCGGTGAGCGGCGTGCCCGGCTTGATCGGGCGGTGCTCCCAGCGGGCCGCGCCGTCGTAGTCGCCGGTGATGATCGGGTAAGACTGGCCGCCGTCCTCGTCGACCTCGCGGATCTCCGGCATGCCGGACCAGACGCCCTCGCCGCCCAGCATGGCGTGGACCTTGTTGGAGGAGGAGGGCAGGAACGGCGTGAGCATGGTCTTGGCGTCGTCGACGACCTGGAGCGCGACGTGCAGGATCGACTTCTGCCGCTCCGGGTCGTCCTTGAGCTTCCACGGCTCCTGCTCGGCGAGGTAGCGGTTGGCCTCGCGGACGACGTCGAACGCCTCGGTGATGGCGTTCTTGAAGCGGGACCTGCCGAGCTCCTGACCCACCGGCGCGAACGCGTTGCGCGAGCGCTCCAGCAGCGCCCGGTCGGCGTCGGTCAGCTCGCCCGCCTCGGGGACGGCGCCGAAGTTTTTGGCCGCCATCGAGATGGACCGGTTGACCAGGTTGCCCCAGGCCGCGACCAGCTCGCCGTTGTTGCGGTTGACGAACTCCTGCCAGGTGAAGTCGGTGTCCTGGTTCTCCGGGCCGGCCACGGCGATGTAGTAGCGCAGCGCGTCGGCGTCGTAGCGCGCGAGGAAGTCGCGCACGTAGATGACGATCTGCCGGGAGGAGGAGAACTTGCGGCCCTCCATCGTCAGGAACTCGCTGGAGACCACCTCGGACGGCACGTCGAGCGCGCCCAGCGCGCCCGGCCGGCCGCCGCGGGCGCCCTGGCCGTTGTAGCCGAACAGCATCGCCGGCCAGATCTCGGCATGGAAGACGATGTTGTCCTTGCCCATGAAGTAGTAGCCGCGGGCGTCGGGGTTCTGCCACCACTGGCGCCAGGCGTCGGGGTCGCCGGAGCGGCGGGCCCACTCGACGGAGGCCGACAGATAGCCGATCACCGCGTCGAACCACACGTAGAGGCGCTTGTTGGGCTGGTCGCGCCAGCCGTCCAGCGGGATCGGCACGCCCCAGTCGAGGTCGCGGCTGATCGCCCGCGGCTGCAGGTCGCCGAGCAGGTTGAGGGCGAACTTCAGCACGTTGGGCCGCCACTCGCCCTGCTTGGACTGCAGGTAGCCGCCGAGCACCTCGGCGAAGGCGGGCAGGTCGAGCATGAAGTGCTCGGTCTCGACGAACGCGGGCGTCTCGCCGTTGATGCGGCTCTTGGGGTTGATGAGCTGGATCGGGTCGAGCTGGTTGCCGCAGTTGTCGCACTGGTCGCCGCGGGCCCCGTCGTAGCCGCAGATGGGGCAGGTGCCCTCGATGTAGCGGTCGGGCAGGGTGCGGCCGGTCGAGGGCGAGATGGCGCCCATCGTGGTCTTCGGGAAGATGTAGCCGTTGGCGTGCAGGCCCTTGAAGATCTCCTGCGTGATCGCGTAGTGGTTCTTCGTGGTGGTCCTGGTGAACAGGTCGTAGGACAGGCCGAGGCCGGTCAGGTCTTCGGCGATGACGCGGTTGTAGCGGTCGGCCAGCTCCCTGGCGGTGACGCCTTCCTTGTCGGCCTGCACCTGGATGGGCGTGCCGTGCTCGTCGGTGCCTGACACCATCAGCACCTTGTTGCCCGCCATCCGCTGGTAGCGGCTGAAGACGTCGGACGGCACGCCGAACCCGGAGACGTGCCCGATGTGGCGGGGGCCGTTCGCGTAGGGCCACGCGACGGCGGTCAAGATGTGCTGGGACATGTTCCTAAGCCTACGGCGATCCCCGTCCGGCTCGGACCCGTTCCCCCGTTACGGCGCGACGCGCCGGAGCGGCCCGCCCCGGCGCGTCGTACGGCAAAGAAAAACTAGGCCGGGCTTTCCTCGCGGGTGACGGCCTGGGCAGCCTCCTCAGCGACGGCGGCGACGTGGTCGACGGGCGTCTCGCGGGTGCGGCGGATGCCGAGGATGCTGACGAACAGCGCGGCGAAGATCGTCTGGAAGCTCATGATCAACGCGGTGGCGGACGGCACCACCAGGCGCAGCGACTCGCGCGGGTCGAGCTCGCCGAAGCTGCGCACCTGCCAGTGGACCAGCGACATGACCAGGCCGACCACGCCGGCGAGCGCCAGCAGGCCGCCGACCACGAGGCCCTTCTCCAGGGTCACGATGTCGATGATCCTGCGGATGCGTGGCGACTCGGGCAGGAAGCCCTCCTCGGCCGCGTAGACCTTCGTGAACAGCGCGAACAGCGCCGCCTGGAAGCCGATGACCACCAGCGCCGACGATCCGACCAGGGTGTCGACGTCGAAGGCCAGCTCGCCGATCTCGACAGGCCCGAAGGTGAGCAGCGTGCCCGCCACCAGGCCGATGATCATCATCGCGACGCCGGGGTAGAAGAACAGCCACTTGGGGCTGTAGAGCAGCAGGAAGCGCAGGTGGCGCCAGCCGTCGCGCCAGGAGCGCAGGTGCGGCGGGCGGGAGCGGCCGTCGGGCGAGAGCGTCGTCGGCACCTCGCGCACGTCGAGCCCCGACAGCGTGGCGCGCACCACCATCTCGGAGGCGAACTCCATGCCGCCCGTCTGCAGGTGCAGCTTCAGGATCGAGTCGCGGCGGAAGCCGCGCAGGCCGCAGTGGAAGTCGCCGATGGCGGACGGGAAGAACAGCCGCCCGATGAACGACAGCACCGGGTTGCCCAGGTAGCGGTGGAGCGGCGGCATGGCTCCCGGGGCGATGCCCCCCTTGAACCGGTTGCCCATGACCAGATCGGCGCCGTCACGGAGCTGCTCCACGAACGGCAACAGGGCCGTGAAGTCGTAGGAGTCGTCAGCGTCGCCCATGATGACGAATTTGCCGCGAGCTGCCCTGATGCCGCCCATGAGGGCGTTGCCATAACCCTTGGCGTCGACGTGCACCACCCTCGCGCCGGCATCGCGGGCAAGCTGTTGCGAACCGTCCGTGCTGCCGTTGTCGGCGATCAGCACCTCGCCCTCGATGCCGTGCTCCTCCATGCACGCCAGGGCTTTGCGCACACAGACTTCCACGGTCTCCGCCTCGTTGAGGCAGGGCATGACCACCGTCAGTTCCACGTGTCTACCCTTCAAGATAAGACTCATCCAGTGGACCATCATGCACTCTGCCCGAGGATGCTCGGGTCAAGACCGAGAAACGACTGGCATTCTTTACAGCATGGTGAGCGTCGCGGAGATTACTCCTGTGGACCACTCCGCTCCAGGCCGGGCAGCGCGCCTGCTGTCCTTCGTGCGCCGGCATCGGGTGTTCGCCGCGGCTTTCGGCGTCGGCGCCGTGCTGCGGCTCATCACCATGCTCGGCTACGGGCCGGCCATGTGGTTCAACGACTCCTACGAGTACGTCTCGGTGGCGCTGCACCCGCGCCCGCACCCGATCAGGCCCGACGGCTACAGCTTCTGGCTGATGCTGCTCAAGCCGTTCCACAGCTTCGCGCTGGTGACGTTCGCGCAGCACCTGATGGGGCTGGCCACGGCCTGCCTGATCTACGCCCTGCTGCGGATCAAGTTCCGGCTGCCGAAGTGGGGCGCGACGCTGGCCGCCGCGCCCGTGCTGTTCGACGCCTACCAGATCCAGCTCGAACAGCTCGTGATGTCCGACACGCAGTTCACGCTGCTCGTGGTGGGCGTCATCACGCTGGTGCTGTGGAAGCGGCGGCTGACGTGGCAGGCCGGGGCGGTGATCGGGTTCCTGCTCGCGCTGACCTGGCTGACGCGCTCGATCGGGCTGCCGATCCTGGCGCTGGTCGTGCTCTACCTGCTGGTCAAGCGGACGGGCTGGCGGCCGATCACGGCGCTGGTCACCGCGTGCGCGATCCCGGTGCTGGCGTACATGGGGTGGTTCGCCTCGGCGTACGGCAAGTTCGCGATGACCAACAGCGACGGCCTCATCCTCTACATGCGCACGGCGATCTTCGCCGACTGCGAGAAGATGAGCTTCGACAAGTACAAAGAGGTCCAGCTCCTGCTGCTGTGCATCAACGACCCGGTCAACGAGCGCAAGGACTACGCGCAGTGGTACCTCTGGGGCCAGGGCAACGGCGACGGCCAGGGCACCGGCGAGGTCCTGCACCGCTGGGGCGTCCAAAAGAAGTGGAGCGAGATCACCAACGACGCGGCCAGCGCGTTCGCCACCCGGGCGATCCTGTCGCAGCCGGGTGACTACCTCAAGGTCGTGGCGAGGGACTTCTTCCGCTCCTTCCACTGGTCGCGCCCGCGTTTCCCCGACGAGTCGACCTACAACATGTACCAGTTCAAGCCGTACGTCGAGCTCGACGAGAACGGCCAGCCGAAGCGGCTGCCGAAGTGGTCGTCGTACGCGGGCGGGCGCACCGACACCGACGCCTTCAGCTACGAGCAGGGCCCGCCGGAGACCAGGATCACGCACCCGTGGGCCGACATCATGGCCGGCTACCAGAAGGTGTTCTACCTGCCCGGTATCGTGCTCGGCGGCGTCCTGCTGGTCGGCCTGTACGGCGTGGTGGTGCGCTGGCGCACGTTCGGCGGCCCGGTGGTGCTGCCGTGGCTGGGCGCGGTGGGCCTGCTGCTGGCCCCGGCGGCGACGGCGGAGTTCGACTACCGCTACGTGCTGCCGGCCGTCCCGCTGGCCTGCGTCGCGGCGGCGATCACGCTGCGCAAGGGCGTCACTTGGGGGCGGAGGTCACCCAGGAGCGCATCAGCATCCGAGCCCACCACTCTGCGTGTGTGATCGTCTCGGCGGTCAGCACCGGCTGGAGCCACCAGAAGTTGATGAGCACGACGAGCGCGAACGCCCCGGCGACGGCGGCCCCGACGGCCCGCCGCGCGGGCGGGGCGTCCTCCCTGCCGAGCACGAGCCCCGCGGCCAGCGTGGCCGCCAGCACCATGAACGGCACCACGGGCAGCAGGTAGAACAGGTACATCGTGCGGTCGTCGGCGATGGCGTAGTAGAACCACGGCAGCCAGCCGGCCGCCACGGCGAGCAGCACGGCGCCGGCCCGCCAGTCGCGGATCGCGGCATACCTGACGATCAGGGCGAGGACGGCGAGGACGGCGCCGTACCAGAGGGCTGGGGTGCCGACGCCGAGCACGGCCTGCGAGCAGGCGCTCGCGCCGCAGGCCGACGGCGGCAGGCCGGACGGGTAGTGGAACGAGACCGGGCGTAACAGCAGCGGCCACGACCACGGCTCCGACATGTACGGGTGATAGTCGTCCAGCCCGCTGTGGAAGCCGAGCACCTGGGTCTGGTAGCCGAACCAGGACCGTAACGAGGCGACGACGAAGTGGATCGGCCCCGACGAGGTGGCCCCCTCCCAGTCCCGCCCCCAGCCGAGCGGTGACGCGAACCACCCGGTCCAGCTCGCCAGGAACACCACGGCGGGCAGCAGCCCCATCGCGGCCACCCCGCCCGGCAGGTCGTACGTCAGCGTCCCCCGGTAGGCCCGCCGCGCCCCTGTCACCCGCCTGGCCCCGGCGTCCCACACGAGCGACAGCACCGCGAAGGCGACGAGGAAGAAGATCCCCGACCACTTGACGGCGCAGGCCGCGCCCAGGCAGGCGCCGGCCGCGAGCCGCCACGGCCGCGCGCCGAGCCGGGGGCCGAGCTCGCCGAGCGGCCCGCGCTCGGCGTGGCCGGCCAGCAGCCCCCGCGTACGGTCACGGTCCACGACCAGGCAGGCGAACCCGGCCAGCACCCAGAAGGTGAGGAAGATGTCCAGCAGCGCCGTACGGGAGAAGACCAGGTGCAGGCCGTCGAGCGCGAGCAGCAGCCCGGCGAGGCAGCCGAGCAGGGTGGAGCGGGTCATCCGGCGCGCGACCCTGGCGAGCACCAGGATCGACAGCGTGCCGACCAGCGCCGCGGCGAACCGCCAGCCGAAGGGGTTCACCCCGAACAGCCACTCGCCGGCGGCGATCATCCACTTGCCGAGCGGCGGGTGGGCGACGAACGAGGCGCAGTCGGCAGGCTCGCCGCACTGGCGGAAGATGTCGAGGTTTCCCGCGATGATCCTGCGGTCGGCGACGGGGTTCTTGGCGTCCCCCAGCGTGGTCCGCTCGACGCCGAACCTGAGCAGCGAGTACGCGTCCTTCATGTAGTAGGTCTCGTCGAAGACGACGGCGTGGGGCGCGCCGAGCCGGGTGAAGCGGAGCACGCCGCCGAAGACGGCGACGAGGAGCGGGGCGAGCCATCCCACGAGCGGGGAGCCCTGCATCGGCGGGACCAACCGTTGCCGCGAGACACCCCAATTGCTCACGAAGCGCACTATAGGCGCTTGTGAACCAGGTCATACAGCTCGCGCTTCTGGACGCCCGCCTCCTTCGCGACCTCGGCGACGGCGAGCTTGCGCTGCGCGCCCTCGGCGACCCTGCGCTCGACCTCCGCGACCAGCTCGTCCGGGTCGGGCTCGACCGCGCCCGGCACGTACCCGGCCACCACGACGGTGATCTCGCCCTTCACGCCGCCGTCCGCCCACTCGGCCAGCTCGCCGAGCCCGCCGCGGCGGACCTCCTCGTAGGTCTTGGTCAGCTCGCGGCACACGGCGGCCGGCCGGTCGGCGCCGAACGCCTCCGCCATCGCCTTCAGCGACTCCGCCAGCCGGTGCGGCGCCTCGAAGAAGACCATCGTGCGCTCCTCGCGGGCCAGCGCGCCGAGGCGGCGGGAGCGTTCGCCGGTCTTGCGCGGCGGGAAGCCCTCGAAGCAGAACCGGTCGCTGGGCAGCCCGGACACGGCCAGGGCGGTCGTGACGGCGCTCGGCCCCGGCAGCGCGGTGACCGTGATGCCGGCCTCGACGGCGAGCCTGGTCAGGCGGTAGCCGGGGTCGGACACCCCGGGCATGCCGGCGTCGGTGATGACGACGACCGTGCGGCCCTCCTTCAGGCTCTCCAGCAGCTCCTGGGCCCGGCCGGCCTCGTTCTGGTCGTAGTAGGAGACCACCCGGCCGGTGATCTCCACCTCCAGCTCGGCCGCCAGCCGGCGCAGCCGCCGGGTGTCCTCGGCCGCCACGACGTCGGCCTCGCCGAGCAGGTCACGCAGCCGGGGCGAGACGTCGCCCGCCCGGCCGATGGGAGCGCCCGCCAGCACCAGCCTGCCTTCTTCAGTCACTCGACCATTGTGGCAGGGCATCCGTATTAGACCGTGTTTCTACGTACCTACCGGCTTGGGCCCCGTACGATGTCCGAATGGCGGTGACCGATTCCCCGTATCAGGCCTCCGACGAGCGGGAGGCCGGCGAGAGCCTTCCCGCGACGCGGTCCGTGCGCGATCGGATGATCCCTCCCATGCGCGGCAGCGTCATGTGGGGATGGATCGGCCCGCTGCTGATCACTCTCTTCGGCGGCATCCTGCGTTTCTGGGACCTCGCGCATCCCAAGGCCGTGGTGTTCGACGAGACCTATTACATGAAGGACGCCTTCTCGCTCATCACCTGGGGGGTCGAGCGGGTCGCGGTCAAGGACGCCGACAAGGCGATCCTGGCCGGCAGAACCGACATCTGGGAGAGCTGCGCCCCCGACGCGCTCGACAAGTGCGCCTCCTACGTCGTGCACCCGCCGCTCGGCAAGTGGATGATCGGCTTCGGCGAGTGGCTGTTCGGGCTCACGCCGTTCGGCTGGCGGTTCGCCGCGGCGCTGGTCGGCACGCTGTCGATCCTGGTGCTGGCCCGGGTGGCGCGGCGGATGACCCGCTCGACGCTGCTCGGCTGCTTCGCGGGGCTGCTGCTGGCGCTGGACGGCCTGCACTACGTGCTGTCGCGGACGGCGCTGCTCGACATCTTCCTCATGTTCTGGGTGCTCGCCGCGTTCGCCTGCCTGGTGGTCGATCGTGACCAGGCCCGGGAGCGGCTGGTCGCCTGGTACGAGAGCGGGCCGCTGTCGCCGTACGGGCCGCGGCTCGGCGCCCGGCCGTGGCGGCTCGCGGCCGGGGTGTGCCTGGCCTTCGCGATGTCGGTCAAGTGGTCCGGGATCTTCTTCCTGGCCGCGTTCGCGGTGCTGTCGCTGCTGTGGGACTTCGGGGCGCGGCGGGCGGTGGGGCTGCGGCGCCCGTACGTGGGGGCGTTCAACAAGGACGTGCCGCAGGGGTTCCTGTCCTTCGCCGTGGTGCCGTTCGTGGCCTACATGCTGACCTGGTTCGGCTGGTTCGCCTCGGCCAACGGCTACGGGCGCAACTGGGCGCAGGCCACCTCGGCCGGCAATCCGCTGTTCTTCCTGTTCGACTCGATGCGGTCGTGGATCAAGTACCAGTGGCAGGTGTTCACCTTCCACAGCGGGTTGGAGAGCACGCATCCCTACATGTCGGAGCCGTGGTCGTGGCCGATGCTGCTGCGCCCGGTCGCCTTCTACTACGAGGGTCGGCAGAACACCTGCGGCGTCAAGGACTGCTCGGAGGCGGTGCTCGGTGTCGGCACGCCGGTGATCTGGTTCGGCGCGCTGGCGGCGCTGGTGGCGCTCATCGCGTACTACGTCTCCAGCCGCGACTGGCGGGCCGGGGCGGTGCTGCTGGCCTACGCGATGGGCTGGCTGCCGTGGTTCTACTTCGCCATCGCCGACAACCGGACGATGTTCCTGTTCTACGCCATCCCGATGGTGCCGTTCATGGTGCTGGCCATCACGCTCTGCGCCGGGCTGCTCATCGGCCCCGCCCGGCCGACCGCCACCGGCGCGACGCCGGTGCGCCGGACCGTGGGGGCCGCCGTCGTGGGGGCCTTCGCCCTGCTAGCGTTGATCAACTTCTGGTGGTTGCACCCGATTCTGTCCGCTGAGCTGCTCCCGTACACCGAGTGGAAGGCCCGTATGTTGTTCGAGAAGCGATGGATCTGATCCGCTTACAGTCCGGTCAATAGCGCTTTTTTAGGGTAGTCACTGTGCAAGACCCAATACGCACCGGATTCGGCCATCGTCAGGCCAGGGGTCGATACGGCAAACTTCGAGGCATGAGTGCACCGGATGTCACCGCCCTCCTCGCCGAGTTGGAGCGCTCTGAGCCGGAGATCGCAGAAGAGGCCAGGACCGCCGTCGAATGGCTGACCGGCGGCGAGCCGCTGGAGAGCGTGACCCAGCTCGACGTCTGCGAGTTCCTCTGGTACACGTTGCCGCTCAAGGTGGGGCCGCTGCGCGCGGACGGCGACCACGAGCGGCTGGCCCGCTCGCTCGGCCGGCTGCTTCAACTGGGCGGCTTGGAACGATACGCGGCGCTGTGCGTGTCGCCGACGACGGCCCAGATCCTGCGTACGTACGCGCGGGAGGGCGAGGACGCCGGCACCAGCGCCTACCAGAAGGCTCTGGAGGCCACGGGCGTGCTCCCGCCCGACGTTCCTGAGCTGCAGTGGAGCATGATCATGGGGCCCGAGGAGCTGGGCGCCCACCTCGCCTGCTCGGCCGCGCTTGAGCTGGCCATCGTGGCCGGCGAGGAGATGGACAGGGTCGCGCTCACCCGCCGCTGGCTCACCGAGGCGCGGGCCGACCTGGGCGGAGACAGCTGGCTCAACCGGGTGCACGGCGAGCGGCTCAACCGCTGGGTGCTCGGACGCGGCCCGGCCCGGCGGGAGCTGGCCCAGCCGTTCGAGGTGCGCCTGCACGCGCCTGTGTCGCCGCAGCCGCTGCCCGCGCTGCACAAGCTGCTCTCGCTGGCCGCGAGGGAGGGCACGCTGCCGCTGCGGCTCGCCCCGTCGCCGGCGGCGCTGCGCCTGCGCGAGCTGGCCGAGCGCGAGCTGGGCGCGATCCGCCGCGACGGCGCGCGCCTGGTCATCACCGACCACGGCCGGCGGCTGCTGGCCTCGCCCGAGGCCATGTGGACGGCGGTGACCCGGCTGCTGCTGGCCAAGGGCGAGCACGAGTTCGAGGTGTCGGCCAGGGAGGCGGCGCTCATGCTGCTGGCCGACGGCACCCTGATGTCGCCCGCCAAGCTGCACGAGCGGGTGGCCGAGGTGGTCGGCGGCGAGGGATGGCATCCGGCCGCGGGCGTCGACAACGTCGCCGGCCCGGTGAGCGACCTGGTCGCCCAGCTCACCGCGCTCGGCCTGGCCTACAGCGACGAGCTGGTGGTGCGCATGGACCGCCCCGGCCAGCTCGCCGCCCTGGCCGCGCTGCGGGCCCACGCCCTGCGCCCGCGCAAGTACGTCAGCTCGGGCCGCGCCGGCTGACCCCGTGAACGCGACGAGCGCCCGTCCTCCGGAGAGGGCGGGCGCTCGACGCGATTGTGTACCGGTGTGCAGGTCGCCTCTCGGCGAAAGGCACAACACGGCTCCAGCCGAACGGTATTCCGTGAAGGCGATAGGTGAGGCCCGGGGACACTGGACACACCGGCCACGATCTATGTAACCACACCCACCCCCCGTCCATTCCCCACCCGCGCCCACATTTTTCGCCAGGACTCGGCCGGGCTAGCCGGTCGTGAGCGCGCCGTGCAGGAACAGGTCCACCAGCTCGGCGGTGGTGAGCGTGTCGGGGTGGCGGCCAGCCGACAGGACCAGGAGCTGGAACGCGAGGGCGAGCCGGTCCGGTGGCAGCTTGAGCGTGTCGCGCTCCGGCTCGAACAGGCCCGCCAGCACCTCCTGGTGCGCGGCCATCGAGGCCTGCCGGGCGTCGACGCCCCGGCGCAGGTGCTCCTCCCGGCTCTCGCCCTCCCCTGCGGCGGGGGCGGTCGGGTCGCCGCGCCGCAGCCCGCCGGAGGCGGCGAGCGCCCCGGCGACCGCGCCCATCCTGGCCAGGTAGCCGCGCATGGCCTCGGCCGCCTCGATCAGGCGCTCGGCGAGCGGCAGCTCCATCGAGACGGACGCGATGTGGGCGAGGGTGTCGTCGGGGCGCAGCGCCTCGGCCATGCAGGCGTCGAGCAGGGCGTCCTTGTCGCCGAACGCGCGGAAGACGGTGCCCTCGCCGATGCCGGCCGCGCGGGCGACCTGCGCGGTGGTGACGGAGGTGCCGTGCTCCACAACGAGGGGGAGCGCAGCGCGGACGATCATCTCGCGGCGCTGCTCGGGGGTCATCGCCGGCGCTCGACGCCGGCCTGTTTCGTTCGTCATGTCTTCGACAGTACGGAGTGAGTCCTCACTCCGTCAATAGGGAGTGAGTGCTCACTCCGAAGGCGGGGTGCGAGCACAGACCGGGATGCGGCACCATCGAAGGCGTGCCATATGCGACGACCGACGGCGGAGTGAAGCTGTCCTACCAGGTCAGGGGCGACGGGCCGGCGCTCGTGCTGCTCCAGGGCCAGGCGAACGACCACCGCTGGTGGGATCCGGTCCGCGACGACTTCGCGGCCGGCCACCTCACCATCACCCTCGACTGGCGCGGCACCGGCGACAGCGACAAGCCGGACGAGCCGTACACGACCCGGGGTTTCGCCACCGACGTCGTGGCCGTGCTGGACGCGCTGGGGATCGGGCGGGCCCACGTGTACGGCACATCCATGGGCGGCCGGGTGGCCCAGTGGCTCGCGGCCGACCATCCGGAACGGGTGGGCGCGCTGGTGCTCGGCTGCAGCTCGCCCGGCGGAGCGCACGGCGTCGAGCGGAGCAACGAGGTCCGCAGGTCGCTCGCCCAGCCGGACCGCGCGGCGGCGGAGCGGGCGCTGCTGGAGCTCATGTACACCCCGGCCTGGCTGGCGGCGCATCCCGGACCCCACCACACGACCGGCGATCCCGGCATGCCCGCGCACGCCCGCCGCCGCCACCTGGCCGCGAGCGCCGGGCACGACGCCTGGGACGCGCTGCCCGCGATCGCCGCGCCCACGCTCGTCGTGCACGGCGCCGACGACGTGTTCAACCCGGCGGCCAACGCGCCGCTGCTGGCCGGGCGCATCCCGGGGGCCGAGCTGCGGCTGATCGAGGGGGCCAGGCACGCGTACTTCGAGGAGTTCCGCGAGGTCGCGAGCCCGATGGTGCTGGAGTTCCTGGCGGCCTGACTCAGCGCAGGAGCGGCAGCCGCCCGGTGAGCCGCTCCACGACCTGGCGCGGCCCGAACAGGCTGACCGCGTAGTACGACGGCTCCACGGCGTCCGCGAGCGCGGCCAGGTAGTCGTTGTAGACGGAGGCCCGCTGGGCGAGGTCCGCCATGTCCGCCATGACGAGGTCCGGCTCGGCTGCCGCGTCGTCCCTGATGCGCCGGACGATCGCGGACGGCGCGGCCAGCACGGTGCAGCCCGTCCAGGGCAGCCCCGCGTGCGCGGTCCCGGCCGCGTCCACGCCGCCCTCCCCCACGATGTCCGGCACCGCGACGCCCACGGAGGCGGCCAGGCAGGCGGCGGCGTTCGCCTGCAGCCCGCGCGGCAGGTCGCGGTCCAGGACGATCACCCACTTGACCGGCAGCTCCCTGGTGGGCAGGTCGCCGCGGCGCTCCAGGCCGGCCGTCACGCTCATTCTCCGATCCCCTCTCGTTCCTTCCGAAGTTCCGACAGCAGGCTCACACTCCGGCCGTCGTTCCACCAAACGAGGGAGCGGTTTTCCGAAGAATATTCGGCGATCCGTGCCACGATGGGCGGGTGGACGAACTTGATACGGCGATACTCGCCGAGCTGCAGCGCGACGGCCGCCAGACCAACCGCGAGCTGGCCGAGCGCATCGGCATCGCGCCCTCGACCTGCCTGGAGCGGGTGCGCTCGCTGCGCGCCACCGGGGTCATCGAGGGCTTCCACGCCGAGGTCAACCTGGACGCCGTCGGCCGGCCCGTGCAGGCGCTGATCAACGTACGGCTGCATCCCAAGATCCGCGAGGCCGTCGAGGGCTTCCGCGACTACGTCGCCGCCCTGCCCGAGACGCTGGCCGTCTTCGTCGTCTCGGGCGGGGACGACTTCATCATCCAGGTGGGCGTGCGCGACGCCGGTCACCTGCGCGACTTCGTGCTCGACCACGTGTCGCGCCACCGCAACATCGCCGACGTACGCACCTCGCTGGTCTACGACCACATCCGCAAGACATCGGTGGAGGTGCTGCCGCCGCAGGCGCCCTCCCGCCCGCGCACAGGGCGCAAACGGTGAACGGCGCCCGCTTCAGCGGCGCGAGGCGAAGGCGTCCTGGGCGGCGAACAGCTCCTTGCGCAGCGTCTCGCTGCCGGTGTGACCGGAGTCCTCCACCACGACCAGCCGGGCGTCGGGCCACGCCCGGGCCAGCTCCCACGCGGTGTCGGCCGGGCCGCTGAGGTCGAGCCGGCCGTGGATGAGCACGCCTGGGATGCCGGCCAGCCGGTGCGCCTCGCGCAGCAGCACGCCCTCCTCCAGCCAGGCGGCGTTCGAGAAGTAGTGCGAGCAGATGCGGACGAGCGCCAGTCTGGCGTCGTCGGGGCGGTCGCTGTAGGCGTTGCGCTTGCCGTGGGGCTCGGCGGAGATGACCGCGTCCTCCCAGGCGCACCAGTCGAGGGTGGCCTTCATGCGCACCTCGGGGTCGGGGTCGGAGACCAGCCGCGCGTACGCCGCCAGCAGGTCGAAGGTGTCGCCGCCGCGCTCGCTCTCCGGCACGCCCTGCCGGAAGCGCTCCAGCGCCTCAGGGAAGAAGCGGCCGGCGCCCCGGTAGAGCCAGTCGATCTCGTAGCGGCGGGTGGTGGTCACCGAGATCAGGATGATCTCCGACACGCGCTCCGGGTACGCCTCGGCGTAGGCCAGCGTCAGCGTCGAGCCCCACGAGCCGCCGTACAGCAGCCACTTGTCGACGCCCAGGTGCTCGCGCAGCCGTTCCATGTCGGCGATCAGGTGGTGGGTGGTGTTGGCGCTCAGGTCGGTCGCGGGGTCGGCGGCGTGCGGGCGGCTGCGACCGCAGTTGCGCTGGTCGAACAGGATGATCCGGTAACGCTCCGGGTCGAACGTGCGCCGCATGCCGACCGAGCAGCCGGAGCCGGGGCCGCCGTGGACCACGACGGCGGGCTTGCCCTCGGGGTTGCCGCAGACCTCCCAGTAGACGAGGTTGCCGTCGCCGACGTCCAGCATGCCGTGGTCGTACGGCTCGATCGGGGGATACAAGCGTGGCTCCTTCCGCTCAGAAATGCGACAGCGCTGTATATCAGCCCGCGACCGCACCCCTCCATCCGTTTTCGCCCTCGCGGTAAAGAGCGTTAGATCCAACCATGAAGTAATTCAAACGTCACTTAGGGTAATGATCACTGCGGATGATCGGATAAGCACTCGCAGGGAGCATCATGTACAAGCACGCCATCCTGGCACTCGCCACCGCCTCGGGCCTCCTCGCGGCCGCCGAGCCGGCCTCGGCGAGGAGCCTCCCCGTCAACATCACATACTGCGGAGGTCAGGACGCCATCAGGGTCGACGTCCCGCCGCCCGGGGACGACCTGACCGTCGGGGAGCTCCGCGAGCGGCTGGTGGCGATGGCCCGGAGCTGGGCGCCGGCGACGACCGATGCCCCCGTCCGGGCCCTCGTGAAGTGGCACGCCCCGTCGGGGACGTCGCTCTACGGGATCCTGCTCGACGGCCTGCGCGCATGCCGCCGCGTCCAGGCCGAGCAGGACGCCGCCGACGCGGCGGACACGACCGACGCGGACACGACCGACACGGACACGACCGACACGGACACGACCGACGCGGTGGACACGACCGACGACGAAGACGACACGCAGTGGTACGACCTCGACATGCTCGGCTCGCCCGACATCGCGACGATGCTCGAAACGCTGGTCGCGGACCCGCCGGCCTGCTGGCCCACCGCGCAGGCGGAGACCGACGAGGAGACGGACGAGGAGACCGACGAGGACACCGACGCCTACGACGAGTTGGACGCCGACGACGAGACAGAGATCGACGACGAGGAGGACGCCGACGAGCAGCCGGAGGCCAAGGCCGCCGGTGCGCACCAGGCGGCGCTGCTCGACGCGATCGGCCTGCGGCAGCTCCTGGACGCCGTGCTCACCGGTCCGGTCACCTGCGCCCCCGGCACCGCGCCCACTTCCCTGTTCGCCGAGCCCAAGGCGTCCGTGGTGCCGCTGGTCGCGTACGAGCCCTCCCTCATGGACAGACTCGGGCTCAGCGCCGCGCTCGACCGCGTCCTGGGCGGCTGAACACGACCGGCAGGGTCGCCGGCCCAGGACCAACACATCAGATCAAGGCGCTGACACAATGGCCGCCATGACGACATCGGACCCCAAAGCAGACCTCCACCACTACCTCAAGAGCGCGCGCGACGCCCTCCTGTGGAAGCTCGACGGCCTGTCCGAGTACGACGTCCGCCGTCCGCTCACCCCCACGGGCACCAACCTCCTCGGCCTGGTCAAGCACCTGGCCGGCATCGAGTACGGCTACTTCGGCGACACCTTCGGCCGCCCGCCCGCGGAGCAGCCGCCCGGGTTCGAGGAGGACGCCGAGCCGAACGCCGACCTCTGGGCCACCCCCGAGGAGTCCCGCGAGGAGATCGTCGCCCTCTACCGCCGCGCCTGGGCGCACGCGGACGCCACGATCGAGGAGCTGCCCCTCGACGCCTCGGCCGCGTCCCCTGGTGGCCGCCGGACCGCGACGCCGTCTCGCTGCACCGCGTCCTCGTCCACGTCACCGCCGAGACCAACCGGCACGCCGGCCACGCCGACATCGTCCGGGAGCTGATCGACGGCGCCGCGGGCCTGCGCCGCGACAACGCCAACCTGCCGGGCACGGACGAGACCTGGTGGGCGGACCACCACAAGCGGGTCGAGCAGGCCGCCCAAGCGGCCGGCCACCGGTGAGTCCCGTGTCCGACGAGGTGAAGTTCGAGAGAGTGGCGCCCGTGCTGCCGGTGCGGGACCTGGACGCGGCGCTCGATCGCTACCGCAGGCTCGGTTTCGCCGTCCGCGCCTACGCGGGCCCCGCCCGCTACGGGTACGCCGACCGCGGCGAGGTCTCGCTGCACCTGAGCGAATGGGACGAGCACGACCCGGCGCGCACCGGCGGGGTCGTCTACCTGTACGTCTCGGACGCCGACGCCCTGCACGCCGCGTGGACGGCGACCGGCCTCCCGGGGCGCTTCCACCCGCCGCACGACACCGACTACGGGCTCCGCGAGTTCGCGTATGTCGACCCCGACGGCACCCTGCACCGCGTCGGCTCCCGCCTCACCTCATGAAAGCTTCCTTGCAACCGAAACATTTCAAGCCGCCCACCAGCGGATAACTGACAGCACCTCATCAACTCCCCGAAACATTTCTTGCTGTCGTTGACATGTTTCCAACCCGTTCCCACAATGACCGGAGGTGAGTCGCCCCCCAACGATCAAGGACACGACATGATCGACCGGAAACGCCGCCCCACCCTCCTCGCCACGCTCCTCACCGTCTGCCTGGCCGCCGCCGCCACCACCGCGCTGGCCGCCGGCCAAGCCCTCGCCGCCGACTGCAGCGCGGGCTACGTCGGCCTGACCTACGACGACGGCCCCAACCCCGCCAACACCACGAACCTGCTCAACACGCTGCGCGCGAACGGCCTGCGTGCCACGATGTTCAACACCGGCCAGAACGCCCAGAACAACCAGGCCCTGGTCCGGGCGCAGCGCGACGCGGGCATGTGGATCGGCAACCACAGCTACACCCACCCGCACCTCACCCAGCTCGGCAGCGCGCAGATCCTCTCCGAGCTGCAGCGCACCCAGCAGGCCATCCAGGGGGCGACGGGGACCGCGCCCCGCCTGTTCCGGCCGCCGTACGGGGAGACCAACGCCACGCTGAGGTCCGTCGAGCAGCAGCTCGGCCTCACCGAGGTCCTCTGGGACGTCGACTCCCAGGACTGGAACGGCGCGAGCACGGCACAGATCGTCCAGGCCGCCGGCCGGCTGCAGAACGGCCAGGTCATCCTCATGCACGACCAGTACGCCACGACCGTGGCCGCCATCCCGCAGATCGCCGCGAACCTGCGCAGCCGCAACCTGTGCGCCGGCATGATCTCCCCCACCACCGGCCGCGCGGTCGCCCCTGACGGCGACGGCGGCCCCACGAGCGGGCCGACGACCCCGCCGCCCGGCGGCGGCACCTGCATCGCCACCGTCCAGCAGGGCCAGCAGTGGAGCGACCGCTTCAACCTGTCGGTCACCGTCTCCGGCTCGGCCTCGTGGATCGTCACGGTCACCGTGACGCCCCCGCAGAAGGTCATCGCCACCTGGAACGGCACCCCGTCCTGGGACGGCAGCGGCAACGTGATGACGATGCGCCCGAACGGCAGCGGCAACACCTTCGGCTTCACGATCCAGCACAACGGCAACTGGACCTGGCCGTCGGTCTCCTGCCGGACGAGCTGAGGCCGCCGCTCAGAAGCGGAACAGCTCGGCGAACCTGTCGAACAACGCCCGGTCCCCCTCCACCCGTACGCTCCCGTCGCGCAGCACGTCGTCCACGGTCCTGGCGCCGCTCATCAGGTCGCGGACGGGCTGGCCCGCCAGGCGCTCGATCACCAGATCGGGCGCCGGGTGCGGCCCGCGGCCGACCGTCAGCCGCCCGTCGTCGACCTGCGCGTGGAGGGTGAAGTCGGCCAGGCGGATCTCGTAGCCCACGCTGACCCCCGACGCCGCCTCCGGCCGGAACGCCGTACGGAAGGACATGGCGACCCCCTCGGCCGTGACGAGCTCGCCGGGGCGCGGCCCGCCCATCGTCCGGGCGCCCCAGCGGCCCAGGGCGACCAGCGCGGGTTCGAGGTCGCGTCCGTGGTCCGTCAGCTCGTAGACGACCGCCCGCTCGGGATGCGCCATCGCCCGCCGGGTGGCCATGCCCTCCTGCTCAAGCTGCTTGAGCCGGGCCGACAGGATGTTGGTCGGGATGGCGGGCAGACCCTTGCGCAGGTCGGTGAAGCGCTGGGGCCCGGCCAGCAGGTTGCGGACGATCAGCACGGTCCACCGCTCGCCGACGATCTCCATGGCGCGGGCCAGGCCGCAGAACTGGCCGTACTCACGAGAAGTCACGCTGCAGATCGTAGCTCAAGATGCAGTTGACAAACCTTGCTTGCAAATAACAAGCTTCTATTCGCCGGGACGGCCCGTTCCGGCAGAACGGAGGCCCCACATGTCGTTCCAGGCGTACCTCGACAACATCGAGGAGAAGACCGGCCTGACCCCGCGCGCGTTCATCGCCCTGGCGAAGGAGCGCGGCTTCGACGAGCCGTCCACCAAGGCCGGCGTGATCATCGACTGGCTGAAGCAGGACTACGGCCTCGGCCGCGGCCACGCGATGGCGCTCGTGCACGTCATCAAGAAGGGCCCGAAGATCGACGCCAAGCACGTCGGCAGCTCGGGCTCGCACCGTGACGAGAGCGACACCCTCTGGCTCGACGGCAAGGACAACCGCCCCTGAAACCGGACGATCACCTCTGATCAGTCGCGTTGATCTTGCTCACTCCGCCCGTATCGCGATAATCGACAGTTGCCGAAACGGGTATGAGGAGAGCATTTTGGACGACGTGACCGAAACGGACGCAGCCGCCCCGTGGGCGCTGCCGTCGCCGTGGCGGGATGCGCGCGTCGCCGTCGTGGTGCCGACCTACAACGAGGCCGGCAACATCGGCGACCTGACGGCGCGCGTTCTCGCGCTCGACCTGCCCAACCTGCGCCTGGTCATCGTCGACGACGACTCCCCCGACGGCACCGGCCTGCTGGCCGACGACCTCGCCAAGCACGCGAACGAGGACGGCCGCGACCGCATGGCGGTGCTGCACCGCACGGTCAAGGAGGGCATCGGACGGGCCCACATCGCCGGCATGCAGGAGGCGCTCGCCCACGGCGACGAGTACGTCGTGCAGATGGACGGCGACCTCAGCCACCGCCCCGAGTACATCCCGCACCTGCTCGGCACCATCCTGGCCACCCGCGCGGGCCTGGTGATCGGCAGCAGGTACGTCGTCGGCGGCTCCCTGTCCACCCAATGGGGCCGGCACCGGCGCCTGCTGAGCCGCTTCGCCGGCCGCTACGTCAACGCCATACTCAACCTGTCCGTACGCGACCCCACCGGCGGCTTCAAGATCTGGCGCCGCGACGTGCTCGAAGGCATCGGCCTCGACGCGATCCGCAGCGACGGATACAGCTTCCAGGTCGAGATGAACTACCGGTGCAAGCAGCTCGGCCACGCGATCGTCGAGCTGCCCATCCACTTCGAGGAACGCGCCGCCGGCTCCAGCAAGATCAGCTTCGCCGTGCAGCTGGAGTCCATGCTCACCCCACTGGCTCTCCGCTTCGGCCGAGCCGGCCGAGAATGAGCACCGCGGCCGGGTACGCGATCAGCCCGCTGACCAGGGCGAGCAGAAAGGCGTACCAGAGCGCCCAGAGCGGCAATGCCTCCACGACCAGCCAGATCACCACCAGCAGAGGCACGGCCACGACCGCCACGGGCCAGGCGGGCCGCACGCCCACCAGCCAGAGCAGCGGCCAGGCCACCACGGCCGCGACCCAGCGTCCCACCTCCCACGCCTTCATGAGGTAGCCGAAGCATCCGGTGTACTCGCCGCACAGGGAGGAGTTGGGGAAGAGCTCGGTCATGGCCACCGTCCACCCCACAAGGGCGAGAGGCAGGATGATCCCGACCACACAGGCCAAAGCGACGCGTTTGGCGATCATCTCCGTATGGTGACACGCGCTATACCCGCCTGTGGAGGGCCCGCGGGTACGTCCTGAGGCATGAAGACCATCAACGTCTGCTTCGGTGTCGACGTGGACGCCGTCGCCGGCTGGATCGGCTCGTACGGCGGCCAGGAGTCCCCGAACGACATCCAGCGCGGCGTGTTCGCCGCCGAGGTGGGCACCCCGCGGCTGCTGCGGCTGTTCGAGCGGGAGGGCATCCGGACGAGCTGGTTCCTGCCGGGGCACTCGGCGGAGTCATTCCCGGAGCAGATGAGCATGGTGGTCGAGGCCGGGCACGACGTCGGGGCGCACGGCTACATGCACGAGAACCCGGTGGCGATGTCGGCCCAGCAGGAGGAGGACGTGCTGGCCCGGAGCCTGGAGGTGCTCGACCGGGTGCTCGGCGTGCGGCCCCGCGGCTACGTCGCGCCCTGGTGGGAGATGTCGGAGCGGACGATCGACCTGCTGCTGCGCTACGGCTTCACCTACGACCATTCGCAGTCGTACCACGACTTCCTGCCCTTCTACGCGCGCAAGGGCGAGCAGTGGACCCGCATCGACTACGGACGGGACGCCTCGACCTGGATGCGGCCGCTCGTCCACGGCCAGGAGGTGAACCTGGTGGAGTTCGCCGCGAGCTGGTATCTCGACGACCTGCCGCCGATGATGTTCATCAAGGCCTCGCCGAACAGCCACGGCTTCGTCAACCCGCGCGACCTCGAACAGCAGTGGCGCGACCAGTTCGACTGGGTCCACCGCGAGCTCGACTACGCGGTCTTCCCCATCACCCTGCACCCCGACGTCAGCGGCCGGCCCCAGGTGCTGCTGATGCTGGAACGGCTCATCGGGCACCTCCGCGGCCACGAGGGCGTACGGTTCATGTCGCTGGCCGAGGCCGAGGACGACTTCCGCGCCCGTTACCCCTTCGACGGCGAGGCCCGCCCGGTGGACGTGCGGTGACCTCCGGGCGCTGGCGGCCGCTGCTCGACGGCGCGCTCGCCGAGGCGGCCACGGTGCGGGGCGGGCGGGTCGTCTCGTACATCCCCGCGCTGGCCGGCGTCGATTCTGGCCTGCTGGCCGTGGCGATGGTGGCCACGGACGGCGAGGCCGACGCCGCCGGCGACCGGGACGCCGGCTTCCCGCTGATGTCGGCGGCCAAGCCGTTCGTGTACGCGCTCGCGCTGGCCGAGCACGGCTTCGCGAAGGTGCACGAGCACGTGGGGACCGAGCCCAGCGGAGCCGCGTTCGACTCCCCGGTGGTGCGGAGCGGGTCGGGCACCCCGTTCAACGCGATGACCAACATCGGCGCCATCGTGACGACCTCGCTGGTCCGTGGCGGGCTGCTGGAGTTCCTGAGCCGCTGCGCCGGGCGTCACCTGGAGGTGGACGCCGCCGTGCTCGACAGCCAGCGCCGCACCGGCGACCGCAACAAGGCACTCGCCTACCTGGCGCACGGCCACGGCTCCCTGGTGGGCGATCCGGCCGAGGTCGTGGACCGCTACTTCACGCAGTGCGCGATCCGCGTGACGGTGACGGACCTGGCCAGGATGGCCGCCACGCTGGCGGGCGGGGGAAGGCTCCCGGGCACCGGCGAGCGGCTGGTCGAGGCGCGGGTGGCCCGTACGGTGCTGGCGGTGATGACGACCTGCGGCATGTACCAGGCGTCAGGGGCCTGGCTGGTGCACGCCGGGCTGCCGGCGAAGAGCGGCGTGTCCGGCTGCCTGGCCGCCGCGTTCCCGGGGCGGCTCGGCATCGCCGCCTACAGCCCGCCGCTCGACGAGCACGGCAACAGCGTGCGCGCGATGGCGGCCTGCGCGTACCTGGCCCAGCGGCTCGACCTCCACCTGCTCGACGTCCCCGGCTGATCAGGATTCGAGAAGCGATGATCAACGGTCGGCGCGTACCTTGAGAGCTGATCGGAAGGAGACCGTATGTGCCACCCTTCGTGGACGCGGGCGCTCAACGAGGCGCATCGCCTCGGCGAGCTCGCGCGGCTGCGCCGGGTCAGGGACCGGATCGACCGTGAGTACGCGCGCCCTCTGGACGTCGAGGCGCTGGCCCGCGCGGCGGGCCTGCCGCCCGCTCAGCTCAGCCGCCGCTTCCGCCTCGCCTACGGCCGTTCGCCGTACGACTATCTGATGGCCCGCAGGGTCGACCACGCGGCGGCGCTGCTGCGCCAGGGCGACATCAGCGTGGCCGAGGCATGCCGCGCGGTCGGCTGCCCGTCCCCCGCCGCCTTCGTCGCCCGCTTCACCGAACGCCTCGGCGTGCCACCGCACCGCTACCGGTTCCAGGCCGCGCCCGCGGGGCAGGGGCTAGCGTAGCCGTATGGACCTCAGCATTCACACGACCGTACTCCCGCACGACGACCCGGACGCCTCCCTGGCCTTCTGGCGCGACACCCTCGGCTTCGAGGTGCGCAGCGACGTCGGGCAGGGCAGGATGCGCTGGATCACGGTCGGCCCCGCCGGCCAGCCAGGCACGTCCATCCTGCTGGCGCCGCCCGGCGCCGACCCCGGCATCACCGACGACGAGCGCCGGACCATCGCCGAGATGATGGCCAAGGGCACCTACGGCTGGATCCTGCTGGCCACCGCCGACCTCGACGGCACCTTCGCGAAGGTGCGGGACGGCGGCGCGGAGGTGGTCCAGGAGCCGACCGAGCAGCCGTACGGCGCCCGCGACTGCGCCTTCCGCGACCCCTCGGGCAACCTGGTCCGCATCCAGGAGTTGCGCTGACCGCCGCCCCCGCCATGCGGGTGACCATGGTCAGCGCCGCCGGGCACCCCGGCCGCCCGAACGAGGACTTCACCGGCGCCGTGCCGGGCGCCGCCGTCCTCGTCGACGGCGCCGGCATCCCCGGCGCGGAGTCCGTCTGCCGCCACGGCGTCGCCTGGTACGCGCGCCGCCTCGGCGGCACGCTCCTCGCCCTCCTGGCGCCCGACGCGGGCCCCCCGTCCCTTCCCGCGCTGCTCGCCGAGGCCATCCGGCAGGTGACGGACGCCCACCGCGGCACCTGCGACGTCGCCGACCCCATCAGCCCGTCGGCGACGGTGGCCGTCCTGCGCCTGAACGGCGACCTCGCCGACCACCTGGTGCTCGGCGACTGCTTCCTCGCCCTCGACCGGGCCGGCGCCGCCCCGCTCGTCGTCACCGACCCCCGTGAGGTGGTCATCAGCGGCTCGTACGAGCCCGCCCTGGACGCCGCCGCCGGGGACGCCGCCGCGTACGGACGGATCCTCCGCGACCTCCGCGCCCGCCGCAACGCGCCCGGCGGCTTCTGGGTGGCCAAGGACGATCCGCGGGCGGCGGACGAGGCCGTCACCGGCAGCGTGCCGATCGCCGAGCTGACCGCCGCCGCCCTGCTCAGCAACGGAGCGGCCCGCTTCGTCGAGCGCTTCCAGCTCGCCGGCTGGTCGGAGGTCATGTCCGTCCTGGCGTCGGCCGGCCCCGCCGGCATCATCGACAGCGTCCGCCGCGCCGAGGCGTCTCACGGCGTCCCTTCGGACGACGCCACCATCACCCACTGCACCGCCTTCACCGCGCCCTGACCTCTCTCAGGCGTTCAGCGCCCTTCGCACGGCCGTGTCCACCAGCTCGCGTACCTCCTGCTCGGTGAAGATGTCCGGCAGCGTCAGCCGCTCCACGATGAGCCAGTTCAGCGCCAGGTAGAGGAGCACCACCCCCGGCCACGAGATCGACTTCTATCCGGTGTCCGACCAGATGGCGGCCTGGATCAACGACCGTTACCCCGAGACCGTCCCCACCCACATCCGCAAGCCGGCCGGCCTCGACGACGTGCCCAACCAGGTCTTCGACACCGTGGTGATGGGCCGCGGCACCTATGAGCCGGCCCTGGGCATCACCACCAGCCCGTACGCCCACCTGCGCCAGTACGTCGTCTCCAGCACGCTGACGATCGACGACCCCACCGTCCAGGTGGAGAAGGGCGACCCCGTCGAGCTCGTCCGGCGGCTGAAGTCCGAGGACACCGGCAAGGACATCTACCTCTGCGGCGGCGGCAGACTCGCCGCCTCCCTGCTCCCGGAGATCGACGAGATCATCCTCAAGAGCTACCCCGTGGTGGCGGGCAGCGGCATCCCCATGTTCTCCGGAACGTTCCGCCCCACCCAGTTCACCCCCGCCAGGCGCGAGTCCTTCGACAACGGCGCCCAGGTCACCTGGCTCACCAGGGCCTGACCCCCACAAGGAGGAACATGCACATCAAGAAGCCCACCCACCGGACGAACCTCTCCCGCCGCCCAACGGCCGCCCCACGCCGCACCGGCTACTGACCTCCGGCGTAGCGGCCGGCCAGCGCGACGGCGCGATCGTGCAGGTAGTCACGCAACCACTGCGGGGCCAGGACCTCCGCGTACGTCGCCAGCTGCCACAACGCCCATCGGGCGTGCCGGTGATCCTGGAAGGACACCTCCATCCGCAACCGGCCGTCCGTGTCGACCTCTTCGGCGATGACGGCCAGCGCGGTGCCCACCAGGTCCTCCCGCCGCACCGGGTCCAGCCGTACCAGCACGGTGACCTGGTCCCCACCGTTACGGAACCGCGTGCTGCGCTCCTGCCAGGCTCGGTCGAGATCGACCCGGTCCGGCCGCTGCGCGGGTTCGGCGAGCTCCCTGGCGGCCAGGATCCGGGACAGCCGGTAGGTGCGGTCCTCCCCCGACCGCGTGGCGAGCAGGTAACCCCGGTCGCGTACGGTGACCAGGCCGACCGGGTCCACCGTGCGCCACGTCGGCTCCTGGCCCTCGGCCGCGTAGTGAATGTCCAGCTTGTGCCCGGCGAACACCGCCCGCAGGACCTCGGCCGCCACGACGCCGGGCACCTCCTCATCGGTCAGCCGGCGGGAGAGGAGGTCGATCTCCGGCTCGATGAGCAGGCGCTCGGCCGCGCCGGCCGCGGTGTCCCGATAGCTGTCGGGCAGCGCGTCCACCACCTTGAGCATCGCCGAGGCGAGCGCCGTGCCGAGACCGAACGCCTGCGCGCCCCGCCGCGACCCGGCGACCAGCAGGGCGAGGGCCTCGTCGTGGTTCAGCCCGGTGAGCTCGGTACGGAAGCCGGGCAACAACGCGAAACCCCCGTGCCGTCCGCGTTCGGCGTAGACCGGGACACCGGCCGCGGACAGCGCCTCGATGTCGCGCAGCACCGTACGGGTGGACACCTCCAGCTCGCGGGCCAACACGGTCGCGGAGAGCCGGCCGTACTGCCGCAGCAGCAGCACCAGCGAGACCAGCCGATCGGCACGCATCCCAGAACGTTACCGAAATACACGACACAGGATGTCGTGCTTTGTTTGCGAGGTTCATCGACGCGCGCCCGAAAGGTGCGGGCGTCGACGAACCGAATGGAGCTGATGTGGCAATGGAGCGAACGCCGGTCAACCCGTGGCCGTGGTCCCTCGGGCTGGGCTACAACCAGGGCGAAGTCGTCTCCGGGCACACCCGGACCCTTTACTGCTCCGGGCAGACCGCGATGAGCGGCGAAGGCAAGCCCCAGCACGCCGATGACATGGGGGCACAACTGGCGCTGAGCCTCGACAATCTGGAGGCCGTGCTCGGCGAGGCCGACATGTCCCTCGCGAACCTCATCCGGCTCACCGTCTACACCACCGACGTCGACCGGCTCTTCGAGCACTACGGCGTGCTGGCGTCCCGGTTGGGCGGCGCCGGGGTGGCCCCGCCCACCACGATGCTCGGCGTGACCCGGCTGGCGATCCCCGACCTGATGGTCGAACTTGAGGGCACCGCCGTGGCATAGAACTTCTCGTGATGGCCGGACATCTCACCATTCATGATCGAAAAGACGATGACGGTGGCATTGGCGCTCGGCTCGGTCCTGGCAGGAACGAGCACCGCCCACGCCACCGCCACCAAAATTCCCAGGAATTTCCTGCTGACCGAGCCCGAGGCCGCCAAGGGGCCGGTCGTCGAGGGCGAGGAGTGGTGGGAGGTCAGCGACAGCCTGTCCCGGCAGCTCGAATTCAACCCCTGCCGATCGAAGGGGAAACCCCGCGACGGCCGGGTCGCGATGCGCACCATCACCTACTCCACCAGCGCGCCCTCGGGCACGAGCGAACAACTCGTGCTGTACGGGAACGCCGGAGCCGCCCAGGCCGCCTTCCGCAAGCTCCGTGCCGACCTGGCCAGGTGCTCGAAGCCGGCAGCGGTGAGGCGCGACCGGTTCGGCTACGTGGGCAAGCCGTTGCGCGTCGGTGACGAGGCCCTGTCGGTGGCGGGCTATGAGTACGCCGCGAGCGGCAGGCGTCTGTCCCAGTCCGACGACCTGGCGGTCATCGGACGCCGGGGCGCCGCCCTGTTCCTCTACACCGCCATCGCCAGGGGCAGCGGCGCGCAGAAGCAAATCACGGGTCAGGCCAGAAAGATGGCGAAAAAGGTGTGCACCCTTCCCGGGGTGTGCGGCAAGAAGACCGGCTCCGGCTGACGCGGCCCCCGTCTCGACGCGGGCGGGGGCCGCCGCTACTGGGCGGCGGGCCGCTCGTCGCTGCCACGGGCGAGCGCGACGATCCGCTCCAGCGCCGCCGCGTGCCGCACGAACGCCTCCCGTCCCTGCGGGGTGAGCCGTACGTACGTACGCCGCGCGCGCTTGTCCTGGTTCTTGCGCACATCGACGTATCCGGCGCCGGCCAGCGCGGAGACCTGCTTGGACAGGGCCGAGTCGCTGGTGCCGATCGAGTCCCGCAGGAAGCCGAAGTCCACCCAGTCGGCCGGCGCCAGCACCGCCACGATCGACAGCCTGGCCGGTACGTGCAGGAACTCGTCGAACTGTGGATCCATCAGCTCCGCCCGCCGGCCTGCTGGACGAGCGACCTCATGACGCGGCGGTTGACGGGCGTGGCCGCGACGTACGCGAGGGCCGCCACGACGGCGCCGATCATGGACTGCGACATCAGACCGTGCGCGGGCACGTCGAAGAGCGCGAAGGCGAGAATGCGCGCGGCGCTGAAGACCATGCAGATGCCCAGCAGCACCATCACGTGGTACAGCGTTTCCTGGACGGTGGGCTGCCTCCGGACCGCGGCCCGATATTCGTAGATGACGCCCACCCCTGCGAACAGGCCGAGCCCGACCGCGAGGCCGATGAACTGCCACGGCGCCCCCAGATCGATCAAGGCGTAGCCGATGAAGAGGCCGAGCGCGACGACGATCACGCGGGGCATCGCGAAGCTGCGGCGGACGATCTCGTTCCTGGTCGTGTCCTGAAGCCGGCGGATGTCGTCGAGCGAGGACTGGGCGTCGTGCGGGTTCAAAAAGGCCACCTCCGAGGTCGGCATGACTACTTTCCCATAAGGAAAGTAGCACGTGCTTTCCTCCGAGGAAAGTCGTCGTGGGAGGCGCGCGCTCCCCCCGGCCCCGAGGAGAGCGCGCGGGAAAGCGGATCAGCTGCCGGGCGGCGGCGTGGCGTCACCGATGTCGTCGGCCGAGGGATCCGCCACGACCTCGCACGGCTGGATCGGCCCGGTCGTCAGCCGCCCGCTGAACTGCCAGGCGACCCCGGGACGCGCCGCCGAGGGCGTGACCGGATTCTCCATGACCTCGATCATCGCGATCTGGCCCGGCTTGATGTGGCGGGGATAGATGGTGATGCCGTCCTGCGGACGAATCGCCTGGTAGGAGGCCGACTTCCGCAGTCTCTCCCGGAACCTCGCCTGCGTGGCGGCATCACCGCTCGACAACTCCTCGCCCGCGCCGAAGTCGTCGCCCTTGAGGAACGGCGCCCGGACGTTCCCGCAGCGCTTGCCGAGAGGCAGGTAGGTGATGTCGGCCGGCACACCCCACTCGCCCAGCTCCTTCTCGACCTGCTCGGGATCCCGGAACTCGTAGACCTTGAGGTTGATCGACCCGTCCTGGTTCTTCGTCAGGGCGTACGCCGGCTCGGCGGAGCCCAGCAGGGAAGGCACGGCCACGCCCACCGCGACGGCCGCCGCCACAGCAGCGCCCATCGCGAGCCGCCGCCCACTCAAGAACGGGAGCAGCCTTCCCCGGCGCCGCCCGCGCGGCGCCGCGGCCGCCTCCTGAGCGAGCCGGAGCCGTTGCCGGGCCAGGGAGTGGGGCGGCTCGTGCTCCAGTTCCTTGATGAGCGTCTTCAGTTCATCCATGACCGTGCTCCTCCAACGGGTTGACCCCACCCAGGGTGTGGCGGACCTTGCGCCGGGCCCGATTGAGTCGTGACTTGACCGTGCCGACCGGTATGCCGAGCGCGCGGGCCGCTTCCTCGTACGTCATGTCACTCCAGGCGACCAGGAGCAGAACGTCCCGGTCGCCTCGCGACAGCAGCGCGAGCGCGTTCAGCAGTACCGTCCGCGACCCCTGAGCGGTCAGCTCACGAGTGATCGCCTCTTCCGGCCCCTCGACGGGCTGGGCCGGGCTCTGCCGCTCCAGCGCGCGGTAGCGGCTGACCTCGGTCCTGCGGTGACCGGTGATGAGCTTGGTCGCGATGCCCAGCAGCCAGGGCCGGGCATCGCGGTAGGAGACGTCGTACGCGTCGCGCCTGCGGAACGCGATCAGGAACGTCTCCCCGACGAGGTCCTCGGCGAGTTCCGGACCGAGCCGGAAGGAGATGTACCTGTAGAGCGTCGCGGCGTAGCGGTCGAACAGGGCGGCGAACCTCTCCGGATCATCGAGGGAACGCGCGATGATCTCGGAGTCCACCACCAGTGGTGACGTGTCGGTCACCATAGACGATCTGTCTTCAACACTGGACCCCCTTCGAGATGTCACCTGTGTCTTGTCACAGGAGCCTCGAATGTTCACGCCCCCGCCCCACCTCGGACCGTCAGGCAGGTACGAGTTCGCAGGGCGCGACCGGTCCGCGGATCACCCCGACACCGCCTCCATTGCCCTTGGCCGGATCACCGCTGGCGGAGTGCATGACGACGACGAGCGTCTCGTCCGGCCCGAAGTCCTTGGGGTCGATCCAGAAGTCGGGGCCGTCCAACCGCCTGAGCGGCATCCGCTGCGGCTGGGGCACGATCTCCCCCCGCGGCCCGCGGCAGGTCTGTCCGTAAGGGACGTAGTCGATCACCGCTCGCACGCCCTCCTCCCGCAGCCTCCTCTCCAGCTCCTTGGGCCTGACGAACTCGTTGATCCGCACGGTGACGGTCCCGTCGGGGTTCCTGACGACAGCGAACGCCGGCGTTTCCGACACCAGCGGAACGGCGACCGCCACCACCGCGACCACCGCCGCGGCCAGCCCCGCCGCAGCCACCAGCCGGCGCGCGGGCCGGCGCGCCGGCCGGGACTCCCAGGAGACCGTGGCGGCCTCCGCGCGCAGTTCCTGGAGCAGTTTGTCCCTGAACGACACCGCCATCACAGTCCTTCCGTCACGAGAGCCGCCGCCACTCCTGGCACCTTCCGCAGAGCCCGGCGGGCGCGATGCAACCGCACTCTGGCCGTCCCGACCCTGATGTCCAGGGCCTGGGCCGCCTCCGCCACCGTCAACTGGTCGATGACCACGAGTTCCAGCAACGCCCTCTCCCCCTCCGGCAGGTCGGCCATGGCCGACAGCGCCCGGCGGGCGGGCTCCTCGGCGTCGATGCGGTCCGTCAGATCGGCGATGTCGTCACCGTCCAGCGAGCGGCGCGCGACGACCCGTGCGACGGCGCGCGCCTCGCGCTCGCCGCGGCGTCGTTGGGCCAGCAGCACGTTACGTGCCACCCCGTACAGCCATCCGGTCTCGCTGCCTCGTCCTGGCCGGTAGGTGTGCCGGGAGTGCAGCGCCGCGAGAAATATCTCCGCCGTGAGGTCGGCCACCGTGTGCGGGTCGGCCACCCGCCGTACGACGAAGCGCGTCATCATGTCGAAGTGCCGCAGGTAGAAGTCCTCGAAAGCCGGCATCCGTGTCAACGGATCCGCCGGTTCCTCCTGGTCGGGCCGCACGGGCCGGGCTCCCTTCGGTCAACAGCGCTTACACCCTGTACTTGACCGAAGCTCCCGATGCATTACGAGGCGCGCACGGCCCGCCCTGCCTGCCGGGTGAGATCGAAATGCCAGAGATGGCGCAATGTGCCCGATCGGCTGCGAGACTCCGAAACCATGAAGATCTTGTGGCTTGTCTGCGTCCTCGCCCTGGCAGGCTGCACGGCAGCCCCAGCGGGCACCGTGCCGCAGACACCGGCGGCGAGCACGACCCTCGCCACGTCGCCCACTGCGAACCACCCCGGCGAAGAGGACGAGAATGCCTCTGACGGCAGCGCCAACACGGTGCTGGACGTGGCGGTGGGGGGCCCGGACGCGGCCTGGGCGGTCGGCTACGCCGTGACAGCGGAGGACGAGCCGCGCAACGGCGTGCTTCTGCGAATGGACCGCGACGGGTGGCGTGTCGACCAGCGCCTGCACGAGCGATTCCCCGACGCGCTCGACTCCATCGTGTCGGGTGTGGACGCCGACGGACCGAACGAGGTCTGGGCGGTCGGCGACATCGGCGACCTCGACGAGGACTCCGAGGAGGTGCGGCTTCCCTTCGCCCTGCGCTGGGACGGCCGGCGGTGGAAGACGTTCAGACCTGCCCAGCTTCCGACGGTCGGCGCGCTGGCTGACGTCGCCGTGGACGGTTCGCGGGCGTTCCTGATCGGCAGACGCAGGGAGGGCAAGACGTCCGTCCCTGTCCTCATGACCTGGAACGGCAGGCGTTTCAGCAAGCGGGAAGTCCCGGGCGGAGGCAGATTCCACGCCGTGGACGCCGGAGCCGGACAGGTGTGGATCGCGGGCAGCTCGTCCAGCGGGCGATGCGCTGATTCGCGTCCGGCGATTTGGCACAGTGCGACTCCCGGCAGCGCGCCGGTGGAGATGCGGCTGCCCGCCCTGGGCAAGGGCATGCTGCGGCACATCTGGCAGAACCGGCCGTCCGACGTGTGGGCCGTGGGTGAACGCGGCGCCTCGGGGGACTGCGACGAGTACGGCACAGGCAAACCTCTGATCCTGCACTGGAACGGAAGCTTCTGGACACAGGTCCAATCCCCCAGCTGGAAGGGTTCGCTCTACGGCATCGCCGCCGTCGGTGAGGACGACGTGTGGGCGGTGGGCTACGAACAGGACGTGACGAGCGAAGTCACGTTGCTGCACTACAACGGGCGGCGATGGAAGCGCAAGGCCGGGTACACAGAAGGCGGCTCGAACGTCTTCGGCCTCGCCCGGATCGACGCCAACCTGCTGCTGGCCACCGGGAACCGCTGAGCCGACCGTTCTCTCTCGCAAGGCGGGTCACAGCCGGATCAGGTCGGCGACCTCCTCGGGCAGGCCAGGAGAAGTCATGACATGCCCCATTCCGGGCACCACGTGCAACACCGCGCCCGGAATCGCGGCAGCCAGCGCCTCGCCGTGACCGAGCGGATAGACCGGATCCTGATCGCCGTGCACGATCGAGGTCGGCGCGCTGATCGACGACAGCGGAGCGAGCAGGCCAGGGTCGTCCATCCACACGGCCCGGAAATGGTTGGCCGCGGCCGCCGGGTCGACAGCCCGCGACAGCGCCAACTCCAGCATCTCCCGGGCGGCCGACTCGTCGAACGGCCGGACCGGCCCGTTGAAGACCCGGAACAAGGCCACATCGGACTCCACACCCGGCGGCAGCCCGGCGTCCAGATGCGCGAGATACGCCGGCGCCGGCGGCGGCAGATCATCCGGATCGGCCGGCTCCCCGGCCCGCACCCGTTCCCATGCCGGACTCGGATCGTGCCCCATCAGCGAGCTGGACATCACCGTCAAAGACCGGACCCGCTCCGGCGCGTGCACCCCCAGCCACTGCGCGATCATGCCGCCCAGGGAAGCCCCCGCCACATGAGCGGAGCTCAGCCCATAACCGTCCAGCACAGCCAGGCAGTCGCGAGCCATGTCCCCGATCGTGTACGGATGGGCATCGAAGTCGACCACGCTGGACCGACCGGTGTCCCGGTGATCGAACCGGATCACCTGCACCCCACGCTCGACAAGCCGGTCGACCAGCGCATCAGGCCAACTGACACCCTGCGCAGCCGACCCCGTGACCAGCAGAACAGCGGGAAGCTCGGGATCCCCGACCCGCTCAGTCCAAATCCGCAGCGACCCGGAGGCCACAAATCGCTCGTGCGCATCCAACATGGAGGCACGGTAACGGCAACGTGCCGCCGAACGCCCGACATTTCCGATGGCGCGCAACCCGAGGACCAGATGGCGGCGAAGTGGCGTACTGCCGCCGTCCTGGCCTACACCTCCGGCAGCGCGGTCGGACACGTGTGCGCGCTGGTGGCCGGCCTGCTGGCCGCACGATGCGCCGCCATGGCCGTGATCTTCGCGACGCTCCTGATCGTCGCGGGCGTTGGGTTCGGCGTCGCCCAGGTGAGACCGGTCTACAAAGCTTTACTGACAGTGGCAGCTCTCGCGCTCATACCTGTCGCCCATGTCTGGATTACCGGCTGTTGTGCTGATTTCGGGAGTGGGACCGTACTAGTAAGTGGCAGGCCGTGTCCTGCCAGCGCCTGCCCCGTGAGGCACGGTCGCCCAGTTGGTCACTCAGCAACGCGAAAGGCCGCCTCCCAAAATCGGAAAGCGGTCCTTGACCTGGGTGGGGTGCGTCCGAGAAGAGTCTGAAGATCGCTTTCCACACGGCGTCACGCTGAGGGTCTGCAGTCCAGAACGACAGGCATTCGTCCTGGGCTACGGCGCGGCGGACTCAGTTGGCTTCAAGGGAGTCCAGCCAGGCGAGTAGGCGACCGCCCTCGCGTTGCATGATCCCCGGGTCCCGCAGGGCGTTGGTCAGCAGGGACATGCCCTGGTAGGCACCCACTAGGGTGAGCGCCAGGCTTTCGGGGTCCGGCTGGCCCAGCTCTCGAAATTGGCGCTCGACCCAGGTGAGCAGAAGCCGGATGACCTTGCCTGCTTCAACGTCCAGGCCGCCCTCGTCGCGCTTGTCCAGCTCGACGGTGAGTGTTCCGGTCGGGCAGCCGTACCGGGCGGCGAGGTCGCGCTGGCTCACCCAGGCGTTGATCAGTCCTTTCAGGCGCTCGCGGGGATCGGAGAGCTGATCCAGGCGGCCGGTGAGCAGGTCCAGTTGCCGTGTGTGCTCGGACAGGGCGGCGGCGACGAGCTCGTCTTTGGTCTTGAAGTAGTAGTACACGTTGCCCAGGGGGACCTCGGCCATCCGTGCGATGTCAGCGATGGTGGTGCGCTCGACGCCCTGCTGGTGTACGACTTGGGCCGCGGCCTTCATGAGCCGCTCCCGCTTGGCGCCGGCCGCCCGGACTCGGGCGGACTCTTTCGAGTCAGTCACCTGACTAACTATACGACTCCCATCTGTGCTAAGTTCACCCCAGCAAGCAAGTCAGCCAGCTAACTAACTCGCAGATCGAGGAACTCATCGTGATCGTTGTCACAGGAGCCACAGGAAACGTCGGCCGCACGCTGGTCCGCACCCTCGCCGAACAGGGCCACGAGGTGACCGCCGTCTCCCGCCGCATCACCGAACGCGACGTGCCGCCCGGCGTCCGTGCGGACGCCGCCGACCTCTCCCAGCCCTCCGCCAACCTGCCCTCTGCTGCGGATGCGGTCTTCCTGCTCGTAGGTGGGGACCTGATGATGGCCGGCGACCCTGCTCGGGTCGTCGCCCCGTTCACGGGTTTCGGAAAGATCGTCCTGCTCTCTTCCCAGGGAGTGGCCACCCGCCCGGACTCCCTGTCACACGGGCAGGCATTCGCCGCCTTCGAACAGGCCGTCATGGATTCCGGCACCGACTGGACCATCCTGCGCCCCGGCGGCTTCGCCTCCAACGCCTACGCCTGGGCCTCCTCCATCAAGGCAACCCGCACGATCGCCGCACCCTTCGGCCAGGTTGGCCTCCCGGTCATCGACCCTGACGACATCGCCGCCGTCGCCGCCGCCACCCTGACCCGGCCGGGCCACTCGAAGGCGATCTACGAATTGACCGGCCCCATTCCGACCACCCCACGCCAGCGCGCGGCCGCCATCGGGGACGCCATCGGTGAGTCTGTCACCTTCCTCGACCAGACCCGGGAAGAGGCCCGCGCCCAGATGCTCACGTTCATGCCCGCCCCGGTAGCCGACACCACCCTTGACATTCTCGGCACCCCTACCGTCCGCGAACAGACCGTCAGCCCCGATGTCGAAAAGATCCTCGGCCGTGCCCCCGCCACCTTCGCCGACTGGGCCAAGCGCAACGCCGCGGCCTTCCGCTGATGCCATCAGCCCTGTCGAGCCCTCCGAGTCGGGGCCGCTGCAGAGTTGTCTGGGGGTTGTAAGACAAGTAAGGAACCTCTCGATCATTGGGGGCCGCGTCGATGTACGCGCCACATCCAACGTCGGTTTCGAGACGGTACGGCTGTGTTTCATTGCTATGGTCGCGCGCATGCGGTCGAATTACCTCGCCTGGAACGATGCGGTGGACCTGTTCGAGCAGCGCGGCCTGCCGAAGGAGACCTACGAGAACCTGTACGAGGAGGAGTACATCCTGATTCCAGGGCCGGCCGCGGTGACCGGCGAACTCCCCCTCGACGAGCACGAGCGGACGCCGTGGCGGGAGGGCACGCCCGAGGCGGCAACCGGGTACATCGTGGACGGCGACCTGGTGGTCAACGGGAACATCACCGATGTGGACGACGGGGCCGCCGCGCTGATCGTCCTCGGGAACCTGCGGGCGCGGAACATCTACCTGGCCGGTGACGCGAAGCTGGTCGTACGCGGCCACGTGACGGCCGAGACCTTCGTCGGCGACATGACCGACAAGCTGGTGATGATCCAGGGGGACCTGCGCACCACCGTCTCGCTCTTCTGGAACGAGTTCTGCCCTGACCTGGTCGCCGGCACCCTCCACGGCAGGACACTCGCGCCAGGCTACCTCGACCTGTCCACCGCCTCCATCGGCGCTCTGGTCGACCCGGCACCCGAGGTCCCGCTCAGCCGCCTCCTCGTACCCGAACTGCTGGTCACCGGCGCCCCCGGCCCCGACGACCTCCCCGAGCTCGGCATCCGCGGCGACGCCCTGCGCGACCGCCTGCTGGCCGGTCTCCCCCTCGTCGCGATCCCCTGATCCGCATCGTGAGGCGGTCAGGCACGTAAGGCATGTGGGGGTGGTGCGCACGTGGCTTACGGATGTCCAGTGGTCGGCGTAGGGCACGCCCAGCATCTCGCAGATCACCAGTGACGGAACCGGCAGCGACAGCGAGTCCACCAGGTCACCGGGCCGCGGCCCGGCCAGCAACGCGTCGATCTGCCCGTCGACGATCTCCTGGATCCGCGGCCGCAGCGCCTCCAACCTGCGCACCGTGAACTCGCCGAGTACGGCCTTGCGCGCCGGCCCGTGCTCGGGCGCGTCCATCGCGATCAGCATGCGCTCCTCGTCCGGCCGCCGGGACGCCGCCTCGCCCTTGACCAGCGCCGGGAAATCCGGATGCTGCCGGTCGGCGCTGAACCGCCGGTCGTTCAGAACGGTTCGCACGTCTTCGTGGCGGCTGACCACCCAGGCCCACCCGCCATCGGGCAGACGAACCCGCGAGACCGGCTCTCCTTCGCGGATCTCTTCGTACGCCGGCGGCGGCGCGAACGGGCACGTACGGGCCATGGGGAACTCGTGCTTCTCAGCAGTAGTCATGACTTTTCCTTCCACGACGTCACGGACAGGTGATAGAGGCTGGACCGCGAAAAGCCGTATGTGAACGGCGGTTGGTCCGACCGGCGCGCCCGGGTTCGGCTCTGGGATGCGGTGGACTAAGGAGCCGCGATGGACCACCGGGACCAACACATAGCGGTGGATTCAGACTCGACCCATCCCCTCGCGGGCGAAGTTCGGTTCCGCCGCTTCCAGCCGCGGTACCGAGATGCCCAACCGTCGCGCTTCGGCCAGGGTGTCCCGGCAAACCTCACGCGGCTCCTCGGCGTCGGGGTCGGAGTGCGCCGCAAAACTCACGCGCAAGAGCGCGACATGAGCTGTCAACCAGGCGAGCACGGGGGCCGTCAGCCAGGTGGGCGCGCGGAACAGCAGTACAGCGCCCCGGTGACGCCGCAGGTCGACACCGCGCGCCTGGAGGAGCGGCAGCAGCTCCCGGCCGGCCAGCAGCCCTTCGCGCAGGTCGCCCCTTGCCCCGACCAGCTTGGACAGGGAACCCAGCCGCAGGCCCTGTGAGAGCAGGCCGGCATCCGACACGAAATGGACCCACAGCCACCCGCGGAAGTCAGGCCGCTCCTTGAGCCGGAGCCCGGCCTTGCGAAACGCCTGGCGCACGGCCCGCTCACGGTCGGTCGGGGGCCGGCCGAGGGTGCCGAAGATGACCGACGGCAGCAGCGCCCCACGGAGCACGCCGTCCGCGCCGAAACCGCCACCGGCCTGGGGAAAGCCCCAGGCGATCTGGTCGACAGGGAGTGCGCCGATCGCGGCCGGCGGCTCGGTCCAGATGTTGCCGAAGACCAGCACCGTGGCGTGGCCGACACGCGGCGCCAGGAAGGCCGTCGCCTCCGCGAGGCGGTGGTGCGACACGCTGAGCACGATCAGGTCGAAGTCATGGTCCGGTTCCAACTCCTCGCGGAAGCGCACCGGCCACTTCTCGACGACGCGCTGCCCCCACACCCGGCGCCGCGCATCGAGCAGGTCGAGGTCCACCGCGTCTCCGTACGTCGCCGCGCGTCCCGGCCGGACGTAGAACTCGACGTCGTGGCCGGCCCGTTCCAGGGCCCAGCCGTAGATGGTGGCGATCGCGCCTCGGCCGAACATGAGAATCTTCACGCTGCACCTCGTGGGGTACGATCAATTTGGAGACAATCTCCAGTTATTTCAAAATATGGAGACTATCTCCACTTGTCAACGCGAGGGAACGCATGACCGCCGACAAGCCGCTGCGCGCCGACGCCAAGCGCAACCGTGAGGCCCTGATCGCCAAGGCCCGGGAGGTCTTCGACGCCGGCGACTTCTTCGACCTGCGCTTCGATGACTTCGCCCGCCTGGCCGGGGTGGGCACCGGCACGCTGTACCGCCACTTCCCCACCCGGGAGGCACTGGCCGAGGCGGTCTACCACGGGGAAGTCGCCACGCTGTGCGACCGCGCCCGCCGACTGCAGGCCACGCTGCCCGCGGCGGAGGCTTTGGCGACCTTCCTACGCGGCATGGTCGACCACATAGACGCCCACGAGGGCCTGGCCCGGACGTTGGCCACGCTCATGGCCGATCGCTCGGGTGCCTTCGCCGAGGGCAGCCAGGCGCTGGAGCAGGCCGTCACCGACCTGGTGGCCGCCGCCGTACGGGACGGCGCCGTTCGCGACGACGTGGATGCCGGCGCCGTCATGATGGCGCTGCACGGCATCGGCGCGGCCCACGACCGCCCCGGCTGGCGGGCCGAGGCCGACGGTGTCATCACCCTCGTGCTGGACGGGCTGCGCAGCTCCGCCGGTCGTTCAGCGACCAGCGCCAGTTGAGGCGACCCCGCAGACAGGTGCCACTGCACAAGCAGCGCAGCCCTGGGTGGGGTGTTCACGAATAGGGCGGGCCTGGGGTTCAAGAAGGGTTCAGAAGATCGCTTCCCGAAGGGAACATGATTGTTTCCCGCACACGCCGCGATGGTCTTGCCCCGACGGAGATCTGGTTGCACCCCATCCTCCGACGACAACGCGGTCGTGCGAAGCATGGGACAGGAAGACCTGATCCCTTGGATCAAATAGCGGGTGGACTGGTGAAGGGACGGCAGACGAGCAATGCCTGTGTCCATCCGGGTGGACTGTCGGTAACGACGCCCGCTGAGCTGCGGTCCGACAAGTATGTGTACACGCTGGCGGTCCCGGTCGTTCACCTCGACGTGGCGGATTCCAGGCCCTGTGGGGAAGTCTGGTCGCGAAGGCCGTGGCACTCCAGATGCCAGGCGGCCCAGGGGCATTGTCGTCGCCGAGCCGGGCCGCCCGCGATCGAACTCCTCCGGTCAGCGGTAGTCGTTCTCCTTCAGCTCGATGACCCAGGCACGACGCTCGGCGATCTTGCCGTCGCGCATGACGAACACCTCCGCCATGGACATGCGCATCTCGCCGCCCGCGACTCGCTTCACCGTCCCGGTGAGTTCCGCCATGACGACATCGCCCTGCTCGACCATGCGCACGACCTCCAGGTGGGGAGGGTCGATAAGTTCGGGCGGGCCGTCGATGGCCCTGTCATATGCCTCTTTGCCGGTCAGGTGGAAGGCCCCGAAGACGGTCCACTCGATGTCGTCCGTCAGGCATGACAGGATCTGCTCATGATCGTTCTTGCGGAAACCGTCCAGGTAGGTGTTGACGGTCTCAATGTTCCGTGACATGCCTGCTCCTTCGAATCGGTGTCGCCCACGATGCACCGCTGTGCGAACCGGCGCTTCCCTTACAGGAAGGTCGGAGCGGCCAGAGCATTCTTGACATCACTTCGACAACTGACCCTAAATTCCGGCACCCGCAGCGGCATACGCCTGCCGTGACCTTGCCGGACTTGGCATCCTTCGCCGGAGATCTTTTGGTCTTGGGGCACCTGGCCAGGTCAGTGAGTACTTCTTCGGCGCCATCGGCAGAACTCACCGCGCTCATCAGAGCACGAGAGCCGTACTTGCTGCGCCTGAAACAGAGCCTGAACAGCGACGGCACCGCCCGCTTCCAGTGCCCGGCAGCAGGCACCTCCCCATCGCTGACCTGCCCCCGCTTCGACCGCCTCCACCAGCGCGGACCCAACCGGCCCACCGCGGTCGACCTCACCGACACCCGGCAACGAGCCGCCCACCCCGAAGGGCCACGACCTCGACCTGGCTGATCCGAAGTACCGCCTCGCCCACGGCCGCGTCGCCCAAACCATCCTGGTCGCGCTGCTCGTCACCGTCGCCAACGACCACTTTCTCGACCAGTGGCGCCACACCCACCAGCCCTCAGACGAGCCCGACGCATCCGCCGACGTCTTCGAGATCCCAGCGGAACGTCTCGACCGCTCGCCAGTCACGGGCCGGAGCCGGCCACCACCCATCCCATAACCCGCAATTCAGATCACCGTGTCGCACCACCCGGGACTCCCCGGACACCTGCTCCTCGACTTCCAAACCAGGACGAACCCGATTCTGAATCTCTCGAAACAACAAGATCCCGCCTGATCTCGACGATCAGACGGGATCCCGTCGACTAACTGCCAGCCGTTTCAAGAACGGCCCCCGTCGCCAGCGCGGGGAATCCATCCGCACCATCGCCGCCGGCGTCAAGGTCTCCATCGGCGTCGTCCACAAGACGCTCGCAGACGGGGTCCCGGTAGTACGGGGGAAATTTCCAACGGAGATGCCTGACCTGCGAACCAAGTCGGCACGGCAGACCAGTCACCCGGCTGTGGTCGGAGCCTCGGCGGCGCGCGCAGCGTTGGCTTTGATCGCCTCCTGCAGCCACTCCGCCGCGCCCGGCCGGGTGTTCGCCTCGATGCCCGCCCGGAAACGCGGGTCCTCCACGTACAGGTAGCTCTTTTGAACGTGGAACTCGTGCGTCATGTCGTAGAACCAGCGGGCGATGTGCTGCAGCTGCGCCTCGGCCACGTCCATCGCCGCCTCGCTCGACGGGTCGGCGCCGGCGTCCATCAGCTCACGGATCCGCGCCTCGATCGCCGCGTTGTCGCGGTTGATCTGCTCCCACTGCTTCTTGCCGTAGGTCGCGACGCGCTTCGCGGACTGCGCGTACGCGGTGCTGTCCCCCCACCGTTGCTCCACCTCGTCGAGGTACTCGCCTTCACGGTCGGCCCACTCGCCCCAGACCTCGCGTTTCTCCTCGTCGCTGAGCGGGGACCGGATCTTCTTGTCACTCATGGGCCGAGACCGTACGGCTTGACGCTACGTGAGGGTCAAGCCATTTTCGGCGGCGTGATCGCGATAGGCCGAATCCTGCGACTTCGCTGCCGGGTGACTGGTCTGCCGTTATTCGCAGGCCGCCCCGGCAGCCACCCCGATCGGAACGGCGAGTGGCGGCAAGCCGCGCCCCGACGCCTCGTTAACGCCACTGGCCGTTCCCTTGCTGCTCGACCCCGGAGTCCGACGACAGCGCCACGCCCAACGACGAGTGGTAACAACCGGCGCCAATCCCCGCCGCGTTCCGCGCCCTGAAACCCCTCGGGACGTCCTGCGAACGCGGGCCGACCTGGCGGCATACCGCGTCAGCAAGATCGGCAAAGACGTTAAGGGGTCGCCTGGTGTAGCTACCGGGGACGTGACAGCAGAGCAGCTCAACGCCTCAGGCTTCTGCATGTCCTCGGTCGTTCGCTCACGTGCTCGAAAGTCAGACGCAGACTGTCGGCCCGGAGCGTTACCCTGAGCGACGGCAAACAGGAAGGATCCCGGGGCGTTGCCCGCGGAGGTTGAGATGCCACGAAAGGTCACCCCGGCCCAGTACAACCGCATGGTCGACGCCTACAACCGTAAGCTGAAGCAGGCCGTCAACAAGCACAACCGCGAGGTGCGCGCACACAACGCGCGCGTGCGCGCCAATCGACAGCGGCTCAACGCCGAGATCGCGCGACTCAACCGCCAGCACTCGACGACCCGCTACGTGACGGTGCAGACCTTCACCATCGCCCTGCACACCGCGTACACCCGCGTCGACGAGCAGTCCGAACTGTGGAACGAGCGCGGGCAAGAGCTGGCCGACCTGGCGGAGGCCGAGACGGCCAACAGCGCGCACGTCGCCAACATTCTCCTGGGTGAGACGGTCGACGACGCGGAGGAGACCGAGGAAACGTCGCTCACCGACGAACTGTCCGCCCTCTCACCAGACCTGCACAGCCGCTGGGAGGGCGCCCGCTTCGCTATCAATCCGCGAAACCCCGACGCTGCGCGACACTTCTGCACCAGCGCCCGCGAGTAGCAGGTAGCAGCCGGGTACGGGATCGGTGCGGGATTGGTCTGGCGGGCCCAGTGCCGATGACGTCCAGCTCTACCGCGTTCCTGACGCCATGCTGAAGCTCCGCATGAGCCGCAGCGTGATCTACGAGCAGTTGCGCTCCGGCCGTCTCCGCTCGGTCAAGCAGGGCCGCTGCCGCCTGATCCCGGAGAGCGCCCTCCGCGAGTACATCGCCCTGTTGCAGCAGGAGGCGTCATGACGAAACGCCGTAGCCGTGGGGATGGCGGCCTGCACTGGGACGAGTCCCGCCAGCGCTGGATCGCCTCGCTCACGGTCGGCTACACACCGGCCGGGAAGCGCATCGTCAAGAAGGCCAGCGGCAAGACCAAGACCGCCGCCAAAGACAAGCTCAAGCAGATCATCCGCGACTACGAAGACGGCCTGGTGGTCTCCGGGGTCGGCTACACCGTGGCCGACGCCGTACAGAACTGGCTGGACTACGGGCTCAGCGGACGAGACGCCGCGACGGTGGAGAAGTGCAAGATCCTCGCGAACAAGCACGTCATCTCCGGCCTCGGCGCTCGCAAGCTCGTGGACCTGACGGCGGACGACGTTAACCGCTGGCTGGCCGACAAGTCGAAGGACCTCAGCACCCGCACCCTGCTCGAACTGCGGTCCATCCTCGTGCGCTCGGTCTCAAGGGCTCAGGCCCGCGACAAGGTGAAGCGCAACGTCGTGCTCCTGTGCGAGATCCCGAAGGGGAAGGAGGGCCGCCCGTCCAAGTCTCTGACGCTCGCCCAGGCCAAAGCCGTGCTCAAGGCGTCGGAGGGCACGGCCTTGCACGCTTACGTTGTCCTGTCGCTGCTCCTCGGTGCTCGCACGGAGGAACTCCGTGCACTCACCTGGTCGCACGTCAACCTGGATGGCACACCGCCGTCCATCATGGTCTGGCGCTCCGTCCGTGAAGGAGGCGACACCAAGACCAAGAAGTCCCGCCGTACCCTGGCCATGCCGAGGCGCTGCGTGGATGCCCTCAAGCTCCACCGTGAGCGCCAGGACGTGGCCAAGAAGGCGGCGGGCGACCGCTGGCAGGACAACGACCTCGCGAGATGCGGCACAGCTTCGTCTCGCTGCTCTCCGACTCCGGCATGCCGATCGAGGCCATCTCACGCCTGGTCGGCCACCGCAACACCACCGTCACCGAGACCGTCTACCGCAAGCAACTCCGCCCAGTGTTGCAAGAGGGAGCCATAGCGATGGATGAGATCTTCAGCCGCATTTCTCCGGATCGGCAGACAGAGAGCTAGGGATCGGTCACGATGAGTCGCATGAAGAATGACTTTAGCCGATTCGTCGCCGCCGCTAGGGACAGGCGCGGCCTGCGGCAGAAGGACGTGGCACAACGCCTCGGGGTTTCCCCAGCGACGATCTCCAACATCGAGAATGGCCATAAGCGCCCTGCGGGCGACCAATGGAAGCAACTGGCATGCGCCCTCGGCGTACCTTGGCAAGAACTTTTGGACCGTGCCACGGAAATGTCAGACCACGTCGAAAGAGCGATCATCTCATCCGGCCTCGATCGCGAGCATCAGGACGCACTGCTCCTGACATACGGCTCCTTCGCAGGGCGCGACTCTCTGGAGAACGTAAAGGTCCTTCGCCATCGAGATGCAGGAGCAGAGGACGCGTAGTCACTCACTTAGTCACCCGACAACGCCAAAGGCCGCTTCCTACAGCCAGGAAGCGGCCTTTGACCTGGGTGGAGATGAGGGGATTCGAACCCCTGACCCCTTCGATGCGAACGAAGTGCGCTACCGGACTGCGCTACATCCCCAAGGACTCGTTTAGGTTAGCATCCCCCCGAGGGTTCTCGCGCCACCCTTTCAGTCCCCCACCGCGCGTCTGGGCGGCTCCGCGTACTGGTCGAACAGCACGTCCTCGTGCAGTGCCGTCAGGTCGATCACCTCGGCCGCCTGCTCCTCGGCGAGGGCCTGGCGGCGCTGGCGGGCCCGGCGCCGGCGTTCGGCGAGGGCCTGGCGCGCGCGTTCGCGGCGTTCCTTGTCCACGTGTACGGCGACCCGCAGGAAGCACAGGTAGCCCACCGTAACCAGTACGGACGGCGCCACGCCCCACCACGGGATCATCTTGACCGCCGCCGTGACCACGGACGCCACCACCAGCAGGACGCAGAAGAACAGCAGCCGGCGCCGCCGGGCCACGATGATCGCCCGTCGCCGCAGCCGGAACTGCCGGACGTCGACCTTCTCGAACTCGCCGGTGACCGGCCCGGTGAGCAGCCCGATGCCGCTGTCGTCCTCGTAGCCCTCGGCCGCCGCGGCGGCGGCCAGGTTGTCGAGGTCGGGGAGCTGGTGCTCGCCGGTGTAGTACTCCTCGAGCTCGGCCAGCTCGGCGAGGTTGGTCTTGTCCTTGCGCAGCCACATCGGGATGAGGACGCACAGCCACATCACGACGATGGCGAGATAGAGGAGGACGCTGCTCACGACCACCTCCGGGCAGCATGAAGACGCGGGTCGGTTCGTTGCGTCTTCAATCTGCTCACGTCACGCACCGTAAGACCGCGTGTCACTGATTGACGAGCATTCGGTGCGGTGTGTCGCGAGATCGTCAAACCTCTTCGACAGAAGACCCCCCACGAGCCGCTGACTCGCGCGCGCGACGCCACTGTACGAGCAGCCCGCCAGGGACGTCCTCGACGGTCAACGCGTAGCAGATGTGGTCGCGCCAGGCTCCGTCGATGTGAAGTTGGCGACGCCGAATGCCTTCTTCCCTGAATCCGAGTTTCTCAACCACCCTACGACTGGCGGAGTTCTCGGGGCGGATGTTCGCCTCCAGCCGATGCAAACCAGTGGTGAAGAAGCAGTGGTCGACGGCCATGGCGAGGGCGGTGGGGGTGATGCCGTGGCCGGCCAGTTTGCCGTCGATCCAGTAGCCGACCTGGGCGGAACGGGCGGATCCCCACACGATGGCGCCGACGGTGAGCTGTCCGGCGAAGCGCCCCTCGTACGTGACCACCCAGGGCAGCGCGAGCCCCTGCCTGGCCTCCCGCCGCAGGGTGCCGACCATGGACACGTACGGGCCGAGCCCGGTCCTGAACAGAGGCGTCTCGGGGTTGCTCGGCTCCCAGGGGCGCAGCCAGTCGGCGTTGCGCAGCCTGGTCTCGCGCCACACGCGTACGTCGCCCAACCGCAGCGGCCGGAGGCCGACCGGCCCTTCGTTGAGGCTCACCGGCCAGCCGCGAAGTCGATCCACAACTCTCATCATCCCCCCAACGGGCACGATGCCGCCACGCGCGGATCGAAGTAGTGGTCACCGCGGGTGGTCGCCGCCGCGGATCTGCTCGACGGCGTGCCGCAGGATGGGGGCGAGTACGGCGACGCCGTCCCGTACGCCGCCGGACGAACCGGGCAGGTTGACGATCAGGGTGTCGCCGGCCTGCCCCGCGAGCCCCCGGGACAGGATCGACGTCGGGACCTTCTCGCGATTGGCCAGCCGGATCGCCTCCGCGATGCCCGGAACCTCCCGGGAGATCACGCGGGCGGTCATCTCCGGCGTGAGGTCCATCGGCGTCAGCCCGGTGCCCCCGGTAGTGACTATGACCTCGTAGCCGCCGAGGACGCCGTCCCCCAGCGCCATCTCCACCGCCTCGCCGTCGGGGACGACCACGGGGCCGTCGACGACGTCACAGCCGGCCTCGTCGCGCAGCAGCCGTACGAGCAACGGCCCGGATTTATCCTCATAAATCCCGGCCGACGCCCGGTTCGACACCGTGATCACCAGCGCTCGCATCATCATGATCGCGTCCACCGTCCGGTCTTGCCGCCCAGCTTCTCCTCCACCCGCACGTTGGTGATCACCGCGCCCGGATCGACCGCCTTGACCATGTCGATGAGCGCGAGCGCCGCCACCGACACCGCCGTCAGCGCCTCCATCTCCACGCCGGTGCGGTCGGCCGTCTTCACCCGGCAGGTGATCGCCACGCCCCAGTCCTCGACGTCCAGCGTCACCTTGACGCCGTGCAACGCGATCGGATGGCAGAGCGGAATCAGGTCCGGCGTACGTTTCGCGCCCATGATGCCGGCGATCCGCGCCACCCCCAGCGCGTCGCCCTTGGGCACCTCGCCCGTACGCAGCAGCGCGACGGTCTCCGCCGACAGCAGCACCCGCCCGGTGGCGACGGCGCTGCGCGCGGAGACGTCCTTGGCGGAGACGTCCACCATGCGGGCGGCGCCGGTCTCATCGATGTGCGTGAGCCCGCCCGCGTCCGGTCCGGTCACAGCCGGATCACCTCCACCTCCGCCCCGGCGGTCACCTCGGTCACGTCCTCGGGAACCACGATCAGCGCGTTCGCCGAGGCCAGCGCGGCAAGCTGGTGAGAGCCCTGCCCGTGCACCGGCGACACCGTGCCGTCTGCGGCCAGCACGCCCCGCAGATAGGACCGCCGCCCAACGGGCGAGCGCAACGACCCGGTGACGCACGCGGTGACGGACTCCGGCATGCCGGTCGGCAGCCCGCGCATCTTGGCCAGCGCCGGCCGGACGAACAGCACGAACGACACGAACGACGACACCGGATTGCCGGGCAACGCGAAGATCGGCACCTGGTCGTCCCCCAGCACGCCGAACCCCTGCGGCATCCCGGGCTGCATGGCCACCTTCTCGAACCGTACGGTCCCGAGCGGCGACAGGGCCTCCTTGACCGGTTCGTACGCGCCCATCGACACACCGCCGCTGGTGATGATGGCGTCGGCGCGTACGAGGTCGGTGTCGAGCCGGTCGAGCAGCACGGCGGGATCGTCCCCGACCGCCCCGGCCCGGAACCCCTCCCCGCCCGCCTCCCGCACCGCGGCGGTCAGCGTGAAGCTGTTGGAGTCCCAGATCTGACCGGGCCCGAGCTGCCCGCCCGGCTCCACGAGCTCGGCGCCCGTGGCGATGACGACCACCCGGGGCCGCGGCCGCGCGAGCACCCGCCGCCGCCCCACCCCGGCGATGATGCCGAGCTGCGCGGGCCCGATCAGGGTGCCCGGCCTGAGCACGACGTCACCGGATTGGACGTCCTCGCCGGCCCGCCGGATCGCGTTGCCCGGCCCGGCGGAGCGCTCGATGCGTACGGAGACCGTCCCGCCGTCCGTCCACTCGACCGGGACCACGGTGTCGGCCCCGGCCGGCAGCGGCGCGCCGGTCATGATGCGCACGGCGTGGCCGGGCCCGACGGCGCGCAGCTCGCCGGAGCCGGCCGCGACGTCGTCGATCACCGGCAGGGTCACCGGAACCTCGGCGATGTCAGCGGCCCGTACGGCATAACCGTCCATGGCGGAGTTGTCGAACGGCGGGAGCGGCACCGGCGCGGAGACCTCCTCCGCCAGCGTCGCCCCCAGGGACTGCTCCAGGTCGAGCTCGATGGGCGCGAGCGGGCGCACCGTGGCCAGGATGTCGGCCAGGTGCGCCTCGACCGGCTTCAGCGCGCTCGCCGATCCCGCCGGATCAGCCGACCTCATCGAGGAACTCCCGCAGCCACGGGACGAACTCGCCCGCCAGATCCTCCCGATCCGCCGCGAACTTCACCACCGTGCGCAGGTAGTCCAGCTTGTCGCCGGTGTCGTAGCGCCGCCCGCGGAACAGCACCCCGTGCACCGGGCCGCCCTCCTCGGAGCCGCGTCCGGCCAGCGTGCGCAGCGCGTCGGTGAGCTGGATCTCGCCGCCGCGCCCGGGCGGGGTGTTCTCCAGCACCTCGAACACCGCCGGGTCGATCACGTAGCGCCCGATGATGGCCCAGTTGGAGGGCGCCTCGTCGGCCGGAGGCTTCTCCACGAGGTCGGTCACCTTGACCACGTCGTCCTCGGCGGTCGCCTCGATCGTCGCAACGCCGTACAGGGACACCTGCTCCTTCGGCACCTCCATCAGAGCGATCACGCTGCCGCCGTAGGTGTCGCGTACCTCGATCATGCGCTTGAGCAGCGGGTCACGGTAGTCAATGAGGTCGTCACCGAGCAGGCAGGCGAACGGGTGGTCGCCCACATGCTGCTTGGCACAGAGCACGGCGTGGCCGAGTCCCTTGGGCTCACCCTGCCGCACGTAGTGCAGCGTGGCCAGGGACGCGGGCTCGCGGACCTGGGACAACCGGTGCTCATCGCCCTTGGCCTCAAGGACCTCCTCAAGCTCGAACGCGCGGTCGAAGTGGTCCTCGATCGATCGCTTGTTCTTGCCGGTGACCATCAGAACGTCCAGGAGACCCGCGGACGCGGCCTCCTCGACGACATACTGGATCGCGGGCTTGTCGACGATGGGCAACATCTCCTTGGGTGTCGCCTTGGTCGCCGGAAGGAACCGGGTGCCCAGACCCGCGGCGGGCACGACGGCTTTCGTCACAGGGTCGAAGTCAGCCATGAGTAGACCCTAGTGGAGGGACCTATGGACAAGATGAACCTCCGTCGTCAGCTGAACGCGGCGCGCGCCTCCCTCTCCCCGGACCAACTACGCGCAAACGCCATCAAGACCCGCGAAACGCTGCTCGACCAGCCGTGGGTCCAGATGGCCGGATTGGTGGCCTGCTACTGGTCGGCGGGGGTGGAGCCGGAGACGCACGGGCTCGTGTTCGCTCTCTGGAAACATGGAGCCACCGTCATGCTGCCGGTGCTGCGCGACGACAACGACCTCGACTGGGCGGTCTACGACGGGCCGGACACCCTCGCCCCCGGCCGCCACGGGATCATGGAGCCGGTCGACACCCGCCGCGGCGTCGGCGCCATCCGCACCGCGGCGCTGGTCATCGTGCCCGCGCTCGCCGTCGACCGCAAGACCGGCGTACGTCTCGGCCGCGGCGGCGGATCCTACGACCGCGCCCTCGCCCGCGTCGGCCCGAACGTCCCGACCGTGGCCCTGCTGCACGCCGGCGAGCTGCTCGACGACGTGCCCGCCGAGCCCCATGACCAGGCGGTCCGCTTCGCGATGACACCGGAGGGACTCATTAGTCTTATGTGACCGCTGGGACGAGAAGGGGGCCGGATGACGCATGATGTCTGGCTGCTCGCCGGCGCGGCCATCGTCATCGCGGCCATCGTGTCCGTACGTGTGGCGCACTTCAGCGGTCTGCCCAGCCTCCTCATCTTCCTCGGGTTCGGCCTCGTGCTGGGCGACTTCGGGTTCGGGCTGTCGTTCGAGTACCCGCTGCTCGCCCAGCAGATCGGGCTCACCGCGCTCGCGCTGATCCTGGCCGAGGGCGGCCTGACCACGACCTGGTCACACGTACGCAAGTCCGTGCCGATGGCGTTGATCATGGCGCTGGTCGGCGTGACGGTCAGCATCGTCGTGGTCGCGCTGGCCGTCCAGGGCATCCTCGGCCTCGACGTCAACACCGCGCTGCTCCTCGGTGCCGTACTGGCCTCCACGGACGCCGCCGCGGTCTTCTCCGTCCTACGCCGCCTGCCGCTGCCGCCGCGGCTGGCCGGCATTCTGGAGGCGGAGTCCGGGTTCAACGACGCCCCGACCGTCATCGCCGTGACCCTGCTCAGCAGCGCCGCCCGCGAGGCGCCCGACGTCGGAACGTTCCTCTTCGAGACCGGGCTCGAACTCCTCATCGGCGCCGCCATCGGCCTCGCCGTCGGGCCCGCGGGCGCCTACGCCCTCCGCCGCATCGCACTCCCCGCCTCCGGCCTCTACCCGCTCGCCGTGCTCGCGCTCACCTTCGTCTCGTACGGCGGAGCCGTGCTCCTGCACGGCTCGGGCTTCCTGGCCGTCTACCTGACGGCGCTGATCCTTGGCAACTCGCGCCTGCCGCACCGGGCCGCCACCCGCGGGTTCGCGGAGGGCGCGGCCTGGTTGGCGCAGATCGGGCTGTTCGTCATGCTCGGCATGATGGCCAGCCACGAGGAGATGCCGTCCGCGGTCGTACCCGGGCTGATCACCGGAACCGTCCTCGTGCTCCTCGCCCGGCCGCTGTCGGTGCTGGTCAGCTCGGCGCTCGCGTGGGCGCTGCGGCTGGGCTGGGTGAACTGGCGCGACCAGGCGTTCCTGTCCTGGGCGGGGCTGCGGGGCGCGATCCCCATCGTGCTCGCGACGATCCCCTGGGCGGCCGGCGTCGAGGGCTCCAAAGACATCTTCAACCAGGTCTTCGTGATCGTCATCGTGTTCACGCTGGTCCAGGGGCCGACGCTGCCGTTCGTGGCCCGCGTGCTCGGCGTGACCGCGCCAGGGGAGGCGCAGGACCTGTCGGTGGAGTCCGCGCCGCTGGAGGAGCTCAAGGCCGACCTGCTGCAGGTCAAGGTGCCGCCCGGTTCCCGCCTGCACGGCGTGGAGATCTTCGAGCTGCGGCTGCCCTCCGACGCCCAGGTGACCCTCATCGTCCGGGACGGCAAATCGTTCGTGCCCGGCAGCTCCACCCGCATCAGATCGGACGACCAACTCCTCATCGTCACCACGGCCGCCTGCCGTGACCAGGTCGAACGCCGCCTGCGCGCCGTCAGCCGCAGCGGCAAGCTGGCCGGCTGGTACGGAGAACGAGGTTTGGAATAGCCGTTTGACCGGATCGGTTACCATTAGCAGTCGCAACGCTCGAGTGCCAGAGTCTGTAGGAGGAGCCGCGTGCCGACTTACCAGTACGCCTGTAACGACTGCGGTGAGCAGCTCGAGGTCGTCCAGAAGTTCACGGACGACGCTCTGACAGTGTGCCCCAAGTGCGAAGGCAACCTGCGGAAGGTGTTCTCCGCGGTGGGCATCGTGTTCAAGGGCTCCGGCTTCTACCGGACCGACAACCGCACGTCGTCCTCTTCTTCGTCGACCTCCTCGTCGAACGGGTCCTCCAACGGGTCGTCCGGCGGATCCTCGAACGGGTCGTCCTCGGACGGTGGGTCGAAGTCCTCGGAGAGCAAGTCCTCCTCGGGCTCCTCCAGCTCGTCCTCCTCCACCCCGGCCCCGGCCGCCGCCTCCAACTGACGCGCGCCCGCCGGACGGCCCCCTAGCCGTACCGGCCGGCCGCCTTCGTACGTGCGCCCTCCCCAGACGCGTACGAGCAGCCACCCGGCCAACCCTCAACCACGTACGGTCGCGCACAACCGGCACGTACGGCAGGTAACTCGCGAACTACAACCGCATGGCCAGACGCCATCGCATGTGGACAGGGACGACCGCGCACGGGCAGCCGTCGCACGCGTGGACAGGCGCGACCGCGCATTGAAAGATCCCCGCACACGGGTAGCCGCCACCGCTTGTGAAGAGGCCCCACCGCGTCTGAAGGGGCCCACCGCGCAAGGGCGGAAGACACGCGCCTAGCCAGGCCCCACCGCGTATGAACAGCCGCCATCGCTCACGGGCAGCCGTCGTCGTGCATGGACAGCCATCGCTCACGGGCAGCCGTCATCGTGCATGGACAGCCGCCATCGCTCACGGGCAGCCGCCATCGTGTATGGACAGCCGCCATCGCTTACGGCAGCCGTCATCGCGCATGTAAAAGGCCCACCGCGTAAGGTCGGACACCACGCAGGCGCCCAGGGCTCGCCGCGCATGCACAAGCACCACCCCTTGTGCCACGCCGCAGCCCTGACCGCAGTCACCCCGTGCCCTGGTCGTCGCGCCGCCCCGGATGCCCCTGGCCATCACCAAAGCCACTGGACCTCTTGCCATCACCCCTGCCACCCGGCAGCCCCTGGCATCGCCTCAGCCGCCATCAGGTCCGTCAACGCGGCCACCACAGGGTCCCGCACAACAGCGCAAACCGTCCCATAACCGCGAGCCGGTCGCACGCCCCTCCCCTGGATCACGACAAAGTCGGGGTCACCAATCGGGGATCCGCTGTGCCGATCACCTCCCGTCCATCACACTGTTGTTCGCGGCCATCACGTGCCCACCTTCGATCTGGTTTGCGCCTTGAAGGGTCACGCGATGGCCGTCACCATGTCTTCACTCCCGCCCGCGTACCGGTCTCCGCCCCGCCCGCGTATCGGCCTCCGCTCCCACCCGCATGCCGGCCTCGACACCATCCGCATGCCCGGCCTCGACACCATCCGCATGCCCGGCCTCGGGTCCGCCCGCGTACCCCTGCCTCCGGTCCGCCCGCGTACCTCGACGCACCCCCGCCCGCGCCCGCCTGCACCCATGCTCCCGCCTACCGCCATCACTCCTGTTTCCGCCAACCCCCATGCAGCCACGAACGCGACCCCGCACACCAAACCCGAACGCCGCTCCTCAAGGAGGGGGCCGATCACCTCGCGCCCCCAACAACTCCGGCGCCACCTGATCCACCATCCGCTCAAGCTGCGGATCCTCCCCCCAATCCGCGACCAGCCGCCTCAACCCCTCCCGCGAACACCCCACCAACCGCGTCACCGCCCGCTGTCCCTCCTCCGTCAGCCGCAGCGCCTCCTCGTCCTCCGACCTCCGTACCAGCCCCATGGCCACGAGCTGATCGACGTAAGGACGCCCCCACTCCTTACTCTTCTGAGCGCGTTCCGCCAGTTCATCCCCCCGCACCCACCCTCCCCCGGCCAACCGCGCCAGCACCCACACCCCCTGCGGCGAGATCGCGTCGAGCCCCGCCGCCGCCCCGAGCCGCTCGTAATATCCCCGCCTCAGCTCGGTGTCCGCCAGCCGCATCAGCCCTCGCTCCACCTCCGCCAGCGACGACCGCTCCGCCGACGTGGCTCCGAGCCCTTCCCCCAGGTCCGCCGCCCTGATCGTCTCCCGCAACCGGGTCTGCGGAATGAACCAGCTCAGCACGAACGCCCCGAACACGACCGGCGCCGCCACCCGGAACACCGCCGCGATCGCGTCCGCGTACACGTGCAGAAAATCCGCGGCGAGCTCCCGAGGCAGTCGCTGGATGACGGTCGGATCCTCCTGCACCCGCCGCGGCTCGAACCCCGGCGGCAGCCGTGCCCCCCGCAACGCCTGTCGCAGGTCGCTGTTCAGTGTCGCCGTGAACACCGCCCCCAGCGCCGCCACCCCGAACGACCCTCCGATCGACCGGAAGAACGTCGCCCCGGACGTGGCCACCCCGAGATCCTTGAAGTCGACCGCGTTCTGCACCACGATCACCAGCACCTGCATGGTCATCCCGAGCCCGACCCCGAGGACCAGCAGGTAGACCCCCAACGTCAGCAGGCTGCTGTGCTCCGTCATCGTCGACAGCAGAACCAGCCCGGCCGACGCGAGCAACGTCCCCGCGATCGGCAGGAACCGGTATTTCCCCGTCCGGGAGATGATCTGCCCGCTCACGATGGACATGGTCAGCATCCCGGCCATCATCGGCAGCAGGTAGACCCCCGACAGCGTCGGGCTGACCCCGTGCACCACCTGCAGGTAGAGCGGCAGGTAGGTGAGCGCCCCGAACATCCCGAACCCCACCACGAACCCCACCGCCGACGCCATGGAGAACGTCCGCAGCCCGAACAGCCCGAGCGGCAGCACCGGCTCGGCCGCCCGCCGCTCCGCGAACACCCACATGACCAGTAACGCCACCGCCGCCCCGGCCAGCCCCACCACCACGGGCGACGTCCAAGCGTACGTCGTCCCGCCCCACGTGGTGACCAGCACCAGGCACGACGTGGCCGCGCCGAGCAGCACGACGCCCGCGTAGTCGATCGTGTGCCTGGCCCGAGCGAGGTCCCCGGGCAGCACCGTCGCGATCACGAACAGCGCGACCGCGCCCAGCGGCAGGTTCACGTAGAAGACCCAGTGCCACGACAGCCGGTCCACGAACACCCCGCCCAGCAGCGGCCCCACGATGCTCGCAACGGCGAACACCGCCCCGAAGAACCCCTGGTAACGCCCCCGTTCGCGGACCGACACCACGTCGCCCACGATCGCCTGCGCGAGCACCATGAGCCCGCCACCTCCGAGCCCTTGAAGCCCCCGGAACGCGATGAGCTCACCCATGTTCCGGCTGAGCCCGCAGAGCGCCGATCCCACCAGGAAGATAACGACGGCCCCGATGAACAAGCGCTTGCGCCCGTACTGATCGCCCAGTTTGCCCCAGAGCGGCGTGGAGACGGTCGAGGCGAGCATGTATCCCGTCACCACCCAGGCCAACTGCTCCAGCCCGCCCAGGTCGCTCACGATCGTCGGCAGGGCCGTGGACACGATCGTCTGGTCGAGCGCCGCCAGCAACATGCCGAGCATGAGCGCGACGATGATGAGACCGAGACCCTGTTGCCGCATGCGGCGATACTACTCTTCGTACTGGTGTTCTCACGCATTGCAACGATGCCACGTTATCCACAGAACGCCGCTCGGCCGCACCGGGCCCCGCACCGACCCGGCTACTCTCTGCGCCATGGTCACTCGCGCAGACATCGGCGTCATCGGCGGCTCCGGCTTCTACTCCCTCCTCGACGACGCGGAGGAGATCGAGCTCGCCACTCCCTACGGCCCCCCGAGCGACGTCGTCACCGTCGGGCGCATCGGCTCCCGTTCAGTGGCGTTCATCCCCCGGCACGGCCGCGATCACCGCTTCCCGCCCCACCGCATCCCCTACCGCGCCAACCTCTGGGCACTGCGCTCCCTCGGCGTCCGCCAGGTGCTCGCGCCGAGCGCCGTAGGGTCCCTGCGGGCCGATTACGGCCCCGGCACCATGGTCATCCCCGACCAACTCGTTGATCGCACCTCAGGGCGTGTCCAGACTTATTACGACACCGGCGGCGCCGTCCATGTCTCCTTCGCCGACCCTTACTGCCCGTCCGGCCGGGCGACGGCCGTGGACACCGCCCGGGCCACCGACTGGCACACCGCCGACGCCGGCACCCTCGTGGTCATCGAGGGCCCCCGTTTCTCGACCCGCGCCGAGTCCCGATGGTTCGCCGCCAACGGCTGGTCCATCGTCGGCATGACCGGCTTCCCCGAGGCGATCCTGGCCCGCGAGCTGGCCCTCTGTTACACGTCCCTCTGCCTGGTGACCGATCTCGACGCCGGCGTCGAGGCGGGACAGGGGGTGACCCACGACGAGGTCCTCGAGTTCTTCGCCCAAAACGTCACCCGCATGCGCTCCCTGGTCTCCGCCACCGTCCAGGCGCTTCCCGAGGAGCGCACCTGCCCGTGCGGCAGCGCGCTCGACGGTCTCAAGCTCCCGTTCGACCTGCCGTGATCAGGAGCTGGCTGGTCCGCTACGGCCGTCGCCGCCGCCTCATCGCGGCGGCGCTCGCCGCCCTGGCCGTCCTGTTCGCCTATGCGGCGACCCGCCCCACCCCGCCCGCGACGGTCCTGGTGGCCGCCCACGACCTCCCCGCCGGCCCCCTGACGGCCGCCGACCTGACTTCCGTCCCCCTCAACCATCCGCCGGCCGGCGCGATCCGCCGCCTCACCCCCGGCACCACCCACCACCTGACCTCCCCCATGCGCCACGGCGAGCCCCTGACCGACGCCCGCCTCCTGAAGACGGCCTACGCCCACCTACCGCCGGGCATGGTCGCCACTCCAGTACGCGTCAACGACCCCGACGCCGCAGCCCTGCTCTCCCCAGGCGCCACCGTCAACGTCCTGGCCACCTGGCCGCAAGCCACCGCTCCCACCCCCGCCCGCACGATCGCAGAAGCCGTGACCGTCATCACGATCCCCCCGCCACGCACCCAGCGGGACCTCTCGTCGTCCACGCCACGCGGCACCCTCCTCCTCCTGGCGACGACCACCACCCAGGCCGCAGAGCTGGCAGCGGCCCAGGCCACCGCCCACCTGTCGATCACCCTGCCACCACCTACCTAGCAGAGAGTAGCCATGCAGATACAATCTGCACATGAGCGGTTTCAAGAAGTTCCTCATGCAGGGAAACGTCATCGACCTGGCCGTCGCGGTCGTCATCGGCGCGGCCTTCAACTCGATCGTGCAGTCCTTCGTGGCCGACCTGCTGACCCCGCTGATCTCAGCCTTCGGCGGCCTCCCCGACTTCTCATCCCTGAAGGTCACCATCGGCCGGTCGAACTTCATGTACGGCAATTTCATCAACGCGATGATCTCGTTCCTGATGGTCACCGCGGCCGTCTACTTCTTCGTCGTGAAGCCCTATACCCACGTCAGGGAACGCGCCACAGCCAAGACCGAGCCGACCACCCACGACTGCCCCGCGTGCCTTTCCGAGATCCCGAAGAACGCCTCCCGCTGCGCCTTCTGCACCACGGAGCTGACAGCGGCCTGACCCCCGGCCGACGTCAATCGAGCAGTGACCCCAGCTTGGGGTCGTACTCCCAGTGCCACGGCTCGAACGGGCTACTGTAGGCCCACGACGGATGGAACCACCCATACTTCTTGGAGTTCCTCTCCATCCACACGAACTCCGCGGACCCTGACCGTTCCACGCCGCCGCACAGGTCCACAGCCAGCCCGAGCCCATGGTTGCTCCGCCCCGGCACCGCCGCGAACCCGGGCCGCCGATAGTAGACGGCCTGCTGCTCGGCCAGGCTGCGATAGGCGTCGGTCACGCACATCTGCTTGCCGAACCGTTGCTTGAAGGCCTCGTTCAGGCTGACGAACGCGATCGTGGCGTCCGCCCGCAGGCTGAACCCCTTCTGCTGCAAGGGGCAGAGCATGCCCCTGGGGATGAGCCCGTTGGGATACTCGCCGGCGGTGGCGGCCCGCAACGGGTCGCAGCCGAGCGCCGCCCGCCCCACCTTGTCGATCTTGATACCCAGCTTCACCAGCGCCGCGGTCAACGACTTCACGATCTTGTCCGACCGCTGCCGCAACGTGTCGATCTCGGCCGCGAGCTGCGCCTCCGCCAGGAGATTTCCCGCCCGCAACTCCTGCGCCTCGCTCGCCAGCCGCTCGGCCTGGGCGTACAGCGCGCTCGTCTGCTGCACGGCCTGCTGCCGCGTCGCCACGATCTGGTTGGCGTCGCTGAGCGCCCGCAGAGTGTTCTCGTCAGCGCCACCGGCCAGGAAGGGCAGCACTCCGCCGCCGTTGAGCGGCTGCACGTACAACAACTCAGCCATCTGCGAAACGGGCTGTCGCATCACCACGAGCCGCCGTTCCAGCTCCTGCAGCGCCGTAAGCTTGCCCTTGAGCTGCTTCTCGGAGGCGGCGATCGTACTGCGCCGTTTCTCCAGAGCCTTGGTGGCCTCTTCCAGCTCCTTGGCCGACCGCTCCGCCTCTTTCCTCAGCTCGGTCAGATTGCCGGGATCCTGCCGCTCCTGAACCCGAACCAGCCTCGCCTGCCCCCGCCGATCAGCCTGCCCCAAAGCCTCCGCCGCCGCCACCTGCGCCGAGGACACCACCAGAGAAGCCACCATCGCCACGACAGCCGCGATCAGACCCGCTGATCGAGGGGCTGGCACGTTCGACTCCTCCGTATGCAAACTCGTCACCCGGGTCAGGCACGCACGTTACTACAGCCCTCCGAGTGTCCGGACCGAATGCCGAAGAGCTGTTATGAGACAAAAAGCCCACTTTGCTCAACCACCCCGTCCCACCAGCCCCGAAACCTCGCCCCCGGCAAGGAACAGGCACTGCCGCACTCAGATCCCAGACAACAGCCCATCGGCGAGCCCCGGCGCATCCTGCCGCTCCCCAGCCCGGCACACCTCCCACAACCACGTCTCCTCCCACTCCCCCGGACACCCCTCACGAGGCCGAACCGGCGCCGGCACATAAGGCTCCTCCACCTCCACCCCGCGACGCCTGCCACCTCCCCCGCGCGCCGAATCCGGAGCCCCCGCCCCATCAACCTCAGCCCGCCGCCGCCGAGCACCGCTTTCATCAGAAGCCGTGCCCACCACCGCCTTCTCTCCCCGATCGGCCAGCACAGCCTCCGCCCGCACCACGACTTCACGCGGCACCCCGGGCACGAACCCCCCATACACCCACTGCGGCCGAGCCGGAGCAGACACGTACAGCGGCTCGAACGCCATCACCGCGACCCGTCCCCCACCCCCCAGCGCGCCGGCATGGTCCGACCGATCCCCGAACCCCCGCGCCTGCCCCGCCAGCAACCCGCCAGCCAGAATCCCCGGCGCCAGCAACGCCCCGAACAACACCACAGGCCGCCGCCGCGCCTGCCTACACCGCCTCATGGTCACCCGCAGAAGCTAGCCACGCCGAACGAGCGGAACCCCGGCCACTTGTCAGGCCTTTACCGCAGCTCAGACCACCCATAACCAACCCCGCCGAACTGCTCCCGGCCCCATGTCCCACGCAGTGCCATACTTTCGCTAGGCTTACGAGAGTCCGCCTCCGTAGCTCAGGGGATAGAGCACCGCTCTCCTAAAGCGGGTGCCGCAGGTTCGAATCCTGCCGGGGGCACTCACCTAGATCGGCATTTCAGGCCCCTGACCTGCGGTTTCACAGCCGCAGGTCTTTTGTTTTGTGCCCTTGGTAGGCAGCAGGCGGTGCCCGCATGCAACCGTAAGACCATGATCAGGGGATATACACGGGATGATCTTGCGAGCGTTTCCCCAGCTCCCGGTCCTAATTCTCCGCCATCCCGGCCGTCGGTACCGCCACGACCACCTGCACATTCGACGAACGCCACCGGTGACCATGCCAAATGCGTGCGTAAACCCGCGCTGCAGGTGCACCTTCGTCTGCCAAATACGCGTCCCGCCCCAAGGCGAGCCGTGGCCACCAGAGTCCAGCAGGCTGCGACGCAACCGCAGGAGAGCCACTGCGGACGCTGCCGACTCTCCGGCTGCTCAGCGCGATGTCGTCCATCCATACGTCGAAGCCGGCGGGCGTCGTCTTCGCCTGGTAGAGCTGCCAGCTGAAGGCGACGGCTATGGCCTCGACGTGCATGATGAGCGGACCGAGGTCGCGCTCGCCGACCGGCCCCGGGGGCTTCTGCGGCGCAGACGACATAAAGGTCCTCGCTCGCACCAGGAATCACCGCGCACTGACAAAGCGCGCTAAGAAGGCGTACTGAGAGGCTCCTCAGGGTCTCTCAGGTGTCACACAGCCACCGTGAGGCAGGCTGGAGCGCATGGACCAACTCCTGCGCAACCCGGTCATCGCCGCGGGCCTGACCAAGGTCGAAGCCAGGATCCGGCGGCTGAGCGGCTCCTCCGCGCTGCCCGCCATCAACGCGGGCGCGGGGCGCGTCGTCGCGGCGGGCGGCAAGCGGCTGCGGCCCGCCATGACGCTGGCCGCCTCCCTGGCCCTCGGCAAGGCGCCCGACCGCCGGGTGATCACGGCCGCCGCCTGCGTCGAGCTCATCCACACCGGCTCGCTTGTGCACGACGACCTCATGGACCGCGCGAGCGAGCGCCGCGGCGCCAGCACGCTCAACGCCGAGCTGGGTGACGGCAGGGCGCTGGTGATCGGGGACTTCATGCTGGCCAGGGCCGGGCTGGCGGCGATCACGAACGTCTCCAGGCTGGTGGCAGAGGTGCTGGCGGCGGCGGTGGTGGAGCTGGCCGAGGGGCAGTACCTGGAGACGGCCGGCCTGTTCGACGCCGGCCGTACCCGAGAGAGTGCGTTGCGGTCGATCACCGGCAAGACCGCCGCGCTCTTCAGGGCGAGCTGCCTGGTCGCGGCGGTGTGCGCGCACGCGCCGGCCGAGGACAGGGCGCGGATGGCGACGTACGGAGAGAAGTTCGGGCTGATCTTCCAGGTGCTCGACGACCTGCTCGACCTGACCGCCACCAGCGAGCAGCTCGGCAAGCCGGCCGGGAACGACCTGCGACAGGGCGTCTACAGCCTGCCGCTGCTCATGTCGGGGATCGACCTGGGCGGGCTGGGCCGGGGCATGACGGACGAGCAGGTCGCGGAGGTGCTGCGCGCGGTGCGGGCGAGCCGCATGACGACCGACACGATCGCGTACTGCCGGGGCCTGGCCGCGGACGCGGTGGCCGCGCTGCCGGTGATCCACGACCCCGAGATGGCGACCCTGCTGTACGGGCTTCCGTCGGCGTACATCGACCGCGTGGAGCGGCTGGCCGGCCTGACGATCGCCGGTTAAGAATTGCTGTCCACCGTCAGCAGGTCAGCGGCGAGCTCGCGCCGCTCGTCGGGGGGAGCCGTACCAGCCGCATGGCCGGCACCCCACCATGGCGACAGGCGTGAGTCATCGCCTGCGATCGACCGCTTCCCGGAACTGCGCCAAGGACCGCTCGAACGCTGAGCGCGCCCGACGGTAAGTGCCGTCCTTGGCGCCTGCCGCTTCCGCCAGTCGGGCCGCCGATGTGACGAGAGCTTCAACAGTGGCCACGATCGGGCGTGACGCCGGCCCCGCCAGAGGCTGATCTCGTGCAGGAGACGCAGCATCTGTTCGCTTTTCGGGGCGAGCATCGCCTGGCAGTCCGCCGTCACGGCACGCTTTTCGAGATCCTGGTCGCGCGCCACCTGGGTGGCGCGGCCTGGGTCGTTGCGAGCTTGGACGCCGTCGCCGTCAGCGTCGTCGTAGCGGCCTTCGATGCCGTCGCCGTCGAGGTCGGGGCTTGGTGTGGCGCCTGGTGTCCAGGGTTTTGGGGTCCATGGCGTGTAGGACGGGATAGAGGGCGGCGTGAAGGAGGCAGGGTCGGTGTTGCCCCCTCCGCCGAACAGTGCGCTCAGCTGCCACGTCGTCCTGCAAGCCCTCGGTCCAGTCACCCTTCGCCGGCGGCCGGTCGGAGTACTCGATCTCCTCCGGTTTCGACCTACTCGTGCCGTCGTCGTGAACCATGCGATCTCCCCCAGCCGCCATCGAGTACGAATGGTGTCGTGAGGACGGCCAGTTCCCTGTCCTCCGCCACAACGGTCTCCAGTTCGAGGAAACGGCCCGAGGGCGCTATGTCAAGTCCACGATGATCGGCTGGATCAAGCACCGGATGGCGTCCTTCTGAAGTGCAGTCATTCGTCCGATACTCCGGCCGGGCCGCGCGTCCGCATGATGGCAGGGGAACCGGACGATCGCGAGGAAACCGATGGGCACTCCACTCCGGCGGGCGGCAGGCATGCGGGATCGCCTCACGGCAGGCGATCCCGGGCTCGTACGCACGACCACCGCGCTCAGAGCCGTCGCGGGCATCGCGCTCACCCTGGCCGTGTTGTCCTTCACGGACCTGCCTGATGCGTTCCTCGTCGCGGGCTGCTTCGCCCCCTTCACTGTCGCGCTGGCCGCCGGCGACAGCCCCGCGCGGGATCAGGTGTTCATGGTCGTGGCGGCCGTTCCGCTGGTGTCCGCCGTCCTGCTCGCGGGTGGCGCGCTCGCGCCCTTCCGTGTGGCGGCCGAGGCCGTTTTCGTCCTGTTGATCTTCTGGGCGGTGTTCGTCCGCCGGTACGGGCCAGGGGGACAAGCGCTCGGGATCTTCGCCTTCATGGCGTACTTCTTGACCCAGTTCCTCGACGCGCGGCTGAGCCAGTTGCCCGGCTTGTACGCCGCCGTGGGCGTCGGCTTCGCCGCCGACGCGCTGGTGGGCTTCGGCCTGCTGCGGACGACCCCCGCCAAGACGCTGCGGCGGCTGCGGCGTGCCTTCGACCTTCATCTGGAGCATGTCGTGCTCGGGGCGATCGAGGTGGTACGGGCGGGACGGGACGACACCCGCCTGACGTGGTCATTGGAACGCCGGCTCGCCCGGCTGCACCGGAGCGGGCTGATGATCGCCGATCTCCTCGATCGGGGAGGAGCCGCTGACCCGGTGCGGCAGGGGATCGTGAGGGCCGAAGTGGCCGCGCAACGGCTGGCGGTGCTGGCCGTCCGCTCCTTTCCGGCTTTCATGGGGACGACGCACGACCGAGCCACTGCCGCCCTCCTGAACGTCCACCACGCGATCGGCGAGCTGATACGCGCCGTGGACGGACTCCGATCGGTCGCCGACGCCCCCTCGTACCGCGGCCCCCGTACGAACGGGGCGGCCCGCCGGCTGAGGCATGTCGCGACGCGGCAGGCCGTCCAGGCCGCCGCGGCGGCGGCCATCGCCGTCGTGAGCGGCGACGTGTTGTCCTCCGAACGCTGGTACTGGGCCGTGCTCACCGCGTGGGTGGTCTTCGTCAATACCGAGAGCTCGGGGGAGGTTCTGGTCCAAGGCCTCCAGCGCCTGCTGGGCACCGTGCTGGGCGTGGCGTGCGGGCTGTCGATCGCCGCCTTGGCCGGTGGCTGCCCGCCGCTGGCCCTCGGTGTCTCGCTGGTCTGCGTCTTCGGAGTCTTCCGCACCCCGCCGAACGCGTACTGGGCGGTGACGTTCTTCATCACGTGCATGATCGCCACGGTGTTCGTCCTGCTCAGCACGTTTTCGGCCGAACTGCTCGCGCTGCGCGTCTGGGAGACCGCGCTGGGGGCGCTGTGCGGGGTGCTGGCGGGCACGCTCGTGCTGCCCACGACCGTGCGCCGGGCCAGTGGCGAGCGGCTGCTTGAGGTGCTGCGGGCCCTTCGGCGTACGCGTGTCCTGGAGGGCGGCGCCCTGCTCGACACCCGTGAGCTTGATCGAGCTCTGGAGGAGCTGCGCGGCGCCCTTCGCCCGCTGACCCACCCGCTGAACCCGCGCCGTGCCCCCCGGGCCCACGCCCGCCACCTGCTCGCCCTGCTGGAGTCGTGCGCCTACCACGTCCGCAGCCTCGCCGCCGTGACCGCCGCGGCTCAGATGGGCGAGGCAGAGTACGAGGCCCGCGCCATCGAGCGCATCCGGGCCAACCTGGACCGAGCGATCCACCTCATGGAGGCCGGCGCGTGGCCCACGATCCCCTGCCACGACGGCCGCCGCACACTGGCGCGGCTGGCCGCAGACCGCTGGCGAGGCGATCACATGTCCCTCGAGCTCTTTCACGTGAACCGCCTGGACGAGGCGACGGCCGAGCTGGCACAGACATTCGACGGCGGCCGCGTCCCCTGCGTGATGACCTAGTCGGGCGGGCCGTCCACGGCCGCCGCCTCCACCACGTCTCGAAGCTGGGAGCGGGCGGTGACGCCCAGCTTGGGGAAGGTGCGGTAGAGGTGGGAGCCGACGGTGCGCGGCGACAGGAAGAGGCGTTCGCCGATCTCACGGTTGGTCAGCCCGCGGGCGGCGAGCCGGACGATCTGCTGCTGCTGCGGAGAAAGGCCGGCGAAGGCTCCGGGGTCGGCCGGTTCGATGTCCAGACCGGCCGCCCGCAGTTCCGCCTGCGCGCGTTCGCTCCACGGCCACGCGCCCAGCCGGCGGAAGGTGTCGTACGCCGCGGTGAGGAACGGCCGTGCCTCGGCGATCCGGCGACGGCGGCGCAGCCATTCGGCGTACTCCAGCAGCGTCTGAGCTCGCTCGAAGGGCCAGCGTTCCAGCGCGGGATCGGCCAGGGCCGCCAGGAAGGCGGGCTCGGCGTGCTCGGGTTCGGCGAGCAACGCGCGGCTGCGGTTCATCAGGCTCCGCAGGCGGGGCGAGCCGCCGCGGGCGAGAGTACGGGCCGAGCGCTCGATGATCTCGATCACCTCGGCGTGATGGCCGCTGCGCGTGGCGGACTCGGCCAGCTCCGGCAGGGCAGGGTAGGAGGCGTGGTAGTGGACGGGGTCGCCGTTGATGTCGAAGACCATCCGCGCGTGCTCGTAGGCGGCCTCGTAGTCGCCTTCGGCCATGGCGGCGGCGGTCAGTGCGCGGTGCGCGTACACGGCGACCGATCGGCTCTCCAGCGGGTCCACCAGGCGCAGCGCCTCGTCGGCGAGCGCACGGGCGCCTGCAGCGTCGCCCTGAGGGGCCACGACCATGGCCTCTATGGCGCGCGCGCATGCGACGGCGTGGTCGAGTCCGGCCGCGGCCGGCAGCGCGCCGATTTCGGCGCAGACCTCACGGGCCCGATCCCAGCGGCCGTATTCGAAGTAGGCCAGCGCGACGACGCCGCCGAGCCCGTCGGGGAGCGGCCCTGCGGTGCGCCACGACTGGACGGCCTCGTCGAACGCCCGGACCGCCAACGGGGTCTCGTCCAGCACCCAGGCCGCAATGGCCAGCGCGGTCAACCGTTCGGGTCGACCACCCGCACCGGCGCCGCCGGCCCCTCCGCGATTGCCTGATCCGAAGCGGCCCCCGGCTGCGGCGATCCTGTCAGGCAGCAGGGGCGCCAGTTCGCGACCGCCGCCGAACGGGTCCGAGACGATCTGCGCCCACTCCCGCAGCGGCCCGGCGGGCAGGTGCGGCAGGAGCCGGTCGATCTCCCGCCGCTGGGACTCCTCGCCTGAGTAGAAGCGCAGCACTGCGGCGGCGGCGAGCGCGTCGAGCGCGATGGCCGGGTGGGTGGCCGCCAGGTCGTCGGCGATCGCGGCCAGGTCGTTGAAGCTGGCGGCGTGCTGGCTGGTCAGCGCGGACAGTCGCCCCACGTGCAGTGAGGCGGCGGCGAGCAGGGCTGGATCGTCGGTACGGGCGCGGGTCCGGCCGGCCAGTTCCTCCACCCAGGGCAGGTCCCCGGTGAAGACGGCCACGCCGGCCGCGTCCGCCAGCAGCCGAGCGCTGTCGTCGCGCCGGGGATGCAGCTCCGCCGCGCGGGCCAGTGCCTTGGCCGCCGCCGCGTAACCGCCTCGCCTGCGAGCCCTGTCGGCCGTCTGTTCCAGGGCGGCAGACACCTCCGCGTCGGGGTGGAGGGCGGCGGCGGCGAGATGCCAGGCACGGCGGTCCGGTTCGTGGCGCAGGGCGTCGGCCAGCTTCCTGTGGGCCTCCATGCGGGCGTCGAACGGCGCTGTGTGGTAGACCGCGGAGCGGACCAGCGGGTGGCGGAACCGTAGGTGACGGCCTGCTCGGCGGATCAGCCCGGACTCTTCGACAGCGGGCCAGGCTTTGTGGTCGGCGTCGGGCAGCAGCGCCAGCACGGCGTCGGGGGGATCTTCCACGTCGGCGGCTGCCAGGAGCAACAGGGCCTGCCAGCCGGCTTCCGGCAGCTCAGCCAGCCGGGCGGCGTAGATGGCCGCCAGTCGCCGGCCGACCGGCAGCGGGCCGTGCTCGTCGGGGTTGAGCGATGCGTGTTCGGCCAGTTCGAGCAGGGCCAGGGGGTTTCCCGCAGCCTGGTCGAGCACGCGTTGCCTGATCCTGCTCGTCAGGCCGGGCGCGCGCAGGCCGAGCAGCCGTCGGGACGCCGTGTGGTCGAGCGGGGGCAGCACGAGCGTCGGGAATTCGCGGTCGAAGCCTGGCCTCCGGTCGAAGCTCGGCCCGCCGTCGCGTACGCCGACCGACGGTGCGTCCAGGTCGTCGTCGCGTACGGCGGCCAGCAGGGTGATGGGGTCGTCGTCCAGCCGGCGAGCAGCGAAGGCGAGGACGTCGGCGGAGGCGGAGTCGATCCACTGGGCGTCGTCGAGCACGACCAGGAGCGGCGCCCGTTCGGCCAACTGGGACAGCAGGGTCAGGACGGCGATCCCCGTCAGCAGGGAATCGGGGGCGTCGGGCAAGACCCCGAAGGCACCGAGCAGCGCCCGGCGCTGTCGATCCGGCAGGTGGGCCGCCTCGGCCAACACCGGCCGAAGAAGCTGATGCAGGCCCGCGAAAGCCAGGTCCCTCTCGGACTCGCGACCGCTCGCCCGTAGCACCCGACGGCCTGCCTCCTCAGCGACGCGAGCGGTGTGCTCCAGTAGCACGCTCTTGCCCATCCCCATGGCTCCGGACATGAGCAGGACCCGGCCGCCACCAGACGCGTCCGCCGCCAGCGCGGCGAGTCGATCGACCTCGGCGTCCCGCCCGACGATCGCGTCACGTTCCGCGTTGGCGCGGGAACTCGGCGCCCGCTCCTGCACAGGCCCTCCAAAAGATCTCATCGTGCGGGACCGCGGCGTCGTCGCAGGTCCGTGCCCACGTTCTGTCACGGTAGCAAGCGCGTGACCTCACAGCGGATGCAGTCACGTGACGCATACCGCCGGCCTCGTGCGACGGCGCACCATGGACGGGCGGCGGATCTCACCGCACTCATCTCCACTCCTCTGACCAAGGAATACTCATGCCTGCCAACCGGATCACTTTGGGTGACGTGACGATCACGCGGGTCTGGGAATACTACGGGCCCGTCGAGGTGACGCAGGAGACGTTCTTCCCGGAAAGCTCGCCACGTACGTGGGAGGAGCACTCCTCCTGGCTGGAGCCGCACTTCGTGGACCCCGAGACGCGGATCGTCAACTCCGCGATCCAGACCTGGCTGCTCCGCAGCGAGGGTAAGAACATCCTCATCGACACCGGGGTCGGCAACCACAAAGAGCGGCCCTACTCGCCGGTCTGGAGTCGCCTCGACACCGATTTCCTGGTCAACCTGGCCAGCGCCGGCGTACGGCCCGAGGACGTGGACATCGTGGTGAACACCCACCTCCACGTGGACCACGTCGGCTGGAACACCTACCTGGACGGCCGTACCTGGGTGCCGACCTTCCCCAACGCCACGTACCTCATCTCCAAGAGCGACTTCGACTTCTGGAACCCGGCCAACGAGCACAAGCCGCTCCTCGGGCGGGGCAATCAGAACGTGTTCGAGGACAGCGTGGCCCCCGTCCACGAGGCGGGGCTGACGAGCCTGTGGGAGGACTCGTACACGATCGACTCCAACCTGCGCCTGGACCTCGCGCCGGGGCACACACCGGGGTCCTCGGTGGTCACCCTCGAATCGGGTACGGACCGGGCGGTGTTCGTCGGCGACATGTTGCACAACCCCGTGCAATTCGTCGAGCCGGACACCAATAGTTGCTTCTGCGAGGACCCGGCCGGGGCCCGCGCCACCCGCCGCAAAGTTCTCGGCTGGGCTGCCGACCGGGGCGCCCTGGTTGTCCCCGCGCATCTGGGCGGGCAGGGCGCCGCCGAGGTGGTCCGCCAAGGGAGCGGGTTCGCCATCAAGAACTGGGCTCCGTTCGCCTCCTACTCCGAGACCTCGAAGGAGGCCTGATGAACCACCACGCGGCAGACACCGTCGTCACCACGCAAGGCGCCGTGCGTGGCCTGCTGCGCGACGGGACGACCGTGTTCCTGAACATCCCGTACGCTGCTCCGCCGACCGGCGCCGCCCGATTCGCCGCTCCACGCCCGCACGCCCCTTGGGACGGTGTACGGGACGCCACCGAGCCCGGGCCGACCGCGCCGCAGGCCGAACGCCGGCTCGGCAGCCTGGACATGACCCCGTACTTCGGGCCCGGCTGGATTCCCGGCGAGGATTTCCTGACCGTCAACGTGTGGACGCCGGCGGCCTCTGGGGAGCGTCTGCCCGTGATGGTGTTCGTGCACGGCGGCGGGTTCGTGGCGGGATCCACCCGGTCGGAGGTCTACGACGGGGCCACCTTCGCCCGCGACGGGGTCGTGCTCGTGACGCTCAACTACCGGCTGGGCATCGCGGGCTTCCTCGACCTGCCTGGTGCGCCCGCCAACCGGGGCCTGCTCGACGTGATCGCCGCCCTGCGGTGGGTACGGGAGAACATCGCCGCGTTCGGCGGCGACCCGGCACGCGTGACGTTGTTCGGCCAATCCGCGGGCGCCACGATCGTGGGTGGCGTGCTGGCCGCGCCCGAGGCCGAGGGGCTGTTCCGGCGCGCGATCGTGCAGAGCGGCAGCGGCCTGGGCGCCTTCACGCCTGAGCAGGCCGCCCGCGTGACCCGCGCCGCTGCCCACGCACTTGGGGTTGAGCCGCATGCCGACGCCTTCGCGGGCATTCCCGACCGGCGACTGGTCGAGGTCATGCCCGAACTGTCGGGCATTGATCTGCAGACCGAGACCCACAGTGACCCCCTCATCGGGCTCAGCCCGTTCAGCATCGTGCTCGACCGGCAGCCGGCCGAGGCCGTCGCCGCGGGCCGCGGCGCCGGTGTGGACCTGCTGGTGGGCACCAACGCTGAGGAGGGCAACCTCTACCTGGCACCGTTCAGGAACCTGTCCACCTCGACCGCGGCGGATGTGGACGCCGCCGCGGCCCGCTCGCACCCGCAGCCTGCCCGCCTCGTCGAGACCTACCACAAGGCCAGGCCGCAGGCGTCCGACGGGGAACTGCGCTCGGCCATCATGGGCGATGCCCTGTTCGGCGCGGGAAGCCGGCGCCTGGCCGACGCACATGCGGGGAGCGCCGCCGCCGCCACCTACCGCTACTCGTTCTCGTGGCGCTCGAACGCGCTGGGCGGCGAACTGGGTGCCACCCACGCCGTGGAGCTGCCATTCGTCTTCGACGTCACCAACCTGCCCCGGCTGCGCGGCCCACAGGCTCTGCTCGGTCCGGACGAGCCGCCGTCGGACCTGGCCGCCCGGATGCACGCGGCCTGGGTGGCCTTCGCCACGGCCGGCCACCCCGGCTGGGACCGCTACGACACCGGCCGCCGGGCCACGATGCGCATCGGCGGCGATTGGAGCATGGTGGACGACCCGCACGGCGAAGAGCTCCAGGCGTGGCCCTGACCCCTTGCCCCTGCGGACCTGGCTCATTGCGCCCGCCGCGAGACTCCCCACCGCTGTATCGCTTGCGGTGGCATGTCGGACCCTCGGGAGAAGTTCACTGGTCGTGGGCCGGCTCTTCGAGTGGGAACACTACGTGTTCGGCGTTTCTCTGCAGGAAACGCCATGCCTCGGCACGGCCGGAGCTGACGGGGAATGCCTCCACGGTGATTGGTGCGCCGAGGACCGGGGCCTGGAGCTCCACACGTACTCGCCCGAGACGATGACCTCGGGAAGGGACCCATTTGGCCCGCGGCCCTCACCGGCTACACGCTCCCAACGTAGGACGCGCGGCCGCGCTGGCCCCCTGGGTTTTCCAGGTCACCGACCGCCGCCACCCCCACAGCGATCCAGCGTGTCAGCAGCCGCGTCAGTACGGCGACGGCCCGCTGTCAGCGCGACCGGCGATGGTTGATCCATGAACGGTTCAGCACCTGCCCATCCAGCTGAACCCCCTGACAGTCCAAAGGAGCGCACCACCATGTCGATCACCTTCACCGACCAGGACCAGCTCACCCTCCGCACCGCCGCCTGGGGCGCCGTCTTCCTGATGTCCGCCGCCGGCGCCGCCGGCTCGGCCCACAAGGCCGCCACCGAAGGCTCCATCGCCCTGACCAGCGCGACCGGCTCCATCGGACACGTCCTCGCCAAGGCCCCCAAGGGCGTGAAGTACGGCAAGAGCGTGGCCGCCCTCGCCGACAAGGTGCTCCCCGCCCTGGCGGCATCCATGACCCTGCTCAAGCAGCACGACCCGGCCGAGGCCGACAACTTCCGCCGTACGGTCAACGTCGCCGTCGAAGCAGCCACCCGCCCCCAGCACGGCACCCCCAGCCCCACCATGACCGAGATGGCCCGTAAGATCACCGAAGCCCTCGACGCCGCTTGATGACACCCGCCCCTTCAACGCCACAGCACGTCACGGGGTCCACCCGGACCCCGGAGGCGGTTGTTCCACCGCACCACGATGCGCGGCGGCTCGTCGATCATCAGCCGTCGGCGATGAGGCGCGCTATGGAAGAGCAGTTCCCTGTACGGCCTGGATGTCCAGCTCTACTTTCACCGTCGGCCCCACCAGGTTGATCCCGGCCCGCACCACCTGGTTGTACGTCATCGCGAAGTCCTCGCGACGCAACTCGGTCTCCGCGTGGAAGGCCACCCGCAGGCCGCCCCACGGATCCGGGCCGGTGCCGAGGTAGGCCAGGGCCAGGTCCACGGGCCGCGACACCCCGGCGAGGGTGAGGGTTCCGTGGACGGTCCACCGGTCGGGGCCCGCGGGGCTGAGCCCGGTGCCGCGGTAGGAGATCATCGGGTACGAGGCCACGCCCAGGAAGTCGGCCGAGCGCAGGTGGTCGTCCCTGGTGGCGTTGCCCGTGTCGATCGAGGCGGCGGCGATGTCGGCTGCCACCGTCGAGTCCTCCGGGGCAGTGCCGACCTGGATCCGCCCGGCGAACTGCCGGAACCGCCCGCGTACGGTGCTGAGCCCGAGGTGCTGGGCGGTCGCCGCGATCGTGCAGTGGGCCGGGTCGAGCGTCCAGGAGCCGGGCGGCGGCAGGTCGGCGCCGCCCTGCCTGGCCAGCACCACGGTGCCCAGCTCGGCCGCGCCGGAGGCGGTCACGATGGCCGTCAGCGCGGCCGGCGCGTAGCCGATCGCGGTGGCGACGGCCGTGTACACGCCGGGCGGCAGCGGGCCGCTCGACACGATGCCGTCGGCATCGGCCTCGGCCCGCACGACCTGCTGCCCGGACGGGTCCGTCACCGTGACGACCGCGTGCTGAACGGCCCATCCGTCCTTGGTGCGGACCGCGGCGCGCAGGCCCCGCCGGCTGCCGGCCGAGAGGTTGTGCTGGCTGGTGTCCATGGTGCGTGCTCCTGCTCTCCCCCTGCTCGTACGTCCGGAGCAGTGCTTCGTTCGGAAATCCGGGACGGTCAGTCCTTGTGGGCCAGCCACAGGTCGCGGTCGTCGCCATCCCTGCCGTCGATGGTCACGGTGTCGGCGACGGGCGGATAGCCGGTGGCGATGAGGGTGTACTGGCCGCCGGTCAGGTCGGCGAAGGCGTACGCACCGTCGTCCGCCGTGGTCGTGGTGCCGACCACGTTCCCGGCGGCGTCCAGCAGCGTCACCCGGGCGTCGGCCAGCGGGATCCCGTCGCGTACCCGGACGGTGCCCCGGATCCGGGTGCCCGGCCGCAGCTCGACGTCCTGCCGGGTCTGGCCGGCGCCGTGGGCCTCGACGAAGACGGCCGTCGGGCGGTAGGACTCGGCGCTGACCGCGAGCGTGTAGTTGCCCGCGTTCACCCCGGAGAAGGAATACGCGCCGTCGAGGTCGGTCGTGCTTGTGGACAGCACCTCGCCGCGGACGTCCGTGAGGACGAGCACCGCGCCGGACACCGGCTTGCCCTCCAGGTCGCGTACGGTGCCGACGAGCTTGCTCGATCCGGCGAGGATCAGGTTGAAGTCGAGCGGCTGCTCGCCCACGACGAGCGTGGCGACCTGCGGATCGCGGTGGGCGGCGGACGCGATCAGGACATAGGTGCCGGTGCCCGGCGTCCAGATGCTGTAGCCGCCGTCGGCCAGGCTCATGGCCCTGCCGAGTTGGTGGCCGTGCAGGTCGATCAGGGTCAGCGTGGCGTGGCCGACCGCCTGGCCGTCGTCGCCGCAGACGAAGCCGCGGATCTCCACCGCGCCCTCCGAACGGGCAGCCGCGTACGCGCGCTGGGGCTCCTCTTCCAGGACGGCGGGAGCCGGATGTGCGGCGGGGGCGTGGTGCGAGGCCGCGACGGCGGCCGGGTCGCGGCGCGGGAGGAAGGCGGCGAGCAGGAAGGACAGCAGGGCGGCGCCGGCGCCGATGGCGAGCACGACGCGGAAGCCGTCTTCCGAGGGCAGCTCGGCGGGCCCGAACCGGATGGTCATCTCGGCCAGGATGACCCCGGCCACGGCGCTGGACACGGAGGTGCCGATCGCACGCATCAAGGTGTTGAGGCTGTTGGCGGCGGCCGTCTCGGAGATCGGCACCGCGCCCATGACGAGGGCGGGCATGGAGGCGTACGCGAATCCGATGCCGGCCCCGATGACGCAGGAGACCAGGACGAGCTGCCACACCTCGGACATCAGCACGATGTTGAGGCCGTAGCCGGCGGCCACGATGATCGCGCCGAGCATCAGCGTCACCTTCGGCCCGTACGCCCCGGACACGCGGGCCGCGATCGGCGCCAGCAGCAGCATGACCACGCCGGACGGGGCCATGACCAGGCCCGCGGCCAGCATCGACTGGCCGAGCCCGTACCCGGTGGCCTCGGGAAGCTGGAGGAGCTGAGGCACCACCAGTGACATCGCGAACATCGCGAAGCCGAGCATGATGGAGGCGAGGTTCGTGAACAGCACCTGCCGCCGCATGGTGGTGCGCAGGTCCACCATCGGCTCCCTGGTGCGCAGCTCCCACCAGCCCCACAGCAGCAGCACCACGACCGCCGCGGCGAACAGGCTGATGGTGAGGGCGTCGCCCCAGCCCCAGTCGGCACCCTTGGAGATGGCGAGGAGCAGGCACACCAGCGCGCCGGACAGCCCGACAGCGCCGACGAGGTCGAAGCGCCCGCCGCTGCGTACCGCGGATTCCGGCACGAGCGACAGCACGAGGACGAACGCGACGGCCCCGAGCCCCGCCGCGGTCCAGAACAGTACGTGCCAGTCGAAGTTCTCGGCGATGAGGGCGGCGGCGGGCAGGCCGAGCGCGCCGCCCACGCCGAGCGAGGCGCTCATGGAGGCGATGGCGGAGCCGAGCCGTTCGGCGGGCAGTTCGTCGCGCATGATGCTGATGCCGAGCGGGATGACGCCCGATGCCAGGCCCTGCAGCGCCCGGCCCACGATCATGGGTGTCAGCGAGTCGCTGAGGCCGCAGAGGACGGAGCCGGCGATCAGCAGGGACAGGCTGACGAGCAGCATGCGCCGCTTGCCGTACATGTCACCCAGGCGCCCCATCACCGGCGTGGCGGCGGCACTGGCGAGCAGCGTGGCGGTGATCGCCCAGGCGGTGTCGGCCGCCGGGGCGTTCAGCAGCTTGGGCAGCTCGGGCACCAGCGGGATCACCAGGGTCTGCATCAGCGACACCGCGATCCCGCTGAAGGCGAGCACCACCACGAAGGTGCTCGCCCGCGGCGGGTCGGCCGCGTGCGCGGCCCGGGCGGGGTTTTCGGTCATGCGGGGGAAGCCTCCGTTGCTGCGGGGGAGTCGATGTCAACTGTTTTAAATCAATCAGTTGAGTTAAGATTAGCCGCAGAGATTCTGATCACCGACGGCGGGATCAACGTTTGGCGAAGGACGCACTGCGGCGAGATCATGGTGAACGGCCGTGGACGCAGGACGCAGGGCGATCCAGCACAGCTCAGGTGAGATGGTGATGATGACCGGCAGGACCGCGCGTGCCGAGCGCGTCGAAGTGACCCGTGGCCACATCTTGACGGCGGCGGAGCGGCTGTTCGCCGAGCACGGCGTGTTCTCCGCGTCCAACCGGCAGATCAGCGAGGCCGCCGGGCAGGGCAACACCGCCGCGGTCGGCTACCACTTCGGCACCAAGACCCACCTGGTCCGCGCGATCGTCCGCAAGCACAACGAGTCGATCGAACGGCGGCGCGCGCAGATGGTCACGGCCATCGACGGCTCCGACGACGTACGCGACTGGGTCTCCTGCATGGTGCGCCCGGTCACCGAGCACCTCGCGCAACTCGGCTCCCCCACCTGGTACGCCCGCTTCCTCGCGCAGGTGGGCACCGACCCCGCGCTCAACGCGATCATGACTGAGGAGAACCGCGCCTCCTCCGCGCTGCGACGCAACATCGAGGGCTTCAATCGCTGCCTGCCTGCGCTCTCCCCCGCCGTACGCGCCGAACGGGGCGAGATGATGCGCCAGCTCGTCCTGCACACCTGCGGCGTCCGCGAGCGGGCCCTCGCGGAAGGCACCCCCACCCCCCGCAAGACCTGGCACGACACCGCGACGGGGCTGATCGACGCCCTCGTCGGGCTGTGGCTGGCCCCCGTCACGCCCGACTGACCGTCAACGGGCCGGCCACGGCGGCCGCGCACACCGGCCCCGCGAATCGATCGGCGCCGCGTCACAGACACCACTGCGCCGCAGGGTCGCGGCCGGTCGGACCCGCTGGCCGGCCCGCCGGTGACCACGTTGTCACCGTGACGCAAGAGGCCGTTCTCACCCTGGCGTGATTACTTAGCGTAAGTAACTGCTACTTACAGTAGTCAAAGATTGCGAGAGGGGTCTCCATGCACCACATCCTGACCAAGATCCTCGCGGTACTCGCCGCCCTGGCGACGCTCAGCGTCGCCACCCCCGCACCCGCCCAGGCGGCGACCCCGGCCTACTTCGTGATGACCGACATCACCCGCGAGAACTTCGTCGTCCAGCTGACCGACCCCGTCAAGATCCAGCACGCCCGCGACCTGATCAGCGGCACCACCACGGACAGGCCACACGTCCTCGGACGCATCACCAAGAGACCCGCCCCCTACAACCCGCGCTGGAGCTACCAGCTGAACCCCGACACGATCAGCTTCTTCGACCTCGCGATCGAGGTCTGTGACGCGACCATCCCGTACGTCGAAGACCACCTGGACGAGGCCGGCGGAGCGTTCCTGCCCGGCCTCTTCTGGTGCCCGTGGACCTCCAGGCTCGTCCGCGAGATCCCGGCGCCGTAGCCCTGACGCCCTGACGTCAACACCGCCATCGCGGCCCCCGGAGAACGCTCCGGGGGCCGTCGCGCGGACGACGGCCGGCGCGTTCAGGGCCATGGCGTCGGCATCTCGCCCATCCCGAGGCCAGGAGCCGTGCGCAGGTACGGAAGTCCGCGGGCGACGGCATCGCCCGGAACTCGGCGTTCCAGGACCCGGACGTCTTCGCGACTTTCGGCCTGGCGGTCAGGCCCGACGACCAGGGGCTTGCCATCGCCGAGGCATAGCTGACGTCGCTCCATCCGGCGCTTGAGATCAACACGGACAATGTGGTTGCCGTGGCAAGCTCCTGCCCCCAGGGCGGACTTTGGTAGATCTTTCTACGCTCTCGCGTCGGACGAAATGCCGCCGACGCCTCTTTGGCCTGGGCTTCACCCCCGGTCAGAGCCGTCGATCGCTCCTTTCGGAGCGCTTGACCTGCGGGAACATCCGGTACGCTCGCGCTACCCACAGGCTTCCGGTTTGTCCCTATAAGTCACTTGTCATCACTTTTGTCAGGGATCTGTATGGGTGAATCCGGTCTCGTCCGGGAGGTCCCCCACTTCCATGACCTCAGATATCCAGAAGTTCATTGACGCGACCCAGACGCTCGATGACCACGCGGGCCCACCGGCGGACGAACCTCATGGTGGTCCGCGCACCGACACGGACGGCCGCCAGGACACCCAAGCGAAGCACCAGAGCTCGCACGGGAAGGGCCCGGACTCCCAAGAGCTGGGCCACGACTCTCCGGAGAGGCCGGACACCCCCTCGGGCCCCGACCGGGACAGCACCGGCCAGAACGGCATGTACCAGAACGGATCCCCTCAAGGCGGCTCCCACCATGAGGGTGCCGGCTCATCATCCGTGGCAACCCGTCCTGCACCAGAGCCGACCCACGCCCCCGACGACACGCTGCCGCACGAGAGCACGCCACCGCACGAGAGCGCACCGCCGTCCGGCACACCAACGCCAACGCCTACCTCAACGTCAGGCGGTCCTGCCCCCACGGGGATCCCGCAGCCCACTTCGGGCACACCGACCTCCACCGTGGCCCCGTCATCGACTCCGACTCCCACGACGTCGGAGTCATCCTCCCCCACCCCAACGACGTCGGATTCGTCCTCCCCCACGCCCTCCACCTCTGAGTCCCCTTCAGCCACCCCCACGGCATCCGACTCGCCATCTCCCACAGAGACCGCCACGACCTCCGAGTCACCGTCCGCCTCGGCCACCAGCGAAGCCGAACCGGCCGCCACCTCCACTTCAGCGGCGGCGACGGCGACTTCGACCTGGCCGACCTCCACGCCGGAGGCCGTAGCCGACGAGGGCTCCAATGCCACACCGCCGACCCCCAGCGCCACGGCTTCCACCACCGTCCCCGCACACATCAACGCCGCGGTGTCCACCGAGCAGGCGGGCTCCTCCACAGCGACGATGGTCACCTCGGCCGTGGTGCTCGTGGTCGCCCTGCTGGCCGTGCTCGCGGTGCTCGTGGTCAGGTCTCGCCGGACCCGCCCGGCCACCGCCGGACACGTCGAGCCCGTACCCGCAGCTCCGGTACCCCAGCACGGCTTCGCCAAGCCCAACGAGGACTACCCGTGGACGCGGCAACTCCTCGAAGCCATCGAGACCGTCACCGCCCTCGACGAACAGGACAGTGCCAAACCAAGCGCGCCGCACGACCCGGAGCAGCCCAGGACCGGCTCCGGCACGGACCCTGAGGCGACCGCCCCCTGGGCCCCGCCCGCCAAGCCCTACATCCCGCCTGGCCCGCTGGAGTCGCTCTTCAACTCCGGGCCCCCCGATCCAGGCACCGACCCCGCAGCCGCCTCCCCGTCGGGCAACCTCACCCCTACCGAGAACGAGCCCGTACGCAGGCGGCTCGGCGACCAGCCGGCCGGCGACGATGACGACGACACCATGCCGGGAAGCACCACTCCGTAGTCCTGGCGGCCGAGGCGTCCGGCCGGGACACCGCGTCCCGGTCCGGCGCTCTCAGAGCGTGCCGGTCCCGCTCACAGCAGCCCGCCGGGCCACCGTGTGGGCCGCATACCTGGCCGAACTGCGCACCTGAACGTGGTCAGCGACCTGCCTTCGCCCGAGGCCGGCGGGCGGCCAGTTCGACCCGGACGAACAGCACCACCAGCACAGCCATCACGACCGACGGGGCCACGAGCCACAGCCAGCGCTGGGCCCACCAGCCGGCGGTCGGCTCCGCCGGCAGGGTGCCGCCCAGCCCCTCATAGACCCGCAGCACCACCAGGTACGCGGTCATGTGCCAGAGAAAGATGGTCAGCGCGGCCACGTTGAGGGCCACCACCGGCTTCCAGGCGGCCGGGCGGCGCAGCAGGCGTTCGGCGGCCGGCGTGATCAGGACCAGCAGCCCGAGCTGGAAGACGGCCAGGGCGGCGATGGCGGCGTTAGTCGGGAAGATGTTGGATTCGACGCCGGCGGTGGACACCATCGAGGCGGGGTAGCCCGCTCCCGCTGTCAGCCCGACCAGCCCGGCCAGCCCGGTTCCGGCCACCGCGAGCCGTTGCGCCAGCGGCCGCCGCCCCAGCTCCCAGCTGCGCCAGGCGTAGCCGAGCTGGTGGCAGAACAGCCACACCAGGGCGGCGGTCGCCCAGCCCGCCCAGGTCAGGCCGGCGCCGCGGTGCGCCACGCTGCCGAGGGCGATCAGCAGGACGAGCGCTGCCAGGACCCTGGCTCCGTAGCGGGCGTTCAGGCTCGCGGTGATCGGTACCGTGGCGATCAGCAGGCCGTACACGACCAGGAACCACAGCGGCGTCAGGTAACCGGGGAACCACTCCCACATCCATCGGTGCGAGCCGGGCAGAGCGGCCGCGATCAGCTCGCCGGCGAGCCAGATCAGGGCCCAGGCGGCGGTCGGCCAGAGCAGCCGACGCAGCCGGCTTCTGACGAACCGGCCGGCGGTCGTCCCACGTGCTCGTGCCCGTTGCCAGCCGACCAGGTTGGCGTACCCACCGACCAGGAAGAACACCGGCATGATCTGCAGCACCCAGGTGGCGAGCCAGCCGCCGGGCACGGCGTGGATCGGGTTCGGCATGGTCAGGTTGCCGTCGGCGGTGCGGTGGGTGACCGAAAACGTCCAGTGCCAGAGGGTGACGACCACGATGCACAGCGCGCGGGCGGCGTCGACCACGCGGTCGCGGGACGCCGGCGTGGCCTCGACCAGCCGGTCCAGCGTCGATCGTCGGTCCGTGGCGCTCCGGGGCTGCCGGTCTTCACGTCCTCCGCTCAGCGGTACAGCTCCTCGATGTCGGCCGCGAAGTCCTGGTGAACCAAGGCACGCTTGACCTTCAGGGTCGGGGTCAGATATCCGTTCTGCTCGGTCAGGTCGACCGGAAGGATCCGGAACCTGCGGATCGACTCGGCCCGGCTCACCATCGTGTTGGCCTCGTCCACGGCCGTCTGCAGGCTGGCCAGCAGCTCCGGATCGTCACGGAGCTCGGCCGGGCCGGCCTGCTCGGGCCTGCCTGCGGCCCGCTTCCATGACGCCAGCGCCTCGGTGTCCAGGGTGAACAGCGCGGCGGTGTACGGCCGCCGATCGCCGACGACCACCGCCTGGCTGATCAGCGGATGGGTGCGCAGGCGGTCCTCCAGCGGCTCCGGGGCAAGGTTCTTGCCGCCGGCGGTCACGATGATCTCCTTCTTGCGGCCCGAGATCGTCAGGAACCCGTCCTCGTCCAGGACGCCGAGGTCGCCGGTGAGCAGCCAGCCGTCCGCGGTCAGGGTCTCCCTGGTCTTCTGCTCGTTGCGCCAGTAGCCCTGGAACACGATCGGACCCTTGATCAGGATCTCGCCGTCGTCGGCGATCCGGATCTCGACCCCGGGCAGGGGCGGCCCCACCGAGCCGATCTTCTGCGCGTGGGGCAGGTTCACGGTCGCGGCGGCACTGGTCTCGGTCAGACCGTAGCCTTCCAGCACGGTGATGCCGATTCCGCGGAAGAAGTGGCCCAGTTGTACGCCCAGCGGCGCCCCGCCGGAGATGGCGTAGCCGACCCGGCCGCCGAGCGCGGCCCGCAGCCGCCGGTACACCAGCCGGTCGCACAGGCGATGTGCCAGCCGCAAGCGCCGCCCTGGCCGCCCGTCCTCCAACGCCTGGCTGTACGCCACGGCGGTCCGCTCGGCCCAGTCGAAGATCCTCCCCTTGCCCTGAGCCCTGGCCCGCTGCTGAGCATCGTTGTAGACCCGCTCGAACACCCTGGGCACCGCCAGCAGGAACGACGGTCGCAGGGCGGCCAGGTCCTCGGCCAGCCTGGCCCGGTCGGCGCTGTGCGCCAGGCAGACGCCCCGCTCCAGGCAGGCCACCTGGATCACCCGCGCGAACACGTGTGCCAGCGGGAGGAACAGCAGGGTCGAGGCGTCCCGGCCGAAGATGTCCTTCGGGCTGTCGATCGCGGCGCGCGCCTCGTACAGGAGATTGCCGTGACTCAGCATGCATCCCTTCGGGCGGCCGGTGGTGCCCGAGGTGTAGACGATCGTCGCCAGGTCGTCGGCCGACACCGTCCGGCGGCGCTCACGCAGCCGGACGTCGTCCACGCCCCGCCCCTCCTCGCGGAGGCGGTCCAGGCCGCCGCCGTCGATCTCCCACACCCGCGGCGGCCTGGGCAGGCCCTCAGACGCCTCCTCGACCAGGCGGCGATGCGTCTCGTGCTCGACCACCACCGCGACGGGACCGGCGTCCTCCAGCACCCAGCGGATCTGCTCGACCGAGGAGGTCTCGTAGATCGGGACCGGCACCGCCGCCACCGTCCACAGGGCGTAGTCCGCCAACGTCCACTCGTAGCTGGTGGCGGCCAGCAGCGCGACCCGGTCACCGGGCTGTATCCCGGCGGCGAGGAGGCCGGCCGCCAGAGCGCGAACGTCGGCCGCGAACCGCCCGGCCGTCACCGGACGCCAACCGCCCTCCGACCGGCGCCTGAACAGGACCAGGTCGCCGTTGACCCGGTCGTCGGCGAACACCGCGTCGGCGAGCTGGGTGTCCGGGGCAACGGTTGTCGGAGCGGGGACCGCATAGACACGCATCGTCCATCTCCCTGCGCAGAAGGTCGTCCAGGCGGCACCGGGCACCGCACGTACGGCGGCGAGAAGCAGCCCTTCAGCCTGTTTCCCCAGGTCACCGACCGCACACTTGACCGCCCGGAGTGCTCCGCGGCGATAAGCGACCGGAGCCCGGCAGGACAGGCCGGGTTCGTACCACGCGCAGCACAGCAGCGCCGCACAGGTAAGAGAGCACCCCGGCCCATGAGAGCCCGGTCGGCCCGTGGTAGCCGGGGCCGGAAAAGGCGACGAAGAGCAGCCCGGCCAGCACGGCAGCCAAGCCGAGCACAGTCGCACCATCGCGCCACGGACCGCGTCGCTCGGCGGAGCGCAGCGCCGACCGGCGCAGTTCGATCCGCGCGAAGAGGGCGACCAGGACGACGAGGACGAGGGCACAAGCCGCTATCCACGGCACTCGCCACAGCAGCCACGTCGTGGAGTGCAGCGGGGGCTGCCGCAGTACACCGGTCGGGAACAGCAGAGCGGCCGCGACCACCGCCGCTGTCATATGCCAGAGGAACACGGTCAGGATGACCGCGTTGACCGCGATCACCACATTCCACGGGCCGGTCCGGCGAAGCCATCGATTGGCGGCGGGCGCAAGGGCCAGGACCAATCCGAGCTGCGTGGCGGCGAGCGCCATCAGTGCCAGGGTCGGCGGAGCCGTGTTGTACCCGACCATGGCGACCGGGTACGGGCCCACCACGGTCAGTCCGATCAGGGCGACCAGGCCGCCGGCCACGACCGCGAGCGCCTTGCCACGGCTCAGCCGCAGAAGCCCGTCGCGCCAGCAGAAGCCGAGCTGGTAGATCGCCATCCAGGCGAACAGATAGGTGCTCTGACCGACGACCGGCACGTGCAGGCCCCTCCGCAGCAGGTCGGCGACAGCGACGATGACCACCATCGCCAGCGGGGCGGCCAGCCCCGCGCGGCGGTGCAGCGCGTGCAGCCCCGGCGTGAGCACCATCAGGACGAAGTAGGCCAACAGGAACCACAGCGGGATGGAGGCAAGCCACGCCGCGTGGCCGAGCAGCTGGCTGCTCACCCCGGCTGCCGTCGCTGCCAGTGATACCAGCGGCAGCACCACGAACAGCGCAGTCGCCGGCCGCAGCAGCCGGTCGGTCCGCCTCAGCACCCAGCCGATGCCGTCGCCTCCGGAGGCGCGGTGCGATGCCATCGACGCACTGCCGGCGTAGCCACCGACCAGGAAGAAGATCGGCATCACCTGGAACAGCCAGGTGACCGGGTCCAACCAGCTCAGGACGTCCAGCGCGTTGTACCCGGACAACCTGCCGTCCCGGTAGGTCACGGCGACGACGAACCAGTGCCCGAACACCACCAGGCAGATGGCCAGCGCACGCCACATGTCGACGCTGCGCTCACGACTTTCCGGCGTACGCGCCGCCAGGTCGCGCACCATCGCCGCCAGCCCCCGCATGACTGCAACCCTCGCTCACCATGGATCATCGCGCGACACTTCGCCACCGGAGCGGAGGCAATGGTGACCCCGTCCCCCTGACCTGCGGTTTCTAATCTCGGTAGGCAGTCGTTCGTCAACAGTTCAGCGGGATCGCCCCCGACGTAGAGGGTGATCCCTACTGTGCGGAGTGAGGATCGGGACACGGGCGAGCGGCGTCTCGAGCAGGAGTTGCGAGAGCGGTACGATCTCGATCCGCACGAGTTCAAGCTGAAGAGCTCGGACGTGGAGCAAAGGTCTCGAGTTTCGACGTCTACAAAGGGTCATCCCCAACACCGCACTCGTGCCTCGCTCGGCTCCGAACATGTCATCGACCACACCGAGAAGAACTACACGCCCGGCGTCACCCTCACGACCTACTGCTGATCCATCGTGAATCACAGCGTGCTCGCGAGCAGGCTCATGCTGCGACTGATGATGGTGGAGTGCAAGGCTTTCCCGATGCAGGCGACGAACACTCGTCGTTCTCGGGAGCGACGCCTATCGTGAGTTGTGAACATCCACGGCCGGGATCACGAACTCCACATCTGTCAGACCGCGCTGCAACACACTCCCCTTCCCACTGCTCTGATCATCAGCGGAGAGGCGGGGATAGGTAAGACAGTGCTCTTCCGTGCGATGACTGCACTCGTCGCTGCGAGCGGAGCACGAGTCTTGTCCACGGTCGGAATTCCCGGCGTGGTCGACTTCCCGCTCACCAACCTCATCGATCTGCTCACCCCTGCGGTCGGCGACATCCTGAACGTCATACCTGCGACGCAGGCAAGCGCCCTGCGCGTCGCGCTGAGGATCACCGAGGGGGCGACTCAGCCCGCCGAGGCGCTGCTGGCGTCGGCGACCGTCAATGCGATACGAGCGCTGAGCCACGAGCATCTGCTGCTCGCGATCGATGATGAGCAGTGGCTGGACGCCGACACGAGAAAACTGCTGAGCATCACCGCCGTCCGGCTGGCACAACAGCCCATCGCCTGGCTGATCGCAGGACGCACGGAGCAAATCGAGCGCGGCATTGCTCAAGTCCTCACGCATGAGCTGGGAGCGTCCGTGACCTGGCTGAAGGTGGCCCCCTTGGAGGGGTCCACGTTGACCGGCCTCATTCTCGATCGCTTCCCAGGCACCTGGTCCCCGCAACTGCTCACACACATTCACGAACTGTCCGGCGGTAATACCTACACCGCCCTGGAACTGGCCAGGGAGACCACGGCAGCCCAAGGCCAGGCGGGCTCGAAGGTGCACCTCCCGCTGAGCATCACCGACTCGCTGCGGGCAAGGCTCGCCCGGCTGACCCCGAACACCCTCGCCGTCGTCCAGGCCGCGGCGGTGACTCCACGCCCAACTCGCCGGCTGCTACGCCTTGTGTTCGGCGAAGGGGCGGACACGGCGCTGAACGAGGCATTGGAAGCGGACATCCTTGACATCGTTGCTCCTGCGAACCCGGTCCTCCGCTTCACGCACCCGCTCCTGCGCGCCGTGAGCCACGCGTCCTTGACCGGTGCCCGCCTGCAACGACTGCACGCACGCCTCGCGACCGCCGTCGAGGATCCGGACGTGGCGGCCGGTCATCTCGCCGCAGGAGCCGAGGAACCCGATGAACGTACCGCCGCGACCGTGTACCGGGCAGCTGTCCGCGTTCTCGACAGCGGCGCTCCCGCCCGAGCAGCTCAACTAGCCGAAGCCGCCCTCAGCCTTACTCCAGATCCAGCGCATCCGCACGCTTGGCACCGGCGTTTCCTCCTGCTCGACTGCCTTGAGACGGCCAGCGAGTTCGAGCAGGCGAGAAGGCTGGCCGAAGGCTGGGCGAGCCAAGTGCCAGACAGCCTACGGGGGCAGTTGACGGCCCGCCGGGGACGGTTGCAAACCGACTTCGAGACCGCAGCCGACCTGCTGGAGCAGGCCATGAGTCAGCTCTCCGGAGATCCGACGCAGACGGCACAGGTCGCCGTCGACCTGGCGGTGGTCGCCGGCATCCATTTGATGAGATTGCCGCAGGGTGGTGCGGCGGCGGACCGCTGTGTCAAGAACGCTGAGCGGACCGGTGATCCGCTGGCGATGCGTCGGGCGTTGTCTGTCAAGGGCTTCTTAGCCGGCCTGGCAGGAGATCCCAAGAGTGCCCTCATCTTGCGCAGTGGGTTGGACCTGCCCAGCCTGCATGGAATGGCGTTTCCGTATTACTCGCCAGAGACCCGTCTGGCGATGACACACACCTGGCGCGGCGAAGTTGAGCGGGCCCGTGAACTGCACCTGGAGGTCCTAAAGGCCGGGGAACAGTGCGGCTCTCAGGAGAGTGCCAACGGGACCCGGCTCCATCTCGTGGAAGTGGAATGGCGGGCCGGACGATGGGCGCAGGCCGCCCAGTACGCCGACATCGTCGCGCACTACTGGCGGGTTAGCGGCGCTGTACAGGACGGGCAGCCTGAATACGGCCTCGCCCTGGTTCATGCCGCCCGAGGTCAGGTAGAACGGGCACGGGCCCTCGCGGTTCAGGGCCTACGGGCCGCGGAGGGGCAGAAGTCCATGGTGTTCGCGGGTCAATGCCGTTCGGTCCTTGGTCAGCTCGAACTATCCGTGGACGACCCGGCGGCGGCGGTCGGCTGGCTCGAACCGTTCGCCAGATTCTTCCACGAACACGAATTCGGCGAGCCTGGCCTGTTCACGTTCCCGGCCGATCTGGTCGAGGGGTACGCCCGGGTGGGGCGAATCGACGATGCGGCAGCCGAACTGAAATGGCTTCGGGAGGCCGCCGCCCGGCTTGACCATCCCTGGGCCCGGATCACCGGCGGCCGGGCCGCGGCGGCCCTCCATCTGGCCACCGGTGATCCGTACGCCGCCGTCGAGACCCTCACACCCGCACTCCAGGAAGCCCGCGACCTGGGCCTGCTGCTGGAGGTCGGTCGAGCCCTGCTCCTCCTGGGCATGGCCGAACGCCGCACCCGGGAACGCCGCTCGGCGGCGCGCACCCTCGACGAGGCCATCCACCTTCTCGGCAACCTCGGAGCAGCGCGCTGGGAGGCGTTGGCCCGTGCCCAGAGGGCCCTGCTCGCGCACCTCGCTGACGACCTCCTCACCCCGGCGGAGCAGCGCATGGCCGAGCTGGTCGCGAAGGGACTGACCAACGCGGAGATCGCATCCGCCCTGCACGTAACGCTCAAAACCGTAGAAGGGACACTGACCCGTGTCTATCGCAAACTGGGCGTCCGAGGCCGGGTCGAGTTGACCCGTCGGACCATACTCCCGAGCCGAGGCGGCGACCCCCCTTAACGCACCCGGCCACACGGCCCTCGGCCTCAGGGTTTCCTCCGGTGAACCGCTCCCGCCCGCAGGCGAAAGTGGCATTAGACAGAAGGAGGAACTCATGCAGACCAACGACATTCAGCTCGTCCGGCTCTACACCAGCAAAACGGCAGGCGGCGTGCAGGACGACACCCCCGCCGAGTTGGGTGGCAGCCCGCAGCCGGAGTTCTATCTCAACATCGTCGCCGAGGCTGGCGACAATCTCGGTGATCTCAAGGCGGCCTACACCCTGTACGTGCGCGCTACCTCCACCTCCGGCGGCAGCACCACCTTCACGCGCCAGGTGCTCAGCGAGACCGTCACCGACGGCCAGTACGGGTGGAGAGACCTGAAGAACAACAATGGCTACAGCAAGGACGCGCGCCTGCTCGTCAAGTCCTCCGACTTCCCGAAGGGGGACATCTACCAGTTCGTCGCCATCATCCAGGCCGGCAACGGAATCGTGTCCAAGACCGTGAGCAACGAATTCATCGCGTGATTCCGCGCGGCTGAGCCCAGTCGCGGGGCATCTCCGCACACCACAACGCTTCCTGCGTGTCCTGGGCAGGGTCTCGAGGTTCTTTCGGATGCTTGGCGATTACTCTGTTCTACGAGGGACTTTAGTGAGGCTAAGATCCAAGCCTTGCGACGGCCAGAACTGTATAAGCCACTCCTCAACTCCTCGTGGAGGAGTGGCTTCATCTGGCCAGCTCCAGCCGCTTCCTGGACGACGACTTGCCTTGATCGCCCAGTCACTGGCATTTTTGCGCAGATCCATGGGGACGCTCGGGGGCCCGCTGCCGAACAGCTCGCTCAAGTAGACGAGACCCGAACTGGAGTAGAAGGATGCGGTCTTACTTCTCTCCCAGGAGCCGGAGATATCGGGAGGGGGGCCATCCCATAGCTCCAGGGTGACCGAGGTTTCGTGCCACGGAGCACTGCTCAGGAATACTGCCCAGTTCAAGGTCGCCTCGAACCAGGAGCCATGGTTGAGACGTGCCGATACCTCCTCCAGGCGAGGCCAATCAGGTGGCTCGTCCAGCGTACCCTCCTGATCTCTCAGCAGAAATCGGCTTCTCTCCACTGTGATGACCTCGCGGAGGCGATCAACAAGTTGTGACATTCATTCTCCACATATAATGATGCAGTGTGCTGCCCCCCGCGGAGGCAGCACACTGCATTTAGATGGACATCACGTTTTTGTGTTGACTCGGACTAGGGACTGATTCGCGCGCCTATCCGCAGCCGGTCCCGACCTCGACCGGGAAGAAGCGCCGGCCCGCGCCGACGCCCACGGTGACCAGGACCGTCACCCCCACCCCCACGCGTCCCGCAGAATCGCCTGCGCACCGAGCACGAGTTCGCTGGAGCACATCGGATCGGCGGCCCTCCCACGTTGTGGCAGCCCTGCGTCAGCGCCGAGATCATCGCTGATGGTCAGCCCGACGGCGGGTGGGGCGACAGCCTGGCGACGCGCCGCATGAGCTGAGCGGGGGCCGTCAGGAGGTGGGCCGGATGCAGGAGTGCTGCGCCTCGAACCAGTCGGTGGCCATGTCCGTTCCCGTGAAGCGCCCGATCAGGGCCAAGGCGGAACTGATGCTCTCCTCCCGGTCGACGCGATCGTCGAAGACGTCGTCCGCGCTGATCTGGAAGCGCAGCCCATCCATCAGATGATCGAGCGCGTACGGGTCGTCGCCGAAGCGTAACTCCGGCTGGGAAGGGCTGAACGAGGTCACCAGGCGTCCGTCGCGGGCGTAATGGAGGTAGTCCCTGTTGCTGATGTCCGTGCTGAGGCCGAGGGCGTCGCGGCCGCCTGCGGTGATGGACAGCAGGTGGTCACGGTCGGCGTTTGCCGGCGCGATGCTGATCCAATCTCCGGCCTCGGCGACCCAGAGGGATTCGTCGTCGATGTTCTGATCGAGAATCTCACTCAGGTAGCACGGGGTGCGGGTGGAGAGGTCCAACTGGTAGATCGTAGCGAGGGCGTCGAGGTCCGCACCTTTGATCCAGACGGCGCTGAATCCCAGCGTCCACAGATCCATGTCGCCGTCGAGCCCTTCGGTGAAGAGGGTCGAGGCCAGAAGGTCGTGCAGGTAGGTCGGTGATTGCATGGCCGCCTCTCGGAAGGAGGGGGCATCCCACTGATGCCCCCTCCTCACAGGTGGTTACGGGTTACCTTGATTGATTGTCATGAAGAAGGAGTTGGCGGGGCGCCTTCCTTGATTCTTACGAAGAAGGCGTTGCCAGGCCGGTTCTGCAGGCCACCTTCGAGGGTCGCGTTGGGAAGGACACGATAGCGGGCGTAGAAGGCGCCCAGGTCGCGGCCGGCAGCCTGATTGTGATCCGTACTGACCATGCGGAGTGAGGCGTTGAGAGAGGGAACCCAGACGCTGTTCTCCATCTTGCCGTCGACGCCGATCGCCTGCCAGGTGGACGCGAACGGGTATTCGTCGCATTGTTTGTTCGGATCGTCACGGCCGGGAAGATCTCTGCAGTATTTACTTAGATTGTTGGAGTTCTTCGAGTTGTACAGCGCTCCGTCCGGGGCCGGCACGCGGTCTCTGTTGCCCCTTCTGGTCAGGGGGATGATCCGGCAATGAGTCGGGTCGGGCGAGTTAAGGCACCCGTCGTAGTTACCGGGGAAGTTCTTGGTGATCGGCTTCCCCTCCTTGGTCACCTTGGGCTCCGTGTCCCGCGGGTGCTGGAAGGCGTATTGGATGTGCTGGGCCACCTCGCCCCGGTGAGAATCGCCGGTGTACATGGTGTAGACCCGGTCAACGCCGAGGAAGCGGCATCCTCCGGTGTTGCCTCTCCACGTGGATCTGTTGTTCACGAGGACGCGGTAGCTGATGCGCTCGCTGTCGCAACGCGCGACGAAGGGCAGGTCGCCCTTGGCGGTCGGGGGTCCCTGTTCGGTGGCGAGATATTGCCACAAGCGGAAGGGGCTCGGATCCAGCTTGGGGACGTTGGCAGGCGGATACAGCTTGGGGCGCAGGGTGCAGTTGCCGAAAGATTTTCCTCCGGATCGGAAGACGAAATTGTCGGTGCCGACTCTCTTGAGGCCCCCGATCGTCGTAGTACGGTTCGCTCCTTCAACCATCGAGCAGGTGGAGCCCTCCGACGCCGCGACGTCGCCCCGGATCTGGATCGCTAAGCCGTCGTGCGCAGTGGTGGGCTCGCAATTGGCGCCCACCGTACGCACATTGGTGATGCCGACCCAGACGCTGATGTCCCTGGCCGTGTAGTCGGTTCCCGCGCCGTAGACGACAGGTGAGCCGTTCTTGGTGCCCAGATAGGTGTGCGCGACCACGGTGGCCGTCATCATCACGCCCATACTCCTCGGGCACCGGGTCTTCGGCAGGCCGGTGAGCAGATCGATGTCCCAGTCGCCCCATCCCAGGACTCTGCTGTAGCAGCCGGTATAGGGCCTGGCGACGGTCCATCCGAACCCATGATTGGGCCGGGGAGATTGCGTGAGCCGCGCGTCGTTGCACTGGGTGAGATCCATCCGCTCATAGCTGAACGGACCGCTCGTGTTCGGGTCAGAGGTCGCGGCGGTGGCCGGGGCGGGCGATGCCGAGGAGGCCGTGGTGTCCGATGCCGGAGGGGCTTGAACGTCCGTCCGCTCCGTTGATCCGCCATCCGCCCGGGCGCCGACCATGAACGTCTGCCACTCCGACCAGGCCGTCCATGCGCCTGCCTCGGTCTGCTGATCCGTGACGATCCGGGCTCGCCATCGCGCCTTCTCGCCGTCCCGCAACTTGCCCTCGGGGATCTGCAGGGACACCCGGGTCTCGCCGGGCTTGGCGGTGACCTCACCCGACCAGATCAGCCGTCTGTCCGTGCTCACCTTGCCCTCCTTGACGGACTTGGCGGGCTTGGCGGGCTTGGGGGGCTTGCCGGCGACCTCCACTTCCACCTTCGCCTCGCCGTCGCGCCCGGCGGACAGCCAGGTGGTCAGTCGCGGGGTGAGGGTGGAGGCGAGGGTGGCCCCGTCCGCGGTGCGACCGCCCTCCACTGTCAGTTTGTCGATCCCGGGGCCGACGTCCGTGGCGGCATTGAGGCGCTGTTGCTGCGTTGCCATGCTCGTCGCGGCGGCGCCGATGGGGGTGTTCATGTCGCTCTGGATCTCGGCCGCGGTCTGGACGCGGTTGTAGATGCGTACCTCGTCGATCAGGCCGCTGTAGAACTCGTCCAGCCAGAGGTTGTTGCCGCCGAGACGCAGGACACCGCCGTCGTCGGCGAGGTTGCCGGTCATCGGGGTCTGGTCGATCTGGGTGCCGTTCAGGTACAGGGTGATGATCGTGCCGTTGTAGGTGACGGCCAGGTGGCTCCACTGGTTGATCGGCAGCGGGTCGTCGCCGACCACCGTCTTGAAGGTTGTGGCGTTCTGCAGCCAGCCCAGGGGGGCGCCGTCGTAGGCCGCGTACAGCCCGTAGGCGGGGCCGAAGGCGTTCTCTTTCATCAGCACGGTGCGCCAGGTGTCCACTGTTGCCGGCCGGACCCACGCCGAGAGCGTCAGCGTGTTCGCCAGGCGCAGCGACTGGGCGTGCGGGACGGTGACCCAGCTGGAGGTGCCGTTGAAGGACAGGGCCTTGCCGTGCTTGCCGTTGGCCCAGGTGGTGTCGGTGGCCGCTCCGGTGTTGTTCTTCCCGGAGGAGTCCCCGACGGTGGTGCCCGAACCCTCGTTCATGCCGTACGCGGCCACCAGGCCCGGGGTCGCCGGCGGGGCGGTGACGGCGGCCGAGACCTCGTTCGAGGACGGGCTGAGGTTGCCGGCCGCGTCGGCGGCCAGCACCCGGTAGTAGTACGTGCCCGCCGCGAGGCCGCCGTCGGTGAAGGTGGTGGCGGTGACCGAGCCGACCTGGTTGGCGGCCGACGGGGTGAATCCCGGCGTCGTGGAGCGGTGGACACGGTAGCCGGTCACGCCGACGTTGTCCGTCGAGGCCGTCCAGGTGAGCTGGGCGCTTCCGGAACCGCCGGTCGCGGCGAGCGAGCCGGGCGCCGTCGGCGCCTGGGTGTCCGGCGGCGCCGCCCCGCCGATCGGGGTGGTCATGTCGGTCTGGATCTCGGCGGCCGTCTGGGCGCGGTTGTAGATGCGCACCTCGTCGATCAGGCCGCTGAAGTACTCGTTCCAGACGACGTTGCCGCCGATCCGCAGCGGGTTGCCGTCGTCGTAGAGGCTGCCGCTCAGCGCGGTCTGGTCGATCTGCTGGCCGTTGACGAACAACCGCAGCGCGGCGCCGTCGTAGGTGAGCGCCAGGTGGCTCCAGCCGTTCACCGGCAACGGCGAGAGCCCGTCGGCGGTCGCCGAGGTTTCAGGATCGGTCTGCACCCAGCCGGACGGAACTGTGCCGCCGTTGGCGGCGTAGAGGGCGTAGGAAGCGCCGCTGGAGCTCAGCTCCTTGGTCACCACGCTGCGCCACGCGGTACCGGTCACCGTGGTGGGGTTGACCCAGGCAGACAGCGTCATCCCGGTCGTCAGGCGCAACGACGCGGCGTGCGCGACCGTGACCATGCTGGAGGAGCCGTTGAACGACAGCGCCTTGCCGTACTTGCCGTTGGCCCAGGCGGTGCCGCTGCCCGTGCCGGGGTTGTTCTGCCCCGAGGAGTCGGCCACGCTCGTGCCCGAGCCCTCGTTCAGCCCATAGGCGGCCACGAGCCCTGCCGGTGCCTTCGCGCCGGTGGTAAAGGACCATCTGTGCGGCTGAGCGATGGCATTGCCCGCGGCATCCTTGGCGCCGAGCACCTCGGCGTTGTACGCCGTGTTCTCAGAAAGCGGCTGGGCGGGGGTGAACGTGAGCACTCGAGCGGTCGCATCCATGGAGATCGTGCCGGCGACCGCCGTACCGGCCGGATCCTTCAGCGCGAACTGCGCATCGGTGACCGCTTCGCTGAACGTCACCGTGACCGGGGTTGTGACCGGAACCCCCATCGCCTGGGCCGCCGGGGTGACCGCGGAGACGGTCGGCGGCGTCGTGTCGTTCTCGGTGGTGAAGCGCCAGGAATGCGAGGTTTGCTGGTTGCCCTCCTCGTCGTAGGCCTCGCTCACCTCAGCGTTGTAGGCGGTCGCAGGCTTCAGCGGCGCAGCAGGGGTGAAGGTGAGGACCTTCCTCGAGGTATCCAGGCTCGCCGTTCCCTGAACCGCGTTCTCTGCGGCGTCCTTGACAGTGATCTTCGGCTCCCAGACAGCTTCGCTGAAGGTCGCCGTGATCGTAGTGCCGATCGGGACGCCGGTACTGTCGGCGATGGGCCGCACGTCTGTGACCGTGGGCTTCGTCTCATCCAGCGGGAGGTCACCGGCCGGAACCTCATTGGGATCCAAGGTGGCGGGATCGACCTCGACGTCGTCCGGCAGTGGCTGCAGGCGATTGGTGTCGATCTCGTAGGGGGTGCCCACGCCCAGCTGTTCGATCTCGTCGGCCTCCTGATCGCTCAGCGCCCAGTTGACGGTGTCGTCCAAGGGCTCCCCCTCCAGCGCCTTGGCTTGCTGATAGGTGGGGAACTCTGTGAAGTCGTCGTCAGACTCGAACTTCACCCATTTGGTCTCCGTGGGCGCGGGCGTGTAGTCGATGATGAGTGCGGGTGGGTGACGGTAGCCGGGGTAAGGACTGCCGCCGCCGAACTGGCTGGAGTAGTACTGGCGCCAGTTGATCGCGGCGGTCTCGCTGGCCGCCTTCAGCACGATCCCGTGGTTGGCCACGCCCTGCTGGATCCAGGCGCGGGTCATGGCGGTGACCTCGTAGAAGAGTTCCTCGTCCTTGGCGCACCAGGTAGCGGGGTCGGCGTCGTAGTTGTAGCCGGCCCGGTTCACCGTCTCCGGGGCCGTGCTGGAGGGCTGGTTGTACCAGTCCAGGCTGTCGATCGTGCCGTCGAGTGTCCATTCGCCGGTGACGCGCGCGGCCCGGATGCCCGCGCCCATGGGGTCCCCGCAGAGCTGTCCGTTGGGCCCGCCGGACTTGTAGTTCCATATCCGCAGGTCGGCGTCGTTGACGGTGGCGCCCTGCAACACCGGGTCGCTGGTGTTGAACTTGAGGTACACGCGGGCGACGTCAGCGCTGGTGGAGGTGGTGCCCGCGCGGAGGTACCCGGCTGCGGAGTTGTTGTTGTAGGGGTCGTTCTTGCTGATCCAGGCGTCGTCGGGGGCGCCGCCGCCGAACCAGGTGGAGGACGCGGCGACGGTCACCGGGTAGGCCACCGCCGGATCGGCCAGGAACTTCTCGTCCGGGGTGAACACCAGCTCCGAAGTCTTGCCGGTGGTCTCAACCTGCGCCTTGACCGGGTGGGTTCTGCCTTGGTCGGGGGCGGCTTCGACCTTGGCGTCCGTCGCGGTCAGCACGATCGGCGCGGCCTCGGCCTTGCCCTTGGCGTCCTTGAGCTGCGGCAGTCCCTGCGGTGTCTTTCCGAAGGTGGTGCCCTCAGGCAGGGTGAGCGGCAGCCGTACGGTGACGGGGGCGGTCGGCCGCTGCCGGAAGACCACCTGGGAGATGAAACCGTCGGCCTGGGCCAGCACCACCAGGTCCGCCCCGGGTGCGACGGCGTCGGGGTAGGTGACCGCGTTGCCGGACACCTTGGGTTCCGGGAGCGCGCGGGTCACGCCCAAGCCGATCTCGCCGTGCTTCCCGGGGGCGGACACCAGTTGCTTGGCGCCGCGCCCGCCGAAGGTGAGCGGGGTCTTGACCCGGGTGGCCTGCAGCTTGCCGTCGCGGGTGACGATGCGGGTGTCGATGGGTTCCCAGGCGCCGCTGGTCGCGTTCTTGAGCTGGACGGGCCGGGTGTGCAGCTCGGCTCGCATGTTCTTGCCGTCGGGGTTGGCCCAGACCTTCATGGTCTCGGTGGAGTGGGTGGGGACCTCGACGGGTTTGCCGGTCTTGGCTGCCTGGTCCCAGGCCGCTTTGAGTGTTGGTTCCGTGGTGCCAGCTGTTGTCTTGGATGCCGTGGCAGGGGGTGGCGTGGGGCCCTGGGCGATCGCGGGTGCGGTCATGAGCGAGAGCGGCAGTGTCAGGGCCGCGATCAGGGCGCCGCGGCGACGCGTTCGAGTAGACGAGCCGGGAGCTAATCGGCGTGCGTTCATGCACAACCTTTCGAACGAAAGTAGCAAAACGGCCCCGATCATCACATAAGGCGAAACTAAAAGTAAAGATCCTTTTCAGTATCGGGAACGGGATGCTCCGTGATCTCAGATCGCGTGGACCTGCGCCTGCCGAATCACATTCGGCCAGCTCATAGCCTTGCGGAGCTTTTTAGGCGAGTATTTGGGATCGATGATCTTCGTCAGTCGCAGACGACTTCGGTCTGTCTCCGAGCGGGATCCCTACGGGTGAGACGGCGGCCATGCCTGCTTCGATGGCGGTCCAGCGGATGACGGCCTCGGGGGGCAGACCGAGGCCAGCTCCTCCTGGCGGCGCGGCACCACGCCGTAGTTCACCGCCGCCGCTCGCACGCCGGGCGCCGCGCCGGCCGCGCAGGCCAGGGCGAAGCCCGCGCCCGTGCAGAACCCGATCACGCCGATCCTGGCGCCGTCGACCTCATCGCGGGCTTCCAGCCACCGCCGGGTCGCGTCGAGCTCGGCGACGGGCCCGTCGAGCCGGTCCGTCCGCGAGCTGGTCCAACTGGTCGGCGCCTCCTACGGCGGCCGTGACCGGGGCTTCCGCTCGCACGGCGTACGGTTGCGGAGGCATCTGCGGGCACTCGGCGTCGACCGCGACGCCTCGATCTACCCGGAGGCCGGTCACTCGTTCATGACCCACGGCCACCACCCGATCGCGAGCCTCATACTGTTTCCGCTCCGGCACGGTCTCGTGCGCCCAGCGGCGGACGACGCCTGGCAGCGCACCCAGTCCTTCTTCGACCGGCATGTCACCGGCGCGTCAGCCCGACGGCTCCTGACCGTCACCGATCGTCCCGACCTCCTGCTGCTGCGGCTTCAGGGGCAGGAGGGCCATCAGCTCGGGATGGCGGCGCAGGACCGGGACGTGCACCGCGGCGGCTCTCAGCGGCTCTCGGCGGCGAGCCTGCGCGAGCCGGCCAGCACCGCGACGGCAAGCACCAGTGTGCGTTGCCCTGCAAAGGGCGCGACGCGTTCGCCTCGTGGCCGCGGTCACCCGTGCCCCGGGATGCCCTCACCTTCGGAGGATGCCGGACAGTACTGCCAGGCGCTCTCCAGCCACGGCGGCGCCACCCCCGTGAAGTGCGCCCAGCTACCCGGTTCCGCACCCGGATAGTCTCCTCGAACCTCAGACAGGAACGTCAGCATGAAGCCTTCCCGGATCAGGCTGTTGACCATCCGGCTCAGCGTCTGCCTGTACTCCAGGGGTTCGCGGATGTGGCGGCCGTCCGGCTTGCGGTCGTAGACCCAGTCCTGGTCGGGATAGCTGGTCGCGGCCTCGTCGGTGTAGGGGTGCTTCAGCGTGTAGCCCTCCCCGTTCCACGAGTGGTGAGTGAGCCCGGAGAAGAACGGGTTGGCGCACATCAGGTAGTAGTAGCCACCTTCGCCGACGACCCTCGCGACCTCGCGGAAAACGATCCGGGCGTCGGGGACAAAGGTCAGCGAGTACGGATGCCAGACCAGATCGAACGAGGAGCCGTCAAGGGCCGACAGGTCCCGCATGTCTCCCTGAACCGCGCGGATGCCGACGCCGTAGTGCTCAGCGGCTAAGCGGTCCCGCTCCAGCTGCCCGGACGCGGCACCCAACACGACTCCGGCCTGGGCAGACAACGCCGGGTCGTCGAGCAGACCTTCGCCCTGCTGCACGCCTTCAGACGCCTGCGCATCCGCTGGGAGACCCACGCCGACATCCATGCGGCCTTCCTCAAGCCGGCCTGCGCACTCGTCTGCCGGCGACGCCTGACCTCATTGCGTCAGGAGCTCTTGGCGAGGTGCTGCGAGGACGTCCTGGAGTACGTCCTTCAGCGTGACGCGGGCCAGCTCGCGCCGGAGGGTCTCCTCGATGCCGTCGTAGATGCGCTGCATCGCCGGCTGGATGCCGTACCCCACCACGCATTCCTGGTCCGGGGTGGCGCGGTGCAGGGCGAACAGCGGGCCGGGTTCCACCGCTTCGTACACGTCGAGCAGCGTCATCGACTCCAGGTCGCGCGCCAGCGACCAGCCCGCACCCACTCCACGCCGGGACTCCACGAGCCCCGCCCTGCGCAGGTCGCCGAGCAGCCGCCGGATCACCACCGGATTGGTGTTCACGCTGGACGCAATCTGCTCGGAGGTAGCGACTTCATGGCCCTGGCGCTGGTAGAGGCCGATCCAGGTCAACGCGTGGGCGGCGATGGTCAACCTGCTGTTGGCGCTCATGAACTCGTTCCTCTCGGTCGCAACTCTCGATGTTACGACACGCCTGTCGTAACACATATGGTTGCGACCAGGCGTCGTAACCATTAGCGTTACGACAGTCGAGATGGACAACCAGTGAGGTGAGAAGAATGAACAAGCCACTGACGGGCAAGGTCGCCTTGGTCACCGGAGGGTCCCGCGGGCTGGGAGCCGCGACCGTACGGTTGCTTGCCGAACAGGGCGCCGACGTCGCGTTCACCTACGTCAGCTCCGACAAGCAGGCGCAGGCCGTCGTCGACGAGGTGCGCAGCAAGGGAGCGAAGGTCGTCGCGTTCAAGTCCGACCAGGCGGACGCGCGCCAGGCGCCGGCCCTGATCGACGACGTGGTCGCGCACTTCGGCGGCCTGGACATCCTCGTCAACAACGCGGCGATCTCAGTCAACGCCACGGTGGACGACCCGAATGCCGACACCGCCGCGCTGGACCGCATGCATGCCACCAACTACCTCGGCGTGATCGCCATCACCCGGGCCGCCTCCCGAGTGCTGCCTGAGGGCGGCCGCATCATCACGGTGAGCTCCGGGTTGGGCTCTCGAGCCGGCGTCCCGGGCGTGGCCGACTACGCCGCGACCAAAGCAGGGATCGAGCGGTACACCATGGGCGTCGCCCGTGACCTCGGCCCCCGAGCCATCACCGCCAACGTCGTGGAAGCCGGGCTGATGACGGGCGGCATGGAGCAGCCGGACCCCGAGATTCTCAAGGCCCTGCTCAGTTCGCTGTCCCTGCAGCGCTTGGGCCACCCCGACGAAATCGCCGCGGCGATCGCCTTCCTGGCTAGCCCCGCGGCGTCGTACGTCACGGGCGCCGTACTGGACGCCCACGGCGGCTACAACGCCTGACCCGCAGCACCGTCAGCGGGGTGGTGCATCCCGGAGGTGGCCACGTCCAGCGCTGGGGATCTTGAACTCCTCCGCATGGTGTGGCTGCAGGCCGAACGCCTGCCGGATGCGCCGCACGCTGGACAGAGAGATGCCTACCCGGGTGTTCAGTTCCCGAAGTGGGTGACGCCTCCGAAAACCGGGGGCGCTGCCCGGCGCGACCGCACTGGAGCAGGCCCGCCCGCGTCTGTCTGCAAGGCCCACGGAGACAAGGACGGCACCCGGGCGCTGATCGAGGCCCTGCTGCTCGCTCGGCATCTGCCGCATGAGCAGCTGGTCACAGGCCTCGCCGCGGCGCTGCGAGCTGGGGCCTTCACCGCTGACGCGGTCGGGTTGGGGCACGCGAGGCCGGCGAGGACGAGGACAGGACCCGACCCGCGTAAGACCCCGTCGTGCTGGGGCGCCGCGAGCGGGTCGCGTCCCTGACCGAGCGGCGGTTGATCCAGCTACTCCTTGATCGCAGGCCTTTGCCTTCGGCGGCGGTCTATGACCAGCCCGTTCCAGATCGCCTGCTTCCAGCCAGGCGCGGCGATCCTGCGCACCAGGCAAGATGACCTCATGCCCATCGCGCCGGAATCAACCGGGTCCTTCTTGCTCGAACGCCTGCACGCGGTCGGCCTGACCGACGTCGTCGCGGTCGAGCCGGTCGCCGGGGGCCTCGCCGCGACCGCGGGGCTCGCGCGCCGCGGTGACGGCACGTCCGTATTCGTCAAGGCGTTGAGCGAGCCGCCATCGGGCGACGTCTTCGCCGCAGAGGCAGAAGGGCTCGCCGCGCTGCGCGAGGCGGGCGGCGCCGGAACGCCCGAGATCATCCTCGCGGACCGCGCCCTGCTCGTGCTGTCCACGCTGCAGCCCCGGCCGGCGACCGGGGCCTTCTGGGAGCAGTTCGCTCACGCGCTCGCCCACCTGCACACCACCACACGGCACCCCCGATTCGGATGGCACCGAGACAACTGGCTAGGCCGTCGCCGGCAGGTCAACACCTGGAACGACGACGGCTACGAGTTCTTCGCCCAGCATCGCCTGCTGCGCTGGCTCGGCGAGCCACGCGTCCGGGAGGCGCTCGACGCCACGGACCGAGCGGCACTCGAGCGGCTGTGCAACCGGCTACCCGAGCTCCTGCCGGTCAGGCCCGCGTGCCTGACACACGGCGACCTGTGGGCGCAGAACATCATGGCCACCCCCGACGGGCAACCCGCGCTCATCGACCCGGCCGTGTCATACACCTGGGCCGAGGTCGACCTGGCCCACCTATGGACCACGGCACCGCCACCCGAGGCACACGTATTCTTCGACCTGTACGCCGAGCTGACCGGACTCGATCGCGACTGGCGCAAACGCATGCCGATCCTCCAACTACGCCAGCACCTGGCAGTGATCGCCCAATTCGCCCCCGACTGGGGCGCCGCCGACATCGTCCGCGCCACACTCGCCCCCTTCCGGCAACGGCCCAAAGATCACTCAAGTAGACGCCACACGACACCGGTTGCGGATCCAGCCCCCGAAGGACTTCCGAAGCCGACCACCTAACCATCCCAGCAGAGCAGGGCGCGCCCGGTTACGAGTAGGCGCATGTTCGACCAGGTTCAGCGGAGTTCCTGGCGTTCAGCCGTTTCGCCCAGACGATGGAGCAGGCGCGCCCAGCCGCCGCTGGTCTCCTCTTCGAGTACGGCCGGCAGACCACTGTGGCGCAGGGTGAGCTGGGTGCCATCACCGTCCGGGGCCAGGGTGACTTCGACTCGGGATGCCTCGGGTGCCAGGTCGGGCGCTCCTGGTGTGGCCTCCCAGCCGAAGGTGAAGACGAGACGTTCGTACGGCACGAGCTCCACGAACCGTCCGCACATCACCGGGCGTGGGCCCTCGTGCATCGCGACCTGCAAGGTGCCGCCGGGGCGGGCGTCCAGCTCGGCCGTTCCCCACCATTGCGCCAGGCGTGCCGGGTCGGTGAAGAACCGCCAGACCGTCTCGGGACGCGCACGGATGTGCAACGTCTGCTCAATCGTCCTGCTCACAACGTTCCCTTCACGTCCTGGTCATCAGTGTGCGCGTTCTTCTCGCTCGGCTTCGTGCTGGAGGCGGCTGAGCGAGGTGGACCACATCGTCTCCAGGAACGTCACCGCCTCGGCCAGCCCCTCCGGACGTAGCCGGTAGAAGCGGCGATTGCCTGCGCGGCGGACGTCGACGAGGCGGGCTGCTGTCAGCGTTCGCAGATGCTGGGACACCGCAGGGCGACTGATTTCGGGAAAGCGCTCGGCGATCTCGCCGGCCGACACCTCGCGATCCCGCACCAGGACGAGGATGGCGCGGCGGGTCGGGTCCGCCACAGCGCGAAGCGCGTCGTCCATGGGTCACCGCCTTCGTTTGCGCACTGCCGGGACAGTATGTAAGTGTTTAAGCAATATCTTACACTCTATCGATGACGAGGATCCGCCATGTCAGGAGACGACGACACCCGTGCCCCGCGACCGGAGAACCAGCGACTGAATGCGCTGGTCGGCCGTTGGCGTTCGCAGGGGCGTACAGCGGCCACCGCGATCGACCCGGAGATCCGCATCGCCGGGTCGGACACCTACGAGTGGCTGACGGGCGAGCACTTCCTCGTTCACCGTGTGGACGTGCGCATGAATGAGGAGCACGTCGAGGTCATCGAGATGATCGGGCCCTACGATCCAGCGAGCCGGACCTATCCGATGCGCTCCTTCGACAATCACGGCAACTTCGTCACCATGCGGGCGAGCGTCGACGACGAGGGTGTCTGGACGTTCGCCGGTGAGACAGAGCGGGCGACGCTGATGATCGCCGCAGACGGCGACTCCATGACAGCCGAATGGGAGCGCACTGACGACGGCTCAAACTGGCGGCACTGGATGGACATGAGCTTCACGAGGGCTTCGAGCCCCAGCGCCATCCCTCGTCACTGAATCCCTCGCAGATCAGCAGCCTGACCGTCGAGCTCGCCTCGCCGTTCCTGGCGGAGGCAGGCGCCGGTCCGGTCCGGTGCTCGCCGCCACGGCCGTGACTACGCTGGACCGGTGCCCCCGACGCATTGCTGTCCCGTTCGTCAGGACTGTCCCAGCTCCTGGTCACTCATGCCCGGGAGATGGCGATGAGCGCGACCGGTGATGTCGTCTTCGCCGTGTCCGACGGCGTTCTGCTGCTCGATGTGGCCGGACCTCTTCAGGTGTTCGACAGCGCCGGTGGATACCGGGTCCGGCTGGCCTCGGTGGACGGGCGGCCCGTTCGCGCCGACGTCGGCATCTCGCTGAGCGTCGACCTCGCGCTGTCCGAGTTGGACGGCGACGTGGACACCTTGGTGGTGCCGGGATACCCGCGGGACGAGTACGCCGGCGTTGCCCCGGAGCTGGTGGACGCCGTGCGGCGGGTGGCGGCCGGCGCCCGGCGGGTGGTCTCGGTGTGCACGGGCGCGTTCCTCCTGGCACGAGCGGGGCTGCTCGACGGCCGGCGGGCCACGACGCACTGGGACGCCTGTGCGGCGTTGGCGGAGAAATTTCCCGAGGTGCACGTAGAACCTGACGCCATCTACGTGCGGGACGGTCCGATCGTCACCTCGGCGGGGGTGACCGCCGGGATCGACGTCGCCCTCGCGCTCGTCGGCGAGGACCGGGGCGAGGAGCGGGCCCGTGCGGTCGCGAAATACCTGGTCGTGTTCCTGCAACGTCCTGGCGGCCAGTCGCAGTTCCGTGCCCGCGACGCCGTGGCCGGTCCGCGCTCCGCGACCCTGCGTCGGGCGCTGGACCTCGTGGCCGCTGACCCGTCCGGCGACCATCGCCTCACCACGATGGCCGACGCGCTCGCGGTCAGCGAGCGCCACCTGAGCCGCCTGTTCCGCCGCGAGCTCGCGATGACGTGCGGCCAGGTCGTCGAACGCCTCCGGGTCGAAGCCGCGCAGGCCCTCCTGGAGTCCGGCGAGGATACGGTGCCGGACGTCGCCCGCGCCTGCGGCTTCGGCTCGGGCGAGACGATGCGGCGGGCGTTCCTGCGCGTGCTCGGCGTCCCGCCGTCGGCCTACCGGCACCGCTTCCGGCTCGCCGACCAGAGAACCGCACCTTGACGACCGGCGTTCAGTTGACGAACCCGAGAACGATGAGCCCGAGGCCCAGAGGCACGTCGAGAAAGATGCAGGCCTCGGCCAGCGACGGCGCCACGACGAGCTTGCGCCGGAGGTGGATCACGTCCCAGATCGCGTGGCTCGCGAGCGCGAGGCCGGCCACGACCACGCCTACCTGAGGTGTGATGAACACCGCGATCACGGCGGCACCGCCGAACCCGACCACGGCGAGGGCCTGGGCGAGGAGCGCGGACCGTGACACCCGCAGGGCAAGGCCGACGACGACGAGGACGACGGCCGTGCCGCCAAGGCCGGCCCACCAAGGTATCCCGATCAACTCGCTGACGACGACGACCAGGCTGACGCCAAGGGCGGCCGGCCAAACGGTCCAGGGTTGGCCCAGCGCCGCTGCGGCGAGATAGCACGTGGCGGCAACAGCCAGGGTGATGGCCAGGGACTCCTGGTTGCTGCCGGTCACCAGGGAGAGAATGGCGACCGCCAGTCCCAGTGCGGTGGGCCAGCGATGCAGGACGAAGTGCCGGCGGCTGGCCGTCGGCGAAGGGGCGCTCATGACGGGGACAGTACGAGAGCGCGATGCGACCGTGAACAGAATGACCAGAGGTGTGGAATTGATGTCCGTAAGCGTGGAGTCGTACGCATGGTCAGGCCACCCCGGTTGACCTTCCGCGCGACTTTGTCGGTCGTTCTCGCCATACTCGCCGCTGTCGATCAAGAGGCAGCAGGGTGGAGGTATCGGCATGAGCGTGGAGCGCACGCTGACGTTCGTCGGCGAGGGTTCGGCCAAGTTCTGGGCGGTTCGCCAGGACGGCGCGGAGCTGCACATCCGGTATGGACGGCTGGGCGCGGCCGGTCAGACGCAGGTCAAGTCGTTCGGCTCGGCCGCCGTCGCCACGGCGGCCGCGGACAAGCTGGTGGCGGAGAAGTTACGCAAGGGCTACACGGAGGACGAAACGGCCTCCTCGCCGCAGGCGACTTCCCCTGCAGGCGCCGGCAGCGTTGAGGACGAGGACCGGCTGACGTTGCCGCCCGCCTGGTTGCGCGCTCTCCACCCCCGGCGGGGCGGAGCGAAGGTCTCCGTGAAGCGGCCGGACCCCGGCGCGCCCGAGAAACTGGCCGCCGAGCTGGACGAACGCCGGAAGGCGCTCGCCGACATGGTGGCGAAGTGCCCGGATCCTGAGCTCGCGTCCGCGGGCGCGGCGTACCTGGCAGGGGATCCCGCCGGCACACCGCTGGGCGCAGCGGTGGTCGCCAAGGCGGTGGCCGTGTCCCTGTCATGGGCCGAGCGCGAGATGCTGTCCCTGTTCGCCGAGACCTGGCTGACCGAACGCGGCCCGGTGTTCGCGGCGGTGGCCGTGACCGAGCTGGCCTCGCTGGGTCACCTCCTCGACGGGGGCACCTGGACAATCCGGCAGCTGGCCGACGGCGAGGCCTCCAACCAGTGGCACGACTGGACCTCCACCCAGCAGATCGACGCCCGGGTCCGCGCCGCGCTGGCCGCCGCGTCCGACGCCGAGTACGCCGAGGTCGTCGCCGCGCTCGCGGTGAGCCGCGAAGGCGGGCTCCACCACCGCGTTGCGGCCTCCTACCTGGCGCCCACCGAGACCGGCTGGGTCACGGCCGACTGCGCCGAGGTGAGCCAGGTCCTCCCGGCTCTCGCCTACCGCCTGATCGCCGCCATCAGCACGCCGGAGCACGCCGAGCTGATCACGGATCACGTGCGCGGTTCCTACCTAGGTGACTCCCTCGCCCTGCCCGCCACGGTCGTCGACGGCATGGGCGAGGCGGCCGTGCCGCTCCTGGCCGTCTGGGTGGACCACGCCTACGGCGCGGACACCCGGAAGCGGCTGTTGGACGTGCTCGCCGACCTGCCGTACGACCCGGCGATGCGGGCGCTCCTCGACCGCATCGAGCAGAAGTACACCCAGCCGGCCTTCCTGCGCGCGGCCTCCCGCTTCCCCCGCCGCGCGATGCGGATGCTGGCCGAGTCCGGCGGCAAGGTCGTGGACCTGCTGCTACGCGCCCATGTGGCGGCCCATCCCGACCTGGTGGACGAGGTGCTCGCGAGCCTCGGCGACGGCGCCGCCGCCGAGCGCATCAACACGATCATGAACGCTGAGACCGTCGCCGCCGCTCCGCCGGAGGCCCTGCCCGAGGTGCTGGTCAGCCCGCCCTGGACCCGCCCGCGCAAGGCACGCAAGGTGGTCGTGGTGAACGGCCTGGCCTGCACCGACGAACCGGCCCTCGTATGGGCGCCGGGCGAGCAGGACAACTGGCGTTCCCCCCGGGCGGGTGAAGGTTCATGGGATCGGACCTGGCGCCGGAGCTGGGAGGACACCGCCCGCGAGATCGCCAAGGGCCAGAACGGCTCCTGGCGTGACGAGATCGCCCTGTTCGTCGCCGGGCCCGAGGAACTGGCCGCGCCGCTGATCGGGAAGTGGCGCCCCGCCGACCTGTGGGGGGCGGGCGACTGGATGCCGAGGGTGGTGGCCAGGTTCGGGCCGGCGGCGCTGCCCATGGTGCTCGACAGCGCCCGGCGCGCTCCCAGCTCGGTCGCCGCGTCGCTGCTGCCGTTCGCGGCGCCGGAGGTCGCCGTGCTGATGGCCGAGTGGCTGGCCCGACTGAAGTCCGTACGCGCCACCGCCCTGGCCTGGCTGCACCGCCACCCCGGAGCGGCCGCCAGGGCACTGATCCCGGCGGCTCTCGGCAAGCCCGGCGTAGCGAGGCTCCGGGCCGAGCAGGCGCTGGCGGCGCTGGTCGCGGGCGGCCACCGCGACACCGTGGCCGAGGCCGCCGCAGAGTACGGGCCCGCCGCCGAGGCCGCGATCGCCGACCTGCTCGTGGCCGACCCGCTCGACACGCTGCCCGCCAAGATGCCCGTACTGCCCGAATGGACGGAGGTCGCGATCATGACCCCGATCCACCTGCGCGGCGGCGCGGGCGCGCTGCCTCCCGAGGCGGTACGCCACGTGATGACGATGCTGGCGATCTCCAAGCCCGGCGACCCGTACGCCGGGCTCGCCGTGGTCAAGGACACCTGCGACGGCCGCAGCCTCGCCGACTTCGCCTGGGCGCTGTTCCAGCGCTGGCAGGCGGCCGGCTACCCGTCCAAGGAGGGCTGGGTGATGGACGCGCAGGCGCTGCTCGGCGACGACGAGACCGTACGGCGGCTGACCCCGCTGATCAGGACCTGGCCGGGCGAGGGCGGGCACGCGCGTGCGGTCACCGGCCTGGACCTGCTGGCCTCCATCGGCTCCGAGGTCGCGCTGATGCATCTGCACGGCATCGCCGAGAAGGTCAAGTTCAGCGGGCTGAAGAACCGGGCCAAGCTGAAGATGGACGAGGTCGCCGCCGAGCTCGGCCTGACGCCGCAGGAGCTGGCCGACCGGCTGGTGCCCGACTTCGGCCTGTCCGCCGACGGCAGCCTGACCCTCGACTACGGCCGCAGGCAGTTCGTGGTGGGCTTCGACGAGCAGCTCAAGCCGTACGTGGCCGACGCCTCGGGCAAGCGGCTGAAGAACCTGCCCAAGCCGGGCGCCAACGACGATCCGGAGCTCGCGCCCGCCGCCTACCGGCGCTTCGCCGGGCTGAAGAAGGACGTGCGCTCCGTGGCGGGGGATGCCATCCATCGCCTGGAGCAGGCCATGGTGAACCGGCGTCGCTGGAGCGCCGGCGACTTCGGCCGGCTGCTCGTCGGCCACCCGCTGCTCTGGCACATCGTACGGCGGCTCGTATGGGGGCTGTACGACCCGTCGGGCCAGCTCACGGGCACCCTGCGGGTGGCCGAGGACCGCAGCTTCGCCGACGTCGAGGACGACCCGCTGACGTTGCCCGAAGACGCCCTCGTCGGCGTGGTGCACCCGCTGGAGCTGGGAGATGGCCTGGCCGCCTGGTCCGAGGTGTTCGCCGACTACGAGATCCTGCAGCCGTTCCCGCAGTTGGGCAGGGAGACGTACGAGCTGGATCCGGCGCTGGTGGCCGAGATCGAAGCCGCCAAGATCCCCACCCGCGCGGTGATCGGCCTGGAGCGGCGCGGCTGGCGGCGCGGCGCGCCTCAGGACGCCGGCTGGCAGGGCTGGATCGAGCGGGACGTACCCGGCGGCAGAACCATCACGATCGGCCTCGACCCGGGCATCGCGATCGGCTACCTCGACTTCGCCGACGAGCAGACCCTGGTGGAGCTGGGGCTCGACGGCCTCGACCCGATCACCACCTCCGAAATCCTTCGAGACCTGAGAGACATCACCCGATGAACGAACACGCCCAGCCGGCCCCCCGCCGAGATCCGCTACGCCGGCGAGCCGGCCAGGCTGCGGGAGCACGACACCGGCCGACGCCCTCAAGACCTGGACGCCTACGACTCCTACCTGCGCAAGCGGCGGAAGGAGGAGTGCACCAACGCCGAAACCCTCTACCGAGAACTGCAGACTCTGGGCAATCGCGGCAGCCGCACCACCATCCGCCAGTACATCCACCCCTGGCGCACCGCAACGCCTCCCCCGCCGACCCCAGCGCGCACGCCCACCGTCCGGCAGGCCACCGGCTGGTTGACGAGGCACCACCGCGCAGAACCTGGACCGCGGGCTCACCCTGCCCTACAACTCCGGGCCCGTCGAAGGCCATGTCAACCGGACCAAGATGCTCAAGCGGCAGATGTACGGCCGCGCCCACCCCGATCTCCTGCGCAAACGCATCCTGCTGACCAAATGACCGGGGCCCGATCACGAGGTATGTGCCTGATCCAGAATTCGAGTGTCGTCGACAGCCCGGTCTTTCGGGTCCGTCGCTTTGGCCACGTTTCCGCTGGCACGAGCCCTGCGCGGGCAGCCGCCTCGGGAGCGCGATCCTCCTTCCCTGAGGAGAAAGAACCTGTGCGTGGGTATAGAGAACTACACCGTAGTCAGGAGCGATGCTCGGCACGGGAATCAACAATCTGTCACTGTGTGCTCACACAGCGGGATCTCGGCAGCTCATCGCCAGGGATCCCTTCCTTCGCTGCCACAAGGTAGGGAAACGTGGACACAGAAGCACACCTCCTCGACCTGATATCGCGGGTGCGGGCACTCGAAGCAGGCGTGCAGATCAGCGACGCCCTCGTCGTCACGATGATCGGCATCGCCCAAGTGATGACCGACATCACCGAGCTCCGGACCGAGACCAGACAAGATTTCGCAGCTCTTGTCGACGAGGTGGAAGGGCTCCGGCGACACCTGAACGAGTACCTCGGCCCCACCCGATCCGAGATACCGCACCAGCCCGGCTCCCCCTAGAACCAAGATGAACGGTCGCTAGACAGCCAGAGGCTCAGCCGAAGCCGCCGACCTACACTCGAAGGCTCAGGCTGAGCCCAGCCCATTTGAAACACGGCCCAAGAGGCTCTCGCCGAAGTGCCCAATCCACGTCGAGCAGCACTGCATATCGCCCCATCAGCGGACAAACGGGACTCGGAGTTGCTTGAGCTCTCCTAAAGCGGGTGCCGCAGGTTCGAATCCTGCCGGGGGCACTCACCTAGATCAGCATTTCAGGCCCCTGACCTGCGGTTTCACAGCCGCAGGTCTTTTGCTTTCCGGACCTCGGTAGGCAGCCAACGGTGCCCGCATGCGGCCGTAAGACCATGATCACGGGACATGTGGGGGATGATCTTGGAGGGATTCCCCCAGGTCAGCCCCTAATTCCGGGTCATCCGCGCAGCCGACAACCCGCTACGACCGCCCCCGCATGCGGGCAACACAGCCGTCGATCGCGCCAAACATGTACATGCAGCCCGGAGCGTCATCCGGCCATCGCTCTTGAGGACATCGGCATCCTCCTGCCCTTGGCCGGGCAAGGCTCAGATGTCAGCAGCGCGGTGTCGTACCGCGGAGAACAAGCCCAAGGACTTGCCGGCCCTGCCGCCACAGTTGCAGGGCGCGCTCACGAGGGCAGCCATCCTCGGAGGCATCGCCCTGTCCATCCTGAGCTTCGGCCCTGAGCCCGAGAAGGCGGCGGATCCGCTCGGGCCATCGCTGGGGCGACAACCGTTGTGGCCCGGTGAGGGGTTCGCCAATGAGCCCGCCTCCGAACCGGAGCGGTACTCCGGATCTCCAGAAGGACCGCGCCTGCCTGGAAGCACCGGGTTCAATGTCTTGGAAACATATTCGATCTGCTCGGCGGCGGACCAAGCGAGGCGTGAGAGAGCGACTCGACGATCCTCCCGATCGCCACCGAGGGGGTGATCGAAAGATCATCCATGCCGAAGCGGCGCGCTGGAGGTCCCCGTTCGATCGGGACTGTAAGAGCGGTCGACCGGGCCCACCCTGTTAAATGTGATCATGAGCCTGAAACAGCCACGACTGTGGCGCAAGGCGCAACGACGACGCCTGGGGTTGCCACAGCAGCTCGGGCATGTGCGGCTCTGCAGTAGAGCCGTTGAGGAAGAAGCCCTCCCATTCTGTACCGGTGTCCGGAAGACGGCTGTCGACGACCAGCCCCAGTGAGGCGGTGTCGGTGACCGCCAGCCAAAGGACGGCGGCCACGGCGCGGTGGGCCTCATCCGTGGTCAGGCCATCCAGGTCGAACTCGACCACGACCATGCCGCCGTGGGTCGACACCGACGTCAGGACGTCGGTATCGACGTTGATCCACAGCTGCAGTGTGAGTGGCCGAGGCAGGTTCACCTCGGTCAGGAGAGCATCGAGGGTGGTCTCCACCGGTCCGCACTCGGCCAGATACCGTACCCCACCTGTCTGCGGATGCGTGAGCCGCAAACCGTAGGACGTCAGCCGGCCGAGTGAGCCGAGTAGGACTGCCAGGGACTCGGATCGCCGAACCCACAACACTTCTCCGAATCCCATGGCCTTCCTAGCGAGTGAATTGCACGACGTTCTTGGCGCCGAGGATCCGCATCGCCGCCTGGATCACCGACAACGGAGTGCCCACTTCGAAGTAGGCAATGGCGCGGACCCCTTCCGCGTCGGCAGCGTACTTGAGGATGGAGAGCTTCTGGCGGAGCTTGTTGATGTTCTTGGCCTTGGCCGGCCCGCCCACGGCGATCCATTCGCCGTTAGGGCCGATCACATCCACGTCGGTGGAGCCCACACCGGGGCGGACGACCTTCATGCCCTGTTTGCCCGCCGCGCCGGAGACGTGTCCTCCCGTCAGTTCGGCAACGGCCTGCTCACGAGCTGCGCCGATGTCGACGCCGCAGTGGTTCGTGGGGTTGTTGTCGTTGTGGACGAGAATGTCGGTCTTACCTGCTGCAACATGATATGTGTGAGGACCGGCGACGGTGAGGTTGTGGACCCGTTGCCTGCCGGAGGTCCACTTCTCGATCGCCGTCACTTGGACTCGCGTGCCGGCACTGGTCCGGAGCCAGGTCCCTGGGCGCAGTTGGGAGGCTTGCGCCCAGGTTCTCGCATCATCGATCCAGAACGGGTGCTCAGCGGTCGCGATCAGCACACCAGCCGTACTGTCCCGGTCGCCGTCGGAGACGGTGATCCTCACCAGGTTCTTGGCGCCGGAGCTGGTGATCAGGGCCAGCACCGGCACCGATTCTGTCCGGCCGGTCACAGGGTCGGCGGCGATGACTTGGTCACCGACTTTAACCTCTTCTATTGGTTTTTCCCGATTGTCGGCCATCACCACCTTGGTTCCAGGTACGAAGCTGCTACAGGCCTTACGCAGGACATCCTCCGCAGCCCGCGCCCTGGATCTCGCGGCCTGAAGACGGTCCTTGGCTCGAAGCCAATTCTTGAAGGCACTGATGGCATCACCTGCGTGCTTCCAGATGGCCTTGCCTAATTCGTAGGCTTTTTTCCACTTCCACGGCAACGAGTACTTGACCGCCAGCTTCCCGGCCAATCCGCCCGCCAGAGACCCGAGGATGTTGAGCGCCGTTTCTCCGCAGGCGCCTAAATCTCCGGAAGTGAAGCACTTGATGCCGGCTGTAATGCCCAACTCGTCAGCCGCGATCTTGGCAATGGCCAACAGCGAGTCCAGCAGGGCCTTGACCTGTCGGTCCACCTCCGCCTGCGCCGCGCGGGCATCGGCGTCGGCCTGCTGCTTGCGCTTGAGCTTGCAGGCGACGCTCTTGGGCTGAGCGCAGACGTCTGCCGGACGAGCATCGGTGATCGGTCTCAGACCGCTGGGGTCGGACAAGCCGACGGGGTTGCTCGCGGCGTAGGAATAGGGGTTGGTCCATTGGGGCTTGTCAAGATTAAGCACGGGATCGGTGGTGATGAACCGGCCGATGGAGGGGTCGTAGTAGCGGGCGGACAGATAGTCGAGTCCGGTCGAGGCGTCCTCGACCTTGCCGAGGAAACCACGATCGGTGAACGGCAGATCGTCGATGCCACGGCGCTGCCCGTATGGTTTGTACCGCTCTCGGGTGACCTGACCGGTGCTCGCGTCAATGGCCATCTGGGTGGTGCCGTGCAGGCCTGAGGCCATGTAGGTGACGCCCGTGCCGTTCCGCACGGCCACTACGGCGCCGTCAGGCCCGCTGTAGTAGCGGGTGGCCTTGACCACTGCGCCGGTGGCCTTCACCTCCATCGACCCGAGGTACAGCGTCCGGGAGCCGTCGGGATCGCGGCGGATCAGTCGCTCTCCCTCGGCGTCGTAGACCATGGAGGTTTCCTGGCCCTCCGTCACGACCTTGTCGAGTTGGCCCAGAGCGTCCCAGGTGAAGGCGGACTGCTTGTTGTCGACAGTGCGGGCGGTCAATCGGCCTGCCGCGTCGTAACCGTAGGAGTCCGTACGGCCCTGCCTGGTGATCGAAGTGACCGCATTAGGACGAACCGCTGAGGCGCCTGCGGCCGGATAGCCATAGGTGGCAGTGATCCCGTCGTCTGTGACCGATGTCAGGTTGCCGAGTGCGTCGTAGGCGAAGGCCTGACTGTAGGGCTCTGTTCCTTGGTTGTCGGGGCCTGCCGTACACGAGGAACTGGTCATGGTGAACGCAGCGGTCAGCCGGTCCAGCCCGTCGTAGGCGAAACATTCGGACTGGCCGCCAACAGAGTCCTCGATACGGGTGATCTGACCACCGGTGTTGTAGGTGACGCGATCATCTTGGGCGAGTTGAGAGCCGGAAACCGTCGTCATGCGGCTGAGCCAGCCAGTGCCCTCGTCCCACGCGAAGGTACGCTTGATCTGGGCGCTGGCGTTGTAGGAACGTTCGTTGAGTCGGCCGGTGGCTGAGTAGCTGCTTTCCTTGACGTACGTGGCGCCGCCCCCGTAATCGGAGGTCAGCGAGTGCGGCATGCCCAGGTCGGTATAGCCGAAGGCGAGCGTCTCCGCCGCCAGGTCGCCCTTGGCCGGCATACGCTGCTCGATCAGGTGTCCCGCGCTGTCGTAGCGAGCGGTGAAGGTGTACTCGCCGGCCAGCGGCCCCTCGGTCTGCGGGATGGTCAGCTTGGTCTCGGTGGCCTGATAGGACTCGTCGTAGGCGACCACCGCGTCCACGTACGGCTGGCTGCCGTTGAACCTGGTTGACGACGTCAGATAGCCCTTGGCGACGCTGTCGAAGGACCATTCCGCGAGCTTCGTCCCGGTCTGAGGTTCTCCGGCCCACTGACTGATGCGGCGGCCGAGATCGTCGTAGACGTTCGACACCTTGGCACCATTGCCGTCCAGTCCCCACAAGAGGCGGCTCGCGGCGTCGTAGCCGTAGGTGGAGGAGCCCGCATCAGGATCGGTCGCGGCAGTACGGCGGCCGAGCCAGTCGTAGGTGAAGGTGCGGACGTTGCCTTTCGCGTCAGTGATGTTCGTGAGCTGACCGGAGGCGTTATAGGTGTAGGTGGTGTCGTGGTGAGTGGAGGAATCCTTCCACTCCTCGGTCTTGACCGTACGGTCGAAGACATCAGTGACAGTAGCGGTCTTGCCGCCGACCGGTGGCGTCACCTCCACACGGTCCAGTCCCGGATAGGCCGTGGTCGTACGCCGAAGCTCCGCGGCGAGATGGTGATCGATGACCGCGGTCGGACGCTCCATGCTGTCGTACACCGTCTTGGTCCACGACGGGAGCGCGGTGAGGGCGGGGTTGAGCAAGCCACTGCCGGGAGCCGCGCCGTTGTGCGTCGGCTGGGACGTGGTGGCGGTTAGCCCTCTGGCGTCGTAGGTGGTCGCCACTACGATTCGCCCACCAATCGGTGAGGCGGTCTGCGTCTCGCGGGGACGTCCGAAACCGTCGTCGTAGGTGTAGGTCGACACGTATGTCGTGCCACGCAGCAGACGTCGCATGGTGGTCTTGGCCGCGGCGGTGGGCTGGCCCAGGTTGCCGTCGAAGGGGATCTCGTAGCCGACCGTGGCGGTCGGCACGCCGCCGGCACGTGACTGGCCTGGCTGCCACAACGTGACGGTCCTGCCGAGCGCGTCGTAGTCGATCTCGGTGGTCTTGTTGTTGGCGTCCACGACCTTCGTGGGCAGGCCGTTGCGGTGCGAGGTGAACGTGGTGACGGCGTGGCCGAGAGGGTTGGTGACCTTGGCGCCCTGGTGGGGCCAGCCGACGGCCGGGGTGTAGGTCGTGGTGGTGATCTTGCCCATCGGGTCGGTGGCGGTCAGCGGGCGGCCGTAGTCGTCGAAGGTGTTCTTGGTGACCGAGATCGACGTGGCGCCGGCGTAGGAGCGCGTCTCGGTGATGTTGCCGTCGGACGGGGTGTTGGTGGCCGGGTCGGTGCCGCCGTCGTACAAGGTGATGGTCTTGCCGATCAGCGTTCCTGAGGTGCAGCTGTCGCCGGAGCGCTTCTCCACCACCGAGGGCAGGCTGGTGATGCCGTTGGCCGGGTTGCGGGCGTAGGTGGTGCTCGTGCAGGTGTTGTCGGTGCTGACGGCGGTGTCGCCGTAGTCGTTGACCGTGGTGGGCTGGCCGTCGCTGTTGTAGGCGGTGCGCTGGTCGCTCCAGCGCCAGGTGCCGCCGGTGACCAGCTCGCGGGTGCGTTCGCGGGTGCGGTGCACGAAGGCCGGGTCCAGGACGCCGGGGCCGGTGCCGGTGGAGGCGACCTGGTACTCGTAGCGGGTGGATTCGGCCTCGGTGTAGGCGCGCGGCTCGGTGGCCGTCAGTTTCCAGGTCTGCTCCTGCAGGAGTTGACCCTGCAGGGCGCGGGAGTCGGTGACGGTGGTGCCTTCGAAGGTGGTGATGGTGGCGCCGTCGATGCCGCGGTAGAAGGTGTCGGAGGTGACGGTGTAGCCGTTGGGGTCACTGCCGGAGCCGCGGGTGGTGCGTACGGTGCCGTAGCCGCGCCAGTCGCTGCTGCCTGGAGCGAGATCGGGCTGGGCGAAGGCGACCGGGTTGGTCCAGCGCGGGCCGCCGAGGTAGTCGTAGCTGGTGACCATGTCGGGCGAGCCGGCGACCAGGTCGCGTTCGGTCACCTTCATGGCCAGTTGCTTGAAGAAGCGGCCCCAGCTCTCGTAGCCGATCTCCGGGTTGGCGTCGTAGTCGACGCGGTAGCAGTCGCCGGTGGCGTCGGATAAGTAGTTGGTGCCGTCACGGCCCTTGCCACCGCCGCACGGGTCGGCCTGGCCGTAGGTGACCTCGATCCGGCCGCCCATGCCGTTGCCGATCCCCGTGACGCGGGGCACCATGCGCCAGGACAGGAAGTCGGTCCAGTCCGACCAGTTGTCGTAGTCCATGCGGCCCGCGACCATCGTCGCATCGAAGCTGACCGGGGGCAGCTTCTGCGAGCTCGTGCCGGCCAGGCCGGTCTGCTGCACGCTGTCCAGCCACAGCACCGGGTCGTAGGCGGGGCCGAAGTCGGTACGGGTGTAGATCCACCGGTAGCGGAAATCGGTGCGGGTGTTCGGCTCCCAGGCACCGGAGGTGGGGTTCTTGGACTCGGTGAGGATCGAGTCGAGTTTGCGGGTGGAGTAGAACGCGACCGCGTCGTTGGTGGCGCAGGTCGGGCCGCAGTTCAGGTCGGTCGGCACGTCCAGGCCGCCGCGGTCGGAGGTGGTGAACGTCATCCGCGAGGTCGGCGTGCTGCCGGCGACCTGGGTGTTGTGGCCGTAGCTGATCTGCTTGAGGAAGCCGCCCCGGTCGTACGGCAGGACCTTGTAGGTCTCGTAGTCACAGCCGGGCATGCAGAAGTAGTTGGTCTCGCGCTCGTAGGAGTAGTCGATGACGTTCTCGTTGGCGTCGATCGACTGGTCCAGGTTCCACCGCCACACCCCGGCGCAGGTCGGGGGGATCATGTCGTTGAAGTACCGGTCCGCGCAGGGCTCGGCGCGCTGGTTGCCGATGTACTGCAACTGCCACTGGGCGTCCTTGTTGTAGCCGAAGCGGTGCACCTGGCCGTCGGAGGAGGTGACCTTCCAGTACTCCAGGCCGTCGGCGCCGCCGGTCAGCTGCTCGATCTTCCAGCCGAAGTCCGGCACCGTCTTCCACAGGCCGCTGGTGCGGTCCTTGACGATCGAGGCCGAGCGGCCGGCCAGGTTCAGCACCAGCTCCGACTGGGTGTAGTCCTTGGTGACGTCGGTGGCCAGCTCGTCGGGCGACTCCCAGCACACGGCCGGGCCGTAGGGGCCGTTCTCGTCGGCGTACCAGATCAGGTCGGCGGTGTTGGGGTCGTACTCGTTCCAGGCCGTGCAGCGGCGGTACTTGCGTTCGATGAACCCGGCCGACAGGTTCCAGCCGATGCCGACCACGCCGGACTGGTTGTTGGTCCAGTGACCCTCGCCGTCCACCGAGGAGGCGTCGTACTGCAGCGACAGGTTCGGCCCGTTGCCCACCGGCGACGGCGCCTCCGGCAGCGGGTAGTCGTAGGAGAAGCCGCCGCCCGAGGTGCCGGCCTGCCAGGTGCCGGACGGCTTCAGGTCGGTGGCGCCGAAGTTGCCGTCCGGGCCCGTCATGCCGGCCGCCAGCACGTACACCGACCCGGACGTGAACGTCTGCGCCGCGTTGGACGTGGCGTCCTTGCCCGTCTGGCTCTTGGGCAGCGTCAGCGGAGCAGTCTTGCCGGTGGCGGGGTCGACATCGACGTCGGCGGTCAGCGTGCCGGTCTTGACGTCGTTGTGCGCCTTGACCTGCTGCGGGCGGACCACGCAGTCGCGCGGGCGCGGGGTCGTCAGTGCGCACGCCGGCACCCGTAACACCTGCAGACGGGTGGCGAAGTTGCCGCCGTAGGCGTCGCGGAAGCTCGCGTACGAGAACGCCGCCCGTACCTTGCCCGCCTTGCCGGCCGTCAGCCGGGCCGCGATCCCCACGCCGCCGAGCCTGCGTACGGTGTCGGCGGGCAGCGTCTCCACCTTCACCGTGCCGGCTTCGGCGCCTTTGACCTCGGAGAGCCGGACCGGCAACTCACCCGCGGCGACCGCCTTCTCGCCGGGATCCACCTGGGCGGTTCCCGGGCTCGGCCAGACCGGCTCCTTACGGTCGACCTTCGGCTGGGACTCCTCCGCCCCCTTGGCCACCTTGGCCTTCGTCACCGGCCGGCCGTCCACCGACGTCTCGGGATCCGGCCCGGACACCGACGCCGCCGCCGGAATCACGAGGTTGTCAGGAATTCCCAAGCCGGAGATCACCACGGCCATCGCCATCGCGATGGCCAGCACCATCGTCCGTAACCGCCGCCGGACTCGCATGTCGCCACCTCTTCCGGGCACGCTGACGCAGGCCTCGGGGAAGAGGCCGCCTCGCGTCGTAAGGAGTTGATAAAGACGATCAGTCCGGATCCTGATCGACGATCACGGCACGGTCAATGTCCAGACGGCCGCTCGAAACATTACGGAATGCCGCTTTCGCGATTCACAGTGAGTCATGCCGCATGTCAAACGCCCTGCAGAAACCGCCCCTACCAGATCGAGGGGCGCGTGTGACATGAGTCATATTGACACATCGAGTCAGCCATAATAGTCGAGGGACATCCCGCAGTGGAGGGACAGGGCCGCCTGCACCGAAATTGCGCCGTCCGCGACGCGGCATCAAGTCATCCAACCAAGTCACGAGAACCGCACATGAAGAGCGGGAACACCTCTCGGATTCCGACCGCAAGTATCGCTTTGAACAGGCAAAACATCCGTCGAGCGATGGACAGCGAGAGGTCATCGTCGAGGTGCCAATGCGGTCGGACAGCACCCACATAACGCCCATCAGTGGACACGACGGACTCGGAATGGCTCGAGCTCTCCTAAAGCGGGTGCCGCAGGTTCGAATCCTGCCGGGGACACTCACCTAGATCGGCATTACAGGCCCCCGACCTGCGGTTTCACAGCCGCAGGTCTTTGTTTTCGCGCCCTCGATAGGCAGCCGACGGCGCCCGAGCGCAGCCGTAAGACCATGATCAGGGGGGACATGCCCGGGATGATCTTGATGACGTTTCCCCAGGTCGGGCCGCATTTTGGGCCGTCGCGTCAGCCGGTACCCGCTTCCGACCGCGCGGCATGGGGCGAACACAGCCAGCCTGATCGTGCTAAATAGCGCACAACTCGGGCCTCACCTGGTATCACAGAGGCTCGGCACCGACGCCACGTGAGCCAGCCGGGAACCTTGCGTGGGGACGCTCCCAGATGTGCCATCCAGCGACTGACACCGGGCCCACGGGTGCCGCCTACCCGGCATCGCGGTAGGGACGGACCCTCCCCCCTTGAAAACCGTGCCGTAGCCATTTGAGCTCGTGCCACGAGTTGTTGCAGGCATCGTGAACTGCTCGGACACCCGTTGTGGAGAGGGCTGGCCAGTTGGGCACGCTTGGAGTGATCGCGCCGCTCAACCAGCGACCCGCGCGTCACGGCAGCACACCTCCCTCACAAATCCTCCTCCGCCAGCTATATCCTGATCAACCCATCGAGGTCGGAGCCTGATGCTAAAGCTGCCGCTCAAGCCGTCCTTCCGGTACGTGCACGAACCGCTGAGGGGTGACGAGGAAGTCATCCCGCTCCTGGGCAACACACAGCTCATCGGCGAGCTGATGCACAGGCTGCGCTATTCGCGAGGAGGCACCTTCCTCATCACGGGCTTCAGGGGTGTCGGCAAGAGCACGGTGATAACGCGTGCAGTCGAGGGGATCGCCGCTGAGGCAGCCACCAACGAAATCGTGATACCGATCACGATCAACGTGGCCCGCCCCATGACTCCTGATCAGTTGCTCTTCGCTCTTGTGCGCCGACTCTACGAAACGCTACAGGACCGCCGCGTGCTCAAGCGGCTGGACGAGACCGCGCGGCGAGCGGTCATGCTGGCCCACATCCGGACGTCGTTGGGACTGAAGCAGACACGCTCCGACGCGAAGGAGCGCGGTACCTCCCTGACCATCGGCATGGGTCCGGGCGCCTCCAAAATGACTGGTCCCGCCAGTTGGCTGGCTCCCAGTGCAGGTCTGACATCCAAGCGGACGCGGTCTCTGGCCGTAGAGGCGTCTTACCTGACCTATTCGGACAGCGACGTCGAGCACGACCTTGGACGGATTATCGACCTCCTCTCCAGGACGGAGCCGGGCCGGCGTAGGTGGTGGCGCAGAGCCAAGCCGCGCGTTCATCTCATCGTCGTTCTGGATGAGGTCGACAAACTGACCTCGGAGCCGTCCGGGCTTGGGGAAGTTGAACGGCTGCTGGGCAATTTGAAGAACACGCTCACCATGCGCGGCGCGCACTTCTTGCTCGCTGCCGGCCCAGATCTGCACGACCACGCCGTCCTTGACGCCAGCCGGGGCAACAGCGTTTATGAGAGCATCTTCGCCTGGCAGCGCTATATCCCGTGCAGCTGGGACGCGCCGGATCTGCTTCTTAAGGCGGTGCTCGCCGAGGACGCCAGTGCGGATGCCGAAGAAGTCGTCCGGTATTTGCGTTTCAAAGCACGTGGCATCCCACGGCGCTTACTGCAAGAGTTCGGCAAGTTTGTCCACTGGGAGGGCGGCCACCCCTTTCTCGTTGTCGGCGAGCACGACCAGACGAGGATTACCTTCTATGCGCAGGTCGAGGAACTGCTCCTGTCCTACTTCCGGCAAGGCCGTTCTGACCGGCTCTTCCGGGAAGACATCGACGATGACCGCTGGCGCATGGCCGGATATTTTGTCATCGATTGGATTTTGCGCCGGCAGGGGGACCCGTTCACTGTCGTCGACGTCTGTGGACCGGCTGAGAAGCCCGAACTCGACCCCCTGTTACGGCTCGCGCAAGCAGACGTTGAGCAGTTGCTACGTCATCTGGCCAAGCACGACTTCTTGACGGTCGTACGGGATCCGGGTCGCCCTGATGTGACACGTATCGGGAGCGACAGTCCAGACGGCTCACTCGTGTGGTACAAGCTCGCTGATGATGTGAAACGTCGTCTTTTGGGAGTCGTTTGGGGGAACGCGAGCGAGCGAGCCGCGCTGGAGGTGTCGCTCCGTCTCCCCTTGCCCGATAGAGGGACCACCGTGTCGGGGTCGCTACCGGCTGCCCTGCTCAGTCATCCGCCGTCGGAGCGTGATCTGGAGTCTGTGCTCCGCACCGTCGCCGGCCGTTACGAATTGGTCGAGGCCATTGGTGCGGGCGGGATGAGTATGGTCTATCGAGCTCGCGACCTGGTGATGCAACGGGAGGTGGCGGTCAAAGAGCTTCGGAGCGGCGGAAGCCCGGAGTATCAGCAACGTTTTCGCAGAGAAACAAAGATCCTCCGCGAGCTCCGACATCCGCGTGTCGTGCGATTGTTTGACATGATCGAGGAGGAAGAGGGGTACTTCATTGCCATGCAATTGGTGCCGGGATCAACGCTGCATGAGTCGGTGGCCGAGACAGGGCCTCTGGATCTCGCGTCCACTGTACTTCTCGGACACCAGATCGCCGAAGCGCTGGAATATTTGGAAACTCAACAGATCAGCCGCATCGACTTGAAGCCCCAGAACATCATGATGGCTCCCGACCGCGGCGCGGTGCTGATCGACTTCGGCCTCGCCAAAAGAGCCGATCTCGCCGATATCACGGCGACCGGCAGCTTTGTTGGCACACCTGCCTACATGGCACCTGAGAGCATTGAGGGTGGCCGAACGGACATCAGGACCGACATTTACGCGCTCGGGCTCGTACTATATTTCGCCCTGACAGGACGCTCGCCCTACTCCCGGGAGGAAGGCATCCAAGGCATCTTGGCCGCCATCGCGCAGGGGAAGCGGGACATGACACCGCTGGCCGACATGGCGTACATGCGCAACATCATCTCCAAGGCGCTGGCGACCGACCCCGACAACAGATTTCAGCACCCCGCCGAGATACGTGACGCCCTGGCAGCCACACCCGATGGTTCCGCTCAGGGCCTTTGACAAAGAATCCGCATGGTATGGCCGTCTGCCGCAGCAGTGGCCGGACGTGCCCTGGGACCAGCAGTGCAAGAACGCCGACGGCGAATGCGAGCAGATCCTCGGTCTCGCGTTCTTCACCCGCAAGCGGCTGACCAAGGTCACCACCAGCGTGCTCAAGGCCGACGGCGTCCGCCAGCGGTCGGGGTCGCCCTTGGCGATCAGCTTCGGGCGCCGCCAGATGGCCACCAGCCGCACCCGCTGATACAGGGTGCGGCGGCTCAGGGCGGGCCGGTTCAGCAATCGCCACAGCCGGGGGATCGTCCACGGTCCTGGCCGGGCCAGCAGCGCGGCGATGCGCTGCACTAGCCGCCGGCCACCGCGCCGGGGACGTCCGGGACGGGGACCGTCGGCCAGGCCCGCCACGCCCAGCCGCTTGAACCGCCCGATCCAGCGGCGCACCGTGCCGGCGTCGTAGCCGCAACCCAAGCAGCTGAAGAATCGAGGCTGAGGACCGTTGTGGTATAGGACCATCTCTACGCTTTGAGGGGATTGACAGCGCTCGGTGTGATTGATGCATGCCATGATCCCGGGGCGGCCGAAAGCCTTACCTTGATTCTTCGGTGGGTTGTGCCACTTTATGAACCAGGCGGGACCGCACACGCCGCCATCGGTCAAGAGCCCCCTGTGGCGACCCCGCCGCGGTCTGCAACGACTCGGTGCTCGCCCATGGCTACCGCACGATCTCTCCCTCCCAGTTGCACAAGCTCAGTGCCTGGGCCGAAGACCGCTAGGTCCACTTCCACACGATCTCCCATGCTGAACCACTTCCCATGAAGTGGAAATCGAGACATGCTATATGGCATTGAATGCGCATCAGAGCAGGATCGGGCTATTTGATTCGATTGCTATGTAAGTTTCAGCCGTAACTCCTTCCAGAAGCCCCAAAGAGGCATATGATCGCTCGAATTCCCGCCCCCTCAGCAAATCGCTGATCGTGAATCCGCCCTCCCCCTCGAAAGCAGAGCGGAGCGAAGGCCGCGTTTGCTGCAGTGCTGACTCAAAATAATTTCTAAAGCTCTGATACACGAAGGCATCATCGTCGATCTGATCGATATCGCCGTAGGCTGGTCTGGATCTATTGATTCCTCGCCATCGGCTCAACTCCGGGACCGCTGCATAGGCTGCGTTAGCCTGTGCGCGATGAAGTTCATTGCACGCAGCGAACAGTCTGACGGACATACCGAGATGAACGCCAATGCCCTGGATCTTCCCTACAATGAAGTCGATGGCTTCCACCCCTGGGGCGACCTGCCTCTCACGAACTCGAGTCGTCGCCTGATCGGATTCGAGAGGGGTAAGGAAGCCAGTCGCAGCTCGTTGGCGCCCACTACGATCCGCACTAAGGGGTGTTATTCGAATGGAATCTACTGCCCCAAAGGCAAGAGCGCGGAAGATCAGTAGCTGAGACTCCGCTACACGCAAAAGGGCGTCGTCGTCGCTGTAGATGATATCCTCGTCCATAGCTGCCAGCACAGGATCGTTCACTCCGAGTATATCAAATGTATCGACGGTTAGAAATAGCGGATCGGTTTCCCATACACTTTTATTAGGCAGGCCAGTTCCACAGAGTACCTGTGTGTGAGCTGCGTTCGGGAGCAGACTCGAACCATTGTTTAGTTGCTCCATCGCGTCTCGGAGCACGCCCACTCCGAGACCTTGTCTAGCCTTGGCCTCAATAAGCCACCATTGCTTGGCGGACGAATGAGTGCCCCATAGATCAGGCAGCTTCAGGGTCGGATCCTGGAAACGGAAATCTCCGTTCGGGCCGCCCCCTTCAATATGAAAGGTCTCCCCGAGCCCCATCATGCTGGCACAAACCCAGTGCGCCATAGTCATGCCTACATGGTAGGCGAAGGCACTTTGTGCGCTCCGCTCGATCCCGTGACGATAGATTGCGTTCACATACAGACGTCGTCCAGCGTGATTAGCCGTCGGCGCATCTGCGTTCTTCAACCGAAGATAAGCGTTCATCGGCGAAATGCGCGCGATGATCTCGTTGGTGGCCAGCCGTGGTGTCACAGCGAGCCAAGGATCCAGATTCCTTCCAACTCTGATCGAGGATCTGAGAACCTCACGCCACAGAGTGGTTGCGAGGTAACTCCCAGGACTCGGGATATCGTGAACACTTGGCCAAGAGGCCGCTGCGAAATTCCGTTTGCGTCGGTCTGGGAACTCGGCAGGAGAATCACCTGCCGAGTTCTTTCGAACGAAGACAGCGAGATCAAACGCATCAGAAAGCCTAGCGTGCCCCGAGTCGTGCACTCCTATCGAAGGTCGCATGTACATGTCCTTTCACGTCAGAGTCGATAAGCAGTCCTAACCCGATACCTTCCAATCTCGAAAACGCGATCACGTTGAAAGTCGCAGAAACAGGTAGCAGGACCGCAGCAGGACTCCAGCAGTCGCCGGCTCCCAGAGCCCAGGAGAATTAAGCGTACGTGGCCGACGCCGTCGGAGGATTACTTGGTCGATTGTCCACACTGGGATGCAGAGCTGCAACGTCAGACGCCTGCATCGCCACCACGCCCTGGGCGAACAGGTGGCTGAACACGACTACGTCACAGTTGGGCGGTGCCAGTCTTGTCGAACATGAGCGCCTTGCCGCCGAGGGAGCAGTTGGGCAGCGAAAGGTGGACCAGGCAGCACCGCGCGCTTGAGCGCAGCATGGCACTCAAGCTGGGCCAGCCGGATGGCTGACCTTGGCGAGGGCAGTCAGTTCGCCGCTGACTGAGGCGACCGGTTGCACCTGCTGGCCATCAATGAGTGCTCAAGGGCGTCGCGCTCGCGTTCATCTCCCTCGGCCACCCCAGCGCGGTGAACTCGGGCGCGGCCGCCTTCAGCCACTGGCCTGACGACTTGAGGACTGTCCACCTCGTTGCTTCTGAACTACCTCGCCCTCTTCGGCGTGGCGTTCCCAGTGCACCAAACCTGCAGCTCGCCTGGTCGACTGCAGCAGCACCGTTTCGCCGCAAAGCACCCGCACGTGAGGAGCGGGACCGCCGGACAAGGCTGCCGCCGCGAGTATCGCTTCCACCAGGCCAAACACTCGCCCAGCTCTGACCGGTGGGAGGTTCTTGCCAAGGAACCAATGCACGCCGAGCGACGGGCACATATGACCTATTAGTAGAGGAACTGGACCCCGTTCGACTCGAGCTCTCCTAAAGCGGGTGCCTCAAGCTGTCCCGGTTCGATAGGTACATCAGGGCTTGCGATTAGGCGGCAGCATAGTCGAGGCCTTGGGTGTTCTTGAGCGCGTGCCGACGGTCGTTTCGGCGGGGCTGAGCTGGCCGTTGGCGGAGCGACGGCGGCGCGGGTTGCAGAAAGCCCTCGATGTAGCTGAACAGGGCCCGTTCGGCTTCTGACCTGGTTCGGAAGGTACGCCGGTCGATCAGCTCGCACTTCAGAGAAGCGAAGAAGCTCTCGATGATCGCATTGTCGAAGCACGTTCCGGTTCGGCCCATCGAGGGAGAAAGTTGCGGAGGTCGAGGCGGACGCCCCAGACCGCCTCGTACACCTGCTGGAGCTCCGAGATCGTGAAGATCTCGGCGCAGAACGCGGTGGCCAGGGCGGTGTGCTCCAGCTTGGTCCGGGCGCGCTCGACGTCGTCGATGAGGATGCGGCGGTGGTCGAACGCCAGGTTCATGCCCGTGGTCAGGGCGTCGTCCCCCGGGGTCCAGGAGGCGTCGGTGCCGGCGATCGGCTCCGACGCCAGGCGCGCCGGCGCGATGGCAAGGTAGGCGACGGATACGACGCGGCCGCGCGGGTTGCGGGCCGGCTTGCCGTACACGCTCAGGGGCTCCAAGTGCACGTCGGACAGACCGCCTCCTCCGCCGGCTCGCGCCGAACCACCGCTGCGCTCACCTCGGGCTGGCTCAGCCGGCGATGGCGGCGCGGCGGAACAGGTCTGCGGGCATCTCCTCGTCGAGGCGCCAGGTGATGCCCATCGGCCGCTCGCCGCGGTGCTCCACGTAGTGGGCCTTGCCGTGGAAGACGTACGCCTCGGGGTGGCCGAGGTCGTTCTTCTTGCGCTCGCGGGTGAATAGCAGCACGTGACTGCCCTCCGTCGCGTGGTTCTGGTAGCGGCGGCCCGTGGCCGAGGTGGCGCTGGTCCGGTTCTGGGATTCCCAGTGGAACAGGCGTGAGGTCAGGGCGTAGTCGTGGTACATCGTCTGCGGCGAGAATTCCTTCTCGTTCTTGCGCAGGGTGACCAGCAGGGCGTCGCACTGGGTCGCGGGGCTCCAGGCGACGCCTTCGCGCGCGTTGGAGGGCACCTGGCCGTTCAGCGAGGCCCAGCCGATCGCGGCGAGCACCTCCTCGGAGGAGTAGGAGGCGTTGACCGCCAGCGGCACGCCGTCGAGCTCCACCGGCTTGGCCACATAGCGCGGCCGGTCGATGCCGTAGGCGAGCACCTGCCTGAGCTCGTCGCAGAGCGCCGTCTCGGTGCGCAGGCGGTCCAGCGCCTCGTCGTAGGAGGCGAACCCGCCCCCGTCACGCCAGAACGAGAAGAACAGCATCCGGGCGAAGGTCTGGTCGGCCGGCGACAGCGACGCGTAGCGCGGGCCGTCAGGTTGCAGCAGGCGGGCATAGGCGTCGCCGCGGGCTCGGTCGTCAACGTGGAGCAATGCGCGGACGCGGCGTCCCAGCTGCTCTTCCAGCGGGGAGCCAGGACCGGGCAACAGTCCGGTACGGCGCAGCAGCGAGGTCCAGCTGCGATCGTTGCGGTACAGGTCGCTGATGTCGCGTCCGCTCTCCTCCAGATATCTGATCAGCGACAGCTCCCCGACAGAGCGGATCTCCTGCGACAGCGTGTTCACCGTCACCCCGAGCTGGACCTTGAGATCGGCCAGCAGCCGCTCCTTGGTCACCCGGTCCAGTACGATCTGGCTGCCCGACGGCAGCAGCGGGAAGTCGTCCTTGACCTGCGCGTCCAGCCGGCCCCTGGAGAACCCGGTCAGCGCCTGGAACCGGTTGGCGAAGCGGTACTCCTTGCGGTGCTGCCCGACGAAGTCGAGCACGGTCAGCACGTCCTTTTCCGGCGTACGGCGGAGCCCGCGCCCGAGCTGCTGCAGGAAGATCGTGGCGCTCTCGGTGGGCCGCAGCATGAGCAGGGTGTCGACGTTGGGCACGTCCAGGCCCTCGTTGAACAGGTCCACCGCGAACAGGAACCTGATCTCCCCTTCCGCGAGCGCCCGAAGTGCCGCCTTGCGGGTGCCGTCCTCCGTCGAGCCGTCCACCGCCTGCGAGGGCAGCCCGTGCCGGGTGAAGAAGTCGGCCATGTAGTGCGCGTGCCGTACCGAGACGCAGAAGCCCAGCCCGCGCATGGTCGCAAGGTTGCCGACCTTGTCACGTACCGCGTTGAACACCAGCCGGGCGCGGGCGTCGTCGCCGGTGAGGACGTTGTCGAGAGCGGCGGCGTCGTAGGAGCCGCGCGTCCATTTCACCCCGGACAGGTCGGTTCCATCGTTGATGCCGAAATAGTGGAACGGGCACAGCAGATCGGCGTCCAGCGCATCCCACAACCGCAGCTCGGAGGCGATCCGCCGGTCGAAGAACGCGTCCTGCACCCAGGTGCCGTCCGACCGCTCCGGCGTCGCGGTCAGGCCCAGCAGTTCTTTGGGACTGAGGTGGTCCATGATCCGCCGGTACGTCGGCGCCGCGGCGTGGTGGAACTCGTCGATCACCACGACGTCGAAGTGCTCGGGGTCGAACTCCGTGATCCGCTGGGTGAGCGACTGCACGCTCGCGAACACGTGTCGCCAGTGCCGCGACTTCTCCTCCCCCACGTGCAGTTCGCCGAAGTCCGGGGCCGCGAGCACCTGCCGGTACGTGCGCATCGCCTGAGCCAGGATCTCCCGCCGGTGCGCCACGAACAGCAACGACGGCCGTCGGCCCAGCCGCTGCTGCAGGTTGCGGTAGTCGAAGGCGGCCACGACGGTCTTGCCGGTGCCGGTCGCGGCGACCAGCAGGTTGCGGTGCCGGTCGTGGACGGTCCGCTCGCGGTCGAGGTCGGCCAGCATCTCGCGCTGGTGGTCGAAGGGATGCGGCACCAGCTCGGGGATGTCGAACAACTGCTTGCCCACTTGTGAGCGGGCCAGCGCCTCGTCCAGGCGGTCGGCGTCGGTGGCGGGGTCGTACGGCTCGAACTGGGACCGGTTCCAGTAGGAGTCGAACGTCGCCTCGAACTTGTCCAGCAGCCGCGCGGTGGTCACCGACGACAATCGAACGTTCCACTCCAGCCCGTCCAGCAGGGCCGCGCGGGAGAGGTTGGAGCTGCCGACGTAGGCGGTGTCGAAGCCGGTACGGCGGCGCAGCAGCCAGGCCTTGGCGTGCAGCCGGGTGGAGTTGCGCTCGTAGCTGATCTTCACCTCGGCGCCGAAGTCGTTGACGAGACGGTCGAGCGCTCGCCGTTCTGTCGCGCCCATGTACGTCGTCGTGATCACCCGCAGCGGCACGTTCCGGCGCCGCAGCTCGGCCAGCGGCTTCTCCAGGATGCGCAGTCCCGACCACTTCACGAACGCGCACAGCAGGTCCACCCGGTCGGCGCTCTCCAGCTCGGCCGCCAGTTCGTGCGCCAGGTTCGGGTCCTCGCGGGCGTTGGTCAGCAGGGCCGCTTCCGCCAGCGAGGTCAGGGGGCGACGCGGAGCGGGTTGTCCGGGAACGTCCTTGACGATCGACAGGAGCTGGTTCGGTCCCTCGGCGACCGTCTCCGGCTCGGCGAGTTGCGCCAGCAGCCGGTTGGCCAGGGCCACCTGCTGGTCGGGGCGCCCCTTCAGCTCGGCGAAGGCCCTCGCCGCCGTCTCGCCGACGAAGCGGGCGAGCAGATGGGCGACCTCCTCAGCATCGATCTTGGACACCTCGACCAGATGACCGGTTTGCCGCCAGGTGTTGATCTTGGCTTCGAGCGTGCCGCTGAGCAGGGAGTCGTAGAGACCGGGGATCGGAGCGTCGGTCATGTCAGGCCCTCGGAGACATAGGAAGATCACATGTCTAGCCGAAGCCTGCGGAGGGCGGCAAGGGATCGATCCTCGGGCGTCGGAAAATGGTTTGCCTCGGGTGGTGGGCTCCGGGAAATGTGGTGTTCATGAGGCTCTGACGACAACACCCCCGCTCTTGTACGAGATGCCGCGGCGCGCACTCGGCGCCGTGATGCCGCATGCCCATCCCCTTGTTCAGCGAAGCGAAGAGAGCGTCTTTGTCTCAGCACCCCTCCCCCAAGGCCACGGCCACGGTCACCGTGTTCGCCTCCCCCACGAGCTGGATCGAGTCCGATGCCGTCGCGCAGTGCCATCAGGTGGCCGCCCTCGACGGGATGAGGCACGTCGCCGGCATGCCCGACCTGCACCCCGGCAAGGGTGCGCCCATCGGGGCGGCCATGACGTCGTCCGTCCTCTATCCGTTCCTGGTGGGGTCCGACATCGGTTGCGGGATCGCCGTGTTCCCTATCAAGCTCAGGCGCGTCGTGCCCGAGAAGCTGGCCGCGCGGTTCCCCGATCTCGATCGGGTGCCGGATGCCGACGATCCCGCCTGGGGTGTGGTGAAGGGTGACGTTCCGGCCGGTCATGTCGAAGGGCTCGGGACGGTCGGCCGGGGCAACCACTTCGTGGAGCTGGCGCGGATCGGGAGCGTTTTGGAGCCGGAGCACGCGAGCCGGCTCGGGCTCGACGCCGGTGACCTGGTGCTCGTCGTTCACAGCGGTTCCCGGGGGCTGGGCGAGCGGATCCTGCGGGCGCACACCGAGGTCCACGGCGCGGGCCCCGCGCCTGATCCAGGCGCCTACCTGGCGCTGCACGACGACGCCGTACGGTGGGGGTCGCTCAACCGGCGGCTGCTGGCCGCCCGCGTGGCCCACGCCCTGGGGGCCGAGCCCACCGAGCCGATCGTCGACCAGTGCCACAACCTGGTCGAGGTCCGCGACGGGCTCTACCTGCACCGCAAGGGCGCGGCGCCGGGTGACGGGCGTGACGTGCTCATCGCCGGTACGCGCGGCACCCCGTCCTACCTCGTCGCCGGGCACGCCGGGGCGGACGCCGGCCATTCCGTGGCCCACGGCGCGGGGCGCAAGATGTCGCGCTCGGACGCCCTGCGCCGGGGGCGGGCCAAGCACACGGTGGAGGAGCTGCGCCGTACGCCGGTGGGGTCGGTGGTGGTGTGCGGGGACCGGCAGTTGTTGTTCGAGGAGGCGCCGACGGCGTACAAGCGGATCGAGCAGGTGATCGCCGATCTCGTCGCCCATGGTCTGGCCACGCCGGTGGCCACCACGGTCCCGCTGGTGACGTACAAGACCTCCGAAGTCGGCAAGAGCCGGCGGGGGCGTTCGTGAGCGTGCATCTGCTGCTGTCGGCCGGGCGCGGTCCGCAGGAGTGCGCGTGGGCGCTGGCCCGGCTGCTGCGGCGGCTGGAGGTGGACGCCAAGCGGCACGGCCTGGAGACTCACCGGGTCGACACCGTTCCCGGGGATCGGGCCGGCACCTATCGGTCGGTTCTCGTCCGGATCGCCGGGGCGGGTGCCGAGGCTTTTGCCGCCTCGTGGACCGGAACGCTGTGCTGGCAGGCCCCCAGCCCTTACCGGGCCGGCGCCGGGCGCAAGAACTGGTACGTCACCGCCCAGCCATGCCAGGTCGACGCCCCGCGCACGGCGTTCAGGGAGGCGGACGTCGACATCGTCGCCTGCCGTACCGGCGGTCCCGGTGGCCAGCATCGGAACAAGGCCAGCACGGCGGTGCGGGCGACCCACCGGCCCACCGGGATCGTCGTGGTGGTCGACACCGAGCGGCAGTTCGGCCTCAACCGCCGCATCGCCCTGCGGCTGCTGCGGGAGCGGATCGAGCAGGGCGACGAGGCGGCGGAGCGTGCCGTCACCGCCGCCCGCCGGCGGGTCCATGACGAGCTCGTACGCGGCGATCCCGTCCGCGTCGAACGCCCCGAGGGCCCGCCGCAGGTCACTTAGCGTTGCAGGCCGTCCCAGGACCAGCGGGGGATGCTCAAGCCCTCCGGCACGTCGGCCGCGGACTCCGGGTAGCGGGCCATGGTCGTGGTGGTGGCCCAGGCGAAGTAGTCGTACAGGACCTGACGGACCGGCTCGTCCTTGGCCAGCCCCACGTCGTCGAGAGCCTGGTCGAAGCAGGCGATCGCGCGGCGGTCCATCTCCTCGTGCTCGCCGTTGCCGCTGTGGAGGCGTACGACGGTCGTCTCGTCGCCGTACTGGCCGGAGTAGGCGGCCGGGCCGCCGAGCGCCTCGGCCCAGTAGGCGGCCAGCCGCTCGCTGTGCCGAGGGTGGAAGCCATGGCTGAAGGCATGGCCGACCACCTCGTCCACCATCACGCGGGCATGCCACGCTTCGGCGAGGCGGAGCAGGCCCTCGTCGCCGCCCGCGGCGGCGTACACGGTCTCCATGCACCCGAGGATGCCAGGGCCGACCGACAATTCCCGGCCCCGTCGCGAGTCAGGCGCGGGCCGGTGGGCGGAAGACCTGGCGGCTGTGCCAGGTGATGTGGTCCTGTTCGACCGCATCGAGGCCGGCCTGGGGTTCGCGGGCGGGGCGGCCCGCCAGGGAGAGGACCAGGTCGCGGGAGGACTGCGAGCGGCCGGCGTACCTGGCCGAGACGGCGATCGTGTGCTCCGCGGTCAGGCCGAGGACGCCCTTGTCGAACAGTTTGTGGTGGATCGCGCACAGGCACAGGCCGTTCGCGACGTCGTCGGGGCCGTCGAAGGCCCACCAGCGTACGTGCGCCGCGTCCAGGCCGACCACCATGCCGTCCAGCCAGCCCTCGTAGGAGCAGAAGGCGCAGCGGTACTCGTACGCCATGAGCACCCGGTCGCGGAAGGCGGGATCGCGGCGTACGGCGGGTTTCGTGGCCGGAGCGGTGGCGGTTTCGAGGTCCAGGCCGGTCAGCAGGCACAGGTCCTGGTGCAGGGACGGGGCGAAGTTGGCGTCCAGGAGATGGCGGGCGATCCGCCCCAGCAGGCCGGGCTCCTCCGACAGGGCGCGGGCCAGGTCGGGGTGGAGGCGGCCGGCGGCCTCGCTGTCGCGGAGGCGGCGCAGCTCGGGGCCCGGGCTGCCCGGACCGTGGCGGGTGTCGACCAGCCAGAGGCCGTCGGTCGTCAGGTGGTGGAACGGGTAGCCGGGGCTGGTGTCGCGGGGCGGGCCGTACTCCTTGAGCAGCTGCTTGAGCTCGGCCTCGGCGGCGCTGAACGGAATGGGCCGGTTGCCGTCACGCTGGAAGCGGCCGAGGGCGTACAGCAGGAGGAGCGGCTTGTGCGGGGCGCGCTCGCCGCCCCTGGTCCAGCGCCGGATCTCGGCGATCCGCTCGATCCAGTCCACGGTCGGCCAGTTTAGAGCGATTCCCCCGTCGGTCGCGTCACTGCGCGGCGCGGAGCGTCCGGAGGGCTCGTTCGCACACGGCATGCCAAACGTCCGCGCCTCGAATGCGGACCAGCACGCTGGCGACCACTTTCTCGTCACATGAGCTTCCGTGCCATGAGCACTTTCCCTGGATCGCCCGCGACCCTCCCGTGTGGTAGCGGGGGTCGAAGTCGTGCACCTCCACCAGCCGGGATTTCATGGCGGTCACCGGCCGGTCGGAGGGGACGTAGCCGTACTCCTTGAGACGTGCCCGCGCCCGTTCCCGCTCGTCGTCGGTGAACAGGGATGCGAATTTGCTCTGCAGGATGACCGCTTCCACGGTGAGGTCGAGACGTCCGCGTTCCCACAGCGCGGTGAATCCGTCGGAGACGCGGGAGGCGTTCAACAAGTGCCGGGCGGTGGCCAGGCCGCCGCGCTGGTTGAGCATCTCCAAGAAGTAGGTCGCGGAGTAGCGGGCCTCCGTCTTCGCACGCCTGTAGACGTCGATCATGGCGGCCTCGAATTCCCGCTCCGGATCTGTCAGCGTGGCATGGGCGCGGTTGCGGACCAGGGTCAGCCGGCCCGCGGTGTTGCGGTCACGCTTCTGCGGCAGCGGACGCCCTTTGTCACGCATGGCGGCGCGGACGTGGTTGTAGATGGTGTCCAGGTCCAGCAGGGGGCCGTGTCCCTGGATCCCGTTCTGGAAGATCCCCAGCAGCTCGGCGGTGAAGGCGGTGTGCGGCTCGCCCATGGGCGCGAGGGCCTTCTGGTTCTCCGCCGTCGCGGCGAGCACGTAGGTGCCCTCGGTGCTGGCCTCGTCGATGGCGGCCGTGACGGGGTCGGCCATGGTGCCCAGTGCCCGCCCGCTGTGGCAGCAGTCGAGGATGACGATCCTGCGGGTCGCGCGGCTGTCCAGCAGAGCGTCCCTGACATGGGCGTAGGAGACGGCTGTGTACGGGCGCTGCGCGTCGGATCCCACCAGGGCCAGGTGCAGCTCTCCGCGCCGGGGATCGGTAAGTCCGTGGCCCGCGTAGTAGAAGACCAGGGTGTCGGTGGCCTCGTCCGCGGCCCGCACCACGGGGTCCAGCAGGTCCGCGCCGGTCACCGGGTCGGCCACGATGGTCACGTGTTCGGCGGGAAGCCCCCAGACCTCCTCGGCGGTCAGAACGTCAGCGAGGGACAGGAGGTTGTCCTCCACCGACGCGAGGGCGGGGAGGAAGTCGTAATGCGCCGTCCCGATCAGCACGACCCTGGAGAGGGCGGGATCCGGGACCCTGCTCATGGCCGCTTGGATTCGAGCGCTCGGACGATCTTCTCGACCGTCTCGGGGTCGCCGTCCGCCAGGACGATCTTCGTCCCGTCGTGCTCGATGGTGACGGACGGTTTCGCCGGTCGCGTGGCACGCCAGGCGACATAGGCGAGCGCGAAGTTGAGTGCCTCGAAACCGCTGTCGACGATCAGTTCGATGACGTCCAGCGCGGAGCCCATCTCCCCGTCCTGGACGGGCGGTCCGCCCAGTCTCACGCGCGCGTGCCTGCGCACCTCCGGGTCGTCCAGCAGCCATTGGCGAAGGGACTGTAACTCCTGCTCGGAATGATCACCGTCGAATCGCATGCGGATGGACATCCTGACCCTCCTCAACGTCATGACCACATTACTCACCGGATCGGCGTACGAGGGCGGTTCCACCACAGGGAGAGGGACAGGGCCGTGACGACGAAGAGGGCGCCGCCGCCGGCGAAGAACGGGGCCGTGTCCACCCGCTCGCGGATCACCTGGAAGGAGCCGGGCAGGGAGTCGAGGGCGTCCTGGAGCTGGTCGGCGTTCTCGGCGCGGTGGTACGCGCCGCCGGTCGTCCTGGCGATCTCCTTGAGTGCGGGCTCGTCGATCGAGCGCATGTTGCGGCCGCCCCGGTCGAAGCCGCCCCGGCCGCCGCCCCAGCCGCCCCAGCCGCCGAAGCCGCGGCCGTCGACCTGGGAGTTGTCGCAGACCATCGGAGCCGGGGTCGTGGTGCCGAAGCCGATGGGGAAGACGCGTACCCGGCGCAGCGCCGCCTCCTCGGCGGCGGTCTCCGGGTCGACGCCCTGGGTGTTGGCGCCGTCGGTGAGTACGACGATGGCGGCGCCGGCGTAGCCCGAGTCCGCGCCGCCGCCGGCGGTGGCGTTCGCGCCTGTGGGCGGGACCGACGGGTCGACCTCGGCGATCGCGTCGATCGAGGCGAGCATGGCCTGGCCGATCGCGGTGCCGCGGGCGACGGTGAGGCCGTCCAGCGCCTCGATCAGCTCGTCGGTGTCGTCGGTGGGCGGCACGAGCAGGCCCGCCGAGCCGGCGAAGGTGACCAGGCCGATCCGGGGCCCGCCGCGCTGCGACTCGATGAAGTCCGCGGCGGCCTTGCGGGCGGCGGTGAGGCGGTTGGGGTCGACGTCCGTGGCGCACATGGAGGCGGAGGTGTCCAGGGCGAGCATGATCGTCGCCGACCTCATCGGCACCGCCACCGACGCCTGCGGGCGCGCGGCCCCGACCGCGAGCAGCACGAGCCCGGCCACGAACAGCGCCGGCGGGATCCGCCGGGTCCAGCGCGTACGGCCGGGCAGCGCGGCCCGTACGAGCGCGATCGAGGTGACCCGCACCGCGACCCGCCGCCGGCGGCGCAGCGCCCACCACCGGATCGCGAAGATCAGCGGCACGACCAGGACCGACAGCAGCGCCCACGGCCACGAGAACGTCATTCAGATCACCCGCCCCGACCGGAACACGGTGAGCGCCGCTCCCCCGGTGAGCAGCGCGAGGGCGAGCCCGATCAGCCCGCCGGCGAGCGGCAGCGGCTCGTCCGAGACGGTGACCCGCAGGTCGATCGTGTCGGCGATGCCGTCGAGCCGCGCGGCGTCGGAGGCGGGATGGTAGGCCCCGCCGGTGGTCTCCGCGATCCAGGTCAGGACGTCCTCCTCCAGCGCGGTGTGCAGGCGGAAGCCGTCCACGCTCACCGTCGCCCCGGCCGTGGTGCCGACCCCGACGGTGTGGATGTGGACGCCCGCCTTCTGGGCCGTCTCGGCGGCGCGTTCGATGTCGCCGCCCCGGTTCTGGCCGCCCCGGTTCTGGCCGTCGGTGAACATCACGATCGTCGCCGACGGCCAGTAGCCGAGGTCGGGGATGGCGCCGTCGGGGTCGGCGGGCACCTGCTTGCCGGTGATCGCCGTGAGCGAGGCCCTGATGGCCGTCCCGAGCGCGGTGCCGCCGGTGATCTTCAGCCGGTCGACGGCCTTGAGCGCGACGGAGTGGTCGGCGTCGGGGCGGGCGGTGGTGCGCGCGCCCTGTTCGAAGGTGACCACGCCGATGTCGACGGTGTCCGGCTGCGCCTCGATGAACGCGCGGGCCGCCCGCTGCGCCGCGGCCAGCCGGTTGGGGGCGACGTCGTCGGCACCCATGCTGCTGGAGACGTCCATGGCGAGGATGACGGTGCCCGCGGTGCGCGGGACCGGCACCATGGCCGCCGGCCCGGCGGCGGCGACCGCGAGCACGCCGACGCCGGCGATCGTCAGGCCGGTCCCGAGCGACGCCCGCCGCCCGCCGAGCATGGTGACGCCGGCCGCGGCGAGCGCCCTCGTTCTGCGGCGGCCCAGGACGACGGCCGCCCAGACCAGCGCGGCCGTGACGAGCAGCCCGGCGACCAGCAGCAGCGGCGAGGAGAGCGTCATGATTCCCCGTCCCGGGTCATGGCTTCCGGCCCCCCGTGCCGGCGACGACCTCGACCAGTGCCTCGCCCAGGTCGCGGTCCGTGTCGACGCGGTGGACGGGCACCCGGGCCCGGCGCATCCCGGCCGTGAGCCGGGACTCGCGGTCCTCGACCGCCTCGCGCAGGCGCGACCGCAGCAGCGGGTCGGCGGAGTCGACGACGAGCTGCTCGCCGGTCTCGGCGTCCTCGACCACGATCAGCCCGGCCTCGGGCAGCACGTCGTCGGCGGCGTCCACGATCCGCAGGGCGACCACCTCGTGCCGGCGGGCCAGGCGTTGCAGCGAGCGTTCCCAGTCGCCGTCGCCGATGAAGTCCGACAGCACGACGACGAGCGCGCGGCGGCGGGCGAGCCGCCCGGCCGCGTCCAGCATCGCGGCCAGGTCGGTCGTAGCGCCGCCAGAAGCGGCGGCGGTGCGCTCCAGCTCGGCGGCGATCCGCAGCGCGTGCCGCCGGGACGTGCCGGGCGGCACGACCCGCACCATCCCGGTGTCGTACAGCAGCGCGCCGACCCGGTTGCCGCCCCTGCCGAACAGCCGGGCGAGGACCAGCGCGAGCTCGGCGAGCACGTCGTGCTTGCCGCGCCCCGGCCGGCCCGCCGCCATGGACGCCGACCGGTCGAGCACGAGCCACACCGTCAGCTCGCGGTCCTCGGTGAACACCCGCAGCTGCGGCTCGTCCAGCCGGGCGGTGACGTTCCAGTCGATGTGCCGGGCGTCGTCGCCCTCGGTGTACGCCCGCAGCCCCGTGAAGTCGATGCCGGAGCCGCGGTGCGCGGTGCGGTGTGCGCCCTGGAGCCGGCCGTCCAGCCTGCGGACGACCTTCCACTCCAGGCGGAGCAGGAGTCTCTCGGGGGCGGTGGCCATGACGTTATCGGTTCTGCAGGACGACGTCGGGCGCGCGGACGGACCCGAGCACCCTGGCGATGATCGTGTCGGCGTCCACGTCGTCGGCCAGGGCCTCGTACGACAGCACGAGGCGGTGGCGCAGCACGTCCAGGGCGAGCTCCGACAGGTCGTGCGGCAGGACGTAGTCGCGTCCGCGCAGGAACGCCAGCGCCCGCGCGCCCGTGACGAGCGCGATCGACGCCCGGGGGCTCGCCCCGTGGGTGACGTAGTGCTCCAGCTCGCCGAGCCCGGCCATGGCCGGGGAGCGGGTCGCGGCGACCAGTCGTACGGCGTAGTCGACGACGGCCGGATCGACGTACACCTGCCTGGCCCGCTCGCGCATCGCCATCAGGTCCTCGGTCGTCACCATCGGCTGCGGCGGCTCGGGCGGGCGCAGTGCCCGCTGGACGATCGCCTGTTCCTCGGGCTGCGTCGGGTAGTCGACGACGACCTTCATCATGAACCGGTCGACCTGGGCCTCGGGCAGCGGGTACGTCCCCTCCGACTCGATCGGGTTCTCCGTGGCCATGACCAGGAACGGCTCCGGCACCCGGAACGTCTCCCGCCCGATCGTCACCTGGTGCTCCTGCATGACCTCCAGCAGGGCGCTCTGCACCTTGGCCGGGGCGCGGTTGATCTCGTCGGCCAGCAGCAGGTTCGCGAACACGGGGCCGAGCTCCGTCCTGAACTCCCCCGAGTGCTGGTGGTAGACGCGGGTGCCGACGAGGTCGGCGGGCACCAGGTCGGGGGTGAACTGCACGCGCTGGAACTTGCCGGCGATCGCGGCGGCCAGCGACCGCACGGCGAGCGTCTTGGCCAGGCCGGGCACGCCCTCCACCAGCAGGTGACCGTCGGCGATCAGCGCGACGGCCATGCGCTCCAGGAGCAGGTCCTGGCCGACGATCGTGCGTTTGACCTCGTACAGCACCTGTTCGAGCGGGTGGCCGTGGCCCGGTCCTGGGGGTTTCGTCATACGGGGTTCCTTCTCATCAGGTCAGATGGCGCCCATCGAGTCGCCGGGCCCGTCGCCGTCGCCGCCGCCCAGAGCCGCCCCGATCGGCACCGCGAACGCGATCCCGGCGAACGCCTCGTCGCCGCCCGGGTCGGCGATCGACACGACGACGCCGATGACCAGGCCGCGGGCGTCCAGCAGGGGGCCGCCGGAGCTGCCCGGGTTCACGGAGGCGTCGAACTGGATGAGCCCCTTCAGGTTGCTCCCCTTGGCGGCGCCGCCGGTGCTGCGGTTCAGTCCGGACACGACGCCGGTGGAGACGCTGTAGGTCAGGCCGAGCGGGTTGCCGATTGCGACGACGGACGCGCCCACCTCCACGCCGCCGCCGAGCGTGGCGGGGACGACGATCTCGGGCAGCTTGGCGGGCTTGAGGGTGGCGACGTCCCTTTCGGGGGCGGAGGAGGCGATGGCGGCCTTCGCCTTGGTGCCGTCGGCGAAGGTCACGGTGACGTCCGCGGCGCCGTCGCCCGCCGCGCCTTTGACGACGTGGTACGCGGTCAGGATCGTGCCGTCCTCGGCGGCGATCACGCCGGTGCCGAGCGACTCGCCCGACCGGATGACCACCACGGAGGGCCCGACCCGCTCGAAGACGTCGGGCACCGTGAGCGACGCGCTCGGCGTCGGCGTCGGGGTCGGCCGGGACGCGGCCTCCTCGCCGCTCCCCCCGCCGCCTCCCAGCCAGTACGCCAGCGCCGCCACGACGACGAGCAGGCCGCCTCCGGCGGCGTACCGCCGAGCCTTCCCGGCCCCGGCTCGCCGAGCCTCGGCCGGATCAGCCTCCTGCGGCGCGTGCTCCATCGCTCCATCGTCATAAAAGTCCGCTCAAAGTGCCACAAACTTCACCTGAGAACTCCATGAGAACCGCTCACGGCCGAGAAGCTGACTAAAGTGGCGAGGTGGCAGGTGAACAAGCCGGCGCTCGGGTGGACAGCTGGATCTGGTCCGTACGCCTGACCAAGACCCGGTCGGTCGCGTCCGACGCCTGCCGGGGCGGTCACGTCCGGATCAACGGGGTGCGCGTGAAGCCCGCGCACGTCGTCAGGGTCGGCGACGAGGTCCGACTGCGGCACGACGGGCACGAACGCGTCGTGATCGTCTCGAAGATCATCACCAAGCGCGTGGGCGCCCCCGTGGCCGCCGAGTGCTACGTCGACAAGAGCCCGCCGCCTCCGCCGCGCGAGCAGGCCGGGCCGGTGGCCGTACGCGACCGGGGCGCGGGCCGCCCCACCAAGCGCGAGCGCCGCAGCATCGAGAAGCTGCTCGGCCGCCGCGGCCGGCCGGAATGAGACCGGTCAGCGGAAGGGGATGTTGACCCACGGGCTGTCCGGGTCGCTGGTCAGGATCCGGTGCGCGTGGAGCATGTCCCCGTACCAGTCGCCGAACTCCTCCTCGTCGAAATGGAGGCAGCGCCCGAGGACATAGGCGGCCGAGAAGTCCTCCCACGAACGGTAGGCGATCCGGCTGAGCTGCCCGGCGCGCAGGACCGCCCGCTCGGCCTCCGCCAGGTCGCAGTAGCGGGCGCCGAGCCCCCAGCGGGCCATCTTCGAGGCGCGTCCGTAGTCCCACGCCTCCACCGAGTGGACGAATCCGTTCGCGGGGAGCAGCCCGTCGGCGCGGAAGCGGGCCTCGTACCGGATGATCCGACCGATGAGCCGCTGCGCTCCGGCGACGTGGGCCTCCGTCTCGGCGTCGGTGTCGCCCGCCGGGAGGCTCCGCAGGACGCGGGAGGTCACCTCGCGCCAATGGGCGACCTCCACCAGGCCGCCGAAGTCACGGGCGAGAGCGCTCCGCACTCCCAGGACCGTCCCCCAGAACGGGCTGCTCATCCGGCAGTCGAGCAGCGCCTCGACGGCGCTCGACCACTCCTCACGGCCGGTGATCCCCCACCACTCCTTGAGCCGCTTCCGCTCGCGTACGTAGCCGGTGCCGTGCCAGCCCATCGCGTTCCAGAGCGAGGCGTTGGCCACGCACAGCAGAGCCCCGCAGGCGAGGCCGTGGGCGACCGGGCCGTGCAGCGGGCCGCCGGTCCACAGCGTGCGCAGGGCGTTCCTGCGGGGGTAGGGGTTGCGGTCGGCGTGCCGGCGCCACACCGACCGGTGCTCGGCGGTCGCGGGGAAGTACGCCTCGCAGGGACTGCCCGGGTTGACGCACAGCCACTCGTCGTCCTGCGGCCAGTTCCTGGCGAGCTCGCCCAGATCGTCCTGGAAGAAGACCGGGTCGGGCGCCGGCGCCGGCAGCATCCCCGCGGTGCGGAACACCAGGACCTTGGTGCCGGGCCGCGCGCCCCAGGACGTGGGGGTGTAGCTGATCCAGCCGGGCCGGGAGTCCGCCGTGGCGCGCGGCATCGCGTGATAGAGGTCGGCGGTGGCAAGGACGTCGAAGTACGCGGCCCAGTCGCCCCGCGTCCTGGCCGCGTACAGGCCGGCTTCGACGTCCGTGGGCGGGCGCCACCCGGGGACAGGTGGCGCCGCCGCACCGGGGCCCATGCCGTTCCACGTCTCCACGCCCCGTGATGTTACAAGCGGGCTCAGCCTCCGATCGCGCCGACAGGCGCGGCGGCCGGCGGCGTGGCGGCCGAGGTGGCCGGGGTGGCGAGGAGGTCCGCCAGGTGGCCGGCGATGGCCGCGATCGTGGGCTGCTGCCACAGGAGGGTCGCGGGCAGCCGGCGGCCGAAGCGCTGCTCCAGACGCCGCCTGACCATGACCGTCATCACCGAGTCCAGCCCCTGCTCCACCAGCGGGCGGCGGACCGCCAGGTCCTCCTGGTCGAGCCGCATCACGGCCGCGATCTCCGCGCGGACCTCGGCCTGGACGCGCTCGCGCAGGTCCTCGGCGGACAGGCCGGCGAACGACTCGGCGGCCTCCCCCAGCTCGTCCTCGGCCGCCGCGGGCGCGTCGATCACCGGGTAGCGGAGCCCGGACAGCCGTCCGACCACACGCCCGCCGGCGTCGGCGATCAGCGCCTGCACCGTGTCCTCGCCCGCAGGATCGACGGCGGCCTCGATGATCACGGTCTCCGGCGGCGCGCCGGTCAGCACCACCTCGTCGATGTGCACGACCATGCGCAGCACCGGGTCGCCGGGGAACACGCACGGGGCGACGGACATCACCGCGTCCATCGCCGCCGCCCACGTGGATTCCTCGCCGGCCGTCCGTACGGTCGCCCGCAGCACCCCGTCCCCGCTCAGCAGCGTGCCGATCGTCCAGTCGAACCCCGTGGAGGGGACGCCGACGGCGGCCAGCCGCCGGTGGACGTACCCGGGGTCGATCGGGGCGAGGCCGGCCGCGTCCGGCAGCGTCCCGGAGAGCGCCTGGGCGGGGCCGCCGACGGACGCCGTCACGTGGACCAGCCAGTTCGGCTCCGGCTCGCCGGGCCCGGCGGGCGTGCGCGAGGCGAGCCTGATCGCGGGAGGCTCGTGCACGACCTGGACCTGCCGCCGTCCCGAGGTCATCAGCGGGTGCGTCATCTCCACGTCGGTGAGCACGGGCAGTTCGCCGGCCGCGTCCAGGAACGTGTTGACCAGCACGGCGGCCGGCACGATCTCGACCCCGCCGACGGCGTGGCTGCCGGGGTAGGGCCGGTTGGCGTCCTCCAGGACGGTCCGCCACATCCGGGCCTGGCTGCCCGCGAGGCTCGTCCCGGCGCCGAGCAGGGTGTGGGAGTCCACGTCGTGGCCCCGGTTCTCGGCGGACCCGGCGGCGGGGTCGCGCCAGTGGCGGCGGCGCTGCCAGGCGTACGGCGGCAGCGGGGCGAGGCCGCCGTCCGGCTGCAGCCGGCTCCAGTCCACCTCGACGCCGGCGCAGTGCGCGCTGCCCACGGCGGCGAGGAAGGCCGCGCGTTCCGGCTGGTTCCTGCGCAGCGAGATGCCGACGAACACGTCCTCGTGCCCGCTCTCCCCGAGCGTCTCGGTCAGGGAGTGCGCGACCACGGGGTGCGGGGAGATCTCCAGGAACGCGCGATAGCCGTCCTCGGCGGCGGCCGTGGCCGCCGCGGCCAGGCGCACCGGGTCGCGGAGGTTCGCCGCCCAGTACGCGGAGTCGAGCACGGGCGTGGACCGGGGATCGGCCAGCGCGGTCGTGTACATCGGGATGCGGGGCGCGCCGAAGGGCAGGTCGGCGGTGACCGCGGCCAGCTCGGCGGCCAGCGGCTCCATCTGCGGGCTGTGGAAGGCGACGTCCGAGTCGACCCGGCGGACCATGATGCCCTCGGCCGGCCACTCCTGCAGCACCTCCTCGACCGCGGCGACGTCGCCGGAGAGCACGGTGGAGCCGGGCGCGGAGGCGATCGCGGCCACGAGGTCGCTCCGCCCGGCCAGCCGCTCGGCCGCCTCCTCGAACGACAGCCCCACCATGGCCATGGCCCCCTTGCCCTCGGCCTGGCGCAGCAGCAGGGAGCGGCGGCAGATCAGCCGCGCGCCGTCGGCGACGCTCATCGCGCCGGCGGTGACCGCCGCCGCGATCTCGCCGACGGAGTGGCCGATGACGGCCGCCGGGGTCACCCCGTGCGCGGTCCAGAGCCTGGCCAGGCCGAGCTGCATCACGAAGATCATGGTCTGGACGCGGTCGATGCCGTCCAGCTCGCCCTCGGCCAGCACCCGCCGGGGGGAGAAGCCGATCTCCTCGGCGAAGATCGGCTCGACCTCGTCGACCAGGGCCGCGAACTCCGGCTCGGTGGCCAGCAGCTCCCGTCCCATGCCGCGCCACTGGCAGCCCTGCCCGGCGAACACCCACACCGGGCCCGGGCCCGGCTCGGGCAGCACGTCCCCGGTGAGCACGGCCTCGGCCGGCAGGTCGCCGGCGAGCCTGCGCAGCCCGTCCGCCAGCTCGTGCCGGTCGGCCGCGAGCACCACGGCCCGGCGGCCCAGGTGGGTACGGCGCACCGCCAGCGTGTGCCCCGCCGAGGCCAGGTCGAGCCCGTCGCCCTGGAGCCGGTCGGCCAGCGTGCCCGCGTACTGCCGCAGGGCGGCCCCCGACGCGGCCGACAGCGGGAACACCCGCAGCCCCGTCCCCTCGCCTCGGGGCGTCTCGGGGGCCGGCGGCGCCTGTTCGATCACGATGTGCGCGACCGTGCCGCCGTAGCCGAAGCTGGAGACGCCGGCCCGGCTGGGGTGGCCGCGATCGGGCCAGGCCGACCGCTTCGTCACGATCTGCAGCCCCGAGGTCTCCCACGGGATGGCCGGGTTCGGGGTGGCCAGCACGCTCGGAGGGATCTCCCCGCGGTCGAGGGCGAGCACCGCCTTGATGACCCCGGCGATGCCGGCGGCCCCTTCGAGATGGCCGATGTTGGACTTGACCGAGCCGATGAGGCACGGATCCTCGGCGGTCCGCCCCGCGCCGTAGACGGCGCTCAGCGCCGCCGCCTCCAGCGGGTCGCCCAGCCGGGTGCCGGTGCCGTGCGCCTCGATGTAGTCGAGCGTGGCCGGGGCGACGCCCGCCTGCCGGCAGGCCCGGCGCATGACGTGCTCCTGGGCCTCCCCGCACGGGGCCATGATGCCGTTGGTGTGCCCGTCCTGGTTCACGGCGCTGCCGATGACCAGCGCGAGGACCCGGTCTCCGTCGCGCCGCGCGTCGGAGAGCCGTTTGAGCACGACCACGCCGCAGCCCTCGCCGCGCCCGTAGCCGTCGGCCGTGGCGTCGAACGACTTGGACCGCCCGTCGGGGGCCAGCGCGCCGGCCGCGCCGAGCGTCACGGTCTGCCCCGGCGTCACCAGCAGGTTGACCCCGCCGGCGAGGGCGACGTCGCTCTCGCCGAGCCGCAGGCTCTGCGCGGCCAGGTGCAGCGCGACCAGCGACGCCGAGCACGCGGTGTCCACGGCCATGCTGGGCCCGCGCAGGTCGAGCGAGTAGGAGACGCGGTTGGCGACGGCGCAGGTCGCGGCGCCGATCCCGGTCCACGCCTCGATCTGCGGCACGTCCTCCAGCAGCATGCCGCCGTAGTCGGCGGTGCAGACCCCGACGAACACCCCGGCGTCGGTGCCGGCCAGCTGGTGCGGCGGCAGGCCGGCGTGCTCCAGGGCCTCCCACGCGGTCTCCATGAGGACGCGCTGCTGCGGGTCCATCAGCTCGGCCTCGCGCGGCGACAGGCCGAAGAACTCCGCGTCGAAGCCCTCGACGTCGCGCAGGAAACTGCCGTGCCGTACGGCGTCCCGCAGCGCGGCGGCGTGCTCGGGCCCGCGGTCCTCGTACGGGCGCCAGCGTTCGGCGGGCAGCGGCCCGGTGGTGTTGCGGCCGGCGCACAGCAGGTCCCAGAACTCGTCCGGTGAGTCGGCGCCGCCGGGGAAGCGGCAGCCGATCCCGATGACCGCCACCGGTTCGGCCTGGACTCCGCTCGGACTGTCGGCCATCGCGTTCTTTTCCCTTCGCTGACTGCGGATCAGGACCATGAGGGCTTGCCGAGGATCTGGATCACGGCGCTGGAGACGGTGACGCCCGGTCCGGTGCCGAGCATCAGCAGGTGGTCGCCGGGGCCCAGCTCCCCGGTCAGGAGCAGCCGGTCGAGGGCGAGGACCTGGTCGCTGGCGCCGCAGTGGCCGATGGTGCGGCCGTAGTCCCAGGTGGAACGGGACATCGGCAGGTCCAGCGCGGCCATGCAGCGCTGCTCGACGATCTCCTCGGAGTAGTTCATGAAGGCCACCCTGGCGAGGTCGCGGGCCTCGACGCCGCTCTCGGCCAGCGTGCGCTCGACGACCTCCATCAGCGCCCGCTGGATCTTGAACAGCGCCGCCGTGCTCTCGCCCTTGGGCATGACCTGCTGCCGGAACTGCTGGTTCCGCGTTTCGAAGCTCATCCGGCGGCCGACGGTGACGCCGGGCGGGAACAGCGGCTCGGTGCCCCGGTGCAGCTCCTCGGCCTCGGGCACGGTGACCGTACAGACCGCCGCGAGGCGGGCGAAACCCTCCTCCTTGGTGAGGACGAGCGCGCTGGCGGCGTCGCCGCCGATGTAGCCGGGGCCCATCCGCCACCGGTCCATCAGCGGGGTGCCGTAGTTGTCGGCGGCCACCAGCAGGGCGGCCTGCCGGCCCGGCGCGGCGGCGAGGTGGCTCGCGGCGAGGTCCAGGGCGAGGAACATGCCGTTGCAGCCCTGCCGGATCTCGGTGGCGAGCACGTCGCCGCCGACCAGGTGGCGTTGCAGGTAGGAGTGCGGCGGCCAGCCGTCCGGGCCCTGGTGCCAGGTGGAGGCGTACAGCAGGAGGTCGAGGTCGCCCGGTGCGCGGCCGCTGCGCTTCAGCGCGCTGCGCGCCGCGTGCAGGGCCATCTCGGGAGCCGGCAGGTCACCGGCGACCGCCGCCCCGGCCAGGTTGTGCAGCTCGGCCTCGTCGGCCGGGTACCAGCCTTTCTGCACGGCCTTCTCGACGCTGACGATCGTGCGGGGGACGAAGGCGCCCACGCCGCTGATGTAGGTGTCCGTCCACTGCATGACTCTGTCCCCGTTCGTTCTGGACGGCTAGCCGATCTTCGCCGCTTCGAGTTCCCTGATCAGCGCGACGATGGTCGCGACGTCCTTGAAGTTGTCGGGGTCGAGCTTCGCGGCGGGGACGGGGACGCCGAGCTCGCGCCGGATGAAGTTCAGCAGCCGCGCCGTACGCAGGGAGTCGAGCAGCCCCGACAGCAGGAGCGGGGTCGTCTCGTCCACCTCCAGCTCGACGTCGTCGGGGACCAGGCTCTCCTGGATGAAGGCCACCAGGCGGTGGCCGAGCTCGTCGGCGGTCACGCGCGCGCCCCTTCCCGGGTCACCGGAGCGGGGGCGAGCACGCGGAACACGGCCGCGGCCACGGACGTCCCCGAGCCGAACCCGACCATGAGCAGATGGTCACCGGGCACGAGCCCACCGGTCGCCAGCAGGTGTTCGAAGGCGATGAACTGGTCGACCGCGCCGCAGTGGCCGACGCGCCGGCCGTAGTCCCAGGTCGTCTGGTCGAGCTCGATGCCGAGCCAGGACATCTGCCCGTCCAGGTCCTCGCGGCGGCCGTGCGGGAAGGCCACCTTCGTGATGTCGGACAGCTCGATGCCGGCCTCGTCCAAGGTCTGCTCGACCTGCTGCATCATCGTCTTCTGGATGGTCAGGTGGATCCCGGTGCCCCGTTCCTTGAGCAGCCGCTGGCGGAACTCCTCGTGCCGGTCGCCGAAGCTCAGCCCCCGCCCGACGGTCGCGTCCGGCGGGAACAGCGGGTAGGCGCCGTCGTTGACCGCGTCGGCCTCGGGGATCGTGGTCGCGTTCACCGCGAGGAGCTCGGCCATGCCGTAGTCCTTGCCGAGGACGAGCGCGCACGCGGCGTCGCCGATCAGCGCGCCGGGCGTCATCCGCCAGCGGTCCACCAGCGGGGTGCCGTGGTTGTCGGCGGAGACCACCAGCGCCGTCTCCCTGCCGGGCTCGGCCCGCAGGTAGCTCGCCGCCAGCTCCAGCGAGCTGATCATGCCGACGCAGCCGCTGCGGATCTCGTACGCGGGGACGGCGCCGCCGAGGAGGTGCATCTGGAGGTAGTGCTGGGGCTGCCAGCCGTTCGGGCCCTGGTGCCAGACCGACGGGTAGAGCAGCAGGTCGAGCTCCTTCGGCGCTGACTCGTTCCAGCGCTCGTAGGCGTCGAGGACCGCGCGGCGCGCCATCTCGGGGGCGGGCATGTCGCCGGCGACCGCCGCGCCGAGCTGCCCGAAACGTTCGGCCTCGTCGGGCGGGTACAGTCCCTCCTCCACCGCCTGCTCGACGCTCACGATGTCCGGCACGAAGACGCCGAGGCTCCGGACGAACATGTCAGATGTACGCACACGTCCCCTAACTGATCGACGGGCACCACGAAGAACGGCGTCGCGTCGGGACGCCGGCGAAGCTTTCCGTAAAAGGGTCAGGCGATAACGCGGGATGGGCCGCCGGCCGCCGAAACATTTCGGCCCGCTCTTTGATCGGCCCTCACGAGAGCGAAAGGATAGGGGCAGCTCGCCGGGAAAATCAATATAACTGTCCGCGATCTGGACGATTTCCTTCCGTAACCGGAATCCAGCGGAACGTGGCCGATTTGGGAAATGTCCTTTTTCCCGGCGAGCTGCGGTTCATCGTTCTGGACGGTTCCAGAACGCCTTTCCGAAATTATCGGCGCTCAGGTCGCCGGGGTGCAGACCACGCCGTTCAGCCTGAACTCGGACGGTTTGGCGTTCGTCCCGCTGTAGGTGGCATTGAGACCGAAACTCTGGGCGGAGCCCGGACCGATATAGGCGTTGTGGCCGGCGTCGCGCGCGGTCGCCTGGGTGCCCGACTGCGTCACGGTGGCGTTCCAGGAGCTCGTGACCTGCTGGTTGCCCGGCCACGTCCAGGTCACGGCCCAGCGGTCGACGGGCGTCGTGCCGGTGTTGGTGATGGTGACGGTGGCCGAGAAGGCACCGTCCCAGGTGGTGGGCACGTAGGAGACCTTGCAGGCGGTGCCCATCTTGAGCCCGCCGCGGATGTGGTTGGCGAAGGTGTCCCAGGTGGGGTTGGGGGCGCCGGCCGTGGTGGTGCTTGAGCAGTTGGCGGTGGTGTAGGTGGTCTGGGTGCCGTAGCGGGCGGGGTCCATGACGAAGTCGATGCCGTGGTCCGCGCCCGGGATCGAGATGAACTGGCCCTGGCCGCAGCTCGCCTTGATCTTGTTGTAGAGCAGGACGCTCTGCCCGTGCGGCACCAGGAAGTCGGCCTGCCCGTGCAGGAACAGCAGCGGCGGGTCGTTGGCGTCCACGTAGTTGACCGGGTTGGCGAGGGCCACCTGGGCGGGGCAGGTCTGGATGGGGCAGCCGATCAGCATCGACTCCGGCGAGGCCGGGGAGTCGTGGTCCAGCCCGCCGGTGGGCAGGTTCTGGGCGTTCATCTGCAGGAAGTCGGTCGGGCTGAAGAAGGCGAGCCCCGTCTGCACCGCGCTGGAGACGCCGGTCGTGCCGACGGTGCCCTCCAGCGACGCGACGCCGCCGGTCAGCGTGGCCATCTCCGTCAGCCAGCCGCCCGACGAGTCGCCCATCATGGCGAAGCGGTTGGGGTCGAGCTGGTAGGTGGCGGCGTTGGCACGCAGCCAGCGGATGGCGGCCTTGACGTCGTGCACCTGGGCGGGGAAGACCGCCTGGGTGCTGGACCTGACGCTGACGCCGGCCACCGCGAACCCTCTGGGGTTGAACACGGCGGCGATGGCCGCCGCGCCGGTCTTGCCGTCGTCGCTCGACCAGGCCGAGCCGCTGTGCCAGATGATCAGCGGCCGGGGCGCGGTGCCGCCGGAGGGCAGGTAGAGGTCGAGCAGGTGTCCTTTGGAGCCGGCCGGTTGCGCGGGCGCGTACGCGATGTTGCTGATCACCTGGTCGGCCTGGGCCGGGGGCGGAAGGACGAGCGACACTGCGAGGCCGGCCAGCATGGTCATGACCATGCCGATGATCGCGGCCGGGCGGGAACGAACTTGCATGGTGCGCCTCCGGTGTTTCGGATGATCGCCGCTTGCCAGGTGGCCGTCCGGTTCTCACCCGTGCCGGGGCAGCCGCGATCGGCGCGTCAGCCGTCGCGCAGGTGAGAACAACACACGCCCCCGTGCGGATTCGCCCTTGCCATCGATCGGGCTCGCAATCGATCAGGGCGAGGCGACGATATGCCAGGGATGTGACGGTGGTCAAAGCCCGTCCGGAAACGTCCGGGAATCACCGGCGAAACATGCGCCGCCCTCACGAAAAGGCGGGTGGAAAGTTTCGGCCTCCCGGTGTTGATCTCAGCCGCGATGACTGCCAATGTAATGATCCGCTCCGTTGATCCGCCCCATCGCAGGAGGATTCATGCGAAAGGTTCGTGCGGTTCTCGTCCCGGTCCTTCTGGCCGCGGGATTGTCGTTGACGCTCGGCGCCACGCCGGCGAACGCGGAAAGGCTGGCCGGTGTCTACCGCACGTACGCGGAATGCCAGCGCGTCGGCGCCTACGGCGAGAGCCAGGGTTGGTGGGACGACTGGCGCTGCGAGTGGAAGCCCGCGTACGCCTACTACTTCCTCTACTCCTGAGCCCCTGATCAGCGCAGGGTGGCGGCGAGCGTGCGGCCGTAGGTGCGGCGGGTCACGGCCTCGACGAGCGTGCCGCCGGGCACGCGGCGGACCGTCACCCCCTCGTCGGCCCGGTCGAGCCGCAGCGAGGGGCCGTGCAGCAGGACGCTGACGCGGTCGCGCCGGGTCGTCGGGTCCGCGACGGCGACGCTCACCCGGGAGCCTGACCTCCGCACGATGACCGCGGCCGGGCCGTCCACGAGCAGGCGGCCGGCATGGCGCGGACCTGCGGTGAAGACGTTCGCGGCGAGCAGCCCCAGCCCCTTGTGCTCGATCGCCTGCACGTGCCGGTCGTTGGCCAGCACGGTCAGCGGCCCCCTGGCGTAGGCGCGCAGGCGGGCCTCGGTGGCGTTCGGGACCAGGGCGTAGGCGAGGGCCGGCAGCGCGCCGGACGCCGGGTGGGTGACGGAGGCGGTGAAGACGTTCTTCGTGACCTGGGTGTCCGGGTTGGAGGTGCGGACGACGCGCCGGCTGCGGGTCACCGTCTCCAGGACCGCGCTGACCGGCTGGCGGCTGAGGAAGACGTAGCCGACGGCGCTGCCACGGGTGGCATTGGCGTAGCGGAGCCAGCGCGGCTCGCCCGTCGCCCCCGGCTGCCACGGCGAGCCGGTCCAGGTCTCGCCAGTGAGCGCCACCGTGTCGGCGGGGGCGGCGATGCGGCTGTCCACCGTGGTCACCGCGGCCCGCCCCGACTGGCCGGAGACGTCCGCGGCCAGCACCACGATCTCGTCGTCGAGCAGGAACCACGACTTGGTGGCGCGGGCGTTCCGGTAGGCGACGAAGTCGTCCGGCAGCAGGCCCGCCTGCTTGGCGGTCCAGGCGGCGTCGTCCGACTGGACCATCCCCGCGACGCCGTACGCGCCGAGCGTCGCGCCGCCCGAGAAGGCGTTCCCGGCGACCGGGAAGTACACGTAGGCGTTCTGGGACTCCGAGGACGCGGTGAAGTTCAGCGGGTGGCCCGGGTTGTCGTACCAGAGGCGGCCCCCGTACAGCTCGGGGACCGTGCGGCGCTCCTCGACCGGCGCGGTCACCCCGGCCAGCCGGTACGGCGACACCGCCGTGAAGTAGTCCACGCCGAACACCGCCCGCTGGTCCTCCCCCGCCAGGTAGAGGTAGTGGGCGCCGTCGCCCTGGAACCAGGGCATGAGGTTCTCGCCGCTCATGTACTCGTACTTGCTGATCCGCTCCGAGCTGCGGGCGAGGGCGAAGGCGTAGCCGGGGCGGCGGTGGACGGTGCGGTCCATCGCGTTGAAGGCGACGCTGCGCTCGGGCGGGTTGAGGTCGGCGGCCTGGATCGAGGCGTCGGCCCGGATCGCTGCGTAGCGGGCGATGCTGACCGGCGAGACGAAGGCGGCGGTGTCGGCGGCCGGCAGGTGCTTGACGTACTTCTTCAGCGCGAGCGCCTGCTCGGCCGGCACGTGGTCGGCGAGGTCGGCGACGGCCTCCACGACCACGCCGACGTCGGCGTAGCCGGTGTTGGTGCGCGAGACCGCCCGCCCCTTGACGATCTCCATCATCCAGCCCTCGAAGATGAGGGGGGCGAAGCCGTCGGCGACCCAGCGGTAGACGACGCCCGGCAGGTCGTCCGCGGCGGCCGCCGCCGTCGCGCCGTCCAGCGTCTTGAGCGTCTGGACGACGCGCGTCAGCAGGGCGCGGCCGTAGGAGCCGGTGTAGGCCACCGAACTGTGCTGGACGAAGGAGCCGTCGCGGTAGTAGCCGTCGGTGACGCCGTGCTGGAGCGCGTACGGGTCGACGGTGGCGAAGACCGTGGACTGGTCGGCGACGGCCTTGGCGACGCGGGCGTCGTCGCCGGACACCGCGCCCTGGAGGATGCGGTTGGCGGTGATGTCGGCCAGGTTCGCGCCGGTGTGGAAGCGCGAGTCGAGGTCGACGTCGCCGTCCTTGCCGTTGCGGAGGTAGGCGTCCATCGAGGCCACGTAGGTGGCGGTGAGGCCGGGCCGCTCCGCGCGCAGCCGGTCCGCCAGCAGCGCGAGCGTCCTGGTGACGTGGGTGGGGATGCCGATCTCCCACGTGTGCCAGTTGCCGTAGTAGCCCTTCGCCTGGTCGCCGTAGTAGCGCTCGTGCAGCCACAGCAGGCCGTCGGCGACGCGCCGCTGGGCGGCGGCGTCGTCCGCGAGCTCCCCGCCGGGGACGCGGGTGGCGAGCGCGATCTCGTACAGGTACTGGAAGGCGAGCCGCAGGTCGACATCGTTCGAGCCGAGCGCGAGGCCGGCGAACAGCTCGCCGTCGCCCGCCCGGTCCATCGCGGCGAGCCGCTGCCTGGCGGTGGCGAGCACGGCGGCCAGCTTGGCGGCGACCTCCGGCCTGGCGTTGACCTCGGGGGTTCCGGCCAGCGTGGCGACGGTGTTGGCGATCAGCCGCGCGTGGTCGAACCCGCCCGCCTCGGCGGCGGCGCGCAGCGGACCGGCCACGGCCAGCAGGCCGGCGGCGGGGAGCAGGGAGAGAACCTGACGGCGGGAAGGCTGCGGCACGGCGGGCTCCAGGCCGTTGGGGGACGGGCCGCGCTCACCTTACATGATCTCTTTCAGCCCGCACAGGACCCGAGGAGAGCGTCGCTTATGGGAGTGAGCGTCCTGTGCATGGACCGTCTCACCCGCCCGGCTCCAGGATAGGGGCATGCTGATTCTCGCCCTGCTCACGCTCGTCCTGCACGGGCTGCTCGCCGGTCTCTTCTACGCCTTCTCGATGTCCGTCATGCCCGGCCTGAACGCGATCGAGCCGGCGCAGGCCGAGGCGGCGATGCGGAGCGTCAACCGCAAGATCCTCAATCCGTGGCTGTTCCTGGTGTTCCTGGGCTCGCCGGTGGCGGCGCTCGTGGCCGGGCTCCTCGCGGGCGGCGCGGCGGCGGTGTGGTTCCTCGCCGCGGCCGGGGTCGGCTTCGCCGGCTCGTTCCTCGTCACCGTGGCGGTGAACGTCCCGATGAACAACGCGCTCGACGCGGGCACGATGCGGTGGAAGGACTATTCGCGCAGGTGGACGGCGTGGAACACGGTGCGGGCGGTGGCCTCCACGGTGAGCCTGGCGCTGGTCGGGGTCGCGATTGGCGCGCTGTGACGGGGTAGGGGGCGGACATGCTCGAAAATCTGTGGCAGTACCGTCCTGAGCTGCAGCTACGCGAGTCGCTCGACCTCGTCGGCTTCGAGGTGGACGCGACCGACGGCAAGATCGGCACGGTGGACGAAGCGAACAACGCGGTCGGAGAGAGCTACGTGATCGTGCACACCGGCCCGTGGATCTTCGGCAAGAAGGTGCTCATCCCCGCGGGGGCGGTGGAGCACATCGACGAGGCCGCCCGCAAGATCCACGTCGGGCGGACCAAGGAAGAGATCAAGAAGGCCCCGGAGTTCGACGAGAAGACGTACCGGGACACCCGCTACCACGACGAGGTCGGCGGCTACTACGCCGGCTTCCCCGATTCGAGGTGACATGCCGGGTCATGGACGCGGACCGCACCCACGCCCATGACCCGTGCGCTCAGAAGGCCAGCAGGGGCACCGGCGACGGCCGCTCGCAGGTGCTGCCGACCGTGACCGCGGCCCCCGAAGCGGCCGAGGCCAGCAGTGACTCCATGACGTCGAGGACGTGGAAGGCCAGCGTCCCGCTCGCCCGCGGCTCCTCGCCCGCCGGGGTGGCGGCGAGGTCGGCCAGGCCGACGCCGCGGCCCGCGGCCACATAGCCGGCCGAGTCCGGCAGGTCGCGCCAGCCCGCCTCGCCCACCGCGGAGAGCTGGACGACGCCGTCGAAGTGGTTCGGGTCAGGGACGACCAGCGAGCCGCGTTCGCCGTGCACCTCGATGTTCGGCGCCTTGGTGGCCGCCGCGTCGAAGCTCATCACCAGCGTGGACAGCGCGCCCGAGTCGTGCACCAGCACGCCGGTGACGTGGGTGTCCACGGACACCGGGATCTCCTCGCCGCGCCGCGGTCCGGAGCCGATCGTACGCTTGCCGCGCAGGCGGGAGGCCGCCCCGATCACGGAGGTGACCGGGCCGAGGAGCGTCACCAGGCTGGTGACGTAGTACGGCCCCATGTCGAGGAGGGGGCCGCCGCCGGGGACGTAGTAGAAGTCGGGGTTGGGGTGCCAGCGCTCGTGGCCGGCCGTGACCATCGTGGCGGTGGCGGCGACCGGGCGGCCGATGAGGCCGTCGTCCACGGCCTTGCGGGCGGTCTGCGTGCCGGTGCCGAGCACGGTGTCGGGCGCGCAGCCGACCCGTACGCCGGCCGCCTCGGCGGCCCGCAGCACCCGCGCCGCGTCGGCGGAGTCGGCTGCTAACGGCTTCTCGCCGTAGACGTCCTTGCCGGCCGCGATGGCCTGGAGTGCGACCTCGGCGTGGGCGGCCGGGATCGTGAGGTTGAGCACGACGTCAACGCCGGGGTCGGCCATCAGGTCCGCGACGGACAGGACGGGGGTGCCCGGCCAGGCGGCGACCGCCTCCGCGGCCCGGCCGGGGTCGAGGTCGGCGACGGCCGCGAGGCGGAGCCCCGGCAGGCGGTCGATGGTGCTGAAGTATTGGGCCGAGATCGCGCCGCAGCCCACGACGCCGACGTTCAGCGGCTGGCCCACAACATGCCCCTCTCGATGATCGTGCGTACGGTGTCGTGCTGGAGGACGTCCAGGCTGTGGCCGGGGGTGGTGACGAAGATGCGGCCCTCGCCCCAGCGGCGGGTCCAGAGGGCGGGCGAGGTCACCTCGCGGTGCCACGGGTCCCAGGGGCGGACCTGCTGGGTGGTCGTCGCGAGCACGTCGATGTAGTCGTCGGTGAGCACCCAGTACTGCTCGGTGACGAGGTCGAAGTCGGAGAGGCCGGCGGTGATGGGGTGCCCGGCGGCCTCGGGCAGCAGGTTGACCGTGTAGGGGACGAAGTTGTCGGCCTGCGTGCCCTCCCGCTCGTCGGGGTGCTTGCCGGGGTGGCAGGCGAACTGGCCGCCGATGAGGTGCAGGTAGTCGGAGGAGTTGCGGTAGGAGTCGGCGATCCCGCCGTGCCATCCCGCCATGCCGGTGCCGGCGCGGATGGCGGCCTCCAGGCCCTTCAGCTCGTCGGGCTGGATGGTTCCCATCGTGTAGCACTGCACGATGAGGTCGACGCCGGACATGTACGAAGCGTCCGCGTACGGCGCGGGCGAATCCGCCCTCCGCACTTCGAACCCGTTCTTCTCCAGGAAGGGGATGAAGAGCTCCGTGGCCTCCACCGGGGCGTGCCCTTCCCAGCCGCCCCGGACCACGAGAGCCCTGCGGCCCTGGTCACTTGCCATGCTTTCGCCTATCGCCGAATGGGTCGAACGATCCGATCGTCGCATCCCGGCATAAGCAACACGGAAGTGGGCAGCGCTTTCCGGGCAGGACCCCACGGCTCGGCACGAGGGGCGGCAGCTTACGGATGCCTTAGTGCGGCGGGGTTCTCATGAGTTGAATGTCGGCGAATGACACGAAAGGTAACGCCTATGCAGGCCCACCAACCTCGCGACAGCCGGATCCGGCGGCCGGTGTTCGTCGCCGCCACCGCCGTGTTAATGGCGGCGGGCGGAGCCGGCGTGGCCGCTGCGGCGGCGGGCACCCCGCCCACCGAACCGCCTACCGCGACCCCCACCGAGACCCTCTCCCCGACCCCCACGGACACGGTCACCGTCACCGACATCCCCACCGAGACCCCGACGGAGACCCCCACTGAGACCCCCGTTCCCGAACTCGCGCCGCTCAGCCCCTGGGGCTTCGTCGGAGCGATGCACGGCGAGTTCGCGGTGGCCACGAAGGACGGCTGCGGCTCGGTGACGCTCTTCGCCCAGACGGGCCGGGCGACCGCCGTCGCCGAGGACTCCATCACGGTACGCAGCCAGGACGGCTTCGAGCGGACGTACACGATCGGCGAGGACACCCGGACGATCGCGGGCCGGCGCGGGAACAGCGCGGTCAAGCAGGACGACTGGGTGTCGGTGACCGCGATCGCCCCGACCGCCGCGACCACCGCGTCCCCCACGGCCGCCGCGACCCCGACGACCCCCGCGTCCCCGACGTCCCCCGCGACCCCCACGGACGGCACGGACGGCACGGACGGCACGGACGGCGGCGCCGCTCAGGAGGCCACGGACGGCGGCACCGCCCTCTACGTCTACGACCTGTCGCGGCCGGTCAAGCGTTCGTGGAAGGGCTGGGGCCAGCTCCGGCAGTGGTGGGCTCCGGCGCCGTCGTGGCGTACGCCAGCCGAGTGCCCCACGCCGTCCGCCACCCCGACCGTCACTCTGCCCGAGACCCCGACCGAGACCCCGACGGAGACTCCGACGGCGACCCCGACCGAGACGCCCACCGAGACCCCGACGGGCACTCCGACCGAAACCCCGACCACGACCCCCACGGAAACGCCGACGCCGGCTTCCTGATCCGCCGCGCGTCCGTTCCCGGGCAGCACCCCCGCGTCCCAGGTCACCACCCGGGACGTCACCCCCCTCCTCCCTCTCTGGCGACTCCGGGCACAAGTCAGGCATTGACGAAAAATCCTTACATGGTACTCATAGATCGAGTCGGAAAGCTTCAATCCCTCGATCCGTCGAGACCCCCCGGAGCTCACCCGAAGGGAGACGCGCATGGCGCGTACCACGTCCGGCCCGCCCGCCGACTTACTCGGCCCCGTCCAAGGAGAGGTCTCCTGGTTCTGCTGCGGCAATTCCTGGGGACCGTGCAGCAGCACCGGCAAGGGAGCCTGCGGAACCTGCAACTCCGGCAGCCTCCAGCACGCCTGGCCCAACACCTCCGACGCCTGCTGGGCCATCACCCGTCCTGACTCCTGCGGAGTCAGCCTGTCCCGCCGCACCTGCGGCTTCCGGCACCGCACCACCGCCCTGTGCACCGGTACGAGCGTCGTCACCTCCATCGCCGACTGCGGCCCGCAGACCGACCTGTTCTGCGGCGAGCGGAGCTGCTGCGGCGCGACCTGCGCGAGCAACCGGCTGATCGACCTCACCCCGGCCGCCTACAGCGCGATCGCCAGCCTGTCCTCGGGCCTGCGCCCGGCCGAGATCTCGACGGCGTGAGGGGGACGGAGATGCGCAGCAGACGGGATGTGCTCAAGTCCGCCGTGCTCGGCGGCGGCGCCGGCGTCGTGGCCGCGACCGCGCTCGGCTCGCTCGGCCCCGAGGCCGCCTTCGCCACCACCACCGCCGCTCCCGGCGTGGAGCCCGGCACCCTCGACCCGAACTTCGCCGAGGGCAGGATCCGCTCGATCAAGGACAACACGCTCCTCGTCCTCGGCTCGAACATGGTCTTCCACACCATCCGCGTCGTGGACGGCACCAGCCTGTGGAAGCTCGGACCGGTCGGCTTCGACCAGGCCAGGCCGGGCGACGGCCTGTACGCGCGCGGCGTCCGCATGCCCGACGGGATGCTGGCCGCCGAGGCGGTGTGGCTCAACATCGTCAACATCAAGGGCCACATCACCGACATCAAGGACCAGACCCTCCGCCTGGACCACAACGGGCACGAGGTGCTGTGCCATGTCGTACCCGGCAAGTCGGTCGCCATCCACTCCGAGTCGCCGCCCACCTCGGACCTGTCCCTGCTGAAGGTCGCCCAGCACGTACAGATCCTGGGCGCCTGGCGGCCGGACACCAACGAGGTCGACATCGCCACCGTGTTCTCCCCCCACTAGGAGAGGAGCCCGATGAACGGGATCGCCGCGTCGCAGCCGTACGTGATCGCCCTCTTCCTCCTCTGGGCCGGACTGATGAAGCTGTTCGGCAGGCGGATGCGGGCCCAGGCCGGGCGAAGCGCCCTGGCCAGGCTCGTCGGCCCGGCGCGCGCGGTCCCGGCGCTCCGCCTCGTCGGGCTGGCCGAGCTCGCCGTGGCCGCCGCACTGCTCGTCCCGCCGCTCCACCCCCTGGACGGCGCGGCCGCCGCGCTGCTGGCGGCGGGCTTCCTCGGCTACCTCGGCTACGCCTACGTGGCCGCGCCGACCGCGTCCTGCGGCTGCCTGGGCGACCACGCCAAGCCCGTGGACGTACGGTCCTTCGCCCGCGCCGGGCTGCTGCTCGCCGCCGGGCTTCTCGCGATGACCGCGCCGGCCGCGCACCCACCCTTCCTGCCCCTGGCCGCGCTGGAGGTCGTGGCGCTGCTCGCCCTCTCCTCCGAGCTGGACCGGCACTGGCTCGTCCCGCTGCGCCGCCTCCGGGTCCGCCTCCGCCCGCCGCTCACCGCCCCTGCCCCCTCCGGGGACGTGCCCCTGGAGACCTCGCTGCACCTGCTGCGCCGCAGCCCCGCGTACTGCTCGGCGTCGGCGCGCCTCACCTCCGACGTACGCGAGACCTGGGACGAGGACGGGACCCGGTTCCTGGTCTACGGGGCGGGCCCGAGCACGGCGGTCTTCGCGGTGCCGCTGTCCGGCGACGACCCGCGCACCGTCCGGGTCGCCCTGGTCGACGAGGCGGCGCTCGCCCAGTGAAAGGATCGGAGCACGTACGATCCGAAAGGCACCTGCACATGGCTCCGAACATCGCCACCGCGCGCCGCGTCGACCGGCCCGAGCTCCTCGACTTCCTGCGCACCCGGCATCACGGCCTGCTGTCGACCGCCCGCGCCGACGGCCGCCCGCAGCTCTCGCCGGTCGCCTGCGGCGTGGACGCCGACGGGCGGATCGTGGTGTCCACCTATCCCGAACGCGCCAAGACCCGCAACGCCAAGCGGGACGAGCGCGTGTCCATCTGCGTGCTGTCCGACGACTGGGACGGCCCCTGGGTGCAGGTGGACGGCCGCGCCGAGGTGCTCGACATGCCCGAGGCGCTGGACGGGCTGGTCGAGTACTACCGGTGCATCGCCGGCGAGCACCCCGACTGGGACGAGTACCGCGAGGCGATGCGCCGCCAGGACAAATCGCTCATCCGTCTCCACATCGATCGCTGGGGGCCGATCGCCACCGGCGGTTTCCCTGCCCGACTCGCCCAATAGGTAATCAAGCGGACCACTGGGCTCCAAGCCGCTCGCAAGTATCGGGTCCTATCTGTAGTGGGGTGAAGTTCTTTGCCCGATCTCGGAGACCCCTCATGCGTCTGCTCGCCCTGTTCGCCGCCGCCGTCGTCCTCCCCCTGGCCGGGGCCGCCACACCCGCCTCGGCCACGCCGGCCGTCTGGAAGTGGGGGCCCGTCTACTCCGCCGACGGCATGGCCGGCTCGTGGGGGAAGGTCTACCTCCACCAGTTCGGCTACCTCGTCGAGGGCAAGCTGGAGGACACGCGCGGCAAGGGCTGCGCGTGGGCCGTGCTGAAGGCGCAGGACTCGCGCAACGGCCGCTGGAAGTCGTACGGCTTCTACAACTGCCGGCCGGGCGTGGGCTCGTTCAAGAAGGACTACCGCAACGTGCTGCAGATCCGCATGCAGGTCTGCCGCGGCACCGCCTCCCGGCCCACGGGCGAGTGCTCCACGTGGAAGCCCGTGCTCAAGCAGGGCTGACCCCCGCTTCAGAGCACGTAGACCGCCAGCAGGGCGAGTCCCGCGGCGAGCGCCGCGAAGGCGAGCGTACGCGGCTGCCGGGCGGCCTCGCGGCGCGAGGACACCACCAGCGTCACGAGCACCGCCAGGGCCGCCGCCAGGTGCAGGCCGTACCAGACGGGGATGGGCAGCCGCACCAGGACGAGCTCGTCGGCGGCGCCGCGTCCGGCCACTCCGGCGACCGCGATCAGGCCGAGCACCGCCAGGGCGTACCTGACGCGGCCGAACAGCGCCCAGACCACGGCGCCGAACGCGAGCACCATCATCACCTTGGTGTGGAACTGCCGCGCGAACAGCGCGCGGGGCTCCTCGAAGCTCATCGTCAGGATCGACTCGTACGCGGCCGTCATCATCGTTCCGCGCAGGGGCTCGTACGAGCCCGCGTACGGCACCAGCTGCCCGCTCGGCGTGTAGAAGTACGCGAGGTAGGCGCCGGTCAGCAGGAGGAAGGCGAAGCAGTAGAGGAGCGTCTCCCCTACCAGTTGCCGAGCTCGGTCCATTCCCGGAATTTGATCACATTCAGGCCAGCTCGGCGATGGTCGCACGGCTCCAGAACCCGCCGTCCGCCGACAGCGTGCCGACTGCCCAGGTCGCGCCCGACCGGGCCGACCCCTCGACATTGAAGAACTGCGAACGCTTCAGCCCGGGGATCGCCGGCAGGCGCGGCAGCGGGACCGCGGCCGCGCCGGGCGCCGCCACCCGCCAGGTGTCGCGCAGGCGCGGGCTCCCGGTCACGATGAGGACGCCGCCGGAGGGACCGGCGGCCAGGCGGGGGCAGCAGTAGCCGCTGTCGCCGGGAGCGTTCTGCCTGCTCCAGCTCCGGCCGTCCCAGTGCAGGAGGATCGGCGGCGGATCGGCCGGCTCGTCGTCCACCTCGCCGTGGTTGAAGGTGTGTACGCCGATCGCCCACACGTCGTCCTCGCCCAGCACGAGCACGCCGTCCAGCATGGCGCTGCCCTCGGGCGGCTTGGGCCGGGCGAAGGCGTACGTCGGGGTGGGCACCAGCCGCCAGGAGCGCCCGTCCCAGCGCATGGCCGCGGGCTGGTCCATCTCGCTCTCGGTCACGCCCGGCCCGGAGGAGCGGAAGCCGACGGCCCAAAGGCCGGCGGAACGGGAGCCGCCCAGGGCCGCCGCGTACGCGGGGAGCGGCACCTTCGTCCAGGACCGGCCGTCCCAGTGGGCGGCCTCCCGGCGATCGGAGCCGTAGACGGCCCAGGCGTCGGCGGGCCCGAGCACCGCGAAGCCGGCGACGTACGGGGAGTCGATGCGCCCGGGGACCCGATGCCAGGCGGAGCCGTCCCAGCGTACGGCCGTCAGCGCCTGAACCTGGTCGTCCGCCCCGAGCTCGGGAAGCAGCAGCCAGACGTCGTCCGGGCCGGAGGCGGCGATCCGGACGTCCGCGCCCTCCGGCACCGCGGGCGCCTCGGGCGGCGGGTCGGCCCGGCGCCAGGCGGTGCCGTCGTGGTGGAGCAGCAGGAGCCGGTCACCCTCGGAGCCGGCGGCCCACGCCTCCCGGGGGCCGGCGGCGGTGACGCCGGTGAGGCGGGAGCCGGGCTGGTCGCTGACGTACGCGTAACGCCAGCCGCCGGGGGAGGCGGCCGGGGTGACCACCGGGCCCGGCGTCGGGGCCCCTTCGGACTGGACCGTACGCGGGGAAGTGGGTGCCGGTGCGGGCGACGGAGTCGCCCCCTGCCCCGCCGCGCACCCGGCCGCCACCAGCAGGCCCAGTAACGACGCTACGGTCCTCATCAGGCTTCGGTCCTCATCAGGCTGCGGTCCTCATCAGGCTGCGGTCCTCATCAGGCGAGGAGGCGGGCGGCGATCTGGATCCAGTCTTCGTCCTCCTCGGGCGTCTCGCGCGCCGTGACCCGGTCGGCCGCCTCCGCAAACGCCTGCAGCCCGCGCAGCAGCGCGATCCGCCCGGCGGGCGGCATCTCGCTGAGCACCCGGGCGAGGTCGTCCCGCCGCAGTTGCTGCAGATCCTCGATGAGGGCGCGGCCGGAGGGGGTGAGGGAGAGCGTCAGCTCGCGCCGGTCCTCCTCGTCGTGGGAGCGCCGGACCAGCCCGGCCGCCTCCAGCCGGTCGCAGAGGCGGCTCGCGGACGAGGGCACCGCCCCGAGCGCCGCGGCCAGGCGGCCCAGGTTGATCGTCTCGTGCTTCTCGATGGTCAGCATGGCCTGGAGCTGGATGGAGGACACCTTCGTGACGAACGCCTGACGTGAGCGGCCCCAGACCGCGACCAGGGCCGCTGCCTCCCTCTCGATGAGGGCCCATTCGGTCGGTGGCAGGTGGCCGACGAAGGAGTCGAACGCTTCAACGGGTGGAACAGGCTCGTCAATCACACGCTATCCACTCAGTGAGGTGATGCCGGTCATGGTCGTTCTCGCCCGGGATGCGGCCCGGATGGCTTCGGCCCCGGCTTGGGGTCCGGTGTCCAGTCGAGACATACCACGACCGCATCATCCAGCACTTCCATGCCCCGCCGGAAGTCCAGCAGTCCCCGGATCATCGTGCGGACCGCCTCATCGGCCGGCTGCATCCGCGTGGACTTGATCAGAGACTCCAGGGACGAGCCGCCGAACTCCGTACCGCCCTGCGAGCGCGAGGAGTAGACGCCGTCGCTGGCCACGATCAGCCGGTCGCCGGGCTCCAGCCGCAGGTGCTGCTCGGTGTAGGCGGTGTTGCCGAACATGCCGAGCGGGAGCTGCTGCTCCAGCTCGATGTGGCGGACCTGGCTGCCGCGCATCAGCAGCAGCCGCGGCGAGCCGGCGTCCACCAGCGCGGCCTCGCCGGTCTCGGCGTCGAAGCTCATCAGCAGGGTGGAGACGTGGAGGCGGCCGCCGTACTGGCTGTAGATGGCCTCGTCGGCGAGGCCCGCCTGCTCCTCCAGGCCCGCGCCCGAGCGGCGGGCGTTGCGCAGCGCGGTGATGGTGAGCGTGGTGAGCATCGCGGCCTCGACCCCGGCGCCCATGCCGTCGGTGACCGACACGATGAGGCCGCGCGGGCCGCAGGCCCAGTCGAAGTTGTCGCCGTAGACGGCGTACGCCGGTTCGAGCTGGCCGGCCAGGCGGTAGCCGTCGCCCTGGTGGCCGCAGCCGGGCAGCAGCGCCCACTGCATCTCGGCGGCGAGGGTGAGGCGGGCGGCGCGGCGTACGCGGTGGTAGCGGTCGGTGGTGCGGTAGGCGTCGCACAGGATGTGGCCGAGCGCGGTGGCGATCTCCTGGAGGTCCTCGACGACCTCCGTGCCGGGCTGCGTGCCGAAGCTCAGGCTGAGAACGCCGACCCGCTCGCCGCACGCGCTGACGGGCAGGTGCAGCAGCGTGCCTTCGCGCTGCGGCGTCTGCGAGGCGAACGTGCGGCCGGCGGGCGTGCCGTCGATGGCCAGACCACGTACGCCGGGCGCGTACTCTTCGAGAACGGGACGGAGCGTGACCAACGCCGGGTCGGCGAGGAGCACCTCGACGCGCTCGACGGCGAAGTGCAGAGTCACCGCGTCACGCAGCGCCTCGGCCACGGCATAGGGCGGAGCGGCCTGCATGGCCTGTCGCACCGCGTGAACGCCCTCGGAAATGCTGCCCAACGCATGTCCTCTTCTCCAGGCGCGAGTCCGCGCGCCGCCGATAAATTTGCACGATAGCAAATAACTCTGAGGTCACGTTCATCCCGGCCCGAACCTGCGACCGGAGTGACGATCCTATATATTTGCCACGCGACAACTAACCGGACGGCCATGGAGGGGATCCGGGTTTGGGTGACAGTGAGCCCGCGGAGCCCGCGGCGACCCGCTCTCTGCCCATCCGCACCGAACGCGACCTGCTCACCGCCCGGCACGCGGTACGCGCCGCGTCCCTGGAGGCCGGCTTCGGCCTCATCGCGCAGACCAAGCTCATCACGGCGGCCAGCGAACTGGTACGCAACTGCTACGTCCACGGCGGCGGGGGCAGCCTGCTGATCGAGCACCTGCTGCCGCCACCCCGGGCCGGGCTCCGGCTGACGATCTCCGACGAGGGCCCCGGCATCCCCAAACCGGACGTCGCGCTGGTCGACGGCTACTCCACGGGCCGCGGGCTCGGCCACGGGCTGGGCGGGGCGAAGCGACTGGTGGACGAGTTCCGCCTGGAGAGCGCGCCGGGGCGCGGCACGACGGTCGTGATCACCCGCTGGAGGTGAAACTTCCTCACGCCATAGCGGATCTGCTCACCTTCGTACGCGGGCCGCGCGCATCCTCCCCGCCGCGGTGCATGATCCATCCATGGTGTACGAGGCGGCGGCGGTGTACGAGGAGGCAGCGGGGCTGGGCTTGCCACGGACGGCGCGGCGGTTCGACCTGGTGTTCGCGGGCCTGTTCCCCTGGCTCACACCGCTCGACGACGAACAGCCGGCGCTGCCGCCGCACACGCTCGCACCCCTCCCCGAACTCGCCGCCCAGGCCGAGGCCTCCCTGCTGGCACGCCACGCCTCCCCTGAGCGCAAGTCCGCCGTACGGGCACGGCTCGCGGCCGGCGGGTCCGCCGAGCAGGGCCAGCTGGAGGTGTGGGCCCGGCTGCTCGCCGACTCGCTGCGGGACCGGGTGGAGGCCGAGCAGAAGGACGGCTGCTACTACTCCCTCCAGTCACCCCTGGAGGCGATCCTCCCTCTGACCGCCACCCTCATGGCGGTCCACCTGGCCGGCCGCCCGTTCCCCATGCTGCTCCCCGCCCTGCCCATCGCCGCCGCCACCCACGACCTTACGGGACCGCACGACCCGGACGGGGCGCTGTTCGGGGGCGTACGCGTCGCGATGAACGCCTGGACGACCGCCGGCGTCACCGCCCCCGCCGACCTAACAGCACCCGAGACCGGGACCGAGACCGGGACCCGGACCCGGACCGAAACCGGGACCGAGACCGGGGCCGGGACCGGGGCCGAGACCGAGACCGGGGCCGAGACCGGGGCCGGGACCGGGGCCGAGACCGAGACCGGGGCCGAGACCGGGACCGAGGCTGGGGCCGGGACCCGGACCGAGGCGGCGGCCGGGACCCGGACCGAGGCTGGGGCCGGGATCGAGATCGGCGATCTTGTGACGCACTTCTGGCGCCACGACGACGCCTCACCCGACCGCGCCAAAGCCGCCGCCCACTTCCTGCGCCGGATCCCCCGCCACGCCCTCGACGTGATCATGAACAGCCCGCCCGTCCAGCTCACCCCACTCGGCGCGTACGGCGTCCGCAGGCTGCTGCTAGCCCACCGCTGGACGGTCACCCCGTCCACTCCCGCCCCCTGACCGCGCTCCGGCCAGACCCCGGCCAGACCCCGGTCAGGCCCTGGCCGCCGCGCTCTGGCCAGGGCCTGGCCCCCGGCCTCTGACCGGACCTCCACCACGCCCACCTCGATCGGGGAGCGACGCATACCCGGGCCGCAGCGGCAGCCGCCAAAAGCTAGCTGCAGCGTTCTGGAAGCGGCGTGCACCCTCGCCGCGCAGCAGGCGCCCACGACGCCCACCTGGCGCACGCCCCACCCCCGGACCGTACGCCCTACTCCCTCACCCCGCCCCTCCTCCCCCACCAAGAAACCCCGCAGCCCCACCGGCCCACTCAGCCCTGACCAACCGCGACGAACCCCGTACCGGCCCGATAGTTGGGCGACTGGTGCCGGAAGTACGTGTTGTAGACCTCGCAGTAACGCCCACCCTTCGCCAGCAGCGTCGCGTGATCGCCCTCCTCCACGATCCGCCCGTGATCAAGCACGATGATCCGATCGACGTGCTCGATCGTGGACAGCCGGTGCGCGATCACGATCGACGTACGCCCCGCCAGCACAGCGTCGAGCCCCTCCTGGATCTGCGCCTCGGTCAGCGGATCGACGCTCGCGGTGGCCTCGTCGAGCACCACGATCGCCGGGTCCTGGATGAGCAGCCGGGCCAGCGCGACGAGCTGCCGCTGCCCCATGGACAACGCCCGGCCGTGCTCGCCGACGTCCGTGAGCAGGCCGTTGGGCAGGGCCTCGATCCAGTCCCCGCCGCCCACGGCCGCCGCCGCCCGCTGCACCTCCTCATCGCTCGCCTCGGGGCGCGGATAGCGGATGTTGTCGGCCACCGTGCCGCTGAACAGGAACGGCGCCTGCGGCACCGCGCCGATCTGCCGCCGGTAGGCGCCCAGCTCCAGGCTGCGGATGTCCTGCCCGTCGATGAACAGGCTGCCTTCCTGGAACTCGTAGAAGCGGGTGATCAGCTTGCTGAGCGTCGACTTCCCCGCACCCGTGTGCCCCACCAGCGCGACCGTCTCCCCCGCCGCGATGGTGAGGTCGAAGTCGCGCAGCACGGGGCTGGCCGGGTCGTAGCCGAAGGTGACGCCACGGAACTCGATGCGGCCCGCCGGCTTCCCGACCGGCCGCGCGTCGGTCTGCACCACGCGGGGCGGCGCGTCGATCAGCGCGAAGACCCGCTCGGACGCCGACAGCCCCTGCTGGAACTGCGACCAGAATGCCGCGATCGACGTCAGCGGGAACCAGAAGAGCGCCACGCTCTGCAGGAACAGGTACCACTCACCCGCCGTGAGCCCGCCCGCCAGCACCCGCGCCCCGCCGAGCTGCACGAGCGCGACCGTGGCCAGCCCCGCCACCGTGAACAGCACGGGGAAGATGGTGGAGAAGACGAACCCCTGCCGCAGCGTCACCTGGTAGCTCTGCTGGTTGATCGGCCGGAACTCGTCGTAGACCTGCTGCTCCTGCCGGAAGTTCTTGGCGACGGCGATGCCGCCCATGGTCTCCTGCAGGTTGGCGTTGACCCGGCTCAGCGAGCGCTGCGCCCGCCGGGTGCTGATCCTCGCCATTCGCCGGAACAGCAGCGCCAGCCCGACCACGATCGGCACCACCAGCAGCGTCATCAGCGCGAGCTGCGCGCTGCGCACGAACAGCAGCACCGTCACGAAGCCGACCATCAGCACCTGGCTGATGAGGTCCATGGTCAGGGTGGAGACGGTGGCGAAGTCGTCGGTGTCGGAGGTGACCCGGCTGACGATCCGGCCGGACGGCGTCTCGTCGTAGAACGACAGGTCGCGGGCCAGCACCGCGTCGAAGGCGTCCTCGCGCAGTTGCAGCACGACGTCGCCGGTGACCTCGGCGCTGTGCTTCTGCCGGAGGTAGTTGAAGATCCACGACAGTACGCCGGTGCCCAGGATGGCCGCCACGAGCGCCGGCCCGGCCTCGCCGATCGTGCCGTCAGCGATGGCGTCCACGGCGAGGCTGCCGATCGCGGGAACCGCCGCCTGGCTCGCCGACAGCAGCACGATCATGGCGGCGACCAGCAGCATCGGGCCCAGCTTGGGCCGGAAGTAGGACAGGATGCGCCGCAGCAGGTCGCGGTCGTTGTAGGTGCGGTCGTAGTCCTCGGCGTCGAGGCCATCCATGATGAAGCCCATCAGCGCACCCCTCCCTGCTCCCCCGCCAACACCCGACTGCCGTCACCCTGGGCGCCGTCACCCTGGGCGCCGTCACCCTGAAACCCGTCGCCGTCCTGGAGGCCATCACCACCCTGAACGTCGATCTCGTCATAGTGCGCGAACACCCGCCGATAAAGCCGACTCCGCGCGATCAACTCGTCATGCGTACCGAAGTCGACGACCTCCCCGCGCCGCAGCAGCAACACCTTGTCCGCCCACCGAATCTGCGAGAGCCGATGTGTGATCAGCAACGTGCTCCGCCCTTCCAGAATGCGCCCGACGGCCTGCTGGATCTTGTCCTCGGTCGCCGAGTCGATGGCACTGGTGGAGTCGTCGAGCACCAGGATCGCCGGGTCGGTGAGCAGCGCCCGCGCGATGGCCAGCCGCTGCCGCTGCCCTCCGGAGAGCGTGACGCCGCGCTCCCCGATCACCGTCTCGTAGCCGTCCTCCAACTCCCCGATGAACTCGGCGGCCTGCGCGTCCTCGGCCGCCCGCACCACCGCCTTGTGGTCGGCCCGCTGCCCCAGACCGAAGGCGATGTTCTCGCTCACCGACCGCGAGAACAGCACGATGTCCTGCTCGATCGTCGAGATCTGCGACCGCAGCGAGTCGAGATCCCAGTCGCGTACGTCAACCCCGTCGACCAGCACGCGCCCACCGGTGACGTCGTAGATACGCGGGACGAGCTTGGTGAGCGTGCTCTTGCCCGACCCGGTCTCCCCGACGATCGCGACCGTCTCGCCCGGCTTCACGGTGAACGACACCCCGCGCAGCGCCGGCTCGCCATCTGCGGCGTACCCGAAAGTGACGTTCTCGAAGACGATCTCGCCGCGGATCGGCGCGGCGTGCCCGTCGGCCCGCTGCTCGATCTCGCTCTCGGCGGTCATGATGTCGAGAATGCGCCGGGACGAGACGATGCCGATCTGGATGAGCGAGAACGTGAAGATCGACATCTGCGTGGGGAACCCGAGCATGCCCATGAGCCCCATGAACGCGACCAGCTCGCCGACACTGATCGCCCCGATGCCCTGCAGATAGAGCCCGTGCCAGAGCGCCCCCGCCATCGCGAACGAGAACAGCAGCGTCGGCAGATAGCGGGCCTGCACCAGCCCGTTACGTACGAACGAGTCGCGGTAGCGCCGCGCGCTGGCCCGGAACCGCAGCCGCTCCTGCCCCTCCTGCGCGGTCACCTTGATCACCTCGATGCCGCGCACCGCCTGGCTGAGCCCGGCGTTGAGCTCGCCGAACTCCTCCCGCATCCGCGTCGCCACCGGGTTGAGCCTGCGCATGTAGTGCCGGAGCGCGATCACGAACACCACCGCGAACACCCCCGGCACCAGCAGCAGCCGCGGATCGATGGCCGCCATGAAGAACAGCGGGACGATGCCGGTGAGCCCGGAGTCGACGATGAGGTCGGCGCCCGGCGTGATCATGATGGAGAGCTGCCGGATGTCGTTGGCGGCCCGCGCCATGAGGTCGCCCACGCGCTGGCGGTTGTGGAAGGTCTGGCTCTTGCCGAGCAGGCTGACGTACAGCTCGTCGCGCGCGTCACGCTCCAGCCGCTTGGCCAGCACCTCGCTCGACAGCCGCGCGACCAGGTCGAACACCCCGCGCGCGAGCACCACCGCCAGCATCGCCAGCGCGATGAGCCCGAGCGCGTCGAGCGGCCCGCCCCGGTGACCGAGCACGGAGTCGAAGGCGTCGCCGATGTACTGCGGAACCATGGCGTTGAGCGTGGTCATGACCACGGACCCGCCGAGGAACCCGACCAGATGGAACGGGTGCCGCCGCAGGTGCGACCAGAGCCAACGTACGGGCCCACGCCGGTCGTGACGCGGGCCCGCCACAGAGAACTCGGAACTGCTGCTCGTCACAGACGCCGCCCCCGACCACGGATAGCTGACAGACTCGAACTCGCTTTCTACCACCGGCCTCCGACAGTTTCCCAGCGGTTTTGCTCGCCCCGTCCCCCACCTGATCGTCGGCCCACCCGACGCCCACCACCACGGCCAGATGTGGGACGACCTCCGCGTCGCGCGCCCAGTGGACAACAGTCCGCAGAATCGCGAGAATCACCCCGCTACGCCCCTATCCGTGCCACCGAGCACACAACCCGCAACCACCCAAGAAAAGCCAGAACGACCCCCCTTTTAGGCGCGCATAAAATCACTCTTTCACCCGGCCCCATTATGCATATTCCCGCCCCGTCTTATACCGATTGACTGTGCAGCCGGAAATTGCGCTCTGTACCTCACATAACCCGGATACGCTGCGCATGGTCACTCGCCCGTCGACCGGCCACAGGGGACCCAGCATGGCGACACAGGAGCAGATCCATGCCGCCCGGCGGCAGATCGAGCAGTTGCGCGATCAGCACAGCGGCGATATCCGCGGCCTGATCCACCTCATTGACGCCGGCGCGATCAAAGGCCCTGCCGCCGACAGACTCGTACGCGACATCAACGGCTGGGACCAGGCGTACCGCGGCCTGTTCGACCGCGCACTCAATTTGCTGGACACCCTCAACCCCGACGGCGCGCCCTCATGACCCCCGGACCGACGACACCTCTCGCCATCGATCCGACGCTGATGACCCAGCTCATCTCGCTGATGAAGCGCCTCAGCCAAACCGTCCCCGAGACCGGCGCCCAGGTGGACAAGGCCCTGAGCACGGTCCAACTCAGCATGTCCGGCCCCGGCACCGCCCGCGACATCGCCCACCAGATCGGCACAAAGGTCCCCGAACTACAACGGCGACTCGACCTGATGCTCGCCGCCCAGAAGGTAGCGCTCAGCAGATCCCAGGCCCTGTGGGCCGACGAGTCCCAATGGGTGTCCGACACGCCCGCGGCGGGCGCCGCGACGGCCGCCCGCCTGGCCGCCGCCCTCCGCACCGCCAAGAAGAAGGGCACCATCGACGCCAAAACCCTCGCCGACCTCCAGAAACACCAGAACGACCCGTACTTCGCCATCGCCTTCGCCACCCAGCTATCCCCCAGGGAGCTCAAGCAACTGCTCACATCCCTCTACCGCCGCAACACCACCGTGCTGGGCGCCGACCCGGAAGCGATCGCCGAGCTCGACAAACTGTCCGCCGCCCTGAGCACCACCCTCGGCACCGCCTCACGCGGCGCCGGCCCCCTCAAGCTCCCGAAGGGCTACGTCGACCAGCTCCTGGAACACCTCGACACCCCCGAAACCGCCTTCGCACTCAACAAACTCCTGCGTACCGGCCGCTTCGACGACACCTTCCTCCGCGAGCTGGCCACCAAGGTCTACGACTACGAACGCAAACAACCCCCGGGCTCCCTGTACTGGCACAACATGACACCCACCACGCAGCCCGCCAACGACCTCCCGGCCGCGTACAAGGACCCGCTGGCCGCCGTAGCAGCCGCCCTCGCCCACAACCCCCGAGCCGCCCAGGACTTCCTCACCGACCCCCAACGCAAGCCCCTCGACTACCTGATGCGCGAGCGCACCTGGTACGAGGCCACCGACAGCGACCTCGGCCACGCCCTCGAAGCCGCCACCACCACCTTCCGCGACCACGACCTCCCACCAGGCCAATCCCGCGGCTACAAGTCCGCCCTGATCGCCTCCTGGACCCTGCACTTCTGGGGCAACCCATCCGTCCAGTCCAACCTTCGCAACACCCGACAGAGCGTGGGCAACATCCTCAGCTCGTACATAAGCGACCTGAACCGCGTGCCTGGTCTACGAGTCGCGCAACCACCCGGCGTGACCCCCGCCTCCGATCCCGATCCTCATTTGAAAGGCGTGCAGCCCTACGGCGCCATGCTGGACGGCGACGGAGTCAAGAACGTGATGCGGTGGGCCTTCGACGATCCGATCGCTTTGAAGACGGTGGCCACGGCCCAAGGGCAATACAGCATCAATGTCCTGAACGAACGGGCGGCCCGGGTCGCCGAACAGGTCCGTTCGGACTTCGAGAAATGGCATAAGACTCACCCCGACGCGACTACTTCCGATATAAATGATCAACGCCAGAGGATTCTGGAGAGTCACATGGCAGGGGCCGGCGGCGCAGAATTCAGCACTGACGTGGAAAGACTCAGCGAAACCCTGTACCTCGTCACCGATGCGGGAAACATCGCCCACATCACCAAAGCCGATGCCCAAGACAGCGCGTTCGGCGCTTTTAAGGATGCCGTCACCAGCGTGGCGAACTTGATTCCAGGACCTCAGGGGAAGATCAGCAGCCTGCTCTTCGACAAGGCCAAGTCCGCCGTGTTCGGCCAGGTGACCGGACAACAGGGAGCGCTAGCACGCAGTCAGGCGGAATCCACGGTCGGTCAGAGCATCGACATGTTCACTGACATCACGGCAGACGTCATGATGCGGCACGGTCTCTTCGGCGACGGCGAAGTCCCGGCTAGGACACATCCCTACTCATCCACCAACTACCCTCGCGGCTCCGAGGGGGACTTCGTGGACGGCAACAAGATCGTGCCATGGAGCAAGATGAACGAGGCGCAACGCGACGCCTACACGACCTGGCTGGGTCTCGGTGATACGGGAGCCGTCTTCCGCGACCCCGTGCAGGCCGTCAGGGACGGCTTCAAGCAAGCTGGCGGCGTCGGCGGGAGCTCGGTTCGATGAGAGCGACCTTTCTCGGGCCTTCCCTGATCGCGGCCATCGTCGTCGTCTCAGCCTGCACCTCCTCTCCGCCTCCTGACACCAGTCCGCTCGGAGAAGTGACTGCGGGCCCTCAGGAATGCGGCCTCATCTCCAAACAGGCCATCATCCGCGCCACCGGCCTGGAGGAATACGAGGCCTCCGGCAGCGAGCCGGGCAGACCCTTCTCGTACTGCATCGTCACCGATCCGCAGAACGAGGGGCGAGGCTTCCTGCTGTCCGTCAAGCTCGACAATCCTTCAGCTCTGTCCCTTGAAGAGCTGACGAACACGATGAAGCACGACCGAGGGGTGGACCTGCCACCTGATCTCGGTCCTGGCTATACAGCCGAGTTCGAGAGCAAGAACGGACCCAGCACGTACGCCTACGCCTGGACACCCGACACGCGCCGCCTACTGTCCATCTGGATCACGCCGGGCGCTCCAGGCCGAGACCATCGAGCGGACGCCATCGAGTTCGTCCGCCAACTTAGGCCCATCCTGCTAGCGCCTTCTACTAAGTGACGCAGCGTGTGCTTGCCGCTCTAGGGCAACTGGCTCTGCCTGGCTTACCACCATCACGGTTGGGCTTCTTTCAAGCCCCGAGAGTCACTCTAGATCCGGAAAAGCTTCCCGGATGATGCTAAGAAGCATGGCTGCGCCAGCCTGATCGAACTGTAGGGTCTGACTAACTTTCTTCGGGGACTGCCTGCCATCAGACCCATTGGTGCTCAGCTGGAGTAGGCGCCCTTCAGCCGCATGCACCACTTGATAACCACACTCGACCTCGGTCGGGTGAAGCCCAGCATTTTTAGTCGTCCTAGAGAACGAACGCACGACCGCCAAAGCATCCTCCTCGCAGATGAATGACTGCACTATCTCGTAGAGGTACACGGCAAGCGCACCTCTTATTCAGCCTGTTTGGGGGCGAGCCCGACCACGATCTCCCGCCGGCGCAGGAGCGGATACAGTCATCCAATGCGGTTGGCGGCGGTTCGGCCCTTGTTCCAACTCTCGATGACCATCTGGTAGCACTGGCTCTCTCGTGACCCGGTGCCGCTGTTGTTGTAGCCGCCGTTCGACGCGCGGGTCAACGCTTCGGACCTCCAGCGCGCGGCCAACCCTCGCTTGAGCATCTTCTTGGCCAGGTCATCGTCGTCAACATTCGCGCCGTGACGCCCGAGGAACATGGCCACACCCCCCAGGATCACGCCGTCCCAGGACTCCTTGTCCCTCCCCCACGCCAGCTCAACAACCCGCAGTGTTCGATCTAGAACATCGGGTCCATATTGCTTGGTGATCCTCAGCACGGCCGACACTGCGCCGACGCTGTTCGTCGAGCTTGATCCCAAGCCGAGCCGGTGATCCTTCAGTACTCTGTCGATACTCACACAGAGCTCATCCCCTGCGGTCAGCCCGACCCGGTACTCATCCAGAGTGCTGACTTTTGCTGACTCTCGATTCTTGATAAGGAAGAGAGTCGCCTCCTGCTGCTGGTCAAGGCCATAATGGATCTCCGCTTTCAGAGTGCGAAGCCCTCTCAGCTTGCATGCCTCGGTTCGATGCATGCCGTCAACCACATACCGAATGCCGTCGGCACGCTCAGAAACCACGATCGAGCCAAGAGCGTCCACGATCAGCCCATCCGCGATGCTCTTCGCGCGCTTCGGATTGAGCTTACGCTGTGCATCCTCGTCAATTTTCAGCGTGTCGATCTCAACTTCGACACCGTAGTCGACGCGGTGATCCGGCAGTACGTACTGGAAGCGAGACTTGGCCATTCGATGAACTCCGTTCTGGATGCTAGCTGGGCTTCGGCTTTCTAAGGCTCTTGCGGCGGCCCCTGGTGGCTACCGACGCTCTTGAGGAATTCGGTAGCCACCTTCACATCCGTCGTCGACACCGTCCAGCGCTCACTTCCGCTTCGCTTGTCCCAATGCAGGACGGGCAGTGCCGGTTGAGTTCGACGAGCGGCAGCTCGGCGCTGTCCACTCTGATCAGCGATAAAGCCGCCCCACGCGGTGAGGACCACGACCACAACCACCGCAGCCCAGGCCCACATGTTGTACTTCATCTCGGTAGCAAGGTTGACGGCAATGCCCAAGCCAGCCGACATCACAGCGCCCCAAAGTGCCCAGGATTTGCGGCTCATATCCGAGAACCTCTCAGGACGGACTCTCAACGGGGTAGGCCGTCCTGGTCACATGCACGACACCCCACTCAGGCCTGACGAGAGCGTAATTGAGATCCTCAATCGGCACAACCAGAACCTCTAGGAACTAGCATCACAAGTGCCCAACAAGCATTAGCAGTCCGGCATTTGTCCAGGTCACAGCTTCGTCTGCCGTTTGGGATACCTCTCGGCTTCATGACGTACGCTTGACTCGACCTTAGAGCCTCATTCCGCACGACAACCGGACAAAGCTTGCTAATGAGGCATGAATATATCCATTAGAGGTGGTGTCGATGCCCAAGGGCTCGGCTGCCCGGCTGACAGCCGCCGGTCTCCACCACGACACCCTCGCCCCACGGTGACCATGGCCCGCATGCCGACTTGATAACAGCGAGATAACGTCCGCCGGAGTGGCTTCGCTACCTGAAGAGGTCACTCGTGGGCACTCTGGCACCTGGCGAGGTCTCGTGAAGCGACCGCGTCCCAGCGCGCCATCGTCTCTCTTCCAGACTTATTGCCGACAGAGCGGGCGGCTACTACTCCTCCTTGGGCCAGCGATCCCGGGGAGCGACGAAAGTTCCCCGGCCCTGGATGGTGATTACCCAGCCCTCCTCGCGCAGGAGTTCCATCGCACGGCGTACTGAGCCACGAGCGATCCCGTGCTCCTGCTGCAACGAGGTCTCGGAGGGGACCGTCTGCCGTTCTTTCAAGTCGCCCGCCTTGATTCGCTCCCTGATGATCCGGGCCAGCTGCTCATAGATCGGGGTCGGGTCAAGCTGGTCAACTGTCATACCCAGCACGTTAAGTACGTACTTGCAGGGCCTTACATGCGGTACGAGCTGTACGAGCTAGACGGGTTGTACGAGCTGGACGTATGGTTGAAGGGTTGGAGTAAGCAAGGGCCCGTCCGGCGATGCAGCGCCGAGACGGGCCCGTCAATCGGACACGGGAGGTCCGATCCATGAGCAACTCAACCACAGACCTGCGGTTCACGCCCCTGCTGGCCGCCGAGGTTCAGGCCGTGCTCGAAAAGCACGGCTACCGGCTGCCTGCCGGCGGAGATCACGTACAGGCGTTGGTGCTGGCGCGGGTCGAGGTCGCGGTCAAGAACCTCGCCGCGATCTTCGAGGGGAGGACCTGGTGATCCGGTGGGATGGGTTCGCCGACTACCACGGTCAGCACAATGAGCGGCCGAAGCCCGGTCATCTCGTCCTGAACTGGCATGAACCTAGCAACCGGACACAGCGCGTCCGGGTGGTGGCGCACACGTGTGAGTGCCGGGACGTCGTGTACGAGCTCTGTCACGTCGCCGGGCAGGGCTTCGTACGGCGGACCGATCGGATGGAAGGAACGGTGCGCGAGACGGCCTGGACGAGCACGACGGTCGCCCTGGACACCTTTCATCGGATCCTGTTGGGACAGGCGCGATGAGAGCCCGGTAACGGCTCTTGTTGGCGGGACGGGGGGCGGCGATGCTGGGGGGAGGGTCGGCTGGGGTTAGGGGTGGGTATGGGCTCCGGGTCGTGGTGTGTCGTCGGGCTCGACAATGGCGGGAATGCCAATAACGCCACCGTTCTTGATGACGCGGGCCGGTTCCTCGTTCCCGGGATGGTCGAGTCGCCGAGTCGGGTGCGGGAAGGGCCGAAGGCGGCGTTGCGGGCGCTGGTGGAGGCGTTGGAGCAGGTGCTGGAGGTCGCCAACGTACGGCGGGCGGCCGTGGCGGGGGTTGGGCTGGACACGCCGGGGCCGGCCAGTGCGTACGGGGTCATCTCGTCGCGTGGGTCGACGAATTTCCTGCATCCCGAGTGGGCCGGGTTCGATATTCGTACGGCGCTGGAGGATCTGCTGCAGGTGCCAGTTGTGTACAGCAATGATGCCAATGCGGCGGCGTTGTACGCCCATCACACCTATTTCGGGCCGGAGGAGGCGGGGCGGCGGTCGTCGGTGTCGGCGATCGTCGGTACGGGGCTCGGTGGCGGGGTGGTCGAGTCGGGGCAGGTCGTGCGAGGAGCGGCGGGCATGGCCGGGGAGCTTGGGCACATTCCGCTTCCGCCTGGTGGGGTGTTGGAGGACGGGCAGGGGTTGCCGGAGTGCAATTGCGGCAATGTGTGTGATGTCGAGAGTCTGGCTTCGCTGACCGGGATCGAGAAGAATTTGCTGCCCTACTGGCTCGGGCGGTATCCGGGTCATCCGCTCGCGGCTGAGCCGTTACCGGTGGCGGCCAGGGCGTTGCGTGGGTACGCCGAGCGCGAGGATCCGCTGGCGTTGAGTGTGTTCGAGCAGCAGGCGAAGGCTCTCGGGGTGTTGTTCACGATCGCGGCCAACTTCACCGATCCGCACGCGTACTTCCTGGGCGGGGGCGTCGTGGCGGCCGGGGCGCGGTTCCGGGACTGGCTGCTGGGGCGGGTGCGGGCGTACACCGCGCTGCGGGTTGAGCAGCGGGAGGCGGCGGTGTTCGCGCTGGTGCCGGATCTGGACATGGCGGGGGCGCGGGGGGCGGCGATCGCCGCACGCGAAGCCCTGACGCGGAGCCCTCATACAGGTTGACCTCGACCTTACTTGAGGTTGGAGACTGGCGAGGACGGTTTCTCCCGTGATGCCGTGATGAAAGGCGGTCGTCCTCGTGCGTGCGATTCAGGTGGCCTCGTTCGGTGGGCCTGAGGTGCTGGTTCCTGTGGAGGTGCCCGATCCGGAGCCCGGTCCCGGACAGGTGGTGGTCGGGATGGCGGTGGCGGATGTGATCTTCCTGGACACGCTGCTGCGTGCCGGGTGGGGGCAGGAGTTCTTTCCGCGGGAGTTGCCGTACGTGCCCGGCGGTGGCGGCTCCGGTGAGGTGCTGGAGGTCGGCGACGGCGTGGATCCGGCGTGGGTCGGGCGGCGGGTGGTGGCGCGGACGTCCACGGGGTACGCCGAGCGGGTTGTTGCCGGGATCGAGGAGATTGTCGCGATTCCGGACGGGCTGGCGTACGAGCCGGCGGCGGCCCTGGTGCACGACGGCGTGACCGCGCTCGGCATGGCCGGACTGGGCGTGCCCGAGGAGGGGGAATGGGTGCTGGTGTCGGCGGCGGCCGGTGGGGCGGGGTCGCTGCTGGTGCAGCTGGCCGTGGAGGCGGGGGCGCGGGTGGTGGCGGCCGCGTCGAGCGGCGACAAGCTGGCGCTGGCGAAGGAGCTGGGGGCTGAGGCGGACGTCGACTACACGCGGCCGGGCTGGGTCGAGCGGGTGCGGGAGATCACCGGCGGCGGGGCCTCGCTGGTGTATGACGGGGCGGGCGGAGCCCTCGGCACGACGGCGGCCCGAGAGGCGGTGGCGGACGGCGGGCGGTTCGTCACGTACGGGACCAGCGAGGGTTTCGCGTCACCCGACCAGGAGGCGGCCGAGCGCCGGGGCGTGCGACTGTTCTTCCCGCTGATGGAGGGTCCGCCCGCCCCGGAGGTCGCCCGCGAAGGGCTGGAGCGGGCGCTGCGCCTGGGCGCGGAGGGGCGGCTGCGGCCGGCCGTCGGCGCCGTCTACCCGCTTGAACGGGCGGCCGACGCGCATCGGGCACTGGCCGCACGGAAGACGGTGGGCAAGTCGCTGCTGGCGGTCCGGCCCACCGGGTGATCGCCTGAGTCAGCTGAGCGGCAGCGGCGGCTCAGGGTCGCGGCGGGGGCCGAGGATGCGGCGTTCTGACTCCTCCATGCGTACATCGTTGATGCTGGCCTCGCGCCGCCTCATCAGCCCGTTCTCGTCGAACTCCCACTGCTCGTTGCCGTAGCTGCGCCACCACTGGCCAGAGGGGTCGCGGCTCTCGTACTGGAAGCGTACGGCGATGCGGTCGCCGGACACCGCCCACAGCTCCTTGCGCAGCGCGTAGTCCAGCTCGCGGTCCCATTTGCGGCGCAGGAACGCTCGGATCTCGTCGCGGCCTTGGAGGAACTCGTCGCGGTTGCGCCAGACGGAGTCCTCCGTGTACGCCAGCGCGACGCGCTCGGGGTCGCGGGTGTTCCAGGCGTCCTCGGCGGCCTGGACCTTGATCCGGGCGGTCTCCTCGGTGAAGGGCGGGACGGGCGGGCGGGTCATGGGGCCTCCTTGGCGCGGCAAGCGGAGAACGGGCGTTCTCCCGTATCCTAGAGAACGCCCGTTCTCCGAAGCAAGGAGCCACGGGCGAGGGAGGTCATGGAGGTCATGGAGCACGCGGAACGCGTTCTCACCGCGGCTGCGGACCTGTTCTACCGGCGTGGCGTGCGCGCGGTCGGCATGGACGAGGTCAGGGCCGCCTCCGGCGTGTCGCTGAAGCGGCTCTACCAGTGCTATCCGTCGAAGGAGGCGCTGGTGGTGGCGTACCTGGAGCGGCGGGACGAGCGCTGGATGTCCTCGCTCACCGGTTACGTGGCCGGGCGGGCCGACCCGATCGCGGCGGTGTTCGAGTGGCTGGAGCGGTGGTTCGGGGAGGACGACTTTCGCGGGTGCGGGTTCGTCAACGCCTATGGCGAGCTCGGTGCCGAATCCGACGCCGTACGGGAGGTGGTGCGGCGGCACAAGGAGCGGCTGCGCGCGTACCTGCGCGGGCTGGCCACCGAGACGGGGGCGGCGGATCCCGGGCTGGTGGCCGAGCAGCTGCTCGTGCTGATCGACGGGGCCACCGCGGTCGCCATGGTGAGTCCGCGCGAAGCGGCGGCCACGGTGGCCCGCGCGGCGGGCCTGGCCGCCGCCGCCGCACTCACGGCACCGGCTGCCGTCCCGGGGCGATAGCGCCGACAGGGCCGACGACCATGCGACAATCCCCGTTCATGGCCGTCATCCACCAAACAAGCCTCAAACCCACCAAACTCGAACTGCTCACCGCCTGGCTGCCCACCCGCCCCTGGTACCAGGGTGGCGACGGCGTGCCGAACCTGGTCAAGGCCGGTGGATTCCGGCTGGACGACCCGCAGGGCGAGGTCGGGATCGAGTTCATGGTCGTCGCCGACACCTCGGGCGGCGCGCGTCCGACCGCCTATTTCGTGCCGCTCACCTACCGGGGCGCGCCGCTGGACGGGGCGGAGGACGCCCTGGTCGGCACCATGGAGCACGGCGTGCTGGGGCGGCGCTGGGCGTACGACGGCTGCCACGACCCGGTCCTGCTCGCCCAGCTCGCGGCCCTGATCGAGGGCCGGGCGCAGGCCCAGGCCCAGAACGTCAGCGACACCGTCGACCAGGAGGTCAGCCGCGCCTTCAGCGGCGACGTCCTTCCTCGTTTCTCGACCGTGTGGAACGACGACGAGGGCACCGAGCTGAAGGCGGCGGACGGCACGGTCCTGCGGCTGCAGCGGGTGCTGGGGCCGGCCGACGCCCCCGAGGAGGCGATCGGGCACGTCGCCGGCGCCTGGACCCTGCCGGACGGCGTACGGGAGCGCGGCCTGTTCGCCGTCCTGACCCGCTAGCCCGGCAACACCTTGTCGAGGGTGATCGGCAGGTCGAGGACGCGGACACCGGTGGCGTGGCGGACCGCGTTCGCGACCGCCGCCGCCACCCCCGCGATGCTGACCTCCCCGATCCCCACCAGCCCCAGCGGCATGGTCGGGTCCGGCTCGTCCAGATAGTGCACGTCAATCGAAGGCACGTCGGCGTGCACGGGCACGTGGTAGTCGGCGAGGCTCGGGTTCATGATCCGGCCGGTACGCGGATCGACCAGCGTCTCCTCCGACAGCGCCATCCCGAGCCCCATGACGATCCCGCCCCGGAGCTGGCTGGCGGCCGTCTTGGCGTTGACGATCCGGCCCACGTCGAACACCCCGAGCCAGCGCGACACCCGGATCTCGCCGGTGTCCCGGTCCACCCGCACCTCGCAGAAGTGCACCCCGCAGGCGGCCTTCACCAGCCGCCGCCGCTCCAGCAGCGTCCGGATCATGAACACCGGCATGTTGGCCTTCACCTCGGCGGTGACGTGGTCGCGGCCGGCGCGGGTCAGGATCTCCGCGTACGTTCCGGGAGCGCCCCGGCCCAGCCGCCGCACCGTGCGCTTCAGCTTGTCGCAGGCGGCCACGACGCCGGCGGCGACGCTGGCGGTCTGCGTCGAGCCGCCCGCGCCGGGCGCGTCCGGGAGCGAGGAGTCCCCGTACTCGACCCGCACCGACTCCAGGGGCACGCCCAGCTCGTCGGCGGCGATCTGGGCCTGGACGGTCGCCGCGCCCATGCCCATCTCCTGCAGCCCGCAGCGCACCACGACCCGGCCGTCCGCGCCCAGCCGGACGCTCACGTTCGCGGGCAGCACCATCGCCGGATGGTAGGCCGTCGCGACCCCCATGCCGACCAGCCAGCGCCCGTCCCGCATCGCTCCGGCGCGCGGGTCGCGGTCGCGCCAGCCGAAGCGTTCGGTTCCGAGCGCGTACGCCTCCCGCAGCAGCCTCCGCGAGAACCGCTTGCCGTCCACCGGATTGCGTTCGGGCTCGTTGCGCAGCCGCAGCTCCACGGGGTCGAGGCCGAGCTCCCAGGCCAGCTCGTCCATGGCCGACTCGATGGCGAAGGTGCCGATGGCCTCGCCGGGGGCGCGCATGGCGGTGTTGGCCAGCAGGTCGAGCTCGACGACGTGCTGGCGCAGGTGGATGTTGGGCGCGGCGTAGAGGTGGCGGGTGGCGGCGGTGATCGGCTCGGGCATGCCGCCGATCCGCCCGGTCCTGGAGACGCTGGTGTGCACGATCGCGCTCAGCCGCCCGTCGGCGTCCGCGCCGAGCGCGACCCGCTGCGTGCTGGGGGTGCGCCCGCCGACCGTGTGGTAGACGGCCGCGCGGCTGAGCGCGAGGCGTACGGGGCGGCCGACCGCCCGCGCGGCCAGCACGGCGAGCAGCGTCCCCGCCCACACCATGGCCTTGCCGCCGAACCCGCCGCCCACGTACGGCGCCAGCACCCGGACGCCCCGCTCCGGCACGCCGAACCGCATCGCCAGGTGCCTGCGCAGCCAGGCGATGTTCTGGGTGCCCTCGTGCACGGTGAGCCGGTCGCCGTCCCAGACGGCGGTCGTGGCGTGCGGCTCCAGGGCGTTGTGGTGGTAGGGCGGCGTGGTGAAGCGCAGGTCCACGGTCACCGGCGCGGCCTTCAGCGCGGCTTCGGCGTCGCCCTTGTCGGCCTCGCTCTCCTGCAGCAGGTTGCCCTTCTGCGGCACGGCGTTCGGCTCCTCGGCGGCGAAGTCGAGGACGGCGGGCAGCTCCTGGTAGACCGGCCGGACGAGGGCGGCGGCGTGCCTGGCGGCCTGCGGGGTCTCGGCGACGACGACGGCGACCGGCTGGCCGTTCCAGTGCACTTCGTCCGTCGCCAGGTAGTTGACGGACGTCGCCGAGACGAACGTGCTGAGGTCGAGCGGGCTGAACTTCGGCGGCGGCTTCATGGCCGGGGCGTTCTCGTGGGTGAGGACGTCGATCACGCCGGGTACGGCCCTGGCCTCCGCCGTGTCGATCGCGGTGATCCGGCCGCGCGCGACGGTTGCGTGGACGAGGGCGGCGTGGGCCAGGTCGGGGTAGTGGTGCTCGGCGGCGAAGCGGGCCTCGCCGGTGACCTTGGCCCGGCCGTCGACGCGGTCGACGGGCTTGCCGACGTAGGCGGCCGGGGCGGTCGCGCGCTCGGTCTCGGTCGTGGTCATGCGGTCCCCTCCTCGTCGGTCAGGTCGCGCGGCATCCCGGCGATCCCCTCCCCCAGGTCGCGCAGCGTGGCCGCGACGGTGGCGCGGGCCAGGCCGGTCTTGAACGCGTTGCCGGGCCGTACGGCGGCGGGCGCCAGCTCGGCCTCGGCGGCCCGCCGGTACGCCTCCTCGCTCGCCGGCCCGCCGAGCAGCAGCCGCTCGGCCTCCCTGGCCCGCCACGGCGTGGTGGCCACGCCGCCCAGCGCCAGGCGCACGTCGGTGACGACGCCGTCCCTGACCTCCAGCGCGGCGGCCACGGAGACCAGCGCGAACGCGTACGACGCCCGGTCGCGTACCTTGCGGTAGCGGGAGCGGGCGGCGACCGGGACGGGCGGCAGCTCGACCGCCGTGATCAGCTCGTCGGCGGCCAGCGCGGTCTCGACGTGCGGGGTGTCGCCGGGCGGCAGGTGGAACTCGCCGATCGGGATCCGCCGGACGCCGCGCACGCTGCGGGCCTCCACGACGGCGTCGAGCGCGGCGAGCGCGACGCACATGTCCGACGGGTGGGTGGCGATGCAGCTCTCGCTGCCGCCGAGCACGGCGTGGGAGCGGTTGAAGCCGCCGATGGCGTCGCACCCGGCTCCCGGCTCGCGCTTGTTGCAGGCCGACTCGCGGTCGTAGAAGTACGGGCAGCGAGTGCGCTGCAGCAGGTTGCCGCCCACGGTGGCCATGTTGCGGAGCTGCGCGGACGCGCCCGCCAGGATGGCCTGGGCGAGCACCGGGTAGCGGGCGGCCACGCGGCGGTCGGCGGCGAGTGCGCTGTTGCGTACGAGGGCGCCGACGCGCAGGCCGCCGCCGGGCAGGTCGTGCACCTCGTCGAGGGGCAGCGCGGTGAGGTCCACGACGGTGGCGGGGCGCTCGATGCCCTCGCGCATGAGGTCCACCAGGTTGGTGCCGCCGCCGAGGAAACGGGCGCCGGGGTCGGCGGCCACCGCCAGCACGGCCTCGTCCACGTCGGCGGGCTTGAGGTAGGCGAAGGGTCTCATCGGGTCACGTCCTTGATCGCGTCCACGATGCCGTTGTAGGCGCCGCAGCGGCACAGGTTGCCGCTCATGCGCTCCCTGATCTCGGCCTCGTCGAGGGCTGCCGGGTCCGCGCCTGAGGCGGCGTGCTCGGCCAGCATGCCGATGGCCGAGCAGATCTGGCCCGGGGTGCAGTAGCCGCACTGGAGCCCGTCGTGGCGGACGAACGCCTCCTGGAGGGGGTGCGGGGTCACCCCCTCGACCGTGGTGATCTCCTTGCCGTCGTACTGGACGGCGAGGGCCAGGCAGGAGTTGATCCGCATGCCGTCGGCGAGGACCGTGCAGGCGCCGCACGCGCCCTGGTCGCAGCCCTTCTTCACCCCGGTCAGGCCCAGGCGGTCGCGCAGCAGGTCGGCGAGGCTCACCCAGGGTTCGACGTCCAGCTTCTCCTCGGCGCCGTTCACCCGCATCCGTATCTCGGTCACGACGGGGACGCTAACAGAACAGCGTCCGCCTAACAAGAGAACGTTGTTCTTTTAAGTGCCGCCAGTATGCTTGCAGCGACATGACGCGATCGGCATTCCTCCGGGCCAGGCGGCCTGAGCACAAGGAGCAGCGGCGGCAGGCGATCCTCGACGCCGCCCGCGAGCTCGCCGCCGCCTCCGGCGTGCGCACGGTCAGCCTGGGGGCGGTCGCGGAGGCGGTCGGACTGGCCAAGTCCAACATCGTGCGTTATTTCGGCACCCGTGAGGAAATCTACCTCCAGCTCGCCGCCGAGGAGTGGCACGCCTGGGCGGAGGCGGTCACGGCACGCCTCCCCGAGACCACGGATCCGGACGCGGTCGTCACGGCGCTGGCCGAGACGCTCGCCGCCCGCCCGCTCTTCTGCGACCTGCTCGGCAACACCTCCACCAGCCTGGAGCACAACGTCTCCGTCCCGGCCGCGCACGCCTTCAAGCGCACCGTGGTCGACACCGTGACCGAGCTCGGCGCCAGGATCGCGCCCGCGGCCGGCCTCACCCCGGCCGAAGGGCTCGAACTCGCCGCGGCCGCCGCCGGCCTGGCCGGGATGCTCCATCCGGCCGCCAACCCCTCCCCCGTCCTGCTCCAGGTCTACGCCCAGGACCCCGAGCTGGCCGCCTCGTGCCCGGCGTTCGTGCCGACGCTCGTCCGCGGGCTGCGCGCCATCGCGGCCGGGCTGCCCACGCTGCGCGAGAGCTGAAAGTTTCAGCGGCGTCCAGCGCATTCGCCGCCGCGGCGGCCGATTGCTGTACACGGCGGGGATTTCCCAGCACGGTGTGCCTAACCGGTTAACACTGGAGAAGGGACCCCCATGAGGAAACCCATCGGGCTCGTGGCGGCGGCGTTCCTGTCGCTCCTCGTCTCGATGCTCGCCGCCCCTGCCCCCGCGCACGCCGCGGTCGGGCTGCGGGTCAGCGGCACCAAGATCGTGGAAGCCAACGGGAACGCGTTCGTGATGCGCGGCGTCAGCCACGCGCACACGTGGTACACGAGCCAGACGAGCTCCTTCGCCAACATCAAGGCGCTGAAGGCCAACACCGTCCGCGTGGTGCTGAGCGGCGGCCGGTGGACGCCGAACGCCGCCTCCGACGTGGCCAACGTCGTCTCGCTGTGCAGGCAGAACCGGTTAATCTGCGTGCTCGAAAACCACGACACCACGGGCTACGGCGAGCAGAGCGGCGCGTACACGCTGGACCAGGCCGTCACCTACTGGAACAGCGTGAAGAGCGCGCTCACCGGCACCGAGGACTTCATCATCATCAACATCGGCAACGAGCCGTACGGCAACAACAACGTCTCCGGCTGGACCAGCGCCACCTCCTCGGCCATCGCCCGGATGCGCACCCTCGGCTTCCAGCACCTGCTCGTCGTGGACGCGCCCAACTGGGGCCAGGACTGGCAGTTCACCATGCGGGACAACGCCGCCACCGTGGCCGCCGCCGACCCGCAGCACAACACCGTCTTCGCCATCCACATGTACGGCGTCTTCGACACCGCCGCCGAGATCACCGCCTACCTCGACGCCTTCCAGAGCGCGGGCCTGCCGCTGATCATCGGCGAGTTCGGCTTCAACCACTCCGACGGCAACCCCGACGAGGACACCATCATGGCCCAGGCCCAGCAGCGGGCCCTCGGCTACATCGGCTGGTCGTGGAGCGGCAACGGCGGCGGCGTCGAATACCTCGACATGGTCACCAACTTCGACCCCGCCCAGCTCACCTCCTGGGGCCAGCGCATCTTCAACGGCGCGAACGGCATCGCGTCCACCTCGCGCGAGGCCACGTTCTTCAGCGGCGGCAGCAGCGACACGACCCCGCCGACCACGCCGGGCACGCCGTCGGCCGCGAACGTCACCTCCTCCGGCGCCACCCTGTCCTGGACGGCCTCCACCGACACCGGCGGCTCGGGCGTGGCGGGCTACGACGTCTACCGCGAGCAGGGCGCGACCGACCCGCTGCTCGGGACGTCGGCGACCAACTCGATCACGCTGACCGGGCTGTCGGCCGCCACGCAGTACCAGGTGTACGTACGCGCCCGCGACGTCGCCGGCAACACCTCCGCGGCCTCCGCGACGACCACGTTCACCACCCTGCAGGGCGGCGGCCCGAGCGGCGGCTGCACGGCGGCCGGGACGGTGCAGAGCCAGTGGAGCGGCGGCTACGTGGTGCAGCCGGTCACGGTGACCAACACCGGCACCTCGGCCACCACCGCCTGGACGGTCACCTTCACCCTGCCCGCCGGTCACACCCTGGCCGGGTCGTGGAACGCCACGGTGAGCGTCAGCGGCCAGACGGTCACGGCCAAGAACGCCGGCTACAACGGCAACCTGGCCCCGAACGGCTCGACCAGCTTCGGCTTCCAGGTGACCCGTCCGGGTGGCAACACCGCGACGGTCTCCTCCTACACCTGCGCCGCCTCCTGAACGCGGCCCCGGTCCTCGCCGTGATGGCGAGGACCGGGCTCTACGCCAGCGCCTCGGAGGGAGCGGTGAGGAGCGGGAACATCACCTCGACCCGGGTGCCCCCGCCCGGCTCGCCGCTCACCACGCAGATGCCGCCCAGCTCGGCCGCCCGCTCCCGCATCGACCCGAGCCCGACGCCCGACCGTACGGACTCGGGCAGCCCCTTGCCGTCGTCGGAGACGAGCACCCGCAGCCCCGACCGCTCCCGCTGGAGCACGACCCGGGCGGTGGAGGCCGCCGCGTGCTTGCGCACGTTCGTCAGGGCCTCCTGGACGATCCGGTAGACGGCCACCTCGACGGCGGCGGGCAGCCGGCTCAGGTCGCCCTCGACCTCCGCCTCGACCGCGATGCCCGGCGACGAGCGCTCGGCGAGGTCGCGTACGGCGCGGGCCAGGCCGAGGTCGTCGAGCGCGGGCGGGCGCAGCCCGTAGACCAGCTCGCGGATGTCGCCGGTGACGGCGGCCATGCCGGTGTGCAGCTCGCGCAGCAGCTCGTCGGCGGTGTCCGGCGAGTCGGCGAGGCTGAGCCTCGCCATGTTGATGGTCATCGCCATGGCCGACAGGGTCTGGCCGAGCCCGTCGTGCAGGTCGCGGCGCAGGCGGCGGCGCTCCTCCTCGCGCGTGGTAAGGATGCGCTCGCGTGAGCGCTGCAGGTCGGCGGCCATGCGCACGGCGTGGGCCACGTCGGCCGCGTACGGGGTGAGCGTGGCCAGCACCCGCTCGTTGTGCGCGGCCGGGAACCTGCGCGGCCCCGGCGGCCCGACGAGCAGCCGCCCCACCCGCTCCCCGTGCCAGATGAGCGGCACCTCGCGCGGGGTGTCGCCGACCCGGCCGCTCTCGACGTAGCGGGGCTCGCCGTCGGCCACCTCGACGGCCACGCCCTCGACCGCCAGCCCGTCGCGCAGCACGCCGACCACGGAGGTGAGCGCGTTGGCCGGGTCGCCGCGGCGTACGGCCTGGGTGAGACGCTCGGCGAGCAGGGCCGGGTCGCCGACGGAGCCGTACAGCAGCCGGTCCACGGCCCGCTGGAGCAGGCGGCGCAGCGGCTGGAAGAACGCCCCGGCGAACAGCGCGGCGGCCACCCCGGCGACCTGGGCGTAGCCGGAGACCACCAGGCTGGACAGCGCGCCCGCGCCGAAGTAGACCGCGCTGACCACGGCCACCACGCCGGCCGCCACGAAGGCGCGGCTGATCACCGTGTCGATGCCGTAGAGCCGGTAGCGCATCACCGAGAACGCCAGCGCACAAGGGATCGCCGCCGCCCACACGGTCGACGCCCACAGCAGCTCATCGACGAAGACCGCGACGACCAGGAAGACGATGTAGCCGGTGAAGGCCAGCAGCGGCCAGCCGATCTGCCGCCGCAGCACCGGGTCGGCCCCGCGCAGCCGCACCGCCAGCGAGAGCGCGGCCAGCGCCATCGCGACGTAGATGCCGGTCCAGCCGATCGCCGACAGCGTGCCGAGATGAGGGGTGAGCGCCGGCACGGCCAGCGGGTTGGGGATGACCTCGGGGTACGGGTAGCCCGCCGCCGGCGGCGGCTCCCTGAAGGTGGCGCGCACGAACGTGATCGTGATCGCCGCCCAGCCGAGCAGCAGCGCCGGCCGCCAGCGCGGCGACGGCAGCCGCCCGTCGGGCGAGTAAAGAGGCAGCAGCATGGTGAGCGTCAGCCCGCACACCGCCCACCCGACGGACGCCGGTAACCGCATCCAGCCGGCGAGGGCCAGGTCACCCGCGGCGGCGGCGCGGAACATCAACGCGTCCGACAGGTCGCTGACCGCCGCCGCGAGCCCGCCGACGCACATGAGCCAGGCCAGGTTGAGCCGCGGCCGGTGCACGACGAGGAACGCGCCCACGGCGGGGAAGGTCAGGGCGACCGCCGACTGCGGGGAGACGGTCTGCTCCGGCGTCCACTCGGCCGGCAGCCCGGCCCACACCAGCCAGGATGTGACGCCGAGCACCGGCGAGACAGCGGCCATGATCACCGCGACCAGCCGCGCGGGCGTGGCCTTCCCGATGCCGTCGGCGAGTCGGCCGCTCATGCGCCCTCCGTCCTCCGGGCCCGGCAGGAGGGGTCCGGCAGATGGCATTATGCCCTGGCCCCATGAACCCATAGGGCCAGGACAATATAGGCGCTACTGGACGGTGACCGTCGCCTTCGCCGGCAGGGTCGTCCCCTGTGCCTGCCCGGTCACGGTGAACGTGCCGGGACGGGCGTACTTGTCGGGGTCGATCGCCTCCCATGTCACCGGCACCGAACTGTCCTTCGAGCCGTCGTTGAAGGTCGCGATCACGGTGCCGGGCAGGGCGGGCGCGACCCCGGCCCGCGTGGTCACGCTCTCCTCCGCGATCGAGGTGACGGTCACGGCGGCACTGACCCGGACGTGCACGGTGGCCTCCACCGACCCGCGCACGCCCTCGGCGAGCCCGGCGACGGTGAAGCTCCGGCCGCCGGTCGCGACCTGATCGGGGGTGACCTGCTGCCAGGTGACCGCGGCCCGGCCGCGCCCGCCGTCGGCGTACGTGGTCTCGACGGTGGCGGGCAGCTCCGGCAGCGCGCCCGCCAGGGTGGGGACGTGCACCGGGCGGACCGCGTCGGGCGGCACCGCGTACGCCTTGACCTCCAGCAGCCCGACCGAGGCCGCGCCCGACACCAGCCGCACGCGCAGGCGCGAGGTGGTGACCGCGTCGAAGGAGACCGCGTTGTAGGCGTCCGCGGCGACCGGGTACGTGCCCGGGATGTCGACGAAGGCGGTTCCGTTCCAGTACTGGAGCTGCCAGGAGGCGGGCACCCGCACGCCTCCGCCGTCGTCGAAGAAGTACACCTCGGCCTGGTCCAGCCGGACCGGCTCGGGCCAGTCGAGCTGGACCCACTGCGTGCCCTGCTGCGGCCAGGTGCCCCAGCGCGGGTTCGCGGCGTCGTTCGAGCTCGCCGGGTCGATGCCGTCGTTGATCGCGGTGACCTTCTCCCAGGGCGAGGTGTAGGAGGCGGTGGGCGTGGCGTAGGGGGCCACGTTCGCCCGCTCGCCCTGGGCCGTGGCGGTGACGGTGACGCTCGCGGCGGCGCTCTTCGCGCCGTCGCTCGCGGTCAGCTTCAGCGTGTACGTCCCCGGCTCCGAGAACGCGACCACGGTGGACGTGCCGGCCGGCTCGGCGAAGAACGCCTCCCCCGGCCCGTCGACCTTGGACCACTGGGTGGTGAGCGTCCCCGACGGCAGCCCGTCGTCCTCCACCACGGCCTCGATCCTGACCTGGCCCGGCCGGTTGAAGGCGGTGTCCGGCACCGCCAGCACGGACGGCGCCCGGTTGGCCGCCGGACGGGCGCCCTGACCGGTCAGGTACGCCTGCACCTCCTTCAGCCCGGCCGCCTGCCCAGGACGGGCGGTGGGCAGCACCCGCAGCTTCGCCGTGGTGACGGCCGGGAAGCGTACCTCGTTGAGGTTCGCCCGGGGATAGGCGGGAGTGCGCGCCTGGCCGGGAACGTCCTTCCAGGCTCCGGCGGCGTCCTGGTACTGGACGCGGTAGACCGCGGGCTCGGCGTAGCGCTTGCGGTCGGCGTAGAAGTAGAGCCTGACCAGGTCCACCTTGCGCCGCCCGCCGAGGTCGGTCTCCAGCCAGTCGCCGCCGCCCCAGTACGGCTCGTTGATCGTGAACCCGTCCGCGGCCCCGGTCGCGTCGCCCGAGGCGGCGGTGGCCGAGGCGACCAGGTTCGGCCGGGTGGAGCGCAGGTCCACCCCGGCCTTCTGGAACAGGTCGGTGACGCGCTCGCCGTCCAGCTCCACCTGGGTGGGCGCCTTCATGGACGGGGCCTTCTCCGCGTGCGTCGCGACGGCGCCCTCGACCTGGCCGGTCCGCGGGTCCCAGATCGCGTGCCGCAGCTCCGGCAGGGTGACCTTGCGCTTGCCGTCGATCAGGATCGAGTAGCCCTCGGGCACGCCGGCGTAGTGCTTGGTCCCGTCGCCGGGCTTGTCCCAGACGATGGTGAGGTCGTCGCCCCGGTAGTCGACGCCGTTGACGGTGAAGTGGTCCCAGCCGATGTCCACCGGCCACAGCTCGACCTTGCCGTCCGAGCGCGGGCGCAGGCCCATGACGTCCTCGATGACCGTCCAGTTGCTGCTGCCCAGAATCGTGTGGTGGATCCAGGACCGGTAGCCGATCGTCTTGGTGTCCGGCTTCCAGTCCGCCCAGAACTCGTTGGCGTCGGGGTAGCGGGTGTCGCCGCCGACGTACTGCGACCAGGCGTTCCAGTAGAGGAGCTGCTTGTACTGCGCGGCCGTCAGGTACGGCGAGGCGTACTCGCGCAGCGCCTTCGAGAACAGCGCGAAGTTCCGCGTCGAGTTGATCTGCGAGAAGTTGTTCGACCCCGGCTTGCCCTGGGCGGCCGCCTCGGCCTTGTCCTTCTGGTTGGCGGTGTACGCCGGGAAGATCGGGTACTCCGCCGGGTCGGCCCACAGCCGCAGCGCCTCCCGGTACTTCGGGTCGTCGGCGGGCACCAGGCCGGTCGCGAACGGGATGTAGTTGTTGGACTCCTTCCAGGGGATGAGGTTGCCGGTCTGCAGGTCGCGGTGCTTGAACAGCTTGTTCTGCTCGTCCCAGAGCAGGGTGAGGATGCCGTTCTTCACCTTGTCGGCCACGGCGCGCAGCTCGGCGGCCTTGGCCTGGTCGCCGCTCAGCTCGTACGCCTGCGCCGCCGCCATCGCGTTGGCGTGGACGTAGGCGCCCTCCAGCCGCTCGTTGGCCCGGTCGTAGTAGTGGAAGGAGACGGCGTCGGCGTCGTTGCCGGTCATGGCCTCCCAGTCGTACTCGATGACGCCGTTGCCGTTGGAGTCGTAGGCGGCGAGCTGGCCGCGTACGTCCTTCTCCGCGTAGCGGGCCAGGTTGCGCAGGATCGCGGGCTGCCCGCCGTGGATCTGGTAGCTCTCCAGGGCCGCGGCCGAGATGTACTGCGTGTAGCTGTTCGACCAGTTCTCCGGGTCGCCCGGGTTGTCGGTGTACTTGGAGTTGCGCGAGACCTCGCCCGCCGACACCCACGGCCCGTACGAGTAGATCGGGTCGCGCAGGTACTTCAGGTCCTGCACGAACATCGGCACGGTCAGCACGATCGCGTTGTTGTAGCCGAGCGCGCCCTCGACCGACGTCGGGAACTGGAAGTCGTTGCCCGGGATGTCGGCGTCGAGGAAGTTGAAGCGCATCAGCCACCAGCGGTAGTAGACGAACTTCTTGATGTTCTCGTCGGGCACGTCGATATACGGCAGGTTCTCCGCCCACCAGGCGTTGTAGTCCTGGAGCTGGCGGCGCAGCGCCTGCTGCGGCGAGCGGTCCCGGTAGGCGTCGTACTCGGCGCGCGAGCCGGGCAGCTCCTCGGTGACGAAGCCCATCTGCACCTTCGTGCGGACGGTCCGGCCGGGGCCGACCGTGAGCGTGCCCTTGAGCTCGCCGCCGGCCGCCTTCAGCCCGTCGCCGCTCAGCCTGGGGAAGATCGTGGTCAGCTTGTTCCTGGCCGCGACGACGCCGGTCAGCTCGCGCTCGCCGTCGGCGGTCCGCGCGTACGGCGAGGTCACGGTCACCGGGACGGTCCGCGCGGCCGTGCCGGTGTTGGTGATCTCCAGGGTGGTGACGGCCACGTTCTCGGCGGTGACGAACTTCTTGACGCCGACCGACAGCCCGTCACCCGCGTAGACGCCGCTCCAGTGGCTCGGCATCTGCAGCCGCTTCGGCACGTCCTCGGCGAGCGCCGTGCCCAGCGAGACCGTGTACGCGTCCCGGTCGTCGATGCTCTCCCAGTACGCGACCGCCCCGCCGAACCCGATCTTCGCCGGGTCGTGCGTCTTCATGAACAGCGCCCGCCCGCGCGACATCAGCCACGTCCCCGCCGGGTCGTCCCCCGGCCGGGCGAGCATCCGGTCGATCCAGTACGAGTCGCCGCCCTTCTCCTTGGCGTAGATCGCCTTCATCATCCGCCGCGGGTCGTACTCGACCGGCTCGTCCGGCACCGGATCGGCGCCCGTGAACACCGGCATCCCCAGCTCGGCGGAGGCCCCTGCGGGCGAGACCATGAGCGACGCCGTGAGCGCCAGCACCGTGAGCAGTGCCCTCTTCCGCATGGTCACTCCCCCGCCCCGACCGGCAGCCAGACACGCATGGTCGCGGGGCCGCGATTGCCCCACCGGTGGTACGGCACCAGCCGCAGACCGGCGTCCGCACCCGAAGGACGCCCGTCCGGCTCGTGGCCGTACGGCCAGCCCGGCGACCCGCCGCCGCCGCCGAGCGACGCGGCGACCTCCAGCTCGACCACCCCGTCCACATGGTGCTCCACGGGCGGAGCCACGTGGGCGGCGACGTCGCCGAGCGGCGGCTCGTCGGCCACCGACTCCGCGCAGTAGACGAGCGGCCCGCGCTCCACGGCGGCGCTGCCCCGCAGCGCGTCCACGCGCCGGTCGGGGAACGTCCAGCGCGGCGCCATCGGCAGCTCCAGCCGCAGCTCGTCGCCGGTCCGCCAGGGGCCGTCGGCGACCGCGTACCCGGGGGCGACCTCGCGGACCTCGCCGCGGTGTGTGAGCCGCGCGCCCTTCGCCCAGGCGGGGACGCGCAGGGCGATCCTGCCCCTGCCGCCGGTCAGCGCCCGTACGGTCACCGCGCCGTCCCACGGGTAGCCGGTCTCCACCTTGACCGCGAGCTCCCCGTGCCGGATCTCGGCCGGGGTCGGGTGGTGGATCTGGATGCCGTCCGCCGTGGCCGTGGCGACGTACGCGGGCAGCGAGGCCAGCGTGCGGGCGATGTTGTTCGGGCAGCAGGCGACGTCGAACCAGGGCGAGCGCAGCCCGCCCTCGGGGGCGTGGTTCACCCCGTCGAGCGGCACGGCCGGCACCCGCACCTGCAGCGGGTTGGCGTAGAAGAACGAGCGGCCGTCCAGCGCGACGCCGGTGGCCAGCATGTTGTAGAGCGTCCGCTCGGCCAGGTCGGCGTAGCGCACGTCGCCGGTCGCCAGCAGCAGCCGGTGGGACAGCATGACGGAGGCGATGCTCGCGCAGGTCTCGTTGTAGGCCCGGTCGGGCGGCAGCTCGTAGTCCTCGCCGAACGACTCGTCCGCGTGGCGCGAGCCCATGCCGCCGGTCAGGTGCGTACGCCGGGCGACCGTGCGCTCCCACTGCGCCTCGACCGCCTTCAGCAGCTCCTCGTCGCCGGTCTCGACGGCCACGTCCACCACGCCGGAGGCCAGGTAGAGCGCCCGTACGACGTGGCCGCGGAACACCTGGGCCTGCCGTACCGGCAGGTCGTCCTGGTAGTAGGCGCGGCCGAAGGGGATGTCGGCGAGCGCGGGCAGGCCGCGGCGCTCGACGAAGCGGCGGGCCATCTCCAGGTAGCGCTCGGTCCCCGTCACCCGGTACAGCTCGACCAGCGCCATCTCGATCACCGGGTGCCCGCAGGTCTGCGTGCCCTCCATGAAACGGCGGCACACGTGGTCGGCGGCGCGCAGCGCGACCCTGGTCAGCGTGTCCTCGCCGTGCGTGCGCAGCCGGGCCACCCCGGCCTGGATGAGGTGGCCGTAGCAGTAGAGCTCGTGGCCCCACTCCAGGTCGGTGTAGCGGCTGCCGGACCAGCGGGTGTTGAGGTAGCCGTCGCCCTCCTGCGCGCCCGCCACGATCTCGGCCAGCGCGGGCAGCCCCGGATGGTCCGCCCAGGCCATGGCCTCCAGCAGCTTGTAGATCTCCGAGTCGCTGAACTCGCGGCCCCGCCTCGGGCGCTCGCCGCGGAAGTTGCCGATCCAGCCTTCGCGCTCTTCCCATTCCTGGCAGTGGGCGATCGTGACCTCGCGGTTGAGCGCCACCCGGTCGCCCCAGAAACCGGGCGAGAGGCGTACCGCGTCGAGTCCGAGGGGGGACAGGACGCCCGAGGAGGGCAGGACGGGATTAGCCACGCAGAGCTCCTGACATGAATCCGCGCACGTAGTGGCGCTGCAGCACGATGAACAGGACGAGACAGGGGATGGCCATGACCATGACGCCGGCCTGGAGCATGCCGTAGTCGACGGCGCCGAACGTGCGCTGCGTCATGCTGACCACGGCCACCGGCAGCGTGAACGACGCGCCGTCGTTGAGCAGGATGAGCGGCGCGAAGAAGTCGTTCCACGAGGCGAGGAAGGCGAACAGCCCGACCGTGATCAGCGCCGGCCGCACCGCCTTCAGCAGGATGCTGGAGAAGGCGCGGAACGTGCCGCAGCCGTCCACCAGCGCCGCCTCCTCCAGCTCGCGCGGCAGCGCCTCGAACGCGTTGCGCATCATGAACAGCGCGAACGGGAGCTGGAACATCACGAACACCAGCGACAGCCCGACGAGCGAGTTCTGCAGGCCGAGGTAGCCGAGCAGCACGTAGAGCGGGATGAGGATGGTCGCGTACGGCACCATGAGGATCGCCAGCGTGGCGAGGAACAGCACGTTCTTGCCGGGGAAGTCGAAGCGGGCGAAGCCGTAGCCGCCGAGCGCCGAGACGACCAGCGTGCCGGCCACGGTCATGACCGAGACGAGCACGCTGTTGGTCGCGTACGTGCCGAGCCCCTCGCCGAAGCCGGCCATCTCCAGGTAGTTGGACGGGTCCTCCAGCGACGCGTAACCGCTCCACACCAGCGGGAACAGGAACAGCACCGCCAGCGCCGACAGCGTGAGATAGCGGCTCATCGCAGCCTCCGCATCATGAACGTGTTGAGGCCGACGAGGGCCACGAGCAGCACGACCGACAGCGCCGCCGCGCCGCCGAGGTCGAAGCGGAAGAAGGCGTCCCGGTAGACGACCATGACCATCGACACCGTGCTGTTGTCCGGGCCGCCGTTGGTGAAGACGAAGAACTGGTCGAAGGCGAGCAGTGAGCCCGTCACGCTGAGGATGAGCATCAGGGCCAGCGTCGGGCGCAGCAGCGGCAGGGTGATCCTGGTGAAGATCTGCCGGCGGTTGGCGCCGTCGCTGCGGGCGGCCTCGTACACCTCGGTGGGGATGGCCTGCAGGCCGGTGAGCAGGATGAGCATGTTGAACCCGGCGAAGCGCCAGATCACCAGCGTGATCGTGGAGAACAGCGCCATGTTCGGGGTGCCGATCCACTTGACCGGCTCGCTGGTGAGGCCGATGGCCTGGAGCATCGGGTCGATGGGGCCGAAGTCGTTGTTCAGCAGGCCGTAGAACAGCAGGCCCGCCGCGGCGAAGCCGACCGCGCCCGGCAGGAAGAACGCGGTGCGGAAGAACCCGATGCCCGGCCTGCGGTCCTGCACCAGCAGGGCCAGCCCGAGCGCCACCGCCGACAGCAGGACGGTGGTGAGGGCGGTGTACTTCAGCGTGAAGAGCACCGCGTCGACGAAGAGCGGGTTGTCGGCGATCTTGGTGTAGTTGTCCGGCGCGTTGAACGCCGGGGCGCCGAGCAGGGGCCAACGGTTGAGCGACATCCAGACCACCAGCACCAGAGGCGCGATGAAGAGCACGCCCACGATGACGGCCGTCGGGGCCGCGTACAGCCAGCCCTGGATCCTTCTGCTCCGCCACCGGGCGGAGGGCGCGCCGTGGGCCGCCCGCCGCCCGGAACGGGTCATCGTCAAGGTCATTGCTGCAGCGACTTCGTGATCTCGGCGTTGAGCTGCGGGAGCTTGGAGGCGTCGCCGAAGACGGCCTCACGGGCGTAGCGCAGCCACGGGCCCTGCGGGTCGTTGAAGGTCTGGCCGAAGCGCAGGGCGTACGGGGTCTGGCCCTTGGCCACCAGCGAGTTGATCAGCACCACGCGCGGGTCCTCGGACGAGTACTTGTTGCTCGCCAGGTCGGTGCGCGCGAGCACGTCCTTGTTCTTGGCCATGACCTCGACCTGGGCCTCGTCGCCGACCGTCCAGGACAGGAACTCCCAGGCGGCGTCGGCGTTCTTGGTGGTGGAGCTGATGCCGATCGAGTCGCCGCCGACGAACGTCGACTCGCCGCCGTCGGGGCCGGCGATCGGGGCGACGCCGATCTTCATCTCCTTCGGCATGAGGCCGAGCGTGGTCGAGGGCATCGGCATGACGCCGATCTCGCCCTTCGGGAAGAAGCCCGTCCAGGTCGGGCCCTGCTCCTCCTTGGCGGTCGGGCCGGTGACCTTCTTCTCGTACAGCTCGCGCCAGATCTTGAAGACGTCGGTCATGGCCGGCTGGTCGTTGAGCGACTGGGTGCCCTCGGCGTTCATGACCTGGCCGCCGGCGGCCCAGACGGAGGGCCAGAAGGTGAAGACGTAGCAGCCGCCGCAGTTGCCGCCGAAGAACGTGCCGTGGACCTTGCCGTCCTTGCCCAGCTTCTCCTGGACGGTGGTGGCCTGCTGGGCGAACTCCTTCAGCGACTTCGGGCCCTGCTCGGGGTCGAGGCCGGCCTTCTCGTACAGGTCCTTGTTCCAGAACCAGACCGACAGGTCGAGGGTGTGCGGCAGCGTGTACATGCGGCCGTCGAGCGTGCCCAGCTTGATGTGCGAGGGGGCGAGCTTGTCCTTGTACGGCAGAGCCGCCAGTCTGTCGGTGATGTCCAGGAACAGGCCCTGGGAGGTGTAGTTCGGCACGAAGATGACGTCGGCCGCGAACACGTCGGGGAGCTGCTTGGCCCCGGCCGCGGCGGCGATGCGGGGCTGATAGTTGTCCGTCGGGATGACGGTGAGCTTGACCTGGTTCTTATGGGTCTTGTTGTACTGCTGGACCAGCCGCTCGCTCTGGGTCTGCGTGGCGGCGCGGGTCCACATCGTGATCGTGACGGGGCCCGCCTCCTGAGCTCCGCCGTCGCCGCCGTTCCCGCTGTTTCCGCTGTTTCCGCAGGCCGCCGCTGTGAGCGCTAACACACCGAGAAGGGAGATCCCGGCCAGCCTTCGTCTCATGTTGTGCTCCTGGACTTAAAGGTTTTCGGAAACGTAGAAGAAACACGGACCTCTGTCAATGGGTGCTAGGGTGCTAAGCAGTTCACAGCGACCGAAAAGGGTTTCGAAGCATGGCGACTAAGCGGGCGACCATCAACGATGTGGCCTCGCTGGCGGGGGTGTCGATCGCCACGGCGTCCAAGGCGCTGAACGGGCGGCAGGACGTACGGGCCGCCACGCGCGAGCGGGTGCTCGCCGCCGCGGCCCAGCTCTCCTTCCAGCCGAACGCCCTCGCCAGAGGGCTGCTGTCCGGTCAGACGCGCACGGTCGGGCTGCTGACCTCCGACAGCGTCGGCCGGTTCGGCATCCCGGTGCTGCTCGGCGCCGAGAACGCCTTCGGAGCCGGCGAGATGGCCGTGCTGCTCTGCGACGCCCGCGGCGACGCCATCAGGGAGCAGCACCACCTGCGGGCGCTGCTGTCGCGCCGGGTGGACGGCCTCATCGTCGTGGGCGAGAGCACCGACCCGCGGCCGTCCGTGAGCAAGGACCTGCCGGTGCCGGTCGTCTACGCCTACGGACCTTCCGAGGACCCGGAGGACGTCTCGTTCGTGCCCGACGACGTCGGCGCCGCCGCCATGGCCGTCAACCACCTGCTCGCCCTCGGCCGCCGCCGCATCGCGCACGTCACCGGCCCCACCCACTACAAGGCCGCCCGCGACCGCGAGGAGGGCGCCCGCCTCGCCCTGGAGGCGGCGGGCCTCCCCCAGGCCGGCCAGACCCTCTCCGGCCCGTGGTCGCAACGCTGGGGCCGACACGCCGCCGAGATGCTGCTGATGTCCGAGCCCGAGATCGACGCCGTCTTCTGCGGCAGCGACCAGATCGCTGCCGGCTTCGTCGAAGCGGCCCGCGAACGCGGCCGGCGGGTGCCCGACGACATCGCGGTCGTCGGCTACGACAACTGGGAGGTCCTGTCCACGGAGACCCGCCCGGCGCTGACGACCGTGGACATGAACCTGGAGTCACTGGGCCGGACCGCGGCCCAGCACCTGTTCGCCGCGATCGACGGCAAGGCGACGCCCGGCGTCCACAAGATGCCCTGCCAACTCGTCATCCGCGACTCCACCTCCCCACCCGGCATCTCCTGACCCCTCTGAGCTCAGAGCGAGGAGACCTCCTCGGGTGAGGCCCGCAGAACCTCCATGACCTCCCAGACCGCGGTCGACGGGTTGTTCTTCGGAGGTTCGCCCAGGGCCTTGGCCCGGCGTATCGCGTCTTCTATGCCTTCCCAGAAATCTTCCATGCGTAGAGTCGACTTGTCCCAGCGCGGCAGGACCCTGCTCAGCTCGGCCTCAACCTCTTTGGCATGGTGAGCGCTCTTCCGGAAGTCCTTCTTGTGGAGAATCAGCCAGACTTCGAAGCACGGTTGCGACAGAGCTATCCCGATGCCGCATTCGCGGGCGAGTTGCACGGCCTCGCGCACGTCGAAGGCGTCCACGTCGCACACGCACCACACCTGGTCGTAGCCGGCGTTGGATTTCTCGGACATCCCGAACTCGACCAGTGCGGTGGGAGCGCAGTTCTTGATGCTCACATGGAACGGATTACCCCAGGCGCGCCTCCTGAGGGCATCGAAGTACTGTTTCTCGGTTTTGATGCCGTTGGTGAGCACCAGAACGGTCAGGGCGCTGTTCCTGTAGGCTTTCCGCCTTCTCAGGGTCGTCTCACGCCCTTGTCCCAGCTTCACGCCCTGGCGGGGAGACTTAGGTGTCTTCTTCTCTTTCACCCATGTCTCCTCGGGACGTGAGCGCCTTCACGAAAAGCTCATCGGATACGACCGGGATGGCGCCATAGCTACCGTTGAGATACCTTCGCTGCCTGTTCTCCTGCTTGCGCGGATGGAAGTCGGTCAGGGGGAACAGCGTCGAGGCGCCGTCACCGCCCTTCTCGGTGAACCAGATCTGGTCCCGTTGCAGCACTTCACCGCCTTGGATGGACCCGAGCAGCGTGGCGTCGTGCGTCGTGAGTATCAGCTGCGCAGCGCTCTTGTTGACGGCCGGATTCTGGAACAGTCTGATGAGGCTTGCGGTCAGCACAGGGTGGAGGCTCGAGTCGATCTCGTCCACCAGCAGCAGGGATCCGCTGCGCAGGGACTGCTCGGCCTTCAGCGCCAGATCAAGAAGCTGGCGGGTCCCGGTCGACTGTTCTCCCCATTCGAGAAGGACGTTCCCACGTGCCCCGGCGTGACTGAACAGAATGCGTCTCGTCTCTCTTCTCGGCCGGAAGCTCTGCACCATCTCGAAGTCGCCCAGGAAATCCAGATCGAGCTGCTCCGGCGAGGGATCAGTGGGCGCACTGAGCGAGATGTCCTGAAGACCCAGGTCGGCCGCTTTCACCAGCCCGACGATGATGTCCCTGCGCGCCGGGTCATCGAGTCGATCGATATAGTTGACCAGGTCCTTGCTCGTCAGCAGGCGCCGCTGCTGGAAGCTCACTTTGATGGCGCGCAGGAACCAGTTGTAGACCGGCAGGATGAGTTCCTGCCGAGCACGCGCCGCAAACGTCAGGAACAGCACATTGGGCGCTGTCAGTTTCGGTAGCTGAACGAGCGGGGTCTTCTCCGACTCCTCACCCCAGCGGTAGTCCTGACCAGTGCGCTCGAAAACGACACGCCGTCTTTTCAGAGGATAGCTGTACAGCCATTCTTCCAGAACTTCGTCATCGTCGACGGTGAACCCGTAGGTATGGCGAACACCGTCCAGCGACAGGTCGATGACATAGCGTGACGGCTCCAGGGCGACCTCAGGATCAAGGCGAAAGGGCGACCTGTCCACTCCCGTATCCGGCTCCGAGTCGCGATCGGACGAGGTGACCATGCGTCGCATGTACGTGAAAGCGGTGATCGCGTTGGACTTGCCCGACGCGTTGGCCCCGAAGATCGCCGCTATCGGAAGACACGGGACTTCATGGACACTGTCTCCCTCGTAGACCGGGAGGAGATTGAGTTGTTGCTCATCCCTGAATGATCTGTGGTTGGCGAAGCGGAAGCTCAGCAGCATAGATGATCACCTCCCGGATCCTGAGGTCATACCCCGTTCTGTGCAAGTGACTCGCAATCAAGGGCCTCTGACCCCGGCTCTGGTGCCGTCACATCATCGCACGGAAAGCCTGGTCACGTCCCCGCATCCTCCTCCCCGGAAGGATCGACGTCGTCCGGTCACGCGAGGGGCGCGGCTGCTGGTAATCCGGATTAGCACTGCGGGAACCCTTGACACCCCGTGCGGGGGAGGCGAACAATTCCGGCATTGCCCCTCGCGCTAATGCGCATTAGCTGAGGAACGTCATGCCTCCCCCCGATCCCGCACACCGTCGCCTCACCCAGCGCGACATCGCCCGCCTGGCGGGCGTCAGCCAGACCACCGTCTCCCTGGTGCTGAACAACCGGGCCGGGGCCGACTCGCGGATCCCGGCCGAGACCAGGGACCGGGTGCTGCGGGTGATCCGGGAGACCGGGTACGTCGCCGATCCGGCCGCCCGGCGGCTGGCAGCGCGGCGCAACCGCATCCTCGGGGTGTTCACCTACGAGCCCGTCTTCCCGAGCGCGACCGGCGATTTCTACCACCCGTTCCTCGTCGGGATCGAGGAGTGCGCCGAGCAGTTCGGGTGCGACCTGCTGCTGTTCACCAGCGCGCCCACCGTGGACGGGCGCAAGCGCGTCTACCACCAGGACAACCGGCTGCGGCTGGCCGACGGGTGCGTGCTGCTCGGCCGTGAGCTGGACCGGGAGGACCTGGCGCGGCTGGTGGGCGAGCGCTACCCGTTCGTGTCGGTGGGGCGGCGCGACGACGCGGGGGGCACGGTGCCGTACGTCGGCGCCGACTACGCCTCGGCCGTCCGCGACCTGGTGGTGCGAGCCCGTGCGCTGGGCCACGAGCGGGTGGCGTACCTGGGGCACGGCGTCGGCGCCGAGTCGTACGCCGACCGCTTCCGCGGCTTCGCCGGCGTCGTCGGGCGCCCGCTGCGGCTCGCTCCCGGCGAGCCCGCCGACATGGCGGAGCGGGTGCTGGCGGCGGGCGTCACGGCGGTGTTCGCCGAGGAGTACGCCGACGCCGCCGCCCTCGCCGACCTGCTGGGCAGGCGCGGCGTCACCGTTCCCGGCGACCTGTCGATCCTGACCCTGGGCGACCCCACCCGCCCGGCGCCGACCGACATCGACTTCACCGGTTTCCTCATCCCGCGCAGGGAGATGGGCCGGCAGGCGGTCGAGGACCTGACCGAGCTGATCGAGGGCGGACCGCCCGTCCAGCGGCTGTTGCCGTGCGAGCTCACCGAGGGCGTCACCCTGGCGCCCCCCACCAAGTGAAAGGATCGGAGTTGCGCGAGTCGAGCACCGAGGTGCTGATCGTCGGGGGCGGCCTCGGAGGAGTGGCCGCGGCGCTCGCGGCCCTGCGGGCGGGCAGGAAGGTGGTGCTGACCGAGGAGTACGACTGGCTCGGCGGCCAGCTCACCAGCCAGGCCGTCCCGCCCGACGAGCACACCTGGGTCGAGCAGTTCGGCGTCACCGCGAGCTATCGCGCGCTGCGTGACGGCATCCGCGACTACTACCGCCGCCACTATCCGCTCACCGAGGGCGCCCGCGCCTGGCGGGCGCTCAATCCGGGCGCGGGCTGGGTGAGCCCCCTGTGCCACGAGCCGCGGGTGGCGGTCGCGGTCATCGACGCCATGCTCGCCCCCTACCTGGGCGGCGGGCGGCTGACGGTGCTGCGGCCGTACCGGCCGGTGGCGGCCGAGGTGGACGGCGACCGGGTGACGGCGGTCCGGCTCGCGCACCGCGACGGCGGCGACGAGCACTGGATCACGGCCCCGTACATCCTGGACGCGACCGAGACCGGCGAGCTGCTGCCGCTGACCGGCACCGAGTACGTCACCGGCTTCGAGTCGCAGGCCGACACCGGCGAGCCGAGCGCCCCGGCGACCGCCCAGCCGCTCAACATGCAGGCCGTCTCCGTCTGCTTCGCGATGGACCACGTGGACGGCGACCACACGATCGACCGGCCGGAGCGCTACGACTTCTGGCGGACGTACCAGCCGGAGTTCTGGGGCGGGCCCATCCTCGGCTGGCGCAGCCCCAACCCGCGCACGCTGGAGATCACGGAACGTTCCTTCACCCCCAACCCGGGCGACGACCCGCTCCAGGTCCACGCCGACCAGCGGCGCAACCCCGGCGACGGCAACCTGTGGACCTTCCGCAGGATCGCCGCCAAGGACCTGTTCGCGCCGGGCGCGTACGCCAGCGACATCACCCTCGTCAACTGGCCGATGATCGACTACCTGGAGGGCGGGATCGTCGACGTCCCCGACGCCGCGGAGAACCTGCGGCGGGCGAAGGAGCTGTCGCTGTCGGTCCTGTACTGGATGCAGACCGAGGCGCCGCGTCCCGACGGCGGCACCGGCTGGCCGGGGCTGCGGCTGCGCGGCGACGTCACCGGCTCGGCCGACGGCCTGGCCCAGGCCCCGTACGTGCGCGAGTCCCGCCGCATCCGCGGGGCTTACACGATCGTCGAGCAGGACCTGTCGCTGGCCGTGCGCGGCGACAAGGGCGCCGTCCGCTACCCCGACTCGGTCGGCGTCGGCATGTACCGCATCGACCTGCACCCGTCCACCGGCGGCGACAACTATCTCGACGTGCCGAACAGCCCGTTCGAGATCCCGCTCGGCGCGCTGCTCCCCCACCGCGTCGAGAACCTCCTCCCGGCGGGCAAGAACCTCGCCACCACGCACATCACCAACGGCTGCTACCGGCTGCACCCGGTCGAGTGGAACATCGGGGAGGCCGCCGGCGCGCTGGCGGCGTTCTGCCTCGACCGGTCCACCTCGCCGCACGCCGTGCGGCAGGACCCGGCCCTGCTCGCCGCGTTCCAGGACCGCCTGGAGGCGCAGGGCGTCGAACTCCACTGGCCGGACGTCACCGGCTACTGATCCCCCTCTGTACCCCCCTCTGCAAGGAGCGCCGATGCGCATCACCCTGGCCGCCGCCGGCCTCGCGGGACTGCTCGTCCTCACCGCCTGCGGCTCTGGCGGCGACGAGACCGCGAGCGGGCCCGCCGCGCTGCGGATGACGGTCTGGACCGGCAACGCCGAGCACCTCGACCTGCTCAACGCGATCGCCGCCGACTATCTGAAGACTCACAAGGACGTGGCGTCGATCAAGTTCGACACGCTGCCGCTGGAGAACTACACGACGACGCTGACCACGCAGATGGCCGGCGGCAACGCGCCCGACCTGGCCTGGATCCTGGAGAACTCGGCGCCCGACTTCGTCGGCTCGGGCGCGCTCGCGCCCCTGGACAACCTGGTCAAGCCGGAGGAGTTCGCCCCCGCGACCACGAAGCTGTGGCAGCGGGACGGCAAGCTGTACGCCTACCCGTTCTCCACCTCGCCCTTCGGCGTCTTCGTCAACGAGGACCTGCTGAAGCAGGCGGGCCAGAAGCTCCCGAAGGCCGGCTGGACGTGGGAGCAGGCGGTCGAGACGGCGGCGGCGGTCAACGCGAAGACGGGCAAGGCCGGCCTGGTGGTCCGCGACTTCGACTACAAGGGCTGGGACAACCTGGCCACCGTGTGGGGCGGCTGGGGCGCCGAGGCGTGGAGCGAGGACGGCCGGACCTGCGGCTTCACCAAGCCCGAGATGGTCGAGGCGATGACGTTCCTGCACCGGGCGATCTTCGACAGCAAGGCGCTGCCCGGCCCCGGCACCACGGCGGACTTCTTCGCCGGCGAGGCCGCGATGACGATCACCCAGATCTCCCGCGCCTCCCTGCTCAAGGACGCCACTTTCAAGTGGGACCTGATCCCGCTGCCGACCGGCCCGAAGGGCGGCTACAGCGTGATCGGCCAGGCGGGCATCGGCGTGGTCAAGAAGAGCCCGAACGCCGCCAAGGCCGCCGACTTCCTGGCCTTCCTCTCCAGCCCGGACAACGCCGCCAAGCTCGGCCAGTTCTTCCCGCCGCCGCGCACGCCGCTGCTGACCGCCGACGGCCTGGCCAAGAGCAACCCGCTGCTCAAGCCGGAGCAGCTCCAGCAGGTCGTCATCGACGGCATCGCGAACGGCCGGGTCAAGCCCAACCACGCCGGCCAGGCCGAGCTGGCCCAGACCGTACGGGCCGGCCTCGACCCGCTCTGGCAGCCGGGCGCCGACGTGGCCAAGACGCTCGCCGGGGTCTGCGCCGCGATCCAGCCGATGCTGGCCAAGTGACGGCGTGATGGCGATCGACGTCCGTCCCGGTGGTCGCTGGTGGACCGCGCGCCGCCGCGACCATCTGGTCGGCTACGCGTTCGTGGCCCCGCAGTTGCTCGGCAGCCTGCTGTTCGTGTTCCTGCCGCTCGGGCTGGTCGTCCACTACAGCCTGCACGAGTGGAACGTTCTGGCCGACACCTTCGACTTCGTCGGCGGCGACAACTACCGGCAGCTCCTCGCCGACCCGAACGTCCCCAAGGTGCTCACCGCGACCGCGGTCTTCTCGGCCGGCCTGGTGGCGTTCAACCTGTCGCTGGCGATGCTGCTCGCGGTGCTGCTGAACCAGCGGCTGCGCGGCACGGTGGTCTTCCGCACGCTGTTCTTCTCGCCGGTGGTGGTCTCGCTGGTGGCCTGGACGATCGTGTGGGGCTTCATGCTCCAGCAGAACGGCGGCGTCAACGCGTTCCTGCACGTGCTGGGCGTCGAGGGGCCCAACTGGCTGCGTACGGGCTCGGGCGCGATGGTGTCGGTGATCGCCGTACAGGTCTTCAAGAACGTCGGGCTCAACATGGTGCTGTTCCTGGCCGCGCTCCAGGGCGTGCCCAAGGAGCTGTACGAGGCCGCGCGGCTCGACGGCGCGGGCGCGTGGGCCCGTTTCACCAGGATCACCCTGCCGATGATCAGCCCGACCGTGCTGCTCACCTCGATCATCACGGTCGCCGGGTCGCTCCAGGTCTTCGCCCAGATCGCGGTGCTCACCCAGGGCGGGCCGGGCACGTCCACGACCGTGCTCGTCTACTACCTCTACCAGCAGGCGTTCCAGTTCCACCACTTCGGCTACGGCGCCACGCTGTCGGTGCTGCTCTTCGTGATCGTGCTCGCCCTCACCGTGCTGCAGTGGCGGATGCGCAGGAGGTGGGTGTTCCTTGAGACGTAAGACTCTTCTGTACGGCGTCCTGTGTGTCTTGTGCGTGCCGTTCGTCTTCCCGACCTGGTGGATGGTCACCTCGTCGCTGAAGCCGGTCAACGAGATCTTCGCCTTCCCGCCGTCGCTGCTGCCGAACGCGCCGCGGCTGGAGGCGTACCGGCAGGTGTTCGAGCTGCAGCCGTTCGCGCAGCAGTACTGGAACAGCCTCTACATCGCGGCCGTGGTGACGGCCGGGACGCTGGCGATCTCGGCGCTGGCCGGCTGGGCGTTCGCGCGCATCCGCTTCCGCGGCTCGAACGCGTTGTTCCTGGTGATCCTGGTCGGGCTGCTGATCCCGAGCGAGGTCACGATCGTGCCGCTGTTCCGGCTCTTCCACTCGGCCGGGCTGACGGACACGCACTGGCCGCTCATCCTCGTGCCGGTCCTGGGCGCGCCGAGCGTGCTGGCCACGTTCATCATGCGGCAGTTCTTCCTCGCGCTGCCGAAGGAGCTGGACGAGGCGGCGGCGGTGGACGGGCTCGGGCGGCTGGCCACGTTCTGGCGGATCGGGCTGCCGCTGGCCCGGCCCGCGATCGGCGCGGTGGCGATCTTCACCTTCCTGCACAGCTGGAACCTGTACCTGGAGCCGATCGTCTTCCTCACCACGCCGGAGCGGTTCACGCTGCCGCAGGCGCTCACCCAGTTCGTGGACGCCTACGGCGGGCCCATGTGGAACGTGCAGCTGGCCGCCGCCTCGATGACGGCGCTGCCGGTGCTCGTGGTGTTCGTGCTGGCGCAGAAGCAGTTCGTGGAGGGGCTGGCGCACACCGGTCTCAAGGGATGATTTCCTGGAGACATGCCTGATCTCGTTGTCGACGGCGGCGACAAGCTGTGCGTGCAGCTCCTCATCGAGCTGCGCGGTCACGTACGCCGCGCCGGCCCCGGTGCCGTGATCCATCTGATCGCCACCGACCCGGCCGCGCCCGTCGACCTGCCGGCCTGGTGTCACCTCACCGGGCACACCTACCTGGGGCCGGTCGAGGGGGCCGAGCGGCCGACGTTCGCGTTGCGGGTGGCGGAGGAGGCGTACGAGACGCAGGACGCGCGGCCCTGGCACGTGGCTTGACCGGTTAACGGGCGTTTGCTCCGGGTGGCCTAAAGTAGAGGCGGTTACCCGGTTCAGAGCCGGGAGCCGGGCCAAGAGAGGGAGTCCGTGAAGCGACCGACGATCGCCGACATCGCCAGCAGGGCGGGCGTCTCCAAAGTGGCGGTGTCCTACGCGCTCAACGGGCAGCCCGGCGTGTCGGAGGCGACGCGGGCCAGGATCGTCGCCATCGCCGAGGAGATCGGCTGGCGGCCCAACAGCGCCGCGCGGGCGCTCAACGGAGCCCGCGCCGACTGCGTGGGGCTCGCGCTCTGCCGTCCCGCCCGCGTCCTCGGCGTCGAGCCGTTCTTCATGGAGCTGATCAGCGGCATCGAGGGGGTGCTCGCCGACCGGTCGTACGCGCTGCTGCTCCAGGTCGTCACCAGCCACCAGCAGGAGAGCGAGGTCTACCGGCGCTGGTGGGGCGAGAGCCGCATCGACGGCGTCTTCCTCGTCGACCTGCACACCTCCGACACCCGGATCGGCGAGCTGGAGCGGCTCGGCATGCCGGCCGTGGTCATCGGGCACCCGTCGGAGTCGGGCTCGCTGTCGGCGATCTGGTCCGACGACGGGCAGGCCGTCCGCGAGACCGTCGGCTACCTCGTGGCGCTCGGCCACCGGCGCATCGCCCGGGTGGCGGGGCTGCCCGAGCTGGTGCACACCGCGCTGCGCGACCGGGCCTTCGCCGAGGCGTGCCAGGGGGTCGCCGAGCCGGTCACGGTCCACACCGACTACACCGGCGAGGAGGGCGCCCGCGCCACCCGCCGCCTGCTCAGCTCGCCCGACCGGCCGACGGCGATCATCTACGACAACGACATCATGGCCGTGGCCGGGCTCTCGGTGGCCCAGGAGATGCGGGTCGAGGTGCCGCGCGACCTGTCCGTCGTGGCCTGGGACGACTCGCCGCTGTCGCGGGTCGTCCGGCCGCCGCTGACGGCACTCACCCGCGACATCCCGGCCTACGGGGCGCACGCGGCGCAGCGGCTGCTCGCGCTGATCGCCGGGGAGAGCGTCCCTCCGTACGAGGACCAGGCGGCGGCGCTCACGCCGCGTGGCAGCACCGGCCCGGCCCCGCTGTAGCGTCCCGGCACGTGTCGCACGGGCGGGCCGGGCGGCTGGCAGACCGCGTGGCCCTGCGCGCGACACGTGCCGCCCCCTCCTTCGCGGCGGTCCTGACCTCACTGAGCGCGCGGGCCGACGGTCGAATACCTCTATCTCGCCACGAATCTGGACGGGCGCGTAACGCCAGGTCTGCGGGGTAGGCGGCCCACATGACTGAGAGCCTTGGCACCGATCTGCTCTGGGAAGAGTTCCACCGCGCGGTCAACATGAACTCGGAGGAGCTGCGCTCGTACCTGCTGGCGGACGCCTCGAACGAGGATGGCTTCCCGCCCGACCCCGACCTCGGCATCGACGAGCTCGGACGGGGCGTGCTGCACGTCCTGAGCAAGCGCAAGGGCGATCTCACCAGGACCGACCTCGACGTGATGCGGCAGGTCATCGAGCTCGTCGAGACCCTGGACGGCCGGACGGACGACGAGTCGCGGCGCGAGCTGATGTCCGTCGGCCACGACCCGCTGCGAGGCTGACCCCCTACCCGGGGCGCGCACTGCAAGAATGGGTCTTCGTCCATCCGAGGAGATCCGTTGAGAGACAACCTCGACCTCGCCGCGAGCGCCCAGAAACTGGCCGACGCCGCCCCGACGGGATCGATCGACCGCGCCGCCGCCTCGTCCGTGGCCATCACGCTCGCCACCACCCGCGACATCGAGCAGGCCAGGGAGACCCTGGGCGGGCTCTCCCCCGAGGAGGTGCGCGAGGCCGCGCTCCAGCTCTTCGACGAGCTCTCGGCCGACGCCTAGGGTTCCCGGGCGGATGCGGGTCGGGATTCTGGGGCCGCTGCAGGTGGCGGGCGCCCAGGTGGGCGGGGCCAGGGTGCGGGCCCTGCTGGTACGCCTGGCGCTCGACCCCGGCCGGGTCGTCCCCGCCGACCGGCTGATCGACGACCTCTGGCCGGACGACCCGCCCGCGCATCCGGCGGCGGCGCTGCAGTCCCTGGTGTCGCGGGCCCGGCGCGATGCCCCCGGCGTCATCGGCTCCCACCCCGCCGGCTACCTGCTGGACGTGCCGCCTGACGAGGTGGACGCCTGGGCGTTCGAGCAGCTCGTACGCGACGGCGAAGCGCGCCAGGCGCTGGCCCTCTGGCGGGGGCCGGCGCTGGCGGACGCGGCGGACCTGCCGTTCGCGGCGGGTCCTGCGGTGCGGCTGGAGGAGCTGCGGCTGACCGCGCTCGCCACCAGGATCGCCCACGACCTGTCCACCGCAGGTCCGGCCGTGGAGGGGCTGGTGGCGGAGCTGGAAGGGCTGGCGGCGGCGCATCCGCTGCGGGAGCCGTTCCACGCGCTGCTGATGCGGGCGCTGTCGGCGCGGGGGCGGCGGGGCGAGGCGCTGGCCGTCTTCGAGCGGATCAGGGCCGCCCTGGACGACGAGCTGGGCGCGGACCCCGGGCCCGAGCTGCGTGAGGCCCACCTGGAGGCGCTGCGGGAGCCGCCGCCCGCGCCGCGCGGCAACCTGCCCGCCCAGGTGACGAGCTTCGTGGGCCGGACCGGCGACGTGGCCCGGCTGCGCGCCCTGCTCGGCGGCGGGACCCGGCTGGTCACCCTGACCGGCGCGGGCGGCGCGGGCAAGACCAGGCTGGCGCTGGAGGCGGCCGCCGGGCTGGTCGCGCCCGGCGGGGTGTGGCTGGTGGAGCTGGCGGCCGCGGACGGGGTCCGGGCCGCGGTGGAGAGCGTGCTGCGGACCAGCGACCCGGTGGCGGCGTTACGCGGGGCCGGAGCGGTGATCGTGCTCGACAACTGCGAGCACGTGGTCGAGGAGGCCGCCAGGGTGGCGGGGCGGCTGCTGGCGGAGGTCGCGGACCTGCGGATCCTGGCCACCAGCCGGGAGCCGCTCGACATCCCCGGCGAGAGCGTCCATCCCGTCCCGCCGCTGCCGGAGGCACAGGCCGTCGAGCTGTTCGCGGCGCGGGCCGCCGCGGCCAGGCCCGGCCTGCGGGTGGAGCCCGACCAGGCGGCGCGGATCTGCCGGGAGCTGGACGGCATCCCGCTCGCCATCGAGCTGGCCGCCGCCCGCCTGCGTACGATGCCGGTGCCGCTGCTCGTCGAACAGCTCGGCGAGCAGCGGCACCGCCTGGCCCTGCGCGGCGGGCGCACCGCCGAGCCGCGCCACCGCACGCTGCGCGCGGTCATCGACTGGAGCTGGAACCTGCTCTCCGACGCCGAGCGCGAGCTGCTGCGCGGGCTGACCGTCTTCTCGGGCGGCGCGACGTACGAGGCGATCGCCCACATCTGCGGGGGTGGCCTGGACCTGCTGTCCTCGCTCGTGGACAAGTCGCTCATCGCGGTCTCCGGCGACCGCTACACGATGCTGGAGACGATCCGCCAGTACGCCGCCGCCGACCTGCCCGAGCTGCGCCGCGCCCACGCCCTCCACTACACGGAGCTGGCCGAGCGCGCCGAGCCGCAGCTGCGTACCGGCGCGCAGTTCGCCTGGCTCGCGGTGCTGGACGCCGAGCACGGCAACCTGGAGGCCGCGCTGCGTCACTCCGAGGACCCGCTGCGGCTGATCCTGCCGCTGTTCTGGCCGTGGATCATGCGGGCCCGGGTGCGGGAGATCCGCGAGCAGGCCGCCGCGGTGCTCGCCCGGGTCGGGGACGTGCCGCCGCCGGGCAGGGAGCTGGCGCACGGGCTGTGCCGGATGCTGGCGGGCGAGCCGGCGTCGGAGGCGGTACGCGACTCCGACCATCCGGCGGCGCTGAACTTCTGGGCGATGGGGGCCGTGCTGGGCACCCCGGACGACGTCGTGGCGCTCACGGAGCGCGGCGCCGAGCGGCTGCGCGACCATCCCGACCCGTGGGTCAGGTCGGCGGCGCTGCTGGTCGCGGGCCTGGTGCGGTTCGAGTACGGCGCGGTGGCGGGCGCGGAGGACCTGCTGGAGCCGGCGCTGGACGGCTTCCGGCGGACCGGCGACCGGTGGGGCCAGTGGGCGGCGTCCTACTGGCTGTCGCTGGCGGCCGAGAACCGCGGCGACTTCGCCGCCGCCGTCGCGCTCACCGAGACGCCGGGGATGGCGGGGTCGCCGGGGCTGCCGGGGCTGGAGGAGGTGGCGCTCGGGCCGATGTCGTACCTGCTGCGGCTGGGGCAGCTCAAGTGCCGGGCGGGCGACCTCGCGGGCGCGGCCGGCACGCTGGCGCGGGCGCAGGAGGCCGCAGAGCGTTCGCGGGATCCCGAGCCGCTGGCCCGGGTGCTGCACGCCCGCGCCGAGCTGGCCCGGCGCGGCGGCGACCCGGCGGAGGCGCGGCGGCTGCTGGAGGCCGCGCTCGCCCTGGACGTCGAGGCGAGCCCGCAGTTCCGTGCGCTGCTTCAGGTCGAGCTGGCCCGGGTGGCCGAGCCGGGCGGCCCGCTGCGCGCGGCGCTGGAGCTGATGGCCGGCTGCGCCGACCGGACGGTGCGGGCAACGGTGCTGGAGGGCGTGGCCGGGCACCTGGAGCCGGCGCCCGCGGCCGAGCTGCTCGGCGCGGCGCGGGCGCTGCGCGGGATCGCCGAGTCCGCCGACCCGTACGTGACCGCCCTCGCCGCGCGCTGCCGGGAGGCGCTGGGCGCGGCCGGGTTCGCGGCGGCCATGGAGAGGGGCGCGGCGCGGCCGGATCCGGAGCGGCACGCGCTGGGGTCGCTCGCGTACCGTTGAAACGCCACGACCTGCGAAGCTTCCTTCTTGGTGTCCGATACGTCAGGGTGGCAGCAACGAATCCGTGAGGAAGGAGACCTGTGGCCAGTCCTGGCACGCTGGACGCTCGGGGAAGCGATTTCGCCCGGCTAGCCCATCGCATCGCGGACGCCGGTCTGCTGGACCGGCGTCCCGTCTACTACGCGGTCCGGATGGCCGTCTCCGTCGCCGTCTACGTCGCCTCCTGGACGTTGTTCGCCCTGGTGGGCGACTCGTGGCTGCAACTGCTCGTGGCGGCGCTGCTGGCGGTGGTGTTCAGCCAGTTCGGCTTCCTCGCCCACGATCTCGGCCACCGGCAGGTCTTCCGCACCCGCCCGCCCAGCGACCTCGCGGGCCTGCTGTTCGGCAACCTCGCGATCGGGCTCGGCTGGGGCTGGTGGAACAGCAAGCACAACCGTCACCACGCCAACCCCAACCACGAGGACCACGACCCGGACGTCTCGCCCGCGGTCATCGTCTTCTCGGCGGACCAGGTCGCGAGGAGCCGCGGCCTGCCCAGGTTCATCGCCCGCCACCAGGCGTTCTGGTTCCTGCCGCTGCTCACGCTGGAGGCCTGGCACCTGCACGTGGCCAGCGTGAAGGCCCTGCTCAAGCCGGGGGCGCGGCGGCGGTGGCAGGAGCTGGGGCTGCTCGCGGCGCACTTCGCGGCCTACTTCGGCGCGGTCTTCGCGGTGCTGCCGCCGGGCAAGGCGCTGGCGTTCCTGGCCGTGCACCAGGGGCTGTTCGGGCTCTACCTGGGGTGCACGTTCGCGCCGAACCACAAGGGCATGCCCGTGCTCACCAAGGAGGACAAGCTCGACTTCCTGCGCAAGCAGGTGCTCACCTCGCGCAACGTACGGGGCGGCCCGGTCCGCGACGTCCTGCTCGGCCAGCTCAACTACCAGATCGAGCACCACCTGTTCCCGAACATGCCCGCGCCGAACCTGCGCCGCGCCCAGCCCATCGTGGAGCGCTACTGCGCGGAGATCGGCGTCAGTTACCTGCAGACCGGCCTGTTCGCCTCCTACCGGCAGGCGCTCGGTCATCTGCACGAGGTGGGCAGCTCGCTACGCTGACTCCTCCTGCTCCAGGCGGGCGACCAGGGTGTCGCGGCGGCGCTCCAGCTCCGCGATCAGCTCGACCTGCTCGTCCGCCTGGCTGATCACCGCGGCCTTCTCGATCTGGTCGGCCGCGCCCATGTCCCGGATCTGCGCGCGGATGTCCTGGTTCTCCGCGCGCAGCCGGGCCAGGTCCTCGTCGAGCCGGCGCAACTCATCCTTAGTGCTCATCCACGGACGGTACCCGTACAGAATGGGAGACATGCGAAAGCCCTCCGCCAGCACGCTGGCGTCGCTCGCGGCGGTCGGCGTCGTGGCGGCGGGCACGGTGATCACCGCGCTGTTGAACCCGTCGCGGCCGCCCAACCTGCTGGACGTGCTGCTGCCGCTGGTGGCGAGCGTGGCGACGCTGGTCCGGCTCAGGTTCCCGGTCACGGCGCTGATCGTGGTCGCGCTCTGCGTGGCGGTCTACTACCCGTGGGGGCGGCTCGACGGGCCCCTGCTGGTGCTGGCGTTCGTGGCGCTCTACACGGCGGCCGACCTCGGGCACCTCGCCGCGGCCGTCGCCACCGGGGGCACGCTGCTGCTGGCGATGGGGCTCGGCGAGTCCGGCGGCACCCGGCACGTGGACGACTCGATGTTCGTCGCGATCGGCGGCTGGGTGGTGGCGGCGGTGGCGTTCGGCGGGGTGACCAGGACGCGGCGGGCCTACTTGCTGGAGGCGGAGCGGCGGGCGGCCGACGCCGAGCACAGCAAGGAGGAGGAGGCCAGGCGGCGGGCGAGCGAGGAGCGGCTGCGCATCGCGAGGGAGCTGCACGACGTGCTCGGGCACAACATCTCGATGATCAACGTGCAGGCCGCGGCGGCGCTGCACGGGCTGAAGAAGCGGCCGGAGGAGGCCGAGCGGGCGCTGCGCACGATCAAGGACACCAGCAAGGAGACGCTGCGGGAGCTGCGTACCACGCTGGGCGTGCTGCGGCAGGTGGACGAGGGCGCGCCGACCGCGCCCGCCGACAGCCTGGCCAGGATGGACGCGCTGGTCGCCGCCTCGGGCCTCACGGTGCGCACCGAGCTGGCCGGGCCGCTCGACGCCCTGCCCACCGAGGTGGACCTCGCCGCCGCCCGCATCATCAGGGAGGCGCTGACGAACGTCTCCCGCCACTCCGGCGCGGCCGAGGCCCGGCTCTCGGCCGCCTGCCGGGACGGGGAGCTCGTCGTCCGCGTGGAGGACGACGGCCCCGGTGTCACGTACGACGGGGGCAGCGGCTTCGGCCTGCAGGGCATGCGCGAGCGCGCGACCGCGCTCGGCGGCACGCTGGAGGCCGGTCCGCGCCCCGAAGGCGGCTTCCGCGTGGTCGCCCGCCTGCCGATCGAAGGAGCTCGATGATCCGCGTGCTGCTCGCCGACGACCAGACCCTGGTACGGGCGGGTTTCCGGTCCATACTCAGCGACGAGGACGACATCGAGGTCGTCGCCGAGGCCCCGAACGGCGAGGCCGCCGTGGCCGGAGCCCGCGAGCACCGGCCCGACGTCGTGCTCATGGACATCCGCATGCCCGAGCTGGACGGCCTGGAGGCCACCCGCAGGATCGCCGGCGACCCGCGGCTCGACGGCGTCAAGGTGATCATCCTGACCACGTTCGACCTGGACGACTACGTCTACGGGGCGCTGCGGGCGGGCGCGAGCGGCTTCCTCGTCAAGGACACCGAGCCGGCCGAGCTCATCCACGCGGTCCGGGTGGTGGCGAGGGGCGACGCGCTGATCTCGCCGTCGGTCACCCGGCGGCTGATCGCCGAGTTCGCCGGCCGGGTGAAGCGGCCCGAGCCGGGCCCCCGGCTCAACGCGCTGACCGAGCGCGAGCGGGAGGTGCTGACGCTGGTCGCGGCCGGGCTGTCCAACGACGAGATCGCCGCCCGGCTGGTGCTGAGCCCGGCCACGGCGAAGACGCACGTCAGCCGCATCATGACCAAGCTGGCGGCGCGCGACCGGGCCCAGCTCGTGGTGCTCGCCTACGAGGCCGGAATGATCACCCCCGGCTGGCTTACCTCCTGAGCGGTACGCCAGGCCACCCCCCTGCATCCCCGGGCGTACGCCGGATGCACGCACCGGCATGACGCGGCGGCCGGTGCCGTGACCCGAGGCTTGCCGGCATGGAAACGGTGGATCTCGCTCGCCTGCAGTTCGCGCTCACGGCGGGCGCGCACTTTCTCTTCGTCGCGCTCACCCTGGGCCTCGCGACCCTGGTGGCCGTGCTCCAGACCCGGGCGACGGTGACCGGCAGCCCGATCCATCTGCGGATGACCCGGTTCTGGGGTCAGCTCTACCTCATCAACTACGCGATGGGCATCGTCACCGGCCTGGTCATGGAGTTCCAGCTCGGGCTGGCGTGGAGCGGGCTCACCGAGTACGCGGGCGACGTCTTCGGCTCGGCGCTGGCCATCGAGACGCTGGTGGCGTTCTTCGTCGAGTCGACGTTCCTCGGGCTGTGGATCTTCGGCTGGAACCGGCTGAACCGGTGGGCGCACCTGGCGCTGATCTGGGTGGTGACGCTGACCGCGTACGCGTCGGCGTTCTGGATCATGGTGGCGAACGGCTTCCTGCAGCGCCCGGTCGGCCACGTGCTGGAGGGCGGGGCGCTGCGGATCGCCGACTTCGGGGCGATGGTCGGCAATCCGGCCGCGCAGCTCGCGTTCTGGCACATCCTGGGCGGGGCGCTGCTCACCGGCGGGTTCTTCATGGCCGGCGTGAGCGCCTACCACCTGCGCAAGCGCAGCGCCGAGCAGGACTTCTTCCGCAAGTCGCTGCGGCTCGGGCTCGGGCTGGCGCTGCCGGCGGCGATGTTCACGGTGACGTTCGGCGGGCTGCAGTTCTCCTACCTGCAGCCGTCGAAGAACGCGGTGTGGGCGGACCGGGCGCAGCTGATGGCCGAGACGCAGGCCGCGATGGCGGCCCTGCACGGGCCCGGCGACTACCTGCCGCCGGTGGGCGCGGTGCGGGTGGCGGGCGTGCTGATGATGGTGCTCTGGCTGATCATGACCATGGTGGCCGGGCTGAGCGTGCTGCTCATGGCGTTCCGGCCGGTCGTACGGTCCTTCCGGCCCTGGCACTGGCTGCTGACGCTGATGATCCCGGTGCCGTTCGTCACGATGCTGGCCGGATGGGTGTTCCGGGAGGTGGGACGCCAGCCGTGGGCCGTCTACGGCCTGCTCACCACGGCCGAGGCCATGTCGCCGCTGACCGCGACGCAGGTGCGGGTGTCGCTGACCGCGTTCATCGCGGTGTTCGCGGCGCTCATCGCGGTCAACTACTGGCTGCTGGCCCGGCACGCCCGGCGCGGACCCGGCGCGGTCGCGCTCGGCGGCCAGCCGGCCGAGCCCGCCCCCGCCCCCGTCCCCACGTTCTAGGAGGAGCCGTCATGGAGATCTTCGTTCTCGCCTTCTTCGCCCTCGGCTACCTCGTGCTGGGCGGGGCCGACATCGGGGTCGGCATGGCGCTGCCCTACCTGGGGCGCTCCGGCGCCGAGCGGCGCGAGGTGATCGCCGCCATCGCGCCGTTCTTCCTCGGCAACGAGGTGTGGCTGGTGGCGACCGCCGGGGTGCTCGCCGGGCTGTTCCCCGAGCTGGAGGGCGAACTGCTGAGCGGCAACTACACGCTGGTGGTCGGGCTCGTGCTGGCGTGGGTGATCCGCGACATGGGGCTGTGGCTGCGCGGGCGGCTGCCGCGGCCCGGCTGGGAGACGTTCTGGGACGGCGCGACCGTGGCCGGGAGCTGGGGGCTCGCGCTGACCTGGGGGCTGCTGCTCAGCCGCGTGCTGCTCGGGCTGGAGGGGCCGATCGCGATGCTGCCCGCGCTGGTGGTGGCCGCGCTGTTCGGCACGCACGGGCTGACGTTCGCGGCGCTGCGGCTGCGCGGCGGGTTGCGCGAGCGGGCGGGCGTGCTCACGGGCGGCGGCGGGGAGGCGCGGGCGTACGCGCTGACCGCGGCGGCGCTGCTGGCCGTCGGGGTGCTGGCGGGGCTGCGCCTCCCCCTGCATCCGGGCACGTCGGGGCCGGTGCTGGTGCCGGTGGTCCTGGTGCTCATTCCGTTCCTGGTGGCGTCCCAGGGGTGGGTGTGGTGGACCTTCCGGCACCGGGTCACCGGGCCTTCGTACCTCTAGAAGACCGGGACGCCCTCCCTGGTGAGCCTCCAGTTCGGGGCGGCGAAGTCGGCCGGGTCGATGGTGCCCTTGGCGGTGGCGTACTCGATGAGCGCCTGGCGGATCTCCACCTGGGCGTTGTAGAGGACGGGGGCGGTGGTGACGTGCGGGAAGCCGCCGCCGCCCGACTGCCGGTAGTTGTTGATCGCGACCACGAACTCCTTGCCGGCCGGGACGGGCTGCCCGTCGTAGGTCAGGTTCGCGATGCGCTGCCCGACCGGCTTGCTGACGTCGATGTCGTACGAGACGCCGGAGAGCTGGTCGTAGTTGTAGTCGGGGGTGCCGGAGGCGTTGGTCAGCGTGGCCACGTCCACCGGAGCGCCGGGGGCGAGCTGGTTGAAGTACTTCGCCGAGTACTCCAGGTAGTCCTTGATCTGCGCGCCGGTCAGCTTGATCGCCAGCAGCGTGTTGTCGTAGACGTAGAGGCCCGCGACGTCCCTGACCCGGACGTCACCGGCGGGGAAGACCGCCGAGCGGCTGAACGGGGCCGCGATCGACAGCACCGGCAGCGTGTTGTCCGGCAGCGCCTGCTTCACCGTCTCGGTCTGCACCTGCTGGATGTAGTCGAGGATCGGCGTGTCCTTGTACGGCGACTCGGCCGCCGACAGCTCCTGCGCCGACTTGGCAACGACCTTGTTGACATAGCCGACGGTGGTGTCGTGCTGCGGCTTCAGCAGCGAGACGATCTTCGGGTCCTCGGCGACCGTGTTGGTGTTGATCGTGGCCGAGGACTTGCCGGTCACCACCCACTTGCCGCGCTGCTTGCTGAGCTGGAAGTCCAGCCGGGACAGCCGCTGGCCCCACCGGCCCGGCTCGGTGAGCAGCACCTGCTGCCCGGTGACCTTGTTGGTGACGAACTTCTGCGGCACGTCGTTGTGCGCGTGCCCGAACAGCACCGCGTCGATGCCCGGCACCTGCTCGGCGACCAGGGCCGAGGCGTTCTCGACGGGCAGGTCGCCGCCGTAGGAGGACATGCCGTTGTCGCCCGCGTGCGCGGTCACGACGACCACGTCCGCGCCGAGGCCGCGGATGACCGGCACCCACTTCTTCGCCGAGTCGACCAGGTCGGTGAAGCGCAGCTTGCCCTCGACGTTGGCCTTGTCCCAGATGGCCACGCCGGGGTTGGTGAGGCCGAGCACGCCGACCTTGATCGGCTTCTCGCCCTGGACCTTCATGGTCTTGATGACGAACGGCTGGTACGCGGGCAGCCCCGACTTCGCGTGCACGGCGTTCGCGCCGAGCACCGGGGCCTTCATCTGCTTGATCCAGGTGGCCAGCAGCGGCAGACCGTAGTTGAACTCGTGGTTGCCCAGGGTCACGGCGTCGTAGCCGATGGCGTTCATGGCCTTGGCCATCGGGTGCGTCTGGCCGGTCTCGGTGATCGGCTCGATCTTGGCGTAGTAGTAGGCGAGCGGGGTGCCCTGGATCGTGTCGCCGGAGTCGAAGAGCAGCGTGTGGCCCGGCCCGCGCTCGGCCCTGATCGTGTTGACCAGCGTGGAGACCTTGGCCAGGCCGACGCTGTTGCCCGCGCTGTCGGCGTAGGCGGCGTCCTTGAAGTAGTCCCAGTTGAGGGCGTTGCTGTGCAGGTCGGACGTGCCCATGACGGTGACGGTGACCGTCTTCGCGGGCCCGGCCTGAGCGGGCCCGGCCTGAGCGGGCCCGGCGTGGGCGGGGAGCGCCGCCAGGGCCAGCGCGGTCAGCGCGGCGGTCCCGGCGAGGGCGAACTTCTTGGTCTGCATGTGCCTGGAGGGTAACCACGGCAAATTACTCGCCGGTTACGACTCGCCCAACAGCTACCGGGTCAGGAACTCGCGGATCAGCGCGGTGATCTCGGCCGGGCGCTCGTGCAGGACCACGTGGCCGCTGTCGAGCTCGGCGTACTCGCTGCCGGGGATGGCGGCGTGCAGCGCGCGGGCGTGCTCGGCCGGGACGAGGTAGTCGCGGGTGTTGCCGATGACCAGCGTGGGCGCGGTGATCTTGGGGAGCAGGTCGCGGACGTCCACCCTGAGGTCCAGCTCGATCTGGCGGAGCGTGCCGCGCGGCGGCTCTCCCATGAGCGCCGCGACGCCGGCCTCGCGGACGAACTCGGGGCTGAAGCCCACCAGCGGCCCGTACGCGGCGAAGCTCTCGGGGTCGGTGCGGGCGAGCCTGGCCCAGGTGCGCAGGCCGAGTTCGAGCCGGTCGTCGGCGAGGTGCGTCCAGCCCGCGATGAGCACGAGCCGCCGGACCAGCTCGGGCCGCTCGGCGGCGACCGCGGCGGCCACGACCGCCCCCAGCGAGAACCCCACCAGGTCGGACGGGCCCTCGAAGGCCGCGGCGACCTGCCCGGCGAGCAGGTCCAGCGTGAGCTCGCCGCCGGGGTCGGCGGTGGCCCCGCTGCCCGCGTAGTCGGGGGTGATGACGGTGCGCACGTCGCTCAGGCCGGGCACGAGGTGGGCCCAGTTGGTGGCGGCGTCGCCGCCGGTGCCGTGCACCAGGACCAGCCCGGGGCCCTCGCCGGAGCGGCCGTAGTGGACGGGGCCCGCGGGGTGCTGCGCGACAGGCATCGTTCTCCTCGCACTTTCTTTAGTGATCGCTACAGAAAGCACCATAACATAGCGATCGCTATAGAATGACGGCATGGCCAGGCAGCGGACATTCGACCGGGACCTCGCGCTGGAGCAGGCGCTGCGGGCGTTCTGGCGGCGCGGCTACGAGGCGACCTCGATCGCCGAGCTCACCGCCGCGATGGGCATCAAACCGCCCAGCCTGTACGCCGCCTTCGGCGACAAACGCCGCCTGTTCGAGGAGGTCGTCGCCCGCTACCAGCGCACCTACGGCGCCTTCACCACCCGCGCGCTGGCCGAGGAGCCCACCGGACGGCAGGCGATCGAGCGCGTGCTGCGGGAGGCCGCGGCCGAGTACGCCGACGCCGCGCATCCGCCCGGCTGCATGATCGTCTCCTCGGCGGTCAACTGCGGGCCGGAGTCCGCCGAGGTGGAGGAGCTGCTGCGCGACCACAGGAAGGAGGCCACGGCCGCGCTGAAACGGCGCATCGACGACGACCTCGCGGCGGGCCGCATCCCGGCCGGCACCGACACGGCCGGACTGGCCGCCTTCTACGCCTGCGTCATCCAGGGCATGTCGACGCAGTCGCGCGACGGGGCGGGACCCGCCGAGCTCCGGCGGATCGCCGCCCTCGCCATGGCGGCCTATCCCCCTGCTACTGCGACATGACGCCCGCGTCCTCGGGCGCGATCTCCGGCGGTGAGGCCCGCAGCCAGCGGCAGCCGTGCGGCTCCAGCGGCAGCTTCACCCTGGCGTCGGCCGCCACGTCGAGCGTGCCGTCCACCAGCAGGTCCGTGAGCTGCTGACCCTCCAGCCCCGGCAGCTCCAGCTCGGCGTCCACCGCCGTGTCGCACAGGTTGTGCGCCACCACGACCGTGGCGCCGTCGGCGTCGCAGCGGTGCGCGAAGACCGCGTGGTGCCCGGCGTCCAGCACCGTGTACGTCCCCCACGCCAGCTCCGGGCACTCCCGGTAACGCTCGATGAGCAGCTGGAACCAGCGCAGCAGCGAGGCGGTGTCCCGCTTCTGGTCGGCGACGTTGACCCGGTCGGGGGCGAACGAGCCCTCCGGCATCTCGCGCACCGGCTCGGCCTGGCTGAAGCCGCCGTCCCGCGTCCACTGCATCGGGACGCGGACCGCGAGCCGGCCCTCCTCGTCGAGGTTCTCGCCCATGCCGATCTCCTCGCCGTAGAAGATGACGGGGGTGCCGGGCAGGGAGAACAGCAGGCTGTAGGCCATCTTCACGCGGCGCAGGTCACCGCCGAGCATCGTCGGCAGCCGGCGGCGCAGGCCCCGGCCGAAGATCTGCATGTCCTTCTCCGGCCCGAACGCGTCGAAGACCTCCTGCCGCTCCTCGTCGGTCAGCTTGTCGAGGGTGAGCTCGTCGTGGTTGCGGAGGAACATGGCCCACTGGCCGTCCTTCGGCGGCTTGGGACGCTCGCGGAGGGCGTCGGCGAGGGGGCCGGCGTCCTGGCGGGCCAGCGACAGCCACGCCTTCTGCATGCTGATGAAGTCGAAGCACATGGTGACCTGGTCGCCGAGCCCGTCGCCGAAATAACGCACTAATTCCGAGTAGGGGACGTTGACCTCACCGAGCAGGATCGAGCCGCCCTTCCTGCGGGTCATGAACGCCCGCATGTCCTGGAGGAACTCGTGCGGATCGGGCAGCTTCGGGTCGACGTTCTCGATGAGGAACGGGACGGCGTCCACCCGGAAGCCCGACAGGCCGAGCTCCATCCAGAACCCGAGAATGCGCGTGATCTCGTCCCTGACCTCGGGGTGGGCCACGTTGAGGTCGGGCTGGTGCTTGTAGAAGCTGTGCAGGTAGTACTGCTTGGAACGGTTGTCCCACTCCCAAAGGGAGTCCTCCTTGTCGGGGAAGACCACCTTGCTCGGGTCGTCCGGCTCCGGCTTGTCGGACCAGACGTACCAGTCGCGCAGCGGCGAGTTCTTGCTCCTGCGCGACTCCTTGAACCAGGGGTGCTGGTCAGAGGTGTGGTTGACGACGAGGTCGGCGATGACGCGCAGGCCGCGGTCGTGGGCGGTGCGCATGAACTCCACGAAGTCGCCCAACGTGCCGAGGCGGGGGTCGATGCTGTAGAAGTCGGTGATGTCGTACCCGTCGTCCTTGTTGGGGGTCGGGAAGAACGGCATCAGCCAGAGACACGTCACGCCGAGCCCGGCGAGATAGTCGATCTGCTGCGTGAGCCCGCGGAAGTCGCCGACGCCGTCACCGTTGCCGTCCTTGAAGGTCTCCACGTCCAGGCAATAGACGACGGCATTCTTCCACCACACGTCGCTGGTGTACGTCAGTCGCATGACCCCCCGACTACCCCTGCTTTGCCGATTCAGGCGATTCTCGCGGCGACGGCGTCGAGCACCCAGTCGAGCCCCAGGTCGAAGGACGTCCCCGCGTCCGTCTCCGTGCCCTCGTGCACGAACCTGGCCAGCGCCGGATAGCGGCCCGTGTCCAGCATCCGCGTCAGGTAGGGGCCGGAGGCACGCTGCCAGTCGTGCTCGGACAGCCCCGTGGCGCGTTCGGCCCGCAGGTTCGCGATCTCGCTCCTGATCGCGCCGGTGACGTAGGCGTTGACGGTGGCCACGGCGCGGGCCACGGTGTCCACGTCGGCGAGGCCGTCGAACGCCGCCAGCTTGGCCTCGGCGGCGGCGAGGGCGTTGGGGCCGAGGATCGGCCGGCCGCCGAGCAGGTCGGCCAGCCATTCGTGGCGGCGGGCGGCCTGCCTGGTGCGGCGGGCGTGGGCGCGCAGCGTCTCGCGCCAGCCGGTGACCTGGTCACCCGGGGCGGGCAGGATCTCGGCGTACACCGCGTCCAGCATGAGGTCGAACAGCTCTTCCTTGGTGGCGATGTAGCCGTAGAGCCGCATCGGGCCGGCGTCGAGCCGGGCCGCGACCTTGCGCAGCGACACAGCCTCCAGCCCGCCCTCGTCGGCCAGCTCGACGGCGGCGGCGACGATGCGCTCGCGGTCGAGCGGCACGGGCGCGGGCCGGGGCTGCGGCTCTGGCCGGTCCCACACAGTCATGGATACATCGTACGATTGCGATACGGCGTATCTACTCAATACAGTGTATCGACATGAGACAATGTATCGCCGTCGTCGGCGCGGGCCCCGGCGGCCTCGCCTTCGCCCGCGTCCTGCACCGCCACGGCCACCCCGTCACCGTCTACGAACGCGACCCCGGCCCCCACGCCCGGCCCCCGGGCGGCACCCTCGACCTGCACGAGAACATGGGCCAGTGGGCGCTCGACCAGGCCGGGGTGCTCGCCGGATTCCGGGCCCGCGCGCGCCCCGAGGGCCAGGCCATGCGCATCCTGGCCGAGGACGGGACCGTGCTGCGCGACTGGGCGCCCAGGCCCGGCGACCCCCAGCATCCCGAGATCGACCGCGGCGACCTGCGCGACCTGCTGCTCGGGCCGCTCGACGTCCAGTGGGGCCGGACCGTGACCGAGGTCGTGCCGTCCGCCGGTTCCACGGTGCGGGTGCGCACGGCGGACGGCGGCGAGGAGACGTACGACCTGGTGGTCGGCGCGGACGGCGGCTGGTCGCGGGTGCGCCCGGCGCTCTCGCCCGCGACCCCGCGCTACACCGGCGTGCGCTACGCCGAGACGTCGCTGGACGACGTGGACACCCGCCACCCCGACCTCGCGCGCCTGATCGGCGACGGCTCCATGGCCGTGTACGGGGTGAACAAGGCCCTCGTGGCGCAGCGCAACAGCGGCGGCCACGTCAAGGTGTACGCCCAGTTCCGCGCCCCGCTGGAGCGGCGGGCGGAGCCGGAGGACGCGGAGGCCGCGCGGGAGCGGCTGCTCGCCCTGTTCGACGGCTGGGCCGATCCGCTGCTCGACCTGCTCAGGCACGGCGGCACCTTCACGCACCGCGCGCTGCATGTCCTGCCCGTGCCGCACACCTGGGCCCACGTCCCCGGGGTGACGCTGCTCGGCGACGCCGCCCACCTGATGCCGCCGCTCGGGGCCGGCGCGAACCTCGCGCTGCTGGAGGGAGCCGAGCTGGCCGAGGCCGTGGCCACCGCCGCTCCAGGCCGCCTGGACGAGGCCGTCGCCGCCTTCGAGGAGCGGATGCAGACGCGGGCGGCCAGGTGGGCGGCGTTCACCGCGGCCGGGCTCGACCGCATCGTCAGCCCCGACCCGGCCGGCGCGGTCGCCTTCTTCGACGAGCTCCAGAGCCCCGAACAGGTCCGTTAGGGCGGCGTTTGCGGGGGAATGGCGTTCCATCGACGGGCCGCGATCCGCGCCACTAAGGTTCGAACGCGACGACAACCCAGAAAGGCCCCCCATATGAGCGACTACGCGATCACCTTCGATCTCATCGACGTCGACAAGGACGGCCGGATCTCGGCCGAGGAGCTCGTCCGGCTCATGGAGATCATGGGCCAGCCGGTGACGCTGGAGGCGGCGCAGGAGGGCGTGCGCAGGCTCGACAAGGACGGCGACGGGCTCATCGACGTGGAGGAGTTCGGCGCCTTCGTCAGCCGGTGAGCGGTCCGTCGCCGGTATAGCCGGATGTGATAAAACCAAGCACTTGCTACAAAACTCCTGTCGCCTGGGTCACAATGGCGACAGGAGGGACGATGGCCATCAAGAGTGACGTACGCGAAAGCCGGGCGCCCGCGGGCCTCGTGAAGACGCTCAGGTCGGGCATCGGCCGGGTCTCCGAAGAGGTGATCGAGGAGATCCAGAACCGCATCCCCGAGTACGCCAGGCGGGAGGACGAGCTCTACATCAAGGTCCTGCGCACCGCGGTCGAGCAGGCCATCGAGGGCTTTCTCGACCGCGTCGAGAGCCCCGACGCCGCCTGGGACCCCGAGCCGTTCCGCATGGTCGGCAAGGGCGAGGCCGCGGAAGGGCGCAACCTGGAGCCGCTCCAGACCGCGCTCCGGCTCGGGGCACGGGTGGGCTGGCGGCGGCTCACGGAGATCGCCGACCCGCTCGGGCTCTCCCCCCAATGCCTGTACGACCTGGGCGAGACCATCTTCGTCTACCTCGACCAGCTCGCCGACGCCGCGGCCGAGGGGTTCGAGGAGGCCAGGGCGCGGGCCGCCGGCGAGATCGAACGGCGCCGCGCCCGGCTGCTCGACCTGCTGCTCAGCCAGCCGGCCGCGAGCCCCGACGCGATCGCCGACCTGGCCAAGGCGGCCGGGTGGCGGCTGCCGCGCACGGTCGCCTGCGTGGCGCTCGACGACCTGCCCGGCGTTCCGGCACAGGGGCCCGGTCAGGGGCCCGCACAGGGACCCACGCAGGGGCGGCGCGGGGCGGCGTACCGGATGCCGGCCCGGATGCCGGCGTTGCCGCCCGACGTGCTCGCGGGGCTGGAGCGGACCACGCCCTGCCTGCTGGTGCCCGACCCGAGCGGGCCGGGACAGGCGCAGATGCTGGAGCACGGGCTGCGCGGCTACTGGGGCGCGATCGGGCCCGCGGTGCCGCTCGCCGCGGCGGCGACGTCCCTGCGCTGGGCGCGGGAGGCGCTGGAGCTGTCGCGGCGCGGGGTGCTGCCGCGCGGGCTGCCGCGCTGCGAGGAGCACATGGCGACGCTGGTGGTGTTCAAGGACGAGGAGCTGGTCAACGCCCTGGCCGAGGCGCGGCTCGCGCCCCTCGCGCACCTCCGCCCCACCCAGCAGGACCGGCTGGCCGAGACGCTGCTGGCCTGGCTGCGGTACGGGCGCGGGGCCGGCGAGGTCGCCGCCCGCCTGCACGTACACCCCCAGACCGTGCGTTACCGGTTACGCCAGCTCGAAGAGCTGTACGGCGAGCAGCTCGCCGACCCGGACGTCCGGTTCGAGCTGGAGATCGCGCTCCGCGCCCGCCAGGCCGTGAACAGGACGTTCAGAGCGGCCGGCGGAAGAGCCTGAGCCGGTCCTCGCCGATCCGCGCCCGCAGCGCGTGGTCCTCGATCCCCAGGTCCTCCGACGGGGCGAGGGCGAGCACGCCGACCTTGCCGACGTGCTGGTTGAGCTGGACGGCGCGGGCCGCCTCCGCCGCCTCCTCCAGCGGGTAGACGGCCGACAGCGTGGGATGGACCATGCCGAGCGAGATCAGCCGGTTCACCTCGTGGCACTCCTGGTAGTTCGCGCCGTGGGAGCCGATGATGCGCTTGAGCTTCATCCACAGGTGCCTGTTGTCGTACTCGTGGGCGTAGCCGCTGGAGGAACCGCAGGTCACGACCGCGCCGCCGCGCTTGGCGACGTACACCGACGCCCCGAACGTCTCCCTGCCCGAGTGCTCGAAGACGATGGCCGGGTCCTCCCCCACCTGCCGCCTGATCTCCGCGCCGAGCCGCCGCCAGCCCTTCTCGTCCGCCAGGCCGCCGTCGAGCTGCGAACGGTCCACGACGTACGGGCAGCCCATGCGGCGCAGCAGCTCGGCCTTCTCCTGGCTGCCGACGACGCCGACCGGGATGCCGCCGCCGTTCCTGACGAGCTGCACGCCGTACCCGCCGAGGCCGCCCGTCGCCCCCCACAGCAGCACCACGTCGCCCTGCTTCATGCGCGCGCCGCGCTCCCCGACCAGCATCCGGTACGCGGTCGAGGCGCACAACATGTTGCAGGCGGCCTCCTCCCAGCTCAGGTGCCGGGGCTTGGCGAGGAGTTGGGTCGCCTTGACCACGGCGAAGTCGGCGAGGCCGCCGAAGTTCGTCTCGAAGCCCCAGGCGCGCAGGTCGCCCGCCAGCATGCCGTCGTGCTGGACGACCGGGTCCTCGCCGTCCACGTACGCGGGGCTGGTCACCACCCGGTCGCCCACCCGCCAGCGGCGGACCGCGCGGCCGGTCCTGACGATCACGCCGGCCGCGTCCGAGCCGAGCACGTGCACCGGCAGGTCGTGCCGGGCGTCGGTGCGCCCGAACCGCTCCAGGAACGCGAACGTCGGCACCGGCTCGAACATCGCCGACCACACCGTGTTGTAGTTGATCGCGCTCGCCATGACCGCGACCAGCACCTCGTCCTCGGCCAGCTCCGGCATCGGCACCTCGCCGACGTGCAGCGTACGGCGGACGTCCTTGTCCTGGTCGTCCTGGTCGAAGCTGCCGACCTCGTCCTTGCGCAGGTGGGCGGCGCGGTAGGCGGAGGGCACGTCCAGGCGCGCCAGCTCGGCCGGCTCGGCGCCGGCCACCACCGCCTCGGCGAGTGCTGTCGTCTTCACAGGAGTAGTCCCTTCAGGTGCTCGGCGATGACCTCGACGTGGGGCGGGTCGAGCAGGTTGAGGTGGTGCGAACCGGGGATCTCGACGACCTCCAGCCGGGGCGCGTACGGGGCGAAACCGCGCGCCGGGTCGCCGGCGTGGGCGTACCGGGGGTCCTCGACGGTCCAGGGGGCGGGCTCGGTGGAACGGTAGAGGACCGCGCGGCCGTGGTACGGGCCGGCGGGACGGTAGCGCTCGATGGCCCGGGTGTCGTCGTGCGAGGTGAGCTGGTGACGCAGGATCGCGGGCGGCAGGGTGGCGAGCACGCCCGACTCGGCGATCCTGGCCTCGGTGAGCGCGAGCTGGGCCGGCTCGTCCAGCGCCTCCAGCTCCGCGCCGTCCAGGTGGATCGGGGCGCCGTACGTCCTGGTCAGGTAGGCGGCGAAGGCCGCGTAGCGGCGGGCGGCGAGCCGGCGGCGGTCCGGCTCGCGCACCTCGTCGGGGAGGCCGGAGTCGATCATGGCCAGCAGCTCGACGTCGTCCTCGCCGAGCAGCCTCGCGATCTCGAACGCCAGGATCCCGCCGAACGACCACCCGCCCAGCCGGTACGGGGGCTCCGCGGCCCGGCGGACGGCTTCGGCGTAGCGGGCGGCGCGGTCCGGGATGTCCGGCTGGTCCAGACGTTCCAGCCCGAGGACGGGGACGGGGAGGCGGGCGGCGAGGAGGGCGTACACACCGGTGGTGCCGCCCGCCGGGTGCGCCAGGAAGATCGGCGCACCGCCGGAAGCGGCTTGGGTCAGCGGCCGGACGACCCCCCGCCCCGCCTCGGCCTCGTCCACCCGCCTGACGGCCGCGGCCAGGTCGGCCGGGGTGACGACCTCCTGTCCTGACTCCTGGCCCAGGAGGGCGAGGGCCTCGGGCAGGATGCCGGGGGGCAGCGGCTCGGTGACGGAGGGCTCGCGGCCGAGCAGCCCGGCGAGCACGCGGGTGACCTGGCGTTCCGCCGCGTCCCTCGGCAGGACGGGGGCGGGGGCGAGACCCAGGCTCTCGGTGACCGCGCGTGCCAGCGCGCCCAGCGTGCCGCCGTTGAGCAGCGGGGCCGCCGCCACCCGTACGCCGAAGTCGTGCTCGATCATGCCCCGCAACCGGGTGGCGGCCAGCGAGTCGAGACCGAGGTCCGTGAGGACGGCGTCGTCCCCCAGCCGGGACGGCTCCACCCCGAGCACGGCGGCGGCCCGCTCCCTCAGCTTGCGGGAGACCGCCGCCGGCCCCGAGAGGTCCTCAGGGGCCGGGGCCGGAGCCTCGGCGACCTCCGAGAAGTACGGGATGCGCACCAGGGACGGGAAGAGCGCGACCGCCCGCCCGGCATCGAGCTTGACCACCCCCGCCGGAAAATCACGTTGCAGCAGTGCCTCCAGCGCCTCCAGCCCTTCGTCCTCCGTCAGGGGCTCGACGGCCGGGGTGGCGGGCGCGGCGGTCCCCGCCCAGGGACCCCAGTTGACGGCCAGAGCGGGCAGCCCCTCGGCACGGCGGCGCTCGCACAGGGCGTCCAGCCAGGCGTTCGCGGCGGCGTAGGCCGCCTGGCCCGGCGAGCCGAGCAGGGACGCCGCCGACGAGAACGCCACCCACCAGTCGAGATCGAGGTCCTTGGTGGCGTCGTGCAGCCGCTGAGCGCCGATGACCTTGGCGTTCCACACGCGGGCAAGGCCGTCCGGTTCGAGGCCGGCGATCAGGCGGTCGTCGAGCACCCCGGCGGCGTGCACGACGCCGCGCAGCCGCAGCCCGCCCTCGGTGGCGGCGGCCACCAGCCGCTCGGCCGTCCCCGGCGCGGCGAGGTCGCCGGTGACCGTCCTGACGGCCGTTCCGGTGTCCGGGTGGGGGGTGCGGCTGTTCAGTACGACGCGGGTGGCGCCGCGTTCGAGCAGCAGGCGGGCGGTGAGGCGGCCGAGGTGGCCGTGACCCCCGGTGATGACGTACGCCCCGGGTCCCGCCACGGGGCCGGGACGGCGGAGGGGCGGCGGGAGGGTGACCCGCCGGAGGCGGGCGGCGTAGCGGGCGCCGGCGCGCCAGGCCACCTCGTCGTCCTCGGCGTCGCAGGACAGCTCCCGGGCCAGCGCGTCGAGGTCGTCGTGGTCGACGAGGCGGGCGCGGGTCTCGGGGTGTTCCAGGGCGAGGACCCGTACCAGGGCGCGGAGGGCGGCGGGCCCGGGGTCGGCGAGGTCGCCGTCGCGTACGGGCTGGGCCCGCTCGGTCGCGATCACGATCCGCGCGCCTCGCCGAGCCAGTTCGGCCACCCGGAGCATGACCCGCTGCACCCCCGCCACCCCGAGCCCCGGCGGCACCAGAACCAGCACCCCGTCACCCGGCTGTACCTCCTCGCCCGAAGGGGCGGGCAGGAGGGTGCGGAGGCGGGCGGCCCGCGCGTCCCCCTCGTCGGCCAGGATGAGCCAGGCGCGGGGCGGGCCCGTCTCCGGCGGTGGCGGCACGTTCACCCACGCTCGCGTGAGGAGCTTGGCGTCCAGCGTGACGGGGACGGGCCCCGGGGGCAGGTCGGTGGTCTCGGTCCGTGAAACACCGAGGATGGCGCTCCCGTGGACGGTCCACCGGCCTGCGGCGTTCTTCGCCGAGAGCTCGACGCGCCCGTCCGCGAGGGTGAGCGTCACCTGGGCGGGAAGCGGGAGATGGGAGTGCAGGGTCACCTGCCGAAGCCGCATCTCCCCGGAAGCCTCCGCGACGGCCGCGCGGGCGAGCCGGGCCAGCACGGCGGGCGTGAGCACCGGATGGCCGTCGCGGTGCCATTCCTCCGGCGGCAGCCGCCAGGGAGCCTCGGAGAGGTCGTCGAGCGTGGTGGTCCACGAGTGGCAGGACGGCGTCTCGACGTGCGCGCCGAGCAGCGGATGCCCTGTCGGCGGCCGTTTCGGCTCGGCCCAGTGCCGTACGTGCTCCCAAGGCGAGTGCGGCACGTCGGCGAGCCGTCCCCGCGTCCGGGGCGGCACGGCCACGGCGACGGCGGCGAGCTGGTCGTGGAAGGGCCCTTCGGTGACGCGGGCGGTCGCGGGCAGGGTGTCGCGAAGCGCCCCGGACAGCAGCGGGCGGGGCCCCAGCTCGGTGAAGAGGGTGTGCCCGTCCTCGGCCGCCGCCCGTACGGCCTGCATGAGCCGTACGGGACGGCGCAGCCCGGCCGCCCAGTACGCGCCCTCGAACGCCGGCGCCTCGCGCGGATCCTCGAAGACCGGCGAATAGTACGGGATATCAGGCTTGCCCCCCGCGATCCCGCGTAGTTCCTCGCGCAGCAGCGGCACCAGCGACCGTACCTGCGGCGAGTGCCCCGCCCCTTCGGCCGTCAGCGTCCGCGCGAACAGCCCCCGCGCCGCCACCGAGGCCGCGAACTCCGCCACCCGCTCCGGCTCCCCCGTCACCACGGTCTGGCACGGCGAGGCGTACACGGCGACGTGCAGGTCGTCCGGCACCTCCTCGGCCCCGGTCTCGACGACCGCCATGGCCCCGCCGCCGCCCAGCCCGCCGAGCAGCCGGGCCCGCGCGCAGATCACCAGTACGCCGTCCTCGACGCCCAGCCCGCCCGCCACCACCGCGGCGGCCACCTCGCCCATCGAATGCCCGATCACGGCGGCGGGCTCGAAGCCGTAGGCCCGCCAGGTCTCGGCCAGCGCGAGCTGCGCGGCGAAGATGATCGGCTGGAGCACGGCCACGCCGGCCGCGCCGGGGTCGTGGACGTCGATGCCGGCCTCGTCGCGCAGCATGGGGGCCAGCAGGTCGAGGGTGCGGCGGTAGGCGGGCTCGGCGGCGTAGAGCTCCAGGGACGGCCGGTGCGGGCTGTAGCCGCTGAACACCCAGACGGGCCCCTCCGCGGTGGTGACGGGCCCGGCCGGCCGGACCTCGCGCAGCTTGGCGGCCAGCTCCCCGGCGTCGCCCGCCACGACGGCCGCGGCCATCCGCCCGCGTCCGGCCCGCCTGGCGAGGGTGTGAGCCACGTCCGCCAGGTCGGCGGAGGGCTGCCAGGAGGCGAGGACGCGGGCGTGGCGCTCGACCCGGCGGGGGGTCGCGTCCGTGAGCAGGAAGACGTGCTTGGCGCGGGCGGCCGGGGTTCCGAGGTGAGGAGCGGGGAAGGCGTCCAGGGCGACGTGGGCGTTCGTGCCGCCGAAGCCGAACGCCGACACCCCCGCCCTCGCCGGGTCACCACCCTCGCCGCGCGGCCACGGCGTGGGCTCGGTGACGACGCGCAGCCGCTCCCACGGGATGTGCGGGTTCGGCTCGCGGAAGTGCAGGCTGGGCGGGATCACCCCGTGGTGCAGGGCGAGTACGGCCTTGATGAGCCCGGCGACGCCCGCCGCCGCCTCCAGGTGCCCCAGGTTGGTCTTGACCGAGCCCAGCAGGACCGGCGTCGGGACGGCGGCGGCGATGGCCCTGGCCTCGATCGGGTCGCCGAGCAGGGTCCCGGTGCCGTGCGCCTCGATGTAGTCCGGCCCGCGGCCGAGCCGGGCGTACACCTGCCGCAGCAGCGACTCCTGTGCCTCCGGGTTGGGGGCGACCAGGCCGTTGGAACGGCCGTCCTGCCCGACGGCGCTCTCCCTGATCACCGCGAGCACCCGGTCGCCGTCCCGTACGGCGTCCGCGAGCCGCTTGAGCACCACGACGCCGCAGCCCTCGGCCCGCACCATCCCGTCCGCCGCGGCGTCGAACGCCTTGCAGCGCCCGTCGGCCGCGGTGCCGCCGCCCCGGTCGAAGGCCACGGTGATCAGCGGCGACAGGAGGAGGTTCACCCCGGCGGCGAGCGCCAGGTCGCACTCGCCGGCGCGCAGGCCGGTGACGGCCAGGTGGGTGGCGACGAGGGAGGAGGAGCAGGCGGTGTCCACGGCCAGGGAGGGGCCGCGCAGGTCCAGCAGGTACGACACCCGGTTGGCGGCGATGCTGAGCGCGGCCCCGGTGGCGGTCCAGGCGTCCACGGCGGCGAGGTCGGCGCCGGTCAGGTGGGCGTACTCGGTGCCGGAGAGCCCCGCGTACACGCCGGTGCGGCTGCCGGAGAGCGTGCGCGGGGCGTGACCGGCGTGCTCCAGCGCCTCCCAGGCGGTCTCCAGGAGCAGCCGCTGCTGCGGATCCATGGCGGCGGCCTCGCCGGGCGAGATGCCGAAGAACTCGGCGTCGAACCCGGCCACGTCGGCGAGGAACCCGCCGTGCCGGGTGACGCCGGCCAGCGCCTCGCTCGTGCGCGCGGAGCCGTCGTCGAACGCCTCCCAGCGCCCCTCCGGCACCTCGCCGACCGCGTCCCGGCCGTCGACGAGCAGCTTCCAGTACGCCTCGGGGCCGTGCGCGCCGGGGAAGCGGCAGCCGACGCCGATCACCGCGACCGGCTCCCCCGCCGTACCTCCGACTTCAGGGCTCTCCTGTGGGGCGGACAGCGCGCGGGCGAGCCGGTCGATCGTCGGGTGTTCCCACACGATCGTCGGGCTCAGCTCGCGGCCCAGCAGCTCGCCCAGCTCGCCCGCCACCGCGACGGCCTCGCGCGAGGACAGCCCGTGCTCCTCCAGCGGCCGGCCGGGATCCACCTGCCCGCCGAGCCGTTCGATGAGGAAGGTCCGGATCTCGCTCTCATCGGGTACGTCCACGAAACACTCCCGCGTGCGCCGGGGCCGGGGTGATCGGCCACCCTACTGAGGAGCGCCGGACGGGCGGCACGACCGTACGGAACATTCCTCGGTCGTGTTTTGTCACGCCGGTGACAACTCGGGCAGATTTGTCCGACGGGCCACAACGGACGGCCGATTTCGTTGCGCCACCTCATAGCCCCGAGCTCACAGACACCCCTACCCTCGCCTGCACCCCGAGCGAAGGAGGGCTCCCATGCGTGCCCTGGCGGCACTGGCGGCGGCGACGGCGCTGCTGCTCTCCTGCGCGGCCCCCGCCTCCGCCGACCCCGACTGGTCGTTCGCCCAGGAGAGCGAGCCACCGCGCGCCGAACCCACCGCCGGCGGGTACGCCCCCGGCCGGCGGGCGCTGCCCGGCCCCGCCCGCGTGGTCGCCGAGCGCCGGATCGACGCGCGCACCCTGGACCTGCTCGTCTCCTCGCCGGCCGTCGGGAAGCTCACGCCGGTCCGCCTGCTCCTGCCCCGAGGCTGGTCGCGGACGGCCGGGCGGACCTGGCCGGTGCTCTACCTGCTGCACGGCGGCGCCGACGACTACACCTCGTGGACCCGGATGACGGACGTGGCCACGTACACCGCCAACCTGGACGCCATCGTCGTCATGCCGGAGGCGGGCCGGGCGGGCAACTACTCCGACTGGTACAACGCCGGCCGGGGCGGGCCGCCGAAGTGGGCGACGTTCCACACCTCGGAGGTGCGGCGGCTGCTGGAGTCCGGCTACCGGGCCAGTACGCGGCGCGCCGTCGCCGGGCTGTCGATGGGCGCGTACGGCGCGATCAAGTACGCCGCCGCCAACCCCGGCATGTTCCGCTTCGCGGGCGCGTACAGCGGGATCATGGCCACCCGGCTGCCGGGTATCCCCGCGGTCATCATGAACGCGCAGGCCAGCGAGAAGCAGGATCCGCTCGCGCTGTGGGGCGACCCGAAGCGCGACGCGAAGGTGTGGGCCGCCAACGACCCCCTGGCGCTCGCCGCCGGCCTCCGCGGCACGTCGCTCTACATCTCCAGCGGCAGCACGTCACTGAACGGCCCGCTGGACCTGCCCGGCGCCGCCTGGAACCCGGCCCACCTGGGCGAGCCGATCTCCGCCTACACCGCGCGGGCGCTGAGCGAGCGGCTGAAGAAACTCGGCATCCGGCACACGCTGCACCTGTACGGGGACGGCACGCACACCTGGCCGTACTGGACGCGTGAGTTCAAGAGGTCATACCCGATGATCGTGCGCGCTCTGGGGCTGCGGCGGGGATGACGCGGCGGGCCACCGGCCCGCCGTGTCCTCCGCCTACGGAACGTCGAACGTCTTGCGTCCGCCCGCCCCGATCACCTCGATCCCCTTGGCGCCGAGGATGCCGTCGAGCGGCAGCGACACCGAGTAGGGCGCGGTCGCGGGCAGCCCGATGCCGCGCAGCCGGCCGACGACCTCGATGCCCCAGTAGTCGGGCTGCCGGACGTACACGAGCGGCGACAGCTCGACGTGCATGGTCAGGTACGGCTTGGTGCCGTTGACGACCAGGATGAACGTGTTCGGCACGATCCCCGGCACCACCCGCGCCTCTTCGAAGTCGATCAGCCGCACGGACTGCGGCGCGGGCAGTTCGGCGAAGTCCTCCGTCATGGCGGAGCCCCCTTGCGTGAGATGGTCAACCCCCGTCGGTTACCGAAACTCTCACGCCGGCCCCGTCCGGGCAACGACTGTCGCGGGCGAGGCGGCTCAGGCGACGTGCAGGTAGACCTGACCGAACACCTCGGACAGCCGCTTCAGGTCGGTGGCGAGGTCGATCTCGGGGTGGGCCGGGTCGTAGAAGGTGGCCAGGCGGGCGCGGAGCGAGCCGAGCTTCCCGAGCTGCTCCCACGCCGGGGTCGCGGCCCACTTGTCGCCGTAGACGCGGACCGTCTGGTTCTCGGGGTTCACCCAGCGGGTCCACAGGGTGACGGTCTCGGCGGCGTCCTCCTGGAGCGGCGCGGCGACGCGCTCGGTGAGGGCCTGGGTGACCTGCTCGGCGGTGAGCGCGGAGGTGATGGTGGCGTCCTCGACGGCGATCTGGGCGTAGGCGTCCCAGGCCCGGCCGCGGATCTGGATGGACTGGTTGCGCTGGGCCTCGGCGGCGTCGATCTTCCAGGTGGCGTACCCGCTCGCGAGGAGCACGTTGTCCAGGGCGAGCTGGTCGGCGTAGCCCTTGGTCAGCCAGGCGCCGACCCGGTCGGGGTCGAGCAGCGGGTACTTCTTGCTCATCTCGGCCTTGCAGGCGTCGTTCGCGCCGCAGCCGAGCACCGGCGCCACCGTGTGCACCGACAGCTTGCGGCCCGGCACGGCGGCGCGCAGCGCGCTGGCGGCCGTGGCGACGAACTTGTCGATCTCGTCGGCGCTGTCGAACGTCGTGTTGAAGCCGAGCTGCGAGGTGAAGCGGATGCCGACGACGCCGGGCTGCGTGGCGGCCAGCGCGGCGACCTTCTTGACGGCCTCGTCCAGCTTGCCGGCCTGGTAGTCGTCGGCCAGCTCGGTCTCGATCCAGAGGCGCAGGCCGGTCGGCGTGGCGGCGGTCGCGGCCTGACCGGCGGCGGTCTGCTTGGCGGCGGCCTTGTCGGCGGCGCTGATCTGGCTGCCGTCGGTGTAGCACTGCTCGCCGTTCTGGCACTCGGGCGTGCCGCCGTCCTCGGCGCCCTCGACGTCCGGGTCGCCCGCGTCGTGGGCCTCGCCGTCGCCTTCGGAGTCCACGGCGCACGCGTTGGCGGGGTCGGTGCAGTCGACGCGGATGGTGCCCTGCGGGCCGGAGTCGATCATGTTCTGGCCGTCGTTGCCCAGCCAGAACTTCGCGATGTCGGCGGCCTCCTCGGGAGTGGCCATCCAGGTGCAGACGACGTACGCGGGGGTGTCCGCGGCCAGCAGGTCGTTGCAGCTGCGCGGATCGTCGGCCGACCAGGCCGGGAGGCCGATCCCGAGGAACGACAAGGTGATTCCGAGGACGAGGAGCTGCCGCAGCCGCTTTCGCATGGCACCTGACTTCCTGGGGGTGATCGTGGCCATATGCACCATATCCGGATGATCAATAACGTTCAATGACATCGGCCGCCGTCCGTACTCCGTTCTCGACCGCCAGTCGCCTGCCGAGTCGGGCGGCCCGTTCGCGGTGCCGGGGGACGGCCAGCAGCCGCTCGGCCAGCTCCCGCCGGTCGAGCCGGCGGATCGGCAGCGGCGGCGGGCCGGCGCCGAGCGCCGCGACCCGGCGTCCCCAGAAGGGCTGGTCGGAGAAGAACGGGCAGACGACGCTCGGCACCCCGGCCGTGAGCGCCGTCCCGGTGGTCCCGGCCCCGCCGTGGTGCACGACCGCCGCCATGCGCGGGAACACCAGGTCGTGCGCCACCTCCCCCACCGGCAGCAGGTCGTCGCCCGCCGCCACCGGCAGCCCCTGGACGACGCCGCGCAGCCCGGCCAGCCGCAGCCCGGCGACGACCTCCCCGGCCACCCGCTCAGGGCACGGCATGCTCCCGAACCCCACGAACACCGGCGGCGGACCGGCCGCGAGGAAGTCCTCCAGATCCGCCGGGCCGCCCGCGCCGGGGAGCCGCCAGTAGCCGGTCAGGTGCACGTACCCGGGCCAGTCGCGGGGGCGCGGCACCACCAGCGGGCTGACCCCGCACAGCACCGGCACCCGCTCCCTCCGGTCGGCGGCGAACGGGCTCCCCCGCAGCGGCCCCAGCCCCAGCACCTCGGCGCGCAGCCGGTTCACCAGACGGGCCAGCACCAGCAGTCCGGCCCGCTCCACGAGCGCGTACGAGGCCCGGTTCCCGAGCCGCCCCAGAGTGGCGAGCGGCACCAGCGGATTGGGGAACTCGCCGGTCGGCTCGCTCGGCTGGAACTGCAGGATCCGGTACGGCATCCCGTGCCGCTCGCTCAGATGCCGGCCGAACGCGCCGAGCGCGGGGGCGAGCACCAGGTCAGCGCCCGCGCAGGCGGCGTCCACCTCGGCGACAAGCCTGGCGGCCAGCGGCTCGACGACCGTTCTCAGCCCGCGGACGAAGCCGAGGGGCCCGCTGTCCAGCCACGCCCGCCCCTCCTCGCCGTCCAGGACGGTCGCGGGATCCACGCTCAGCGGGACGAACCGCACGTCGGGAGCCGCCAGGGCGGCGTAGCGGGCGGGCGCGGCGAGCACGACCTCGTGCCCGCGCCCGGCCAGCTCCAGCGCCAGCGCGGCGCACGGCTGCGTGTCCCCGCGCGACCCCAGCGCCAGCACCGCGACCCTCATCGCTTGAGCGTCCTCAGGGCGATCAGCGCGCCCGCCAGCACCAGCCCGGCCGCCGCGAGCAGCCCGGTGGCGTACCCGGTGGCGAAGCTGGGGGCGGCCTGCACGACCGCCCCGACGGCGGCGATCCCGAACAGCCCGGACACCTCCCTGCTGACCGAGAAGACCCCGCCCGCCACCCCGGCCCGGTCCTGCGGCACCGCGCCCAGCACGGCCGATCCCAGCGGCATCGTGAGCGCTGAGCCGATCCCGATCGCGCACACGGCGGGCAGCAGCCGCCCCCACCCGTCGCCCGCCTCCAGCGTCGCCGCGACCGCCATCCCGCCCGCGACCAGCGTCAGCCCGGCCGCCAAGGTACGCCCCGCGCCCACCCGCCGTTCCAGGAGCGGCGCGAGCGGCGTGACGAGCACCACGAGCAGCGCCAGCGGCACGAACGCGAGCCCCGACCCGGTGGGCGTGAACCCGAGCACCCCTTGCAGGAAGATCGCCGTGTAGAAGAACACGCCGTTCACGCCGAGCCCCCAGAGCACCTGCGCCGCCACCCCGCCCGCGAACGCCCGCACCGCGAACAGCCGCAGGTCCACCATCGGATCGGCGGCCCGCCGCTCGGCCACCGCGAACGCCGCCCCGCCGCCCGCGCAGAGCGCCAGCGCGGCGACGACCGCCGGCGAGCCGTAGCCGTGCTCCCCGCCGTGGATCAGGGCGAACGTCCCCGACGCCAGGAACACCGCCGAGGCCAGCACGCCGGGCACGTCCAGCGCCCGCCGTACCGGCCGCGACGCGGGCACGGCCAGGGCGGCGAGCGCCACGACCGCCGCGCCCAGCGGCACGTTGACGAGGAACACCCAGCTCCAGTGGGCGTGCTGGCTCAGGTACCCGCCGACCACCGGCCCGAGCGCGAGCGCGGCCGCCCCGGACGCCATCCAGACCGCCACGCCCGTCGAGCGCCGCCGCTCGTCGAGCACCGCGAGCACGGCGAGCGTCGCGGGCAGCACCAGCGCCGCGCCCGCCCCCTGGACGAGCCGGGCGGCCACCAGCGGCCCGACCGCCCCGGCCAGCCCGGCCGCGAACGAGGCCGCGGTGAACAGCGTCAGCCCGGTCAGCAGCGTCGCGCGGTGCCCCCAGACGTCGGCCAGCCGCCCGCCCGCCGGCATGAGGCCGGCGAACGTCAGCAGGTAGCCGGTGGCCACCCATTCCAGGGCGGCGAGGCCCGCGCCGAGGTCGCGCTGGATGCTGGGGAGCGCGACGGTGACCACGGTGTTGTCCAGGGTGGTGAGGAACCCGGCGAGGGCGACGGCGGTCAGCAGCCACCGGCCGGTCGCCGGGCGGGTCGTGGTGAGGCCGGTCACCGGTCCACCTCCACCCAGGTCCAGCCGGTCCCATCGGGGGTGGCCCGCACCACGCGGTCCCGTTCGCGGCCGATGCGCTCCCACCGGGGCCCGCCCTCGGCCCTGGGCCGGCCGCGCTCTCCGGTGCACGGCTGCTCGCGAACTGCCGGGGTTCCCGGAGCCGCGGCGGGCTCGCGGAGCTCCACGCGCCGGTGCAGCGCGCGCAGCGGCCGGGGCAGCCACCAGTTGGCCCCGCCCATGAGCCGCATCGTCGCGGGCACCAGCAGCGCCCGCACCAGGGTCGCGTCCACCACGATGGCCACGAACAACCCCACCCCCAGCAGCTTCACGATGGTGATCCCGGCGGTCGAGAACGCCCCGATCACCACCAGCAGCAGCAGCGCCGCACTGGTGATCACGCCGCCGGTCTGCCGCAGCCCGGCGGCCACGGCGGCGGTGTTGTCCCCGGTGCGCAGCCATTCGGCCCGCACCCGCGACAGCAGGAACAGCTCGTAGTCCATCGACAGCCCGAACACCACGGCGAGGATCAGCACGGTCACGGTCGCCTCGACCGTCCCGGTGGAGGTGAAGCCCAGCACGGACGCGAGGTGCCCGTCCTGGAACGCCCACACGATCACTCCGAGCGAGGCCCCGATGGACAGCACGTTCATCAGCAGCGCCTTGACCGGCAGCACCACGGACCCGAACGCGGCGAACAGCAGCACCGCGGTCACCGACCCCACCACCAGGGCCATCCACGGCAGCCGGGCGGCGAGGCTGTCCATGAGGTCCATCTGCGCGGCCGTGGGCCCGCCGACGACGACGCGCCGCACGTTCGGCTCCGGCGGCGACCCAGGTGGCGACCCAGGTGGCGACAACGTCCTGATGGCGGTGACGAGACGCTGCGCCTCCGCCGACATGGGGTCCACGTCGTAGCGGACGGCGAGCCGGACGGCGCCGTTGTCCTGGGACAGCCCGGCGACGTCCACGCCGGTGACGTGGGGCAGCCGGCGCAGCCGCGCGGCGAGCGGGTCGGCGTCGTCCGGCGTGACGGGGGTGACGGCGCTGATCGCCGCGTGCCCCTGGCCGAGCGGCCCCGGGCGGGCGGGCGCCTCGGCGAAGGACCGCTCGACCAGCACGTGTACGTCCACCGCGGCCATCGAGTTGCGCCCGAAGTCCCGGTCGACGATCTCGGCCACCCGGCGGCTCTCGGAGTCCGCGGGCAGCACGCGGTGGTCCACGTTGCCGAACGTGACGTGCAGGAACGGCGCGGCCAGCGCCACCAGCACGGCGGCCACGGCGACGAAGTAGAGCACGGGCCGGCGCATGACGCTGGAGGCGACCGCGTGCCACATGCCGCCGCTGTGCCCACCGTTCCCGAGGTCGGGGGTGAGCCTGAGCGCGTTCACCCGCCGCCCGAGCACGCCGAGCGCGGCCGGCAGCACGACGAGCGCCGCGCCCATCGCGACCAGCACCACGGCCGCCGCGCCGAGCCCGATCGAGCGCAGGAACATCTGCGGGAACACCAGCAGCCCGAGCAGCGCCGTCGCCACGGTCAGCCCGGAGAAGGCGACGGTACGCCCGGCGGTGGCCATGGTCCGCACCACGGCCTGCTCGCTCGTCGCCCCCGCCGCGATCTCCTCGCGGAACGCCTTGAGCACGAACAACGAGTAGTCCACGGCGAGCCCGAGCCCGAGCATGGTGACGACGTTGAGCGAGAAGACCGAGACCTCGGTGACCTCGGTGAGCAGCCGCAGCAGCACCAGCGCGCCGAGCACCGCGAACGCCCCCACGAGCAGCGGCAGCCCGGCCGCCACCAGGCTGCCGAACACCACGACCAGCAGCACCAGCAGCACCGGCATGGAGATGGCCTCGGCGCGGGCGAGGTCGGCGGCGGTCTGGTCGTTGAGCTCCTTCAGCAGCGGCACCGGCCCGCCGATCGAGACCTGGAGGTTCGTGGCCCGCCGCAGCCGCTCCGCGACGGCCGCGTAGCCGGCCTGCTTGTCGCCCTTGAGCGTGACCAGCGCGTACGTGGACCGCCCGTCCTTCGACACCATCAGCTTCGACCCGGTCGTCCAGTACGTCGCGAGCGCCCCCACGTGCTCGGCCGGCAGCGCCCGCAGCGCGTCGTGCACCGCCTTCTTGTAGCGGGGGTCGCGGGCCTTGACGGACGGGTGGTGGTAGAGGACGACGACGTCGGGGGCGTGCTCGCCGTACCAGTCGTCGCTCCAGCGGGCGGCGGTGGTGGAGTCGGCGCGCGGGTCCTCGAAGCCGCCGTCGGCCATCCGCCCGAACAGCTCCATGCCGAGCGGCGCGACGAGGAGCGCCGCCGCCAGGCTCAGCACCAGCAGCGTCCACCTGCCGCGGTAGACCAGGTGGCCCGCGCGCTCAAACAAGGGCGCCCTCCAGGTACGCCCGCAGGCAGGCGCGCCGGGCGAGCTTGCCGCTGGAGGTGCGGGGCACGGCCCCGGCCTCGGTCAGCACGAAGTCGTGCACCGCGAGGTCGTGCCCGGCCCGTACGGCGGCCCGCACCGCCCGCGCCACCTCCGCCGCGTCGGCCCCCTGCCCGCGCCGGGACCGCTCGGCCACCACGACCAGCCGCTCGGTGTCCTCGCCCGGCACCGCGAAGGCCGCCACCCGGTCGCGCCGCACCGCCGCGTGCGCCTCCTGGACCGTGGCCTCGATGTCCTGCGGGTAGTGGTTGCGTCCGTCCACGATGACGAGGTCCTTGATGCGGCCGGTGACGTAGAGCCGGCCGTCGTGCCACACGCCGAGGTCGCCGGTGCGCAGCCAGCCGTCGGCGCCGAAGACCTCGGCGGTGCGGGCCGGGTCGCGCCAGTAGGCGCGGGCCACGTTCGGCCCGCGCACCCAGATCTCGCCGACGTGGCCGTCCGGCTGGTCGCCGGCGTCGCCGACGATCCTGACCCGCTGCCCGTGCGGCCGGCCGCAGGAGACGAGGTGACTGGCCGGGCCTTCGGTCCAGGGGACCGCGCGGCCTTCGCGCAGGGCGTCGCGGGAGAAGGCGGTCACGACGGGCCGCTCGTCGCGGCCGGTGGCGGCGACGAACACGGTGGCCTCGGCCAGCCCGTACGCGGGCGTGTGCGCCTCGGGCCGCAGCCCGCACCCGGCGAAGGCGGCGTCGAAGGCGGCGAACGCGCCCGGCCGGACCGGCTCGGCCCCGTTGAGCATGACCCGGACCCCGGACAGGTCGAGCCCTTCCTTGTCCTCGGGGCGGACGCGGGCGGCGGTGTACTCGTAGGCGAAGTTGGGCGCGCCGGTGTAGGCGTCGGCCTCCTCCGACAGCAGCCGCAGCCACCGTACCGGGCTCATGACGAACGCCACCGGGTCCATGAACACCGCCCGGTTCGCCCCCATGATCGGCATGGCGACGGTGGCGACCAGCCCCATGTCGTGGAAGAGCGGCAGCCAGAGCACCGCCGCCGAGACGCGGGGCCGGGCGCGGAAGACCTCCCAGAGCTGGGCCGCGTTGGCGGTGAGGTTGCCGTGCGTGATCTCGACCCCGGCGGGGGCGCGGGTGGAGCCGGAGGTGTACTGCAGGTAGGCGAGGTCGCCCGCGGCGATCGGCTCACGCTCCCACTCGTCGGCGAGCAGGTCGGAGACGGCGTCCACGGCGACGACGGGAGGCCCGGCCTCCCCCAGGAAGGCGTCCACACCGGGCCGCGCGGCCGTCGTGGTGAGCACGACGGCGGGCCCGGCGTCGGCGAACGCCCGCTCCAACCGCTCACCGTGCCCGGGCAGCCCGGGGGCGAACAGCGGGACCGCGACCAGCCGGGCGTACATCGTGCCGAGCACGGCGACCACGTAGTCCAGCCCGGACGGCGCGAGCACGGCCGCCCGGTCGCCGGGCCGGGCCAGCTCGCGCAGCCGTACCGCGAGCGCCCTGGCCTTGAGGTCGGCCTGCGCCCACGTGTACGTCCGCCGGGAGCCGTCCCCGAGGTGGTCCACGAACGTGTACGCCGGCGCGTCCGGGACCTCGCGCGCCCACCGCGCCACCCGTGTGATCAACATCTCGTCCGGCATGCCCGCGTCCCCTTCGCTGGAGGGACCTAGCAAATTACGGGAGGATCGGGCCGCGATTCTTGCCAAACCCCTGCACATTCCGCGGCCCGTCTTTTTTATCGAGTGACAAGACACGGGGCCGGATGGCAGGCTTTGACCGTTTTGTAGGGGGTTCTTGGTGCACGATTACGCACGCGATCTCGGCATGCTCCGGGACCGCCGCTTCGCGCTGCTGTTGTCCGGGCGGACCATCTCCGTCCTCGGTGCCGCCTTCGCCCCTGTCGCACTGGCGTTCGGCGTGCTCGAACTCCCCGGGGCGACCGCCGGCACGCTGTCGATGGTCCTCGCCGCGGCCTCGGTGCCCATGATCGCGTTCATGCTGGTGGGCGGGGTCGTCGCGGACCGGCTGCCGCGCCAGCAGGTCATGATGACCGGCGAGTTCCTGGCCGCCGTCGGCTACTTCGCGATCGGCGCCATGATGCTCACCGGCTGGACGCCGATGCCCGCGCTGCTGACGGCGGCGGCGCTCACCGGCATCGCCACGGCGCTCGCGCTGCCCGCGCTCACCGGGATCATCCCCGACGTCGTGCCGCCCGACCGGCTGCAGTCCGGCAACGCGCTGCTCGGCCTCGGCGCGAACGCCTCCCGCGTGGGCGGGGCCGTGCTCGGCGGCGGCACCGTGACGCTGTTCGGCGGCGGCTGGGCGCTGATGGCCAGCGGGGCCATGTTCGGCGGGGCGGGCGTGCTCATCGCGCTCCTGCGGATGGACCGGATCGAGCGCCCGCCCGGCGAGCGGCACTCGGTGATCAAGGACCTGCGGGACGGCTGGCGGGAGTTCCGCACCCGGCAGTGGCTCTGGGTGGTCGTGGCGCAGTTCTCGCTGCTGATCATGGCGTTCGAGGCCGGGCACGGCGTGCTCGGGCCGCTGCTGTTCAAGGACCGGCTCGGCGGACCGGCGGCCTGGTCGGCGTTCCTCGCGGGCGAGGCCATCGGGATGATCGCCGGCGTGCTGGTGTCGATCCGGCTGCGGCCCCGGCGGCCGATCCTGGTGGCGGTGCTGCTGTGCCTGCCGACGGCGCTGCCGTACGTGCTGCTCGGCAGCGACGCGCCGCTCTGGGCGGCCGTGGCCGCGGCGTTCGTGCTCGGGGTGTGCTTCGACGTCTTCGGCGTGCTCTGGCAGACCACGATGCAGCGGGAGGTGCCCCCCGAGGCGCTGTCGCGGGTCAGCTCGTACGACATGCTCGGCTCGCTCATGTTCGGGCCGCTCGGGCTGCTGCTGGCCGGAGGCGCGGCGGACGTGTTCGGGGCGGAGACGTCGCTGCTGGCCTGCGCCGTGATCATCGTGGTGTGCTCGCTGGCCGCGCTGCTGGCCCCCGGCGTACGGAACCTGCGCGCGCCGGTCGCGCCCGTCACGCGATGATGAGCCGGACCACCACGCCCGCGCAGTTGCCCGCCACGCAGATCCGCACCGGCACCTCCGAGATGCCGGCCTTCGCCGGAACGCCGCCCACGTGCCCGTCGGGGCCGATGGACACCCCCTCGGGCAGCCTGCCGTGGTCGGTGACGGTGAAGGTGGGGAGCACGCCGGGCGGGCCGCCGTTGATCCCGATCTCGCCGTTCAGCGGCACCCCGGCCTTGCCGGGGAAGATCAGGTCGCGCGGCACCCAGGGGACGTTGCCGAGCACCACCAGGGTCACCCGCGTCTCCCGGCAGGACGAGCCGGAACAGATCTGGACGGGAGCGACGTAGGTGCCGACGCGGTCGGGCTTGCCGGAGAGGCGGCCGCTCTCGTCCACCCTGACGCCGACGGCGAGATAGGCCGGGCGGACGGAGACGCCCTTGGCGGTGGGCAGGAGCTGCTGAGCGACCTCGATGCCCTCCGTGAGGTAGAACGTGTCCTCGACCAGCTCGCCCTCGGGGCGGTGGTAAGGAGTCTCCCGGGCCATCAACTCGACGGGCGCGATCGGCTCGGTCAGCGACGGCACCACGGCGGACAGGCCGCACACGGCCATCCCGGCCAGCAGGAAGACCCACCTTTGCCGCACGTGCACCCCCCGGTTCCGCTGCTTCCCGTACGTACCCCCTTCACAGCGCTGCGTCACTAGATAATTGGCGGATGGCCGCTGAATCCGTACAGACCCTGGAACGCGGGCTTCGCCTGCTGCGACTGCTCGCCGACGGTAAGGCCGGGCGCACGCCGACGGAGCTGGCGGGTGAGTTGCAGCTGAGCCGGCCGGTGGTCTACCGGCTGCTGACGGCCCTGATGGCGGAGGGGTTCGTCCGCCGTGACGCCGAGGGGCGGGTGCACCTGGGGTTCGGTGTGCTGGTGCTGGCGCAGGCGGTGCAGCCGCTGCTGCGGGCGGCGGCGGTGCCGACGCTGCGGCGGCTGGCCGAGGAGGTGGGCGCGACCGCGCACCTGACCGTCGCCGAGGGGGACGACGGCCTCGCCGTGGCGGTGGTGGAGCCGTCGTGGACCGACATGCACGTGGCCTACCGCGAGGGCTCCCGGCATCCGCTGACCAGGGGCGCGGCGGGGCAGGCGATCCTGGCGCTGCGCGAGGGGCGCGGCGACTACTTCGTCTCTGAGGGGCAGTTGCAGGAGGGAGCCCGGGGCGTCGCCGCGCCGGTGACCGGGCTGCCGTGGCTGGAGGCGTCGGTGGGGGTGGTGACGTTCGGGCCTCTGGACGAGCGTGCGGGGGCGCGCGTGGTGGCCGCGGCGGCCGAGTTGTCGGCCGCGCTGGGTTGACATCCTCCGGCACATGAAAGACGGTTAGTACACATAGAGGACACTGACGTCCGATAACAGGACAGCCATGGAGGGGCCGGTATGCCGTACTACCGGGTCGTTGGAGAGGTGCCGCGCAAGCGGCACGTGCAGTTCAGGCGGCCGGACGGCGGGCTCTACGCCGAGGAGCTGATGGGCGAGGAGGGCTTCTCGTCCGACTCCTCGCTGCTCTACCACCGCCACCTGCCGACCGCGATCGTGAAGGCCGAGGCCGTCGAGCCGGTCAACGACGCGCGGCTGGAGCCCAACCTGCCGCTGTCGCCGCGCCACTTCCGCACCCAGGAGCTGGGCAGCGCGGGCGACCTGGTGGGCGGGCGCATGCTGCTGGCGGGCAACGGGGACGTCCGGTTGTCGTACGCCACCAGCGACCGCCCGAGCGAGCTCTACCGCAACTCCATGGGCGACGAGTGCGTCTACGTCCAGCGCGGCCGGGTGCGCTTCGAGTCCACCTACGGCGTGATCGAGGCCGGCGAGGGCGACTACGTCGTCATCCCGACCGGCACCATCCACCGCTGGGTGCCGGACGGCCAGGTCAACGTGCTGGCCATCGAGGCGTCCGGGCACATCAGGCCGCCCAAGCGCTACCTGTCGCAGTACGGCCAGTTCCTGGAGCACGCGCCCTACTGCGAGCGCGACCTGCGCGCCCCTTCCGAGCCGCTGCTCGCCGAGGGCGAGGAGGTGCCGGTGCTGGTGCGCACGCGCGGCGGGCTGACCCGGCTGGTCTACCGCGACCACCCGTTCGACGTGGTGGGCTGGGACGGCTGCCTCTACCCGTACGCGTTCAACATCGACGACTTCGAGCCGGTGGTGAAGAAGACGCACGCGCCGCCGCCGGTGCACCAGACGTTCGAGGGGCCGGGGTTCGTGGTGTGCTCGTTCTGCCCCCGGCCGCTGGACTTCCACCCCGAGGCCGTGCCGATCCCGTACAACCACCACAACGTGGACTCCGACGAGTTCATGTTCTACGTGGGCGGCGACTACTCCGCCCGCAGGGGCTCGGGCATCGACGTCGGCTCGGTGTCGCTGCACCCGGCCGGGTTCACGCACGGGCCGCAGCCCGGCGCGGTCGAGGCGGTCGTCGACGCGGTGGCCAACGGCGTGACGACCACCAGCGAGATGGCCGTCATGGTCGACACCTTCCGCCCGCTCGACCTCGGCCCGGCCGCCCTGTCCTGCGAGGACTCCGGCTACGCCTGGACGTGGGCCCGATGAGCGCCACCCTGTACGCCGCGCTGGTGGACGACGCCGGGCTGTTCCCGCCGACGTCCCTGCACATGGAGGAGGCGCTCGCCCGCAACCGGCGCGACCTGGAGAGCGGCAACCCGGTGCTCACCAACCGCTTCCTGTGCCCGGCCGGCCGCCTCGACCGGCTGCGCGGCCAGGACTTCCGGCCGGCCCGCATCGGGCTGATCCTCGACACCGAGGACCTTCCCGACTTCGGCGACCTGCCGATCGACCTGGTCGAGACGCCGCTGCCGGAGGGCGAGACCGTCGAGGCGCTCGCCGCGCGGCTCCAGCTGCCCATGGGGGTCCGGCTGTTCGCCGAGGTCCAGCCGCGCAAGCTGGCGATCGACGTGCCCGAGGGCACGGGGCTCAAGGTGCGCTGCGGCGGGCTGACGGCCGACGCGTTCCCGGCGGTGGAGCCGCTGGCGGCGTTCATCAGGTCGTGCGTGGACCACGAGGTGCCGTTCAAGGCCACCGCGGGGCTGCACCACGCGGTGCGGCACTTCGACCCCTCGCTCGGCGTGGACCGGCACGGGTTCCTCAACCTGCTGCTGGCCGTCTGCGAGGCCGTGCAGGGGCGCGATCCCGCGCACGTCCTGCGCATGACCGACGTGGGGCAGCTCGTGCGGATGGCGCGGGCGGTGCCCGAGGAGATCGCGGCGCGGGCGCGGCGGCTGCTGGTGAGCTACGGCTCCTGCGCCACCCACACACCCATCGAGGACCTGCGTACGCTGGGCCTGATCGAGGAGGATCAGTGAGCTGGGGGATCGACAACCTGCCGTACGGCGTCTTCTCGCTGCCGGGGCAGGAGCCCCGCGTCGGGGTGCGCTACGGCGACAAGGTGCTCGACCTGACCGCCGCGCTGCACGACGAGGTGTTCGCCGCGCCGTCGCTCAACCCGTTCATGGCGCGGGGCCGGGCGGCCTGGCGGGACACCCGGGCGCTCATCCAGGAGAAGCTGACGAGCGACCTGTCGGTCGTCGAGCGCCACCTGATCCCCTTGGCGCAGGTGAAGCTGCACATGCCCGTCGAGGTGGCCGACTACGTCGACTTCTACTGCTCGCTGGAGCACGCGAGCAACGTCGGGCGCATGTTCCGGCCGGACGCCGAGCCGCTGATGCCCAACTGGCGGCACCTGCCGGTCGGCTACCACGGCAGGTCGGGCACGGTCGTGGTGTCCGGCACGCCGGTACGCCGCCCTCAGGGGCAGCTCGGCGAGGGCCGGTTCGGGCCGTGCGCGAAGCTGGACGTCGAGGCCGAGCTGGGGTTCGTGGTCGGGGTGCCGACGGAGATGGGCACGCCGGCCGGGGAGTTCGAGGACCACGTGTTCGGGGTGACGCTGGTCAACGACTGGAGCGCGCGCGACATCCAGTCGTGGGAGTACCGCCCGCTCGGGCCGTTCCTGGCCAAGTCGTTCGCCACGTCGGTCTCGCCGTGGGTGACGCCGCTGGAGGCGCTGCCCCGGATCCCCGGGCGGGCGCAGGACCCCGAGCCGCTGCCCTACCTGCGCAGGAAGGCGGACTGGGGGCTGGACATCGCGGTCGAGATCCTGCTCAACGGCGAGGTCGTGGCCCGGCCTCCGTACGCGGAGATGTACTGGACGCCCGACCAGATGCTCGCGCACCTGACCGTGAACGGGGCCTCGCTGCGCACCGGCGACCTGTTCGCCAGCGGCACGATCTCGGGTCCTGAGCGCGGCCAGCGCGGCTCGTTCATCGAGCTGACCTGGAACGGCACCGACCCGATCAAGCTCGGCAGCGGCGAGACGCGTACGTTCCTGGAGGACGGCGACACGGTAACGATCAGGGCGACGGCCGGGGACGTGACCTTGGGGGAGGTTTCCGGAACTGTCGCACAGGCCCTGGATGTCACTCAAGGTGCTTGACCGGTGACTCCCCGCTAATCTGGGAGGACCCCTTCTCCCGGACAGCAGGAGTCACCTCTCATGCGGCGTGCCGCGATGCTTCGTGTCGCCTTCCTCCTGGTTTGTGCCATGGCGGTGGTGTCCGTGACGTGCGGCTGCGGCCCGGTCACCGCGGAGACGCCCGCCACCCCGCCGGTCGTGCGGATCGCGCCGGCTCTCGACAGCGTCCGCGCCCGGCCAGGCCGCGGCCTGGTGATCAGGGCGACGGGCGGCACGCTGAGCCAGGTGGCGGCGCTCACCGGCGGCGAGCCGGTGCCCGGCCGGCTCGACGCCGAGCGCCGCGTCTGGCGCTCGGACTGGACGCTGAAGCCAGGCGCCGAATACACCGTGGCCGCCACCGCCACCTCACCGGGCGGCCCCGCCACCGTGCTGGCCGGGCACTTCCGCACCCGTCCCGCCCAGGAGACCTTCGGCCTCGCCGCCACCGCGCCGCTGCCCGGCGAGACGGTCGGCGTCGGCATGCCGGTCATCCTCGACTTCGACCGCCCGATCGAGGACAAGGCGGCCGTCGAGCGGGCGCTGGAGGTCAGGTCCGGGCATCCCGCCGAGGGCGCCTGGCGCTGGGCCGGCGACACCCGCGTCATCTACCGCACGCGCCGCTTCTGGACGCCCCGGCAGCGGGTCACCGTCACCGCGCACCTGGCCGGGGTGCGCGCGGCCGACGGCGTCCACGGCGCCGTCGACTCCACCTTCGCCTTCACCGTCGGCCGCGCCCAGACCAGCGTGGTCGACACCCGCACCCACCGGATGACCGTCGAGCGCGACGGCCGCACCGCCCAGCGCATGGCGATCAGCGCCGGCATGGCCACCACCCGCGAATACACCACGACCAGCGGCGTGCACCTCACCATGGACAAGGGCGACCCGGTCCGCATGATCTCCCCCGGCCGCGAGGAGGGCGATCCCGGCTACTACGACCTGCTCATCGAGCACGCCGTACGCATCTCCGACAGCGGCGAGTACATCCACGCCAAGGACAACGTGTGGGCCCAGGGCCGCCGCAACGTCAGCCACGGCTGCGTCAACGCCCGCCCCGACCAGGCCGCCTGGTTCTACGCGAGCGCGCTGCGCGGCGATCCCGTCACGATCACCGGCACCCGCCGCGAGCTCGCGTGGGACAACGGGTGGGGTTTCTGGCAGCTCACCTGGGAGAGGTGGATCCAGGGGAGCGCCCTGCGGGCCGCCGACTCCGCAGGTGAGAGGGTGCCATCGGGGTTGACTCCGGGGCTAGGTTAGAAGAGGGGGGAACCACCCGCGGCATGGGCCCGTTGTTCTTACAGGAGGGCCGGACATGGATGATTGGGTCATCTGGGTAATCCTCGCCGTCGTCCTCGGCGTGGCGGAGCTTTTCACCTTCACGGCGGCTCTCGGGCTGCTCGGCGCGGCAGCCCTCCTGACCGCCGCGACCGCCGCCATCGGCCTGCCCGTTCCGCTGCAGTTAATATTCTTCGCCGCCGCCTCCGCAGCCGGCCTCCTGGTCGTCAGGCCGCTCGCCCTGCGGCACGTCAAGCAGCCGCAGCTCCAGCGGTTCGGCGTGGAAGCCCTCGTCGGCAAGCCTGCCTACACGGTCTCGGAGGTCACCGGGCGTGAGGGGCGGATCCGTGTCGGGGGCGAGGAGTGGTCGGCGCGTGCCTACGACGAGACACTCGTGATCCCCGCGGGCGCGACCGTAGACATCATCGAGATCGAGGGCGCGACCGCCCTCGTATATCCCCGGGAGTAGGCATGGATCCGCTCTTGATGGTCGGCATCTTCGTCATCCTGTTCGTCGTCTTCACCGTGCTCAAGGCCGTGCGGATCGTGCCGCAGGCCCGGGCCCGCAACGTCGAGCGGCTCGGCCGATACCACCGCACGCTCAAACCCGGGCTCAACTTCGTCATCCCGTACATCGACCGCGTCTACGCCATGATCGATCTGCGTGAGCAGGTCGTCTCGTTCCGCCCGCAGCCGGTCATCACCGAGGACAACCTGGTCGTCGAGATCGACACGGTGCTCTACTTCCAGGTCACCGACCCGCGGGCGGCGGCGTACGAGATCGCCAACTACATCCAGGCCGTCGAGCAGCTCACCGTCACCACGCTGCGCAACGTCGTCGGCTCGATGGACCTGGAGAAGACGCTGACCTCGCGCGACACCATCAACAGCCAGCTGCGCGGCGTGCTCGACGAGGCCACCGGCAAGTGGGGCATCCGCGTCAACCGCGTCGAGATCAAGGCGATCGACCCGCCCAAGACCATCAAGGACGCGATGGAGAAGCAGATGCGGGCCGAGCGCGACAAGCGGGCCGCGATCCTGACCGCCGAGGGCCAGCGCCAGTCGCAGATCCTCACGGCCGAGGGCGACAAGCAGAGCCGCATCCTGCGTGCCGAGGGCTCCAGGGCCGCGGCGATCCTGGAGGCCGAGGGCCAGTCGCGGGCCATCGACCAGGTCTTCCAGGCCGTCCACCGCAACGACCCCGACCCCAAGCTGCTCGCCTACCAGTACCTCCAGGTGCTGCCGCAGCTCGCCCAGGGGCAGGGCAACACGTTCTGGGTGATCCCGAGCGAGGTCACCTCGGCGCTGACGGGCGTGTCGAAGGCGTTCACCGAGGCGCTGCCGCGCTCGGCGGCCACCCGCGAGGAGGAGGCGCCGGAGAGCTCGGCGGCCGAGGAGGACGCCGCCCGCGCGGCGGAGGCCGCGGCCGAGGCCGTCGCCGACGCCCAGGAGACCGACCCCAAGGGCCCGCGCCAGCTCACCCAGGCACTCAAGGAGCCGTCTCCCTTCCCCGACCTCGACCCGCAGCCCAAGGAGGCCGAGCGCTGAGCCCCTGGCGCACCGGCCCGGTCCCCTCGCGGGGCCGGGCCGTCGTGGTTCACGCCTGCCCGCCCGCGAAATAGGCGGCCAGATCCGGATCGAGCGGCGGCACGTCGTACGGCATGCCGCCGTCACGCAGCGACATCGTCGCCATGTAGCCGGCCGCCACGCTCATCCGGGCCGCCACCGGCGAGGTGTCGGTGGCCCCGCCCTCCTGGACGAACCTGCGGAACTCGGCGATGATCTCGGCGTCCGCGCCGCCGTGCGACCCTTCGGCCAGCGGCACCTTGTACGCGATGTCGCAGTCGTCCCGGTAGCCGGTCGGCCCGGTGTTCCAGACCTTGACCGTGTCGCCAGGACCGTCGCCGAAGTTCTCCAGCCGCCCCTCGGTGCCGATGACGGTGTAGTTGCGCACGTAGTCGGGCGAGAAGTGGCACTGCTGGTAGGCGGCGATGACGCCGTTGTCCAGGCGCATGTTCATGACGGAGACGTCCTCGACGTCCACGACGTGGTGCAGGTCGCGGCGGGCGGTGGGCGGCCACGCGTACGTGCGCAGCCAGTCGTCCGGGCGCGGGGTGCCGGGGGCGCGGCGCGGCAGGTCGCCGTAGACCATGAGGTCGCCGAGCGCGTTGACCCGGGTGGTGTAGCCGCCGGCCAGCCAGTGGATCACGTCGAGGTCGTGCGCCGCCTTCTGCAGCAGCAGGCCGGTGGTGCGGGTGCGGTCGGCGTGCCAGTCCTTGAAGTAGTAGTCGCCGCCGTAGCCGACGAAGTGCCGCACCCACACGGTCTTGGGCTCGCCGATGACGCCCTTGCGGATGATGTCGCGCATGAGCCGGACCACGCCCATGTGGCGCATGTTGTGGCCGACGTACAGGCGGGTGCCGGTGCGGCGGGCGGCGCGCAGGACGGCGTCGCAGCCCTCCACGGTGATCGCCATCGGCTTCTCCAGGTAGACGGCCTTGCCGGCCTCCAGGCAGTCGATGGCGATGCGCTCGTGGGTGTCGTCGGGGGTGTTGACGATGACGGCGTCGAGGTCGGGCCGGTCGAGGAGCTCGCGGTAGTCCTCGGCGAGGAGGTCCGCCTCGAAGCGGGCCGACTGGCTCTTGAGCACCGCGGGGTCGGAGTCGCAGAGCGCGGCCACGACCGACCCGCCGCCGGGACGGTGCGCGTGCAGCGCGAGGCTCGTCCGCAGGCCGAGACCGATGACTCCGATGCGCAGGTCCTTCACACGAGTCCTTCCACGTTCGAGCGTTGCGTGACCTGCAGGCTAGCGGTCAATTATGAAAACAACTAGCTTTAATCCCGCGCGAAAAGATGCTGGTCGGCATGGTCGAGGGCCAGGCGGACCGCGCCGACCACGATGCCGTCGTCGCCCAGCGCCGAGGCCACGACCTCGGGCGGATAGAGGCAATGGCGCTCGAAGACCTCACGCACCGGCTCCACCAGCAGGTCGCCGGCCGAGGCCAGCGCGCCGCCGATGACCACCATCTCGGGGTCGAGCGGGTTGACCACAGTGACCAGGCCCGCCGCCAGCCCGCGGGCCAGCTCGCGTACGGCCGTCGCGGCCTGCTCCTCGCCCGCGCGGGCCCGGCCGATCGCGAGGTCGGCGCTCTGCCGCATCGAGCGCAGCTCCCCCGGCTCGGCCGCCATCGCGTAGTCGATGACGTGCCGGAACGCCGTCCAGTTGTCGTTGGGCTGGGAGCCGATCTCTCCCCCGGCCGCGTGCGCGCCCCGGTGCGGCCGGCCGCCGACCAGCAGGCCCATGCCGATGCGGTCGCCGGTGAACAGGTAGACCACGTCGGAGCGGCCCCGCGCCGCGCCGCGCCAGTGCTCGGCCAGCACCGCGAGGCGCATGTCGTTGTCCACCAGCACGGGGACGGGCAGCCTGCGGGCCAGCTCGCCGCGCAGGTCGAGCCCCGTCCAGTCGTCCAGCGCGACGCTCTTGACCACCCGGCCCGCCGCGTCCACGGTGCCGGTGGTGCCGACGCCGGCGGCGGCCAGGCTCTCCAGGGCCAGGCCCGCCCGGCCGGCGGTCTCGGCGGCCAGCGCGGTCGCCGCGTCCAGCCGCTCGGCCGCGCTCAGGTGCCGGTGGCCGGGCACGCAGCCGGAGGCCGTCACCGTGCCCGCGAGGTCGGCCACCATGGCCCGCAGGCTGGAGCCGCCGATGGAGACGCCGAGCACGTGCCCGGCCGCCGCACGGAACCTGAACCGCCGGGCCGGCCGCCCCCGCTGCCGGTCGCCCTGGTCCTCCGTCCACTCCTCGGCCCAGCCCTCGGCGATCAGCTCGTCCACGATGACCTCGGCCGTCGGCCGTGACACCCGGACGGCCCTGGCCAGCTCCGACAGCGTGGCGACGTCCACCTCGCGCAGCACGCGCAGGATCGCCGCCGAGTTGAGCCTGCGCAGGAGGGAGGCGTCGCCGCTCCGCTGTCGCACGTGACCTCCCCATCGAGTCATCTTCAAGCCTCTTGCGTAATTCTGCCTGCTCGCGGGCCGGCGTGAAGCTGAGCTGTGGGGGCACTTAAGAAGTCCTCGATGGACACCTCACGAGTGGACCGGGCACAGTGCGTTAGGTTCGACCTAGGGGGAGAGAGGGCCATGAAAGCGCTGGTCAAGGAGAAGGCCGAGCCCGGTCTGTGGCTGGTGGACGTCCCGGAGCCGGAGGTGGGGCCCGGCGAGGTGAAGATCCGGGTGCTGCGCACCGGCATCTGCGGCACCGACCTGCACATCCGCAAGTACGACGACTGGGCCAGGCACACACTGAAGCTGCCCCTCGTCGCCGGGCACGAGTTCTCCGGTCACGTGGTCGAGGTGGCGCCCGGCGTCGAGGACGTCGCCGTCGGCGACCTCGTCAGCGGCGAGGGCCACCTGGTCTGCGGCAAATGCCGCAACTGCATGGCCGGCCGCCGCCACCTGTGCCGCAACACGATCGGCCTCGGGGTCAACAGGGACGGCGCGTTCGCCGAGTACGTCACCCTCCCCGCCACCAACGTGTGGGTGCACCGCACCCCGGTCCACCCCGACATCGCCGCCATCTTCGACCCGTTCGGCAACGCCGTGCACACCGCGCTCTCCTTCCCCCTGGTCGGCGAGGACGTCCTGATCACCGGCGCCGGCCCGATCGGCCTGATGGCGGCGGCCGTCGCCACCCACGTCGGCGCGCGCAACGTGATGATCACCGACGTCAGCGACGAGCGCCTCGACCTGGCCACCAAGCTCGGGGTCTCGCTCGCGCTCAACGTCTCCCGCACCTCCATCGAGGAGGGCATGCGCCGGCTCCAGATGCGCGAGGGCTTCGACGTCGGGCTGGAGATGTCCGGGAACCCGGCGGCGGTGCGCGAGATGATCGCGCACATGACGCACGGCGGCAGGATCGCCATGCTCGGGCTGCCCGCCGAGGAGTTCGCGATCGACTGGGCCACGGTCGTCACCTCCATGATCACCATCAAGGGGATCTACGGCAGGGAGATGTTCGAGACCTGGTACAACATGTCCGTCCTGCTGGAGAAGGGGCTCGACCTCTCCCCCGTCATCACCCACAGGTTCGACTACCGCGACTTCGACGCGGCCTTCGACACCGCGGCCGGCGGGCGTACCGGCAAGGTCATTCTGGATTGGAGCGCTTGATGTTCACCAACGTGCGCGGGCAGCTGCGGGCGACCCTCGACGAGATCGCCGAGGCCGGGCTGCTCAAGCCCGAGCGGGTGATCACCACCCCGCAGAGCGCCGAGGTCGGCGTGGCCGGGCGCGAGGTGCTCAACTTCTGCGCCAACAACTACCTGGGCCTCGCCGACCACCCCGAGGTGGTCGCGGCGGCCAAGGAGGCGCTGGACCGGTGGGGGTTCGGCATGGCCTCCGTACGCTTCATCTGCGGCACCCAGGAGGTGCACAAGGAGCTGGAGTCCCGGCTGTCGGACTTCCTCGGCATGGAGGACACCGTCCTCTACAGCTCGTGCTTCGACGCCAACGGCGGCGTCTTCGAGACGCTGCTCGACGCCCAGGACGCGGTCATCTCCGACGCGCTCAACCACGCCAGCATCATCGACGGCATCCGCCTGTCGAAGGCCCAGCGCCTGCGCTACGCCAACCGCGACATGGCCGAGCTGGAGGCCCGGCTGAAGGAGGCGTCGGAGGCGCGGCGGCGGCTCATCGTCACCGACGGCGTCTTCTCCATGGACGGCTACGTCGCCCCGCTGCGCGAGATCTGCGACCTCGCCGACCGCTACGACGCCATGGTCATGGTGGACGACTCGCACGCCGTCGGCTTCGTCGGCCCCACCGGCCGCGGCACGCCGGAGCTGCACGGCGTCACCGACCGCGTGGACATCATCACCGGCACGCTCGGCAAGGCGCTCGGCGGGGCCAGCGGCGGCTACGTCGCGGCCCGCGCGGAGATCTGCGCGCTGCTGCGCCAGCGCTCGCGCCCCTACCTGTTCTCCAACTCGCTCGCGCCCGTCATCGCGGCCGCCTCGCTGCGCATCCTCGACCTGCTGGAGACCACCAGCGAGGCCCGCGAGCGGCTGCGCGCCAACACCGCCCGCTTCCGCGCGAAGATGACCGAGGCCGGCTTCGACATCCTGCCCGGCGACCACCCGATCGTGCCGGTCATGATCGGCGACGCGGCCGAGGCGGGCGCGATGGCCGAGCGCCTGCTCGACCTCGGGATCTACGTCGTCGGGTTCTCGTACCCGGTGGTGCCGCACGGGCAGGCGCGGATCCGGGTGCAGCTCTCGGCCGCGCACCGCGAGGAGGACGTCGACCGGGCGGTGGACGCCTTCGTACGCGCACGCAGCTGAGTATCCTCACCTGCGTGATAGACACGCGGCGGCTGCGCACGCTCCGTGCCGTGGCCGACCACGGCACGGTCACCGCCGCGGCGGCCGCGCTGCACCTCACGCCGTCGGCCGTGTCGCAGCAGCTCGTGGCGCTGGAGCACGAGGTGGGGCACCGGCTGTTCACCCGCGACGGGCGCGGCGTGCGGCTCACCGCGGTCGGCCGGATCATGCTCGGGCACGCCAACGAGGTGCTGGCCCAGCTCGAACGGGCCCGTGCCGACGTGGCCGCGTACACCGCGGGCGAGGCCGGCGAGGTCACCGTCGCCTGCTTCGCCACGGCGATCAGCGCCGTGCTCTCCCCCGCGATCGCGGCGCTGCGCGCGAGCGCGCCCGGCATCCAGGTGCGGGTGCTCGACGCCGAGGGCGACCAGGGGCTCGCCATGCTGCTGGACTCGGCGGCCGATCTCGCCGTCGCGGTCGAGTACCGCGGTGCGCCCGACGCCGCCGACGGGCGGCTGTCCCGGCTGCCGCTGTACGCCGAGCCGTTCGACCTGGTGCTGCCGCGCGGCCATCCGCTGGCGGACTCGGCCACGCTGGTGTCGCTGGCCGCCGAGCGGTGGATCGGGCCCTATCCGGGCAATCCGGTGCACGACGTGATCACGTTCGCCTGTCAGCAGGCGGGCTTCACGCCCAACGTCGCCCACTGCTCCGACGACTTCCGCGCCGTGGTGGCGCTGGTCGGGGCGGGGGCCGGGGTGGCGCTGGTGCCCCGGCTGGCGCTGCGGGACATGGCGACAGACGGCGTGGTCGTCCGGCGTACTCAGGGGGCGGCCGAGCGGCGCGTCTTCGCGGCCGTACGCCGGGGGGCCGACTCGCATCCGGTCGTGCGGCCGGTGCTGGCGGCGTTGCGTGAGGTGGCGTCCTCGATCGGCGGCACCCCGCCCGATACATCCTGATTTATCAGCGCATTGGTGCCTTATGGTTGATCTTCACATCGGATCACATCTAAGGAATCCCGAGTGCGCATGATCAAGCGGAGCGCGACCCTCTCGCTCGGCCTCGCGGCCGCCCTCGCCGCGTCAGTGACCCTGAGCGGCCCGGCCGCCGCGGCGTCCACGCCCATCGGCGCGTGCGGCGGCGGCAGCTACCACGTCATCGACAGCCACGCCTTCGGCTCCAGCGCCGTCACGTACCTGCTCTACAACGGCTCCACCAACTGCGTGGTGACGTGGAAGACGGGCGCGGCGGGCAACACCACGTACGTGCGTGCCGTGATCTGGCCGTACGGCGGGGAGGGCAAGGTGGACGCGGACAACTACCGCTACTACGCCGGGCCGGTCAAGGTCAGCGCGGCCGGCAAGTGCGTCAAGTGGGGCGGCACGTACGGCAGCACGTGGTGGGAGAGCGACTGGGAGCACTGCGGCTGATCCCGGCGTCTCACACCTCGGCCCGGGCCAGGCGGAGCGCCTCGGTGAAGCGGGCGTGCCGGTCCAGCTCCGCACGTACGGGCTCCAGCACGAGCTGATCGCTCACCTCGGCGATGGCCGTCCGCAACGCCTTCCCCGTACGGCGGGCGCGGCGGCGGCCACCCAGCCAGGCCAGCAGCCGGGACAGCAGCGCGACGAGCACCCCCGCCAGCGCCCCGCCCGCCAGCAGCACCGTCGGCCACGGGATGGGCCCGGCGGTGGGGAGCGGCGGCTGGGGCAGGCGCAGGTAGTCCATCCCGAACAGCACCCCCAGCCAGAGCGCGCCCGCCAGCATGGCGGCGAACACCAGCCATTGCAGCGCGTTCACCGCGCTCCACCAGCGGGGGCGGCGGGTCGCGTCGAGCGAGGTCGTGGCGATCGCCCGGTCCACCGCGTCCATCAGCTCAGCGGCGTGGGAGCGGGCCGCGTGGCGCACCGCCGCCGCCCAGGGGCCGGGCAGGCCGGTGGCGGCGGTCTCGCCGACGTCCCTGAGCGCGGTGTCGACCTGCGCCCGCTGAACGGCGGACGCGCCCGGCACCGAGGTCCGCCCGACGATCTCCGCGTCCCCTGGTGCGGGGAGCTGGGGGCGCGTGTTCTGGGCCGTCGTCATCCCCAGGCGGAGCCGGCGCAGCGGGTCGGGGCGGAAGCGCCGCAGCCAGCGGGTGACCGGCCACCCGGTCGCCACCACCGCCCGGTGCCGGTGCCCCTTGGCCACGGCCTCCACCACCAGCGGCACGCCCGCGGCCCGCGCGAGCGCCGCCCTGAGCCCCTTGTCCAGCCCCTTCTCCAGCTCCCCGGATGTCGGGACGTCGCCCTCGCCCAGGTGGGCGGCGGCCGCGGCGACGTCGGCGCCCAGGCGGGCCGCCCACGACGCACGGGCCGCGACCCGCTCGCCCAGCACCTCCCGGAGCCCGGCCATCCCTTCACCGGTGCGCGCCGAGACGGCCAGCACCGGGACGTCCGCCAGCCCGTCGCCCTCCAGGAGCCGCCGCAGGTCGCCGACGCAGCGTTCGACGGCCTGCGGCGGCAGCCGGTCGACCTGGTTGAGCACCACCAGCATCACGTCCCCGTGCCCGGCCAGTGGCCGCAGATAGCGCTCGTGCAGCGCCGCGTCGGCGTACTTCTGCGGATCCACCACCCACACCAGCAGATCGACCAGCTCGACCAGGCGGTCCACCTCCAGCCGGTGGGAGAGCCGGATGGAGTCGTGGTCGGGCAGGTCCAGCAGGACGAGCCCGGACCCGTCCGCGTCCGCGGCGGAATGGCGGTGCGGGACGTCCAGCCAGTCGAGCAGCGGGCCCGCGCCCTCGCCGTCCCAGAGCGCCGCCTGCGCGGTCGAGGTCGTGGGCCGGGTGACGCCGACCACCGCCAGCTCCTCCCCCGCCAGCGCGTTGTAGAGGGACGACTTGCCGCTGCCGGTGGCCCCGGCCAGCGCGGCCACGGTGTGGTCGAGGGACAGGCCGGCGCGCGCTCCCGCCCGCTCGGCGACGGCCCGCGCGGCGGTCACCGCCTCCTCCGGCAGCCGGCCCTCGCCGAGCGTGGCCGCCTCCAGCAGCGCGCTCACCCGCGTGTCCAGGGACGGCCCCTCCTTGCGCCGCAGCAGCTTCACCGGCCCTCCTCCTCGGCCCGCGGCTGGACCGGCAGCTCCATGGTGGCGGCGGACTGCCACGCCTCCGGAGGCGGCGCGGCCTCCACGGCCGGCAGCGCGGCCGGCGCCGGCAGGTCGGCGCGCCGCGCCCGCTGGGAACGGATCTCGGCAAGAGCCTCGTCGAGCTGCTCGGCCGTGCCCTTCGGCGGTTCGGCGGACTCCAGGAGCGCGTCGAAGCGGGCCGCCTCCTCCGCCAGCAGGACGCGGACCCGTTCGCGCAGGTCCTCGCGGGCCGTGACGGTCAGCGTACGGACCGCCTGGTCGCCGAAGACGGCCTCCAGCACCTTCTGCGACAGCACGCTCGTGCCGCCCGCGATCCCCACCTCGATACCGGTCAGCCCGCCCGTGGACGCGAACACCCCCAGCATGAGCAGCAACCCCGCCCCGTTCACCCCGAACGAGGCCACCCTGGCCGCGGTGCGCCGCTCGGCGCCCTCGTCGCGTACCAGGTCGAGCACGAACTCCTGCCAGCCGCGCACCGCCGCCTCCGCCCGCCTGCCGAGGTCGGGCGAGGCCCGCCCGAGCCGGGCCGACTCGACGGCCCCGAGCCGGTCGAGCAGCCCCGCGCCGCCGGGCGCCGCGGACCAGCCCTCCAGCGCCCGCTCGGCGGACCCGTCGGCGGCGCCCCTGATCAGCGACTCGACGCCGCTCTCCAGCGCCTCCTTGAGCTGCGTCTCCGGCATCCGCCCGGTGAAGAAGCCCACGATGCGGTCGCGCAGCCAGCCGACGCGGCTCTCCAGCGTACGCATGAGGTCGCCGGTGCCGATGAAGTCCTGCCAGCGGGCCAGCACCTCGCCGCGCAGCAGCGAGCCGTCACGCATGCCGCCGTCGAAGTCGGCGAGGCCGCCCGCGTACGCGTTCGAGACGATCGCGCGCAGCCCGTCGAAGCCCGACTGCTGCCTGGCGACCGCCGTGGCCAGGGCGGGCACCCGGGTCTCCAGGCTGTCCAGCGCGCCGGAGAGCGTCTGGCGTACGACGCGGGCGCGCTCGGCGGCGTCCTCGGCCAGGCCGTTGAGCCAGGCGGAGATGGGGCGTACGTACTCCTCGGGCAGGCGCGCCTTCTCGTCCGGCAGGGCCGCCTCGGGGACGGTGAACAGGCGGGTGCCGTCGAGCCCGTTCTCGTCGAGCAGCCGGTTGAGGTCGCGGGCTACCGGCTCGACGGCCTCCCGCGACACCCGGTCGAGCACCACGGCGAGCGCCGTGCTCCGTTCGCGCGCCGAACGCAGGAAGCTCCACGGCACCTCGTCGGCGTACCGGGCGGCGGTCGTCACGAACAGCCACAGATCGGCGGCGGCGAGAAGCTGCGCGGCCAGCTCCCGGTTGGCGGTGACGACGGAGTCGATGTCGGGCGCGTCGAGCAGCGCCAGCCCGGCCCCGACCGCGTCGGAGGTCACCACGCGCAGCGCGCCGGGACCCTCGCCGGTGGCGCGGGACAGCCCCGGGAGCACGTTCTGGCCCATGAACCAGGGCCGGTCGGCGGGGTTGACCACGAGCGTGGGGGTCAACGTGGTGGGCCGCAGCACGCCCGGCTCGGCCACGTCCGCGCCGACCAGCGAGTTGACCAGCGTGGACTTGCCCGCCCCGGTGGAGCCGCCGACGACGGCCAGCAGCGGCGCGTCGATCGCCCGCAACCGCGGCAGCAGGTAGTCGTCGAGCTGCCCGGTCAGCTCGCGCAGCGCACGCCGGTCCGCCGCCGCCTCGCCGATCGCCAGCGGGAACAGCTCGCGGTCCAGCGGCCGGCGCAACGCCTCCAACGCGCCCAGCAGATCCATACGCCTCACGCTACCCACGAGGGGGCAGATTCAGCGGTCGCAACGATGCTGGAAGGCAAGGTGGACGTACACCTGCACCGCCTCGGCGAACAGCCGCCTGGCCGTCGCCTCGTGTCCGCCGTCCGCCGTCGGGCGCAGGACGAAATACAGACCGCCCTCGGACGCCAGCTCATACTCCCCACAGCAGGACGTGTGCCGGATCCGCAGTTGCGGGCATCGGGGTACGTGCGGCTCCCACTTGAAGTCGCTCACAGCGGGCGGGTACGAGAGCGTGCGTTGTGCAGCAGAGCGGTCTGCCAGGCGAGCGCCCCCGCCAGCGCGATGGCGTCCGGCTCCTGAACGACCGGCCTCACCCCGGCGTTCGCCAGGGCGGCGGTGAAGACCGGAACCAGCCTGGCCGTCCACCACACCTGCCCGAGCTCGTCCTGCTCGCGCTCGATCTCCCAAGACGGGTACGTGTGACGCAGCGTCGAGAGCTGCCGGTCCGCCCAGTCCCGCAGAAGCTCGGTCTGCGTGTCCTCTCCGCCCGAGTGGGCGTTTTGCTCCATGCCAGATCGCTCCTCATGCCATATGGGGCCGCAGGGTGAGGGGCGAGCCATCTGAACCTTAATGCCATTCACGAAAGGCAGCAACGAAAACGCGATAACCTTTGCTCGGAGCTCCGCCATACGGAAGCGGTACGGTGGCATGCCGATGGAGCCTTGAATGGAGGACCTCATGTCGGACACGGGCTGGGCCGACATCTCCGCCCCTTACCTGCGGCCTCGCCGCCCCGGCGACCCGGACGCCTGGACAGCTGAGGCGGAGGCGCACGGCCATGTCGGGACGAACCAGCTACGCGACGTGGAAGAGATCCGGCCGCCGCAGGCGGTGGCCGACGCCCTGCGCCTCGGCCCCGGGGACACCGCGATCGTCCGGCGGAGGCTGGTGCTGCTGGACGGGCGGCCGACGGAACTGGCCGACTCCTACTATCCCGTCGGAATCGCGGGCGGCACGAGGCTCGCCGAGGCCCGCAAGATCCCTGGCGGAGCCGTCACCATGCTGGCTGAGCTCGGCTATCGGCCGCACAAGGTCGAGGAGCGGGTCACCGCCCGCCCCTCGACGGAGCCCGAGCAGGCCGCGCTCGGCCTCCGCCCGCAGGACTGGGTCCTGGTCCTCACGAGGGTGTCGCGTACGAGCGCCGGGACACCGTACGAGGCCAGCGTGATGACGATGGTCGCCGACGGACGTGAGCTGCGCTACGAGATGACCATCGGCAAGGAGACGTGACAGCTTGGCAAGGCGGCCCGACCCACGTCCTCGTCATCAGCAGATCGCTGCAGAGCTGCGAGCCGAGATCATGTCCGGCGCGCTGCGGCCAGGTGAGCAGTTGCCTTCGACGCCGCAGTTGGTCGGCCGGTTCGAGGCGGCGAACGCGACGATCCAACGCGCCCTCCAGTCCCTGAAGGACGAGGGTTTCGTCCGTGGTCATGCAGGCAAGGGCGTGTTCGTACGAGAACGCCGGCAGTTCGTCGTCGAGGCCACCGCCTACAAGCCGCCGACCACGGGTGGCTATAGCTATGAACTGCTTGAGGTGAGCGAGACGCCGCCGCCGTACGACGTAGCGACGGCACTCGCGACACCTGACGGCGAGAACGTCGTCCTGCGCCACCGCCTGCTGCTGCACGACGGCGAGCCGGTCGAGCTGTCGTGGTCGTACTATCCGCTCGACATCGCCGCCAACAGCCCCTTGAGCAGCCGAAAGAAGATCCAGGGCGGCGCGCCGCAGGCACTCGCGGACCTCGGCTTCCCCGAGCGGCGTTTCGAGGACCGCATCTCGGTACGGCAACCGACCGTCGACGAGGCCGAGGGTCTGGACCTGCCTGCCGACGTGCCCGTCTTCCGGCAGTTCCGGGTGGTCTACAGCGACTCGGGACGGCCGGTCGAGGTCTCGATCCTGATCAAGGGCGGCCATCTTTACGAGCTGTCGTACCGTGACCAACCTGCGGAGGGCTGACCCGACGCCCCGGACCGTCAGGGGGAAGGCGGCGGTTCCCGGAGCACGTAGCCGACGCTGCGCAGGGTGTGGATGAGCCGGGGCTCGACGTCGTCCACCTTGCGCCGCAGATAGGACACGTACGACTCGACCACCCCGGCGTCGCCGCCGAAGTCGTAGTTCCAGACGTGGTCGAGGATCTGCGCCTTCGACAGCACCCGCCCGGCGTTGACCATGAAGTAGTGCAGCAGCTTGAACTCGGTCGGCGACAGGCGCACCGACCGGCCGCCGCGCCAGACCTCGCGGGAGTCCTCGTCCAGCTCCAGGTCGGCGACCTTGAGCCGGGTGGCGGGCGCGCCCTCGACGCGGGTGCGCCGGAGCACCGCCCTGATGCGGGCCTGCACCTCCTCCAGGCTGAACGGCTTGGTCACGTAGTCGTCGCCCACCCGCAGGCCCGCGATCTTGTCCTCGGTGGCGTCGCGGGCGGTGAGGAAGAGCACGGGCGCGTCGATGCGCTTGGCGACCTCCAGGCCGTCGAGGTCGGGGAGCATCACGTCGAGCACCACGAGGTCGGGCGAGGCGCGTTCGGCCACCTCGACGGCCTCCTGCCCGTCGGCGGCGGTCAGGACCTCGAACCCGGAGAAGCGCAGGCTGGCGGAGAGCAGGTCCCTGATGCTGGGTTCGTCGTCCACCACCATGATCAGCGCCTCGGGTTTCGTCACCTACTTACAGTGACAAAACGACCTGAGGGTTAGCTGAACGGTCACTCCAAAGCTAGTGGGAGTTCGACCCGGAACGTGGAGCCGTCCTCGACGGTGCTGGTCACGGTGACCTCGCCGCCGTGGGCCCGTACGAGCGCCTGGACGATGGCGAGGCCGAGCCCGCTGCCCCGTTCCTCGGTCGAGCGGCGGCGGGCGCGGGCGCTGTCGGCCCGGTAGAAGCGTTCGAAGACGTGCTCGACCTGCTCGGGGGTGAGTCCTGGGCCCTGGTCGGCGACCTCCAGGAAGACCTGCTCGCCGCCGGCGCCGACGCGGACGATGATCGGTGAGGCGGGCTCGGTATGGACGATGGCGTTGGTGACGAGGTTGCTGACCACCTGGCGCAGGCGTACCTCGTCGCCGGAGACGATCAGGGCCGCGCCGCCGACGACGTCGAGCTTGATCGTACGGTCGGGTGCGATGATCCGGGCGTCCTGCACGGCGTCGGCGGCCAGCGCCAGCATGTCCACGGGGCGCATCCGCAGCGGCCGCTGCTGGTCCACCCTGGCCAGCAGGAGCAGGTCGTCCACCAGCAGGCTCATCCGGCCGGCCGCCTTCTCCACGCGCTGCATGAGCTCGACGGGGTCGGCGCCGGGGTTCTGGCGGGCGTACTCGGCGAAGCCGCGGATGGAGGTGAGCGGGGTGCGCAGCTCGTGGGAGGCGTCGCCGACGAACTGGCGCATACGGTCCTCGGAGCGCCGGGCGGCCTCCTCGGAGGCCGAGCGGGCGGCGAAGGCGGCCTCGATCTGGGCGAGCATGCCGTTGAGCGACCTCGCCAGGCTGCCCACCTCGGTACGGGGGTCGGCGTCGGGGACCCGGCGGCCCAGTTCGCCGCCGGCGATGGCCTCGGCGGTGCGCTCGATCTGGGCGAGCGGGCGCATGCTGCGCCGGACGATGGCGACGCCCACGACGGCGAGGATGAGCAGGCTGCCGCCGCCGCCCAGCAGCTCGATGAGCACGAGCCGCCTGGTGATCGCGTCGACCTCCTCCAGGTCCACGGCGACGACGAGCGTGGTGCGCCGCACCTGCCGCTCCAGCACCCGCCATTCGCCGTCGCCGACGGTGGCGCGGGTGGTGTAGGCGTCCTGGCCGGGCGCGCTGGCGAGGAGGGGCTTGGGCTTGGCGTCCACGTCGCGGTCGGTCAGCATCGGTACGAAGTCGCCGCCGGGCTCCCTGACCAGGACGATCGCGTCCGACTCGATGAGGATCGGCCGGTCGGGGGTCTCCCTGTCGTTGCGCCGGTCGTTGACGATCTTCTTGTGCATGCGCTCGCTGAGCAGCGTGAGCTGCCCGTCCACGCGGTCGATGAGGTAGCCGTGCAGCACCGACACGCTGACCAGGCCGATGAAGACCATGCCGAAGCCGAGCAGCGCCAGCATGGACGCCATCAGCTTGATCCTCAGCGGCAGCCGGGTCATCAGGAGCTCGGGGGCAGGCGCAGCACGTATCCCACGCCCCGCAGGGTGTGGATGAGGCGGGGGCTCCGGTTGTCGATCTTGCGGCGGAGTACGGACACGTACGACTCGACGATGCCCACCTCGCCGCGGAAGTCGTAGTCCCAGACGTGGTCGAGGATCTGCGGCTTGGACAGGACGCGCCCGGCGTTCGTCATGAAGTAGCGCAGCAGCTTGAACTCGGTCGGCGACAGCGGCACGGCGGTGCCCCCGCGCCACACCTCGTGGCTCTCCTCGTCCAGCTCGATGTCGGCGAACGTCAGCCGCGGCGGCGCGGCCGGCTGCTCGCCACTGGTACGGCGGAGCACCGCGTGGATGCGCGCGATCACCTCCTCCAGGCTGAACGGCTTGGTCACGTAGTCGTCGCCGCCGATCGTGAGGCCGCGGATCTTGTCCTCGGTCTCGTCACGGGCGGTCAGGAACACCACCGGCGTGTGCAGCCCGCCGCCGCGCAGCCGCCTGACGATCTCGAAACCGTCCAGGTCGGGCAGCATGACGTCGAGCACGACGAGATCGGGGCGGTGTCGTTGCACGGCCGCCACGGCGTCGACGCCGCTCTTCGCCGTGGTCACGTCGAAACCCGCGAACCTGAGGCTCGCGGCGAGGAGTTCGAGGATGTTGGGGTCGTCCTCGACGATCAGCAGGCGTGATTCCATCACCATAAGGATGCCTTTAACGGACGAGTGCTGGGACAATTCCGGCAACATGCCTGGCGATTGCCAGGCTCGACGTGGCCGCGGGCGACGGGGCGTTGCGGACCAGCACGACGTTGCCGTGCACGTCCACGACGAAGTCGTCGACCAGCCGGCCGTCCCTGGCCACGGCCTGGGCGCGGACGCCGCCGGGCGCGCGTACCAGGTCGGGGGCGCTCAGCTCGGGCACGTAGCGGCGGGCGGCCCGGACGAAGGCGCCCTTGGCGAGGCTGCCGCGCACCTCCTTGATCCCGGTGCGCCAGTGCTGCCGGGCCAGGCGGAGCGTGCCGGGCCACCCAAGAATTTGCCGGATATTTCCGAACTTGCGCCAGTTGTAGCCCTCGTACGCGAGCGCCAGCACCGCGTTCGGCCCCACCAGCACCTCGCCGCCGACCGTACGGGTCAGATGCACCCCCAGGAACGGGTAGCGCGGATCGGGCACCGGATAGATCAGCCCGCGTACGAGCTCCTTCGCCCCGCCCTGGAGCGCGTAGTACTCACCACGGAACGGGACGATCCGCACCTCCCCCGGCCGCCCGGCCATCGCGGCCACGGCGTCCGTGCCGAGCCCGCCGCAGACCACCAGGCGGTCGAAGGTGAAGATCCGGCGGGCGGCCAGCACCTGCACGCCGCCCGCGCGCTCGCGGATGCCGCGGACGGGGTGCGCGAGGCGTACGGACCCGCCCAGCTCCTCGACGTCCCTGGCGAGCCGGTGGGCGACGGCCGGGAAGTCGCAGATCGCGGTGTGCGGGGAGTGCACCGCGCCGACGCCCACCGCGTGCGGCTCGATCTCGCGCAGCCCCAGCGCGTCCAGCTCGGCGATGCCGGGGACGCCGTTCGCGCGGGCCCGCTCGGCCAGCGCGGCGAGGCCCGCCCGCTCGGCGTGGGTGCTCGCCACGACGAGCTTGCCCACCTCCTCGTACGGCAGCCCGTGCGCCGCGCAGTAGTCCTTGAGCAGCGCCACGCCCTCCCGGCACAGCCTGGCCTTGAGCGAGCCGGGCGGGTAGTAGATGCCGGCGTGGACGACGCCGCTGTTGTGCCCGGTCTGGTGGGCGGCGACGCCGTCCTCCTTCTCCAGCACCGTCACCTCGGCGCCCCGGGTGGCGGCGAGCTCGCGCGCCACCGCCAGCCCGACGATCCCGGCGCCCACGATCCCGATTCTCTCCGTCACATGACCGATTTTCCCGGCTTACCGCCCGTCCCCGCCATATCAGGGCGAATCGAACATGAGTACGATGCCGATATGGACGTCCCGCCGAGGTCCGTCCGCCCGGTGGGCGGCCATCACGGTGATCGGTGCTTGAGGTCCTGGCGTAGAGCGGCGGTGTCGCGCCCGAGTGGCGCTTCGCCGCCGGGTGGCACAGCGGCCCCCTCTGCCCGGCGGGGTTCGGTCCGGCCGATCAGGCGCCTGCCCAGCCGCTGCGCCGGCAGCTCCACCCATCGCCAGGTCAGCGCGCACAGGCCGAGCAGCACCGCGTACACGGCCACCAGCAGCGTCAGGCGCACTGCCACCGGTACGGCCGACGGGTCCGGCAGGAAGAACTCCACGCTCTCCAGCAGCAGCGGATGCAACAGGTAGATCGAGTAGGACACCAGGCCCAGCCAGGTCAGCCACGACGGCATCGTGCGATGGCGCAGTGCCATCCCGGCGGCGAAGGTCAGCCAGGCCGCCGCGATCGTCAGCTGCAATCCCAGCTCGGCGCGCGCCAGCCACAACCCCGCCAGCGGTATCAGCGCCACCCAGGCGATGTGGCGGTGACCGAATTGGCCGGTCTCGACACGATAAAGGGCAGTGCCGGCGAACATGGTCGCCAAGATGAACAGTCCCTGCCACGGCCCGGGATAACTCTGGTTGACCGCCAGCAGCAGGAGGATCGTGCCTGCGATGACCACGGCGCCCACCTGCCGTAACCGCCTGCCGCCGTGCAGCACCACGGCCAGCCCGGCAGCCAGCACGGCGGTCACGACGACCACGACCGTGAGCATGCGGCCCGCCCCGCCGGCCGACAGGAGCGCCACCGGCAGCAACCCGGCGCCCAGCACCGCGGCCACCGCGAACGTGAGCGCGGCCGCGGTGCTGCGCCGGTGCACACCAAGGGTGAACATCGCCGTCAGCAGAAGGTAGAAGGCCATCTCGTAGGACAGTGTCCACAGCACGTTGACCACGTTCGGCACGTACATCAGGTTCTGCAGCATGCCGGCGTGCGCCAGGGCCAGCGCCATCGGCCGAGTGCCCCACCAGACGTGCAGGTCGTCCCAGCCGACCGCCGCCAGCAGCACCATGCCGGCCACGCACACGGAGAACAGCGGCCATAACCGGAAGAACCGCGAGATCCAGAAGGCCCGCACGCTGCCCCGGCGTTCCAGCGACGCCGGCACGATGTAGCCACTGACCAGGAAGAACACCAGCACGCCATACCAGCCGGGATCGAAGACGGCCTTGATCGGCAGCTGCGCCTCCGGCCACAGCGGTTTGAGCGCATGCTCGAAGACCACCACCATCGCGGCCAGTCCACGCAGCGCGTCCAACCAGGCCAGACGCCGGGTCTGCGCCTTCAACGCCACCATCATCGGTACCGGTACCCCCGCTCCCATCCATTCGCCGGATCACCAAAGCGGGGCTCAGCCCGGCAGGTCGTACCACTGGGGTTCGGGGTGCGGGCTGGGGACGGGGCCCGCGTCCTTGCCAGGAGTCACGTACAGGTCGACGGTGTCGGAGCTGTGGAAGCGGGTGGACGCCACGATCCAGTCGTCCTTGATCCGGCTCTCCGGCGCGGCCTCGTCGAACCACGAGCTACCGCCATCGCCCTTGTCCCTGTAGGTCCAGAGCAGCCGGTAGCCGGCCTTCAGCCCGCGTCGGCTCAGCTCGGCCCGTACGTCCGCGACCGTCTTGCCGTGGCTGATGTAGCCGGACAGGGCCTCATCGCCCTCCGGGTCAATGGGGCCGTCGCCGACGTACGGCTCGCCCGGCTCGGCGGGGCGGCCGATGCCGAACACCACCCGCCCGGGAAAGTCGGCCGGCATCCAGACCTTGGCGCAGAACGCCGACGAGCACGGCGTGATCCCCTGAGTGCCGATGCTGCCGTGCCACTTGAAGCCGTCCGGAACGACGGGGCCGATCAGCTTCCCCACGTCGGAGGGCGCCACCGGGACCACCTTGACCGTGACGTTCAGCCCGACCGCCCGGAACGCCTCCTCGAAGCGACGGCGGTCGGCCGTGGGATCGGTGATGTGCACGCTGAAGTACTCGGCGGTCTTCTCGATGGAGACGGCGGCGTTGGCGTAGCTGGTCACCGGGCCGCCGACCAGGCCGGTGCCGACGGCGACGGCCGCGGCTGCGGTCATGGTCGCGAGGCCGAGCACCAGCCCTCGCCGGACCTTGCGGCGAGGCCGTGTCACGGTGACCGGCTTCCGCTCCTCGGACATGATCGCGCGCATGAGTTCCTGAGCCTCTGGCGCGGACGCCTCCCCGATGAGGTTCTCGTCACGGACGCGGGCGAGGTCGGCAAGGTTCACAGCGAGCTCCCTTCCAGGGCGACGGCGCGAGGGTGGTCGATGCCGGCTTTCGCCAGGCCCCGGGCGAAACGCTTGCGGGCGCGATAGAGCCTGATCCGTACCGCGTTGCGGGAGATGCCGAGCATGCGGGCGATCTGCCCATGGTCCAGCGCCTCCCAGGCGACCAGGGAGAGCAGCTCCCGGTCGTCGTCGGGCAGGCCGCGGAAGACCCTCCCCATCTGCGACATCTCGTCCTCCGGCGGGCGGGCCGGCGCGGGGGAGGCGGCGAGCCGCTCGCGCAGGGCCGCCGTACGCTGCTCGTGGCGCTGTTCGCCGCGCCGATGGTTGGCGAGCGCCCGGCGCGCCACGCCGTACAGCCACAACCTCGCCTCGTCGCCCTCGGGCAGCTCCTCGATGCGACGCCACGCTGTGGTGAACGTCTCGGCCACCACGTCGGCCGCGTCCTCCGGGTGCTGGCAGCGGCGCAGGACGTACCCGAGTATCGGTTCGTAGGTGGATTCGTAGATCTCCACGAACCGGCTACGGGGGTCGGCTCCCATCCGGTCTCCTTAGCTGGATCATCGGTCATCTACCTCCATGTCCGGAATTTTCGGGGCATTTCACTGGACGCGGGCGTCAGCGCCTTCCGATCCAGGAGTAGAAGGCGCCCTGCAGGTGCTCGAAATAGTGATCGACGTGATCCTCCGACCACTCCACGTCCTCAAGAAGCCGGACTGGATCACCCTGCGGACTCCAGGCGTAGCCGTAGGGGCTGTGCATAGTGTCGCCCTGCTGGAAAACGACCACCCCACGCTCGCGGCGGACCTCCTCGAACTCCATCCCGCCGACGGTGCGGGGGCCGAGCCGTTCGCCGTCCCGCATGGTGCGGGCGAACGCCTCGATCTCTGCGGACGCGCGGAGGAACCGCCCGTCGCCGGTGCCGCGGAAAACCACGAGCGCCACCATCACGACGCCCGCGAGGGCGAGGATGCCCAAGAACGTCAACACTCCCCGACGAGAAACGCCGATCGCAATCACCTCACCGATCATTGTGTCGACGACGCGTGAACTCGGCCGTCGTCGACACATCGCGCAGCATCGCGGTGAAGCCTTCACCGCGGAGCGCTCTTTCGACAACCTCGATGGACCGGGCCAAGCGGACCAGGCGCGGCCCTTCCTGGCGATAGACATCCAGCACCGCCTCGACAGTGTGAGGCGGGAGGCGGCCTTTGAGATCGACAGCCGCGCTTCTGTACCCGGCTCTTGCCGCTTCAACAGCTGCATTGACGTGGTGAAGTGCCATCCTGGCCAGCGCAACCGGATGGCGGCGGAGCACCTCGTACGCCCGATAGTCGGGCGGCACCGCATCGAGCAGCCAAGCCACAGCCGAGGCCTCCCAGTCGGGAACGCTGGGCGGGCGGACCTCAGCCGGCCACTCCGGTGGGAGATACATGACATCATCGTACTCACGTTCGATTGAAGACTGCCCTGTCGGCAAGAGCCAAGGGCCACGACATCGGAAGGAGGGATAGGCCCATGACGCCCATGCTCACTGCGCTTGTCTCCCCCCGGGACGCGGACCACGTCTGACCCCGGAGCGGACAGGCGTCTTCACCGGAGAGTGCCTTGACTGCGGAACAGAACGACCTGACCATCCGCCCGATCAGCGGGCGTGAAGAACTCGACCTCTTCTCCCGGCAGCCCTATGTCCTCAACGAGGAACTGGCGGACGACCTGGACCATGCGCGGCGGCCGGTCAGGCGGTGCGGCGGGCGATGAAGGTGATCACGCCGATGGCCGTCGCCGCCGCGGCCAGCCAGATGAGCACGTCCTTCAACGCCAGCCCGCCCTCCGCCGGACTGTCCGCCTGCGCGTCCAGGCTGCTCTCGGCCTTCGCCGGGCTGGGCGTGGGCGTGGGGGCGGCGCTCGGCGAGGCGGCGCCCAGCGCGCGGGCGGGCAGCGGCACCCGGTAGACCGGGCTCCGCGCCCCCTCGCTGCCGGTGAGCAGGGCCTTGCCGTCCGCCGTGAACGCGATCGACTCGGCCTGCTCCAGTTGCGGCATCGTCACCCTGGCGATCGTCTCGCCCGAGGGCTTGTAGAGGGTGGCGGAGAAGTAGGTGCGCACGACGTACGAGGAGCCGTCCGGCGCGTACGCCGCGTCCGTCGCCATGATGGGCGCGGCGGCCACCCTGCGCAGCACGTTCGTCCGGTCGGTGCGCAGCGTCTTCGGCGCGGCGTAGACCGAGCCCGCGAACTCCTTGGACACCACGTAGAGCCGCCCGGTCCTCGGGTTGACCATGATGCCCTCGGCGTTGCGCGCGCCGTCGGCGTAGCGGAACCGGTAGCGCACGGCGGGCAGCGTGGCGTCGCCGAGCCGCTGCGGCTCCATCACCTTGTAGATCGACACGTCGGGCCAGGCGCCGTCGAGGTTGTCGCCGATGTCGGCGAACCAGAGCACGCCGCGCCCGGTGCGCGGGTCCTTGCTCGCGGCCATCGCCTCCCAGTCGCGCGCCTCCGCGCCGCGTAGCTGGTAGGTCGCCCGGGTGCGCCCCTCGCCGTCCACGGCGTAGAACGTCGGAGCGGCGGAGCTGTCGTTGTGCGTGTAGTAGATGCCGGGGTGGGTGGGCGACACGGCCAGGCCGCTGGACTCGGTGATCCTCGGGTCCTTGAACGTGAAGAGCTTCTCCATCCGCTCGTCGTCGGCCGCCGCATGGGCGGGCGCGACGGTCAGAAAACTGGCCGCGAGCACAGCCGCGAGCATCCGGATCATGACATCCCCCACGCCGCCATCATGCCCCACCGGCGCGCCGGGAAGCGTCTGGCCTGGAGTGCGCTCCAGGTCTTTAGGGTTGGAACCATGGACTATGTCAACCTCGGACGCAGTGGCCTTCAGGTCAGCCCCCTCTGCCTCGGCACCATGAACTTCGGCCCGCAGACTTCGGAGGAAGACTCCTTCGCGATCATGGATCGGGCCCTGGAGCTGGGCATCAACTTCTTCGACACCGCCAACGTCTACGGCTGGAAGCTGGGCGAGGGCATCACCGAGAACATCATCGGCAGGTGGTTCGCCCAGGGCGGCGGGCGGCGCGAGAAGACCGTCATCGCGACCAAGCTCTACGGCGGCATGAGCGAGTGGCCGAACGACAGCAAGCTGTCGGCGCTCAACATCCGCCGGGCCTGCGACGCCTCGCTGAAGCGCATGCAGACCGACTACATCGACATCTACCAGGCGCACCACGTCGACCGGAACACCCCGTTCGAGGAGTTCTGGGAGGCGATGGAGGTCCTGCGCCAGCAGGGCAAGATCCTGTACGTAGGCTCCTCGAACTTCGCCGGCTGGCACATCGCCAAGGCCCAGGAGACCGCCACCCGCCGCAACTTCCTCGGCCTGGTCAGCGAGCAGTCCCACTACAACCTGCTCACCCGCGCGGTCGAGCTGGAGGTGCTGCCCGCCTGCGAGGACTACGGGCTCGGCGTGATCCCGTGGAGCCCGCTGGCCGGCGGCCTGCTGGGCGGCGTGCTCCGCAAGATCGACAAGGGCCGCTCGGCGAGCGAGCAGATCGTCAAGCAGCTGGAGAAGCACCGCGACAAGATCGAGGCCTACGAGAAGCTCTGCGACGAGCTGGGCGAGGACCCGGCGCACGTGGGCCTGGCCTGGCTGCTCAAGCAGCGGGCGGTCACCGCGCCGATCATCGGCCCGCGCACGCTGGAGCAGCTCGAAGGCAGCATGCGCACGCTGGAGATCGAGCTGGACGACGCCGTGCTGGCCCGCCTGGACGAGATCTTCCCCGGTCACAAGACGGCGCCGGAGGACTACGCCTGGTAGGGCTCAGGTGAGCAGCGCGCCGAGCACCACGATCAGCAGGAGCAGGCCGAGCACCAGGGGCAGCAGCCAAGGACGAGGACGATCCACGCCCTGGAGCCTAGCCCGGCTCGGCGGGTGCGAGCGCCCATTCGGCGAGTGACTCGTACCTCACCTGCGGCCCGGCACTGCTGCGCACCAGCCGCACCGTCTCCGCCCGCCACGGCGAGCCGCTGAACCCCGACAGCGACTCCACCAGCGGGCGGAGGTCGGTCTCGGTCTTGGCGCGGGCCAGCGTGAGGTGCGGGTGCATGGGTTTGGCGTCGGTCTCGGTGGCTCCGGCGCGGCGGGCGCCGGCGCGTACGGAGTCGGCGAGCCTGGTCATGGAGTCGCCGGTGACGCCGATCCAGAAGACGCGGGCGCGACGGGCGGACGAGAAGGCGCCGAAGCCGGCGAAGGCCAGGTCGAGCGCCCGGTGCCGGCGTACGGCGCGGGCCAGGCGGGTCTCCAGGTCGGGCAGCGCCCGCTCGGGCACCTCGCCGAAGAAGCCCAGCGTGATGTGCCAGGTGGCCCGGTCGGGCCAGCGCAGCCCCGGCACCTGCCCGACGTACGGCGCGATCGCGTGTTCGACCTCGTCCAGCACCTCGTCGGGCGGCACCAGGGCCGCGAAGAGCCTCATGCCAACACATTGTGCCCGCTCGGGGCGGGCGGAGGCGGGTCAGGCCATCGCGAGGGCGGGGCGGGCGACCCTGCGGCTGATCAGCCGCGTCACCACGACCGCGAGCCCGGTGCCGGCCAGCACCAGCACGCCGGACAGCAGCACGCCGAGGCGCGGCCCGCCGAGCTCCGACAGCCAGCCGACCAGCGGCGCGCCGAGCGGGGCCCCGCCGGTGAAGACCAGCATGTAGATGCCCATCACCCGGCCGCGCATCTCGGCCGACGTCGCGAGCTGCACGCTGGCGTTGGCGGCCGTGTTGACGGTGATCAGCGCGACCCCGGTGGGCACCAGCAGCAGCAGGTAGACCGGGTAGAATGGAGCCAGCGCGGTGAGGATCTGGAACGCCCCGAACCCGATCGCCCCGGCGAACAGCACCTTGTTCGTCAGCTTGGCCCTGCGCGCCGCGAGCAGCGCGCCACCCAGCGCGCCCACCGCGAACATGCTGGAGGCGAGGCCGAACGACGACGCGCCCGCCTTGAACACCTCGCGCGCCATCAGCGCTATCGACATCGAGAACGACTGCGAGAACATCGACACGAACCCGATGAGCAGCACCGGCAGCAGCAGCTCCTCGCGCCGCACGACGTAGCGCAGGCCCTCGCGGAGCTGCCCCTTCGCCCTCGGCACCGGCTCGGCCGGGTTGAGCTCGGAGGCGCGCATGAACACCAGCGAGGAGATCACCGCGCCGAACGTCAGCGCGTTGACCAGGAAGATGGGGCCGGTGCCGCCGAGCACGTAGATCAGCACGCCGGCCAGCGCCGGGCCGACCACGCGGGCCAGGTTGAAGATGGAGCTGTTGAGCGCGATCGCGTTGGGCAGGTCGCGGCGGCCGACCATCTCGACCACGAACGCCTGCCGGGTCGGCACCTCCACGCAGGAGATCATGCCGAGCAGGAACGCCATCACGTACACGTGCCACACCTGGGCGCTGCCGGTCATCGTCAGCACGCCGATGGTGAGGGCCAGCATGGCCATGAGGCTCTGGGCCCCGACGAGGATCGGGCGCTTCGGGTAGCGGTCGGCGAGCACGCCGCCGAACATGCCGAACAGCAGCATCGGCAGGAACTGCAGCGCGGTCGCCGTGCCGAGCGCCGCCGCGCTGCCGTTGGTCAGGTCGAGCACCAGCCAGTCCTGGGCGGTGCGCTGCAGCCAGGTGCCGACGTTGGAGACGGCGCCACCGGCCGCGAACATGCGGTAGTTGCGAATCCTGAGCGACCGGAACATCCCGGTCCTGGGTTGCTCGGGCTCTATATCCTGCTGAGCTTCTCCAGAATCGGCGCGGCCTGCCTGAGGATCGACTTCTCCTCCGGGGACAGCTCCTTCAGCCGCTGCGTCAGCCACGCGTCCTTGCGGCGACGTTCCTCCTTCAGCAGCTTCTGGGCGGCCTCGGTCACGGTCACGGTCACCTGGCGCCGGTCGGTCGGATGCGGGCCGCGGGCGACCAGGCCGCGCTCCTCCAGCCCGGCGATCACGCGGGTCATCGAGGGCGGTTGCACCTTCTCCAGCTCGGCCAGCTCGCCAGGGGTTATCCCGGAGTGCCGTTCCACGGCGGCGAGCGTCGCGAACTGGGTGGGCGTCAGCGAGTGCGCCGCCGCCTGTCGTCTTAGTCGTCGATTGAGCCTTGTCAGCGACACGCGCAAGGCTGAAGCCAGACCCGCGTCGCCGCGCAGACCTGTCTTGTGCGGGGTGTTGGTTAGCATGAGTCATTACCTTTGCTAACTATACGGCAGTCCACGAAATTTCCCCAACCGATTAGGCGTCTCACCCCTTGATACCCCGGAGCCGCCCCGCGTGTGCGGGGCGGCTCCGGCCTTGCGTGACGCGGGATCAGATGCCGAGCAGCGCCCGGATCGGACCGATCGCGAAGTAGAGCACGAACAGCACCGCGGTGCCCCAAAGCAGAGGGTGCACCTCGCGCGCCTTGCCGCGCACCACCTTGATCAGCACGTAGCTGATGAAGCCGGCGCCGATGCCGTTGGAGACCGAGTAGGTGAACGGCATGATGACGATGGTGAGGAAGGCCGGGATGGCCATCTCGTAGTCGTTCCAGTCGATGTCGCGGATCGCGGTCATCATGAGGAAGCCCACGACGACCAGCGCGGGCGCGGCGGCCTCGTACGGCACCACGGTCACGAGCGGCGCGAAGAAGATGGCCACCAGGAACAGCGCCCCGGTCACCACGCTGGCCAGGCCGGTACGGGCGCCCTCGCCGACGCCGGCCGCCGACTCGATGTAGGTCGTGTTGGAGGAGACGGAGCCCGCGCCGCCCGCCGCCGCGCCGATCGAGTCGACGAGCAGGATCTGCTTGGTACGCGGCAGCATGCCGTCCTCCTGCACCAGCCCCGCCTGCCGGCCGACGCCCACGACCGTGCCCATGGTGTCGAAGAAGTCGGTGATGAGCAGGGTGAAGACGAACAGCACGGCCAGCAGGATCGTCACCCGCTGGAAGCCGCCGATCGGGTCGAACTCGGCGAACAGCGTCAGCGGGTTGTGGAAGCCGAAGATCTGCTCGGGGACGGTGGGCCGGTTGAGCTGCCAGCCGCCGGGGTTCTCGGCCGAGAAGTTGCCGGCCTTGGTGAGCGCCTCGACGACGATGGCCAGGATCGTGGTGCCGACGATGCCGATGAGGATGGCGCCCTTCACCTTGCGCGCCACCATGGCGGCGGTGGCGAGCAGGCCCACGATGAAGACGAAGATGGGCCACGAGGTGAGGTTGCCGGCGATGCCCAGTTCCAGGGGCGTGCCCTGGGCCTTGCGCACGAAGCCGGCGTCCACGAAGCCGATCAGCGCGATGAACAGGCCGATGCCGACGCTGATGGCGGTCTTGAGCTGGGCGGGGATGGCGTGGAAGACCGCGGTGCGCAGTCCTGTCAGCACCAGGATCGCGATGATGACGCCTTCCAGGAAGACCAGGCCCATGGCCTCTTCCCAGCTCATCACCGTCGCGATGTTGAAGGTCACGAAGGCGTTGAGCCCGAGCCCGGCCGCCATCGCGAAGGGCACCTTGCCGATGACGCCCATGAGGATCGTCATCACGCCGGCCACGAAGGCGGTGCCGGCGGCCACCAGCGCGATGTTGGGCGTGCTGCCGTCGCCGATGTACTCGCCGTCGATGTCCTTGCCGGTGGCGATGATCAACGGGTTCAGCACCACGATGTACGCCATCGTGAAGAAGGTGGCCAGACCGCCCCGGACTTCCCGGGAGACGGTCGATCCTCGCGCGGTGATGGCGAAGAAGCGGTCCAGTGCGGATCGGGGTTCAGTGTTCTTTGTGTCGCTCACGACGCGAAGGGTGACAGTATGGGATGACCTGCGGAAAGTGTCAGTAATACGATCGAGACACTATTGGAAGCTAGGCTGGACCACGTGAAGCAGTGGCACCCCGACCCAGAGCCGATCAAGACCAACGACGTCGCCGCCGTCGGCGTCGGCACGGCCATCTGGGCCGTCGCCCTGGTCGTCCTGTTGATCTTCCGCCCCGCGCCCGGGAACGAGTGGTGGATCTGGACCTGCGTCACGGGAGTGGCGTTCGGCTTCCTCGGGATGTGGATGGTGCGCCGCCCCCGCGACAACTGACGTCCGGACCCGCCGACCGGCCGGCCCGGGACCCGCCGGCCCCGGAACCGCCTGCCGGGGACCCGCGGCCCGGGACCCGCCGGCCCGAAACCGCGGCCCCGGACGCGCGGCTACGACAGGTCGGCCTCGGCCAGCAGCAGCGGCACCGCCTCGGGATCGCGCAGCAGCGCGGCCACCGCGAGCCGGTCGCCCCACTGCCCCGTCGCCCAGGCGAGCCCGCGGGCCAGCCCGTCGACCCCCGTGCAGTGCACGGCGCCCTCGAAGTAGCGCCACGCGCACTCCACGCCGTCGACCAGCAGCTTCTCGTGCTCCACGTACGTGCCGGGAGCCGCGGGCAGCAGCGAGCGCACCGCGGCGGGCACCTCGCGCACCTCGCCCGCCGAGGTCACCTCACCGGTCGTCAGCTCGCCCGCCAGCGGCAGGTCGAGCAGCTCCGACAGCGACTCGGCCAGGTCGTAGGGGGCCAGCACCAGCGGCCGGTCGGCGACGAGCTGCAGCAGGTCGGGCGCCTCCACGACCACGGCGTCCTCGGCCGCCGCCACCACGATCGACCCGCGCAGCACCGCCCGCACCCGCGACGGCGGCGCCACCCGCTCGGGATCGACGCCGGCCAGCGCCACCCACAACGCGCGCAACTGGGCCCGGTCGACCTCGACGGACTCGTCGGCCATGAGGTCGAGCAGCTCCTCCGGGCCACCGTGCGAGACCAGCAGCTCGGCCAGCGTGGTGCGGACGCCGATCATCGCCAGCGCCCCCTCGTCGAGCCCGGCGGGAGCGTCGGCGTAGAGGCCCTGCAGCAGCGGGTCCGCGCCGGGCAGGCGCAGCTCCAGCGGCTTGCGCCCGTCGAGCACCGGATGGCGGGCCAGCCACCACGCGGTGTAGGACGGCACCTCGACGCCCGCGATCCGCAGCGGGTGGAGCGCGGCCCGCAGCGGCGGCCTGGCCAGCAGCGCCAGCGCCGCCGGCCAGTCGGCCACCAGCTCCAGGTCGCGCACGGCCGTGAACTCGGGGATCAGCGGGGGCACGTCGAGCTCGGGCAGCAGGTCGAGCACGTGGTCGAGCCAGTCGACCTCGCCGTCGAGGTCGTGGTCGCACTCGTCGGGGTCGAGCAGGACGTCCTCGTCGTGGACGACCGCGAACCCGTCGAGCACGCCCGCCGCGGCCAGCACCCGCGAGCCGTACGTCTCCTCCAGCGCGGCCGAGGCGATGCCCAGGTGGCCGCCGGGCTCCAGCACGCCGGCCAGTGCCCCGTCGGCCAGCATGAGCTCGCCGGCCGGGTAGAGCTCGCCGTCGGCGCCCGGCAGGGCCAGCTCGGCCAGCCAGGGCGCCTCGCCCGGCGCCAGCCTGGCGGCCTGGACGAGCGAGAGCACCGCCCGCGCCACAAGCTCGGAATCGGGGCTGTCGAGCGACTGCGCCACCGCGGCCTTGGTCAGCGGGTCCTCCAGGACCGTACGCGGCGTGGCCTCGGCCGCCCCCAGCCGCAGCAGCGCCGGGTGGGCCGCCTCCGGGTGCACGATGCGCAGCCCGAGCGGCGTCAGGTCGAGCTCGGCCCCGCCGTCGGTCAGGATGAGGGTGCCGCGCGGCCCGCGGACCACGCGCCCGTCGGCGAGCGGCACCGGCAGCGCGCCCAGCGACTCGGGGTCGTCGGCCGGCAGCACCTCGTACAGCGAACGCCACCAGGACGGCTCACGCCCCTCCACGGCCTCGCCCGACAGCAGGTCGACCACGTCGGCCAGCTCGACCCGGCGCACGCCGAGCGCGGTCATCGCCGGATGGCGCGGCGGCCAGCCGACCGGCAGCAGGCCGGGCACGAAGCCGGCGACCGTGGCCAGCAGCTCGGCCGACCCGGCGGCCAGCACGGCCGCCTCGCGGCCGCTCACCACCCAGCCGCCCGCCTCCGGCTCGGGCGCGGGCTGCTCGACCTGCCAGGCGGCGTCGGGCTCGTAGACCTCCGCGTCGGCGAACGACGGCGTCTGCACGGCCGGCGCGGGCGCGGACAGGGCGGGCAGCAGGGGCGTGCCGGGCAGCCGGTCGAGCACGGCCCGCCGGATCCTGGCGTCCAGCTCACCCTTGCCCATGAACGCGGGCACCAGGTCGAGCAGCTTGGACGTACGCGGCAGCTCGCGCAGCAGCCGGACGTAGGCGTCGGCCGCCTTCTCGACGAGGAAGTCGGCCAGCGGCCCCTTGGCGACGTGCCGCCGGTCGGTGGCCATCGGGAACGAGGCGATCAGCAGCGCGGGCAGGTCGAGCGGCTCGTCGCTGGGCGTGGGGGCGTGCACCACGGGCGGCACGCTCGCGGGCAGCGGCCCCGGCTCGCCGGTGCCGGTGACGGGCACCGCCCAGCGCAGCGACCAGAAGGGGCGGGACCGCTCCTCGGTGGGCCGGTCCGCGAACAACGCGGCCACCTGCTCGGGCGTGAACTCCCCGGAGTCGGAGACCACGTGCCAGCCGTCGGCGACGACCCTGCGCGTCTCGCCGTCGACGTCGATCTCGATGAGCTCCAGCGCCGGCAGGCCGAGCAGCAGCGCCGGGCTGGTCTCGGCCAGCATCCGCCGCACCGCATCGACCGTCGCCGGGTCGCGCAGCGGCAGGCGTACGAGCGTGTCGAAGCCCTCCGGGATGTCGACCAGGGGCGGCTCGTCGAACGGCAGCCGCAGCAGCGGCACGTGCCCCGACCGGTCGGCCAGCTCGCCGGCCAGCGCGGGGATCTCCGCGACCAGCGCCGCGGTGTCGGTACGGGACCAGCGCACCGCCTCGGAGCCGCGCGAGCCGATCGACGGCGCGTCGGTCACCGAGACCACCGCGGCGAACCCGACGCCGAAGCGCCCGGCCGCGCCCGCCTCGTCGCGCTTGCCGGAGGCCCGCAGCGTGGAAAGGCTCTGCACGCCGGTCGCGTCGAGCGGCGCGCCGGTGTTGGCCGCGGTCAGCACGTCGCCCCGCAACGTCAGCCGCAGCACCCCTGGCACGCCCGCGCGCAGGGCCGCGTCGGCGGCGTTCTGCGCGAGCTCGACGATCAGCCGGTCGCGGTAGCCGCCGAGCGCGAAGTCCTCCTCGGCGTTGGCGTCCTCGCGGAACCTGGCGGGCGAGGCAGTCCACGCGGCGAGGACGGCGGCCCGCATCCGGTCACAGCCAAAGGTGTCGGTCATCGATCACGATCCTGATCAGGTTGAGGGTGGGCCAGGGTAGGTTAGCGGCCACCGGCGACAGGAAACCCGGTTATGGCCCTTCCCCCAGCCTGACACCTCGATCAGGAATGACCGAGCTCCTCCGACCCCGACTCGTCGACGGAACCCGGCTCCTCGGCCGCGCCCACCTCCTCGGCGAAGCCGGCGGCGGCCCCCGGCTCCTCCTCCATCAGGTCGTAGCCGAGGTCGTCGAGGATCGGGATGGCCTGCTCCACCGGCGGCGGCAGCACGGCGGCCTCGGAATGGGCGCCGCAGCCGTGGTCGGCGGAGACCACCTTGCCGTCGTCGGGGGCGTACTCGTTAGTGCAGACCCCGAACGTCTGCCGCAGCCCACCCGCGAGCAGCCAGTAGAAGCCGCAGGTGGAGCACTGCGCGGGAGCGGCGTGTGCGATCGGTGTATGCGGCCCGTGCTCGCCGGAGTGCCAGCGCCTGGCAGCCCGGTCCTTGCCGATGGCCGAGAGCACACGTGCCCGGCCCAGGCCGTACTCGAAAAGCGCCTGATGGTCGGCGTCGTCGTCGACCTCGGTGAAACCCGGCGCCAGCCGGTCGTCGTCCTCGGCGACCGGCAGCAGGTCGCCCACACCCAGGTCGCCGGGGCGCAGCCGCTCGCTCCACGGCAGCCACTCGGGCGCGAGCAGCGCGCCCGTGCCCGGCAGCAGCACCGCCTCGCTGACCGTCACCTTCTTCGCCCGCGAGGCGCGCGTGACCGTGACCGCCCAGCGCCAGCCGCGGTAGGCGCGGTCGAGGCAGGCGAAGTAGTGGGTGACGATGCGGTCGCCCTCGCTCTCGAAGCCGAGGTGCTCCCCAGGCTCGCCCGGCCGTGCGAGCTCCTCGGCCGCGGCGCGTGCCAGCTCGACCGCCTCGGCACAAGCCTGGTCGGGAGCGGGGACACGGGCCCTTGTGCGGCTCATCGGGCCGCCTCCGGCGAAAGGTGCTGTTCGCTCACACTTCATTCTCACCCATCCCGGGACCTGGACGGGCCGGGAACGGCGCATCGTCCGCCGACTCTTCGCCCGAATCGGGTAAGACTGGTAGGCGTGGACGCAGGCTGGGACCGGGCACGCGAGGCCGCGCGGCGCATGAGGCGCGGCGCCGCCGACGCCGGACGCGCCGCCGGACGGGCCGGCCGGGCCACCGCCGGAGGCACGGCCAGGGCCGGCCGGGCCACCGCCAACGGCGTACGGTCGGTCGGCAGGGCCACGCGGCGGCTGACGTACGCGGGCGGCGCGGGCCGCACCGGACTGGGCCGGCTGATCGAGCTGTCCGCGGGCAACAGCGCCGGCGACGCCCTGGTGACGGTGGCACTGGCCAGCACGGTCTTCTTCGGGGTGCCGGTCGGCGAGGCCCGCGGCTCGGTGGCGCTCTACCTCGTCATCACGATGTTGCCGTTCGCGCTGCTGGCGCCGTTCGTCGGGCCGATACTCGACCGGTTCAGGTCCGGCCGCCGCTACGTGATGGCGGGCACGCTGTTCGGGCGGGGCCTGCTCTGCTTCGCGATGGCGGCCGCCGTCGGGCCCGGAGACCTGCCGACGCTGTTCATCGGGGCACTCGGCGTGCTGGTGCTGTCGAAGGCGTACAACGTGTCGCGGGCGGCGATCATGCCCAACGTGCTGCCCGCCGACATCACGCTGGTGTCGGCGAACGCGAGGGTGGCGCTGTTCACGCTGGTCGCGGCCGGCGTGGCGGTGCCGATCGGCGCGGGGCTGACCGCGTGGCTGGGCAGCGCCGTGGTGCTGCGCGTGGCGATGCTGGCCTTCCTGGCGCTCGGGGTCGTCGCGGTACGCCTGCCACGCCACATCGACTCCCCCGACCTGGAGGAGGAAGGCTCCAGGCACCGCTGGCGGACGCTGCTCAAGGTGGGCCCGGCGGTCGCCGAGGCGGTCTGGGCCAACGTCGCCATCCGCGTCTTCTCCGGCTTCCTGCTGTTCTTCCTGCTGTTCCTGGTGCAGGACCACGCGGTGCCGTGGCTGGCGGGCCGGGACGCGTTCTTCGACGTGCCGCGGACGATCGCGCTGCTGGCCGGCGCGGCCGGGCTCGGCGGCCTGGCCGGCGCGGCCGTGGCCAACTGGACCCGCAACCACGCGCCGCAGCTCATCGTGCCGGCCACGCTGGCCCTGACCCTCGTGACCGCCGTCGTGACGGCGCTGCTGTTCGGCGTCTGGGCGGCGCTGGCGATCTCGCTGGTCACCGCGTTCGCGCAGGAGCTGGGCAAGCTCGCGCTGGACGCGATCGTGCAGCGCGAGATCGGCGAGGAGGTGCGTTCGTCCACGTTCGGGGTGGTCGAGGCGGTGCTGCAGCTCGCGTGGGTGTTCGGCGGGCTGGTCGGGCTGGTGCTGTCACTGGCCCGCGACGCGTCCACCGGGCTGGTCGGGCCGGCGGTGACGCTGGCCGCCGCGCTCGGCTGGCTGGTGTTCGCCCGCGTACGGCGGGTGCGCGCCGCCAAGGCCGAGGCGGCCAGGAAACACGGCCTGTACGACCCGGAGGCCCACTCCGCCGATGACGACGCGGCGGCGTCCGCGCCGACCGCCGAGTGGCCCGCGCCCGCGCCCGCCGAGCGTGACCCCAGGCGCGGGGACACGCTCGACTCCACGAAACCGCTGACCAACCCGTTCGGCTGAGCGGGCCGGAGCGCCGTTACGCGTCGAGGTCGTCGGCGAGGGCGCGCAGCACCTGGGCGATCTTCTTGGCGTGCGCGGTATCGGGGTGCTTGCCCCGCCGGTAGGTGCCCGAGACCTCGTCGAGCAGCTTGATGAGGTCCTCGACGATGACGACCATCTCGTCGGGCTTCTTCCGTTTGCCCTTCGGCTTGGGCTTGGCCAGGGTGGGCGGTTGCTCCAGGATCCGCACCGACAGCGCCTGCTGGCCGCGGCGGCCCTCGGCGACGCCGAACTCGACCTTCTGGCCGGGCTTCAGCGGGCCGGTGCCAGGAGGCAGCGCGGAGGAATGCACGAAGACCTCACCGCCGTCGTCACGGGTGAGGAAGCCGAATCCCTTGTCGGCGTCGTACCACTTGACCTTGCCACTCGGCACAGGAGGACCTCGTTCAAACAGTCGAAAAGGCTGGATGGATGTAGGTTATGCCCCGAAGGGCGGCGGAGCGACCGGGTAAATGCCGATGAATTACCGGACTTCATCGCGGCGGCACCAGCGGGCGTACCAACCGGCGAATTCGGTGAGGTCGGGAAGAGCCACATCCGCGCCGTGCTCGCGCAGCTCCTCCGCTGTGTACGGCCCCGTGGCGACGGCGACGCTCACGGCGCCTCCCGCGCGGGCCGCATCGATGTCCGCGACATGGTCACCAACATAGGCGGCGGCGCCGAACCTCGCGAGTGCCGATCCTTTGCCCGCCCCGAACAGCGAGCCGACCACTTCGTCGACGACCAGCCCCAGCGTCTCGACGGTGCTGGCGGCGTCGCGCGGGTTCTTGCCCGTCACCACGATGACCCGGCCGCCGGCCGCGCGGACGGCGGCGATCGCGTCGTGCGCGCCGTCCATGGCCGTGTGTACGGGAACCCCTATATCCGGATATATCTCCCGATACAGGTCGGCCGCCGCCGGGACCTGCTCCGCGGGCATCCAGTTGGCCAACTCCATCTCCAAAGGCGGCCCGAGCCGCCGCACCACGGCCGCGCTGTCGATCGGCACCCCCAAACGCGCCGACAGCTCGTCCATGGCGGCCGCTATCCCCACTCGCGTATCAGCCAATGTCATGTCAAGGTCGAAACCTACCGATGTCATCACCCGTGCAGGATGCCAAAGGCCGCTCGGCCTCCGGTAACCGCCCTTGTTGTGGGATGGTGGAATGGCCAGAAAGGAATTACTTATCGAGGGGGAGGGCTCGGTCCTGGCGAGCCCGGTCCGGCGCGCCGCTCCGTAACGACTACTCTCCTTACGGAGGTATCAGGATAAACATGAGCAGATCCACCCGTGAGCGGATCATCGATGAGTCCCTGCGGCTGTTCGCCGAGCGGGGCTACTCCGCCACTTCCGTGGCCGAGATCGAGGCCGCCTCAGGGCTGTCTCCCGGCGCCGGAGGGCTCTACAGGCACTTCAAGTCCAAGTACGAGGTGCTCGCCGCCGCCATCAACGAGCACGCCGCCCGTACCCGTAGCCAGGTGGCCGGCAGCCTGGCCGAGCTGAGCGCCATGGAGTCCTCGGCCGACCTGGAGGAGCGGCTGTCGCTCGTCTGCCGGGCGGGGCTCGCCAAGGTGCGCGAGGAGTCGGAGCTGACCCGTGTCTTCTTCCGCGACCTCAGCCAGTTCCCCGAACTGGTCGCCGTCGTACGGGAGGGGCTGCTGCAGCCCATGTTCGACGCGATCGTCACCTGGTTCCGCGCGCAGCCCGAGTACCGCGACGTCGAGATCGACTGGTGGGGCATCGCGGCCGTGCTCGGCGGCGCCGTGGTTCACTACCGGCTCTTCCAGGAGACGGTGGGCGAGCTGGCGGGGCACGCGGACAAGGAGCAGTTCGTGACGGCCTGGGTCCGGCTCGCCGTCGGGCTGCTGCCGAGCCCGGCGCCCGTGATCAGCTGAGGTCGAGCAGGCGGTAGGCCAGCCAGACCACGCCCAGCCCCGTGCCGATCATGAACATGGTACCGCTCACGGCCCAGAACTCGGTCATGAACGTGTCGAAACCCGGCTCGGCGCCGACCCGCAGACCGCCGACGAGCACGCCGCCGACCGCGTAGCCGAGCAGCGGCGCGCCCGCGCCCAGGAAGCGGTCGCGGACCTCCCAGCTCTCGCTCAGCAGCACGACCGCCGTACCGGCCGCCCACACCACCAGGGGGACCGGGAAGATCGCCAGCGACGGCAGCCCGAACGGCACCAGCAGCGCGGCCACCACCAGGATCACCAGGGCGCCGGTCTCGCGCGGATGCTCCTTGACCACGGTCCGCGCGTCCCTGCCGCCGGTGGCCATGGGGTTGGCCGTGGACATCGCGACCCTGCGCAGTCCCGCGAACGGCAGCCCCAGGCCGGCCGAACGGCTCACCCGATGCTGCCCGGCCCTGCGGGGCACGTGCGCGGGCGCGAGCACGGTGTCGTCCCGGATGGCAGGAAACCGCCGCGAACCGCCCGGCCCGAGGCCGATGCGAGGGTCGGCGGCGGGGCCGGGGGCGGGGGTGGCTTCGGTGGTGGCGAGGCGGTGGGCCTCGCGTTCCACGAGCGCCGCCGGATCGCCGAACCTGTCCAGCACCTTCGCCACCGCGCGCGGGTTCTCGCTGCCGCCCACCTCGGCCTCGATCCGGGCGCGCAACCGCCGGGCGAAGTCCAGCCGCTGCTCGGAGCGCAACACGCCGTGGGCCGCGTCGGCGGCCTTGGAGACGTAGTTCAGCACGAGCTGATCGGCACGCTCTCTCACGTCCAGCCATGCTGCCCCAATCAGGGGGGACATACCATGGCAACGATGGAGTTCACGGAGTGGATCAGGGGACGCACCGACGACCAGTTGCGTGCGCTCGTCTCGTCGCGTCCCGAGCTGATCACTCCGGTGCCCGCGCACCTGGAGGGTCTGGCGTCGCGCGCGGCCAGCCCGTCGGCGATCGGCAGGGCGCTCGACCGGCTCGACCGGTTCACGCTGGCCGTCGTCGAGACGCTGGCGGTCCAGGACGGCCCGACGCCGAAGGAGTGCCTGAGCGCCCTCATCGCCGCGGCCCTGCCCCCGCCCTCGCCCCCGCCCTCGTCTCCGCCCAGCGACCCGCAGGCCGCCGAGCCGGCGCTGTCGGCGGCGCTCGACCGGCTGCGCGACCTCGCCCTCGTCTACGGTCCCGACGACGCGCTCGACCTCGGCCCCGGCGTACGCAAGGTGCTGGAGGACCCGGCCGGTCTGGGCCCGCGCGCGGTGGAGGCGTTCCGGCACCACCCGCCCGAGCAGCTCGACGAGATGGCCGACGACATAGCCCCCGGCACCGCGGGCACCGGCAAGGAACGCCTGGCCGCGGCCCTGGCCGACCCCGCCGAGCTGGTCGCGTCCGTGTCGCCGGAGGCGCGGGCCGCGCTCGACCAGCTCGCCTGGGGCCCGCCGGCCGGCCGGGTGCCCAACGCCCGCCGCGAGGTGCGCGTCGCGACCGCCCGTTCCCCCATCGAGGAGCTGCTGGCCCGCGGCCTGCTCGCGGCGACCGGCGAGGAGAGCGTGACGCTGCCCCGCGAGGTGGGCCTGCACCTGCGCGGCGGCCGGGTGCACCGCGGCCTGCCGGCGGAGCCGCCGCCGCTGGAGGGCCCCGAGCGCGACCGGGAGCTGGCCGACCGTACGGCGGCCGGGCAGGCGTTCACGTTCGTCCGCGCGGCCGAGGAGCTGTGCGAGCGGTGGAGCATCGAGCCGCCGGGCGTGCTGCGCACGGGCGGCCTCGGCGTACGCGACCTGAAGCGCACGGCGGCCGACCTGGACCTGCCGGAGTGGGTGACGGCGCTGGTCGTCGAGGTGGCGCACGCCGCCGGGCTGATCGCGGCCGGCGGCGGCGTGGACGGCGAGTGGCTGCCGACCCCCGCCTACGACCTGTGGCGGGTCAGGGGCACCGCCGACCGCTGGGTGACGCTGGCCGCGAGCTGGCTGCACATGGACCGCGTGCCGGGCCTGGTGGGCGAACGGGACGAGCGCGACCGCCCGCTCAACGCCCTGCACGCCGATCTGCGCCGGGCGGCCGCGCCCGGGGTGCGGGCGGCGACGCTGGGCGTGCTGGCGGCGGCGCCGGGCCGCGCGCCGTCCCGCGACGCGGTGCTCGAACGCCTGACGTGGGAGCAGCCGCGCCGCCGGGGGCCGCTGCGCGAGCAACTGACCGAGTTCGCCCTGCGCGAGGCCGAGCAGATCGGCGTGACCGGCCTGGGCGCGCTGTCCGGGCACGGGCGGGCGCTGCTGGAGGGCGGCGACGCCGGGACGGCGGCGGCCGCGCTGGCGCCGCTGCTGCCCGAGCCGGTCGATCACGTGCTGCTGCAGGCCGACCTGACCGCGGTCGCGCCGGGCCCGCTGACCAGCGAGCTCAACCGGTGGATGACGCTGACCGCCGACGTCGAGTCGAAGGGCGGGGCCACCGTCTACCGGTTCAGCGAGCAGTCGATCCGGCGGGCGCTCGACGCGGGCCACGGCGGCGAGGAGCTGCTGGCGATGCTGGCCCGCCACTCGGCCACGCCGATGCCGCAGGCGCTGTCCTACCTGGTGGGCGACGTGGCGCGGCGGCACGGGCGCATCCGGGTGGGCACGGCGAGCGCGTACGTCCGCTGCGACGACCCGGCGCTGCTCGACCAGATCACCGCCGACCGGCGCTCGGCCGCGCTGCGGCTGCGCAGGCTCGCCCCGACGGTCATCGCCTCCCGTTCCTCGCGCGCGGCGCTGGTCGACTCGCTGCGGGCCATGGGCTACTCCCCGGTCGCCGAGTCGCTCGACGGCGACGTGATCATCTCGCAGCTCGACAGCAGGCGCACCGAGGCGGCGCCGCCGGTGCGCGCGGTGGCCCCGGCCAACGGCATCGACCCCCATGTGGCGGCGGCGGCCGTACGGGCGCTGCGCGCGGGCGACGCGGCGCATCTCGCCCGGCGCGAGCCCGCGGACGCCCCCGACGGCCAGATCCCGCGCGGCCCCGCGACGGCCACGATCTCGGCCCTGCAGGAGGCCATCAAGCAGGGCGTACGCGTGTGGATCGGCTATCTCGACTCCCAGGGCAACGCGACCTCGCGCATCCTGGAGCCGGCGAGGATGGAGGGCGGCTACCTGACCGCGTACGACGAGACCAGGGCCGCCGTCCACCGCTTCGCACTGCACCGCATCACCGGCGTGGCGGGGGTCTAGGCGCCCGCCCCCATCCGCCTGGCCACCGCGGCGGCCGGTCCGTCGCCGGCGGCGAGCCGCCGCAGGGCCCGCTCGCAGTCGGCCGGGTAGCGCAGCGCCAGGTCGCCGCCCAGGGCCACGGCGGCCGTCGTGGCGCGGGCGGGGTCGGCCGCCCACTCCAGCGCCAGCCGGAGCGCCTCGGGGGCGAGGGTGTCGCCGGCGCACATGTACGACAGCGCGTCAGCCGCCGCCAGCCGCTCCCCTGCCGTGCCCGCCGCCCACACCTCCAGGAACTCGGCCCTCGCCTCCTTGAGCGCGTACGCGGCCAGCGCCGCCACGCCCTCGGCGGCCCGGGTGCGCACCTCGGGATCCTCGGCGGTCAGCGACCTGACCCAGGCGCGCAGCGGCTGCCACAGCCAGAACCCGTACCGGGCGGCCAGTTCGGCCAGCACCGGCCCGCGGTGCTCCGGCGTCGGGAAGCCGGCCTGCCCGCCGGCGCGGCTGATGAGCGGGTGCGGCTCGGGAGGCTCGGGCGGGCCGCTCTCGTGCGCCTGCCAGATCGGGTCGAGCCGGGCGAGCCGCGCCTCGAAGGCCGCCTCGGGCAGCGGCGCGGTGAACGCCAGCGCCGCCGCGGCCAGCACTTCCCGCATGGCCGGCTTGGTGTCGAACCAGGCGGCGACCTCCTCGGCCGCCCGCGCCGCGCCCGCCCGCGCCCCGTCCGGCGCGAGCCCGGCGGCCAGCCGGACGACGTGGGCGGGCGTGGGCAGCTCGGCCGCCCGGTGCCGGGCCTTGACGAGCATGTCGGGTGCCACTCCCGCGCGCAGGTCGTACGTGCTGAGGCACAGGTCGAACAGCTCCCGGTGGTCGGGCGCGGCCCAGGGCTGCTCGACCTCCACGGCCCGCGAGGGCGGGCCGTCGCGGGTGATGACGAGGTAGGAGCCGAGCTCGGCCAGCTCGCGCGCCAGGACGGACAGCGCGGCCGGGTCGGTGCCGGCGGCGATCCAGTCGTGCAGCAGGTATGCCCGCCCCGGCGCGTACTCGGTCCCGTCGATCAGCTCGGCGACGGTGCTGGCCGGCGACAGGACGGTGATCGTGCTCTCGGCCAGCGACATGCGCGACAGCAGGGCTAGCCCGCCCAGCCGCTTGCCGATCTCCTCCTCGCCCACGAGCACGAGCAGGTGCCGGGCGGCGAGCCTGCGGACGGCCTCGGGGAAGCAGGGCGGCTCCAGGTAGGAGCGCAGCAGGGCGTCGGCCTCCCGCCGGGCGAGCTCCCCGGGGACGGGCCGGACGTTCGCCGGGGGCGGGCGGCGCCGCGTGAGCGCCAAGTCGTCAAGGTCGAGCTCGCCTGGTTGAGGCGTGTCGGTCACGAAGTCACCTCGGAGCTGGACACGAAACTTGTCTCCACTGATTACCGCGAAGGGCACGACTTTCTCCGTGCCGCACGAGCCGGTCGCGCTGCGTCACCGTACCGGCCTGACCAGGTGTTTCCTATCTGGAACGCCAACCCGCATCCCCAGATCTCCCACATTTACACGATCTAGGCCACCGTGAAAACTGGAATGGCCCGAGTAGGAGATATCACTTTATTTACCGATAATGAAGACATCCTCCACAGTGATCAGTCAAGAGGGTGAAGAGGTCTTGACGTCACGCTCCCCCGCCCAGCAGGTTGGGCATGTGACCGAGCAGACGCTGGGCCGGCTGGCCGAGGAGTCCTGGGGCCGTTTCGCCGACCACGACGCCATGTACTACGAAGGGGTCTGGCACCGCAGTCACGAGCTCGCGGAGCGCGCGCGCCGGATGTGCGGCGGCTTCGTCGCGGCGGGCGTCCGGCCCGGCGACCGGGTGGCCGTCATGATGGCCAACTCGCCCGAGGTGCCGGTGCTCTACCAGGCGCTGTGGGCGGCCGGCGCGGTGGTGACCCCCGTGGTGTTCCTGGTGGGCGCGGAGGAGCTGCGGCACATCCTGCTCGACAGCGGCGCCGTGGCGATCGTCACCTCCCCCGAGCTGGAGGCGACCGTACGGGCCACGGGCGTGGACATCCCGGTCCATGTGGACACCGCTGAGCTCGAACGGGCACCCGGGCGCGGCCCCGTCGCGCGGGACCCCGGCGACCTGGCCGCCCTCATGTACACGGGCGGCACCACCGGCCGCGCCAAGGGCGTCATGCTGAGCCACCGCGGCCTCTGGCAGGTGGGCAAGGCCGTCTGGGACACGTCACACCAGGAGGGCAAGAACCGCATCATCGTGCCGGTGCCGCTGTCGCACTCGTACGGGCTGATCGTCACGATCGCCTGGATGCACGCGACCGAGCCGCAGCACGCGGTGCTCATGCGCTGGTTCGACCCCGGGCAGTTCCTCAAGCTGGCCGCCGGGCAGCGCGTCCACTACGGCACCGTCGTGCCCGCCATGCTCCAGATGCTGCTCGCCGAGCCGCTGGAGTCGCACCCGCTGCCCGAGCTGTCCCACCTCACCTGCGGCGCCGCCCCGCTCGGCCGGAGCCTGCTGGAGGAGTTCGAGCGCCGCCTGCCGGACGTGCAGATCCTGGAGGGCTACGGCCTGACCGAGACCTGCGCGGTCACCACCTTCAACCCGCCGGGCCGGCGCAGGGTCGGCAGCGTCGGCCTGCCGCTGCCCGGCTACTCGATCACCGTACGCGACGGCGACGGCGAGGCGGTGGAGACCGGGGAGGTCGGCGAGATCTGCGTCGCGGGCGAGTCGCTGATGCTCGGCTACTGGGGCGAGCACGAGCCCGACCCCGAGGGCACCACGCTGGTCGACGGCGAGCTGCGCACCGGCGACATCGGCTGCGTGGACGACGACGGCTACCTCCACGTCGTGGACAGGAAGAAGGACCTCATCATCCGCGGCGGCTTCAACGTCTTCCCCCGCGACGTCGAGTATGCCCTCGACCAGCACCCCGACGTGGCCCGCTCCTGCGTGGTCGGCCGGCCCGACGCCCGCCACGGCGAGGAGGTCGTGGCGTTCGTGCAGCTCGAACCCGGCGGGAAGGCGAGCGCGGAGGAGCTCATCGAGTGGGCCCGCGACCGCGTCGGCCGGGTGAAGTACCCGCGCGAGATCCGCTTCGCCGACGACATCCCGGTCACGAGCGTGCTCAAGCTCGACCGCAAGGCCGTACGCGCCCGCCTCTAGCCCGGCAAGCCGATCATGCGGCCGGACCCGTCCGGTTCCGTGATAAGTGTTGACGTGTCTGGAGGTGACGATGACCCAACAGGACCCGCCGGGTTACCCTTACCAGCCCTACGGCGCCCCTTACGGCGAGCAGTCCCCGCCGGGCTACGGCTATGGCTACGGCTATCCGCCGCCGCCGCGCGACGAGGGGCCCAACGCCAACGCCATCGTCTCCCTCGTGCTCAACCTGCTCTCCCTCGTCTCCTGCTGCAACGTCCTCGCCCTGCCCGGGGCGATCCTCGCCGGGCTGGCGCTCAGCAGGGCGAGTTCCGACCCCCGCGCGGCACGTAGCATGGTGATGTGGAGCTGGGTCCTGTTCGGGCTCGGCTTCGTCCTCATGATCGGCCTTTTCCTCTTCCTCGGCCTCAACGGCTATCTCGACGATTGATGACCCGTTCCGGGACTTTCCCTGCCGTCGGCTGTGTTGGATAAGGGTCAACCGTAGGAAGGGATGTCCGTGAACGACGGCCCGCTCATCGTCCAGTCGGACAAGACTCTGCTGCTCGAGGTCGACCACGACAAGGCCGACGAGTGCCGCAAGGCCATCGCGCCGTTCGCCGAGCTCGAACGCGCCCCCGAGCACGTCCACACCTACCGCGTCACCCCGCTGGCGCTGTGGAACGCCCGCGCCGCCGGCCACGACGCCGAGCAGGTCATCGACGCGCTCATCAGCCACAGCCGCTACCCGGTGCCGCACGCGCTGCTCGTCGACATCGCCGAGACCATGGCGCGCTACGGCCGCCTGCGCCTGGAGAAGGACCCGGTGCACGGCCTGGTGCTCACCTCCAGCGACCGCGCGGTGCTGGAGGAGGTGCTGCGCTCCAAGAAGATCGCGCCGATGCTGGGCGACCGGCTCGGCGCCGACTCGGTCGTCGTGCACCCGAGCGACCGGGGCAACGTCAAGCAGGCCCTGCTCAAGCTGGGCTGGCCGGCTGAAGACCTGGCCGGCTACGTCGACGGCGAGGCCCACCCGATCAAGCTCGCCCAGGAGGGCTGGTCGCTGCGCCCCTACCAGCAGGAGGCGGCCGACGCCTTCTGGCACGGCGGCTCCGGCGTGGTCGTGCTGCCCTGCGGCGCCGGCAAGACCATCGTGGGCGCGGCCGCCATGGCCCACGCCCAGGCCACCACGCTCATCCTGGTCACCAACACCGTCTCCGCCCACCAGTGGAAGACCGAGCTGCTCAAGCGCACGTCGCTGACCGAGGACGAGATCGGCGAGTACAGCGGCAACAAGAAGGAGATCCGCCCGGTCACCATCGCGACCTACCAGGTGATGACCACCAGGCGGAAGGGCGTCTACAGCCACCTGGAGCTGTTCGACGCGCGCGACTGGGGGCTCATCGTCTACGACGAGGTGCACCTGCTGCCCGCGCCGATCTTCCGGATGACCGCCGACCTCCAGGCCCGCCGGCGCGTGGGGCTCACCGCCACGCTGGTACGCGAGGACGGGCGCGAGGGTGACGTGTTCTCGCTCATCGGCCCCAAGCGCTACGACGCGCCCTGGAAGGAGATGGAGAACCAGGGCTGGATCGCGCCGGCCGACTGCGTCGAGGTGCGGGTCACGCTCACCGACGAGGAGCGGCTGGCGTACGCGATGGCCGAGTCGGAGGAGCGCTACCGCTTCTGCGCCACCACGCCGTCCAAGACGCGGGTCACCGAGGCGTTGGTGCGCCGGCACGCGGGCGAGCAGGTGCTGGTCATCGGCCAGTACATCGACCAGCTCGACGAGCTCGGCGAGCACCTCGGCGCGCCGGTGATCAAGGGTGAGACCCGGGTCAAGGAGCGCGAGCGGCTCTACCAGGCGTTCCGCGACAAGGAGATCCAGGTCCTCGTGGTGTCGAAGGTCGCCAACTTCTCCATCGACCTGCCGGAGGCGTCCGTCGCCATCCAGGTGTCGGGGACGTTCGGCTCGCGCCAGGAGGAGGCCCAGCGGCTCGGCCGGGTGCTGCGGCCCAAGGCGAGCGGCGGGGGCGCGCGGTTCTACACCGTGGTCAGCCGCGACACCGTCGACCAGGAGTTCGCGGCGCACCGGCAGCGTTTTCTGGCCGAGCAGGGCTACGCCTACCAGATCATCGACGCCGACGACGTGCACGACGGCGTCTGAGGGTGGCTCTCAGCGGGTGAAGGCCCGGCCGCTCGCGCGTGAGCGGCCGAGCGCTCGACGTGGTGTCACGTCCACGAGACTCCGCGGGCCGTCGACAATCGAACCACCCCCCTCACCTGCGTACTATCACGCCGCCTGCGACATACCCCCATGATCCGGCAAACCCACCTGATATGCCCGATTTTTTCGGTATTCCCAGGTTGTCCTCAGCTCAGGGGTGGCGGGCCAGCAGCCCGCCGACGAAGAGCACGCCCTCGGCCAGCACCCACGCCAGCACCGCCGCGCCCATGAGCCGCCCGAACACCCGCAGGTCGCCGCGCGAGACCGGCAGCAGCCAGGCCGCCGCCGTGCAGCACGCGGCCAGCGTCGCGAACAGGCCCGACATCGTGGAGACCGTGCCGAGCCGCCGCGGGCAGTCCTCGTCGCCCCCGGCGCAGAACGCCTCCAGGCCCCAGCCCGCGAACACCGACAACCCCCAGAGCGCCGCGAGCAGGAAACTCGCGATCGTCGGGATGATCGGCGAGACCCGCACCCGCGCCATCCCTTCGTTTTACCCGCGCCCCGGACCGCCAACCGCCCCACGCAAGGGCACGCCCACCCACGGGTAAATGCTGTGGAAGCGCTCGCCGCGCACGGCTAAACTGACCGATTCGCTACCTTGACCACCTCCGACGACCACCTCCGATCCCGACAAGGAGGCACTTTCGCATGCCCGCGCACCAATTGGCCCCCGACATACCCGCCGACGTCCTCGCCGCCGAGCAGCGGCACCTGGCCGAGTCCAGGGCCGCGCTGACGGCGATGCGTGCCCACGCCCAGTCCCTCTCCGCCGACGCGGCCGGCGACTGGGTGTCGCAGCAGATCCTCCAGTCCCTCCTCGACCAGCGTGTCGCCGCCCTGGCCGACCACCCGGACACCCCGCTGTTCTTCGGCCGGCTCGACCGCGAGTCCGGCGACGACCTGCCCGGCACGATCTACGTCGGCCGCCGGCACGTCCACGACGGCCACAGCAAGCCGCTGGTCATCGACTGGCGGGCCCCGGTCTCGCGGGCCTTCTACCAGGCGAGCCCGGCCGAGCCGATGGGCGTCGTACGCCGCCGCCGCTTCGGCTACCACGGCGGCACGCTGACCGCGTACGAGGACGAGCCCCTGGGCGATGGGGACGTCGAGCTCGGCCCTTCGAGGATCCTCACCGAGGAGATCGAGCGCCCGCGCACCGGCCCCATGCGCGACATCGTCGCCACGATCCAGCCCGACCAGGACGAGATCGTCCGCTCGGGGCTCGCCCAGACCGTCTGCGTCCAGGGCGCCCCCGGCACCGGGAAGACCGCCGTGGGCCTGCACCGGGCCGCCTACCTGCTGTTCACCCACCGCGAGCGGCTGGCCAGGTCCGGCGTGATGATCGTCGGCCCCAACCGCGCGTTCCTGTCCTACATCTCCTCGGTCCTGCCCGCGCTGGGCGAGGTCAAGGTGGACCAGACGACCGTGGCGGGCCTGCTCGGCGAGCACGCCGCCCCGGAGGACCCGCTGGTGGCCGCGGTCAAGGGCGACGCCCGGATGGCCGCGGTGCTCGAACGCGCCCTCTGGCTGCACATCGTGAAGCCGGAGGAGGGCCTGGTGTTCACCAAGGGCGCCTACCGCTACCGGGTGGCCGACCACGAGGTGCGCGAGATCGTCGCCTCCCTGCGCGGCACCACCCGCTACCTGCCAGGACGGGCGGCGCTCGCGCAACGGCTGGCCCACATGGTGCTGGTGCGGATGGAGCAGCGCGGCGAGTCCCCCGACGACCGGGTGCAGGACGCCGTGGCCCGCTCCAAGCCGGTCAAGCAGCTCGTGGACGCGGTCTGGCCGAAGCTGACGCCCGAGCAGGTGCTCCACCGGCTGCTCGCCGAGCCGGAGTTCCTCGCCAGAGCGGCCAAGTCCGACCTGTCGCCCGACGAGCAGGGCCTGCTCCTGTGGGCGAAGCCGTACCGTAGCCACAAGTCCGCCAAGTGGTCGGTGGCGGACGCCGCGCTCCTCGACGAGCTGCGCGACCTCATGGAGCGCACCCCCTCGCTCGGCCACCTGGTCGTGGACGAGGCCCAGGACCTGTCGGAGATGCAGTTGCGCGCGCTCGGCCGCCGCTGCCGCAACGGCTCGGCCACCGTGCTCGGCGACCTCGCCCAGGGCACCACGCCCTGGTCCACCAGCTCGTGGAAGAGCGTGCTCCAGCACCTCGGCCAGGCCGAGGGCGAGGTGACCGAGCTGACGCTCGGCTTCCGCGTGCCGCGCGAGGTGCTCGACTTCGCCGCCCGGCTGCTGCCGTCCATCGCCCCCGGCCTGGCCGCGCCGCAGTCCCTGCGTCCTGGCGCGGGCTCGCTGAGCATCCGTCCGGGCGGCTCGGTGGCGGAGGCCGCCGACGCGGCGCTCGCCCAGGAGGGCTCGATCGGCGTCATCGTCCCGGACGCGCTGGTCGGCGAGGTCTCCCGGGCGCTGTCCGGCCGGCCGCACTCCGTGCTCGACCCCGACGCCCCGGAGGAGGGCGAGCACCGCCTGCTCGTCGTCCCCGCCACGCTCGCCAAGGGTCTGGAGTACGACCACGTGATCGTGGTCGAGCCCGCCGACATCGTCGCCGCCGAGCCCCGCGGCCTGGCCCGGCTGTACGTCGTCCTGACCCGTGCGGTGACCTCGCTCACGGTCCTGCACGACAAGCCCCTGCCGGCGCAGCTCGCCATGTGACCGCGCCCCGCGCGGGAACCGGCGACGCCATGACCGGCGACCGGCCCGGCCGCTTCTAGGATGGCGATCAGGAACGCTGCCTACCTAGGAGGATGCCGTGCCAGCACCGCTGCCCCATGAACACCTGCCGTCGGTTCCCGCGCTCGTGGTCGAGAGCGACGACATCCAGGACGGCGAGCGGCTCAGCGACCTGCACGTCTTCAACGACTGGGGAATGACGGGCCAGAACGTCTCGCCCCAGCTCCGCTGGTCCGGCGCGCCCGAAGGGACCCGGAGCTACGCCGTCACCTGCTACGACCCCGACGCCCCCACGGGCAGCGGGTTCTGGCACTGGGTGCTGTTCGACCTGCCGGCCTCGGTGACCGAGCTGCCCGCGGGCGCGGGCAGCGCCCCCGATTTCAAGGGGCTGCCCGAGGGGGCCGCCCACGCCCGCAACGACTACGGCGCCAAGGCCTTCGGCGGCGCGGCCCCGCCGCCCGGCGCCCCGCACCGCTACGTCTTCACCGTCCACGCCCTGGGCGTCGACAAGCTGGGCGTGGACGGCGACGCCAGCCCGGCGGTGGTCGGCTTCAACATCACGGCCAACACCCTGGCCCGCGGCCACATCGTCCCGGTCTACGGCGTCTGACCGCCGTCACGAACAAGAGCGGCCCGGAAAATCCGGGCCGCTCTTGTTTTTCGGCTTCGCGAACAGACCTAGAAGTCCATGTCGCCGCCACCCGGCATGGCGGGAGCGGCAGCGGCCTTCTCGGGCTTCTCGGCGATGACAGCCTCGGTGGTGAGGAAGAGCGCCGCGATGGAGGCGGCGTTCTGCAGCGCGGAGCGCGTCACCTTGGCCGGGTCGATGATGCCCGACTCGAACATGTTGACGTACTCGCCGCTGGCGGCGTTGAGGCCCTCGCCCGGAGTGAGGTTGCGGACCTTCTCCACCACGACGCCGCCCTCGAGACCGGCGTTGACCGCGATCTGCTTGAGCGGCTCCTCCAGAGCCTTCTTGACGATCGAGGCACCGGTGGCCTCGTCGCCGGACAGCTCCAGCTTGTCGAACGCCTTGGCGCCGGCCTGCAGCAGCGCCACGCCACCGCCGGGGACGATGCCCTCCTCGACGGCCGCCTTCGCGTTGCGCACGGCGTCCTCGATGCGGTGCTTGCGCTCCTTGAGCTCGACCTCGGTGGCCGCGCCGGCCTTGATGACGGCCACGCCGCCGGCCAGCTTGGCGAGACGCTCCTGGAGCTTCTCGCGGTCGTAGTCGGAGTCGGTGCGCTCGATCTCGGCGCGGATCTCGTTGACCCGGCCGGAGATCTGCTCGGCGTCACCGGCGCCGTCGACGATCGTGGTCTCGTCCTTGGTGACGACGACCTTGCGCGCCCGGCCCAGCAGGTCGAGGGTGGCGTTCTCGAGCTTGAGACCGACCTCCTCGGCGATGACCTGGCCACCGGTGAGGATGGCGATGTCGTTGAGCATGGCCTTGCGGCGGTCGCCGAAGCCCGGGGCCTTGACGGCCACGGAGCGGAACAGCCCGCGGATCTTGTTGACAACCAGGGTGGCCAGGGCCTCGCCCTCGACGTCCTCGGCGATGATCAGCAGCGGCTTGCCGGACTGCACGACCTTGTCGAGCAGGGGCAGCAGGTCCTTGTTGGCGGAGACCTTGCTGTTGACGATCAGGATGTAGGGGTCCTCGAGGACGGCCTCCATGCGGTCGGAGTCGGTGACGAAGTACATCGACACCATGCCCTTGTCGAACCGCATGCCCTCGGTGAGCTCCAGCTCCAGGCCGAAGGTGTTGCTCTCCTCGACGGTGATGACGCCTTCCTTGCCGACCTTGTCCATCGCCTCGGCGATGAGCGAGCCGATCTCGGGGTCGGCGGCGGAGATGGAGGCGGTGGAGGCGATCTGCTCCTTGGTCTCCACGTCCTTGGCCAGCTTGGAGAGCTCCTCGCTGACGCGCTCGACGGCGGCCTCGATGCCCTTCTTCAGGGCCATCGGGTTGGCGCCGGCGGCGACGTTGCGCAGGCCCTCACGAACCAGCGCCTGGGCGAGCACGGTGGCGGTGGTGGTGCCGTCACCCGCGACGTCGTCCGTCTTCTTGGCGACTTCCTTGACCAGCTCGGCGCCGATCTTCTCCCAAGGGTCCTCGAGCTCGATCTCCTTGGCGATGGACACGCCGTCGTTGGTGATCGTGGGGGCGCCCCACTTCTTCTCCAGCACGACGTTGCGGCCCTTGGGGCCCAAGGTCACCTTGACGGCGTCAGCGAGCTGGTTCATACCGCGCTCGAGACCGCGCCGGGCGTCCTCGTCAAACGCGATCATCTTGGCTGCCATAAGGCTAGACCTCCCAGATGCAGGGTGGCTTGTCCTGGACCGAGCCGACGCCCGCGACGGCCAGGGACTGCATCTCCGTTCGGCAGACCCCATCGTCTCGATCCCGAGTTGCTGGCACTCTGCCACACAGAGTGCCAACGAACTGTTTAGCACTCTACCCTGCCGAGTGCAAGCGAACGACCTTCTGGAGGGGTTTCCGCGCAGGTCAGCCGATCTGCGTAGGGACGGCGGGCCGCTCACCGTGTGGCCCGCCGCCGATCGACGACTACGGGGGTGGCGGGCTCGTACGGACTGCGCTGCCGCACGGGCCCCGCCGGTGCATACCAGGTGACGTAAGTCAGACCGAGCGGACAGACTCGGCCTGCGGTCCCTTCTGGCCCTGCGTGATCTCGAACTCGACCCGCTGGCCCTGCTCGAGAGATCGGTACCCGTCCATCAGTATCGCGGAGTAATGGACGAATACATCCTTACCACCGTCTACCGCGATGAAGCCGTAGCCCTTGTCCGCGTTGAACCACTTGACGGTGCCCTGCGCCACTTCCGACTCCTCTTACTGGGGCTACAGATCTCGCCCATTCCACCGCGAGACCCGTAATCGTCCGACTTAACGACAAATCAGCCAGACGATCGCCTCGACCATACCTGTGGCAAGGGGTTTGGCAACAGAGTCAATCCGCGAACGACGCATTTGTTCGCAGTGCGGGTACTTCAACGTTTGAATAGGCCCGAAAAGCAGAAGGCGCCCGCTTGGGGCGCCTTCTGTGGAGTCGTACGGGCACTCAGCCGCCGGCGACCGCCGGGATGATGGAGATCTGCGTGCCCTGCGGGACGGCAGTGTCCAGGCCCTCGGCGAAACGGACGTCCTCTTCCCCCACGTAAACGTTGACAAAACGCCGAATCTTGCCCGATTCATCCAGAATTCTCGCGCCGATCCCCGGGAAGTCGGCATCGAGCTTGGCGAGCACGTCACGAAGAGTCGCGCCTTCGCCACTCACTTCCGCGTTTCCGCCGGTGTAGGTGCGCAGAATGGTGGGAATCCGAACAGTAACGCTCATGGTTATCTCGCCTTTCCTGGTTGTCAGACAGCCGCGCGGAACGCGTCGAGGGACGGCTTGATCACGGCGGTGGGCCGCGACGACTCGCCGGCGATGGCGTCCAGCGTCTTCAGACCGTCGCCGGTGTTGAGGACCACGGTCTCCGCCTCGGGGTCGAGCCGTCCCGTCTCGACGAGCTTCTTGAGCACGCCCACGGTGACGCCGCCCGCGGTCTCGGCGAAGATGCCCTCGGTCGAGGCCAGCAGCTTGATCGCGGCCACGACCTCGGCGTCGGTGACGTCCTCGACGGCGCCGCCGGTGCGCCGGGCGATGTCCAGCACGTAGGGGCCGTCGGCCGGGTTGCCGATCGCCAGCGACTTCGCGATGGTGTTCGGCTTGACCGGCTGGACGACGTCGTGCCCCGCCTTGTAGGCCGCCGACACCGGCGAGCATCCCTCGGCCTGCGCCCCGAAGACCTTGTAGGGGGTGTCCTCGACCAGGCCCAGGGCGATGAGCTCCTTGAAGCCCTTGTCGATCTTGGTGAGCTGCGAGCCCGAGGCGATCGGGATGACGATCTGCTCCGGCAGCCGCCAGCCGAGCTGCTCGGCGATCTCGTACGCGAGCGTCTTGGAGCCCTCGGCGTAGTAGGGCCGCAGGTTGACGTTGACGAACCCCCACTTGTCGCCCAGCGGGTCGCCGATCAGCTCGGAGCAGAACCGGTTGACCTCGTCGTAGGTGCCGTCGATGCCGATCAGCTTGCCGCCGAACACCCGGGCCATGGCGATCTTCGCCTCTTCGAGGTCGGCCGGGATGAACACGCAGGCGTCGAGCCCGGCCCGCGCCGCGGCGGCGGTCACCGCACCCGCGAGGTTGCCGGTGGAGGAGCAGGAGAGCGTGTGGAAGCCGAAATTGCGCGCCGCCTCGACGGCGATGGCGACCACCCGGTCCTTGAAGGAGTGGGTGGGGTTGCCGGAGTCGTCCTTGACGTGCAGGGATCTGATGCCGAGCGCCCGCCCGAGGTTGCCCGCCCTGACCAGCTTCGTCCAGCCGGGGTTCATGTTGGGCTTGGTCGCCACGTCGGCGGGGACCGGGAGCAGCGAGCGGTAACGCCAGATGTTGGCCGGGCCCGCGGCGATGTCCTCGCGGGTCACCCGGCCGAACTCGTAGGCCGCTTCGAGCGGCCCGAAACACTCCAGACACGCGAAGCTCGGCCCGAGCGGGTAACGGGCGCCGCACTCGCGGCAGGACAGAGCGACGGCAGGACCAAAGTCGTGCGACATGAAGCGAGGCCTTCCCTCATCTTCGCCCACGGCCACCTTGACCGCGAACCGGAATTGGCACCTTGTCCCGGTCGGCCTCGCCAGGTCGCGAGTCGAAAGCCGGGAGGGTTGCCGGGGCTTCGCAGGGCCGGTCCCTCCACCCCTCTGGATGAGCTGTATGAAGTTGTTGCACACGACTCTACCCGCCGAAGCGGCGGGAATGACCACCTGTCTCAAAGCATGAGACGAGGCGTCTCACCGATAGTCGTCACCCAGCGCCGCCTGGACGTACTTGCGCGCCTGGTGGATGCGCGACTTCGCGGTGCCCAGCGGGATGCCGAGCTGCTCGGCCACCTCGTTGTAGTCGAGCTGCACGATGTCGCGCAGGACCAGCGCCTGCGCGAGATCGGGCTTGTCGGCTTCCAGCGCCTCCATCGCGTCGAGCAGGTCGAGCCGCGAGCCGGCGATCACGCTCACCCGCCGCGCGTCGGGCTTCTGCGTCGGCAGCTCGTCGGAGGTCTGCTCGGCCGCCCTGCGCTTCAGCGACCGGTAGGTGGTGCGCGCGCAGTTGGCCGTCACGATGTGCAGCCAGGTGCTGAACCTGGCACGCCCCTCGAAGCGGCCGATGTTGCGCGCCACCGCGAGCAGGGTGTCCTGCGACGCCTCCTCGGCATCCTGGTGGTACGGAAGGATCCGGGAGCAGTGGCGCATCACATCCGGCTCGATCCTGGCCAGCAACTCGCCGAGCGCGCGATGATCTCCAGCAGCGGCGGATCGGGCGAGTTCCTCGGTTAGCTCATCAAGCGCCATAGCTGCGATCCTATGATCGGAAGGAGCTTCGATGAACAGCGTCCTCGTGGCCTCCAACAGAGGGCCGGTCTCCTTCACCGTCTCCGACGACGGTGTCCTCATCATGAGACGGGGCGGCGGCGGCCTCGTCTCCGGGCTGTCCGGGGTCGCCAAGGACGACGGCGTCCTGTGGGTCTGCGCGGCGCTGTCCGACGACGACCGCAGCGCCGTACGCCTGTCCCCCGGCGGCCGGCTCGACCAGGCCGGCTACGACACCGGGCCGCTGCGCATGCTCGACATCCCGGCGACCACCTTCCACCGCGCCTACAACGCCGTGGCCAACTCCACACTGTGGTTCGTCAACCACCTGCTCTACGACATCCCCAACGCGCCCAGCTTCGGCATCCGCTTCGCCCGCGAGTGGGAGTCCTACCGCGACTACAACGGCGCCTTCGCGCTCGCCCTCGCCGAGGAGGCCGGGCACGGCGCCCGCGTGATGGTGCAGGACTACCACCTCACGCTGACCCCCGCCATGCTCAGGGCCGAGCGGCCCGACCTGCGCATCGCGCACTTCAGCCACACCCCGTGGGCGCCGCCCGAGTACTTCTCGCTGCTGCCCGACGAGGTGGCCGGCGAGGTCCTGGAGGGCATACTCGGCGCCGACCACGCCGGGTTCCTGGCCGAACGGTGGGCGGCGGCGTTCATGGACTGCTGTGAGGCGGTGCTCGGGGCGGAGGTCGACCGCGCGGCCCGCAGCGTCACCCACGAGGGCCGCACCACCAGGATCGGCGTCCACAGCCTGGGGGTGGACGGCGCGGCGCTGTGGGAGCGGGCCGGCGAGCCCGACGTCGAGTCGCACATCACGGCGATCAGGGAGCAGGTCGGCGACCGCCGCCTCATCGTCCGCATCGACCGCACCGAGCTGTCCAAGAACATCGTGCGCGGCCTGGTGGCCTACGGGGAGTTCCTGGCCGCCCATCCCGAGTGGCACGGCCGCGTGGTGCACCTGGCCTTCGCCTACCCGAGCCGGCACGACCTGCCGGAATACCGCGAGTACACCGCCTCGGTGCAGCGCTGCGCCCAGGAGATCGAGAACGAGTTCGCCACCGAGGACTGGGACCCGCTCATCCTCAACGTCCACGACGACTATCCGCGGTCGCTGGCCGCGTACCGGATGGCCGACGTGCTGCTGGTCAACCCCATCCGGGACGGCATGAACCTGGTGGCCAAGGAGGGCCCGGTGCTGTCGCCGCGCTGCGCGCTGGTGCTCTCGCGGGAGGCGGGCGCGGCCGCGGAGCTGGGCCCGTACGCGCTGATGGTCAACCCCTACGACATCAGCGGCACCGCCGAGGCCCTGCACAGGGCGCTGGTCATGCCGGAGGACGAGCGGCGGGCGCGGCGCGACAAGCTGCGCGCCGCGGCCACCGCCCTGCCGCCCCAGAAATGGCTCGCGGCCCAGCTCGACGCCCTCGGCTGAGCCGCGATCCCGCGCTCACCGCCAGTCGGCGTGCTTGAGCGTGTCGGCCAGGCCGGGGGTGTTCCACTGGTCGACGACCAGGATCTTGCTCTTCGGCAGGTACCACTCGCGCTGGGTGAAGCGGGCCTTGATCTGGGTGCCGCTGTAGCTCGCGCAGGTGGACTTCCAGGCGTTGTACGTGGCCTTGTGGCCGGGCCCGACCTGGCGCAGCCCCCGCGAGCCCTTCGGGCCGATGGTCTCGCCCCACTTCTCGTTGAACGGACACGGCTGCACGTCGCTCGCCGTGTAGTACGGGTCCTTGCCGGTGTAGGGGCCGAAGCCCTCCGCGCCGCGCTTGATGAACGACGGCCCGAGGATGTAGAAGGAGTCGCACTCCGCCGTCCGCCAGCCCCGGGCCTTCCCGCACTTGCCGGTCACGACCTGCACGTTGTCCGGGCCGAAGCGGTGGACCACCCACTGGATCGGGATGTAGAGGGTGAGCCCGGCACGCAGCCTCAGCTCCTGGGCGGGCGCGGCGTGGGCGGGGAGGGCACCGGCGGTGAGGGTGACGCCGGCGGTGGCGGCGACGGCGAGGTAGCGCTTGATCATGAGCCCGACTCTAGAGAACCGGACTTGCAGTCCAGTCATCAACGGCTGAACGCCGACGCCAGCTCCGCCAGCAACGCCAGCACGCCGTCCGGGCCGTCCACCACGATGTCGGCCCGTTCGGCCAGCGCGGTCACCTCCGCCGAGCCGCTGCACACGGTCACCCCTGGCAGCCCGGAGGACCGTACGGCGTCGAAGGCGGCGAGGTCGCCCAGGTCGTCGCCGGCGAACAGCACCGAACGCGCGTCCCTCTCGGCCAGGAACAGGCCGAGCGCGTGCCCCTTGTCCATGCCCGGCGGCCGCAGCTCCAGCACCATGCGGCCCGGCTCGACCACCAGCCCGTGCCGCTCGGCGAGCGCGGCCAGCGGCTCGCGCAGCGCGGCCAGCGCGCTCTCGGGATCGGGAGCGCGGCGGGTGTGCACCGCGACGGCCCGGCCCTTGTCCTCGACGGTGACGCCCTCGACGCCGAGCGAGTCGAGCAGCAGCGGCAGGTCGGCCTTGGCCCGTGGCACGCCGGCCGGCGGGGGCGGCGCGGAGGTGCGGCCGCCCTCCCAGCGTTCGAAGCCGTAGTGGCCGAGGATGACCAGCCCGGGAACGTCGGCCAGCGCCGGGCCCAGCTCCAGCGCGGTGGCCGGCGGCCGGCCCGTCACGATGACGATGGCTCGTACGTGCGCGCCGAGCTCGGCGAGCACCGCGGGCGCCTTGGGGTGGATCACGGCGGCCGCCGGATCGGGCACGATCGGGGACAGGGTTCCGTCGAAGTCGAGCCCGATCACGGCCCCGGCGGGGTCCTTCAAGATTGCTTCAATTCCAGGGATGTTCTCCACGCGCCTGCCGTACCCAGCAGGTCAGGGGCGCATGCCAAGCCTTCTGGCCGCGCGGTCGCGCTGCCGCTCGGCGCGCACCCTGCGAAGCCGCTTGACCAGCATGGGGTCGTGCTCAAGCGCCTCCGGACGGTCGATCAACTCGCCCAGCATCTGGTAGTAGCGCGTGGCGGAGAACCCGAAGGTCTCCTTGATGGCCTGCTCCTTCGCGCCCGCGTAGCGCCACCATTGGCGTTCGAAGGCGAGGAGCTCGATGTCGCGTTCGGTGAGTGGCTGTCGGGACGGCTCGTGGGCAGCATCGTCACCGCTGAGGGGTGCTCCCATGGTGTCCTCCTCTGAGGGGACGGGTGACGGTCCCGTCACCCGCACGGCCCGTGGCCAATCGTAATGTGCTGAGCTCCCGCCCTACGGGTATGTCTCGACTTTCGCCTACGAGGTAGCAGAAAAGCCCACAGAACGGAACTACTCCGCGTATCGGGCTGTTTACCGAACCGTCGGATTGCGGTGGCGGCCGCATGTCAGAATGCCGGTCAGTTCGAGCGTTCCCCCTCTCCTCCGCTCGAGGTCCTCCGTGCACCAGCTGTTCACCGTGCTGCCACGCCTGGGTCGCGACCGCGCCGCAGCGGGCTCTGACGTGATGAGGAGCCTCCTCGCCGTGGCGCTGGCCGCCGGCTGCGTGCTCGCCGTCCCGGCCTCAGTGACCGCCGTCGGCGAGACCAGGGCCGGCGACAGGATCGGGGCGGTCGCGCGGGCCGGGCAGTGGCAGCTCGGCGCGCTGCGCCTGCCCGAGGCGTGGCGGCGCAGCGAGGGCCGGGGCGTGCTGGTCGCCGTACTCGACACCGGCGTCGACGCCCGCCACCCCGACCTCGCGGGCGCCGTCGTCGAGGGCCCCGACCTCACCGGCGCGGCGCGCGGCCACGGGCCGTGGGGCCACCACGGCACCGCGATGGCCGGCCTGATCGCCGGCCGCGGGCACGGCGCCGGTCGCGCCGCCGGGATCGTCGGCGTCGCGCCCGCGGCCCGCGTCCTGTCCGTACGGGTCACGCTGGAGAGCGGCGACCCGCAGCGCGCTCGGCAGCCCCGGGGCGGGCACGACGCCCTGGCGCGCGGCATCCGCTACGCCGCCGACCACGGCGCCGGCGTGATCAGCATGTCGCTGGGCGGCGGCAGCGGCACGCGGGAGGGCTCGGCGGCCGAGGAAGAGGCCGTCCGGTACGCGCTCGGCAGGGGCGCGGTGCTGGTGGCCTCCTCGGGCAACGACGGCGACAGCGCCAACAGGAAGAACTTCCCCGCCGCCTATCCCGGCGTGATCGCCGTGGGCGCGGTGGACCGGGAGCTCCGGGTGGCCCGCTTCTCCAACCGGCAGGACCACCTGTCCGTGGTCGCGCCCGGCACGGACATCGTCACGGCCGACGGCGCGGGCTCGTACGCGGTGGGCGACGGCACCAGCTCGGCCGCCGCCATGGTGGCGGGCATCGCCGCGCTCATCCGCTCCGCCCATCCCGGTCTGTCGCCGCAGGAGGTGCGCACGGCCATCGAACAGGGCACCAGAAGGCGCCCACCGGGCGGCCACAGCCGCACGTACGGGCACGGCGTCGCCGACGCCCTGCTGGCGCTCCACGCGGCGGACGAACTGCGCGCAACGGACGAACTGGGCACTGCCGCCGGACTCGGCGCCCCCGACGAGCCGGAGACCGCCCGCGGACTCGGCACTGCCGACGAGCCGAGGACCGGCCGGGGGCTCGGCACTGCCGACGAGCCGGGGACCACCGGCGGACTCGGCACTGCCGACCGGCCGCGGGCGGCGGCGGGCCCGCCTGCGGGGCCCGGCCCCCGCTCCGGGGCGGGGCCGGGCGCGCCCGTTCCCGCGAGCAGGACGGCCGTGGTCGCGGGGCTGCTGGGGCTGATGGCGGCCATGTCGATGCGGGTGATGGTGAGACGGCGGCGCGACGGGGATTCACCCTAGCAAGCGCTTGTGTGATACTCCGGCTATGACGTACGCGATCGAGGGCTGGTTCGCCGTCGACGCCGACGGGGTCGTCCTGCTCGGCACCCGCTGCGCGGCCTGCGGCACCCTCTGCTTCCCGCCCCGCCGCGGATCCTGCCCCGACCCGCGCTGCGACGGGACCGACATGCAGGTCGCCCGGCTCCCCCGGCGGGGGCGCGTGTGGTCGTACACGAACGCCGCCTACCCGCCGCCCCCGCCCTACGTGGCGGCGCAGCCGTACGTGCCGGTGACCCTGGCGGCGGTCGAGCTCGACGGAGCCGGGATCGTGGTGCTCGGCCAGGTCGCCGGCCTCACCGTGGACGAGCTGGAGGTCGGCATGGAACTGGAGCTCACCGCGGGCCCCCTCGCGGACGGCCCGCTGGTGTGGATGTGGCGGCGAGCCCCTGGAGCGGCCTCATGAGCGGCGTCGTGGTGCTGGGCACCGGCATGCACCCCTGGGGCAAGCAGGGCCGCCCCTTCACCGAGTACGGCCTCGCCGCCGCCCGCGCCGCCCTCGCCGACGCCGGGGTCGCCTGGACCGACATCCAGTACCTCGTCGGCGCCGACACCATCAGGAACGGCTACCCCGGCTTCGTCGCGGGCTCCACCTACGCCCAGGCGCTCGGCTGGACCGGTGCCAGGATCGCCTCCTGCTACGCCGCCTGCGCCTCCGGCGCCCAGGCCGTGGACCTGGCCCGCACCAGGATCCTCGCCGGGCTGTGCGACCTCGCCCTGGTCGTCGGCGCCGACTCCACCCCCAAGGGCTTCTTCGCCCCGGTGGGCGGCGATCGCCCCGACGATCCCGACTGGCTGCGGTTCCGGCTGCTCGGCGCCACCAATCCGGCCTATTTCGGCCTGTACGCCCGCCGCAGGATGGCCCTGCACGGCTCGACCCCGTACGACTTCGCCGGCGTCAAGGTCAAGAACGCCCGCGCCGGCGCGCTCAACCCCATGGCCCGCTACCGCAGGACCGTCACCCCGGAGGAGGTCCTGGCCTCGCCCATGGTGGCCGACCCGCTGCGGCTGATGGACATCTGCGCCACCTCCGACGGCGGCGCGGCCGTGGTGCTGGCCTCGGAGTCGTACGCCCGCCGGCACGCCGGCGCCCGCGACCTGGTGCGCCTGGCGGCCGTCTCGACCGTCACGCCCACCTTCCCCAACACGGTCCTGGAGCTGCCGAACTTCGCCACCGACTCCTGCGCCGCCGTCCCCCCGCCCGAGCGGCCCTTCCGCGCGGCCATCGCGCACGCCGCGTACGAGGAGGCCGGCCTCGGCCCTGAGGACCTGTCGCTGGCCGAGGTGTACGACCTGTCCACGGCCCTGGAGCTGGACTGGATCGAGGACATCGGCCTGTGCCCGCCGGGCGAGGCCGAGAAGCTGCTGCGCGACGGCGCCACCGCCCTCGGCGGCCGGATCCCGGTCAACCCGTCGGGCGGCCTGGCCTCGTTCGGCGAGGCGATCCCCGCCCAGGCGGTCGCCCAGCTCTGCGAGCTGACCGACCAGCTCCGCGGCCGGGCAGGCCCCCGGCAGATCCAGGGGGCCAGGGCCGGTCTGGCGGCCAACCAGGGCCTGTTCGGCCACGGCAGCGCGATCCTGGTCACGCGATGAGACGCGAGAAGGCCCTCCGCGAGGGGAGGGCCTTCTCCGGAGGCGTCAGTTGACGTGGACCACGTCGTGCGTCTCGGCGAAGTGGCAGGCGCTCTCGTGCGCCGTGCCCGGCCGGATCTGCAGCAGCGGCTCCTCCTCGGCGCAGATCTCCTGCGCCTTCCAGCACCGCGTACGGAACCGGCAGCCCGACGGCGGGTTGGCCGGCGACGGCGGGTCACCCTGGAGGATGATCCGCTCCCGCTGCTCCCGCCCCTCGGGGTCGGGCACCGGCACCGCCGACAGCAGCGCCTGCGTGTACGGGTGCGCGGGCCGGTCGTAGATCTCGGTGTCCTTGCCGAGCTCCACGTACTTGCCGAGGTACATCACCCCGACCCGGTCGGAGATGTGGCGGACCACCGACAGGTCGTGCGCGATGAAGATGTAGGCCAGCCCGAACTCGTTCTGCAGCCGCTCCAGCAGGTTGATGACCTGCGCCTGGATCGACACGTCGAGCGCGGACACCGGCTCGTCGCACACGATGATCTCCGGCTGGAGCGCCAGCCCGCGGGCGATGCCGATGCGCTGCCGCTGGCCGCCCGAGAACTGGTGCGGGTAGCGGTTGATGTGGTCGGGGTTGAGGCCGACCACCTCCAGCAGCTCCTGCACCTTCGTGCGCCGGTCGCCCTTGGGCGCCACCTCGGTGTGGATCTCGTACGGCTCGCCGATGATGTCGCCCACGGTCATCCGGGGGTTCAGCGAGGTGTACGGGTCCTGCATGACCATCTGGATGTTGCGCCGCATGCGCTTGAGCTCGGCGCCCTTGGCCCGGCCGATGTCGCGGCCGTTGATCATGACCGACCCCGACGTGGGCCGCTCCAGCGCCATCAGCACCTTGGCCAGCGTGGACTTGCCGCAGCCGGACTCGCCCACGATGCCCAGCGTCTCGCCCTTGTGCAGGTCGAACGAGACGCCGTCCACGGCCTTGATCGCGCCGATCTGCCGCTTGAAGAGGATGCCCTGGGTCAGCGGGAAGTGCTTGACCAGGTCACGCACCTCAAGGATCTTCTCACCGATCGCCATCGAGGACCTCCCTCCAGTAGTGGCAGGCGCTGCCGCGCGTGCCGCTGATCTGATGCAGTGGGGGGACGTCGGTCTCGCAGTTGCCCTGCCGGTAGGGGCAGCGCGGGTTGAACGAGCACCCGCTGGGCAGTTCGAGCAGGTTGGGCGGCAGGCCCTTGATCGCGTACAGGTCCTGGCCCTTCTGGTCGACCCGGGGGATCGACTCCAGCAGGCCCTTCGTGTACGGATGGGCGGGCGTCCGGTAGATGTCGTGCACGAGGGCGTTCTCGACGATGCGTCCCGCGTACATGACGGCGATCTTGTCGGCCACGTCCGCCACGACGCCGAGGTCGTGGGTGATCAGAATGAGGCCCATCTGGCTCTCGCGCTGCAGCTCGGCCAGCAGCTCCATGATCTGCGCCTGGACGGTCACGTCGAGCGCCGTGGTCGGCTCGTCGGCGATGAGCACCTCGGGGTCGAGCGCGATCGACATCGCGATCATGATGCGCTGCCGCATGCCGCCGGAGAACTGGTGCGGGTAGTCGTTGACGCGCTGCCTGGCGGCCGGGATGCGGACCCGGTCCATCAGCTCGACCGCCTTCTTCATGGCGTCGCCCTTGGACATGCCCCGGTGCACCCGGAACATCTCGCTGATCTGCCAGCCCACGGTGAAGACCGGGTTGAGCGCGGAGAGCGCGTCCTGGAAGATCATGGCGATGCGCTGGCCGCGCACCTGGGTGCGGGCCTCCTCCGACAGCTTGAGCACGTCGGTGCCCTTGAAGCGGATCTCTCCCTTGGGGATGCGCGCGGGCGGCATGTCCAGAATGCCCATGATCGCCTGCGCGGTCACCGACTTGCCCGAGCCCGACTCGCCCAGCACCGCCAGTGTCTCGCCCGGGTTGACCGTGTAGCTCACGCCGTTCACGGCGCGCACGATCCCCGCCCGGGTGTGGAACTCCACGTGCAGGTTGTCGACGGCGAGCAGCGGTTCGTTGCCGAGTCCTCCCTCGACCGGCAACACGTCCGCTGACGTCCTGCTCACTGTTCGGTCCCCCCCTTCTACCTGAGCTTCGGGTCGAGCGCGTCGCGTACGGCGTCGCCCAGCATGATGAACGCGAGCACCGTGATGCTCAGGAAGACCGCCGGGAAGATCAGCGGCAACGGCGCCTCCAGGAAGCGGCGCTGCGCGTCGGCGATCATCAGGCCCCACGAGATCTCCGGCGGCTGCACGCCCACGCCCAGGTAGGACAGCGCGGCCTCGGCCGCGATGAACCCGCCCAGGTTGATCGTCGCCACGACGATCACGGGAGCGAGCGCGTTGGGCAGCAGATGCCGGAACATGATCCGGATCGGCCCGGCGCCCAGCGCTCTCGCCGCGACCACGAAGTCCTGCGACTTGGCCGTGATGACCGCCGCCCGCATGATCCGGAACGTCATCGGCCAGCCCAGGATGGTGAGCGCGGCGACCACCAGCCAGATGCCCCATCCGCTGTCGCGGAAGGTCGAGCCGATGAGCAGCGCGCCCAGGATGCTGGGGATGGCGAAGAAGATCTCGGTGACCCGGGAGGCCACGCTGTCCACGCCGCCGCCGAAGAACCCGGCGATCAGGCCCATGAGCCCGCCGATCAGGGCGGCGAAGATGGTCGTGCTGATGCCGATGACCAGCGAGTTCGCCGCGCCGTAGATGGTGCGGGCGTACAGGTCGCAGCCCAGGTTGTCGCGGCCGAACGGATGGCCCGCGCTGGGCCCCTGACGGGCGGTGGCGAGCTCGCAGGTGCGGGCGTTGAACGGATCCACCGAGCTGAACAGCGACGGCCAGAGGGCCATCAGCGCCAGCACCGCGATGATGCAGAGCGAGATGATGAAGATCGGCCGCCGGCGCAGGTCGTGCCAGGCGTCGGACCACAGGCTGGCCGGCTTGGCCGCCTTCTCCTTCTTCTGGGGCTTCGGTGCGGGGGTCTCCTCGGGCGCGATGACGGGGCCGCCCGGTCGAATGTCACTCATAGCGGATCCTCGGGTCGAGCACTGCGTACATCACGTCCACGGCCAGGTTGGCCAAGATGTAGATCAGGACCAGGATGGTCACGATGCCGACCACTACTGGCTGTTCCCTGAGGTACACCGACATGAAGAGCTGGTTGCCGATGCCCGGCAGGTTGAAGATTCTCTCGGTGATGACCGCTCCGCCCATGAGGTTGCCGAGGTCGGCGCCCAGGAACGTGACGAGCGGGATCAACGCGTTGCGCAGGCCGTGCCTGCCGACGACCCGCCGCCTGGGCAGGCCCTTGGCGGTGGCCGTCCTGATGTAGTCGGCGCGCAGCGTCTCGGCCAGGCTGGTCCTGGTCAGCCGGGTCAGGTACGCGATCGACACGCCGGCGAGCACGAAGCCGGGCAGCAGGTAGCTGCGGAAGCCCTCGGTGATGCCCGCGATGGGGAAGATGTCGAGCCCCGTCCACAGTTTCAGCCGTACGCCGAGCAGGAACTGCAGCACGAAGCCGGACACGAGCGTCGGCACCGAGATCAGCAGCAGCGTCGAGGCGAGGATCATGGTGTCGATGGCCTTGCCGCGCTTGAGAGCCGCCCAAAGGCCCAGACCCACGCCGATGAGGGCCTCGATGACGAGCGCGGTGATCGCCAGATTGAGCGTCACCTGGAACTTGCCCGCCATGATCTGCGAAACGGGCACGTCGGCGAAGGTGACGCCGAAGTCCGCCCGGAAAATCACTCCGCTGATGTAGTACCAATACTGGAGCAACAGCGGATCATTGAGGTGGTACTGCTCGCGCAGGATCGCGACGATGTTGGGATCCGCCCGTTTCTCGCCCGCCAGCGCCGCGATGGGATCGCCGGGCAGCGCGAAGACGATGGCGAAGATGAGCAGGGTGGCACCCAACAACACGGGGATCGACTGGAGCAGACGCCTGATGATGTAACGGCCCATATAAGCCTCCCGTACACGCGAAGAAGGCCACCCCCCTGACCCTATGGGTTTTCGGCCGGGGAGCCGCCTCCTCGCTTACCCCTGCGGGGTGGGCGCGGCGTCCGCGCCCACCCCGGGAACAACGTCAGACCTTCTCGACGTCAGCCCACTCGACCTGGTTGAGCAGGTTGATGTGAACGTTCTTGACCATCTTGGAGTAGCCGGAGTTGTTCCGGTAGAAGTACACCGGGATGTACGGCAGTTCCTCGTTGAGGATGTCGTCGGCCTGCTGGTAGAACTTCAGGCCCTCCTCCACCGAGGGAGCCTGGTCGCCCTGGGCGATCAGCTCGTCGAACTTCTTGTTCGAGTAGCCACCGTAGTTCGAGCCGGTCGCGATGGCGCCGGTGCTGAAGATCGGCGACAGGTAGTTCTCGGCCGACGGGTAGTCGATGGCCCAGCCCATGCGGAACAGGCCCTTGTACGTCTTGGCGTCCAGCTCGTCGAGGATGCTGGCGAACTTCTCGAAGGGCTTCGCGACGGCGTCGATGCCCAGGTTGGCGCGGAGGTTGTTGGCGACGGCCTCGATCCACTCCTTGTGCGGACCGTCGGCGTTGTAGCCGATCTCCAGGGTCTTGGGGCCGCCGGCGGACTCGTACAGCTTCTTGGCCTCGGCCGGGTTGTACGTGCACGCCTTGCAGGCGCCCTGGCGGTAGCCCGCGATGGCCGGGTTGATGAAGTCGTCGGCCGGGGAGCGGGTGCCGGAGAAGACCGTCTCGGCGATGGTCTTGCGGTCGATGGCCATCGAGATGGCCTTGCGGACGTCGGCCTTGTCCAGCTCGGCGTTGTACTTCAGCGGCACGCCGATGTAACCGACGCCGGCGTCCGGCTGGTCCTGGTAACGCTCACCGAGGGAGGACTTGGCCTGAGCGATCGCCGCCGGGCCGAGCGAGTCGTGGATGTCCAGGTTGTCGGCCATCAGGTCGTTGAAGGCGACGTCCGAGTCGGTGTAGAGCTTGAACTGGAGCTTGGTCCAGTTGCTCGGCTTCTTGCCCGGGTACTTGTCGTACACGGTCATGTCGATGCTCTGGTCGGTGCCCTTCTTGTAGGGCTTGTCCAGCTTGAACAGGCCCTGGCCGATGGGCTGCTCGCCGAACTGCTGCGTCACCTTGCCGTCGGCGCCGAAGGCGGCCTTGGGCAGCGGGTAGAACGCGGTGTAGCCGAGCATGACCTTGAACTGCGAGAACGGCGCGGCCAGAGTGACCTTGAACGTCGTGTCGTCCACGACCTCCAGGCCCTTCATGCCCTTGGCGGTGACCGCCTTGCCCTCACCCGGGTTGAGGTCGGCGAAGCCGTCGACGCGGCCGAAGAAGTAGCCGGCGCTCTGGGCGTTCTCCTGGTTGGCGGCGTAGTTCCAGGCGTCCACGTAGTTCTGCGCGACGAGCGGCTCGCCGTTGTGCCACGTGTAGCCGGACTTGAGCTTGATCGTCCAGACCTTCTGGTCATCGCTGGTGATCGACTCGGCCGCGGCCTCGACGGCGTTCTTGTTCTCGTCGTAGGTGACGAGAGGCTCGAACACGGCCGCGAGGACCTCCGAACCCTCGGACTCCGTGGTGTTCGACGGCACCAGGAGCTCCTGGGGCTCACCGAGCTCCATGCGGACCGGCGTTTCTGCGCCACCGCTCGCGGCAGTGCCACCTTCCGAGGCACCGCCACCACACGCGGCAACCGCGAGGGCGAGCAGCGCGGTACCGGCGACGATCTGTGCGCCCTTAGTAACACGCATGGTAAAGAAAAATCCTCCCTCTACAGTGGGCGTACAGCGCTGAGCTGCGTGTTCGTGAGCAGCCTGACGGGGGAGTCCTGGTATCCCCCCCGAGTTTGGCCGACCAGGTCAAGCCAGCCGTACGCCCTGCCAGTCGATCGCGACTATCCCTTACTACTTGCCACCAGCGAGTCTCTGGCGCGTTGCAGTTCGGTCACACGTCCGCCTATCAACCGTCACAGACAATCGGTGCGATCTGTGGTAAATCGTACAAAGAGCCCAGTACCGGTTGGACCTGGACCTGAACAGACGATGAAAATTACCCCCTGCCGAAGACTGCTCGTGCCTCCGCCACCACCGCCCGCCCCTCCTGGGCTACGGTTGAACAGGTCTTGGCGGTGGCTTGGAACCCCGGCGCCCCGAGACACCGTCCAACAGTCTGCCGGTCACGGTCCAGCGTGACAGGCACCCCACCGACCCGGATCCAATAGAGTCCTTGCCATGAGCCAGCCGGAATCCGCTGTAGCGGACGCCCAGGCGGGCGGCCGGAGCGGGGAGCCGCTGGCCAAGCTCGCCAAGAGATACGGGCTTCGCCGTGCCATCGCACGGCCGAGGTTCCCTGTCTACGTGCGCCAGCTGTGGGAGCGGCGACACTTCATCCTGACGTACGCGACCTCGCGCAACGTCTCGAAGTACTCCAACTCGGCGCTGGGCCAGCTGTGGCAGGTGCTGACCCCCCTGCTCAACGCCGCCATCTACTTCCTGATGTTCGGCATCATCCTGGGCGGCAGCAAGAACATCGAGAACTACCCGGCCTTCCTGCTGACCGGGATGTTCATCTTCACCTTCACCCAGCGCACGGTCACCGCGGGCGCCAAGTCGATCACCGGCAACCTGTCGATGATCCGGGCCCTGCACTTCCCGCGCGCCTCGCTGCCGCTGGCCTACACGATCCAGGAGCTGCAGCAGCTCGCGATCTCGATGAGCGTGCTCCTGGTGCTCGTGGTCGCCACCGGAGAGTTCCCCACCTGGTTCTGGCTCATGATCCCGGTGGTGCTCGCCCTGCAGACGATGTTCAACATCGGAGCGGGGCTCGTCATGGCCCGCCTCGGCGCCTCGATGCGCGACCTCAACCAGTTGCTGCCGTTCATCACGCGCACCTGGCTCTACGCCTCGGGCGTCTTCTTCTCGATCCAGGACAAGGTCGTGGGCTCGGCCGGCCTCCCCCAGTGGGTGGCCGACGTGATGTATCTCAACCCCGCGGCCTCCTACATCGAGTGGATGCGGGAGATCCTGATCACGAGCCACAACACCGCGGTGGGGCACCACCCCCCGACAATGGTGTGGATGTCTTGCGTATTCTGGGCGGTGTTCGCGCTCGGATTCGGCTTCTGGTACTTCTGGCGGGCCGAGGAGAGGTACGGGCGTGGCTGAGACCAAGGAGCTGCAGCAGGTGAAGGGCGACAAGCCCGCCGTCCCCAAGGACGCCAAGGCGCGTCCCGCCGCCAAGTCCACGGGCAAGGCGCCACTCGACGTTCCCACGGGCACGCCGACCGTCATCGTCGACGACCTCCACATCGTCTACCGCGTCTACGGCGCGGCCTCCGACTCCGAGAAGGGCAACGCGGTCAACGCCCTCACGCGCATTCTCAAGCGCCAGGGCCGCCCGCAGATGAAAGAGGTCCACGCGGTCAAGGGCGTGACGTTCGTGGCCTACCACGGCGACGCCATCGGCATCGTGGGCCGCAACGGCTCGGGCAAGTCCACGCTGCTGCGCGCCATCGCGGGCCTGCTGCCCCCGCACGAGGGCGCCGTCTACACCGACGGCCAGCCCTCGCTGCTGGGCGTCAACGCCGCCCTGATGCGCGAGCTCACCGGCGAGCGCAACATCGTGCTCGGCTGCTACGCCATGGGCATGACGCCGGCCGAGGTCCGCGAGAAATACCAGGAGATCGTCGACTTCTCCGGCATCGACGAGTTCGTCCAGCTGCCGATGTCCACCTACTCGTCCGGCATGGGCGCCCGCCTGCGCTTCGCGATCTCCTCGGCCAAGACCCACGACGTCCTGCTCATCGACGAGGCCCTCGCCACCGGCGACCGCGAGTTCCGCAAGAAGAGCGAGGAGCGCATCCGCCAGATCCGCGAGTCGGCCGGCACCGTCTTCCTCGTCGCCCACGACCTGCGCGTCATCGAGGAGACCTGCAACCGCGTCATCTGGCTGCACAAGGGCAAGATCCGCATGGACGGCGACCCGAAGGAAGTCATCGCCGCCTACAACAAGGGCTGAGACCGCAGGTCCGAGCGCCGTGCCCCCGCGAAGGGCGCGGCGCTTTCCCATGGGCGAAACGCCCGCGACGGGAGGGACGAAAGACTGACACCGGGCCACGCGTTCCGATAGGATTCGAACGTCAATTCGATCCGAGGACCGGTGATGGACAAGGACCGGTGATGGAGTGGGAGCGCGCGATGGGAGAGCTTTCGGCCGCGATCGACCACCTGGCCACCGAAGACGTGACCGAGATCCCGCGGATGCAGCTCGCCGAGCAGCTCCTGGAGCTGCACTGGCAGATGGCGAGGCTGCAGGCGCAGATAGCCCGTCGCACGGGCGTCCGACTGCCCTGACCGACCGAGAGACCCCGCCGCGGCGAGCGGCAGACCCCCTCACATGAGCCGGACGTGCTCCGGACATGAGAATGCCGCCGACCCTGGTCGGGCCGGCGGCGGGGCTCGGGGGCGCCGCTGCCCTGCATGAGAACGGCGTTGCCCGAGCCCGGGCCTGGGCGCGTCCGCCCGAGCCCGTCACTGAGACCGCCCGCTCACCGCGGGAGGCTCGTAACCCACGCGCGCCAGCTCTTCGAGCGCCCGGCACCTTGAGGGGCGTCCCGGAGATCTGCCGCGTCAGTGCGACGACGTCCCGGCCCGTTGCTGCGGCCCAGGGGAATACACGTCGTCAGGGGACCACTGGGGGTGGGGGCGAAACGAAGCCGCCTCCGCCGGCACGACCGGTTCCCGGGCATCGGCACCCAGGGAGCCCGCGAACCACCATGCCGGCTCTCGGCGAGCCACGTTCAGCACCGCCTCCATCGCGTTCCTAGCCGCGATTCCAGGTGTCCCGCACCGAGCCCGTCAGCGCGTCGGTGGTCCATCCGAGAGCGGCCATCAGGTCGTTGTAGCCGGCGACGGCCTTGGCCCCGTTCGCCTCGACGACGTCCGCGGCGCCGGCCGTGAGAGGCGCGAGCTCCTCGACGGTCGCGTGCCGCACGGCGGCGGGCAGGACCTCGGCCACCGCCGCAGTCCCGACCGGCGCGGCCCGGCCGACGACCGGGGCCTGCTCGCCCTTGTACGGCAGCGCCCGCAGCGCCGCCTGGGCGAGGCCGGCGGGCGAGGCGCCGCCCGGCAGGGAGTCGAAGCCACGCGCGGGCGCGGCCAGCAGCCCGGCCGCCGGCGGGCCGGAGATCGCGCCCAGCGGGCTCCCGGACAGCGCGCCCAGCGGGCTTCCTGGCAGCGCGCTCAGCGGCAGCGAGGCCAGGCCGGTCACCGGCCCGGCGAGCGAGTCCAGCGGCGCGCCGCCGCCGGTGAGCCCGCTGACCGTCCGGTCGGAGAGCCCGTGCACGCCGCCGACCGGCAGGCCGCCGCCCGTCGCCCCGGACGGTCCGGGCAGGCCCGGCAGGGCGGCGCCGTCCAGCATGTCGCTGGCCTGCACCTTGCCCGCCGCGCCCACGGCGTCCTGGGCCAGGCCGGTGACGAGGTGGAACGGCCCGTACTCGGCGCCGGTGGCGTTCAGCGCCGCGGTCTGACGCTCGATCCGCCGGGCGGCTCCGCCCGCCGGGGCGGCCGCGCGGCGCGCGCCCGACGCCACGGGCAGCGACTCGGTCACACCGCCGCCGCCGAGCGGGATCCCGCCGCGGATCGGCGACAGCTCGGGAAGCGGCCGGCCCCTCCTCGTGGCGTCCTCGGCGGAGTTCGGCGTCTGGGGCCAGCCGACCTGCCCCCTCCGCCCGCCGGCGGCGATGGCGTCCTTCTCGGCCTCGCTCGGCTCGCGGCGGGCCTGGCCGCCGGCGGCCGACTTGGACTTGCCCCCGACCAGGCCGCCCAGGAGTCCCCCGCCGACACCGCCGCCCGCCAGCCCGCCCAGAAGACCTCCGACAGGGCTGCCGCCGGCGACGCTGGTGCCTCCGCCCGGTCCGTCGGCGAGCGCGTTCCTGGCGGTTTCGTATTGGGCTTCGGCCTGGGCGGGCGCGGCCAACGCCGCCGCCAGGCCGAATGCTGTAGCGGCTACCGCCGCCTTGACTACTCGATTCATGATTGCCTTCCCGGCTCGTGATCGATCGCTCTCGAATGCGGTGGAAATGCGAATCGATAACCCCCGTATGCCGCGGCGTGCACGCTATGGGCACCACACTGAGCGTGTGCGTCACGGCTGAGCTACGCAGCAGTTGTACCACCGGCCGGGAACGCCCGAATGCCCATGTGACAGGGGTTTGCAGGCCGGTTACCGAGTAAGGGGAGAGCGTTGAGCGGGAAGACAAACCGGGAAATAGGAGGCTGTTGTTTCCGATATTGCAGAGGCGGTTGTGAACACGGCCGTCAAGTGATATGACGCCTTCCCGGCCCGCGAACAATAGGGACGCGAAATGAATTGTCGCGGGCCGGGTGACGTGATTTCCGACGGCGGCGCCCGCCGCTCAGGAGGGCAGCAGCGCCCCTGCCGGTTCGAACGGGAAACGCTCGTCGAAGGCCGGCCGCAGGTCCGTCAGCCAGACCGCCTCCGGGTCGTAACGCGCGAAGAAGGGCCGCCCCACGAGCGAGGGGTCGCGCGCCTGGATGAAGTGGAGCACGAAGACCTGCTGCCCCGCGACCTCCATGACGCCGTCCACGCACACCTTGCCCGGGGTGGCCGACATCGACGGGCCGCGCACCGTGCGGCACAGGCCGGAGACGGACGCGTACGCGTCACGGAAGATCTCGTACGCACGGGCCAGCGGCACCGCGAAGTAGTCCTGCGGCCCGGTGTCGCGCTCGACGAACAGGTAATAGGGGACCATCCCCATGCGCAGCTGCCGCCGCCACATCGACGACCAGACGGCCGGGTCGTCGTTGATGGAGCGGATGAGCGGCGCCTGCGTCCGGATCGTGGCCCCGGTGCCGATGATGCGCTCGACCGCCGCCTGCACCTGCGGCGGGTCCAGCTCGCGCGGATGCGTGAAGTGGGCCATGAACGCGAGGTTCTTGCCGGCCGCCGTCACCCGCTCGAACAGGCGGAGCGTGTCGTCGGCGTCGGGATCACTGGTGAAGCGCTGCGGCCAGTAGGCGAGCGACTTGGTGCCGATCCTGATGGATTCGAGCTGCTCCAGCTCCAGCAGCGGTTCGAGGTAGCGCCGGAGGACCGGCTCCCCCATGATCATCGCGTCGCCCCCGGTGATGAGGACGCTGGTGACCTCGGGGTGCCGGCGGATGTAGTCCACCATCCGGTCGACGTCGTCGGAGGCGAACTTCAGGTCCGCGTCGCCGATAAACTGCGCCCACCGGAAGCAGTACGTGCAGTACGCGTGACAGGTCTGCCCCTGCTTCGGGAAGACCAGCACGGTCTCGGGATATTTGTGCTGCATGCCCGGCACCGGCTCGTCGCCGATCCTCGGGACGTTCAGCTCCTTCTGGCCCGCGGGATGCGGGTTGAGCTGCGCGCGCACGCGGTTGGCCTCGGCCTGGAGCTCCGCGTTCGGTGCCTCCGCCTTGATCAGGTCGGCCAGCCTGGCGACGTCCGCGGCGGGAAGCATGTCCGCCTGCGGGAAGACCAGCCGGTACATGGGGTCGTCGGGCGCGGCCGACCAATCGATGAGTTCGTCGACGACATAGGCGTTCGTCCGGAACGGCAGAACCGTCGCGACGGCGCGGACCTTCAGCCGTTCCTCGTCGTCGAGCCCCGCACGCCGCAGGAGCTCGTCGAGATGCTTGGACGTGTACGCCTTGAAGCGCCGCGTGCCGGTTTGTTGCAAGATCACTAGGCCGTTCCCATCTTTTTTGTTCGATCGGACGTAAACCGAAGGACCTCTTCGCGCGTCTAAGGACCTTAATACCGAGACGTGTATGCTCACGCCCCTGGTTCCGCCAAGCTCCAAGTTTTCCTTCAGCTTCACCAACACTCGCGACATATCGCGATTGGACATAGACTCCGATGTCGTGACCGATGAATCCGCGATACGCGCCTCGGACGCCGACCGCGACCAGGTGGCCGCGGTCCTGAGCGAGGCCCTCGCCACAGGACGACTCACCAGCGTCGAGCACGCCGACCGTCTGGACCTCGCCTACTCGGCGACCACGATGGGCGAGCTCGTCCCCCTGACCAGGGACCTGCCCGAGGTGACCGCCTCGGGAGTCCCCGCCGCCGTCGAGCGGCAGGTCATCCACTCCACGTTCAGCAAGATCATCCGGCGGGGGCGCTGGGTGGCCTCCCGGCACACCCGGCTCACCGCCCGCTTCGGCGCCCTGATCATCGACCTGACGGACGCCGTGCTCCCGGGCCGGGAGATCACCCTGGAGGCGGACGCCTGGTTCAGCAAGATGATCGTGCGCGTTCCCGAGAACGCCCACGTCGTCGACGAGGGCGGCTCCGTCTTCGGCAAGCGGCTGGTGACCGGCGGTTCCCAGGCGGACGGGCCGCTCATCCGGGTCACGGGAAGATCGGCGTTCTCCAAGGTCATCGTGTCCCGCGCGAAGACCGACTGGAACCTCGGCTGAAGGACTGCGACCGGCGGCGCGGGGAACGACAACCCTTACCCGCCGGTTAACCTGGCAGCAGCCTCGCCCTCGATGCGGACATACCGAGCCCGCGCGCCGGCCAAGCCGTGGCGGCGGGCGAGATGCCGTACGAGGTGACGATTGTCCGACAGCAGGCCCGTCGCGCTGGACGCCATGGGCGGCGACCACGCGCCGCACGAGATCGTGGCCGGCGCCGTGCACGCCGTCCGTGAGCGCGGACTGTCCGTCGTGCTCGTCGGCTCCCCCCGCGTGCTCTTCGAGGCGCTCGCCGACCACGACGCCACCAAAGAGGTGCCGATCGTCCGCGCCGAGGAGGCCCTCGCCATGAACGAGGGCGCGCTCGCCAGCCTGCGCCGCCCCCGCTCCAGCATCGCGGTGGCCTGCCACCTCGTCCGCCGCGGCGACGCCTGCGCCGTGGTGTCGGCCGGCTCCACGGCGGGCGTCGTCGCCACCGGCCGGCTGCGGCTCAAGGCGCAGCAGCACGTGCTGCGCCCGGCCATCGCGGTCCGCCTCCCCACGCTCCCCCGCCCGACCCTGCTGGTGGACGCCGGCGCCAACGCCGACGCCAAACCGGAGATGCTGGTGCAGTTCGCCCATCTGGGCGCCGCCTACGCCGAGCTCGCCCACGGCGCCACCGAGCCCAAGATCGGCCTGCTGACCATCGGCAGCGAGCCCGAGAAGGGCAACAAGCTGGTCAAACGAGCCAACGAGCTGCTCCAGAGCTCCCCCGGCCTGCACTTCGCCGGCAACATCGAGGGCCACGACCTGCTCACCGGCAAGGTAGACGTGATCACCACCGACGGCTTCACCGGCAACGTCGCGCTCAAGACCATGGAGGGCGCGGTCCGCTACGCCTTCGCCGAGCTGCGCACCACCATCGAGGAGAGCAGGCTCGCCAAGCTCGGCGCCGCCCTGCAGCGCAACCGCCTGCGCGAGCTGCGCAACCGCCTCGACGCGGAGGCGTACGGCGGAGCCGTGCTGCTCGGGCTGAACGGCACCGTCGTGATCGCCCACGGCTCCTCGCGGGCGCCGGCGATCAGCGCGGCCTGCCAGCTCGCCGCGGATATGTCCGCCAATGGGATCGTCACCCGAATCGGCGACAGAATAGCGACATCACACCGCTCCCACAGACTCTGGTGAACCCGTAGGGTGTGAGACCGATCCACAGATACAGGGGGTTATGTGGTCGGGCTCACCTTTGACGGGCTCACTGCTGCCCAAGTCGCAGCGGCGAAGCCCAACGACGTCCCACGCCGGTCCAGCAGATCGTTCAGCGCCATCATCAGGGCGAACGTCTTCACCCTGTTCAACCTCGTCATCGGCGTGCTCTGGGCGCTCATCCTGATCTTCGGCGAGTGGCAGGACGGCCTGTTCGGCCTGGTCATCGTGGCCAACGCGCTCATCGGCATCGTCCAGGAGCTGCGGGCCAAGCGCACACTCGACAAGCTCGCGGTCATCAACGAGGCCCCCGTACGCGTGCGCCGCGACGGCGCGGAGCGCGAGATTCACCCGCGGGAGATCGTGCTCGGCGACCTGATCCTGCTCGCCCCCGGCGACCGCCTCCTCGTGGACGGCGACGTGACGCGCTCCGACGGCCTGGAGGTGGACGAGTCCCTGCTGACCGGCGAGGCCGACCCCGTACACAAGAAGCCCGGCGACCAGGTGCTGTCGGGCAGCTTCGTGGTGGCCGGCGCGGGGGCGTTCGTGGCCACGAAGGTCGGCACCGACGCCTACGCCGTACGGCTCGCCGAGGAGGCCAGCAAGTTCCACCTCGCCCACTCCGAGCTGCGCGAGGGCGTCTCCAACTTCATCAAGTACATCACCTGGCTGGTCATCCCCATCGGCGCCCTGCTGATCTACAGCCAGCTCAGCAACTCCGTCGACTTCGGCACCGCGATCACCGGCGCGGTCGCCGGCATCGTCACCATGATCCCCGAGGGCCTGGTGCTGATGACCTCGATCGCGTTCGCCGTCGGCGTCGTACGCCTCGGCCGCCGCCGCTGCCTGGTCCAGGAGCTGCCCGCGATCGAGGGCCTGGCCCGGGTCGACGTGCTCTGCCTGGACAAGACCGGCACCCTCACCGCCGGCGGCATGGAGCTCGACGAGGTCCTGCCGCTCGGCCACGACCAGCCCGTGACCGACGCCCTGGCCGCCCTCTGCCACGCCGACCCCCGGCCCAACGCCACCGCCCAGGCCATCCGCGCCCGCTACGCCACCCCCGCCGAAGGCTGGACGGCCGGAGAGAGCGTGCCGTTCTCCTCGGCGCGCAAGTGGAGCGGCACCGACTTCGGCGAGCGCGGCGCCTGGGTGCTCGGCGCCCCCGACGTCCTGCTGCAGGGCGGCGACGGCTACGACCGCGCCGCCGCGCTCGCCACCACCGGCGCGCGCGTGCTCGCGCTCTGCCGCGCCGACCGGCTGCCCGACCCCGGCGACGGCTCCACCGCGACGCTGGAGCCGGTCGCGCTCATCACCCTCAAACAGCGCGTACGCCCCGACGCCGACGAGACCCTGCGCTACTTCGCCAAGCAGGGCGTCACGGTCAAGGTCATCTCCGGCGACAACCCGGAGGCGGTCGCCGCCATCGCCACCGGCCTCGGCATCCCCGACGGCCACCGCTTCATCGACGCCCGCACCCTCCCCGACGACGACCCGAAGAAGCTGGGCGAGCTGCTGGACGAGCACGCCGTCTTCGGCCGGGTCACCCCGCAGCAGAAACGCAAGTTCGTCACCGCCCTGCAGGCCCGCGGCCACACCGTCGCCATGACCGGCGACGGCGTCAACGACGTGCTCGCGCTCAAGGACGCCGACCTCGGCATCGCCATGGGCGCGGGCAGCCCGGCCACCAAGGCGGTCGCGCAGGTGGTGCTGCTGGACAACAAGTTCGCCACCCTTCCCCACGTCGTCGGCGAGGGCCGGCGAGTGCTCGCCAACATCGAGCGGGTCTCCAACCTCTTCCTCACCAAGACCTTCTACGCCATCGCGCTCTCGCTGGCCGTGGGCGTCGCCGGGGTGATGTTCCCGTTCGCGCCCCGCCACTCGACCCTGGTCAACGCCCTCACCATCGGCATCCCGGCCTTCTTCCTGGCGCTCGCGCCGACCCTCGAACGCGCCCGCTCCGGATTCGTCCGCCGGGTGCTGCGCTTCGCCGTGCCCTCCGGGGTGCTGTGCGCGGTCGCGGTGCTGGTGTCGTTCTGGCTGGCCCACAGGGGCGACTCCACGCTGATCGAGGACCAGACCTCGGCGGTGATCACGCTCTTCATGACCACGTGGTGGGTGCTCGTCCTCATCGCCAGGCCGCTCACCTGGTGGCGGGTGCTCCTGGTCGGGGCCATGGCGGTGGCGTTCGCGATCGCGATGTCGCTGCCCTTCGTACGGGACTTCTTCGCCCTCGAACCCAGCGATCTCGCAGGCGACCTGACCGCCGTCGGCGTCGGCCTCGGGGCGGCTGTTTTGATCAGCGTCGCGGTCAAGCTCGCCGGTACCCTTAGAACATGACCGACCCGCAGATAGTGCTCACCGAGCGCGTCCAGCAGGCGCTGGCGCACGCGTTCGGCGCCGAGCACGCCGACGCAGACCCGCTGATCCGGCCCTCCCAGTTCGCCGACTTCCAGGCGAACGTCGCGATGAGCCTGGCCAAGCGGCTGCGACGAGCCCCGCGGGAGGTCGCCGAGGCGATCAGGGCGGAGCTGTCCGACTTCCCCGGCACGGTCGAGGTCAGCGGCCCCGGCTTCCTCAACATCACCCTCGACGACGGCTGGATCGCCGCCGAGGCCCAGCGCATGCTCGACGACCCGCGGCTCGGCGTCGGCACGGCCACGCCCACGCAGACCGTGGTGATCGACTACTCCGCGCCCAACGCGGCCAAGGAGATGCACGTCGGCCACCTGCGCACCACCATCGTCGGCGACGCGCTGGCCCGCCTGCACGAGCACGTCGGCAACACCGTCATCAGGCAGAACCACCTGGGCGACTGGGGCACGCCGTTCGGCATGCTCATCGAGCACCTGCTCGACATCGGCGAGGAGGCCGCGGTCGAGCAGCTCGAAGCCGGCATGGGCACCGAGTTCTACCAGGCGGCGCGGGCCAAGTTCGACGGCGACGAGGCGTTCAAGCAGCGCGCCAGGGTGCGGGTGACCACCCTGCAGTCCGGCGACCCCGACACGCTGCGGCTCTGGCACGTCTTCATGGACGCCACCGTCCGCTACTTCAACAAGGTCTACAGCCTGCTCGGGGTCACCCTCACCGACGCCGACATCGCCGGCGAGAGCATGTACAACCCGATGCTGGAGCGCACCTGCGCCGACCTGGAGGCGTCCGGCACCGCCGAGCTCAGCGAAGGCGCGCTCTGCGTCTTCCCGCCGGGCTTCACCGGCTCCGACGACAAGCCGCTGCCGCTCATCATCAGGAAGAGCGACGGCGGCTACGGCTACGCCACCACCGACATGGCGGCCATCCGCTACCGCGTCCACGACCTCAAGGCCGGGCGCATCCTCTACGTCGTCGGCGCCGACCAGGCGCTGCACTTCCGCATGGTGTTCGCCGCGGCCCGGCAGGCCGGCTGGCTGCCCGACGAGGTCTCGGCCGAACACGTCCAGATCGGCATGATGCTCGGCAAGGACGGCCGCCGCTTCAAGACCCGCTCCGGCGAGTCGGTCAAGCTGAACGACCTGCTCGACGAGGCCATCGAACGGGCCACGGCGGCCATCGCCGACCGCGGCTACGACGCGGCCACGCAGGCCGAGATCGCGCGGGCGGTCGGCATGGGCGCGGTGAAGTACGCCGACCTGTCGGTCAGTCACGACAGCGAATACGTCTTCGACTTCGACCGCATGCTCGGCTTCACCGGCAACACCGGCCCCTACATGCAGTACGCCACGGCCCGCATCCGCTCCATCTTCCGCAAGGCGGGCATGGAGCCGGCCGAGGCGCAGGGCGCCATCACGCCCGGCGAGCCCGCCGAGCGCGCGCTGGGCCTGCACCTGCTGGGGTTCGGCGAGCTGGTGTCGCAGGTCGCCACCCAGTCCGAGCCGCACCGGCTGTGCGCCTTCCTGTTCGAGACCGCGAGCCTGTTCAGCACCTTCTACGAGCAGTGCCCGGTCCTCCGCACCGACGTCGCACCCGAGGTGCGGGCCTCCCGGCTCGCGCTGTGCGCGCTCACCCTCCGCACGCTGGAGACCGGGCTCGACCTTCTGGGCGTCCCTGTCCCCGAGCGCATGTAAACACGCAGTTGGCTCGAAGCCGCCCGTTCCACCGTGGGCGCGCCTCCACCGGGTTGGCGCGCCCATACGGTTAGGCTTTACGCGGTCATGAACTGAGGCCGAAATGGGGGAGTTCTCTGCCTTGAGCACGGACCTGACTGCGAGCCCCCAAGCAGCGACGGAGGTGCATCGCTACGCGGAGGCACTGCTGGCGCACCTCGCCGCCGACGGCGCGGCGCCGCCCGCGACCCCGGTCGCCTTCCGCGACGTCCCCGGCTACTGGCTGCCCCCGGCCGTCGAGGCCCTGGTCGCCCTCCTGTCCGGTGACGACTCGCTGGAGCCGCTGAGCCGGGCCGCGAGCCGCGACCAGCAACGCACCGCGCTGTTCCTGTGCCTGGCACTCGCCGTGTCCGGGCAGGGCAGCCGCATCCACGCCTCCTGGCTGGGCACCGCCTTCGGCGAGCTGGCCCTCGACCGGCCGGTCACGCACGGTCAGCGCTCGCTCTGGCTGGCCGCCGCGCGCGGCGCGTACGGCCCCGCCGGCAAGATCTTCGTCCTGCGCAAGCTCGACGCCCTCGCCGTCCAGGAGCACGCCGACGCCGAGCAGTGGATCCAGGCGCTCATCCCCGGCGAGCCCGCGGTCGTCGTGCCGCCCTCGCTGGCCGATTTCCCCGAGATGGCCGAGATCCCCGAGCTGGCCCGCCCCGCCATGGCCGCCGACCGGCTGGCCCGGCTGCGCGGCCGGTGCGCCGAGATCACCTCGGCCCGCAAGACCGGCCCTGACGCCCGCGTCCCGCTCGACAACCCCGCCACACACCTGGCCGAGAACGAGCCGCTGACCGTGCTCCGCTCGCTCATCGGCTCCGGCGGTCCCGAGGGGCCGATGGCTTCGCTGGTGTCCTACCTGCTGGACGACCTCCGCCCCGGCGCCGACCCGCAGTTGGCGGCGATCGCGCTGCACGTGGCGGCCCCGATCCTGCGGATGGTGGCCGAGGAGCTGGAGACCGACAGCAGCCTGGAGCCGCCCGAGACGCTCACCGTGCCGATCCTCGGGCACCGCATCCACCTGCGCCCCGAAGGCCCTGACCGGGCCTCGCTGGCCGTGGCCGAGCAGTCCATCGTCACCGAGGGTGTCATACCGCGCTCCCGCCCGTGGGCGGCGATCCTGCTGATCGTGGCCGGAGTGGCCTGCCTCGCCGGCGCCGCCCTGACCACTCCCCTGCTGGCCGCGGCCGGCGTCGCCATGATCGGCCTGGCCGGCTGGCAGCTCTGGCAGCGCCGCAAACTGGTCGACGCCGACGCCCAATACGTCGACGGCCAGGTCAGCGAGCTGCGGGAGCTGGCCGAGGGCGCGGTGTGGGCGCTGCACGCCTACGCCCGCGAGTCCGACGCCCGCGCCAAGCAGGCCGCCGAGGACGCCAGCGAACTCTTCCGCCTCATCCGCCGCGGCCCCCGCGCCGCCTGACCCGCCCCGACGGGCGGGCGGGCTGCCTGACGGCGTTCCTCGGCCGGGTTCCGATGCGGCACCGACAGCACGAACCCGGGCCTGATCACATCAGACCCGGGTTCAAGAAGCCGGTCGCCGGCCCGAGGCGCCCCCAGCGCCCCGTCACCGGCCGGTCCGGTCGCCCTTCGCCCCGGCAACCGAACTGCACTCCCTCGGCCGACTATGTCGTCTCGATCTCCACATGCGCCGGGGCAAGCAGGAACACCCGCTCCGCGATGCGCTCGATCCGCCCCTCGCATCCGAAGGCCAGCCCGGCGGCGAAGTCCACCATTCTGGTGGCCTCAGGCAACGCCATGCCGGAAACGTCCATGATCACCGTCTGGCCGTCACGGAAGTGCTGGCCGATCAACGGTGCGTCGTTGTACTTGAGCGGCTGGACCATCACGATGCGTGACGAGTCGACGTTCGCGCGCCACCGCCGAGCTGCCCGCTCGGTCGCCGGGACATACTCGTCCTCGTAGTGCTCGTCGTCGTCATAGGCCTCGTCGTAGTGATCGACCCCGCTCAGGCCAAGGTAGCTCACCACCTTGCGCACTGCCCCCATCGGCTTGTCCTTTCCTCAGGAACTCACCGTAATCGGCACGTCCCTACACATTGGACGGTAACCGACGATTCCGCATTCGCCACGCGACACGCCCAGGCCTAATTCCAGTTTGTACGGCTTGCAGCCCGCTTGCATCCCGATATCCACTGCCCAGATACCATCGCCCCCATGCGCCTCTACACCGTCGACGCCTTCACCAGCACAGCTTTCCAGGGTAATCCGGCCGCCGTCTGCCTGCTGGACTCTCCGGTTACCGATGGTTGGATGCAGAGAGTAGCCATCGAGATGAACCTCTCGGAGACCGCGTTCCTTCACGGGGATTCGCTCCGCTGGTTCACGCCGGCCGTAGAGGTCACGCTCTGTGGTCATGCCACCCTCGCCACGGCACATGTCCTCTATTCGACCGGCACGGCGACGGGCCCGATCCAATTCCGGACGGCCAGCGGCACGCTCACCGTGAATCGACTCCCGAGCGGCGGGATCACCATGGATTTCCCGGCGAAGGAGGTGACCCCCGTCACACTTCCGACCGGCCTGGAGAAAGCCCTCGGGGCCACCCCGGTGCGCGTCGGGATAAGTCAGCTCGACCTGTTGGTGGAGCTGGAGTCGGAGGAAACGGTACGGAACCTGACCCCCGACATCACCGCCCTCGGGGCCGTCGACGCCCGCGGCGTCATCGTCACCGCCCGGGGCACGGAAACGGACTTCGTCTCCCGTTTCTTCGCGCCCAAGGTAGGTGTCCCGGAGGACCCCGTAACCGGTTCGGCCCACTGCGCGCTCTCCCCCTACTGGTCGGCCCGTCTCGGGCGCGCTTCGCTTGTCGGCGCGCAATTGTCCAAGAGAGGCGGAATCGTCCACGTCACTTATGCCGGAGACCGCGTTCACCTGGCGGGCAACGCCGTAACCGTGCTGTCCGGCACCCTACACGTCTAGCGACGCGACCTCACTTTGCGTAATCATTAGAGCGCAGAAAGTGGGGTGCTTTGTTCGTCGCCATCGTCGGCCTGCTCATCGCAGCCGCCGCGGCCGCCGTCACCGGCGTCGCCGCCTTTTACGCCAACCGGTTCATCGCCGCGCCGCTCCGTCACGATTTCCGCGAAGGCAGCAGCGTGGTGACCGGAATCGTCGGCACGCTCTTCGCCGTCAGCATCGGCCTCGTCGTGGTGGCGGCCTGGAACCAGGTCAACTCCGCCCACCAGACCGCCTCCACCGAGGCGAGCAACCTCACCGACGTCTACTGGTACTCCCGCTCGCTCCCCGACACCCAGCGGCACACCCTGCAGGCCCTCGCCACCGACTACGCCACCACGGTGGTCCGCGAGGAGTGGCCGCGCATGGCCGAGGACCACACGCTCTCTCCGCGCGCCTGGCGCCACGTCGAGCAGCTGCGCGCCTACTTCCAGACCATCGAGCCGGCCACCGGCGCCGCCTCCACCCGCTACAGCCAAGCGATGGGCCGCATCCAGGCCGTACTCGACGCCCGCCGCGCCCGCGCCCTGATGGCCGACTCGGGCGTCCCACCGCTCCTCTGGACGGCCCTGGCCGGCTGCGGCCTCATCGTGCTCCTCCCGGCCATCGTCTGCGGCAGCCCGGTACGCAAGGTCCACGTCACGGTCGCCGCCGTCGTGGGCGGCCTGGTCGGGCTGGTGCTGTTCCTCGTCCACCAGCTCGACTTCCCGTTCAGCGGCGGCATCGCCATCGGCCCCGAAGCCTTCGAACAGGCCCTGACCCGCTTCACCAGCATCCGCACTCTGGGGACCACCGGCTAGCGCTCCCCTCCCACGCGAGAGAAGGGGCAGAAATGCAGAAGGGCCCCGACTGAACCAGTCGGGGCCCTCCATAAAGATTGTCCGGCGGTGACCTACTCTCCCACACCCTCCCGAGTGCAGTACCATCGGCGCAGAGAAGCTTAACTTCCGGGTTCGGAATGTAACCGGGTGTTTCCTTCCCGCCATAACCGCCGTAACCCTCCGAAACAAACAAACACACAGTGTTTGCTGTCTCAGAATTGCCTAGTGGACGCGAGCAAAAACTAGAAAGTATGCTTTGTGGTCAAGTCCTCGGCCTATTAGTACCGGTCAGCTCCACACGTTACCGCGCTTCCACCTCCGGCCTATCAACCCGGTCGTCTACCGGGAGCCTTACCCACTCTCGTGGTGGGAGACCTCATCTCAAGGCGAGCTTCCCGCTTAGATGCTTTCAGCGGTTATCCCTTCCGAACGTAGCCAACCAGCCGTGCACCTGGCGATACAACTGGCACACCAGAGGTTCGTCCGTCCCGGTCCTCTCGTACTAGGGACAGCCCCTTTCAAGTCTCCTGCGCGCGCAGCGGATAGGGACCGAACTGTCTCGCGACGTTCTAAACCCAGCTCGCGTACCGCTTTAATGGGCGAACAGCCCAACCCTTGGGACCTACTCCAGCCCCAGGATGCGACGAGCCGACATCGAGGTGCCAAACCATCCCGTCGATATGGACTCTTGGGGAAGATCAGCCTGTTATCCCCGGGGTACCTTTTAGCCGTTGAGCGACACCGCTTCCACACGCCGATGCCGGATCACTAGTCCCAGCTTTCGCTCCTGCTCGACCCGTCAGTCTCACAGTCAAGCTCCCTTGTGCACTTACACTCAACACCTGATTGCCAACCAGGCTGAGGGAACCTTTGGGCGCCTCCGTTACCCTTTAGGAGGCAACCGCCCCAGTTAAACTACCCACCAGACACTGTCCCCGATCCGGATCACGGACCAGAGTTAGACGTTCAAAACGACCAGAGTGGTATTTCACCAATGACTCCACCCGAACTAGCGTCCGAGCTTCCCAGTCTCCCACCTATCCTACACAAGACGCTCCAAACGCCAATGTCAAGCTGTAGTGAAGGTCCCGGGGTCTTTCCGTCCTGCTGCGCGAAACGAGCATCTTTACTCGTAGTGCAATTTCGCCGGGTCTGTGGTTGAGACAGCGGGGAAGTCGTTACGCCATTCGTGCAGGTCGGAACTTACCCGACAAGGAATTTCGCTACCTTAGGATGGTTATAGTTACCACCGCCGTTTACCGGCGCTTAAGTTCTCACCTTCGCCCAACCGAAGTCGGACTAAGCGGTCCCCTTAACGTTCCGGCACCGGGCAGGCGTCAGTCCGTATACATCGTCTTACGACTTCGCACGGACCTGTGTTTTTAGTAAACAGTCGCTTCCCCCTGGCCACTGCGACCCCCACCAGCTCCAGGCGCAAAGCCCATCACCAGCAGAGGTCCCCCTTCTCCCGAAGTTACGGGGGCAATTTGCCGAGTTCCTTAACCACAGTTCACCCGATCGCCTTAGTATTCTCTACCTGACCACCTGAGTCGGTTTAGGGTACGGGCCGCCACAACACTCACTAGAGGCTTTTCTCGGCAGCATAGGATCATCCACTTCACCACAATCGGCTCGGCATCACATCTCAGGATTAATGCGAGGCGGATTTGCCTACCTCACTCCCTACATGCTTACCCCAGGACAACCATCGCCTGGGCTGGACTACCTTCCTGCGTCACCCCATCGCTTACCTACTACCCGATCGGACCGAGCGTTCAGCCTGACACCCGCCCCGAAGGGCCGGCCGACTTAAGGACTCTTAGCATCACGAGGTTCAGTATGGGCGCATTGAAGCGGGTACGGGAATATCAACCCGTTGTCCATCGACTACGCCTGTCGGCCTCGCCTTAGGTCCCGACTTACCCTGGGCGGATTAGCCTGCCCCAGGAACCCTTGGTCATCCGGCGCGAGGGTTTCTCACCCTCGATTCGCTACTCATGCCTGCATTCTCACTCGCACAGCCTCCACGACTAGATCACTCTGCCGCTTCACCGGCTGCACGACGCTCCCCTACCCACCAACAAGCACAATGACTCGTCAGTGCCACGACTTCGGCGGTGTGCTTGAGCCCCGCTACATTGTCGGCGCAGAATCACTTGACCAGTGAGCTATTACGCACTCTTTCAAGGGTGGCTGCTTCTAAGCCAACCTCCTGGTTGTCTCTGCGACTCCACATCCTTTCCCACTTAGCACACGCTTAGGGGCCTTAGTCGGTGATCTGGGCTGTTTCCCTCTCGACTACGAACCTTATCGCCCGCAGTCTCACTGCCACGCTCTCACTTACCGGCATTCGGAGTTTGGCTGACGTCAGTAACCTTGTCGGGCCCATCGGCCATCCAGTGCTCTACCTCCGGCAAGAAACACGCGACGCTGCACCTAAATGCATTTCGGGGAGAACCAGCTATCACGGAGTTTGATTGGCCTTTCACCCCTACACACAGATCATCCCCCAGGTTTTCAACCCTGGTGGGTTCGGTCCTCCACCCAGTCTTACCTGAGCTTCAACCTGCCCATGCGTAGATCACTCCGCTTCGGGTCTACAGCATGCGACTCAAACGCCCTATTCAGACTCGCTTTCGCTACGGCTCCCCCACACGGGTTAACCTCGCCACACACCATAACTCGCAGGCTCATTCTTCAAAAGGCACGCAGTCACATCACAGCCGATCCGAAGACCAGCTAAGCTCCTACGGCTTGTAGGCACACGGTTTCAGGTACTATTTCACGACCCCTCACCGGGGCACTTTTCACCTTTCCCTCACGGTACTCGTGCACTATCGGTCATCAGGGAGTATTTAGGCTTACCAGGTGGTCCTGGCAGATTCACACAGGATTCCTCGAGCCCCGTGCTACTTGGGATCCCCTCCAGAAGCCTTCAAGGTTTCGTCTACCCGGCTCTCACGGTCTACGGCAGCCCTTCCCAGAGCTTTCAACTACCCCAAAGGTTTATAACTTCTCGAAGCAGCGGCAGCCACTTCAGGCGGGTCCCACGACCCCGGACATGCAACGCCTGCCGGCTATCACACACGCCCGGTTTAGCCTCATCCGCTTTCGCTCACCACTACTCACGGAATCACTCTTGTTTTCTCTTCCTACGGGTACTGAGATGTTTCACTTCCCCGCGTTACCACCAACCGCCCTATACATTCAGGCGGAGGCAACACCACATGACTGGTGCTAGGTTTCCCCATTCGGACATCCCCGGATCAACGTCTGGTTGGCGACTCCCCGAGGCTTAACGCAGCCTCCCACGTCCTTCATCGGCTCCTGATGCCAAGGCATCCACCGTGTGCCCTTAAAAACTTGGCCACAAAGATGCTCGCGTCCACTATGCAAATCTCAAACAACAAACAGCAACCACATCCACACCAGAGAGACTTCTCTGACGCTTCAGTGGCCCTGTGCTCCGAAGAAGACGAGCGCAACCAATGTGCCCGTTCCTTCAGGACCCAACAGTGTGTCCGACCAGTCCCGGCCTTCTCGACGCCCGTTCCCACTCCCGTTCTCCCCGAAGGAAGACGGGCGGTACTAGCGCGCAGACGACCAGGCCTGGTCGAGTAGCCAGTGCTCCACTAGTGAGCTGTCACCCCACCACACGCTCGGTGGTGACGGGTGAGAGTGCTCCTTAGAAAGGAGGTGATCCAGCCGCACCTTCCGGTACGGCTACCTTGTTACGACTTCGTCCCAATCGCCAGCCCCACCTTCGACCGCTCCCCCCAGCAAGCTGGTTGGGCCACGGGCTTCGGGTGTTGCCGACTTTCGTGACGTGACGGGCGGTGTGTACAAGGCCCGGGAACGTATTCACCGCAGCATTGCTGATCTGCGATTACTAGCGACTCCGACTTCATGGGGTCGAGTTGCAGACCCCAATCCGAACTGAGACCGGCTTTTAGGGATTCGCTCCACCTCACGGTATCGCAACCCTCTGTACCGGCCATTGTAGCATGTTTGCAGCCCAAGACATAAGGGGCATGATGACTTGACGTCATCCCCACCTTCCTCCGAGTTGACCCCGGCAGTCCCCCATGAGTCCCCAACCACCCGAAGGTGTTGCTGGCAACATGGAGCAAGGGTTGCGCTCGTTGCGGGACTTAACCCAACATCTCACGACACGAGCTGACGACAGCCATGCACCACCTGTCACCCAGCCCAAAAGGGAAGCCCCATCTCTGGAGCGGTCCGGGTGATGTCAAACCTTGGTAAGGTTCTTCGCGTTGCGTCGAATTAAGCAACATGCTCCGCCGCTTGTGCGGGCCCCCGTCAATTCCTTTGAGTTTTAGCCTTGCGGCCGTACTCCCCAGGCGGGGCGCTTAATGCGTTAGCTCCGGCACGGAACCCGTGGAAGGGTCCCACACCTAGCGCCCAACGTTTACAGCGTGGACTACCAGGGTATCTAATCCTGTTCGCTCCCCACGCTTTCGCTCCTCAGCGTCAGGTAAGGCCCAGCAAGCCGCCTTCGCCACCGGTGTTCCTCCTGATATCTGCGCATTTCACCGCTACACCAGGAATTCCACTTGCCCCTACCTACCTCTAGCCGGCCCGTATCCACCGCAGACCCGCAGTTAAGCTGCGGGCTTTCACGGCAGACGCGACCAGCCACCTACGAGCTCTTTACGCCCAATAATTCCGGACAACGCTTGCGCCCTACGTATTACCGCGGCTGCTGGCACGTAGTTAGCCGGCGCTTCTTCTGCAGGTACACGTCAACTTCGTCCCTGCTGAAAGAGGTTTACAACCCGAAGGCCGTCATCCCCCACGCGGCGTCGCTGCGTCAGGCTTCCGCCCATTGCGCAATATTCCCCACTGCTGCCTCCCGTAGGAGTCTGGGCCGTGTCTCAGTCCCAGTGTGGCCGGTCGCCCTCTCAGGCCGGCTACCCGTCGTCGCCTTGGTAGGCCACTACCCCACCAACAAGCTGATAGGCCGCGAGCCCATCCCCAACCGAAAAACTTTCCACCACCATCCGATGCCGGAGGCGGTCATATCCGGTATTAGACCCAGTTTCCCGGGCTTATCCCAGAGTCAGGGGCAGGTTGCTCACGTGTTACTCACCCGTTCGCCGCTCGAGTACCCCGAAGGGCCTTTCCGCTCGACTTGCATGTGTTAAGCACGCCGCCAGCGTTCGTCCTGAGCCAGGATCAAACTCTCCAAACAATGTCTGCGTAATACAGCTTGTCCGGATGAATCATCCAAGCAAGAATCCGTCAAAAATGACGGGGTCATACATGTGTGATGCACATGCACTGGCTTTTAACACACTGTTGAGTTCTCAAGAAACGGACGCGTACTTCCTCACCGGAATCCCTTGCGGGCCCCGCCTCGGAGGCGTTTCGTTTCGTCTTCGTTGTGTCTTAATTCTTTCAGCCGTTCAAGTCTCTGTCAAATTGACCGGACTTGCTCGACCTGCTGGAATTAATCCGCGCCCCGTTTCCGGGGCAACCCCTCTAACTTACCAGGCCATCGACCGCCTAGCGAATCGATCACCGAACAGGTGAGTCTCAAGGGATTACCGGCACTGGCGACACAACACACACCAAAGTCATCTGAGTGATGAAGGAGGGTTGCGCCGCACCGCGTCGGCTTCTAAAGATTAGCAGCGCCTCCACGCTGCTCGTGCCGATTCGCCTGTCTCTCCGGCCACAGAACGATCACGGCCGAACATAGACTCCCCACGTGAGCAGCAACATGCCGCCTGTGGCGAAGAAGATCCCGGCCGAGCGCACGCATCACGGCGACACCTTCATCGACGAGTACGCCTGGCTGGCGAACAAGGACGACCCCGACACCACTGCCTATCTGGAGGCGGAGAACGCGTTTCTCAAGGAGCAGACCGCTCATCTGACGGACCTCCAGGAGCAGGTGTTCCAGGAGATCAAGGGGCGCACCCAGGAGACCGACCTGTCGGTGCCGAGCCGCAAGGGTGCCTGGTGGTACTTCAGCCGCACCGAGGAGGGCAAGCAGTACGCCGTCTCGTGCCGCGTCCCCGCCGACAGCGACGCGCCCCCGCTGATCACCCCCGGCGAGCGCCTCGACCTGGAGCAGGTGGTCCTCGACGGCAACGAACTGGCGGGCGACAGCCCCTTCTTCTCCGTCGGCACCAGCGCGGTCAGCCCCGACGGGACGATGCTGGCCTTCTCCACCGACTTCAAGGGCGACGAGCGCTTCACCCTGCGCTTCAAGAACCTGGAGACGGGCGAGGTGCTGCCCGACGAGATCGTCGACATCTTCTACGGCGGCGCCTGGTCGCCCGACGGCTCGGCGTTCTTCTACACGCGGGTGGACGACGCCTGGCGCCCCTACCAGGTCTACCGGCACACCCTCGGCACCCAGGAGGACGTCCTGGTGTACGAGGAGGCCGACGAGCGTTACTGGGTGGGCATCGGGCTGACCCGCAGCGAGCGCTACCTGGTGCTGGCCGCCGGCAGCAAGATCACCAGCGAGGTCCGCATCCTCGACTCGGCCGACCACTCCGGTGAGTTCAAGGTCGTCCGGCCGCGTACGACCGGCGTGGAGTACAGCGTCGAGCACGCCGGCGACTTCTTCTACATCCTCCACAACGAGAACGCCGAGAACTTCGAGCTGGCCACGGCGCCGCTCGACGCCCCCGGCACGTGGACGCCGCTGATCCCCCACCGGGAGGACACCCGGCTGCTGGGCATCGACGCCTTCGCCGACCACGCGGTGGTGTACTTCCGCCGCGACGGGCTGACCGGGCTGCGGGTGCTGCCGTACCCGGACGGCGGGCAGGGCTGGCGCGAGCGCGCCGAGGCGGCCGAGCGGAACGCGTACGAGATCGACTTCCCCGAGCCGCTGTACGACGTCGGCCCGGCCGGCAACCCCGAGTTCACGACGACGCGGCTGCGGCTGACGTACACGAGCATGGTGACGCCGCCCAGCGTGTACGACTACGAGCTCGACACCCACGAGCTGATCCTGCTGAAGCGGCGGCCGGTGCTGGGCGGCTACGACCCGGCCGAGTACGAGCAGTTCCGCGAGTGGGCCACGGCGGAGGACGGCACGCGGGTGCCGATCTCGATCGTCAAGCGGAAGGACGCGGCCAGGCCGGCGCCGACCCTGCTCTACGGCTACGGCAGCTACGAGACCTCGATCGACCCGGGCTTCTCGGTGCCGCGGCTGTCGCTGCTGGACCGCGGGTTCGTCTTCGCGGTCGCGCACGTGCGGGGCGGCGGCGAGATGGGCCGCCGCTGGTACGAGGACGGCAAGCTGACCAGGAAGCGCAACACGTTCACGGACTTCGTGGCGGCGGCCAGGCACATGAAGGCGTCCGGCTGGAGTGAGCGGATCATCGCGCGGGGCGGCTCCGCGGGCGGCCTGCTGATGGGCGCGGTGACGAACCTGGCGCCGGAGGAGTTCGCCGGCGTGGTGGCCGAGGTGCCGTTCGTGGACGCGCTCAACACGATCCTCGATCCGTCGCTGCCGCTGACGGTGATCGAGTGGGACGAGTGGGGCGACCCGCTGCACGACCCCGACGTGTACGCCTACATGAAGAGCTACACGCCGTACGAGAACGTGGACGGGCGGGCGTACCCGCCGGTTCTGGCGATCACCAGCCTCAACGACACGCGCGTCCTCTACCACGAGCCGGCCAAGTGGATCGCCCGGCTGCGGGCGAGCGCCCAGGGCGGCCCGTTCCTGCTGAAGACGGAGATGGGGGCCGGTCACGGCGGGCGCAGCGGGCGCTACGACGCCTGGCGCGAGGAGGCGTTCGCGCTCTCCTGGATCATCGAGAGGGGCACGGCATGAGTTATCAGGCGGACGAGGAGCGTTACGAGCGGCAGCCGTACAACCGGAGCGGGCGCAGCGGGCTGAGGCTGCCGGCGGTGTCGCTCGGCCTGTGGCACAACTTCGGCGACGACCGGCCGGTCGAGAACTCGCGGGCGATCCTGCGGCGGGCGTTCGACCTCGGGGTGACGCACTTCGACCTGGCCAACAACTACGGGGTGCCGTACGGCTCCGCGGAGCGCACCTTCGGCCGGATCCTGCGCGAGGACTTCCTCCCCTACCGGGACGAGCTGGTCATCTCAACCAAGGCCGGATACGACATGTGGCCCGGCCCGTACGGCGAGTGGGGCTCGCGGAAATATCTGCTGGCGAGCCTCGACCAGTCGCTCGGCCGGATGGGCCTCGACTACGTGGACATCTTCTACAGCCACCGTCCCGACCCGGACACGCCGCTGGAGGAGACCATGGGGGCGCTGGACCGGGCGGTGCGCTCGGGCAAGGCGCTGTACGCGGGCATCTCCAACTACTCGCCCGAGCAGACCGCGCAGGCGGCGCGGATCATGCGCGAGCTGGGCACGCCGCTGCTCATCCACCAGCCGTCGTACTCGATGATCAACCGGTGGATCGAGGACGGGCTGCTGGACACGCTGGAGGAGGCGGGCATGGGCTGCATCGTGTTCTCGCCGCTGGCGCAGGGGGTGCTGACCGACCGCTACCTGAAGGGGGTGCCGGCGGACTCGCGGGCGGCCACCAGCCGGTTCCTCACCCCGGACCGGATCGAAAGGGAGCTCGCCCGCGACCTCGACGAGATCGCCCGCGGGCGGGGTCAGACGCTGGCGCAGATGGCGCTGTCGTGGACGCTCAGGGACCCGCGGGTGACGAGTGTGCTCATCGGCGCGAGCAGCGTCGGGCAGCTTGAGGACAACGTGGCGTGTGTGGACGGTCCCGCCTTCACCGAGGACGAGCTGGAGGCGATTGACAAAATCACAGGGCCTCGTGCCGCTGGAGGTAGGTGAAGGAGGCCCAGCCGGGCAGCACCGGCAGCCAGAACGTGAGCAGCCGGTGCAGCAGCACGGCCGAGGTCGCGAGCTCGGCCGGCAGCCCGGCCACGGTGAGGCCCAGGGCCAGCGCGCCCTCGACCGCGCCCAGCCCGCCGGGTGTGGGCGCGGCCGAGCCGATGGCGTTGGCCGTGAGGTAGACGACGGCGACGGCGGTGAAGCTGAGGTTGCCGCCGAACGCCGCCACGCAGGCGTCCAGGCACACCACGAACGCCATCGTGATCATCAGGGTGCCGGTGCACGCCTCGATCATCTTGCGCGGCGACTGGAGCACGTCGAGCAGGCGCGGCAGCACGTTGCTGAACAGCCGGCGCATCCGCGAGGTGATCAGCCGGCGCAACGGCGGCACGCCCAGCACCCCCACGACCGCCACCGCCACGGCCAGCAGCGCCAGCACCAGGCCGCGCGACGGGGTGAAGGACGTCGCGGTGTTGGAGCCGGTGATGTAGGCGAACAGCAGCAGCAGCGCGATGTGGAAGACCAGCATGATGAGCTGGGAGGCGCCGACGCTGGCGACCGCGCTGCCCGGCGGGATGCCGCGCTTCTGCAGGTAGCGGGTGTTGATCGCGACGCCGCCGACGGCCGCGGGCGCGACCAGCTTGACGAACGAGGACGCGAACTGCACCAGCACGGTCCGCCAGAGCGGCAGCGGCTCGGGCACGAAGCCGCGCAGCATGAGCGCGGCGGCCACGAAGCTGACGAACGAGGCCGCGAGCGCCAGGATCGACCAGGCCCAGTTGGCCGTGGTGACCACCTCGTAGATGTTCACCTGGCTGAGCTGGGAGAGCAGGAAGTAGGCGGCGAGCGCGCTGGCGATGATGGTGACGAGCGTGCGCGGGCGGAAGCGTTCGAGGCGGACCTCCTCGACCTTGCTCTGCGGCTTGAGCGCGACGATCTGCTCGCGGATGCCGGGCAGGATCTGCTTGGCCTTGCCGACGGCCGCGCGGGTCTCCCTGGTGAGCGCGATGCGCTGGAGCAGCGGCATGGCGGCGGCGAGCGCGTCGGGGCCCATCACGGCGGCCGCGGCGCGTACGGAGCGCTCGGGGCCGACGCGCAGCGCGAGGTAGGTGAGGAGCTGGGCGACGTCGAGGCGCAGCAGCAGGTCGCCGGCGGCGATCTCGCCGCTGCGCGCGTCGGTGAGCACGACCCGGCCGGCCCGGTCGAGGTGGATGCCGTCGCCGGTGAGGCGGCGGTGGGCGAGGCGCTGGATCTGCAGCAGTTCGACCTGTTCCCAGATCTGGTGCAGCAGGGCGTCGTCGATCTCGTTGTCGGGGACCTCGTCGAGTGGCCGGGTCTCGATGTGCTCGTAGGCGAGCAGGGCGGCCTCGGTGCCGATCTCGCTGGTGCCGAGCAGGCGCGGGGTGCTGGCGCCCGCGGCCTGGCCGGCGTACGCCATGAGGGCCTCGCGCTCCAGCTCGGCGCGGAGTGAGCGGATGGCGCGGCGGCGGGTCTCGGAGTTGAGCCTGATGCGCCGCCACAGCCGGTACGGGAGCCCCGCCACCTGCCGGTCGCGGTCGAGGACGGTGACGTCGAGGCTGGTGCCGTCCTTGAGCCCGACGGCGTAGCGGCGGCTGCCCTGGTGGTCGTCCTCGATGCGGCGGGCGGAGACGACCTGGAACGACAGCTTGCGGAGCGCGGCCACCACGGCGCTGCCCGGCGGCCGGGTGTTGGGGCTGCCGACGCCGTAGAGGGTGGCGTAGCCGATGGCCATGCCGACGAGGACGGTGACGATGGCGCTGGGGATCGTGATCTGGCGGCCGGAGAAGAAGGCGAGGATGTAGAGCGCGATCGTGGTCCACATCAGCATCCGCCAGGTGGGGCGGCGGGAGATGCGGACCGCGGTGGTGTAGGCGACGACCGAGGTGAGCAGGGTGTTCAGCGGCTCGATGTCGCGGTTGCCGGTGAGCAGCACGCGCAGGTCCTCGACGTTGCCGCCGACCAGCCACTGCCCGAGCAGGAACGAGCCGGCCATGCCGACGATGGCGGCGATGAGCCCTTCGGCGACGCGCAGGCCGTCGCGGTGGAAGACCCGTTCGACGGCGAACGCCGTGGGCACGACGAGCACGGCGGCGCCGCCGAGGAAGGCCGCGACGCGGCTCAGCAGCGGGACGAGCTCGGCGCCCTCCTTGACGTCGGCCTCCAGGCCGATGAGGGTCTGCTTGGCGACCAGGGCGAGCAGGACGACCGCGCCGAGGACGACGAGCGTGGCGATGAAGCGCAGCAGGTCGGAGGGACGGCGCAGGCGCTGCGGCAGCAGCGGCTCTACGACGTAGACGTCGCTGTCCGCGCGTGGCTCGCCCACGGCCGGATCCCCCTCCGTGAGGTCCTCCGTGTCATCTCGTTCCCTGATTTCGGCCACCGTCAGCGATTCTGCACCTTCCCGGCAGGACCGTGAGATCTCTGGGTCGCAGTGTCCCCGTTTCGCAATGCGGACGGGGCGCCTGCCGTCCCCATCGGGCAGCCTACGTCCGCGCAGGCAGGCTACACGGTGGAGCTCCAGCAGTTCACCTCTCGGCGCCCCGCGTAGGCTGTCTCCTATGTCGGGCGAATTGAGGGTTCTGGGGGCATGTCCGCTGGACTGCCCGGACACCTGTTCCTGGGTGGTCACCGTGAACGACGGCCAGGCCGTCAAACTGCGCGGCAACCCCGACCAGCCCTACACCAGGGGCGCGCTGTGCGTGAAGGTCAACCGCTACCTGGAGCACACGCAGGCGCCCGACCGCATTCTTCACCCGATGCGCCGGGTCGGCCCGAAGGGTTCGGGACGGTTCGAGCGGATCTCGTGGGACGAGGCCCTGGAGGAGATCGCCACCCGGCTGCGCGCGATCGTCGACGAGCACGGCGGCGAGGCCATCTGGCCCTACCTCGGCACCGGCACGCTCGGCTATCTGCAGGGCTGCGAGGGCGTGGCGGGCCGGCGGTTCTGGAACGTGCTGGGCGCGTCCAAGCACTGGCTCAACATCTGCTCGGCGGCCGGCAGCAGCGGCCTCTACCGCGCGAACGGCACCGCGGGCGGCATGGACCCGGAGAACTTCGCGCTCTCCAAGCTGATCCTGCTCTGGGGCACCAACACGCTGACCAGCGGCCACCACCTGTGGAAGTTCATCCAGGACGCCCGCGCGAACGGCGCCCACGTGGTCGCCATCGACCCGATCCGCACCAGGACCGCCGACCAGGCCGACGAATATCTCGCCATCCGGCCGGGCACGGACGCGGCGCTCGCGCTCGGGCTGCTCAACGTGGTGCTGGCCGAGAACGCGCAGGACGAGGCGTACCTGGCCGAGCACACCGAGGGCTGGGCCGGCTTCCGTGAGGAGATTCTGGCCCACCCGGTGGAGAAGGTGAGCGAGATCACCGGCATCCCGGCGGCCGACATCCACAGGCTGGGGACGCGGCTGGCGCACACCCGCCCGACCGCCATCCGGGCCACGATGGGCATCCAGCGGCACGCGGGCGGCGGCGCGGCCATGCGGACGATCGGCGCGATCCCGTCCGTCACGGGCGACTGGCGGCATCCGGGGGGCGGGGTGGCGTACTCGACCAGCGGGCACGTCCACCTCGACATCGACAAACGTGACGACCTGTTGCCCAAGCCGGTGCGCACGCTGGTCATGACGAAGCTCGCCTCGCAGCTCGACGACGTGAAGTGCCTGTGGGTGTACGCGGCCAACCCGCTCGGGTCCACGCCCGACGCCAACGCCATCAGGCGGCAGCTCGCCCGCGAGGACCTGTTCACGGTCGTCATGGAGCAGTTCCCGACGGACACCGTGGACTACGCCGACATCGTGCTGCCGGCCACCATGCAGACCGAGCACCATGACCTGCACGCCGGCTACGGGCACCTCTACCTGCTGTGGAACGAGGCCGCGGTGGAGCCGCCGGGCGAGTGCCTGTCGACGACCGAGACGTTCCGGCGGCTGGCCCGGCACATGGGGCTCACCGAGCCGTCGCTCTACGACTCGGACCTGGAGCTGGCCGAGCAGTTGCTGTCCAGCGGGCATCCGTCGCTGGAGGGCGTCACGCTCGACCGGCTGCGCAAGGAGGGCTGGGTGCGGATGAACTATCCCAAGCCGTTCACGCCCTTCGCCGACGGGTTCCCGACGCGGTCGGGCCGGATGCGTTTCCCCCGGCCCGGGGAGGCGTACGTGCCGTCGCACGCCACGCTGGCGGCGGACGGCTCGCCGTACCGGCTGACGCTGGTGACGCCGGCCTCGCACACGTTCCTCAACACGACGTTCGGCAACAACGCCGAGCTGCGGCGGCGGGCCAAGGACCCGGTGGTGCTGATCAACGCGGCCGACGCGGCGGCGCGCGGGCTGGCGGACGGCCAGCGCGTACGGGTCCACAACGACGGCGGCGAGTTCCTGGCCGACGTGGAGATCAGCGACCGGGTGGCCCCCGGGGTCGTGGCCTCGCCCAAGGGCCGCTGGCCGAAGCTGAGCCCCGGCGGCTCGAACCCGAACGCGGTGGTGGCCGAGCGGGACGGCGACATGGGCAAGGGGCCGGGCTTCCACGACAACCTGGTCGAGGTCAGCCCTTGTGCCGGTTCATGAACGTCTCGACGGTGCTCAGGACCTGATCGGCGTACGGGCTGGAGAGCAGCTGGGAGGCGTGCAGGCTCTCGCCCGGGATGACGAGTGCCTGGGCGTCGGGGGCCTTGGTGGCGGCGGCGCGGGCGGCGTCGAGCGAGGCGCGCCCGCCGTAGTCGTCGTGCTCGCTGCCGATCTGGAGCAGCGGGACGGTCAGCTTCGCCGCGTCCTCGGCGGCGATCTCGCCTGACAGCGCAACCACGCCGGCGATCTTCTCCGGGCCGAGCCGCAGCGCGGCGGGGACGGCGGTGGTGGCGCCGATCGAGCCGCCGACCAGGAACACGCGGCCGACGCCCTTCTCCTTGGCCAGGCGTTTCGCCATGGCGACGGTGGTTTCCTCGGGGGCGGCGGCGGTTCTCGCGTAGAGGAGCACGCGGTAGCCGGCGGCGACCAGGCGGTCGGAGAGCGGGCGCCAGGAGCAGACGTTGCCGCGGCGCTCGTAGGTGATGACGACGCCGGTGGAGCCGGTGCCGGTGATCACGCCGGGGAGGCCGCCGTCGTACTCGAAGATCTTGCCGTCGGCCTCGGTGAAGCAGCCGGAGACGTTGGGGCCGGTGGGCGGCGGGCTGCTGCTGGGGGCGGCGCTGGTCGCGCTGGTCGCGGGGGTCGCCGGGGCGGGGGCCGCCCCCGTGCCGCCCCCGCCGTCACTTCCGCAGGCGGCCGACGCGGCCAGCATGGTCACGAGTCCGACAGCGTTCAGCAGTTTCCGCACGACCGCCCACCTCCAATGCCGCACACTATGTCAGAACTGACATAGTGGGAAGCACCTTATCCTTGGGGCCACGATGACCTCAACACTGGGATTCGCGATCCTCGCCGTGCTGGCCCGCGGCGAGCGCACCGGATACGACCTCGCCGCCGCCATGCGCACCCCGGTCGGCTACTTCTGGACGGCCGGCCACAGCCAGATCCACGCCGAGCTGCAGAAGCTGCGCGCCGGAGGGCTGGTGGGCTTCGAGGCCGAGCACGGCCCCGGCCCGCAGGGCAAGAAGGTCTACCATCTGACCGCCGACGGCCTGGCGGAGCTGCGGGCGTGGGTGACCGAGCCGCCGCGGGCCCGGCCGGAGCGCGACGAACTGGTGCTGAAGACGTACGCGTCGTGGCTGGCCGAGCCGGGGCTGCTGCGGAGGCTGTTCGCCGACCAGCTCGCGATGCACGAGGAGCGGCTGGCGGACTACGAGCGGGAGGAGGCGGCCTTCGGCGGCCCGCCCCCGCCCGGCGATCCCCGGTTCGGCAACTACGCGACGCTCTGGTGCGGGCTCGGCTACGAGCGGCACCGCGTCGAGTGGTGCAGGTGGATGCTGGAGCGGCTCAGCTCAGCTGGAGCTTGAAGCCCTCGTGGGAGGCGGCGAAGCCGAGCGAGCCGTAGAAGCGGTGCGCGTCGGTGCGGGTCTTGTCCGAGGTGAGCTGCACCATGGCGCAGCCGCGTTCGCGGGCGCGGTCCACGGCCCAGCCGATCATCCGGCGGCCGAGCCCCTGGCCGCGGAGCGATGCGTGCACCCGTACGGCCTCGATCTGGCAGCGTTCGGCCCCGAGGCGGGAGAGCCCGGCCAGGTACGTGAGCTGCATCGTGCCCACCACCTCGCCGCCCTGCTCGGCGACGATGAGCTCGTCGTGGGGGTCGGCGTCGACGCGGTCGAAGGCCGCGAGGTAACGCGGGTCGCCGGGGTCGCCCTCGCGCCGGGCGCCGAGGGGGTCGTCGGCCAGCATCGCGACGATGGCGGGCACGTCGTCGCGGCGGGCCGTACGGAAGGTGATGTCTGTTACGTGCGGTTGGTGCATGTTTCGCATCATGTCAGGGACGGCTCAGGGCTTCTCCCCCGGCAGTTGAGTCCGGGAACGGCACGACGCCCTCGATCCGGATTCGCGGCTCGGCGGTGTTCTCCAACACGGTCACCCGCACCCGCAGCAGCTCGACCACCTCGGCCCGCTCCTCCGAGGTCATGTCTGCCAGGCGGCTGCTGGCACGCTCGGCCAGCTCGATCAGCGCCCTCATGCGCTCCGACGCTCCGTTGGCGTCCTCCGTTCGGGCCACCAGCTCCGCCCGACGCCTCCGCAGCTCGGCCATCTCGTCGCGGATGCGGTCAGTCGCGGCCTTGACCACCTCAGCCGGGACGCCCTGCCTCAGGTACTCGGCGACGTCATACACGAGGCTGCGCTCCAGCTTGGCCAAGTGGGTCGTGATCTGCTCCAGCTCGTCGCGCTCTGCCTCCACCTGGTCGGCTCGGCTGGCGTAGTAGTCGGCGGCCAGCCGCATCAGCCGCTCGGGCTTCCCGAGCAGGTCACGCACCTCTGCCCACACCCGCGCCTCGATCGTGTCGGCAGTCAGGTTCACGCAGCCGCACTTGGGCGCACCCACCGAGTTGTATCGCCGCTTCCGGCACCGGTAGATGCGCCTGGTCGTGCGGCTCATCACCACCCCGCCGTACGGCTCCCCACACGGCGACACCATGCGCCCCTGGTTGAGCAGGTACGGGCGAGCCTGGGTCGAGTGGCGGGTGCGTCGGCTCAGCGCCTCTTGCAGGGCCAGCCACCGCTCCTCGGTGACGATCGGCTCCACCTGAATCTTGATGGGGTCGCCGTATTTGCCCTTGCCGGAGCTGCCCCAGTTCAGTTCACCGAGCATCCCCCTGCCCCTGAGCATGTCCCTCAGGTTGTCCTGATGCCAGGGGTTGCCGTTCCTCTGGCGGTAGCCCTCGGCGTTGAGTCGCAGGGCGGCTTGCCCTCGGGTCAGCCCCTCGTCCACAACCCAGCCGACCACCAGCCGCACCATGTGCACCTCGGCCTCGTTGTGAACCACCCGGTTGCTCCTGCCTTGACCCTCCAGCCGGTAACCGTACGGCAGGGCGCTCGGGCTCGCGGGCCACCCGCCTGCCCTGGCCTTGGCGTGCTGCCCCTTGGCCATCTGCTCCACCACCGAATCGCGGTCAAGCTCGGCCAGCCCCAGGAACTGGAGTCTGAGGAACCTGCCCTGCGGGGTCGTGGTGTCGATGTTCAGCTCGGTCACCGCCAGTCCCACACCGAGCTCCTCAAGCTCGAAGCTGATGTTGAGCCCGATCCGCGCATTGCGGGCGAACCGCTTCCAGTTCATGACCACCACCACGTCGAACGCCCTGGCGGCTGCGTGCTTCATGAGCTGTGACCACTCGGGCCTGTCGGCCTTCGTCCCGGTGAACCCCTCCTCCCGGTAGACCTGCACGACGGACCACCCGCGCTCCTCGGCGTATCGCCGACAGATGCGCACCTGGTCGTCAAGGCTGGTGTTGTCGGTCTGGTCCTCGGTCGAGACCCGCGCGTAGACAGCTGCCCTCATGTTTTGCCTCCTCGGATAGGGCTGGACCCCCTTGCCGGGTGTGGCTCGGGGGTCCCGTAGTGGGGTGGGGGTCAGGCGGAAACCTTCTCGTCGCCGCTCCGCGCAGCCGCGCGAGCCGCCTTGGCCTGGGCTCGGGCCACCGCCCTGTCGCCGCGCTCCTTGAACCGCTTGGCCTGGTTGTCGAGCATCGTCGCGAGCTTGTTCTTGAGCGCCTCGCTCGCCTTGCCCGCCTCGGCCAGGGCCTTGGCTCGGGTCAGCTCCCTGGCCTCCACCCGCTTGGCGAGCTGGCTGCACATCCGGGCGTCGTGTCCGGGGCGGAACTTGCCCTTGCTGTTCTCGCCGCAGCCGCACAGGCAGGGGGTCGGCTCGACGGTCTTCTTGGCGGGCTTGGCGGGGGCGGTGGTCTTGGCCATTTCAGATCTCCTTGCGAGCGGTGAGGGTGAACATCGAGTGGTTGGAGTCGAGCCGGATGAACCCGAACGAATTCAGCATTCCGGCGAATTCAGCGGGCAGCTCAACGAGCCATTCGCCGCCGATTACGTCGCCCGCCTCGAATGGAGGGCAGTAGCCGAATAGTGCGGAGAGGGCTTCTCTTGCCCCGTCGATCCGCTGCACCGGGATGTTATTGCCACCCCAGGAGAGCCGGACCCGCGCCTTTTCTGTCATATGAAAATCGAAACATTCCGGAATTACCGCGCACAATTTGCCGGCGGTTATGCGCTGGGCCACACACCGCCCGTGCCGCCCTGGAGCGCCCCAGCGGGGGCGTGCCGCTCCGGAGTGCCCACGAGAACACGCCCTGGCCGGTCGGGGGGCCTACCGCCCACCCATAGCCCCACCTACATCCCGCCCACCCCGCGCGGGGCTTCCGTAGGCCCTACTGAGGGTGGGTGGGACAGTGGGTGGGCACTAGGTGGGCAGATCCTCCAGGCGATGCGGCATCCGGGGCGGTTGCGGCCTTCCCGGCTGCTGCCTTTTGATGTTCCATTCGAGCAGGGTGCGATCGTCCTCGTCGGGAATCCAGTCGGGGGTGGTCTTGAAGTCGGCCACCTCGCAGCCCAGGACCTTTGCGGCCTTTAGCAGCGACTGCCAGCCGGGGGCGGTGCGACCGATTTCCCAGTCCTTGAGCGACCCCGTCTTGACGCCGATTTTGCGGGCCAACTCCGCCCGACCCATGCACGCCTTGACGCGCATTAGTCGGAACTTAAGCGGGTGGAAATGCTGCTGGTTAGCCATTGCGCCTCCTCAGCGGAATGGGCTGGTCGGCCTGAGCCTGCCTCTTGGCCTTGGCGAGCCACCGCTGCGCCGTCGTGTGCGATTTGCCGAACATCCGCTGCACGTCGCCGATCGTGGGTTTCTGGCCTCCCCTAATGAGATCGACCAGTTGGCCCACCCCCCTACTGGAATCCATGAGTTCCGGGGTGGTATTCCGCGTGGGGTCCAGGGCGGACCCCTGGTATTCCAGGGCGGGTTCCACCGGTATTCCGGGGTGGAATTCCGGGGGTTCCGGGGTGGAATTCTGGGGGGATTCCATACCCTCCGACCGGGCACGAGGCGCTCTCGCCCTTACTTCGGGGTCGTCGATGTTGTCGATATTGTCGAGGTAGTACTGCATGAGGTCCGCGTTCTTGATGACAAACAGCAGATGCTCCATAGCGAACTTATCGGGCTTCAGCTCGCCTGACAGGTCCATGAATGCATACAGAGCCTCTTCGGCCTTATTGAGGTCGTCGCTCATTGGTCCTCCCCCGTGGGGTTTCGGGTGCTCCCGGCAGCAGGTCTCCGTGGGTGCTCCTCGGGAGCACGCTCCTGCTCCTAGCCTCTCGGCTCCGTGCCCAGTCAGAGGGGGTGCGGCGCTCCGGGAGCATGCTCCGGAGTGCTCCCCAGGGGCGCTGCTCCCGTGCTCCCACACCCCTAGGGTGGGGAGCGCGGGAGCGCCTGGGATCGGGGCTATTCATCGCGCGCCTTACGCGCCTTTGCGATTGCCGTCCAGAACGCGTTGCCCTTCTTGATGTCGCGCTCCCTGCCCCATTCCTGGAGCTTCCGGTAACTCGCGTCGTTCGGGATTTTGGCCTCGTCGATAAGGCGAATAGTTTCAACCATCACCCGATCGCGGAGTTCCTCAAGACGCTCGCGGTCCAGCCGATCGATTACGCATGAGGTGACTCGCTCGCCGTCTTCGTCCTCCCACAGGGGGATGGCCTTTAGCCGGAATGACAGCGGCTCGGCAGCCGCGTTGTCCTTCTGCTTGGGGTTGGAGAGTTCAAGGGCTCCCTCTCCTCGGTCGATTTTCATCTCGGTGCCAAGCGCACCCAGGACCGACGAGGAGCCACGCCCATGGTCGCCGTTGTGCCCCAGATGGTGAATAACCATCACGCAGGCTCCGGTTCGGGCTCGGAGGAATTCAATTTGCTCCACGAAGTGCCCCATGTCGGTGGCGCTGTTCTCCTCCAGCCCGACCGTGATTCGGGCCTGAGTGTCGAGCACGATCAGCACGGGCTTAATTCGCTCGCAGACCTCGATCAGGGTGCGCCATTCATGGCTGGGAACCAGGTCGCGATCAGCGCGGAGAGAGGTTCGAATTGCCCTCGGCAGGAACAGCACGTTCTCCATGCGCCTGCGGTGGTGCTTCTCCCAGGCTCGGACGCGCTTCTTGATGCCGCTCCCGCCCTCGGCGGCCACGTAGACCACCGTGCCCTGACGGATCTTGTGGCCCTGCCACTCCAAGCCCGACCCGACGTGCGCCGCCATGTCGATGGCGACGAACGACTTGCCATGACCCGGCTTGCCGTTGAGCCTGCTGATCGTGTCCAGGTCCAGCCAGCCCTTGACCACGTAACGGGGGTCCGGGATCGAGTCCAGCCCGTACGTGTCGAGCAACTCGCCTTCGAGCTTCTCGGGGGTCAGCAGGTCAAGCTCGTCGTCCTCGGGCCTCTTGGCCTTCTCCCGGCTCCAGATGGACTTGGCGACCTTCTCGACCTGCGCGTCGTCCAGCGCTGGCCTGCACCGACCGCTGTTGACAGTCTGGAGAACGGCCAGGTAGCCGTCGAAGTGCCGATGTGACTTGGCAAGGTGGCCTGCGACCTTGGTCAGCCACTTATCCCTGCCGCCTTCGTCCACACCTTCGGCAAGCAGCTTGGCTAGATCGCTGTGCCCGCCATCTGCCCCCGCCTCGGGAGTGGGTTTCGTAGAAGCTCGCACGGCCCTGGGGACCCACTCCGGCACCGGGGGGAGCGTAGAGACCGGGGGCCACGCCGCGTGGTCGTCGTAGGCGATCAGGAAGCCACCCACACCCCGCGTGTCGATGCCCTCGGCAATGTCGTCCTGGCTGTTCGGGGTCGGCATGCCGGGTCTTGCCCGATAGGGGATGTGAACGCCCCCGCTGGGCGTTGCCGCCTCGGGTCCAAGCTCGGTGCCTGGGTGCTGGTTCAGCAGGTCGGCCCACGCGTTGAGACCGTTCTTGCCGTGCTTCTTGTCGAGGTCCACCACGACGATGCCGGACGCCTGGGTGTTGATACCGATGTGGGTGGCCTTGCCCAGGCCCCAGTTCAGGATGACCTCAGGGTCGGTGGTGGCTGTGTCTTGCCATCCGCCCAGGGGGAACCGAAGAGTCTTGTCCTCGCCGTCCCACGTCACGTGAACAGGGACCACCGCGTAGCCGCGTTCGGCGAGCTGCAACGCCTGCTGGCGCAGCCGCTTTATGGGCTTGACGGGAATGTCAACCGGGATTGACGGAGCGTTACTCTGCGTGCTTGACTGGGTGGCAGAGCTGGTAGTAGGGGCGGGGTCGCGGGGTGTGGCAGTCACGCGGCTTCGCCCTCCTCCATGTCGGGGGCGCGCTCGTCGGCCTCGTCCCGCTTGAAGAGGATCGCCAGCAGCCGCCTGTAGCGGTCGGGGTTGGCCTCGACGGACCACTCGGCGCTCACAGCTCCACCTCGACGCAGAGGTCTTCCGGCTCAACGTGCAGGACTCGCGCGAGCCGCTCGATCATGGCGCGCTTCGGCGTCCGCTTACCGCTCAGGTACTCGTACACGGGCCAGGTGCTGTGGAAGCAGCAGCGCTCAGCGAAGGCTTTCTTGGACAGGCCCGACCGTTCGAATGCGGCCTGGAGCTTGGGCGGGCTGAATACCAGGGTCGTCATCTGACTTCCTCCGGGTTACGTCACCGAAGGTCGTCAGGCGCAGCCTCGCTCCGACAACCGGATACCGGACCCTCCTGGCCCGACTCCAGCGGGTCCATCAGCCTGAGGCTGGAACCCTCCCCCGAGTTACCTCAAGGGGCACACCCCGACTGGGGTAGCGGGGGACTACCCCGCTCGCTGCTAGTACCCAGTAGAGCACAGGCGGCCTCAGCGGCAAAAGATTTGACCGGGGGTCAAGCCCCGTAAGAGGCCAGGCAGGACACCCCTTCTGGCTTCGTATGGATCACGACGAGTTACGCCGGCGACTACTTCTCGTGATTCCCCCGGTCCCAGAGAAAAAGAGAAAGAGTGCGCGGTCTTCCTTCGAGTCGGCGGAGACCCGTGCGCACCCCCTCCCCCTACTCCTCTGGGTCGTCGAGCGCAGCGACAGCCGTGTCCCAGTCGGGCGGCACCTCGGCTCCGTAGATGAACTGCATGAGCCGGAAGGCGCGTTCCTGCTCGACCCGCTGGAGCGCCTTCGCAAGCTCCGCCATGACCTCGCCGAACGGGGTGTCACGGGATGACGCCAGGCACCACCGCGCGGCCATGCGCCGCACCTGCGCCAGCTCGCCGTCCGTCAGGCCGTCCACGTCGACAAGCGCCACGCTCGACGCAGGCGGAAGCTTGGGTGCCGTGTTGCGCCCGAACTGGATCAGGGCTGCGCGCTCCGCTGCCTGCTGCTGGGCTCGCTCGTGCTCGGACAGGGGCGCGTCCGCGTCTCCGTGCCACATGGGAACGCCTCTGGGCTGCTGCCTGGGCCTGCGGGCGGGATTCTTCGATGGCGGGGTCCTCATGGTGTCTCCAGGCTTGATCGGTGGCTTGAGATGGGGGCAGGGTGAGCGTCAAGCCAACACCCACCCTGCCCTTTGGAGAGGCACCCCCGCCGTCTGAACGGGTCCCCTCCTCAGGGGGCACCACCCCCCTGGTCTGTTACGCGGTGGTCGGGACGTCCAGCATCCGGAACGCCTCCGGCACCACCACGTCGCCGCCCGTGCGGAAGTACATGTACAGACCGCGCTGGCCCGTCGGGCGTCGGTTGGGACCGAACAGGTGCGGCACCAGCTCGATCGTGGTGCCGATCCGGTCCACGATCACGTAGTTCGCGAAGTCGCCGTAGATCATGACGAAGTTGCTGGCCGTCGCAGCCGGGTTGAGCGACCCGTCCATGTTGCTGTTCTCGCTGATGGGCCGACCCAGCAGGTTGCCGTTCGCCAGCTCCGGGAACTTGAGCGACCCGTTGGTGGTCTCGAACTGCCGCAGCGTGTTGATGATCGGCAGTGCCGCCATCCACTCAGCCCTCGGCCTGAACCGGGGCGGCAGCGCGTTCTGGAGCGTGAACGGGTCGGCGGCGGTCAGCACCTCGGTGCCGCTGCCGTTGATCTCGCTCGCCGTCCCTGCGAGAGCGGTCACGATGCCCTTGGGCTGGTTGGTCCCGGTGCCCGTGGCGAACGCCGTCGCCTGGAGCTGGTCCGCTGCGTCGACGAGCAGCCTGCCCAGTTCCTGCGTCGTGCCGACCATGTCCATTCCGATCTCGATCGAGAACGGCACCCACGCGTTGCCCTTGTGCACCGGAATGCTGGGCTGGCCGAAGCTCGGCGAGTCGTCGCTGGCCTCTTCCTCTTCGGGTCGCCAGCTTGCCGTCACGCCAGCCGAAGTCACACCGTGCCACACATCGCTGCTGGTCTGCACGACGCGAGCCAGCCGCCGCATGGGGTCCACGCTGCCGCCGCTCGTGAGCAGGATTGCCGGGTCCAGGTGGAACGGCACCATGTAGCCGCCCTCGTTGTCGGTGAGGCTCAAGGCCCGCATCTCGCCGCGCAGCTTCTGAACGGCGGCGAACGCCGCGCGCTCCTCCTCGTCCCACATCAGGTGCCCGCGCTCGGGGTCCGCGACGAGGTGCGCGAAGGCCCGCTCGTACGCCTGGCTGCCCGTGGCCAGCACCCACCTTTCCGCCAGGCTCCGGTGGACGGGGGCACCCTGCCCAAGCAGCCGCTCGGCCTTCTCCTGCGCCTCGGCGGGGATGGCCGCTCGCTCGATCGCCCGCATGGCCTGGTCGCGGGTGCTGCCACCCCTCGGCCTGCCCTCGGCGGGGTCGTAGTCGTACTCGTCGCTGCTGGAACCGGGGGTGCCCCGCTCGGTCTTGAGGTTGCTGCCGCTCGTGATGCGGTCCAGCCGGTGCTGCCGCTCCTCGCGGGTCAGGCTCTCCAGCTCGTCGGTCAGCGAGTCGAACCGCTGCCGCTGCGGTCGGGTGGGGTTGTCGTGGGTGCCGAGCTGCTCCATCTCATCGACAACAACGCGCATGCGCTCGACGACCTCGGCGTGCCGCGTCCGGTTGTAACTCATGTCTGGTTCTCCTAGAGAGTGGTGAGTTCCCTAGGCGGCCTGAAGCGTGCCCGCTGGCAACGCGACGTGACGCATCCCGCGCCCGGTCTGGTTCGAGGTGCCTCTATGTGGGGGCGTCTGCGGAACCGGGTGAGCGAGGCTCGGCGCGGTGCGACTACCACCACCAGCGAAGCAGGCCCATTTGCCAGGCCACAAGTCGGCGCAGATCAGGCGTCTTCCGGCTCAGGACCGATGAACGAACCGATCTGCGGAACTGTGTAGATCAAGCCCTCTTCGCGAAGGTGGGCAATCACCTTGCGCACCGTGCCACGGGCGATGCCGAACTCCTGCATGATGGCGGTCTCGGACGGCAGCGGCACGCCACGCTTGTACTCGCCCGACTCGATCCGCTTGCGCAGGATGTTTGCGACCTGCCTCCATTTCGGCTGGTCAGCCCGTAGTTCCATCACAGCTCAACCGTAGACATGCAGGTCAGAGCATCATCAACCGACTACGAGTATGAACGTGCTTGAACGAGTATGTACGAGGGCTTACGCTGGGGCGATGCAGAAGAAGGCTCGATCCCCCCAGGTCAACATCGAAATTGAGGGCCAAACCCTCCCCGTGGTGGAGCACCTCTACTCGCTGGCCTACCTGGCTCGCGTGTTCAAGGTCGGCGAGTCCGACGCTCAGGACGCCTACCTCACCATCGACGTCAATGACGCCTACGACTGGCTCGATGAGAACGTCGGGGAGGGCTTCTACGGGGACATCGCGATCTACGACATCTCGTTCCCGAGCCAGCGAGAGCCCACCCTGCTCAAGACGCTGTCCGGCACCCGCAGGCGGCCAGCCACCGCATAGCCACGGGAAGCCCTCGGAGGTACTCCGGACAGCACGAGAGCCACCACCCGGCACCTACGCCGGACTGGTGGCTCTCGGCTTTCCGTGAGGCTTCCGTCTACGCGGCCAGTGTGAACGGCAGCCCTGACTTAACTACCAGGGTCGAAATCAGGGTCCGTCCCCGATGCTCCCAAGGGGCCCCGGGAGCGACCATGGCGATATGAACGAAATCAGTCGACGCGATGAGATATCGCTTTCCGGTGCCGCGCTCCGTGGCGCCCCTTGGAAGGCCGCGGCCGTCGGCGGCGGTGTCGTGACCGCCGCCAGCTACGGCATGGGCCTGCTCACGGGCGGCGGCGACCTGGTGTGGGCGCTGGGCCTCGGCATCAGCCTGTTCGCCCTGATCGCCGCGATCGGGGCGGTGTCCAAGCCGCACGAGGGCGACCGGGTCACCCGGCAGGCGCGCATCTGGTCGCTGCGCCACCCGTGGAAGTTCGCGCTGCTGCCCGCGGGCATCACGGCGGTGCTCGACTATCCGGTGCAGCTCGTCCTCGACGGCGAGGGGGTCTTCGGCTCGGCCGTGCACGCGCTGTGGCACGGCGCGCTGGTCTATCTGATCGCCGGCATCCTGACGCTCACGATGCAGGGCCGGGCACGCTCCGAGCGGTGACCCCGCCCGGCCTTCAGGACTCCCGCTCGGCCTGGCTGCGGCACACACAGAACTCGTTGCCCTCGGGGTCGAGCATCGTCACCCATCCGGCGCCGTCGGGCCGGCGCAGATCGGCGTGGACGGTCGCGCCCAGCTCGATGAGCCGTTCGACCTCCTCGTCGCGCGTCCTGCCCGCGGTGCCGTTGACGTCGAAGTGCAGGCGGTTCTTGACCGTCTTGCCCTCGGGAACGCGGATGAACAGCAGGAAGGGGTCCCGCTCGGTCCGCAGCATCACCTCGTCGTCGCCCGGCTGGTCGTCCTCGCCCAGAGGCAGCCCCGTGGCCCTGCTCCACCAGCTCGCGAGCTCGTACGGGTCGGCGGAGTCGATGGTGACGGCGTGAATCTCGATCATGGGAACACCCAACCCGACACCACCGAAGACGTCAAACCGGTGTCAGTCCCACCAGACGGTGACCCAGCGGTCCCGTGGCAACGGCCACATGCCCAGCTCGACGGCCGTGGCGGCCACCTCGTCCGCCCGGGACGGGTCGAGGCACGCCCGCCGGCAGGCGCTGGCCGCGAGCTCCTCCAGGGAGCTGAATCGTTCCAGCGGGGCCTCCCGCTCCTCCACCCGTACGGCGAAGCCGAGCGCCGCCGCCAGCGCCACGCAGTCCTCGGCGACCGGCCGCGCCGGGCGGTCGATGCCGTGGAAGTGCTGCCAGAGCGGCGTCATCCAGCTCGTCGGATGGCGGTGCGTCAGCTCCAGCACCACCCGCCCGCGCGTGTGCGCGTCGAGCGCGCGCAGGAAGGCGGCCAGGTCGGGCACGTTGTAGACGACGTGCGCGGCGATGGCGACGTCGGCCACCGGGGCCTCACCCGCGACGTCCGGCCAGCGGCCGTGGATCGTGGTGACCGGCACCCCGAGCTTGTCGGCCCGCAGCGTGAGCCCGTCGAGCATCGCGGCCGAGGAGTCGACCGCGTACAGGTGGCTGACGCGCCCGCTCAGCGGCAGCGAGGACGCGCCGGCGCCGCAGCCCACGTCGAGCAGCGTGCCCTGGTCGGGCAGGGCCTCCGTCAGCCTCGTCATCGTGGGTCCGTCGTCCGGCTCGGCGAGGGCCCGGTCGGTGCGGGTGCCGAACCGTTCGGGCGAGTGAGTCCAGGGGTCGGCGGAAGCGCGGGCCAGGATCTCGTCCGGGATCGCCCAGGCCTCCAGTCGCTCCCGCCACCGCGCGGCGAGTTCTTCGGCGTCCATGGAGACGAGCATGCCATGCATGGCAGGGGTTACCCGCGGGTAGCATTTCAGAGTAAGGTTACTCGCGAGTACACCCCTGTCTCGGTTCAAGGAGATCGACCCCATGGGCCACTACAAGAGCAACGTTCGCGACCTTGAATTCAACCTCTTCGAGGTCTTCGGGCGACGCGAGATCCTCGGCGCAGGGCCCTTTGCGGAAGTCGACGAGGACATCGCGCGCAGCCTCCTGGAAGAGGTCAACCGCCTGGCGACCGGCGTGCTCGCCGACTCCTTCGAGGAGGGCGACAGGAAGCCGCCGGTCTTCGACCCCGCGACCGGCTCGGTCACCATGCCGGAGGGGTTCAAGAAGTCCTTCAAGGCGCTGGTGGACGGCGGCTGGGCGCACCTCGACCTGCCCACCGACCTGGGCGGCCCCGGCATCCCGCGCAGCCTCGCCTGGTCCACGGCCGAAATGGTGCTGGGCGCGAACCCGGCGCTCTACATGTACGCCGCCGGCCCCAACTTCGCCTACACCCTGTGGCAGGTCGGCACCGAGGAGCAGAAGCGCTTCGCCGAGCTGGCCATCGAGCGCAACTGGGGCGCGACCATGGTGCTGACCGAGCCGGACGCCGGCTCCGACGTGGGCGCCGGCCGCACCAAGGCCGTACGCCAGCCCGACGGCACCTGGCACATCGAAGGCGTCAAGCGCTTCATCACCAGCGCCGAGCACGACATGGCCGACAACATCTTCCACCTGGTGCTGGCCCGCCCGGAGGGTCACGGCCCCGGCACCAAGGGCCTGTCGATGTTCCTGGTGCCGAAGTACCACGTCGACCTGGAGACCGGCGAGCTCGGCGAGCGCAACGGCGTCTACGTCACCAACGTCGAGAAGAAGATGGGCCTGAAGGTCTCCACGACCTGCGAGCTCACCTTCGGCGAGAAGCACCCCGCGATCGGCTGGCTGGTCGGCGAGGTGCACGAGGGCATCAAGCAGATGTTCATGGTCATCGAGCACGCCCGCATGATGGTCGGCACCAAGGCCATCGCCACGCTCTCGACCGGCTACCTCAACGCCCTCGACTACGCCAGGTCCCGCGTCCAGGGCGCGGACCTGACGCAGATGACCGACAAGACCGCCCCGCGCGTCACCATCGTCAACCACCCGGACGTGCGCCGCGAGCTGATGCTGCAGAAGGCGTACGCCGAGGGCATGCGCGCCCTGGTCCTCTACACGGCCACCTTCCAGGACGCCGTGATGATCGACCCGGCCGACCGGCACGCGCACGCGATGAACGACCTGCTGCTGCCGCTGGTCAAGGGCGTCGGGTCGGAGCGGTCGTACGAGCTGCTCTCCCGTTCGCTGCAGACCCTGGGCGGCTCCGGCTACCTGCAGGACTACCCGATCGAGCAGTACATCAGGGACGCCAAGATCGACTCCCTGTACGAGGGCACCACCGCCATCCAGGGCATGGACCTGTTCTTCAGGAAGATCCTGCGCAACCAGGGCGCGGCCGTCGGCGCGCTGCTCGGCGAGATCACCGCCTTCGCCGCCTCCGAGGCCGGCAACGGGCGGCTCAAGGAGGAGCGCGAGCTGCTGGCCGAGGCCGCCGCCGACGTCAAGGCCATGGGCGACACGATGGCGACCTGGGCGCTCGGCTCGATGGAGAAGCCGGAGGAGGTCTACAAGGTCGGCCTCAACACCACCCGCCTGCTGCTGGCGCTCGGCGACCTCGTCATCGGCTGGCTGCTGCTGCGCCAGGCCGAGGTCGCGCTGGCCCGGCTCGCGGACGGCGAGGACCCGTTCTACCAGGGCAAGGTGGCGTCGGCCACGTTCTTCGCCAAGACCGTGCTGCCCCGCCTGACCGCGGAGCGGCGCATCCTCGAGTCCACCGGCCAGGAGCTCATGGAGCTTCCGGAGGAGGCCTTCTAAGGTCCCTTCCGAGTCCCGGTACGCACGGAACGCCCGCACGTCGTGCGGGCGTTCCGTCGTTCGGCCGGTGGAGGGTGTGATCGTCCTTGGCCGGGTATGACCGTGGGCGTACCGGCCGTTTACCAGGGAGGCTCGTCATGGGTGTCGGGGTCAGCATCTTCTTCCTCACGCTCGGCGCCATCCTGAAGTTCGCGATCGAGCCCGACGTCTTCGGCGACAGCGTCCACATGGACGTCATCGGCCTGATCTTCATGATCGTGGGCGGCGTGGGCGTCGTGCTGAGCATCGTGCTGGCCCCGAGACGGGGCCGCACGTCGGACGGGCGCCTGATGCACCGCGAGAACAACCCTCCGGAGATCTAGGCCCTACACCTCGATCTGCGCGGAGGCGCGGGTGGCCACGATCGGCTTGATGTGCTCGGCGATGACCGCCTGGTGCCGCGGGTGGTCGCGGTAGACGAGATAGTCGTCCGCCGAGTCGAAGTCGGCGACCACCGCGTAGGCGTGGTTGCCCTGGTTGATGCCGGCGTCGGGGCCGACGGTGTAGGAGCGGAGCTCCGGGATCGCGTCCGGCAGCTTGCGCAGCTCGGCGGTCACCGTCGCCTTCTGCTCGTCGGTCGCGTCGTCGGTCCAGGTGAACAGCACGATGTGGCGAATCATGGGAGCACCCTATCGACGCCGGCTCAGGAGCCGAGGTAACGCAGCACCGCGAGGACCCGGCGGCTGTAGCCGGTGGTGTGCGACAGCGCGAGCTTGTCGAACAGGGCGTTGACGTGCTTCTCCACCGCGCTCTGCGACACGTGCAGCGACTGGGCGATGGAGGCGTTGGTCAGTCCCTGCGCCATCAGCTCCAGCACCTGGCGCTCGCGGGCGGTGAGCTGCGCCAGCGGGTCGGTGTTGCTGGTGCGCGCGAGCAACTGGCGCACCACCTCCGGGTCGAACGCCGTCCCGCCCGCGCCCACCCGGTCGAGCGCGTCCAGGAAGTCGCCGACCTGGGCCACGCGGTCCTTCAGCAGGTAGCCGACGCCGTCGATGCTGCCGCTCATCAGCTCGGTGGCGTACTTCTTCTCGACGTACTGCGACAGCACCAGCACCTTGACCTCCGGCCAGCGCCGCCGGATCTCCAGGGCGGCGCGCAGGCCCTCGTCGGTGTGGGTGGGCGGCATCCGTACGTCCACCACCACGGCGTCGGGCCGCTCGGCGGCCACCGCCCGGAGCAGCGAGTCGGCGTCGCCCACCGCGGCCGGCACGTCGTGACCTTCCTCCTTCAGCAGCCGCACCAGGCCCTCCCGCAGCAGGGCCGAGTCCTCGGCCAGCATCACGCGCACGGCAACTCCGCTTCGATCACGGTCGGCCCGCCGGGCGGGCTGGTCAGGGTGAACCGGCCGTCCAGGGCGGCCACCCGCTGCGCCAGGCCGGTCAGCCCGCCGCCGGTCGCGTCGGCCCCGCCTGCGCCGTCGTCCTCCACTCGCACGACGACCATGGTGGCCTGCCGGCGTACGTCGATGGTCACCAGGGTGGCTCCGGAGTGTTTGGCCGCGTTCGTCACCGCCTCGCTGGCCACGAAGTACGCGGCGGCCTCCACCACCGCCCCGGGCCGCTCCGGCAGCTCGCAGGTCACCTTGACCGCGACCGACGACCGCTCGGCCACTCCGGCCAGCGCCTCCGCCAGACCGTGGGCGTCCAGCCCCGACGGGTAGACCCGCCAGGCCACCTCGCGCAGCTCCGCCAGGGCCTGCTGGGCCTGCTCGTGGAGCTGTTCCAGCAGCTCGGGGCGGCCCCGGCGGGCGCGTCCCGCGAGCATGGACAGCGCCACCAGCCGCTGCTGCACCCCGTCGTGGAGGTCACGCTCGATGCGCCGCCGTTCGGCGTCGACCGCCGCGACCACCCCGGCCCGGCTCACGGTCAGCTCGTCGATCCGCCGCCGCAGCGCCTCCACCGGGTCGGGGGCGAGCAGCCGTACGGCCAGCCGCCGCTCCAGCGCCTCCACCCCCACCAGGCCGCACACGTCCAGGAACAGCAGGACGCAGCCCGACACCGAAATGTAGGCCACCAGCGGCGCGGTGGGCAGCATGCCGTCGAACGCCTCCCCGCGCCCCCACGACCACGCCAGCATGACCGCCGTGCCAAGGCCGATCACGAGCAGCAGCACCACGATGCCGCCCAGCACGCCCACGGGCGTACGGGCGGCGAGGTAACGCAGCTCGCCCTCCTCGTTCCTGCCGGAGAGGTCCAGGCCCAGCCGCCACAGCTCAAGCCGGACCAGCCGGGCGGCCGCCGCCCGCACCGCGGGACGGTCCGCGAACGGCGCCGCCACCAAGACGAACAGCAACCCCACGAGGGCGGTGACCGCACCGGCGGCCACCGCCCCGACGAGCCTCGGCCCGTTAAGCACCGACCGCATGCCGCCCCTTGCGCCGCTGAGCCAGCCGCGTGCCTGCGAAGACCAGCACCGCCAGCGCCACCGTGGCGATGACCGCGTTGGTGCCGACGCCGACGTAGGTCTCCACCAGCTCCCAGTTCTCGCCCAGCATCCACCCGGCCAGCACGAAGACGGTGTTCCAGAGCAGGCTGCCGGCCGTGGTCAGGAGCGTGAAGACGCCCAGCGGCATGCGCTCCACCCCGGCGGGAACGGAGATCAGGCTGCGGAAGATGGGAATCATCCGGCCGAAGAACACCGTCTTGCGCCCGTGCTTGAGGAACCACGCCTCCGTCCTGGCGATGTCGGAGACCTTCAGCAGCGGGATCCGGGCGGCCAGGGCCAGCGTGCGCTCCCGGCCGAGCATCGCGCCCACTCCGTACAGCATCAGGGCCCCGATCACCGAGCCGGCGGTGGTCCACAACAGCACGGCGAGCAGGTTCATCTCTCCCCGGGAGGCGGTGAAGCCGGCCAGCGGCAGGATCACCTCGCTGGGCAGGGGCGGGAAGAGGTTCTCCAGCGCGATCGCGATCCCGGCTCCCGGCGCGCCGAGCATCTCCATCAGGTCGATCAGCCATTCCGTCATGCACCAGAGACTAGGAACGACCAGGGTACGGCCACCATGAGGCGGACGGCCGGTCAAAGGTGTGGAAAACCACAGGAGATGTATCAGATGGGGTGGGTGGCGTCTCTGACGTCATGAAGGCAACCGTGTGGCTCGCCTCGTACGGGCCTGCCGCGGGGAGCATGCGCGCTCTCCTGCCGGGCCCGTGGTGATCGCCGGGGGAGGGGTCCTCCCGGCGATCACCCTTGTCTCAGCTCAGCTCCCTTGTTTCAGCTCCACGCCATGATGCGGAGCGGGTCCTCCAGCATGTCGCCGATGTCACGCAGGAAGCGTGAGCCCAGCTCGCCGTCCACGATCCGGTGGTCGAACGACAGGGACAGTGTCGTCACCTTGCGTACGGCGAGCTCGCCGTCCACCACCCACGGCAGGTCCCGCACCTGGCCGAAGGCGAGGATGGCGGCCTCGCCCGGGTTAATGATGGGGGTGCCGGTGTCCACGCCGAACACGCCGACGTTGGTGATCGTGATCGTCCCGCCCGCCATCTCGGCCGGCTGCGTACGTCCCGCGCGGGCCGTCTCCGTCAGCTCGGCCAGGCTCCGGGCCAGGTCGGGCAGGGAGAGGGTGTGCGCGTCCTTGATGTTGGGCACCACCAGGCCCCGGGGGGTGGCGGCGGCGATCCCCAGGTTGACGTAGTGCTTGACGACGATCTCCTGGGCCTGCTCGTCCCAGGAGGAGTTGACCATCGGATGCCGGCGGGCCGCCGTCAGGACGGCCTTGGCCACCAGCAGCAGCGGGCTCACCTTGACCTCGGCGAAGTCCGGCAGGGCGCGCAGCCGCCTGACGGCCTCCATGGTGCCGGTCACGTCGATCTGGAGGAACTCCGTGACGTGCGGAGCGGTGTAGGCGCTGGCGACCATAGCCTGGGCCATCATCTTGCGCACGCCCTTGACGGGGACGCGCTCCTCCCGCTGCCCGGGGGCGGCCGTCTCCGGGGCCGGGGCCTGTGCGGCCGCCGCGGCGTGGACGTCGTCCCGCGTGATGGAGCCCTGCGGGCCGGTGCCCGTGACCGTGGTGAGGTCCACGCCGAGGTCCTTGGCCAGCTTGCGGACCGGCGGCTTGGCCAGCACCGTGATGGGGCCGGGCGCCTCATGGACGGGTACGGGCGCCACCTCCACGCGCCTCGGGTTGGCCACCGGAGCGGCGGGGATCGAGGGGGCGGGCGCCTCCGCGGCCGGAGCGCCGGCGGAAGGGGCGCCCGTGCTCGGAGCGCCCGTGGTGGGGGCTTCGGGGGCGGGGGCTTCCGGGGCGGCGGCTTCCGGGGGCAGGCCGTCGGCGGTGGTGGCGGGGCGTTTGCGGGGGCGGCGTCTGGTGGCGCCGGTCTTGACGCCGTAGCCGACCAGCACCGCCTGGCGCTCCTCCTTCGGGGCCGGGCTGCCGTGGGCGCCGGGCTCGACCGCGCCCTCCGCCGGAGGGTTGGGCACCAGGTCCTCGGCCAGGGCCTTCGCCTGGCCCGCCGGCCCGGCCGGACCCGCCGCCGACCCGGCCGACGTACCGGCGGGCGGCGGGGTCTCGCGGGGCTCTTCCGCCGTGTCCACGGCGATGATCGGCCGGCCCACCTCCACCGTCAGGCCCTCGTCGGCCAGCAGGCCGGACACCACGCCGTCCCACGGGATCGGCAGCTCCACGATCGACTTCGCGGTCTCGATCTCGACCACGATCTGGTTGACCTTGACCTCGTCGCCCGGCTGGACGTGCCAGCGGACGATCTCGGCCTCGGTCAGCCCCTCACCGACGTCGGGGAGCCTGAACTCGCGTCGCATGAACCCCCCTCTCAGAACCCGAAGGCCCGGTCGACGGCGTCGAGCACCCGGTCCAGGTCGGGCAGGTAGTGCTCCTCCAGCTTCGACGGCGGGTAGGGAGTGGAGAACCCGCCGACCCGCAGCACCGGGGCCTCCAGGTGGTAGAAGCACTGCTCGGTGACGCGGGCGGCCAGCTCGGCGCCGAAGCCGTTGTAGACGGGCGCCTCATGGACGACCACGACCCGGCCGGTGCGGCGCGCCGACTCCATGATCACCGCCTCGTCCAGCGGGTTGAGCGAGCGCAGGTCCACGACCTCCAGGGAGCGCCCCTCGTCCTCGGCCGCCGCCGCGGCCTCCAGGCAGGTCTTCACCATCGGCCCGTACGCCAGCAGCGTGGCGTCGGCCCCGGCCCGTACGACCTTGGCCGCGTCGAACGGCGTCCACCAGTCGGACGAGGTGGTGTCGATGTCGCCCTTCTCCCAGTAGCGGCGCTTGGGCTCGAAGAACACCACCGGGTCGTCGCAGCGGATGGCCTGCTGGATCATCGTGTACGCGTCCGCCGGGTTGGAGCAGGCGACCACGCGCAGCCCGGAGGTGTGGGTGAAGTACGCCTCGGGGGACTCGCTGTGATGCTCGACCGCGCCGATGCCGCCGCCGCACGGGATGCGTACGACCACCGGCAGCTTGATCGCGCCCAGCGACCGCATGGGCATCTTGGCGAGCTGCGTGATGATCTGGTCGGCGGCCGGGAAGACGAAGCCGTCGAACTGGATCTCGCACACCGGCCGGTAGCCGCGCAGCGCCAGGCCGATCGCGGTGCCGATGATGCCGGACTCGGCGAGCGGCGTGTCGATGACGCGGTCCTCGCCGAAGTCCTTCTGCAGGCCGTCGGTGACGCGGAAGACGCCGCCCAGCTTGCCGACGTCCTCGCCCATGATGAGGACCTTGGGGTCGTCCTCCATGGCTTTGCGCATGCCCTCGTTCAGGGCTTTCGACAAGCTCAGAACCGTCACTTCTCGAACCCCTCCAGATACGCGGCGAACTGGGCGCGCTCCTGGTCGATCAGCGCGTGGGGCTCGCGGTAGACGTGGTCGAAGATGTCGAGCGGCTGCGGGTCGGGCAGCGCGAGGCAGCGCCGCCGCAGGTCGGCGCCGAGCTGCCCGGCCTCCTCGTCGACGGAGTCGACGAACTCCTGGTCGGCCAGCTCGTTCTTGAACAGGTAAGCCTTCACCCGCTCGATGGGGTCCTTGAGCTTCCACGCCTCCAGCTCGCTGGCGACCCGGTAGCGCGTCGGGTCGTCGGTCGTGGTGTGGGCGCCCATCCGGTACGTGAACGCCTCGATGAGCGTCGGCCCCTGCCCGGTGCGCGCCGCCTCCAGCGCCTTGCGCGTGACGGCGAGGCAGGCGAACACGTCGTTGCCGTCGACCCGGACCCCGGGGAAGCCGAAGCCGGAGGCGCGGCGGTAGAGGGGGATGCGGGTCTGCTTCTCCAACGGCTCGGAGATGGCCCACTGGTTGTTCTGGCAGAAGAACACGATCGGCGCGTTGAACACGCTGGCCCAGATGAAGGACTCGTTCACGTCGCCCTGGGAGGTGGCGCCGTCGCCGAAGTAGACGATCGTGGCGGCGCTGGCGTCGTCGCGCTGGATGCCCATCGCGTAGCCGACGGCGTGCAGGGTCTGGCTGCCGATGACGATCGTGTAGAGGTGGAAGTTGTGCTCCTGGGGGTCCCATCCGCCGTGGTTGACGCCGCGGAACAGCCCGAGCAGCTTGACCGGGTCGACGTCGCGGCACCACGCCACGCCGTGCTCGCGGTAGGTGGGGAACGCCATGTCGCTGTCGGTCAGCGCCCGGCCCGAGCCGATCTGGGCGGCTTCCTGGCCGAGCAGCGAGGCCCAGATGCCGAGCTCGCCCTGGCGCTGCAGCGCCACGGCCTCCAGGTCGATGCGCCGGACGAGCACCAGGTCGCGGTAGAGCGACCGGACCTCTTCCGGGGTGAGATCGACGTCGTAGTCAGGGTGCTCGACCCGCTCCCCCTCGGGGGTGAGCAGCTGGACGAGCTCCGGAGGTGCTTCTTGGTGAGCACCGCGAGAGGCGTCGAGTGTCACGTGCCACTCTCCTGTGCGTCGGGGCTGGTCCGGACGGGGTTGCCACCTTAGGCCAGCCTTCTTGGCGATGAACCAACTGGTGGTGGTTCGTACGCGTTTGGGAACATCGTGGCAGACGTCACAGCCCTCCGCGCAAGCCCCATCTCTCCCCCGTTCCCGTTGTGCCGTCGGCCACACGCCCCCGGTAGGCTGGCTTTCCCAACCCCGTCGCACGCAGGAGGAACAGTGGCGCGCGTCATCGTCGAGGTCATGCTGAAGCCCGAGATCCTCGACCCGCAGGGCCAGGCGATCGCGCAGGCGCTGCCCCGTCTCGGCTTCTCCGGCGTCTCGTCGGTCCGCCAGGGCAAGCGCTTCGAGGTCGAGCTGGACGGCCCGGCCGACGCGGCGGCGCTGGACGAGGTCCGCAAGATGGCCGAGACCCTGCTGGCCAACACCGTGATCGAGGACTACGCCGTCCGGGTCGAGGAGCAGTAGGGAGATTTGGCGTCCCGTTTTCCTCGTGGCCGCTTAAAGCCGGGTGCCGACGTGCCACAATGCCACGGGGTCACCAACAGTGAATAACAACAGCGTGATTTTGCGGTTAGCCCCGTTTTCACAGGGAAATCTACTCCAGGTGACATTCTGGCGCCCGGAGGAGTCCGGTGGATATTGAGTTCTCGTTGGCACTGCCTCGGGATGCGATCGGCATACCGATGGTCAGGCGGGTGCTCGGCGATGCCATGAGGTCGCTCAACGTGAGCGAGACCTGCATCGCCGACATGCTGCTCGCCGTCTCCGAGGCATGCTCCAACGCGGTTCGGCACGGGGGGCCCGCCAACCGCTACGAGGTGAGCGCGTCGATCGGCTACGGCCAGTGCGACGTCCGGGTGGCGGACAGCGGCACGGGCGTGCCGTCGATCCCGCCGGGCTTCCCCCCTCCCGACACCGAGAACGGCCGTGGGCTGCTGATCATGCGCTCCGTCGTGGACGAGATCTCGTTCGGCATCACGCCGGGCCGTGGCACCACCGTTCACCTGCGCAAATCGCTCGACTGGGACGAAGAGGCCGTGGCCCGCCCCCGGGAGCTCGCCGCCGTCTGACCGCGATACCGCGCATCTGGGCGCCTCCGATACGCTGAAGTGACCGCCGCAGACCACCGTCACCCCGCATCGACGGTGGCGCGCGCGTGCGCATCCTCGGAGGGGACGACTGTCATGAGCGCTGCCCGTGTGGGCGTAGTCACGTTTCCAGGAACTCTCGACGACCAGGACGCCGCCAGAGCCGTGCGCCTCGTGGGCGCGGAGGCGGTGCCGCTGTGGCACGCCGACCACGACCTGAAGGGAGTGGACGCCGTGTTCCTGCCCGGCGGCTTCTCCTACGGCGACTACCTGCGCTGCGGCGCCATCTCGCGCTTCGCGCCGCTGATGGACGAGCTGATCCCGGCCGCCAAGGCCGGGCTGCCGGTCATCGGCACCTGCAACGGCTTCCAGATCCTCTGCGAGGCGCACCTGCTGCCCGGCGCGCTGACCCGCAACGCCTCGCTGCACTACGTCTGCCGCGACCAGCGGCTGCGCGTCGAGCGCGTCTCGACCTCCTGGACCAACTCCTTCGACGAGGGCCAGGAGATCACGCTGCCGATCAAGCACGGCGAGGGCCGCTACGTCGCCTCCGCCGACACCCTCGCCGAGCTGGAGGCGGGCGGCCAGGTGGTCGTGCGTTACCTCGGCAACCCCAACGGCTCGCTCAACGACATCGCCGGCATCAGCAACGCGGCCGGCAACGTCGTCGGCCTCATGCCGCACCCCGAGCACGCGGTCGAGGACCTCGTCGGCGCGCCGAGCACCGACGGCCTCGGCTTCTTCACCTCCATTCTCAAGAGCCTGGTGAACGCATGACCGACACCGTTGAGCGGGCGTCAGGGACGCCCGACGAGCCGATGCCCTTCGCCGAGCTCGGCATGAAGCAGGACGAGTACGACCGGGTCAAGCAGATCCTCGGCCGCCGCCCGACCGGCTCCGAGCTGGCCATCTACAGCGTCATGTGGTCCGAGCACTGCTCGTACAAGTCGTCCAAGGTGCATCTCAAGCAGTTCGCCACCAAGGCGCCCAAGTCCGAGGCGCTGCTGGTCGGCATGGGCGAGAACGCGGGCGTGGTCGACATCGGCGACGGCTGGGCGGCCACGTTCAAGATCGAGTCGCACAACCACCCGTCCTACGTCGAGCCCCACCAGGGGGCGGCCACCGGCGTCGGCGGCATCGTCCGCGACATCATGTCGATGGGCGCCCGCCCGATCGCCGTCATGGACTCCCTGCGCTTCGGCGCGGCCGACGCGGTCGACACCCGCCGGGTGCTGCCCGGCGTGGTCGAGGGCATCAGCAGCTACGGCAACTGCCTGGGCCTGCCCAACATCGGCGGCGAGGTCGTCTTCGACCCCTGCTACCTCGGCAACCCGCTGGTCAACGCCCTGTGCGTGGGCCTGCTGCGCAAGGACCAGATCAAGCTCGCCACCGCGCCCGGCCCCGGCAACAAGGTCGTGCTGTTCGGCGCGTCCACCGGCCCCGACGGCATCGGCGGGGCGAGCGTGCTGGCCAGCGCCACGTTCGAGGACGAGTCGCAGGCCAAGCGGCCCGCCGTTCAGGTGGGCGACCCGTTCATGGAGAAGCTGCTCATCGAGTGCTGCCTGGAGCTGTACGCGGCCGACGTGGTCGTCGGCATCCAGGACCTCGGCGCGGCCGGCGTCTCCTGCGCCACGACCGAGCTGGCTGCCAAGGGCACCGGCGGCATGCAGGTCGACCTCAACCTGGTGCCGCTCCGCGACCCCTCGCTCCGCCCCGAGGAGATCCTCATGAGCGAGTCGCAGGAGCGCATGATGGCCGTGGTCCGGCCCGACGACATCCCGGCGTTCATGGAGATCTGCGCCAAGTGGGACGTCCCCGCCACCGTCATCGGCGAGGTCACCGACACCGGCCGGCTCGTCATGACGTGGGACGGCGAGGTCATCGTGGACATCCCGCCGGGCACTGCCGCCGATGAGGGGCCGGTCTACGAGCGGCCCTACCACGAGCCGGCCGGGCAGTCCGCGCTCAACGCCGACACCCCCGACCGCCTGGAGCGGCCCGCGGACCTGCGGGAGACGCTGCTGCGGCTGCTCGGCTCGCCCAACCTGGCCTCCAAGGAGTGGGTGACCGACCAGTACGACCGCTACGTCCGGTCCAACACGGTCCTGGCGCAGCCGGCCGACGCCGGCATGCTGCGCATCTCCGAGGCCATCGCCGGCGCCGAGCCGACGACCCGGGGCATCGCGCTCGCCACCGACGGCAACGGGCGTTACGCCAAGCTCGACCCGTACGCGGGGGCGCAGCTCGCGCTCGCCGAGGCCTACCGCAACGTCGCGGTGACCGGGGCCGAGCCGCTGGCCGTCACCAACTGCCTCAACTTCGGCTCGCCCGAGGACCCCGAGGTCATGTGGCAGTTCGCCGAGGCCACGCGCGGCCTCGCCGACGCCTGCCGGACCCTCGGTGTGCCGGTGACCGGCGGCAACGTCTCCTTCTACAACCAGACGGGCGCGACCGCCATCAACCCGACCCCGGTCGTGGGCGTGCTCGGCGTCATCGAGGACGTCGCCAAGCGGGTGCCCACCGGGTTCGTCGCCGAGGGGCTGCGCGTGGTGCTGCTCGGCGACACGCGCGAGGAGTTCGGCGGCTCGGAGTGGGCGCACGTCGTCCACCGTCACCTGGGCGGGCTGCCGCCGCAGGCGGACCTGGAGGCCGAGCAGGCGCTCGGCGCCGTGCTCGTGGAGGCGGCCAGGCGCGGCCTGCTGGAGGGCTCGCACGACCTGTCCGACGGCGGGCTCGCGGTGGCGCTGGCCGAGTCGTGCCTGGCGCGGGGCGTCGGGGCGAACGTGACGCTGTCCGGCGACCCCTTCATCGACCTGTTCAGCGAGTCGGCGGCGCGGGCGCTGGTCGTGGTGCGGCCGGAGGCGTACGACGAGTTCGCCTCGCTGTGCGGGCGGCACGACGTGCCGTGCTACGGGCTCGGGGTCACCGGCGGGGCGTCGCTGGTGGTCGAGGACGTGTTCGAGGTGCCGGTCGAGGAGCTGCGGGAGACGCACCAGGGGGCGCTGCCCGCGCTGTTCGGCTGATCCTGGACGAGCGAAGGGCCGGTACGGGTTTCCCGTGCCGGCCCTTTCGCGCGCGGGTCAGATGCAGATCACGTAGACGGTGCCGCTGGTGTTCCCGTCGAACTCGACCAGCCAGCCGGCCGGCCGGCCGTTGGAGCTCATGGGGGCGTTCTTGATCGCCTTGCCGTTGGCGTTGGTGGTGTAGCCGCCGCCGGTCGCGGACTTGCCGTCAGGGCAGGAGACCTGCGCGGCCTTGCCGTTCACCTGAGCGGTGTAAGTGGTGGGGGTGATGCTGCCACCGCCCGTGCCGGAGTCGCCCTTGTCACCCTTCGGGCCCTTCAGGGACTCCAGGAACTGGGACACGGTCTTGTTGCCGTTGCCCGGCTGGCTGCGCCAGATCTCGTAGGCGCTCTTACCGTCCTCGCCGTCCTGGCCCTTGTAGCCGCGAGGACCGTCGTCACCCTGCGGGCCGCGAGGACCGGTCTCACCCTTCGGGCCCTGCGGGCCGGCGGGGCCGGTGTCGCCCTTCGGGCCCTGCTGGCCGTTCTTGCCGTCCTGGCCGTCCTTGCCGGGGAGCCCGTTCTTGCCGTCCTGGCCGTCCTTGCCGTCCTGGCCGTTCTTGCCGTCGTCACCCTTCGGACCCTGCGGGCCCTGGGGGCCGGCGGGGCCGGTGTCGCCCTTGGGGCCCTGCGGGCCGGTCGCGCCCTTCAGACCGGGGCGGCCCTGCGGACCCTGGGGGCCGGCGTCACCCTTCGGGCCCTGCGGGCCCGTGTCACCCTTGGGGCCGACGGTGACGGAGTTCGTGGTGGCCTCGCTGCCGCCGCCGATGAGCACGCGGATCTCGGTGGTGCGGCACTTCGTGGTCGGGTTCACGATGCGCGCGTAGCGGGTCTTCTTGTTCACGCACGCGGTGACCTGGTTGCTCGCCGACGATGCGGTGGCGACGCCACCGACCGCGAGGAGCGAGGCGGCGAGCGCTCCGACAGTGGCGAGGGTGAGCGCACGCCCACCGCCGATCTTGATAGCCACGGCTGTCCTTCCAGCGACGGATGTTTCATAGGAGATGCATGAGAAGCACGTTTCGAACGGTCCAGAGGTTGGCAGAAACTACATAACGTATTTGTCACACTGCAAAGCGTTACTTACCAAGTTGACCGATTGTCGGTGACTCGGGTGAGTAAAACGGCACAGTCGCCGCACCGGACTCGCGTGGATAATCGGCTTGTGCCTAGCGCCGATCCCGCCCCCTACCTGCCGCCGGCCACCCAGCCGGTGCGCGGCGCAGTCTGGGCGATCCACCTGGTCCTGCCCATGCTGGGCCTCTGGCTCCTGCTCGCCAACGACTCCGTCAACATCCCCTGGCAGCACAACCCGAGCCACTTCTGGCTGATCGTCGCGGTCGCCGGGATCAACGTGGCGCTCGGCCTGATGATCAGCGAAGCCTCGCGCCGCCGCCGCGACGCCCGCCTGTTCCTCGTGTCCATGGTCTTCCTGAGCAGCGCCGGCTTCTTCTTCATGCACGGCCTGGCCACGCCGATGATCATCCTGCACACCGGCTCGCTCGGCTTCGACATCGGGCAGCAGGTGGGCCTGTCGGCCGCCGCCGTGTTCGCCTTCGCCTCGGCGCTGCCGCTCGGCGAGCAGGCGGCCGCGCGGGTGCTGGGCGCGCAACAGGTGATCCGCGCGGCGTTGGTCGGCTTCATGGTGGTGTGGGGCGTCGCCTCGCTGGTGCCGGGGCTGACCGCGCTCAGCGAGCCGCCCTCCCTGACGCCGGTGCCCTGGCTCGCCTGGGGCTCGATCCCCGGCCTGCTGCTGTACGCCGCCGCCAGCGTGATGATGTTCCTCATCCACCGGCGGCGGCCGTCGGCCATGCTGATCAGCCTCATCACCGCGTACGCGCTGCTGGCCGAGTCGATGGTCGCCGGCATGTCGCAGCTCAACTGGCACCTGTCGTGGTGGGAGTGGCACCTGCTGCTGACCCTGGCCTTCGTCTTCGTGGCCTACAGCGCCTACCTGCAGTTCCGGCGCGAGGGGTCGAGCGCGGGGCTGTTCGACTCGGTGACGCTCGCGGCGACCGTACGGCGGATCACGCAGGACTACGACCGGGCGCTGGAGGAGCTGGTCGAGGCCGTACGCAGGGGCGAGCCGCTGGCGGCGACCCGCCTGTCGGGCAAGTTCCGGCTCAACGAGAGCCAGACCGCGGTGCTGGACCGGGCGGGCGCGGCCCTCGCGAACGAGCGCGAGCTGTCGGCCCGGCTGGCGGCCCTGGTGGACGTCAGCGCCCGGACCAAGGTCGGCCTGCCGGAGGACGAGCTGCTGGCCTCGTCCCTGGAGCGGGTGCGGCAGGCGTACGGGGACGTCAAGATCGGGCTGGTGGCCGACGGCCGGACGCAGGTCGGCTCGCGCGAGTACGCCTTCACCGGCGATCTCCTGGCACGTGCAGGCGAGCCGATCCGCCGCGACCACCTGCTGGCCTTCCCGCTCACCGTCAAGGGCAGGCTGGCGGGCGTGCTGGAGGTGCCGGTCGGCCGGACCGGCCAGGACGAGGCGCTGGCCGCCACGCTCGCCGGTCAGCTCTCCCTCTCGCTGGAGAACGCCCGCCTCTACCGCGAGCTGCACACGCTGTTCCACCAGTACATGTCGCCGGACGTGGCGCACGCGCTGCTGGCCGACCCCGCACAGGCGGCGCTCGGCGGCGAGCTGCGCGAGCTGACCGCGCTCTTCGCCGACCTCAAGGGCTTCACGACGTTCTCGGAGAAGGTCACGCCCGGCGAGATCGTCGAGATGCTCAACCGCTACCACACGGCCGCCGTGCCGTGCATCCTCGACAACGGCGGCACGATCGTGCAGTTCGTCGGCGACGCGCTGCTCGCGCTGTTCAACGCCCCGGCGGCGCAGGCGGACCACGCGCGGGCCGCCTGCCGGGCCGCGCTGGCCATGCAGCAGGCCGCGGCCGAGGTGGCCGAGGAGATGGCGTGGAAGCGGGTGGACGACGTGCCGTGGCCGACGTTCCGGGTGGGGGTCAACACCGGGCCCGCCCTCGTCGGCAACATCGGCAGCCCCGAGCTGCGCGGCTTCAACGCGATGGGCGACTGCGTCAACGTGGCCGCCCGGCTGGAGGGCATCGCCGAGCCGGGCACGGTCGTCATCGGCGAGACGACGCTCAAGCAGCTCGGTGAGGGCGCGACGGTCAGCCCTCTGGGGCGGCTGAGCCTGAAGGGCAAGGAAGAGCTCGTCGCGGCGTACGTTCTGACGAGTTTGCCGTAGATGGGCGGGGCTCGTACCGACATAATCGGGCGCATGGAGCCAGAGCCAGGCGAGTTCCTGTCCATGCTCACCGACGAGGAGGCGCAGGCCCTGCGCGCCGCCGGGCGCCTGCGCCGCTGGGATCGCGGCACCGCCGTGATGAACGAGGGCGACCTCGCCGACTGGGTGCTCGTGCTGCTCGACGGCCGGGTCAAAGTGTCCTCCCACACGAGCGGCGGCAACGAGGTGGTGCTGGCCGTACGCGGGCCCGGCGGCCTGCTCGGCGACATGTCCGCCATCGACGGCTCGCCGCGCTCGGCCACGGTCACCGCGCTGGAGCCGATCAGCGGCATCGTGGTGCGCGACTTCCCGGCGTTCCTGGAGGCCCACGGGCGGATCGCGGTGCTGCTCATGAAGCTCGTCACCGGCCGGCTGCGCGACTCCGACAGGAAGCGCGTCGAGTACGGCGCCTACGACACGACCGGCCGGGTCGCGACCCGCCTGATCGAGCTGGCCGAACGGTACGGCGAGAAGACCAGCAGCGGGGTGCGCGTGGCGCTGCCGCTGTCGCAGGACGAGCTGGCGGGCTGGACCGGCGCGTCGCGGGAGGCGGTCAGCAAGGCGCTGCGCACGCTGCGTGACCGAGGGCTGATCGAGACCGGGCGGCGGCGGGTGGTCATCCACGACCTCGACGGCCTCAGAAAGCGCGCCAGGTAACACCCCCACCAAATCGGACGTACGTCGTACGTCATAGTGGGTGCATGGTCGCGGTCACCCCCCAAGACGACAACCGCCTCCGCTACGCCTGGAAGGCGTGCTCGGTCACCAGCCTGGGGCTCGTCCTCATCGGCATCGCCGGCAGCACGCTCAACGTGGCCTTACCCACCGTCGTGCGGCACTTCGCGGCCGGGCCGACGGAGTCCGGCTGGATCCTGCTGTCGTTCCTCCTGGTCAACACGGCGAGCCTGGTGTTCTTCGGCCGGGTGGCCGACCTGCTGGGCAGGCGGGAGGTGTATTTAGCGGGGTTCGCCCTGTTCACGCTGGCCTCGCTGCTCGCGGGGCTGTCGCCGGACGTGTGGTTCCTCATCGCGATGCGCGTGGTGCAGGCGGTCGGGGCGGCGATGATCCTGGCGAACGGCACCGTGATCATCACCGACGCCTTCCCGCCCGAGCGGCTGAGCCAGGGCATGGGCGTCTACATCGGCACGCTCTCGGTGGCGCAGCTCGCCGGCCCCACGGTCGGCGGCCTCATCGCCGAGACCGCCGGCTGGCAGTGGATCTTCTGGGTGAACGTCCCCGCCGGGCTGCTCGCGCTCGGCTGGGGCGCGGCGATCCTGCGCAAGATGCCCCGGGGGCCGCGCGAGCCGGTGGACGCGCCGGGCAACGTGCTGCTGTTCGCCGCGCTGTCGGCGCTGCTGCTCGCGCTGTCGGAGGCGGGCTCGCGCGGGCTGTCGAGCCCGGTGGTGCTGGCCGGGGCCGGGGTGTTCGTGGTGCTGGTGCCGCTCGTCGTGCTGGCCGAGCGGCGGGCCCCGAACCCGGTGCTGGACCTGCGGCTGTTCGGCGGGCGGCTGCTGGCGTACGCGAACGCGGCCTCGTTCTGCAACGCGCTCGCGCGCTCGGCGCTGATCCTCGTGGTGGCGTTGTACTTCCAGGCCGCGCGGGGGCTGGACGCGTTCGCGGCGGGGCTCAGCGTGCTGCCGGTGCCGGTCGGGATCGGGCTGGCCTCGCCGCTGGTGGGGCTGCTGGGGCGGCGGGTGTCGCCGTACGCGCTGTCGATCGGCGGGGCGACGCTCAGCGCGCTGGGGCTCGGGACGCTGATGTTGACGGCCGATCCGGCCACGCCGTACTGGGTGACCGGGCTCGGCCTGTTCGTGGCCGGGTGCGGCAGCGGGACGTTCCTGACCGGCAACACCACGCAGGTCATGGCGGCGCTGCCGAGCGGCAGCCTGGGCGTGGTCAACGGCTTCCGCATCATGATCATGAACGTGGGGGTCGTGATCAGCGTCGGCCTGTCGCTCAGCGTGGTCACCGCCTCCGTGGGGCCGGAGCTGCGCGCCCAGGTGTACGCGGGAACGTTGTCCACGCTCTCGCCCGTCGCCGTCGGGCAGCTCATGGGCGGCTTCCAGCGGGCGTACGCGGTGCTGTTCGCGGTCGCCGTCGCGGGCGCGCTGCTGGCGGCGCTGGCGCGGGGCCGTCAAGACGGTCAGAGCACGGCGGAGAGCCTGGACTCGACGTCGCGGTAGCGGGAGACCGGGATGAGGTGAACTCCGGCGAACGCGCCCGACTCGCGCAGCGCGAGCACCTGCTCGCAGGCCGCCTCGACGCCCGCCATGCGGTCGGCCGCCACCCGCCGGACGAGGTCGTCGGGGATGCCGATGTCGGGGATCGCGGCGCCCAGGGTGCGGGCGTGGCGCTCGCTGGCGAGGACCATGACCCCGGCGTAGACCGGCACGTCCGCCGGATGCTCGTCACGCCACCGGAGCTGGGCCTCCACCGAGTAGCTGACCTGGAGGAACAGGAAGTCGGCCGCGTGCTTCCACGCGGGCAGGGAGCGCAGCCCGGCCGCCGCGCCGAGCCGGAGGTCCGGCGAGAACGCCCGCGCCTCCTCGATCATCGAGCGCACGGTGAGGTCGCTGGTCCGGTTGCCGCTCGTCGGCTTGTCGCCGTAGACGAACAGGAACTGGTCGACCCCGTAGGCGGCGGCGGTCAGCAGGTCGCGCCGGAAGCCGAGCAGGTTGCGGTCGCGGGAGTTGAGGCAGGCGATGCCGCGCCCGCCCATGGCCTCGACCTCGTGCGCCACGGCCACGCTCGACACGGTCGCGCGGCCGATGTGGTTGTCGGGGATGAGGAACGAGTGGGCGATCGTGCTCATGGTGCCGATCTGGTGCCTGACGTGCTTCAGATCGGGCTTGGTGGGGGGTTCGATCTCGCAGATCAGCTCGAAGGTCACGAAGACGACCCTAGCCGCCGGCCGGCCAGCGCCTCGATGCCCGCCAGGACGAGATCGACGCCGAAGGTGTCGTACAGCTCCGGGTCCGGGCCCTCCACCAGCGGCACGGCCATCTCCACGATGTGCGGGTAGGTCTCGCGCGGCACCGACTGCAGGCCGATGAGCTTGGCCTGGACGGCGGAGGCGGCCTCGCGTCCTGCGCGGTGGTGCGCGGGGGCGTCGGCGATGGCGATGGCGCTGTTGAGCAGGTAACGGCTGATGAGGCAGCTCTCGTCACCGTTGAACCCGGCGTCGCGGCCGACGCCGAGCGCCTGGTTCCAGACGGCCAGGAAGTTCGGGACGGTGATGACGTCCACCTGCTCGATGACGCTCCTCGCGCAGGGGTGCGTGCGCAGCGTGCGGATCAGCCCGACCATGAGGTCGCGGAGCTGCTCCTGCCACGGGCGCTGGTCGGCGGGCTTCGGCGCGAAGCCGGCGATGAGGTGGTCGGCCATGCCCGCGAGGAGCTGGTCCTTGTTCTTGAAGTGCCAGTAGAGGGCCATCGGGGTCACGCCCAGCTCGGTGGCCAGACGCCTGATCGTCACGGCGTCGAGTCCTTCGGCGTCGCCGATCTCCAGGGCGCGCACCGCGATCGCCCGCGCGGTCAGTTTTCCCATCACGGTTGACAACTATACGGCGTACACGTTGAACTGTACGGCGTACAAGTACGGCGTACAGGAAGGCGTCGCCATGCGGTGGTGGGCGTTGGTCGCGGTGACTCTGGGCACCTTCATGACCTATTTGGACAACAATGTGGGCAATGTGGCGTTGCCCACGATCCAGCGGGAGCTCGGGCTGACCGTCTCCGGGCTGGAGTGGATCGTGAGCTCGTACATCCTGGTCTTCGCCGGGCTCATGCTGGTTGGCGGGCGGCTGGCGGACGTGTTCGGGGCCCGGCGGGTGTTCCTGGCCGGCCTCGCGGTCTTCACCGCCTCGTCGCTGGCCGCCGGGCTGGCCACGAGCGGCGGCATGCTGATCGCGGCCAGGGCCGCGCAGGGCGTGGGGGCCGCGCTGCTCACCCCCACGGCGCTGGCGCTGATCGGGCAGATCTTCCCCGACCCCGGCGAACGCGGGCGGGCCGTGGGCGTGTGGAGCGCGACCGGGGCGCTGTCCATGGCGCTCGGGCCGGTCACCGGCGGGTTCATCAGCGAGAACCTGCACTGGGGCTGGATCTACCTGGTCAACGTGCCGATCGGGGTGGCCACCGTCGGGCTCGCGCTCTGGGCGATCAAGCCATCCCCGCGTGGGCGGCGGCACAGCCTGGACCTGCCGGGGCTGGTGACCTCGGCGCTGGCGCTGGTCGCGCTGACGTACGGGCTGATCGAGGGCGACGCGGCCGGATGGACCTCGCCGGAGATCCTGGCCGCGTTCGGGGTGGCCGCGGTGGCGGCCGTGGCGTTCCTGGTGATCGAGTCCCGGGCGGCCGAGCCGATGCTCGTGCTGTCGCTGTTCCGGTCGCGGGTGTTCAGCGGCGGGCTGCTCACCAGCGGGATCTGGTCGTTCGGGGTGTTCGGGATCTACTTCTTCAGCGCCCTGTGGCTGCAGAACGTGCTCGGCTTCTCCCCCACCGAGGCGGGCGCCTCGTTCGTGCCGATGGCCCTGGTCACCGCCGTCGTCGCGCTGCTGTCGCAGCGGGCGAGCCGGCTGTTCGGCCTCGGCCCGACGGTCGCGCTCGGCCTGGCCCTGATGGGGTCGGCGGTCTACCTGCTCTCCGGCGTCGGCGCCGAGGCCGGCTACGCCGACGTCGGCCCGTGGTTCATCCTGTACGGCCTCGGCGCGGGCCTGCTCGTGCCGCTCACCGCGGCCGTCCTGAACAGCATGCCCGCCGGGCGCTCGGGCGTGGCCTCGGGCATGCTGAACGTCTCGCGCGAGGTCTTCGGCCTGCTCGGCATCACCGTCCTGGGGGCGATCCTCAGCTCCCGGCAGAGCGCGAGCGGCCTGCCCGCGCTGGCCGCCTTCCTCGACGCGTACCGGTTCACGCTGGTCATCGCGGCGGTCGTGATGCTGTCCGCCATCCCGGTCGCCCTCTGGGCCCTCCGCGCCCGCCGCACCCCGGCGGCCGAGGAGCCTCGGGCCGCCGCCCCCGCGACCGCCGGGCACGGCGCCGTCTAGGCGAACGCCTCGGCGGTCGTGGGGTCGTCGAACTGCGTGCGGTAGAGCTCCTCGTAACGGCCGCCGGCGGACAGGAGCTCGGCGTGGGTGCCCCGTTCGACGATCCGGCCGTCCTCGACGACCAGGATGAGGTCGGCGGCGCGGATCGTGGACAGGCGGTGGGCGATGACCACGGCGGTCCGGCCCGCGAGGGCCTCGCCGAGCGCGTCCTGCACGGCGGCCTCGGAGGTGGCGTCGAGCGCCGCCGTGGCCTCGTCCAGGACCACCACCCGGGGCTGGGCCAGCAGCAGGCGGGCGATCGTGAGCCGCTGGCGCTCGCCGCCCGACAGGCGGTAGCCGCGCTCGCCCACCACCGTGTCGAGGCCGTCGGGCAGCGAGGCGATGAGGGTGGCGAGGCGGGCCCGGGTGAGCGCGTCCCACAGCTCGTCCTCGGTCGCCTCGGGGCGGGCGAGGAGCAGGTTGGCCCGGATCGTCTCGTGGAAGAGGTGGCCGTCCTGGGTGACCAGGCCCAGGGTGTCGCGGATGGAGTCGAACGACAGCTCGCGCACGTCCACACCGGCGAGGCGGACCGCGCCTGAGTCGACGTCGTACAGGCGGGGCAGGAGCTGGGCGATCGTGGACTTGCCCGCGCCCGAGGAGCCGACGAGGGCGACGACCTGTCCGGGTTCGGCCCGGAACGAGATCCCGTGCAGCACCTCCTCGCCGCCGCGCGAGTCGAGCACGGCGACCGCCTCCAGCGAGGCCAGCGAGACCTTGTCGGCCGACGGGTAGGCGAAGCGCACGTCGTCGAACTCGACGGCGACCGGGCCTGCCGGGACCTCGCGCGCGCCGGGCCGCTCCTGGATGAGCGGCTTGAGGTCCAGGACCTCGAAGACACGCTCGAAGCTGACGACCGCGCTCATGATGTCCATGCGGGCGGAGGCGAGGGCGGTCAGCGGGGCGTACAGACGGGTGAGCAGCATGGCCATCGCGACGACCGCGCCGGGCTGGAGCTGCTCGCGCAGGGCGTAGAAGCCGCCGAGCCCGTACACGAGGGCCAGGGCGAGCGCCGAGACCAGGGTCAGCGCGGTGACGAAGGCCGACTGGGTCATGGCCGAGCGCACGCCGATGTCGCGGACCCGGCGGGCCCGCGCGGCGAACTCGGCCGACTCGCGGTCGGGCCGGCCGAACAGCTTGACCAGCGTCGCTCCCGGCGCGGAGAAACGTTCGGTCATCTGGGTGCCCATGGCGGCGTTGTGGTCGGCCGCCTCGCGGCGCAGCCGGGCGACGCGCGTCCCCATGCGCCGCGCGGGCAGCACGAACACCGGCAGGAGCAGCAGCGCGAGCAGCGTGATCTGCCACGAGATGCCGATCATGGCGGTGAGCGTCAGCGCCAGCGTCACGAGGTTGCCGACCACGCCGGACAGGGTGTCGGTGAACGCCCGCTGCGCCCCGATCACGTCGTTGTTGAGCCTGCTGACCAGCGCCCCGGTACGGGTCCTGGTGAAGAAGGCGATCGGCATCCGCTGCACGTGGTCGAAGACGGCGGTGCGCAGCCCGAGGATCAGGTCCTCGCCGATGCCGGCCGACAGCCACCGGTTGACCAGCCCGAGGCCCGCCTCGGCGACGGCGATCCCGGCGATGGCCACCGCCACCGCGACCACCACGCCGAACGGCTCGGCGTTGAAGATCGCGTCCACCACCCGGCCCGCGAGCAGCGGCGCGGCCACCGCGAGGCCCGCGAGCACCACGCTGAGCAGCACGAACAGGGCGAGCTTCGCCCGGTGGGGCCGGGCGAAGCCGCCGATGCGCCGGAGCGTCGCCCGCGACAGGGGGCGACGCTCCCGCTGGTCGTTCATCGAGTACAGCTGGTGCCAGGCCGTCATCTCCATGCTCATGGCATGGAACGCTATTTCCTCAGGTTATGTTGAGGTCAAGCGCCGATCTTCTTGTTCTTCTCGTGCCAGACGACGGCCACGGCCGGGCGCGGCTGGTCGCCGTCGGGCCAGCGGCTGGCCGGCTTGTCGGGCGTGGCGCCGTCGAGCTCGCCCGGGTGCTGCACGGCCACGAAGACGCTGCGCTGGTCCTCGGTCACCAGCGGGCCGCAGGTCTCCGCGCCGACCGGCACGGTCAGGAACTGCCGCAGGTGGCCCCGCTCCTTGCCGCGCACCGGCATGACGAACAGGCCGTCGTTGGAGCCGAGCGCGTTGCCGTCCGTGGAGATCCACAGGTTGCCGTCACGGTCGAAGGTGACGTTGTCCGGGCACGAGATCGGCGAGACCTTGCTCTTGTCGTAGCCGGCGAAGTACGTCGCCGGGTCGGCGGGGTCGCCGCAGACCAGCGGCACCGACCAGGCGAACGTCGTCGCGGCGGCGTCGTCGCGCTTCTCCACCAGCTCCAGCACGTGGCCGTGCTTGTTGGACGGACGCGGGTTGGCCTCGTCGACCTGGGCGGCCGTGCGGTTGCCGTTGTTGGTGAGCGCCACGTAGACGCCCCCGGTGACCGGGTTGCGCTCGATGTCCTCGGGGCGGTCCATCTTCGTCGCGCCGCCCTTGACCCTGTCGGCGGCCACGCGGGTGTAGACCAGCACCTCCTGGGCGGTCATGCCCTCGACGTACGACCGGTCGCCCGACACCAGCGGCTTCCACTCGCCGGAGCCGTCGAACGCCCCGTCGGCGGGCAGCTTGCCGGAGCCGTCGATCTCGGCGGCCGGGCTGTTGCCGGTGAACTTCGCCACGTACAGCGTGCCCTCGTCCAGGAGCGACCGGTTGTGCCGGTCGTTGCCCGGGATGTAGCGGTTCTTCGAGACGAACTTGTAGATGTACTCGAAGCGCGAGTCGTCGCCCATGTAGACGACCAGGCGCCGGTCGCGGGACAGCGTCGTGGTGGCGGCCTCGTGCTTGAAGCGGCCGAGCGCCGTGCGCTTGATCGGGGTGGAGTCCGGGTCGAACGGGTCGATCTCCACGATCCACCCGAACCGGTTGGCCTCGTTCGGGTGCTTGGCCAGGTCGAAGCGCTCCTCGACGCGGTCGAAGCGCCGGCTGCTCGACGGGGTGCCGGTGGTGATGGTGTAGCGGGTGATGTACGGCTTCTGCGCCTCGGGGACCTTGTCGCCGTTGACGAAGTACTGGTCGATGTTCTCCTCGGCGGTCAGCACGGTCCCCCACGGGGTGGTGCCGCCCGAGCAGTTGTTCAGCATGCCGACCGGCTTGACGCCCTCGGGGTCGGCGGCCGTCTTGAGCAGGTCGCTGCCCGCGGCCGGGCCGGTGAACTTCATGGGCGTCTGGGCGGTGATGCGCCGGTTGTAGCGGCGGCGGCCCTTGGTGACCAGCTTCCACTCGCCGGTGCCGCCCGCGCGCTCGACCTCCACGACCGAGCCGCCGTGCGCGGCGAGGGCGATCCTGATCTGCTCCTCGGTCGCGGCGGCCCCGCCCGTGTAGCCGCGGAACATCAGGCTCTCGTCGGTGTACTCGTGGTTCACCCACAGCAGCGCGCGGTCGTGGCCGAGCGGCAGCAGCGTGACGTAGTCGCAGTTGTAGCCGAACTGCCTGGCCTGCGCATCGGCGGTCTGGTTGTCGAAGTCGAAGGCCGGCGCGTCGGGCAGCACCGGGTCGCCCCAGCGTACGACCACGGAGGAGCGGTAGCCGGAGGGGATCGTCAGCGCGTCCTCGGTGTTCGGCGCCACAGGAGTGAACGCCAGGCCACCGTTCGGGCCCGGGGCGTTCCCCGGCTTGTCGGCGAAGGCCGGGGCCGCTCCCGCCACGCCCACGCCCGCCACCAGCGCGCCGAGCGCGCCCGCCCGCAGCACCCCGCGCCGCGAGATCGCCTCACGCACCACGTCGCCGAAGTAGGCGTTGTCCGAGGTGTTGGCCACGTCGTGCGCGCACGCGTCCCCACATCGGAACCGGCAGGTCAACGCGGAACGGCCACCTTTGTGCGGGGTGGAGAGCAGCGGCAGCAGCGGTCGCCGCCCGTCCCCCATGAGGTTCGCCACAAATCCTCCATGTATGTGCGCGTCTGTACCGTTCCGGAGGCTACGGTCGGCGACGAAACCTCAGGTGAACGACGACCTCCGTCCCGGTGAACGCTCTCGGGAGACAATGGCGGGGTGCCACCTCGCAAGCTGGACCCGGAGAAACTGAGAGCCGCCCTCGACGCGCAGCTCGTCGCCCTGGACGAGCCGCCGTACGACGGGCCCGCCGCCGCCCTGCCCGGCGCGCTGGTCGCGGCCGTGCTGGCCGCCTACGACCGCGGGCTCACCCCCGAGCGCGACGCCGCCAGGCAGGCCGTACGCCACCTCCTCGACCGCCTCGCCACCGCCGCCCCCGGAAGGACCGTCGAGGTACGCGTGCCGCCGTACGCGGCCGTCCAGGCGATCCCCGGCCCGCGCCACACCCGCGGCACGCCGCCCAACGTCGTCGAGACCGACGGGCGCACCTGGATCGAGCTCGCCGTCGGGCGGCTGACGTGGGAGGAGGCCGTGGCCAAGGGCGCGGTCTCGGCCAGCGGCTCCCGCGCCGACCTGTCGGCGCACCTGCCACTGAACGACTAACCCCGGCTGCCGTTCATCCAGGGGAAACGCTCCTCGAAGCAGCGGTCGGCCGCCGCGCCCGTCAGGTGGGCGCAGTCCTGCACGACGTTCCAGAACCAGATCGCCACGATCGCGAACAGGATCAGGGACAGCACGCTGATCACGATCCCGGCGACGGCCCGGCCCTTGCCCGCCTTCCGCGCGAGGGCCACGCAGCCGAACACGATCGACAGGATCGCGGTGATCAGGCCGGTGAAGCAGACGAACACCAGGAAAGGGCTGGCCACGCCGAGCACGAGCGAGGCCGTGGCAAGGCCGTTGCCGGTCCGGTCCGGCGGTGGCGGCTGGCCTCCGTACTGGTAGGGGGCGCCTGGATAGCCGTAGGAGGGCGGGTTGTAGCCGGGCGGGCCGCCGTACGGGCTGGACGGGCTGGTGCCGGGGACGGGCTGCCCCGGCGGCGGCGCGGCGGGCGGGACCTCGCCGCCGCCTGAGGGCCCGTAGCCGCCGTAAGGGTGCTGCGGGCCGGACGGGGGGCCCGGGGTGCCCCCGGGCGGCTGCTCGTACCGGGAGGGCGTGGCCTTGGGCGGGGGCTCCTCCTGCGGGGAGCTCTCCCAGCCCGGGTAGGCGGGCGTCGCGCCCGGCACGGGGAACGCCTGCGTCTCCTCCGCGTCCTCCCCTGGTCCCGCGCCCACGGATGGCTCCGGGGTCTCGGGCGACGTGGGCAGGTCGGGGTGCCGGGGCTCCCCCACCGGCCCGCGCGGCGGCTCCGGCGGCGGCTGGTGGGGCGGGGGCACGACGGGCGGCACGGGCGCGATGGGCTCCTCCCCCTCGTGCGGGGCGTCGGGTCCCTCCTCGCGCCGTGGGACGTCCCGCCCCTGGCCGGGCTCGTTCGGATCGCCGGATGTGGTCACGTCTGCGCCTCCCGACCAGTCTGCATTCCGGACACTTCACCCTGTCGCGGAGGCCGTCCGCCCAACCACGCGACACGGCAAAAGCGCGCTCATCCTTGGGTCACCATGCGCCCAACCTGCACGCGGCGGGCAAGATGAGGGCATGCTGGACGAGACCCTGTCGTACGCACTGATCAGCCTCATGAAGCGGCAGCGCAACCAGCTCGCCGCCGCCCTGGTGCCGCTCGGGCTGCACGCGGGACAGGAGATGCTGCTCAACCAGCTCTGGCGCGAGGACGGCCTGACGCAGAGCGAGCTCATCGCCCGCCTCGGCGTCGAGCCGCCCACGGTCACGAAGACCCTGCAGCGGCTCGAACGCGCCGGCTTCGTCCACCGCTCCCCCGACCCCGACCGCCCGCGCCTGATCCGCGTGCACCTGACCGAGGCGGGCAAGGCCCTGCGCGACCCCGTGGAGCGGATCTGGCACGAGCTGGACGAGGACCTGCAGCGCGACCTCGACGCCGCCGAACGCGACGCCCTGTCGCGCCTGATCCGCGCCCGCCGCCGCTGACCCTTCACCCTGAGCGAACCCGGCTTGCCCTGGCCGCTCTTTTCCAGTTAGCTGGCTAATTAGTCGGCTAACTACAAGGAGCACCGTATGCACGTCCTCGTCACCGGCGGATCGTCCGGCATCGGCGCCGCGACCGCCCTCGCGTACGCCAGGACCGGCGCCCGCGTCACCCTCACCTACAACACCGGCCCCGACCGCGCGGCCGACGTGGTCAAGCGCATCGAGGCCGAAGGCGGCGAGGCGGCGGCCGTCCACCTCGACCTGACGGACCACGCCACCGTCGCCGCCGCCGTCGCCCAGGCCGGGCCGGTGGACGCGCTGGTGGCCAACGCCGTCCGCTGGGGCGGCGTCATGCCCGGCAGCATGCCGTTCGAGGACGTGCCCGCCGCCGAGTGGACCGCGGCCCTGCACGCCAACGTCGTCGGCAACGCGCTGCTCGTCCAGGGCGTGCTGCCGGAGATGCGGCGGCGCGGGTTCGGCCGGATCGTGTTCGTCTCCTCGGGAGTCGCCGAGGAGGGCGTGCCGGGCCCCGGCCCGTACGGCACCGCCAAGATGGCCCTGCACGGCATGGCCCGCGCTCTCGCCTGGGAGGCGGGCCGGGACGGCATCCTGGTCAACGTGGCGGTCGCCGGCCTCACGCTCACCGACACCCGGCGGCCGATCCCCCAGGCCGTGCTCGACGAGATCGCCGCCCGCACGCCGAGCCGCCGCCTGTCCACGGCCGACGACATGGCCGCCCTGATCGTCTTCCTCGGCTCGGCCGCCAACCGCAACGTCACGGGCGAGCTGGTCCGCGACGGCTCGAATGCGGGCAGGTCATCGCACGCGGTGTGATGACCGACCCGGATGCGCGAGCACGGAAGACGCCGACCTAGACTGAACCATGTGCTGAAGGGCGACGGCCGGCTCGGCCATGACCTGGACCCCCACGACCGCGCGCCTAAAGACGCCTGCGGCGTCTTCGGCGTCTGGGCACCAGGCGAGGAAGTTTCCAAGCTCACCTACTACGGGCTGTACGCGTTGCAGCACCGCGGCCAGGAGTCCGCGGGCATCGCGGCCAGTGAGGGCAGCCGCATTCTCGTCTACAAGGACATGGGTCTGGTCTCCCAGGTCTTCGACGAGTCGGTGCTGGGCACCCTGCGGGGCCATCTGGCCATCGGCCACTGCCGCTACTCCACGACCGGATCGAGCGTGTGGGAGAACGCTCAGCCCACGCTGAGCTCCACCGAGGTCGGCGGGCTCGCGCTCGCACACAACGGCAACCTGATCAACACCCCGGTGCTGGCCGAGCGCCTCGCGCCGGGGTCCACCAGGGCCACCACCGACACCGAGGTCCTGACCACGCTGCTCGCGCAGGACCGCACCCGCAGCATCGAGGACTCCGCCGCCGAGCTGCTGCCGCAGGTCAAGGGCGCCTACTCGCTGGTGTTCATGGACGAGAAGACGCTCTACGCGGCCCGCGACCCGCAAGGCATCCGCCCGCTGGTGCTCGGCCGCCTGGAGCGCGGCTGGGTGGTCGCCTCCGAGACGGCGGCGCTCGACATCGTGGGCGCCACGTTCGTCCGCGAGATCGAGCCCGGCGAGCTGCTCACCATCGACGAGCGCGGCGTCCGTTCGCGCCGCTTCGCGCTGGCGGAGCCCAAGGGCTGCCTGTTCGAGTACGTCTACCTCGCCCGCCCCGACACCACGATCGCCGGGCGCGGCGTCCAGGTCACCCGGGTCGAGGTGGGCCGCGTGCTGGCCCGCGAGCACCCGGTGGAGGCCGACCTCGTCATCCCCACCCCCGAGTCCGGCACCCCGGCCGCCGTCGGCTACGCCGAGGAGAGCGGCATCCCCTACGGGCAGGGCCTGGTCAAGAACTCCTACGTCGGCCGCACCTTCATCCAGCCGTCGCAGACCATCCGCCAGCTCGGCATCCGGCTGAAGCTCAACCCGCTGCGCGAGGTCGTCGAGGGCAAGCGCCTGGTCGTCGTGGACGACTCGATCGTGCGCGGCAACACCCAGCGGGCCATCGTCAAGATGCTGCGCGAGGCGGGGGCGCGCGAGGTGCACGTACGCATCTCCTCGCCGCCGGTCGCCTGGCCGTGCTTCTACGGCATCGACTTCGCCACCCGCGCCGAGCTGATCGCGGGCTCGCTGACGGTCGAGGAGATCCGGGCCTCGCTCGGCGCCGACTCGCTCGGCTACATCTCGCTGGAGGGCCTGACGAAGGCCACCACGCTGCCGGCCGAGCGCCTGTGCCGGGCCTGCTTCACCGGCGAATACCCGATCGCGATCGACCAGGACAACGTCGGCAAGTTCGTTTTGGAGAGCAAGGCGTGAGCGAGCGCAGAGCGAGCACCTACGAGGCCGCGGGCGTCGACATCGCCGCCGGCGAGCGGGCCGTCGACCTGATGAAGGACAAGGTCGCGCGCTCGCGCCGGCCCGAGGTCGTCGACGACGCCAGCGGCTTCGCCGGCCTGTTCGACGCCTCGGCGCTGCTGCGTTACCGGCGGCCGCTGCTCGCCACCTCGACCGACGGCGTGGGCACCAAGGTCATGATCGCCCAGCGTTACGGCAAGCACGACACGATCGGCATCGACCTCGTCGGCATGGTCCTCGACGACCTCGTCGTGTGCGGGGCCGAGCCGCTGTTCATGACCGACTACATCGCCTGCGGCAAGGTGGTGCCCGAGCGGGTCGCCGAGATCGTGGGCGGCGTCGCCGAGGGCTGCCGGCTGGCCGGGGCGGCGCTCGTGGGCGGCGAGACGGCCGAGCACCCGGGCGCGATGGAGGCCGACGAGTACGACCTCGCCGGCGCCGGCACGGGCGTCGTGGAGGCCGACGCGCTGCTCGGCCCCGACCGCGTGCGCGCGGGCGACGTCGTGCTGGGCCTCGCCTCCTCCGGCGTCCACTCCAACGGCTACTCGCTGGTCCGCCACGTCCTGCGCGAGGCCGGGCTGTCGCTCGACGCGGAGCTGCCCGAGCTGGGCCGCCCGCTCGGCGAGGAGCTGCTGGAGCCGACCCGCATCTACTCGCTCGACTGCCTGGAGCTGGCCCGCTCGGTCGAGGTCCACGCCTACGCGCACATCACCGGGGGCGGCGTCGAGGGCAACCTGGCCCGCTCGCTGCCGTCCGGCCTGGACGCGGTGCTCGACCGCTCGTCCTGGACGCCGCCGCCGATCTTCGACGTGCTGGCGGGTCACGGCCGGGTGGCGCAGCAGGACATGGACCGTACATTCAACCTGGGCGTCGGCATGGCCGCCGTGGTCGCGCCCGACGCGGCCGACGCGGCGCTCCGCCTGCTCGCCGGGCGCGGGCTGCCGGCCTGGGTGCTGGGCGAGATCGTCGAGGGCTCCGGCCAGGCCCGCTACCGCTGAGCGGCGGGGCTCACGCCTCCTTGCGCCGCCGGTAGTGCCGGGCGACCCGCACCCGGTTGCCGCACAGGTCGGGCGAGCACCAGCGGCGGCGCGGGTGCGCGGGCAGGAAGAGCAGCAGGCAGCCGGGCCCCTCGCAGCCGCGCACGCGGCGGGCGGCCGGATCGGCGAGCAGATCGACGGCGGCCTCGGCGAGCTGAGCGAGCAGCGCGGCCGGGGCCTCGCCGTCACGTTCCGCACGTACGCGCGGCCCGCCGTCGCGCCACTCCAGCACGCGGTGCGCGGGGGCGGCGCGGGCGGCTTCGTTGATCGCGTCCAGCGCCGCGGCGGGGGGCGGGTCTCCCGCGCGCACGGCGTCGAGCGCCGCCGCCACGTGCCCGCGCAGGCGCCGTACGGCGGCCAGCCCCTCCGGCCCGAGCGGCCCGGACGGCGGGTCGAGCCGCCCGGCCTGGCGGGCCAGCCACGTCTGGAAGTCGCCGGGCGTGTCGAGGACGTCGAGGTCGCGGGTGCGGGTGTTGAGCAGGTCCAGCGCCAGCGGCTCGCCGATCAGCAGCTCCATACGACCTAATGCTACATCTGGCGATTGACCCGTTAGCCGTCACCTGGCTATAACTAATGCATCTTCGAGCGAAAGAGGCATTAGCTATGGACATCCCCGAGGTGCGGCACGGGTTCGTGGACGTGGCCGGCGTCCAGGTCTTCTACCGAGAGACGGGCCCGCGCGACGCCCTGCCCGTGCTCCTGCTGCACGGCTTCCCGTCCGCCTCGCACCAGTACAGACGGCTCATGGACGCGCTGGGCGGCCGCTTCCGGCTGATCGCCCCGGACTACCCGGGCTTCGGGCACACGCGCGTCCCCGACGGCTTCGTCCACTCCTTCGACGGCCTCGCCGACGTCGTGGAGGGTTTCGTCCAGGCGCTCGGCCTGACCCGCTTCGCCTGGTACGCCTTCGACTTCGGCGGCCCGGTCGGCTTCCGGGTGGCCCAGCGGCATCCCGAGTGGATCGCCGCGCTCATCGTCCAGAACGCCAACGCCTACGAGGAGGGCCTGTCGGACCTGGCCCGCCGGACCATCGCCGAGCCGCCCGCGGAGCTGTTCACCCTCGCGGTCACCCGCTCGCAGTACGAGGACGGCGCCGCCGACCCGTCACGGGTGGCGCCCGACGGCTGGACCCTCGACCAGCACTTCCTCGACCTGCCGGGGCGCAAGGAGGCCCAGCTCGCGCTCGCCCGCGACTACGCGAGCAACGTGAAGCTGTATCCGGCCTGGCAGGAGTGGCTGCGCGAGCACCGCCCGCCCACGCTGGTGCTCTGGGGACGGGGCGACGCGTTCTTCCCGGAGGCGGGCGCGCACGCCTACCGGCGCGACGTGCCGGAGGCGGAGGTGCACGTGCTGGACACCGGGCACTTCGCGCTGGAGGAGAGACTGCCGGAGATCGCCCCGCTGATCGCCCGCTTCCTCGGCGAACTCGACGCCGAACTCGACACCGAACTCGACACCGAGCGGGCATGACGAAGCCCCACGGTCACCCGTGGGGCCCGACGCGCATGAGTCGAGGATCCGGCGCGGACGCCGGGCCCTCGATCATGTGTCAATCCAGAGTGCGCCTATCGGCGGCCGGACGGACGGTCGTCGTCATCGGCGCCGTAGTCGTCGGCGTAATCGGCATAGCGATCCGCCAGCTCGTCATTGCGGTCGTCGGCGTCGTCATTGCTGGAGTCTCCGACCCCGAGTTCGTCGCGAAGACGGTCAAGATCTGTGCCACCGCTGTTGTACTTCAGCTGGCGAGCAACCTTGACCTGCTTGGCCTTTGCTCGGCCGCGCCCCATTGGCTCGACCCCCTCGTCGGGGTCGTCCCCGACCCCTCGTCGCTAACGCACCACACACTGACGCCGCCTGACTTTGGACGTCAGCCTATCGTTCGCCTATTACCGTACCTGTTTTGTGCCCAGCTCGGTACGTCGGATGGGCGGGGGGCGTCACTGGCCGAGCCAAATGCCCCTAATTCGCCCGACTTCCGACATTCTGCGCTCCGCTAGCCTATCCGCTGCGACGGCGGGAGGAACTCCCTCCTCGGCAGCGATTCGGAAGATCTTCGAAGTCGTGTCGTAGATCTGGGCGGCCTTGGCCCGCGCCCGCTCCATGTCGAAGCCGCCGATCTCGTCGGCCACCTGGATCACGCCGCCCGAGTTGACGACGTAGTCGGGCGCGTAGAGGATGCCGCGCTCGGCGAGCTGCTTCTCGACGCCGGAGTGGGCGAGCTGGTTGTTGGCCGCGCCGCAGACGATCTTCGCGCGCAGCGCGGCCACCGTCGTGTCGTCGAGCGCCCCGCCGAGCGCGCACGGCGAGAACACGTCGAGGTCGGCCGCCTTCAGCGCCACCGCGTCGGCCACCACCTCGACCTCGGGGTGGCGGACCCGCACCCGCTCGACGGCCTTGGGGGCGACGTCGCAGACCACGACCTCGGCGCCGTCCTCGCGCAGCAGCTCGACCAGGCGGTGGCCGACCTTGCCCACGCCCTCGACGCCCACCCGCCTGCCGTGCAGCGACGGTGTGCCGTAGACCAGCTCGGCGGAGGCGCGCATGCCCTGGAAGACGCCGTACGCGGTGAGGATGGAGGAGTCACCGGCGCCGCCGTGGGCGAGGGTGCGGCCGGTCACGAAGCGCGACTCGCGGGCGACGACGTCCATGTCCTCGCTGTAGGTGCCGACGTCGCAGGCGGTGTAGTAGCGCCCGCCCAGCGACTCGACGAACCTGCCGTACGCGCGCAGCAGCGCCTCGCTCTTGTCCTTCGCCGGATCGCCGATGATGACGGCCTTGCCGCCGCCGTGGTCGAGGCCGGCGAGGGCGTTCTTGTACGCCATGCCCTTGGCCAGGTTGAGCACGTCGGCGAGGGCCGCCTGCTCGCTCTCGTAGGGATAGAAACGTGTGCCACCCAGCGCCGGCCCGAGCGCGGTGTTGTGGATGGCGATGATGGCGCGCAGGCCGCTCTGCTCGTCGGCGCAGAAGACGACCTGCTCATGCACGTCCTTGTGGGACGAGCCGAAGACGTCGGTCACGGTGGTGACTCCCTGTCCGGTCCGCCGCTTCTTCGCGACGGAGATCACACTGACACTGTAGTGACGGCGGAACGATGCGATGGAGGTTCGCTTCGTGACACGATTCCTCCGTGCTGCCCTATGCCGCCTACCTCCGCGTCTACGAGCCACTGACCGCGTTCGCCGAGTCCGAGCGCAAGGTGTGGGCCGACTACGCCGACTCACGTGACCGCCCGCGCCGCGCCAACGCGCTCAGTGCGGAGCACGACGAGTCGGTGATGCGCCTGCTCGGCGTGCCCCCTCAACCCGTTCCCGCCCAGGAGAGCCCCAACGCCTATCTACGCCGCGTTGAGGACCGCCTGTACGTCTGCCCCTGGCAGACCCGGTTGCGGTCCTGGCTGGCCTTCTCACGGCGGCGTGGGGCCACTCCGCAGAAGCTGATGGACCACCTCGTCCCGCGCAACGTCGCCGACCAGGTCGCCGACGACTTCGACCGGTTCAAGCGGAAGGCCGGATCGTCCGCGTTGCGCACGCACATCCGCACCACGGCGTGGCACGTCCCGCCGTCGTGGTTCGTGCCGTTTGATGGGAACGAGCGCTGGCTGGTGCTCGGCTCCTCCGTTCCTGGACAGGATGTGAAGACGACCGCTACGGGGCGCAACCTCATCTACGTCACCTCCATGGCCCAGGCCAGGCGGCGGGCGGCGCGGGCGCTCAACGTGCTGCGCAAGCACCTCGGCGACCTCGCGGCCGGCTTCGAGGTGGAGGAGATCGCCCGGTGGCTGGAGGAGTTCCACCCGCACTCCCTCGTCGAGCTCGACTACGGCGGGCTGGTGCACCTGATGGACGACGACGCGCTGCAGGCCGACCAGTCGGTCGCGGAGATGGCGGCGGCCCTGACGGGCCTGGACACGGGTCAAGAAGAACTTGCCTACGCCATGTATCAGCGGGTCATCCTGCGGTGGAAGTCAATGCAACAGCTGGAATCTGCCAACTGAGCCCCAATACGGCCGTCTGACCTGCATGAGTAGGTCACGGCTCGCGGCTGCTCTCTTCTGCGAACTGAGTAGTTTGCCGTTTTCACTGCGATACCACGAAACGTGTCGCTAGAATCACCGAGCGTGACATGGCCACGGGGGCGGGCAGTTGGGTCAAAGAAGGGCTCGCCAATCGCTCTGCGTGGCGGTATGGTCACATCGGGTGATGCCGCATATGGCTTAGAAAAGCCGCACGCTCTGTGCCATAGGCGGACATCCGTGACACGCGCAAACGGCAGTCACAGGATCGCGAAGCCGGTCCACACGGAGGAGAGGCCGCACAAATGTCAGCTCGTACACCCGAGGCCGAGCCACTGCTTACGCCCGCTGAGGTCGCCACCATGTTCAGGGTCGACCCCAAGACCGTCACGCGGTGGGCCAAGGCGGGCAAGTTGACGTCCATCCGCACGCTCGGTGGCCATCGGCGTTACCGGGAGACGGAGGTCCGGGCACTGCTCGCGGGGATTCCGCAGCAGCGTTCCGAGTAACCGAGGGTCGTCATTTCACGAACCTCAGGGGGGTGAAGGGTGGGCCAGGCCGGCACTGGGGCCCGGTCCACCTCGAAGAGTTGGCGCCGCCCGTCCGGCGCCATCCTTCTCGTCCGGCCTTCCTGCCGGTGTCCTATGCCAGGCGCTCCAGCAGGGCGGCCACGTCGGCGTCATAGCCGGCCGCGACCCCGAGCAGCGCCACCATCTGGTCCACGAGCATGCGTTCGAGCGCGGGGCGTTCGAGATCGCGGTGCTCCAGCCAGTCGAGACCGGCCGTCTCCACGGAGGCGATCCACGAGCGCAGGGTCGCGCGCAGCACCGGGCTGGGCTCCTCGACCCCCATCTGCTCCTGGATGAGGCGGAACAACCGGCGCCGCACGCCGTCGACGATCTCGCCGACCTCGCCCGAACGATTGGCGGGGCCGCCGCGCAGCAGCGCCGCGAAGCCGGCCGCGTGCTCCTCGACGAAGTCGAAATAGCGGCCGAGCCCGGAGGCCAGGTCGTCCAGCGGCCGGCCGCCGTCCTGCGGCCGGAGACGCGACTCCAGCTGCTCCGCCGCGCTCTTCAGCGCGGCCACGTAGAGCTCCTGCTTGCCGCCGAAGTAGTGGTAGACCAGGGCGCGCGAGGCGCCCGCCGCCGACGCCACGTCGTCGATCGAGACATCCTCCGCGTCGCGGGTGCTGAACAGCTCCAGAGCCGCCGCCATCAGCTCTTCGCGACGACGGTCCACGCTGAGCCTGCGCCGTGCCGGCCGTGCCGTCTCGGCTGACTTCCCGGATGTCACCCCTGTACGGTAGCCGACCCCTTGGCCTGTACGTTTCCGGTCAAGGTCCACTTCTGTCCGTCAAACCGCGATGGAGGCCGTACCCTGCGGCGAACTCGATCGTTTTGTGAGACAGGTGCCCGTATCCGCATCGCGGGGGAGACACATGTCAGGACCGCCAGTCAAAACTTCAACGATCACTGAGCTGAGAGAGGTAGATGCCTTGCCTCGGCCCAGACCGACCATCAGGAACGTCGCCGAGCGAGCCGGCGTCTCGAAATCGCTGGTCTCACTCGTGCTGCGTGGATCCCCGCACGTGAGCGAGCACCGGCGACAGGCCGTGCTGCAGGCCGCCCGCGAGCTGGGCTACCGCCCGAACGCGGTCGCGCGCAGTCTGGTCGAAGGACGTACCCACCTCGTCGGCGCGCTCGTCGCCGACCTGCACAACCCTTTCTACGCCGAGTTCCTGGACGGCCTGCAGGAGAGCCTGCACGGCGACGGCTTACGCATGCTCATCGGCAACAGCCAGTGGGACCCCGCCTTCGAGGACGAGGCCGTCGAGGCCTTCCTGGAGCTGCGGGTCGACGGGCTGGTGCTGCTGGGCATCGCCCCGACCAGCGAGACGCTGATCGAGGCGACCGCGTACACGCCGACGGTGGTCGTCGGGGAACGTGACATCGAGCTCGACGGCGTCGACATCGTGGTCGACGACGACCAGCTCGGCGCCCGCCTGGCCATCGACCACCTGGTCGAGCTGGGGCACAAGCGCATCGCGCACATCGAGGGGCCGCGTTCGTCACGGTGCGAGGGATACCTCGTGGCGATGCGCAGGCACTCGCTGGCGCCGTACATCATGGTCGAGGCGGCGGACGCCTCGGAGGAGGGCGGCCGGGAGGCGGCGACGGCGCTGCTGACCCGCGACCCCAGGCCCACGGCGATCTTCGCCGCCAATGACGTGGTCGCGCTGGGCGTGCTGTCCGCCGCCGCCGACCTGGGCCTGCGCGTCCCCGAGGACCTGTCCGTGGTCGGCTACGACAACACCCAGATGTCGGCCTCCAGCCACGTCTCGCTGACCTCCGTCGACCAGGCCAGGCGGACCATGGGGCGGTCGGCGGCGGCGCTGCTGAGCGACCGGATCGGCGACCCCGGCAAGGGCGCGCGGCTGCGCGAGGTGCGGCCGGAGCTCATCGTGAGGCGGAGCACGGGTCGCGTCTGAAAAGCACCAAGGCTGGGTCAAGCCGTGCGGCGGCGCGGCCGCACGGCGGTTAACTCGGCAGCGTCATGCTATTGGTGGCCGGATCCGTTCCGGCCACGATCTGATCCGGGGGAACAGTCATGCGTGATCCGGAACTGGTGTCCTGCGCCCAGCGCGCGGCTGCCGAGCTCGAACGCGCCTGGGGGCACTGGCGCACGAACAGGGGGCGGGGCGCCGACGGCGGTGCCGAATCCGTCGCCAGCTACGTCGCCCACTCCCTCGACCACCCGTGGGGCCGTCCCCGCGTCGTGCTCGGCCTGGACGCCGAGGACGCGCGGGAGCTGGCCGCCCTGCTGGAGCGCCAGGAGGTCGGCGAGCACGTCTGGTAACGCGCCGGACACGCCGTATGCGGGGTTTGAGCACGCGGTCTGACGTAAGTTGGACGCCATGCGTGCTCTAGCAGCCTCAGTCCTCGCCGCTTGCGGCCTGATCGCCTCCGCGTGCGGCGGCGCCGGTTCCGGCGGCGCCGCGACAGGTCAGGCCGCTCCCGCGACCACCGGCTCGCCGCAGGCGCAGACCTCGCAGCAGACCTCGCCGGCGGAGCAGAGCCCGGGCAAGCAGTCGCCGCCGAAGGCCGAGCCGCTGGAGGGCAAGGTGATCGTCCTCGACCCGGGCCACAACGGCAACAACTACCGCCACCCGGAGATCATCAACCGCCCGGTCGACGTGCTGACCGAGAAGAAGGCCTGCGACACCACCGGCACCTCGACCAACAACGGCTACAGCGAGGCCGCCTTCACCTGGGACGTCTCCACCCGCCTGGCCAAGATCCTGCGTGAGCGCGGTGCGACCGTCAAGCTCACCAGGAGCAACAACACCGGCGTCGGCCCCTGCATCACCGAGCGGGCCGCGATCGGCAACAAGGCCGGCGCGGACGCCGCGATCTCCATCCACGCCGACGGCGCGGGCCCGAGGGACCACGGCTTCCACGTCATCATGCCGCAGAAGATCAACGGCCCGGTGGACAAGGTCGTGGCCAAGTCGTCCAGGCTGGGCATCGACGTACGGGACGCCTACCGCAAGGGCACCGGCATCCCCTACTCGACCTACATCGGCAAGAACGCGCTCGACTACCGCAAGGACCTCGGCGGGCTCAACCTGTCCACGGTGCCGAAGATCTTCATCGAGACCGGCAACATGCGCAACGCGGGCGACGCGGCCAAGCTGTCGAGCCCGGCGTTCCGGCAGCGGATCGCGGTGGCGCTGGCGAACGGATTGCAGCACTATTTGGGGACATGATCCCTCGTCCCGTACTTTCTTCTCACCTGTCCGGTTCGTACGAGCTGACCACCGGCGCGACCGTGTCCGGCGACCTCGTGGACGCCGTCCGTCTCGCCCTTCCCCGCCTGGACCCGCGTCCCGGCGACACCGGCGAGATCGACGTGCGGCGCGACCCGGCGCTGGGCGCGGAGGCGTACCGGCTGACGGTGGGCTCTCGGGGCGTGGAGATCGTGGCCGGCGGGCGGGCGGGAGCGTTCTACGCGGCCCAGACACTGCACCAGCTCCTGCCGGCCGCCTCCTACCGGCACGCCGAGCGGGCGTCCTGGCCGGTGCCCGGCGTACGGGTCGAGGACGCGCCCCGCTTCCCGTGGCGCGGCCTGCACCTGGACGTGGCCAGGCACTTCTTCCCCAAGCGCGAGGTCCTGCGCCTGATCGACCTCATGGCGCTGCACAAGCTCAACCGGCTCCACCTGCACCTGGTGGACGACCAGGGGTGGCGGGTGGAGAGCCGGGCGTACCCGCTGCTGCACGAGGTCTCCTCGCACCGGCCACGCACCGCCGTCCACCCCCACGGGGAGCCCGCGGCCTACGACGAGGTGCCCCACGGCGGCTACTACACGCTGGACGACCTGGCCGAGATCGGGGCGTACGCGCGGGCGCGCTGCGTGACGGTCGTGCCGGAGATCGACGTGCCGGGGCACGCCTCGGCGATCCTCGCCGCCTATCCGGCGTTCGGGGCGACCGGGGAGCCGTACGAGGTGCTGGACCGGTGGGGCATCTCCCCCGCGATCCTGTCGCCGCTGCCGCCGACCGTGGAGTTCCTGACCACGGTCTTCGACGAGGTGATCGGCGCGCTCGGCGAGACCCCGTACGTGCACATCGGCGGCGACGAGGTCGTGCTCGACCACTGGGCGGCCTCCCCGGAGATCACCGCGTACCGGGAGTCCCTGGGCCTCGCCACCGTCAACGAGCTGCAGGCGTGGTTCCTGCGCCGGCTGGCCGACGCGCTGGCCGAGCGGGGGTCACGGACCGTGGTGTGGGACGAGGCGTTCGTCAGCGGCGGCCTGCGGCAGGACACGGTGGTCATGCCGTGGCGCGGCATGGGCGTGGGCCGGCGCGCGGCGGCGGCCGGGCACGACGTGGTGGCGACGCCGGTGTTCCCGCTCTACTTCGACTACGCCGAGGCGTCCGCGCCGGACGAGCCGCTGGCGATCGGCGACGCGATCACCGTCGCGGACGTGGCCGCGTTCCTGCCCGCGCCGGACGACTGGACGGACGAGGAGCGCGCCCGGGTGCTCGGCGCGCAGGCGCAGCTCTGGACCGAGCGGGTCACCGACCCCCGCACCGCCGACTACCGGTTGTGGCCGCGGGCCTGCGCCCTGGCCGAGGTCGCCTGGTCGGGCTCCGCCCAGGACGGCTTCGACGGGCGGCTGGCCGAGCACCTGGGGCGGCTGGACGCGCTCGGCGTGGAGTACCGGCCCCTGGCCGGGCCGCACCCGTGGCAGCGGCGTCGCCCGCACCGGGCGAGCCCCGTGCCGATCACCGAGCGCATGGCCCGCATCGAGGCCATGACCCACGACCCGGAGTCGACCAGGCCGAGCGTGTCGTGAGCCGGCTCAGAACGTGAAGGCGGGGCGGTCGTTGAGAATCCGCTGGAACAGCCGGTGGTCCTGCCAGCGGCCGTCGATCTCCAGGTAGCGGGGCGCGGTGCCGAACTGCTCGAAACCGGCCTTGCGGAGCACGCTCTGCGAGGCCGCGTTGTCGAGCAGGGTCGCCGCGGCGATCCGGTGCAGGCCGAGCTCCTGGTCGGCCAGCCGGCACACCTCCAGCACGGCCCTGGTGGTGAGACCGCGGCCGGTGTAGCGGGTGTCGGTCCAGTAGCCGAGGTCGGCGTTGAGCCACGGGCCGCGGACGATGTTGTTGAGCGTCATGCCGCCCACGATCTCGTCGCCGTCCGCCAGCACCCAGGGCACGGTCCGGCCCTCGGCCCGCAGCCGCAACAGGTCCTTGAGCCGGTGCGACTGGCCGGCGAGGGTGTAGAACTCGGCGGGGCGCCGCGGCTCCCAGCGGCGCAGGTGGTCGCGGTTGCGGAGGTAGGCCTGGAGCAGGGCCTCGTCGTCCTGCTCGGTGAGCGGGCGCAGGACGACGCCGTCGGGGAGTGCTACCGTCTCGATCACTCCCCCTAGCTTAGGCGGTGCGGCCGACGGCCTCGGCGATGCTCTTCATCCCGTGGCGGCGGACCCGGCGGGCGAGCTGCCGGTGGATGCCGGCCGCCCACAGCGGGCCGCCGTAGATCCAGCCGGTGTAGCCCTGCACCAGGGTCGCACCGGCGAGGACGCGCTCCCAGACGTCGTCGGCGTCCTCGACGCCGCCCACCGACACCAGCGTGAGACGGTCGCCGACGCGGGCGCGCAGCCGGCGCAGCACCTCCAGCGAGCGCTCCTTCAGCGGGCGGCCGGACAGCCCGCCGGTCTCACCGCCGTGCCTGATCGTGGTGTTGGTCGCGACGATGCCGTCCAGGCCCAGCTCCAGGGCCAGGTCGGCGACGGCGTCGATGTCGTCGTCGGCGAGGTCGGGCGCGATCTTGACCAGCAGCGGGGTGCGGCGCGGCGTGCCGTCGGCGACCTCCTTGACCGCGGTGAGCAGCGGGCGCAGCAGCTCGACCGCCTGGAGGTCGCGCAGCCCGGGGGTGTTGGGCGAGCTGACGTTGACCACCAGGTAGTCGGCGAGCGGCGCCAGCTCCTTCGCGCCGGCGACGTAGTCGGCGACGGCCCCGGACTCGGGGACGACCTTGGTCTTGCCGATGTTCACCCCGACCACGACCGGCACGCCGCGGGGGCGGCGCAGCCGGCGGGCGGCGGCCCTGGCGCCGTCGTTGTTGAAGCCCATCCGGTTGATCACCGCGCGCTGCGGCACCAGCCGGAACAGCCGCGGACGCGGGTTGCCCGGCTGGGCGTGCGCGGTGATGGTGCCGACCTCGACATGGCCGAAGCCGAGCGCCGCGACGGCCTCGGCGCAGGCGGCGTCCTTGTCGAAGCCCGCGGCCAGCCCCAGCGGGCCGGGGAAGTGCACGCCGAACGCGGTGATCCGCAGGACCGGGTCGTGCGGCGCGAACGCCCGGTGCAGGAGCCGCTTGAGCAGCGGCAGGCGGGCGAGGAGCGCGAGGGCGCTCACGGTCAGACGGTGCACGGTCTCGGCGTCGAGACGCCGCAAGACCTGCGTGAACACGAGGCGATACATCACGCGTCAGGCTACCAACCCGGCCTCGTGGGCGATGATCGCGGCCTGTACGCGGTTGCGCACGTCGAGCCGGGTCAGGATGGCGCTCACGTACGCCTTCACCGTGCCCTCCACGATGTGCAGCCTGCCCGCGATCTCCGCGTTGGACAGCCCCGCCCCGACCAGGGCCAGCACTTCGCGCTCGCGCTCGGTCAGCGCCTCGATGCGGTCACGCGCCTGCGCGCCGCGCGCTATCCGGCCGCCTGACAACTGCGCGATGACCCGCTGCGCGACCCGTGGCGCGAGGTAGGCCGCCCCCTCCGCCACGGCGTGGATGCCGGCGATCAGCTCGCGCGGGTCGCCCGACTTCAGCAGGAACCCGGCCGCGCCGACGTCGAGCGCCTTGGCGATGTAGTCGTCCTCGCCGAACGTGGTCAGCATCACCACGGCGGTGCCCGGCGCGGCCCTGCGGATCTCGGCGGCGGCGGCCAGCCCGTCGAGCCTCGGCATGCGGATGTCGAGCAGCGCGACGTCAGGGTGGTGGCTGATGGCCAGGTCGACGGCCTGCCGCCCGTCCCCCGCCTCGGCCACCACGTCGAGCTCGGGGTCGGAGGCGAGGATGGCGCGCACCCCGGCGCGCATCATGGCTTCGTCGTCGGCGAGGAGGATGCGGATCACGCCTTCTATAGTGGCGCGTATGGCGCAGGTGAAGGTGTACGGACGCAGGGACGTGTGGGCCGGGCGGCAGCGGGAGCTCTCCGACCTGCTGCAGGAGTGCCTGGTGAGCGCGTGGGGCCTGCCGGAGGACAAGCGGTTCCACCGTTTCCTGCTGCTCGACCCCGACGACTTCGTCTGCCCCCAGCGGAGCGAGCGCTACCTCATCGTGGAGGTCGTCTGCTTCACCGGCCGCAGCGACCACGCCAAGCGGACGCTCATCAGGGAGCTCTACGCCCGCTGGCCGCACGACCCCGAGGACGTCGAGCTCACGATCATCGAGATGCCCCAAGTCAACTGGGGGATCCGCGGGGTTCCCGCCGATGAGCTGAGCCTTCCGTACCAGGTGGAGGTCTAGCGTCAGGGGTGGTTCCGGGCGAGCGGTATGGTCCGACTCATGAGCACTCACTATGACGTCGTCGTTCTCGGCGCGGGTCCGGGAGGATACACGGCCGCGGTCCGCGCCGCCCAGCTCGGGCTGCGCACCGCGGTCGTCGAGGAGAAATACTGGGGAGGCGTCTGCCTGAACGTGGGCTGCATCCCGTCCAAGGCGCTGCTGCGCAACGCCGAGCTGGCCCACATCTTCCACAACGAGGCCAAGACCTTCGGCATCAGCGGCGAGGTCACCTTCGACTACGGCGCGGCCTTCCAGCGCAGCCGCAAGGTGGCCGACGGCCGGGTCAAGGGCGTTCACTACCTGATGAAGAAGAACGCCATCACCGAGTACGACGGCCGGGGCACCTTCCTCGACGCCAACACCCTCCAGGTGAACGGCGAGACCATCACCTTCTCCCACTGCATCATCGCGGCCGGGGCCACCACCAGGCTGATCCCGGGCACGCAGTTGTCGGAGCGGGTGGTGACGTACGAGGAGCAGATCCTCACCGAGGAGTTGCCGGGCAGCATCATCATCGCGGGCGCCGGCGCCATCGGCGTGGAGTTCGCGTACGTGCTGCACAACTACGGCGTCAAGGTGACCATCGTCGAGTTCCTCGACCGCGTCGTGCCGCTGGAGGACGAGGAGGTCTCGGCCGAGCTGGCCAAGCGCTACAAGCGGCTCGGCATCGAGATCCTGACCTCGACCCGCGTGGACGGCATCGAGGACACCGGCTCCTCCGTCAAGGTCACCGTCACCAAGAACGGCCAGCAGCAGGTGCTGGAGGCCGACAAGGTCATGCAGGCGATCGGCTTCCAGCCGCGCGTGGACGGCTACGGCCTGGAGAAGACCGGCGTGGCCCTGACCGACCGGGGCGCGATCGCCGTGGACGGCCGCTGCCGCACGAACGTGCCGCACATCTTCGCCATCGGCGACGTCACGGCCAAGCTGATGCTGGCGCACGCCGCCGAGTCCATGGGCATCATCGCGGCCGAGACGATCGGCGACGCGGAGACCATGGAGCTCGACTACGTCATGATCCCGCGGGCGACCTACTGCCAGCCGCAGGTGGCGAGCTTCGGCTACACCGAGGCGCAGGCCCGCGACCTGGGCTACGACGTGAAGGTGGCGAAGTTCCCGTTCACGGCGAACGGCAAGGCCCACGGCCTCGGCGACAGCGCCGGCTTCGTCAAGATCATCAGTGACGACACGCACGGCGAGCTGCTCGGCGCCCACCTGATCGGCCCCGAGGTCACCGAGCTGCTGCCGGAGCTGACGCTGGCCCAGCAGTGGGACCTGACCGTGCACGAGGTCGCGCGCAACGTCCACGCGCACCCGACGCTCGGCGAGGCGGTCAAGGAGGCCATCCACGGGCTCGCGGGGCACATGATCAACATGTGATCGCGGCGACGGCGGGTCGTACGCGCGCAACGTGACCCCGATGTCGCCATCGGGTCACGTTGCCTCGGCGTGGATCACCCGCGCATCGCCTCACGGGCCTCGCGGGTGACCTGGTACGCGTCCGCCACCGGGCCCAGATGCCGTAGCTTGTCCGGGTTCGCGACCACCCGGATCGTCGCGATCCGGCCATCAGGGATGTCCAGCGACACCGTGTTGAGCACCTTGCCCTCCGCGTCGCGGAAGACGGCCCCCGGCTCGCCGTTCACCTCGCGCGGCTCGACCGAGCCGCCGATCGCGAGGAGCGCGGGCACCAGCCGGGCGAACACCCGGGCGACGTTGTCCGCGCCGACGATGCCGCGCGCGAGCGCCGGCGCCTTGCCGCCGCCGTCGCCGACCGTCCGCACGTCGGCGGCCAGCACCTCGCGCAGCGCGCCGACGTCGCCCCCGCGGATCGCGTCGAAGAAGCGCCCGGCGAGCTCCGCGCGCTCCTTCCGGCCGGCCGCGAACCGGGGACGGCCCTCGTGCATGTGCCGGCGGGCCCGTACGGCGAGCTGCCGGCAGGCCGCCTCCGACCGGCCCACGGCGGCGGCGATCTCGGGGAACTCGAAGCCGAACACGTCGCGCAGCACGAAGACCGCCCGCTCCGGCGGACTCAGCCGTTCGAGCATGAGCAGCGCCGTCGTGGAGACCGACTCGGCCAGCTCCGCCGAACGCTCCGGGTCCTCGTAGGGGTCCTCAAGCAGCGGCTCGGGCAGCCACTCCCCGACGTACGACTCCCGCCGCACCCGGGCCGAGCGGAGCTGGTCGATCGCCACCCGGGTGACCACGGTCGACAGGTACGCCTTGACCGAGTCGGGCTCCGTACCGGCGTCGGCGTAGCGCAGCCAGGTCTCCTGGACCGCGTCCTCGGCGTCGTCCACGCTGCCGAGCAGGCGGTAGGCGATCGAGAACAGCAGCGGGCGGTACTGCTCGAAGCCCTGGACCCTGGTCACCATCCGATGGGGCCCAGGCGGTCGATGAAGATCCCGCTCGGCCCGTCCGCGTCCAGCGTCGCGAGCTCGATGATCGGGTCACTGCCCTCGGTGACGGTGAGCTGGCCGGTGTGGTGGTTCATGTCGGTGGCGGTGAACTTGTGGTTCACGACCTCCCCCGGGGTGAGGGCGTTGACCTTGACGTGCGGGAGCGCCTGGGCGTACCGGACGGTGATCATGTTCAGCGCCGCCTTCGACGAGCTGTAGGCGAGCTCGTGCATCTTCGTGACCTGCTGGGTGGGGTCGGCCATGACCGCGAAGGAGCCGCCCCCGCTGGAGACCATCACCACGCGCGGGTTGTCGGCCGCCTGGAGCAGGGGCAGGAACGCGTTCGTGACCCGGATCGGCCCGTAGACGTTGGTGTCGTAGACGGCGTGCACCTCCTCGGCGGTCGTCTGCGCGGGCGGGGTGACGTCACCGGACGCGCCGGCGTTGTTGACCAGCACGTCCAGGCGGTCGGTGTGCTCGCGAACGAGCCGTACGGCTCCGGCCACGGACGCGTCCGAGGTGACGTCGAGCGGGACCATGACCACGTCGACGCCGGCCTCGGCGAGCTTGGCTGCCGCCGCCCGCCCGCGGGCCTCGTCGCGCGAGCCGAGGAACACCTTCCACCCTTCCGCGCCGAGCCGCCGGGCCGTCTCCAGGCCGAGCCCCTTGTTGGCGCCGGTGATAAGCACTGTGGTCTGTTCTGCGTTCGTCATGCCCTCTGAGACGAGATGACCATCCTGCCGGTGACATGGTGTGAGCGGGTTCACACCAGTCAACCCTAGGTTGACGGTCACGGCGCCGTCAACCTAGGGTTGACGCATGGAAGAAAGCGTACGACTCGACGACCTCATCTCCGTGATCAGGAAGCGGCACCCGGACGGTGACCCCCTGGGCGAGCTGACCGACGCCGTCGCGCTCGGCGAGCACATGGGCGAGGTGGCCGATCACCTGATCGGGCACTTCGTGGACCAGGCCAGGCGCTCGGGCGCGTCCTGGACCGACATCGGGCGCAGCATGGGCGTCACCAAGCAGGCCGCGCAGAAGCGGTTCGTGCCCAAGGAGGGCGGGCCGTCGATGGCCGACGACCTGCGGGTCTACGCCCGCTACACCGATCGGGCGCGGGCCGTCGTGGTGAAGGCGCAGCGGGCCGCGCTGAGCGGCGGGCACCGCCACATCGAGCCCGGCCACCTGCTGCTCGGCCTGGCCGACGAGCCCGAGGGGCTCGGGGCGAGGACGATGGCCGCGCTCGGCGCCGCACCCGAGGCGGTCAGGGACGCCGCGATCCGCGTGCTCGGGCCGGGCACCGAGCCGGCCGGGCCCCGGGAGGTACCGTTCGCCGCGCAGAGCAGGAAGGCGCTGGAGCTGACCCTGCGGGAAGGGCTGCGGCTGGGGCACGAGCACCTGGGCACCGAGCACCTGCTGCTGGGGGTGCTGGGGCTGGAGGACGGGCCGCTGACGCGGGCGCTGGCGGACCTGGGCGTCACCAAGGAGGCCGCGGAGCGCGAGATCGCCGCGGCGCGCTGACCTTCGGGAGCGGGCGGGCCATCGGAAGCGGGCGGGAATGTCATCGCCGGTTGCTAGCGTGCCGGACATGCTGGAGATCGGCGATGTGGTGGCCGTCCCACTGCCGCTGGGCGGCTACGGCGCCTGCCAGGTGACCGCGGCGGGCGAGCACCTGACGGTGTGCGTGCTCGACTGGCGCTCCGACGCGGTGCCCGCGCTCGACGACCTGCGCTCGGCCGGGCCGCTCCGCGTCGACCACCACTCCTGGTCCGGCGATCCCGAGGTGGTCGACGTCCCCGCCGGCGAGCACCTGCCGACCGACGCCGTGCACCTCGGCCGCCTTCCGGTCCGGCCCGAGCTGCCGGAGGGGTCTGCCGCGTACGGCTCCTGGCCGGACATGGGGCTGCAGGTGGTGCTGCAACGGCGCTGGGAGCTGGAGGTGCCCGGCGCGGCCAGGGAGGCGTACAAACGGGCCGGGCACGGCAGGGTCCAGGTCGACCTGGGGCGCGGGGCGGTGGCCAGGCCGGCCGGCCTGTCCGCGCTCGACCTGCGTGACCACGCGGGAGACGTACGGTGGGCGGGGCTGGACGCGCTGCCCCGCCTGACGCAGCTCACCTGGCGCGGCCCGGAGCGCGGCCTGGTGGCGGCGCTGGAGGCCCGGCCGCTGATCACCGCCCTGCGCTGGGAGGATCCGCCCGAGAGTGTCGACCTGAGCCGGACCGGCCTCCACGGGCTGGCCCTCGTCGCGGGCGCGGGGCCACGCCGGGTGGCCCTGCCGCCGGGGCTGATGATGCTCTGGCTGGAGGGCGGGGCCCCGGAGGCGGTGGAGGCGGCCGCTGAGGGCCGGTGGATCAGGCTCACCACGCGTTCGGGGGTGCCGCGGGGGTTGCGCGGCGTTCGCGATCTGGCGGTGGAGGCGTCGGGCGACGTCACCGGCGCGTCCTTGGGCGACGTGGACGGGCTTGAGCGGTTGTCCGTCCGGTGGGGCCGGCCGCACGGCGGCCTGGCCGGGCTCGACGCCCATCCCCGGCTGCACACGCTGGAGCTGGCCGACGCGTACGGCGTCGAGGCGTCGATGCTGCCCGCACCCGGCGGGCCGCTGCGGCTCCTGCGCGTCGACGGGTTCCGGAGCAGCCGGTCCAGGGCCGTCCGGCAGCGCTACCAGGACGCGGGCGTGTTCGTCGAGATCCGGGGCGCCAAGCCGGACCGCTGGCTGGCGACCAACCTGGACAACCCGCTCCGCGACTGGGTGGACGACCACAAGCGGGCCGGCGAGGCCGCCTGCCGGGCCTACGCGACGGCGTCCCGCGCGATCGCGGCCCTGGACGTCCTTGATCCGGGGGCGGTGGCGGACGCGCGGCCGATCCTGCGGAGCTTCGTCGAGACGCTCAACGGCATCGAGGAGCGCTACGAGATCATCGACACCCTGCGGCGGGAGGAGGCGGGCGAGGTGTTCTTCGTGCTGGCGGAGCGGGCCGGGGTCCCGCCCTCGGAGGCCGAGTCGTGGTTCGGAGACTGGCGCGAGTTCTGAAAGTGGTTGAGCCGACAATTGTTCTACGCGCCGACAATCACATTTTCATCTAATCTTCAGATTCCCTACAGGCTCCTCTGACCCTGCGAGGTCAGGGTCCTGACCATGACCTCAACCGCGGAGAGGGCGGCGCACCGCCGCCGGTTCGCTCAAGCAGGCCCGATCTCGCTGCGCCTCGGCCTCCTGGCGCTGGTCGCGATCGGCATCGTGGGAGCCGCGTTCGAGCTGGCCTTCGAACGCCACTGGCGCTCTCCCGTCCAGCTCATCCCCTGGGTCGCACTGGCCCTGCTCGCGGTCGCGCTGGTGCTGCTCGCCCTGAGCGAGGCCCCGCGGGCGGTCACCGCGGTGCGGGTGCTCGCCGGGGTGGTGCTGCTCGCCTCGGCGTACGGCGTGTTCACGCACGTGTCGGTCAACCACGGCATGGGCTCGATGGCCACCGAGTGGGACACGCTCTCGCCGCTCTCCCAATGGTGGTACGCGCTCACCAAGACGGTCGGCACGGCCCCGCCGCTCGCGCCCGGCATGCTCGCCCAGAGCTCGCTGCTGCTCCTGCTGGCCAGCCTGACCACGAGGAGGAAGAGCCCCGCCTCCTGACCTTCTGGGACCGGCGGCGAACTTCTGATTCGTGACCAGCGTCACATGGTGCAACAAGCGCATATGTGAGGCTGGTGAGATAAGTGACATTAGGTCGCATCTTCATCGCGGTAGCCGCTGTGGCGGCCCTCGCGCTCGGCACCGACGGGGCCGCCACCGCCGCGTCCTCGGCTGCGTCCTCGGCTGGGGCCTCGGCTGGGGCCGAACCCCGGCAACCGGTCGCCGAGACCCGGGTCACCCCGGGAGCGTACGAGAGCGCCCCCGACGAGCCGGCGTGCGTACGGATCCGGGGCGCGCAGGCGTGCGTCGGCCCGGACGGCAGCGACCGGCCGGGCATCACCGTCGAGGACACCGCCGGCGACCGGCTGCACGCCGCCGTCGAGTACTACCAGCACGGCTACCTCGGCACCGAGTACGTCATCCACAACCTGGCCGGCAAGGGCCAGGTGCGCGGCAGCCGGGAGATCGGCAAGGTCGTCACCTTCCGGGTCGCGCTCTACCGGGGCGACCGCATGGTGAAGCACGGCCGCTGGAAGACCGTCCAGAACGTCGCGAAATATCCAACTAAGCGGGACACCCGGATCACCCCGGCCACCGCCCGCGCCCGCGCCAAGCTCTGCACCACCACCCGGGGCGCGGCCATGACCTGCTTCGCCGAGCGCGGGTCGGCGTACGTCCTCGCCTGTGACGTACGGGCCGACAAGTACCAAGCCCGCGCCGAGTACTTCGTGGGCGGCGACCCGACGACCCGCTTCGAGATCCGCCAGCTCGCCGGCACGGACACGTGCGGCAAGGCCGAGCACGGCGAGCTCGCCATCAGCATGTACCGGGCCGCGCTCTTCGACGGCCGCCACCGGGTCGCCGACCAACTCTACAGATACAACTGAGCCCCTTGCGGGAGGCGGCTAGGCGGGCTCGCGGTGGACCAGCAGGTACCGCCAGAACAGCAGCCGCCTGATCCGCGCTCCGGGCAGCAGCCCGGCCGCCTCCCGCCGGATCTCGGCCAGCGACATCTCCGGCTGCCGCACCGGAGCCCGCACGCCGACCTCCTGCCCGCGCTCGCGCACCGCGACGGCGGCCCGCGCCACCGCGTTCACCGGGACGGCGGCCAGGCTCCACGCGAGGTCCGCCGGCGTCTCCCGGTAGCAGCCCAGGATGGCGAGGACGCCGCCGGGCGCCAGCGCGGCCCGCAGCCGGGAGACCGTCGCGAACGGCACGTGGTGGATGCTCGCCAGGCACGAGACGAAGTCGTAGTGCCCCTCGGGCAGCTCCATGTCCGTGATGTCCGCGTGCAGGAACCGGGGCCCGCCGCCCGCCGCCCGCGCCGCCTCGATCGCCTCCGCCGCCGGGTCCACGGCGTCGACCTCGATGCCGCGCGCCGCCAGCCGCCGGGCGAACCCCCCGGTACCGCAGCCGACGTCCAGCGCCCGCGCGCAGCCCGGCGGCACCTGGCGCAGCAACGTCCGGTGATAGTGATCGTTGTGATCGAACGGCATGGACCAGAGGATACGGCGGTGAAAGTTTCACGTCCGGTTGACCGGGCCGGACGCCGCGCCACATGATCCTCATGCCTCCTGGTCAGGAGGGGGCGTCGAGTGATGACCGCTATCCGTGGCGAGGTGCTTCGATGCCGAGATCCCTGTTACCGGCCGCGTCCGCAGTCCTGCTGGCGCTGACCGTGCTCAACGCCCCGACGGCGCGGGCCGAGTCGTCCGCCGCCGATCCGTCCCCGGCCGCCGTGACCGTCAACGCGCGGGCCGCCCTCGCCACCGTCCCCGAGACCGGCATCGGCGCCAACCACGCGATCTGGGACTCGAACCTGGGCACCGACGCCGTCGCCGACTCACTGAAGGCCGCGGGCGTGAAGCTGCTGCGCTACCCCGGCGGCTCCTACTCCGACATCTACCACTGGGAGACGCACACCGCCCCCGGCGGGTACGTCGCCCCCAACACCGACTTCGACACGTTCATGCGCGGCGTCCGCCGTACCGGCGCGCAGGCGATGGTGACCGCCAACTACGGCACCGGCACCGCCGCCGAGGCCGCCGCCTGGGTCCGCCAGGCCAACGTCACCAAGGGCTACGGCGTCAAGTACTGGGAGATCGGCAACGAGAACTACGGCAACGGCCACTACGGCACCGCCTGGGAGGCCGACGACCACGCCGACAAGAGCCCGGCCGAGTACGCCCGCCACGTCGTCGCCTACGCCGACGCGATGAAGGCCGTCGATCCCACCATCAAGATCGGCGCCGTGCTGACCACCCCCGCGAACTGGCCCGACGCCATCGTGGGCGAGGGCGACGACGGGAGCTGGAACAAGGTCGTCCTGTCCGCCGCCGGATCCAAGATCGACTTCGTCATCCTGCACTGGTATCCGGGCGCCCTCGACCGGACGGGCCACGTTCCCGACATGATCCGGCTCACCCGCGAGCAGATCGCCAGGTACGCCGGAGCGAGCGCGGACCGGATCGGCATCGCGATGACCGAGTTCAACACCGGCAGCAGCAGCAACGGCACCAACACCCAGCCGGGCGCGCTGGCCGCCGCCGACGCCTACGCCACGCTGCTGGCGAACGGCGTGTTCTCGGTCGACTGGTGGAACGTCCACAACGGCATCGGCACGGTCACCGAGGTCGAGGGCCACACCGACTACGGCGACTTCGGCCTGCTGTCGAGCGGCACGTGCACCGCCGACGGCTCGGTGTGCGAGCCGGCGCTGAACACCCCGTTCGCGCCCTACTACGCGCTGCAGATGGTGAGCAAGTTCGCCCGGCCCGGCGACCAGTTCGTCAGGGCGGCCACCGACCAGCCGAAGGTCACCGCGCACGCCGCCCGCCGCCCCAACGGCGACCTCGCGGTCATGCTCGTCAACGCCTCGTCCGACACCTCGTACCCGGTCACGATCGGCTACGCGGGCTACCGCCCGGCCTCCGGGGCGCCGACCGTGCTGACGCACACCAACGGCGCGACCGCCATCACCAGCACCACGTCGGGGACGGCGACGGCACAGACCCTGCCGCCGCTCTCCCTCACCACGCTCGTGCTGCGCCCGGCCACCTCGCAGGCGGGCCTGCCCGGCGCGCCCGGCCAGCCCAAGGCCACGAACGTCACGGACCAGGCCGCCACCATCACCTGGCCCGCCGCCTCCCCCGGCGCCCGCCCGATCGCCAAGTACGAGATCCACCGCCAGAACGGCGCGATCACCGAGCAGCTCGGCGAGACGCCCGGCACCTCGTTCACCGTCGGCAACCTCACCCCGGGCACCCGCTACACGGTCAACGTGATCGCCCGCGACACCGGCGGCGGCCTGTCCTGGTCCTCACCGCCGCTGACGTTCACCACCGGGACGCCCGCGACCAGCTCCTGCTCGGTCCGCCTGACGAACCAGACCGACTGGGCGAGCGGCTACGTCGGCAGCCTTGAGATCACCAACCGCGGCGCCCCGCTCAACGGCTGGACGCTCAGCTTCGCCTGGCCCCGGGCGTGGCAGAGCCTCGGCAGCGGCTGGGGCGGCGGGTGGACCGAGACCGGCTCACAGGTCAAGGTCGTCAACGACCCCGCGAACCCCACGCTGGCGACCGGCGCCACGGCCACGGTCGGGTACGTCGGCAACTACAGCGGCCCGAACGTCCTGCCCGCCGTCTTCACCCTGAACGGCACCGTCTGCCGCACGGAGTGACCTCAGCCCAGTCAGCCCAGGAACCGCCGGTCGTACGGCACCGCGTGCGCCGTACGGCCGGCGAACCCGGTGGTCGTCGTCGCCATGAACAGCGAGTTGAGCAGCGCCTCCTCGACCGCGTCCATGACGGCGGCGAACAGGGGGTCGAGCGCCGCGTCCGGCACCACCGGGGCGCCGGGCGGCGCGGTGCTGAAGGCGATCGCGTAGTCGCCGCTCCCCTGCGCGTACGACGCCCCCACCCGTCCCATGGCGAAGACCGCCCGGCGGGCGAGCCGGCCGAGTCGGCGCGCGTCGAGCGGCGCGTCGGTGGCCACCACGATCATGCACGAGTTCCCCGGAGGCTCCAGCCGCCGGGACCCCGGGACGGCCTCCTCGACCGGCACGGGCACGCCCCGCACGGTCAGCACGCCGCCGAAGTTGGCCTGCGCCAGCGCGCCGACCGTCACCTCGGTCCCGCCCGCCGCCACGCGACGCGAGGAGGTGCCGATGCCCGCCTTGAAGCCGAGCGCCGTCGTCCCGGTGCCCGCGCCCACGCACCCTTCCGCGGGCAGCCCGCCGGTGGCCCCTTCCAGCGCGTCGAGCACGTGCCGCTCGGTGATCGGCCGCCGCCGGATGTCGGACAGGAACCCGTCGTTCGTCTCCCCCACCAGCGGGTTGAACGACACCCCGTCCGGGCGGCGCCCCATCAGGTACGTCAGCACCGCGTCGGCCGCACGGAACACCGACAGCGTGGCGGTCAGCACGACCGGCGACTCCAGCACGCCGAGCTCGTCCACCTGGGTGGAGCCGACCAGCTTGCCGTACCCGTTGCCGGTGTGGACCGCCGCCGGCAGCCCGCCCCCGGCCAGGCCCTCGGGGACGATCGCGGTGACCCCGGTGCGCAGGTCCGCCCCGTCGTCCACGGTCGTGTGCCCCACCAGGACGCCGGGGACGTCGGTGATCGCGTTCAGCGGGCCGGTCGGCAGCGCGCCGACGACGACCCCGAGCGAGCGCGCCCGCACCCGCTCACCCCCGTGAGCATGCATGCGCCACATTCTGCTCGACGCGACCTCAGCGGCCGTCGTCCAGGGTCAGCAGGCCACGGCGGAAGGCGGTCGCGACGGCCGCGGCGCGGTCGTTGACGCCGAGCTTGGCGTAGATGTGCAGCACGTGGCTCTTGACCGTGGCCTCGCTGATGAACAGGCGGGCCGCCGCCTCCCGGTTGGTGGCGCCGTCCGCGATGAGCCGCAGGATCTCCAGTTCCCTGGCGCTCAGCGGGTCGGCGGGCGTGCGGACCTGCCCGAGCAGGCGGGTGGCGACCGACGGCGACAGCACGGCCTCGCCGCGCGCCGCGGTGCGGACGGCCCGCGTCAGCTCGTCACGGCCGGTGTCCTTGAGCAGGTAGCCGGTCGCGCCGGCCTCGATGGCCGGCAGGACGTCCCGGTCGGTGTCGTACGTCGTGAGGACCAGCACGCGGGCCCCGATCCCCAGCTCGGCGAGCCGTTTGATGGCCGTGACGCCGTCCGTGCCCGGCATGCGCAGGTCCATGAGGATCACGTCGGGGTCCAGCGCCCGCGCCAGCTCGACGGCCTGCGCGCCGTCCCCGGCCTCGCCGAGCACCTCGAAGCCCGGATCGCCGGCGAACATGCCGCGGAGGCCGTCGCGGACGATGGGATGGTCGTCGGCGATCAGCAGCCGGATCGGTCGCTCAGCCACGCGCCACCGCCGGCAGGCTGGCGGAGATCGCGGTGCCCGCACCGCTCTCCGACTCGATCTCCAGCGTGCCCGCCAGCCGGTCCACCCGCTTGCGCATCGCGGTCAGGCCGAACGCGGTGAGCTGGGGGTCGAAGCCGATGCCGTCGTCGCGTACGTCCAGGGTGACCACATCCTCCATGTACGACAGCGTGAGCCCGATCCGGGAGGCGTGGGCGTGCTTGGCGACGTTCGCCAGCGCCTCCTGGGCGGTGCGGAGCAGCGTCTCCTCGACCTCGGGGTGCAGGGGACGGGCCGGGCCGGTGACCGTGAACTCCGGCGTGAGTCCGTTGAGCTCGCCCCACCGGGCGGCGACGTCCCGCAGCGCCTCCGGCAGCGGCGCCGACTCCAGCGGGCCCGGCCCCACCGCGTGCACCGAGCGCCGGGCCTCGGCCAGGCTCTCGCGGGCCAGCCGCAGCGCCAGATCGACGTTCCGGTGCCAGTCGTCGGCCTGCCCGGCGGCCTGGAGCTGGGTGATGATGCCGGTCAGGCCCTGGGCGAGGGTGTCGTGGATCTCGGCGGCCATGCGCCGGCGCTCGTCGAGCACGCCGGCCTCGCGGGCCTGGACGAGGAGCTGGGCGTGCAGGCCCGCGTTCTCCCGCATGGCCTCCTCCAGCTGGGCCACCATCCGCTCGCGCTCCGCGCTGCGCTCGTCGGAGATCTGGCCGACGAAGCTGAACAGCGCGACCCCGGCCACGATGGCGCCGGTGAAGAACACGTACGTGAGGATCCCGATCGGCGTGGGCTCGGGCAACCCGCCGCTGTAGGCGGCGACGCTGAACGCCGCCACCCCCGTCACGCCGGCGAAGCGCCACATCCCGTTCAGGTAGCGCCAGGAGTGCAGATAGCCGACGAAGCCGAAGAAGCTCGCGAACCAGAAGCTCTGGGTGCTCAGCACGCCGATCAGCAGGACGAGCCCCGCCACGTACACCGGGCCGCGCGGCACCAGCCACACCCACCCGGCGGCCGACGCCGCCAGGCCGAGCGTGACCCACGACACCGTCCCGCCGCCGCCGGCCAGGGCGAGCACCACGGAGACCGCCAGCAGCACGTACGGCGCCGCCGCGAGCTGGCGCTCCAGCACCCGTTCCCACCGGTCGAGCCGGCTGGTCATACCTCACTCCCAGCGGAAGAACCTGGCCGCCACCGCGCTGACGACCAGGGCGTAGGCCGCCATCACCGCCAGCAGCAGGGGATCGGGAGCGCCGCCCGCCCAGACGTCCCGCAGACACTGCCCGAACGCCCCCATCGGGGTGTACTCCCCAACAAGAGCCACCATATCCGGCATCTGATCGGCAGGCTGCATGAGACCGGCGAGGTACGCCATCGGGAAGTACAGCAGCACGCCGATCCCGTTCGCGGCCCTGCCGTTCGGCGCCAGGGCGGCGATGAGCAGACCGACCGCGAACATGCTCGCCGTCCCGAGCAGGAACGTCAGCACGACCGCCGGCACCCCGTCCGGCATGTGGGCGCCGAGCACCGTCCCCGCGACGGCCAGCAGCAGCCCGCAGGCCGTCACCGCGAGCACGAGCTGCAGCAGCAACTGCACCACCAGCAGCCGCCCCGGCCGCACCGGCGTCGCCGACATCCGCCGCAGGATGCCCCGCTCCCGGTAGGTGGCCAGCGTGGTCGGCACCATGTACAACCCCACGAGCCCCACCGCGATGGCCAGCGCCATCGGCAGCAGCACCCGGTCGCCCGGCTCGATCGAGCTGCCGAACACCACCAGGATGAACAGCGGGATGAGCAGCGAGAACACCGCGCCCGGATCGCGGACGAGCAGCTTGGTCTCGACGAAGGTGAGCTTCAACATGATCGTGTCCTAGAGGTTGGTTCAGTTGTCGTCGAAGGGACGGCCGGTCAACGCGGCGAACGCGTCGTCCAGCGTGCGCTTGTCGATCCGCAGATCGCTGACCAGCACCTGGTGGCGGGCCAGGTGCGCGGTGACCGCCGTCGCGAAGTCGCCGCGCCCCGTGACGACCACCCGGTCCCCCGTACGGGACACCCCGGTCACTCCCGGCAACCCGGACAGGTCCGGCGCCTCGCCCGCCTTCAGCGTGAAACGCATCCGGTGCTCGCCCTCCAGCAGCCCCGACGGCGTGTCCAGCGCCACGATCCGGCCGCGGTCCAGCACCGCCACCCGGTCGCACAACTCCTCGACCTCGTCCATGAAGTGGCTGACCAGGACCACGGTGACGCCGCCGGCGCGTACCTGCTTGATCAGCTCCCAGGTCGCCCGGCGGGCCTGCGGGTCGAGGCCGGTGGTCAGCTCGTCGAGGAACGCCACCCGCGGCTTGCCCACCAGCGCGAGCGCGATGAACAGCCGCTGCTTCTGGCCGCCCGACAACTTCCCGAACCGGGCGTTCCGCTTCTCGGCCAGCCCCCACTCCTCCAGCAGCGCCCGCCAGTCACGCGGGTCGGCGTAGAAGGAGGCGTACAGGTCGAGGGCCTCCCACACCTTCAGATTCTCCGGCAGCTGGGTCTGCTGGAGCTGCACCCCGATCTGCTCGCGCATCCTCCGCGCGTCCCGGACCGGGTCGAGGCCGAGCACCCGTACCGTGCCGCTGTCGGGCCGCCGCAGCCCCTCCACGCACTCCACCGCGGTCGTCTTGCCGGCGCCGTTCGGCCCCAGCACTCCGAAGATCTCGCCCTCCTCCACGGAGAACGACACCCCGTCCAGAACCTTCAGCCCCGCGTAGCTCTTGCGCAGGTCGGTGACTTCGATGACTGCCATGCTCAAAGCATGCTGTGAGCAGCCCCGACCCCGAATCGACCGCCCGGCCACGATCGTGTCGGCACCCTGCTGACCGAAAAATCCACCGAACGGTGGATACCGGATCGCTCACCGCCGGGCCGGATAGACGAGGATGAGATCCACGCCCTCCCGCGTGTACAGCCGCAGCCGGTAACGACCGGGGCCGCCGAGCGCGAGATCGGGAAAGCGCACCCTGCTCGCCGAGAGCGTCTGCATGACCAGGCGGCCCGATTCGCTGACGATGTCCGCCTCGACCACCTTGTCCCAGCCTCGGCGCCGCAGCGGCGGCGGAGCCGAGCGCAGCGCCTTCGCCGTGACGCAGGTCGCCCAGTCCTGGGCGGGCGTGAAGATCAGGGCGAGCTGACCGCTGACCGCCAGGGTGTCGGTCGAGTAGGCGTCCCAGATCGTCTCGGCGTCCCCCGAGGTGTCCGCCTCCGCGTCGTAGATGCCGTAGGGCTGGGCGTCCCAGTCGTAGTACGACGCCGTCGCCTGGAACCGGGTGCGCAGCGCCGGCCACGGATCGCGGCACCGGGCGTCCTCCTCGCGCGCCTCGCGCCTCAACTGCTCACGCTGCCGGCTCCTCTCCTCCGCCCGTTGCCGCTCCACCTGCGCGGACGACAGCAGCAGCTCCGGATGTCTCCGCCCGATCACCTCCGGGCAGAGCAGCGCGAGCAGCGCGGGCCGCGCCCTGACCGGCTGCCCGCCCGCGAACCTGGCGCACGCGGCCTTCCCCTTGCCGATCAGCTCCTGGTCGGAGACCTCCCGGTCGGGCTTGCTCACGCTGCACAGATAGGCCCGGTCGCGCTCGTGAACGGGGGTGTCCGCGACCCGCGGCGGGGTCCAGCTCAGCCGGCAGTCCAAGCCTTCCTCACTGCGCCAGGTGTAGGTGAGCCGCGACGCGTACTCGGGCCCGACAGCCATCAGCAGGGCGACGGCGGCCACGGCCGTGACCGCCGTGGGCACGCGCAGCGGCGCCGTCCGCCTCGGCTCGCGGTTGAGCTCGCGGGCCGTCCGCGCCAGCCAGACGAGGTAGAGGACGTCCATCGCCTCGGCGATGGACTCGATCGTGCTTCCGCGCGTCTGGGCGTCCACGAGCTCCACCAGGAACGGGCTCGCGAACGTCCCCACCCCGACAAGCAGCGTCCCCCGGCTCCAGCGCCCGTCGCGCCGCTGCGCGAGCAGAACCATCACCATCATGACGAACGCGGCCACCAGCGTGACCACGACCTCCACCACCCGGTGGACCGGGGTCAGGAAGATCAGGCGCTGCGCGTCGTCGGCGAAGTCGTCCATGACCGCACCGGCCTGCGCCACCAGCCCGAACAGGAGCAGAGCCAGCCGGAAGGACCGGCCCGAACCCGTGACCACCACCGTGAGCAGCACGAGCGCGGGCACCCAGAGCGCCAGGCCGATGACCGTCTCGACCAGGTCCGGCAGGAACGAGGGGATCAGCAGCCACACCACGTTTGCGTACAGCAGCACCCGCAACCACGCGGCCGCCCTGCCCATGGGCACGCCCGTGGGCGCGGGCCTGCGCAGGACCTGCCAGAACATCCACGCGTTCACCAGCCCGAGCAGCAGCAACCCGCCCAGCACCGGCAACAGCGGCGACCCCTCGACGGCCTCGCCGGGCGGATACCACATGGTGACGAGCCACGCGGGCGTCGCGGACCCGATCACCAGGCCGAGGACGACCGACCCGAGGGTGATGGCGAAGTAGGCAGAAGCCGCCAGACGGTGTAATCGCACACGTGATCGTAGTACGACCAGCGGGCCCACCCCCGCCGAAGTGTCGCCTTCCAACCCTTGCGCCGAAAGCCGGTACAACCGACTGGGCGCTGTCCTCCCACGGAAGTCGCGGATCCCCGCCTATGCGAAGGCAACCGAACCGAACCCCTGGGCGTCAATAGCTCAGACATCACGGCGATGCCGCTCGCCGAGCGAGAGGCTCGGCCATGGACGGAAGGAAGCCGGCTGGTGGCAGATGTTGTGCGGATACCGTTAGAAGGCGGCGGTGTCGTCTTGGTCGAGGCCACCGGAAGTCCGGGCGGCAGTACAGGCGGCCCGGTGAAGGCAGGCCGGGTCGATGAGGCCGTCCGCTCGTTGCCGACCACCCTGCAGGCGGCTCTCGGTCCGATCACGGACGGCGCCCGCGCAGTACTGTCCCAGTTACGCAAGGCCGGCCCAGACGAGATCGAGATTGAGTTCGGGGTCGACCTGTCCACCGAAGCCGGAGCAGTGATCACCAAGACTGCGGCGAGCTGTCACCTCCGGGTGACGGTGGTATGGAAGAACGGTAAGCAAGACAGCGAACACGGTCCGAACGGAAACTAAGGCCGGTCGGTGATGACGGCAGATGACCACGCAGACGGCTCCGGAGCGATGCTTTACACCGCCGTCGCCCAGATCCTCAATGCTCATGGTGATGTGGTGGGGACCGGGTTCCTCCTCGAGGAGGGTGTGGTCGTCACCTGTTCGCATGTCGTCGACTTGGCCGGCTCCGGACCCGGCAGGACGTTGAGCGTCGCCTTTCCGCACGTGGCAGGCTCCCCTCGCCTTGATGGGCACGTCGTCACCGAGGCATGGCGCGACCCCGACGGTGCGGACATCGCCGTCGTGCGCCTGGAGAGCACGCCGACCGGCGCACGGGTGCTCGCGATGGGCAGGGCGGCAGACTGCGGCGGGCACCGGGTGCGTTCCTACGGGTTCCCGCAGCAGGCTCCCCAGAGCGGTCACTTCGGTTACGGCGTGGCCGGCGAGCTGCTGCCTCCTGCTCCTGCCTCTGCCCGCGCGGATTCGCTGCTTCAGCTGACGGACGCCAATGATCTGACCACAGGATTCAGTGGCGCACCGGTTCTGGACGAGATGACGGGTCTCGTGATCGGGATGGTCAGCGCCATCACCGCTCCCGACGCGTACAACCGCGGGCAGGGCATCGTCTATGCGACGACGACCGAGATGCTGCGCACGGTATGGCCCGGCCTGAACACCCAGGATGTGTCACCGTATCGGGGGCTTGAGCCGTTCACCGTCGAGCATGTCCGATGGTTCCACGGCCGGGACACAGCGGTCGAGCGGGTGATCGCGGCATTGGCCTGGCACCGGCGGGCGCTGCTGCTGCTGGGTCCCTCGGGGGCGGGCAAGTCGTCATTGATCCAGGCCGGCGTGTTACCCCGGCTCGCCGCCGGCGGGCTTCCTGGCAGCGACCGGTGGCTACCGCTGCTGGCCCGGCCCGGCCAGGATCCGCTGGAAGAGCTGGAGCGGGCAGGGCTCCCCGGAGTCGGCGGCGACGGCATCGCGTCCGCGGTCGAACGACGGCTAGCCGCCGAGCCGGATCGGCAGCGGGTGCTGCTCGTCATCGACCAGTTCGAAGAGCTTCTCGCCCAGCCCTCCGCCACCGAACGCCTTCCCGACGGTCACCTCGCCGCCATCGAGCAGATCACCGAGGCGATCAACTCGCAGGTCCCGCTGAGCGTCATCCTGATCCTGCGTGACGACTTCTACCCGCGGCTGGCGGCCCTGGCCCCCGAACTGCTTGAAGCCACCACGCCCGGCCTGCTCAACATGCCGGCCACGTTGAGCATCCAGGATCTGCATGCCATCATCACGCGCCCCGCGCAGGACGCGGGCGCACGCTTCAAGGAGGGTCTGCCCGAACGGATCATCGATGATGTGCTGGCCGCGGACCACGACGGCGCCACGGCCCGCCAGGCGACGGTGACCGTGCTGCCGCTGCTGGAGTTGATGCTGAGCCAGCTCTGGAAGGATCGTCAGGACGGTTGCCTCACCCACGAGGTCTATCAACGCATGGGCGGGGTGACCGGAAGCCTGGCGACATGGGGCGACAATGCGATCCGGCGGTTGTCGGCCGAGCAGCGACCCGTCGCCCGGCGGATCCTCACCGCCCTGGTGCGCCCCGCCGATGATCCCCATCACATCCCGGCTGTCCGCCAGCAGGTGCCTCTGGCGAAGTTACGTGAGCTAGCAAGCGATACCGGGACCCCGTCGACCGCCGGCCCCGCCGTCGACGACCAGGTCGTCAACAAGGTCATCAAAACGCTCACCCACCAACGGATTATGACCACGCACAACGCGCGTGCCGGGGAGCGGCCTGACGATGCTGTCGGTGATCCTATGGCGGAGCTCATCCATGACGCGCTGATCCGGGAGTGGGGCACACTACGCGACTGGGTGCGGCAGGATCACCGCTTCCACGACTGGCTACGCCGTGCCACTGAGCAGCACGCCCGTTGGGACGCGCACCGCGACCCCGATGATCTGCTCCACGGCACCGATCTCGCGGAAGGCCTCGGCTGGGAGGGAAAATACCGGCTGCCCAGGGACATCGCCACGTTCGTGGCGGCCAGTCACCAGCGGCAGCGAAGCGCCGCCCGCCGAGCCCGGCGTCTCAATGTCATCCTCGCCGGTGTTCTCCTGATCGCCGTCGCCGCGGCGGGGCTGGCGACGGCGGGCCAGAACGAGGCTCGGCGCCAGCAGCGCGCCGCCCAGGACTCCCATCGGCTGGCGGTGGCCCATGCTCTGGTGAACAGGGCCGACGATGTCAGCGAACGGGATCCGCGGACGGCCGTACGACTGTCTCTTGCCGCCGAGTCCATCCACCAGGATTCGCGAACCGCCGCCTCCCTGTTCCACGCCGTCACCGCCCATGACATCGGAGCGACCCTGATCGGTCACGACACCGATGTGCAGGCCATGGCACCGAGGCGGCGGCGCGGCCTGGTCGCGAGCGCCGACGACGGAGGGCGAGTGATCTTCTGGGACGTGAGCCGTTCCCAAGGGCCTCTTCGCCTCGGCGGCATCGATACGGGTCAAGGAAAACACCCGGAGAATGGGGTCAGAGCCGTTGCTTGGTCCCCCGATGGCCTTCATCTCGCCACCGCGGGTGCCGATGGCACCGTCGGCATGTGGGACGTCACCGAGCCCGCCGCCGTTAGACAGCTCGGGGACTTCGTGGCAGTCGGCACGGCCGAAGAGGTCTTCGCGGCCGCCTGGTCGCCGCACGGCGATCGGCTCGCCACCGGCAGCGCTGACGGACTCGTCACCGTCTGGGATGTCAGCAAGCCATCGCGACCACACCGCGTCGCCTCTTCCAGCACTGGTGAGGCGGTCTTCACGGTCGACTGGTCGCCGGACGGCGCTACGCTCGCGTCCGCAGGAGCGGATGCGAAGGTGTCTCTGTGGGATGTCTCCCGGACCGGACTTCGCCGGATCGGCGCTCCGCTCGCGCATTCACGGGTCCTCCACACGATCGCGTGGTCTCCCGACGGCAAAGCACTGGTGACGGCGGCGGGATGGCCGAATCATCAGTTCTTCGTGCGAGACGAAGGCCCCGAGGCAGTGGTGATGTGGGATGTGACGGATCTCTCGCATCCCCGGCGGACGGGCGCGCCGCTCAAGGTCAGCGACGTGACCGGTGTCGCGTGGGCGCCGGATGGCGAGCAACTGGCGATCAGCATCGGCGTGGCACTCTATGTCGTCTCGGCCGACGACCTGACCAGGGGCCGGCTCCTCTCCGGCCACACGGACGAGATCCTCGCGCTGGCCTGGTACGACGAGCGCACGCTGATCTCGTCCGGGCACGACAAAACGGTGATGCTGTGGGATGTCGAGCGCGCGAACCAGGCTCGGCAGATCCCCCACCCTCTGACCTCGGGCGGGCGGGACGTACGCGCCGTGACCTGGTCACCCGATGGTGACGTGGTCGCCGTCGCCAGTTCCGCCACCATCGCGTTCTGGGACATGAGCCGCCCTGACCAGCCGCGGCAGCTCGGCCGGCCACTGCCCTGGCCGACCGAAGGGCGCTCGTCGGGCGACATCCAGACCATGGCTTGGTCCTGGGATGGACGGTTCCTCGCGGTCGGGAGCGGAGGAAACAACGGGGCCGTGCTGCTGTGGGATGTCAGCGACCTGGACCTGCCACGGCGATCGGGTGAGGCGATGACGTTCAGCGAGGCGGTCACGGAAGTGGCGTGGTCACCGCAGCCGGGGAGGAAGATCCTCGCGGTCGGTCTGAGTGGGGCCGTATCGCTGGTAAGCCTGGATGATCCCGCCGCGCCACGTCGCCTCGGTAAGACGTCCTCGAGCGAGATGGCAGTCGAGAGATTTCTGTGGTCGCCGGACGGTACACGCCTTGCCATAGCGGACGCTTATGAGCTCTACCTCTGGGATATGACCGACCTGCGCCTGCCCCGGCTGATCGGCGACAAGTTCAACACCCGTTCGAAGATCATCACCTACTCGGGAGAGATCTATCCCATCTCCTGGGCATCGGACGGCAGGACACTGGCGTCCATCGGCTACGACAACCGGGCTCAGTTCTGGGACCTCACCGTCCCCACCACTCCGACGCGCGCGGGCGACGGCCTTGGCGACCCCGAGGACAGCCTGCGCTCCGTCACCTGGTCACCGACCGGCGAGATCCTGGCCACGGTCACGATGGACCACTCGGTCAGCCTGTGGGACGTCACCGACCTCGGCACTCCCCGACGAATCGGGCGTGCCCTGTCCGCCCCGAAGACAGAGTTGACAGGCGCAACCGCTTGGTCCCCCAGTGGTCAGCTCCTGGTCACCGCCACCGAGGGGAACGAGGCGATCATCTGGGATCTCCGGAGTGCGAGTCTCCTCCGTGCGCACCGCGCCCAACGTGCCTGCGTCATCTCCGGGGGAGGTCTGACCCCGGAACAATGGCGGCAGTTCATTCCCACCCTGGCCTACCAACAGACCTGCGAGCGGCAGACCAATGCCGCGCATGAGGGCGGGGGCGACTCACCTCGGCTCGCCGTGCCTCCTCTGATCTGGCTGGGATCGCTACTCGCCATCCTCGTTGTCGGCGCGGCCTGGACTCTCCGCAGACGCGTACGCTCCTCGCGGCGGCGATCGGCTCGCATGGGTTGATGCGGAAGAGATTCCGGCTCGCTGACAAGCGTGACTGGACACCATCCTGCCCATGCTGATCCGCTAACTCGGGCGACGACGGCCACGGCCGGTCGCCGCGGGTCATTCATGACAAGGCTCGGCGCGGGAGGGCCTGGACTTCCACCCGCCCTGACCTCGGCCATCGAGTCTCCCTAGGTGATCCGGAAGACGGGAAAGCCCAGAGCGACCGCCTGCACCTGCTCCTCGGACGCGTTCGCGCTCAGTCCCTCGAAGAACCTGCCGACCTCCCAGCCCCAGCGCTTCAGGTACGCCCGGAGAACGGCCGGCTTCTCGTCGTCGGACAGTTCGGTGGCGGTGAACGTCTCGACGCGGCGGCCCACGTGCAGCTCGCCGTTCCCGGCGACACGCAGGTTGCGGACCCACTGGGTGACGCCTCGGGGTGCGACCAGGTAGCGGGCGCCGTTCAGGGTCAGCATGTTGACCGGCGTGGTACGCCATTCGCCACTGGACCGGCCGCGGACGTACAGGATCCGGGAACCCATGAGGCTGATCCCGCGCCGGGTCAGCCCGGCGACCATGCGATTGAACAGGTGGTCCATGCGGGTCGGTTCGATGTAGCGGGACATTGCCGGCTCCTCAGGCAGAGAGTTCCGAGAGCACTGCTCTCGCTTGAGAACAAGCATGCCGCGAGAACCGCTCACAGTCAAGAGCGGTGCTCTCTAATTGGTCCGCCAATCTCCCCCGGAACGGCCACGCACACGCAACTGTTCGAAGGCGGAGACCGCCGGCGGGTTCACCAGAGCGGCACTGATCAGCTTGGCGACTTCCGCCGGCCCGTGGACGGAGGTGTCCACCTCCAGGTCGTAGCAGCCATGCGCATGGACGGGCTCATCGAGAGGCGGCGCCGACGTCATCCTGTCGGTTCGCCCCTGCTCACGCCGTTCCACCTCCTCCAGGGGACATCGAATCCCGACGAACAACACCGGGATCCCCTCGAACAGCGCGAGGTAGTGGTCCAACATCTGCGGCGTGATCATCGCCTCCGAGATCACGTCATGACCGAGCAGCGTGAGACTGCGCAGCAGGTGCAGGTAGCCATCGAGCACTCTGCGGAAAAGCACGCCTCCGTGGTCCTGCAGCCAGTGTCGGCCCTGGTAACCGCCGCGCAACTCGTCCAACGAACAGTGGAAGAACGGCTCGGCCAGCTCCTCCTGCAGGGCTTTCGCCACGGTCGTCTTCCCTGAGCTCGGGGTTCCGTTGAGCAGGACCAGTCGCCCGACTCGCTCGGGGACGGGACCGAGAAGGCTGCCCAGGTGAAAGTCCATGACTCACGGTAGGACGGCAGCGGCCACGTGATCCACTGGATTGAGCACGGTCCCGCCCCACTGCCATTCCCCGCGTCGGGCCTGTCCTGGCAGCTCGATGCGGCCTGTACACCACAGCAGGGTGTCGGACGAGCCGTACCCTGACGGCGCGTCCGGGAAGAGGCGGGCGAGGACTGCGCTGCTGAGGTCGTCGGGCGGAGCCCAGGAAAGGCCGAGGGCGCGGGTGATGTCGTACGTGTGGACGATCAGTTCGGTGATCCCCATGGCGGCGAATCCGGCGGCGTCGGAGTGGCCCCACGGGTGCCAGGCGCGTACGTGGGCCGCCGCGCCCCGGACGGTGGAGGTGAGGAGGGAGGCGGCGATGCCGAGTCCGTCCAAGCAGTCGGGGATCGGGGCCTCAGGGTCGATCGAGGCGAAAAGCGTGATGTAGCGATCGTCGGGCTGGGCGATGAGCAGGCCGGCGTAGCCGACCAGTCCGAGGGCCAGGTGGTCGAGGGTCTCGCGACAGGTCCAGTCGAGGTCCTGGGCGGGGCGTGACCAGTCCTGGTCGGCTCCCTTGCGGAGAACGGCCAGGCAGTCGTCGGCGGCGGCCGTCAGCAGGTCCGGCCACGGCGTGGCGGTCATCGGCCGTCCGCCGGTTCCCGCAGGACCTCGATCAGGCTCGCGTAGCTGTCGGAGCCGTGGCCAGCGGCCTTGGCCCGTTCCATGAGCGACTTCAGGAGTTCGGGCAGGGCGTTGTCCACGCGCCGGGCCTCCGCGGCGTGGAGGAGGTGGTCGATGGCCGCGATCTGTACGTCGACGGTGGCGTCGTCGCCGGGGTAGCGGCCGGCGTCCACCTGTGGCGCGTAGGCGCTGAGGAAACCGGCCACGGCGGTCAGCCAGCGGATCGCGACGGGAGTGAAGACCGCGGCCGGCGTCTTCTCCGCGCCGACCACCGCGGCGCCGTGCAGCCAGCCGGTCATGGCGGACCACATCAGGCCGAGCAGGGCGGCATCGTACAGAGAGGCGAGACCGGGGTCGGCGCCCAGGTGCAGGGGGTCGCCCAGAGCCGCCAGGGTCGAGCGGTGAGCTTCGAAGACCAGGTCAGGACCGCTGTAGAGGAACATCATCTCGGGGCTGCCGACACCGGGCGGGGTGGTCATGATCGCGCCGTCGAGATAATCGGCGCCGTGGGAGCCGGCCCAGGCGGCGAACTCGTGGGCCTGCTCGGGGGAGCCGGAGGTGAGGTTGACCAGGACCTTGCCCGAGAGGGATCCGGCGACGGGTTCGAGGACGGTGCGCAGTGCCGCGTAGTCCAGTACGCAGGCGACGACGAGTCCGCTCGCCTCGATCGCCTCCCGGGGCGTCGCGGCCAGGCGGGCACCCCTTTCGATCAGCGGACGGGCCTTGTGCTCGGAGCGGTTCCACACGGTGGCCGGGTGCCCGTGGTCCAGAAACGCACCGGCCAGGGCCGAGCCCATCAAGCCCAGCCCGACGACGGTGACGGATCGGCGGTCGGTGTTCATGCGACAACTCCTTGTACGTCCGCACGTGAAGGTTGATCAGTCGCAGGCAACCCTCGCAGCGCGCGGCGTCCGGGAACAGTGACACTGGTGACGATCACCACCAAATTCCTGCCATACGCTTCGAGGCATGAGCGCAGGATCCGTGGCCGTGGTCATGTCCGAGGAGATCGGAGTGCCCTCGTGGGACCTGTACGAGTTGAGCATCCCCTGCACCGTCTTCGGCAAGCCGCAGTCCGATCTGGCCGACCCCTGGTACGACCTGCGGCTGTGCGGCACGGGGGAACGCCCGGGCGGCTCCGGGCTGCTGCTGCAGACCCCGTACGGACTCGACGACCTGGTCGGCGCCGACACGGTCATCGTGCCCTCGGTGCCCGACTCCTGCGTCGAGGAGGGCGAACCGCTGCCACAAGCGCTGATCACGGCCCTGCGCCGGGCCTACGAGGGCGGCGCCCGCATGGTCTCCCTGTGCACCGGCGCCTTCGCGCTCGCCGAAGCGGGACTGCTCGACGGGCGCCCCGCGACGGCCCACTGGATGCACACCGCGCTGCTGGCCGAGCGCTACCCGAAGGTACGAGTCGACGACTCGGTGCTCTACGTGGACGACGGTGACGTGCTCACCAGCGCCGGCCTGACCGCCGGACTCGACCTCTGCCTCCACCTGGTACGACGCGACCTCGGCGCGCACGTCGCCAACCAGCTGGCCCGCCGGATGGTGGTGCCCGCCCACCGGCCCGGCGGCCAGGCGCAGTTCATCGAGGTGTCCGTGCCGACCGCCGACGACGAGGGGCTGGCTCCCGTACTGGACTGGGCCCGAAGTCAGCTGGACCAGCCGCTGACGGTGCACGACCTGGCGCGGAGGGCCGCGATGAGCCCTCGCACGTTCTACCGGCGGCTCCAGGCGGCCACCGGGACGACCCCTCTGCAGTGGCTGCTCAACCAGCGCCTGGGACGGGCCCGGATCCTGCTGGAATCGACCGACCTCCCGATCGAGAAGATCGGGGAGCTCAGCGGGCTGGGCACGGCCAACAACCTCCGCCACCACTTCCTCAGGCACCTCGGGATCTCGCCGAGCGACTACCGGCGGGCCTTTCCCCGTACGACGCCCGAGTCATCCCCCTGACGATGGCCGGCGGCAGAGATCCTCTCGCTCCGGACGCGTGGCACAATCTCGCGGATGTCGAAAACGGTATCGCTGTGGCGCCATCGGGATTTCCTGCTCTTATGGAGCGGCCAGACAACCAGTTCCCTCGGCAACGAGATCTCCTACCTGGCGTTACCGCTGGTCGCCGGGCTCGTACTGAACGCCTCACCGCTTGATCTCGGTCTGCTGACCGCCGCACGTCGCGTGCCCGTGCTGTTCGCCTCGCTGCCTGCCGGGGCGCTGAGCGACCGATGGCGCAAACGTCCCGTGATGATCACTACGTTCCTGATCTCCGGTTGTGCGATGGCGACGATCCCGCTGGCCGCCGCCGCGGGCTCGCTCACCCTGTGGCAGTTGTACGGCGTCGCCCTAGCGGTCGCGACCTGCGAGGTGTTCTTCACCCCCGCCTACCAGACCTACCCTCTCACCCTGCTCGGCCCCGACAGCCTGATGGAGGGCAACGCCAAGCTCACCAGTACGATCACGGTCGCGGGCATGGCGGGCCAACCGGTCGGCGGCGTGCTGATCTCCCTGTTCGGCCCGGCCAAGGCGGTGCTCGCCGACGCGCTCTCCTACCTGGCGGCCGCGCTCACGCTCGCACTGATCCGCGCCCCGGAGCCCAAGCCGGAGAAGGCGCAGAAGGCCCCCAAGCTGCGCACCCAGATCGCTGAGGGGTTGCGTTATGTCACCCGCCACCGCGTCATCGGCCCACTCGTCCTCTACATGGCCACGGTCAGCTTCTGTCTGGCCGGTTTCTCAGCGCTTGAGATCAACTACGTGGTACGTGAGCTCGGCTGGTCCAGCCTGGCCACAGGCTTGGTCCTCGGGCTGAGCATGGCGGGCGGCCTGGCGGCCGGGGTGATCGCGAAACCGCTCACCGACCGTTACGGCATGCCACGGGTGCTGCTCGGGGCCGCCACCGCCTATCCGCTGTGCACCGCATCGATCGGCCTGGTCAACCCAGGTCTGGCCGGGCAGGTCATCGTCGGCTTCTCCTGGACCATGATGATCATCGTCACGCTCATCTTCCAGAGCACCCAGCGCAGCCTCCGTCAGCTCCTGACCCCCCAGGACATGCAGGGCCGCCTGGCGGCCACCTCCCGCTGGCTCACCTGGGCGGCCACTCCGATCGGCGCCGTCCTCGCCGGAGCCCTGGGAGCCGGCATCGGCATGCGCGCCACGCTCCTGGTGTTCTCGGCCGGGATGCTGATCGGTCCGGTCGTGATGTGGTTCTCGCCACTGCGTACGTCCCGGCACGAAATTGAGCAGGACGTGAAGATGGCGACGACGAGCTGACCGTCTTGGTGGCCGACGTTGCCGTCCGGGCTGCCGTCGGCACTCAGCGAGGCACTACCTGCGCGCGGACGCCTCACCGTGGTCCACGCCCGCGATTGGGCGGATGTGGCACGCCGAACACCGTGACCGCTCGCCGTGGTCTACCTGCACATCATCGGCCCGCCCGGACGCGTCGAGACCTCGGTTCGTCGCGTCGAAACCTCATACTGACTGCGCTACGGTGCCGACGGCGATCCCCACGAGTCCCACCGCGCCGATCACTGCCGCGCTGGCCAGGCGGAAGGCCCGAAGTCCCAGGGCTATCCCCACCGCAGTGATGAAGATCAGGCCGATGGAGAGGTCGACGAGCGCTGCCAGGGCTCCCTGCGTCCCCCGGACCCCGGCTCGGTCGCCCCCGTTGGTGATCTGGGCGGGATAGACGTGGCCGGGATCGGCCCACGAGAAGGCGCGGACCGCCGCCTTCTCGCCCGTGGCGTCGTACACGAAGCTCCCCGTGCAAACCTGCCTGCTGTGCCTGCTGGAGCCCCCGTCGTGGCACTCCAGGACGGTCAGGGTTCCGGGAGCGCCGGTGAGGCCGGTCGCCAGCCCGATGTCGACCACTGCGGGAACGGTGGCCGTCAGGGTCCATCCCACCGCCGCCGCCGTCGCGGCGATGGCCAGGACGACCCTGGTGAACATTGACTCCTCCGAGGCGTCACGCCCCGACTTCCCACGCGGAGTTCCGCGCCGGCTGGAGGAACGCATACGCAAGGGATGGCGAATATCCGTACGGGAACGCATGGTGTCAGCGTGGAGCGGCGTGTTTGCGACTCGCTTGGAGACCACTGGCCTGTGGTTTGGATGGGTCGGCTCGCCCCGGTCCGCTCCGCCGCGTCACAGGCACGTCACCGGCCGGGCGGCGCGTCGGAGCCACCCACCAGACTCCCCGGGCGCTCCGGCCGGAGGGGGGCGCACGGCTTACATTGAGGTCGTGCTGGGACTGCTGCTGCGTACGACGACGTTGCCGTCAGGAGAGACAGAAAAGCCCCGAAGCGATAATCGCTACGGGGCATTCTTGCTGTTCAAAAATGGTGGTCAGGGGCAGGGTCGAACTGCCGACCTTCCGCTTTCAGGTGTAGCAATCAACCTATTCCTGAGCTGCGACCAGGAGGTAGGTGGTCGCTCACGGTGCTGTCCATGTGAGACTGGTGGCCGGCGTTGCCGTCAGCGTTGCCGTCAGATTCCTCCTTGCTCGATGGCCAAGGCCCGGCGGAAACTCAAGGACGGCCGCGGCAGACCGGGCCGAGCCCCCCGTTACTGCCTGGGTAGGGCCTGTATCGGAAGTCGCTGGACTGTGGCGGTCAACCATCCGCCGGATTCCTGCGATCTCGTAGTCGATCTTCACGTAGAGTGCGGCCAAGAGGGTCTAGAGGTTTGTCCTCATACCTGAATCATTGAGCCCTCTCTCCTGTCGCGGGCCGGAACTTGGGATCTGCTCCTCCGGTTGACCGCCGATCACACCATGTGACAAAGCGGGCTGGGCGGCGTCCATGTCCGAGACATACGGAGGCAGTTGATGAAGCGCTACATCCTGACCGGCGCCCCTGGAGCCGGGAAGACGACGATCCTGCGTTGGCTGGAGTGTGACGGCTACACCGTCGTCGAAGAGGCGGCGACAGACGTCATCGCCCTGGAGCAGGCTCGGGGTGAACCCGAGCCGTGGACGAAGCCGTCCTTCGTGGGGGCGATCGCCGCCTTGCAGTGTCGACGGCAGGAACAGGCTGCGGCCCTTCCCGGTGATGTACAGATCTACGATCGATCGCCCGTCTGTACCTACGCCCTGGCCACTTATCTTGGCCATCCCATCTCTCCGGCTCTGTCTCACGAATTGGAACGCATCCAGGCACAGCAGATCTACGCCAAGAAGGTGTTCTTCGTTCAGAGCCTCGGGTTCGTCACGCCAACCGACGCGCGTTCGATCACCTTCGAGGAGTCGCTGCGATTCGAGCAGATCCACCAGGAGACCTACATCTCACTCGGCTACGAGTGCGTGCCGATCGCTCCAGGCATGTTGCGGGACCGGGTGGCGACGGTCAAGAAGCTGCTCGAAGCTGCATCTTGACCGGACCGCCGACCTGCGCAGTTTTTCCTGGCAGCGGACCTGCTCCGGTGCCTACAACAGCTGTACCAGGGTCGGGTTGCAGCAGTAAGTTGTGCCCTTGACCGACTCCCTGCCACCCGGCGGCGTTGTGCTCGGGGCGGATGAGCTGGAAACCCGCTCGGCTTGTCCCGGGTCCGATGGCCGGCGGGATGATCAAACTACCACCTCAGCCATTAGGCTCTCGGAAAGCTGGGAGACCGCCTCAGCTGATCGTCACTCCGCCGCAATACTCTGTGAGCTCATCCGCTCCAGGGCGTTGCCGAGTTCAGGAACCCCTGGATGATGTCATACGTGTTTGAGCACACGCTCGGGGACGTTGCCGTCAGCGGACACAAAAACGCCCCGGAGCGATGATCGGTATGAGGCATCTTTGCTGTTCAACGCTGGTGGTCAGGGGCAGGGTCGAGTTGCCGACCTTCCGCTTCCTCGTCGGGCGCCGGCTGACGAACTCCGCGGTCCGTTCCTGCAAGGCCTCGTCCGAGCGTGCCGTCCGGGTCGAAGAGCGCGAGCCGTTGCACGATCGGCCATCCCATGGGCGGACTGCGACGACGACGGAAGACCGACATTAGAGTGACTGGGCCTGAGGAACAGCCGTGTCAGATCGTGCGCAAAGCTTTCGTCGGTCTTTGTGGGCGGCCGACGGGGTATCGGCCGGATTTCCCGCCGCGGCGTCGGTGATGGTCTCTAAAGTTGCCCCATGGCCTCTGGTGACCTGCCCGGGATGATCTGGGAACTGATGTTGGTTGCGCGTCCAATCGAGACGCATCTCTCGCAGTCGAGCATTCCTGGGGGGAGCAGCCCTCTCGTGCGGAGGGATGATGACAACGGGCTCATTACACAGGCCGTGCTCTTCCCGGCTGACAACGTGATCAAGGAGGTCGCAGCCGCAAGCGTCACGGTGGGCGTCATCGCGGGCATCACGGTGGGCGTCATCGCGGGCATCACGGTGGGCATCGTTGCCCTGAAGGCCACGCCGCACGTCAAGCACAGGTTCACCGACCTCAAGTCGAAGCTGAACCGCAAGTCGGAGGACACCGTCGAGGCCGCCACTCAAAAGGTCAGGCCGGAGCAGCCCGACATGGGGATTGAGGAACCTAGGAGCGAAAACCGGCGCTTGTACGCTGCGTGACGGGCACCGTGGATAACGGCCCATTATCCGTGCCACCAGTCACCCTGAACTACGGTTCATGACGGCTCGGGATGCGCGAACCAGCCCCGTTATCTGCGGTATCAGGCGCGGGAGGACTTAGCGCACGTTGTGACGTCGTTGTTCCACAACCCGTTGCCGACGAGGGAGCCGCGCGCCGTGGCGGCCGAGAGGATCGGGGAGCGGACGGCGGCCGGGTCGACGTCGCTCGCACGAGCCCTACAGGGCATCGGATTTGTCACCGACCGTCGGTAGCTTTCTGATCACGACGCAGACGGATGACTGACGTAGCCATCTTCGGGCAGCCGCTACCCGGCCTCCACGCCTGAAGCCGGAGCCGACGTTGCTGTCACTCTTGCTGTCAGCAGACATCAAAAAGCCCCGAACGAAGATCCGTTCGGGGCGTTCTTGCTGATGAAATGTGGTGGTCAGGGGCAGGGTCGAACTGCCGACCTTCCGCTTTTCAGGCGGACGCTCGTACCAACTGAGCTACCTGACCCAGAGCGGTCCTGACGGGACTTGAACCCGCGACCTCCACCTTGACAGGGTGGCGAGCACTCCAAACTGCTCTACAGGACCTTGCTTGCCTTGCGGCGTTTCTTGCTGTTTGCGCTTGCTTAGCTTACCAGCTCTTCGGTGGTCTTAGACCGACCGTTTAGCTCGTGCGCTAAGCACTCGCGTGCCCCCAACGGGATTCGAACCCGTGCCGCCGCCTTGAAAGGGCGGTGTCCTAGGCCGCTAGACGATGGGGGCCGTTAGGTTTCCCTGTCGCCTTCCGTCGGAGACCTCTGAAGCATAGGGGACGATGGCCCCTGTTGCCAAAGTGGCGGTCCGGCGTCGGGTGACGCGGAGCCGGTGACCGATCCCGTTGGCGACGGGGCGTTCGTGGGCTCCGGAGAAATCATACGTTGTGGGTTGGGCTCCACGTGACGCTGGATGTACACCGACTGCTCCCCCAGCCCGCCGAGCGTGACGTCGTCCCAGGCCCGGAGGCGGCGGGTCTCCTTGTCGAAGTACAGGACCGACGCCTGGACGGGGGTGGGCTGGGCGTGTTCGAGCGCGCGGAGGCCGGCGCCGCCGGTGGAGCCCTGCGTCAGCAGGCGGGTGCCGGTCGGGAGCATCGTGGTGCGGCGTTCGTGGGTGTGGCCGGCGAGGATCATGGGGGCGGCCCCCGAGAAGCCCTCGCCGATGACCGGGTCGTGTACGGCGATCAGGTCCACTTTGCCGACCTTGCCCAGGTGCGCACGGCCGAACTGCTTGAGCGCGTCCGGGTCGGAGTCCACGCTGACCGACTTGTCCGGGGTGAAGCGCGGGTCGCCGAGGCCGTAGATGGTCAGGCCGGCGACCTTGCGCGCCTGGTCGTCGAGGACGATCGCGTTCTTCTGCCGTTCGACGGCCTTCTGGGTGGCCATGGAGTCGTGGTTGCCCCTGACGTACACGTACGGGACGCCGAGCCGGCCGACCTCGTCCACGAACTTGTTCTCGGCCTTGGTGCCGTGGTCGGAGATGTCCCCGGTGTCCACGATCAGGTCGACCTTGAACTGGTCCTTGAGCGAGCGGATGACGTTCCAGGCGATGGGGTTGATGTGGATGTCGGAGACGTGCAGGACCCGGATGGACTTCGGGTCGGCGTCGTACAGCGGGAGGGTCGAGACCGTGTCGTAGAGCTTCGAGACGTTCGTGACGAGTTTGGTGAGCTGCGACCGGTACGACTCGAACCGCGTCACGATCGACTCCGCGCTGCCCACCAGCGACGGCGCGGCGGCGACCAGCCCCGAGTAGCGCGGCTCCACGAGCGAGTTGGGGCGGAAGGTCGCGACGGCGAGCACTCCCGTGCCGGTGAGGGCCACGGAGGCCGCCAGAAGGCCCGTGAGGGCCACGCGCGGGCGCCTGAAGACCAGCAGGGACGCCGCCAGCGCCCCCGCGCCCGCGCAGAGCAGCGAGCGGACGGCGAGGGCCCGTACGCCGTCCAGGAGGTCCTCCTCGATCACCTGGGGCAGCCGCTCGGCGAGGCGCGGGTCCTCGATGAAGGCCTTGGCACGTTCCTGGTCGATGTTCTCGAGCGTGATGCGCAGGCGCAGGGGCGCGGCGTGGGTGCGGAACGTGAGCGTCCCCAAGGGGCTCGCGTCCACCACGGTCTCGCCGTTCCAGGCCGGCCGGAGCGACATCGCGGTCTCGACCGGGCCGACCTCGGCGCGTACGGAGCCGCTGAGGAAGATGCCCAGCCACGCCCCGACCGCGGCCACGGCGAGGACGCCGGCCACGCGGGCGACTCGTGAGCGGATGACAACGTTTGCGATGTGAACGAACTTCATGCCGTTTCTTGCTTAGCTGACAGGCGGGGCAGAATGGCAAGCGTGATCGAGGTGTCTCGGGAGAAGTTCGAGGAGCTCGTGGCCGAGGCTTTGGACACGATCCCCGGCGATCTCGCGGCCGCGATGAGCAACGTCGTCGTGGTCGTCGTCGACGATCCGCCGGAGCCCCACCTGCTCGGCCTGTACACCGGTGTCCCCCTCACCGAACGTGGCGACTGGTACTCAGGTGTCTTGCCCGACCAGATCGAGATCTACCGCAACCCGATATGTGAGATTTGCCAGACGGAAGAAGACGTCGTCGACGAAGTACGCATCACCGTCGTCCACGAGATCGGTCACCACTTCGGCATCTCCGACGAACGGCTGCACGAGCTGGGTTGGTAACCCTTTGCTTTTGGTTGGCTTCTTTGGGTTGCGGCTTGCCATGATGATCGGGCACCTTAGGTGACGTAGCGAGCACGCAAAGCGAGCTTCGAGAGCGCATCGAGAGTCAGGCACAGCGGAGTCCAATGGGGGCCATGCGGGCGCGGCGGCCGCCAGGACGTCATCGACGGGGCGAGGCCGGCACGGAAGGACAACGAGCCACTTACCGGGAAGTCATCGCCATCAGGGAGTTCCGGGCCCTGTGGTACGCCCAGGGCTTCTCGCTCCTCGGCGACCAGCTCGCGCAGGTGGCGCTGGCCGTGCTGGTCTACCACCGCACCCAGTCCGCGCTGGCCACGGCCGCGGTCTACGCCCTCACCTACCTGCCCTCGATCGTCGGCGGGCCGCTGCTGGCCGGGCTGGCCGACCGGTTCGCCCGCCGTGGGGTGATGCTGGCCTGCGACCTCATCCGGTTCGTGCTGGTGGCGGCCATGGCGCTGCCGTTCATGCCGTTCTGGGCGCTGTGCGCGCTGGTGTTCCTGGTCGTGCTGCTGAGCGCGCCGTTCTCGGCCGCGCGGGCGGCGCTGCTGCCCGAAGTGCTCGACGGCGACACGTACGTCATCGGCTCCGCCCTCCAGAACATGACCAACCAGGCGGTCCAGATGCTCGGCTTCGCCGTGGGCGGAGCGCTGATCGCCACCATGGGGCCCTACCGGGCGCTCGCTCTCGACGCCGCGACGTTCCTCGGCTCGGCGCTGATCCTGGCTTCCGGCGTACGCCGCCGCCCGGCCCCGTGCGCCGACGACGACTCCAAACCGTCCATGTGGACGATGACCAGGGCCGGCGCGCGGCTCGTCTTCGGTACGCGAAACCTGCGTACGCTCGTGCTGTTCGCCTGGTTGTGCGGCTTCTACGTGCTGCCCGAGGGGATCGCGGCGCCCTACGCGACCCGGCTGGCCGTGGGCGGCCCGCTGCCTGCGCCCGTCATCACCGGGCTGCTGATGGCCGCCATGCCCACCGGCACGGTGATCGGCGCGTTCCTGTTCAGCAGGTTCGTCACGCCCGCGCGGCGGTTGCGGCTCATGGGATGGCTGGCGTTGCTGAGCTGCGCGCCCCTGATCGTGACCGCACTGCGTCCCCCGCTGGTCGTCGTGCTGGCGGCGTGGGTCCTGTCGGGGATCGGCGGCGCCTACCAGCTCGCGGCCAATGCCGCCTTCGTCCAGACCGTGCCCGCCGAACGTCGCGCTCAGGCGTTCGGGATCGTGCACTCCGGGCTCATGGCCGTCCAGGGAGCGGGGATTCTCGTCGGCGGGTACGCGGCGGAGAGACTCGGTCCCGAGCCGGTGGTCGCGCTGTCCGGCGTCGCCGGGGTGATCTGCGCGGCCGTGCTGACCCTGCTGTGGACCGAGTCCCGGGGCGACCGGGCCGCCCGCCTGTCCGCCGAGGCCCCCGCCTGATCACTGCTGCGGCGGCTTGTGCTCGCCGGTCCAGTCGGTCGTGCCGCGGTTGCGGCTCTGCTGCTTCTCGATGATGTTCTGCAGGACGGAGGTGTCGCTCTTCTCGTCCGGGATGAGGAGCCAGCCGATCGCGTAGACGCCGACGCCGAGGCCGCCGAACAGCGTCACGACCGCCAGGGCGATCCTGATGAGGTTGGGGTCGATGCCCACGTACTCGCCGATGCCGGAGCAGACGCCGGCGACGATCCTGCCCCGGTCCGTCCTGTGGAGCTTCTTGACGTGACTGGTCTGGCCCTGGGTCTGGTTCTGGGTCTGGGTCTGGTCCTGGGGCGATTCGCTGCCGTACCCGTGGTATTCGCTCATGTCTCAAGACTGCCCGTGGGGGTGGTGTTAGCACATCAGGTTTGTCCCTGGTAGAACCCTGGTAGCCCCCTATGCCCGTATGAGACCCACCGATGGAAGGGACGACCGCCATGGACGACCTGCTCCGACTCGACGAGCGGCTCGACGCCGACCAGCGGCTCATCCGCGACACGGTCAGGTCGTTCGTCGCCGACCGGGTGCTGCCGCACGTGGGCGACTGGTTCGAGGAGGCCACCTTCCCCGCGCGCGAGCTCGCGCCGGAGCTCGGCGCGCTCGGGCTGCTCGGCATGCACCTGCAGGGCTACGGCTGCGCCGGCACCGACGCCGTCTCCTACGGCGTGGCCTGCCGGGAGCTGGAGGCGGGCGACTCGGGGCTGCGTTCGTTCGTGTCCGTCCAGGGATCGCTGGCGATGTTCCCCATCTGGCGGTACGGCTCCGACGAGCAGAAAGAGGAGTGGCTGCCCCGGATGTCCGCCGGTGAGGCGATCGGCTGCTTCGGGCTCACCGAGCCGGACCACGGGTCCGATCCGGCCAACATGCGGACGTACGCGAAGAAGGACGGCTCGGACTGGATACTCAACGGCTCCAAGATGTGGATCACCAACGGGTCCATCGCCGACGTCGCGGTCGTCTGGGCGCAGACGGACGAGGGCGTACGCGGATTCGTCGTCCCGACCTCCACGCCCGGCTTCTCCGCCCCTGAGATCCACAGGAAGATGTCCCTGAGGGCGTCCGTCACCTCGTCCCTGTACTTCGACGACGTGCGCCTGCCCGCCTCCGCCGCCCTGCCGGGCGTCACCGGGCTCAAGGGGCCGCTGTCGTGCCTGTCCGAGGCCCGCTTCGGCATCCTGTGGGGCGTCGTCGGCGCCGCCCGCGCCTGCCTGGAGTCCGCCGTCGAGTACGCCAAGACGCGCGTCCAGTTCGACAAGCCGATCGGGGCGTTCCAGCTCACCCAGGAGAAACTCGCCTGGATGTACGTCGGCCTCGCCCAGGCCCAGCTCACCGCCCTCCACCTCGGCGAACTCAAGGACGCCGGCGCCCTGCAGCCCCGGCAGATCAGCTTCGGCAAGCTGGCGAACGTACGGGCCGCCCTCGACATCGCCCGCCAGGCCCGCTCGATCCTGGGCGGCAACGGGATCACGCTGGAGTACCCTGTGATCAGGCACATGAACAACCTGGAGAGTGTGCTGACGTACGAGGGTACGCAGGAGATCCACACGCTGGTGCTGGGTGAGGCGCTCACCGGCCTGGCCGCCTACCGGTGACGGTTTGACCGGTGCTGTGGGCGTCGCGCGCGGGGCGGTAGTCTCTGTACCCTTGCTGTTGCTAGGGGCGTTAGCTCAATTGGCAGAGCTGCGGACTTTTAATCCGTAGGTTCCGGGTTCGAGCCCCGGGCGCCCTACCACAATGACCTGGGCGGACTCCCGATCTCCATGATTTGGAAGCCCGCCCAGTCGCATTTCCAGTTGCAGTCAGCCCCAGAGAGCCCGGTCCATGCGGGCGAGTGGCCGAGGATCTTCTGAACGACGCTGATGTCCACGCCTTGCCCTATGAGGGGGCAAGGCTCGTGCTTGTTGCAGTCTCGTCAAGCTGCGACCACCTTGTGTGACCCCGAAGGCGCTCACAGCCATCTCATCTTGTATGGCCTGTCGCATGCACCTGGGGAGGTCTCATGCCCGAGTATCGGTTCAACTCGCCTCCTGGCTGGCCGGTTCCGCCTCGCGGATGGAAGCCGCCGCAGGGGTGGGTAGCCGGATCCGTCCTGGCCACCGGCTCCCGCCGGCTGGGAGTTCTGGGTCCCCTAAGAGATGCCGACGGGAGTTCCAAGCACACCGCAGCTCCCCGAACGTAAGGGAGGTGGCCTGTTCGGCCGCCGTACCCCCGGCCCTCCGCCCGCCGGCCCCGCCGTACAGACCGAACCCTCAGAACGGGTTGCCGCGCCACCGCCCATGGCTCACGCTCAACCGGAAAACGGTTTGCCGGAGTAGTGGTCCCATCTCAAGGATCACCGCATGAGCAATGAACTGGCCGGATTAGACGACCTCGTCATCCAGGGACAAACGATCAGAGGCATCAAGCTCATCAAGGACACCTTTGACTGCACTCTTCACGAAGCCCTCGACTTCTACGTAGACCGGTATCGCAAGCTGCGCCAGACGCGTCCCGACGACTTCACCGAGAGTCACGAGGAGTACTGGGAGGGCTTCTACTCCTAATCAACCCAGGCCTCCGGCGGGGGCGCTCCGAATCCGGGATGATCGCCATACGGTGAGCCAGGACCGTAGGTGGCTGGCGTGGAAGCCCTCCCCCTCGTCCAGAGCCCGAAGTGGACACGAGTCGGGAGGGGCGGGGCAAGCTGAGTGACCTCTGCGGGTTCCCCTCACGGGCACCGATATCGGGGTCGAGCATCGCGCGCGGCCGTGCCTGAAGAGGACCTGGAGGGCGCCGAGGCGTAAGCGCTATTGTTGTGAACGCATGTTCATGATACTGTCGTGGACAGTTGTTCACGATGGCGTGAACGCTTCAAGCAACCGCCTCAATGCCTAGGCGGGCCATGCGGATCCGCAACAGCCGACGCACCTCGTCGCGGCATGCCCTCGCGTCCTAAGTGATCTGCCAGGCCCACCGGCCGAGGATGCCGCGTCCAGCACCCGATTCCGTTGGAGGCCACATGACTACTGATCGCAAAAGCCCCACCGTCTCTACGTCCAGGACGAACGTGCAGGTGCTGGCGTGGTGCAGCGCCAACGCGCTGATCACCACCGTTCATCACGTGTACGGCGCCGTCATCTACGGCACCCCTGGCCGTTATCACGCCGTCCTCGCCGCCGCGCTGCTGCTGGCTCTGGACGTGGCCGCATACGCTTGGGCCCGGCGCCCGGCCGGTGATGATGCTGTCGCCCGGGTGGCTTGGTGGATCCACTGGTCGGTGTCGCTGGTCGGTTTCGTTCTTTCGTTCGGGCTCTTCGAGGGCCTGTACACCCACGTGCTCTCCCCGCTCCTCCAAGGGGGCTACGTGACGCCTGGGCAGCCGTTCGACCTGTTCTTCCAGGCCACCGGTGTGCTGCACGTCCTCCCCGCCGCCGTGACGGCGCTGCTGCTCGTGCGCCTGTTGCGCGAACGTGGCCAGGCGGTGACCTCGTGAGCAACAGCACCAGAGCATGGCGGCATGCGCACCGGATCGCGGGCAGGCCGTTGATCGGCAGCGCCCAGCCCGCCCGCCACGACGGGCGCCGCCTGCGCGCAGCGGAATTTGACCAGTGGCGGGAGTACCGCCGCGCTGCGGGCGCTGTCCACGACGGGAGGCGTCAAGGCCACGTCGGGAGCCTGTGGTCCCGGACCTTTCACGAACGAGTCAGGACGAGACCCGCATGAAGGTCATAGTCCTGGGCGGCTACGGTGCCATCGGCTCCCAAGCGGTCGCTTATCTCCGGGAGATGGCTGCGCACGTCCTGGCCGCAGGACGTGATCCAAAGCGCGCCGATCTGCTGATTGACGCCGGTCATCCTCACGGCCTCGATCGCGTGTTGAAGGACGTGGACGTGGTGCTCAACTGCGCCGGCACAGAAGATGCCGCCCTGGCGGACCAGGTCACCCGCCACGGCGCGGCTTTCGTGGACATCACGGCGAGCGCGGAATACACATCCGCCGTCGAACGCCTCAAGCCGTCCGCCCCCATCCTGCTCAGCGTGGGCTTGGCCCCAGGTTTGACCAACCTGCTCGCCGCCGCTGTCCAGCACGAAGCGCCGGCCCAGCCCATCGACATCGCTTTGTTGCTCGGCGCCGGTGAGCGCTACGGCAAGGCTTCCACCGCCTGGGCGTACCAGTTGCTCGGTCAGGACTTCGCCGATCCGGCGACGGGCGAAAGGATCCGCAACTACAGCCGTCCCCGGCGCTTCCACCTGCCCGGGTACGGGGTACGCCGTCTGCTTCGGGTCGACTACAGCGACCAGCACGTCCTCCACCGCGACCTCGGCGTGCCCGTCCGTACGTACTTCGGGCTCACGTCCCGTCTGGCGACCGCCGCCCTGGCCGCCCTGACGCGTCTTCCCGCGGCCGCTCACGCGACGCCTTCCTGGCACCTCCCAGGCGATCAACGATGGTTGGCCCTGGCGCGCAGCGCCGACGGCCGCACCCATACGCTCGGCGGCCGGATCCAGGCGCATGCCACCGCCGCGATAGCGGCCATCGCCGCTCTGAAGGCCGCCCACCTACCGCGCGGGGTCCACCACCTCCACCACGTACTGGATCTATCGGACCTCGCAGCTCTGCCGATCAGGCTCCATCCCTGGTACCCGCCAACCCCCGAGCCCAACCACTGAAGCCCACTCGAGAACAGGTACGGTCATGCCTCTTATCACGGTCACCCGGTTCCAGATCGATCCCGCCGACGCCGAACAGCTGCGGGCCCGGCACGCCGCCCTCGTCGCCGCGACCAGAGCCGCAGTGCCAGGGCTGGAGGAGGCGTGGCTGGGCAGAGTCGACGATGAGCACTGGGCCGGCATCTGGCGCTGGGACTCGGCCGCCAGCCTGGCGACGGCCCGGCAGGCAGTGGCCGGCAGCCCTGAAGCCGCCGCCGCCTTCGCGCTGACCCGGGAGGCCGGCGCAGAAGACTTCGAGATCCTCGACGAGCACTGACGATCCGCAGCCGACGCCGACCGTCTCACCTCAGAAGACCCCATAGTCCCAATGGGACGCGGCAGGCGACAGCGGCCACCCAGAGCATCCGGTGACGCTGCGGGAAGCGCGGAAGGGAATCCAGCAGGTCTGCAAGTCCGCGGGCGCGTGAATCGGGCGTCACCGAGAACGGCTCGCTGAGGGTACCGCCTTCGCGGTGGAGAAGCTTTCGCTCTCATCGAACCCGATCCTCGCCCCCAGATCGCGAACAGCAATTCACAACCCCAGGTTCACAAGGAGTCATCACTGCCATGGACGTCGTCAACCACGATCGATTCCAGGCCTGGAACGGCGCCGAGGGCGCCGCGCGGGCCAAATCCCGGAAGCAGGGCGAGAATCGGGGCTTCACGGAGACCTGCCAGCGGCTGATCGCCATCGCCGGCATCGGCCCGGAGGACCGGGTGCTCGACATAGGGTGCGGAACAGGCGAGACCACCCTGCTGGCCGCGCGGCAGGCCACCGCCGGGGGCGCCGTCGGCGTGGACCTGTCGGCGCCGATGCCGCGTCAGGCCCGCCGCGCCGCCGCGGCGGGCGGGCGGGCGCCTGGCCGCCGTGTGCCCGCAGCAACCCGAGGAGTGCGAGTGGTACGTGATCCCCGTCGCGGCCCTGCTCGGCATCCCGCCGGCGCCTCGGGAGGTGGTCGCCCGGTATCCAGGGGATCGCCCTGCCACGTTCTCCCTGTCGGATCCCGCTCGTCTGCGCGACGTCCTGGTCAGGGCCGGCTTCGCGGACGCGTCGGTCGAACCGGCACGGGTGCCGCAGGACTTCGGCCGAACGGCGGACGAGGCCGCCGAGGCCCTTCTCGCCAGCGGTCCCGCTCGTTACCTCGTCGAGCAGGACGAGTTGCTCTCCCGGGGGGGGAGGCGCGGGCCAGGCTGGAGGCCGCGCTGAAGCCGTACGAGAGCTCTGCGGGCGTGCTGCTGCCGGGTGCCCAGTGGCTGGTCACCGCGCACGCGCCGGGCTCGCTTGGGAAACGCCGCCAGCTATCATGAACAACTGTTCATGGTAGGCTTCGGGGTCACGATGCAGTCGCAACACTGTGGAGGGGTCATAGCACCGGCCCGACGTGGAGCCGCCGCGACGGCGGCGCTGCACGCTTCGATGATCGACCACGCCGCCCGGCTCGTCCGTCGTGACGGGGCCGACGCGCTTACCATGCGGGCGCTGGCCCAGGAGGCGGGATGTTCCCTCGGCATGCTGTACAAGATCTTCGACAGCCGGGAAGCGCTCGTTCTCGCGGTCGTGGACCGGCAGTTCCGGGACCTCACGGCAAGCCTGGAGGAGATCGTGGCGCGGGCCGGCACGGGCACCGTGGCGGAAAACCTGGGACGGTTCGCCGAGGTGCTGCTTGGCCCGGCCGCCGAAGTGATCAAGCTGGCCGCCGGGGTGCCCGTACAGGAACGGGGCTTCCACGACTCGGCCATGGGCAGCGGGTTCGTCGACGCCCTGCCGACCACCGTCACCCGCTACATCGCCGCCGAGAAGCGCCTGGACAGGATCGGGGCTCGGGTGGACGAGCACGCGATCGGGTTCCTGGTGACCGGAGCGGTGCACAACCTGCTCGTCTCCGGCGAGGCGTATCCCCGGCCGTCGCTGTCCGAGGTGCGGGAGTTGCTGGGCGCGCTCGCCGAGCTCCTGGTGGACGGGTCCTGAGCCCGGCGAGGCCATGGCCCATCCCGCGGGACCCGCAGGGGCTTTCCGAGCAGACCGGCCATCAGATCGGCCATAGATCGGCCATAGATCGGCCATGGCCGGACTCAGGCATGTCGGCGGCTTCGGTAGGCGGCGGTCTTGGCGCGTGCCGTGCACGCGCTACTGCAGTAGCGCCGCGATCCGTTGCGGGTGAGGTCGATATAGACGGCGTCACACCGGTGAGCTTCGCCTTGCCCGAACCGGTCCGGACCGTAGCCGTCCACGATCAGGGCCAGCGCGGTGGCGAACTCGCCTCCCAAGGTCAAGCTGAGCACGCCGGTGCTCAGTCTCGCGCTGCTCCTGGCCGCGCTCGTGGCCGGCCTCGCCTATCGCCCTACGACTCGCCCTACGACGGCCGCTTCGACGCCACCTGACGACCACGACGACCCGGATCGTGCCCGGGCGAACCGGTCTGCATGACGACGTCAAGTGCTCCCGCGCCCACGTGCTCGATGTCGGTGCCGGGACGGTGCTAGTAAGTCTCGCCGTTCATGACACGCGTCCATCCAGAGATTTGAAATGTAGGTCCCGTGCATACCGTAATCCGTACCAGTCACCTTCCAGAGGCGGACCGATTCGAGTACTGGACCGAATCGGTCTCCCGGGTTCTCATGCCGGTGAACCTGTACACCCGCGATCCCGCGAGGTTCCGGGGCTCCATGCATCTGCTCGACCTCGGTCCTGTGCAGATCAGCCGCATGACTTGTTCATCCGTCCACACGCGAAGAACGGACAAGCACATCCGCCGGTCGGATCCGGAGGTAATCCTGAACCTGACCCGTCTGAGGCGGGGGTGGCAGTTCGCCGGGGAGTGCCTGCTTCCCGTTGCGGTGGCCGTTCCGCTGGTGGCCGACCTGTTCTGTGCGCCCGGTTGGGACGCTCTCGACCTCGCCGCCGTCATGGTCGGGTCGCTCGCGCTCGTGGCCTGGCGCCGGGCTCCCCTGGTGCCGCTACTCGTCACCACCGCCTGCATGCTGGTGCACGTGCTCCACGCCCCAGCCGGCCTGTCGGCCGCTCTCCCGGTTCTGGTGTCAGTGTTCGCCGCGGCACGGGCCGGACATCAGCTGCTCGCCGCGCTGGCCGGCGTCGTCTTCCTCGGCGCCGGCCCGGCGATGAGCCCGGCCGCCGTCTCCAGCCACCCCGGCCACGAGTTCGTCGAAAGCACGGGCCTGCTGCTCGGCTGGTTCATCGCCGCCGGGCTGATCGGCGTGGTGATTCGGCTCCGGCAACCGTGCCTGCGGAAGGCGGAACAAGACTCGATCGACGCCGAGCGCGCACGCGAGGAGGGCGCCAGGTGGCGGGCGGATCACGAGCGGCTGCGTATCGCCCGGGAACTGCACCACTCTCTTACCCAGAACATTTCGGTCATCAAGGTCCAGGCTGGGGTGGCGGTCCATCTGGCCCGCAAGCGTGGCGAAGAGGTCCCGGCGGCCCTCCTGGCCATTCAGGAGGCCAGCGGTGACGCCATGCGCGAACTGGGCGCCACCCAGCACGTACTGCACGACCCTCGTTGAAAGGCGGAGGCAAGCCCGTACGGCCGGCGCGGCCGTACGAAGCCGTCGACGCCCATCCTCGACATACCCTGGCGACGTGCCCGTCCCGCCCGAGACGACCGTCACCGGGTCCGCCGTCGGACGGTGCCGCACACAGCAGGAATGCCCTCCGTGCCGTCCTATGACTGGTCCGACCGGGAGCTCGTCGCCTCATGGCGACGCCAGGACGCGGCCTGTGGCAGAGCGGCGACCGTTCCGGCGAGCCTGTACACGGCGATCGCGACCGGCGGGCCGAGCAGGTCAGCCAGCGGGCCGGTGAACAGTACACCGATCCCCTGAGCCGCGACGAGTGCCGCGCCGGCGAAACCGACCCCTTGGCCGCGCCGCTCCGGCGGCACGGCCCGCACGAACGCCGCGTTGGCGATCATCTGGTACGCGGACAGAACGCCGGCGAGTGCCCAGGCGATCGCGGTGACGGCCACCCCCGGCGCGAACGCGCTCACCACCAACGGCAGACAAGCCGGCGCTGCCAGCGTCGCCAGCCTGGCCGTTCCCGCCGACAGCCGGTTGACCAGGTACATTCCCAGCAGGCTGCCCGCAGGGATGGAACACAGCAGCACCCCCTGTGGCCGCCCCCGGCAAGGCACACGTCCCCTGGGACGGAAGCGCGTGCAACGCCGGCCGTCGGGCGAGTTCGCTGAGGGTGCCGTCGAGGACTATGTGCAGGCTGTGGAATGGATCAGGTTTGACTCCTGGGCGTGCCCGCGTCGCAGGGCTGGGTGCCGGGATCGCGGTAGAGGGACAGCAGGCAGCGGCCAAGCGCCTGCTGGCCGAACGCGTTGGGGTGCATGGCCTCCTGCTGGTGTCCTTGGCTGATCCCCGCGCCGGCGGTGCCGTACCGTACCCACTCCATCGTGTCGCCCAGTTCGGCGGCGTCGTCCAGCGGACCGGCCTGGCGTGTGCCCTGCTCGCACAACGCGTGGCCCTCCACGGCGCCCAGCATGCTCAAGAACTCCACACCGGTCGCGGTGGCGACGCGGCGCAGCATGGCGTCGATCGCCGGTGCCAGGGTGTCGTGCATCAGGTCGAAGTCGGCGTCCCACAGCGGGCAACCGCCCACGAGCGTGCGCGTGGCGGTCTTGCCGCCACCGCCCTCGCCGTAGCGCACCCGGGCCGAGGAGGGCACCGGAGAGGGATAGGACTGAAGGATCAGCCGGTAGTCGGCAGAACGGGCCGACGCCTGGCTCATCACCTGGCGGATCTTCTGCACCGCCAAGGTCACCTGTTGCTCCACCGCCGGCAGCGCGGCGACAAACCGATCGCCCTCGCCGGTGGAGTCGCAGGAGCGCTTGTCGCCCGCCATGTACAGCGCGGCGCAGCGGCGCAGCATCCCGGACAGGTTCAGGTCGTTGCCGCCGATCGACAGCACGACCACCTCGACCTGCTGGGTGGCGGCAACCTGCGCAAGCAGTTCGGCTTGGGAGGCGGTGTTCTCCTTGAACGCCTCGTTGATGACGTGCCGGGTCTCCGCCCCTGAACAGGCCAGGTTGACCGGGGTGAGCCCGGCCCGGCTCAGCCCGGTGATCTCGGCCGCATCGGAACGGTGACACCCGGTGCCCTCTCCCTGCACGGCCGTGCCGTCATACACCCGCTGGGGGTCGTAGTGGCAGATCAAACGCCTGCGATAAGCGGCCCGGTCGGTTCCGCCGCGGGTGCAGCCCGCAGCGGCGGACACCGTGCTGTTACCCCACCACCGGCCTGCCTCTCCGGAGATGAAGCTGTCTCCCAAGGACACCGCCACCTGCTCGGTTGCCTGGGCCTGGGCGGGTGCGGGAACGGCCAGGGCCGTGGCGCTGAGCGCCAGGATCGCCAGAACCCGACCGGCATGCCCGGCACGGCGCAAGTGACGGGGGCGGTGGGGGACGGCGGGAACGCTGCGGAGATGCTGCGGGAGGGTAGCGCTCACTGCTGTTCCTTTCACGGCGCGCGGGAGACGCCTTTTGAGTCGGCCTTCGGGGTGTGGAAGAACGGGAACGTACGCCTGACCTCGGTGTTCGGGGCTGCTGGAGATCCACTGGCTTTCTTGTCAGATGAGTGGTGTGTTGCGAAGGCGTCCAGTCCTGCCGGGCTGTCTGTGGTCCGGGTCGGGGCCTTCGGCGATGGCGATGTCGCCCCTCAGCGCGTGGAAGCACACAAACACGCGCTTAAGCCCGTTTCCCCAGCTCACGAGGGATGCATGAGACGAGGCCGCCCGGGGAGCAGGTGGACTACGGCGGCGGGCAAGTATTGTTCAGCTCCGCCTGCTCTGCCGTCATGTGCGATGTCCTTTCTGGTGGGCGCCTGCGAAGTGTCTCCGAGCCGATCCTTGTCCGGTCACGAAGATCCACAGCGGCAAGGCGCCCCTGGATTGCCTCCTGGCCGCCCGGTCGAGAGCTCTCGCGCGGCGGATGCGACGATCGGTGCCCTGCTGCCGGCCGCAGGGCACCGCGCCCGGATCCGCGCTTCAGGAGAAGACGACGGAGCGCACCAGCAGGCGATCGGAAGCACCCGCACCTGGGCGCAGGCTGTAGAAGACATCCCCCGTACAGCCGGCCTCCAGGAAGACCGTGGCGGTTGCGTCGGTCAGGTTCTTCGGCGCGTAGGCGGCCGACGTGCCGTCAGAGCCGGCTCCCTGAATGTCGATGCATCTCCTGCTCGGGGGGTCGTTGATGAAGCCGACGGCGTCGTACCCGTCGGCGGTCTGGTAGGAGTAACGGAACTGGCCTGTGGCGGCCGATGCGGGGCCGGGAACGGCCAGAACCAGCATGAGGGCGCCGCCGGCGGCAGCCAGGGCAGAGTGCCGACGCATGGATCTTCCTTTCGCGAGGACGACGAAAACACGCTCTGTGTTTATGAAGTCACAGTGAGTGTTTGTTGTCGAGTCCGCAAGGGCTTGCCGGGACACATCCAGGCGTAGTCACCGGCAGCGGCGCTCGGCACGAACGAGCAGCGAGCCGCCCAGCTATGTGTGGAGTGCCAGCCACGCTGACTTGGTCGCCTTCGCGAAGACCTCTGCCGCACGAGCTTCCGCCGTACGACCATGTGCGCGCAGACCTGTAGCGTGATCGTCCCAGTTCACCTTCCGCGGGAGGCCGGGCAGCCGTGTGAAACGAGAACGGGCGATCGGGCAGGGTGGCAGGAGGACAGCAGGAGCGGCAGGACGGAGACGAGCGCGTGGCCGGTTGGAGCGCGATGGCGGGGATGCATGACTTCGTCGTGCCCGACGAGGTGGCCGCGCGCGCGTTGGCCGAGCAGCTCGCGGAGTACGGGTTCTCCTGCGTTTTCGCACGTCCGCACCCCCATGGCGGCTGGCTGGTGATGGCGCTCGACGAGGGTCCCTACCCGGTCGACACCGTGGGTCACCGGCAGTTCGATGCGGTGAACCGGGAAGCCGCGGCGATCGCGCGGACGTACGGCGGCCGGCCCCGTAGCGGCAGCCGGTTCGACATCAGCCGGATAGCCGAGCATCGCAGCTGGACCGCCCCGATCGAGGCGAGGGGGACAAAGGCGCGACCGCCGGTCCCGGAGGTCACCATCGCCCCGGCACCACCTCTGGAACCACTGGCGCTCGCACCGGACTTCGCCACCCCGGGGATTGTGGAGCTGACCGGTCTCGACGACGTGTCATGGGGCGATTTGGAGCACGCGCACGGGCCCGCCGACGACATCCCCGGCCTGCTGCGCGAGCTGGCGGACGGCACGGAGGAGTGGGACGAGGTCCTCGACGAGCTGTTCGGCGACGACCTGCTGCACCAGGGCGACTGCTACGAGGCCACAGCCCCCGCGCTGCCGTTCCTCACCCAGCTGATCGTCGCCGACGTGGTGCCGGCCCGGCAGCGCCGGGACCTCTACGTGTGGCTGATGATGGCTGGTGGCCGCCGCAACGACAACCTGGTCGCGTTCGCCGATCTCGCGCTGGACGAAGGGGAGCCGCTTCAGCCGGGTGCGTGGACCGAGGAGGTGTACCGGACCGTCGGCGATCAGGTTCCGGTGCTGCTGGAACGGTGGGAAGCCGAGCCGCCGGGGATCCGATTCGTACTCGCCGTCCTTGCCGCGCAGCATCCCGGGCACGGCGTGAGGGTCGCCGACCGGATCGCTGCGTTGGCGGCCGGGCTCGACGGGACGCAGCAGGGTGCGTACCTGCGGCTCGCCGTGGAACTTGTGCAGGGCCGCGACGCGGATGCGCTGGCCCTCGCCTCCGAGATCATCGATTGGGCGGACCGCCTGGAGCCGAAGTGGCTGGAGGCTCAGGGCGTGCCCGACGGCATCAAGGCGGCGCACGTGCTGGCCGAAGGCGCGCTCTACACGATCACATAGCTGCACCATGCGGCCGCCGGACCACGAGCCTGATCACCAGCTCGTGCGGCTCGGCATTGTCTGAGGTCGAGCTTCGGCAGGTCTCGCGCATGATCGTCACTGAGGTGCTGATCTCTTTGAAACCGTCGGCACGGCTACGTTCCAGCAACTCGCCGGAGCGGAAAAGGCACTGAGCGGCAAGCGAGACCCCTCAGCCCGGGAACCCCTGGCTGCCATCAGCTCGGCGCATCGGAGCCTGAATCAGTCTCCTGCGTAATCCACGCCAGGTAGTCGGCGCTTCCTTCCAGCACCGGTACAGCGATGATCTCCGGCACGTCGTAGGAGTGCACCTCCCGCACGCCCGCGGCCATCTCGTCGAAGAGGTCAGCGGTGGTCTTGAGCACCTCACGGGTGAAGTCGGCGCGCTCGCATCGGTCCCGGAGCGTGCTGCCGCCCGTCCAGATGCCATCAAGGCGACAGCGGATAAGAGCCAGCCTTCTTGCGGGAGAGGAGCAATCGGCGGGCGTCGCGATCCAGGCTGATGATGGTCACCTTGACGCGCTCGCCGACCTGAACGACCTGTTCGGGAGTCTCGACAGGCACGGAGACGAGCTCATCCAAGGGCACCAGGCCCTCGATGCCTTCTACGACTCTGACGAAGACTCCGAACGGGACGAGCTTGGTTACGGTTCCGCAGAACTCTTGTCCCTCGCGAGCCGCGTCGGCGAACTCCTGGAAAGGATCAGGCTGAAGTGCGCGAAGGGAGAGCCTGGCTTCGCCCTGGCTGGTATCGAAGCCGAGAACGGAACAGGTGACCCTCTGCCCTACCTCGACGACCTCAGAGACCTCATCGAAATGTCGCCAGGACAAGTCGGGGATCGAGATGAAACCTACTCCTGGATAGACGGGATGCGGCGGCCCATCATCCAGCGCCACGAACACACCGAACCGCTGCACGTCTGCCACTTCGCCGCTGAGTACCTCGCCAGGGCGGAGTCCTTTCAGGAATGCCCAGAGTTCGGGATTCTCGGTCGCGGCCAGCGACAGGCCGATCCGTTCCTCTTCCTCATCGACATCGATCACTTCGGCGGTGACGCACCGGCCGACCTGTATGACCTCATCCCATGGGTGACCCCAGGAGGCGTGCAAAGGCCCGATGTCCGCCGATGCCAGACCCAGCTGCCCGTCAAGCCTCACCGCGGCCCCGTGAGGAGGTCCGACCTGCGTGATCGTCCCCGAGACGATGTCGCCGACCCGAACCGCCCTCAAGACCTCCACTATGTCTTGATCGTTCGTCGGTCTGTCCACACTGCCCACTTTGTCATAACCACGGTGATGTCACCCGCTGCAAGTACCGGGCCATCAGCGGGCCATCAACAGGGGTGACGAGGGGTCAACCACCGTCACTCAAGACCGGTCCGTTGCCCAGCTCAGCGCCTTATCATGCCGTGATCGATGCAGTTCCCAAGCTGACAGCGCCGCTTCCGCCTCCTGCACCATCAGCCCGGGAGCACGGAGTTCGCTAAGGTAGCAATCTTCGGATGACGCAAGTTTCCGGAGTCTTTGAAAGCGAACGTTCGTGACGAACCCTGACCAGACGTCCGCGCAACTCCGTCTCGACGCCGCCGACTGGAAGCCCTCCTCGTCGAAGAAGAACTGGGGGGCCCGAAGAATCCCGTCTCACCCCGAAGCGCGGGCTTCGCCCGCATTTGATCGACGGCCGGACGGCCGTCTGGCCAGCCGCTTCACCCTGCAGTACCCCGAAAGCACCTTCGGCCGGCTGATGCTCCACCGCCGCCTCACCCGCGACTACGAAGCACGCCCCGACCACTCCGAAGCCATGATCCACATCGCCATGATCGACCTCATGGCTCGCCGCCTCTTACCGGCGAGAACACCCCCACATGGCGCGGCACCTGAACCTGGACCAGACAGGATCAACGCCCACAAACGCCCACTAACCGTCTACGCCGAAACAGGTGGAGTACGAATACGGCGCGATGGCCACCTGAATTTGGCAGTCGATCTCGCCGATGGCGCGGAAGATCACGGTGATGTCGGGATAGGCGGCCTGCAGCCCGAGAGCGACGAAATAACGGTCGCTGTCGAACACGATGCGATAGAGCCCGCGGTGGAATTCGCCGCACTCCCAATCCAGCAGGTGCCCGGAGCTGTCGGCCTCGACGGTGGTGACGACGCGCCATCCCTCGCGCGTCTCCAGATCGAGCCGGGCGGCGATACCGGCGGCGCCCCGACCATACACCATGTCTCGTGCCTGCGCCGTGATCCTCATCTTCCCGATACCCTTTCGTCACAGCCCATGGCGCAGGAATTCATCTCCGCGCTTGAGAAATGCTGTACGGCACCAATGCCGCCGACCGGATCGTAGTGTTCCAGCCCGCGTTATCGGCACGGCTTCGTCCCGCTATCGGCCCCCAGGGATAGCCGGTGATTGCGGTCGGGAAGCATTCTGATAACGCGCGGATGGCGGCTCTTCCTACGGTGAGAGCACGCCGGAAAGCCGCTCCAACAAACGGGGCGCGACTCGACCGGCATCGGCTATCTCGACCGGATGGAAGGGCTCATCATGAGGAACAACACCGCCGACCACCCCGCCCGCGGCTTTCTCACCCGCTTCTTCGTGCGCGCCATGCTCGTCCTCGGCGCCACCACCGCGGGCACGGCCATCGCGTTCGGAGGTGTTCCGGCGATCGCCGACGAGGTGCCCATTCCCGTCATGATCAGCCAGCCCGGCAACACCCCCTGGGACTAACCCGGCTCCGCCACTTCGAACAGCGGAACATTGTGAGCCACCACTCCGTTCCCCAGTGGGCGCCGGCGCGGGCCTCGCCCGCCGGGGAACGAATCGCCCTGTAGGCGAAATCTATGCAATTAGGGTGGATTTCAATCCCTCAAAACCGTTATTCTCTACAAAGCTACGCGAACCGGGTCAGCGGCTTCGCGCATTGCGTCATCCATGGCAGGACTCCATGTTGGGCTCGGGCGCTCGCGCCGGAGCCCTTCAAGCGTTCCTGGAGTCCTCGGATGTTGAGCGGCAACCGGCACGGGCTCTGCGTGTTGAGGGCTCAACTTGGGGAGGCCGCTCGTCAGTGAGGGAGTGACGGGTGGAGTTTCGAGTTCTTGGGCCACTGGAGGTCGCCGTCTCCGACGACCGGCTGGATCTGGGAGGAAGCAGACAACAGACGCTACTCGCCGTCCTGGTGCTCGAGCCCAACCGCGTGGTGACGATGGGGCGCCTGATCGAAGCGATCTACGACGACAACCCGCCGACCACCTCACGCTCCCAGGTGCAGATCTGCATCTCCTCCCTGCGCCGTCTCTTCTCCCGGCACGGCGCGCCGGCCCTGATCGCCACCCATTCGCACGGTTACATGCTCCAGGCCGACGACGACTACATCGATTTCCAGCGCTTCATCCGGCTGACCGGCCAGGCCCGGCAATCCCGCGAGGCGGGCCGGCCCGAGGAGGCGGTACGACACCTCCGCCAGGCCCTGGCGTTGTGGCGGGGCACCGCGCTTGAGGGCATTGACAGCCGGCTCGTGCAAATGGCCGCCAGCCGGCTGCACGAGACCCGTATCGCGGTCAACGAGGAGCGCCTCCAGCTGGAACTGGACCTCGGCAACCATCACGAGCTGGTCCCCGAGCTGACCGAGCTGGTGAAGACCTATCCCCTCCGGGAGCGAATACGCGGGCAGCTCATGCTGGCCCTCTACCGGTCGGGACGGCAGGCCGAGGCACTGCAGGCGTACCGGGACGCCCGGCGCACGGCGATCGAGGAGCTCGGCATCGAGCCGAACGAGCAGCTCCAGCGGCTCGAGCACGGCATCCTCACCTCCGACGAGAAGCTGGCCGCGCCCGCCCCGCCCAAGAGCACCGTCACGATCAGGCAGGACGCCGCGGTCGAGGCGGAGCTCGACCCGGACCGCTCCATCCACGCTCTCCAGGTTGCGGTGCCGCGGATGCTCCCCACCGACATCGGGGATTTCACCGGCAGGGACCAGCAGGTGGAGGACATCCGCCAGTACCTGATCCAAGCCGCCGAGGACCCGGCCCGCTTCGCGGTGCCGATCGTGACGATCTCCGGCAAGGCGGGCGTGGGCAAGAGCACGATCGCCGTGCACGTCTCGCACAGCCTGAGCGAGCGTTTCCCCGGAGGGCAGCTCTACGCCAACCTGCACGGCGCCGCCGCCCGGCCGCTCTCCGCAGGGCACGTGCTCGAGCGTTTCATCCGGGCGATGGGCGTGCCCGCGAGCATCATCCCCAAGAGCCTCGATGAGCGTGCCGAGATGTACCGGGCCCTGCTGGCCGACCGCAAGGTGCTGGTCGTGCTGGACGACGCCCAGAGCGAGAGCCAGCTCCTGCCGCTGCTGCCGGGCGAGCCGACCAGCGCGGTCGTGGTCACCGGACGGCAACGGCTGGCGGGGCTGGCCGGTGCGCTGCACATCGAGGTGGAGGTGTTCGAGATGCGCCAGTCTATCGACCTGCTCTCGCGCATCGCCGGCGACGACCGGGTAAGGGCCGAGCAGCAGTCCTCGGCCAAGCTGGCCCGTCTGTGCGGGCACCTGCCGTTCGCCCTGCGCATCGCGGGGGCGCGGTTGTCGGCCCGGCCGCACTGGAGCATCGAGCAGCTCGCGGGGCGGCTAGAGGACGAGACCCGCCGGCTGGACGAGCTCAAGCACGGCGGGATGGAGATCCGGGCCAGTATCCTCCTGACCTACGAGAGCATCAGCGAGGAGGCCAGGAGGCTGTTCCGGCTGCTGGCGATCCTCGACTTCGCCACGATCTCGCCCTGGGTGGGCGCCGCGCTGCTGGGCCGGCCGGTGTCCGAACCGCAGGACCTGCTCGACGACCTCGCCGACGCCCAGCTCATCGAGGCCACCGGCCTCGGGCGGCAGGGCGGCTACCGGTTCCACGACCTGATCAAGGTGTTCGCCCGCGAACAGCTCGCCACGGTGGAGTCTCCAGCCGAGCGCAAGGCCGCCCTGGCACGGGTGTTGGGCGCGCTGCTGTACCTGGCCGAGGCGGCCCACCGAAAGGAGTACGGCGGCGACTACGCGCAGATTCACAGCCGGGCGGCCCGCTGGCCGCTGCCCGACGACCTGGTCGGCCAGCTCGTCCAGGACCCGCTGCAGTGGTACGAGCAGGAGCGGATGACCCTGGTCAGCGGCATCCGCCAGGCGGCTCAGGCCGGGTTCGCCGAGCTGGCATGGGATCTGGCCATCAGCACGGTCACGCTGTTCGAGTCGCGGGTGTACTTCGAGGACTGGCGCGACACCCACGAGATCGCCCTGGCCGCCGCGAAGCTGGCGGGCGACGTGCGCGGCCAGGCCGCCATGCTCTACTCGCTCGGCTCGCTCCACCTGGCCGAGCAGCGTTTCTCCGAGGCCCGCACCCATTTCGACGCCGCGCTCACCCTGTTCCAGGAGACCGGCGAGAGCCAGGGCATCGGCCTGGTCATCCGCAACCTCGCCCTGCTCGACCGGATGATCGGGCGTTACGAGGAGGCGGCCGCCCTCTACGAGGAGGCGCTGCACATCTTCCAGCGGACCGGTGACCACGCGGCCGCCGCGCACGTCATCAACAGCCTCGCGCAGCTTCGCCTGGACTCCGACGACGTCGACGGCTCCAAGGAATTGCTGACCAGGGCGCTGCGGCTGAGCAGGGAAAGCGGCAGCCGCCGGGTGGAGGCGCAGGTGCTGCACCGCATGGGGCACACGCATCTGCACGCCGGAGAGCCGGCGGAGGCGGTGCAGGTCTTCGAGCAGGCCCGGCAGATCGTCCGTAGGACCGGCGACCGCGCCGGGGAGGCCTATGCCCTGCATGGGCTGGGCCTGGCCCACCTGTGCATCGACGACCACCACGCCGCCGAGACCGCTCTGAAGGAGGCGCTGGAGCTCACAGGAGTCGTCGGCCACCGCCTGGCCGAGGCCCGGATCAGGCTGGCCATGGGCGAGGTGGCCCTGTCCCGGCGCCGGCCGCAGGAGGCCGTGCCGCACCTGCGCGACGCGCTCACCCTGTTCAAGGTCATCAAAGCCCCGATGTACACGGTCAACGCGCTGATCCTGCTCAGCGACGCGCACATGGCGGTGGGCCACCCGGAGACGGCCCGGCAGGTGCTGCTCGAGGCGCGCACGCTGTGCGAAGCGCTCGACTCGCCCCCGGCCAAACAACTTTCGGTGACCTTCTCGGAACGACTGCTGGAGCACGGCATATCCTGAAGCCAACAAACACGGACAGTACACACAATGATCGGCGGACACCCCCACGCCATCGAAGCGGCCTCCCCCGTGCCCACCACCGGGTACGCTGCCGGCCCTCACCGGAGCAGCTGTCGAGGTGGGCCGCCGCGCAGTTGCTGGAGGCCGAGTGCAACGCCGACGGACGGCAGCGCGGCGACATCGTGCTGATCACCGACGGCGAGTGTGGCGTGAGCGAGGAATGGATGCGCGCCTGTAACCAGGCCAAGCACACGCTGGACTTCCGGGTCTTCGGCGTGGCCATCGCCCCCTCCCCTGGCCCCGTCTTGGAGGCGCTGTCGGACAACGTGCGCGCCATCACCGACCTGGCCGACTTCGGCGCTGCCCGCTCACGTGGTCTCCAACACCCCGTGCCCGAAGGAGACCTGCCACGCGTTCTCCCCACACAGCAAAGGGGTGCCCCGCCACCAGGCGGGACACCCCTCGTGTGACACCACGGAACGCAACCGCGGGGCACTTCACCTGCCGTGGGACGCGGCCAGATGATCAGCAGCAGCCGACCGACCAGGAACCGCAGGAGCCGTTGCAGTACGTCGCCGCCACGGTGTTGCAGATGGCGGCGGTGACGGCCACGCTGCAGGGGATGGTGGTACCGCCGTTGATGCCGTCCAGCTCGTCGTCGGGGATGACGACGCCGCCCGCGGGGTGCGTGGGCAGGGAATTGCGCTGCTTCTCGGAGAGGGAAGCCCGGTACAGAGGGTTCTTCCACGCCTTGGCGATGTTCACATCGTTTCCCTTCATTGTTGCGGGTGTTTTACAGCAGATTGCGCCTTGACTGAGGAGAACGCTATTCGCCGCCAATTGCCCTCACGTGGAATGACGATGAAATTTCCATGGAGAAGTGATGGGCCGGAACCGTTCCATGTTCGCCGCACCGATGCCGGCACTCTGGCCGTCAGGGCCGGCAGGTGTCGCCACCCATTCTGAACAGGGATATTGCGGCTCTGTGCCCGTCCGCATCGGTGCTGTCGATGATGGCGGAACGCTCGGATAAAGGCGATCAAACAGCCTTGCCTACCATTCGCGAATCAGCCACAATGCAGTCTGATCGCACTGGGAACCACGAAAGGAGGAGCGAATGACGTCCAATGGCGAAAATCGATCCGAGTCGATGGCGGCTCTGTTCGCCCTGGCCGATCTCGTATCGCCGATGGCTCTTCGGGTGGCCGCGAGTCTGCGCATTTTCGATCGCGTCGCCGACGGTATGGACACCATCGACGCGCTGGTTACCGCGACCGGCGCCGATCCCCGAGGGATCGCGGCGTTGACGGGCCATCTCGTGGATCGCGAGCTTCTCACCTCAGAGGACGGCGATCGCTTCGGCCTGACACCGCTGGGTGCGGCACTGCGCGACTCGGCGGGGCCGGCGCGCGCCGCGCTCGACCTGGACGGCCCGGTCGGACGGTACGACCTGGCGGTGTTCGGCCTGCTGGACACCGTACGATCGGGCGAACCGGCTTTCGAGAAACTTCATGGCACGACCTACTGGCAGTCGATCTCGGCCGCTCCCGCGTCGGCCGCCGCGCTGGGAGAGCTCCAGTCGCCCGTCCCGCTGTTCGATGCCGAGCTGCTCCTGGGGAAGGTCGACTGGAGCCAGGCGCGGCGGATCATCGACCTCGGTGGCTCCAACGGCGCGTTACTGGTCGCCATTCTCGAGCGTCACCCTCATCTCACCGGCGCGATCCTGGATCTGCCCGGCCTGGCCGAGAACGCGAAACGAGCCGTGCGGGAGTCGAGCGTCCGCGAGCGCGCCACCGTGATTCCCGGCGACTTCTTCGCCGGGGTTCCTTCGGGCTTCGACCACTACCTGCTCAGCGCCGTACTGGCCGATTTCGACGATGAGCGTGCCGTCACGCTGCTGCGGAACGTCGCGGCGGCTGAGCCGGCAGCGCGGATCGTGGTCAGCGAGGTGTCGATGTGGGTTCCCGGCGCCCCGAGAGACTTCCGGCTGGACCTGCTGATGATGTGCGGGGCGGCCGGATTCGAGCGAGACGTCGACGAGGTCATCGCACTCGCGCTGCGGGCGGGACTCACGCCCGCCGCCACGCCCGTCCAGTTCGGCCAGCGCTTCGTCGTCGAGTTCGTCGCCGGAAGCGCCGAAAGCGCCGGAAGCGTCGTACCCGCCGCCCGCTGACGGCGGGCTGGTGCGGCGAACCGCCGGCCGCCTCGCGCACCCGCCGTCGCGGCCCGGAGCGGCCGAGGGCGACGTCATGACAGGTGACCTCGGGCTCGCGGGAGCGTGCCCGAGGTCTTCGCGCATCTTCGTGCCGCCGATGCGGCCACCCGCCAGGAGAACACGGCTGCTGCCGTAGCGATGCCCCCCCATCAACGCAAGACGGTGCGGGGGCTTTCGTGCGTCCACGCCACGCGGATAGCAGGAGGAAAGCAGACCGATAGAGCTCCCATGGACTCTGACAACGGACGAGCGGCGAAACGAGCGAGACGACATTCAAGAGCCAGCCCACTGATGCCTGGTACGCGGGCCAGGCTCGCCAGCACACGCCGGCACCCTTCGAGCCTCCTATCGGGCACCCGGAAGAAAGGCGCAGATCTTGAATGAACGACAACGCCAACACGGTTCCCTCACTGTCAGGCAGGTGATTGTCGATGACGCAAACACATGAATCGTTACTCGAGGCCTCGCCGGAGGAGTCCGGGAAAGCGGGTCTCCCGGCGCTGGGCGCCCTTCCTTATCTGCGGGCCCACCTCGGCGTTCTTTCCGTCGCCGCGCTGCTCTCCCTGCTCGCCACAGGTCTGTCCCTGTCCCAGCCGCTGCTGGTCTCCGAGATCATCGACGCGATCTCCGCATCGGAACCGCTGATGTTCGCCGCCGTCGCGCTGATCGGTGTCCTCCTGGCCGGCTCGCTGGTGTCCGGCGTCCGGGATTTCCTGTTGCAGCGCGCGGGCGAGGGGCTGGTCCGCAGGCTGCGGGACGTGCTCGTCGACCGGTTGATGCGCCTGCCGATCGTCGAGTACGACCGGCGCAGGGCGGGGGACCTGCTGTCCCGCGTCAGTTCGGACACCACCCTGCTGCGTGCGCTGGTCACCTCCGGCGCCTTCGATCTCGTCGCCGGGGGCCTCATGGTGATGGGTTCCGTGGTGGCCATGGTGATCGTCGATCCCGTCCTGTTCGGCGCCACCTGCGCGGGCCTGCTGGGAGGGCTCGTGTCCTCCTTCCTCGCGGCCCGGCGGATGCGCCCGCTGTCGGAGCAGGCGCAGGCGCGGGTCGGCGAGGTGACCGCGGCAGTGGAGCGCGCGCTGTCCGCCGTGCGGACGATCCGCGCCGCGGGCTCCGAGGCCCGGGAGACCTCCGTGATCGCCGCCTACAACGGGCGCGCCTGCGAGGCGGGGGTCAAGCTGGCCGGCTGGCGGGCCCTGGTCTCGCCCCTGGTCTCGCTCGGGACCCAGGGCGCGTTCCTGCTGGTGCTCACGGTGGGAGGCGTGCGCGTCTCCTCCGGCGCGATCTCGGTCGGTGAGCTGATCTCGTTCGTGCTCTACCTGTCCTTGCTGGTCAATCCTCTGCTCCAGGCGATCGGCGCGTACACCCAGATCATGTCCGGGCTTGGCGCGTGGAACCGGGTCCGCGAGATCCTGCGGATCCGGCCCGAGGGCGCGGATGCGGCGGCGCGGGGGGAGGCTGTGGATCCGGACGTCCCGGACTCCGGCGTTGAGCTCGAGTTCGACAATGTCGACTTCGACTACGGAGAGGGGCCGGTACTGCGCGGGGTGAGTTTCACGGTGGAGTCCGGAACCAGGACGGCGCTCGTCGGGCCCTCGGGAGCGGGCAAGTCCACCGTCCTCGCTCTCATGGAGCGCTTCTACGAGCCGGTTTCCGGTGTGATCCGCGTCGGTGCGACCGACACCGCAGACCTCACCCACGCTCAGGTGCGGCGCAGGCTCGCCTACGTCGAGCAGGAGGCGCCGGTCCTGTCCGGGACCATCAGGGAGAACCTCCTCCTCGCCGCTCCCGACGCCTCCGATGACAGACTCCTCGAAGTGCTGCAGGAGGTGAACCTGACGGAGATCCTCAGCCGGTCCTCCCTCGGCCTGGACGCCGAGGTGGGAGATGGTGGCGTGCGTCTGTCGGGGGGCCAGCGCCAGCGGCTCGCCATCGCCCGAGCACTGCTCACCGACGCCTCGGTGCTGCTCCTGGACGAGCCTACGAGCCAGCTGGACTCGATCAACGAGGAGGCGCTGCGCGAGGCCATCTCCGCCGCGGCGCGCAGTCGCACCCTCGTCATCGTCGCGCACCGCCTCTCGACGGTGATAGACGCGGACCAGATCCTCCTCATGGAGGAGGGGCGCGTGATCGGGCGCGGGACCCACGACGAGCTGGTCGCGTCCAACGGCAGGTACCGGGACCTCGTCAGCGGGCAGCTCCTGGGCGGGTTGATACCCGATCGCCTGGAAGCGGCCGGCTGGGAAGGCGCGGAGCAGCGGGAACTGATCGCGTCACAGAAGGACGGTGCTCTCCATGCGGGCGAATGAGAAGGTCTATTTCTCGCTTCTCGGTCCGTTCCGGGTGTGGGTATACGGCCAGGAGCTCGTCCTCGGCCCCATCCGGCAGCAGGCGGTCCTGCTCTCCCTGGTGCGCAGCCACAACCAGGTCGTATCGGTCTCGCGTCTGTTGCGGGACGTGTGGGGAGAGGCGCCGCCGCGCAGCGGTCACCGCACCATCCCGCCCTACATCTACCGCTTGCGCAAGCTCGTACCGGAAGGACGGAAGTGCTGGGAGGGGCTGCCCATCGAGCGCAGCAGGGAAGGCTACGTGTTGCGCGCCGCCCCGGAACAACTCGATTGCACGGAGTTCGACCGGCTGGTGCGGGACGGGCAGGCGGCCCAGCGGAAGGGCGACCTCGAAACGGCCTACTCCCTGGTCAGCCAGGCGTTGAACATGTGGGGCGAGGAGCCTCTCGTGGGGCTGGCCGGCCCCTTGGCGCAGTCGACCCGGATGCGCCTCGTGGAGCAGCGCCTGATGGTGATCGAGCAGCGCATCCAGCTCGCCTTCCTCATGGGCCGCCACCGGCTCGTGATCCCCGAGCTTCTCCAGCACGTCGAGATGGATCCCCTCTACGAGCCCATGAGCCGGCTGCTGATGGTCGCCTTGTACACGTGCGACCGCCACGCGGAGGCGCTCAACGTCTTCCACGAAACGAGAAAACGGCTGGTCGAGGAGACCGGCATGGAACCGGGCAGGAAACTGCAGCGGACCTACGAGGCCATCCTCCGTGCGGACCTGAACCCTCCCGACGACATTCAGGGACTCGTGGCGCAGGGGAGGGTGGGATGAGCGCGGGCCGGAACGGTCTCGGGCTCATCTGCCCGGCGGGGGTGGAGTCGGCGGGGCAGGCGCTCGCCTTCGGCCGCTGCGCCGACCGCCTGGGCCTGGGCCGCTTGTGGCTGGGGCAGTACTTCACGCTGGATCCTCATCAGGTCCATGTGCACCTGGCGGCGTCCGGGGTGCGGACGTCTCGGGGGACGTCGGTGACCCTGACCCCGCTGCGCCATCCCCTGGAGGCCGCGCTCCAGGCCCGCGGGGCGGCGGTGCTGACCGGGCGGCCCTTCGTCGCCGGGTTCGGCCCCGGTACGCCCGACTTCGTCGCGTCGATGCTCGGGCGGCCCTATCCCAGCCCTCTGGACGCGATGCGCCGGTACCTGACGGCGGTACGCGGGCTGCTCGACGGTGAGGCGGTGCGCTGGGGGGAGCACGACCAGGGGGCGGTCGCCCTGCCCGAGCTGGAGCACCCCGCCGTCGAGGTGGGCGCCGGCGTGCTCCGGCCGGGGATGGCCAGGGTGGCCGGCGAGGTGGCCGACTGCGTCATCACCTGGATGACGCCCCCCGACTACCTCCGCGACATCATCGTCCCCGCTCTGGAGGAGGGGGCGGCCAAGGCGGGGCGCCCCGGCCGGCCACGGGTGATCACGGTGGTTCACGTGGCCACGAGGCGGGAGGGCCGCAATCCGCACGCCCTGGCCTTCCACGCGGCGCGGGCGCACCTCTCCCAGCCGAACTACGCCGCGATGCTCAGGTCCGCGGGACTCCCCATCGACCCGGCCGACCCCGTCTCCGGAGCCCGGGCCCTGGTGAACTTCGACGTCTTCGTCTCGGGAACGCCCGCGGACGTCGCCGGCGAGCTGGGGCGCTACCGGGAGGCGGGTGTGGACGAGGTCGTGCTCAACCCCTGCGGTGTGCTGCTGGCCGAAGGGGCGGAGGCGGCGCTGCGCGATGTGGAGGAGATCGTCGCGGCGTTCGCACCCCGGCGGGAGGCCGACCGCGCGGGGGCGGGTCTGAGCCGCGGGTTGCCGGCGGACGTCCCTCCGTGAGGCTGATGGCGCGGGTGCCCGGGAAACCCCCGGGCACCCGACGGGAGGGCGCACCCTTGCGGGTACACCCTCCCGGAGTCAAGGCGCACGATGCACGGGTGCCGACACCGATCGGTGCGGTGAGGGCCCTGCGGCCGGGGTCAGCAGTACCAGACGCAGGCCCCGCTGACGGGGTCCATGGTGACGGAGTCGCAGCAGCCGAACGACCACAGGGTCTCGCTCTCGATGCCGCCGGACTGCATCAACATGTCGTCGGGCAGTTCGATGATGCCGGACGGGTGCAGCGGCGCGTCGGTGAGCGTCGCACGGTAGTTCGGGTCCTTCCAGGCGCGGATGATGTTGGTGTTCGTCATTTCCTCTACTTCCTTTCATGGGTGACAGCGGGACGGGAGCCCGTCCCACATGGTGGGGCCCGGGGTCAGCCGGCCGGCCGGTGCTCGGCCGCCGTCGGCGGGGCGAGCGTGAGCACGGATGGCACGAGGTCGGGTTCGACCAGCCGCAGGAGGCCGTGGCAGATGCCCGCGAGCCCGGTCATGAGGCCCGGCGTCTCCACGGCGCCGGGTGAGCCGCACTTCCATCCGCGCCCGGCCGCTTCGCCGAGCAGGCCCGAGGCGAGGTCGAGGACCTGTTCTCGCAGTTCGGCGCGGTCGAGGACGGAGGCGGCGGTGCTGAGAAAGTCGAGATTGCCGAGGGAGCCATGGCAGAGGGAGTCGTCGCGCACCAGTTTCTGGCCCAGGGTGGTCCGCACCGCGATCTCCAGCTCGTCGCGTGCGGTCTCCTCGAACAGGTGCGCGCGCAGCGCCGTCGCCCGGGCGAGCCCCACTCCGGGGGCTCCGTGGCACCAGGCGGTCATGTACGGCAGCTCCCCACGCTGGGTCACGGCCTGCGGCTGCTGTTGTTCGCGCAGGTCGGGCCAGTTGCCGACGGCGGGCGAGAAGAGGCTGCGCTCGTAGGCCATGGCCTGCTCCGCCGCGCGGGCATAGGCCGCGACCCCGGTGATCGAGTAGAGGCGGATCAGGGCGTGGGCCACTCCGCCGGCGCCGTGCGAGAAGCCGGCCAGCGGGGTGCTGCCGAACCGGGGCGTGAACCAGGCGAGACCCCGCTCCATCGGCGTGGCATGCTTGAGCAGATGGTCGCCGCAGTCGAGGGCGTACCTCAGGACGTTCTCGTCCTTCGTCCGCTCGTACAGCCCGAGAAGCACGCAAAGGAGGCCAGCGGTTCCGCTGAGGATGTCATAGCGGGTGTCGGCGCCGATACCGCGGGCCAGGATCCCCGCCGTCTCCAGGGCCCGGTCGGTCAGCGATGGATCGTCCCACAGCGCCCCGAGATGGGTGAGCGTGTAGACCGCGCCGGGACCGCTGTGGAAGGCGCCGAGGTTCTCCTGCAGCGTCGAACCGTGACCGTGGTGGTCGTGGCCGGTTTCCCCGGTGAGGTGACGCAGGACGTGCTCCACCACGCGCCGCGCCAGCGCGGTATGGCCTGGTTCTCCGGTCACGGCTCCCAGGTATCCCAGGGCGAGGGCGATGCCCCACTGGCCGAAGTACAAGTCGTTCCCGGCGGGGCCGAGTGCCCAGGACCGCTGGTTGACGAGGTTGAGGCTGACCCAGTCCACCGCGTCCTGCGTCCTCAGGGAGAGTTCCGCCAGCCGGTCACCGACGGCAACGGCGGCGGAGAGCAGCTCCTGCCTGGTGGCGGGGCGCCCGGCCGGGCTCAGCCGCCTGTGCGGCGAGGTCGGCTCAGGTTCGGCGGACAGGGCCGTGAACGAGGCGCGGATGAACCAGACCTGGCGGGCCAGATCGTCCTCGCCCATCGCGCGGACGCGGTCGTGCACGGAGGCCATCACCGGGCGGTCCAGGAGATCGCGGAAGATGATGCCGTCCGAGTCCCAGACGTGCCTGGTGGAAGGGGACATGGTGAACAGGGGGATGTCGTCGCGCGTCAGGTCGCGGTGCTCGGCGGAGCACACCGCGGCACGAACGGAGTTGCGCTGTCTCGGGGTCCACAGGTGGTCGAAGAGCCGGTCGCGGTCCAGAGCGTCGCGCAGCACGTCCGGGTGGTAGCTCTCGACCAGGCTCAGGGCGTAGGTCGCCGTGGGTCGCAGGATGAGGCGGACCCTGTCGTTCTTGAACCGCTCGATCGGTCCTCCCGGCGCCAGGAGCTCCTCCCGCGCCGCGGCGAGGAGCCGGTAGGCCGCAGTGAACCCTTCGATGACCTCCTCCATGTGGGCGGCGGCGTCCACCTCCGCGCCGCGGAGTGTGGGCCGGTTCGCGCCGACGTCGATGATGGTCTGCCGGCCCCGCTCCAGGCGCATCTCGTCGGAACCCTGCCGCACCCAGTACGGCACGGCGTACGGGGTCCGCTGGCCCATGGGCCCGCCCAGCCCGCTGGTCTCGGTCCCGGCGTCCTCGTCGTCACCGGCGAAGTACTTGCGCCGAGGGAGGAGGCCGGTCTCCATGACCGATTCACCGATCGCCGTGTTCGCCGGCGCGGCCCCCTGGGTGCCGATCGTCCAGTGGTTGGGGTGGAAGAGCGTCTCCAGATCCACCAGAACCGGATGGGGCCCGGCGGCGATGATGTTCTCGAAGTGGACGTCCACCGCGTGCAGAACGTGGAGCAGGCACAGGAGCGTGCCCTGGCGCCGGTAGAAGTCCCGTACTTCGTCCGCCGACTCACAAGGCCGGCTCTCGACGAACTCCATCCACCCGTGGTCGCCCGCGTCCACCATGCTCAGCGTCCGGAGGCCGGGCACCTCATCGTGCCGGCCGACCCACTCCAGCAGGTGCTGGAAGTTGGCGTCCACGGACAGGGACCGGGGTTTGTAGACGAGCCGGAATCCGGAGTCGAAACGCAGCAGGCTGACGCTGCGCCCGCCTCCGTGCCGGTCGCCCAGCCCTGGCAGGACCTCGGTCAGAGCGGAGGTGCCCGCCGGCACCGGCATGCGCCGGCGGATGTCGGCCCAGTCCTGGACCAGGTCCGTCAGCAGGGACAGGCTGTGCCCGGCCCACTGGTCCACCCGCTCGGTGATGAGGCGGGCGAGCACCGGATACTCGGTCAGCAGGCGGCACGCGCGTTCGAGATCACCGAGGGATCGGGCGAACTCCTCGAAACGGGCTTGCGCGGTCTCGGCGGTGAGCGTCCCCTCCAGTCGGGCGACGTTCAGCTCGAGTACGGCGGTGCGCCCGACGAGCTGGTTCAGCTCCCTGTACAGCGGGATCTTCAGGCTCTTCTCGACGGATTCCGCGTCGATCCCGAGCGGGAACTCCGCGGCCAGGTTCGCAATCTCCCGCCGGAGGCGCGCGGCGCCCCGCTCCACAAGGGGGTGGACCAGCGCGAGGAAGCCTTCCGCCGGGCCGTCCCAGGAGGAGTGCGGAGCGTACGCCGCGTCCAGCTCCACCTGCCAGGCCGGTGCCCGTCCGATCCTGGCGGCCAGTTCCCGCGGGCTCTCCTCGAGGAGCCCGGGCAGGTCGTCGGCGGTCAGGCCGAGCGCGTCCAGGCGCTCGTCGAGCAACTCCCTGTCGTCATTGAAGGGCGGCTGGGCGCACCACTTCTTGTACGCGATCAGCGCGCGCTCGGACAGTCCGTCCGTGCCGGCCGAAGACCTCGCCGCGGGGGTCGCGCGGGCCCTCTCCCGGAGAGTCAGGGCGGACCACCAGCCGGTCTCCCCAGGAGAGGGCTCGGACCGGGCTTCCAGCTCCTGATGGCTCATGTTCGACCTGACCTTCCTTCGCCGCACATCGTCCGGTTCACCGGCGGGCGATGAACACTTGCCGGAACCGTAGGCCGGTGCGTTGGAATCCCCGTCATTGCCCGAATGGAATTTCGATGGAATCGGTCGTTAAGGCGGCGACAGGGCCGCGAATTCCATTCTTCGCGGACTCCCGATGCCGAGAGGTAGTACGTCAGCAGCGGCTTGGGTATGATCGAGATGTCGCTTTATGATTACATCTGTATTCCTCGGGTCACGATTTATCCTGGAGGTATGGCTAGGTGGACGAATTCAAATCCAATGCTATTGAGGTAGCGAACCTCGTCTGTCTGTACGGAGCTTTTCAAGCAGTTTCCGGTCTTTCTTTCCAGGTGCGGGCCGGCGAACTGTTCTCCCTGCTCGGCACCAACGGGGCGGGCAAGACCACGACCATCGAGACCCTCGAAGGGTTCATCCGGCCCGCCCGCGGAACCGTCTCGGTGCTCGGCGTCGATCCCTACGGCCGCCCCCCGCGCCTGCGCGCGCAGACCAACGCCGTACTCCAGCACAGCGGCACCTTCCCCGAACTCAAGGTCGGCGAGACCTTGAACCTGGCCCGCGGTCTGTGCGCCCGCCCGCGGGACCGGGACGAGGTGCTGAAGAAGGTCGGCCTGTCCCACCGCACGGACGTGCAGGTACGTGCCCTGTCCGGCGGCGAGAAACGGCGGCTGGACCTGGCGCTGGCCCTGGTGACCCGGCCCCGGGTGCTGTTCCTGGACGAGCCGACCACGGGCATGGACGCCGAGGGCAGGCAGCACGTGTGGCAGGTGCTCTCCGACGTCAGGAAGGAGGGCACGACCATCCTGCTCACCACCCACTACCTGGAGGAGGCCGAGCGGCTCTCCGACCGTCTGGCGATCATGCACGCCGGCCGGACCCGGGTCGAGGGGACCGTGGAAGAGGTCCTGTCCCAATGGGGCGACCACATCGAGTTCATCCTGCCCGAAGGCGTCGAGCCGGCCGCGCTCCCCCAGGTGAAGGGCACCTCATGGGAGGTCACCCGGTACCGGGGGGACACCAGGGTGGTCTACACGGTCCGTGGCGGCGGGGACGAGGGAGAGATCGCCGCACCGCGCCGGGAATGGGCCCACGTGGTGTGCGGGCAACTGATGAACTGGGCGGAGGAGAGGGACGCGCGTCTGCTGAACCTTCGTGTGCGCAGCGCGTCCCTGGAGGACGTGTTCCTGGAGATCGCGAACGAAGGGCAGAGCAGTGGCCGGTGAGCGCGTGTCCGCCGTCAAAGAGCGGGACGACCGTGAGCAGAAGTGGTGGAAGCAGGTCCTGCATCTGTCCAGGGCCGAGTTCACCCAGCTCAGGCGGGCCCGGATCACCCTGTTCTACTTAACCGGCCTGCCCGTCATCCTGTTCTTCATGTCCATCAGCTCCCAGGGTATTTACACGAATTCGGGTGCGCACGTGGACCCCGGGGCGGCGAGCCTGTTCACCATGATGCCCGTCCTCGCGGCGGCCATCGGACTCATGCACGTCTCCGCCGTCTTCACGGTCCGCCGTGAACAGCACATCCTCAAGCGCCTGCGCGTCGCCGGGGGCCGCGTCTCCACCATGATCACGGCCGTCTGCGCCCCCACGCTGGCGTTCGTCCTCGTGGTGACGGCCGCCCTGTGCACCTTCGGGATCGTGGCGGCCGGTCAGTTCCCGGCCGCACCGGTGCTGCTCCTGTGCGCGGTCGTCCTGTCGGCGGTGTCCATGTCCCTGTTCGGGATCTGGATCAGCCGCTTTGCGCGGACGGCCGAGACGGTTCAGGTGATCAGCCTCATTCCCCTGATCCTCCTGATCCTCGGGAGCGGAGCCTCGGTGCCGCTGGAGTACATGTCGGACCGGTGGTCCCAGCTGGTCTGGTTCAGCCCTCTCGCGCCTCTCGTGGACCTGTTCCGCTCCGCCTACTTCGGAGCCGACTTCTTCGGCGGCCGGATCACGGGGGTGGCCCCGCTGGAGCGCGCGGAACTCTGGACGTCCGCCCTGCCTGCCCTGGGCGTGTCCCTGGCCTGGGTGGGTGTCTTCATCTACCTGATCCGGTCCGTCCCCTGGACGGCACACCGGACGTGACGTCCAGGTCTGCCATCGGCAGTCCACCTTCGTGCCATTCCATGCCTATGACCCCTGCGTAAGGTCCGGAGGTGTCCACCCGGGCACCTGACGGAATGAGGCAGGACATGGCACCACGGACGAGGCCGGCGAGGGTGCGGACCGTACGGCAGGCCGGCATGGCGGAATGCGGTGCCGCCTGCCTGGCTATGGTCCTGACCGCGCACGGCAGGCACACGTCGCTCACCGAGTGCCGTGAGCTCCTGGGCGTCGGGCGGGACGGCTCGAACCTGCGGGCCATCGGCGTTGCCGCACGCGGACTGGGGATGCGCGTGCGGGGCCTGCGGGTGAAGGTGGAGCACCTCCGCGAGGTGGCGCTGCCCGCCGTCGGGCACTGGGGCGACGCCCATTACATGGTGATCGAGCAGGTGACCCGCGACCGGGTGCACGTGGTCGATCCGGGTGCCGGGCGCCGGCGCCTCACCTGGGAGGAAGCCGACCGCGGGCTGTCCGGCGTCGTCCTGGAGATGGTGCCGGGCCCCGGGTTCCGGACCCGCAGACCCCACGTGGGCGACCGGCTCCGGGTCATCCGCACCGCCTTGACCGGCGGCACTCTTTCCCTGGCCGTAGCCGTCCTGCTCACCCTCCTCCTGCACGGCGCGCTCGTCGGCGTGGTGCTGGCGGTGAGCGCCTTCGTCCGGCAGCGCGTGGCCAGTGCGGCGGATCCGGCCCTCGCGCTCCAGGCCGCGGCGTGGGCGATCGTCGCCCTGCTCTGCGCCCTCGCCCGCCGGCGCGGCCTGACCTTGATGACGCTGAGGATGCAGTCACGGCTGTCGGAGCGGCTGTTCGAGCACCTCCTGCACCTGCCCTTCCGCTACTTCGAAGCCAATTCCGCCGCGGAGCTCTCGGGTCGCGTGTCGGCTGGGGTGGCGCTGCGGCAGATCCTGGCGCACCCCTTGCCGGCCCTGGTCCTGGACGGCGCGATCGCCTCCTGCTACCTGGTGGCGCTCACCGTCGCCGCACCGGCCTTCGCCGCCCCCGTCCTGGTGGCGGTCTCGCTCGGCGCGGTCCTGCTGGCGTACGCCGCCCGGCCGGTCCGCGAGGCGTCACAGTGGGCGACGGCGGGACAGGCGGAAACCTACTCCGCCATTCTGCACGCCTTCCGGGGGATCGAGACCGTCAAGGGCATGGGGCGGGAGAGGGACCTGCTGAACGCGCTGACCGCCCCCGTGACCAGGCAGGAGTCGAGCGCCCGCCGCCATCTTCTCCTTGAGACGCATGTCGATGCCTGCGTGGGGTTCCTGCGGGCGGGCGGCCTCGCGGCCCTCGCCCTTGTCGTCCTGGAGGCGGTGATCGCTCCAGGAGGGAACCCGGAGACGGCGGTCCTGTTCGGGGCCGCGGCCCTGTTCTCGCTGGAGACGGCCGCGCGGATCGCCGCCCAGGCGCGCAAGCTTCCCGTGGCCTCTCACTACCTCGGCCAGGCCGAGGCCGTGCTCCGTGAACCCACCGAGCGGCCGTCCGGGTCGCTCGCGGCGGTCACTCCCGTAGCGGGGGGCGCGCAGCTGCAAGGGGTCTCCTTCCGCTACTCGGACAACAGCGACTGGAGCCTGCGCGACGTCGACCTCCGTCTCCGCCCGGGGAGCAAGATCGGCCTCGTCGGCGCCACGGGCTCGGGAAAGAGCACCCTCGCCAAATTGATCCTCGGCCTGCACGCGCCGACGGTGGGCAGCGTCCTCATCGACGGCCATCGCCTGGACTCCGTCGACCCGGCCGTGTTCCGCGGCGGGTTCGGCTTCGTCCCGCAGGAGCCGAGGCTCTTCACCGGCACCGTGCGCAGCAACATCGCCATGGGGCGTCCCGGTGTCCCTCAGGACGAGATCGAGCGCGCCGCCCGCCGCGCCCAGCTCCACGACGAGATCGCCGCCATGCCCCTCGGATACGACACCCCGCTGTCGGAGGAGGGCGCGTGGTTCTCCGGCGGCCAGCTGCAGCGGCTGACGATCGCCCGGGCGCTGCTGGGCGAGCCGCCCCTGGTCGTCCTCGACGAGGCCACCAGCCATCTCGACACCATGACCGAGGCGCGGCTGGACCGGGCACTCGCGGAGATGCAGTGCACCCGCGTGGTCATCGCCCACCGCATGAGCGCGGTGCGGGACGCGGACCTCATCGTCGTCCTCGACCGAGGCCGTGTCGTCGAGCACGGGACCCATGAGGAACTGATGGCGCTCGGCGGAACCTACCGCGCGCTCACGGGGGCGGCTCCGATGACCACCACCACGATCTGACGCAAATCCCTTTCGCAACACCGAGCGGAGAAAAGCCTGTGACTGACTTCGTGTTCGACGCGACCCACCCCCAGTGGTTCCTGGCTCACTCCCTGGCCGACAGGCTGAGGGCGGAAGAAGGCCCTCAGGAGACGGACCTGTCGATCGGCAGGGCCCGCCTGGACCTCTGGCGCCAGGAGAGGCTGAGTTTCCTGCGCGACGAGGGACACCTCGCCGACTACATCGAGCGCAAGGGCACCGACAGGGCGGGCCTGGTGGCCGTCCTGGGTGAGACGGCGGAGGGCGTGCGCCGGCGACTGCCCACCGTCCCCGGCTACGTGGAGTACCTCCGGGACGCCCTGGAGCGACCGGTCGATCCGGAGCAGAAGGACAACGCGGGCCTTCGATTCAGTTCGGTGCTCAGGCCGCTGTTCCACAAGGCCGCCGCGGAGCTGCGCGCCGCGATCACGGCACTGGACCCGGCGGACTCCGGGATCGACACCGGCCCGCTGGCCGACCGCCTGGCGGAACCGCCGCTGGAAACCCTGGACATGCTGGCCGGCCGCGCGGTGGCGCTGGAGATCAACATCGCCCGCCTCGAGGGCCGCCTGAAGCGCGACACTCCCCACGAGCGCTATCACGAGTTCATGGAATCCCTGTCGGCCCCCCGGAACCTGGCCGCCTTCCTAGCGGACTACCCGGTCCTCGCCGATGACGTCGTCTTCCTGCTCCGCAACTGGACCCGGGCCAGGCTGGAGCTGGCCGAACGCCTGATAAGCGATCTCCCCGCGCTGCGGGAGAAGCTCGGCTCCGCCGAAGAGACGGGCCAGCCGGCCGAGATCAGCCTCGGTGCGGGCGATCTGCACGCGGGAGGCCGCTCGGTCGCCCGGCTGACCTTCGAAGGGGGGCAGCACGTCGTGTACAAGCCCCGGTCGCTGGGCACGGAACGGCATTTCCAGGACGTCCTGCGCTGGTTCAACGACCGGGGGTTGGAGCCGGCCCTGCGCACGCTGTGGGTGCTGGACAGAGGCGAGTACGGCTGGGTGGAGTTCGTCCCCACGCAAAAGTGCGCGGACGACGCCGCGCTCGGCCGCTTCTACACCAGGCTGGGAGCCTTCCTGCTGGTCCTGCACACGCTCGGGGCCTCGGACATGCACTTCGAGAACATCATCGCGTCGGGGGAGCACCCGGTGATGGTCGATCTGGAAGCGCTCTTCCACGTGCTGGTCAAGGACGCCCCCCTGGATCTCGGAGGCCGTTCCCAGGGCGCGGCCGAGCTCATGCAGTCCTCCGTGCTCGGTGTCGGCCTGCTGCCCTCTCCGAGCTTCAGGGTGGAGGACGACGAGATCGTGTGGAACGACTTCGGCGGGGTCACCGACATCGCGACCCAGCTGACGTCGAGAAAGGTGATGGGCTGGGATCGCGGCGGCACCGACGAGATCAGCCTGACCAGGGTCCGGATCCCGCAGGGCGAGGCCCAGAACATGCCGCAGGTGGGCGACAAGAAGGCCAACGCGTACGAGTACCGCGATGACATCCTGACCGGCTACCGGACCGCGTACCGGATCCTCCAGGACCACCGCGCCGACTTCCTGCGCCAGGACGGGCCGCTGGCCGCCTTCGCCGACGACGAGATCCGGATGATCCTGCGGCCGACCCAGCTCTACTACACGCTGCTGACCGAGAGCTGGCACCCGGACTACCAGCAGGACGCCCTGGACAGGGACAACTTCCTCGACGCGCTGTGGTCCGGATACCCGGACCTGCCCCAGCGAGACGCGGTGATCGCCTCGGAAGTGACGCAGATCAGAGCGGGCGACATCCCCATCTTCCACTCCAGGCCGGGCACGCGGGACCTGTACGCCCACGGACGCCTGCTCGTCGCCGGCATGTTCGACCGCAGCGGCCTCGACCGTTCCCGCGAGCGGATCGAGGGCATGTCCCACGCCCACCGCGAGCAGCAGAGCTGGTTCATCGACGCGGCACTCGCCGCGCACGCCATGAGCGGATCCCACGGCTCCTCGGCCGGGCAGGACCACGCCCACGCCCTTCCCCCCGCCACCGGGCCCGCCGCCGGGGACGTGCTGCTGGCCGAGGCCGCCGGCGTCGGCGACCGCCTCGTGAGCACCGCGATCCAGCAGGGCGAGCGCATCGCGTGGCTGGGGCTGAACCTGGTCGATGAGCAGGTGTGGCAGGTGAACCCGGCCCAGATCGGCCTCTTCGACGGCTTGAGCGGGATCGCCCTCTTCCTCGGGTACCTCGGGCACGTCACCGGTGACGACGGTTACCGCGACGTGGCGGCGAAGGCGGCGGCGATGATCGTCGACGAGCTCGACGACCTCGGCAAGTCCGCCGACATGCACGTGACCATGAGCGGCATCGGCGCCTACGGCGCTCTCGGCGGATCGGTCTACGCTCTCAGCCACCTGGGGCACCTGTGGAACGACGGCCTCCTGCTGGAGCGGGCCGCCTCCGTCGTCCCGTACCTGGCCGAGCGCGTGGATGACGACCTGGCGCTGGATGTCATCGGCGGGTGCGCGGGCGGGATCCTGGCCCTGCTCTCCCTGCACGCGGTCGCGCCCGGTTCCGGGGCGCTGGCCATCGCCGAGAAGATGGGGCGCCGGCTGGCGGAGCGCGCCGTGGAATGCGGGGGCGGCACTGGATGGGTGAGCTCCGTCAGCGCGGAGCCGCTGGCCGGGTTCTCCCACGGAGCCTCGGGCATCGCGGTGGCCCTGGCCCGGCTCGATCGGGCCAGGGGGACCGACGAGTACCGTTCCCTGGTGCTGTCGGCTCTCCGGTTCGAGTCGGGGCTTTTCGACGACGGCGCCGGCAACTGGGCGGACCTGCGTGACGACACCGCCCAGGGCGACTTCATGGTGGCTTGGTGCCACGGGGCCACCGGGGTGGGCCTGGCCCGCGAGGACCTGCGCGGCTACTGCGCCGACGAGATCCTGCGGGAGGACATCGAGCGCGCGGCCCGCGCCGTCGAGGCGACCTGGAACGGCGTGGGAACCGGCCGCGGCGTCGGCAACCACAGCATCTGCCACGGCGACCTGGGGAACCTGGAACTCCTGTTCCGGGCGGCCAGGACGGAACAGGAGCGGGAACACGTGCGGGCCCTCATGGCCGAGGTGCTCGTCGCCAAGGAGCACCTGGGCTGGCGGTGCGGGGTGCCTCTGGGCGTGGAGACCCCCGGGCTGATGCCAGGGCTCGCCGGGATCGGCCATGCGCTCGTCAGGTCCGCCGCCCCCGACCTCGTGCCCTCGGTCCTCCTCCTGGAGCCTCCGCGGACCTCCAGGTGACCCCACGGGGGAAGTAGCCGGCGGTGAAGAACCGCTCCGGGCCGGTCCCGTCGCCGACAGGGCCGACCCGGCTCCCTTGGGTTTCCGGCAAATTCGTCCGGCCGCAAGCCATGAGCGCCCCGGCGTCCGGCGGGTACGTCGACGAGCACCATGGACGTCACGCATGCTCGGTTGGGCCGTGTTTCATAAGATCACGGCGTGATGGGGGGCCGGCGTAGCGGTGGCGAGGCGGCACGACCTCACTGACGCGCAGTGGGCGGCGCTGGAGCCGCACCTTCCTGCGCGGTCGGGCAGAGGCAACAGGTCCTGGCCCTGCTCCACCAAGACCCCAGCCGCCCCTGACCAGCCCGGGACATCGCCCGCCACCTCCGCGATGTCACCCTCGACACCATGTACCGGCAACTGTCTCGCTGGGCCGGCAGCCAACTCATCCGCAAGATCGGGCCGGGTATCTGCACCGCCCGGCCGACCTCTTCAGCACTCTTGCCAACAGCCCAAAGCCTTGACTACCTGGCCTTGGGCGAGCCCCCATCCGCTGCTACCGGAATCGTCTGCCGTTCCGTCCCGACCGTCGGCTGGCAACCGGTGCGGTGATGGTCACGGGGATGCCTGAGGGAGCCTGGGCGCCCGTGATACGCCTCAGCTCGGCCTCGCCCGAACGGACCTCGCTGGTCTGCGGGACGATACCGGCGTCGGCCATCAAGCGGGTCATGTCACGGCGCTGATTGGGCAGCACCAGGGTGACGACGCTGCCGGACTCGCCGGCGCGGGCGGTGCGGCCGCCGCGGTGCAGGTAGTCCTTGTGGTCGCTCGGCGGGTCGACGTTGACGACGAGGTCCAGGTTGTCGACGTGGATGCCGCGGGCCGCGACGTTGGTCGCCACCAGCGCCGTGACATGGCCGCTCTTGAACTGGGCGAGGGTGCGGGTGCGCTGGGGCTGGGACTTGCCTCCGTGCAGCGCGGCGGCGCGCACTCCGCTGTTCAGCAGCTGTTCGGTGAGCCGGTCCACAGCGTGCTTGGTGTCCAGGAACATGATCACCCGACCGTCGCGAGCAGCGATCTCCACAGTGGTGGCCTGCTTGTCGGCACCCTGGATGTGCAGCACGTGGTGCTCCATCGTGGTGACCGCGCCCGCCGAGGGGTCGACCGAATGGACCACCGGGTCGCTCAGATAGCGGCGGACCAGCAGATCGACGTTGCGGTCCAAAGTGGCGGAGAACAGCATCCGCTGGCCATCTGGGCGCACCTGGTCGAGCAGGTGGGTGATCTGCGGCATGAAGCCCATGTCGGCCATCTGGTCGGCCTCATCCAGCACGGTGATGCCGACCTGGTCCAGGCGGCAGTCGCCGCGCTCGATGAGATCCCTGAGCCGTCCCGGGGTCGCGATGACGACCTCGGCAGCGTTGCGCAGCGCATGGGCCTGACGGCTGATCGACATGCCGCCGACGACCGTGGCCAGCCGCAGCTTCAGTGCTTGGGCGTACGGCGTGAGCGCATCGGTGACCTGCTGGGCCAGTTCCCTGGTGGGGACGAGGATCAGGGCAAGCGGTCGCCGCGATTGTGCCCGCTGTCCGGAGGTGCGGACGAGCAGGGCCAGGCCGAAGGCGAGTGTCTTGCCCGACCCGGTGCGCCCCCGCCCCATGACGTCCCGGCCGGCCAGGGAGTTCGGCAGCGTGGCCGCCTGGATCGGGAACGGTTCGTTCAAGCCCAGGCCGGTGAGCACCTTCAGCAGTGCGGGCGGCATGCTCAGCTCCGCGAACGTCGCGGCTGCCGGCAGGGCCGGGGTTACGGTGACCGGCAGCGCGAACTCTCTCTGGAGCGCGGCGGGACGCCGCCCGTTGCCGGACCGGCTGGAGGCGCCTGAACGGCCCTGAGCCGGAGAGCTGAATCGGCCGCCCCTGCTTCGGGCGGAGCCGCCCGTACGGGGCGAAGAGTTGCGATCGTGCGCGCGAGTTGCGTGGTTCATGCAGAACCTTCCTCGATGCGGCACGTGTCAGGCGATCCTCGGCGCGATGAGCGACACAAGAACGGCTGGCACGAGCCGAAGAAAGACGAGTCGAACCGGCGGAAACAGCCTGGGCTCGTACGTCGAAATGGTCGGCTTTCGCCGGGAAGAACGCGGCTGTGATGCCGCGCCGTAGAACTGGAGCGGGCCTATGCCCGAACCGGAGCCATCGGTGGTGCATCCGGTGTGCGGCGGAAGAACAGACACGCTGTGCTTCTCGGGTTGTGAGGTCATCACGGCACGATGGATGCCACAAAAGCAACGCGCCGGGGACCGCGCCCTGCGGCGCGGGCCCCGGCTACGTGGTGCGCAGTCTCAGGCGGGAACGATGTTCTCGGCCTGCGGGCCCTTCTGGCCCTGCGTGACGTCGAAGGCCACCTTCTGGCCCTCGCGCAGCTCGCGGTAGCCGCCGTTGGCGACGATGTTGGAGTAGTGCGCAAAGACGTCGGCGCCGCCGCCGTCCTGCTCGATGAAGCCGAAGCCCTTTTCCGCGTTGAACCACTTCACGGTGCCAGAAGCCATGTTGATCTCCTTCGATGGGTGCAAAGCCGAAATCCGCATCGAACGGATTCCGCGTCGCCGCGATAGGACCACACACCCGGAGATGACCGGAGAACAAAAAATGCACCTGAGGCTACATACCGTCAGGTGCACACAAGTCTTTATGGGTACCACAACTGCAACTGACCCCAACCTAGCACATGTGCCGTCGTGCTGCGCATCCCCCCGCCAACGCCGACATCATCCGCGCGCCATTGCTGCCTTGACCTGCAAATCCCAGGTTCAACTGCGCTGTTGCCCGCACCGCGCCACCCCGATCGGCCAGGCAATCTCCTCGTCCTGCAGCTCATCAAAGAGGCCGCCATTCAGGCTGAGAAAGGCTTACGGTTCCGGGCCCCGCAGGTGTCCCGGCCGGCGCGGCCTTCCTGACGACCGAACAGACCAGCAGGTCGGCGAGGTACTCGGCAGCAGCGGGCCGCTCGCCGGTCGAGGATCGGCTAAGCGCGTAGCGCCTGCACCTGCGTTACCGGGCGGCACCGGCCAGGACGGACGAACCTTCCAGCCGGCGCCGGTGGCTGAGCGGCACCCGCCGGGCGGCACCGGTGGGCCGCCGATACCCGGCTGACACCGGTCACGAATCGAGAAGCGCCGGGCCCGGAACCCCTCGTAGCGTGGGCTTCATGAGCACGACCTCTGAAGCACAAGGGAGCCAAGGCATGAAAGCGCACGTCAGCTCGATTCTCCTCGCTGTCCGTGACATGGACAGGGCCAAGCGGTTCTACACCGAAGGGCTCGGCTGGAAGATCAAGAACGACTTCGGCGTCTCGGTGTTCTTCGAGTCGGACGGAGCCTCACCCGTCGGCTTCTACGGCCGTGACGGCCTGGCCGACATGGTAGGAACGAGCCGGGACGGCAGCGGCTTCGGCGGGCTTGTCCTCACCTACGTCGTCCGGAGCGAGGCGCGGGTCGACGAGATCATGGCAGAGGCCGAGAAGGCCGGTGCCACGATCCTCAAGCCTGCCGGCGCGCTGCCGTGGGGCGGGTACGGCGGCACCTTCGCCGACCCGGACGGCTACATCTGGAGCCTCGGTCACAGCGCCCAGGGACAGGACCAGCCGTACGCCGAGTGACTCCGGCGGCGGCCCCAGCGGGCCTGGAGCCCCTTGCGGCGGGGGATCGACCAGTGGCAGCATGCGCCGGTGCATCCATTGAGGCTGATCGAGCCGACCCCGGGAGAGTACTCACTGTTGCTGGAGGCGGGAACCACGCGGGTCGACGACGTGATCGAAGATCTCGGCCATGAGCCGAACGGATACTTCTGGGAGGGCGTCGCGAAGGTGCTCGTCGGCACCGAGGCTCCCGCCCTGGAAGGCCGATTCTCGTACGATCCCGAAGGCGACATGTTCTGCGCGTACGGAAAGGACCGCGGCGCGCTGGAGGAACTCGGCATCCTGATGGCGACCATCGCGACGGATGCCGACCGCGTGCGGCGGCTCGTGGCGGCCGCCGAGGCGAACGGTTTCGAGCTCGACGACTGACTCGCCTGCCGCTGAAAGCCGCTGAAAGGCAGGCGCTCTGAGCTGCGGAAAACTGAGGCCGGCTCGCCGCGAAGCCGAGCCGGCCCGTTTCGGATCCGTCCGGTCCCGGCGTTGAGACGTCAGGACGTACGGGCGGGACCTGTGTCACGCCTTAGCGCTGCAGGGTCGGCAGGCCCGGGCGGTAGGGCAGGAGACCGTAGTCGCCGCCGGAGCTGGGGCTGCGGCCCTGGTAGAGGAGCTGCAGGTTGCAGGGGTCGACAGTCTTGGTCTGGTCGGGGTTGTTGCGGACCAGGTCACCGTGGCTGATGTCGTTGATCCAGGTGGCGCCGCTGTTGGCCTTGCCGGCGAACGGGTTGCTCTCGGTCGCGGCGTTCGGCGTCCACGAGCCGTCCAGGCGCAGCGACTTGCCTGTCTTACCGCTTGTCGCCGTCTGGCCCGCGACTACGAACGAGACCCGAAGGTCTCCGAGGCCGTCATCCGCTGGGTCGCACGACAGATCATCATGCCGCGGCGGCGTAGACCTCACGCCCCAAGACTCAAGGCCCGTGATCACCACGGAGGATTTTCGGCACCCACAGGCTGGGCGGATGCCGTGGTTACGAGGCCGGTGCGCAGGCCCGGCGTACGGCGGGCAGATGGGTGGTCAGGGTCTGCGCGTAGGCGATGAGCACGGCCGGAATCTCGTCGCCGATCTTCATCCAGGCGATTCCCTGGGCTTCAGTCTGTGCGGCTTGCTGTTCCTGACCGGCGCCATCCATCTCGATGGCGGCCTCCATCAGCAGGTGGCTGTGGATCGAGGCGGCCAACGCTAGGTCTACCGCGTGAGTGGCCTGAAGGATCGCCGTCGCGCTGGGTTCGGGCACGCTCGCGGTGGCCATCGCCTGGGCCGTGAAACACCAGGACGGAAGGAGCGGTGTGTTGTGGCTCAGCCAGGCCTCACCCCACATACGGCGCCGCCGTGCCTCTGGCCAGTCACCGTCGTGCAGGACCACCTCACCGTTGTCGAGATGGCGAGGCTCCAGCCCCAGCCGCTGGGCGAACTCCTGCCCGCCCACAGCAGGAATCCCGGGGTGCCTGTCCATGTCCATGAACAGGGCCAGTTCGGCCAGCTGGCGCTCTGATTCGGGCACCACGGCGATGCCGTCCAGCGCACCGGCAGGTATCTCCTGGCGCGGGCTCACAGCCGCGACTCTGGCCAGCGTCAATGGGGTGCCAGTCAGGGTGGTCATCACGGCGCAGGCTGCGACATCGGACCACCAGGCGGCGAACTCCAGCATCGTCCTTGCCAGTTGCTGCTCGACCTCTTCGGTCAGCAACCGGCGGACTCCGCACAGCGACAGACTCGGATCCAGGGCAATCATGACGGGATCGCGCCGGCGCTCCAGTCGCTCGAACTCTTCGGCCAGATCCCTGTCCGTCCGCAGGGCCTGGGCGTGCTGGGCGGCCACTGCGTCGGTGGCCTGGCCGATACGGCTCAGCACCTCGTCGATGACCGCCGGGCTCAGAACGTGATCGGGCGGGGCACAGATGACGGCGGTGTCGGTGTAGGGGTCCACGACTGCCTCCTAGGTGGCGTCCATGATGACACCGGCCCGTCTCGAGCGCACAGCAATCACCGCGATCGCCACCGGCGGCGCTTACTCGCGAGGTCGGGGCTACGGTGGGACATCACGACGTCCGCCCTGGATTCCTTGCCCGACATGCCGGCAAACCGACCGTCACATCACCCGATCATCCGTCTGATCAACTTGAGCCTCAGCCCAGCGGACTACCCCTCAGTCGTAAGCTCGAGCGCCGACAGCAACAATTGGTTGTCGGTCGGAGATAGCGCGGTGGCGTTGATCTGGCAGTGGCTCGGGGACGTCAGTTGGCAAATCGAATGTGAATTAGGAACGGTCAAAGGATACTATCCGCCCCGCGGTTGCTCGTTGGATGCTCATCAGCACCTGATACGACATGGCATCGGGCGGCATTCTTGGATATTTTCGATAGCGGCGCGGGCCAGCATCGTATCTGTCGACTTTTAGTTCGTAGGTTCCGGGGTCAGCGGTACGTCGATGTGATCGGCCCGACCACCTGAGCACAAGCAGCCAACCGCCGCTCCCCCACGACCCGGCAGATCCTGCCGGCCTCGCCTCGATCACCAGCGGTTACATGAACCTCGATGTAGTCGGCCACGCCTCGCGCGGCGCGCCGCGCGGGGCATCGCCGTAGCGCCACCGCGCCGTACCTGCCGAACTCGCCGACCGAGCGCCGCGCCGCCGCATAAGGCAGCGTCACCGCCGGTCCGCGCAGAGGAACTCACGCCAGAACCCGGGACACCATCCACCGTCTCAGCTGGAAATCAATGGCGACGGATTTGTGGCCGCGCCATGATGTCCCGATGCACAAGGCGACCGCTTACCACGACGCACTCGGCGATCACTTCGCCAAACATGCAGAGACGAGCCCCTACAACGCCTACACCGACAGACCCGCAATGCTTGAACTCGCGGGCGATGTTGCCGGGGCCAGAATCCTGGATGTCGGCTGTGGGGCAGGCCACTATGCGGCTGAACTCTCGGCCCGCGGTGCTCAGGTGGTCGGAATCGAGGGCAGCGCCACATTGTTGCGCCACGCACGAGCACGCGTGAACGGCCAGGCAGAACTGCTTCTCCATGATCTCGAAGAGCCGCTTGATTTCGCCGCTGACACATCGTTCGACGGGGTGGTCTGCGCCCTCGTGTACGAGCACGTCAGGAACCGTGCGCAACTGCTGGGTGAACTGCGCCGCGTCCTGCTACCAGGTGGATGGCTCCTGGTATCGACCACCCATCCCACAGCCGACTGGCGTCACTTCGGAGGTTCGTACTTCAGCCACGACTGGAGAGACCTGCCCCTGGGAGACACCAAGCTCTCGATCCACTACCAGCGCCTGCCATTGGAGACCTTCCTGGGCAAGAGCTACTGGCCGCAGGGTTCGTGCTGGAGCAGCTGATCGAACCGCGCCCCACGGACGGCCTACGGGAGATCGACGAAGCCGCCTACAACAAGCTTCACCAAGCCCCATCCTTCCTCGCGGTAAAGCTGAAGTGTCCTTGATCCCAATCTGAAAACTCCATCGCACCTCACAGGAACAAAGACCCCGGCGGGGCACTTCGGCTCTGGGGCATCGCAATGACCGAGTGCTCTGGCCGGGGTTGCCACGCCGCCGCACAGACGCAGCCCTTACGATCGCCACGGCGTGCCGGCCACCGTAGGTGCTTGAGGGCGATCGACGATCCAGAGTTCGTTCCTCACCCTGGCTGCAGGGTGACGAACTATGGGCAGGAGGCGCTACGTCGCCAGAGGCGTTCCCGGCGGCTATCGGATCTGGGACAACAAGACGCGTCGCTGGTGGGGCGACCTCTACGAGTTATGTCCTGACGATCTACTGGACGAGCTGAACGGCGCGCGTGACTACGACAGCATTACAGCGCTCCTCAAGCGGTACAGAGCGATGAGACGATAGGCACGGGTTTCTGGGACGCCGCCGCCGATGACCTGTCCAAGTGCGTTCAGGATGGACCGCGCGGGCCCTCAGACCTCCATTGAACTGTCTGGAACCGTGATCGGCCGAGCCTTGATCCGTAGGTTCCGGGTTCGAGCCCTGGGCGCCCTACCAGCTTCCCACCTAGGAAAACTCCGTCACGGAGATCGCCTGCGGGCGACGCGTGACAGCACAAGATGACAGCGCGGAGCTTCTGCGGAACCTTGCGAGGATACGCGGAAGCGGGCGGAACCAGCGGTTCTTCTGGTCGCAGTCGACCCGTACGGCCTTCCGATCCGCCGGCAGGATCTCCGGCTCCTGGCCGTCGCGCGGGAGCACGAACTCCGCCGGCTGCACATCCGGCAGAAGAACAGCCGCCCCCACCGCTCGCTAGCCCACCGCGCCACCCCCGGCGTACGTCACGACCGCATCGACCAAGCCGGGGTCGTCACCCTCCGCCTGGCCGGACGCCTGCACCACATCGGCATCGGCCGAACCTACACCCGAACCTGCGTCAGGCTCCTCATCGAAGACCTCGACGTCCGCATGATCAACGCCGTCACCGGCGCACTCCTCCGCGAGCTGGCCATCGACCCCACCCCCGGAGGCAGCGATGGCATACGGTCATGCGCGAAGTGCCGCATCGGCGGCGCGGACCTCATGCAGCAGTGGCCGGCCCGCGACGAAGCGACCGACCTCGTCGACCACCAGCCGACCGACGCGTCGCCGCTCGAGTCCGATACTGCCGGCGATGTGCGGGGTGAGCACCACGTTGGGCAGCGAATAGAGGGGCGAGCTCGGCTCGGGTGGCTCGGGATGGGTCACGTCGAGGATCGCGAACACATCCTGGCGCCGGCGGAGGACCCGGATCAGCGCGGGCTCGTCGAGCACCGCACCGCGTGCGGTGTTGATGATCGTGGCACCCTCGCGCATCGAGGCGAGCAGCTCCTCGGTGATCAGTCCCCAGGTCTCTGGCAGAGACGGCGTGTGCACAGAAATCACGTCGGCGCGGCGAAACAGCTCCTCGATTCCCACGAGCTCGACACCGAGAACGGCCGCGCTCGCGGCATCTATGTACGGGTCGACGGCAAGCACTTGAACGTCGAGTGTGGACAGTCGTTGGGCCACCAGGCGGCCGATCAGGCCGAGTGACAGTATGCCGACCGTCGAGCCGAACGCGCCTGGCGCCGCCGGCTCGGACGGGAACCGGGCGAGCCGGCGTACCGCGCGTTCGGAGCGGTGGGCGTGCTTGAGCGCCAGCGTCACCTGCGCGAACGTGAACTCGGCGACTGGGACCGCATTGGCGGCGGCGGCCGACACGATCCGGATGCCGGCCGTCCAGAACTCGTCGGTGACGATCGGCCGCACCGATCCACCGCCGTAGAAGACCGCACGGAGCCTGGTCGCGTGGGAAAGCAGAGTGCGGTCGAGGCGGGGGCCGCCCCAACCGGTGATGAGCAGCTCGACGTCGGCCAGTAGCGCCGGTCGCCTGCTGAGCTGCTCGGCCGTCGCGTCCGGGCCGGCCCAGCGGACCAGGCGGTCCAGGCGGGCGCGTTCATCCGGTCCGTATACGTGATCGGCCAGGTCGCACGGCATGACCAGCAGGGCCGACGGACGGTGCGTCGCGTCGGTGACCACCGGTGATGAGGCTCCGGATGGTGGGAACAACGCACAGCTCCTTCGTGATCGGGCTGAGTGGGCAAGGCCTTGCCGTGCCGGCGATGGGGTTGGTGGGCCGCCCATACGGCCGCCCGTACAGCCGCCCATGCATGCGGCAGCCCACCAACCCTCATGCTTTGCCGCTATGCGCCAGTACCGTCGTTGTGGTTCAGGCGGTGGCCGGCGCCAGGAGCAATCGGCCGGAGGCGCTCCCGCCCGCAGGACTGTGCGACAGTGACGTTCTCGAACGAACTCGCCGTAGATGCGTAAAGCCCGACGCCGCCGCTGCGGACCACGGTGTCGCGACCCTTCAGGACCTGAACGCCGTTCAACGTCACGGTGATGCGGTCGCCCTGAATCGCCGCTCCCAGTCGCACGGGACCTGTCAACGGGTTGCTGATGGATGCCGTGGCCACTGTGACGGGACCCGACGCGTGAGCCTCGCGGATGATGCTCGCGTACTGGGTTCCGTTGCTCGTCTTGCCGACGTGGATCCGATACCCGTACGCGTCCGTGGTGTCTCGCAGCGAGATTCCTGCGTTACCGACGGATCCGTCGATCGTGACCGTGGTCTCCACGACATGGTCGCACGCCTCGGAGAAGCGCGTCGGCAGTGTCGAGTCGGCCAGTACGTGCGCCCGGCCACCGGCAGGCGGCGTGAGGTGCAACTTGCCCGAGGCGACGGACACGGACCCTGTCATTCCTCGCCAATTGGCCTGATCGAGCCCTTCCCTGATCACGATGTTGTCGAAGGTCGCGGCCCGCCGATGCGTGAAGGCGGCGGCACCACCCGTCGGCAGCTGTCCGTCGTCCGCGGAGATCGAGGTGTCGCCGACCTTGGCGCTCAGATGCCTCCCGATCGCGGATACGACCAGCTTGTGCGGCGCGTTGGCGCCGCTCGGCAGTGCGGTCTCCGCGAGAACCGTGGTCGTCGAGTCGTAGATCTTCACGAGCTTCAGCGTCGCTCCCGACGTGGAGTTGAGCACTTCGGCCCGGTAGTAGTTGCGGGAATCGTGGTAGCGGAACGCGAGACCGGTACGGGCGGTCGTCTGGCCGCGTGCCCCGGGAACGATGTCCGCGGCCATGACCACGTCATCGGGTACGTTCTGCAGCGCCGCGAACGACACCATGTCCGCGGTCGAGGTCTGTGCCAGCTGCGTGTCCGGCTGTGCGCCGGTGAGCGCCCAGGTGCCCTGCACCGGCGTCCAGCCGCCGAAGGATCCGTTGAAGTCATGGACGGTGCGGTCCAGGCCGGCATCGTCGAACTCGTCGTTGAGCACGGGTGTCGGGGCGAAGTGTTCCTCGAGTGACACCGTGATGAGGTTGCCCGCGCGGGTGAACGCGATCGGGGTGTCGTTCACCTTCACCGCGTTCGCGTTCGGCGCGTTGATGGAGAGCGTGCCGGTGAACGGGTCCCCGAGCGAGATCCGGGCGGTCGCGCCGCGCAGTTCCACACTGACATCGGACACCGGTGCGGATGCGCTGATGACGGTGTTGCCTTGGTCGATCAGCGACGACCCTCTGGTCAGCGCGTACCTGGTGAGCCCGCCGCCGGAAGCACGCTCGAGGTAGGCGGTCTCGGCGTTGGTGGTGGCGGCCCCGAACGTCCTCGACGAGGGAGTCGCCTCGCGCGAAAGGTAGAAGAGTCCGGTCGCGTCCGGCAGGGCGATCTCCATCGCGGTCGCCACGGAGTGACTCACCCCGGGCATGGCGATGCGCTTCGCCGTCACCGAGGGCGCCGGGCCGGCCTCGCCGGGAACCACGAGCGTGTCCAGTCCCGTCGGCCCGGTGGAGGACCAGTCGTACGACAGGTAGTCGACGTTGGTGAGTACCTGCTCGCCGACGCGTACGGCGCCGTTCTTGTGGACCCTGGGGGTTACCGCGGCGCCGGCCGTCGCCACCGGGATGAGCCGCACGCCGGCAACGGGCGCGGCTCCCGGCACGGTGTCGAACCCGACCGTGGCGACCTTCGTCGTGGGATTGACGGTCACCGGATCACCGGGGAAGTGCCAGAGCTGCCGGTAGTCGTGCGCGGCGGTGTCACCGGTGAGGTCGTCGGAGACCACCCAGAAGCCGGGCTTGACGAAGTAGACCGCGCGATCGTGCGCTACCGGCCGGTAGCCCATCGCCGCACCGCGGTAGATGTCGAGGCCCGCGTTCGAGCGCCACAGCGACGTCGTGCGGGGGACGCCGGCGGTCTGCGGGACTCCGTCGACCTCGATGGTGTTGTGCGCCTCGGTTTCACGGCGCATCCAGTTGTTCGTCTGAGTCGCGCTGTAGTCCCCCACCCCGGAGTCGACGATCAGCGGACGCCCGTACGCCGCCATCACCAGGCTGAGGTCGTCCGGATGCCGATGCGAGGCGGTGTAACTGGAATTCTGGTTGTTGATCAGCATGTACCGGGCATCGGCGTCCCACCCGGAACGCTGCACCGCGAAGCTGATCGGAAACACCGTGGACGACAGCGTCGGGGCGGTCCCTTCCGTTCGGCCGGAGGCGACCCAGGTGAAATCGGGCCAGGAGTTGCGTACGCCGCTCCTGCGAATGGCCGACGTACCCGCGTCGTCGTTCGGCGTGTCGCCGATCGCCGCGGGTTCGAGATTCGGCTGACGGGTCGCGAACAGCGAATCCGCGATCCAGTCCGCCGCCTGGACGAGCGAATCAGGAACGGTTCGCCCGTTGGCATTCGCCACTGCTATGACGGAGTTGAGCATGTCCGCCACGTATGCCTGATAGTTGAACGCCGGCTCGCGGTACACACCGTCGCCCTTCAAGTACGCGCGCAGGAACCGCTCGGCCGAGCGCACCGCGAACCACTCCCAGCTGGACGATGACGAGAACTCGGGCAGGAACACGGCTGCCGCGTGGACGGAGCGGGCCATCGACACGTACCAGTTGTTTCCGACATGTATCTGCATCACGCCGGCGAGGAAGTCCGTCGTGGCGTGCACGCCGGACAGGTACGCCACGAGATCGCTCGGGTCGAGGCCAGGATCGGTCCGGAACACGGAGAACGCGCTGACCAGCTGGGCGAGCCGCTTGGCCGCCGACAGGTTGCGGCCCTGCGGCCAGCTCTGATTGTCGGCGAAGAAGTCCAGCGAGATGTCCATCCACGCCGCCGCGTACGCCGCACGCTTCGCCGGGTCACTCTCGGACACGTAGGCGAATGTCAGTTTGGGCATGAACGTGAAGTCGCTCATCAGAGTCTGCGCGCCGCCCGGGGTGGTCTGCGTCCCACCCCAAAGGTCCTGCCAGTCGATGTCGATCCGCTGCTCGGCGCTGTTGTAGAAGGTGCGGGTCTCGGCGCCGAACCGGAAGATCCCCGCCGCGAGCTCGTCGGGGCCCGAGTCGCCACCGCCCAGGCCCTCGGCCGGAGCCGGGTAATGGACGTCGGCGCGGCCCGCGTAGTAGGCCTTGAGCTCGCTCGCGGCGCCCGCCTCATCACCGGCGGCCAGCTCAGCCGCCACCGGGCCGAGCCCCGGGCGCGTCAGGTCGAGCAGCTTACCGAGGTCCGAGATGTCGGCGACGGCGGCACTGCCCGGCGACAGAACCGCCGCCACCAGAGCCAGCACGACCGCCGCACGGGCCCGGCCACGCGTGTACCAACGTAACGTGCTCCGTCTCACCACTGCCTTCTTCCTGAGCCCGTGAGAGTGTCAGCTGAGTCCGGCGCGTCAACCACCCGCCTGCTCCTCGTACTCGGCCTTGATCTTGTCGCCCACCCGGTCCATGAACTTCTTGATGGCCGGCTGCCACGCCGAGACGGGCTTGTTCCCCAGCTGGATCTCCAGCAGCACCGCGTCCAGTTGCTGCTGCTCGCTGGCAGCCTTGCTGGCGGCGGTCTCCGAGTACAGCCCGAGGGTCGGGTCCGCGACGGCGAGCGGGACCCCGGCGACCTGGTGGTCGTGCTGGTCCTGTACGGCCTGTCGGTTGCCCGGCTCGTAGATGACGGGCGATGCTTCGGCGAGGTACCGCACCGGCAGGAACACCTGGCTGCGCCCGCCCTCGGTGAGGGTCGGGTCGGAGCCGTCGCGGGTGAACGTCTGGCCCTCGACGCCGTACCGGAGGGCCAGGTACTCGCTGCTGCCGAAGGGTGAGCACAACCAGTCGAGGACCTTGAGGATCTGCCTGATCCGGTCAGCGTTGTCGGTCCTGGTCATAGCGGTGAAGCTGGACAGGGTCGGGCCGGGCGTGCGTACCCGCGTCCCGGTGCCGTCGCGGGTGGGCGAGAGCATGCCGGTCAGGCGGAAGCCGGGCACGTCTTTCGCCTGGCCGTAGAACTTGCCCCACCCGGCGTACCCGCCGACGGTGAACGCGGTCGTGCCGGCCAGCATCCACGCGTTGCGCTTCGTGTTGGGCGCGCCCGCGTGGTCGGGATGTATCACCCCCGACTTCACCAGCTCGACGGTGTCCGCGAGGGCCTGCGTGAACTGCGGTGTCGTCCCGGAGTGGGTGAAGACGCCGCCTTCGGCCTGCCAGACGCCGGTGCCGCCGGGCCAGTTGCCGGTGATCCCGTTCATCTCAAGGATCGTGGTGAACGGGATCTGTCCGAACGCCCACCGACCGGCCCGCTCGTCGGTCAGCGCGGCCGCCATCTCCTTGAACTCGGCCCACGAATCGGGCTGGAGGCTGAGTCCTGCCTTGGCCAGCAGGTCGGCCCGGGTGTACAGCACGGTGCCGATCCGTGCCCGCGGCACGGGGATACCCCAGATCCGCTGGTCGTAGACGGTGCTGCGCCAGGCATCGGTGGGCAGGGCGGCCAGGTTCGGGTAGGCGAGGACCGCGTCCCCGGACAGGTACTCGGTGAGGTCGGTGAATGTCGCCTTCAGCATGGCGGGCATCTGCTGGACAACGCCCTGGATGGCCACCATGTCGGGCAGATCGCCACCGGCGATGGTCGTGGCGACCTTGCTCTTGTAGTCGGTCGAGGGGACGTACGTGATCTTCAGTTCGGTGCCGAGTTGCCTGTTGAGGTTCTGCCAGTAGGGGTTCGAGCCGAGCGCGGGGGCGATCGGGTCGTAGGTGTACGTCAGTGCCGTGACGGCTTCGCCCTTCACCGGTTGTGATGCGGCGCTGGAGGAGGCCGGGTAGGTGAAGTATCCCGGCGACACCCCGGCCGGCTCGGCGGCCAGGTCGGGCGTGGCCGCGGTGACGGGTTTGTAGGTGGGCAGCTTGACCGACCCGGTCGAGCTGTTCGGCGAACTCGGGCTGCCGTCACCGCAGGCCCCGAGGAGCGGGGCCAGCCCCGCTGCCGCGCCGAGTGCCAGGACGTCGCGGCGGCTGAAGGTGGGTGCCATGACGTCTCCTTTCCGCATTGCGTGGACGACCGGTCAGCCCTTGACGGCGCCGACCATGAGTCCCTTGGCGAAGTGCTTTTGGAGGAAGGGGTAGATGAACAGGATGGGCAGGACGGAGATGACGAGAATCGCCATCTGGACGGAGATTTGTGGTGGCAGGTTCTCCAGGTTCGAGCTGAGCTGGTCGGACCCGATCGGGGTGTTGTTGACGACGTAGGTGCGCAGCACCAGTTGCAGCGGCCACTTCTCCGACGACTGGAGGTACAACATCGCGGAGAAGAAGGCGTTCCAGTACGCCACCGCGTAGAACAGCCCGATCACGGAGACGACCGCCTTCGACAGTGGCAGGACGATCCGCAGCAGGATGCGCATCTCCCCGGCACCGTCCATGTGGGCGCTCTCCCGCAGCTCGCCGGGGATTTCCTGGAAGAAGGCGCGCATGACGATGACGTTGAACGCGTTGACCAGCACCGGCAGGATCAATGCCAGGTAGCTGTCCAGCAGGCCGAGCTGTTTGACCGTCAGGTACATCGGGATGATGCCCGGGTTGAACAGCAGGGTGAACACCGTCATCAGCAGGATCGGCTTTTGCAGCAACGAACCCGGCCGCGACAGCGCGTACGCCAGAGCGATCGTGGCGACGAGGCTGAGTGCCGTGCCGACCACGGTGATGCCGGCGCTCACCAGCAGCGCACGGGTGACGATTCCGCCGGACAGGACGGCCCGGTAGGAGTCCAGCGTCGGTTCGTTCGTCCACAGCACGAAGCCGCCGGCCCTGTTGACCTCCTCCGGGGAGGCGATGCTGGTCATGAGCACCGCCCAGAACGGCACCAGGACCGCCAGGCAGCCCAGGCCGAGCACGAGTCCCCGCGCACCGACCCCCAGCTTGCTGGGCTCGCCCATCCAGACCGGACGCTTGCTGCGGCCCGAGCGTGGCCGCCGCGGCGCTGTGCCCGCGGCGGGGCGCGCCACGGACACCGCGGTCGGCACAGATCGGCTCGTCACTTGGCGTACACCCCCTGCTCGCCCAGGGCGTGGGCCAACCGGTTGGCGCCGAGCACGAGCGCGACACCGACCATGCCTTTGATCAGCCCCACCGCGGCCGCGGTGCCCCAGTCGCCGCCGACGATCCCGTGGTTGTAGACGTAGGTGTCGAGCACTTCGCCGGCACCGGCACCGACCTGTGCCTGCTGCAGGATGATCTGCTCGAACCCGACGGACAGCGAGTCACCGAGCCGCAGAATCAGCAGCAGGACGATCACCGGGCGGATGGCGGGCAGGGTCACGTGCCACAGGCGGCGAACCGCCGAGGCGCCGTCCACCACCGCGGCCTCCATCTGCGCCGGATCCACTCGGGACAGTGCGGCGAGGAAGATGATCGTCGACCAGCCAGTGTCCTTCCAGATCACCTGCGATGTGATCATGAGTTTGAACAACTCGGGTACGCCGACGATGTGGAACGTGGACAGGTCGGCCGAGCGCAGCCAGGCGTTGAGCATCCCACCGTTGCCGAACATCTGCTGGAACAGGGCGACCACGATGACCCAGGACAGGAAGTGCGGCATGTAGAGGATCGACTGGGCGAGGCGTTTGAGCCGTTCGCTGATGGTCGCGTTCAGGATCAACGCGAGGCAGATCGGCAGCGGGAACACGAAGACCACCTGGATCAGCGTGATGATCAGCGTGTTGACGAGTGCGTTGAGGAACACCGGGTCGCCGGTGAGCACCGGCTCGAAGTTGTCCAGCCCGACGTACGGGCTGTGCCAGATTCCGAGGAACGGCTGGAAGTCCTGGAACGCGATGAGGTTCCCGCCGAGCGGCAGATAGTGGAACAGCAGCAGCACCGTGACCCCGGGAAGCGCCAGCAGCAGCAGGACCCGGTCGCGCCGCCAGCGGTCGCGCAGGCTACGCATCGCCGGTCTCCACCGGTGCGGGCAGGCCGATGGGCCGGCCCGCGACGCAGGCTCGCACCGCCGCCCGCAGCCGGTCGTCGGCATTGGCCGCGACCCTCCTGCTCCGGGCGACCGCGGGCGCCGGGTCGGTGGCGATGTCGGTGACCGCCGCGACGATCGTCGCCGCGGCACGATGGTCGAGCTCGATCACCAGGTCTGGGGCGCCGAGGTCGGCGAACATCTGAGACTTCGTGGTCTCGGTCGGCTGCCGAAGGTAGACGGTCGGGGTCGCATGTCGTGCGGCCAGGATCGGCGAATGACACTCCATGCTGACCACCAGCGACGAGACGGCGTAGACCCCGGTCGCCTCCTCCAGCGGCCAGTACCGGTCCAGGAGTCGGACCTGGTCGAGCGTCTGTGGACTGAGCAGGCCGGGAAGCTGCTCGTGAGCGAGCTCGACGGCATAGCTCATCTCGGGCACCACGACGGCCGGCAGGCCGGTGACGCGTACCCAGGTCTCGATCGCCGCCGCCAGCACCGCCAGGTCGTGCGTCACGGTGGCCCGGTTGACCGCGTCGCGCCGCATCTGCTCGCGGGTCGGTTCCGTGCCGTAGATCTTCGCGTAGGGGGCGTAGCGCAGCCGCGGAACGAAGCAGGCGAACCGACCGGGCTGCAGGCCGAGATTCTCCAGCAGGCGAGCGGCGGCGACGGCGTCAGTGTGGTCGAACGCGAACGTGCCATCCGGCCCGAAGGCGAGGTCGGGCCCCGTTATCTTCTGGCCGCGCAGGGTGGCCAGGGTCAGCGTTTCGCGGCAGTACACGAAGTCGGCGCTGTCGAAACGGTCTTTGACGTCGTCCTCAAGATAGGACGGTGGGAGCAGATCGACCATCTGTGCCAGCTCCGGCAGCGTCGCCATGGTCGGTGGGCACAGCGGATCCACGGTGATCCCGAAGTACCCGTACGGGCGGCCCACGTGCTCGCGCCACCAATCGATCTCGGTGCTCTGGAAGGCGTCGGCGCCCGATCCGTGCATCAGGACGTCCGCGCCGTCGATGGCGGCGGCCAACTCCGGGGTGCTCGGCCCGTCCCCGCCGAGAGTGCCGTCGACGACGCGCAGCTCGGGAAACGTGTGCCGCAGCATGGATCGTTCGCGCTCCTCCAGCCGCACCGGCCAGAGGATGACCTCGACCTCGGGGGCGAACCGCTGAAACGCCCGCACCACGCCAGGGGAGTGAGCCACGTCGCCGATGTTCACCGTCGCCCAGGAGGACCGCAGGAGGACGGTGCGACGTGTCGATGTCATATGTACTCCTTGTTGACGTAACGTTAAATCAAAATAGGGATGGTGAGACGTTACGTCAAGAACGGAGTAGGCTTCCTACATGGCAACGCAACGTGACGTCGCACGGGCGGCTGGGGTGTCACTCGCCGTGGTGTCGGCGGTGGTCAACGGCACGAGCCACACCCGGATGAGGGAATCCACCCGCACCCGGGTGCTCCGGGCGATGCAGGAATTGGGTTACCAGCCGAACCAAACGGCGCGCTCGCTGCGGCTCAACCAAACCGACATGATCGCGATGATCCTCAACAAGATCGACAACCCGGTCTACGGACCGCTGCGGTACGGGGTCTACGAGGCGGCTGCGGAGCACGGCGCGACGGTCCTGCTGGGCGATGCCGAGACGATGCGCTCCGGCAGCCAGTTCCTGACCCGGCTGCTCAGCCAGGGCACGGTCGACGGCATTCTGATCCGCGGCGAAGGGCTGCTGGACGACGACGTGATGGCCGAGCTCAGGTCCCACCCCAAGCCGATCCTCATCCTGGAACATGCACAGGACCATCCCTGGATCGACATAGACGATCGCCGCGCAGGCGAGATCGCCACCCGATTCCTGGTCAACCTCCACCACCGCCACATCGTCTTCGTCGGGGGTTCTGGATACATCTCCCAGCAGCGCTACCTGGGCTACCAGCAGGCGATGGACGCCGCCGGGCTGACACCGGCCCCACACCTGGCCACCGGGTTCGGTGAGCAGGCCGGCGCCGACGGGCTCCGGCAGGCCATGCAGGCGCCAACCGCGCCAACCGCCATCGTCGTCAACAACATCATGAGCGCGGTCGGGGTCCTGGCCGCCGCACACGACCTCGGCATCACCATCCCCGACCAGCTGTCGGTGGTCGGCATCCACGACGTCGACCTGATGCAACACCTGCGCCCGGCCGTCACCGCGGTCCGGATGCCCATGTACCAACTCGGCCGGGCCGGCGTCGAGGCGCTGTACGACCTGATCGCGGGGCGGCCGAGCGCAGGCGGTGTCATCACCGACCCCGAACCCGAACTGGTGATCCGTGACTCAGCGACTGCTCTGACCCGGATCCGCGATTAGCGTTCGCATGATCGCCCGCGGCTGAGGTGCCCAGCAGTTCCGGACAGTCGGCTACATAAGCCGACGGAAGCCTGTTTCGCCGACGAAGCAGGCCAGTCGGCGAGGCGCCCCAAGACCCTCGCAGCATGGACCGGCATCGCGACGCGGTGCTGTGGAAGGTCGAGGGCCTGGGCGATGAGGCGACCAGCCGGTGAGCCTGCAGCACCGTCGGCAGCCGCCCGGCCGGTCGCCGGAGAGTCGTCACACGATCAGGCGAACCGCGCAAGGGCGGCGGTGTAGATCTCGACGGCTTCCTCGATGCGGTGGACCGTGCAGTACTCGTCGGTGACGTGCGCCTGCTCGGGCTCACCCGGGCCGCACACGACCGTCGGCACCCCGCCACAGGTGGCGGTGAGGATCGAGGCGTCGGTGAAGTAGCTGGCGGCCGGGTGGTCGCCGGGCGCACCCGCTCCCGCCTCGACCAGGGCCCGGACGAAGGGATCGTCCGGGTCCGTCCAGATCGCGGGCAGGTCCACGAGCACGCCGAGGGTCGCCTCGCCGCCGAGCGCGGCCTGCAACCGCTCGCGAAGTCGTCCGTGGTCCTGACCGGCGACGGTGCGGAGGTCGATGGTCACGGCGGCCAGGTCGGGCACGGAGTTCACGTTGATCCCGCCGCGCACGGTTCCCACGTTCACCGTGGACGGACCGAGCCAGGGGTGTTCCGGCACCCCGGGGTCGAACTTCTCGATGACGCCGATCAGGCGGGCGAGTTTGTAGATCGCGTTGTCACCCAGGTGCGGCATCGAGCCGTGCGCCGTCGTGCCTCGCGTGGTCGCCTCCAGCCAGAGCGCGCCCTTGTGCCCGAGCAGCACCCGGTTGGCTGTCGGCTCGGCAACGAGCAGGGCACGCGACCTGCCCACCAGACCCTCGGCCACCATGCCGGCCGCACCCTCGCAGCCGGTCTCCTCGCCCACGGTGAAGACCAGCTCCAGGGCGACCTTCGGCCCGGTGCGGCGCACGTGCCGCTCGGCGGCTATCACCAGCGCGGCGACGCCGGCCTTCATATCGCTCGAACCGCGCCCGTACAGGCGATCGCCGTCGATCTCCGCGCCGTGCGGCGCGTGCCGCCACGCCTGCCCGCCCAGCGGCACCGTGTCGAGGTGCCCGGTCAGCGTCACCGGCTCGCCCGTCCCCCAGCGGGCGACCAGTCCGGTGCGGCCGGGCGCGTGCTCGTGCGTACGCACCGCGAAACCGGCCTCCGACAGCCGTTTCGCGAGCGGGCCGGCCACCGCGGCCTCGCCCCCGCCCACCGAGTCGATCCTGATCAGCTCGCGCGTCAGCTCAACCGCCTCGTTCACGCGGCCTCCTTTCGTCTGTTACTCCGCGACGCCGGCCGTCACCGGCCGGCTGGTCTGCCGTACGACGAGCCTGGGAGCGATGGCGATGCGCTGTGCGGGCCTGGGGTCGCCCGCCTTGACCTGGCCGAGCAGACGTACGGCCTCCGCCGCCATCTCCTCCACCGGCTGGCGCACGGTGCTGAGCGGCGGGTCGCACATCGTCGCGTGTCCCACGTCGTCGAACCCCACCACGGCCACGTCCTCGGGGACGCGCACCCCGCCGAGCCGCAGCGACCGCACCAGGCCCACGGCGATCTCGTCGTTCGCGCAGACGACCGCGTCCGGCAGCCGGCCGGTGTCGAGCAGCCTTCGCCCGGCCTCGACGCCCCATTCGAGGGTGAACTCACCCAGCAGCGCCGGCAGGACCTCCACGCCGGCCCGCGCCGCGGTACGTTCGAACCCGCTGAGCCGCAAGCGGGCGGAGGAGCTCACCAGCCGGCTGCCCGCGAAGGACACCGAGCGGGCCCCGCCCGCGATCACGTGCTCGGCCGCCAGGGTGACCCCGGCCTCGTCGTCCACGCCCACCCAGTCGGCCCCGCCGCCCTCGATGTAGCGGTCGACCTGCACCAGCGGCACCCGGCGGGCCGCGTCCAGGACCGCGGGGACGCTGGCCTCGATGTCGCACGGGCTGATGATCAGTCCGTCCACGCGCCGGGCCAGCAGGGTCTCCAGCCTCCGGGCCTCGACCTGCGGACTGTACTGGGACGCGCACAGCAGCAGGTCGGTGCCGGAGTTCTGCAGCTCGCGCTCCACGGCCTCGACGATCGTGGTGAAGAACGGGTTGCCGATGCCCGGGACGACCATGCCGATGGTGCCGGTGGTCTGGTCGCGCAGCGCCTTGGCGATCGCGTTCGGCTGGTAACCGAGTTCGGCGACGGCGCGCGCCACCCGCTCGGCGACCTCGGGCGTGACCCTGCGCCGCCCCGAGAGGGCGCGGGAGGCCGAGGCCACGGAGACGCCGGCCGCTCGCGCCACGTCGTGAATCGTCACGCCCATTGTGTAATCGATTTCCCTTGATCTTTGCCAACAATCGACCTTGCCGAGCGTGTTGCGGCCAGGATCACAGGTAACGATAGAGGTTCTGTGAGGAAAACGCACCCTTGACGTGCCTTTTTTAGGCGCACTAGCATGCCCGAAAACCGGGTAATCGATTACCCAATCGATCTCACTCCTTCTCGCCCCCCGAAAGGCTCAACTCTCATGGCGCGATCCACGAGGCTCATCCGCCTGACAGCGGCGACGACGATCCTGGCCACCGGGCTGCTGTCGGCGGCCTGTGGCGGTACAGACGACTCCGGCTCTTCCGGGGACTCCGGCGGGGACCGGCCGCGGGTCGGGCTCGTCCAGATCAACCAGCAGGCGATCTTCTTCAACGAGATGAACGCCGGCGCCCAGCAGGCGGCGAAGGAGGCGAACGTCGATCTCACGATCTTCAACGCCAACGACGACGCGGCCAAGCAGAACGAGGCCATCGACAACTTCGTCCAGCAGCAGTTCGACGCGGTCATCGTGGTCGCCATCGACGTCGAGGGCATCAAGCCCGCCGTGAAGATCGCCAAGGACGCCGGGCTGAAGGTCGTCGCCGTGGACGCGATCGTCGACTCGCCCGCTGTGGACACCCAGGTGGGCGTGGACAACGCCGCGGCGGCCCAGCAGGCGGGCGACTTCGTCAACAAGTGGGCACAGGCGCAGGGCCTGACCGCACCGAAGATCGGCGTAGTGGGCGCGCTGAACTCCTTCATCCAGAACATCCGCAAGGACGACTTCAACAAGACCGTCGAGGGCGCCGGCGCCAAGATCGTGCAGACCGTCGACGGGCAGAACAAGCAGGAGTCCGCGATGACGGCCGCGGAGAACCTGCTCACCTCCCGCTCCGACATGAACATCGTGTACGCCACGGGCGAGCCGGCCCTGCTCGGCACGGTCGCCGCGGTGAAGTCGCAGAACGCGGCCGACCGGGTCAAGGTCTTCGGCTGGGACCTGACCAAGGAGGCCATCAACGGCATCGACGAGGGGTTCGTCGCCGGGGTGGTCCAGCAGGACCCGAAGACCGAGGGCTACGAGGCCGTCAAGGAGGCCAAGGCCCTGGTCGGCGGCGCCCAGGCGAAGAAGAAGATCGACGTGCCCGTGACGATCGTGACCAAGGACAACGTCGACCCGTACCGCGCCACCTTCAAGTGAGCGGCGAAGGAACTCATATGACGGACCAAGAGCCGGGTCGCGTTGATCGAGTGGTCATGCGCGACATCCGCAAGCGCTACGGAATGGTCGACGCGCTGCGCGGCGTGACGCTGCGCGTCGGCCCTGGAGAGGTGGTGGGGCTCGTCGGCGACAACGCGGCCGGCAAGTCCACCCTCATGAAGGTGCTGGCCGGCGCCGTCGTGCCGGACTCCGGCGAGATCGTCTTCGACGGCCGGCCGGTCGCCTTCGCCAGCCCGAAAGACGCCCGCGAGCTGGGCATCGAGATGGTCTACCAGGACCTCGCGCTCTGCGACGACATCGACGTGGCCGGGAACCTGTTCCTCGGCAGGGAGCCGCGCAAGGCCGGCGGGATGATGCTCGACATCCGCAAGATGCACGCGGACGCCCGGCGCCACCTGGACGCCCTGAACATCCGGATCCCGCTGACCGACATCCCCGTCGGCGGGCTGTCCGGCGGTCAGCGGCAGGCGGTCGCCATCGCCCGGGCGGTGACCTTCGGGCCCAAGTTGCTCATCCTCGACGAGCCGACGGCGGCGCTCGCCGTCGCCGAGGTCGAGACCGTCCTCGAACTGATCAAGACCGTCTCGGCCCAGGGTGTCTCGGTGATCCTCATCACGCACCGCCTGCAGGACCTCTTCCGGGTCTGCGACCGGCTGTGCGTCATGTACGAGGGCACGCTCAGGGCCGACCTGGACGCCCGGAACACCAGCCTCGAACGGCTCGTGTCCGAGATCGTCGCCCACGACGAGGGAGAGAAGGAGGGGAGCCGACCGTGACCGCCACCGGGACCGGAACCAGCCAGCGGGTCGTCACCACCAGGTCGGCCCGGGCCAACGCCCACATAGGCCGGCACGCGCAGACGATCGCGATCGCGGTCGTGCTGGTGGCCCTACTGATCTTCTTCGCGTTCTCCGCCGACCGGTTCGCGACGACGGGCAACCTGCTCAACCTGTTGCGGCAGATCGCCCCCACGCTGATCGTCGCGACCGCGATGACGTTCGTGATCAGCACCGCCGGCATCGACCTGTCGGTCGGCTCCACGGTCGCGCTGTCCGGGTCGCTGCTCGCGATCGTGCTGCAACACGGGTGGGACCCCACCCTCGCCCTGATCGCGATCGTCGCGCTCGGCGCGCTGATCGGGTTCGTGAACGGGTGGTTCTCCTCCTACCAGAACATCCCGCCGTTCATCGTCACACTCGCGATGTTGTCGATCATGCGGGGTACGGCGCTGCGCGCCACCGAGGGATACTCGACCCCCATCAACGGAGACCTCTGGATCGTCCAGATCGGCCAGGGCCGCATCGCCGGGGTGCCCGTCCCGGCCATCCTCGCCGTGGTCGTCGCGCTCGTCGGCTGGCTCGTCTTGACCCGGACGCCGTTCGGCCGCTACGTCATCGGCCTCGGCTCCAACGGCGAGTCGCTGCGCCGCACCGGCGTGAACACGCGGAAGGTCGGGCTGACGGTCTACGTGCTGACCGGCGTGGCGGCGGCGGTCGCGGGCGTGCTGATCGCCACCCGCCTCAGCTCCGGCTCGTCCAACGCCGGGTCCGGCTTCGAGCTGGAGGTCATCACGGCCGTCGTGCTCGGCGGCACCAGCCTCTTCGGCGGCCGGGCGAGCATGCTCGGCACGATCCTCGGCGCGCTCACGCTCGGCGTGATCGCCAACGGCCTGGTGCTGCTGCACGTCTCGCCGTTCTACGTGCAGATCGTCCAGGGCGGCATCCTGCTGCTGGCCATCTTCGCCAACAGCAAGGTGTGGGCGAAGTTCGGAGCGATCCGAAAATGACGTCCTCAGCCCGGACTCCGGCCGTGACGACCGTGCTCGGCCCGGTGTCCCCCGACGACCTCGGGATCACGCTCTGCCACGAGCACCTGCGCAACGACGGCGCTCGCGCCTGGCACCCCGCGCCCGAGGGCGACGCCGAGGGCGAGCTGATCGCCCGCGAGCCCGTACGGACGGAGTTCCTCGGCAGGCTTCGCCACGACCCGTACCTCTCCCGCGACAACGTGTCGCTGGACGACACGGGGACCGCGATCGAGGAGGTACGCAGGTTCGCCGGGCGCGGCGGGCGCACGCTGCTCGAGGTGACCCCCGAGGGGATCGGGCGGGCGCCCGCCGAGCTGGTCGCGATCGCCCGCGCCACCGGGCTGAACATCGTCATGGGCTGCGGTTTCTACCTGGAGAAGACCCATCCCGCCCGGGTCCGCTCGATGACCGAGGCGGACGTCGCCGAGGAGATCGAGCGCGACCTGACCGAAGGCGTCGGCGGGGGCGTGGACGGCGTCCGCGCGGGTGTGATCGGCGAGATCGGCGTCTCGCCGGACTTCACCGCCGAGGAGGAGAAGGTGCTGCGCGGCGCGGCCCGGGCGCAGGCCCGAACCGGCGTGCCGCTCTCGGTCCACCTCCCCGGCTGGGTGCGGCACGGCCACCGCGTGCTCGACGTCATAGCCGAGGAGGGCGGCCTGCTCGCCGGCACCGTGCTCTCGCACCTCAACCCCAGCGGGGCGGACCGCGACTACCAGGTGTCCCTCGCCCTGCGCGGCGCCTACCTCGGCTACGACATGTGCGGCATGGACTACCTCTATCCGGGCGAGGGCCAGTCCCCGTGCGACGAGGAGAACGCCGCCGCGGTGGCCTGGCTGGTCCGCGCCGGGCTCGGGCACCGGGTCCTGCTCTCCCAGGACGTGTTCATGAAGACCATGCTCGTCCGCTACGGCGGCACCGGCTACGCCCACATCCTCACCCACTTCGTCCCGCGCCTGCACCGGCACGGGCTGACCGCCGACGACACCACCCGGCTGCTCGCGGGCAACCCGCGCGAGCTCTTCCTCGCCGCCGCGCGCGGCCACTGATCACACACAGAGAGAGAAGGAGACGATTTTCATGACCCGCGTGCTGGTCGCCGGTGAATCATGGGTGAGCGTGTCGACCCACTACAAGGGCTTCGACGCGTTCACCTCGACCACCTACCACACCGGAATCGATCCGCTGCGGGACGTCCTGGTCGCCGACGGCATCGAGGTCGACCACCTGCCCGCGCACGACGTGCCCGCGTTGTTCCCCGGCACGCCCGAGGCGCTGGCCGCCTACGACGTGGTCGTGCTCTCCGACATCGGGGCCAACAGCATCCTGCTGCACCCGGCCACCTGGCTGTCCAGCGAGAAGACCGTCAACCGGATCGACCTGCTGGCCGACTGGGTGGAGCAGGGCGGCGGCCTCGCCATGGCCGGCGGCTACCTGAGCTTCCAGGGCTTCGAGGCCAAGGCGGCCTTCGCCGGCACGGCGGTCGAACGGGTGCTCCCCGCCCGGATCTCCCGCTACGACGACCGCGTCGAGACCCCGCAGGGCGTGCCCGGCCTGCTCGCCGACGACGCCCACCCCATCGTGGCCGGACTCCCCGCCCAGTGGCCCGACCTGCTCGGTTACAACCGGTTCGCGCTGCCCGGGGACGCGACGCTGCTTGCGACCGTCGGCGGCGACCCCCTGCTCGCCGTACGGCAGGCCGGGGCCGGGCGCACGCTCGCCTGGGCCTCCGACATCGCGCCGCACTGGTGCCCGGACGAGTTCGTCTCCTGGGACGGCTACCGCACCCTGTTCACGCGGGCGGTCCGCTGGCTCGCGAAGGAGATCTGACATGCCGATCCCGGTGATCCTCGACTGCGACCCCGGGCACGACGACGCCATGGCCATCCTGCTCGCTGTGGCCCACCCGGCGATCGACCTGCGCGCGGTCGCGACGGTCGCGGGGAACCAGACGGTGGAGAAGACCGCGCTCAACGCCCGGCGGATGCTGAGCCTGGCCGGCGTCACCGGCGTTCCGGTCGCCGCCGGCTGCGACCGCCCCCTCGCGGCGCCGCTGGAGATCGGCGACTACGTGCACGGGGAGAGCGGCCTGGACGGCCCGGCGTTCGGGGAGCCGGGCGTCCCGCTCGACCCCCGCCACGGCGTGGACCTCATCCACGACACGCTGGCGGCCGCCGCAGAGCCGGTGACCGTGGTGGCCATCGGCCCGCTGACGAACATCGCCACGCTGCTCCGCCGTCACCCCGAGGACCGCGAGCGGATCAGGGAAGTCGTGATCATGGGTGGCTCCACGGATCGCGGCAACCACACGCCGTACGCGGAGTTCAACGTGTACGCCGATCCGGAGGCGGCGGCGGAGGTGCTCGGCAGCGGCGTGCCGACGACGTGGGTCGGGCTCAACGTCAGCCACCAGGCGCTGGTGACCGCCGACGTGCTCGCCAGGATCGAGGCGCTCGGCACCCCGCTCGCCCGCGTCTGCGTGGAACTGCTCACGTTCTTCGGGTCCACCTACCACGAGACGTGGGGATTCCCGGCGCCGCCGCTGCACGACCCGATCACGGTGGCGTACCTGATCGACCCCACGGTCCTGACGTACGAGCGGGTGGGCCTGCGGATCGAACTGGACGGCCCGCACACCCGGGGAGCGACCGTGGCCGACCTCCACCGGCGGATGGACTGGGAGCCCAACGCGAACGTCGGGATCGGGCTGGACCGCGACCGGTTCTGGGATCTCATGATCGGCGCGATCGAGGCGCTCGGTCGGGCCTCCTGAGGGCCGGAGAGCCGGCCACCCGGCGGGGGCGCTCGGCCGGACGGGACCGGTGGCACGTGCCTGTCGCTCACCGCTCGCAGCCGCCCCCGCGGCGCCCGAACGCCGCGACTCAGCATTGACAGCTCGAAACAGGAGAAACGTCATGGAACCGCACGGTGTCGTCGTCGTCGGGAGCATCTCCGCGGATGTCACCGCCTTCGCTCGCCGCCTCCCGCGCCGGGGAGAGACCGTCCTCGGCGACGACGTCGCCGTGGTCCTCGGCGGGAAGGGCGCGAACCAGGCGGTCGCCGCCGCCCGTGCGGGAGCGCCCACCTGGCTGGTCGGGTGCGTCGGCACGGACCCGTTCGGCGAGATCGTCTCGTCGGCGCTGCGCTCCCACGGCGTGGCGTTGTCGGAGGTCCGCTCCGTCGGCAACCGTACGGGCGTCGCGCACATCAGGGTGGACGCGTCGGGTGAGAACGACATCGTCATGACCCCTCTCGCCAACGCGGACCTCAGTGCCGAGATGGTGGACGAGAGCATCCGGGCCGTACGCGGCAAGGCGAGCGTGCTTCTCCTCCAGCTCGAAATCCCTGCGGAGATCGCCTGTCACGCGGCCGAGACGGGTGCGCGGGCCGGCCTGACCGTGGTGCTCGATCCCGCGCCCGCGCGGCCGCTGCCCGACCGCGTCTGGCCGCACGTCGCCATCGTCACCCCCAACGAGAGCGAGGCCGGGGCGCTGACCGGCGTGGAAGTCGTCGACGTCGAGTCGGCCGAGCGGGCCGCCGCCTGGTTCCTCGATCGCGGCGTGCGGCACGCGCTCATCACGCTCGGATCAGCGGGCGCCGTGTCGGTCACCACGGAACGCACCCGGCACTTCCCCGCCTACGCGGTCGCTCCCGTGGACACCACCGCCGCGGGCGACGCCTTCACCGGCTTCCTGGGTGCGGCCCTCGCGGCGGGCCTCGACACCGCCACTGCCGTCCGCCGGGGAATGGCCGCAGGAGCCCTGGCGACCACGCTGCCCGGCGCCAGCCCCTCACTGCCCGACCGGAAGTCGGTGGACGAGCTGCTCGCCGTGGCTGAGGCAGCCGCTCGCTGAGGCACGCCGACACCGGTGGGGCGAGTGTTGCCTGCACCCCAGCTGCCGGCCGTTCTTGCGCTCGACCGGGACGAGCACCTCAGTCCAGACCGGCCGAGCGCCGAGTTGTCCCGTGCCTTGACATTCACCGGAAGATGCCGCAGCGCCACGCAGCCCATCCCACGAAGGCCGCAGCGTCCCCCGGGCCGTGGATGCGCGCGGCCGGGGAGGGCTGGGCCGGGTGGCCGTCAGCTTCGGGTGGGGTGCGTGATGCGTTCGAGCCATCGCCGCAGAAGGGCGGCCTCGACCGGTTCCAGGGCCTCCGTCCCGGTGAGATCGAGCTGCGCGTGCAGGCGCAGCGCCGCGGTGTGCAGCGGGTCGGCGTCGTTCGCGGCGGCCGGTTCAGCCAGTACGTGTGAGAACACGGCGTCCCGCATGCGGTGGGACAGCGCGGGGTCGCCGGACGGGGCGGGCCTGGCGATGTGGTCGAGGGCGGTCCCGACGTTCGCCGACAGGATGAGCCGGGCGGCGGTGTGCGGCTCGACCTTGAGCGCGCCCACCGCCGCGCACCGCGTGAGAGCCGCCACCAGCAGGTCCATCACGCGCTCTCGAGCCGTCGAGCGCGACCACGGCCTCGGGGTGAACATCAGCTGGTAGAGGGCCGGGTTCGCCTGCGCGAAGGCCATGTGGCCGTCCCAGCCGGCGTGCAGGTCGGCCACCGGGTCGCCGGTCTGCTCCTGGGCGGCCTTGAGCGCGGCGTAGCGCTCGTAGCCGTGGTCGGCGACGGCGTCCAGCAGGCCGCGCTTGTCGCCGAACAGCCGGTAGAGCACGGGCTGGCTCACGCCGACGGCCTCGCAGACCGCCCGGGTGGCGACCTCGTGGTCGGAGGACGACGCGAGCTGCCGCTCCGCCGCCTCGATCATCGCCGCGCGAAGCGAGTCGTCCTCTGGCATGCAATCAATGATAGCGGCAAAAGCTAGCGAGGTTACGGAGCTGTGCTACCGTCAGAACGTAACGCCGATATGGCGTATTCATATCGACGATAAGCTCAAGGGGTCTTCCATGAATGATCAGCGTGTGGCCGTCGTCAGCGGCGGCTCCCGTGGAATAGGCAAGGCGATCGCGGTGGCGCTGGGGGCACGGGGCTACGCGGTCGCGGTGGGTTTCCACGGATCGGACTTCGCCGCGGCCCAGGTGGTCGAGGAGATCACGGCATCCGGCGGCCGGGCGATCGCGGTCCAGGCCGACGTGGCCGACGAGGACGCCGTCGCGCAGATGTTCGACGTGGCGGACAAATCCTTCGGCGGGATCGACGTGGTCGTCAATTCGGCGGGGCGGCTGTCGCTGTCCCCGATCGCGGACCTCGACCTCGACGAGCTGGACGCCCTGCACCGCACCAACATCCGCGGCACCTTCGTCATGGCCAGGGAGGCCGCACGCCGCGTACGCGCCGGGGGCGCGATCGTCAACCTGTCCACCTCCGTGGTCGGCCTGCAGTTTCCCGGCTACGGCGCGTACGCCGCCAGCAAAGGCGCCGTCGAGGCGATGACACTGGTGCTCGCCCGAGAGCTGCGCGGACGGGACATCACGGTCAACGCCGTCGCGCCCGGCCCGACCGCCACCGACCTGTTCCTCGACGGCAAGGACGAGGCGACGATCGAACGGCTCGCCAAGCAGCCACCGCTGGAGCGCCTCGGCACCCCGCAGGACATCGCCGAGGTCGTCGCCTTCCTGGCAAGCCCGGCCGGGCACTGGATCAACGGCCAGGTCGTGCGCGCCAACGGCGGAATCATCTGACGACCGCCGTGCGAGCGGTCGGCTCACGGGCGGGGCTCTGGCACGGGGCACGCCGTGGCCGGCCGCCGCGTCGCCGACCGCATCCGCACCGAGTTCTACCGACGTGCAGGCATCGAGGACCTGCTGTCCTCGACCGCCTCGCTCTGCATCACCACTACAGGAAAGGTCATCACCATGCCATTCGCCAACCTCAAGGTGCCCGCCGACACCCTGACCCCCGAGTCCAAGAAGAAGCTCATCGACGCCGTCACCGACGCCTACGCCACGGTCTACGGAGAACGGGCCCGCGCCACCACCCTGGTCCTCCTGGAGGAGGTCCCGGACGGCGGCTGGGGCGTGGGCGGCAACGTCCTGACCGCCGAGATGCTCGGCCGTAGCTGACCCGTCCGGCGGTAGGGCCGCACCCGCCGGACCTACCGCCGGGCCTCGCCCGCCCGTTCTCTCACCTGTCAAGAAGCGCGGAGGGCGTCGATCAGGGCGTCGACGGCGGCGAGTGCGGCGGAGGCGTCAAGTTCTGCGCGGGAGACCAGGGAAAGGCCCTGGACGGTGAACAGCAGGAGCTGGGCTTGGGCCTCCGGGGTGGCGGCCCGGGTGACTTCGCCGTCGGCCTGCGCGCGCCGCAGGGCGTCGGCGACGATCCGGGTGAAGCGGGCGTGCGACCGGGCCACGATCTCGCGGGCCTCGTCATCCTGCGGCACCAGTTCGGCGGTGGTGTTGCCGATCATGCACCCTTGCGGAACGCCGACGTCGGAGGCGTACTCCTGCGCCCGGGCCGGAGTGGCGAGCACCTCGCGCAGCGCCGGCAGCACCGGCCCGGACTCCAGCGCCGCGACCAGCTCGCGCTCATAGGTGTCCCAGTACAACTGGACCGCCGCCAGGTAGAACTGCCGCTTGTCGCCGAAGGCGCCGTACAGGCTGCCCCGCTCCAGGGCCAGCGCGTCGACGAGGTCCTGGACGGAGGTCTCTCCGTAGCCCCGGGACCAGAACAGCAGAAGAGCGCGCTGCAGGGCCTGGTCCTTGTCGAATGCGCGGGGGCGTCCTGTTCGTGCCATACCCCCAGGGTACGACTTTTTGACCGCTTGCATGAAATACCGTACGGTGACGACTGAGCGACTTATTGAACGATCGCATGGAAGTCGGCTCGCGTGAACGCGCGAACCGACGAGAGGCAGGACCCCATGGACTTCAACGGAAAGACGGCACTGATCACCGGATCGGGCGCCATCGGCGGGCTCGGGCACGCGACAGCAAGGATCCTCGCCGCCGGCGGGGCCAACGTGATCATCACCGGCACCGACCCGGACCGCGGCGCCCAGGTCGTGGACGACGTACGGGCCGACGCCGCCGGGACCGTGCGCTTCATCCCCGCCGACCTGGCCGACCCGCAGGCCGTGCGGCGGCTGGCCGAGGACGCCGGGACGGTGGACATCCTCGTCAACAACGCGGGCGTCGTTCCGTTCAGCGCGACCGCCGACCAGGACCTCGACGCCTACGACGCCGCCTTCTCGGTCAACGTGCGCGCGCCGTTCATCCTGGTCGCCCGGCTCGCGCCGCAGATGGCCGCCGGCGGGGGCGGCAGCATCGTCAACGTCAGCTCCACCGCGGCCGCCCTGGGCATGCCGGCGATGGCGGTCTACGGCGCCACCAAGGCGGCGCTCGAGTCGTTGACCCGTACCTGGGCGGCCGAGTTCGCCGCCTCCAACGTGCGCGTCAACGCCGTGGCGCCTGGCCCGATGACCACCTCCAAGGTGGTGGCCGCCATGGGACCGGACCTCGGCGGCATGGGACTGACGACCGCGCTGAAGCGCACCGCCGACCCGGCCGAGGTCGCCCAGGTCATCGCCTTCATCGCCAGTGACCACGCCAGCTACGTCACCGGCGCCGTCGTGGCCGCCGACGGCGGCCGCACCGCCGTCTGACCCGCGCGCTCCGGTCCCTGTGCACGACCACCGTTACCAGAACCACGCGCTCGGGCGCGAGTGAGGAGATTGAGGTCAATGCGTCGCCTTGAGGGCAAGTACGCCCTGATCACGGGAGGGACGAGCGGCATCGGGTTCGCGACCGCCCGCGAGTTTCTCGCCGAGGGAGCGGCCGTCGCGATCACCGGCCGCTCCCCCAAACGTCTGGAGGAGGCCGCCCGGCGGCTGGACGGCGGCCGGGTGTTGCCCGTGCTGTCCGATGCCGGCGACGTGCCCGGCCAGGCGGCGCTCGCGGCGCGGCTGCGGCAGGAGTGGCCGCGGCTCGACATCGTGATGAGCAACGCCGCCGACATCACCCACCTACCGATCGAGCAATGGACCGAGGAGGCGTTCGACCGGCTCGTCGCCACCAATCTCAAGGGGCCGTTCTTCCTGATCAAGGCCCTGCTGCCGCTGTTGTCCCGGCAGGCGTCCGTCATCCTCGTCGGCTCCGTCTCCGCCTTCATCGGGCACGAGAACGCGGCGGTCTACGGCGCGGCCAAGGCGGGCCTGCTGTCCCTGTCGCGCGGGCTGACCTACGAGCTGAAGGAGCGGGGCGTCCGGGTCAACGGGCTGAGCCCGGGGCCGACCCTCACGGACACGTTCGCCGCACTCGGCCCCGAGCGGCAGGCCGCCCTGTATGACGAACTGCGGCGGACCGTGCCGCTGCATCGCATAGGCACCGCCGCCGAGCTGGCGAAGGCGGCCGTCTACCTGGCCTCTGACGAGTCCGCCTACACCGCCGGCACCGTCCTGCGCGTCGATGGCGGCATAGGAGAGCTCGCCTACTGACCTCGATTCCTGACCGGCGCCATCCATCTCGATGGCGGCCTCCATCAGCAGGTGGCTGTGGATCGAGGCGGCCAACGCTAGGTCTACCGCGTGAGTGGCCTGAAGGATCGCCGTCGCGCTGGGTTCGGCCGCCTGGCGGCAACGGCGCACGGATGTCGATGTGCGGGCGCTGAGCGCTCTCTTCCAGGTGTTCGGGAGTGGCCGGGGTCAGGGACAGGTGGCCAGCACGATGGAGATGACGGTGCAGCTTGCGCCGGCGCTGTCGTTGCCCGGGGTGGTGTCGGCGGGGGTGGAGGCGGTGCGGGTGGCGGTGACGGTGACGTCGCCGAGGCTGAGGATGTTCAGCGGCAGGTTGAAGGTGGAGCTCGCGCTGGATCCGGTGGCGATGGCACCGTAGGTGCAGGTGACCGAGCCCGGAGTGCTGCTGCAGCCCGCCGGCAGGCCGGTGGCGGTCTTGCCGGCCGGCAGGGTCGCGGTGAGGGTGACCGAGGTGGTGGCGGCGGGCCCGTTGTTGGTGATGGTGGCGGTGTAGCGCAGGTAGGGCACCAGGATGCCCAGATGAGGCTGGGCGGTCAGGCCGACGGCCAGGTCGGTGCCCGGCGGGTCGATGGTGGTGGATTGCGAGCCGTAGTAGTCGACGCAGCAGTTGGCCAGCCGGGCGGTGGCGGTGACGGTGCCGGCGGCGGAGGGCGTCACGGTCAGGGTGATCGTTCCGGGGGTGTTGATGACCGGTGAGGCGGTGCACGGTACGTAGGTGGCGGTGGCCACCGTACAGCTCAGGGCGGGGTTGGAGGTGGTGACGGCGGTGACGGAGGCGGCGGCGCCGGACAGGGTGATGGCGCCGTCCCACAGCTGGAAGCCGTCGTAGGCGACGGTGTAGGTGTAGCTGGTGCCGGCGGTGACCGGATCGGCCGAGTCGCTCACCGTGACCGAGGCGGCGTACGCGGGCCCGGCCAGGGTCTGAAGACCGGTCACCGCCAGGAGCACGGCGGCCGCCAGCACCGCTAAGCACCGGCGAGTGGAGGTGATCGCGTTCATGATGGTGTCCTCCTTGTCGAGGTCCAGCAGGTCCGCACGGCCGCCTGGAGAGCAGGCGGGGGCCGTACGGCTGCGTAGGTGTGATCCCAACCCCGGACATCGGCCAGGTGTTTCACCGCGGCACCGGAAGATGATCAGCGTGAACACGTGGCGAGCGCAACGAGAGTGGTTCTCCTTCGCAGCCGACCAGCACCGAAGCGGAGAGGGGTCGAGGTGCCGCCGAACGCCTTAGTGTCCGCCCGTCCATGGGCCCTGGCAACCACCCTCGAACAGGTTCTAAGTTGCGGCGGCGTCCACTTCCGGACAGCGGCTGCGACACCAATCCGGCTGCCAGGTCGATGTGCTCGGCCTGCAGCAGACGGGTGAGCCCGGCTCCGGTGTATCCGGCCGGCGTTGCGGGGAACTGCTCGGTGCCCAGCACCCGGCCGACCGGGTCGGCCGGGGGCAGGGCGGCACGCACCAGCCGGGCAACCCTGACGGGAAGCGCTCATCTCCATCGTCGCTGTCAGGCCAGCTGGATCACGTTCCAGGAGACCGGGGGCAGCAGGACGGTGAGGGGGTCGTGCTGGATGTCGGGGTTGAGGCGGGGGGCGATCCGGTCGGGGGCGTCGGCGGTGTTGCGAGCGTAGACGTCCGGATCGGTGAGCGTGGTGCACTGGACGATGCGGGCGCCGCCGAGTGCGCGGGCGTCGATCCGCAGGGACAGCGGGGCGTCGGTGGCGCGGTTGATCGCGAACAGGGTGGTGGCCTCGCCCTCGGTGTGGGTTGCGACGGCGTGCAGGAGGGGGACGTCGCCGTAGTCGGCGGTCTCGTAGGTCGGAGAGACGGGCTCGATGCGCAGGACGTCGCCTGCGGCCAGTCGTGAGGTTTGGGCGAAGGGGTGGAAGGTGGTCTGGCGCCAGGCGGGGCCGCCGGGTTCGGTCATGATCGGGGCGATGACGTTGACGAGCTGGGCCAGGCTGGCGGCGGTGACGCGGTCGCTGTGGCGTAGCAGGGTGATGAGCAGGCCGCCGAAGGCGACGGCGTCGGCCAGGTGGTAGTGGTCTTCCAGCAGGCGGGGGGCGGTCGGCCAGTCTCGCGGCGGGGTGGCGTTCTGGTGGCGGGACAGGTACCAGATGTTCCATTCGTCGAAGGAGATGTTGATCTTCTTGCGGGATTTGAGTGTGGCGCCGATGTGGTCGGCGGTGGCGGTCACGGAGGAGATGAAGTACTCCATGTCGGTGGCGCAGGCCAGGAAGCCGGCCAGGTCGCCGTCCTTTTCCTCGTAGTAGGCGTGGCAGGAGATGTAGTCGACCAGGTCGTAGGTCTCCTGCAGGACGGTGGCCTCCCAGCTGCCGAAGGTGGGCATGGCGGAGCTGGAGCTGCCGCAGGCGATGAGTTCCAGGCCGGGGTCCAGGGCGCGCATGGCGCGGGCGGTCTCGGCGGCCAGCCGGCCGTATTCGCGGGCGGTCTTGTGGCCGGTCTGCCAGGGACCGTCCATCTCGTTGCCCAGGCACCACATGCGGATGTCGTAGGGCTGCTTGGCACCGTTGGCGACGCGCCGGTCGGACAGGGTGGTGCCGGAGGGGTGGTTGCAGTATTCCAGCAGGTCCAAGGCGGCTTCGATGCCGCGGGTGCCGAGGTTGACGGCCATCATGGGCTCGACTTCGGCCTTGGTGCACCAGCGCAGGAATTCGTCCACGCCGACCTCGTTGGTCTCCGTGCTGTGCCAGGCCAGGTCCAGGCGGCGGGGGCGCTGTTCGCGCGGGCCGATGCCGTCTTCCCAGCGGTAGCCGGAGACGAAGTTCCCGCCTGGGTAGCGCACGGTGGAGATGCCCAGCTCGCGGGCCAGGTGTAGCACGTCGCGGCGGAAGCCGTCCTCGTCGGCGGTGGGGTGGCCGGGCTCGTAGATGCCGGTGTAGACGCACCGGCCCAGGTGCTCGACGAACGTGCCGAAGGTGCGCCTGCTGACCGGAGCGACCTTGAAGGCGGGATCGATCGTGAGGTGTGCCGTGTGCACGGGTGAACTCCAAGTATTCGGGGTGCTGGTCCGACAATTGTTAACGTTGCCATTTGAGCGGTCAAGCCTGTAATCGGGGATTCAGTGGTTCTTTGGCGGTGGCGTTGTCGCTACATAGCAGATTTAGCGACAAGACGTACGCATGGGAGGCGACCTGGTGCTGGTCAGGAGAAGGCTTCGGCGCGCTGATATCGTTCTCAGTGACGGTCGGTCACGGGGAAGAGGGGTCAGGTGGCAGGTGTCCGGCGGGGCGGGCGTCCCGCGGTGATCGGTGATGTCGCGCGGCTGGCGGGGGTGTCCCCGCAGACGGTCTCGCGCGTACTCAACGAACGCCCCAACGTACGCGAGGAGACGCGCAGCCGGGTGCTGGAGGCGATCCGGCAGCTCGACTACCGGCCCAACCTGATGGCCCGCGGGTTGGTCCGCAGGCAGGCGCACACGATCGGCGTGATCAGCTTCGACTCGGTGCTGTTCGGCCCGGCCTCCACGTTGCTGGGCATCGGCCGGGCGGCCCGCGCCGCGGGTTACGGGGTCACGATCGCCACCCCGGAAAGCTTCGACCGCGGCAGCATCGTCGAGGCGATGGCCGATCTGACCAGCCATACGGTGGCAGGGGTGATCACCGTGTTCGCCTCGCAGACCGCGGCCACCAGCGCGCTGCTCAGCCTGCCCAAGGGGCTGCCCGCCGTCGCGGTCGAGGCCGCGCCCGACGACTCGGTGCCGACCGTACGCATCGACCAGGCCGAAGGCGTGCGCATGGCGGTCGAGCACCTGCTGCGGCTGGGGCATTCGACGGTGTGGCACGTCTCCGGGCCGCGCGAGCGCATGGACGCCCAGACGCGCATCGAGGCGTGGCGGGCGACGCTGGAGCGGGCGGGCCATCCGGCGCCCCAGGTCGTGCCGGGAGACTGGAGTGCGGAGTCCGGCTATCAGGCGGGACTGGAGCTGGCCGAGGGCCAGGGCGTGACGGCGGTGTTCGCCGCCAACGACCACATGGCGCTCGGGCTGCTGCGGGCCTTCAACGAACGCGGGATCAGGGTGCCGGAGGACGTGAGCGTCGTAGGGTTCGACGACATTCCCGAGGCGGGATACCTGATCCCGCCGCTGACCACGGTCAGGCCGGATCACGAGGAGGTGGGCCGGCGCTCGGTGGAGACGCTGCTGCGGCTGATCGACGGGCAGGACGATGACGCGGGCGACAGCCAGGATGCGGCCGTGGCGGACGTGGCGGTGCCGTTCGTGGTCCCGACGCTGGTACGGCGCGCGAGCACCGCACCAGCGCCGTGACGACGGCTACTGGATGCCCTCCTTGACGAGCCTCCACTGCTGGCAGGCGCAGCCGGTGTCGCCCCACTGGTCGGCGACGGCGCCGTCGGCCGCGGAGTTCTGGTAGATCTCCAGGAGCTTGCCGCTGTTGGCGTTCGGCACCTTGGAGTAGCCGGAGTCGGTCGGGTTGAGCTGCCAGGTCTGGGTGGCATGGCCGGTGGGTCCCCGCTGGACGGCCTGGGTGCCGTCAGCGGTCGAGGCCGAGGGGATCTCCAGCAGCTTGCCGCTGTTCTTGTTGGTGAAGGTGTAGGGGCCGCTCCCGGCGACGCGCCAGATCTGGGTGGGATGGTCGGTGTCGCCCCACTGCCCGGCGCCCGCGCCGTCGGCGGTCAGCGCCGAAAGGATCTCCAGGTACTTGCCGCTGCTCCGGTTCACCAGCTTGAACTCCCCGCCCACGGCCACGCCCGGCCGATAGACGTCGATCGCGTCCAGTTCGGCGTACGTGCCGCTGTAGGTGAACCTGATCGTGTTCGCGCCCGCGTTCAGCGACCTGCTGAACTGCACCCAGCGGAACCGCCCCCAGTCCACGGTCGGCGGATAGGAGAGGGTGAAGGCGCTGCCGCCGTTGACGCTGACCGCGTGGCCGCTGGTCGCGCCGGTGCCGTTGTCGTAGCGGACGTTGATCGTGTACGTCCCCGCGGCGGGCACCTTGACGTCGAACTGCACGTAGCTGTCGGAGTAGTTGATGTTGCCGACCTTCGACCCGTTGGAGGCGTCGGCGTGGGTGACGAGCGAGGTGTTGTTACGGGTGGCGCGTTCGGCCTCGTAATGGTCGGCGTTGAGCGGGATGGTCCCGACGCGGATGTCGTTGTAGTGGGTCGTGGTGTTCTCGACGTTGGTCGCCTGGTACAGGGTCAGGCCGTCGGGGCTGGTGTCGAAGCCCTGCGCGAAGCCCGAGAAGAAGCCGCCCTGGGTGTCGGAGGCGTCGTAGGTGACCGCGTACGGCAGCCGCTCCCAAGGCCCCTGGCCGAGGTTGTGGTTGACGAAGAAGTCCTGGCCGCCGTTGATGTTCCCGGCGCTGTCCAGGCCCCACTTGGAGGAGACGACGACCATGCCGTTCGGGCCTCCGGCGGGCACCCAGCGTACGAACGGCGAGGAGCCCATGCCCCGCCCGTCGGCCAGCTTGATGGGGGTGCCGAGGCCGCTCGGCCAGGTCAGTCCGTCGTCGGAGATCTTGAAGTAGTTGACGGCGGTGTTGAGGCTCTGGCTGGGCCGGTTCACGACCTCGTAGGCGGCCAGGTACTTGCCGTTCGGGAGCCTGGTGACGGTGATCATGCCGGGGCGGTCGCTGCTGTTGCCGACGGCGGCCACGTTGGTGACGGGCCCCCAGGTCGCGCCGCCGTCGGTGGAGCGGCGGTAGACGACGGCCTGCAGGATGCCCGCCGACTTCTGGCGTTCGTCGGAGTAGTAGCAGACGAGGTTGCCGGAGGGGTCGAGGTTGAGCGAGGGCTCCCAGACGGTGCTGGTGGTGGAGGTGGGGCTCGGGTCGTAGACGGCGGGGCCGCCGGTGTCCACGGTGCTGTGGTAGGTCCAGGTGGCGCCCTTGTTCGTGCTCTTGTACAGAACGATCCTGCTGCTGGAACGGTCGGCGGGCATGATCATGCCGGCGAGGACGACGGTGCCGGCGGCCAGGGAGCCGACCTGGCGCGGCAGCTCGTACAGGAAGGGCTGGGAGGTCAGGGTGAGCGAGGGGAAGGTCTGGCTGGGCACCACGTCCGACAGGTGCGTCCAGGTGGCGCCGCCGTCGGTGCTGCGGTAGATCGGGTAGACCTGCACGCCGTTCACGTAGACGAGCTGGTCGTAGGTGACGAGCAGGGTACCGTCGCTCTTCAGAGAGATGATCTTCGCGTACGTGGTGCCCGCCGGGTCGAAGGAGCTTCCTGCGGGCGGTGAGTAGACCAGGGAACCGTTGCCGGTCGTCACCGCCTGGGCCGGGACGGCGGGGAGCAGCAGGGCGAGTAAGAGGAGGGCGAGCAGGGGTAAGCGCCTCATGGGGGGTCAGTCCTTTCGACGGCTCTTGAGGGCAGTCCAGGATTCGGCGGGCAGGTGCAGGACGATCCCGCCGTCGTCGTCGTTGACGTGCTGGGTGAAGGGGAGGGGCAGGCCGCTGCTGCCCGCGGCGAGCGTCCAGGCGTCCTGGACGGCCAGCGTGCCGGGCCCGATGTGGCGCAACCGCACCCGCGCGGGCACGTCGCCGCGGTTGGTGATGAACAGGGCGAGTTCGCCGGAATTCTCGTCGTACGTGGCGGCGGCGGCCACGGCGGGCACGTCGCCGTGGCGCACGGTCGCGATCTCTGGGGCGGACACCCGGGTGTGCAGGCTCACCCCGCGGGCGAGCTGGGCGGTGAGCGCGGCCGGGTAGAAGATCGTCTGCCTGCGGGCCGCGCCCCCGGGCTCGGTCAGGATCGGCGCGCTCACGTTGACCAGCAGCGACAGGCAGCCGATGCGGACGCGGTCGGAGTGGTTGAGCAGCGCCACCAGCAGGTCGCCGGTCACGACGGCGTCCAGCGGGGTGTAGACGTGCTCGGTGATCGGCGCCGCCACGTCCGGTTCGCGGGCGGTCAGGTCCACGTAGGGGTCGCGGGTCCACACGTTCCACTCGTCGCAGGACAGGTTGATGCGCTTCCTGCTGCCCAGCCGGGCGCCGACCGCGTCGGCCGTGGCCACGACGTCGCCGATGAACGCCTCCAGCGCCGCGCCCGAGCCCAGGTACCCGGCCCGCTCACCGTCGTTGAGGTAGTAGGCGTGCAGGGACAGATAGTCGGCCACGTCGTAGGCCTGCTCCAGGACCTCGGCCTCCCAGTAGCCGAACGTCGGCATCTCCCGGTTGCTGCTCCCGCAGACCACCAGCTCGATTCCGGGATCGACGAGTTTCATGGCCTTTCCGGCCTCGCGGGCGAGCGCGCCGTACCGGGTGGCGCTGGTGTGGCCGATCTGCCACGGGCCGTCCATCTCGTTGCCGAGGCACCACAGCGGCACCCCGTACGGCTCGGCCCTGCCGTTGGCACGGCGCAGGTCGGACCAGCGGGTACCGACCGGCCTGTTGCAGTATTCGACCAGGTCGGCGGCCTCCTGGATGCCGCGCGTGCCCAGGTTCACCGCCATCATCGGGCTCAGCCCGGTACGCGCGGCCCAGCCCAGGAACTCGTCGGTGCCGACCTCGTTCGGCTCGATCCCGCGCCAGGCGGGCTCGAACGTCCGCGGCCGCGAGGCCACCGGGCCGATGCCGTCCTCCCAGCGGTAGCCGGAGACGAAGTTGCCGCCGGGGTAGCGCACCAGCGTGACGCCGAGCTCGCGTACCAGGTCGGCGACGTCGGTTCGGAAGCCGTGCTCGTCGGCCTTGGGATGGCCTGGCTCGTAGATGCCGGTGTAGACGCATCGGCCCATGTGCTCGACGAACGACCCGAACAGGCGGCGGTCCAGAGGCCCGCGATGAAAGGAGGTGCTGAGCGTGATGTCAGCGGTGAGCAAGACGACTCCTGTCTATTTGCTGCTGCCGGCCAGCAGGCCCTTGATGAAATGGCGCTGGACCAGCAGGAAGACGACGACGGTGGGGACGGTGGCGATCGTGCAGGCGGCCATGAGCTGGCCCCACAGCTCGAAGCCGCTGGCGGTCTGGGCGCCGGTGACGTTCGTGGCGAGGTTGGCCAGCAGCACCGAGACGGTCTGCCTGCTCTCGTCGTTGACCGCCACGATCGGCCAGACGAGGTCGTTGTAGATGTTGAAGAAGGTCAGCACGGCCAGCGCCGCGAGCCCGGGCCGGATCACCGGCACCACCACCGACCAGAACGTCCGCAGCACCTTCGCGCCGTCGATGGCAGCGGCGTCCAGCAGCTCGTCCGGCACCTGGCTGATCACCTGACGCATGTAGAAGACGCTGAAGGCGTCCACCGCGCCCGGCAGCACCAGAGCCTGGTAGGTGTTGATCCACCCGAGCTGCTTCATCTCCAGCAGCAGCGGGATGACCAGCGACAGCACGGGCAGCATCAGCGTCAGCAGCACCAGCCCGAACAGCGCCTCCTTGAAGCGGAAGCTGTACTTGGCGAAGCCGTACCCGGCCAGCGGGCACAGGATCATCGTCAGCGCGCTCTTGGCCGCCACGACCAGGGCCGTGTTGCCCAGCGCCTGGCCGATCGGCACCACCTCGAACATGGCCGTGAAGTTGTCCAGGGTGAACGGCCCCGCGCCCAGCGGATCGTTCAGGATGCTCGCCCCCGGCTTGAACGCCGAGACGACCATCCACCAGATCGGATAGAGGAAGACCACGACGGCCGCCGCCAGCAGCAGGTACCCGCCGCCGCGGCGCGCGAGCCTCACTTCGACTCCCTGAACAGGCGCACCGCCGCGACCGACAGCGCCAGCACCATGACGACCAGCAGGAACGTGTTGGCCGCCCCGGTGCCGAGGTCGGAGGCCCCGATGTGCTGGAACAGGTACAGCCCGCTGGTGGTGCTGCTGTTGTACGGCCCTCCGTCCGTCATCACGTACGGCTCCAGGAACATCTGAGAGATGCCCAGCGTCGAGATGACCACGAAGAACGCGATGGCGTGACGCATCAGCGGCACGGTGATCCTCCAGAAGGTGGTCAGCGGCCCGGCCCCGTCCAGCGCGGTGGCCTCGTAGACCTCGCCGGGGATGCCCTGGATGGCGGCCAGCATGACGATCAGCGCGAACCCGCTGGACTTCCAGAGCACCAGCAGCGCGATCGTCACCTTGGACCACTCCGTCGAGGTCAGCCACTCGACCGGCGGCAGCCCGGCCAGCCCGAGCAGGTGGTTGACCACGCCGTAGTCCCGGTCGAAGATCAGGATGAACGCCTGGGCCATGGCCGCGAGCGGGGTCACGTACGGGATGATCACCGCCGTGCGCAGCAGCCCCTTGAAACGGAGCCCGGCCCGTGACAGCGCTCCCGCCGCGGCGATCGCGCCGATGGTCTGCAGCGGCACGATCAGCAGCCAGATGAGTGCCGTATTGCCCAACGCCGCCCAGAAGTCGGCGTTCGTCAGCAGGTAGGAGTAGTTGCCGAGGCCCGCCCACCGGAACGTCGCGCCGCCGTGCCAGTCCAGGAAGCTGAGCTGGAAGGCGTAGTAGAGCGGGTAGGCGGTGAAGGCCGCGAAGAACACCAGGAATGGGGAGACCAGCAGCAGGCCCCGCCATCCCGTACGCGGCCCGCGCCGGGTCCGGTGGGTGCGGACGGCGGATGCCCGCCGCTCGGCCGTCAGTGTGGACACGGCCGCTCAGTTCCTGTCGATCAGGTTCTTCTTGATGTCGGCCGTGGACTGCGCGATCACGTCGTCCACCGACATCTTGCCGTCCATCAGGCGCTGGATGTTGGCGCCCAGGTATTTGGCGGCCTGGCCGTACCAGGTGGGGGCGGTGTAGCCGGGCGGGATGTCCAGCGCCGCCTTGGTGCTGATCGCCCAGTTGTCCACGCCGCCGAGCTGCGGCAGCCTGTCCACCAGGGGCTTGGCCGGGTCGAGCGCCGACTTCACCGAGGGGACCACCGTGTTGAGCCCGGTCGGGTAGACCGCGTTCTTGGAGAACACCGTCCGGTAGCCCTCGGGCCGGTAGACGGCGAACTCGTAGAACAGCCAGGCCAGCTCGGGGTTCTTGGCCTTGTCGGGGATGACGAAGGAGCTGCCGCCCATCAGCCCGCTGTGCGCGCCACCGGCCGACCAGGCGGGCAGGTTGGTCACGCGCCACTTGCCGGTCGTCTTCTTCAGCCCCGACTGCGGGATGAAGATGAACCATTGCGCCCATGGGACCAGCGAGATGACGCCCTCGTCGAGCATGGTGATCTGGGCGGTGCTCGCGAACTTCTGCCGCGCTCCCAGCCCTTCGTCCACGACCGTCTTGATCCAGGTCAGCGCGCGGCGCGAGGCCTCGCCGTCCAGCGTCAGGTTGCCGGAGGAGTCCACCAGGCCGTGTCCCTGCTGCTGGTTCAGGAACATCGTGTACCACATCATGCCCAGCGTGTTGTCCTGCTCCAGCGGGATCGGCCGGGCCTTGGGATTCTTGTCCTTGATCGTACGGGCGGCGGCCAGCAGCTCGTCGTAGCCGGTCAGCGAGGCGGGATCGACGCCGGCTGCGGTCAGTATCTCCTCGTTGTAGTAGAGCAGGCCCGGGTCGGTGTCCCAGGGGACGCCGACCAGCCGGTTGTCGTGGGTGAGCACGTCGAGCTTGAACTGCACCGTGTCGGAGCGGTACTTGCTCATCAGCGCGGTCAGGTCGTACAGGTGGTCGGCGTGCTGGCCGAGCTGGTCGTCCTCCCAGAACGAGCCGTCCGGCAGGCCCGTGCCGCTGACCAGGGCCGGGGGGAGCTTGGTGGCGATGTCCACGCCTTTGAGGTTGACCTTGACGTCCGGGTACTCCTTGTTGAAGGCCGGGACCACCGTACGGAAGACCTTCAGCAGGTCGTCGTCGCGCATCCACAGGGTGACCTCGCCGCGGGCCTTCCCGGCCGACGGGCCGGCCGAGGATCCGAGTGCGGCGGGTTTGTCCGACTCCACGGGCACGCCGCAAGCGGCCAGCGTGCCGGCCGCGGCCAGCCCTCCCAGCCCGCGCAGGACGTCACGGCGCGATGTTAGCGCTACCAGTTGAGACGAGCGGACCATGATCTCTCCTTGGGTCCGGGAAGGTGCCGACGATACGAGGGCGGCCGGTCGCTCCGATTGTTAACGATGCCATTCTGGCGCGTCAAGCATGTGTTTCCATGGAAGAACATCGATTGTTATCGTTGCCATCCACGGCACGGCTTCGGCGCGCGGGCACGGTCCTGGGCAAGCGACGTTGACGCACTGACGCCGGCCTGGATCGTGGGAAGGCTGACGCCCTCGACGGATCGGCCGGGCACATGGCCGATGCGCGCCGTCGTTTCGGTGAGGTGCGGGCGGGTACGCACCGTGACATTGCAGCTCATCGCGGGGGTGTGAGCGGTGTCGACAACAAGACGGTGTTTCATGTGGTCCGCGGAGCGGAACCGGGGTGATGGCCCGTGTCGGCGGCTCCGCTGAACGCTGCGTACGGGCCAGGACCGCGTCGGGGTCCGGCATGAGAGCCACTGCACAGGGCATCGTGTGGATCGGCGTGTTCCTGGGAGTCTGCGTGGCGCCGCTGGCGTTCGCCTTGATAGGTGGGAGCCGGCCGGGGCAGGGCTTCTGGACAGACTTCTCCGTCGCCCTCGGGTTCGTCGGCCTGGCCCTGATGGGGGTCGAGTTCGCTCTCGTCGCGCGGATCCGTACCCTGGCGGAACCGTTCGGCACCGATGCCGTGATCCAATTCCACCGGCAGATCGGTTACGTCGGACTGGCGTTCGTCTTGACGCACATGGCGCTGTCGGGTCCCGGCGTGATCGCCGCCTCCTCCCTGACCGAGCTGCCATGGCGAGCCCGCTTCGCCGTGCTGTCGGTGCTGGCGCTGCTGATCCTCATGGTGACCTCGGTGCTGCGACAACGGCTGCGGTTGGCCTACGAGGTATGGCAGGTCCTGCACGCGGTCATGGCGACGATCGCGGTCACAGCCGCGCTCATTCACGTGCTGCTGGTCAACCACTACATCGACAGCCTGTGGAAACAGGTGCTGTGGACGATCATGTCGGCGGCGTTCGTGGGGCTCCTGCTCTGGATACGGATCCTGCGGCCCCTGTGGCTGAGACGACGTCCATGGGTGATCGAACGGGTGATCCCCGAGCGTGGCCGCACCACGGTTCTCGTGCTACGCCCGCACGGGCACGACGGACTGCGTTTCCAGCCCGGCCAATTCGCCTGGATCACGGTCGGCAGGTCGCCGTTCTCGGTCACCTCGCATCCCTTCTCGTTCTCCTCCAGCGCCGAGACGAACGGCACGGTCGCCGTCGCCATCAAGGCGCTGGGAGACTTCACCTCCAGCGTCAGCACCGTGCAGCCCGGCACCAACGTCTACGTCGACGGCCCGCACGGGGTGTTCTCGATCGACCAGTACGAGGGCGCCGGCTTCTGCCTCATCGCCGGCGGGATCGGCATCGTACCCGCACTGAGCATGTTGCGGACGCTCGCCGACCGCGGCGATGTGCGGCCGGTCGTGTTGTTGTCCGCACACCGTGACTGGGACAGCATCCCGTTCCGCGAGGAGATCGACGAGCTCGCCGGCCGGCTGAACGTCCGGGTCGTGCACGTGCTCGAACAACCGCCGCCCGGCTGGACGGGCGAGAGCGGCTACATCGACGCGGGCACGCTCCGCCGGCATCTACCGTCGGTCAATCCGCGTTTCCAGTTCTTCATCTGCGGCCCCAACCCGATGCTCGACGCCATGGAGGCCGCGACCCTGGCCATCGGCGTGCCCGCCGACCGCATCCACACCGAGCGCTTCGCATGGGTCTGAGCCGCCTGATCCGGAGGAAACCGTGCGCCACCTCTACATGACCCGGATGACGGTCGTCTCTGCGCTGCTTCTGGTCCTTGCCTGCCTGGCCTTCGCAGCCATCCAGAACTGACCGGCCTCCGCGCCGACCGAGTCAAGGAGCACCGCATGGGAGAACCGCCGAACCTGCAGATCGAAATCCTGGACCGGCCGGCCGTCGAGGACCTGATCGGGAAGATGCGGAACGTCGCCGACCAGCCCGGCGCGGCCGACCGGGTCAGTCGGTGGCGTGCCGAGCACGGCACCGAGCATGCCACGCCGATGGCCCGATCGTTCGTCGTCGTCGGTCCGACCCTGATGTTCCTGCACCCGTGTCCGGACGGCGTCGTCCTTCCGTTCGCGGCATACCCCGACGGAACGGTGAAGGTCTACACCGACCCCGAACATGCCGGCTTGAGCTTCTACCGGGACGACGAGACCTCGTAACGGCTGTATTCTCCGGTCGCTTTCCGATGCGCCGCCGGCGCTGCACAAGGCCGGACGGCGGACGCGGGCCTCGATGACGGGCGCCGGCTCAGCTGGGGCTGGCGGTGGGGGTGGATGACCCGGCTCCGCGTGACAGCGGCAGGACCGGGATGCGCAAGGTGATCGTGCCGGTGGACAAGCGGAAGGTGACGTCGATCGGGGTGGCGCCGAGCGGGCGGTGGATGTCGAGGAGTTCCAGGTGCGGACGGTTCTGTCCTTCTTGCAGTGAGAGAGTGGTACGGGCAGGGATCGTCACGTTGACGGCCTGCTGGGGAGCGCCCGGGCTCGCGCGGTAGACGACGCGTTCGGCGTGCACGGTGCTGACACCGTCGAGTTTCTGGGGTGTGTCGCTGTCGTTGACCAGGGTCAGGTAAAGGCCCAGGTCGTCACCGGCTTTCTGCTCGTCCATGGGCGGAGCCAGGATGTGGACGTGTACCAGTCGCATCGGGCCGACCTGCCCGTCTACCAGGCCCTCCCTGTTCCGGGTGGATTGAGGGAGCGGTGACTGGCGCTGGCCGGGGTTGCAGGCCGGGAGCAGCGGCAGCAGACAGGCCGCCACCAGGAAGGTGAGCGTTGCTCGCCATCCCTTGGCCGGCATGTTCCTGGGTGATGTCCTCATATCGCGCTTTCCCTGTGATGTGCGGCTGTTCTGGTCAGCTCGTTCGCCGCGCCGAGTGCCGTCGTGGGACGGGCACGGCGCCGCACAGGACGAACCGTGAGCCGCGGAGGCCGGTTCGGTGGGCCGCACTTGGGGCCGCTGTCGCGAACGCCGCCTGCAGAGGGTTGACCGCAAGCACGATGTACCCACATCCAGGGGGATGTCTCACTGCGCTGCTGCCCGGTACGCCGCGCCATGTGCGACCTGCCCCTTTCCGGGGTCGGGGGCGGCCGACCGGCTGCCGTCGGCGGTCGGCCGGCCTCGCCCAGGGCGGGACGATGGGCAGCCTCGGTAAAATGGGAGAGCCCCCAACGCTGGGGCCCGCGCAACGGGCTCCTGCCTACGGAGGTGAGCGAGGCATGGTGTTCGACCAGGCAGATCTACGCGAGCTGGCGGCCTTCGGCGACGAGGTCGGTGTGCTGTCGCTCTACACCACGATGGAGCCGGGCACGCAGGCCGGGCGGACCCGGCTGCGCAACGAGATCGCCGCGCTGCGCCAGGAGCTGGCCGCGGGCCCCGACCAGGAGCGGGCCAGGCTCGTGGGCCTCCGCCTCGACCTGCTGGAGCCGCGGATCACCGAGCTGCTCGACCCGGCCGGTCCCGGTATCGGGCGTGCCCTGTTCGCCCAGGTGGCCGGTGACGAGGTGCGTACCGAGTGGGTTCAGCTCCCCGTGGGGGACCTCGCCGTCCTCAAGGAGCACGCCTACCTGCTGCCGCTCGTCACCGCCGTGCAGGCCGACAAGCCCGCCGGGGTGGCCAGGGTGGGGCGTGACGGCGTGCGGCTGTTCGACAGCCGGTACGGCCTGGCCGAGGAACTGAAGCCGGTCATCTTCAACAAGGCGACCGCGGAATGGTCCAGAGGGGGGTCGCCGACGCTGCCCGGGCTCTCCCGGGGCGGCATCCACCCCGACCGTTTCGACCAGCGCCTCGAGGAGCACCTGACCAAGTTCCTGCGCGATTCGGCCCCGCACGTGGCCGGGCAGGCCCGGCGGCTGGGCTGGGAGACGCTGCTGCTGGTGGGCGACCCCCGCGACACCTCTGTGCTGGCCGAGGCGCTGCCTGCCGGACCGGAGATCGTCGAGGTGGACGCCGTGCTCGATCACGCCCTGTCGCCGTCGGAGGTGCTGGAGTTCGTCCGCCCCACTCTCGACGAGGTGCGGGCCAGGAATGACACCGCCTTGGCCGTACGCGCCCGGGACCTGGCCCTGTCGGGCGGCAACGGCGCGGTCCGCCTCGACGACATCCTCTCCCTGCTGCGGCAGGGCCGAGTCGAGCACCTGCTGCTCGACGAGGCGGGCCGGTGGAACGCCGAGCTCATGGGCGTCACACCCGAGGAGCTGAAGGAGGAGATGATCGAGCTCACCTTCGAGTACGGAGGCGACGTCACGATGCTGGAGACCGGAGCGGCGGAGGAGCTCGCCGAGGCGGGCGGAGTGGCTGCGATGCTGCGCTGGTGAGGCCACCCATGCACCAGGAACAGCGCGGTTGTCGGCCGGAGCACCTGCAGGAGACATCTCACCGACGATGCCGAGCTCACTCTCCCAGGCCGTGACGGTAGGCGTAGGTGACGGCCTGGGCGCGGTCTCGCAGGCCCGCCTTGGCGAACAGGTTGTTGATGTGGGTCTTGACGGTGCCCGCCGAGATGAACAGCTCACCGGCGATCTCCGCGTTCGACCTGCCCGCCGCGATCAGCCGGAGCACCTCGCCCTCGCGCGCGGTCAGGCCGTCGGGGAGGTCGGTGGATCGGTGGGGCCGCCGGGCGACCTCCTCGGCCAGCCGCCGCTGCACCTCGGGATCGAAGTGCGCCTGACCGGCGGACACGGTGGCGATGGCCTTGGCGAGGGTCTCGGGGTCGGTGTCCTTGGTCAGGTAGCCGCGGGCGCCGGCGCGCAGGGCCGCGAACACCGATTCGTCGTCGGAGTACGTCGTCAGCACCACCACCTGGATGCCGGGATGGGAGGCGCGGATCCTGCGGGTCGCCTCGACCCCGTCCATCCTGGGCATCCGCAGGTCCATCAGGACCACGTCGGGGAGCTCCGCGGCGGCCAGCCGTACCGCCTGCTCGCCGTCGGCCGCGGTGCCCGCGACCTCCACGCCGGGCAGCAGACCGAGCAGCAGCACCAGGCCTTCCCTGACCACGGTCTGGTCGTCGGCCACCAGCACCCGTACGGTCACGACGCCGCCTCCGCGGGCAGCCGCAGCAGGACGCGGAAGCCCTCGCCCTCGGGGCCGGTGGTGAGTGACCCGCCGAGCAGTTCGGCGCGTTCCCTCATGCCGACCAGGCCGTAACCTCCGCCGTCCGGCGCCGGCGGCGCCGCGCCGCCGTCGTCGCGGACCTCCAGCTCGCACCAGCCGCGGACATTGCGCAAGGTGACCGTGACCGCCGCGCCGGGCGCGTGTCTGCGTACGTTGGTCAGCGCCTCCTGCGCCGTACGGGCCACCGCCAGGCGGGCGCCGGCGGGCAGGGCGGAGACGTCGCCGTTGACCTCCACCTCGCACAGCGCGCCGCCGGCCGAACGGTGCTCCACAGTGAGGCGCTCCAGGAGCTCCAGCAGCCGTATGTCCTGGCCGCGCAGCGCGTCCACGGCCCGTTTGGTCTCCTCCAGGCCGCTGCGGGCCAGCCGTACGGCACGGTTGACCCGATCCAGCGCGGTGGGCACGTCGCCGCGCTCCAGCAACAGCCGTGCCCCCTCCAGGTGGACGATCTGCGCGGACTGGGCGTGGGCCAGGATGTCGTGGATCTCCCTGGCCAGGTGGGCGCGCTCGGCCTGGGCGGACTCGCGGGCCCGCGACTCGGCCAGCTCCCTGGTCAGCGTGAGCTGGCGCAGCAGGAAGGCCAGGATCACGCTGTAGCAGAGGCCCATCGTGTTCCCGAACGTCTCCGCGACCGGCAGACGGAGCAGAAGGGACACCAGGGCGGTCCCGCCGATGTCAGCGGCCACGAACGCCGCCGCCCACCTCAGCAGCAGCCGGTACGGCGCGGCGAAGACGACCACGTACAGCACCGCGAGGCCGCTGTAGGGGGACACGGCGTGCATCGCCAGGCCGCCGGCGAGGGCCGGCAGCAGCAGCCGGCCGGCGCCGGGGAACACCGCACCGCGCACGCCCGCGGCGAAGGTCATCGCGGAGAGCAGCAGCACCCCGGCGCCGGCCGCCCAGCCGAGCCTCGCCCATGCGTCCACCACGGCGTACACCGACCCGAACAGCAGGTACGACACCACCAAGGCGCGGAACACCACGCGGACGAGGGGACGACGCAGGAAGGACACACCGGCAACCGTAACCACCGCCCGCGGACGGGACCATCCACCCCACGGTGGAGATCGTCATATCCACCCACGCGGCCATGAATCTCCCGCCCGGCACCGACCATGCTGCGTCCTATGACAGCGATCACCGTCACCGACCTGAGCAAGTCGTTCGGCGCGGTCCGCGCGGTCGACAAGGTGTCGTTCACCGTCGAACCGGGCGCGGTCACCGCCTTCCTCGGACCCAACGGCGCGGGGAAGACGACCACCCTGCGCATGATCCTCGGGCTGGTCGCCCCCACCTCGGGCACGGCGTTGATCGGGGACACGCCGTACGACCGGCTGGCCAACCCGATCACCAAGGTCGGCGCGGTGCTGGAAGCGACCGCCTTCCACCCCGGCCTGTCCGCCCGCGCTCACCTGGAGGTGCTGCGCACGGCCGCCGACCTGGCCCCGGCCCGCGTGGACCTGGTCCTGGAACAGGTCGATCTGACCCATGCGGCCGATCGCAGGATCGGCGGCTTCTCCCTCGGCATGCGCCAGCGCCTGGCGATCGCCGGCGCGCTGCTCGGCGACCCGGAGGTTCTCATCCTCGACGAACCCACCAACGGGCTGGACCCCCAGGGGATCTCATGGCTGCGTGGGTTCCTGCGCGCCCACGCGCACGAAGGGCGGGCCGTCCTGGTGTCCACGCACGTGCTGGCCGAGATCGAGCGCATCGCCAACCGTGCTCTGATCATCTCGGCCGGCCGGCTGGTACGGCAGGCGGACCTCACCCCCGACTCCACAGACCTGGAACACCTCTACCTGGAGGCGACCCGATGATCCACAGCCCGCTGGTCCGTGCCGAGCTGGTCAAGGCGCGCGCAGGCCGTACCGGCCCGGTCCTCGCTGTGATCGCGCCCGTCACCTGCGTCCTGTGGGCAGCGCTGCAGGCCCTGGTCTTCGACGGCCTCACCGAACTGCCCGCGGCTTCGCGGGTGGAGAACGTCTACGCCATGGCCCAGCAGGCATACGTGTTCACGCTGATCCTCGGGGTGCTCGCGATGACCGGCGAATACCGGCATCAGACCATCACCTGGACCTTCCTCGTCACTCCGGTCAGAAGCCGCGTGGTGACCGCCAAGCTGGTGGCCTGGGGGCTCGTCGGGCTGGCCATCGCGTGCGTGTCGGCCCTGGCCACGCTGGCGTCAGGGGCGGCGCTGCTCGCCGTGCGCGGGCTGCCGATGCTGACCCCCGGCGTCCCGCTCGTCCTGCTCGGCGCGGTGCTGAGCACGACAGCGTACGCGCTGCTGGGCGTGGGGCTCGGCGCGCTCATCCGCAACCAGGTGGTGGCGCTGGCCGTGGCTCTGCTGTGGTTCATGTACGGGGACTACCTGCTCACATCGGTGGCGCCCGACGTCGGGCGCTGGCTGCCCACGGGCGCGGCCCGCGCGCTGAGCGGCATGCACCTGCAGGCCGGAGCGCTCCTGCCGGCCTGGGCCGGGGGACTGCTGTTCGCCGCCTACGTCGCCGCGGCCGTCCTCGCGGCCCGGCTGGTGACTCTGCGCCGCGACGTCACCTGAGCTTGTCGGACTCCCCTGGAAAGATCGCCTCGTTCGTCCATCTTCTTGAGAGGCGCACGATGGTCATGGTCAAGGCGACCGCAGCCACTTATGAGTGGCTCCACCAGGAGTTCACGGACGACGTGGGCGACACCTGGCTCTGTGTCTGCTTCGTACAGGACGTGCCTCCTGACGAGGCTCTGCGACGGATCGACGTGGTCCCGGGCAGCCCTCTGGGAGGGGAGGGGTTCGGCGTCGCGGCGTACCGCGCCAAAGGCGGAACAGTCCTGGTCGAGTACGGGTGGGGCGCCATCGTTCACGACAGTGCCGGGCTCCTCTCCGAGGGCTCGGCGGCCGCCGCGGTCTGTGCGACGATCAAGGGGGCCGACTTCGCCTTTCACCAGAACGGCGACTTGATCACGACCTTCAGCCTCTACAGCTATCGCTATCGGGAGGGCGCCGAGCCCGATCGTCTTGAAGCTGACGTCACCGACCTCGGGCTGCACGTCGGCGGAGGCGAACCGGGGTTCGTCGACGATCCCACCGCCGCGGCACTGGCCCTCGCGGAGCGAGCCACCGGCGTCCGCTTCTCCCCTGCGGCCTACGCGCGCACCGCGCTGGTCGGCTCGACGGAACATCTCCATCCCTACGTGTAGGGAGGCGAGCGCCGCCCAACCGGCGGCCTCCAGCCCGGCCCGCGAACCGTCCCTGATGAACGAGAACCCGCCCGCCCAGGGGGCAGGGCGGGCGGGTGACCGGGGCGGCTACTGGAGCCACGGCGTGCGGCGGACGACGGGCAGGTTGCCGAGTCCGAGCGTGGTTCCGGCGCCGGCGAGGGCCAGGCCGATGATGACGATCGCGTAGATGATGTGCTCGTCCATGAAGGGGTTGGTGGTCAGGGGCAGCTCGGCCGCCCACATCAGCAGCAGCATCGCCGTGCCCGCGCCCGCCGCGATGCGGGTGCCGATCCCGAGCACGAGCGCCAGGCCGACGCCGGCCAGGCCGGCCATGAACAGCCAGTCCACCCAGACCTGTCCGGCCAGGGCCGAGAAGAAGCCACCCAGGGCGTTCTCGCCGGTGCCCTTGAGGAAGCCGGTCGTCGGGCTGCCGCCGTTGATCCAGGCCTTGGCGGCCGGGGTGGCGAAGCCCCAGCCGAAGGTCTTGTCGAGGAAGGCCCAGAGGAAGACCCAGCCGATCGAGATCCGGGCGGCGGCCCAGACGTAGTCGGCCGGGGTCCTGCGCTCCGCCGTGTCCACGCCGGCGTACCTCACAGGCTTGTCGATGGTGGTGGCCATGGCGGGCCTCCCTTTCGTCGCCTCGTGTCGTCCTTGTCGCACCTCCATCACATCGGTTTCGGCCGCCGGCGCTCAGTGCCGTACGGCCCGACGCCGAAGGACCTTGGTCATCCGGGTTTGGTGAGTGACCAGACGGACACCGCCATGAGCAGTGCGGTCAGGCCGCCGCAGATCATGACGGTGGAGACCGAGAAGGCGTCGACGACGCGGCCGCCGAGGAAGGCGCCGAGGGCGAAGGTCGCCTGGAAGGAGGAGGTGAAGACGACCGTGGCGGCTTCGGGCGCGTGCGGGGCGGCGCTGATGAATGATGCCTGCGAGCAGACGGGCACGCCTCCGTAGGCCAGGCCCCACACCATGAGGAGCACCACGGCTCCGATGGTCGTGCCGCCGGCCGAGGGCAGCAGCAGGGTGGTGGCCGCGATCAGGCAGCCGGAGGTCGCGAAAGCGGCTCGCAGGCGTGTGGCGGTGGCCTTGCCGGCCAGGAAGTTGCCGGCGATTCCGGCGATGCCGTACGCCAGCAGGACGGCGCTGACGGCTGCGGGAGGCAGGCCGGTGACGTCCTGGAGGAAGGGCGTGACGTAGGTGTAGGTGCCGAAGTGGGCCAGGACGATGAGGAAGGTCGCCATCAGGGCGATGGCGGCACCTCGGGTGCGCAGCAGGTCGAGCAGGACGCGGGGGCTGGTGACCTGGTGGGCGGGCAGTGGCGGCAGCAGTACCAGCAGGGCGGCCAGGACGAGGAGGGCCAGCACGGCCAGGACCAGGAAGGCGGTTCGCCAGCCGGCGAGGTCGCCGATGAACGTTCCGGCCGGTACGCCGAGCACGGAGCCCAGTGGCACGGCGGAGAAGATCACAGCGGTGGCGGTGCCGACGGCGTGCGGCGGCATGAGGCGGCCGGCCAGCCCGGCCCCGATCGACCAGAAGCCGCCGATGGTGAGGCCGACGAGCACCCTGGAGATCAGCATGACCCAGTAGGAGGTCGCCACCGCTGCCAGCACGTCGGCCACGGCGAGCACCGCCATGAGGACGCACAGCATCACGCGGCGGTCCAGGCGCGCGGTGGTCAGCGTGACGGCGGGCGCGGCGACCGCGGCGACGATGCCGGGCAGTGTCATCGTCAGCCCTGTGGTGCCGTCGGAGATGCCGAAGTCGGCGCCGATGGCGGTCAGCAGGCCGATGGGCAGGATCTCGCTGGTGACGATGGCGAAGATGCCCAGCATGAGCGAGGTGACCGCGAGCCAGCCGACGAGGGGCGTGCGGGGCCGGGCGAGCGTGGTGGTGGACATGGTTCCCGTTCAGACAGGTGCGCGTGGAGGCACCCAGCCAAGCAGCCATGGCGGAGCGAGCACTGGCACGTTTCGGACGCAACCGTCGCCGCGCGACCTGCCCGGGGCTGATGCGGATGAGCGCGGCCCCCGCCGGTGACCACCGGCGGGGGCCGTTCGCTCGGTCCGGTCAGCCCTGCTGCGCCCAGTCGGCCGGCGACCAGTCGCGGACCTCGGGCATGTCTTCGAGGTGATCGACGACGTACGCCTGGTGTTCGGCGAGTTTGCGCTCGCACCAGGCCATCAGGTCACTGGCGCCGCGCGGCAGCCGCCTGGCGTTGTTGATGGCGTCCATGACCAGGTGGTAGCGGGAGGCGCGGTTGCGTACGGTCATGTCGAAGGGTGTGGTGGTGGTGCCCTCCTCGATGAAGCCGCGCACCCTGAACCGGTCGGCGTCCGGGCGGCCGTGCACGAGCTGGTGGATGGCGCCGGGGTAGCCGTGGAAGGCGAACACGACATCGACGGTGTCGGTGAACAGCTCGGTGAACAGGGTGCCGCTCATGCCGTGCGGGTGGTCCTTGGGCCGCATCAGCGTCATCAGGTCCACGACGTTGACCACGCGGACCTTGAAGCCGGGCAGCCGCTCCTTGAGTATCTGCGCCGCCGCGACCGTCTCCATGGTCACCACGTCGCCGGCGCAGGCCAGCACGATGTCGGGGTCGCTGGTGCCGTCGTCGGTGCCGGCCCAGTCCCAGATGCCGGCGCCGCGGGCGCAGTGCTCGACGGCCTGGTCGATGCTGAGCCACTGCAGTTGCGGCTGCTTGTCGATGACGATGAGGTTGATGTACGACCGCGAACGCAGGCAGTGGTCGGCCACCGACAGCAGGCAGTTCGCGTCCGGCGGCAGGTAGACGCGGGCGACGTCGCCGCGCTGGGTCAGCACGACCTGGATCAGCCCGGGTCCCTGGTGGGAGAAGCCGTTGTGGTCGTTGCGCCAGGCGGTCGAGGTGAGCAGCACGTTGAGGCTGGGCACCTTGGCCCGCCAGGGCAGCCGGCTCGCTTCCTGCAGCCACTTGCCGTGCTGCACTGTCTGGGAGGCGCTGACCATCGCGAACGCCTCGTAGGTGGCGAACATGCCGTGCCGGCCGGTCAGCGTGTAACCCTCCAGCCAGCCGTGGCAGTTGTGCTCCGACAGCACCTCCATGACCCGGCCGTCGCGGCTGATCGCCACGTCGTCGGCGGTGACGCGTTCGGCGAAGGCGCGGTCGGAGACCTCGAACACGGCGCCGAGCCGGTTGCTGTTGGTCTCGTCCGGGCAGAACAGCCGGAAGTTGTCGGGGTTGTCGCGGTAGACGTCGCGCAGCAGCTCGCCGAGCCTGCGGGTCGACTCGGCGCGCGTGCGCGCCGGTTGGGGCACCTCGACGGCGTAGTCGCGGAAGTCGGGCAGGGCCAGATCCCGCGTGAGCAGGCCGCCGTTGGCGTGTGGACTGGCGCTCATCCGCAGGTCGCCCTCGGGCGCGAGGCCGCGTACCAGCTCGGTGGGCGCGCCGGTGGCGTCGAACAGCTCCTCCGGCCGGTACGAGCGCAGCCAGCCCTCCAGGATCGCCAGGTGCTCCGGATTGTCGCGCACCCCGGACAGCGGCACCTGGTGCGAGCGCCACGTCCCCGCCATCCGCACGCCGTCGACCTGCTCCGGCCCGGTCCACCCCTTGGGCGAGCGCAGCACGATCAGCGGCCACCGGGGGCGGCTCCCGTCCCACCCGCCGGTACGGGCCAGGTGCTGGATGGCGCGGATCTTGCTCCAGGCCTCGGCCAGCGTGGCCGCGAAGCGGTGGTGCATGCCCGGCAGGTCCGAGCCCTCCACCTCCAGCACCTCGTAGCCGTGGCCCTCCAGCAGCCGGCGCACCTCGGCCGGGTCCTTGCGGGACAGGACCGTCGGGCCGGCGATCTTGGCGCCGTTGAGGTGCAGGATCGGCAGTACGGCGCCGTCGCGCTCGGGGTTGAGGAACGACACGCCCTTCCACGACCCCTCCAGCGGCCCGGTCTCGGCCTCGCCGTCGCCCACCACCGCGACCGCCAGCAGGTCGGGGTTGTCCATGACGGCGCCGAAGGCGTGCACCAGCACGTACCCCAGCTCGCCGCCCTCGTGGATGGAGCCCGGGGTGGTCACCGAGACGTGGCTGGGGATGCCGCCCGGGCTGGAGAACTGCCGGAACAGCCGCAGCATCCCAGCCTCGTCCTGGCTGACGTGCGGGTAGATCTCGCTGTAGGTGCCCTCCAGGTATCCGGCGGCCACCAGTGCGGGGCCGCCGTGCCCGGGCCCGGCGAGATAGATCGCCTGCTGTCCGGTGTGCCGGATGAGCCGGGAGACATGGGCGTAGATCAACGACAGTCCCGGGCTGGTGCCCCAGTGGCCCAGCAACCGCGGCTTGATGTGCTGCGGGGCCAGCGGCTCGCGCAGCAGCGGATTGCCCTGGAGATAGATCTGGCCGATCGTGAGGTAATTGCCGGCTCGCCACCAGGCGTCCAGCTGTTCGACCTCCTTGTCCTCCGGAGAAGCCAGTCTCCGCAGCGTTTCCTCATCGACGGCCTTGCGGATCTGCTCATCCGAAACTGCGGTCATGAGCACGTTCCCTTCTCGGCGTGGTTGCGGTGGTGCCCAACCCGGGGTCGTACGCGATCACCGCACTATGGGACCTCAGCCGGAGGGTCTGCGGACAGGGCCGGAAGTCCCGGCGGACCGGGGCCAAGGGCCACCCACGCCTATGAGAGCATCTGAGCGGGCCCTGTCACCGCGAGGGCCGAGGAGCCCGGTGTGTTACTCGCCATGATCATTTGGTGTGCGATCCCTGTCGTCATCCTGGCGGCATCGCTCTTCGTGTCGTCCCGTGACCAGCGGCGCAAGGTTGTCTACCTGTCGGCCGCTCTCGCCACCATGATCATGGTGCTCGTGATCGGCTGGACCTTCTGTCGGGAGGACTGGGGGATCTGGGCTTTCTTCGTTCTCCCGGCCGCGCTCGTCACGGGACTACGGCTGATCGTCGCTACCGTCGTGCCTCCTGAGGACGCCGGCCGGTGACCGTGAGGGGGGTGAACAGGGCGCCGAGCCTGTTCACCGCCTCCGGGACGATGCGGTAGTAGACCCAGGTGCCGCGCCGCTCGCCGTCGATCAGGCCCGCCGTACGCAGGACCTTGAGGTGGTGGGAGATGGTCGGGGCGGTCAGGTCGAAGGCGCCGGTCAGGTCGCAGACGCACGCCTCGCCGCCGGCGTGGGAGCCGATCATCGACAGCAGGCGCAGCCGTACCGGGTCGGCGACCGCCTTGAGCATGACGGCGAGCTCGGCGGCGGTGTCCTCGGCCAGCGGTTCGCGGGCGATCGGCGCGCAGCACTCGCCGGTCGGGACGGTCATGACAACCCCTTCTGATTCGAAGCCTGTCGAAATCATACGCGGACAGGCCGCCTACCACGCGATCTGGAAGGTCTGCCGCCCTTCCAGGGGCGGCGGCAACCGATGGGCCTGTCCGTCCGAGAGGTCGAGCCGCTCCGTCCCCCAGGTGGCCGCCACCAGGAGGTGGGAGCTGGAGCTGTCGAGGGCCAGGGCCGCTATGTGCTGGTTGGGGGCGTCGTGGGAGAACACCTCCTGGACGAGTGAGCCGTCGGCGGCGCTGATCTGGATGACGGCGTGGCGGTCCTGGTCGCTCGTCGCCAGGAAGAGCGCCTTCCCGTCGTGGCTGTAGGCGATGGGGGTGCTTGCTGGTGACCGTTCGAGGCGCCGGAGCAGGCGCGCGTCGTCCAGGTCGTCCCCGTGGTGACGCGTGTCGAGAACGAGGACCTCTGCACCGGGCAGGCACAGGCGGCCGGGCTCCGGCTCGCAGGGGACGACGGCGGAGATGGCGAGCGTGTCGCCCTCGCCGTCCCAGGCGAGCGAGCGGATCTGCAGGGGACGGTTGTCCCGCTCGGCCGCCCACGTGGTGACCCGGCGGGTGGCGGTGTCGAGCACGGTCAGCGCGCGGGCCGGGCCGCCGCAGCCGTCGGGCAGGTAGGCAAGGCGTGCGCCGTCTCTCGTCACGGCGGTCACCGACGCGTGTTCCCCCTCTCCCAGGACCGGCACGAACGGCTCGAAGGTCTGCCGGGTGCCGTCGGCGGAGACGTTCATCCTGATGACGGACGTCGCGCACGAGCCGCCGCCGGAAGACGGGCTCGGCTGCGGGGTCGGCTGGGGGGCGAACGGTGTACGGAGCGGCTGAGGGTCGGCGGTGGTCGGCGTCGGGGAGGAGGTCACCGCCTTCTCCGTACGCAGCGACAGGTAGAAAGTGCCGTCCTCTCCGGGATTGATCCCCTCAACGGTGCCCGGGGACGTGGCGGGCGAGCCGAGTCGCCGTCCCGACGCGGCGGCGTACACGCCGAGGAAGCGCATCTCGGGCGAGTTGACCACGTAGTACGTCGGCGGCGCCTGCGGGGTGCCGGACGAGCCGCAGGAGACCGGGACCAGCGCCGCGGCGATGAGGAGGCGGAGCGCCCAGGCGCCGCGCCGGTAGGCGGGATGCCGTTTCGCCATCACAGACTCCCCTCAACGGTGGTGGCGGCGCATCGTCAGCGCCGCCACCGCCTGAGCGCGTCAGCCTGTAATCACCGTAAGTCCGGGGAAATCGAGCTGCGCGGTGCCGAAGTCCTGGAAGACCAGCCAGTCGTTCCACAACTCCCAGTAGTGTCCCGTCACCGTGCCCATGGCCCGGACTCTGCTCCAGTCGCTGGCGTCGAGTTCGAAGACCGGGCCGCCGCTGTCACCGGGCAGGGCGCCGTCCTCTCTGGACGACTGGGCCGAGATGAGGTCGCTCCAGCACTCCGAAGAACCGTAGATGTCGCGCCCGCAGACCGACGTCAGCTTCCCGTCCACGCGATATTCGCAGACGGCGCCGCTGGTGGCGCCCGACATGCACAGCCACTGACCGCCGTAGGTCCAGCCCCAGCCGATCACCGGCTTGGAGAAGTCGTTGACCCCCGGCGTGCCGTCCCATATCCGGCCCCCTGCGGTCGTCCCGATCAGGAGCAGGTCGTGGGCCGCGCGTTCTCCGCCGGCGGGGACGACGCCGATGTGCTGGCCGAAGGGATCCTCGAAGCTGTCACCCGGTGCGCCGCAATGGCCCGCCGTGAGCAGATAGGTGTTCGACCCCTGCCTGACGCCGAAACCCGCGGTGCAGTTGTAGGCACGGCCCGTATTGCCGCAGGAGGACCCGCCGAACTTCGTGTTGCGGATGGCCGCTCCGCCCCACCAGGCAGCGGTGTCGTCGCAGCGGCTGGTGGTCTCCAAGGGCTCCCGCTCGACGACCTGCACGGGAACGCCCACGTCGGGCAGCGACTTGAGCGCCCGCTCGGTGGTCTGCGGCTCGACGGCGGCCTGCAGTCCACTGCCGTCGAAGGGCATCTTGACGGCGTGCACCTTGCCGCCGTTCGGGACTCCGGATGCCGCCCACAACTTGGCGGAGGCCTTCTCCAGCTCGCCGGCGGAGAAAGCCGCCTGAGCGATCCTGACCTTGGCGCGAGGCCGCACCTGCCGTACCGCTTCCCGGACCTGCCGGGTCGGCGCGCCCTTCCACCAGAGGATCACCTCACCGTCACCGAGCTGGATCCCGGCGAAGCCGCCTTTCTCCGTCACGTCGATCTGGTTGCGAAGCTCGTCGGCGGCCATCGCCAAGGAGCGTTGCGTGAGATTCCGCTGCATTTCCGGGGTCACGTAGCTCGGTGGTCCTGGAGGCGGTTCGGAAACAGGCTTCGGCGGAGCCTCCGACGGGGCGGGAGTGTCCTGCTGAATCGCTCCGATCGCCGGCACGGGCGCGGCGATACTCGCGAATGTGCAGGCCGCTGCGACAATGGTGAGGATCGATAACCGGCTACGCCGATTTCTGTGCAGCACGGGACCACCTCTCATGAGTGGGGGGTGCGGGATCAGCCGAACCGATGATGCGCCGCCGAATAAGCGCTGTCAATATTTCCCATATCCTCGTACGGCCAGGTGGAGCGGGTGAACGGATGCGTCAATACAACACCGAGTAAGAGCGGTCAAGGGCCGCCATTCGTCTCGGCGCCACTCGTAAGAAGCTCGTAAGAACCTGATATGGCGTAGCACCGGACAGTTTGCACACGGCATTTGCTGACGAATTGAGACTTCACGATCCGCACATAAGGGCGGACGCTTTCATTCTCTGTTATCAGGGTCAGCCGTAAGGGTTGTAGTGCACAAGACCGTTACGCCAGTCTGATCCACATGAAACCTCCTACTGACGTACGGCAGGCGTCGGAAGACGACATCGCCGAACTCGTCCGGCTGCGGGCGTTGCTGTTCGAAGACCTCGGCGGCGACTTCTTCAACCCCTCATCGGCAGGCGACGACTGGCGGGACAATCTCGCCGCGGTGCTCAAGGAGAAGCTGGTACGGGACGACGCGCAGATCCTGGTCGTGGACGGGGACAACGGCCTCGCCGCCTGCGGCATCGGCACCGTCGAGCAGTGGTTTCCCGGCCCGCACTCACGCAACGGCCGAATCGGGCACGTCATCGGCGTGGTCACCGATCCGGCGTACCGGCGGCGCGGCCACAGCCGCGCGATCATGCGGGGCCTGCTCGACTGGTTCAGGGAACGCGAGGCCGTCCGGGTGGACCTGTACGCCTCCCGCGAGGGCGAGCCGCTCTACCGGGAGCTCGGCTTCTTCGACCATCCCGACCCCGCACTGTGCTGGCGCCCGTGACGAATGCCCGGCGCGAGCAACTTGGGCGGCACCCTTTCCTCATGGGGCTGGCGCAATGCTTCTACTGTGGTCGGCGTGACGACGAAACGATCTTTACTTCTGGCCGCCCTCCTGAGCGGGTCGGTGCTGGTGCCCGGCCCTGCGGCAGCTCAGGACGTGTCCGCGCAGCGACCCCCGAACTCGCTCAAGGCCGCGCTCCTCGCACCGAGTGACCTCGGAGAAGAAGAGTTCGCCCGGCGCGGATATCGAACCCGAGGGCTTCTGAACCCCGCATTCACCCACACGAAGTCCTGCGCCGCAGCCGTCAAAAGCATCGCCCCGGTCTATCGGACCAAGGTCTCGGCAGGACTGAAGCACAAGGACAGATGGGAGGGGATCAGCGAGTACATCGTGAGCGGCACCTCCCGTGAGCTCTCCGCTCTGGAACGCGCGGCCAAGGACGTGATCCGCCACTGCAGCAAGACAACGATCAAGACCAGCGCTTCCAGGGAGATCATTCGCACGCTGTCGATCGGCCGGCTTGGTGACGGCGCTTATGGGGTCAGGTTCCGCAGTGGGCTCGTGAACAGCAAGCTGGAATCGGATGCCACCATGTCAGGGATGATGGTCGCGATCGACATCGTGATCATCCGGGTCAGGAACGTCATGATCGCGCTGGAGCACGATGGCAACGTCGACCAGTTCGACCCCGAGCTGACCAGGACCGCAGCCCGGCTTGCCGTGGCGCGGCTCCGGGAGACCGCGCAAGGCGGCTAGCCGTCGTCAGTGATGGATCAGGCCGCCGGCCGGGACCGGATCGACATGGCCGGTCGCCGGGAGGGTCTGCGCCAACGCGAGGCCGACGTCGGCCAGCGATGAGCGGCGGAGGCTTCGCGGGTCCGGCGGTCACAGCCACGGACGGGCCAGGTCGGACAGGGCCGCGTACCGGCCGCCGAAGCGCATCAGCTCGTCGTGGGTGCCCTGTTCGGCCACCTGACCGGCGTCGATGACGAGGATCTGGTCGGCGTCGCGTACGGTGCTCAGCCGGTGGGCGATCACGACGCGGGTCAGCGGCAGGCCGGCGAGGTTGCGTTCGATGGCCGCCTCGGCCACGGTGTCCAGGTGGCTGGTGGCCTCGTCGAGCAGCAGGATGCGCGGCTCAGGAAGCAGGGCCCGCGCGAGGGCGATGCGCTGCCGCTGGCCGCCGGACAGGCCGCCGCCCTCGGTGAGCATCGTCTCGTACCCCATGGGCATGGCCATGATGTCGTCGTGGACGTGTGCCAGCGTGGTGGCGGCCACGATCCGCTCCAGCGGGGCGCCGGGGACGGTCAGGGCGATGTTCTCCCTGATGGTGCCGGTGAACAGGTGCGGGTCCTGGGTGACCACGCCGAACCGGCCGCGCAGCCACACCGGGTCCAGGTCGCGCGCGGGCGTACCGTCGTAGCGGATCTCGCCCTCGACCGGCTCGTACAGGCCGAGCAGGATCCGCCCCAGGGTGCTCTTGCCCGAGCCCGAGCTGCCCACGAGCGCGACCTTCTGTCCTGGGGCGATCCGCAGCGTGACGTTCCTGAGCGTCCAGGGCGAACGGGGGTCGAAGCGGAACCCGACGCCGTTCAGCGTCACCTCCCCGCGCAGCGGTGGCCGCGCCCCGCCGGTGCGTTCGGGCTCGGCCTCGATGATGTCGGCGAGCCGTTCGACGTGCGCTCCGGCCTCCTGGAGCTCCTGGAGGCTGGTCAGCAGCGAGGTCAGCGGGGTGAGCGCGGAGACGGCGAGCGCGTTGAGCGCGAGCATCGTTCCCAGGCTCAGCCCGCCGTCGAGCACCCGGACCGTGCCCACGAGCAGCAGCAGCGCGGGCGCGAGGATCCTGATGGCGGACAGGACCGAGTCCAGGAGCCCGCGGGTCAGGCCCAGGCGCAGGTCGGCGTTCATCTGGGAGGTGAACATCTCCGACCACCGCTCGACGGCACGCCGTTCCGAGCTGGACGCCTTGATCGACTCGATGCCCTGGATGGACTCGATGAGCCGGCCCTGGGTCGTGGCGGCGGCGGTCAGGCCGCGCCCGGTCAGGTCGGCGATCCGTCTCCGGGTGAGGAGCAGCAGGACGACCTGGACGGCCGCCATCGCGGCCAGGCACCCGCCGAGCAGGGGGTCGCGGACCAGCACGAGGATCATGAGCACCACGGCCAGCGGGCCGTCGAGGAGCGCCGACAGCACCTGGCCGGACAGCATGGCTCGCAGGCTGGCCGCGCTCTGGGTGCTCATGACCAGGTCGCTCGCCCCGCGCAGCGTGAAGTACCCGTAGGGCAGCGAGAACAGCCGGCCGACGACCCCGCCGGTGAACTCCGTGTCGGCCCGTGCCCGCAGCATGAGCAGCACGGCCGTACGCAGGTAGTTGAGTATCCCCTGGATCAGCACCACGATCGGCAGGCCGACGATGAGGACGTGCAGCAGATACCGGTCGCCGCCGGGCAGCACCTCGTCGACGACGAGCCCCGACAGCAGGGGCAGCACGAGCGCGGCCACCTGCAGGAGCAGTGAGGCGAGCAGCGCCTGGACGAGCAGGCCGCGGTGGCGGATGAGCAGGGCGCGCAGGAGGTTCGCGCGCCACGGGCGCCGTTCGGGCCCCTGGGCGTTGAAGTCCGGGCCCGGTTCGAAGGCCAGGACGACCCCGGTGAACCCGAGGTCGAACTCCTCCGCGGTGAGTCGGCGCCGCCCGGAGGCCGGGTCGACGACCTCGACGACGTCCGGGCGCCAGCGCTCGACGACCAGGAAGTGGTTGAACTCCCAGTGCACGACGAACGGCCCCGGCACCGAGCCGAGCCGTTCGGGCGCGATCGAGAACGCCTTGGCGTTCAGGCCGTACGACTTGGCGGCCTCGACGATCGCGAACGCGGTCAGCCCGTCCCTGGACACCTGGACGTCCGTGGCGACCTCGCGCACGCTCGCCCGGCGCCCGTGGTGCCCGAGCACCATCGCCAGGCACGCCGCGCCGCAGTCGGCCATCGTGTTCTGCCTCAGCACGGGCACCCTGACCCGCCTCATCGCGGATCACCGAGCACGGGAAGGACGCCGAGCAGCACCACGATCGCGAGCGCGAGCGCGAGCAGGCCCACGTAGGTCCACAGCCAGACCAGGAGCGTCCTGGAGACGCGGTAGGGGCGCTCGACGTTCCGCCGGACGCCCTGATGGTGGTGAACCGCCTTCTCCCGGTACGGAAGCGGCTTCACCCGCCGGCCGTCCGTTCCGCGATCCCCCAGAACCACTCGATCTTGGCCGCGTTCCTGCGTTCGTCGATCCATTCGCTGAAGATGCGGCGTTCGACGAGGCCGCGTACGGTCGCGTCGAGCACGGCCGGCTCCACCGCGAGGACCTTGACCAGCAGGTGCCCGCCCTCCACGGGGAACGGCCCGGCGATCGTCCCCGGAGGGGTCGCGAAGATCCGCTCCGCCGGCTCCGCGTCGAGGTCGCCCCGGCGGAGGGTGGCGAACACCTCACCAGGACGGGCGCTGCCGTCGGCGAAGGCCCGCTCGACCGTGTCGAGGAACCCGGCCGGGTCGGGCACGGCGGCCGGCTCGGCGACGAACACCGCCCGCGCGACGCGGGCGACGTCGAGCTGCGCGCCGTGTTCGGCGAACCAGTCCTCCACCCGTCCGGCGGCCACCCGCGAGCGGAGCGCGGCGACGGCGGCCTCAAGGGCGACCAGCTCTTCCAGCTCCTGGTGGGAGATGCGGTTGCGCTCCATCCAGGCCCGGGTCGCCTCCCCGGTCAGCAGGCCGCGGGCGCGGCGGAAGGCGTCCATCGCCTCCTGGAGGGCGGCGTCGCTCAGCGGTTCGCGCGTCTCCTCCAGTTCCTCGCGTACGAGGCTGTCGGCGATGAGCCGGTCGGCCAGCGCGGACTCGTCCCAGATGAAGTCCAGGCAGGCGATCGCCCTGGCCACCGGCGTCTCGATGCCGTTGACCCGGAGCAGCAGGTGCTCGCCCGCGCGGTGCACGCCGCGCAGCGGCCACGGCAGGGCCCGCTCGGGACACCAGGACAGCGAGATCGTCGCTCCGTCGCCGTCCTTCATGAGCAGGGCGTGGTGCAGCGACCCGTCGAACTCCTCGCGCTGGGCGACCAGCCGCGTCCGGACCCGCGGGTACGCCGCGCGGAACCCCTCCAGGCCGCGCTCGGGCTCACCCGAGCTGAGCAGGCCGACCGCGTCGGCGAGCATCGGCCCGTACGTCATCGCTTCACTCCGCTCTTGAGCAGTTCGCCGATCGCCGCGCTGATCGGCAGTCCGGTCGCGTCCTCGATCCACAGGAACTGGCCGTTCGGGTTGATCTCCAGGAAGACGTGGCGGCCGTCCGGCGTGAGGATCAGGTCGATCGCGCCGTAACACAACCCGAGCCGCTCCACCAGCTCCAGGCAGCGCCGGGAGACTTCGTCCGGCAGGTCGTGCGCCAGGATGGGGGTGGCGCCGGGGTCGTAGTGCCGCCAGTCGTAGCGGGTGTGGTTGCTGACCTGCGAGTGGATCTCGGCCGCGAACAGCTCGCCGCCCACCACGGTCACCCGCACCTCGACCCGCTTGGGAACGTACGCCTGGACGATGACCGGGCACAGGCGCAGGGCGTCGGCATGACCGAGGTCCGCCGGAGTCACGGGCGCCGCGAACCGCCCGAACCGCTCACCGTCCGCCTCCAGCTGATTGCCGTGCACCGGCTTGGTGATCACTCGGCCTTCGTGCTGGACGTAGAAGTCGAGAAAGCGCTCGGGATCGTTCGTGATCAGCGTCGTGGGCAGTTCGAAGCCCAGCTGCCTGGCCACTTCGAGCTGGTACGCCTTGCGCCCCGCACGGTCGATGACCGGCCGCGAGGCGGGGACCTTCAGGCAGCCCAGGCCGTCCCACAGGCTCTCGACCAGGACGCGGCACTCCTCCTCGACGTGCTCGCGGGCGACGGTCGAAGGATGGGCCACCGGATTCCCCGGGCGGCGGTACCAGATCGCGGTCAGCTCGTCGAGGACGAGACGGCGTCCGCCGTGGCCGAGGGTCCGGACGGTCGAGCCGTCTCCCGGATGGCCGATCTCCAAGGTGGCGGCGGCGGGGAACCACGCGGGGTCGAAGACGGTGACGTCCGCCCCGCTGAGCGTCCCCACGACGCGCTCGGCGTGCTCGTCTCCGTCGCAGGTCAGTACGAGGATCATCAAGATGGTTCCGGTCGGGGGCGCGACCAGGGCCGCGCCCCCGCGGCTGACTAGTTGCTGTCGCCGGAGGTGTGCGTGTGGCCACCGCAGATCACGATGACCTGGCTCTTGGCGCCGCCGCTCACCTGGAGCAGCTGGCCCTCGTCGAGCTCAGCGCCCAGGGCCGCGATGTTGTCAAGGCTGGTACGCGTCTTCCCCGTGCTCATTCATCATCCTTTTGTCCGCATGGGGAGCCGAATGCCCCCCATCGCATGGAGCACGTTAGGGAGACGGCAGGCGGGGCGTCGTCCGTCGTGTGGGTGATCAACCGTCATCCTGGCGGCGGAGCACCAAGTGAAGTGCGCTCAGTCGTCGTCCCGGCGGCGGTCGCGGCGGCGGAGGGGTGGGGGGTGGACGGCCTTGCCGAGGACGTCGCGGGCCTCCCAGTCGACGCCGCCGGGCAGCTCCCACCCCCGCCGGTAGGCGACCATCCGCAGTACGGTGCCCACGACGACGGCCAAGGGGGTGCCCACCGCGACGGGCACGCCGAACGCCGAGCAGATCACCTCCAGGGTGGCGACCAGGGCCGCGACCGACGCGTACAGGCCGTTGCCGCCGAAGACGACCGGGACGCGCTGCACCAGCAGGTCGCGCGTGGCGCCGCCGCCGACCGCGGTGATGGTGCCCAGCAGGATCGCCGGGAGCCAGGCGAGCCCGGCGGCCAGCGTCCGCTGTGCTCCCGCGACCGCCCACACGCTCAGCGCGACCGCGTCGAGGACGTAGAAGAGCCGGGTCCATTCCCGTTCGGTGAACTTCAGCAGGAACGCCACCCCCGCGCCGGCCAGCGCGATCGGGATGTAGAGGGGGTTGGTGAGGGCGAGCGGCGGCCCGTGCTGGAGCAGCACGTCGCGGATCAGCCCGCCGCCCAGGCCGGACACGACGCCGATCACGACGTACCCGAACAGGTCGAGCTCCCTGCGGCGGGCCACCGAGCCGCCCAGCAGGCTGTTGATGAACACCCCGACCAGGTCCAGCACCGTCGTGATCGTCTCGACCCGCACAGGCAGGAGCCTAGGGACGCCCCCGCGGGAACCGGCGGCGGTCCGCCCCCGGATGACGGAACGTTTGCGCCCGTCTGGACTACTCCAGACGGATATCAGGAAAACATCCGCGGGTGAGGCTGAGGGGAGCGAGCGATGTCCGCCGACACCGTGCTGGCCGGGCTTGACGCCATCCGGCCCGACCTTGACACGACACGCACGTCACCGCCCTGCTGGGCGCGGCCCGGCTGATGGCGCAGGCCAGGGAGGCGTGGAAGGGCACGTACGTCGCGCTGTTCCAGCCGGCGGAGGAGCCCGGCGACGGCGCCCGCGGCATGATCGACGACGGGCTGACCGGCCGGGTCCCGAAGCCTGACGTGTGCCTGGCCCAGCACGTGCTGCCCTATCCGGCGGGCCAGGTGCTCACCCGGCCGGGGCCGGCGCTGTCGGCCGCCGACAATTACCGGATCACCGTGTACGGCCGCTCGGCCCACGGCTCGGCTCCCGACCGGGGCATCGACCCGGTGGTGATGGCCTCGATGCTCGTGGTGCGGCTGCAGACGATCGTCTCCCGTGAGGTCGGCCCGCTCACCCCGGTCGTGCTCACGGTGGGCAGCATCCACTCGGGCGCGAACCCCAACAACATCCCGGAGACCGCCGAGATCCAGCTCAACGTGCGCACCTACGAGGAGGACGTGCGGCAGCGCGTCAGGGACGCGATCGTCAGGATCGCCCGCGCCGAGTGCGCCGCCTCGGGCGCTCCCCGCGAGCCCGACGTCGAGCATTTCGGCGCCTTCCCCGCCACGGTCAACGACGAGGACACGACGCGGAAGGTCGCGGCGGCCTTCTCCGCCTTCTTCGGCGACCGGGCGAAGGTGCTCGATCTCCAGACGGCCAGCGAGGACTTCAGCGAGATCCCGAAGGCGTTCGGCGTGCCGTTCACGTACTGGGGGTTCGGCGGCACGGACCCCGAGCTGTACGCGCGGGCGGCCGAGAAGGGCACGATCGACACGGACGTCCCCGCCAACCACAACGACGCCTTCGCGCCGGTCATCCAGCCCACCCTGGACACCGGAGTGCGGGCGGCCGTGGTCTCGGCGCTGGCCTACCTGGGCATCCCGAGCCGGTGCTGATGCTCCCTTTCTCGGCTCTGCCAGTCCCAACGTTCGGCCAAGCTTCTCCACCGGGCCAGGCGGTGAAGGCCCAGCTCAAGCGGCCCCAGCTTGTACGTTGATGACCGATGGAACCGAGACCCACGGTGCAGGTGCTGCTCGCGCCCGCGAACATCTGGCGTGCCGGGCTCGTCCTGGCGGCCGTCGTCGCCGCGGCGTTCTTCGTCCGCTTCGTGCTCGTCGACGCGGGATCGCTGATCGCCATGCTGGTGATGGCGTGGTTCCTGTCGCTCGCCATGGAGCCCGCCGTGCGCCGCCTGTCCAGGCGGGTGCGCCGCGGCACGGCCACGCTGCTGGTGATGACGCTGTTCATCGTCGCCTTGGTGATCTTCTTCCTGCTGTTCGGCAGCCTGCTCGTCCGGCAGGTCGCGGTGCTGCTGAAAGCCCTGCCCGACGTCATCACCGGCGTCGTCGACCAGGTCAACGCCCGCTTCGGCACGCGCTACGACATCTCCGCCATCCTCGACTCGCTCAACCTGACCCCGCAGCAGGCGGCCTCGTACGCGCAGGGCGCGCTCAACGGCGTCCTCGGCCTGGTGGGGACGGTGGCGGGGACGGTGTTCAACCTGTTCACCCTGCTGCTGCTGACGTTCTACCTCTCGGCCGACGGGCCGGCGCTGCGCCGGTGGATCGCGCAGTTGCTGCCCGGCCGGGTCCAGCAGGTCTTCATCAACGTCTGGGACGTCTCCACGGTCAAGACCGGCGGGTACGTCTCCTCCCGGCTCGTCCTCGCCACGATCAACGGCGTCGCCTCGGCCCTGGTGTTCCTGGCGCTCGGCATGCCGTCCTGGCTCGCGCTCGGAGCGTGGACCGGCCTGGTCGCCCAGCTCGTGCCCACCATCGGCACCTACATCTCCATCGCCCTGCCGGTGGTCGTGGGGCTGGTGTCGCCCCGTCCCTGGATCGGCCTGGCGGCACTGGGCTGGGGCGTGCTGTACCAGCAGGTGGAGAACCTGACGCTGGAGCCGAAGATCAGCTCGCGGGCCGTGGACATCCATCCCGGGGTGTCCTTCGCGGCCGTGATCCTGGGGGCGTCGCTGTTCGGCGCGATGGGCGCGCTGCTGGCCATCCCCGTGGTGGCCATGCTGCACTCGCTGGTGGACACGTTCGTCACCCGTCAGGAGCTGCAGGAGTTCGCGGCCACCCGGGTGCCCCCGCCGGCCGGCGGAAGGAAGCCGCCGCCACCGAAGTGACGCCGGCCTCCTCCACGAACGCCGCCTACATGCCGGTTCTGGTGATCGACTTCATCTCCTTGCCGTACACCGCCAGCGCGTAGATGACGAGGACGTCGAAGGCGATGATGATGGCCGACCAGATCGGGTAGGCGGGCAGCCAGGCGAAGTTCACGAACGCCTGGACGGCGGCGAGAGTGATCCCGACCACCCGTCCCCAGGTCTTGCCCGACATGACGGCGAGGCCCGCGAGCGCGACGATCACCCCTATGGCCAGGTGGAACCAGCCCCAGGCCGTGAAGTTGACCGGGACCGCCAGGTTGTTGGGGGTGATGAGGTAGAAGCCCCTGTGCAGGATCCCCACCAGACCCATCAGCGCCTGGAAGGCGCCCAGGATGATCATGCTGATGCCGGCGAACATCACCCATCCGAGCCAGCCGCTGGGCCGGGGCTCCCGCATCATGGGGGCCGTCTCCGTCCGGTCCGCCTGACGTGGCTGGGGCACCGCCTCCGAGATGTGCTCCCGGGGCGTCTGCTGCTGGGTGCGTCCGTAACGTGGTTCTTCCATGATCGGCTCCCTCCGCGCGGCGGAGTTTCCGTTCAGCGGTCCGAGCAGCTTCAGGCGCGTGCTCGCGGCCGCTCCTTACCCTGCTTCTCTACCCAGGACTTCCTCCCTCTTCTTCGCAAATAGCTACAAAAGTGGGCAAATTCCCGTGGAGTCCTGTGCCTGTTCGCGGCGCTCACCGCCACGGTTCGGGGGCGGCGGGCAGGGGCAGGCGGCGGATCGCGATCATGGCGGCGTCGTCGCCGAGCCGCCCGCCGGTATAGGCGATGAGATCGTCGCATATTCGCTTCAGCAACCCGTCGGGGAATTCCTCCGCCCAGGCGGCGATCCGGTCGGCCAGCGGGTAGAACACGCCCGAAGAGTCGCGCGCCTCGGTGACGCCGTCGGTGTAGAGCAGCAGCAGGTCGCCCTCCTCGAAGCGGAACGAGCAGACGCTGTATCCCTCGTCGCCGAGATTCCCCAGGCCCAGCGGCGGCGCCGGATGCTCGCACTCCAGCGGCGTGACCTTGCCTTCGTGCACCAGCAGCGGCGGCGGGTGGCCGCAGTTCACCATGGTGAGCACCGGCTCGTCGTCCGGTATGTCCAGGGCGACCGCGGTCACGAAGCTCTCGTCGTCCGCCGGCCACGCCCCGGCGGACTCGTACGGGTTGAACCCCGCGCTGTCCTCCAGGTCGGCGGCGAGCTCCGGCAGGGACAGGCCCCGGCGCGCGGCCTCGCGGAAGGCGCCGACGAGCGCGGCGGCGTCGGAGATGGCGGGCAGGCCCTTGCCCCGGGCGTCGCCGATGATCAGGCGGGTGGCGCCCGTGGTGCGTACGGCCGCGTACAGGTCGCCGCCGATCCGGGCCTCGGCCGCGGCGGCCAGGTAGACGGAGGCCAGCCGGAGCGAGCCGAGCGACTCGGGCAGCGGGCGCAGCAGTGCCCGCTGCGCGGCCTCGGCCACCGAGCGCACCTGCACCAGGACCCGCCGCTCGCGGTCCCGTACGAGGCAGAACAGCACCACGCACGCCGAGACCAGGATCATGGCGATGAGCTCCGCCCGCTCGTCCGCGCTGCCCATCAGATGGTGATGGAAGCCGATGACCACCTCGGCCGCGACGGCGAGCAGCCCGATCAGGCCCGTGAACCACGCTCCGGCGAAGGAGGCCGTGATCGCGGGGGCCGCCACCAGCAGGGCGCCGAGGCGGACGGTGCTGGGGGTCAACAGGTCGGCAGCCGTGATTATCACGATCATCGCCAGCGGAATCACCGCCAGTGCGTGGTCGCGCAGTGATGGTTGCCCCCACGGATGCGGGTTTCCCCGAAATCCCACGCTTTCTGTCTACCCGCTGCGATCCGGCGGTCGAAAGACGCATGGGCAGCTCTTGGGGAAGGCTTTCATCTCCCCTCGGTAACGGGAGGCTGGACGGATGACAGCCGCACGGCGTTGGCGCGGCTCGCGGTCCACGAGGTGGCCGAGGCCGGGGCGCTGAGCGTGGTCACCGCGCTCGACGACCCCGCGCTCCGCGGACTCGGGTTCCGGCCGGCGGACGGTGGCGGTCTCGCCCTCGACCCCAGAAGCCGCGCCTGACGTGGACCTCGTCCCCTACCTGTCGTCGCGCAGTACGGGATGCGCGGCCAGATGGTCCTGAAGCTCACGGTGACGGAACTGGTAGGCGATCCCGGAGATCCGCAGCAGCCCCGCGTCATAACACCGGTGCAGGAAGCGTCCCAGCCGCCACGGCAGCCGGCCCCGCGTCGCCAGGAGAAGCCCCAGGTAGCGGCGCGACAGCACCGGACCCCAGGACGCCACGACGGACATCCCGAACACCGTGCCCGCCGCGACCGCCGTCGCGGCCGGAAGCCCGTCCAGCAGCTCCGCGAACCAGATGCCCAGGATGAACCCGAGCCCCGGACCGAAGGTGAGGGCGGCCACGAGTGTCCGGACGGCATCGTTCCTGACGATCGTCCGCACCTCGACGCCCCTGCGAGGACCGGCGGGGCCGTCCTCCCCGCTCCTCCCGCTCGCCATCCCGGCTCCGAGCAGGAGGCCGAACATGATCAGCACCCACAGCGGAAGCTCGGTGCCGAACTTCAGAGCGAGCGCCACTCCCGCCAGCGAGCCGCCCGCCGCCGCGAGCCCGCCCTCCACCACGGCGATCCTGCGATCGCGTACGCCGCGGACCCCGCGGAAGCCGACCTCGTCCGCCGGGGACCACACCTCCCGCCAGGCGTCGAAAGGCTCCTTCAGCAGGCTCAGAGCCATGGTGCCCGGCGGAAGGAGCAGCCCCAGGGCCATCACCGTCCGGCCCGACACCTGGCCGTCCACGACCTCGAACTGCGAGATCACCAGGACGAAGGCGGCGACGACGACGGCGACCCCGGGAAGACAGGTGGCCAGGGCCACCAGCGCGCCGATGGCCCGCGGGCGGTTGCCCGCCAGCGGCCACAGCTCGTGCAGGACGAGATCGGTGCTGGACAGCACGCGTCCGTGGAACGGCGGCCGGCTCTCGTTGCGGCGCAGATGACCGGCGAGGACGGCCAGCCAGGCGTGGGTCTGCTCGGCGGTCGGCCCCTTTCCCGCCGGATCGGCCGCGGCCAGGCGGGCGGGGATGAACAGGCCGAGGAGATGCTCCCGTACGGACGGCTCGTCGCTGAACTCCGTGAGGTCCTGCGGGGAGCGCACGTAGCGTCCGGTGAGCGGGTCGCGTTCCTCGTAGACGGTGACCGCCAGGGTCAGCCGCCACGGGGTGGCGAGCGCGTCGGCCAGGACGTCGCCGTCGCGGGTGAGCGCGTCCAGGAGCGGCCGCCAGCGGTCCGGGTCCTCCTGGTCGGTGACGGCCTGGATGAACCGCCACGCCTTGTCGCCGGTCACCTCCTTGACGGTGACGCGGGCGGCTCCTCGAGGGGCGGCCCGGTCGGCGACCAGGGCGTCGTACTGGTCCGTGCGGCAGGTCACCACCAGGCTGCAGCGCTCCAGCCCGTGCTCGTAGTCCTCCAGCGCGCGCAGCGCGCGGGCGGCCCGCGAGCCGTAGCCCGGCTCGTCGGTCTCGTCCATCTCGTCCAGCCCGTCGATGACGGGCAGGATCTTCTCCGCCTCCACGAGCGTGCGCGCGGTCACCGGCTTCAGGCCGAACGTCGTGGTCAGGTGCCGGGCCAGCAGGTCCTTCACCGGCAGGTCGGGATCCAGGCTCGTCGCGGAGATCCGTACCGGGACGGGGTCGTCGGGCTGCCTGCCGCCGAGCAGTTCCAGGATCAGCTCGATCGCGAGGACGGTCTTGCCCGACCCCGCCACTCCGGAGATCACGAGCCGCCGTGGCGCCGGCAGGCCGCGGAAGTAGTCGGCCACGTGTCCCAGGTTTCCGTTCGGCGGGGCGGAGACCGGGCTGCCGGTGGGGTGGAGGGAGAAGTCGACGTCGATGACGGCGTCCTTGCCCTTGCGGCCGAGCAACTGTGCCCGCTGTGCCTTCTCCTCGGCCAGCACGCGCCCGGCCAGCAGGATCGTCGCCGCCTGGAGGTCGGTGTCGGCCAGCCGCTGCGCCCGCCACCAGGAGATCGCACTGACAGCCGTTCCCACCAGCGCGAACACGGCGCTGACCGGGTCGACGTCGCCGGGATGCAGCAGCCACAGTCGCAACGCGGCGGCGACCAGCAGGACCGCCCCGGTCGTCACGCCCGCCCATAACCACCAGGTCTTCGTACGCCGGTTCACGCTCGGCAGCCGGAAGGTCGCGTCGTCCGCAGGACGAAGGTCGAGGTCAGAGGTACAGATCCAGCCAAGCCCAGTCTCCAGGAGTTTCACGCAGTGCCCGCAACGCGCCCTCAAGGCATTGCAGGAATGTCTCACACCCTGCTGTTCGTATACCGCCGTCCGGAGCGGCAGGACCCGAAACGAGGGCGGTCCACGGCCCCTTGCCCTCACTCAGGCGGCGATGCTCGATCTGGACCACCAAAGTGATGCCCTGGGCGCCGAGATCCAGGAAGAGCGTCTCGATCTCGTCAGCGGTCAGGTTCAGCATCCAGCACTCACTCCGAGTAGAGTTCGAGCCATTCCCAGGTGCCGGGCAACGCCCGCAAGGCGTCGATCACGACCTTGAGGCACTCCTCAAGGTCTCTGCAGTCCCATCGGACCACGCCCGAGCCCTTCAGCCGCGGACCGGACAGCAGCACCGTCCACGGCCGGCCGCCTTTCCGCAGCCTCTCATCATCGATCTTCACCATCATCGAGAACCCGGCGGCGCCCACCTCCTGCATGAACTCGCCGAGGTCGGTATCGCGCAGATCCATCAGAATCCTCGCAACATAGACGCGATCGTCTCGACGTCCATCGAGGTGCCGTCCTCCAGGCTGACCTTCTTGATGACCCGCCAGAGATCGTCCGACGAAGGCCCGTAGGCGATGTTGTTGCGGTCCATCAGCTCGGTGACGACCCAGTGTGCGGTTCGCTTGTTCCCGTTGTCAAACATGTGGTCACCGGCGATGTTCCGGATCAGCGACGCGGCTTTGTTGTAGAAACCGCTGTACCTGTTGGCGTTGATGAACGCGTTCTCCGGGTCGGCCGGCGCGTCCGGACGGAGGTGCGTGCCGCCGAACGACCGGTTCGCGGCGAACACCTCCTCCGTCGAGACCGGGTTCTTGATCCCGAGCGGGCAGCCGGCGTTGTGCACGAGAACCGGGGTGTCGCCCGCCATGACGTAGAACGTGTGAACGCCGGCGACGGTCAGGTCGTAGACCGCCGGGTGGTCCTGCCGCGCGGCCGACCCGATGACCTCGACGACCGCGCCCTCGGGGGTGCGGAGATGGTGAGCGCCGGTCAGGCGGTCCGCCCGGACCCACGCGTGGTCGCGGACGTCCCAGAAGAGGTGATGGCCGGTGGCGAGGATGACGCCGGTGTCGCTGCCCTTCTTCCCGTCCGTGTCCACGGTGACCTGGACGAGGTTGAGGTAGGCGACGCCCGAGAAGGCGGCGAGGACGGGCTTCGGCGCGGTCCTGCCGGTCAGCGGGTCGGTGGCCAGGACCTTGTCGCCGGGCCTGATCTGCTCGATCGCCTTGGTGGTGCCGTCCGCCAGCTTGACCGTGGTGCCCGCGGCGAAGCTGTTGCAGCCGGCTCTGGCCCCGGACGTGGCTCGCGCCTTGCCCGCGGCCCTGCCCGTCGCCCTGCCGGCCGCGGCTCTGCCCGCCGCGGCGCCGGCGGACTCGCCGCCTCCGGCGGCCGCGCCGCCGCCGCGGCCCAGGGCGCTTCTGGCCTTGCTGGCCGCCTTGCTCGCGGCTCCGGCGACCACCCTGCCGGTCGCCGTGGTGGCGAGTTTGCCGAGCGCGGCGCCCACTCCCTTGCCGACGGCGCCGCCGACCGCGCCGGAGATGGCGCCGACCGCCGCGGACTTGAACGCGCCCCCGGCGCTCCATTCGTCGCGCGGCGTCGAGACCAGGTAGCCCGCCAGGTTGCCCGCCGCTCCCCCGGCGGCGGCGCAGCCGATGCTTCCGGCGCCCGCCGTGGCCACCTCGCAGCCGGCGGTGACGACGATCGCGACGGAGACGTTGACGATGGTGGCCTTGTGCTCGTGCCAGATCTTCTTCGCCTTGCAGCCGAAGCTCCACCGGCCGCAGTGCGGCGGGTTGCTCGGCGGGGGAGGCGATGAGTAGCCACCCCCACCGCCGCCTCCCCCGCCACCGCCACCGCCGCCGCCCCCACCGCCACCGCCTCCGCCGCGGGAGGGCGGGTTGCACGGGTTCGAGCGGATGATGCCGCACTGGGTGCCGCCGTCGTACATCAGGCCGGTGGGGTCGGAGCCGGTCACCGGGTTGTTGTTCGCGTAGGCGTAGCCGTTCCAGCTCTGCGGGTCGGAGGCGTCGAAGACGGGGTCGACGGAGATGAAGCGGCCGGTCTCGGGGTCGTACTCGCGGGCGCCGAGATGGGTCAGGGCGGTGGCCTCGTCGATGACGCCGCCGACGAAGCCCTTCTGGCCGGGCCAGTACGTGGGCGCGAGGCCGCGTTGCTGCCCGAACGGGGTGAAGCGGCGGCGGCTGGTCGTCTGGGTGGCGGTGTCGTCGACGGAGGAGTCGGCGGTGCCGTGATGGTCGGCGCCGAGCCAGGTCACGCCCTTGCCGGTACGGGCGGCGATGGTCTGCCCGCCGAAGTCGTAGTAGCGGGTCGCGGTCTTGGCGCCGGTCTTGGTGTCGAGCCGGACCTCCATGCCGGCGACGTACAGGGTGGTGGAGGTGGGGTCCCGGCGGATGAGCCGTTCGCCGCCGGCGTCGTAGACGAAGGTGCTGACGCCGGAGGGGTCGGTCGACTTCGCCAGATGGCCCTCGACGTCCCATTCCAGGATGCGGCCTGAGCCGCGTTCGGTGGTGTTGCCCGCCTTGTCGTAGGTGTAGGTGTCGATCTGGCCGTCGCGTGTTCCGCCCGTGTGGGCGACGGAGGTCAGCGTGTGCGGCTGCGGCTTGCCGGCGCCCGCGTAGGTGTAGGTCTTGGTGACGTCGCCCGCCGCCCGGTGGTCGATCTCCTTGGTGCGGTTGCCGACGGCGTCGTAGGCGAAGGACTGCCAGTAGGGCGCGGGCCCACCGACGACGCCCTGCGTGGGCCCGGCGGCGCAGTCGTCGGTGGAGGCCCAGGCGTCGGTGAGGCGTTGCAGCCAGTCCTGGCGGAAGCACTGCACGTCGGGCGTCTGGCCGGACGGCGTGTCGGCGATCTTGGTGATGTTGCCGGACGGGTCGTAGCTGTAGTGGGTGTCGGCCACCGAGATGGGGGCGGTCTCCCGCTCGAACACCGAGCGGCTGAGCCGGTTGGTGCCCTCCTCGTAGAAGTTGGTCTCCTTGACCCGCTTCAGCCCGGTGCTCATCGTCATGCTGAGGACCTGGCCGAGCTTGGAGTAGGTCGTCGAGGTGACGTAGTTGGTCAGGCCCCGCATCGTGGTCGGGTTGCCGAGCTGGTCGTAGTCGTACAGCATCGTCTCGCCGAGCAGGCCGCCGGCGGCGGGCAGCACGGTGCGGTGGACGGTGCCGTCGGGGTTGTAGTCGGTCGTGGTCTTGTACGTGCCGGCCAGCCCACCCTCGGCGGCCGGGATGACGACCTGGGTGCCGGTGGGCCGGTAGGCCTGGTCGAAGCCGGTGACGGCGCTGGCGTAGGCGTCCATGGCGCCGGTGGTGGCGTTCTTGACGTACCGGGTGGAGCCGGTGGGCTGGCCCTTGACGACGGTGCCGTCGGGCAGCTTGTCGAACGTCCACTCGGCGAGCTTGGCGCCGGCGGCGGAGGTCCCCGCGTACGCGGCGGTCTTGCGGCCGAGCGCGTCGTAGGTGAGGAACACGCTGGAGCCACGGGCGTCGGTGACGGTCGTGAGCAGGTCGTTCTTGTCGTCGTAGGCGAGCTTCGCGGTGCCCTTGTCGGGGTCGTCGACCTGGATCATCCGGCCGCGCAGGTCGTAGTGGTAGGCCCAGACGTTGCCCGCGGTGTCGGTGACGGTGGCGGGCTTGCCGGCGCGGGTGTAGGTGTACTTGGTGGCGTCGTAGTCGCCGGTGGGGGCGTCGCCCTTGTACTGGCGGACCTCGACGGTCTCGCCCTGCCCGTTGGTGATCGTGGTGGTGGGGGTGCTCCCCGGCGGCGGGTCGACGCTGATGCGGTCGCCGCCGTACGTGGTGGTGGTGCGCCACTGCTCGGTGCCGCGCCTGCGGAAGATCTGCGCGGTGGGCCATTCCATGCCGTTGTAGAGGGTGACGTTCTGGCCGGGGACGTCGTCGTCGCTGCCCGGGACCCACAGGGTGCTCCCGGGGTCGCCCTCGGTGTAGTAGTCGTCGTTCGACTTGTACGCCAGGCCGCGGGTGTCGTAGAAGGTGTCGTTGATCAGCCGGCCGCCGCCCGGGGCGGGCTGCTGGGTCTGCCGGGCGCGCAGCAGGCCGTCGTAGAGGGCGTAGCCGGTGGTGTAGGTGGCGTTGTCGGCGCGCAGGGTCGAGGTGGAGACGGTGGTGGGGCCGTCGGCGCGGACCTGGTAACCGAACCTCATGTTCGGGGTGGAGGCGTAGCTCCCCTTGGCGTGGCCGGGCAGCCAGACGCCGGTGAGGCGGCCGAGCGGGTCGTAGGCCAGGTCGGCGCGCTTGCCGTTGGCGTCGGTGGTCGCGGTGGCGAGACCCCAGGCGGGCTCGATCTCGGTGGTGGTGACGTGGCCGAGGGCGTTGGTCTCCTGCTTGGCGGTGACCAGGCCGATGGCCGGGGTGTAGGAGGTCTTCGTGGTGGTGCCGTTGGGGTCGGTGACCACCAGCGGGCGGCCGTAGACGTCGAAGGTGGTGGAGCCGGCGGTGACGTACTGCGGGCCGCCGTTCCAGGAGCCGAGCTTCTCGGTCCTCGTGACGTCGCCCTTGGACGGCGGCACGCCGAACGCCTTGCCGTCGTAGTACCTGCGCACGTCGGAGGTCACGTCGGCGGGCCGGTCGGGGGTCGCGGAGCACGCCCTGCTGAGGGTCTCGACGCGGCTGGCGTAGGAGAGCATCCAGCGGGCGGTGTCGCGGGCGTACGTGGTGCTGACGCAGCTGTCGTCGTCGGCGGTGGCCTCGTCGCCGAGGTCGTCGACCTGCGTGGGCAGGCCGTCGGCGTTGTAGTCGGTGTCGGTCGTGGTGTACCGCCAGCCGCCCGACGCGAGCGCGGTGCGCGTGCGCTCCTTGTCGGCGCGCACCATGTGCGCGCTGGTCGTGGCCCAGGAGCGGACGCGCTGGGCGGTCCTCTTGGTCCAGTAGCCGGTGATCGTGCCGGTCAGGGCGGGGCCGGACGGGCCGTCGTAGTGGATCTCCTCGCGGACGCGGCCCTGCAGGGGGTCGGCGTCGGTCACGGCGGCGCCGGTGGAGTCGGTGACCTTGACGTCCCGTTTGCCGCCGCCGGACAGCTCGTCGCCGTCCATGCCGCGGAAGTAGGTGAACTCGGCCTTGGACCGCTGCTCCCCCGCGGCGCCGCGCAGCACGCGGACCTTGCCGTAGCCGCGCCACTCCGACCAGGTCTTGTACTTCTCCTTGGTCAGCCCGTCGTCGTCGTCGTGGTGCCAGGCGCCGCCGCCGAGGTACTCGTAGGTCTCCAGCACGTCGGGGGCGCCGCCGGTGCGGTCGATCTGCTGGATCTGGGTGACGACGTACTTGTGGAACCAGTCGCGCTTGGGCGAGGTGGCGCCTTCCGGGGACCAGTACTGCGGGTAGCAGCGGCGGGTGTTGGCGTCGGGCTCCGGGGTGTTGCCGGCGGTGCAGTCCTCGTCCGAGTACGTGATGGACAGGGCGCCGCCGGTCTCGTTGTCGATCGCCGAGATCCGCCACTTGGTCAGCGGCGGCCGTCCCTCCAGGGCGTCGACCCGGTTGGGCCGCTGCACGCCGGCGAACCTCACCGGCGGCAGCGACGCGGTCCCGCCGACCTTGCCGGTGTGCTGGATCCCGGCCAGCCACAGCGCCGCCGCCGTGCCGTCGCCGGGCGCGCGCATCTGCTGGTCGAGCGTCCAGGTGTCGACGTTCTTGTACGCGCTGCCGGACAACGTCTGGGTCGTGACGGACACCAGCCGCTTGCGGGTCCAGAACGTGGGCGAGTACCGGTCGAGGCATTTGTCGCCGGAGTCGCAGTTCTGGTCGTAGGGGACATCGGGCCAGTACTTGGCGTTGTCCTTGGTGAACTTGCCTTCGGCGCAGTCGAACGCCGAGGTGGGGATGCAGCGTTCCTTGACGTCGAAGACGACCCGCGCCGGGGCCGAGCTGGTGAAGATCGCGTCCGAGCGCTGGCCGTAGTCGATGCGCTTGAGGTAGCCGCCGCGGTCGTAGCGGGTGGGCGTGCCGTTGGGGACGCCGTCGGTCAGGGTGGTGACGTCGCGGCGGTAGTAGTTGGACTCCTTGCCGTACCAGAAGGTGCTGACGGTGCCGTGCGGGTCGACGACGTAGTCGAGGTTCCACCGCCACGCCTGCTGACACCAGGAGTCGGAGAAGGAGCTCTTGTGACAGGGCTCGCCGTCGTCGTCGCCGAACACCGGGACGGTCCACGTGGACTGCGTCTCGGCCTGGCCGTCGCCCCAGCCGGGCAGGTGGTTGCGGCCGAAGTAGTACTGGGTGCCGTCGGGGGTGGTGACGCGCCAGTGCTCGCCGTCGAGGTCCCCGTTGTCCGCGCCCGACAGCTTCTCGATCTTGGAGCCGTCGTCGTCCTTCGGCTGCCAGGTGCCGGTCGCGTCGTCCAGGATCAGCTCGGTGGCCTGGCCGTTCAGCGACAGGGTGGCGTTGTGGTTGCCCCAGCACTGGTCGTTGCGCTTGGGGGTCACGCCGTCGTCGGCGCACGCCTTGTAGCGGCGCTCGATGAAGCCGGGCCAGTAGTCGAAGCCCTCGCCGATCCAGGACGCCTGGTTGTTGGTGGCCACCGTGCGGCCGTCGATGCTGCCCGAGGAGTAGACGAAGCCGACGTTGGGGGTGGGCCCGCCCGGGGTCGGGGGCAGCCGGAGCGGATAGGACCAGGAGAACGCGCCGCTCTGGTTGCTGACGCTCCAGGTCGCCGACGGTGACAACGAGGTGGCCTCGTACGTGCCGGCCGCGCCCGACGGGGCCGCCTCGGCCGCCAGCGTGGTCGTCGCGGCCCCGGCGAGGTCGACGTCGGCGGCCAGGCGGCCGGTCCTGACGTCGTTGCGGGTGGGGAGCGGCGTCCTGGTCTGGCAGCGGGGCAGGTCGGGCGTGGTGGCCGCGCAGGCGGGCAGCCGGACCAGGCGCAGGCGGGAGGCCCAGTCGCCGCCGTAGGCGTAGCGGAAGCCCGAGTAGTCGACCTCGACCGTGGTGCGGGCCTCGCCCGGCGGCGGGGTCTGCGGGGTGAGCTGGATGCCGAGTCCGGCGATGTGGGACCGGCCGGCGGTGGCCGCGTCCAGCGTCCGGACCTGGACGGCGGGCACGGGCCGTGCGGTGGCGGCCAGGGACTCGCCCCCTGTGCCCACTGCCTGGCTCAGCCAGACCGGCAGGTCCCCGGCCCGCGCCGGCCGCACGCCGCCGGGCTGTCCCCCAGCGGCGGCAGCCTGGCCGGGGGCGGCGGCGGGGCCAGGCGGCCGGACCACCGCCGTGCCCGTGCTGGGCCAGGTCACCGTGGGTGGGCTCTTGAGGTCGTACGCGGCGCCGGGATCCTTCAGGGGCCCGCGTGCCCCGACGGCGTGGCCGGGCACCGGACGCTGTTCCTGGACCTGCTGCCAGGCCGGATCGCCGCCGGTGGCCTGGGCGGCGACCGGCGCGGTCAACGTCGCCGGCAGCGCGACGGCCAGGACGGTGGCGAGCAGGATCCAGCCTCGCTGTGAACCGGGCACGGCTTTCCTCCGGAGGGGGGCGTCGGTGAGCGTGAGGGAGGCGCGGGTCTAGCCGTCGAGTGGCAGGTTCATCGCGATGTTGACGACCTGGTGGTCGGTCAGGGTGCCGGTGTAGCCGCGGACGTCGTCGATGTCGCCCGCGAAGTGGTCCACGGCGGCGCTGTTGTACTTCGCGCGGCCGAGCTGCAGCGCGCCACCGGCCCAGCCACCCGTGACCGGGCGCTGGTCGTTGAGCTGGCCGTTGACGTAGAGGCGGATCCGCTTGGCCTGCTCGTCGTACACGCCGGCCAGGTGGGTCCAGGTGTTGAGCGCCGAGCAGTCGACGCGCTCGGCCGAGGTGGCGTGCGTCAGGGTGCCGCTCGTGGCGCTGGGGCTGGTCGAGAACGACCAGTGCGGCACGGCGACGCCGTTCTCGGCGATGAGCCGGTAGCCGAGGTAGAAGGAGCTGTAGGTGCCTCCGTCCTGGGCGAGGACGGTCATGGCGCGGCTCGGCAGCACGCAGGTGTCGTCGCCGGACAGCCGCACCCACGCCGTCACGGCGTAGCTGTGGTCGGTGCGCAGCGGCGCCGACGGGGTGGCCGCGTAGCCGGTGGTGCCGTTGAGGCTGAGCGCGCCGCCGCCGTCGAAGCCGTCGCCGGTCCAGCCGGCGCCGCCGGCGAGGGCCGCCGGCCAGCGGCTGTCGGTGGTGTTGACCGCGGTGGCGCCCGTGCCCTCCTCGAACTTCCACCAGCCGCGCTGGATGGGCGGCTGCTTGGCCATGGCGGCGATCTCGTTGCCGAGCGCGGGATCGGTGACGGTTTCCGGGTGGTCGGACAGCTCCCGCTTCCAGATCTTCACCTCGTCGATGTCGCCGGCGAAGTTCTCGATGTACGTGCCGTGCCACTGCACCCGCCCGAGCTGCAGCGGGCCGGTCGCGTCCCACGGCTTGTACGGGTAGGCGCCCGTCGTCGCCTGGAGGATGCCGTTGACGTAGAGGCGTAGCTGCCGCTCGGGCGCGTCCCACACCCCCGTCAGGTGCGTCCAGATCCCCGTCGTCGGCTCGGCGTCGCTGATCGCGCGGACGACGGTCATGTCGTCCACGTCCGCGTCGAACTTGTTGAAGATCCACCGTTTGTAGCCGGAGGAGTAGTAGAGCTGGAATCCGGAGCCGCGCACGGCGTTCTGGCTGACCACGGTCGAGTTCTTGCTCTTGTCGTTCAGCAGCACCCAGGCCGAGACGCTCATGCTCCGGTCGGTGTGCACCACGGGGCCCGACGTGCTGCCGTAGCCGGTGCCGCCGTCCAGGCGCAGGGCTCCGGCCACGCGGCCGCCGCCCCAGGTGGCGCCGCCGCCGAGCGTCGCCGGGTGGGTCGTCGCCCCGGAGTCGGCGGCCGTGGTCCCGGCCGTCTCGTCCAGCCGCCAGTGTCCTTCGGGGCCGAACCCGTCGTTGACGTAGAAGCTGTAGACGGCGGGCGTCGTGCCGACGTTGCCCGCCCGGTCGACGGGGAAGACGATCAGGGCGTTCAGCCAGCTGTGGCGCGGGGCGATGCGCACGTTGACGGAGGTCTGCCCGGCGGGGATCGCGATCTGGGTGGCGGCGGTGGCCTCCGCCTTGTCGTCGAGCGCCCAGCGGAAGGCGGTCACGTCGCTCTCGCCGTCGCCGGGGGCCAGCGTGAAGCTGCCCGCCCAGCCCACGCTGCCCTGCCAGGCGTCCGGCGTGTCGGCCGGGTAGTCGAGCGAGGTCACCTTCGGCAGGGTGGTCGGGTCGACGGTGTCCACGGTGAACTCGCACCACTTGCTCCAGGCGCTGGAGTCGGTGCCGTCGAAGGCCCTGACCTTGTAGGCGTAGTTGTGGCCGGTGACCAGGCCGGCCAGCTTCACCGAGTGGTCGGTGGCCGAGGTGGTGTACTTGTAGGCGGTCCTGCCGCCGCCGGGCATGGTCGAGGTGATGTCGTCCCACGCGGCGGTGGCGGTGTTCCAGTGGTGCAGGACGAACTCCGCCCGCACACCGTCGTTGGCCTTGTCCGGGTCGTAGATCTTGGCCTTGAGCTGGAGCGGGTTCGCGGCGTCGCCGGCGTTGACGGCCGGGCGGGCGGCACCGGTGGCGCAGGGCGAGGCCGGGTAGGTGCCGATGCCCGACGGGGCCGCGGGCGGGGTGTTGTAGTCGATGACGAGCTTGGGCGAGCTGCTGAAGCCCTTCCAGCCCCACACGCTGCCGCCGGTGTCGTTGTAGTCCTTCAGCCCGAACGTGGTGTTCGACCAGCCGCTCTTGGCCGCCTTGACGACCGCCTTGGTCACGTCGAACTCGATGCCCTTGTCCGGGCAGGAGGAGCTGTAGCCGGCGTCGGAGGACACGCTGTCCTGCCACTCCGACCAGGGCGGCTGGTGGCTCCAGGTCGTCGAGGTCGAGATGCCGCCGGTGAGCCAGAGCTGCACGGCCTGCGGGTCGGACGTGCAGCCCCAGGACTTGATCTGCGTGATGCGGAAGGTCGCCCGCAGGACGTGCTTGCCGTTGACGTTGTCGGAGTCCATGCGGAAGAACGAGCGTTTGACGCCGCCGCCGTAGGCGCCGGCCTCGGGCATGTGGCTGGAGTTCCAGTACTTCTGGGCGGGATAGGCCTTGTCCACATACGTCCAGGCCAGCTTCGACCCCGACCACTGCGGGTCGAGGTACACCGGATAGACGGTGTCGGGGGCGGTCAGCAACGTCCTGTCCGGCGTGATCGCGAGCCGGTCCCTGGCGACGTCCACGCCCATGACGGCCTGCCTGCCCTCGCGTCGCGGCCCCGCCTCCAGCGTGGCGGGGGCGGCCGTCGTGCCCGAGGAGTCCCACATGCGCGGCGCCGGGGCGTGGAACAGCTCGGCCCCCGACTCGGTGACGGCGCTCAGGCCGCCGGTCTCCGTCCTGCGTACCGACAGCCCCTTCGCGCGCATGCCGAAGGCGAGCTCGTTCAGCGCGGGGTTGGCGGCGGCCTCCCTGGTCCGCACCACCAGCACCTCGGAGAAGCCGAGCACCGACGCGGTCACCTTGAGGTCCACGCCCGGCAGCACCTCGCCGTAGGTCGCGGTGTCCCCGTCGAGCACCGGCTTCGGCATGCTGCCCGGCCAGGTCATCGCGACCGAGCGGCCGCCCTGGCCGATGGCGGCCAGCGGGCCCGTCCCGCCGCCGGAGAAGGTCAGCTCCAGCGGGGTCGCCACGGTCCGTACGCTCCCGTCGGCGGCGAAGGTCAGGGTCGGGTCCACGTCGGCCCAGCCGCCGTCCCGCCGTACCCGCTCGGGCAGCGCCGAGGTCTCGGAGGTGAACGTGCCGTCGGGGTTGGCGAACACCTGGCGGGTCTCCGTACGCAGCGGCCCCACCTCGACCCGCTTCTGGATGTGACGGGCCCGGTCCAGCGCCTCTGGTTCCGTCCGCGCGGGCACGTCCTCCTCCGCCGCCGCGTGGGCGGAGGCGGTGTGCGCCGTGGTCAGGCAGCCGGCCAGCAGCGTCAGGACGACGGCCAGGAGACCTTGGGGGGTGCGGCGGCGCATGAAGCCTCCAAGAAGCGTGCGTGACGGCCTACACGGCCGCGGACATGGTGCACCTCCGAACGTTGATGATGGATGGAAAGAACCTTGAATCACCTAGTCAAGGCCGATATACAAGATCGGGCGGCAATGCCCAGGATTGGAGCCGCATGGCCGTCGAGTTCCGGCTGTTAGGCAGCATCGAGGCGTACGTGGACGGCCGTCCGGTCGACGTCGGGCCGGCCCGCCAGCGCAGTCTGCTGGCCGCCCTGCTGGTCGAGCCCGACCAGCCCGTCTCGGCCGACCAGATGGTGGAGCGCGTGTGGGGGGACCGCGCCCCGCACCAGGCCAAAGGGACGCTGCGCACCTATCTCAGCCGGCTGCGGGCCGCCCTCGCCGGCGAGGTGGAGATCGCCCGTCGCGCCGGCGGCTACGTGCTGGCCCTCGACCCGGAGAAGGTGGACCTGCACCGCTTCCACCGCTTGGTCGCCAGGGCCCGCTCCACCCCGGAGGGCCCGGCGGCCATCGACCTGTTCGACCAGGCCCTCGCGCTGTGGCGGGGAGAGCCCTTCGCCGAACTGGACACCCCCTGGATCCGTGCCGTCCGCACGGAGGTGGAGAACGAGCGGATCAGGACCGAGCTGGACCGCACTGATCTGCTGCTACGCCACGGCCGGCATCACGAGCTGCTGGCCGCGCTGTCCACGCAGGCGGCCGAGCGGCCGCTGGACGAGCGCCTGGCCGGACAGCTCATGCTCGCTCTCTACCGCAACGGCCGCCAGGCCGACGCCCTCGACCGCTACCAGAACCTCCGCATCCGCCTGGCCGAGGAGCTGGGCGCGGACCCCAGCCCACCGCTGCGACGGCTGCACCAGCAGATCCTGACCGCCGATCCGGCGCTGGCCCCGCCGGCGATCGAGCTCAAGGCCGCGTCGGCGCCGGTCCCCCGGCAGCTCCCGGCGCCGCCGAAGCTGTTCACCGGCCGGGCCGAGGAGTTGCGCGTCCTCACCGCCGCGTCGCGGGACCCCGGAGACACCATGGGGATCTCCGCGATCGCGGGGACCGGCGGGATCGGCAAGACCTGGCTCGCCCTGCACTGGGCGCATCAGCAGGCCGATCGGTTCCCCGACGGGCAGTTGTACGTCAACCTCCGCGGCTTCGCCCCCGGCACGCAACCGGTGTCCCCGGCCGTGGCGGTCCGCGGCTTCCTCGACGCGCTCGGCGTCGCCGCCGCCGCGATCCCGGCCGATCCCGACGCGCAGGCCGCGCTGTACCGCAGCCTCGTCGCGGGGAAGCGGATGCTCGTCGTCCTGGACAACGCGGCCACCAGCAGCCAGGTGATCCCGCTGCTGCCCGGCGACTCCACCTGCACCGTGCTGATCACCAGCCGCAACAAGCTGACCACTCTCGTGGCCAGCCACGGCGCTCGCCTGATCCTGCTGGACGTGCTGAGCCAGGACGAGGCACGCGACCTGCTCGTCCGGCACCTCGGCGCCGACCGGCTCACCGCCGAACCTGAAGCGGTGGAGGACCTGCTGCGCGTCTGCGGCAACCTGCCGCTGGCGCTGGGCATCGTCGCCGCCCGGGTCGCCGCCCATCCCGGCCTGCCGCTGTCGGTCCTCGCCGAGGAGCTCGCCGATCATTCCTCGTGGCTGGACGCGCTGGACACCGGCGAGGCGGACCTGAGCGTGCGGGCGGTGTTCTCCTGGTCGTACGACGCCCTCGACCCCGACGCGGCCGCTCTGCTCGCCCTGCTCGGCCTGGCTCCCGGACCGGACATCAGCCTCGCGGCCGCCGCGTCCCTGGCCGCGCTGCCCCTCGGCCGGGCCGGCACGATCCTGCGCAAACTGGATGCCGCGCACCTGATCCAGCAGCATCTGCCGGGCCGCTACCGGATGCACGACCTCATCCGCGCGTTCGCCGCGGAGCGCGCCCGCGCCGGCATGGCCGAAGACGCCCGCGCCGCCGCCCTGCGCCGGTTGGTCGACTTCTACCTCCACACCGCCAAGGCCGGCGATCGGCTGCTGCAGCGGCATCGGGAACGCATCGACTTCGACGAACCGGCCGCCGGATGCCGTCCTGAGCCGTTGCCCGACCTGGCCTCGGCCCTGTCGTGGTTCGAGGCGGAGCACGCCTGCCTGCTCGCCGCCCACCGGCTCGCCGACGACCAGCGATGGTACGCCTCGGTGTGGCGGCTGGCCTGGACGCTGCGCACCTTCCACCGGCGGGGCGGACGCCTGCACGAGGACCTCGCCCTCTGGCAGGTGAGCCTCGCCGCCGCCGAACGGCTGGGTGACGTCGCCGCCCGGACCCAGGCCCACCGGTTCCTCGGCAACAACCTGTGCGAGCTTGGCCGGCACGACGAGTCCCGCCACCACCTGGAGCTCGCCCTGGCGCTCGCCGAGGAGACCGCGGACACCATGGCGGAAGCCCACATCCGCATAGGTCTCGGATGGGCGGAGAAGGGGCGGGGCGCCGACCGGCGAGCGGTGGACCACCTCACCCGCGCCGCGCGGCTGTACCGGGCTCTCGGCAACCCGGTGTGGGAGGCGGACGCGCTCGCCACCATCGGCTGGTTCCACGCCGAGTCCGGCAGGCACGACGAGGCGGTCACGAAGTGCGAGACGGCGCTCGGCATCTACCGCGAGCACGACGACCCCGAGGGCGAGGCCGACATGCTGAGCAGTCTCGGTTACGTCGCCCACAACAGCGGCCGGCACATCGAGGCGCTCACCCACTACGAGCAGGCCCGCGTCCTGTTCCAGAGTCTTGGCTACTCCTACAGCGAAGCAGACACCCTGGACAGGATCGGCCATGCCCAGGCGGCGCTCGGCCGCCCTGACCAGGCCCGCCTCACCTGGCGTCAGGCCCTCGGCCTCTACCTGGCTCAGCAGCGCGGCGCGGATGCCGAGCGCGTCCGGGGACAGCTCGCCGCGCTCAACGTCCACGGGTGACCCGGCCGAGGCGCAGCGCCGAGGCCAGGAAGAACAGGCCGCCGAGCGTGGCGTAGCCGGCGAGGCTGACCAGCGACGCGCTTTGCTGGGCGGCCTGCAGGACGAACGAGGTCCCGGCGACCGTCGAGATGGCGCCACTGATGATCATCGGCCAGTGGCCGCCGCCGAGGTGACGGCGGATCACGCCGACGGCGAGCTGGATGAGGCCGGACACGACGGCCCAGGCGCCCCACACGCGCAGCACGGCCGGGACGCCGGACCCTGCGGCGAAGGCCAGGCCGATGGCGGTGGCCCAGCTGACCGCGATGTTCGCGTACAGGCTCAGTGCCGAGCCCGTCGCCTTCGACGAGCGGGCGTCGACGATGGCCGCGACCCCGTCGAACAGGGGGTAGAGCACCAGCAGGGCGACGCTGACCGGCCCGAGGCCCGACGCGGTCACGGCCAGCAGGCCGGCCCAGACGAGCGCGAAACCGAAACGGACGAAGTACAGCCGCCGCAGGGAGGCGGCGACGGTGGAGGTGGAGGCGGTGACGGTGCTCACGGGGTTCCCTTCCCAGAAGAGATAGAACGTTCGGTCTCGTTGTCGCAAGAGTGGCAGCGTGCCGTCGGACCTGTCAAGACCGAACGTTCTATCTGCTAGGCTCCCTGCAATGGTGCAGAACACGTCAGAAGCGCGATCACGGCTGCTCGGGACCGCCACCCGGCTCTTCTACGCGGAAGGGCTGCACACCGTCGGGATCGACCGGATCGTCGCGGAGGCGAAGGTGACCCGCGCGACGCTGTACCGGCACTTCCCCAGCAAGGACGAGCTCGTCGTCGCCTACCTGCGCGGAGCCGACCAGGCCATCCACGACCGGGTCGGCGAAGCGCTCGGCAGCGGCCGGCCGGCGGCCGACATCCTGCGGGCCATCGCCGGGTCGATAGCCGAGGACATCAGGACGCCCGGTTTCCGCGGCTGCGCCTTCCTCAACGCCGTGGCCGAATATCCGGACCCCGAGCATCCCGTGCACCGAGCCGTGCTCGCGCACCGCCAGTGGTTCCTGAGCACCGTCACCGACCTGCTCGCGCGGGCCGGGGAGACGCCGCCCGAGCCCGCGGGCCGGCACGTCGTCATGCTGCGCGACGGCGCGATGGCGGCGGGCTGCCTCACCGACCCGGTGGCGGTCGGCGAGACGTTCCTGCACGGCGTCGAGCTGGTCCTCCAGCGGGCCGGAGGGCCTGTTCACGGCGCGTAGCGGTAGCCCATGCCCGGTTCGGTGATCAGGTGCTGGGGGTGGGCGGGGTCGGGTTCGAGTTTCCTGCGGAGCTGGGCCATGTACTGGCGCAGGTAGTGGGTCTCCTTGACGTGCTTGCTGCCCCACACCTCGGCGAGCAGGTAGCGCTGGGGGATCAGCTTGCCGGGGTTGCGCAGCAGGATCTCCAGGATGTGCCACTCGGTGGGGGTGAGCCTGATCCCGCCGGAGACGGTCTTGCCGACCAGGTCCACGGTGCGGTCGCCGAGGCGGATGGGCGCCGGCTCGGCCTCCTGCACGCTGGTACGGCGGGAGACGGCGCGGATGCGGGCCAGCAGCTCCTCGATCCCGAAGGGTTTCGTCACGTAGTCGTCGGCGCCGGCGTCCAGTGCGCCTACCTTGTCCTGGTTCCCGGCCCGGCCGGACAGGACGACGATGGGGACGCTGGTCCAGCCGCGCAGGCCGTGGATGACGTCCACGCCGTCGATGTCGGGCAGCCCGAGGTCGAGGACGATGAGGTCGGGACGCCATTCGGCGGCCTGGCGCAGCGCGGAGGAGCCGTCGGCGGCGACCGCGACCTCGTAGTGCCGGGCGGCCAGGTTGATGCGGAGCGCCCGCAGGATCTGCGGCTCGTCGTCCACGACCAGGATCTTGGTCATGGCGCCGCCGCCCCGGGGTGGACCGGCATGCTGACGATCATCGTGAGACCTCCTCCTGGCGTCTCCTCGGGGATGAGCGTGCCGCCCATGGCCTCGGTGAGCCCGCGCGAGAGCGCGAGGCCGAGACCGACGCCGGCGCCGTTGTCGCGGTCGCCGAGCCGCTGGAACGGCAGGAACACCCGCTCGTGGTCCTGGGGCGGGATGCCGGGGCCCCGGTCGACGACCCTGATCTCGACCTGGTCGCCGTGCCGGCCGGCGGTGATCAGCACCTTGTGGCCGGGCGGGCTGTAGCGGACGGCGTTGGCGATGAGGTTGGAGAGGACGCGCTCCAGCAGGGCCGGGTCGGCGACGATGTCGGGCAGCTCGACGGGCACGTCGTTCACGACGCGCTCGCACAGCGGGCCGAGGTCGTCCACGGCCCGGGGCACGACCTCCTCCAGGGCGACGGGCAGGAGCGAGAGGCCGAGGACGCCGGCCTGCAGACGGCTCATGTCGAGCAGGTTCTCCACGAGCCGGTCGAGCCGGACCAGGGACTCGTCTGCGGTGGCGAGCAGTTCGTCGCGGTCCTCGTCCGTCCATTCCACCTCGTCGCCGCGCAGGCTCTCGACAGCCGCCTTGGCGGCCGAGAGCGGGGTGCGGAGGTCGTGGCTGACGGCGGCGAGCAGCGCGGTGCGCATCTTGTCGGCCTCGGCCAGCGGCCTGGCCAGCTCGGCCTCCTCCTCCAGGCGTTCCTGGCGCAGCGCGACGGCCGCCTCGGCGGCGAACGCCTCCAGCACCCGCCGGTCGCCGGCGTTGAGCAGCTGGCCGCGGGCGGCGAGCATCAGCTCGTCGCTGATCACGACGTCGGTGTCCGCGGCGGCGGGCGCGGTGCAGGGCTCGTTCCCCGAGGTGGCGATGATGCGCCAGGCACGGGGATCGGCCTGGTCGTCGGGGGTGGGGTCGCCGATGCGTTCGAGCAGGGTGACCGAGTCGAGCCCGAACGTCTCGCGCAGCCGTCCCAGCAGGGAGGGCAGCGCGGCGTCGCCGCGCAGCACGTGCCCGGCCAGCGTGGACAGCACCTCGGCCTCCGCGGCGGCGCGGGCGGCCTGCCGGGTACGCCGGGCCGCCACGTCGACGATCGTGCTGACCGCGGCCGCGACCAGCACGAACACGATCAGCGCCAGCAGATTCTCGGGGTGGGCGATCGTGATGAACCCGACGGGCGGGGTGAAGAACCAGTTGAGCAGCAGCGACCCGCCGACGGCGGCGGCGATGGCCGGCCACATGCCGCCGATGAGGGCGACGCCGACGACCAGGAGCAGGAACAGCAGGATCTCGCTCGGCAGTTGCAGCACGTCACGGAAGGGGGCGAGCGTCGCGGTCAGCGCCGGCAGGCCGACCATCGCGACGGCCCAGCCGGCCAGCCGCCGTTCGCGGGTCAGGGCGGCGCGGGCGCGTTCCGGCCGCCTGCGGCCCTTCTTGGCCTCCTCGTGGGTGACGAGGTGGACGTCGATCGAGCCGGACAGGCTGGCGGTCTCCACGCCGACGCCGCGCGAGAGGATCTGCGCGAAGCGGCCCCGGCGGGAGGCGCCGAGGACGAGCTGGGTCGCGTTGACGCCACGGGCGAAGTCGAGCAGCGCCCGCGGCACGTCGCCGCCGACGACCTGGTGGTAGGTGCCGCCCATGCTCTCCACGAGAGAGCGCTGGCGGACCAGGTGGGCGGGGTCGGCGCCGGCCAGCCCGTCGGCGCTGGCCACGTGGACGGCCAGCAGGTCGGCGCCCTTGGTGCGGGCCGCGATGCGCGCCGCCCTCCTCACCAGCGTGTCGCCCTCGGGGCCGCCGGTCAGGGCGACCACCACCCGTTCCCTGGTCTCCCACGTGTCGGCGATGCCGTGGTCGGCGCGGTAGCGGTCGAGCTGGTCGTCGACCTTGCCGGCGACCCAGAGCAGGGCCAGCTCGCGCAGCGCGGTGAGGTTGCCGACCCGGAAGTAGTTCGACATGGCCGCGCTGACCTTCTCCGGGGCGTACACGTTGCCGTGCGCCATGCGCCTGCGCAGCGCCTCCGGGGACATGTCGACCAGCTCGATCTGGTCGGCCCTGCGGACGACCTCGTCGGGCACGGTCTCGCGCTGCGGGACCCCCGTGATCTCCTGGACGACGTCGTTGAGCGACTCCAGGTGCTGGATGTTGACCGTGGAGATGACGTCGATGCCGGCGTCCAGGATCTCGTCGATGTCCTGCCAGCGCTTGACGTTCCCCGAGCCCGGCGCGTTGGTGTGCGCCAGCTCGTCGATCAGCGCCACCTTCGGCCGGCGCGCGATGACCGCCCGCACGTCCAGCTCGGTGAAGGTGGCCCCGCGATAGGAGACGGTCCTGCGCGGGACGATCTCCATGCCCTCCAGCAGGACGGCCGTACGGGGCCGGCCGTGCGTCTCGACCAGGCCCACGACCACGTCACGGCCGCGTTCGAGCGCGCGCCGGCCCTCGCTGAGCATCGCGTACGTCTTGCCCACCCCGGGGGCCGCCCCGAGGTAGACCCGTAGCCGTCCTCGCACGTCAGCCCTCGTCGAGGGCGAGGTTGAGTTCGAGCACGTTGACGGCGGGTTCGCCCATGAAGCCCAGTATGCGCCCCGTGGTGTGCTCCTCGATCAGCGCCCTCACCCGGTCCAGGGGCAGGCCGCGCTCCTTCGCCACGCGCGGGGCCTGGAGCGCGGCGTAGGCCGGCGAGATGTGCGGGTCCAGGCCGGAGCCGCTCGCCGTGACCGCGTCGGCGGGGACGGCGGGGGACGCGGGGGCGTTCCCGCGGACGGGCACGGTGCGGCCGGCCGCGTAGTCCTCCCCCGGCCTGGCGCACTCGACCGGTACGCCCTGCCAGGTGGCGACGAAGGGGGTGGCGGGGCAGGGCTGGTTGACGCTGACGACGCGGCCGGGGAAGACCTTGAGCACCGCGCCGGCCCCGTCGGGCGTGCAGTAAGGGCGGGCGCCGCTGACGCCCTCCAGCTCGCCGGCCGCCTTGGAGCGGGCGCACACCTGTGTGAGCAGCGATCGCCTGCCCTTCTGGCCGTCGGCGGGCAGGACGTCCACGACGTCCTCGGGGCCGAGGTTGCTCGCCGAGGTGGACGTGGGGTCGTAGCCGTCGCCGGCGGCCGACGGGCGGGACTGGAAGTACTTCCTGACCGGCCGGCCGGCGGCGTCGGTGAAGGACTGGCCGATGAGCGAGCTGCCTCTGTCCCTGATGAGGGAGCCGTTCGCGTTGTCGTGGAACAGCACCTGGGCGAGGCCGGTGGTGACCAGCGGATAGATCAGGCCGAGCAGGACGGTGAGTACGGCGACGGCACGGAGCGCGGCGAGGTGCCGGCGCAGCGGGCTCGGAAGGCGTTTCATCTAGGACATCCCCGGGAGGAACTGGACCAGCAGGTCGATGATCTTGATGCCGATGAAGGGCGCGACGACGCCGCCGAGGCCGTAGACGTACAGGTTGCGGGACAGCAGCTTGGACGCGCTGGACGGCCGGTAGCGCACGCCGCGCAGGGCGAGCGGGATCAGCGCGACGATGACCAGCGCGTTGAAGATCACCGCGGCCAGGATGGCGGACTGGGGGCTGCTCAGACGCATGACGTTCAGCGCGTCCAGACCTGGATAGACGGCCGCGAACACGGCCGGGATGATCGCGAAGTACTTCGCGATGTCGTTGGCGATGGAGAACGTGGTCAGCGCGCCGCGCGTGATGAGGAGCTGCTTGCCGATCTCGACGATCTCGATGAGCTTGGTCGGGTTGGAGTCGAGGTCGACCATGTTGCCGGCCTCCTTGGCGGCGGAGGTGCCGGTGTTCATGGCCACGCCGACGTCCGACTGGGCGAGGGCCGGGGCGTCGTTGGTGCCGTCGCCGGTCATGGCGACCAGGCGGCCGCCCTCCTGCTCCCGCCTGATCAGGGCGAGCTTGTCCTCGGGGGTGGCCTCGGCCAGGAAGTCGTCCACGCCGGCCTCGTCGGCGATGGCCTTGGCGGTCAGCGGGTTGTCGCCGGTGATCATGACGGTTCTGATGCCCATCCTGCGCATCTCGTCGAACCGCTCGCGCATGCCCGCCTTGACCACGTCCTTCAGGTGGATGACGCCGAGGACGCGGCCTTTCTCGGCGACGACCAGCGGCGTGCCGCCGGAGGCGGAGATGCCGTCCACCAGGTGGCCGGCCTCGTCGGTGGGGTGGCCGCCGGCGTCGCGCACCCACTTCATCACCGCCGTGGCGGCGCCCTTGCGGACCTCGCGCCCGTCCAGGTTCACCCCGGACATGCGGGTCTGCGCGGTGAACGGCACCCACTCGGCGTGTGCCAGCTCGCCCGCCTGACGCTCGCGGAGGCCGAAGCGGTCCTTGGCGAACACGACGATGGAGCGGCCCTCGGGGGTGTCGTCGGCCAGGCTGGACAACTGCGCGGCCTCGGCCAGCTCGGCCGCGCTGACGCCCCGGACCGGGACGAACTCGGCGGCCTGCCGGTTGCCCAGGGTGATGGTGCCGGTCTTGTCCAGCAGCAGCGTCGAGACGTCGCCCGCGGCCTCCACCGCGCGGCCCGACATGGCGAGGACGTTGCGCTGGACCAGGCGGTCCATGCCGGCGATGCCGATGGCCGACAGCAGCGCGCCGATCGTGGTCGGGATGAGGCAGACCAGCAGCGAGACCAGCACCACGCCGGTGACGCCGTTCGCGTCGAGGGCGGGCGAGTCGGCGACGCCGGGGTTGACGAGCTTGGAGTAGATGGCCAGCGGCTGCATGGTCACGGTGGCGGCCAGGAAGATGATCGTCAGGGCGGCCAGCAGGATGTTGAGCGCGATCTCGTTCGGCGTCTTCTGCCGGTTCGCGCCCTCCACCAGGGCGATCATCCGGTCCACGAAGCTCTCGCCCGGCTTCTGGGTGATCCTGACGATGATCCGGTCGGACAGCACCTTCGTGCCACCCGTGACCCCCGAGCGGTCGCCGCCGGACTCGCGGATGACGGGGGCGGACTCGCCGGTGATGGCCGACTCGTCCACGCTGGCGATGCCGTCCACGACGTCGCCGTCCCCGGGGATGGTCTCCCCCGCCTCGACGATCACGTGGTCGCCCTGCCGCAGCTCGGGGGCGCGGATGACGTCCCAGCGCGTGGGGTCGGCCGGGTCCGCCAGCCGGCGGGCCTGGGTGTCCGTCTTGGCCTTGCGCAGCGTGGCCGCCTGGGCCTTGCCGCGGCCCTCCGCCATCGCCTCGGCCAGGTTGGCGAACAGGACGGTCAGCCACAGCCAGGCCACGAGCGCCCAGGCGAAGAACGACGGGTCGAGCACGGCGAGAACGGTGGTGAAGGCCGCGCCGACCTCCACGACGAACATCACCGGGTTGCGCCACAGCTCGACGGGGTTGAGCTTCCTCAGCGCGCCGGGCAGCGAGCGGACCAGTTGCTCCGGGTCGAACAGGCCGCCGGGCCGGCCGTCCCGCTTCGGCGCCGGTTTCTCCAGCACGGGGGTTGACATGTCAGGACAGTCCTTCTGCGATCGGTCCGAGCGCCAGGGCGGGGAGGAAGGTGAGGGCGACCAGGATGATCGTCACGCCGACGACCATGCCGACGAACTGCGGCCGGTACGTCGGGAGCGTGCCGGCGCCCTCGGGGACGGGTGACTGCGCGGCCAGCGAGCCGGCCAGGGCCAGCACCAGGATGATCGGCAGGAACCGGCCGAAGGCCATGCACAGGCCGAGCGCCACGTCGTACCAGGGGGTGTTGACGGTGAGGCCGGCGAAGGCGGAGCCGTTGTTGTTGGAGGCGCTGGTGAAGGCGTACAGGACCTCGGACAGGCCGTGCGGGCCGGTGTTCAGCATGCTCGCGCGCCGCTCGGCCGAGCTCATCGCGCACGCGGTGCCGACCAGCACCAGGATCGGGGTGACCAGGAAGTACAGCGAGGCGAGCTTGATCTCGCGGGCGCGGATCTTCTTGCCCAGGTACTCGGGGGTGCGGCCGACCATCAGCCCGGCCACGAACACCGTGATGACGGCGAGGACGAGCATGCCGTACAGGCCCGAGCCGACCCCGCCGGGGGCGACCTCGCCCAGCATCATGTTGACCATCGTCATCATGCCGCCGAACGGGGTGTAGGAGTCGTGGAAGGAGTTCACCGCTCCCGTGCTCGTGAGCGTCGTCGCCGCGCCGAACGTGGCCGAGTTCGAGACGCCGAAGCGGACCTCCTTGCCCTCCATGGCCGCGCCCGCCGCGTGCGGCACGGTGGCGTCGCCGGACAGCTCGAACACGTTGGTGAGCACGACGCTGGCCAGCGCCAGGAGGCCCATGACGGCGAGGATCGCGTAGCCCTGGCGGACCTGGCCGACCAGCCGGCCGAAGGTACGGGTGAGCGAGAACGGGATCACCAGGATGAGGAAGATCTCCAGCCAGTTCGTCCAGGCGGCGGCGTTCTCGAAGGGGTGGGCGGAGTTGACGTTGTAGAAGCCGCCGCCGTTCGTGCCCAGCTCCTTGATCACCTCCTGGGAGGCGACCGGGCCGCCCGTGATCGACTGGACGCCGCCGGTGAGCGTGGTCACCTCGCGCAGGCCGGAGAAATTCTGCACCAGCCCGCCGGCGACCAGGACCAGCGCGCCTGCGAACGCGATCGGCAGCAGGATGCGGAGCGTGCCGCGGACCAGGTCCACCCAGAAGTTGCCGATGGTGTCGGACCGGCGGCGGGCGAACCCGCGGACCAGGGCGACCGCCACCGCCATGCCGACGGACGCCGAGACGAAGTTCTGCACCGCGAGGGCGGCCATCTGGGTCAGGTGGCCCATGGTGGACTCGCCGGAGTACGACTGCCAGTTGGTGTTGGTGACGAAGCTGACCGCGGTGTTCCAGGCGATGTGGTCGGTGACCGGTTCCATGCCCAGGCTCAGCGGCAGCCGGTCCTGGAGGCGCTGGATGCCGTACACGACCAGGACCGACACCGCCGAGAACGCCAGCAGGGCGCGCGCGTACACGCCCCAGCTCTGCTCGGCGTCCGGGCGGACGCCGAGCAGCCGGTAGATCACCCGTTCGAGCCGGGTGTCCTTGGTGCTCGAGTAGACGCGGGCCATGTAGTCCCCCAACGGGACGTGCACCAGGGCCAGCGCGATGATCAGGGAGGCGACGAAGACCATCCCTGCCACGGTCGTGCTCATCAAAAGCGCTCCGGGAACAGCAGTGCGGCGACCATGAAGATCACCAGGGCCACGGCGATCACGAGACCGGCGGCGTTGACGGCGCTCACAGCCGCTCCACCGCCTTCACGACGACCCCGAGGACCGCGAAGATCGCGATCGTCAGGACCACGAAGATGACGTCTGCCATCCCACTCCTCAGCTCAAAGAGGTCCGGAGGGACCCATCACCAGCAAACGATGAGGATTGGGAGGTTTGGTGGTTCTTGACGCATTTCATACGGCCACAGCCCAAATATTGACGACCTTCCTACGCGCCGGGCCTGCCGTGCCGCACTCCGCTCTGGCCTAGGGTCTGAGGGCGAGGACTGTGACAGCGGGCCTGGAGGTGAAGCCGCCTTGCGGATCGTGATCGCCGAGGACGACCCCCTGCTGCGCGAGGGCCTGGCGCTGCTGCTGCGCGCCGAGGCGCTGGACGTGGTGGCCACCGCCCCGGACGCGGCCGGCTTCCTCGACGCCGTGGCCGCGCACGAGCCGGACGTCGCCATCGTGGACGTCCGCATGCCGCCCACCCACACCGACGAGGGCATCAGGGCGGCCGTCGAGGCCAGGCGGCGCCGGCCCGGCCTCGCCGTGCTCGTCCTGTCGGCGTACGTCGAGCAGGCGTTCGCCACCGACCTGCTCGCCCACGGCAGCGCCCGCCTCGGCTACCTGCTCAAGGAGCGGGTCGGGCGGGTCCAGGAGTTCCTGACCGCGCTGCACCGGGTGGCGGACGGCGGCACCGCCATCGACCCCGAGGTGGTCGCGCAGCTCCTGACCCGCAACCGGCCCGGCAACCCGCTCGACCGGCTCAGCCCGCGCGAGCGCGACGTGCTGGCCCTGATGGCCGAAGGGCTCGGCAACTCCGCCATCGCCGAGCGGCTCGTCGTCACCGGCGGGGCCGTGCACAAGCACATCAGGAGCATCTTCGCCAAGCTCGACCTGCAGCCCGCCGACGGCACCGACCGCCGGGTGGCCGCCGTGCTGCGCTACCTGGAGAGCACCTGACCCTCACGTCCCGGCAGGCAGGGTCACGTCGAGGGTCGTCGGCCCGCCGGCCGGACTGCTCAGCGTGAACGTCCCGTCGTGCGCCTCGACCCGGCCGCGGATGCCGGCGAGCCCGGAGCCGCGCTCGTCCGCCCCGCCCCGGCCGTCGTCCGTGACCTGGAGGAGCAGCCGGTCGCCGAGGCGGCGTACGCGGACGACGGCCCGCTCGGCCTCGCTGTGCTTGGCGATGTTGGTGAGCGCCTCGGCCACCACGAAGTAGGCGGTGGCCTCGACGGAGGCGGCGGCCCTGACGGACGGTTCGGCGTCGATCCGGCAGGGCACCGGGCAGGCCGCGGCCAGACCGGCGAGCGCGTCGGCGAGGCTCTTGTGGGTCAGGACGGGCGGCAGGATGGTGCGTACCACGCCGCGCAGCTCGCCGAGCGCCTGCTCCGCGGCGCTCTGCGCCCGTTCGAGCGACTCCCTGGCGGTGGCCGGATCGCGCTCCAGCGCCCGGAGCGCCGCCCCGAGCAGCACGTTGACGGCGACGAGCCGGTTCTGCGTGCCGTCGTGCAGCGAACGTTCGATCCTGCGCAGCTCGGCGGCGTGCGCGTCGAGCACGGCGGCGCGGGTCGCGGTGAGCTGCGCCACCCGCAGGTGCAGGTCGACGTCGGCGCCGGGCCGCAGGAGGCGACGCCCGGACCAGGCCTGCAGCCGGGCCATCCAGGGTGCGACGACGACGGTCAGCGCGATCTCGACCGGGGCCAGCGCGGCGACGGCGAACGCGCCCGCCGCGTCCCTGACCTCCCACATCCCGTACGCCGCGGTCGCGGCCTCCTCAGGAGGCAGCAGCCACCACCACAACGCGAAGGTCGCGTCCTGCACCGCGTGCAGCGGGAGGGTGAGGGCGGCCATGCCCAGGAGCAGCCCGGCGGAGCCGTGCACGACCGCCCAGGCCAGCTCCCGCCGCACCGTCGCGTCGGCGAGCGCCGCGAGCGGCCCGGCCGGCGGCGGGGACGCGGCGACGAGCTCCACCGGGCCCCAGCGCGAGAGCCTGGCCCGCTCCCTGTCGGCCACCGCGCGCAACCCGCGCAGCGCGGCCGGCACCAGCGGCACCCCCACGCCGACGAGACAGGCCAGGCCGGTGAGGACGGCCGTCAGGAGCGCCACCAGCGCCAGGACCGCCGTGCCCATCCCGGCGACGAGGTGTTCGAGGGCGTCCAGCGCGGCACGGCCCCGGGCGACCAGGTCCACGCGCCGCGGGGCCCGGTTGGTCGTCATGAGTAAGTACCTCCCCGGCCCGCCACAGGCTATCGCCGGCTCATCGGGCCGTCACGGCTTCCGTTCCCGCCGCGGCCGGAACGGGCTCCGCGGGCGGACGGTAACCCAGACGGCCGCGGGTGGCGATGAGCACCACGACGGCCCCCGTGGTGCCCGCGAGGAGGGTGACCCGGGACGCCAGCTCGGGGGTGGCGAGCGTCGGGAACACCTCCGCGAAGGCGACCGACATGAAGTTGTTGACGCTGACGTGCAGCAGCATGATCAGCGGCAGGCTCTGCCCGGTCCGGTTGAAGACCCAGGTGACGACCACGTTGAAGGTGCAGCAGAAGGCCACGAACTCGGCGATCCGCTGCAGGCTGACGTCCGGGTACCCGCCCCACTCCGACAGGAACAGCGGCAGGTGCCAGAGCCCCCACAGCGGGCCGAGGATGATCGTGGAGCCCAGCGCGCCGAACCTGCGCTGCATCCGCGCCAGCGCGAAGTCACGCCAGCCGGGCTCCTCCGCCAGCCCGGTGGTGACCATCTGGAGCAGCAGACTGGGGACGTAGGCCGCCAGCACGGCGGCGGGAGGAGCGGTGAACTGCCCGTCGGTCATCGCGAGGCAGGTGACGATGATGGCGGCGGGGACGCCGATGGCGGTCACCAGATACCAGACCCAGCTCACCCGCCACTTGGTCATCCGCCCGACCCACCGGCGGACGCCCTCCTTGCCCTCCGCGATCCTGGTCACGAGGTAGGCGGAGAAGATCGGGCCGAGATAGGCGCCGGGCAGCATGCCGAGCAACTGCGGGGTGCCGAGCAGGGCGGGGAACTCGAAGTCCAGGACTCCGGTGCCGTTCCGCGACAGGATGTACGGCAACCAGGCGACCCAGCTCAACAGGTTGGCCAGGATGAAGAAGCTGAGCAGCGGGTGACGGCGGACGAAGACTGCCATGTCGGTGTTTCCCTTGGGGAGCGCTTGATGGACAGTCATCAGCACACCAGCGACGCCCCCTTCCGGTCGTTCCCCTCTACGCCCCAACGGAGGTACAGCCAGGGGTACCGGCCCGTGGTCCGCGGGTGACGATCAGGTACGTGAGGGCCGCGCCGAGGGTCAGCAGCGCGGTCCAGACGTTGAGGCGCAAGCCGAGGACGAGAGGGGCGGGGTCCACGCGCAGCCACTCGATCCAGGCGCGTCCGGTGGCGTAGGCCGCGCCGTACAACGCGAAGGTCCGGCCGCGGTCCAGGTGGAAGCGGCGTTCGGCCCAGAGGACGAGCCCGGCCACCCCCAGGTCCCACAGCGACTCGTAGAGGAAGGCCGGATGGTACGTCGCCGTGGACTCCATGCCGGTCGGCCGGTGGGCGGGGTCGATCTCCAGCGCCCACGGCAGGTCGGTCGGCCTGCCGTACAGCTCCTGGTTGAACCAGTTGCCCCAGCGCGCGATGGCCTGCCCGAGCGCGATGCCGGGCGCGACGGCGTCGGCGAAGTCGCGCAGCGGGATGCCGCGCCGGCGGCAGGCCAGCCACGCGCCGAGCGCGCCCCCGGCGACGGCGCCCCAGATGCTGATCCCGCCCTCCCAGATCGCGAAGGCGCGCAGGGGTTCGCCGCCGGGGCCGAAGTACTGCCGCCAGTCGGTGGCCACGTGGTAGAGACGCGCCCCGACCAGGCCGAACGGCACGGCCCAGGTGGCGATGTCCACGACGGTGTCAGGCTCGCCGCCGCGGGCGGCCCAGCGGCGGCGGGTGACCCAGACGCCGACGACGATGGCGAGCACCATGAGCAGCGAGTACGCGCGGACGGGCAGCGGCCCGAGATGCCAGACGCCCTGGGACGGGCTAGGGATGGCTGTCACACCGCCGAGTCTCGTTCCGCGGCGGCCGGGCGCGCATCGAGCGGGACGCCGATTCCCGGGTCAGTCGACTGGTTGATGCCGGACCGGCGGACGGCTGGTTATCGTCGATGCCGTGGAGTCCTGGGAGCGGTCCCGGCGCCGGTGGCAGCACGCCTTCTTCGGGTCGTGGCTGGTGCTGACCTCGGCCGGCCCGCTGATGGAGGTGGGCGAGGCCCTGCCGGTGGCGCTCGTGGCCGGGCTGGCCGCCTGGTACGCGGTGTGGTTCGTGCTGCGCACGCCTCCGGCCGGCGAGGTGCCCCTGCCGTACGTGGCCGGCGGCGGGCTGCTCTGGCTGGGGCTGTTCGCGATCGACCGGTCGTTCCTGGTGGTCTGCCTGTGCGTGCTGGTGCCGTACTGCATGGACGCCGTGCGGATCGGGCTGGTCGCGGTGCTGTCGTGCGCCGGCGGCTGGTTGTGGCACAGCTACCACCACGGCGGGTCGATCAGCTGGACCGAGCTCGCCATCACCGTGCTGATCGCGGTCAGCGCGGCCACCTCGGTGGGCTACTTCTCCTCCGTGGCCCGGCAGAGCGCCGAGCGCAAGGAGCTGATCGACCAGTTGCAGGCCGCCCAGGAGGCGCGGGCGGCGGCCGAACGGCAGGCGGGCGTGGCCGCCGAGCGGCAGCGGCTGGCGCGCGACATCCACGACAGCCTGACCCAGGGGTTCGCCAGCGTGGTGATGCTGCTGGAGGCGGCGCAGGAGCGCTCGCCCGGCGACCGGCACCTGGCGCAGGCGTTGCGTACGGCGAGGGAGAACCTCACGGAGAGCCGCCGCGTGGTGCGGGCGCTGCGGCCGGGTGAGCTCGACGACGGCGGCCTGCCGGAGGCGCTGCGGCGGCTGTCGGGCCGGCTGTCCGACGAGACCGGCATCGACGCGCACGCCGTGATCACCGGTACGCTGCGGCCCCTGGACGGGCAGGTCCAGGTGGAGCTGCTGCGGGTGGCGCAGGAAGCGGTCGCCAACGCGCGCCGCCACGCGCGCGCCGAGCGGGTCACGCTGACCCTGTCGTACATGGACGACCTGGTCGTGCTGGACGTCCACGACGACGGCGACGGCTTCGATCCTGGGCGGGCCGCCGCCGGTCACGGTCTGCTGATCATGTCGGAACGGATGGCGCAGCTCGGCGGCACGCTCCTCGTGGAGAGCGCGTCCGGGGAGGGCACGACGGTCGTGGCCAGCCTCCCCGTGGGGGCGCGATGAGCGCGATCCGCGTGCTGATCGCCGACGATCATCCGGTGGTCCGTGACGGCATCCGGGCGATGCTCGGGACGCAGGACGACCTGGAGGTGGTCGGCGAGGCGGTCTCGGGCGCGGACGCGGTGCGCCTGGCGCGCGCGCTGCGGCCGGACGTCACGCTGATGGACCTGCAGATGCCCGAGCTCGACGGCGCGACGGCGATCAGCCGGATCCGCGCGGACGACCCCGGCGCCAGGGTGATCGTGCTGACCACGTACGACACCGACGGCGACATCTCCCGCGCCATCGACGCAGGAGCGATCGGCTACCTGCTCAAGGACAGCCACCGCGAGCAGCTGTTCGCCGCGATCAGGGCGGCGGCCCAGGGCGAGAGCGCCCTGTCGCCGTCGATAGCGACCCGGGTGTTGTCGTGGGCCCGCGCCGACGCGCCAGGCGCGCTCAGCGGCCGGGAGATCGAGGTCCTGGGCGCGGTCGCCCAGGGGATGAGCAACAAGGCCATCGCCGCCCACCTGTGCATCAGCGAGGCCACCGTCAAGACCCACCTGCTGCACGTCTTCGCCAAGCTCGGCGTGGACGACCGCACCGCCGCCGTGACCGTGGCGGCCACCCGGGGGATCATCCGCCTCGGCGGCTGACGCCACCCGGCCGCCTGTCAGGCGACGTGTAATTCCGCAGGCAGGAGCACGTCGAACAGGCTGACAACACGGATCTCCTACCGGACACGCGGGCGAGCCGCCACCTTGGGTTCCGCCACACCGGAATCGCCCCCCGGCCCCGCGAACCAGGAGAACCCGATGAAGCTGTCCTCATGCGCCGCCCTGCTCGCGGCGGCCGTCCTGATCGCCCCGCTGAGTGGGGTGACCGGGGCGGCGGCGGCGCAGAAGGCCGACGCTGAGGCCCTTCCCGCCGTGAACATGGAAGCCGCCGTCAAGGCGGCCCAGATCGACCCGCGGCGGCCCGACAACACGCTGACCCCGGGCGCCAAGGCCGGCGTGCTCCTCGTCGAGCAGGCGCTGCGTGACCTCCGCCTTCTCGACGCGAAGTGGGTGGACGGCTACTTCGGCACCACGACGGTCGCCGCCTACGCGAACTACCAGAAGTCGCTCGGCCTCAGCGGTCTCGACGCCAACGGCCTGCCGGGCAAGACGTCGCTCACCAAGCTCGGCGCCGGCCGTTTCACGGTCACCCGCGTCATCACCCCGGGCGCTCGGGTGTCCGTCGGCGGTTCCGTGCTCAACGCCCGTACGCGGGACATGCTGGCGGAGGCCAGGCGGCTGCTCGGCCGGGACTTCGCGCTGGACCAGGGGTCGTACAACCCCGGGGGCGACCCCACGTCCGTCGGCACCCATGACGGCGGCGGCGTCGTCGACGTCTCCGTGGAGGGGATGAACGCCGCCACCCGCACCGCCGTCGTCCGGGCGCTGCGTCTCGTCGGCTTCGCCGCCTGGCTGCGCAGCCCTCAGCAGGGCGACTGGCCCTGGCACATCCACGCCGTCGCCATCAGCGACCCGGATCTGTCCAGCCAGGCCCAGCACCAGGTCGGTGACTACTACCTCGGTCTGAACGGGCTCGCCAACCGGGGTCCGGACGACGGCCCGCGCACGACCATCCGCACCTGGGAGGAGTACCGGCGGCGCTGACCCCGTACTTCCATCCCGATCCCGATCCCATGCAGCACAGACAGGAGAACAGCATGAGCAAGCTCACCAGGATCCTCACCGCCACGACCGCCGCGATGGCGCTCGGCGGAGCGGTGCTCGGCACCGCGGCCCCCGCCTCGGCCGCGAACCGCGACGGGGTCTGCGACACCGGCGAGTTCTGCTACTACTTCAACAGCAATCAGCAGGGATCGGTCTCCGACTTCACCGGATCGATCCCGGACTACAGCACCACCCAGCCCACCTGCTACGACTTCAAGGGCACCGGCGCGGGCAAGGGCACCTGCATCAAGAACTCCGCCGCCTCCGTCTGGAACCGGAGCGGCAAGACCGTCCGCGTGTACTTCAACACCGGCTACGCCGGCAGCTACCAGGACTTCGCCGCCGGCGCGAAGGCCAACCTGAACGCCACGCTGAAGAACCAGAACGCCTCGCACCAGTTCAGCCCGTCGTCGTCGGGGAGCGGCGGCGCCATGTCGTACTCGCTGTACTCGGCGACCGGCCGGATCACCTGCGGCTTCGACGGCTACACCTCCACCTCCGGCCGGCACGAGGGCATCGACATCGCCCGCGGCATCGGCTCCAACGTGCACGCCCTGGTGGCGGGCCAGGTCATCAACGTCGTACGCGGCGCCACCGGCAGGGCGAACCTCTCCACGATCGCCATCTACAACTCCTCGCTGAACAAGACGGTGATCTACCTGCACTCCGCCCCGGTGTCCTCGCTGAGGGTGGGCCAGCAGGTCAGCCGCGGCCAGGTGATCGCCACCGAGTCGTGGCGCGGCGTGTCGAGCAGCTCGTCCGCGCACACCCACGTCGAGATGCGCCTCGGGCGGCAGACGCGCGCCGCCAAGAGCGTCGGCGACCCGCACCTCGACAACCCGAACCCCACCTCGTTCTGGAACTCCCAGGGCTACAGCATCCGATAACGCTCCCCGGCCGCGACCAGAAGAGGAAGACAACGTGTCCGTACGAACGGTCCGCCTGCTCCCACGGCTCGCCGCGGCGACGGCCGCGATGGCGGTCGGCGGGGCGGTCCTCACCACCGCCGCCTCCCCCGCCGCCGCCGCGAGCCGCGACGGTGTCTGCGACACCGGCGAGTTCTGCTACTACTTCAACAGCAACCACCAGGGGTCGGTCTCCGACTTCACCGGATCCATCCCGGACTACAGCACCACCCAGCCCACCTGCTACGACTTCAAGGGGGCCGGAGCAGGCAAGGGCACCTGCATCAAGAACTCCGCCGCCTCCGCCTGGAACCGCAGCGGCAAGACGGTCCGCGTCTACTTCAACACCGGCTACGCCGGCAGCTACCAGGACTTGGCCCCCGGCGCGAAAGCCAACCTGAACGCCACGCTGAAGAACCAGAACGCCTCGCACCAGTTCCTGAGCTCCACGTCGCCGACCGGGTGCAAGACCGACGGCACGGACACCAAGCTGCCCACGACGATCCTCGTGTACCGCAAGTCCCTGGATCGCGTGGAGCGGGTGGACTTCAAGACCTACGTCAAGAACGTCCTGCCCAACGAGTGGGTGTCGAGCTGGCCGGCCGAGTCGCTCAGGGCCGGGGCGCTCGCCGTGAAGAACTTCGGCTGGTACTGGGCGCTGCACTCCAACCGCAAGACGCCGAGCGGTGAGTGCTTCGACGTCTACGACCACACGTCCAGCCAGGTGTACAAGCCCGGCTCGGCCAAGGCGGCGACGAGCGCCGCGGTGGACGCGACCTGGGGCACCCGGCTGACCCGGAGCGGGAAGATCTTCCGGGCGCAGTACTGCTCCACGACGACGGCGTGCGGCAACTGGGTCGACGGCGACTGGATGTCGCAGTACGGCTCCCGCGACAAGGCCAACGCGGGCTGGAGCCACTCCAGGATCCTCCAGCACTACTACACGGGGATCACGCTCGGCTCCTGAGCCGCCGTCCCCCTGGTTCCCCGTCGCGTGCAGCGTGGCGGGGAACTAGCGTGCGTCGACGATGATCTGGAAGTTGATCGGCCGGCTTCCCGGGAACAGGATCGCCCCCGAGGCGTCCACCATCTTGAACCGCACGTAACACAGGCCCGGCTTCCTGGGCGTGGTGACGACGGTCTCGACGTCTACCGTCGCGCCGGGCGGCGTGTCCTTGATCGGCACGTCCGAGATGGTCTGGCACTGGTCGGCCTGCTGCGCGAAGTCGAGGCGGCGCAGCGAATAACCCGTCCACGGCACGGTCCCGGAGTTCTTGAGCCGCCACACCTTGGTCACGGTCTTGCCGGCGTCGACGCGCGCGCAGTCGGGAAGCGTGACGTCCTCGACGAACTGGGCCGCGTCGCCCGGGTGCAGGGGCGGGGCCCAGGGCGGGTTGGTCGAGCGTACCGGGCAGTCGGCCGGGGACAGCGCGGCGGCCGACTGCCCCGGCCCGGTCGGGGCAGGGCCGGGGTGGTCGGTCGCGGCGCCGTTGTTGAGCACGGTCACGACGACGGCCACCGCCCCGGCGACGACGACCACTGCCGCCGCCAAGGCGGCAACGCGGGCGGGCCGGGATCGCCCCTTGCCGGCCGGCGGCGCGGGAGGGGGCGGTGGGACGTCGTCCGGGGACGGGGACGGGGACGGGGACGCGGGAGGCGGCGGGGCGGCGTCCGCGGATGGGGGCGCCTGCGACGCGAGGGCGAGCCGCTGAGCACCGGGGCCGGCCGCGGCCACGAGCCCGTCGGACGGCTGCTCCGCTCCGTCGGACGGCTGCTCCGCCGAGATGTCGGACGGCCGCTCCAGCGGCATGTCGGCGCGCGGCGCGGGCTCCCCGGCGCTCGCCGATCTGACCACCCGGTTCGCCTGCTCCCAACGGTCGCGGTAGGCGGCCGGATCGGCGTCGCACGCCTTGACGAACTCGACGGTGGTCTCCCAGCTAGGGAGCCGATTGCCTTTCGTGGCCTCGTGGAGCGTGGTGTGGGAAATCGCCCCTGACCGTCCGGACATCTCCCGGTAAGGCGGGTTGCCGACAGCGTTGCGCAATTCTCGCAAGATCGCCGCGAAGCCCTCGATCGCCTCCGCCCGTGCACGCCTGTCGTCCACCGTGCGAAGGTAACAGCACCCACGGTCCGCCCTCAACCCGAACCGGTATCAGCACGAACGCCGGCCGGCGCTATTCACGAACCGCGGATGCTCGTCGGTTTTGTTACGAAATCCCGCCTCACTTGTCGCGGAAGTTCGCCACTTTCTGTTTGAAGGCTACGGCCCGCTCCCCTTTCAACACCCCGAAGCTGCCGCCTTTCAGCGGCGCGTCCTCAGGGGTGCGGAAACCCATCTTGGTGAAGCTGTCCGCGGACTGGTCGGTCGCGGCGGTCAGGTCCACCACCCCGCTGTACGTGAGCGCGACATCCACCATCTGCCAGCCGACCCCTTGGAACGGGTTCGGCGCGGCGGCCTCGTTGACCGCCGGGCGGATGATGTTCCACGGCGCGACGGACGCCTGGTCGATTCTGAGCGAATCCACGAGTTTGCTCACCACGGCGATGCCCTGAATCCTGCCGTCATGCTTCGTGACCAGGGAAAGGAGCTTCCCCGCGGGCACGAGATACGACTTCGTCAGCATCTCCTTGATCTCCGTCAGTTCGTCCTTGCAGTTCTGGTAGACGGGATTGTCGGCGCTGGGGTGAGACTTGTGATACTGCAGCATCTCGGTGACGGCCGCGGCCAGCTCTTTCCGTATGGCCGGAGAATCACCGACGAATTCGGTGCAGCCCGCCGGGATGCTTTTGAACGGTTTTAAACCGCCCGGCCCGCCCTCTGGTTGCATGCTCATGAAAACCCCCTCCATCGGCACGAAGGCACTCATCGTACGACTCAGCCCGCATTTGTCCATGGCGGGCAGGTCAGGGCGACGGCGATGATCAGGGGCCGGACGACCTCTTCGACCGACTTGTACGACATGTCAGGGGTGGCGCTGTACCAGCGTTCGCCGGTCCGGCGTGGGAAAGTAGCGCCACCAGTAGTCGTCGCAGTGCCGGTCCGGTTTGGAGAAGTACGCCCCGCACCCGCGACTGACCGAGGCCGGCGCGGGCCGCTCACGACGTACGAGATTGATCGGAGGACCACGATGATCACGACCCCTGACCCGGCGGTCGAGCAGGCGGCGGACGAGCTCACGCGGAGCGTGCTGGCGAGCTTCGACGGCGCGCCGGAGCGGCTGCGTACGCTCGCCCGGGGCCTCGTCTCCCACCTGCACGCCTTCGTACGCGAGAACGACGTCACCGACGAGGAGTGGCGTCACGCGATCGGCTTCCTCACCCGGGCCGGGCACATCACCAGCGACGTCCGTCAGGAGTTCATCCTGCTCTCGGACGTCCTCGGCGTGAGCAGCCTGGTCGACATCCTCGGCAACGCCCGTGCCGAAGGGGCCACGCCGTCGGCCGTGCTCGGCCCCTTCTACGTCGAGGGCCCGCCGGAGCTGCCGCAGGGCGCCGACATTTCCGGCGGCCTCGACGGCGAGCGGGTCCTGGCGGACGTCACGGTCACCGACACCGCCGGGGTCCCCGTCGCCGACGCCGTGGTGGACGTGTGGCAGGCGAACAAGGACGGCTACTACGACGTCCAGCTCCCGGACCAGGAAGGGCCGGTGCTGCGGGGGCGGCTGCGCACCGACGCCGGCGGGCGGCTGAGGTTCTGGACGATCCTGCCGGCGCCGTACCCGATCCCCGACGACGGGCCGGTGGGCGAGCTGCTGGCCGCCGCCGGACGCCACTCGATGCGCGCCCCGCACCTGCATTTCATGATCGCGGCCCCCGGGCGGCGCACGCTGGTCACCCAGCTCTTCGTCGAGGGCGGCGACTTTCTCGACTCCGACGCCGTGTTCGGCGTGAAGGAGCCCATCATCGTGCCCTTCGCCGAGCAGGACGGACCCGCGCCCGACGGGCGGCCGGGGCCGTGGCGGCGGGTGGAGTTCACCTTCCGCCTGGCCTGACGGCCTCGGCCGTGCTCCGGAGCCTGCTGCCGATGGCGTGTGGGGTCAGCCCCTCGTCGAGAAGCGCCAGGACCGCCATTTCACGGGGAGTTATTCCGTATTTGGGGGAATCGCCGGTTTTCGGGAGGTTCATGGCGACTTTCTGGTGGTCGGGGGCCACTTCATAACCGCAGTGCGGGGCAACGGGCCGCCGTTCCGCAGGCCGAACAGGAATGGCGAAGGAAAGGCACTACTAACTTCTTCGTATATCGGATCCGGCCCCTTTCATGCGACACTGTGGTCCGCCTTTCAACGGGCACGGATTCCGGCGTACGGAGGTCGTGGGTGGACACCACGGAGAGGCTGGCGCACCCTTCGGGAGATCAGGACGGCGAGTCCGGGCGCGGCGCCGTCCGCCGGGCCACCGCGCTGGCGGGGCTCGGGTCGGTCGCCGACGTGGCGGCGGTCGCGCAACTGCTCACCACCGAGTCCCGGCAGGGGGTGATGGTCGCCGGCCTGCTGTCGGTGCTCACCGGGACGCTGGGGCTGATCCAGCTCTACGGGCGGCCCGTACGCGTGCGGGCCCTGGTCATGGTCGCGCTGATCGCCGTGGGCTCCGGGCTGGTGGGCGCGATGGCGCAGCGCTACTACGCCGACGCGACCGCCGATCCTCCTCCGCAGGCCGCGGGCGTCGCCGCGGACCCGGCCACCACGCCGCCCCGGCCCACGCCAACGCCGACTCCCTCCGCCTCCCCCTCTTCCTCGCCCTCCGCCGGGGGGAAGATCCGCGAGGCGGAGGCGACGCTGCGCGACCAGGACTACCTCGACGTCGAGTCCGGCCGCATCGGCACGGTCGTGCCCGGCGTGAGCGACCTCTGGTACGTCAGCCCCTACCGCTCGCTGTGGACGGCCGGCGGCGGCGAATACCCGATCACGCCCGTCGACGCCCGCCCGGACGCCGACGCCTGCGCGCAGGCCCTGGCCGCCCGGGACTACGACCAGGTGGAGCTGGGCAGGATGAGGCCCGGCGCCTGGGCCTGCGCCCGTACCGCCGAAGGCAACCTGGTCGGCATCAGGTTCCCCGTCATCCCCGCGAACAGCGACGCGCCGCTCACGATCTCCTACGTCGTCTGGCACGCGACCACGGCCGAGTGACCCCGCCTACGATGTCCCCGTGGACATCGTGATCGGCCGCAGCCGGGAGTCCGACCACCTGCTGATCCCGGTCCTCGGCCGCTCGTTCCCCGGCAGCGTCGACCCCTGGGACGCGAGCTGGCTGCGCACCCCCATCCACGTGCGCGCCGGCGGCTTCACCGCCGACCTCGACGCGCGGCTCCGCGTGCACGAGCTGCGCGGCTTCCGTACGGAGCTGGAGCGCGTGCACGAGCGGGTCGGAGGGAAGGCCGTCCTGTCCTCCCTTGAGCACTGGGTCGAGCTTTCCGTCGCTTGCCGCCCAACGGGGTCCTTGGCGGTGTCCGGGACGGTGCGCGACGATCCCTCGTTCGGGAACGCCCTCACGTTCGAGATCGACGGCCTGGACCAGACGGACCTGCCGCCGCTCGTCGCGGCGCTTGTAGCCGTCGAGGAACGGTTCCCGCTGTGAGTTTGGCCGGGGGACGTTGCGTGAAATATGTTCATGCTGCTGAACAACCCCCCGACTGACATGGAGGTCCCGGTGGCGGCGTCGGAGGACCGGCGCGCGGACGAGCCCCGGCAGGAGCTCGTGGGCGCGCGGATGCGCGAGTTCCGCAAGGAGCGCGGGATGACGCTCCGCGACCTGGCGTCCAGGTCGGGACTGTCGATCGGGTTCCTCTCCCAGGTGGAGCGCGGGATCTCGACGATCGGGCTGGTGGCGCTGAACAGCGTCGCGGCGGCGCTCGAACGGGGCGTATCGGAGTTCTTCGACGACTCCCCCGGCCGTCAGCCGGGGCGCGACGCCGACCGGCTGCCGACCCATTTCACGCTCACCCGGGCGGAGACGGCGGCCACCGAGTACGTGTCCGGCGCGCAGACGTACCGGATGTTGTCCGCGCGCGGCCCGAGCCTGGTGCTGGAGCCGCTGCTGGTGCACATCGCGCCGGGCGGGCGGCGGGAGCCCGCGTACGGGCACGCCGGCGAGGAGTTCGCGTACGTGCTGAGCGGCGAGCTGCTGTACGAGGTGGACGGGGTGGAGCACCGGCTCTACCCCGGCGACAGCGTGCATCTGCGCTCGACGGTGCCGCACAGCATGTACAACGACACCGACCAGGTGACCACCGTGGTGTCGGTGGTCACCCCGCGGCTCTTCTAGACCGACTCGGCGGCGAGGGCCCGGGCGGCCCGCCAGCAGTCGTGGTACGTCGAGTACAACGGCACCGGGGCGAAGCGGATCACGTCCGGGTTGCGCACGTCGGCGAGCACCCCGTGCCGGGCGTGCAGCCGTCCGGCCAGCCCGGCCGCGTCGCCGGCGGCCACCCGCACCGAGAGCTGGGCGCCGCGCCGCGCCGGGTCGGACGGCGTGATCAGCTCGATCGGGCCGCCGTTCATCGGGGCGAGCAGCGACTCCAGGTAGCCGGTGAGCCGGCGGCTGCGGGCGGCGAGCTCGGCCATCCCGGCCTTGGCGTGCACGGCGAGCGCGGCGCGCAGCGCGGCCAGGCCGAGGATGGGCGGCGTGGAGACCTGCCAGGCGTCGGCGGCGGGCACGTGGTCGCGGTCGGGGCGCATCTCGAAGCGGACCCGCTCGTCGGTGCCCCACCAGCCGGTCAGCCGCGGCAGTGCGGGGTCCGCGCCGCCGGTCAGGTGGCGGGCGTGCACGAAGCAGGCGCCTGGCGCTCCGGGACCGCCGTTGAGGTACTTGTAGGTGCACCAGACCGCGAAGTCGGCGTTCCAGTCGTGCAGGGAGAGGGGGACGTTCCCCGCGGCGTGCGCGAGGTCCCAGCCGGCCACGGCTCCCGCCTCGTGCGCGGCGGCGGTGATGCCGGGGATGTCCAGCAGCTCGCCCGTGAGGTAGTTGATCCCGCCGAGCAGGACCAGGGCGACCTTGCCGCCTTCAGCCGCCAGGTACGCGGGGACGTCGGCGGCGGGCAGCCGGACGACCGTGCGCGCCGGGTCCAGTCCGTGCCAGGCGGCCTGCCCGGCGACCGCGTAGGAGTCGGACGGGAAGGCGGTGTCCTCGATGACGATCCGGACGCGCTCTCCCGCCGGGCGGTAGAACGTGGCCATCAGCAGGTGCAGGTTGACCGTGAGGGCGTTCATGACCACGGTCTCCTCGGGACGCGCGCCCACCAGGGCGGCCATGTCCTCGCGGAGCAGCGCCGGGTAGGTCACCCACGGCCGTTCGGCGGCGAACCACGCCTCGACGGCCTGGCCGGACCACTCGGCCAGCTCGGCCTGGACGGCCGCGGCGGCGTCCTTCGGCTGGAGGCCCAGGGAGTTGCCGGCGAAGTAGGCGGTCTCCGGGTAGGGGCCGCCGGCCGGGGCCGGCGGGATCAGGAACTCCGCGCGGCGGCCGGGGTCGGCGGCGTCGGCGGCCAGGGCGTCCTGCTCGGGGTGGGTGTTCACGGGTTCTCCATCAGGCCAGGGTGTCGGCACGTCAGACCAGGGTGCGGGCCGACCAGAGCTCGGGGAAGATCTCGCGGCGCAGCGACCGCTCCAGCCAGCTCGCGCCGCTCGACCCGCCCGTGCCCATCTTCGCGCCCATCGCGCGCCGGACCACCACCAGGTGGCGGGTCCGCCACGCCATGAAGTTCTCGGCGAGGTCGGTCAGCGCCTCGCCCAGCTCCCAGAGCTCGTCGCCGGGGCCCTCCTCGGCGTACACGCGGGACCACGCCTTCTCCACCCGGGGATCGGGCTCGTACGGCTGCGCCGGGTCGCGCGTGAGCACGGCCTCGGGGACGTCGTGCCCGCGGCAGGCCAGGGCGGACAGGGCGGCGTCGTACAGGCTGGGCGCGCGCAGGGCCGCCAGCAGCTCGCCGTGGGCCTCGGGGTCGCCGCGGTGGACCTGGACGAGGGACGGGTTCTTGTCCCCCAGCAGGAACTCCACCTCGCGGTAGAGCGCCGACTGGAATCCCGAGCCCTCGCCGAGCGCCGGCCGGAAGGCGTTGAACTGGCGCGGCGTGAGCCGGTTCAGCGGCCGCCAGGCCGCGTTCACCACGTCCAGGTACGCCGCGGCGCGCCCGATCACGGCGGTCGCGGGGGCCAGCTCGGGCCCGCCGAGCAGCTCGGTCGCCAGGCGCAGCTCGGTGCGCACCAGGCCGAAGTACAGCTCCATGACCTGCGTGGTGACCAGGAAGGCGGGCTCTTCCGGCTCGGCGGTGCGCGGGCCGGGCAGCTCGCGCAGGACGGCGGTGCCGATGTACTCGTCGTAAGGGGTGGCGTTCGCGAAGCGCAGTCTCGGGGCTTCCATCACTCCTCCTCGTTCACCTCAATGTTCACTCAGGACGAACTATGCTGAAATAGCCGAACGAAGGTGATGAGGCAGGATGGGTTTACGTTCGAAAGGCGATCTCCGGTTTGCCTTTCGCCGCTGCCGAGAGTGACGGGTGGGTGCCATGGACGTGATGGACTGGGCGATCCTCGGCGAGCTGCAGGCCGACGCCCGGCTCTCCTACAGCGAGCTGTCGCGGCGGGTGCACCTGTCCGCCCCGGCCGTGGCCGAGCGCGTACGGCGGCTGGAGGAGACCGGGGTGATCTCGGGCTACCACGCCCACGTGGACCTCGGCCGGGCCGGCCGCACGGTGCGGGCGCTGATCCGGATGGACTGCTACGGAGCCCGCTGCGTGCTGCGCCATGAGGAGGTGCTGGCCCAGCCCGAGATCGTCCAGGTGTACCGGGTCACCGGGGACACCTGCTGCCTCCTCGTGGTCGCGCTCGACTCGATGGCGCACTTCGAGCGGCTGATCGACGGGCTGTCCCACTACGGGCGGCCGTCGAGCACGATGGTGCTGTCCAGCCCCGTGGCGTGGCGGCCGGTCACCCCGCTGGCCTGAGCGCCTCCTCGACGCAGGCGGCGGTCTCCGCCCAGATGGGGGCGGCCGGGTCGATCACCGAGAAGTGGTCGCCCGGGGCCTCCAGGTAGGTGACCGGGTCGCCGGTCGCGGCGCGGGCGTAGCGGCGGTTGAAGTCCACGAGGTCCGGGTCGTCGCCTGCGCCCTGGACGACGAGCTGCGGGCCGCCCAGCGGGAGCCGGGCGAGCGGGCTGGAGGCCGCGTACACCTCGGGGATCTCGGCGGACCCGCCGCCGAGCGCCAGGGCCGTCGCGCCGCCGCTCAGGTCGCGGCGGTCGCACTCCACCAGGTCCACCAGGCCGGCCAGGGAGACGGCGAGCGCCGGGCCCCGCCCGGCCGCCCACAGGTCGGCGGCCAGGCGCAGCACGAGCTGGCCGCCCGCCGAATGGCCGATCACCGCGACGCGGTCCTGGTCGATGTCCGCGCCGAGGGTCTGGAGTGCGGCGTACGCGGCGGCGACGTCCGACACGGTGGCGTCCCAGCCGTGCCGGTCCGGGCGGCGGTACTCCACGTTCCAGGCGGCGAACCCGCGCGCGGCCAGGTCGGCGGCGAGCGCGTCCATGAGGTCGGCGGCCCAGCGCGTCCGGTAGAAGCCGCCGTGCAGCAGCATCGCGACCGGCGCGGGCCGCGCGTCCGGCAGGAGCAACTCGGCGTACTGGTCGGGGTGGGGGCCGTAGGTGACGCGGCGCGGGCGGTGCGTCACCCGATGCGCCGCGGCCCTGATGGCCCAGGTGAGACCGTTGACGCCGCGGCCGTACAGGTGGAGGGCGCCGCCGGCCGGGTGCGGGCCGGTCCTCGCCAGGTCCAGCCAGACCAGCCGCTCGCGGTACGGCCGCGACGGCTCCATCAGGGCGCGCACCTCGGGATCGGCGCCGGGCAGGGCGACGACGGCGTGCTTCGGACCGGCCCCGGCGGCGTCCAGCGCGGTCGCGAAGGACGCGACGTCCGGGGGCTCGACCAGCCGCCCGGCGACCCCGAGCGCGGCGAACTCGCGCCCCGCCAGCTCCGCCAGCAGCTCACGATCCGCCGCGAGCCCGGCCGCGACGAGCACGGTCACGGCGGCCGGCGGGCGATCGGACGTCGGGTCGGTCATGGTGCCGCCTTTCTCAGCATCGGCGCGACCTCCGTGGCGATGAGCAGGACCCCCTCATCGTCGGTGAGCCCGTGCGGGGTGCCGAACTCGACCCGCCGCACCCCCGCGTCGATCAGCCGCCGCGCCTGCGCCGCCACCTGCTCGGGGGTGCCGGAGAACGCGAACAGGTCCAGCAGGTCGTCCGGGATCAGCCGGCCCGCCGCGTCGTCCCGCCCGGCCGCGACCTCGGCCTTGACCCGCGCGAGCAGGTCGGCGGGCACCTCGGCCGTGGGGTCCAGCTCGGCCACGACCGCCAGGTACATGGCGACCTCCCTGCGGGCCTTCGCGCGGGCGGCGACGCCGTCGGCGGCGACGACGGTGACCGCGCCGAGCACGATCCCGACGTCGTCCACGGACCGCCCCGCCTCCTCGGCCCCCGGGCGCAGCCGCTCGCGCACGACCGGCACCATCGCCGGATTGGCGCTCCCGCCGACCTTGATCTCGTCGGCGACCCGCCCGGCGAGCGCCGCGCCGCGCGGCCCCCAGGCGCCGATGAGCAGCGGCGGCCGGGCCCGCCGCACGGGATAGCGCAGGGCCGTGCCTGGCGCGAGACTGAACAGCTCGCCCGCGAAGCCGGACGTGTCGCCCGCGAGCAGCCGCCGCACGACCTCGGCGCACTCGGCCAGCGCGGTGAGCGGGCGCGGCTGCGCGATCCCGACCTCGCCCAGCCACGTCCCCCGGGCCAGCCCCAGGTACGCCCGCCCGTCGGAGGCGAGGTCGAGCGCGGCGAGCTGGCCGGCTATCTCGTACGGCGCCATCGAGTACGGGTTGAGGCAGGCCGGCCCGAGCCGCACCCGCGAGGTGGCGGCGGCGATCTCCAGCAGCGGGAAGATCGGCGGCTGGTACATCAGGTCGCCGAACACCGACACCACGTCGATGCCGTTCTCCTCGGCGAGCCGCCCGAGCCGGGCGTAGTCCCCGGCCTGCTTGTCGCTCTGCAGGCCGATGCCGATCTCGAAGTCCCCGGGCCCGCTCATGTCAGGTCCGCCGAGTTCATCGGACGGCGCCGGACCCGCTCGACCCGCATCGTCAGCCGCTCCTCCGGGTCCGGGCAGCAGAACAGGGTGTCCCGCTCCAGCCAGTCGCCCGCCCCGAGGTCGCGCTGCTTGGCCGCGAGGAACGGCAGGACGCTGGCGAGCGCCCACACGCAGAAGTGCCGGCCCTCCGGCAGCCGCAGGTGGGCGCTGTTCTCCAGCTCGAAGTAGTCGCCGACGGCCATGCCGCAGACCGAGCGGCCCTCGATGGCGTCGACGGTGACCCGCAGGTCGTACAGCTCCATGTCCGGCTCGGGACCCGTGCCGGTCACGGCTCCCCCACCAGCTCGGCGTGGTGGTGGGCGATCAGCCAGCGGCCCCGCGTGTGCCGGAGCACGTCGGTGACCCTGGTGTGCTGGGCGGGCGCGCCGTGCGGCTCGGCGACCAGGACGTACCTGGCCACGCCGACCTCGCCCCAGACGTCGATGCGCTTGTCGCGGGCGGTGAGCGTGTCCATGACCGGGCGGCGGCCGGCGCCGTCGCGGGCGTCGCGGTAGGCGTCCAGCTCGGCGCGGGTGCGCAGCGGGCCGGGGAGGTGGGTCTCCCAGGTGGTCACGTCGGGGTGCAGATGGGAGTCGAAGCGGGCGCGGTCGCCGGCGACGAACGCGGCGTACATGTCGTCGATCGCGGCGGCGATGGCCGCGGCGGCGCCCTGGACCAGGGTCATGCTGCTTTCCTTTCCGAGCGGACGACCTGGCCGCCCTTCATCACCCAGCGGACGCCCCGGTACGCCGACGCCGACGCCAGCGGGTCCTCGTCCATCGCGACGAGGTCGGCGTAGCGGCCGGGCTCGACGGTGCCGATGTCCGCCTCGGCGCGCAGCCAGCGGGCGGGGCCGAGGGTGGCCGCGTACAGGGCGCGGGCGGGGCCGATGACCTCGGCCATGTGCTCCAGCTCGCGTGCGGTCGCGTTGGTGCCCTCGAACCCCCAGAACGGCGGCATGTCGCTGCCGAGCAGCACCTCCACCCCGGCGGCGACGGCGGTGGCGAAGCTCTCCAGATGCTCGGGCCCGGCGTTGAGCGAGCGGCACTGCATCCACTCCGGCACGCCCAGCTCGTCGAAGAACTCCTTGCAGCGGGTGACGAGCAGGGTGGGCACCAGCGCGGTGCCGCGCTCGGCCATCTGGGCGGCGACCTCGGGGGTGAGCTGGTAGCCGTGCTCCACGCAGTCGAGGCCGAGCGCCACGGCCTGGGCGATCACGGCGGCGGGCCCGGCGTGGGCGGTGACCTTGCGGCCCCAGGCGTGCGCGGTCTCGATGACCGCGGCCATCTCGTCGGCGAAGAGCTGGGGCGTGTCGATGGACTCGTGCCGCCCGGCGATGCCGCCGGAGATCATGACCTTGATGAGGTCGGCCCCGGCCTTGATCTGGGAGCGCACGCCGCGCCGCAGGCCGTCGGCGCCGTCGCACTCCAGGGTGTCGGTGCCCTCGTGGCCGTGCCCGCCGGTGCAGACGAGCGCCCGCCCTGCGGTGAAGATGCGGGGGCCGGGCACCCGGCCGGCCTCGATGGCGCGGCGCAGCGCGAAGTCGGCGTGGTCCTTCTCGGCCACGCAGCGCACGGTGGTGACGCCGCAGTCGAGGGTGCGGCGGGCGCCGTCGGCCATGTAGAGGGCCAGCTCGTGCGGGTTCATGTCCTTGACCTGGTCGCCGGCGGTGCCGGGGAGGGACAGGGACAGGTGGGTGTGCATGTTGACCAGGCCGGGGGTGACGTACGCGCCGCCGAGGTCGAGGTGGACGACCTCGCCGGGCACGGCGCCGGCGGCGGCGAGGACGTCCTCGCGGCGGCCCACGTCCACGATGCGCTCGCCCCGGACGAGGATTCCGGCGTCGGGTACGGGGCTCGCGCCCGTGGCCGCCCGGCCGTCGGCCACGGTGCAGCCGGTGATGACGACCGTGTTCATTGCGCTCCTTCCAGCAAGCCGTAGATGTCGCGGGCGGCCTCGGGCGAGACGTAGCCCTCGGCGACGTCGCGGCGCACCGCCTCGGGGTCGCGTTCGCGCGGGTCGCCGTGCCCGCCGCCTCCGGCCGTCAGCAGCGTCACCCGGTCGCCGGGCTCGACCTTGACCCGCTTGGTGCTGACCCTGGCCTCCCGGTCCGTGCCGGGGAAGACGATCACCTGGTTCGGGTCCGGCTCCAGACCGCCGTCCAGCGCCCAGGGCCGCGACCGGGTCTTCTTGATCACCGACAGGAACTCGCCCGGCGTGGTGAAACGGATGTCCCGCCGCAAGCCGACGCCGCCCCGGTGACGGCCCGCGCCGCCCGAGTCCGTACGCAGCTCCAGCCGCTCGAAGAACATCCCCGTCCACGCCTCCAGCACCTCGACGGGCGTGTTGCGGGCCTGCGTCTGGGCCGGGTGGTTGGCCGGTCCGATGCCGTCGTGGGCGGGCGTGCCGCCCCAGCCCACGGCGTCGTTGTTGCTGACGGCGAAGAGCCGCCCGGTGTCCGGGTGCGTGCCGACCATCATGAAGCCGGGCACGTCGCCGCCGGACGAGGCGGGCAGCCGGTCCGGCATGCCCTGCGCCAGCGCCTTGTAGATCAGCTCCAGCGCGACCGTGCCCGTCCACTGCGTGAACGTGGCCGCTGGATAGACCGCGTGGAACAGCGTGCCGGGCTCGGCGCGCACCTCCAGCGGCGCGAAGTGGCCCGCGTTGGTCTGCTCCCAGGGGGTGGTGATCGCCTTGAACGCGATGCGGCAGGTGGCGATGGTGGCGCCGAGCGGCAGGTTGACCGGCCCGCGCGTCATCCCGGAGGAGCCGGCGAAGTCGACGGTGAACCGCCCGTCGGCGACCGTGACGGTCACCCGCATCCTCACCGGCTCGTCGGTGACGCCGTCGTCGTCCAGCCAGTCCTCGGCGGTCCAGGTGCCCTGGGGCAGCGCGGCCACAGCGTCGGCGGCCGAGCGGGCGGCGGCCTCGACGGCCCGGTCCACGGCGGCCTCGACGAGAGGGGTGCCGTAGCGGGCGTGCAACTCGGCGAGGCGGCGCTCGCCGGTGCGCAGGGCGGCGACCTGGGCGTGCAGGTCGCCGATGACCAGGTCCGGCATGCGGGAGTTGAACCGGATCAGCTCGTGGATGTCGCGGACGGGCTCGCCACGGGAGAACACCTTCGTCCCAGGAAAGATCAGCCCTTCCTGGTGCATGTCCGTCGAGTCCAGGACGTAGCCGGGGTCCTTGGCCCCCAGGTCCATCCAGTGGGCCCGTACGCACACGAAGCCCAGCAACCCCGACTCCCCGTGCACCGGGGCGAACAGCGTGGCGTCGTAGGAATGGGCCGCGTTCCAGTACGGGTAGTTCAGCAGCACCACGTCGCCGGGGTGCAGGTTGTCGCGGCCCACGTACTCCACGCCCTTGCGGATGGAGTGGTCGTTGGCGCCGAGGAACCGGCTCAGCCCGGTGGCCTCGGCGATCAGCCGCAGCTCGGTGTCGTAGACCGAGATGCCGTAGTCGCGCACCTCGTAGATGACGGGGTTGAAGGCGGTGCGTTCCAGCGTGGCCCGCATCTCCTCGGCGACCGCGACCAGGTGGCAGCGCACGACCTCGGCGGTCGCGCCGTCCAGCCCGTGGTCAGGCAGCGTGAGATCAGGCATCGTCCACGCCGTAGATGTCGCGGGCGGCCTCCGGTGAGACGTAGCCCTCGGCGACGTCATGGCGCACCGCCTCGGGGTCGCGCCCGCGCGGGTCGCCGTGCCCGCCGCCGCCCGCCGTCAGCAGCGTCACCCGGTCGCCGGGCTCGACCTTCACCCGCTTGGTGCTGACCCGGGCCTCCCGGTCCGTGCCGGGGAAGACGATCACCTGGTTCGGGTCCGGCTCCAGACCGCCGTCCAGCGCCCAGGGCCGCGACCGGGTCTTCTTGATGACCGACAGGAACTCACCCGGCGTCGTGAACCGGATGTCCCGCCGCAACCCGACGCCGCCCCGGTGACGGCCCGCGCCGCCCGAGTCCGTACGCAGCTCCAGCCGCTCGAAGAACATCCCCGTCCGCGCCTCCAGCACCTCGATCGGGGTGCTCCGCCCGGCGCTGCCGGAGACGTGGGTGGCCGCGTTCATGCCGTCGTGCTCCGGCGTGGCGCCCCAGCCGACCAGGTCGTTGTTGCTGACCGCGAAGAGCTGGCCGGTGTCCGGGTGCGTGCCGACCATCATGAAACCGGGCACGTCGCCGCCGGACGAGGCGGGCAGCCGCTCCGGCATGCCCTGCGCCAGCGCCTTCAGGATGAGCTCCACCGCCACGATGCCGGTCCACAGCGTGAACGTGGGCTGCGGGTAGACGGCGTGGAACAGCGTGCCGGGCTCGGCCAGCACCTCCAGCGGGACCGTCGTGCCGTGGTTGGACGGCTCGTCGGGCGAGGTCAGCGACTTGAGTATGACCTTGCAGAGGGCGACGGTGGCGCCGAAGGGCATGTTGATCGGGCCGGGCGTGGCCTGCGCGGAGCCGGCGAAATCGACGGTGAACCGGTCGTCCGCGACCGTGACGGTGACCCGCATCTTCACCGGGTCCTCGGTGATGCCGTCGTCGTCCACCCAGTCCTCGGCGGTCCAGGTGCCGTGCGGCAGCGCGGCGAGCGCGGCGCGGGTGCGGGCCTCGCCGTCCTCGATCATGCGCTGCACGGCGGCGTCCACGGTGGGCCGGCCGAACTTGTCGATGATCTCCAGCAGCCGGCGTTCGCCGGTGCGGAGGGCGGCGACCTGGGCGTGCAGGTCGCCGATGACCAGGTCCGGCATGCGGGAGTTGAAGCGGATCAGCTCGTGGATGTCGCGGACGGGCTCGCCACGGGAGAACACCTTCGTCCCAGGAAAGATCAGCCCTTCCTGGTGCATGTCCGTCGAGTCCAGAACGTAGCCGGGGTCCTTGGCTCCCAGGTCCATCCAGTGGGCCCGTACGCACAGGAAGCCGACCAGCGTCCCGTCGGCCGCCTCGTCCGCCGGGTCCGGCTGGAACACCGGCGCGAACAGCGTCGCGTCGTAGGCGTGGGCCGCGTTCCAGTACGGGTAGTTCAGCAGCACCACATCGCCGCGGTGCAGGTTCTCCCTGCCCACGTACTCGACGCCCTTGGCGAGGGAGAAGTCGTTCGCGCCGAGGAAGAACGTCAGCCCGGTCGCCTCGGCGATCAGGCGCAGGTCGGCGTCGTACATCGACAGGCCGAAGTCGTGCACCTCGTAGATGACCGGGTTGAACGAGGTGCGGATCAGGGTGGCGCGCATCTCCTCGGCCGCCGCCAGCAGGTAGCTGCGCACCACCTCGGCCGTCGCACCGTCCAGCCGCACGTTCGCCTCGCTCATGAGCGCACCTCCGGGGTGAGGGTGACCAGCAGGTGGCCGAAGGGGTTCACCTGGACGCGCTGCCCGGAGTGCACGACCGTGGTGGAGGTGCCCTCGTCGATCAGGGCGGGGCCGTCCAGGGTGTCGCCGGGCTCCAGCTTGGCCCGGTCGTACACGGCGAAGGCCGTCACCTCGCGGGCGCCGAAGTCGAAGGCGTCGCGCGAGCCGATGCGGGCCCGCGCCGGGTCGCCGTCGCCCGGCTCGTACGCGGGCAGCTCCGGCTTGTCGATGCGGCCGATGCCGCGCACCCGCAGGTTGAGGATCTGCAGCCGGTTGTCCATGACGTGCCCGTACCGGGCGTGGTGCAGCTCCTCGAACGCCGCCCGCACCGCGTCCGGCCGCAGGTCACGGCCGACGGGGACGGTCAGCGAGTGCTCCTGGCCGAGGTAGCGCACCTCCATGGCGCGTTCGAGCACGGCCTGCCCGGCGGGGATCGCCTGCGCGGCCAGCGAGGCCGCCGCGGCCGACCCCGCCTCGGCGAACACCGCCTCCAGCGCGTCGAGGTCGGCGTCGTCCAGCGTCGTCATGACCGTACGCGACACGTCGTCCACGATGTCGGCCGTCAGCATGCCCCACGCGGAGAACCCCGACGGCGCGAACGGGACGATCACCTCGGGAATGCCCATCTCGCGGGCGAGCAGCGGAGCCAGCAGCGGCCCCGCGCCGCCGAACGCCAGCAGCGAGAACACCCGCGGGTCGTGCCCCCGCTCCACGGTGATCTGCCGCACCGCGCCGACCGTCTTGGCCAGCAGCACGTCGAAGACGCCCGCCGCGGCCGCCTCGACGCCGAGGCCGAGCGGCTCGGCGATCTGCTCGCGCAGCGCGTCCCTGGCCGCCTCGTCGTGCAGGCGCATGTCGCCGCCGAGGAACCGGTCGGGGTCCACGTAGCCGAGGGCGACGGCGGCGTCGGTGACCGTCGGCCGGTCGCCGCCCCGGCCGTAGCAGACCGGGCCGGGGACGGCGCCCGCGCTCTGCGGGCCGACCTTGAGCAGGCCCCGGTCCAGGTAGGCGATCGAGCCGCCGCCCGCGCCGATGGTGCGAATGTCGTAGGCGGGGATGAGCAGCGGGAACTGCTCCAGCTTGGCCTCGTACGCCGCCACGGCCTGGCCCCGCTCGATCACGCAGGTGTCCAGCGAGGTGCCGCCGATGTCGAAGGTCAGCAGGTTGTCCCTGCCGAGCGCGGCGGCCACGTACGCGGCCCCGGCGATCCCCCCGGCCGGGCCGGACAGCACGGTGTGCATGGGCGAGGTCTTCGCCACCGCCGAGGTCATCGACCCGCCGCCGGAGCGCATGATGAGGAACCGGCCGGCGAAGCCGTCGTCGGCGAGGCCGGACTCCAGGCGGTCCACGTAGCGCTCGAAGATGGGGCGGATGTAGGCGTCGAGCACGGTGGTGCTGGTGCGCTCGTACTCGCGGTACTCCCGCACGATGTCCGTGGACACCGACACGGTGACCTCCGGGTACGCCTCCCGTACCAGCTCGGCCGCGCGCCGCTCGTGCTCCGGGTTGAGGTAGGAGTGCAGGAAGCACACGGCGATCGTGCGCACCCCCTGCTCCTCCACGAGGATCCTGGCCGCCTCCCGCACGTCGTCGGGGTCCAGCTCCTCCACCACGCGGCCCTTGTAGTCGAGCCGTCCGCGCACGCCGATCGTGGCGGCGCGGCGGACCAGGCTCTCGGGGCGCTGGTACTGGAAGTCGTACATGTGGTCGGCGGGCACGTTGCCGCGTCCCAGCAGGAAGATGTCGCGGAAGCCCGCGTTGGCGATGATGCCGGTGGGCTCGCCGCGCCGCTCCAGCACCGCGTTCAGCCCGAGCGTGGTGCCGTGGATGAACAGCTCCACCTCCGCCGGGTCGGTGCCGAGCAGGCCGACGGCGGCGAGCACCCCTTCCCAGGGGCGGGCGGGCGTCGTCGGGGACTTGCGGAAGCGGACCGCGTGGGTGCGCGTGTCCAGCTCCATGGCGTCGACGAACGTTCCGCCGATGTCGACGGCCAGCCTGATCGCGGGCATGGGATGCGTCACCTCTCTGGTCCTTCTCGATCCGGCGGGTCCGGGAGCTCGTGGGCGCGGCGGCAGGCGACGCTGACCGGGCCGAGGGCCCGCAGCTCCTGCTCCTCGGCGCGGCAGGCGTCCTCCGCGTACGGGCAGCGCGGCGCGAGCGCGCAGCCCGCGCCGGGGACGGCCTCCTCGGGGTCCTTGGTCAGGCTCACGCCGGCGCCGTCCGCCCGCCCGGCGAGGGTGGGGGCGGCGGCGAGCAGCGCCTTCGTGTACGGATGCCGGGGCCGCGCGAAGACCTCCTCGACCGGCCCTTCCTCGACGATCCGCCCGAGGTAGAGCACCACGACCCGGTCGCAGACCCCGCGCACGGTGGCGAGGTCGTGCGAGATGAACACCGAGCCGCGGCCCCGCTCGGCCGTCACCTCGCCGATCACCTTGAGGATCTGCGCCTGCACGGTCACGTCGAGGGCGGAGGTGGGCTCGTCGAAGACGACGAGGTCGGGCTCGCCGGCCAGCGCCCGCGCGATGCCGACGCGCTGCGCCTGGCCGCCGGACAGCTCGTGCGGGCGCCGGGTCGCGTACGTGCCGTCGAGGCCCATGCGCTCCAGCGCCGCCGTGACCCGGCGGGCCCGTTCGGGCGCCTTGACCCCGGCGGCGCGCAGCGGCTCGGCCACCGCGTCGGCGACGGTGCGGCGCGGGCTGAGCGAGCCGATCGGGTCCTGGAAGACGAGCTGGGCCCGCCGCCGCAGGTCGCGCAGCTCCCGGCCGCGCAGGCGGGACGGCTCGCGCCCGGACAGGGTGACCGTGCCGCGCGACGGGGCGATCAGGCCGAGCATGAGGCGGGCCAGGGTGCTCTTGCCGCTGCCGCTCTCGCCGACGACGCCGACCGTCTCCCCGGCGCGCACGCTCAGGCTGACGCCGCGCAGCGCGTGGTGGCCGCCGGAGCCGAAGCGGCTGCCGTACACGACGTGGGCGTCCTCGATCCGCACCACCTCGTCGCCAGGGGTGGCGGCAGTGCGGGCGACCGGTCTGGTGACGTCGGGGACGGCGGCCAGCAGCGCGCGGGTGTAGGGGTCGGCGGGGGCGGCCAGGACGTCGGCGGCCGGGCCGTGCTCGACGACCTCGCCCGCGTTCAGCACCACCAGCCGGTCGCAGACGCGGGCGATGGAGGCGAGGTCGTGGGAGATCAGCAGCACGCCTCTGCCCTCCTCGTCGGCCGCCTCGCGGAAGCGCCGCAGGATCTCGCGGGTGAGGGTGACGTCGAGGCCGGTCGTGGGCTCGTCGGCGATGAGCAGGCCGGGGGCGCAGCCGGTGGCGAGGGAGATCATGACGCGCTGGGCCTGGCCGCCGGACAGCTCGTGCGGGTAGTGGTCGAAGCGCCGGGCCGCCGACCGGATGCCGACGCTCTCGAACAGGGCGACCGCCGCCGTACGGGCCTCGGCGGCGGCCACGCCCTGGTGCGTGGTCAGGCGGTCGGTGAGCTGGCGGCCGATGGAACGGGTCGGGCTGAGCGCGCCGCGCGGGTTCTGGAAGCAGATCGCCGCCCCGCCGCCCCGGTGCGCCGCGAGCGCGGCGGCGTCCATCGTCAGCACGTCCGCGCCGTCGAACCGGACCTCGCCGGTGGCGCGGGCCGCGCCCGGCAGGAGGCCGACGATCGAGCGGGCGATCATGCTCTTGCCGCCGCCGCTCTCCCCCACGAGGCCGACGACCTCGCCGCGGCCGACCGTGAGGTCCACGCCCTTGAGCGCCTGGACGTCGCCGATGGTGACCCGCAGGCCCCTGATGTCGAGCAGGCTCACCGTACGACCCCCGCCCGCTCCTGCAGCCCCTCGCCGAGCAGGCTGAACCCGAGCACGCTGACCAGCAGGAACAGGCCGGGTGGCACCGAGGTCCACCAGCGTCCCGCGACCACGTCCGACGTGCCGAGACTGATCATGGCTCCCCACTCGGCGGCCGGCACGGTGACGCCGAGGCCGAGGAAGGACAGCCCGGCGAGGGTCAGCATGGCCCAGCCGCAGTTCAGCGGCGCGATGACGCGGACCGGGGTGAGGCTGTTGGGCAGCACGTGCCGCCACAGGGTGCCGAACCCGGACGCGCCCGCGGTCCGCGACGCCTCCACGAACGGCAGCTCGCGCACCGTGCGCACCTCGGCCCGTACCAGCCGGGCGTAGGCGGGGGCGTTGACCAGGGCGACCACCAGGATCAGGTTGCCCGCGCCGCCGCCGAGCAGGGCCGCGACCGCGAGCGCCAGGATGAACGCGGGGAACGCCTGGAAGACGTCCAGGACGCGCATGAGCACGTCGTCCACCCGCCCGCCGCGGTAGCCGGCGAGCAGCCCGAGCGCGGTGCCGAGCATCACGGCGAGGGCCACGGAGGCGATCGCCACGCCCAGGTCGAGGCGGCCCGCGTACAGCACCCGGCTGAGGATGTCCATGCCGTTGACGTCCGTGCCCAGCGGGTGCGCCCCGCCGGGCGGCGCCAGCGAGGCCGCCGGGTCGATCTCCTCGGGGCCCCAGCGGACCAGCAGCGGGCCGATCAGCACGGCCAGCGCGACCAGGCCGAGAAGCGCCGATCCCGCCCTGATCAGCGTGGTCGCGAAGCGGCGGTCCGCGGCGGCGCGCGGCGGGCCGGCGTCGGCCGCGGTGGTCAGGTCGGCCATCAGATCCTCACTCTCGGATCGAGCACGGCGTGCACCACGTCGGCGATCAGGAAGATCAGCGTGTAGCAGAGCGCGATCACCACGACGGACGCCTGCACCACCGGGTAGTCCCGGTACAGCAGGCCGCGCAGCGCCCACTGCCCGAAGCCCTGCCAGGAGAAGACGTACTCGACCAGCACCGTCGAGCCGATCGCGAAGCCGAACACGAGCGCCGCGAGCGCGGGCAGCCGCACCAGCGCGGCCCGGGTGAGGTAGCCGCGCAGCAGCGTCCGCGCGGACAGGCCGTGCGCGGCCGCCGCCTGGTACGCCTCCGACCCCAGCACCTCCAGCGCCGAGGCCCGCACGCTGCGCAGCAGCGGCGCGACGATGACGACGACCATGGTCAGCACCGGCAGCACGAGGTGCCCGGCGGCCGAGGCGAACGCCGGGCCGTTGCCGGTGAGCGCCGCGTCCAGCAGGTCCGCCCCGGTGATCAGGGTCAGGTCGGTGTCCGGATCGACCCGGCCGCTCGGCGCGGGCACCCAGCCGAGAACGCTGTACGCCAGCAGGATCAGCACCAGGCCGAGCCAGAACTCCGGCAGCGAGTTGCCCACCAGGGCGAGCACCCGCAGCGTGTGGTCACCGGCCCGGCCGGCCCGCCGCGCCGACCAGATGCCGAGCGCGGTGGCGAGCAGCGTGGCGATCACCACGGCGAGCACGACGAGCTCCATCGTCGGCCCGACGCGGACCGCCATCTCGCCCGCCACGGACGCGCCGCTCTGGATGGAGGTGCCGAGGTCGCCGCTGAACAGGCCGCCCACGTAGTCGAGGAACTGCCGCCACAGGGGCTGGTCCAGCCCGTAGCGGGCGCGGGCCGCCGCCGCGTCGGCCTCGGTCGCGTTGGGGCCGAGAATGGTGCGGATCGGATCGCCCGGCAGCACGCGGACCAGCACGAACGTCACCACGATGACGCCGAGCAGCACGGGCACCGCCTGGAGCAGGCGCCGGGCGGTGAACCGGGCGATCCGCACGGGTCAGACCCCGCTCAGGTAGCGCAGGCGGGCCAGGCCGTCCATGGGCTGCACCCAGCCGGCGACCTTCTCCCTCACCGGGAGGGTGAAGTTCGGCTGGCAGATGATCGCCCAGGGCACGTCCTCGGCGAGGATCTCCTGCACCCGGGCCCACAGCTTGAGCCGGTCGGCGTCCTCGACCGTGGTGTGCGACTTCTCGAAGATCTCCTCGATCTCGTCGTTGACGTAGTTGGAGTAGTTGAGGCTGGCGCCCTTGGTGAAGCTGGTGCCGAGCATGTACTCGACGTCGTTGACCCAGAGCTGCCCGGCCGTGAGCTGCAGCGGGATGTTCTTCTTGCCCCGGCGCTCGCCGAGCGTGGCCGGGTCCAGCGGGACGAGCTTGAGCTCGATGCCGGCCTTCCTCGCCTCGCTCTGCACGAGCACCGCGATCTGCTGCTGCTCGCCGTTGTCGGCCTCGAAGACCAGCTCGGAGCTGATCGCCGGCTTGCCGGCCTCGGCCAGCAGGGACTTGGCCTTGTCCAGGTCGTAGGCGTAGGGGTAGCCGGTCTCGGCGTAGCCCGGCATGTCCAGCGGCACCAGGCTCTTCGCCGGGCGGGCGTCGCCGCCGTAGACGTTGGCGATGATCTGCTCGTACGGCACCGCGCAGGCCAGCGCCCGGCGGACCTTGACGTCGTCGAAGGGCGCGGAGGTGACCGACATCTGGATGGCGACCTGGTTGTTGCTCGGCGCCGAGATGACCTTGATGCCCTGGGCGTTCTTGAGGTCGGCGATGTCGCGCCGGCTCATGCCGAGGGCGAGGTCCACGTCGCCGGCCTGGAGCTGCAGGCGCTGGTTGGCGGCGGCGGGGACCACGGTGAGGCGGATCGTGCTCAGCTTGGCCGGGTCGGGGCCGGGGTAGCCGGTGTTCGCGGCGAGCTCGATCTCCTGGCCCTGGACGGCCTTGGCGACGTTGAAGTAGCCGCCTGTGGGCGGGTTCTTGGCGAACCACTCCTTGGCCCAGGGGTCGGCGTCGGTGGCGTGCTTCTTGGCCTCGGCGGAGTCGAAGACGTAGAGGGAGATGGCCTGGATCTGGCGGGTGAGCGCGCTCGGGAACGCCTGGTGGAACTCCACGGTGTAGTCGTCCACCACCTTGACCTGGTCGGCCTTGGTGAGCCCGATCAGCCGGTAGACGCCGGCGACGTTGGCCTGGGCGGCGAACGCGCGGTCCTTCGACCACTTGACGTCGGCGGCGGTCATCTCGTTGCCGCTGGCGAACTTCACGCCCTTGCGCAGCTTGAGCGTCCAGACCTTGTTGTCGGCGTCCGGCTCGAACGACTCGGCGAAGGTGGGGGCGATGTTCTCGCTGTCGAGGATCTGCGAGCCGCCGACGTCCTTGACGCCGTAGTCGATCAGGTACGGGAAGACGTTCTTGTAGAGCATCAACGCGGTGAGGTCGAAGCCCACGAAGTCCTGGTCCCAGCTGCTGATGTAGCTGCTCACCGCGATGCGGAGCGTTCCACCGCCGGACCCTGTGTCCGACGCCGTGCCCGACGGCCGGGCCTCGCCGCCCGCCTTGGTCCCGGCGGCGCAGCCGGCCGCGAACAGCAGCGCCACGCTGCCCCCGAGGCGCAGCGCCGACCTGCGCGACAGCGGCGAAGACGTGGCGGCGTCCAGGCGCGGGAATCCGGCCATGTGTCCTCCTGGGGGACGGAAGGGACGGCATGTTCAGTCAGGCGTTCCGTTCATGAACGCATCACGAAACCGGTTCACCGGCTAAAGCCCTGCTGGTTGCCTGCTGTTCTACCGCTAAGCGGGCATAAAGGACAAGGCTGTTCAGATAATTTCACCCAGGTGAAACATGCCGAACCCTGTTCAGCGAACGGCCCCCGCCTGCGTGAGCAGGTTCCGGTACCACGTGTCGTACGGGCGGTTCGTCGCCGGGTAATTGGCGAGCGGGTCGGTCGCCCGGGACGCCGAGTCGAAGTCCCAGCCACGGGCCAGCCGCCCCGCCTGACGGGCGGAGACGATGAACGACGACTGCGTGGCGGGGGCGGCGTAGTAGAGCGCGTCCTGCTGGAGCTCGGCGCTGTCGCCCTGCTGGAACTCGGTGAAGGCGACCTGCGGGTAGCGGACGCGCGCGCCGGCCCGGCGGTCGGTGTCCACGCGCAGGGTCGTGGCAGGGGTCGGGCCGTCGGCGCCGGTCCAGACGCGCACCCGGGACGTGCCGCTGACCGCGGTGGTCTTGTCGGGGCGGGCGTCGGAGGTCTTCGCGTTGCCGGTCCAGGCGACCGTGCGCGCGGCGGCGTCGAGGGCGCCGGTCCAGGTCCAGTTCTGGCTGTTGCTCTGGCTGCGGTGGATCTCCTGCAGCCGGGTGCCCGCGGCGTCGGTGAAGCGGACGGTGGGCAGGACGCCGTTGTCGTACTGGTGGCTCGCCGACCAGGTGATCTCGCCGTCGGCGGCGAGGCGGCCGACGCGGTACCACAGCGTGGTCGCGCTCTGGGACTGGTGGACCTCGACCAGGTCGCCGGCGTCGTTGAGCGCCACGGCCGGGGTCACGCCGCTGTCGTAGCGGCCGTGGCGCAGCCAGGTCACCGTGCCGTCGGGGCCGTACGTGCCGCTCCAGTACCACAGGTCGCCCGACCCCGAGTCGTGCACCTCGACGACCTGGCCGCGGGCGTTCATGGCGACGGCGGGGCTCGTGCCGGCGTCGCGCTTGTAGAGCGTGCGTGTCCGGCCGTTGCCGGACAGCAGCACGAGCACGCGGCCACGTAAGGCGTCCACCGTCGGCGTGGCGGCCGGGTGGTCCGACGCGCGCAGCAGCCGGTCGCCGAAGACGGCGGTGAGCTCCTGGTTGAGCGCGGCGAGGTTGCCCGCGGCATAGGAGGTGTTGTCGGTCAGGTCGTCCTTGATGTCGAGGGCGACGGTGATGGGCGCGGCGGTGGGGTGGGCCGCCGACCAGGCGTTGATCGTGGTGAGCCAGTCGCGCAGGAGGTTCGAGGCGGGATTGCCCGTGTGGTCCACGGCGTCGCCCGGGGAGTCGTGGCCGATCGCGTAGTCGCGGGCGCTCGCGTAGCCGTTGTCGTGGATGTCCAGCTCGATGAAGCGCACGCCCTCGTCGAGCTGGCGGACGATCGAGCCCCTGGCGCCGTCGAGGTCGCCCGAGTAGCTGTTGTGCGTGGCGCCGAAGACCGCCGAAGTCAGAGGCAGGTCCGCGGCGCTGTTGACGGTCGCACCGGCCGGAGCGGCGGTCACCAGGGCGGACACGAGCACGGCCGCGGCGAGCGCGGGGAGTGCGGCTCTCGGCTGGGGCATCGGCTGATCCTCGCGATCTCGGGGTGCCTCCAGACAACACGATCTTGAGGTCGCCGCCAACCCCTGTTTTCCGGGCCCTCACGGCCCCTACGTGCCCTTGTGAACAGGCCGGGCGGCACGGTACAAACAACCCGAGAGAGCGCTCTCTCGCAGCCCTCTCTCACAGCGGCCGGCCCGCCCGTCGAAAGGACTTCACCCATGACCATCCAGCAACCTGACGGGCGCCGGCGTACCGGCCGGGCGATGGCGTTGGCCGTCGTGCTGGCCACCGCCGTCATGACGGCCGGGGCCACCGGCCTGCCCGCGAGCGCGTCACCGCACGGAGGCGGCGCTCCCGACCTCGGCCCCAACGTCACCGTCTTCGACCCGGGCATGCCGGTCGCCGACATCCAGGCCACCCTCGACGCGGCGCACGCCGCCCAGGTCGACGCCGAAATGGGCACCGCCAGGCACGCCTACCTGTTCAAACCGGGCACGTACGGCACCGCCGAGCACCCCCTCCAGATCAAGGTCGGCTACTACACCGAGATCGCCGGCCTCGGCGCCTCCCCCACGGACGTCGTCATCAACGGCAAGGTCGAGGTCTACAACCGCTGCCTCGCCGACGGCGGCACCGCCAACTGCCTCGCCCTCGTCAACTTCTGGCGCACCCTCTCCAACCTGTCCATCAACATCAACGCCGCGGGCCAGGACGGCTGCCGCTCCTCGGCGAACTTCTGGGCCGTCTCCCAGGCGGTCTCCCTGCGCCGGCTCGACGTCACCGGCGGCACCCTGTCGCTCATGGACTACTGCACCGCCGGCCCCCAGTACGCCAGCGGCGGCTTCATCGCCGACTCCCGGCTGCCGGCCGTCACGAACGGCTCGCAGCAGCAGTGGCTGACCCGTGACAGCGAGATCGCCGGCTGGTCCAACGCGGTCTGGAACCAGGTCTTCTCCGGCGTCGTCGGCGCGCCCGCGGAGTCGGCGTTCCCCGACCCGCCGTACACGACGCTCGACACCACCCCGGTCAGCAGGGAGAAGCCGTTCCTGTACACGGACGCGCGCGGCCGCTACCAGGTGCGCGTCCCGGCCGCCCGCAGGGACACCCGCGGCGTCTCCTGGGCCGGCGGCCTGACGCCCGGCCGGACGATCCCGATCGGCGACTTCTTCGTGGCCCGGCCGTCGGACCCGGTGCAGGTCATCAACAGCCAGCTCGCCCGTGGCAAGCACCTGCTGCTCACGCCCGGCGTGTACGACATCCCGCGCTCCATCGAGGTCAAGCGCCCGGACACCGTCGTGCTCGGGCTCGGGCACGCCACGCTCACCGCCGTGGGCGGCTCGACCCCCATCGACGTCGCCGACGTCCCCGGCGTGATCGTGGCCGGCGTGACCATCGACGCGGGCGAGCGGAAGTCGCCCGTCCTGCTGCGGGTCGGCAAGCGGAACGGCCGGGGCCACAGCTCGCCAGGCAACCCGACGACGCTGTCCGACGTGTACTTCCGGGTCGGCGGCCCGCACGTCGGCAGCACGGACGTCGCCCTGGAGGTCAACAGCGACGACGTGCTGATCGACCACACGTGGGTGTGGCGCGCCGACCACGGCGTGGAGGGCCTGACCGACACCCAGCGCTGGAACACGAACCTCGGCCGCACCGGCGCGGTCGTCAACGGCGACCGGGTGACCGCGACGGGCCTGTTCGTCGAGCACTTCCAGCAGTACAACACGGTCTGGAACGGCGAGGCGGGCACCACGATCCTCTACCAGAACGAGCTGCCGTACGACCCGCCCACCCAGGCCGACTGGATGAACGGGAAGGTCAAGGGCTGGGCCGGCTACAAGGTCGGCGACCGGGTGCGGACCCACCGCCTGTACGGGGCCGGCGTCTACGTCTTCAACCAGAACAACCCCGACATCCACACCGAGAACGGCTTCGAAGTGCCGCGCACCCCCGGCGTCCGGTTGCACCACATCATGACCGTCAACCTCAGCGCCGGCACGATCGACCACGTCGTCAACGGCGTGGGCGAGGCGGCCGACACCACGAGGACGGGCTCGCCGGTCTACGTCACGGACTATCCGGCTCCCTGACCTCTGGTAAAAACCCTCGCAAAACGCGGACGCCGCCCGGCCGCTCAGCCGCCGGGCGGCATTCGTCGTAGCAAAATATCCACCCCGCTGAGCACCGCAAATACCAATTTATCGGTTTTTAAGCCGCCGCCAGGAATGCGCGCCTCGTGAAAATATCCTCCGCACCGACCGGAGTCCTCATTAGCATTCTGCACGTGGCCGCCCACCACCGCGCCCACGCTCACTGAGCACGGCTCTCGCCCGCTCAGACCCCCCGTCGAAGGAGTCTCTGTGACTCGGTACGCCATCGACCGCGCCCGCGGCGCGCTCATCGCTCAATGGAGCACCGGCATCGGCGAGACCGCCACCACCGTGGCCGACCTACCCTCCGCACTCCCCCACCACGAGCTGCTGCGCCTGTCCGCGGGGCTCACCCAGCTCTCCCTGGCCTTCTGGCGCTGCTACACCCATCCCGCCAGCATCGCCGACCACTACGGGCCCGGCAGCCTCGGCCGACAGCGGCAGCAGGAGCGCGAGGCCTTCGGAACAGTCCACGACTTCATCGTCTCCGCCGACCGGACCGCCTGGGCGCAGATCGGCACCAGGGTCCAGGAGGCCGCCCACACGGTCGGCCGCACCCTGGCCTTCCTCGGCCGGCCCGACCTGACCGCCCGGATCGCCGACGAGGTCGACGTCGAGCTCGACGCCGTCGAGCGGGCCGAGCTGGGCGACCTGTCGCAGCGGGCCGGGCAGGCCGTCGCCCTCAGCCGCGAGGACGCCTCGCCGCTGCAGGTGGCCCAGGCCGACCGGCTGCTGCGCCGGCACCCGTTCGGCTGCGACGCGCTGTTCACCCGGCTCGACCCCACCGCGGCCGCCGTCGCCGCCGCCCACTGGCTGTACGCCGCGGTCGCCGCCACCTCCCGGCTCACGCGCGCCCATCCGGCGCAGATCGTGGCCGCCGCCGACCAGCCGTTCAAGCCGCTCGCGTTCGAGAGCCTGACCGAGGTCGTCAGCGGGCTCGGGGCGGGCGTGCGCCCGCGTCCGGTGGTCATGACCCTGATACGCAACGCCCTGCACGTCGGCGAGGGGCATCTGCTCGGCATCATCGAGGCCCGCCACCGCATCAACGCGGCCGAGCGTCTCATCGGCGAGGTCCACGCCGAGCATCCCGAGCTCGCCGTCGGCGCCGACACCGTGCACCTGCCCCTGACCCCGCTCGACCCCGGCCGTCCCGCCCCCGACCTGCTGGAGAACCTGCTGCACGGCATCCAGAGCTGCTGGCGCTTCTACGAGCGGCACGTACGCACCCACCAGCCGGGCGGCGGCCTGAGCGTGGAGGGCCCGCGCCGGCAGAAGCTGCGCCGCGCCTTCATCGTCGCGGTCCGGCAGGAGGCCGACGCCCGGCACGACCAGTTGCTCTGACCGACCCGTCACTCGCCGGTGAGGCCGTCCACGGACTCGCGGATGAGGTCGGCGTGGCCGTTGTGCCGGGCGTACTCCTCGATCATGTGGCAGAGGATCCAGCGGAGTGACGGGGTCGTGCCGTCGGACCAGCCCCGCTTGGCCAGGCGGTCGAGGCCGCCGTCGGCCAGGGCCTTCTCGGTCAGCTCGCGGGAGCGGGCCACGAAGTCCTGCCACATCGCGTGCAGCTGCTCAGGGGAGTCTGCGGCGGCCGAGTTCCAGTCCCAGTCGCGGTCGGCCGCCCAGTCCACGGTGTCCCACGGCGGGTGCGGCTCGTTGCCGTGGAGGGAGCGGTTGAACCAGTGGTCCTCCACGTACGACATGTGCTTGAGCAGCCCGCCGATGGTCATCGACGAGACGCCGACGGTGGCCCGCAGGCCGGCCTCGTCCAGGCCCGAGCACTTCCAGTTGAAGGTGGCCCGCTGGTAGTCGAGGTAGCCCAGGAGGGTGGCGGTCTCGCCGGCGGCGATGGGGGGCTCAGGACGGCCCTGTTCGTCGATCACGGTCATTCCAGGGAGTCTAGAAGGACCTCCAGCGGGCCGTGAGATGGCGCAGCCCGTCGCGGAGCGCCGGCCGCCAGCACGGCGTGTCGTGGCCGCCGGGAAACTCCCGCACCGTCAGCTCGTCCACGTGCGGCCGGGCCGCGCGGGCGAAGCGCTCGACGGCGCCGAGCAGGGTCAGCCGGCGGTCGCCGACGTCGGCCTCCAGGGTGCCGTAGCTCATCCACAGGCGGACCGGCCAGCGGTGGCGGCGCTCGCGGGCCAGGCGGGCCAGCAGGTCGAGCCCGGCCGGACGGCCGGCGCGCCCGCGCGGCTCCCACCAGAGCGAGCCGGACATCACCAGCGCCGCGCCGAACAGGTCGGGTCGCTGATGCGCCAGGCGGGCGGCGGCCAGCCCGCCGAGCCCGGCCCCCGCCACGATCACCCGTGCCGGGTCGGCCGCGGCGTGGTGCCGGGCCCGCAGCCAGGGCACGATCTCGGACACGAGCGCCGCGACGAAGCCGGGGTCGCCGGACAGCTCCTCGACCCGCCGCCGCCTGGACAGGTTGTGGACGTAGGCGACGAGGAAGGCGGGCATCCGGCCCCGCGCGATGGCCTCGTCCAGCTCGCCGGCCAGCCAGGCGAACGCCTCGCCGTCGAAGACCACCACCAGCGGCAGGTCACGGAGCTCGCCGCGGAAGGGCGGGCGGTAGACCGTGACCGGGCGGGCCAGCGGGCCGGCCCCCGGGCGCTCGGTCACCAGGCGGCCGAGGCGAACGGGGCGGTGCCGCCAGTCCTGGCCCGGCGCGCCGGGCAGGGCCAGCGGCGTGACCCAGTCGCTGACCGTCGCGGGGATCGGCGCCTTCTGCCCGCCGAGCAGGCCGAGCACGTTCGGCACGCGGCGCGGGGCGGCCGGGTCGGGGAAGGATCGCGACAGCAGGGTCTCGATCAGCTCGTCGCGGGCGGCGGCCGAGGCGGCCAGCCGGGCCCGGCGGACCGGGCCGAGCCTGGCGAGCGGATCACGCTCGACGTAGCAGTAGGTGAGCGTGCTGTCGGACGGGAAACGGGCGCCGTAGGCCCACACCTGGCGGCCCCGGCCGTCCGCGCCGAGGCGGCGCATCCGCTGCGGAAGCGCCTGACGGACGCCCTGGATCCAGAGCGACAGCGGGGCCCGGCCCCCGGTGGTCACGAACGTCACTTCGGTCTGCCCGTCGGACTCCGCCAGCACCGGCCCGCCCGCCGCCAGGAGCGCGTCCAGGTCGGCGGGCGCGGGGCGGGCGGGCAACGCGGCGAGGACGGAGGTGGTGGCCGGACCGTAGAGGGCGTGCTGCGCGCGGCTGATGGTCGCCTCCCAACGTCGTACGACTAAGGCAAGCCTAAGTTAATACAGCGTGAGGCGAGCGCAATCCGGGTAGCCCCTCGGTCACCTGCGGCGGCCGGCCCGGAGGCCCACGAAGGCGGCCGCTCCCACCCCGGCGGTCAGCAGGACGCCCACGCCGAGCTGCCACGGGACGCCGACCGGCGCGGCCGGGCCCTGGGCCGGCGGCTGGAGGGCGGGAGCGTTGCCCTTGCGGGCGGCGGCGGTGAAGACCACGTCGGAGCAGGAGTAGTAGGTGTCCGGCGTGTCGGAGTTCTGCCAGATCGTGTAGATCAGGTGGCGTCCGGTCCTGCCGGTGGGGAGCCGGCCCTTGAAGGCGTACGAACCGTCGGCGAGCTTCGGGTCGGTGACCGTGAGGAACGGCTCGCGTTCCAGGGACGACCAGCGCAGCGGCTTGGCCGGGTCGTAGCCGGGCTTGGTGACGTACAGGCGGAAGGTGCCCTTGTGCGGGATCGTGCCCCGGTAGCGGAAGGTGAAGCCGGCGCCGGGGCGCAGCTTGGTGGCGGGCCAGTCCTTGCGGGCGAGGTCCAGCCCACGGAAGCCCGGCAGGCCGCCGCTGCACAGCCTGCCGTCCGGGATGACCCGGCGGTCCCTGCCCGCCACGTTCGCCACCCTGAGGTTGTCCCATTCGGCGGGCAGGGCCGAGCCCGCGACCTTGGCGGCGGCCCGGCAGGCCGCGTACGTGTCCGTCCCGCCGCAGGCGGCGGCCCTGCTGAGCGGGCTCTCCAGCGCGCCGTGCGCGTCCGCGGGGCCGGCGATCATAATTATCGACAGCAGCAGCCCGCCGGCCGCGCTCGTGATCCGGTGCCGCAACGTCCCGACCTCCCCGCTCGGCGTTCTCACCCCGAGGTACGGAAGGCGGGCGGCGGCGGTTCAGCGGACAGGAATCACCCCGGAGGGGGACCCGGCGTGCGGCGCTGGGCTGATGACCGCCCCTCCCTCCGCTCCCTAGGCTCCGCTTCATGGCCGACGCTTCCCGTGACCCCCGCACGACGACGTGGCCGGAGCCGATCGACTGGCTGCCGGCTGCGCTGATCGGCCTGCTCGCGCTCGCCGAGGAGCTGCGGGCCGCCGGCGGGGCGGTCCCCGCGCTCTGGGCGGCCGGGGCGGTGCCGGCCGCGGCCCTGGTGCTGGCGCGGCGGCGCCGGCCGGTCACGGTGATGGGGGTGTTCACCGGGGTCAGCCTGGCGGCGTACCTGCTGGCCGGCCGGCCGCCGGCGGCCTGGCAGTGGCACGCCGCGCTGCTGCTGCTGTTCACCGTGCTCAGCCAGGCCCCGGCGGGCGGCGCGCGGGGCCTCGCCGGGATCGGGATGAGCGCGCTGTTCCTGTCGGCGCAGGTGCTCGCCGAGCCGGCGGCGGTCGGGGAGCACCTGGTCGCGGGCGCACTGGCCCTCGTCGCCGGGCTCGCGGGCGCGACGGTCCGCCGCCGGCGCTCCCCCGGCGAGCCGCCGGCCGCTCCTGAGTCCCCCGACGTCGTGGCGGTGGCGCGGGAGCGCGCCAGGATCGCCCGCGAGCTGTACGACCTCGTCGCCCACAACGTCAGCGTCATGGTGCTCCAGGCTGGCGGCGTACGGCTGCTCCTGCCCCAGGAGCTACGGCAGCAGCGCGAGGCGCTGGCCCTGATCGAGGAGACCGGGCGCGGCGCGGTGGAGGAGCTGCACCGCACGCTGGACCTGCTGCGCACGGACCCCGACACCGGCGAGACGGCCCCCCAGCCCACCCTCGACCGGCTGGCCGAGCTGGTCGCGCACCTCCGCTCGGCGGGCCTGGACGTGGCGCTGCGCATCGACGGCACGCCCCGGCCCCTGCCCGCGGGCCTCGACCTGTCCGCCTACCGCATCGCCCAGGACGCGCTCGCGAACGTGCTCAAGCACCCCGGCCCGACACAGGCCCTGGTCCGGATCACGCACGGCGAGGCCGAGCTGCGCCTGGAGATCACCGGCGAGTGGCCGCGCGACGGCCGGCCCGGCCCAGTGCCGCCGCAGGGCGGCGACGGGCTGACCGGCATCAGGGAGCGGGTGGCGCTCTTCCGCGGCGCCATGGACGCGGGACTCCGCGAGGACGGCGGCTACCGGATCCACGCGGTGCTGCCGCTCCCGTCCTCCGCCGTGCCGGCACTCGGCGCGAGACGGCCCTGACCGGCGGCGTCAGACCTCGGTGCGGCGGTGCTCGCGTTCCCCGGGCTTGGGCTCGGGCTCGGGCCGGCGCGGGGGCGGGACGGCGAGGTCGGCGCCGCGCGGGTGCGGGTAGGGGTCGTGGTGGTGCAGGCCGGCGGTCTGGATCGTCCGGCTGATGTCGCTCGGCGTGATCAGGCCGAGAAGCTGCCCGGACGGGCCGAGCACCACGGCCCGGCCGTCGGCGCCGCCGTTCATCCGCGGCAGCAGGCCGAGCAGCGGCTCGTCGGGGACCGCCTTCGGCACCTGGTCGGCCGGGCAGGCGATGTCGGCGAGCCGGGTGGTCTCCCGCGCCTCCGGCCGCACCTGGCGCAGCCGGTTGAGCGTCACCAGCCCGAGGAAGCTCCCGTCGGCCGCCACCAGCGGGTACGTCGACAGCCGCCGGCTCATCACCAGCCGGTCGATGAGCCCGGCGACGGTCTCGTCCGGCGAGGCGGTGACGGGCCGGGCCGACATGACCTCGCCGACTGTCACCCCGTGCAGCGTCGCGCCGAGCTGGGCCTGCTGCTCCTCGGCGCTCGCCGCGTTCACCAGGAACAGGCCGATGAGGACGAGCCACAGCCCCTGGAAGCCCCGCCCCGAGACGACCTGGAGGAAGCCGAGCGCGATGAGCACGTAGCCGAAGACGCGGCCGGCGCGGGCGGCGGCGACGGCGGCGCGTACCCGGTCGCCCCAGCGGGACCAGAGCGCGGCCCGCAGCACCCGCCCGCCGTCCAGCGGCGCGGCCGGGACCAGGTTGAAGACGGCGAGGAGCACGTTGACCGCAGCCAGGTAGCCGAACATGCCGGCCACCAGCGGCACGCCGCCGCTCACCAGCGCCAGCGCCGCGAACACCACCGCGCACACGAAGCTGGTCACCGGCCCCACGACCGCGATCCGCAGGTCGGCGCCCGGAGTGCGGGGCTCGCTGCGCAGCTCGGCCACCCCGCCGAGCAGCCACAGCGTGATCCGCGGCACCTCGATGCCGTTCCGCTGGGCGACCAGGGCGTGCGCCAGCTCGTGGGCGAGCAGCGAGGCCAGGAAGAGGACGGCGGTGCCCGCGCCGGCCAGCACGTACGCCACCACGGAGTGCCCGGGGAAGGCGAGCGGGAACTGCCCGAACGCCAGCCCGGCCACCAGGATCACCACGATCACCACCACGCTGATGTTGAGCCCGACCTCGACCCCGCCGATGCGGCCCAACCGGAACGACGAACGCATCTGTCTGCTCCATCCGCTCGGATGAGGTCCGGCTACCCGCCAGCCACCGAAGAAACCTCAGGTCAGCGGGCGTTCCATCAGCGTCGTGTCCACCCAGCGGCCGAGCTTGAAGCCGACCTCGGTCAGCCGGCCCGCCTCGGTGAAGCCGTGCCTGCGGTGCAGGGCGATCGAGCGGTCGTCGCCCGCGTCGGCGATGACGGCGATCATCCGGCGCAGCCCGGCCGTCATCGCGCCGTCGATCAGCGCGGCCAGCAGCGCGTTGCCGAGGCCGCGGCCGACGTGGCCGGGAGCCAGGTAGATGCTGTCCTCCACGGTGTGCCGGTAGGCGGGCTTGGGCCGCCAGGGCCCCGCGTAGGCGTAGCCGGCGACCTCGCCGCCGACGTCGGCGACGAGGAAGGGGAAGCCGCGGGCGGTCAGGTCGGCGAGCCTCGCCTGCCAGTCCGCCACCGTGGGCGGGGTCTCCTCGAAGGTGATGACGGTGTTGGCGACGTAGTGGGCGTTGATCGCGGTCACGGCCGCCAGGTCGGCGGGGACGGCCGCGCGGATGACGGCGTCGGAGTGCGTCACGGGCGATGCCTTTCTTAAGATCGCTCGGCATCATAGGGGAAGCGGGCGATCCACCGGCGCTGCCAGGGGGTTTCCACCGCGCGGGGGTGGTGGTGCTCGCGGGTCCAGGCGAGCGCGGCGGCCGGGTCGAGGCCGGACAGCACCGCCAGGCAGGCGAGCACGGTGCCGGTGCGCCCGACGCCGCCTCCGCAGGCCACCTCGACCGCCTGGCCCGCCCGCGCCCGCTCGCGCAGCTCCCCGATGCGGCGTACGGCGAGGTCCCGGTCGCGCGGCAGCAGGAAGTCGGGCCAGTCGATCCACTCGTGCGGCCAGGTCAGCGCGGCGTCGTGGCGGCGGCGGAGCCGGTCGGAGCCGAGGTAGAGCCCGAAGTCGGGCCGCGGGCCCGGCGGCAGCGGGTGGCGCAGGCCGCGGCCCCGTACGTGAAGGCCGTCCGGCAGCCGGATCGCCCCTTCCAGGGCCGTCATCAGGTCGCGCTCCGCAGGCGGGCGCGGTGGCCGGCGACGTTGACCCGGTTGCCGCACCGGTCGGGCATGCAGTACGCCCGCCGCCCCGCCCTGCTGACGTCCACGAACACGCCACGGCAGCCGGGCGCGGCGCACGGGCGGAAGCGGGAGTGGCCGAGCGTGCGCACCGCGCCGAGCAGGCCGATGCCGATCACGGCGGCCAGTTCGGCGGCCAGCGGCGCGCCCGGCGCGGTGGGCACGTGCCACTGCCAGGCTCCGGCGTCGTCGCGCCGCAGGACCGGGGAGCATCCCGCGCGCCCGGCCAGCACCATGGCCCCGGCCACGGCCTGCTCCTCGGTCTCGGTCTCGATGACGCCGCGGGTCTCGCGGCGCAGCAGGTGCACCTCGTAGAGCGCGGCGTCGTCCGGCGGCGGTGCGTCGAGGACGAGGCCGTGCCTGGCCAGAAGGCCCGCCAGCGCGGCCGGGCGGGGCAGCGCGTCCCCGGCCGCGCCCCGCACCGTCGGCGACGTGCTGACCAGGTCGTTCGCCACCGCCACTCCGGTGGCGTAGCCGGCGATCGGTATGTCCACGTGCGCCCTCCTCGGTAACCGTTGCAGGAGGATTATAAGCCTTACACGAGCGTACGCCGCACCCCTCCGGCAGGGTAAGAATTCGACAGCCGCATCTTCTAAGACGGGCGGCACCCGGCTATCGTGCGGTAAAGGCGAACCACGCCTTGTCCATGTTCTCTGAGAATTCGCACTCGAATTCCGATCGGTGGGCATTGCATGCTGGATCTCACGTTCGCCGTGCAGAAACTGCCGGGCGTGTGCGTGATCTCCGTCGCGGGCGAGATCGACTCCGCCACGGCTCGCGCGTTCGACCTCTACATCCAGCGCAACCGGCGCGCTCCTGGCGAACACGTGGTCGTCGACCTCAGCGAGGTCACCTTCCTCGCCAGCGCGGGGCTGCGGGTGCTGCTCAACACCCACGCCTTCGCCCGTCAGCACGGCGGCGTGCTGCATCTGGCCGCCCCGCATCCCAAGATCGCCGGGCTCATGGAGCTGACCCAGGCGAACACCGTTCTGCACGTGCACGAAACGGTGGAGCAGGCCGTGATCGCCGCTCTCCAGCAGGCCAACGCCCAGGAGAAAACCCTCACCGAAGCCTGAACGGCCCCGTGACTGATGGGTCAGAATGGCCGGATGTCTGAATCCTACGACTATGACCCGATCGCCGAGGGGTACGCGGCCGAGAACGAGAAGAGCCTCGTGAACGCGTACTACGAGCGGCCCGCGATGCTGGAGCTCGCCGGGGACGTGGCCGGGCGGCGCATCCTCGACGCCGGCTGCGGCGCGGGCCCTCTGTTCGCCGCGCTGCGCGATCGAGGCGCCGTCGTGACCGGCGTCGACGCGAGCGCCGGGATGCTGGAACTGGCCCGGCGGCGGCTGGGCGCCGAGGCGGACCTGCGGGTCGTCGACCTGGCCGGCCCGCTGCCCTTCCCCGACGACACGTTCGACGACGTGGTCGCGTCCCTGGTGCTGCACTACCTGGAGGACTGGGGGCCGACACTGGCCGAGATCCGACGCGTGCTGAAGCCCGGCGGCCGGCTGCTCGTCTCGGTCGACCATCCCTTCGTCATCACACTCATGCAGCAGGCGGCCGGGGAGAAGCCCAAGTACTTCGAGACCCGTAACCGGACCGAAGAATGGGTCATGGGCGGGCAGACCACCACGCTGAGCTTCTGGGACCGGCCGCTGCACGCGATGACCGAAGCCTTCACCGCGGCGGGCTTCCGCATCACCGTCATCAGCGAGCCTCCGTTCGTGCCGGAAGCCCGCGACCTGTTTCCCGAGGAGTTCCGCGAGATGGAGCCCACCCGCACGAGGTTCCTGAGCTTCCTCTTCTTCGTCCTCGAAGCCGGCTGACAGGTGCCTCTGCCGGAAATTTCAACAATTTTCCGGCCCCTTCCCCTACGCCCGGCCAGCGGCGATAAGGCCGGCATCAGGGCGGGACAAGCGGCCCGATCTTTCCCTTAACCAGCTCTTACCGGGCATTGATCAGTCTTGTGTCATCGGGACGCTAGGAGATGACATGGACGCGAACGACCCCCGCGAGCAGGCCGCCGGTGGCTGGACCCAGTTCGGTGACACGCCGCCCACGGTGGGCGGGTTCCCCAGGAAGGAGCCTGTGGGCCCGGCGCTGCCGCCGCCGCCTCCGCCGTCGTCGTGGAAGCCGATGTTCGCGCTGAGCCGCAAGGCCGTCGCGGGGCTCGCGCTGGCGGCCGTGACCGCGCTCGGGGCATCGGCGCTCGGCGGCGGGGCGGTGGGGGCGTACCTGGCCGGGGCGGACCGCCCGGCCGCCGTCGCCACGGCGAGCGCGGCGAGCCCGGTCTTCCGCACCGTGGCCGACCAGCTCACGGTGGCCGAGGTGGCGGCGAAGGTGCAGCCGTCGGTGGTGATGATCCAGGGCCAGTCGGCAGAGGGCTCCGGCGTGGTGCTGTCGGAGGACGGCCTGATCCTCACCAACAACCATGTGGTGGACGGGCAGGGCGGCGCGCTGACCGTCAAGTTCAACGACGGCAGGACGGCCAAGGCCAAGGTGGTCGGCACCGACCCGGCGACGGACCTCGCGGTCATCCGGGCCGAGGGCGTGTCGGGCCTGGCCAAGGCCACGCTCGGGGACAGCGACCAGCTCAAGGTGGGCGACGACGTGCTGGCCCTCGGCAGCCCGCTCGGCCTGGACGGCACGGTGACCGCCGGCATCGTCAGCGCACTCGACCGTACGGTCACCGCCGGGGACGGCGGCGGCGGGCAGCAGTTCCCCTGGGGGCAGCAACAGCAGCAGAGCAAGACGACCACGCTCGGCGGCATGATCCAGACCGACGCCGCGATCAACCCGGGCAACTCCGGCGGCGCCCTGGTCAACGCGGCCGGCGAGCTGATCGGCATCAACAGCGCGGTGTCCGCGCAAGGCGTCAACCTCGGCTTCGCCATCCCGGTGAACACCGCCAAGAAGGTGTCCGAGCAGCTCATCAGCAAGGGCAAGGTGAGCCACGCCTTCCTCGGCGTGAGCGTCACCGACGCGACCGGCGACGTGCCCGGCGCGCTGATCCGCCAGGTGACCGAGGGCAGCCCGGCGGCCAAGGCCGGGCTCAAGCAGGGCGACCTCATCACGAAGATCGGCAACACGCCGGTGGACGGCGGCGACACGGTCGTGGGGCAGGTCCGCGGGTTCACGGTGGGGCAGCAGGTGCGGATCACGTACCTGCGTGACGGCAAGGAGAACGTCGTCACCGCCACGATGCAGGAGCAGAAATAAGGGGGGCCGGGCCGCCCCGCGGGGCGGCCCGGCCGGTGGGGGAAGGCTCAGACGCGGTCGGCGGCGATCAGCAGGTACTGGAAGCTGCCGTTCTGGTAGGCGTCCAGGAACGCCTGCTCGATGCCGGTCGCCAGGTGGCTCTGGGCCCGCAGCTCCCAGTAGGGGATGGTGGCCGCCGTCATGTCGATGACGCTGCACGGCACGAGCCGGTTGGCCACCAGCTCCTTGAAGTAGGTGCTGCGGGAGTGGATGTCGCAGATGTAGTGGGCGTTGATCTGGCTGATGGCCCGGGACGGCAGGCCGTAGGCGTCGTTGTAGCAGCCGGTGATGCAGACGTAGCGGCCGCCGCGGCGCAGCAGCCGGGCGTGCTCGGCGAACAGCAGCGAGAGCTCGACGTACATGGTGCTCTCGTTGTTCCAGATCGCGGAGTACGCGCCGGTCTCGAAGCCGGTGTCGAGCATGTTGCGGAAGTGGAAGCGCACCTGGTCGGCGACGCCGCGCTGCCGGGCCTGCTCGTTGGCGAAGGACACCTGTTCCTCGGAGATCGACACGCCGTCGACCTGGCAGCCGTGGCGCAGGTTGGCGAGGAAGCTGGAGCCGCCCCGGCCCGAGCCCGCGTCCATGACGCGGTCGCCGGGGCCCAGCGCGCCGAGGTGGCCGACCAGGGTCTCGGCCTGCTGGGTCTCCAGCCGGTGCAGCTCGGCCACGAGGCGCTGCTCGCGGGTCTCCTCGGGACCCTCCAGCACCGACCAGTCGACGTGGCCGATGCCGTAGTGGTGGTGATAGAGGCCGTCGACCTCGCCCAGCCGGAGATTGACGGGGTTGCGCTCGGCGTTCCAGTAGTCGGCGACGGATCGCTGGTACTGGCTGCCGAGCACGGAGTTGTGCGCGTTCGTGGTGGTCACGCGGGCGAAGTCCTTTCTGATGACGGTCATGACTGGTAGCGGGCGGTGCTGCCGTGCCATTCGAGGCATCCGGCCATCCACGCCTGCGCGCCGCGCAGGAACCGCTTGAGCTCCGGCGACGGCACGCCGGCCAGCGCCTGCCGGCCGGCCTCGAATGCTCGGACGAAGTCGTTGTGCAGGTGTACGGCCCGCTCGGTCGCCTCCTCGACCGAGCAGCCCTCCTCGGCGGCGATGAGCAGGATCACGTTGCTGTCGGGCAGTTCGTCGGCCGCCTCCCTGGCCACCGAGTGCAGGTCGTTGACCAGCACGCTGGCGGTGCCCGCCTGCATGAGCGCGGTGTGGAAGCGGCGGTCGTAGAACAGGTCGGCGGGCAGGTGGTAGCCCCCGACGACGTCGATGAGCGTCATCGAGGTGTAGAAGCTGTCGTGCTGGCGGGCGGCGAGGTAGCGCCAGACCGGCGGCGGCGTCTTCAGGTAGCGCCAGGCGGCGTAGGCGCACCAGCTCACGTACATCTGGAACGTGATGCCGCACACCCGCATCACCTGTGAGGGCAGGGCGTGCCTGCTCAGGTGGGAGGTGGCCGAGCGGAGCGAGACCAGCACGGGGTCGGCCGTGATCGTCTCCTCGAGCCGGCGGGTGTAGTCGCCGGCCGGCGGCGGCGGGTCCATGGCGGACATCACCAGCGCCAGGCGGGGCGGCAGCTCGGTCGGGGTGGCGCCGAGGTCGCTCTCGTCGGCGTAGTAGTCGTCGGCCGCCCACCAGGCGGTGTTCATCTGGGCGGCGACCAGCAGCAGGTCGGGGTCGTCGGTGTCGGGGTGGGTCAGCATGGCGAGCCGGCCGAAGCCGGTGCGGGCGAACTCCTCCAGCCGCCCCTCATGCAGGCCCACCCGCTCGGCCCAGGCGAGCAGCCGCCGGTCGACCTCCGCGCCGAGGCCGTCGTCGACGCGGACGGTCTCGGGGACCAGCAGCGGCGGGTAGGAGCCGTCGCCCCAGGGCCGCTCGCGGTAGGGCAGCGGGGCCAGGCTGACGTGCGGGGACAGCGGCGCGGGGCCGGACTCGTGCCCGTCGCCCTCCTCCCGTAGGGGGGCGGGGAGGGGGGCGGCGGCGCGCAGGCTGAGCGCGGACGTTCCGAGGCCGGTGGGCAGGACCGGGAGCCGGTCGGCGGGCATGACGCTCCTCGCGGACGACGAAACCAGGGGGAAGAGGGAGGTGAGGGTCAGGAGCGCGGCGCGGCGACGGAGGCGTTCTCCAGGATCCCGATCGCGTCGGGCACCAGGATCGCGGCCGAGTAGTAGGCGCTGACCAGATAGGACATGATCGCCTTCTCGTCGATGCCCATGAAGCGCACATTGAGGCCGGGCTCGCGCTCCTCCGGCAGGCCGGTCTGGTGGAGGCCCACCACGCCCTGGTCGTCCTCGCCCACCCGCATGGCGATGATCGAGGTGGTCTGCTGCGCGCTGACGGGGATCTTGCCGCAGGGGAAGATCGGGATGCCCCGCCAGGCCGGGATCTCGTGCCCGTTGACCTCGGCGCTGCCCGGCACCAGGCCCCGTTTGTTGCATTCGCGGAAGAAGGCGGCGATCGCCTTGGGGTGGGCCAGCAGCAGGCGGGTCTTGCGGCGCATGCTGATGAGGTCGTCCAGGTCGTCGGGCGTCGGCGGGCCTGACCAGGTGGACAGGCGCTGGTCGTAGCCGGCGTTGTGGAGCAAGCCGAAGTCGGGGTTGTTGAGCAGCTCCCACTCCTGGCGCTCGCGGATCTCGTGGACCGTGAGCCTGAGCTGCTCCTCAAGCTGGTTCATCGGGTGGTTGTAGAGGTCGGCCACGCGGGTGTGGACGCGGAGGACGGTCTGCGACACGCTCAGTTCGTACTCGCGGGGGTGGAGTTCGTAGTCGACGAACGTGCCGCCGATGACCGGCTCGCCGACGTGGCCGGCGGCGATCTCGACCGCCGCCTCGCCGCGCCTGTTGACGGGCCTGCGGGTGCTGTCGAGGTAGCGGTCGAGGTGGGCGCGCAGGCCGGGGGCGCGGGCGAGGACGCGCTGGAAGGCGGCCCACGGCGAGACCAGGATCGTGCCGGCGGTGGCCGCCCTGACCGTGCACGACCAGCGGGGGTCGTCCTGGCCGAGCGCCTCGTCGCCGAACTGGTCGCCGTCGGTGATGACGCCGAGGGCCTCGGTGGTGCCGTATTTGCCGATGGCCTGCTTCTCCAGGCGGCCGTGGGCGACGATGTAGGTCTCGGTGACCGGGGTCCCGGCCGCCACGATCACCTCACCGGGCGCGACCTCGCGCGGCGTGAACGTGGCGGCGAGGGCGGCCAGCACGTCGAGGTCGTCGTAGCCGCGCAGCGCCCGCAGCTCGGCCAGCGTCTCGGGGATGACGCGGACGTCGCCGACGCCCTCCCGCACCACGCTCACCCGCCCGCGCCCCACGCGGTGGGTGAGGCGGCGGTTGACCCGGTAGGTGCCGCCGCGCACGTCGACCCAGGGCAGCATGCGCAGCAGCCACCGGGAGGTGATCGCCTGCATCTGGGGGCGGGTCTTGGTGGTCGTGGCCAGGGTGCGCGCGGCCCTGGTGTCCAGGCTCATCCGCTGTTCGGTGGGGTCCGTGGGCATCGTCCCTCGCAATCGCCGACTCCTCGTCACCGAACGTATTCACATGAACACGCTGGGCAGAGTAGCTCGGCGGACAGGTGATGCTTACCCCGGCTCTTTTTCTCCCGAGGCGTCAGGGCGGCCGCGCGGGGCCGCCCTGACCCGCGCTGCTCAGACGATCGTCCCCGCGGGCCCCATCAGCATCTCGACGCCGGCGCCGGCGAAGTTCGCCAGGTCGGCCGCCGTCGCCCGGCCCTCCTCGCTGGCCATCGCCGCGTTGAACGCGGCCTCGTCGTCGAAGGTCAGGACCGCGACGAGATGGTAGGGCGGCCGGTCCCCGGCGGGCCGCAGCGCCGTGTAGGACCGCAGCCCCGGCAGCCGCGCGGCGAGCGGGGCGTGCGTGCCGTCGTAGTGCTTGTCGAAGTCCTCGGCGCTCTCGGGGTGGTTGTAGAGCACGATGAGCTGGAATGCCATGATCCGCCTCCCTGGTCGTGAGTGCTTCGATCAAACCCCGGCAGGGGACGCGGCACCAGACGTCAGGCGCCCAGATCGCGGACGATGTTGTCCAGCCGGTGCGCCAGGTTGTCGAGCAGCTGGTCGCTCAGCTTCTCGCCCCTGGGCACCCTGGCCAGCAGCTCGTCCCGGCGGGCGATCACCAGCCCCCGGTGCGCCTCGTCCACCTCGGCGTCGGGCAGCACCACGCACTCGCCGCGTACGTAGACCAGCGTCGCGTCGTCCCGGTCGGACTCCAGCAGCGCGCGGACGCACTCCCGGTCGATGAGCTGGGTGCCCACGGCGCCCCTGCGCTCGTTCTTCATGGTCAGGTCTCCTTCTCGCTCGCTCCGGCAGGGCACATGCCCTGCCCGTACTCATCCGAACGTGGGCGGACCGCCGTCCGAGCGCGCCCTGCGCACGCCGAACGCCACCAGGTACACCGCCGCCGCCAGCGCCACCACGGCCGGCACGATCGCCAGCGCCGGGTTGCCGGCCAGCAGCGCCCACACGGCCAGCACCACCCCGGCCAGCAGGACCAGGGCGACGGCGAGCAGCCGGACACCGAGCGCGCTCCTCGGCGGCGGCTTCTCCTCCGGGTCGCCGTGGCCGCCGCCGGAGACGTCTGGCACGCCGGTGTCGCTCACCTTCCCGGTCGCCGACACGGCCTCGGGGGGTGGCGGCTCGCGCAGCACGGGCGCGAAGAACTCGTCGTCGGGGTCGCCTGCGGGTCTGTTCATGGGGGTTCACCTCGGGTTCTGTTCCAGGGCGTGCAGGAAGGGCGCGACGACCGCGTTCAGCTCGGTCACCAGCGCCTCCAGCGACGCCTGGGCGTCGTCCAGATTGGGCAGGCCCGCGGCGCGGGCGTGGGTGGGGGTGGGCAGCCGGTCGGGCGAGAGCGGCGTCCGCAGCTCCAGCGTGGTCAGCGCGGTCGGCCGCTCGTACGGCGGCGCCGCGTACCCGTCCCCGCCGCCGTCCGGGCGGTGCCAGGTGTGCCAGCCGGCCGGCAGCGGCACCGGCGGGGGCACGGCGAGCTCGACCACGGCCAGCGGGCCGCGCGCCTCCTCGGGGCGGTGACAGGCCGCGTCGAGCACGCGCGGATGGCAGCGTACGTAGGGCAGGTCCGTCACCGGGCGCATGGCGGCCTCCCACGCGCCCAGCGCGAAGCGCAGCGGGTCCAGGGTGACGCCGGCCGCGCCCGGCTCCCCCTCGGCCGCCGCGAACAACTGCCGCCACCTGCGCAGCTGCTCCCCGTAGCGGGTCTGCGCGCCCTCGTGGGCCGCGTCGATCCAGAACGCCTGGGTCCCGGCCATGACCGCCTCGCCCGGTCAGCCCTTGATCGCGATGCGGCGCGAGCGGCCCTGCTCGGTCTTGGGCACGCGTACGGTCAGCACGCCGTCGCCGAGCTCGCAGCCGATCTTGTCGAGGTCGGCGTCGGACGGCAGGATCGTGCGGTAGACGAACGCGCCGGTGCGCCGCTTCAGCCTGGGCCCCCGCTCCTCCTCGGAGATCTCGCCCGAGACGCGCAGCTCGTTGCCCTCGACCTCGACGTTGATCTCGTCCCGCCGCAGTCCGGGGAGCTCCGCGCGCACCAGGTACGCCTCCGCCGTCTCCTCGGTCTCGGCGACCGGCCGCCAGGCGGCGGTGTCGCCCTCGGCGCCCTGCTCGAACAGCCGGCCCATCTGGTCCCAGAGCTGCTGGAACTCGGTGAAGGGGTCCCACGAGCGGGCCGGCCAGCTCGGGTCGGCCCACTGCGCCGGTGCTCTGTGCCGCCTGGCGGGTAGTGCCATCGCTTTCACCTCCGTAACGGCAGGAACCTCATCGTCCCTGCTCAAGTGGCTCATCGCGTCCCTACCCGGCGTTCATCGGCAAACTCGGCGAAGCGCCGTTTCCTGACACTCCGGTGAACCGCGCTTGGGCGGGCGCACGCGCGCCGCCACCACCCCCTCACCTGCTTCGATTACTGTGAGTGATCACGTAAGGAGGGGATCACCATGGCACAGGAACCGAGGATCGACGTCGAGAGCAAGACCAGAGCCGTCGAGAGCAGCCTGGCCCCGGAGCAGATCGAGCGCATCGCGAGCGCGCTCGGCGACCGGGGGGTCTGGTTCGCCACCCCGCCGGTGCGCGAGGGCGACGCGGCCGAGCCCGACCTCGTGTGGGAGCTCGTGGCGGACAAGCCGCACCGCGGCCACGTGGCGACCGGCCGGGCCCACGTCCACCTGGCGGAGGGGCGCACCGCTCCGGTCCGGCCGCTGATCTTCGCCGACGGCTTCAACTACGGCCCGAGCGACCTGGCGAGCATGTGGCGGCACTTCAACGCGCCGTACGAGCCGGGCGTCCCCGGGCTGCTCGACCAACTCCTGGAGATGGGGCTCGACGTCATCCTGCTGGGCTTCGACCAGCGGCAGGCGTACGTGCAGGCGAACGCGGCCGTCGCGGTGACCTGCCTGCGGCGCGTGCTGGAGACGCGGCGGGGCGACACGCCGCTGATCGTGGGCGGCGTCGGCGCCGGCGGCATGATCACCAGGTACGCGCTGGCCCGCATGGAGAGCGAGGGCGTGGACCACCAGACCGACAAGTACTTCTCGTGGGACACCCCGCACCTCGGCGCGTGGATCCCGCTGGTGCTGCAGCAGCTCGCCTACCTGCACGAGACGATCCAGCCGCGCCCGGACGGGGCCGGGCAGGCCGAGCTGATCCGCAGCCCGGCGGCGCAGCAGCTCCTGTGGGGCTGGCTCCCCGGCACGGGCTACTCGGGCCGGGTCACCGACTCCAGCCCGCTGCGCAAGGAACTGCTGGAGGACATGCGCCGGATCGGCTGGTTCCCGATGCGGCCGTACAAGCTGGGCCTGGCCAACGGCAGCGGCGACGGGCGCGGGCCGGACCTGCGTCCCGGCACGCCGGTGCTGGACCTCGGCGAGGGGCCGCTGCGGCTGGTGGCGAGGATCCAGCCGGACCAGGGCGAGCTGCGCAACGTCGGCGCGATCGGCTTCGGCGAGCCGGTGTGGACGAGCGCGACCTCGTACGTGGCGGCGTTCGACGGGGCGCCCGGCGGCACCCTGGACGCCTTCGGCGGGGTCGCGGACGCGATGAGGCTGCCGATCGAGGACCGCTTCCGCGGCACCTGCTTCGTGCCGTCGGTGAGCGCGATCGCGCTGGCGCGGGACCCGCTGACGTGGCCGTCGGAGCTCTACACCGACCTGCGGCAGCTCCAGAAGGACGAGACGTTCCTCGACGCGTACTGCTGCGACAGCCGCAACACCCCGCACGGCGCGGTGTCGCGGACGCTGGCGGAGTGGTTCGTGGACCAGCTCGCTGGCTGGTGAGAAGGGACGAGGGGCGCCGGTGCGGCGCCCCTCCGGCGTGTCAGCGGCTGCCGCGGTGCAGCACCACGAGCTGGTCGCGGGTGGCGTTCTTGTCGCGGAAGGCGAGGGCGGCCGGAGCCTCGGCGCTGAAGTGGCCGGGCAGCGGCTCGTCGGCGCTCCAGCTCGCGCCGTCGAAGGAGGCCCACCAGAGGCTCTGGTCGGCCGCGCCGCGGTGCACGACGTAGAGGCGGTCCTTGTAGACGGTGAGGGCCGGGCCCTCGGCCGAGAAGTGGTCGGGCAGCCGCTCGTCGCGGCTCCAGGAGGAGCCGTCCCAGCGGGTCCACCAGAGCGACGTGTCCTCACCGGCGCCGCGGTGCACGCAGTGGAGGTGGCCGCGGAAGACGGCCAGCGCCGGGTTGGAGCGGCTGGCGTGGTCAGGGAAGCGGTTGTCCTGGCTCCACCTGCTGCCGTCCCAGACGGTCCACCAGAGGCTGTCGTCGTGCGCGCCGCGGTGCACGCACCACAGCTTGCCGTCGTAGGCCGCGAGGGCCGGGCTGCTCACGGTGAAGTGGTCGGGCAGCTTGGTGTCCTCGCTCCACCTGGAGCCGTCCCAGCGGGCCCACCACAGGGCGGTGTCCTGGCCGGCGCCGCGGTGCACGCAGTAGAGCTGATCGTCGTACACGGCGAGCGCCGGGGCCTTCGCGCTGAAGTGCTTGGGGAAGCGCTGGTCCTCGCTCCAGCCCTGCTCGGCGTCGTAGACGGCCCACCACAGGGCGGCGTCGCCGTCGCTGCCGCGGTGGGCGACGTAGAGGCGGTCGCGGTACTCGGCGAGGGCCGCGCCGGTGGCGGTGAAGTGGTCGACGAAGCGCTGGTCCTCGCTCCAGCCCTCGCCGGGCTCGTGGACCGTCCACCACAGGCGGGCGTCACCGGCCGGCACGGCGCCCACACGGGCCGGGACGAGCGAGGCGGGCGCGGTCCACGGCGAGACCAGGCGGGCGCCGTACGGGCGGGCGACCGAGCCGATCCAGCGCGCCTTGTTCCTGGCCGACCACTCGACGAGCGGCGTCAGCCAGCCGCCGAGCACCGCGCCCGCGGTCTCCCCGATCAGGGACGCCAGCTCGGCGGCGCGGGCGGCGGCCACCTCGTTGAGCTGGATCTCGAAGCCCCACCAGCGGGCCACGGGCCACACCTCGGCGCCGGTGGCGCGCAGCTCGCCCTGGAGGTGGCGTACGCGGTCCTGGTCCCGGGGGTCCAGCTCGGCGATGCGGCGCTCGCTCTCGTGCCTCGCCGCCAGCCACGCGATCTCGGCGGCGGCGCGGTCGGCGAGGTCGTCGTCCCGCAGCAGCTCGGTCTCGACCGCGAGGTCCACCGCGGCGGCGGCGAACGGGTCGTCCTGCGCCTGGAACAGCGTCGCCTCGTCGTCGAAGTCGAGTTGTGAGGTATCGGCCCTGTTCTCGTCCATATCCAGCCCCCTGGGATGTGTGATGCGTACACGCACGAACCAGACACATAGTAACTGTACGTGTTCACCCCATTACGGATGGGTGGCAGCGGAAAGGCCCGGCGGGAAGACGTGTGCCGCGTCCCCGCCGGGCCCTTCCTGTCCCTTTAAAGCGCTGTCGATGCCACAGGAGCCACCCAGTGCTCCTCCCGCTCTTCCCCCGGAACGGCTTTCCAGTCGTGGCCGTTCAAGGGGCCGCCCCATCTGCTCTTGATCGAGCCTTTCACCGTGACCCTCGCGGTCAGGTGAGCCGGGCGCGCGCGGCCGCTCGGTCGATGCCGAGCCTGCCGATGAGCTGCGCGACCGGGTCCGGCCGCTCGCGGTCGAGCAGGGCGAGCGCCATGATCCTCGGCGCCTCGCTCCTGGTGCGCATCGTCGTGCCCTTGGCCACCCGGTCGATCACGGCGCGCGCGTTGGAGGTGAGCGAGCCGCCCCCGAGCGGCGGGTGCTTGCGCGGCCTCGCCGGCAGGTCCTCGCCGACGTCCACGCCGAGCATCCGCAGCGCCTCGCGGTCGAGGTCGCCGAGGGCCGCGCGGGCCCTGGTCACGTCCGCGCCCAGCGCCCGCGCGACGGGCTCGTGGTGGAGCAGGCCGAGCAGCAGGTGCTCGGTGCCCATGCGCCGGTCGCCGCGCTCTCTCGCCTCCTGGACCGCCGCCTTCACGATCACCCCGAAGGCGCTCTTCTCCCAGCCGAACATCCCGGATGCCTCACTTCCCGTATTTGGCGTGCACCGACTGCCGTGACATGCCGAGCGCGTCGCCGATCTGCTCCCAGGTCCAGCCCTGCTCCCTGGCCAGCGCCACCGACACCGCCTCGACCTGCTCGGCCAGCCGGTGCAGCGCGCCGACCGCCCGCAGGCCCATGGCCGGGTCGTTCGATCTGATGCGCTCGGACAACTCTGTGACGTCCACGCTTGTCAGGCTAGATTGACAGCTCCGAATTTGTCAATCTAGCCTGACAGACATGGAGAACGTGCTGATCGTGGGAGCGGGACCCGTGGGGCTCATGCTCGCGTGCGAGCTGAGCCTGGCCGGCGTCCGCCCGATCGTGCTGGACAGGCATCCGGAGATCGGCGACCTGCCCAAGGCCAACGGCCTGGTGGGGCAGATCGTCGAGACCCTGGACCACCGCGGCCTGCTGGAGCGCTTCAGCGCCGGCAGCCCCTACTCGGGCCCCGCGCCCGGCTTCCCGTTCGCGTCCGTGCCGCTGCGCTTCGAGGGGGTGCCGGGCATCCCCCTGCGCGTCCTGGTCATCCAGCAGCCACGCCTCGAACGGCTGCTCGACGAACGGGCACGGGAGCTCGGAGCCGACATCAGGCGCGGATGCGAGGTGCTCGCGCTCGCGCAGGACGAGGAAGGGGTGACCCTTACCACCGGCCAGGGCGAGTTACGCGCCCGGTACGCCGTCGGCTGCGACGGCGGCCACAGCCTCGTACGCGCGGCCGCCGGCATCGGCTTCCCCGGCGACACCGACACGGAGCGGCTGATCATCGGCCACTTCAGGACCGACGCCCGCGAGGCCGGCGTGGAGCCCGGCTGGACCCGCAGCCCCCACGGCCGCGTCCTGCTGAACTCGCTCCGGCCAGGGGTGCTCGTCGCCGGGATCCGCGAGCGGGGCGCGCCGCTCCAGGGTCCCGTGACCCTGGAGATGTTCCAGGCGGCCCTGCGCCGCCACCTCGGCCGCGAGCTGCCGCTCGGCGAGCCGATCTGGCTGTCGTCCACCGTCGCGCAGGCCCGGCTGGCGGAGCGCTACCGGGCGGGCCGGGTGTTCCTGGCGGGCGACGCCGCGCACCTGTTCCCCGCGGGCGGCTCCGCCTTGAACGCAGGCATGACGGACGCGGTCAACCTGGGCTGGAAGCTGGCCGCCGTGCTGCGCGGGCGGGTTCCCGAGGAGCTGCTGGACACGTACGAGGCCGAACGGCGTCCGGCCGGGGCGCGTACGCTCACGCAGGCCCGCGCTCAGGCGGCCGTCGACCGGGTGGACGGCGAGGACGGCGCCGCGCTGCGCGAGCTGCTCGGCGAGGTGTTCGCCTTCGAGGAGCCGGTCCGCCACCTGGCCGGGCTGCTGTACGACTCCGGGGTGCGCTACGACCCCGGAGCCGCGGACGCGCACCCGACCGTCGGCAGGCTGGTGCCGGACCTGGAGCTGGCGGACGGGCGGCGGGTGGCCGAGCTGCTGCGGAGCGGCCGTCCGGTGCTGCTCGACCTCGGCGGCGGCACGGACGGCCTGCCGGCGGACGACGACTGGATCGAGGTCGTCCACGCCGCCGCCGAGCGGCCGCCCGCCGACACGCTGCTGATCCGGCCCGACGGCTACGTGGCGTGGACGGGCGCCGCCGGGCTGGCCGGGGCGGCCGGGAGGTGGTTCGGGGCGGTCACCAGGAGTCGCGCCTGACGGTCAGCTCATGGCCAGCGCGCGGCGGAGGACACCTTCCGGGGTGTCGCCGCGCCAGGCCACGTGCTGGTCGGGGCGGACCAGGGTCAGGGGTTCGCCGGGGAGCGGCACGAGCTCCAGGGGGACGCCGAGGTCGCGGGCCTCCTCCTCCAGGGTCTTGACGCCGGGCGCGGCCGGGTCGCCGAGGAGGGTGAAGCCGCGGCCGAGCCGGTCGTAGAGGGAGACGCCGGGGGCGAGCCAGCGGTGCGGGAGGCGTTCGCCGGCGCCGTCGGCGACGATCGGCGAGCCCGTGTAGACGTAGCCGAGCACCAGGTCCAGGCTGTGGAACTCACTGTGCTTGGTGCGCAGCACGGCCTCGGCCACCGCCGGGCGCACCTTCTCGAACTCGGCCTCGTCGCCCATCAGCGCCGGGTCGGCCAGCTCGGGGGCGAGGGTGGCCATGTTCGCGGCGGCGGCCTCGATGGTGTCGGCGGCGATCGGGCGGCGTTCGGCCTCGTACGTGCCCAGCAGCGCGGCCGGCGCCCAGCCGTTGAGCACGGCGGCGAGCTTCCAGCCGATGTTGACCGCGTCGCCGATGCCGGTGTTGAAGCCGTGGCCGCCGTAGGGCGGGTTCTGGTGGGCGGCGTCACCGGCCAGGAACACGCGGGCGCTCGCGTAGCGGTCGGCCAGCAGCATGCGGGCGGTCCACGGGTCGGTCGCGAGGATCTCGACCTCCAGGTCGTCGTCCCCGGCCAGGTTGCGGACGAGCCGCACCGGGTCGGCGTCCTCGGCCCGTACGCCCTGGGCGATGCACCACCAGGTGTCCTTCAGGTCGAGGCGGCCGGTCAGGCCGGGCTGGGCGGGGTTGAGCACCCAGTAGTGGACGGCGGGGCCGTGCGGGACCCGCTCGGCGAGGCCGGGGGCGCGGAAGACGATGTTGAAGTTGGGCCGGGCGTCCTGGCGGCCCTCGTAGCGGGCGCCGATGGCGGCCCTGGTGACGCTGCGCGGGCCGTCGCAGCCGACCACGTACGCGGCCCTGACCTCGCGTTCCTCGCCCTCGCCCGACACGATCCGCACGGTGACCCCGTCGTCGTCCTCGGTCAGCCCGGCCACCTGCCAGCCGGTGAGCAGCGCGTCCCCTGCCGCCTCCCGCAGGATCTCCTCGACCAGCGGCTGGGGCGCCTGCTGCCCCGGCTCGGCGGCGAGGTCGGAGCCGACCAGGTCGAGGCCGAAGCAGCCGCCGATCCTGGCGATCTCGCGGCCGAGCAGGCTGTTGACGAACACCGCCTGGTCCGACCAGGACACCGCGAGCGGCGCGCGGGCGCGTAACGTCTCGGCGAGGCCCCAGCGGCGCAGCAGCTCCATCGTCCGGGCGGAGGTGGTCTTGGCGCGGGGGCGCAGCCACGACACCGTCTCCCGCGGCTCGACCACCAGGCTCCGCACGCCGTGGTGCGCCAGCTCCACGGCGGTCGCCAGGCCGACGGGCCCGCCTCCGGCGACCAGCACGGGCACCTGCTCGGGCACGCCCGCCTTCTCCATCTCCACCGTCCCCAATCGTCCTCGGAAGTTACGGGCATGCTCCTGGCGTCCCGTCGCCACCGTCAAGGCGCCAGCGGGGGCCCCGGGTCGCGGAAAGGTGATCAAGCGCGGTACGAACCCATAACTGATTGAAGATCACACTAGAGGCACCCCTCCCGCATTGTTACGGTTTACGCCACACCAACGACGATCATTCAGGGGTACGCATGTCCGAGTCCTCGGTGATGCCGCTGCACATGCGGCGCGCGCAGTTCGACCCCGCGCCGGACCTCGCCGCGGCGCGCGAGGAGTCGGGCGTCACCCGGATCAAGACCGCGTTCGGCGCCGACGCCTGGCTCGTGAGCCGGCACGCCTACGTCCGCGAGGTGCTGGGCGACGCCGAGCGGTTCCCGATCGCCAAGCAGACCATCGCGCGGCTGCCCGGAGCCCCCGAGATGACCCCCGAGCAGCTCGCCAAGATCAACGCGGGCAACCTGCTCGGCCAGGACCCGCCGGAGCACACCCGGCTGCGGCGCATGCTGACCCCCGAGTTCACGCTCCGGCGCATGCGGCGCATGGAGCCCCGGGTCAAGGCCATCATCGACGAGCACCTGGACGCCATGGAGGCCGCCGGGGCAGGCGTCGACCTGGTGCCGGCGTTCGCGCTGCCGATCCCGTCGCTGGTGATCTGCGAGCTGCTCGGCGTGCCGTACGAGGAACGCGCCGGGTTCCAGGAGCGCACCAGCCGGATGCTCGACGTCACGGTGCCCGCCGAGGAGCGGGTGGCGCTGCAGTTCCAGTCGCGGGCGTACATGGAGGACCTGGTCGGCCGCATCCAGGCCGACCCCGGCGAGGACCTGCTCGGCATGCTGGTACGCGAGCACGGCGATGACCTCACCAAGGACGAGCTGATCGGCATCGGCAGCCTGCTGCTGTTCGCCGGGCACGAGACGACCTCCAACATGCTCTCGCTCGGCACGCTGGCGCTGCTCCGCCACCCGGAACAGCTCGACCTGCTGCGCAAGGAGCCCGAGCGGATCGAGGCGACGGTGGAGGAGCTGCTGCGCTGGCTCAGCATCGTGCACTCCGGCACCACCAAGGTCGCCGCCACGGAGACCCGGCTCGGCGACACCGTCATCGCGGCCGGCGACCTGGTGATCTGCTCGCTGCCCACGGCCAACAGGGACTCCGGGCTGGTGCCGGACGCCGACCGGTTCGACCTGACGCGCGGCGATCACGGCCACCTCGCGTTCGGGCACGGCATCCACCACTGCCTGGGGGCGCCGCTCGCCAGGATGGAGCTGAAGATGGCCTTCCCCGCGCTGTTCCAGCGCTTCCCGGGGCTGCGGGTGGCCGACGGCGCCGAGCCGCAGTTCCGCTCGTTCAGCGTGGTGTACGGGCTGTCCTCACTCAAGGTCGCCTGGTAGCGCCTGCTCGCCTCCGGGTTACGCTGCGTCCATGCGTGTAGTCGTGATCGGCGCGAGTGGCCACATCGGCACCTATCTCATCCCCAGGCTGGTGGACGCCGGCCACGACGTCGTGGCGGTGAGCAGGGGCAAGCGGGAGCCCTACACCCCGCACGGCGCCTGGCGGCGGGTCACCGCCGTCTCGGCGGACCGGGAGGCGGAGGACGCGGACGGCACGTTCGGGCGGCGGATCGCCGACATGGAAGGCGACGCGGTCATCGACCTCATCTGCTTCGAGGAGACGAGCGCCCGCCACCTGGCCGAGGCGCTGACCGGGCGGGTCCGGCACTTCCTGCACTGCGGGACGATCTGGACGCACGGCCCGAGCGCGCGGGTGCCGACGACCGAGGACCGGCCGAAGCGGCCGCTCGGCGAGTACGGCAAGCGCAAGGCCGCGATCGAGGCGTACCTGCTGGAGCGGGCGCACCGCGACGGGTTCCCGGCGACGATCGTCCATCCCGGCCACATCACCGGTCCTGGATGGGTGCCGGTCAACCCGGCGGGCAACGTCAACCCGGCCGTCTTCCAGACCCTCGCCGACGGGGAGGAGCTGGCGCTGCCGAACTTCGGCATGGAGACCGTGCAGCACGTGCACGCCGACGACGTGGCCAGGCTGTTCATGGACGCGCTGGCCACGCCTTCGGCGTCGGTCGGCGAGAGCTTCCACTCGGTGGCGGCGGGCGCGCTCACGCTGCGCGGCTACGCCGAGGCGGTGGCCGGGTGGTTCGGGCGGGAGGCGCGGCTGACGTACCTGCCGTGGGAGCGGTGGCGGGCCACGGTGTCCGAGGAGGACGCGGCGGTCACCTACGACCACATCATGTACAGCCCGCACTGCAGCATGGCGAAGGCGGAGCGGCTGCTCGGCCACCGGCCCCGCCACGAGGCGCTGGAGGCGATCGAGGAGGCCGTCGGCTGGCTGGTGCGCGCCGGCACCGTCACCGTCTGAGGCGTCAGCCGGTCAGCGGCCCGAACTCCTTGCGCGTGTCGATGACCTGCCCGAACAGCTCCCACCGCTGTCCCTTGAACGTCATCAGCTGCATCGACTCGATCGGGAACGCGTCCCCCTGGCCGGTGCTGAGCGTCACGCCGGGCAGCAGCATGTCGATCGGGACGTTCCGCAGGTCGCGCACCGAGTCCCGCAGCCCTTCCCTGGTCGGGCACTTGGCCGCGTCCATCGCCTTGTGGAAGCTGTTGGCGACGGCCCAGCCGAAGGTCAGGTACGGGATGTTCGGGTCGGCTCCGGGCGCGTACTGCTTGACCTTCTGCTTGTAGAGCGTCATCTCCGCATCGGTCGCCCAGGTCGGGTCGTTCGGGTCCTTGTAGTACGAGCTGGACACGACGCCCTGCACATTGTCGAAGCCGACCGGCTTGAGCACGGTGATCGAGGCGGCGACGTTGTTGATGATGTGCAGCGGGTTCCAGCCGGTGTTCTTGACGTCGGCGGCCAGCGCCTGCGAGCCGAACTTCGGCGTGGTGATGTCGAGGAAGACGTCGGCCTTCGAGCCGGCGAGGTTGCGCATCTGGGGGTCGATGCTGGGGTCGGTGACCTCGTAGCTCTGCTCGGCGACGATCGTGAGCCGGGTGCCCTCGATGGCCTTCTTGAAGCCGCCCAGCAGGTCCTTGCCGAAGTCGTCGTTCTGGTAGAGCACGGCGATCTTGGCGGACGGCTTCTCGGCCTTCAGGTACTGCGCGTAGACGCGGGCCTCGGAGACGTAGTTCGGCTGCCAGCCGATGGTCCACGGGTGCGCGCCGTCGGTGCCCCACTTGGACGCACCGGTCGCGACGAAGATCTGCGGCACCTTGCGCTGGTTGGTGTAGTCCCAGGTGGCGGTGGTGGAGGGGGTGCCGAGCGTCTGGAACAGGGCGAAGACCTGGTCCTGCTCCACCAGCCTGCGGGCCTCCTCGACGGCCTTCGGCGGCTGGTAGCCGTCGTCGCGCACGATGAACTCGACCGTGCGCCCGCCGATGCCGCCCTTCTCGGCGTTGACGTAGTCGAAGTACGCCTTGATGCCCTTGGGGATGTCCCCGTAGGCGGAGGCCGGGCCGGACAGCGGGTAGATGCCGCCCAGCTTGATGCTCTTGTCGGTGATGCCGGTCGTCTGCTGGCCCTGGCACTGGCCGGACGCGGCCGTCCCGGCGTCGCCGCCGCTCTCGCGCCCCCCGCAGGCGCCGACGGCGACCAGGAGCAGCGCCGCGCAGCCGATCGCAGATACACGCATCCCTCTTACTCCTTCCGGGGGATTTTCCTGATCAGGCGGCCGGCCAGCCCGGCGAGGCCCGTGGGAGCCACGTACATCACCGCGATGATCAGCAGGCCGAAGATGACGCCGGGCGCGGCCTCGTTGAGGTCCTGCGCGATGCTGGGGACGAACATCACGAACAGCGCGCCGAGCACCGGCCCGGCCGTCGAGCCGAGCCCGCCGACGACCAGGCCGGCGAGCAGGGTGATCGACAGGTTGACGGTGAACGAGTCCGGCGAGACGAACCCGATCACCCACGTGTAGACGCAGCCGGCCACGCCGGCGAACATCGCGCTCCACGCGAAGGCCAGCGTCTTGTACGCCGACAGCCGCACCCCCATGACCTCGGCCGCGCCCTCGTCGTCGCGCAGCGCGTGCAGCGCCCGCCCCACCCGCGACCGCAGCAGGCTGCCCACCAGCGCGAACGAGACCACGGCGACCGCGAGGGCGAGGAAGTACAGCCACTGGTCCTCGGCGAGCCCGCTCCAGGCCGGCGGGCTCGGCTTGGGCAGCGTCAGCCCCATCGAGCCGCCGGTGACGTGCTCGAACCGCTTGAGCAGCGGCACCAGGAAGATCGCGATGGCCAGCGTGACGAGCGCCAGGTAGAGCCCGCGCAGCCGGACGGCGGGCACCCCGAACGCCAGCCCCAGCAGGAACGCCACGACCGCCGCGGCCGGCAGCGTCAGCGGGTACGGCAGGCCGGGCCCGTGCGTCAGGACCGCCGCCGTGTACGCGCCCACGGCGAAGAACGCCCCGTGCCCGAGCGAGATCTGCCCGGCGTGCCCGACGAGCAGGTTCAGCCCGAGCAGCGCGACCGCGTACACCAGGACCATCGTGAGCTGGAAGACGTGGAAGGGGACGAGCTGGAACGGCGCGTAGAGCGCGGCGGCCAGCAGCGCGACCGCCGCCGCCCTGCGCCGCACGGCAGGGGTCCATCGGGGGCGGCGCGCGGGGCGGGTGTCCACGCCGGCGTCCTCGACCTGGGTCATGCGCGTTCCACCACCGCTCGGCCGAACAGCCCGCGTGGCCGTACCAGCAGCACGCCGAGGATGATCGCCAGGGGCACCCCGATCTTGAGGTCGGAGCCGACGGCGGGCACGTACGCGCCGGCCAGCGTCTCCGCCACGCCGACGATCACGCCGCCGGCGACCGCGCCGGCCGGGCTGTCGAACCCGCCGAGCGTGGCCGCCGCGAACGCGTAGATGAGGACGCCGCCCATCATGTTGGGCTCCAGGAACAACAGCGGCGCGACCAGCACGCCGGACACCGCGCCGACCGTCGCGGCGAGCCCCCAGCCGAGCGCGAGCGTGCGGCCCACGCGGATGCCGACCAGGCGGGCCGAGTCGGGGTTCGCGGCCACGGCCCGCATGCCGAGCCCGATCTTGGTGTGCTGGAAGAGCAGGTACAGCAGGCCCATGACCAGCGCCACGACGCCGAGCACGCCCAGCGTCGAGAAGCCGACGCTCACCCCGCCGACCTCCAGGGCGCCGCGCGGGAACGGGTTCGGGAAGTCCTTGATGAGGAACGTCCAGATCCAGCCGGCGGCGGCGTTGACGAAGATGAACAGCCCGACGGTGACGATCACCAGGGTCAGCTCGGGCGCGCCCTCGACCGGCCTGATCACGATCCGCTCGATGAGCATCCCGCCCGCGAACGACACCGCCAGCGTGAGCGCCAGCGCCGCCCAGAACGGCAGCCCCGCCGCCATGGACTGCCAGGCGACATAGGCGGAGAACATGGCCAGCTCGCCCTGGGCGAAGTTGACGATCCCGGTGAACTGGTAGATCAGCACCAGGGCGAGCGCCAGGCTGGCGTAGACCGCGCCCGCCCCGAGCCCTTCCACAACCTGCTGCAGGAACCCGGCCACGGCTACACCCGGTATCCGAGGTAGGACTGTGCGACCTGCTCGTCCGCCCTGATCTGCTCGGCCGTGCCGGACAGCACGATGCGCCCGGTCTCCAGGACGTGCGCCTGCCGCGCGACGCCGAGCGCGAGGTGGGCGTTCTGCTCCACGACGACCACGGTGGTCCGCTCCTCTCGGTTGACGGCCTGGACGATGCGGAACAGCTCCCGGGTGACCAGCGGCGCGAGGCCCAGCGACGGCTCGTCGAGCAGGAGCACCTTGGGCCGCAGCATGAGCGCCCTGCCGAGCGCGAGCATCTGCTGCTCGCCGCCACTGAGGCTGCCCGCGACCTGCCCGAGCCGGTCGCGCAGCGGTGGGAACCAGGAACAGACGCGGTCGAGGTCGTCCTCCACCGCGCGTCCACCGCGTCCACCGCGTCCACCGCGCCCGCCGCGCCCGCCGCGCCCGCCGCGCCGGACGAACGCGCCGAGCCGCAGGTTCTCCTCGACCGTCAGCGGCATGAACGTGCCGCGTCCCTCGGGCACGTGCGCCACGCCCAGCCGGGCCACCGCGTCGGGCGGACGGCCGGTCAGCGCGGTCCCGCCGAGCCGGATCACGCCGCGCGCCCTGACCATGCCCGACAGGGCGCGCAGCAGCGTGGTCTTGCCCGCGCCGTTCGGGCCGAGGATCGCGCAGATCTCGCCCTCGGCCACGCTCAGGTCCACGCCGTGCAGCACGCGGGCCTCGCCGTAGCCGGCGACCAGGCCCTCCACCACCAGGAAGCTCATACGGCCGTCCCCAGGTACGCCTCGATGACGCCGGGATCGCGCTGCACCTCGGCCGGCGACCCCTCGGCGATCTTGCGGCCGAAGTCCAGGCAGACGATGCGGCGGCAGACGCCCATGACGAAGCCCATGTGGTGCTCGACCACGACCACGGTGAGGTCGTAGGCGTCCTTGAGCTCGCGGAGGGTGCCGGCGAACTCGGCCACCTCGGCCGCGTTCAGCCCGTTGACCGGCTCGTCGAGGAGCAGCAGCCGGGGGCGGGCGACCAGCGCGCGGGCCAGCTCGACCCGCTTGAGCGTGCCGAACGGCAGCCCGCTCGCGGGATGATCGGCCACCCCGGTCAGGCCGAGCCGGTCGAGGACGGCGTCGGCGTCGTCGCGCAGCTCGCGCTCCTCGCGCCGCACGCCGGGCAGCCGGAGCCCGGCCGTCAGGAAACCGGCGCGGCCCCGATGGTGCGCGCCGGCCAGCACGTTGTCGCGGACGGACATGCGCGGGAACAGGCCGAGGTTCTGGAAGGTCCTGGCGATGCCGAGCCGTACGATCGCGTGCGGGGCCACCGCCCGCAGGTCCGTCCCCTCGTAGGCGATGACGCCGGACTCGGCCTCGTAGCGGCGGGTCAGGCAGTTGAACAGCGTGGTCTTGCCGGCGCCGTTGGGCCCGATGAGCCCCACCATCTCGCCGCGCGCCACCGCGAAGCTCACGCCGTGCAGCGCGGTGATGCCGCCGAAGCGGACGGTGAGATCGCGCACCTCCAGCATCCGGCCTCCTGGAGAACATTGTTCTGACGCGTGGGCTCAGCGTAGGATCCGCTCGTCAGGGGCCGCATTGGGCACGGTGACCCAAGATGTCCGCGGCATGTTGTCCGCGGAGCACAGCGACGGTCTCATCCCGGTCACGACCCGTTGACCGCCCGGCCACGGGCATGGATCATCCCGGCATGTCCGGTCGTTTCCGCACAGAAACGCTCACTGGCACCGAGGCCGTCCGCGCGCAGCGCGCGCGGATCCTCGCCGAGCTGCTGGACAACGCCCAGGACCTGGCCGACGCCGGGGCGGCGGCGATCCGGGCCGAGGTGCCCACGTACGCGGCGCAGGGCGGCGACTTCCACGCCGACGTACGCGACCAGGTACTCAGGCACTACCGCGCCAAGCTCGCGGTGCTGCTGGAGGAGCGGCCCGTGACGGCGGCGGACATCGCCTTCGTCCGGCGGGCGGCGATGCGCCGCGCCCGCGCCGGGGTGCCCCTCGCCGACTACATCAACGCCTACCGGATCGGCCAGCGCGTCTTCTGGGAGTCGCTGGTCGAGCGGGCCGGCCCGACGCCCGCCGGGCGGGAGGCGGCGCTGTCGCTGGCGGTCGCCCAGATGCGCTACTGCGACTTCGCGAGCACGCAGGCCGCGTACGCCTACATGGAGTTCCAGCAGTACGCCGCCGCCGAGTCCGTACGGGAGAGCCGCGGCCTGCTGGAGACGCTGCTGGCCGGCGGCACGCCCACGCGCGGCAGGGAGCTGGCCGCCGCGCAGGCGCACGGCCTCGCGCCGGACGCCCGCACGCCGCTGCTCGTCGTGGTCGCGATGCTGGTCGAGGCCCCCGCCCCGGAGGCCGCCGGGCTCAACAGGGACGCCGAGGCCAGGCACGCGGCCTGCGCCGCCCTCGCGAGGACCGGCGGCAACGGGGCCCGCACGCTGTCGGTCGTGCGCCAGTCGGAGATCGTGGCGGTGCCCGTGCTCGGGCCGGGCGCGGAGGCCGGGGAGCTGTGCGACCGGCTGCAGGCCGTGGTCAGGAGCCTCGCCGGCGAGGGCATCAGGCTCGCCCTGGGGATCAGCACGCCGGTCGCCGGGCCGGCGCAGATCCCGCAGGCGTACCAGGAGGCGAGGGCGGTGCTGGACTTCGTGCCCGAGGAGGGCGGGGTCGCGGCGCTGCCCAGGATCACCCCGTTCCAGTACCTGGCGCTGCGGGCCGACGACACCGCCCGCCACCTGGTGGACCCGCGCATCACGGCGCTGCTGGAGGAGGACCGGGCGCGCGGCGGCGTGCTGACCGCGACGATCCGGGCGTTCGCCGCCGCCGACCTCAACCTGCGCACCGCCGCCGAACGCCTCCAGATCCACCCCAACACCGCGCAGTACCGGATGCGCCGCATCCAGCAGCGGACCGGGCGCAGCCTGCGCTCGATCAACGACCTCGTCGAGCTGCTCGTCGCGATCGCGTTGCAGGACGCGGTCCCCACCAATGACGGCCGGGAAAGACTGGCCGCCGTGACCGATGAGGGGCGGCGGCGAGCCGGCGTACGGTCCTCCCATGAACCTCGCTGACCGGCTCCACCACGCCGCCGTGCGGCTCGGCGGCCGAGCGGTTCTCACGCTGGACGGGGCGGCGCTGACCTACGGCGCACTGGATGAGCTGAGCGCCCGCCTGGCCGGGCTGCTGCGCCGTCGCGGGATCGGCCGCGGCGACCGGGTCGCCGTCATGCTGCCGAACGTGCCGGAGTTCGGCGTCGTCTACTACGGGGTGCTGCGGGCCGGCGCCGTGGTGGTCCCGCTGGACCCGCTGCTGAAGCGCCGCGAGATCGCCGCCTACCTGGGCGACTGCGGCGCGCGGCTGCTGCTCGCCTGGCACGCCTACGCCGAGACCGCCGAGGCGGGGACGGCGGGCACCGCGGCCGACTGCTTCTTCGTGGTGCCCGGCGAGCTGCCGCGGCTGCTGCGGGCCGTGCCCCCCGAGCGCGAGCCGGCCCGCACCCGCGCCGACGACACCGCCGTGCTCCACTACACCTCCGGCACCACCGGCCGGCCCAAGGGCGTCGAGCTCACCCACGCCAACCTGGCCGGCAACGCCGAGGCCGTGGCCCGCATGCACGCGCTCGGCGTGGACGACGTGGTGCTCGGCGCGCTGCCGCTCTACCACACCTACGGCCAGACCTGCTCGCTCAACGCCACCGTGCACGCGGGCGCGCGGCTGACGCTGCTGCCCCGCTTCGAGGCGGGCCGGGCGCTGGAGGTGATCCGGCGCGACGGGGTGACGGTGTTCCAGGGCGTGCCGACCATGTTCATCGCGCTGCTCGACCATCCCGGCGTGTCCGACCTGTCGATGCTGCGGGTGTGCACCTCGGGCGGGGCGGCGCTGCCGCTCGACGTGCTGCGCGCGTACGAGGCCCGCGTCGGCTGCCGCATCGTCGAGGGCTACGGGCTGAGCGAGACCTCGCCCGTCGCCGCCGCGAACCGGGGCGGGCCCGGCCGCCGCCCCGGCTCGATCGGCCGCCCGATCAGGGACGTGGAGATGAGGGTGGTCGGCGAGGACGGCCGCGAGCTGCCCCGAGGCGAGATCGGCGAGATCGTGGTACGCGGCCCCAACGTCATGAAGGGCTACTGGAACGACCCCGCGGCCACCGCCGAGGCGCTGCGCGACGGCTGGTTCCACACCGGCGACCTCGGCCGGGTGGACGACGACGGCTTCTTCTTCCTGGTGGGCCGCCGCCGCGACATCATCATCCGCGGCGGCTACACCGTCTACCCGCGCGAGGTCGAGGAGGTGCTGTACGAACACCCGGCGGTGCGGCAGGCGGCCGTGCTCGGCATGCCGCACCCGGAGCTGGGCGAGGAGGTCGCGGCCGTGGTCGCGGTACGGGCGCCGGTGAGCGAGGAGGAGCTGCGCGGGTTCGTACGCGAGCGGGTGGCGGCGTACAAGTATCCCCGGCACATCACGTTCGTGGCCGAGCTGCCGACCAGCCCCACCGGCAAGATACTCAAGCGGGAGCTGGGGCAGCTCACGGCGGTGACCCCTGGCTCGCGATCCGGGACCTAGGTCCCTACCTGACAGGGCCGGTCGGCGGCTAGCGTGGAGGCATGATTCACGTGTTCCTTGTCGACGATCACGAAGTCGTGCGCAGGGGCGTGGCGGCCCTGCTCGACTCCGAGGACGACATCGAGGTCATCGGCGAGGCCGGCACCGCCGAGTCCGCGATCGCGCGCATCCCCGCGCTCAAGCCGGACGTCGCGGTGCTCGACGTCCGGCTGCCCGACGGCAACGGCGTCGACGTGTGCCGCGAGGTGCGCTCGCGGGTGCCGGGGCTCGCGTGCCTGATGCTGACGTCGTTCGCCGACGACGACGCGTTGTTCGACGCCGTGATGGCCGGCGCCTCCGGCTACGTGCTCAAGCAGATCCACGGCTCCGACCTGGTGGGTGCGGTGCGCACGGTCGCCTCCGGGCAGTCGCTGCTCGACCCGCAGACCACGGCGTCCATGCTGCAGCGGCTGCGCGAGCAGGCGGCCAGGAAGGATCCGCTCGCGGCGCTGTCGGAGCAGGAGCGGCACATCCTCGACCTCATCGGCGAGGGGCTGACCAACCGGCAGATCGGCGAGCGGCTGTTCCTGGCCGAGAAGACGGTCAAGAACTACGTCTCCAACCTGCTGTCCAAGCTCAACATGCAGCGGCGCACCCAGGCCGCCGCCCTGGCCGCCCGCCTGCGCACCGAACGCCGCCCGTAAGCTCCTCCGGTCCTGGCGGAACGGCGGACATGAAGGGACTTTCGTCCCTAAGTGCCCGCCCGGTCCGGCGGCGATGCTGGCGGGTATGCGACTCGATTCGTCCGGACTCCAGGTGCTCACCGACGAGGAGTGCCTGCGCCTGCTCGCCTCGACGCCCATCGGGCGGATCGTCTTCACCGACCGGGCGCTGCCCGCGGTGCAGCCGGTCGCGTTCTGCCTCGACGGCGACGGCATCGTCATCCGCACCGGCGCCGGCTCCAAGCTGGCGGCGGCCACGCGGCGGGCGGTGGTCGCGTTCGAGGTGGACGACTATGACCCCGTGCTGCGTACGGGCTGGTCGGTGAGCGTCGTCGGGCACGCCGACGCGGTCACCGACCCCGCCGAGACCGCCCGGCTGGCCGAGCTGCCGCTCGACCCGTGGCTGCCGGGCCGCCTCGACCACTACATCCGGGTCAGCCTGGAGCAGATCAGCGGACGCCGGATCACAGCGGGACACTCCACCTGATCGCGGTGCCGCCCTGCTCCCCCGGCCCTGCCGTGAACGAGCCCCCGAGCCGCGTCGCGCGCTCCTCCAGGTTGCGCAGGCCGCTGCGCCGGCCGCCGGACGGCAGGCCCACTCCGTTGTCGCGGACCGACAGCGCGAGCAGGTCGCCCGTCACCTCCACCGCCACGTCGGCCCTGGTCGCCTTGGCGTGACGGACCACGTTGGACAGCGTCTCGCGCAGGACGGCGAGCAACTGCTCGGCGAGGTCGTCGGAGATCCTGGCGTCGAGCTGGCCCTCCATGCGCAGCCCCGGCATGAAGCCGAGGTGGCCACGCGCGCCCTCCACCAGCTCCACGATCTGGCCGCGCAGGCTCGGGGCCGCGCTTTCCCTGACGTTCTGGAGGGCGAAGATGGTCGAACGGATCTGCCGGATGGTCTGGTCCAGCTCGTCGATCGCGTGCTGGAGACGGCCGGACGCCTCGGGGTGCTCGACCAGCCGGACCGTGCTCATCAGCGTCATGGCCGTGGCGAACAGCCGCTGGATGACCACGTCGTGCAGGTCCTTCGCGATGCGGTCGCGGTCTTCGAGCAGGCTCAGCCGCTCGGCGTCGCGGCGGGTGTCGGCCAGCTCCAGCGCGATCGCCGCTTGCCCGCCGAACGCCTCCAGCGCCCGCATGTCGCCCGCGGTGAACGGCATGCGGCCGACGCACTTGGCGAGGGCCAGCACGCCGCGTACCGAGTCGCCGGCGCCGAGCGGCAGCAGCAGCTCCGGGCCGTAGCCGAGCTCGCGCAGGCGGGAGTCGGCGTCGAGCGGGTCGGGCGAGTGGAGCGCCCGGCCTTCGCGGAAGACCTCGCCGGCCGCCGTCGTGTCGAGCGCGTAGGACATCTCGGTCAGCTCGCCCTCGGCCGTGCCCTCGGCGAACTCGACCAGCAGCCGCTCGCCCGCCGGATCGGGCAGCAGGATCCGGGCCAGGTCGGCGTCGGTCATCTGCCGGGCCCTCGCCGCCACCATGGTCAGCACCTCGCGGGTGCCGCCGCCGGACAGCAGCCGGGTGGTCACCTCGGTGGACGCCTCCAGCCACGCCTCGCGGCGGCGCGACTCCTCGTAGAGCCGGGCGTTCTCGACGGCGACGCCGGCGGCCGTGGCCAGCGCGATCACGATGGCCTCGTCCTCCTCGTCGAACTCGCCGCCGCCGCGCTTCTCCGTCAGGTAGAGGTTGCCGAACACCTCGTCACGGACCCGGATGGGCACGCCGAGGAAGGTGCCCATCGGCGGGTGGCCGGGCGGGAAGCCGTAGGACTCGGGGTGGTCGGAGATCCGGCCCAGCCGCAGCGGCCGGGCGTCCTTGATCAGCAGGCCGAGCAGGCCCAGCCCGTGGGGCCAGTGCTCGATGGCCGCGATCTCCTCGTCGCTCAGCCCCACCGGGATGAACTGCACGAGGGTCTGTTCCTGCCCGACCACGCCGAGCGCGCCGAAGCTGGCGTCCACCAGCTTGGTCGCGGTCTCCACGATGGTGCGCAGCACGGTCTCCAGATCGAGGTCGCTGCCCACCGACACGACCGCCTCCAGCAGGGCGTGCACGCGGTCGCGGGTGGCAAGCACGGCGTTGAGCCGCACTTGGAGCTCCGACAGCAGCTCGTCCAGCCGCATGTTCGGCATCAGGGGGCGATGCTCGTCATCCACCATGCGTTCAGTGTCGCACCATGAGGAGCCGGTCAACATCGCAGGTAGGGATGATCACGCCGACCGGCGGCGGCGCCACCGAAGTGAAAGTTTCACGCATTCGCGCAGGTCAAGGCCAGGGTCGCGGGCCTGCGCATTGACGGTCGGCGAGGACGGTGGCGAGCATGACGGCCGCGTTCCCCTCCTCGAAAGGGCACCCCCATGCACTTGTCCAAGGTGGCGGCGTCCGCCCTGGCCGCGCTCGTGGCGGGCGCGGCGGTGACGGTCGCGCTGACCACGGCCGCTCCCGCCGGAGCAGCCGCCGGCACAGGCACCGGCTACCTCCGTACCAGCGGCAACAAGATCGTCGACAGTACGGGCGCGACCGTGCGCCTGACCGGGATCAACTGGTTCGGCATGGAGACCGACAACAAGACCTTCCACGGCCTGTGGTCGAGCAATCCGTGGAAGAGCCAGATCGACCTGATGGCCCGGCTCGGCTACAACACGCTGCGGGTGCCGTACTCCAACGACGCGCTGAAGCCCGGCGCCGCGGCCACCGGCGTCAACGACTACGTCAACCCTGACCTGGTCGGCCTGTCGCCGATGCAGATCCTGGACAAGGTCGTCGACTACGCGGGCAGCAAGGGCATGCGGATCATCCTCGACCGCCACCGCCCGACCTCGGCCGGCCAGTCACCCCTCTGGTACGTCCCCGCCACCCCGGAGACCACCTGGATCAACGACTGGAAGGCCCTCGCCCAGCACTACGCGGGCAACCCCACGGTCATCGGGGCCGACCTGCACAACGAGCCGCACGCGCAGGGCACCAACCCGAACGCCACCGGCGCCTGCTGGGGCTGCGGCGACCAGTCCCGCGACTGGCGGCTCGCCGCCGAGCGCGCGGGGAACGCCGTCCTGTCCGTCAACCCCAACTGGCTGATCTTCGTCGAGGGCGTCAGCTGCCCGAGCGGCGGCGAGCCCAACATCTGGGACGGCGACCCGAGCAACGACGAGGACTGCGGCTGGTGGGGCGGCAACCTGTCCAAGGCCGGCCAGTTCCCGGTGCGGCTGAACGTGGCCAACCGCCTGGTCTACTCCCCCCACGAGTACGCCACCTCGGTCTACCACCAGAGCTGGTTCGACGACCCCGCCTACCCGGCGAACATGCCCGCCATCTGGGACAAGTACTGGGGCTACCTCTACAAGCAGAACATCGCCCCGATCATGCTGGGCGAGTTCGGCACCACGCTGGCCTCGAACGTCGACAAGATCTGGCTCCAGGAGCTCATGAAGTACCTGGGCACCGGGGTCAACGGGATGTCGTTCACGTACTGGTCGTGGAACCCGAACTCCGGTGACACCGGCGGCATCGTCAACGATGACTGGACCACCATCAACCAGGCCAAGCAGGACATCCTGCAGCCGTACCTGATCCCGCCGGTCGGCGGCCCCACGAGCACGCCGTCGAGCACGCCGTCGAGCACGCCGACCGTGGTGCCGCCCGGCCAGTGCACCGTCGCCTACCGGCAGGTGAACTCCTGGCAGGGCGGCTTCCAGGGCGAGGTCACCGTCAAGAACACCGGCTCCTCGCCCATCACCGGCTGGAGCGCCACCTGGACGTACCCGTCGGGCGTCACGCTGGTCAACGGCTGGAACGCGGTCGTCACCCAGTCCGGCACGACGTGGACGGCTAAGGGGCCCGACTACGCCCGTACGCTCGCGCCCGGCGCGTCCGTGGTGGTCGGCTTCACCGCCAACGGCCCGGCGGGCACCCCGCAGAACGCCGCCTGCTCCTGACCCCCTAGCGCCGGTCAGACGGCGTAGGTGCGGGTGATCGCGATCAGCTCGCCGTCCTCGCGGGTGGCCGCCACCAGCTCCGGTGGCCTGGGCACGAAGCCGGGCACGGCGGCCAGGCCGTCCGTCTCGGCGATCGCGGTGATCCGCACCTTGTCGGCGCCCTGGACGCGGAGGGTGATCCGGGCTCCCGCGTCCGGCAGGCCACGGAAGCGGACCTCACCCGGCCAGGTGTTCGCCCGCGCGCCGGCGACGCGGACGGTCACCGGAGCGGCCCCTGCGGTGACCGCCGTCGCCTCGGTGATCGGGCGCTCGATCCTGAGCGTGAGCGAACGAGCTGCCCGGCCCGCGCTCACGCGCAGCTCGACCCGGTCGCCGTCGCGGCGCAGCACGGTCAGGCGGGGCCCGGCGGCCCCGTTCAGCGTGGGGGCGGGGCCGGTCCACAGCGTGGTGCCGCGCGCGTAGCCGGGGGGCAGCGCCGTGGTGTCGCGGGCGGTGACGTACCGCCTGGTCCAGGCGGGCGGCTCCGGGTCGGCGCTGACCCAGCGCGCGGCGCCGGTGCCGGCGTCCATGACGTACGCCAGGTGGGTGCGGCCGGGGTTGCGGGCGTCGAACCGGTCACCGGCCAGACCGGCGGCGACCAGCACGGGAACGAGCAAGGCGACGAGCGCGGGAACGAGCGCGGCCATCGGCGCCACACCCAGCCCCCGGCCACGGGCACCCGCGTCGGGCAGGTCCAGTCCCTGGGCACGGGTACGGGCGCGCGGTCCGGGCAGGCACAGCTCGGCGGCGGGCAGGAGCAGGAGTCCGAGGAGCGCCGTCACCAGCGCGGCCGCGCCGCCGAGCGCCAGCCCCATCCCGTCGAAGACGACCCGGGCCAGCCCGGACAGCAGCATCGCGCCCGGCACCGCGCCGAGCGTCAGCGCCGCCGCCGCGGCGAGCGGCCGGCCCGCCGCAAGCGCCACGAGGCCGCCGACGGCGCAGCACAGCGCGGGCAGCGCGAACACGAACGACGCCCCCGGCGCGACGGCGGCGCACAGCACGCCGAGCGCCGCCGGCCAGGCGAGCCCGCCGACCGCGAGCGCGGCCGGGCCGAGCCGCCGCCGCAGGAGCAGGTACCAGCCGAGCACCGCGAGCGCGGTCTGCGCCACCACGGCCGCGCGGAAGGCGTCCGGCCGGTGCAGCAGCCCGCCCATCCCGTCGTACGCGGGCCGCCAGGCCACCAGCAGCTCCCACAGCCCCTGCGCCAGCAGCACGGACACCACGAGCGGCACCAGCCCCGACACCGCCGCCACGACCAGTCGCGGCACGCTGAGCAGCCGTCTGCGCCGGGCCACGACCGCGAGCCCCGCGACCGCCGCGGCGGCGAGCCCGGCGAGCGGCCACACCAGCGCGTCCGGATAGGTGATCAGGACGCCGAAGAGGCGGAAGTAGGTGGCGTCGTGGTCGGTGCGCAGCGCGGGCAGGTCGGCCGCGCCGAGCGCGCGGGTCAGCGCCAGCATGGTGGAGCCGTGGTGCTGCAGGCTGCCCGGGTTCAGGTTGGCGAGGGAGTCGCCGGCCGTGTGGTAGTGCGAGGAGCGCTGGATGTAGGCGAAGTTCAGCCCTTGGAAGCCGGCCGCCGTGAGCGGGGTGAAGTCGGTGTTGTTGGGCAGCAGCCGGTACAACGCCGCCATCGTGGAGTCGCCGCGCGGGCGCGGCGCGGCGGCCGCGTACGCCTCCACCAGCCCGGCGCTGCCCGGCGAGGTCTCGAACATCAGCGACGGCCCGGAGACGCCTCTCGCCTCCCAGTTCAGCAGCACGCCCCCGGCCCGGCCGAGCGGGTGCTCCCTGACGAACGCCTCGGCGCCGAGCACGCCGTCCTCCTCGCCGTCGGTCATGAGCAGCACGAGGTCGTTGCGGAGCGGCGCGTCGCCGAGCGCCCGTACGGTCTCCAGCATGGCGGCCACGGCGGCGGCGTCGTCGGAGACCCCGGGGCCCATCGCCGCCGAGTCGTAGTGGGCGGCGATCACGACCGTGCCCGTCGGGTCGTCGCCGTGCCGGGTGGCGACGATGTTGCGCACCAGCCCGAACGAGGCGAGCCCGGCGGAGGTGTTCGCGCCCACGGCCCGCTGCACCTCGACGTCCAGCCCGGCCGCGCGCAACTGGGCGACCAGGTAGTTCCTGGCCCGCTCGGCCGCCGCGCCGCCGATGGGACGCGGCTCGGTGGCGAAGCGCTCCAGGTGGGTACGGGCCCGCGCGGCGCTGAACTCGCCGGACGGTGCGGAGGCGGGCAGTGGCTGCATCGTGCTGTCCGTCATCGCGGCCAGCAGGACGGCGCACGCCAGCACCAGTGCCGCGCCGAGGCCCGCCACGGCCCGGCGCGGGACGTCGATCAACTTTCCGATCATGTCCGGGGACGCTACGGACTGGGCCCCTGCCGCCGGAATGATGCGGATACCCGGATCGACCTGTGGTTTTCCACAGTCTCGCGGGACGGCGGTCCCCTCGGACCGCCGGCGTCCCGGCATGGGCGACAATCAGGACGTGCAGTTCGGCATCCTGGGCCCGCTCGCGGTCCGCGACGCGGCCGGCCGGGAGCTCGCCGTCGGCGGCCCGCGCCCGCGTGCCCTGCTCGCCCTGCTGCTCCTCGACGCCGGTCGCACGGTGAGCGTCGAACGCCTCATCGACGGCCAGTACGGCGACGACCCGCCCGCCGGCGCCGCCAACGCCGTCCAGGCCCAGGTCTCCCGCCTGCGAAGGGCCCTGCCCGGCCATCTGATCGAGTTCCACGGCGCCGGCTACCGGCTGGCCGTCGAGCGGGAGGACGTCGACGCCCACCGCTTCGAACGCCTCGCCCGGGAGGGGCGGCGGCTGCTCGCCCACGGGCTGTCCGCGCAGGCGGCGGCGGTCCTCGGGGACGCCCTGGAGCTGTGGCGGGGCCCGGCGCTCGCCGACGTCTCCGACGCGCCGTTCGCCGCCGCGCAGGCGCGCAGGCTGGAGGAGCTGCGCCTGTCGGCGCGTGAGGACCTGCTGGCCGCCGAGCTGGCGCTGCCCGAGGCCAGCCCGGAGGGGGCGCTGCGGGAACTGGTGGCCGCCCACCCGCTGCGCGAACGGGCGCGCGGGCTGCTCATGCGCGCCCTGCACGCCGCCGGACGGCAGGCCGAGGCGCTGGCCGTGTACGACGAGACGCGGCGGCTGCTCGCCGACGAGCTCGGCGCGGACCCGTCGGCCGAGCTGGCCGCCCTGCACCTGGAGATCCTGCGCGGCGGCGCCACCACCGCAGCAGCGGTGGCGCGGACCCGGCCGCCGACGCCGTTCACCAGCTTCGTGGGGCGCGAGGAGGAGTTGTCCAGGATCCGCTCCCTGGCGGAGGCCAGGCTGGTGACGATCGTCGGGCCCGGCGGCACCGGCAAGACCCGCCTCGCCGTCGAGGCCACCACGGACGCGCGGCGGGAGGTCTGCTTCGTGGACCTCTCCCTCGTGGACCTGTCCCTCTTGGACGGCGATCCCGATCCCGCGCCCGGCGGGCAGGTGGCAGCGGCCGTGCTCGGGGCGCTCGGGCTGCGCGAGCCGGCGCTGCGCGCCCCGGAGGCCGGAGGGGCGGGCGACGCCGCCGAGCGCGTGGTGGCCGCGTTGTCCGAGCAGGAGCTGACCCTCGTCCTGGACAACTGCGAGCACGTCGTCGCCGGGGCCGCCGCGCTGGCCCGCCGGCTGCTCACCTCCTGCCCCCGCCTGACCGTGCTCGCCACCAGCAGGGAGCCGCTGAACATCACCGGCGAGCACCTCGTCCCGCTCGCCCCGCTGCCCGATCCGCTCGCCGTCCGGCTGTTCGCCGACCGGGCCGCGGCCGTCCGCCAGGGCTTCGCGCTCGGCCCTGACAACCTCGACGCGGTACGCGGGATCTGCGCCGCGCTCGACGGCCTGCCGCTGGCGATCGAGCTGGCCGCGGCCCGGACGCGTACGTTCGGCGTCGCCGAGATCGCCGCCCGCCTGGCCGAGCACGGCCGCTTCGCGCTCCTGTCGCGCGGCGACCGCACCGCCGCCGCCCGCCACCGGACGCTGCACGCGGTCGTCGAGTGGAGCTGGAGCCTGCTCGCCGAGGAGGAGCAGGAGCTGGCCAGGCGGTTCGCGGTGTTCGCGGGCGGCGCGCGGCTGGAGGCGGTCGAGGCCGTCTGTGGCGCGGACGCCGCCGAACCGCTGGCCGGCCTGGTGGACAAGTCGTTCGTGGAGACCGACGGCGAGCGCTACCACATGCTGGAGACGATCCGGCTGTTCTGCGCCGACCGGCTGGCCGAGGCGGGCGAGGAGGAACGGCTGCGCCGCGCCCACTCCGCCTGGTTCCTGGAGCTGGCCCGGCGCGCCGACGACCACCTCTACCGGGCCGAACAGCTCGACTGGCTGGCCCGGCTGTCGGCCGACGACGCGAACCTGCGGGCGGCGCTGCGCTGGAGCGTGGAGCACGACCCGGCGACGGCGGCGCGGCTGGTGGCGGCGCTGGCCATGTACTGGTGGCTGAGCGGGCGGCGCGGCCAGGCCATCGCGCCCGCGGCCCGCCTGCTCGACACGCTGGGTGCCGATCCGCCCGCCGAGCTGGCCGAGGAGTACGTGCTCACCGTGCTGCACGCCGTGCCCGACGCCGGATCGCCGCACTGGGAACGGGCGCGGGCCGCCGCCGGGTCGCTCGGGCGGCCGATGCGCTGCCGGTTGGGGCCCGCTCTGTGGGGCATGGTCGCCGGGCCGCCGGACGACGACGAGCACCGGCCGCCGCTCCTCTCCGCCGACCCGTGGAGCCGGGCGCTGGGCCGGCTGAGCCAGGCGCTCGTCCTGGTGCTGCGGGGCAGGATCGGGGCGGCCGAGCGGGAGATGGAGAGCGTGCTGACCGACTTCGGCGCGGTGGGCGAGCGCTGGGGGAAGGCGCAGGCCCTCGACTGGCTGGCGCTGATCACGAGCTGGCGCGGCGACCGGGTGCGGGCCATGCGCCTCTGGCAGGACGCGGTGGGGCTGCTGGAGGAGCTCGGCGCGGCGGAGGAGCTGGTGGACGTCCTCTGCCGGCGCGCCGAGGCCCGCTGCCGCGCGGACGACCTGGGGGGCGCGCGCGCCGACTGCGAACGCGCGGCGGAGCTGGCCCGCCGTACGGGCCGGCCCGGTCTGATGGCCACGATCCACCTGGTTCTCGCCGAGATCACCCGCATCGAGCACACCCACCTCCCGCCGACGGAGGACGGGATGGCATGGGTCGATGAGGTGGCCGAACGGCTGGACGCCGCGCTGGAGATCGTGCAGGGGAGCTGGGCCTTCACCGCGTCCGGGATCAGGTCGCAGGTCCTGACGGCGCTCGGGCGGCTAGCGGAGGCGCGGGGGGACGCGGCGGAGGCGGCGCGCAGGCACGGCGAGGCGCTGGCCGCCGCGCTCGGCTCCCCGATGACCGCCGACCTCGCCGCCGTCGCCGAGGGCCTGGCCGGCCACGCCCTGCTCCCCACCCCGGAGACCACGGCCGAGGACGCCGCACGGGCGGGGATGTTGCTCGGGGTGGGGGCGGCGCTCCGGGGGATCGCCGTCGCGGGCGACCTCGACGTGGCCGCCACCGCCGCCCGTGCCACCGCCGTCCTCGGGCCGGACGGCTTCGCGGCCGCGTACGCCAAGGGTGCCGCCATGGGACACGCCGAAGCCCTGGAAACTCTGACCGGCCCGCGCCCGAACTGACAGGGAGGCGTGGGGCTGTCAGCCGATGGTCGCCGGGCTGTCAGCGCAGGTCGCGAAGCTGCTGGACATGAAGAACCTCAACATTCTCATCTCCGGCGCCAGCATCGCCGGCCCCGCCCTCGCCCACTGGCTGATCAGGTACGGCTGCTCCGTCACCGTCGTCGAGAAGGCCCCGGCGCTGCGCCCCGGCGGCCAGGCCGTGGACTTCAAGGGCGAGACCCACCGCACGGTCCTGTCGAGGATGGGCATCCTGGACGACGTACGCAAGCTCCAGACCGGCGGCACCGACCAGCTTCTCATCGACGCCGAGGGCCGCACGCTCGCGGTCATGCCCGGCGAGTTCACCGGCGGCGAGCTGGAGATCAAGCGCGGCGACCTGGCCAGACTCCTCTACGAGCGCACCGCGCCCGCCTGCGAGTACGTCTTCGGCGACTCGATCACCTCGCTGACCGAGACCCCGGACGGCGTGCACGTGACCTTCGAGCGCGCCGCGCCCCGCACGTTCGACCTGGTGGTGGGCGCGGACGGCATCCACTCCAACGTCCGCCGCCTCGCCTTCGGCCCGGAGCCCGACTACGTGCGCTTCCTCGGCCACTACTACGCGCTGGTCGACCTGGACCAGGACTTCGGCCCGGTCGGGCGGATGTACAACGAGCCGGGCAGGATGGCGGCCGTCGGCGGGCCGAAGGCGCCGGCGTTCTTCGTCTTCGCCTCCGAGCCGCTCGACTACGACCGTTACGACGCCGAGCAGCAGAAGGACATCCTGGCGCGGGCGTACGCGGGCATGGGCTGGCGGGTGCCGGAGGTGCTGGCGGCGGTGCGGCGCTCGCCGAGCGTGTACCTGGACTCGATCAGCCAGGTCCGGATCGACCGGTACAGCAGGGGCCGGGTGGTGTTGCTGGGTGACGCGGCGTACGGCAACACGCTCGGTGGCTTCGGCACCGGCCTGGCCGTCGTGGGCGCGTACGTGCTGGCGGGCGAGCTGGCGGCGGCGGGCGGCGACCACCGTGCGGCGTTCGACGCGTACGAGCGCGTCTTCCGCCCGTACGCCAAGATCTCCCAGAACGGCAACGCCGGCCCCTTCCTCGCACCCGGGAGCCCTTCGCGGATCCGGATGCGGAACTGGATGTTCAAGTACCGCTTCCTCCTCGATGTGATGCTGAAGCTGACCGACAAGTTCGCGACCGACATCGAGCTCAAGACGTACTGAACTTTTGTGATCAGCAGGACATCGAACCCGGGCATGAACAGATACCGGCACCTCGCGGCCCTGTCCGCCACCGTGTCCGCCGCCGTGCTCACCGTGACCGTGATCGCCGCCCCCTCCGCCGGGGCGGCCGCCCGTCCCTCCTGCCCGACGCCGTCGAAGGCGGAAGTCAAGCGCGCGAACAGCTCGGACGTCGACCGGCCGGCCAGGAAGGCCACCGCGATCAAGGGCGTCCGCGTCGAGGCCCTGCCGCGCGGCTTCGCGTACGGGCAGGTCAACGTGAGCCGCCACGACGGCCTCACCGAGTACGGCTACCAGTGGTCCGACGACCGCGACGACGTGGACCTCAAGCACCGCTCGCTGTGGGTGCGCGTGGTCTGCAAGCCCGGCCTGCGCGGGCTGAACGCGCTGAAGAAGGCCCCGCTCCGGCTCGGCACGTTCTCGGGGGACGTGCGGACCGCGAAGATCGGCGGCCGTAAGGTGCTCACCATGAAGGGCGACGGCGCGCTCGGCCACGGCACCTATGTCGGCTGGGTGGAGCGCGAGGGCGTCGCCGTCACCGTCATGGCCTCCGAGCCGCTCGTCCCCCAGCTCAGCAGGATCGTCGCGGGGATCAGGCTTTGACCCGGCCCGCCCGTGGCCGTTACGTCACCACCGGCAACGGGACGGTGTAGAGAGCCCTCTTCTCGTCCAACCATTCGCTGTCGATGAACCGGCCGCTCATACGCCCCGCGAGGAAGAGATAGATCTCCAGGCAGACCCGTCCGTGGTGCTCGGGTTCGGAGACCCAGGACCCGGAGTGGACGGCCGCCGGCATCTCCGGTCGGCCGACTTCCTGGAGGTAGGGCTCGAGCATGCTCCCGGGGTCGACGATGACCTCTCCGTACCAGCGTTGGGTCGCCCACCCGGTGGTGACGCCGTCGCCGTGGAGGAGGTCGTGGACTTGGGCGTCCACGGTGCGGATCTGGAGGAAGCGCAGGCCCGCTTCTTCCAGGCCGATGGTCACCGGGGGTGGGCCGCTGATGGTGAGGGCGTGAGTCCAGCCGTCGGAGTGGGCGCCGGCCCAGATGCGTTCGGTGAAGGCCATCGGCCGGTAGTGAGCCATGGCGGTGCTGAGGTCACAGTCCTGGCGGGAAGTGAGGTCCGCGCCGAGCAGGGCGGCCACGCCGTCGGCGTCGCCCGACTCGACCCAGGTGCCGGTGAAGCCGCGGCCCAGGCCGGCGCCGCGCAGGAGCTCCCACTGATCATGCACGGGGCCACGCCCCGTCCGGAATGCGGCAGAGCAGCCCTGGCGTGGTGAACCAGGTGTCGTCGATGAAGGCGCCGCTCGTGTACGCCAGCGCGGCGAGGTAGAAGTTCATCTCCCGGGCGAGGTCGGAGGAACCTATGAGATCTGCTCCTTCTTGCCTGGGGCGGTCCCAGTGATCCGCGGAGATGTCCTCCTCCCACTCGTTCCCGTTGAAATAGACGGGTTCGCCCACTTCGCCCGCGTAGTAGGACAGGTGGTAGGACCGGCCGCCCGGCCGCGAAAGCGAGTCGAGGGCCGGCCACGGGAACAGTCCGGACACGGTGAACATCGTGACCCAGCCGGGGCTCTGCTCGCCCACCCATACCACGATCTCTTCCACGAAGGGCTGATACCAGCGCCGCGCTTGGTTCAGGTCACAGGCGAGTGTCTCCTCCTCCGCCCGCAGCTCGGTGACCACTGCGCGGTGGTCGGGCGTCTCGACCCACGAACACTCGAAGGTGTCCGCCAGACCTCGCTCCGCTAAATACGACCATTGGTCGAGCTTGTTGCGACTTGTCACGGTCAGGCTTTGACGCGCCCCACCCCGGCCGCGAAGAGCAGGCGGGGAACGCCGTCGATGAGCGGGACCTCCTGGTCGTCCGGACCGAGACGCCACTCGTGGACCGGCACCAGCCCCGGCCCGATGAGCTCGAACCCCTCGAACAGCGACAGCACCTCCTCACGGGTGCGGAACCCGGCCTGGGCCGAGGTGCCGTCGGTGGACGCGCGCAGCCGGCCGACGGCCTGAGCGTCGCTCTCCGCCAGCGCGTGGGAGAGCACCAGGTGGCTGCCCGGCGCCATGCGGTCCCTGAAGGCGGCCACGATGCCCGCGGGGTCCTCCTCGTCCATGACGTAGTGCAGCACGCCCACCATCAGCACGCACACCGGACGGTCGAAGTCGATCAGCTCGGTGACCTGCGGACTGTCGAGGATGTCGGCCGGCCTGCGCAGGTCGGCCTGGAGGGCGGCGAGGCCGGGCGCGTCGGCCAGCAGCACCTGGGCGTGCAGGCCCACCACGGGGTCGTTGTCGACGTAGACCACCCGGCAGGAGGGATGCACCTGGCGCACGGCCTCGTGGATGCTGGGCGAGGTGGGGATGCCGGTGCCCAGGTCGAGGAACTGCCGGATGCCCTGCTCGGCGAGGTGGCGGACGGCCTCGATCTGGAAGTGGCGGCTGGCCCGCGCGACGAGCCGGGTGTCGGGGGCGACCGCCAGCAGCTTTTCGGCGACCTCGCGATCGACGGCGAGGTTGTCCTTGCCGCCCAGGAGATAGTCGTACACGCGGGCCGAACTGGGCACCGTCGGGTCGACACCGGGCGGAATGCGTTCTAAGTCGGTCACGGGACGGCCGTCTCCTTAGCCACGCGGCAACGTGAGCGCCATCCTACTCAACGGACATGACTTTCTTCCGTCCGAAGCCCGAGTCAGGAAGTCCGGGGAGAAATTGGTCCGGATGGCCGATGCGGTGATGGCGTTCGCCTGTGCATCCTGGGGGGAGAAGGGTCCGGCGGGGGCCGGTCCCTCTCGGAGAGGAGTCACGAGGGCATGGACTACGCGGCAGGCCGCCCCACCGTGATCTTGGACAACGGAGTCGTCGGCCGGGTCATGCTGGCCCACCCCTCACGGCGCGACCTCGTGCTCGTGCTCGGCATGAACGGAACCCTGCTCAGCGTGCAACTCGACGACATCGCCTGCGTGGTGGGCGGCGAACCGCTCTGCCACGAGGTCTGACACGGCGATCACGTCAGGAAGTCGCGCAGGCCGGTGGCGAGTGAGGTCGCCATGCGCTGCCGGAAGGCTGGGCTGGACATCTTGCGGGCGTCGCCCGGGTTGCGCATGTTGCCGCACTCGATGAAGACCGCCGGCCGGGTCGACAGGTTGAGGCCGCCGAGGTCCGTACGGGTCTGGAGGCCGTCCTTGGCGACGTAGTTCGCGTAGGGGATGCCGGTGCCGGCGCGGTAGGCGTCGCGTACGGCGTGGCCGAGCCGCCGCGACGGCTCGATCACCTCCTCGTTGTGGCCGGGCAGCAGGCCCGGCATGATCACGTGGAAGCCGTGCCCCTGGGGCGCGGCCCCGTCGCCGTGGATGGACAGCACCGCGTCCGCCCGCGCCTCGTTGCCGATGGCCGCCCGTTCGGTGACGCACGGGCCGACGCCCTTGTCGTTCGGCCGGGTGAGGACGACCTTGGCGCCCATGCGTTCGAGCATCGGCTTGAGCCGGCCGGCGAGGTCCCAGGTGAAGGCGTGCTCGGGGTAGCCGGCGTCGGTCTCGGTGCCGGTCGTGTTGCACGGTTTGGTGCCGTTGATCACGTCGACCGGGCGGTTGATCTGCGCCGGATGGGAGGCGTTGCCGCCGTTGTGCCCGGGGTCGAGGACGACCGTCTTGCCCCGCAGCGGGGCCGCCGAGGGTGTGGGGGCCGGCGAGGCGGGCTGCGCCGCCTCGGGCGCGGCGGCGGGCGCGGCCGGGCCGCCGCACGCGGTGGAGAGCGCGGCCGACAGCGTGAGTGTCACCAGGTACGCGCGCATGCGGCCGACGCTACCGGCCTCGGCACGGCAAACCCAATACATACGCTGACCTGCTATTTCGTGTCGTACGACCGGGTAGCCCCAGCCATGTGATCAGGGGATACGTCGAGCAGCCGAGCCCTCGCGCGGGCGGGACGCTGACCTTGCGTACGGCGACGGACGCGCCGCGTTTCCGGGTGGAGTTCCACCGGTGCGGTGACGGGCTGACGCTGTCGGCGAAGTCGCCGTGGCTGCCCGGCGCGGACGCGCCGCCGCACCTGCCCGCGCACGACTGGGGCCGCGACGGGACCGGCCCCCGTGGCGAGCCGCTGCCGGCCTGGCCCGGCCACGAGCTGCCGGCACCGGCCGAGCCCGGGGTGTACGTGGCGGTGCTGGTCGAGGGCGACGACGACGGCGACCGCACCGACCCGGACCGTACGACGCCCGACGGGCGGGAGGCGAGGGCGCTCTTCGTGGTGCGCCCGGCGGCCCCGTCCGCCCGGATCCTCTACAAGCTGCCGCTGTTCACCTATCACGCCTACAACGTCTCCGGCGGCTGGTGCCTGTACGACCACGGGGACATGCCCGGCGATCCGCCGCCGGGGGTGTCGCTGCACCGGCCGGGCGGCGGCACCGGCGCCACCCCCTACGACGTGACGAACTTCGACCCGTACGACCCGACGCCGCGCCAGACGTTCGTCCACTGGGACGGCCGTTTCGTGGCCTGGCTGGCCCGGCGCGGCTATCAGGTGGACTACTGCACGGACCTCGACCTGCACCGGGACGGCGAGGAGCTGCTGAGGCCGTACCGGCTGCTGGTGAGCGCGGGGCACGACGAGTACTGGAGCGACGCCATGCGCGCCGCCGTGTCCCGGCACGTGGCGGCCGGGCGGAACGTGGCCTTCTTCGGCGGCAACACCTGCTGGTGGCGGATCGCCTTCCGCGACGCGGTCACCTTCGAGCGGACCGGCTTCTGGCACGAGCACGGCCCGCCGGAGAACGAGCTGACCGGCGTCAGCTTCCGCAACGGCGGCGAACGCGACCGCGACGAGCATCCCGAGCCGGTCGGCTTCCGCGTCCAGCACGCCGATCACTGGGTGTACGCGGGCACGGGGCTGCGCGACGGCGACGTGTTCGGGCTGGCGGAGTGCCTGGTGGGCTACGAGTGCGACGGGGCCGCGTTCGACCGGGCCGCCGGGCCGCCCTACGTGCCCACCGGGGCGGACGGCACCCCGGCCGGGTTCACCATCCTGGCGGTGGGCGACTGCGCGGCGGCCGGCTGGGGGTTCGGCAACGGGGCCGCCACCATGGGCCTTCATACGGCGAACGGCACCGTGTTCACCGGCGCGACCACCGACTGGCCGCGCGGGCTCGACGGCTCGGCGGCGGTCGCGCGCATCACCGCGAACGTGCTCGACCGCCTCGGCGAGCCGCCGCTCAGCCCGTCTTCCTGATCAGGTACGGCGGCATCACCAGCGCGTGCATGCCGGTGGTGCGCAGCGTGTCGATCGAGTGCTCGGGCGTCTCGGTGAGCGGCCGGCCGGGGCCGTTCAGCGAGGTGTTGATCAGCACGGGCATGCCGGTCCGCGCGTACCAGCGGGTGAGCAGCGCGTACAGGAACGGCGTGCGCTCGGGCTCCACCGTCTGCAGCCGGGCGGTGCCGTCCACGTGCGTGACCCCGGGCAGCAGCTCGCGGAACTCGGGGCGGACGTCGGCGGCGTACTGCATGAACGGGGCGGGCCGGTCCACGTCGAAGAAGCGCTGGGCGTGCTCGGCGAGCACCAGCGGGGCCAGCGGGCGGAACCACTCGCGGCCCTTGACCTCGTAGTTGATGTAGTCCTGGATGTCGGGTCTGCGCGGGTCGCCGATGATGCTGCGGTTGCCGAGCGCGCGCGGCCCGGACTCGCTGCGGCCCTGGTGCAGGCCCACGACCCGGCCATCCTCCAGCAGCGCCACCATCGCGGCGATCAGGTCCTCCGGCTGCTCGGCCACCAGGCCGTCGGGGAGGCTGCCGACGGCCGCGGTGATCTCGCTCTCGTCGGGGTCGGGGCCGAGGAAGTCGTCACGCCAGCGCCACCGGCCGCGTACGCCGAGCACGGCCTCCAGCCCGTAGAGCGCGCAGCCGATCGCGGTGCCGCCGTCGTGCGGGCTCGGCGGGACGAAGAGCTCGCGGAACGGCCCCCGCCTGATGAGCAGGCCGTTGGCCGAGCAGTTGAGCGCCGTGCCGCCGGCGAAGGCCAGCCGGTCCAGGCCGGTCCTGGCGTGCAGCCACTCCGCGAGGGCGGCCAGGGCGTTCTCGAAGGCGCGCTGGCCGGCGGCGGCCAGGTTCGCCGAGCGGCGAAACGGCTCGCCGCCCGGCTCGTAGATGAAGTCCTCGCGCCGGGCGAACAGCTCGGTCCACGCGGGCGGGATCAGCACCTCGTGCCCGCGCACGTCGAGGCCGGGCAGGCCGAGCGCGTCCGGGTCGCCGTACGGGGCCAGGCCCATGACCTTGCCCTCGTTGCCCTCGCCCTCGGGCCAGAGCGCCTTGGTGAGGAGGGCGTAGAAGCAGCCGAGCCCGGCCGGGTCGGCCCAGTCGCCGTGCCAGAGCTGCTTGGCCAGGCATTCGACGCCGTCGCGGGTGCACCGGTAGAAGGAGGCCACCTCCAGCAGGTCGCCGGAGGCGCCGGGCGGCGGCGTGAACGGCTCGGTGAAGTGCCGGACCGGGCTGCCCTGGTTGTCCACGACCAGGCCGGCCGCCTCCTCGAACGGCGACGGGTGGAAGGCGCTGTAGAGATGGCTCAGGTGGTGCGAGACCTGGACGATCCTGGCGCCCTCCTTGAGGCTCAGGCTCTCGCGCAGCTCCTCGTGGTAGTCCTCCAGGTTCTCGATCTCGGCGTCGGAGGAGTATCCCTCGACCACGAGGTCCACGGGCTCCTTGAGCAGCGGCATCGCGGGCAGGTAGCGGTCGGGCAGGTCGCCGAGCCGGCCCCAGTGGTGCTTGCGCCGGGTGATGCGCTCCTTCTGCAGGCTGTACATGCCCGCGTCGCCGACCGCGACGGCGATGGACCCGTCCTGGGTGCGGTTGATCCCGACGACGATGGGAAAATCGGCCATCTCCGGTGCCTCCTGGGTGTGATCACGGCACCCGTACCCGAGGCCAGGACAAGTGGATCTCTCAAGGGCGTAAGAGACCCGTCAGCGTCAGAACTGGGCCTACGCACGGGACGACCCGGCGTCTACTGTCGGGGCGGTACGCAGCCCCGAGTGGATCCCGAGTGGATGGAGCGAGGATGATGCAACGCCGCACCTTCTTACGTACCCTCTCGACCGGCCTCGGCGCCGTGGCCTTCTCCGGCGCGGTGTGGCACGACGCCGCCGCCTCGGTGGCCGCCGTCTCGGCGGGCCCGAGCCCGTACGGGCCCCTCGGCGCGCCCGACGCGAACGGCATGGCGCTGCCCGCCGGGTTCACCGGCCGGATCGTGGCGAGGACCGGCCGCGTCGTCGGCGGGACGCTCTGGCACCCGGCGCCCGACGGCGGCGCCTGCTTCCCCGACGGCACCGGCTGGATCTACGTGTCCAACTCCGAGGTGCCGCTGGTCGGCGGCGCCTCGGCCATCAAGTTCCGCGCCGACGGCTCGATCGACCGGGCCTACCGCATCCTCAGCGGCACCACGCTCAACTGCGCGGGCGGCGCGACCCCCTGGAACACCTGGCTGTCGTGCGAGGAGGTCTTCCGCGGCCGGGTGTACGAGACCGACCCGTACGGCGTCCGCTCCGCCCAGCCGCGCCCCGCCATGGGCCGCTTCAAGCACGAGGCCGCCGCCTGCGACCCCGACCACCGGGTCGTCTATCTCACCGAGGACGAGTCCGACGGCTGCTTCTACCGCTTCACCCCCACCACCTGGGGCGACCTGTCCAGCGGCCGGCTCGACGTGCTCTGCGGCGCGGGCGGCGACGCCGTCGAGTGGCGTCCGGTGCCGGACCCCGGGCCCGCCGTGCTGGAGACCCAGACCAGGCACCAGGTCTCCGCCGCCCGCCACTTCAGCGGCGGCGAGGGCTGCCACTACGCGGGCGGGATCTGCTACTTCACGGCCAAGGGCGACAGGAAGGTGTGGGCGTACGACGTGGCCCGCTCGACCGTCACGGCCGTCTACGACGGCGGCGGGACGCTCGACGGCGTCGACAACATCACCGGCCGGCCCTCCGGCGACCTCTACGTGGCCGAGGACGGCGGCAACATGGAGATCAACATCATCACCCCGGACGGCGTCGTGGCGCCGATCATGCGGCTCGACGGGCAGGCCAAGTCGGAGATCACCGGGCCCGCGTTCTCGCCCGACGGCACCCGGCTCTACTTCTCCTCCCAGCGCGGCACCAGCGGCGAGACGGCGGGGACGGGCGGCATCACGTACGAGGTGAGCGGCCCCTTCCGGCGCTGACGGCACACGCGGGAAGGCCCCGCCGGGGGATCGGGGCGGGGCCTTCGTCGCGCGGGGGGCCGGCTACAGGCCGGTCAGCTTGAGCCTGACCCTGTAGGAGTACTCGGTCGGGTCCTCCCCCGTGATGAACGTCGTCTCGATGTAGGTCTCGTCCGTGGCGAGGGGCGCGCACCTGCTGCCGTGGGCGACCGCCGAGCCGAGGCTGTCGCCCTCCCCGACGGCCGGCGGGGTGACCTCGCGCAGGTCGAAGCTGACGGTCCCGCTGCTGGAGAGCAGCGTGGTCGGGTTGCCGAAGTCGGCGGGGTCGCCGTCACCGCCGCTGCGCATGGCGAAGTACTTGTCGCCGAAGCGCGGGAACATGTTGCCGTCGACGCGGAAGCGGAGCTCGTCCTGGCCGTCCCGTTCTGCCACGTTGTAGGCGTCGATGTCATACAGCGTCACGCTGCACGACCCCGCCGCGTGGGCCGGGCCCGTGGCCACCAGCACGGGCGCGGCCATGCCGCCGGCCAGGGCGAGCGCGGCGATCAGTTTGTGAGAGCGCATGCTGCCTTCTCCTTCGTCTCTCCGGGTTGATGGCACCAGAGTGGGGAGGCGATCGTGAGCCGACCGTGAGCGCCCAGGTCAGTAACCCAGAACACCGATTTTCTGCGACTTTCAGCACAGCTCGGACAGCCCGCCGCGCCTTACCGTGCGGCCATGGGGAAGTCGCTGACCCTGCTGCTGCTCGGCACCCCCGAGCTGGCCGTCGGAGGGACACCCGTCGGCATCCGCTCCGCCAAGAGCCGGGCCCTGCTCTGCTACCTCGCCGCCGTGCCCGGTCCCCGTCCGCGCGCCGAGCTGGCCGGGCTGCTCTGGGGCGAGCGGCCCGACGCCAACGCCAGGGGCAGCCTGCGGCTGGCGCTCTCCGAGCTGCGCCGCGAGGTGGGCGGCTGGCTCGACATCCACCGCGACCAGGTGCGTTTCCTGGCCGAGGACGCCTGCTTCGTCGACCACCGGCAGCTCAGCAGAGAGCCGACCGTGGAGGGCGCGCTGCGGCTGTGGCGCGGCGAGTTCCTGGACGGCGTCTCCTTCTGCGACGCGCCCGCCTTCTCCTGCTGGCTGGAGGCCGAGCGGCGGCGGGTGCGGCTGCTGCTGCGCGAGGCGCTGCTCCGGGCCGGGGACCACGCGTCCGAGCAGGTGACCCGGCTGGCGCGGCTGGTCGCCGAGCTGGACCCGTACGACGAGGAGGCGCACCGGCTGCTCATCGCCCGCCTGGCCGGCGACGGCAACCGGGCGGCGGCGCTGGCCTGCTACGAAGGGCTGCGCCGGCGGCTGCGGGAGGAGCTGGGCGTCGAGCCCGCCCCCGAGACGATCGCCCTGCGCCGCCGGCTCGCCGCCCCGCCCCCGCGACCGCGCGGCGGCGGGCCGCCCGTCCCCGGCACCGAGCTGATCGGGCGCGAGGCCGACGTCAGGCGGGTGCGGGCGCTGCTCTCCCGCGAACGCCTGGTCACCCTCCTCGGGCCGGGCGGCATCGGCAAGACCCGCCTCGCCCTCGCCGTGCCCACCCCGCCGGAGGAGGTGGTGTTCGTCTCCTTCGTGGGGGTCCGGGGGGAGGCGGCCGTGACGACGCTGGCCCGGCGGCTCGGCGTGGACCTCTCGGCGCCCCGGCCCGCCGCCGAGCTGGTGCTCGCCGCCCTGGCCGGCCGCCGGGCCCTGCTCGTGCTGGACAACCTCGAACACCTTCCTGCCTTCGACGCGTTCATCGCCCGCGTCCTGCGGCACGCCCCCGGGGTACGGGTGCTGGCCACCACCAGGCGCCGCCTCGCCGTCCCCGGACAGTGCGCGGTCCCCGTCGGGGAGCTGCCCGCCCACGCCGCCGAGGAGCTGTTCGCGGCGCGCGCGCTGCGGGCGCAGCCGGGATTCGACGCCGTCGCCGAGGCCGCGCACGTGGCCGCCATCTGCGCCGCGACCGGCGGCCTGCCGCTGGCCATCGAGCTGGCCGCCGGCCTGCTGCGGGCCGTGCCGTGCGCGGACCTCGCCCGGCGCCTCGGCGCGGACCCCGGCCTGCTCGCCGCCGCCGGGCCCGCCGTACGGCTCCGCCACGCCGGGATGCGGGCCGTGTTCGACACCTCGTGGGCGCTGCTGGACGAGGCGGGGCGGGAGGCGCTGGCGGCGCTGTCGGTGTTCGGCGGCGGGTGCACGCTGGACGCGGCGCTGGAGGTGGCGAGCACCACACCCGAGGTGCTGGTGCGCCTGATCGACCACAGCATGATCCAGCTCACCCCCACAGGCCGGTACGCCGTCCACCCCCTCATCCAGCAGCTCGCCGGCGCGCGGCTCTCCCCCGAACGCCGCCGGGAGGCGCGGGAACGCCATGCCGGGCACTTCGCCCGCCTGCTCGACCGCCACGCCACGGCCCTCCGGGACGGCGCGGACCCGGAGGGGGTCCGCGCGCTCGCCCCCGAGCTGGACAACCTGCGCCTGGCCTGGCAGGCGTCGCGCGGCCCCCGGTTCCTGGACCACTACTGGACGTTGTGCCTGCGGCTGCGCCTGTACGAGGAGTCGGCCGCCGTCGTCCACGACCAGCTGGCCGGGACGCCGGGAGCGGCGACGTCCTCGCGGGCGCGCTGGTTGTGGATGGCGGCGCTCAGCGAGCATCAGCTCGCGCGGGAGCGGGAGGCGATCCGGCTGGCCAGGGCGGCGCTCGACACCCTGGGCGAGCCCTTGCCGACCTCCCCTGTCCCCGTCGCCGCCGCCTTGGGGGCCGCCGCGCTCCGCCAGGCCGTCCACGCCCTCGCCGGGCGCGAGACCGTCGGGTGCGAGACTCCCCGGTGTACGGACGAGCGGGACGGCGCGGGGGCGGAGGCCGCGCAGGCGCTGACGTTGCTGGCCAGGTTCGCCTTCTTCCAGCAGGACCTGCCCACCATGCTGGTCGCGTCCATGCGCCAGCTCAACGCCGCCGTACGCGCGCCCGACACCGCGCTCCGGGCGGAGGCGTACGCGAACTTCGCCACCATCGCCCGCATCGCCCGCCTCGGCGGGCTGGCCGACCGCTACGGCGCGCTGGCCGATCGCGCCCTGTCCGCGCTCCGCCATCCCACCGAGGCCGCGAGCCGTGCCCGCCTGGCCCGGGGCCTCGATCAGCTCCACGCCGGAGCCTTCGAGGCGGCCCGCCGCTCCTTCACCGAGGGCCGCGACCGCACGCTCGACCCCCGTACGGCGGAGAACTGCTCGGGCCTGCTCGCCGAGACCGCCCTGTGGCGGGGCGACTTCGCCGCGGCGGCCGAGCTGTACGCGGCCACGGAGGAGCTGGCGGTCCGCCGGGTCGGCGGGGACGACATCGGCCGCCACTGGTGCCTGACCGGCCGGGCGGAGACCCTGCTCCGCCTCGGCGGCGTGCCGCCCGGGGAGATCGCCGCGCTGCTGACGGCCGCGCGCGCCTCGGCCGCACGGCGGCGTACGCATGGGGAGGCGTTCGGCCTGCGGGACAGCGGTCCCGCCCGCGCCATGCAGCGCCTGCGCCTGATCACCGCCGCCGCCCGCCTCGGCCTGCGCCCGGCGCGCGAGACGCTGGAGGAGGCGCTGGCCCTGGCGGCGCGCCTGCCCGCCGCCCAGCCCGGCATGCTCGAATGCTGGACCGGCCTCGCCGAACTGCTCTGGACGACCACCCTCGCGGGCCCGGCCGTCGCTCGCGAGGACGGCATGGAGGCGCGTGCGGACCGGGCCATCGAACACGCGGACCCGGCCACCGCCCGCGCGGCCCGGGCCGTCGCTCGTGGGCTGCATCGGCGGCTGGCCGGTTACCTGGCGCGCAATCCTGGTGCGGCGGCGCGGGTGGGCTGGGCGGACGCGCTCGTGCTCGCCGTCGCCGGCCGCGACCGGGCGGCCAGGCGCGCGGCCGATCGGGCGGTGGCGGCGGCGGACCGGCTGGCCGTCGCCTACGACCGCCGCCGCGCCACCGAGGTGGCCGAGCTGGTCCGTCCGGACGTCCGGGCGTGAAAGTTTCACTCTTCTGAATCATGGATGGTGCGGCCCCGTTGACGCGGCCCCACCGGCCCATCAGGATTGGGAGCGCTCCCAACTCCCCCCTAAAGGACCTCCATGCCCCGATGCCGGGCCGCCTTACTGGCCCTCCTCACCATGGTCGCCCTGTCCCCCGCGACGTCCGCCCGCGCCGCCGACGAGGGACCCGAGCAGATCGTGAACGGCACCTTCGACTCCGGCACCGCCCCCTGGTGGAGCACCGGCAACGTGACACCCGTCGTCCAGGACGGCCGCCTGTGCGCCGACATCCCCGGCGGCACGGCCAACCCGTGGGACGTCATCATCGGCCAGAACGACCTCCCCCTGGTCGAGGGCGAGACCTACGCCTTCGGGTTCTTCGCCACCGCCACCCCCGCCAAGGTCGGCCGCGCCCTGATCCAGCTCCCCGTGGACCCGTGGACGCAGTATCTGTCGGCCGCCCCCGAGATGAGCGTCTCGGGCAACGACTACTCCTACACCTTCACCGCCCCCGTGTCGCTGCCGAACGCGCAGGTCGCGTTCCAGCTGGGCGGCAGCGCCGAGCCCTGGAGGTTCTGCATGGACGACGTGTCGCTCAAGGGCGGCGCGGAACCCGAGGTCTACGAGCCGGACACCGGCCCCCGCGTCCGCGTGAACATGCTCGGCTACCTGCCCTCGGGCCCCAAGAAGGCCACCGTGGTCACCGCCGCCACGGCCGCGCTGGACTGGGAGCTCAAGAACGCCGCCAACGAGACCGTCGCCAAGGGCAGGACCACCCCCAGGGGTGTGGACGCCAGCTCCGGCCAGAACGTCCACACGCTCGACTTCGGCTCCTACCGCAAGGCCGGTGAGGGCTACACGATCACCGCCGACGGCGAGACGAGCCGCCCGTTCGACATCGCCGCCGACCTCTACGACCAGCTCCCGACCGACGCGCTGAAGTTCTACTACACCCAGCGCAGCGGCATCGAGATCCTGGGCAGCCTGCGCCCCGGCTACGCCCGCCCGGCCGGCCACCTCGGCGTCGCGCCCAACCAGGGCGACGTGAGCGTCCCCTGCCAGCCGGGCGTCTGCGACTACTCGCTCGACGTCAGGGGCGGCTGGTACGACGCCGGCGACCACGGCAAGTACGTCGTCAACGGCGGCATCTCCGTCCACCAGCTCATGTCCGCCTACGAGCGCGACCGGGCGGCCTTCAAGGACGGCCAGCTCGCGATCCCGGAGAGCGGCAACGGCCGCCCCGACATCCTGGACGAGGCCCGCTGGGAGCAGGAGTTCCTGCTGAGCATGCAGGTCCCGGACGGCAAGCCGCTGGCCGGCATGGCCCACCACAAGATCCACGACCGGGCCTGGACCGGGCTGCCGCTGCTGCCGCACCTCGACCCGCAGCCGCGCGAGCTGCACCCGCCGTCCACGGCGGCGACGCTGAACCTGGCCGCGACGGCGGCGCAGGCGGCCCGGCTGTTCGCGCCGTACGACGCCGCCTTCGCGGCCCGGAACCTGACGGCGGCCCGCAAGGCGTGGGCGGCGGCCAAGGCCGAGCCCGCCAGGTACGCCGACCCGGCCGACGGCACCGGCGGCGGCGCCTACAACGACGCCGACGTCAGCGACGAGTTCTACTGGGCGGCGGCGGAGCTCTACATCACGACCGGCGAGAAGGAGTTCAGGGACTTCGTCCTGGCCTCGCCGCACCACACCGGCGACATCTGGCGCGATCGCGGCTTCGACTGGGGCAACACGGCCCAGCTCGGCCGCCTCGACCTGGCGACGGTGCCCAACGCGCTGCCCGACCGGGCGCGGGTGCGGAAGTCGGTGGTCCTGGGGGCCGAGAAGTATCTGGCGATCCAGCGGGCGCACCCGTACGGGCTGCCCTACAACCCGCCGGACTACGACTGGGGCTCCAACAACCTGGTGCTGAACAACCTGGTCGTCGTGGCCACCGCCTATGACCTGACCGGCGAGGAGAAGTACCGCGGCGCCGTCCGCGAGGGCATGGACTACATCCTGGGCCGCAACGCGCTCAACCAGTCGTACGTGACCGGCTACGGCGAGGTCGCCTCGAAGAACCAGCACAGCCGCTGGTACGCCCATCAGCTCGACCCCGCCCTGCCCAACCCGCCGCGCGGCACCCTGGCCGGCGGCCCGAACTCCGCCATCCAGGACCCCGTCGCCCAGCGCCTGCTCCAGGGCTGCAAGCCGCAGTTCTGCTACATCGACCACATCGAGTCGTGGTCGACGAACGAGCTGACCATCAACTGGAACTCCCCGCTGGCCTGGGTCTCGGCGTTCCTGGCCGACAGGGGCGAGCGCGTGGACTGCCGGGTCTCCTACACGGCGCACGGCTCGTGGCCGAGCGGGTTCACCACGCAGGTCGTGATCGAGAACACCGGCAGGCAAGCGGTGGACGGCTGGACCCTGCGCTGGTCGTTCCCGGCCGGTCAGCAGGCAGGGAACGCCTGGGGCGCGACGTTGTCGCAGTCGGGCGCGGTGGTGACGGCCAAGGCGCTGGACTGGAACAGCCAGATCAAGCCCGGACAGCGGGTGACGTTCGGGTTCAACGGCACGAACCCCTCCGGCCCGAACCCGGCGCCCGAGGTGTTCCACCTCAACGGGGCGCGCTGCCGATAGATCGTGGCGGTTCCCCTGGGCGTTGCGGACGCTCCGTTGAACGGACTGATCCAGGCCCAGGGGAACCTGTCAGCTTCTCGGCCGTGAACGACCGAGCTTGCGGTGAACCCGATCGGCCCGCCGGCACGTCATAGGGGCATGAGGATCTGGCGCATCGCGCTCACGCCGTTGCTGGTGCCGGCTCTGGTCGCCGTACCGGCCGTTCCTGTGGCCGCCGCGGTCCAGCGGAAGGTGCTGGTGGACTACCGGAGGCAGGGTGGGTTCGCGGGTTTCGACGACCATGTGATCGTCTACCGTGACGGCTGTGTCCGGCTGAGCCGCCGTACCGGGCCGACCGTGGACAAGTGCCTCACGGGCAAGGAGCAGCGCAGGCTCCGTACGGCGCTGGGCGGCCTGCGCGTCGGCCGTTCGGAGCCGGCCCCGAAGGGCGCGGACTTCCTCAAGTACACCCTCGTCCACAAGGGGCACCGCGCGAGCCGCTACACGCTCCCGAAGAGCTGGCAGCCGGTGGTGAAGCAGCTCGACGCGGCCATGACGAAGTACTGGGCGCCGGACTGAGCCCGGCCTCCATCAAGTGATTGACCGGCGGGGCGTGGTGGAACTATGTTCGGCGCATGACACCAGCGGACGGCGGTCAGGTCGCCCTGATCGTCAAGGTCGCCACGCAGCTCTTCGCGGCCCTCGGCTACGACGGCACCTCCACCCGCCAGATCGCCGAGGCCGCCGGACTCAACATCGCCACCGTCAACTACCACGTCGGCGGCAAGCGCGAGCTCTACCTCGCGGTCATGGAACGCGCCCACCTGGCCGAACGGACCGCACTGGAGCAGGCGCTGGCCCGGCTCAGCGGCACCGACCCGGTCGTCGCGATCCACCGGCTCATGGACGACTACCTCGACTTCTGCGTCGACCACCCCGAGATCCCCGCGCTGTGGATGCACCGCTGGCTCTCCGACGCCAGCGACATCACCGAACTGGAACGCGAGTACGTCCAGCCGCTGATCGAGAACGTCGGCGCGGCGCTGCTCCCGGCCCGCGAGGCGGGGGTCATCGACGCCGGCGTGGACCTCGAATACACGATCTGGTCCGCGATCTGGTCCATCCACGGCTTCGCCAAGGGCGGCGTGCTGGACGCCGAAGGACGCCGCCGCGGCGCGGGCGACCGGGCGGCGCTGCGGCGCTTCCGCGCCCACCTGCACCAGAGCCTGCACCGCACGCTCGGCCTCCCCGGCGACGCGCCATGACCCTTCCCGGAGGCGTCGTCGAGCGCCCGCTCGGCCGCGGCCGGCTGCTCGGCTACGGCGTCGGCTCGATCGGCACCGGCGTCTTCTCCGCCGTCCCCGGCCTGCTGCTGCTCTACTACCTGACCGACATGCTGGGCGTCCCCGCCGCGGTGGCGGGCGTCGTGCTCGTCGCGCCCAAGATCTGGGACGTGCTGCTCAACCCGCTCGTCGGCGCGGCCAGCGACCGCGAGGCCGTACGCACCGGCCGCCGCACCCGGCTGCTCGCGATCGGCGCGGCGGCTCTGCCGGTGACGTTCGCGCTCATGTTCGCCGTGCCCGGCGGCGTGCCGGGCGCGCTCTGGTCAGGGGTCGCGTTCCTGCTGGCGGCGACCGCGTTCGCCTGCTTCCAGGTGCCGTACGTGGCCCTGCCCGCCGAGATGGCGGGCACCCAGAGCGCGCGGACCCGCATCATGTCCTGGCGGGTGGTGTGCCTGACCGTCGGCATCCTCGTCGCGGGCGGCCTGGCCCCGGCCGTGGTGGACCTGGCGGGAGGCGGCCGGGCCGGGTACGCGGTCATGGGCGTCGTCATCGGCGCGCTCATGGCGGCGGCGCTGGTCGCCGCGACGCTGGGCACCCGCTGGGTGCCGTCGCGGCCGGGGCCGCGCCCGCTCGGGCCGGTGGCCGCCTTCCGGCTGGCGCGCGGCAACCGGCCGTTCTTCGTGCTGCTGGCCGCGTTCGTGACGCAGGCGCTGGCGGTGGCGGTGATGCTGGCCGGGGCGCCGTACGTGGCCTCGTACCGGCTGGGCGACTACGGCCTGACGTCGGTGATGTTCGTCTGCCTGGTCGGGCCCAGCATGCTCGCGGTGCCCGGATGGGCGTGGCTGGCCCGGCGGCACGGCGCGGTGCGCTGCTACCTCGCCGCCTCGATCGGGTTCTGCGCGGTCGCGGTCGCGCTGATCCCCGCGGTCGCCGGGGGCGGCCTGGCCGCCACGCTGGCGCTGACCGCGCTGGCCGGCGTCTGCTACGCGGCCCTGCAACTGCTGCCGCTGTCGCTGCTGCCGGACACCGTGCACGCCGACGCCGCCCGCACCGGGCAGGCGCAGGCGGGCGCGTTCACCGGGCTGTGGACGGCGGGCGAGACCGCGGGGCTGGCGCTCGGCCCGGGGCTGTTCGCACTGGTGCTGACGGTCTCGGGGTTCGTCTCGGCGCCCACCGGATCGCCCGTCGCGCAGGAGCCCGGGGCCCTGACCGGCCTGCTGCTCGGGTTCACCGCGCTGCCCGCCCTGCTCATGTTGATCAGTCTGCCGTTCGTGGCCTGGTACGGCCGCCTCGCGAAGGAGCCCGCGTGAACCTCCCCCCGACCGGACGCGCCACCGCCGACCTGCTGGCCGAGATCGCCCGGCTGAAGGCGGACGACCTGCCGGTGCGCGGCGGCCAGGTGACCGCCTACGTGTACGACACCGGCCGGGCCGAGGTCAACGACGCGGCGGCGCGGGCCTACTTCGAGATGCTGGAGGTCAACTGCCTGGACCCGACCGCCTTCCCCAGCATCGTCGAGATGGAGCGCCAGGTCGTCGGCGCGGTCGCGGACGAGCTGGGCGGCGGCCACGGCGTCTTCACCAGCGGCGGCACCGAGTCGATCATGCTGGCGGTGAAGGCGGCGCGCGACCACGCCGGGCGGGAGCGGCCCAACCTGGTGGTGCCCGTCACCGCCCACCCCGCCTTCCACAAGGCCGCCCACTACCTCGGCGTCGAGGTGATCGCCGTACCGGTGGACCTGGAGACCTACCGGGTGCGGCCCGCGGACGTCGCCGCCGCCATGACCGAGGACACGGTCCTCGACGTCGTCTCCGCGCCGTCCTATCCGCAGGGCGTCATCGACCCGGTCGAGGAGGTGGCCGCCGTCGCCGCGGCGGCCGGGGTGCCGTGCCACGTGGACGCGTGCGTCGGCGGCTGGCTGCTGCCGTGGCTGCGCGCGGCCGGCGCCGAGATCCCGCCGTTCGACCTGTCGGTGCCGGGCGTCACGTCCCTCTCCTGCGACCTGCACAAGTTCGGCTACGCGCCCAAGGGCGCCTCGGTGGTGCTGTTCGCCGATCCGGCGATGCGGCGCAGGGCGTACTTCGCCTCGGCGGCCTGGCCCGGCTACACGATCATCAACGCGACCGTCCAGAGCTCCCGGTCGGCCGGGCCGCTCGGCGGCGCGTGGGCCACCCTCCAGGCGCTCGGCCGTGAGGGGTACGTCGAGCTGGGCCGCGCCACCCTGGAGGCGGCCAGGCGGCTGCGCGAGGGCATCGCGGAGATCCCCGGGCTGCGTCCGCTGGGCGAGCCGGAGTCGTCGCTCGTGGCCTTCGCCGGCGACGGGGTGGACGTGTTCGTGCTGGCCGACGAGGCCCGCGCACGGGGCTGGTTCCTGCAACCGCAGCTCTCGTACGCGGGCATCCCGGCCAACCTGCACATCACCGTCACCGGCGTGACGCTGGCCGGGGTGGACGCCATGCTCAAGGTGATCGCCGAGTCGGCCGCCGCCGCCCGCGAGCGCGGCCCCGTCGAGCTGCCGGACGGGCTGGTCGAGCTGGTGGCCGGGCTGGACCTGGACGCGCTCGACGACGCCTCCTTCGCCGAGCTGGCCGCCTCGGTCGGCGCGGACCTGCGGCCGGGCGCCGGCCAGCCCGAGATGGCCGTGGTCAACACCGTGCTGGACGCCCTGCCCGCGAGCAGCCGCGAGGCCGTGCTGGTGCGCTTCCTGTCGGTCCTCTACGGCACGGGCTGACCGTCACTGGAGGTCGTCGAGCTGCTCCAGGGCGAACGAGCGGATCTCCTCGTCCTCGGCGGTGGCCGCGTGCGCGAGGAGGTTGGTGTCCTCCTCGTCGGACAGCCGGGCGGCGGCCGCCGCGGCGAACATCCGGGCCGTACGGTCGCCGCCCTCCAGCCGGGCGACGACCTCGCGCGGGTCGACCTCCTCGGTGTCGAGGCGTACCAGCCACTCGGTCAGCTCCTTGAGCTCGGCGTCCTCCAGGGCCTCCGCCCCGGCCGCGAGCTGCTCGGTCTCGGCCGCGGCCAGGAAGGAGATGACCTTCCAGCGCACTGCGTCGTCGCCGTCGCGGACCAGGGCGAGCGCCCGGGCGGCGAGCGGGCCGTCGGTGTCCCCCGCGTTCAGCACGGCCTCGACCGCGAAGAAGCGCACCTGGCGGAGCGGGCTGGCGAGCAGGGCGGGCAGCTCGTCGGCCAGCGGCGCGGCGAGCTCGCCCAGCTCCGACAGCAGCCAGGCGGCCGTGCGCACGACCTTCTCCTCGTCGCTGCGCAGCAGCCGGCGCAGGTTGTCCACCGGGTAGCCGGCGAACACCTCCTCCAGCAGGTCGTTGGCCGCCGGGCCGAGGACGTCGTCGTCGTTCGCATGGGCGAGGACGCGTGCGATCAGGTCGTCACCTGTCTGTGTCTGCATGCGCTATCCCTACTTTCCGAAGAGCCGTCTCAGAGCGGATTTTTCCCGGCTCAGCCGCTCCTCGTGACCGGCTTCCCAGCCCAGGCGCTGCTGCTCGGCCTCCCGCTTCTGGATGCTCTTCTTCAGGTCGTCCTCCAGCTTCTTCTTCTCCGCGTCGCTCATGCCCCTGGTGCTCTGCGGGATCGCACCATGGAACTTACCGGTCTCGTCCCGGCTGCCGCGCTGGCGGCCTCCGCCGCCGCCACGGCCGCCGCCGCTGTTGCCCCGGTTGTTCCTGCGGCCCATCTGCGCGATGCCGTCCCGTACGGACCGGGGCCCGGACGGGTTGCGCAGGCCGGCGGGACGTAGGGGGACGACCCCGCGCGGGCCGCCGGCGAGTGCCGGCGAGCCCATTGGCCCGCGCGGGAGCTTCATGGTGTCGAGAACGCGGCGCATCGGCTCGGTGACCTTGCGCCGCATCAGCGGGGCGAGGACCTTGCCGGTGCCCTCGGCGCCCTGGCGCAGGATTCCGCCGACCGCCTTGCGCCCGGCGAGCACGCGGGCCGTCGCGTACGTCGCGCCGACCGCTCCGCCGAAGGCCAGCAGCTTGGCCACGTCCACGGCGGCGAACACGGCCTGCGTGCCCGCCGCGACCTTCACCGCCGACACCACGGACGCGCCGCCGTCGATCACCCGGGGCATCGACCGCAGGGCGGCGTCGGCCTGGGCGAGGTGGCCGTTCTGCCCGCCGTTCTGGTCCCAGAAGGACTGCAGGTGGGTGGCGGACTCGCCCTTGTGGACCTGCCCCACGCTCTGCACGCCCGCGTCGACCTGGGCCGCCGCGGGCAGTGCGGTGGTGTGGGCGGTGCGCACGGCCACGCTCTCCCGCCCCATGTCGTCCTCGTCGATGTTGGGCCAGGGGCCGAGCATGGCCATCATCGAGGCCGCCGCCGGCGGCAGGATCACACCCATGTGCTCTCCACGTCCCCGGTGACCGCGGTGTTGGCCGTCTCGGCGTCGCGGCTGTTCCTGGCGGTGTCGTGCAGGCCGTCGCCGGTCCTGACGAGCATCGCGTGCAGGCCGCCCAGCGCGGCCATCGAGGTCTCGCGGCACTCGGCGTAGAAGCTGGTGAACACGGAGAACAGACCGTCGTCCCCCCAGGACGACACGCCGTCGCCTCGCGCGTGCATCGGGGTCAGCACGGCGCCGTAGTCCTCGCCGTGGGCCCTGACACGCGCGGCCTCCCGTTCCACCGCGCCGAAGGCGATCTCAACATCTGTCATGGCGAATGACGATATAAGCCCTCTTGTCACTTTGGACGACACTTTGCAGTCATGATCTTGTGATCTGGCGGACATCGACCGGATCACATCCGTCTAGACTGTGCCTTCGTTGTTCCGCTGTCCATCACGTCGGAGGAGGTCACATGCCGTCTCCCGCGCCCGAGGACGACGCCCGCTACCTGGCCGACTACTACGAACGGGCCCGGCAGGTCATGCGCGACCTCCAGGCCGCCCGTACCGCGATCGGGCAGGTCGAGGGCCGCGCCCAGAGCAAGGACGGGCTGGTGGAGGCCGTCGCCACCGGCCACGGCGAGCTCACCGGCCTGCGCCTCGACCCCCGAGCCCTGCGGCTCGGCGAGGCGGCGCTGAGCCGGGAGGTGACGGCGGTGCTGCGCGCGGCCCAGGACGACGCCGAGCGCAGGGCCAAGGAGATCGCCGACAAGGTCGCCGGGGCCGCGACCCTGCCCGAGCCGCTGGACGAGACCTTCGTCCAGGAGCGGGTGGAGCAGGTGGCCCGCGACCTGCTCTGAGGAGGCCACAGTGTTCGAGCACAGGTACGACCCCGCCGACATCAAGGAGCGCGACCTCGACGAGGCCGGCCGCGCGGGCGAGCGGATGCTGGCCTGGCTGGAGAGCGCCCAGGAGGACCTGGAACGGATCGTCGGCGCGGGCAGGTCGCGCTCGGGGCAGGTCGAGGCGCGGGTCGACGCGAACGGCCGGGTGCTCAAGGTCTCCTACGGCCCCCGCGCGACCCGGCTGCCGAGCCGCGACCTGGCCGAGGAGACGCTGGCCGCCGTGCGCGAGGCGTGCGCCGACGCCCAGCGCCAGACCCACGACCTCATGCGCGAGGCGCTGCCCGGCTACGACCCCGCCGAGGCCGAGGCCCGTTTGGAGGCCATGCTCGGCGAGTGGAGGTGAGTGGTCAGTTCGTCGGGAGGGTGGCGGTGACCAGGAAGCCGCCGTCCTCCACCGGCCCCGCCTTGAGCGTGCCGCCCGCCAGCTCCACCCACTGGCTCACCTCGCTCAGCCCCTCGCCGCCGAGTCCGGGCGGCGCGAACGCCTCCTCCGGCCGGGTGTTACGCACGCTGACCCGCACCACGCCCGGCAGGTAGCGCACCTCCACACGGGCGTCCGTGCCCGGCGCGTGCTCGCGCACGTTGGCCAGCGCCTCCTGCACCACCCGGTACGCCGTCCGCCCCACCTCCCCCGGCACGGGCACCGGCACGCCGCTCACCACCAGCTCCACGGGAACGCCGCGAAAGGCCGACTCCGACACCAGCGACCGCAGATCGGGCAGCGGCAACCCCAGGTCGAAGCCCTCCCCGGTGCCGCGCCGCAGCAGCAGGCTCATATGTCGCAGCTCGTCCAGCGCCGCGCGGCCGGTCGCCCGCAGCTCCTCGGCGGCGGCCCTGGCGCGCTCGTCGGCCGCCTGATCGGCCAGGGCGCCGGCCCGCAGGACCATGCGGCTGACCCGGTGGGTGACCACGTCGTGCATCTCGCCGGCCAGCCGCTCGCGCTCGACGCGCTCGGCCCGTTCCTCCAGCGCGCGCCGCAGCCGGGCGCCGGCCTCGGCGTACAGGCCGTACAGGACCGCGAGGGCCAGCACGACCTCGGTGCGCAGGACGAGGAAGGCCGCGCCCGGCCACTCGGCGGGCAGCAGCACGGCGAGGGCGAGGGCGAGCACGGGCAGCCACCGCCGGGTCGCGCGGTGCCGCTCGGCGGCGAAGGCCATGGCCGCGTACACCGCGAACGGGCCCGCCGGCGGCCACACCGGCAGGTGGGCCAGCGGCGGCACCGCGGCCGGGGCCAGCGCGCAGAGCACCGGCAGCGCGGCCGCGGTGGCCGCGCTGATCCAGGCGACGGTCAGCGGGGCGCGCCGCATCCACAGCAGCGGCACCGTGGCGGCGAGGAGGAGCGGCAGGAACGGCCCTCTCGGGTAGGCCGCCAGCGTCAAGCCCGCCGCGACGAGGACCGCGACCGCATCGGCGAGCCGCGGGCGGGCACCGTCCACCGGCTCATCGTACGAGCACGGACGGCACCTGCCCAGCGTCACTCACACCTTGGTGATGCGGACGGCGTCGGCGATCACGTACCCGGTGGCCGAGGTCCAGCGGCTCACGCCGACCACGTTGTACGTGCCCGCGTTCAACGTGTACGTCCCCAGCACCCGCCAGGCCCCGCCGCCCGACCGCTGGTCGACGCTGACCGTCTGGTTGCCTCCGGAGGCGGCCACGATGAACGGCGTGGCGCTGTTGTAGCCGGCGTTCGCCGGATACCACACCTCCACGCGGTAGCTGCCCGCGCTGGGGATGGTCGCGGCGTACCAGGCGGGGTCGCTGGCCGCGACGGGGTCGGCGAAGCGGTAGTCGGCGCCGTAGAGCTGGGTGGAGTAGGCGGAGGTGCCCCAATTGGCGCTCGCGGTGAAGCCGGCGGCGGCGTTGTCCAGGATCACGCTGAACGTGCCACCCGAGGAGCCGGCGGTCCGGCCCGCGCTGGGCGCGCTCTCCTGGTGCGTACGGGTGAGCGCGGTCACGTAGTAGGTGTTCGTGCCGCTCGCCGTGGTGTCGGTGAACGTCTTGGCCCTGGTCGTGCCGACGAGGTTGCGGGCGTCGGCGAAGAAGCACGGGTCGGCGGCGGACGGGGTGCCGGCGACGCGGTAGACCGCGTACGCGGTGCCGGAGCCGGTCCAGGTGAGCTGGACGCCGCCGCTGCCCTGGGTGGCCGCGGTGATGACCGGCGCGGCCGGAGCGGCGGCGGTGCCCCGGGCGGGCAGCAGCGCGGGCCTGGTGTAGTGGGCGTTGACCAGGCGGGTGATCGCGCCGATCCGGTCGGCCTTGACGTCCTTGGCGCTGAAGTAGATGTCGCCGACGATCTCGGGGTGCTGCCTGTTGTCGTGGAGATGGTCGCTCAGCTCCGCCGGGTCCTGCCAGGCGGCGTCCTGGCCGGAGGCGCCGGCGCGGTAGGCGGCCTGGCCGACGACGAGCTGCACGCCGGTGCCCTTGACGACGTCGGACCACCAGGCGGTAAGCACCTCGTAGGCGGCCGTGGAGAAGCCGAGGTGCCAGTAGATCTGCGGGGAGATGTAGTCCACCCAGCCCTGCTTGACCCAGGTGCGGCTGTCGGCGTAGATCGCGTCGTAGGACTGGAGGCCCGAGGTGCGCGAGCCGAGCGGGTCGGTGCCGGAGTTGCGCCAGATCCCGAACGGGCTGATGCCGAAGGAGACGTGCGGCTTGGCGGCGTGGATGCGCTGGTCGAGCTCGCGGATCAGGAGGTTGACGTTCTCCCGCCGCCAGTCGGCGACGTTGCCGAACGAGCCGCCGTACTGGGCGTAGGTGGCCGAGTCGGGGATCGACTCGCCGCTCACCGGATAGGGGTAGAAGTAGTCGTCGAGGTGCACGCCGTCCACGTCGTACTTCGAGACCGCGTCCATGATGGCGTCCTCGATGAAGGCGCGGACCGCCGGGATGCCCGGGTTGTAGTAGAGCTTGCCGCCGTAGGCGAACCGCCAGGAGGGGTTCTTCCGCGCGGGGTGCGTGGAGACCAGCTTGGTGGGGTCGTCGTGGTTGGCGATCCGGTACGGGTTGAACCAGGCGTGGAACTCCAGGTTCCGGGCGTGGGCCTCGCTGACCATGAACGCCAGCGGGTCGTAGCCGGGGTTGCCGCCCTGGGTGCCGGTCAGCCATTGCGACCACGGCTCGTACGACGAGGGCCAGAACGCGTCGGCGGTCGGCCTGATCTGCACGACGACGGCGTTCATGCGCTTGGCCACGGCCAGGTCCAGCCAGGCGCGGAACTCGGCCTGCTGGGCGGAGGCGGTGAGTCCGGTGCGGCTGGGCCAGTCGATGTTCGCGACGGACGAGATCCACATGGCCCTGAGCTGGCGCTTCGGGGTGGCCGGATCGATCTGGCAGGCGGCCGCGACGGCGGCGGGGACGGGCACGACGAGGGTGACGAGTGCGGCGGTGAGCGCCGCCAGGAGGGTACGCAGGAGCGCGGTCACGAAGGGAAGTTTCAGCGCAACAACCGGAAAGCGCAATAGTCTTCACGCTTTTGCGGGGGCCCAACTTCGGACATCCAGTCAACGAAGGTGAAAAGTTTCACCGAACTGGCGAGTAATGTCAATTATCGACATTAGTCACGTAGTTGCCGTAGCGTGCGAGCCGTCACCCTTGTGAACGAGGAGCCCCCCATGGAACTCGCCCGCACGCGATTAACAGCCCTCGCCACCTCCTTCCTCGCCGTCCTCGTCCTCGTCGCCACGGGCCGCCCCGCCCTGGCCGCGCCCACGGCCGCGGACGGCACCCTCACCGCCGCCTTCGCCAAGGCGGCCGCCGCGTACGACGTGCCCCGCGACCTGCTGGTCGCCCTCGGCTACGCCGAGACCCACCTCGACGGCCACGACGGCAAGCCCAGCGCCAGCGGCGGCTACGGCGTCATGCACCTGGTCAGCAACCCCACCAACCACTCCCTGGAGAAGGCCGCCGAGCTCACCGGCCGCTCCGCCGACGAACTGCGCGCCGACGACGCCGCCAACGTGCTCGGCGGCGCCGCCGTCCTCCGCTCCCACGCCGACGCCCTCGGCCTCGACGAAACGGCCAGGAAGGACGCCGGACGCTGGTACCAGGCCGTCGCCAAGTACGGCAACGCCACCTCGCCCGAGCTCGCCCGCCTCTACGCCGACGCCGTCTACGAGAGCCTCGGCCTCGGCATCAACATCCGCGGCGTCCAGGTCAAGCCCCAGGAGGTCACCGCCGACCGCGGCGAGTACGCCAAGGCCCGCGACCTCAACGCCAAGGCCGACGCCGGCGTCCTGAGCACCGACTACGGCCCCGCCGCCTGGGTCGCCGCCAGCTCCAGCAACTACACCGCCTCCAGCCGCCCGTCGAGCTACGCCATCGACCGCGTGATCATCCACGTCACGCAGGGCTCGTACGCCGGCACCATCTCCTGGTTCCAGAACTCCTCCGCCCAGGTCTCGGCCCACTACGTGGTCAAGTCCTCCAACGGCGCCATCACCCAGATGGTGCGCGAGAAGGACATCGCCTGGCACGCCGGCAACTGGACCTACAACACCCGGTCGATCGGCATCGAGCACGAGGGCTACGTCAACGACGCCTCGTGGTTCACCGACGCGATGTACCGGGCGTCCGCGGCCCTCACCAAGAACATCTGCGACAAGTACGGCATCCCCAAGGACCGCAGCCACATCATCGGCCACAACCAGGTGCCCGGCGCCACCCACACCGACCCGGGCTCCAACTGGAACTGGACCACGTACATGAACTACGTGACCGGTGGCGGCACCCCCTCGTGGACCACCACGATCGACAACGCCACCTCCGGCCAGTTCACCGCCAGCGCCAACTGGGGCACCTCCACGTACTCCAGCCAGCGCTACGGCTCCGACTACCGCTTCGCCGACCCGGTCTCCGCCAGCGACCCGGCGTGGTACTCGGCCGCCATCCCCAGCGCGGGCACCTACCGCGTCGAGGTCTGGTATCCGGCCGACGCGGGCTACAACAGCTCGGCGCCGTACATCGTGGCGGCGTCAGGCGGCAACCAGACCGTCTACGTCGACCAACGCAGCGGCGGCGGCTCCTGGAAGAGCATCGGCACGTTCTCGCTGAACGCGGGGACGTACAACGTGGTCGGAATCAGCCGGTGGACCGCCGGCACCGGCTACGTCATCGCCGACGCCGTCCGCATCAGCCGCGTCTGACCCCTCCACACCACGGCCCGTGCCCACCACCGCAGCGGTGGGCGCGGGCCTTCCGTCAGAAGTCGAACTCCCCAAGCTTCGCGCCCCCGACGAACGCCCGGAACACCTCACCCCGTAGGACCAAGGGCGCGACGCCAGGCTGATCGGAATCACGAATCGCGTAACGGCCACCACTCAGCTTGGCGACGTAGAGACAGTCACCGCCATCCGGACCGGAGAGCGAAGACTTTGTCCACCGCACGCTTTCCAGCTCGTCACCAACGCGCATACCTTGCCGTCCTCTTCTCCATAACCGACGAGGGAGACAGCAGGCCGCTGTCAGAAGTCGAACTCTCCGAGCTTCGCGCCACCCACGAACGCCCGAAACACTCCACCGCGAAGAATCAGCGGCGCGACCTCAGGCTGCTCGGAGTCACGAATCGCATAACGGTCGCCGCTCAGTCTGGCTGCGTAGAGACAGTCACCGCCGCTGGATCCGGAGAGCGTGGACTTGACCCACCGAGCTGCTTCCAGCTCGGCACGTAGATCATCACTGATCTTCATACTTCGCCACCGCCTCATGTATCAGTCGCTGGCTCATCGATATGGGAAGTGCCCATTTGTGAATCGCCTCATACCTGATGCTGACCCGCCGCACCATGTCCTCATGAGCGCTCACGGAGCCCGAGGCGGCGTCTTCAAGTGAGATGTGATCAGGCATGTCCTTGCCCTGGGCAATGGCGAAGCCTCCGAGCAGCCCCGCTGTGGCGCCCATCTCCAGCGGCACGATCTGAATCGAGACGAAAGGCCGCGCGAACATCTTCAACAGATGCTCCAATTGCTCCCGCATCACTTCCTTTCCACCCACCGGGCGAAGGAGCGCGCACTCATCGATTAGCGCCCAGTACAAGGGCGGATCCACGCGCTGAAACACGGACTGCCGCCGGAGCCGCGTCTCCACGGCATCGTCCACCCACTGCTCGGTAACTCCCGGCTCCGTCGTCAGGAGCGCTCGGGCGTAGCGAGCCGTCTGAAGGAGCCCGGGGATCACCAGCGGTTGCCAGGTGCGGATGGTGTGAGCCTTCTCCTCTGCCTTCGGCCATTCGCTGAACCACCTCGGCGTGGACATGACCGTCGTGTTCGGCAGAAGCCCGTACAGCTCGCCGTTCAACCCCAGCGCCGCCTCAGCCGCCAGGGTGAACCCCTTGCTCGGCCGCCGCTTGCCGCGTTCGATCAGGCCGACCAGGCTCTCGCTGCATGAAAGCAGCTCCCCCAGCGCCGCCTGCGACAGCCCTGCCGCTTCGCGCGCTTTCCGCAGGATCTCGCCATAGCCCTGTGCCGGCATGCCACGCCCTTTCAGGGGGACCCGGACAAGCCTCAGGAGGTCTGTCCGGCAACGGACGGTGACTGATCGATCACAAAATAGCAGGGCGCCGTCACTCTGAGGAGTGTTCTCGCACTCGCAAAGTCGGAGCCACACTATGGGCAACTCAGAGGTCGTCCTATGGCGCAGCACGACGCTGCGCCGCGACGCCAGAACGTCATGGCAGGCGCGTCAGGCCACCGGACTATGGATCGCCGACAATGATCCGGCGGTCCGGTCCGACGCGCTCCAGATCGTCGCCGAGCTGGTGGCCAACGTCCTCCAGCACGTCCCGAACGGCCGGGGCCGCGACTGGGTCGGCCTCCGTCTCGGTTTCGGCGACGGCTTCGTCCGCCTGGAGGTGATCGACCCGGGCACCCCGTCCCCTGTGCCGTGCTTCGTCCCCCGCCAGGCCGGACCCTTGGCGGAGTCGGGTCGCGGCCTCGGCATCGTGGCCTGCCTCAGCCTCCGGCGGGGGACGCGCCTCCTCGCGGGCGGACGTCGCGTGGTCTGGGCCGACGTAGCGGCAGGATGACGAAGCCCCGGACCTTTCCCGGCTGGGAGATCATCGACGGCGCGGGAGGCGGCTACATCGCCATCCGCCTTGTCCTGGTGCCGTCCACCAGCGGGCTTTCCAATGTGCGGTGCGGCGCGACTTTGGCCGAGCTGCACCGGCATTTGGAGGAGGAGACGCGCCGACGCGCCCGTCAGGCGGTGGCGCCGCCGTCCACGACGTGGTCCTGGCCGACGACGTAGCTCGACTCCGGCGAGGTCAGCCAGAGCACCGCCGCCGCGATCTCCTCGGGTGCCGCGACCCGGCCGATGGGGAGGGCGTCGCGCATGCGCTCGTCCCGCTGCTCGGTGGTCTCGCCCGGACGGGTCGACATCGGCGAGTCGATCGGCCCGGGGCTGATCGCGTTGATCCGGACGCCGTCGGCGATGTGGTCGCGGGCGGCGGTGCGGGTCAGGTGGCTCACGGCGGCCTTCGACGCGGCGTACGCGCCCGCCCCCGGCAGCCGCCAGTGCGCGCCCAGGTTGGAGGCGACGTTGACGATCGTCCCGCCGCCGTGGGAGCGCATGTGGGCCACCTCGTGCTTCATCGACAGGAACACGCCCTTGAGGTTGACCGCCAGCACCTCGTCGAAGACGTCCTCGTCGTAGTCGGCCACGGGCGCGAGCGCGCCGAAGATGCCGGCCGCGTTGCAGGCCACGTCGAGCCCGCCGTGGCGGGTGACGGCGGCGGCGACCATGGCGGCGGCGTCGGCCGAGCGGGAGACGTCGGCGGCGAACGCGCTCGCCCGGCCGCCGCCCGTCTCGATCTCCTTGACCAGGGCGGACAGCCGTCCGGCGTCGCGGCCGGCGACCAGTACGGCGGCCCCCTCCCGCGCGTACGCCCGCGCCACCGCCCCGCCCACGACACCCGTCGCGCCGGTGACGAGCGCGACCTTCCCCGCGAAACGCTCACTCATGATTCTTGACCAATCGTTCTCAAATTTGGACGGCCGTCATGGCCTCTTCGACGGCGGCACGAAGGCGGCGGGGGTCGGGATCGGCGCGGCCGAGCACCCGTACACCCTGGAGCAGCACGAGCAGGAACCTGGCCAGCGCGTACGGGTCCTTGTGCTCGGGGATCTCCCCCTGGGCCCGCGCCCGCACCAGCGCCGCCGCGATGGCCGTCTCCAGCCCCGCCCAGCTCTCCACCACCCGCCGCGACACGACCGGGTCCCGCGAGCCGAACTCGACCGCCGTGTTGACCACCATGCACCCCCGCCGCAGCTCGTCGGCCAGGCACTCGGCCACGTAGCCGTCGAGGAAGGCGCGCAGCGCGGGCAGCACGGGCCCCGGCTGCGACAGCGGCCCCACCACGTCCCTCCGCGCGAGATAGAGCTCCAGCGCCTTCAGATAGAGCTCGCGCTTGCCGCCGAAGGTGCCGTAGAGACTGGCCCGCGCGACGCCGAGCCGTTCCACGAGGTCGGCCATCGAGGTGCCCTCGTAACCGCGCTCCCAGAACAGCTCCAGCGCCTTGTCCAGCGCGACCTCTGGATCGAACTCCTTGCTCCGTGCCACGCGAGTCACGCTAACACTATCGAGAACGATCGGTCAAAAATCAGCGCGGCGTCAGGACCCAGCGCCAGGCGCCCCCCTTGTTGGAGTTTCGGTACGCGGCGAGCTGGGTCATCCGCGATCCGTCCACGCTCACCAGCACCAGGCCGTTGTCGAACTCGTCCCCGCAGGAGCCCGCGCAGCCCAGGGCGAGCACGTTGTCGTCGTCCGCCCAGGCGTGCAGCTGCAGGACGTTCTGGCGGCCGACGATCTCACCCGTCGCGCTGTCGGTGATCTCGGTGGGCAGGCCGTCGGGCCCGAGCACGCGGCGGCCGTCGGGCGAGAGCGCCGACTCCGCCGAGTAGCCGACGTAGCGCTGGCCCTCCGGGGCGTCCCGCGGCTCGCCGTCGAGGGTGTACCAGACGCGATCGGGCACGGTGTCCGTGGGCGCCCAGAGCGCCGTGCCGTCCAGGCTCCAGCCGAGGTCCTGGCGGCCGTTCATGTTGGAAGGGACGTCGTCGCTCGTCCGGGCGGGGAGCGCGTGGTAGGCGGCCTCACCGGTCGCGACGTCGAGAACGAAGTAGCCGGTGCGCGGGCTGTCGCGCAGGGTCATGCTCCCGGGCTCGGGGCCGCGCTCCAGCGCGTCGGGATGGCTGGAGTACGCGGTGGCGAGCACCTTCGTGCCGTCGGGCGACCAGGTGACCGAGGCCACCGGGTGCTCCAGCTCGAACCACTTGAGTATCTGCCGGGTGTTCAGGTCGAGTATGCCCAGCCGCCGGGCGGGCAGCTCGCGCTCCAGCACGGCCGCGACCTGGAGCCCGGGGGCCACGTCCAGCCACCCCCAGGAGGTCCGCTCGTAGCCGCCGCTGCGGGGGTCGTACAGGGACCAGGTGCGCACGACGTGCCGCAGCCTCCCCTCGACCGGGACCTCCTTCTGCGTGTAGTACGCCGACATCGCCAGGCGTCCCGCGGCGACCAGCCGGGTGGGCGGGCTGTGCTCGACGTCGGCGCGCACGTCGGCCGGGGCGGGCGAGGGCCGGGCCGGGAGCGTGATCCCGTCGGCCGGGCGCACGCTGACCGCCGGGCCGGGACGGTCCCCCACCGTCCCCGCCACGAACGTGACGCCCGCGATCAACGCCGCCACCAGCCCCGCCGCCAGGACGGCCACCCCTGCCGGCCGACGGACGCGCCTCCGTAGCGCCCGATCAGCCAGGTCGTGCGGAACGCGGGCCTCCCCGGCCCACTCCTGCATCGTGTCGCGCAGCAACCGGGTCACCGGGCCACCTCCAGCTCTCGTGCCAGCTCCGGGGCGATCTCGCGCAGCCGCGCCAAGGACCGGTGCGCGGTGCTCCTGACCGTGCCGACCGAGCAGCCCAGCGTCCGCGCGACCTCCTGCTCGGGCAGGTCCTCGAAGTAACGCAGCACCACCACCGCGCGCTGGCGGGCGGTGAGCCGGGCGAGCGCCGCGCGCAGCATCATGCGCAGCTCGCTCTGGTGGTTGAGGTCCCGGCCCGCGGTCTCCGGCAGCTCTGCCCGGATCACCTCGCCGCGCCGCGCGCTCGTCCGCCACCAGCTCACCTGCTGGCGGTACATGGTCTGCCGTACGTACGCCTCAGGGGCGGCCACCCGCCGCCACTTCGCGGCCAGCTTGGCCAGCGCGCTCTGCACCAGGTCCTCCGCCGCGTGCTGATCGCCGCCGGCGAGCAGGAACCCCAGCCGCATGAGCGCGGGGGAACGCGCGGCGACGAACTCGCGGAAACGCTGCTCGTCCGCGGCGTCCACGATCACCTCCGAAAGGTTCGACGTCACCCTCTCAGACGCCGCGTGGACCCCTCCGCTATGCGTCCGGCCCGCCGGTTTCCGCCAGCAGGTCCCCGGCCTGCTCCAGTACGTCGTCCACCGGCACGTCGCGCACCCACGACACGTCGTGCGGGCAGCGCTCGCCCCGCGGGTCCACGCCGTCCACGCCGCACACCGGGCAGCCGGTGGTCCACGAGATCAGCGGCCGGTGCCGGGTGCGGGAGAGCGGGCCGTAGGTGACGAGGTTGACGCACCAGTAGACGGCGACGGTGGGCGTGCCGACCGCCGCGGCCAGGTGCCGGGGGCCGGTGTCGTTGCCGATCACGAGGTCGCAGCGCTCGTACAGCGCGGCCAGCGCGCCGAGGCCGAGCGTGCCCGCGGCGGCGACGGCGGGCCGGCGCATCGCGGCCACGACCCCCTCCACCAGGTCCCGCTCGGCGGCCGACCCGGTGACCACGACCGGCCGGCCCAGCCGGTCGGCGACCGCGGCGAAGCGCTCCACGGGCCAGCGCCGGCGCGGGTCGCTCGCGCCCGGGTGCACCGCGACCAGGCCGGGCGGCGGCTCGCCGAACGCGGCGGCCAGCTCCTCCCGGTCGCTGCCGGTGACCGCCACCCGCGGCTCCAGCCCGCCCGCCCGGCCGCCGACCAGCGCGGCCACCTCCAGGAAGCGCAGGCTCTCGTGGTGGTGGTCGACGTACGGCACCCAGCGGTCCAGCTCGTCGGCGTCCGGCGTACGCAGCCCCGCCGTCACCCGCGCGCCGAGCCGCCGGACGAACGGGTTGGAGTACCGGCCGCCGCCGTGGATCTGTACGGCCAGGTCGAAGGCCCGTTCACGCAGCCCCTCACACAGCCCGCCGGGGACCGGATGCCCGCCCTCGCCGGTGGACACGCCGGTGATCGGCGGTAGCGCGATCACCTCGTCCACCGGCCCCGGCCGCCCCTCCAGGAAAGCGGCGTGCCACGGCAGGCCGAGCAGCGTCAGCTTCGCGTCCGGATAGGCCGCTTCGAGCGCGTCCAGCGCGGGCACGGACAGCAGGAAGTCGCCGATCGCGTTGGCCCGCAGCACGGCGATCCGCTCGACGCCGGGGACCAGCCCACCGGGGGCAGGCGCGCCCATCACGCCTCCAGCACGTGGTCGTAGCACTCGGCCCGCCGGTCCACGACGGTGGTCGGCAGCTCCAGGTGGTAGGCGCGGCTGGGCAGCAGCCCGGCGCCGCCGTGGCGTTCCATGACGCGGAGCTGGGCGACGACGTCCTCGCCGGCGTGGGCGGGCGGCACCGAACGCCAGAAGCCGAACCCGCCGCACTCCACCAGCCGCTCCCGGTCGTAGAGCACGCAGCCGCCGATCCAGGCCACCTTGTACGCCCGCCACCCCCGGTCCGCGCCCACCTTGGCGGCCAGGTGCAGCGGGTTGGCCGCGTTGTGCAGGGTGTGCCGCCGCCAGGCGGGCTGGTCCCTCCGCACCCGCTCGGGCCGCACGGGTCCGATCCACTCCTCGTACGGCGTCAGCTCGTGCGGCCGCACGTCCTCCCGGTACGACAGCCCGTGCAGCGCGTACCCGACGAACCCGCACCGCAGCTCGGCCAGCGCGCCGGTCAGCGTGGCGAGGGCGTCCGGCTCCAGCCACACGTCGTCGTCCAGGTAGAGCGCGAACCTGCGCCGGGCCTGGTCCAGCAGGAACTGCCGCTGCTCGGCCAGGCCCTTCGGGGGCACGTTCCGCAGCGGCTCGACCGGCGAGCCCCGATGCTCCAGGATGCGTACGGCCGCCGCCACCAGCGGATCCTCGGCCGCGGGCCGCGCCGACTGGTCGGAGACGACGACGCGGAAGCCGCCCGCGGTCTGGGCGGCGAGCCCGGCGAGCGTGACCGCCAGCGCGCCCGGACGGTCCTTCGTCGGGACGAGCACATCGAGTTGTGAGCCCACGTCGAGTTCTGAGCCGTGCACAGGAGCCCGGCTACCCCGGCGAAACCCCTCGATAACCTGCGGCAACACCCGGCACCCGGGGTTTGGGGAGCCCTTCTGCTGGTACTCGCCTGTCATGGGCACCACCAACGGAAAGATCATCAACGCAGTGGTCGTCGGTGACGTCATGCTCGACTCCTGGCTGCACGGCTCGGCCAAGCGGCTCGCGCAGGAAGCTCCGGTGCCCGTGATGAGCTTGGAGAGCACCGAGAACGCCCCGGGCGGCGCCGCCAACACCGCCGCCAACCTGGTCGCGCTCGGCGCACGCGTACGCCTGATCGGCGTGGCCGGCCACGACGAGCCCGGCGAGGAGCTGCGGCAGGCGCTGCGCCTGCTCGGCGTCGAGACGGACCTGCTGACCGTGCCGGGGCGGCGTACCTCGCACAAGCGGCGGCTGGTCACCGAGGGCCAGCTCATCGCCCGCTTCGACGACGAGGACCAGGACCCGCTCCCCGAGGAGGCGGAACGCGAGCTGCTGCGTCGCGTCGCGGCCGTCGCGCCGGCCGCCGACGTGGTCGTGGCCTGCGACTACGGGGGCGGCGTGTTCACCCCGGCGGTACGCGGGGCGCTCGCCGGGCTGCCCCTGCTCGTCGTGGACGCGCACGCGGTCGCCCCCTGGCGGGAGTGCCGGCCGAACGCCGTGCTGCCCAACTACGCCGAGGTCGTCCGGCTGCTCGCCGAGGAGGACGGCGAGCCGGACCGGCTCGGCTTCCTGATGGCCCGCAGCGACCGGGTGCTGGAGCTGACCGGCGCGGACATGGTGGTGACCACGCTCGACGGCGAGGGCACGCTGCTGCACCGGGCGGGCATGCCGCCGTACCGGACGTACGCGCACCCCGCGCCGCAGCACATGGCGACCGGCGCGGGCGACACGTACACGGCGGCCTTCGCGCTCTGGCTGGCCGGCGGGGCCACCCCGGAGGAGGCCGCGCAGGCGGGCCAGGCGGCGGCCGCCGTCGTCGTACGCCGTCCGGGCACCGCCGTGTGCACCCGCCACGACCTGCTGCGGGCGCTGCGCCGCCGCGAGGGCGCGGTGCAGACCCCGGAACGCCTGGCCGAGCTGCTCGACGAGCACCGGCGCGGGGGCGAGAAGGTGGTGTTCACGAACGGCTGCTTCGACGTGCTGCACCGCGGCCACGTCACCTACCTGGAGCAGGCGGCGCAGCTCGGCGACGTGCTGGTGGTGGCGGTCAACAGCGACGCCGGCGTGGCCCGGCTGAAGGGCGCGGGCCGGCCGGTCAACTCGTGCGAGGACCGCATGTCGGTGCTGGCCGCGCTGCACGGCGTGGACTACGTGGTCGAGTTCGACGAGGACACGCCTGAGCGGCTGATCAGGATGATCCGCCCGGAGCTGTACGTGAAGGGCGGCGACTACACGCCGGAGATGCTGCCGGAGACGCCGCTCGTCCGCGCCCTGGGCGGCGAGGTGCGGGTGCTCGACTACCTGCCCGACCGCTCCACCACCGCGATCATCGGCCGCATGCGGTCACTGCCGGAGAACGCCTGACGGCGCGGCTACCGCAGGACCCGCTCCAGCCATGGCCGCAGGACGGGCAGGGCGTTCTCGGCCCGCATCGCCCCCATGTGGTCGAGCCCGTCCAGCACGGCGACCTCCCAGCCGCGCGCCTCCAGCTCGCCCCGGTGCCGGGTCAGCGGCCCGGCGAGGTCCACCCGGGTCCCGCCCCACTCCTCGGCGTAGTCGATCGCGTCGGCCGAGCCGGCGAAGCACAGGCGCGGGCAGGTCAGCCGGACGGCCTTGTCGTCGAAGTCCTGGAGCGCCTCGTACAGCGTGACGAACTGCCTGGCCTGCGCCTCGCTCGGCACGTTCTGGACCGACCCCCAGTCGCCCGGCTCCACCGGCCCGGTGGCGGGCGGAGGCGGGTTGAGCGCCTTCTCGTACGTGGCCGTGGTGACCTTCAGCATCTCGGCGTACGGGCCCTCGTAGGGCGGATAGCCGCCCATCGCCAGCGCGGCCAGCCGGTCGGTGCGGAGGGCGAGCTGCAGCCCGGAGAGCGCGAGCCACGAGTAGCCGTAGTACGCGAACCGCCCGGCCCCCACCGCGTCGGCCACGGCGAGCAGGTCGGCGGACACGTTGTCCGGGGTGAGGGTGTCCGGCTTGGGTACGGCCATGAGGTGGCCGGTGTAGTCGAAGGCCGCGACGCGGAAGGCGTCGCTCAGCCCGTCGATGAGCGAGCGGCCGAGCGCCGGGTCCGCGCCCCATTTGCGCATCTCCTCGGCCTGCTCGCCCTCGATCGGGCGCGGGTCCACGGGAAGCAGCACGACCGGCCCTGAGCCGTGCACCTCCACCTCGATGGTGCTGCCGTCGTGCAGGATCGCCTCGGCCATGCCACTCACCCTCATCTCATTACGCCGTAAACCATTGCCTGCCGAACAATAGCTTAGGGCGTAAAGAGTCTCAACGGATTAGGGATCGGGACGCAGCGCATGGCCTCGCCCTCGGCGTCCGTCCAGCGCAGCAGCAGGTTCGCCTTCGCCGGGACGTAGGAGGCCGACAGCAGCGCCCGCAGTTCCCCGGGATCGCCGTGCTCCCGCCCGGCGTCCTTGAACACCGACCGCGCCCGCGCCCACAGCTCGTCACGCAGCGCGGGATGGCGCTCGGTCACCGCGCCGGCGATCTCCAGCAGGTTGTTGGTCAGCAGGCAGTAGACCAGCCGTTCCCAGCCGTAGGCCCGGCTCACCGAGGCCGCGCCCGGCAGGTCCGGCCGCCGCTCGGCGAGGACCCGCACGCCCTCGTGGTCGCGGAAGATCGCCTGCGCGGGCAGGCCCCGCGCGTCCACGCCGACCAGCACGTTCTGCAGGTGGCACTCGAACACGACGCCGTGCCGCAGGTAGGCGTGCAGGACCGGCGGCACCAGGTGCTCCAGATAGCGCTCCCACCACAGCAGGGCCGTGTCCTCGTCGAGGCCGTCCAGCGGGCTGCCGGGGAAGCCCTCGCTGATCCCGGCCGCCTGCACGGCGGTCAGGCCGGGCCGCAGGTGCGCGCCCAGCCCGTCCCGTACGATCACCGCCAGCGCCTCGCCGCCGTCGCCGCCGAGGTCCGCGCTCCGGTAGCCGCGATCGCGCAGCACGGCGGGCCTCGGCACGTGCCCGGCCAGCCCGTCGAAGGCCCCGTTCACCAGCTCGGCGACCTCCCGCAGCCGCCGCAGGTCGCGGGACCAGAGGCGGCGTACGTCGTTGGTGATCCGCACGTCGAGGCTGAACTTGCAGAACAGGTCCGTCTCCGGCAGGTACACCGTGCGGACCGAGGAGGTGGCCACCGCCGCTTCCGACGTGACGCCGAGGTGGCGCAGCCGCCCGCCGCGCAGCCCGCCCAGCAGCTCCACCTGCCAGGGGTGGGCGGGCAGCGGCACCAGGCCGTCCGCACCGGCGGCCGGGGCGAGCGCGTCCAGCGCGGCCGGGTCGCCGTCCTCGACGAGGAGCTCGGCGGGCACGCCGAGCAGCGGCAGCGCGAAGCTCGCGCGGACCTCGGGCGAGTACCGCAGCCACTCCTCCGGGCCCGCGCCGCCCCGGGCCTTGGGCGCCGGGTGGTAGCGGTGGCCGGCCAGGAGCGCCTGCTCCGAACGCAGGTACAGGTCGGCGGGCGGCTCCGTGGCCCGCCGCGCGGCCAGCAGCGCGGCGGCGACGTCACGACTGTGGCGGATCTCGGCGGGCAGGACGTCGTTGACGGTTCCCGTACGGGCGCGCAGCTCGCTGGCGGCGAGCTCGACGAGGTCGTCCAGCGGCAGCGGACGCCACCCGTCCGCGGCGCGCAGCTCGGGATCGGCGGGGAAACGTCCGCCGCTCACGCGCAGGACGTGGCCGGTCGCGGGCAGCACGTACGTGCCGGCGTCGGGACCCGGGTGGGCGACCTCCCGGACCAGGCAGTTGAGCAGTGCCGTCACCGCGAGTGCGGTGGCGTGCGTCCAGGCTGCTCGCTCCGGCCCGGCGGGCGGGAGGAGGCCGTCTGTGGATGCCATGCGACCTTCTCCTACCGTTTGTACCCATCAGCGCACACAGGCTAGCCAAACAGGATGTACGTGGAAATCGGGGGGATTATGGGGCGAGGAGAGAGCGAATTCGCGGCGGAGCTCGCCACTGTGCGCCCAGCCCTGTCGGCCGCCTACGCCGGGGCGCTGCCCGGCGCCCGCGCCGCCGTCCTGGGCCGCCTGTGGCGCAGCCTGCTGCACGAACCGCTCCCCGGCATCGCCACCTCCCCGGGCCACACCGCCCAGCACGACCACACCCCCCAACACGGCCAAGCCCCAGCAGAGGCCGAGGTGGTGCTGGCCGACGGGCGGCGGCTGCGCGGGCCGGAGCGGCGGCCCCATGACCTCGGCGAGGTGCCCGTCCTGTGGCTGGACGGGACGCCGTACCGGGAGCCGGCCGCGCTCCTCGCCGCGCTCGAACTCCCCGGCAGCGCACGGCTCACCGCCGACCTGGCCAACAGCGTCGCCTCCCTGGCCCTGTCCCGCGCGAACGCCCGCCCGGACCGCCCCCGCGTCCCGGAGGACCACGAGCAGGACGTCGTGGACGGTCACCCCTACCACCCGTGCTGCCGCAACCGCCCCGGCGTGTCGGTCGCCGAGCAGCTCGCCTACATGCCCGAGCACCGGCCCGTCGTCGCCCTCGACCTGGTCGCCGTCCCCGCCGCCGACTGCCTGGTCTCCGGCCCCTGGCCGGACGCGCTGACCGACGGCGACGGGCTGCTGCTGCCCGTGCATCCCTGGCAGAGCGAGCACGTGCTGCCCGACCTCGGCGTGCGGCCGTACCGTAAGGGGGCGATCCCGGCCCGGCCGCTGATGTCCGTGCGCACGCTCGCCCCGCTGGACGGCGGCCCGCATCTCAAGACGGCGTTCAGCACCCGGATGACCTCGTCCGTCCGCGACATCTCCCCCGGCTCGATCCGCGACTGCGTCCCGCTGTCCGACCTCCTCACGGAGCTGTCCCGCCGCGCCGGAGGCCCGCGCATGATCGGCTACCTGGCCGGGGCGGCAGCGACCGTAAAGGGCGAGTTCAGCGCCGACCTGGCGGTCATGCTGCGCGAGCCCACCCGGGCCTTCGCCGGGAGCGCCGACGTGCTGCCGGTCGCCGCCGTGACCTCCGGCGCGGTGATCCCCGGCGCTATGGACGACCCGGCCGCCTGGCTGGCCGCCTTCGCCCGGCTCGCGCTGCCCGCCGCCCTGCGGCTGCTGGCCGCGGGCGCGGCGCTGGAGGCCCACGGCCAGAACCTCCTGGTCGTGCTGGACGGGCGGGGCCGGCCCGCCCGGCTGGCCTACCGCGACCTCGCCGACGTCCGGCTCAGCCCGGCCAGGCTGGCCAGGCACGGCGTCGAGGTGCGGCCGGTCGCCGCGCGGCTGCTGCACGACGATCCCGCCGTCCTGCACGCCAAGCTGTACGGCTCGCTGGTCGGCACGACGTTCGGCGGCCTGGTGGCCGGCTTCTCCGGCGGCGACCGCGACGTGGAGGCGGGGCTGTGGCGGATCGTGCGCGACGCCGCGTGTGAGGCGTTCGACGGGCTGCCGTGCGATCCGGACGTACGGGCCGACCGGGAGGCGCTGTTCGCCCCGTACCTCATGGTGAAGGCCCATCTGCTGGCGCAGTTCGACGGCACGCCACCAGGGGACAGCTGGATCAAACTGCCTAATCCACTCTTCGTATCGCTATGACTGCGAATCGTCTGGCCCTCGGCGTCGGGAGGGAGCACTATGACGGAGGACCGCGATGTGTGCCGCCGCGTTCGCGAGGCGGGGGGAGGAGGGCCGTCCGGTGATGCAACTGTCTGTGCGGCTCGTGCCCGTCGGAGAGACGACCCTGGTGGTCGCCCTCACGGGAGAGCTGGATGCGACGACCAGGCCCGTCCTGGCCGCGTTCCTGGACCCGCTGCCGCAGTCCAGGGTCGAACACGTCGTGATCGCCGCCGCCGATCTCTGGTTCTGCGACCTCGACGGGCTGCAGCAGCTCGCGCTCACGCACCGCGCCATGCGGAGGAAAGGCGGCGGCCTCCTCGTGGCGGAGGCCAGGCCCTCGCTGCTCCGGCTCATCTCGCTCATGAACGAGCAGACGGAGCCGATCCCGGTCTATCCGAGCATGCCGGAGGCCCTGGCGCAGACCGACGTGGACGTCTACGAGGTGTCGGGGCCGCCCACGCCGATCCCCCGCCACATGCCGCTTCTCCGGAACGTCCGCACCAGCCCGCTGGGCGAGGACCCGCGCGACCGCCCGCGCCCGCCGAAAGAGGCGCCGCCCACGCTGTCCCTGGTGATGAGCCGCTCGCGCGGCCTGCGCGAGCAGACCCTCCGCCAGCGCTCGACGCTGACCCGGCAGCTCCTGCGGACCGCGCAGTCCCGCACCCTGCTGCTGTCGGCCCGCGAGCGCTGCGTCGCCAGCCTGGAGGTGCTGCGCACGAGCCGCGTCAACATCCAGTCCGCGATCGACGGCCGGGCCGCGCCCCCTGTGCCCCACGCGCATGACGGCGACGTTTCCGGACAGGAGAGGAGGCATGTGGACGACAGGAGGTGACCTCGTCGCCGCCGGCGCCGGCGGAGCAGGACGCCCGTCGAAGGGGGGACCAGGTGCGCGACGACGAGTTGGCCAGGGAGATCGATCAGCTCCTGCGGGACGGCCGGGCGAACGCGCAGCCGGACGCGATGGAACGCGCCCTGTGGGTGGCCGTCCGGCGACTGGAGGAGCGAGTACGGACACTGGAGCGCATAACCGGCACGGCTGAGGAGCCCACACTGCGATCCGGTATCGGCCGGGGCGACGAATCCGCGATGACCGACTGAGCGGAGCCGCCCGGCGTAGGCTGGCGCGGTGACTCCTGAGGATGAGCGCGAGCTCGACGATCTCCTCCTCCTGCTGAAGGAGACCCGCGGCTTCGACTTCACCGGCTACAAGCGGGGCACCCTCGTCCGTCGCATCGCCCGCCGGCTGGAGGCGCTGAAGCTGGCCGCCTACGGCGAATACCGGGACTACCTGGAGCTGCACTCCGAGGAGTACACCCGGCTGTTCGACAGCCTCCTGATCAACGTCACGAGCTTCTTCAGGGACGCCGCCGCCTGGCAACGGCTGCGCGAGAGCGTGCTCCCCGCCCTGATGGAGCACGATCAGCCCATCCGCGTGTGGAGCGCCGGCTGCGCCACCGGCGAGGAGGCGTACACCATCGCCATGGTGCTGGCCGAGGAGCTCGGCGTCGACGCCTTCCGCGAGCGCGTCAAGATCTACGGCACCGACCTCGACGAGAAGGCGCTGCACCTGGCCCGCACCGGGGTCTACTCCGAGCGGGCGCTCGGCGAGGTGCCGCTCGACCTGCGCGAGACCTACTTCGAGCCGGTCGAGAGCGGGTTCACCTTCCGCCGCGACCTGCGTCGCCAGCTCATCTTCGGCCGCAACGACCTGACCCGCGACGCGCCCATCTCGCGCGTCGACCTGCTGCTCGTCCGCAACACGCTGATGTACTTCAACACGGAGATGCAGGTCAACGTCGTCCGGCGCTTCCACTTCGCGCTGGCCGACACCGGCTTCCTGTTCCTGGGCAAGGCCGAGATGCTGCTCAACCACAGCGACACGTTCGAGCCCGTGGACCTGCGGATGCGGCTGTTCAGGAAGCTCAGGCCGACCGGCCACAGCACCCGGGCGACCTGGTCGGCGGTCGGCAGCGCCTCCGACCTCGCCGCGCGGCTGCCCGCCCTGGCGTCGGTCGCCCTCGCCTCGGGGCCGGTGGCGCAGCTCGTGCTCGACCTGCCGGGCGACCTGGCGCTGGCCAACTCCAGGGCCGAGGCGCTGTTCAACCTCGGCCCGCGCGACGTCGGCCGGCCGTTCCAGGACCTGGAGGTGTCCTACCGGCCGGTCGAACTGCGCTCGGTCATCGAGCAGGCCCGCCACGAGCTGCGTACGGTCGAGCTGCGGGAGGTGAGCTGGCGGCGGCCCGGCCAGCCGGAGGACAGCGTCTTCGACATCTCCGTGGTGCCGCTCCTCGCCTCGGGGAACCTGGCGGGCATCAGCATCCACTTCAACGACGTCACCCGTTACCGCAGGCTGCGCGACGAGCTGGAGGAGGCCAACCGCCAGCTCGAACAGGCCTACGAGGAGCTCCAGTCGCTCAACGAGGAGCTGGAGACCACCAACGAGGAGCTCCAGTCCACCAACGAGGAGCTGGAGACCACCAACGAGGAGCTCCAGTCCACGAACGAGGAGCTGGAGACGATGAACGAGGAGCTCCAGTCCACCAACGACGAGCTGCAGCAGATCAACGACGCCCTCGCCGCCCGCACCATCGAGCTGGACGAGGTCAACCGGTTCGTCTCGTCGGTGGTGCGCAGCCTCGGCGACGCGGTGGTGGTGCTGGACGACCAGCTCAGGGTGATCGTCTGGAGCCCCGGGGCGGAGGAGCTGTGGGGGGTGCGGACCGGCGAGGCCGTGGGCGCGACCCTCTCGGCGCTCGACATCGGCCTGCCGCTCGACGTGCTCGCCCCCCGGCTGCGGGCGGCGCTCCGCGCGGGCCCGCGCGAGGAGGGCCTGGTGCTCGACGCGGTCAACCGCAGGGGCCGGCCGGCGGCGCTCTCGGTGCAGGTGTCCCGCCTGCGGGCCGAGGACGACGACACGCGCGGGCTCATCCTGGTGATGAACGTGCTGGGCGCCGGCTGACGCCCGCCCGCGTGCGTGCCACGTCCACCTCTGCGCCCTTCGCATGAAAGAGTGCGATGCAGGGACGAAACGCATGGGGAGGCTGGGGTGCCCGACGAGTACGACGTCATCGTGATTGGCGCAGGTCCTGCCGGTGAGAACGTCGCGGACCGGGCGGTGCGCGGCGGCCTGACCGCCGCGATCGTCGAGGAGCGGCTGGCCGGCGGCGAGTGCGCCTACTGGGCCTGCGTGCCGAGCAAGGCGCTGCTGCGGCCGGTGGACCTGGCCGGCGAGGTGAGCCGGGTGCCCGGCATGTCGCTCGGCGAGATCGACGTGGCCGCCGTGCTGGCCCGGCGCGACGAGGCCGTCTCGCGCTACGACGACGGCGGGCAGGTGCGGTGGATCGAGGGCGTGCCGGCCGAGTTCGTGCGCGGCCGGGGACGGCTCGACGGGCCGAAGCGGGTCCGGGTCACGCTGTCCGACGGCGGCGAGCGGGTGCTGACCGCCCGCCAGGCCGTGGTGCTCGCCACCGGCAGCACGGCGGCGGTGCCGCCGGTGCCCGGCCTGGCCGAGGCCCGGCCGTGGACCAGCCACGAGGTGACGGCGGCCACCGCCGTCCCCGAGCGGCTGGTCGTGATCGGCGGCGGCGTCGTGGCCTGCGAGATGGCGCAGGCGATGCACGGGCTCGGCGCCCGCCAGACGACGGTGCTCGTCCGGGGCGGCGGGCTGCTCGGCCGGATGGAGCCGTTCGCGGGCGAGATGGTGGCCGAGTCGTTCGCCGCGGCCGGCATCGACGTGCGCACCCACACGGACGTGGTCCGGGTGGAACGGCCCGAGCCCGGCGGGAAGGTCACCGTGCACCTGTCCGACGGGCCGCCGCTGGAGGCCGACGAGCTGCTGGTCGCCACCGGCCGCGAGCCCGCCACCGGCGACCTCGGGCTCGCCTCGGTGGGCCTGGCCGACGGCGCGTACGTCGAGGTGGACGACAGCATGCGCGCCACCGGCGTGGCCGAGGGCTGGCTCTACGCCGTGGGCGACGTCAACGGCCGGGCGCTGCTCACCCACATGGGCAAGTACCAGGCCCGGGTGTGCGGCGACGTGATCGCGGCGCGGGCCCGCGGCGACGAGCTGTGCGAGATGCGCGACCTCGCCGACCACTACGGCGCCCCGCAGGTGGTCTTCACCGACCCGCAGGTCTGCGCGGTCGGCCGTACGGAGGAGGCGGCGAAGAAGGCGGGCTTCCACGCGCGCGCCGTCGACTACGACCTCGGCTCCGTGACCGGGGCCTACCTGCTGGGCGAAGGCTACCGCGGCAGGGCCAGGGCCGTCGTGGACGAGGACAGGAGGGTGCTGCTCGGGGTGACGTTCGTCGGGCCGGGGGTCGGCGAGCTGCTGCACGCGGCCACGATCGCGGTCACCGCCGAGGTGCCGATCGACCGGCTCTGGCACGCCGTGCCGTCGTTCCCGACGGTCAGCGAGGTGTGGTTGCGCCTGCTGGAGGCGTACGGGCTCTAGAAAGCTCCGCGAGGATCTCCGCGACGCTGTCGCGGAGATCGACGTGCGCGAGCAGGTCCGTCTGCCGCAGCACGTCCAGCAGGTGGCCGGACGGCCGGACCAGGATGATCCGGCCGTCGCCGTGCTCCTCCTCCATGCGCTGCATCGCCATCGCCAGCACGCCGATCACCGAGGAGTCGTAGAAGTCGAGCTCGGCGAGGTCGAAGACGAGGACCGGGCCGTCGGACCAGTCCCATACGTCGTTGACGCGGGCGCTGAACCTGACCCGCCCGGCGTGGTCGAGCCGGCCGCCGGCGCGCAGGACCGTGCAGTGCGGATGGCGCGTCGTGTCGATGCGCAGGCCGTTGCTGGTCACCTGTTCCTCCTGCCCCCGGAGCGACGTTTTCACAGGTGATCGCTGTTTTGCCTGTTCAACCCAGCTCGGACGGCCGCGTCCCGCTGACGGTGCCGTACTCCAGCGTGGGGACCACGCCGGGGACGGGCGTGAGGACCACCAGCAGCGGCGAGCCGGCCGGGCACGGCACCTCCAGCTCGGTCAGGTTGCCCTGGGCGCGCTGCTCGGGCACGCCGAGGTCGCCGTCCCTGATGCTGAGCACCTGCTCCACGTGCGGGGCGGCGGCCCGGACGAGCTTCCTGGTGGCGTGCCGCAGCCAGCGCAGCTCGCTGTTGATCCGCCGCCAGGTGGCGGGGATGACGGCGGCGGGCTCCGCCTTGGTGCCGAGCCGGAAGGTGAGGTAGCCGCTGGAGCCGAACGTGTGCGGCAACGCCGGGTTGACCAGGAACAGGTTCGAGCGGAGCTGCCGGGTGCCCTGCCGGCTGAGGTTGACCAGCCCGCCGGCGCTGATCAGCGAGTACACCTCGCAGCGGCAGCCGTCGAGCTGGTCGGTGTCGAAGTCGGCGGCCGGCGGCTCCTCGAACACGATCTTGTCGAGGCGCAGCCCGGCCACGCCGTCGGGGATGATCCGGTCGCCGACGAGCTCGCGCACCTCGGGGCTGACGCCGTCGCCTTCCATGATGTCGAGCGCCTCGACGCAGATCAGCCCGTCATCGGGGATCTCGTCGGCGGACAGGTCGAAGGCGACCTGGGCGTGCGAGCGGCGGCCGCGCAGCAGCACGCACTGGCGCAGCCGGCCCTGCGAGCGGATCTGGACCAGCCGGGGCAGCGCGGCCGCCGCCTCGGTGACGCCGGTGTGCCAGCCGCTCACCGAGTGCTCGTCCACCGACAGGGACATGCGCACCCGCAGCGCGCGGCCCTGTGCGGCGATCTTGAAGCCGGCCAGTCCCGAGGTCTCGAACCGGCCGATGATCTGCGAGCCACGATGCAGCCGGTCGGTCACCTGGAGGGCGGCGATCTGGCCGCTGCGCAGGTGCGCGGGCGGGATCGCGGGCAGGATCACCTGGTCGAGGTCGGTGCCGGACCCAACGCTGTTCATCGGATGCTCCTCGCGGGGGTGAGAGTGGCGGACAGCCCTGCCGGATGACGGAAGTCGAAGCGGGTGAGCAGGGGTTCACGCCGCTCCCACATGCGGTGCACCGCGCCGAAGAGGGGGTCGCCGTCGCGCTCGACGTAGCGGAGGTTGACCGCCAGCACGCGCGGGTAGTCCGCGCCGTGCGCCCAGTGCGGCAGGAGCTGGGTGGGCACGTCCGCGCCGCAGCGGCGCATCCACAACCACAGCCGGGCGCGCTCGCGCTGCTCGGGGCCGAGGATGGTCTCGCCCTTGGCGTGCGTCGCGACCGCCTCCTCCAGCAGCCGCACCTGGTCCGACGCCGTACGAGCCAGGTGGGTGGCGCCGCAGTGAGCGCCCTCCGAGAAGCCTGACTGGATGACGGGGATGCCGAAGGCGGGCAGGTCGCTGTCCTCGAAGCTGACGGCGACGTCGGTGAGGCTCCACAGGATGTTCGTCGACAGCTCGCCCAGGCCGGAGCGCACGCGGCGGTGATCGGGCGCGATCGGGTCGACGAACAGCCAGTTGGCGGACTCCTCGGAGGCGGCGAACCGCGCGGTGGTCTCGAACAGCTCGGTGTCCCTGCCGGGCGCGTGCGCGGCGACCGTGATCGTGGGCAGGCCGGGGTCGAGGCCCAGGCGGGCGCAGCCGTAGGCGCGGAGCTGGCGGCGCTCGGTGTCCGTACGGACCTGGTAGCCGGTCTTGGCCTGCCAGGCCACCCGCTCGGCGCTGTGCCTGATCACCTCGCGGTTCGGCCAGACGTACTGTTCGAAGAAGGCCGCCACGCGGCCGGGCAGCTCGTCCTCGAACGATCTCGGCCCGTCGTCGGGGAACAGCGCGTACGCCTGGAGCGTGCCGGTGCCGTGCACGTGCACGACGGGGATGTCCCTGGGCAGGTCGCGATCCACCCGCCCGGTCACCAGCGCGACCGGCGGCGTCTCGGGCTGGAGGTCGGCCGTCGCGCCGAACACCTCGGCGAGCTGCCGGGACTCCGGGTCGCCGTGGACGACCAGCCGCGCCGCGGCGGCGCCGCACACGGCCTTGGCGACCATGAGTGTCCGCACCACGGCCCTGATGTCCTGGTCGAACACCTCCGCCACGACGCATCGCTCGCCACCGGGGTTGTCTCCCCAGTAGGTACGGGCCGCGCGGAGCAACCGATCGAAATGCCCGCCATCTCCGACACGATGCATGAGACCTCCAACGGGGCAGGTAGATATGCCCTGGTAGAGGGTGCCAGAGGGCCGTACGTCCGCCCCCGAGCCGCGACGACGTTTTGCCGACGCCTGACGGGAACCAGAAGGAACCGTGCCGTGCCGCGCGATGTGCCGGAAGTCACGGAAACGAGAGCGAACCAACCGGCTGTCGCCGGGGTCCAACGTTTTTACATGGAGCACGCCATGCCCGGGTTTAGGATGCACCCTATTGCCACGAAGGGGAGGAATTTCCGCATGGGTTCCCGCTTGTCAGGTATCGCGCGTCTCACCGCGGCGGCGGTGGCGGCCGGCGTGGTGACCGCGGCCATCGCACTGCCCGCGGTAGGTGGCACGGGAGCCATGTTCGTCGGCGCCTCGGAGGATCTGGGCATCAAACCCGAGGAGCTCAAGGAGCCCCCGCTGGCGGAGCAGACCACCGTGCTCGACGCCGACGGCAACGAGATCGCCTGGTTCTACGAGCAGTACCGCAAGACGGTCTCGCTCGACCAGGTGGCCGAGGTGATGAAGAAGGCCATCATCTCCATCGAGGACTACCGCTTCTACGAGCACGGCGCCATCGACATCGAGGGCACCATGCGCGCCCTGGCCAAGAACCTCGCCTCCGGCGGCATCGCCCAGGGCGGCTCGTCGATCACCCAGCAGTACGTCAAGCAGGTGCTGCTCAACTCGGCGACCAGCGAGAAGGAGAAGAACGCCGCGCTGGAGGCCAGCTACGCCCGCAAGCTCAAGGAGCTGCGCTACGCGATGGCCGTCGAGGCGAAGTACACCAAGGACGAGATCCTGGAGAAGTACCTCAACATCGCCTACTTCGGCGCCGGCGCGTACGGCGTGGAGGCGGCGGCCCAGCGCTTCTTCGGCGTCAGCGCCTCCAAGCTCACCCTGTCACAGGCCGCCACCCTGGCCGGCGCGGTGCAGGACCCCAACGCCACTGACCCCAACCTGGGCAAGAAGCAGCGCGCGAAGTTGCTCGACCGGCGCAACGTGGTGCTCAACCGGATGGCGGAGCTGAAGAAGATCACGCAGGAGGAGGCCGACGCGGCCAAGTCCAGAAAGCTCGGCTACAAGGGCACCCCGATCCCCGGCGGCTGCGGCACCAGCAAATACCCGTACTTCTGCATGTACGTGCGCAACGAGATCCTCAGCAACTCCGACTTCGGCAAGACGGCCAAGGCCCGCGAGCAGTTCCTCAACCGCGGCGGCCTGACGATCAAGACCACGATCGACCCGAAGATGCAGAAGGCGGCCGAGCAGGCCATCAAGAAGCACGTCTTCGCCAGCGACAACCCGGTGGCCTCCGAGGCGCTGGTCCAGCCGGGCACGGGCGCGATCAAGGCGATGGCGGCCAGCCGCGCGTACGGCACCAACAAGCGCAAGAAGGAAATGTCGTACAACGTGGTCGCCGACGCGGTGCACGGCGGCGGCGTCGGCTTCCAGGCCGGCTCGACGTTCAAGACCTTCACGCTGCTGACCGCGCTCGACCAGGGCATGAAGATCAACGACGGGTTCACGGTCGGCAGCGGCTACCGTGCCCCCTACTACTCGACGTTCAAGAACTGCAAGGGCGAGAACATCGCCGACCCGAGCCACACCGTCACCAACGACGAGGGCGGCGGCGGCTTCAAGTCGCTGGCGACCGGCACCTGGGGCTCGGTCAACACCTTCTTCATGATGCTGGAGCAGAAGGTGGGGCTCTGCAGCGTCGTGAAGACCGCCAAGAGCCTCGGCATCAAGCGCTCCGACGGCCTGCCCCTGCAGGAATTCTCCACGTTCACGCTCGGCATCAACGAGATGGACCCGGTGACCGTGGCCAACGCCTACGCGGCGATCGGCGCGCGCGGCAAGTACTGCGCGCCCATGGCGATCAGCTCGATCAAGGACCGCAACGGCAAGGTCACGACGTACAAGCCGAAGTGCAAGCAGGCGATCGACCCCGAGGTGACCGACGCGGCGGCGAACATCCTGTCGGGCGTCTTCACCAAGGGCACGATGCGCGGCGTCGGCGGCATCGGCCGTCCGGCGGCGGGCAAGACGGGCACCACCGACTCGCAGGCCACCGCCTGGTTCGCCGGGTTCACGCCGGACCTCGCGGGCGCGGTCAGCATCGGTGACCCGCGGGGCGCGGTCAACCACAAGCTCAACAACATCACGATCGGCGGCCGTTACTACGGCTCGGTCTTCGGGGCCTCCATCCCCGGCCCGATCTGGAAGGACACCATGATCGCGGCGCTGAAGGGCGTCCCGCCGACGGACTTCACCCCGGTCAACAGCTCCAGGTTCGGCGGGTGCGGGTCGAGCTGCCAGCCGCGTCAGCCGGTCGAGCCCGAGCAGGGCGACGACGGCGACGGCTTCGACGTCCGCTTCGGCGGCGAGGACGGCTGATCGATAAGGATTCTTTTCAAAAAGGTCGGATACGACAAAACGGACATGGAAATATGCCGGTGATCAACCCTCGGAACAAAAACTCCGAGGGTTACCACCGCCGCTAGCTCCGCAAATTCCGGATGCGTCCGCACAACGGGACGCACTCTCAGCAAAGGCCCTATTAACAACGGCGAAACGTTGGTAACGTTGGGAGCGCTCCCAGGATCTTTCCGCGAGGTGCTCCATGACCGAGCAGCCCACACTGGCACAGGTGGCCGCCGCTGCCGGGGTTTCCCCCGCGACCGCCTCAAGAGTCCTCACGGGCTCGGTGCGGGTCAGTACCTCGACCCGCCGCCAAGTCTACGACGCCGTCTCCCGGATGGGTTACGTCCGCCATCGGGCGCCCAGGGGGGCGGCAGCGAAAACCACCGCCGACGGCGTCACCGCCGTGATCTGTGACCACCTTCCCCGACTGTTCTCCGAACCCTACTACGCCAGGCTCCTGTCCGCCGCCGGCGCGGTGATCGCCGAGCACGGCACCCACCTCATGGTGACCACCGTCACCCCCACCTCCTCGATCCTTCCCGCGCTGTCCGGCGCGGTGCTCATCATCGGGGCGCGCGAACGGCATCCCCTTGCCATCAAACTGTCCACCTCGGGCATTCCGGTCCGTAACATCGGCCGTCCGCCCCACGATCTCAAACTGCCGTACGCCGACGTCGACAACCTCGACGGCGGACGGCAGGCGGCCGAGCACTTCCTCCTCACCGGCCGCCGCAACGTCGCCGCGATCGGCGGCCCACCATCGCTGCCGGCCGCCCGCGACCGGCTCGAAGGGCTCGTCCGCACCCTCCAGGCGGCCGGCGCCCCCGACGTGCCGGTGGCCTACGGCGACTTCACCGCCGCCTCGGGCACCCATGCCATGCAGTGGTTGTTACGCCATGCCCCAGGGCTGGACGCCGTGTTCGTCGCCTCCGACCTCATGGCCGCGGGCGCGATCCAGGCGCTGCGCAGGGCCGGGCGCAAGGTGCCGGCCGACGTCGCGGTCATCGGGTTCGACGACGCGCCGGTGGCCAAGCACACCATGCCCGCGCTGACCACCATCCGCCAGCCCGTCGAGGAACTGGCCACGGTGGCCACCCGGCTGCTCCTCACGGGGGCGGCGGGAGTGGACCCCGTCCTGCCCACGGAACTGGTCGTCCGTGAGTCGGCTTGAGCCAGGGGACGTTCTGGCCCGGCGGTATCTGCTGCTGGATCCGCTGGCCAGAGGCGGCATGTCGATCATCTGGCGTGCCTTCGACCAGTCACTGCACCGGATGATCGCGGTCAAGGTGCTCACCGCCTCCTTGCACACCGACCAGGGTGAGCGGGTGAGCGTGCGCAGCGAGGCCCGTGCCGCCGCCAGGTTCCTCCACCCCGACACCATCGAGATCTACGACTACGGGGAGACCGTGACCCCGCACGGCTCCCTGGCGGCCTACGTCGTGATGCCGCTGCTCGACGGCACGCCGCTGGCCGACCGCATCGAGCAGGGGCCCCTGCCGTGGACCGAGGCGGCGGCCATCGCGCTCCGCCTCGCGCGCGTCCTCATGGCCGGGCACGCGCGCGGCCTGGTCCACCGGGACGTCACCGCCGAGAACGTGCTGCTCACCGGCGACGGGCCGAAGCTGCTCGACTTCGGCATCGCGGCATGGGCCGGCGACCCTGAGGACGACCGCGGCACCCCGCCGTACGTCGCCCCCGAACGCCTGCTCGGCGCGCCCACCCACCCCGCCGTGGACGTCTACGCCCTGGGTGTGCTGCTGCACACCATGCTCACGGGGAGCACGCCGTACCCGGAGACCACGTGGGAGGAGATCGAGGCGGCCCGCCGCACGTCTCCCCCGCCGCGCGTCCCCGGGGTGCCGCACGCCGTGGCCTCGCTCTGCCAGCGTTGCCTCGCGCACCGGCCGGAGGAGCGGCCCACGGCGGCGGAGATCGTCGCCGGGCTCAACTCCGCGCTGGGCTCGGCCACCCTGAGCCGGCACGTACGCCGGGGCGTGACCGTGGTGGGATCGGCCGCGGTCGCGCTCTCGGCGCTGCTGTGGTTCCAGCAGACCGGGATCCAGCGGGCCGCCGTCCAGCAACCGTCCGCCACGCCGCCGCCGCAGCAACAGCAGCAGGAGCGGGTGGTCGCCGAGCCGACGGCCGGCGCCACCGCCCGCTACATGGAGAGCAGTCCCGCCACGTCCGTCACGGTGGAGCAGGCGGTCACCCAGTTCCAGAGCGCGCTGGAGGCCCGTACGCCGTGCGGCGCGACCGACGCCGACGTCGTCCTCGACCTCAAGCAGGTGCTCCAGTCCACGGTGGTGCCGCGCGGGCCGTACGGGACCACGACGCAGAACCTGCGGCAGAAGCTCTCCGACCGGCTGCGGGAGGGCCGGCTCGCGCCGGCCTGCCTGAGCGAGCTGCAGGCCCGGCTCGACGACATCGAGCAGGCGATGGAAAGGGACTGACCAGCGCTTGGCGGATTGATTTTGGCGGAGGGGTACGGCAGCACCAGCCGTACCCCTCCTCCGCGCGGCCCGTGCCCCTCGCTCAAGCACGCCCGCGCGGATCTCACGCGCAGGTGTAACCGCTCGGCACCTGCGAGTTGCCGCCCGGCCTGGTCGCCTGGAAGCCGAAGCTGGTCGAGGCGTTCGGCGCGAGGGTCCCGTTGCCGCTCGCGTTCCTGGCCGTGACCGTGGAGCCGCTGACGCTGAGGGTCGCGTTCCACGAGCCGGTGATCGTGTGGCCGGCGGGGAGCGTGAACGTCACCGCCCAGCCGTTCTTCGTCGCCGAGCCGGTGTTGGTCACCGTGACGGGCTGGATGACGTAGCCGCCCTGCCACTGGGACTGCGTGGTGGCGACGGCCGTGCAGCCGCCGCCGCTCGAGCCGCCCGAGCCGAAGGAGAAGGAGTTGACCGCGAGACCGGCGCCGCCGACCCAGGGCTCGAAGCCGGCCTGGACGCTGGTGAGGTACCACGAGCGCTGGGCGTAGCCGCGGCCGATGGCGTCGCTCAGGAACGTGTCGATCGTGAAGTCGATCGAGGCGGTGGGCGAGGTGCGCACGTACGAGATCACGTTCCAGCCGATGTTGCCGTACCAGACCTGCCAGGTGCCGCCGGCCAGGTTGACGGTGCCGATCGGGGAGCCGACCGGCTGGATCGAGCCCATGTGGTTGAGCCAGACCATGATCTCGGCGCCGGTGTTCTGGCCGTCGGTGCGCGGGGTGGGGTCGAACCAGATGTCGTAGGCGGCGTCCCACACGCCGCCGCTCGGGTAGGTCATGCTCACGGCGGTGCGCAGCGAGCCGAACGACGGCGAGCTCGCCTGCATCGGCAGGTTGCTGCCGGTGCTGCAGGTGGCGTAGTGGCAGCCCGCGTAGACGGCCGGGTAGGAGGCCGGGGCGCCGTTCGTGGGCTTGTTGTGCGCGGCCTGGGTGACGGTGAAGCCGCCGTTCTGGTTGACGTCGATGCACTGGGCGGTGTCGGCGCCCCACACGTTGTTCATGACGACGTAGCGGCCGTTCTGGACGGTGGTGGAGGCGTACTTGCCGCACAGCACCGGGGCGGCCTGGGCGGGCGCGGCGATCAGGCAGCCGGCGAGCAGCGCCAGTATCGCCCCGATGAGCAGATGGGTGTGCGCGTACCTCATGACATGTGGCTCCCGCTTCTCGGAGAACAGGATATGTGGGAGCGCTCCCAACAGGGAGGCTTCCCGGCGTTCCGTGAAGCGGCAAGAGCGCGCATGTAATTACCACCTGCCGCTATGCGGCTACCAGGGGAAACCCTGACCATGATCGGCTGAAAGTTTCACGGCACGTTGTCGGAACGGCCCGGCGCGTGGTTCACTGGCGCTGGCCGGGCGGGCTGGGTCGTGGGGCAGTTTCCTCTGTCGTCAGCGCAAGGGAAAGCCCAGATGAAAGCAGTGAAGCGGACGGCGATCGCCGCCGTCCTGGTTCTGATCACCACGATCCTGATCGCACCCAACCCCGCACAGGCGCACGGCGTCATGATGGTGCCGGGCGGCCGCACCTTCCTGTGCTGGCAGGACGGCCTGCGGGAGAACGGCCAGATCCTCCCCTACAACCCCGCCTGCGCGGCCGCCGTCGCCCAGAGCGGCAGCACGCCCCTCTACAACTGGTTCGCGGTGCTGCGCTCCGACGGCGCCGGCCGCACCTCCGGGTTCATCCCCGACGGCCAGCTCTGCAGCGGGGGCACCGGTGGGCCGTACGACTTCTCGGCCTACAACGCGGTCCGCTCCGACTGGCCGGTGACCCATCTGACCTCGGGCGCGACCATCCAGATGCGGCACAGCAACTGGGCCAAGCACCCCGGCTCGTTCAACTACTACATCACCAAGAACGGCTGGAACCCGAACGGGCCGCTGAAGTGGTCGGACCTGGAGCCGTTCGGCAGCGTCACCAACCCGCCGGACACCGGCCCGGCCGGCGCGCTCAACTACTACTACTGGAACAGCCAGCTCCCGTCCGGCAAGACCGGCCGGCACATCATCTACACGCACTGGATCCGCTCGGACAGCAACGAGAACTTCTACAGCTGCTCCGACGTCGTCTTCGACGGCGGCAACGGCGAGGTCACCGGCGTCGGCCCGGGCGGCAGCACGCCCGGCCCCTCCGTCACGCCGACGGTGACGTCCACGCCGACGCCGAACGGCGCCTGCACGGCGACGTGGAAGGCCACCGACACCGGCTGGGCCGGCCACTTCCAGGGTGAGGTGACGGTGAAGAACACCAGCACCTCCAGCCTGAACGGCTGGACGGTCTCCTGGACCTACGGCGGCGGCCAAGGCTTCGACGGCTCGCCGTGGAACGGCGTGCTGAGCGGTCAGCCGCCGAACGTGAAGGTCAAGAACGCCACTTACAACGGCCAGCTCGGCCCCAACGCCACCACCACGTTCGGGTTCAACGCCACCGGCTCGATCCCGAACCCCGCCCCGACCCTGACCTGCACCAGCCCGTGATCAAAACCCGTCGCGGGCTCATCGCGGCGATCATCACCCTGGCCGGGCTGAGCCTGGCCGGGGTGATGTTCTTCGCCGGCAGGCAGCCGTCGTCGCAGCTCGATCGAGAGCTCTCCGCGCAGGTCACCAAGATCCTTGAGGAGTCCTCGCCGGACGAGCACCACGCCCACGGCCACGGCACCCTCGACACGCGCGTCATCTGCGCGGTGGAGCCGTTCGGCGTCGAACCGCCGGGCGCGAAGTCGCTGGTCGAGGTCACCTGGGTCTACGCCCGTCACCTGTGCGCGGTGACCGGCGAGGGCACGGACTGGGCGCAGTCCGTACGCGCCTCCGGCCCGATCGCCGTCAAGATCAGCATCCCGCCGCAGGTGCGGGTGCCCGCGCCGGGACCCGGCTACCGGGACCACGTCCTCCGGCTGATCCCCGAGCGCTACCACGCGCAGGCCCTGAAGGAGGAGTTCGCCGACGAGTCGTTCATCGACCTCGCCCGCGAGCGCTTCGCGCAGGAGGTCAACCGCAGGCAGGGCTGAACCCCCAACGACAAACGGACGCGGCCGACTGGAGGAATCGACCGCGTCCGTCCCATCCGGGCGGGGATGGTTCATCGGGCAGGGTTATGAAGTTGTGGCCTCACCTCCTCATACGCAGCGGACGGCCTGAATGTTCAGCCGGTGCCCGGAGTGCAGGTCACCGGGTCGGGGACGCTCGCCGCGCCGCTCGCGAGGAAGCCGAACGTGGTGCTCGCGCCGGCGGCGAGGGCGCCGTTGTAGCTCTCGTTCCGTACCGTCACGGCGGAGCCGGACTGCGTGAGCCTGCCGCCCCAGATCTGGGTGATGGCGTTCTGTGAGGTCCAGGAGGCCGTCCAGCCGGTGATGGCCGCGGTGCCCGCGTTCTTCACGGTCACCTCGCCCTGGAAGCCGCCGCCCCACGAGTTCGTCACCTTGAACGTGGCCTGGCAGCCGCCCGGGGGCGGCGTCGTCACGTTCGTGGTGGTGAACGTCACCGCGTCCGAGGGCGGCGAGGTGTTGCCGGCCGCGTCCCTGGCCACGACGGTGGCCGAGTAGGACGTGGAAGGGGTGAGCCCCGTCAGGTCGAAGGAGGCGGTCGGGGACGTGCCTGCCTTGGTGGACCCCAGGTAGACGTCGTAACCCGACACGCCCACGTTGTCCGTGGAGGCCGTCCAGGTCAGCCTGGCGGTGGAGCCCGTGATCCCGGATGCCGCGGGCCTGCCCGGCTTGCTGGGCGGGGTGTCGTCCTCTTCCTCCGGACCCGGGGGCTCACCCCAGATCTTGGTGGCGCCGCTGTAGAGGGTGATGTTCGGGGTGCGGACCGGCGTCGCGCCCGGCGTGGTGGGGATGTTCCGGTACGACCAGTCGTTGGCCGGATCCCACGTGCCCGCGCTGCTGATCCTGAACTGCACCTCCCTGCGGTGCTGCGACTGCCCGGCCGGGGCGATGACCTGCCCGGAGCAGTCGATGTTCACGTAGTGCACGCCGCCGCCCAGCGAGCCGAGGGTGGGCGCCTTGCACTGCGTGTAGGCCGACGACACGCTGATCTGCGAGAGGGTCGTCGAGCCGTCGAGCGTGAAGTAGTAGCGGAACGAACCGTCCGACAGGACCCGGGCGGGCCAGGCCGACTGGTTGCGGACGATGGCCTTGATCTCCGTGAAGTTCGTGCCGGAGGCGTTCACGCCCGCCTCGACGAAGATCTCGGGACCGTCCGGCGTCTCCGCGGGCGGGAAGTTCGCCGCGGGGGTGCCCCCGTACTCCTTGTGGAGCCGGGCCAGCGCGCCGGTGAAGGCGGCGTTGTAGTCGGTGGCGACCTCGTTCATGACGTAGTCGTCGCGTTTGTCGGTGTAGGCGTCGTTCGGGTCGGGCGGGCCGCCGACGAGCGCCCCGTACAGGGTGTGGCGGGTCTGCTCGGGGTTCGTGATCTGGTCGGTCCACGAGCCGTGCGCCGTGCGGTGGTGCGGGTTCTTCGGCGGGTTGGCGCCGAACCCGATCAGGTACGAGGAGTTGCGCGGGTTGTCGCCGAGCGCGTAGTTGATCTGCCGGACCGCGAAGTCGTGGTAGCGGGCCTTGCGCGTGGCGTCGCCGATCGAGTCGCTGTGCACCAGCGCCGCGAACGCGGTGTTGGCCGCGTACCTGAGCGAGCCCCAGCGGTCGAGCACGGCCTGCCCGCCCGGCGAGTACGCCACCTTCGACCCGTTGACCCCGACCGTCCACCAGTCGAGCCAGCGGTTGGCGTCGTCCAGGTAGCGCTGCTTGCCGGTGAGCTTGTTGAGCAGCACGTACGCCCCGTACGACTTGTCGTCCCAGGCCAGCGTCCACTTGTACGACTTCGTGGTGCTCTGCGGCTCGTTGGACAGGTTGTCGTAGCCGGCCTCGGCCTTGGCCAGGTAGGAGGCGTCGTTCGTGGCCCGGTAGAGCCAGATCGCGCCCCACACCAGCTCGTCGTTGTAGCCGCTCCAGGAGTTGTAGTAGCCCTGGGCGTCGGTGATGCAGTCGCTGTACTTCCTCCGCACCGTGTCGGCGAAGGTGTAGAGCTGCTTGGCGTGCGTCAGCAGCGTGTCGGCGTAGGCCGCGTTCGTCGGCCTGAAGACCATCGAGGAGGCCGCCATCGCCGCCGCCGTCTCGCCGGCCAGGTCCGACCCGCCGCACGAGGCGTCGATCTTGTACGCCGGCCGCGCCATCTGCATCGCCTCGGCCGGACCCCACCAGGCGTGGTCCGTGCCGCCGTTGCCGACCTGCCCGTACAGCACGTTCGCCGACGGGTGGGCCTTGATGAAGTAGTCGTTGACGAACTTGAGGTTGTTCAGCAGGTGGGTGAGCTGGCCGGAGGAGCTGTAGGCGTCGCGGTACTCGACCGCGCCCCAGGCCAGCATGGTGGCGCTGTACGCCATCGGGAGCCCGAACTTCACGTGGTCGCCGGCGTCGTACCAGCCGCCCGTCAGGTCCAGGCCGACGTCCTTGCCGTCGTTGAGACCCGAGTCGCCGCGCCAGGAGACGCGGTTCCAGGAGGGCAGGTCGCCCGACTGCTGGGCCTCGTAGAACCACAGGGACTTCTGCAGCGCCTCGCCGTAGTTGAAGGCGGGCGCCGCGTGGGCGGCGGGGGCCGCCGGCCCTACCCCTGTGACCAGGGGCAGGACCAGCGACGCCGCAGCGATCAGCGCTGCTTTCCTTGCGGATCTCACGGGAAGAGCCGCCCGTACTCGGCCAGGGCGACGGCGACGTCCACCTGCGCCCAGAACCGGTGGTAGTTGAACACCGGCGCGGGGCCGGTGCCCTTGAGGAAGGCGTCCACCTTCGGCCAGTCCGGGTCGTTCTTGTAGAACGAGCGGATGGAGATGAAGGTCGAGCTGGAGTTGATGGTGTCGCCGTTCGGCATCTTGCCGCTCCAGCCGGCCGGGACGTACACCGGGTCGTCGATCCGGTTGTAGTCCGTCTTGGTCTCCGGCACCGACACGCCCTTGGCGTCCCGGTTCTTCCAGACGCCGTCGAGCAGGGCCTTGGCGGTGTTCTTGGCCGCGGTGTGGTTGGCCCGCGCCGCGTAGTACATCAGCACCTTGGCGTACGAGCCGGCGACGCCCACGTCCGTCGTGTGGTCCACGACGGTGACGTGCAGGTTGGGGTTGGCCGGCGGGACGTCGTTCGGCGAGCTGAAGTCGCCGGCCGGCTGGCCGGTCCAGCGCAGCGTCGAGGGGATCTGGTAGGTCCCGTCGGCGTTGATCGTGGTGTTGGCCAGCGCCCAGGTCACCCACTTGTCGAGGATGGTCTTGGCGTTGGCGTTGCCGGTCTGGTTGTACAGCTCGGCCACCCGCTCCATCGTCCACGCCTGGAAGCCGAACCACTGGTTCGACGGCGGGTCGTGGTAGACGGGCTGCCAGTCGTAGGTCATGCCGAAGAACTTCGGCAGGCCGCTCGGCGGGCTGGCGTAGTGGCCCTCCCAGCTGTTGGTCGCGCCGCCGGCGATGGCGCCCTCGTCGGACTGGAGCCACTTGTAGAACTGGAGCTGCCGGTTCAGGCTGGTGCTCCAGTCGGAGGCGCCGGTCGAGCTCTTGGGCTTGAGCTCGGCCACGTTGGCGAGCGCCCAGGCCGCGAACGGGTTCTGGTAGCCGGAGTGGTTGTGGCTGGAGCCGATGCGCCAGGCCCATCCGGCGCTGGAGTCGGTCGCGCCGCCCCACGCGTAGTACCAGGACAGCAGGTACGCCGAGGCGTCCTTGCCGGTCCCGGCCGCGCACGACGGGCTCGTGCAGCCCGGCTTCTTGAAGTACTTGTCGTACATCGCGTAGCGCAGGTAGTCGCCCATCTTGGCGGCCTTGGCCACGCTGGCCGAGACGTCGGCGGTCTTGCCCTGCGCCTTGGCCCAGGTCAGCGCCCAGTAGGCGACCTGGACGGCGCGGGCGTCGGCGTCGGGGGCGTTGGTGTACTTCCACTGCTTGGCGTAGGAGCTGTCCTTGATGAACAGGTCCAGGTAGCCGTTGGTGCCGCCGTGCTTGAAGGTGTCGCAGGACGGCTGCGGGATCGTCTCGAAGACCGACTCCTCCGGGCCGCGCTGGTAGGTGTTGATGTAGGCGGGCTTGGTGGTGCCGTCGCCGCAGCGGCCGAAGCCGTAGGTGTTGTCGACGTCGAGCAGCCAGTGCATGCCGTAGATGTCGCGGGTGCCGTACGCGGTCTGCAGCTCACTGGCCAGCGGGTCGGTGCCGACGGACACGCTGGAGTCGATCTGCGACGGGTAGCTGCTGATCGAGTTGTACTCGGCCGCGTACGTCGCCGGCTTGGACGCGTTGTAGAAGGAGTTCGTCGGCTGGTCGGCGGTGGCCGGGATGATGTACTTCTCCATCGACGCCCAGGCGGCGTTGAACTTCGACCAGTCGCCGGTCACCTGGCCGTAGGTCGCCTCCAGCCACAGGTAGTAGCTGTAGGCCTCGGACGTGGTCTCGTGCCCGTGGTCCGGCGCCTCGACCATGAACGTCTCGACCGAGTGGTACGGCACGCCCTCAGGCGAGAAGTAGCCGTTGGCCGGGTCGTGCAGCTCGTTGTAGAGCTCGACGAAGCGCTGCACGTAGGTGTTGTCGCCGCCGACGTCGTCGTCCGCCTCGCTGACGGTCACGTCGACCGGCGTGTAGCCGCTGGCGCTGACCCGGATCACGGCCGAGCCGCTGGTCGTGTCGGAGTCCTGCGCGGCCGCCAGGGTGACGTTCTGCGCGGTGTTCCAGTTCGACGGCGTGAAGGTGAGGCTCGCGCCGCCGGAGACCGTGATGTCGGCGTCGCCGCTGGCGCGGGCCACGCTGACGGTCACGTTGGAGGAGGGCGCCTGCGACAGCTTGACGCCGAAGGTCGCGGTGCCGCCCTCGGGCACCGACAGCGTGGTCGGGCTGACGACCAGGGCCGGGCCGGTGTTCTGCGAGACCGTGATGCCGACCGGCGAGGACGTCGTGACCGCGCCGCCGTTGTCGGTGGCGCGGGCGGTGATCGAGTAGCTGCCGGCCGCCACGTTCGTCCAGTTGTAGCTGTACGGGGAGGTGGTGTCGGTGCCGAGCAGCGTGCTGCCCTGGTAGAAGTCGACCTTGGAGACCGTGCCGTCGGCGTCGGCGGCGGTGGCCGCGATCGGCACGGTGGCGGGCGCGGTGAAGGTCTGCCCGGCCGTGGGCGAGGTCAGCGAGACCGTGGGCGGGGTGTTGTTGCCGACGCCGCCGCAGGTGACGCCGTTCACGCTGAACGACGTCGGGTTGGGGTTGCTGCCGGTCCAGGTCCCGTTGAAGCCGATGCTGGTGGAGGCACCGGTGCCGAGGCTGCCGTTGTAGGGCATGTTGGTGCCGGTGACGCGGGTGCCGCTCTGGCTCCAGTTGGCGCCCCAGCCGCTGGGCGTGTACTTCTGCCCGGTGGTCGGGTAGTCGAAGGCGAGCGTCCAGGAGGTGATGGGGTCACCGGTGTTCTTCAGCGTGATGTTCGCGGTGAAGCCACCCTGGCCGGGGCTGCTCGTCCACGAGTTGGCCGCGTACGTCACGTCGCACGAGACCGCGGCCTGGGCGGGGGCGGCCGCCACGGCCGTGGTCGCGCCGGCCACGAGGACGAGGGTCGTGGCCACGGCGAGCCGCCTCGATAAGCGCGTCAGAAGGGGCGGAGGTCTGAATTTCACGGGGTCTCCAGGGAGTAGGGGTGTGGGAGCGCTCCCAATCGGGATTGTGGGTGTGCTTCGGCGTATGTCAACGAAATGCCCGCCCGGTAACCCCTCTGTTTCCTCTCACCTGCCTGCCCTAGATGAAAGTTTCATCATCGTTAGAGGGCATTCACGGAGCATGCGGGCCCCCCGGCGGCGGCGCGCGGACGTCCCTCTGTACAGCGTTGCGACGGCGGCTCACGATGGGAGCGCTCCCAGCCACCTAGCACTGGAGATGATCGCTCGTGAGACTCCCACGCGGCCTCCGTAGATGGGCCGTGACCGTGACCGCCGCGAGTGTCGCGGCCCTAGGACTCGTCGTCGGCCAGGGCACGGCCGCCAACGCCGCGGTCGCCTGCGACGTGACCTACTCTGCCAACTCGTGGACGAGCAGCCCTGGTCAGGGCGGTTTCACCGCGAACATCACGTTGAAGAACACCGGTGACCCGATCTCGTCGTGGTCGCTGGCCTTCGACTACCCGACCACCGGGCAGAAGTACACGCCCAGTGGCTGGGGCGCCAACTGGAGCCAGAGCGGCACCCGCGTCACCGGCACGAACATGCCCTACAACGGCAGCCTCGCGACCGGCGCCTCGGTCTCCGTCGGCTTCAACGGCACCTGGACCGGCACCAACCCCAACCCGACGTCGTTCAGCGTCAACGGCGTGACCTGCGGCGGCACCCAGCCGGTGACGCCCACCGTGGTGCTGTCGGCCAGCTCGATCGCCGTCAACGAGGGCTCGACGGCCTCGTTCACCGCGCGCCTCTCCTCCGCGCCCAGCTCGAACGTCACCGTCACCACCGCCCGTACCAGCGGTGACACCGACCTGACCGTCAGCTCGGGCGCCTCGCTCACCTTCACCCCGAGCAACTGGAACACCCCGCAGACGATCACCCTGGCCGCCGCCCAGGACGCCGACACCATCGCGGGCACCGCGAGCTTCAGCGTCGGCGGCAGCGGCGTCACCGGCGCCACGCTCACCGCGACCGAGGTGGACGACGACGCCACGGTGGAGCAGTCCATCATCGTGACGCCGACCTCGGTGACCGTGCCCGAGGGCTCGACCGGCACGTTCACCGTGCGCCTGGCCGCCCAGCCCTCCTCCAGCGTGACCGTCACCACGACGGCGGGCAGCGGCGACACCGACCTGACCGTCAGCTCGGGCGCCTCGCTCACCTTCACCACGTCGAACTGGAACACCGCGCAGACGGTCACCCTGGCCGCCGCGCAGGACTCCGACACGGCCAACGGCAGCCGCACGTTCACCGTCGCCTCCACCGGCCTGACCTCGCGTACGGTCACCGCCACCGAGGCCGACGACGACGGCGGCCCCACCCCCACCCACGTGGAGAACCCGTACGCCGGCGCCACCGGCTACGTGAACCCCAACTGGAGCGCCAAGGCCGCGGCCGAGCCCGGCGGCACGGCGGTCGCGAACACCTCCACCGCCGTGTGGATGGACCGCATCGCCGCCATCGCCGGCTCCAGCAGCGCCATGGGCCTGCGCGCCCACCTGAACGAAGCCGTCCGGCAGGACGGCCTCAACGGCTCCCTGCCGCTGACCATCCAGGTCGTCATCTACGACCTGCCCAACCGCGACTGCTCGGCCCTGGCCTCCAACGGCGAGCTGCGCATCTCCCAGGACGGCTTCAACCGCTACAAGACGGAGTACATCGACCCGATCGCGGCCATCCTCCGCGACCCCGCCTACGCGAACCTGCGCATCGTCACCATCATCGAGCCCGACTCGCTGCCGAACCTCGTCACCAACCTCAACAACTTCGCGGACTGCCGCGAGGCCAACGGCCCCGGCGGCTACCGTGACGGCGTCCGGTACGCGCTCAACCAGCTCCACGCCATCCCCAACGTCTACACCTACATCGACGCCGCCCACCACGCGTGGCTCGGCTGGGACTCGAACTTCGGGCCCGCCGTCAACCTCTTCTACGAGACCGTCGCCGGCACCACCGCCGGCGTGGACAGCGTGGACGGCTTCATCGTCAACACCGCCAACTACTCGGCCACGACCGAGCCGTACTTCACCATCAACTCCACCCCGGGCGGCACCACGGTCCGCCAGTCCAAGTGGGTGGACTGGAACTACTACGTGGACGAGCAGTCCTTCGCCCTCGCCCTGCGCACCGCCCTGATCGCCAAGGGCTTCCGCTCCGGGCTCGGCATGCTGATCGACACCTCGCGCAACGGCTGGGGCGGCAGCGCCCGCCCGTCCGGGCCGAGCACCTCGACCAACGTGGACGAGTTCGTGAACGGCTCGCGCATCGACCGCCGCATCCACGCCGGCAACTGGTGCAACCAGGCCGGCGCCGGCCTGGGCGCCCGCCCGACCGCCGCCCCCGTCGCCGGCCTCGACGCCTACGTCTGGATCAAGCCTCCGGGCGAGTCCGACGGCGCCAGCCGGGACATCCCGAACGACGAGGGCAAGAAGTTCGACCGGATGTGCGACCCCACGTACACCGGCAACAGCCTCAACGGCAACAACATGTCCGGCGCCAAGGCGGACGCGCCGCTCTCCGGCCAGTGGTTCTCGGCGCAGTTCCGCGAGCTGCTGGCGAACGCCTACCCGCCGGTCAACTGAGATCACCTGAACCCGGCCGGCCGGGACCCCGCCTGACCCGGGGCTCCGGCCGGCCAGAGGGACCCGCCTGACCCGGGCCCCTCAGCCAACCGGACCGGGGTCCGGGCCTTCGCGCCCGGGCCCCGGTCCCATGGGGATCACCCCTGGGCGCGCCGCCACTCCGAGATCTCCTCGTCCACGTCGAACGGCATCAGGTTGAGCGGCGGCCCCGACAGCCCCGTCCTGATCGCCTCGCGGATCCGCTCGTTGATCGCCTCCAGGACGCGCCGCACCTCGGCCTCGGTCCGCGCCCCGCGCGCCTCCCGCAGCGCCTCCTCCGCGTCCCTGCGCAGCACCAGCGTGGGCGGCAGCGGCATGGCGAGCCCTTCGCTCTCCACCTTCTGCTTGATCCACCACATGTCGTCCTGCGGCTTGTCCAGCCCCGGCAGCGGCTTGCCCGCGCCCGGCAGGTCGTCGAACTCCCCGCGTTCCTCCGCCTCGCGGATCTGCCGGTCGATCCAGCTCTCGAAGGGCATCCCGATCGGCTTGCGGTCGCTCACGCGCGCTCCTTCACGCCAGATTGTGGCTGGGCGCGAGGGGGGCACGCCAGCCGAGGACGGCTTCGGTCATGCGTACGGCGGCGACGGTCGCGGGCACGTCGTGCACCCGCAGGATCCGCGCCCCCTTGAGTACGGCGACGACGTTGGCGGCGATGGTGCCCTCGGTCCGCCGGCCCTGCGGCCGGTCGAGCGTCTCGCCGATGAAGTCCTTGTTGGACAGCGCGACCAGCGTCGGGTAGCCGATCGCGGTGATCTCCTCCAGGCGGCGGGTCAGCTCCAGCGAGTGGAAGGTGTTCTTGTTGAGGTCGTGGCCGGGATCGATGATGATCTTGTCGGGCGCGATGCCGGCCTCCAGCGCGTACGCCACCCGCTCCCGCAGAAAGCCCGCGACCTCCGCCACGACGTCGTCGTAGCTGGGCCGGAAGACGCGCCGGCCGGGGCCGCCCAGGCTGTGGGTGACCACGACGCCGGCCCCGGTGGCGGCGGCCACCTCGGCGAGGCCGGGCTCGCGCAGCCCGTTGGTGTCGTTGATGACGTCGGCGCCGGCCTCGATCGCCGCCCGCGCGACCTCGGGGCGGTGGGTGTCGACCGAGATGACCGCGTCGGTGACGGCCCGGACCTCGGCGATGACGGGGGCGACCCGGTCGATCTCCTCGGCGGCGCCGATCCCGGCCTGCGCGGCGCTGAAGGCGAAACCGCCGATGTCGACCCAGTCGGCCCCGTCGTCGACCGCCTGCCTGGCCGCCGCGACGGCGCTGTCCAGCGCGTAGGTGCTGCCCTGGTCGTGGAAGGAGTTGGGGGTGCGGTTGACGATCGCCATCACGGCGACCTGGCGCGCGAAGTCGAACTCCCGCCGGCCGATGCGCCGGGCCGGGGCGATGATCGCGGGGGAAGGCTGCTCGCGGCTCACTCTTCCGACCCTACCTGCCGCTGAGCGGGCACCGCCGGGCGGCGGGCCCCTGGGGACGGCGCTGGGGACGGCGCTGGGGACGGCGCTGGGGACGGCGCTGGGGACGGCGGGCTCAGGCGGTGAAGCGGCCGGGCGGATGGGCCTGGCCCGCGACCCGGATGCGTCGCATGTGCCCCCGCGTGCCGTGTCCGGCGGGCTTCGGCAGCCGCATGGTGATGCGGACCGTCGTGCCGAAGGGGCCGGTGCTGAAGTCCACCATGTCGCACAGGCGGCGGATCAGGTAGATCCCGCGGCCGTCATAGCTCATGTCGGACGGCCGGTGGTCGCCGGCCACGTAGCCGTCGGGGATGCCCTCGCCCCGGTCGGTGGTCTCGGAGCGGATGACGCCGTCCACGGTCCACAGCTTGAAGTGCCCGTGCCCGCCCGCGTGTTCGACGGCGTTGACCACGCTCTCGTGCACGGCGAGGACGAAGTCCTCCAGGCGGGGACCGATCAGCCCGCAGTGCTCGGCCTTCTCGGCCACCGTACGGCGGAGCCTGGTCACGTCCTGGAGAGTGAAGGGCTGGGTCAGAAGGGTGCGCATGGCATGCTCCTCCGACCTGGCCTGGACGCGCCGGCGCCCGGGCGGGGGAGGCGCGCCGCCTCCACCGCACTGGCTCAGATCGGGAAGATCGAGGCGAAGGACCTGGCGGAAACCGGTCCGGGAAAAAGGGTCCATGGCGTTCCTCCGTGTCAGTAGTGACACCCGGGGCCGCGCCTCAGGACCTCGCGTTCCCCCCTCCTCTTCCCTGAAGGAGGGGGATTACACTCCGCGCTCGGGGCGGATCGGCGTCACGGGCGTGCGCCCATGCCGGAGGCGAGCTCCTTGACGCGGCCGGCCGGGCCGCCGTCGGGGGCGAGCGGCGCGGTGTCCATGCCGGCGCCGTCGTGCAGTCCTTCGAACAGCTCACGCATGGCGTCCAGCGACGAGTGCCGCGGCCGCCAGCCCAGCACCTCGCGCGCGCGGTCGGTGTCCATGATCGGCAGCCGCATGGCGAGGTCGAGCAGCCCCGGCGAGGCGGGCACCAGCCTGAGCCGCCAGGCCGCCGCGACGGCCGCCTTGGCGAGCCCACGCGGCACCGGCACCGTACGGGTGCCGAGCAGCTCGGCGAGGTCGCCGGGGGTGAGCACGGGTTCCGCGGCGATGTTGAACGCGCCCCTGACCTCGCGCACGACCGCGAGCCGGTAGGCCTCGGCCGCGTCCTCGGCGTGCAGCACCTGCAGCCGCAGCCCGGGGATGTCCGGCACGAACGGGATGCGCCCCGCCGCGATCAGCCGCCGCGGCACCAGCGGCCCGGCGAACAGCCTGCGCTGCTCCGAGGCCGCCGCCCGCTGGAAGATGAAGCCGGGCCGCATCCGCACCACGCGGATGCTCGGGTGGTCGTGCTCGAAGACGTCGAGCACCCGCTCGACGTAGGCCTTCTCCCGCCCGTACGCGGCTCCCGGCCACCCGTGCGTGGGCCAGCTCTCGTCCACCCGCCGGTCCTTGGGCCCCGGCGAGTACGCGCCCACGGACGAGGCGTGCACCAGCGCCTGCACCCCGGCCTCCGCGGCGGCGCGGAAGACCCGCATGCTGCCGAGCACGTTGGCCCGCCAGGTGGTCGCCGGGTCCCTGGTCGGCTGGAACAGCCACGCCAGGTGGACCACGGCGTCCGCGCCGTCGAAGATCCGGGTCAGGTCGGCGGAGGTCACGTCGGCCTGCCGCCATTCCGTGCGGTCGACGCGCCAGCCGGGAAGCCGCCGCGCGACCCCGACGATCGAGGTCACGCGCTCGTCGGTGCTCAGCGCGCGTACCACGCTGGTGCCGACGTTCCCGGTTGCTCCCACCACGACGACTCTCATGGAGGCACCGCTGCCCGCTGTCCGCCCGGTGAAACGCCCATCAGGGCCGTAGGAGCACCTTGATGGCCCCGTCAGCCTTCTTCTGGAACATTTCGTACGCCTTTGCCGCGTCTTCCAGCGGCATCTTGTGGGTGGCGAGATCCATGACGCCGAGCGGGTCGGCGTCGTCGGTCACCAGCGGCATCAGCGGGCTGATCCACCGGCGGACGTGCGCCTGCCCCATGCGCAGGGTGATGCCCTTGTCGAACATGCGGAGCATGGGCAGCGGGTCGGTCATGCCGCCGTACACGCCGATGACGGAGATCACGCCGCCGCGGCGCACGCCGTCGATGGCCTGGTTGAGCGCGGCCAGGCGGTCCACGCCGGCGTTGGTCATGAGCGGGGCCGCGAGGGCGTCGGGCAGCAGGCCGGTGAGGGTCTGCGCGATCTTGGCGGCGGGCGAGCCGTGGGCCTCCATGCCGACGGCGTCGATCACCGAGTCGGTGCCGCGGCCGGCCGTGCGGGCGCGGATCTCCTCGGGCACGGCGGTCACCTCGCTCGCGTCGATGACCTCGATCCCGTGGCGGGCGGCCAGCTCCAGCCGGGCGGCGACGCCGTCGACGCCGATCACCCGGTGGCCGAGGTGCCGCGCGATGCGGGCGCACATCTGGCCGATGGGTCCGAGCCCGAGCACGGTCACGCTGCCGCCCTCGGGGATCTCCGCGAACGCGACCGCCTGCCACGCCGTGGGCAGCACGTCGGACAGGTAGACGAACCGCTCGTCCGGCGGGCCGTCCGGCACCCGGATCGGGCCGAACTGGGCCTCGGGCACCCGCAGGTACTCGGCCTGCCCGCCGGGGACCTGGCCGTAGAGGCGGGTGTAGCCGAACAGGGCGGCGCCGGTGCCCTGCTCGCGCACCTGGGTGGTCTCGCACTGGGCGTACAGCTCCATGCCGCACATGTGGCAGTGGCCGCAGGAGATGTTGAACGGGATGACGACGCGGTCGCCCGGCTTGAGGTGGGTGATCTCCGGGCCGACCTCCTCGACGACGCCCATGGCCTCGTGGCCCAGGATGTCGCCCTCGGCCATGAACGGGCCGAGCACCTCGTACAGGTGCAGATCGGAGCCGCAGATGCCGGTGCTGGTCACCCTGATGACCGCGTCGTTCGGCTCTTTGATCACCGGGTCGGGCACGTCCTCGACCCGCACGTCCCGCTTACCGTGCCACGTGACTGCTCTCATGCCCAGCGCATACCCCTACAAAAGCCACTAAACGGACGGCCGGCTCCCGTTACTGGTGAGACGGAAGAAGTCATGGGCAGCCCCAGACTCTTTACACGCTCAGTGTTGGGTGAGTAACTATTGGTGATATCCGATCGATCGAAGGAGCGCGCGCATGCCATTGGGCTTCACTGAGCCTTGCCTCGGCTCGCGCATCGACCACCACCTGAGCGCGTTCCTGGAGACCTGGCGGGCGCCGCTGTCCGATCCCGACGTCGCGGTCGCGTACGACGTGCTGCGCGAGTTCGTGCTCGGCGGCGGCAAGCGCATCCGGCCGCAGCTGTGCTACTGGGGGTGGCGCGGCGCGGGCGGCGACGACTGCGACGAGATCATCACGGCCGCCGCCGCGCTGGAGCTGTGCCACGCGGGCCTGCTCATCCACGACGACATCATGGACGGCAGCGAGCTGCGCCGGGGCCGCGCCACCGTGCACAAGAGCCTGGAGCGGCTGCACGCCGGGCCGGGCGCGGAGGTCTTCGGCCAGGCGGGCGGCATCCTGCTCGGCACACTGAGCCTGGCCTGGTCCGACGCCATGCTGTCGTCCTGCGGGATCCAGCCGCACCGGCTGCGCGCCGCGCACCACCTCTTCGACGCCATGCGCACCGAGGTGATCAGCGGCCAGTACCTCGACATGCTCGCGCAACTGCGGGCCGGGGCGAGCGTCGACGAGGCGCTGACGGTCATCCGCTACAAGACGGCCAAATACACCGTGGAGCGGCCGCTGCAGATCGGCGGCGCGCTCGCCGGCGCCGACGCGGAGCTGCTGGCGTCCTACTCCCGGTTCGGGGTGCCGCTGGGCGAGGCGTTCCAGCTCCGCGACGACGTCCTCGGCACCTTCGGCTCGGCCGCCGAGACCGGCAAGTCGGCGCTCGACGACCTGCGCGAGGGCAAGCACACCGTGCTCATCGCGCAGGCCCTGCGCCGCGCCTCGGCCGCCCAGCGCGAGCACCTGCGGCGCTGGCACGGCGATCCCGGGCTGAGCGAGGAGCGCGCCGCCGAGCTGCGCCAGATCCTGCGCGACACCGGAGCGGTCGCCGCGGTCGAGGACATGATCGCGAGCCGGGTGCGTGAGGCGGTCGCGGCACTGGCCGAGGCCGAGATCAAGCCGGACGCGGCCGCCGCGCTCACCGTGCTCGCCGACCGGCTCGCACACCGCACCAGCTAGAAGGGTTCTCCCGATGGGACGCGTACTTCTCGCGGCCCCGCGTGGCTACTGCGCGGGCGTCGATCGCGCGATCGTGACGGTGGAGCGGGCGCTGGAGCGCTTCGGGCCGCCCGTCCACGTCCGCAAACAGATCGTCCACAACACCTCCGTGGTCGGCGAGCTGACCCGGCGCGGCGCGGTCTTCGTCGACGAGCTCGACGAGGTCCCCGACGGCGCGCTGGTGATCTTCAGCGCCCACGGGGTGTCGCCGGAGGTCAAGGCCGAGGCCGAGCGGCGCGGGCTGCGCACCATCGACGCCACCTGCCCGCTGGTCACCAAGGTCCACAAGGAGGCGGTCAGGCTCGCCGCCGACGGCCACGAGATCGTGCTCATCGGCCACGCCGAGCACGAGGAGGTCGAGGGCACCGTCGGCGAGGCCCCCGGCCACATCCACGTCGTCGACCCGGCCCGCCCCGAGGAGGTGAGCGCCACCGGCGACGGCCCGATGAGCTGGCTGTCGCAGACCACCCTGTCGGTCGACGAGACCATGCGCGCGGTCAGCGCGTTGCGCGAGCGCTTCCCGCACCTCGCCGACCCGCCCAGCGACGACATCTGCTACGCGAGCCAGAACCGCCAGGAGGCGGTGACCAGGATCGCGCCCGAGTGCGAGCTGGTCCTCGTCGTCGGCTCCGCCAACTCCTCCAACTCCCAGCGCCTGGTCGAGGTCGCGCTGGAGGCGGGGGCGCGGGCGGCCCACCTGGTGGACCACGCCGCCGAGGCCGACGAGCGGTGGCTGCGCGACGTCAAGACGGTCGGCGTCACCTCCGGCGCCTCGGCGCCGGAGCGGCTGGTCCACGGCCTGCTCGACTGGCTCGCGGCCCGCGGCTTCGCCGACGTCACTCAGGTGACCCTCACCGAGGAGACCCTGACCTTCTCTCTTCCCCCCGAACTACGACCGACCCGCAATCCCGGCTAATCCAGCACGGAACAGGCAGGTAAGAGATGACAGAAACCACCCAGTCCGCCGCCCCCGAGAACGGCAACGGCCAGCTCAGCCTGAGCACCGAAGCCGCGAGGCAGCTCTCCACCACCACCAAGACGCCGCCGCAGATGCAGGAGATCACCTCACGGTGGCTGCTGCGGCTGCTGCCTTGGGTGCAGTGCTCGGGCGGCGTTTTCCGGGTGAACCGGCGGCTGACCTACACCCTCGGGGACGGCCGCATCACCTTCAGCACCACCGGCTCGGAGGTTCGCGTCATCCCCGCGGAGCTGACCGAGCTGCCCGTGCTGCGCGGCTTCGACGACATGGAGGTGCTGGAGGCGCTGGCCGGCCGCTTCACCCAGCGGGAGGTGGAGGCCGGCGAGCAGATCGTCGCCGAGGGCGCCGAAGGTGACCGGCTCGTCCTCATCGCGCACGGCCGGGTGGGCAAGGTGGCCCGCGGCGCGTACGGCGACGATCAGGACCTCGGCGTGCTGGCCGACGGCGACCACTTCGGCGAGCAGGCGCTCACCGACGGCGCCCCGTTCGCCTTCAGCGCGCGGGCCAAGACCGCCACCACCCTGCTGACGCTGTCGCGGCAGGACTTCGAGCAGATCGCCGAGCAGTCGCCCGCGCTGCGCGCCCACCTGGAGAGCCTGGCCAGCAGCGGCGCCCACGCCCAGAACGACTACGGCGAGGCCGCCATCGACATGTCCTCGGGCCACACCGGCGAGGCCACGCTGCCCGGCACGTTCGTCGACTACGAGCTGAGCCCCCGCGAGTACGAACTGAGCGTCGCCCAGACCATCCTGCGCGTCCACAGCCGCGTCTCCGACCTGTACAACCAGCCGATGAGCCAGCTCGACCAGCAGCTCCGCCTCACGATCGAGGCGCTGCGCGAGCGCCAGGAGCACGAGCTGATCAACAACAGGGAGTTCGGGCTGCTCCACAACGCCGACTTCAGCCAGCGCATCCGCACCCGTTCGGGCCCGCCGACCCCCGACGACCTCGACGACCTGCTCGCCACCGTATGGAAGGAGCCGGCGTTCTTCCTGGCCCATCCGCAGGCCATCGCCGCCTTCGGCAGGGAGTGCAGCAAGCGCGGCGTCTACCCGCAGGCCAGCGAGGTCAACGGCCACCGGGTGCCGGCCTGGCGAGGTGTGCCGATCTTCCCCTGCAACAAGATCCCGGTCTCGGGCAGCCGTACGACGTCGTTCCTGCTCATGCGGACCGGCCAGGAGAACCAGGGCGTGGTGGGCCTGCACCAGACCGGCATCCCTGACGAGTACCAACCGAGCCTGTCGGTGCGCTTCATGAACATCAACGAGAAGGCGGTGGTGTCCTACCTGGTCAGCGCCTACTACTCGTGCGCGGTGCTGGTGCCCGACGCGCTGGGCGTCCTGGAGGACGTCGAGCTCGGCAGGAACGACTAGCCCGGACCTGATCCGTGGGGATTGGTGGTGTTTCACACGTGACGGAGTCGGACCAGAGGCTCAGCCTCGACACCCAGGCGGCGCGCAGGCTCGCCACGACGACCAAGACGCCTCCGCAGGCGCGGGAGATCACCCCGCGCTGGCTGCTGCGGATGTTGCCGTGGGTCGACGTGGCGGCCGGCACCTACCGGGTGAACCGGCGGCTCACCTACCCGGTCGGGGGCGGCCGGGTGAGCTTCTACCGCACCGGGGCCCGGCTCCAGGTGATCCCACCGAGCCTGACGGAGCTGCCCCTGCTGCACGGAATGGCCGGCGGCGAGGAGCTGGAGCTGCTCGCCCGGTCGTTCCGGCAGCGGGAGTACGGCGCGGGCGACACGATCGCCCGCGCCGGCCGCCCGGCGGACGAGATCCTGCTGATCGCGCACGGCAAGGTCACCCAGCTCCAGGCCGGCGACCACGGCGGCCGGCTGGTGCGCGGCGCCCTCGCCGACGGCGACCACGCCGGCGGCGGCCTGCCGGGCGCGACGTGGGATTTCACGCTGGAGACCAGCACCCCGTGCACGGTGCTGGCCCTGCCGCGCGAGGAGCTGGACGCCCTGGCCGCCCGCTCGCCGGCGCTGCTCGCCCAGATCGAGCGGCACCGCGACCGGCTGGCCAGGCCGCAGAACAAACACGGCGAGGCGGCCGTCGCCCTCGCCGCCGGACACCGGGGCGAGCACCCGCTGCCCGGCACCTTCGTCGACTACGACCCGGGGCCGCGCGAATATGCGATGAGCCTGTCGCAGACCGTGCTGCGCGTCCACACCCGCGTCGCCGACCTCTACGGCGAGCCGATGGACCAGACCGAGCAGCAGCTCCGCCTCACGATCGAGGCGCTGCGCGAGTCCCAGGAGCACGAGCTGCTCAACAACCGCGAGTTCGGGCTGCTGCACAACGTCGACCCCCGGCAGCGGCTCTACACCCGGTCGGGACCTCCCGGCCCCGACGACCTCGACGAGCTGCTGTGCCGCAGGAAGAAGTCCCGTTTCTTCCTCGCCCACCCGCGGGCGATCGCCGCCTTCCACCGGCAGTGCAGCGCCCGCGGCGTCTACCCCGACAGCGTCGAGCTGCACGGGACGCGGCTGACCGCCTGGCGGGGCGTGCCCATCCTGCCCTGCGACAAGATCCCGGTCACCCGGCGGGGCACCAGCACCATCCTCGTCCTGCGCACCGGCGAGGACGACCAGGGCGTGGTCGGGCTGCGTCCCGCCGCCGTCCCCGACCAGCGCGAGCCGGGGCTGAGCGTCCGCTCCACCGGCATCGACGCGCGGGGCATCGCCTCCTACCTGGTCAGCGCCTACTACTCGGGCGCGGTCCTGGTGCCGGACGCGCTCGGCGCGCTGGAGCACGTCGAGGTGGCCGGCTGAACGCTTTGAAGGAGCTTCGATGAGCCAACCGTTCGAACTGCCGGACTTCTACGTCCCGTACCCGGCCCGGCTCAACCCCCATCTGGAGGCGGCGCACACGCACTCCAAGCAGTGGGCGCGCGACATGGGCATGCTGGAGGGCTCGGGGGTGTGGCAGGAGGCCGATCTCGACGCCCACGGCTACCCGTTGATGTGCGCCTACACCCATCCCGACTGCGACGCCGACGAGCTGTGCCTGATCACCGACTGGTACGTGTGGGTGTTCTTCTTCGACGACCATTTCCTGGAGGTGTTCAAACGCTCCGGCGACCTGGAGGGCAGCCGGGGCTACCTGGCCCGGCTGGGCGCGTTCATGCCGATGGGCGGCGACCTGTCCATGCCGGAGCCGGCCAACCCGGTGGAGGCCGGGCTGGCCGACCTGTGGGTGCGCACCGTGCCCGGCATGTCGCAGGACTGGCGCGAACGCTTCGCCGAGAGCACCCGCAACCTGCTGAACGAGTCGCTGTGGGAACTGGCCAACATCAACAAGGGCCGGATCTCCAACCCCGTCGAGTACATCGAGATGCGCCGCAAGGTCGGCGGCGCCCCCTGGTCGGCGGGGCTGGTGGAGCACGCCGTGGGGGCCGAGGTGCCGGCCCGGCTGGCCGCGACCCGGCCGATGCGGGTGCTCAAGGACACCTTCTCCGACGCCGTCCACCTGCGTAACGACCTGTTCTCGTACGAGCGGGAGGTCCGCGACGAGGGCGAGCTGAGCAACGGCGTGCTGGTGCTGGAGACCTTCCTCGGCTGCACCACGCAGGAGGCCGCGAACGCGGTCAACGACCTGCTGACCTCGCGGCTGCAGCAGTTCGAGCACACGGCGGTGACGGAGCTCGGGCCGCTGTTCGCCGAGCACGGCATCGACCCGGTGTCGGCGGCCGGGGTGCTGGCCTACGTCAAGGGGCTGCAGGACTGGCAGTCCGGCGGGCACGAGTGGCACCTGCGCTCCAGCCGCTACATGAACAAGCGGGCCGGGGCGAGCAAACCGCTCGGCATGTCGTCGGTGATCGACCTGCTGGGCGCCAAGCGGGTCAGGAACTTCACGCGGGTGCCGTACGAGCGGGTGGGGCCGAGCGTGATCCCCGACGATCTCTACGTGCCGTTCCCGCTGCGGCTCTCGCCGCACCTCGACGACGCCCGTCGGCACATCGTCGAGTGGTGCGCGGCGATGGGCATCCTGGAGGCCCAGCCGGGGGTGGCCGGCTCGGCGGTGTGGGACGAGCGGAAGCTGGTCGACTACGACCTGGCGCTGTGCGCCGCCGGGCTGCATCCCGACGCCACCCCCGAGGAACTGGACCTCGCCTCGTACTGGCTGGCCTGGGGGACGTACGGTGACGACTACTTCCCCGCCGTCTTCGGCCGCACCGGCAACCTAGCCGCCGCCAAGATCACGGTCGACCGGTTCTCGGCCTGCATGCCGCTCGACGGCTCGCCGGCGCCGCCGCCCGCGAACGCGCTGGAGCGCGGCCTCGCCGACGTCTGGGCCCGTACGGCCGGCCCCATGCCGGTCGGTCATCGCCGCAGGCTGCGCGAGGCGGTGGAGAAGATGTGCCAGGGGTGGCTGTGGGAGCTGGCGGGCGAGATCGCGCATCGCGTGCCCGACCCGGTCGACTATCTGGAGATGCGCCGGCTGACCTTCGGCTCCGACCTGACCATGAACCTCTGCCGGCTGCGCCACGACCAGGGCGTCCCGGACGAGGTGTACGCCAGCGGCCCGATGCGGGCGCTGGAGAACGCCGTGATGGACGCGGGCTGCCTGCTCAACGACATCTTCTCCTACCAGAAGGAGATCGAGTTCGAGGGCGAGGTGCACAACTGCGTGCTCGTCGTCCAGAGCTTCTTCGACTGCGGCTATCCGGCCGCGCTGCGCATCGTCACCGACCTGCTGGCCTCGCGGGTCAAGCAGTTCGAGCACATCGTGGCGAACGAGCTGCCGATCGTCTGCGCCGACTTCGGCCTCGACGCCGAGGCGCGCGCGACCGTCGACGGCTTCGTGGCCGAGCTGCGCGACTGGCTCGCCGCCATACTCAACTGGCACCGGGGCTGCTTCCGCTACGACGAGGAGAGCCTGCGCCGGCACCACCGGCCGCCGCGTTTCACGCTCGGCGGCCCCACGGGGCTCGGCACCGCGGCGGCGGTCGCCTTCGCCGCGCTGCCCGGCCCGGTGCTGTCCGGCCCGATGATGTCCGGCCCGGTGATGTCCGGCAGGTGAGAAAGCTCCTCAGATGGGCAGTCGATGGGCTCGGGACTCGTGGTGCCAGCCCATCAGCCGCAACAGCCGGAGCTGGTACGACGTCAGGTTGCACAGCCTGATCCAGCGCCGCTCCGGCGGCAACCCGGGCAGGGCCAGCACGCGCAGCCCCGAGACGTCGATGAAGGTCAGCCCGCCGGGGTCGACGACGACCTGCCGCCCCCGGCTGCAGCCCGTCAGGGCGACGGCCAGGGCCCAGCTGTTGGAGGCGTCGACCTGGCCGATCAGCGTGACGACGGGCCCCTCGGCCGCCGCGCGCACCGTGGCCTTGAGCTGCTCGTCCTGGTAGAGCAGCCGCTCTTCGAGACGGTTCACGCTCCTCACACCCCCTACACGCACGCTCCCCGGGGGTTTGTGGCCGGGCGCCAAGTCGGCGCCGTCAGCCAGAACCAAGGCTACACGAAGTATGTTTCACTATGTAATCTTCGCGAGAATATGACCGAATTAGCGCGGAATCCTGAAGAGGTGCCCCCGGCGGCCTTTTCGTACGTGATCCGGTGATACGGGAAGGCCGTGCGGGCCGGAGCTAGATGCCCCTTCTGCCCGTTTTGCCGTGGATCTTCCCCACCCCGAAATTTTGCGACTCGTCCGTTTATGTCGGAAGACTTGCCGCGAATTTCGGCGGTATAGAAGCCACACGGCAGACAACGCTCACAAACGGGCCATGCGGGGATGGTGAACACACGTGACCGGGAAAGGATCGGCGGCGCGATTGCTCGCGTGCGGGCTGGCGTGCGTACTGGCGTCCGCTCTTCAGGCGGACGCGGCACTGGCCGCGCGGAAGACGCACTCGGCCGCCGCCGGAAACATCGCGCTGCGCGCGGCGATGGAGATGATCGGCGTCCCCTACTCGTGGGGCGGCGGCGGGGTGAACGGGCCCGGCTACGGCATCGGGAAAGGCGCCGGCACGAAGGGCTTCGACTGCTCGGGGCTCACCGAGTACGCCTACGGGCGGGCGGGAGCGGCCATCGGGACCACCTCGCAGGAGCAGTGGCGCTCGGGGATGCGGGTGCCGAAGGAGCTGATCGAGCCCGGCGACCTGGTGTTCTTCGACAACGACCACGACAGTCCGGGGCCGGAGCACGTGGGGATCGCGGTGGACGCCACGACGATGGTGCACGCGCCGTACACGGGGGCGTTCGTGCGGACGGACCCGCTCGACCGGCCCGACTTCCTGGGGGCGGTACGGCCGGGGGTCGGCCGCACGGATGTGTGATCACGAAAACAAGCAGTGCGGCCCCCGGCCGGCCCCTCGCGAAAGGGCCGGCCCGGGACCGCACAGCACGCCCGTACGGATGCGGCGGCCGACCGGGCTCTTCGTGGTCTCGCGAATCACCACGCCGAGCCCCGGTCGCTCACCTGGGCATCAGGAAGGCGACTGGCCAGGCGGCTCCGCGCACGGGAGCCGCGATCGACCTTCCTGCTCGCGCCGTCCTAGCTGATGTAGGTGCCGGCGTTGCTGAGGTTGACGCCCCTGTTGCCGTCGCCGACCTCGGGCTGGTTGTTGTTCAGCAGGTCGAGGTCGATCTCGTCCGCGAGCTGGATGATGTTGACGTCGAGGTTGTTGAGCGAGTGGTTGGCCACGTCGTTCAGGACGTCGTCGATGATCTGCCACTGGCTCAGGACAGCCTGGCCGCTGTTGTTCGGGCGGGGGTCGACGTTGGCGGTGGCAGCAGAGGCCGAGAAGCCGAAAGCGACGGCCGCGATCGCTGCACCCGCGAGGATACGACGGATCATGATTGTTTCCTCCATGGATCGGCGCGGAATTCCCGACGCCATAGTCGTTTGTGCAGGGCTGTGAGGTGCCGGGAATAACAATCGCGGCAGGTCGCTGGTTCCGCAACTCGGATTGCCATTCCTATGGTCAAGCGGACGCCTCGGTTTCTTGGCATGAGGTTTTGATCCGCATCGACGAGGTACTACATATATTTCGCTCGCCCGAGCCGCCGAAAGGCAGGCGTTTTAGCCGGGGGCGAGAAATGCGCGATCCCCTATCACCTCGGGATGAGGAATGATCACCCCAAACTTGGGGTGCCGCCCGCGCGTGCGCCGGTGGGATAGTAATGAGTCATGAATCCTGAAACGCCAGAACTCGTCCGGGCGGCGGCGGAGCGAGCACGTGCCACTGGGTTCGCCTACTCCTGCGACCCGGACGTCGGCCGCCTGCTCGCCGTGCTGGCCGCGGCGGTGCCGGAGCGCGGGCGGGTGCTGGAGCTCGGCACGGGCACGGGCGTGGGCACCGCCTGGCTGGTGAGCGGGCTGCTGCCGCGGCGGGACGTGACGGTGACGAGCATCGAGCTGGATCCGGAGCGGGCCGCGCTGGCTGCGTCCGGCGACTGGCCCGGCTTCGTGGACTTCCGTACGGGTGACGCGCTGAAGCTGCTGCCCAGGCTCGCCGCCTTCGACCTGATCTTCGCCGACGCGGCGGCCGGCAAGCAGGTGGGGCTGGAGCTGACCATCGCGGCGCTCTGCCCGCGCGGGGTGCTGGTGGTGGACGACATGACGCCGGCGCCCGGCTCGACCTGGGACGCGGAGTTCGCGGCCAGGCAGGAGGCGGTGCGGCGCACTCTGCTCGGCCACGAGCGGCTGGCCGCCGTCGAGCTGGGCGGTCACGGCTCGGGGGTCATCCTCGCCACGGCCAGAAATTAGGCAAATCCGCAGTAAATGCACAAATAGCCGACGCTTTTCGTTCAGCGGGAAATACAGTACACGGGGCGGAAGCCGTGGCAGGATTGGCCACGGGCCGGGACCGTGGCGAGATGCCGATTTGAGGAGCATAGATGCGGGGTGCTCACAATATGGGCGACATGACCGAAATACCGGATCGTGATTCCCTGCAATCCGGGCCGAGCGCGCTGCGCCTGCTCATCGGCGCTCACCTGCGCCGCCTCCGCGAGGCGGCCGACGTCACCCGCGAGGCGGCCGCCTACGCCATCCGCGGCTCGCAGTCGAAGATCAGCCGCCTGGAGGCCGGTCGCACCAGCTTCAAGCCGCGCGACGTGACCGACCTGCTCGCCCTCTACGGCGTACGCGACCGGGCCGAGCGCGACAGCCTGCTCGCCCTGGTCGCGCAGGCCAACGCGCCGAGCTGGTGGCACGAATACCGCGACGTCGTCCCCGACTGGTTCGAGCCCTACCTCGGGCTGGAGCAGGACGCCGCGCTCATCCGCACCTACGGCGTCCAGCTCGTCCCCGCCCTGCTGCAGACCGAGGACTACGCCCGCGAGGTCATCACCCGCAACCACGAGGGCGAGCCCGCCGCGCGGATCGCGCGCCTGCTCACGGTGCGCCTGCTCCGTCGCCGCGCCCTCGACGCGCCCACCCCGCGCAAGCTCTGGGCGGTGCTCGACGAAGGCGCGCTGCGCCGCCTGGTGGGCGACGAGGAGATCATGCGGGCCCAGCTCGAACACCTCGCCCGCATGGCCGAGCTGCCCAACGTCACGCTGCAGGTGTTCCCGTTCGCCAGCGGCTCCGCGCTCGGCGGGGTCGGCCCGGTCACCCTCCTGCGCTTCGCCCAGGAGGAGCTGCCCGACGTGGTCTACCTCGAACACCTCACCGGCGCCCAATACCTCAACAAGGAGAGCGAGGTGCGCCACTACCGCCACCTGCTCAACGAGCTGGGCGTGCACGCCCCGCCCCCGGCCGAGACCCCGGCGATCCTGCACGGGATGATCCAGCGCCTCTGACGTGAGCGCGGTCAGGGCTTGCGTGCGACCCCGCACAGCGCGTCCACCTCGGCGAGCGAGGCCATGGGGTCGGGGTCGGGCCGCCAGCGCGTGATCGACACCACACCCGGCTCGACCAGCTCCAGCCCGTCGAAGAAGCGGGCGAACTCCGCGCGGCTCCGCAGATGGTACGGCGCCCCCGGCCCCTCGTTGTGCTCCTCCTGGGCCCGGTCGAGCGCCTCGCCGGTGACCACGTTGACGCCGTCCCACATGGCGAGGTAGCTGCCGGACGGCAGGGCCTCCATCAGCCGCCCGACGATCGAGTAGGCCCCGTCCTCCTCGCTCACGTAGCCCGCGATGCCCATGAGCATGAGCGCGACCGGCTCCGTGAGGTCGAGGGTGCCCGCCGCGGCGGCGACGATCTTCTCGGGCTCGCGCAGGTCGGCGTCCACGTAGTCGGTCGCGCCCTCGGGGCTGCCGACCAGGAGGGCGCGGGCGTGGGCGAGCACCAGGGGGTCGTTGTCGACGTAGACCACCCGGCAGGCCGGGTCGGCGCGCTGGGCGACCTCGTGCGTGTTGTCCACGGTCGGCAGGCCGGTGCCGACGTCGAGGAACTGCCGCACCCCCGCCTCCTCTACCAGGTGCCGCACGATGCGGGCGAGCAGGTGCCGGGACAGGCGCGCGATCTCGACGATGTCGGGGAAGGCGGCGCTGAACTGGTCGCCGGCCTCCCGGTCCACGTCGTAGTGATCCTTGCCGCCGAGCCAGTAGTTCCACATGCGGGCGGCGTGCGGGACGCTGGTGTCGATGCGGGGCGAGACGGCCTCTCCGGCGGCGTACGGTTCTCCGGTCATGGAGCTGCTCCAGTGATGTCGGATCCGCGGGATCTTCAACCTAGCGTCCCGACTGTCCGCCTTCCAGGCCCTGGAGCGGTTTCATCGATCTTGGTCGCCGAGCCGGTCGAGGGCGGCGGACAGGAGGCGTACGGCCTCCAGGCACCGCTCGGCCTCCTCCGGGCCCAGCTCCGCGACGAGCCGGTCGGAGAACTCCCCGTGCCCCGGGTTGATCTTGGCGATGGCCTCCCGCCCGGCCGTCGTTGGCTGGAGCAGCTTGGCCCTGCGATGCGCGGGGTTGGGCCGGTATTCGGCGAGGCCCCGCTCCACCAGCAGGTCGGCGATGCGCTGCACGCCCTGCCTGGTCATCCCCATCTCGCGGGCGATCCCGGAGACCGGCAGCGGCTCGCGGAGCACCGCGCCGAGCACCTGCCACCAGGCCGCCGTCATGCCCGCGGGCCGGGCCAGCCCCTCCGCGACGTGGAGGAACTGGCCGTTGAGGCGGAAGGTGCCGAGCGCCAGCCCGGACACCAGCCGCGCGTTCTCTCTCATGCGGTCATCAGCACCTCGTACGCGCTCGGGTCGCTCCGCGAGAACAGCCGGAACCAGGCGTCCAGGATATCGGGGCGGTAGGCGTCGAGCCGGCGGAAGATCTCCCTGGCGAAGGCCACCGGCTCCGTGGGCCCGGCCGTGATGAGATCGCCGTCGAGCACGGCGTCGTGGTCGAGGTAACGCTTCGCGCCCGCGTAGCCCTGCTGGGCCTCCAGGTATTGGACGGCGCCGCTGGTGTGGTCGCGGTCGTCGAGCAGGCCCTCCCTGGCGAGCCCGGCCGTGGCGCCGCAGATGGCCGCGACCGGCACGCCGGCCGCCAGGAACTCTCCTGCCTTGCGGGCGAAGGGGACAAGCTGGTCGCCCGCGTCCCAGAGCGCGGCGCCGGGCAGGATCAGCAGCGCGCTGTCCTCCGGGGAGAGCCGGTCGAGCGTGAGGTCGGGGACGATCCGGGCGCCGCCCATGGTGACGACGGGGTCGGCGGTGAGGCCGACGGTGACGATCTCGTAGCCGCCGGGTTCGCGCTGGTAGACGCCGCTGCGCAGGTGCGCGGTGGCGTGACCGGTCTCCCAGTCGGCGAGCGTGTCGTAGACGGCGTGGTGCACGGTGGGCTTCATGACAACATTCTGTCATTTAGACAACATGTTGTCAATCACAGTCCGTGCGAGGATAGGCCCATGGCAGAGATCGTCGGCGGTGGACGTCCGGTCAACGACGCCGAACGGCGCGTCATCGCATATCTGCGCGACCACGCGCCCGCCGACTGGCTGCTGCTGCACAACATCGAGGTCCCGCGCGGCAACGACGTCTTCGAGGTCGACCTGCTCGTGCTGACCGGCCACTCGCTCGTGGTCGTCGACGTCAAGGGCACGCGGGGACGCATCGAGGTGTCCGGCACGCGCTGGTTCCCGCCCCGGCGGGAGGCGTTCGGCTCGCCGGTGGCCAAGCTGCGGGGCACCGCCAAGGCGCTGAAGGGCCTGCTGGTGTCCAGGTCCACCCAGCTCGAACGGGTCTACGTCGACAGCCTGGTCGTGCTCAGCTCCCCCGACGCCGAGCTGATCGACCCGGCCGGGCGCGACGCCGTCAACGTCACGACCGTGCCCGAGCTGGTGGCCACGCTGAGCGACGTCTCGCGGGTGCGGCGCGGCTGCAGCCCGCACGTACGGCCCTACATGACCGCCGTGCTCGACGCGCTCAACCAGACCGTACGCCGCAGCACCGCGCCGCCCCGCTTCGGCAACTGGGAGGTCGAGGAGCAGCTCGGCGGCGACGCCAAGGTCACCGAATACCGCGCGTTCAACGCCACGCTGCCGGGCAGCGAGACCGTGCTGCTGCGGGTCTACCAGGCCGACCCGCTCGCCGACCACGAGTCGCGGGCGGCCGAGCGGCAGCGCATCGCCAACGCCTACCAGAGCCTGGCCCGCATCCCGCCGCACCCGTGCGTGGTGCGCTCGCGCGACTTCTTCGCCATCGACGACGAGAGCCGGTTCGTGCTGGTCCTCGACGACGTGCACGGCAGGTCGCTGCACCTGTCGCCGCCACGGGGCGCGCGCATGAGCGTGCTCCAGGACCTGCTGAGCGGGCTCGCGCACGCCCACGCCAACGGCGTCGTGCACCGCGCGCTCACCCCGGCCAGCGTGCTGGTCACCGACGACGGCCACGCCGTGCTCACCGGCTTCGACTACGCCAAGCTCGGCCCGCGCAACTACACCGTCGCCCACGAGCTGGGCAACGTGCTCGACGCCCACTACGTCGCTCCCGAGTGCCAGGAGCGGCCCGACCGGATGACCACGGCCTCCGACGTCTACTCCGCCGGGGTGATCGCCCACCAGCTCCTCACCGGCGAGCTGCCCACCAGCGCCGACGCCGACGGCCCCGACGTGCCGGAGGTGGTGCGCCGGATGCTCGACCACTCCCCCGCCAAGCGGCCGTCCGCGGCCGAGGCGCTGCAGGCCCTGACCGCGCCGCCGCCCCAGCGTTCCCGCTTCGGCCGCCTGGTCCGCCGCCTGGTCTCCCGCCCGTCCTAGTGGTCAGCTCGGCAGGGTGATGGTGTCCAGGACGTCGATGACGTAGATCCTGGGCTCGTCCCCCGCCACCGGGACGGCGAGCCGGCAGCCGACGCGGCGGCCGGGCAGCGCGTCCAGCCAGGCCGGGGGCGCCGCGCCCGGCTTCAGGGTGAAGGCGCTCGGCCCGCCCCGCCGGTACGACGAGTCCACGAGCGCCCGCGACGGCCAGGCGGCCGCGACGTACTGGACGATCACCTTCGACCCCGCCAGGATCTCCCGGCCGGAGCCGTCGATGAGGACGCGGGGCGGGTCGGCGGGCGTCAGGTCGGCCGGCACGACCGGCAGGGTCCGCCCCACCAGCCGCGCGTCCGGCGGATAGCCGCCCAGGATGTCGAAGACGACGACGAGCGTGTCCGAGGGCGACACCCCCGCCCACGGCAGGCCGGGCCCGAGCGCGTCGGAGGCCGGCCCGACCAGCATGACCCGGCTGCCCGCCGGATGGCCGATGAGCGAGCGCCGCCAGACCTCCGGCACCTGCCGGCCGTCGAAGACGACGGTGGCGGGCTGGTTGCCGTCGAAGGTGCTCAGGTACGGCCGGTTGCCGGCCCAGCGGCGGATGTCGACGTCGGCGAGCACGACGTCCCCCGGCAGGGTGCGCCGCCCGCTGCCCGTCGACAGCACGGTGACGCGGGGCGCGCGGCCGGGCTTGCCGGCGGGGATGGAGACGACCGGCCTGCTGCCGAAGCCGCCGCTGACGACGGGCTGCGTGCCCTCCCCGGCCCCCGTGTGCGAGGCGGAGCCGCAGGAGGTGGCGAGCATCAGCACGGCGGGCCAGAACAGGCGCACGGTCTTCCTCCAAAGATCCGAGAGGTTCTTCGCCGTGGAGCGCACAAGGAAAGCCCGGGCTTCGTCCATCTCCCGACAAAGGCGCGGGACACTGGGACCCGTGAGCAAGCCCAGCCTGGCGCGGAGGGTCGCGGACGCGGCCGAGATCGCGCTGACCACCCGCAAGTACGTGACGTTCATCGACGTGGTCACCGGGCTCCGCTGGCTGCACTCGCGGCACGTGGACCAATGGCGGCAGGGCCGGGCGCCCACGCTGGCCGGCCTGGCGGCCGTGGACGAGGACCGCCTGGTGGCGACGGCCGCGCTGCTGAAGGACTGGGCGCTGGCCAAGGGACTCAAGCCGGTCGACACCCCTTACGTGGCCGGCACCCGCGACCACCGCGAGCTGCGTTTCACCGCCGGCCACCCGCAGGAGCCGTTCCGCGTCCACTGGATCTCGCCCGAGCTGAGCGAGGCGCGGGTGCGCCGGCTCACCGAGCGGCAGAGCAAGGCGCCCGACCTGGTGGCGGTGGCGCCGCTGGAATCCTGGACGTGCGCGGCCTGCGGCGACACCGGCCCTTACCTGATCATGGAGGACGACCGTCCCCACTGCCTGACCTGCGCCGACCTCGACCACCTGGTGTTCCTGCCGTCGGGGAACGCGGCGCTGAGCCGCCGGGCCAAGCAGGAGAGCCGCCTCGCCGCCGTGGTCGTGCGCTACAACCGGCGGCGCAAGGTCTACCAGCGCGCCGGCCTGCTGGTCGAGCAGGCCGCGCTGGAGGCGGCCGAGGAGCGGTGCCTGGCCGACGAGGAGGCGCGCGAGCGCCGCCGCGAACGCGACCGGGTCCGCCGGGCCGAACAGGACGTGGAGTTCCAGGCCAGGATGGCGGCCGAGATCGCCCGGCTGTTCCCCGGCTGCCCCGAGCAGCGGGCCCGGGACATCGCCGAGCACGCCGGCCAGCGCGGCAGCGGCCGGGTCGGCCGGACGGCGGCGGCCAGGGCGCTCGACGAGAACGCGATCACCCTGGCCGTGATCGCGTCCATCCGCCATCTGGACACCGACTACGACGAGCTGCTGATGTCCGGGGTGCCGCGCATGACCGCCCGCGAGCGGATCAAGGACCGCATCGAGGGCAAGCTCGCGGAGTTCCGCGGCCTCACGCCTTAACGCGAGGCGGACGAGCTGCGGTAGGCGACGCGGCCGTCCAGCATGGTCAGCCACGCGTCCACGCCGGAGAGCTGGTCGGTGGCGAGTGCGGTCACGTCCGCGTCCAGCACCACCACGTCGGCCAGCTTGCCGGGCGTGAGCGAGCCGATCCGGTCCTCCATGCGCAGCGCGTACGCGGCGTCGATGGTGTGGGCGCGCAGCGCCTCCTCCAGCGTGACCGCCTGCTCGGCGCCGATCGGCCCGTCCTCGCGGGTGCGCCGGCGCACCGCGTTGGAGACCGTCTCCATGGGCCGCAGCGAGGAGACGAACGAGTCGCTGGACAGCACCGGCCGCAGCCCGGCGTCGATCTCCTCGCGCATCGGCTGGAGCCGGTGCGCCCGCCGCTCGCCGAGCCTGCGTACGAAGTCGGTGCCGCTGTCGTACAGGAAGTTCGGCTGGTTGACCGGGATCACCCCGAGCGCCGCGAACTCCCTCACCTGGGCCGGCGTCGGGTGGCCGCAGTGCTCGATCCGGGGGCGGGCGTCGTCGCCCGAGACCGCCACCGCCGCCTTGATCGCCTCCAGCGAGTAGCCCATCGCGCGGTCGCCCTGGGTGTGGATGCCGACCTGCCAGCCCGCGACGGCGGCCCGGCGCACCAGCTCCGTGAGCTCGTCGGGGTGGTGGTAGAGCGAGCCGGTGAGGTCGTCGCCGTACGGCTCGTCGAACATGGCGGTGCCGCCGAGCAGCGTCCCGTCGCAGTAGAACTTCATCGCGCCGAAGCGCAGCCGGTCGTCGCCGAACGGCCCGGCGAGGCCCACCTCCGTCAGCTCGTCCAGGAGGTGGGACAGCGGCATGACGACCGTACGGACCGGCAGCGTGCCCGCCGCGTGCGCCGCCCGGTAGACCCGCAGCTCGCGCCGCGAAACCTGCGGGTCGCAGACCGTCGTCACCCCGGCCCGCAGGTACGTCTCCCGCGCCCCCTCCAGCCAGCCGAGAAGCTGCTCGCCCGGCAGGTCCACGTGAAAGTTCGGGCCGTGGCAGCCGATGTCGACGGCCACGGGCAGCAGCAGTTCCATGGCGGAGTCCAGCACCATGCCGGTGAGCCGGCCGCCCTCGTCGCGCAGGAACGAGCCGCCCGCCGGGTCGGCCACGTCGTCGCCGATGCCGCGCCAGGCGAGCGCCGCCGAGTTGACCACCGCCTGGTGCCCCGACACGTGGTAGACGATCACCGGGTGCTCGGTGGTGGCCTCGTCCAGTTGCGCACGGGTGGGCCGGCCACCGGGGTACTTGGCGTCGTCCATGCCGTACGCGCGGATCCACTGCCCGGCGGGCGTGCGCGCCGCCTCGGCGGCGATGGCCGCGACCAGGTCGGCCGCGCTGCCCACCGCCGGGTAGCGCGCGTCCACCGCCACCAGGGTCTCGGCCGTGGACAGCAGGTGGTTGTGCGGGTCGATGAAGCCCGGCAGCACGCTGCGCCCGCCCGCCTGCACGACCTCGGCGCCCGGCCCTGCGGCGGCCAGCACGTCAGCCTCGCGGCCCACGGCCAGGATCCGCCCGTCGCGGACGGCGACGGCCTCGGCGGAGGGGTTCGCGGGGTCCATGGTGAGGACCTTCGCGCCGGTGATGACGGTGGTGGACACTAGGTCTCCTTGTCGGTGAGGACTTGCTTGTACGGGCGGGCGGGCGGGCGGGCGCGGTCAGACGGTCGCCGGCACGCGGTCGCGGTGGCGGGGCGCCACGGCGAGGCAGACGACGCTGAGCGCGCACATGCCGACGAGCAGCGCCACGGCCGGCCACGCGGCGCCGCCGGCCCCGGCCACCAGCGCCGTGGCGACCAGCGGCGACAGACCGCCGAAGATCGCTCCGGCGCCCTGGTAGGCGAGCGAGATGCCGGTGTAGCGCACCTGCGGCGGGAACATCTCGGACAGGATGGCCGCCATGGGGCCGTACGTGCCCGAGGTGGCCAGCCGCATGAGGCCGAGCAGCCCGAAGATCAGGAACGTGCTGTGCGAGCCGAGCACCGCGAACTGCGGCACGGCGAGCACCGCGGTGGCGACCAGGAACCAGATGGCGACCTTGCGCGAGCCGAACTTGTCGCCCATGTAGGCGATGCCGAGCGTGGCCACCAGCTCGACGAACGCGGCGAAGCTCAGGCCGTTGAGAATGAGCTGCTCGGACTCGCCGACCGAGGGCCCGGTCGCGTACGCCAGCAGGAACGTCGTGAGGATGTAGTAACCGCCGATCGCGACCGGCAGCGTGCCGATGCCGAGCAGCACCGAGCGCCAGGACGTGCGGAAGACGGCCTTGATCGGCATCGCGCTCTTCTCGGTCTGCGCGAAGACCGGGGACTCCTCCACGCGGAGCCTGATCATCAGGCCGACCAGCACCAGCACGGCCGAGACGACGAACGGCACCCGCCAGCCCCACGACATCAGCGCGTCCTCGCCGAACAGCGTGATCAGGCTGAAGGCGCCGGTCGCGAGCAGCGCTCCGGCGGGGTTGCCGAGCTGGGCGAACCCGCCGTAGAAGGTCTTGCGGCCCTCGGGGGCGTGCTCGACCGCCATCAGCACGGCACCACCCCACTCGCCGCCGACCGCGAGGCCCTGGATGAAGCGCAGCAGCACCAGCAGCGCGGGGGCGAGCGCGCCGATCGACGCGTACGTCGGCAGCACGCCGACCGCGAACGTCGCCGCGCCCATCATCAGCAGCGTGACCACCAGCGCCGACTTGCGCCCCACCCGGTCACCGAAGTGGCCGAACACGATGCCGCCGAGCGGCCGGGCGAAGAAGCCGACCGCGTAGGTCGCGAAGGACGCCATGAGCGCTACGGCCGGACTGCTCGCGTTGGGGAAGAACAGATCGTCGAAGATCAGTGCGGCGGCGGTCGCGTAGACGTAGAAGTCGTACCACTCAATGGTGGTCCCGATGAAAGCGGCTCCGGCCGCCCGGGTGGCACGGTTCAAGGGATCCTCCGGGGTGTCTGGGGGCTGCGATGACGATAAGCGCAGGTCAGCCGGATGGGGTTGAGCCAAAACGCACTCCGGAGGGTGCGTTAGAGTGCGGTATGCACCACACGGAGAAGCGCTCATGTCGCTGACGGTCGCCCGGACGATGGCGCTTCCCGGGATGCGCATGCGGCTGCTGGCCGGACGTACCGGCACCTGGCGGGCCGTGCGATGGGCGCACGTGTCGGAGCTGGCCGACCCGGTGCCGTGGCTGTCCGGCGGCGAGTTCGTCATGACGATCGGGCTGGGGCTGCCCGCCGAGCCGGAGGGCCGCCGGGCCTACGTCGAACGGCTCGCCGCGGCCGGCTGCGCCGCGCTCGCCTTCGCCCTGCACGAGCATGTGGACGAGGTGCCGCGCGACCTCCTCGACGCCGCCGACGCCTGCGGACTGCCCGTCCTGGAGGTGCTGACCTCGTTCATCGCGGTGACCGAGGCGGTCGCGCGCTGGCACGCCGACGAGCGCGTACGCGGCGAGCGCCGGGTCGTCGCGGCGCAGGAGGCCATCGCGCGGGCGGCGCTCGCGCACGGCACCGCCGGCATCCTCCGCACCCTGGCCGAGCACGCCGCGGGCGAGGCCCTGCTGCTCGGGCCGCACGGCGAGCACAAGCACGCGGTGCCCGCGCGGGAGCGGCCCTGGCACGCCCGCGCCGCCGAGGCCGCGGCGGCGAGCGGCGGCGGGCGCAGCGCCGGGGTGCTGGACGACGGCATCGAGGCCGTCCAGGTGCACAGCCTCGGCTTCTCCGGGCCGGCCACCGGCTGGCTCGCGGTACGCACCGCGTCACCGCTCGACTGGCACGTCCGGATGCTCACCAGCCATGCCGCCTGCCTGCTCGCCATCGAGCTGCTCGGGCTGCGGGTCGGGCGGTCCAGGATGCACGCCCAGCGGGGCGCGCTGCTGGCCGCCGTGCTCGACGGGCGGCTGCCCGCGGCGCGGCTCGGCGAGCTGTGCTCAGTGGCGGCGGCGCCGTACGAGGTGGTGGTGGTCAGGCCGGGCGTGAGCCTGGAGGCGGCGGTCGAGGCGCTGGAGGAGGTGGCCGAGGCCGGCGACGAGGAGACGGCCCTGGTCTGCGTGCGACCGGAAGGCACGGTGTTCGTGCTGCCGGAGCACACCGGCATGCCCGGCGAGCAGGCGGGCGGGCGGCTCGGTGTCCGCCTGTGTGCGCGGCTCGGGGTGGCGGGGGGTGGGTGCCGGGCGGGCGGGCTGGAGGAGGTGCCGGCCGCCGTGCGGCACGCGGCCGCGCTGGTCGCGCGCGGCGGCGGCGACGGCTACGCGCATGTGGACGACCTGGAGCCGCAGGCGCTGCTGCGGGACGCGTTCGTGCCCGAGGCGGCCCGCCGCTTCTCCACCGCCGTGCTGCGCCCGCTGCGTGAGTACGAGGCCAGGCACGGCGGCGACCTTGTGGGCACGCTCCGCGCGTACCTGGAGGCGGGCGACAACGCGGAGACCGCCGCGCGCCGCCTCGGTGTGCACCGCAACACGCTGCGGCGCCGGCTGGCCGCCGCCGAGCGGGTCTCCGGCGGCCCGCTCACCGACCCCGGCCACCGGCTGCGCCTGTGGCTGGCCCTGTCGCTGCCGGACCTCGTCCCGCCCGGCTCGTCCCGCGCCGCGCTGGGTCTGGACAGAGCCGCCCGTGACGCCGATGCTGAAGGTCGGCACCCCTGATTCGCTCGGTTGGGAGCGTCCCATGACCATCCGCACCTGGCTCCGCTGCGCCGCCGCCTGCGCCGCGGCACTCGCGCTGAGCACCGTCCCCGCCGCGCCCGCCGGGGCGGACGACGGATGCGCGGGCACCGCCGCCACCGTCGTCCGCACCCCGCAGGTGGGCCTGGTGCTCGCCGACGGCGATACGGGCTACAAGCGCCCGGTGTGATCGGTCAGGCGCCCAGGAACACCTCGGCGTTGCCGCCGAGCAGCTTGGCCCGCGCGGTCTCGGACAGGAACCCGGCCCGCCGGATCACCCCGCCCGCCGGCGACTCGCCGAGCGGGTAGGGGAAGTCGCTGCCGAGCAGCACGTGGTCCTCGCCGAAGGTGTCGACGAGCAGGCGTAGCGCCCGCTCGTCGAAGACCGCGGAGTCGACACCGAACCTGCCGAGGTAGTGCGACGGCGGATGCTCCGAGACGCCGACCACGCCGGGGCGGCGATGCCAGGCGTTCTCGAAGCGGCCGAGCCAGAAGGCGAAGGAGCCGCCGCCGTGCGCGAAGCAGATCCGCAGGCTCTCGGGCACCTGGTCGAACACGCCGCCGAGGATCATGGCGAGGATCGACAGGTGGGTCTCGGCGGGCATCCCGACGAGCCACTGGGCCATCCAGCGCTCGACGCGCGGCCCGGCCGGCAGATCCCACGGGTGCACGAAGACGGGCGCGCCGCGCTCGGCGCAGTGCCGCAGGAACGCGACCACGCCGGGGTCGTCGAGATCCCGGTCGCCGACGTGGTTGCCGATCTCGACGCCGCGGTGGCCGTTCGCCAGGCAGCGGTCGAGCTCGGCGCAGGCCAGCTCGGGATCCTGCAACGGCACCTGACAGAACGGGATCAACCGCTCGTGCGCACAGATCTCCAGCGCCAGGTCGTTGAAGATCTTGGCGATCCGCACGCCCTCCTCGGCCGGCAGGTCGTAGCCGAAGAAGACCGGGGTGGGCGAGACCACCTGCCGGTCCACGCCGTCGGCGTCCATCCTGGCCAGCCGGACCTCCGGGTCCCAGCAGTCGTCCTGGATCCGGCGGAACTCGCGCTCCCCCACGAGGATGGTCGCCTCGCGCTCGGAGTCGACGCGCAGCCGGGGCGCCCCGGGCCGGCCCAGGTCGGGCCAGCCCTTGGGCACGTGGTGCGTGTGGACGTCAACGATCACTTCAGCCCTTGCCAGGGTGCAGGGCGCCGCAGCGGCCGCAGGTGCGGGCCTTCTCGTCGGCGTAGAACGCCTCGAAGACCGGGGGCAGGTCCTTGACGATGTCGCGTACCTGCAGCTCGACGTCGTGCACCAGGCCGCCGCACTCCGCGCAGTACCACTGGAAGCGCTCCAGCGTGCCCTCCGGCCGGATCCGCTCGATCACCAGCCCGACCGAGCCCTCCTCCGGCCGCTGCGGCGAGTGCGGCATCCCGCCGGGCAGCAGCCACATCTGGCCCTCACGGACGTGCACGGTCTCGGGGCCGTTCTCGGTGACCACGTTGACGTGCATGTTGCCCCGCACCTGGTAGAACAGCTCCTCGTACGGGTCCACGTGGAAGTCGGTGCGCGCGTTGGGCCCGCCCACCACCATCACGATGAAGTCCTCGGCCTCCTCGAAGACCAGCTTGTTGGCCACCGGTGGCTTGAGCAGGTGGGCGTGCTCGTCGATCCACTTCGTGAAGTCAACGGGGGGAATCAAGATCGCTCCTGGGGGTGGTAGGCGACGGCTTGCATCTCGATGAGCAGGTGCGGGTGCGGAAGCTGGTGCACCGCCACCGTGGTCCGCGTCGGGCCCTCCTCGTCGAAGAACTCGGCGTAGACCTCGTTGTATCCCTTGAAGTCGTTCATGTTCACCAGATAGGTGGTGATCTGGACGAGGTCGGCGAGGGAGCCGCCGGCGGCCTTGAGTATGTCGCCGATGTTCTCGATGACCGCCCGGGTCTGGGCGCGGATGTCCAGGTTCGTCGCCCCGTACTTGTCCACTTCCACGCCCACGAACGTGTCGTCGTGGCGGCGGCAGCTCGTGCCCGAGACGTACAGGAAGTCGCCGGCCCGCTTGACGTGCGGGAACCGGCCGCGCGGCGTGGCCTTGCCGGGCACGCGGATGCCCTTGGCCATCACGTGGTCGTCCTCACTGCGTGAACACCGCCCGCACCGATCCGAGCCCCTCGACGTGGGCCTCCAGCACGTCGCCGGGCCCCACCGGCACGACGGGGCCGAGCGTGCCGGTCAGCACGACCTCGCCGGCCCGCAGCGGGCGCTCGGTGCGGCCGAGCCGGTCGGCCAGCCAGACGGCGGCGTTGATCGGGTGGCCGAGGCAGGCGGCGCCCGTCCCGGCGGAGACCTGCTCGCCGTTCCTGGTCATCGTCATGGCGGCGGCGCGCAGGTCGAGCCCGCGCAGCGGGACCGGGGTGTTGCCGAGCACGTACACGCCGGAGGAGGCGTTGTCGGCCACGGTGTCGAACAGCCCGATGTCCCAGCCGGCCACGCGGGAGTCGGCGATCTCGATGGCGACCAGCGCGAAGTCCACCGCCCTCAGCACCTCGGCGGCCGTGAACGGGCCGCCCGCAAGGTCCGCGCCGAGCACCAGCGCGATCTCGGCCTCGGCGCGCGGCTGCAGCAGCCGGTCGTACGGGATGGGCAGCCCGTCGAGGTAGGCCGCGTCGGCGAAGAGCGGGGCGCAGGTCGGATGGTCGATGCCGAGCTGCCGCTGGACGTCGAGGTTGGTGACGCCGACCTTGCGGCCGGCCGGCCGCCGCCCCTCGGCCAGCGCCGTCTCCGTGGCGAGGTCCTGGACGGCGTAGGCGTCGGCGAGCGTGCCGATCAGGTCACGGACCGGCGCGCACGGTTTGCCGGTGCGCGCCGCCTCGGCCAGCCGGTCGGCGGCCTGCGCACGCGCGTCCACCGCCTGCGACCATTCGTCATGCATCGGGTTGCTCCATCTTGATGGTGATCGTGGTGGGTTCGGAGTAGAAGTCCAGCGACTGGGTGCCGCCCTCCCTGCCGATGCCCGACAGGCGCAGCCCGCCGAAGGGCGTGCGCAAATCGCGCAGGTACCAGGTGTTGACCCAGACCAGCCCGGCCTCCAGACGCTGCGCCACGCGGTGTGCGCGGTCGAGGCCGCCGGTCCAGATCGCCGCGGCGAGGCCGTACTCGCTGTTGTTGGCCAGGTCGATCGCCTCGGACTCGGTGTCGAAGTGGGCCACGTGACACACCGGGCCGAAGATCTCCTCCCTGTTGAAGCGGGACCACTCGGACAAGCCTGTCACCACGGTGGGATCCACGAAATAGCCCGAGTCGCGCTTGTCCCCGAAGGACGGCGTGCCGCCTCCTGCGAGCACCTTGGCTCCCTCCGAGCGGGCCAAGGCGTACGAGGACAGGACCTTCTCGCGGTGCTCGGCCGAGATCATCGGCTGCGGCACGACCTCCTGGGCGCGGGCGGCCAACCGGGTGCAGAACTCCTCGAAGATCGGGCGCTGGACGTACAGGCGCTCGGTGCACAGGCAGACCTGGCCGCCGTTGGTGAAGACGGACCTGACGCAGCCCTCGACCGCGCGATCCAGGTCGCAGTCCTCGAAGACCAGGGCGGCGTTCTTGCCGCCCAGCTCGAACGAGACCGGCTTGACCCGGTCGGCCACCGCCTTCATGATCGCCGAGCCGGTCCTGGTCGAGCCGGTGAACGTCACGGCGTCCACCCAGGGGTGCTCGACCAGGAGCTGCCCGGCGGCGCCGTGGCCGTAGATGATGTTGACCACGCCCGGCGGTAACCCGGCGGCGGCGCAGATCTCGGCGAACACGGCGGCCGAGCCCGGCGTGTGCTCCGACGGCTTGACCACGACGGTGTTGCCGGCCACCAGGGCGGGGGCCAGCTTCCACGTCATGAGCAGGAACGGCAGGTTCCACGGGACGATCACCGCGACCACGCCGAGCGGCCGGCGCACGGTGTAGGAGAGCACGCCCGACAGGTGGAAGGCCTCGTCGGGGCGGTGGGAGGCGATCTCGGCGAAGGCGCGGAAGTTCGCGATGCCGCGCGGGATGTCGAGGGTGCGGGTCTGGTCGAGCGGCTTGCCGGTGTCGGCGATCTCGGCGGCCACGAGGTCGTCGAAGCGCTCCTCGATGCCCTCGGCGAGGCGTCGCAGCCACCCCGCCCGCTCGGCCACCGGCAGCGCGGCCCAGTCGCGGGCGGCCTCCCGCGCGGCGCGCACCGCCCGGTCCACCACCTCCGGGTCGGCCTCGCCGACCTGTCTGATCACCGCGCCGGTCATCGGATCGTGGACCGGGAAGGCCGTGCCCGCGGCCACCGGCTCCCCGCCGATGAAGTGGGTCAGCACTGCGGTCTCCTCCTTCCGGGGGACGACATCCGGGGGACGACATCCGGGGGACGACGGGCCCCTCGATCGCCATCGTCTCCCCCGACCAGGCAGGAGAGGACGCGGAGAAGACCTGTCCGAATGGACATCTTCCGGTACCCCTTGATCGCTGTCCATCATGAGCGGATGGCGCAGACGTGGGAATTGTGGGGATCCGTCATTATTGCTGGTACGTTTGCGCTGTTCCTGACCCCGCTCGCGGTCGTGCTCCTCTTCCGCCGCCGCGCCCGCGCCGGCCGCCCGGCGCCGCTGCGCACCGCGATCGCCGATGTGGGCATCGTGGTCGGCACGGCCCCGTGGATCTGGATGATCCTGACCCCCGCGAACGGTCCCGGCGGAGTCGGGCTGATCCCGTTCGCGGACCTGGCCGACCTCGCCTCGGCCCCGTGGCAGACGGTGTTCGTGCAGGTCGGGGGCAATCTCCTGGTGTTCGCCGCGCTGGGCGCGCTGCTGCCGGTACGGAGTGCGGCGATGGCTTCGACGGGCCGGGTTGCGGCGGTCGCGGCGGCCTTTTCGGTCCTGGTCGAGGTGCTGCAACTCGTGCTGGAACTCGGACGTTTCTCGTCCGTTGACGACGTCCTGCTCAACACGGCGGGCGCGGTGGTCTCCGCGTCGGTTACTCGCCGCTGGTGGGCCGGGCGAATACCGGCCGGGACAGGTGCCCGGTAACGGTCCGCTTAAACACGGCGTAGTTCACCACACGGGCACGATCAGCTCAAAAACAGCTCGCGACCAACCCTTGTATCTGTGCGATCGTGGACAAGACGGGGCAAGTTCTCTGGAGACGCCACAACCTGGTTGGTGACAGAGGGTGATCAAAGTTGTCTGAATCCCCGGTACCCCACGAGCCCCCTATCTATCGCCGCATCGCCGACGGTCTCCGCGCCCGGATCCTGGCCGGCGAGCTGCGTGACGGGGACCGACTGCCGGGCGAGAACGCACTGATGGCCGACTACGCAATCGCGCGAGCCACCGCCAGGCAGGCGCTTGCCGTACTGATCAACGAAGGGCTGGCGGTGCCCAGACGAGGTTCGGGGGTTTACGTGCGGCTGTTCAAACCCATCCGGCGGCACGGCTCACGCCGGCTGTCACGCGAGCAGTGGGGTCAGGGCCGGGCCATCTGGGACGCGGACACCCGGGGCCGGCCGTTCACCGTCGATCACCTGGAGGTGGCTCTGGAGCGCGCGGCCGAGCACGTGGCGGGCATACTCGACAGCGCCGAGGTGTGGGTACGCCGCCGCCGCTACTCGGTCGACGCCAGGCCCGTGCAGCTCGCGGCCTCCTACTTCCCCGCGCACCTGGTCCAGGACAGCGCGATCACCCTCACCGACACCGGCCCTGGCGGCGTCTACGCCCGGCTGGGCGACCTCGGCGCGGCCCCCGCCCACTTCACCGAGGAGGTCCGCGCCCGCATGCCGCGACCGCGCGAGAGCGCGCTGCTCGACCTGCCCGGCGGCACTCCCGTCATCGTCATCGCGCGCACGGCGTACACGTCGGGCGGGCTTCCCGTCGAGGTCAACGAGATGGTGCTGGACTCGGCGGCATACGTACTCCAGTACGACTTCGACGCCTAGTTCAACCCGATCTGTCAAGCGTTAGGTTGACCTGCCCTTGAATTCTCTAGAGAAGTCATTCATCGTCTAAGGAGATGGAAACCTCACCTGGGGCCCCCGGAAGGCGGGCAGCGATGTCCTTTGACCGGCATCTCGCCGAGATCGCCCGGGAGTATCCCCAATGGACCATCTGGCGGAGCGACGCGGGCCGCTGGTGGGCCACGAGGCACCATCCGCTGAGCGCCGAACAGCGCGACGCCGGATGCGCGATGACCATCGACGCGGACGACCCGGAGGGCCTGCGGGACCACCTCCGGGACCAGGAACGACGGGCCGGCGAGCCACAGGACTGGGGAGCCGGCCCCGCACCACCCCGGCGTCGGCGGCGGCAGCAGCCCGCCGCGGGCGCACACGAGCAGCCCGGTGCCGGGTCCAGCGTCTCGGCGGCCCCGGCACCGGGCCACCAGAACGGCGGGGCCACGAGCGCGGAAGCCTCCGACCCAATCGGGGGCGGAGGCTTCCGCTCCTGACGCTACTCATTCAGGAGCCTCGAGAGACGCTTCGGAGGCGCGCGTCGACTTCAGAAGCGCGCGTTACTTCGGGGGCACGCGGACGACGGTGACCTCCGTGTCGTCGGAGACCGGCCGCTCCTCGGCGCCGGCCTCCCGCGGCCGCTCCTCCTCGTCGTCGTCCTCGACGATCACCCGCACGTCGTCCTGCGGGTGGGGCTGCTGCCGCTCCTGGGGCTGGAGCTCGGGCTCGGACTCGGGCTGGGCCGCGATCTGCGGCTGCTGCCGCGGGGGCGCGATGGCCTCAGGCACCAGCGGCCCGGCGCCCGCCTCGGTGCGCATGAGGTCGCCGAGCACCGAGCCGATCTCGTTGAGCCGCCGCACCACCTCGGTGTGCGTGTTGGTGAGGTAGTCCACCCGCCGGCCCGCCTGCTCGTCCAGCGCCGCCGTACGCCGGCGCGCGGTCTCCAGCATCGCCTCGCCCTCGGCCCGCGCGCTCATGACGATCTGCTCCGCCTGGGCGGCGGCGTCCTTCATGAGCTGCTCGGACTCGGCCTGGGCCGTGGTCAGCAGGCGCTCCGCCTCGCTCCGCGCCCCGCGCACGGTCTCCTCCGCCTCGGCGCGGGCCGAGGTGAGCTGCTCGTCGGCGTCGGCGCTCGCCTGGGACAGCATGCGCTCGGCGGCCTGCGTGGCCTCGTTCACCCGGCGCTCCGCCTCCGCCTGCGCGGAGGTGAGGATGTTGTCGGCGGTCTCGCGGGAGGTCGTCAGCAGCCGCTCGGCCTCGGCTTGCGACGTCTCACGCAGGTGGGCGGCCGCGGCCTGCGACGTCTCACGCAGGTGGGCGGCCTCGGCCTCCGCCTCCGCCCTCTTGGCCTCGGCCTCCTCCTCGCCGAGCTTGAGTATCTGGGCGAGCCGCGGGCTCAGGTCCTCGTAGCTCTGTGGCGTCTCGACCATGCGCCGCCGGGCCTCCGCCAGCTCGATGCGGCCCTGCTCGGCCTGGTCGATGGCCCGCGCCAGCCGCTCCTCCAGATCGCGGATCTGGTTGCGGGTGCGGAGCATGTAGTCGTGGACCTGGCGGCGGTTGTAGCCGCGCATGACGACCTCGAAGGTGTCCTCTTGCATCAGGTCGGGGAAGCTGTCGTGCTGGTTCATCATGGAGGTTACCTAAGGGTGGATTGCGTGAGGCGGGGAGAACTGCGAGTTGTGAGGGTCTGACGGCGAGTCGTCAAGAAACGACTTTCCTGCCATCTGCCCACGTCCGCAACCGGAACGCCATACCCGGACCGGCAATTACGATGTGTCGAATGTACATAGCAGCGCTGGATGCCGGGGCCGTCCCCGACATCCATCCCGAGGCGTTCGTCGCCCCCGGCGCGACCGTGGTCGGCCGGGTCAGCGTCGGCCGGGCGTCGAGCATCTGGTACGGCTCCGTTCTGCGGGGCGACGACGAGCGGATCGAGATCGGCGAGGAGTGCAACGTACAGGACCTGTGCTGCCTCCACTCCGACCCCGGTGAGCCCGCCGTCCTGGAGGATCGGGTGAGCCTCGGCCACAAGGCGATGGTCCACGGCGCCCACGTCGAGTCCGGCGCGCTGATCGGCATCGGCGCGATCGTGCTCGGCGGCGCCCGCGTCGGTGCGGGCACGCTGGTGGCCGCGGGAGCGCTGGTGGGCCCCGGCAAGAAGATCCCGTCGGGCGTGCTGGTGGCCGGGGTGCCCGGCCGGATCGTACGCGAGCTCACCGACGACGACCGGGCCTCCTTCGCCCGCACCCCGGACAACTACATCGCCAAGGCACTCAGGCACCGGCAGGCGTCAAGGCTTTGACGAGCACGTCGGCCGGCACCGACTGGTCGTTCAGCGGGTCGGCGTAGTCCGGCAGCTCGGGCCGGAGGAACCGGACGAAGTCGACGGTCAGCTTTAAGTCGGGCAGGCCCCTGATCAGCCGGGCGTTGGCCTTCGCCGGGTCCTGCTTTACGGCGCCGTAGCTGTCCCAGTCGGTGTAGGCGGTGATGCCCCACTGGAGGGCGTCGGGGAGGTTGGAGGCCCAGCGCTGCCCCACCTTCCACGTGCCGCCCTCCTCCTTGTACAGCGCCACGAAGGCGCGCCCAGCGCGGGCGAGGACGAGGTCGACCCAGCCGGCCTTGACCGGGATCTCCTTCGGCTTGGAGCTGCCGTTCTCGGTCCACTTGACCTCGACCTGGCCGCTCTTCTCGCCGGTGCCGGTGGTGATGGAGACCCAGTTGGGGGTGGCGTACGAGCCCGGCTGGCGGGCCATGAGCCCGCCGAGCGAGAACTTCCGCTTGGGCTTGCCGCCGTTCTTGCCCTCGACCTTGACCCGCGCGTGCATGACGATGTCGCCGGCGAGGTCCTGGTAGAGGAAGGGGCCGCGGAAGCCGTCGAACCAGGCCGAGGTCCTCGGCTCCAGGTAGAGCATGCCCTTCGCGGTCTTGTTCACGTCCAGCTTGGCGATCCGGTCGACGTCCTTCTCGGTGTCGCTCAGCTTCGTCCACATGGCGAGGTCGGTCGCCTTCGCGAACTCGGTCGAGGCCTCGCCCACCTCTCCGCCGGGCGCGGGAGGGGTGGCCCGCTCGAGCGTCAGCATGCCGGGCCCGGTGACCGTGGGGTCGGCCGAGGTCGTCGTGCCGCATCCGGCGAGCACGCTCGCGACCGCTAACGTCCCTGCTACCTTCGCCCTCATAGGCCACATTCTGCCGTGTCTCGCCGTCGGGTGATCCACGACCGGCAAGTACGATGACGCCCGTGCCACCCTGGGATGCGTTCACCGCCACCGAGGCGGCGGTCCGCGCGATGGTCGCCGACCCGCGCTGGCCTGAGCTCCCGGTGCCCGATCGCGCGCACGTCCTGGCCGCGAGGGTCCTCGTCACCCGCGACGGCGACCGGTGGTTGTTCGGCGCGCACGCCCGCTGGCACCTGCACGACCCGGCCTCCGGCCGCTGGCACCTCGCGCCCCCGCCGCGGGGCGAGCGGGCCCGCGAGGTCCGGCACGCCGCCGCCGAGCTGCCGCCGGACGTGGTGCCGTCCGGACCCGACTTCCACGCCGAGCCCGGCTCCACGATGGCCTTCATCGGCCCCGACGTCTCCGCCGACCTCACCGAGCGGCTGCGCGTGCTCGTACGGGCCTGCGGGCGCAAGTCCGAGCTCGACTACCCGCTGACGGCCTTCGACGACATCTTCGCCAGGGACGTGCCGAGCACGGTCGCGGCCGTGTGGGGCACGATCATGTGGTGCTCGTACGCGCCGGCCTTCGACGGCAACGAGCGGCTGCTCACCGTCTTCGGCGAATACCTCCGCCGGCCGCTCCCCGGCGACGAGTGGGTGCGCTGGCTGCCCGCGCCGCCGCTGCTGGACCTCGTCACGATGGTCGTGGAGCGGGCGGAGGCCGGGCGGGCCAGGGAGTCGCGCCGCCTGGCCGCCGTGATGGCCGACACCGCGCAGATCCTGATGTCCGACACCCGGTTCCGGCCGCGGGCGCTCGCGCTGCTCACCATGGTCGAGCCCGCGCTGCGCGACCCCGGGCTGGACGACGGCCTGGCGGGCGCGGAGGAGGTGCGTCTGGCGTGGCTGGAGCGTACTCCGGCGCGGCTGGGCCGGGCGCTGCTGCCGGAGACCGACGTCGCGGCGCATTTCCGGCACGCGGTCTACGACCTGGCCGAGGCGCTGGCGTTCACGCCCGATCCGGCGCGGGCCACGGCGGGGTTCCTGGCCGACCTGGCCGACTCGCGGCGGCGGCTGCCCGCGCTGCTCGACCATCGGCTGCGGACGGCGTACGAGGAGTTGGAGCGGGCGGGGATGACGGAGACCTCGGTCGCCGAGACGACCGCGCCCGAGGGGTTCCCCGCCGGCCCGCGAGGCGGGGTGTCGACCGTGCCCGCGCCGGTGCTGGAGGTGGCGCCGCCCGACCGGACGAGCGCGGCGGGGGTGCTGGGGGCCGCGTACGCGACGGGGCGGGCCTGGGAGCGCCTGACCGGCGCCAAGGTGCCGGAGCGGGGCCTCGCGGGGCAGTCGGCGCTCGTGAGCAAGCTGGTGCACGAACGCGATGATCATCACGTGAGCGACACTGATCACATCTAAACCACTAATCCCGCTATTTCCCTCTTACCTCGCCTGTATCGTTCTAACACCCGAAGGCTCAGTAAATTCGCTGAATTGTGATCTCCGATTCGGGAAATGACCCCACTGGGGCCCCGGGGCGCCGAAAGGAATGACTCCGATGGGCCATGTCGCCCGAAGGGGGTCCCCCCGTAACCTCGGAGAGGGTGTGGGCTGCGGAAGGAAAGGACGACGCGGTGGGGCACGACGACCTGGACTCTCGGGTCCACGACCGTGTCGCGTTGGACGAGATTGCGCTCTACGCCGAGGTGCTCACGGCCGTGGCTGTCAGCGAGCGGCGGCTGACCTTGGACGAACTCGACGACGCGCTCGGATTGCGGACTTCGGCGAGCCGCTGAAGAAGCATCACGACGATTACCGAGCCCCGGGGACCTAGTTCCCGGGGTTTCGCATAACTAGTCACTTGCGCGGGCCGCCTCCTACGAAAGGAGGATGCCGGCCCCCACAAGATCCTTAAGACCGGACGAGGCGCGCGATGGCCGCCGAGGCCTCCTTCACCTTCGCCTCGGCCTCCGGGCCTCCGGTGTTGATCGCGTCGGCCACGCAGTGGGAGATGTGCTCCTCCAGCAGGCCCAGCGCCACCGCCTGGAGGGCGCGCGTGGCGGCGGAGACCTGGGTGAGGATGTCGATGCAGTAGGCGTCGTCCTCGACCATGCGCTGCAGGCCCCTGATCTGGCCCTCGACTCGCCGGAGCCGCGTCAGATAGGCCTGCTTGTCTCCGCTGTACCCATGCATGGTTCTACGGTACCCGGAACCCGTATGGGGAGCGGGGATCAGCGGAGATCCGCGATCAGCTTCTCCCACTGACCGGCGACCTCGGCCGCCGCGTGCCGGGTCGCGGTGTCGAGAGCGCCGGCCGCGAGCGAGCGCCGCCTGCGCTCGTCGTCGATCAGGGCCAGCAGCGCCGCCGCGAACATCTCCTCGTCGGCGCCGGACTCCGGCACCAGCACCCCGTTGTAGCCCGTGGCCACGAACTCGGCCGGGGCCCGCGCCCCCTCGTACGCCACCACCGGCACCCCGCAGCCCATGGCCTCCAGCACGGTCATGGCCTGGTCGTCGCCGCGCGAGGGGTTGGCCACGATCGACGCCTTGGCGAACTCGCCCGCGAGGTCGGGGGTGGTGCCCATGAAGTAGACGTGGTTGTGCAGGTCGAGCTCCTGCGCCAGGGCGCGCAGCCGGCGCTCCTCCGGGCCGCCGCCGTACAGTCGGAGCTGCCAGTCGGGGCGCTTGTCGGCCACGACCGCGAACGCCCGGATCAGCCGGTCGTAGCCCTTGACCGCCACCCAGCGGCCTCCGGCCGCGACGATCCTGTTGTCCATCCGTGAGCGCGGCCAGGGGCCGGCCGGCAGCGCGTCCTGCACGAAGCGCACGGCGGGCCCGTCGCCGAGCAGCCTGCCCCACTCCTCCTGGCCGGCCTCCGTGGCCGCCACGACGGCGTTGAGGCGCGGGTAGAACCGTCTGACGGGCGCCGGCACGGCGGGCCTGGCCCACTCCCTGGCGAGCTTCAGCACCTCGCGCGGCGCGTGCCTGGCCGCCTGGACGCCGAGCCCCGGCCTGGTCGTGACGAGCACGTCGCACCTGAGCCCGCGCAGCACCCGCCAGAGCGCGACCTCGGTGCGCACCTGGCCGCGCGGCAGCAGGTGCCGCACCCCCGGCCGGGCGTCCACGACGCTGCGCATGACGACGCGCGGGCCGACGGGGAAGAACGGCTTCTCCTTCTGCCGCCGTACGCTGATCAGCTCGACCTCGTGCCGCTCCGCCAGGGCGTTGGCCAGGTTGAGCGTCGCGCGTACATCACCCCGCATGCCGTAGGCGGACGGCAGGAGCAGGGCGATCCTCATGCGCCCACCTCGATGCGCAACTCGTCGTCGGCGGTGTAGCAGGGCCGTACGGGCACGCCGTCCACCTCGGCCGCCGGGTAGTGGAGCCGGCGGCGCTTGCCGTCGACGTCGTCGAGGCGCGAGGCGAGCCGCAGCGGCGCCGGCACCCCCGCGACCTGGAGCGCGGGCTCCCACGTGCCCGCGCCGTCGGGGTCGGCGGCCAGCACGTCCACGAGCGAGACGGCCGCGTGGAAGCGCACGCCCTGGACGTACGCCGTGGCCGACACCCGGGCGCCGGCCTGCCGCCGGTCGAGGGTGAGCGTGGCCTCGTGGCGGGAGTCGTCGTCCTCCAGCCCGGTGTAGGTGAGCAGCCCCATGACCTCGAAGCGGCCTTCCCTGAACCACACCCTGCGCACCTCGGCCCCGGGCTCGGCGTCGGTGATCTTCAGGGCCAGGTAGCCGTTGCGGGTCCGGTAGGAGCGGTAGGCGAGGGTGCGCCGGCACAGGGCGTACGCGTCGAGGTGGTCGAGCGAGAAGCCCGGGTCCACGCTCTGCAGCCGGCTGCGCCGGCCGTCGTGGCGCAGGAAGGCGTCCCAGCGGCCGGCCGTGAGGTCGAGCGGCGCCAGCGAGACCGCCAGCGTGGCCTCGCGCGCCCGCGCCCCCGGCGTGCCGAGGCGGACCTCACGCTCCACCCCCGTGGTGCGGTGCCGCAGGACGAGCTCGGTGCCTTCGCGGAGTGGTTCGTCGATGGCCAGTCGCAGGGAGAGCACGTCGGCCAGGGTCACCTCGGCGTCGGTGACGACGACGCCCATCGCGAGCCCCCTCCCCGTCGAATAGACCCATGCGACGTTGAGGTTACCGTGATTTTCCCGTTATGTGGATGGCAGATTTCTTGTCGTCACCCTTGTCGACACACGAAACTCCTCCACACGGGGTGTGGAGGAGCTCCGTTTCGCGTCCTCAGGAAGCGCCCTTGACCGATTTGATCAGGAGCTGGGCGACGTCCACGACTTCCAGCGACTCCTTGGCCTCGCCGCTGTTCTTCTTCTCGTTGATCGCGTCACCGAGCATCACCATGCAGAACGGGCACGCGGTGGAGACGGTGTCGGGGTTGGTGGTCAGCGCCTCGTCCACGCGCTCGGTGTTGATGCGCTTGCCGATGCGCTCCTCCATCCACATGCGCGCGCCGCCCGCGCCGCAGCAGAAGCCGCGGTCCTTGTGCCGGTGCATCTCCTGCGTCTGCACGCCGGGCACCTTGGCCATGATGTCGCGGGGCTGGGAGTAGACCTTGTTGTGCCGGCCGAGGAAGCACGGGTCGTGGTAGGTGATCTTCTCCTCGATCGGCGTGACCGGGGTGAGCAGGCCCTCGTCCACCAGCTTGGCCAGGAGCTGGGTGTGGTGCACGACCTCGTACGTGCCGCCGAGCTGTGGGTACTCGTTGGCGAGGGTGTTGAAGCAGTGCGGGCAGGTCGCGACGATCTTCTTGACGCCGGCCTCGTTCAGCGTCTCGATGTTCTGCTGGGCGAGCATGTTGAACAGGTATTCCATGCCGAGGCGGCGGGCCGGGTCGCCGGAGCAGGCCTCCATCGGGCCGAGCACCGCGAACTTCACGCCGGCGATGTGCAGCAGCTCCGCGACCGCCTTGGTGGTGCGCTTGGCGCGGTCCTCCAGCGCGCCCGCGCAGCCGACCCAGAACAGGTATTCGGTGCCCTCGGGCATCTTGTCCTCGACGATCTCGACCTCGAAGTCGAGCTCCTCGATCCAGTCGGCCCGCTTCATCTCGGACATCCCCCACGGGTTGCCCTTGTTCTCCAGGTTCTTGACCATCACTCCCGCCTCGGACGGGAACGACGACTCCACCATCACCTGGTAGCGGCGCATGTCGAGGATGTGGTCGATGTGCTCGATGTCCACCGGGCACTGCTCGACGCAGGCGCCGCAGTTGGTGCACGACCACAGCACGTCGGGGTGGATCACGCCGTCCTCGCCGACCAGCGGCTTGTCCAGCAGCGCCAGCACGTCGGTGTCCTTGTGCTCGACGCCGTTCGCGGCCGCCAGCAGGTAGGGGGCCACCTGGAAGGCGTGGTCACGCTGGTCGAGGATGAGCATCTTGGGCGACAGCGGCTTGTCGGTGTTCCAGGCCGGGCACTGCGACTGGCAGCGGCCGCACTCGGTGCAGGAGTAGAAGTCGAGGAAGCCCTTCCACGTGGTGTCGGCGATCTTGCCCCGGCCGAGCCGCTCGGGGTCGAGGTCCTCGTCCTCGAAGTCGACCGGCTTGCCGTCCACCCGCATCTCCGGCGCGGCGCCGAGCCCGTCGGGGCGGCGCGAGAACAGCACGTTGAGCGGCGCGGTGAAGATGTGCAGGTGCTTGGAGTTCACCACGATGACCAGGAACACCAGCATGAAGCCGATGTGCAGGAGCAGCGCGATCTCCTCCAGCAGCCCGCTCGCCGGGAGCACCTCGCCCAGCGCCAGCGACGCGAACGCGCCGGAGGAGTAGGGGAGGTTGCCGTTGGCGGCGGCGGCGCCGCGGGCCAGGAACAGCGTCCAGATGATGTTGAAGATCATGAACAGGACGAGCCAGGCGCCGCCCAGGTGCGAGCCGGAGAAGCGGGACTTGCGGCCCAGCGTCTTCGGCGAGTTCTTCAGCCGGATGATCGCGAAGGCGGCCAGGCCGAGGAGACAGGCGACGGCGATGAAGTCCTGCAGGAACCCGAGGACCGCCCACTGCCCGATGAGCGGGATGTGGAAGTTCGGGCGGCCGGTGATCGCCCCCTGGATGATGGCGCCGTACGCCTCGATGTAGACGGTCAGCAGGATGAAGAACGCCCACATGACGAAGAAATGGGCCACGCCGGAGGGCGTCCACTTCAGCAGCTTCTTCTGACCGAAGACCTCGACCAGCTGCGCCTTCAGCTCCTCGCCCGCGTTCGCCTTGGCGTACTCGACGCGTTCGGGCGCGGGCGGCCCCACAGTGGCGAGCTTGTACAGGAACTGAACCCGGCGGCCGGCGACGGCCACCGCCAGGACGGTCATGACGAGCCCGATGATGGCTACCCAGAGCACGGGGTCCTCCCACAGACGACGTTGGCTGTCGCTGGCTGTCAAGCGTACGTGCAGCCGTTATACAGACCTCACCCCGGATCCTACCGGCCGGTAACATACCTGGGGTACGCGACATACCCTAAGGTGGCAGGCCCCTCCAGAACAATGCTCTAGCCTGTGAAGTACCTCTGGAGCGTCGGGGCGAGCAGCGCCACCAACTCCTCCGGGTCCGCGCTCGCCATCGGCTCCAGCTTGAGCACGTACCGGGCCATCACCACGCCGAACATCTGCGCGAAGGCGGCCTCGATCCGCAGGTGCGGCACCCCGAGCCCGTCGGCCACCCTGAACAGCAGCGCGTTCGTGATGAACTCGCGGAACATCGCCTGCGCCTGCTCGTTCGTCATCGCCGAGCGGAGCAGCGCCACCAACGGCTCGCGGGTCTCCGGCGCGGCCGTCACCCGGAGGAGCAGGCGCACCAGCCGCTCCCCCACCTCCTCGCGCGGCCCCTCCAGCAGCTCGGGCAGGACCGCCTCCGGGGTCAGCGGCAGGCGCATGGCCGCCGCGAAGATGCCCTCTTTCGTGGCGAAATAGTGATGAACGAGCGCCGGGTCGACGCTCGCCTCCCTGGCGATGCCGCGCACGGTGGCCTTGTCGAACCCCTTCTCCGCGAACACCCGCCGGGCCGCCGTCAGGATCTCCCCGCGCGTGTCCGCCGACCCGGGCCGCCGACCGGGGCCCCTTTTGCTCATGGCCTCGCTCCGCGAGGCAGGCTCGGTCGCCATACGCCGCCCGTCACCGGCCCACTGCCAGGTAGACGCGCATCGGCACCGAGAGCATGCCCTCGGGGAACTCCCGGCGCAGCTCCGTACGCTGCCGTTCCACGAGCGCGTCGGCCGCCTCCGCGGGCAGCGCCGCCATGTACGAGTGGGAGCGCAGGTCGAGCAGGAAGTCCTCGATGCCGACCAGGCGGGTCCACGGGAGCCACCGCTCGGCGATCACCTCGAAGGCCGCGGCGATCGGCGGCACCGCCCACTCCTCCACCGCCGGCCCCCAGTAGGCGGGCACCTCCTCGGCCAGCCGGGCCTCGTACGCGGCCAGCCACTCGGCCTGGGCCGCGTGGTGCAGGTTCCAGCAGCCCACGATCGCCCCGTGGGGCCGCAGCACCCGCCGGGCCTCGGCGATGGAGGCCGCGGGGTCGAGCCAGTGCCACGACTGCCCGTACGTCACGAGGTCGGCCACCCCGTCGGCCACCGGCAGCACGTTGCCGTCGCCCTGCACGGCGGCGACCAGCGGCGGCTCGCCGTCGGCGCGCGAGCGCAGCCGGGCCAGCATCACCGCGGCAGGGTCCACGGCGACCACGTGGGAGCCGCGCGCCCGCAGCGCCCGTGTGAGGATGCCGGTGCCCGCCCCGACGTCGACCGTGGTCGCGCCGTCGAGGTCCACGCCCGTGAGCTCGCACACCGCGCGGAACATCTCGTCGGGATAGCTGGGCCGCCCGGCCTCGTAGGCGTCGGCCACGCGGTCGAAGACCCCGCCCAGCTCCCGCATCGGACCGATGTTCATGTGGTGGCCGCCAGATGGAGCCGGGCGAAGGCCAGCCCCTCCGCCAGGTCGTCGATGCGCTCGGTGCGGCTGGCCGCCTTGCGGGTGTTGATCTCCAGCACGACCAGGCCGGAGTAGCCGGTGTTGGCCAGGCGCTCCAGGACCTGGGCGCACGGCTGGTTGCCCCGGCCCGGCACCAGGTGCTCGTCCTTGTTGGTCACGCCGATGCCGTCGGCGAGGTGCAGGTGGGCGAGCCGGTCGCCGAGCTTGGTCGTCATCTCCATCGCGTCGGAGCCCGACACGGCCGTGTGCGACAGGTCGAGCGTGACCTGCGGGAAGTCGTAGTCGATCGGGTTCCAGTCGGGCGCGTACGGCACCACGTCACTCCCCCTGGCCCGCAGCGGGAACATGTTCTCGACCGCGAACGTGACATTCGTCTCGTCGCGCATCCTCGCGAGCCCGGCCTCGAACTCGCGGGCGTAGTCGCGCTGCCAGCGGAACGGCGGATGGACCACGACCGCGGAGGCGCCGAGCCGCTCGGCCGCCTTCTGGGCCTTGAGCAGCTTGGCCCACGGGTCGCGCCCCCACACCCGCTGCGTGACCAGCAGGCAAGGGGCGTGAATCGCCAGCACGGGCACCTGATAGTGATCGGAGAGCCGCTCGATCACGTCGATGTCCTGGCTCACGGGATCGGCCCCGACCATGATCTCCACGCCGTCGTAGCCCAGGCGCGCGGCCAGCTCGAACGCGTCAGGAGTGCGTTCCGGATATACCGAGGCGGTGGACAATGCGATCTTCGCATTGGGCACGCGGATGACATCAGCCACGTTGCCAGCCTAAGCCGGAGAAGCCGATAAGGCGCGCGACGCCCTAGCGTTGTGGGCATGCCACGCATTGCGAGGGGGGCGATTCCCAGCCCGAACATCTGGAACACTCCGCAGGTCTACGAGTTGGAGAACCGCGCCGTCGATCCCGATCGGGCCGCCGACGCGGCGATGCGCGCGGTGCGCTCCTGGGACGGCGCCACCGTGCTGGACATTGGTTGCGGCACCGGCTACCACCTGCCCGGCCTGGCCGCGGTCGCCGCCCGCGTGATCGGCGTGGAGCCGCACGGCGACCTCGCCGCGCTGGCCCGCCGCCGCTGCGCGCTCGCCAACGTGGACGTGCACGCCGCCGTGGCCCAGGACCTGCCGCTGCCGGACGCGAGCGTGGACGTGGCCATGGCGCGGTGGGCGTACTTCTTCGGGCCGGGCTGCGAGCCGGGGCTGCGTGAGCTGTCCCGGGTGCTGCGGCGCGGCGGCACCGCGTTCGTCATCGATCTGGACGCCACCCGCGGCGCGTTCGGCCGGTGGTTCTCGCGGACGGTGCCGGCGTACTCGGCCCGCGAGGTCGAGGCGTTCTGGGACCGCCACGGCTGGCAGCGCCGCCCGCTCGACCTGCGCATGGCCTTCGAGCGCCGGGCCGACCTGGAGGCGGTGCTGCGCATCGAGTTCGCGCCCCAGGTGGCCGAGCAGGCCATCACCGAGACCCCGGGCCTGGAGCTCGCCTACCCGAACGTGCTCCGCTGGCGCCACTACTGAGCGGGTGGAGCCTCCGACGGGACGAGTCGTCCCCACGGAGGCTCCACCCGGCCGCTCGTCGCGGGACGGGCTAGTTCCGGCACGCGGTGGCGGGAGTGACGGGATGGGGTGAACAGTTGGTCGGGGTGTTGCCCAGCACGATCGCGGCCGTCAGCCTCACGGCGCTGGCGCCGTTCTCGTTGTCGATGCCGCCGGGCGGGGTGGTCGCCTTGTTGTTGTTGACCAGGCTGCGGGTGACGGTCGCGGTGCCGGGAGCGAGATTCGCGATGCCTCCTCCGACCGTGCCGGCCTCATTGCGGGTGATGATGCTCTGAGCCACCGCGAGGGTTCCGTCGTTCGCTATTCCGCCACCTTTCTCCCCGGCCCGGTTGCCGCTGATGACGGTGTCGGTGAAAGTCATTATCCCGTTGTTGCCCGCACCGCCGCCGTTCCTGGTCGCGGAATTGCCTTGAATAATGCTGTTCGACACATTGACGACGGTTCCGCCAAGGGCGCCGATGCCGCCGGAGAAGGTGGCCGTGTTTTTCTGGATGAGCACCGCGTCGAGGTTCGTGGTCCCGCGGTTGACCGCGATGGCTCCGCCGAGTCCGCCCGGAGAGATCGTCGCGTCGCCCTCTCTGAGCCTGACGCGGTCGAGGGTGAAGTTGGCGTTGACGGTGAACAGGCGGAACTTCGCCGTGGCGCTCCGCTGGATCGTGCTGTTGCGCCCGTGGATGGTGAGGGGTCTGTTGATCGTCAGGCCGGTCGTGTTGATCGGGTTGAAGGTGCTGTTGTTCAGCACGTAGGTGCAGCCGGGCGTCAGATTGAGCGTGGCGCCGGACGCGGCGTTGCTGATCGCGTTCACCAGGGCGCTCCCGGAGCACGGCACGGTCGCCAGCGCGTTTGCCGCCGGCATTCCGGCCGTGAGCGCCGCGGCCGCGAGAATGGCGCCCCCGGCAGCCCGGTGGATCCTGTTTGCACGCATTTAATTGTTCCCCCGAATCGTACTGATCGCGAAATGCGCAGTAGTGAGCGTGAACGGTCATCCCCGGGGACGATCACCCTTACACGTATGACTTATCGGGCATGAAACCAAAAGCGGGTCATATATGACAAGGAGCTATTCAAGCCTTTACGAAATCAGGAACGAGTACGGCCGCCGCGGGCCTACTTCCCTTGACGCCGGTGTCAACGTTTACCGTGGAGGGCATGCGCATCGGAGAGCTGGCGGAACGCACCGGGGCGAGCACCCGCTCGCTCCGGTACTACGAGCAGCACGGCCTGCTCCAGGCCCGTCGCGACCCCAACGGCTACCGGCAGTACACCGAGGAGGACGTGAGGCTCGTCACCGAGATCCGCGCCCTGCTCGCGGTCGGGTTCTCCCTGGAGGACACCCGGCCGTTCGTCGACTGCCTGCGCAGAGGGCACAGCACGGGAGGCTCGTGCGCCGAGTCCGTCGAGGTCTACCAGCGCAAGCTCGACGAGATCGACGCCGAGATCCGGGTCCTGCTCGGCCGCCGCGCCGAGGTCGCCGCCCAGCTCGCCGAGTCGTGCCCAGGATGTTTCGTGAGGGGATGAAGACATGATCACGTTGACCACCGAGAACTTCGAGGAGCAGGTGCTCAAGAGCGACCGGCCGGTGCTGGTCGACTTCTGGGCCGAATGGTGCGGGCCGTGCCGGATGGTGGCGCCCGTACTGGAGCAGATCGAGGCCGAGCGCGGCCTCACCATCGGCAAGCTCAACACTGACGAGAACCCCGAGATCATGGCCAAGTACGGCGTCATGGGCCTCCCGACGCTGCTGCTGTTCGAGAACGGCGAGCCGGTCAAGCGGGTCATCGGCGCCAAGCCCAAGCGCCTCCTGGAGTCCGACCTGGGCCTGATCTAGCCCGGACTGTCGTAGCTCGGCGCTAGCCTGCTCGGCATGGCGAAGACGTCTGCCCCGAAGCCCGGTTACCGCTGTGCCGAGTGCGGATGGCGCACCACCAAGTGGGTCGGCCGGTGCGGCGAGTGCCAGGCATGGGGCACGGTCGACGCGGAGGGCGGCCGGGCCGGCGTCACCATCGTCCAGGGCGGCGCCACCACCGGGCCCGCCCTGCCGATCGCCCAGGTCAAGGCCGAGGTCGCCACGGCACGCAGCACCGGGGTGAGCGAGCTCGACCGGGTGCTCGGCGGCGGCCTGGTCCCCGGCGCGGTCGTGCTGCTGGCCGGCGAGCCCGGCATCGGCAAGTCAACGCTGCTGCTGGAGGCCGCCGCCCGCATCGCCGAGCGCGAGACCGTCCTCTACGTCACCGGCGAGGAGTCCGCCGCCCAGGTGCGGCTGCGCGCCGACCGCATCGACGCCATCCGGCCCCAGCTCTACCTCGCCGCGGAGACCGAGCTGTCGGCGCTGGTCACCCACGTCGAGAAGGTCCAGCCCACGCTGCTCGTCGTCGACTCGGTGCAGACGATCGGCTCCGCGCAGGCCACCGGCGTGCCCGGCGGCGTCACCCAGGTCCGCGAGGTCGCGGCCAACCTCGTACGCCTGGCCAAGGAGCGCAACATGGCCACCGTCCTCGTCGGCCACGTCACCAAGGAAGGCTCCATCGCCGGCCCCCGCACCCTGGAGCACCTGGTCGACGTCGTGCTCAACTTCGAGGGCGACCGCTACTCCCGGCTCCGCATGGTCCGCGCGATCAAGAACAGGTTCGGCCCCACCGACGAGGTCGGCTGCTTCGACCTGCACGAGCGCGGCATCGAGGGCATCACCGACCCCAGCGGCCTGTTCGTCTCCCGGCGCAGCGAGCCGGTGCCGGGCACCTGCGTCACCGTCACCGTCGAGGGCACCCGGCCGCTGCCCGCCGAGGTGCAGGCCCTGGTGGCGCGCACCGAGGCGCAGCAGCCCCGGCGCACCTCCTCCGGCCTCGACACCTACCGCGTGCAGATGATCCTCGCCGTCCTGGAGCGGCGGCTCAACGCCCGGCTCGGCGGCTGCGACGTCTTCACCGCCACCGTCGGCGGCATCAAGCTGGCCGACCCCGCGGTCGACCTGTCGGTCATGCTCGCGGTGGCGAGCGCCGCCGGCGACAAGCCGCTGCCCGCCGGGCTGGTGGCGCTCGGCGAGGTCGGCCTGGCCGGCGAGCTGCGGCCGGTAAAGGACGTCCGCAGGCGGCTCACGGAGGCCGCCCGGCTCGGCTTCAAGCGGGCGCTCGTCCCCGCCGGTTCGCTGGAGGACGGCACCCGCAGGCACAACGGCCAGCGCGCGCTCGTGCCCGTCGGGCCCGTGGCGTTCGCCCCCGGGTTCGAGGTCGTCCAGGCGGAGAACGTCTGGGACGCACTCACACACGTCACATAGCGCCGCTAAGCTGGGCGTGACCGATCGACACGGGGGTCAGGTGGATAGGAGTCTGGACGACCGCCGGCGCGAAGCTCTGGCGGCGGTGGCGCCGGGCACGCCCCTGCGCGACGGCCTGGAGCGCATCCTGCGCGGGTCCACCGGCGGGCTGATCGTTCTCGGCTACAACGACGACGTCGAGATGGTCTGCAGCGGCGGGTTCACCCTCGACGTCGACTTCTCGGCGACCCGGCTGCGCGAGCTCGCCAAGATGGACGGTGCCATCGTGATCAGCGGCGACGACAAGATCGTACGCGCCGCCGTGCACCTCGTGCCCGACCCGTCCATCCCCACCGACGAGTCCGGCACCCGCCACCGCACCGCCCAGCGCGTCGCCCGGCAGACCGGCCTGCCCATCATCGCGATCAGCAAGTCGATGCGCATCATCGCCCTCTACCTCGACGGCATCCGCTACGTCCTGGAGGAGTCCGCGGCCATCCTGTCCAAGGCCAACCAGGCCCTGGCCACGCTCGAACGCTACAAGCACCGCCTCGACGAGGTCTCCGGCACGCTGTCGGCCCTGGAGATCGAGGACCTCGTCACCGTCCGCGACGTCGCCGCCGTCGCGCAGCGGCTGGAGATGGTGCGGCGCATCTCCGACGAGATCAAGGGCTACGTCGTCGAGCTCGGCACCGACGGGCGGCTGCTGTCCCTGCAGCTCGACGAGCTGGTGGCCGGGGTCGACTCCGAGCGGGAGCTGGTCGTGCGCGACTACCTTCCCGCGCCCTCGGGCCGGCGCCACAAACGGCTGCCCGAGGCCATGCACGACCTCGACCAGCTCTCCGGGGCCGACCTGCTCGACCTGTCCGCGGTCGCCCACGTCCTGGGGCACGGGGCCGACAAGCTCGACAGCCCGGTCAGCCCGCGCGGCTTCCGGCTGCTCGCCAAGGTCCCCCGCCTGCCCGCCACCGTCGTCGACCGGCTGGTCAACCACTTCGGCGGGCTGCAGAAGCTGCTCGCGGCCAGCATCGACGACCTGCAGGCCGTGGGCGGGGTCGGCGAGTCGCGTGCGCGCAGCGTCCGCGAGGGCCTCTCCCGCCTCGCCGAGTCCTCGATCCTCGAACGCTACGTCTGAACGACGACCGGCGGGCGGGGTCACCGGAGGTGGAAGACGCCCTTGGGGCTGCGGAGTTTGCCGAAGCGGGCCATGGCGACGTACGTGCCGGGCAGCGCGGCCGGCGGCGTGGAGCGGCAGTCGGCGCTGGAGCGCTTCCTGTCCCAGTTCAGCGACCGCACGTACGGCACCCCGCGCTGCAGCTCGGCGACGTCCTCGCCGGCCCCGCTCACGCAGTCGGCCGTCGACCAGATGCGGTCCTGGCCGGACATGATGCGGATCTCCATGTCCCGAGGGCCGACGTCGGCCCTGCACATCACGGGCCCCGTGTTGACGAGCGTGACGATGAAGGACGGCCGGGAGCCGCCCGCGTAGATCTGGTCCTTGCCGCCCTGCAGGCTCAGCACGAGGTCCTCCTCGGCGCAGGGCGCGCCCGCCCGCCTGACCCGGCTGGGCGACGGGCTCGGCCGTCGGGCGCTGGGCGTGGGCGTGGGGGTGGCGGTGCCCATGGCGAGCGTACGCAGCCCCGCCAGCAGCGGATCGACCGCCGGCGAGACGCTGGGCGAGACCTTGACCTCCGAGGAGCTCTGCTCCGGCCCGCCCTTGCTCCCGCTGGAGCACGCCCAGGCCACCACGGCCACCACGACGAGCACCGCTACCAGCACGCTCATCCGGCGCCGCCAGTAAACGTCACCGCCGTCGCCACGCATCGTCTCCGGATCCATGAGACCCAGCATGGTAACCAGAAGGTCACTTAGGGTGACGACACGCCGAGGTCATTCCCATCGGCATACCCTTGTCGGCGTGGTTGAGCCTCATCTTCTGCACAACGCTGTCCTCAGTTGGTACGAAGACAACGCAAGAGACCTCCCCTGGCGGGCCGCCGACGCAACGCCCTGGGGGGTGCTGGTCAGCGAGATCATGCTGCAGCAGACCCCGGTCGTCCGCGTCCTGCCCGTCTGGCACGAGTGGATGGAACGCTGGCCGACCCCCAAGGATCTCGCGGCCGAGCAGCCTGGCGAGGCGGTCCGGCACTGGGGAAGGCTCGGCTACCCGCGGCGGGCGCTGCGCCTGCACGCCTGCGCACGGGCGATCACCGACGAGCACGGCGGCGAGGTGCCCGCCGATCACGCGACGCTGCTGGCCCTGCCGGGCATCGGCGAGTACACCGCCGCCGCGGTCGCCAGCTTCGCCTACGGCGGACGGCACGCGGTGCTGGACACCAATGTCCGGAGGGTGTTCGCCAGGGCCGTACGCGCCGAGGAGTACCCTCCTACGGCCACGTCAGCGGCCGAGCGGCGGCTCGCCGAGGCCCTGCTGCCCGAGCTGGGCGCGGCCCGCTGGGGCGTGGCGGTGATGGAGCTGGGCGCCCTGGTGTGCTCGGCCCGCGCGCCGCGCTGCGCCGACTGCCCCATCGCGGACGTGTGCGCCTGGCGGCTGGCGGGCAAGCCGCCGCACGCCGGCCCCGCGCGCAAGGGCCAGACCTACGCCGGCACCGACCGCCAGTGCCGGGGGCGGCTGCTGGCGGTGCTGCGCGAGGCCCACGGTCCGGTGCCGAAGGCGGCGCTCGACGTGGTGTGGGACGACGCGGTCCAGCGCGAACGCGCCCTGGACGGCCTCATCGCCGACGGCCTGGCCGAAGCCCTCGACGACGACACCTACCGCCTCCCCCACGCCTGACCCACCCGCCGCACCCGACCCGAACCCCCCCCGGACCCGCCCCGGAGCCCTCGCGCTCCGGGGCCGCTGGGCGCCCGGCGGCGGTTTGCCGGGGGTCAGCTGACCCAGGGCGGGACCAGGCGTTCGGAGCCCTTCGGAGCCAGGTCGCAGGCGTCAGGGGCGGACGTACCGTCCGGGTTGTAGACCTTCGTCCCGGCCGGCGCGGTCACGATCGACACGAACCCCCGCGCCGGATCGGCGAACATCCGCCGGCTCACGTCCGCGGGCAGCACCATCGTGTCCCCCGCCGCGACCTCGTGGCGCTCCTCGCCCAGCTCCACCACCGCGGCTCCGTCGAGCCACGTCCACAGCACCTCGGCGTCGAAGGCGTGCACCGGCCCCTCCATGCCGGGACGGGCGTCCACCCGCCACACGGCCTGCTCAGCCTGCCCCTGCGTCGGGGAGGCGAGCGTGGTCATCACGCCGTTGGGCGTCTCGGTACGCCGGCATTCGGCGTTCGGCACGACAGACATGCGCGTCCTCCCTTTCACGCGATCCACGGCGGGGTGCCGAGGTCGGCCCCGTCGGCGGACATGGCACGGGCGCCGGCCCGGGCGGTGACGACGGCGGTGTAGCCGGCGTCCGGGCCGGCGGTGACGCGGCGCGGCGTGCGCGCCGGCATGACGACGGTGTCGCCCGCCGCCACGGCGAAGCTCTCCTCGCCGAGCTCGACGGTCGCCGTACCGTCGAGCCAGCTCCACACCTGCTCGACGTCGAAGTCGTGCAGCGGCCCTGCCACGCCGGGCTTGGCCTCCACACGCCAGAGCGACCGCCCGGCCGCTCCCTGGGTGGGCGAGGCGAAGGTCGTCATGACCCCGCCGGGTGTCTCGGTACGCCGCGCGTCGGCGGCACGAATGACGGTCATGTGGGAAACCCCTTAGGATAGGAAACCACGTTGTCCATCAACATAGTCAATCAGGTTGTCTATTGTGTCAAGCGACGCCCCTGGATTCGAGTTGCCGCTGCGCCTGCTGCTGGCGTTCCGGGCGCTCATCGACGAGCTGCACGCCGAGCTGTCCCGGCAGGGACATCCCCACATCAGACCCATGTACGGATTCGTCATGCAGGCCATCGGCCCCGACGGCACGACGGCCGTCGAGCTGGGCCGCGCGCTGGGCGTCTCCAAGCAGGCGGCCGGCAAGACCGTCGAGTCGCTGGAGCGCGTCGGCTACGTGGAGCGCGCCACCGATCCCGGCGACAGCCGGCGCAAGATCGTACGGCTGACGCCGTACGGGATGGACGCGCTCCACCGCTCGGCCCGCATCTTCGACGACCTCCGCGCCCGCTGGGCCGCCGAGCTGGGCGTCGAGCGGCTGCGGGCGCTGGAGGCCGACCTGCGCAAGGTCACCCCGGCCAATCCGTGGCGGCTGGACACGCCCGCCTGGTTCACCTCCCTCTGAGGGAGGTCAGGCGGCCAGCTGGAGGCCCAGGCCGGTCAGGTTGCTGCGGGCCCAGTCCAGCTCCTCGGCCAGCAGCGACACCAGCGCCCCCGGCCCCTTGGCGCGTCCCGGCACGGCCAGGTTGTGCGTCTCGACCTCGATGTGGGCGCTGCCGCTGACCGCGCCCGACAGCATGGCCGTCAGCGTGTCGTGCAGCACCTCGCCGGTGCTGGACGTCCGGCCGGTGTGGTTGTGCACGTGGCCGAGCTTGACGACCGGCGCACCGGCCGCGGCCAGGTTCTTGAGCGCCGCGCCCGGCTCCTCGTCCCCGGAGGCGAGGTGGCAGGCGTCCAGGCACACACCGAGGTGCTCGGAGTCGATGCCGCCGACCCGCTCCAGCGCCTGCTCGGTGGTCTCCAGCACGCAGCCGGGCCACGGCTCGAAGCCGACGCGGATCGTCTTGCCCGTGACGCTGTGGATGCCGCGCAGCTCGCGGGCCAGGCGCTCCAGGCGGCGGGTGGCGATGTTGTGCAGGTCGGCCGGCCAGTCGCGCCGCCAGCCGATCGGTATGGTCGAGATGCTGCCGAAACGTACGTCCTCGGGCAGCAGGAACGCGAGGATGCGGGCCAGCGCCATCGTGTAGCGGTAGCGCTCGGGCTTGGCCCAGTCGGGGCCCGGGACCTCCTGGTTGCGGCCGCCGGTGCCGTTGAGGCTCACGACCTCCAGGCCGCGCTCCTCCAGGGAGCGGCGCAGCCGTACGAGCTCGATGCGGTCGGCGGTGAGGTGGTCGGCGACGCTCGGCGACAGCCACAGGCCGATGCCCATCCGCTCGACGCCGAGCCGCTTGCGCACCGGCACGGCGTAGCGAGTGAGATGGGCGATCAGGTTCTCCAGGTCTTCAGCGGGATGGACGCCTGCGTTGTAGGCGAGGTGAACGAGCGTTCCGTCATCGTGACGCAGGCGCATCGGTTTCCTCCACGGCTTGCTTATGTGTGTCCGTCGCCCGCCTCGGACGTGCCGGACCTCGTCGAGCATGACTGCTCGCGGGTCCCGCCGGCGTCCGCCCAGAGTTGATTTCCGACTACTCCCCGGGGAGCAGGCCCCCACGTTAGGGACGCGCTCTTGCGGCTCACTTGGATGAGACTTGGCTCTACTCTACGCAGTGTAGTACTACCAACGGTGGCGGGATACCCGGTCATCCAACAATTACGCAACGACGTGGTGACCACGGGCGAGCCGCCGCCTGGAAGGGGCGCTGACCGGCCCCAGGAGCCACGGAGAGCGCTCCCCGCCCGGGGCGGCGACGAACTTCTCACGTCCGTGACCTGTGACGCCACACGATGCCACAGAGCGCCGCACCCCGGAGACGCGAAAAGCTCCCGTGTGACGAAGCACACGGGAGCTCTTCGGTCACGTCCGGCGCCGGAGCGCCGGAGGTGTCAGTGCTGAATCGGAGCCGCGATGGCCGCCGCCGAGTCGGGCACCTTCGAGGACGTCTCGCCCCGGAAGATGAACTTGGCCTCGTCGCCCTCGCCCTCGATCGTCACCTTCACGACCTGCCCCGGACGGAGCTCGCCGTAGAGGATCTTCTCCGAGAGGGAGTCCTCCAGCTCGCGCTGGATGGTCCGGCGCAGCGGCCGGGCGCCCATCACCGGGTCGTAGCCGCGGTCGGCCAGCAGCTGCTTGGCCTCCTGCGAGACCTCGAGCCCCATGTCGCGGTCCTTCAGCCTCGCGTCGACCTGGGCGAGCATCAGATCCACGATCTGGATGATCTCGACCGGCGTGAGCTGGTGGAAGACCACGATGTCGTCGACACGGTTGAGGAACTCCGGCCGGAAGTGCTGCTTGAGCTCCTCCTGGACCTTCGCCTTCATCCGCTCGTAGTTGGACTCGGTGTCGTTGGACTTCGCGAACCCGACCCCGATGCCCTTGGAGATGTCACGGGTGCCGAGGTTGGTGGTCATGATGATGACCGTGTTCTTGAAGTCGACCACGCGACCCTGGGCGTCGGTCAGGCGACCGTCCTCCAGGATCTGCAGCAGCGAGTTGAAGATGTCGGGGTGGGCCTTCTCGATCTCGTCGAACAGGACCACGGAGAACGGCTTGCGCCGCACCTTCTCGGTGAGCTGGCCGCCCTCCTCGTAGCCGACGTAGCCGGGAGGCGAGCCGAACAGCCGGGAGACGGTGTGCTTCTCCATGAACTCCGACATGTCCAGGCTGATCAGCGCGTCCTCGTCACCGAAGAGGAACTCCGCCAGAGCCTTGGACAGCTCGGTCTTGCCGACGCCGGAGGGGCCGGCGAAGATGAACGAGCCGCCGGGACGGCGCGGGTCCTTCAGCCCGGCGCGGGTGCGCCGGATGGACCGCGACAGGCCCTTGATGGCGTCGTCCTGGCCGATGATCCGCTTGTGGAGCTCGTCCTCCATGCGGAGCAGGCGCTGCGACTCCTCCTCGGTCAGCTTGAAGACCGGGATGCCGGTGGCGGTCGCCAGGACCTCGGCGATGAGCTCCTGGGTGACCTCGGCCACGACGTCCATGTCGCCGGCCTTCCACTCCTTCTCCCTGCGCTCGCGCTTGAGCTGGAGCTGCTTCTCCTGGTCGCGGAGAGCGGCGGCCTTCTCGAAGTCCTGCGCGTCGATCGCGGACTCCTTGTCGCGGCGCACGTTGGCGATCTTCTCGTCGTACTCGCGCAGGTCCGGCGGAGCGGTCATCCGGCGGATGCGCATCCGGGAGCCGGCCTCGTCGATGAGGTCGATCGCCTTGTCGGGCAGGTAGCGGTCGCTGATGTAGCGGTCGGCCAGCTGCGCCGCGGCCACCAGCGCGTCGTCCGTGATGGACACGCGGTGGTGCGCCTCGTAACGGTCACGCAGACCCTTGAGGATCTCGATCGTGTGGCTGAGCGAGGGCTCGGCCACCTGGATCGGCTGGAAGCGACGCTCGAGCGCGGCGTCCTTCTCAAGGTATTTGCGGTATTCGTCGAGCGTGGTCGCGCCGATCGTCTGCAGCTCGCCGCGGGCCAGCATCGGCTTGAGGATGCTGGCGGCGTCGATCGCGCCCTCCGCGGCGCCCGCACCCACGAGCGTGTGCAGCTCGTCGATGAACAGGATGATGTCGCCGCGCGTGCGGATCTCCTTGAGCACCTTCTTCAGGCGCTCTTCGAAGTCGCCGCGGTAACGGGAGCCGGCGACCAGGGCGCCGAGGTCAAGCGTGTAGAGCTGCTTGTCCTTCAGCGTCTCGGGCACCTCGCCCCTGACGATCTTCTGCGACAGGCCCTCGACGACGGCGGTCTTGCCGACGCCGGGCTCGCCGATGAGAACGGGGTTGTTCTTGGTCCTCCGGGAGAGGACCTGCATGACCCGCTCGATCTCCTTCTCACGGCCGATGACCGGATCCAGCTTGCCCTCGCGGGCCGCCTGGGTCAGGTTGCGGCCGAACTGGTCGAGCACCAGGGACGTGGACGGGGCCGACTCCTGGGGGCCGCCCGCGGCCGCCGGCTCCTTGCCCTGGTAACCGTGCAGCAACTGGATCACCTGCTGCCGGACACGGTTGAGATCAGCTCCAAGCTTGACCAGCACCTGGGCCGCCACACCCTCACCCTCGCGGATGAGCCCGAGCAGGATGTGCTCGGTGCCGATGTAGTTGTGGCCCAGCTGCAGAGCCTCACGGAGCGACAGCTCGAGGACCTTCTTGGCCCGCGGGGTGAAGGGAATGTGCCCCGACGGAGCCGACTGGCCCTGGCCGATGATCTCCTCGACCTGCTGACGCACACCCTCAAGGCTGATGCCCAGGCTCTCCAGAGCCTTGGCGGCAACGCCCTCACCTTCGTGGATCAAACCAAGAAGAATGTGCTCAGTGCCGATGTAGTTGTGGTTGAGCATCCTGGCCTCTTCTTGGGCCAAGACGACAACACGCCTCGCTCGGTCGGTGAACCTCTCGAACATCTCGTCGCTCCTCACAGAGCGGTCAGTCAGGGCCGGTAAATCCGGTCCCGTCCTCCCGCATGCTAGCCCTGGCTCGGCGAACCGTGCCCACTCGCCTCTGACACGCTCTATAGCAGAGACGTTCCCCGAGAGCAGGGCGTTCACCCTCTATCCAACTACTGTTCGGGGGTCACGTGTTCCCGATACGCCGCAAGCGAACGATGTTTAGGCCGCTACGGGGAGACGACACCGAATTGCCGCCGCGGCGTATGCAGATCGACACGGATCGGCCGCCGGACGCCCGGGTGATGCGGCCCGGCGAAGGGGTCGCGCCCGCCGCATCGCCGATGATGCCGCGTCCGTTTCTCACGCGTAATCATCCTATGTCGTGTGGCGGGGATGGCCAAGCGCGGTCACAACGCCCTGAGCATGCCCGGTGCCTACCGCTCCCGTCGCTAATGCTCATCCGGTCAGCCGGGTTACCGGCCTCATCACGCGGGCGCGCGGGGACCGGGCATTGTGCGCACCCGCCCCGCCAAGCCGGTTTTGCCCCGCCTCTCGCAGACGCTTCCCAGCTTTTACTCAGGAACACGACGAGGAACGCGACGAGAAGACGACGGGGAACACGGAGGGGAACATGACGGGGAACGCGGTGGAGGAGCCCGCGTGCATGCCCGGAGGAACGGGCCGCGGGGGCCTCTCGGCTTTGGAGCAGGCCGGGGACGACGCTTCACATATGCGGGCGCGGCCGGCGAATCGACGGCCGACACCAGCCGCGACAGCCGATCAAAACGCCCGCATATGTGGGCGCATCAGTAGATCGTCCTCTGGGGCGTTCCACCATTCGAGACGCCCCTGAATACGATCATGCGCTTATGGCGGCCGCCGGGGTCCAAGGCGAACGGCATAAGCGCACGGTCGAGCGACGACTCTTTCAGTGAGCCGCCTCGTACTGCTCGACGACGGTGGAGGCGATACGGCCGCGCTCGCTGACCGGCAGGCCGCGGGACTTGGCCCACTGCCGGATCTCCGAGCTCTTCTCCCGGGTCATCGCACGGTTGCCGCCGCGGGTGCGACGACGCGTGGTGGTGGCGCCCGCCCGGCGCGCGTGCTGCACGAAAGGCGAGAGCGCGTCCCTCAGCTTCTTGGCGTTAAGGTCGCTGAGGTCAATCTCATAGGAGGAGCCGTCAATAGCGAAGCTGACCGTCTCATTGGCCTCGCCCCCATCGAGGTCATCGATGAGAATCTCCTGGATGTGCTTGGCCATCTACGCAATCCTTTCGCGGGCATTGTTTCATTCGCCTGCCCAAACATATACCCGAAAAGGCGCGGAGACAATTCAGCACAGCGGGGATTCGGCTGACTGGCCGATCAGTTCTGCTTCTCGGCCGGCTGCTGAGCCTTAGGCCGCCGCCCGGCGCCCTCGTGGCGGACCAACTTCACCACGCCAAAGATGAAGGCTCCGCCGACCACGGCCGGGGGGATGAGCGCTGACAATACATCTGTTAGGGCTTCCATTCGTCCTCGCCTCCACGGCTGACGGGGTTTGGGGGGCGCTATATGCGCCCGGGGCCGCTGCCCGGAGGAGCGTGACCCCAGTGCAGCGTACGGCGACAACCGCCCGCAACTGACCATAGCGGCACACACATGCACTGCGAGTCTCAGGGGCGCCGACATCCGGCAACCCGGACGCCCCATAGCCTAATGGCAGTCTCTCCAGACTCCTTACCGGATCAAGCGGAAATTTTGCGAAAGGCATCCGCCCAGGTGTGGAAGGCTCAGCGAAGATCTTTTACCACACGCGTTCCGGCCAGCCGGTCGTGCGGGCCGCGCTCCAGCGGCTTGTCCATCAGGATCAGCAGCCCCACCGCGAACAGCAGCATTCCGGCCAGGAGATTGACCACCGGAATGCCGATCAGCATGAGCGCACCCGGATAGACCAGGGCCCGTTTCAGGGCCGCCCTGGACGTCAGCGCCTCGGGAGACAGGCGAATCCGCATGATCGCCTTGCCGAACGTCCGGCCCCCGTGGGAATGGGCCCACCAGTCGTAGGCGGTATAACCGGCTCCGGCGACCAGCGCGGCGCCCACGCCGGGCAACCTGCCGTCCAACAGCCCCAACAACCCGACAGTCCGGAAGACGCCCCAGAGCGCGATGAACAGAATGTAATAGAAGACCCCGAAGACGAGCGCTTCAATCAGCCGGGCGCCGAGGCGTTCCCACCATTCCGCCGGCAGCGTGTCCGCTCGCGGCGCGGTCCCGGTCATAACCTCCACCTCGCGTCGTCGGCGGCCCCGAATGGGGGAGTGCGGATGTCACCATTCTGGTACGGCCCGGCGGGCAAAACATAGGGGCCGGCGGTAAGCCGGCCCCCAGGTTCGCGTCCCGCGCGGACTACTTGATCTTGACGACCACCGTACGCGCGAACTTGTCGGCGAACGTCTGCTGCAACGGCTTGTCCCAGAGCTGGGAGGCGCCGTTGAGTGCAACGCCCGCGTAGGCGAACACCCAGCCGAGCAGCGGGATGGCGTTGAGCACCCACCAGCCCCACGTGCCGCCGGCCCGCTTGAGCGCGGCGTCGTTCGGCAGGCCCTTGGGGGGCATGGGCTGGCCGACGAGGACGACCTTGATGCCCATCACCATCTTGCCGACGGTCTGGCCGCTCATCTTCAGGAGGAAGAAGTCGTAGGCCACCCAGAGGGCCGCCGCGATCAGCGCCGACAGGATGCTGACGACGAACGACGAGGCGATGCCACTGCTGCTGCCGTCGAGCGAGCTGTAGCTCGCCACGAAGAAGATGCCGAGGATCAGGCCCACGATGAAGTTGATGACGAACAGGATGACGCCGTCGATCAGCCTGGCCACCAGGCGCTGCCACCACTCGGCGAGCGGGGCGGGCGCGCCGGGCGGCTGGACGCCGACCGGCTGGCCGTAACCGGGCTGGCCGTAGCCCTGCTGCTGCCCGTAGCCCTGCTGGCCGTAACCCTGCTGACCGTACTGCTGGTCGCCGTACTGCTGGCCGTACTGCTGCTGCTGGCCGTAGCCCGGCTGGGACTGGCCCTGCTGCCCGTAGCCCTGCTGGCCGTAGTCGGGCTGCGACTGCGGCTGCTGGCCGTACTGAGGCTGCTGGCCGTAACCCTGGCCGTACTCGGGCTGGGACTGCGGCTGCTGACCGTAGCCCTGGCCGTAGTCGGGCTGCGACTGCGGCTGCTGGCCGTACTGAGGCTGCTGGCCGTAGCCGGGCTGGGTGCCGTACTGGCCCGAGGAGGGCTGCTGGCCGTAGCCGGGCTGCGACTGCGGCTGCTGACCGTACTGCGGCTGCTGGCCGTAGCCCGGCTGGGACTGGCCCTGCTGGCCGTAGCCCTGGCCGTAGTCGGGCTGGGACTGCGGCTGCTGGCCGTATTGGGGCTGCTGGCCGTAGCCCTGCTGCTGGCCGTACTGCGGCTGCTGGCCGTAGCCCTGCTGGCCGCCGTACTGGGGCTGCTGACCGTAGCCCTGCTGACCGTAGTCCGGCTGGGACTGCGGCTGCTGGCCGTATTGAGGCTGCTGGCCGTAGCCCTGCTGCTGCTGGTTGTAGGGGGACTGTCCGAAGGCGTCGTCCGCCCGGTAGCCGACCACGGTGGCGTCGGGGTCGGGCTCGCCGGGGTGACGGCCCTGGTGCTGCTGGCCGTAGGGGGGATTGCCAGGCGCGGAGTTCTCGCCGGATTCGTCTTGCGGATACGGCGGCTGTCCGGTGCTCACCGTGTCACCTCGCTTCGCGTGCGCATGTGGCACGTGTCAGGGCACATGCCTGTGCTGCCCAACGTATCGACATAGGTATCAACAATCACCTTTCCAATTGGTCAAGGTCCGCGTCACCCGATGTCAGATGGAGCAGCATGCGGGTGTTGCCCAGGGTGTTCGGCTTGACGTGCTCCAGGTCGAGGAACTCGGCCACACCCTCGTCGTACGAGGCCAGAAGTTCGGCGTAGACCTCCGGTGAGACCGGGGTCCCCTGGATAGGCCGGAACCCGTGCCTGGCGAAGAATTCGATCTCGAAAGTGAGACAGAACACCCGCCGCAGACCCAGATCCTTCGCCTGCTGTATGAGCGCCTCCACGATCCGGTGACCGATGCCCAAGCCCCGGACTTCCGGATCGACGGCGACCGTGCGGACCTCGGCGAGATCCTCCCACAGGACGTGCAGGGCGCCACAGCCGGCGACCCGCCCGCCGAGATCGGCTACCCAGAACTCCTGTACGTCCTCGTACAGCGTCACCGTGGTCTTCTCCAGGAGCCGGGGACCCGCGCCCGCGTAGGTGTCGACCAGGCGCCTGATGCCGCGGACGTCGGGCGTGCGGGCACGCCGGACCACCACCGCGGTCTCGGGCGCTGTCAGCTCGGCCACCTGCTCCATGGCTCTCCAGAGTACAGATGTCATTACGGCTCGGACCTAACTCCCTCAACCGCCCCGTACCCGGGGTCCCGCACGGCTGTCCAGGCGCAGGTCCGACGTTCGCCGACGCCGAGCAAAACCAAGGGCAAAAAGGACATAAAGTCTCTTCTGTACGCTTGATCACGAGATCACCTTGTGACCCTTCGGTTGTGAAACCTCAACAGATCAAGCAGTTCTGGTTGAGCAGGAACCGGGAGTGCATTAGTGTCCAGCGACGACGTTCCCCGCGTGTCGCACGCGGGAGACACGCCCAATTCCCGCAAGGGAAGCCGGGGACCCGCCGATGGCGCCCGCCGCACGCCATCACAGGGGTGAATCCGAAACGTTCGGTAGGGCTCCTCCGGCCCGAACCCGTCAGCTAACCCGGTAGGCGTCGAGGAAGGGAGCCGGTTGGTGAAGCGCACGCGCACGCGTGGGGACGAGAGGACGGCGGGCGGGAACGCCCCCCATCGGGAACGGTTCCGGCGACCGTTCCGCCTCGGAGCGGCGGTCCTGATGGCCGCCGCGTTACTGGCGGCCCCCATCGCCCCGGCGTCCGCGGAGCCCAAGCCCTCGCTCAAGGAGCTGTCGGAGCGGGTCGAGAAGCTGCACGTCGAGATCGAGACGCTCACGGAGCAGTACAACGGCCAGCGGGAGAAGTACAAAACCGCCAAGAAGGCCGCCGACGCCGCCCAGAAGACTTTGACCGACAGCCAGGCCGATCTCGCCGCCAAGCGCGCGAAGGCCGTCATGCTCGCTCAGAACGCCTACATCACCGGCGGGCTCAACCGCTCGCTCGCCTTCATGCAGTCCGACGATCCCGAGAAGTTCCTCGACCGGGCCGCGACCACGCACGCGCTGGAGACGCAGCAGAGCGAAGAGGTCAACCAGCTGCTCAAGGCCATGGACGCGGCCACCCGCGCCGAGGCCGGCGCCAAGACCCGCATGGAGGAGTTGCGCGGGATCGTGGCCGACCTCGACGCCAAGCGCGACAAGATCACCGCCCTCGTGGCCAAGACGGAGAGCAGCCTCTTCCGTCGCGCCCTCGGCGAGGCCGGGCAGCCCGGCACCCGCGCCGTACGCGTCAACCTGCCGATCCCCGGCACCGGCAAGGCCGCCGCGGCCGCCAGGTGGGCGCTCACGCAGCAGCTCAAGCCGTACGTGTGGGGCGCCGGAGGCCCCAGCTCCTACGACTGCTCCGGTCTGGTCATGGCCGCCTTCCGGCGCGTCGGCATCTCGCTGCCGCACTACACCGGCGACCAGTGGACCGCGGGCCGGCACATCTCACGCGAGGAGATGCGCCCAGGCGACCTGGTCTTCTTCTACAACGACCTGCACCACGTCGGCATCTACATCGGCGGGGGCATGATGGTGCACGCCCCGCGCACCGGCGACGTCGTACGAGTGGCCGCGCTCGGCAACCGGCCCTTCGCGGGCGCGGTGCGCATCGCAGACTGAGCCGGCATGACCCGGTTGATCCCTGCAGAGCGTCCCGTCAGATGAGATGGCGGCGTGCCGCCCAGGCCACGGCCTCGATGGCCGTGGCCACGCCGATGCGATCGCAGATGCCGCGCAGTCTTCGGCGCACCGTGCGTCCGCTGATGTCCAGACGTCTCCCCACTCGATCCACAGTGACGCCCTTGGCCAGCTCGCCGAGTAAAGCCAGATCCGCGTGGCTCAGCTCAACGCCTTCAGTGAGCACGTCCATCGGGAGCCCTCCCCCCCAACAGCAGAATTTGGACCTCACAACGGGCCAAAGCCGCTCGTCTCGCAGAAGGTAAACGCATCTCTGAAAGGTCGTCAAGCGTGATAAATCCCGCCCTTGACGAGCGCTATTGACATGATCGCGCATATGTGACCTACTCGCCATATGCCGACCGGACGCTGGATGCGCGATGACCGATCTCGTTGATCAGTCCGGGGGCTCCCCTCCACCCCCCTCGGGTCCGGCGGACGTTCTGGGTTTTGATCCCGCGGACCCCGGCTTTCTGGTTGATCCCTATGCGCGCTACCACGCGCTGCGCGAGCACGGGCCGATCTTCCGCACGCCCGCCGGGCTGTTCGTCCTGACCGATCACGAACTGTGCGGGGCCATGCTCCGCGACCCCCGTTTCGGTCACGGCCCCAATCCCATCAATCGCGTCAATCCAGGTCAGCCCGTCGAGTCATTTCTGCGTATGGATCCGCCCGATCACACCCGGTTACGTGGTCTGGTCAGCAGGGCCTTCACGCCCCGCATGGTCGAACGGCTGCGCCCGCGCGTCGAGGCCGTCACCGCCGGGCTGATCGCGGCGCTGCCCGAGGAGGGCGACCTGGTTTCCGGCTTCGCGTACCCGCTGCCGGTCATGGTGATCTGCGAGATGCTGGGGGTGCCGCCGGAAGATCACGAACGCTTCCAGGGCTGGAGCGAGACGGCCGCCCGCAGCCTTGACCCGATGCTTACAGCGGAGCTGATATCGGAAAGCGGGCGGTCCGGAAGAGAGTTTCGCGACTACTTCCGCGACCTCCTGGAGCTCCGGCGCCGGCAGCCCGGCGACGACCTGCTGAGCGCGCTCACCCGGGTCGAGGAGCTGACCGAGGGCGAGCTGCTGGCCACCTGCGTGCTGCTGCTCGTGGCCGGGCACGAGACGACCGTCAACCTCATCGCCAACGGGGTGCTCGCCCTGGTCCGCAACGGCCTGCTGCGGCACGCCGCCGAGCGGCCGCGGCAGGTCGTCGAGGAGGTGCTGCGCTACGACCCGCCGGTCCAGCTCACCGGACGGGTGGCGCTCCGCGACGCCGAGCTCGGCGGGACGCCGGTGCCCGCGGGCACGGCCGTGGTCGCGCTGATCGGCGCGGCCAATCGCGACCCCGCGGTCTTCCCCGACCCCGACCGTTTCGACCCCGACCGTTTCGACCACGGCCGCTCCGATCCCGGCCGCTCCGATCCCGGCCGCTCCGATCCTGGCCGCTCCGGCCCCGGCAGCTCGGACGGCGGCCGCGAGCCGGGGCGGCACCTCGCCTTCGGGCTCGGCATCCACTTCTGTCTCGGGGCGACGCTGGCCAGGATGGAGGGCGAGATCGCGCTCTCCGCGCTGGCCGCCGCGGCGCCACGGATGGAACTGCTCGATCCGGCGCCGCCGTACCGGCCGAATCTGGTGCTGCGGGGGCTCGCGAAGCTCCCTGTGCGGCTCAACCGCTGACGAGCAGCCGAGCCGCGATCGTCAGTGGGTGGGCTTGACCAGCGGGAACAGGATGGTCTCGCGGATGTTCTTGCCGGTGAACGCCATGATCATCCGGTCGATGCCCGCGCCCATGCCACCCGTCGGCGGCATGCCGTATTCGAGGGCCGCCAGGAAGTCCTCGTCGAGCTGCATCGCCTCGGGGTCGCCGCCGGCGGCGAGCAGCGACTGCTCCACCAGCCGGTGCCGCTGGTCGATCGGGTCGTTGAGCTCGGAGTAGGCCGTGCCCAGCTCCGTGCCGAAGCCGATGAGGTCCCACTTCTCGGTGAGCAGCGGGTTGTCGCGGTGGAGGCGGGCCAGCGGCGAGGTCTCCAGCGGATAGTCCATGACGAACGTCGGCTGCACCAGCGTGTGCTCCACCAGCGCCTCGAACAGCTCCTGCACGAGCTTGCCCGACCCCCACTTCGGGTCCCAGTGGACCTCGCGCCGGTCGGCGATCTTGCGCAGCTCCTCCAGCGTGGTGGAGGTGGTGATCTCCTCGCCGACGGCCTCGGAAACAAGGCCGTAGAGCGTCACCCGGGGCCACTCGGCCAGCCCGAGATCGACCTCGACGCCGTCGTGCACGACGACCGTGGTGTCCAGGGCGGCCACGACGGCCTTCTGGTACATCCGCTGCGTCAGGTCGGCCATGTCGTGGTAGTCGAGGTAGGTGCCGTACGCCTCGATCATGGTGAACTCGGGGTTGTGCGTCGAGTCGGCGCCCTCGTTGCGGAAGTTGCGGTTGATCTCGAAGACCTTCTCGACACCGCCGACCACGAGCCGCTTGAGATAGAGCTCGATCGCGATGCGCAGATAGAGCTCCATGTCGTAGGCGTTGATGTGGGTGCGGAAGGGCCGGGCCGCCGCGCCGCCGTGGATCGGCTGCAACATCGGCGTCTCGACCTCGAGGTAGCCCTCCTCGTGCCAGAAGTCGCGCACCGCGCGCACGGTGGCGCTGCGGACGCGGGCCATCTTCCTGGCCTCGTCGTTGACGATGAGATCGACGTAGCGCTGGCGTACGCGCGCCTCGGGGTCGGTGAGACCGACGTGCTTCTCCGGCAGCGGCCGCAGGCACTTGGCGGTGATCTGCCAGTCGTCGGCGAGCACGGACAGCTCGCCGCGCCGCGAGGTGATGACCTCACCGGTGATGCCGACGTGGTCGCCGAGGTCGACGTCGCGCTTCCAGCGGGCCAGCGACTCCTCGCCGACCCGGTCAAGGGAGATCATGACCTGCAGGTCGGCCTCGCCGTCGCGGAGGGTGGCGAAGCAGAGCTTCCCGCCGACGCGGCTGAGCATGACGCGACCGGCCACCGAGACGCTCTCGCCGGTGGCGGTGTCGGGCTCCAGGCCCTGGTATTTCTCCCTGACCTCGGCGTTGGTCGCCGTACGGGGGAAATTGACCGGGTAAGGATCGACGCCCTCACTGCGAAGGCGGTCGAGCTTCTCCCTCCGGATCCGCATCTGCTCGGGAAGTTCTTCGCTCACAGCACTAAAGCGTAGGGGATATGGCGAACTGCAAGGGCTCGTCGGTCCGTTGCAGGGTGCCTGCAAGAGGGCTCTTTTATCAATGACTCACGAGCTCAGGGGGAGGCCGGCAAGGAGCCGGCCCAGGGGAGCTCCAGGAGAGAGAAATGTTCAAGAAGCTCGCGATCGGCACCCTCGCCGCCGCCGCCACCACCGCAGTCGCCCTGTCGATGCCCGCCGCCGCCTTCGCCGCCTCACCCCAGGCCGACGACTTCTCCTCGCACTGGGGCCCGGTCTACGCCAAGCACTTCCAGGCCAAGGCCGAGGGCAACGTCGAGGTCAACTGGGACGACGACGGTGAGTCGAACGAGGTCCACGTGCGCGGCAAGCTCTGGGACCGCGACAACCGCAGCTACGACGAGGGCGGCAAGTGCGCGTACGTGCGCTTCCAGGCCGAGGACTTCGACGGCGACTGGTCGCCGGTCTTCTGGCGGAAGTACTGCGGCTACCCCAGCTTCCAGCGCTTCCACTTCGAGGAGAACGACGTCCAGACCCTGCGCGTGCAGGTCTGCCAGATCGGCCTGAACAGCAAGTTCCCGACCAAGTGCGGTCGCTGGGACTACATCTACACCAACGAGAGCGAGTAGTGACGCCGGAGCTCGCAGCCGAGCACACTGGCGCCCCAGCAGCCGAGCACCCGAAGACCGCGGGCGGCCCCCTACCCGAGCGGGGGGCCGCCCGCTCCTGTGTCAGCCCGCGTTGCGGTGGTAGATCAGGCGCAGGCCGATGAGCGTGAGCCACGGCTCGTGCACGTCGATCGAGCGGGACTCGCCGACCACCAGCCCGGCGTGCCCGCCGGTGGCGACGACCGTGACCTCGTCGGGGTCGTCGGCCAGTTCGGCCGTCATGCGCTCGACGATGCCGTCCACCTGGCCGGCGAAGCCGTAGATGATGCCGGCCTGCAGCGCCTCGACGGTGTTCTTGGCGATCACCGAGCGGGGTCTGACCAGCTCCACCTTGTGCAGTTGCGCGCCGGCGGAGGCGAGGGCGTCCACCGAGATCTCGATGCCGGGCGCGGTGACCGCCCCGATGTACTCGCCCTTGGCCGAGACGGCGTCGAAGGACGTGGCGGTGCCGAAGTCGACGATCACGCAGGGGCCGCCGTACTGGTCGATGGCGGCGAGGGCGTTGACGATGCGGTCGCTGCCGACCTCCTTGGGGTTGTCCATGCGGACCGGCACGCCGGTGCGGATGCCCGGCTCCACGATCACCGCCGTGACGTCGCCGTAGTAGCGGCGGCACATCTCCCGCATCTCGTTGAGCACGCTCGGGACCGTCGAGCAGATGGCGATGCCGTCGACGTCGGCGCCCTTGAGCAGCGGCGACTGGGCCAGCAGCCCTTGCAGGACGACCGCGATCTCGTCGGCGGTGCGGCGGGCGTCCGTGGCCAGCCGCCAGTGCTCGATGACGTCCTCGCCCTCGAAGAGCCCGAGCACCGTGTGCGTGTTGCCGACGTCGATCGTGAGCAGCATCAATTACCCCCGTAGATCCAGTGCGATGTCCAGGGCCGGCGCCGAGTGCGTCAGCGCTCCTACCGCCAGGTAGTCAACGCCAGTTTCGGCCACAGCACGGGCCGATTCCAAGGTCAATCCCCCGCTCGCTTCAAGGGCAACCCTGTTTTTCGCCTGCTTTTTCACGAGTTGTACGGCACGCTCGGTGTCCTCCACCGTGAAGTTGTCCAGCAGCACCTCACGCGCGCCCTCGTCGAGCACCGGCTGGAGCTGGTCGAGCCGGTCGATCTCCACCTCGATCGGCAGGTCGGGGTGGCGCTCGCGGACCGCGCGGAACGCCTCGGCCACGCCGCCGGCCGCCACCACGTGGTTGTCCTTGATCAGCGCGGCGTCCGACAGCGACATGCGGTGGTTGACGCCGCCGCCGCAGCGTACGGCGTACTTCTCCAGCGCGCGCAGGCCGGGCAGCGTCTTGCGGCTGTCGCGGACGCGGGCCCCGGTGCCCTCGATCGCCTCGACCCACCTGCCGGTGAGCGTCGCCACCCCGGACAGGTGCGTGAGCAGGTTGAGCGCCGTGCGCTCGGCGGTCAGCAGGGCGCGCGTGGGCCCCTCGACGGTGAGCAGCACGTCGCCCGCCCGGACCCGCTCGCCGTCCTTGGCCCGGCGCTCGGTCCGGTCCGCCCCCAGCCGGACGAACACCGCCTCCGCCACCGCCAGTCCCGCCACGACGCCGTCCTTGCGCGCCACCACGTCGCCCGACGAACGCTGCTCGCCGGGGATGGTGGCGAGGCTCGTCACGTCACCGGCCTCCCACAGGTCCTCCTCAAGCGCGCGGGCGATGAGCGCGTCCACCTCGGCCGGGTCGAGCCCGGCGGCCGACAGCTCCTGCGCCAGACGGGCCGGCATCGTGTCCTCGTGCGGCGTGTACGTCATGCGAAGGCCCTCCTCCGTCAGGGTCACGTCAAGGTGGCCCAGCCATTCGTTGTCGTCGCGCGTCTCATGATCCTCGCGCCAGTGTGAGCCACGGGTCTCCAGCCGGGCCGCCGCCGCGCCGGTGAGCACGGTGGCGACGGTGAGCAGGTTCGCCGCCTCCCACGACTCGGTGCGCGGCGGCACCGCGACCGGCGTCCAGCGGGCGTCGAGCAGCGCCTTGGCGGTGGCGCGCAGCGACTCGCGGCTGCGCAGCACGCTCGCGCCCCTGCTCATGTGGGCCTGGATCCGGGCCCTGACGCGCGGGTCCACCAGCCCGGACTCCACCTCGGCCGGCACCGGGTCGCCGGGGGCCGGGCGGGCGGCGTGCACGTCCTCGGCGATGCGCTCGGCGAAGACCAGGCCCTCCAGCAGCGAGTTGGAGGCCAGCCGGTTGGCGCCGTGCACGCCGGTGCAGGCGACCTCGCCGCAGGCGTAGAGGCCGTCGATCGAGGTACGGCCGCGCAGATCGGTCCGTACGCCGCCGCTGGCGTAGTGGGCGGCCGGGGCCACGGGGATCGGCTGGGTCGCCGGGTCGATGCCGTGCTCACGGCAGACCGCGTAGATGGTGGGGAACCGGGTCTCCCACTTGCGCCGGCCGAAGTGGCGGCCGTCGAGATAGACGTGGTCGCGGCCGGTCGCGCGCATCGTCCGCATGATCCCCTTGGCCACGACGTCGCGCGGGGCCAGGTCGGCCAGCTCGTGCGCGTCGGCCATGAAGCGGTTGCCCTCGTGGTCGGTGAGGTACGCGCCCTCGCCCCGCACCGCCTCCGAGATCAGCGGCTGCTGGCCGGTCGAGTCCGCGCCGAGCCAGAGCACGGTGGGATGGAACTGCACGAACTCCAGGTCGCGCACCACCGCCCCGGCCCGCAGCGCCAGCGCGACGCCGTCACCGGTGGAGACCACGGGGTTGGTGGTGGCCGCGTACACCTGGCCCATGCCGCCGGTGGCGAGCACGACGGCCCGCGCCAGCACCGCGCCGACGCCGTCGCGCGCGCCCTCGCCCATCACGTGGAGGGTGACGCCCCTGGCCCGGCCGTGGGCGTCCTTGAGCAGGTCGAGCACCAGGGCGTGCTCGATGACCTCGATGGAGGGGCGGGCGCGTACCGCCTCGATGAGCGCCCGCTGCACCTCCGCGCCGGTCGCGTCGCCGCCCGCGTGCACGATGCGGCTGCGGCGGTGGCCGCCCTCGCGGGTGAGCTGGAGTTCGCCGTCCGGGGTGCGGTCGAAGCGGGCGCCCCGCTCGATCAGCCGGCGCAGCGCGCCGGGGCCCTCGGTGACCAGCGTCCGCACCGCCCGTACGTCGCACAGGCCGACGCCGGCGATGAGCGTGTCGTTCAGGTGCTCCTCGGGCGTGTCGCGCGGGTCGAGCACGGCGGCGATGCCGCCCTGCGCCCAGCGCGTCGAGCCCGACGACAGCACGTCCTTGGTGACGACCAGGACCTTGGCCTCGGGCTCCAGCTCCGTGTAGCGCAGGGCCACGGTCAGGCCCGCGATGCCGGAGCCCACGACGACCAGGTCGGCCTCGGCGCTCCAGCCGGGCGCGGGAGCGGTCAGCCGCAGGGGAATCGCCGGTGCGCTCATTGGGCTCTCCTCCACTCGGGCGATTTCGTCAACATGACGATAACGCCTCCACGGAGGTCTGCATGCCCGGTGGTCCCCCTTAGTCGGGATTCACGTTCAGGACGACGTTGTCGATCAGCCGGGTGGCCCCGACCCTGGCCGCGACGGCGAGCACGGCCTCGCCCGCGTGCTCCTCTCCCACCTCGGTGAACGTCGCGGGATCGACCAGCACCACATAGTCCACGTCGAGCCGGGGGCCGGCGGCGGCCAGCACCTCGCGGGCGGCCTCGCGGATCGCGCCGGGCCGCCGCTCGGCCTCGCCCGCGCGCAGGGCCCGGGAGAGCGCCAGCGCCACCTGCCGGTCGTCCTCGGACAGGTAGCGGTTGCGGCTGGACAGGGCCAGGCCGTCATGCTCGCGTACGGTGGGCGCGCCGACGATCTCGACCGGCACGTCCAGGTCGGCGACCATGCGGCGGATCAGGGCGAGCTGCTGGGCGTCCTTCTGGCCGAAGACCGCCACGCTCGGCTGGACGAGGTTGAACAGCTTGAGCACCACCGTCAGCACCCCGTCGAAGTGCCCGGGGCGGGACTCGCCCTCCACGATCTCGCCCATCCGGCCGGCCAGGAGGCTCACCTGACGGTCGGGGCGGTACATGTCCTCGGCGTTCGGGTGGAAGACCACGTCCACACCCTCGGCCCGGCACACTTCCAGGTCCGCCTCGAACGTACGGGGATAGCGGGAGAAATCCTCGTTCGGCCCGAACTGCAGCGGGTTGACGAAGACGCTGACCACGACCTGGTCGGCCCGCGACCGGGCGAGCCGCATGAGCGAGCGGTGGCCCTCGTGCAGCGCGCCCATGGTCGGCACCAGCGCCACCTCGCCACCGCCACGCGCCTTGACCAGGTCTTCCCTGTTCCTGGCGACGATCAAGTCCATCGGGCGGCCCCTCGCGTTCATGGCCTCCGCATCGCGGCGGCGCTTCCTCGCACGGTCAGGTCCATATATTGCCGCCCAGCGCGTCGAGCAGCCGCTCCGCCTCCTCCGGTTTGAGCAGCCCGGCGGCGAGCGCACGGTCGGCCGTGAGCCTGGCCAGCGCGATGTAGGCGTCGGCCGCCTCGGGGGCGGCCAGGATCAGCGCGTCGACGTGCTTGCGCACGGTGCCGGCGTCGCCGCGTACGACCGGGCCGGTGAGACCGGCGATGCCGAGCCGCAGGACGTTGTCGAGCGCGGCGCCGAGCAGCGGGCCCAGCATCCGGCCCGGATGCTCGACGCCGATGCGCCCGAGCAGGTCGCCGGACTCGGCGATGAGGGTGACCATGTGGTTGGCGGCTCCGGCCAGGGCCGCGTGATAGAGCGCCCGGTCGGAGTCGGCGATCCAGACCGGCTCGCCGCCCATCTCGATCACCAGGGCCTCGGCGATCGGGCGCAGCGCGTCGGGGGCGGTGACGCCGTAGGAGATGCCCGTGAGCTTGTTGAGGTCGTCGTCGCGCCCGGTGAACGTCATCACGGGATGCAGCGCGAGCGGCAGCGCGCCGCGCTTGGCGGCCGGGTCGAGCACCGACAGCCCGTACGCGCCGCTGGTGTGCACGACCAGCTTGCCCTGCAGGTCGGCGCCGGTGGCGGCCAGGCCGCCCACGAGGTCGGGCAGCGCGTCGTCGGGCACGGTCAGCAGGATGAGCTGGGCCGCGTTCACCACCTCGTCGGGCCGGGACGGCCTCACGCCGAGCCGCTCGGCGGCCCAGCGCTGGGAGTTGTCGGACAAGCCGCTGGCGGCGACGACGCGGTGGCCGGCCTGCCGCAACGCGGCCCCGAGGGCCGAGCCGACCTTGCCTGCCCCGAGCACGCCCACGCTCAGCCGCGCCGGGCGATCCCCTGCCTCCATGACGTCTCACCCCTGTCGACCGGATGGCACTGCCGCCCAGCGTAACGGCCTCTCGGTCCGGGGAATGTGACTGGTGCTTTGCTGCAGGTTGAGTTATTGGCAAAAAGGACAAGGGCATACAAATGGTGCACCCCCTGTCGGAAGAGATGAGGAGAGGGGTTCACCGCATAGCAGCGGGCGCCGAGTCCTCACTGGACCCGACGCCCGCGGGGTGTGACCTCTTGGAGGTGCGCCTGGCCGGCGCGACCGCCGACTGCCCGGCCGGGAGTCCGAGCCCGGACCGGACCGCGCCGGTCCGGGCTCCCCGCTTCGTCAGCGGCTCGTCTGGTGGGAGTAGGCCCCGCCCTTGCAGCCGGCGATGCCGAGGCCGATGACCGCGACGGTGTTGCCGCAGACGTTGATCGGCGCGCTGATCGGGATGCGGATCTGGTTGCCACCCAGGATGCTGCCGTTGCCGCTGGTGATGTCGGCATGGGCGGCGGGCGCGCCCAGCGCGAGGGCCGCGGCGGCACCGACCAGGACCAGGGTCTTCTTCAGCATGTGAGCTCCTTCTCGATTAGCGCGGCACTGGGGCCGCGGACGTTGGCTTGTGCCGGGATCGGCTGCCGCAGTCGCCACCTGGGGGTTGGCGCAACGCGACCGACCGGCGACAGAACGTAAACAATAGCGCAAGCGGACGACAATGAGTAGTCACATGATGACCAAGCGTGCCGTCAGCCGGACGTGAGATAGTCCATGACATGTGGCTGACCTGGCGCGCGGCGACCCAGCGAGCGCTGTACGGCGAGGCGGGCTTCTACCTCCGCGAGCGCCCCTCGGGCCACTTCCGCACGTCCGTCAGCGCCTCGGCGGCGTTCGCCGAGGCGGTGCTCGCGCTGCTCCGCGAGGTGGACGCCGAGCTGGGCAAGCCCGACGCGCTCGACCTGGTGGACATCGGCGCCGGCGAGGGCACCCTGGTCACCCGCGTGCTGGCCGCCGCCGAGCCCGGCCTGGGCGAGCGGCTGCGGGTCACGGCGGTCGACCTGTCGTCCCGGCCGGATGGCCTGCCCGAGCGGATCGAGTGGCGCGGCGGGCTGCCCGACTCCATCCACGGCCTCGCCATCGCCAACGAATGGCTCGACAACGTGCCGGTGGACGTCGTCGAGCAGACCTCCGGCGGGCCGCGGCTGGTCATGGTGGACGTCCACACGGGCGAGGAGCGGATCGGCGGCCCCCTGCGGCCGGCCGACCGGGAGTGGCTGGAACGGTGGTGGCCGCTGCCCCGGGTGGGGGCGCGGGCCGAGATCGGCCGGCCGCGCGACGAGGCGTGGGCGGCCGTCGTCACCCGCCTCACCAGGGGCCGGGCGATCGCCGTCGATTATGCACACCCTGTGGACAACCGTCCTCCTTGCGGCACGCTGACCGGCTACCGGGATGGGGCGGTCGTCAGCCCCATACCCGACGGCACCTGCGACATCACGGCGCATGTGGCGCTCGACGCCTGCGCCGAGGCGGGCCGCCGGGCGGGCGCGATATCCACAACCTTGTCCACACAGCGCGCGGCGCTGCGCTCCCTGGGGCTGACCGGCGCCCGGCCGCCGGTCGAGCTGGCCCACCGGGATCCGCGCGGCTACCTGCGGGCGCTGGCCCGGGCGTCGGAGGAGGGCGAGCTCATCGATCCGGCCGGGCTCGGCGGCTTCGGCTGGCTCGACCAGCGCCGCTGACGGCGCTCAGGCGGGGGTTGCGGTGAGGTGCAAAGCCTCCAGGCCGCGGATGACGTAGCCGGGCTTCCACGAGGGCTCCTCGCGCAGCTCCAGGCTCGCCGTACGGTCCAGCAGCGCCCCGAACGACTCCATCAGCTCGATGCGGGCCAGCGGCGCCCCCAGGCAGAAGTGGATGCCGGCGCCGAAGGAGATGTGCGGGTTGTCGGCCCGGCCCACGTCCAGCCGATCCGGGTCCTCGAACACGGCGGGGTCCCGGTTGGCCGAGCCGAACAGCAGCGCCACCTCGGCCCCGCGCGGGATCTCCACCCCGTGGACCTCGATGTCCTCCAGCACCCACCGCTCGAACATTTGCAGCGGAGTGTCCCAGCGCAGCAGCTCCTCGACGGCGGTGGGCAGCAGCGAACGGTCGGCGCGCAGCCGGGCCAGTTCCTCGGGGTTCCTGAACAGCGACCACCAGCCGTTGCCGGTGACGTTCACCGTGGCCTCGTGGCCGGCGTTGAGCAGCAGCACGCAGGTGCCGATCAGCTCGTCCTCGGTCAGCTCGGGGATCTGGGCGAGCGCGCTGATCAGGTCGTCGCCGGGGGCAGCGCGGCGGGCGCGGGCCAGGTCCCTGAGGTAGGCGGCGAACTCCGTGGCCGCGCGGACGGCGGTGTGCTGCGCCTCGACGGCCGGGTTGAGCTCGTACATGCCGCAGATGTCGGCCGACCAGGGGCGGAGCAGGTGGCGGTCGGACTCGGGGATGCCGAGCATCTCCGCGATCACCGTGACCGGCAGCGGCTCGGCGACCTCGGCCAGCAGGTCGCCCCCGCCCTTCTCCACGAACGCGTCCGCGAGCCCGCCCGCGATGGCCCGCACGCGCGGCCGCAGGGACTCGACCATGCGCGGCGTGAACGCCTTCGACACCAGCCGGCGCAGCCTCGTGTGCACCGGCGGCTCGACGTCCAGCATGCCCGCCCTGATCACCCGCCAGAACGGCTCCTGGAACTCCGGCTCCTGCGGCCTGCCGAACTCCTCGTGCGTGGCCACGTGCAGGTACGACCGGCCCAGGCGGCGGTCCCTGAGCAGGGCGTTGACGTCCACGTGGCGGGAGACGAGCCACTGGTTGGTGGGCTCGTAGAAGCAGACGGGCCGCTCGCGCCGCAGCTCGTCATAGACCGGGTACGGATGGGCGACGAAATCCGGATTCCAGGGGTCAAAGCGCACTACTGCATCTTAGAAGCCTCCCCCTCGTGCTCGGCAGCCTCCACCTGCCGCCGCCTGGCGTTCTTGCTGCGCACCCGGATGTTCAGCAGCTCCACGACCACCGAGAACGCCATCGCGAAGTAGATGTAGCCCTTCGGGATGTGCTGGTCCAGCCCTTCGGCCACGAGCACCACGCCGATCAGCACCAGGAACGCCAGCGCCAGCATCTTGACGCTCGGGTGCTGGTCCACGAAGCGGCTGATCGGCCCCGAGGCGAACAACATCACCAGCACCGCCACCACGACCGCCGCGATCATCACGCCGAGCTCGTCCACCATGCCGACCGCGGTGATGACCGAGTCCAGCGAGAAGACCACGTCCAGGATCATGATCTGCACGATCACCGACGTGAACGAGACGGCGGCGGCGTTCTTGCCGTCCTTGCCCGCCGGGCCGTCCATGGTGTGGCCGATCTCGGTGACGCTCTTGCCGAGCAGGAAGAGTCCTCCCAGCAGCAGGATGAGGTCGCGTCCCGAGATCTCATGCCCGAGCACCGTGAACAGCGGCTCGGTGAGCTGCACCACCCACGACAGGCCGAGCAGCAGGAGCAGCCGGCTGACCAGGGCCGCGGCCAGGCCGAGCACCCGGGCCCTGTCGCGCTGCTCGGGCGGCAGCTTCCCCGCCAGGATGGAGATGAAGATGATGTTGTCGATCCCCAGGACGATCTCCAGGGTGACAAGAGTGAAGAAGCCGATCCAGATTTGGGGATCGGCGACCCAGTCCAACATCTGCATACCTCCGTGACACGCGGCCGAGAACTTTCCGGGCACAACGCATTACCTGCCGCATAAGTTCACGGGCTTGCGTCCGACCGCGTGGTGTCGGTTATAGTGCGGGCGTAGGTCATGAGCGCCAGCGACAAGCCCCGGCTAGCTGGCCGGCAACCCTCGCGTCCGCGGCGGGGTGCCCCGGGTGAAGACCTGGTCCGTCACGAGGTGTGGCGGGCAAGCGCGGGCTCCGAGGCCGTTTCCTGGGGTCCGATGACCCGAGGAGCAGTGCTGTGCCCACACTGACGATCTTCAACGACGCCGCCGCCGCCACCGTGGCCCCCGCCGCCGCGCCGGAGAGCGCCCGGCCCATCCCCGCCGTGGTCGGGGCCGACCTGGAGGTGCCGGTCAAGGGCGGCCGGCTCGTCCGGTACGCCAACCTCGACTACGCCGCCAGCGCGCCCTGTCTGGAGCCGGTCAGCGCCGCCGTCACCGCCGCGCTCCCGGCCTACTCCAGCGTCCACCGCGGCGCCGGCTACGCCTCCCAGCTCACCACCGCCAGGTACGAGCAGGCCCGGCACACCGTACGGGCGTTCGTCGGCGCCCGCCCCTCCGACGCCGTGATCTTCACCCGCAACACCACCGACGCCACCAACCTGCTGGCCCGCTGCCTGCCCGACGGCACCACCGTCGTGGTCTTCGACACCGAGCACCACGCCTCGCTCCTGCCCTGGGACGACGCCGTCCGGCTGGCCCCGCCCGCCTTCCCCGGCGAGGCCGTACGCGCCGCCGACGAGGCGCTGGCCGCCATCGACGGGCCCAAGCTGCTCGTCGTCACCGCCGCCTCCAACGTCACCGGCGAGCTGTGGCCGATCGCCGCGCTGGCGCACATCGCGCACCGCCACGGGGCGCGCATCCTGGTGGACGCCGCGCAGTTCGTGCCGCACCGGCGGCTCAACCTGACCGCGCTGGACCTCGACTACGTGGCCTTCTCCGGGCACAAGCTGTACGCGCCGTTCGGTGCGGGAGCGCTGGTGGGCCGTGGGGACTGGCTGGCCGGCGGTGAGCCGTACCTGAAGGGCGGGGGCGCGGTGCGCGCGGTGGGCGAGGCCCCCGAGTGGCACGAGGACCCCGAGCCGCGCCACGAGGCCGGCACCCCCAACGTGCTCGGCGCGATCGCGCTCGCCGCGGCCTGCGACGCGCTCAGCGCCACCGGCTGGACCGCGCTGGTACGCGAGGAGGAGCGGCTGCTCGCGCGGCTGCGCGCCGGCCTGGCGGCCATCGACGGCGTACGCGAGCTGGCCCTGTGGGGTGACGACCACCCGCGCGTGGGCATCGTGTCGTTCACCGTGGACGGGCACACGGCGCGGGAGGTGGCCGAGGCGCTCTCCGGCGAGTACGGCATCGGGGTGCGCGACGGCAAGTTCTGCGCCCACCCGTTCGTCCGGCACCTGCTGGGCACGGCCGACGGCGGGTGCGAGGACGACACCGCCTCGGCCGTGCGGGCCTCCATCGGCATCGGGACCACGCAGGAGCACGTGGACCGGCTCATCGAGGCTCTGCGCGACATCGTGTCCCGCTGACCGGCGGCAGGGGTTCCCTGGTCAGCGGTTCGGCGGCTTGCGGTGCTCCGGCTGGTCCTCGGAGACCAGGGCGTCGATGTCGCGCATGTCCTCGTCGTCGAGCCCTCCCGCATGGGTGCGCGGCGCGGACGGTTGCCGAGGGACCTCTCGCCGCTCGCCGGGCATTCCCGGCTCGGCGGGCATTCCCGGCTCCGCGGGCGTCATCGGTCCGGCGGCGCCCGCCGGGTAGGCGTCCTCCGCGCCTCCGTGTCTGACGCTGACGTTGGACGGGCCCGGACCCATGGCCGGGCCGCGCCGGCGCTCGATCAGCTCGTCCTCGGCGACCCGCTGCCGCGCGCGGCGGTGGAAGATCGCGCCGAACAGCCCGTCCAGCCCGATCCGGCCGCCACCGAGCGCCAGGAACAGCAGGCACAGCGCCCCGAGCGCGCCCGCCAGCTCCCATCCGCCCTCGCCCACCAGGACTCCCCTGTGGCCGTGCACGAAGACGATCGCGCCGATCATGTCGATCAGCAGCAGCAACGCCACCGGCCGCACCAGCAGCCCCAGAATGAGGAAGACGCCGCCGACGGTCTCGACCACGGTGGCGAAGCCGGCGGCCGCGCCGGGCAACGGAATCCCCATCCCGCTGAACATCCCCGTCGTCGCGCCGAGACCGCCCTGCCACTTCTGCACGCCGTGCGCCACGAAGATCACACCGGTGACCACCCGGGCGATCAGGGCCGCCACATCGAACACAACTCTCTTCATGGTGCTTCTCCCCCCGTCTCCCGTCTTCTCCCCACGACCACACCAAGTCCCCACAGGTGACGCGAATCCGTACCGATCCTTGACCAATGCCCGCCCACGACCGTCCCCCGCGCTGGATCACCTCCAAGGACGGTGGGAGCATGGCCGTATGACGGAACGTGTGGTCGGGATAGGCGCGGGCGCGAAGGAGCTGGCCACCGAGGACATGATCCTCAACATCGGCCCCCAGCATCCCTCGACGCACGGCGTTCTCCGCCTCCGGCTCACGCTCGACGGCGAGCGCATCGCCACCGCCGAGCCGATCATCGGCTACATGCACCGAGGCGCGGAGAAGCTGTTCGAGGTACGCGACTACCGCCAGATCATCATGCTGGCCAACCGGCACGACTGGCTGGCCGGGTTCGCCAACGAGCTGGGCGTGGTGCTCGCCGCCGAACGCCTCCTCGGCATGGAGCCGCCGGTGCGGGCCGTGTGGGCGCGCACCCTGCTGGCCGAGCTCAACCGGGTGCTGAGCCACCTCATGTTCCTCGGCTCCTACCCGCTGGAGCTGGGCGCGATGACGCCCATCTTCTACTCCTTCAACGAGCGCGAGCGCATCCAGGCCGTCATGGAGGAGATCTCCGGCGGACGCATGCACTACATGTTCAACCGGGTCGGCGGCCTCAAGGAGGACCTGCCGCTGGGCTGGCTGGACCGGGTGTCCGAGGCCGTCGCCGAGACCCGCCGCCGGGTGCCCGTCATCGAGGACCTCATTCTGCACAACGACATCTTCGTCGCCCGCACCAAGGGCGTCGGCGTGCTGAGCCGCGAGCAGGTCATGCAGTACGGCGTCAGCGGCCCCATCGCCCGCGCCTCCGGCGTCGACCTCGACCTGCGCCGCGACGACCCCTACCTCGCCTATCCCGAGCTGCCCGTCAAGGTCGTCACCCGCGACGCCGGCGACTGCCGGGCCCGCTTCGAGGTGCTGTTCGAGCAGGTCAAGGTCTCGCTCGACCTGGCCGACAGGTGCGTCGAACGGCTGCGCTCGCTGCCACCCGGGCCGATCAACCAGCGGCTGCCGAAGGTGCTGAAGGTGCCCGAGGGGCACACGTACGCGTGGACCGAGAACCCGCTCGGCATCAACGGCTACTACCTGGTCTCCAAGGGCGACAAGACGCCGTGGCGGCTCAAGCTGCGCTCGGCCTCCTACAACAACGTCCAGGTGCTCCGCGAGATGCTGCCCGGGCACCTGGTGGCCGACATGGTCGCCATCCTCGGCTCGATGTTCTTCGTCGTGGGGGACATCGACAAATAGCACTTAAAGCCGCGATGCCCGGCGCTACTTCGGCTTCTGGTCCTCCGGGTCCTTCGGCACCCGGCAGGCGTGCTCCAAATAGAGCGCCGCGACCACCAGCACCACGCACGCCGCGAACGACCCCGTGGCGATGAAGAACTCCGAGCGCGGCGTCTCGCGGTCGAGGATCCCCACCGTGTGCAGCGCGAAACCGGCGAAACCGCCGCCGAAGGCCGCCCCCGCGTACGCCGACGCCTTGGCCAGCGCCGCCAGCCGGGCCACGGCCAGCGGCTCCACCGGCTTGGTGCCCGGCTTGCGGGCGATCCTGGCCTTGGTGATCCAGCCGCTGTAGCCTTCGCCGATCGCCAGCAGCAGCAGCGTCGGGATCGCCGTCCACGGCAGGAGCCACGCGATGTCGCCGTAGAACCGGTGCAGCAGCGCCCAGGTGAGCAGCGCGAGAACGACGAGGATGCCGACCAGGTGGCCGGGATGCGTGGGCCTCAATCGGGCCTCTGCAAGGTCAGGTCGGGCCGCGGCCGCACGCCCTCCCGGTCGAGCCCGGCCAGCAGGTCGACCACCCGGCCGCGGCCGGGCACGACGGCCGCCGGGTCGGCCTCCAGCCAGGGCACCAGCACGAACGCCCGCTCGTGCGCCCTCGGGTGCGGCAGCGTCAGGTCGGGGTCGTCGCAGACGGTCTCGCCCACGACGATGAGATCGACGTCGAGGGTGCGCGGCCCCCAGCGCTCGGCGCGCACCCGCCCGAAGGCGTTCTCGACGCTGAGCGCCCGCTCCAGCAGCGTGCGCGGCTCCAGCGTGGTCTCGGCGACCACGATCGCGTTGAGATAGGGGTCCTGCCCCTCGGGGCCGCCCACCGGATCGGTCTCGTAGACCGGGGACGCCTTGACGAATTTCAGGCCCGGCGCGTCGAACAGGGCGTCGATCGCTCCCTGGAGGATCTGGAAGCGGTTGCCCAGGTTGCTGCCGAGCGCGATGACGGTCTTCATACGCGGCTCCGCTCGATCGTCACGACCACGTCGTCGAAAGGCAGCGGGATCGGCGCCGCCGGCTTGTGCACGCTCACCTCGACCTTGGCCACCGGCTCGTACGCCAGGCAGACCTCGGCGAGGCGCTGCGCCAGCGTCTCGATGAGCTGCACCGGCTCGCCCGACACCACCCGCGTCAGCTCCTCGGCCAGCTCGCCGTAGTGGACGGTCGCCGTGAGGTCGTCGCCGGCCGCGGCCGGCGCGGTGTCGAGGAACAGCGTGGCGTCGATCACGAACTCCTGGCCCAGCTCGCGCTCGGCCGGGAGCACGCCGTGCCGCCCGCGGGCCCGCAGGCCCTTGAGCGCGATGCGATCAAGGCTCAAGCTCGCCGTCCTCCTCCTCGTCGTCGTCGCCCTGGAGCACCGGCGAGCCGTGGTGCATCCACAGCCGCCAGCCCTGCGAGGTGCGGAGGTAGACGTTGCTCGCGACCACCTTGCCCGCGGCGAAGCTCGCCTCCCCCTCGTCGCCGGCGGTGAGGATGTTCTCGACGCAGGTGAGCACCGCCACGTCGCCCAGCACGGTGGTGTTGACGTCGGTCAGCACGAACTGGATGTAGGTCGTGTTGGCCATGATCAGTGCCCACGAACGCAGCACCTCGGACCGCCCGGTCAGCAGCGCCCACCCGGGGTGCACGCAGCTCACCTGGTCGTCGGCGGTGTCCTCGGCCCAGATCTCGGTCATCTTGTCGAGGTCGCCGCCCTCGATCGCGGTGTAGAACTCCTGGTTGACCGTCTCGATGGCGGCCGTGTCGACGCTCATGTGCCTGCTCCCGCTCGTGTCCATGCGGCGGCCACGCGCACCGCGTCGGCGTTGGGGCCGACCTCGTGCACGCGTACGCACCAAGCGCCCGCCTGAGCCGCCAGGGCGGTCACGGCCAGGGTGGCGTCGTCGCTCCGGCTGAACGGCCGGGGTGTGCCGTCGGGGGCGGCCAGCAGCCGCCCCAGGAACCTCTTGCGCGACGCCCCGATGAGCAGCGGGAAGCCCAGCTCGGCCAGCTGGGGGATGCCCGCCAGCACCGCCCAGTTGTGCTCGGCGTTCTTGGCGAAGCCGAGACCGGGGTCGAGCACGATCTGCTGCTCCGACACGCCCTCGGCCAGCACCAGGCTCACTCGCTTGCTCAGCTCCTCGCGCACCTCGCCGACCACGTCGTGGTAGACGGCCCGGGTGTGCATGTCGTGGCTGTGGCCGCGCCAGTGCATCACGACGTAGGAGACGCCGGTCGCGGCCACCACGCGCGGCATCTCGGGGTCGGCGAGCCCGCCGCTGACGTCGTTGACCAGCTGCGCGCCCGCCTCGACCGCGGCCCGCGCCACCTCGGCGCGCATGGTGTCGACGCTGACGGCCACGCCCTCGGCGGCCAGCGCCCTGATCACGGGGACGACCCGCGCCAGCTCCTCCTCCAGCGACACCCGGGCGGCGCCGGGACGGGTGGACTCGCCGCCCACGTCGACGAGGTCGGCCCCCTCATCGACCAGCTCGAAGCCGTGCCTGATCGCGGCCGCCTCGTCGAACCAGCGGCCGCCGTCGGAGAAGGAGTCGGGGGTCACGTTGACCACGCCCATGACGAGACACCGCTCCGCCCCTCCCGGCACGCTGATGGGCATGCTAGTCATGGGCCAAGCCTAGGCGTTCCACCACACCTGCTGACATCGCGGGTCCCCGGTTGTGGATAAGGATGGCTCACCTGCCGAGGATGAGCGCCATCGCCTCGGACCGGGTCTTGTCGCTGGTGCGGAAGTCGCCGCGGACCGCCGAGGTCACGGTCTTCGCGCCCGGTTTGCGTACGCCGCGCATGGTCATGCACAGGTGCTCGCACTCGACCACCACGATCACGCCGCGCGGCTCCAGCACGCGCATCAGCGCGTCGGCGATCTGGGACGTCATGCGCTCCTGCACCTGCGGGCGGCGGGCGAAGACGTCCACCAGCCGGGCCAGCTTGGACAGGCCCGTCACCTGGCCCCGCTGGTTGGGGATGTAGCCGACGTGGGCCAGGCCGTGGAACGGGACCAGATGGTGCTCGCAGGTCGAGTAGACCTCGATGTCCCTGACGAGCACCATCTCGTCGTGATCGACGTCGAACACCTTGTTGAGCACGTCTTCGGGCGTCTGGCCGAGGCCGGAGAACTGCTCGGCCATGGCCCTCGCCACGCGGGCGGGCGTCTCGACCAGGCCGTCGCGGTCGGGGTCCTCGCCGATGGCGGCGAGGATCTCGCGGACGGCCTTCTCGATGCGGGCGAGATCGACGTCGTGCTGTGTCACAAAGTGCTCCGGTGGTGCTTGCTTCAGACGCCGTCGCCGCCGGCCGGCAGCGCGTCCTGACGGCCCGAGGACAGCGAGCCGTTGGCCGACTGCTTCTCCTTCGGGGTCAGGATGGGCGGCCGGTCCGAGGGCAGGCGCTTGCCGTATCCCGCGTAGGACGGACGGTGCTCCTTGACGACCACCGGCGCGAAGATCTGCAGGACCTGCTCGCGGGAGAGCGTCTCCTTCTCCATGAGCTCAAGCACCAGGTTGTCGAGGACGTCACGGTATTCGACCAGGATGTCCCACGCCTGGTCGTGCGCCGTCTCGATCATCCGGCGGACCTCTTCGTCGATCGTGGAGGCGATCTTCTCGGAGTAGTCGCGCTCGTGGCCCATCTCGCGGCCGAGGAACACCTCGGCCTGGCCGGTGCCGAACTTGCGGGCGCCGAGCTGCTCGCTCATGCCGTATTCGGTCACCATGCGGCGGGCGACCGCCGTGGCCTTCTCGATGTCGTTGGAGGCGCCGGTGGTGGGCTCGTGGAAGACGAGCTCCTCCGCCGCGCGGCCGCCGAGCAGCATCGCGAGCTGGTCCATCATCTCGGACCTGGTGGCGAGGAACTTGTCCTCCATCGGCAGCGTCATCGTGTAGCCGAGCGCGCGGCCGCGGGACAGGATCGTGATCTTGTGCACCGGGTCGGAGTTGGGCAGCGCGTGCGCCACCAGCGCGTGACCGCCCTCGTGGTAGGCGATCATCTTCTTTTCCTTGTCGGACATGACCCGCGACTTGCGCTCGGGCCCTGCCATGACACGGTCGATCGACTCCTCGAGGAGCTCCATCGTGATCAGCTTCTGGTCGGCCCGCGCGGTGAGCAGGGCGGCCTCGTTGATCACGTTGGCCAGGTCGGCGCCGGTGAACCCGGGGGTGCGGCGGGCGATGGTGTCGAGGTCGACGTCGGGCGCGAACGGCTTGCCCCGGCCGTGGACCTTGAGGATGCCCTTGCGGCCCTCCAGGTCGGGACGGTCGACGGTGACCTGCCGGTCGAAGCGGCCAGGACGCAGCAGCGCCGGGTCGAGGATGTCGGGCCGGTTGGTCGCGGCGATGAGGATCACGCCGCCCTTGACGTCGAAGCCGTCCATCTCGACGAGCAGCTGGTTGAGCGTCTGCTCGCGCTCGTCGTGACCGCCGCCGAGGCCGGCGCCGCGGTGGCGGCCGACCGCGTCGATCTCGTCGATGAAGATGATCGCCGGGGCGTTGGCCTTCGCCTGCTCGAACAGGTCGCGCACACGGGAGGCGCCGACGCCGACGAACATCTCGACGAAGTCGGAGCCGGAGATCGAGTAGAACGGCACGCCCGCCTCGCCCGCGACCGCGCGGGCCAGCAGGGTCTTGCCGGTGCCGGGCGGGCCGTAGAGCAGCACGCCCTTGGGGATCTTGGCGCCGATCGCCTGGAACTTGGCCGGGGCCTGCAGGAACTCCTTGATCTCCTGGAGCTCCTCGATGGCCTCGTCGGCACCCGCGACGTCGGCGAACGTGGTCTTGGGAGTGTCCTTGCTGATGAGCTTGGCCTTCGACTTGCCGAAGTTCATCACCCGGGAGCCGCCGCCCTGCATCTGGTTCAGCATGAACAGGAAGATCAGCACGATGATGACGATCGGCAGGAAGCTCATCAGGATGCTGACCAGGAGGTTTTCCTGGGGCACCTCAGTGGTGAAGCTGTCCGTCTTCTTGGCGTCGACCTGCGCCTGGAGCTCGTCGGTCAGCTTGCTGCCGTAACCCGTGACCCAGTAGGCCTGGACGAGCTTGGTCGGCTGGTCGCCCTTGCGCACCGTGACGGGGTTCTTCAGCGTCACCTCGATGCGGTTGTCCTTGTCGACGACCTTGGCGTTGCTGACATTGCCGGCGCGAATCTGCTGGAGCACCAGGGACGTGTCGGCCTGCTTGAAGTTTCCGCCGCCACTCCACAGTTGGGTGACGAGCAGGAGCAGCACGACGATGCCCAGGATCCACAGCAGTGGCCCACGTGTAAATCGCTTGAGATCCATCCGATGCGGAACCCCTTGCGGGCCCGTCCCTTCCTGACCATGGCCTGGAACCCCGGGCATGCCCGGGGCCGCGGCATCCGGCACCGCGACTTCTGACTACCCGAAGGGGACTCAAGGTCACCCTTCCGGAGTCTGAAGGTACACCGGCAGAGCGGGCGGAGGGACCGCCCGCTGCACCGGCCTTGCCCTATCAACGTACGTCACGTTGCGCGATGTTCCCGGCCGTGGCAAGAGAGAATGCTTGACGTTCTATCGGTAAACGTGGGGAGCGAGAGTGCCGATGAACGGCAGGTTGCGGTAACGCTCGGCGTAGTCCAGCCCATAACCGATGACGAACTCGCTGGGAATGTCGAAGCCGACGTATTTGACGTCGATGGGCACCTTCACGGCGTCGGGTTTGCGCAGCGCGGTGCAGATCTCCAGCGAGGCGGGATTGCGCGACTTCAGGTTTTCCAGCAGCCAGTGCAGCGTCAGGCCGGAGTCGATGATGTCCTCGACGATCAGCACATGGCGGTTCAAGATGTCGGTGTCCAGGTCTTTCAGCACGCGGACCACCCCGGACGACTTGGTGCCCGCGCCGTAGGACGACACCGCCATCCAGTCCATCTGCACGGGCACGTGCAAGGCCCTGGCCAGGTCGGCCATCACCATGACGGCGCCCTTGAGCACGCCCACGAGCAGAACGTCCTTGCCCGCGTAATCGTCGTCGATGCGCCCGGCCAGCTCTTTGATCCTGGCCTGGAGATCGTCCTCGGAGATGAGCACTTTTTCCAGGTCATTGCCCATGTCGGCAGCGTCCACCTGTGGTTCCTTACGCGTGGGGACTCTTGGCGAGTATCAGGGTGCCATACCGCCGAGCGGCGCTCAGACCCCCGGGCAGGTCGGCGGGCTTCTGCCCGTGCCAGCGGGTGACCAGCCGGTCCACGGCCAGTACGTGCGTCGCGGAGAGCGCCCCGGACGGCGCTCCTGCGGCGATGGCCGCCCGGCGCAGCACCCGCCGCCTGACGGCGTCCGGCAGCCGCTCCAGCTCCGCCACGGAGAGGGTGACAGAACCGGCGATATCGCTTAGAGCGCAATCCCGGTAGGCCGAGCCGGCCCATGCGTCGAGCGCGTCGGCGTCCTCGCGGGCCATCCTCGCGGTACGCGCGAGCGCGTCCGCCACCCCCGGCCCGAGCTCCTCCTCCAGCACGGGCAGCACCCGGCGGCGGACGCGGACCCGCGTGTAGCGGAGGTCGTCGTTGTGGGGGTCGTCCCAGGGGTGGAGCCCGAGCGCCCGGCAGGCGGCCACGGTGGTGGCCCTGGGCAGGTCGAGGAAGGGGCGGCGGTAGTGGCCGGCCCGCGCCGCCATCCCGGACAGCGAGCGTGGCCCGCTCCCCCTGGCCAGCCCGAGCAGCACGGTCTCGGCCTGGTCGTCCCTGGTGTGGCCGAGCAGCACGGCCGCGGCGCCGTGCCGGTCGGCGGCCGCGGCGAGCGCGGCGTAACGGGCCTCCCTGGCCGCGGCCTCGGGACCGCCCGCCGTGCCCACCGTGACGGTGAGCACCTCCACGGGGTCGAGCCCCAGCCGCTCGCCCTGGGCGGCGACCGCCCGCGCCCGCTCGCCCGACCCCTCCTGGAGCTGGTGGTCGACGGTGAGCAGCCCGCCGCGCAGCCCGGTCCGCGGGGCGATGAACGCCAGCGCGGCGGCCAGCGCGGTGGAGTCGGCCCCGCCGCTGCACGCCGCCAGCACCAGAGCCTCGCGCGGCAGGTCGGCGAGCGCCTCCCGCACGGCTCTGCGGACGTCGGCTACGGCTGGATGTGGGCCCACGACCGTCATTGTCGCGGGTCCGGGCCGCCGCGGGGTCAGGCGGGCAGGGCCGGGGTGTCGATCACCCGGTTGATCCACCGGCCGGGGTCGGCGATCTCCTGGGTGGTGGGCAGGGTTTCCGCGCTGGTCCAGATCTTGTTGAAGCCGTCCATGCCGACGCGGCCGACGACCGTGCGCACGAAGGCCGAGCCCTCGGCGTACTGCTTCATCTTGACCTCGATGCCGAGCAGCCGGCGGACGGTGCGGTCGAGGCGGGAGCCGCCCTCGCGGCGATGGGCGAACTTGCCGCGGATCTCGGCCACCGACGGCACCACGGACGGGCCGACGGCGTCCATCACGAAGTCGCCGTGCCCCTCCACGAGGGTCATCACGGCGGTGAGGCGGTCGAGAATGGCCTTCTGCGCGGGCGACTGGATGACGTCGATGAGGTTGCCCTCGCCGCCCCGCACCACGTCGGCGACCGTGTCGGCGGCGCCGCGCAGGCGTTCGAGCAGGGTGGGCAGGTCGAGGTCGGAGGCCAGCAGGAACTCGGTCATCTGCGAGCGGACGTATTCGCGCAGCCAGGGCACGCCGGTGAACTGCACGCGGTGGGTCTCCTCGTGCAGGCACACCCACAGCCGGAAGTCGTGCGGGTCGACGCCCATCTCGCGCTCGGCGTGGACGATGTTGGGCGCGACGAGCGTCAGCCGCCCGGCCGGCTCCTGACCGGTCGGGTCGGGCGGCAGGAACAGCTCGTACTGGCCGAGCACGCGCGAGGCGAGGAAGGCCAGCACCGCGCCGACCTCGACGCCGGTGATCCGCGAGCCCACGGCGGTGACGATGGCGGGCGGCGGGTTGGGGCTGTTGCCCACACGCTGGGTCAGTGGTTCGAGCACCACGCGGAAGCCCTCGACGTTGGCCCTGATCCAGCCGGGCCGGTCCACGATGGTCGCCGGCTGCGGCGCGGTCTCCGTGTGGATCTTCGTGAACTCGCGTACGTGGCCCTCTGCCTCACGCGACAGGGTGCGGAGCTCGGTGACGGCCTGCCTGGCCTCCTCCCGGCTCACTTGAGGACCGGGGCGCACGAGGCGCGTGCCGGTCGTGACGGCCAGATCCCAGTCGATCACCTGCATACCGTCCACCGTACGTGCTTCCGGTCAAGACCGCGCGACGATGGCCGCGAGCCGGTCGAGCACGGGCTCGGCGTTGACCGGCACCTGGTCGGCCAGGAAGGCGAAGGTGACCAGCCGTCCGTCCTTGGTCGTGGCCAGCCCGGCCAGGGTGTTGACGTTGTTGAGCGTGCCGGTCTTGGCGCGTACGAGGCCCACCTGGCCGCGGCTGTCGCGGCCGGTGAAGCGGCGGCCGTTGCCGAGGGTGCCGGAGAACCCCGCGATCGGCATGCCGGAGGCGACCGCGTGCAGGCCGGGCGAGGCCGGCGAGCCCGCCATGGCCACCAGCTTGGCGAGGGCGGCGGCGCTGATGCGGTTGCGGGTGGACAGGCCGCTGGCGTCGGAGAGCGCGACGCCCTGGGCGGCGCCGAGCCGCTGGAGCACCGCGATGATCGCCTTCGTCCCGCCGTCGAACGACGCCGGCTGCCCCTCCTTGATCGCCACGTGCCGGGCGAGGGCCTCGGCCAGGTCGTTGTCGCTGTGGGTCAGGGTGTGCTCGACCAGCGCGTAGACGGGCGCCGAGTCGACCCGGCCCAGCTCGGCGGCCCCGGCGGGGGCCTTGCCCGGCCGGACCGACTTGGCCACCGTGATGCCCTGCCTGCGCAGCAGCCGGGCGAAGGCCGCGGCGGCGTGGGCGGGCGGGTCGGACACGCGCGGGGTGTTGGAGCGCGGGTTCTGGCGGCCCTCGTCGATGGCGAGCGCGTGGACGGGGGCCACGTTGCCCTCGGGGATGTAGCCGGGCTTCCAGCCGGGTGCCGTGGCGGGGCCGGTGTAGAGCGACGTGTCGTAGGTGAGGGTGACCTTCTTCACGTTGCGGGCCTTGAGCGCGGCGGCCGTACGGCCGGCCAGGGTGGCGAGGCTCGCCTGCTTCGGGTAGCCGCCCTGCCGGGCCGACGGGCCGGCCAGCAGCGGGTCGCCGCCGCCGACGAGCACCACCGCGTCAGGACCCGCGCCCTGCACCACGCGGGTGGACAGCAGGGCGTCGGGGCCCAGCGAGGCGAGCGCCGCGACGCAGGTGACGATCTTGGTGGTGGAGGCGGGGGTGATCGGGGTGTCGGCGTCGGCCGCGAAGACCCGCTCGCCGGTGGCCGCGTCGAGGACCACGGCGCCCACCCGTTTTCCGAGCGCTTCGTCACCCAGCGCGTCGGTGAGCTGTCGCGTCAAAGTACCCTTGGTCGGGAGAGGTCCGCCTCCTGACTTCACCGAAAGCTGGGCCAGCACCGGCCCCGAGGTGACCACGGGGGCGGGAGGAGGAGACCCTTCCGGCGGGGACGCCGTCGGCTCGGCCGGTGACGTCTGCCTCGTCAGCGCGCCCAGGCTGAAGTCGGTGGTCATCGCGTACACGCCGGTGACGACCGTCAGCACCTGGAGCACGGCGAGAGTGGCCAGCATCACCAACCGGTCGTGCCGCGCCACGTCTGCCCTCTCTCCTGTGTTCGCCTAGAGACATTAACGCCCGACCGGGGGTGCCCGGGGGCTTGAGCGGAGGAACCGCGGTGGAGTTCGACGTTGTCGTTGAGATTCCCAAGGGGCAACGGAACAAGTACGAAGTGGACCACGAAACCGGGAAGATCAGGCTCGACCGGCTCCTGTTCACCTCCACGCAGTACCCCGCCGACTACGGCTTCATCGAGAACACCCTCGGCGAGGACGGCGACCCGCTGGACGCCCTGGTGCTGCTCCAGGAGCCGACGTTCCCCGGCTGCTACATCACGTGCCGGGCGGTGGGCATGTTCCGGATGACCGACGAGAAGGGCGGCGACGACAAGGTCCTGTGCGTGCCGTCCACCGACCCGCGGATGCACCACATCCAGGACATCCATCACGTGTCGGAGTTCGACCGGCTGGAGATCCAGCACTTCTTCGAGGTCTACAAGGACCTGGAGCCCGGCAAGTCCGTCGAGGGCGCCAACTGGGTGGGCCGCGCCGAGGCCGAGGCCGAGATCGAGCGCTCCTTCCAGCGGCTCAAGGAGTCCGGCGGGCATCACTGACGTGCTCACAGGGCGCACTCACAGGACGCACTCATAGGGCGCACTCATAGGGGCCTGGTGGCGCCCACCAGGTCCCCCCGCCGGATGGAGGCCACCCGCACCACGTCGCCGGTCTGCGGGGCGTGCACCATCAGGCCGCGGCCCACATAGATCCCGACATGGTGGATCGTGCTCGGGTCGCTCGTGACGTGCGCGAAGAACAGCAGGTCGCCGCGGCGTAGCTGGTCGAGCGGGACGTGCGGGCCGGCCGTCCACTGGGTGCCCGTCCAGTGGTCGAGCCCGACGCCCGCCCGCTCCCACGCGCGCATGGTCAGGCCCGAGCAGTCGAAGGCCGCCGGGCCGTCGGCCGCCCACACGTACGGCTTGCCGAGCTGGGTGAGCGCCCAGTCGGCCGCCACGTCGCCCAACGCCGAGCCGCCGGTCATCAGCCCGGCGGCGGAGGCGGCCACGGCTCGCCGCCTGGCCAGCAGGTCGGCCCGGGTGCGGGCGGCGTCCACCCGGCGTTGCAGGTGGTGCTCGCGGACCTGCAGCGCCCTCGTCTCGCGGCGCTGGCTCGCCACCGCCGCCCTGGCGGCCTCCTTCGCCTCACGGGCGCGTTCGGCCATGACCTGCTGCTCCGCCTGTGCCTCAGCCGCCTGCGTCCGCAGGATCGCGGCCACCTGCTGGGCGTCGCGGAGCTTCGCGAGTATCGCCGCCCGCTCACCGCTGAGGTGGCCGAGCACGCCCGCGCGGTGCAGCGCGCCCTCGTCGTCGCCGTGATCGGTGAGCAGGCCCAGGATCGGGCCCAGCGTGCCGAGTCCGCCGTACGCCTCGGCGGCGAGCAACGCGACCGGCTGCCTGGCCCGTTCGACCTCGGCGTCGGCGGCGGCCAGGCGGGCCTGGGTCTGGCGGGCCTTCTCCTCGGCGGCGCGCAGGCGTACCAGCTGGCCGTTGTACGCCTCGACCAGCCGCTCCACGTGGGCGGCCAGGGTGGCGAGCCGGGACTGCGCCGTGGCCAGCCTGGCGCTGGTGGTGGCGAGGGCGCGGGAGCGTTCGCGTACGGTCTGGCGGGCCTTGCGGAGGTCGTGCGTGCCGGGGCGCGGCTCGGGGTGGGCGGCCGGGCACAGGGCTACCAGGAGGCAGCCCGCCAGCAGCGTTGCCCGGATCGTGCGCATAGGTCCCCCCAGAAACAGATGGTGACTCTATGCACACGATTCCCACCCGTTTCGCTCACGTAACGTGACGACGACGTCCAGGGTCACGGAGTGGAGGTCGGCGACTCCTCGGCGGTGGCCGTCGTGGTCGGCGGGGTCGGCGGCTCAGGCGGTGTCGCGGGCGGTGCGGTGGTCGGCGAAGTGGTCGGCTCCTCGGCCGGAGGCGGAGTCGGGGTGGAAGGCGCGGTGGCCGTCCAGGTCGGCGTCGGCGGGAGGCAGTGCGGACGGAAGCGGCCCTTGCAGGGGCCGCCGGGCCGGCCGTGATGCGAGGGCGTGGCCGAGCTTCCCGGGACCGGGCCGTGAGAGTTTCCGGGGTCGCGGGGGTTGCGCGGATTGTTCGGATTGCCGGGATCGACCGGGCTGTGGGGCTCGGCGGCAGGGTCGCCGGGCCGGGAGCCGGGCGGGCCGGATTTCGGTTCCGCCGGGTCGCCGTCGGCAGGGGGACGGCGGGTCGGCGCGGAGCGCGTGACGACGGCGGCCGGCTCGGCCGCCGGCGGGATGCCCGTGGCGTTCGCGACGGGCTCCACGGTCACGGAAACGTCCTCGGGGCGCTCCTGCCAGGGCAGTCGTACGGCGGGCGGTTCGCCCGCGGGCGGGAACGCGGCCGTCGCCACGTCCGACACGACGCCGTCGCGGCCGAGCCCCTGGAGGATGACCGCTATTGCCACCACGGCCCCGACCGCCGCCAGGAGGCACGCCAGCGCCCTCGGCCACCGCCGAGCCGCCTTCTTCCGAGGAAGGGGAAACCCGGCGACGCCCAGGCCGGAGGTGCGGCGGGCGACGTAGCGGCGGTAGGGCGCGAGCTCGGGATCGGCGAAGCAGCTCAGCACCCGCAGCCGCAGCGCGTCGGGCAGCTCCGGCTTCGGGAGCAGCTCGAAGACCTTGGCCGCGGCGACCTGCCGGCCCCGGCGCGGGGCGCAGATCGCGCACTCCGACAGGTGCCGGACCAGCCGCTCGCGCCTCTCCGTGGTCAGCCGGCCGGAGAAGCCCCTCAGTATGGCGGCCCGGCGCGGGCAGTCGCCCGGGTCCTGCCCGGCCAGGAGTTCGACGGTGATGGCGTCGCGCAGGTGGCGGAGCGCGGCCTCGCGCGCGGGCTCCACCTGGCGGGAAGGGATGCCGAGCACCAGGGCCAGCTCGGCGTCCGGCAGCTCGTGCTGGATGGTCAGCTCCAGCAGCTCGCGGTCGGCGGGCGGCAGGCTGTGCACGGCGTCCCACGCCATGATCCGCAGCCGCGCGTCCCCTGGCCCGTCCGGCAGCTCGTCCAACGCCCACTCGGGGTCCGGCGAACCGGCTGGGGTTCGCGGGTCGGAGCTGGGCGGGTCGGAGTCGGGCGGGTCCGAGGAGGGCGGGGCGGGGATGCGGGAGCCGGCGGTGCGGCGGCGGAGGCATTCGGCGCGGGCCAGGGCGTACAGCCAGGACCGCAGCCGAGCGGGCTCCGCCAGGACGTCGGCGTGCGCCTCGGCGGCGATGAGCGCGTCGCGGAGCGCCACCTGGGCGGCGTCCGCGTCGCGGAGGAGGGACCGGCAGTAGCGGTAGACGCCCTCCGCGTACGCGTCGTAGAGCACGGCTGGGGCTCCGGGATCGCGGGCGCGAAGGGCTTCCACCAGGTTGCGGTCGTTCATATGACCGAAGGTAATGGATTGGTAACTAATAGTTCTACCGTTTCCGCGCCGATGGCATCGCTTGTCGCTCTACCACCAAGAATTACATGCCGATTTTTCGGTATCTATTGCTGAGTATCCGCAATGATTTGGGTGCGCCGATCCTCCGCGAACGGTTCGGTCGTCGGCTTCACCGTGTGCACCGGCACCGCCCCGGCCAACGCCAGGTCCTCGAAGGGCCGCCCGGTGGAGCCCCACGTACGTGCCGTGATGTCGGTCCTGGCCACCTCGGTGCCGCTCGGCAGCCCCGAGACGGTCAGGATGAAGCGGGGCGGGCTGCCGGCTTTCACGTCGTCCACGAACGTGCTGCCGCCGCCGAGCAATTTGCCCGCCTTGTCGCGCAGCAGCGCGTTCACCACCAGGCTTCCGGCCACCAGCTGGTACGGATTCCCCACATATCCCGTAATAAGGTAAGAGCCGTCTTTCTGGCGCATTGTCTGCGCCCGGGTGACGGGAAACCGCTGGAACGCGGACGGGACCCGCGCCGCCTGCCGCCACTGCGCGGGACGGTACTGGATCGACACCTTGGCCGGCCGCTCGGCGGCGGTCGCCTGGCCGGTGAACTCCAGCGTCCCGCCCGGCGGCACGGCGTCCAGCGGCTGGTCCAGCCGGACGACCTCCGCGCCCTTGGCGTCCTGGCCGACGATCGTGGCCACCACGTGCTCGCCGAAGTGCCACGGGTTGGCGTTGCTGAGCACGCCGGCCCAGCTGACGGCGTACCCGTCCGCCGACTTGGCGATGGTCGAGACCTGTTCCTTGAGCGCGAGAGGCTTGAGCTCCTGCACGGGCTGCTTCTCGCTGGAGCACCCCGCGAGGCAGATCGCCCCGAGTGCGAGAAGGCTGACGGTTCGGCTGCGTGGGATCACTTTGCCGTGATAACCCGCGCGTGGGCACGGCCGACGGTGACACGCGCCAGCCGTACCAAGTCTTTAACGCGGGTCTTTAACGCGGGCGGGCGACTCTGGTCTCGTCCCAGACCGGCTGCGGCGACTCGTAGACGTTGCCGTCGGAGCCGAAGACGAGGTAGCGGTCGAAGTCGGCGGCGAACCAGCGGTCGTGGGTGACCGCCAGCACCGTGCCGTCGAAGGCGTCGAGCCCCGCCTGCAGCGCCTCGGCGCTGGCCAGGTCGAGGTTGTCGGTCGGCTCGTCGAGCAGCAGCAGCGTCGCCCCGGACAGCTCCAGCAGCAGGATCTGCAGCCGCGCCTGCTGGCCGCCGGACAGCGTCTCGAAACGCTGCTCGGCGACCCGGCCGGCCAGCTCGTAGCGGGCGAGGGCCTTCATGGCCTCGTTCTTGAGCCGGGCGTGCTCGGTCATGACGATCTCGACCGGGGTGCGGCCTCTCAGGTCGGGCCGGGCATGGGTCTGGGCGAAGTGGCCGGGCACCACGCGGGCGCCCAGCCGGGCCACGCCCTCGTGCGCGACCGGCTCGCCGGCCACCAGGCGCAGGAAGTGGGACTTGCCCGAGCCGTTGGAGCCGAGCACCGCGACCCGCTCGCCGTACCAGACCTCCAGGTCGAACGGGCGCATGAGCCCGGTCAGCTCCAGCCGCTCGCAGATCACCGCGCGCTTGCCGGTGCGCCCGCCGCGCAGCCGCATCCGGATGTTCTGCTCGGCGGGGGCCACCTCGGGCGGGCCCGCCTCCTCGAACCTGCGCAGCCGGGTCTGGGCGGCGTGGTAGGCGGGGGCCATGCCGTCGTTGTACCTGGCCTTGTTCTTCAACATGTTGACCAGGGCCTTGAGCTTGGCGTGCTCCTCGTCCCAGCGCCGGCGCAGCTCGTCCAGGCGCTCGTTGCGGGCCTTGCGCGCCTCGGCGTACGTCGCGAAGCCGCCGCCGTGGATCCACACCCCGCCGGACTCGACGGTGACGATCCGGTCGGCGGCGTTGGCGAGGAGCTGGCGGTCGTGGCTGACCAGCAGCACCGTCTTCGGCGTCTCCTTGAGCTGCTGCTCCAGCCACTCCTTGCCGGGCACGTCGAGGTAGTTGTCGGGCTCGTCGAGCAGCAGGGTCTGGTCGGGGCCGCGCAGCAGCGCCTCCAGCACGAGCCGCTTCTGCTCGCCGCCGGACAGCGTGGCCACGTCCCGGTATTTCACCCGCTCGTACGGCACCCCGAGCGCCGCCACCGTGCAGGTGTCCCAGAGCACCTCGATGTCGTAGCCGCCCGCGTCGGTGTAGTCGGCGATGGCCTGCGCGTAACGCATCTGCGTCTTCTCGTCGTCGCGCTCCATCATCGCCAGCTCGGCCGCGTCGAGCCGCTCGGCGGCCTGCCGCACGGCCGGCGGCGCGACCCCGAGCAGCAGCTCGCGCACCCCGCTGCCGTCGCGCACGCTGCCGATGAACTGGCGCATCACGCCGAGACCGCCGGAGCTCGCGACCGAGCCGTCGATCGGCTGGAGGTCGCCGGCGATCAGGCGCAGCAGCGTCGTCTTGCCCGCGCCGTTGGGCCCGACGAGTGCCGCCTTGACGCCTTCGCCGATGCGGAAGGAGACGTCGTTGAGCAGAGGGCGCCCGTCGGGCAGCACGTATGTCAGATGTCCTACTTCGACGTGGCCCACCCGCGCAGGCTATCCGGGCGCTTCCGCCCGTCGCATCCGAATTTTCAGACGAGCGCGCTCTTGTAGAAGATGCTCGCCTTGCGCGCCCCCGCCGCCCCGGAGGCGAGGCCCAGGCACAGCCGGGGAGCGCCCGAGACGATCTGGATCGCCATGCCCTCGGGCTCGCGGTAGTCGAGCGACTTGCCCGCCTGGGTGAGCGAGCGCTGCACCTGCTCCCCGGTACGCAGGTCGACGCAGGTGATGTAGGTGTTGCCGGGCGCGGGATTCGAGGCGCTGTAGGCGGTGCCGTCCAGCAGGTAGAGGTGGTCGCCGTAGGCGGCGTAGCCCTGGAAGACGCCGAGCCCGGACGGCTGCGCGACGTCGTACAGCTTGTCCTTGCCGCCCGCCTTGACGGCCGACAGCGCGTAGACCGCGTACCGCATCCGGCCGTCGAGCAGGTAGCGCATGACCAGGCGGCCGGTCGAGGGGTCGATCGCGCAGGTGGTGTTGGTCGCGCCGGGGATCAGCGTGTACGTGGTCACGCCGGAGGAGGACGGCGTCAGCGTGCGCCCGTCGGCGAAGGAGAAGCGGGCCAGCCGCCTGCCCCACATGGCGCCCGAGCTGTCGGGCGCGGCGTCGGTCTCCGTCCAGAGCACGCCCGGCGACTCGACGCCGATCTGCACCCCGTGGCCGAAGCCCTTGAGGTACATGTGGCCGAGCACCGTGCCGGACAGGCTGAGTTTCGTCAGGCAGAGGTCGCCGGCCGCGGCGGAGGCCGCGCCGTTCTTGAGCTGGACGGCGTAGATGTGCCCCTTCGGGTTGTCGAAGGCGAACGACTGCAGCACGGTCTCGTCGTACAGGGCCTTCTTCCAGATGAGCTGGGTGGCGGGCGCGGCCAGGTCGAAGCGGCCGGCGGCGGCCGAGGCGCGCGAAGTGCCCGCGGCGACGGTGGCGGCGAGTCCCGCGCCGATCGTGAGCAGACCGCGGCGGCTTAACGGCATGTGACCTCCACTCGGGGTGTTTCGTGGAGTCAACACCCTAGTGGGCGAAGATCAGAGGGCGCCTCGCCGCGCTAGCGGCCGCTGCCCGAGGTGATGCCGCTGTAGGAACCGATCACCTGGACCTGGCCGGGTCCGGCGGTCTTCGGCGGGATGTGGGCGGCGACCTGGATCAGCTCGGTGAACTTCATGAAGGTGTAGTACTTGCCGGGCAGGAACCCGCTGTTCTTCTGCTGGACGTAGTTGCGCTGCGGCCCCTGCCGTACGTCGTAGCGCCGGGTCCGTTCGACGGTGGTGAAGGCGAGCGCACCGCCGTCGGCCGTACGCACGGCGTAGGAGGGATGCGCGCCGGCCGGGCGGGCGCTCTCGGTGAGCTCGGCGTACGGGTCCATCTTGATGCGGGTGCTCGCGGCGCCGGTGGTGAGCCGGTCGGCGGCGAAGCGGCTCTTGGACGCCGTCGTGCCCTTGCCGACCAGGTGGGCGGCGTAGCTCTTGGCGAAAGCGGCGGGCGACATCAGCAGCCCGGCGCCATCGGCCTGGGCCACCTCCACGGCCGCTCCCGACGCGTCCGTCGCGATCTCGGGGAGTTCGTCCACGGCCTGGTCGCTGAAGACGTCGGGGGCGTACATCTGCAGCCACGACTCTCCGTCGCGGGCGAACAGCAGGTACGTCGGCACCTTGGCGGTCTCGCTCTTGCCCTTCCAGTACGCCGTGGTCACGAACCAGTTCCCACCCTTGACCGCCGACACCGTGGGGGTGGGCTGGGTGTAGCCGAACGGCTGGTAGTCACGGTCGCCGAGCTTGCGCTCGGAGACGTAGGCCGCCTTGTCGATGGCGAGGCTGGAGCCGCCCTCGTAGCCCGCCAGCAGTTCGGCGCTCATGGCCTGGTTGGCGGCGTTGTTGCGCTTGACGTAGTCCGCCAGGAACGAGGTGATCCCCTCCGGCGTGCCGGGCCCGGCCGAGGCTGCCGGGGTGCTGGTGGGCGATGCGGCCGGGGCCTGCTCCTTCGGTCCGAACCCCGGCAGGACTGAGCACCCCGCCATCGCCCAGAACCCCACCAACCACAACAATCGCGGCATCGAGTCAACCTCACCAACTTTTCCTGTCAAAGCGCACAAAGTTAGCAGCTACTCGATCAGGCACTCGGGTCGGCGCGTTCGCGGAGAAGCCAGGGGACCCTGGACAGCAAGTGATCTAATGACTAGAACTGTAGGGAACCTCACCCCCCTAGGAACCACCATGACGCGATTCCGTCCCGCCCTCGCACCCCTGGCCATCGCGTTGCTCGGGTTCACGGCGGTGCCGCTCCCGGCCGCCGCGGCCCCCGCCTGCACCCCCGCCGTGGTCGCCGGCGCGACCACGGACGCCCGGCTGACCGGCCTGTTCACCGCGTACGGCAACGACAACAGCCGCCTGGACGACTGGACCGGCGCCGACGGCACCTACTCGCTCCGCCTGCCGAGCGGCAAGGAACTGTGGATCTTCTCCGACACCTTCCTCGGCCAGGTCAACGCGGACGGCTCGCGCCCGCCGGTGGTCGAGGAGGGCGGCACGACCGTCTTCCTCAACAACTCCTTCGCCGTCGAGCGCGACGGCCGCCTGTCCACCATCCACGACGGCACCGCCGCCAAGCCGACGGCTGTGATGCCGCCGCGCGACGAGAACCACTGGTACTGGGCCGGCGACGCGACGCTGGCGGGCGGCATCGTCGAGGCCACGTACCAGGAGTACGAGCGCTTCGGCACCGGCGCGTGGGACTGGCGCTGGCACCGCAACGTGGTCGCCAGGTTCGCCCCGGGACGGCTGGAGCGGCCGATCAGCGTGCACGACCTGCCCTCGGGGCACGGCGTCGCCTGGGCCTCCGCCACGCTCAAGGACGGCGGCTACACCTACGTGTACGGGGTCGAGGACCTGGGCTCGCCGAAGTACATGCACCTGGCGCGGGTGCGGGGGCAGAGCCTGCTGGGGACGTGGGAGTTCCTGACGGCGGACGGCACCTGGTCGCGGAACGAGACCGACTCGGCGCGGATCATGAGCGGGGTGGCGAACGAGTACAGCGTCACCAAGGTCGGATCCTCATATGTCCTGATCACGCATGACACGTCCGAGCCGCTGAGCCCCAACATCGTGGCCTACACCTCGTGCTCCCCCTCCGGGCCGTTCACCGGCAGGCAGCACGTCTACACGACGCCCGAGACCGGCGGGAACATCTTCACCTACAACGCCCACGCCCATCCCGACGTCGCCGGGGACGGGCTCGTGGTGTCGTACAACGTCAACAGCTTCGTCAACACCGACCACTACCGCGACGTCACCATCTACCGCCCCCGCTTCCTGGACGTGACCTTCGAGTGACGCGAGAGAGCGCCGCCGCCTGGACTGAGGAGCGCCGGGAGCGAAGCGACCAGAGCGACGAGGGAAGGCGGCGGATCCCAGCGATCGAGCCGCCTCACGGAGTGAGGCCATGAGCATGCGCAACTGGGGGGCTCGGCTGCGGGAAGTCGTGCTCGACGGTATGCGGGCGGTCGTGCTGGAGAACGAGCGGTTGCGGGTGACCGTCGTTCCCGACAAGGGCGGGGACGTGGTGGAGTTCCTGCACAAGCCCACCGACACCGACTTCGTCTGGCTCTCGCCGCAGGGCCTGCGCAGCCCGCGCGACCACCTCCAGGGCGCGGCCGACGACGTCGCAGCGTTCGTGGACCACTACGAGGGCGGTTGGCAGGAGGTCTTCCCGAACGGCGGCGCGCCCAGCGAGTACCAGGGCGCGCGGCTGGCCCAGCACGGGGAGGTCGCGGGGCTGCCGTGGTCGTACGAGATCGTCGCCGACCGCGAGGACGAGGTCGCGGTCCGGCTCGCGGTGCGGACGCGGCGGCTGCCGTACCGGCTGGAGAAGGTGCTCCAGCTGCGGGCGGGCACGGCCGCGCTGGAGGTCGAGGGGGCGGCCACGAACGACTCCCCGGTCCCGCTGCACGCCATGTGGGGTCAGCACATCGTGTACGGCCGGCCGTTCCTGCGCCCGGGGGCCAGGATCAGGCTGCCGGAGGGCGTGCGGGTGGTCCCGCACGCGAGCGCGATCGGCCCCGGCGGGCGGCGGGTGCGCGCGGGCGGGCCGTGGGAGTGGCCGCTGGTCCCCGCCGACGCGGGCGGCGTGACGGATCTGAGCGTGGTGCAGGAGCCGGGGTCGCCGAGCGACATCGTGTACCTGACGGGCTTCGGCGACACGGGCTGGTACGAAATTTCCGAAAATATCGGCATGCGGGTGGAGTGGGATGCCACGCTCCTCCCCTACCTGTGGATGTGGCAGGAGCTGGGCGCGTCCACCGGCTACCCCTGGTGGGGACGGGCGTACACGGTGGGGCTCGAACCGTTCTCCAGCCTGCCGACCGACGGCCTCGCCGCCGCGGTGGCCAACGGGACGGCCCTCGCCCTCGGCCCTCACGAGACGAAGAGGTTGTGGATGCGCGCGGAGGTGCTGGAATGAGCGAGTTCGGCGGCAAGGTGGCGCTGGTCACGGGCGGTTCGACGGGGATCGGGCGGGCGGTGGTCGACCGGCTGGCCGCCGGAGGCGCGTCCGTGGTGTTCTGCGGCGTGGACCAGGACGCCGAGTGCGACGGCGAGCGGGTCGTCGGCCGGATCGCCGACGTGCGGCGCGCCGACCAGATGCGCGACCTGGTGGAGCTGGCGGTGTCCAGGTTCGGCGGGCTCGACGTCGTGGTGACCTGCGCGGGCGTGCAGCGCTACGGCACCGTCGAGGACACCCCCGAGGAGGTCTGGGACGAGGTGCTGGACATCAACCTCAAGGGCGTCTACCTCACATGCAAGGCCGCCGTCCCCCGGCTCAGGGAGCGCGGCGGCGGCTCGATCGTGCTCATGTCGTCGGTGCAGGCGTTCTCCTCGCAGGCCCAGGTGGCGGCCTACACCGCGAGCAAGGCCGCGATCAACGGCCTGACCAGGGCCATGGCGCTCGACCACGCGGCCGACGGCATCCGGGTCAACGTGGTGTGCCCGGGGTCGGTGGACACGCCGATGCTGCGCTGGGCGGCCGACCTGTGGCGGGGCGAGCTGTCGCAGGAGGAGCAGGTCCGGCAGTGGGGGCGGGCGCATCCGCTGGGCCGGGTGGGGCGGGCGGAGGAGGTGGCGGAGCTGGTCGCCTTCCTCGCCGGGCCGCGCTCGTCGTTCATCACCGGGGCCGAGCACCGCGTGGACGGCGGCCTGCTGGCGCAGAACCCGGCCGCGCTCCCCGAATAGGCGTTTTTCCTTTCCTGAATGGCAAGAATTGCGTCAACGCCGAGAACTCACAGGTCACTCCCGCGATTGGGTGGTCGCGACAACCCACCCGACAGAGGAGAGACCTGTGAGGCTCACCAGAAAGGCCGCCGGCTTCGTCGCGGCGGCCGCCGCCCTGTTCACCGTGGCCGCCCCGGCCGCGAGCGCGCTGGCCAGCCCCCGTTCGACCTGCTACGGCGGCCGCGTCTGTCTGTACGCGGGCTTCGACTACAACCGCGGGCAGACCGACCACTGGCGCGACTTCGTCGCCGACGACGCGAACTTCGCCGACAACAACTGGCTGAACTGGGACTTCAGCAATTCCTGGCAGAGCATCGACAACGACACCAGTTCGGTGCGCAACCGCGTCGGTTGCAGCGCCACCCTCTGGCAGCACCCGGGTTACACCGGCGCGCACAGCACCTTCACCCACAACTCGAACGACGGGTTCCTCGAGAACAACGCCATCGGCAACAACCGCGCCAGCTCGCTCGACATCTGGTGCCGCTGACCGTGAACGCAGGCGCCGGTTTCCGGAACTGGCCGCCGGGAACCGGCTGTCGCGCTCTTCTCGCGGGCATGTCGCTGCTGGCCGTGACCGCCTGCGGGACGGAGGAACCGGCCGCGCCGCCGAGCACCACCATGCCGCTGGCGCTGCCCTTCGACGCGTACAAGACCACCCCAGAGCAGCGGGCCACGCTGGGCAACGCGCACAACCTCCTGGTGGCGCGGTGCATGCGCGAGCAGGGCGTCACCGTCGAGCCGCCCGCCGAGGACGCGGCGCTCATCGCCGCGCTCGACCCCGGCAACTCCCGCCGCTACGGCGTCACCGACACCGCGGCGGCCGGCCGCTACGGCTACCACCTCGCCCGCCCGCCGTCCCCCGACACGACCGCCACCTGGGCCGAGCTGCCCGCCGCCACGCAGAGCCACCTGTACGGCGCCGGCGGGCGGCGGGGCTGCCTGGACCGGGCCTCGCTCGTCCTGGAGCGCGGCGCGCGGAAGGCGGACTGGCCGTGGCTCTCCCGCCAGGACGCGCTCACGCTGGAGCGCTCCGCCAAGGCTCCCGAGGTGGTCGCGGCGGCCGGCCGCTGGCGGGCGTGCATGAGCCGCGCCGGCCACGACTACCCGTCGCCCGAGGCGGCCATCACCGACAGCCGCTGGAACCTCGACGAGCGGGCCGTCACCGAGGACGAGAAGCGGACCGCGGTCGCCGACACGCGGTGCAAGCAGTCCTCGGGCCTGGTCGCCGCCTGGCACGCGGCCGACACGGCGCTGCAGCGGGCGCTCGTCCGCGACCACGCCGCCCGCTTCGCCGCGCTCCGCGCCGATCTGGCGTACCGGCTGCGGCGGGCGTCAGCCGTTCTCGCCGCGCACGAACGCGGCCAGGTCGGCTGACTGGCGCAGCCTGCTGGGCTCGTGGACGTACATCATGTGCCCGGCCTCGTAGTAGGCGAACTCGACGTTGCCCGCCAGCTCGGGCGGCACCGGCAGGTGCGCGAAGCTGTGCTCGGCGGCGAAGTACGGCGTCGCGCCGTCGTGGTAGCCGCAGGCCACGTGCACCCGTAGGTGCGGGTTGGCCCGCATGGCCGCCGCCAGCTTGTCGACGACCTGCACGTGCGCGCCCTCGAACTCCTTGTACGACCACGGGTGCACCCGCGAGGTGAGCAGCTCGTACGGCAGGTCGTTCGCGTAGTCCAGCTCGGTCCGCAGGTAGTGGTTGAGCGCGGCGCTGTACGGGCCCATGATCGCGTTCATGCTGGGGTCGGCCGTGAAGTGCTCGCGCCCGGCGTCGGGGTCCCAGCCGACGAAGCGGCCGTCGAGCCGCCCGACGACCTGGCGGCGCGAGCGCAGCAGCTCGGTGAAGAACCTGATGTGCTCGACGCGCAGGTCCACCCGGTCGACGTAGTCCTCGCTCAGCCCGGTCAGCGCGGCGATCCTGGCGACGGCGGCGGCGCGCTCCTCGGGGGTGAGGCGGGCGCCGCGGGCCAGCGCCCACGGGTAGTCGCGGGCGGCGTACTCCTCGGCCTCGCGCAGCACGTCGGCGAGCGGCCGGTCGCCGTGCAGCCCGTGGTAGTGGGCGATGGCGGCGTAGGTCGGCAGGTAGAGGGCGTAGGCGAGGTCGTTGCCCTGGTTGAAGTCGCCGGTGATGAAGTCGAGCACCGAGGAGATCAGCATGACGCCGTTGAGGTACATGCCGTAGCGCGACTGCAGGTGGTCGGCGAGGCCGGCCGCCCTGACGGTGCCGTACGACTCGCCGGCCAGGAACTTCGGCGACATCCAGCGCCCGTTCCTGGTGGTCCAGAGCCGGATGATCTCGCCGACGGACTCCAGGTCGCCGGTGAAGCCGTGGTACGGCTCCGCCTTCTCCCCTTCGGCGGCCCGCGAGTAGCCGGTGGAGACCGGGTCGATGAAGACGAGGTCGCTGACCGTGAGCAGGGTCTCCTCGTTGTCCGCCAGCCCGTACGGGGGCGGCAGCAGCGCTCCCGCGTCGCCCATCACCACCCGGCGCGGCCCCAGCACGCCGAGGTGCAGCCACACGCTGGACGAGCCGGGCCCGCCGTTGAAGGCGAAGGTGACGGGCCGGCTCGCGGGGTCGGCGCCGTCCAGCGTGTACGCCGTCACGAACACCTCGGCCTTGGGCCGGAGCCCGTCGAACCTGCCTTCGGTGAACACCTCCTCGCGCAGCACCATCGTGCCGGTCACGGCGGTGTAGGTCTGGCCGGAGGGGAGGGAGTGGGAGGTGGTCACCAGGTTGTCAGCGGGAGGGGCAGGCTGTGATGTTTCCGACATAGCGCCCCATTATGGAGTGGCGATGTCGGGGTCCGCGAAACGCTCGTTCGGGACGGTGGCGTACCAGCCGGGCCGGCCGGGATCGCGGTCGTACGGATAGCCGCCGAGCTCCCGGTACAGCTCGGCGTAGCGCTCCACCCGCTCGCGGTCCAGCTCCACCCCGAGCCCCGGCCCTGTCGGCACCGCGATGGCCCCGCCCGCGTAGGCGAGCTTGCCGCCCTCGATGACGTCGTCGCGGAGCTGGTGGTAGTGGGCGTCGGCGGAGTAGGTGAGGTTGGGCAGCACCGCGCCGAGGTGCAGCATGGTCGCGAGCTGGATGCCCAGCTCACCCGACGAGTGCACGGCCACGCCGAGCTGGAACGTCTCGCACACCCCCGCCGCCTTCACGCACGGCCGCACCCCGCCCCAGAACGTGGTGTCCAGCAGCACGACGTCGGCGGCCCTGCGCAGCACGTTGGAGGCGAGCTGCTCGAAGTTGACGACGACGGTGTTGGTCGCGAGCGGCACCCGCACCTGCTCGCGCACCGCGCGCAGCCCCTCCAGGCCCCAGACCGGGTCCTCCAGGTAGTCGTTGTTCAGCCCTTCGATGGCCTTGCCGAAGCGCAGCCCCTCGGCGACCGACAGCACGGCGTTGGGGTCGTACCTGAGCCGGTCGCCGGGGAACGCCTCGGCGAGCGCCCGGTAGCACTCCAGCTCGTAGTCCGGCGGGAAGACGCCGCCCTTCAGCTTGTGGACGGTGAAGCCGTGCTCCTCCTTCAGCCGCCGGGTGTGCTCCACGAGCTGGTCAGGGGTGCGGACCTCGGCGTACCCGTCGTCCGCGTAGCGGAAGAACAGGTAGGACGCGAACGGCACCTCCTCGCGCACCCGCCCGCCGAGCAGGTCGCACACCGCCACCCCGAGGTGCCGCCCGATGAGGTCGAGGCAGGCGAACTCGATCGCGGCGAGGAGCTGGGTGCGGTTGTTGTAGAGCGAGGCCGTCGGGTTGGCGATCTTGAACCGCAGGGCTTCGAGCTGGAAGGGGTCGTGTCCCTTCAGATAAGGCAGCAGCGCGCGGAAGGCCGACTCCGCGCTCTCGCCGCCGCCGCCCATCTCGCCCAGGCCGACGAGCCCGTTGTCGGCCTCGACCTCGACGATCGTACGGACGAAGCGCCCCCAGTGCGCGCCGTTGCTGTGCCGCAGCGGCGCCTCCAGCGGCACGGCCACCGTGGTGGCCCGGACGTCGACGATCTTCACAGCCGCGTTCCCTCCGCGACGGCGACCCCGCAGGCGGGCAGCCGTACCGTTGTGGTCTCGTTCCCCAGGCTCACCGTCGCCTCGACCGGCTCGGCGGCCAGCGACTGGAGCCTGACCCCGTTCTGCCCGATCGAGGTGATGAGCACGTCGGGATGGTCCACCGAGGCGTACGTCGTCGTGGCCGGCGCGGCGTCGGTGACCAGCGCGCCGACGAACGGCTCGGTGAGCCCGGCCGCCGCCGCCGCGCCCAGCCGGCGGGCGGGGGCGCCCGCCTCGGAGGCGACCGCGTACCGGAACGTGGTCTCGCCCTGCTGCTGCGCGGGGAAGTTGGTGTCCCAGATGTTGTTGAGCGCCCAGGAGTAGACCGTGCCGTCCTCCTGGTCGAGCGTGGGCGGGAACGGCGCGTACGGCATGTGGATGGTCCCGAGCTGCACCAGCGGAGCCTCCAGCGTGACCCAGGCGACGGTCAGCTCGGGGTCCTCGAAGGCGATCCAGTGCCTGATGGGCAGCATGTACGCCGCCGAACCCGGCACCCGCGGCACGTCAGGCCCGCCGACCCCGCCGGTCAGCTCCCACGCCGAGGGCGGCCCCGCGGCGAACGGGAAGGCCAGGAACACCGCCTCCTTGGCCGGGGTGCCCTGCTTGGCGAGCTGGTAGGTCAGGTCGAGCCGGGGCACGCCGTAGTGCAGCTCGATCGTGGTGCGGATCCAGTCGACGCCCTTGCCGCGCAGCTCGACCACCAGCCTCTCGCCGACCGCCGTGCGCCGGCACTCGGTGACCGTGGCGTGCCGGCCGATCGCCCGGTCGCCGAGCAGCGTGCGGTCGTGCGCGCCGACGTGGCCGGACAGGTGGTTGACGTGGGGGGCGGTGGCGTACTGGTCGTAGACGTACTGGCCGAAGCCGGCCGCGGCGTCGCCGTTGACCAGCTCGCGCCCGGCCCGCTTGTCGAAGACCGAGCTGAGGTGACCCTCGCGCACGTCGTAGGCCACCCGGTAGAACTCGTTCTCGATGACCGCGTCGCCGGACGGCTCGGCGGGCTCGGGTGGCTGCGCCTCCGCCCTCACCACGTCGAGCCGGACGTGCCCGAAGCCCGGCACGTCACGGACGACCGCGTGCACGTGCCGCCCGATCGGCCGGGTCGGCCAGTCGTCGGGGTCCACGAACTCCTCGTGGTGCGGCACCGTCTCCCCGGTCCGCGCGTCCACCAGCGCGATCGGCACGTCCACCGGCACCACGTCGCGCGGCAGGAACGCGCGCACGACGTCGGTCCGGGCGCGGGTGCCCGGGTTGAACACCGCGAACGCGGGCCGCCCCTCCCCCTCGGCCAGCGCGGCGGCGAAGCGGCGCACGGCCGCGTGCAGCAGGTCCGCCGCGTCGTCCTGGGCCTGGTAGGCGCCGGAGGACTTGCGCGTCCACTGCAGGCCGCCGGAGTCGCCGGCCTCCTCGGCGTCCTCCCACGGGTTGGCCGCGCCCCACGTGTGCTCGTTGAACAGGGCGACCCCGTCGTAGGCGGCGTCCACCTGCGCGGTGACGTCCACGCCGGCCAGCGTGTGCAGCGTCTCGGCCACCCGCAGCGCCGACTGCGCCCGGCGTACGTAGCCGAGCGGGCGGGCGCCCGAGCCGAGCCCGTCGGCCCACCAGTCGGTCCAGTCGCCCTCGTGCACCGCCAGCCGGTCCAGGTGGTGCTCCTCGACGTGCGCGAAGAAGTCGCTGTTGACCGCCGAGCGCAGGCGCGGCCAGGCCCACTGCTCGTTCCAGCGGCGGGCGATCGAGGCGGGCACGATCGACGGGCCCGCGTTGTCGGCGTGCGCGCCCTGCACCCGCAGGTGCAGCACGTCCAGCTCGTACGGCTCCCGAGGCGCGTCCGGCCCCTGCCAGCCGAACGTCCCCGGCCCGTACGGGTAACCGCGCGTGGCCAGCGCCGCCAGGTAGCGCGGCAGCAGGTCGTCGGCCAGCTCGTAGGAGTCGGTCAGCCCGACCGTGTTGCCCTCCATGTACGCCATCCCGTGCGGCGTGTCCGTGAACCACACGAGGATCTCGTTCCCGCTCGGCGCCCGCCAGCGGAACGGCCGGGTGAGCTTGTCGCCGCCGTGCAGGTAGGGCACCGACCGCCCGGCCCAGTTGTGCGCCGCCGCGAGGTAGCGGACGCCGGCCGCGCTGAGCGCGTCCACCAGCCCGACGACCGCGCCCGGCACGTCGGTGTGCATGGCGGAGGTGACCGGCAGCCCCGACTCCTTCGCGAAGCGGAGCTGCCGGTGCAGCTCCTCCGTCGAGCACGCCTCGGTGTGGAGCTGGAACGGCAGCGCCGTCACCTCGATCACGCCCTCCCGCGCGAAGCGGCGGAAGGACTCCACCGCCTCGGCGGGGCGCGCGGCCAGCCACTTCTGCGCCGGCCACGACGACTCGACCGTCCACCGGAACTTCGCGTCGTCCGGCCAGGACGCGGTCTCCTCCGCCAGCCGCACCGCCGCGTCGAGGTAGTCGAGGTGGTGGCGGAGCACCGTGCCCTGCGGGTCGGTGTAGCCGATGTCGAGATGCGAGTGGTGCACGACGAACACGCTCCACTTGCGCTGCGGCGTCACCGTGACGCGCGCGGTGCCGACCACGCCGCTCTCGTCGCGGCACTCCAGCGTCAGCGCGCGCGGCGCGTCCACCTCGGGCACCAGCAGCGTCACGTCGGTGCCCGTCGCGCTGTCCACGCCCACCAGCACGTGCGTCAGCGGCACGGTGCTCGACACCCTGACCGCCTGACGGCCGTCGTGGGTGAACAGCGGCACCACCGCCACCCGCACCTCCAGCCCGCGCTCGCTGATCACGGGCGTCGAGGTGTCGTCCCGCAGCGCCTGCCTGATCCCGTCGTAGTCGGGGCTCCCGAGGCTCCGCTGGAGCAACCGGCTGGTCATTGCACACTCCCTAGGGAAAGGCCTCGGGCGAAGAGGCGCTGGGTGGCGAGGAACAGCACGACCGTCGGCAGCGAGACCACCAGCCCCGCCGCGAGGCCGACCGGCACCGGGGTGCCGGCGTAGACGTCGGTCATGAGCCCCGCGATGGCGGTCATGACCGGCCGTACGTCCGCGGTCTGGCTGAGGGTCAGGCCGAAGACGAGGTCGTTCCAGATGAAGGTGAACTCCAGGATGAACACGGCGGTCAGCGCGCTGGCCGACATCGGCAGGTAGATCCGCCAGAAGATGCGCCAGGTGGACGCGCCGTCCATGCGGGCCGCCTCGAAGATGGAGAAGGCGACACCCTGGTAGAAGTTGCGCAGCACGAACGCGCCGAGCGGCACGTTGATCGCGGTGTAGACGAGGATGAGGCCGAGGCGGGTGTCGTACAGACCGGCGTCGCTGTAGCTGACGAACAGCGGCACCAGCAGCATCTGGGACGGGAACACGGTGCCGCCGAAGATCAGCAGGAACCACCAGAAGCCGTGCCGCAGCCGCAGCACCACGATCGTGTACCCGGCCAGTGCCCCGATCAGCACGCCCAGCAGCGGCGAGACCACGGCGTAGAGCGCGGTGCTGGCCAGGCTGCCGCCGAGGTCGGCGCCCTCGACGGCCCGCGCCACGTTGTCGAGCAGCGCGAAGTCGCCGGCGGGCGCCCACGCCCGCGCCGGGTCGTACGACTCCGCCGGCCGCGCGGCGTTGACCAGCAGCAGGTAAGTGGGCCCGAGCCAGACCAGCCCGAGCACGATGAGCACGGCCCTGCGGATCATCGCACCTGCCTCTTCAGGTAGAGGTAGGACGCGAGGCCGGTCACCACCGTGAGCAGCACCGCCACGGCCGAGCCGTAGCCGTACTGGCTGGCCACGAACGTCTCCTTGTACATCGTCACCGCCAGCGTCTCGGAGTTGCGTCCCGGCCCGCCCTGCGTGAGCACCCACACGATGTCGAACGTCTTCAGGCTCGCCACCAGCGCGAGGCCCACCACGACCGCCGTCAGCGGGCGCATCAGCGGCCAGATCACGTGCCGGAACAGCCGCCACCCCGACGCGCCGTCCAGCCGGGCCGCCTCGATCGGCTCCTTCGGGATGGACTGCAGGCCGACGACGAACAGCAACGTGTTCACGCCGAGCTGCTGCCAGGTCCAGACCAGCAGCATGGCGAGGGTGTTCTGCGGCGCCTCCTGGAGGAACGCGGTGTCCACGCCGAGCAGCAGGTTCGCGATCCCGTCATGGGACAGGACCGGGCTCCACACCATGGCGAGACCCGCGCCGCTCAGCGCGTACGGCAACATGAACGGCACGCGGTACCAGACGCCGCCCTTGAGGTCGTACGACAGGACCGCCACCAGCAGGCCGAGCCCGACCGGCAGCACCATCGTGCCGGCCACCCAGATCAGCGTGTTGCGGACCGAGGTGAGCAGGGCCGGGTCGCCCAGCAGCTTGACGAAGTTGTCCAGGCCGGCCCATGCCGGGGGCTCCAGCCCGTCGTACCGGGTGAGGCTCAGGTAGGCGGTCCACACGAACGGCGCGTAGAGCAGCACCGCGACCAGGATGGCCGCGGGCGCCACATACCCGTGCCGGAACCTCCCGAGCACCGGTGAACGGGTCACTGATGCGTGCTCCAGTACTCGTCGGCGGCCTTCTGGATGGTCTCCAGGACCTCCTTGTAGCTGTCCGGCTCGGTGACGAACTTGCCGAACCCGTCCAGCGCGGCCGTCAGCACCGGCGGCGGCGTCGCCTCGAAGTAGCGGTTGACCAGGCGGTACTTGCCGCTGCCCGCGTCCTTGGTGACCGTGCCGAGCGCCTCGTCCTGGATGACGACCTTGGGGTTGGCGCTCACGTCGCCGCGGCTGGTGGCCCACTTCTCCTGCGCCTCGGCGCTGGTCCACCACTTGAGGTACTTCATGCTCGCCTCGGGGTCGGCGGCCTTGGTCAGCGAGCAGAGCGGCCCGCTCTCGAAGATCATCGACGTCTTGGGGAGAGCCGCGTTGACGTTGGGGATGACGAAGAAGCCGTAGTCGGTCCCGGCCTTCATGTCCCGCTGGGTCATGCTGGTGTTGAACCAGGTGCCGAACGACACCATCGCCGTCTTGCCGTTCTTCAGCACGTCACCGGGGTCGGTCTTGTCGCCCGGGTTGATGAAGTAGCCGGCGTCGATCATCGACTTCCAGCGCTCCATCACCTGGACCACGCCGGGGTCGGTGTACTTCGCCTGGCCGGTGGACAGGCGGTCGTACAGGTCGGGGTCGGTGCCGGCCATGAGCTGCTCGAACCAGACGAACGAGAACAGCACGCTCGTGTGGTAGAACGCCTTCACGCCGTTCTGCTTGAGGGTGTCGGCGACCTTGATCAGCTCGTCCCAGGTCTGCGGCGGGGCGAGGTCGTACGTGTCGAAGACCTTCTTGTTGTAGAACATCCCCCAGTAGGCGACGTTCATCGGCACGCAATACTGCTTGCCGCCGACCGTGTAGTAGGGCGCGAGGTCCTGCGACAGGTCGCCCGCCTTGATCGCCTCCTGCCAGACGGCCGTGGTGTCGGCCACCTGCTTCTGCTTGACGATCTCCTCCAGCATCCCCCCGGTCTGCCAGGTGAACAGGTCGGGCTTGACGTTCGTACGGAACGACGCCTTGATGAACGCCTGGTACTGCGCCGAGTCCGTGTATCCCGTCGGCTTCATGCCCAGACCGATCCGCTGCTTCGACAGGGCGCCCATCTCGTCGAAGAACTTCGTCCACGCGCCCTTGTCGTTGTAGAGCGTCAGCTCGGTCTTCTTCTCCTGCGTGTCGGCTCCGTTGCCGCCGCACGCGGCGAGGACGAGCGCCGCCACGCCCAGCGTGGCCAAACGTGACCGGAACATGGGCCGGCCTCCTTGGTTCTTTCGTGTTTCTATCGGGGGGATGCGTCTCCCGGAGGAGACTGGAGCCGACGCTCGACGACCGTCTTCACGTCGGCCAGGTGAGCCCGCATGCGGGCCTCGGCCGCCGCCGCGTCACGCGCTTCGATGGCCTCCAGGATCGCCAGGTGCTCGTCGTAGTCGCGCCGCCGGTCGTCGAAGATCTGCAGGATCTCGCGCTGCTCGGGGCCGTGGACGGTGAGCAGCGAGTCGACCACCTCGTGCAGGACGCCGTTGCCCGCCGTACGGGCGGTGGCCCGGTGGAAGGCCATGTTGGCGTCGTGCAGCTCGGCGTCCTCGCCGCGCAGGTGCCGCCCCGCCTCGTCGAGCACCCGCCGGAAGGCGGCCAGCTCCTCGTCGCCGGCCCGCTCGGCGGCCAGGGCGGCCAGCGGGGGCTCGATGACGAGGCGGGCCTCCAGCAGCTCAAGCAGCCGGGCGGCGCGGATCTCGCGCATGTTGGGGTTGGGCAGGACCAGGCGCTCGATGTCGGCGCCGACGTAGATGCCGGAGCCGTGGCGCAACTCGATCGCGCCGGTCGCCTCCAGCCTGCGGAGCGCCTCGCGCAGCGTCGGCGTGGTGACGGCGAAGCGCTGCGACAGCTCCCTCGTGGACGGCAGCCGGTCGCCCGGCCGGTGCCCGCCCGTACGGATGAGCTCCAGCATGCGCTCGGTCAGAGCGTCGGACAGTGTCGGCCGCGTCACCTCGGACATATCAAGTGATCTAATCACTTCTCGCGGGCGGCGTCTATGAGGAGTTTGCTGTTTCCTCGTTTTTTAGCCTTTGACCAGCTTTTTCAGCCTTTGGCCAGCTTTCCGCCTTTGACCACCGTTGTCGTCAGCTGGGTCACCATCTTGGCCATCAGGTCCACCTGGCCGCGCCGCGAGCTCTCCACCTGCCCGGCCCACGCCTTGGCCTGCGGGTTGATCCCGCTCGCGGCCTCCTCCTGCGCCATCCTGGCCGCGTCGCCCTGGTGTGCGATCAGCAGGTTGAGCAGGTCCCGCTCGAAGTCCTTCGACTTCCTCAGCGCCCGGATCCGTTTCACATCGGTCTCCGGCATGCCGCCGTGGTGGTCGTGCGCCCCCTCGCCGGCCTGCAACGGCTGCTCCCAGTCGTGCAGCCAGCGCAGCATCATCTCGACCTCGTCCTGCTGGGTCGTCTCGATGGCCGCGGTGAGCGTTCTGACCTCGGGCGACCTGGCGCGCTCGGCCCCCAGTCGCGCGATCTCGATGCCCTGGCGGTGGTGCTGGACCATCATCTGGACGAACATCACGTCGTCGGCGTTCAGCGGGGGCTCGGCGGGCGGGGCGCCGCAACCGGCGACGGCCAGCACGATCCCGAGGACGACGACCGGAATCCCGCGCACACTCGTCACCCCTCTTCTTACAGGAAACTTTCCTAAGAGTTGACGATTTCTCGCGCGAGCGCAAGCACTCCCTTGACCTCAACTTGGCTTGAGCTTGCAAGGTGGGTCCCCATGGAACCCTTCACGATCGGCGTCATCCTGCCCGGCATCCCGGTGCAGCGCCGCGACGGCCTCGACCTGCCCGCCGCCGCCCGGCACGCCGAGCAGGCCGGCTTGGACGGCGTCTGGCACGGCGACCACCTCGCCGTCGGCGCCCCCACCCTGGACGCGCCCGTCGCCCTCGCCACCGCCGCGGCCGCCACCAGTCGCGTCGCCATCGGCACCAGCGTGCTCGTCCCCGCTCTCCGCCCCCTCGCCTGGGCCGCCAAGCAGCTCGCGACCCTCCAGCACGTCTCCGGCGGCCGCCTCGTCCTCGGCGTCGGATCCGGCGGCGGGCCGGCGCAGTGGGCCGCGGCCGGGGTTCCGTACGCCGAGCGCGGCGCCCGTACCGACACGGCCCTCACGCTGCTCCCGAGCCTCCTGTCCGGCGAGCGGACGCCGCTGCCCGACGGCTCGGCCGCCGAGCTGTCCCTGTCCGTGCCGATGCCTCCGGTGTGGGTGGGGAACGCCTCCCCCGCCGCCCTGCGCCGGGCCGCCCGCTTCGGCGACGGCTGGTTCCCGTCCCTGATCTCCCCACGCGCGGTGGCCGACGGGCGCGCGCGGCTGAACGACCTGGCCGCCGGGCACGGCCGCCCGGCGCCGGTCATCGCCATCGGCTGCAGCGCGGCCCTGGGGCCCGGCGCGCCTTCCCGGGCCGAACTGGCCGCGGGGATCGCCTCCGCCTACGACCGGCCCGTGGCCGACGTCATGGACATCCCGCTCACCGGCACCCCGGAGCAGGCGGCGGAGAGGCTGGCCACGTACCGGGAGGCCGGGGCGAGCCACGCGGTCATCGGGGTGGCGGGCGACGACTGGCGGGCCCAGGTGGACCTTCTGGCGCGGACCCGCGCCCTGCTGCTCTAGGGTCGTAGCCACCGAAGGGCCGCGTCGAGGCAGTCCTCCGGGCTGGTGTTGAAGGCGATGGCCGTGTCCGGCGCGTGCTCCCGTACCAGGTTGATCATGCGCTCGAAGATCTCCAGCGCCGGCTCGTGCCCGCGGATGCCGCCGCCGATCACCACGCACTCGTGGCCGCCCCGGCTCAGCGCCTCCACCAGCGCCCCCTCGGGGTCCGCGGCGAGGTCGACCAGACAATAGTCGGCCTCGACGCCCCGCTCGGCGAACCGGGCGCGGCCGCGGTCGATGGCCGCCAGCACCGGCTCAGGGTCCCAGTCCTTCAACGTGGCCGGATCGAGCCCGACCACCAGCACCCGTGCCGCCATCCGCCTCGCCCTCTCAACGGCTCTTGGTCACCAGCACATCAGCATGGCACTCCAGCTCCGGCGAGCACCAGCACGCGGACCGAGAGTCAGTCGAGGCAGAACTCGTTTCCCTCCGGGTCGGCCATGATGATGTGCCCGCCGGCCATCGGAGGGGCCGGCTCGTGCCGCTCCAGCCGCGTCGCGCCATGCCCCACCAGCCGCTCCGCCTCCGCCTCCAGCGCCGCCATGCGTGCCTCGCCCTCAAGCCCCGGCGCGGCCCGTACGTCGAGGTGCAGCCGGTTCTTGACCTGCTTGCCCTCCGGCACCCGCTGGAAGAACAGCCGAGGCCCCGCCCCCTCCGGGTCGAGCAGCGCGGAGGCGTCGTTGCGCCGCTCGGGCGGCACCCCCATCGCCTCCAGCGCCTCCTCCCAGGACGCGAAGCCGGGCGGAGGATCCTGCAGCCGATAGCCGAGCACCTCTGCCCAGAACGCCGACAGCTTCGCCGGATCCGCGCAGTCAAACGTGATCTGCACCTCAAGCGCCATGGTCGCTCTTCTCCTTCTGTCCGGTCGTGTGCAGGTAGAGGTCACGGAGCAGGCACACCTCGGAGAGGTGGTGGATCAGCTCCCTGTTGATGTGCAGCACCAGCGCCGCCATGGGGTGGGCGCCCCACTCGCCCTCCGCCTCCCCGCAGGGACGGGCGAGGCCGGCCTCACCGAGCGCCTCGACGCCGGCCGCCCACCTCGCGTACTCCTCGTCGAGTTGCGCCAGCGCCTCGGCGGCGGTGGCGGCGTACTCGTAGGCGTGGTAGTCGGTGGCCGCGCGGCCGAAGTGCGCGGCGTTGCGCATCGCGAGCACGCCGACGATCACGTGCCCGAGCCGCCAGGCGATCGTGGTGAACGGCGGCGGCTCGGGCGCAGGGAACGCGAAGTCGATCGTCACCGCCCCCGTCCCGCCCTGGATCGGCGCGGACCCGGTGCCCCGGGGCCGCACGTTCCAGGAGCCGGGCACGGGCTCCCAGAAGTACTCCTCGTCGCTGAGCCCGTCGAGCCGCGGCCGTAGCTGCTGGGTCCAGTGCCACGCGAACTGATCCCGCACCAGCGGGTTCCAGATGATTTCCTCGCTCACGAGACCCACTCTCGCCCCCCTCCCGGACAGCTACGGTCCGCGATCCGTGAAACCCTGACGTACGTGACCGTCGAGGGAACCACCGAACGCGTGCTCCGCCTGCTGGCTCTGCTCCAGCGCCGCCCGTCCTGGACCGCCACCGAGCTGGCCGCCGAACTGCGCGTCACCGACCGGTCGATCCGCCGCGACGTCGAGCGCCTGCGCGCCCTCGGCTACCCCGTGCACGCCACGGCAGGCGTCGGCGGCGGCTACCAGCTCGGCGCGGGCACCCGGCTGCCGCCGCTGCTCCTCGACGACGAGGAGGCGATCGCGACCGCGGTGTCCCTGCGCCTGGCGTCCGGAGGCACGGTCGCCGGCGCGGGCGAGGCGGCCCTGCGCGCCCTCGCCAAGCTCGACCAGGTGATGCCGCCCCGGCTGCGCGCCGAGGTCCGGGCCGTGCACGGGGCCATGGACACCCTGCTCGGCCCCGGGATCGAGATCGACCCCGAGCTGCTGGTGACCCTCGCCCGCGCCTGCCGCGACGCGGTCCGCGTCCGCTTCCACTACACCGCCCACAACCCGGCCCGCGAGGGCGAGGCCCGCGACGACCGGCCGCCGCGTGAACGCACGGTCGAGCCGGTACGCCTGGTCGCCACCGCCCGCCGCTGGTACCTCATGGCCTGGGACATCGACCGCGACGACTGGCGCACCTTCCGCCTCGACCGCATGCGCGACGTCACCGCCACGACCTGGCGTTTCCGCCCCCGGGACCACCCCGACCCGGTCGCCTACGTCCAGCGCTCCGTGACCGAGTCCCCCTACCGCCACCACGCCCGCGTACGCCTGCACGCCCACCCCGACCAGGTTCGCGCCCTGATCCCTCCGCAGGTGGGCCGCGTCGAGGCCGACCCCGAGGGCGACGGCTGGTGCCTGCTCACGGCGGGGGGCGACGACCTGGACTGGCTCGCCGTACGCATCGCCGCCCTCGGCTTCGAGACCCAGATCCTCGCCCCTCCTGGACTCCGCCAGGCCGCCGCCCGCCTCGCCCGCAACCTGACCGCCATGTCCACCCACCCAGCCGCCGCCCCCGATCCTCCTTGACCGCACGCGTGGCGACCGAACGCCGTACGCCCGGCTGACGCTGCCGCCGACGAGTACGCCGACGGCTGCGTGGTCACCACCCCCACGCAGACCATCGAGTTCGGCTACCTCTAGCCGTTCCTCGTCACGGCGCCGGTCCTGGCGTCGACCTTGACCCCGTGCCAGGCGCCCTCCGAGGTGAGGACGTCGGCATCCCAGACGAGGGCGTTGTCGCCGTACCGGTCCAGGCTCATGTGGGTGATCCGGCCTTCCGGCACCGCGGAGTACACCTTCGCCGCCGCGTCCTCGAAGGTGAGCCGGGGGTCCCTGTTGATGCCCATCACCCTGGCCTTCTCGCCCTCGCCGGTGTCCTTGACCCTGGCTCCTGAGACCTTCCCCGAATCGTCCACTTCCAGCAGCCGCTCGGTACCGTCGGGACCGGCGAGCTGCACCTCCCAGAGCCGGCCGCCGTTGTTCGACTGGACCGAGAGGACCTTGGAGCCCTTGACGGCGTCCATGGCCGCGGTACTCGCCCGCTCGCCCGCCGCCGTACCGTCCGGCGGCTCCGATGGCGCCATGAGACCGGCCATGGCGCGGGGCCCGGGCTGGGTGGGGACGCTCCCGCAGCCCGCAGCCGCGACCAGGGCCGAGCCCACGAAAATGGTGTTGATGATGACCTTTGTCCGTCTTCCACCATCCATACCGGCCAGGCTGCCCGCGACCCGACAAAGGCACGCCCAGAACTCGGGCAATACGACCCCGCCCGGCGGCCCGTGGTCGTGACCGGCCTGTACACGACGAATGATCGGTGCAATTCTGACGGGCGTGCTGGCGCTATCGATAGCCACGCTCGTCGAGTCCGCGGCGACTGAGGAGCGTCGACAGACAGGAAAGATAGAAAACCTGGAAAAACTGCTACAGCCCGAAGGGCTGGCAGCCCTGGAGAAGGTGGCCACCTTCTACGCCTTTCTTGCTTTCCACCCCGGTGTCGATCAGGTAATCAAGGAGTACGTGCTCTCAGGGTCGCTCTCGGCCGACAGCGGACCGGATGTCCTGGTGATGTTCTGCCTCGACGAGACCGCCGACACCCCCACGCCGTTGGACGACTCCTCCTTCGGGTCCTGGCTGACGCTGGAGACGACCGCCCCTCCCGCGTACACGCTGGTGCGGCATCTCTTCGGCGCCTCGCCCGTGCCGCCGCTGCCCGGCATCGCATTCTTCGAGGGCATCGGGCACGACGACGAAGTGGTGTACGTCCACCTCGTCGACGACCACGAACCGGAGGCGGTACGGGCCAAACTTCGGAAGGTCCTCTCGATCGCCGCCCAGGTCGCGAGCCGGTCACCAGGGCCTGGCAGGCAGGCGGTGCTCGCCGCCGGCCTGCTGAACGAGCGCATTCCCTACACCCGCTCGGGGCGTACGAGCCTGCGGGAGTGGCTGATCCACGGCCGTCGGTTCCTGTCCGAACGCGGCTGGGACCTCGTCAGCCTGCTGGGGCTCTGACGATGCCCGCTGAGCCCGCCGAGCCGCTGCTCACCTGCGAACGGCCCGAGCAGGCCGGGCCCATCCTGGCGATCGCCGAAGCACTGCTCGACCAGCGCTCCCTGGCCGGCCGCTGCGCGGCGGACCACGGCGCAAACGGCCGGGACACCGACCGCGCGAGACAACTGATAGCCACCTACCTGGAGCGCGCCGACCCCGTGGTCGGCTACCTCACGGTCGTCCTGGAACGGGAGGCCGGGCTCAGGTTCTCCGGGCGCCGCAGTTTCCCCTACCGCTTCCACCTGGCGACGCGGCCGCCGGGCGTGCCACTGGCGGGCGACGTGGCCCTCGACCCGGCACCGCCCGTCGGCGCCGTCCTGTACGCGACCATGAGGCGCTGGCAGCTCATCATCGAGCGCGACGATAACGATCATGACGAGTTCGTGGGCATCCTGCACCCGGCGCTCCTGGTCGGCCACCGGCACGGCCTGGCGACCGGGCTGCGTCACATCGTCGGCCTGATCGACACCGGCCAGATCCTCGACGTGTCCGCCGCGGCCTCCGCGGCGGCGACCCTGCTGCGGGCCGCCGCCGTCACCAGGGACGACGCCGAACTGTTCGACGAGATCCTCGGCGACCCCCCGGAAGAGGGCATCGGTCTGATCACCTATGGCACCGACCTGTTCGACGAACGGTTCCAGCAACCCGTCCCACGTTCCTCCTCCCGGGTCACCCCCTTACTGGAAGGGCTGCTGTCCGACGCCTGGCGGCGCGTCGCCGTGGTCCGGGCCGCCTCCGACGCGGGCGAGTGGTGGTGCGCGCTCACCGGCTTGACCGCGTACCTGAGGTTCGTGACGTCCGTCTTCTGGTGGACTCTCGCCTCGCCGTCCCAGGCGGTGGAGGCAGCCCTGGACCAGTTGGATGAGCTGGCCGCCGACCTGTTCGCGATCACGGTGGCGATAGAGCTGGACTCGATGGAAGGCGTGATCGACTACGAGACCGGCGTCATCGAGGCCATCACGCGCCGGACGGGTGACCGGGCCGCCGCCGAGAGACGCTTCCGCCGCGAACGCCTGCTCGTCCCCCCGAAACTGCTCGACGCACCTCTGGACGCGGCGTGGCGGATCCCGGACACGCGGCCGGCGAACCTCTTCGCGTACCTGACGGGCGAGTCCGACCCAGCTCTCCTCCGCTCGCCGTTCGGCCGGACGAGCGGCGAGGGCCGCCTGGAGAGCATGCGCAGACCGGACCTGGAGAAACGTACGGCGGAGGTCCGCCGCACGCTGGAGACGGCGGACGCCATGGACCACGGTCGAGCTCCCGAGGCCGCGCCGCTGCTCCGTGGCCTGCTCCACGATTACCCCTGGTGCGCCCCTGCGTACCGGATGCTCGCCCAATCAGCGCGCCGCTCAGGCAACCAGGACGAGGCCGTGACCCTCCTGGTGAAGGCTCTGACACTGCGTCCCGACCGGCACCGCGCCTGGGCGGAACTCGGCGATCTCCTGGGCGAGATGGGACACGAGTGGCCATCTGGGGTGGCCAAGCGCGTGGCCCACCACCTGGACAGAAGCCGGCCCTGATCCCCCAACCTGGAAATCAGTCGGAAGTACGGCGGGAAACAACGGCAACAGCCCCTTCGGTCGATGCCGGCACCGTCACCGATTACGACATGCTGCTCCAGCAACTACGCGTGAACCTCGGCGGCGGTCTGAAGGGGATCCGCCCACTGGAGCAAGTACGTCACAGCATTCTCGACCTGCACCTGCGCAGCAAGCCCCAACCCCTGCTGAACAAGCCCTCCCGCCGCTACCTCGAGGCCCATTCTGCTCACCCCGGCCAAGAACCTCCGATATCTCTCGGCCGCAAAACTCTGCCAAAGCTGGAGCCCTTACCGCGTTAGCTTCACCGCGAACACCGGGAACGAGTACTCGACTTGCTCATCCGGGCCGGCAGCCTCCTCAGCGGAGACTTCTCGCAGATCAGCCCACGGCACCACACCCGGCTGTACATCAGCAGCCATCAGGGCAAGCACAGGTGCGGGATCGTCCACAGAGCGGAACCGCCCCCCGAACGGCAGGTCATCCGGCTCGACAGAAGCCACCGAACACCGCAACTGGCCAGCCTGCTCGTCATACCAGGCATAAAACGTCACCGGCCCGGCAGCATCGACGAACCGTGCGCCGAGCCGCTCCCCAACCGTGACAAGAGCCCGCTCAACGGGCCGTACGTCGAAGCCCTCAGGGGAGAAGCCGAACGCCACCATATTGCCCCGAGCCTCCGCGTTCACATCCCCTCGGTTGAGAATCAGCTCCTCGTCCGCGAAGGACAACACGAACTGCGCGAGACCGTCCGACACTCACTATCTCCGCTCACCGACACGTTCTCAGAACGAGAGCGACTATCCCACGGGTCAAACCACCGGAGCCATCCATCAATCGCACGGCAGGCGCATCCCTCGCATCGCCCCCGAAAGAGTGCCTGCTTGCAACGGGAGCCAGTCACGGCGTAGACGGTCAGCCGCTCTGCTGAATGTGAACCGTCGCCTACCTGTAACCCTCTTCCAGCTGAGAGCGATCGAACAGAGGACGGGTGCTGGAGGGGATCACGTGCGGGTTGAAGACCTGTCCGAGGCCGAACGGCGAGTGTGGGAGGCGTTTCCTCTCGGGGAGGAAGTGGACTTCACGGTCGGGAAGTGGGACGAGGATGACCCAGCCGGCGGGGCGGCTTGGGGGCCAGAACGGACTATCCGCGCCCGGGTGATCGCCGCGCTGCTTATGAGGGATGAGCCGCCTCAGTCGCATCGGACTCCCGCTATTCGGATCAAAGGCGCGCGGATCACCGAGCGAGTTGAACTCGCGTATTCTACCGTCCGTCATTCAGCGCGGTTCTTGTCCTGCCATTTCGAACGGGATCCCAGCCTGTACTGGACGCGTTGCCCCCAGATGAGTTTCAACGGCTCTCACATGCCGGGACTGTCGGCTTCCAATGCTCAGATCGACGGCCATCTCCGGTTGGAGGGCTGTTTCTTCACGGGGTTGGTGGAGCTGCGTGGGACGCAACTGGCAGGAGCTCTCACCCTGAGTAACGCGACGACCTCCGTCACCGGTCTAGCCATCGACTGCGACAGGCTCCAGGCTGGCCGTGGCATCGCAGCGGTCGAGCTCAACACCGTCGGCCAGGTGCGGTTCTCCAACGTAAAGGTCAGCGGCACTGTGGTCATCAACCATGCACGGCTAACCGCTGAAGGTAAGGCGTTGAACCTGGACGGGATGGTCGCCGACGGAGCCGTTCTTTGTAAGCGGATGATGGTCGCGGGAATGATCAGCTCGCGTAACACCCATGTGACAGGGCCATACACCTTCAAGGGCACCACGATCGAGCGTCCCGGGAAGATGGCCTTCCACGGCTCCCGGATCACGGCTGAGGGCGGGCTCTACTTCGGCGGAGGCTTCAGAGCGGTCGGCACAATACGCCTGGCCAACTCGCGTATCGACCGGGAACTCAACCTCGACGGGGCCCGGCTGTATTGTCCCGGCGGTGACGCACTGCAGGCGGAAGAGCTACAGGTTGAAGGCACAGTATCCGCGCACGGCCTCACCGTGGAAGGAAGAGCGGAGCTTACTCAGGCGCGTATCGCGGGCTCTTTGAATCTGGACGGCGCCAACCTCCACGCCACGCGCACGTCTGGTGCTGGGGACGCACCCTCTACCGCATTGGACGGCGACGGGATGAGCATCGGTGGTGGGTTGTCATGCGCCGATGGCTTCCGAGCCGAAGGGGCTGTGCGTTTGGCCGACGCGCGAATTGGTACGTTCGCCGACTTCACCGGCGCACGTCTACGCAACCCGGGCGGGCAGGCACTTGATGCGGCAGGGGCCAACATCAGCCGTGGCCTGCAGTGCGGCGGTTTCATCGCCGACGGGGAGCTTACGCTGATCGGCGCCAGCATCGGTCGGCATCTGTACCTCAACGACGCAACGCTTCGCGCTCCCGGCGGTCGGGCGCTCGCGGCATGGCAACTCGATGTACGCGAGCTGTACCTGCGTCCCAAAGAGAAACCTGAAGGCATCATCGATCTCCGACACGCTCGAATCGGCGTGCTTCGTGACGCCAAGGAGACATGGTCACCGCGTCGGCAGGACGGCCTTGCCTACGAGGCGCTGGATCCAATATTGCCAGCTGCCGAGCGATTGGCCTGGCTGACCGACGACGGCGATGGATATGTCCCGCAACCATATGAGCAACTCGCCGCGACCTATCGGCGCCTGGGGCAGGATGCGGACGCTCGGACGATCCTGCTGGTCAAGCAGCGGAAGCGCCGCGCGACGCTCCCACCGTACGCGCGGGCTTGGGGCCTGTTGCAGGACGTCACGGTCGGCTACGGCTACCGCCCAGCCCGGGCCGCCCTTTGGCTCTTGGCGTTGCTCATCGTCGGAGCGGTCGTTTTCACTCTGGACACTCCGCCCCGTGCTCAGCCTGGACAAGGGCCAGCGTTCAATGCTGTCATTTACTCCCTGGATTTGCTGTTCCCACTGATCGATTTCGGGCAGGAGAAGGCATTCCAGCCGATCGCCGCAGGTCAGTGGGCCGCCTACAGCCTGATCATGGCGGGCTGGATCCTCGCTACCACCATCGCCACCGGCATCAGCAGAGCTCTTTCTCGCCAATGAGTGAAATCTCGGAACTGACGACAGGATCAGGCCGACGCCGCCGAGCACCTCACAAACCCCGATGAAGACGATCAGAGGTTGCGGCACTGCAACGTACCAGGCCACAGCCCAGGGCGCTGCCGCGTACAAAGCGCCGTCATACAACAGCACTTTTCCGAAACCGCTGCCAGCGAAGAAGAAGCCGAACAACGCTTGTAGTGACCAGGATGCGCCGTTGAGCGTGAATCTCATTCCGCGCCTCGTAGGTGCCGCTCAATGTTCTCGACGCCGAGCAGTTCGGCGCTGACATGCCCGTTCATGTCTTGGCCTTGGCCAGATCGTCGTGGGTCACATCGACCCGCTGATCGCGTGTGCTCAGCTTTTCGCCCGGCTTGGCCGCTGCGCACCCGTGGTGACCACGAATCGTCCGCACGGATGGGCCGCGGAGGGACTGCGGCAAACTGGGGCGGTGGTGACAGGAGTGGAGATTTCGCCTCGGGAAGCCGAGGTGCTGGAACTGGTCGGGGCCCATCTCAGCAATGCCGAGATCGCGGCACGACTGTGCATCTCGGTGCGTACCGTGGAGAGCCATGTTTCCTCGCTGCTGCGCAAGCTGGAGGTGCCGGATCGGCGGGCGCTCGCCCGGCGGGCGCCCACGCCGGGCGGTGCCGGTCCGGCACCGGTTCTGCCGACCCCGCTGACCTCGTTCGTCGGCCGGGTGAGCGAGCGGGCCGAGCTCACCGAGATGGCCAAGGGGCACCGGCAGGTGACCGCGGTCGGTCCCGGCGGGGTGGGCAAGACCCGGTTGGCGTTGGCGGTGGCCGCGGAGGTGAGCGGTGAGTACGCCGACGGAGTGTGGTTCGTCGACCTGGTCCCGGTCACCGATCCGGGCCTGATCGCGACCGCGGTCGCGGGAGCGCTCGGCCTCGGTGAGCAGCCCGGCCGCGACATGACCGAGTCCGTGCTCGCCGCGCTGGCCGACCGTCATGCGCTGTTGGTGCTGGACAACTGCGAGCACCTGGCGGACGGGGTGACGCTGTTTCTCGAGCGGCTGCTGGCGACGTGCCCGCGGGTGACGGTGCTGGCGACCAGCCGGGCCCGGCTGCTGGTGCCGTTCGAACGGGTCTATCCGGTTCCGCCGCTGTCGCTGGCCGTCGATGGTGAGTCGGACGCGGTCGCGTTGTTCATGGACCGGGCGGCGGCGGTCGGCTGGCCGCTGGATCCGCCGTTGCGCGACCAGGTTGCCGCGATCTGTGAGCGACTGGACGGAATGGCCCTGGCGATCGAGCTGGCCGCCGCCCGCTATCCCATGCTCGGGTTCGACGGCATCACCACCGCCCTGTCCCACCCTCTGCGGATGCTCACCGGCGGCTCCCGTGCCGATGACCGTCACCGCTCGGTAAGGGCGGCGCTGGACTGGAGCCACGCCTTGCTGGAGCCTGCCGACCGGGCGCTGCTGCGCCGGGTGTCAGTGTTCGTGGCGCCCTTCACCGCCACGGCGGCGGCGCAGGTGACCGGGGACGAGGACGAGGAGGGTCTGGTCGCTGACGGCCTGGCCAGGCTCGCCGAACAGAGTCTGCTGACGGTGACGACGTCCCTCGGCAGGACCGAGTACCGGGCGCTGGAGACCATCCGCCAGTACGGAATGGAGCGACTGTCCGAGGCCGGTGAGCTGATCGACGCTCGATCCCGGCACCTTCGCTGGTGCCTGGCGCAGGCGGCCGGCTTGGCAGTGGTGGGCCATGACTGGCGGGCCCGGTTCGACCTGGTGGCCGACGACCTCCGCGCCGCCCTCGCGTGGGCGGCCAGTCGTCCGGAGCAGCGCGTTGACGCGTTCGAACTCGCCCGGTGCCTGGCGGAGCTGACCTTCACCCGTCACCTGACGGGCGAGTCCCAGCGGCGCTATGAGCAGGCCGCCGCACTCGCGACCGACCCGGCCGCCTCCGCGTCGATGCTCCGGCAGGCCGCGGCCGTAGCCGGGTGCCGGACAGCCGGTGATGACATGTACCGCCTGCGCCTCGCGGCCGCCGACGCCGCCCGCGCGTCCGGCGCCACTCCCGCCGCCGACCTGGGGACCGCCGCCACCATCGCGTTCCGGTTCTCGACCACGTTCGTACGGCGCCCGTCTCAGCAGGAGACGCTCCAGCTGATCACCGAGGCGCGGGAGCAGGCCGGCGACGATCCGGCCGCGCAGGCGGCGGTCGCACTGGCCGAGGCCGCGGTGCTCACCGACGCGTTCGGCGCCGTCCAGGGCCCGCCCGGCAACGCCGTACCGGAGACGCGTGAACGCGCCGAACACGCGGTCGAACTCGCCCGCCGGACCGGCGACCCGCTCGCCGAGTCGGCCGCACTCGACGCGCTCACCGGCGCTCAAAGCTGGGCCGGCGACCCGTTCGCCGCCGCGGCCACGGCCCGGCGCCGGATCATGCTCCTGTCGTCCCTGCCGATCTCTCCGGCCGGCACCCACGAGCTGATCGACGCGCTCGGTATTGTCGCCGAGGCCAGCCTCGGGGCGGGAGATGTGCAAGGTGCCCGCCGATGGGCACGGCAACTGGCCGACCATCCATCGCTGACGGAGGTAGGTCATCGCGCCACGTGCCGGCTGCTGATGGTTGCCGCGCTGGCGGGCGACGTCGACGAGATGCTCACCGGCAGCGTACGGTTCCTCGATGCGTGGCAGCGGGCAGGCAGCCCCGCCCGGTCCATCCTCGCCCCGGCGGCGGCCGGTGTGGCGATGATCCACGGCCTGCGCGACGACCATGACGCCAGACGCGCATGGCAGGAGATCCTGGGCAGGCTCGGCACCTCACCGGAGCATACTTACGGCTACGGGGCGGTCTTCGACGCGATGCTCCTGCTGCACCACGGGCAGGCATCGGAGGCGCTGGAGCGGATGGCCCCCGAGCCCCGGCAGAGGTGGAAGTGGATCACCTGGATCTGGCACCACTGGTATGTCGCGCTGCGCAGCGAGACCGCCGTGCTCGCCGAAAGCCGCAACGCCCGCGCCATCGTGGTCGAGGCCCGCACCGTCGTGGCCGGCAACCCGGTCGCCGCTGCCATCGTGGAACGGGCCGGAGCCCTGCTCGACGGCGACCAGGAGGCGCTGCTCGCCACGACGGACGCGTTCGAGGCCGCCGGCTGCCGCTACCAGTTCGCGCGGACCCTCGTGCTCGCCGGCGGCGTCCACGCCGAGCGCGGCGCCACCGCCCTCGCCGCTCTCGGTTTCGCCCCGATGAGACCAGCCGGCCGAAGACGGTGACCTCGTTACGCACCGGGCGGTCGCCCGATCACCTGGCCTGGCGAGACGAAGGATCAGCTCACCGGGCGTCCCACGTCGCCGGCAGAAGTTGAGCGGTTGAGCCGGATCATGGCGCGGTACAGGGCGGTGGGTGTGGGTGGCGGTTCCAGTGGGGGCAACTCGGTGCCGGGCGTGGAGTAGGCACGCAGCATGTGGCCGACCAAGCGGCGCCAGGCGTTCGGAGCGGCATCGGCGGTGGCGGCGACCACACCGGCGTTGGCCATCAGCAGGATGATCATGTCCTGGTCCGCGAAATCCTCGCGAAGGTGACCGGTGGCTTTGGCTCGGGCGATGAGTTCGAGAAAGCCGTGGTATGCCTCGGCGCGGCGCTTCTCCAGCGCTTTGGCGGTAGGGAACGACATGGTCAACACTGTGGCGAAGCCGCGGTCGGCTGCCTGCATGGCGCACACCGCCTGGATGTAGGCGGCGAAGCCGTGCCACGGGTCGGGGTCGGCCAGCGCGACGGCGACAGCACCGGCATAGGCGTCCATGCGGTCGGTGAACACTGCGGTGATGAGATCGTCACGGGTGGGGAAGCGACGCGAGAGGGTTGCCTTGCCGACACCTGCTTCGCGGGCCACGGATGCCATGGAGACATCGAGCCCTTCGGCGGCGTAGAGGCGACGGGCAGCGCACAGGATGCGATCGCGATTGCGTTCGGCGTCGGCGCGCAGCCCCTGATCAGACTGCTGTTCGGCGGAGTTCTCCGGGTCTGCGGCGGATCTCATGCTTCCCCACTGTACCTAAGTGGAACAACCTACCCAATTCGCTTGTTACGCTGAAGGCCGGAAAACGGGAAGCCCGTTCCACTTTTATGAGAGGCAGATCCCATGCGTGCCGTGACCCTGGACTCCGTACCCGCCACCCCCGCCGTGAGCGAGATCGACGCTCCCCGACCGGAAGCCGGAGAGGTGCTGGTGAAGGTGGCCGTCTCCTCGATCAACGGATTCGACCTCGCCACCAGCGCCGGCTACCTGCAAGGGATGATGGAGCACCAGTTCCCTCTGGTGGTCGGCAAGGACTTCGCCGGCACCGTCGAGGCGCTGGGCGAGGGGGCGGAGGGCTTCGCGATCGGTCAACCGGTCTTCGGCGTGGTCATGAAGCCGGTCCTAGGCACCGGGTCGCTGGCCGAGTACGTCACCGTACCCGCCGCTTACGGCATCGCCCCGATCCCCGACGGCCTGGCCGTCAACGACGCGGGTGCGCTCGGCCTGGCCGGTACGGCGGCGCTGGCCGCCCTTGACGCCGCTGCTGTCGGCGCAGGCGAGACCGTGCTGATCTCAGGCGCCACAGGAGGGGTGGGGGCCCTGGCCGTACAACTGGCAGCCGCGCGCGGCGCCCGCGTGATCGCCACCGCCCGCCCCGGCGCGGAAGCCGACTTCGTCACCGGCCTGACCGGCACTTCGGCGCATCTGATCGACTACAGCGGCGATGTGAACGCTCAGGTTCGCACCCTGGCTCCGGAGGGCGTGGACGCGGTGCTGCACCTGGCGGGTGATGGCGTCGCGCTGGCCGGGCTGCTGCGGCAGGGTGGCCGGATCGCCTCCACCGTCGGCCTGACCCCCGATGCCGTCGAGCGCACCGACGTCACCGTTCACCCGATCATGGCAGACCCGACCGCACAGACCCTGTCCGCGCTGGCTGACCACGCCGCCTCGGGTGCGCTGCGGGTGCCGGTCACCGCCACCTACCCGCTCGAGCAGGCACCGGAGGCGTTCGCCGCCTTCAGCGCGGGAGCGCTCGGCAAGCTCGCCGTCACCTGCTCTTGATCCCTGGCTCCGCCGTCACCTCACAACGAAAGAGACCCCCTCGTGCCCACCATCGCCGTCGTCGGCGCCGACCCCGGCATGGGCCTGGCCATCGCCCGCACCTTCGGCAGCCGCGGCTTCGACGTCGCCCTGATCTCCCGGTCCAAGGACAAACTCCACACCCTGGCCGACCAGCTCGGCCACGAGGGCATCACCGCCGAGGCGTTCCCCGCCGACGTGCTCGACCGGCCATCGCTGATCGCTGCCCTCGAAGCGGTCAAGGATCGCTTCGGCAGCATCGACGTACTGGAGTACTCCCCCGCCCCACACACACCGGTGCCCGGCCTGACCATGGTCGCTCCGTCGGAGGCAACGCCGGAAAACCTGCAACCGCAGATCGAGTACGCCTTCTACGGCGCCGTGACCGCCGCTCGCACGGTGCTGCCCGCGATGCGCGAGGCCGGGAAGGGCACGCTGCTGTTCACCACCGGCGGCGGCTCGGTGGACCCGATCCCGATGCTCGGCAACGTCAACGCCCCCGGCGCAGCCCTGCGCAACTGGGTCGTCAACCTCAACAAGGAACTGACCGGCAGTGGCGTGTACGCCGCCCACGTGGCGATCAACGTCTGGATCGGTGACGGCGGTCCTGCCGGGATTCCCAGCGCCACACCCGAGCAGATCGCCCCCGTCTACTGGGATCTGCACGAGCGCCAGGACCATGCCGAAGTCGTCTACAACGGCTGACCTGGCTCCATCACCCCCCACCCGCAAGAAGATCAAGGAAATGCCCTGATGAACACTGCCCTCTGGATCGTGCAAGCTCTCCTGGCCGCCATGTTCGGCATGGCCGGACTCATGAAGTCCACACAGCCCAAGGACAAGCTCCAGCCCAAGCTGCCGTGGGTGGAAGACTTCTCTCCCGCCACGATCCGCGTGATCGGCATCGCCGAACTCGCCGCCGCTCTTGGGCTGATCCTGCCTGCCCTCACCGGCATCGCTCCGATCCTCACCCCCCTGGCCGCCACCGGCCTGGTCGTGGTGATGATCCTCGCCGCGTTCACCCATGCTCGGCGCAAGGAACCCACGGCCATCGTCTTCAACCTGGTCCTGCTCGCCTTGGCCGCCTTCGTCGCCTGGGGCCGCTTCGGTCCTTACAGCTTCTGACACCGCTCCGCCGCGAGGCGGCCAGTGGGGGTACCAGAGGCGGCTGCTGTACGGAGATCGAAAAGGCCCTCCCGGATCATCCGAGAGGGCCTTTCAGCTGGGAGCCGCCTTGGGGATTCGAACCCCAGACCCCTTCATTACGAGTGAAGTGCTCTGGCCGACTGAGCTAAGGCGGCGGGTGCCATGCAGCGTGGAAAGTCTACAGGAGCCCGGACACTCCTCGCTCCCCCACAACCGCGCGCCTCGGGACAGAACGCGCGTCCGCTACGAGGACGCGGGCCCGTCCCCGTACATCGCGTCGTGCTGCTTGCGCGGCGAGCAGACGCTGGCCTTCGAGCAGGAGCACCGCCGCCCCCCGTCCGCCAACCGAACCACCACGGAGTCGGACGGCACGTTGTGGCCCACCACCGTGCCGGCGCCCTCCGGAGTTTCCACGTTCGTCCCGACGCGTGGCGCTGAGGCGCGGAACTCCTGGTAGAGCGGGTGCTCGTACTTGAGGCAGCACATCAGGCGGCCGCAGGCGCCGGCGATGCGGAGCGGGTTGACCGGGAGGTCCTGGTCCTTCGCCATGCGGACGGAGACCGGCTCGAAGTCCTTCAGGAAGGTGGCGCAGCACAGGTCGCGGCCGCAGGGGCCGATGCCGCCCTGGAGGCGGGCCTCGTCCCTGGGGCCGATCTGGCGGAGCTCGACCCGGGCGCGCAGGTTGCGGGCCAGATCGCGGACCAGCGCGCGGAAGTCCACGCGGTGCGGGGCCGAGAAGTAGACGGTGTAGATGTTGTCCTGGTCGAGGTAGTCGATGCCGACCACCTTCATCGGCAGGGTGTGCCGCTTGATCAGGCGCTTCGACACGCTTCTCGCCTCGGCCCTGCGGCGCTTGTTGGTCTCGTCGCGGGTCAGGTGCTCCTCGCCGGCCAGGCCGGCGCAGACCGGCAGGCCGTCGATGTCCTCGCTGGTGTATTGGGGCGCCCAGACGCACTCCGCCACCTCGGGGCCCGAATCGGTAGGTACGAGCACCTTGTCGCCCACCTTGGGGCTGTGCCCGCCGGGGTCGAGGTAGTAGAGCCTCCCGTAGCGGGTGAAGCTCACGGCCATGATCATTCCCATGGGCTCGCGCTCGCCTCCTGACGCCTAGGTCGTTCCGGCCTTCCTGCCCACACTACGTGGGCAGGTGCGCCGAAAGTCAGGGGGCGGGAGTGATCAACTGCCGGGCGAGCACACCTTGTCCTCCGGCGGGCGCACCCCGTAACGGCTGAGGGCGAGCATGCTGTCCTGCTGGCAGGGGACGTAGAAGACGCTGGCCACGCCGGGCTGGCGTCTCAGCGTGGCGACCGGTGTGGCCCAGTCACTCCCCTGCTTCAGGAGCACTCTGAACGATTCCGGCATGTCCGACACCTTGGTGGCGTTCAGCAGAGCCTTGTTCGAGGCGAACTCGCGCCTGAAGTTGTCGTACGCCGCCTGTTGGTCCTCGAACGTGTGCGACTGCACCTCGGGCATGCCGTCGATCAGCCTCGTGAGGGCGTTCTTCTGGGCGCTCGTCGCCGCCTTGCCCTCCTTGACGACCATGGACTCGTCCGGCTTGCGCTCCGCGCCGCAGGACGGCAGCGACGACCCCTTGCCGCACAGGAACACGTTGACCCGCATCTCCGAACGCGACTCCAGCGCCGCCTCGGTGGCGGTGTTGTCGGCGACCCCTCCGATCCCGGGCAGCGCGCGGAGGGATTTCTCCACCTCGCGGCGGTCCGCCCCCTTCTTGACTGTCAGCCGGATCGACACCGGCAGATCGGCTACCTTGACCGCGTCCAGCATTGGCCGGTTGAGGGCGAAATCGACCCGGAAGTCGTCGTAGGCGTGCTGCTGATCCACGGTGTACGCCGCCTCGACCTGCGGCAGCCCTCGCACCGCCCGCTCGGCCGCGGACACCTCCTGGGCGGTGGCGTCGCGCCCTCCGCACCGAGGCTCCTTGACCACGAGAGCGCTGGTCGAGCACATGATGACGGTCATGTCGGCCTTGCCGGGCTCGATCCGCGCCGGTTCGGCGACCGCGATCTGGTCGTCTCCCGGTCCCAGGGTCAGCCCCACGGCCGTGGCCGCGACGCCGGCCGTCACGGCAGCGCCCACCACCAGCAGCCGGGCATCCATCCACGTACGCCGCCGGGCGGGCGCGGGCAGGGGCCGGAGCGTGTCGGGATCGATGCTCGCGCCCGCCTCCGCCAGGGCCGCGCGCAGTCGCTCTTCCACCGGGCTGTTCATGCGTCCTCCCCGAGTGCCCTGGCGAGGGCGGCCAGCCCCCGCGCGATCGTGGACCTCACCGTGCTCGCGCCGACCCCCATGGTCTCGGCGATCTCCTGGTCGGCGAGGTCGAAGTAGTAGCGCAGGGTCAGCGCCTCGCGCTGCCTGCGGGGGAGCTCGCGCAGGGCGAGCAGCACCTCGCGGCGCTCCTCACCCAGCAGCGCGGCGCTCTCCGCCGACCAGACCGGCGGCTCGTACGGTAACGCCCGCCGGAACACGGTCGCCCGCCGCCGCAGCACCGACCGGCACCCGTTGAGCACCGCCGACCGGACGTACGCCAGCGCCTTGTCGGCGTCGCGCAGCCGCCCCCGGCCGGCGTGGGTGCGGGTGAACGCCTCCTGGACGACGTCCTCGGCGGTCGCCCGGTCGCCCACCATGATGAGGGCCAGCCGGACGAGGCCCACGTGGTGCTCGGCGAAGATCGACGCCACGTCGACCCGCTGCCGCGCCAGGGCCTCTTGTTGGGTGAGTAGTTCGACTTCCACGTATCAGAGACGCCCGGCGAGCCCGTCTGCTGCTCGGGCGGTCAGCCCGTTCCGGACGCGCAGGCGTCGCGAGAACTGTCCCGAGCGAAAGAGGCGTAGGTCATGAGGCCGTACTCCCCCACCAGTTTGGCGACCGTCTCGAAGCATCTGGCGTTGGACGTCCAACTGACCCCCGACATCCGCGCCATCCGGTTGGTCACGGTGTTCCAGTCAGCGTCGGGCCGCAGAGTCAACCGGTACGACTCCGGCATGTCCGTCACCCTGGTGGCGGAAAGCAGGGCGTCGTTGTCGGCGAAGTCGTCCTTGAAGTTCTCGTACGCTGTGCGCTGATCCTCGAACACGTACGACAGGACCGCGGGATCCTTCGCGAGCGCCGCCCCGACCGCCGCCCGCTCCCGGGCCGTCGCCGCCTTCTTGTTCGCCTTGCCCCGGCCCTTGACGCACGGTTTCAGGGCCGAGCCCGCGGCACACAGGGAGACGCTCCCGTCCCAGTCGCTCGTCCAGGACAAGTGGTCCCGCTGCCCCTCGGCCGCGTCGCTGACCCAGGCCACGCCGGGCCTGGCGCTGACGGTCCGGACCAAGCCTTCCCTATCGGCGCCTTCCTTCACACGCAGGACGAAAGCGTCGGGAAGGTCCTTCTCCATGGTCCGCCGCAGCAGAGGGCGGTTACCGGCGAAGTCGCGCCGGAAGCTCGCGTACATGCCGGCCTGGTCGACGAAGCGCACCTCCTCCACCTCCGGCAGACCCTCCAGAAGCTTGCGAACCGCCCGCTTCTGCGCGCCCGTGGCCGTGCGCTTGCCGCAGCCGAGCAAAGACGGGGAGGAGCACATGAAGACGCGGATCTCCCACTCGGCGTCGCCGACGGCGGAGGCCGGTGAGCTCACCGCGACAACCGCCGATGCCACCAGAGCGACACCCAGCACCCCTCGTAACACCGCACGCATGAGCTTTGAGCCCTCCACAAGGATGTACGCGATCAGCGCAGCGCCAGCATCATCGCCTCGACCGCGATCTGCGGGTTGACGTTCGCCGCCAGCCGCTCACGGCATTGCATGATCGCATCGATCCGGCGCAATGTCTCCTCGGGCGTGGACTTCTTCGCGAGCTGGTCGAGATCGAAGCGCAGGTCGTCGTTGGCCAGCTCGACGCCCGCTCCGAACTGCACGGCGAGCACGTCGCGGTAGAACGACACCAGCTCCAGCAGCGCGGCGTCCAGCGAGTCGCGCTTGATCCGGGTCGCCCGCGACTTCTGCCGGTCCTCCAGCTCCTTCAGCGCGCCGGCGCCGCCCCGCACCAGGCCGCGGTTGAGCCCCTTGCCCGTGGAGCCCTCGCCGTAGATCCTGCGCAGCTCGGTGGTCTCGTTGTCGTTGAGCGCGGCCGTCGCGGCGGCGGCCTCCTCCTCGGCGGTCTTCACCAGGCGCTCGGCCGCCGAGACGCACTCCCCCACCCCCGTGAGCGAGCGTGGGATGCCCAGCACGGCCTCACGGCGCTGCCGGGTGGCGTCGTCCAGCGCGAGCGCCCGCGCCCGGCTGATGTGCCCCTGAGCGGCGCGGGCGGCGAACGCGGCCGTCTCCCACGGCACCCCGTCGCGGGCGGCGAGCACCCGGGCGACCGCCTCCGTGCCGGGCGTCGTGAGCGTGACCAGGCGGCAGCGGGACCGGATGGTGATCATCAGGTCGTCGGGGGCCGGCGAGCAGAGCAGCCACACCGTACGGGGCGGCGGCTCCTCGATGGCCTTGAGCAGCGCGTTCGCGGCCGACTCCGTGGCCCGGTCGGCGTCCTCGAACAGGATGACCCGCCACCGGCCCTGCGTCGGCGCCCCGGCCGCGCGCAGGATGAGCTCGCGGGTCTGCTTGACGCTGTAGGACAGCCCTTCGGGGCGTACGGCCTCCAGGTCGGGATGGGAGCCGATGAGCACCTGGTGGCACTGGTCGCAGTGGCCGCAGCCGGCGTCGGGGCAGAGCAGCGCGGCGGCGAAGGCGCGGGCGGCGTCCTCGCGGCCGGCGCCGGGCGGGCCGGTGAACAGCCAGGCGTGCGTCATGCCCGCGCCGCGCCCGCCCGCGACGACCTCCCCGGCCGCCGCCGCGGCGCGCGACAGCACCGCGACGGCCTGGTCCTGGCCTACGAGGTCATCGAAGACGGTCACGAGGCAAGGTTAGTCGCGGATGGCGGGCATCGTGCCGGTGATGTCCTCGGACTCCCGGGGCACCGGGTCGGGCAGGAGCTCGTGGATGCGGTCCTGGATCTGACGGGTGATCTCGTCCATCGGCTGCGTGCCGTCGACCACGAGGTAGCGCTCGGGCGCGGCGGCGGCCAGCGCGCGGAACTCCTTGCGCACCCGCTCGTGGAACTCCAGCGGCTCGGCCTCGATGCGGTCGACCGCGCCGCCCAGCCGGGTCAGCCCCACCTCGGGCGGGGTGTCGATGAGCACGGTCAGGTGCGGCACCAGGCCGCCGGTGGCCCAGGCGTTGATCTTGGAGACGTCGTCGGGCGCGAGCGCGCGGCCCGCTCCCTGGTAGGCCAGCGACGAGTCGACGTAGCGATCGGTGATCACCAGCGAGCCCCGGTGCAGCGCCGGGCGGATCACCTTCTCCACGTGCTCGGCCCGGTCGGCGGCGTAGAGCAGCGCCTCCGCCCGTGCCGACAGCCCCTTCTCGGCCGCGTCGAGCAGGATGGCGCGCAGCCGCATGCCGACCTTGGTGGAGCCGGGCTCGCGCGTCTGCACGACGTCGTAGCCCTGGTCGCGCAGCCAGATCGCGATCGTACGGGACTGCGTGGTCTTGCCCGAGCCCTCGCCGCCTTCGAAGGCCACGAAGAGCCCCGGCACGTGCTCGGACCCCTCGGACGGGAACCGGTCGCCCCGCACGGCGGCGATGAGGTCGGCCGCCAGCGGGACGCCCTTGCGGTCGTCCATGTGGCGCAGCGCGAGCAGGCCGACGGTCATGGCGAGCGCGCCGCCGATCACCAGCACGAGGTTGGTGCCGTCGAAGCGGTAGGCGATCGCGCCGAACGCCAGGTTGTACTCGCCGAACAGTGCCGCGAGCGGGCTCGCCACGGCCACCACGAGCAGCAGCGTCACCCGCGCCGTGGACTGCAGGAACGAGAACGTCCTGCCGCGCAGCCCGTCCTCGACCTCCAGCCCGATGAGCGTGTAGCCGATGATCCAGGCGATGCCCGCGCACCCGCCGAGCAGCACGGTCAGCATGACCACGATGACGAGGTTGTGCACCAGCGCGATCGCCACCAGCACCAGCCCGGCGACCGTGATGGCGAGCCCGAACAGCCGCCGCCGCGACAGCTCGCGCAGCAGCCGCAGCCCGAAGAACATGCCGAGCGCCATGCCGAAGAAGACCGCCGCGAACACCACGCCGTAGGCCGCGTCGCCGCCGCCGAGCGTGCCGACGTAGATCTTGGCCACGCCCACCACGGCCCCGCCGGCGGCGAACGCCCCCAGCATGCCGATGATCAGCCCGCGGACCAGCCGGTCGCGGCCGACGAAGCGCCAGCCCTCGACGATCTGCTTGAGGATGGAGGGCGTGGAGACCCCGCTGTCGCGCTTGGGGATGTCGCGCAGCGTGAAGATCAGGGCCGCCGACACCAGGTAGGCGCCGGCGTTGACGAGCAGCGCGAGGTAGGGCCCGGTCAGGGCGGGCGCGAGCCCGGCGATCAGGTCGCCCGCCACCGACAGCGCCGCGAACAGCATGGCCGCGACCGGCGCGGTGCCGTAGGTGACCAGCAGGTTGAGCCGGTTGGCCGCCTCCAGCTCCGCCTTCGGCACCAGGTTGGGCACGGTGGCGTCCTTGGCCGGCACCCAGAAGAGGTTGACGCACTCGACGAGGACGGCCGCGATGATGATCCACTGGTAGCTGCCGACCAGCGGGATCGACAGCACCACAGCGAAGCGGGCGAGGTCGGCCGCGACCATGGTCAGCCGCCGGTCGAACCGGTCGGCGAACACGCCCGCCAGCGGCCCGAGCAGCACGGCCGGCAGCATCTTGGCGACGAAGACGCCGCCGACGGCCAGCGACTGCACGCGGTAGTCGGAGCCGCGGGTGAGGTTGGCGGCCAGGGCGGTCAGCGCGAGGATGTTGAGCCAGTCACCCAGACTGCACACCGACATGGCCGTCCAGAGCCGTCGGAACGGCACGTTGGCCAGCACGTGAGCGCGGGGGCGTCGGCCAGGGGCAGTCATCTTCTCAGCGTATCCAGGTGTGAGCCAGGGGCGGGTGGACAAGCAACGGGCCGGCCGCACCCGGGGGCTTGCCGAGAGTATTACGCCCGCGCACCGGCGCGCAGGTCACCCATCGCGAACAGGTCTGCGACAACGACGTCACTGGACGACTCCGGCCCCATGTCGAGCTTCTTCCACCACTGGCAACCACTCCGCGTGGATATCGGGTGGTAGATCCAATTCGTTCCACAGCTCGGCCAGCAGCACGCCGTCGACGTGGTCACGCACCTCCTGCGCGGTGCCCTCGCGCAGCAGCAGCGCGTATGCCGCCCGCCGCTCCCCCCGGTCGGCCAGGTCGTAGTCGCGCCCCCGCAGCCGGGCCACGCCGAGCGCCGCCGCGACCGGCAGCCGCCCCAGCCTGCTGGGCACGTGGAAGCTGCGCCCGTCGCCCGTCTCCCGCGCGGCGAACTCCACCTTCGGCTCCAGCACCAGCCGGAACCCCGCCGCGTCGAGGATGCGGCCCGCGGTCTCTAGCGTCGGCGACTTCCTGCCGTGCTCGTAGGCCGACAACGTGGTCCTGGACGTGCCGCTCAGGCCGGCCAGCGCCGACTGGTTCATGCTCGCCGCCTGCCTGGCCTGCCGGAACAGCAGCCCGCCGCGCTCGGCCCAGGCCGCGACACCGGCGGCCAGCGCCGCCTCCATCGCCGAGGACACCATGCTCACCTCGCTTCTTGTATCCGGACGGATACTACGGCATGATGGCCTCTCGTGACCACTCGATTACCTTACGTCAGGAGCGAAGCTCCAGGATCGTGATCTCCGGCGGCGCGCCGACGCGCACCGGCGGCCCCCAGAAGCCCGCGCCCCTGGTCGTGTAGACCTGCACCCCGTCCACCGTGGCCAGGCCCGACACCACCGGCTGCTGCAGGCCCACCACCAGGTTGAACGGCATGATCTGCCCGCCGTGCGTGTGCCCGGACAACTGCAGGTCCACGCCGTGCCTGGCGGCCTCGGAGACCTGCACGGGCTGATGGGCCAGCAGCACGGTCGACCTGCCTGAGGTCCGGCCGCCGAGGGCCTTGGCGAAGTCGGGGCCGTCGCCCTGCGCGGCGCCGCCGAGGTCGTTGACCCCCGCGAGGTCGAGCACCGCCCCCTGGTGAGCGATCTCCACCCGCTCGTTGCGCAGCGGGCGCACGCCCAGCTCGCCGAGCTCGTCCAGCCACTCGATGTAGCCGCCGGGGGAGAAATACTCGTGGTTGCCAGTCACGAAATAGGCCCCGTACCTCGACTCCAGGTCCTTCAGCGGACGGGCCAGCGGGCCGAGCCGGGCGACCGAGCCGTCCACCAGGTCGCCGACGATCGCGACGACGTCGGCCTCCAGCCCGTTGATCATGCGGACGATGCGCTCGGTGTGGGACCGGCCGGTGAGCGGCCCGAGGTGGATGTCGCTCACCACGGCGAAGCGCAGCCCGCTCAGCCGCGGGTCCAGCTTCGGCAGCGTGACCCGCACCGGCTCGATGACGGGGTCGCCGAGGGCGCTCGACACGCCGTACCCCACCGTCGCCACCGCGCCCACCCCGGCGACGGCGGCGGTGGCCCGCCCCAGGAACAGGCGCCTGCTCAAGGCGGCGGGCGGCGCCTCCCCAGGGTCAGGGGCCACGTCGGGGAGCCCGGCCGCCACGTCGTCCGGCACCGGCGTGCCCGCGAGCACCGCGACCGGCTCAGGCACCGGCGCGCGCCGCCGCTCGGCCCGGCGCAGCCACACCGCCGCCACCGCCCGCGGGATCTCCAGCACCGCGAGGAACACGAACAGATAGAACAGCAGGGCCAGCCACAGATAGCCCGGCCAGGCCAGCCAGGTCCCGAAGTCCGCCCGCGTCCCGACGAACGTCGCCACGACCAGCAGCATCAGCGCCACGACACCCCAGGTCAGCGCCTTGCGCAGCCGCCCGGGAGCCGTTGTCGAACGCACCAGCCGGTGCCACAGGTAATAGTGCGCCAGCAGGATCAGACCGACGAAGACCAGGACAATCACATAGGTGATGCTACTTACGATTTGGAGGCCGACTTCTTCGCCGCCGCCGGCGCCTTCTTCGCCGCCGCGGCCTTCGTAGTAGTCGACTTCGTGGTCGCAGTCTTCGTGGTCGCAGTCTTCGTCGTCGAGGTCTTCTTCGCCGGCGCCTTCCGCGTGGTCTTCTTCGGCGCGGGCGCCCGCTCACGCCGCTCGGCCAGCAGCTCCGCGGCCCGCTCGATCGTGATGTCCTCGACCGTGTCGCCCTTGCGCAGGGAGGCGTTGGTCTCGCCGTCGGTCACGTACGGCCCGAACCGCCCCTCCTTGACCACCACCGGCTTCTTCGAGGCGGGGTCGTCGCCCAGCTCGCGCAGCGGCGCCGCCGCCGCGGCCCGCCGCCCGCGCTGCTTGGGCTGCGCGAACAGCTCCTTGGCCTGGTCGATCGTGACGGTGAGCAGGTCTTCCTCGGCCGTGAGCGAACGCGAGTCGGCGCCCTTCTTCAGGTAGGGCCCGAACTTGCCGTTGTGCGCCACGACCTCCTCGCCCTCCAGCTCGCCGACCACCCGGGGGATGGACAGCAGCCTGAGCGCGTCGTCGAGCGTGATGGTGTCCAGCGACATGGTCTTGAACAGCGAGCTCGTCCGCGGCTTCGGGGCGTCGGCCTTCTTCGTACGCCTCTTCGGCGCCTCGTCCTCGGCCGGCTCGGGCAGGACCTCGGTCACATAAGGCCCGTAGCGCCCGTCCTTGGCCACGATGACGTGCCCGGTCACCGGGTCGCGTCCCAGCTCGCGGTCGCCCGTGGGCCGCGAGAACAGCTCCTCGGCCTTCTCTGCGGTCAGCTCGTCGGGCGTCATGTCCTCGGGGACGTTGACCCGCGCGCCGTCCCGGTCGAGGTAGGGGCCGTAGCGGCCGACCCGCAGCACGATGTCCGTGCCCTTGATCGGGAAGGAGCTGATCTCCTTGGCGTCGATCTCGCCGAGGTCGGAGACCATCTCCTTCAGTCCCTCGTCGCCGTCGGCCCCGTAGTAGAAGCGCTGCAGCTCCGGCACCCGCTCGGCCCGGTCGTTGGCGATGTCGTCGAGGACCTTCTCCATCTCGGCGGTGAAGTCGTAGTCGACGAGGTTGCCGAAATGCTGCTCCAGCAGGTTGACCACGGCGAACGCCAGGAACGACGGCACCAGCGCCGTCCCCTTCTTGAACACGTAACCGCGGTCGAGGATGGTGCCGATGATCGACGCGTACGTCGACGGCCGCCCGATCTCGCGGTCCTCCAACTCCTTGACCAGCGACGCCTCGGTGTAGCGGGCCGGCGGCTTGGTCGAGTGGCCGGCCACGTCGAGCCTGCTGACGCTGACCGCGTCGCCCTCGGCCAGGTTGGGCAGGCGCTTCTCGGCGTCGTCGCGGTCGCTCGACGGGTCGTCGTGGCCCTCGACGTACGCCTTGAGGAAGCCGTAGAAGGTGATCGTCCGGCCGGAGGCGCTGAACTCGACGTCCTCGCCGCTCGACGACCTGCCGCCCACCTTGACGCTGATCGACTCGCCGACCGCGTCCTTCATCTGCGACGAGACCGTACGCTGCCAGATCAGCTCGTACAGGCGGAACATGTCGCCAACCAGCCCGGTCTCGCCGGGCGTGCGGAACTCCTCGCCCGACGGGCGGATGGCCTCGTGGGCCTCCTGCGCGTTCTTGACCTTGCTGCTGTAGACGCGCGGCTTGTCCGGGACGTACTGGGCCCCGTACAGGCGGATGGCCTGCGCGCGTGCCGCCGCGACCGCCGTCTCCGACAGCGTGATGCTGTCGGTACGCATGTAGGTGATGAAGCCGTTCTCGTAGAGCCGCTGCGCCACCTGCATGGTGTACTTGGCGGAGAAGCCCAGCTTCCTGCTGGCCTCCTGCTGCAGCGTGGTGGTCCGGAACGGCGCGTACGGCTTGCGGGTGTACGGCTTGCGCTCGACGGACCTGACCGCGAACGACGACCCGCGCAGCCGCCCGGCCAGCTCGCCCGCGGCCTGCTCCGACAGGTGCAGCACGTCGGCCGTCTTGAGCTGCCCGGTGCTGGCGAAGTCGCGGCCCTGCGCCACCCGCCGGCCGTCAACGCCGGTCAGCGTGGCGGTGAAGTCACGCGGCCGCTCCTCGGCCTTGCCGGTGTCGAACAGCGCCTGCAGGTCCCAGTAGTGGGCGGAGGTGAACGCCATGCGCTCGCGCTCGCGCTCGACCACCAGCCGCGTCGCGACCGACTGCACCCGGCCGGCGGACAGCCGGGGCTTGACCTTCTTCCACAGCACGGGGCTGACCTCGTAGCCGTAGAGCCGGTCGAGGATGCGGCGGGTCTCCTGGGCGTCGACGAGGCGCAGGTTGAGGTCGCGGGGGTTGGAGACGGCGTCGCGGATGGCCTGCGGGGTGATCTCGTGGAAGACCATGCGGTGCACGGGGACCTTGGGCTTCAGCACCTCGCGCAGGTGCCAGGCGATGGCCTCGCCCTCGCGGTCCTCGTCAGTGGCGAGGTAGAGCTCGTCGGCGTCCTTCAGAAGCTGACGTAGCTTGTTGACCTGCGCCTTTTTGTCAGGATTGACTACGTAGAGAGGCTCGAAGTCGTGCTCGACGTTCACCCCCAGCCGCGCCCACGGCGCGCCTTTGAACTTCTCGGGGATGTCATCGGCCTTCTCCGGCAGATCGCGGATGTGCCCGATGCTGGACTCGACCATGTAGCCGGCACCGAGGTATTCCTTGATCGTCTTCGCCTTGGCGGGCGACTCGACGATCACCAGGCGTGTTCCGCCGGTGCTGCCGTTGTTGGCTGGCACGCTGCTTCCTACCTCACTGTTCGCTTGCAAATCCCCCTGCCGGGAGTCGGCACAGACTGAAAGGTAACCCGACTCGCGGAAATTTCCTTCCCCCGGGCTACCCACTAGCTTCCGGGTCCACCCGCAAGCACGCAGAATAAGGCCCATCGAGCGGCATGGCGCCCTGACTCACCCTGGAGACTAATCGTTGTGCTCGACTACTCCTACATGGATATCTTCATTCCGCGCGACCTCACTCGCGAAGCAGCACGTCAGCTGCTGACCGAACACGCAGAGTACGGTCAGTGGGAGCTCGCGCGCGTCCGCGTCCACCCCGACGGCAGCCGCCACGTACGGCTCCGCCGCAAGATCATCCGAGTACGCAGCACGCTCTGACCACGCCCGCCCGAACGCGGGCATGGCTTTGCCCGCTCCGGGCCGCGCCCCCGGAACGGGCAAAGCGTCTTCTGCCATTCGCTCACGGATCGTGAGCGAGGGCCATCCTGCCGAAGATCCCTGCGAATGCGTTACTTACGGCCTGACTCGATTCCTTACTTGCGGCCGAACCGGAACCGACGAGCCGTGGCGAACATCGTCGCCGAGGCAGCGAACATGGCGCCGAGCGCCAGGGCCAGCAGCGAGCTGGAGTTCATCCCGGTGACGCCGGCGGGCTGCGCGGCGCTCATCAGTCCGATGTCGCCGACCGGCAGGCCACGGGTGACGGAGCCCACAGCGCCGCCGATCGGGGTGGAGCCGACCAGGTCGGTCGCGGGGCTCAGCGGCGAGGACGGGCGGGCCGGGCTGGTCGCGACACGGCCGCTGCCGGGAACGCCGGCGGCGCCACGGCCACGACGGTCCCCGTTGCCCGACATCACGGACTTGGCCGGCTTGCCAGACTTGGCAGGGGTGACCGCGACCGGCATGGCCGGGGTCTGCGCCTCGGCGGGCAGGCCGGGCAGCTCGGGGAGCTGCGGCAGGCCGAACGTACGGGAGGCGTCGTCGACCACCGGGAGCGAGGCGGCGACGTCGGCGCCCTTCTGGACCTCGCCCGCGAGAGCGGAGACGCCGCCACCGGTCGCGAGGTCCTGCACCGGCTTGGTGACGCTCTGACCGGAGGCCAGGCCCTCGACCTGACCCGAGGCGAGCTCCTGCACCGGCTGCGCCACGCTCAGCCCGTCGACCGCGCCGCCCTGCGCCTTCTGCGCGCTGGGCACGGCCTGCGAGCCCGGACCGGCCAGGCCGCCCGCGCCGCCGGCGGCCCCCTGAAGGGCACCCAGAGCCGGGATGCCCTGCAGCCCGCCCAGCCCGCTCAGCGCGGGAACGCCCTGCAGACCGTCCAGTAGCGGCAGACCGCCCGTGCCACCTGGGACCGAAGCCCCCTGGACCCCCGGCAGCGCGCCGTTGGCCGTCCTGAACTTGTCGGTGGCCCGCCCGAACCGGTCGAAGCTCCCGGCCATCCGGTACGGCGCACGACCGACCTGGGCGCCGCCGAGGCAGCCGGCCGCGGCGTCGCCCAGCACGGCGACGGCGTTGCCGCAGACGTTGACCGGAGCCGCGATCGGCGCCACGACCTGGTTGCCGGCCAGCACACCGGCCCGGCCGGAGGTGCGGTTGCCGCCCGCGCCCTGCTGCTGCGGAACGACGCTCGCGCCGCCCTTGCACGCCGCCGCCGCCGCGCCGAGCAGCGCGGCCGCGTTGCCGCAGACGTTGACCGGAGCCGCGATCGGCGCGACCACCTGGTTGCCCGACCCGACGCCCGCCTGCCCGGACGTACGGTTGCCGCCCGCGCCACGACCGCCCTTGTGGACCGTCGCCCCGCCCTTGCAGGCGGCGAACGCGTGCCCGACCACCGCCACCGCGTTGCCGCAGACGTTGACCGGCGCGGCGATGGGCGCCACGACCTGGTTGCCGGCCAGCACACCGGCCCGCCCGGAGGTACGGTTGCCGCCCGCGCCGCTGCCGCCCCCGCGGACCGTCGTCCCGCCGACGCAGCCCGCGGCCGCGTTGCCGACGGCGTTGCCGCAGGCGTCGATCGGCGCGGTGATCGGCGCGATCACCTGGTTGCCACTGCCGACGCCGAACCGCCCGTCGGTGTCGTTGCCGGACGAACCGGGTGCGGGCACGTGACCGGAGGTCTGGTAGGCCGAGCCCCCACCCCCGCCGCCGCCGTTGTGCACCGAGGAGCCGCCCCGGCAGCCGGCGAACGCCCGGCCGACCGCGGCGACCGCGTTGCCGCAGACGTTGATCGGAACGGTGATCGGCGCGACGACCTGGTTGCCGCCGAGAACGGAGGCGTTGCCGGAGGTACGGTTGCCGCCCGCGCCGCGGCCGTTGTTGTGCACCTCGGCCCCGCCCTTGCAGCCCGCCGTGGCGGCGCCGAAGATCGCGATCGCGTTGCCGCAGACGTTGAGCGGGGCGGAGATGGGCGCGTTGATCTGGTTGCCGCCGAGCACGGAGGCGTTGCCGGAGGTGCGGTTGCCGCCCGCGCCGCCACGGCCCTGCGTACGGGCGGTCGCGCCGCCCTTGCAGCCGGCGTCGGACACGCCGATCAGCGAGACCGCGTTGCCGCAGGCGTTGATCGGGGCGGTGATCGGCACGTTGATCTGGTTGCCGCCGCCCACCGAGGCGTTGCCGGAAGTGCGGTTGGGGATGCCGTTCCCGCGGCCGGTGACGGCGGTCGCGCCGCCCTGCGAGGCCGCCTCGGCGGCGCCGATCGCCGCGACCGAGTTGCCGCTGATGTCGATCGGCAGGGTGATGGGCAGGTCGACCTGGTTGCCGCCGAGCACGGAGGCGTCGCCGGAGGTGTCGGCGACCGCGGTGCCGCTGCCGGCGAACGACATGACCGCCACGGCCAGAAGGGCGGCAGGGGTCGTTGCCTTGGCCCACGTACGCATGATGAATGCTCCTAGTGGTTCTGGGGGGATACCTGAACGGATCGCGGGCGTCCCGAGGCCGTGGCGACGAAGGTCACGCACAGCGGGACCTCGGGATTCGCGAATCGGGAGAACTGACGTGTCACCCGCCAGCGGAGGGGATCAGACCACGCTCCGCCGTGACGTACCGGTCATCGGTGTCGGACAGGACCGGCCGGGCGCAATCGCGCCTCTGAGTCGGCCGGGGTCCGGGCGGGGATCAGTCAGGGGAGAAGGAAGGGTCGTCCGCCGCTGTGCGGACGACGGGGGGCAGCACGTACGCGATGGGAACGCGCCGCGCCTGCGGCCGCGGGTCGAGAGGCGACCGCGCGACATCCCCGGCAACGGGCCCGTAAGGGCCGCTGCCACCGCCGTTGGGCACCAAGCCGTTGGTGCCGTCGAGGATCGAACCGGCGGTGGACGGTGAGGGCAGACCAGGATCCTGCTGGCTGTTGAGCCCGGCCACGGTGCGCCCGGCCATGGCCTCGGCGTTGTCGGACGCCGTGAAGCCGCCGGAGCCCACGAGGGCGGGGAACTGGGTGGAGCCGGCCTCGGCCTCCGCCACGGCGGAGGTCCCTGTCGCCGCCTTCGCCCCTGTCGCCGCGGCGGAGTCCGCGGCAGCCGGAGCGGCGGTGAGCATGCCGAACAGAACAGCGAGCAGCCAGCCGGCGGCCACCAGGCCGCCGATCGAGGCCGCTCGCACGACGAGCCGACGGGCACCGGCCGCGAACCGCGCCATCCGGTGATTCCGGTCGACGTTCGCGTTCTGTCCCGGGGAGGCTGACATGCGCGCACGGCACGCAGCGAGGGACATCTCCCTCGACCGCTCTGCCGCCGTGCCTGCCACAAGACCTCCCGAACTCCAGAACCGGCCCCACTTGGATCGTGAGGCCGGTCGTGGACTCACCCCTCAACGATCCGTAACCGTAGCAGCACGCAAAGTCGCCGCAAGCACTTTTCCCAGGGAACCCAGGAATTGGCCAAGCCCCTCGCGGACGTACTGCGACCAACCCCCCGATTCCCGCCGCCCCTGCGTCACGAGACCCCCATCAGGAGTTCCAGCCCACCCCATCCGGAGCCCCATCCGGAGGGTCTCGAAAGGCTGGCCCGATACTTGGTATGACGCACCCCTCAGAGTTTGCTAACCTTACGGAGCCGACGCGGGATGACGGTCCCACGTGCAGGCACCAAGTCCGGGTGGCGGAATAGGCAGACGCGCTAGCTTGAGGTGCTAGTGCCCAGTGATGGGCATGGGGGTTCAAGTCCCCCCTCGGACACACACCGATCGCACATGTGGGGGTTCCGGAGCAATCCGGGCCTCCACATACTGCTTTTCTGGGTAGTACGTGAGCTTCAGCCCGAGCTGCGTGTAGAGGCCGGCCTTGTCGTCTGCGTCAGCCTCCCCGACGAGCCGCACCAGGTCGCCGACCTCCTCGATCATCGATCTGATCTCCGTGACGGTGATGCGCTGCGCGGCCGGAACCGCCTTCAGCTCCCCCTCCAGTCGAGCACGCTCGCTCTTGGTCTCGTTGATCCACGAGGAGATCTCGATCGGGTCACCTCCCGCGTCGAGCGCGGAACGGTACTGATTGAGCTTTCGGTCACACTTCGCCAGCCGCTTACGCAGATCGATCAACACGGCCTCGTTCGGATCAATCGCCTGCTCGGCCATCGCCGCGATCACGTGTTCCAGCCTGTCCGGCCCGAACGCGGTGCCCAGCCAGCCATCCACCTCATCCAGGATCTCCGCCTCCCGCAGGTATACGACCTTCGGATGGTCCAGCTGGTTGGTGATGGCGTACTGAGCTGGGAAGCGGCACCGATAGTACGCCTGCCGGTTGTTCCAGCTGCCCTGCATCCGACGCTCGCAGTACCCGCAGAAGAGCACTCCGCGGAAGGCGTACGGCCGACGAGTCGGATGCGGACGGTGGCTGAACTGGCCGCGCGCCCGCTTGGCAAGGATCTCCTGGACGCGCTGGTACACCTCGACGCTCACGATCGCGTCATGCACGGGGTGCTCCGACCAGATCCACTGATCCTTGGCGTTCCAGCGCTGCTTGGTCGTCGTCCCCAGAGCGACGTTCTCGACGTCCAACAGGACTTCGTCCTTGCGCTGCTTGTTCCACACCTGGTGGCCGGTGTAGCGCGGGTTGGTGAGGATCACCCGGACGGCGTACTTCGACCAGGCCCGCTGGTCCCTGTGCTTGTTCCTGTCCGGGTCGCTGGCCGACGGCGACAAGACGCCCTGCAGCGTCAGGTCCTCGGCGATGTCCAGATAGCCGCGCCCTTTGAGGAACTCGCTGTAAATCCACCGCACCACCCGCGAGGTGACCGGATCAGCCGCCAGCCGCCGCAGTCTCCGGCCGTCAGCGGCCTTGCCGGGGTTCGGGTGCGGACCGGCGTCCTGGAGCGTGTACCCGTACGGCGGACGCCCGCCCAAGAACCTGCCCTCTGTGGCCGTGATTGCCGCCATCGCCGCCCGTACCCGGATCTTGATCCGGTTCCGCTCGCCCTTCGACAACCCGCCGAAGACACCCATGATCATGTCGTGGGCCTCGTTCGCCGGATCGATCGGCCCACCGACCTCGGGCACCCACAGCGGTACCCCGAAGTGCTCGAACAATGGGAACGTCAGGCTGTACTGGTTGCCGTAGAAGGCCCGCTGCGGCTCCCCGATCACCACCGCATCGAAGCCCCGCCGCGGATCCTTCAACTCCTCGATCAGCGCCGCAGCGTACGGCCGGAGCTGCCAGGGAATCGAACGGGACTTGTCGACGTCGAAGAACTCGGCGGCGATCTCCCCTCCCCGGCTTTCGATCAACGCCCGCGCCCGATGCAACTGCCAAGCCCGGGACGCCTCCGGGTCCTGGTTGTCCTCCGTCGACACCCGGCCGTAGAAGCCGAACCTGATCGTCACTTCTCCTGCCCCTTCCTCGCGGCCTGCGACTGCTTCGCGCGGGCGGCGGCTTTGAGCAGGATCCGCAGCAACACCCTGGCAGCACCGGGGGTGAGCTTCAGCTCCTCCCCCGGTGCCACCACACGCAGCCGGCCACCTGCGCCGCTCACACCCCACCCCGGCTCGGAACGAGTCCCCGCGCCCACCACCGACCGGGTCGGGCCCTACGGGCCCGCCCGCCCCCGGCAGCGCTACATGACCGCTCGCCTCGACGACCGATGTCAATCACCGCCTGGACACGGCTCCCCACCCGTCCAGTGCTCCGTCCAGCGACTGACGGCTGCACACGGCCTGTGGACAATGAACACGTGCATCGCTCGCACCCGACCGTGCTGCCGGAGAACGCGGCCCTCAATCCTGGTCCCCCTCCTTGCGCAGAACGAGAAGATCCTCATGGGCCGCGGCGCACACCGGCTGTCCCTTCTCCCGGCCCCTCCAGGTCTCCAACATCTGGAAGAACGACGCCCGATTCACCAGCCCCCCGTCACGCAGCCCGCACAGCAACGCCACCAGGCGATGCGTGAGCATCAGGCCAGCCGCCTCCGCGGCCTCGATCACCTGGCCAGGAATGTCAACGAGCCGCCCGTTGACACGGATCGGTCGGACCGTGATCGCGACCACTCCACCGGGCCGCAGCAGTTCCCTACATTCGGCCAGGATCTGCCCGAACCCCTCCATCAGCTGGGGCAGCCTCTGGTGGGCGAGATTGCCCTTGTCGGTGGAGTACCGGTGGTTCGACTTCTCCACCGGCCCGCCACCTTCGCGACTTCCGCACCGGACATGACCGTGCGTCCGCTCTCCGTAGGGCGGAGACGTCAGCACCAACGCGGCCATAACGCGTAGGTCTGCGAACACCGTCGAGATGTTCCGTGCGTCTCCACAGCTCACCCTGGCGAAGCCTGTTGCGCCCTGAGAGCGAGCATGCTGAACGTTCGCAGCCGTAAGGCCCGCGAAGTCCGCCTCGTACTCCATCCCCGCGGCGTGCCGCCCTAGATGCACCGCCTCCACCAAGGTGGTCCCGATCCCGCACATCGGATCCACCACCAGGTCCCCCGGCTCAGTGAACGCGGAGATGACCCGGGAGGCGATCGACGGGAGCATCTTGCCCGGATGCCTCATCGACTCCGCGACGTACCGACCCTGGCGCTGAACACGCGACTGCAACTGCCCCGTGGCCAGCACCGACGGCACCACACTCTCGCTCACCGAGCACCCCCGCCAGAGCGAGCGAACAGGCACACGTCGGCATGCACCGATACCACCGGCGGCAACTCCGCCGACTGGGCACGGCGAAGCTGCGCCAACTCCGCCGGGCTAGGCTGAACGACGAGCGCATCGCCTTCGATTGGAACTCGCAACGCGATGACGTGCTGAAGATAGGTCAACCCGGCCCGTGCCGCGCGCTGGATGATCCTCGGTGCCTGGTCCACCAGTCTGCCGTGCTCATACCGAGCGGTTGTGATCATCGCCAAGTAGCCATCCGGCGCTAGAACGTGCCGCGCATCCTCCAAGAACCGGTCCAACTGCGTCACCTCGACCGTCGACTGCTCCACTCGGCATGTGGGACAGAAGCGCTCCGCCGAACCGGCCGACCGTCCGAACTCCGGGTACGGAGGAAGAGCCGCGATCAGCAACTCAACCCGGCCTTCGAGGCCGAGCAGCGCTTCCCGAAGCGCATGCGGCCCATGCGGACGCAACCTCACCGCAGCCCGCTGATCCGCCGCGAGATCCTGCCGCAGTCGGCCGACGAGATGCTGCGCGACCGGCAGACGCGGAACACACCCGACGCCCAACCGCCCCATATCCGCCGCCGCGACGAGAACCGTCTCACTCGTCGTGAAGACATCCGCGACGACCCCGCCCGGTCGGGTGCAGGCACCGATCAAATGCCGCGCCAACTCCCGCCCCACAGCCTGGCGATGTCGCTCGCATACCTGCTCGGCAACGCGCAGCCGGTCCTTCGCCTTGGGCTCTCTGGACGCGGTGTCGGAACAGAGCCACACCGAGAGCGGCACCAACCGCCTCTCGGCCCTCCGCGACCTCATCGACCGCGGTCCGTCATTCTTGCTCATCTACGATGACCCGTGGCGGCCACCCGTTCCCATGCACTGAAACACCAGCTGATTGGCGCTGATTGGAAACCGCGGGGTCGTCAGGGCACTGCTCCAAGCCCGGTCCCATCATCCTTCTGTGCGGCTCTCTGCTTGTCGTGGAGCCGCCTGCGCACCTCGCTCCCGAGCCATGTGCTTATTGATTGAGGTTCGATACGCTCGGCGGCCATAGCCCGCGCGTACCCACGGCGGAGAGGGTCGCCAGGCGGCGGCACGGTGCTGTACCAGCTGTATTCAGTACCAGGCACATCCCAGACCAAGATCCGCCACTCGGTGTCACCTTCGTCCTCAAACAGGTAGTAATCCACCGCTCCTGGAGCGGTGGCGACGAGCTGATCCAAGTAGGCCTCGAAAATTGCGCAGCCGAAGCTGAGCGGGCTTCCTGACGCGTCGTCCTCTACACCGCTTCCCGCCACCGCATCGTCGGCGGCTTCGTGGTCGAGGACCCAAGCCCAGCTTCTGTCGAAGCTGTCCCTTGTCTGGATCACGAAAGCGTACTGGTTGCCGGCGGGGTCCATCCTCCGAGTGTGGCCGTAGGCGAGCACTACGGCGACAGCCACCAAAGCAATCCTGGTGCCCTAGGTACAACACCCTGGCGCCGAGGTAGGGCTGCGTTGGGCGACAGGAGCGGACGGATTCCGATCACCTCTGGAGCTGCGACGTACCGCTGGGTTTGCGGCCTCGCGCTCCCTTGGAGCCGTCGATTCCAGCGAGAAGTGACCCATGGCCATCCGACTCAGCTCCATCTGGCAGAAGCGCCCACCCTCACTTACGCGATGGAGTGTGTAGGTTCGCACACCTTGGAGATCACCCGTCGGTGGGTGACCAGAGTCTTAAGATCAACCGCTGTCGCCCGTCGAGAGGGGAACCACAGCGTGGAAATGCCAAGTCAGCCAGACGCAGTCGCCGCCACGCGTATGTCTACAGAGCGTTCTCTGCGGCGTCGCGTGTGGGGATTTGTCCTGCGGCAATTAATCGTTGCGCTCGCGGTAACGCCCCTCGTTCTGCTGTCGTTAGATCTTCGGCCGCCGATTCCGGCATGGGTTCGGTCGGACGACGCCACGCGGCGGATTGCGATCCTACTGGCCTCGGCGGTGCTTCTAACGCACGGCCTGTGGGCCTGGATCGGGCGAAGGACCCTGCACTCAAGCCCACGCCGTACCCGGGTGTTCCGCCCTGCAGGAACGACTCTCTTGGCCGTACTGTTCGCGGTACTCATCATCGTCCCCACCGCGTTGGTCTTGGGCCGGATCAGTTCAACTGGCGCTCCGCCCCAGGAGGCGTGCGAGCCGATACCAGCCCCAGGAGCACGTGCTTCGGTGAAGCTCACGCTTCGAGCGGAACGTCAAGACATGCCGGACTTCGTCAGCATGGTGAAGCTGGAATTGCCCCATTCATGGGCCCTGACAGGCGCACTGCTCGGGCATCGGCACACCGCGAGCTTCCAGCAGGCCATCCACTGCCTGCTACCGAGGGAGGCAAATCCCGTCTCGGCGAGGGACGTTACGGTGACGGCCGGCAATGGGCAGGTCCAGGTGACCGAGACCGTCAAGGCTGACGTCTCCGATGCAGTCAGGGGTCACATCGGTCCCTGGTCCGTGATGCCTAACGGCAGCACTTGGCGTCTTAACCTCGAGATGTCTCAGGGCCCAGGCGTTGGCCAGCAGCAGGACGTCGAGGTGATCCTCCCGGCCGGGTGGCGAGGAGAAAGCACCCCGCCTCCAGCCCAGGCCGACGCATGGCGCGCCGCCTGGAAGCTGGACGCATGGGGGCACATGGACATCACGGTGCATCCGGATGGGCGAGCGCGTCTGGTGGCACAGTCCGGCAAGCCGCCGTACACACTCATCGACTGGGTCTCCTATCAGCTCTGCGGTATCGCCGTCCTGGCATGGGGATACATCGCAATCCCCCGACGCCAAGAACGGCGAAGAACATGTGTGCCGACACCTGAGCCAGTCGACCAAAGCAGAGTGAGGTCCTACCTCGACCTCGCCCTGCTACTCACGCTGCTCATCGTGGTCGACAGCTTGACCAGCGAGTTAAGGCTCCTCCAGTCGATGAATGCGGGCTCGAAATACTGGCTCAGCGAGATCTTGACCTACACAGTATTCACAGCCCTGGTAGCGGTGACGGGACGGCTCTCGCCCACGGTCGTCTCAGTGTTGTGCTCTATCACAGTGACCTGTGTCATCGTGCTTCACGATCAGCCGGAATCTGAATCACTTACGGTGAAAACGGTGCCGTTGCTCGCCCTAATGGTGATTAGCACGTGGATGGCGGTCACAGGACTGGCCAGCGCCCTACTCACCGCCACTCGGGCACCGAGGTGGCGCGGTCGCCCCGCTGTTTCGGTGATTTTCATCGGCACAGCGCTTTCCGTCGTGGTCCTCTGCTGGTACGCCGCAATCCGGATCATGAACCTGTACGACAACTCCAGCGTGGCGAACTTCGAGGCCGCGTGGACGACACTCAGCGGCCCTATCACCTGGTTCCCCTGGGAGTTGGCGAACGCGCTCGACGATGTCCTGTGGGTCCTGCCGATCATCGCGCTGGCCGCCGTGCTACGCAAGCGAGCGGCTCTGGCCGAGCCCGACCTCGACGCGTCTGACCGTCGCGCCGTGATCTGGATCTTCTGCGTCTCAACCCTGGCATGGGAAATCTACGTTGCAGGCTTGTGGCTCCCGCTGAGCGTCCTCGTGGCAGCACCCGTCCTGTCCATCACCTTGCGGGAGGCGCGGAGATGGGTGGTACTGCGCCGACCGCAGCCCGAGCATGCGACGGTGGTGCGAGCCGGCCGTCAAGCTCTCATGGACCTACAGAAGACGACATCTGGTCGATACGAAAACGTCCGGGCCTACGGTCCGTACGCCGACGCGGGACGTAACGCGATCTTCGGAGGACGGGTCGCACTGATGCTTGGCCTGTTACCGTCCGGTTGGTTCACTTGGCTGGATATTTCTTCCCAGCGAGGAGACCTCGATGACGGCTGGGCACTCGCCGTCATTACGATCACGGGCTCGATCCTTGGCGAGTTGGTCCTGTGGTTCGTCGTGGGTTTTGTTCTCGGACTTCTTTGGCGCGAACTGCCGGGGCGAATCAGCCCTTGGAAGGCGCTGCCTCTCGTACTCGCCTATGGAGCGGGGGTCCTTGCCCAGGTCCTGCCAGACTGGGCTCTCGGGCAAGGACCATCATGGTGGGCACTACAGCGCTCGCTATTCGTGTGGGCGATTCTCACGATCGTCGGCTTCGCCATCGAGCTCAGGACTTGGCGCCAGATCAGTCCCGCTCCGCGCCTCGCAGTGTTCTACGGGTACCAGGGCCGGTTCCCATGGATACGCGCGTTGGCGCCCCAGATCCTTGCCACTGTCTTCCTCGCGTACGCCGTTCTGCGCCCTGAACAGGGCTTCATCCAGCTCGAACTCGGCCAGCTCGTCCGACGGTGACCTCAAGCACGCCGGCCTTCGGAGCCCTGTCGCCGTACAGGAGCCTGAGGGTTGGGATCAAGTAGTACCGACAGCGCACAAGCCGACGGCTTGGTGAATGCTTTGACAGCTCGTTGTCGGCAGCCCTGAGCAGCAGGGTCGGCTGGTCTTTGCAGGCTTGACGCGAATCTTGCGCACGGCTTCGGGGCCTCTGCATCCTCCCTGGTCAGAAGGGCGATGGGCACGGCTGGGCGGCTTCGTGGTGTCCACACGTCTGCCCTCAACACTCTGGAACTTCCCCAACTGGTGGCCGAGACCTGGACCGACCGATCCGGCGGCCTCAGCGGGAGACACCATGGCCAGCAATCTCCAAGGCAACAGCACGACCTCGACCAGCTTCAACGAGAACGCCCTGAACGCAGCCGACAAGGCGTTCAAGCTTCTGACTACCGGCCCGGAGCCGCTCTCAGTAGACGGCTGCCTCATCGGGCATGGGGTGCCTCAACGCTCTATCGAGCTGGGCGAACTGAAGGCGCTGCTACTCGCACCAGGGGCCGAAGATGAACTGAAGGACGCCGTGTGGGCGCATCTGGTGCGGCGTTCACGGTGCGACGGTCCGGCGTGGGTGATCGGGTGTGTAGGGGTGGCGATGCCGGGGCTGAAGAACCTCGCATCGCGGACGTCGCGCGGCTGCCCCGCGCACGTGGTCGACGACATCGTCTCGGAGATGGTGACGTACTTCGTCGCGCAGCTTCGTCGGATCGACCTCGACCGGCCGAACATCCTGCCACGGCTGCTGCTGTGGGCGAAGAAGGGCGCGCTTCGGGTCCGAGCGCGGGAGCTTGCCTCCATCGAGATCTGCGCTGACCTACCCGAGCCCGTGGCGTTGGACACCGAGCCGTTCATGGTGCTCGCCGAGGCCGTCCGGTGCCGGGTCATCACCTCGGATGAGGCGAAGCTGATCAATGCGACGCGCTTGGAGGGGCAGGCGTTGCGGGCGTACGCGGGGCGGCTCGGGATGCCGGCGGATCGGCTGTACAAGCGGCGGCGGGCGGCCGAGGCGCGGCTGGCGCGGGCGATCGAGGAGGGTCAAGTCTCGGTCAGCTGTGACGGGCCGGCCTCCAATCTCGCCTGCTGAATCGGTGGTTCATCCATGTCAGCTGTGATCACGGCTCGGGGCGGAGTTCTGGGGGGCGGTTGCCCGTTCCCATCGAGCCCATCGTCCCTCGTCCTTTAAAGGAGGACACCCATCCCGGTCCGTTCCGGGCTTGTGATCACGGCTGGCGGCCCAGCTCAGGACCTCACGTCTCGGGGAGCCATGTCATGAAGCCGTTTCGGCCTTGTCCGTTGTTCGTTGTTCGGGTTCCAGCAGGCACGAGCTGGGTCCGGCGTGGTGTCGCTTCAGCGCTCTGGACCGCCGGTTGCATGGTCGCCGCGCTGACCGTGCCAGGGGTCGCCGAGGCGATGACCAAGTTGGCATCCGCCTCGCTCGACCAGGTCATCACCAACCTGCGGAACGTGGTGATCGGGCTGCTGGTGGGCCTGGCCACGCTGTTCTTCACCATCGGCGGGGTCCGTTACATCCTGGCCGGCGGTGACCCCGGGGAGGTCGAGGCCGCCAAGAAGACGCTGCGGTACGGGGCGCTCGGGTTCGGGGTGGCGATGCTCGCTCCGGTCCTGGTGGAGCTTCTTCAGCGGATCGTGGGGGCCTGAGGTGGCGGCCCTGGCTCGCCTCCGAGTCTTCGGGCTGTTCGCTCTGCTGGCTGTCTGTGTGGCGGCGCTCGTCTCGGCGATGCTCAGCGGGCCGGCGGTTGCCGCGCCTTCGACACCCGTACCGACTCCGACGCCTTCCGCCACGCCCAGCCCGACCCCGTCGCCTTCAGCCGTGACGCCGCCGGCGTCGGACTGCGGCTTCATCGACGTGGCGTGCAAGACCCGGCAGGCGGTGGACGAATGGTTCACGCATCTCGTGGAATCGGCGACCAAGCCGGTGTTCGAGATGCTCGGATCGACCGTGCTGGCGACGCCGGAGCTGGACTCCCCCGAGATGGCGCGGGCCAAGCAGTTGTGGGGGCTGTCGCGGACGGTCGCGAACACGTGCTTCGTGCTGCTGGTGACCGTCGCGGGCGTGATGCTCATGGTCGGGCAGGCGATGCCCGGTGGGATCTCGGCGCGGGAGTTGCTGCCGCGGCTCGTGTGGGCGTTTCTGGCCGCGAACCTGAGCCTGATCGCGATCAAGTACGGGATCACTCTGGCGAACGGGCTGAGTCAGGCGTTCCTGGCTGACGGTGCTGACCGGATCGATCCGGAGTTGGTGTTCGACGCGATCAAGAAGGCGGTCCTCGCGGGGATCGTCCTCAAGGGCGTGTTCTTCGCGATCGTGGCGCTCGTGGTGGTCGTCCTGGCGGTCGGTGTGCTGTTCACCTACATCGTCCGGATCGCGCTCACCATGGTCGTGATCGTGGCGGCTCCCCTTGCGTTGATCCTGCACGCGCTGCCGGTCACCGAGGGGATCGCCCGGCTTTGGTGGCGGGCCTTCGCCGGGCTGCTGGCGATCCAGGCGTGCCAGTCGCTCGTGCTCGTCACGGCGCTGCAGCTGCTGTTCTCCGCCAATCCGGCCGACGACGACTCGTTCTGGATCCCGAGCACGGCGGACATGACCGACCTGCTCATGGCCATATGCCTGCTGTTCGTCCTGCTCAAGATCCCTGGATGGGTCGCGCGGACCATCTGGCAGGCGGGCAAGCCTCGCGCTCTCTCACGGCTGGTGAAGTCCCTGGTTGTCTATCGCGGGCTGAACATGCTGCTCGGTAAGGGCACCGGTGCCGCCCGCGCGGCGCGTCGTCCAAAGCCGCCGAATCCGCCCACCCCGCCGAGCAGAGGCGGCGGCGGCGGGCCCAGTGGCCCTCCTGCTGGAGGTCCGGGCGGTGGTCCCGGCAGGCGGGGGCCGAACGCGGGCAGGCCGTGTTCGGGGGCGCCGCGTCACCCCCGTCGTCCGCCTGGGGCCGCCGCCAGCGGCCGTCCGGGCGATCGGAACGTGCGGGTTGATCGTTCGTCCCCTGATGAACGTCCTGAGCGCCCCCACAGGCCGGATAGCGGCACGCGGAACCCCATGCCCAAGCCTCCTCCGCAGCCGGCACCGCATCGCCGACCCATCGTCCGCCGTGACCGGCCATCGAACGGTGCCGTGCCGTCCGCACCACGGCCACCCCGTCGGCCGGCGCAGCGTCTGTCCCAGGTCACCTTGCGGCTTCAAACGCCTCGTCTACCCAGAAGGACGGTACGTCGTGCGCCAAGCAAGTAAGGAACGGCTGGTCGCGAAGATCCCAGCCGATGTGGAGATGCCGGACAAGCTCTTCGCGAATCTGACAGTCCGGCAAGCCGCGATCCTGGCCGGCACCGGGGTGCTGGCGGCCTGGGTGTACCTCATGGCCGGCGACCGGTTGCCCGTCCCGGCCCTCGTCGCGATCCTCCTGCCGATGATCGCCTGCGGGTCCGCGCTGGCACTCGGCAGGCGGGACGGGCTCAGCCTCGACCGGCTCGTCCTCCACGCCTTCGCCTACCTGCGGCGGGACCGCAGGCTCGTCACGACCGAGGAAGGAGTCCTCCCGCCGCCGGCCTGGTGTCGCGTGCGGGGCCGACTGCCGGGTGCGTTGCGGCTCCCTGTCCGAGCGATTCGCGAGGACGGCGTCATGGAGCTGGCCGAAGGCGGGACCGTGGCCGTCGTCCGAACCGGGACCGTGGCGTTCGGGCTGCGGACGGGCGAGGAGCAGGCGGCGTTGGTCGGGGTGTTCGCCGGGTGGCTGAACTCGCTGGACGCTCCCGTGCAGATCCTTCTGCAGGCGCGTCCGGTCGACCTGTCCGATCTCGCCGACGTGATCGAGGGTTCGGCAGGGCGTCTGGCTGATCCAGCGCTTGAGCAGGCGGCCCGTCGGCATGCCGAGTTCCTCAGCGAGCTGAGCGCCACCCGGGACCTGCTGACGCGGGATGTTCTTGTTGTCGTTCGTCACCAGGACGCCGAGCAGCCGCCCGGATGGATGCGGAGGTCCCGGCGTACGGCTCGGCGGGACAGCTCGGCGGCGATCGTGATGCGTCGCGCTGAGGAGACCGTGCGTTCTCTGCTCGGTCTCGGGGTTCACGCCTCCGTTGTGGGTGCCGAGGAGGCTCGCGATCTGCTCGTACGGTCGCTGTCGCCTCGTCGTCCTGACCCGGTCGGGGTCGCCCGTCCTGATGAACCGATCACGCTTGGAGAGGGAACTCGATGAGGTTCACCCGTCCTGCTGGCGACAGCGAGGAGCTGGCCCGTACCGCCGCCGCCTTGCCCGGCCCATCATCGTTGAGGATCAACGCCCGCTCGGTCGAGTTCCCGGACGGGGTGTGCGCGTCGTTCGCGATCGCGGGGTACCCGCGAGAGGTCGGCGCGGGCTGGCTCGAACCGCTGACCGGCTATCCGGGGCACCTCGATGTGTCGCTGCACATCGAGCCGGTGCCGCCGCTGATCGCCGCCCAGCGTCTTCGCCGTCAGCTCGCCCGCCTGGAGTCCGCCTCCGCGGGCGCCCGGATGCCGGACTTCGCGGCCGAGGCCGCGGCCGACGACGCCGCGGAGCTGGCCGCCTCCCTCGCCCGAGGGCACGGACGCCTGTTCCGTGTCGGCCTCTATCTCACCGTTCATGCCGCGGATGCCGATGAGCTGGAGGCGGAGGTTCAGCACGTCAAGGCGCTGGCGGCGTCGCTGCTGCTCGACGCGCATCCGGCGACGTTCCGGGCAATGCAGGGGTGGACGGCCACGCTTCCGCTCGCTACGGACACGCTGAAGACCCGCCGGACCTTTGACACCTCGGCGCTCGCGGCGGCGTTCCCGTTCGCCTCGCCGGATTTGCGGCCACGGCTTGGCGAGACGCCGGTGTTGCTCGGGCTGAACGTCTACTCCTCTGGCGTCGTGCTGTGGGACCGGTTCGCCCACCACAACTACAACTCCGTGACGATCGCCAGGTCGGGGGCGGGCAAGTCGTACTTCACCAAGCTGGAGGTGCTGCGGCTGCTGTTCCACCAGGTCGAGGTGTGTGTCGTCGATCCCGAGGACGAGTATCGCCGCCTGTCGGACGCCGTCGGAGGAACCGTTCTCGGTCTTGGCACGCCAGGCGTGTGCTTCAACCCGTTCGATTTGCCCGCCTCCGCGGAAGACGACGCGCTCGACCGGCGCGCGATGTTCTTCCAGACCCTGGTCGCGACCATGCTCGGCGAACCGCTCACCGCCGCGACGAAGGCCGTACTGGACAAGGCGGTGATCGCCACGTACGCGGCCCAGGGCATCACCTCCGACCAGCGCACGTGGAAGCGTCCTGCGCCGCTGCTCGCCGATCTGGTGACGATGCTGGAGGCCGCTGACGGGTCGGAGGCGTCCGAGCTGGCCGGGCGGCTCGCCCCGTACGTGTCCGGTTCCTACCGGAGCTTGTTCGCCGGTCCGACCACCACTCGGCCGGACGGCCACCTGATCGTGTTCTCGCTGCGGGACCTGCCCGAGGAGACGCGGCCGGTCGGGATGCTCCTGGCGCTCGACGCGATCTGGCGGCGCGTGTCCAACCCCGCCGACCGGCGTCGCCGCCTGGTCGTGGTCGACGAGGCGTGGACGCTCATGCGCGAGAACGAGGGCGCGAGGTTCCTCTACCGGCTCGCCAAATCCGCCCGCAAGCACTGGGCCGGCCTCGCCGTCGTCACCCAGGACGCCGCCGATCTGCTCGGCTCCAACCTCGGCAAGGCTGTCGTGTCCAACGCCAGTACGCAGGTACTGCTGCGGCAGGCTCCGCAGGCCATCGACGAGATCGCCGAAGCCTTCGACCTCACTGAAGGGGAACGGCTCTTTCTGCTGTCGGCCGGCCAGGGTGAGGGTCTGGTCTGCGGAGGCGCCGGAGATCGTGCTGCTTTCGTCGCTGTCGCCAGTGCGTCGGAGCATGCGCTCGCCACAACGGATCCGGCCGAATGATCCCGGGCCTTTCTGATCCAGCGCTCTGGGGAGCCGTGGTTGGAGGTGCCGTCGGTCTCAGCACCGCCGAAGCCGTCCTCTGGCGGTGGCGCAACGCGCGCTTCGCGCGTAACGCTCGGCTGGTCGAGATCGCGGTCCCGCCGCAGGTCGAGCCCGGTAGCGCGGCTGCCTGGTGGTCGCAGGTGATGGGGCTGACCGCGCCGCGCTGGAAGCGTCTTCTGTTCGGCCAGCCTCATCTGGCTTGGGAGTACGTGGCCGATGCCGCCGGTGTTCGGGTGCAGTTGTGGGTGCCGGGGCTCGTACCGCCTGGGCTGGTGGAGAAGGCGATCCGGTCGGCTTGGCCGGGCGCGGCCGTGACCACTCGCCCGGCCGGTCCGCCTACGCCGCGCGGTGCCACAGCTTCCCGAGGGCGGATGGTTCTGGCTCGGCCTGACCACTACCCACTTCTGACTGCGCACCGCAATGATCCGCTGCGCGCGCTCCTCGGCGCGCTTTCGGGGTTGCGGCAAGGTGAGCATGCCGCCGTCCAGGTCCTGGTCCGCCCGGTGACGGGGCGGCGGCTGTCAGCCGCTCACCGCGCCGCTTCAGGGTTGCGGAACGGGAGGTCCAGCAGCTTCCGGGCTGATCTGTTCGACGTCGTAACTCCCGGCGGTCTGGGCCGCGATCGGCCCGGTGAGCTGTCGCGGTTGTTCCCCGAGCGTGCCGAGGAGATCCGGGCCGTCCTCGCTAAGGCGAACCAGCCGCGCTTCGCCGTTCAGATCTCGTACGCCGTCACGAGTGATCGGCCTGACGCCCGCGAACGGCTCCGTGGCCGCGCCCACGAGATCGCCGCCACCTTCGCGCTTTACTCCTCCGGCCACCAGTACTTGCGCCGCCTGCGCGGCCTCGACTTCCCCGGTCGCATGTCGAACCGCCGTATGAACTCCGGCTACCTGCTGGCCGTCGACGAGTTGGCCGCGCTCGCCCACCTGCCCTACGACCAGGCCGCACCGGGCATCGCCCGAGCCGGAGCTCGGCCCGTCCCGCCCGCGCCCGACGTCCCCACGTATGGCCAGGATGTCCGGGTCCTGGGTGACGCTGAGACCGGGCATCTGCGCCCTGTGGGGGTCACCGTGGCGTCGGCCCGCCAGCACCTGCACGTCCTTGGCCAGACCGGTGTCGGCAAGTCCACTTTCCTGGCCAACCTCATCCTCTCCGACGCCCACGCCGGCCGAGGCGTCCTCGTCATCGATCCCAAAGGCGACCTGATCGACGATGTACTCGACCGCCTGCCCGAACGCGCCATCAAACGGACAGTCCTCTTCGACCCCGCCGAACCCGGTAATCCGCCCTGCTTCAACGTCCTCGCCGGAACGGACCCGGCGTTCGCCGTCGACTCGATCGTCACTATCTTCCACCGCTGTTTCGCCTCGTCCTGGGGCCCGCGGCTGGACGACCTCATGCGCTCGGCCTGCCTCACCCTCGTACGGACCCAGCGCAACCGCGCGACCCTCGCCGACGTACCCAAGCTCCTCACGGACACCCCGTTCCGGGCCCGGATCGTCGGCAAGCTCGACGATGAGCTGCTGCGCGGCTTCTGGTCCGCGTACGACGAGCTGTCACCCGCCGCCCGCGCCTCGGTGATCAGCCCTGTCATGAACAAGCTCCGCGCCGTCCTCCTGCGCCCGTTCGTCCGCGACGCCCTGTCGGGCGGGGCCTCGACGTTCGATCTGGCCCGCACCTTGGACACCGGCGGCCTGGTCCTCGCCCGACTACCCAAAGGCGTCCTCGGCGAGGATGCCTCGCGCCTCTTCGGCTCGCTCCTGCTGGCTCACACCTGGCAGGCCATCACTCCCCGGGTCCGCCTGCCCGAGCACGACCGCCGAGATGCCGCCGCCTACATCGACGAGGCCCAGAACTTCCTCAACATGCCCATCTCCGTCAGCGACCTCCTGGCCGAGGCCCGCGCGTACCGGTTCTCGCTCACGCTCGCCCACCAGCACCTGTCCCAGCTCCCAAGAGACCTCCGCGAAGCCGTCTCCGCCGACGCGCGCAACAAGGTCTACTTCACCGCCTCGCCGGAAGACGCCCACGACCTCGCCCGCCACGTCGGCCCCGTACTCACCGCACACGACCTGTCCCATCTGGGCGCGTACCAGGCGGCCGGACGGATCATGACCGGCGCGGGAGGCCCATCACCGGCGTTCACTTTCCGCACCCGTCCTCTCCCCGATCCCATCCCTGGCCGACAGGCAGCCGTCCGGGCCGCCTCCCGTGCGGCGTTCGCCCGTCCCGAGACCGCCACCGCGAGCAAGCCGAAGCTCCGCATCCCGACCGACCCACGCCGAACCCACGAGGAGGGCACTCCATGACCCGGCCGAACTCACCCCGCCGCCTGCTTCCTTCCCGGCACCCGCGCGCCCGCGCCGGCCAGGCCCTCGTCGCCGGCCTCGCCGAACGCCTCACGCCGCGAGACGCCGAGATCCTCGACGCCGTATGGGAACACCGCGTCCTCACCACCGACCAGCTCACCGCCATCTTCTTCCCCAGCGTCCACCGCGCCCGCCATCGCCTCCTGGACCTCTACGAACTACGCGCCCTGGACCGCTTCCGACCTTGGGCCCCTACCGGGAGCCGCCCCTGGCACTGGATCCTCGGCACCACCGGAGCCCATCACCTGGCCGCCCAGCGCGGCATCACTCCCGCTGAGCTCCGCTACCGCCCCGATTCGGCCGGCGCGATCGCCTTCTCCTCCCGGCTGATGCACCAGGCAGGCGTGAACGAGTTCTTCGCCCAGCTCCACGCCACGGCCCGCCGCAGAGCTGACGGATCCGAAGTCGCCGAATGGTGGCCCGAACGCCGGTGCACCGCCCTGTGGGGCGACCTCGCCCGGCCGGACGCCTTCGGCCGCTGGAGCGAGCCCTCCTCGACCGGCCAGCCGGACACCATCGACTTCTTCCTGGAACACGACACCGGCACCGAACCGCTGTCCCGCGTCCTGGCCAAACTCGACGGGTACGCCGCCCTGGCCGAAGCAACCGGCATCAGCACGCCCGTGCTCTTGTGGCTCCCGAGCCCCACCCGCGAAGCCAACTTCTGCAAGTTCCTGGTGGCCCCCGACGTGCCCGTGGCCACGGCCGTCCACACACCCGCGACGGCCCCTGACGGACCCGCCGGGCCCGTATGGCTACCAGCCGGATCCACCGGCCCCCGCCGCCGCCTGATCGCCCTACGGGACGCGTGGGGTCCCACGGACGCCACCGGCCCCAACCACGTCCCCGCGTAATGCCGATCGTCACGGCCACTGCGATCGGGGCGCTCGCCCTGATCGCCGTCCTTCTCAGCGTCATCGCTACCGTGCTACCTGGTTACGACGCTCCGAGCGTTTCCTGCGGTACGTCCGCGCCCACCGATATCCCGCCCCACTACTTCGAGCTCTACCAGCAGGCCGCCGCCCGCCACGGCATCCCTTGGACCGTCCTGGCTGCGGTCGGCAAGGCCGAATCCGACCACGGCCGAGGCATCGGGCCCGGCGTCACCACCGGCACCAACCTCGCCGGAGCAGCTGGACCCATGCAGTTCATGCCGGCCACCTGGCAGTCCTTCGGTATGGACGGCAACGCGGACGGTACCGAAGACATCTACGACCCCGCCGACGCCATCCCCGCCGCAGCCAGCTACCTCCGCGTCAGCGGCGCACCGACCCGCCTCGACCAGGCTCTCCTGCACTACAACCACGATCCCGCCTACGTCGCCAGGGTCCTACGCATCGCTGACTCCTACGCCACAGCCTGCCCGCCCCTCCTCGTCAGCGGGTCGGAACGCGGCTCGACTGCGGTGGCGGCGGCGTCCCGTTGGCTCGGCACTCCCTACTCCTACGGAGGGGGCGGCCTCGATGGCCCCACCACAGGGATGGGACTGGGGGCGAAGGTGACGGGCTTCGACTGCTCTGGCCTTGTCCGTTACGCCTGGCACCAAGCCGGAATTGCCCTTCCTCGTACCGCCGAGGAGCAGTGGCAGGCCATCCCCCATGTCCCGCCCGGCCGCCAGGCACCCGGCGATCTCGTGTTCTTCCAGGGCTCAGGCGGAGGCCCCGGCCGTCCGGGACATGTCGGCCTCGTCCTTGACTCGGATCGCATGATCGAGGCTCCTCGCACCGGCCTACGCGTCCGCATCAGCCACTACACCGCCCGCCATGACCTCATCGGCTACGCCCGTCCAAGCGGCTGAATCAAGGCCGCGCCGCTCGCCACCTGCGGATGCTGCACATCGTGGCATCCCAAGCACTTGCACCGACATGGCCTTTTCGAGGTACGACTCACTCCTGGCCCGTAGTGCTGAGGCGCGCACGATGCCATGAACGGAATCGCTCATGAGGGATTTCGGTTAGCGGGAACTGCCATTGTCTGCCATGCCCGGGCGGGCCACGTGCGCGGGGACCCAGGCCGGTCGCAAGACCCGCACCTGCGTGACGGGCACATGTACGCCACCGTGGCGGCTCACTACTATTCCGCCATGTCTTTCGATCTTGTTTTCTACGCGCTCGGGTTCCTGATCGTCGCCGTGCTCGTGGGCCTTCCCCTCATGACCGCGGTGGGCGCCATTCCTGCCGCATTGCTCTCCGCCCCGCCCAACCGCCACGAATTCGTGAGCCGAAGAGTCGTCGTCCTGGGACTCTTCACGTCATTCGCGGGCGTCTGGTTGATGGGGCTCGGCGCGTGGTCGGCGCGGGAGGATTCACGGTACGGCGCCTTCGAATTTTTCGGGTTTCTGCTGATCATCCTCGTCGGCGCGGGTCTGCTGGCCGCCGGGCTCGGCCCCTTGCCTTCGTGGCTGCTGGAGGTCCTCGGTCCGTTCGCAGAACGACTGCCGCCGCCTCTTCGCCTGGCGGTCCGTGATCTGGCCCGCCGCCGGGCCTCTGCGGTGCTCGCGATCACGCTGGCGATGATAGCGACGGCCTTCGGCCTCGCGCTGACGGTCATCGCGGTCGGTGAAACGGCGCAGAGCAGGGCCGAGTACCTTCCCCGCGGAAGGCCGGGCAGCTTATTGGTCCAGTCAAGCTCTATGTTCACAAGGTCTTTCTCCGCCGCGGACGCGGCCGCCGTACGAGCGACGATGGAGCGGGAACTGCCCGGCGTGCCGATCGCCCAGAGCGAGACCGTCGCGGACTCATTGTGGTACTTCCGCGCTGAGGCGGACGACGTCGAGATACCGGAGGAGGCCGTCTACTGGGATCAGGCCATCGGTGATGAGAAACTGCTGCGCTACCTCACGGGCGATCAGTCGACGCCGTACGACGAGGGCACGGCCGTGGTGATCACATCGGCCAGCGTGAAAGTCGACTCGGTGACCCTCGCCTATGAAATCGACAAGGACGATGAAACCACGGCGAGCAAGACCGTCCGAGCGATCGCCGCCAGGACCTCCGACCCTCACATGGAAACGATCTTCGTCCCCTCGAAAATCGTCCGAGATCTCGGCTATCAGCTCCAGCCCAGCGAGCTGATCATCGACCCCACCCTTCACCGGGTCACAGCCCAGGAGCAACAGCGCCTCGACGATCGACTGGACGACGCGATTGCGGAGACCCACGTCGAACGGGGCTTCGAGGCTTCCATCGGGTGGCTGCCCGTCGCTGTGGCAGCGTTCCTTGCCGCTCTCGTGTGCGCGCTGACGTCCGGCTTCGGCCAGGACGCGAACTCACGCCAGGCACGTGTCATGACACGGGCCGGTGGATCGGCCTCGGCCTTCCGGTGGTTCTGCGCCTGCCGCGCCGGCATAAGCGCTCTGTGCGGAACAGTCCTCGGCGCCGTTATCGGGTGCCCCGCCGGGATGCTCCTGCTGTGGCCCCTGACGATGCGTACCACATGGGAGGAACCAGCACGGGTGCCATTCGAGACGCCCTGGCCGGCGATCACAGCCATCGTGATCGGTATTCCCCTCCTCGCCGCAGCTCTCGGCGCGCTCTTCGCCCGCGAGCATCCGCATGTCTCCGCGCCCCGACGTCTCGACCCCGACCGCAGTAGCTCGGCTCAACCATGAGGCGGGTGGGGCGGCCATGGCCACCCCACCCGCCCTCGTGCACCGTGTATCAGATGTCGCCGCCTCGTAGGCGACAGGTGCGCTCGTCGGCCGGGTCCAGGAGGATCGCGGGCAGCTTCTCCATTCCCAGGTCGAGGGCGCGGTGTATGCGGTGCCAGCCGTCGATCACCAGGCGGTTGCCGGGAGGCAGCGCGCACGGGAGCGGGACGACCAGGATGGGTTTGGTCAGGTCGACCGTCGCGGCGTGCTTGGGGTCGATGCGGATGAGGTCCTTGACGCCGGTCAACGTCCGGATAGCAGCCGGGCGTACTGGGTGGCGTCGGGCCAGGCAGGTGGCCAGGTCTACATCCCATGCCCACCCCAGGAGGGTGAACATCTCATCGGACATGGTTTCTCCTCTCGTGCCAGGGACGTTGGGGCCCTGGCTAGGCGTTTTGAGGCTTGGCCGCGCGGAAGCGGTTGGGGCGCTCGCTGACGAGCTCGGCCTCGCCGTTACGGGCGAGGGTGTCCAGAGCGTTGGCGACCGCCCCGGAGGAACGGCCGAGCACCTTCGCGATCTCGTTAGCGGTGAACGTCAGGTCGGGGTACTTCGTCAGGTGAGCGACGACGTCCGGGCGCAGGGGCCGGGGTGCGTTACGGTCCCCATCCCGCGAGGAACCCCACCCGGTGGTGGCCTTGGGCTGGGTAGTGCGGGTGGCCTTTCGTACGTCTGCCGTACCGCCGTAGATGGCCTCCAGGCCGGTGCTGAACGCCGTGTCGTCATCAGACAGCAGGGCTGCGTACGTGGTGGTCACGGCATTGAGCAGGTCGGTCAGGGCGCGGCGCATGTCTTCGATCGTGCGGGCCTTAGCCAAAGTCTCGGCGGCCTGCTGGCGGCGGGCTTCCTCCTCGGCCTGGGCACGGGCCAGCTCGACCTCGGCCGCCGCGCGACGGTCGGCCTCCTGTTCGAGGATGCGCATGGCGTCTGTGAGAGACATTGTGGGTGCCGGGGCGTCCTCAGTGGTGGCGTCGGAGGCTTCCGGAGCCGTCGGAGGCTCGTTGCTCTCGTCTGCTGTTACGGCGGCGTCAGCGGTCGTGTCTGGAGGGACGTCGCCATCCTGATCACGCGCATCGTCGGCGAGGATCGGAGACCACGTGTCCGGCAGGGCGCGGCCTTCCTCGGAACGCCCGCCGGGGGTGCGGATGGCGCGGCCTGCCTCGGCGAACGCCGTTAGTGCCTTGGTCGCGGTCGGCCGCGAGACACCGGCCGCCTCGGCGATCATCGTGACGGATGCGGCCGGGGCGGCGGTCAGCGCCTCCCACACCTTGGCCGCCGTGCCTTCGGGTCGAAATTCGGCCGTGGTGTCGGCCTTCTCGGCCACCGTGTTCGTCGTCATTTCTTTTCTCCTTGACCTGGGATGCGACCCCGGAATTACCCTGGGGCCAATTCGTTCGTACATGACGACTATTTCTCGACCCCGAATGCGAAGCAAGCCGATCCGGCCGTGCGCAGGTAAAAATAAATGACTCGCGACCGTCTGGCCAGGCAACGAATCACCGCCGATTCTCATACCTCAATCGGTTAGGGCCTTGCAGCTCAACGGGCAACGCAAAGAGCCGAACAGGAATAGTTGGACTTACGAGTTGTTGAGCGGAGCCATAGGGTATTCATTGATGGGTCAGAACAATCAAGGTTCGCTTCATGGCGAGTATTCGACTCGTAAGGCGAGTCGGGGGAGCCACCGGTAGCCCGTGCGGCCCCATCCACCTGCGCACGCTCGCCGGTGCGGGGTACCTGTCAAGGCGGCGGCCCGAACGGTAGGGCGATCGGCACACCGACCGGCGGCCCGAGCGACAGAGCGCAAAGTTCGCGCAACGAGGGCTTCCCGCCTCCGAAAGCCGGGCTCCTCACGGTGGGCTTGCCCATAGTCTGAGGGGGTGGGACCAACCGGATAGCAGCCGGTTGGTCCCACTTCTCGTGAAGACCGGCGTGGCCTGGTGCACGCCAGGTCAGGTGGCCACGCCGCAGGGCGGCCTCGCAGTCGCGTACTGCGGCATGCACGCCACTGCGAGGCGTTCTTCGCCCCCGGATGCCTGTGCGCCTCACTGGCACCGGCAGTGAGGCGCACCAGAGCCACCGAAATTACTTACCTCGGCGACCCTTCCGGTTCAACCTGTAATAAACGCATGGGCGCACCCCCTTTCAATTGTGCGTGCGCGTACGCACGGGTTATATGAGGACCCACCTCAGCGCCTGTCGTCAAGTCATCGACAAGAGCCATTCCGACGGCTCAGCTGCTCACACGAAGCCAGTAACACCGCGATAGAGCTGCTCTGTTTGCGGAGATGGTTTTCTACCTCGGGCACGCAGCCGTTCGCGAAGTTCGTCATAGCAGTAGTGAATGGCTTGGAGCCTGCCGAGGCGGGCATAAACCTCCATTCGCCTGCGGTACAGATGTTCGGCGACGCCGTCGAGTTCAGTGGCGCGTTCGAGGTAAGCAATCTCGGCTTCGGGCTGCTCCTCCAGATCGGCGAGCTGGGCGAGGGCTTGGACGACGGCACGGTTCAGAGCGTCCGCCGCGTTCCGCGCCCAGCCATGCGGTACGCCGGGGAGGTAAGGGCCGGGGTAAAAGTCCGCAGCGGCGATCAGCGCCGCGGCCTTCTCCGGGCCCTTGGCCCGAGCCGCGGCGGTGAGGAGGTCGCGTATCTGCCAGACGTCGCAGGTGTAGAGGTCAGGGTTGATCCGGTATCCGGTGCTGCCCATGAACTGGATGACGATCCGCCCGTAGTTGCCGGGCATCCCGAGCGCCTCGCACATCTTGGCCCGCGTCGCCTTGAGCAGGCCGGCGAACCGGTCATGCGGGGCCTCGGCCTCTGGCCAGAGCTTGTCGCTGGCCGCGCTCTTAGTCAGCAGAGAGGAGCGGTGCTCAGCGAGCAGGCCGAGGAAGGCCCAGGTGTCGGTTCCCCAACCGCCCGCCGTACGGTTTCGCCCCTCGATGACGCACTGGCCCACAAGGCGGATCAGGCCACGCCGGTCAGCTGCCGGGTTGTGCAGGACGGCCGTTGACCTGGTGGACGTGGTGGCCGGTTCCGACGCGGGAGCTTCAGCGAGAGAAAGCACCGTCGGGGCACCATGTGGGCCTACGAGCGCGGGAACCGCCCCCTTCTCGGGACGGACGTCGGTGGGTTGGTGTGCCGTACGGCTGCGCGAACCGAACGGGCCGAACATCACCAGGAGCCCGGCCAGGCTCCGCATTGCCCACGATCGTCTGGCCAGTGCCCTCGCCGTCGTTCTAACGAACTGCCGCCGCATGCTGCCTCCCTTGCCGCTCTTGAGCGTTCGCACTGATCAGATCGCGCACGGCATCGGATTAGAGAGCCTGAAACTCTTCACGGCGTCTACTGACCAGGGGCAGGGCGTCCAGGATCACGGAAACGCCTCGCACAGCGGGGGTACGGGCCCCGAAACCCGGTGGTGAAAACCCACCATCGCGCGGAACCACTCACCCTCGACACGGCCCGCAAAGGACCATCACCGTGAGCATCGAAGCCACTACCCTCTGTCCGGGGGGTGTAAGTGGACGGGCAGAATCAGATCAACGCACAGCGCCTGCTGGCGGGCGTTGTGCCGGACGAGATCTTCGCGTCGTACTCGAAGCTGCTCGCGGAGGACGGCTGCCCGGAGAGCGACGCCGCTTCCCTGCTGGGAAGCGCCGAGCAGGTGGCAGAGCTGACCGCCCGCGGAATGGCGCATCTGCGGCCGGACGGTCCGCTGTTGCCGCCGCGTCTCGTTCCCGCGCCGCCCGAGCTCGCGCTGCAGGGCGTTCTGTCGGAGCTCTCGCGCCGTCTCGTCAACGATCAGGAGCGGCTGCTGGCCGGGCACAAGCGGCTGAGCGACTTCCATCAGACCGCGGCGTCGTCTTCGAGCTCTGGGATGGAAAGGCTCGTACAGATCGTCACCGATCGGGACGAGATCAGCCGCCTGTCGTACGCGCTCATCAATGCCGCTCGGCACGACTGGCTCACTCTGGACAACTACGTCCTGGAGGCGCCCGTCGAGGACACCACGGGGTACGCGCCGCTGCCGGTGTTCGAGGGCCAGGTGCAGTGCCGCGCCATCTACGAGATCCGCTGCGCCGAGCATCCGATCGGTGCGAAGACGATCGAGGCCGCGGTGGCCGCCGGTGAGCAGGCGCGGCTGCTGCCCCGCATCGGGATGAAGATGAAGCTCGCGGACGAGGCGGTCGCACTCCTTCCGCTCACGCCCACGGGAATGGGCGGGGCGTTGCTCGTACGCTCGCCGGTCATCGTCGGCGCCCTGCGGGAGTATTTCGAGCTGCTGTGGGAGAAGGCGATCCCGTTCGGCAGTACGAAGGCCGCCGGGCCGCTCACGCCGGCACAGGCGCAGGTGCTGCAACTGCTCACCCAGGGACTGTCCGACGAGGCGATCGCCCGGCGGATGGACATCAGCGTCAACACCATGCGCAGACACTGGACCGCCATCCGCGATGAGCTGGGTGTGGAGACCCGCTTCGCCGCAGGAGCCGCAGCGGTACGCCGCGGCTGGATCGACTGACTCGAGAGGCTGTCACATGCTCGGATACCTGGACTTCGTACCTCAGCAGCGATTCCAGCGCACCCTTGCGCTGTCCCCTGATGGCCGATTGGTCGCCTACTCCAGCCATGCCTCCGGCCACTACGACCTTTGGGTCGTCTCCGCAGCCGGCGGCGAACCGCGCCGGGTGACGGGTTTCGACAACCGGACGGTACGGCAGTTCGCCTGGACACCCTCCGGCAGCCAGCTCGTCTTCACCGCTGATGAGAACGGGGACGAGCAGTTCCGCATCTACATGGTCGCTCTGCAGGGCGGTGAACCGAGCGAGGTCAGCTCAGGGCCGGACTGCCAACGTATCTTGGCCGAGTCGCCCTTCGACCCCACCGGTCGTTTCCTGGCCTACACCGCCAACGACCGCGATCCCGCAGCCCAGGACCTCATCGTCCATGACCTGACGACCGGCGAGCTCCGCCGCTTCACGCCGCCCGAAGGGGTCGCGTTCGAGGCCGTCAGCCTCTCCCCCGACGCCCGCTGGCTGCTGTCGACCGGCTTCCGTTCCAACACCGACATCGCTGTCTACCTCACCGATCTGGACGACCCGGACGCCAAGCCCGTCTGCGTGACGTCCGCCCTCGGCGAGGGTGTCTTCGAACCCGGTGCTTGGGCTCCGGACTCCAGCGGCTTCCACCTGCTCACCGACCATTGGAGCGAGTTCACCGCCGCCGCCTTCTACGATCTCGATGCCAAGTCCCTGCACGCGATCGCCGACCCGAACTGGGATGTCGAAACTCTCGACGTCGCGGCAGGCGTACGCATCTGGTCCGTAAACGAGGGTGGCTGCTCTCGCCTGCACGCCGAACGCAACGGCTCCCCGCTTCCGCTTCCTGAGATCCCACCTGGCGTCATCTCGGCGCTGTCCCTGGCGCCGGACGCCTCCTTCGCGGTCCTCCTGATCGACTCGGCAGCGCGGCCGGCCGAACTCGCGGTCCTGGACCTGGCCCACAACGACTTCCGCTACCTCACCGACACGCGCCCCGCGGCCCTGCGCGTCATCAGCCCGATCGTCCCCGAACTGATCACCTACCCGGCCCGCGGCAGGCGCGACGTCCACGCCCTGCTCTACCGGCCGGACGGCCCAGGACCGCACCCCGTCCTGCTGTCCGTCCATGGTGGCCCGGAAGCCCAGGAACGCCCCATCTACGCCCGCTCGGGCCTCTACCAGCACCTTCTCCACCAGGGGATCGCCATCCTGGCGCCCAACGCCGCCGGCTCAACCGGGTACGGCACCGCCCACCAGAAGCTCATCTACCGCGACTGGGGCGGCATCGACCTCGACGACCTGGACCACGGCATCCGGTACCTGCAAACTCTCGACTGGGCCGACACCAGCCGCCTCGCCGTCATGGGGGCGTCCTACGGCGGATTCGCCGCCCTGTCCTGCCTGGCCCGCCTGCCCTACTCGTGGGCCGCGGGCGTCTCCATCTGCGGACCCAGCAACCTCGTCACCCTCGCCAAGGCGTCACCCCCCACCTGGAAGACCTTCGTCGCAACCGTCCTCGGAGACCCTGACACCTGCGCCGAACAGCTCCTTGAGCGCAGCCCCGTCACACACGCCGACGGCATCACCGCTCCCCTGTTCGTCATCCAGGGCGCCCACGACCCGCGCGTCCCCCAGGCCGAGTCCGACCAGATCGTCACCCGCCTGCGCGAACGCGGCGTCGAAGTCCGCTACGACATCTATCCCGACGAGGGCCACGGCTTCACCAACCGCGCCAACGAGCTCAAGGCGTACGAGGCCATCAGCGCTTTCCTCTATGCCCACCTCATCGCCATCGATGCCGACAGTCCCGAAGCGCTCAGCGTGGGGTGACAACCTAGTGAGACAGGTGCCCGTCCGAGAACCGGACGGGCACCATCAATCACGCGATCCCGTTTTCAGACGCCACCGTCCGCACCGTCGTTGAGTCTCAACCTGCTGGCTGCGGGCAGGAGCAGGGACAGCGGGCCGAGGTGGTACTCAACCCGCATCTCGCGGACGTTCTCTTCGATGCCTTCAAGTACGCAGTCGAGGCTGAGGTTGAAGTCGCCGATCTCGTCGCTGCTCGCGTAGACGAAGGCCACGTCGCACATCAGCGCGAACAGCTGCGCGCGTACGTCGCCGTCGTACCACGGGTAGAGCCTGTTCAGGACGGTCCCGAAGTCCATGGTGCCCAAAGTTCGCCCTTCATCGTGTTGGATCTCTCGGTACGACGAGGTCGGCCTGATAGCAGCAGGCCGACCTCTCATCCCGCTCCGGCTCCCGTTCGCTCGACGTTCTTGGCTTCCAGGTTGAGGTGGACCCAGACCGTGTGCCCGGTCGCCGGGGTCCCGATTTGGGAGAGCTTCACGACGAGATCCCTGACGATCGCGAGCCCGAACCCGCCTACCGTCAGCTTCCCGTCAGTCGGTCGACGGTCGAACAGCGGTACGCCTGCTCCCCCGAGGTCGCACACCCCGAGGTAGGCCGGGCCGTTCTCCGGGAGGTGGACTTCTACCCCGAAACAGCCTCCCGCGAGGCCGGACCTGGTGTGCAGCAGGGCGTTCGTCGAGAGCTCGGAAACGATGAGTGCCGCATCGTCCTCGCGGCCCGTTCCATCGAACAGCGCCTCAACCACGCGCCGCACACGAGCCACCTGATCGTGTTCACCTGGGAACACAGCTCGCCAATCCATGCGGTCGGACGAGCGCATCCATTCCCATCGTTTCGGTGTGTACGGTATTTCGATCATTCGCGGCGTTCCTCCTGTCGTCGGTGGCCGTCGCACCCGGGCGGACACGACCGGCCCCATGAGCGCTCGACTTCGCGTGAAGGGTCAAGTCATCCAGTACGTGCGGGACCGCTCAGGAAACCGTGCGGTGCTTCTGGACGAGCGACACGACGGCTGGCCGTGGCGGACAGAGAGCTGGCCAGCACTTCTTTGGCGAGTTTGACCGAGGCGGTGATCGAGTCGAGCAGCGGCGCGGGGAGGGATCCGCTGCCGAGGCCAGCCGAGGCCACCAGCTCGGACAGCCCTCGGCGGTGGTTGCCGGCCAGGTCCATGACAGTGTGGTGGCCCAGTACGTCGCGCGCGGCGTACCCGTCCCGCGAGGCGAGAGCCTCCGTCGCGGCCTTAGCCAGCACGCGGTCCCCCGTAGCCGCATCGAGGGCGCCGGCCAGGGTGGCCACGGTCAGCCCGAACCGGGCCCGGAAGACGGCGTAGCCCGGCCTTGGCTCGCTGCCGAGGAACTGCTGCACCATCGCCCGGATGTCCCGGTTGACCGACGCGCCCGAGCACATCACGGTCAGGCAGGCTCCGACCTGCCGCTCCCAGGATTCGGTCAGCTCACACTCCTCCAGGACGTTTCGGGCGGCATGGGGTGCACCGTGCAGGCAGTGCGCGATGATTTCGGCCTGCCGTCCTTCCATCAGGTGGACCCCGATGCCGTTGTGGACCTTGGCATGCGTGACTGCCTCGTCCCAGCGACCGGCCATGGCCAGTGCGCGGATGCCGTCAGCGAGAATCTGCAGCCACACCCATTCGCGAAGCTTGTGGTGCTCTTGTCGCGTCCCAGCGAGGCCGGCAGTGGGCAGGGTCTGCCCCTCCACCACAAGGTCGGTGTGTGCGGTCACCGCCTGATGGACCGCGTCGAGAAGCCGCAGTGCCTGGTCGCCGTTCTCGGCGCGGATCCGTAGCCTCGCCAGGTTGAGGACGGGTTCGAGCATGTACCTCGCGTGCAGCACGGTCAGCGGCGCACCGGTCTGTCGGTAAGTGTTGATGTGCTGCCAGCACAGATCACGGGCGAGCTCGCCCAGGCCGCAATCGCTGGCGACCAAGGCCGCCTTGTTCAGGGCATGGGCCGCCTGGTGCAGGCCGTTCTCGCCTTGTTGCCCGGCGATGTCAGCGACCTCACTTACCCGCTCATGGAGCGAGGGGCAGGCCGGGCGGGGACGGCCGACGAGGGGGAACCGGCGGACGGCGGCGTGCAGTGTCGTGATGTCCATGCTCAGCTCCGAGGCAAGAATGCGGTCTTCGCCGCGCGGGCGAGGACTCCCTGGGTCGTGGCAGGCAGCCCGAACCGGTTCCAATGGAAGATCAGTACGTGGGTGAGCACGGCGCGCAGTCCGCGATCGAGGCGCCCCCGCGCCGCTGCGTCACCGAGCCGGCGACCGGCCACTCCATACGCGGCGAGCCAGGGTTCGGCGAACGCCATGGTGTCGGCGAGCAATTCACGGTCGGCCTGTTGAGGCGCCTGCAGAAGAATGCGTACTTTCGGGGCCAGCGCCTCCATGGCCGCGAAGTGGCCGGCGGGCGGCGCCGGACGGATCTCGGCGACCCGGCTGAAGACGTCACCGCGCTCGAACGAGTCCAGTCCTGCCTCTCTGAACAGAACATTGATCAGCAGGAGCGACAGTTCACGGCGGCCCAAGCCGGGCGCTTCTTGGCGGGCGTAGTTCAGCACGCCTCGGCTATCGGCGCAGAACAGTTCGTGCACGATGTCGACCCCGACCGGCCCGCCGAAGGCGAAGGCCTCGGGCTCGTAGACGGTGGGCCACCAACGAGCGACCGCGCGCGCCTCGGCAAGGTCGCGGAACGTCCTATCCACAGCGGCGTGATCCGCTGTGCGTAGCCTCAACCGCCAGCCAGGCGGCTTGTACAGGAACCACCAGCCCTGCACGACACCCTGCGATTGAAGAAGGTCCAGTCGGGGCCCAAGCTGTGTCGCAGCGACCATCTCGCTCGTGCTTCCGTGCCCGAACTCGATCGCGAGCTGGTACCACTCGCCATCTGCCTGCTGCTCCAGGGCGGCGAGCCCGGCCGCCTGGTACATCCTGACGGCGTCGGCCAGCTCCACGGCCGACATGCCCATCCCCACCGCCGTGTCCTCCAGGTCCGAGCCCGAGAGCACAGCGAGGACGGCAGCGGCGATCTTCGCCGGTGAGGCAGCGGTCAGGTGATCAGCAGACATGAGTCCCATCCCGAACGTGGAGGCGTGTGCGTCGCTGCCATGGCCAGTCGGACTCCGGCCTCTCCAGTCAGCAAACCGGCGCCGGCGCCGCAGCTCGATGCGGCCTGCTCGATGAGGAGGGAGGCCAGTTCGGGAAGGCGCGCTGCGATTTCTCCGCTGAGCGCGTCCTGGGATGCCCGGTAGGCAGTCTGATACACCCCCGCCAGGCCGTGGCAGAGGCCCACGTCACTCAGCTGGCGAAGTTGTCCTGCGTTCAGGCACGCTGCCAGGTCCTTCTCCACCGCCCGGTGTCGTGCTCGATCGCCAAGGGCGATGGCCGCGAGCTGGAGGGCGCGCGTGATCCCCGGTGCGCCGTAACACCATGAAGGACGGCCTGGGCCAGGCTGGGTGACCTGCCCGCACCGTAGGTCCTCCCGGGTTAGCCACTGAGGCCACCAGGGACCGTCCGCCGAAATCTGCCGCCACCGGCTGAACCACGACAGCAAGAAGCCGATAGCCTCACGCTGCCCGCGTACGACGCAGCCGTGGCGAGCGGCCAGGGAGAGCACGGCGAGGAGCCCTGCGGCACCATGAGCCATCCCCAGGTTGGCGTGCCCATCGGGAGTGGGCAGGATCGGATCAGGGTCGTGTGGCACCCACCATCCGGGCAGCTCCATCCCGTCCTCGACGCGGCTATGTGTCAACCGGACCAAGTGCTGCAAGACGCGGGCCAGGACGTCGCTCTCCGGCATCCGGCGCAGCAGCAGCGCCGCGATCCCGATGAGCCCGGAGAAGAGGTCGTACTCCTGGAACGTCGCCGGCTCGCCCCGGTCCATGCGCGCTGTGGCAGCCGCCAAGCGAAGGCAAGCGATCCTGAGCACGAACCCGTCCAGCCTGGCCGCTGTCGAGCGGTAACGACGTTTCCCGTCCCCACTCGCGGCGTGCAGAACGAAAGCGAGGGCTGGTGCGCCGTAGTACAGACCGGCGTGTTCGGCGGCGACGATCCTTCCGGATGTGGCCTGCCGGAGGTGGGCGTGGACGTTCTGCCAATCCTCGGTCCCGGACAGGGCTCGCTCGATGTGCAGCAGCGCTACTCCGGCGGCTCCTCTCGACAGCGATTGGGCGATCATCTCATCAGCGTTCAACGTCTCCGAGCTCACAGGGCACCTGCCAGAGCCAGACGGCGTAGCGCGACCGCACGCGCCAGGCGCCCCGTCACCTGCTCGAATGCCGGATCGACGCCGAGAGCTCGTACGTGATGCTCGTGCAGCAGGGCGCGCAGCACCGTGACCGGGTCGCGTTGTTCGGCCAGGATGTGGTGGTACGTACGGAGAGCTTCCTCGCGTGCATGCCACGCGGCGACGACGCGGTCGCCTCCCTGCAGGGCTCGGACGGAGCCGCAGTCGCCACAGTGGAGTGCGTGATCACGCAAGGTACGGTCCAGAGGACCTGTCGCGCGTTCCAGGCACTGGACCAACGACCGGTACCCGGAGGGGGCGTCGGGAGCGAATACCGCCGCCAAGTGGGCCATCGACGCGGCGGCAAGCGCCTGGCCAGGCAGGCCGGAAGCATCCGCTGCCGTGATCTGCGCGATCGCGGCCATGGTGTCCGCGGCGAAGACCTGTTCGGCGGCCTGCAGCGCCTCGCCTTCCCCGTACCGGCCGGGCTGCTCGTAGTAGGTGGCCAGGGTGAGCTGCCCGAGCAGGCCACGTGCTTCGAGCCGTTCGGCGAACTCGGCCAGCCGCCTAGCGACCTTTCCATGCTGGCGGCGATCGGCCAGGCGTACGAAGACCGCGAGGTGCTGGTCGGCGTCAAGGCGGATCATGTCGCGGTGACGGCTCACCCACCACCGGGCGACAAGGCCGCCGAGCGCCTCCTCGACGAAGCCGGGCAGGTGTCGCGCCAGGATGTCGTCGAACCGTGCGGGATTGCCGATCAGGTGGGCGCGGACCACTTCGGGGGTGCCCGGCCGGTAGACCGCTCCAGGGGGCGTGGTTACGGGGAGTACGGGGAGTACGGGCGAGGGCGGCGTGATCGCGGTCATGGGAATCAGCAGTTCGGCCGGACGCCCGATCCAGCCCTGCGCCTCAAGCGGAGCGTCCTCATGCAGCTCGATCCGTTCTGCCCGCTCCAGCCGCGCGCGGAGCACGACGCGGTCCATCTGACGATCGAGATCGAGCGGAAGGCGCAGCTCACCGTGGCACAGCACCACGCGCGCCGGTACGCGCCACCGTGCACGCCACGCGTGAAGTTCCCCCTCCCAGCGAGCGCCTGATCCTGTGGCTGGCAGGTCGGCGGTGGAGAGGATCCAGCGGGCGGCGCACAGGACGGTGCGCCGGTAACGGATGCGCGGGATGTACGGCAGGGTACGGGCGGCGCCCAGGGCGAACGGCGAGAAGACCGCGCTGCGGGCTTCGGCGACCTCGGCGAGGAACCGCGCCAGCGGCGGGCTCTGTACGACGGTGTCCAGCGCGTGCGGGATCTGGGTCATCACGCCTCGGCCAGTGGATCGCTGCACCAGGTACAGCTGTGCGGCGTCGGCGGTGACCCCCAGGTCGTCGAGGTCGATCGTTCCGCGTTCGGCATGCTCGCCCAGGTGGACGGTGTCGTGGAGGAGTGGTGGAACGCGTACGACGTTCTCGTTGTGCGGCCGGCGGGGCGGGAAAGACAGTTGAACTGTCACCACGTCGTTCCCGGCGTGCTGGTAACCGGCGGCGAGGCGGGCTCGGTCGTCGTCATCGAGCAGGTAGGCGAAGCGCCCGGCCATGCTGGTGTGAGCGCGCGGCGCGGCCGTGATCCACAGCTCGAACTCGCCACGGTCAATCATTTCGGTGGACCCCGCGTGCAAAGCCACGCCCAGCTCGACGCGTCGCGGCGGTACGACAGTGACGTGGTCCCCCACGGTCAACGCCTCAAGGTGCGCGTCCGTGAGCGTGATCTCCTTGCATCGGGAAAGAGTGCTTTCCTGAATGAGTCGGAGAAGCACGGCGTCTCGCTCGGTGAGCGTGCGCCAGGCGGGCCTTGCACGAGGTGCGCCCAGGTAGCCGGCGGGATAGCCGAGGCCGGAGTCGTCCACCAGCTCTCGTACGGGCACGAGGGCACCGCGGCCGTACCGGGCGAGAAACCGGGCGTGGTAGTCCATCCACGTTGTCCGTCCGAAGGGCTCGGTGCACAGGCGCAGCAGGACAGTGGCGGCGAGCTCCGCCTCTTTCAGCACGATGTCGGGGACGGCAATAGTCGCATCGAGCCGCACATCAGTGGCCAGTCCGGCGCCTGGGGCGAGGGCGCTCATCCGCGTACAGGCCGCGGTGCGAACGGTGGCGGCCTCGACCGGATCTGTGATGCCGGTGTGGCGGGTCAGCAGCTCGTGTATGTTCTCGAGCGCGTGTAGCAGCTCCGAGATGTCCGGCAGATCGTGGCAGCCCGCGACGCGCAGCGCTTCGATCAGGTGCCGCAGGGGATCAACCGCGGTCATCGGTGGGCGCAGGCTGGTGATCAGCATGCGCTGGTAGACCAAGGTGTGCAGCAGGGAGAGGATCCTTTCCGCCGGGGTGGCGGCGAAGTGCGCGGTCAGTTCACGGGCGAGTTCGTCGAACCGGATGGGTTGGGCGGCGGCTGCGAGGGCGAGCCGTACAGGCCGGGTCAAACGCACGGACACCTCACGAAGGGGCCCGGGGGTGCGCGCACCGATCTCTGCGCGTGCCGCCACGATAAAGCGACCGTCGCGGACGATGCCGGCGCTGTCGGCGGCCACTTTCAGGCGAGGTCGCAGGCCAGGATGTCGTTCGGTCTGATCAATAAGGCTTGTGAGCCATTCGGCGTCGACCCGGGAATGGACACGATGTCGCGTTCCGAATTTGGCCTTCGCAGGTCCAACAGCGGCCGTGGCCACTCCGGCGAACAGCCCGAAGGGGGTGGCACGTCGCTGCCAGCGCAGCAGATACGAAACGGTAGAGAGGACGGCTCGTCGAAGATCGGCGGCAGCGGCGTCCTCGCAGACGAGCAAATGATCGATGCGACTCACCAGGACCGGACTGGCCATCTTCAGGGCCTCGCGTACGTCGCCGTGTCCCCAGACCCTCGCCAGCCAGGTCCTGCCCTCGTACTCGATTGCTGTCTCGTCGGACAGGTCGAGGTTCGTCGGCAGTTCGAGGTCGCCTGGATCAGTGCTCGCGCGCACCATCACCAGGCCCGTGTGTTCGTACCGCGGGAGGACGGTCACCGTGATTCCTTCTGTGCTGGCTACGGGCTGCGCCGCCGGCGCCCTCTGAGAAGTCCGGGCGCCGGCGGCGATGGGGTGGGATCAGGAGGGGTCGTTCGAGCTGGTGCTGCACGCGCTGGTGCTACAGGTGCTGCCGCAGCCGTCGCTGGTGTCGCACATCATGACGACGAGCGACGTCGTCGCCTCCACGACGCGCATGTCCAGCTCGAACTCGTCTTCACCCACCACTTCCGTGGGGTCCAGGGCCTCGGTGGGGTCGAGAGCCAGCAAGGGTGACATGGGATGGGTGCTCCTTCTATTTGCGGTTGGGTGGGGTGGACAGCCTGGCCCTGAGCGGTGGCTCAGTCTCTGGGCCAGGAGATCGTGACGAGACCGTGGGTCTTGCGAAGGACCGCCACGTTCTCGGCGACATGGGCGGGGGCGCTGCCGGTCGGCCAGTAGGCGAACGTCGGGTCCGACCGATTCCGGGCGTGCGCGTCCCACGCCCGGATCTGGTCGACCAGGGCGGCTGCGGGCTCCTCGCCGTGCGGGCCGTAGGCGCGGGCTCCGAACTCGACTCCCTCACCCTGCGGCAGGGGCCGCACCGACAGGTAGGCGAAGGAGTCGCCGCGCACCGCGGCGTACGGGAACCAGGTCTTGCGCTCCCGGGCGAGCTCGGTCCCCTCGTCGGCGGCCATTCTGCAGAAGCCAGGCAGGAAGCTCGCGAGCCAAAGGTGCAGATCGGCGAAGGACACTCCGTGCCCAATCGTGACGCCGGACCACGCCTCGCTACGTCTGCCGGCGAGGACACCATTCAACAAGCTCGGGTCGTCAGGCGCTCCATCGTCGAACCGAAGCGTGACGACGCGCCCCTGCGCATCTGGCAGCCGAAACTCCCGGTCGGCATGCTCCCCGGCACCCTGCATCGGAACGAACCCGCATACCACCGCAGAGGTGCTGGCCAGATGGTCACCCTCGCGGCCGAAGGCGATGGAGCGGCTGACGCCGTTCATCCGTAGCGGCAGTACGAGCGTCCCGTCCGCCGCCAGCTGGCGCAGCCAGGCCGGAGAGACGTCCCACGCGCCGACGGTCACGATGATGGCCTGGAACGGCCCATGCCCTGGAATCTCGTTCTCTGCGTCAGCCGTGATCACTTCGACGCGATCGGCGTACCCCTCGGCTGTCAGGAGCGCGGCCGCGCGATCGGTCACCTCCGGATCGATGTCCACGCTGACCACCTGGCCGTCGGCTCCGACGACTTCGGCCAGCAAGGCCGCGTTGTAGCCGCCGGAGCCGATCTCCAGCACGCTCATGCCCGACCTCAGCTCGGCCTGCTCGATCATCGCCACCTGGATGTAGGCCGCGCTCACCGAGGAGATGGCGATGCCGTGTGCGTCCCTTTTGGTCACCACGGCGTTGTCGGCGGCGTAAGTCATCTCCAGCGGCGTACTGGCCGGAACGAACGCGTGCCGCGACACCGTACGGAACGCCGCCTCCACCTGCGCGGACCTGATGTGCCCTGCCGCGACGAGTTCGTCCGCGAGTCTGTTTCTGAGCTCAGCGGCCCTGGCCTGTTCGCTGCTGTCGTCTGTCATGAATGACTCCTTCTCGAGCTTCGTGAGTGGTCAGGGGAGGCGGCTGCCGCAGCCTCGCGCAGGCGTGGCTCACGCTGGACGGGCCGATCTTCGGTGTCTACGAGCCACACCGAACAACGCGGACCGGCGCTCATATCGGGTGTCCCAAGGGCTCGTCGTGCTTTCGCACCTGCCCCCGGCCCTGGTGTTCGGCGTGATGCTGCTTCAGCAAGGCGACGTACGCGGTAACGGCCACGATGTAGCGGCCGCGAGCGATTTCCTCGTACTCGCCCGGCACCTCAGCAGGTCGCAACACGAAGTACTGCCCGCCGAGGGACGCCAGTTCGAAGGCACCGCAACATGCCGTGTGCCTGACCCGGACGACGTCACCACCAGGCGGCACATGCGGCACCCAGGCAAAATCTGCCGCCACTGACACCGCAGAACGTGACCGACCACTGACATCAGTCATGACGCCCATGCCTCGCTTCGCGCCGCGCGGATGGGAACACTTATGCCGCGAAAAGCACAAAGCGTCGACCGACGACCATCCATACTGTCCAGCGGGAAGAATTCGCCTAAGCCTCCCGCACGCGACATCCGATGCCCGTCGTCGGCCGGCACGAATCGCCAGTTACCGCATTCCGCGAGTGCAAACACGTGTCCATTCGATCGGCCATTTCCTCACACGGGAAGCCGAGAGACTATGAAACGAATGGATGTCCCCTCGTTTCCCCCCTTGCGAGGTCCCTGGTCATGGCCCCTAGGATCCAGCCGATGCCGAACCGATTGCGCGAAGAGCGCGAAGCCCACGGGTGGAGCCAGAGTGACCTGGCCCGTGAATTGATCAGGGCGGCGGCCAAGGATGAGCACAAGCCGACACGACTGCCGTCGATCGAAAGCCTCAAGAAGAATATATACGGATGGGAAGCGGGAAAACATGACGCAAGCCCGTTTTATCGCAGACTGTGCGCTCTCGTGCTCAATATGTCCGAGTGCGAGCTCTTCGGGGGCTCCGGGTACGAGACCCTACGCCACCGCCTCGACGACGTACTGGCAGCGGGCACGATGAGCAACGCGACGCTGGACGACTGGGAGCGCGCAGTCCAGCTCTACGGGCAAGCAGCTCACACCAGGCCGGCCAATCTCCTCGTTCACGACCTGGCGGCGGACCTCACCGACCTGCACCAGGCCCTCGCGGAACACAGGTCGGCCTCTACGAAGCGCCGGCTCACCCGGGCAGCGGCGCACATGGCCGGACTCATGTGCCTCACGCATATCAAGCTCGACGACCGCCCCGCGTTCCGACGCTGGGCTCGTACGGCGCGCCTGGCGGCGCAGGAGGCCGAGGACCCATGGACCTACTCATGGGTCCTCGCTCAGGAGGCATACGGCCACTTCTACGCCACCGATTACCTGGAGGCCATCGACGTGGCCAGAGGCGCCCAGTCACTCGTGAACACGTCCGTGGGCGCGGTCCTCGCAGCCGCCCTGGAGGCCCGAGCGCACGCCGCACTCGGCCCCACACGCGCCGCCGAGGCTGGAGCGGCACTTGCGCGAGCGGAAGACCTCCTCACCTCGCTACGCTCCGACGAAATCAACGATTCCGCCTTCGGCTACAACGAGGCCCAGCTCTACTTCCACCGAGGCAACGCCTACACCTACCTCGGCAACACCAGAGCGGCCTGGCAGGCGCAGCAGCGCGCTCTCGAGCTGTACTCCGAGACGGACTACCTTGATCGGGCCCTCATCGGACTGGATAGAACCCTGTGCCTGGCGCGTGACGGTGACAGCGCTGGTGCTCTGGAGTACGCGGCAGCTACGCTCGTCCCGCTCACGAAGGACCAACGCCAGGGCATCATCAGCTTGCGCGGCCGGGAAGTCCTCGAGGTCATCCCGCAAAGGCAGAAGGCACTACCAGCCGTGCGGCAGCTTCGTGAGCTCTTGTCGCCGAGCGACTGAGGAGGAGTCAAGCTAACGTGACGATCAAGGTAGCGCCAGCGACCCCGGACCACATCAACGCCCTCGTGAAACTGTTGGAAGAGATGGACCGCTACTACGGGGCGACTGAGCTGGACTCGGTGGAGGTTCGTACCCGACAGGTCCGGCAGGCCCTCTTCACCGACCCTCGCGCTGGTTTCGCGTTACTCGCTTGGCGAGACGACGAGCTTGTAGGTGTCGCGTCCTACTCGTTCCTGTGGCCAGCCGTGGGGCTGACACGGTCGCTTTATCTGAAAGAGCTCTATGTAACAGAGTCAGCACAGCGCCAAGGGGTTGGGACGGCGCTCATGAACGCTCTCCTCACTTTGGCGGCGGAGCACGAGTGCAGCCGAGTCGAGTGGACCACCGATCGAGATAACGCTAAGGCGCAGCAGTTCTACGAAGGGCTTGGCCAGAGCGAACTACCGACCAAATTGTTCTATCGTGTCGTCACGCCATAAACCATCGCACAACCGGCCCGAGGATGGTCCGTACGGCTATTATGCGGCCCCGCCGTGGTCCTTCAGCGGCCAGCGCTGGTTTCATGGCAGGAACCTGCTCTTTCGCCCGTGCCAGGAGATAACCAAGGCGTCGCGAGCCCGGGTGGCGGCGACGAACAGCAAGGACCTGGCGCGCTGTAGTTCGCGCCGGTAGCGCAGTGGGTCGTTGGCCTCATACTGGGCTGCCCGCTGGGAGGGCACTAGTCCGTCGGATACACCAGCGATGATCATCCGCTGGTATTCCAACCCTTTGAACCGGTGCATGGTCCCGACATGGACCGCGTCGTGAAGCTTGGGCCCATCAGGTCCGATCGCCGCAGCTAGGATGCCTGCCTTACCGAGGCGTTGCTCGACATCGGCCACCATCGTCCGTTCTGGGACACAAATTGCGATCGACGAAAACGGCACGTCGTTCCACTGACGGACTTGGTCGACCAGCCCGTCCAGTTCGGAGTCCCAGGTGGCGGCCCGCCGAAGCTCGGGGTTCAACCCGTGCAGCACAGATCGGTATCCATGCAGGTCTTCCCGGCCATCGTCGAGGTCGTCCCATTCCTCCTGGCCCAGCAGGGCGATCGCAGCATGCAGGATCTCGGCGGTTACCCTATAGCTGAGCGTCAGTTTCGACGAGCGTCCGCGGATGTTGATGCCGAGGGTGCCCAGAGATACGTAGTTGCCGTAGATGCGCTGGTGGGTGTCGCCCGCGATGAACAGATCGTTTCTGCCTTCGGGCACCATCGCCCTCAGCATCTTCCAGTGAGCCGCGCTGAGGTCCTGCGCCTCGTCGACGACGATGTGCCGGTAGCGCGGGCGATGCCAGATGCCGGACTCCCGCTGCAGCTTGATCGAGCTGACCTGATCGGCTTCGTAGGAGGCGTTCCTGGCGGCACGCTCGGTCTCCAGGCGGGCGGCCCGCTCGGCGACCTGCCGATAGGTCCACACATCCTTATCGTCGAGCCGCTTGACGTAGCGTTCGACCAGTTGCCAGATGGCGGCGCGGGCTTCCCTGCTGATGGTCCGTCCCCGGCCGGCGCGGCGGGCCCGGAAGTAGTCGGACCGGGAGACGATGGCCTGCCCGAGGATCACGTGGGACCACTCGGCGTGCATGAACTCAGCGTCCCAGCGGGTCTCGCCCACCTCGGTGAGCAGGTCCTGCCATTCCTGCAGCGCTTTGGTGTCGTCGATCCAGCGCCGTCGCCCACCCGGTTCGGCTTCGGCGACGATCTGGGTGGCCAGTTTGTCGATGTTGACAATCTCAACGCGTTGGACAACTTCGGGTCCGGCCAGTTCCAGCAGGCGCTGCCGCAGATCCGCCGCCAGGTTCTTGTTGAAAGTGGTGAGCAGGACGTCTTTGCGGTCGCCGGGGCCGAGCCGTTCGACCAGGTGCCGGACGCGGTGGAGAGCGACGATGGTCTTGCCGGTGCCGGGGCCTCCGCTGACCCGGGCGGGACCGCTGTAATCCCGGTCCACGACCTTGCGCTGGGCGGGGTGCAGGAAAACCCTCCACCGTTCGAAGTCGCCCTCCAGGACCTCCTGGAGTTCGGTGTCGCTGGTGGTGACCTGGGTGGCGGGACGGGTCAGGGCGGTCTGGTAGTCGTCGGCGTCGATCGGCTCTTCGACAGAGACCGGTGTGGTGACCTGGCTAAGGACCTCTTCAAAGCTCCTGCCCTCGTGCAGTGCCCGCAGGACCTCCCCGGTGAGCTGCGGGGCGCGTTCGACCAGGCTGCTGAGTTCGTCCTCGGTAGAGATCTTCGCGATCAGGTCGAGCAGCGGCTCAGCCACGCCCAGCCGCAGGAGTTGCTGCGGGGTGAAGGCCGCGAACAAGCCGGTGGGAGCCTCGCCGATCCGCTGTTCGATCTCACCCAGGTCGGCGAATTCGATGCCGCCGGTGACCGGGTTGATTTGGTGGGCAAAGCGATCGAGATTCTCGCCGAGGTCTCGGTGGAGCTTGACCGCCACCAGGATGTAGTCGGTTTCCCCCGCGTGGAGAAGTATTGCACCGTAGTCATCGTTGACCTGCGCGGTGAGCAGTCGTGGGCGGCCGGCGAGCGCGGTGAGCTGGAGTTCCGGGTCAGCCGGGTTCCGGCGGAACCTGTGCTGAAAGTCGTAGATCGCCCCTCGGATGATCCGGGGTAGTTTACGGATCTCCTGATCAGTCTTGTCGAGCAGTCGCAGTGTGGCTTCGCCCTGCACGGTCACCGTCCTCCGATCCGGTCCGCCAGCTCCTGCGGAGTCCAGCCCTGTACGTCGCGTACGTCCCATCCAGCGTCCGCGTATGCCGCGTTCCGCTTGCGCGCCTCATCGTCGTCTCCGGCGAGCACAACGCCAACCTTCACGCCCGGCCAGGCGATTTCGGCCTGCCACGCCTGATCACCCAGTTCGAATCCGACATCATCGACGGTAGGAGCGGGCACCCCGAGATCCGCGAGGAGACGCACGAACTCAGCCAGGCCAGGCTCCTCCGGATCGAGCAGGTCGTAGACCTTCTCCCACCCTGTGTCGCTCTCCTTGGGTGCGGCAGGCGCGGCCTCGGGTTTCCGTTGCGCGGGCACGGTTCGAGTGCCGGACGTGCTCTCCTGGGTGCCGTCGTCATCCTGGAGGTCCTCGTCCAGTGGCAGCAGGCTCAGCGCAGACAGGAGGCCCGCGCCGCCCGCCGCCGCGAGCAGGGAGGGATCGAATGCGTCCAGTCCCGAGAGCGTGAGCTGGCCGCCGTCCCCGGCGCCCGCGTCAAGGAACTGCAGGATGTTGCCCCAATACAGCCAGGCAGCCCAGCGTTTCTTGTGCGCTGCCTCATCCGCGACGATCGTCGCCCTGGTGTCGTCGATGAGCGCGAACGCCGTCCAGGCGTATCCGGATCGCTGGTCGACCACCACCGCGACGAGGCAGCCATCGCTGTCCGAGGCCCTCATGATGGCCAGCTTGCCGGGGAGAGAAGCAGGCAGCGGCTCACCACGCAGCGCGGCGGTCAGCCGTTCAGGGACGCCATCGGGCCCGCTGACCGATGGCGCCTGGGCCAGGCGCAGGAGGCCGGCTGTCACGGCTTCGGCACGTCTGAGCCACAGCTCCATGTCCGGGTTGCCGAGGAACGCCAGCAACGTATCGATGGGGTTGGTCCACATGGTGCGGACCAATTCGTCGGGGTCGCGTCCGGGGCTGAACTGCTGGTAGGTCTGCCGCGCGGCGGTCCGGGCGTTCCCTTGGTAGGGGGCTCGGATCGGTTCGCCCGCCGGGACGGGTCCGAAGCCGCGCCGTTCCCATTCGTCGATGTCATCCCACGTCAGCTGGAAGACGACGCGCCCGTGTGCGCGCAGCATGGCCCGCTTTGCGGCGTCACCCGCGAGGCGGTTCTTGTCCGGTGCGGCGTGGTAGCTGTAACCGTCGAGGTAGACCGCGACTTCCAAAGGAGCGTCGTCGAGGCGGCGGAACAGCACATCGGGGCGGGTTTCTCTGATGGTGTTCTGCAAAATCATCTGCCAGTGCACGATCGCCCCGTCTGGGCCCTCGATGCGCAGGTCGGCGACCCGTTTGCGGTTGATGTGGCCGGCACGAGCGAGCGTGCCGGGAGTGTCTGCCTGGCGGGCCCACGCTTCCAGGCCGCCCCGGAAACGGGCCTCCAGCTCGCTCTCCACCTGGTCCCACAACGAGATCGCGTCAGTGGTGGCGACGGGTTTGGTCTTCCAGCCCTCCAGTAGATCCTTGAGCATGGTGAACGCCTCGGCCCTGCTGACCTTGTCGTACTTGCTGCCGGGCACGTGCGAGAGCAGGCACCTGTGACAGGCTGCCTTGTTCGGGTCGGTGGCGCAGACACAGGTGGCGACGATGTCGAACGCCGCCGTCAGCACCTGGTGAAACTCCTCATGCTGAGACAGGCGATGCAGGTAGCCGGTGCCGCGCGGCAGAGTGTCGTGCAGGACGAGGAAACGTCGCTGTCGTCCGGTGTCCGGGTCGGGCATGGTCGCCGTGACGATGGCGAGATGAGAAGGGTCGCCGCCGTAGCACGCTGCGACGCCTGCCATCAGCGCGGCTTCGAATGAGGCCATCCGCTCCTCGATCAGCAGAGTGGCGACGGGCAGCAGGATGCGCAGCGCCTCGGTCTCCAGTTCGTGGGCAAGGATCAGCTTGACATGCTCGACGTGTTCCGAAGCCCGCCGGTGGGGGCACCATTGCCGGTGGTGCTTGCGAGAGGGGTCGGCGAACGAGGAGGCTATCGGCCCTACGGTGGTGACCATGGCCGGAGGCCCGTCCCAGGTCGTGCCGCCGCAGGCCGGGCAGGTGTAGAAGGGGTTGAGCCGGACGTCCTCCCCCGCGAACCTGCCGGTGGCGGGCCGGTCGTGGCGGGTGGTGCCCAGATTGAACCGGCGGATGATCGCCTTGCGGGTGAAGTCGACGCCGAAGGTCGTCTTGGCGTGACGCCAGGAGCCGTGCTCGATGTGGGCGGGTTCGATGTCGACCGCGACTGCCTGTTCGTAATAGCGGCGCTGCCGATCGTCGTGGTCGTCGCGGATCTGCGCGTCGTCCCTGCGGTCGTAGGAGGTGACGCGGGTCGGGCGGAGCACGCCATACAGGCATTCGCGGTCGCCGATCGCCCTGTTGCCGCAGCGTGGGCACGGGCTGGTGTCCTCGGCCGCCAGCGTGGTGCGCACGTAGCCGCAGTCAGGGCAGACCCGCCAGTGTTGCCAGGTGGGCCTAGCGGGGGTTCCTATGTCTAGGCCGGTGACCTGGTGCTGGTAGCCCTGCATGTAGAAGGAATTGCCGGGGGCGAGTTCGGTGAGCGCGAGCCGGGCCGGACGCGGGTATTCACGCACCTCGCTGTGATAACGGGCGGCGGCGTTCGGAGATTCGTCCTCCCACGTGAGGGTGGCCTCCAGGCTGGTCGTTGAGTCGATCAGCGAGTAGTTGGGCAACAGCCCGAGCTCGACGAGGGCGCTTTGGGCATTCTCTCTGCCGATCTCGCTGATGCGTTTGGCGATGCCGCGGCCTTCAGCTCGCAGCGCACGTTTCTGAGCCCGCTGGATGGGGTCGGACTCCACGAGGGGTTCGATGGCCGTGTCGATGGCCGCGAGCCGGTCGCGGAGATCAGCGAGTCGCTCGTCCCAGGTCAGCGCTGCTTCCTTGATGTCCTGGGCGATCCTTCTGATGGCGAACTCGCGGAGCTCCGCGGCGGCGGCGCTCTCGGCGACGGTCGCGTCGAACAGGCCGAGGAATTCCGCCACGAGTGTGGACCCGTCTCGCAGGGCGGCCGCCGAGAACGCTTCCAGCCAGCCGGTGTCGCCGAACAGGGCGGAGGCGCGCCGGGGTAGCGGTGCCGCGCCGGGGAGACGTCCGCGGGCGCACAGGTCGACCAGGTGGGCGACGTATTGCCGGCGGAGGATCTCCACCGCCTTGAGGTAGCTGCCCGGCGGGATGATCTCGCCCGCGATCATGTCGCGGGGTTCGCCGAGGAAGTACAGGTCGCGGGGTGCGCGGCCGACCAGGGTGACCAGGAATGCGTTGCCGGTGCGGCGGCCTGCCCGGCCGACCCGCTGCACGTAGTTGGCGGGGCCGGGCGGGAGGGAGGCGAGGACGACGGCGGACAGGTCGCCGATGTCGATACCCAGCTCCAGGGTGGGGGTGCAGGCCAGCACGTTGGGGTCGTTGTAGCGGTCGCCGTCGCGGAAGCGCTGCTCGACCTGTTCGCGTTGCTTGCGGCTGAGTGCCCCGGTGTGCTCGGCTGTGACGACGCGGAAGGCGCCTTCGCGGCCGAGGTAGAGCTGCCGGTAGTAGTCGCGCCGGTAGTCGGTGTCGGCCCGCTGGGTGAGACTGCCGGTGCAGCGATAGCGGGGGCAGGGGTGGCCGTGCCAGTCGTCGATGAGGTCGGGGTGGACGGTCTGCTCCCAGGCGCAGGTGTCGCAAGCGACACCTGCCTGGTCGGCCTGCGCATTGTCCAGCAGCCGAACCTGGATGTGGCCGGGCTGTAGGCCGTAGACGCGGGTGGAGCCATCGTCTGCGGTGCGGGCCGACACAACGCCTTCGGCGGCCAGCACGGGCAGGATCCGGGCCAGGTAATCACCCGCCGCGCCCCTGCCCAGGCCGAGGCAGCGCGCCGTCCAGTCCTGATACCAGCCCTGGTCGGCGTCGATACGGTCGAACTCGGAGCCGGTCTTCTTGCGGTCGAGCAGGAACGTAGGGGCTGACAGGCCGCGGGGGAAGGCAGGCATACCCTCTGGGCGCTTCCCCCAGATCGCCGTGTAGCGTTTGGTCCCTGCCACGCCGATCCACCGGTCCAGCCAAACGTGCTTGATCGCGCCGCGAGTGCGGAGCCGTTCTAGCAGCCCCCGGAGATAGGCCAGATAGCGGTCATCGGCGGCGAGCTCGATAACCCCCTGCACCTCTAGGTGCTTGTCGCGGGCGAGCGCGGTGAGTCTCTCGGGATCGGGCAGCACGACATCGGCGGCGGCAGTGTGGGTGAGTTCGAGGGTACGGCCCTGCCGTGAGCGCAGTCCCATCTCCATGACGGCGGCGAACGCCAGGCGTTCCCCGATGAGGTCCCACGACGCTGCGGAGCCACTGGTCTCGCCGGACAGGATGGCATCGATCTCGTCGCGGTCGTGCAGGTCGGGCGGGACCACCGACGGAAGCACCTCGTGCTCACTGGCCGCCGCGATCAGGTCGGCGACCAGGTCGTTGAGCCGTGTCGGCACCTCGGCGTCGAGTCGTGAGGCGAGCAGACGGCGCAGCGAGAAGGCGTAGGAGCGGTTGGCGACGAATCCCGCGCGGTGGGCCGCGTCCTGGACGGAGTCGTTGAACAGCAGGGTCTTGCGCTGGTTCCGGTCGAGCTGGTTGCCGGCAAACAGCTGGGTGATGGTCACCGAGGCGAGCGACGCCAAGCCCGCGCCGAGGAAGCGGATGCCCTGGTCCATGTTGCAGGCTGGGCAGCGGTCGGCTTCGGCGGCGCGGTTGGCCTCAGCCTCAGTGCGCAGGTCGGCCAGGACGAAGACGTTGTCGCCTTCGCCGTAGGTGTCCTTCGCGGGATCGAGGGGGCGTACCCGGTCGCCGGTGAACACCATCACACCTGCCGTCCTGCCCTCCACCTCGCTTCGGGTGGCCACCAGCAGCGGACGGACGCGTTTCTTCTCCGATCCCACGGCGGCCTGGTAGATCTTGTCCGGGCTGATGATCAGTTCGGCAGGGTCCCTTTCAGGAGAGAACGCAGCCCACCCTGAGCGGCCGCAGTGGCGGCAGTAGACCGATGGCAGGAGGTTCTTGCCGAGCACGTTGAACGTCGAGTCGGTGTCCAGGACGGGCAACTCGCCCACCCACGCGAACGCCGGGCGGTGGTCGACCAAGCGCAACAGTCGCGATACGGCGCGCACCCAGATGTGCGTCTCAATGTGCAGGAGTGACCGCTGGGGGTCATCGGGGTTCTTCGCCGCCGACAGCAGCGCGATGAAACGGGCCAAAGCGGTCGCGGCCTGGGCAGGGGACTTCCGGATGGCCTGACCCCAGTTGTATGCGCCTCGGCGCGGCAAGAGTTCGAGCATCTCCTCCAGCGTCGCCGGGCCGCCGCTGAGCAGGTCGAGCACCGCCTGGGTGAGAATGTGCGTCTTGAGGATCCTGCCCAGTTCCTGCGAGCTGAGGCCATTCCTGCCGGTGACGGCAGCGGCGATCTCATCCATCGCGCCGGGGTCACGCAGCGGGTCGCCGAGCAACGCCAGGTCCTGCGGGTCGGGCAGGGGAAGCGTCACATCGATCTCTCCGATGAACTCCTCGGCGGTAAGGCGGTCCTCGCCGATCACGGCGTCCTCGCGGAACGGCGTGCCGAAGACCTGCTCGGCGGCTTGGCGAATGAGGCCGTTACCGCTGCTCTCGCCCAGTGTCGCAGAGGTGGCGACCGGGCAGATGTCGCCGAGAGGTTTCCCCGTCCGCGAGTGCCCGGTGGCCGCGGCGAGGCGACGCAGCAGCATGGCCACGTCGGTGCCCTGCGCGCCGTCGTAGGTGTGGAACTCGTCGACCACCACGTACGCCAGGTCGGCGTCCCTCCACAGCGAAAGGTCATCGACTCGCTGGAGGAGCAGGTCGAGCATCTTGTAGTTGGTGATGAGGATGTCGGGCGGGTTGCGGCGAATCTCGTCGCGCCTGGTCATGACGTGCTTGTAGCCGACCTCCGGGGTGTCGCCGATGTAGAGGGCGGCCGTGACGTCCTGCAGGTCGGACTGGCCGAGGTAGTCGTTGAGCCGATGGGCCTGGTCGGTGGCCAGGGCGTTCATGGGGTAGAGCAGCACGGCCTTCACGCCGTACTGCTCCCGGCGCTTCTCCCTGCGGCAGTGATCGAGGATCGGAACGAGGAACGACTCGGTCTTGCCGGAGCCGGTGCCGGTCGTGATCAGTGTCGGATCGGCGGCCTTGCGAAGCGTGCTGAGCCGGCGGAATGCTTTCGCCTGGTGCCGGTACGGGGTCCACTCCCCCGGTGGCTTCCACTCCAGGCAATCGTCCCAGCCGGGCTCAGCGGTTTGAAAGGGGGTGCGGATCCGCAGGTACGGCCCGCGGAAGATGCCTTGCTCGGGGTGGTTGAGGAACCGCTCCAGGGCCTCTCTGACCGGTTTCTCGGCGAGGGCGAAGGTCGTGGTGAGATATTGGGTCAGGTTCCGCTGGAGCTCGTCAGCGGCGAGCGTCGGCTTCACACCTCACCGTCCCTTTCCTGTGCGGCTTGCGCCTGGCGGAGCCACTCGGAGAAGACGGCGTGGGCTTGCCGGTATTCGGCTTCCCGGTCGGCCTTATAGAAGGGCGCGGTGTAACCGTCCGGCACCGGGCCGTTGATCTCGGGATCTAGGTGAGCCGTCAGCTGCTCGTAATGCTCCTTGCGCTGGATCTGGCCGATAGTGCGATGGTTCGCCGCGAGCTTCCAGCCCTCGGCGTCAAAATAGAGCCCTTCCTCGAAACGGTTCATCACCGGGAAGCGGGCCCGGTACATGGCAATGAGGGCGTCCACATCGATGCCCATCCAGACCGCGACCAGGGCGTCCAGTTCGACAAGTGCCGCTCGGCGGGAGCGCTCACTGCGCAGCGGTGTCGTGTAGTCCCACACGGGGCCGACCTCACCGAGGGCGGGCAGTCCGTCCCAGGCGCAGGCCCAGGTCTCGTCCTGCCATGCATCCTCGTAGAGCTCCTCCCAAAGGTCGCTGTAGGCCGTGGTGAGGCAGTTCAGGCGAAGGGTGCGTAGCAACAAGGCGTCAGCAAGCCGATGATCGACAGCAGGGACGGGCAGAAGACGCGCTGATGAGACGTCAAGGTTTCCTGTCCCGTTGGTCCGGAGGAAGTAATCGAGCGGAATGGAGGACCAGAAACCCGCGGTAAGCGAGGTCTGCCGCCTATCGCGGACCACGGCACTCCTGATCCCGTCAATGTGCGAGGGTCCCGGAGGCAGGAGAGCCACGTAAAGACTGCGTTCCGTGTCAGGAGCGATCATCTTACGCCACGCCATCCGATAGAACTCTGTGTAGCGCCGCTGAGAACGGCGGATCAGATGAGCCCTAACCTCTTGATCGCTAACAGCGCCCTCTTCCTTATTCTTCGCCTCGGCGACAGCCGTGCGAGCCGCTGCCAGCTCGGCGGGGTCGTGACTCAACCGCTCCAGGAGTTGGAAATCGGTCCAGAGATCCTGGGCACTTTCGTACGTCTGGCGATCGGGAACCCTCCGATACTCGGTCTCGGGGACTTCATTGGGATCCAGCGTCATCAGGTTTAGCCCGAGCACGTCGTTGCTGCCCGCCGTTGGCGATTTGAACAGTGGTGTCGCCAGCCCGAGCTGCACTCCCTTGAGGATCACCTCGGCCCAGTCGCCGGGGCTGGAGAGGTCATAGGTGATGAGTCCAGCGTCCTTGGCCCCGCTTTCGTGGTATCCCGACGAGACCTGAGATTCGAACTGTCCCAGCCGGATGGGGTAGTCGGCCAATCCCTGGATCGCGGCGGCTTCCGCCGTGCTCACCGGCGAAAGTAGCCGAGTCTGCTCGACCGCGAGGTCCGTCTCTCCAGTCAGACGCTGCCACTGGGCGAGAACGTCATGGTCCACTCGGACAATTCTGGAACGATGGGGGCGTTCATCCAATGCACCCCTGTAGCGGACGCCGGGCGGGTCGCCGGCCCCATCATGCGCGGCGGACCCGCGCAACGCTTCGACGGAGAAGAGCCACGACAGATGGTCGAAGCCGATCTCTCCTGCGGCTCCATAGATATGTACTCCGAAATGCGTGGACTCTCCAACCGGCTCAGGGAAAAACCGATGGCCTGGATTGACGAAGTCACCGTGCACGAGCAGACGCCGGTACGCCGCCTCTCGAAGGGCCGCCTCTCGCTCACCAGTGAAGTGGGTGTCGGGATGAATGAGCCCGATTATACCCGCCGGTGCGGCATTGGCCCAGGTCCGGCTCATGAAAGCCCGATAGAGATCGGGCTGGGTACCGACGATCAGTGGAAAGGTCTGGATCGACTTGAAAAAGGTCACTGTCCCGCTGATCTGTGCTCGCTCACGAAGAAAAGCCCCGCGAACAGCGACCGACTCAAGCGCAACGCCCCGGCGCGCGGACTTCTCCGCGACTGATGCCTTCTCGGCAAGCTTGAACCAGGGTTCGAACTCGGCTAGCACACCCAGCTCGTCCCACTGCGGGCGAACCCACGGGGGGTTGCCGACCTGAAGATCAAAACCTCCGGCGTTCGCGATCTGCGCGAACTGGAGCTCCCAGTGGAAGAACCCCTGTTCCTTCGCGATCACCTCGACGGTATGCAGCCATGGGAATCTCTCGGCGATCTTGCCTGGGGACTCCATTCTCATCCAGCCAACGACGTCGTCCTCGTGGTGCTCCATCTCGTCGAGCGTCGTGAACGTCGTCGCGAAGCCCTGCTGGGCTCCCGTCTCGCCGTAGTCAATGTCCACCCGGCCGAGCACCGCCTCGGCGAAGTCCAGCCAGTCGTCAAGGTCGGCGAGCGGGATAACCGGCCGAAGCGGTTCAAGGGCCGTGCGCTTGCGAGCAGGCTTCGGACGGCTCGTCTTGGTTTCCTTGATCTCCTGGGCGAGCCCGTCCAGGCCGAGTTGCTCGTCCCTCACTGGAAACAGCGGCTCCTGGGCTTGGACCCAGAACCCGATCGACTCCTCGGTCTCCGGAAGTCGCACGTCAACGGACGTGGGAAGGCTCTCAGCCGCAGCAGGGATCGCGGGCACCAGCCGTACATAGACGTCGTCGGAACCGTCGAGCAGCCCGACACGGTCCAGTGGCCAGAACCACAGAGCGCACCAGGCGTCCATGACTGTCTTCAGCCGCCAGTACGGAGTGCCGGGTGCGACCAGATCGCCGTAGACCTTCTCCTTGGTCACCGCGTCGGCGGGTTGCTCGATCCAGTCCGCGCCCCAGACGTCGATCTTGCGACTGATCTCCCGCTCGGAGATGCTCAAGCGTTGGACGACCAGGCCCCACAGGTATTCGGCCCGCCCGGACAGCGCCTGGAGCCGCTGCAACTGTGTGAGCTTCTGCCCCTGCCTCCGCTTTTCGGATACCTTGCCCCGGATCTTCTTCCCCCAGGCAGCGAGCTGCTTGGCCTGGTCGGGAGCAAGTTCCTTCGCCTCCTTCGCCCCCGCGACGGCTCCCCATCCCTCGGCGGGCAGCAGGAAGTGATGGACCTTTCCCTCCGGCCGCTCCCCCGCGGAGAACGGCAGATCCTCAGGGGCGGTCTTGAGCCACTCCCCTGTGGTCAGCGCCGCCGGGCCGTACAGGCGGCGCCCTGCGCCGATGAGCGAGTTACCCCGCCGCAGGTGCAGCCCAAACCAGGGTGCCTGGAGGCCGGGGTACATGACGTTGAGCCAGAGGGAGACCTCGGCCAGCTCGATCGCGGTCTCGTTGAGGTCGACGCCGTAGGAGTTGTGCAGGGCGATGTACGCCTTGGCCTTCTGCCACTCCTCCTCGTACCGTTCCGGGTCGATCACGACGCCCAGTTCGCGCTGGCGCCGCTTCAGGTACTCGGTGGCCACCTGGTTGATCGCCTCGTTGAGGAAGGCGCCCGAGCCGAGGGCGGGCTCGCAGATCTTCCAGCCGAGAATCTCCTGGGCCGTGGTGGTCGCGCCGTCCTGATCCAGGCGATGCTTGAGGGCTAGCTCGACCGTGACTTGGGTCAGCGACTCGGGGGTGTAGTAGGAGGCGCTGGTCTGCCGGTCCCGGCCGGCGAGGCGGTAGACGAACGCGCCCTTCGCGTGGTGCTTGAGCCCGCCGGTGTCGGGGTTGTAGACCTTGACGTCGTCGGGGTAGTCGTCGATCTTCGACGCCGGGATGGTCCAGGTGCCGCCCTGGTCGTCGCCTTTCTTCGCGACCTCGTAAAGCTCCTCGGTGGAAATGAACCCGGTGTAGGACATCAGGCCCTCGTACACCGCGCCGAGCTGGTTGATGCCGAGTTGGGCGTAGGAGATGAAGCCGCCGCGCTCGTTCTTCTTGCCCTTGGTCAGCATGAGGTTGCGCAGGACCTGGTAGAGGACTTCGTTACGCAGCCGGGTGTCTATCCTCGGCGCGTCTTCGTACTTGCTGTAGCCAGGGACCAGGATCGCGTCCCGGCCGATCAGCTTGGTCTTCGACGGCTCGAACAGGTCGGAGCGCAGCGGCTCAAAGCGCAACCCTTCCCCTTCGGAGGTCTCCTCGACGGTTTCGGCCCGCTGCCGGTGACCCTTGTTGACCATGCGGAAGAGCAGGTCCAGCGACTCGTACAGATGGAAGGACTGCTTGGCCTCCTCCCCCACTAGGTCACGCACCACAAGATCGCCCAGCCGGGCCAGGCTGTAGCCCTTGCCGTAGTCCTCGTCGTCGGTGGGGAGAATGCCCAGCTCCGGCCGAGCCTCGGCGTAGAGAAGGAACAAGATCCGGTAGAGGTAGCGCAGCGCCTCGCGGCCCAGTTCCTTGGCCAGGGCTCCGGGTTCCATGATGTCCTCGGGCTGGACCGGGACCATGCCGTTCTCGGAGGGCCGCTTCGCCTGGCGAATCCGGTTAAGCACCTCATTGGCGATCAGCTCGACGGAACTCTGAATGCCTCTGCGTAGTTCCTTGTCCACGCCGACCGCGTGCTGGCGGGAGTTGGACAACAGCTCGGTGAGCCGGTCGGAGCCCCCCTCCTCCGGAGGCAGCAGCGAGTCCGCGCCGAAGAGCGCCGCGATGAGATCCAGCTCCGCCTGGTTGTTCCGGCTCAGCGCCACGTCTAGGTTGACGGCCAGGTAACGGCCGTCACCCCAGGTCGCCCGGTCGGCAAGGATGATCACTCCCCCGGCAAGGATGATCACGTAGCGTAGCCCGATGTCGCTGTTGAGCAGCCACGAGGCGAGCTTCGTCGCGGCGGTGATCCATTCGCGGTTATCGAGCTGGACGGGGGCGAGGAGTTCGCCGGCGATGGCAGCCTCCGCGGTGGAGGCCCAGCCGCATTCGATGGCGGCAAGTTGTCGGTCGGCGTGGGCGACGTGGACGGTGTGCTCCCGGTTCCCCCGTTCGACCGTCAGCTCGCGGGGCTGCGCCTGGTAGCCGAGCGCGCGGAGGATGTCGCCGTGCAGTTCGTTCAGCTCTTTGCGCCACTCGGCCACGTCATCCGGGTTGAGGGGTTCTCCTTCGCGGCGCCGTACGTCGAACTCCGAGAAGAATGGCCGGTCGGCGAAGTAGGGCTTGCTCAGAGCGCGCAGCCCCCTGCGCGGAGTGGTACGGCCGGCCTTCTCCTCCTCGGCCCACCGAGCGAGCAGGCCGCCCTTCTTCTTCAGATCCTTGGGCAGAATCTCAGCCAGGTAGTGGGCCGAGAAGTAGTCGCCGCGGTTGACGATCGAGTCGAAGCTCACTGGTGCCCGCCCTGGGAAATCAGTACGGCGAGGATCCGCAGCAGCGGCTCACCCGTGGTCTGCATGGAATCGAGGAGACGTCGCTGCTCGTCGGCGGTACGGCGGGCGCGATCTGCCTGGGCTTTGGTTCGCGCTCCGTCCAAGGTGAACTGCTCCCAGTCGGTGAGCCGTTCGCGGTAGAGCTCCAGCGGACGGACGACCTCCGCGTCGTAGTGTGTGCGCCGCTTCTCCAGATGAACACGCGCGATATCCACGGCGGGCTTCACCAGTTCCTGCAGCGGGGCGAGGTCCACTGGACGATCTGGATTGATCATCCGCGGTCCGACTCCGGCGCGCCTCAGAACCTCGACCATGTCAGCGTCCTGGACGGCGGAGCCCGTAACGGCCATCCACTCGACGACCGTGGGCTGGCCCAGCTTGTTGGAGTAGATGCCCTGGATGAGGAAGGTCGGCTCGGTGACGTCGGCCATCATGACAGGGGCCTTCTGGCGGCCGAGTTGGACCAGGACCTTGTCGGTGAGCCAGTCGACCAGGGGGTGGAGGTCGGACAGGTAGGCGATGTCCGGCCACATGGTCTTGCTGTTGCGGGCCTCTTCGAGCTTGCGTTCCGCAAGGCCGCGGTGGAAAGTGACCTTCATCCGTTCCTTGATGTTATGCGTTCGCAGGTAGGAGGCAGGCAGCGCAGACAGCCGATGGATCAGGTCCTTCGGGGGTGTGAAAGCGAGCATCTCGCCGTCGTCTTCGAGGTCCCCGAGCAGCTTCAGCTCCTTGATGGCCTCCTTGACGAACTCCTCGGTGCTGTCGAACAGCTTCGGTGCCGTGGCGAGCAGCGGATCGGGGTTGGCGGGCTTGTCGCCCACACCCGCGAGCAGCCCGGCCAGGAAGTCACCTGCAGGGTGTGCCTCAATCGACTCCTCGACTGTCTTGCCCGCGAGCAGGTCCTGAATGAGTCGCCGTTCCTCGCGCTCGGCCCGGTACTCGCCGGTGACCGCCTCGGCCGTGCCCAGGCTGTGATGCGCGGACTCTTCCTTGGCGAGCAGTTTCTCCGCGACCAGGCGGTCATCCTTCGCCTCCCGGGGATCCTCCACTCTGGACGTCAAGATCAGTGCCTTGAACTGGGGGTTGTGCTTCTGGCGGTAGCGGTCGATACGGCCGTTGCGCTGCTCGATGCGGATAAGGCTCCACGGCACGTCGTAGTGGATGAGGTGATGGCACTGCTTGTGGAGGTTGACGCCCTCGGAGGCGACGTCGCCGGTGAGCAGCACACGGACTTTGCTGTCGGCCAGAGAGAAACGTTCGACGATCTCCTGCTGCTGGATGTCGGAGAATCCGCCGTGCATGATCTCGATGGCACCTGGCTCAGTCAGGCCGAGCCTCTCGGGTAGTACCCGCTTGAGCCATTCCAGGGTGGGGACGCTCTCGGAGAAGACTACGACTCGGGTGGGGCTGCCGGGGGCTACGCCGATGTCTGCGAGCTGCCTGATCAGCGCGGTCAACTTGGCTGAGTCGTCGTCGGTCATTTCGAGGACCAGCCGGCTGAGACTCAGCAGCGCATCACGCTCCGGGCTGTGCGCGACCGGCGGTTCGTTGACCAGTTTGCCGAGCTCCACCAGGGGGTTCTGATCCCGCTTTACGCGAAGTGCGGCCTTGTCTTTGGCCGCCTTTTTGTCCTCCGCCTCGATCGATCGCACTCGGTTGACGACCGTCGCGGCGAGAGCCACGTGGGAGGAGAGGAATGACTTGAGCAGGGTGTAGGGAAAGAGCCGGTGCTTTTGATCGACGACGGGACCGCCTTCGCGCTGATCTCCGGCCAGCCAAACCTCGCGAAACTCTTCGAAGATGCGTTCCTCGATGGGGCTCGCCGCACATCTGACAGGGATCGACGGACCACGCTCAGGCCACCTGCTGCCCATCCGGTCGCGAACCTCGGGGCTGATCTTGGTACGCCGGATGTAGAGATGTGCGATGTCCTCTGCCGAGTAACGCTCGTCGTTGGCGATGGCCGACGGGTCGAGCATACGGATCAACTCGGCGAAGGAATTGCTGTCGCCGTTGTGCGGGGTGGCGCTGGCCAGCAGAAGGGCGTCGGTCCGCCGGGACAGCAGCCTTGCCAGCCTGTTGCGCGCAGTGGTCTCGCCCATCAGGTTGTGTGACTCGTCGATGACGACCGCGTCCCAGTGCAACTTCTCCAGGTGCTGGCCGTACTTGCCCTCGTTCTTTAGGGTGTCGACGGAGATGATGACCCGTTTGTAGTAGGTGAACGGATTTCGGCCCGCGGGAATCTCACGCTGGATCCGTTCGACGCCGATCGAGTCGAGACGGACCAGCGGGATGGAGAAGCGGGTCCACAGTTCGTGCTGAAACTGCTCCAAAACCTGCTGCGGGGTGACGACCAGGATGCGTTCGCCCCGTCCTCGCCTGATCAGTTCGGCGAGGATGAGACCGATCTCCAGGGTCTTGCCCAGTCCGACGACGTCGGCGAGCAGGATACGCGGACGCAGTCCCCTCAGCGCCAGTTCCGCCGGACGCAGCTGGTAGGGCAACGAGTCCAGGAGGAACCTGTCGGACAGAGCCAGCCCCTTCTCGGTCTGCGGGAGAGGAGTCCTGCGCAGAACCGCCTCCAGGAACAACCGGCCGGCCGCGAAGTGGTCCGTCCTGTCCTGCTCCAGTATGGCGTCCTCGGGACGCATCAGTTCGATGTCTTCGATGTCGGTGAAGAAGACGCCGTCCTCGTCGCGGACAAACTCCGACGATCCGATGGCCGTGACCTTGAACCCCTGGGTGTAGGTCAGGGGCGCGCAGGTGCGGACGATCCACTCCGCGTCCCGGACGAGGACCCGGGCGCCGGGCGGGTACGGGGTCTCGGACACTGATCTCCTTACAAACGGGAATTGCAGGCGTAGGTATCGCGCAGTCGCTCCGCAAGCAGGGCGACGACAGAGCCTGGGAGGACCACCTCGCTGAGATTACGTCGCTTCGTCAGAGGCGGATCGACCTCGGGAGGATCGGTGTCGCGCACGATGTATGTTGCGGCAGCCAACTGGCGGACCGCAACCGCAAGAGTGATCCCTCCAGTAGTCGCCAGGTCGCTCAGCCATGCTCTGGCCTGCGGAATATTGGGACGTGTCGCCGGATCGTAGGCGAGCATTGCGGCGATGATCGGCTCGAAGCCATCCGGCAAGCCGCTCAGGTCGGGAGCGACGTCTGGGTTCGTCAGGTCAATGAGCATCTTGTCCCTGTTCGGGCGACCGTCGTAGGGATAGTGCTTGGTCATGGCGAACAGAAGTGTCGCCCCCAGAGCGTGTACGTCCGCAGCCGCAGTGACCTGCGTGGGCGTTGTGACCTGTTCCGGTGCCATGCAGACTGGGGTGCCGAGCATCGACGTATCAGTCGTGAGATCAGTAGGACCTTCAGCAAAGGCGACCAGACCCAGATCGATGACCTTGGGGCCATCAACACTCATCAGGATGTTCGCCGGCTTGAGGTCGCGGTGAATGAGACCCGCCAGGTGAAGGGCAGCGAGGGCGTCGGCAAGCACGACTCCCAGGGCAGCAGCGTCCACCGAGCCGAGCGTCTGCTGGGAGTCGACAAATTCGCGCAGGTTCAAGCCGCGAACGTAGTCCACCGCAAGCCACGGCTTGTCGGCGTCGTCCTCTGAGGCGTCCACCAGAGCCGCGACATAGGGGCTCTGGACTGTTCTTAACGCGTCGATCTCCCGGGCGAACCGCTCACGCACCTCGGCCTTGTCGAAGAACTCCTCCCGGATGACCTTCAAAGCCACCGGCTCAGAGTCCGGCGTTACTCCGTAGAACACCTGTCCCATGCCCCCGCTGCCGAGCCGACCGTGCAGCACGACGTCTCCGACTTGTCGAGGGTCGGAGGACTTCAGTGGATCCATGCTTACCGCCTCACCAGCAACGCCAAGCTCGATCCTTGCCTAAGAACATCAGGGAGATCGTGCGTCGCATTCTAACGGACATGTTGATGATCAGCCGACACGATAATATCTATTGCGAATAGAGCTCACAGGAAACTAGGGCACAACAGCTCAGCCAGGAAGAGAACTCACGATTGCCTGTCCTACGGCGCCTCGCATGGGCTTACCCTGCGAACATAAGCCGAGCCTCTGCGAGGACCCTGACTACCAACAGAGTCCCGCACGGAAGAACAAACCATCCCAAGCAACAGCACCATCCCAGAGGAGGCATCTGATGCTCCGCCACCTACTGGCGCCACTGATCATCGCCATCACTGCACTCGTCTTCCGGGAACCGCGCGCACGCCGACAAGACCTACACGGAGAAGGCCACCAGGTTGCCCCTACACGAATCACCAAAATCCCAGCCGGCTGGTACTCACTCTCCATGGAGAGACCGACTTCATAGTGACCGCCGTACATTCGGCCAGGAAGAGGGAGACCTGCTGGTTAACAGATCGACCTACCCGAGGGCACCGTGCTCTACAACGACGACAAGACCAACAGACATCGCCCCGCTGGAGGTCAAGTCGACGACGCTTGGGATACCGTCTTCAAGCCGGTCAATGTCGGCCGCCGCTGGCGTACAGCCACCACCGCGAAACGGCGACTAGGTTCTCAGCCCTTGCTCGCTCACGTCCTTAACACTTCCCATAAGAATGGTGGCAGCCACTCTAACGATTGCCGTCTTGTTTCTCAGTACATTCGCGCACAAATCGGCCCGACCCTTACTGAATCTACGCTGCCCCGCAGCGCCAGCCTCCTTAATCTTTATGATTGAAGTTATTTACGAGCGACTGAGAGTAAGCCGAAGCTCTTTGAGGCTGCGGCCGTCCAAAACTCGCCGCCATGCCGCCCACCCATCGGCCTCCTGGCCAGACAGTGCCTTACAAGCAGGCGAGGGCTTCACGAATACCTCACCGCTTTCGATACGCAGGCGCCCGTCGGCCAGCACCGTCGCGTTATGGACTTTGCCGAGACGGGGCCTACGCCAAATAAGCTGCTCGTCGGGTTGCAGCAGCCCGGCCTCGATCAACGGCTTGAGGGCGCCCTGCTCCGTACCCGGTGCCCCCAAAAGGAGCCGCCGTAGGACATCGTTGGGCTCTTCCACCCACGCCTGGGCTCTGCTCTGGAGGTAGGCGTAAACATCCTCGTCTACAAGAATCTCACGCATGATTATCTCACGTCCTTTTGCTTCCCCAAGTTCCTTTCGCACCTTCGACGCCTTCGACTCCTTCGATGCTCAGACTAGACCGTAACCAACTCTTTTGCAACCAAGTTCAGACAGAGCGAGCACAATGAGATCAACTACACGGACAAATTGGACATTAGGACAGCCAACGACCTCACAATGAGTATGCGCAAGCAGCTCACCTGCATAAACGAGCGCTGGAGCTATGTAGACAGGAGCTGTCAAGAGTAAGCCGGCGGATGCAGCAGCTGATCTGCGTGCGCGCCCCCAACTAGGAAACACCCAGCGGGCAGCCAGCCTGCTGGACGGCTGCCAGTAGGAGTGAGGGCGAGACGGCGCGGTGTTGTGCGCCGCGGGGAGCAACGGGCCCTCCGGCTTGTCATCGGCCCGTCATCGCGTCTGAACTATCGGAACTTGATCGGAGCAGATAGGGCGACTGCAGGCGGAATCACCGAGCTGGGCCATCTCTATTTGCTGAGTCGGTTTCAAACGCTGCATGGTGCACCCCACGCGGCCCGGAACGTCCTGGAGGAGTGCGAGCTGACCGAACCCTGGGAGCGGCAGGTCGGAGCCTGCCTGACGGTGATGTGCTCGGGCGCGTCGGTCAGCCGGGACATTCTGGCGATGGTGCAGCAGTTCCTCGGTAGTGAGCCAAGGCCGGGCTACGCCGTTTTCCGGGCCCGGTTCGGGCTGACCGTGGCCACCCTGGCCGGCGCCCTCGATGCGGCTACGGGGGACCGCGTGCCGGCAACGCCACCTTCGCCTACGACGAACGCAATCGCCTCACCACCGGCGACGGCACCGACTACACCTACACCCCCGCGGCACCCTGGCCACCAGCACCAAGAACGGCGCCACCATCGCCCGCCCGAAGCTGCGCGGCACCAACGAGAGGTTCGCCTCCCGCCTGTTCGGCACCGGTGTCACCCGCACCCACGCGGTGGAGGCTCTGGTCATCGCCTCCTTCGTGCGCGGCCTCTCGACGCGTGACGTCGAAGGAGCGCTGGCCGACGCTCGGCCCGGAGGCCGCGCTGTCCAAGTCGACGGTCTCGACCATCTGCCAGGCCATCGTCGCCGAGTACGACGCCTGGTGCCGGCGCGACCTCGCCGCGGTGGAGCTGGACTACCTGTTCCTGGACGCCTCTCACTTCAAGATGCACGACGGGCAGCGGGCCGAGCCTGGCCGCCTGGGGAATCACCACCGCCGGTAGGCCGGTCTTCGTCGGCCTGGCCGCCGCCGGATCCGAATCCACCGACGCCTGGCACGACTTCCTGACCGGCCTGATCGCCCGCGGTCTGCACCCGCCGCTGCTGATCGTCTCCGACGGCGCGCCCGGCCTGATCAGCGCCGCCGAACAGGCATGTCCGCGCTCGCTGCGCCAGCGGTGTCTCGTGCATCGCGCCCGCAACGTACTGGCCAAGGTCAGCGCCGGCGACCAGGCCGAGGTGAAGGCCGCCTACTGGCAGATCTTCGACCTCAGCGATCTCGGCGAGAACGTCAAGCCCGGCCAGCACCTGGTGGACTGGGTGCAGCGGCGCATCGACGCCTTCGCCGAGTCCTGGACCGGCCGCTACCCGGCAGCGGTCAAGTGCCTACTCACCGACCGCCAGAGCCTGACCACCTACCTGCGCTTCCCGATCGAGCACCACAAGCGCGTGCGGCACTCCAACTTCATCGAGCGCACCTTCGGCGAGACCCGCCGCCGCGTCAAGGTCATCGGCCGCTTCCCCGGCGAAACCAGCTGCGTCTCACTCATGTGGGCCGTACTCGATCGCGCCTCACGCGGCTGGCGCGGCTTCACCATGACCAGCAACGGCCTGCGCATCCTGCACGACCTCCGCCGGGCCCTGCTCCGCCCGCCCGCTCAGCTCCACCCGACCGACGATCCGGCCTTGGCACCCGTCACCGAGGCCGCCTAAGATCCATCCACGGCACCTACCTCGTCGAGCTATTTACACCGCTCCGAGAACGCGACCGAGAGCGGGTAAGTTCGGCCCAGTTCCCCAAACGTTGCCGAGATCGACGGGTACGTCGCTCACCTAAATCAATACGAGCAGGAGAAGCCGCCCACGGAGGAGGGCACACGGTGCCATGCGCGGGCCACATAGGAGGCTCCCTTGGTCCGCACAAGGATCTCGGTGTCCGGACGGAAGTTGACCGCTGTTCCATGTCGGCGCTCTGCGTTACCGTTTTGACGGGTTCGACGCATCGAATTTGGAGGATGCTCGTGACAACGAACAAGACGCTCGTGTGTCTGGCGAACTCCCGTAAGCACGCGGGGCGATGCGTCGCGGGGATCGTTGAGGGTAGCCAGACAGGGTGGATACGCCCCGTCAGTGCTCGCCCAACCGGCGAAGTCTCCCAGGGTGAGCGGCAACTTGAGGACGGTTCAGACCCGCGTGTCCTCGACGTCATATCCGTGCCGCTACTCCAGCCTCAGCCACACAACTACCAGAGCGAGAATTGGCTCCTCGATCCCGATCAGCGCTGGAGGAAAGTTGGCCGAGCCGGATGGGACGATCTACTCACACTCGAGCAGCATCACGGGCCTTTATGGATCAACGGATATAGCTCGTACCACGGGAGCAACGACCGCGTGCCAACTCAGCAAGCGGACATGCTAGGGGATTCGCTGAAGCTTATCCGGGTCAGCCGCGTGAGGCTGCAGGTGCACGCCCCTGGTATAGCGTTCGGCGATTCGACGCGGCGGGTTGTTAGGGCACATTTCCGGCATGCAGGCTCTCAATATATACTCTCAGTGACCGACCCGGATTATGAGCAAACATACCTCGCCAAGCGAGACGGCATCTATGAAATAGGTGAAACATTCATCACAGTGAGCCTCGGCGAACCGCATACCGATGAATATACTTACAAGTTAGTCGCAGCCATTATGGAGCGAGCGAAGATCGGGATAGGCAGCAAGAAGTGACACCCAGCACCCTACTCACAATCGGCCACTCCACACATAGCCTCTCGCATTTCTTGAACCTACTAGGAAAGCACGAAATCACGGCTGTCGCGGATGTGCGCTCGATACCAATCAGTCGGTTCAACCCCCAGTTCAACCGAGAAATCGCGAAGCGCGCTTTGCACAACGTCGGCATAAAGTATGTATTCCTTGGCAGAGAACTTGGAGCGCGTACGAACGACGCTACCTGCTACGTCGACGGACGGGTACAGTACCGGCGACTCGCCCAGACTTCCGAATTCGCCAACGGCATCAAACGCCTCTTGAAGGGTGCACGAACCGAGCGAATCACCATCATGTGCACTGAGCAAGAACCACTAGACTGCCATCGCACAATCCTTATCGCGCGAGTGCTTACAGAGCACGGGATCGCTATCAATCACATCCATGGAGACGGGCATGCCGAGAGCCACACCTCGGCGATGCAGCGTCTCATGGCCAAATTCGGCCTAGACCAGGATGACATACTTTACACGTCAACCGAACGCCTAGAACAGGCGCTGAGTCGCCAGGAGCGCCAGATCGCATACTTCAACGAAGACTTTGCAGCAATGGGACACTAAGAAGATGAAGATCTATACGATTGGTTTCACGAGGAAAACCGCTGAGCAGTTTTTCGGGCTGTTGCATGAAGCCGGAGTGAGAACGCTCGTTGATGTACGCTTGAACAACGTCTCACAACTGGCAGGTTTCGCCAAGCGCGATGACCTGAAATACTTCCTCAAGGAGATCTGTGGCGTTGCTTACGCTCACCGACTCGATCTGGCGCCGACGCAACCCATGCTCGACGACTACAAGAAGCATGGCACTAGCTGGACTGCTTACGAGGACCGTTTCTTGGAACTCATGCAGCATCGTCACATCGAGGATACAATCCCACAGAATCTGATCAATAATGCGGTCTTGCTCTGTAGCGAAGACAAGGCGCAGCACTGTCACCGTCGTCTAGTCGCGGAGTATCTCGCGCAGCGCTGGAACAACGTCACGATTGAACATCTGGGCTGAAGCGCGCTTCAGCGTGACTTCCTGCCGTGGCTCGTAGGTACCGTGCTGATGTACCGGTTCTATGCTCTCGGAAGCGGGCGGGTAAGAGATGTTGCGGGCCTGTCCCAGGAGTTCGCACTCGCCGGCCTTGACGCCAACTCCAACGCTCACCTCGTCGACTCCGAGCGGCACCCGCATGTGTCAACGTAACCTTCACAAGCGAGCCACAGCCCGAGCTCGCTGACATCGATGCAGCGCTCAATACCGCGCCCCACCTACCCAAACAAGCCGCCGCCCTACGGCCGTTTCCGCACTTACCGTTGCCATTGGCGACACTCCGCTCCTGGTGCGAGCCGACGGTGGCACCTGGACTATCATCGGGGCCCGCTAACAAGTTCCTGGCTTCTCCCGAGCCGGTGTGAACCGATTCTTCGCACCTGGCGCCAAGCCCGGTGGCAGCCGATCGCCGCAAAGGAGGAGGGGAGCCCGTACAACTGGACGTGTGAGATGCGGGCGGACGTGAATAGCCCGGCTGATCGCCCAACCGGGCCCGGGTGTAGTACGTCAGGCCACAGGAATGTGGTGCATAGGGATGGAGATAACGCTGGGGCATGTGCGTCCAGTGTGACTCAGCCTCGGACCAGGATTACCCCAAGAAGAGCCTGCCCTGAGGGGCGGGCTCTTCTGCATTGAGTTCAGTTACGACACGGGTCGCCGCGTGGCAGACGATCACCAGGCCATTGGCTCGTAATGCAGAGACGATCTCTGCCGGCCCCTCTCGTCCTCCCCCACCCGCATGCGCTAATAGTTCTGCCAGCAGCCCGGCCAGCAGCCGGTCCTAACGCATGTACAGAAACTTCGGGCCGGACGCCTCGCGAGGTCTGGCGCTGGTGTAGCCGTGACGGCACCGATAGCCGGGACGTCCGTTCGCCCAATGCGAATCCAGACGACGCCCGCAGAACCCGCACTTCAGTAGGCCCGCGAGCAGATAGACGCGGGGACCGCCGTCCTGGGTGGGTCGAGCAGCCCGGACCGCCTGCGCGGCGACGAAGTCGTCGTCGCTGACCAGTGCCGGATGGCTCCGCTTCGTCGAGATCGCCCACTCTTGGGACGCGTTCCAGCCGCGCGCCGCTGGATCGGTGACGCTGCTGTTCCGACGGTTCCAGACCTGGTGACCGGTATAGCGCGGATTGCTGAGGATCGCGGCGACGGTTCGTAGCGTCCAAGCATGCCCGGATCGGTGCGGGTTGCGCTCGCGATCCACGTCCGAGGGGCACGGTACGCCGCGTTCGTTCAGCATCCGGGCGATCCGCGCCACGCTGACACCCGCCAGCCGCTGCGCGAACATCCACCGTACGTGCGGTGCCGTGGCCGGGTCGGGGTCAAGCCGGTGCAGACGGCGCCCCCAATGGGCGTGCGCCCGGTTCGGATGCGGACCCGCGTCGACCAAGCGATAGCCGTACGGCGGCCGTCCACCGAGAAACCGTCCCTGATCGGCAGCCTGGCTCCGCATCGCGGCCAGCACGCGGTAGCGGGCCCGCAGCACCTCCCGCTGTGATTGCCCGCCCGGAAGGTGTCAAGTCAAATGCGACAGGGAGTTGGCTGGTCTGATCGCTAGGCGGCCTCTTCCGGCTGGTTGATGTAGGCGACCTGCGGAATCTTGGGGAGCCGGGGCGTGCGGGTTAACCGGTGGGGGTTGGCCGAGCGGAAGCGTTCGATGGTTTCGGCCCGCTTGTCCTGGATGGCGTGGGCGGTGCCCATGTGCACGGTGAACGGGGTGTGCAGCCCGACGCCCGCGTGGTAGTGCTCGTGGTTGTAGTAGTCAAAAAACCGCTGGCAGAAGGCTCGGGCGTCGGCCAGGGAGGCGAACCGTCCGGGGAAGACCGGGCAGTATTTGAGGGTCTTGAACGCCGCCTCGGAGTAGGGGTTGTCGTTGCTCACCTTCGGCCGGGAGTGTGATTTGACGATGTCGAGGGTGGACAGCAGATCGGTGACTGCGCGGGAGGTCATCGAGGTGCCGTTGTCGGAGTGGATGACCGCGGGCGCGATGCCGCCGTTGGCGCGGATCGCGTTCTGCATGAAGGTGGCGGCCAGTTCGCCGGACTCGCGCGGGTGGACCTCCCAGTGCACGACGTACCGCGAGAAAATGTCGATCATGACGTAGAGGTCGTAGTACTGCCGGTCGGCGGGGCCGTGCAGCTTGGTGATGTCCCAGGAGAAGATTTCGTTGGGGGCGCGGGCCAGCAGATGGGGCTTCTTGCGGGACTCGTGGCGGGCCTGGGCACGGCGCTCGCGGACCTGGTCACGCTCACGCAGGAGCCGGTACATGGTGGAGACCGATGCCAGGTAGGCGCCGGAGTCCAGCAGCGCGGCCCAGACCTGGCGGGGCGCCTTGTCGACGAACCGGGTGCTGTTGAGCACGCCGATCAGCTCCTCGCGTTCGGCCTCGGTCAGCTTGTTGGGCGGTGCGGGACGCGGCATCGCCTCGCGCTCGGCCGGTGCGGCCAGGCCGCGGTAGTAGGAGCCGCGCGGAACCCCGGCCAGTGTGCAGGAGCGGTTGATCGGCAGCACGGTGGCGAGCAGGCCGAGCGTCTCGCGCCGGCAGATGGTCACGAGCGCTCGTTGTCCGCGCTCTCGGAGATCATTTCCAAGAGCGCGAAACCTTTTCCCATGATGTCCAGCGCTGCCTCGGTCTGGGCGAGCTTCTTCTCGGCCTTGGCCTTGTCCCGGGCCAGTGCCGCGTTCTCTTTGCGCAGCCGCTCCAGTTCCAGCTGTTCAGGTGTCTTGCGGGCACGTGGCCCGGTGGTCGGGCTCGCGGGAGTCAGTTCGCCGTTGTCACGCTGGCGTCGCCACAGGTCGATGCTGGTGCTGTAGAGGCCTTCCCGGCGCAGCACCCGGCCCTTTTCACCCTCGGGGGCGGCCTCGTACTCCGCGACGATCCGCAGCTTGTACTCGGTGGAGAAGTGCCGCCGCTTGGGCCGGTCGCCTCGAGGGCTGTCTCCGTGTTGAAGATCGTGGCTGGTCATGGTCACTGCGCGTCGTACCCGTTCTCGCCCTGCTCATGTCAGTTAAGGAACTTAGTCCCTGTTTGTCTCACTTGAGCTTGGCACAGAGGGCAGTCCTGGCCCCTTCATCTACGCCGTCCACACCGACCGACTCGAGCGCCTGTATCCCCCACATCACTGCTGCCCGCACCTGCTTCCGGATCGCAACCAGGATGACAGGGAGTACATGAGTTCACCGGATCCGACCGTTCCATGGGGCGGTCAGGTTCCAGGCCAAGCCTGCTCACTGACTACGCGTTCTCTGATACCTGCCTGGGTGAGCAGGTCGTACAGGTCGGCGATCCCGCCTGCGCGGGCTGACGGGGAGGTCGTGGTGAAGACCAGGCGTTGCGCCGCGCGGGACAGCCCGACGAAGAAGGCCGACGTGGAATCCCGAACGTTTTTCGCGTGCGCCCACCATTGGTCGTCATCGAGGCCTAGGAAAAAAACGGTGTGGTATTCAAGGCCCTTGCTGCGGTGGATAGTCAGGAGGCCGACGGCATCCGCGGCTTCGTACTCCTCAAGAACGGTTGACCAGTCGAGCGTTGGAGTAGGGACGGTGACCTGCTGGAGCCGGGCGTGAACGCTGTCGAGGATGTCCCGGAGGCTCTCGCCGCGGCTGTGGCGGCGGAGTGCGTCGTATCCGATAGCCGCCACCACCTGCTTCAGGGCGTCGGCCAAGAGCTCCGGGGCCGGTTGATGCTCGCGGAGCCAGGCACGTAGCGCCACGATGATGGCGGTAAGTTCGTCGCTGAGGATGCGGGCAGCCCCCTCGTCACCGCCGGTTCCGCGGATGCGCCCGATCGCGGCCGTCACGTCCATCCAGACCTGCGGGAGCCCAACCGGTGTCGCAGCCAGACGTAGCATCCCGATGACGAGGTGCGCGACCTCGTTTTTCAGCAGGTCCTGCAGTTTCATCCTTCCGACACTGGCGTCGTCATTGCGCAAGCGGATCGCGTGATGGGCGAGCGCGGGTTGAAAGTGGGGATCGATGTCAGCGACCTTCTGCCGCGCGACGAGCGCGAAGTCCGACGCTCTGCGGTCGGAAGCAGCAATGTCGTTGGCTATCCATCCGGCGATTGTCTGTGCCTCACTCTGCCGATCGTTGAAGATCCACAGCCCGATGGGTTCATCAGCAGGTGGGTGCTGGGCTTTGGAGACCGCCCGTGGTGCTGACGGATCCAGCCGGCGGGCGACGGTGTGGTGGAAGCCCACCAGATGATCTGATGAACGGTAGTTCCAGGTGAGCTCATGCGCTTCGGGGGCGAAGTCCGCAGCGAAGGCTGCGAAAGCGTTGGGTAGCGCACCGGCGAAGCCCATGATGCGCTGCTTGTGGTCCCCCACGATGGTGACAACTGGCTTGTCCACGTGCCCAGCCCGGGCCTGGCGAGGGAAGCTTCCGGGATCGGCACCGGGAACGGCGAACAGCGTGCGAAGAAAAGAAAGTTGTGCCGCTGTGGTGTCCTGGAACTCGTCGACGAAAACGAACGGATAGGTCAGGCGGAGCGCCCGCCGCAGCCGGGGGGTCGCCCGCACCAAGAGCTCCCCCAGGCGGTTGATCATGATGAAGTCGAGTAGCGGCTGGTTGTTAGGCACGTAGTGCCGGTTCCACCACTCAAGGGCAGCGAAGGCGACGGGATCATCCAGCGGATCCTCCGGACGGACGAGAGGCAGATCCCATCCGCCCACTACGTGAGGAAGGAATGTCTCGGCATCGAATGACTGGATCTCCGAACGCAGCGTCCAAGGCGCTTCCCGCAACAGCCGGTTCAGGAACGACCTGATCTCCCCGCGAGAGGGGTGCCGGATCGTGTACTCGCCAGGCATGGCCCAGCTGTCCGGCAGAGCGAGTCTGAATCGGTCAACGAGACCTTTCGTGAAGGCGTCGAAGGTCATGGAGTCGAACCGCCAGGCGTGTTCGGGAATCCGCGAACGCACGCGGCTGCCGAGGTTCGCCGCGGCGTCGCGTTTGAAGGAAATCGCGAGAATGCGCTGAGGAGGCGGGCATGTTCCGGTTTGAAGGAGGTATGCGGCCCGCTGCGCGAGCAACTCGGTCTTCCCCGCGCCGGGGCCGGCGGTGACCGAGCACGAGCCTGTCGACCGGAGTGCCTGCCAAGCTGCCGGTTCCAGATTGTCGATCCCGACCGGACGCCAAGCATTGGCGTCCTTCACCAGGCGACCGGTCACAGCGAAAGCCTCCGCTGAATGAAGCCAACCAACTCGTTGAGAACCTCTGGACCGTTTTTCAACTCGTCATCGGTCAACCGGGTGAGTGCGCTTAAGTGAGTGCCGGGCTTCGACCGGGACAAGAACAAGTATCTGTACCAGCGCAGTTCTTCGTCGCGTTCGGCTTTCTGCTCTTGATCCCCGGGATACCAGTAAGCGGTCGGGGGGTGGCCGGCTCCCAGCACGCTCTCGCGCGCATCAGAGGAGTGGGGGCCGCGCTCACTGTCGGTGAGGACCAAGTAGGCATCCGGGAAGGCCCGGACCATACAGTGATCAAGATCGAGAGGGCTGCTGAAGAACACGCCGAAGGACCGAAGGTGCGCGGCGATTCTCTCGGCCTGGTCAAAGGAAATATCAGCGGTGACATCAGCAAGCTTCTCGTATCCGCCCAGACCAGCGAACACATCTACGTCTTGGGCAAGCAGCTGGGCGCAGGCGTCACGCAGCCGCCCACCCCCTCCATCAGCACGGCCGTAGTCAAGGTCCAGGAGCGTGGCATGGGGAATACCGAGGTCGTTGAGGAGTTTCCAGAAGTGGTTGGTATGGCGCCCGCCGAGCGGGACCATCGCCACGAAGGAGGGATCAAGAGCAATGCCCCGCGCTTCGGCCACACGAGGGATGACGATCTGCTCCGAATCCCCCTCTCCGAGGAGGACGAACCGGGCGAAGTAGAGCTCGGGATGTGCTCTGACCGCTTCGCGCACGTATTTGCCGGCTTCGGTGTCCTCCTCCGGAAGGGTGATGGGGCGGACCAACGCGGTGCCAGAAGCTGCATCCAGCCGGAAGTAGCGGATCTTTTCTGGCTCGATGCGGGCCAGCGCACCAGCGGAGTGACTGGCGATGATCGCCTGGACGCGAGGGCCCGCGCTGAGTTCTTTCAGCTGGCCGGCTATGCGCGACAGGTAGAACGGCGACAGGCTGTTCTCCGGCTCCTCCACGATCACAACCGTCAGGGTGGGCAGCTGGACGTTGCCCAGGTCGAACACTTCCGCGTGGGATCCGTCTGCCAGGCCGCCCTCGATATCGAGCGCGGCCGCAGTGAGCGCCAAGTGAAGCAGGGAACGCTGGCCGTCACTCAGCAGGTCGGCTGATCGGGGCTTGCCGGTGTGCGTCGGCTCGAACACCAGCTCCGTGTCACGCAGCAGTTGTGCCAGATCACCTTCCAGCGGGCGGAGGCGAGGTATGGCATGGGTGTCGGCGTCGTGGAGTTCCTTCCATCTACGTGCCAGCGTCGCCTCCACGACACTGGCGCTCGGCTCGCCATGGAAGCGGCCCGCGATCATCGCAGCATTCTGGGCGATGAGGTCGCGGATGTCAGGCGACCAACGCGCGGCACGCCATATCCGGCTGCGCAGGAACGCGGCCAGCTGGCGAGCACCGTCACGCGACGCTGGAACGTAGATCACCTGAATGCGGGACCGCTCGGCCGGCGGCAGCGGGTGGGCGAGGACGGGATCGTAGTCCTCGTCGAGGGTCAGGACGACCTCTCGCGTTTCGGTGACCGAGCCGTCCAGGGTGCCGTCGGCTTCCCACGTCGCTTTCAGGGTGATGCGACACTTGAACGAACCGTCGGCGGTGGAGGCCATCCGGTGGAAGAACTCAGGAACGGTGACGCGGCCCAGGTCGTTGTTCTCATCCAGTTCAGGGAAAGCGAGCACCGCCTCGATGGTGAGGCTTCGATTGCCGGGCGGAGAGGTTTCTCCTGCCGGCACATGAAAATCGTCGACGCGAACCGTCCGATCACCGGTGCTGACGCCGAAGAGCCGGACCAGTGCTTGACAAGCTGCGGTCTTTCCAGACCCGTTGCCGCCGATGAGCGCGGTGAATCCGGCATCAATGCCGATCTCTGTCTTGTTTGGGCCGAAACACTGAAAGTTCTGCAGAGTGATGCTTTCGATATACAAGCTGACCTACCACTCATGTGGTGCAAATCGACATTGTCCCCGGAGCGACGTCAAGTGCCGAGCCATGTGAAATAAGGCTACTCGCGAGGAAGGCGGCAAAGCACAGGATGTTGTCGAATAGTTACAGCGTGCTACACGGGAGGCTGGTCGGGGAACACTCCTGGCAAGGATGGCCAGATGTCCGCCGACACCATCGCCAAGTTCGTGTCACGCTAAGTGAAGCTGGCGCATAAGGTTTGGAGCGCGTCCACACGCAGTAGTTCTGTTCCCCCGGCGGAATGGGGAGGTTCCGTGTCCGGCATGGCTCGTGAACGGCTGGCCGAGTTGCTCGCCGCGTCTGCGGAGCCCGCTGCGTACAGCGCCTTGCGAAAGCTTCCCAAAACCGATCTCTCGGTGACGGTCGATGGACTCGGCCCACTGCGGTTTCCCCTCGCCGATGAGCAGGCGGTCCAGCTGCGCGAGCTCGGCCGCCGGGCACGGTTCGGGCGGGGCGAGCAGACCCTGATAGACCCAGAGGTGCGCGACACCTGGGAGATCCCCAAGGAGCTGGTACGCGTCCAGTGGACGGAAGCGTTCACGACCGTCCTCGACGGGATGCGCGCGGAACTGGGACTGCCACCGCACTGCCGGCTCATGCCCGAGCTGCACTCCATGCTCCTGTACGAGACCGGGCAGTTCTTCGTCCCGCACCAGGACTCCGAGAAGGACGACGCCATGGTCGCGACCTTGGTGGTGTCGCTGCCGTCCGCGCACACCGGCGGCGAGCTCGTCATCGAGCATCAGGGCCGGACCAAGAAGTACCGGGGGCTGAAGACCGCGGTCTCACTGGTGGCCTTCTACTCCGATTGCCGGCACCAGGTTCTTCCCGTCAAAACGGGCAACCGTGTCACCCTCACCTACAACCTGCTCCTGACAGGAGACAGCCAGGCCGCGGCGGCCGAGAATCCACTGGTCAGCGAGCTCGCGGCCGGCCTTCTCACGCACTTCGCCATCCCGGTCGTCCTGCCCTACACCTCCCGCCGAGGGGAACCGCCGACGCGGCTGGCGTATCTCCTCGACCACGAGTACACCGCCCGCGGGCTGAGCTGGTCCCGGCTGAAGGGATCGGACGCCGCGCGGGGCGCCCTGCTGCGGGCCGCGGCCGAGCGGGCGGGCTGTGAGATCACTCTGGCCCTCGCGGAGATCCAGGAGACCTGGGACGCCTACGACCCTGACGAGGACGAGGACGCGTGGTACGGCCACCACGAGGACGAGGATCCCGACGACTACGAGGCCCCGGTCAGCGCGGACGACAAGCAGTACGTCCTCCAGGACCTGATCGAGACCTCCACCACCCTCGCCCACTGGATCAGCCCGGAAACGGGGCGACTGGAGGACATCTCGCTGGACCTCAGCGACGCCGAAGTGGCCTCGACGACCCCGACGGCCGACATAACGCCCCACTCCTCGGAGTACGAGGGCTACATGGGCAACTACGGCAACACCCTGGACCGCTGGTACCGGCGGGCGGCGCTGGTCATCTGGCCCCGGAGCCAGGGCTTCGCCAGCCGGGCCGAGGCGTCTCCAGGGTGGGCGCTGGACGAACTCGCCACGACGGCCCGTGCCGGGAAAATCGCGGAAGCTCGCGAGGCGGCGCGGTCGCTGGAGTCCTTCTGGCACGCCGCCGGCCGTTACCCCGGCCAGACCGAACTGATCGGCAAGGCGCTGGAAGCCGCCAGGGAGCTGGATGACGCGCAGGTCGCCGCCATGCTGCTGCGGCCCTTCGCACTGGAGCGGCTGGTCCCTCCTCATGGTCCGGCATTCGCGGCCCTGGCCACGCACTACGGCGACATCTGGATGGACGGCCTGCTGCGCCACTGGACAGAGGGCTGGCGACCCGGCTCCTACGGTCTCGCTCAGGCACCGTTGGAGTGGTTCGAAGATCTCCCACAGCTGTGTGCCGCGCTCTCGGCGGAGGGGAACGCGTCCACCGCAGCCACCCGCCGCATCGTCGAACTGTCATGGACGATGTTCGCGGGTCAGGTCGCTCCAGCACTCGACGGGCCGCTCACCTCCCGGCGGGAAGCATGGCTGACCGCCTTGGGGGCGCCATGCTCCGGGATCATCGCAGCTGCGGCCGGGCTGGGATCAACGGACGTTCTGGAGAACGCCCACAAGCTCGCGCGAACGCCCGGTGATCGGGCGCACGCCCTGGCGATGGCGACGCTGCGTGCCGCCGGGACGCGCCAAGGGGGCTTCGACGAGTTGGCCCTCTACTGTGCCGATCGAATCCGCGCATTACTGGCGCAGCCACAACGCGCGCCGGGCGACTGGTCGATCGAACTGCCCACCGGATGCGCGTGCGAGCTGTGCGAGAAGCTCGGCACGTTCCTCCGAGACCCTGAGCGACGCGCTCTCGACTGGCCGCTCGCGAAGGACAGGCGCAGGCATGTCCACGCCAGGATCGATGAGGGTGAGCTGCCGGTCCATCACGAGACCAGGCGGCAGGGCCGCCCGTACACCCTGGTACTGACCAAGACCGAAGCCCTTTTCGAACGTGAGCGTCTCGCCCGCGAGCGCCACCAAGCGGATCTGGCCTGGCTCACCGATGAGTGGAAGGTTTCCACCTGAACCGTCACGGACATCGTCAGGCCACGTGAATGTGGTGCACGGGAATAGGGATTGCGGCAGGCCATGTGCGTCCGGTGGCGCTCGCCCCTCGGACACACACCGCACGCACATGTGGGGGCTCCGGTCGAATCCGGGCCTCCACATTTTGCTTTCCGGGTAGTGCGTGAGCCCCCGATCAAGTGCGGCCGCCCCCGCCCCATCGTCCCTCGCCCGGACCTGGCCGGCTACGGCTACTGCCGCTCACACTCCCGCTGCTTCCGGTGATCTGCGCACCCGCCGGTCCACCGAGCCTGCTAGCACGACCGGGACCTGCTCAACTCGATCCGCCAACTGATCGAGCCCATGAATGACACCTTCAAGGGCCAGCCCGACCTGAAACCGCACGGCGGCCCTAACCGACCTCGAGCACCCGGTACGCCGGGAGCCAGGCGGACGTCACCGGTCAGCCGGCGAAGAAGCGGAGGAGTCGGCGCCCGGCAAGGGAAGGCGTCGCAGTCGCGGTTTTTGGATCTTTCCCGAACCCGTCTTCGGCAAGTCGTCCGCGATGTCGAAATAGGCCGGAATCTTGTACTTGGCCAAGCGAAGGCGCAGGAATTCGCGCAGCTCATCGGTGGTGACACTCGCTCCGGGGCGTAGGACCACGAACGCGCGGCCGACCTCGCCCCATCTGGCGTCGGGTACGCCGAGCACCGCGACCTCGGCGATGGCCGGATGCTCGAAGATCACTGCCTCAACCTCGGCCGGATAGACGTTCTCCCCGCCCGATATGTACATGTCCTTGACCCGGTCGATGACGTACAGGTGATCCTCCTCGTCCCGAACGCCGATGTCGCCGGAGCGGAACCAGCCGCCATCGGAGAACGCGGCGGCGGTCGCCTCCGGGTCGCGCCAGTAGCCGGGGGTCACGTTCGGCCCCTGGATGAGCACCTCACCTGGCTCTCCCTCGGCCGCGTCCGTGCCGTCGGGCCGCACGACCCGCACGTCGGCGAAGAACACCGGCACCCCTGCCGACCCCACCTTGCGCACGCTCTGACTGGCCTCGAGGAACGTGGCGCCGGGCGCGGTCTCGGTGAGCCCGTATCCCTGGCAGAACACCAAGCCCCGTTCCTGGTACGTGCGGATCAGCGCGGCGGGGATCGCCGCTCCCCCGGCCATGAGGTGGCGCAGCGACGACAAGTCCGCGCCGGCCCACCTGGGCGACCGGGCGAACGCGGCGAACATCGTGGTGACCCCGAACATCCAGGTGACGCTGTACTTCTCCATGAGGTCGTAACACTCGTCCACGTCCCACGACGGCGTGATCACCGAGCAGCCGCCCTTGAGGAAGGTCGGCAGCAAGGTCTGGTTCAGGGCGGCGACGTGGAACAGCGGTGCGCTGATCAGCGTCACCTCGTCGCTCGTGACGTCGACGCCGAGCAGGAGGTTGAAGCAGTTCCAGACGAGGTTGCCGTGCGTCAGCATCGCGCCCTTGGGCCGCCCGGTCGTGCCTGAGGTGTAGAGGATGAGCGCGGTGTCGTCCAGCTTCACGGGCGTGTCGATCGGGGTGGGATCGCCCTCCGCCAGCCAGGTGTCGTAATGCCGCTCCCCCGGCCGCGGAGCGTCGAGGGCCACGACCTCTCGAAGGGCGGTCGCGGTGTCCGGCAGGGCTTGCACCACCTCGACGCACTCGGGCGCGTAGATCAGCACCTCCGCGCCCGAGTGGTCCAGCATGTAACCGATCTCGGGCGCGGCCAGGCGGAAGTTCAGCGGCACGAAGATCGCCCCGAGCAGATGCGAGGCGAACATCGTCTCGACGAAGGCGACGTGATTGCGGCCGAGGTAGGCGACCCGGTCGCCGGCCCGCACCCCCGCCGCGCGCAATCGCGACGCCAGCCGTGTCGTCCGTTCGTGAACCTCGGCGTAGGTGACAGGCCGGTCCGCGAAGATGAAGGCGGTCCGATCAGGTGTCATCTGGGCCCGGCGGGCGGGCCACCCTCCCAGTCCGGCGTTGCGCATGGGTGTTGGACCTCCTGTGAGCTGAGGGATCAGAGGAGCCGTCCAGCCGAGGCGCCGCCTCCGGACGGGATCACAGGTCAGGCGTAGTGCCGGTAGATCGCCCGGGCCACGCAGGCCGGCTTGGCCGCACCCTCGACCTCGACGGTGAAGTCGACCGTCATCTGCACGCCGTCGCCGGGAACGTCCTCGACCGAGGCGACCGTACCGGCAAGGCGGATCCTGGCGCCCACCCTGACCGGGCTGGGGAAGCGGACCTTGTCCAGGCCGTAGTTGACGCTCATCTTGACGTCCCGGATCTCCAGCAGCTCGTTGAACAGCGGGATGATCAGGGACAAGGTCAGGTAGCCGTGGGCGATCGTGCCGCCGAACGGTCCGTCCTTCGCCCGGTCAGGGTCGACGTGGATCCACTGGTGGTCGCCGGTGGCCTCGGCGAAGACGTTCACCCGCTCCTGGGTGATCTCCAGCCAGCCGCTGTGGCCGAGATCCCTGCCGGCCAGCGCCCTGATCTCGTCCAGCCCGCTCACCGTCGTGGTCATCTGTCTGCCGTCCTCTCTGCTCCGCCGAGCCCGAGCAGGCGTACGGCGTTGTCCTTCAAGATTTTCGGGCGGACTTCGGGCTTGATGTCCAGCTTGTCGAAGTCAGCCAGCCAGCGGTCCGGGGTGATCACCGGATAGTCGGACCCGAAGAGCACCTTGTCCTTCAGCAGCGTGTTGGCGTACCGCACCAACTGCGGCGGGAAGTACTTCGGCGACCACCCCGACAGGTCGATGTAGACGTACGGCTTGTGCGTGGCGACCGCCAACGCCTCGTCCTGCCACGGGAACGACGGGTGGGCCAGGATGATCCGCAGCTCGGGGAAGTCCACGGCCACGTCGTCCACCAGCATGGGGTTCCCGTACTTGAGCCGGATCCCGCCCCCGCCGGGAACACCCGCGCCGATGCCCGTCTGCCCGGTGTGGAACAGCGCGATCGCGCCGAGTTCCTGAATCGCCTCATAGAGGGGATAGGCGATGCGGTCGTCGGGCGCGAAACCCTGGATGCTCGGGTGGAACTTGAACCCGCGCACGCCGTACTCCTCCACCAGCCGCCGCGCCTCGCGGACCCCGGCCTTGCCCTTCCAGGGGTCCACACTGGCGAACGGGATCAGCACGTCGGCATGCTCGGCGCAGCTCTCCGCGACTTCCTCGTTGGAAATGCGCGGGTGCCCGGTGGCGTGCTCGGCGTCCACGGTGAACACCACCGCCGCCATCTTCCGCTCCCGGTAATAGGCGGCCATCTCCGCGATGGTCGGCTGCCGGTGCCCGTGCGCCTTGAAGTAGTCCGCAGAGGCCCCGAACAGCTCCGGGCTCAGCGACCCGTGCCCGTCCTTCGAGATCTCGGCGTGGGTGTGCACGTCGATCGCGGCCAGCTCGTCGACGTTCATCTCAGGCGTCCCAAGCATCTCAGGCTCCCTCGGGCGCCTTCGGCGCGGGAATGCCGTACGTCTCGGGCTCGGCGCCGACACCCGCCTCCCATGAGGCGGCGATGGTCTCGGCCGTCCAGCCGCCGTCGGCGAACGCCACTGCCTTCTCCTTCGGATGCGCCCACAGTGCCAGGCGGTCCCCGCCGACGCCGATCGCCTGGCCGGTCACGCCCGCGGAGGCGTCGGAGGCGAGGAAGACGACGAGCCCTGCCACGTCCTCGACCGTGCCCAGTCCCTCGTCCTTGCGCAGCCAGTCCGGGAACGGCTTCCCGGTGCGCTCGGCCTCCTCGATGACCGGCGCGAACACGGGGATGGTCTTGGTCATCTCGGTCGCGGCCACCGGGACGACCGCGTTCACCGTGACGTTCGCCCTGGCCAGCTCCATCGCCCAGGTGCGGGCCATCGCCACGATGCCGGCCTTGGCCGCCGCGTAGTTCGTCTGGCCGAAGTTCCCCCGCTGCCCGGCCGGCGAGGAGATCAGGATCAACCGGCCGCCCGTCCCTTGCTCGCGCATCCGCGCCGCCGCCGCCCGCGCGCAGGTGAACGTACCGCGCAGATGAACGTCGATGACGGCGTCGAAGTCCTCGTCCGACATCTTCCACAACACCCGGTCGCGCAGAATGCCGGCGTTGGTGACCATCACATCCAGCCGGCCGAACTCCTTGACCGCGGTGGCGACCAGCCGTTCGGCCACTTCCGCGGAGCCGACCGGGGCGACGACGTCCACGGCCTTGCCTCCGTCACTGGTGATGGCCTCGACCACCTGCGCGGCCGCTCCGGCGTCCACGTCGTTGACGACCACCGCCGCCCCGGCCGTGGCCAGCGCCTCGGCGTACGCGCGGCCGAGCCCACGGCCCGCACCTGTGACGACGGCGACCTTGCCGGAAAGATCCATGGGATTCCCCCTGAGTTGTACGGCGACTGTCTGGAATGTATGACGCTTCCAAGACGATCGTCAAATGTTTGCCTAGTGTCTTCGAGCGGCCACCTCAGGACGGGCGCCGCCGCGCCGGCATCGAGGTCAGGCGAGGACGACGTTCTCCAGCCACTGACCGACGCGCTCGACCACCTCGTCACCGAAGGTGCGGGCGTCGACGTTGTCGGCGTGGATCTCGATCACCGGGAACCCGGCCGCCTCCAGTGCCCTGGCCGTGAAGTAGCTCCCGCGGGGATCGTCGGAGACCAGGTGGACCACGCCGTCGATGCCATGCAGGCGGGCCTCCTTCACGTACCATTCGCTCGACCACGGCGGGGTGTAGAGCTGGTCGCCGAAGGCGGCGAAGCGCGCCGCCAGCGCTCTCATCGGGTCGTCGCCGTAGCGGATGTACCCGTCGGCGGCGATCGCCAGGTACATCGACCAGACGAACACCGCGCCGTACTCGTCCTGGAAGCGCTGGTAGAAGCCCATGTCGTACCAGAGGCCGCGGCCGATCCACATCAGCCGGGCCCGCTCGTCCGGGCACGCGGCCTGACCCGACTCGACCCGGTCGCGCACCTCCTCGTAGAAACGCTTGGCGATGTCCCTGGCCCACTCTGTGCCACGGTGCCACTGCGGGAGCATGACGCTGGGGATGCTGTCGACGACGCCGAGCGGGGCGGGCCGGGTGCGGGCGATGAGGTCGCGCGTCTTCCGGTTCCACTCCTCCTGCTCGTCGACCAGGGCCATCACCTCGCGGAAGCGCGACTCGCTGAACCGCCTGCCGGTGGTGGTCTCCAGGAACCTGACGAGGTTCTCCAGCTCCGCGGTGAGCAGGTCCAACCTGGCCGGGCCGATGGCCTGCTCCCAGCGGTGCGGCATGAGCTCCCACCAGTTGACGGGGACCTCGTTCTCGGCGGCGCTTTCCAACGGGTAGAAGGTCACCCCCGGCTCGTGTCCCCAGATGTCGAAGACCTTGCGGGTGATGTCGCCCGTGACGTCGCCGACGACGATGTCTGGTCTGGGCAGACCGCCCCACGGACCGGCCTCAGGTTCCGGATCGAAGGCGGAGCCGAGCGTGACCGAGTTGTACTGCTCCGAGTAGTCGGGATACCCGCGCTGCCGCACCAACTCCAGGTAGTGCTGCGAACGCTGCTTGGCGGCCACCAGGGACGCCCACCATTGGCTGACCGCGTACGGAATGTCCATCGTGCGGAAGATCTCGTGCGGGACGTCCGCGTTCAGCAGGGCGAACGGCTCGCCGGCGGCGACCCGCCGGCGCAGGTCGGCGAACCATTCGCGCTGGTGTCTGCCCGCCTCGGCCGCTGTGGCGAGGGATTTCACACTGCGCATGGATGTTCCTTCCGCAGGGCGGTCAGATCGGCACGCCCGTATTCCTGGCGCTCCAGCAGCACGGCGGGGATGTCGAGAGCCGCCCGCTGCGCGGGGAAGTCCCAGGCCGGAGCCTCGTCGGCGATCCTGGAATAGGCGACGAAGAGCTCGGCACGGCAGTGCCGTACGGCTCTCGCCGCGTGGGCGGCGCGCTCGCTCACGGTGGCCCGGTGAGCGGTCGGACCGCTGTAGTGGTAGTGCTCGGCCAGCGCGTCCAGGCCGCCCGAGCCGATGAGCCCCTCCGGGGACGGGCCGCCGAAGCCGTGGTCCTCGCCGACGATCACGTAGCCCTCGGACTCGACGGCCTCGTACACGTGTGGCGTGTCGTGGTCGCTGCCGCTCAGGAAGACGCGCCGCCCGGCGTGCTCCTCGAGCTGCCCCGCCTCGGCCAGCAGCCGTTCCAGCAGCGCGATGTGCTCGGCCACGGGCAGGACCGCGTTGGCCACCGCGAGGAACTGCCGCCCCGTCAGGCGGGCGGGCACCGCCCTGCGCAGCTCGGCGGCGGCGACCAGCAGGCGGCGCCGCTCGTCATGCGCGGCCACCGCCCCGGCGAGGTCGAGGGTGCGGCCGGTCCACGCCTCCAGCCTGGCCGCGAACTCGCCGATCCTGCGACGGTTGTACCGGGCGGTCGTGCGGTGCGGCAGGTGCAGGATGTCCACGAGATACACCTCGGGCAGTCCCGTGCCCGGCTCCACGCGGCGCAGCTCGCGCAGCGCGTAGAACAGCCGCAGGGAGGCCTCGCAGTCATGCGAGATCACGAGGTGGTCCAGGTCGCCGAAGGACCCGGCGAGCAGCCGCGTGAGCACCGAGCGGGCCGTCGGGTCCACCCCGCGGCCCAGGTACCGGTCTCCGCGCGCGGAGCCGGACTCCGGGTCGCCCGTGAGCCGGAGCGCGCGGAGACCCGCGGCGGTCAGCAGTTCGACCGGCATGTCCGCCCCGACGTAGCCGACGACCGGCGTCCGGTCGCCGGTCGGGAGGGTCGAGGAGGCCGGAGGTGCGCCGCGCCGGGCGTACGCCTCCTCCAGCATGGCAAGCGCCATCGGCATGTCAGATCACCCCCTCCTCGGCCAGGGCCTTGAGTTCGTCGTCGGAGTGACCGAGCAGGCCGCCGTAGATCTCGGCGTTGTGCTCGCCGAGGGCGGGCGCCGACCGGTCGAGCCCCGCCTCCGAGTCGGAGAAGCGGATCGGCACGCCGGTCCCGTACAGGTCCGCGGCACGACCGTGGCGCGGATGCTCCAGCGGCACGACCTCCTCCCGCTCCAGCACGAGCGGGTCGCGTACGGCGTCGCCGGGCTCACGCACCTCGGCAGCGGGGACGCCGTGCCGGGTGAGCGCGTCGAGGATCTCGGCGAGCGGGCGGTCCGCCACCCACGAGGCCACCAGCCTGTGCAGCTCGCCTGCGTTGGCCACGCGCGCGTCCCGGGAGGCGTACCGCGGGTCCGCGGCCAGATCGTCGCGGCCCATCGCCGCGAACAGGCCGCGGGCGAAGGCGTCGGTGGGGCCGCACAGCGCGAACCAGCCGTCCGCGGCGGGGAACGTCCCGAACGGCGCCAGCCTGGGCACGGTCGTCCCCGTGCGCATGGGCAGGCCCAGCTTCTCGTAGGCGTCGAACGGCTCGCACGCGACCAGCGAGGTCAGCGCCCCCAGCATGGACACGTCCACGTGCTGGCCCTGGCCGGTCGCGTCGGCCCGCAGGACCGCGGCGAGCGTGCCGATCACCGCGTACAGCGGCGCGACGAGGTCGCCCACCGGCAGCCCGAAGCGGACGGGTGGCTCGCCGGGCGCGCCCGCGGTCATCATCACCCCGCTGAGCGCCTGGATGATGGTGTCCATCGCCTTTCCCGAGCCGGGACCGCCCTGCGCGCCGAAGCCGCTGATCGACGTGCACACGATGCGCGGGTTGATCGCACTCGCCCAGTCGTGGCCGATGCCGAGCCGCGCCATGACGCCGGCGCTGTAATTGTCGATCATGATGTCCGACACCCTGACCAGATCGGCCAGGATGTCACGGGCCTTGGGGTGCTTGAGATTGAGCGTGACGCTCTCCTTGTTGCGGCCCCGGAGGAGCATCGACACGGACATGTCGTCGTCCCCGTGGCGGCCCAGCGTCAGCCCGTCCGCACCGAGATAGGGGGCGTTGTTGCGGGAGGTGTCGCCGCCGGTCAGCGGATTCTCCACCTTGATCACGCGGGCGCCCAGCCCGGCCAGCAGCAGGGTCGCGTACGGTCCGGACAGTGCGGTGGTCAGATCGATCACCGTGCGGCCGGCGAGCGGACGGTCAGCCACGCAGCACCACCTCGTCTCCCTCCCACTGAAACTCCGTCTTCAGACCCGCCTGTCGCGTGATGTGCTCGATGTACGACACGACCCGCCGCCCCTCCGCGTCGTCGCCGAGCGGCACCGGACGGCCCGCGTCGTCGATCCAGCAGGGCACGATGCGGGCCGAGACCAGGCCGTTCCGATCGAACCGGCACACCGCGATCGCCGTGTTCCGGCTCTCCGGATGAAAGGGGTAGTACGGCATGTCCGGGTCGGGCGCGAAGCCGTACAGCTCGACTCTGCGGCGCGCCCACGCGGCCCGTTCACCTTCGTCGCCCGTGGTGGGCGTCAACGCGCGGGTGACGGTCACGAAGTTGCCGAGCCCGTGGTAGACCGGCCGGCCGCGGTACATCTCGACGCCTCGCATGATGTGGGCGTGGTGGGCGAACACGGCGTGCGCGCCGGCGTCGATGGCGGCGTGCGCCACCGGCCGCTCGTACATCGCCAGGACGGCGGGCGTGTGCCCGACGCCTTTGTGCAGCGACACCAGCACGACGTCGGCCTCGGCGGCCAGGGCCGCCACGTCCTCGGCCATCCGCTCCAGAGAGGCGGGGTCGGCGAAGGTGTAGACGGCGGGCGGCCCGCCGGGGCTGGCGTGGTCGAGTTCGTAGTGGGTCAGCACCTTGACGTACGCGCAGCCGGGCTTGCGGCTGGTCGCCCAGGATTCGCGGGGGCCGACGCAGTTGTAGCTGAGCACGCCGATCCGCGACCCGTCGCGCTCCACGACGGCGGGGCGGCGAGCCTGGTCGAGGGTCATGCCGGCACCCGTGGTGGTCAATCCGGCCTCGGTGGCGTACGCGATCGTGTCGGCCACCCCCTGGTCGCCGACGTCGTAGACGTGGTTGCCCGCGAGCGTCACCACGTGGAAGCCGGCATCGGCGACCGCGGAGAGCGCGGCGGGATCGGCGGGCGGGGCGGGGACGTCGGTGCTGACTTGGGCGGTGGACGTGCTGTGGGGCACCTCGATGTGGCCGATCACCACATCGCCCCGGCCCAGCGTCTCCCGGGCCGGGGCGAAGAAGGACGCGGGGTCGGGCTCGTCGACGACGAGGTCGCCGACGGCCATTACCGTGAAGCTCAAGAGGTGGTCTCCTCCTCCAGCAGGCGTTCTGAAGTTCGGGCCGCGCGCCCGGAGAAGCGCGACAAGAAGGCCCCGAGGCGGGGCGAGGCGGGGTTGTCGAAGATCTCCTCGGGCGTGCCGGTCTCGATCACCCGGCCGTTCTCCATGAAGACGCACCGGTCCGCCACCTCGCGGGCGAAGCTCATCTCGTGCGTCACGATGACCATGGTCATGCCGCCGCGGGCCAGGCCGAGCACCACGCTCAGCACCTCGTCCACCAACTCGGGGTCCAGCGCGCTGGTGGGCTCGTCGAACAGCATGATCCGTGGGTTGGTGGCCAGGGCCCGGGCGATGGCGACGCGCTGCTGCTGTCCGCCGGAGAGCATCCGGGGATGGGCGTCCGCCTTGTCGGCGAGACCCACACGCTCCAGCAGCCGCAGCGCCTCCTCACGCGCCTGCTCCGGCTTCCGTCCGTGGACCAGCACCTGCGCCTCGACGACGTTGCGCAGCACATTCCAGTGCGGGAACAGGTTGAACTGCTGGAAGACCATGCCCATGCGGCTGCGCTGGGCGGCCACGCGCCGGTCGGGCAGGGGGCGCAGGTGGCCCCTGTGGAATTCGTAGCCGAGCAGTTCCCCGTCGAGGTACATGGCCCCGCCGTCGATGCTCTCCAACTGGTGGACGCAGCGGGCCAGGGTCGACTTGCCCGACCCGGACGGGCCGATCACGGTGACGACCTCGCCCTCGTGCACGTCCAGGCTCACCCCGTCGAGCGCCACATGGTCGCCGAACTGCTTGCGTACGTCGCGGATGCGCAGGACCGGTGTGCCGCTCACCGCTGCCCCTTTCCGAAGTGCCGCTCCAGGCGCCGCTGGCCGAGCGACAAGGCGGTGACCACCACCAGGTACCAGGCGCAGGCGACGATCAGCAGCGGCACGATCTCGTAGGTCCTGTTGTAGATCACCTGCACCGAGTACAGCAGGTCGGCCATCGCGATCACGCTGACCAGGGAAGTGCCCTTGAGCAGGCTGATGAACTCGCTGCCGGCGGGCGGGACGATCACCCGCATCGCCTGCGGGAGCACGATCTTGACGAAGCTCTGCCTCGCCGTGAACCCCATGGCGCGGGCGGCGTCGCGCTGGCCGCCGTCCACGGCCAGGATGCCGGCCCTGACGATCTCGGCCATGTACGCGGCCTCGTGCAGGGTGAGCCCGATGACGGCCGCGGTCAGCGAGCTGATCACCGAGTTGGTCGGCCACGAGACGAAGGTCGGGCCGAACGGCACGCCCAGCGGGATCCGCGGCAGCAGGTAACCGAGGTTGAACCAGAAGATCAGCTGGAGCAGGGGCGGTATGCTGCGGAAGACCGTGACGTAGGCGCCGCAGGCCCAGACCACCGGCCGGAAGCCGCTCAGCCTGCCCGCCGCGAGAAGCACCCCGAGCACACTGCCCAGCAGCATCACGATGACGGTCAGCAGCAGCGACATGCCCAGGCCGCGCAGGACGTTCGGGTCGAACAGATACTTGCCGACCACCGGCCACTCGAACCGCGGGTTGGTGACGAGGAACCAGGCGAACTGCGCGACGAGCACGAGCAGCACGACCCCGGCGACCCAGCGCAGGGGGCGGATCCGCGGCCGGGCGGCGGCGACGTCCACGGCCTGTGGTGCCACGCTCATTGCGCCGCCGCGGTGTTCATCTTGGGCTCCTGGACCGCCACGTTCTGGAGCCCGTACTTGTCCATGATCTTCTTGTACTCGCCGTTCTTGAAGATCTCCTTGAACGCGTCGAGCATGACGGGGCCGAGACCGCTGGATTTGGGCACGAGCATCGCCAGCTGGTCGACACCGGCGCCCTGCTCCTCGGTCTGCGTGACGTACGTGAAGGCGTCCTTCTCCTTGGAGAGCACGTCGAGCGCGGCGCTCTCGGTCATGCCCGCCGCATCGGCCCTGCCGGACTTGGCGGCGAGGATGGTGCCGTTGGTGTCGGCGAAGCCGATGAAGTCGATCCCCGGCTCACCCTGCTTGGCGCACCATTCGGTCAGGCGCTTGGCCTGGTCCTCCACGATGCTGCCCGCGGTGCCGGCGACGCGCTTGCCGCACAGGTCGTCCGAGCTCTTGATGGCCGAGGATCCGGCCTTGGGGATCAGGTAGGAGGTCCGGGTGACCATCCACACGAGCGCGTCGAACTGCTTCTCCCGCTCGGCGCTGTCCTTGACCGGACCGTTGAAGGCGTCGTACCTGGAGGCGAGCATGCCGGACAGCGCCGCGGGCAGGCCGCTGACGATCGAGATCTCGGTGCGGACCCCCAGCACCTTGCCGAGGGCGTCCTGCAACTCCTTGTCGATGCCCGTGACGGTCTTGCCGTCGTTGGCGACGATCCGATAGGGCGGGTGGGAATCCCCGGCGAATCGGATGACGCCCGCTTCCTTGATGCCCTCAGGCAGGGCGTCGTACAGAGCTGTCGCACCGGCCGGCCGCTGCGTCTCGCCGTCGCCTCCGCCGCAGGCTGCGACGCCGGCGAGAGCCAAAGCCGCCGTACCCGCGAGGATGGTCCTGGGGATTCTCATGGTGATCCTTCCGCGACCAACTAATGCTGCAGTTATTTTTGCGGTCGTGGGGATAAGTGTCACATCTAGAGATGCACACCTGTCAAGAGGTGGCTGTGCGGAGGCGATGACGAGCGGGGCGAGCCGAAACGCCGCCCCACCGCCGGGAGCGATCAGGTGAGCGCGAGGATGGAACTGGTCCGATGGTGGGCGACCAGCTCGGCCAGTTCGGGCTCGAACTCCGCGACGATCTGCTTGACGCGGAACTCGGCGAGCGGGCCCAGGGTGTCGTAGATCTCCACGAAAAGGTCTCTTGCCGCGGCGCGCGGCCAGTCGGCCGGCAACAGCTCCGTCGGCAGGTCGGGGTCGTGGTTGGGGAAGGTCCGCCAGGTGTCCATGATCCCCGTGCGCGCGACCAGCGCCTCGGACGCGCCGACCGCGCCCCTGCGGACACGTTCCAGAAGAGGCGCGTACTGGGCCACGAAGCCCTCATAGGTGCGCCGAAGCTCATCGAAGTCCCACGCCTCCTGCGGGGCGCGCATGCCCGCGAGGTCAAGGGCCTCGGCGCGGAAGATCGTCGCCATGGGGATCTCCAGCTCGGCCAGCACGGCCGCCGCGCTGTCGGCGTTCGCGGTCGGCGAGACCCACAGCCCGTCGTAGAGCGGGGCGAAGCCGAGCCAGCGCAGCCTGGCGCGCAGCGCGTGGCGCAGGTCGCGCTGCTCCTCGGAGATGGAGAAGGCCGCCATCACCCATCGTCCGTCCCACGCGCCCTGTTCCAGGCCGAAGGACATGATCCGCTGCCGCCCTTCCAGCAGCACCGCAGCGGCCCGATCCGTCAGGCGGTAGTAGGTGCGCCGGCCGATCTTGGACGACTCCAGCAGATCCCGCCTGGTCAGGCGACTGAGCGCGGCCCGGGCCGCCACGGCGGAGACACCGAACTCCTCGGTCAGCCGCACCAGCGCCGCGGACGGCAACTGCTCGGGCCGGCTGATCCAGTAGTCCCCGAGAAGCGTCGTGATCAGGTGCTGCGGGGGTGCGCCCACCTGGAAGCGCGGGAAATCGACGCCCTCCGCCTCAGAGCTCTCTCGATCGTTCACATCAGGAGTATATTGACAACGCCTGATCGTGCGCTCGTTATCTGAATGTCACGCTTTGGTCCACTGCCGGGGTCACCGCCAACCGGCCAGGTCACCGCAGGTCATGAGCTCTCGTGTGATGGCGAGTCCCGGGCGGCTCCAGGGCGGACGCCGCCGGGCCCCCCGAGCGAGTCGTAGATCTGCCCGCATCGTCCCTCGCCGGGCAGCCGATCACGCGACTGCCGGCGGCTGTGGACCGTCGCTCCGCCAAGTCGTCCGGGCGGCGAAGAGAGGGATTGACATCAATGACAGAAAGCTGAACGATCGTCTTCATTGACGGTGGGCATGCGCCTCACGGCGGCTGCCAGGCGCCCCGCCGGCCATTCGCGGACCTCTTCGGGCCTCGAGCCAACACCCCCTGCCCGTCCATCCACCGTGGAGGCAACGCAACCATGTTTGCCCGCTCCATGACCGCGCGGATCCTGCTGGCGGCGACCGCGGGGGCAGTCGTCCTCGCCGGCTCCGGCGCCGCGGCGTCGTCCGCCCGGAATCCGTCGCCGAAGACCCCCTCTGCCGGCGCCTCGACGCGGGCCGTGCTGCCCACGGTGCGTGAGGCCGCTGAGGGACTGCCGGGGCACACCGTTTACCGCCCGGCGAATCTCAAGGCACTGCCCAAGAACAGCCTGCCCGTGATCGTCTACGGCAACGGCGCCTGCGCGACGAGCAACCTCGAAGGGATCACCTTCCTCACCGGCCTGGCCTCCCAGGGATACATCGTCGTGGCCAACGGCGGAGTGGACGAGTTCGCCGTCCCCAACACCCCCGAGAACACGATCGCGCACCCCGAGGCCCTCCTCGCGGCCGCCCACTGGGCCACCGGGTCGAAGCAGTCCGGCAAGCAGTTCGACGGGCGGGTGGACACGACGCGGGTCGGCGTGCTCGGCCACAGCTGCGGCGGCGTCGAGGCCCTCGCCGCCGGGACCGATCCCATGATCGACGCCGTCGCCGGATTCAACACCGGGTACTTCAAGGAGCCGGCCTTCGGCGGCTACGGGCGCGACCGGCTCGCCGATCTGCACACTCCGACGCTGCTGGTGAACGGCGGTCCGGACGATGTCGCCCACCAGAACAGCATCGACAACTACGCCCTGCTCGACGTTCCCGCCGCCCTGGTCAGCGACACCGCGGCCGGCCACACCGGCTTGATCGCCGGTCTCGAGGCCACCAAGGGCTGGCAGGTGGCCGCGGACTGGTTCGACTACATCCTGCGCGGGGACCGGGCCGCCGGGGCGCGCTTCGTCGGCCCCGACTGCGGACTGTGCACCGAGGACGGGTGGAAGGTCGAGTCGAAGGGGCTGTCGCTGTGATCCGCCGCAGAACGATCGCGTGCCTGGCCTTCGCGCTGGCGGCCGTCGCCGGTAGCGGGACCGCCGCCTCCGCCACGCCCCCCGGCGGCACGCCGTGCCTGCCGGACTCCCCCGCCCGCCCCACCTGCGTCAGCGGCACCCTCGATGACGGCACGCCCTACGAGTTCGTCGTCCCGGCCCGCTGGAACGGCGCCGTAGTGGTCGCCCTCGACTTCGCCGGCTCGGGCCGGAACGAGCCCCTGACCGCGCGGTTGCTGGCCGACGGCGTGGCCCGCGGCGGGACGAGCCGGGCGATCACCGGCTGGGACATCCGGTCCGCCATCGACAACCAGGCAGAGGCGCTGGCCCGCTTCGAGGACGCCTACGGCCCGGCACGGTACGCGATCGACTCCGGGACCTCGATGGGCGGTTTCGTCGCCGCCGGCGTCGCCCAGGTCCACCCCGGCACCTTCGACGCCGCTGTCCCCATGTGCGGCGGCCTCGGCGGATCCGTCGGCCAGTGGAATCAGAAGCTCGATACGGTCTTCGTCCTCGAGCGCCTGGTCGCGCCGGGGCTGCCGGTCGTCGACATCCCGGAGGACGTCGACTCGGCCCGGAAGGCATGGATCGACGCCCTGGCCGCGGCTCAGCAGACTCCCGAGGGGCGGGCCCGGATCGCGCTGGCCGCCGCTGTCGGCCAGTTGCCGGCCTGGGGACGCAACCCCGGCGGGTCCACGCCGCCGCCTCCGGACAGAGGGGACGCCGACGCGTTGCAGCAGGGCGCCTACCTGGCGCTCGCCGGCGGGCCCCTGCCCTACGTGGGGCAGGCCATGAGCAGCCGGCGCCAGATCATGGACGTGGTCGGCGGGAACCCGTCCTGGAACACCGGCGTGGATTACGAGAAGCAACTGAGCCTCGCCGATCCCGTCCTCCGGCGTGCCGTCCGCGACCTGTACAAGGCGGCAGGTCTGGACCTCGCGGCCGACCTGAGGAACCTGGCCGCGGCGCCCCGCATCGCGGCGGACCCGGACGCCGTCAAGCGCTTCTCGCGCGGCATCGTCCTGAACGGTGACCTGCGCATCCCTGTGCTGACCGTGTCCGGCATCGGTGACCAGATCTCCACCGTCGCCCAGCAGCAGTCGTACGAGGAGAACGTGCGCCGGGCCGGAGCGGGCTCCCTGCTCCGCCAGACGTACACCGAGACCGTCGGCCACTGCGACTTCTCGCCGGAGGAACAGGAGGCGGCGCTGCTGACGATGCTCGACCGGCTGCGGAGCGGTCACTGGCCCGCGACGTCCGCCCCGGCGATGAATGCCCGTGCGGCGGCCCTGACGGCCGACCCCGCCCCCCGCTATGTCCCGTTCACCCCGCCCCGGTTCAACCGCCCCTATCCCGGCTGAGCCGCACGGCTACGCCGACTTTCGCCCAGCAGCCCTTACATCCCCTGATGAGGGGGATGTAGGGGGTTGGCCAGGTCTGCTGGACGCGATTGACTCACGCGACATGAGCCGTGCTTACGATCCGGACCTGCTGCCGTACGTCGAAACCATCCCGAGCGTGGAGCTGAGCGAGTTCATCAAGCGGGACACGCCGCCGTTCGACCCCGCCACCGTGGATCCGGCCGTCCTCGAGAAGATGGCGAAGCTCCTGCCGCAGTACACACCGGAGCGGCCGGTGGCGGTCGAGGACAGGGTGATCCCTGGCGACGTGCGGGTCCGGCTCTACAGGCCCGAGAGCGACGCTCCCCTCCCTGCGTTGATCTACCTGCACGGCGGCGGGTTCGTCTCGGGCGAGCTGGACTTCTTCCAGGTCAGGAACCTGCGCTTCGCGGACCGGATCCCGGCGGTGGTGATCGCCGTCGACTACAGGCTCGCCCCCGAGCACCCCTTTCCCGCGGCACTCGAGGACTGCATGGCCACGCTGGAGTGGGTGCATGAATCCGCGGGCGAGCTGGGCGTCGATCCGGGCAGGATCGCCGCGGGCGGCGACAGCGCGGGCGGCAACCTTTCGACCGCGCTGGCGATGCTCACCCGGGACAGGGGTGGGCCGCCGCTGTGCTTCCAGCTGCTCGACGTGCCCGTCACCGACGACCGGCTGGAGACGCCGTCCATGCGGGACTTCGTCGACACGCCCATGTGGAACAGGGGCGACGCGATCTTGAGCTGGCAGTACTACCTGCCCGACGAGGACGGGCCGGTCTCGCCGTACGCGGCGCCCGCCCGCGCGGAGGACCTGTCCGGCCTGCCTCCCGCGTACGTGTCGGTCTGTGAGTTCGATCCCCTTCGCGACGAGGGCATCGCCTACGCGCAGCGCCTGGTGCAGGCGGGGATCCACACCGAGTTGCACCTGTATCCGGGTGCGTTCCACGGCGCGGCCGTCATCGCGGACACGGCGCTCACCAGGCGGATGAACGAGGACATGATCGAGGCATTACGGCGAGCCCTGCACTCCCTATGAGCCGCGTGCGTCCGGGTGGAGGGCTCGGGCGCACAGCGTGAGTGCTTCCGCGAGTGTCGTGCGGTCCGGGTCGTCGATCTCGGCGAGCATGACGGCTTCGATGCTGTCGAGGGAGCGGTCGCATCGCCGGAGGGTGCTCAGTCCTTTCGGGGTGAGGCGGGTGCGCAAAGCGCGGCCACCATTGGGGTGCGGGTCGCGACGGATCAGGCCGCGTTGTTCGAGATCGCGGATGACCAGGTTCATCGCCTGCGGCGTGACGAAGGCGATGCGGGCCAGGTCGGCCGAGGACGGGGGGTCGCGCAGGCGCAGCTCGCTGAGCGCCATGTACGCGGTGGTCGTCAGGCCGTGCCGGGCGAGCGCTTCGTCCAGGCAGGCGCGGATGCGGCGTTCGAGCCGGAACACCAGGTAGCTGACACGGGGCGGCGGTGCGTCCGGCGCAGCGGCCGCGGGGGCACCCGGATCGGTCACCAGGAGACGATATCGCGCTCCCTCGGAACGGGCCTCGATGTAAGTTTCGCACCGCCATATCAAGGACCTTGATAGCAAGTTACTTGATAACCAGGGAAAACGGCTCTCTGCCAGGTCAACCGGCGGGCATGCGCACCAGGCGGGCGTTGACGGTGGATCGCGGCCCTTTTATTTTCCAGCGACCGACGTCGATACGCGCCGGACCGATCCGCGGCGCGCGCCGCGGATATGGAGAGGAGGAGGGCGAATGAGACGATTGACCACGGCGCTGGCTGGTGCCTGCGCCGCGGCGCTCTTTGCCGTCATGACCGTGGCACTCGGATCGCCGGCCGTCGCCGCCGCCCTGGTGGAGGTGACCGGCTTCGGCAACAACCCGGGCAACATGCGCATGCACGTCTATGTGCCGGACACGCGCCCCGCCTCGCCGGCGATCGTGGTGGCGATGCATGGCTGCGGCGGCTCCGGTCCCGGCTTCTACCAGGGCAGTGAGTTCGCCTCGCTGGCGGATCGATACGGCTTCATCGTCATCTACCCGACCGCCACCCAGTCGGCGGGGTTCGGCAACTGCTTCGACACCTGGTCGGACGCGGCCAAGCGGCGCGGCGGCGGCAGCGATCCGGTCTCGATCGTCTCGATGATCGACTATGTCGAGCGGACCTATCGGGGAGACCCGAACCGGGTCTACGCCACGGGAAGCTCGTCCGGCGGCATGATGACCCAGCACATGCTCGCCGTGTACCCGGACCTGTTCAAGGCAGGGGCCTCCTTCATGGGTGTGCCCTTCAACTGCTTCGCCGGCGCCTCCGACTACCCGCCGGGAAGCAGCAGGTGCACCGGCGGAAGCATGGACCGGACACCTCAGCAGTGGGGCGATGCGGTCCGTCAGGCGTACCCGGGATATTCCGGCCCCCGCCCGCGCATGCAGTTGTGGCACGGCACCAGCGACACCCTCGTGCCCTACTCGCTGCTGCGGGAGTCGACCGAGCAGTGGACCAATGTGTTCGGGCTGAGCCAGACCCCGACCAGCACCGACACCCCGCAGGCAGGCTGGAACCGCAGCCGGTACGCCGATCCGTCCGGCACCGTGCAGGTGGAGGCGTACAGCATCCAGGGCGCCGGGCACGCTCTTCCGCAGAGCGGCATGGCCCGCTACGCCGTCGAGTTCTTCGGCTTGACCACCAGCGGGACCGACACCACGCCGCCGACCACGCCGGGCACGCCGGTCGCGTCCAACGTGACCGCCACCAGTGCCACGCTGACCTGGACCGCCTCCACCGACCAGGGCGGCTCCGGCTTGGCCGGCTACAACGTCTACCGGGAGCAGGGCGCCACCGACCCGCAGCTCGGCCAGTCCGCCACCACCTCGATCACCCTGACCGGGCTGAGCGCCAACACCCAGTACCAGGTGTACGTACGGGCGCGTGACGGCGCGGGCAACCTGTCGGGCAACTCCGCGCCGGTCACCTTCACCACGGCCGCCACCGGAGGCGACACCACGCCGCCGACCGCCCCGGCCGGGCTCACCGCCTCGGGCACCACCACAACCGGCACCAGCCTGACCTGGACGGCCTCCACCGACGACACCGGCGTGACCGGTTACGAGATCCTGCGCGCTCCCGGCGCGACGGGCGGCACGTTCGCCCAGGTCGGCACCTCGGCCACGACCTCGTTCACCGACACGGGCCTGTCCGCGGGCACCACCTACCGCTACCAGGTCCGGGCGCGCGATGCCGCGGGCAACGTCTCACCGGTCTCCGGCACCGTCCAGATCACCACTCAGGGCGGTACGACCGGCGCCTGCTCGGCCACCCCGACCGTGCAGTCCCAGTGGGGAAACGGATACGTGATCCAGCCGCTGACCATCACCAACACCAGCACCTCGACGATCACCAGCTGGACCGTCACCTTCACCCTGCCGGCCGGGCACACCCTGACGGGCTCGTGGAACGCCACCGTCACCACCAGCGGCCAGACAGTCACGGTCAGAAGCGTCAGCCACAACGGCACGCTCGCGCCGGGAGCCGGCACCACCAGCTTCGGCTTCCAGGCGAGCAGGCCCAACGGCGACACCGCCCTGCCGTCCGGCTACACCTGCGCCTGACCGGTTGAGGACCGTCCGGGAGATTCTTGGCTTGGCTACGGCGAAGACTCGTGCAACTCCCGGACGCGCCGCCCGCCCCCGTGGCGCGCGGCGACCTACTGTCCTCACGACCGGCCATCACAGCACCGGAGGAGGGGACCCATGTCGGGCAGTGACGTGCGCGGCCTGCTCCCTCCCTTCCTGTTGCTGCTCATCTGCGAGCAGCCCGGCCACGGGTACGACCTGATCGAGCGGCTGGCGCGACTGGGGGCGGCCGACGCGGAGCCCGGCCAGGTCTACCGCGCCCTCCGTTCGCTCGAACGCGCGGGCCACCTGGCCTCCGCCTGGGTCGCCTCCGAGGCCGGGCCGGCGCGCAGGCGCTACGAGCTGACCACCGGGGGCATGGCCGAGCTGCAGGCATGGATGCGCCGGTTGATCGAGGTCCGGCAGTTGCTGGAGACCTGCCTGGCCAGATGGACGCGGATCAGCCAGGAAGCGACGGGGCGGGAGGAGACCGGGTGGGAGGAGGTGTCATGGGCGAGGATCCGGCGATGAGCGCGGTGTCCGCCGCGTTCGAGCGACGGGTGGGGCCGGCGACCGCCCTCGGGGAGGACGCCGAGCGGATCGTCCGCGCCTGCCAGGAGATGGCGGAGCGGTTCCGTGGGGGCGGCAAGCTGCTGGTGTTCGGCACCGGCGGGTCGGTGGCCGACGCGCAGCACGTGGCCGTCGAGTTCGCGCACCCGGTCGTCGTGGGCAAGCCGGCGCTCCCGGCCATCTCGCTGACCACGGACATGGCCGTGGCCACGGGGATCGCCCGTACCCAGGGCCTGGACGGGATCTTCGCCGCCCAGCTGCGGCTGCTGGCCGCACCGGGCGACATCGCGCTCGGGGTGTCGGCCGACGGCGACTGCGCCGGCGTGCGCAACGGCCTGGCGGCGGCGCGGGCGCTGGGGCTGCTCACGGTGGCGCTCACCGGAGGGCGGGGGGCGCCCGAGGCGGACCACGTGCTGGCCGTCCGTTCCGCCGACCCGCTGGTCGTCAAGGAGGTGCACATGACGATCTACCACGTGCTGTGGGAGCTCGTGCACGTCTTCCACGAGCTGGAGGCGGTCCGATGACGGAGCCGTGCCACGACGAGGTCTGCGTCACGTGTTCCGACACGGCGGTGCCGATGCGCGTCCTGCGGCTGCTCGAGGACGGGCTGGCCCTGGTGGAGACGGAGTCGGGGCCGGAGGAGGTCAGCGTGGCGCTGGTGGACGTCCGGCCCGGCGACGTCGTCCTGGTGCACGCCAAGGAGGCCATCGCGATCGGCCTCCGTGGGGGTGAGAGCGGGATCGAGGCCCTCTACCCGTTCCTCGCGCCGGCGCCGGCCGACCGGGAAGCCGTCGTCGCCGACCTGTGCGCGTCCACCCGGAGGAAGGCCGACGAGATCGTCGCGCTGCGCCGGTCGCTGGTCGCCCTGCACGCCGAACGTCTGATGGCGTGCGCGCGGGCGATGGCGGCGGCGTTCGACGCGGGGGGCCGGCTGTTCGCCTTCGGCAACGGCGGGAGCAGCACGGACGCCCAGGCCGTCGCGCAGTTGTTCGCCGCACCGCCGGAGCCGGCGCGCGCGGTCGCGGCGGTGCCGCTCGCCCAGGACGTCGCGCTGCTCACGGCGCTGTCGAACGACGTCGGGTACGAGCTGGTGTTCGCCAGGCAGCTGGCCGCGCTCGGCCGTCGCGGTGACGTGGCCGTGGGGCTGTCCACCAGCGGGGGCTCGGCCAACGTGCTCAACGCCATGGCGGCGGCGTCCAGGCGCGGCATGCTCACCGTCGGGCTGGTCGGCTACGACGGCGGGCCGATGGCGCAGGAGGATCGGGTGGCGCATCTGTTCGTGGTGCCGTCGGCGTCCGTGCACCGCATCCAGGAGGCGCAGATCACCCTCTGCCACGTGCTGTGGGAGCTGACCCAGCGGGTGCTGACCGGCGAGACGTGACGTGTCGGGTACGGGGGCGCGCCGGATCCGGGTGCGGGTCGAGGGGCTGGTGCAGGGGGTGGGGTTCCGGCCGTTCGTGTGCGGGCTGGCCGGGGCGCACGGGGTGTCGGGGTTCGTCGGCAACGATCCCAGCGGGGTGTTCATCGAGGCGGAGGGCGAGCCGTCGGTGCTGGACGCGTTCACGGCCGGCCTGACCGGGCAGGCGCCGCCGCTCGCCCTGGTCGAGCGCGTCTCGGTGGAGCCGGCGGAGCCCGTGGGCGGCTCCGGGTTCCGGATCGTGCCCAGCCGGCACGGCGAGCTGCCGGGTGGCGCGCTGGTGTCGCCGGACGCGGGGACGTGCGCCGCCTGTCTGCGCGAGCTGCGTGACCCGGGCGACCGCCGGCACCGCTATCCGTTCGCCAACTGCACCGACTGCGGGCCACGGTTCACCATCGTCACCGGCGTGCCGTACGACCGGTGCGCCACGACGATGGCGGACTTCGAGATGTGCGCCGCCTGCGCGCGGGAGTACGGCGACCCAGGCGACCGGCGCTTCCACGCCCAGCCTGTCTGCTGCCCGGCGTGCGGGCCGGCGCTGCGCGCCCTCGGCGCGGACGGCCGGCCGGCGGCCGGGGATCCGGTCGAGGTGGCGGCCCGGTGGCTGGAGGCGGGCCGGGTCGTGGCGATCAAGGGGCTGGGCGGCTACCACCTCGCCGTCCTGGCCGCCGACGGACCCGCCGTGGCCCTGCTCCGGGCCCGCAAGCGGCGCGAGAGCCGGCCGTTCGCCGTGCTGGCGCCGGACGCGGCGGCGGCCGGGACGCTGGTCCACCTGGATCCGGCGGCCGAACGACTGCTCACCGGCACGCCCCACCCGATCGTGCTGGCCCCGCGCCGCCGCGACGCCCCGGTGGCCGACGCCGTGGCGCCCGGGGCCCGCGATCTCGGGGTGATGCTGCCGTACACGCCGCTGCACCACCTGCTCGCCGAGCGGCTGGCCGCGCCGTACGTGCTGACCAGCGGCAACCTCACCGACGAGCCCATCGCCTACCGCGACGAGGAGGCGCTGCGGCGGCTGGCGGGCGTCGCCGACGGGTTCCTCGTGCACGACAGGCGGATCGAGGCGCCCGCCGACGACTCGCTGGTACGGGTCTTCCGCGGCCGCGAGCTGGTCGTACGCCGATCGAGAGGGTACGCGCCGGCCCCCGTCGGCATGCCGTGGCGGTTCCCCCGGCCGGTGCTCGCCTGCGGCGCCCAGCTCAAGAACACCTTCTGCGTGGCCAGGGGCAACCAGGCGTTCCTGTCGCAGCACATCGGCGACCTGGAGAGCTACGAGACCCTGCGCTCCTTCGCCGAGGGCGTCGAGCACTTCTGCCGGATCTTCGGCGTCCGCCCGGCCGTGGTCGCCCACGACCTGCACCCGGAGTACCTGTCGACCGCGTACGCGCGCGACCGCGAGGGCGTGGACCTGATCGCCGTCCAGCACCATCACGCGCACATCGCCTCCTGCCTGGCCGAGCACGGTCACGGCGGGCCCGTCATCGGGGTGGCGTTCGACGGGCTCGGCCTAGGCGCGGACGGCACGTTGTGGGGCGGGGAGCTGCTCGTCGCCGACCTGGTCTCCTTCACGCGGGCCGGGCACCTGGAGGCGGTGCCGATGCCGGGCGGCGCGGCGGCGGTGCGGCAGCCGTGGCGGATGGCGGCGGCCTGGCTGGACCGGATCCACGGCGACGCGCTGCCCGGCCTGGCGGTGGCCGAGCGGCATCGGGAGCAGTGGCCGGCGGTCGTCCGGATGGCGCGGGCCGGGCTGAACTCCCCGCTCACGTCCAGCGCCGGGCGGCTGTTCGACGCGGTCGCGGCGATCGCCGGCGTCCGCGACGTGATCGGCTACGAGGGGCAGGCGGCGGCCGAGCTGGAGGCCCGGGTGGATCCCGGCGAGCGGGGTGCGTACCCGGCCCGGCTGATCGAGGGCGAGCCCCTGGTCATCGCCGCGGGCGACCTGGTCGGGGCCGCGGCCGAGGACGTCGCGGCCGGGGTGGACGCGGGACGGATCGCCGCGCGGTTCCACCGTGGGCTGGCCGCGGCGGTGGTCCGCGCGGTCCGGGTGCTGGGCGAAGGGACCGGCCTGCGTACGGTGGCGCTGTCCGGCGGCGTCTTCCAGAACACGGTCCTGCTGGAGGCCGTGGCGTCCGGCCTGGAACGGGAGCGGTTCCAGGTGCTGGTCCACTCCCGGGTGCCGCCGGGCGACGGCGGCATCGCGCTCGGGCAGGCGGTCGTCGCCGCGGCGAACGACCGCCTCTAGCCGGCCCGTACGAGTCAGCAGATGCGCGGCAGCGGGTCCCCGACCAGCAGGTCCACGATCCTGGTGCCGCCGAAGGCGGTGTTGAGCAGCACCATCCCCGCAGGCCCGGCCTCGATCGAGCCCACCACCGCCGCGCCCTCGCCCACCGGATGTTCGCGCAGCGCCGCCACCGCGGCCTCGGCGTGGTCACCGTCGACCACGGCCACGAACCTGCCCTCGCACGCCACGTACAGCGGGTCCAGGCCGAGCAGCTCGCAGGCCCCGCTCACGATCGGGCGCACCGGGACCGCGCGCTCGTCCACCGTCACGGCCACCCCCGCGCCGCGGGCCACCTCGTTCAGCACGGTCGCGACCCCGCCCCTGGTGGCGTCGCGCATCATCCGCACCGGTACGGCGTCGAGCAGCGCGGCGACGGCGTCGTGCAGGGGCGCGGTGTCGGAGGCCAGGTCCGCCTCGATGTCCAGGTCGCCCCGGGCGATCATGACGGTGATGCCGTGCTCGCCGATCGGCCCCGACACGATCACCGCGTCCCCGGGCCGCACCTGCGACTCCCCCAGCGTGACCGGCCGTTCCAGCGCCCCGATGCCGGCCGTGGTCACGTAGCAGCCGTCGGCCTTGCCGCGCTGGACCACCTTGGTGTCGCCGGTCACCACCCGCACGCCGGCCCGCTCGGCCGCGGCCGCCATCGAGGCGGCGATCCTGCGCAGGTCGGCGATCGGGAACCCCTCCTCCAGGACGAACGCCGCCGACAGGTGCATCGGCCTGGCCCCGCAGACCGCCAGGTCGTTGACGGTCCCGTTGACCGCGAGGTCGCCGATGTCGCCGCCGGGGAAGAACAGCGGCGAGACCACGTACGCGTCGGTCGTGAAGACCAGCCGGCCGGTGCCGAGGTCGAGCGTGGCGCCGTCGTCGAGCGGCTGGAGCGCCGGGTTGCGGAAGGCGTCCACGAAGACGGCCTCGATCAGCGTGCGCGACGCCTTGCCGCCCGCGCCGTGCGCCAGCGTCACCCGCTCCTCGGTGATCTTCGGCTTACGGCGGCGGGCGCGTTCGATCCGCTCCAGCACCTGCTCCTCGCGGGACGCCGGCTCATGGCCGACCGCCTCAGCGAGCGCCCGTTCCGCCCATTCCGCTGTCCGATCGTTCATGGTCGCCGTCCCAGGGCCACCGGCACGGGCTCGCGACGCCGGGTGAAGCGGCCGAAGTTGTAGTAGGCGGCGCAGGCGCCCTCCGAGGACACCATGCAGGTGCCGATGGGCGTCTCGGGCGTGCAGGCGGTGCCGAAGACCTTGCACTCCCACGGCTTCAGCACGCCTTTCAGCACCTCGCCGCACTGGCACGCCTTCGGGTCGGCCACCCGCACCCCCGGTACGGGGAAGCGCGTCTCGGCGTCGTACGCCGCGTACGCCTCCCGCATCCGCAGCGCGGAGTGCGCGATGAAGCCCAGCCCGCGCCACTCGAAGTGCGGCCGGAGCTCCATCACCTGCGAGATCGCCGTCAGCGCCCGGTGGTTGCCGTCCCACGGCACCACCCGCGTGTACTGGTTCTCGACCTCGGCCCGGCCCTCGGCGAGCTGCCGCAGCAGCATGTAGACCGACTGCAGGACGTCCAGCGGCTCGAACCCGGCGCACACCAGCGGCTTGCGGTAGTCACGGGCGATGAAGGAGTACGGCCGGCAGCCGATGACGGTGGAGACGTGGCCCGGCCCGATGAAGCCGTCCAGCCGCAGGTCGGGCGAGTCCAGGATGGCCTTGATCGCCGGGATGATCGTCACGTGGTTGCAGAAGACGGCGAAGTTCCCGATGCCTTCGGCGGCGGCGCGCAGCACGGTCATCGCCGTGGACGGTGCGGTGGTCTCGAACCCGATCGCCATGAAGACGACCGTGCGGTCCGGGTTCTGCCGGGCGATCTTGAGCGCGTCCAGCGGCGAGTACACCATGCGGATGTCCGCGCCCGCGGCCTTGGCGTCGAAGAACGAGCCCTGGCCGCCGGGGACCCGCATCATGTCGCCGAAGGACGTCATGATCACGCCCGGCTCGCGGGCGATGGCGACGGCGTCGTCCACCCGCCCCATCGGGATGACGCAGACCGGGCAGCCGGGGCCGTGCACCAGCGACACCGACTCGGGCAGGTAGTCCTCCAGCCCGTGCTTGTAGATGGTGTGCGTGTGGCCGCCGCACACCTCCATGAACGTGTAGCGCCGTCCGGGCTCGCACAGGTCCCGGATCCGCGCCGCCAGCTTCCTGGCCTCGCCCGCGTCGCGGTACTCATCGACGAACCGCACTGTCCCGCCTCTCAGGTGATGTCGGATTCCGCGAGCGCTTCGAGCTCGTCGGTGTACGCCTGTCCGAGACCGCGCAGGAGCTCGAGCGTGGCCGCCGCCTCCCGCTCGTCGATCTTGGACATGGCGAAGCCGACGTGCACGAGCACCCAGTCACCGGGACGGATGCCGTCCTGGTTGACCAGCCCGACGTTGATGGCCCGCCGGACGCCCGCGACCTCGACCTTGGCGAGTTCGGGCTGTCCGGGGATGAGTTCGACGATCTCGCCGGGAATGCCCAGGCACATCGGCCGCCTCGCTCCTCTCACATTCTGCTCATGGTGATGTAGCGCCTCAGGGCGGGCAGCTCCCGCCAGATCATCGTGATGACCGCGGCCCCTGCGACCAGGGCCAGCAACTTGCCTGGATGCCGCATGTCGACCTCCACCTCCTCTCGGTCTAGCTGGGAGAGAGGTTCGGCATGATCGGCAGGATCGGGTTCTCCTTGTCGGGGCGCACGCCCGTGGAGCGCCGCGCGTCGGCGGTGTCGTCCCCGTGGTGGCCTGCCTGATGGCGGTACGCGCCCTTCGCGTTGCCCTGCCGCACGCCTTTGACGTGCGAGGGCGTGTCGGGCTTCACGTCGGGCTTGCCTACGCGGATCCGTGCCATGTCGTCCTCCTCCTCATGTGTCGAGCGCGGCGAAGAAGGCCGCGATCTGCTCCCAGACCCGCGCACCGCCGGACATGCCCGTCCACTCCTGGCGCACCAGGGCGACGAGCCGATGACAGTCGTCGATCGGTACGAGCCAGCGCTCGTCCATGCCGCGCACGATCGCGACCAGGAACGCCTCCACCGCCGGCCGCATCGACTCCAGCTCCTCGTACCGGCCGGCGAGCCGTTCCCACGCGGCGGCGTCCACCTCCCAACGGGTGGCGCCCACCGGGCTCGGGTAGCAGGCCACGATCGTGCCGTCGGACCGGCGGACGAAGAACGCCAGGCCCACCGGCACGCCCAGCTCGGACGGCGACGGCCCGGTGAGGCGGAGCCGCCGGTGAGGCACCAGCCGGAACCGGCCCGGCCCGGTCTCCCCCGGCTCGAACAGCAGCGCGCAGGCGCGGCAGGCGCACAGCACCAGGTCCTTGCGCTCCTCCAGCAGGTGGGCGTGCTCGGCGGGCAGCGGCTCGCCGCACAGCTCGCACGGCTCGGCGGCCGGCCGCCGCCCGGCGACCGGCCGGCCGATCACCCGGCCGAACGCGCTCGCGGTCATGGGGCCGCCCGGGAGGTGGCGGGCCGCCGCGAGAGCGTGTCGAGCGGGATGAACGCCGATCCCGGCTCGCTCGCCGGCGCCTCGCCGGTGGACACCCCGTGCAGCACGAACAGGTGCGCCAGCAGGACGTCGTCCGCCAGCGCCGCGCCGAGCTCGGGAGAGGCGGCGGTGACGCGCTCCATGACGCGGGCGAACGCCTCCCCGTACACCTCGGCGAGCGTGGCGACCGCGTCGAGCGCCCGCTCCGCCGTGGGCCCCGAGGTCGTCTCCAGCCCGCTCAGCAGCTCCTCCAGCAGTTCCAGGCGCCCGGCGACGGTGCGCTCGTCCAGCCTCTGCCGGCCAGTCACGTGCCGGTCAGTCATGACCGCCGCCGAACATGGGCGAGTGCAGCTTGCGCAGCGTGCGGCCCTTGCCGAGGTACATGTGGACGCCGCAGGGCAGGCACGGGTCGAAGCTGCGGACCGCGCGCATGATGTCGACGCCCTTGAAGTTCTCCGGGCCGTTCTCCTCGAAGATCGGCATGTCCTGCACGGCGTCCTCGTACGGCCCCGGGGTGCCGTAGCGGTCGCGCGGGCTGCCGTTCCACGGGGTGGGCGGGTACGGGTGATAGTTGGCGATCTTGCCCTTCTCGATCACCAGATGGTGCGACAGCACGCCGCGCACCGCCTCGTGGAAGCCGACGCCGATCGCCTGGTCCGGCACGTCGAAGTCCTGGAACACCTTGGTGTCGCCGCCGCGTACGCGCTCCAGCGCCCGCTCGACGAAATACACCGCCATGGCGGCGGCGTACGCCACGAAGTACACCCGGGCCCGGTTGCGCTCGATGGCGTTGGACCACTGCGGGATCCGCCACTCCAGCGTCATCTCCGGCAGGGCGGGCCCCTTGGGCAGGTTGATCTGCACGCTCGAACCCGTCGACTTCACGTACGGCGTGTCCACGAGGCCGGCCAGCGCGGTGGTGTAGAGGCGCGCGAACGGGCCGCCGCCGGTGTCCAGGGCCAGGTGGTCGCCGGTGCGCGGATCGAGCCAGCGCGGGCTCATCACCCAGCTGTAGTTGCCGTCGAAGTCCCGTTTCTGCGGGGCGGGCAGCGTGGTCTGGTTCCACGGGTGGCGCATGTCCACCGGGTTGCCGATCGGGTCGTGGGTGACGAACGGCTTCTCGTTCACCCAGTCCTCGTAGTAGGAGCTGCCCAGCAGGATGCGGATGCCGAGGTTGATGTCGATCAGGTTGTTCGTGATGAGCTCGCCGTCGACGACGATGCCGGGGGTGACGTACATCGCCTTGCCCCACTCGTTCATCGTCTGGTAGCGGTAGTCGACCACCTCGGGGTCCTGGAACGCCCCCCAGCAGCCCAGCAGCACCCTGCGCCGGCCGACCTCCTCGTAGCCGGGCAGAGCCTGGTAGAAGAAGTCGAAGACGTCGTCGTTGAGCGCGACGGCCTTCTTGACGAAGTCGACGATGTTGATCAGCCGCGACAGGTAGTCGGTGAAGACCGTCGGCGACGGCATCGTGCCGACGCCGCCGGGATAGATCGTCGACGGGTGCACGTGCCTGCCCTCCATCAGGCAGAACATCTCGCGGGTGACGCGACTGATGGTCAGCGCTTCCTTGTAGACGTCGCCCTCGAACGGGTTGAACGCCTGCATGATGTCGGCGATCGTGCGCTTGCCGTGGATGGCGGCGTTCGGCGCCTCGGTGGTCGTGGCCCGGCGCAGGACGCTCGGGTTGGTGCCCTTGACCATCGCCTCGCAGAAGTCGACGAACACCATGTTGTCCTGGAAGAGCGTGTGGTCGAACATGTACTCGGCGGCCTCGCCGAGATTCATGATCCACTCGGCGAGCTTCGGGGTCTTGATCCCGTACGCCATGTTCTGTGCGTAGACCGAGCACGTCGTGTGGTTGTCTCCGCAGATGCCGCAGATGCGGCTGGTGATGAACCCGGCGTCGCGCGGGTCCTTGCCCTTCATGAACACCGAGTAGCCGCGGAACAGCGAGGACGTGCTGTGGCACTCCACCACGCGCTGGTTCTCGAAGTCGATCTTGGTGTAGATGCCGAGGTTGCCGATGATCCTGGTGATCGGATCCCAGGACATCTCGACGAGCTGCCCCGGCTTGGGCGTGACTCTCTCCTGCTGTTCGATGGCCATCCGCAGTGCTCTTCTCTCTCGTGCGCGCCGACGGGTCTACGGGCGCCAGCGCGGGTCGTAGCCGCTGGTCAGCGCCTCACGGTTGTGCCGCCACCGCGGTTCCTTGTTGGCGGTGTGGTTGGTGATGCCGCGCATCCGGCGGATGAACGCGCCGTACGGCTTGATCAACGCCGAGGACAGGTGGCCGCCGGGCGGCATGTCCATGAAGGGCATGAACTTGTCCGGGAACCCCGGCATGGTGCAGGCGATGCAGATGCCGCCCACGTTCGGGCAGCCGCCTATCCCGTGCATCCACCCGCGCTTGGGCACGTTGCAGTTCACCACCGGGCCCCAGCAGCCCACCTTCACCTGGCACTTCGGGGAGTTGTAGTCGAGGGCGAAGTCGCCCTGCTCGTAGTACGAGCCCCGGTCGCAGCCCTCGTGGACCGTCTTGCCGAACAGCCACTGGGGCCGCAGCATCTCGTCCAGCGGAGGCGGCGGCGCGCTGCCGGCCGCATGGTAGAGCACCCAGGTCAGGGTCTCCATGAAGTTGTCCGGCTGGACCGGGCAGCCGGGCACGTTCACGATCGGCAGCCCGCCGGCCGACCGGAAGTCCCAGCCGAGGTAGTCGGCCAGGCCCATGCAGCCGGTCGGGTTGCCGGCCATCGCGTGGATGCCGCCGTAGGTGGCGCAGGTGCCGATGGCGACGACCGCCCACGCCTGCGGTGCGAGCCGGTCGATCCAGGTGTTCAGGGTCAGCGGCTGGCCGCTGTGCGGGTCGTTGCCGAACGACGTCCAGTAGCCGTCACCGTTGATGTTCTCGTTGGGCACCGAACCCTCGATGACGAGGATGAACGGCTCCAGCTCGCCGCGGGCGGCGGCACGGAACGGAGCCAGGTAGTCCTCGCCGCCGAGACTGGGCGACAGCACCTTGTTGTGCAGGTGGACCTTGGGCAGGCCGGGAATCGTGCCGTTGACCACGTCCTCGATCGCGGGCTGGGTCGCCGCGGTGATCGAGACGGTGTCGCCGTCGCAGCTCATGCCCTCGGATATCCACAGGATGTGCATCTCGTCGTAGCCGGCGGCCTGGCCGCCCTGCTGCTGCGTCTGCGTCATGTGCGCACCTCGCTCGCATGAACGTCCGACTGATAGGTGATCGACTCGACGACGACACCGGTGTCGCCCGCGATCTCGACGTCGACGCCGCCGCAGCGCGGGCAGGCGACGAGCGCGAGCGCGTCGGCCGCGGGCGTCCGCGCGCCGCAGTCGCGGCAGCTCACCGCGGGCGGCTCGGTGACCAGCTCGATCCGCGCGTGCTCGGCCGGGGTCCCGGCCGCGGCCACGCGGAAACCCTGCTCGACGACCGCCGGATCGGGCCGGTGCCCGGCGAAGGCGGCGCGGACGCGTACCGCGGCCACCTGCCGTCCCTCCGCCCGGCGCAGGACCGCCTGGACGATCTCGTCGCACATTCCCGTCTCATGCATCCGCGCGCTCCCTGTCGGATTGTCGGTACGTCTCGTCACGGGCCAGCGCCGTCACCGCGGCGACCGCGCCTTCGACGGCGGCGGCGACCGGCTCCGACAGGCCCATGACCTCGTCGATGATCTGGGGCCGGCAGCCGACCAGCAGCACCCTGGGCACCCTGCCGCCGAGCTTGCCGAGCAGGTCGAGGACGGCCTGCGGATGCATGCCGTGCCCGTTGACGGGCGGCAGGGCGTCCTCCGGCGTCGGCCCGTCGTCGATCTCCAGCACGGCCACGGTGCCCGGCGGGCCGTCGATCTCGACCGCGTCCACCATGATCAGCGTGTCGTACGCGCCGCCGAGCAGTTCGTAGGCCAGGTGGACGCCGCGGATGCCGTAGTCGGCCACCACCACCGACCCGGGCAGGGCCGAGGCGTCCATCCGCCGGACCACCTCGACGCCGAAGCCGTCGTCGCCCATGAACACGTTGCCGATCCCGGCCACCAGCACCCGTTTCATACGTGCTCCCCGTCCAGCGGCCCGTCCAGCGGCCCGTCCAGCGGCTCGGTCTCCTCTGGCGCGAAGTACCGGTACCGGCCGTACCACTGGTTCAGCTCGGCCGCCGGGTCGTCCTCCAGCGTCACGGCGAGGTGGCGGGCGCCGTCGACGTCCAGCAGCACCGCCTCCACCAGAGCCGTCCTGCCGTCCAGGAACATGTCCTGCGGGTCGGAGCCGCGCAGCCTGGGCCGCAGCCGTACCCGGCTGCCCTTGCGCACCAGCGTCCCGGCCACCTCGACGGCGTCCGTCGCCGGCGAGACGTCGGCGTCCGCCTCGGGATGCCACCAGGGCACCGGACCGGCCGGTCCCGGATCCCGGTTGGTGCCGTGCAGCCGGGCCAGGTCCTCCGGAGTCATCGCCTCGACCCGGTCGAGGATGGCGGCGGCGCGCGGATCGGTGGCCCGCGCCTCGCGCTTCTCGGCGTCGGTGAGAGTCAGCGTGCGCAGCGACAGGATCTCGTCGATCTCCGCCGCGTCGTGCAGGTCGCCGGGGCTCTCCGGCGCGATCCGCGGGTTGTCGTAGAGCAGGATCGGCGACGACAGGACCACCTGGTCGCCGCTCAGCACCGGGTACGTGTGCGCGTTGACGCATTCGCCGGCCGCGTACCGCGCCCAGTCCGGGGGTTCGAGCAGCGAGACGAACCGGCCGCCGGGCACGGTGAGCAGGGTGTGACAGGCGATGAGGGCGTGCTGGAGCGCCTCTTCCCTGGGCATCTCCGGGGACGACGGCTCCTGGCCGGCGTTCTCGGTCCGTACGCGGAGCCTGAACAGCGCCTCCCCCGCCCGCAGGGGTGCCGCCGCCGTCGTGTCGCACGACGTCAGCGACAACGTCACCTGCGCGGTGAGCGGCCACTCACGCCACCGCGTCCGCCCGGCCGAGCCGGGCAGCGGGATGACCGTCTCGCCGCCAGGAACCCGCAGGTCGAGCCGCTTCTCACCGGACACCAGCTCCGCCACGGACGCCCGTACGTCGAGCTCGCGCGGAACCGCCTCGTCGAAGCTCAGTGCCTCGCCCACCTGGTCCGCCTCGCGGTGTCCGCCGTCCGGCAGCCGCTCCTCGGGCGTACGGCGGCGCACCTGCAGGAAGCGGAGCCGGCCCCGCACGACGGCATCGGCGGGCGCGACGAACAGGCACTCGGTCTGCTGCCACCACGACTCGGCGGACCCCGCCACGCCGCCGCCCTCCAGCCCGTGCGCCCTGGCCCACGGCTCCGGCAGCAGCACGCCGAACTGCCACCTGACCTGGTTCTTCGGTGAGGAACGGCGATAGGGGTACAGCAGGTAGCCCTCGTACAGGACGGCGTCCGCCACCGCCAGCGCAGCCCGAAAACCGGGCGCGGCGTCGATGCCGTTCGCGTCCACGGCGGGTGGCCCCTTCCTGTCCCTGGTCGTACGTGACTCTTCCGGTATAGCCACGCCGTCTCGGGACAAGTAGGTGGATCGCGCCCCTAGGTGCCGTTCTCACTTAGCGGTTCTTGGTGATCCATCCGAGCAGGAATCGGGGCTTCCGCGACGAAAGCCCGCTCCACCCCAACATGATTTGCCCACCACCTTGCCTCTCACGGGATCGATCAGGAATGGAGAAGCACGGACCGGCGAACTCGCCATAGCTTGACGTGGAGATCAAGCCGACAAGGAGCCGATGGAAATGGCGAACATGCGCAAGATCACTTACTGGCTCTCCACTCTCGGAGTCGCATCAGGACTGGTCGGCTCTGGTGTCCAGCAACTGCTGAGAACGGAAGGCGAAGGGGCGTTGGCGCCGCCCTATGCATGGGGCATCGTGCAGCTGGGATACCCCGTCTACATCCTGACACTACTGGGGGTGTGGAAACTCCTGGGCGCGGCAGCGATCCTCCTGCCCCGATATCCACTGCTCAAGGAATGGGCCTATGCGGGCCTCTTCTTCCTCTTCACGGGAGGGATGTTCTCGCATGTCGCCTCGGGCCACGTCTGGTATGAATCGCTCCCGGCACTCATTCTCCTGGCGCTCTCGATCGTGTCATGGCATTTCCGGCCGGCAGACAGAAGACTGCTCCCGCGAAAGGCGGATCTTGAACCCTCTGCAGCTTCACGGCGCGCCTGACGACGCTCTCGGGCCCCGGGCGTGCCAGATGGTGGACGGCACCGGAGGCCGTCTCGAGGAGCCTAGGCGGCTTTCCTTCATCTCCGAGCTGGGCCTCGGTGAATTCGCGGAGGTCGAGCGCCGGCTGTCATCGTCGCGTTGCTGCTGCCGCCGGTGAAGCCGGACCCCGGCCGGGCAGCGAAGCCTTCACACATCAGGGGTCGGCCCAGTGGGTGGCATCCATGCTGATCGTGCTGGGATGGGTGTTCGCCACAGCCCTCATCGCAGGCGTAACCCGTGTCCTGACTCGTGACCACCCCGCGGCTCGACCTCGATGCCTCGGTGAGCCAGGAGCCGGTCCAGGCTGCCCACAGAGATCAAGAAGGCCCTGAGAGTCTCGGCCAGTCCGCACCAGCAGGTCGGATCTCGGCCCTTCGCGGCCGTTCGGCCTTGCCCAACGTCCCCGGCCACTCGTGGTGGAGCCACTCGCGACATTGCATACGGAGAGTGTTTGATAAATAACTATCTGTCGCAGCATGATGTTGGGGTTCCGACCAAACTCTTCCGGGAGGCAACCATGCTTGCTCGCCGTCTGCTGACAGTCGCCGTCACCTCCGCCGCAGTGAGTGCGGCCGCCACCCTGCCCGCCACGGCCTCCGCTCACCAGCGCGCCAGCCACACCGCCCTGGCCGGGCCCGCGATGTGCGTCGACACCACCAACAGCCGTGGCAACGGCACCCAGTTCCACCTGTGGCAGTGCATGGACCACACCAACCAGAGGTTCGTCATCGAGGACGGCCTCATCAAGGTGCAGGACACCATCGGTAAGAGCCAGGAGATGTGTCTGGACGCCTCCAACAACCGCGCCAATGGCACCCGGGTGTACCAGTGGCAGTGTGTGAGTAACGCCAACCAGCTCTGGGTCGTCCAGAGGGGCCTGATCATCCTCAAGTCCACCCTCAACTCGGGCAACCGCATCTGCCTGGACGTCACCAACAACCGCACCAATGGCGCGCAGGTATATCTGTGGCAGTGTGTCCCCAACAACAACCAGCTATTCGTGATCGACGACGGCCAGATCAAGGTCAAGGACACCCTGTCCTGATCTCTGGCCACATCCGGCGCTTTCCCATATGTCGCGGGGGATCGGCGGCAGACAGGACAACAACCCTTTCCCCGGCGGGCCGGTGCTGCGGTAACGAGGTCCCGGATCGTCCATCGCCCCCAACTCCGCGAGAAGGCCGGCCGCGGTATGCCGATCGTCGTGCTGTATCTGTGCGGCGGCCTCGTCCTTCTGCGCACAAGGGCAAAGGATCGCTCACGCTCCAGCGCCCTCCGGCGCTTCTGGCCCTGCTACGTGCCCACAGGAAGTTCCGAGCCGCGGAACAGTCAAGGGCTGGGGACAGGTGGACCGATGGGGCTCTGGGGTTCACCCTGTGGCCGCAGAGATCAGAAAGGCCCTCTCCCCGTACTCGGGAAGAGGGCCTGCGCTCTCGATGGTGTCGTGGGATTCAGGCCGGCAGACAAAAGGCTGCTCCCGGTGAAGATGACCACGTGATCGAGACGAGCAGGAGACGGGCGAGACCGACCCGTCGGGGGCACACCGACCACCCCGACGCGTGGACCGGCCTCGCACACCCACCGATCAGCCGAGCTGCGTCGAGTCGTGCTCCGGGACGCACGGCTTGACGCGGCCCTCGATCACCTCCGCCTTGAGCTGCGACTTGACCGGCCCCTTCGGGTTCTCGGTGAACTCCAGCACCACCGTCTGCCCCTTCCCCACATAGCGGGGATCGATCACGAAACCCTTCGGCCCCGGCCTGGCGACCTTGTAGTGCGCGGACGCGCGCCACTCCTCCGGAGTGTCGTACTCACCGCCGACGAGTGCGCCCCGGTCGCCCTGACACTTCGTGTAGGGCTTGAGGTACGTGACGTCAGCGGTCACGCCCAGATCCTTGAGGTCCTCCTCCAACTGGTCGGCGTCCCTGAACTCCTTGAGCTCCACGGTGATGGTGCCGTTGGCGTTCTTGCTCACCGCGTACGCCGGCTCAGGCCCGGTGAGCAGCGGCACCGCCACCGCCGCCACGGCTGCCAGCCCGGCCACCACCGCCCCCGCGAGCAGGCGGCGGCCGACGCGGCGGCTGCGTTCGTTCCGCGCGGCCATCTCGGTCTTGAGGTCCATCAGCAACTGCTCCTCGAATCTCATCGTGGGATTCCTTCCATGACGAAGGGCAGGTCGCGGAGCGTCTTGCGGGCGCGGTGCAGCCGCACCATGGCGGTCCCCGGCCGGATTCCCAGCGCCACCGCCGCCTCTGACGGCGTGAGCTGCTCCAGAACCACCAGCTCCAGGACAGCGCGCTCCCCGTCGGGTAATCCGGCCATGGCCTCGAAGGCCGCCCTGGCGGGCTGCTCCGCGTCAATCTGCTCTTCCAGCCGGGCCACGTCGTCACCGTCGAGCGGACGCCGCCCGCTCACCCGATGGGTGAGCTGGGACTCCCGCAACGCCCGCCGCCGCTCGGCCGACAGCGTGTTGCGCGCGACCCCGTACAGCCACGCGATCTCGCTGCCTTTGCCCGGACGGTACGTGTGCGCCGAGTCGAACACCGCGAGGAACACGTCGGCCGCCAGATCGGCGACCATGTGCGGGTCGTCGACCCGGCGCGACAGGAAACGCGTGACCGCGTCGATGTGCCGCCGGTAGAAGGCTTCGAACGCCACGGGGTCGGTGGCGAGCTTCCCCCGTCTGAGACGCACCGGCCTTGCTCCCTTCGTCGATCTACACCCGTACTTGGTGAGAACCGACCGAAGCCTTACAAGCCCCGCTGACCACCCGGGTCCGGGCGGCCGGCGTGACGTCCACAGAGACCCTCGGATCTCAGCCGTTCCGATCGCCTCCACCTGGACCGACGCCCTTGACCGGTCAACCGTCGTAGTCTTCGAACTCCCACTCTCCGATCCGGCCGATCTTCTCGGTGAGTTCGCTCCAGGTCGGAGCCTCCAGCACTGCTATTCGGTCGCTCAGCCACTTCGCCACCTCAGCGGGACGCAACTCGGGCACGAAGAGCCAATGGCGGCCGATGAGAATGGGATGCCGTCGCAGCTGATCGGCGAGGGCCGACGGGGTGCAGACGGTGAGCTGGAACCGCTCCTCGCCCGGCTCTCCCTGCGGGCCGACGTACATCTCCAGCAGCTCGCAGGCATGGGCAGGATCGTCGATGCTTCGTCCGAGTTCGAGATCCGGCCATCGGAAGGCAGCCACTTGTGCTCTCATCGCCCGATGATCGCGCAACAGGGTGAAGCTATGAGCGGGTGCCGGCACCCTCCGTCGGCGCCGCAGCTTGCTCGTAAGGGTTTGGCTTCCCAACGTCGACTCCTGACATGATCGCCAGGTGTTCGACTTCGGGATCAGTGGATACAGCCCTGCATGGTTGAGCGGGACTTCCATGGTCGCCACCACTCATGGTGGGAGACTCGCCATGCTGGAAGGGCGGAGGCTGACCCGAGCCCTGCTGGTGTGGGACCTCGACGAGGATGTCTGGTTCTCCGACGGCCTGGTCCTGCTGGACTTCGAGGGCGAGCAGGTCGAGATCGTCCACCACAAATTCGATGAGATCTCGATCACGTGGAACACGGTCGATCCGGCTCAGCCACTGGATTGGGCGGGGACAGGATTGCGGCTGGCATGGCGAGAGGGCGTGCCTGACGAACTGGCGAGCTTGCAGGGGCAGAGACTGCAGGCCGTGGAGCTCCTCGAGTGGAAGGGTGACGACATGGCGCACGGGATGGTCGCTGTCGGATTCCTCTTCCCTCACGACCGTCTGACGATCTACAACGCTCTCGATGAGAACGGCATGGAGTTCGAAGAACCCGATCATCGGTACACGCGCCAGAGGCTGTGACGGCCCTCCACTGCTGTCCACAGAGATCGAAAAAGGCCCTCTCCCCGTGCTCGGGAAGAGGGCCTCTCGTCTGCGGAGGATCGGGGATTTGAACCCCGGATGGGCGTTAAACCCAAACCGCATTAGCAGTGCGGCGCCATAGACCTGACTAGGCGAATCCTCCTGGTAGCCGGTGCGGCTCAGCACAGAGTACCGGCCTTCTGGCGAGGCGGCAAAGCGAATTCGTGCCCGCCTTCACCAAGAGTTATCAACAGCCTGTGGGTAACTGGCTGTGGATGAAGCCCGCCCAGAGCGTGGGCGGGCTTCGAGGCTGTGGATAACCCTACGCGATCGCGGGATCAAGCGGCCGGGTTGGCCTCGCCCTCGATCTCGATCTTGACCTTCTTGCCGACCAGGACGCCGCCCGTCTCCAGAGCCTGGTTCCAGGTCAGGCCGAACTCCTCGCGGTCGAACTCGGTGGTGATCGAGAAGCCCCACACCGCCGCACCCCAGGGGTTGGTGCCGGCGCCGCCGTACTCGACGGTGAGCTCGACCTGCTTGGTGACGTCGCGGATGGTCAGGTCGCCGACGACGGTGAACTCGTCGCCCGAGTGGCCGACCACGCGGGTGCTCCTGAAGGTGATCTCCGGGAACTTGTCGACGGCGAGGAAGTCGTCGCTGCGGAGGTGACCGTCGCGGTCGGGAATGCCGGTGTCGATGCTCTCAGTCTTGATGGTGAGCTCGGCGGAGGACTCGAGCGGGTTCTCGGCGATGGTGACCGAGCCGTTGAAGGTGCCGAAATGTCCTCGGACCTTGCTGACCATCATGTGCTTCACGACGAAGCCGATGCGCGTGTGGGCGACGTCGAGGTTGTACGTGCCGGCGGCGGGAATGGTCAGGCTCTCCCAGGTACGGGTGCTCATGGGGTTCTCCTCGTGACGGTCGCGGTGCGGATGTCTGCTGCAACAACTTTCTACACGAGGAATATTCCGCACGTCAACTATCGTCGTCTATGATATGAGCGTGATGAACTACCACGATTCCCGGCTCACGGCCCTGGGCCTGCTGACCGAGGTGCACGCCGGCATCATGGCGCGGCTGCACCCCGCGCTGGCGCGCGCCCGCCTGTCGGAGATCGATTTCGAGACCGTCATCCGCCTGGCACGTTCCCCCGAGCAGCGGCTGCGGATGAGCGATCTCGCCGCACAGACCGGGCTGTCGACCAGCGGGGTGACCCGCGTCGTCGACCGGCTCGAACGGGAAGGGCTGGTGACGCGGCAGGCCTGTCCCAGCGACCGGCGTGCCTCCTACGCGGTCCTGACGCCGGCCGGGCGGGACCGGCTGGAGTCGGTGCTGCCCGAGCACCTCCAGGACATCGACAGGACGTTCACCAGGCTGCTGCCGGACGAGGAGCTCGAGACCTTCCTGACCAGTTTGAGGAAGATCAGGGACGTGGTACGCCCGTGCGCGACCGCCGGCGCCGACCTCACCATGGACGCCGCCGGATGCGACGAGGCCGCCGTCCCGGCCACGCCCTGAGCCCAGCTCGGCGCGGCCGCGCCTATGATCCCGACAGCCCCAGGGCGGAGCGGAGCTTGCTCATCGCCCGCGACACCGTGCTCTTCACGGTCCCCACACTGATCCCCAACGTCTGGGCGATCTCCGGCTCCGTCATGTCCTCGTAGTACCGCAGCACGATCGCCGCCCGCATCCGCTCGGGCAGCTCCCTCAGCGCCTGCTCCAGCCGCTCGTGAACCTCTCCGCTCGGCGCCCCCTCGGCCGCGGCCACCACTTCGGGAAGTTCGTCCCCCGACGGGTACTCCTCCAGCTTGCGCCGCCGCCACTGGGAGATGTTGATGTTGACCATGGCCCGCCGCACGTACCCGTCCAGCGCCCGGCGGTCCTCGATGCGCCCCCACGCCTGGTACGTCTTGGTGAGCGCGTTCTGCAGCAGGTCCTCGGCGTCCAGGGGGTGCCCGGTGAGCTGGTTCGCGGCGCGCAGCAGGGCGGGACCGCGGGTCGTGACGTACTCGCGGAACTCCTCTTCCCAGTCCGTGGTCTGCATCGTGGCCAGAATCGCAGCCGGATGCCCTTTTCGGGCTGAACTGCAATTCAGGTTTCGGTCCGCCGACGACAAAAGTCCGTCCAGGTCGGTGGCGATCCTTCCACCGCCGGATGTCAGGGCACTTCCTCAAGGATGCGTATTTTGCTCCCCTGTGTGCCGCAGGGCGTGATCCACTCGCGAGTCGTGTGACCCTAGTAGGCGAGCGAGGGAGGGCGGATGGGGTATCCGATCATCGAGCGCCGCCGCGTGCTCGCCGCGGCCGCGCTCGGCCGCGAGCCCGGCGTCCCGGGCCCCGACAGTTCGAACGGAACCAGCGAGTCCAGCGGCCCCGCCGAAGCCGGAGGCGGGCCGTTGCGGGCGGTGGCCGGCGAGATCCTCGACATCAGCCCGCATCTGATCATCATCGAGACCCCGGAGGGCGCCGAGGAACGCCTAGTGATCGCCCCCTGGGCGACGGCCTGGCACGGCGCCGACGTCGCCCCCGCCGCCCTGCCCATCGGGTCGATGGTCATGATGCGCACCCTGCGCGAGGGCCGCGTCGTCGAGCGCATCTGGGCCGACACGACCCGCATCACCGGAACGATCCAGTCCATCGACGGACGAAAGGACCTGACGGTCGAGCTGGACTGCGGGCCGCACCGCGGGCACCGCACGATCGTCATCCCCTACCGGGCGTCGGGACGGCTCCAGGTGCGGCATCCGAAGTTCGAGCCCGGCTACCTGTTCGACGCGATCGGACTGCGCCAGGAGGGCGCGAGCCAGGCGCTGCTGCCGGCGACCTCGCAGCCGCCCTACCCGGCCCGCGCCGTGCCGCCCCCGCCCCCCGCGTACGCCGGCGTGCAGCAGCGCATCGCCGGCACCGCGACCTGGTCGGACACCTTCGACGAGGAGGAACGCGGCGCCGCCTACCCGATGCTGGAGCGCTCCGACACCGGCTGCGCGGACGCCGGGGTGTCCTGCGCGGGACTGCCGTACCTCGCGCTCGGCTCGCTCCTGCAGATCAGGAACGTCTGCTCGGGCCGCTCGGCCAACGTCCCCGTGGTGGCCTGCGGATGCCTGGCGGGGCGGTTCTGCGACCGCTGCGTCGAGTGCGACACCTCGCCGCGGGGGCGGATCGCGGAGCTCTCGCCGTACTCCTATGTGGAGCTGGGCGGCGATTTGGTGAAAGGCTGCTTCAACGCTCAGATCGGATTGGGGTGAGCCGCGTGCTGGAATCACAGCTGCCGATCCTCGTCGTGCTGCTCGGCCTGGGCACGGCGGCCAAGATCGTCACGGTACGCTCCGGCGGCGAGCCCGGCGCGCTGTCCCGGCTCGGCCCGGCCGTGCTGATGCCCGGCCGGCTGCAGGCGCCCGCGCTGCTGATGTGCGCGGTCGTCGAGGCGGTGCTGGCGGCCGGGCTGGCGCTCTCCACGCATCCGTTCTTCCGGTGGGGCACGGTCGCGTTCTTCGCGATGTCCACGTACGTGCTGCTGGAGCTGCGCAGGCGGCGGCCCGACGCGGGATGCGGCTGCTTCGGCGAGGTGAGCTCGGCCCCGGTCGGGCTGCGTTCGATCGCCAGGACGGTGGTGCTGACCGGGATGGCCGTCGTGTCGGTGTGGGCGCCGGTGAGCGGCTGGACGGCGGCCACCGGCCTGTCGTGGCTGACGGCGGCCGGGGTGCTGGTGCTCGCCGCGCTGTCGCCGGAGATCGAGGAGCTGCTCGACCGGGTGCGCTACCGCGCCCCCTGCGAGCAGCGCCCCGGCCCCGCCGAGTCGGTCACCCTCGCCCGGCTGCGGGCGAGCGGCTCCTGGCGGGCGCACCGGCACGAGCTGACCTCGGCCGAGCCGTACGACAGCTGGCGCGAGCTGTGCTGGCGTTTCTTCGCCTTCCGCAACCAGGAGCAGGACGACGTGGTGTTCGCCGTCTATCTCAGCGGGCGGCGCCCGGCGGTGCGGATGGCGGTGGTCAGCGGCGAGGGCAGCGACTCGTCTCTGCCGGAATATAGCCCTGTATCGGCTTGAGACTAGACAGCCGTAGAGAGCCCTCGACGCGCATGCGGATATGACTCTATTGGGCTATCTAGCTTCCCCTCTAGACAGCCCAATAGAGGACTAGGAGCGTGCCCGGCTCACACCGGCTGGGCGCGCAGGAATCTGCCGAAATGCGGCACCGTGAACGCGATCAGCCCGCGTTCGGCGCTGTAGATCAGCCCTTTCTTGATCAGGCTGTCGCGGGCGGGCGACAGGCTGGACGGCTTGCGGCCGAGGGCCTCGGCGACCTCGGCGGTGGCGACCGGCTCGTCGCCGATCTGCGCCATGGCGTGCATGTAGTCGCGCTCGGCCGGGGTGGCGCGCTCGTAGCGGCTGCCGAAGAAGCCGACCGCGAGCTCCTCCTCTGCCTCGGGCGCGGAGACCTTGACGTCGTCGAGCGTGATCGGGGTGCGCGGCGCGAGGTCCCAGGCGACCTTGCCGTACGCCTGGACGAAGTAGGGATAGCCGTCGGCGGCCTCGTAGAGGGCGTCGAGGGCCTCGCGGGTGAACTCCACCTCCTCCTCGCGGGCGGGCAGGATCAGCGCGAGGTCGGCCGCCTCCCGGTCGAGCTTGTCGATGCGCGCGTAGCGGAAGAGGCGTTCGGAATAGCTCTTGCTGGCCGACAGCACGCTCGGCAGGTGGGGCAGCCCCGCGCCGACGACGATGAGCGGGCCGCCCGACTGCGACAGCTCGTGGCAGGCGGCGCAGAGCGCCGAGACGTCGGACGCCGGGACGTCCTGCATCTCGTCGATGAACAGCGCGATGCCGACCGCGAGGTCGGTCGCCACGCTCGCGGCGTCGACGAACAGCTCGGTGAGGTCGATCTCCAGGTCGCCCGAATCGGCGCGCCCGCGGCTGGCGGGCACCTCGATGCCGGGCGACCAGTGCGAGGTGCCCTTGGCCGCGGCCGGGTCGCGCATCGCGAACGCCTTGAGCACCCCGAGGAACTCCTCGATGCGCTCGGGCGCGCGGTGGCGCGGCGCGAGCTCACGGATGGCCATGTGCAGGGCGGCCGCCACGGGCCGCCGGATCGACTGGTCGGGCCGGGCCTCGATCTTGCCCGTGCCCCACAGCCGCTGCATGGCCATGGACTTGAACGTGTTGAGCAGCACGGTCTTGCCGACGCCGCGCAGCCCGGTGACGACCATGCTGCGCTCGGGACGGCCGCGGGCGACGCGTTCGAGCACCACCTCGAACTGCTGCAGCTCTCGGTCACGGCCGGCGAGCTCCGGGGGACGCTGTCCCGCGCCGGGAGCGTAGGGGTTTCGCACAGGGTCCACGCTCTCGGACTTTATTGCCGGATATAGCGGCCGTCTTAGATTTGGGAAGAAAGTGCTACGGCGTGTCCGGGCGCGGGGTGGCGCGAGCACCGCCATCGGACACACCCCCTCTCACCAGGCCGAACCCTTGTTCGATTGCTGCCTCTAAGACTGTAGCGCGGACTCGAACACCTATGCGATGGTTTTCGGGTAAAGATCTTCGCAACGGTCGCGGCGCCGCGCGGACTCCCGGCCGACTTGGCAGCCGCAGCGGCCGGGGAATAGCGTTTCGCGTCATGCGGACCTTCGCGAACGTTCAGGAGCTCAAGGCGGCCGTCGGCGAGACCTTCGGTCCCACCGAGTGGCGCACCGTCACCCAGGATCAGGTCAACACCTTCGCCGACGCCACCGACGACCACCAGTGGATCCACGTCGACGTGGAACGGGCCAAGGAGGGGCCGTTCGGCGGCACCATCGCGCACGGCTACCTGACGCTGTCGCTGCTGCCGTCGTTCATGTTCTCGCTGGTCAAGGTCGAGGGCATCGCCATGGGCGTCAACTACGGACTCAACAAGGTCCGCTTCCCGCGGCCGGTGCCGGTGGGCGCGCGCATCCGGGCCGTCGGCGAGCTCACCGACGTCAAGGGCACCCCGGCCGGCTACCTGTCCAACCTGAAGATGACGATCGAGATCGAGGGCGAGAAGCGCCCCGCCTGCGTCGCCGAGACCCTCTCGCTGTACGTCCCCGCCGAGTAGGGGCGCCTAAGCGGCGACGTTTCACGTGCAACAGTAAAGCCCCTCCGTCGCTCCCTGGGTTCGTGGAAGATTTCGACGAGTTCGTCCGGGCCCGGGGCGACGCCCTCCTCCGGTACGGCTACGTGCTGTCCGGCAACTCCGAGGACGCGGCCGACCTCGTACAGGAGGCTCTGGCCCGCCTCGGCGACGCCTGGACCCGCGTGCGCAACAAACACGACCCCGAGGGGTACGTGCGCACGACGATGGTCCGGCTGCACATCAGGTCCTGGCGCAGGCGGCGCAGGGAGAGCCTGGTCGCCACCGTTCCCGACCACGGCGCCCACGACCGTTACGGCGACGCCGACCTGTGGGCCGAACTCCAGCGACTCCCCCGCCGGCAGCGGGCCGTGCTCGTGCTGCGCTACTACGAGGACCTGTCCGACCAGGAGATCGCCGACATCCTCGGCGTCTCCCGCGGCACCGTACGCAGCCAGGCCGCCCGCGCCCTGGACAAGCTCCGGATCAAGCGAGTGCTGCAGGAGGCACGATGAGAGGCGAACAGGACCTGATCCGCACCCTGCGCACCGCCGCCGACCAGGTCGAGCAGGTGGATCTCGCGCGGGGTGTGGCCGCCCGGCGGCACGCCCGCCGGATCCGGCAGCGGGTGCGGATGGCGCTCGCGGCGGCCGCGGCGGTGGCGATCGCGGGCGGCACCACGGCGGCCCTGTCCGTCGCGTCCGGCTCCGAGCGACGCGCCGAGGAGCAGTGGACGCAGGTCGAGGAGCGGTGGCCGCAGGTGGAGAAGCGCTGGCCGCAGGCCGTGGCCAAGGTGTCGGCCAGGACCGCAGGCGGGGCGCGGATCCTGCCGCTGACCGGGCTGAGCCCGGCGGAGGTGCTGCTGCTCGTGGCCGCGCCGGCGAAGGGGAAGCCGTCCCGGCTGGACGTGTACGACCTGACCCGCCGTACGACGAGGACGCTCGCCCAGGTCCCGGCCATCAAGGGCAAGGAGGGACCGGACGGCGTGACGGCAGGCCCAGGACACATCGCCTGGTATGCCACGACCGGCGGCACCACGACCTTCTGGGCCGTGCCGCGCACCGGCGGGACGGCCACCCGGGTGGCCACGACCTCCGGCGAGGTGGCGGTGCTCGGGGTCATGGACGACTCCCTCGTCTGGTCTTCCTGGAAGGGCGGCGTCCACCGGGTGCCGCTGACCGGGGGGACTCCGTCACGGCTGCCCGGCAGCGATGGGCTCAGGCTGACCTCCTGGCCGTGGGCGGCGCGCCTCGGCAAGGGCGTGTTCGACAACCAGGACCGGGCCGTCGACCTGGAGACCGGCCGTTCCTTCGACGTACGGGCGCCGAAGGGGACGCGGTTCCTGCGGTGCGGGCCGCGCTGGTGCGCCGGGGAACTGAACGGCCGGCTGCTGGTCCAGCGCGTGGACGGGACCGGCCGCAGGAAGCTGCCCGAGCTGCGCCTGTACTCGCCCCGCCAGCCCTACGCCGACCGCTACGTGCTCGCCGCCCCGGCGACGCCGCGGCGGACCGGAGAAGGGCCGCTCGCCGTCCTCCACGACCTGGAGACCGGCACGACGATCGGGCTCGGCGAGCAGCGGCCCGGCACGCTGGGCACGCCGATCGCGGTGTCGAAGAGTTCGTCCGCGACCATCCTCCATTGGGACGAGGACGCGCAGCCTCCCGAGACGTGCGCCAAGAAGACGTGCGCGCCGATGACCCTCGGCCGGAAGGAGTGGACGGTGCTCAACCTGCTGGCACTCACACGATGATCGCCACCACCGCGACGGCGGCCAGCAGCCCCAGGTAGGCCAGCACCAGCCGGGTGTCCCGGAGCAGGCACTTGCTCCGGGTCAGCCCGGCCCGCCGCGCCTTCCAGTAACCGGCGAACCCCAGCGCCGCGAACCCCAGCACCGCCCACGGCCCGAGCAGCCACGCCAGCAGCGCGACGGTGGCGTACACGCACAGCCGCAGCGGATCGTACGGCGCCCTGCCCTCCGGCTGCGCGCTCATCGGGCCACCAGCGACAGGCGCTGCCGGGAGAGCTGCGGCCACGCCTGGACGGCGCAGAACGGCGCACACTGGTCGCGTTCGCCCTCGCGGGTGCCGACGTGCACGCAGCACTGCGTGAGGCGTTCCTCGATCATCGTGGAGACGTCCATGAACGGCTTGACCGTGATCCGCACCACCCGCTCGGCCAGCATGCGGCGCAGTTTCCTGCGCCGCCCCGGCAGTGCCGAGGAGGCGAGCGTGAGCAGGGTGGAGATGCCGAGGTCGCAGTTCTCGCAGATGTTCCGCCACAGGTCGCCGACCTGCGGATGCGACAACGACGACTGCTCCGACAGCAGGCCGAGCAGCGACTCCTGTACGGCGAGACGCAGCTCGCGCGGGATCTCGCTGTCGGCGATGCGGTTGGAGACCAGGCCGAGGTTCGCCTTGAGCCGGTCGTGGCCGATGAGCGCCGTCAGCGAGCGCCACTGGCCGGCGTCGTCGCGCAGCAGGTAGCCGACCGAGCAGCAGTGCGGGTGCGAGCAGGGCAGGGCGGTGAGGTCGCGCCAGGTCACCAGGCCGTCCGTCTGCGGGCCGAGGCGCTTGAGCACGCCCGTGTGGGTGAGCCGGTCCATCGGGTCGATGGCGCCCGACCTGCCCGAGCCGAACTGGGGCTGCAGGGAGACGCCGCCGACGTACGGGGTGTCGAGCGCGAGGCGTACGACGTCGCCGATCTCGCCGTCGTTGACCCCGAGGGCGGCCGTCATGACGAGCGTGGTGAAGATCTCCCGCTCGGACAGGCGGGCCAGCGCCTGGGCCTTCAGCTGACGCAGGTCGCCGCCGCGGTGGTGCTTGGACGCCTCGGCCGAGACGCCGTCGTACTGGAGGTAGACCTCCACCCGTTCCCGGTGCTCGGTGAGCAGGTCGAGGAGGGAGTCGTCCCTGGCGACGAGCACGCCGTTGGTGTTGACGAGGATGCGGGTGATCGGGCGCGCGGTCAGCTCGGCGAGCAGCGTCTTCAGCTCGGGGTGGAGGGTGGGCTCGCCGCCGCTCAGCATGAGCACGTCGAGCTTGCCGTTCTCGCGGGCGAGCCGCTGGTCCACGTTGGCGAGCACGTCGGGGACGGGGACGACGCCGGACAGGTCGGGCGAGCTGTCGGCGAAGCAGGTGGGGCAGCGCAGGTTGCAGGTCTCGGCGATGTCCTCCAGGAGGATGCAGGTGTGCTGGGTCTGCATCTCGGGGAGGCCGTCGAGGTACGCGAGCGGGATCGGCGCGAAGTTGCCCTGGACGTCCGGGACGTGCTGCTTGGTGGGAGCGGTCCATTCCTCCAGGTACGCGAGGATCTCCGGGTCCTCGTCGTACAGGGTGCGGATGAAGCCGTGCTCGCGGCAGCCGCGCTCCAGCCACACCTTGCCGTCGCGCTCGGCGAGGTAGCCGCTCAGCCGTTCGATCCGATCCAGGTCACGGCCGTGGCAGTGCGGGCAGAAGGCGTTGACGTACCTGAGGATGCGGTCGCCCCGGAGGCTCATCCCTGCGCTCATGACGTGACCTTTCGAGAGATGAGGGGATCGTAGTAGCCGCGCCGGTAGCCGATCGTCACCCGGACCGCGAGCAGCGGCAGGCCGGCCGCCAGGAAGCATTGAGGTCCGGTCAGGCCGAGCCACAACGTCTCGTTCGCCCGGGTGAACTCCACCAGGAAGCGGAAGGCGGCGTACCCGGCGAGGTAGAGGGTGAACAGCTCCCCCGGCCGCGTCAGCCGCCCGCGCGCCCACATGAGCGCGGCGAACGCGGCGAGCTGGAAGACGATCTCGTACAGGAACGACGGGTGCATGGCCGCGCCGGTCAGGCAGCCCGGGCACTCGGGGGTCGTCGGCGGGGCGTGCACGCCCCACGGCAGGCTCGTGGGGCGGCCGGGGGCCTCGGTGAGATGGCAGCCGATGCGGCCGATGGCCATGCCGAGCGCGACGGCCGGGGCGAACAGGTCGCCGGTGCGCTCGCGGTAGCCGCTGATCCTCTTGGCGACGAGGACGCCGACGTAAGCGCCGGTGAGGCCGCCGAGGATGCTGCGGGAGCCGTACAGCCAGAGGTCCTTGAGGTCGAGGGTCTCCAGCCAGCCCGCGAGCCGCATGCCGATCGCGCCGCCGACGAGGGCGCCGGTGACGGCGATGAGGGAGTGCTCGTTCAGTGCGCCTCTGCGGCGGGCCTCCCGTACGAACACGACGGACGCCGCCAGCACGCCGAGGCCGACGAAGATCTCATGGTAGGGAGGCATCGGCGGGTCGTCAGGTGTACATGCTGGGGTTGAGCCCGGTGCAGTAACCCGCGGACACGATCGACATCAGGGCCCACCCCATCATCAGCCCGAGCCCCAACCCGATTGACCACGACTTGCGCAGCAGCAGGAACGTCACCCCGAGCCCGAGCCCCAGCAACGCCAGGAACCCGGCACCCACCGCGATCGCCGCCGTGTGCGCCACGCTGATGGCCACGAGGCCCACGAAGAAGTTGATGACGACGAAGCCGAAGAGCCCCGCGAACGCCAGCCCGACGATCACCCCGGTGTTCCGCGGCTCCGGCCCCTGCCCGTGCGGCGGGGGCGGCGGGAACGGCGGTGGGGGTGGTGGTGGGGGCGGAGGCATGTTCACCCCGCTCACATTACGGTCCTAAGTGCTCTCTGAGTAGTAAATGGCCGCCTGGACGCGGCTCTTCAGGCCGAGCTTGTTCAGCAGGCGGCTGACGTGCGTCTTCGTCGTCGCCTCGGCCATGTCCAGCTCCCTGGCGATCTCGGCGTTCGACAGGCCGCGGGCGACGCAGGCCAGGACCTCGCGCTCGCGGGGCGTCAGGCCCTCGGGCGCCCGCTCCCTCAGCCGGGGTCCGCGGCTCCTTTCCGCGAAGGCGGAGATCAGCTTGCGGGTGACGGACGGGGAGATGAGGCCGTCGCCGCGGGCGACCACGCGTACCGCCTCGACCAGGGACTCGGCGTCGGTGTCCTTCAGCAGGAACCCGGCCGCGCCCGCGCGGAGGGCGCCGAAGACGTACTCGTCGAGGTCGAACGTCGTCAGGATCAGCACGTCGCTCACCCCCGCCAGCTCGCGGGTGGCCGAGATGCCGTCGAGACGCGGCATGCGGACGTCCATGAGGACGACGTCCGGCCGCAGCTCGCGGGCCATGTCCACGGCCCGCTCCCCGTCGCCGGCCTCGCCGACCACTTCGATGTCCTGGACGCCGTCGAGGATCAGCACGATCCCGGCGCGGACGGCGGCGTGGTCGTCGGCGACCAGGACGCGTACCGGCGGGGTCATGAGCCGGCTCCTCTCGGGAACATCAGGCCGACGACCTGCGACGACAGCCCGCTCATGCCTTCCGCGGCTGCCGGGCTGCGCTCCTCCGTCGGCAGCACCGCCACCACCTCCCATCCCCGTTGCGATGAGCCGGCCGTGGACGGACCGGCCTCGAAGGACCCGCCCACCAGCGCGGCCCGCTCCCGCATCCCCACCAGCCCGGCCCCGGCCCCGGGCAGCGCCCGCCGCTCGCCGCCGACCGCGTTCCACACCCGCAGGACCACCCGGTCCACCTCGTACGAGACCACCACCTCGACCGGCGACTCGCCGTGCTTGAGCGCGTTGGTGAGCGCCTCCTGCACGATCCGGTAGCCCGCGAGGTCGACGGCCGCGGGCAGTTCCCGTACCGTCCCCTCGACCCGCCACGAGCCCGTCATGCCCGCCGCCACAACCCGCTCCACCAGCACCTCCACCTCGGCCAGCCGCAGCCGCACAGCCTCGCTCCCCGGCCGCTCCCCTTCCTCAGGGAGGGCGTCCTCCTCCCTGAGCAGCCCGATGATGCTCCGCATCTCCGCCAGCCCTTCCACGCTGTTCTCCCGTACGGACTCCATGATCTTCCGTACCGTCCCCGCATCGAGATCCGTCCGCGACAGCGCGGCCGTGGACTGAATGGCGATGGCGCTGAAATGGTTGGCGATCAGGTCGTGCAGCTCGCGCGCCATCCGCGTCCGCTCCGCGGCGATGGCCGCCCGCCGGTCGAGCTCCGCCAGCCGCGCCACCTGCTCGGCCCGTACGCGCTCGACCGCCGCCCTATCCCGCTGCTCGCGGATCAGGAGGGCGCTCAGCACGGGCGTCACCAGCACCAGCGCCGCCTGCACCCCGATGACCGCCGGCAGCCGCCAATCCGCCGCCCAGAACCCCGCCCCGGCCCCGGCCCCGATCGCCAGCACCGCCGTCACCATCAGCAGCCCGCGCGCCAGCCGGGCCGACCCGTACAGCGCGGCCGCGTACAGGTTGTCGGTGAACACCAGCACCGTCCCCAGCGACGGCCCCACCACCGCGTCCAGCCCGACCGCCACCACCCCGAGCCCCAGGGAGACGACCGGGGCCCGCCGCCGTACCAGCACCCCCGCACACGCGATGGCCAACGGCACCACCAGCACCCACTCGGGCACCCCGCGCTCCAGCCGCGCCCCGCCCGCGATGAGCAACACCCCCACCCCGAACGCCAGCCCGGCCCCCCAAACCGTCCGCCTCACCCCTCCATCCCACCACCCCACCGTCATCCCGAGATCATCCCCCCTCGTGCGGCCGTGACCTGCGTGAACCTGGACGGCCAACACGAGATCGCGTTTTATGGTTCGAGGCACTCTCCGAAACCCGCTATGCTTGCTTACGCAGCGAGCGGCCGTAGCTCAATGGATAGAGCATCTGACTACGGATCAGAAGGTTAGGGGTTCGAGTCCTCTCGGCCGCGCACAGCAGCAAGGCCCGCTACCAGGGTTCCTGGGAGCGGGCCTTCGTGTTTGTCCGGGCAGGCGAGCGTGCGGTAGCGGCGTGCGCGGGTTCGTCTGGCGGCAGCTACAGCAGGTCGCGTACGACCCGGGTGCCGGCGAGGCGGTCGTGCAGGGTGCGAGCGGCCGGGTCGACCACCGACCACAGAACGTCCACCAGGAGCAGGACCAGCCCGTACTGTGGCACGCAGACGAGGACGGGGAAGCCGAGCGCGCGGATCGCGGCCCTGCGCCAGCCCGGCCAGTGGCCGGTGTCGGCGGAGACGACGCGGATGCGCATGAGCCGCTTGCCGAATGTCCGTCCTGTCAACGCGTAGAAGAACGCGGGCACGGCGACGAACAGCGATGCCGGCGCGTTGACTCCGAGCCAGTTCAGGAGGCCGTAATCCAGGCTGCTAAGCCCGCCCTCGAAGAGGCTCAGGAAAGCGACGAAGACCCAGTAATCGAAGATGAACGCCACCGCCCGGCGTCCGGTCGGCCCGCTCGGCCAGGTGTCCCTCGCGGTCCGGGTGGCCAGCAGCGCCAGCAACGCCGAGAGCAGGAGGGCCGACTCCGCAGGCCCGTAGGCGCGCGCCACGGTCGCGAACCATTCGCCGCTCAGCACGGGGATCATCGAGCAGCCGTCCTCGGCCACGTACGAGGGGGCGGCCGGTCTGACCATCGCGAGAAGGACGAGCAGGCCGGCTACCCGCCGGCCGGCGACAGCCTCGTTCCCGGTGACGGCCGACATCAGGAACCCCGTGAGGACGAGGAGCGAGGGCACACCCCATACGACGGCCAGGTCCGCGATCCCGTAGGCGTCTCCCAGGAGCGCTGACGCCAGTCGAGTGGAGTCGAAACCGCCCTCGAACCACCTTCCGCAGTCGAGGGCGGCATAGGAGGACCCGTACTCGACCTGCCAGGCGCTCCAGGTCGAGTACGCGGCAGGGGCCAGGGCGGACGCCCAAGCCAGGCGGGCTAATCGCGACACAATGATCTCCGGTTTTCGCAGCACCCTCGCGGTATGGCAGCCCTTCATATCACTGGTCTTGACGATTGCTCGTGGCCGGTGATCACTTGAAGGTGTTCTCCTTCCCGGATGTGAGGAGTCACCCACGATAAAGGTCCGCCGATTACATTCCGCTGTGCTCACCGTGGCGCTGGGCGCCGGTGTCCTGGCCGGTGCCGCACCCGCCTTGGCCGCCGCCCAGAGCGGCACGGCCACGGTCGGGTCGGCCGGGGGCTGGCCGACCCGGGACTGGTACCTGCAGGGCCCCTACCCGACCCTGGCCGACTGCGACGTCGCCTTCCAGGACGCTGCGCAGAACGGTCAATACACGGCGGTCCTCTACTGTCACTGGTTCCGCGGTGGTGGCCCTTATCTGCCGGGCTTCTACTACGAGGTGTACATCCCCTGATCAGGAGGCGCGCTGGGCAGCGATCAGCTCGTCAGCTCTTGTCGTCGTCCTCCACCTGTTCACAGCCATGTCGTCGCCAGCCAGACAGTGAGGGCCGCGGCGAGGAGAAGGGTGATGTTGAGGGCGATCTGGCGGTCGCCGCGGCGCAGGTGCAGGGCGGTCGCGCCGATCTGGAGGATCACGAAGCCGATGGCCGCGGCCAGGGCCAGCCAGGAGGCGATACGGGTCAGCGGCGGGAGGATCAGCCCGAGCGCGCCGAGTACCTCGATCACGCCGATGGCCCTGACGGCCGGCATCGGCGTGTCGTCCACCCAGGCCATCATCGGGCGGAGCCGTTCGCGGCTCCGGACCACCTTCACCCCGCCCGCGTAGAGGTAGAAGAGGGCGAGCAGGCCGGCGACGATCCAGTACGCGACGTTCACGGCGTCCGTCCAGGAGTGGCAGGCTCGGTGGCGTAGCGGCGCATCGCCTCGATGTTGGCCTGCGGAGTTAGCGTCTGGCCACCGGCGATCATGTTCTCCAGGTCGCGGAAGTACTGCACGTAGAGATCGGGCGTGAACGTGCTGAGCATGACGGCCGGTTCGTCGGTCACGTTGGCGAAGGTGTGCGGGGCTCCAGGCGGGACCATCACGAGCGTTCCCGCCGTCGCGTCGTAGTCCTGGTCGCCGACCGTGAACCGCACCGCGCCGGAGATGATGTAGAAGCCCTCGTCGTGCTGGGCGTGCCGGTGCTGCGGCGGTCCGGGCGTGTGCGGCGCGAGGACGGATTCGGCGATTCCGAGGCGGTGCCCGGTGTTGCTGCCGTCTTCGAGGACGCGCAGTCGCGTGGTGCCCAGGACGATCGTCTCGCCGTCGCCCGGGCCGACCACCGATACGGTCGTTGGCTGATCGGTCATGTCTCGATCCCACCGCCGGCGCACTGCGACTGTCCAAGATCTGTTCTGTGCCGCCGATACCGTACGGGTATCGTCGCACCATGGAGCTACGCACGCTGCGCTATTTCGTGGCGGTCGCCGACGAACTCCACTTCGGCCGGGCCGCCGCCCGGCTGCACATGAGTCAACCGCCGCTCAGCCGGGCGATCAAGCAGTTGGAGAACGAGGTCGGCGCCGCGCTGTTCGACCGCTCGCCCTCCGGCGTCTCGCTCACCCCGGTCGGGGCCGTGCTGCTGGACGAGGCGCGGGCCCTGCTCGACCAGGCCGACCGGTTGCGCGTACGCGTGGCCTCGGCGGCCGGCACCGCGGTCATCACAGTGGGCTTCCTAGGGGACACCGCCGACCCGAGTGCGGCCCGGCTGGCCGACGCCTACCGTCGCAAGCACCCGCAGGTCGAGGTCCGCATCCGCGAGACCGACCTGACCGATCCCACCTGCGGCCTGCACGCTGGGCTGGTCGACGTGGCCCTGACGCGCGGGCCGTTCGACGAGACCGGTCTGACCGTACGGGAGTTGCGCGCCGATCCGGTGGGCGCGCTGGTGCGCGCGGACGATCCACTGGCCGGGCGGGACAGCGTGCAGCTGGCCGAGCTGGCCGACCGCCGCTGGTTCCTGTTCCCGGAGGGTACGGACCCCGTCTGGCAGTCGTACTGGAACGGAGGGGCACCTCGGGAGGGCCCGGTGGTGCGTGCCGTCCAGGAGTGCAGGCAAGCCGTTCTCTGGAACGGCACGGTCGGCATGACTCTCCTGAACCACCCGCAGGCGGACGGCCTCGCCGTGGTGCCGCTGATCGACATGCCGCCGAGCCGGGCGGTGGTGGCGTGGAACGAGGGCGACACGAATCCGCTGATCCGCTCGTTCGTCCGGCTCGCGGTCGCCGCCTATCGGGAGGAAGCGTCCCCTGGCCGCGCAGCCGCATCACCTTGATCATCGTTGGGTGCGACGATCGGATTCGGAGTTCGCAAAAGGCAGATTTGGTCACGGCTTTTGACGATTGCTCGCTCTGACCAGTGGCGGAAAATGCTGCCTTGACTAAGGTCTTGACGATTGTTCGTGGCCGGTGATCACTTGAAGGTGTTCTCCTTCCCGAATGTGAGGAGTCACCCACCATGCAGATCCGCCGATTACGTTCCGCTGTGCTCGCCGTGGCGCTGGGCGCCAGTGTCCTGATCGGTGCCGCGCCCGCCTTCGCAGGCACCCAGACCAGCACGGCCGTGGCCACCGCGGGCTGGCCGACGCCGGACTGGTACCTGCAAGGCCCCTACCCGACCCTGGCCGACTGCGACGTCGCCTTTGAGGACGCCGCGCAGAACGGTCAATACACCGCGCTCGTCGGCTGTCACTGGTTCCGCGGAGGTGGCGTTTGGCGGGCGGGTTACTACTACGAGGTTTACATTCCCTGAGGAGAGGCGCCGACGCCGATGAGCGAGGCCCGCTCCCAGAGGTCCTTGGAGCGGGCCTCGCGTCGGCGGAAGAATGGTCGAGTGGCGGGCTTTGCCGATCGGCCGGCAGGCTTTCCGTGTGAACAATGACGGCTTACTTGGACGCCTTTTCAGCGCCGGCGGTGCCCTGGTCGTGAACGTCGGCCTGCTGCCGGCGTCGAGGGCCGCCGTCCTCTGGGTACGCCACCGTTGCAGGCCGTGGCGCTCGCGGTTGTGGCGGTGCTCGCTGTGACTTGGGAACCGTACGTTCCGCTGCATTGACGGGCATCGCCAGAAGGTTGCCCTGTCCAGCAGAATGGCGCTGTGGCGAATTCCGTCGAGGCACCCCCGATGTCGGTCACTCTCAAGGCGGCTCGCATCCTCATCACGATCCAGGTGGCATTCGGCCTGGTGGGCGCCGGGCTCTTCCTGGCTCTTTTCTTCTCCAGCTTCCTCTGGCAGTACCTGCCCGGACTCGCCTATGTCGCGGGAAGCACGGCCCTTCTCGGATGGCTGCTCAGCCGGTGGAACAGTCGGCGGGTCTACCTGCGCTGGTCGTTCGTCGCCATGCAGGTGGTGCCGGTCGGCGCCGATGTCGTGGACATGATTCTCTATTCCACCGTCGACTGGCGGTCGGTGGTCGTCGGAAACAGTCTCGGCTGGGCGGTGGTCGTTCTGCTCTTGTTGCCCTCGGCCGGGCGGTGGTTCGATAAGCCCCGTGAGCTTCGGTAATTACGCCCGTAGGGTGCGTGATCCTGCTCTGCCTTTTCGGTGGCGGGTGTCGGCTTTGCGCTCCTGCGTGCAGTTGTACAGGCCGCTCGGATTTCAGGCGACCCTGAGCTATTTGGAGGCCAAGGCGGGCCGGTTCCAGCGGGAGGAGCCAGCGCTGTTGCGGGCGTTGGCGCTGGTCGAGGCCAGTCGGGCGGCTCGGCAGGTCGCGGTGCGGGCTTATGCGGCGAGGCGGCGGGAGGCCAAGAAGCGTGGTCGGCGGGTGCCGGGGGCAGGGGAAATTGATCCGAATGTTCAGGCGCATTTCTACTGGTACGGAGCTCCGCGGGAAGCCGCTCTTTTCGCGTTGTGGTTCTGGCGGGAGCGTCGTTCACCTGAGTTGACGTCGGCGGAGCTCGTTGAATGCGTTGAGGAATGCCTTCGGACGACGGCCGGGCAACGTGATTCTCTCGTCGTCCGGGTCAGGGAGGTCGAGTCGCGGCTCCAGTCGTGGGAGCTGTTGCCGGTCGTCCGGCACGTCGAGGTCGCTCTGGGATTGTGGACGGATTCTGGCTTGATCGGGACGGGGGTCGTGGCTATATCCTGATCGGGATGAACCTCTCTTTCAGCAGATTGGGGGTCCCGTTCGCGCAAGGTGAGTGCTGATGCGCTCCATGATCGCGGACGAGGAGTCTCGCCTTCTTCTCTGGCTGCGCGTGCGCGAGTTCGCCGTGCCGCCCACCATGATCGAACGTGCGACCGCCCGCCGTGCCGTCGGCGACTGGGCGGGGGCGTGCGCCGCGGCGCGCGTGGACGTCGATCTCGACCTGCGTTCCGTGGCCCGCGCCCATGGGCATGAGGTCGCGGCACGCGTACGGGATGATCTCCGGCAGCTGGCTCCTGAGCTGCTGCGCTGGCACCTGCCGCGGGTCGCGCCCGACGGTCTGCTGCGGCCGGGGCTGACCGTCCCGCTCGCGAGGTACGCGCCCGGGTTGCGGCTCGTGGCGCGTACGCCGCCGGTCCGGGCGGCGGCGGGGCAGCGGTTCGGCCTGGAGCTGTGGGACGCGGACCGGCCCGTGGCGCGCGGGCATCCGCATCCGCGGCCCCATCGGTGTTTCCGGCTCGACCTGCATCGTCACCTGTGGGACGTACGCAGGGTGGATGAGCTGCGGACACGGTCGGGCGGCGGGCGACCCGTCCCTGGGCTGCCGAGCGGGTGCGCCGCGGATCGGTGGCCGGACGAGGCGCGGCTGCTGCTGCGGGCGGACGGACAGGACGGGCAGGGCGAACAGGGCGAGCAGGACAGGCAGGGCGGTGACGCGGTCGTCGTACGGCTCGGCGGGCGGCGGCGGCTGTTGCTGGATGTCTCGGCGCCGGAGCCCCGAATCACGACAGGCGGCGGTGCCGGGCTGCCGATGTTGCCGGACGCGGCGACGTGGGTGCTGCCTGACCTGGCGCTGCTGCGGGCGGGGCTGATCGAGGCCGATCGGCTGCATCCGCTCGTCGCAAAAGCACTCGTACCCGGACACGCGGGTGCGAAGCGGAGCGGTGCCGCAGAAGGCGGCATGCAGCTGGTCCAGTGCCGTGACGCCCTGCACCGGGTCGGGCTCGTGGACGGCGTGCTCGTTCCGCTGGATCACTCGGCCGACGAGGTACGCCGCGAGGAGCTGCTGGCGGCGCTGGGCGGCCCCCCGCTGCCCTGCCTGGCGGCGATCGAGCTGGCGCACCGCGATCCGAGCTCGCTCGACGACGTACGGGGACGGCTGGACCACGGGGACGTCGCCGGGGCGCTGGCCGTCGTCGAGCGGCTGCTCGGGCCGGGTGCGTCGCTGCCCGACGGCCCACTGCGGGACGAGCTGGAGCGGGCGGCCCGGCGACGGGTGACTCGTGGGCTGTTCCGGGCGGAGCTGGACGAGCTCGGGCCCGCCCCTGCGAGGCCCGCCCGTTCCCCCCGGCGTACGCGCTGATTCCTGGGCCGCCGCGGCCCGCACAACGAGACTTTCGAAGGTGATCCCCTTGTCCATGGACGTCGCTGCCGACCTGCTCGCCCTCCTCCACGACACCGCCACGGAACCCCGCGCCGACCCGCAGCTGGAGGCGCTGGCCCTGACCGTCGCGGCCGACCTGCCAGTCCTGCTCTGGGGAGAGCCGGGCATCGGCAAGACCGCCGCCCTGACGCAGCTCGCCGAGTCCCTCGACCTGCCGCTGACGACGGTGATCGCCAGCGTGCACGAGCCGTCCGACTTCTCCGGCCTGCCGGTGGTGGGGGACGATCCCGCCACGCAGGGCGTCCCGATGGCCCCGCCGGACTGGGCGGTCCACCTCGCGCGGGAGGGGCGGGGGCTACTCTTCCTGGACGAGTTGTCCACCGCGCCGCCGGCGGTGCAGGCCGCGCTGCTGCGGCTCGTGCTGGAACGGCGGGTCGGCGCCCTGCGGCTGCCCCCCGGCGTACGGATCGTGGCGGCGGCCAACCCGCGCTCGTCGGCCGCCGACGGCTGGGAGCTCAGCCCGCCGCTCGCCAACCGGTTCGTGCACCTGCAGTGGGCCCACGATCACGACGTCGTGGTACGCGGCCTCGGCGGCACCTGGCCGCGGGCGTCGCTGCCGCGGCTCGACCCGGCGCGGAAGCAGGAGGCGGTGGCGTTCGCCAGGCGGGCGGTGTGCGGGCTGCTGGCCGCCCGTCCCGCCCTCGTGCACCAGCTCCCGCAGAACGAGGCCCGCCGCGGCGGCCCCTGGCCCTCGCCCAGGAGCTGGGACATGGCGCTGCGCCTGGTCGCCTTCGCCACGGCGGCGGGCACGTCGCGCGAGGTGCTGTCCATGCTGGTCAGGGGCACTGTCGGGGACGGCCCTGGGCTGGAGCTGCTGGCCTCGATGGACCGGATGGACCTGCCGGATCCCGAGACGCTGCTGGCGGACCCCGCGGGGGCGGAGCTGCCGGAGCGCGGTGACCTGCGGCAGGCCGTGCTCGACGGCGTGGTGGAGGCGGTGCGGAGACGTCCGGACAAGCCGCGGTGGGACGCGGCGTGGGCGGTTCTGGGCCGGGCGCTGGAGAGCGGGCCGCCGGACCTGGTGGTGGTTCCGGCGTCCACGCTCGCCGCGTTGCGGCGGGCGGACTGGGACGTCCCCGCGTCGATCGACAGGCTCGCCGGCGTGGTGTCCCTGGGCAGGCAGGCCGATCTGGCCGCGGCCAGGGTGGCGGCGAGGCAGGGCGGATGACGGACACGTCGGAGAAGGTGCCGGAGAAGGTGTTCGCCGCCCGGCTGTACGCCGCCCGCGCCCGCCCCTATCTGGCGACGGCGCTGTACGCGCTGCACGTGGTCGAGTCGCGGCGGGTGCCGACGATGGCCGTGGACCGGCACTGGCGCTGCTACGTCTCGCCGGCGTTCGTCGCCGCGACCCCGGTCGAGGAACTGGCGGGGGTCTGGGTCCACGAGGTCTCCCACCTGCTGCGCGACCACCACGGGCGCGGCGACCGGGTCGCGGCCGAGCGGGGGCTCACCGGGCCGGGCGAGCGGCTGCGCATGAACATCGCCGCCGACCTGGAGATCAACGACGACGTGTACGGCGACGGGCTGGCCTGCCCGGACGGCGCCGCCAAGCCTGCTGACCTGGGGCTTCCCGAGGGCGAGCTCATGGAGGACTACCTGCGCATGTTCCGGCTGGGGCCGTACACGCAGGATCTGGCCTGGCTGGACTGCGGCAGCGGTGCCGACGGGCTGGACCGGGTCTGGGACCTCGGGCCGGACGGCGCGGACGGGCTCAGCGAGCAGGAACGGGACGCCGTGCGCTTCCGGGTGGCCCAGGGCATCGCCGGCCGCCCGGGGAGCGTGCCGAAGGGGTGGCGGCGGTGGGCCGAAGAGGCGTTCCATCCGCCCCAGCCGTGGCGGGAGCTGCTCGGGGCGGCGATCCGCGCGGCCGCCTCCGGCCCGGGGGCGGGCGAGGACTACACCTACGGCCGGCCGGCGCGGCGCTCGGCCGCGCTGCCCGGCGTCGTCCTGCCGAGTCTGCGGCGCCGGCCGCCGCGGGTCGCCGTGGTCGTGGACACGTCGGGGTCGGTCAGTGACGCCGAGCTGGGCAGCGCGCTGCTGGAGGTCGCGGCGATCGTCCGCGCGGTGGGCGGGCGGCGCGACCTGGTCAGCGTGGTGTCGTGCGACGCGGCGGCCGGGGTGGTGCAGCCGCTGTGCCGGGCCGAGGGGATCGCGCTGGTGGGCGGCGGCGGGACGGATCTGCGCCGGGGGTTCGCGCGGGCGCTCAGGACGGAGCCGCGGCCGGACGTCGTGGTGGTCCTCACCGACGGGCAGACCCCGTGGCCGGAGGCGCGGCCGATGTGCCGGACGGTGGTGGGGCTGTTCCCCCGGGAGCGGCGGGCGTCGTGGCGCGAGGACGACCCCGGCTACGTGCCGGACCGGCCGCCCGCCTGGGCGCGCGTGGTGGAGATCGACACAGCGTGAGTTGATGGTCACGCAGGTGACATACTCGGGACGTGCCCGCCTGTATCCCTCGCGAGGATGCCCGTTGTCTCGGCGGCGCCTTGCCCACGATGGTGCTCAGGTCGGCCGAGCCCGTCGTCCAGCTTCCCCGGTTCCGGCTGGCCGGCAACGGCAGGCCCGCGACGTGTTCCGGCTGTGTGCTCACGCCCGGCGTGACCTTCTCCCTGGTCGAGGGGCCGGGGAGGTTCCGGCTCATGGTGGAGGGGATCACGCACCACGACGAGGCCGACGGGCGCTTCGCCTGGCTCGGCCACGTGGAGCGGGCCGGCGGGGCGGTGATCGCGGTGGTGGGCTCCTGGGACGCCGCGTACGACTGGGCGGGGCTCGCGGCGGGCGGCCGGGCCAGGGGCGGTTATGTGCCGATAGTCCGGAGGGCCGGCTGGGAGGCTCGCGAGTTAAGGACAACCTAGAAGGAAATTGGATAGCCGAAAGGTAAATCATGCCATCCCATTGCTAACTATCTGGATTAGTATCACCACTGTGCGTGACGACCTGGCGGCGCGACTGGTGCGCAGAATCGGGCGGCGCGGGGCGTCGCTGGTCTTCGTCGGGCTGCTCAGCCTGGTGATCGGCGCCTCGCTGGTGTTCGCCGAGCCCGAGCAGCGCACCTTGCCCGCCTTCACGATCCTGGCCGGGCTCGCCCCGCTGTCCGTCTGGGCCGCCGCCTGGTTCGCGGTCGGCGTGTTGTGCCTGGTGCAGACGTTCATGCGGTCCGACAGGGTCGCCTTCGCCGCGGCCACCGCCCTGCTCCTGATGTACGGCCTGATCTTCCTGTCCTCGACCTTCACCGGGCAGAACCCGCGCGGCTGGGCGACGGGGGCGGTCTGGCTGGCGTTCGGCGGCTGGATCGCGCTGATCGCCACCTGGCCGGAGGCGGCGCACCTGCCCCGGGTGCCGGTGTCCGGCGGGGCCGCCGTCGTCGTCGCCGACTCCGCCGGCACGATCCTGTCGTGGAACCCGCAGGCCAAGAGGATGTTCGGCTGGAGCACGGACGAGGCCGTCGGCCGCCCGCTGACGGCGCTCATGCCCGACCGCTACCGCGTGCGGCACGACGAAGGGCTGGCCCGGGTCCGCGCCAAGGGCAGGTCCGACCTTTCCGGCGAGGTCATCCCGCTGATGGGGCTGCGCCGCGACGGCACCGAGTTCCCGATCTCGCTGACGGTCAACGCCTGGCACACCGACGACGGCATCACCTACACCGGCGTGATTCGGGCCTTGGGGAGGAGGCCGTAGTGTCCGGGATCGCTGACCTGCTCATCCAGATCGCCATCGCGGTGGTCCCCCTCGGGGTGGCCTACCTCGCGTTCAAGTCGGCGACGGACGCCAACAGGAAGACCCAGCAGACCGCGCTGATGCAGGCCGAACGGCAGGCGGAGCTGGAGCGTTCCAAGGTGGACGCGGAGGCGTTCACCCGCGCGAAGATCATCTACGAGGACGCGCTGAGCCAGATGGAGCGGCAGATGGAGCGCGTGCAGAGCCAGGCGACGCAGCTCGGCACCGACCTGCTCGCCGAGCAGAGCAGCTCCACCGCGATGCGCAACCACATCCGCCGCCTCCAGGCGCAGATCCGCGCCCTGGAGCGCACGGTGGTCGCGCTGCGCACGCAGCTCGTCACGGCCGGGCTGACGCCCGCGCCGGTCTCGGAGGCCACCGGCCCTTACGCGGTCAACCTCCAGCGACCGCGCCCGGAGGACTGAGCAAGGGCGTCAGAGGTCGTACGCCTGCGCCAGCAGCTCGGCCGAACGCAGCCACAGCTTCCGGTCGGGGGCGGAGAAGGCGACGATCAGCTCGTCGGCGCGCGCGTGTTCGGCGAAGCGGTCCACATACTCCTTGACCTCGGCCTGGTCGCCGACCGCCGAGTACTTCATCATCTGCAGGAGCTGCTGCCCGGCGGGCGATTCGAGGATCATGTCCGCCTCCTCCGGGGTGAACGTACGGCCCCGCCCGAGGAACCTGCTCACCCGCAGCCGCTTGGCCTCCAGGAACTGCTCGCGCGCCTCCTCGCCGGTGTCGGCGGCGATGACGTTGAGCGCGGCGATCACGTACGGCCGGTCGAGCTGCGCGGACGGCTTGAACTCGGTGCGGTAGACGGTGACCGCCTCCTCCAGCGCCGCAGGGGCGAAGTGTGAGGCGAAGGCGTACGGCAGCCCGAGCATGGCGGCGAGCTGCGCGCCGAACAGGGAGGAGCCGAGGATGTACAGCGGCACGTTCGTGCCCTTGCCCGGGGTGGCGTGGACGCCGGGGATGCGGGTCTCGCCGGTCAGGTAGCCCTGGAGCTCCAGCACGTCCTGCGGGAACGTGTCGGCGGCCGACGGGGTGCGGCGCAGGGCCCGCATGGTGTTCTGGTCGCTGCCGGGGGCGCGGCCGAGGCCGAGGTCGATGCGGCCCGGGTGCAGGGTCTCCAGGGTGCCGAACTGCTCGGCGATCGTCAGCGGCGAGTGGTTCGGGAGCATGACGCCGCCCGCTCCGAGCCGGATCGTCCGGGTGTGGGCGGCGATGTGAGCGATGAGCACGCTGGTCGCCGAGGAGGCGATGCTGTCCATGTTGTGGTGCTCGGCGTACCAGACGCGGCGGTAGCCCAGCTCCTCCGCGCGCTGCGCCAGGGCGACGCTGGCGGCGAAGCTGTCCGCGGCCGTCTCGCCGTCGCCGATGTGCGCCAGATCAAGGATGGACAGCGGCAAAGCCATGAGTACGCGCCTTTCGTCGATGATCTGGCTTTTTGCAACAGCGACGAGGGCGCGGATATTTCAGCCGCCCGCCGGACCCCGGAGCGCGGGGCCCGGCGGGCCGACGGTCAGGACGCGGTGCAGGTCACCTGCGACGGGGTGGTGTTCTGGCCGCTGGAGTTGACCAGGAAGCCGAACGTGGTCCCGGCGCCGGCGGACAGGTTGCCGTTCCAGGACAGGTTGGTGACGGTGACGGCGCTGGAGCCGGAGAGGTTGCCGTTCCAGAGCTGGGTGATGGTCTGGCCGCTCGGCAGCGTGAAGCCCACCCGCCAGCCGGAGATCGGCGACGAGCCGGTGTTCTTGACGGCGACCTCGCCCTGGTAGCCGCCCTGCCACTGGCTGGCGATCCGGTACGTGGCCGTGCAGCCGGAGGGGCCGCTGGTGGGGGTGACGGTCGGGGTGACGGTGGGAGTCACCGTGGGGGTGACGGTCGGGGTCGGCCCGTCCGTGGGCGGCGGGGCCGCGATGGCCAGGTCGTACGCCCGCTGCGGCACGAACTGCCCGGCCGCCGCGATGCACCCGTCCGCCTCGCCGGGCGGCTTGACCCAGAGGAAGGCGTCGATCGCGGAGTCGCCGGTGTTCGTGGTGCTCCAGGTGCCGGTGGCGCGGCCGCCCGGGTCGCACCACTCGCTGCCGGACGGTCCGTTGCCGTTGCGGCTGGTGTCGATGACGGCCTTGAGCCGGGAGACGCCGGTCGCGGAGATCACGTTCTTCGCGTACGACACCAGGCCGGGCGAGGAGCGGTAGTTGGAGGTGTTGACGGCGATGCCGTCGGCGCTGTTGGCCACGTCGGCCCCGTTGAGCCGCGAGGCGGCCTCGGAGGCCGACAGCCAGGCGTCGTGGCCGATGTCGAAGTAGACCTTGGCCTGGCCGCGCAGCTTCTTGCCCGCGTACGCCATGGACGCCTTGACCTGGGCCTGCTCGGAGGCGTTCATGCAGTTGGTCATGATGGCCAGGGCGTCGGGCTCCAGGATGACGGTGGCCGGGCGGCCGGCCAGGCCGAGCGCGATCTGGTCGATCCAGGCCCGGTAGGAGGAGTGGTCGGGGGCGCCGCCGGCGCTCGCGCCACCGCAGTCGCGGTTGGGCATGGCGTACACGACCATGATGGGGACCTTGCCGGCCGAGGCGGCGGCGCCGACGTAGGCGTCGACCTGGGAGCGCACGGTGGACGGGTTGTAGCTGGCGAACCAGCGGCCCTGCGGCACGGCGGCGATGCGGTCCCTGATGACGGGGGTGCGGCTGTCGCCCGGGTTGGCGGCCACCCATTTGGCGGCGTTGGTCTGGGGGTCGACGTAGAAAGCGGAGTCGGCGGCCTGGGCGGTGGACGAGGACATGACGACCGCCCCGGCCGCGGCCATGGCGGCCGCCGTGAGGAACGCCGCCAGCACGGGCCTTCTGCGAGACATGCAATCACTCCGTTGGTTGTGTGGGAGCGCTCCCACCGGCACCACGGATGGTAGGTAGCCGTTCACGCCGCTTCAAAGACCTCCGACCGCTCGCGGGCACGTCGCCGCAGGCCAGAGCGGGCGCGAGAGGTGAAACTTTCACTCCTCCAGGCAGGCGCGGAAGACCTCGGTGAGCCGGTCCACGTCGCGATCTGTGGGGACCGCGGGGCCGAGGCGGCGGCGCGTGGCGCCGACGCCGAGGACGACGGCGGTGGCCATGCGGGCCCGCGCCAGCGCGTCGGGGCCGCCGCCGAGCCGGGCCTGCAGCGGCTGGAGCACGGCGGTGATCAGGCGTTCGCGGCCCACGTCCACGATCTCGGGATGGCGGGCCGAGCGTTCGAGCGCGCGCAGGATCGGGCTGTCCGGGGGGCGGCGCATGCGCTCGGCGGCGTACTCGGCCAGCCGGCGCGGCAGCTCCGCGCGCCCGCCTTCGAGCAGCCAGTCGATGGTGGGCTCGCCCTCCAGGACCGCGGCGAACAGCCCGGCCTTGGAGCCGAAGTAGCGGCCGACCAGCGCGATGTTCGCGTCGGCCGCGGCGGCGATCATACGGACGGTGACCTGCTCGTATCCCTGCTCGCCGAACAGCGTGCGCGCCGCCTGCAGGATGCGCTCGCGCGTGGCCTCGCGCCCGCGCGGCCTGCTCTCGGTCGCCTGGCTCTCGGTCACCTGGGCCTCCATGTTCCGCACTCTACTCACGTGAGGGTGTGCTGACCCCCGCTTGCCGCGCGGCTAGTAAACATGCGTATACTCGCGTCGGGTAAAAACGGTATGAAGGGGATGTGGTGTCTTGGTAGCCCAAGCGCACGCCGCAGCTCCCCCCGTGAAGCGGACCTACACCCACCGCGAGATCCTCGAGGTCATGTCCGGGCTGATGCTCGCGATGCTCACGTCGATGATCTCGACCTCGGTGGTGGGCACGGCTCTGCCGACGATCGTGGGGGAGCTCGGCGGTCAGGACCAGTACTCATGGGTGGCCAGCGCCACCATGCTGACGATGACGGTCTCCACGCCGCTGTGGGGCAAGCTGTCCGACCTGTTCGGGCGCAAGCTGCTCTTCCAGACGGCGCTGGGACTGTTCGTGTCGGCGTCCTTGGTGGCGGGCCTCTCGCAGGACATGGGACAGCTCATCGCGGCCCGTGCCGTGCAGGGCCTGGGCGTGGGTGGTCTGTCGGCGCTCTCCCAGGTGATCCTCGGGGACATCGTCTCGCCCCGCGAGCGTGGCCGGTACTCCGGCTACATGGGAGCGGTCTTCGGCATCTCGACGGTCGCCGGACCGCTGCTCGGCGGGTTCATCGTGGACGCCGACTGGCTCGGCTGGCGCTGGTGCTTCTACGTCGTGGTGCCGTTCGCGGCGGTGGCGTTCATCGTCATCCAGAAGGTGCTGCGGCTGCCGCCGGTCAAGCGCAACACCTCCATCGACATCTGGGGCGCGACCACCATCACGGCCAGCGCGAGCGCGCTCATGCTGCTGCTCACGCTCGGCGGCAACGAGTTCAAGTGGAACTCGTTCTGGACGTACTTCCTGGCCGCGACGGCCCTGCTCATGCTGGCGCTGTCGGTGCTGTCCGAGCGCACGGCCAAGAACCCGATCCTGCCGCCTCGGCTGTTCCGTAACCCGACGTTCGTGCTGACCAGCCTCGCCTCGCTCTTCGTCGGCATGGCGATGTTCGGCGCGATGATCTACCTGCCGCAGTACCTGCAGATCGTCAAGGGCATGAGCCCGACGAACTCCGGTCTGATGACGCTGCCCATGGTCGTGGCGCTGTTCCTGTCCGGCGTCATCTCCGGCAAGATCGTCACCAACACCGGCAAGTGGAAGATCTTCCCCGTCGCCGGCCTGCTCATCGTGGCCATCGGGCTGTTCATGCTGTCGCGGCTGCACGTCGACTCCAGCGAATGGCTCATCGGCTTCGACGTGGCCGTGCTCGGCGTCGGACTGGGCCTTTCCATGCAGATGCTCATCCTCGCCGCGCAGAACGGCTCCGAGCTGCGGGACATGGCCTCGACCACGTCCGGCGTGTCGTTCTTCCGCTCGCTGGGCGGCGCCGTCGGCGTGGCCGCGTTCGGCGCCATCCTGACAGGCCGGCTCAAGGACGAGATGGCCACGCTGATCGCGGAGGCCGGCATCAAGGTACGCGGCGGCGGGGACGTCAAGCTCGGCAGCCCGGACGCCATCCAGGCGCTGCCCGGGCCGCTCAAGAACATCGTGCTGGAGGCGTTCACCCGCGGCCTGGAGACCGTGTTCATCGTGGGCGTGCCCATCGCGCTGCTCGGCTTCATCGCCACGCTCTTCCTCAAGGAGCTGCCGCTGCGCGGCTCCACCACGCCGCCCGCCGAGCCGCAACCGCTCAGCAAGGACGACCTCGTCCTCGCCGGGCTGCTGCTGGAGCTCGTGGCCCAGCGGGTCGAGCGGGCCAACGGCGAGCCGTCCGCGCTGCTCACCGCGGTCGCCAGGATGGCGCCCGAGGACGCCAGGTCCGAGCGCGAGCGCGCCAGATCGGTGGCGCAGACGGTGCTGCGCCCGACCTCGCGCGCCCTGCTCGCGCAGGCCACGCCGGCACAGAAAGACCTCGTCACAGGAGGAATCCCCCAATGATTCGCAAGTTCGTGGGCGCCGTCGCCTCCACCCTGGCCGTGCTGGCCGGGCTGTGGCTGATGATCGCCCCCTGGGCCCTCGGCAGTCAGCCGGAGAACCGTGACTGGACCGACATCACCACCTCCGAGTTCTGGACCGGTCTCGGCGTGGCCGTCGTGGGGCTCGCCGGCGCGATCAGCTTCGCCCTCGCCATCTACGAGGACCTGGTCGTCCGCGGCGCCGTCGTCGTGAAGCCGCGCCGGGTCGAGCCCGAGCCCGAGATCGTGCCGGCCGCGCCGCCGCAGGCGTCCTCGGCCGAGCTGGCGACCCTGCTCGCCCCGCTCGTCGAGGCCCTTCGCGAGGACCTGAACCGGACCGACCGCGCCGGCGGCGAGCACCGGCAGAACGGCAGGACCACCCTGGTCGGAACGGAGGAGAACCGATGAAGGCGAAGCTGGGCGTAGGCGCCCTGGTCGTGCTGTTCCTGGGCGGCCTGTGGCTGGTCGCGGCCCCGTTCGCGGTCGGCTACCAGCCGAGGGGCGCCGAGTACGCCGACGCGACCGTCAACGACCTCTGGGTCGGCGGCGGCCTCATCGGGATCGCGTTCGTCGCCCTCGTCGTCTACGCCGCCGACGCCCTGCGCGAGCTCGCGCGCCGCGGCAAGCACGCCGAGAGCTGACGCGAGAGCGCCGTGTCCGGCGGTGACGTCGACCCCCGCTGGGAGCCGCTGGCAGGCCGGCTCCCCGACGGGGCGTTCGAGATCGGCAAGGACGGCGCCGGCCTGCTGGTGGTGGGGTTCGACGGGTCCGGGCCGAGTCGCAACGCGCTCGCGTACGCGGCCGGGCTGGCCCGCAGGGACAACGCCTCGCTGCTCGTCGTCTTCGTCGAGTCGCTGAACAGCGCGTCCCTGTGGTTCTTCGCCGGCTCGCCCATCATCCCCGACTCGGCGGCCGACCTCACGGAGGACCTCAAGGACGAGCTGAGGGGCAGCGGCGTGCCGTGGCGGTTCGTCAGCGTCCGGGGCGACGCGGCCCGCGAGCTGGAGACGCTGGCCAGCTCCTACATGGCCGACGCCATCGTGGTGGGGCGCTCGCGGCGCTCCCTGTTCGGGTCGGTGGCGGGCGCGCTGGCGAAACGGGCTCGCCGTACTGTGCTGATAGTCCCCTGACCTGGCAAGACGTCGCATATGGTGGCTAGATGAAGCGTGCTGTCGCCATGGCGTTCGTGGCCCTCACGACCGTGTCGTGCGGCGCGACGCCGCCCGTCGCATCGTCCGCTCCCTCACCGGAGCCGCCTGCGAGCTCAACATCGGCTCCGGCGTCGCCGACGGCGACGCCCACAGCCTCGCCGAGCGCCACCGCGCCGCCCGCGTTCGCGGCGAAGGTGACCGCCGTCGCGCGCGACCGCCTGCCCTACTCCTGGCGGCCCGGCTGCCCGGTCAGCTACCGGGATCTGCGGCTGGTGACGCTGTCGTACTGGGGGTTCGACGACAAGCCGCACACCGGCGAGCTCGTGGTGCACAAGAGCGTCACCGACGACATCGTGACGGTCTTCAGGAAGCTGTACGGGTGGCGCTGGCCCATCAGGCAGATGAAGCTCGTGGACGCCTTCAAGGCCGACGACTTCGCCTCGATCGAGGCCGACAACACCTCGGCCTTCAACTGCCGGCGGGCGACCGGGTCCAGCAACTGGTCGAACCACGCCTACGGCAAGGCGATCGACGTCAACCCCCGCGAAAACCCATATGTCACCGCAAGTGGCAGCACGGCGCACAAAAACGCCGAAAAGTTTACCGAGCGCCCGATGAAGGGCAAAGGTGTGATCAATCCCGGCGACAAGGTCGTGAAGGCGTTCGCGCAGGTCGGCTGGGAGTGGGGCGGCTACTGGTCCGGCACCAAGGACCTCCAGCACTTCTCGAAGGGCGGAGGCTGACACAATCACGCCATGGCGGCTAAGGACGGCGACGGCTGGATCGAGTGCGCGCAGGGCCATCGGCACTGGGGGCTGCACGGAGCGTCGGGGCTCCTGCTCGTGCACCACGACCCCGTCGGCACTCCGTACGTCCTCATGCAGAAACGGGTCTGGTGGAGCCACCACGGCGGCACCTGGGGGCTGCCGGGCGGCGCCCGCGACAGCCACGAGGACGCCGTCGCCTCGGCGCTGCGTGAGGCCCGCGAGGAGGCCGCGCTCGGCCCCGACGAGCTGCGGGTGCAGGGCGTCTACCTCGACGACCACGGCGGGTGGGCGTTCGAGACGGTGATCGCCGAGACCGCCGAGCTGCTGGACGCCGCCCCCGCCAACCAGGAGAGCACCGAGCTGCGCTGGGTCGCCCTGCCCGAGATCGCCGCGCGCGAGCTGCATCCGGGCTTCGCCGCCACGTGGGGCACCATCCAGGGGATGCTCCAGCCGGAGACGATCGTCCTCGACGTCGCCAACATCGTCGGCGCGCGGGCCGAGCACGGCTGGTGGCGCGACCGGGCCGGGGCCGCCGCGCGGCTGCTGGAGGACGTCGCCGGGCTCGGGCTGCGGCATCCGGTGCTGGCGCAGTGGTTCCCGAGGGTCGTCGCGATCGTCGAAGGGGCGGCCAAGGACGTGCCCGGCCTGCCCGGCGTCCACGTGGTGCCCGCCACGGGCAGCGGCGACGACACGATCGTCGAGGTCGTACGCCAGGCCCGGCCCTGGGAGCGGGTGCTCGTCGTCACCGCCGACCGGGAGCTGCGGCAGCGGGTGGGCGAGCTGGGCGCGGAGTGCGTGGGCCCGAGCTGGCTGCTGTCGCAGCTAGGCCGGCACCACACCGTCGAAGACGGCCTTGAGCCCGGTCACCTCTAACACCCGCTCCAGCACCCCGTGCACGCCAACCAGGGTCAGCGAGCCGGCATGGGCCGCGACCCGGCGCTGATGCTCGACCAGCGCCCACAGGCCGCTCGAATCGCAGAAGTCGAGCAGGCTCGCGTCGACGACGACGTCCACCCTGCCCTCGGCGAAGAGCGCGGTCAGGCTCTCCTTCAACAACGGCGCGGTGAGCTTGTCGAGCTCGCCGATCACGTGGACGCGCGCGCGGGGGCCGCCGCGCTCCACCTCGACGTCGAGATCCGCCACCTCCTGAACGTACACCGGCGTCATCACAGCCGCTATCGTGGTTTCCGCACAGGAGGGTTCGCATAGTGGACGAGTGCAGCCGCCTTGAAAGCGGCCAGGTCAGCGATGGCCTCGTGGGTTCGAATCCCACACCCTCCGCTCACTCCCTCAGGGTGGCGAAGCCGTCGCCCACGTGCGCGGCGAGCTTCAGGTAGGCCTCCCGCGTGCTGTCCTGGAGCCGGTCCAGGTCGATCTCCGCGCCCTCCTCCAGGTGCGGGTCGTACGGCACCTGCACCACGGCCCGGCACCGGGCCGCGAAGTGGGCCTCCAGCTTCTGGATGTCCACCGCCGACTTCGAACGCGGCCGGACACTGCACAGCACCACCGTCGCGTTCTTCACCAGATCGCCGTAGTGGTGGGCCTCCAGCCAGTCGAGCGTGGCCGAGGCCGCCCGCGCGCCGTCGACCGACGGGGAGCTGACCAGCACGATCTGGTCGGCCAGCCCGAGCACGCCGCCCATCGCCGAGTGGAGCAGGCCGGTGCCGCAGTCGGTGATGCAGATCGAGTAGAAGTTCTCCAGCACCTGCGAGACGGCCTGGTAGTCGGCGCCGCTGAACGCCTCCGACACCGACGGGTCGCGGTCCGAGGCCAGCACCTCCAGCCGGGACGGCGCCTGCGAGGTGAACGCCCTGATGTCGACGTAGCGCTTGACCTGGTCGCGCTCGTTGAGCAGGTCGCGCACGGTGGCCGAGGTCTCCAGCACCAGCTTGTCGGACAGCGTGCCCCGGTCGGGGTTGGCGTCGACGGCGATGACGCGGTCGCCGCGCACCTGGGCCAGCGTGGCGCCGAGTCCGACGGTGGTCGTGGTCTTGCCCACGCCGCCCTTCAGGCTCAGCACGGCCACCCGGTGGTGGCCGGTGGTGACCGGGGTGCGGGCGCGGTTCATCAGCTCGCGGCGGCGGCGGACCTCCGGCGGCTCGCCCGGCTTGATCCAGCCGCCGGACGCCTTGTAGACGAGGCGGCGCCAGCCCTTGGACGGGGCGTTGCGCCGGCCGCGGAGCAGGGTCTCGGGGTCGAGACTGTCGGCGGTCGGGCGGCCGGTGACCGGCGGGCGGGGCGGGGAGGTGAACACGGGGACGGGGGCCGGGCGGCGGCGGACGACGGGCGGGATGTCACGTTCCGCCGGGCGCCACTCCTGCTGCTCGGTCCACTGGGGGCGGTCCTGCCGCTGAAGCGGCTCGCTCCCAGCGGGCTCGCTCGCCGGGCGCTCGCCGCCGGACGGCTCCGCGCCGGAGGGCTTCGAGCGGGACGGCTCGGGTCCGAAGGGGCCGGACCCGAGCGGGTCGGGGCGGGCCGGCTCGGGAAGGGGCAGCTCCTGCTCGAAGGCCGCGGGCTCGTGGGGCCGCTCCGTGCGGTGCCCGGCGGTCTCGGCCGTGTTCGTCTGCGGGGCGGGGTTCGTCTGCGGGGCGGGCTCGTCCTTGGGGAGGCCGGCGACGGGACCCGCGGGCCGGTCGCCGGGCGTGCCCTCACCAGGGGACCCGGCGCGGGACTCAGAACGTGGGTCGGCGCCGCTCAGCTCGGTGCTGAACGCGGCGTGAGGCTCCGGTTGGGGTCCTGAGTCGGGTTGGCCCCATTTCGGGGGCTCGTTCCTGGGCTGGGTGGCGGCCCAGGGCTCCGGCTGCTCCTCCTGCGCGGGCTCCTCGGCCCGCGCGGGCTCCTCGAACGCCCCCCGCCGCCATCCGCCCGGCTCCGACGGCCGCGACCAGTCGGCCGGCGGCCAGGTCTCGTCCGCGCGCCGCTCCTCGGGACGGTCCTCGGGCGCGTCCTGGCGTCCTTCCTCGGGCCTGTCCGCCGCGGGCGGCTCGGGGGACGGCTTGAACGTCAGCCCGTACGCGTCGGTGTCCTCGGGCCGCGGCAGCGGCTTGAGCGGCGCGTGGAACGGATCGTCCACGGCGGGAGCGGGCGGCTGGTCCCGGTTGATCTCCCGCAGTGCCTCGCGGGTGATGTCCGTGGTGGCCGCGTCGCCAAGCCATCCGGCATCGGCGTCGGCGGCAGCGGCGGGCTCGGCGTCGGCGGCCACGACGGAGTCGGCGGCCGCGCGGAACAGCGTCGGCGCCGGGGTGTCGGGCTGCGCGGGAACCAGCGACCACGGGTCCTTGGGGTACGGCGAGACCGGCTCGTCGGCAGCCGCGGCCGAGGCGCCGACGGTGACCGGGGTCTCGTCGCTCTCCTTGATCGCGTCAAGCCAGGCCAGCTGTTCCTCGAGAGATTCCTCTCGATCGTGTCTTGCCACCGTGTTCCCCCTCGGGTGGGTCTAAAGGGGCAGCAAATACCTTGCAGGTTAACGCGCTGGCAACCGGTCCAGCCCACCAACCCACAACTTCTTTGCCCGGCTACCGTGGATCGCATGCGAGCCATTGAGATCACCCGGCCCGGCGGGCCGGAGGTGCTGGAGTGGCGCGAGGTGCCCGACCCCGAGGTCGGACGGGGGGACGTCCTCATCGACGTCACCGCCTCGGCGCTCAATCGTGCCGACGTCCTGCAGCGGAGCGGCCACTACGACCCGCCGCCGGGGGCGCCGCCGTACCCGGGGCTGGAGGTCTCGGGCGTGGTCGCCGAAGTCGGCGCGGACGTCGAGCAGTTCAAGCCCGGCGACGAGGTGTGCGCGCTGCTCGGCGGCGGCGGTTACGCCGAACGCGTAGCGGTGCCGTGGCAGCAGGTCATGCCGGCGCCCGAGGGCGTGCCGCTCAAGGAGGCCGCCGGGCTGCCGGAGGTCGCCTGCACGGTCTGGTCCAACGTCTTCATGCTGGCCCGGCTGCGCAGGGGCGAGACGCTGCTGGTGCACGGCGGGGCCAGCGGCATCGGCACGTTCGCCGTACAGCTCGCCAAGGCGCTCGGCTCGCGCGTGGTCGCCACCGTCGGCAGCGCGGAGAAGGCCGAGCGGGTGCGCGCGCTCGGCGCGGACGAGGTCGTCAACTACCGCGAGGAGGACTTCGCCGAGAAGGTCCAGGCCGACGTCATCCTCGACATCATGGGGGCGAAATACCTCGCGGGGAACCTCAAGGTCCTGCGCACCGGCGGCCGGCTGGTGATCATCGCGCTCCAGGGCGGCAGCAAGGCCGAGATCAACCTCGGCGCCCTCATGGCCAAGCGCGCCTCCGTGCACGGCACCACGCTCCGCGCCCGGCCGGTGGACGAGAAGGGCGCGATCGTCCGCAGCGTCGTCGAGAACGTGTGGCCGCTGGTCACGGGGGGTGCGGTGCGCCCGGTCGTGTACGCCGAAGTCCCCATGTCCGATGCTGCCGAAGCGCACCGTATGTTGGATTCCGGGGAGCACGTCGGCAAGATCCTGCTAGTACGGTGAGTGTTATGAACGCTGAGGACAACAACACCCCTCACATCGTGGTGGTCGGCCCCGATTTCCAGGGAAGTCAGGGCGATAGCAGCGAAGAGGACCGTTCGGTCACCCAGCTGGTCGAGCAGCCGGCGAAGGTGATGCGCATCGGCAGCATGATCCGCCAGCTTCTGGAGGAGGTGCGCGCGGCTCCTCTCGACGAGGCCAGCCGCAAGCGGCTGAAGGACATCCACGCCTCCTCGATCAAGGAGCTGGAGGACGGCCTGGCGCCGGAGCTGGTGGAGGAGCTCGAGCGGCTGTCGCTGCCGTTCACGGACGACACCGGCGCCCCGCCGAGCGAGGCCGAGCTGCGCATCGCGCACGCCCAGCTGGTCGGCTGGCTCGAAGGGCTGTTCCACGGCATCCAGACCACGCTGTTCGCGCAGCAGATGGCGGCCCGTGCGCAGCTTGAGCAGATGCGCAGGGCGCTGCCCGGCGTGCCGCAGCCGTTGGACGAGTCCGGGCGTCCCCACGGGGGTTCCGGGCCCTACCTGTAAGCCGTCTCCCGCCCCCGCCCGAGGGTCAGAACAGCTTCTCCAGCACCTGCGCGACGCCGTCCTCGTCGTTGGTCGCGGTCACGTGGTCGACCGCCGCCAGCACGTCGGGATGCGCGTTCGCGACGGCGTACGACGTGCCTGCCCAGCCCAGCATGGGCAGGTCGTTCGGCATGTCACCGAACGCCACCACCTCGCCCGCCGCGATGCCCTGCTCCTCGGCGAACGCCGCCAGCGCCGTGGCCTTGGTCACACCTTGGGCGCTCATCTCGATCAGCCCCCGCCGGCTGGAGTGGGTGGCCGTCACCAGGTGGCCGACCAGGTCGTGCACGACGGCGTGCAGTTCGTCCGCGTCCATGTGGGGGTGCAGGGCGAGCAGCTTGGCGCAGGGGCGGGCGGTCATGGAGGCGGCTGCCCGCGCCTCGACCGCCCGGCGGTCCAGGAAATCGGACTCATGCGCAAAACCGGCTTCATACTCGACCGAAAATACGAGATCGGACACGTTCGCTCTTAGCTGAGCGACGACTTCCTCAAGGACCTCCGCCTCGATGAGGTGGGATTCCACTATCCGCTCGGTATGCAGGTCGTAGATCAGGGCCCCATTCGCACAGATCGCGAGCCCGTGGTGACGTACCGCACCCGCCACACCCCCCATCCACCGGGGCGGCCGGCCGGTCACGAACACGAGCATGGCACCGGAGTCCTCGACGCGGGCGAAGGCCGCGACGGTCCGGGGAGACACGGTTCCGTCCCGGCGAAGGGCGGTTCCGTCCAGGTCGGTGGCCACAAGGCGGGGTGTCGGGTCGCTGCGCATAACAGGTTCCAGTTTGCCCGGTGAGGCCGCCTGACAGAAATCTTCGATCGGACGGAACACCGACGCGCCAGAATGGTGTTAGATGTGATGGCGTTGTATTAGCTGATCCCGTAGTGAAAACCAGCATGACATTGTCTGAGCCACCCCGGGTGCTTGCTGTACGACACACCGGGACCCACGAGGTGTGGGTCCCATAGATTCACATCCTGAGGGAGAGCTTTTATGGCTCAGGGAACCGTCAAGTGGTTCAACGCTGAGAAGGGCTTCGGCTTCATCGCCCCGGACGGCGGTGCGCCGGACGTGTTCGTGCACTTCTCCGAGATCGTCGGCAGTGGCTACCGCAGCCTCGAAGACGGCCAGCGGGTCGAGTTCGAGATCACGCAGGGCCAGAAGGGGCCGCAGGCCTCGCAGGTCCGCGCCATCTGACCTGTTAGTTAGCAAGTAAAAGCCGGGGTTCGCGTCCAGCGGACCCCGGCTTTCGCATGTGTCGGGTTGGTCACGAGTGGGCCGCCCGCCGAACGCGCGGGCTCCGGCGGGCGTCGATCTCTACATGAGGTACGCGTGGTTATGTCATCCCGTGACCGTTGCCGGGGTGATCGTGCTCCTGGTCAACGACCACCTGCTCAAGCAGGCCTGGCCCGGGTTCGTGACGGGCAAGCTCAGCGACGTGGCCGGCCTGCTCGTGGCGCCCCCGCTGCTGGCACTCCTCTTCCTGCGCCGGGCCGACCTGGCCGCCACACTGGCCACGGGAGTGCTCTTCGCGCTCGTGAAAACGACGGAGACGGGCGCTGAGGCCGCCTCCCATGTCTGGACCCTCGTGGCCGGGCCTTCGCGCGTCCTCGCCGATCCCACGGACCTGCTGGCCCTGCCGGCGCTCGCGCTCACCTGGTGGATACGCAACCGCAGCCTCGCCGCCCCGTCCTCGCCCCGCGCGCGCGTCCTGCTGACCGCGCCGCTGGCCCTGCTCGCGGTCGCCGCCAGCGGCGCCGCCCCCCAGGCCACGTCCGAGGCCGCCTCCGTCGAGGTACGCGGCGAGCGCATCATCGTCCACACCCACGACTCGGCCGCGTGGACCTCGGAGGACAGGGGCGATACCTGGGTCTACGAGAGCACGTCCGACCGGCCGCGCAAGCGGCCGACGACGGCCATGTGCGTGCCCTACAAGGCCACCCGCTGCTACCGCGTCACCCCCGGCCGGCTGGGGGTCGAGCAGTCCGACGACGGCGGCGACACCTGGCGCCCGTCATGGTCGCCGCCCCGCGACGACCTCGACCGCCTCGCCCGGCAGTACGACGACGACCTCCCCCGCTCCGGCGGCCTCGCCGTGCAGGGCTGGCGCGGCGGGCACGTGGTGGTCGTCGCCAACGGCGGCGAGGGCATCCTGCTCCGCGACGAGACCGGCTCCTGGCGGCGGCTCGGCCACCCCGGCGAGCCGGAGCGCGCCCCGGACACCTACCCCGAGGCGGTCACGGCGGCCTTCCTGGCCGGCTGCGTGCTGTTCGGGGCCGCGGGAGCCGGGCTGGGCCGCTATCACCGCGCTTACCTGGCCGTGACGACGGCGGCCTGCCTGAGCTTCCTGGGCGTCGCGGCCTCCTCGGTCTCGCCCGCCCTGGGCGGGCACGTGGGGCTGCTCGCGTTCCTCGCGCTCGCCACGATCCCGGCGGCCTTCATCGTGGGCACCATTCTGCTGATCGCGGGACGGGCGCGCCCGCTGCCCATAGCCGTGGGCGTCCTCAGCGCGCCGTTCGTCTACCTGGCCGCCTACCTGCCCTTCGAGGGCTGGGCCGACGGGACCTTCGGGTCGTACTGGGCCGCGGTCGCGGTGTCCGCGCTGCTGACCTCGCTGGTGCTGGCCGTGGACCTGTTGCTCGTCAGGAAGGACGCCGCGAAGACGCCCGCGGACCTGTGAGCCCGCGGGCGCCGGACGCTACGGCTTGGCCGGCGTGAGGACGTCGAGCCCCACGTACGGGCGCAGCGCCTGGGGCACCACCACCGAGCCGTCGGCCTGCTGGTGGTTCTCCAGGATCGCCACGATCCACCGGGTGGTGGCGAGCGTGCCGTTGAGCGTGGCCAGGTGGCGCGGCTTGCCGTCCTTGTCGCGGAAGCGGGCGGCGAGCCTGCGCGCCTGGAACTCCGTGCAGTTGGAGGTCGAGGTCAGCTCGCGGTAGCGGCCCTGGCTCGGGATCCACGCCTCGCAGTCGAACTTGCGCGCGGCCGACATGCCGAGGTCGCCCGCCGCCGTGTCGATCACGCGGTAGGGCACCTCGATCTTGGCCAGCATCTCCTTCTCCCAGGCGAGCAGGCGCAGGTGCTCCTCGTGGGCCTCCTCCGGCCGCACGTACGAGAACATCTCCACCTTGTCGAACTGGTGGACGCGGATGATGCCGCGGGTGTCCTTGCCGTAGGAGCCGGCCTCGCGCCGGAAGCACGACGACCAGCCCGCGTAGCGCAGCGGCAGCGCGCCCGCGTCGACGATCTCCTGGGCGTGGTAGCCGGCCAGCGAGACCTCCGACGTGCCGACGAGGTAGAGGTCGTCCTCGGGCAGCCGGTAGATCTCCTTGTCGTGCGCGACGTGGAAGCCGGTGCCCTGCATGGTCTCCGGCTTGACGAGCACCGGCGTGATCATCGGCGTGAAGCCGGCCTCGATCGCCTGCTGCATCGCCATGTTGAGCAGCCCGAGCTGCAGCCGCGCGCCGAGGCCCTTGAGGAAGAAGAACCGCGAGCCGGACACCTTGGCGCCCCGCTCCATGTCGATGGCGTCGAGCGCCTCGCCCAGCTCCAGGTGGTCCTTCGGCTCGAAGTCGAACTCGCGCGGCCGCCCCACCGTCTCCAGGACCACGTAGTCGTCCTCGCCGCCGGCGGGCGCGCCCTCCTCGACGATGTTGGGCACCGCCTGCACCAGGTCGTCGAGCTCGGCGCCGAGCTTCTCCGCCTCCGACTCGGCCGCCTTGACCTGGCTCGCGAGGTCCTTGGCGCGCTGCAGCAGCGCGGCCTTCTCCTCGCCCTGCGCCTTGGAGACCGACTTGCCCATGCTCTTCTGCTCGGCGCGCAGGGACTCGAACGAGGTCAGCGCGGCGCGGCGGCGCTCGTCCAGGTCGAGCAGCGTGTCGACGACGGAGTCGTCCTCGCCGCGGGCACGCTGCGAAGCCCGTAGCCGGTCGGGATCCTCACGAAGGGTACGCAGGTCAATCACAAGGAAAGGCTACCGGCGCCGGACGCCGCCCCGCCCCCGGATTACCGCCTGCCGGGGATCTCCGTCAGACCTGACCGGCGCGGATGCGGGCCAGCCACTCGCCCGCCTCGCCGAACTCCTCGTCCGAGGTGCCCCGCTTGATCTGCGGCGCCATGCCGTCGGCCCGCGGATAGCTGCCGAGGAAGCGCACCTCGCCGCAGATGCGGTGCAGCCCGGCGACGGCCTCGCCGACCCGCGCGTCGCCGATGTGCCCCTCGAAGTCGAAGTGGAAGAAGTAGCGCCCGATGCCGTCTCCGGTCGGCCGCGACTCGATGCGCGTGAGGTTGACGCCGCGCACCGAGAACTCGGTCAGCATCTCCAGCAGCGCGCCCGGATGGTCGTCGGCCAGGAAGACCACCAGCGTCGTACGGTCGGAGCCGGTCGGCTCGGGCAGCGGCCCGCCGGGACGGTTGACCTTGACGAACCTGGTCACCGTGTCGGACCGGTCGCCGATGCCGCCGGCCAGCTCGGTCAGCCCGTAGTACTCGCCCGCGATGCGGGGGGCGATCGCGGCGTCGTACGGCGACCCGGGCAGCGAGACCTCCTGCGCCGCGGCGGCCGTCGAGGGCGCGGCCACCACGACCGCGTCGGGCAGCTCGCGCGCGATGTAGCCCCGGCACTGCGTGATCGCCGCAGGGTGCGTGTAGAGGCGCTTGATGTGCGGGATCTCCGTGCCGGGCCTGGCCAGCAGCGAGAACCGCACCGGCAGCAGCAGCTCGGCCGTGATCAGCAGCGGCTCGCCCCAGGCGAACTCGTCGAGGGTCGTGGTGATGGCGCCCTCGATGGAGTTCTCCAGCGGGACCACGGCTCCGTCGGCCTCGCCGGCGCGGGCCGCGTTGAGCGCCGCGCTCACGTTGGCGCAGGGCAGCCGCTCGGCCGTGGGGTCGAGGAGGCTCAGGGCCTCTTCGGTGAACGTACCCTCGGGCCCGAGGTAGGCGAGTCTCGGCATGCGTCCAGAGTAACCGCAGGTCGCCAGGGCCCGCGCCCGTTTCGCCCCTGATCGGCCCTTGATCCGTCAGGTCAGAGCGGGCCCGCCGAGCGGCACGGCACCAGCGGCCCGAGCCCCAGCCGGGCGGCCCGCACCGCCTCCGCCTCCTCGGGCGACAGCGGCTGCTCGCCCTTGCCGCCCACCACAGGCCGCACGTACGTGCGCGTCTCGCTCTGCCCGTTGATCGAGGTCAGCACGATCCCGTCGCCCAGCCCGTTGATCATCGCCACCGAGAACGACAGCCGCCCGCGCATCTCGGACAGCGCGTCGTAGCGGCAGACCGCGACGTCCCTGATCGCCTTGAGATCGCCCATGCCCTCGCTGCTCTGCCTGGCCAGCAGCCGCTGGCAGTCCTCCACGGCGGCCCTGGCCTGCCGCAGCGACAGCCGGCCGATCAGCACGCCGCTGACCCCGGCGACGACGCCCACGATCACCCATACGGTAACGAGCACGTGACCGAGGGTAACGGCTCAGTCAAGCAAGCTCGCGCCGTTTCGGCAACCACGACACCAGCAACCACACCAGGACCAGCGCCCCCAGCCCGAACCCGTTCTGAACGATCTTCCCCAGCACCAGGCTCACCCCCGGGATGCCGGCCGCGATCAGCGCCACCCCCCACCACGGGACCGGCACCACGTAGTACAGCCACGCCCCACCGGCCACCCGCAGCCGTACGGGGTCGCGCCCGTCGCCCACGATCGCCCCGAGCACCACGACGATCCAGGCCAGGTGGTGGATCCAGGCGACCGGCGAGAGCAGCACGGCCATCAGCCCGACCAGCGCCACGGCGGCGAGCGGGTCACCCGCCCGGTACGCGTCCCGTGCCCCACGGAAGCCGAACCAGGCGACCACGGCGACCAGCACCAGCCAGATCGCCGACTCCACCGTGTCGTTCATGTAGAGGCGGATCAGCATGCCGCGCATCGACTGGTTCGTGGTGGCCGCGTTCGCGCCGAGCCGCTCGGGGTCGAGCAGCGCCGAGAACCAGAAGTCGGCCGCGTCCTCCGGGATCACGGCGAACGGCAGCAGCGAGAGCACCGCCGTCACGAACGCCGCCATCCAGAACGTCCGCCACTGCCGGGTGACCAGGAGATAGATCAGGAACACGCCCGGCGTCAGCTTGACCGCCGTCGCCAGCCCGATCAGGAAGCCGCGCGGCCACCAGGGGCGCTTGGCCAGGCAGTCCGCGACGCAGAGGGCGACCAGCAGGATGTCCACCTGCCCGAAACGCACCTGGTCGCGGATCGGCATCAGGTACGCGCAGGCCACCATGAGCAGCCCGAACACCCACGGCGCGTACCGCCGGACCGCCTCCCCCGTCAGCACCTGCCGGAACGAGAACCAGACGGTCACGGCCAGCGTCACGTAGATCCCGGCCGTCCACACCCACTGGGCCGTCTCCCACGACATCACGGCCAGCCCGACCGCCAGCATGGCCGCCACCGGCGGGTACGTGAACGGCAGCAACTGCGGCGCGGGCGTGTGGGCGGCGTACACCGGTCGCCCTTCGAGCAGCATCTGCCCGCCGGTCCGGTAGACGTCCAGGTCGACCAGGCGCTGGTCGTCAGGGTTCGTGAGCCACGTGTGCACGAGCGGCGCGACGGCCGCCGCGACGGCCAGCGCCACGATCGCCCACGCCCACCACTGCCGCCGGTTCACCCGCACCTCGCCTCTTGTCACGGTGTGGCACGTTACCGTGGCTCTTGTTGTACGAGGGGCAATCACTGGGGGTTCCATCCATGGCGTACGAGAGCGCATCCGGCCTGCCAGGAGGTCGGCCCGGCTCCCGCACCCGCCTTGTGCACGGCGTCGCCGTCGTCCTCCTCGCCGCCCTCCTCACCCTCCTGACCCTCACCCCGGCCACCGCCCAGAACCGGCCGAGCGGCCGGGTGGCGCTGATCGGCGTGCCCGGTCTCCAGTGGAGCGACCTCGACGCGACCCGGACCCCCGCCCTCTGGAAACTCGTGGGCCAGGGCTCCTCGGCCTCGCTCTCCACCAGGGCCGTACCGCCGCCGGACCGCGGCATCACCTGCCCCGTCGCCGGCTGGCTGACCGTCTCCGCGGGCCAGCGCGCGGGCACCGACGGCAAGGGCTGCCCCGCCGCCACTCAACCGTCCGCTCGCGGCGACGGCTCCGCCACCGTGCCCGGCTGGCAGGCCATGACCGCCTACCAGTCCGACACCGGGTACGACGCCCGGATCGGCACGCTCGGCCGGCTGGTGACGGACGGCGGGGGCAAGGTCGCCGCCATCGGTCCGGGCGCGGCCATCGCCGGTGCCGACAAGTCCGGAAATATCGCCAAATACGCCCCAACCCCTGACGCCCTGGGCGACCCCTCCCCGTACAACCTCATCGTCTTCGACGTCCCCACCCTCGCCGACGCCTGGTCCCGCCAGCCCCTCGACGAGTACGGCGTCCCCGCGGGGATGCCCACCGCCACCCGCCAGGCCGCCGTCGCCGAGGCCGACCGCCAGGTCGCCACCCTGCTCGACCGGCTCCCGCCCGGCACCACGATCCTGGTCGCCGGCCTCTCCGACGTGAGCCCGAACGCCCACCTCCACGTCGCCGTGGCCGCCGGCCCGTCCCCGGCCGGGGAGCCGTACCCGCGCGGCCACCTCACCGCCACCTCCACCCGCCAGGACGCCCTGGTCACCATCACCGACCTCACCGCGACCGTCATCCAGCTCCTGGGCCTGCCACAGCCGCGCGAAGTGGTCGGCCGCCCCTGGCAAGCGGGCGCTCCCGCGTCCGGCAGCACGGCGGACACGGTGTCCGGCCTCGCCGACGCCGACCTCGCCAGCCAGGTGCTCAGGAACGTCCGCGGCCCGTTCTTCACCGTCCTGGTCACCCTCCAGCTCCTCTTCTACGCCTGCGCCGCCCTCGCCCTACGCCGCCGCCGCTCCACCACCCCAGCCGGACGCGACGCCGTGACCTCGCCGGAAGGCGGCACGCCCGGAGGCGACACCGCCGTCCCACCCGGGAACGGCGCCGCCCCCCTGACCGGAGACAGCACCGCCACCCTGCCCGGAGACAGCACCGCTCCCATCGCCGGAGACAGCACCGCTCCCCTCGCCGGTGGCGGCACCGCCGCCTCGGCCGGAGGCGATGCCACCGCCCCGCCTGGGGGTGAGCCGGCGCCAAGCGCCACGACGCCACCGACCGTCGACGACCTCGCCACTGGCGCTGACGCTGACGCTGACGACAGCCGCAGCGGCAGCAGTGGCGGCGGCAGCAGCGCTGTTAACGACATCGGCGGCGGGGATGCGAGCGCGTCCAAGCTGCTCCGCGCCGTCCAGATCGTCGCCGTGCTGAGCGGCGCGATCGCCGTCTCCACCTTCCTGGCGCAGCTCGTGCCCTGGTGGACCCTCCCCGTGCCGATGGTCTCGGTCGTCGTGACGATCCTGGGCATCGCCGCGCTCATCACCGCCGCCGCGTTCGCGGGCCCCTGGCGGGCGCACGTGCTCGGCCCGCTGACCGTCGTCGCGGCGCTGACGTCCCTGGCCCTGATCATCGACGTCATGACCGGTTCGAAGCTCCAGGTCAACGCCGTCACCGGGTACGAGCCCGTCACCGGCGGCCGCTTCTACGGCTTCAGCAACATCGCCTTCGCCGTCTACGCCACCGGCACCATCCTGGGCCTGGCCGGGATCGCGCAGTGGCTGCTGGGCAGAGGCGTCTCCAGGCTCGTCGTGGTCGGGGCCTGCGCGCTCTACGGGATGTTCGCGGTGTTCGCGGACGGGTGGCCGTCCTGGGGAGCGGACTTCGGCGGGGTGCCGGCGTTCGTGATCGGGCTGGCCGTCTTCCTGATCCTCCTTTCCGGCAGGCGGGTGTCGCTGCTCAGGCTGCTGCTGGTCGGCGTCGCGGGGGTGGCGATCGTCGGGGTGTTGTCGGTGGTCGACTGGTTGCGTCCCGAGGCGCAGCGGACGCATCTGGGGACGTTCGTGCAGCAGGTCATCGACGGCCAGGCGTGGACCGTCGTCGGCCGCAAGTTCAGCGCCATGATCGGCGTCACGGTGGGGAACTGGTCACTGACCCTCCTCACGCTGGTCGCGCTCGCGTTCCTCTTCCTGGTGCTGGCCCGGCCCTCGCGATACGGGGCCGCGGCGCTCGGACAGGTCTACGCCCTCGCCCCGACGCTCCGCGCCGGCCTGTTCGGTGCGTTGACGTGCGCGTTCGTCGGGTTCCTGATGAACGATTCGGGCATCGCCATCCCCGCCATGGCGCTCACGGTCGCGGTGCCGCTGACGCTGGCGGCGTGTGTGCGCGCCCTGCAGCTCGCCAGGCCCACACCGCCAGGGCGAACGTCAGAGCGAGCAGCACCCAAGCCGTCTGAGGCCGGACCACGCCGCTGAGCCAGGCGAGGTCCGCCGGCTGCCCGTCGACGCGGGCGGGCAGGTAGGCGAGCGACAGGGCCAGCAGGTGCACGACGAGGAACGCGTCCACCGCGGACCCCGCCACGAGCGCCAGCATCCCGAAGGCCAGCCCGTGGTACCAGGGCAGCACGTACGGCGAGGCGAACACGTACGCCACCGCCAGCCCGGCCGCCACAACCGGCGCGCCGAGCCCGGCCGCCCCGGCGGCCCGGCCGGTGCCCCAGGTCCATCCGGTGCGGGCGGCCCATCGGAACAGCAACCAGGCCAGCAGCGCGAGCAGCAGGAGCGAGCCGACCTGGATCTCGCCCCGGTAGGCCGTCCCCGTGCCGATGACCGACTGCAGCCACCCCTGAACCAGCTTCCAGACCGTGGCGTGCGAGATCGCCTTGCTGGTGCGCGTCACCGGCGCGATCGCGTCCGTGCCCGCCACGGCGTATCCGGCGACCACCACCGCCAGGGCGCATCCCGCCATGACGGCCAGGCGGCCGGGACGGCGGCGCAGCTCCCAGGCCGGGCCCAGAGCGACGAGACCCGCGTTGGCCTTGATCGCCACACCCAGGCCGAGCAGGACGCCCCCGCCCACCGGACGGCCTCTCGCGAGGAGGGCGGCGACCATGCAGGCCACGGCCAGGGTGTCCACGTGCATGCCGGCGACCAGGTGGTAGAGGAGGAGCGGGTTGGCCGCCCACAGCAGCGCGGCGCGGCGGCGGGCGGCCTCGTCGTGCCTGGTGAAGCGGTCGATGAGCAGGGCGGTCACGATGAAGGCGGCGGCGTTGACCAGCGCCAGAACGAAGATCGTCAACCGGAGCGAGTCGCCGCCGACCCAGCTCGCGAACGCCTGCACCGCCGTCGCGACCGGCCCGTACACGCTGGGCTCCTCGCGCCACGGCCGCTCGACCGCGTCGGCGATCACGTCACCGGGAAGGTCGGCGGCTCCGTGCGTGTACGGGTTGAGCCCCAGCGTGAGCATGCGACCGTACGCGGCGTAGTTGAGATGGTCGCCGGAGCCCGAGGGGGGCAGGAAGGCGAGGATCGCGGCGGCGAGGCAACCGAGCAGCACCAGCAGCCGCCCGTCCGGCAACCGCACGCCCCCGAGGCGGGCAGCGGCCGCAGAGGCCGCCGAGGCAGGCTTGGCGAGGGCGAGCAACGTGGTCAGCAGGCCGAGGCCGCCGAGGATGATCGCCGCCGCCCCGAGGGCGACCGTCAGGTGCGGATCGGGATGGACGTCCAGGGAGTAAGGCGGCTGCCAGGCGGGCCCGCCCAGCGCGGGGACCATGGCCGACGGGCCGAGCAGGCCGATGGCGGCCGTCAGCAGGACGGAGGCGCCGATCGCCCACATGCCCGCCAACGCGAGCCGCCCGCGTGCGTTGTTGTGCCGCGTCTCCGAAGTCACCCGCGTATTCCAGCACACGCGCGGACGGCCTCCGCCCGGATGGCGGGCACCTGTGGATAACCGGCCGGGCACCCGGGCGGAAGTGCCGCAGGTGCCCGGTGACCGCGCCGCAGGCTCGGCCTGTCCTGGAGGTGGTCAGCGGTTGGGGTGAAGTTTGTTCAGGTTTTGGACGACCACCGGGTCGCGGGTGGCCAGCGCCCGTGCCACGTCCCGCAGCTGGGTCGCCCGATGGAGCTGCGCCCGCCAGTCCGTGCCCGTGGCCCGGTGGGCCATCTCGACCTCGACCTGCTCCACCCGGTATCCCTTGCGCACCAGGTCGATGGTCAGGGCGGTCTCCACGCCGAACCCGTGCGCCAGCGGCCGTGCGGCCTCGAAGGCGGCCCGGGTCAGGCAGCGCTGGCCGTTGAGCGGCTGGGCGAGCTCCAGGCCGGTCGCGCGGCGGATGCCCTCCCTGGACAGGCGGACGACTAACCCGTGGCCCCCCAGCTTCACCCTGGCGGCGAAGACGGCGATGGTCATGTCGGCCACGCCCGCGCGTACGGGCTCGACGAGCGGCGCCGCCGCGGCGGCGGTTTCGCCGAGGTCGGCGTCCAGGAACAGCAGGTGGCGCGGTGCGGCGTCGTCCCCGTCCAGGAGGCGTACGGCCTCGGCCCCGCTCTCCATCGCGGCCGCCTTGCCCCGGTTGCGGCTGTGCCGCACCACGCGGGCGCCGGCGGCGCGCGCCGCCTTGCCGGTCAGGTCGCGCGAGCCGTCGTCGACGACCACCACGAGGTCCACTCCGGGCAGCGCCGAGGCGGCCTTGACGGTGGTCGCGATGCGTTCGGCCTCGTTCACCGCCGGAATGACGACCGCGGTGTCACCGCTCACCGCTCGTGAACCCGGTGCGGCTGCCGTCATGATCCCTCGGATATGAGGAACTCCTGCGGAACCTCTTCGTGCACCGTGAACACCGAGTCGAGCCCGGTGACCTGCAGGATCTTGCGCACGGCGGGGCGGGGCGAGGCCACCTCCAGCGTGCCCCCCTGCTCCTTCATCCGCTTGAGCGCCGAGAGCAGCACGTTCATCCCCGTGGAGTCGCAGAAATCCACGGCGGACATGTCGATGACCACCCGGCTCGGCCCTTCCTGCAGCAGCCGAGTGAACTCGGACTGCAGGTGAGGCGCCGTATAGAGGTCGATTTCCCCGGTGACCGCGACAAGCGCGAACCCGGCATGTGATCGAGTCGAGACCTTGAGCTCCACATGGGCAGGCTAGCGGCGCGGAGGCTTCCGGTCACGTTGTCACGCCGATAGGGCGAGCACAGGTTTTTGTCCTCCGTTTGGGCTCCATAGGCACGGAGAGTACGCGAAGCTTGACAGCGTGACACCTGAACACCCGCCGCGGCACCGAGAAGGAGGGACCAGGGCACGGCTGACGGGCCCCACGTCGATGAAGACCGAGAAACCCGAAGATCCTCAGCGCGAAGGGCTCCGCGATCGGCTGGAGTCCATCCTTCTCCGTACGGAGAAGGCCAACTCATGGCATGACGAAGCAGCGCGGCTGCGTGGCCTGCTCAACCACGAGGGCTACGTCCCGATCCGTACGCGGCTGGTCCGCGAAGACCTGGAGTTCCTGGCGGGGGCGCGTGCCGACCTGCTCAGGTTCTCCGAGCTGGGGCTCAGGCTGCTCGACCTGCACCAGCCCCGTGACGCGGGTGGCATCACCAGCGACGCGGCGCATCCGATCCTGCGGTGCCGGAGCTGCATGTGGCGGTGGCCGTGTCCGACATTTCGGGCGATGGTGGAGTCGTTCGGCTCCCAATGGGACACCACGGGCACCCAGGAAGACCAGGACACCGCGACCGATCACCCGTCCACGCCCGACGGTCCGGCCCACCCCGCCGCGGAGCTCCGCATCGGGGAGGAGACGGTCCGGAGCACGCCCAGCACAGAGACCACCCTCAGCACAGAGACCACCCTCAGCACAGGGGCAGCCGGATCTCGAACCGGCAGCCCGGCCCGTCGTTGACCACCCCGATCACCCCGTCATGCGCCTCCACGATGCCCTGGGCGATGGCCAGCCCGAGCCCGGCCCCTCCGTCGGCGGTCGGCGTACGCGCGCTCTCCCCCCGGAAGGCCACCTCGAACACGCGAGGCAGGTCCTCCTCCGGGATGCCACCGCAGCAGTCGGCGACCGACAGGCACGCCATGCCGTCGTCCACGGCGGCCCGCAGCACCACGGCCCGGTCCGACGGGGTGTGCCTGATGGCGTTGACCACGAGGTTGCCGAGGGCGCGCCCCAGCGCGCCCGCGTCGGCCTCGACGGGCACGGCGGCGTCCGCCGCCTCGGCGGTCAGCAGCACGCCCTTCGCGCGGGCGAGCGGTTCGACGCCCGCGACCGTGTCGGCGACGAGGTCGGCCAGCCCGACCCTCGCCCGCGAGAGCCGCAGCGCCCCCGCGTGGATGCGCGACAGCTCGAACAGGTCGTCCACCATGGCCGACAGCCGCTCCACCTCCAGCTTGATCTGCCCGTGGTAGCGGGCGACCGTCGCGGGGTCGGAGACCACGCCGTCCTCCAGCGCCTCGGCCATGGCCCGCATGCCCGCGAGCGGCGTACGCAGGTCGTGGCTGACCCACGCGACCAGCTCGCGCCTGGCGCCCTCCAGGGCCCGCTCGCGGGCGTACGCCTCCTCCAGGGTGTTCGCGATCTCCTGCAGCTCGGCGGGCAGCCCCTGGGGCGCCTGGAACGGCGGCTCACGTACGGCGTCCACGAGCCGGCGGCTCTCCCGTACGACCCGCTTGGACAGCACGAACGCCACCCCCAGCCCGACCAGCCCGCCGACGGCCACCACGCTCAGCACGAAGTCCTTGACCGGCCCCTCGATGATCATCTTGGCGATGATCGCCACGACGCCGGCCAGCGTGGCCGCCACGGCCACCACCACGACCACGGCCAGCATCACGCCGATCGAACGCGTGCGCAGCCGTCCCATCGCCCAGATCCCGCCGAGCGCCACCAGCAGCCCGAGCCCGGCCGCCACGGCCACGACCGTCGGCAGCTCCCCGACCGCCACGGCGGCCGGCGGGACACCGTGCGGCGTCATCAGCCCTCCATCGGCTCGTAGCGGTAGCCGACGCCCCACACGGTGACGATCCTGCGCGGCGCGGTCGGATCCGGCTCGATCTTCTCCCGCAGCCGCCGCACGTGCACGGTCACCGTGGACGAGTCGCCGAACGACCAGCCCCACACCTGGTTGAGCAGCGCCGACCGGCTGAACGCCTGGCGGGGGTTGCGCATGAGGTAGGCCAGCAGGTCGAACTCGCGGGCGGTCAGCATGACCTCGTCGCCGCGCAGGCGTACCTCGTGGGCGCCCACGTCCACCGTCAGGTCGTCGTCGCGCAGCACCCCGGTGCCGCCGGTCACGGACGCGCCCCGCGCCCGCCGCAGCACCGACTGCACCCGCAGGGCCAGCTCGCGCGGGCTGAACGGCTTGACCACGTAGTCGTCGGCCCCCGTCTCCAGGCCGACCACCCGGTCGATCTCCTCGCCCAGCGCGGTCAGCATGATCACCGGCACCGGCCAGCGCTCCCTGAGCCTGCGGCACACCTGGAGCCCGTCGAGCCTCGGCAGCATGAGGTCGAGCACCATGAGGTCGGGCGGATGCGCGAGGGCCCGGCGCAGCGCCTCGGCACCGTCGCCCACGCACTCGACCTCGTGCCCGTCACGCTCCAGATAGCGGGCGACCACCTCGGAAACGGTCGGATCATCCTCGACCACCAGGATGCGCGTGTTCACCACTTCACGGTACGGCTCACGCCCCCGGAACCGCCGCCCACGTCATCACTCCGTAAGCCTCGCGGCCCCTGCCCGGAGGACGTACGGTGGGCTCATGAGTAGAGTCGTGATGATCGTCATAGGGGCCCTGCTGGGCCTGTTCGTGGTGTTCAACTTCCTGCTGCCGCTGCTGGCGGGCCTGTTCAAGCTGGCCTTGATCGTCGGTCTGATCGCTCTGGTCCTGTTCGTCGTGGTCACCGTGATGAGCAAGTCCTCCCGTTCGCAGTGACCCAGTTCCTCTTCGACCCGTGGCTGGCCGGGATCACCCTGGTGGCGATCCTGCTGCTGGTCGCGTGGGCGGCCACGTTGCTGCCCGTCCTCGGCGGGGAGTCCCCTGGCTTTCCGCTGACCTACGCGCGCCGCACCGCCTTCCAGCGTCAGCGCGACCCTGACGCCGCCGGGCGGTCCCGCTCGCGCGCTCCTTAGGCACGCCCCGCTTCCCCAGGCAAGCGGGGCTCGCCGCCGGGTGAGCCCCATCCCGATCGTCCCCATGGATGGAAGGCTCGCTTTCTCATGATCGATTCTCTTGTCACGTTCGTCGTCGGCACGGCCGGGGGCGACGCCGCGCTCGCGATCGTGCTGTTCACGCTCGCCGTACGGCTCCTGCTGCTGCCGCTCAACGTGCGCCAGGCCCGTACGGCGAGGATCCGCGAACGCCTCGCCCCCAAGCTCCAGGCGCTGAAGAAGCGCCACGCGCGCCACCCCGAACGGCTGGCCGAGGAGACGAGGGCGCTGTACGCCGCCGAGGGCAGCTCGCCGTTCGCCGGGTTCCTCCCGATGCTGGGGCAGTTGCCGTTCCTGTGGCTGATGTACCGCGTGGCCACGCATCCGACGGCGCTGGCGGGGCACACGTTGTTCGGGGCGCCGCTGGGTCAGCAGGTGGCGGGCCTGGTGGCGAATTACGGTCTGTTCAGTGTGCCCGTTTCGGTCTTCGCACTGGTCATCCTGCTGGTCGCGGCGGTGGCGTGGCTGTCCGTGAGGAACATCAGGATCGGGGACGACCAGCCGGAGCTGGTCAGGAGGATGGCGAGGCTGGCGCCGTACGGGTCGGTGGTGGCCGTCCTGGTGCTGCCGCTCGCGGCCGGGCTCTACCTGCTGGTGTCGAACGCGTGGGCGACCGCGGAGCGGGCCGTGCTCTACCGGCGCCCCGCCGGCGCGAGCGCCTGACGCGCCCCAGGGCCGGCTAACCGGCCTCCTTCAACGCCGCGACCTGCCCGTTCATCGAAGCAGCCTGAGGAGCGGGCAGGATCGCCCACACCGTCGTGGTGTCGCCGTCGTGGCGCACCCCCCAGCTCTCCGCGACGTACTCCACGATGCCGAGCCCCCGCCCCCCGAGCGAGGACAGGGTCGGCCGGGCCGCCCGTGGCTCCGTCGCCGCGCCTCCGTCACTCACCGCGACCTCGATGTGCCCGTCGCTGCGCAACCAGGCGACTCTCACCATGCCGGACGGCAGCGGGTGCGCGTGCCGCAGCGCGTTGCTCAACAGCTCGCTCACGACGAGCACGGCGTCGTCGATCGCCGTGGCGAAGACCCCGCTGTCCTGCAGGTCCGTGCTCAGACGCTGGCGGGCGACGGCGACGCTGGACGGCGCGTACGGCAGCAGCACCACGCTTGACACACCCACCTCCCCGTTCCCTGTGCCCCCCGCGGGAACACTCCCCGGTACGACCGAAATGCCCCGTTACTCGATCCCAGAAACCGCATCTCGATCACAGCTTGTACACATTGGAAGATAGATCAGCTCAACCGTGACCACCTCGTTACCGCATCGGTGTGTCGGATCCGATAGTGCCGGCGCCCTTCAGCACCAGCCGCATCCTGGTGCCCCCGCCGGGCCTCGGATGTGCGCTCACGTCTCCTCCTTGTGCCCTCGCCAGACTGCGGACGATGTAGAGCCCGAGCCCTACTCCACCAAACCGTCTCCGGTCCCCGCTGTCCACCTGGACGAACCGCTCGAAGACCCGTTCCCGGTCAGGAGCGGCGATACCGACGCCCTCGTCGTCCACCACGACGACCACGTCGTCGTCCTCCGGCCACGCCTCCACGCGGATCAGCCCGCCCTTGGGCGAGTACTTGAACGCGTTCTCCAGGAGCTGCCCGAGCACGATGTCCGTGGCGAGCGCGTCGCCGAGCACATAAGGCAGCCCGTCGCCGATCGCGACCTCCACCCGGTGCCGGTCCGACAGCACGGGCAGCCCCAGCGTGGCCGCGTGGATGCGCTCGGCCAGGTCGAACTCCTCGATGCGCACCTTGAGCTCGTCCGCCCCGGCCCGCGCGCCGAGCAGCAGGTGGTCCATGAGCTGGCCGAGCGACCTGGCCCGCTCGGCGATGGTGTGCACGGCCGCGCGCCGCTCCGAGTCGCCGAGCTTGTCCCAGCGGGCGTCGAGGGTCGAGGCGAAGCCCCGCACGATCGTGATCGGCGTGCGCAGCTCATGGCTGGTCGTGGCGAGGAACAGGTCCTTCGCCTCCTCCAGCTCCTTGGCCCTCGTCACGTCGCGGAAGTCGACCACGACCTCGCCGGTCTCCTCGATCCGCGCGCCCACCACGTCCAGCCACCGCCCGGTCTCCAGCTGGAAGGTGAGCTTCTCGCCCGGCTCGGGCAGCGGGAACGGCGGCGGACCGCCGAGCACGGCCTCCTCGGGGATCGCGGTGATCTCGGCGGCGGCCGGGTTCCAGCGCACCACCCGCCCGGCCTCGTCCAGCACGGCGATGCCGTCGGCGCTGGCGTCGAAGACGGCCCGCTCGTGGGCCCGCTGCCGCACCGCCTCCTGGTAGGCGACGGCGTTGCCGACCGCGATGCCCGCGTGCCCGGCCAGCAGCTCCAGCAGCTCCAGCTCCAGATGGCCGGGGGTGCTCCTGGCGAACAGCGCGTAGAGCGCGCCGTAGGGCCGGCCGCCGACCGCGGCCAGGCCGAGCGCGATCGTGTGCAGGCCGTTCAGCCGCGCCCACACGAGGTCGTCGAGCCCGCTCGACTCCAGCAGCACGGTCTTGCCCGTGCGTAAGAGCCGGTCCACGAGGCTCGTCCGCAGGTCCGTGGTGGTGCCGCGGAGCCCGTCAGGCAGCTCGTACGTGCTCACCAGCCGCAACCGCTCCCCCTCGATGAGCACGAACCCGCCCGCGTCGGCCCCGGTCAGCTCGGTCAGGCTGGCCGAGATGCGGTCGAGCACGGCCGACAGCTCCAGGTCGGAGTTGATGTCGCCGACCACATCGGTCAGCCGGCGCACCAGCCTGGCCCGGCGCGCCATGCGGGTCTTCGCGACCTGGTCGGCCCGCGCCAGGTGGTGGACGCAGACGTAGCCGGCGACGGCGCTGCCGAGCCGCAGCGCGCTGATGTCCACCCGCACGTCGAGGAGGTCGCCGGCGCTGTCGAGCCGCTTGGTGCGCACCGACACCTGGCCGCCGGTCCGTACGCGCTCCAGCGCCGCGTTGTGCTCGGCGGTCAGCTCCGCCGGGACGATCGGCGCCCGGCGGCCCAGCATCTCCGCGGCCGTCCAGCCGAACAGCCGCTCGGCCGCCTCGTTCCAGACCAGCACGGTCTGGTCCCTGTCGACCGCGACGACGGCGTTGGGCGAGCTGTCGAGCACCGCGCGGGCGATCTCATCGTCACTGCCGGCCCATTCGTCCCCCACTCCTCCATAGTGCACGTGGCGCGGTGGGTGCGTCGGGCGATCCGTCCGATACGCTGCGGTCACGACAATTCCGGGAGGGCGAGGCATGACGAGCGGCGAACTGGACGCCCTGCTGCGCGTGACCTCCAGCACCTACCGGGGAGATTCGCCGGACATCGCGTTCGGCACCTACGACGGCGCCGTGGGCCGCATGGTGCTGGCGGTGACCGCCAAGGGCGCCGTGGCCTGCTCCTTCGAGCCGGAGAACGACGTCTTCGAGCTGATCAGCCGCAACGTGGGCCGCTTCATCGGCCCCGACCCGCGCCGCCTCGACCCGCTGCGCAGAGAGCTGGACGCCTACTTCTCGGGGCGGCTGCGGGCCTTCGCCACGCCGGTCGACCTGGCGCTCGCCACGCCGTTCTCGCGCACGGTGCTGCAGAAGACGATGGCGGTCCCCTACGGCACGACCACGACGCTGGAGCACATCGGCGAGAGCATCGGCCGGCCGCGCGCGCTGCGGGCGATCGGCAACGCGCTCGCCTCCAACCCCCTCTGCGTGATCGTCCCCTGCCACCGGGTGGTCCGCGAGGACGGCGCGCTCGGCGACTACGCGGGAGGCGTCGCCGCCAAGCAGCACCTGCTCAACGTCGAACGGCGCGTCTCGACCGGCCCGTGAGCGCCCCGGCGAGCAGCGTCACCAGCGCCGCCACCAGGGCAGCGCCGAGCGCGCCGTTCATCCACGGCTGGCGGGTGAAGCCGATCGCGTCGCGAAGCCCCGCCCAGATCCCGTCCCAGGCGGCGACGGTGGGCGTCGAGGTGGTCAGCCAGTAGGCGACGAACCCGAGCGCCCACGGCACCAGCATGCTCCAGCGCGAGGGGGCGTCCTCGGCGGTGTTCCAGTGGTCGGCGCGGGCGAAGACGAAGTAGTCCACGGCCAGCACGGCGAACATCGGCACGAAGACCGCCCCGATCACGCCGAGGAACGCGCCGTAGGAGGTCACGTCCACGACCAGGGCGATCGCGACGGTCAGCACGCCGATCGCGACCGAGAACACCCGCCGGTCCACGCGCGGCATGAGGTTCTGCAGGGACATCGTGGTCGAGTAGACGTTCGCGAACGACTGGTCGGTCTCGCGCAGCACCAGGATGCCGAAGAACAGCGCGCCGAGCGGCGCCGCCACGAACGGCGCGAAGACCGCCGTGCTGTCGGCGGTGACGGCGGCGGAGCCGGCGATGGCGACCGCGTACACGCCCAGCCCCAGGCAGGCGACCTGGGCCAGCGTGTAGCCGCCGACGACGCCGGTGAACGCGGCGCGGCTGGAGCGGGAGTGCCGGGCGAAGTCGGCGGCCATCGGCACCCAGGAGACCGACAGGGCGATCACGTAGTCGACGGCGGCGGGGAACGCGGTCCACGAGCCGCCGGCGTACGAGGGGGCCTCGTTCAGGAAGAACCAGGTGAACCAGAGCATCGAGATGATCACGCCGACCGTGACGTAGCGGCGCAGCAGCCGGATCGAGCCGAGCGGCCAGATCGTCAGCGCGGTCGTGAGCACCCCGGCGGCGATCACCCACACCTGGTAGGGCACCCCGCCGAAGATCGCGGTGGCGGCCTTGGCGATCACCCACAGCTCGAACGCCCCCCAGCCCAGCATCTGGACGATGTTGAGCACCGTGGGGACGTAGGAGATCTTCGCCCCGAACAGCCCGCGCAGCAGCACCATGGCGGGCTGCCCCGTCTGCGTGCCGGGGACGGCCGACAGACCGACCATGGCGGTGCCGATGAGGCTGCCGACCAGGGCCGCGACGAGCGCGCCCGCCAGGCTGAGCGGGGCGTTGCCGAGCGGGTCGAGCAGGAACAGCGCCCCGGAGAAGCCGAGGAGGCTGACGCCGAGGTTGGCCCAGAGGGCGCCCTGGTCGAGGACGCCGAGCGTCTTCGGCGGAGCGCCGTCGAGGGTCAGGGGGACTTCGTCGGCGACATGCGCCATCGCACACTCCCTACGCCGGCATTACCCGGACAGGTTCAGGCGGTCGGCAGCGGCTGGATGGCTGCCCTCTCAGCCCGGCGAACCCCGAGCTCCCGCGACGATCTGTAGTTTTCGCCCTCATGATGCCTCAATGGCGCTAGAAGCGCCATATGAGGCTCTGGTTCGGCCGATCAGGCCACGAACGGGTCCTGACCGGTCTCGCTCACCATGGGCCGGCGCGCGGCCTCCCACGACTGCATGCCGCCGCCGACGTTGACGGCGTCGCGCCCGAGCTGGCTGAGCCAGGCGGCGACCTGCAACGACCGGCCGCCGACCCGGCAGACGACGTAGACGGTGCGGTCGGCGGGGATCTCCTCGACCCGGCCCTGGATCTGGGTCATGGGGATGTGCACGGCGTCCGGCGCGTGGCCCGCGAGCCATTCGTCCTGCTCACGCACGTCGAGCAGGTAGGCGTCCGCGGGGACGGCGCTGGCCTCGGTCTCAGGAACGGTCATGCTTCCATTGTCCCGCCCACGGGGAGTCACTTGAGCAGCTTGGACATCCGCCGGTCGGCGAGTGGCTTGCCGCCGGTCTGGCAGGTCGGGCAGTACTGCAGCGAGGAGTCGGCGAACGACACCTCGCGGATCGTGTCGCCGCACACGTCGCAGGGCTGCCCCGCCCGGTTGTGCACGCGAAGGCCCGACTTCTTCTCCGCCTTGAGGTCCTTGGCCGCCAGGCCGTGGGCCCGTTCGACGGCGTCGGCGAGCGTGGTGACGATGGCCTCGTGCAGGTCGGCGACCTGCGCGTCGGTCAGCGTCGCGGCGATCTTGAACGGGGACATCCGCGCCGCGTGCAGCACCTCGTCGGAGTAGGCGTTGCCGATGCCGGCGATGATCCGCTGGTCGCGGAGCAGGCCCTTGATCTGCGTACGGTTGCCGCCCACGATGCGCTTCAGCGCGTCCACGGTGAAGGCCGGGTCGAGGGGGTCGGGGCCGAGGGCGGCGACGCCGGGCACCTCGTCCGGATTTTTCGTGACATAGATGGCGAGCCGCTTCTGCGTCCCCGCCTCCGTCAGCTCGAACCCCGGCGCCAGCCCCTCGTCGTCGGGCGCGAAGCGCACCCGCGCCGCGAGCGGGCCCTTGCCCGGCCGCACCGGCTTGGCCCCCGACATGTCGTCGCGCCAGCGCAGCCATCCGGCCCGCGCCAGGTGGACGACCAGGTGCAGGCCGTCACAGTCGAGGTCGAGGAACTTGCCGTGCCTCGCCACCCCGGTGACGGTCAGCCCGCCGAGCGCCGTGACCGGCGGATCGAACGTCTTGAGCGCCTGGATGCCGACCACGTCGACGGCCATGATGGACCGACCCACCGCCCGTTCGCGCAGGAAGTGGGCCAGAGACTCCACTTCGGGAAGTTCCGGCATGCCCCCAGAGTACGGTGCTCACCGGACCATCCACAGCCTGTGGAAAGCGCCGGGCGATTAGTGTCGGGGCATGAAGGTGACGATCGCCGAAGAACTCCTCCTGCTCGCGTACAGCGAGGGCGAGGGCAAGCAGCTCATCAGCACCGTGCAGCTCGACCCCGCGCTGGCCGGCGCGCTCCTCGCTGAGCTCGCCGTCGAGGGCCGCGTCGAGCTGACGGACGACAAGCTCGTGCTCACCGGCTCCGCACCCCTCGGTGACGAGGAGCTGGACGCCGTGCTGAGCCGCGTCGCCGGCGAACACAAGGAGCGCAAGCCCGCCTGGTGGGTGCAGCGCCTGCAGTCGCACAAACTACGCGCACGCCTGCTGACCAGGCTCGCCCAGTCCGGGGTGCTGACCGAGCAGCGGGGCAAGGTGCTCGGGATCTTCCCCGTCACGCGCTGGCCGGAGGCCGATCCCAGCGTGGAGGCCGACGTCAGGGAGCGGGTGGCGAGCGTGCTCGGCGGCGCGGAGCCCGACCCGCGCACCGCCGTCCTGATCGCGATCATGCATGCGGCCAAGCTCGACCGCAAGGCGTTCCCCGGGGCGAGCAAGGAACGGGTGAAGGAGCTCGCCGAGGGCGCCTGGGCGGGCGACGCGGTGGCCAAGACGATCGCCGCCATCAACGCCGCCACCATCACCGCGATCACCGCCGCCACGGTCGTCGCCACCAGCGGCGGCTGAGCGACCGGAGGGCCGGCGGCTCAGTTGGCGTCGATCACGTCCTTCGGCACCGGCCGGTCCTCCTTGAGCGCGTCGAACAGGGCCACCGCCTTGGTGCGGTCCCACTTGATCGCCGTGCCGCCGCTCGCCACGCTCTCCTCACCGCCGAAGGGCACCACGGTCGTCACCGGGCTGTCGCCCATGGACAGCCCGAGCGACAACATGTCGAACACACCCGTGTCGGTGTCGACCTCGACGGCGTCGGTGGCGCTCATGGCCAGCGGGATCGAGGTGAACGGGTTGATCAGCACGCCGGGGCTCGCCGCCTTCTTCACGACCGCGCCGAGGAACTGCCGCTGCCGCTTGGTCCGCTCGAAGTCGGGCAGCGCGCCGCCCTTCCTGGTGCGTACGTAGCCGAGAGCCTGGGAGCCGTTGAGCACCTGCGGGCCCTTCTTCAGCTTGAGCCCGGCCTTGGGGTCGTCGACGGCGGCCCGTACGTTGATCTCGACCCCGCCGACCGCGTCCACGATGTCCACGAACCCGGCGAACCCGATTTCCATGTAGTTGTCGATGTGCAGGCCGGTGACCGTCTCCACGGTGCGGACGAGCAGCTTGGGCCCGCCGAAGGCGTAGGCGGAGTTGAGCTTGTCGCGGCCCCTGCCGGGGATCGTGACGGCGGAGTCGCGCGGCAGGCTGACCAGCGTGGGCTTGTCGCCGCTGTCGGGGATGTGCAGCAGCATCATCGAGTCCGTACGCTGCCCGACGGCCCGCCCGGTCGCCAGCTTCTTGCGCTGGGCGGCCGAGAGGCCCTTGCGGCTGTCGGAGCCGACCAGCAGCCAGTTCGTGCCGGGGGTGTCGTCCGGGCGGCCCTCGTAGTCGTCGAGCACGCCCTCGATGCCGCTCAGCCGCGAGTCGATCCAGAAGAGCAGGCCGACGCCCGTCACCAGCAGCGCCACCAGGGCCGCCGCGATGATCTTGACGATGAGCCGGCCGGACGGCCGCCTGCGCGGCCCCCGGGGCGTCCCGCCGCGGCCCTGCTCCGGCGGTTCGCCGCTCCCGCCCGACGACGAGCGCAGCGGCCGGACCGGGCCACCGCCGCCGGAACGTTCCCGGCCGTAGACGCGCCCGCGCCCCTGCGCCGGCGCGCCGTCGTTCGCGGCGCGGGGGGACGACGTCTCGGCCGGCGGGACGGTGGGAAGCTTGTGGGTGGGCGCGTTCGCCCCTCTCAAGGGCGGCGTCTGGTGGGCGGGAGCGCCGCCCGAGCGGAGGCCGTCGTCCGGCCTCGGCGGCAGCGGGCGCCCGTCGCCCGGCGAGCGCATGGCTCGCGTCCGGTCGTCCTCAGACACTTCGCCCTCTTCCCCTTCGGTATGTCATAGACGGTACGTCGATCCCCCCGACTGTGCGGAGTGCCGCCAAGGTTGCTCCACGGAAAAGTACCGGGAACCAAAAGATCGTAAGCGGCGCGGACACTCCCGAATGACCCTTGTGACGGGTGTGACCGAAGCAGCGGCGGAAACATAGACGCCGCCTGCGTCGTTAGTTAAGGGACGACCTCTATCGAAGGGATGATCGTGTCCGCTCCGGACCCGTGGAGTCCATGCCCGTGCCGGTGCACGGGTTCCTCTGAGGGCTCACTGCGGTGAGCGCCTATCTCGGGCTACTGGCCCTGTTCCTCCTCACCGCTGCGACCGGATTCTTCGTCGCCCAGGAGTTCGCCTACGTCGCCGCCGACCGGGGTGTCCTGCGCGAGCAGGCCGCCGCCGGTGACGCCGCCGCCGACAAGGCGCTCAAAGTCACCTCACGCCTGTCGTTCATGCTCTCCGGCGCCCAGCTCGGCATCACGGTCACCGCGTTGCTGGTCGGCTTCCTGGCCGAGCCGGCGATCTCCGTGATCGTCCGGCCCTGGCTGGAGGGTACGGGGATGTCCGACACCATGATCTCCGGCGTGTCCGTCGCCGCCGGTGTGCTGGTGGCGACGGTGGTGCAGATGGTCCTCGGCGAGCTGGCGCCCAAGAACCTGGGCATCGCCAGGCCCGAGCCGGTGGCCAAGTTCCTGGCCCGGCCGACGCTGGCGTACCTGACGGTGGTCGGCCCGGTGGTGCGGCTGTTCGACTCGGCCGCCACGGGCCTGCTGCGCCTGGTCGGCATCGAGCCCGTCGAGGAGGTGGAGCACGGGGCGACCCCCGAGGAGCTGTCGCGCATCATCGAGGAGTCGACCCGCGCGGGCGAGCTGCCCCCGCGGCTGTCGGACCTGCTGGAGCGGGCGCTGGAGTTCGGCGACCGCACCGCTGAGGAGGCCATGGTGCCGCGCCCCCGCGTGGTCGTGCTGCGCGAGTCGCAGCCCATCTCCGACCTCCTCGGCGTCATGCGCGAGCGCGGCCACTCCCGCTACCCCGTGCTCGCCGAGGACGGCGACGTGCTGGGCGTGACGGGCGTCCGCGAGCTGCTGGCCTCCGGCCTGGAGGAAGGGCGCGTCGGCGCGGTGACCCGTCCCGCGCTGCTGGTGCCCGACAGCCTGCCGCTCCCGCTCGTGCTCGACCGGATGCGCGGCGCCAAGGACGACATCGTCTGCGTCATCGACGAGTACGGCGGCCTGGCCGGCGTCATCACCGTCGAGGACCTCGCCGAGGAGCTGGTGGGCGAGCTGCTGGACGAGAACGACCCGGAGCCGCTCGGCGCCGTGCAGCTCCCCGGCGGTGTCTGGGAGGTGCCGGGACGGCTGCGCCTGGACGAGGTCGAGCGCGCCACGGGCCTCAGCCTGCCCGAGAGCGACGACTACGACACGCTCGCCGGTCTGGTCCTGGCCCGCCTGGGCCGCCTGCCCGACCCGGGCGACGTGGTGTCCGTGCCGGTCACCGCGGACACGGACGATCCCTTCGAGGAGGACGAGGGCGGCCGTACGGCCCGCCTGACGGTGATGTCGCTCAACAGACGAGTGCCTGAGTGGGTCCGCGTGTCCCCTGAGGAGCAGCCTGCGGAGCAGGCTTCTGAGCAGCGGGGCGAGTGGGCGGAGGCGGCCCGATGACGCTGCTGCTGCTGAGTCTCGCCCTGCTCGCGTTCAACGCCCTGTTCGTGGCGGCGGAGTTCGCCTTCGTCTCGGCCCGCCGCCACCGGCTGGAGGAGATGGCCACGGGCGGCAACCGCCTGATCCGCGTCGCCGCCAAGTCGGCGGTCGGCGGCGGGCGGCAGCTCTCCCTCATGCTGGCCGGCGCGCAGCTCGGCATCACCCTGTGCACCCTGGGCCTCGGCCAGGTCACCGAGCCGGCCCTGGAGCACACGATGGAGCCGCTGTTCGCCGCTCTGGGCGTCCCCGAGGGCCTGCGCCTGCCGATCTCGCTCACCATCGCCCTGGCGCTGGTGACGTTCCTGCACATGGTGGTCGGCGAGATGGCGCCGAAGTCGTGGGCGCTGACCCACCCCGAGCGGGCGGCGCTGCTCCTGACGCTGCCGTTCCGCGCGTTCACCAGCGTGATGAGCCCGCTCCTTCGCTCGCTCAACGCCCTGACGAACGCCATACTGCGCCTCTTCGGCGTCCAGCCGAGGAACGAGCTGGCGACCACCCGCACCCCTCGCCAGCTCGCCATGCTGGTGGGCGAGTCGGGCCGCATGGGCCTGCTCGACCGCGAGGAGCACGACCTGCTCACCCGGGCGCTCCGCCTCCAGGCGGAGGGCATCGAGCGGCTGATGGTCCCCATCGAGCGCGCCGTGAAGGTGGGCGTGAAGGCCACCGGACGGGAGATCAGGAAGGCGGCCGCCGGCAGCGGGCACCTGAGGCTGCTCGTGGAGGGCCCGTCGGGCGTCGAGGGTGCCCTGCACGCCAGGGACGCCCTCCTGCGGCCCGAGGCCACCGCGGAGTCGCTGAAACACCCCCTGCCGAGGCTGGCGTGCGTCACGCAGGTCCCGGAGGCCGTGACGGCCCTTCAGGACGCGCGGGCGCACCTGGCCCTGGTGACGAACGCCGCGGGCGCCGTCATCGGCATGGTGAGCCTGACCGACCTCCTGGGCGAGCTCCTGGACACCAGGGCGGCAGGGGCCACGGCGGGCTGAGCTAGGGGCGCCTCGTGCCGGCCGGTCACCGCGCCGGCACGAGAAAGCCCTTTTTGTGAGCTAAATCACGCAAGCCACCCGAAAGTGATCTGCAAGCGGAGGCATCTACCGTCCTCCTTGCGGAGCGCGGCCGTGCGCACCAGGGCCCGACAAAGAAAAAGCCCCGGCTCTTGCGAACCGGGGCTGCTTTCGTCAGTGTGGATCTGCCGATTTCATCGGTGGACCCGAGGTGGGCGAGGAGGGATTTGAACCCTCACGTCCTTTCGGACACACGGACCTGAACCGTGCGCGTCTGCCGTTCCGCCACCCGCCCTTGTGGGTGCGGAAAGAACATTAGCACGGAACAGCCAGTGGTACTGAACCCGGATACGATCGCATAAGACACGGGAGCGGAGGAGCTGGGCGCGACAGCCGACGGGCGCCGAGAACGCCGCCACGTGGAACAAGCGGAAACCGGGCGCCGAGCGCGCCGGGTGGCCGCGATCATATGCACGGAGGAAGGGAGGTACCCGGTGGGAGTCCTTCAGCGCTTCGAGCGAAGGCTCGAGGGCTTGGTTGAGGGAGCCTTTGCGCGGGCGTTCAAATCCGATCTCCAGCCGGTCGAGGTCGCCAGCGCGGTTCAGCGTGAGATGGACGAGCGCGCGGCGATCGTGGCCCAGGGTCGGACGCTCGTGCCCAACGACTTCGTGGTGGAGCTGTCCACGACCGACAGCGAACGGCTTGAGGTCTACGCCGACAGCATCAGCCACGAGCTCGCGAACCTCGCCAGGGAGTACGCCAAGGAGCAGGGCTACTCCTTCGTAGGACCGGTCCGGGTGCGTTTCGAGACCGCCGGCGATCTGGCTGTGGGCCTGTTCCGCATCCGGTCGGGGGTCATCCGCGGCGCGACGGTCGAGCAGGACGAGATCCGCCAGCCGGCGAGCGACCTGCCTCCGTCCCGGCCGAACGCTTTCAACGGGCGGCCCAGGCTGCTCGTGTCCACTCAGGACGACCCGCAGGGCGACCGCTCCTACGAGCTCACCACTCCGGTGACCTTGCTCGGCAGGGGCACCGACTGCGATCTTCGTCTCGTCGATCCAGGCGTCTCCCGGCACCACGCCGAGCTGCGCGTCGAGGGCCAGACAGTGGCTCTCGTGGATCTCGGATCGACGAACGGAACCTTCGTCAACGGCCAGCCGGTACGCAGGATCGAGCTCCAGAACGGCACGCGAGTGACGCTGGGTCGCACGACTCTGGTTTTCCGGCGCGATTAGAGGTAAACAGACGGTCCATGTCCGAGCTCACGCTGCTGCTGATCCGGCTAGCCTTCCTGGCGGTGCTGTGGTTCTTCGTCATTGCCGCAGTCGGCGTGATCCGGACTGACTTGTTCGGTTCACGCACGGCTCCCGCGGGCCCACGCAAAGCGCCACGGACCGCGAAGGCACCGGCGAAGCCCAAGAGCAAGAAGGGCGAGCCACGCCAGCTCATCGTCACCGGTGGCCCGCTGCAAGGCACCACCATCGACCTCACGGAGACGCCCATCACCATTGGCCGGGCGAACGACGCCACGCTGGTAGTCAGCGACGATTACGCATCCAGCCGGCACGCCCGGCTCTTCCCCCAGGACGGCCAGTGGATCGTGGAAGACCTCGGATCCACCAACGGCACGTACCTCGACCGTTCAAAAGTCACCCGCCCGACCCCGGTGCCGCTCGGTGTTCCGATCCGCGTCGGCAAGACAGTCATTGAATTGCGCAAATGACCATCGCACTCCGCTACGCCGCCCGCTCGGACGTCGGCCTCCTCCGCGAAGGTAACGAGGACTCGGCGTACGCCAGCGGCCGCCTGCTCGCCGTCGCCGACGGCATGGGCGGGCACGCACACGGCGAGGTGGCGAGCTCAGTCGCCATCGCCGCCATGGCCTCTCTCGAAGAGGCCCCCCAGGGGGGTGACCTGCTCAACGCCATTGAGGCAGCGGTACGCGATGCCAACCGCAGGCTGCACGAGATGGTGGGGCGGGATCCCAGCCTCAAGGGCATGGGCACGACGCTCACGGCGATGCTGTGGAGCGGCACCCAAGTGGCCCTCGTCCACGTGGGAGACTCGCGCGCCTACTTGCTGAGACGCGGCGAGCTCTACCAGATCACTCACGACCACACCCTGGTCCAGCAGCTCGTCGACGACGGGCGCATCACGCCGGAAGAGGCCGCCACGCACCCGCAGCGCTCGATCCTGCTGCGCGCGCTCGACGGCAGCGGCGAGGTCGATCCCGACCTCACGCTGCGGGAGGCGCAGGTGGGCGACCGCTACCTGCTGTGCTCCGACGGGTTGTCAGGGGTGGTGAGCGCGGAGACGCTGCACGCCACGCTCACCAACATCGACGACCCCGAAGAGGTCGTCCGCCAGCTCATCGATCTGGCCAACCGCGGTGGCGGGCCGGACAACATCACCTGCGTGCTGGCCGACGTCCTGGAGACCACCGATGGGCAGCCGGTGCCCGCCGAGGCCGCCATCGTCGGCGCGGCGGGGATGACCCGGCTGCGGGGCGCCCCCCAGGACACCCAGCCGGGGCGAGCCGACGCGGTGACCGCGCCCCAGCCGGTCCTCATTGACGACGACTTCGGGGAGCCGGTCGCCCAGCGGCCGGCCGTCCGGCGTCGCCGCCGGATGTGGCCCGTGCTGGTCACCGTGCTCGGCGTGGGCGGCGTGGCCGTCGGCGTCGGCGGCTACTTCGGATACCAGTGGACCCAGGACCAGTTCTTCGTCGGCGCTAGGGGCGACGAAGTGGTCGTTTATCAGGGGGTTCAGAAGGAGGTGGGTCCCTTCCAGCTCTTCAGCGTCAAACGGCCGACCGGGCGGCAGCTCTCCCAGCTGTCCGAGGCCGATCAGGCGCTGGTCAAGAGCGGCATACCGGTGACCAACGCCGACGCGGGCGTGGAGAAGATCAACAGCTTGAAGTTCTCCACGAGCCAGGCCGACGACGGCTCGACGACGGCGTCCCCGTCCCCCACGCCGTCGGCGTCCGCGACCAAGACCAAGACGAAACCGCAATAGATGAGCGAAGTCGCAGCTTCCCCCGTCCCTATGCCGGCCAAGCGCCGGGTGGCCCAGCTGGTCATGCTGGCGCTCGCGGTCCTGATCGTCATGGGCGCCTACGCCAACGTGGGCCTCGCCGTGGACGGCCGGGTGCCCGCGGGCATGCTGGCCTACGGTCTCGGCCTGGGCGGCATCATGCTGGTCGCCTACCTCGTGCTGGCCAAGTTCGCCCCTTGGGCCGACCCGCTGATCCTGCCGCTGGTCACGTTGATCAACGGCCTCGGCCTGGTGATGATCTACCGGCTGGAGTCGGCCAAGATGCCCGGCGCGTCGGCCGCCAACCAGATCATGTGGACCGGCCTCGGCGTCGTGATGTTCGCCGCCACCCTCGTCGTGCTGCGCGACCACCGCATGCTGCAGCGCCTCACCTACACCGCGGGCGCGATCGGGCTGGTGCTGCTCGCCATCCCCGCGCTGCTGCCCGGCTCGCTGAGCGAGGTCCAGGGCGCCAAGATCTGGATCCGCATCGGCGGCTTCTCGATCCAGCCGGGCGAGTTCGCCAAGCTGGCGCTGGTGGTCTTCTTCGCCGGCTACCTCGTGGCCAAGCGCGACGTGCTGGCGCTGGCCGGCCGCAGGCTGCTCTTCATCGACCTGCCCCGGGCCCGCGACCTCGGCCCCGTCCTCGCGACGTGGGGGCTGAGCCTGCTCGTGCTGGTCTTCGAGAAGGACCTCGGCACCTCGCTGCTGCTGTTCGGCACGTTCATCGCGATGATCTACATCGCCACCCAGCGCACCTCGTGGGTGCTGATCGGCGTGCTGCTGTTCGTCGGCGGCGCCTATCTCGCCGGGCTCGTGTTCTCGCACGTCGGCGACCGGTTCGAGATCTGGCTCAACCCGGGCAGCTCCGAGTTCTACGACCGCGAGATCGGCGGCAGCTACCAGATCATGCAGGGGCTGTTCGGCTTCGGCGCGGGCGGCATCCTCGGCACCGGGCTCGGCCAGGGGCATCCCGAGCTGATCCCGCTGTCGTTCTCCGACTTCATCTTCGCCGCCACCGGCGAGGAGCTGGGCCTGACCGGCCTCATGGCGCTGCTCATGCTCTACGCGCTGCTGGTCGAGCGAGGGCTGCGCACCTCGCTGGCGGCCCGCGACCCCTTCAGCAAGCTGCTCTCGGGCGGACTCGCGTTCCTGCTGGCGTGGCAGGTGTTCATCATCGTCGGCGGCGTGACCAACCTCATCCCGCTGACCGGCCTGGTCACCCCGTTCATGTCCCAGGGCGGCTCCGCCCTGCTCGCTAACTGGATCCTTATCGCGCTCCTGGTAAGAACGTCGGATGCCGCGAGACGCCCCCCACCCCAGGCGATCCAGAACGAAGGATTGACACAGGTGTTCCAGCGATGAACGGCACACTGAAGCGCGTGTCCGTGGCCTGCCTGGCCATGTTCGCGCTCCTGATGATCAACGTGAACTTCCTGCAGGCGGTGCGGGCCGAGGAGCTGCGCGCCGACGCGCGCAACGTCCGCAACTTCTACGAGCGCTACTCCATCGAGCGCGGGCGGATCATCGCCGGCGGCAAGGTGATCGCGCAGTCCGTGGAGACCGACAGCAAGCGGTTCAGGTTCATCAGGCAATACCCCGACGCCAAGCTGTACGCGCACGTCACCGGCTTCTTCTCGCCGGAGAGCGCGAGCGCGATCGAGGCCAGCGAGAACAAACTGCTCGACGGCTCCAGCGCCGACCTGCTGCTGCGCCGCAGCATCGACCTGTTCACCGGCGAGCCGACCAAGGGCGCCAACGTCGAGGTCACGATCAATCCCAAGGCCCAGAAGGCGGCCTACGACGCGCTGCGCCAGAGCGGCAAGCGGGGCGCGGTCATCGCGATCGAGCCCAAGACGGGCGCGATCCTCGCCATGGTGTCGCTGCCGACCTACGACCCCACCGAGCTGTCGGGCACCGACAAGGGCAAGGTGTTCTCCCGCTACGACGAGCTGGCCAAGGCCAAGGACCAGCCGCTGCTCAACAGGACGATCGGGCAGACCTACCCGCCGGGGTCGACGTTCAAGGTCGTGACGATGGCGGCCTACCTGGAGGACGACTCCTCGCGCGGGCCCGACACGACCGTGGACGCGCCGCAGAACCTCCCGCTGCCCAACACGAACATCAACCTGCCCAACTACGGAGGCGCGGCCTGCGGCTCCGGCTCGGTCACGCTCACGTACGCGCTGGAGAGGTCCTGCAACACGCCGTTCGGCAAGATGGGCATGGAGCTGGGCTACGACAAGATGAACGAGCAGACCGAGAAGTTCGGCATGGGCACCCAGATCGGCGTGCCGATGTCGGTGGCGCAGAGCGACTTCGGCAAGGAGGAGGACAAGGCGGCGCTCGCCATGGCCTCCATCGGCCAGCGCAGCAACCGCATGACCCCGCTGCAGATGGCCATGATCGCGGCCGGCATCGCCAACAACGGCACGGTCATGAAGCCCTACCTCGTCAACAAGATCACCGACGCCAAGGGCGACACGATCGACGAGGCCGACCCCGACGAGCTGACGGACGCGGTCAGCGAGGACACCGCGAGCAAGCTGCGGCAGATGATGGTCAGCGTCGTCCAGAACGGCACGGCCAACCTCGCGCAGGTTCCGGGCGTCCAAGTAGCGGGAAAGACGGGCACCGCGGAGACGGCCGACGGCCAGCCGCCGCACGCCTGGTTCATCTCCTTCGCGCCCGCCGACGACCCGAAGATCGCGCTCGCGGTCATCGTCGAGTCCGGCGCGGCCAACGTCGGCGCGGAGGCGACCGGCGGCCACACGGCCGCCCCGATCGCGAAGGCCGTGCTGGAGGCGGTGCTCACCAAGTGACCGACGGTAACCTGCTGGACCATGCGGCTCCGTAACCGCTACCTCCTGGTCTCCCGCATCGCCATGGGCGGTATGGGAGAAGTGTGGCGTGCCCGGGACGAGCTCCTGGGCCGCGAGGTGGCCGTCAAGATCCTCCGTAGTCACATCCATGTCGACCCGGCCTTCCGCGAACGTTTCAGGAACGAGGCCAGGATCACCGCGTCCCTGGCCGACCCCGGGATCGCCCAGGTCTTCGACTACGGCGAGCAGAGCGATCTGGCCTACCTCGTGATGGAGCTGGTCCACGGGGAGCCGCTGTCGGCCATTCTGGCGCGCAACGGCGCCATCGGGGCCGAGGTGACCCTCGACGTGGTGCACCAGACCGCCAGGGCGCTGCACACGGCGCACACGGCGGGCGTCATCCACCGCGACGTCAAGCCGGGCAACCTGCTCGTCACGCCCGAGGGCGTGATCAAGGTCACCGACTTCGGCATCGCGCGGGCCCTGGAGGCGGCGCCGGTGACGCAGACCGGCACCGTGCTGGGCACCGCCCAATACGTCAGCCCCGAGCAGGCGCAGGGCTTCCCGCTCACCCCGGCGACCGACCTCTACTCGCTCGGCGTGGTGGCCTACGAGTGCCTGGCGGGGCGCACCCCGTTCCTGGGTGACAATCATGTGGCCATCGCGCTGCAGCATCTCAACGAGGCGCCCAGGCCGCTCGGCGTGGACGTGCCCGCGCCGGTGCGCGAGCTGGTGATGAGGCTCCTGGCCAAGGATCCCGGGCTGCGGCCGGGGACGGCGATGGAGGTGGCCGACCGGGCGTACGTGCTGCGCGAGTCGCTGGCGGCCGCCGCCGAGCGGCCCGCCGAGCTGAGCATGCTCACCGACCCCGGCGGCTTCCGCGTACGCGAGCCGTCGCCGGAGGACGAGCAGGAGACCGACCTGGTCACCCACACCGCGCCCGACGAGCACGCCACCGGTCAGGCGCCGGCGAGGCGGCGCCGCCGGGGCGCCCGCACGCTGGCCGTGGTCGCCACGGCCGGCTGCGTCGCCGCGGTGGGGCTCAGCGCCATGACCCTCGCCGCCCGGACTCCCGGCACCACCGCCACGCCCGGCACCGCGGAGCCGACGCCCCCGGTGCCCTCGCCCGCGCAGGTGCGGCCGGGCAGGACCAAACCGCGGACCCACCGGCCCCCGGTGGTTCCGGTCAGGTCGTCGCGGCCTACACCCTCGCGGTCGGCTACGGTAAGCAAGTCGGCTACTCCCACAAGAAAGCCGACACCCAAACCGACCCCGACGACGCGAACCCCGACGCCTACCCCCACAACCCCGAAGCCCACCACAACCCTGACAACTCCGACACCGCCCGCTTCGCCGGATCAGGGTGCGACAAACACGCCCGAGGAGGAGACGTGACGCGCCAGGGGGTCGATGATGGACACCGGCGGCCCCCGAGCAGGCCGGTACCCAAGATGAACGGTAAGGGACAGTGCAGGAAATGACTCAGCCTCGGCTACTCGGAGGTCGTTACGAGCTCGACGGTGTCGTCGGGCGCGGCGGCATGGCTGAGGTGTATCGCGCCCGAGACATCCGGCTGGACCGCATAGTCGCGATCAAGACCCTCCGCTCCGACCTGGCGCGCGACCACACCTTCCAGGCCCGCTTCCGCCGCGAGGCGCAGTCGGCGGCCTCACTCAACCACCCCGCCGTCGTCGCGGTCTACGACACCGGTGAGGACGTCACCGACGGCGCGCCGGTCCCGTACATCGTGATGGAATACGTCGACGGCCGCACGCTGCGCGACCTGCTGCGCCAGGACCGCCGGCTGCTGCCGGAGCGCGCGGTCGAGCTGGTCGACGGCATCCTGCGGGCGCTCGACTACAGCCACCGCGGCGGCATCGTGCACCGCGACATCAAGCCGGCCAACGTGATGATCACCCGTGCGGGCGACGTCAAGGTGATGGACTTCGGCATCGCCCGCGCGATGGCCGACTCGGCCGCCACGATGACGCAGACCGCCCAGGTGATCGGCACGGCCCAATACCTCTCGCCGGAGCAGGCGCGGGGCGAGCGGGTCGACGCGCGCAGCGACATCTACTCCACCGGCTGTCTGCTCTACGAGCTGCTGACGGGCCAGCCGCCGTTCACCGGCGACTCGCCGGTCGCCATCGCCTACCAGCACGTCCGCGAGGATCCGATCCCGCCGTCGCAGATCGACCCCGAGATCCCGGCCTGGGCCGACGCGATCGTGCTCAAGGCCATGGCCAAGGACCCCGCCCAGCGCTACCAGAGCGCGGGCGAGATGCGCACCGACATCCAGCGGGCGATGTCCGGCATGCCGACCGACGCCCAGACGATGGCGATGAACGCCGGCGGCTACGGCCAGGGCACGCGCATGATGACGGCCACGCACGCGGCGACCGGCCCGGCCACGCAGCGCACCAACGCCGTCCCGCCCTACGAGTACGGCGACGGCGAGGGCGGCGGCCGTGGCGGGCGGCGCCGGGCTTCCGGAGGCGGCGGCAACGGGCTCAAGACCGCTCTGTGGATCATCATCCCGCTGCTGATCATCGGCGCGTTCGTGACGGTCGGCTACATGGTCTTCGGCAACGGCGGTGGCGGCGCCACCTCCGACACCCAGGTCACGATTCCCTCGCTCGCCTCGCAGGAGCGGGCGTACGCGGAGGAGCAGCTCAAGGCGCTTGAGCTCAAGGTCGAGGTCGTCCAGGAGAACAGCTCCGAGATCGACAAGGGCAGCGTGATCCGGACCGACCCGCCGGAGGACACCAAGGTCGAGAAGGGTTCGGCGGTCAAGCTCTTCGTCTCCAAGGGCCCGGCCAAGAAGAAGGTGCCGGACGGCCTCATCGGCCTGTCCCAGGAGGACGCGATGGCCGCCCTGGAGAAGGAGGGCCTGCGCGGCACGGTCAAGACCAAGGTCTCCAGCAAGAAGCAGGGCACGGTCGTCGACACCAGGCCCAAGGCCGGCGAGGAGATCGAGGAGGGCGGCACCGTCACCCTCTACGTGCCCAAGGAGCTGGGCGAGGTGCCGAGCGTCATCGGGCTCACCCAGGAGGACGCCTCCGCGCAGATCAAGCAGGCCGGCTTCCGGGTGAAGGTCGTCCCGCAGCCGAGCGACCAGCCGCAGGGCACGGTCATCCAGCAGAACCCCGGCGAGGGGGCCAAGCTGGCGCCGAACACGACGATCACGATCGTGGTGTCCACCGGGCCGCAGCAGGAGCAGCCGACGCAGCAGCCGAGCGACGACTTCCCCGAGCAGCCCAGTGACGAGCCGACCAGCGACAACCCGATCGACGAACCGCCGACGAACGACAACCCGATCGACGACGAGCCCGACGGGTTCTAGCGACGGGTCCTGACGCGCCGAGGGCCGCCTCTCCCTTCCGGGAGGGGCGGCCCTCGGTTTTCTCCGAACGTGAAAGAACGCCCCCGCCGCTCGGGGGCAACGGCGGGGACGTTCACTGGTAAGTCGGTGGCAGCGCGACATTTGTTACATGGTTCGCCGAAGCCAATTTTCCAGCAGCTTGTAGCCGTGCTCCGACAGGACCGACTCGGGATGGAACTGGACGCCCTCGACCGGCGCCCGGCGGTGCCGCAGGCCCATGACCACGCCGTCGGCGGTGCGCGCGGTCACCTCCAGCGCCTCGGGCACCGTGCCGGGCAGCACGGCGAGCGAGTGGTAGCGGGTCATCCTGACCGGCGAGGGCAGCGTCTCGAACACGCCCTCGCCGTCGTGCAGGATGTCGCTCGTCCGGCCGTGGAACAGCTCGGGCGCGCGGGTGACGGTCGCTCCGAAGGCGACGGCGATGGCCTGGTGGCCGAGGCAGACGCCGAGCAGCGGCTGCCGCCGCGCGACCGCCCGGCGGACGAGCGGGACGCTCACGCCGGCCGCTTCGGGGGTGCCGGGGCCGGGGCTGACCAGCACGCCGTCGAAGCCGTCCGCGTCGGCCTCGCGCACCTCGTCGCGCGGGCGCACGTCGCACTCGGCCCCGAGGACGCGCAGATACTGCACGATCGTGTGGACGAAGCTGTCGTGGTTGTCCACCACCAGCACACGACTCATTCCTTGACCGTCACCTCGTCGAGCGTCACCAGCGGATCCAGTAGCGGAAAGACCACAAACCACAGTACGGCCGCCACGGCGGTGACCAGCACGACGGCGGTCAGGATCCGGCGGGGCAGAGGGCCGGGCAGCTTGCGCCAGAGCCAGGCGTACATCTGGGGCTCATTCCTTCCTGAGCTGCGTCTCCTTGAGCACGCCGTACACGATGAGGCGCTGGGCGGCGGAGAACTCCGGGTGACAGGTGGACAGCGTGATGTAGGCGCGGATGGGGCGGATGTCGGGCTTGCCGGGCACGGGGGCGAGCACGTCCACCTCGTCGGGCTCCACGACGTCCTGGGAGGTGACGCGGTAGGTGTAGCGGGCCTCGCGGGCGTCCACCACGATCTCGTCGCCGCGTTCCAGCTCGTCGAGCCGGTTGAACGGGGCCGCGAACGTGGTCCGGTGGCCGGAGACCACGAAGTTGCCGACCTGGCCGGGCAGGGCGCTGCCCGGGTAGTGGCCCGGCCCCTTCCTGAGCTGGTCGGCGCCGACGCCTTCGACGATCGCGTACCGGTAGCCGGGGCCGAGCCTCGGGATGCCGAGCAGGGCCACGGCCCGGCCGAGGTCGATCCGGTCGAGGCGGCCGCGCTCGCCGGCCGCCCTCGCCGCCTCCAGCTCGCGCTGGAGCAGCAGTTGCTGGCTCTGGGTGTAGGCGCCGGTGCCCCAGAGCAGGTAGGCGCAGAACAACATGAGGATGAGGCCCGCGGTGATGCTCGTCTCCCCCAGGGCCCGGAGCGCAGCCCGCACCCGATCAGGGTAAGCGGGGGAGTCACGGCGGCCGGGGATCGCCAGGACGTGCGCGTGGCGACTATCCTGGGCCCGTCTCGATTAGGCTAACCGAAGAGCCTGCGGACGATCCGGATGCCCCAGGCCCTCAGCAGGAGTTACCCAGTGCCCAAGTCCAAGGCTCGTAAGAAGGCGGTCTACACGCCGCCGCAGAGGTCGCAGCAGGTCAAGGTCAGCCCGCGGTGGCTGGCGCCGACGATGGTCATCGCGTGGATCATCGGCATCCTCTGGATCGCGGTCTACTACGTCGCGCCCAGCACGCCCTTCATCGGCGAGCTCCAGAACTGGAACCTGCTGATCGGGTTCGTGTTCATCATCTTCGGTGTGGTTCTTTCCACCCGCTGGCGTTAGTTCTTTCCACAGTTTTTTCCACACCCTGTGGGCGCCGTCACGCGGCGGCCCTCACCCGACCCCTGCGGCGGCCAGGATGGCCGACACGCGCACCAGCACCAGGGCGATCAGCACGATCAGCACGCCCGCGACGGTCGCCGCCTGCCACAGGGTCCGGTTCCTGCTGGGGGCATAGGCGATGGCCGCCGCCAGCAGCGAGCCGGTGATGAGTCCGCCGACGTGCCCGGTCCAGCTGATGCCCGACACCACGAAGGTGATCGCCAGGTTGATCACGATCAGCACGGCGATGCCGCGTACGTCCATGTTGAGCCGGCGGCCGACCACGAAGACCGCGCCGAACAGGCCGAAGATGGCGCCGGAGGCGCCGACCGTCGGCTGGGTGAGCGGGTCGAGCCAGAGGCCGAGCACGCTGCCGCCGAGCGCGCTGATCAGGTAGATCGCGAGATAGCGGGCGTGGCCGAAGGAGCGCTCCAGGTAGGGGCCGACGACGTAGAGCGCCCAGGAGTTGAACAGGATGTGCATGACGCCGCCGTGCACGAACGCGGCGGTGATCAGCCGGTGGTACTGCTCGCCGAGCGCGACCCCGGCGGGCCACATCGCGAGCTCGCTGGTGACGCGGTCGCCGGTGAGATACTGCGCGCCGAAGATCAGCAGGTTGATGACCAGGATCGCGTACGTGACGATCGGCGTGCGTACGACGTTGCCGCCGAAGGTGGAGCGGGCCTGACGGATGCCGCGGTTGCCCTCGGCCACGCATTCGGGGCACTGGAAGCCGACCGCCGCGTCACGCATGCAGTCGGGGCAGATCGGGCGCTCACAACGCTGGCAGCGGACCCAGGTTTCCTTGTCAGGATGCCGGTAGCACGTGGGGATGGCCTCGGCCGGCTGCTCCGGCTGAGGGGGCGGGCTGGGCGGCTGGCTGGTCATGACCGAAAGCCTATGGCCTGTTACGGCTTGCCGCGCTTCGCCCGCCCCTCAGGAACGAGGGCTCAGCCCTGCACGCGGTCGATGGTGACCGACTCCAGGATGACGTCCTCGATGGGCCGGTCGCGTGCGTCGGTGCGGGTCTTGGCGATGGCGTCGACGACGTCCTGACCCTCGATGACCTCGCCGAAGATGGTGTGCTTGCCGTTGAGGTGCGGCGTCGGGACGACCGTGACGAAGAACTGCGAGCCGTTGGTGCCCTTGCCGAAGCGGATGCCCGCGTTGGCCATGGCCAGCAGGTAGGGCCGGTTGAACCAGAGCTCGGGGTGGATCTCGTCGTCGAACTCGTAGCCGGGGCCGCCGATGCCCTGACCCAGCGGGTCGCCGCCCTGGATCATGAAGCCCGGGATGACCCGGTGGAAGATGGTGCCGTCGTAGTAGCGGCCGGTGCTCTTCTCGCCGGTGCCCGGGTGCGTCCATTCGCGGGCGCCTTCGGCCAGCTCCACGAAGTTGCGCACCGTCTTCGGCGCCCTGTTGGGAAAGAGTTCGACCTTGATGAGGCCGCGGTTGGTCTGCAGGTTAGCGATCAGCTTCTCAGCCACGAGACAGCTGCCCCCCTTAATGGACAGGGTTGGTTGGTGATCTTGTGTGAACTGTGGCCTTAGGGCCGCTGTGACCATCCTCCCACGGACCGCAATGAATGGACCGCCTCCCCCAGGGAAGGTCAGGCTCGGGATCCCAACGACAGGGGAGGTTGTCGTGTCCCTGACACTGAGAAAGCGCCGCGTGGCCATAGAGGTACCCGCCACGTGGATGGGTCGCGTGAAGACCCGGGCCGTACACACCGGCCAACGAATGTCGCCGATGGCCGACCAGGCCAGAATGGCCGCCACGCACCGTATCGAGGACGCCCGCTCGTGGGCGGCACCGCGGCTGGAGTCCGCGGCGCACGGCATCGAGGACCAGGTCGCCCCGTACGTCAGCTCCATGCTGACCGCGGCGGCCAGGAAGATCGAGCCGACTCGGACGCGGTCGCGCAAGTGGCCGATGCTCGTTCTGATGACCGGACTCGCGGTTGGGGCCATGGGCTACATGGCCTACCGCCGCAATGCCCAGCAGTGGACCGAGCACATGAAGGACTCCGCCTCCGATGCCACACGGTGGGTCAGTGAGAAGGCGGACCGCACCGCCGATTCCGCGAACCGGATGGCGAGCGGCGTGTCGGACCGGGCGGACGAGACGTCTCGCAAGATGTCCTGATTCGGCGACCAGGGTAGGCGCCTCCGTGCTCCGGCACGGGGGCGCTTCTCCTTGTCCGGGGGTTTGACCGCTTACCAAGCGCTTGCTACAAACCGGACATGACCCTGTCACCCCTCGACGACTATCCCGTCCACCAGGCGGCCCAGGTCATGCGGCACGTGACCACCTCCGACCGCAACTTCTACGACCGCTACTACTTCAACTGCCATGCCGGCACCGACGAGCTCATGCTCATCGTCGGTCTCGGCCAGTACCCCAACCTGGGCGTCACCGACGCCTTCGCCCTGGCCCGCCGGGGGGACCTGCACCGGGTGGTGCGGGCCTCGCGCGAGCTCGGCGCGGACCGGATGGACACCGGGGTCGGCCCGTTCCGGGTCGAGGTCGTCGAAGGGCTGAAGCGGCTGCGCGTGATCCTGGAGCCGAACGCGTACGGGCTGTCCTTCGACCTGAGCTGGGAGGGCACGATCCCGGCCACCCTGGAGCCCCGGCACTTCCTGCGGTGGCAGGAACGGGTGATGTTCGACTCCGTCCGGCTCGCCCAGACCGGCCGCTGGACGGGGCACGTACGGATCGGCGACGAGGAGATCCCGGTCACGCCGGATCGCTGGCAGGGCACCAGGGACCGCTCCTGGGGCATCCGCCCGGTCGGCGAGGCCGAGCCGCCCGGCATCCAGTCCAGGAACGCCGGCACCTTCTACTGGCTGTACGCCCCCATGAGCTTCGGCGACCACGCGATCCTGTGCATCGTCCAGGAGGACGAGCGGGGCCGCCGGCTGCTGGAGGAGGCCGTCCGGGTGTGGGCGGACGGGCGCGAGGAGGAGTACCTGGGGCGCCCCGACTACCGGCCCGTGTACGCGCCGGGCACCCGGGACGTCGTCGAGGCCGTCATCACCTTCACCCCGCCCGCGGGCAAGCCCTTCGACGTGCGCTGCACCCCCGTCCTGCCGGTCCACCTGATGGCCGGCACCGGCTACGGCCTCGAACCGGACTGGCGGCACGGGATGTACCAGGGGCCGGAGCCGGTGGTGCAGGGGGTGACGTACCGGCTGCCGGAGGACGCGAACCGCATGTGGGGGCTCGTGGACGCGGTCGGGCGTTTCGAGTACGACGGGCTGGTCGGACACGGCCTGTTCGAGTACTGGGCCCTGGGCCCCCACCCGTCGTTCGACCAGGGCTGACCCTCTTCAGGTGGGCGGGCTTCCGGATCACAGAGATCGGGGAGTCCGCCCAGGCGGAGACTATTCCGTATATGCTCCGGATCTTCGTATGAAGCGGGTTGTCACCGATAGCGGTCCATGTAACCGGTGGTCCCGGTCAGAGCGGGATCGGCGTAGTGAGCGGGAGACAGGTGAACGCCCGTGGCGCGTTCGGCAAGGGCGAGAGCGCTGGCGACGGGATGTTCGGGGAACTCGGGTCGCTCGTCGTCGAGGTTCATGCCGAGCTCCTGAAGGTCGCTCCGGAGTCGGTCGGGGTCGGAGTCTTCCCGGAAACGGTAGGAGAACAGGCTGAACGTGGTGATCAGTTGATCCTTCACGTAGTAGATGAAGTCCTCGCCTTTGAGGGTCACACGTACTGCGGCTGCGGCGGTGCCTTCCGACAGCAGATGGGCGTTGCCGTAGACGATTCCTTCCCCGCAGCGTTCGAGCAGGACGGTTCCGCCGTGAGCCGCGTAGGCGGTGACGCCGGATCCTGCCTCATCCAGAGGACCTGGAGTGATGCCGATCCGCTGCATGGCGTCTTCGGGGTGCAGTCCGTGCACGAAGCCGGCGTGGAGCCACGGTTCCCCGAGGCCGTCAGTGAACTCGTCATAGAGCCATTCGTAGGTCGTCACTGTCGCGCCGCTCATCCCTGTGCCTTCCGCGGGAACCCTATTGCGGTGATCATGGCAAAGGGGGCCGACAACTTCGCCAGCAGTCCACAGCTCGGGAACCCTTTCAAGATCATGCCTTCGGACCAGGAAAAACGCTGACCTGGTGGCGTGTCCCGGTCGCCCTGTTCAATCAGGGCGGCGGATCCGGCAGGTGCCTCGACGTGTCCTGGACGTGGCCGGCAACGCCACGGCCAACGGCACCAGGCTCCAGATCTGGACCTGCACCGGCGCGCCCAACCAGCGGTGGACCCGGCTGACGTGACGGTCTCCGGTCGCTGAGGCCGTCCTGGAGAGACGGGCAGGTCCTTCGGTGTGTCCAAGCGTGCAGACGCCGAAGGACGGCCATCTACGCGCGGACTTGCGGTGGCCGAAGACGGCCACGGTCAGGTACGGTCGGCCAGCCCGCGCACGACAGCACCGAACGCGGCCACCGGTTGATCGGTCCTGCTGAGCGGCCAGCACAGGGCGATGCGCAGCGGCGCGATGTCGTGGACGGGTCGCCAGGCCAGGTCCGGCCGGCCATAGTGCCGGCCTATCGACTCGGGACCGATGCACACCGCCGATCCGGAGGCGACGTGTTCGAGCATCTCTTCGACGTTGTCGTTCTCCGGACCCCAGATCGGCTCGCGTCCGTCGGGACGTGGGTTCACCGCCCACCAGTCGACCCAGTGTTTCGGAGCCCGGCGGGTCCACACCAGTGGTTCATCAGAGAGGTCCAGGATCGAGATCGTCTCGCAGCCGGCCAGGCGGTGTCCGGCGGCCATGCCGACCATGCGCTGCTCGATGGCGACGATCTCGGTGTGCAGTCCGGTTGTGTCGGCTGGGAGCCATACAAAAGCGACGTCGACGAGCCCATCATGCAGCGCGGCGATCTCACCGCCCCATTCGAAGCGTTTTGGCTGGACGGAGAAGTCAGGGTGCAGTCGACGGAACTCGGCATAGGCCTGGGTGGCCAGCGACCCGGCGCCTGAGGCCTCGAACCCGACCCGCAGAACGCGCGCCGTGACGGCGGCAACGAGCCGCGCGGTGCGCTGGGCGGTCTGCCAATCGGCGATCAATTGCCGGGCGAGCGGGAGAAATGCCTCTCCGGCGGTGGTGAGCAATACCTGCCGGCTGGTTCGCTCGAAGAGCGGCGTGCGCAGGTCCTCCTCCAAGCGTCGGATTCTGCGGCTGAGGACCGGCTGGGAGACAAAGAGCCGTTCGGAGGCTCGCGTGAAGTTGAGCTGTTCGGCGAGCTCGATGAAGTACCGCAGGGCACGCGTGTCCACATCCATGCACCGGCCTCCTACACCGATCCTCAAAGATCTATGCATTTACCGTATAGAAAGAGGTCTTGGACGTGGCCCGGCAAAACGGGTTTTCTAGCTCTCGCGGGATGACGAAGCCAGGCGCCCGTCATGCCAGAGGTTTCGCTGAAGCGGCTCCCGGCGTCGCGCCGAACGCCCGCCGATCTCACGAACTCGGTTCCTCGCTCTAGAGCCCACCCATACCGGAGGACGACTATGTCACTTGATCCACATGCCGAAAGCCACCAACTCTCGCGTTCCTCGCCGCGACGTGATGTCCTGATGGCGGCGGCCGCCGGCCTCGCAGCGGCTGCCGCGCTTCCGGCCGGCGAAGCTGTCGCGGCCGCGCACCCGGCGTCGGCCGGAGCCGGGCGCCCGCGCGGCACGGGCCGGTTCGCGGGGAAGACCGTGCTCGTCACCGGAGCGACCTCGGGCATCGGCAAAGCCACCGCCTACGCCTTCGCCAAGGAGGGCGCCCAGGTGATGTTCTGTGGCCGGCGTGCCGAGTTGGGGCGGCGTAACGAACGCGAGATCCGCGACTCCGGCGGGGAGGCGAGCTTCCATCGTGCCGACGTTCGCGAGGAATCCGACGTCGTGGCGCTGATCAATGAGTGCGTGCGCCGCTACGGCCGAATCGACATCGCCGTCAACAACGCGGGCATCGAGACGCCCCGGGCCGCACCGTTGCACCAGCAACCGGTACAGGACTTTGACGATGTCTGGCGCACCAATACCCGAGGCGTCTTCCTGTCGATGAAGTACGAACTGACGCGGATGCTGCGCCAGCGTCGCGGCGTCATCATCAACACGGCCTCGATCTCCGCTGAAGTCGGGTTCGCCACCATCGCGCCGTACAACGCCAGCAAGCACGCCGTCGCCTCGCTCACCAAGGTCGCCGCACTGGAGTACGCGGACAAGGGCATCCGCATCAACGCCCTGGCGCCGGGAGCGGTGGACACTCCGATGCTGCGACGCGCTGCCGAGGCGTTCGGGATGACCTACAAGGAGATCGCACAGGGCTACCCGATCAAACGGATCGTGCACCCCGACGAGATCGCCCGCGTGATCATGTTCCTCGCCTCGGACGAGGCGTCCGCCGTGGTCGGAACCGACGTCGACGCCTCGGGCGGCTACCTCACCGGCTGACAAGGTACCGGGATCGCACGCAGCGACGGGCTTGCCCTGGTGTCGTTCCCCGGAGGCGAGTGAGGCGCTGGGTGAAGCCGCCGGCGTGCTCGTCGCGGAGGGCCAGGGCGCGCAGGTCGCGGAGGAGATCGACTTCAGCAAAGTCTCGAAGCTGGAGAACAACAAGCAGCCCCCCACTGAGACCGACGTCCGGGAATGGTGCCGGATCTGTGGCGCCGAAGCACAGACCACGGATCTCGTGGCCAGTCTCCGGAACGTCAACGCCTTCTACACGGAGTGGCGACGTGCTCGGCCTGGAGTGGCGGCGGTACGACTCCCGAGGCGCACGATCCCGCGTCATGGAGCACTTCTCAGGCGGCAACGTCGAGTTCGAACTGTGCGGCGAAGGCGGGCAATGGGGTCATCCGGCGCACGGAGCGGGACGATAGGAACGTCACCGTGATGGAGACGGCCCGAGCTGCCCACGTGACGTCCTCGATCTCTGGAAGCTGCTGATCATAGGGTCGCCGACCCAACAGCGACCTCGCTCAAGGTGACCAGATATGGCAACGGTCACGTTGGAGTAGCCACCACAGGAGGACATCGCTACCAAGCCGAGCGATCCACAAGCCTTCTTGTAGCCACACGACTACTATCTGCTATCTAGGCGAGGAGATACGACCAGTAGACAAGAGAGGTAAGCCGTGGATCTGTACGAGCACTCGCTCAACCAGCCGGTTTTCCGCCGTCTGTGCGGAGGCAACCAGGACGAGGAGGAGATGGAGTCCTGTGTCGAGATCGACCCGATCCCAGGCGCTCCGGACGCGTTCGCCCTGCGTGACGGGAAGAACCCGGATGCGGGGACTCTCCGCTTCACCGGTGCCGAACTTCGCGCGGCCGCCGTGACCACCATCTAGCGAGACCCCAGGACGGGCGGGCGGCCCCTGCCTGATCACAGCAAGCAGGGGCTGCCCGCCTCAAGGTTACGGGAGCTGTCTGAGCATGCACTGGCACGCCTACCAGTGGACCGGCAACGGCGCTGACCGGGGCAACGAGTCCGGGAGACGGCCCGGCTCGCCCGACTTCCCCACCTCGCCGCTGCCGCCCATGCGCACCGGTGACTGGCTGGCCAAGCCCGCCTCGCGCATGGCCGACGCCTTTCATGAGGTCGAGGACGCGGCCGGCTGGCTGGCCCGCGAGTACGGCAAGGTACGCGCGTCCCTCATCCGGCCGGAGCGCATCCCTCTGGAGGAACGCCTGGTCTACGCCAGGGACGCGCTGCCTCGGGGCGTGGACGTGCAGTGGGGCGAGTGGCTGATGGGCGGCAGGTTCGTGAGCCTGGGGCTGATCTGCTGCCCCAACCGGCACGTGTCGCATCCCTGCCCCTCATGAGCAGCCGGCTCACACCGCGCAGGAGTACGTCGTGCTGCGGTGGGCGATGGAGAAGCCGGCGCGTTCGTACACGGCGACCGCGCCCGTCGGGTTGGCGGCGTCCACGCCGAGGCCGGCCGCGTCGTAGCCCTGGGCGGTGAAGGCGGCGAGGGCGTGGGCGAGCAGTGCGCCGGCCACGCCCTTGCCGCGCCATTCGCGCAGGGTGCCGACGATCTGGATCCAGGCGACGCGCTCGCCGGTCGGCGTCTCGCGGTGGTGGGTCATGAGCACGCCGACGGCCCGCCCGTCCGCCAGGGCCACGAACGACGAGCCCGGCAGGAAGTTGGGCGGGCCGGTGATGGCGGCCCGCCAGCTCTCCGGGGTGTGCGGCACGCTGCCCCAGTGGTCGCGGAAGGACTCGTTGCGTACGGCGCGGGCGCCTTCGTCCAGGTCCGGCGACCAGGGGGCGAGGGACACGCCGGCCGGCGGCCGGACGGCGGGCAGGTCGCCGGGCAGGTCGCGAGCCATTCGGGCGAAGGTGCGTACCGGGACGAACCCGGCGGCCTCCGCGAGCACCACCGCCCCGGGGTCGGTGGCGTCCGCGGTGAGGTGGACCTCCGCGGGAACGCCGGGGAAGGCCCGCGCGCTCAGCACCGGGGCGGCGCGCAGGCTCCAGTCCACGATCCGCCGGCCGAGGCCGCGGCGGCGGTGGTCCGGATGCACACCGCCCCAGAGCCGCATGGCGTGCGTCTCCGGGGCGGACTGCATGACGGGCAGCTGGCCGAAGGCGACCAGGCGGTCGCCCTCCCAGGCCGCGAGGGTGCCTTCGGCCAGGTCGAGCAGCGGGCTGGAGAGGTGGCCGGCCACCTCGTCCACGCCGTGGACCACGCCGACGCGGTCCACGGCCTCCATCGCGGCCAGCAGTTCGGCCAGCGGCCGGGCGTCCGCCAGGGTCAAAGGCTCCCATTTCATGAAAAGAGAGCCTAGGTCAGGCGGGCGGAGCCCCCCGACTGGCGGGCGATCGCGGCCAGGCCGTCCCCGAACGCGCGGCGCGTACGCGCCCCGAACCCGATGAACAGCCGGTTGGCGAGGGCCACCGCCCAGAACGGGCCGGCCACGCAGTAGACGCGGTGGTCCACGCGCGTGCCCTCGGGATGGGCGGTCACCGTCCACTCGCCGCGGTACCACCAGCCGCCCTGGTGGACCAGGACGTGCTCGCCGGCCTCCTCGGCGGGAACCTGCCGCCTGAGCAGCGGCCACACCCGCTCGACGGGCGCGGTCACCACCCCGGCGACCTCTGTGACGAGCCGGCGGCTCACGGCTTGACCACGCGCGAGTTGTGGAAGGAGGCGAAGCGCCAGCCCTCGGGGGTGCGCAGCGCCGTGAAGGTGACGGTCGAGGTCCGGCTCGGGTCAGGGACGCCGTTCACGGACGACGACCCGCCCGTCACGACCACGGCGACGTCGTCGGTGATGTGCCTGATGCTCGGCTCGACGTCGCTCTCGTCGAGCTTGATCGCGGTCCGGAACAGCCCCCGGTGCGTCTCCTCGATGGCCTCGCGGCCCTTGAGGTGCAGGCCGAAGAAGGTGACGTAGTCGGCGTCCGCGGTGAACAGCTCCGCGTAGCCGGCGGAGTCGCCGGCGTTCCAGGTCTCGGTCAGGCGGGCGAGCAGGCGGTTGATCTCGATGGTGGATTCGGTGGTGGACATGACGCGGTTCCTCTCGGTCGCGGCGCCTATCCTGGGCTTTGCGAGTCCGGACAGGGCAGGCGCCTTGGTCGGATGCCGGCCGCCGTGGTGTTGGCGCACCTCGGCGGCCGTTTTTCTCAGGTGGGCGGGCTCCAGTCGAGCTCGCCCCTGTCCAGCCGGTCGAGCAGGTCGCCGAGCCAGGCCAGCTCGGCCCGGTGCAGCGCCTGCTCGTACTCCAGCTCCAGCGCGAGCACGGCGGGCAGGCCGTTTTCCGCCATGGCCCGCCGGTGGGCGTCCATCCCGGCGAGGACGCCCTCGATCGTCGCGGCGCGGGCGCGCAGCGCCCGCTGGGCCTCGGGCAGCGGGAGGCAGCCCATGAGCGAGACCGCGGCGACGAACGCGCGCCGGTCGGGGTCGGGCCGCTCCAGGAGCAGGCGCAGCCGGGCGGCCAGTTCCTCCCGGCCCTCGTCGGTGATCTCGTAGACCGTGCGCTCCGGCCTGCGGCCCTCGCGGTCGGTCTTCGCGGGCACGATGAGCTCGTCCCTGGCCAGCCGCTCGACCGCGTGGTAGAGGCTGCGCGGCAGGCCGGTGATGTAGTCCTTGTGCCAGTCGACGATGAGCCGGTGCAGCTCGTACGGGTGAGCGGCGCGCAACGTGAGCAGGGCCAGGACGGTGAGCCCGACCAGATCGTGGCGGCGCGCCATGATGCTCCTTTCCATAGTGCAATTTGCACTATAGGCAGACACGGCACCGTACGTCGAGTGTCCGGCGGCGATCAGGCGTCGAGCTGCAGGAAGGCGCGGTCGATCGCCTGCCTGCTGGTCTCCTCCGGGTAAGGGAAGCGGCCGATGAGGTCACGCAGACCTTCCGTGTGCGCCCGCCTGGCCAGGTCGGCCACCAGCGCCAGCTCGGCCTGCTGCCCCGACGCGTACGCGCGGTCCACCACCGCGCCGTGCCCCGGCACGACGACCGGCTCGGGCATCTCCCTCAGCATCGCGGCCAGCGTCACCGGCCAGTCCAGCGGGTACGAGTCCCCGAACGCGGGCGGCGCCCCCTCCTCCACCAGGTCACCCGCGAACACCACCCCCGCGTCGGGCACCTGCACCACGACGTCGTTGCTGCTGTGCCCGAGCCCGAAGTGCCGCAGATGCACCATGCGCCCGCCGATGTCGAGGCTCGCGGCACTGGTGAAGGTGCAGTCCGGCGCGACGACGGTCACCTCCTCCACCTCCGGGTGCCGTTCCAGGAGGGCGGCGCGTTGCTGCTCGCCGTACGTCTCGATCTCCTCGGCGCAGCGGGTGTGACCCCAGATCTCGGCGGGGCGGAAGAGCGCGTTGCCGAAGTAGTGGTCGAAGTGGGAGTGGCTGTTGACGACCGTCCAGGGGCCGTGGGTGATCGTCCTGATCGCCGCGATCAGGTCGGCCGCCTCGCGGTGCGAGGCCCGCGTGTCGAGCACCAGACAGTGCCCGTCGTCGCCCACGACCAGACCGGTGTTCATGTCGTAGGAACGGTGCCGGCGGACGTAGACCCGGTCGCCGATCTCCTGCCACTTCTCGTCCATGGCACCGAACCCTACTTTTCACCTCCACCTATGGCATACGGGTGAACCGGAGCCCTTCGAAGGACCCGGAGGACCGCCACTGGTCGATGTAGGCGAAGAACGCCGCCGCGCCCCCGGGATAGCCGCCGTTCAACCGCCCGCGTACGCCCAGGTCCCGGCCCTCGTTGTTGTAGTAGCCGGGCGTGCAGTCGGGTGAGCCGAGCAGCGGGCCGTTGCCGGACAGCAGCAGGTCCACCCAGCCGTTCTCGGCCTCCTCGGTGACCTCGACCTCGGTGTGGCCGTGCGCCAGGGCGTGCGCGACGACGGTGGCGACCGTGCGGCCGGCCTCGGTGAGGTTGTGGGGGATGTTGGAGAGCAGGTTCGCGCCCTGGGTGTGGCCGATGAGGAAGGCGTTGGGGAAGCCGTGCACGTGGACGCCGTGCAGCGAGCGCATGCCGTCCGCCCAGTGCTCCGACAGCCGGCGGCCGTCGCGGCCGATCAGGTCGTAGCCGGCGCGGCGGGTGTAATCGGTGCCGACCTCGAAGCCGGAGGCGTAGATGACGCAGTCGACCTCGTACTCGCGGCCGGCGACGACGACGCCCTTCTCGGTGATGCGCTCGACGCCCTTGCCGTCGGTGTCCACGAGGTGGACGCCGGGCAGGTTGAACGCCTGGAGGTACTCGTCGTGGAAGCAGGGGCGCTTGCAGAGCTGGCGGTACCAGGCCTTGAGCCCGCGCGCGGTCTCCGGGTCGCTTACGACGGCGTCCACGCGGGCGCGGATCTCCTCCATCTTCTCGAAGTCGGAGTCCTCGAAGGCGGCCAGCAGCGTCTGCGGGGTGATCTCGGGCAGCTCGGCGACCCTGGCCCTGACCCGGCGGGCGAGGTCGGTCCAGCCGTCCATCACCAGGTCCTCGTCGGCCTGGGCGCCGGTCTGCATGGCGGTGAAGTTCTCCAGCCAGCGCCGCTGCCAGCCGGGCGTGGCGATGCCGGCGAACCACTCGGGGTCGGTGGGGCGGTTGCCGCGTACGTCCACGCTGGACGGGGTGCGCTGGAAGACGTACAGCTCGGCGGCGGACCTCGCCAGGTGGGGGACGCACTGGACAGCGGTCGCGCCGGTGCCGATGATCGCCACGCGCTTGTCTGCCAGCCGGTCCATGGGGGCGCCGGCCGGGTCGCCGCCGGTGTAGGCGTAGTCCCAGCGGCTGGTGTGGAAGGCGTGGCCGCGGAAGTCCGCCATCCCGGGGATGCCGGGGAGCTTCGGCACGTGCAGCGGCCCGATGCCCATGACGACGAACTGCGCCGTGAAGGCGTCGCCGCGGTTGGTGCGCACCAGCCACCGGCCGCCGAGCCATTCCAGGCCGGTGACCTCGGTGTGGAACAGGGCGTCGTCGTAGAGGCCGAAGTGCTTGCCGATGCGGCGGCAGTGCTCCAGGATCTCGGGCGCGTGCGCGTACTTCTCCGACGGCATGTGGCCGGTCTCCTCCAGGAGCGGCATGTAGACGTACGACGCCGTGTCGCACTGCGCTCCCGGGTAGCGGTTCCAGTACCAGGTGCCGCCGAAGTCGCCGGCCTTGTCGAGGACGCGTACGTCCTGGACGCCGGCCTCCTTGAGCCTCGCCCCGGTGAGCAGCCCGGCGAAGCCGCCGCCGATGACCGCGACCGTGACGTGGTCGGTCTTGGGGGCGCGGTCGGTCCGGGGGGTGTACGGGTCGTCCAGGTAGTCGGCGGGCAGGCGGAGGTACTGATCGTTGCCGTCCGGGCGGAGTCGCTTGTCCCGCTCCTCACGGTATTTGCGGCGCAGGGCCTCTTTGTCGATGCTGCCGATCGCGGCTGTCATGCGTCCTCCGGTGGATTGTCCGAGGCGATTCCAGAATCACATTCGGCCCCGGTCGCCGACAAGGCCCCGCGCTGGACGGCCGTCGGGCGAGTTGATGGCCGCTATGGTGATTAATCCGTACGTAAGGAAGCTGCCCGAGGAAGCTGCACCGCCTTGGCTCATCGCGCGCTGGTCATCGCCCTCCTGCCCGCCATCGGGCTGCGCGTGCTCGCCGTGCTCGGGTTCCCGCCCGCGCTGCTGTTCTACGGCGACTCGTTCGCGTTCCTGCGCGAGGAGCTGACGCCGGGCACCGCCCGGCCGTCCGGCTACTCCCTGCTGCTCGCGCTGCTGCGCCCGGCCCACAGCCTGACGCTCGTGACGGTCCTGCAGCACCTGCTGGGACTGGCGCTCGCGATCGGCGTGTACGCCCTGCTCAGGCGGCGCGGCCTGCCGGGCTGGGGCGCGACGCTGCTGGTCACCCCGCTGCTGTACGACGAGTTCCTGATCCTCCTGGAACACATGATCATGGCGGACGCGGTCTTCGTCGCGCTCGTCACGGCGGCCGTCGCGCTCGTGGTCTGGCGCGTCACCCCTGCCACGGCGGCGACCGCCGGGCTGCTGCTCGGCCTGGCCGGCATCACCAGGACGGTCGGCCTGCCGCTGCTGCTGCTCACGGCCGCGTACCTGCTGGTCCGCCGGTACGGCTGGCGCCCCCTCGTGGCGCTGGTCGTGGCAGGGGCGATCCCGCTCGGCGCGTACGCGACCTGGACCAAGGCCGAGAAGGGCAAGTTCGCGCTCACCGAGGCGGACGGCAACTTCCTCTGGTCGAGGACCATGAGCTTCGCCGACTGCGCGGTGATCGACCCGCCGGAGCGCCTCGCCGTGCTCTGCCCGAACATGCCCGTCGAGCAGCGCCCCTACCCGCCCCACTGGCTGTGGGAGGACTTCTCGCCGCTGCTCAAGGTGCCGGGCACGGCCAACCGCAACCAGCTCGCCGGGGAGTTCGCCCGGCAGGCCATCCTCGCCCAGCCGGTCGACTACCTCGCCGCCGTGGCGACCGACCTCCGGCAGCTGCTGCGCTGGGAGCGCACGGCCGTGGACGAGAAGACGCCGTACAAGCTGCCCGCCGCCGAACGGCCCATCAGCGAGTCCGTACGCGGCATCGCGGAGTCGTACGAGGCCGGGCCGGCCGCCACGCGCGTCGTCGAGCCGTACGCCGGCTGGCTGCGGGCCTACCAGCGCTTCGGGTACGTGCCGTTCCCGCTGCTGATGGTCGCGCTGGTGGCCGCGTTCGGGCTCATGGTGTGGCGGCGGCGCTGGGACGCGCTGCTCCCCGCGCTGATCGCGCTCGCGCTCGTCGTCTCGCCGCCGTTCCTCGCCGCCTTCGACGTCCGGTACGTGGTGCCGGCGATCCCGCTGATCTTCCTGGCCCTCGGCCTCACCCTGGCCGGACGTACCCCGGAGCCTGCCGCCGAGCAGGAGTCCAGGGTGCTCAGCCGAGCAGGATGACCAGGCCGACGGCGATCAGCACGAGGGGGAGCAGCACGTGCCCCCAGCGGCTCAGCGCGCGGGCGACGAACGGCCGGGTGGCGAGGAGCCGGCCCACCAGGCACCAGACGGCGACCAGCACGAGGAAGACGGCCGCGTACCCGGCGATGCCGGCCGGGCCCGAGGTGGCGAAGACCGGGACGTAGACGCCCACGTTGTCGCCGCCGTTGGCGAACGTGACGGCGGCGACCGCGAGCGCGCCGGGGCCGCCCGGACGTTCTCCGGGTTCCTCCTCGTCCCCGCCGTTCCGCTCGCGCCAGGCCCGCCAGGCCGCGCGGACGCCGAGGGCCAGGGGCAGCAGGCCCAGGTACGGCAGGACCGGCTCGGGCAGCAGCGTGGCCCCGAGCGCGGCGGCGACGGACACCGCGAGGATCGCGGCGAAGCCGAGGTACTGGCCGAGGACGATGCGCGCCGCGCCGCCCCGGTGCCCGGCGGCCTGGGCGAAGAACAGCGCGAGCAGCACGAGGTCGTCGATGTTCGTGACGGCGAACAGCCCGGCGGCCTGCGCGACGACGCTGTCTCCCAGGATGGTGATGATGGCCGCCATGGGCACCATGATCCCGAACGTCCTGGGTGGGTCGCCACGGCATTGACATAATGCCGCCAATGCCGAAATTTCAGGCTCTGTCGGAGTATGCGGCGGCGATCGCTCCGATCATCGACGCGGCGCACGTCAACGTGCACGCCACGGCCCTCCGCGCCGCCACCGAGCTGGCCGAGACCTCGGGCGTCACCCCCGGCCTCCTGCTCGACCTGCGCTTCGTGCTCCCCCTCCGCCCGCTGACCCGAGCCGGGCTCGCCGCGATCCACCGCTACCACGACCCGGCGGCCCTGGAGGAAACCGTCAGGGAGCACCTGCGCGAAGGCACGCTGGCCGACGGGGACGACGGCCTGCGGCTGACCGCCCGCGGCCTCGCGTACGTCCACCGCCTGTACGACGTCCACGCCGCCGCCACCGCCCGCGCCTGGGCAGGCCGCGACCTGCCAGCCCTGGCCGAGCTGGCGGGCCGCGTCCTGGAGCACGCCGAGCGCCTGCCCGGCGGGGCTCTGGAGCTGGTGGCGCCCCCGTACGAGCCGGGCGGCGCCTCCCCCGGCGTGCTGCTGTTCAACCGCCTGGCCGCGCTCCGCTACCACCGCGCCGACGCCCACGCCGCGGCCTGGGAGGCGGCGGGCCTGTCCGCGGCCGAGATCGTCGGCCTGCGGGACGGCCCGGTGCGCGCGGAGGTCGAGGCGGCGACGAACCTCCGGGCGGGCAGACCGTACGGCACGCTGTCCGCCGCCGAGCGCGACACCCTCCACGACGGCCTGCTCACGCTCATCTGATCCGCCTCCCGACCGGCGACTCCGAAGTTCGCAAAGTCCCACCTCCCGGTAACCGGCCGAGTGGCGCACTATGGTCGTACTTCTCATCAGGAGGCACCGTGGAACAGGAACTGCCCGGCGGTGCGAGGCTGATCGTGGGAGTGGACGAATCCCCGGCCTCGCGCTGGGCGCTGGCCTGGGCCATCGGGGCGGCCAGGCTGCACCGGATGGCCCTGGTCGCCGTGCACGTCAGCCGCGCGCCCGTCCATCCCTTCCCCGAGGCGCTGCCCGTGCAGCACGCGGTGCGGGCGGGCGAGGAGGCCCGCTGCGCCGAGGTGATCACGGCGGCGTTCGAGGACGTGGCGGGCGGGGTGCCCGACGACCTCACGACGGCCGCGATCGGCCGGGTCGGCGATCCCGGCTACCATCTCGTCGATCTCGCCGGCGAAGGCGACCTGCTGGTGCTCGGCCGGGGGAGACGCGGGCTGTTCAGCCGCATCTTCCTGCCCTCCACCAGCATGTACTGCGCCCGGCACGCGCGTACGACGGTGGTGATCGTGCAGCAGCCGGCCGCGCCGGACGACCCCGAGCTGTCAGGTGACCGAGGCCGGCGGTCCTGGGGCCGCCGGCATCCGTAGCGAGCGGCGCAGCAGGCGCAGGCCCTCCGGGACCAGCTCCCTGGTGATCCCGCCGTAGCCGAGCACCAGCCCGGGTTGCGGGACGCCCTCCGCGCAGTACGCCTCCAGCCGCTCCACCGCGAGCCCCGGCACCGGCTCGAAGGACACGCCGGGCGCGAGGCGGGCGCACAGATGCAGCCCCGCGCTGGAGGGCACCGGCCGCAGCCGCTCGTCGGCGGCCAGCGCCTCGGCGATGGGCGCGTGGCGGGCGGCGTACTCGCGGGTCGCCTTCCTGATGTGCCGGGCCAGCAGCCCCTCGTCGATGAAGCGGGCGAGTGCCGCCTGCGCCGGCAGCTCCCCGTGCCAGTCGGAGAGCTGCTTCGCGGTGCGCAGCGCGGGCGCGAGCGAGGCGGGCGCGACGAGGAAGCCGAGCCGCAGCATGGGGAGCAGCGTCTTCGAGAACGAGCCGACGTAGATGACCCGGCCCGCCCGGTCGAGGCTCTGGAGGGGCGCGAGGGGGCGCTCGCCGAAGCGGAACTCGCTGTCGTAGTCGTCCTCGATCACCACCGCGCGGCGGCGCTCGGCCCAGGCGAGCAGCGCGGCGCGGCGGGCCGGCGACATGGGCGTGCCCAGCGGGAACTGGTGGGACGGCGTCACGTACACCACGCGGGCCGCGCCGGGGATGGCCGCGACGTCGATGCCCTCGGCGTCCACCGGCACGGTCGCGACGCGCGCGCCGAGCGAGCGGAACAGCAGGCGGGCCGGCCAGTAGCCGGGCTCCTCGACGGCCACGCAGGCGCCGGGCTCGATCAGCACCCGGCCGATGAGGTCGAGGGCCTGCTGGGCGCCGTTCGTGATGAGCACGTCGCCGGGGCCGGCGTGGACCGAGCGGCTGAGGCCGATGTGCCGGGAGATCGCCTCGCGCAGCGCCGGGTGCCCGGCCGGATCCGCGTAACCGCCCGTGCCGGCGCGCAGCTCGCGGGCCACCAGGCGGCGCCAGGTCTGCATGGGGAACAGGCGGGGGTCGGGCATGCCGACGCGGAAGTCGTAGCGGGCGGGCGGGACCAGCGGGGGCGGGCTGAGGTCCGCCCAGGGCGCGCGCGGGCGGATGACGCCCTTCGGCGCGGCCCGGCCGCGTACCGGCGCGGCCGAGACGAACGTGCCCGCCCCCGCCCGGCCCACGAGGAAGCCGTCGGCCACCAGGCGGTCGTAGGCGAGCGCGACCGTGTTCCTGGAGATGTCCAGCCTGCGGGCCAGCTCGCGCGTCGGGGGCAGGCGCTCGCCCGAGCGCAGCCGGCCGTCGAGGATGGCGTCCATGAGCTGCCGGTACACCTGAGCGGCCAGATTGCCGCGGCCCTCGTGAAGGGTGATGTGCACGTCCATCTTGGCCCAATCAATTGGCTGGAAATTGGAGCTTATCCTGGGACAAGGCGGACGCGAGGATGAGGTCATGACCGAACGCATGAACCTCGGATCCCTCGCCCGCGAGGCCTACCGCGGCATGGCCGCCCTGGACCGCTTCGTCGCCGCGAGCCCGCTCCCCTCGTCCCTCGTCCATCTCGTCAACCTGCGGGCCAGCCAGATCAACGGCTGCGTCTACTGCGTGGACATGCACAGCGCCGACGCCAAGAAGGAAGGAGAGAGCGACGCGCGGCTGCACGCCGTCGCCGTGTGGAGGGAGGCGCCGTTCTTCACCGAGCGGGAACGGGCCGCGCTCGCCTTCGCCGAGGCCGCCACGCGACTGTCCACCGACGACGTCACCGACGCGGTCTGGAACGAAGCCGCCGCGCACTTCAGCGAGGCGGAGCTGGCCGCGCTCGTGGTCGCGGTGGCGGCAATCAACGCCTGGAACCGGATGGGCGTCTCCACCCGCATGACTCCGGAGTCGTACCAGCCATGACCGCCCTCACTCTCGCCGCCCCCGCCGGCCGTCGGGGCTCCGGGCGGCGGGTGCTCGCCCAGGCGCAGTTCGCGAACTCCGTCGGCGACGGGGCCTACCTCGTCGCCTCCGCCTTCTACTTCGCCAAGGTCGTGGGCCTGCCTCCGGCCCAGATCGGCATCGGCCTGACGGCGGGCTGGGCGGTCGGCATGGTGGCCGGGGTCCCGCTCGGGCACCTCGCCGACCGGCGCGGCCCGCGCGGCGTCGCCGTGGCGCTGGCGGTCGCGACCGCCGTCGCGGTGGCCTCGTTCGCGCTGGTCCGCTCGTTCGTGCCGTTCCTGCTGGTCACCTGCCTGTACGGCATCGCGCAGACCGGCCTGTCGGCCGCCCGCCAGGCCCTGCTCGCCGGCCTGGTGCCGCCCGCCGAGCGGACCGCGGCCCGCGCGATGCTCCAGGCCACGCTGAACGGCGGGCTCGCGGCGGGGGCCGGGCTCGGCGGGATCGCGTTGTGGCTGGACACGCCCGCCGCGTACACGGCGCTCTTCGCCCTCGACGCGGCCGGCTTCCTCGTGGCCGCGGCCCTCCTGCTGCGGCTCCCCGCGCTCCGCCCGGCGGGCGGCGCCTCCCCCTCCGGCCGGCTGACCGTGCTGCGGGACCGGCCGTACGCGCTGGTCACGCTGATCAACGCGGTGCTGCTGTTCTACATGCCGCTGCTCAGCGTCATCGTGCCGCTGTGGATCGCCGGGCGCACGTCCGCGCCGTCGTGGGTGGTGGCCGCGCTGCTCCTGGTGAACACCGGCAGCGTGCTGGCCTTCCAGGTGCGGGTCGCCCGCCGGGTGCGGACCCTGCGGGAGGCGTCCGCGTCGGTGCGCCGGGCCGGGCTGATGATGCTGGCGGCCTGCGCGGTGTTCGCGCTCAGCGCGTACGGGTGGCCGTACCTGCTGCTGGGCGCCGCGCTGCTGGTGTGGGGCGAGATGCTGCTGGCCGCCGGCGCCTGGGAGATCAGCTTCGGCCTCGCCCCCGACGACCGCCAGGGGCAGTATCAGGGCTTCTTCGGCACCGGCACCGCCGTCGCCCGCATGCTCGGCCCGGTCGCGCTCACCACGCTCGTCCTCGGCGGCGGGACGCTTGGCTGGCTCGCCCTCGGCGCGATGTTCGCGGCGGCCGGCGCCGCGATGACGCCGGCCGTCCGCTGGGCCCGCCGCTCGGCCTCCCGCTCAGCGGAACGCGCGTAGCTTCGACGCCCGCCCCCGCTCAGCGGAACGCGCGTAGCCGCAGGCTGTTGCTGACCACGAACACGCTGGAGAACGCCATGGCCGCCCCCGCGATCATCGGACTGAGCAGCCCGGCCGCCGCCAGCGGCAGCGCCGCCACGTTGTACGCGAACGCCCAGAACAGGTTGCCCTTGATGACGGCCAGCGTCCGGCGCGAGAGCCGGATCGCGTCCGGCGCCACCCGCAGGTCGCCGCGCACCAGCGTCAGGTCGGCGGCCGCGATGGCGGCGTCGGTGCCGGTGCCCATCGCCAGCCCCAGATCGGCCTGGGCCAGCGCGGCGGCGTCGTTGACCCCGTCGCCCACCATGGCCACGACCCTGCCCTCGCCCTGGAGCCGCTTGACGACGTCCACCTTCTCGGCGGGCAGCACCTCGGCGATCACCTCGTCGACGCCCACCTCGGCGGCGACCGTACGGGCCACGGCCTCGTTGTCGCCGGTCAGCAGCACCGGGGTGAGCCCCAGCGCCCTGAGCTGCGCGACCGCCTCCTTGCTGGTGGGCTTGACGACGTCCGCCACGACCAGCAGCGCCCGCGCCTTGCCATCCCAGCCGACCGCGACGACCGTACGGCCCTTGGCCTGCTCCTCCTCCAGCTCGGCCGCGAGGTCCGTGGGCAGGTGCTGTGACCACTCGGCGAGCAGCCTGGGGCGTCCGACCAGCACCGCGTGCCCGTCCACGATGCCCTGGACGCCGAGCCCCTCGACGTTCGCGAAGTCCTCGACCTTGGCCTGCGAGGCGGCCTCGCGGGCGACGGCCTGGGCGATCGGGTGCTCGGAGGCGTTCTCCAGCGCCCCGGCCAGCCGCAGCACCTCCTCGCGGGTCTCCCCCTCGGCCAGGTGCACGGCGGCCAGCGTCATGCGGCCCTCGGTGACCGTGCCGGTCTTGTCCAGGACGACGGTGTCCACCTTGCGCGTGGACTCCAGCACCTCGGGACCCTTGATGAGGATGCCGAGCTGCGCGCCCCGACCGGTGCCGACCAGCAGCGCCGTCGGCGTGGCCAGGCCCAGCGCGCACGGGCAGGCGATGATGAGGACCGCCACCGCGGCCGTGAACGCCGCCCCCGCCCCGTTGCCGGTGCCGAGCCAGTAGCCCAGCGTGGCGACCGCCAGCGCGATCACCACCGGCACGAACACGCCCGAGATCCGGTCCGCCAGCCGCTGCACCTGCGCCTTGCCGGTCTGCGCCTCCTCCACCAGCCGCGCCATCTGCGCGAGCTGGGTGTCGGCCCCGACCCTGGTGGCCCGGACGATGAGCCGACCGCCCGCGTTGACGGTCGCGCCGGTCACGCCGTCACCCGGCTTGACCTCGACCGGCACCGACTCGCCGGTCAGCATCGAGGCGTCCACCGCCGAGGTGCCCTCCTCGACCACGCCGTCCGTGGCGATCTTCTCCCCCGGCCGCACCACGAACCGGTCGCCGGCCTGGAGCCGTTCGACCGGCACCCGAGTGCCGTCCGCCAGCTCCACGTCCTTCGCGCCCAGCTCCATCAGCGCCCGCAGCGCCGCGCCCGACCGCCGCTTGGAGCGGGACTCGAAGTAGCGCCCGGCCAGGATGAACGCGGTCACCCCCGCCGCCGCCTCCAGGTAGATGTTGCCGGAGCCGTCGGTGCGCTCGATCGTGAACTCGAACGGGTGCGTCATCCCCGGCGTGCCCGCCGAGCCGAAGAACAGCGCCCAGAGCGACCAGCCGAGCGCCGCCAGCGTGCCCATGGAGATCAGCGTGTCCATGGTGGCCGCGCCGTGGCGCAGGTTGGCCCAGGCCGCCTTGTGGAACGGCCAGCCCGCGTACACCACGACCGGCGCCGCCAGCGTCAGCGACAGCCACTGCCAGTTCGGGAACTGGAGCGGCGGGATCATCGCCATCGCCACCACCGGGACGCTGAGCACGATCGCGGTGATCAGCCTGCGGCGCAGCTCGTCCGGCGGCTCCGCCTTCTTCTCCTCTTCCTCCTCGGCGGTGGGAGGGGCGGGGAGGGCGGCGGTGTAGCCCGCCTTCTCGACCTCCTCGACCAGCGCCCGCGGATCGAGGCCCTCCGGGAAGGTGACCTTCGCCTTCTCGGTCGCGTAGTTGACCGTCGCGGTCACGCCGTCGAGCTTGTTGAGCTTGCGCTCGATCCGGTTCGCGCAGGACGCGCAGGTCATGCCGCCGATCGTGAGCTCGACAGCCTTTCCCTCGGTCATGGAGGACATGTCACCTCTCCCTTCTTCGTCGCGTCCGTGCCGCTAGTGGCCGTGGTCGTGGGTGGCCGAGGGCGCGTGCCCGTCGGCGAGGGTGGCGGGGACGGTGAAACTCGCCGTCCGCACCTGGTCGTCATGCTGGAAGTCGAGGAACAGCCGGTAGTTGCCGACGCTCGGCACCTCGGCGTAGAACGTGATCTCCGGCCCGGCCTGCTCGCTCTCCTCCGGGTGCACGTGCAGGTAGGCGAGGTCGCCCGCGCGCAGCGCGACCAGATGTCCGTAGGCGCCCAGGTATGGCTGGAGGTCCGTCACCGGCTTGCCGTTCTTGCTGACCGTGAGAGTGAGCTTGCTCGACTGGCCCGGCACCAGGTTCCCGGCAAGGTTCACAGTGTAGTCACCGACCGTCGACGTACGGCTGACGTGCGGCAACGGCTCGGGCCGATAGTCGCCCGCGGCCTGGAGGTCCGCGCCTAGTGTCAGCTTCCCGCCGCCTTCTGATACGAAGTCGGCGAAGGCGCGGTAGGCGCCGGGGGCGGGCAGCGTCAGGCGGGTCTTCCAGGTGCCGTCCGGGGCCATCTCGGGGTGGACGTGCTGGAAGCTGGTGAGGTCGCGGGAGACGACGATGAAGTGCATCTTCTTGTCGTGCTCGACCTTGTAGGCGGTCACCGGGCGCTGGTCGGGGCCGGTGACGCGGAACGCCAGGTCCATGGGGCGGCCGGTGACCGGGGTGGTGAGCAGGGAGAGGGTGTAGCCGTTCTGGGACACCTGGAGCCCCCCAGGGGTATCAGCCTTGGTGGTGGTGGTTTGATGGGCGCCGTCTGCGCCGTTGTGCCCGCCCGTTTCCGCATGATCCGCCACTGCCGGGGACGCGGACTTCCCCTCGGTGGGGGCGTCGCCGGCGCCCGTGGCCCGGCCCACGCCCAGGGCCCCGCCGAACACGACGGCCAGCCCCAGGACGTAGGCGCCCAGCTTGCCGGCCGCGTTCATGACCGGCCCGCCAGTTCGTACCCGGCTTCTTCCACGGCGGCGGCAATCCTCGCCTGGTCAACGGGCTCGTCACTGCTCACCGTGAGCAGGCCGCTCTCCAGCTCGACCTCGACGGAGGTGACGCCGGCGACCTCGCCGACCTCCTCCTTCACCGAGCTGACGCAGTGGCCGCAGGTCATGCCCTTGACGGTGTAGGTGGCGGTAGTGGTCATCACGGTCTCCTCAACATGCTCAAATACGTCCTCTTCGAGTCTAACACCGTACCCCCCTAGGGTATTTAGGTGCCCCATCTCTCCCCATGACGTACGGACAGAGGCGGTCCAGCGGCGGGCCGTTCGCTCACAGCGTCCCGTCCAGCCACCACGAACCTAACATACCCCTCCGGGGTATGTTCAAGCCCCCGAATCCGGACACGCGGCCCGGTCGGCACGTGAGAACCGTCACCCCTGGATATGGTGGGCTCTTGAACACGCGAAGACTCGCCGAGCACTCGCTCGCTTGAAAAGTTGCCTGAGCAGTTGCTTTGGCACCTGCCCGTATCCCTATCCATCCCCCAATCCGCACATTTCACCGCTCAATCCGCACATCTGGTCCGCGCACAACACGAGGACCGCAGCCATCCCTTGCTAGGCTGCATGTCAACCGTTGGGTCTCACCCCGGCAGGTGAGGCCGTCGAAGAAGTGGGGTCACACCGTGAAGAAGCTGCTCGTTCTTGCGCTGATCGCCCTCGGGGGGCTGCTGATCTGGCGCAAGGTGCAGGCCGACCGCGCCGAGCTCGATCTCTGGACCGAGGCGACCGGCAGCGAGAACTAACCGACCGGCGAGGCGATGAGTGACATCGTCCCCATCAAGCTGGTGTGCCTGGACCTTGCAGGCACCACGGTCGGTGACATCGCCATGGTCGAACGCGCTTTCGCCGAGGCGATCGCGACACAGGGCATAGTGCCCGGGACCGGAGCGTACGCGCGAGCCATGGTTCACGTGCACCGGTCCCGGGGCTGCCCCAAGATCGACGTCTTCCGCGGCATCTTCCCCGGCAACGAGGCCCAGGCCCAGGCGGCGAACCTCACCTTCGAGCGCTCCTACGAGGGCACCCTGGAGCGGGCAGGTCTCGAACCCATGCCCGGCGTACTCGAAGTCCTCGACAAGCTCCGCGGCAACGACGTCAAGCTCGCCCTGATCACCGGCTTCAGCCGCACCACGCTGAGCCGCGTCCTCGGCATCCTCGGCTGGCACGACCGCATCGACCTGGCCATCTCCCCGGAAGACGCGGGAGGCCGCGGCCGCCCCTGGCCCGACATGGTCCTCCACGCCGTCCTCCGCCTCGGCGTGGCCGACGTACGCAACGTGGCCGTGATCGGCGACTCGGAGAGCGACATGCTCTGCGGCCGCCGCGCCGGCGCCTCCGTCGTGGCCGGCCTCATGACCGGAGTCCACAGCCGCGAACGCCTCCTCAAGGGCGGCGCGACCCACATCCTGGACTCCATCGTCGACTTCCCCGACCTGATCCTGAGCGACACCCTCGGCGCGACGCAGGTGGCATCCTCGGCCCGGTAAGCTATCTTCGTCTCGAAGGGGCCTTAGCTCAGTTGGCAGAGCGCCTGCTTTGCAAGCAGGAAGTCAGGAGTTCGAATCTCCTAGGCTCCACTCCAGGTAGAAGGCCACTTCCCATGATCGGGAGGTGGCCTTTTCGATCTTGTACAGCTGCCGCGCCGCTTCCGGTGTCCGGGCCTGGCGGCCCTGCGCTCCGGGTCGGCTTGCCACCGGATACGCGGGTTGCTGTGGTCTGCTGTACAGCAGGGAAGTACAGCAACGCCGCCTCACGCAGCCTGCTCGTCCCGTACGGCTTCACACGGTTGAGCAGCAGCGCCGGCTCTCGACCACGGCCCTCCGCTTCACTCGTAATGAAGGGGTCTCCACCGTTCCCCGGTCTACCTCTATAGCGGGTGGGGCTCATCAAGCTCGGTTGCTGGTGGTCGATCCCGGAAAGTGGTCGCGATGACGAGCGCCGCTGCGACCAGGAGGTGCCATCGGATCATCTTGGTCGCGTACGCGAGGTATTCGCCGCCCCCGACGACGAGAACCGTCACGAACCCCTCGACGGCGGCGAGGATGAGGAGCGCACCGATCCCCCATGCGACCCGGTGCTGCGTCCGGCCCGCCATGACACCGCCGGCCGCCGCGGCCAAGGCGATGAGCACGATCAGCACACCGTCCACGTCGGCCTTGCAGGCCCACGCCCCGGGACGCTTCCACAGCAGTTCCGTCGGCGGTGTGGAGGCGAACCAGCCGAAGGAGGTGGACTCACCGGTCGGAAGAGAGAGTCGGCCGACCGTCCACGCAGCCGCCATGATGGCCGCCGCCCAGAGCACGATGCCCTTCCGCACCGGAGGTGGAGGCAGGGGCGAACGTGCCGCCACGAGCAGCGTGACGATGGCCACGGTGTAGCAGACGATCGACAGCCAGGGCTCATCGACGGGAAGGGGCCGGTCGATGAGGGGGCGGGTATCGAACGGGAGGGAGATCACGAACAGCCTGAACCCGAGGACAGCGCAGACCGCCGCGCTTCCGAGGAGCGTGGTCCGGCGCGGGGCGCACAGCAGGAGACCGGCCAGGACCACCGGCAGCAGGAGTTCGCCCCACGACAGCAGCTGCCACCACGGGCTCGTCGTCATGAGGACGGGTGCGACGGGGTCAGCTCCCCAGCAGATCCCGATGTTCAGCTCTGCCGCGCTGACCCTGGAGGTCTTCAGGATGACCGGCCCGGAGGCGGCCAGGACCGCCCCGATGCGGAGTGCCTTTGCAGGGAGGCGCGTCTCCGCAGGAGATGACTGCGTCACGACGGCCTCTCCGTTCCCCCGCTTGCTGGTAGATCGACTCGGGCGACAGTAGCGGACGAAGGTCATGATCTAGCAAGGGCGATGACAGCAGCACCGACAGCAACGTCCCACACACAGACTCACTTCGACTACCGTCCACCACCCTCTGACCACGGCCTCCACTACCCGACCAGGGCGAATGGTCCGCCTGAGGAGCGGAAGGTCGTTGCGCTCTGGCAGTCAGGGCTCCGTTGTCAGTCTGAATTCGGACGCTCTACGAGGTCACGAGCGAGGTCGGTCAGGTGGGTCAGATGCAGGGTTCGGCCGCCGCTTCCGGGTAGCGGAACGTGTAAGGGGTCGGTCCAACTGGTTGGAATCGCTGCCGGTCCGTACACGGCCCCGGCCAGTCCGCCGGTGACCGCGGCGACGGTGTCGGTGTCGCCGCCCAGGTCGATCGCTGCGCGGATGGCGTCCTCATAGCTGCGGGTGGTGCGCAGTGCCCATACGGCCGAGCCGAGACAGGGCCAGACGGCACCGTTGAATTCGGTGGCCTGGTCGGGATGCCAGCTGGGGGCGAGGATGGCGGCGTAGCGTTGACGATGGTCGGGGTGGACAGCGGTAAGGGTCTGGGAGAGCTGGTCCAAGGGGTCCGCGCCGTCCAGGGCGACACGTATCAGGTCGTGAAAGATCGCGGTGCCTTCCCATGCCGCCGGGTCGCCGTGAGTGAGGGCGGCGATCTGCCGAGCGGCGTCCATGGTGGCCTGCCGTCCGTCGCGGGCGAAGTACACCGCCGATGGGGTGGCGCGCATCAGCGCGCCGTTACCCGCAGCTCGATGGCTGCTCCGGTAATGGGCGGCGGCGGCCTGATCCCAGGGCAGGCCGCGGGTCAGTACGTCTTCGGTCTGCAGTCCGATGTCTTTGGGCTCATCGGCCGCCCATCGCTGGAAGCGGGCGAAGATATCCGGCAGGTCCAAACCGCCACGTTCCAGCAACGACTCGGCTACATGAACGGCCATCTGCGTATCGTCGGTGGCCTCGCCGGCGTCCCAGCCGCCGCCTCCACTCATCTCGCCGCCGGCACCCGGTACCGGAAACCGGGAGAAGAATGCGCCCGCCGGGCCGAACTCGAAGGGAGCACCCAGCGCATCGCCCACAGCCGAGCCGACGACCGCGCCAACGGCACGCTGCACAAGATTCATACCAGCAGGTTACTTAGCTTGGCAGCGCCGACCGTCTGATGCTGAGCGGCGGGCTGACCGAACCAATCGCAGGAGACGGCGAACGTTGGACCATGACAGGCAGATCGCCGATGCAGGGCGCTGCGTACAGCAGCGGAATACAGCAACGTCTCCGCACACGATCACATGTCGTCGACCCGCATCTACCGCTTGACCAGGCTCGCGAACCCTCAACGAGGTGACCGGCTCCCGTTTGCAAGCAGGAAGTCAGGAGTTCGAATCTCCTAGGCTCCACCTCGAAAAACGCCGCTTCCCCGGTGATGGGAAGCGGCGTTCATGCCATCTACGTGCCATTAGCCTGCGCCTTGCTCGTCAGTTGGATGGCGTGTGCGGCCAGGTGGATCAGCGACGAGCTGTCCGGGCATCTCGATGAGATCGATCGAGTACGGCGGTGAGCATCGCGAGATACGACTCATGGGCGAGACGCAGGCCGTCGAGGTCGGACGCCTCGAACCACGCCACAGCGTCGTGCTCGTCCGGCGCGGCGTTGGCGGGTGTTCCGGTCCACCTGTCGACCAGCCAGATCTGCATGTCGAACGTCGCGGTCCGGATCTCGTGCATCGGCGGGCCGGCCGGCTCCGATGCCGTGATTCCCAACTCCTCCCGAAGCTCGCGGACAAGGCTCTCTTTCGGATCCTCCCCCTCCTCAACATGACCGCCCGGTAAGTCCCACACGTCGGGATACCAGCGGCGTCCGGCGCTTCGATGACACAGCAGCACCCGATCGCCGTCGCGAAGAACGGCCGTCACGATCCGGACCGGACCGGAGTCGTCAGCGGAGATCGTCATCGGCACATTCTGCCCCACGATCTGCCGCCGACAAGGCGGCTCCGTACCCGCGTTCCGCGTAATTCAGTAATTTCAGATGTCTCGGCGAGTTCAACCTGCAGGTCAGAGCATTGGGGCTGCCTCAATGGGGCTCGAGATTACCTGAGAACCGAATTCCTGAGCGCCTCTGGCTATACGCTCCAGCATGAAGACTACGGTCGCCAGATTCTTGTGGCCAAGTGGTGAATATCGCTTATATATCCACCTGCGCTGAATCTGTGTTGATCGATCACATGCCCGCCCCTCGTGAGGAGAAGCATGCAGAAAGTCACTTGGCTCCACCGGCTGGGCCTCGTCTCAGCCGTGGTGGCGGCCGGCCTGGCATCCACGACCGTGGCCGCGCACGCCGACGGCTATGACACTCCCCGCAGCGCCACTGCTCTGGGGGCGGGCAACACGTACGCGGCCGGATTTGCGGCGGCCGAACAGCGGGCCCGGCAGGCCGTACTCGCGGTCGGCCACGACTGCACCCCTGGGACCTACTACACGCGCACGGTCTATTCCTCTCCGGGTGGCGGCACATGGGTCTTCGAGTCCACCCACAACGCAATGTGCGTTGACTGATCAAGTTTCAGCAGATCGGCAAACCGTCAGCTGAAAAGCCACTTCCTCAGAACGGGAAGTGGCTTTTTGATTGCGTACGGCAGCGAAAGTGACGCGTGATCGGCTGTCTCCGGACGGTTGGCGCTCGGGCCGGCCCTATCCGCGAGCGCTCTCGATGTGGCGGAAGACCCGGGTCAGCAAGGTGTGGAGCTGGGCGCGCTCGGCTGCGTCCAGAGGCGCCAGCACTTCGTCCTCGACCGCCGAGACGTCGGCGGCCAGGTCGGCGAGGGCGTCGGATCCCTCCGGAGTGAGCTTGACGTGGATGCGGCGGCGATCTCGCGGGTCGCGGGTCCGTTCGACGTGGCCGGCGGAGACCAGTTCGTCCAGCACCTTGGTCACGTCGCTGGGGTCGATCGCCAGTGTGGCGGCGAGTTCCCGCGGTGAGCGCGGCCCGCCGTCGGCCAGGGCGTCCAGGATCGCCATGTGCCACATCCGCACTCCACGCAGGGCGAGCCGGGAGGCGACACGGCCGCGTGCGGCCTTGCCGGTCTTGGACAGCAGATAGGGGGTCAGCGCCGCCAGGCGGGGCACTCCGCAACGCAGGACGTGGTGATGTTCGTCAGCCGGGTGGCGGACGTGGACGCCGGTTACCGGTTCTGCCTGCGCCAGGGAGGCCGGGCCGTGGCGCCGCCGGCGGACCGGCCGGAGTGGGCCCCCGGCCTTCGTACGGCGCACCTGCGTGATCCGGAGGGCAATCTCCTGGAGTTGCAGGCGTACTGACGAGCTATGCGTCCAAGGCGTTCCGTATCGCGGCGGCCAGGGCGGCGGCCTCCTCGGGCGTGTGCTCGACGATCCCGTTTTCCGCCATGAGAGCGTGGTACTGCTGCTGTTCGTACGGCACACCAGGCGGCAGAGCCGCGATGTGCCAGTGCAGGTGGGCGTTTCCCTGCTGGCTGCCCAAGGACAACAGGTACGTTCGCTCGCAGGGCACGCTCGCCTCCAGAGCCAGAGCGACTCGGCGCACAACCCGCATCACCGCGACGAACTGGTCCTCAGTAAGGTCTCGGACGACGTGTTCGATGTGGGCTTTGGGTGCCACGAGGACATAGCCCGGCAGCGAGGCGAAGCGGGCAAGAAACGCGATGTGCTCGCCGTCGTCGTAGACGATCTCCTCCGGCTGGCCGGGATCTCTGCTGACGATCGCGCAGATGAAGCACGGTCCCGTCCGGGAACGGCGGCTGTAGCTTTCCACGTCGAACGGCACACGCTTGATCGAATCAGTCATCACTGCCCTTCCTGGGTGGAGCTCTCAGCCCCTTGGGAGGATTCACTCCAGGTCAAAGGCCACATCACCGTAAGCGGGATGTGGCCTTTGCGATCTGCGCAGCAGCGGGTCCGTTCCGAGTCAGGCCGGGATCTGCTTCTCGTGCCAGGTGTAGTAGAGGTAGATGCTGTCGGGCCCGGTCAGCGTGCCGTAGACCTGCCAGAAGCTGTTGGGGGCAAGCGAGTAGCGGAAGATCTTGTCCCCGGGCCGGTCGTCCACGAACGAGCTCTGTACGCCGTTGTTCCAGCTCCGTACCTCGATCGTGAAGGTCGAGGTGTCCGGGATGTCGAGGCAGATCTCGTACGTGTACGCGTTCGGGCCGCCGATGTTGTAGCTGCGGCCGTCGATCGCGGGCCTCTCGACGTTGGTGGGGACGTAGCTGTTCAGGACCCGGGTGTATCCGCCTGCTGCGCAGTCGACGGCGGAGGTGGATGCGGATGCGGGACTGGTGCCGGTGAGCGTGGCGCCGAGGACGCCGGTGGCGACGAGAACGGAGATGGTGCGCTTCATGCCTCTCCTATCCGTGCGGTGACGCTCCAACCCAGTAGTTGAAGGCTGAACTGATTCTGGCGTGGATCACTACACCTGAACAAGACCGGGCAAGAATTCATGCATTTTCGAGTCAAGCTGGGGCGTTCGGTTACCCGCGCGCCGCCGCCGCTGTCGCTCGTCTGATCCGTGGCCCGTGCCTGCGCCACCACACACGGGCCCAGAGCACCTCCGGAACGATGACGAGCACCAGCACCACGACCGCCTCGGCCATCGCCCAGGGCTCCACCGCCGCCAGCAGGTCCCGGACCGAGTGGGCGATCAAGGTGATCACCAGAGGCAGCGTCACCAGCGCCGCGAACGCGAGGCAGGCGAGGGTGCCGGCGCTCTGGAGCATCGCGTAGAGACGCACGCTGAACCGTTCGCGTGGCGGCAGCGAGGCCAGCGTGTGCCGCCTGCCCCGCAGGAGGCCGCGCACGTAGGCGGCGCCGTTCCCGTACAGGTTCCGGCAGCCGGTGACATCCTGCAGCAAGAAGTACAGGTCGGTACGCATGAACACCAGGAGCTGATTGGCCAGGCGGAGTGCCTGGATGAGGATGATCCAGGAGGTGAGCGGGTTCGGCCCCATGATGTACGCCCAGGTCAGGGCCATGCCACAGATCGTCAGGTCGGCGACTATGCCCGACAGGTAGACGGTCACGCGGATGCGGGTCGGCGCCGGCCAGATCCCCGAGACATCGGTCTGGGCCACCAGGAACTGCAGGCGCGTGCCGAGGCTCATCCGCGCGGGCACTCCGGCGGCCCGGGCGGTGACCAGATGAGCCAGCTCGTGGAGTCCCGTCGTCAGCCACGCGAGCGCCGCCCAGGTCACCAGTACGGCGGCGCCGTGGCCGGTCCAGAGGGCCGCCTCCCATCCCGGGAAGAGCGCGGGGCGTAGGGCCAGGCAGGCGATTCCTGCCCCGATCGGGACCGACAGAGCCAGGTGCAGCGCGGGATGCAGCGTCCAGCGCACGTGCCGGGGCTGGAGCCAGGGGAAGGTCGGTCGCAGTGGCGGCGGGCTCGGTACGGGACGTCCCTCGACCTCGGCCACCAGACCCGCGTCCGACAGGTCGGCGACGAAGTCGTCCACGTCGAGGTCGGCGCCGGTCTCCTCCCGCAGGCGGACACGGACCTGCTCGATGCCCATCCCCTGCTGGAGCAGGCGGATGGCCAGCAGCCCTTCCTCGGGTACGGCCACGAAGTCACCCGAGTCCACCCGCCCGACGATCCACTCGTCGCCGTCACGGCGGACACCGAGACGGTGGAAGGCGACCGTCAAGCCACCCTCATCCTGGCGCAGTACGTACGCAGGTCCTCGCCCTCGTCGAAGAGACCTGCCAGGACCGGTAGGCAAGGCCCGACGACGTCAGGGTCGGTGATCCTGCGTGCGCCGGTGTGCCTCCCGGTCTCGTCGTAGCGCACCTCGTACAGCAGGGCCGGGTTGAACAGGACCAGCTCCGGCACGGGGCCCTCGGCCTCGTACGGGTGCACCGCCGAGACGGGCACGACTCTGCTGTTCTCGCCCTCCTCGGCGCGCATGGAGAGCAACGCGAGCTCCCAGCGGACGTACGGGGAGAACGGCTCCTCGACCACGCGGATCCGGCGGAAGTCCATCCGGTCGGGATTGTCGGCACGAAAACCGGGACGCATCTGTTCCGCCAGCTCCATCGCCCGGTTCCAGTCCCCGTCGAGCATCGCCAGGTAGCTGGGCAGATCCCCCTCGTCGAAATGCTGGGCGCGTTCGAGTTTCCACAGGACCCCGCCGGCGCGGTCGAACTCCCTGGCGAAGTCGGCTCCGTACTCGGCCGCGTTCATCGCCTTGGCGGGCGCGTTCCGTAAGCGGCTCAGAACGTCACTCATCACGCCTCCTGAGATGCAGGTGCGGGCAGGTCGCCCTGCCCGCACGTCGATCAGTTGGAGTTGCCGTGGCTGGGGGTCGACGCGGTGGGCTCGATCTTTTCCAGCCTGCGAACGATGATTTTCTTAGCCGGTTTCCGCTCCTGCTGTGGTTCCGGGGAGGGGGTGCTGCTCATGACACTCCTTACCGATCGGGTCGGGAACGGTAAGGGCGAGAGTATGATCCCTTCGGCTGCCCATCAAGAACAGATCTCGCATCGGGGTCGCGATGGATGGCGGGCGTACACATGCCCGTCCGGGTCCAGCAGCGTCACCCCGTGGAAGTAGCCCGGCGGTGTGGCCATGGTCCCGGTCACGAGCGCCAGGACATCGTGCGCGACCAGGTGCCCGGACAACCCCGCGGACGCGCCGGTCACGCCGGGCCAGGCATAGTCGGCGCCGGGCTGTGGCGGTATGCCGGCTCGTACGCATGCGAAACACGGTCCCCCGGGGCCGAAGACGCCCACGCTGACGAGGGGACCGTTGTACCCGCCGCTCACCCACGGGATCCCCGCCTTCCAGCACGCGCGATTGGCCCAGGTCTGGATGCCGGACGGCTCGCGCGGCCGGTCGGCGCACAGCGCCAGGACGTCGAAGCCGCCGACCAGGCTCGCCAGTCGCTCAGGGCTGTCCACCGTCGACTGCTCCACGGTGATCTCGACACCGGAGTTGACCTGGCGCAGCCGCTCCAGCGCCACTTCGGTCTTGGGCCGGCCGATGTCCGCTTCGGTGTAGAGCAGCTGCCGGTTGAGGTTCGACAGCTCGACGACGTCGGGATCCACCAGGTGCAGCCGGCCCACTCCCGCGGCGGCCAGCGACCAGGCCGCGTGACTGCCGGTCCCGCCCAGGCCGAGCACCAGCACGCGAGCATCCTTGATCCGCAGCTGCGGTTCCCATCCGTGGTCGCGCGGGGTGAGATCCACCCAGCGGAAGTAGTCCCTGCTCCGGCTGTAGCGTTCCCGTTCCTGCTCGGTCAGCTCCTGGCACGCGCCGGGCGCGGCCTCCTCCACGTGGCCGGAGGACAGGAGGGTCGCGACGACGTCTTCGGCGTCCTCGGCAGTCAGGTCGGGGAAGCCGGAGCGGAGTCCTGCGGCGATCTCCGCGGGGGATCGGGTGCCGTTCATGAGCATCAGTGCGGCCCACGCCAAGCCGTCGACATCCGTGATCTCCGACGCGATCCCGTGCAGGGCACCGCCGAGACGGATGGTGCCGTCGCTGAGCCGGTACGGAGCGTGCTCCGGTTTGACGCGGGGAAGGCGCATTCACCGATGGTCGGCAGCGGCGCGTCGCAGCGTCAATATCTGGAGCCCGTCCTTCAGTGAGTGCAGAATTCGGCGGTCAGGAGCCGGTTGATGGCCTGGTCGGCGGCGGCTGCGGAAGCGGCGGCGAAGCGGGGGGGAAGGCCGAGAGGTGGCCGTACGGCCGTTACCGAACGGATAGGGGGCGAGGGCCCCCTTAATGTCTGCGCTTGAGATGGCGCGGTGGGACCTCTTGCATTCTCGGCGATGACTACGGATAGTTACTGATTAACTACCTACAGTGAGGACACCATGACCCCCACATCGCGTCCCCGACACCGCCGCGCCTTCCGGGCCAAGGCCATGGCGACGGCAACCCTCACCGGCGCCCTCCTGTTCCCCCTGCTCGCCGCACCCCCCACCACCTCACCGGCGCAGGCCGACACCCGCACCGCCGCCTCCACCTCGCCGCGCAAGGCCCTCCATCGGGCCGCCGGCCCCTGCGTCCAGCACGGCCAGGCCAACTACCCCGTCGAGTACTACTGGAAGAACGTGGTCGGCTGGCGGCTGGGCAACGGGACCATCTCGGTCATCACCTCACCCAGTCTGTGGGGCGGGCGGATCGCGCCGGGCAGCACGTTCACCCTCACGCTGAGGCACCAGACGGCGAAGTGGCCGCTGGTCGTCAGCTCCTACGCCACCACCTGGGACGTGTCCTCCCTGGTGGCCAACGCCACCGTCGTCGGGCCGGTGCAGAACGGCTCCCTCAGCGGCAACACCCTGACCGTCCGGTCACCGGGCGGCAAGACCGACCCCGGGCCGACGGTCATCACCTTCCGCGTCAACCCCGGCACCGTCGGGCGCAGCATGACCATCCGGCCGAGCGGCATCAGCAGCGTCATCGCGCTCCCGGGCCAGCTCGGCAACAACACCGCCGCCCCGCCCATCCAGATCGTCAGCGGGAATTCGATCTCGCCCACCAACGCCGCCGACGACACCGCCTCCACCACCCAGGACACGCCCGTCACCGTGCCCGTCCTGGCCAACGACACCGGGGCGGCGCCGACGATCAGCGCCGTCACCCAGCCCGCCCACGGCAAGGTGACCATCTCCGGCGACAAGGTGATCTACACCCCGGACAAGGACCGCGCAGGCACCGACACCTTCACCTACACCATCGAGACCGCCTGCGGCACCAGCACCGCGACGGTCACCGTCACCGTCGAATGCACCCGCAAGCCCATCAACCTGGCCAATGGCAGCTTCGAGACCCCGCCGGTGACCGACTACCAGATCCTGCCCGACGCCTCCACCAATCCCGCCATCGGCTGGCACACCACCGCCGGCGACCACAAGCTGGAGTTCTGGCGTACCGGCTTCCAAGGCGTCCCGGCCGCGGACGGCCAGCAGTTCGCCGAGCTGAACGCCAACGAGGTCTCCACGCTCTACCAGGACGTTCCCACCGTCCCGGGCACGGTGATGACCTGGTCGCTCTACCACCGCGGCCGCCTGGGCACCGACGTGATGCGGGTGCTCATCGGCTCCCCGACCGCCACCACCCCCCAGAACCCGAACGGGGCCTCCTCCCCTGACATCTCCGACGGCAACACCGCCTGGGGCCACTACACCGGCACGTACGTCGTCCCCGCCGGACAGACCGTCACCCGCTTCGCCTTCGAATCGGTATCGGCCGCAGGCGGAAGGCCGACCTTCGGCAACTTCCTCGACGGCGTCGTCTTCCAGACCCCGCCCTGCCTGCCCATGACCAGCAAGGCCGCATCCAGGAAAGCCGCCAAAGCGCACCGTCCGTAAGGCCCCCAGCCCAGACCGTCCTCGACTCTGCCCGCCTACCACGCGAGGCCATTCGCTCGTGCACGCCAACAAGCCATCCCGGTCCGCCCGCCTTTGGTCCGCTCTGCGCCCCCGCACCCGCAGCGGCCCACCACGCAGGCCCGAGATGGCCCCCACGAACGCCGGCGACCCCGGCCGGCTCCCCGCCACCTCCACGGAAGGACACCTCATGGCCGTTACTCAAAACCCCCCGCCCGGCGGATGCGGACAACGCATCGCCCTGGTCAACGGCAGCTTCGAAGCACCCGTCGTCACCGACTTCGAGATCCGGCCCGACGCCTCGCACAACGACCCCCGCGCGGTGCCCGGCTGGCGCACCACCGCCTCCGACGGCCAGATCGAACTCTGGCGCACCGGCTTCCTGAACGTGCCCTCCGATGACGGCCGGCAGTTCGCCGAGCTCAACGCCAACATGGTCTCCACCCTGTACCAGGACCTGCCCACCACACCCGGCACCAAGCTGTACTGGAAACTGTCACACCGCGGCCGCCTGGGCAGCGACACCATGGCGCTGCAGATCGGCCCCCCGAACGCCCCGGTGGAACAGGCGCGGATGACCGACGGCAACACCGCCTGGGGCCACTACACCGGCGAGTACGTCGTCCCGCCCGGCCAGACGATCACCCGGTTCGCCTTCAAGTCCATCTCGGCCGCCGGAGGCAACCCGGCGGTCGGCAACTTCCTCGACGGCATCATCTTCGGCACCGCGCCCTGCGTCGTGCTCACCAAGACCGCCATCCCCGAGGGCGAGGTCGAGGTCGGCGACGTCATCACCTACCGGGTGAACGCCAAGAACGAGGGCGGCGCCCCGGCCGACAACCTCCTCCTGACCGACGACATCCCCGCCGGCACCAGCTACGTCCCCGGATCCCTGCGCGTCATCGACGGCCCGAACAGCGGCGGCAAGAGCGACGCGGCCGACGACGACCAGGCGTACTTCGACGCCGAGACCGGCCGGGTCGTCTTCCATCTGGGCGAGGGCGCCACCGCCCAGCAGGGCGGCCGACTGGCCCCGACCACGGACGCGCCCGGCGGAACCACGGTGGAGTTCCGCGTCCGCGTCGAACGCGCCGGCGCCGGCCGCGAGATCGAGAACCAGGCCCGAGCCACCTACGACAACACCCTCGGCAACACGCCGGACCACCTCACCTCCACCTCCAACGCCACCGCCACGCCCGTGAAGCGCGTCGTCGAGCTCGCCGTCGTCAAGGCCACCGACCGTACCAAGGCCGCCGTCGGTGAGGCGGTCACGTACCACGTGGCCGTCACCAACGACGGGCCCAACGACGCCACCGGCGTCACGGTGTTCGACCAGCTCCCCGAGGGGCTGACCTTCATCTCCGCCACGTCCACCGCCGGCAGCTACGACCCGGCCATCGGTCTGTGGGACGTCGGCGCGATGGATGTCGGCACCACCCACACCCTCACCTTGCTGGCCAAGGTCACCCAGCCCGGCCCGCTCACCAACGCCGCCACCGCCACCGCCAACGAGACCGACGGCCCCGTCACCGACGAAGTCGTCGTCTGTGCCCGCCCACCGGCTCCCTGCCCGCCCCACGGCGGCGGTGGGTGCGGTTGCGGTGGAGGTTGCGGCGGCTGCTGAGCCGTCGTCCGCCGAGCCGGCCCGCCCGTCCGGCCGGCTCGGCGGACGCCGTATGGCTCAGTCCCGCCGGGGGGAGCGAATCAGCAGGGTGGCCAGCGCTTCGTCCGGGCCGACAGTGCTGTAGATGTGCGGGACGTCGGCCTGCCAGGAGATGTGCTCGCCCGGCGCGGCCACCAGAGGGGCGTCGGCCGGGCCGGCGCGCAGCACACCCGCGTAGACCGTGACGTGTTCCGTCACGCCGGGGGCGTGGGGTGGCGAGTGCTGCACGATGCCGGGGCGGACGCGCATGCGCAGCAGCTCGAACGTCGCGGTCGGCTCCTCGAAGACCTCCAGCAGCGCGGCCGTCACGGCGGCGCCGGGCACGTGGACGGCCTCCGCGGGCGGTGCGCCGGGCTCCAGGACCAGGGCCGTCAACGGCACACCCAGGGCTCCTGCCACCGCGTAGAGCGTCTCCAACGTCGGGTTGCGGGTGCCCAGTTCCAGGCCGGACAGAGTGGCCTTGCCGATGCCGGCGCTGCGGGCCAGCGCTGACAGGGAGATGCCGCGGGCCTCCCGCAATCGCCGCAACCGGCTCCCGACATCCGTCTCACGGCCTTCCACCCGGCAATCCTTGCATTCCGCTGCCGGGCTTGTCCCGCGGTGGCCACCTGGCTATGGTTCGTTCCGTAAACGGAACGGTCGTCGGGACTCGGGCGGATCGAGGGGTGGGCATGCGGCTGCAGGCCGTCATGGCGGGGCTGGTCAGCGCGGTGGTCGGCTATGCCAGTTCGTTCACCGTCGTGCTCGCCGGGCTGCGTGCCGTCGGGGCGACGCCGGGGCAGGCCGCTTCCGGGCTGCTCGCCCTCTGCTGCGGCGTCGGGGCGGCGGCGATCTTCCTCGGGCTGCGCTACCGCATGCCGATCAGCATCGCCTGGTCAACCCCTGGCGCGGCGCTGCTGGTGGCGACCGGTCCCGTGCCCGGCGGCTTCCCGGCCGCGGTCGGCGCGTTCATCGTCTGCGCCGCGCTCATCGTCCTGGCCGGCCTTTCGCCCTGGCCGGCCCGGGCGATCGCCGCCATCCCGCGTCCGATCGCCGGCGCCATGCTGGCGGGCGTCATCCTCAGCCTGTGCACCGCGCCGGTCCGTGCCGTCGTCGACATCCCGCTGCTGGCCGTGCCCGTCGTCCTGACCTGGGCGGTGTTGCAGCGGTACCTGCGGCAGTGGGCCGTTCCCGGCGCGCTCGTGGTCGCGGTCATCGCCATCGCGGTGCACGGGACCGGCGACGGCCTGGCCGGGGCCGCGCTGCGGCCCGCGGTCGAGCTGACCACCCCGACGCTGAACCCGTCCGTGGTGGTCAGCATCGCCATCCCGCTGTTTCTCGTCACCATGGCCGCGCAGAACGTCCCCGGCATGGCCGTCATGGCGACGTACGGGTACGCGCCGCCCTTGCGCCCGGTCCTCGTCACGACCGGCCTGGCGAGCGCGGCGGCGGCGCCGTTCGGCGGTCACGCCGTCAACCTGGCCGCGATCACCGCGGCGCTGACCGCCGGCCCGGACACCCACCCTGCCCCCGGCCGCCGATGGATCGCGACGGTGGCCCTCGGCGCCGGACAGCTGGCGCTCGGCCTCGGCGCCGGCCTGGCCATGGCTCTGGTGCTGCTGTCCCCACCCGTGCTGGTCACCGCGGTGGCCGGCCTCGCCTTGCTGTCGGCGCTCGGCTCGTCGCTGGCCCAGGCGGTGACCGAACCGGAGGGGCGGGAGGCCGCGGTGGTCACTTTCGTGGTCACCGCGTCGGGGATGACGATCCTGAGCATCGGCGCGGCGTTCTGGGGCCTGGTCGCGGGCGGCCTGACCGCACTCCTGCTGCACCGGCGACCACCGTCGGAACAGCAACCGCCATCCGAAACCGCGGCAGAACGTACCGCCATGCCGGCCGATCAGCCTTCGTAGTGGTCCACGATCATGTTGTGGGTGGCGATGCTCCGTTCACTGGCGGTCGGCCTGCTCAGTGGTGTGATCGCGGTGCCGCTCCTGTGGCTGCAACGTGGTGAAGGCTTCGAGCACGCGCGCCTCGCAGCCCTGATGGCGCTGGACGTGGGCCAGTTCGTCGGTGCCTCCGTCGGACTGGTGGTCGGCTTCGTGCTTGCCGCCACGGGCCGGTGGGGCCGTCGCCCTGGTTACGTCCTGGGTACGATCAGCGCCGCGTTCGGGGTGCTCGTCGCCACTCAGGCCTGGCCCACGATGAGCTGGGTCGACGGACGCCCCTCCGGTCTTGGCGATCCGGACGGCGAGTGGTTCATGGCGTTTCTGGCCCTCACCTCCGGCGTGTTCACGACCCTCGTGGGTCTCTCGATCGTCTTGTTGCGATGGTCCGGTTACGACCCGCGAACGGCTCCGGTACGTCGTCAGAGAGGTCCACGTAGGCGATCGGGCCGCCGGCCGTGGAGGTGAGTCGCTTACCGAGAAGGAGCTCGGCGATCCGCAGGTCGTCGAGCGTACCGACCGTGATCATGTTGATGGGCGTGCTGAGGTCGCTGATGTAGCCGGCGAGTCTCGCGTCGAAGCGGTGACGGGTCCGGCCGTTTTCTGTCACTTTGGTGTCCCAGCCGCTGAGCCCCGTCAGTACCGCGACGACGAAGCCGCCGAGCGTCACCGGGAGAATGCCGGCCTGGGCGATCTTCTCCGGTCTGCCCACCCACCATCCGCGCAGCGCCTCCAGCAGGTCTTCAGGTGCCATGTCAGCGTGAAAGCCGATGAAGGGGCGATCTTCATTCGGGACGGGCTTGGCCGCGTCGACGCGCAACACCGCCATCGTGGCGGTGCCCGTTGTCGTCGGCAGGAGGTGATCCAGCGCTACGGCGGAACGAGCCTGGATTCGTTGCGCCACGTCCGTAGAGATGACGGGCTTGTCGTCGTGTTGACCGGCCTCAGGAAGCAGACCAGCCGCCGCGATCCTCCGGAGAGCGTCGTAGGAAAGGTCGAAGCGGACGGCGGCTTGCCGCAGGGTGATGAGGCTCATGGGCTTCGAAGTTGATCAGGTGGACGGATGAGTTGTCCAGAGGGGGTGGTATTCGGGATGCGACGGCAGATCGTGCTCAGGCAGACTGCGCGGATGAGCGCGGACGCGTCCACATCGCCGCAGGAGCGAGCCCTCCGCCATGTCGAGGCCCTGTCGTCAGGGGACCCGCTCGAACCCCGGTTGCGTGTGACACTCAACTTCCACCCCGACCGCCTGGTCGGCGACCGGGAGATCCTGCTCAGGCTGGCCGACGACGGCGTCTATCTGTCGCAGTTCGTCACCGGAACGAGCAATGGAGGACTCACCGCTCACCCCGGCGGCGACCGGTGGCGTTGGGAGAGCACGATCTTCGGCGGCGCGTACGACCATGCGCCTGCGAAGGAGCGCCCCGTCTACGGCGCCCTGAACTTCCGGCGCAGGTCCGTCGGCGCCGCGCCACGGTTCGGATCCGCCCACTTCAGGCTGACGGCCGAGACTCTTCGCCGGACCACCTTCTGCTACCCGGACAGCTTCTCCGAGCCTTCGGCGTTCGGCGTCGCGTCCCGTATGGCGCTGATCGCGCTGGCCGAGGCCGACGACCCGGACCTCCTGGACGACTACATCGAGGCCCAGGTGCACGGGCCGGTCAGGCTCGACCGGGACGTGGAGGCCCTGATCCTCGATCCCAGCCATCGCGGCACGGCCGTGGAGGCCGCGGCTCGCCGGCTTCCGTGCCCGGTGGAATGGCATCCCGGATTCCGCCTCACGGTCGAGCATCTGCGGCGCCACCCTGACTACCGGGGACAGGAGTACGTGGCGCTCGGCGCGGAGATCGCGGTCGACGGCCTGCTCGATCCGCGGATCATCGGTGACGCCGCCCGCTCCGGGCGCTACGACGTGCAGGCACTGAAGAAGGTCTGGCACTGCGTGGCGCGCTTCGGCTCGCCGCTGCGCCGGTGACCACGGCGCGCTGTCACAGGTCCTTCATGAGGTCCCAGAACGATCTGCAACGCTTGGCGCCGGCCATCCAAGCCGCGAGAAGCCACGCCTCCCACTCACCATCAGAGGTCACGACGTGAGGGTTGAGGAGAAGGTCTCCATCCCACTGGCCGACCAGAAGGGCGTCAGGCAGGTATTCGAGTCTGACGGCGTGCTGGTTCTGCTCCTTTCCGTAGACGAAGTAGAGGTCGTCAGGCACGCTCGGGAGCTGTTCACAGCCAGGCGATGTCCAGGCGGTGATCGTCGAGGGCCAGAGGTCGCGGAGCCAGCCGACTTCCGCGACCGGCGCCAGAGAGTACTCCTCGACGCCCCAGCCGTCGGAGAACAGGAGGAATTGCCGATAGCTCGGCGGCAGGCTCACGCCCAACCGCTCTTCGAGTCGGCTCACTTCCAGCTCGCCGGCCGGGGGATGGAGACCGGTGCCGGGCGGCAATGGCGGAAGGCCGGGGCTTTCGTCCGCCGGCTTGTCGGCCAACCAGATATCAGACCATGCGTACACGGTGCTCATGACGGGCGACGCTATCCGCCACGACTGACGATCCGCGTGACCAGAGGTGTGGGGTGGCGGACACGGCGCGGCGATCTCGCGATGGACCGCGTCGCCTCCCGTGCGGTACAGCCCGCGTACGTCAGGGTCGGCGACGGCCCTGGCCAGGAACGCGTGCCCGGCGCCTGCTTTCCCGTGGCGTCGTCGAGCTGTGGCCGGACGCCTCCCACGCCATCAACGGCGAGTTCCCCGAACGCGTCAACGCCCGGGTCCTCGCCTTTGTCGACGAGATCGACCGCACCGGCCACACACCGTGATCATCGTTCAGGTGCGGTCGAAGGTCTGGACGGTGATCAGGCAGGCGAACGCCGCGAGTGCGAGCGCGGTCCGTACGAGGTGCAGGTTCAGCCACCGCCGGCGGCTCTCCTCCCAGTCGGCGGGCAGGAGGTCGGGATCCCAGGCGTCCACCAGCCGGTTGAGGGGCTCCAGGCCCGTCAGGGTGAGGGCCACGGTGAGGATCACCATGATCAGGGCGGCCGCGGCGAGGCCGAAGGCGAACCATCCGCGGCGCCACGACAGGGCGGCCACGACGATCAGCGCCGCGATGCCTGCGAGCAGCAGCGGCGGCATGGCGCGGCCGTAGTCGACGTTGAGCGCCTGCCAGTAGCGGACGTACGCGGGTCCCGGCAGGCGGGCCACGGACGGGGCGAGCACGAGGAAGACGACGCCGCCCGCGTACAGACCGATGAGCAGCAGCGCGGCCATCCTGGACGCCGTCAGCACCAAAGACACCGGCACCTCCAGATTTGACTAGAAGAAGACATTTTCATTAGATGAGCATCTAGTCAATATGCTTCTGGAATCATGACTGGCGATGACTGAGCAGAAGAAGCGTCGCCCCTACTCCAGCGCCCTGCGGCAGGAGCAGGCCGAGGCCACGCGGCAGAGGATCGCGGGCGCGGCGCGGGAACTGATGATCAGGAAGGGCTACGCGGACACGACCATGGCCGAGGTCGCCCGCGAGGCGGGGGTGGCGCTCCAGACGCTGTACACGTCCTCCCCGGGCGGCAAGCCCGCCCTGGCCAAGCTCGTCTACGACATCACGCTGGCGGGCGACGCCCGGCCCCTGCCGCAGAGCGACCGCCCCGAGGTGCAGGCGATCATCGACGAACCCGATCCCGCACGCAAGCTGGCCCGGTACGCCGCCATGGCCACCGGGATCCTCCGGCGCATCCAGCCCGTGCACCGCGTCCTGCGCGCGGCCGCCGCCGCCTCCCCGGCCGACGCGGGGCTCCAGGAGGTCCTGGCCGACATCGAACGCGAGCGGCTGAAGGGCAGCCACGGACCGGCCCACCACCTGCACGCGCTCGGGGAGCTGCGGCCGGGTCTCACTCCGGCCAGGGCGGCCGAGCAGATCTACGTCCTCACCTCGACGGAGAACTTCGAGAAGCTGACCGAGGTCTGCGGGTGGACCGAGGCCGAGTACGAGGAATGGCTCGCCTCGATCCTCGCGGCCACCCTCCTCCAGGGTTGACGATCACATCCAGGACTCGACAGGAGCGCGGTCCACAGCTGTGACGAACGCCGTTACCAAGGCCGGCAATTCACCGGAGCCAGATCGACCAGATCACCACCAACGAGATCGCCCGAGAACCAGCTCACCAGGACTTCCGTCATGGTCAAACGAATGACGCGGTGATCATCTGAATGGCGAGGCCAGACGGCCACCGGTCATCGATCTGACTCGCCCTCGGTCAGCCAGCCCAGCCACTCGCCGTCGATGGAGGCTCCCCACGGCAGGAAGCCACCCGGCTCCGGCCAGGCGGCGAACGTGCCCAGCTCGTCGAACAGCTCATCCCAACCGTCTAAGGAGAACTTCGGATCCGGCGGCGGTGGCACCAGTGCGATAAGCCGCTCCCACGCACCTAGGCCAGTCACCCGCCGACTGTAGCGAGACGACCTGACAAACTCGCCTCCGGCGGAAGCGCTGCATGAGAGCAGCCGGGCCTATTGCGGACGGGTCACCGGGACCACGGTAAGCAGGTGATCAAGACCTTTGAAGTCCTTGGGATTGCAGGTGTACAGAGGGAGCCGGTTTGCGATCGCCACACAGGCGATCATCAGATCCGCGGTGCGGGGGCGTGGTTTGCGTCCTGAGGCGATGACGGCCGTCCACAGCTGACCGTACTCGCGAGCTGCGATGTCGTCGAAGGGGAGCGGGTCGAATTCGGCTTCGGCGGTCTGGAGGATCTTCATACGCTGGGCGAGTTCCTGTGGCCCTGTCGCCGTCAGGACGCCGACCGAGAGCTCCGCAGTGGTGATGGCACTGATCATCATCTCATCGGGGAGCTCATCGGGATCTATGCCAGCGCGCAGGATGAGGATATTGGTGTCGAGCAGCCCCAGAGGGTGGGTCATCCCTCGTCCTCGGCGAATTCACGTCTGCCGTACGCGCGATCGTATGGGTCGTAGAGATCGTCATTGACGTGAAGGTCCATGTCCGCGCGATATTTGCGGTCGTCCAATCGTGGCATGCCGCGTGACACGGCGGCGAACTCAGCGCGTGACACGGCCCGGCGCCGACGGCGGAGAGGGACCAGATCGCCGATGTGGTGACCATTACGGGTGACGGCGTACCGCTCCCCACGTTCCAGGCCGTCCATGATCTCCGCCGACCGATTACGCAGGTCGCGTTGAGAGATCTCGTGCGAGTGGTCGGGCTCGGGAGTGCTCACATCCCAAGTCTACGGCCTCGTGCCATTCGGTGCTACCGGGTAGCACTGATGCTGCCGGCCCCTGGGCCGAAGCGGTGGCGGTATTGCAAAGGGGTGAGGCCGATTCTGCGGCGCATCAGCGCGCGCAGGTTCGCGGCGGTGCCCAGGCCGCTGTGCCGGGCGACCGTCTCGAAGCGGGACTCGCCCCGTTCGATGAGCCGGCAGGCCAGGGCGAGGCGTTCCCCCGTCAGCCACGCCAGCGGGGTGGTGCCCAGTTGCGCCTGGAATCGGCGATGCAGGGTGGCCGCGCTGACCGAGGCGCGCGTGGCGAGGTCGGACACCGTGAGCGGGGCGTCCAGGTGCTCCTGGGCCCAGGCGAGTACGGGCGCCAGGGACTCGTCAGGCACGTCGGGCACCGGCCGCTCCACGAACTGGCGTTGCCCGCCGTCGCGGTGGGCGGCGAAGACCAGCCGCCGGCTCACCGAGTTGGCGACCTCCGCGCCGTGGTCGCGGCGGACGATGTGCAGGCCGAGGTCGAGCGCGGCCGCGCTCCCTGCGGCGGTGAGGATGTCGCCGTCGTCCACGAACAGCACGTCCGTCTCCAGCCGGACGGAAGGGAAGCGGGCCCGGAAGGAGTCCGCCCACTGCCAGTGGGCGGTGGCCCGGCGCCCGTCGAGCACCCCGGCCTCGGCCAGGGTGAAGGCGCCGCTGCAGAAGCCGACCAGGCGGGCGCCGCGCGCGTGCGCCCGGCGGATGGCGTCGAGCACGGCGGTTCTTCTGGGCACCTCGACGTCGGGACGGTTCGGGACGATCAGCGTGTCCGCCGCGTCGGCCGCTTCCAGGCCGGCGACGCCCGTGAGGGTGAAGAACCCGTCCCGCATCAGGGTGCGCGGCTCGGGGGAGCACAGGCGGAAGTCGTACAGGTCGCGGCCGAGCTCGGGCCGGCGCAGGCCGAAGACCTCGGTCGCGCAGCCCAGCTCGAAGGGGTTGGAGTTCTCGTCCACGATCACGACGACCCGGTGCGCGCCCGGGGCCCGGGCGATGTGCGAGGATTCTTGCGCCATGTGCTATTCCTAGCACTCACGCCGCCCAGGTCCGGTGGGCCAGGATGCACTCGTGAACCTCGAACCCATCGCCCTCAGCCAGGCCCTGGCCTCCTTCGACGCCCTGTGGAGTCCTCGTATCGTCACGCGGGTCAACGACTACGACGTACGCGTCGCCAAGGTCGAGGGCGAGCACGTCTGGCACGTCCACGACGACACCGACGAGTTCTTCCTGGTGCTCGACGGGGAGCTGAACATCGCGCTGCGTGAGCCCGGCGGGGAGCGTACGGTCCGGCTCCCCACGGGCTCGGCGTTCACCGTCCCGCGCGGCACGGAGCACAGGCCGTCCGCGCCCGCCGGGGCCGCGATTCTCATGTTCGAGCCCACCGGGACGTCGTCGGTCGGCGACCGCCACGCCGAGATTCCCGGCCACGTCGACGCGACGACGGGGCACCCGCTCGGTTCCTAGGGGAACTGCGCGAGCGACATGCTGTTGCCGTCCGGGTCAAGGATCTCGACATGGCGCACCCCGTTGGGGTAGGTCTCCACCGGTTCGTGCTCGATGCCGTGCGCGGCCAGGCGGGCCAGGATGTCGTCGAGGTCGGTCACGCCGAACGTGATCATGGTGCCGCCCACGCGGGCCGCCCGGACGGGCCGGTCGTCGATGACGAGCCAGGCGTTCTCACCGGTCTGCCACAGGTATTCCTCGCCGATGATCTCGTCCGCCGGCCGGCCGAAGAAGGCTTCGTACCACTTCAGCGAGATTGTCCGGTCACGTACGCACACCACGCTGTGCAGGTCCACGGGACCACTCCTCATGAGTTCGGTCGTCTCACAAGGAAGACCACGCCCGCCTCCGGGACTCATCGGAGGGAGTCGACGAACGCCTCGGCCTCCGCCGCGTCACCTTGCGCCGTGCTGCCCACCTGCTGATCCCGTGGGGTACCGACGCTCAGAAGCGCACGCTGCAGGTCACCTTCGTGCCGGTGCTGAACCACGTGACCGGTATGTAGTAGACGTAGAAGTGGTGGGTCCGCGTGCCGTGGCCTCCCTTGCTGATGGTCGAGGTGTACTGGTACTCCCATTCGTACGTTCCGTTGCCCTGGCTCTCGGGGACGCACCGGGGCGGCGGGATGGCGGCGGGCGGGATCGGGCTGGCGGCGGCGGGGCCGGCTGGTGCGGCCAGGGTGAGGCCGGCCGCGGCCAGCGTCGAGACCAGCAGTGCGATCTTCTTCATGCGTTCAAGGCTCGCGGACCGAAGGTGCCGGGGCCAGGACACGGGCAGGGCATTGACCGGTTATCGGAGTGCGGCGCGGGAGCGGGCGATCTGGTCGCGGGTGCGGGCGGACCAGATGTGTTCGTTGAGCGGGTCGAGCCGGTCGAGGCAGGTGGTGAAGTGGGCCAGCGCCACCTGTTCGTCGCCCCGCCACCGGCTGATCTGGCCCAGCGTGTACGAGATCAGCGCCTGCCCCCGCGTGTCCCCCACGTTCACGAACATCTGGGCGCACTGGGCGAGCATGCCGATGGCGGTGTCGTGGCGGCCCAGCGCGGCTTCGGCCTGGGCCAGCCGGTGCAGCGACAGCCGTTCGCCGGTCTCCCATCGCAGCTCGCGGCAGAGGCCCAGGCTGGTCCGGTAGTGGCCGATCGCCTCCTCGACGCGGCCCGTCTCGTAGCAGGCGATGCCGAGGACGCGTAGGAAACGGGCCCGATGGAGGGCGCTGTGGCCGTCGAGGTGGGCGAGGGCCAGGCGGCAGGTCGCCCCGGCGGCGTCGTGCCGGCCCAGGAAGCACTGGATCCCGGCGATCTCGGTCCACGCGCTCAGCAGTCCGTGCCCGTCGCCCAGTGCCTGGAACCGCTCGGCGGCCAGCGTGGCGGCGGCGAGCGCGGAGCCCAGGTCCTGCTCCAGGGTGGCGGCGACCCCGAGCAGCGCGTACGCCGCGCCATGCTGGTCCCCTGCCCGCGAGCTGCGGCCGAGCAGGCAGCGGAACTCGTCCGCGACCGTGCCGGCGCGCCGGCGATCGACCTCGGCGTCGGCGCTCACCAGCCGCAGGCGCGTCTCGGTGACGGTGTCCCCCGCCGCCCCGGCGGCGTCGGCGACCGTGCCCAGCATCCGTACGGCGTCGTCGTGGAAGCCGCGCACGACGAGGAACGGCGCCAGCGCGTACGCGAGACCGGCCGCCTCCCCTACCAACCCGGCGCGGGCGGCGGCCTCCGCCACGGCGACGAGCACGCCGCGCTCGGCCGCCAGCCAGGAGCCGCCCTCCGGGCAGGGCGGCGTCCGGGGCGGTAGATCCGGCGGCGGCGGGGCGAAGGCGAGGGGCAGCTCGGCGGCGGCGCCGGCGGCGCGGGCGCGGGCCTCGGCGGCGACCCGGCGCAGCGCGGCCGTCCGGCGTTCGCCGCTCTCCTCGGCGCGGAACAGCTCGCCGGCGAAGCCGCGCAGCAGGTCGTGCATACGGTAGCGGGGCTGGGCCGCGGCGTCGGCCGCACCGGCGGTGATCAGCCCGGCGACGGCCAGCTCCTCCAGGGAGCCGTCCACGTCGTACGCGCTCGCCCCCGCCAGCGCCGCCACCGTCCAGGCCGCCACGCCGTCGGCGGCCACCGAACCGAGCAGCCGGAACGCGCGCCGCGCGGGCGGCGACAGCGTCGCGTAGCTCGCCTCGAACGTGGCGCGGACGTCCAGGTGGCCCGCGCGCAGCTCGTTCAGCGCCGAAGCGTCAGCGAGCCGGCGGGCCAGCTCGGCCAGGGGCCAGGCCGGGCGGGTGGCGAGGCGCGCCCCGGCGATGCGCAGGGCGAGCGGCAGCCGCCCGCAGGCGTCGAGTATCGCCTCCGCCGCCTCCGGGTCGCTCGCCACCCGGTCCGCCCCGGCCACGCCCGCGAGCAGGGCGCGGGCACCGGCGCGGGTGGGCACGTCCAGCGCGTACGTGACCGCGCCCGGCAGCGCGGGCAGCGGCCCTCGGGAGGTGAGGAGGACGGCCGATCGCGGCGTGCCCGGGATCAGCGGCTGCACCTGGGCCTCGCCGGCCGCGTCGTCCAGCAGCACGAGCACCGCGCGGTCGGCGATCATGGCCCGGTACGTCGCCGCCCGCTCCTCGGTGGAGGCGGGCACGCCCGCGGAGTGCACGCCGAGCGCCCGCAACAGCTCCGCGAGCAGGTCGGACGGGTCGCGGGGCGAGGCCGATGCGCCGTGCAGCCGGACGAAGAGCTGGCCGTCGGGGTACCGGTCCCTGACCAGGTGCGCGACGTGCACCGCCAGCGTGGTCTTCCCGACACCGGGCGGCCCCGACACCGTCACGATGGCCGGCGCCCTGCCGCCCGTCGCGTCCCGGGCGTCCGGGGCGTCCAGGGCGGCGACCAGGTCCCCGGTTTCGCGCTCGCGCCCGGCCAGGTCGGCGATGTCGGCGGGAAGCAGGCAGATCCCCGTCCACGCCGGCTCCCGTACCGGCTCCAGCTCGGGAGCGGGGACGGGACCGTCGTCGAGAACCGCCGCGTGCAGCTCGCGTAACTCCTGGCCGGGCTCCAGCGCCAGCTCGGCGACGAGGACCGAGCGGGCCCGCCGGTACGCCTCCAGCGCCTCGGCACGCCGGCCCGCCCGGTGCAGCGCCAGCATGAGCCGGTGCCACAGGCGTTCGTTGAGCGGCGCGGCCTCCACCAGCGCGGTCAGCTCGCCGACGAGCTCGTCGTACAGGCCGAGCCGCAGGCGTACGTCGATCCAGCCGAGCCGGGCGCTCTCCCGGCGTTCCTCCAGCTCGGCGATGCGCGCCTGCACCGTCGCGGCCAGCGTCACGTCCTCGGCGGGCCGGCCGCGCCACAGCGCCAGCGCCCGCGCGAACAGCCGGTTCGCCGTGGCGGGCTCCCCGCGCGCCGCCTCCAGCCTGGCCTCGCGTACGGCCTCCTCGAAGGCGAGCGCGTCGAGCCGGTCGGGGCCGAGGCACAGGCGGTAGCCGTGCGGCACGGTCTCGACCTCGATCGCCGCGCGGCGCAGCGCGGTGAGGTACGTCTGCAGGTTCGGCAGCGCGGACCTGGGCGGGTCGTCCCACACCGAGGTGATCAGCCGGTCCCTGGTCAGGACGGTGTTGGGGTGGAGCAGGAAGACACTGAGCACCGCGCGCGCCTTGGCGGCCAGCCGGACGGGCCGCCGCGCGTCGGTGACCTGGACCGGCCCGAGGATCGCGAAGTCCACCTGCGTCTCCCGGCACGATCAGCGGTTCTGTCGTTCTATGGCGACCTTATGCGGTTTCTGTGGGCCGATGGAGGAGGTTGATCGGGAAACGACGGAAGGAGGTGAACGCGGTGAAGATCGAGGTTCGCAAGGTCGAGGCCGTCAAGGCGACCCAGTTCATGACCTGAGGCACCGCCTTTCAGCAGGTCGGGAGGCGGTGCGGCCGCCTCCCGACCAGTCCCCGGCCCGACGAACGATGCGGACAGCGCGATGCAGGTGATGTTGAAGGAGTGCGCCTGGGAACCCCTGGGCGACGAGCTGGTGGTGGTCCACGACCCGCGCGAGGCGTACACGCTGGCCGATCCCGGCGGCCGGATCGCGGCGCTCCTCGACGAGCTGGCGCGCGGGCCGGCCACGGCGGAGGAGTTGAGCACACGGCTGGCCGCGCGGGGCGTCGCCATCACGGGGGACGACGTCCGCGCGGGGCTCGCCGGGCTCGACACGCTCGGCCTGGTCGAGGACGCCGCGGAGAGATTCCTGGGCGACTCGGACGCCAACGAGCGGCATTTCTCCAATCTGACGTTCTTCGGGGCCTTCGCCCGGCTGGGCACGTCGCGGGCGGAGTTCGTCCGGCGGCTGCGCGACTCGCACGTCCTCGTGCTCGGCGCGGGCGGCGGCGGCTCGGCCCTGGTGCAGTGCCTGGCCGGGCTCGGCGTCGGCGCGCTCACGCTGGTGGATCGCGACGACATCGCGCCGCGCAACTTCGCCCGCCAGTTCCTCTACCGGCACGCCGACGTCGGCCGGTCGAAGGTGGAGCGCGCCGCCGAATGGGTACGCGAGTTCGACCCCGGCATCGAGGTACGCGCCGTGGACCGCTGGATCTCCGGCCCGGACGACCTCAAGGACCTGACCGAGGACGTCCACGTGATCGCGGGCGGCCTCGACGGCGCGCCCGACGCGAACCTGTGGGTGAACGAGGCGGCGCTGCGCGCGGGTGTCCCGCTGGTCGCCGGCGGGATGACCCGTACCCAGCTCATCTACTTCTCCGTGAACCCGGGCAGGAGCGCCTGCCTGCTCTGTGACCAGTCCGACCTGCCGCCACCCGACGGGCGTACGACCGCGGCGGTCGCGCAGCGGCTCAGCCGCGGGCTGCGGCTCGCCAACGGCCTCACCGGGCCGATGGCGATGCAGGTCGGGTCGCTGGTCGCGTACGAGGTCATGCGCTACCTGACCGGCGTCGAGCCGCCGCGCGCGGCCGGGGCCCGGGTCGTGCTCGACCTGCTGGACGGGCTCGTCCCCGTGTGGCAGCCGTTCCCCCTCGACCCGGCCTGCCCGGCGTGCGCGCTGGCCCGGCGGTGACGCCCATGACCGGCGGGGTCCGGCTGCGCCCGCTCACCGTGATCGCGGAGGGGGGCGAGGCCCTGGTCGGCGACCCCGCCACCGGCACCTTCGTGGCCATGCCCGCCGTGGGCGGCGTGCTGGTCTCGGCGCTGTTGCGCGGCGCGAGCGAGGAGGAGGCCGCCGCCGAGGCCGAGGCGTTCGCCGGTAAGCCCGTTGATCTGCCGTCGTTCGTGGCGACCCTCGCCGAACTGGGCTTCCTCGACGACCGGCCGGACGCGGAACGCCAGGTCGTGCGCACCGCGCCGATCCAGACGCGGCGCTGGTTCGCGGGGGTGAGCGAGCGGGTGGCCCGCCCGTTCTTCGGGCGGGCGGCCTGGGCCTGCTATGTCGCCCTCGCCGTGTTCTGCCTGGCCGTCTTCGTCACCTCGCCGTCGTTGTTCCCGAGCCCGGGACGGGACGCGTTCCTGCTCGACGACGTCGGGCTGAGCGTGCTGCTGCTCATGCCGTTCGTCCTGGTCTCGACCGCTCTGCACGAGGGCGGGCACTGGCTGGCCGCCCGCGCGATCGGCGTCCGGTCCAGGTTCGGGGTGGACCGGCGGATGATGCTGCTGGTCCTGGAGACCGACCTCTCCCAGCTCTGGACGGTGCCGCGGCGCCTCCGTTACGGGCCGCTGCTCGGCGGGATGGCGGTGGACGTGGTCGTGCTCAGCCTGCTGCTGGCCGCCCGGCTGCTGATCAGGCAAGGGGTGTGGTCGCCGGCTCCCGAGGTGGACGCGACGCTCGCGGTGTGGGTGTTCGTGAAGCTGGCGGGGCTGCTGTGGCAGTGCATGGTGTTCCTGCGTACCGACCTGTACGCGGTGCTGGTCAACGCGCTCGGCTGCCGTGACCTGTGGCGGGTCAAGACCCTGCTGCTGCGGCGGGCGTTCGGCCGGCTCACCCCGGCCCAGGCGGCGGAGCTGGTCGCGGCCGGCCCCACCGACATCAGGGCCGGGCGGTGGTTCCGTTGGGTGTGGTTGGCCGGGTTCGCCGGGGTGCTGGGCTGGTTCGTCGTCTTCGTGCTCCCGGTCGTGGCCGCCGCGCTGGCGTGGACGGCCGACCGGCTCGTGCTGGGGCCGTTCGAGCCGCGCTTCTGGTACGCGCTGCTGTGCGCCGTCCTGCTGCTCGGGCCGTACGCGCTGGCCCTTTTCCTGGCGGTACGGGAGCGCGTGCGGCGTTAGGCGCTCGGGTTGAGCAGCTCCGTGACGCGGAGGAACCCGTCGTCGCCGTGGCCCCGCCCGATGACGCGGCGGGCCAGCCCTTCGGCCGCGCGCATCACGCTCGCGTCGATGCCGTGGGCCTCGGAGGTGTGGACGATGTGGGCCATGGACGACACCGCCGAGGTGATCGGGTTCCCCTCGCCGGAGTACGTGCCGTTGTCCACGTCCGCCGCGCCCTCCTCGAAGAGCGGCGGGAGGATCGCGCCGATCCCCTGGGCGAACGGCGCCAGCTCCCGCGCGCTGATCCCCTCGGCCCTGGCCACGGCCAGGGCGTGGGCGTACCCGGCCATCGCTGTCCAGAAGATGTCGAGCAGGGCGATGTCGTACGCGGCCGCCCTGCCGACGTCCGCGCCGAGGTGGGTGTGGGTGCCGCCCAGGGCGTCCAGCGTCGGCCGGTGCGCGTGATAGAGCTCCTCGGGACCGCTGTGCAGGAACACGCCGGCCGGGGTGCCGATGGTCGGGGTCGGCGTCATGATGGCGCCGTCCAGGTAGCCGATGCCGTGCTCGCCCGCCCAGGCCGCGGTGTCCCTGGCCCGGTCGGGGGTGTCGGCGGTCAGGTTCACGAGCGTGCGTCCCTTGAGCGCGCCCGCCACTTCGTCGCGCCGTACGACGGCGTCCACCGCGTCGTAGTTGACGACGCAGATCACGGTCAACGGGCTCGCGCCGGACGCCTCCTCGGGCGAGCGGGCACTGGCCGCGCCCCGCTCGACCAGCTCATGCTCCTTGCCCGGCGTACGGTTCCATACGGTCGTCCGCACGCCGGCGGCCAGGAAGGCCCTCGCCAGCGCCCGGCCCATCGGACCCAGACCGAGCACGGTGACGGCAGACTGTTCAGTGTTCGAGGTCATGCCTCAGCTCCTCAAAATGGGCAATGAACGACGAAAAAGGGGACGACGATGACGCGCAGCCGCGCCCGGGACCCGAACGTCTGCGGGGTGACCGCCGCGATCGCCGTGATCGACGGCAAGTGGAAGACGGTGCTGCTCTGGCTGCTGGAATCCGGTCCGCACCGCCCCGGCGAGCTACGCCGGCGGCTGCCGGGGCTCACGGAGAAGGTGCTGACTCAGACGCTGCGGGAGATGGAGGCCGACGGACTGGTCCACCGGGAGGTGCACGACGTGCGGCCGCTGAAGACCGTCTACTCCCTGACCCCGTTCGGCCGCGAGCTCTCCGAAGCCCTGGCGCCGCTCTCCGACTGGGGCCACCGCCGTCTGGAGAAGCTGGCTGAGTCGCGACCAGCCTCGTGAACCACCGCCGAACCCCCGCTTCACCTGGTTGTACGGACCCCTCCGGCCCGCACGACCAAGCTTCGCCCCGTACGGGCCCGGCCGACAAGTACCCACAAAAAGGTGGCTATCGGGCGTCCAGTTCTTCCGCGAGGGCCCGCCAGTGGGTGTGCGCCCGGGCGCGGACCACCCGCAGAAGGGCCACGTCCCCGGAGAGAACCCGGTAGGCCAGCACCGCCCCGGGCGACAGGTCGGTGACGTGCCGCCACGGCGGGCGCAGACGCCTGCGGGCCGGCTGGGGGCCCGTGAGCTGCGCTCGCGCCTTCAGCAGCGCGGCCTCCCGCCGGGCCAGAACCTTGGCGCCCTCCGCGTCGGGCACTCCGTCCTCGATGAGCCGGCGGTAGTCGTCCCGTACGTCACACGCGAGGTCGTCCGAGAACAGGGCAGGACCCCAGGCAGCCACCCCGTGTCATTCCCGCTCAAGGGTGAGCAGCGGCTCGGCGAACACGGGGGCCGGGGCGTCGGGGTCCTCGGCGACGGCCCGTTCCAGGTTGCGGAGGCCGATCTCCTGCTCGTCGGGGGTGAGGTGGGCGAAGAACGACAGGGTGCGCAGGCGGAGCCGGTCGAGCATGTCGCTACGGGTGCCGGCCGAGGGTTCGGTGACCGTGGTGAAATCGGTGACGCGCCAGCCGGTCGCGGTGAACATGGCGATGACCTCGTGCAACGGCTGGAAGATCGCGGTCTCGACCTCGTGGGCCCGGGGAAAGTGGTCCAGCCACCACGGCCGGGGGTGGTGGTCCCTGAAGTTGGCGCGCAGCAGGAGCCGCCCGCCGGGGCGGAGCACTCTGGCGAGCTCGTGGACGGCCTGCGGCTTGTCCGCCACGTGGTGCCAGGACAGGAACATGAGGGCGTAGTCGGCACTCGCGGCCGGCACCGGCAGGCTCTCGGCGCGGCCTTCCAGGTAGCGGACGCCGGGCTGCGCCGACTGGGCCTCGGCCACCTCCCGCATGCGGACCGACGGCTCGACGCCGGTGACCGGGCCGAACGCGTTCGCCAGCGCCGGCGTGAAACGACCGGTCCCCGAGCCGACGTCCAGGCCGGTCAGGGGACGGCGGCCGGGCAGGACCGCCGCGAAGGCGTCGATCCAGACCTTGAGCTGCCGCTCGGAGAGCGCCCGGCCTCGGGCGTAGTTCTGGTGCTGCTCCTTGTCGTAGTCGACCCGTCTCATCGCGACTCCGATGTTCGCTCGATATATCGATCCGATACATCGTGACGATATGCCGCGCGATCTCATCCCGCAAGGCCGCGGCGGAGCACCTTCCCGGGACGCGCGCCGGACGCGGCGGCGTCGAGGCGGAAGCCATCGCCGGCCGCCCGCCTGTCGACCACGACCACCCCGTTGACCAGCACGAAGTCGATGCCGGTCGGCGCCGCCGGGGCGTCGAACGTCGCCCGTTCCCCCACGCTCGCCTCGTCGAACACCACCACGTCCGCCCACGCGCCGGCCCGCAGCACGCCGCGGTCGGTCAGCCCCATCAGCGAGGCCGGCAGCGAGGTCATCTTCATGACCGCCGTCTCCAGCGGCAGCGCCCCCTTCTCCCGTACGTACTCGCCCAGCACCTTCGGGAAGGCCCCGTAGCTGCGCGGATGGCACGGGGCCAGCCACGGCTGGTTGAACCCGTCGGTGCAGACCGCCAGGTACGGCAAGGACAGGTAGCGCCGGACGGCGTCGTCGCTCGTGCTCAGGTCGGTCCCCATGACGGCGTCGGAGCGCTCGTCGGGCAGCATCTCCAGGATGAGCTCGGCCTCCGCGTCCGGGGTCGGGGTGAGGCCGCGCGCGGTCAGGATGCCGGCCAGCGTCGTCCCCTTCCATCGGCGTCCGTCGCCGTCGGTCCAGTCGAACACCACCACCAGGTCGCCGTCGCCGCCGTGGTAGCGGGTGATCCGGTCGACGATGCCTTCCTTGATCCGCCGCCGGCGGAGGGGGTCGGGCAGGTAGGTGTCGAGCAGGGTCGTCCGGCCGGCCGCCAGGTGCTCGCCGGGGATGAAGATGGAGGGGTTCCAGCCGAAGAACGTGTACGGGTACTGGTCACCGGCCACGTCGATGCCGTCGGCGCGGGCCGCCTCGATCGCGCCGATCACCGCGTCCGTCTTCCACCAGTTGCACGCGCCGTCGGTCTTGAGGTGGGAGAGCTGGACGCGGGCGCCGGAGTCGCGGCCGATCCTGATGCCCTCCTCGACGGCGGCGAGCAGGTGGTCGCCCTCGCTGCGCATGTGGCTGGCGTAGAAGCCGCCGTGCTCGGCGACGACGGTGGCGCACGCGATCAGCTCCGCCGTACGGGAGGACAGGCCGGGGATGTACTCGAGCCCGGTCGACATGCCGAACGCGCCGTCCGCCATCGCCTTGCCGAGCACGTCCCGCATGGCCCCGATCTGCTCGCCGGAGAGCTCTTCGGCCCCTGCGGGGACGCCGCAGGCGTCGCGTACGTACCCGTGTCCGGCGAGCGTGCCGAAATTGACCGCGGGAGGGGTCTGGTCCAGGCGGCCGAGAAGCTCGCCCGGCGCCATTTCCGCCATTCCGCAATTACCGGCGAGGACCGTGGTGATGCCCTGCATGAGGTAATTCTTGAACAGCAGGTGCCCGGGGTCCCTGAACAGGTCGAGATCGGTGTGCGTGTGAATGTCGACGAAGCCGGGGCACGCAACCCGCCCGCCCGCCTCGATGACATCGGTGCCGGGCCCGATGAGCGCGGCCACCTCGGCATGGTCCCCGACCTGGCTGATCCTGCCTCCGCTGATCGCCAGCGCGGCCGCCCGCGGCCGCGCCGGGTCCATGGTGAGCACGGTGGCGTCGAGCACGACGACGTCCGCCGGGTCTGGGCGTGAATCAGGCATGCGATTTTCCGTTCCAAAGGTGTCCGAGTGATAATTGCAGGATTCTCGGCACGGCGGCGAAGCGCTGTCAAGAAAAGCAATGCGCCGGGCGCGCAAGTCGTAATAAGCGACGGGAGAATGACTGTCGAGCCAAGTACGCAGGCTCAGCGCGACGGCAGCAGGTCGGCGGGCACGCCGAGTTGTTCGGCCGTGAAGCGGGCGAGCAGGCCCCGCGCCGTCTCGGCGGACATGTCGCTGTAGCCGAGGGTGTTGCGCACGGCCAGGCTCTCGGCGATGGCGACGTACCGCTCGCACACCTCGGTGAGCGGCGCGACCGGCGTGAACGTGCCGTCCGCGACGCCCGCGGCGAACACCCCCATCACCGCGTCCGCCCACCGCCGCGACATGCGTACGCACTCGTCGAGGAAGGCCGGGTGCCGTCTGACCCGCGCCCACATCTCCAGCCACAGCAGGTACTCCTCGAAGGTGCCCTGGTCGCCGGGGATGCTGAGTTCGAGCAGGTGGCGCAGTTGGCCGATGGCGCTGACGTTCTCGTCGAGCAGGCGTTGCAGGGTGACGTGCAACTGGTCGCCGGCCCAGCGGAAGGCGGCCAGCAGCGCCTCGTCCTTGCTCCTGAAGTAATAGTGGATGCTGGCGTTCGACACCCCCGCCTCGCGGGCGATGTCGGCGATGCGGGTCGCCTCGATGCCGTGCTGGGCCATGAGCCGGCAGGCGGCGACGCGGATGCGGTCCTCGGGGGAGCCGGGGTCGGGGGTCAGGCCGGGCCTGGTGACGGCCTGCTCTTTCCAGCGACCGGCCAGCCTTCGCAGCAGGCCGGCGTCGTCGCCGCCGGCCTGGAGCACCTCGTCGATCCGCCGGGTCATCCGCCAGGCGCGCCGGTAGTCGACGCCCAGCGCCCCGGCGACCCGGTTCGGGCGCGCCTTGCCGGGTGAGTCCAGCACCAGCACGACGGCGTCGAGCCAGGCGGCGAGCGGCACGGGGGAGCCGGCGAACGGCGTGGTCGAGGCCGGGTAGACGTGCGCGCCGCAACTGTCGCACGCGTACGCCCGCCGCCGCGAGACCCGGTGGAACGAACGGTCAGCCGCGCACCGGCGGCAGTAGGGCGTCTGCCCTTCGGGGGCGTGGACGGCGCTCCAGAGCAGCGCCAGCGCGGCCTCCTCCCGCTCGGCGGCCACCGTGTCCGTACTTGCTTCTAAAGGTATTTTCACACTTCCGGCTCTCTGTAAATACAAGGCAGAACGTTCCTTGACAAGCCATCGCGGCGAATGGAATTGTTTCCGGCACCAAAGATATACCTGCAGAAACATGGGAGAAACAAATGGCGGCGCCGTTTCGTGACGATCTCCGGAGCGCGCCCACGGCCTGGACGGGCGGCGATTCACCGGCGGCGGCCTTCATCACCGGGCTCACCTGGGAGCGGTTACCGCGCGAGGTGATCGACCGGGCCGTGATGTGCCTGATCGACACGCTCGCGGCCGTGCTCGCCGGCCGGGCGTCGAAGTCCGCGCTCGTGGCCGACGACCTCGCCCGCGCCTGGTGGCCCGCCGGCTCGGCGACCTCGATCGTCAGCGGCGGCCCGCTGGCCACCGGCGGCGCAGCCTTCGCCAACGCGGTCGCGGCCAACGCCGTCGACATCGACGACTGCGGCATCTACACCTGGGGCCATCCCGGGGCTCAGGTCGTCCCGACCGCGCTCGCCCTGGCCGAGGAGCTGCGTCTCAGCGGGCGCGAGCTGATCACCGCGATCGTCGCCGGCTACGAGATCGCCTTCCGTGCCGGCCGCTGCGTCAACCACGAGCAGAGCGCCGTCCACTCGGCCGACCGCACCTACCGGGCCTGCGGCTCGTGGGGCGCGGTGGCCTGCGCCGCCATCGCCTGCCACGTCCACGGGCTGGACGAGACCACGACGCGGCACGCGCTGGGCATCGCCGAGTACGACTCCCCCGACCTGCCGATGATGCGCGCCATCGACACCCCCGGCATGGTCAAGCACGGCGTCGGCTTCGGCGCGCTCACCGGACTGCTGGCGGCCGACCTCGCCCGGCGCGGCTTCACGGGGATCGAGCCCAGCCTCGACCTCCCACGTTTCCGCCCGTACGTGGACGACCTGGGCAGCGACTACTACCTGCCCCACGGCATCACCTGGAAGCGGTACTCCAGCTGCGCCTGGACCCACCCCGCCCTGCTCGCCGTCGAGAAGCTGCGCACCGAGCACCCCCTGCCGCCCGCGGACATCGCCCGCGTCGTCATCGAGACCTACCCCGACGCCGCCCGGCTCGGCACCCGGCTGCCGGAGACCACCGAGGAGGCCCAGTTCAACCTGGCCTGGCCGGTCGCGGCGCTGCTGGCCGACGGCCGAGTCGGCCCGGACCAGATGGCCGACTCCCGCCTCGGCGCGCCCGAGATCGTCGAGCTGTGCCGGCGGATCGAGGTGGCGGTGACCGACGACCTCACCCGCCGCTACTACCTCTCGGAGGTCAACGACCCGGAGGGCAGCGACTCCGCCGTGGTCACCGTCACGCTGACCGACGGCACCGTGCTGTCGTCGGGCCGGGTCGACCACATCCTCTACCCCGAGCCCAGCTGGACCTTGGACGAGATGCGGGACAAGTTCACCTGGCTGGCCTCCGGCCGGGTGGCGCCCGAGTCGGTTCCCCGGCTGCTGGAAGCCCTGGAGGGCGTGGAATCCGCCGACGACAGCTCCGTCCTCGTACGGGACCTGGCGTCGTCCCTGACACCGGTTGGAGCCAACTGATGAGAGCACTTCGCCCGCGCGGCCGGTCGACGTTCCTGAGCGTGGTGGCGATGGTCGTCGCGCTCGGCGGCTGCGCCCTGGCCGCCGAGCCGCCCGCCCCCGAGGTCGGCGGCAAGGAGAGCGCCGCCCCCGCCTCCGCCGTCGCGACGCCCGCGGCCGACCCCGCCCTGCACGACCTGCTGCCCGAGCGGATCAAGTCGGCCGGCGTCATCCGGGTGGCCAGCAACATCCCTTATCCGCCCTGGGAGATGTACACGACGGCGGGCGGCCAGCAGCCCACCGGCATCGACTACGACCTCTCCCAGGCCCTCGGCGCCAAGCTCGGCGTGAAGGCGTCCTTCGACCAGACGGCCTTCGACAGCATGATCCCCGCCGTCCTGGCCGGCAAGGCCGACATCGTCATGGCGGGCATCTTCGACACCCCGAAGCGGCGCGAGTCGCTGAGCTTCGTCGACTACGCCAAGGACGGCTACTCCCTGCTGGTCGTCAAGGGCAACCCCCAAGGTCTGAAGGACGTCGCCGACCTGTCGGGCAAGACCGTCGCGGTGCAGAGCTCCACCTCCGAGGAGGCCGCGATGAGCAAGCTGAGCAAGCGGTTCGAGTCGGAGGGCAAGCCGGGCGTCACGGTCCTGTCGTTCCCCGGCGACAGCGAGGCGTTCCTGGCGATCAAGAGCGGCAAGGCGATGGCCCGCGTGCAGGCCACCTCGGCGGCCGCGTACGCCGCCAAGACCTTCGAGGACGGCAACGCGTTCGAGCTGGTCGAGGCGCCCTCTATCACCGCGGAGTTCGGCGGCGGCATGGAGGGCATCGGCGTCCCCAAGGCGGACACCGAGCTCAGGACGGCGCTGCAGAAGGCGCTGCAGGCGCTGATGGACGACGGGACCTACCTGAAGATCCTCTCCAAGTACGGCGTCGAGAACATCGCGCTGCCCAAGGCGGAGATCGACCAGGGGACCGACTAGGCACCCGCGAGAAGGAGAAGTGTTGTGACCTCCTTGGCATCCGCCGACGCCACCTCGGCCCCCGCCGGGCAGCGTCCGCCTCCCGTCGCCGTGGTGCCGGTCCGCCGGTACGGCCGCTGGGCGGCGGCGGCACTGGTGGCGTACGTCCTGTTCGCCCTCGGCTGGTCGTTGTGGCACAACCCCAACCTCGACCTCGCCTCGATCCGGCAATACCTGTTCGCGCCCTCGATCCTGTACGGCCTCGCCGTCACGATCGAGCTGACCCTCGTGGCCATGGTGATCGGCGTCGCCGGCGGCGTGCTGCTCGCGGTGATGCGGCTGTCGGACAATCCGGTGCTGTCCGGCGTCGCGCAGGGTTACATCTGGTTCTTCCGCGGCATTCCCCTGCTGGTCCAGGTCATCTTCTGGGGCTTCCTGGGCGCGCTCTACCCCAACCTCTTCCTCGGGATCCCGCTCACCGGCATCGTGTTCGGCTCGGTGCCGACGAGCTCGGTCATCGGCGCGGCCACCGCGGCGGTGCTGGCGCTGGCCACGAACGAGGCGGCGTACTGCGCCGAGCTGGTCCGCGCGGCGATCATCTCGGTGGACGGCGGGCAGCGCGAGGCGGCCATGTCGCTCGGCATGTCCTCGGGGCGCAGGATGCGTTTCGTCATCCTGCCGCAGGCCATGCGGGTGCTGATCCCGACGCTCGGCAACGAGGCCATCTCGATGCTGAAGATGACCGCGCTGGTCTCGGTCATCTCCGGACGGGACCTGATGACCAGCGTGCAGCAGATCTACCAGCAGAACTTCAAGATCATCCCACTGCTGGTGGTGGCCTCGCTGTGGTACCTGCTGCTGACCTCGGTCCTGAGCGTCGGCCAGCACTACGTCGAGCGCTACTTCGGCCGCGGGTTCGGCGTGAAGCCCTCGGCCGCCGCCGAACGGCGGGCCCGGCGGCGCGCGGCCGCCCGCGCCAAGGCCGAGCCCTCGCCCGCGCTCGTTCCCGACGCCCCGCAGGAGACCGTGGACGACGCCGAGCCCATCATCAAGGTGGAGCAGGCGTGGAAGTGGTTCGGCTCCACCGACGTGCTGCGGGGCGTGGACCTCACCGTCCGCCCCAGGCGGACGCTCGTCCTGCTCGGCCCGTCGGGCAGCGGCAAGTCCACCCTGCTGCGCTGCGTCAACGCCCTGGAACGCCTGGACTCCGGCCTGGTCGAGGTGGAGGGCCGGCGGGTCGGGCTGCGCGAGGCCGGCGGCCGGCTGCACGAGCTGACCGAGGCCGAGCTGTGCCGGCAGCGGGTCCGTATCGGCATGGTGTTCCAGCGTTTCAACCTGTTCCCGCACATGACCGCGCTGGAGAACGTCACGCTCGGTCCCCGGCGCGTGCTGGGCCTGTCCCGCGCGCAGGCCGAGGCGGAGGCCGAGCGGCTGCTGACCCGGGTCGGCCTGCGCGACAAGCTCGACTCCTACCCGTCGCAGCTGTCCGGCGGGCAGCAGCAGCGGGTGGCGATCGCGCGTGCCCTGGCGATGAAGCCGCACGTCATGCTGTTCGACGAGCCGACCTCGGCCCTCGATCCCGAGCTGGTGGGCGAGGTGCTCGACGTCATGAAGGACCTGGCCGGGCAGGGCATGACCATGATCGTGGCCACCCACGAGATCGGGTTCGCCAAGGAGGTCGCCGACACCGTCGCCATGCTCGACGGGGGCGTCGTCATCGAGTCGGGCCCGCCCGGGGAATGCCTGGTGGCACCGAAGGAGGAGCGCACCAAGGCGTTCCTGTCGAAGGTCCTCGCGTGACCCCCCGCCCCTCATCACGTTTTCCGGAGGTCTGAGCAGTGCCCGAGATCATCGTCGTCGGCGCCGGCGTCATGGGCGCGTCCACCGCGTTCCACCTGGCTGAACGCGGCGCGCGTGCGGTCACCGTCGTCGACGCGCGGCACGCCGGGGAGGGCATGAGCAGCCGCTCGTCGGCCCTCGTCCGGATGCATTACACCTTCGAGCAGGAGGTACGTCTCGCGGTCGACAGCCTCGCCTTCTTCCGCGAGTGGCCGGAGCGGGTCGGGCGGCCTCCCGTGCTGCGCGAGTGCGGGTTCGTCCGGGTCGTCCAGCCCGGCGAGGCCGACCTGCTGCGCAAGAACGTCGAGATGCAGCGGGCCTGCGGGGCCGAGGCCGAGGTGATCACCGCGGCCGACGTGCTGGAGCTGGAGCCGCGCTGGCGGGTGGACGACGTGGTCGCGGCCGCGTACGAGCCGCGCGCAGGCTACGGCGACGGCGCGGTCGTGGCGGGCGATTTCCTGTCCCGCGCGCGGGAGCTGGGCGTCGCCTACCGGCCCAACACCCCCGTACGCTCGCTGCTCACCGACGCCGGCGGCCGGGTGCGCGGGGTGCGTACCGACACGGGCGACCTCATGGCCGACCTGGTCGTCCTGGCCGCCGGCGTCTGGACCCGCCCGCTGCTCCTGGCCTTGGGCGTGGACCTGCCCATCGAGTCCGAGTACCACGAGGTGACGGTCCTGCGGGACGGGCCCGGCGGGCCGGCGTCGAGGATCGCCTGCATCGACTCGGGGACCCGTACGTACTTCCGGCCGGAGGGCGGCGGCCTGCTGCTCGGCGACTTCATCGGGCCGCGCGACGGGATCGACCCCGACGACTTCCCGCAGACGCCGGGCGAGGAGAGCGTGGTGGAGCTGGTCGGGCGGGCCGCGCGCCGCGTTCCCGCCCTCGCCGAATCGGGCATCAGCCGCGGCGTGACCGGCGTGTACGACATGTCGCCCGACGCCCGGCCGATGCTGGGCGCGGTGGCCGGGATCGAGGGACTGATCGTGGCGGCCGGCTTCTCCGGCATGGGCTTCAAGATCTGCCCGGCGGTCGGCCGGGCCCTCGCCGAGCTGGCCCTGGGAGAGCCGCAGACCGTGGACGTCTCCGCCTTCACCCCCGACCGGTTCGCCCAGGGGCGGCCGATCGCACCCCCCTACGGGTACGACGACGACTGACGGGCCGGTCAACCGGTGGCGACGCGGGCGCTGTGCCTGACGAACCCGGCGACCTGCATCACGCCGATGAGCGCCGCGCTCGCGAGCATCGCGCACCACAACCCCGCCAGCCCGCCGGCCTCGGTGGCCGGGGTCATGGTGAGGGCGAGCAGGCCGTACCCGGTGCCGGCCGAGGCCAGTTGCCAGGTCGAGCGCCTGAGCCCGACCAGCCCGTACGCCACCACGATCCCGCAGTTGCCCACCAGGGAGAAGGCCACCAGCAGCGGCACCAGGCCACCGGCGAGGCCGAGCACGGCGGCGTCCGGCGTGAACGCGCCGAGCACCGCCCCGCCGGAGAGCAGCAGCACGAGCCCACCCACGAGCACCCCGGCCGCCGCGATCGTGACGGCCGCCCCGCTGACCCGGCGGGTCTCCCGAGGTGAGGCCGCCCTGGCGATCTCCGGCGTCGCGGCCTGCGCCGCCGCGAAGGCCGCGAGCCCCAGGAACCCGTCCAGCGCGATGAGGATCGCGTGCGCCGCCGCCCCTTCGACCCCGGTCCGGGCGGCGGTGTACGCCACCCCGCCCATGACCGTGAACTTGATCACCAGCGTGGCGGACATGGGAATGCCCACCCTGGCCATCCGTACGATCCGCCGCGCTCGCGGCCGCCCCGGCCACGGCGACGAGCCCGTCAGCCGCGACAGCACCCCGTTCGAGACGGCGACCGCGACGCCGGTGGACGCCAGCAGCGCGACGCCGACGCCCTGAACCCCCACCCTCGGCACGAGGACGAGCGACAGGGCGACCTGCGTGCCCGTGCCCGCCAGGCCGGACCAGAGCACCAGCCGGCTGCGTCCGAGCGCGACCAGCACCCCGTTGGCGCCGCTGCCCGCCGCGAACAGCAGCACGTGGAGCGCCAGGAGCAGCGGCAGCAGGCCGAGCTCCCCCACCGCCTCCTCCGGCGCCCCGCCCGCCCGCGCGATGGACGGCACCGCGAGCATGACCCCTGCGCCCGCCGTGCCGAGCCCGAGCGCGAGCCACCGCGCGTCCTTCAGGACGGCGACCGCCTCGGCTGGACGGTCGCGGTGGACGGCGACGAACGGCGCCGCCCCGCGCAGCCCACCGGCGACCGCCGCCGTGACCGGGTTCAGCACCGCGCCGGCCAGCGTGAACGCCGCCAGTTGGGCGGTCGCCTGGTGCCCGAGCAGCGACGTGCCGACGAGTTGCGCGACGACCCCGGCGCTCATGGACCCGAACAGGGGAACGGCCGCACTGAGGATCGTTCGATGAAGGGAAGGCATGAAAAGCAAAATCCCGGGCGGCCTCACCGCTCGGGACAATGATCATTCTACACCCGGTCGCAGGCTTCCACAGCTCGCTTCAGCCGGCGTTCGATCTCCCGCGGGTGGCGTCCGAGCGAGGACCGGACTTCCGCCAGGGCGATGACGGCCTGGCCCATCGCCTCGCTCTGCCAGGCCGCGGGCGGGCGGGCGACGGAGAACAGCCGCTCACAGAGGCCGGCGATCCGCGCGTACGGAGCCAGGGTGGCCGCCGGCTGGGCCTCCGGCGCCACCGGTCCCGCGTCCGGGGGGAACGCGCTCGCCTCGACGAGGTCGTGCAGGGGCGCGGACTCGTCCTCCAGCGACTCCTGGAACGCCAGCACCTGGTCCAGCAGGTCCTTGCCCCGGTCATCGGCGCTGTCGTCGCCGCGCAGCTTCTCGACGGTCGCGTCCACGACCTCGCACAGATCCTTGCGCAGCACCCGCCCGGACAACAGGGCGACCGTGGCCTCCTCGCCGTCCCTGAGCTCGCGCTTGAGGTCCACGCACGCGCGGGCGGTCCGGATGAGGTCACGGGCGTGGCCACCGGACCAGGCGTGACAGAACAGCACGAACACGTTGGAGAATTCCCGCGCCCGCCGGGACAGCAGCGTCTGCGACTCCTTCATGGAGAGCGGGCCGACGCCGATGATGGTGTCGAACGCCGAGTCGAACACGTCCCTCACCGGCACCCCCCGCGCGGCGAAGTTGTGCATGGCGTCCGTGGAGACCGAGAGGACGAAGTGCGCCTTGGCGACGTGGAACAGGTCCTTGAGCCCGTTGATCGCGTCGACGGCCTCGGCCGGGTTCGCCAGCTTGTCCAGCTCGTCGACGCAGATGACCACGGGCTTGTCGCTGAGCGCGAGCAGCTGGTCGATGAACTGCCGCAGCGCCTGGACCGACTCGGCGTGGGTGATCTCCCGCTCGGTCCTGGAGAGCTTGCCACCGCCGTCGAAGCCGCTGCCGCCGACCTTGAGCGCGGCGCTCGCGCTCCTCTCGATCGTCGTGGACCAGCGCAGGAACTCCAGTTGCTGCAGGCAGAGCTCACGGACGGTCCGGGGCGGGACCGTCAGTCTCGTCCGGCTCTGGAAGAGGACCCAGCCCCGGCTGAGCATGAACCCGATGATCAGCGCGCCCAGGACGACCGCGGCGATGCCCGTCCAGCCGAGGTCGAGCGCGTCCGGCACGGGACGGTTCTTGTCGTAGATCCATAACGTGATCATGAAGAACAGCACCACGGACGCGAGCAGCGTCCGCAGCACCGCGCGGAGCGTCGGCGCCACCATGCGGTGGCGGATGAGCGCCGCCTCGCCGGGTTTGAGCCCGACCTGTGCCAGCTCGTTGTGGATGAGGCGGGTGAACTCCACGGCGGAGTACTGCACCGGCGCGCTGACCAGGGCGACATGGCAGTCCAGATCCTTGTCCAGCCGCAGCTGCCGCATCAGGGTCGTCTTGCCGGAGCCGCGCGCGCCCGCCAGGCCGATGGCGGAGGACTCGTGCTCGCCGATGAAGGTGCGCAGCCGTTCGTAGGTGCGGGACGGGATGGTGTCCTGAAGGTGGAGCTCCACCAGCGCGGGAGCCTCGGACGTGCGCAGCGTGCCGCCCCAGCGCACCTCGTCGTCCTCCAGCTCGCTGATGAGGAGGCGGATCAGGGCGCGCAGCGGCGCCACCAGCGCCGTCCGCAGCTCGCGGGCGGCGTTCACGCCGCGCCGCCGGATCGCGGCCCAGCGCGCGGCGAGGGCGATCATCCCGAGCACGGCCAGGCCGGACGCGAACGTGACGTTGGCCGTCCGCGTCTGGAAGGGCGTCCCGTCGCTCCACAGAGCGGCCCCGAGGATGAGAAAGGAGGCCGCAGGAAAGGCGAGAGCGGCGACGATCCAGAGGCGGCGCAGCGCGCGGCGGGCCTCGCCGACCACCGCGATCTCTTCGCTCAGCAGCGCGGAGAGCTGGCCGGATCGCTGCCGTACGTGGTCGAGTATCGCGCGGTGCCGGTCGTGGTCGTACGTCAGCTCGGCGTCGTTCTCCAGCATCTGACGGGCGGCCTGCTCCAGCTCCTCGGGGGACAGCCGATCGACCTTTTTCCGCATTCAGGTCACCATAGATGCAGTCGTGAGTCAGGGGGGGTAAAAAGGCGTTTCATACGCCCGCGATTGTCTCCGCCAAGGACTTCTGACGCTAGACATAGCATGATAGAAGACTTTCTTGGATGATTGCGGCATTACCCAGCCGGATTTCATGCCAAGCCGCCGTCAAGCAGAACACACATTCGCGTGCGGCGGCAGCGGATACGGGAGATCATGATTCGACAGGAATCGGCGTCGGCGGGAGTCTCTTCGTGACCGCGTACGAAGATGGGCCCTGGGTCGGTCTCCGGCCTTTCCGCAGGCCGGACGAGGCCCGCTTCTTCGGACGTGACGCCGAGAAACGCGAGCTGGCCGAGCTCTGGAAGAAGCATCGGCTGACCCTGCTGGTCGGCGACTCGGGTGTCGGCAAGACCTCCCTGCTGCACGCCGGAGCGGCTCCGTACGCGGCCGCGAGCGGAGCGCGGGTGGTGCCCGTCGGCGACCTGGACTACCGCAGATCCCTGCCGGCTCCGGTGGTCACGGCCCGAGGCCGCCCGCTCTTCGCGCTCCTGTCCTCCTGGCAGCCCGAGGAGGAGGACCCCGCCCGCAGCGTCGGGCTGACGATCCACGAGTTCTTCCAGCGGGAGACCAGGAGGGCGGGGCGCGGCACGCCGATCCTGGTGGCCGTCGACGGCGCCGATCGGATCCTGCGCCGTCCGGCCGCCGCGCGGCCGGATCATCGTCGCGTGCGCGCGGAGCTGGAGACGGCTCTGCGGGCGTTCCCCGACGTCCGTCTGCTGCTCGCCATCCGGCCGGACTCCATCCAGGAGGCGGGCGACCTCGGCGTGGCGCTCGGCCTGACCCCCGCGCGGTACGACCTGCCGCCTCTCGACCGGCCATCCGCGATCGACGCGCTCACCCGTCCGCTGCTCGGCACCCGCCTGCAGTTCGACCAGCAGGTGCCGGAGCGGCTGGTCGACGCCCTGGCGGTCGAGCACGGCACGACGGGCGGGCGCGTGGAGCCCGTCCTGCTGCAGGCGCTGTGCGCCCAGCTCTGGGCGGGCCTGCGCGACGGCGGCGGGCTGTCCGTCGTCGCGGAGAAGGTGCTCGACGACGTGGACGCGGCGCTGGCCGACTACTGCACCCGCACCCTGTTCACGCTGACCACCGACCACAACCTGCCGACCTGCGAGATCGGCGGCTGGATGCGGCGCACCTTCACCCGGTCGCCCGACGAGAGGTCCCCGCACGAAGCCGTGCCGGCGCCGCGGAGCGCCCGCCCCAAGGAGATCACGGACACCGTCGTCCGCGCGGTGGAGGACCGGCATCTGCTGAAGTACTGCCGGCTCACCGGCGACGACGGCCTCCAGCTCCAGCATCCGCGGCTGGCGCGGGCACTCCAGCGGCTCGGCGAGGCGCCGGGGCCGCAGCGGGAGCCCACCGCGGACGACCTGCTGCGCGAGTGCGAGCAGGCGATGTCCGCCGGCAACCTGCGACTCGCCGAGAAGTACGCGCGGGCGACGCTGGCAAAGGATCGGCGGGCCCACCACGAGGCGCACACCGCCGCCCGCATCATCCTGGGCGACATCGCCTACCTGCTCGGCGACCACGCCGCGGCGTGCGAGGCATATGAGACGGCGCTGCAGGACAAGGTGATGACGGACCGCAGGTCGCCCGCCGTCATGCACCTGTACGCCGCGATCGCCCGCCTGCACCTGCTCCAGGGGGACGCGGACCGCGCGCTCGGCGCCGCGCGTTCCGGTCTGCTGAACCAGGCGGCGGAGTCCATCGCCAGGCTGGAGGTGGCGCAGGCTCACTGGCGGGCGAACCGCCACAAAGCGGCGGTGAAAGAGCTGAACGGGCTGCTGGAACGGGATCCGAAGCATTGCGAGGCCCTGCGCATCCGCGGCGAGATCCATGCGGACTGGGGCAACTCACAGCTGGCCGTGGCCGACCTGAGCAGCGTCGCCACCGCCGCGCCGCCCTCGGCCCGCGCGGCGTACATCATGGCGGCCAACGTCCCGGTGACGCGGAGCGAGATCGAGGAGCTTCGCGAGGAGGGGCGGACGCACGGCCTGGTCCTGATGTTCCTCGCCCAGGCGGCGGACCGGCGCGGCGACCGGGACCTCGCGGCGGAGCTGGCCGAAGAGGCGCTCCAGGCGACGAATCCCCGCCTGTTCCGCCATCACCAGAAACCGATGGGGAAGATTGCTCGCAGGCAGTGACTAAAGGGCGATTTCTGCCCGAATGGGATGTTAAGGCCCGCTACTGATAGTCGATGGAGTTGCTGAATCCGGCGACGACTTCGGTGTCCCGCGGGTCCGGCGACATCAGGCTCCGCAGCGCGTAGGCAAAGGCCGAACTGTCGAGCTCATCGAGGTCGCGAAGGGACAGATCGGAGCAATCAGGCAGCTGACCTGCCAGGTCGTCTTGCTGCTGCTCCATGAGCGACTCCCAGCTCGATACATCATGGTGCCGTGTCTGGGCCAGCATACAAGCTGAGCGTCCACGCCTGATACAGGGGCTCGTTCAAAGGCCAGCACTAAAAGGTCATGGCCGGGCCCGATGGAACCATTTACGATAGCGAAATCTTGCCCCAACGTTGGCATTGAAAATCCGCGATCCGGAGGTGTCCCCTTATGACCGGTACGCACCAGAATGAAGTACGACGGTCAGGCACCCCCGAGGTATGGGGCAAGGTTCCACCGAGGAACAAGAACTTCACCGGCCGGGAAGAGCTCCTGGAGAAACTGCGCGCCGGGATGACCGCCGGCACCAGCGGTCAGGTCACGGTCGTGCTCCCCCAAGTGCTCCCCCACGCCCTGCACGGTCTCGGCGGCGTCGGCAAGACGCAGATGGCGGTCGAGTACGCCTACCGCTACGGCAACGAGTACGACCTCGTCTGGTGGATCTCCGCCGACCAGCGCGTGCTCATCCGCTCGTCGCTGGCGGCCCTGGCACCCCACCTCGAACTGCCGTCGGCGGCGGCGGTCGGGGTCGAGGACGCCGCCAACGCGGCGCTGGACGCGCTGCGGCGCGGCCGGCCGTACGACCGCTGGCTGCTCATCTTCGACAACGCCGACGAGCCGGAGGAGATCAGGGACGTCATCCCCGACGGGCCCGGCCACGTCCTGATCACCTCGCGCAACCACCGGTGGGAGGACGTCGTCGAGGCCGTGCCCGTCGACGTCTTCAGCCGCAAGGAGAGCATCGACTTCCTCACCAAGCGGGTGCGCCGCGCCCTCGCCCCCGAGGACGCCGACCGGCTCGCCGAGCAGTTGGGAGACCTTCCCCTGGCGCTGGAGCAGGCCGGCGCGCTCCAGGCGGAGACGGGCATGCCCGTCGACGAGTACATCGAGCTGCTCAACGAGCACACCGGGCAGCTCCTCAGCGAGGGCAAGCCGACCGAATACCCGATCTCGATGACGGCGGCATGGAACCTGTCGGTGAGCCGGCTGAGCGAGCGCCGGCCGGAGGCCATCGACCTGCTGCGCTGCTGCGCCTTCTTCGGCCCCGAGCCGATCCCGCGCGACGTGTTCAGCCAGCGGGTCAGCGGCCTGAGCCCGCGCATGAGCGAACTGCTCGCCAACCCGATCAAGCTGAGCCGGTCGGTGGGCGAGCTCGGCCGCTTCGCCCTCGCGCGCATCGACCCGGGCAGCCGGACCATCCAGGTGCACCGGCTGATCCAGGCCCTGGTCCGCGACGAGCTCGAACCGGAGGAGAGGGACGAACATCTCGCGGACGTCCACCGCCTGCTGACCGGCCTGCAACTGGGCAACCCGGAAGAGTCGGTCAACTGGGGGAAATACGGCGGCATCCTGGGACACGTCGTCCCCTCCCGGGTCCAGGAGAGCCGCGACGTCAAGGTCCGCGACTTCGCACTCGACCTGGCCCGCTACCTGTACATGTCGGGCGACGGCTTCGCCCACCAGTTCGTCAACCTCTTCATCGACCAGTGGGAACGCGACTCCGGCCCCGACGACCCCCACGTGCTCAAGGCCTACCGCGAGCTGGGCAACATCCTGCGCCAGCTCGGCAAGTACAACGAGGTCTACGAGCTCAACCAGCGCACCTTCGCCAAGATGCGGCAGGTGGGCACGCCGGAGGACGAGCTGCTCAACCTGGTCAGCGGCATCGGCGCCGACCTGCGCGCGCGAGGCGACTTCAGCGCGGCCCTGGAGCACGACGAGGACTCCGTACGCCGCCACGAGGCCGCCTTCGGCCCCGACGACCCGCGGACCCTGCGCGCCAAGAACAACCTGGCCCTGGACCACAGCCTCACCGGCAGCTTCCAGCAGGCGCGCGAGCTGCACGAGGTCGCCTTCATCGGGCTGCAGGACGCGCAGGCGGGCGCGGCGACCGTCCTCATCCACTGGAACTCCCTCGCCCGCGCGGTCCGGCTCACCGGCGACTACGCCGAGGCGAGCGACCTCGGCGAGGAGGCCCTCGCCTACGGCCTCGAATACCTCGGCGGCGAGCACCCCGCCTACCTCTGGACCGCGAAGGACCTCTCCATCGCCTGGCGGCGGCTCGGCGAGCTCGACCGGGCGCTGGAGATGTGCGCCGACGTGCACGGCCGCTACGTGCGAAGGTACGGCCTCGACCACCCCGACACGCTGGCCGCCGCGATGTCCCTCGCCAACGTCCAGCGCAACAACGGCCAGGAGCAGGAAGGGCTGGAGCTGGCGGCCGACACCGTCGCGCGCTACCCCCGGGTGTACGGCACCAACCACCCGTACGTCCTCGCCTGCACCGGCAACCTGGCGCTGCTCCACCGCACCTGCCAGGACCCGGAGCGGGCCCGCGCGGTCAACGAGGAGACCCTGAACGACATCGAGCGGTACCTCGGCCGCGACCACCACTACTACCTGACCGTGGCGACCAACCTGGCGAGCGACCTGGCCGAGCTCGGCCACGTCGAGGCGGCCGTCGAGCGCGGCCACGACACCTACCGCCGGCTGAGGGAGCTGGTCGGCCCGAGCCATCCGGTCGCCCTCGCCTGCGCCGCCAACCTCTCCGCCGACCTCAAGCGCCTCGGCACGCCGGAGGCCGTCGAGGAGGCGGAGCGGCTGCGGGAGGACACCCGCGAGATGTACGCGCACCGCCTCGGCCTCGAACACCCCGACGCCGTCGCCTTCCTCGAAGGACGGCACCTGGACCTCGACTTCGACCCGCCGCCGATCTGATCGGAACGACGCCCGGGGCTCGGCTTCGACCTGCCGCCGATCCGGCCCCGGCGAGGGCCTGGGCCTACGGCGCGGTCGGGACCGGAACCTGCCCGGCCGGCGGCTCGCCATTGCGCGCGCGCCAGCCGGCCAGGTGCCGGCCGGCCGAGCCCCGGGCCCGGAGCGTCGCCTCGGCCGGGACGTCCCCGGCGCCCATCGCGGCCATCGCGTCCGCCATCCCGGCGGCGAACACCTCGCCCTCGGGCGTGAGCCGCCCGCTCGCCCGCAGCGTGCGGATCACCGCGTCGGTGCCTTCGCGCCACCGTACGAACTCCGTGTGGGCCCGCAGCAGCAGCTCGTCCGGATGCGGCTCGCAGCGTTCGACCTCCCAGAACGCGGCGATGGCCATGTGCGCGTAGGCGCCCTGGAGCAGGCCGCCCAGCGGGCGCGGGTCCTCCCGCCACGGCGCGTAGTAGCGGCTGCCGTCGTCCGGCCGGGTCAGCGGGATCAGGTCGAGCAGCCCGCTCAGCTTCGCGTGCTGGGACTCGTGGGCGAGGGTCACGGCGAACGAGTGCGGATCGGGCGGCGTGGAGAGGCCGATGTTGCCGAAGGCCAGTTTGGAGGTCGCGCTGGCGGTGCCGTCCGCCGGGCCGATCAGCGGGGTGAGCGCCTTGACCACGGCGTCGGTCTCCTCGGCGACCAGCGGGTGCCGCTCGACGAGGATCTCCCATGCCGGTTGGAGCGTCGTGGCCCACCGGTGCAGGTCCGCCTGGCTCAGCCGCTCCTCCAGGCGTCGCGCCCCCGGCATCCGGCCGGGATCGACGTCGTCCACGACGAACTCGACCGCCATCCCGTGATGCTCGGCCCGGATCCGGCGCAGCCCCTCCCACGAGGGGCCCTCGCCGACGCGTACGGTGACGCCGCCCGCGCTGATCTCCGCCTCGCCGTCCGCGGTCCGTACGACGGCGGTCCGCGCGTCGCCGGGCACCACGGCCCGCCCCAGCGACGGGAGCACCACCGCGCCGTCCAGCACGGGCACCTCGACCGTCACCGCGCGGCCGGCCTTGATCGCCGCCACCGCCGCCAGGGACGCCATGGCCGCCGGATCCTGCCAGGCGGCCGGCGGCGCCTCGCCCGCGAGGGCCTGGAGCGTGCGCAGCCCCCAGGAGCCGACGGTCGGGTAGCGGAGCACCGCCCTGACCACCTCGGGTGCGTCCTCCTGGAGGTCGGCGAGCAGGTCGTAGGCACGCCGGACCCGCTCGACGTCCTCGGTGGCGAGGTCGCGGACCCCGCGCAGGAGCAGCAGGCGTTTGCCGTCCTGCGCCGCCCACAGGCGGCCGACGGCGTCGCGGCCGCCCCCGCCCGAGGCGAACTCGGCGAACACCTTCTTGGGCAGCAGATGCGGGGTCAGCCTCATGACGTGGAGTGGCCTCTCTGCGGATCGGTGAGCTGCGCGGGCGCCTGGCGGCGCCGGCGGCGCTCGCGTACGGCGGCGAGGTCGTCGCTCACGGCGTGCTGGACGTGCTTGATGAGCCGGAAGAGGTCGCGGCAGTAGACGCTGGGATTGGCGAACCCGGTGCCAGGACGGTAGCGGTGGGGGTAGAGCCCGGCGCCGCACACCCGCCTGATCTCGCACGCCTGGCACTCCGGCGCCAGCGCGCGCTCGCCGATCTGCCTGGCGGCGATCGGCGGCAGCATGAGCGCCGTGTCGAAGGCGCCGGCGTCGCCGACGTGCAGCGGCGTGCGGGTGGCTCCGTCGTAGGCCGACTTGAGGCTGTCGACCTGCTCGATGCCGCCGTCGGTCTCGATCACGACGACGGCGACCGCGGAGAGCCCCACGGTCTCGCTGCGCGAGGGGCGGCCGAGCAGCAGCCGGATGATCTCGTCGAACAGCCGCAGCCGGGTCTCCCGCTCCGGCGCGCGGTACCAGCGGTCGAAGACGGCGACGAGCCAGTCGCCGTAGGGGGTGTCCTCGCTGTCCGGCCGGCGGCCCGGCGGCGGGGTCTCCCAGGTGCCGTGCGGCAGCAGAAGGTCCACGGCCGGCGGCCCGTACGCCAGCAGCGCCTCGTACGTGCCCACCGGATCGTTGTCCAGGTCGACGGTGCACAGCAGCCCGCTGAACAGGTGCCGGTAGGCGGGGGAGACGAGCCTGCTCAGCCCGGCGTCGACCCGGTCGAAGCTGCCCTGTCCGGCCGGTCCGCGGCGGTGGCGGTCGTTGGCCTCGCGGTCGCCGTCGAGGCTGACCGCGATGAGCACGCCGAGCTCGTCGAACAGCTCCAGGAAGGCGGAGTCGAGCAGCACGCCGTTGGTCTGCACCTGGACGTTCACCGTCACGCCCGGATCGACCGCGGCGCGGACGGCGTTGACCGCGTAGCGGAGGTGGTCGACGCCGGCGAGCAGGGGTTCGCCGCCGTGCAGGATCACCTCGACCTGGGACAGGCGGTTCATCCTGGCGTGCTCGGCGATGCGGGCCGCGGCCGCGTCGATCGTGGCCTGCGACATGCGCCGGGGTTGGCGGCGCCAGCCCTGGTCGGCCATCTCGTACATGTAGCAGTAGGTGCAGGCGAGGTTGCACCGGCTGTGGATCTTGAGGACGAACTGCTGGAAGGGCGTCGGGCGCCAGCCGCTCTCCAGCAGAGCGCCGATGTCCAGCCCCGAGGGCCATTCCGGCCGCGCCTCTTCGGACTGCGAACTCACGCCCACCCTTTCCCTGGGGAGCTTCGAGCACCTGCGGAACGCCGCGATCCTAGCGCTCACGGGCAGGCGTCGCGGCCCTTACACGCAGGCCGCCGAGCCCTTGACTGCAGGGCTTTTCGCCACACCTGTCACATAGCTACGATCGAGCACCAATCCGAAGTGTGAGGAGAGTCCGGCACGTGGCTGAATTAGGCAGGGGCGGGCGAGACGCGGCCGAGACGGCAGGCGACGGCAACGGCTCGGACGGCGCTCGTTCGCGGCGGCTGGCCGGCGCGCGCCGGCTCCCTCTGCGTACGGTGCTGCTCATCATCGTGTTCGTGCCGAGCCTGACCTTCACTCCGCTGCTGGCCTCGGGCATGTACCAGCTCTCGTCCCAGTGGCGGGCGGAGCGGGCCCAGCTCGACCTCGCGACCGAGACCGCCGGCAAGCCCGCGGCGGCGCTGTTCCTCGACCTGCAGAAGGAGCGCAGGCTCACCGCCGAGGTGCAGGCCGCCTCCACGCCCGGCATCCGCGACCAGCTCGTCAAGCAGCGGGCGGCGACCGACGAGTCCGTACGCGCCTTCCGCTCACTCATCGGCCAGGACTTCGCCAACGGGCAGGAGGGGCTGCCCGAGGCCGTCGCCGCCACCGGCCGCGTGCTCGGCTCCCTCGGCGTGGAGCGGCGGGCGGTGGACGCCGGCACGTCCACGGCGAGGAAGGCGTTCGACTACTACAGCGGCCTCCTGGAGGCGGACCTCGGCGTGCTCACCGCGCTGAGCCACACCGACGAGGGCCAGGTGAACAGCCGATCGCAGATCATGATCGACCTGTTCTGGGTCCTGGACACGATCGGCCGCGAGGACGCCGTGCTGGCCGGCGCCTGGAAGACGGGCCGGCTGACCAAGGACGAGTACGCCGTCGTCACCGACGCCATCGGCACCCGTACGCATCTCCTGGAGTCCAGGATCATGCCCGCGCTGACCGGCGACGAGCTGCGGGACCGCGCGCTGATGACGAGCCAGGCGTGGAACGCCATGGTGGCCCAGGAGTCGCGCCTGGCCAACGGCGGCGACGCGAGCGGCCAGGTGACGGTGCGCGGCGACGCGGCCGCCTGGCGTACGTCGGTCGACGCCGTCACCGCCCAGGTGCTGGACCTCCTCAACCTCCGGCTGGAGACCGTCCGCGAGCTCGGCTACGGCCACGCCGGCATGCTGTTCGTGGTCTTCGTCAGCATCAGCAGCGTCAGCCTGCTCGCGCTGGGCCTGGTCATCTTCACGAGCTGGCGGCTCACCTCCGTCCTCCGGCGGCGCATCCTCCGCCTCCGTGAGGAGGCCCAGGAGCTCCAGGAGCGCCTGCCCGAGGTGGTCGCCCGGCTGGAGCGCGGCGAGGACGTCGACGTGGACGCCGAGGTCCACCTGGTCGAGCCCACCCCCGACGAGCTCGGCGAGCTGGGGGAGGCGCTCAACCTGGCCAGCCGCAGCGCGGTCCTGACCGCCGTCAAGCAGGCCGAGCAGCACCGCGGCTTCCAGCGCATGCTGCAGCGGATCGCCCGGCGTACGCAGATCCTCATCGGCCTCCAGCTCAAGAAGCTCGACGAGCTGGAGCGCAAGCACGAGGACCCGGAGATCCTGGAGGGCCTGTTCGACCTGGACCACCTCACCGCCCGGCTGCGCCGCTACGAGGAGAACCTGGTGATCCTCGGCGGCGGGCAGCCGCAGCGCCGCTGGCGCCGGCCGGTGCAGTTGCTCGACGTGCTGCGGGCCGCGCAGGGCGAGGTGCAGGACTACCGGCGGATCACGATCGACGTCGAGGGCGAGCCCTGGGTGGCCGAGCGCGCGGTCGGGCCGCTGGTCCACGTCCTCGCCGAGCTGATGGAGAACGCCACCGCCTTCTCCAAGCCGCTGACGCCCGTCGAGGTACGGGCCTCGCCGGTCAGCCGCGGCGTCGCGGTCGAGATCGAGGACCGCGGCCTCGGCATGGAGCCCGAGCAGTACGCCGCCGCCAACGCCCTGATGAAGTCGCCGCCGCAGCTTGACGTGATGACGCACGCCGACGACGTACGCCTCGGCCTGTACGTCGTCGCCCGGCTCTCCGCGAGCCTCGGCCTGCAGGTGGAGCTGCGGCCGTCGGCGTTCGGCGGCGCCCGGGTCATCGTGCTGGTGCCGGAGACGCTGGTGGTGGAGCGCCCCAGGGAGAGCGCCGCGCCCGCCGAGGAGCCCCGCCCGGCGTCGACCGGCCCCCGGCCCCGTCCCCAGGACGAGGCCGCGCGGGAGAACCCGGCCTCGGGGAACGGCCTGCCGAGCCGTACCAGGGGGCGGGCACTGGCGAACGTGGCCGCCTCACCCGTTCCCCCACCGCCCGACTCGGACTCGGGCCGTCGTCCGCTGCCCCAGCGCGTACGCCAGGCCAATCTGGCCGAAGAACTCAGGAACCCGGCCACCCCGGATCCGGACGAACCGGACGATCAGCAGCATTGGGCCTGGGGCGACCGGCCCAGCCGCTCCGGCGCCGCGATCGGCGCCTTCCAGAGGCAGTCCCGCCTGCGCCGCGGCGACGACGACACCTCACCGCACCGGCCGAACGGATCCCCCGAGCCCGGCTCCCCTACGACGGAAGATCGATGATGACGCAGCGAACCACCGCCACCAACGCCGACCTGGACTGGCTGCTGGACGGCCTGGTCGAACGAGTCGCGGGCACCCGGCACGCCATCGTGCTGTCCGACGACGGCCTGGTGATCAGCCGCTCCCGGTCCATCCAGCGGGCGGACGCCGAGCGCCTCGCCGCCATCGCCACCGGCCAGCAGAGCCTCGCCCGTGGCGTCGGGCAGCTCTTCAGCGGCGGTCCTGTGCACCAGGTCATCATCGAGATGGCCGAGCTGTGGCTGTTCATCACGGCGGCTGGGCGCGGCACGCACCTCGCCGTGGTCGCCTCCCAGGAGGTCGACGCCGAGCTGATGAGCGTCGCCATGCACACCCTGATCCAGCAGGTCGGGCAGAAGCTCGGCACCGACGCCCGCGCTCCGGAGGCCCGCGACATCGGGGGACACGGATGAAACACTGGACGGAGGGTTTCGACGACGACGACGCCGACGAAACCCTCGTCCGTCCCTACACGATCACCGGCGGGCGTACCACTCCCGAACGGGACGACCTCGCGCTGATCACCCTCGTGACGACGGTGTCGGACACCTTCCCCGAGCCAGGCCGCGGCCCGCGCCGGCTCCAGCCGGAGCACCGTCGGATCGCCGTCCTGTGCCGCCGGCCGATGGCGGTGGCCGAGGTGGCCGCCGCGCTCGACCTGCCGGTGTCCGTCACCAAGATCCTTATTGGCGACCTGATCGAGACCGGGCAACTGCGCGCCCGGCCTCCCATGGCCTTCGCGCACGCGAACGGCCTTCCCGACATGGAAATCCTCAAGGCGGTGAGGGATGGGTTACGCGAACTCTGACCACGGGGACACCGCTCCCCTGGCGGTGAAGATCCTCGTCGCCGGCGGTTTCGGGGTCGGCAAGACGACCCTGGTCGGCGCGGTGAGCGAGGTCGCGCCCCTGCGTACGGAGGAGTACCTGACCCACGCCAGCGTCGGCGTCGACGACCTGGAGGGGCTCAACGGCAAGACGAGCACCACCGTCGCGCTGGACTTCGGCCGCATCACGATCAACCGCGAGCTGGTCCTCTACCTGTTCGGCACGCCCGGCCAGGAGCGGTTCTGGTTCATGTGGAACGACCTCGTCAACGGGGCGATGGGCGCGGTCGTCCTGGTGGACACCCGGCGGCTGGACGTGAGCTTCGCCTCGATCGACTTCTTCGAGAGCCGCCACATCCCGTTCGTCGTGGGCGTGAACTGCTTCCACGGGGTCAGGGACCGCGCGCCGGAGGAGATCCGCAAGGCGCTCGACCTCGATCCGCAGGTGCCGCTCGTGCTGTGCGACGCCCGTGACCGGCGGGCGAGCCGGGACGTGCTGGTCGCGCTCGTGGACCACCTGATGGCGGCGCACTCGCGGCCGGCGACGCCGGGCTCGTAGCCGTACCGGCTAGCCGTACCGGCCGCGTGAGGGGGCCTCGACGGCGGCGGCGAGGTCGGCGGCGAGCGGACCGAGGTCGGCCGGGCTCAGCGTGGAGACGGTGACGCGGATCGCGGGCGGCGTACGCACCCGGTTGCGCGCCCCCGGCGCGGCGGCCCAGCCCCGGGCCAGCAGGCGGGTGATCGCGGCGGACTCGTCCGCGACGGGCACCCACACGTTGAGCCCGGTCCGGCCGTGCGCCCGCACGCCCCGCCCGGCCAGCGCCGTCACCAAGCCGTCCCGCCGCTCCCGGTACGACGCCGCCACGGCCGCCGTGTCCACCGCCCCCGTACGCCAGAGGTGCGCCACCGCCCGCTGCAACAGGTGGCTCACCCAGCCGACGGCCAGCCGCTGCCGCCCGCGCAGCCGGTCCAGCGTGGCCCGGTCGCCGGTGACCGGAGCCAGCCGCAGGTCCGGGCCGAACGCCTTGGCCGTCGAACGCACCAGCACCCATCGGGAGGTGGCCCCGGCCAGCGGGTGCAGGGGCACGTCCACGAAGCCGTCGCCGTGGTCGTCCTCGACGAGCAGCACGTTCGGGTGCGCGGCCAGCAGCTCGCGCAGCGCGGCGGCGCGGGCGGCGGTGACGGCGGCGCCGGTCGGGTTCTGGGCGCGGGCGGTGACCACGACGGCCCGTACGCCGGCCCGCAGCGCCCGGTCGAGGTCGTCGGGGAGCGGTCCTTCGTCGTCCACCCGTACCGGCACCGGCCGCAGGCCCAGCACCGCGACCAGGTCGAGCAGGGACGACCAGCCCGGGTCCTCGACGGCGACCGGGTCGCCGGGGCGCAGGGCGGTGGCGAGGACCCGTTCGACGGCGTCGAGGGTGCCCGAGGTGATCGCCAGGTCGCCAGGCGGCACGCCGTCGCGGCGCAGGCGGGCGGCGGCCAGGGCCAGCAGGTCCGCGTCGTCGTGCGTGCCGTACATCGCGGGCCGCTCCTCGTGGGCGCGGGCGGCGGCGGCGAGCGCGTCGTGGAGGGGCGGCAGCAGGGCCGCGTCGGGATTGCCCTGGGACAGGTCGCTTACGCCCGGCGGCACCTCGATGCGGATGTCCTCGCGGGCGGTGCTGGCCGGACGCGGCCGGACGCGGGTGCCGCGCCGCCCGGCGGTCTCGACCACGCCGCGCTCGCGCAGCAGCCGGTAGGCGGCCGCCGCCGTGCTGGGGCTGACCTGGGCCTGCCGCGCCAGCTCGCGGATCGGGGGGAGCGGCGCGCCCGGCGACAGCCGCCCGTCGGAGACGGCGGTCTCGACCCCGGCGGCCAGCTCACTGGCCGTCTCGCCGACGATCCGATATTTTTCTAGCACAAAAGACATTATGTACTAATACAAAGGAGTTTGGGTGCTCATTCATCCTTGGGACGCGGCTCTTGACGCGGACGAGTGGCGGTCCTGGCTGCGTACGCGTGACTTCGGCCTGCTGGCCGCGAACGGCGTGCAGGGCGGGCCGCCCGTGGTGGTGCCGACCCACTTCCTGCTGGGCACCGGCGAGTCGGGCGCAGGGGAGGAGATCGTGCTGCACCTGGCCCGGCCCAACCCGATCTGGACGGCGCTGGAGGCCAACCCGACCGTCGTGATGAGCGTGCACGACGACTACGCCTTCATCCCGTCCACCTGGCGCGCGGACTCCCCCGGCACCGGCGTACCGACCAGCTACTACGCCTCGGTGCAGCTCACCTGCACGGCCCGGATCGTGGACGACAAGGAGGGCAAGGCCGACATCCTGCGCCGCCAGCTCGCCCACCACGAGCCGGACGGCGGGTACGGCGTGGTCGCCGCCGACGAGGGGCCGTACCGGAAGATGTTGTCGGCGATCCGGGGGCTGCGGCTTGAGGTGATGGGCGTCCGGGCCAAGTTCAAGTACGACAGCCACAAGCCGGTCGAGCTCCGCGAGCGCGTCGCCGCCGGGCTGGCCGAGCGCGACCTGCCGGGCGACGCGGGCGCGCGGGCACACCAGCTCAGGAGGATGGGAGCGCAGTAGCTTTCCCACACGCTGTGGATAACTCGCCCTTCCTGTGGATAACCACTCCCCGTAACGCCGCATCCCCAGCCAACCCCTCACCCCGGCCCACCGCACCCAAAACCGGCTCCGCACGCACGTCCTCCCAGTACAGACCGGACGCGCAGATATCCACAGGATGATCGGCCGGCTGCGCCGAACCCCTTTCCCCGCCGCCCTTTCCGGGCAATCTCGTCCGTGCACAGCCTGTGGACGACGGAGACTTGCCTACTCCACCCACCACCACCCGTCACCCAGATCACGGACCGGCCGCCCCATGCCTCCCTCCGCCGTCGGCACGAGCCGCCCGGCGCCCGGTGACGGCCCGAGGTACGCGATTCCCGCCCCGCTCTCCCCCCGCCACTCGTCCACGAGAACCGGCAGATAAAGCCCGCGATCCAGCACCCGGACCTCCCCACCGACCGACACGTACGCCATCCACCGGGGTGCCTCGACCGGCCGGCCGCCCCGGAAGTCGGCGGCCAGCTCCCCGAACGCGTCCCGCCCTGCCCACACGACGCCGTCGACGAACACGGCCCGCCAGTCCACCACCCACACCCCTGCCCCCACCACGGCCGCGACGACCAGCACCACCGCCGCCCGCGCGTACGCTCGCGCGGACAGGCGCAGCAGGACCGCGATGAAGGTCCACAAGCCGCCCCACACCCATCCGAACGCCACGACGAGCAGCGCCCCGAACCACCCCATCTCCCTGTGGAGGGGGATCTGCAGCCAGTTCGCCGCGACCAGGAACATCCATCCCAGCACGGCCATGAGAACGGACATCCGCACGACCGGATCGTCCCAGCCTCACTTTCCGCCGCACCACCGCCTGAGCAGGACTTTCACCGTCTTCGCACCGAACCCGCACATCTGAATTCTCGATTTGAAGGTTGACAAGCGAACCCCCATCCGTCATCCTGAAGATGCGACCGGGAAGATGGGTCTGCGTTAGCGTGGACAAAACTAGACGGAGCGAGTACGCTCATGCTTCCACGCTCCCCTTGTGACGCCTCGTGCTGCCCGCTCGCATCCCGAGGTCGTCTGGCGTGCGTGTAGTCAGTCCGCCGCGAGCCCTCGGAAGGACATCTGTTGGCAGCCTCGCGCAACGCCTCCGCCGTACCCGCTGGTCCCCGTCGCGTGTCTTTCGCGCGTATCCAGGAGCCGCTCGAAGTTCCTGACCTTCTGGCCCTGCAGACCGAGTCTTTCGACTGGCTGCTCGGCAACGACAAGTGGAAGGCCCGGGTAGAGGCGGCTCGCCAGGCCGGGCGCAGGGACGTCCCGACCCAGTCGGGCCTCGAAGAGATCTTCGAAGAGATCAGTCCGATCGAGGACTTCTCGGGGACCATGTCCTTGTCGTTCCGCGATCACCGGTTCGAGCCGCCGAAGTACTCCGTAGACGAGTGCAAAGACAAGGACATGACCTACTCCGCCCCGATGTTCGTCACGGCGGAGTTCATCAATAACACCACTGGTGAGATCAAGAGCCAGACGGTGTTCATGGGTGATTTCCCGCTCATGACGCCGAAGGGCACGTTCATCATCAACGGCACCGAGCGTGTCGTGGTCTCGCAGCTGGTCCGTTCGCCCGGTGTGTATTTCGAGCGCACTGTGGACAAGACCTCCGACAAGGACCTGTACGGGTGCAAGGTGATCCCGTCGCGGGGGGCCTGGCTGGAGTTCGAGATCGACAAGCGTGACAGCGTCGGTGTGCGTATCGACCGGAAGCGCAAGCAGGCCGTGACGGTGCTGCTGAAGGCGCTGGGCTGGACGACCGACCAGATTCTGGAGCGGTTCGGCCAGTACGAGTCGATGCGGGCGACGCTGGAGAAGGATCACACGGCGGGTCAGGACGACGCGCTGCTGGACATCTACCGCAAGCTGCGGCCGGGTGAGCCGCCGACCAAGGAGTCGGCGCAGACGCTGCTGGAGAATCTGTACTTCAACGCCAAGCGGTACGACCTGGCGAAGGTGGGCCGCTACAAGATCAACAAGAAGCTCGGGGTCGACTCGGAGATCACGCAGGGCACCCTGACCGAAGAGGACATCGTCGCCACGATCGAGTACATCGTCCGGCTGCACGCCGGCGAGGAGTCGATGCCGGGCGCCAACGGTGAGGTGATCGTCGAGGTCGACGACATCGACCACCTCGGCAACCGGCGGATCCGGAACGTGGGGGAGCTGGTCCAGAACCAGGTGCGCCTGGGTCTGACCCGCATGGAGCGGGTGGTGCGCGAGCGGATGACGACCCAGGACGTCGAGGCGATCACGCCGCAGACCCTGATCAACATCCGGCCGGTCGTGGCGTCGATGAAGGAGTTCTTCGGCACCTCGCAGCTGTCGCAGTTCATGGACCAGACCAATCCCCTGACCGGGCTGACGCACCGCCGGCGCCTGTCGGCCGTGGGACCGGGCGGCCTGTCCAAGGAACGGGCGGGCGTGGAGATGCGTGACGTGCATCCGTCCCACTACGGCCGGATGTGCCCGATCGAGACCCCCGAGGGCCCGAGCATCGGCCTCATCGGCTACCTCGCCTGTTTCGCTCGGCTCAACGCCTTCGGCTTCATCGAGACGCCCTACCGCAAAGTCGTCGACGGCAAGGTGACCGAGCAGATCGACTACCTGACCGCCGATGAGGAGGACAGATACATCATCGCCCAGGCGAACTCCCCTCTCACGGCCGACGGCGGCTTCGCCGAGCCGCGGGTGATGGTCCGCACGAAGGGCGGCGAGGCCGAGTACGTCCGCGGCCACGACGTGCACTACATGGACGTCTCACCGCGCCAGATGGTGTCGGTGGCGACGGCGATGATCCCGTTCCTGGAGCACGACGACGCCAACCGCGCGCTGATGGGCGCGAACATGATGCGCCAGTCCGTCCCCCTGCTGCGGAGCGAGGCGCCGTTCGTCGGCACCGGCATGGAGTACCGCGCCGCCACGGACACGGGTGACCTGGTGCTCGCCGCGAAGGCCGGGGTGGTCGAGGAGGTCTGCGCCGACTACGTCACGGTCAGGAACGACGACGGCACCAGTACGACGTACCGGCTGGCGACGTTCAGGCACTCCAACCAGGGCACGAGCATCAACCAGAAGCCGATCGTGGACGAGGGCCAGCGGGTGGAGGCCCGCCAGGTCATCGCGGACGGTCCCTCCACGGACGGCGGTGAGCTGGCGCTGGGCAAGAACCTCCTGGTGGCGTTCATGCCGTGGGAGGGCTACAACTACGAGGACGCCATCGTGCTGTCCCAGCGCCTGGTGCAGGACGACGTGCTGTCGTCGATCCACATCGAGGAGCACGAGGTCGACGCCCGCGACACCAAGCTGGGCCCCGAGGAGATCACCCGCGACATCCCCAACGTCTCCGAGGAGGTGCTGGCCGACCTCGACGACCGTGGCATCGTCCGCATCGGCGCGGACGTGAGGACCGGCGACATCCTGGTCGGCAAGGTCACCCCGAAGGGCGAGACCGAGCTGACCCCTGAGGAGCGGCTGCTGCGCGCGATCTTCGGCGAGAAGGTCCGCGAGGTCCGTGACACCTCGCTGAAGGTGCCGCACGGCGAGTCCGGCAAGGTCATCGGCGTCCGGGTGTTCTCCCGCGAGGAGGGCGACGAGCTTCCTCCGGGCGTCAACGAGCTGGTCCGCGTCTATGTCGCGCAGAAGCGCAAGATCACCGACGGCGACAAGCTGGCCGGCCGCCACGGCAACAAGGGCGTCATCTCGAAGATCCTGCCCGTGGAGGACATGCCGTTCCTGGAGGACGGTACCCCGGTCGACATCATCCTCAACCCGCTGGGCGTGCCCGGCCGGATGAACGTCGGGCAGGTGCTGGAGACACACCTGGGCTGGATCGCCGCCCAGGGGTGGGACATCTCCGGCGTCGAGGAGGCGTGGGCCGAGCACCTGCGCGACAAAGGCTTCGGCCAGGTCGAGCCGGGCACCAGGGTGGCCACCCCCGTCTTCGACGGCGCGCACGAGGAGGAGATCGTCGGCCTCCTCGCCAACGCCGTGCCCAACCGCGACGGCGAACGCCTGGTGGGGCGGAGCGGCAAGGCCATGCTCTTCGACGGCCGCAGCGGCGAACCGTTCCCCTATCCCATCGCCGTCGGCTACATGTACATACTCAAGCTGAACCACCTGGTCGACGACAAGATCCACGCCCGCTCGACCGGCCCGTACTCGATGATCACCCAGCAGCCGCTCGGCGGTAAGGCCCAGTTCGGCGGCCAGCGCTTCGGCGAGATGGAGGTGTGGGCGCTAGAGGCGTACGGCGCGGCCCACGCGCTCCAGGAGCAGCTCACGATCAAGTCCGACGACGTGGTCGGCCGGGTGAAGGTCTACGAGGCCATCGTCAAGGGCGAGAACGTCCCCGAGCCCGGCATCCCGGAGTCCTTCAAGGTCCTCATCAAGGAGATGCAGTCGCTGTGCCTCAACGTCGAGGTGCTCTCCAGCGACGGCATGTCCATCGAGATGCGCGACACCGACGAGGACGTCTTCCGCGCCGCGGAGGAGCTCGGCATCGACCTGTCCCGGCGCGAGCCGAGCAGCGTGGAGGAGGTCTGAGCCGCGCTACGGGTGCTGCTGGTCCCAGCGGGTACGGGCGGCGGCGACGGCGTCCTTGTGCTCGCGGGACCAGTCGGCGAGGGCGGACACCATGCCCGCCAGGCTCCTGCCCATGTCCGTGAGCCGGTAGTCGGTCTGCGGCGGGACGGTCGGATAGAGCGTACGTTCGACCAGCCCGTCGCGGCACAGCCGTTTCGTGGTCAGCGTGAGCATCCGCTGCGAGATGCCGGGGATCGCGCGTTCCAGCTCACGGAAGCGGCGCGTTCCCTTGGCCAGCTCGACCAGCGCCAGCACGGTCCATCGATCCCCGAGCCGGTCGAGCACGTCGCGGATCCCGCAGTCGTCATCACCACACGGCCCGGCCGGGGCTGAGCCGTTGACCTGCGGGATTACCGCCGTGTTCGTCACTGACACGAAAGTGCCTCCTTACGGTGCCGCGGCCGGGCGCGGATGATCGGTCACGTTCTGATCCAGATCAACATCGGGGAGCACCGAATGATTCTCGTGACCGGCATCTCCGGCGGGCTCGGCGGACTGATCCACCGCGGCCTGTCCGCCCTGGACGGCCTTGAGGTGGCGGGCGGCACCCGCTCCGGCGACGGCGTGGCCGCCCGCCGGATCGACTTCGACGACCCGGCCTCGCTCGCTGCCGGCTTCCAGGGCGTGGACGTCCTCGTGTTCGTCTCGGCCGGGTACGCCGAGGACGACGTGGTGCTCGCCCGCCACGGCGCCGTGGTGGACGCGGCCGAGGCCGCGGGCGTCCGGCATGTCGTCTACACCAGCCTCGCGCGGTCGGGCGAGGCGCTGACGATCGCGCTGCCGCACCGCTGGACCGAGGCGCGCCTCGCCGCGGCCTCGTTCGAGGTGACGATCCTGCGCAACGGCCTCTACGCCGAGGTCGCGGCCGGGCCGGCCATGCTGGGCGCCGCAACGGCCGCCGAGACCGGCGTGTTCGCCGCCGCGCTCGGCGCCGGGCGGATGACGGCGGTGGCGCGGGAGGACCTGGCCGACGTCGCCGTCCGGGTGGCGGCGGAGATCCGGCACGACCTCGCCGAAGGCCGCCGCAGCCGGCACGCGGGCCGGACGTACGAGCTGGAGGGCGTCGAGGCGGTCGGCGGCGACGACCTCGCCGAGGCACTGACCGGCGTGCTGGACCGGCCGGTCCGCTACCGGCCGATCCCGCTGTCGGCCGCCCGCGAGGCCCTGACCGGCCTCGGCCTGGAGCCCTACCAGGTCACGCACACGCTCTCGACCTTCTCCAACGTCATCGCCGGCAACCTTCAGGCCCGGGGGAGCGACCTGCCCGCCCTCCTGCCCACCGAGCCCCGCCCCGTACGCGACCAGATCCTCCGGGCCCTCGTGGCAACCGCCGGCAGCGGCGCCTGAACGACCCGCTCACGAGCCGCGGCAGCTCTTCCCGGCCTGCTGAACGCACCCTTCGGGCAGCAGGGGACCCTCGTCGGTCCAGCCATGCTTCCTGACCACTCGTCGCTCAGCCGGTGGAGCTTCGAGCGCCCAGGCTCCAGATCCGGATCGTCCTGTCCCCGCCTCCGGAGATGACGACAGGGGTTCCGTCGCTGCGCCACCCGGTCGCCAAGGCGCCGATCGGACGGGTGTGCCCGGCGAGGGGTTCGCCGACGCGCTCCCCGGTGTCCAGGTCCCACATCAGCAGGTTGCCGTCGTCATCGCCGGAGACGATGACGGGGGAGCCGTCACCCCGCCGCCCGACCACCACCTCGACGTCGCCACGACTCGGGGCGGCGATGGACGCGCCGATCGGCTTGCCGGTGTCCAGGTTCCAGATCCGGATCCAACTCGGTGGCGTGCCGCCGTCCTCGTCGGGAAAGGGCGGAATGTCGCCGGAGACGGCCACCGGAGTGCCGTCGCTGCGCTTACCCACGGCGAGCCCTTCCACCAGGCAGATGCCACAGCGGCTGAGAGATCCGCTGAGAGGTTTGCCGGTGTTCATGCTCCAGATGCGCGCCCTGCCGTTGGTCGCGCCCGTGACGAACACCGGGGTGCCGTCGCTGCGCTTGCCGGTGACCAACTGGGTGACCGTGAGGCCAAAGGGATTGACGGATGGTTTGCCGATGAGCTTCCCCGTGTCCAGGTTCCAGATCTCGACATCCCGGGTCAGGGCGTCGCCACTGGAGACGATTACTGGGGTGCCGTCAGCGCGCTTCCCCGTCGTCACCGCATGAACCGAACCCTTGTGCGCTTTGAGCGGCTTGCCGAGCGGCTTTCCGGTGTTGAGGTTCCAGATCCGGATGTCGTCGGCGGCGCCGGAGACGATGACCGGAGTCCCGTCGCTGCGCCTGCCGATGGCGACATCGTAAATCTCGCCCTTGTGCCCCCTGAGGGGCTTCCCGAGAGCCTTGCCGGTGTCCAGGTTCCAGATCCGCACGGTCCTGTCGAGTCCGGCGGAGACGATGACCGGGGTGCCGTCGCTGCGCCTGCCCACGGCCACCGCCTCGACTGTGCCCGTGTGACCTTTTAGCGGCTTGCCGAGCTGCTCGGAGGCGAGGCGGGAATCGGGGGTCGCCCTGGCTGCCGACGGACCCAACGGCCCGATGATCAGCAGAGCTCCCGTCGCGACGGCCAGCGCCTTCACCTTCACCGGCACGGTCCGCCCATATCCACTCCATCACCCGGAAGCCGGCCCAATGTGATCTTCGATTGCCGACACCCTAGCCTCATGCACAGGCAACGTAAAAGGCCGCCACGCCACGGGTCACGGGGGACCCTCGTAGCCGGACGGCGGTGTGCTCGCCGTGTAGGGCGCGATGGGCAGGGGCCGGTCGGTGAGGAACGCGCTGATGGCGGTCATGACCACGGCACGGCCACCGTGGTAGACGTTGTGCCCGGCCCCGGTCACGTAGATCAGCTGGGAGTTCGGCAGCAGGTCCCGGTAGCCGGCCGCGGAACGCCAGGACAGGTAGTCACAGGAGCCTTTGACGATGAGACCCGGTGTGGTGAGGCCGGCCAGCGCGGCACGCGGGTCGCTCGGGCGCGGGGCGGTCGCCGACTGCGGGTACTGCATGGCATAGAAGCCGGTGCCCTGCTCCGGGCGGTCGGGGATCTCGGCGCCGCGGCAGTGCAGCGCGGGCCTGGTGAGGCCGACGACCGTGTCGTTGCGCGTGTCGGCCTCGGCGTCGGGCAGGAAGGCGTGGGCCGCCGCCGGGTTGACCTGGAGCAGCAGGTAGCTCAGCAGTGGACGGGGTGCGAGCAGCTGAGCGTACAGCCTCGCCTTCTGGGCCACGGCGAGCCGGGCGCTGACGAGGTTGCCGCTGGTGTCGGCCGGATCCAGCGCCTCGGGAGAGGTCAGCACCAGTTGGGCCACCCGGCCGGGGTGGGCGGCGAGGTAGCGGGCGGCGATCTGGCCGCCGTAGGAGTGGCCGATGAGCACGACCTTGTCCAGCCCCAGCCGCTCCCGCAGGCCCTCCAGGTCGGCCACGGCGCGCTCACGGGTGTGACCGCGTGGATCGCTCAGCCGGGCCGAGCTTCCGGTGCCGAGCTGCTCGTAGAGGTAGACGTCGAAACCCTGGCCGGTGAGGGAGGCGAACGAGCGCGCGTTCTCCTGCAGTTCGGGCACGCCCGGGCCGCCGTGCACCACGATGACCGGCGTACGGCGCGGCGCGGCGCGTGCGGCGAGCTTGACCACGGTGAGCCGCGATCCGGTGGCGAGCTGCACCGGGAACGCTCCCGGTACGGCGACGGCCGCGGCCGGGGCCTGCGGGCGCGGCACCACGGCCGCGGCCCCGAACACCGCACCCGGCAGCAGCACGCCCACCGCGAACATCGTCCGCCGTGCCGCACGCCGACGGGCGCGTGGCGTACGTCTGGCGGCGACCAGCGCCACACCGGCGTAACCGGCGGCGGCGAACACGCCCATACCGGCCGCCATGAACAGCGCGGGCGCGGCGGCCATCCGCGCGACAGCCAGCAGCACGACCAGACCGCATGCCGAAGCCGCCACCGTCACGACGGCGACTGCCAGGCCCGTCACCAGCCGCGAACGTCTCGCCCCGGCCCCCCGCACCGTCTCCCGACTCACAGGGCTAGTCAACGGAGCCCGCGCTCTCCCCGCCTCGGGGGATCACCTGAATCTTCCCCTACCAGCCCCTGAGCCGTCGGCCACCGCTCCGGCGGGCACGAATGACCGACAAACGACTAAGAGGCCAGATCCTCAATCTTGGGATCTAGCCTCTTGGCTGGTGAAACACTGTGGGGCTACCAGGACTTGAACCTGGGACCTCTTCCTTATCAGGGAAGCGCTCTAACCGACTGAGCTATAGCCCCGCTGCACACCGAACCGTATCGCATCCATGGTGTGGAGGCGAACCGGTTGCGCGGACGAGGAAAAGCTTACCGCGTCCGGGGAGCTGCTCGCGCCGTCACCGGCCCCGGCAGGCCCGGGAGGGACGGCGCGAGCGGCCTTCCGCGTACGCGTTATTCGGCCTCGCTGAAGGTCACCTCGACGCCCCCGACGAGGTCGGAGGAGATGTTGTAGATGACCGCGCCCAGCGTGGACAGTGCGGTGATCAGCACGACGTTGACCGCGCCGATCAGGGCCGTGTAGCCGAGGATGCGCACCGGCTCGAACCACGAGGCGATGTCGATCGGGATCGAGCTCTGGCCCTGCTCACCCTGGCCGAGCTGGTTGACCAGGTCCACGATGCTGTCGAACACGCCGAGAGCCTGCAGCACGCCGTAGAGCACGGCCACGGCCACGAACAGCACCACGAAGCACACCAGCGACACCACGAAGCTGAACTTCATGGCCGACCACGGTTCGATGCGCCGCAGGACCAGGTGGGCCTTGCGGGGCAGCCGGCCGCCGCCGCCGGAGTTGGAGGAGTTCTTCTTGTTCTTGCCACCCGCCAGCTCCACCTGCGGCGGAGCCTCGGTGGCCAGCGACGGGCGGGCGCGCATGCCGTCGTTGCGGTTGCCGTCGACCGGCGCGCCGGGCGCCTGGGAGCGCTGCTGTGGTTCGTCCTTGGTCGGGACGGGCTTGCCCTGCGCGGGCGAAGTGCTGTCCTGACCGTCGTCGACCGGGTTGAAAATCTCGGTTTCTCCGGGCTTTTTCGGCTGCTGTCCGTTACCCGAAGCCGCCTGGGTCCTGGCGGGGCCACCCTGGGCGCTCATGGACTACTCTCCTCCCCCGTCTTCATCACTGTCCTCCGAAGCCTCCATGGACTCCGCGTTCCGGGCGAGGGCAACCACGCTGTCGCCTTCGGCGAGATTCATCAATCGAACTCCCATGGTCTGACGGCCGGACTGCTTGATCTCGCCGGCACTCGTCCGGATCACACCGCCGGCGGACGTGATCGCGAAGACCTCGTCCTCAGGGTTGACCATGACGGCTCCAACCAGCTTGCCACGGGAACTCACGATCTTCGCCGTCAGCACCCCCCTACCGCCACGGCCTTGAACTGGATACTGCTCCACTGGCGTCCGCTTTGCGTACCCTGCCTTCGTGGCGATAAGCACGTCTTGACCGTCGGCCATGCGATTCATGGCGAGAAGTTCGTCGCCTTCGAGGAACCTCATGCCGATCACGCCGCTGGTGGCCCGCCCCATGGGGCGGAGCGCCTCGTCGGAGGCCGTGAACCTGATGGCCTGTGCCCCCTTGGACACCAGCAGCAGGTCGTCGTTCTCGGAGACCAGACGGGCTCCGATGACCTCGTCGTCCTCCCGCAGGTTGATCGCGATCAGACCGCCGGACCTGGGGGAGTCGTACTCCGACAGGCGGGTCTTCTTGACCAGGCCGCTGCGGGTGGCCAGGACGAGGTAGGGCGCGACGTCGTAGTCGCGCAGGTCGAGAACCTCCATGACTGTTTCGTCGGGCTGCATGGCCAAAAGGTTCGCAAGATGCATGCCCCGGGCGTCACGCGCGCCCTCGGGCAGCTCGTACGCCTTGACCCGGTAGACCCGGCCCTTGTTCGTGAAGAACAGCAGCCAGTGGTGGGTGGTGGTGACGAAGAAGTGGTCGACGATGTCGTCCTGGCGCAGCTGAGCGCCGCGAACGCCCTTGCCGCCCCGCTTCTGGGCGCGGTAGGAGTCGGTCTTGGTGCGCTTGGCGTAGCCGCCGCGGGTGATGGTGACGACGATCTCGTCCTCGGCGATGAGGTCCTCGATCGACATGTCGCCGTCGTAGGCGATGATCTCGGTCTTCCGCTCGTCGCCGTAGCGGCCGACGACCTCGGCGAGCTCCTCGTTGATGATCTCCCGCTGGCGGGCCTCGCTGGCGAGGATCGCGTTGTACTCGGCGATCTGCGTCATGAGGGAGTCGTACTCGTCCTGGATGGCCTGGCGCTCCAGGGCCGCGAGCTTGCGCAGCTGCATGTCGAGGATGGCCTGCGCCTGGACCTCGTCGATCTCCAGCAGCGACATGAGGCCCTGCTGGGCGTGCGCCGCGGAGTCCGAGGCCCGGATGAGGGCGATGACGTCGTCGAGGCGCTCCAGGGCCTTCAGCAGGCCGCGCAGGATGTGGGCGCGCTCCTCGGCCTTGCGCAGGAGGTAGCGGGTGCGCCGGACGATGACCTCGATCTGGTGGGCCACGTAGTGCCGGATGAACTGGTCGAGGCGCAGCGTGCGCGGCACGCCGTCGACCAGGGCCAGCATGTTGGCGCCGAAGGTGTCCTGGAGCTGGGTGTGCTTGTAGAGGTTGTTGAGCACGACCTTGGCGACCGCGTCCCGTTTGAGGACGATCACCAGGCGCTGGCCGACCCGGGAGGAGCTCTCGTCGCGTACGTCGGCGATGCCGGTGAGCTTGCCCTCGCGGACCAGCTCGGCGATCTTCAGCGCGAGGTTGTCGGGGTTGACCTGGTAGGGCAGCTCGGTGACGACCAGCGCCTGCCGCCCCTTCTCCTCCTCGACCTCGACCACGGCCCGCATGGTGATCGAGCCGCGGCCGGTGCGGTAGGCGTCCTCGATGCCCCGCCGGCCGACGATGAGCGCCTTGGTGGGGAAGTCGGGGCCCTTGACCAGCCTGATCGACGCTTCGAGCAGCTCGTCGTCGGTGGCATCGGGGTTCTCCAGCGCCCACTTGACCGCCGCGGCGACCTCGCGCAGGTTGTGCGGCGGGATGTTGGTGGCCATGCCGACCGCGATGCCGCCCGAGCCGTTGACCAGGAGCTGCGGGAAGCGCGACGGGAGGACGTCGGGCTCCTGCGACTTGCCGTCGTAGTTGGGACGGAAGTCGACGGTGTCCTTGTCGATGTCGCGCAGCATCTCCATGGCGATGGGCGCGAGCTTGCACTCGGTGTAGCGCATCGCCGCGGCCGGGTCGTTGCCCGGCGAGCCGAAGTTGCCCTGGCCGTCGACCAGCGGGTAGCGCAGCGACCACGACTGGGCGAGGCGGACCAGCGCGTCGTAGATGGAGGTGTCGCCGTGGGGGTGGTAGGTGCCCATCACGTCACCGACGACGCGGGCGCACTTGAAGTAGCCGCGGTCGGGGCGGTAGCCCCCGTCGTACATCGCGTACAGCACCCGCCGGTGAACGGGCTTGAGGCCGTCGCGTACGTCCGGCAGCGCTCTGGACACGATGACCGACATCGCGTAGTCCATGTAGCTGCGCTGCATCTCGGACTGGATGTCCACCGGTTCGATGCGGTCAGCCGGGGGAGTGGTGTTCACGTCCGTCACAGGTGAAATTCCTTAAACGTCGAGGAAGCGCACGTCACGGGCGTTACGGATGATGAAGTCGCGCCGCGCCTCCACGTCCTCGCCCATGAGCACGCTGAACAGGTCGTCGGCCTGCGCCGCGTCGTCGAGCGTGACCAGCCGCAGCAACCGGGTCGCCGGGTTCATCGTGGTCTCCCAGAGCTGGCCGGCGTTCATCTCGCCGAGGCCCTTGAAGCGCTGCACGTTGTCGCGGGGCCGGGGGTCGGGCTTGCCGTTGGCGATGCCCTCGGCGATGACCGCGTCCCGCTCGGGGTCGGAGTAGGCGTAGGAGGCGTCCTCGCCCTTCCGGTCCCACTTGATCTTGTACAGCGGCGGGCAGGACAGGTAGACGTGTCCGGCCTCGATCAGCGGCCGCATGAACCTGAACAGCAGCGTCAGCAGCAGCGTGTTGATGTGCTGGCCGTCGACGTCGGCGTCGGCCATCAGGATGACCTTGTGGTAGCGCAGCTTGCCGATGTCGAACTCGTCGTGCACGCCGGTGCCGAGCGCGGTGATGAGCGCCTGCACCTCGTTGTTCTTCAGGACCTTGTCGATCCGCGCCTTCTCGACGTTGAGGATCTTGCCGCGGATGGGCAGGATCGCCTGGAAACGCGAGTCGCGGCCGCCCTTGGCCGAGCCGCCGGCCGAGTCGCCCTCGACGATGAACAGCTCGCACTTCTCCGGGTCGTTCCACTGGCAGTCGGCCAGCTTGCCCGGCAGGCCGCTGCCGGACTCCAGGAGCGACTTGCGCCGGGTCAGGTCGCGGGCCTGGCGGGCGGCGATGCGCGCGCGTGAGGCCTGCAGCGACTTGCTGATGATGTCCTTGGCCTCGCCGGGGTTGCGCTCCAGCCAGTCGCGCAGGTGGTCGTTGCACGCCTTCTGGACGAACGACTTCGCCTCGGTGTTGCCCAGCTTGGTCTTGGTCTGGCCCTCGAACTGCGGGTCGGACAACTTGACCGAGATGATCGCGGTCAGGCCCTCGCGGACGTCCTCGCCCGAGAGGTTGTCGTCCTTGCCCTCCTTGAGGAACTTCTGCTCGCGCGCGTAGCGGTTGACGATGGACGTCAGCGCCGCGCGGAAGCCCTCCTCGTGGGTGCCGCCCTCAGCCGTGTTGATCATGTTGGCGAACGTGTAGACCGACTCCGAGTAGGAGTTGTTCCACTGCATCGCGATCTCGACCGCGATGCCGTCGCCCTCCTCCTCGAAGGCGATGATCGACGCGTGCGCCGGCTCCTTCTTGGCGTTGAGGTGCTTGACGAAGTCGGACAGGCCGCCCTCGTAGTGGTAGGTGACGGTGTGCGGTTCGTCGCCGTTGACGTGATCGGGCCGCTCGTCGGTGAACGTGATGACGAGGCCCTTGTTGAGGAACGCCGTCTCCTGGAAGCGCCGCGAGAGCGTCTCGTAGTTCCAGGTGGTGGTCTCGAAGACGTCGGGGTCGGGCCAGAACGTGATCGTGGTGCCGGTCTCGTCGGTGCCCTCGCCCTTGGCCAGCGGCGCGACGGGCTTGGAGTGCTCGAAACGCTGGCGCCAGTAGTGGCCGTTCTGCTTGATCTCGACGTCCATGGCGGTCGACAGCGCGTTGACGACGGCCGAGCCGACGCCGTGCAGGCCGCCGGAGACGGCGTAGGCCTGGCTGTCGAACTTGCCGCCGGCGTGCAGCGTGGTCAGCACGACCTCGACCGCGGAGCGCTTCTCCACAGGGTGGATGCCCGTGGGGATGCCGCGGCCGTCGTCGACCACCCGGACGCCGTTGTCGGCGAGCAGCGTGATCTCGATGCGGTTGGCGTAACCGGCCAGGGCCTCGTCCACCGAGTTGTCCACGATCTCGTAGACAAGGTGGTGCAGGCCGCGCTCGCCGGTCGAGCCGATATACATACCCGGGCGCTTGCGAACCGCCTCAAGCCCTTCGAGTACGGTGATTGAGCTAGCGTCGTAGGACAACTGCGAAATCCTCCTGCCGCGGACACGCGGCGGGGGAGGCGCTCGTGTTGCGAAGCTGCCCCTGCCGTGCCCGTCACCGTCGTGAGTGCCCCGATGCGCGGTCACCCAGGGGAGTCGGCTTGCTGCCGGGGTGACACGCAAGCGGACGTGTCCGGAATCCTTTTTCATTCTACCGCTTCCGGAGCCCTGTGGTGGCAATGAACGCGCCTGTGGTCGCCTCTAGCTCGTTTTGCCCCCGGCCCAGCATCCCCCCTCCGGAAAGGGGGCTTATCGCGTCTGGGGGCTTTCTGATCGCCCCCGGCGCCTAACCGTAGGTGTCACCCGGACCTCGGCTTCCGGTCACCCGCAAACCCCCTGATGGACGCGGCGCGTTCTGCGGCCCTCTGACCTTGACCTTCGTGACCGTGCCCTCGCCGAGCTCCTCGTTGAGCCTGCGTACGAGGGTGCGCGCGAGCAGCCGCACCTGCGTCGCCCAGGCCGTCGAGTCGGCCAGGATCAGCACCTCGCCGTCCTCGAACGAGTCGGGCTTGGTGTGGGCGGCGAGGTCGGGGCCCACGATCTCGGGCCAGCGCCCGAACACGCCGCCGACGGCCGCGGAACGCTCCCAGCCGCGGTCGGCCAGCAGGTCGGCTATCGCCCGTCCGAAAAGCTGGGGGTCGCCGGCCTCCCTGCGCGGGCCGGCCCCACGCCGCCGGGGCTCGCGGCGGGGGAGCTGGCCGCGCTTGGCGGCGTCGGCCTTGGCCTGGGCGAGCTTCTCCCTGGCCATGGCGACCCCTCTGGCCGTACGGGCGGTCGGGTTGTCCTCATCTGACACGGGTCACGCTCCCCTCCACCACGTCGAACCTGGCGCCCGCGAGCTCCTTAGGCACGTCGTCGGGCACGGCGGCGGTGATCAGCACCTGCTCGGCGGGCGCCACCATCTCGGCCAGCCGGCGCCGGCGCTGGCTGTCGAGCTCGGCGAAGACGTCGTCGAGGATCAGCACGGGATCGCCGCCGTCGGCCCGCAGCAGGTCGTAGGCGGCCAGCCGCAGCGCCAGCGCGAACGACCACGACTCCCCGTGGCTGGCGTAGCCGCGGGCGGGCAGCTCGCCGAGGCCGAGGACCAGGTCGTCGCGGTGGGGGCCGACGAGCGTGACGCCCCGCTCCAGCTCCGACTGGCGCACCTCCAATAGCCGCTCCCGCAGACGCTCTTCAAGGGTTTTCCCCAAGTCTGTGGATAACGTCTGTGTATCGAAAGATCCCCGCTCACCGGGGACTTCGCCCCCCTGACCCCCCTCGTCGTCGTCCCCACCTGTGGACAACGTGCTGCGATAGGCCAGCGTCGCGGGGGCGCTCGACGGGGCCAGCGCCGCGTAGGAGCCGGCGACCAGGGGACGCAGCGCCTCGATCAGCTCCAGCCGCGCCTTCAGCAGCTCGGCCCCGTGCCGGGCGAGGTGGGCGTCCCACACCTCCAGCGTGCTCAGGGGGTCGCCCGCGCCCGCGGCGGCGAACGCGGTGTCGCTCTCCTGCCTGCGGGCGCCACGGCTGCCCCTGCGGGCCTGCGCGGCCGTGCGCAGCAGGGCGCCGCGCTGCTTCAGCACCCGGTCATAGTCGGCGCGCACGCCGGCGAATCTGGGCGCCCTGGCCACCAGCAGGTCGTCGAGGAAGCGGCGGCGCTCGGACGGGTCGCCCTTGGACAGCGCGAGGTCCTCGGGGGCGAACAGCACCGTGCGCAGCAGGCCCACGACGTCGCGGGCCCGTGAGACGGGCGAGCGGTTGAGCCGCGCGCGGTTGGCCCGGCCCGGGTTGATCTCCAGCTCGATCAGCGCCCGCCGGTCGTCCCTGTGGACGGCGCAGCGCACGATCGCCCTGGCGGCCCCCTGGCGGACGAGGGGCGCGTCGGTCGCCACCCGGTGGCTGGAGTGCGTCGCGACGTAGCCGAGGGCCTCGACCAGGTTGGTCTTGCCCTGGCCGTTGGGCCCCACGAAGGCCGTGACGCCCGGCTCCAGGCCGAACTCCACGGAGACGTAGGACCGGAAGTCGGTCAGCGAGAGGTGGGCGACGTGCACCTCAAAGAGGTTAGTCGGCCTCGCGCGCCGCTGGGTTCATCGGCGTGCGGTCTGTGGAAAACCTCCCGCCGCCGGGCGGTCGCCTGTGGAAGCGCGGCCTTCGCTCGCCGAGGCGCGGCCTCCGGAGGCGCGCCTTCAGCGGTCGGTCTCCTTGGGCGGGTTGACGTCCGCGCCCGGCGCGTCGGCGCCCTTGGCGGTGCTGCCCTCGGTCGCGGTGATCGCGTGGCCGCCGAACTGGTTGCGCAGCGCGGCCACGACCTTCATCGCGGGGGAGTCGTCCTGGCGTGAGGCGAACCTGGCGTAGAGGGCGGCGGTGATGACCGGCAGCGGCACCGCGTGGTCGACGGCGGCCTGGACGGTCCAGCGGCCCTCGCCGGAGTCCTGCGCGTAGCCGCGGAGCTGGTCGAGGCGCTCGTCGTCGTCGAGGGCCCGGACCAGCAGGTCGAGCAGCCAGGAGCGGATGACGGTGCCGGTGCGCCAGCTCGAGAAGGAGCCACGTACGTCCTTGACGACGTCGGAGGCCTCCAGCAGCTCCCAGCCCTCGGCGAAGGCCTGCATCATGCCGTATTCGATGCCGTTGTGGACCATCTTCGCGAAGTGGCCGGCTCCGACGTCGCCCGCGTGGACGAAGCCGTCCTCGCCCTCGGGCTTGAGCGTCTCGAAGATCGGCATCAGCCGGTCGACGTGCTCCTTGTCGCCGCCGCACATGAGCGCGTAGCCGTTCTCGAGGCCCCACACACCGCCGCTCACGCCGCAGTCGACGAAGCCGATGCCCTTCTTGGCCAGCTCGGCGGCGTGCTTCTGGTCGTCCACATAGTGGGAGTTGCCGCCGTCGACGACGATGTCGCCCTCGTCGAGGAGCTCGCCCAGATCGTCCACGGTGGACTGGGTGGGCTTGCCCGCCGGCACCATGACCCAGACGACGCGTGGCGCCTCCAGGCGCTCGACGAGGCCCTTCAGGCTCTCGACGTCGCTGACCGAGGGATCGCGGTCGTAGCCGATGACGTCGTGACCTCCGCGGCGCAGGCGCTCGGCCATGTTGCCGCCCATCTTGCCCAGTCCCACCATGCCGATCTGCATGACTTTTTCCCTACCCCCTCGTCAGGCTTTCATCATCCCCGATGGCAGGATCAGCCTGACAGGCGGATGGGCATGATCAGGTATCGGTAGTCCGTGGTGGCACCGTCCTCCACAGGTTTGCCACCGGTGAGGATAGCGGGCTTCGTGGACGTGGTCATCTGGAGCCTGGCGATGTCGGAGTCGATCGCGCCGAGACCCTCCAGCAGGAACTGGTGGTTGAAGGCGATGTTCATCTCCTCGCCCTCGTAGTCCACAGGCAGGGCCTCGACGGCCTGGGCCTCGTCGCCGCTGCCGGCCTCCAGCACGACCTCGCCGCTGCGGAACGCCAGCCGTACCGGGGTGTTGCGCTCGGCGACGAGCGCCACGCGCTTGACCGCCTCGACGAACGGGCCTGTGGACAGGTCGGCGCGCGCGGAGAACTCGGTGGGGAGCAGCGAGCGGTACTTCGGGAACTCGGGGTCGAGCAGGCGCGTGGTGGTGCGGCGGCCGGCGCTGGAGAAGCCGATCATGCCCTCGCCGGTGCCGCCCGCGGAGCTGAGCGCGATCTCGACCTCGGCGCCGGTGCTGCCGAGCGCCTTGGCCGTGTCGGCGAGCGTCTTGCCGGGGATCATCGCGATGGCGGAGAAGTCGGGCTGGCCCGGCTGCCACTTCAGCTCGCGTACGGCGAGCCGGTAGCGGTCGGTGGCGGCGAGGGTCACCGTGTCGCCGTCGATCTCCATGCGGACGCCGGTGAGCATCGGCAGGGTGTCGTCACGGCCGGCGGCGACGGCCACCTGGGAGACGGCAGAGGCGAACACGTCGCTGCCGACCCGGCCCGCGGCCGGCGGCATGGCCGGCAGGGACGGGTAGTCCTCCACAGGCATGGTGAGGAGGGTGAACCGCGCGCTGCCACAGGTGACGACCGCCTTGGCGCCGTCGACCACGAAGTCCACAGGCTGTGCGGGAAGGGCGCGGGTGATCTCGGCGAGCAGCTTGCCCGAGACCAGGACGACACCGGCCTCGCCGGTGTGCAGCTCCAGCGTCACCTGGGCGGAGACCTCGTAGTCGAAGCCGGAGAGCTTCAGCTGCTGGTCGTCGGTGACCTCCAGGCGCATGCCCGCGAGGACGGGCACCGACGGGCGCGCCGGGAGGCTGCGTGCCGTCCAGGCCACCGCCTCGGCGAGTACGTCTCGCTCGATCCGGAACATCACGGTGATCGGCCTCCTGGGTCTGTCGTTGATTCGAGGATCCACTCTCCCGCACTCGCGCTCCGGGAGAAGCCCAACTATGGGTCTTTGAGTTTCTTAGTAAGAGATAGAAGAGGTCATCACACTAGGGGCTGTGGAAACTGTGGACAACCAGCCTTCGCCCTGGTCAGCGGCCCTGAATTCATCCACCGAGGCTGTGTGTGACGCCTGGGGGTAACTGGGGTCGCCTGGGGACGGCGAATCTTCGCCCACAGGCCGTCCCCAGATCATGGTCGCTTCATCCACGGGAAACCCGGGGTTATCCACGATGTTTCCACAGGTTATCCACGGGGTAGAAGAGGCCCTTCTGGAGCCCCAGATCGGTTGTGCACACGCTGTCCACACGTTATCCACGGACCGTCCCCAGGTTTCCCCCAGATGTCCCCAGGTTTGTCCCCAACCCTTGTGGGCGGATTTTTCGCGGCATTGCCGGGCACCGAGCGGCCTCGAATCGACGTTTCCGCTGCTCCACAGTGTTTTCCACAGGCTGTGCATAACACTCAGGACCCGCGCTGTGTCTGCTTGATGCGTATTGTCAGCTCGTTGACCTGGTTGTACATCGACTTGCGCTCCGCGATCAGCGAGCGGATCTTCCGCTCGGCGTGCATCACCGTGGTGTGGTCGCGACCGCCGAACTGCTGGCCGATCTTCGGCAGCGACAGCTCCGTCAGCTCCCGTGCGAGATACATGGCGATCTGCCGGGCGTTGACGAGCGCCCGGCTGCGCGAGGTGCCGCACAGGTCGTCGATGCTGATGCCGAAGTAGTTGGCGGTCTCGCTCATGATCGCCGCGATGGTGATCTCGGTGTCGGACTCCGAGGTGATGAGGTCCTTCAGTACCACCTCGGCGAGCTGCAGGTCGACGCCCTGCCGGTTGAGGCTGGCGAACGCGGTGACCCTGATCAGCGCGCCCTCCAGCTCCCGGATGTTGGTGGAGATGCGGCTGGCGATGTACTCCAGCACCTCGGGCGGCGCGGCCAGGCCCTCCTGGATGGCCTTCTTCCTGAGGATGGCGATGCGCGTCTCCAGCTCAGGCGGCTGGACGTCGGTGATCAGGCCCCACTCGAAGCGGTTGCGCAGCCGGTCCTCCAGCGTGATCAGCTGCTTCGGCGCGCGGTCGCTGGAGATGACGATCTGCTTGTTGGCGTTGTGGAGGGTGTTGAAGGTGTGGAAGAACTCCTCCTGCGTCTGCTCCTTGCCCTCCAGGAACTGGATGTCGTCGACGAGCAGGATGTCGATCGCCCGGTAGCGGCCGCGGAAGCCGTCGGCCTTGTGGTCGCGGATGCTGTTGATGAAGTCGTTGGTGAACTCCTCGGAGCTCACGTAGCGCACCCGGGCGCCGTCGTAGAGGCTCTGCGCGTAATGCCCGATCGCGTGCAGCAGGTGGGTCTTCCCCAGCCCCGAGTCTCCGTAGATGAACAGCGGGTTGTACGCCTTCGCCGGCGATTCCGCGACGGCCACGGCGGCCGCGTGCGCGAACCGGTTGCTGGCGCCGATGACGAAAGTCTCGAATGTGTACTTCTGGTTGAGCCGGGCCGGTTCGCTGGGTTTGCTGCTCTTTGCTTCCCACCGATTCGGCGCCGGCTCCGGCGTTTTCTCCACAGGCGGGGTGCCGGCCGGTGAGTACGGCTGCGCCTGTTCAAAAGCGAAGCCCTGCTGTGGATATTCGGTGGACGAACGCTCCGGCTCGGGCTGGGGAGAATAGAACTGCGGAGGCTCGGAAGCCTGCTGGGCCTGCGGTTGGAGGTGTTGTGTAAAACGCGGCTGGTTCTCCACACCTTGGGGATAACTCGAAGCCACAGGCTGTTGATGAGCGTCGACGACGGGCTGCTCGGGGGCCGTCGTGTCGATCATCACCGCCAGCCGCATCGTCCGGCCGAGCTCCTGGGACAGGGCGTGCGCGACGAGCGGGCGCAGTTTGCCCTCGATGAGGTCCTTGAGGAAGTCGTTGGGGACGCCGAGCACGATCGTGTCGTTGGCCAGGGCGATCGGGCGCACCATCGACAGCCACGTTCGCTGCTGGATCGGCACGTTCTCGTTGAGGAAGTTGCCCAGGGCCCTCGCCCATACCGTGCCGAGGTCGACACTGCTCACAGTGCGGTTCCCCCTCCTCCCTCTCGCGGCCTCCGCGGTCGTTCATCCACATGCCGGCGGTCGCTGACGATCTTCGGCCGCCTTTGTCCACAGCCCGGGAGGCGAGCGTCACGCTCAGTTCCTCCACAGGATCTCCACATGTTGTGCACAGTGGCGCTGCTGTGTTACCGCCGCTCCAGAAGGGCCGACAGTAACTCTGTGCACAGCTGTGTTCAAGGCGTTGTCCACAGCCTAGTGGCACCTGGGTGCACATACTGTGGACGCGTGCGGCCTGGGGAAAACTCGCCTGTGGATTGGTGGACAACCCGCCCGGTTTGACCTGGGAGGGCCTTGGCCCGTAACGTACGACGGTCGGCTTGTCACGCGACGGCTATTTCGCGTGCCCTCGCTTTTCTGGCAGGCCATCCTGTGTGTGTACCGCGCCCGCCGGGCGCACCAATGACCTGGAGCCCACCCGTGAGCAAGCGTACTTTCCAGCCGAACAACCGTCGCCGCGCGAAGACCCACGGCTTCCGGCTGCGGATGCGCACCCGGGCCGGCCGCGCCATCCTGGCCTCCCGCCGCCGCAAGGGCCGCGAGAAGCTGTCGGCCTGACCGTCCCACGCCTGATAGTCGGCCCGCCGGTGAATCTCGCCGGCGGGCGATAGGCATATACGGTGCTGTCCCGGCAATCCCGCATGCGGCGCGGGGAGGATTTCGAGGCGGCCGTGCGGCGAGGCAAGCGCGCGGGTCGCCCCACTTTGGTGGTGCATTTTCGCGTTTCCGGGGAAGAGCCACCCCTGGTGGGTTTCGTGGTGAGCAAGGCCGTGGGCGGCGCTGTCACCCGGAACAAGGTCAAACGGCGGCTCCGACACCTGATGCGGGAGCGTCTTGACCGGCTGCCGGGAGGTAGCCTGCTTGTGGTACGCGCCAATCCACCGGCCGCGTCCGCGCGATTCGAGCACCTGGCCGCCGAGCTCGATGCCGCGCTGGATCGTTTGCTCAGGCGGCGCGATGCCTCGACGGGTGGACAGAGATGACGGAGCAGGTGCACGAGGTGCCGAGCGTCGCGGCTCGGGTGCTGATCGTCCCGATCCGGTTCTATCGGGCGTTCATCAGCCCGCTGCTCGGCCCACGCTGCCGTTTCTATCCGTCGTGCAGTGCCTACGGCCTCGAGGCGATCGCCACGCATGGTGCGTTGCGTGGCATCTGGCTGACTGTCCGGCGCATCGGGCGGTGCCACCCATTCCATCCCGGAGGTATAGACCCGGTGCCCCCACGCCCGGTCCGGTCTCACGAAACGCAAGGGAGATAGCTCGGTGGAGCTGTCCTGGCTCAATTGGCTGTACACAGCCGTCGCCCAAGTCATCACCTGGATCCACAGTGCTTACAGCACGTTCCTCGACCCGAACAGCGGTTTGACGTGGGCGCTCACCATCATCACGCTGACGATCTTCATGAGGATCCTGATCTTCCCTCTGTTCCTCAAGCAGATGCGGTCGTCGCGGAAGATGCAGGAGCTGGCGCCGAAGGTCCAGGAGCTCCGCAAGCGTTACAAGAACGACAAGCAGCGCATGAACCAGGAGGTCATGGCGCTGTACCAGGGGGCCGGGGCCAACCCGCTCGGCGGCTGTCTCCCCGTCGTCGCCCAGTTCCCGATCTTCATCTCGATGTTCACCGTGCTCCGGGCGATCGCGGCGGACGAGGCGAAGTTCGGCATGACGCAGGAACTGGTCGACAGCGCCAAGCACGCGCTCATCCTGGGCGCCCCGCTGCCCGCGACGTTCTTCGAGGCGCCCACGGCGATGGAGAAGGTCGTCATCGGCTTCTTCGTCGCGATCAGCTCGCTGACCACGTTCCTCACCGTCCGGCAGAGCGTGACCCGCTCCATGGCCCAGATGCCGGACAACCCCATGGCGCAGCAGCAGAAGATCCTGATGTACATCTCGCCGCTGTTCGCCTTCTTCAGCCTGAACTTCCCCCTCGGCCTGATCCTCTACTGGGTCACCACCAACCTGTGGACGCTCGGCCAGCAGCACTGGTTCTACAGCCGGCACCCGATGCCGCAGTTCGACGCCAAGGGCAACGCGATCCCCGTGGAGCCGAAGCAGGGCCTGATCGCCAAGATCCGCAAGACGACTCCGGAGGAGCAGGCCCCTCCGCCCCCGCCGGAGCCTAAGATCATCAGGCAGCAGCCGAGCCGCCAGCCTCGCAGCAAGCGCACCGGCAGCAAGAAGTCGTGACCACGAAGGAGAGGCCGGCCATGACCGAGGCCGAGCAGAAGAATGCTCCTGATCTCGCCGCCCTGGAGCAGGAGGGCGAGATCGCTGCCGACTACGTCGAGGGGCTTCTCGACATCGCCGACATCGACGGCGACATCGACATGGACGTCGAGGGCGACCGTGCGCTCGTCTCCGTCGTCGGGCTCAAGGGCAATGAGCTGGTGGGCCCCGGGGGAGAGGTCCTGGAGGCGCTGCAGGAGCTGACCCGCCTGGCCGTGCACCGCCAGACCGGCGAGCGCTCGCGGCTGATGCTCGACGTCGGCGGCTACCGGGAGCGCCGGCGCGCCGAGCTGACCAAGCTCGGCACCGAGGTCGCCAACCAGGTCAAGGAGCGCGGCGAGCCCAAGTCGCTGCAGCCGATGACCCCGTTCGAGCGCAAGATCGTCCACGACGCGGTGGCCGCCGCCGGGCTCAGCAGCGAGTCCGAGGGCGAGGAGCCCAACCGCTACGTGGTGGTCCTGCCCGCCTGATTCTCCGCTTCGTCGCGGCCGTCTGCCCCGCCCCCTGGCGAGCGGCAGGCGGCCGTTCTCTTTATCCTGGTACGTACCTCGGCCGCCTTAATGCGGTGATACAAGCACGTACGTCCCTATGCTGCCGGTCCGTCCGCCACCGCCGACGGCGTGCTCGAAGGTCACCCTCAGGGCGGCCCGCTAGTCTTCCCTTGTGATCGCCCGATTAGCCTGGGGACGTGGAAGCTCCCCGCGGGGACGGTCACGCCCGGCCACGACACCAGCACCGAGAAAGGGCCTCCAACCAGTGAGCGATGAGCTGCCGGCGCCGCCGGACATAGCGCGGGACGTCTTCGCCGGGGAGGCTTGGGATCGCGCCAACGCGTTCGCCGAGCTGCTGGCGGGGCCCGGCGTGGTCCGCGGGCTGCTGGGGCCGCGGGAGGTGCCGCGGATCTGGGACCGCCATCTGCTCAACTGCGCGGTCGTCGCCGAGGCCGTGCCCGCCGATGTCGAGCTGGTCGACATCGGCTCCGGCGCCGGGCTGCCGGGGCTCGTGCTGGCGATCGTCCGACCGGACATCCGGGTCACGCTGCTGGAGCCGCTGCTGCGCCGTACCGTGTTCCTGGAGGAGTGCGTCGCGACGCTCAAGCTCGGCAACGTCGAGGTGCTGCGCGGCCGGGCGGAGGAGCTGGCCGGCAAGCGGGTCTTCGACGTCGCCAGCGCCCGTGCGGTCGCGCCGCTCGACCGGCTGCTGACGTGGGCGATGCCGCTGCTGCGCGAGGGCGGCGAGCTCATCGCCATGAAGGGGGAGCGGGCGGCCGGTGAGCTGGCCGAGGCCGAAGCCCAATTGCGCGCCAGTGGAGCCCGAACGGCCGAGCTTGTGACCGTCGGGCGCGGTAAGGTCGAGCCGCCTGCAACACTGGTTCGGGTGGTTGCGGGTCGCGCGCCGGAGCGAGCCGGGCGGCGACGGAGGAGGTGACGGTTGTGCCAGTCGCGTCAAGCGGTCTCGGATGGCCGGACCGTCGTCCACCTTCGAGTCCCACCGGGGTTGGCTGGCCCGAAATGGGCGTGTCGCGACAGCAAATTCCCGGCACCGGCACACCATCGGTTGAAAGGATGGCCATCGTGACCCAGACCCCCCTGAACCCCGGTGATTCGCCGTTGGTACGAGAGGCGCTCAGCTCAGTGGTTTCACGTGAAACATCCGCAACCCCGACGGCAGCTCAGGCTGGAGACGGGCCCGGCGCGGGCGACGCCGGCTGGCCCCGCCCGGCGAAGACGCGGGTGATCGCGGTGGCCAACCAGAAGGGCGGCGTCGGCAAGACCACCACGTCGGTGAACATCGCGGCCGCGCTCTCGATGCACGGCCAGCGGGTGCTCGTGGTGGACCTGGACCCGCAGGGCAACGCCTCCACCGCCCTTGCCACCGAGCACCGTGGTGATGTGCCGGACGTCTATCAGGTGCTGGTGGACGACCTGCCCATGGCGGACATCGTCAAGCAGGTGCCCGAGATGCCCAACCTCTACTGCGCACCCGCCACCATCGACCTCGCCGGGGCCGAGATCGAGCTGGTGTCGCTGGTCGCGCGGGAGGCGCGGCTGCGGCGGGCGCTGGCGGCGTACGACGACATCGAGCTGGACTACATCATCATCGACTGCCCGCCGTCGCTCGGCCTGCTCACCGTCAACGCGCTGGTGGCCGCGGAAGAGGTCATGATCCCCATCCAGTGCGAGTACTACGCGCTGGAGGGGCTCGGCCAGCTCCTCCGGAACGTCGACCTCATCAAGGCCCACCTGAACCCGACGCTGCGGCTGTCCACGATCGTCCTGACGATGTACGACGGGCGGACGCGCCTCGCGTCGCAGGTGGCGGAGGAGGTGCGGTCCCACTTCGGGGAGACGGTGCTGAACACGGTGATCCCGCGGAGCGTGCGGCTGTCGGAGGCGCCCAGCTATGGGCAGTCGGTGATGACGTACGATCCGGGGTCGAGTGGGGCGATGGCTTACATGGACGCGGCTCGGGAGATCGCCTACCGCGCCACGGTCGCCTGAGGGCCCTGCCCCCTGCTTTTGAGCTGGTTCGGGGTAGGTGTGCGTCGGGCCGCCTGTTCCCGGGGTGGGTCGGCGTCCTGTGGTTGGGCGCGGCATGGGTTGGCGACAGGTGGTCGGGCAGCGCTGGCGGCTGGGCTCGACGCCACTGGGCTCGACACGGCTGGCGGGGCACGGTTGAGCTTGGCGGCTTCGGAACCTCTGCTCGGCAGCAGCTGTTGCTCGGTCGGTGTTCGACGCCGGTTCAGTCGAAGCGGCGTGCGCTCGGAGGAGTCAGCGCCGTGCGGGCGCAGGTCTCAGGTCGCTGATGCTGGTCGGGCATGCCGGTGACGCGCTGGGGGTGTGAGAGGGCCATCTCACGGAAGCGCTGATGCCTCCTGCGCGGCAACGGCGGCGGGGATGGTGGCGATGATGGCTGCCTGCGGCACCGGGCGCGGTGCTTCACTGGTGGGTGCGGGTGGGGTCGTGATGCCCAGCCTTGGTCGCGGCGTGCATCGCCTATCGTCGTCTACGGGTCTGCCTGGTGTCGGGGCGGTGGCAGCGGCGAAGTGGATCCGCCTGCCGACTGATGGGCGCGGGCTTTGATGGTCGCGGCGTAAACGAGCGGCAAGAGCCACGAGCGCGGCAAGAGCCACGAGCGCGGCAAGAGCCACGAGCGCGGCAAGAGCCACGAGCAGGGCACGGCACGCGGCTGCGATGGCGGCTGTGAGCTACGGAGTTGACGAGTGCGGCAGTGCGATTCTGGTGGCGGCGTCCTGCAGGCGTTCCTCTGCAAGGGCGGCCCTTGATCTGGGTGCTGTTGATCGAGGGGATCCGCTCATCCTGGAGCGACCGACTTCGCGCCGATCACTCTTCTCCGTTCCTTCGTAGGCGCACGGTGGGGGAGCGGCGCGGGGACGGGCAGGGTTGGGCGAGTTTGTGGGTGTGTTGGGGCAAATCCGCCGGACGGTGTGTGGCGAGGAGGCACTCGGCGACGCTCGCAACGGTAACCTCTCCTGAGGTGACCGGAATCGGTTGGGTGGATGAGGAGACGCAGTGAGTCAGCAGCGGCGGGGATTGGGCAAGGGGCTCGGGGCGCTCATCCCGACCGGTCCCATTGTTGACGGCCCCGGGATGGCGACGGCGACCGCCCCGGCCAATGGCAACGGCACGCCCACGGCGGGCGAGGCCGGCCCCAAGCCGATCGCTGGAGCGTACTTCAAGGAGATCGCGCTCGAGGCGATTGTCCCCAACCCGCGTCAGCCGCGTGACATCTTCGACCAGGAGAAGCTGGAGGACCTGGCCGCGTCCATCCGTGAAGTGGGGCTGCTGCAGCCGATCGTGGTCCGGCCGGTCGGTGGCGGTCAGTACGAGCTCATCATGGGGGAGCGACGCTGGCGGGCATGTCAGAAGGTGGGGCTCGATCCGGTGCCCGCGATCGTCCGCAACACGCAGGACACAGACCTTCTCCGTGATGCCCTCATCGAGAACCTGCAACGGGAGCAGCTGAACGCGCTCGAAGAGGCGGCGGCGTACCAACAACTGCTTGACGACTTCCAGGCGACGCACGAGCAGCTGGCCGCGAAGGTGGGTCGCTCGCGCTCGCACATCACCAACACCCTTCGGCTCTTGAACCTGCCGCCGGAAGTCCAGCCCAAGATCGCCGCCGGTCTCATCAGCGCCGGGCATGCCCGCGCGTTGCTCGGGCTCAGCTCGGCCGAGGAGCAGATCACCCTGGCCAAGCGGATCATTGCGGAGCTCCTGTCGGTGCGGGCGGTGGAGGAGATCGTCGCCATGGGGAGCGCCAAGGCGGCGAAGGGGCCGACGCGGGAGCGTCCGGTCGCCAAGCCCACCGCCCCCGGTCTCACCCACCTCGCCGACCGGCTCTCCGATCACTTCGAGACGAAGGTGAAGGTGGACCTCGGCCGGAGGAAGGGACGGATCGTGGTCGAGTTTGCGACGATCGACGATCTGGAGCGGATCATCGGGACGATGGCTCCGGAGGCGGTCCGGGCGATGCGCGAGGCGGAGGAGTAAGGACGCCGCCACTTATATCTGTCGCTGTTTCACGTGAAACAGCGCGGCCGTCAGCCCCGGCTACCGATGCGTTCGGAAGCCGGGGCTGACGGCTTTTCCGGATGAGCCGCGGGTGGGGCTGACGATTGTCGGGTTGGGTTGAGGGTGGGAGGGAGGGGCTGGTTTCACGTGAAACAGCGACGGCTGCCTTCCGAGTAGTAGCTTTTCGGCGCGGACGGCGCGGACGGCGCGGACGGCGCGGACGGCGCGGACGGCGCGGACGGCGCGGACGGCGCGGACGGCGCGGACGGCGCGGACGGCGCGGACGGCGCGGACGGCGCGGACGGCGCGGACGGCGCGGACGGCGCGGACGGCGCGGACGGCGCGGACGGCGCGGACGGCGCGGACGGCGCGGACGGCGCGGACGGCGCGGACGGCGCGGACGGCGCGGACGGCGCGGACGGCGCGGACGGCGCGGACGGCGCGGACGGCGCGGACGCGCGGACGGCGCGGACGGCGCGGACGGCGCGGACGGCGCGGACGGCGCGGACGGCGCGGACGGCGCGGACGGCGCGGACGGCGCGGACGGCGCGGACGGCGCGGACGGCGCGGACGGCGCGGACGGCGCGGACGGCGCGGACGGCGCGGACGGCGCGGACGGCGCGGACGGCGCGGACGGCGCGGACGGCGCGGACGGCGCGGACGGCGCGGACGGCGCGGACGGCGCGGACGGCGCGGACGGCGCGGACGGCGCGGACGGCGCGGACGGCGCGGACGGCGCGGACGGCGCGGACGGCGCGGACGGCGCGGACGGCGCGGACGGCGCGGACGGCGCGGACGGCGCGGACGGCGCGGACGGCGCGGACGGCGCGGACGGCGCGGACGGCGCGGACGGCGCGGACGGCGCGGACGGCGCGGACGGCGCGGACGGCGCGGACGGCGCGGACGGCGCGGACGGCGCGGACGGCGCGGACGGCGCGGACGGCGCGGACGGCGCGGACGGCGCGGACGGCGCGGACGGCGCGCGGTGTGTTGTGCGGCGGTCCGCGCGGCACAGGCGGTCTGCGCGACGCCTCCAAGGCAGGTTGGCCCGCGCGACACAGGGCGAGTCGCAAGCGGGAACGGCGCTGGCCACTTGTGACACGACGGTCGTCAGCCCCGGCTCTCGATGCGTTCGGGAACTAGGGCGACGGCTTCTCGGGGGAGGGAAGGGCTGGTTTCACGTGAAACAGAGGCGGCTGCCTTCCGAGTAGCAGTCTTTCGGCATGGGCGGCGGCGCAGGGCGGGGGGCGGTGTGTGAGGCGCAAGGCTGCGCTCGGGGCGCAGGGGCGACAGGAGGGCAGGGGGGGCGGTACAGGGCGGTTCGCGAGACAGGGCGAGTCGCAGCGGGAAAAGGGCTGGCTACTTGTGGCACGACGGTCGTCAGCCGCGGCTCTCGATGCGTTCGGGAACTGGGGCTGACGGCTGTCGGGGGAGGGAGGGGCTGGTTTCACGTGAAACAGAGGTGGCTGGCTCCCAAGCTCGTGAATCTTCGGAGTCGCGTGGGACAGGACGGCTGACGCGGCACGAAGCGGGGCGCGCGAGTGAAGGGTGGCTGGTTTCACGTGAAACATGGGCGGGAGTTCGCGGGGAACCAGCCGGGTGTGGTTCAGAGGGTGCTGGCGGCCTTATGGAGGTCGGCGAGGAAGTCGTCGACGTGTTCCGGGGTGGTGTCGAAGGCGGTCATCCAGCGGACGATGCCGGTCGGCTCGTCCCAGTAGTGGAAGAGGTAGCGGGCCCGGAGGGTTTCCGCGACGGCGTGTGGAAGCTGGGCGAAGACGGCGTTGGACTCGACGGGGTAGGCGAGGGACGTTCCGGGGACGTCCGCGAGACCGGCGGCCAGGCGGGTGGCCATCTGGTTGGCGTGGTGGGCGTTGCGGTGCCAGAGGTCGTCCGAGAGCAGGGCGGTGAGCTGGGCGGAGATGAAGCGCATCTTGGAGGCGAGCTGAAGGGACTGCCGCCGGAGGAAGGGCACGGCGTCGGCGAGGGACGGGTCGAGGACGACCACGGCCTCGGCGGCGAGCGCGCCGTTCTTGGTGCCGCCGAAGCTGAAGACGTCCACGCCGACGTCGGCGGTGATGGCCTTCAGGTCGCAGCCGAGATGGGCGGCGGCGTTCGCCAGCCGGGCGCCGTCCATGTGGAGGCGTAGGCCGGCGGCGTGCGCCGTCTCGGCGAGGGCGGCGATCTCGTTGGGGGAGTAGCACGTGCCGAGCTCCGTCACCTGCGAGATGGAGACGACCGCCGGCTGCGACTCGTGCGGATTGCCGAGGCCGTGCAGGCGGGACTCGATGTCGGCCGGGCGGAGCTTGCCGTGCGAGGTGGGGACCGTCATCAGCTTCACGCCGAGCAGGCGTTCGGCGGCGCCGCTCTCGTGGGTCGCGATGTGCGCGCTGTCGGCGCAGACGACGGCGTCGTAGCGGCGGGGGAGGGTGAGGGCCAGGCCCACCATGTTCGCGCCCGCGCCGTTGAGCACCGCGAAGCCCTCCGCCGTCGGGCCGAACACCTCCTTGACCCTCTCCGCGAAGGCGGCGGTCCAGGTGTCGTCGCCGTAGGCGGGGGCGTCTCCCTGGTTCGCCGCCGCCATGGCTTCGAGGATGTCCGGGTGGACGCCCGCGTGGTTGTCGCTGGCAAAGCTCTTGGGGTACATCGGATCGATCAGCACACCGTAAGGCTACGACCCGGGTCAGGCGCGGGCGCGGGCGGCGGCGTTCTGGAGGAGGGCGCGGCAGAGGTCGCCGAGGTCCTGGCCGGCCGCCTCGGCGGCCATCGGGAGCAGCGAGGTCTCCGTCATCCCCGGCGCCACGTTGACCTCCAGGAAGTGCGGGACGTCGTCGGCGTCCACGATGAGGTCCGTACGGGAGATGTCCCGCAGGCCGAGCGCGGTGTGGGCGGTGACGGCGGTCTCGGCGCACGCGGCCGCGGCGGCGGGGGACAGGCGGGCCGGGGCGAAGAACTCGGTGTGTCCGGCGGTGTAGCGGGCCGCGTAGTCGTAGACGCCCTTGTCGGGGACGATCTCGACGGCGGGAAGGGCGACCGGGCCGTTGCCGACGTCCACGACCGAGACGGCGACCTCCACGCCGTCGACGTAGCGCTCGATGAGGGCGGTGTCGCCGTAGGCGAAGCAGCCGACCATCGCGGCGGGCAGTTCCTCGGCGGTGCGGACGATGGAGGCGCCCAACGCGGAGCCGCCCCGCGCCGGCTTGACGAACAGGGGCAGGCCGAGCCGCTCGATGATCCGGCCGAGCACGACCGTGGCGCCGAGATCGTGGAAGGTCTCCTTTGGCAGCGTGACCGACTCCGGTGTGCGCAGGCCGACGGAGCGGACGACTGCCTTGGCGGTGGGCTTGTCGTAGGCCACCCGGCAGGCGTCGGGGTCGGCGCCCACGTAGGGGACGTCGAGGAGTTCGAGCACGGAGCGGATGGCGCCGTCCTCGCCGGCGCCGCCGTGCAGGGTGACGAACACCGCGTCCGGCGGATCGGCGAGGACCGAGGGCACGAGGGAGGCGTCGGTGTCGCGGGTCTCGACGTCGACGCCCGAGGTGCGCAGCACCTCGCTGACCCGGCGGCCCGAGCGCAGGGACACCTCCCGCTCGTAGGAGAGGCCTCCGGCCAGCACCAGCACGTGGCCCAACTCGCTCATCACTTCTCCTCTGCTGACAGAACGCTGTCCGAGCGTACCGGCGTGAGGGGCGAATGGTGTACGTGAGGCGGCCGGGCGGAGCCCCATACGGCCCGGCGCGGGTGGCCGGGCCGGACGGGAGGGGTCAGGCGAGGTCGGGGCCGGGCGTGTCGACGCCGCTGTGCTCGCGTACGGAGCCGGTGCCGAACGTGTCGCGCAGCTGCATCTCCTGCTCGATCACCCCGGCGAGCCGGCGTACGCCTTCGCGGATCCGGTCGGGCTCCGGGTAGCAGTAGGACAGGCGCATGTGCCGCGCCCCGCTGCCGTCGGAGAAGAAGCCGGTGCCGGGGACGAACGCCACGCGCTCGGCCACGGCCCGCGGCAGGATGGCCTTCGAGTCGAGCCCTTCGGGAAGGGTGGCCCAGACGAAGAAGCCGCCGCCCGGCCGGGTCCAGGTGACCTCGGGCGGCATCAGCGACTCCAGGGCGTCGAGGAGCGCGTCGCGGCGTTCGCGGTAGAGCTCGCGGAACGTCTTGATCTGCTCCCGCCACGGCTGCGTGGCGAGGTATTGGCCGACCGCGAGCTGCGTGAACGACGAGTGCGACAGCACCGCCGACTCCATGGCGAGCACGAGCTTGTCGCGGATCGCGTGCGGGGCGAGCGCCCAGCCGACCCGGAAGCCCGGGGCCAGCGTCTTGGAGAACGAGCCCAGGTAGACGACCCCGTCGGCGTTGTCGGCCCGCAGCGCGGGCATGGGCTCGCCGTCGAAGCCGAGCAGCCCGTACGGGTTGTCCTCGATGATCAGCACCCCGGCCCGCTGGCAGATGTCGAGCACCTGCTGGCGGCGGGCGATGTTGAGGGTGACGCCGGCCGGGTTCTGGAAGTTGGGGATCGTGTAGAGGAACTTGATGGGCGCGCCGGCGGTCTCCAGCGCGTAGATGGTCTGGGCCAGGGACTCGGGCACGATGCCCTGATCGTCCATGGCGATATGGACCACCTTGGCCTGATAGGCGGAGAACGTGCCCAGCGCCCCCACGTACGAGGGGCCCTCGGCGAGCACCACGTCGCCCGGGTCGATGAAGATGCGGGTGATCAGGTCGAGTGCCTGCTGCGAACCCACGGTGACGACCACGTCGTCCGCCGCGGCCTGGATCCCCTCAAGGCGCATGACGTCGCAGATCTGCTCGCGCAGATGCGGGTCGCCCTGGCCGGAGCCGTACTGGAGCGCGACCGGGCCGCGCCGGGTGACGAGCTCGGAGACGAGCTCGCCGACCATGTCGAGGGGAAGGGCGGTGACGTACGGCATGCCGCCCGCGAGCGAGACCACCTCGGGCCTCGACGCGACGGCGAAAAGAGCTCGGATCTCGGAGGCGACCATCCCGGTAGCTCGCGCGGCGTACCGATCGACGTAGGCGTCGATGCGCGACCCTTGGGTCGGCGCTGGTGTCTGACCGTGATCAAGCTCTTCCGTCACGGCCCACCTCCTAGGTGTCATATCGGGCGGAAATACCAGATTACGCCAGCCGGACATGTCGTACGTGACGGGGCTACGCCGTCGTGGTGTCCGCTGACGTTCTCTTCACTGAGCTACGATGCCACCTGTGGACGCGGTTTTCGCGCGCTTTTCCGGGTCAACGATAGGGGCGGTAGTTGTCGCGCCGGCTGGTCAACATAACCCTGGACAATCTTGAAGATCTACCGCGGCGGTGCCGGCGGTGCGTGTTCTGGGAGCTCGACCCGATGAGCGGGGAGCGCGCGGTGGACTCCGGGGATCCGGGGCTGGAGAAGGAGGCCTGGCTCTCCGCCACGCTGCTGGAATGGGGGAGCTGCGGCAAGATCGCGTACGTCGACGGCGTGCCTGCCGGGTTCGTGCTCTACAGCCCGCCGCTCTACACGCCGCGATCGGTGGCGTTCCCCACCTCGCCGGTGAGCGCGGACGCGGTGCTGCTGATGACGGCGCACATCATTCCGGAGTTCTCCGGCGGTGGGCTGGGGCGGATGCTCATCCAGGGGATGGCCAAGGATCTGACGCGGCGCGGGGTGAAAGCCATCGAGGCGTTCGGGGATCTCAAGTGGGAAGAACCTAGTTGCGTGGTTCCTGCCGAGTATCTGCTTTCTGTGGGATTTAAGACTGTTCGTCCGCATTTGCGTTTTCCGCGGTTGCGGCTCGAACTGAAGAACGCGGTGTCGTGGCGGGAGGACGTCGAGGTCGCGCTGGAGCGGCTGCTCGGGTCCATGAGCCCCGAACGGGCCCTGCGCCCCGTGTGACGGCCCGCCGCGCGGCGGGGGACCCACGGGAGGTCCCGAGGGAGCACGGGCCTGCTGGGGCCCGTCCAGAGGCGCAGAGGGAAGCAGGAGAGCCCCCCGCGTAGTCGCGGGAGGCTCTTTCGCTGGGCGAAGCGCGCCACTAGAGGCGATCGTCCGGACCGCCGGAGGATGCGGCCTAGATGACGCCGTCGAGCTCGCGCAGCAGCATGGCCTTCGGCTTGGCGCCGATGATCTGCTTGACGACCTCACCACCCTTGTAGACGTTCATCGTCGGGATCTGGAGCACACCGTACTGGCGCGGAACCTCGGGGTTCTCGTCGATGTTGAGCTTGACGATCTCCAGCTTGTCGCCGTGCTCCTTGGCGATCTCCTCAAGGATGGGCGAGACCTGACGGCACGGGCCGCACCATTCCGCCCAGAAGTCGACGAGCACGGGCTTGTCGCTGTTGAGGACCTCGGCTTCGAACGTGGCGTCGGTGACTGCCTTCACGGTGCGCTCCTTACTTGTCGTTGTCGGCGAGCCAGCGCTCGGAGTCGAGCGAGGCCGCACAGCCGGTGCCGGCCGCGGTGATGGCCTGGCGGTAGGTGTGGTCGACGACGTCACCCGCGGCGAACACGCCGGGGATGTTGGTCGCCGTGCTGGGGGAGGCGACCTTGATGTAGCCGTTCTCGTCCAGGTCGATCTGGCCCTTGACCAGGTCGGTGCGCGGGTCGTGGCCGATCGCGAGGAACAGCGCGTCGGTGGCCAGCTCGCACTCCTCGCCGGTCTTGACGTTGCGCAGCTTCACGGCCTCCACCTTGGTGTCGCCGAGCACGTCGACGACCTCGGAGTCCCAGACGAAACGGATCTTGTCATTGCCGAGCGCGCGGTCCTGCATGATCTTGCTGGCCCGCAGCTCGTCGCGCCGGTGGACCACGGTGACCATGCGCCCGAACCGGGTGAGGAACGTGGCCTCCTCCATCGCCGTGTCGCCGCCGCCGACGACCACGATGTCCTTGTTGCGGAAGAAGAACCCGTCACAGGTGGCGCACCAGGACACGCCGTGGCCGGACAGGCGCTTCTCGTTCTCGAGGCCGAGCTCGCGGTAGCCGGAGCCCATCGCCAGGATGACGGACTTGGCGTAGTAGGTGTCGGTGTGTGTCTTGACGACCTTGGGCTCGGCCGTCAGGTCCACCTCGACCACGTCGTCCGCGACCAGTTCGGCGCCGAAGCGCTCGGCCTGCTTGCGCAGGTTGTCCATGAGGTCGGGCCCCATGATGCCGTCGGGGAACCCGGGGAAGTTCTCCACGTCGGTGGTGTTCATGAGCGCGCCGCCGGCGGTGACGGAGCCCTCGAAGACCAGGGGCTTGAGCTCGGCGCGCGCGGAGTAGACGGCCGCGGTGTAGCCTGCTGGCCCGGATCCAATGATGATCACGTTACGAACGTCGCTCAACGCTCCACGCCTTCCTCGTCTGCAGTTGCACCGGCGTCAACAGATCCTAGGCTGCCCTGATTCCCCTCCCTACCCGCCACCCTGCCGCGGGCTCCACGAATCGCGCGCCGACCTGCGGGGGGACTTCGTTGCGCGTACTTTTCCACAGGCTGTGCACAGGACAAAAAGGAAGAGCCCGCCGAAGCGGGCTCTTCACGACGCACACGTACGAGAACTACCAGCGCCCGAGGGCCGCCTTACGCAGGTTCTTGCAGTTGAACGGGTCGACGATGTCGATGCGGATCTTCTTGGCCGCCCGGTCCTTCCAGGAGACGACGACGAGCGCCTCCTGCCCGTTGTACTGCCCCTGGTCGGCCGCGAAGGTCTCCAGACCGTTGCGCTCGCCCACCTTGCCGACGCACTTGGCCGCCTGGTTGGCGGCGGCGTTGTCGCTGCCCAGCGGCTGCTGCGCCTGCGCGAAACCGAAGAACTGCTCCATCGGCTGGCGGAGGGCGTAGTCGCTGTAGTTGTAGCCGCTGTCGGTCAGTTTGTACGCCGACGCCGCCAGCGGGCTCTTCGCCACGTCGGTGGACGGCAGCGCGACCGGCGCGGAGCCGCCCGGCGAGCCGCCGGAGGCGAGCAGGTTGGTCGAGACCACCGCCGTGCCGACCACGGCCGCGGCCGCTGCGGCGGCCACCGCGGGCAGCGCCCACCGGCGCCTCCTGGCCGAGCGTGTCCTGGCGGGGACGATGGTGCCGTCGTCGGAGACCACCCCGAGGCGTACCGGCTCCGGGACGTCCGCCGTGGAGCCGTTGACCGAGCCCACGGGCTCGGGGACCGCCATCGGCCGCTCCCAGGGGGCGTCCCGCATGAGCTCGTCCCAGTCCGGTGGCTCCGCGAGACCGACGCCGCCGCGCCCGGTCTCGGCCTCGGCCGCCAGGGCCTTGTCGATGCGCAGTGCGACGCCCATCGGCATGGCCGGTGTGGGGGTCGCCGCGAGCACCTCGCGAACCGCCGCCAGGTCGGCCAGCAGCTCCCCGCAGGGGTCGCAGACCGCGAGATGTTCGCGGACCTGGCGTGCCTCGGCAGCGTCCAGGAGACCCTCGGCCAGCTCGGCGAGAGTTTCCAGTTCGTAGTGCGTATCACCCGTCACGAAGTTCTGCTCCCTTCGCGGATGAGACGCGGTTGAGGTCTGATCGGTTCCGCAGATGCGAAAGAATTGGGGCAAGTTTCGCGCGCCCACGGGCGCACCGGCTCTTCACGGTGCCGCTCGGCACCTCCAGCACCTGAGCTGCGTCTTCGACCGAATAGCCCATCATGTCGACGAGCACAAGGGCCGCGCGCTGGTCGGCGGGCAGCAGTTTCAGAGCGGCCGAAACCTCCATGGAGACCTCGCGCTCCAGGGTCTGGTCCGGCAGCGGCGTCTCGCGCTCGGCGGCCTCGATGAGCTCGTCGTCGGCCACCGGCCGGACGGACTTGCGCCGCATGCGGTCGAGACAGGCGTTGACCACGATGCGGTGCAGCCAGGTGGTGACGGCGGCCTCGCCGCGGAACGTGGCGGCCTTGCGATAGGCGGAGACGAAGGCGTCCTGCACGGCGTCGGCGGCCTCGTCCGGGTCACCGAGCGTGCGCAGGGCGACCGCCCACATGCGGTCGCGGTGCCGTTTGACGATCTCGCTGAAGGCGTGAGGATCCCCGTTGATGTGCGCGGTCAGCAGGTCGGCGTCCGTGACCGCGGGCCGATCCGCTGCTGAAGGTGTCTCGGGTGGGGAGTTCACAAGAGAGTTTCCTGATTATGCCGATCCGGGAGAGTGCACCACTACTTCATAGATGGTGCCATGAAACTTGCCTGCATCTGCCGGAACACGGGTAAACCAGATCAAAACGTACTGCCCGGTTGCGGGTTGATCGGGCTTCAACGTGGTCTTGCCCGAGGCGTCCTTCGCCGTCGCGACCGTCTTCAGCGAGCCGAGCTCGGGCGAGTCGCCCACCTTCAGCTCCACGCTCGCGCCCGAGTTGCCCAGCGTCGCCACCACGTCACTGACCTGCACGGACTTGCCCATGTCGAGCAGCAGGCCGACGCCCTTCTTGAGGTTGCCGAGCTCGGGGCTGCTGTAGCCCTCGGTCTCCCAGTACGTGCTCGGCTTGCCGTCGATCGCCAGCCCGGCCTTGTCCGACTTCTCGTCGCCGTCGCCGAGCGGGTCGAAGCCCTTGGCCTTGGCCGGCTTGACCGTCTGCACCGGCGTCGAGGAGGAGCTGGTGGCGCTCGGCGTGGTCGGCTGGGCCTCGGGCTCGGTGCCGCTGCCGAGGCTGCGGCCGATCGTCCACGCTCCCACGCCGACCGCGGCGATGACCAGCAGCACCACGATCGTCATGAGCACCCGGTTGAGCGCGCTGCCGCCGCCCTGCGGCCGCCGCGGCGCGGGAGGCAGCGGCGCGACCGTGGTCTGGTTGCGGCGGCCGACGTCGAGGCCCTCGGTGTGCGAGGCGGAGGCCACCGCGGGCGTGCTCGGGTAGGGGATCGGGATCGGCATCGGGCGGGCCACGCCGGCCAGCGCCTCGGTGATCTCCGCCGGGCTGGACAGCGCGCCCTGGCCCTTGCGCGACTCGGGCAGGCAGGCCCGCACCGTGACGGTGTCGAGGTAGCCGGGCACGCCGGCGGTGACCTGGCGCGGCGTGCAGAAGTGGCCGTCCATCATGGGGGCGGCGGGCAGGCCGCCCTCCTCCTCGTCGCCCGGCCAGTGGCCGGTCAGGCCCGCGTACAGCAGCCGGCCGAGGCCCTCGGCGTCGTCGAGCGCCGGCTGGTCGGTGGTCAGGCCGTACATCGCGGCGTCGACGGCCACGCCGAGCACCTTGACGGTGTTGCCGGTCGTCCACACCAGGTGGGCCGGGCGCAGGCACAGGTGGTAGAGGCGGGCCTCGTGGGCGTGCGCCAGGGCCTCGGCGGCCTCGGCCACCAGCCCGGCCGCCCGCTCGGGGTCCAGCGGCCCGTTGGCCAGCAGGTCGGTCAGCGACTCGCCGGTGACCCACTCGCTGACGACGTAGGCGTGCTTGTCGTCCTCGGCGGCGTCGAAGACCTGCGTCAGGCGCGGGTCGGTGAGCCGGCTCGCCGCGCGGGCGGCCGTCACGACCTCGTGCACGCGCGGGAAGTCGGGCGCGAACGTGTGCACGGCCACCGGCCGCGCGAGGATCTCGTCGATGGCCTTCCACAGCGTCGCGCCGTCGGACTCGCTGACGCGGTCCTCGAGCCGGAAGCGCTCGGCGAGACGGGTGCCGGGGGCGACGGCCGACGTGCTCACAGGCTCACTCCGCTAGGCCGATCGGACATGGTTGGACTCGCCCGCGTGGTGGTGTCCCACGAAGGCACGCTATGCCGGGTGGATCCGCCCACGCCCCTCCTGCTTCCATTCGCGCGTGTCGGGCTCCATCGTAGTGCCGAGTTTCTTTACCGACCTACCCGTCGCGCGACCATCCCAACGATCGAGTTGACCTCCGGTATGCGCATTCTGTGAGCCACACCGAGGTAGAGCACCAGACCGAGCCCGCCGCCGACCGCCAGGACGATGAGCGAACTGACGAAACGCAGCCCGCCGAACGCCTCCGTGACCCCCCAGACGGCGGCCAGGGCCAGCACGGCGGTGGGCAGCGAGGCGAGGTACATCCGGGTCATCGCCATGCCGACCGTCCACCCGTCGAGGCCGCCCACCCGGCGGCTGGCCAGCATCCAGGCGAGCAGCGCGCCCAGCCCGTACGCGATCGCGTACGCCAGCGCCAGCCCCATGACCGCGTACTCGGGCGGCAGCAGCAGGTAGAACACCACCATCAGCCCCGCGTTGACCGCGGTCGTCCCGGCTCCGACGTAGACCGGCGTCCGCGTGTCGCCGAAGCTGTAGAAGACCCGCAGCAGGAGCTGGAAGACCGCGAACGGCACCAGCGCCAGCCCGTACACCTGCAGCACGTTGCCGATGTAGACGGCGTCGGACGCGCTGTTGGCGCCGTGGCCGTAGATGGGCACGGTGATCGCCGGCCCCAGCACCATGAGCAGCAGCGACACCGGCACCATCAGCGCGCAGATGAGCCGCACGCTGGAGCCGAACTCCTCGCGCACGTCGGCGAGCCTGCCCTCGCCGACGGCCCGGCTCATGCGCGGCAGCATGGCCGTGATGACCGAGACGCCGACGACGCCGTACGGGAGCTGGAAGAGCTGGAAGGCCAGCGTGTAGGGGCTGATGCCGTGGCCGGGCACCTGGTCGCCCGCCGAGGACGACAGGTTGGTGGTCAGCAGGAAGCCGAGCTGGGTGACGATGACGTAGCCGATCGTCCAGACGCCGGCCTTGCCCATCTCGCCCAGGCGGGCGTTGCGCAGGTCGAAGCGGGGCAGGAAGGAGAACCCGGCCCGGCGCAGCGCGATGATCAGCACCACCGCCTGGGCCACGATGCCGGCCGTGGTGCCGAGCCCGAGCAGCGCCAGGTCGGCGGTGGTGACCGCGTCGATGTTGTCGCGCGCCTGGCTGACCAGCGCGTACGTGACGAACACGCAGATCACGACCAGGTTGTTGATCACCGGCGCCCACATCGGCGCCCCGAACCGGTCACGCGTGTTGAGTATCGCGCCCGCGACCGCGCCGATGCCGAAGAAGGCGAGCTGCGGCAGGATGAACCGGGCCAGCATGACGCCGACCTCGTACTTCGGGCTGCCCGGCGCCCAGTCGGTGTAGAGGTCGATGAGCAGCGGCGCGGCCAGCACGGCCAGCACCGCGACGACGGTCAGCGCCATCGTCGCGACGGTCAGCAGCCGCTGCTCGTAGGCCCGGCCGCCGTCGGGGTCCTGCTGCTGCGCCCGCACGATCATCGGCACCACGACGCTGCTGAGCACGCCCAGCAGCAGCAGGTCGAGGATGCTGTACGGGATCGCGTACGCGGCGTTGTAGGAGTCGCCCAGTGCCGCCGTGCCGATGGCGTAGGCGAGCACCATGGTGCGTACGAACCCGGTGACCCGGGACACCATCGTCCCGGCCGCCATCAAGGCGCTGGCCCGCAGCATGCGGCTCATTCGGTCTCACTCTCCCGATTTCCTGGCGGACGCCGCGCGCCTGCGCTCCGCCCTGCGCCGTACCACCCGCGTGACCACGGCCGCCAGCATGACGGTGAGCCCCGCGCCCACGATCACCGAGGCGATGCCGGTGTAGCCGGTGGTGCGGATGGTGAGGCGTTGCGGCTTGCCGTAGGCCTTGCCGTCGGCGGTCCTGAGCTGGACGGTCACCGTGGCGTCGCCGCTGGTGCCCGGCGTGGCGTTCATCGGCACCTGGACCGTGCCGCTCTGCCCGGCGCCGATGGACAGCGGTTCGTCCTGCTGGAAGGTGACCTGCAGCAGTTTCTGGTCGTCGGATCGCACGTCGACGTAGAGCCTGATCTCGGCGCCGCTGGAGTTCTTGACGCTGATGGGGACGAAGCCGTTGTTGCCCGCCAGGGTGCGCGGCCGGTCGGGCCCCGCGCCGGTGATCTGGACGCGGTCCACGCGCTCGGTCACGGCCTTGCTCACCGCGTTGGTCACCGAACGGCCCATGCGGGTGCTGTTGCGCCAGGCCGAGGAGGCGGTGCGCAGCACGGCGGCGTCGAACGTGGACTGCGTACGTGTGGCCGCGATCAGGGCGGTGAGCTGGGCCCGCTCCGCGGTCTCCTTCACCGGCGCCAGGTATTTGCCGCTCAGCTCCTCGCGGCGGTTCTGGTCGGTGTAGGTCAGGCCGGCGCGCGGGACGGACGACTTGCCCGGTTTGATCGTCTCCAGCGAGGTGAGCTGCAGCCAGGGCAGCTGCTTCGCGGTCTTGAGCAGGCCGGTGACGAGCGCGGGGTTGGGGTCCCAGCGCCGCGACGGGGCGACGACCAGCGACCTCGGCAGGGTCTGGCCCGGCTCGGCGGCGATCATCGCGGTCTCGGCGATGAACCGCTGCGTGCTGAGCAGCAGGGACGTGCTGGTCTCCGGCTCGAACAGGCGGCTCAGCCCGGGGTCGGCGACCAGCGCGGTCACCGGGCCCCCGACCGAGTCGAGGGTCGTGGCGGCGTCGGGCGTGACCGTGAGCTGCTGCGCCGGCGGCAGGTTGGCGGCGTCGAGCAGGACCGTGTCGACCTTGTCGTCGCTGACCGAGAGCAGGTCGAGCGCGTCGGGGTCGAGCAGGCCCCCGGCCGGCCAGTTGATCGTCGTCTTGACGTCGCGGCCGAGCAGTTCCTTGGCCTTCTTGCCGCCGAGCGCGATCGCCCTGTTGGGCTGGTCGTCGAGGCCCTGGTGGGCGAGCGCGGTGAGGTCGGGGTCGGCGTACGGGACCGCGACGACGGGGGCGGCGGCGAGGGCGGTGCGCAGCTCCTGCAGCCACTGTCCGGCCGCGGGGTTGGCGGGCCGGCTCTGCTCGCCGTCCTTGGTCTTGACCTTGTAGCCCTTGACCATGGTGTTGAGGTCGTCGAGCAGCGAGGGGTCGACGAACCACGTCACGTTGCTGGGCGCGGACTGGGCGATGCGGAGCAGGTCGGCGAGGCGGCCCTTGCCGGCGATGGCCTGGCTCAGCTTGTCGTCGACGAACACGGGGTCGTCGGTGGCCCGGTGAGGGTGGTCGATGACCGGCAGGGCGACGGCGAGCCTGGTGCGCGGCAGCTTCTGCGGGGTCGGCGGCGCGTACGTGAGGAAGGTGCGCTCGGCCTGGAGCGGCACGCGGTATTGGGCCACGTCGACGGCGATCTTGTAGACGCCGAACTCGCGCAGGCCGAGCTGCACCGGCGTGGCCTGGATCTCCCAGCGGACGGTGCCGCCGGCGGCGAGCGGCTGCAGGTCCATGTAGGAGTTACGGGTGGAGACGTTGACCGGCAGCGTCGCGGTGGACTGGTCGCTCATGTAGGCGTCCATGGCGGCCCGGTCGGGCAGTTTCTGGGCGTCGTAGCGCAGGCGCACCTGGAGTCCGGCCATGTCGGCGCCGGTGTCGTTGCGTACCGTGCCGCTGATCTTGATGATGTCGGTCGGGGAGCGCGGCACCGCGGGCGTGATGGCGGTGATGGCGACGGAGAGGGTCTGCCTGCTGGTCTGAACGCTCGTGGCAGCCGTGCTCGGCGCCGCCGCCAGGGTGGGGGCGAGCAACGCGGCGGACAGCACGGCGAGCAGCGCGGTCTTACGGATCACGCGGCTGCCCGGGCTGGAGTACGACGACGCACGCCCGCAATGGTACGGGCTCAGTGCCGCCGCGTGACCGCCGCACGTGATCCTCTTGGCCCCGCCAGGCGGAGGTCGACCATCTTGCCTGGCAGGAGAGTCAGCAGGTCGAGCGCACGAATGCGGAGCGCCGTGTGACGCTCGCCGGTGGCGGTGAAGATCGGCCCCGTGCCGGCGCTCAACCGGTCGTCGACGAGCAGCGTCAGGGACTTCGGCAGCAGCAGCGGGCAGACCAGGCCGTGCGCGTAGTCGGTGGCGGAGTTGACGACGTGGGCCGGCGCCGGGCGCACCCGGCGCGCGCCGAGCAGGTCGCCCACGGCTCCGGGCCGCGGGCCGGCGGACACCGGGGAGGCGACCGCCACGACGGCCTCGCCGCCGACCCTGGTGGCCACCTCGAACACCGTGACCATCAGGCATCGTCCGGGGGCCGCGGAGAGCGCCCCCGGAAGCTCTTCCGCGCGAGCCAAGGGGCGCGGAAGGCGTACGATCTCATGATGGACCTGGTGGGCGAGGAGCCAGCGGTGGATCGCGAGGGCGTCCTTCATGTAGACCTCCTAGCCTCGTTGCCATGGCCCCCGACGGTCCCTTGACCGACGGTAACCCGGACCTCATGTGGCTCGGGGGATATGTTCCGGATGACGAAGGACCGACCCGGTTGTGGTGGATGCAACTTTGACCGAAGGCCAGCGGCGGGCGATGACCGACCTGTTCCGCAAGATCGCCCCGGTGGCCGACGAGCTCGGCCGCCTGTTCGCCGCGCAAGGGCACGAGCTGGCCCTGGTGGGCGGCCCGGTGCGCGACCTCCTGCTCGGCCGGGTCGGCAACGACCTCGACCTCACGACCGACGCGCGCCCCGAGCGGGTGCTGGAGCTCGTCCGTGACTGGGCCGACTCGGTGTGGACGATCGGCATCGACTTCGGCACCGTCGGCCTGCGCAAGGGCAGTTGGCTGATCGAGATCACCACCTACCGCAGCGAGTCGTACGACCCGAAGTCGCGCAAGCCCGAGGTCATGTACGGCGAGACGCTGCAGGCCGACCTGGAGCGGCGCGACTTCGCGGTCAACGCGATGGCCGTGCGCCTGCCCGGGCACGAGTTCGTCGACCCCTACGGCGGGCTCGACGACCTGGCCGCGAAGGTGATGCGCACCCCCGGCCCGCCCGAGCGCTCGTTCGGCGACGACCCGCTGCGGATGCTGCGCGCGGCCAGGTTCGCCTCGCAGCTCGGCTTCGCCGTCGATCCCGCCGCGCTGGCAGCGATGACCGCGATGGCCGAGCGGATCGAGATCGTCTCCGCCGAGCGCATCCGCGACGAGCTGGACAAGCTGATCTGCGGCGCCAACCCCCGCGAGGGGCTGCGGCTGCTGGTCGAGACCGGCCTCGCCGCCCACGTGCTGCCCGAGCTGCCGAGGCTCCGCCTGGAGATCGACGAGCACCACCGGCACAAGGACGTCTACGAGCACACGCTGACCGTGCTCGACCAGGCCATCGCCCAGGAGGAGGACGGCAAGGCCGACCGCATCCTGCGCTGGGCGGCGATCATGCACGACATCGGCAAGCCCAAGACGCGCCGGCACGAGCCGGGCGGCCGGGTGTCGTTCCACCACCACGAGGTGGTCGGCGCGCAGCTCACCAAGAAGCGCATGAGCGAGCTGAAGTTCCCCAAGGATGTCGTGGCCGACGTCTCCCGGCTGGTCGAGCTGCACCTGCGCTTCCACGGCTACGGCAGCGGCGAGTGGACCGACAGCGCGGTGCGCCGCTACGTCCGCGACGCCGGTCACCTGCTCTCCCGGCTGCACAAGCTGACCAGGGCCGACTGCACCACGCGCAACAAGCGCAAGGCGGCCGCGCTCTCGCGCACCTACGACCACCTGGAGGAGCGCATCGAGCGGCTGGCCGAGGAGGAGGAGCTGGCCAAGATCCGGCCCGAGCTCGACGGCAACGAGATCCAGCGGGTGCTGGGCGTCGGGCCGGGGCCGGTCGTGGGCAAGGCCTACAAGTTCCTGCTCGACCTCAGGCTCGACAAGGGCGTGATCGGCAAGGAGGCCGCGACCGAGGCGCTCCTGGAGTGGTCGAGGTCGGCCGACAGTGGGTCAGGCCAGCTCCGCCCGTGAGCGCGCGGCGATCGCCCGGTAGGCGAGCGCCGCGAGCGGATAGCCCACCGCCATGATCGCCACCGCGAGGTACGACTTGCCGTCGGCCGGCAGGATGGCCGCCGACAGGGCCGCGGCGAGCACGTACATCCCGTTGAAGAGCATGTCGTAGATGGAGAACGCGCGGCCTCGATAGATGTCCTCGACGTCGCGCTGCACGGTGGTGTCGGCGCAGATCTTCACGCTCTGCCCGGCCACCCCCAGCACGAACCCGGCGGCGGCGAGGCCCCACTCCTGGAACGGCAGCACCAGCACCGCGGTGAGCACGCCGGCCGCGGTCAGCGCGATCGGCACCCAGCGCTCGATGGTGAACCGCTCGGTCGCGTAGGGGGTGATGAGCACCGCCACGAAGTAGCCGACGCCGGAGGTGGCCACGACCAGGCCGATGCCTTTGAGCGCGGCGTCGGGGTCGCCGTCGGTGAAGTAGTAGCGGTAGAGGATGATGCCGAGGGCGGTCGCGATGCCGTAGAAGAAACGGTGGGCGGCCATCGCGCCCATGGTGCCGGCCGCGATCCGGTGGCCGATCAGGTGCCGCGCGCCGTCGGCCAGGCCGACCACGACGTTGCTGAGCGCCTCGCGGGCCTGCGGCCGGTCGGGGTCGGGCCAGGGGCCGAGCAGCATGCGGTCCATGCGGCGGGCGATCAGCGAGCTCAGCGCGAACACCACGCCGGAGACGACCAGCAGCACCGCCACGCCGGTGTCGTCGCCGCCGACCAGCGCGCGCAGCAGGAAGCCGACGCCCACGCCGACGAACGTGACCACCGTGCCCGAGGTCGGCACGACGGCGTTGGCCGAGAGCAGCCGCTCGGTCGGCACGACGTGGGGGAGCGAGGCGCCGAGCGCGGCCAGGAAGAACCGGTTGACCGCGAGCACGGCCAGCGCCGCCGCGTAGAAGGCGGGGTCGGGCGCGTCGGCGGCGACCAGCCAGGCCGCCACCAGCAGCAGCGCGCCGCGCGCCACGGGCGCGAGCACCAGGACCTGCCGCCGCGGCCACCGGTCGATGAACACGCCGACGAACGGCCCGAGCAGGCTGTAGGGCAGCAGCAGCACCGCGAGCCCCGCCGCCACCTGCAACGCGGTGGTCTTGCTCTCGGGGCTGAAGAAGGCGAACCCGGTCACCGCGAACTGGAAGATCCCGTCGGAGAACTGGGAGACCAGCCGCGTGCCGAACAGATGCCTGAAGTCTCTGCCCCGGAGGACCACGCGGAGATCGGCGACGAAGGACACGCCGTCAGCCTAGCCAAGCCCGCGCCGGTCCCGACGCCCGAGAGGCGGGAGCAGCAGGCCGATCCCGATGTTTCTCGTGACGGCCGTCATTGCGTACGCTTCGAAGCGTGACGACCGAGGAACACGTTGTGCTGGTAGACCGTGACGGACGCGCGCTCGGCACCGCGCCCAAGACGTCGGTGCACGGCCCGGAGACGCCTCTTCACCTGGCGTTCTCCAGTTATGTCTTCGACGGCGAAGGCCGGGTGCTGCTCACCAGGCGGGCCGACCACAAGGTCACCTGGCCGGGGGTGTGGACCAACAGCTGCTGCGGCCACCCGCTGCCGGGCGAGGCGCTCGGCCGGGCGGTGGTGCGGCGGCTGGCGTACGAGCTGGGGCTGCGCTCCGAGGGCGCCGACCTGATGCTGCCCGGCTTCTCCTACCGCGCCGTCATGGCCAACGGCATCGTCGAGCACGAGCTCTGCCCGGTCTACCGGGTGGTCGTCGAGGGGCCGGCGGAGCCCAACCCGGAGGAGGTGGGGGAGACGATGTGGATGCCGTGGAAGGAGTTCGCCGAGGGGGCCCAGAACGGCCTGCTGGCGCTCTCGCCGTGGTGCCGCGAGCAGGTGCCGCTGCTCGCCGAGCTCGGCTGCGACCCGCTGACCTGGGAGCCCGCCTCCCCCGCCGAGCTGCCGCCGGCCGCCCGGGTCTGAGCACGCGAACGGGCCTGAGCACGCGAACGGCGCCGCACCCCACCAGGAGCGCGGCGCCGTTGTCCGAGGTCAGTGGGTCAGCGCTCGACCTCGCCCCGGATGAACTTCTCGACGTACTCGCGGGCCTCGTCGTCCGAGAACTGCTTCGGCGGCGACTTCATGAAGTAGGAGGAAGCCGACAGGATCGGCCCGCCGACGCCGCGGTCGAGGGCGATCTTGGCGGCGCGCACGGCGTCGATGATGATGCCGGCCGAGTTCGGCGAGTCCCAGACCTCCAGCTTGTACTCCAGGTTGAGCGGCGTGTCGCCGAAGGAGCGCCCCTCCAGCCGCACGTACGCCCACTTGCGGTCGTCCAGCCACGGCACGTGGTCCGACGGCCCGATGTGCACGTCGGCCTTGCCCATCTCGTGCGGGATCTGCGAGGTGACCGACTGCGTCTTGGAGATCTTCTTCGACTGGAGGCGCTTGCGCTCCAGCATGTTCATGAAGTCCATGTTGCCGCCGAAGTTGAGCTGGTAGGTGCGCAGCAGCTCCACCCCGCGGTCCTCGAACAGCTTGGCCAGCACGCGGTGCGTGATGGTGGCGCCGACCTGCGACTTGATGTCGTCGCCGACGATCGGCACGCCCGCCTCGGTGAACTTCGCGGCCCACTCGGGGTCGGAGGCGATGAAGACCGGCAGCGCGTTGACGAAGGCGACCTTGGCGTCGATCGCGCACTGCGCGTAGAAGCGGTCGGCGTCCTCCGAGCCCACCGGCAGGTAGGACACCAGGACGTCGACCTGGTTGTCGCGGAGCACCTGGACCACGTCGACCGGAGCCTCGTCGGACTCCTCGATGATCTCCCGGTAGAACTCGCCGAGGCCGTCGAAGGTGTGACCGCGCTGGACCGTCACCCCCAGGGGCGGCACGTCACAGATCTTGATCGTGTTGTTCTCGCTGGCGACGATCGCCTCGGAGAGGTCGCGACCGACCTTCTTGGCGTCCACGTCGAACGCCGCGACGAACTCGACGTCGCCGACGTGGTAGTCGCCGAACTTCACGTGCATCAGGCCAGGGACCCGTGTGTCCGGGTCGGCGTCCTTGTAATAGTGAACGCCCTGGACCAGCGACGACGCGCAGTTGCCGACACCGACAATGGCCACGCGGACCGAACCCATCGCACTCGCTCCCTTACTCATCAGTTGACGTGGTATCCCTCTCGGGCCCTTCTGAGGCCCGACGCTCCGTTGCGATCAGCTCGTTGAGCCAGCGCACCTCGCGCTCGACCGACTCGAGCCCATGACGCTGCAGTTCGAGCGTGTAACTGTCGAGACGCTCCCTGGTGCGTGCCAGCGCCGTCCGCACCGCGTCGAGCCGCTCCTCAAGCCGGCTACGGCGGCCTTCGAGAATGCGCAGCCGCACCTCGGCCTCGGTGTGCCGGAAGAACGCGAAGTGCACACCGAAACTCTCGTCCTCCCATGCGGAGGGCCCGGCCTGCGTCAGCAGCTCCTGCAGCCGTTCCTTGCCCTCGGCGGTCAGCCTGTAAACGATCTTTGAACGGCCGCCGACGATCGCGGTGGGAGCGGGCTGCTCCTCCGTGATGAGGCCGCGCGCCAGGAGCGATCGCAGACAGGGATACAGAGAGCCATAGGAGAACGCGCGAAACATGCCCAGCAGCGCATTGAGGCGTTTGCGCAGCTCATAGCCATGGAGAGGCGTCTCGTGCAGCGACCCGAGCACGGCCAGTTCCAAGACCCTGCCCTGTCCGCCGGCCATGGGAACCGCCCTCCTCTCGCGTCGATGTATCGAGTCGATACATCCCCAGGATACGTCGCTCCGCTATATCGCGGCAATCTATGGATTTCTCAAGGCGTTGGGATGATCCGCTGAAACGCCGTAGTCTGGCGCTCATGTGGTCACAGCGAAGGGTGGTGGATTACGGCCTCGCGAAAAGGGCGGTCGTCCGCTCCCTGCGTTCCGGGCGCACTGCGCGCGGTGACGTCTGTGACGCACAGCCGTACCTCCTTCGCGCGGCACGCCACTTCGGCGAGCCGACCGAACGTCTCTGCCCGGTGTGCGAGAGGGAGAACGTCACCCACGTGACCTATGTCTATGGCGATTCGCTCGGCTCACATGCCGGACAGGCAAAGGTCGCTTCGGAGCTCGCAGCCATGGCACATGATTACGATGAGTTCCGGGTGTACGTCGTCGAGGTCTGTCAGGGTTGTTCCTGGAACCACCTGACGGTTTCGTACGTCCTCGGGAACGGACCGCCTGAGCCCGCAGGCCAGGCGTGACGACACCACCGAGGGCGCCGAGGAACCTCACGCCCAACCGCCGCTTTTGTTCCGACGACAGTGCGAGGACGTGTGAGTAACAGCATGAATGAGGGATCGGCTCGCCCGGGGAGGCGCCGTCGCTCCACTTCATCCCGTTCTGTGCCCCAAGGTTCTCCACCTCAAACCGGCGAATCTTCCTGGAACCAGCCGCAGCCGCCGCGTCGTCCTGAAGCCGCGTACGAGCAGACGGGCGCGATGGCCGCCCAGCAGTACGACCAGCAGCCTTACGGCGCGCAGCCTCACGAGCCGCAGCAGCCCCGGCGTGAGCCCATGCCGCCGCGGCGCGAGGGCTTCCCCCCGGGTGCCCCCGGCGAAGGCTTCCCCCCGGGCGCCCCCGGCCATGGCGGCCAGCCGCAGCAGCGTCCCGGGCGCCGCGCCAGGCAGGAGCGTGCCGACACCCGCGCGGCCGGCAATCAGGAAACCATGGTGGCCGAGGGCCCGCGCCGCTCGCGCAGGCGCGCCCAGGGCGGCCCGCCCGAGCCTCCCGGCCCGCCCGGCCCGCCCGGCGAGAAGGACGGCGGCGGCCGCGGCGGCTGGCGCCGGTTCCTGCCGAGCTGGAAGCTCCTCGTGGCCGGCTTCGTCGTCATCGCGGCCGGCCTGTTCGGCATGATCATGGTCGCCTACGCCAACACCGAGGTGCCCACCGGCACCCAGGCCGACGCGATCGCCCAGCAGAGCACGATCTACTACGCCGACGGCAAGCGGGAGATCGCCAGCCTGGGCACGAAGCGTGAGATCGTGCAGCTGTCCCAGATGTCCCCGGTCCTGCGCGACGCGGTGATCGCCATCGAGAACCCCGAGTTCTACGAGGACTCGGGCATCTCGATCTCCGGCATCTTCCGCTCCGTCTACATGACCGCGACCGGCCAGCAGATCCAGGGCGCCTCGACCATCACCCAGCAGATGGCCCGCAACTACTACGACGGCCTGAGCCGCGAGGTGTCGGTCAAGCGCAAGGTCAACGAGATCTTCATCGCGGTCAAGCTCAACCAGACGCTGGCCAAGGACGAGATCCTCCAGCGCTACCTCAACACGGTCCCCTTCGGCCGGGCCTACGGCGCGGAGGCCGCCGCGAAGGCGTACTTCAACACCACCGCCGCGAAGCTGACCCCCTCGCAGGCCGCCTACCTCGCCGCCCGCATCCAGCAGCCGGCCTGGACGCCCGAGGCGGACGGCCTGAAGAACCGCTTCAAGACCGTCGTCGATTACATGGCGAAGCAGTGGCCGGACAAGTACGGCACCCTCCCGCAGACCGCGAAGTTCCCCAAGGCGGTCAAGCTGGACACCCGCAACGAGATGGGCGGCCTCAAGGGCTACATGGTCCGGGTGGTGCTGAAGGAGCTGGAGGCCCGCGGTCTCAGCGAGGACGAGGTCAGGAGCGGCGGCTTCCGCATCGTCACCACCTTCGACCGTAAGCTCATGCTGGCCGCCAAGGAGGCGGTGACCAGCACCATGGCGTCGATGAGCAAGGAGTACCACGCCGGTCTCGCCGCGGTGGACCCGAGGAACGGCCGGGTCATCGCCTTCTACGGCGGCACCGACTACGTCACCGACCCCTGGAACGAGCCCTTCGACTCGAAGAAGCAGGCCGCCTCGGCGTTCAAGCCGTACGTGCTGGCCGCCTGGCTCCAGGCGGGTTACTCGCTCAAGAGCTACGTGCCCGGCAACGCGACGGTGCCGGAGAAACTGCCCGGCCAGCAGGCCGGCGGCATCAAGAACAGCCACAACGTCGGCGTCGCGGTCGACGTCGTCAAGGCCACCGCGCAGTCGGTCAACACCGCGTTCGTGTCCATGGCGTACAAGCTGCCCGGTCAGCTCGACGAGGTGCGCAGCCTCGTCGAGGCGGCCGGCTTCGACCCCAAGGACATGAAGAAGGACATCGAGGAGCACCACTACCAGTTCGCCATCGGCAGCGCCCCGGTCACCCCGGTCGAGCAGGCCGCCGGCTACTCGATCTTCGCCAACGGCGGCAAGTACACCCGCTGGCACGTGATCAAGGAGGTCAAGCAGGGCAACAAGGTGGTCTACGGCGAGCAGCGGGTGTCGAAGAACGTCATCGACGCCGGCGTGGCCGCCGACTCCACCGTGGCCATGCAGGAGGTGCTGCGCAGCGGCACCGCGGCCGGCAAGGGCCTCGGCAACCGCCCGGCCGCCGGCAAGACCGGCACCAACAACGACGAGAACGGCGCCTGGTTCGTCGGCTACACCCCGCAGATCTCCACCGCGGTCGGGTTCTACCGCGAGGAGTGCCGGACCAAGACCGGCAAGGTCGTCCCGCCGCTGCACTCCAACTGCCCGATCACGCCCAGGGGCAAGGAGAGCAAGAAGTACGGCCCCGACAACCCCTACACCAGGCCGTACGAGGTCTCGCTCGGCTTCGAGGGCGCCGGCCCGCCCACCATCGCCTGGCAGAAGTTCATGCTGGCCGCGCACGAGGGCAAGCCGATCGAGCAGTTCCCGCAGAAGTCCGACGTGGGCCTGCCGGAGAACATCGTGCCGAGCCCGACGCCCACGCCGACGCCGACGAAGACCGACGACCCGTTCGACGGCGACGACCCCTTCGGCGGCAACGAGGACAACGGCAACGGCAACCAGGACTGTCTGGTCCAGCCCTGTGACGAGCAGGGCCCCGGCGATGACGACAACTTCGGCATCAACGACGACGGCGGCCCCGACCAGGGCAACGGCAACCCCAACCAGGGCAACGGCAACAACGACGGGTTCGGCGGGTTCGGCGGCGCGTTCGCCCCGCCTCCCTCGGGACGAGAGGGCTGGTGACCAGCATCGAGGCACGCGTCCCGCTGGTGGCGCGTGCCATCCCCTTCCTGCCCCTGGGGCTGATCGCGGCCCTGGGCGCGAGCCTCGCGTACGTCGTGCGCCTGCCCTGCCGCACCGGCGGCTGGAACGACCAGGTCACGACGTACACGAACTTCTGCTACACCGACATCTACCCGCTGTTCTTCGACCGCAGCCTGTCCACCCAGAACCCCTACTTCGCCGAGGTGCCGTTCGACAAGCAGGTCGAATACCCGGTGGTGCTGGGCGAGGTCATGCAGGTGATCAGCTGGGTCGTCCGGTGGGTGGAGGACGACGTGGTCGGGCAGGCGGTCAAGTTCTACGACCTGACCGTGGTGCTGCTCGGCGCCTGCCTGGTGATCGGCGTGCTGCTGATGGCCGCGGTGGCCGGGCCGACCCGCCGCTGGGACGCGCTCTGGTACGCGATCTCGCCGGCGGTGGTGCTGGCCGCGTACATCAACTGGGACCTCGTCGCGGGCGCGCTGTCGATGGGCATGCTGCTGGCCTGGGCCAGGCAGCGGCAGGTGCTCGCCGGGGTGCTGCTGGGGCTGGCGATCGCCACGAAGTTCTATCCGCTGATGTTCGCCGGGGCGTTGTTCCTGCTCACCTTGCGTACCGCGAAGTGGCGGCCGTTCCTGGTCACGATGGGTTCGGCGGCGGGCGCGTGGCTCGTGGTCAACCTGCCCTTCATGCTGCTGGCGTGGGAGGGCTGGCGCCGGTTCTACGTCTTCTCCGCCGAGCGCGGGGTCGACTGGGGCTCGCCGTGGCTGTTCTTCCAGACCAAGGGCTGGCACATCCTCGGCGAGAACGACGTGAGCACACTCGGCATGGTGTCGCTGGCGCTCATGTGCGCGGGCATCGCGGTGCTCGCGGTGGCCGCGCCGCGCCGGCCGCGGCTCGCGCAGCTCTGCTTCCTGGCGCTGGCCGCGTTCATGATGACGAACAAGGTGTGGTCGCCGCAGTTCGTGCTGTGGCTGGTGCCGTTCGCGGTGCTGGCCCGGCCCAACTGGAAGCCGCTGGCGCTGTGGCAGCTCGCCGAGCTGTGGTATTTCGCCGCGATCTGGCTCTATCTGCTCTCGCAGCCGCCGCTCGACCGGGACGATCTGGGCATCGGCGATGACACCTACTTCACGGCGGTCTGGGGGCGGATCATCACCATCGCGATCATGATGGCGTTCGTGGTGCGCGACATCCTGCGCCCGGACAAGGACGTGGTCCGGCAGGAGGACCTCGACGACCAGACGGGCGGGGTCTTCGACGGCGCGCCCGACCGGTTCACGCTGGCCACCGTCCTGCGATGATCACTCGTTCCGCCGCACGGGACGCGCTGCTGCTCTGGTTCGGCTCGCGGGCCGGGCTGCTGGTGGCGACGTTGCTCGGCGCGACGTTCGCCGGCTACGCCGACCAGTGGCGCAAGTGGGACGCCGGGCTGTTCATCACCATCGCCCAATACGGCTACGACGGCGAGCCAGGCCGTCCCCCCGACGCCGGGCTGCCCGCGTTCTTCCCCGGCCTGCCGGCCGTGCTGCGGGTGGTGCACCTCGTGGTGCCCGACTGGGAGACGGCCGGGCTGCTGATCTCGCTGGTGGCGGGCGCGGTCGCGATGGTGGCGCTGGCCCGGCTGGCCGAGCTGGAGGGCGCCGACGGGTGGATGGCGGTGGCGGCGCTGCTGACCTTCCCGCTGGCGGTGTTCCTGTCGGCGGGCTACAGCGAGGCGTTGTTCCTGGCCTTCGCGATCCCGGCGTGGCTGGCCGCCAGGCAGGGCCGCTGGGCGGCGGCGGCGCTGCTCGCGGCGGGGGCGTCCGGCGTGCGGATCACCGGGTTGTTCCTGGCCGTGGCGCTGGTCGTGGAGTTCGTGGTGCGGCGGGAGTCGCCGCGCCGGGCGGGATGGCTGGTGGTGCCGTTCCTGCCGCTGGCGGCGTACTCGTTCTTCCACTACTCCCGCTCGGGCGACTGGCTGGCGTGGAAGCACGCGCAGGAGGCCGGGTGGGGCCGGGAGTTCGTCTGGCCGTGGGAGGCGTGGCAGGCGACGTGGGGTACGGCCATGGGCGGCGACGAGAACGCGGTGGCCTTCCGCATGGAGATCGCCGGCGCCGTGGTGGCGGTCGCCGTGCTGGTGTGGCTGCTCGCGCTGCGCCGGTGGAGCGAGCTGGTCTACACGGGGGCGCAGGCGGGGGCGCTGATGACGTCGGCGTACTACCTGTCGATCCCGCGTTCGCTGCTGCTGTGGTTCCCGCTGTGGGTGCTCGTGGCGAAGGTGGCGACCCGGCGGCGATGGGTGATCGCGTTGTACGTGATGGTGTGCGGGCCGCTCATGCTGCTGAACACGATGCGTTTTCTCAGCAGCGCGTGGGCGGGCTGAGATCTCTACCCGTTCTTCCGTCTCGGTAATCCAGGGAAGTTATCCACAGCCTGTGTGTAAAGATCACAGGTTCTTCCGCAGGAACGCGATGTCGTCCGCCTGGCCGTCGCCCGGCGTCTCCACCACGATCGGCGCGCCGGCCGCGCGGCAGACCGCCAGGATCAGCTCGGGGTCGATCCTGCCCTGACCGAGGTTGGCGTGCCGGTCGGCGCCGGAGCCGAACTCGTCGCGTGAGTCGTTGCAGTGGACGAGGTCGATCCGGCCGGTGATGGCCTTGACCCGCTCGACCAGGTCGACCAGTTCCTCGCCGCCCGCGTGCGCGTGGCAGGTGTCGAGGCAGAAGCCGACGTCGAAGCCGTCGAGGGCGTCCCAGAGCCGGCCGATGCGCTCCAGCGTACGGGCCATGGCGTTGCCGCCGCCCGCGGTGTTCTCGATCAGCACGGGGATCGGGCACTCCATGCGCTCGAACACCTTGCGCCAGTTGTCGAAGCCGGTCTGCGGGTCGTCGCTCTTGTTGACGTGCCCGCCGTGCACGACCAGGCCCTTCGCGCCCAGCCCGGCGGCCGCCTTGAGATGCTGCTCCAGCAGCTTGCGGCTGGGGATCCTGATGCGGTTGTTGGTGGTCGCCACGTTGATCAGGTAGGGGGCGTGGATGTAGACGTCCACGCCTTCGACCGGCTTGGCGGGCAGCACCGGCTTGGCGTAGCCCTGTGGATCGCCGAGGAAGAACTGGACCACCTCCGCGCCGATCTCCCCTGCGCGGGCGGCCGGGTCGTCCTGATCGACATGAGCTCCGATGCGCACCATGTCACCGAGCTTATCCGTTTGGTGCAGGCGCAAGAGGGCAGTCGCCAAGGGCCCCCTACGCGAGGAGAATCGATATGTCGAGGTGGCGCTTACGTGCGCTGATCGTCTTGGTCTACGTGATCATCGGCATCTACGTGGCATGGGTCTACGACTACATCACGCCCGGTCTGCTCAGGGACGTCGCCGAGGCGTTGCTGGCGGTCTTCCTCTGGTTCCTGGTGCTGCTGGGGATCGACCTGCACATCGGTTGAGCGACATAGCACGAGCGACACAGACAACGGCCCCGGTCGGACCGGGGCCGTCGCCTTGCGAAGTGATCCTTAGGGGAGGAACCCGCCGTGGGCGATGCCGAGCGCGGCCCCCACGAACGAGCCGACCAGTCCGACGATGTTGACCGAGCGCTGCGGCGTGGTCACCGAGACGTACTGGGAGAACATGCCGACGGCGAAGCCGAGCGAGCCCGCCCAGGACGAGACGACGTGCGCGGCCGGCCAGAAGGTAGAGATGAAGGCCACGAGACCCAGGACCAGCGTGGCGACGGACAGGATGTTCTCGGTGGGGTGCGAGACCCCGTCACTGTTGAGCGTGAGCCTGAACCGCTCCCCTTGGGAGGGCTGAAGCACATGTGGCACTGCCACCACCCCCTTGTCTGCTAGGTGCCTTCCCACGTACTGATGGCTGGTAACCTGGGACACGCTGCGTTGTGATGGGTGATCCATCACCCCGGCGACGCCGAAATGGGCGTTCCCGGTTCATGCGTCAGCATCCTCCTGTCACGGCAGAGTGTCGTGACCGCAAAAGTCCAGAGGAGGTCGGAGTCCGCATGCGTCGTTACGAAGTAATGGTCATCCTGGACCCTTCACTCGACGAGCGCACTGTCGCGCCGTCCCTTGACCAGTTCCTCACCGTGGTCCGCAACGACGGCGGCACCGTGGAGAAGGTCGACGTCTGGGGCCGCCGCCGGCTCGCCTACGACATCAACAAGAAGTCGGAAGGCATCTACGCCGTCATCGACCTGTCCGCGGAGCCCGCGACGGTCAAGGAGCTCGACCGGCAGATGAACCTCAACGAGGGCATCCTGCGCACGAAGGTGCTCCGCCCCGACGTGCACTGACTGCCGACTTTTTGTCGGGAGGCAGCCGTAGTCTGAGCCGTAACCCAAGAAGAGGCGTGCAGGAAGGCGAGCGCAAGCCATGGCAGCAGGCGACACCGTAATCACCATCGTCGGCAACCTCGTCGACGACCCCGAGCTGCGCTTCACCCCGACGGGGCAAGCGGTGGCTCGTTTCCGCGTCGCGTCCACTCCGCGGTTCATGGACCGCCAGACCAACGAGTGGAAGGACGGCGAAAGCCTCTTTCTGACCTGCAACGTGTGGCGGCAGGCGGCGGAGAACGCCGCCGAGAGCCTGCAGCGCGGCATGCGGGTCATCGTGCAGGGGCGGCTCAAGCAGCGGTCCTACGAGACCAAGGAAGGCGAGAAGCGCACGGTCTACGAGGTCGAGGTCGACGAGGTCGGCCCGTCTCTGCGCAACGCCACCGCCAAGGTCAACCGCACCTCCCGTCAGGGCGGCGGCGGTGGCGGCTTCGGCGGCGGCCCGGCCGACGACCCGTGGGCCTCCGCGACCCCGGCCGCGCCGCAGGGCGGCGGCGGCTTCGGTGGTGGCGGTGGCGGTGGCGGCTACGGCGGCGGCCAGCAGAGCGGCGGCGGCTTCGGCGGCGGCAACGACTTCAGCGACGAGCCTCCCTTCTAATCCCTGTCCATCAGTCCGAGACCATTCCCGCCCGAAAGGCGGGGCTCTGAGAGGAGCACCACGATGGCCAAGCCGGCACTGCGCAAGCCCAAGAAGAAGGTTTGCCTGTTCTGCCACGACAAGATCTCCTACGTCGACTACAAGGACACGGCCCTGCTGCGGAAGTTCATCTCCGACCGTGGCAAGATCCGTGCGCGCCGGGTGACGGGCAACTGCACCCAGCACCAGCGCGATGTCGCGACCGCGATCAAGAACGCCCGTGAGGTGGCTCTGCTGCCCTACACGAGCACCGCGCGCTAAGGAGGTTCTGTCGACATGAAGCTCATCCTCACCAACGAGGTCTCCGGCCTCGGTGCCCCTGGCGACGTCGTCGAGGTCAAGGACGGCTACGGCCGTAACTACCTCATTCCCCGCGGCTACGCCATGCGCTGGACGCGCGGCGCCGAGAAGCAGATCGAGACCATCCGCAAGGCTCGCGACGCCCGCGAGATCCGTGACCTCGGCACCGCCAAGGAGGTCGCCGGCCAGCTCGGCGCCCTCAAGGTGCGCCTGGCCACCCGCGCGGGTGACTCCGGCCGCCTGTTCGGCTCAGTCACCACGGGCGACGTCGCCGACGCCGTCAAGGCCGCCGGCGGGCCCCTGCTCGACCGCCGCCGCATCGAGATCGTCAACCCGATCAAGAGCGTCGGCTCGCACCGCATCACCGTGAAGCTGCACCCCGAGGTGTCGGCTTCGCTGGACGTCGAGGTCGTCGCCGGCTGAGCCCGGCCCCGACGGAAGCCCCTCACCCTGCGGTGGGGGGCTTTTGCCTGCTCACGTACAATTCCTTTCGTTCCCCGGTACGTTCCCCCTGGAGGCTTGGCCATGGCCCGTCCCCTCATGCTGCTCGCGCTGGCCGTGGCGCTCGTCGGTTGCGCACCCGTGGACGAGCAGGCGAGCACCGCCTCCTCGGCCCCGGCCGCGCCCAGCGCCTCCACGGCGTGCACGAAGGAGCAGCTCACCCTGGTCAAGGCGGGCAAGCTGACGATCGGCACCGACAAGCCCGCCTACGAGCCGTGGTTCAAGGACGACGACCCGAGCAACGGCCAGGGCTTCGAGAGCGCGGTGGCCTTCGCCGTCGCCGGCGAGCTGGGCTTCGACCGCAGCGAGATCGAGTGGGCCACGGTCAAGTTCGACTCGGCGTTCGCGCCGGGCAAGAAGACCTTCGACTTCGACATCAACCAGGTGTCGATCACCCCCAAGCGGGCCGAGGTCGTCGACTTCAGCAACGGCTACTACACCGTCAAGCAGGCCGTGGTGGCGCTCAAGGGCGGCAAGTACGCCACCGCCAAGACCCTCGCCGAGCTGCAGGACGCCAAGATCGGCGTGCAGGTGGGCACGACCTCCTTCGACGCGGTCAAGAGCGTGATCAAGCCGTCCGCCGACCCCAACGTCTACAACGAGCAGGTCGACGCCATCAACGCGCTGAAGAACAAGCAGGTGGACGCGCTCGTCGTGGACCTGCCGACGGCCTTCTACGTGACGGCCGCGCAGGTCGAGAACTCCCAGATCGTCGGCCAGTTCAGCTCGACCGGCGGCACGCCGGAGGAGTTCGGCCTGGTCATGGAGAAGGGCAGCGCGCTCAAGCCGTGCGTGGACAAGGCCGTGGACGCGCTGAAGTCCAAGGGTGAGCTGGCCAAGATCGAGCAGGAGTGGCTGGGCTCGGCGGTGGGCGCGCCCGAGCTCTCATGAGCGACCGGATCAACCCCGTAGGGGGCCCGGGCGACTGGGTCATGAGCGAGCGGCAGCGCGAGCGGGAACGGCTCCGCCGGTCCCACGGGCGCCGCTCGGCCTCGATCGCGACGGTCTCGACGGTCGTGTTCCTCGTCCTCGTGGTGTGGGGGATCACGAGCTCGCCCGGCTGGCCCCGGGTGGCGGCGACCTTCTTCGACGGCGAGGAGTTCGTCCATTCGCTGCCCGACGTGCTGACCGGGTTCCTGCTCAACATCAAGATCTTCCTCATCACCGAGGTGCTGGTCCTCGTCATCGGCCTGCTCGTGGCGCTGGCCAGGGGGATCAGAACGCCGGTGTTCTTCCCGATCAGGGCGCTCGCCACGCTCTACACCGACGTCTTCCGCGGCGTGCCGACGATCCTGGTGATCTACCTGATCGGGTTCGGGCTGCCGGCGCTGCAGTTGCAGGGCATTCCCTCGGACCTGGTGACGCTGGGGATCATCGCGCTGACGCTGTCGTACGGCGCGTACGTCGCCGAGGTCTTCCGCTCCGGCATCGAGTCGATCCATCCGAGCCAGGTGGCCGCGGCGCGCTCGCTCGGGCTGAGCCACGCCAAGACCATGCGCTTCGTGGTGCTGCCGCAGGCCACCCGCCGGGTGGTGGTGCCGCTGCTCAACGACTTCGTCTCGCTGCAGAAGGACAGCGCGCTGGTGGCTGTCATCGGGCCGCTGGAGGCGCTCAGGCAGGCGCAGATCCACGTCGCGCACTCGTTCAAGTACTCGCCCTACCTGGTGGCGGCGCTGCTGTTCCTGCTGCTGACCATTCCGCTGGCCCGGTTCACCGACCACCTGGCCGCGCGGGCCAGGAGGAGGCGCGGCGCATGAGCCTGCTGAGCATCGACGGGGTGTGGAAGCACTTCCACGGGCAGAGCGTCCTGCGGGGCGTCGACCTGGAGGTCGACGCGCACGAGGTGGTGAGCCTCATCGGCGCGTCGGGGTCGGGGAAGTCGACGCTGCTGCGCTGCGTCAACCTCCTGGAGACGGTGGACGACGGCGCGATCCTGCTCGACGGCCAGGACATCACCGACCCGCGGATCGACGTGGACGACGTACGCAAGCGGATCGGCATCGTCTTCCAGTCGTTCAACCTGTTCCCGCACATGACCGTGCTGGACAACATCACCCTCGCCCCCCGCCAGGTGCACCGCGTGGCCAAGGCGCAGGCGGAGGAGCAGGCGCACGAGCTGCTGGTGCGGTTCGGGCTGGAGGGCAAGGCGCGGGCCTACCCCGACCAGCTCTCCGGCGGGCAGCAGCAGCGGGTGGCGATCATCCGCGCGCTCGCCACCCAGCCCCGGCTGATGCTGCTCGACGAGGTCACCTCGGCGCTCGATCCCCAGCTCGTGGTGGAGGTGCTGACGATCATCAGGGAGCTGAAGGAATCCGGCATGACGATGGTCCTCACCACGCACGAGATGGGCTTCTGCCGCGACATCTCCGACACGGTGTGCTTCCTCGACGGCGGCGTACTGGTCGAGAAGGGGCCGCCCGAGCAGATCTTCGACGCGCCGGAGCACCCGAGGACCAAGGAGTTCCTGCGCAGCGTGGTGCGCTCGGGCCGCTTCTAGCGGCGGTGCCGCCCGCCGCCGCGCACGGGCAGCGGCGCGGCCGGGCGGGCGAGCACGCTGTGCCGGCGGCCGTAGGCGAGATAGACCGCCAGCCCGAACGCCATCCACAGCGCGAACCACACCCAGGTCAGCAGCCGCAGGTTCACCATGAGCCAGAACGTGGCCACCAGCGACAGCGCGGGCACCACCGGCGACAGCGGCACCCGGAACCCGCGCTCCAGGTGCGGCATGCGCCGCCGCATCACGATCACCCCGGCCGCCACGAAGCCGAAGGCGAACAGCGTCCCCAGCACGACGAGCTCCTGCAGCGTGAGCACCGGCACGAACTCCGCCAGCACGATCGCGACGCCCCCGATCACCAGCGTCACCCGCGAGGGCGTGTGGTAGCGGCGGCTGACCGCCGCGAGGCCGCGCGGGATGAGCCCGTCGCGGGCCATCGAGAACAGCACCCGCGTCTGCCCCACCATCAGCACCAGGATCACCGTGGTCAGCCCGAGCAGCGCCCCCACGTCGATGACGTGCGCCATCCAGCCCTCGCCCGCCGCACGGAACGCGCTGGCCAGCGGCGCGTCCACGGAGATCTTCGTGTACGACACCATGCCCACCATGACCACGGCCACCACCACGTACACGACGGTGGCCACCACCAGGCTGCGGATCATGCCCTTCGGGACCGCCCGCGGCGCGTTCACGGTCTCCTCGGCCGCCGTCGCCACCACGTCGAAGCCGATGTAGGCGAAGGCGATGGCCGAGGCCGCCGAGAAGATGCCGAACCAGCCGAACGCGTGGCTCTCGCCCACCACGATCTCCAGCACGGTCGCGGGCGCGGTCGTGAGCGTCTTCGGCGGGACGTGGAAGTCGCCGAAGTTGCGGGCGTCCACGTGCGGCAGGCCCACGACGATGACCGCGCCGATGGCCAGCAGCTTGGCCGCCACCATGACCCACAGCGCGCGCAGCCCGACCCGGGCACTGAGCGCCACCACGCCGGTGAGCAGCACCAGGATCGCCAGCACGAGCAGGTCGGCGACCCGGCCGGGGGCGGGCAGCCGGACGCCGGCGTTCGCCAGCGCGCCGACCGCGATCTCGCCCCACGCGCGGGCCACGACGGCGGCGGCGAGCTGCAGCTCCAGGATCAGCGCCCAGCCGATGATCCAGGCCCAGACCTCGCCGAAGATGACGTAGGTGAAGGTGTAGGCGCTGCCCGAGGCCGGGATCGTGGACGACAGCTCGGCGTAGCACAGGCAGGCCAGCAGGCACGCGATGCCCGCGATCATGAAGGAGAGGATCACGCCGGGCCCCGCCGCGGTCGCGGCCTGCCGCCCGGCAACGGAGAAGATGCCGGCGCCGATCATGACGCCGAGGCCGAGCACGACGAGGTCGGCCGGCCGGTAGACCTCTGCCAGACTGTGCCGGGCGCCGGTGCGTAACCCGGTGGCCGCGGAGGGCGGCAGTCGTCGCAAGATACTGGACAAGGAACACCCCGCTCAGGGAACGCTCCGACTCTGTCTCACCACTTGGACAACAGCAAGCACGGGACGATTACGCCCCGGTTACCAGCCAGGCGGTGCCCGCCGCCCGCCTGGTGAGGGTGACGAGCCGGGCGATCATCCACACCCCGAGCGCGCACCACAGGGCGACCACGCCGAGCCCGGAGGCGAGGAAGGCGGCCGGCAGGTACGCCAGCGTCGTCCACACCCCCGCCCACGCCAGATAGCGCTGGTCGCCCGCGCCGATGAGCACCCCGTCCAGCACGAACACGATCCCGCACACCGGCTGGAACAGCGCCACCGGCCACAGCAGTGCCAGCAGCAGCCCGGTCACCTGCGGGTCGGCGTCGAACAGCCCCGGCACCAGCGGGCGCGCGAGCAGCACCAGCAGGCCGAGCACCACGCCGGACCAGAGGCCCCACTGGACCATGCGCCTGGTGGCCGCCCTGGTGGCGGCCACGTCCCCGGCGCCGAGCGAGCGGCCGGTGATGGCCTGGCCCGCGATGGCGATGGCGTCCAGGGCGAAGGCGAGCAGCGTCCACACCTGGGTGGCGATGGCGTACGCGGCCAGCTCCGCCTGGCCCATCCTGGTGGCGATCACCGTGGCCGCGACCAGCACGACGCGCAGGCACACGGTGCGTACGAGGAGGGCGAGCCCGGCCGTGCCCGCCTGCCCGATGCCCGTTAGGCTCGGGACGAGCGAGGTGCCGAGCCGCCGCGCGCCCCTCGCCACCACGACCAGGTAGACGGCCGCGCCGAGCGTCTGGGCCAGCACCGTGCCCCAAGCGGACCCGGCGATGCCCCAGCCGAGCCCCAGCACGAACCAGGCGTTCAGCGCCGCGTTGAGCGCGAAGGAGCCGATGGCCACGGCCAGGGGCGTGACCGTGTCCTGGAGCCCGCGCAACACGCCGGTGCCGGCCAGCACGACCAGCATCCCGGGCGCGCCGAACAGGCTGATCCGCAGGTACGTCACCGCCTCCGCGGACTGGCCGGGATCCGCGCCGAACAGGCTCACCAAGGCCGGGGCCAGCGGCCAGACGACCGCGATCAGCGCCACGCCGATGGCGAGGGCCAGCCAGACGCCGTCCACGCCGCTGCGCATCGCCTGGTCGTGCCGGCCCGCCCCGGTCTGGCGGGCGACGGAGGCCGTGGTGCCGTAGGCGAGGAAGACGCACAGGTTCATGAGCGTCCCGAGAACGGCTCCCGCCACGCCCAGCGCGCCCACCGCCGTGGTGCCGAGGCCGTGGCCCACGATGGCGTAGTCGGCGAGCAGGAAGAGCGGCTCGGCCACCAGCGCGCCGAACGCCGGGATCGCCAGCCGGAGAATCTCCCTGTCTCGGGACGTAATGGGCATTCCACCATTATGCCCATTACACGACATGCAGCGCCAACTTTCTTTCCTCCACAGCCGGTGGACAACGTTTCCGCAGGTCGGAGGCTTGCCGACGGAAATCCCCAGAAGTTATCCCCAGGCGTCATCCACAGGCATTTCACATGTTGGGGGCCGTCGTACACAGCTTGACCACAGGGTTGTCCACAGGCCACGTTGGCGTCCGGGCCTCAGGTCCGGGAAACTGTCAGACCGGTCGACTACAAGTGGGGGTGGTGCGACCGCCTGCAAGGCTGTTCGAGGGGGCGCGGTGAGCATTGACGAAGAGATCCCGGCGGGGCCCGGTTTCGAGCGCACGCCGCCGCACAACATCGAGGCGGAGCAATCGGTCCTCGGCGGCATGCTGCTGTCCAAGGACGCCATCGCCGACGTGGTCGAGATCATCCGCGCCGACGACTTCTACCGCCCCGCCCACCAGATGGTCTACGAGGTCATCACCGACCTCTACGGCCGCGGCGAGCCCGCCGACGCCGTCACCGTCTTCGACGAGCTGCAGAAGCGCGGCGAGATGGCCCGCGTGGGCGGCGCCGCCTACCTCCACACGCTGACGGCCGTCGTCCCCACGGCCGCCAACGCCGGCTACTACGCCAAGATCGTCCGCGAGCAGGCCATCCTCCGCCGCCTCATCGAGGCCGGCACCCGCATCGTCTCCTACGGCTACGGCGGCCAAAATGAAGAGGTCGACGACCTCGTCGACCGCGCCCAGGCCGAGATCTACAAGGTCACCGAGCGCCGCACCTCCGAGGACTACGCCCCCCTGGCCGACATCATGCCCGGCGCCCTCGACGAGCTGGAGGCCATCGGCAGCCGCGGCGGCCAGATGGTCGGCGTGCCGACCGGCTTCCAGGACCTCGACCAGCTCACCAACGGCCTCCACCCCGGCCAGATGATCGTCGTCGCCGCCCGACCCGCGATCGGCAAGGCTCTCGCCCTCGACACCCCCCTGCCCACGCCGACGGGCTGGACCACCATGGGCGAGGTGCAGCCGGGCGACTACCTGGTCGGCGCTGACGGCAAACCCACCCGCGTCGTCGCGGCCACCGACGTCATGCACGGCCGGCCCTGCTACGAGGTGGAGTTCAGCGACGGCACGGTGATCGTCGCTGATGCTCAGCATCAGTGGCTCACCGACACGCGCGCGTCCCGCAAGTCGGCTCAGGCTGCGGCGGCCGGCTACAACCGGCACAAGAATCAGCGGACGTTCGCGCAGGTGCGCACGACGGAGGAGATCGCCGCCACGCTGCGGTGCGACACCGCCGAAAAGCGGCTCAATCACACGGTCGTCAACGCCCGGCCGCTGCAACTACCCGACCAGGACCTGCTGATCCCGCCATACGCGCTGGGCGTCTGGCTGGGTGACGGCAACTCCGGGAGCGCGCGGTTCACCACCGCAGATCCGGAGATCGCCGACCATGTGGCCGCCGAAGGGCTCCGGGTGGAGCACCGTGGCGAACTGCTGTACGCGATGCTGCTGCCCGAGCCCGAGCCGATCGCGGAGCGGCAGTGCATCGTGTGCGACAAGCCGTTCACGCCCCAAACCTCGCAGGTGCGCACCTGCGGCAGGGTATGCGGCTGCAAATCGAGAGGCTCCGTCCACGGGCCGTCTCAGCCGCCCCGGTGTCCTGACTGCGGCGGCCCGTCCAGCGGGATGCGCCTTTGCCAGGGCTGCCACGACGACCACGGCACCATGGGGGCGCGGCTCAGGAAGCTGGGCGTGCTGAACAACAAGCACATCCCGGGCGAGTACTTGCGCGCGTCCGAAGAACAGCGCAGGGCGCTCCTGGCCGGTCTCCTGGACACCGATGGCTACGTCAACACCTCCGGGACGGTGCAGTTCGCCGTCACCAACCGGCGCCTGGCAGAGGACGCCTGGGAGCTGATCCTGAGCCTCGGCTACAAAGCGAACTGCACGTCCAAGCGGGTGGCGGGGCGCAGCGAGACCAGCTCGACCAGCTATACGATCACGTTCACCCCGTCCGACAAGGTCTTCCGGCTGGAGCGGAAGAACGCCCGCGTCAGGACCAACGCCCACCCGAAGGCGACCTACCGGAACATCGTGGACGCCCGGCCGGTGCCTTCGGTGCCGGTGCGGTGCGTCGAGGTGGACAACGCCGATCACATGTACCTGGCGGGCCGGACATGGATCCCCACCCACAACTCCACACTTGGTCTGGATTTCGCCCGGTCTGCGGCGATCAAGAATGGCATGACCACCGTCATCTTCTCGCTGGAGATGTCGCGCAACGAGATCACCATGCGACTGCTGTCCGCCGAGGCCCGGGTCGCGCTGCACGCCATGCGCTCCGGCATGATGGGCGACGACGACTGGACCCGGCTGGCCCGGCGGATGAGCGAGGTGGCCGAGGCGCCGCTGTTCATCGACGACTCGCCCAACATGTCGATGATGGAGATCCGGGCCAAGTGCCGCCGGCTCAAACAGCGCAACGATCTCAGGTTCGTGGTCATCGACTACCTCCAGCTGATGAGCTCGCCGAAGAAGACCGAGAGCCGCCAGAACGAGGTGTCGGAGATCTCGCGTGCCATCAAGCTGCTGGCCAAGGAGCTGGAGGTGCCGGTCATCGCGATCTCCCAGCTCAACCGTGGTCCCGAGCAGCGCACCGACAAGCGCCCCCAGGTGAGCGACCTCCGCGAGTCGGGCTGCCTCACCGCCGGCACCCGTGTCCTGCGCGCCGACACGGGCGCGGAGGCGACGCTGGGCGAGCTGCTGGAGTCCGGCGCGCGCGACGTCCCGGTGTGGTCCCTGGACGAGAACCTGCGGCTCGTTCCGCGAACGATGACGCACGTGTTCCCCAGCGGCACGAAAGAGGTCTTCCGGCTGCGCCTCAGCTCCGGCAGGGAGATCGAGGCGACGGCCAATCACCCCTTCATGACGTTCGACGGGTGGCGCCCGCTGGGCGAGCTCGCCCCCGGAGCCCGCGTCGCCGCGCCGCGGCACGTCTCCGCGCCCCGCGACCTCCAGGAATGGCCGGACGACCAGGTGGTTCTGCACGCACATCTGACGAGGGAAGGCAGGGCCGTCCCCGAGGAGGTCTTCTCCCTCCCCAAGCGGCAGATCGCGCTGTTCCTGCGCCACCTGTGGGCGAGCGACGGTGATGTCCAGTGGGACGACGAGCTGGGCGAGGCGCGGCTCTCCTGCACCTCCGCGAGCCGCCGCCTGGTCGACGACGTCGCGCGGCTGCTGCTGAGGTTCAACGTGATGACGCGGATCGAAGAGGTCAGGCAGGCACATCGGCTGCGGGTCACCGGAGCCGACAACCAGCTCCGGTTCCTCGACGAGATCGGCGTGCCGGGCGAGCGGTTCGAGCAGCAGGCCGGGCGCTGCGCCGCCGCCCTCAGGCAGCTCGCGGGCGACACCGACGCCGGCACCGTTCCGAGCGAGGTGTGGGACCGCGTCGGCGACTCGCTGGCGGTGCGGGCCGCCGCGAAGGGCGCTCCGGGTCCTGAGCGGCTGCGCCGGATCTCCACGATCCTCGATGACGCCGACCTTGAGCTGCTGGCCACGAACGACGTGTTCTGGGACGAGGTCGCCTCGGTCGAGAGCCTCGGCGAGCAGCCGGTGTACGACGCCACCGTCCTCGGCACCCACAACTTCGTGGCCAACGGGATCAGCGTCCACAACTCCATCGAGCAGGACGCGGACATGGTCATCCTGCTGCACCGGGAGGACGCCTACGAGCGGGAGTCGCCGCGGGCGGGCGAGGCCGACCTGATCGTGGCCAAGCACCGAAACGGTCCCACGGCGACGGTCACGGTGGCGTTCCAGGGCCACTACAGCCGGTTCGTGGACATGGCCCAGCACTGAGGGCTGTGACGAAGCAGACAGGCCGGGGCGGAATGGAGCTGATCATCCCGGTGCTGCAGCGGATGACCGAAGTGAAGGGAAGTCCGCCATGACCATCCTCGTCGCCTACGACGGCTCGGCCGACGCGCGCGCCGCGATCGAGTTCGCCGCCAAGCACCTCGCCGCCGAGCCCGTCGTCGTCCTGACGGTGTGGGAGCCGCTGCTCGTGCAGTTGCGGAAATATCCGCTCGCCGCCGGTGTGCTCACGTCCGAGGCCGAGGACGAGGCGCGGGCTCAGGCGGAGGCGAGCGCCAGGGAGGGCGCCGAGCTGGCCGTCGCGTCGGGCCTCGCCGAGGTGAGCCACCGGGCCGTGGCCGACAACGAGTCCGTGTGGAAGACGATCGTGGACGTGGCCGACGAGCTCGACGCCTCGCTCATCGTCACGGGCTCGCGGGGTCTGGCCGGGGTGCGTTCGGTGCTGCTCGGCAGCGTCTCCAACCACGTGCTGCACCACGCGCAGCGGCCCACGCTCATCGTTCCTCCCGCCCAGAGGGCCGCGGGCTAGGACCCGGCCGCGCCGCAGCAGGCTTCGGGCGGCGGGCACAGCCGGGTGTCGATGCGCCGGGCTCCCGGCCCCTCGTCGCCGAGCCGGTCGTGCGGGTTGGCGACGGGGCAGAGGTCGAGCGACAGGCAGCCGCAGCCGATGCAGTCGGTGAGGTCGTCGCGCAGCCGCTGGAGCTGCAGGATGCGGTCGTCGAGCTCGCCGCGCCAGGCGGCCGAGAGCCGGGCCCAGTCGGCGCGGGTGGGGGTGCGCTCGCCGGGCAGCTCGTCGAGCGCGTCCTTGATGGTCTTGAGCGGGATGCCGATGCGCTGCGCCAGCCGGATGAAGGCCACCCTGCGCAGGCTGTCACGGCTGTAGCGGCGCTGGTTGCCGGCCGTGCGGCGGCTCGCGATGAGGCCCTTGGCCTCGTAGAAGTGCAGGGCCGAGACGGCGACGCCGCTGCGCTCGGCCAGCTGCCCGACCGTGAGCTCCTTGGTGTTCCAGGCGACCTTGGTCATACCGGGAGCTTAGTTGAGGTTTGCCGAGAAGTGGCGCGCCCGTGACCTGTCACTCCCACCGGAACAGCCGTACGGCGAGCCCGCCGAAGATCACCAGCCCGGCGGCCATCACGATCAGGTGCAGCGGCTGCGGCGCGTGGCCCGCCCAGGTGTCCTTGAGCGCCTGGGCGAACGGCCCGGCCACGGAGTAGTCGCTCACGGTGCGGAGGGCGTCCGGCATGGCCTGGCGGGGGATCCACATGCCCGCGACGAACATCAGCGGGAACATGACCAGCGACCCGATCCCCGGCGCCGCCTTGCCGTTGGGCGCGAGGGCGGCGATGACCAGCCCCATCGACATGAGCGCCGCCGTGCCGAGCAGGAACACCAGCACGAAGCCCGGCCACTGCCCGGGAGGCGCGGCGTCGAAGACCAGCATGGTCCCGACGACGAGGATGGCCGTGGCCACGACCGCGACGGCCAGGTTGATGACGAGCTGCACGGCTAGCATCCGCGCGGGGCTGACCGGCGTGGTGGACATCCGCCGCAGCACGCCCTGCTCACGGTACGTGGTGAGCACCGCGGGAAGGACGCTGCACACCAGCGTGAGCAGCGAGAGCAGGACCATGAGGCTCGGCCACTGGGCGTCGACGTACCGCTCGCCGGTGTCGGTCACCTCGCCCATGCCGGGGATGGTGAGCCCCAGCACGACCAGGAGGGCGACCGGCAGCGCGATGGTGAAGGCCAGTGACGGCCAGTCGCGCAGGTAGAGCTTGGCCTCCACGAGGAGCATCTTCTTCATGACAGCTTCCTTCCGGTGAGCGCGAGGAACGCGTCGTCCAGCGTGGCCTGCTCGATGCGCAGGTCCCCGGGCACGATCTCCTGCCGGGCCAGGGCGAGGGTGACGGTGGCGGCGAGGTTGCCGGCGCCGCTGACGGCGATCTGGTCGCCGTTCCGCTCGACGGCGCGCACCCCGGGGAGGGCGAGCAGCACGTCGTCCGTGACCGGCGCGGAGGGCCGGAAGCGCACCCGTTGCTCCCCGCCGACCTGCTCGATCAGCCCGGCGGGCGTGTCGGTGGCGACGACCTTGCCGGCGTCGATGAGCGCCAGCCGGTCGCAGAGCCGTTCGGCCTCCTCCATGAAGTGGGTGACCAGCACGATCGTCACCCCGGACGCGCGGATCTGCTCGACGAGCTCCCAGGTGTCGCGGCGGGCCTGCGGGTCGAGGCCGGTGGTCAGCTCGTCGAGCACGGCCACGCGCGGCCGGCCGACCAGCGCCAGCGCCACGGACAGCCGCTGGCGCTGCCCCCCGGAGAGCTTCTTGAACGTCGCGTGCCGCTTGTGTCCGAGCCCCACCCGTTCCAGCAGCTCGTTCCAGTCGGCCGGGTCGGGATAGAAGGAGGCGTAGAGGTCCAGGGCCTCCCACACCTTGATCTTCTCCGGCAGGTTGGCGCTCTGGAGCTGCATGCCGAGCACTTCGCGCAGTTCGGCGCGGTCGCGGCGGGGGTCGAGCCCGGCCACCCGTACGGTGCCGCCGTCCGGCGCCCGCAGGCCCGCCACGCACTCGACCGTCGTGGTCTTGCCGGCGCCGTTGGGCCCGAGGATGCCGAAGATCTCACCCTCGGCGACCTCGAACGACACGTCGTCGACCGCCAGGTGTTTGGGGTACTGCTTGCGCAGGTTCCTGACCTCGATGATTTTCATGGCTACGACGGTAGGAACGCCGCCTCCGCCGGGGAATGCGGCTGGATGCCGGGCAAGGGTGTACCTAGGTGCAGTGACCCGGAGGTCATGGCTTGGGCACACTGGGAGCATGCTGAGGAGGTACGGCCGGGTCGCGACGCTGCTCGCGCTGCTCGTCGTCCAGGTGCCGCTGATCGCCGTGTCCCTCGTGATGCTGGTGCTGTCGGTGGCGTTGGGGATGGTGTTCCTGTTCCCGCCGCAGGTCCGCATGGTGCGCGGGGTGGCCGAGCTCAACCGGCGGCTCATGCGGCGCTGGACCGGCCTGGCCATCGAGCCCCCCTACCTGCCGAAGCCGCCGCCCCCGGTGCCGCAGGCGGACGGCTTCTACCGCTACGACCGCACCCTCTACAAAACCCCGCGCATCCCCGCCTGGAACGACCGCTGGAAGTGGCTGATCACCGACCCGGCCACCTGGCGCGACGACCTCTGGCTGGTGCTTGACCCGCTGATGAAGCTGACGCTGGCGCCGGTGTTCCTGCTGCTCCCGTCCCAGGGCCTGCGCCTGTACGCGCTCTGGAGCGACCTGCTGCTCGGCGCGACCGCCAACAGCCGCCTGGCCAACCAGGTCACCCACCTCAAGCGCACCCGCAACCTGGCCACCGACTCCCAGGCCGCAGAGATGCGCAGGATCGAGCGTGACCTGCACGACGGCACGCAGGCGCGGCTGGTCGCCATCGGCATGACGCTCGGCGCGGTCGAGCAGCTCGTGGACCGGGATCCGTCGGCGGCCAAGGCGCTGCTCGCCAAGGCCCGCGAGGCGTCCTCGGAGACGCTGACCGAGCTGCGCCGGGTCATCCGCGGCATCCACCCGCCGGTGCTGGCCGAGCGCGGGCTCGGCGACGCCGTACGCGCCCTCGCCATCGACAGCCCCATGCAGGTCTCCGTGGACGTGGACCTGCCGCACCGCCCGGACGCGCCGGTGGAGGCCGCGGCCTACTTCGCGGTCAGCGAGCTGCTGTCCAACGCCGCCCGGCACGGCGACGCCCGTACGGCGGCCGTGGACATCAGCTCCAGGGAGGCCGACCTGCGCATCACGGTCACCGACGACGGCATGGGCGGCGCCGACCCGGCCAAGGGCAGCGGCCTGGCCGGCATCGAGCGGCGGCTGGCCGCCTTCGACGGGGTGCTCGCGCTGAACAGCCCGCCGGGCGGCCCCACCACGGTCACGATGCACCTGCCCAAGGTGCTGCCCCAGCACTGGGCGACGGACCTGCCCAAGCTGCCCCGCCGTAAGATGATCATCGTCGGGTTGCTGTGGGCGACCGCCTGGTGCCCGACCTTCCCGCAGGGCTTCGTGGCGGCCATCTTCAAGCTCATCCACTTCGACGAGAAGACCTGGTTCCTCGCCCTCCACCTCCCGGAGCCCTGGCAGTGGCCGACCATCGTCGCGATGATCGCGCTCGGGCTCACCATGCACATCATGGCGATCCGCATCCCCGCCGTGCACAACCGGGAGCGCTGGATGATCGAAGCCACCCCGACCAAACCCTGGTGCTCATGAACGTGCTCATCGCCGAAGACCTCTACCTGCTCAGGGACGGCCTGGTGCACCTGCTCCAGGCGCACGGCTTCACCGTCGTGGGAGCGGTGGACAGCGGCCCCGAGCTGCTCAAGGGGCTGCTGGAGCTGCGGCCGGACGTCTCGATCGTGGACGTGCGCCTGCCGCCCACGTTCACCGACGAGGGCCTGCAGGCCGCGCTGGCGGCCAGGAAGTCGGTGCCCGGCCTGCCGATCCTGGTGCTGTCGCAGCACGTCGAGCAACTGTACGCGCGCGAGCTGCTGGCCGACGGCTCCGGCGGCATCGGCTACCTGCTGAAGGACCGCGTCTTCAACGCCGATCAGTTCGTCGACGCCGTACGCCGGGTCGCCGAGGGCGGCACCGCGATGGACCCGGAGGTCATCGCCAAGCTGCTGGCCAGCAACGCCAGGCACGAGCCGCTGGCCGCGCTCACGCCGCGCGAGCGGGAGGTGCTGGAGGCCATGGCGGAGGGCCGCTCCAACGCGGCGATCTCCCAGCGGCTCTACCTGAGCGAGAGCGCCGTCGCCAAGCACACCGCCAACATCTTCGCCAAGCTCGGCCTCGCCCCCTCGGACGACGACAACCGCCGGGTGCTGGCCGTCCTCGCCTACCTCCAGAGCCGCACCTGACTCTCCCGCATCGCCGGTGCCGTCGGCGGGCGCGGGGTTGTCGGTGGCCTCGGCTATTTTCGTAGAGGCACGGCGACGAAGGGGTGTTACAGGTGAAAATCCGGGTTAACCGCGATGTTCTGGCAGAAGCGGTGGCGTGGGCTGCCCGAGTCCTGCCCAGCCGCCCTGTGGTGCCCGTCCTGTCCGGGCTGCTGCTGGAGGCCGGCGAGGAGCTGACGCTGTCGGCGTTCGACTACGACGTCTCCGCGCGGGCCGCGATCGACGCCGACGTGGCCGAGGGGGGCAACGTGCTCATCCCGGGCCGGCTGCTCGCCGAGATCAGCCGCAGCCTGCCCGCCGACGACGTCGAGATCGTCACCGAGGGGCCCGAGGCGGTGCTCACCTGTGGCAGCGCCGAGTTCGGGCTGGTCACCATGCCGGTCGAGGACTTCCCGACCCTGCCTGCGATGCCGCCGGTCGTCGGCGCGGTGGGCGGCGGCGTGTTCGCCTCGGCCGTCGGCCAGGTCGCGCCCGCGGCGAGCCGCGACGACACCCTGCCGATGCTCACCGGCATCAGGGTCGACATCGACGGTGAGTCGGTCGCGATGGCGGCCACCGACCGCTACCGCATCGCCGCCCGCGACTTCACCTGGCGCCCGGCCACGCCCGACGTGTCCGTCTCGGCGATGGTGCCGGCCCGGGTGCTGGTCGAGGTGGCCAAGTCGCTGCGCGGCGGCGAGGTCGCGGTGGCCATGGGCGACGGGGTGGCCGGGTTCGAGAGCGTCGGACGCAGCACGACCGTGCGGCTGCTCGACGAGCAGTTCATCGACTACCGTTCCCGGCTGACCAGCGACTGGTCGATCCGGGCCGACGTGCCGGTGGGCCCGTTCGTCAACGCGATCAAGCGCGTGGCGCTGGTGGCCGAGCGCAACACCGCGATCCGGCTGTCGTTCACGCAGGGGCAGGTGCTCATCCAGGCGGGCGGCGGCGACGTCGGCCGCGGCACCGAGGTGGTGCCGTGCGAGCTGCGCGGCGACGACATCCAGATCGCCTTCCAGTCGCAGTTCCTGCTCGACGGGCTGGTGGGCATCGAGGGCGAGCTGGCCCGCATCAACCTGGAGTCGCCCACCCGGCCCGCGCTCATCCAGGACGTCCCCGGCGACGCGCAGCCGGCCTTCCGCTACCTCGTCATGTCCCTGCGGCAGAGCTGAGCCCTGCGGGGCTTACAGGTCTGGCCGGGCGGGGCTGAGCCGGGCGGCTCGCGAGGCCGGCTGGGACGTCTGGCGCTCGGCGACGAGCTTGAAGACCCGCTTGAACTCCGCGTACGCCTGCTCGCCCACGGCCCGCGCGTGCCCCGCCTCCATCTCGGCGAGCACGGCGTCCGACCTGGCGAGGAAGTCGCACCCCTTCTCGGTGGGCACGATCAGCTTGGCGCGGCGGTCGGCCGGGTCGGGCCGCCGCTCCACGTAGCCGAGCTCGACCAGCTCGTCCACCAGGGTGCCGATCACCTGCTTGTGCTGTCCCGACTGTGCGGCCAGCTCGGTGGCCCGGCTGCCCTCCTCGTCGAGGTAGGCGAGCACCGCCCCGTGGCGCGGCCGGAGCCGCGGATGCCCCTGCTCGCCCAGCTTGGCGAACAGCTCACGCTGCAGGGCGAACAGCGTCCGGCTGGACAGGATGCCGAGGTCGGGCTGCTCGCGTTGACGCCGGCTCCTGCGCACCGCACACGCCTCCGGGGCCGTCAGGAGTCGGCGGACTCGGTGAGGGCGATGAGGATGTGCTCCATGCAGGCGTGACCGGCCCGCTCGGCCGCCGTCGCGTCGCCGGCGGCGATGGCGCGGGCGATCGCGTCGTGCGGGATGTAGCTCTTGTTCAGCGACGTGCCGGCCGCCGTGATGCTGGCCCGCAGCGCCGCGGAGAAGTCCTCGTACAGGTCGATGAGGACGAGGTTGTGGGTGGCGTGCGCGACCGCCATGTGGAAGGCGAGGTCGGCCTCGACGAAGTACTCGGGGTCGTCGAGGTCCCACGCGCGCTCCCGCTCGGCCAGGGCGGCCTCGATGCGGGCGATGTCGTCGTCGGTGCGGCGGGTGGCGGCGAGCCGCGCGGACTCGACCTCCAGCGCGCGCCGCACCTCCAGGATCTCCAGTTGCTCGGCCTGCCTGAGCCGGCGCAGCATGGCGCCGGACAGCTCGCTGGTGGCCCGGACGTAGGTGCCGTCGCCCTGACGGCACTCCAGCAGCCCGGCGTGCGTGAGCGCGCGCACGGCCTCCCGAACGGTGTTGCGCCCGACCCCGAGCTGCTCGGCGAGCACGGTCTCGGTCGGGATCTTGCCGTTCATCGGCCACGACCCTGAGGTGATCTGCTCCTTGAGCTGATCGATCACCTGGTCGACGAGCGAAGCCCGCTGCGCCGTACGCAGACTCACAGTCCGCCTCCTCCGGGAAAACCAGTCATCCCATGAGTCAATGACTGGTAGACCCTAATTATTCCAGACTCAGAACGCCAAATCTGGAGCTCCCGGAGGAATTCAGCGGGATACGACCGTGTCGGCTGCCACCTCCGCCATCGCCGAACGCACTCCGGCGGCTTCGAGCGCCTTACGATACGCGGCGGTCTGCTGTGCGACGGACCCCACCCGGCCGTGCAGGTCGCCCAGCTCCCGCCAGCACCGCGCGGCCTGCCGGTCGGTGCCGAACGCCGGCCGGTCGAGCGCGCTCAGCAGCCGGTGCGCGGTGGCGAGCTCGGCCTCGGCGTTGCCGCCCAGCTCCAGCGCCACGGTGGCGAGCACCAGGCGGGCCTCGGCGGCCGCCGTGCCGTGCTCCTCGCCCGCCAGGCCCAGCGCCTGACCGGCCAGCTCAGCCGCGTGCGCCGGGTCACCCGAACGCAGCCGCACCCGGGCGTGCACGACCAGGCTCTCGGCGTATGAGGCGGTGGCCGACGGGAAGGCGGCGAAGACCGCGGACGCGCTCGACACCAGCCGCTCGGACTCCTCCAGCGGGGCCGTGATCATCCTGGCCCAGTGCATGGCGGCCCGGGCGAGCTGCAGCGCCAGCCGCGTCTCGCGACCGGCCATGATCGCGTCGTCGGCCAGGCGTACCGCGAGGGCGGAGTCCTCGCCCGCCGAGGCGGCCGTGCTCGCCTCCCACAGCGACCGGATCTCGCCGGAACGGTCCACAACCGGGGAAAAACCGGTCATGTCCAGGACCTTCTTGACGTAGGCCAGCTCGGGGGAGTCGCTCTCGTTCTCGCCGCGCGCCTCGACCAGCGCCGCCGCCAGATCGACCGCGATCTCACCCTCGGTCACGTTGAGCCGCTCTGCCTGCTCCAGCGCGTGCGCGGCCAGGTCGCGGGCGCGCAGCCGGTCGCCGGCCCGCTGGTAGCAGCGGCTCAGCGCGATGGTCAGCGGCAGGTCCGCCAGTCGTTCGGGGTGGGCAGCGGCCTCCCTGCGCAGCCGCTCGAACGCCTCGACCGCCTGGCCCAGCCGGCCCTGCGCCTCCAGCGCCCGCGCCCGCCCGAACCGGGCCTGCGCCGTCAACATGGCGTTCTCCTCGTCGGCCGCCTTCACGATCTCGGTGAAGCGGTCGGCGGCGACGGCGGGATCGCCGTGCTGGAGCTCAAGCTCGGCGTGCCGCAACCCGAGCTCGGTGTCGATGCGCTGCCGAGGCTCGATCCCGTGAAGGAGGAACTCGGTGGTGCATCCGAGCCGCTCGGCCAGCAGCCGGGCGACTACAGGAGTCGGCGTGCGCTTGCCCGACTCGATGAGCGAGACATAACTGTCAGACAGGTCGGGTCCGGCCAGCTGGGCCTGCGACATCCGCCTGTTCAGCCGCAATCCACGGACGCGGTCACCGATGGTTCCCTGACTCGGCATCTCATCTCTCAGGGCGGGGAAGGGTCAACAACACGCAATGATTGCATGAAGTAGCCGAATCTGGTATCCCCGCGTGAAGAATTTGCCGCGCGGAGATTAATCGTCGCTGTCGTCCTTGCTGGGGAAAAGCATCTGGCAGACCTCAAGGTAGAGGGTCTCCGGATACGGAATGTACTCGACCGTTGACAGAGCCTGGTCCTGACCTGCGGACTCCAGGATGAACTCGCCGTAACCGAGCATGCGCCCGAGCAGCGAGCGCTGGAAGCTCATGTCCGTGACCTTGCCCAGGGGCATCATCGCGACCTTACGGGTGATGAGCCCCGTGGTGAGCAACATTCGCTTGGAGGTCACCACGAAGTAGTCGACCGACCACTCCGCGACCTTCCACACGAAACGGATCAGCAGCAGGAGCCACAGCCACCACACGACGACGAGCGCCGTGCCACCCGCCGAGGTGCCGCCGAAGAACTTGCTGAGCAAGGCGGCGACGACCAGGCCGCCGAAGACCTCGGCGACCGGGCGGAGCAGGATGGCGGGGTGGCGCCGCACCATGAGGACCTGCTGTTCCTGTGGGAGGAGGTAACGGTTGACCGACGCCGGGGCGGAGTCCCCGTGGGTCACCAGTCTCATGAGAGGTTGTTCACAAACTGTGCCAGTGAGTCGGCTGCGTTGAACACCGTGTCGAACGCCCCCTTCACCGCGTCAGCGGCATCAGCTGGTCGGGCCAACAGGTAGTAAGCGACAAAACCGATGCCGCTGTATGTGAGGACTTTTTTGACCTGCACCGTCGTCGCCTCCGAGCCACTTACCCACTCCCGCCGTATACATTACCCACCCGGGTGCCCGGGTAAAGGTGAGTTGGCGGGTTAGTTTTGATCTTGGTTTCAACCGCGCTCGCTGGCCACCAGAGCCAGCACGTGAAGGTGCTTGCGCGCGATGCGCTCGACGAGGCTGGGATGGGCGTAGCCGGTGACCTCCAGCGCACCGTAGTGCGCCGCCTCGACACAGCGCGTGACCGTGGTCGATGAGTGGACGCCCGCGAACTCGTCGCGCAGCACCGCCTCGACCTCGGCGTACGGCATCGGATCGGCCTCGGTGTGCTCGTTCACGAGGACACCTCGCCGGCCGGCATGTCGCTCATCATGCTCCCCCACGCGCATGCGGAAGTTGCCTTCGCGTCTGTTCGTACCCACCTAACCACAGTATGTAACGAAGTGGCGACCGAGCGTGACGAAAACCGGCGCCGCGCGTGAGGCGCGGGACCGGTCCAAAGAAGTGGCGGGCGGGATCAGACGACGCCGTAGAGGCGGTCGCCCGCGTCGCCGAGGCCGGGGACGATGTAGCCGTTCTCGTTGAGCCGCTCGTCGAGGGCCGCGGTCACGAGGCGGATGGGCTTGCCGGAGTTGGCGAACACCTTGTCCATGTAGGCGAGGCCCTCGGGGGCGGCCAGCAGGCAGATGGCGGTGACGTCTACGGCGCCCCGGTCGAAGAGGAACTGCACGGCCGCCGCCAGCGTGCCGCCGGTGGCGAGCATCGGGTCGACCACGAAGCACTGCCGGCCGGACAGGTCGTCGGGCAGGCGCGTGGCGTACGTCTCCGCCTGGAGGGTGGACTCGTTGCGGATCATCCCCAGGAAACCGACCTCGGCCGTGGGCAGCAGCCGGGTCATGCCGTCGAGCATGCCGAGCCCGGCCCGCAGGATCGGCACGACCAGGGGGTAGGGCTTGGCCAGCCGTACGCCGTGCGCGGTGGCGACCGGGGTCTGGACGGTGACGTCGGTGATCCGCACGTCGCGCGTGGCCTCGTAGGCCAGCAGGGTCACCAGCTCGTCGGCGAGCCTGCGGAAAGTCGGCGAGTCGGTGCCGGCATCACGCAGCGCGGTGAGCTTGTGGGCCACGAGCGGATGGTCGACGACGAGGGTTTCCATGGAGCACAACGGTATCCCCTGGGAGACATCGCGGCACCTCGCGGTTTTGGTTTTGATCACAATTTGGTCGGAGAGGCACACGGCGGGTGCCCGGTTCTGGAACGATTGGGTGCTGGTGATATCTGTCGTGTCAGAAATCGGGTGGGGATGGCGATGACGGACGAAGATGCGCTCGACTTCGCCATCGTGGTCTATCGCGAGGACGAACGGTGGCACGCCGAGCTGCTGCCCGTCGCTCTCACCTCCGACCTGCACGGCCTGATCCAGGTGCTCAAGCAGCAGCCGAGCGAGAGCGGCACGATCGCGCTGGTCGCCGTGGGCGACGAGTTCTTCGTGGCGCTGCGGGGCCTCGGCGATCGGGTGGACGTCTTCCTGTCCGACATCGCCGCCTCCTGGGACTTCCCGCTGGCCCGTCAGGTGCTCGAATACCTGGACGTGCCCGTCCCCGACGAGGAGGAGCTCGACGAGATCCTCCAGGACGAGGAGACCGTGCTCCCCGCCGGAGATCTGTCGATCTTCGCCGATCTCGGGTTGGACGAGATGGAGCTGGGCATCCTCTCCGGCGACATCGACCTGTTGCCCGAAGACGTGCTGTCCAGCATCGCCGCGCGGCTCGGCTTCTCCGAGCCGTTCGAGCGTGCCATCGAATCGGTCTTCGGCTGACCCCCCCTGGAGCGCGGACATGGCGGCCAACACCTTCTCTGCGGCCTTTGTGCGAACCCCCGACGGCTGGAGCGGTGCCGAGGTCGATCTGAGCGAAGCTGAGATCGTCGACGACTTCGGCGACGCCGTGACGGAGACCCTGGGGCTGACCGGCGACGAGCTCGCCCTCCTGTGCGTCGAGGTCGAGGACGAATGGTTCGCCCTCGTGCGCTACCGCGGCGACGACGAGCCCCGTGTCTTCCTGTCCGACGTGCACGCCATCGTCTCCGACCGCCTGGGCGAGCTGTTCGCCGAGTTCGCCGGCGTGGTGCCCGACAAGGAGGGCAACAGCCTCGGCGTGCGCCCGGCGGGCGACTTCGAGCTGCTGAGCGACCTCGGCGTGAGCTCGGAGGAGCTGCTGGAGCTCAGCATGGAGGAGGGCCTGCTGCCGGCCGACATCCTGTCGGTGATCGCCGAGCGGCTGTCGTTCGCCGACGAGCTCGACCGGCTGCGCTGAGCCGCGCCGTCCCGAGGTCCTGCCGGGTGACGTACGAGGAGGCCATGCGCCTGGCCCTGGCCGAGGCGGCCGCGGCCGCCGCCAGGGACGAGATCCCCGTGGGGGCGGTCGTCCTCGACGAGCGCGGCGAGCCGCTGGCCGCGGCCGGCAACGACCGCGAGTCGACCGCCGATCCCACCGCGCACGCCGAGGTCCTCGCGCTGCGCCGGGCCGCCGCGGCGCGCGGGGAGTGGCGGCTCACCGGGTGCACGCTCGTGGTGACCCTGGAGCCGTGCACGATGTGCGCGGGAGCCGCCGTGCTGGCCCGGGTCGAGCGCGTGGTGTACGGGGCCGTGGACGAGAAGGGCGGGGCCGTGGGCTCGCTCTGGGACGTCGTACGCGACCGCAGGCTCAACCACCGCCCCGAGGTCGTCATGGGGGTTCTGGCGGAGGAGTGCTCCGGCGTACTAAAGCGGTTCTTTGCCACTCGCAGAATCCGGTAAGCTCGTTCGCGGTGGTGTCGCCTAGTGGCCGAGGGCGCACGCCTCGAAAGCGTGTGATGGGGCAACTCATCCGTGGGTTCAAATCCCACCACCACCGCTCCTCGACGAAGGGCCTCCGGATGACCGGGGGCCCTTCGGCGTTCCCCGGCCCCGCTAGCCGAGCCGCCACTCGCCCTTCTGGGTGGCGAGGCCGCCGTCCAGCGCGAACCTGAACGTCGCCGGCGTGGCCGTCTCCGGGATCTCGAACACGAGCGCGCCCCTCCTGCTCTCGCCCGCGCCGATCGTGACCGACCCGGCGCCGTCGAACGGCTGCGCCTCCCGTACCCGCGCGGTCGGGTTCGCCCGGTACTCCTGGCCCGCGCCGTCCACGAGCAGCGCGCCGACGCCGAGGGTGTCGCTGTAGGCGGACTGGCCCTGGTTGGCCAGCGCGAGCTGGACGGCCACGAAGCGGTTGCCCGTGGCCGGCTTGAACAGCTCGTCCGCCGGGGTGGCGGGGGAGACGAGCTGCTCGACGGTGACGGCGACGCTCACCCCCGGGTCGGTGCCGGTGAGGGTGAGCGGTTGACCGAGCGCGGCGGCGGCGGACTGCTGGTCGCCAGGCACGGGCTCGGCCGACGGCGACGGCGACGGCGTCTGGCTCGGGTCCTGGTCGAACAGGACGTCCGGCGCGTCGTCGCCGGTCTCCGCCTCCGTCGCGTGCCGGGCGGCTACGCTCGCCTCGCCGGCGGTGAGCACGAAGTAGACCGACCCGGCGCCGCTCAGCAGCAGCAGCGGCAGCCCGATGGCGAGCAGCAGGATCAGCGCGAAATTGCCGCGGTCGGGCGGTAAGGGCTCCGGCGGATGCCCGTATCCGTGGCCGTACCCGTACCCATATCCGTAGGGCGGCGGTGGCGGCGGATAGGACACGGCGCTCCCTCAAATGATGTTGAAAGGCTCTGCTTCGACGTCCGATACTCCCTCATGGTTGGCATAACAAAAGAGAGCCGCGTTTCGCGACTCCCTTTTTCGCGGCCATTGCCCGCTCAGCCGGGCAGTTCGAGAACCCGCGCGTGCAGGATGGAGCGCTGATGCAGGGCCGCGCGCAGGGCGCGGTGCAGACCGTCCTCCAGATAGAGCTCGCCCTGCCACTGGACCACGTGCGGGAAAAGGTCCCCGTAGAAAGTGGAGTCGGCGGCGAGCAGTGAGTGCAGGTCCAGCATGGCCTTCGTGGTGATCAACGAGTCGAGCCTGACCTGCCGTGGAGGGATCTGCGCCCACTCGCGGTTCGTCAGACCGTGGTCGGGATAAGGGCGTCCGTCGCCGACTTGCTTGAAGATCACCCTGCTGATTTTAGGACGAAATCGGATTCCTCGCGCTGAGTGGCGGGATCAGCCCAGCTTGGACTGCGCGCAGTCGGCGGGCCCGCCGTTCTGGTAACCGCGCTGGAAGGCCGCGACGCGCTGCTCCGAGGAGCCGTGCGTGAACGATTCAGGATCGACCCTGCCCTGCGAACGCTGCTGAATTCTGTCGTCGCCCACGGCGGCCGCGGCGTCGATCGCCTCGGCGATGTCGGCGTCCGTGAACGGCTTCTCGTAGAAGCCGGTCTCGACCGCGTTGCGCGCCCAGACGCCGGCGTAGCAGTCGGCCTGCAGCTCGACGGGGACCGAGCTGTTGCCGTTGGAGAGCTGGCCGCTCAGGTTCTGGACGTGGTGGCCGTACTCGTGGGCGATCACGTACGCCTGCGCGAACGGCCCGCCCTTGGCGCCGAACTGGCTGTGGAGCTGGTCGAAGAAGCTGAGGTCGAGGTAGACGCGCCGGTCGTTCGGGCAGTAGAAGGGGCCGACGGCCGAGTCCGCGGCGCCGCAGCCGGTGTTGACGCTCTGGGTGAACAGCACGGTCCTGGCCTGGCTGTAGTCGCCGCCCAGCTCGCCCTTCCAGTAGCTCTGGATGCTGTTGACGACGCCGACGACCCGGCAGCGTTCGTTCTGGTCGGCGTCCTTGCCCGTCTTGCACTGCTCGGACAGGTCGGCCGCGGGTCGGCCCTGGGAGGGCTGGCTCTCGCCGCCGCCTCCGCCGACGTTGTTGAGCACGAACACCAGCACCAGCACGATGAGGCTGACGATGCCGCCGCCGCCGATGACCATCCCGCCGGGGAAGCCGCCCGCGGAGAAGCCGCCTCCGCCCCTGCCCGCGTCCTCCACCTGGGAGGCGTCGAGGTCAACCTGGTCCTTGAAGTCCATCGCCAACAGTCCTTCCGGGGGTGCCCGACGGAGACACACTTCCCAGAAGAAGACGTTAGATGCAAGCGGGCGAGGAGGCCCGCGGCTAGCGGTCGAACCAGGCCGCCGACTGGCGGGTGAACAGCAGCCACACCACCGCCGCGGCCAGCGCCATGTTCAGCAGCGTGCCGACGCTGACCTCGCCGAGCAGCGACCAGAGCCCGTTGAGCACCAGCAGCGACTCGACGACCAGCCCGGCCACGCGCACCCAGCGGCGCCGCGAGGTCATCCGGGAGGCGGCGAACCCGATCAGCAGGATCGCGCCGACCGGAACGGCGAACAGCAGCAGCGCCGCCCCGGCCGCGTTCGCCTCCATCCCGCCCACCAGCGTGAGCAGCAGGAGCAGCCCGACCGTGCCCAGCCCCGCCTGCACCCACATGCAGATCCGCGCGAGGGACACCGGCTGCGGGATCGCCTCGACCCGGTACGACTCGGCCATACGCGTTCATCCTCCGGGAGGGGGGTGGGCCGGACGTCTCGATCGTAGGTCGCCCGGTCGTCGCCACGATGGCGAGGCGACGAAGACGGCATAACGCCTGGGAAGCGGCGTCAGCGGCCGTGTCAGTCCGGCGACGGCCCCGTGTCAGCGCGCTCGCCGATGGTTGGTCTCACGCGAACGACGCATACGAGGAGACCACGATGGAACACGGAAATGGCGGCTTCTCCGCGGCGGGACTGCGCAGGCTGCGCGGCGTGCTGGAGCGGCATGTCGAGTCCGGGAAGATCCCCGGCCTGGTGGCCCTGGTCGGCCGGGGCGAGGAGACGCACGTCGAGGCGATCGGGACGATGCGCCACGAGGGCGGCGCGCCCATGCGCAGGGACACGATCTTCCGGATGGCGTCCACGAGCAAGCCGGTGGCGATGGCGGCGGCGATGATCCTGGTGGACGAGTGCCGGCTGCGGCTGGACGACCTGGTGCAGGAGTGGCTGCCCGAGCTGGCCGACCGGCGGGTGCTGCGGAGGCCGGACGGGCCGCTGGACGACACCGTGCCGGCGCGGCGGCCGATCACCGTACGGGATCTGCTGACGTCCACGTTCGGGCTCGGCATGGACATGACGTTGCTGGGCGCGCCGATCCTGGGCGCGATCTTCGAACGGGGGCTCACGCCCGACCTGCCGGAGCCGATGCCCGGGCCGGACGAGTGGATGCGCCGCCTGGGCGAGCTTCCGCTGGCGTACCAGCCGGGTGAGCGCTGGCAGTACCAGATCAGCCACGACGTGCTCAGCGTGCTCGTCGCGCGGGTCACGGGCGGATCGTTCGAGGCGTTCCTGCGCGAGCGGGTCTTCGAGCCGCTGGGGATGAAGGACACCGGCTTCCACGTGCCCGCCGACCAGATCGACCGGCTGCCGGTCCTGTACGCCCCCGACCCGGTCACGGGGGAGTTCCAGGTGTGGGACGAGGCCGAAGGCGGACGGTGGAGCCGGCCTCCGGCGTTCCAGGGCAGCGGCGGCGGCCTGGTCTCCACCGCCGACGACTATCACGCCTACTTCCGGATGCTGCTGAACGGCGGCACCCACGACGGCAGGCGCATCCTGTCCAGGCCCGCCGTCGAGCTGATGACCACCAACCGCCTCACGCCCGAGCAGAACGCCGCCCGCAACGCCCTGGCCACCGAGAACGTCCACGTGTCCTTCGGGCAGGGGCAGCACGGCGGCTGGGGCATGGGGATGGCGGTGCGCACCTACCGCGGCGACTACGCGCCCGTCGGCCAGTTCGGCTGGGACGGCGGAAGCGGCACCTCCACCTACGCCGACCCGGCCAACGGGCTCACCGGCATCCTGCTCACCCAGGTCGGCATGTCCGTCCCGAACTCGGCACGGCTGATCCACGACTTCTGGACCACGCTCTACCAGGCGATCGAAGACTGACCCCGCGCTCGCGCTCGCGCTCGCAAGAAGGAGAACATCACCATGTCCGTGACCCTCACCGACCAGGACAAGCTCACCCTGCGCACGGCCGCGTACGGCGCCGTCACGCTGATGGCCGCGGCCGACGCCGCCGGCCGGCCCCACAAGGCCGCCACCGGCGGCTCCATCGCCCTCCACTCGGCGACCGGCCTGGTCGGGCACGTGCTCGCCGAGAAGTCCCGGGACGTCGACTTGAAGGGCAGGTCCGTGGCCGCGCTCGCCGACCACGTGCTGCCCGCGCTGACGGCGGCCATGAGCCTGCTCAGGCGGCAGGACCCGACGGAGGCCGACAACTTCCGCGGGACCGTCCTCGTCGCGGTCGAGACGGCCGCCCGTGCTCAGCGGGGGGAGCCCAGCCCCGCGACGGCCGAGATGGCCCGCAAGATCACCGCCGCGCTCGACGCCGCCCCGGGCGTCAGTGGCACCACTTCACCATGATCAGGCACGGGTTGCCCGGCCACAGGTCGTCGGTCTCCTCCAGCGGGAGGAAGCCGACGGCCCGGTAGAAGGCCCTGGTCTTCGCATAACCGGGGTCCGGATGCCGCGCGCCGAGGGTCTTGACCTGGAGCATCCGGCAGCCGCCCGGCCTGATCTCCGCGATGACCGCGTCGACCAGCGCCCGGCCGATGCCCCGCCGATGCCAGGAGGGGGAGACCGCCAGCAGGTGGATCTCGGCCGCCTCGGGGAAGTGCCGCTCGTGCAGCAGCACGCCGACGGCCTCCGCGCCCGCGTAGGCGACGAGGCCGGGGAGGCGTTTCGCCGCCTCGACGTACCCGGCGTTCGCCTCCGGCATCCCGAACCACGACGGCAACTGATCGAGGAGCCTCGCGGTGACATCCACCAGCTCGGCGGAGCCTGTGACGCGAGCTGTCCGGTACGCGGCCGCATCCTCCACGTGAGGATCGTGACACCGCGGCCCCTGCCGGCGCACCTCATTTCCGCCCGCCCGGCCACCTCCGGAAGGTCACCTCGGCTCCGCGGGGCGGGTGAGGCAGTCGACGGCGGGCTCGCGCACGTGGGCGGCCCCGTTCGCGGACAGGCGGACCACCGCCTCGGGGACGGCCCCGACCCATTCCGCCTCCAGCACGTCGCCGTCCGGATCCTCGCAGCGGATCTCCCCATGGTGTTTCGTCGGGGTTGCGGAGCTGCACGACGCTCAGGAGGCGGAACGGCGGGCCCGCCCTCAGCCCGGTCTCCTCGCGGAGCTCACGGGCGACCGCCTCGTCCGCGAACTCCCCGGTCTCCACATGCCGCCGGGCAGGTCCCAGACAGACCTCGGCGTCCCTGTGGACCACCGCGGTGACGGCGAGCACGGACAGCGCCTTCACGGGCGCCGCTTGGCGGCGCGGGCCAGCAGGTCGTGGATGAGGGCGACCACCTCGTCCGGGGTGAACTCCATGGCGTTCTCGCCGACGGTGACCTCGAACGCGCATCGGCCCGGCTCGGACGCCGAGCGTACCCGGCCCCAGAGCTGGATGCCGTGCTCGGCGAGGATCTCCTGGCCGGCCTGCTCGACGGCGCGCCGGTCGGCGGGCAGGTGGACGTGGAACAGCGGGGTCTGCGGCGGGTCGGGGTGGGCGCGGGCGGCGCCGTCGGCGTTGATGGCGGCCGCGACGGCGATGGCGTGCTCGCGGTACGCGGGCATCCGGTCGGCCAGGGTGTCGAGGTGGACCAGCGCCGCGAGCGCGAGCGGCCACGCGTCGCCGATGCCGCCGCCGAGCCGCTGCCGCCACACCGCCGCCACGTCCACAGTGGCCGCGTCGGAGGCGAGCACTGCGCCGCGTACGCCTTGCAGGCTCTTGTAGAGGGAGACGTAGACGGTGTCGAACAGGGCGGCGATCTCGTCGAACGGCCGCCGGTAATAGCTCTGGGCCTCCCAGAGACGGGCGCCGTCCAGGTGTGTGGCGGCGCCGGCGGCACGGACGAGCGCGGTCTGCTCGCACAGGTCGTCCCACTCGGGCAGCAACCCGCCGAGGTCGCGCTGCGGCAGCTCCCACACGACCGCCGCCGGCGGCTCGCCGACCGCTGCCGCCAGGTCCTTCGCGGTCATCAGCTCGTACGGGTCGCCGGCCCGGCGCAACGTCAGGCCGTGGACGGCGTTGTAGCCCTGCTCCTCCCACACGTCCAGGTGCGTCTGGGGGTGGGCGGCGAACGTACGACGGCCGCGCCGGTCGGCGTGCACGCGCAACGCGGTCTGCTGGGCCATCGTGCCGCTGGGGAAGAACAGCGCGCTCTCCTTGCCGAGCAGTCCGGCCAGCCGCCGTTCCAGCACCGCGACGGGGCCTTCCGGGCCGTCGGCCGGGGTGTCGTCGTCCACCAGGGCCAGCATGCGCTCCAGCATCACGCGGGGCCGGCGCCGGGTCGGCGCGTGCAGGAACAGCGACCGCATGGGACTCTCCCTCTGTTATTGCGAATGATGTGCAACAAGCAGCATAGAGAGCCATGGGGGCCGGGCGCGGCCGCGCGTCGGTGCGTTAGCTTGCCATCCACGCGGCGACATCGACAGAGAGGCGGGAGCCGGCCATGCGCGCTCTCCTGTGCACCGACACCAGTGACCTGACGAGCCTGGCCGTGCAGGAGGTGCCCGACCCGTCACCGGGTCCTGGCCAGGTGCTCGTGGAGGTGGAGGCGGCGTCGGTGGACTTCGTCGACACGCTCATCGCGACGGGCGTCTACCAGATTCCGGTGCCGGTGCCGTACGTGCCCGGCAACAACGTGGCCGGCGTCGTGGCGGCCGTGGGGCCGGGCTGCTCCCGGTTCGCGGTGGGCGACCGCGTCCACGGGATGGCGTTCATCGGGGCGTTCGCCGAACGCGTCTGCGTGTCCGAGGCCCAGTTGCGGCCCACGCCGGGCGGGCTGTCCCCGGACCTGGCGTGCCTGACGGGGAGCACGTACCGCACGGCGTACGACGCGCTGGTGTCCACCGCGCGGATCGAGCCGGGCGAGGACCTGGTGATCCTCGGCGCCTCCGGCGCGGTAGGGTCCGCGGCCATCGGGATCGGCAGGACCCTGGGCGCCCGGGTGATCGCCTGCGCGGCCGGCGCCGCGAAGCTGGAGTTCTGCCGGGGCCTGGGCGCCGACGAGCTGGTCGACTACAGCGGCGGCGATCTCAAGCTCGCGCTGAAGGAGCTGTGCCCCAAGGGGGCCGGGGTCGTGCTGGACATGGTCGGGGGCCCGTTCTCCGAGCCGGCGTTGCGCGCGACCGGCTACGGCGGCCGGTTCGTCGTCGTCGGGTTCGCCACGGGCGAGATCGCGCGCGTCCCGCTCAACCTCGTCCTGCTGAAGGGCTCGATCGTGACGGGTTACGAGATCGGCGACTTCGAGCGCCACCACCCCGACGAGGCGGAGGCCAACCGCCGGGCCCTGGAGTCCCTGCTCACCGACGGCCGGCTCAAGCCGCCCATCACCGGCCGCTACCGCCTCGACCAGGCGGCCGAGGCGATGAGGACCGTCGCGGGACGCGCGAAGCTCGGCCTGACGGTCCTGGACCTGACCTGAACGAGGTGATCAGCTGGGCAGAGGGGCGCCGGTCTCGAGGAGGGTCTTGAGGCCGGAGATCACCTCGGGCCACCCCACGCTGACCATCTGCGCCGCGGTGCTGCCGGGGTCGAAGCCGTCGTGGACGACGGTCAGCTTGACCTTCTCGCCGACCGGCTCGATCTCGAACGTGACCTTTGACCGTCGCTCACCGGCCAGCGTGCCGAGGAACTCCTCGTCCCACCCGAACCGCCGCGCGAGCTCCGGCGTGAAGGTGTGCCAGGTGTACGACAGCCGCCGGTAGGGCTCGGACTCCAGGACGACCTGCTCGGGATCGCTGATCACCACCCCGTGGTTGTCCCAGGTCATCTCGGACCCGGGCGCCCAGTCGGTCTTGAACGTCGTCTCCCAGTAGCGCTGGGTGAAGGCGGGGTCGGTCAGCGCCTGCCACAGTCGTTCGGGCGTGGTGCCGATGTAGGTCGTGTACACGAACTCGGGCTTGTCCATCGGGGTCTCCTCCAGAACTCTCTTCAGATCAGCCAGGGCGTCGACCCGGGCCTGGTCGTAACGGCTGATCCAGCGTTCGGCGATCTCGCTGATGGGCGCGGCGTTGAGATAGTGCAGCTTCTCCCGGCCCCGCCACACGGTGGTCACCAGGTTGGCCGCCTCCAGCACCGCCAGGTGCTTGCTCACCGACTGCCGCGCCATGTCCAGCCCGGCGCACAGCTCACGCAGGGTCTGCCCGTTACGGGCGTTGAGACTGTCGAGCAGCCGCCGGCGACTGGCGTCGGCCAGCGCCTTGAATACCTCGTCCATCACGCCACTCCAGATAACGCAGCCGTTCGGCTGCCTTTTCACTTTAGGCAGCCTTCCGGCTGCATGTCAATGCGCGCTGAGAGAGCAGGATGAGAAGAAGAACGGAGCCGGAAGACAGCAAGGGGCCTACTTGATCCGGGCTTGCCGTGACCCGCCGAAGACAAGGTTGTCGCAACGACCCAGCACACTTTCTCCGTGACCAGAGATCGGCCCGGACGTATCAGCCCCGGCGACATCTACGAAGACTGCTCTTTCCACCCCGTACTCTGCACCTTCAACGATGGCGATCGGATCGAGGGGATTTCCCTGATCGACGCCTCCATGCCACGCGCCTGCTCCCTCGCCTTTTGCGGAGTGATCAAACTATCCATCGACGACGTCGTCGCGGCGCGCACCGACTGGCCTGCCTACCTCGATCGACGCAAGGCCGAGTTCGAGCAGGAATCCGGCTCAGAAGCTTGACGAAGCTCCTGGTGCTACAGCGGTTCCGCGCCGAGGAACCACAGGTTCCGCAGGTCCGTGGAGAGCGACAGGCCGGTGATGCTGCTCGCCAAGGCGAACGATCTTTCGATCGGGTGGTCGATCCCCGGTCCATCGAGGTCGTGGTCGGGATCCAGCTCGACCTCGTGCATCTTCATGACGAAGCGGTCTGGATCACTGCCCGATCGCTCTTCTGGGTACATCGGGTCGAACGAGACGACCAGCGTGCCGTCGACGATGTAGGCGAAGGTGTCGCTGGCGTATTCGTGGCAGCAGACCGACACGACCTCGGTTCCTTGTGAGACCCGGGCGTAGATCGTGTCGACGACGGCCATCAGCCATCCCCCGGGTTCGACGACCACGGTCCAGTCGCCGACTCGGGCGGCTCCGATGTAACCGGCCGCGTCGGCCCTCATGCTCTCCCCCGAGCGAAGGTCCACCTCGCCGAATGTCACCCCTTCTTCCAAGGTCTCCTCGTCCACGCCGAACCGGCGGAGGACTTCCTCCGGGGAGAGATCACGGACGAAGGACACGCAGTAGATCTCACCTAAAGTCTCGTGGCCGGGAAAGCAGGGGAGTTCTTCGGGTGCCTCTGCCATGGTCGATCCTTCCCTTGAGCGCGTGAGCGGCATGATCGCAGCAATCGCCGACAGAACGGCGCGGTAGCAGGGCCTGCTCTGGGAAGCGGGTGAGGAGGGGGACGAGCTCTTCGAAGAAGCCAACCGAGGCTGGAAACGACGAAGGGGCCGACTGGGTAGGGTCGGCCCCTTCGCGTTTACTGCCTCAACCAGGCGCGGAGGATGGGGGATTTGAACCCCCGATAGGTTGCCCTATACACGCTTTCCAAGCGTGCGCCCTCGGCCACTAGGCGAATCCTCCGCCGACGAGCTTACCGGACTTCCAGCGGTGTCTGGACCACCTTTTGCGCGTGGGTTGCCGAAGGCTCGCGCGAGGGCCGGAGGTGGAGCGAGCACTGCCGGGTCCGGCTAGACTGTCCTACGGACCCCTCGCGCGGCGTCATCCTGTGAACCTCCCCAGGGCCGGAAGGCAGCAAGGATAAGCGGGCTCTGGCGGGTGTGCGGGGGGTCTCTTTCGTTAGAGCCCCCTCGCAGGCGGGATGGTCGCATGAGCCTTGCGCTTTATCGCAAGTACCGGCCCGGGACCTTCGCGGAGGTCAAGGGTCAGGAACACGTCACCGACCCGCTGCGGCAGGCACTTCGCACCGGCCGCGTCAACCACGCCTACCTGTTCAGCGGCCCGCGCGGCTGCGGCAAGACCTCCAGCGCCCGCATCCTGGCGCGTTCGCTCAACTGCGAGCAGGGCCCGACCCCCGACCCGTGCGGCGTCTGCGAGTCCTGCGTCGCCCTCGCCCCCACCGGCCCCGGCCACCTCGACGTCATCGAGATCGACGCCGCCTCCCACGGCGGCGTGGACGACGCGCGTGACCTGCGTGAGCGGGCGTTCTTCGCCCCCGTCTCCGCGCGGTTCAAGATCTACATCATCGACGAGGCGCACATGGTGACCCGTGAGGGGTTCAACGCGCTGCTCAAGCTCGTCGAGGAGCCTCCGCCGCACCTGAAGTTCATCTTCGCGACGACCGAGCCTGAGAAGGTCATCGGCACGATCAAGTCGCGTACGCACCACTACCCGTTCCGGCTCATGCCGCCCGCGACGCTGCGCGGGCTGCTGGAGGAGATCCTCGTCTCCGAGAGCGTCCCGTTCGAGCCGGCCGCGCTGCCGCTCGTCGTACGGGCCGGGGCCGGGTCCGCGCGTGACTCGCTGTCCATCCTCGACCAGCTCCTCGCCGGGGCCGAGGAGGACGGCATCACCTACGCCAAGGCCGTCTCGCTGCTCGGCTACACCGACGGCGACCTGCTCGACGAGGTCGTCAACGCGTTCGCCGAGCGTGACGGCGGCAAGGTGTTCCAGGCGGTCAACCGGGTCATCGAGGGCGGCCACGACCCGCGCCGCTTCGCCGCCGACCTGCTCGAACGCTTCCGCGACCTGGTGATCCTGGCGAACGTCCCCGAGGCGGCCACCAGCGGCCTGCTCGACCGGCCGGCGGACGAGCTGGAGCGGCTCGTGCAGCAGGCCGCGTCCATGGGGCCCGCCGAGCTGACCCGGGCCGCCGAGGTGTTCAACGCCGGGCTGACCGAGATGCGCGGGGCCACGTCGCCGCGGCTGCTGCTGGAGCTGATGTGCGCCCGGGTGCTGCTGCCGGGGGCGGCGCAGGGGGAGGCGGCGCTGCTGGCCCGCCTCGAACGCCTTGAGCGCGGCGGCACCGTCGCCGCCATGGCCGCCCGCGCCACCACCGCACCCAGTGCCCCGCCCATCGCCGCCCCCAGCGCTTCGCCCGCCGTCCCAGCCGGTGGGGTCGTGATTCCGCGGCCAGGGGCGGCTTCGGCGCGCCTCGCCGCCTCAGGTGGTGGCTCCGATGCTCCGGCCCCGAGCGTGCCGCAGGCCGACGCCTCCCCGGACCCGGCCGGTGGGGCCTCGACACACGCGGGTGACCAGCCGTCCGCCCCCGTCGCGGCGGATGACTGGCCAGAGCCGGCCCGTCCCGGCGCACCGGCCGCTCCGGCGGCTCCGGCCGCGTCCGCTGCACCCGTTCAGCCTGTGCCCGCGGGAGGTGGGCAGGCAGGGGCCGGGGTGGCGGTCATGCAGCAGCAGTGGCCCGCCGTGCTGGCGGCGCTCAAGCAGCGCAGCATCGTGGTCTGGGCCAACGTGAGCACCAACGCCCAGGTGGCGGGCGTCGAAGGCAACGTGGTCACCCTGGGGTTCAGCCAGGTCGGCGCGATGAAGAACTTCACGGGCGGTGGCAAGGACGCCGTCGTGGCCAGTGCGCTGAGCGACGTGCTCGGCGGGACCTGGCGGGTGGAGGCGGTCGTGGGCAACGGGCCGCCGCCGTCGTCGTCCGGACGCGGTGGCGGGCGTCCGCCCGCGCAGCCTGCGTACAGCCCGCCGCCCGCGCCCAACGTCCAGAGCCCTCCTCCTGCCACGCAGGGCGGGCCGGGGCACCAGGGCCGCACGTCCTCGCACGCCGGCTCCCAGGACGACCAGGGGGCTCAGGACCCCGGGCAGCCTCCGGCGGCGGCCGTCGCGGTCATCGCTCCCGCGCGTCCCACCACGGACGAGTCCTGGCCCGACGCCCCGGACGACCCCGGCCCGAGCCTGCCGCCGTCGCCGGACCCGACGCGTACGGTGCCGGTCGGCGCCACGCCGAGCGCCGGTCTGGCCGCCGCCCGTTCGGCCGCCAAGGCGGCCGCCCAGGCCGGTCCCCGATCGTCGGGAGGCCGGGGCGGAGCGGCCGCCTGGCCGGACGTCGTCCCTGGACGCGCCAAGGGGCCGGACGCGGACGAGGTCGATCCGCTCAACGACGCGGACGCCGACGTGGACGCGGTCTCGGGCATGGCGCTCCTGGAACGCGAGCTGGGCGCCCGCGTGATCGGCGAGATCGACCACGCCTGAAGGCCCAGCGCCCCTCAATTGGCCACACCTGACGGCCCCGCGCCCCCTCCATTGACCACGTCTGAAGGCCCAGCGTCCCCTCTGTCGATCACATCTGACGGGCCCGCGTCCTCTCAAGGCAGGAGGCGGGTGCGGGCGGCGGCGGCGCGGGCGTCGGTGGGGTGGAGCGCGGCGAGGCGTTCGAGGATCTCGTAGTCGTCGCGGCCGTTGCACGTCTGCGCGTACGCCCACAGGTGCTCGGGCGAGCCGTGACGGAGGAGGCAGGCGCGGACCTGGGCCTCGAGCTCGTCCCGTTCGCGGCGGATCTCGGGCGACTCGGAGCGCGGCAGGAGCGGCCCCTTGTAGGCGCGGGCCAGCGCCGCGGCGTCCCTGGTGGCGAGGCTGCGGCGCAGGACGAGGAAGTCGGCCTCCACCGGGCAGGCCAGCCGGTAGGGCTTGGCGGAGATGGCCTTGCCGAGCTGCGCCCGCAGCCGGTGGATCTCGGCCCGGATCGTCACCGGGTTGCCCGCGTCGCCGTACACGTGGAACGACAGTTGCTCGGCCGTCAGCCCGTGGGGGTGGAGGGCGAGGAGGGCCAGGATCTCGGCGTGGCGGAGCGACAGGGTGCGGTCGTGGTCGCCGAACGTGATGGACGGCACGCCCTCGCCGAGGAACGACAGGGTGAGCGTGGCCGGCGCGGCGGCCGGGACGGTGCGGAGGAGGTAGCCGTCGGAGAACGGCTCCAGCATGGCCACGCTGCCGTCGCGCAGGATCATGCGCTGCCCGGACGGCCTCGCGCGCTCGCCGCCGGAGGCGGGCAACCGGAGCAGGCCGCGCCCGCCCCCGGGGAGGCGGTCCGAGGGCGGCGCGGTGTCGTCCCAGAGGGGCACGCGCTCGCCGAGCCGCCCGCCGGGGTCGCCGGAGATGACCCGGCCGGTGGGGGAGAGCAGGACGCCCGGCCGCACCCGCAGCGACTCGTAGCGCCGCCGCAGCCGCTCGTCGCGCTCGTGCATGCGCAGCGCGAGCTGGCTCTCGGCGAGCTTGGCGGCCGCCCCGACGAGGGCGACCGTGGCCGGATGGAGCGAGCGGGAGACGCCGCTGACGTCGACGCAGCCGATGATCCGGCCGGAGTCGGGGTCGGTGATCGGGGCCCCGCTGCACGACCACACGCGCAGCACGCGCATCAGGTGCTCCTCCGCGTAGACGTGTACGGGACGGCCGGCGGCGAGGGTGGTGCCGATGCCGTTGGTGCCGACCGCGGACTCGACCCACTCGTGCCCGTCGGACAGCCCGACCCGGTCGGCGCGGCGCAGGACCGTGGCGCCGCCGTCGCGCCACAGCACCCGGCCCTGCCCGTCGCTGATGATCATGATGTGACCGGTCTCGCCGATCAGGCCGGAGAGGGTGGTGGCGAGCAGCGGCAGCAGGGGGTGCAGCGGGTGGGCGCGGCGGATGTCGTCGAGCCGGGCGGGATCGCAGACGAGGGGCGCGCCGCCGGCCTCGAGATCGACCCCGGCGGCCAGGGAGCGGCGCCAGGAGTCCTGGATGAGGTCGCGGGGCGGGTGAGGCCAGGCCCGGCCGGTGGCCGCGGCTTCGTGGGCCCCGCGGAGAAGGCGGGAGTAAGCGTCGAGGGGGGCGTAACTCATCGGTCACTCCAAGTAGTCACATAGAGCATCCGCCCTGCGGCCGGGCCGCGCAACCCGATCGGGGATCGCGGAGGGTGCCCGAACGAGCGCAACGTGTGTGCAACGTTGGTTCGCCTAGCGTTCTGGCCCGACGCGTCGGCGTGGTGCGGCCGCTCCGCCGGCGTGATGGCCGGGTCTCGGACACTGGAGGGGGGCCGGGATCCGGCCAATAAACACCGCCGACAAACACCACGGTCATGGCCCGCGAGGGCGCCGGTGGCGAAACATGGGGCGTCCCGCAGTGCATGTCGCCGCCCAAACACCGTAGGCTCGTGGCAGTCACGAACGCGGAGCCACGAGGAGCGCACGACGGTGAACCCAGGGGATGTCAACCTGCAGCAGCTGCTGGAGCAGGCCCAGCTCATGCAGCAGCAGCTCGTGAGCGCCCAGCAGGAGCTCAACGACGCGCAGATCGAGGGCTCATCCGGCGGTGGCCTGGTGACGGCCGTCGTCAACGGATCGGGCGAGCTGCTGGAGCTGAAGATCGACCCGAGCGTGATCGACGCCGCCGACCCGCAGGACACGGCCGACACGATCGCCGACCTGGTGATCGCGGCGGTCCGCGACGCCGTGCGCGCGGCGGCCGACCTGCAGCAGGAGAAGCTCGGCCCGCTGGCGCAGGGGCTGGGTGGCGGCGGCCTCGGACAGTTGCCAGGGTTCTAGGCATGTACGAAGGGGTCGTCCAAAACCTGATCGACGAGCTGGGCCTGCTGCCCGGCGTCGGTCCCAAGAGCGCGCAGCGGATCGCGTTCCACCTGCTCGCGGCCGATCCAGCCGACGTCAAGCGGCTGGCGCACGCGCTGCTGGAGGTCAAGGAGAAGACCCGCTTCTGCCGGGTGTGCGGCAACGTGGCCTCCGAGGAGGAGTGCCGCATCTGCCGCGACGCGCGGCGCGACACGCACGTGATCTGCGTGGTCGAGGAGCCGAAGGACGTCGTGGCGATCGAGAAGACGCGCGAGTTCCGCGGCACCTACCACGTGCTCGGCGGCGCGATCAGCCCGATCGATGGCATCGGCCCCGACGACCTGCGCATCCGCGAGCTCATGACCCGCCTGGCCGACGGCCGGGTGACCGAGCTCATCCTCGCCACAGACCCCAATCTCGAGGGTGAGGCGACGGCGACCTACCTCGCCCGTCTGGTCAAGCCGATGGGCATCAAAGTGACACGACTGGCCAGCGGGCTGCCCGTCGGCGGCGATCTGGAGTACGCCGACGAGGTGACCTTGGGCCGCGCGTTCGAAGGACGGAGGCTGCTGGATGTCTGACGAGTGGAGCACGCTCGCCGAGGAGATCTCCAGGCACGCACAGGATTACGTGGACGGGCTGACGAGAGTCGCCGGCGGCGAGGGCGGCGACGCCATCTGGTCGCTGCTGCTGGTCGAGGTCGCTCAGGTGAGCCTCGCGGGCGCCAAGCTCGGCGCCAACCGCGACGTCATCCTCTCCGGCAACTACGAGCCGCCGATGAGCGAGGACCCCGACATCGACGGCGTGCGCACGGCGCTGGCCGAGCGGCTCGGGCCGGTCGACGACTACGCGGAGGTGTTCGACCCGTACAAGGACACGGGCGTCACCCCCTACCGGCTGTCCGACGACCTGACCGCGGTCGCCGCCGACCTCATTCACGGCCTGCGGCACTTCCGCGCCGGGCGGCCGCACGAGGCGCTGTGGTGGTGGCAGTACTCCTACTTCAACACCTGGGGCAACCACGCGGGCGCCGCGATGCGGGCGCTGCAGGCGCTGGCCGCGCACTCGCGCCTCGACGTGGCGGAGGAGTCCACCCTCGACGCCGCGGGAGAAGCGACCACGGTCTGAAAGCCCTGCAGCACAGGGGCATATCGGTCCACATAGTGGTATGACGCAGCAAGAACATGAGACGACCCAAGTAGACTGGCAGCTCAAAGTCCGAACCGGGAGACTCTCGTGGCGCTCGTTGTGCAAAAGTACGGTGGTTCGTCCGTCGCCGACGCGTCCTGCATCAAGCGGGTCGCGCAGCGGATCGTCGCGACGAAAAAAGCCGGCAACGACGTGGTCGTGATCGTCTCCGCGATGGGTGACACGACGGACGAGCTGCTCGACCTGGCCGAGCAGGTGTCGCCGCTGCCTCCGGGCCGCGAGCTCGACATGCTGCTGACCTCGGGCGAGCGCATCTCGATGGCCCTGCTGGCGATGGCGATCGCCAACCTCGGCCACGAGGCCCGCTCGTTCACCGGCTCGCAGGCCGGTGTGATCACCGACTCCACGCACGGCAAGGCGCGCATCATCGACGTGACGCCCGGCCGCATACAGGAGGCGATCGCCCAGGGCCACATCGCGATCGTGGCCGGTTTCCAGGGCGTGTCGCAGGACACCAAGGACATCACCACGCTGGGCCGCGGCGGCTCGGACACCACGGCGGTGGCGCTCGCGGCGGCGCTCGACGCCGACGTGTGCGAGATCTACACCGACGTGGACGGCATCTTCACCGCAGACCCGCGCATCGTGCCCCCGGCCCGCCAGATCCCCCGCATCTCGTACGACGAGATGATGGAGATGGCCGCCTGCGGCGCGAAGATCCTGCACCTGCGGTGCGTCGAGTACGCCCGCCGCTTCGACCTGCCGATCCACGTCCGGAGCTCGTTCAGCACCAGGGAAGGGACGTGGGTCGTCTCCGACCCTTACACCGAAGGAACCGAGATGGAGCAGCCGATCATCTCCGGCGTCGCGCACGACCGGAGCGAGGCCAAGATCACTGTTGTCGGGGTGCCCGACAAGGTCGGTGAGGCTGCCTTCATCTTCAAAACGCTGGCCGACGCCGAGATCAACATCGACATGATCGTGCAGAACGTCTCGGCCGCGGCCACGGGCCGCACGGACATCTCGTTCACGCTGCCCACCGCCGACGCCCAGACGGCGTTGAGCGCGCTGAAGAAGATCCAGGCGCGCATCGGGTTCGAGTCGCTGCTCTTCGACGACCAGATCGGGAAGGTGTCGCTGATCGGCGCGGGCATGCGCTCGCACCCGGGCGTCACGGCGACGTTCTTCGCGGCCATCGCGGACGCGGGGGTCAACATCGAGATGATCTCGACGTCCGAGATCCGCATCTCAGTGGTCGTCGAGCAGGACGGCGTCGACGCGGCCGTGGCGGCCGCGCACCGCGCCTTCGATCTCGACGCCGACCAGGTCGAAGCAACGGTGTACGGAGGTACTGGACGATGAGCAGGCCCAATCTCGCGCTGATCGGCGCCACCGGTGCCGTGGGCACCGTCATGCGCGACATCGTGTCGACCCGCGAGGACATCTGGGGCGAGATCCGCCTCGTGGCCTCCCCGCGCTCGGCCGGCAAGGTGCTCCAGGTGCGCGGCGAGGACGTCGTGGTGCAGGCGCTCGCGCCCGAGGTGTTCGACGGCATCGACATCGCCATCTTCGACGTGCCCGACGAGGTGTCAGCCGTGTGGGTGCCGATCGCGGCCGAGCGCGGCGCGATCGCCATCGACAAGTCCGGCACGTTCCGGATGGACCCCGACGTGCCGCTGGTGGTGCCCGAGGTCAACCCGCTCGACGCCCGTCAGCGCCCGCGCAACATCATCTCCACGCCCAACTGCACCACGCTGTCGATGATGGCGGCGATGGGCGCGCTGCACGCCGAGTACACCCTGACCGAGCTGGTCGTGGCCTCCTACCAGGCGGTCTCGGGCGCGGGCGTGGCCGGCTCGGCCCGCCTGTACGACGAGGTCGAGGCGCTGGCCGGCGACCGCTCGATCGGCCAGGCGGCCGGCGACGTGCGCAAGGCGCTGGCCAACAAGCTGCCCGACGAGTCGCCGTTCCCGGCGCCGATCGCGTTCAACGTGGTGCCGTGGGCCGGCTCGCTGAAGGACGACGGCTGGGCCTCCGAGGAGCTCAAGCTCCGCAACGAGTCCCGCAAGATCCTCGGCATCCCCGACCTCAAGGTCTCGGCGACCTGCGTCCGGGTGCCGGTGATCACCACGCACTCGCTGGCCGTGCACGCGCGCTTCGAGCGCCCGATCACGGTCGCCGACGCGCACCGCGTGCTGGAGGCGGCGCCGACCGTGGTCCTCATGGACGACCCGGCCAACGGCGTCTACCCGACGCCGCTCGACGTGGTGGGCAACGACCCGACCTACGTCGGCCGCGTCCGTCAGGCGATCGACTTCCCCAACACGCTCGACCTGTTCGTGTGCGGTGACAACCTGCGCAAGGGCGCCGCGCTCAACGCGGCGGAGATCGCCGAGCTGGTGGCGGGCGAGCTGTAGTCCGGGCACTTCAAGGGTGGACGTCGCACGATCGGTGCGGCGTCCACTTGCGTTCGCGTCCACTTCGGGTTCCGTGCGCCTGTCACCGGAACAGGATGTCCCAGTGGTCGCTCTCGTCGGCGAACGTCGTGCCCGAGGCCGAGCGGTAGAGCCGGGCGCCGTCGCCGCGCACTCCTGATCTCTGGTGGTTCTTCGTGATGTACTGGTCGATGCAGGAGTTGTGGCCGATGTCGAGCTTGTAGCCGTTGCCGTGGCTGTAGCGGCCGGGCGCGTGGCCGTCCTCCGTGCCGCCGGTCACCAGGATGGGGCAGTGGCTCTCCTGCTTGAGCTGGATGATCCGGGCGACCGTGCCGGTGCGCACCCGGTCCAGCGAGGTGCAGTGGCGGTGGTGCTTGCTCGTGCAGTTGCCGGTCGACTTGGTACGCAGCCCGGCGACCTTGAGCCAGCCGTCCGCCGTGGCGTGCGACATGGGGATCGCCGCCTGGCGGGGCAGCACGCGCGTGAGGTCCACGCGGGCCTGCTTGTCGAGCACCTTGGCGCGGCTGTGGACGACGGGCCGGCGGGCCTTCGGCATGCGTACGACGGCGGTGCGGACGGGGTCGCGCAGGGCCTCGGCCAGCGAACGGCCGGCCTGCTCCGGCGGGCCCGTCTGAGTCTCCGCCTCTGTGCCCGCCGAGTGCTCGCGGTTCTCGCCGGTCAGCCACGCGGGCCCGCCGGCGGTCTGCGGGAAGCCGGCGTCGCTCCGCGGGACGCGGACCTCGCTGAGCGGTGCCCACCCGTCTCCGTGCGGGGCCCACACGTCGCCCTGCGGGAGGCGGGCGTCGCCGTGCGGTGGCCCGCCACGGCCGTCGTGTCCCTCCAGGTGCTGCTGGAGAAGCGCGAGGCGGTCGAGGGCCGCGCGGTCCGTCCGGGACTCCAGCGCATCCGCGATCGCTCTCAGGAAGGCGGGCTGCTCCGGCTGCGGTGTCCCGTAGCGGGTTTCTGTGTCGGTCGTGCCGTCCGCGGCCGGCGTCCCTCCGGGGCGGGACGCGGCGGCGGCGGCCGAAGCGGATGCGATTATGGTGATCTCAATGCCGAGGAGCGCGACCACGGTGAGTCGTGCTGTTCCACGTATCCACATGTCGATGCCTTTTTCGCGGAAATAGCCCTTCCGCCACAAACGACAATCCCACCATTCACCTGAGATAACTCCCGCCGCGGATGCAACTTTGCCTTGTGGCGGTGATCACCGTGCGGCTCCATGACTGAACCGCGTTTCACGACGTACAGTGACGAACGTGTCCGAAGCCCGAAACCGAGGATCGGAGAGCACCCGAGAGGTCATCGTCGAGACGGCCTTGCGACTGTTCCGGGAGCGCGGCTTCGACAGGACCACGATGCGCGCCATCGCCGCCGAGGCCGGGGTGTCCGTAGGCAACGCCTACTACTACTTCGACAGCAAAGAGGCGTTGATCCAGGCGTATTACGACCGCGCCCAGGCCGAGCACGAGGCGGCCTGCGCGGAGTTCCTGGCGACCGAGAGATCGTTCGCGGCCAGGCTCAGCGGGGTGCTGCGCGAGTGGGTCCGCGTTTCCGAGCCGTACCACGAGTTCGCCGTGAAGTTCTTCAAGCACGCGGCCGAGCCGACCAACCCGCTGAGCCCGTTCAGCAAGCAGTCGTCGCCGGCGCGTGAGGCGTCGATCGCGCTCTACCGCGAGGTCGTCGAGGGGTCGGCCGACCGGATGAACGCCGAGCTGCGAGAGGAGCTGCCCGAGCTGCTGTGGCTGCTGTCCATGGGGATGGTGCTGTTCTGGGTGCACGACACCTCGCCGGGGTGCGCGCGGACGTACCGGCTGATCGAGGTGACGGTGCCGCTGGTGGACCGGCTGGTGGGGTTGTCGCATCTGCCGGGCTTGCGGGGCATCACGCAGGACTTCATCGCGGCCGTGCACGAGCTGCGGGCCTAGCGGGCTTAGGGGGCCTAGGGGGACATACCAAACGGTTGGTATGGTCGCCTCGTCGGAACATCATTCTGGAGGCGCGCCGATGACGCAGAACTGGGGCATGACCATCCCCTTCTACGACCGCTCGCTCGCGAGGTCCCGGGAGCTGATCGCCGAGCTGCCCGGACTGGGCTACACGGACGCGTGGTCGGCCGAGGTCAGCGGCGTGGACGGGTTCACACCGCTCGCACTCGCCGCCGAGTGGGCGCCCGGGGTCCGGCTGGGCAGCGCCATCGTCCCCGTCTCCACGCGCGGCCCGGGGCTGCTGGCCATGTCCGCGGCCACGGTCGCCGATCTCGCGCCCGGCCGGTTCGTGCTCGGCATCGGCGCCTCCTCCCCGGCGATCGTCGAGCGCTGGAACGCCGGCACGTTCACCAAGCCGTACGCCCGCACCCGCGACACCCTGCGCTTCCTCAAGAAGGCCCTGGCGGGGGAGAAGGTCACGGAGGCGTACGAGACGTTCGAGATCAAGGGCTTCAAGCTGGAGCGGGCGCCGAAGACCCCGCCGAAGATCGTGCTGGCCGCGCTGCGCCCCCGCATGCTGCGCCTGGCGGCCGAGGAGGCCGACGGCGCGATCACCAACTGGCTCTCGCCCGCCGACGTGCGCAAGGTGCGCGCCGAGATCGGGCCGGACACCGAGCTCATCGCCCGCCTGTTCGTGTGCGTGAGCGAGGACACCGACAAGGTCCGCGAGCTGGCCCGCTGGATGCTGGCGAGCTATCTGACCGTCCCCGTGTACGCCGCCTTCCACGACTGGCTCGGCCGCGGCGAGCTCCTGCGCCCCATGCACGAGGCGTGGGCGGCCGGCGACCGCCAGGCGGCGCTCAAGGCCATCCCCGACGAGGTGGTGGACGACCTCATCGTGCACGGCGACGCCGCCACCTGCCGGGCCCGGATCCGCGAGTACGTCGCGGGCGGCCTCGACACCCCGATCCTCGCCCCCATCCCCGGCGGCGAGATCCCCATCGAGCAGGCCGTACGCGACCTGTCGCCCAAGGCGGGGGAGGCGGACCGTGCATGAGGCGCTGAGGCTGGACGCGGTCGGGCAGGCCGCGGCGATCAGGAACGGCGACCTGTCGCCCCGCGAGCTGGCCGAGGCCGCCATCGCCGCGATCGAGGCCCGCGACGGCGAGCTCAACGCCGTCGTCTTCCCCCGGTTCGAGCGGGCGCTGGCCGAGCTGGACCGCCTGCCGCGCGATGCGCCCTTCGCCGGGGTGCCGATCCTGCTGAAGGACCTGGGCTGGCGGCAGGCGGGCGAGCCGTACGCGGCGGGCTCGGCGGTCCGCGACGGCGTCGAGGGCGCGGCGGACGGCTACGGCGTGACGCGGCTGCGCGAGGCCGGGTTCGTCATCCTGGGGCGGACGAACACGCCGGAGTTCGGCAGCACGATCACCACCGAGCCGGCGGCGTTCGGGCCGACCCGCAACCCGTACGATCCGGCGTACTCGGCGGGCGGCTCCAGCGGCGGCTCCGCCGCGGCCGTGGCGGCCGGCGTGGTGGCGCTGGCCACGGCGAGCGACGGCGGCGGCTCCATCCGCATCCCCGCGTCCCTGTGCGGCCTCGTGGGGCTCAAACCGTCGCGGGGGCGGGTCAGCCTTGGCCCGGCGCTCGGCGAGGGCTGGAGCGGCTTCTCGTGCCCCGGCTTCGTCACCAGGACCGTACGCGACACCGCCGCGGCGCTCGACGTGGTCGCCGGGCTCCATCCGGGCGACCCGTACGACGCGCCCGCGCTGCCCGGCCCGCTGGCCGCCGAGGCCGGGCGCGACCCCGGCCGGCTGCGCGTCGGCTACCTCACCGCCCACCCCAGGGCCGGCGTCCCGGAGGCGCCCGAGCCGGCGGAGGCGGTCGCCGCGGCGGCGGCCCTGCTGGAGTCGCTGGGCCACGACGTCACGCCCGGCGGCCCGGAAGCGCTCGCCGACCCGGACTTCCCTGTCCACTTCGGCGCGATCGTGGCCGAGAACCTGGCCGCCACCGTCGACGGGCTCGGCGAGCTGCGCGGCAAGCCGGTCGCGATGGAGGAGCTGGAGCCGCGCAACGCCGCCATGGTGGCCGCCGCGCGCAGCCGTACCGCCGCGCAGCACCTCCGGGCCACCCAATGGACGGACGCCTTCCGCCGCCGCATGGCCGCCTGGTGGAGCGCCGGGCACGACCTGCTGCTGATGCCGTCGCTCGGGGTCGCGCCGTTCCCGCTCGGCTGGATCCCGTCCGACGACCTCACCCTCGCGCTCGGCCGTACGGCGCACGCGGTGGCGTTCACCTCGCCGATCAACGCGACCGGCCAGCCGGCGATCTCCCTGCCGCTGCACCGGACGGCCGCCGGGCTGCCGGTCGGCGTGCAGCTCGTCGCGGCGTACGGGCGGGAGGATCTGCTGGTCCGGGTGGCGGCCCAGATCGAGCGGGTCCGGCCCTTCGCGCACGACGCCATGGGCTGATCGTCAGGAACCTCTCACCCCGGCGTCGCGTTATATCGTGAAAAGCCGGGGGTAGGGGGTTGGACATGATGGCTAAGGCAGCACGGGCAGCGGCGGCGTGGCGCACGTACCGCGAGGTGACCAAGCCTGGATCGCCCGCTCTGATGACCAGGGTGCGCGCCATCCCGCGCATGGTGCGCGCGGTGATGCGCGGAGAGTACGGCGGCATGGGCAGGGGCCGGCTCGGCCTCATCGCCCTCGGCGTCGTCTACATCATCTCGCCGATCGACGTCATCCCCGACTTCCTCACCCTGATCGGCGTCGCCGACGACTTCGGCGTGTTCCTGTGGCTGGCGACCGCGCTCCTCGGCGAGAGCGGCCGCTACGTCGAGCACGAGCGCCGGATCATCCTGGGCCAGGTGGAAGGGGAGGCTTAGATCTCCTCCATGCGCAACCAGGCCCGCGACGGCAGCGGGTGCCCGAACAGGCGGGCCGCGTTGCCGTACGCCACCCGGGCGATGTCCGCGGGCGGCAGCGGGCCGAGGTTGCGCGACACGGCCTTCTGCGTGTCGGGCCAGGTCGAGTCGGAGTGCGGATAGCCGCTCTCCTGCAGCACGTGGTCGAGCCCGACCGCGAGCCGCACCCCCGACAGCGCGTGGTCGTCGCGCGTGCCGAAGAAGAAGTTGCGGCGCAGCACCTCGCTCGGCTTGAGCCCGCCGTCCCAGGACGCCTCGCCCGCCACCGGGTGGTCGAGCGCGTAGTCGGCGCGCTCGGCCAGCAGCGGCAGCCAGCCCACGCCGCCCTCGACGATGAGGATGCGCAGCGCGGGGAACCGCAGCGGCAGCCCCGACCACAGCCAGTCGGCGCAGGCGAACATGGCGGTGGTCGGCATCAGCGTGGTGATGGCCTCGATGGGCGTGTCGGGAGAGGGCACGGGCGACCACGAGGAGTCGCTGGTGTGCAGGCACACGACGGTGCCGGTCTCCTCGCAGGCGGCGAAGAACGGGTCCCAGTGGCCGGTGTGGATGGACGGCAGCCGCATCCGGTTGGGGAACTCGGGGAAGACCACGGCCTTGAAGCCGCGCGCGGCGTTGGCCCTGATCTCCTTGGCGGCCACGTCGGGATCGGGCAGCCACGGCAGTTGCAGGCCGATGACCCGCTCGGGATAGGTGCCCGCCCACACGTCGATGTGCCAGTCGTTCCATGCGCGGACCAGCGCGAGGCCGAGCTCCTGGTCGCGGGTCCTGGCGAACGGCATGCCGGCCTGCTGGGCGAGCATGCCGGGGAAGCACAGCGCGGCCCAGATGCCGGCCACGTCCATGTCCTGGACGCGGGCCTCGATGTCGTGGCAGCCGGGGCGCATGTTCTCGAAGCGGACCGGGTCGAGCGTCCACTGCTCGCGGGGCAGGCCGGCGCCGACGTCGATGCCGGCGCACGGGTAGGTGGCGCCTCCGTAGCGCCAGACCTGGTGACCCGCCTCCGTCTCCACGACCTTGGGCGCGACGTCGGCGTATTTCTCCGGCAGCCGGTCTTCGAAGAGGTCGGGCGGCTCGATCAGGTGATCGTCGGCTGAGATGATCACATAGTCGCGCCGCCGGGGTTCGGGGTCGGGGAGCAGCGGCGTAGTCACGCAGGTAACCGTACGACGACGGGATAACGTCGAACAAGCTGCGACGTATCCGTTGGGTATCCGAAGCCGAGGCCCGGGATCGCCGGGGAGGGGGATCGCCGGACGATCCCGGGCGTTCGGGTCCGCCTGTTCCGGCGAGGATGCTGCTCGCGCGGACCCTGCCGCGCCCCCTACCCTTACGGGCGGCGTTCAGTCAGCAGGTGCCGGCGCAACTCCTCGGTCGCGGCGGTGGAGAGGCCCACGACCTGCGAGACGTACCGTTCGGGCGAGCCGTGCCTGGCGGTCAGATCGGTCAGGAAGAAGCGCATCGCCTCGGCCGGGGCCAGCCCGAAGCCCGGCCAGAGCGCCGCGTCGGGGTGCCGCCGCCGCCAGTCGGCGATGAAGCGCTCGGTGGCCAGGCCGGTGAGCGCGTAGTCCGCCACGATGTCGTCCTCGCTCACCCCCGCGAGCGAGAGCACCAGCGCGGCCACCACGCCGGTGCGGTCCTTGCCGGCCGCGCAGTGGATCACCACGGGCGCGTTGCCGGCGTCGGCGATCGTCTCCAGCGCCGTGCGCAGGTTGGCCACGCCGTCCTCGGTGACCTCCAGGTAGCGGTCGGCGAGGTAGCGGGCCACGCCGAGCGCCTCGTCGTAGGCGTTGACGTCCCAGCGGCGGCCCTCGATGGGCAGGTTGTGGTAGCGCTGCCCCTCGCTCTCGGGGACCCGCCCCATCCTCTCGACCTCGAACGGGTGGCGCAGGTCGATGACCGTACGCACGCGCAGCGCGCGGAAGGCGGCCAGGTCGTCCCGGTCGAGCCAGCCGAGCGAGTCGGCACGGTAGAGCCGCTGCCACCGGATGGCGCGGCCGTCGGCGGTGGGGTATCCACCCATGTCGCGGAAGTTGCAGAGGTTGGCGAACTCGATGTGCCGGATCACCCCATCACCTTACGTCGAGGGTGTCCGCGCCTCCTCGGGCACGACGGGTGTGCCGGGCCGCTGCCCCTCACGTTGTTCGGCCAGTTCGCGGCGCAGGAGCAGGACCCAGCCGCCGATCGCCACGCCGATGAACAGCCACCACTGGAAGGCGTAGGCCAGGTTGAGCCCGCCGCCGGCGCCCACGTCGGGCGCGGGGACCGGCTCAGGCGCCGGCTCTCCGGCCGGCTCCTGGGAGACGAGCTCGACGTACCCGTCCAGCAGCCGGTACGGGACCTGCCGCCCGATCGATCCCGCGTCGATCAGCAGCACCTGCCCCGCCGGCAGGCCGGAGACCTCGCGGATGCCGGACGACTTCTCGGTCTCGCTCTGCCGTAGCCGTCCGGTGACAGTTACCTGCCCGGTGGGCGGCGGCGGCACGGTCGGCGGGGTGTCGGCGGTCGCGCCGGCCGGGACCCAGCCCCGGTTGACCAGCACGCCCGTGCCGTCGGCGGTGACGAGCGGGGTCAGGACGTAGAAGCCGGGGCGGCCGTCCTGGGGGCGGCGGCGTACGACGAGGGCGTGCGCGGGGTCGTAGGAGCCGGCCACGCTCACCTGGCGGAACCGGTCGGCGGCCTCGACCCGCCCGCCGGGCGCGGCCAGCCGCTCCAGCGGCACCGGGGGCGCCTCGATGTTGGCGGTGACCCGCTCGCTGTTGGCCGACCGCTCCTCGAAGCGCCCGTACTGCCACCGCCCGAGGAAGACGAAGGCGGGGATGGCGAGCAGCACCACCAGGGTGAGCCCGAGCCATCGGGGCGTCAGCAGGATCCGGTACACGCTCTCCAGGGTAGGCAGACCTGCCGGTGCCCTCGTACGCGCCTCGCCCTGATCAGGCGCTCCTGAGCCGGGCGCCGGCGCCCGGCTGCGGGGTGACCTCGCGCGGCCCGGACACTTCATGGCCGTCCGCGCAGCGGAAGTGCAGCTCGATGGGCGCGCCGCAGTCGCGGTGGGTGAGCAGCACGGGCGGGCCGTCGTCGTCCGCCAGGTAGCGGTCTCCCCAGTGCATGAGCGCGACCAGCAGCGGATAGAGGTCGCGGCCCTTGTCGGTGAGGCGGTATTCGTCGCGCTGCCGCTGGCCGGGCTCGCGGTAGGGCTCCTTGCGCAGCAGCCCCTCCTCGACCAGGCGGGCCAGGCGGGCGCTGAGGACCTGGCGGGGGGCGCCGGTGACGGCCTGCATGTCGGCGAAGCGCCGCACGCCGCTGAACGCCTCACGCAGCACCAGGAAGGTCCATTTCTCCCCGACGATGTCCAGGGTGCGCTCGATCGAGCAGTTGTCCACCCGGAAGGGAACGTTCATTTTTTCATTATATCTGAGTTCGATTGACAGACTCAGGTCTGACCGGGCAGGCTGAGTCCATGTTAGGAACTCAGATCCGCCCGGCCGGGCCCGACGACGAGGAACGGGTCCGCCGCTTCCTGTGCGGGCTGTCGCTGCACACGCAGACGCTGCGGTTCTTCACCGGCCAGGCCTCGCCGGCGGCGAGCCTCGTCCGCGCCCTGGTCGCGGTGAACGAGCGGCGCGACGTGCTCGTGGCCACCACACCGGACGGCGAGATCGTCGGGCACGCGATGAGCTACCAGGGCGGCGTCGCCGACGTCGAGATCGCGGTCGTCGTCACCGACGACTGGCAGGGCCTCGGGCTCGGTCCCTGCCTGGTCCGTACGCTCCTGCTCAGGGCCTTCTTCCGGGGCGCGCGGACCGTCGCCATGGACGTCATGGGGGAGAACCGGCGGGCGCTGCGGCTGATCCGCCGGGTGTGGCCGGACGCCCGGATGACGGTCTGCTCCGGGGCGGTCGAGGTGACCGCTATGATCGATCCGGCGGCCCTATTTGCGGAACAAGGTTCTGTTGCCACACCATTGACAGTGTGAAGAGTGTCAAGAACGGACGCGACGGCCGGACCCGCATCATCGAGGGCGCCCTCCGCCGCTTCAGCCAGGACGGGGTGTCGGCCACGACGCTGGCCAGCCTCCGCGAGGAGAGCGGCGTCAGCGTCGGCAGCTTCTACCACCACTTCGCCAGCAAAGAGCACGTCTTCGGCGTCCTCTACGCCGAGATCCTCGATGCCTACCAGGAAGCCTTCCTCGCCAAGCTCACCGAGCACGAGGACGCGCGCGCCGGCATCGAGGCCGTCGTCGCCTTCCACATGCGCTGGGCCGGCGAGCATCCTGAGCGGGCCCGGCTGCTCATCAGCGAGCGGCCGCCGCGCAAGCAGGAGCCGGGCGGGGCGGAGGTCGCCGAGGCCAGGCGGGCGTTCTTCCGCAAGGTGTCCGACTGGTGGCGGCCGCACATGAAGAACGGCCTGCTCCAGCCGGTGCACCCCACGATGTGCTACGTCCTCTGGCTGGGCCCGTCGCAGGAGATGTGCCGGCTGTGGTTCGCGGGGGCGCACACGCCGACCGAGGAGGAGATCAAGGGGCTGGGCGAGGCGGCCTGGCACAGCCTCCGCCAGCCCGCCGGGTGACTCCCGTGTAAGCCGCCTGTGCGGGGAGCGATGATTTGAGCACGGTTCGTGGTGTTATCGTGCTGCTTGTGAGACGACCTCGGGCTCTGGTACTGCCCGTCTTGCCGGAGAGCGCGCTCGCCCGCCTGGCCGAGGTGGCCGAGCTGACCGAGGCTCCCGCGCGCCCGGACCTCGGCTTCACCGACGAGCGGCTGGCCGATCTGGTCGTGGAGACCGGCGCCACCGTGCTCGTCACCGACGGGGACCAGGTCGGCGCCTCGGTCCTCGACCTCGACCTCGACGTCGTGGCCGTCATGGGCCCGCCCACGAGCGTCGACCTCGACCTCGCCGCCGAACGCGGGGTCCCCGTCCTGCACGCCGGTGACCGCGACGCCGACGCGGTGGCCGAGCTGACGCTGGCGCTGATGTTCGCGGTCAGCAGGCACATCGTCACCGCCGACAGCGAGGTGCGCAGGGGCCGCGCCTATCGCGGCAAGGTGCCGCCCGCCCAGCGCCACCGCGGGCGCCGGCTCACCGGCCGCACGCTCGGCATCGTCGGCCTCGGCCGGGTCGGCGAGGCCATGCGCTGGCGGTGCGAGGGGCTCGGCATGCGGGTGATCGCCTGCGACCCCGGCGTCGCCGAGGCCACCCACACGTTCGCCGCGCTGCTCGCCGAGTCCGACGTGATCTCGCTCCACCTGCCGCTGACCGCCGAGACGCGCGGCATGTTCGGCTACGCCGAGTTCGGCGCCATGCGGCCCGGCGCGATCTATCTCAACACCTCGCGCGGCGCGCTCCACGATCTGACGGCCCTGGTCGAGGCGCTGCGCCGGGGGCAGGTGGGCGGCGCCGGGCTCGACCACTTCGAGGGGGAGTGGCTGGATCCGTCCCATCCGCTGATCGAGCTGCCGAACGTGGTGCTGACGCCCCGGCTCGGCGAGGCCACCGGGGAGACGCGCGAGGAGCTGGCCGAGGCGCTGGTCGCCGACATCGAACGGGTGCTGCGCGGCGACGCGCGGCCGGTCATGCCGATCGCCCGGCCGGCCTGACCTTTTTCAGGCGGGCTGGCGCAGCCGGGTGTGGACACGCCAGCTGGACCGCTCCAAGGAGATGTCCAGCCGCAGCTCGCCCCGCTGCCGGCGCAGCCCCGGCACGCGTACCCGGTCGTGCACGTCGAACCGACCCCGGTGCGGATAGCCGAAGCCGAGCTCACCCGGCAGCACCCGCAGGTCGTCGCGGTTGCCGCAGTGGGGGCACGTCCAGGACACCAGGTCGAGGCCGCGGTTGTAGTCGGAGCAGGCCTTGAAGTACTCGTCGGGCCCGAAGCGTGACTCGCAGGCCAAACAGGGGATCAGCATGAGACCCACTCCTAAGAGTCGTTCCTTGCCTCCATAGAGATACCCCGTCGCGCTTATCCCTGGCTTGCAGTTCACTTGGGTACTTGTGTAACAGTATGGGCACTGTCGGTGGCAGATCATGTGCGTGCGTCCACGGTGAAAGGATGAGCGGGTGGAACGACTGCGCCAACTCCTCCTCCGAACCGACTACACGATCGACGGCGTACGCGAACGGCTCGGCAGCATGGCCGCCTCGGCCCTGGCCCGCGAGGAGCTGGTGCCCGCCCTTCGGGTGACCGCCGGCGGCGACCCCCTGGCGACGCTGATCAGGCTGTGGTGGCTCGGGGTGCCCGTCCCCGCCGCGGCGCTCGGCCCGGAGGTCCTGGACTCGGGCCTGGTCGAGGAGGCCGGCGGCGGCGAGGTGCGGGCGACGGTCCACCTGCAGCCCTGGGAGACCGGCGGCTACCTCGTCTCCGACCGTAAGGTACGGCCGGGCGACCCGCCGCTGCGGCCCGACCACGTCGTGGGGGCCGGCGGGGCCTCGGCCAACCTGGCCCAGCTCGTCGCCCGCCGCCCGGTGGGCAGCGCGCTCGACCTCGGCACCGGCTGCGGCGTCCAGGTGCTGCACCTGGCCGGGCGGGCCGAGCGCGTGGTCGCCACCGACCTCAACCCGCGCGCCCTGGAGCTGGCCCGGCTGAGCTGGGCGCTGTCCGGCGTCGAGGGCGTGGAGGCGCGGGAGGGCTCTTTGTACGACCCGGTCGAGGGCGAGCGGTTCGACCTGGTCGTGAGCAATCCGCCGTTCGTCATCGCGCCCGGCGGCGAGGGCAAGCTGACCTACCGCGAGTCGGGCGAGGCCGGCGACGCCTTCTGCCGCGAGCTCGTCCGCCGCACGCCCGCCTACCTCAACCCCGGCGGCCAGGCCCACTTCCTTGCCAACTGGCTGCACGTCGAGGGCGAGGACTGGCACGAGCGGGTGGGCGGCTGGCTGCGCGAGACCGGCTGCGACGGCTGGGTGGTGCAGCGCGACGTCCAGGACCCGGCCGAGTACGTCGAGCTGTGGCTGCGCGACGCCGCCCGGCAGGGCACCCCCCGCTACACCGAGCTCTACGACCGCTGGCTGTCCTGGTTCGACGAGCACAAGGTCGAAGGCATCGGCTTCGGCTGGATCACCATGCGCGCGTCCGGCACCCTCGACCCGGTCGTCCGCGTCGAGCACCTCGACCACCAGGTGGTGCTCCCGGTCGGCGACTACGTCGACGACGTGCTCGACTCGATCGCCGCCGCCCACCGGGCCGGCGACCTCGGCACGGCCCGGCTGCGCACCGCCGCCGGCCTGCTCGACGAGCGCGTCGGCCTGCCCGGCGCGGAGGACCCGATCCGCATCGTGCTGCGCCAGACGCAGGGGCTGCGCCGCAGCAGGGAGGTCGGCACGGTGGAGGCCGCGCTGGCCGGGGTGTGCGACGGCGAGCTGGCCCTCGGCCCGCTGCTCAACGTGATCGCCGAGCTGGTCGGGGAGGGCGAGATGCCGGACGCCGACGCGATCCGGCCGCTCATCGCGGAGGGCTATTTCCTGCTTTGATCCGGCGTTGATCGGATGTCAACTCCACCGGTGAAGACTGTGACCTACGACACGGGCCTGGGGGGTTCGAGGGCCGTGTCAGGTCCGGCCGGTCGTTCGGCAGTGAGGCGGCTGGCCGTCGCGTGGAGCATCCGGATGACCGGGCCCCCTAGCGAAGCGCGGCGGTGAGGATGACCGGCCGGGCTGCTCATCAGCCCATCACGAGCGCCGATCGTGAATGCCGAGGACAGCCTTGATCAACCATGTGTGGATGACACGTCTGGACGACGAGCTGTACTCAGGTCTCGACGACGGCGCCGTGGGGCACGCCGTCCAGCAGGACCTTGAGATCGCCGGCCTCGGGGGCCCCGAGCCGGGAGAAGACGTCGTACGCCTGCCGCAGGCAGGCGAGGCTCCTGGAGAGGTCGCCGAGCCCGCGCAGGGCCTTGCCGAGCACGGTCAGCGACAGCGCCTCGCCGTAGGGGTGGCCGATGTCGCGGGAGACGACGAGGGCCTGCTCGGCGTGGCGGACGGCCTCCGGATAACGTTCGGCGGCGATGAACGTCTCCGCCAGGCGTGAGCACACCCGCTGCTCCCAGACCCGCTGCTTGCTGGCCCGGAAGAAGGCCAGGCACTCGGCGTGGTGGTGGACGGCCTCGGTGAGGCGGCCCACGCGCGACAGCACGATGCCGAGGTGGTAGCGGGCGCGGGCGGTGCCGGCGCCGCTGCCCATCTCGGTGAAGATGGCGAGGCCCTTCTCGGCCGCCGCGATGGCGTCGTCGGGCCGGCCGAGGCCCAGGTGGTCGCGGGCGGAGTAGCTGAGCACCAGCGCCTCGCCGGCGGGCACGCCGTTCTCGCGATACCAGGTCATGGCCTCGTCGAACAGCGCCAGCGCCTCGGCGTGCCTGCGCTGCCTGCCGACGACCACGGCCAGGGCGTTGAGCACCTCGCCGGTGACGACCTTCTCGGCGCGCTCGGCCGACAGCTCGCGTACCCGCCTGAACTGCTCCTCGGCCTCGCGCAGCCGGTTGGCGGCGAACAGCACCCGGCCGAGCACGTAGCGGGAGCGCAGCTCGCTGCCGGGGTCGCCGATCCGCAGCGCGGCGGCCAGCACGGCCCGGGTGCCCTGGTCGAACTCGCGGGTGTGGGTGCCGGACTCCAGCAGCGGCTCCATCGCCACCAGCAGGTCTCCGGCGGGCAGCAACTGCTCGCCGGAGCCGGCGGAGGCGGCGGCCTGGCCGATGGCGGCGAACAGCGAGTCGCCCTCGGCGATCAGCCACGCCACGGCCTCGTCGACCGTGGTGAACGTACGGCCGGTGCCGACCACCACCAGGTTGTCGGCGATCGCGCTGCCCTCGTAGGCCAGCCGGTGCGCCGACTGGGCGGAGGCGAGGTAGAAGCCGAGCAGCCGGCCGAGCGCGAGGGCGAGCGCCTCGGGCCGCTCGGCGTTGTTCAGCTCGCGGCGGGCGAACAGCCTGAGCAGGTCGTGGTAGCGGTAGCGGCCGGGGCCGGGGGCCTCCAGGAGGCTGGCGTCCACCAGCGACTCCAGCAGCGCCTCGGTCTCGTACGCGGGCAGCGCCAGCACCGCCGCCGCGGCCTCCGAGGAGATGTCGGGCCCGCTCGGCAGCGACAGCAGCCGGAACGCGCGGGCCTGCTCGGGCGCGAGCTGGCCGTAGCCGAGCGCGAAGGTGGCCTCCACGGCCAGATTGCCGACGCGCATCTCGTCGAGGCGGCGCTGCTCGTCGGCCAGGCGGGGCACCAGCGAGGCGACCGTCCAGGACGGACGGGCGGCCAGGCGGGCGGCCACGATGCGCACCGCGAGCGGCAGGAACCCGCAGGCGGCGACGACGTCCATGGCCGCGCCGTGCTCGGCGGCCACACGCTCGGGCCCGGCGACGGCGGCGAACAGCGACAGGGCCTCGTCGGGCTCCATCACGTCGAGGTCCACGAGCCGGGCGGCGGGCAGGTCGGCCAGCTTGACCCGGCTGGTCACGATCGCGGCGCAGCCGGGGGAGCCGGGCAGCAGGGGGCTGACCTGCTCGGCGTCGCGGGCGTTGTCGAGCAGCACCAGGACGCGCCGCTCGGCGAGGAGCGAGCGGTAGAGCGCCGAGCGCTCGGCGAGGCCGTCGGGGATGACGTCGGGCGGGATGCCGAGCGCACGCAGGAAGCCGCCGAGCGCCGACTCGGGCGCCGTGGCGCCGTCGCCGTAGCCGCGCAGGTCGGCGTAGAGCTGGCCGTCGGGGAAGACCTCCTCGACCTGGTGGGCGACGTGGACGGCGAGCGTGGTCTTGCCGACGCCGCCGATGCCGGAGATCGCCACCAGGGGCAGGCCCTCGGCGGAGGCGGTGGACAGCAGCGAGCGCAGCCGGGCGGCCTGCTCCTTGCGGCCGGTGAAGTCGGTGACCGCGGCGGGGAGCTGGGCGGGCCTCGGCAGCTCGGGGGCCGCGGGCGGCTCCTCCTCTGCGGGCTGCTGAGGCTCCTCGGCCGACGCGTCGGCGGGCTCGGCGGTGGGCTCCTCTGCGGGGGCCGGAGGCGGGGCGAGCGTGGGGTCGGCGGTCAGGATGCGCTGGTGGAGCGCGGCCAGTTCAGGGCCGGGCTCGATGCCCAGCTCGTCGATCAGCGCCTCGCGGGTCTCGGTGAAGACATTGAGCGCGTCGCCCTGCCGGCCGCACCGGTAGAGGGCCAGCATGAGCTGGGCGCGCAGCCGTTCGCGCAGCGGGTGGTCGGCGGTGAGCGCGATCAGCTCGGAGACGACCGCGGCGTGGTCGCCGAGCTCCAGGTCGACGTCCATGAGGGTCTCGACGACGCTGAGGCGGCGCTCGGCCAGGCGGTCGCGCTGGTGCTCGGCGTACGGGCCGACGGTGCCGGCCAGCGGCTCGCCCTCGAACAGGGCGAGCGCGGCGCGCAGGCGGTCGGCGGCCTCGCGCGGCCGGCCGGCCCTGCGCGCGGTCTCGGCCTCGGCGATGCGGCGCTCGAAGCGGGTCAGGTCGAGGGCGTCGTCGGGCAGCCGCAGCGCGTAGCCGCGGCCGATGGAGGTCAGCAGCTCGGGGCGGGAGCGGGCGACCCGGTCGGGTTCGAGCACGGTGCGGAGCCTGGAGACGTAGGTGCGCAGCGCGCCGAGGGCCCGCGGCGGCGCGTCCTCGCCCCATACGGCGTCGATCATCTCGTTGGGCGAGACCGCGCGGCCCTCGCGCAGCAGCAGCATCCCGAGGATGGACCGCTGGAGTGGGGTGCCCAGGTCGAGCTCCAGGCCGTCCCGCCACGCGCGGACAGGACCGAGCACGGCGAACCACAGGCTGCCTTCACCGCTCTGACCAGCCATGCCGTCTGTCTCCCAGCCAATGGAACGTTTTGTTACCAAATGATAGATCGAGGGGCGATCGTCACCTAGATGGAGTACGCCTTCATGCAGAGCGACGGCGAGGCCGAAAAATACAGGCCCCGCCCATTTGTGTGGGCGGGGCCGAGGTGAACGGTGACTCAGGCTGCCTCGAACAGTCCCATCCGGCTGAGCAGGCGCTCGCGGACGAGCGGCCATTCGGAGTTCAGGATCGAGTAGAACGCGGTATCTCGGACCGTGTTGTCGGCGCCTCGGCTGTCCGCTCGCCGCACACCGTCGAAGTGTGCGCCGAGGGCCTCGATGGCGGCCCGGGATTTGGTGTTGCGTACGTCTGCTTTGAGAGTGATGCGGTGGACGTCCCAGGTCTCGAAGGCGTGCGAGAGCATGAGGAACTTGCTCTCCCGGTTGACACCCGTGCCCTGGGCGCTCGCGCCCAGCCAGGTGTAACCGATGTCCGCCACGGACGGGATGTCGCCCACCGCGCCGCGCGTACCCGGAGGCCAGGGCATGGGGCCCTGCCAATACTCCAGGTGCATGAGACGGGTGGCACCGACCACGCGGTCGGTGTTCAGCCACCGGATGGCGAAGGGCAGCGTGCGGCCCTCCGCCTGCTCAGCCATGGCGGCCTCCACATAGGAGACCATCTCGTCCCGGCCGTCCGGGACCCGAGTGAAGGCGTACGTGGCACGGTCTTCACTCGCCGCGGCGACGAGGTCATCGACCACCGCGAGGCTGAGAGGCTCCAGGCGCACGAGGCGCCCGGACAAGGTGACAAGAGCGGGCATGTGCACATGATGAAGGGTGCACGGGGTGTGTGTGACCATGCCGCCAGGAAGATCTTTCCCGGGTTTCCGCGAGTAGGCCGTTTTCGCAGGTCAGAGGCCCCTTTTGGGGGACGTTCAACCGGCTCTTGGGCAGAAATTCGCCTAACCGTGACATGGCGGCGAGCCGTCGGTCCGGCCCGGTTCACGCACGGCCGAGCGCGAGGCTCGCGAGGCCGCGGGAAAGATGGTCGAGACTGTCCGCGATCCAGGGCAGCCGGAGCGGGTCGTCGCTGGTCAGAGCGCTCATGCGCTGCTCGGGCGAGGCGCCGTAGAGCAGGCTGACGGCCACCCGTACGCGGGCCGCGGCCGGGTCGTCGCCGAAGGCGTGTCCCGGCAGCACGCCGATGCCGTGCTCCTCCAGCAGCAGCTTGGTGAGCTCGGCCGAGCCGCCCGCCCCGAGGTGGCCGAGATCGGGGTAGAGGTAGAAGCCGCCCTGCGGCTCCGGCACCCGCGCGCCGACGGCCGCGAAGCGCGCGTGCACCGCCCGCGCGAGCGTGCCGTGCAGCCGCCGGCTGAGTGCCACCCGCTCCACCAGCTCCTCCGGCTCGCCGAAGGCGTAGGCCGCGGCCTCCTGCACGGGAGCGGCCGGCGCCGACCAGATCTCGCTGGCCACCGCCAGCAGCTTGCCGCGCAACGCGTGCGCGCCGGCGGGGAGCCGGACCACCCCGATCCGCCAGCCGCCGAGCGCGAGGCTCTTGCTCAGCCCCGTGGTGATCACCGTGCGCTCGGGCGCGAGGTCGGCGGGCGACGTGTACGGCAGGGCGGGATCGTGCACCAGGTCGCGGTAGATCTCGTCCGAGATGATCGTCAGGTCGAGCTCCCTCGCCACCTCCACGAGGCGGGCGATGCTCTCCGGCGAGGCCAGCCGGCCGGTCGGGTTGTCCGGCAGCGTGACCAGCACGGAGCTGACGGTCCGGCCCGAGGCGCGGGCGGCGCGCACCTCGGCGGCCACGCGCTCGGGGTCGGGCACGCCGCCCTCTCCCGGCGGCGCCGGCACCAGGACCGGACGGGACCCGACGAGGTCGGCCTGCGCGGCGTAGCTGACCCAGCTCGGCATGGGCAGCACGATGTCGCCGCCGATCGCGAGCAGCAGGCCGTACAGCAGGGACTTGCTGCCCGGTCCGCAGACGACCAGCTCGGGGTCGGTGGGGAGCCCGCGCCGGTCCCAGTAGCCCGCCGCCGACTCCCGCAGCCCGGCCGCGCCGGCGACCGGCCCGTAGCCGTTGTGCTCGGAGGCGGCGGCCAGCCGGTCGCGCAGCGCCGGGTGGACGGGCAGCCCGGCCTCGCCGAAGGCCAGGTGGAGCACGCGTTCCCCGGCGCGCCGTCTTCGTTCGATGTCCTCGTTGGCCGCCAGGGTGGCGGACAGGGTAACCGTCATGGCTGTCACGTTCCCAGCGTGATTGGATGAAGGCATCACCACAAGCGAGGCTTTTCGTGGGTAGGCGTAAGGAAGTCTGATGCTCGAATTGCGGCGGTTGGTCCTGATTTGCGAGTTCGCTCGCCGGGGCAGCATCGCGGCCGCCGCCGCGGCGCTCGGCTACAGCCCCTCCGCCGTCTCGCAGCAGCTCCAGGCGCTCGAACGCGAGGCCGGCACCGCGCTCATCGACCGCACCGCGCGCAGCGCCGAGCTCACCGACGCCGGCCGCCGGCTGGTCATCCACGCCGAGCGCATCCTGTCCATGGTCGAGGAGGCCGAGTCCGACCTGTCGGCGCACGCCGGCACCCCGTCCGGGCGGGTCGTGGTGACCGCGTTCCCCACGGCGGCGGTGGCCTTCGCGCCCGCGCTGGCCCGCTCGCTGCGCCGGCACACCGGCCTGACCCTGCGGCTCGGCCAGGCCCGCTCCGGGCGCGGCATGCGCGAGGTGCGCTCCGGCGAGGTGGACATCGCGCTCGTCGACGACTGGTACGGCCGGGTCCACGACAGCGACAGCCTGCGCGTCTTCCCGCTGCTGCGCGACCCGCTGGTCCTGGTGGTGCCGCGCAAGCACCGCCTGGCCGACCCTGACGTGCCGCTCGACCTGCGGGAGCTGCGCGACGAGCCGTGGATGGCGACGCCCGACGGCGAGCCGTCGCGCCTGGCGGTGGACCGGCTGCTGGTGGACGTGGGCGGCATCCGGCCGACGCCGTGGGAGTTCGAGGGGCTGACCACCATCCTGTCGCTGGTCGCCAAGGGCATCGGCATCGCCGCCGTGCCGGCGCTCGCGCTCGCGGGCGGCGTGCGCGGGCTCGCCGTACGGCCGATCCCCGGCAACCCCGTCGGCCGCGACGTGCACGCCGTGGCCCGGGGCTCCAGCGTGCACCGGCCGTCGGTGTCGGTGACGCTGCGGGCGATCCACGTGGCCGCCCGCTACATCGCGGCCGACCTGGAGCCGGTGCGGGCGGCCGAACGGCCGAAGCGCGGCGACGCCCCGGCCGGCGGCTTCCTCGACAGCCATCTCGGCAGCCCGCTCGGGGAATGAGCGGTAGCGTCTGCTGCCATGGCGCCGACGTACGACATCGAGCAGCTCCTGCTCGCCCAGCCCAGCGTCCGCACGGTCGCGGGCGTGGACGAGGTGGGCCGGGGCGCGTGGGCGGGCCCGGTCACCGTCTGCGCGGTCGTCCCCGACCTGTCCGAGCCCCCGGCGGGGCTGACCGACTCCAAGCAGCTCACCCCCGCCAGGCGCGGGCCGCTGGCCGCCGAGCTGGCCGCCTGGGCGGCCGGGGTCGGCTACGGCGAGGCCACGCACGAGGAGATCGACACGCTCGGCATGACCGAGGCGTTGCGCCGGGCCGCCCGCCGCGCCCTGGAGGCGCTGCCGGTCCGCCCCGACGCGGTGATCCTCGACGGCAAGCACGACTACATCGGCGCCCCGTGGCCGGTGCGGCTGGAGGTCAGGGGCGACGCGGCCAGCGTGTCGGTGGCGGCGGCGTCGGTGCTGGCCAAGGTGCGGCGCGACGCCCACATGGCGACGCTCGGCTGCGACGACTACGGCTTCGCCGACAACGCCGGCTACCCCTCGCCGCTCCACCAGGAGGCCCTGGCCCGCCTCGGCCCCACCGCACACCACCGGCTGTCCTGGTCCTACCTGGACGACCTGCCGCGCTGGCGGCACCTCAAGCGGCATCGCGACCCGCTGGCCGGCGAGGGTCAGGCCGCGCTCTTCGGCTGAAAGCGGCTGGGCCGGCCCCGGCCGATCGGTCATCATCGGGGGCGTGCGCACAGGGATCTTCATCGTCGCCGCGCAGTTCCCCGGCCGGGAGGCCGGTCGGGTGCTGACCGACGCGGTCGAGCTGGTCGTGGCGGCCGAGGAGGCGGGCTTCGACGACGCCTGGGTGGCCGAGCACCACTTCATGTCGTACGGCGTCTGCCCGTCGGCGACCACGTTGATGGCCGTCGCCGCGGGCCGTACCACGCGGATCGGGCTCGGCACGGCGGTGAGCGTGCTGTCCACGCAGCACCCGGTGGCGCTGGCCGAGCAGGCCGCGATGCTGCACCACCTGTCCGGCGGGCGCTTCACGCTGGGCGTGGGCCGTGGCGGTCCGTGGGTGGACCTGGAGGTGTTCGGCACGGGGCTGGAGCGCTACGAGCGCGGCTTCGCCGAGTCGCTGGACCTGCTGCTCGCCGCGCTCTCGGCCGAGCGGGTGGCCGCCGACGGGGAGTTCTTCCGCTTCCGCGAGGTGCGTACGGTGCCGCGCGCGCCTCTTCGCCCGCTGGTCGCCTGCACGTCGCCGGCGAGCGTGGCGCTGGCCGCCGCGCGCGGCCTGCCGATGCTGCTCGGCCTGCACGTGGGCGACGAGGAGAAGGCCGCCGCGGTCGCCGCGTACGAGGAGCAGGCCCCCGGGGTCGCCGTCCGGCACGTGGCGGCGGCCGTCGGGCACGTGGCCGACTCCACCGCGCGGGCGGTGCGCGAGCTCAAGGAGTCGATGCCCCGCTGGCTCGGCCCAGGACTGGCGGGCTATCGGCCGGTGGACGGCCGGCCGCGCCCGTCACGGGACGTCGACGCGTACGTGGACCTGCTCACCCGCATCCACCCGGTGGGCTCGCCCGAGCACTGCGCAGAGTCGATCCTGCGCACCGCGGACCGCACCGGGATCGACCACGTCATCCTGCTGGTGGAGGGCATCGGCGAGCACCGGCGGACGCTGGAGAACGTGCGGAGGTTCGGGGCAGAAGTGCTGCCGCTGCTGCGCGGCGAGCCGGGCGGACCCGGCTCGCCGCCCGGCGGCCTCAGCAGTCCACCAGCTCCGGCATCTGGTTGAGAATCTGCGCCCTCGGGGTGACGAACTCGGCCAGGGCCCCCGTGGCCGCGGGGTCGAAGACGGCGACCCGGTGGCAGTTCTGGAAGGCCAGCCGCACCCCGAAGTGACGCTCGAGCGCGCCGCGCATGGAGTCGCTCGCCAGGCAGCGCAGGAGCTGGCCGCGGGCCTCCTCGGACGGCGGCGGCACCTGGTTGTCGGCGAAGTCGGCGCCGCTGTGCTCACGCTGCTTGACCAGCTCGCTGATCAGCGACCAGGCGTAGGGCAGGGAGTCGCGGACGCACGCGACGAAGGCGGCGTCGTCGATCTCACCGGTCCTGGCCTGGTCGAGCAGGTCGTTCGGAACGGTCAGCGACATGCTGATTTCTCCTCTCGAATGGGTCATCAATGACGCTAGGTTGAAAAATGGTGACTCTCCAGATGCCTGGCGGGCACAGGTTCATGGTCGTCACGGGCCATAGACGAAGTCGGGATCGACCTGATCGGCGAGGTCGCGCCCGAGCCGCTCGTCGGCCCACGCCCGCGCGTTGCGCAGGTGGAACTCGACCGCCTGGCGGCCGAAGCGCGCCCAGTCCTTCTCGCGCTCGTCCACGCTCTTGCGCAGCAGGCTGAGCGCGTCGGCGTTGACCGGCTCCAGATCGTCGAGGGCGAAGTGGCGGCCCTGCTCCATCGCGCGGACGGCGGGGGAGTGCTCCATCCAGCCGAGCAGGTCGTCGCCCGCGTGGGCGCGCAGGAACTCGACGTCCTCGGGGCCGTGGACCTTGTTGCCGACGACCGCCACGGCCACGTCGTACGCGGCGGCGTGCTCCAGGTATTGGCGGTAGACGCTCACGCCCTGACGGGTGGGCTCGGCGACGAGGAAGGTCAGGTCGAAGCGGGTGAACAGGCCCGAGGCGAAGGAGTCGGCGCCGGCGGTCATGTCGACGACGACGTATTCGCCGGGGCCGTCGACCAGGTGGTTGAGCAGCAGCTCCACCGCGCCGATCTTGGAGTGGTAGCAGGCCACGCCGAGGTCGTCGGCGTTGAACGCGCCGGCCGCGAGCAGCCGGACGCCGTCGGGGGTGGTCAGCCCGTAGGGGTCGGCGGCGAGGTCGTCGAAGCTCAGCAGGCGGGAGCCGCGGCCCGGCGGAGTGGTCTTGATCATCTCGGCGGCCGACGGGATGCGCGGGTTGTCGCCGCGCAGGCGCTCCTTGATCTCGGTGAGGTGCTCGCCGAGGGGCTCGGGCTGCCGGTCGAGGCCGAGGACGAGGGCCAGGTGCTGGTTGATGTCGGCGTCGATGGCGACCACCGGCGCGCCCTGATGGGCGAGGTGCCTGGCGAACAGCGCCGACATCGTCGTCTTGCCGCTGCCGCCCTTGCCGACGAAGGCCACTCTCACGGGGACTCCAGGTGAGGATGAAAATCGTTGTCATTCCGTCGGCAGCATCATGCCACACCTGAACCCTGGAAACGTGAATTTGCCGGAAGGCGCGTCAGCGCCCGGCCACGATCTGCGCGAAGGTGGTCTCGGCGAGCAGCCGCTCCTCGTGCTCGCGCAGCGCCGCCCACACGGCGGCCAGCGGCCCGGCCGCCCCGGGATAACCTCCGTGCCCCTGGAACTCCGGCCGCCCCTCGATCACCACGATGACGTCGGCCAGCGTGATCTCCTCCGCCGGCCGGGCCAGCCAGTAGCCGCCCTCGGGGCCGCGCATGCTGTGGATGAGCCCGGCCCGGCGGAGCTGGAGCAGGATGTTGTCGAGGAAGCGGCGGGGGATCTGTTGTGCCGTGGCGATGCGCTCGGCCGGCACCGGCCCGGGAGGCGCGGCGGCCAGCTCGCTGACCGCCCGCAGCGCGTAGTCGGTTCTCGCGGAGAGCCGCATCACCTTTGGTCGAGGCCCCAGCGGCGGCGCAGCGCCCCGTCGGCCGCCTCGAAGAGCAGGTCGATGACGATGCCGATGGACAGGATGACGATCATCGTGCCGATCAGGCCGGGCGAGTCGGACACCTCGCGGGCGTAGGCGAGCTGCTCGCCCAGCGAGGACTGGTAAGCGATGATCACCATCAGCTCGCCCGCCATCAGCGAGCGCCAGGCGAAGGCCCACCCCTGCTTCAGCCCCGCGAGGAACGACGGCAGCGACGCGGGCAGGATGACGTGCCGGTAGAGGCTGAGCCGCCGGAACCCGAGCACGTGCCCGGCCCGCAGCAGCAGCGGCGGCGTGTAGTCCACGCCGGTGATCAGCCCGTTGGCGATGGAGGGGGCCGCCCCCAGGATCACCACGAACGTGATCGCGCTCTCCGTCAGCCCGAACAGCAGGATCGCGAACGGGAACCAGGCGATCGACGGCATCGTCTGCAGCCCGGTGATGAGCGCGCCGAACGCCGCCCGCAGCACCTTCACCCGCGACACCGCCGCCCCGATCACCAGGCCGACCAGCACCGCCAGCGCGAACCCGGTGAACGCCCGCCGCATGGTGGTGGCGACGGCCCGGTAGAAGTCGGCCTCGCCGAAGCGCTCCCACATGGCTTGGAAGGTCTCGACCGGCCCGGCGAAGACGTACTCGGGCCAGCGCCCGCTCATGACGACGAGCTGCCAGGCCACCAGCACCAGCGCGACGGCGGTGAGCATCGGCCAGGTACGCGCCCACAGCCGGGAGGCGAGCCCCGCCCGCCGCTCGCCGCCCAGCTCCAGCGCGTCGAGCCCGGCGATCCGCCGGGCGTGCTGCGTGTCAACGGCCATGCCGGGCGACCTCTTCCTTCAGCCGGTCGGTGATCTCCGCGGCTAGGGTGGCGACCTCGGCGGAGTCGGTGCGGCGGGGCCGTTCCAGCTCGACGGGGAACTCCTCCGCCACCCGGCCGGGCCGGCTGCTCAGCAGCACGACCCGGTCACCGAGCCGGACGGCCTCGCGGACGTTGTGGGTGACGAACAGCACCGACAGCGACCGCTCCCGCCAGATCCGCTCCAGCTCGTCGTGGAGCAGGTCGCGGGTCATGGCGTCGAGCGCGCCGAACGGCTCGTCCATGAGCAGCACGGCCGAGCCCTCCGCGGAGGACGAGGACTGCGCGAGCGCGCGGGCGAGCGCCACGCGCTGGCGCATGCCGCCCGACAGCTCGTGCGGGCGCTTGCGGCCGAAGCCGCCGAGGTGCACCAGCTCCAGGAACTCCGCGGCCCTGGCCTTGCGCTCGGCCTTTCCCACGCCGTCGGCGCGGAAGGCCAGCTCGACGTTCGCCGCGACGGTCAGCCACGGGAACAGCGCCGGGTCCTGGAACATCATGGCGACCTTGTGGCCGTTCGTGGAGATCTGCCCGGCGCTCGGCAGATCGAGCCCGGCGACCAGCGACAGCAGCGTGCTCTTGCCGCAGCCGGAGGCGCCGAGGATGCAGACGAACTCGCCGGGCCGTACGTCGAGGGACACCTGGTCGAGCGCGAGCAGGGCGTTCTTGCCGTGGCCGTAGGTCTTGGAGACGGACTCCAGGCGGACGGCCGCGTCCGTGCCGGGGCCGGCGCCGAGCTGGGTGGTGCTCATGTCACCTCACTTGTCCGCGACGGCCTGCTGGCCGGACGCCGCCAGGATCTCGTTGAGCGGGCCCAGGTCGTAGATGCCGTTGAGGTCCACCGGTTCGAGCAGCCCGACCTCCTCGGCGTGCTTGGCGCTGAGGGTGAGCGAGGAGGCGATCGGGTCGTTGGTGAAGGTGATGTTCTTGAAGGCGCTCTTCAGCACCTCGGGCTTGAGCGGCTTCTGGGTGAGCTTCTCGATGGCGGCGTTGGCGGTCTGGGCCGCGGCGTCGGGGTCGTCGGCGATGAGCTTGTTGGCCTCGACGTGCGCCTGGAGCAGCTTCTTGACCAGGTCGGGGTGCTGCTTGGCCCACTCCTGCCTGACGATCAGGTGGGTGATCACGAACTCCTTGTTCGGCCAGAGGTCGCGCTCGTCCAGCAGGATCTTGCCGCCGCTCTCCAGGACCAGGCGGCTGGCGAACGGCTCGGGCACCCAGGCGCCGTCGATGTCGCCGGTGGCGAAGGTCTGGAGGGTCTGGGAGTTCTCCTGCGGCACGATGTGGACCTCGCCGCCGCCCTTGGTGTCGGTCTTGATCCCCTTGCTGGTGAGCCAGTAGCGCAGCGCCACGTCCTGGGTGTTGCCGAGCTGCGGGGTGGCGATCTTCTTGCCCTTGAGGTCCTCGACGCTGTCGATGCCCGGCTTGACGACCAGGAAGACGCCGCCGGACGCGGCGCCCGCGATGATCTTGATGGCCTGGCCCTTGGACTTCTGCCAGGCGTTGATGGCCGGGTTCGGGCCGATGTAGGTGGCGTCGATCGCGCCGGAGAACAGCGCCTCGATCGCGGCGGGGCCGGCGTTGAACGTGCTGGTCTTGACCGGGACGCCCAGGTCCTTGGCGTAGAGGCCCTTCTCGACGCCCACCAGCGCGGTGGCGTGGGTGATGTTCGGGAAGAAGCCGAGGCGCACCTCGGTGGCGGCGGCCCCGCTGCTGCCGCTGTCGCCGGCGCCCGCGGTGTCGCTCCCGCACGCGGCCGTTCCCCCGGCGAGTGCGATCAGTGCCAGTGCGGCCAGCACCCTGCGAGCGTTCATGCCCAGCCCTCTATTCCTACTTAATAAGTCGGCTATGCGAGTATCAAAGGGCATAGTTCCCTATACGTCAAGTAGGAATAAGGGGACTACTGGCAGGCGGCGTCGAGGCTGACCGCGTCGTCGGGGCTGTGCCGGGGCGTGGAAGCCTGGTCCGACCTGGGCCAACGCGGCTCGTCCAGGGCCTCGGACACCTTGTGGCGGATGAGCGACCAGTCCGGATAGACCGTGCTGATGAGCGGCGGGACGAAGTTGAGGCTGTGGATCTTGTGGTTCTTGACCTTCTCGGACAGCTCGATGACGGCCGGCAGCAGGTCCTGCGGCAGGTCGGTGGAGATCGCCCGCTTGGTGGCCGCCGCCAGGCGCTCGAAGCTGTTGAGCACGGTCAGCGGGTCGGCCTGCTTGGCCACGGCGTTGAGCAGGCACTTCTGGCGGCCCATGCGGACGTAGTCGTCGCTGTCGGTGCGCGAGCGGCCGAACCACAGGGCCTGCTGGCCGGTCAGCCTGCGGGTGCCGGCGGGCAGCAGGCCCTCGCGGTAGCGGCCGTACACGATGGGCTCCTTGACCGTGACCTCGACGCCGCCCATGGCGTCGATGATCTCGGCGAAGCCCGCCATGTCCACCATCGCGTAGTAGGGCACCTGGAGGCCGAGGATGCCGCCGACGGTCTCCTTGATCAGGGCCGGGCCGCGCCGGCCGCGCCCGACGCCGGGGACCATCTCGGGGTGGTCCTCGGCGTACTGGAAGATCTCGTTGAGCAGGCCGGGCGTCTCGGGGTCCGTGCCGGTGAAGCCGTAGGGAAAGCGGTCGCGCGCCGGGCCCCTGGGGAGCGGCACCCGCTGGAGGTTGCGCGGCAGGCCGAGCAGCGTGGTCGCGCCGGTCCGCGTGTCCACGCTGGCCACGGTCATGCTGTCGGTACGCACCCCGGGCCGCCCTGGGGCGGCGTCCGCGCCGAGCAGCAGGAAGTTGACCCGCTGGGCGCCGTTCCACGGGTCCTGCGACATGACCGGGGAGCTGCCGGCAGCCGGGAACAGGGTGTCCACGACGTCGCGCGAGACGTGGGCGAGGCGGGCGGCGTAGACGGCCGGCGCGAGCACGAGCGCGCAGAGGGCGATGGTCAGCGACGTGGTGAGCACGCGGCCGACGAGATCCGCGCGCGGCGGGCGGACCAGGACGAACGACCAGACGATCACGAGCGTCCAGGCCACCGCGAGCACCACCAGCCCGACGGTGAGCCCGGTCAGCCAGCGTGGCTGGACGGCCAGCGAGAGCAGCCGCGTGCTGAAGCCGGTGAAGACGACGAGGATCGCGGCCAGCGTGAGAACGTGCGCCGCCATGAGCGCGAACCCGGTCCTGCGCCGCTCGGCGGCCAGGTGCGCGACGCCCCACAACATGGCCGAGGCCAGCGTCAACGCGATGCTGGCGCCGAGGCCGAATCCCCGCTGTTTATCCATCCCGGCCACCCTAGGAAGGGGATGTGCGTGATTGCCGGTGCGAAAGGGAAGAGTCCCGTCAAGTCATCGTCAAATCCCCATCTTGCGATATAACGTGAGTGTGAGCAAGCGACACGGCAGCTATGGCTTCGACGCGCCGTGGGCCCTGACCGGGTTGCTCCTCGGAGCGATCGTGCTGGTGGCTCTCGCGGCGGTCTCGTACGCCCTCGACATCCTCCTCGCGGGGCTCGCCTTCCTCCTCGGCGGGCTCTACACGCTGGCCAGCGCGGCCAGCTACCTCTACACCACCCGGCGCGGCAAGTTCGCGGTCTGGGCCGAGGAACTGCGCCGCCTGAAGGGCGACGAGCGCCTGCTCGACCTCGGCTGCGGTCGCGGCGCGGTGCTGCTCATGGCCGCCCAGCGGCTGCCCGGAGGCCGGGCCACCGGCGTCGACCTGTGGCGCTCGGCGGACCAGTCGGGCAACGCCGAGGCGCGCACCCGCGCCAACGCCGAGGCGGAAGGCGTCTCCGACCGCGTCGACCTGGTCACCGGCGACCTGCGCGACCTGCCCTTCGGCGACGCGGCGTTCGACGTGGTCGTCTCCAGCCAGGCGCTGCACAACATCCCGGACGCCGAGGGGCGGGCGCGGGCGGTGCGGGAGGCGTACCGGGTGCTGCGGCCCGGCGGGCTGCTGCTGCTCGCCGACTTCCAGCACACGCCCGCGTACGAGGAGACCCTGCGTGACCTCGGCGTCGTGGACGTGCGCCGCCGCGACGCCGGGTGGCGGTTCTGGTACGGCGGACCGTGGTTCGGCACCGGCATTGTGGAGGCCAGGAAGCCCGTCTAGAACGTTGTTTCGCGGGTAACGAGATGCCCTTATGAGCGACGTGGAGGTCGGCACCGTCACCACCAAGGTGCCCGCCAGACTGGACCGGCTCCCATGGTCCCGCTGGCACTGGATGATCGTCATAGGGCTGGGCACCGTCTGGATCCTCGACGGGCTCGAAGTCACCATCGTCGGAAACCTGTCCGCGCAGCTCGCGAAGCCGGGCAGCGGCCTCGACATCACGCAGGCCCAGGTCGCGGGCACGGCCGCCGCGCTCTACGTCGCGGGGGCCTGCTCGGGAGCGCTGTTCTTCGGCTGGCTGACCGACAGGTTCGGCCGCAAGAAGCTGTTCCTCATCACGCTGCTGGTCTACCTGGCGGCGACGCTGATGACGGCGTTCTCGTTCAGCGCGTGGTGGTTCTTCCTGTGGCGGTTCATGACGGGTTTCGGCATCGGCGGTGAGTACGCGGCCATCAACTCGGCCATCGACGAGCTGATCCCGAGCAAGCACCGGGGCCGCATCGACATCATCATCAACGGCAGCTACTGGCTCGGCGCGGCGGGCGGCGCCCTGCTGACCGTGCCGCTGCTCAACGACCTGCCGGTCAACATCGGCTGGCGGGTGGCGTTCGGCCTCGGCGTGGTGCTCGGCCTCGCCATCCTCCTGGTACGCCGGCACGTCCCGGAGAGCCCGCGCTGGCTGTTCATCCACGGTCGCGGCCAGGAGGCGGAGGAGATCGTCGACGACGTCGAGCGGCAGATCGGCGGCGACCTGCCGGAGCCCTCCCGGTCGATGACCATCCACCAGCGCAAGTCGATCGGCTTCGTCCGGATCGCGCACACGATGGTCGCGCTCTATCCCAAGCGCACCGTGCTCGGCCTGTCGCTCTTCATCGGCCAGGCGTTCCTCTACAACGCGATCACCTTCGGGTACGCGCAGATCCTGTCCACCTTCTACGGCATCGAGACGCACACCGGCTACTACTTCGCGGTCATCGCGGTCGGCAACTTCCTCGGCCCGCTGCTGCTCGGCCACCTCTTCGACTCCGTCGGGCGGGTGCCGATGATCTCGGCCACCTACATCGGCTCCGGAGTGCTGCTGCTCGGCACCGCCTGGCTGTTCAACCAGGGCGCGCTGAGCGCGGTGACGCTGACCGCGTGCTGGTGCGTGGTGCTGTTCGTGGCCTCGGCGGGGGCCAGCTCGGCCTATCTGACCGTGAGCGAGATCTTCCCGATGGAGACCAGGGCCATGGCCATCGCGTTCTTCTTCGCGATCGGCACCGCGGCGGGCGGCATCGCGGGCCCGCTGGTCTTCTCCTCGCTCGTGGCGAGCGGCGTGCCGGGCGACACGGCGCTCGCGTTCGTCATCGGCGCGCTGGTGATGATCGCCGGCGGCCTGGTGGAGGTGTTCCTCGGGGTCAAGGCCGAACGCAAGGGGCTGGAGGACATCGCGGCCCCGCTCTCGGCCGCCGGGACCCAGTCCACCTGACCGCTGGGGGGCGTGCGATGCTGGCGAGGTGATCGGGTCGCCGGGCAAGGTGCTGTACGTCGTGGTGTGCGCCGCCCAGGCGGCCGGCGACGTCGCCCGGCTCGTCGCCGGCGCGCAGGAGCTCGGCTGGACCGTGCAGGTCGTCGCCACGCCGGCGGCGCTCGACTTCATCGACGTCCCGGACCTGGAGGCGCGCACCGGGCAGCCGGTACGCAGCCGCTACCGCAAGCCGTCGGAGCCGAAGCCGCCGCGGGCGGACGCCATGGTCGTGGCGCCGGCGACGTACAACACGGTCAACAAGCTCGCGCTCGGGGTGGCGGACACGTACGCGCTGGGTGTGCTGGCCGAGGCGCCGGGGCTCGGCATCCCCGTCGTCGTGCTGCCCTTCGTCAACGCCGCCCTCGCCTCCCGGCTGCCGTTCCGCCGCGCGGTCGCGGACCTGCGCGCGGACGGCGTCCGCGTCCTCCCCCCACCGGACGACGCCGACCCCGACCCCTGGCAGGCCGCCCTGACCGAACTCGGCCCCCCGGGCTGACTCCACATCGGCGGGCGCTTTTTAGTAAGAAGAGGTCTGACTTTGTCGTGGAGTGGAGGAGGAACCGGTGGGGATGGACGAGCGGGTCGAGGCGGTGTTGCGGGACGGGCGGGCGCCCGGGTTCCACGGGCTGGTGGTGATGCGCGGCGGGGAGGTCGTCCTGGAGCGGTACGGCGCCGGGCCGGACCATCGGCTGGGTGAGCCGCTCGGGCACGTCACGTTCGACCGGGACACCCTGCACGACCTGCGGTCGGTCAGCAAGAGCGTGGTGGCCCTGCTGTACGGCATCGCGCTCGGCGACGGGCTCGTGCCGGAGCCGGGAGCGGGGCTCATGGCGCAGTTCCCCGAGTACCGGGATCTGGCGGAGGATCCCGGCAAGGCGCATCTGACGATCGAGCACGTGCTGACCATGACGCTCGGCCTCGACTGGAACGAGGACGCCCCCTACACCAGCCCCGCCAACAGCGAGATCGCCATGGAGCTGGCCCCCGACCGCTACCGGTACGTGCTGGAGCGGCCGGTCGTCGAGGAGGCGGGCAAGCGGTGGCGCTACTGCGGCGGCGCGAGCGCCCTGCTCGGCGGGATCATCGCCAGGGGGACGGGGCGGCCGATCGAGGAGTACGCCGCCGAGGCGCTGTTCGGGCCGCTCGGCATCACGGACTTCGCGTGGACGAAGGGCGGCGACGGGGTCGCCTCGGCCGCCGCCGGGCTGCGGCTGCGGCCGGTGGACCTGGCCGCCGTGGGGCAGCTCGTGCTCGACGGCGGGCGGGGGATCGTCCCCGAGGGCTGGCTGCGGGAGGCGCTGCGGGCGCGGGTGCCGATCGACGGGTCCTTCACCTACGGCTACCAGTGGTACGTGGTCGAGGAGGAGCGTCGCCGCCTTCAGGGCATCGGGAACGGCGGGCAGCTCCTCGTGGTGGTGCCGGAGGAGGAGCTGGTGGTGGCGGTGACCGCCGGCGACTACGACCAGGACTCGTCGGGCTCCCACGCGATCGTCGCCGCCGTCCTCGACCTCTGACGGCCCCGCCCGACTCGCCCTCGCCCGGTTCGGCCCTGCCCGACTCGCCCCTGCTCGACGCGGCTCTGGCCCGACGGCGCCTCACCCGACCCGGCCCCGCCTGACCCGGCCTCACCCCACCAGCCCTCACCCGCCCCCGCTCGACCCTGGGTGGGTCAGGGGGTCGGGGGGAGGGCGGGGGTGGCGGTGTGGAAGGCGGTGATGGCGGCGCGGATCGCCGGGTGGTCGTCGTGGCCGCGGCGGAAGGCGGCGAGCGTGCGGCGGCTCAGCGGCAGGCGGGTGAGCGTGACGCCGGCCGGGGGTGCGGCGGCGGCCAGGTGCGGGACGAGCGCCACCCCCTGCCCGGCCGCCACGAAGGCGAGCACCGCGTCGAAGTCGTCCACATGGTGCCGCACCCGCGGCTCGAACCCGGCCGCCTGGCAGGCCCGCACCGCCATGGCGTGGCAGAGCGTCCCCGGCTTGCCGGTGATCCATGCCTCCTCGCGCGTCGCGGCCAGCGACGGATGGTTCGTCAGGTACATGGGCTCGGCGAACAGCGGCTCGGCGCCCACGGAGCCGTCGGTGACGGGCGGGACGAAGTCGTACTCGTGGACGAGCGCCACGTCCAGCTCGCCCGCCCCCAGCGCGGCCGAGACGTCGGCGGGGTCGATCTCGGCCACCATCGGCTCCAGCCCGGGATGCTCGGCGGCGAGCGCCGCCAGCGCGGCCGGCAGCAGCACGCGGACGGCGGTCGGGAACGCGCCGATCCGCAGCGGTCCTGACGGGCCGCCGCGTACGGCGGCGAGCGCGGCCGAGGCGCGGTCGAGCTGTTCGAGCACGGCCTGCGCGTGCTCGACGAGCAGGCGGCCGGCCGGGGTGAGGCTGACCCGGCGGCCCGTACGTTCGAGCAGCGGCACGCCGGCCTCCCGTTCGAGCGCGCTGAGCTGCTGCGAGACGGCCGACGGCGTGAAGGTGACCGCCTCGGCGACCGCGGCGATGGTGCCGCGCCTGGCCAGCTCGCGGAGGAGGTGCAGCTTGCGGGGATCGAGCATCAGTCCAGCTTACGCTCCACGTCACGAATCCGAACTGGACCTTAAGTGCGGGCACAGGCCAGGCTCGGAGGCATGTTGAGAGGAATCCACGTACCGCTGGTCACCCCGTTCACGCCGGAGGGCGAGGTGGCCGCCGACGCCGTCGAGAAGCTCGCCTGCCAGGTCCTGGACGACGGCGCGGCCGGGCTGGTCGCGCTCGGCACCACCGGCGAGGCCGCCGCGCTCGACCCGGAGGAGCGGGCCCTGGTGATCGAGACCTGCGCCCGCGTCTGCGAGGGGCGCGGAGCGCTGCTCACGGTGGGGGTGGGCGGGAGCGACACCCGCACGACGGCCCGCGCGCTGCGCGCCCTGCCGGAGGGGGCCGGGGCGGCGCTGGTGACCGTCCCGTCGTTCCTGCGGCCCGGCGAGCGCGGCGTCGAGGCGCACTTCACGGCGCTGGCGGAGGAGACGCCGGTGCCGCTGGTGATCTACCACATCCCCTACCGGACCGCTCAGGAGGTCGGGGCGGCGACGCTGCGCTGGCTGGGGGAGCACCCGATGGTCGCCGGCGTCAAGTACGCGACCGGCGGCCTCGACGCGGACGCGCTCGACCTGCTCGGCGACCCGCTCGACGGGTTCGAGGTGCTGTGCGGCGAGGACCTGTACGTCTCGCCGATGCTGGCGCTGGGGGCCGCGGGCGGCATCCTCGCCTCGGCCCACCTGCGCACGCGCGAGTTCGCCGACCTGGCGGACGCCTGGCGGGCGGGCGACGTGCCCCGCGCCCGCGCGCTCGGGCACCGGCTGGCCGCCCTGTCGGCCGCGCTGTTCGCCGAGCCCAATCCGACGGTGCTGAAGGGCGTCCTGCACGCCCGGGGTCTCATCCCGACCCCGGACGTACGGCTGCCGCTGCTGCCCGCGAGCCCCGAATCGGTGGCCGCGGCCCTATAGACGACCGGCCTCCCTGATGGCGGTCCCGACCTCGCCCACCCGGTCGGCCAGCAGGCCGATCGCGCCCACCGTACGGGTGGCCGGGTCGTCCTCCGCGCCGCCGAGCGCCTTCGCCTTGAGGTAGGCGCGCTTGATCTCCGCCCACCTCCCGGCCTGCGCCGGGGTGAGCCTGCCGCGCAGCTCGGCCAGCTTGAGCAGGTTCGCCTCGGCGTCGGAGGTGAGCGTCTGCGCCTCGCCCACGTAGTGGTCGTCGATCACCGCCTCCAGCTCGTCCTCGTTCATGGCGGGGACGATCCGTTCGGCCAGCTTGTTCATGTTCCGGTAGGAGCCCTGCAGCCGGTACGGCGGCTCGGTGCGGGCCGCGTCCGACTGGGCCGCCGAGGCGATGTACGCCCGGTTGTTGGCCAGCACGACCTCCTGCACCCGTGTCAGCTTGGCGAGGACGGCGAGGATCTGCTCCAGCTCCGGCTTGGTGTACGGGTGCCCGAGCTGGTCGGGGCGGACCGCCGGATCGCCCTTCGCCAGCCGGATCAGCAGCTCCACGTCGGCGTGGTCGCGGCCGGCGAGCGGGGCCAGCACCGGGTTGCTGGTGAGCGCGTTGTCGACGTAGCTGAGCGCGAACAGCTCGTCCCTGCCGGACAGCACGTCGCCCAGGTTCCAGACGTCGGCCCGGTTGGCCAGCATGTCCGGGATGCGGAAGCGGCGGCCCGACTCGGTGTACGGGTTGCCCGCCATGCAGACCGCGAACCGCTTGCCGCGCAGGTCGTAGGTGCGGGTGCGGCCGTTCCACACGCCCTCGATGCGGCGCTGGGCGTCGCAGAGCGAGATGAACTTCTGCAGCAGCTCCGGCGAGGTGTGCTGGATGTCGTCCAGGTAGAGCAGCGTGTTGTTGCCCGTCTCCAGCGCGAAGGAGATCTTCTCGACCTCCTGCCTGGCGGTGGCGTCGGGGGCCTCGGCCGGGTCGAGCGAGGTGACCCGGTGGCCGAGCGCGGGGCCGTTCACCTTGACGAAGACCAGGCCGAGCCGGCTGGCCACGTACTCCATGAGCGTGGTCTTGCCGTAGCCGGGCGGGGAGATGAGCAGGAGCAGCCCCATCTGGTCGGTGCGTTTGCCCGCGCCCGCCGCGCCGAGCTGCTTGGCCAGGTTGTCGCCGATCAGCGGCAGGTAGACCTCGTCGAGCAGGCGGTTGCGGACGAACGCGCTCATCACCTTCGGCCGGTACTCGTCCAGGCGCAGCCGGGCCCGCTCGGCCTCGACCAGCTCGGTGCGGCGGCGCTGGTACGCCCGGTAGGCCGGCACCCGCTCCGCACGGAAGCGGCGGGTGCGCGGCAGGAACTCCTCCAGCCGGACCTCCAGCGCCCGGTCCTTGACGCGGGGATGGGAACCGAGCAGGCCAGTCACCGTGGCGGTGGTGGCGGCGCTGGAGTCGTGGCGGGGCAGGTCGCCGCAGAGCAGCACGGCGACGGCCTCGGCGGTCTCCGGGCCCTGGTGGTAGGCGGTCAGCCAGGCATGGGCGAGCTGCACCCGCTCGGGGAGCGGCACCGCCTTCAGGTCCTCCTCGAACTCCCGCGTCCGGTCCGGGCCGAGGCCGGCGCGGAACCCGTCGAGGACGTCGCGGGCCGCCTTGCTGGTCACGAACCCGTCCGGGCCGCTCCCCAGCTCCTCGACCAGGTACTCACCGGCCGCCCCCGCGTCTTCCGCCGCACCCGTACGCAGCTCCGCCACGAAGGCGGCGATCAGCTCGCCGAGCTCGCCGGCCAGGGCGTCCAGCGCGGGCGTGGGACCGAACAGGTTGCGGGCACGGGTCAGCGACACGGCCCGGGTGGCGAATGTTTTACGTGAAACATCATCGGTCCCGAACGCCCAGAAGAGCTGGGCCAGCGCCCGCGCCTCCGGTGGATGGCGGAGCAGCCCCGCGCCCTCGCGCAGCCGGACCAGCACGTCCAGGATGGCGGCCGCGTCGTGGTCGTGGACGCCGCGCTCGTAGCCCTCGTCGTAGCGGGACTCGGCGGCTTGCCGTACGAGGTCGGCGAGCGGCGCCCCGGGGGCGACGGTGGGCAGGAGCGAGGCGGCCAGGTGCTCGGCGCGGTAGACGTCGGCGGTCTCCGAGACGAGGAGCTGGTCCCAGAACGGCCGGGTGTCGGCGAAGGAGGCGGGCGTGGGGGAGCGGTAGTCGGTGCCGGTGATGGCGAAGTGCATGGTGCCGTCGTGCGGGACCAGCGTCAGGTCGATCGGCTGGGTGTTGACCGCGAAGCGGTGGTGGCCGAGCCGCAGCACCTCGCCGCCGTCGGAGAACAGCTCCAGGCGGTCCCGCAGGGCCCGTCCCGCCTCCTGCTGGGCGGCCTTGACCCGCCCGTCCAGCTCCTCGGCCCGTACGGCGTCGCCCAGCGACCGCAGCTCCCCGGCCGCCGCGCGCACCTTGGCCACCATGGGGTCGGTGGCGAAGTAGGTGTTGACCTCGTCCGGGGACGTCAGCGTCCCGAGCCGCCGGGTGATCGCCCCCAGCACCCGCTCGGCGGAGGCGAACAGCCGGTCGGCCCGCCGCGCCAGCTCGTCGAGCTGCGCCTGCTTGCGCGCCGAGAACGCCTCGTAGACGTCGTCCCGCTTGGCGGCGAGCTGCGCGGCGAAGTCGTCGAACTCGCCGAACCGCGACTCCAGGCCCTCCAGCCGCAGCATGAGCCGGCCGAGCTGCTCGTCGCACGCGGCGGGCGTGCCGGCCACCGCCAGCGCCCCCGTCACGGCCTGGCCGAGCAGCGCGAACTCGGCGGCGAACGCGGCCCGCCCCTCGGTCCCCAGCAGCTCGCGCCGCCGCCCGTCGAGGAGGGCCCGCGCCCGGTTCACGCCGCCCAGGACCTCGGCGATGCGCGCCAGCACGGACGTGCGCACGGTCGCGTCGGCGATCTCCAGCGAGCCGACGACCTCGGTCACCACCTCCAGCCCCTCGCCCTGCTCGGCCAGCCGCTCGGCGACGGGCGCGGCCTCGGCGACCGTCGCGATGGCGGCGGCCTCGGCGGCGAGCCGCTCGACGGCGGCGTGGTAGGAGGTGAACGCGTCCGTGCCGGACAGGAAGTCCACCGCCCGCCGCCCGGTCGCGGCCAGCTCCTCGGCCACGGACTCCGACAGGGCGTCCAGCGCGGCCAGGTCGATGTAGCGGACCTCGCGCAGCGTCACCAGGTGGCCCTGCGCCCTGCGCAGCGCGGCGAGCGTGCTCACCCAGGCGTCGGCGCTCCCGGGGGTGTCGGCGCGGGCCTGCCTGACCAGGTGGGTGGTCTCCTCCGTGGCCTGGTCGAGGGTGTCGCCGGCCTGGCGGGTGAGCTGCTCGACGTTCTCGTACTCGTCGAGCACCTGCTCGGCGGTGGCCCGTACGTCGGCGAGCGGCCCGTGCAGGCCGTGCTCGCCGAGCCAGTGGTAGGAGTCGAAGGCCCGCGCGCAGGCGGCGATCAGCCCCTCGAACGTCCCGGCCGACGGCGCCATCTCCTCGACCATCCTGGCCACGGACAGGCAGTCGGAGATGCCGCGTACCAGCTCGGCGTTGCCGATGCGCTCCAGCGGATGGTCACCGGCGGGCTGGGCGGCGGCGTAGGTGTCGGAGACGTACGGCGTCTGCCACACCTGCATCGGGTGGACCCGGGTCGGCTCCTCGGAGGTGGCGCGGAAGACCACCATCGTGCCGTCGTCGAAGAGCGAGTACCCGTGACAGACGATGGGCGTGGCCACCTCCTTCCTGATCACGTTGTACGGCAGCAGCAGCGAGCGCCCGTCCTCCCGCGCGTGGAAGACGTACAGCACGTCCTCGCCGTTCGGCGCCCGGACCACCCGCTCGAACTCCAGGTCGCGCACGTCCGTGTCGAACGTCCTGCTGACCCCGGTCGCCAGGTAGTAGCCGCCGGGGAAGATCAGCCCCTGGTCCTCGGGCAGGCGCCGGCACGCCTGGCCGATGCCGTCCAGCCGGTCGACGGCCTTCGTGCGGGTGTTGAAGACCAGGTGCCGCCACTCGGTCTCCTTGTACGGCCGGATCCGCATGAGGATGAGCGGGCCCACGCGGGCGTACTCGACGTCGGCGTCGGCGAGGCTCTGCAGCGGCTCGCTGACCGGCTCGCTGTAGATGCCCGCGCCGGTCTCGGTGTTGTCCTCGATCTTGATCGTGAGGTCGCCGCCCACGGTCTCGACGAACACCTCGCCCTGGATCGAGATGTGCGGGTGCCGGCCCAGGACGTGGTCGTCGCGGGTGGTCGGCGTCCACTCGAAGTCGTGCGACGGCGGGAAGACGTGGTCGCGCTCGCCCCGGCTGTCCAGGTACGTCGGCACGCCGGCGGCGTCCACGGCCCAGCGCAGCACCCGCAGGTCGGCCGGACCGGTCCGGAACACCGCCAGCAGCTTGCCGTCCACCCGGCGGAGCTGCTGGAGCCGGGTCTCCTTGTAGTAGCGGTAGAGCTCGGCGAAGTCCTTGGCGAACGCCGGGTCGGCCAGCGCGTCCAGCCGGTCCGCCGCGAAGCCGAAGCGGTCGCCGTCGCGGGTGAAGCGGTGCACGGCGAACACGTCGGCCACGCTCGTCTCGGGCTTCAGCCCGATGAAGACGTTGTAGCCGAACAACATCACGCCGCCGACGGAGACGATGTCCCTGGGGACGCAGTTGTTCTCCGTACGGATGCGCTCGGTGCCGAGCAGGCGCAGCTCCGCGCCGCCGAACACCTTCAGCCGCTCCCCGTTGAGCGCCCCGGCGGCCGTCGCCAGGGCCTTGGCCTGGGCCTGGAGGCGGTTCCGCAGAACCTCGTACGTCCCCGCCTCCAGCCCCGTCCCCGTCACGCTCACTTGGCCCCGGCCAGCGCGTTCACCGGGGAGTCCGCCACGCCGAGGCGGCGCGCGGTGTCCAGCAGCTCGCCCATGGCGCCGGCCTGCGGGCCGCCGTCCTGGATGAGCTTCATGAGCAGCGCGGAGACGGTGACGTTCTTCAGGTCCTCGGTACGGATCCCGCCGACGACCCGCGCGAGGTCGGCGGCGATGCTGGCCTGCCCGTTGACGTACGGCGCCGCGAGCGCCGTGGCGACCTGCGAGTGCTCCACGAACCCGTCCACGGCCTTGCCCGCCGTGATCGAGCCGACGACCTTCTCGAAGAACGTCGACTCGCCGCCCACGATGTCGATGCTGGCGTTGGCGAGCCCGGCGGCCAGCACCTCGGCCTGCGACTCGGCCACGGCGCGGGAGACGTCGATGTGCTTGAGGCGGATCTCCTTCTCGGCCTCCAGCCGCAGGCGGTACTCCTCGTGCGCCCGGCTGGCCTCGTCCAGCGCGGCCAGCGCGGCGGCCTTCTCGGTGAGGCCCTCGGCCTCGGACTTCAGCTTCTCGCCCACGGCGGCGGCCTCGGCGGTCAGCCTCTCGCGCAGCGCGACGGCCTCGGCGCGGCCGACCTTCTCGATGGCCGCGGCGTCGCGCTCCTTGACCTGCACCTGGGCCAGCCCGCTCGCCGCGGCCTCGGCCTGCACGCCCTCGGCGAGCCGGATCTTGGCCCGCGCCTCCAGCTCGGCGGCCTGCTGACGGGACTCGGCCAGCACCAGCTCCTCGCGGGCCCTGAACTTCGCGGCGGCCTCGGCCGCCTCGGCGGCCTTGATGTCCTTGACCAGGTTCTCCTGGGCCTCGGCCTCGGCGGCGATGACGACCTGCTGGCGGGTGCGCTCGGCCTCCTCGACCACGCGCAGCCGCTTGATGGCCTCCTCCTGCTCGGCCACGGTCTTGTCGACGGCGACACGCTCGCGGATGACCTCGGCGATGACCCGCTTCTCGGACTCGACCTCCTTGTCCTTGGCGATGCGCGACAGCTCGGTCTCCCGCTCGCGGGCGATGACCTCCAGGACGCGGTCCTTCTCGATGCGCTCGCTCTCGATGGCGATGACCCGCTCGCGGTTCTTCTCGGCGACGGCGACCTCGCGGGCGAGGTTCTCGCGCTGGACGCCGATCGACTCGTCCGCCTTGATGTTGGCGCTGGAGGCGCGCAGCCGCTCCTCGGCCTGGACGCGGGCGATCTCCGCCTCCTCGCGGGCCTTGACGGTCTCGATCTCGCGCCGCTGCTTCAGCTCGGCGTCGGCCTGGCGGCGCTGGAGTTCGAGTATGGCCTCGCGGGCGTCGACGTTCTGGCGGGTGATCTCCTTCTCCTCCTGGCGCTGGAACTCGTTCGTGCGGACGTGCTCGATGGCCGTCAGCTCGGTGATCTTCCTGATGCCCTGCGCGTCGAGGATGTTGTTCTTGTCGAGCTGGAGCATGGAGGTCTGCTCCAGGTAGTCGATGGCGGCGTCCTCCAGGCTGTAGCCGTTGAGGTCGGTGCCGATGAGCCGGACGATCTCGTCACGGAACTCGTCCCGCTTGGTGTAGAGGTCGACGAAGTCGAGGTGCTTGCCGGCGGTCTTCAGCGCCTCCGAGAACTTCGCGTTGAACAGCGCCTGCAGCGTGGCCTCGTCGCTGGCGCGGGCGGTGCCGATGGCCTGGGCGACCTTGATGACGTCCTCGGCGGTCTTGTTCACCCGGACGAAGAAGGTGATCCTGATGTCCGCCCTGATGTTGTCCCGGCAGATCAGGCCCTCGCGGCCGGTCCGCTCGATCTCGATGGTCTTGACCGAGATGTCCATGATCTCGGCCTTGTGGACGACGGGCAGCACGACCGCGCCCGTGAACGTCACGTCCACCTTGTTGACCTTCGAGACGATGAGCGCCTTGCCCTGTTCGACCTTACGGAAAAGCCGGCCGATGATGACGATCAGGCCGATCGCAACAACCAGGACAACCGCTAGGAATACCCCGAACCCTGTCGAGATGACGTCCATCAAAGCTCACTTTCATGAGGCATGACCCAGAAGAATTCGCCGTCTTTGTCGTAGTCGAAGATGAGCCCCCGGTCGCCGCGGGACAGGCGGTCGGCGCCGGTCGTACGGACCTGCACCAGCGCGGTCGAGCCGTCGGCCGCGGTGACCTCGGCCTGGCCGAAGTCAGGGGTCGCCGAGCCGGTGCGGATGACGCACGGCCGGCCGACGAAGTCGCCGCGCGAGTGCCGGTCCCCGTCAGGGACCAGCCGGCGCAGCGGCTTGAGCAGGCCGCGGGTGACGAGCCAGGCGAGGCCGGCGGCGGCGAAGGGAACGGCGATCAGCGGGCCGCCGCTCACGACCTGGCTGCCGATCAGGCACAGCAGCCAGGCGAGCGCGATCAGCAGCGAGAGCGTGACGCCGGCCGGGGCTCCCCCGAGGCCCAGCCAGACGGCGTCGCCGTCGTCCAGCTCCAGAACGCCGGTGACGACGATCAGCCAATAACCGACGACCACCACGAGAAGGAAGCTGAAAACGACAGTCGGAAAACTCAACACCGCGCTGAAGAACTCGCCCATCTTGCCCCGTTGTGTCCATCCCCGTATCGATCTCTTGACGGACTATATCTATATAAAGAGCGAGTAAAGACGAAAGTTCCCGAAATGGAATGCGAAGTCCGACGAACTTGATCTCAACCTAGGTTGAGGTAGCACGCTGGTCCCATGAGCGAGTCGATGAGGGCCGCGGCGTTCGCCACGCCGGGCGGCCCCGAGGTGCTGAAGGTGATGGAGTTGCCGGCCCCGCAGGCGGGGCCCGGCCAGGTGCGGGTGCGGGTGCGGGCGGCCGGGGTGCAGCCCTTCGACGCCGCGGTACGGGGCGGCTGGCTGCCGCCCTACCTGGGCGAGGTGAGCTTCCCCCGCATTCCGGGCAACGAGTTCGCCGGGGTGGTGGACCAGGTCGGGGAGGGCGTGCGCGGCGTGGCCGCCGGGGACGAGGTGCTGGGCTTCTCCCGTCTGTTCGCCTACGCCGAGTACATCGTGGTGCCCGCGACGGACGTGGCGCCGAAGCCGCCCGGCGTGCCGTGGGAGGTGGCCGGCGGGCTGACCTCGGGCGTGCAGACCGCCGAGCTGGCCCTCGACGAGCTCGGGCTGAAGGAGGGGGAGACGCTGCTCGTGCACGGCGCGGCCGGATCCGTCGGCACGGCCGCGGTGCAGATCGCCCGCATGCGCGGCGCGCGGGTGATCGGCACCGCCCGTGAGGTCAACCACGACCACCTGCGCGAGCTGGGCGCCGAGCCGGTCGCGTACGGCGAGGGGCTGGCCGGCCGGGTGCGGGCGCTCGCGCCCGGCGGCGTGGACGCCGCCCTCGACGGCGCCGGGGGCCACGCGTTGGAGGTCTCACTGGAGCTGGTCGCCGACCCCGGCCGCATCGTCACGCTGGTCGAGCACGGGCGGGCCGCCGGGCTGGGGGTGCGGACGGTGCGGGGTGAGCGCACGGCCGAGCGGCTGGGGCGCTACGCGACGCTGTACGCCGAGGGGCGCTTCGCCTTTCCGGTGCGGCGGACGTACGCGCTCGCGGAGGCGGCGGACGCCCACCGCGAGATCGAGACCGGACACGGCCGGGGCAAGATCGTGCTGACGCTCTAGAGCCGGGGGCGGAGCGCGGCGGCGAGCACGAAGTGCGTCTCGTCGAGGTGGTCCGCCCCGCCCTCGACGTCCCACAGGGCGTTCTGCAGCACCCGGCCCAGCGTCCAGCGGGCCGCGCGGCCGGGGTCGAGGCCGAGCCCGGCGGTCATCAGGTCGAAGCGGCGCAGCACCGCCCGCCCCACGTCGCCGGTCGCCACCAGGTCGTCCCACCGGTTGTGCAGCGCGGGCAGCAGGTCGAAGCCGGGGTCGCCGGCCAGCGGCTTGGGATCGATGGCCAGCCACGGCTCGCGGTCGGCCGCCAGCACGTTGTCGTAGTGCAGGTCCCAGTGCAGCAGCCGGTCGCCGGGCTCGGCCACGACCTCGGCGAGCGCGCCGGCGCAGTGGCGCAGCAGGCGGCGGTCCGGCTCGCGTGGCAGCCCGGTCAGCGCCTGGTCCACGTCGTCCAGCAGGTCCTGGGCGATGTCCGCCAGGCGGCGCAGGCCGGACGGGGCGGGACGGCCGGTCAGTCGGGCGAGGAGAGCGGTGAGGATCTCCAGCGCCGCCAGGTCGTCAGGCAGCGCCGACAGCGAGCGCTCGGCGTGCAGGCGCTCCAGCAGCAGGGTGCCGGTGGCGGGGTCGGCGGCGAGCAGGCGGACCGCGCCGTCGCCGTCCCAGGCGCGCAGGCCGACGGCCTCGGTGGCGTTCTCGTCGTTGACCGGCTGCAGCTTGAGCGCGGCCCGCGTGCCGTCCGCGCGGATCACCGGCAGCACCAGGGACACCACGCCGTGGCCGGGCTCGCCGTCCGGCCGCAGCTCCCACTCCTCCAGGTAGCGCTCGGCCAGCGCGGGCAGCCCGGCCGACCAGGCGCGGCCGGCCTCGCCGTCCCACTTGACGTGTGAGGCGGTCAGCGCCTCCGGGACCACGATCCTCATGGGCGACCGTCCGCCGGGCGCAGGCCGTCGAGGACGAGCCCGAGGAGGTGGTCGCGCCGGCCGGACAGCGACGGGGCCTGCTCGGCGATCCAGCCGACGGCGTTGACCAGCGCGAACAGGTCGATCCCCGTCACGTCGGAGCGGACCAGCCCCGCCTGCTGGGCGTTGCTCAGCAGCCGGCCCGCGGTCTGCCGCATGGCGAGGCAGGAGGCGTGCAGCGAGGAGTTCTCGTCCTCCAGCGTGGTCATCACCGAGCTCGTCAGGCCCCGGTAGACGGTGGTGAAGGCGGCGTACTCGGCCAGCCATTCGGTCAGGGCGTCCGCCGGCGCGTGCGTGGTCTCCAAGGCGGCGGCCGTGGCGGCGAGCCGGTCGAAGCGCTCGCCGAGCAGCGTCTCCAGCAGCTCGTCCCTGGTGGGGAAGTGGCGGTAGAGGGTGCCGAGGCCGATGCCGGCGCGGCGGGCGATGTCGCGGAGCGAGGCCTGGGTGCCCTGCTCGGCGACGACGGCGTGGGCCACCTCCAGGATGCGCGCGTGGTTGCGGCGCGCGTCCAGGCGGGGAGCGCGGGTCTGCTTCTCCGTCACGTGATCCGTTCCCATTGTATTCGGAGCACTGCTCCGGTTATATTGCGGAGCAGTGCTCCACATCGTACCGAAAAGGACGTGACCATGCCGGAGAAGACGATGACCGCCGTCCGCGTGCACCAGGTCGGCGGGCCCGAGGTGCTGGTGCCCGAGGAGGTCCCGGTCCCCGAGCCGGGGCCCGGCGACGTGCTCGTCCGCGTCCACGCCGCCGGACTCAACCCGCCCGACTGGTACGCCAGATCGGGCTACGCGATCATCCCCGAGGACCTGCGGCCGAAGCGGACCCTGCCCTTGACCCCGGGCACGGACGTGTCGGGCGTGGTCGCCGCGCTCGGCCCCGGCGTCACCGAGTGGCAGGTCGGGGACGAGGTGTTCGGCCTGCTGCGCTTCCCCGAGGGCGGCGGCCGGGCCTACGCCGAGTACACCACCGCGCCCGCCTCCCACCTGGCCCGCAAACCGGCCGCGCTGGACCACGTCGAGGCGGCGGGCGTGCCGATGGCCGGGCTCACCGCCTACCAGTTCCTCTTCGACCTCGTCCGGCTCGAACCGGGCAGGACCGTGCTGGTCAACGGCGCGGCCGGCGGCGTCGGCCACTTCCTCGTGCAGCTCGCGAAGACGAAGGACGCCCGGGTGATCGGCGTCGCCTCGGGACGCCACGAACGTTTCCTGCGCGACCTCGGCGTGGACGAGTTCGTCGACTACACCGTGACCGCCGCCGAGGACGTCGTACGCGACGTCGACCACCTCTTCGACACCGTCGGCGGCCCGCACGGGCACCGGTTCCTCACGGTGGTCAAACCAGGCGGCACCATCAGCCCGATCTTCCTCGGCGAGTATCACCGCGACCGCGCCGCCGAGCTGGGCATCACCTTCACGTTCGGGCAGGTGCACTCCGACGGCGCGCAAATGGCGGAGCTGGCCCGCCTGGCCGACGCCGGCCGGCTGCGGGTCGGCGTCGACAGCGTCTTCCCGCTCGCCGACGCCGCCAAGGCCCACGAGCGGGCGGAACGCGGCCACATCCAGGGCAAGATCGTCCTGCGGGTGGCCTGACGGCCCGCCCTAGAAGTGCCAGGGGAAGGGCGACCAGTCGGGCTCGCGCTTCTCCAGGAACGAGTCGCGGCCCTCGGCCGCCTCGTCCGTCATGTAGGCGAGCCGCGTCGCCTCGCCCGCGAACACCTGCTGCCCGACGAGCCCGTCGTCGATCAGGTTGAAGGCGAACTTGAGCATCCGCTGCGCGGTCGGCGACTTGCCGTTGATCTTGCGGGCCCACTCCAGCGCCGTGCTCTCCAGCTCGGCGTGCGGCACCACGGCGTTGACCATGCCCATGCGGTGGGCGTCCTCGGCGGTGTAGGTGTCGCCGAGGAAGAAGATCTCCCGCGCGAACTTCTGCCCGACCTGCCGGGCGAGGTAGGCCGAGCCGAAGCCGCCGTCGAAGCTGGCGACGTCGGCGTCGGTCTGCTTGAAGCGGGCGTGCTCGGCGCTGGCCAGCGTGAGGTCGGACACGACGTGGAGGCTGTGGCCGCCGCCCGCGGCCCAGCCGGGCACCACGCAGATCACGACCTTCGGCATGAAGCGGATGAGCCGCTGCACCTCCAGGATGTGCAGGCGGCCGGTCGAGGCCGAGCCGTCGGCGTACTGGTAGCCGTCCTTGCCCCGGATGCGCTGGTCGCCGCCCGAGCAGAAGGCCCAGCCGCCGTCCTTGGGCGAGGGGCCGTTGCCGGTGAGCAGCACGCAGCCGACGTCGGTCGTCTGCCGGGCGTGGTCGAGCGCCCGGTAGAGCTCGTCCACGGTCTGCGGGCGGAAGGCGTTGCGCACCTCGGGGCGGTTGAAGGCGATGCGCACCGTGCCCTGGTCGACCGCCCGGTGGTAGGTGATGTCGGTGAAGTCGAATCCCTCGACCGCCTGCCACGCCTTGGGATCGAACAGCTCGGAGACCATGGCAGGAGCCTACTTGATCTGGCCTCCGCCCACTCGGCCCACTCCCGCGGCCCGCTAGGTGACCTCGGCTCTCAGTTCGGCGAGCAGTTCGCCCTGGTCGGCGAGCATGTCGGTGAGGATACGGCGGGCGGCGCCGAGCAAATCCGCCAGCTCGGGCGTGGCCAGCGTGTAGACCACCGTGCTGCCCTCGCGGATGGCGCTCACGATCCCCGCTCTGCGCAGGACCGCGAGCTGCTGGGAAAGGCTCGACGGCTCGATGTCGATCTGGGCCAGCAGGTCCCTGACGGGTAGGGGCCCTTCCTGAAGAAGCTCCAACACTCTGATGCGAGCGGGGTGGCCGAGCGTACGGAAGAAGTCGGCCTTGGCCTGATAGACCTCCACGTGCATACTGCCCAGACTAATCCAGTGCAGTTGCATAATTCTTCAAGTCGTAACGTCGTTGGATAGTATGACGCCGGGGACTAGGGAGTAGCCATGGGTCGAGGAAGAGCCAAGGCGAAGCAGACGAAGGTCGCTCGCCAGCTGAAGTACGCCAACCACAACATCGACTACGACCGGCTTCGCGAGGAGCTGGGTGCCGACACGCGGCGCGAGGAGCTTTACCCCTCCACGGTGCCGGAGCAGGAGTCCGAGCGCGGGCGATGACCCGCCCGGCCCGGCAGGGCGGGCCGGTGCCCGCCGCGCCGGAGCCGGGCGGCGTGTGTCCCGCGACACGCCCGGGCGCGCGTTTCGCGACACGCCCGGGCGTCACGTCGGCGGCGGGTCATGGCGCGGTGTGGCGGATGATCGCGGCGGCCAGCTCCGCGTGGACCGGGGGCGGCATCATGTGCCCCATCCCTTCGATCATCAGCAGCTCCGCGCCCGGGATCTGCTCGGCGATGAGCGCTCCGTGTCCGGGCTTGGCGGGCTCGTGCGTGCCCTCGATCACCAGCGTCGGCGCCTGCACCCGCCCGAGCACGCCCTCCGGCTCGAAGTCCGGGCAGGCCGCGTGCGCCAGGCGGTGGTTGACCACCGACGACAGGTCACGGGCCCGCTCCAGCACCCGCTCCTGGAGCCGGCGCTCGGCGTCCTCGTCGAACGGCAGCGCGGTGCCGTGCAGCACCCGGGCCTCGTCGATCATCTGCTGCACCTGCTCGCGCCGGTCGGCGGGCGGCGGCGCGGTGATCAGCTCGGTGTAGTAAGCCACGAACTCCGGCCGGGGCGGCGGCAGGCTCCCCTCCGGCTGCGGCTGCCCGGTGAGCGCCCGCAGGATGGTCTCGCCCTCGTGCCCGCCCAGCGGCGAGGAGCCGATCACGGTGAGGGTGCGCACCCGTTCCGGCCGCTCCACGGCGATGAACTGGCCGAGCAGGCCGCCCGCCGAGTGGCAGACTAGATGCGCGGACTCCAGCCCGTACGCGTCCATCACCCGCAGCACGTCGTCCTTGATGTCGTGCCAGGTGTACGGCTGCTCGGCGAAGTCGAAGGTGGCCGAGCGGCCGGTGTCGCGGTGGTCGTACCTGATGACCCGGCGGCCCGCGGCGACCAGCCGCCCGACGAGCTCGTCCGGCCACAGGACGCCCTGCGACATCGACCCCATCACCAGCAGGATCGGCGGGTGCGCCGGGTCGCCGAACTCCTCGGTCCACAGGTTGACGCCGTCGGTTTCGATCATGTTCGTTGTCATGTGCTCAAGCTTGCCCGGCGCGGGCGCGCACGCCTTCAGTAGGACTACTGGCCTTCACCAGTAGCCGGGCCAGTTCGGTACGGCTCGTGACGCCCAGCTTCGGATAGATCTTGTACAGGTGGTACTCGACCGTGCGCGGGCTCAGGAACAGCCGGGCCGCGACCTCCTTGCTGGAGGAGCCCTCCGCGACCAGCCGCGCGATGCGCAGCTCCTGCGGCGTCAGCACGGTCTCCGGGTCATCGGCCGCGGGCCGGCCCGCCGCCTCGCCCGCCGCGCGCAGCTCGCCGCGGGCCCGCTCCGCCCAGGGGGCCGCGCCCAGCCGCTCGAAGGTCTCCAGCGCCGCCCGCAGATGGTTCCTCGCCTGGCCGGGCCGCTGGGCGCGGCGCAGCCGCTCGCCGTACAGCAGCGCGGTGCGCGCCCGCTCCATCGGCTCGCCGTGGCGGCGCAGGGCCTCCTCGAACAGCTCGGCGTCCGCGCCGGGGGCGGCGAGCAGGGCGCGGCAGCGGGCCAGCAGCGCCCGCGCCTCGTCGGTGACGGCGTGCGCGACCCACTGCTCGTACGCGGCCAGCGCCTCCGCCGCCGCCTCGTGCTCGCCCGCCGCCAGGGCGGCCTCCACCCGGTCCGGGGTGGAGCGCCAGGTCACCGTGGGATGCCCGGCCCCGGGGCCGGCCGTCGCGAGCGCCGCGAATCTGGCGTGCGCGGCCGCGTACCGGCCGAGGCCGAGGTCCAGGAGCGCCAGCGCGTATCCCGCCACGCCCGCGCGCAGCCCGATCCGGTGCGGGACGGCGATGGCCAGCGCCTCCTCCGCCAGCTCGCGGCAGCGCTCCTCCTCGCCGCGCAGCGCGGCCACGACGGCCAGGTTGGCGAGGTGGGCGGCCACGGAGTTGGTGTAACCGGCCTCGCGGGCGAGCTGCAGGCCCTCCTCGGCGACGGCGGCGCTCTCGGCGAGGCGGCCCTTGAAGCGCTCGCCCGTGGCGACGAACTCCAGCACGACCGGGAGCTGCCCCACCATCCCCGACACGCGGGCCACGCGCCCGGCCCGCTCGACCAGCTCGGCGGAGACGTCGGCCTCCCCGAGATAGCTCGCCGCCGCCGACGCCCACAGCAGCTCCGCCGCCAGGGTCAGCTCGTCCGTACGGGCCAGCGCCCCGCGCAGCAGCTCGCCGCCGCTGCCGTCCTCCAGCATGGCGCCGATGCCGGCCACCACGTCGCGGAGGAAGCCGGGCGGGTGCGCCCGCGCTCGGCGGCCCAGCTCCACGATGGCCGCGACGTCGCCCACGTAACTGGCGGCCTCGGAGGCGTCGGCCAGCATCTCGATGCCGCCGCCCGCGGCCAGGATCCTGACGGCCTCGGAGGCGTCGCCGCTGTTCAGCTCGAACCGGCCGCGAAGCTGCGCGATCTCCTCCAGCAGCCCGCCCTCCCCGTGCTCGGCGAGTTCGCGGGCCTCGGCGAGGTGGCTCTGGGCCTGGCCGGGGCGGCCGGCGAGCCAGGCGGCGGTGGCGGCGTCCTTGAGCCGTTCCGCCCTGCGCAGGGGGTCGGGGGTGAGCTCGGCGGCGCGGGCGAGCGCGGTGGCCGCGTCCCCGTGGCCGCCGCGCGTGCGGGCCCGTCCGGCGGCGGCGGTCAGCTCGGCGGCGACCGCCTCGTCCGGGCCCAGGGCGGCGGCGGCCAGGTGCAGGGCCCGCCGGTCGCCCGTCACCAGACGGGCCAGGGTGAGGTGCGCGGCCCGTACCTCGGCGGACGTGGCGGCGGCGTGCGCGGCCGAGCGGACGAGCGGATGCCGGAACCTGACCATCCCGTCGGCCACGGTCACGAGCCCGGCGGCCTCCACCTCGTGCAGCGACTCCCCGGCGGCCCGTACGACGAGGGCGAGCTCCGCCTCCAGCGACGCGACCAGCAGGAACCGCCGGGCGTCCGGCGACAGCCTGGCCACCTGCTCGCCGAACAGCTGCGCGCCCCCCGGCAGCGGATCCGGCAGGGGGGCCTGCCCGGCGAGCTGCGCCGGCGACAGCGCGGCCACGCCCTCGCGCAGCACGAGCGGGTTGCCCCCGGTCAGGGCCGTCAGCCGCCGTACGACGTCCGGCGCGACGGGCCCGCCGGAGGCGAGCAGTGCGGCGCAGCTCTCCTCGTCGAGGCCGCCGACCCGCAGCTCGGGCACGCCCTTGAGCAGCGCGTCCCCGCGTACGGAGAACAGCACGGCAACGCGCTCGGTGCGCAGCCGCCGGGCCGCGAACAGCAGGGCGTCGGCCGAGGCCCGGTCCACCCACTGGACGTCGTCCACCAGGCACAGCAGCCCGCTCGGAGCCGCCGCCTCGGCCAGCAGCGACAGCACTCCCGCCCCCACCAGGAACCGGTCGGAGTGGGGGGTGTCCGTGAGGCCGAGAGCCGCGGAGAGCGCGTCGCGCTGCGGGCCCGGCAGCGCGTCCAGCAGGCCGGTCACCGGGCGCAGGAGCTGGTGCAGGGCGGCGAAGGCGAGGTCGGACTCCGGCTCGATCCCGTCGGCGCGCAGCACCCGCATCCCGCCCGCGAGGGAGGCGGCCAGGTCGAGGAGGGCGGACTTGCCCACGCCGGCCACCCCGCGCAGCGCCAGAGCGCCGCCCTCACCGTCACGGGCCGAGTCGAGCAGGACCGTGACGGCAGTGGTCTCCGCGGCTCTCCCATAAAGCACAAAAAGGACTTTATCCGGCGCGGGACGGTCGTCAGGTGGCGCAGGAGTCGTGGGTGGCGTCGAAGCCCTTGATCGCCTCGCTGTCGTCGGGACGCAGCTCCTTCAGGCCCTTCCAGTCGTCGCCGATCACCAGCACCAGCTGGTTGGTCCGGGCCGCGGGCAGCTTGCGCAGCGACGCGCCGAGCAGGTCGCCGGTGAGGGTCGGGACGCGGGTCTCGCCGTTGGGGCCGTAGAGCACGGTGGTCTTCGCGTACGGCTTGCGCGCGGTGTCGCCGATCTTCGTGACGTGGTAGCCGCGCTGTTCGAGGAAGGCGGCGACCTGGGTGCCGAGCCCGCCGCGCCAGGTGCCGTTGCGCAGCTCGACCTGGATCTTGGAGCGGCCCACCTTGGCCTGGCCGCCCTTGACGCCCTCGACGCTCTGGTCCTTGGCGACGATCTGGAACAGCCGGTTGGCCTGCGGCTGTGTCCACTCCACCCGGCCCGGCTGGGTGAGCGAGTAGTGCCACGGGGTGGTGATGAACCGGATCTTGCCCGCGTTGAGCCCCTGGAGGCTGGTGGCGAGGTCCTTCATCACGCCCGTGGTCAGGTCGCGGTCGGTGGTGACCGCCTTGGTGGCCGCGTCGAGCAGGCCGAACAGCTTCGCGGGATCGGTCAGCGTCTCGCCGCTCATCACCTGCTTGACCATCGAGGCGATGAACATCTGCTGCCGCTGGATGCGCCCGATGTCGGAGCCGTCGCCGAAGCTGTAGCGGGCGCGTACGTAGCCGAGCGCCTGCTCGCCGTTGAGCATCTGCCGGCCGGCGGACAGGTGCAGCAGCGCCTTCTTGTCGTCCACGCGCTGCGGCAGGCAGACCTCGACGCCGCCGAGGGCGTTGACGATGCCCTTGAAGCCGGTGAAGTCGACCTTCACGAAGTGGTCGATGCGGATGTGGGTGAGGTGCTCGATCGTCTTCCACGTGCAGCCGATGCCGCCGGAGTTGAACGACTCGTTGATCATGCCGACGTGCGCCCGCTGGCCCGGGAACGCGCCCGTGGCCCGGCAGGCGGGAAGCTGCACGAGCGAGTCGCGCGGGAAACTGACGACCATCGCGTTGTCGCGCTTGGACGACACGTGCATCAGCATGATCGTGTCGGTGCGCTCGCCCGCGATCGAGTGGCCGTATTTGGCGTTCTTGCCGTCGCGCTGGTCGGAGCCGACCACCAGGACGTTCATCGCGGTGCCGGCGACCTTCGGCGGGCGGGTCGCGCCGAGGTCGTCGGGCGTGACGTCCTCGTGCTTGATGTTGCCGTTGAGCTTGGCGAGGACGCCGACCGCGACGCCCACCACCAGCAGGACGACGGCCACCGAGATCGCCAGCACCCACCGCAGCCAGCGGCGGCGCCGGCGCGGCTGCGCGCCCGGCTCTGAGGCCGGCGCGTCGACAAGCCCGCTGCTCACGTGACTCCCCAAGGGACGGGGCCGAAGGGCGGGCCGCCCCTGGCCAAGAGCCTCGCCGTACAGTTCTCGGCCGTGGATCGAGCCCGAGTGTATCCAGTCAGCGGGGCCCGCGGGCCCGGACCCGGACGTCCGGGCGGAGACGACCCGATATGTTCATCCGCCCGCCATGCCTCACTCGGGCAGGGGCACCCGGAGGGACACCACGCCGCGCAGGTCGAGCCAGGCCGCGCCGGGGCCGCGGACGAGCCGCATCAGCACCTCCTCGCAGCCGGGGCAGCGGGCCACCATGCCGGGATCGGGGCCGTAGACGCGCATCTCGCCGACCGGGCCGGTGCGCCCGCAGTGGACGCAGCGGCCGGTCGCGGCGGTGAGGTCCACGGCGAAGAGCTCGCCGAGCGGGCCCGCCAGGGCGTTGCCGTCCAGGTATTCAGCGGTCATGTCACCCTCCGGTCGGGCCGAATCGTTCGGTACGGATGCGCTCAGGCGCGTGCCCGAGCGTCAGCAGCAGGTCGGCGGCGGCCTCCACGAACCCGGTCGGCCCGCACACGTAGCAGTCGGCCTCGAACCCGGCCGGCCAGCCGCCCTCCGCCAGGTCGCCCAGCGTGACGCGCCCGGCCGGGCGGGACGCGCCGTCGGGCGCGGCCCGGGTGTAGAGGTAGGCGACGTCCAGGCCGGGATCGGGCCGGCGCAGCTCCTCGGCGTAGTAGCGGCTCTCCGGGTCGCGCAGCGAGTAGACCAGGCGGAACGGCGCCCGGCTGCCCGTCCGGCGGCGCTCCCTGATCATCGCCATCAGCGGGACGATCCCGGACCCGCCGCCGACCAGCAGCACCGGAGCCTTGTCCGCCGGCCGCCAGACGAACCAGCCGCCCACCGGCCCCCGGATCTCGACCTGGTCGCCGGGCTCCATCACCTCGGTCAGGTACGGCGACACCTCGCCGTCCGGCACGGTCTCCACCGTCAGCGCCACCAGCTCGCCGTCCGGCGGCGCGGCCAGCGAGTAGCTGCGCTGCGCCGTGTAGCCGTCGTCGGCCGTCAGCCGCACGTCCACGTGCTGGCCCGCCAGGTGGCCGGGCCAGCCGGGCACCTCGAACACGAGCGTGCGCGCGGTGGCCGTCTCCACCCTGACCTCGCGCAGGCGGGCGGCCCGCCAGGGCAGGCGGCCGCGCACCTCAGTCGCCCTCGTAACGCTGCTCGCGCCACGGGTCGCCGTAGTTGTGGTAGCCCGCGGTCTCCCAGAAGCCCGGATGGTCGTCGTCGAGCAGGTGGATGCCGCGTACCCACTTGGCCGATTTCCACAGGTAGAGGTGCGGGACGAGCAGCCGGGCCGGGCCGCCGTGCTGGGGCGCCAGCTCCTCGCCGTCGAAGCGGTGCGCGATCCACGCCTTGCCGTCGAGCAGGTCCTCCACCGGCAGGTTCGTGGTGTAGCCGCCGTAGGAGTGGATCAGTGCGTAGTCGGCGGCGCTCTCGACGTCCTCGAAGAGCACGTCCAGGGAGACGCCCCGCCACCTGGTCTCCAGCTTCGACCACTTGGTCACGCAGTGCAGGTCGACGGTCGGCGTCTCCTGGGGCAGCGCCATCAGCTCGTCCCAGGACCACCGGTGCGTGCGCCCCGACTCCGTGTCGATGGTGAACTCCCAACGCTCCCGCGGCACCCGCGGCGTCGGCCCGGCGGACAGCACGGGGAAGTCCTCGACGAGGTACTGGCCGGGAGGCAGCCGGTCGTCGTCCCTGCGCCTCCCACGGAAGCCGCGCGAAACAATGCCCACGAACCGCTCCTCCCTAGTGATCGACGTCCATTTCACCACGTCGGGGGGCCACCAGCCCGGATTCATAGGCGAACACCACGAGTTGCGCCCGGTCGCGGGCGCGCAGCTTGGTCATCGCCCGGCTGACGTGCGTCTTCGCGGTGGTCGGGCTGATCACCATGTGGGCGGCGATCTCGTCGTTGGACAGGCCGCGCGCGACCAGCGCGGTGACCTCGCGTTCGCGGTTGGTCAGCACGCCCAGGGCCTCGGGGGACGGGCCCGGGCGGCGGGCGACGTACTCGCCGATCAGGCGGCGGGTGATCGCGGGGGACAGCAGGGCGTCGCCGCGGGCCGCCACGCGCACGCCCTGGAGCAGGTCGGCGGGCTCGGTGTCCTTCACCAGGAAGCCGCCGGCGCCGGCGCGCAGGGCGTTGACGACGTACTCGTCGAGGCCGTAGTTGGTGAGGATCACGACGTGCGTGCCGGACAGGCGGTCGTCGGCGGCGATCCGGCGGGTGGCCTCGATGCCGTCCATGACCGGCATCTGGATGTCGACCAGGGCCACGTCGGGGCGGTGCTCCAGGGCCAGCGCGACGGCCTGCTCGCCGTTCGCCGCCTCGGCGACCACCTCCAGGTCGTCCTCGGCCTCCAGCAGGGCGCGGAAACCGCCGCGGATGAGCGCCTGGTCGTCGGCGAGCAGCACGCGGATCACGCCGGCCCCCGCAGCGGCAGCGCGGCGTGGACGGTGAAGCCGCCCTCGGGGCGGGGCTCGGTGCGCAGCCGGCCGCCGAGCGCCGACACGCGCTCGCGCATGCCGCGCAGGCCGGTGCCGGGGACGGGAGGCTCGCCGGCCGACGCCCTGCCGTCGTCGTCCACCTGGACGACCAGCTCGGCGTCCGCGTACTCGACGCGCACCCGCGCCGCCCCCGCTCCGGCGTGGCGGCAGACGTTGGTGAGCGCCTCCTGGACGATCCGGTACGCGGCCCGGTCCACCTCGGGCGGCAGCGCGCGCCGCGCTCCCGCGACGGTCACGGTGGTCGGCAGGCCGATCGAGCGGGCCCGCCGTACCAGGTCGTCGAGCCGGTCCAGCCCGCTCGGCGCGCCCTCCTCCGGGGTGGGGGCGGGGTCGCGCAGGACCTCCAGGGTGGCGCGCAGCTCGCGCATGGCGTCACCGCTCGCCTCCTGGATCGCCAGCAGCGCCGCGGGCACCTCCTCGCCCCGCTTGCGTGCCAGGTGTACGGCCACTCCGGCCTGCACCTTGATGACCGAGATGCTGTGGGTGAGCGAGTCGTGCAGCTCCCTGGCGATGCGCAGCCGCTCCTCGCCCGCCCGCCGCCTGGCCACCTCCTCGCGGGTGCGCTCGGCCTCGGCGGCCCGCTGCTCGGCCTGCTCCAGGTACGCCTGCCGGTGCCGCGTCACCGTGGCCGCCACCCCTGCCGCCACGAACCAGCCGAGCAGCAGCGTCGTGGCCTGCAGGATCTCCTTGGCGCTCCGGTCGGTGACGGTGGCGAAGTCCGTCGCGAGGCTCGTGCCCAGGAAGGCGGCGGCGGCGAGCGCGGGGAGCAGCCGGTGCCCGTACCTGACCGCGCCGAACACCGAGATCATCACGGGGAACGCGGCCGGCGGTCCCGGCTGGGCGTGCACGGCGTAGATGATCATGGCGGCCGTGCTCCCGGCCAGCGCCGGCAGGGGAGCCCGCCGCCAGGCCGCGAGCGCGAGTGAGCCGGCGAGGACGGCCCCGAGGTCGATCGCGAGGCCGGCCGGGTCCGGGTGCGGCGTGCCGACGAGCACGTTGACCGCCAGCGTGACGGCGACGACCCCGGCGAGCAGCGCGTCCTGGGCGGACGGCCCCAATCGCTCCAGATACCTCACCTCTGCAGGTTAGGGTCTTTCCCGGCGATGATCCTCCGCAGGAGGGCGTATTCTCCGGCTACTTCCGGCGTAGTACGCGGCGGGCATCCCGGTTCGGCGGCGTACGGGGAGAAGCATCCGGCGGCACGACGACGGCGGGCCCGTCGGGGCCGCACGATGTCCGGCATGGACGACACGACCAGAAGCAGGGGCCAGTTCCGCTACGTGACCCCGGTGCCGCCCGACGCCGCGACCGGCCGGGTCGCCGACGTCTACCGGCAGCTCGCCGACGACTTCGGCATGGCGCGCATGGCGGTCTTCCTGACCCTGTCGCCCGCGCCCGAGGTGCTGGCGGCCACCTGGGCGCTGCTGCGCGAGACGCTGCTCGCGGGGGACGTCTCGCGCACCGGCAAGGAGGTCGTGGCGTTGGGGGTGTCGCTGGCCAACCGGTGCCCGTTCTGCGTGGCGGCGCACACGACGCTGCTGCACGCGACCGGCGACCACCGGCTCGCCGAGACCGTCGCCGCAGGGGGCGTCCCCGACGATCCCGCGCACGCGCGACTGCTGGCCTGGGCCAAGGACCGGGGCCCGGCGCCGTTCCCCGCCGAGCACGCCCCCGAGTACGTCGGGACCGCGCTGACCTTCCACTTCGTCAACCGGATCGCCTCGGCGCTGCTCACCGAGAGCCTGCTGCCCGGCAACCTGCAGAAGTCACGGCTGGTGCGGAGCGTGGGCGGGCGGGCGATGTCGCGGACGGTGCGCAGGCGGCTGACCAGTGGGGCCGCCCTGCCGCTCATCGCCGATCTGGGCGGGCGCCCCCAGCCCGGCTGGGCGGCGCGCACGCCGGCGGGCGTGGCCTACGCGGCGCTGCGCACGGTGGCGGGCGACGGGGGCGACCTCCTCAGCACCGAGGCCAGGGCCGCCGTCGCCGGGGCGGTCGCCGCCTGGGACGGCGAGCACCCGCCGATGGGCGGCGCCCGGCTGGACGGCCCGCTCGCCGGTCTCCCGCCCGCCGACCGGCCCGCGGCCCGGCTGGCCCTGCTCACGGCCCAGGCGCCGTACCGCGTGACGGACGCCGACGTGGCCGCCTGGCGCGGCTCCTCCGGGGGCGGGGATGCCGCGCTGGTGCGGCTCGTCGCCTATGGGGCGATCCTCGCGACCGAGCGGGCAGAAAGCATGATCACCGCGGGCCTCCGGGCTCCCGCCGCGGAAGGACGATCATGAGCACCCCCCACTGGAGCCTGCGGGCGCTCAGGGTCGTCGTGCCGCTGCATGTCGTGGCGCTGCTGTTCCAGGCGGTCACGGCGGGCCTGCTGCTGTCCGAGCCCGGCGGTCGCACCGTGCACCTGGCGTCGGCGATGGTCCTGGCCGTCGTCGGCGTCCTGCACCTCGCGGCCGCCATCCTGGTCTGGCGGAACGGCGGGCCGGTGGCGTACGTCGCGCCCGCGGCCCTGCTGATGGTGGCGACCGTCGCGGTGTCGATCCTCGGCATGCGGCACGTGAACACGCTTCACGTGCCGCTCGGGGTGATGATGTTCGGCACAGGCGTGCTCCAGCTCACCCGTGTGGGCTACGCGTGGGGCGGGAGGCGGTCGGAGCGGGGCCAGACGTACTCCAGGTCGTCCGGCTCCTCGTCGCCGAACTTCGGCCGGTAGTAGGCGGGGTCCTTGCGCAGCAGGGCCGAACGGTGGCTGCGGTGCAGGGCCTCGTCGCCGAGCCAGGGCGGCAGCTCGCCGGCCGTGGCGAGCTCGGGCTGGCGGCGTATCTCCGGGGTGCCGCGGAGCTGGGCCAGCTCGGTGGTCATGGTGGCGGCGCAGGTGTCGGCGCGGCCCAGGGCGCACCAGGTGTCGCAGACCTCCAGGCCGTAGCGGATGAGGGCCTCCTCGTACCCGGCCCACATCTTGACGACAGGGTGGTGCCGCCAGCCGTAGCCGGGGACGGTGAGGGCGCGCAGGATCTGCAGGGTCTCCACCCGCTGCTTGCCGAGCCGCAGCGGGTCGAGCACCCCCGCGGTCGCCACAAAATCCGGATAAGGCAGGAACGTCTGCATCAGCCACCCCCTCTGACCTGCTCCTACCCGTGCATCGTATGGACCGTTCGCCGGAGCGCGCTCACAATCGGCCCATGGGAGACGGATATGTCGGCGCCAGGACGCCGCGACGGGAAGACGCCCGGCTGCTGACCGGACGGGCCAGGTACGTCGGCAACGTCCGGTTGCCCGGCCAGGCGTACGCGCACGTGATCCGCAGCCCCATCGCGCACGGGCGGCTGCTCGGCTGCGACGTCAAGGGAGCCTGGGCGGCCGAGGGCGTGCTCGACGTGATCACCCCGGCGGACGCCGCGGGCCTCCGCCTGCCCTGCGTCAACCTCTCCCCGGGCCAGCGCCTCACCGGCTACCCGGTGCTGGACGAGACCATCAGGTACGCGGGCCAGCCCCTCGCCCTCGTCGTCGCCCGTACCCCGGAGGCCGCCAGGGACGCCGCCGACCTCGTCGACCTGGAGCTCGGCGAGCTGCCCGCGGTGGTCGGCGTGGAGCGGGCGCTGGCAGGGGACGCCCCGCTGCTCCACCCCGACCTCGGCACGAACGTCGTCACCGAGTTCCTGCTCGGCGACGACGACTGCGCGGCCGTGATCGAGGGGGCGCCGCACGTGGTGGAGATGACGTTCCGGATGGGACGGGTCTCGCCGCACCCCATCGAGCCGCGCGGCGTCGTGGCCGACTGGTCCGGCGACGAGCTGACCGTGCACATCTCCACGCAGGCGCCGCACCACGTGCGCGAGCACCTGGCCGAGGCGCTCGGCCTCTCGCACGACCGGGTACGGGTGATCGCCGGCGACACCGGCGGCGGCTTCGGCGCCAAGGAGCACGTCTATCCGGACGAGACGCTGATCTGCCTGGCCGCGACGCGCCTCGGCCGCCCGGTGGCCTGGACGGAGGCCGCGGGCGACCGGCTGCTGGCCACGCTGCCCGCGCGGGCCGCCGTGCACCGGGGGCGGCTGGCGCTGGACCACGACGGGCGGTTCCTGGCCCTGGAGGCGGACGTGCTCGCCGACCTCGGCGCCCACCCGTCGAACGCGGGCGCCTCGACGGCGGCGGTGACCGCCACGTTGCTGCCCGGTCCGTACCGGTTCGAGCGCGTCGGCGTCCGCGTCCGGGCCGTGATGACCACCACGACCCCCACCGGCTCCTACCGCGGCTTCGGCCAGCCGGAGGGCGCCCTGACGAGGGAGCGGCTGATCGACGAGGCCGCCCGCAGGCTGGGCGTCGACCCGGTCGAGCTGCGGCTGCGCAACATGCTGGGGCCCGACGAGCTGCCGTGCACGACCCGCGTCCATCAGCGCTACGACTCGGGCGACTATCCGCGCGCCCTGCGGACGCTGCGCGACCTGGTCGAGCCGGTGGTCAAGGACGACGGGCGGCGGCGCGGCATCGGCTGGTCCTGCCACGTCGAGAGCACCGGCATGGGCCCGTCCGACGACCTCAAGGCCATCGGGATCCTGGCCGGCGGCTACGAGACGGCGGTGCTGCGGATGGAGCAGGACGCCTCGGTGGTCGTCACCTCGGGCGTGGTCGGCATGGGCCAGGGCATCGAGACCGCGCTGGCGCAGCTCGCCGCCGACCGGGTGGGGGTGCCGCTGGAGCGGGTGCGGGTGGTGCTGGGGGACACGGCGGCGACGCCGTACTCGTCGGTGGGGTCGATCGCCAGCCGGGCGCTGACGCTCGGCGGCGGCGCGCTGGTGCGGGCGGCGGTGCGGCTGCGGGACAAGCTGCTGGCCATCGCCGCGCACCGGCTGGAGGCCGCGCCGGAGGACCTGGAGCTGGCCGGCGACGCCGTACGGGTCAAGGGCGACCCGCAGGCGTCGGTGCCGCTGCGCGAGCTGGCCACGTCCGCCTGGCGGGGCTGGGACCTGCCGGAGGGCATGCCGCCCGGCTTGGAGGAGCGGGTCAGCTACGACCCGCCCGGCTACACCTTCGCCTACGGCGCGCACGCGGCGGCCGTCGCCGTGGACCCGGAGACGGGCGCGGTCGAGGTCGAGCGCTACTGGGTGGTCAACGACGCGGGCGTGCTGGTGAACCCCGCCGTGGTGGAGGGCCAGATCCACGGCGGCGTCGCCCAGGGGCTCGGGCAGGCGCTGACCGAGGACATCGGCTACACCGAGGAGGGCCAGCCGATCATCGACTACCTGCTGCCGACCACCCGGGAGGTTCCGGACATCCAGGTCGTCCTGCTGGAGACGCCCTCGCCGATCACGCCGGGCGGCATGAAGGGGGTGGGCGAGGCGGGCACGATCGGCCCGCCGGCCGCCGTCGCCAACGCGGTCGCCGCCGCCCTTCCCGAGGTCGCCGACCGGGTCACGGACGTGCCGCTGACCCCGGCGGCGGTGTGGTCGCTGCTGCGCTGAGGTTCCGTTATCCGGAAGTTCACGATTTCTCACCGGAAACATCGACCCGGACGGCCGTCTCGTGCGTACACGTTTCGACAGCCGCTTCAGTTCACCCGTGAACCCCCGGAAGCGAGACGTTATGACGACCACCCTGCGATCGCCCCGCCGGCGCGGGACGCGGTACGTGTGGCCGCTGCGGGAGGATGCCCGGACGGCCGGTCACGCGCGCACGCTCATCCGCCGGCACCTGTCGGCCCTCGGCCTGCATCCCGACCTCGTCCACGACGCCGTGCTCATGGTGAGCGAGCTGGTGACCAACGCCCTCATGTACGGCGAGGCGCCGTACGAGCTGCTGCTGCACGTGGACGCCAAGGACATCATGTGCGTGGTCGTGGACGGCGGCCCCGCCCCGCCCGAGCCCGGGCCGCCCGATCTGGAGGCCGAGCACGGGCGCGGCCTGCGCATCGTGGCCCGGCTCTCCGACGGCTTCTACGGCTGCCACCCCCAGCGCTACGCCACGCACCCGGAGCTGGTGGGCAAGGGCACCTGGTTCGCCCTGCCCCGCCAGGCGCCGACGTGCGCCGTCGTGCCGATCCGTTCTGGGACATAGCTTATTAAGTCAGGATTTCCCGGCTACAGTGTCAGCCGCGAGCCGAGGATGATCTTCGTCGAGGGACGGGCCCCGGCCGCCCTGGAGGCCGTATGTCTGTCTGGATCCCGCGTACCGGCGCCGCGGTCGCCGTCCTCGCGCTCGCCGCAGCCCTCACCACCTCACCGGCCTCGGCGTTCGCGACGCGGACCTACTACGTGGACGCCGTCAACGGCAGCGACGCGGCGGCCGGCACCTCGCCCGCCACCGCCTGGAAGACGCTCACCAAGGCGTCCGGCGCGGCCCTCGCCCCCGGAGACCGGCTGCTGCTCGCCCGCGGCAGCACCTGGCAGGGGCAGCAGCTCGCCATCACCCGCTCCGGCACCTCCGCCGCGCCGATCGTCGTGGACGCCTACGGCTCCGCCGCCGCCCGACCCGTGATCGCTGGGCACGCCGAGGCGTGCGTGAGCCTCGCCGGCACCCACATCGAGCTCTACAACCTGCAGGTCGGGATCGCGCGGGACGGGGCGCGCTGCACGTGGGCCGGGGTGAAGGTGTCCGGTGACGACAACGTGGTCGAGCGCAACCTCATCACCGGCGCCGCCGCCGGCGTCTACATCGAGCAGGGCGTGCGCTACACGGCCGTGACGGCCAACGACTTCGTGGACAACGACCACATGAGCACGCTCACCCCGAAGGACGTGAACGACAACGACGACTCGGGCGCGTTCGCGATCCTCGTCCAGGGCGACGACTCCAACATCGGCTGGAACGAGATCCGCGGCTCCTCCGCCTTCAGCTACGACTACGGCACGGACGGCGCCGCCGTCGAGATCTTCCTCGGCTCGCGCAACCGGATCCACCACAACATCGCCGTGGACAACGAGACCTTCACCGAGCTCGGCACCAGCAGGGACGTCAACCCCGACGGCAGCCCGTCCGACCCCGACGGCACCTCGGGCAACGTCTTCGAGTACAACGTGATCACCGGGCCGGAGACCCAGGCCGCGCTCGTGACGAGGGGGCCGCAGGAGCCCGGCGAGGATCCCGACCCCAACGGCCCCGTCCTCGGCACCGTCTTCCGCAACAACAGCGTCCGCCTCACCCACGCCGACTCCCAGGGCGTGATCTGCGACGCCGCCTGCACGAACGCGCACCTGTCCATGTCCCAGAACATCGTCCAGGCCGTGGTCAAGACCGCCTACGGCCCCGGCGTCACCGACAGCCACCACAACGTGTTCTTCGGCGCCCGCCAGCACCAGATGGGCGGCACCGCCAACGTCACGGCGGACCCGCTGTTCGACCTGACCGACGCCGCGCAGCCGCTCAGGCTCCGCGCCGGAAGCCCGGCCATCGACCTCGGCGTGACACGGTTCAGCGACCAGGACATCACCGGACGCGCCATCGACGGCAGCGACGGCCCCGTGGACGCCGGAGCCCACGAGTACGACAAGTAGGCCCAGCCCGTCTGCCCGCGCGCCCTGCCGCCCGCCCATAATCGGAAGGGTGCGGCGGCGGGCGTTCCTGCGGGCCGGCGGGGTGGCGGCGGCCGGGGTGGCCGGGGCGCTGACGCCGGCCGGGGTCGCGCGCACGCCCGACGACTGCTTCGTCCGCTTACGCCGCCGCTGGCGCGAGCTCGCCGTGGGCTCCCGCTACGACCCGGCGGCCGAACCCTTCCGGGCTGAGCTGGCCGCCCTGGGCCGGGCCGCCGGCCGCCACCGGGACACGATGGCGCCCGGTTCCGGCCGGCTCTGGCCGGACCAGCCGTTCCCCTCCTTCGTCGCGACGCCGCGCCGCCTGCGGACGATGGCGCGGGCGTACGCGCTGCCCGGCACCGGCCTGACCGGCGACCCCGCGCTCGCCGAGGCGGTGGCCGCCGGGATCGACCACTACCGGCGGCACGTGTACGCGGCCGGCGCCTACCCGGCGGGCAACTGGTGGCACTGGCAGATCGGCGTCCCGAAGGCGCTGCTCGACGCGTCCGCGCTGGTGGAGCCGCAGCTCGGCGAGGAGCGCCGGCGCGCGCTGGCCGGGGCCGTGGACCACTTCGTCCCTCAGCACCGCCTCGGCTCCTACGGCGGCACCAGCACCGCCGCCAACCGCGTGGACCTGTGCCTGGTGATGCTGCTGCGGGCGATGCTCGACGCCGACCACGGCAGGGCGGACCTCGCGGTCGCCGCGCTGGCGCCGGTGTTCCGTTACGTCGGCGAGGGCGACGGCTTCTACCGGGACGGCTCGTTCATCCAGCACGAGTACGTCCCCTACCAGGGCTCCTACGGGGTGACGCTGCTGTCGGGCACGGCCGTGATCTTCGCGCTGCTGCGCGGCTCGCCGTGGGAGGTCACGCATCCGGCGGCCTTCGAGGTGGTGGAGCGCTCGTTCGCGCCGTTCGTGCACGACGGGGCGTTCATGGACCTCGTACGCGGGCGCGACATCGGCCGCCGCCCCTTCGGCGACCACGAGCGGGGCCACGCGCTCGCCGACGCGATCCTGCTGCTCGGCGAGGTGGCCCCGGCCGCGTACCGGGTCCGCTGGCAGGCGCTGGTGAAGGGCTGGGCGGCGCGGAGCGGTCACCGGCCCGTGCTGGAGCCCGCCGCGCACGCCCGCCTGGCGGCGGTCGAGGCCGATCCGGCGGTGCCCGCCGCGCCCGAGCCGGTCGGGCACCGGCTGCTGCCGATGAGCGCGCGGGCGGTACACCGGCGGCCCGGCTGGTGCGCGGCGCTCAGCATGTCCTCCCACCGCATCGGGCACTACGAGCACGGCAACGGCGAGAACCTGCGCGGCTGGCACACCGGCTCCGGGATGCTCTACTGGTGGGCGGACGGCCACGGCGAGCACTACTCCGACGCCTTCTGGCCCACCGTCGACCCCTACCGCCTGCCCGGCACGACCGTCTCGGCCAGGCGGCTGCCGGACGGCGCGGGCGACGCGTGGGGCGACACCCGTACGCCGTGGCGGTGGGTCGGCGGGGCCACGGACGGCACGTACGCGGCCGTCGGCCAGCACCTGAGCGGGCTGGAGAGCACGCTGGAGGCGTTCGCGTCGTGGTTCTTCCTCGACGACGCCGTGGTCTGCCTCGGCGCGGGCATCACCGCCGAGGACGGCGCGCGGGTCGAGACGATCGTCGACAACCGCAGGACCGCCGCGCGGCTCACCGTGGGGGAGGGCTGGGCGCACCTGGAGGGCCACGGCGGCTACCTGGTGCCCGGCGGGCGGCTGCGCACGCTGCGGGAACGTCGCGCGGGCGGCGGGGTCGCCCGTGACTACGTCACGCTCTGGCTCGACCACGGCGTCGACCCGCGTTCGGCCGGCTACCACTACGTCCTGCTGCCCGGCGCGACTCTGGAGGAGACGCGGGCCCGCGCGGCCGATCCCGGCCGGCTGCGGGTGCTCGCCAACTCCACCTGCGCGCAGGCCGTACGCGTGCCCGCCCTCGGCCTCACGGCGGCGAACTTCTGGCTCGCCGGATCGGCCGGCGGCCTGACCGCCTCCGCCCCGTGCGCGGTCCTGGCCCGCGAGCATGACGACGGCACGGCCACGCTGACGGTGTCCGATCCCCGGCGCGACCTGGAGGAGCTGGCGGTCACCTGGGACCGGTCGATCGCCGGCCTGCTCGCCGGGGACGCCCTCCTGACCGGCTCCACCCTGTCCTTCCAGGATCTCGCCGCCCGTGAGGGCGCCTCGGTCACCGTACGTCTGGCTTGAGCTCCCCGGTGATGATCCACAGGTGGCCGAACGGGTCACGGACGCGGCCCGAGCGCTTGCCGTAGGGCCGGTTCTCGATCGGCACGACCACCTCGGCGCCGTGGGCGGTCATGCGTTCGCCGACCGCATCGGGATCGCCGACCTCGACCTCCAGGAGGACCGCCGACCCGCCGAGATCATCGGGCGACAGCCACCCCCACGACGCGACGGCCGGCGAGACCCGGAAGGACGCCCCGCCGACGCGGTGATCGATGACACTGGGCCGGCCGTCGTCGCCCGGAGGGGCGCTGAACACCTGCTCAGCGCCCAGGGCGACCTGGTAGAACGCCGACGCGAGGTCGGGGTCGGGCACGACGAGACGGGGAAAAAGAGACGTCATGCGCCCATCGTCGGGCCGGGCGGAGGCACCGGTCTTGAAGATTTGGGCACGCCCTACGCGGTGAGTCCTTCGGCGCGTAGCCACTCGGTGGGCGTACACCCGGCCATGACCCGCCATTCCCTGGTGAAGTGCGCCTGGTCGGCGAACCCGGACGTGGCGGCCACCGCCGCCAGGCTGACCGCCCCGGCACGGGCCGCGGCCACGAGCCCGCCACGCGCGGTCTCGAACCGGAGGAGCCGCTGGTACTCCTTCGGCGTCACCCCCAGCTCCCTCCGGACCGTACCGCTCAGGTGACGCCGGGAGCGCCCGAGCACCCGGGCCGCCTCCTGCACCCGACCGGCCCCGGACAGCGCCGCCAGCGTGGCCCGCAGCTCCTCGCCCCCGGTGCGCCCCCGCCGCCGGGTCCGCCCGGCGAGCAGGGCGCTCTCGACGACGGCACGGCGTTCCGGCCAGGACCGGCACGCCGCCAGCCGCTCCGGCAGCTGCGCCATCGCCGGGGCCACGTCGGCGAGATCGGCGACCTGCCCCGCCAGCGCCGACGCCGGAACCCCCAGCAGCGGGCCGGCACCCGCCGGGCTGAGCGTCAGCCACACGCCGCGCGTGCCGCCCACCTGCCGCAGCTCGGCCGCGTCCAGGTGAAGACCGGCGACAACGGCCCGGAACCGCTCACGCGAGCCGGGCCGCCCCGGCCACCCGATCTCCAGCGAGTCCGCCTCGGGGATGGTGATCGAGATGGTGGACGAGGGCAGCCCCCGATGCACGCCGTCCGCGCCGAGCTCATAGGGGCTCAGCGTCACCACGAACGGCGCCAGAGCCGCGGACCTCTGTACGTCGGTCACCCCTTCACACTACGGCGACCTGCCCGAGCGGGTCGCCGGGCGATCAGCGGGCTTTGACGCTGGTGGGCAGGCCGGACAGGCCGTGAATGTTCGGGTGGTGCACCCGGACCGGAGCGCCCACCTGATAATCCTCGTGCACGGCGGCGACCAGTTCCTCCAGCACGATCCGGGTCTCCAGCCGGGCCAGGCTCGCCCCGAGGCAGAAGTGCGGCCCAGTGCCGAACGCGAGCGTGCGGGAGCGGTCCCGGTCAAGGTCGAACACGTCCGGGTCGGGGAAGACCGCGGGGTCGCGGTTGGCCGCGGCGTAGATCAGCAGCATGCGGGCTCCGGCCGGCACCACCGTGCCGTGCAGCTCGACATCGCGGGTGACGAGCCGGGCGGCCATCTGCCCGGAGGAGTCGTGACGCAGCGTCTCCTCCACCCAGTCTCCGATCCGCGCGGGGCTGAGGAAGACAACGCGCCGCTGGTCGGGGTGACGGGCCGCCTGGAGCCACGCGTTGCCCAGGATCTTCGTGGTGGACTCGTTCCCGGCGATGCCGAGCAGGAGCAGCACCGCGCCGATGTCGGCGTCGGACAGCCCGACGGCGTCGATCTCGGCGGCGATGAGCGCGGACACCAGGTCGTCGCCGGGCCGAGCGCGACGGTCGGCGATGAGCTGCTGGTAGTAGCCGACGAGATTGAGCGTGGCGGTGGCCGAAGCCCGCGTGATGGCGCCGGAGCCCTCTTCACGGAGCAGGCTCTCGTTCGACCAGCGGAGGATCTGCGCGCGGTCGGCCGCCGGTACGCCCACCAGCTCGCTGATGACGTCCGCGGGGATGTCCTGCACGAGGTGAATGAAGTCGAAGTCGCCGCCCGCGTCGAGCACGGCGCGCAGCCGTTCCCGCGTGATCCGCCGGACGAACGGCTCCAGCTCGGCGACGCGCCGCGGTGTGAAACCGCGCGAGATCAGCGCGCGGAAATGGCTGTGCTCGGGCGGGTCCATGGCGATGAACGACTGGCGTTTCGCCATCTCCGGTGACCATAACTCCAGGCTGACTCCGTGGCTGTTGCTGTAGGTGGCGGGGTCCCGGCCGGCGGCGTGTACGTCGGCGTGCCGGGTCAGGGCCCAGAAGTCGAGCTCTGAGTTGCGGTAGAGCGGCGCCTCCTTCCGCAGCCGGGCGTACGTCGGGTAAGGATCATCGTGCATGGCGTAGTCGTACGGGCTGTAGATGACGCTCACGTGACCTCGATCGAGTAGGAGCACAGGCCGATGACGGGTGCTGTCGCTCCAGCTTCGCAACCGTGCCCGAGCCGGGCAACGGCCCCGGCCCCCCGGGGTCCGCGAGCCCGGCGTGGCGGTCGATCAGGCGTGGTTCGTCGGCGTCATCCCGGATGATGTCGAGGTCCGGGATGAACTGGTCGCGGGGTACGGCGCGGACGGCGTCGACGATGGCCGGGCCTATGTGGCCGTGCTCACGTGGATCGAGCGCGGCAATGGCGCGGGTGGTGGTCACCCCCAGAAGGACGCCACCCTGGCCGCTGCGGCCTTGCCCTGGGCGTAGCCGGCCTCGGCGCTCGGGGTGCGGGACGCGGGGGAGAGGGGGTCGGTCCCGAACGCGGCCAGCGACGCCTCGTCGGGCTCGATCACCTCGACCGCGCCGCCGAGCCCGCTCCACGACGGCTCGCCCAGCTCGGCCATCGGCGCGATCACCAGCACCGGGTCGAAGCCCGCCGCGAGGTCGGCGTTGGTGGACGAGCGCACCCCGCCGTCCGTGTACGCCGCCCCGCCGATCCGTACGCACGGCCACACGCCGGGCACCGCGCAGCTGGCCGCCACCGCGTCGACCAGCTCCACCCCCGACTCGGGCGTGAACAGGCGCGGCTCGCCGGTGTGCGCGTCGACCGCCGTGATCACCAGGTCGCGGGCCGGCCAGGTGTGCACCGGCAGCCGGGCCTCGATGACCGCCCGACGCTCGGCCTCGGCCACCGTCGAGGCCGACAGGGCCAGCTCGCCGACCTTGCGCCGCTGCTCGGCCGGGTCGGGCGAGCTGCCGTACGCGGCCTGCAACCGGGTCCACAGCTCCGGCATGTCGACGCCGCTCGTCAGCTCCGGCGTCTGCAGGGCGGGGTCGGCCTGCCGGGCCAGCAGGTCGGCGAGCGGTAGGCCGGAGGTGACCTGGGCGGCCACCGTGGCGCCCGCCGAGGTGCCGACGATCCGGTCGGCGGCGGTCACGTCGACGCCCGCGTCGGCCAGCGCGGCCAGCAGGCCGGTCAGCCACGCGATCCCGGCTACCCCGCCGCCGCCCAGCACCAATGCTCTTCTGTTCATGTGCGAACTCCCCGCGAAAAAAATGTCGGCCGCCGTGTCGATCCGGCCGGAGCCCGTTCGACGCATTGCTGACGAAACGCCATACAGGCTAGTGAAAGGGTCTCGACGATGACACAGAAGATCACGACGTACCTGTGGTTCGACAACCAGGCCGAGGAGGCCGCCGCCTTCTACACCTCGTTGTTCGCCGGCTCGCGGATCGTGCGGGTGCAGCGCAACGGCGACGCCGACACCGTGATGCTGGTCGAGTTCGAGCTGGCCGGGCAGCGCTTCCTCGCGCTGAACGGCGGCCCGCACTTCACCTTCAACGAGGCGGTCTCGCTGTACGTGGACTGCGAGACGCAGGAGGAGGTGGACGAGCTGTGGGCGAGGCTCACCGCGGACGGCGGCGAGGAGTCGCAGTGCGGCTGGCTCAAGGACCGGTGGGGCCTGTCCTGGCAGATCGTGCCGAGCCGGCTGCCCGAGCTGATCTCCGACCCCGACCCCGGCCGGGCCGGGCGCGCCATGAAGGCGATGCTCGGCATGCGCAAGATCGACATCCGGGCGTTGGAGGAGGCCGCCGCGGCGGGCTGACGAAGGGAGGGCGTCTCACCGCTCGGCCAGCCCGTACGGCAGGTCGGGCCGCTGCGCGGCGATGTGCATCAGCCGGTTGTACTTGATGACGCGCTCGCCGCGCGCCGGCGCGCCCCCCTTGAACTGCCCGCAGCCGGTGGCCACGGCCAGCTCGGCGGCGAAGTCGTCCACGGTCTCGCCGGAGCGGTGGGAGACCATGCGCGCGTAACCGTGCTTGCGGCACAGGTCCATGGCCTGGAGCGTCTCGGTGACGGTGCCGGCCTGGTTGACCTTGATGAGCGCCGCGTTGGCGATGTTGCCGGCGATGCCCTGCTCGATGACGGCGGGGTTGGTGCAGAACACGTCGTCGCCGACGAGCTGGAGCCGCTCGCCGAGCCGTTCGGTGAGCCGCCGCCAGCCGTCGGCGTCGTCCTCGGCCATGCCGTCCTCGATGCTCCAGATGGGGAAGTCGGCGGCGAGGTCCGCGTACAGCTCGATCAGTTCGGGGCCGGACAGCCGCTCGCCGGCCACCTCGTAGGCGCCGTCGGGGCGGCGGAACCGGGTGGCGGCCGGGTCCAGCGCGATGGCGACCTGGTCGCGGGCGGCGGTGTAGCCGGCGTCGTCGATGGCCTTCATCAGCGCCGACAGCACCTCGCGGGGGCGGGTGAAGTCGGGCGCGAAGCCGCCGTCGTCGCCCTGCCCGGTGGGCCGGCCGGCGGCGGCCAGGTACGCGCGCAGCACGGCGTAGATCTCGACCCCGGCCCGTACGGCCTCGGCCATCGACGGCGCGCCGATCGGGGCGATCATGAACTCCTGGAAGTCGAGCTGGTTCGAGGCGAGCATGCCGCCGCTCACCATGTTGAAGTGCGGCACCGGCATCCTGGGCCGCACCGTGGACGGGGACAGGAACTCCCACAACTGCTGTCCGTGCGCCGCCGCGACGGCCCGCGCGACGGCCATCGACACGCCCACGGTGGCGTTGCCGCCGAGCCGGCTCTTGTCCGGCGTGCCGTCCAGCTCGATGAGGGCCTGGTCGACGTCGGCGAGCGAGTACCACGGCCGGCCCTTCAACCGGTGGAAGATGGTGCCGGTGATGCGTGCCGCGGCTCGCGTCACGCCGGCGCCGGCGTACCTGCCGCTGTCGCCGTCACGCAGCTCGACGGCCTCGCGGGCGCCGGTGGAGGCGCCGGAGGGAACGCCGGCCCACCCGGTCGCGCCGCCGGCCAGGGTGAGGGTGACCGACAGGGTGGGGCGACCGCGGGAGTCCAGGATCTGCATGGCGCCCAGGTCGATGATGTGGAACGCGCACACGGTTCCTCCAGATTCGGTGCGTCACCGTCCCTACGACGGTGTCATGGTCGTCGGCACGTACATAGGGCAGATCAACCTGACTCTCTTGGACAAGTCCGGCACAAGTCACATCCAACCCATCGTTTAGCGCTGTGGTCCACCCTTGGCGATCGACAACACCGCCACGACAGGGGGATCACATGACCATCGACGACAGGGCGCTGCGCGGGCTGACGCTCTCCGCCGGCGACGACGGCTTCGAGCAGGCGGCGCTGCCGTGGAACCGCGCGGTGCCGCAGCGGGTATCCGTCGTGGTGGAGGCCGAGGGCGCCGCCGACGTGGCCGCCGTCGTACGCCAGGCCGCCGCGTCCGGGCTCCGCGTCACCACGCAGCCGAGCGGCCACGGCGCCACCAGCGGCCTCGACGGCGAGGTCCTGATCCGCACGTCCCGGATGCGGACCGTGGAGATCCGCCCCGACGAGCGCGTGGCGCGGGTCGAGGCGGGGACCTCGTGGGGCGAGCTGCTGGCCGCCGCCGCCAAGCACGACCTCACCGGTCCCGCGGGCAGCTCGCCCGTGGTCAGCGTGACCGGCTACACCCTGGGCGGCGGCCTCAGCTGGTACGGCCGCGCCCGCGGACTGGCCGCCAACGCCGTGCGCGCGCTGGAGATCGTGGACGCCGAGGGCGCCACGTCCCGCGTCACCGCCGACTCCGACCCCGAGCTGTTCTGGGCGCTGCGCGGCGGCGGCGGCGACTTCGCCGTGGTGACCGCGCTGGAGCTGGAGCTGTTCCCCGCGTCCCGCCTGTACGGCGGCCGCCTGCTGTGGCCCGCCGCCCGCGCCGCCGAGGTCATGGCCGCCTTCCGCGAGATCACCGCGAACGCGCCCGAGAAGCTGAGCCTGTGGTTCACCCTCGCGCAGTTCCCGCCCTTCCCCGAGGTGCCCGAGCCGCTGCGCGGCCTCGCCGCCGTCATGGTCGACCTCACCTTCCTCGGCGACGCCGCCGCCGGCCGCGAGCTGGTACGCCCGCTGGAGTCGGTGCCCGGCGCGCTGCTGGACACGCGCGGCGAGCTGCCCGTCAGCGAGCTGGGCGCCATCTGCGCCGAGCCGACCGAGCCCATGCCCGTCCTGTCGCGCGGCGAGCTGCTGACCGACCTCGGCGACGACGCCGTGACGGCCCTGCTGGGGGCGACGGCCGAGAGCGTCGCGCCGCTGGCCACGGTCCAGGTCCGCCACCTCGGCGGCGCGCTGGCCCGGCCCCAGGCGGACGGGGGCGCCTGCGGGCACCTGGCGGAGCCGTACCTGCTGAGCATGATCGCCCCTGCGCCGGTGCCCGAGCTGGCGGCGGCGGGGACGGCCAGGATGGGCGCGATCGCCGGGGCGATGGCGGCGCACACCACCGGGTTCAAGCCGTTCACGTTCCTCGGCGACGGCGAGTCGGCCGCGGCGGCCTTCCCGGCCGCCACGCTGGAGCGGCTGCGCGCGATCAAGCGCGCCCGCGACCCGCACGGCGTGTTCCGCTCCAACTTCCCGGTCCTCGGCTGAGCCTCCGGCCGGGTCGCCGTCGCCCGGCGACCCGGCCGTTCTTTGGGTCAAACACACAACGTCCCCAGCACATGCGCGCGAGCGGCGGTCAGATCGTGGACCGAGCCCGGCTCGACATCGGCGATCCACCGGGGAAGCCCGCTGGGAGCCGAGAGCGCTCGGAGGTCGCCAGCGGATGCCTGACTCAGAGCGCACTTGGCTCGCTAGCGGCCCCGCTGGACCTCGTGGGCTCACCCGCCAGCACCCGCGCCTTCAGCGTCTCGAACTCCTGCCGCAGCGCATGCGGGCCGGCAAGCATCAGGGCGTGTATGGCGCTCATCTCGCGAGCCGATTCCCAAATGCCCGACGCTGGGGTTCGGAACGGGAGGATTTCGATCGAGTGAACCTGGAACGCGGGCGGCTCCAGGTACCGCATGCCTCCGGTCCCGCACAGGTACGTCGTCGCGCCGGTCAGCCACGCGAGGTCGGCGAGCCGCTGTGACCGCCCGCCCCGTGCAAACAGATCGCTGCTGTGGAGAATCCGCCCCGGCCACTTGACCTGTTCCAGCAGCAGGCGCGTGGACAACTCGGTCACGTCCACCAGCCGGTCGGTGCTCTCGAACCGGGCAAGGAGAGATTCGAGCCGCTGCCTGAACGGCGGCCAGTGGATACTGCGCCGGTAGTGGTCGGCGAGGAGTTGCGCGATGCGACGCCGACAGCGCGCGGGGTCGGCCAGACGAGCTCCCCGGATGGACGTCGAGCGGCCGTGCGGCAGGTGGGTCGCTATGGAGAGCCACTGCGCCTGTCCCGAGCCGTCGAGTGAGCCGAGGCGCGTGCGGTGCTGGTAGTCGCGCCGGGTGAACTGGACGTCGTCCAGGACGATCCAGTAGTCGGCGGCGTACAGCTTGGCCAAGGTCGAGAGCCGAGGGAAGAGGTTCGGCTGGTGGATCGCGCACACCTCGCCGTACGGCAGGTCAGGACGACAGAAGTCTGCTGTCGAATCCGGCGCGGAGAAGAGCCTGATAGGCGTCATGAACCTCTCCTGGTACGGGCTGCTCGATGGCGTAGCCGAGCTTTGGGTACTCGATCACGCGCTGGAGGTCGCCCACGAGCATGTCGACGACCAGCTTTGGATCACCGATCGAGCTGACGTAGTCGTCCAACTCCAGCGGCTCGGAGGCGCACACCACCTCGACCTCCGGCCATACCTTCCGGGCGGTGGCGTAGGCGCGGCGCTCCATGTACGGCTTGGAGATCAGCAATACCGACGCAGGTTCGACTCCGGAGTCCGCGAGGACCTGCCGCGACAGGCTGATGTTCTGCCCGGTGTTGGTCGCGTTCGGCTCCAGCAAAATCGCTTCGTCGGGCATACCGAGTTCCACGGCGTGCTCGCGGTAGTGGACGGCTTCGCCGCGCGGGAACCGGGCTGCGGTGGTGGGGCTGGTGGCGCCGGTGAAGACGAGCAGGGGGAACCATCCGGCGCGGTACAGCCCGACGGCCGCACGCGCGACGCCGAGATCATGGCTACCCAGGCCGATGGCCACATCGCACCGGCGCAGGTCGTGGTGCATCTGGTGGTAGTCCCAGGCGGTGCGGGCGTGCCGCCATTGCTCGTCGGTGATGACCTGCTGCTTGACGCTCACTCGGCTGCTCCCTGGTCGCCGTGGGAGGGGAGGACGGACGTTCCCCTGGTGGGTTCGCTGGATGCCTTCGATGCTGCGCAGTTGGTGCGCGAGCCCGTGCTGTGCCGCCTCTCGCGCGGCACGGTCGAGGATCACCAGCCCATCATTCACGGTGTCCCGGTCAGAAAGCAGGATGTGCCCGTAGGCCGTCTCCAGCCGTACCCGTTGCATGGGGGCATCGGTGACGGCGGTGGCCCGAGCGAGGTCGATCAGGCGTAGGGCCTCCGCCAGGTCCCCCGCGCCGCGGTGAGCCAGGGCGAGTTTCTGGTGCGCGACCGACCAGTCCTCGGGTTCGCCGATGTCCTCGAACTCCCGGATGGCGGTCGTCATCAGCCGGGCGGCGTAGTCGTTCTTACCGTTCTTGCTCAGGGCGGTCCCGACCCACAAGCGGGCGCGTGCCCGGTCGCGCGGCGAGAGCCGGTCGTCGACGGCCAGCACCTCGTACTCCTGGGCGGCTTCGTTCAGTTGGCCCGACATCTCGGCGACGACCGCGAGCGACAGATCGAGCTGGGCGACGCGGCGCGGGATGTCGAGCTGAGTGTAGATAGAGCGAGCGTTGAGGTAGGAGCGGCGCGCGGAAAGCGGGCCGGTCACCGCGCCCTGGTCGCGCTGCAGGTCGCCGACCAAAGTCGTGGATCGTGCGAACAGGTAGAGACCGTTGTCGTCCAGGGCATGCGGGTCGTAGCGGGCCAGCCATCGGTTCAGCAGGTCTGCGGCGTAATTGAAGCTCTGGCGGCCGAGAGCGACCACGGCCCGGTCGAGGTCGTCCGTCCACGTCTCGTACTCCCATGCTCGTGGTCCTACGCGGGTGACCCTGAGCCCCTGTTCCGTGCCCTGACCGAGTTCCAGCAGCAAGGTCTCGAACCGCAGGTGGGTCGCCGAGTTCGCGCGAGCGAGCGCGGTGTCCAGGATCGCCTGAGTATCCGGCCGCGGCCTTGTGGAGGAGCCGAAGTGGTCCCACTTCGCCACGGTCCGGGGTGCTACGCCGAGGTGTTGGGCGAAGGCACGCACGCTCATTCGCAGCGCAAGCCGCAGCGCACGGGCTTCCAGGCCAGTCCACTCATGCACGGTCGTCACGACGCTGCTCCCTTCCACGGCCATGGAAGCACGGAGAGGTACCGAGAGCCCACGGAAGTGCAACAGAAGTGCCACAGCGGACCGTATCCAGGCAGGTCAGCGCTGGTCATGCTCGAAGAGCAGGTCATCAGCCCCAGCAAGGCAAGGCGGCTACCTTGTGGTCACTCACCGAGCAGCACGAAGTGGACGGCCCGATCGTCTACGACCACCTACGGCTGCACCACTCGGCGGACGGCCCGGTGTCGTCTTCCCCGCCGTACCGCACGCCTGGCGCAGGTCGGGCACCTCGTCGCCGCCCAGCCCGACCCTTGCTACCACTCATGCCCGTCCTGCGCCACCCACAAGTTCCGCGTCCCCGCCTCAGCGAAAGGACGGTAAAGCCCGACCAACACCGCACCGCAGGGCAGAACCACACCCGATGGGAGAACCAAGCACATGAGCATCTTGACGACGGACGGCACGCATCCCGCCGACGTCCTCGCCGCCGACCTGATCGACGATGACCTGTTCGACCAGCTCACGGCCCGCGTCGCACACCAGCACAACCAGCCGGCCGAGTACGCCGGCCGCATCATCGAGCAGACGCTCCTGTTCCTGTACGCCTGCGCCCGCAACCCCGGGGTCGGCCTCACCCCGTCGCCCGAGGTTGACCTCGGATGGCACACGTTCATCCTCGACACGCACAACTACGCCGACTGGTGCCAGCGCGTCGCCGGCCGATTCCTCCACCACAATCCGGAAGAGCCCGGCAACGACAAGGCGGCGTTCACGGCGAGGCTGGGCGACAGCATCAACGCCATGCGCGACCTCGGTCTGACCGTAGACCCAGCGCTGTGGCTGACCGCAGGAGAATGCAGCCAGTGCTACCAGGGCTGCGCCGACGACCCGAGCCCCGAAGGGATTACCGCATGAACGCCCGCGCACCCCGTACGGCATGGGAGGAATTGCCCGACTCGATCATCAACGCCGTCGAAGCGCAGTTCGGCACGGTCCTCAAGGCCGAGACGATGACCGGCGGCATCATGCCGGGCGTGGTCGCACGCCTCGACATCGAGCGCGGAGACCGCGAGCACGTGTTCCTCAAGGCCATCGATCGCACCCACGAGGCCGCGCGCTTGCACCTGCGGGAGCGGTGGGCAGGCGAGAACCTCCCCAAGGACACCCCCGCCCCGCGCATGCTCTGGGCCGACACCCTGGGCGGATGGCACGCGGCGGTGTGGGAGTACGTCGGCGACAACACCCGCCATGCCGACCTGTCGCCCGCATCACCGGACCTGGCTCCGGTGCTCGACACGATGGCACTGCTCGGCGCGATCCTCACACCGTGCCCGAACGGTGCGATGCCGGTGTCCGACAATGTCAAAGTGCTGGTCACCAAGGGGCGGGCTCTGCTCGACGGACCGATCGGTGAGCTACCCGATCGGGAGCTGTTCGAGGAGGCGTTCGAGGGCCTCGACCCGGCGCACCTGCGCGGTGACACGCTCCTGCACTATGACCTCAGCGCGAGCAACCTTCTCGTCGCCGGTCAGCGCGTCAAGGTCGTGGACTGGTCATTCGCAGCGCGTGGCGCGGCCTGGCTGGACGCCGCCCTGTTCGCGCCCCGACTCGTCGAGGCCGGCCACGCGCCGGGCAAGGTCGATGCTCTGCTGACCACGCTCACGCCATGGAAGAGCGCGCCCCGGCCGGCCGTGGCCGGGATCGCCGCGGCGTGGACGCTGTTCCGCGAGTACAAGGCCCGTTACGGCCCGAAGGAGATCCGCGACGCTCGCGCCCGAGCGGCTGAGGCGGGCCGCGCCTGGCTGGCCCATCAGCGGGCAAAGGGCTGACTGGGTGCCCGTCGGGTGCATGTATGTGCTCCTAGTGTCCTGAGTCGGGAATTCTGTTCAGACATCCGGCGAGGCGTTCGAGGATCTCGTCGGCGGTCTTGGTCCAGACGTAGGGCCGCGGCTCGGTGTTCCAGGTCGAGATCCAGTCGCAGATGTCCTTCTCCAGGGCCTGGACGGACTTGTGCACGCCGCGACGGATCTGCTTGTTCGTCAGCTCGGCGAACCACCGCTCCACGAGGTTGAGCCAGGACGACCCGGTCGGGGTGAAGTGCAGATGGAACCGCGGGTGGGCGACCAGCCAGGTGCGGATCGCGGGCGTCTTGTGCGTGGCGTAGTTGTCGAGCACGAGGTGGATGTCCAGGTCCGCGGGGGTCTGCTTGTCCAAGGTGATCAGGAACTTCTTGAACTCCTCGGCGCGGTGACGGCGGTGCAGGGACCCGATGACCTTGCCGGATGCGATCTCCAGGGCGGCGAACAGGGTCGTGGTGCCGGCCCTGACGTAGTCGTGGGTCACGCGCTGCGGGATTCCGGGCATCATCGGCAGCACGGGCTGGGAGCGGTCCAACGCCTGGATCTGCGACTTCTCGTCCACGCAGAACACCAGCGCCCGCTCGGGCGGATCCAGGTAGAGCCCGACGACGTCGTGGACCTTGTCCACGAAGTACGGGTCGGTGGACAGCTTGAACTCCTCGACCCGGTGGGGTTGCAGGCCGAACGCCCGCCAGACCCGCGAGACCGTCGACTGCGACATGCCGATCTCCTTGGCCATCGACCGGGTCGACCAGTGCGTCGCGTTCTTCGGTGTGCTCTCCAAGGTCTTGGTCACCAGTGCCGCGACCTGCTCGTCGGTCACCGATCGGGGCCCGCCCGAGCGTGGCATGTCACCCAGGCCCGCGATCCGATGCTCGACGAACCGGGCCCGCCACCGCCCGACCGCGTGAGGCGTCGACCCGAGCCGCTGCGCGACGTCCTTGTTCGTCGCGCCCGTCGCGCACTCCAGGATGATCCGGCATCGCAACGCCCACGACTGCGGCGTCGACCTGCGCCGCACCCAACCCTCCAGCGCCGCCCGCTCGTCCTCGGACAACACCAGCTCGGCCTTCGGCCGCCCCGTACTCGCCATGACACCAGCATAGAGTTATGAACAGAATTCCTGACTCAGGATGCTAGAGGCGGCGACGCATTTCTACGTTGGGGACGACGACCCCACGGACCGTGTTGTCCGGGCGATGGGCGACCACAGTGAATCCGAGGCGTTCGAACGCAGGCTGAGCACTCCGACTGGCCAAGGTCCGCAGTTCGGTGAGCCCACGGGCACGCGCCTCGCGCATGATGGCAGTGAGCAGGGCGCGTGCAACACCCCTGCCCCCTGATCGTGGATGAACGAACAGCATGTCAACCAAGCCGTCCGGCAGCAGGTCCGTGAACCCCACGACAGTGTCATCAACTTCTGCCACCAGGGTCGACGCTTCTTGCCGCCGCCTGTCCCAATCGCTCAGGTCGGTGCGAGCGGGGCCAGCCCATGCGTCCACCTGGCGCGGTCCGTAAACCAACGAGGCCGTTTGGCGAATCGCGGCTTGGAAGACATCGAAGGTCGCTGTGGCGTCATCTGGGCCTCGGTATGCGCGAATATCACACGTCATGAACCCAGCCTACATATATGGACAGAACTCCTGACTCAGGACACTAGGGCGTGTTTCAGAAGTGAGTTGAGTGGCGGTTGCGGGGCGCCGTAGATCGACAAAAGATGAGGTCTCCGGTAGATGAGTCAACGACCAAGAAGACCATCTGCACGGAGACCTCGTGGACACCTTACCGGTGGCGGGGCGGGCTGATCTGACCGATGCTCAGTGGGCGGTGCTGGAGCCGTTGCTGCCCGTCGGCCGGAAGCCGGGGCGCCCGCCGATCTGGACGAAACGGCAGCTCATCGATGGGATCCGATGGCGGGTTCGAGTGGGGGCGCCGTGGCGGGACGTGCCGGGGCGGTACGGATGCTGGCAGACGATCTACGGGTTGTTCCGGCGCTGGCAGCGTGCCGGCATCTGGCGGCGGATCCTGACCGCCTTGCAGGCTCAGGCCGACGCGGCCGGACTGATCACGTGGGATGTGAGTGTCGACTCCACCGTCTGCCGTGCCCATCAGCACGCCGCCGGGGCGCGGAAAAGGGGGATCTGCAGGTTGAGCCGCCGGGCGGTGTGCAGGAAGAGCCGGCGCTTGGGCGGTGGCCGACCCCGTACCCGGCCGGACCGGGTGCTGGCCGATAAGGCCTACAGCTCGCGCGGCAACCGCCGTTACCTGCGCAGGCGCGGCATCAAGGCCACCATCCCGATCAAGCTCGACAAAGCCGCCGCCCGGCGCAGGAGGGGGTCTCAGGGCGGCCGGCCGCCGGCGTTCGACCCCGAGTCGTACAAGCTGCGCCACGCGGTGGAATGCGGCATCAACCGAGTCAAGAGCTACCGAGCGGTGGCCACCCGATTCGACAAGCTTGCCGTGCGCTACGAAGCCACCGTCCACATCGCCGTGATCGACACCTGGCTGTGAACCCAACCACTTCTGAAACACGCCCTAGTAGCGCGGAGGCCCTCAGCCGGGGTCGCCGGGGACGGTGAGGCCGGTTTCGTACGCGGCGATCACCGCCTGCACCCGGTCGCGCAGGCCGGGCTTGGTGAGCACGTTGCTGACGTGCGTCTTCACCGTGTGCTCGCTGACCACCATGGCCTGCGCGATCTCCGCGTTGGACAGGCCGCGTGCGATCAGCACTGATACCCGCCCCTACCTGGGATCATGGCCCCAGAACGATCCCGTGAAGTTCAGGGTGGTCCGGGCCGATCGTCACCCGGTCAGTCACCCGGAGTCGGGCCTGTGGGCTGGGGCTGCTGCCACACGTCGCGGCCGTTGCTCCACAGCTCGGAGGCATGATAGGCGAACCGGTCGAACAGCCCGTCGTCCTGGTACCGCCGCAGATGCAGCATCGGCGAGTCATGCCCGACGAGCCTGGCCAGGTGGGGCGTGACGAGCATTTCCGCGTCGAACCGGAACACGCTCATGGCGATGTGCTCGTCACCATGACGGGCCTCGACTCCGGGGACGTCGCGTAGCTGCTCGATCTCCGACAGCGTGATCCGGATGCGGGTGGAGACGGTCAGCGGGACATTCTCCACCTCCTCACGGCGGCGGGTGACGTCGCTCTCCGGGTCGCCGACGAGGAACCGGATCTTGCAACCCTGCTGTGCCTTCCGCTTGAGGACCTTGGCCAGGTTCGGGTGTTCCAGCCACAGGAAGTAGTTCGTGTAACCGGCGAACACGATCTCGTTTCGTGCCGAGTGGATGAGATTGCGCCAGATTGATTTCGGGCATGCGGAGCGATACGGATAAACTGTCAAGACTTCCTTGTCCGGCCCGGTTTTCACCGTATTGCGAATTGCGTCTGGCCATAGCACTGCTGTCTCAGCTCCTAGCGCCTCTGCGGCGGCCCATTGGTGTCGCATGTGCGGAATACGCGTTTCGTCCTGCAACCAGCGTTCCACCGTCTTGACGTCCACACCACATCGGTCGGCCAAGTTCTGGTTCGTGACCTGGGCGTTCAGCATCGCGGTACGCAGGGGGACGTTGGCCACGGTACACCTCGAAGTGGAGGACGTCAGGGACGTTTGGAGCGTAACTCCGTCACGTCCTGGACGTCTTGATAACGCGGTGGGTTCGTCACGCCCGGGTAAGCACGCTGTTCCCATGTCCACACCGGTAATTCTCGAAGACCTCCGGTCGGCTTTTCCTGGTTGGTGCATTTGGCGCAGTTCTGCCGGCCGTCTCTGGGCAACGCGCAACGGCCGGCACCTGTCCCAGCGAGAGGTGGATCATGGCCTCTATCAGACGATCGATGCGGACGACGTCACCCGACTCGCCGAGCAGTTGAAGGAACAGCGCGCAGCGGAGCAGGCGCTGTGAACGCCCCTTCATCTCGATCAGAGACAGAGGCTGCTGCCCTGGCCGATGCCCTCGCCGCTCAGGGCATCCCCGCCGACGTGCACGACGGCTACGGCCTGGCGCTGGTGTCCGTGTGGGCCGGATTGGTCGTGTGGTGCCACGGCGGGCGATATTGGTGGCGATCGGCGTGGGACGCGAGACGGCAGCGAGTCATCTACGCCTGGCACCCCTCCAGCGACCCCGCTCAGGCCGCCTACCGCGTCGCACTGCGCTACGCCTAATTGCGAGAGTCTCACACGCTCTTCACGCCGGTCGCCGGGGCGCCGCCGTGCCCTTGACCTTGGAGCAGTTGATCAGAAAATACCCGGCGTGGCGCATTCAGGACCTGGCCGGCGGCTGGGTGGCCATGCGCAAGACCTTGGTTCCGTGTGCAGGCGGGTTGTCCAACGTCCGGTGCGGGGAGACATTGGACGATCTGGCTACGAACCTGCAGGCCGAGACCAGGCTGCGCAAGCGTGAGACCGAGTAGCGCGGAACCCTCTCAGTCCGGGTCGCCCGGGACGGTGAGGCCGGTTTCGTAGGCGGCGATCACCGCCTGCACCCGGTCGCGCAGGCCGAGCTTGGTCAGGACGTTGCTGACGTGCGTCTTCACGGTGTGCTCGCTGACCACCATGGCCTGTGCGATCTCCGCGTTGGACAGGCCGCGCGCGATCAGCCGCAGCGTCTCCCGTTCGCGGGTGGTCAGCGCCGCCAGCCGTTCGGGCGACACCTGCCCGGCCGGGCGGGCGGCCCTGCTGGTGAACTCGGCGATCAGCTTCGTGGTGATCGCAGGGGCGAGCAGGGACTGTCCGGCGGCGACCACCCGTACGGCGTGGACGAGGTCGTCGCGGCGTACGTCCTTCAGCAGGAAACCGCTCGCGCCTGCGCGCAGCGCGTCGTAGACGTAGTCGTCGAGGTCGAACGTGGTCAGCATGATCACCCGGCAGGAGCCGTCCGCGCAGACCCGCCGGGCGGCCTCGATGCCGTCCATGACCGGCATCCGGATGTCGAGCAGCAGCACGTCCGGCCGGTGCTCCCGCACCGCCGCGACGGCCTGCGCGCCGTCGCCCGCCTCGGCGACGACCTCGATGTCCGGCTGGGCGTCGAGGATCATGCCGAACCCGGCGCGTACCAGCTCCTGGTCGTCGGCAACGACCACGCGCACGCTCACGCCGCCCTCCCCGGAACCGAAAGCGGCAGGCGGACGCGGACCCGGAACCCGGCGCCGCCGGGGAGCGGCCCGGCCTCGGCGCCGCCGCCGCAGGCCGCCGCGCGCTCGCGGATGCCGATCAGGCCGTTGCCGCCGGAGGGGAACGCCGGTCCCCGGCCGCGGCCGTCGTCGGTGACGTCGATCATCAGTGCGTCGTCCCGCCAGGTGAGGGTGAGGCCGGCGCGGGTCGCGCCGGCGTGCTTGACGATGTTGGTGAGAGCTTCCTGCACGATCCGGTACGCCGCCACCTCGGCGTCCGGCGGCAGCGGCCTCGGCTCGCCGTCCGCGGTGTGGACGACCTCGATCCCGGCCGCCCTGACCTGCTCGGCGAGGGCGGGCAGCCCGTCGATCGTGGGTTGCGGCTCGCGCGGCCCCTCCTCCTCCTTCAGCACCTGGAGCAGGCGGCGGAGCTGGCCCATCGCGTCGCGTCCCGCGGCGGAGATGGCGTCGAAGGCGGCCACCGCGCGGGCCGGGTCCGCGGCGACCGCGACGGGGCCGGCCTCGGCCTGCACCACCATGAGGCTGACGGCGTGGGCGAGGATGTCGTGCATGTCGCGGGCGATTCTGGCCCGCTCGCGTTCGGCGGCCCGTTCGGCGGCGACCTGCCGTTCGCGGGTGAGCTGGGCGGCGCGTTCCTCCAGCGCCGCCGCGTGGGCGCGGGAGGCGGCCGCCGCCCGGCCGATGGCGTAGGCGGTGACGAACAGCACCACGCCGCGGATCGCGGTGTCGGACGAGCCGACGAGCAGCAGCCCGCCTCCGCACGAGAGGGCGAACAGCGTGATCCTGACCCGTCGGGTGCAGGTCGCGGCCACCGTGTAGAGGGCGACCAGGGCGCCGTACCAGACGGGCTGGGCGGCCACGCCGTCCACGAGGTCGTAGCAGGCGATCGCCAGGAGCGCGGCCACCAGGGCGACGGCCGGGGCGCGCCGCCGCCAGATCAGCGGCAGCGAGGCGAGCGTGACGACGACGTACCCCCACCAGTGCCAGGGTCCGCCGGCGGGGTTGTCGCGGCTGACGTACGGCCAGAGCTGCGCGACCCAGATCAGCGCGGCCAGGGCGGCGTCCACCCAGATCGGGGGCAGCGTGTTCGCCCACCGGCGGAGCGGGACGAGGAACCGTACGTCGGACACGGCATCCCATCCTGCCGCCCGTGTCATGCGTACGCGGCGGCGGGTCGCACGGGAGCGGCGGCGGAGGAGCGGGCCAGCGGGACGAACGACACGAGCAGGCAGAGCGCGCCGAGCGGGATGAGGTCCTTGTCCACGAACGGCAGCGCGAGGTCGGCCAGCACCAGCACGGGCGTCCACAGCTTGATCCGGCGCTGCACGGCGAGCTGGGTGACCAGGGCGAGCTGGCCGATGTAGAAGAGGAACGGCAGGACGTCGTAGACCGCGAGCGACACGCCGGGCACGGACTGCACCTGGTCGAACAGCACGCTCATGGCGGCGTGGTCGGCCGCCATGAACCCGACGACGAGGTCGATCCCGAACTGCCCGACCAGTGCGGCGACGCCGATGGTGCCGGCGGTCGCGGTGGCGGTCGCCAGCGCGCCGCCTCCCGCCATCCGCCGCAAGCGCCAGTAGATCGGGACGAACAGCAGCAGGGCCGCGATGAAGGCGAGGTGTCCGGTGGTCCAGGCGAGGCCGGGGCCCCGTTCGCCGTCGAGCCCGTCGAGGATGCGGATCACGCCGTAGGCGAAGACGAGCAGGGGAGCGGCGATGAATGCGGTGCGGAGGTTCATGACGCTCATCGTGCTCGGCGGAGGGGGTCCGGGACATCGCCGGTGGGAGCGATCCTGCCGCTCACTCCTGAGGGCGAGCCGCCCCGATTTTGGCGGGCCGCAACCGCTACGCAAGGCGCCACCACAATCATGGGGCCATGCGTGCCGGAGACGCGGTGAATCATGCGATTTATGATGTGCGCGACACATGACCATCAAGCTCATGCTGCTGAGAGTGGCGGGACCGCTGCTCGTGCGGGTGGCGGTTCTCTCCGGCATGCGGCGGAGCCGCCTCGCGCTCGTCCTGCTGAACCGCGCGCTGGTCTACCTGACGCTCACCGCCGTCGTCGGCGCGGTCTACTTCGGCATCATCGCGCTCGGCCGGCCGCTCACCTCCTCGGCCGGGCTGGTGGCGGCGCTGGTCGCGGGCGCGCTGTTCCATCCGGTGCGGGTGGGGCTGCAGGGGGCGGCGGACCGGCTGTTCGGGATCGAGCGGGATCCGTACCGGCTGGCCGACCGGGTCAACCGGCGGGTGCAGGAGGCTCCGGGGCCGGCCGAGGCGCTGGCCTCCGCCGTCGCCGCGACCCGCAGGGCGTTACGCGCCCCCGGCGTCGCGGTCGAGGTGGTGCTGCCCGGCGGGCGCTCCCGCATGGTCGCCGACGGTGAGGTGGGCGCGAGCCCGACGGTGCTGCGGCTGGAGTGGCAGGGCACCTCGATGGGCTGGCTCCTCGTGGCAGGCGAGCCCGCCGACCCCGCCCTGCTGGACATGCTGGCCCGCCAGCTCGCCGAGGTCGCCCACGCCGTACGACTCAGCGCCGACCTGCGGCGCTCCCGCGAGCGCATGCTCCTCACCCGCGAGGAGGAGCGGCACAAGCTCCGCCGCGACCTCTACGACGGCCTCGGCCCCACCCTCACCGAGCTGGCGCTGAGCGCGGACGAGGCGCGGATCAGCCTGGCCGGCGGCCCCGAGGCCGTCGATCCGCTGCTGACCAGGATGCGCCGGCGCATGACCGAGGCCATCGTGGAGGTGCGCGAGCTGGTGTACGGCCTGCGCCCGCCCGCCCTCGACGGCGCCGACCTCGGCGAGCTGGGCCTGGAGGGCGCGCTCCGCACGCTGGCCGACAGCCCCGGGCCGCGCGTGGACGTCGCGGTGTCCGGCCCGCTCGGCGACCTGCCCGCCGCCGTGGAGGTGGCCGCGTACCGGATCGCGCACGAGGCGGTGGCCGGGGTGCGCAGGCACGCCCGCGCCACCACCGCGCTGATCCGGGTGGAGCGGCGGCCGGGCGGGCTCTGCCTGTCGGTGGCCGACGACGGCATCGGCCTGCCCGAGCAGCGCCGCGACGGCGCCGCCCGGCTGCGGCACCGCGCCGAGGAGCTGGGCGGCACGTACGAGCACGACACCCGCCCCGGCGGCGGCACCGAGGTCGTGGTGGAACTTCCGGTCAAGGAGCCCGCATGACAACCGCCAACGGAAGCACACCGGCCACGCGCCGGGCGCTGCTCGTCGTCGTGTGGACCCTGGCGGTGGCCGCGCCCGTCGCCACGATCGTCACCAGTGTCCTCGCCGCGCAGCTCGCCGACTGGAACGAGCTCGACGGCGGCCCCGACCCGGTCGGGCTGCTGTTCCCCGCGGCCGGGGCCTTCCTGGTCACGCACCGGCCGCGGCTGCTGTTCCCGTGGCTGCTCTGGGGCACGGGCGTGCTCTGGGCGGTCTACCTGCTGCTGTTCGCCCTGACCGCCTGGACTTACACCTACGCGCCCGGCCCGCTGACGTCGTACCTCGCCTGGCCGTCCCTCTGGCTGTGGCTCCTGGTGGTGCCGACGTTCTCCGGGATCATGCCGCTGCTCTTCCCCGACGGCCGGCTGCCCTCGAAGCGGTGGCGGCCGGTGCTCTACGGCCATCTCGTCCTCATGGTCGGTCACTCGCTGCTGCTCGGGCTGAGCCCCGACCCCGAGTTCGAGCTGGGGCTGCCCGTCGAGAACCCGTTCGGGGTGCCGGCGCTGGGCCGGATCCCCGAGGTCGTCGAGGAGTGGATCGGGCTCCCCATGATCCTGCTCAGCCTGCTGAGCGTCGCCTCGCTGGGCTTCAGGTACCGGGCGGCCACGCCCGAGGTGCGCCGGCAGATCGCCTGGTACCTCTGGGCGATGGTGATCTTCATGGGCTACTGGGTGGGCAGCCAGGGGTCGGAGGATCCGGTCGTGATCGGCCTGCGCATCTTCCTGACGGCCGGCATCCCCATCGCCGTCGTGGCCTCGGCGCTGCGCCACCAGCTCTACGGCATCCGCCTCATCCTCGACCGCACCCTCGTGTACGGCACGCTCGCCGTCGTCGCTGGCCTCACGTACTCGGGGCTCATCTGGGCGGCCGACAGTGTCGCCGGCGACTACGGGGCGGTCGCCGGGCTGGCCGCCGCCCTCGCCACGGCCGCGGTCTTCCACCCCGTACGGCTGCGCCTGCAACGCTCGGTGGACCGGCTCTTCAACGTCGAACGCGATCCGTACCGGGCGGCCGACCTGCTCAGCCGCGCCGTGCAGCGGGCCGGCGACCCGGCCGCCGCGCTGGCCGAGGCGCTGTCGATCGTGCGCACCACGCTCGGCGCGCGGGGCGCGGGCGTACGGGTGGCAGGGGAACCAGCGGTGTCGTTCGCGGACGGCGAGCTGGGCGCCCGGCCGCGCGAGATCGAGCTGGTCTGGCAGGGTGAGCACGCCGGCCGCCTGCTGCTCGCCGGTGGCCGGCAGAGCCGGCAGCAGCTCCGCGTCATGGCCAAGCACCTGGCCGAGCTGGCGCACGCGGTACGCCTCAGCACCGACCTGCACGACTCGCGCGAGCGCATCACCGCCACCCGCGACGAGGAGCGCCGCCGCCTCGGCCGCGAGCTGCACGACGGCCTCGGCCCCAGCCTGACCAGCGTCACCATGACCCTGGACGAGGCCCGCCGCCGCCTGGAACGCGATCCCGACTCGGTGGACGAGCTGCTGGTCCGGTTCAGGGAGGAGATGACGGCCACGCTGGGCTCGGTCCGCGAGCTGGTGGACGGCCTGCGCCCGCCCGCGCTGGAGGAGCTCGGCCTGCCCGGGGCGCTGCGCAAGTTCGCCCGCGCCACCCCGGGACCCCGGGTGCGGATCCGCACGCCGGGCGAGCCCCTGGACGACCTGCCGGCCGGGGTCGAGACGGCCGCGTACCGGATCGTCCAGGAGGCGCTCACCAACGCCCGCCGGCACGCCCGCGCGAGCCGGATCGTGGTCACGCTGGACCGCGGCGACGGCGTCCTGCTGGTGACGGTCGCCGACGACGGCGTGGGCCTGCCCGAGGAGCCGTCGCCGGGGGTCGGGCTGACCTCGATGCGCGAGCGGGCCGCCGAGATCGGCGGCACCTGCGCCATCACCTCATGCCCGGAGGGCGGCACCACCGTCACGGCGACCCTGCCGCTCACGCACTCATGAATAGCCCCACGCCGCGGCGTACCCGGCGAGCCTGGGGGACAGGCCGTCCGCTCCGGTGAAGGTGCGGGCGGCCTGGACGCGGCCGGACTTGATGTTGTCGCTGCGGTCGCCCAGGTTCGGCACGAACTGCTCCTGGTTGTGCTCGCCGTACGCGAGCATGGCCGGCTCCCACTCCACGCCCAGGTACGCGCAGACCTCCCGGGTGACCCGCTCCGGCTCCGCGGTCAGGTCCTCGTACCGCACGGTCAGGCCGCCGAGGGTGCGGCGGGCCTGCTCCAGGGGCTTGAAGTACTTGCACGCGGTGGCTTCGAGCGCCTCCCTGGACGCGGTGTTCTCCTTGCGGTTCTCCAGCGACGAGACCACGCCCATCGGATGGCGCACCAGGAACAGGAACCTGGCGTGCGGCCAGGCGTACTTCAGCCGCTCCCAGACGAAGACGTTGCCCGGCGTCTTGTCGACCACGACGTCCTTGCCGCTCCGCAGCAGCTCCAGGTGCAGGATGCGGTCCCAGATCACGTGCTCCAGCTCCACCTGGTCGAGCCCGAGCTCCAGCATGGCGGCCTCGGAGAAGCCGGGGGCGAGCCGTACGCCGACGGTGCGCAGGTGCAGCTCGTGCGGGGCGCGGACGCGGGGGTGGGCGTTGAGCAGCATGCGCAGCAGCGTGGAGCCGGAGCGCACCGGGGCGATCAGGAAGACGGGGGAGCGCACCAGGCGCGGCATGATCGGAACGGCGTAGTCGACGACCTGCGTCCGCTTCGGCGGGCGCCGGACCTGCGGCCCGGTGGCGCCCGGCGCGGTGCCGGTGAGCTGCCGTGGGGGGCGTAGCGCCTCGCGCAGGAGTCGTGCCCGTCGTTTGAAACCCTTGTTGACTACTCCCATGCGCGCTGTGCTCAGCCCTTCACCCCCGTGTCCCCTTCCGACAAAAGTCGTGGCAGGAGCCACAACGGCATCTTGCCCCACTTCTGGATAAACCTCGCATAAAACCGAACTGGCGCACGGACCAAGGGCGGCCACGGAATGGGCAAGCTTTTCGGGAGGCGGCCACCGTGTCCTCGCCTGATCCCGCCGCCGTCCGCGCACAGTGGGAACCGTGGAACAGTCATTGGGCGTGCTCGTCGGCTACGACGGCTCCGACCACTCCATGCAGGCCCTGGACTGGGCGATGGACGAGGCCGAGCTGCGGAGGCTTCCCCTGACCGTCTGCCACGCCTGGCAGTGGCCGTACGGCGAGGGCGACCCGGGGGGCCGCGACTCGCTCCGGCGCGCCGCCGAGCACGTGCTGTGGCACGGCGCCGACTGCGCGCGGACCGGCGCCGGCGGCCTGGACGTGCGGGGCGACCTGTACGAGGGCTCGCCGACCGAACGCCTTGAGGAGCTGTCGGCGCAGGCCGAGCTGCTCGTGCTCGGCTCGCGCGGGCTGCGCGGGATGGCGCGGGCGGTCATCGGCTCCGTGGCGAGCCACGCGGCGGCCCACGCGCGCTGCCCGGTCATCGTCGTACGCGGCAGGGGCGCGTTGCCGCGCACCCCGAACCCGGGCCCGATCGTGGCCGGCGTGACCGACGACGGCAAGGCCGACGCCGTGCTCGCATTCGCCTGCGAGGAGGCGGCCGTCCGGCGCCTGCCGCTGCTCGTCGTGCACGCCTGGCACCAGCCCCCGGTGGCGTGGGCGGGGATGACGTACCCGGCGCTCGACCCGATGGCCCTCCAGGAGGCGTCGGCGGACTGGCTCGCCGCCACGGTCATGCCCTGGCGGAGCCGGCATCCCGGCCTCACCGTCGAGCTCCGCGTCACGAACGCGCGGGCGGCGGAGACGGTCGCCGCCGTCGCCGAGGCGACCCTGGTGGTGGTCGGCAGCCCGCACGGGCGGTTCGGCTCCGTGGCCTCGGGCCTGCTGCGGCAGTCGCCCTGCCCGGTGGCGATCGTACGGTCCCGTCCCACGGCGGGCGGTTGAAATTTTCACCATCCCGAAATGTTTGTCGGAATGGCGTCAAACCAAGTGAGCGCCCTTCTTCCGCTTTTCTCGGCCGATCTTCCTGACTGACCAGAGTTGACATGGTGAAGCACCGTTCTTGACCCTTCTGGAAGCGCTCCCATTTCGTGAAAGGACGCCTTCATGGAATCACTGTTCAAACAGCAGCAGGATCTTTTCCTGGCCCTCTATCGGATCGTGCTGGGGCTGCTGTTCGCCTGCCACGGCGCGGCCACCCTCTTCGGCGTCCTCGGCGGCCCGCAGGGCGGCCCGGCACCGGCCTTCGCGGAATGGCCGGGCTGGTGGGCCGCCGCCATCGAGCTCGTCGCCGGCACCATGGTCCTGCTCGGCGTGGCCACGCGGGCCGCGGCCGTCATCTGCTCGGGCACCATGGCCTACGCCTACTTCGTCGTGCACCAGCCGCAGGCGTTGTTCCCCATCGAGAACGGCGGCGAGAAGGCCGCCCTTTTCTGCTGGGGTTTCCTGCTCATCGCCGCGCTCGGGCCGGGCCGGTGGGCGCTTTCCACGCTGCGGACTCCCCAGGAATCACTCGCCAGGTAAGGCCGCCGAAACCGCCCGCCTCAGAACGCCCGCCTCAGAGCGCCCGCCTCAGAACGCCAGCTTGTCCAGCAGCGTCTGCAGGCGGGCGCTCTCGCGTTCGGGGCGGACCAGCGTGAAAATGCTGCGGCTGATGTTCAGCCAGGGCAGATCGACCACGACGACGTCCGGGCTGTGGTCGCGCAGCGCGAGGTCCGGGATGAGGGCCGCGCCGAGCCCCGCCCCGATCAGCGAGAGGGTGACCTTGAAGTCGTCGGAGTGGCAGACCACGCGCGGATGCAGCTTCCAGTGGCCGAGCAGGGCCTCGAAGAGCGTCGCGTCGCTGCTGCCCGGATGGTGCATGATCCACGGCAGGTCCACGAGCTGCTCGGCCCGGTGCGGTGACAGGTCGGGCCAGGCCCGTGGCAGGACGAGCCGGTAGCGGTCCTCGGCGACCCACCGCCTCGACAGCGTGGACGGCCAGGACAGGCCCGAGTTGCCCACCTGGTAGACGATCGCCGCGTCCATCTCGCCGCCCGCGCCCAGCCGCGCGATGAGCTGCGAGGGCTCGGCCACCGACAGCCGGATCCCGGACCGCTCCTCCGGCTCCAGGTCCCGCAGCACGCTCGACAGCAGGTCACAGATGCTGGGGAAGACGCCCAGGCGGACCTGCGGCTCGCTGTTCCTGTGCACCTCCCTGACCGTCGCCACCATGCGCTCGATGTCGGCGAGCAGGGTCTCCGCCTGCCTGGCCAGCACCTCGGCGGCGCTGGTCGGCAGCACGCTGTGGGCGAAGCGCTCGAACAGCCGCACCCCGGTCTCCCGCTCCAGCGAGGCCATCTGCTGGGAGACGGCGGAGGAGGTGTAGCCGAGCCGGTTGGCCGCCGCGGCGAAGGATCCCAACCGTACGACCTCACGCAGCGTGCGGAGATGTTCGGGCTTCAGCATAAGCATCCCTTGCTCTGAGCGGTGCTAAATGTCGTGTTTATAGCGCTTCCGACCTTGTTTTCGCCACCCCTACAGTCAGTCGGACCACTCCCTCGAACCTTCTGGAAGATCCAAGAGCATGCGCGTATTTCGCAACGCCTCCATCCGCACCGGCGGCACGGGAGACACCGGCCGGCCCGTCGCCCAGGCCATGGCCGTGGACGGGGAGCTGATCGTCGCCGTGGGCTCCGAGGCCGAGGTGCGCGAGGCGGCGGGCCCGGGAGCCGAGCTGGTGGACCTCGACGGCGCGGCCGTCCTGCCCGGCCTGTACGACGCCCACATCCACACCGCCCAGTACGCCCAGAGCCTCGGCGGCGTCGACCTCCGCGACGTGCGCTCCCTGGACGAGGCCCTCGCCACGGTGGCCGAGCACGCGGCGAAGCTGCGGCCGGGCGGATGGCTGTTCGGCGGCCGGTGGAACAGCAACATCTGGAACCCGCCCGTCCAGCCCGACCGCTACGCCCTCGACTCGGTCTGCCCCGACCTGCCCGTGGCGCTGCCCAATGTCGACGGCCACACCGTCTGGGCCAACTCCGCCGCCCTGCGGATGGCCGGGATCGACGCCACCACCCCCGACCCGGTCGGCGGCGAGATCGTCAGGTACGCCGACGGCGAGCCCACCGGCATCCTGCGCGAGTCGGCGTCGTACCCGCTGCGCGCCCTCATGGTCACCGGCGACCTGCGCGACCGGCTGCGCGCCGGCCAGGAGGAGCTGCTCGCGTTCGGCCTGACCAGCGTGCACGACATCGACGGCGAGGACTGCCGCGCCGCCTACCTGGAGCTGCGCGAGGCCGGCGAGCTGAAGATCCGCGTGCACAAGGCGATCCCCACGGTCCACCTGGAGGCGGCCATCGCCGAGGGCCGGCGCACCGGCCAGGGCGACGACTGGTTCCGCACCGGGCCGGTCAAGGTGTTCAGCGACGGCGCGCTCGGCTCGCACACCTGCCACATGCACCAGGCTTTCGCCGACGAGCACGACAACACCGGCATCGCGGTCACTCCGTACGAAGACCTCGTCCGGATCTTCAGCACCGCGGCGGCGGCCGGGATCGCGGTCGCCACCCACGCCATCGGCGACCGCGCCAACCGGCTGGTCCTCGACGCGTACGAGGAGATCGGGCCCACCCCCGGCCTGAGGCACCGCATCGAGCACGCCCAGCACCTGCGCCCCGAGGACCTGACCAGGATGGCCAGGCTCGGCGTCGTCGCCTCGATGCAGCCGGTGCACTGCACCACGGACATCGCGCTGGTCGACGCGCTGCTCGCCGGGCACGACCTGGCCTCGTACGCCTGGCGCGGCATGCTCAACGCCGGGGTCGCGCTGGCCTTCGGCTCGGACGCGCCGGTGGAGAGCCCCGACCCGTGGGCCGCGCTGCACGCCGCCGTCACCCGTACCCGCGCGGACGGCACCCCGGCCGGCGGCTGGCAGCCCGAGCAGCGGCTGAGCATGGCGGAGGCGATCACCGCGCACACGCTCGGCGCCGCGTACGCGGCCGGTGAGAGCGACCGCAAGGGCGTCCTGGCCCCCGGCATGCTCGCCGACTTCATCGCCGTGGACACCGACCCCTACCTGGAAGCGCCGGAGGCCGTGCTCCGCACCCAGGTCCTCACCACCGTCGTCGGCGGCGAAGTCCGCTGGCAGCGCCTCTGAGAAGGAGCCCCCCTCGTGAAGATCCGTACCATCACCGTCCTGGCCGCCGGCGCGTTGCTGGCCGCCACCACGGCCTGTGGCGCCCAGTCCCTGGACGGAGGCTCGACCGGGACCGAGCCCGCGGGCGCCGCGCCCGCGGTGACGCTGGACCAGGCGCCCGCCGAGGAGAAGGCCGCCGACGTCATCAACGCCATCACGCCGGACGAGAGCCTGGCCGCCAAGGTGCCCGCGAAGCTCAAGTCCGACGGGCTGAAGGTGGTCAGCTCGATCGGCTACCCGCCCATGGAGCTGTACGCGAGCGACGGCAAGACGGCGATCGGCTTCGACCCGGCGCTGGCCAGGGCCATCGCGAGGAAGCTCGGCGTCAAGGTGACGATCATCGACGAGGAGTTCAACTCCCAGATCCCCGGCGTGCTGACCGGCCGCTACGACTTCGTCATCTCCTCCATGACCGACTCGCCGGAGCGGCAGAAGCAGGTCACGTTCGTCGACTACGTGCAGGCCGGCGCCGGCATGATCGTCAAGAAGGGCAACCCGGCCGGGATCAACGGCCCGGCCGACCTGTGCGGCAAGACGGTCTCCGTGGTCGACAACGGCTCGTCGATGGAGCTGGCCGAGCAGTACTCCGCCGACTGCGACAAGTCCGGCAAGAAGCCGGTGAACCTGCTGAAGTTCCCCGGCGACCAGGAGGCCATGCTCCAGGTCACCGGCGGCCGGGCGCAGGCGACCATCACCGACTACGTGGTGGCGGCGTACAAGCTGGACGACCCCAAGCTGGACATCGAGGCGCTCGCCCTGGAGGGCACCGAGAGCCCGTGGGGCATCGGCATGAAGCCGGACAACCAGCAGCTCATCGACTCCGTGAAGGGCGCGCTCGACTCCCTGATCGCGAGCGGCGAGTACGGCAAGCTGCTGGCCGCGTGGAACCTGGACAAGCTGGCCGTCCAGTCCGCGGTGATCAACGGCGGTAAGTGAGCATGCGCACGGAACCCTTCACCGGGCCTTCCGGAGAGCGCATCCCGGTCGTCAGGACGCGGCACTGGGGCCGGCTCGCGGCCGCGGCCGTCGCGATCGCGATCGCCGGCTGGCTGGTCTACGTGATGGTGGTGAACCCGCGCCTGCACTGGGACAAGGTCGCCGAATACCTGTTCAACGACCGCATCCTGGACGGCATCTGGGTCACCATCGAGATCTCGGTGCTGGCGACCGTGCTCGGGCTGGTGCTGGGCGTGGGGATGGCGATCCTGCGGCTGTCGCACAACCCGGTGCTGAGCGGGCTCGCCACGCTCTACATCTGGTTCTTCCGCGGCACGCCGGTGCTGGTGCAGCTCATCTTCTGGTACAACCTGGCGTTCCTGTTCCCCGAGCTGGTGCTCAAGATCCCGTTCACCATGATCGGCGTCAAGTGGGACACGAACGAGGTGATGACCGGCTTCACCGCGGCCATGCTGGGGCTCGGGCTGAACCTGGCGGCGTACTTCGCCGAGACCGTGCGCGCCGGCATCCAGGCCGTGGACAAGGGCCAGACCGAGGCGGCGTACGCGCTCGGCATGACCCCGGCCAAGCGCATGCGGGTGATCGTGCTGCCGCAGGCGCTGCGCATCATCATCCCGCCGACCGGCAACGAGTTCATCTCCATGCTGAAGACGACCTCGCTGGTCTACGTGGTCGCCGGGCACGACCTGATGACGAACGCCAGCCAGATCTACAAGGCCAACAACCTGATCATGGAGCTGCTGATCGTGGCCAGCCTGTGGTACATGCTCATGACCGCCATCGCGACCTTCCTGCAGAGCAGGCTGGAGCGACGCTTCGGCGCCGACGCCGTACGGCTGGTCCGCGGCGGGCGGAGCGTCCGGCTCCTGTCCAAGGCGGCGGCGTGACCCCGGTCGTGCACGCCACGGGCGTGCGCATGAGCTACGGCGACACGCAGGTGCTCAACGGCGTGGACTTCGCCGTCGCGCCCGGCGAGGTGAGCTGCGTCATCGGGCCGTCGGGGTCGGGCAAGTCGACCTTCCTGCGCTGCGTCAACGGGCTGGAGCCGGTGCTCGGCGGCAGTCTGCGGGTGCTCGGCGAGGAGGTCGGCTACCGCCTCCACGAGGGCCGCTACCGGCCGTGGACGCCCAAGGAGTTCGCCGCCTTCCGCCGCAGGATCGGCATGGTGTTCCAGCGCTTCAATCTGTTCGCCCACCAGAGCGCGCTGGAGAACGTGGCCTGCGCGCCCGTACACGTCCTCGGCCTGCCCGCCGAGCGGGCGCGGAAGTCGGCGATGGAGCACCTGGAGCGGGTCGGCCTCGCCGAGCACGCCCACAAGCGGCCCCACCAGCTCTCCGGCGGCCAGCAGCAGCGCGTCGCCATCGCGAGGGCGCTGGCGATGAACCCCGAGCTGATGCTGTTCGACGAGCCCACGTCGGCGCTGGACCCCGAGCTGGTGGACGAGGTGCTGGAGGTCATGCGCGGCCTGGCCGCCGACGGCATGACGATGGTCGTGGTCACCCACGAGATCGCCTTCGCCAGGGAGGCCGGCGATCGGCTGATGTTCTTCGCCGACGGCGTCGTGGTCGAGAGCGGCCCGCCCGCCGAACTGGTCGCCAACCCCGGCCACGAACGGACCAGGGCGTTCCTGTCCAGCGTCCTCAGCCAGCGGGAGGAGGCCGGCTGACCGTCGGCGCGGAGCCCGGCTGTCCCCCGTGAGAGCTACCGGCGGATGTCCACCGTGCGGTGACGACCCGGGGGGCGCCCGTTCCCTAACGTTCTCGACGTGACAACAGCGGTTCGAACCGCTTCCCGAGATCACCTGGAGGACGCCATGCTCCGCACGTTCAAGGCAACCGCCGTGGCCGCCCTGTGCTGCACCGTCGTCGGTGTGGGGGTCGCCGGCGCCCCGGCCGCGTCGGCGGCCTCGGCCGCCGAATGGGACCCGTTGGCGAACACCTCCCTGGAGAACTGGGACCCCTTCGCCGCCTCCTCCGGCCCGAAGAAGATCAAGGTCGGCGGCCGGTCGGTGAACGTGTCCTGCTCGGGCCGCTCGGCGAAGGGAGAGCCGGTCGTCGTCCTGCTGGCCGGGATGGGCGACGGGCTGGACAAGCTGGCCCCGCTCCAGAAGACCCTGAGCGGCCGGAACCGGGTCTGCTCCTACGACCGGCTCGGCGCCGGTGCGAGCGACGCCCCCGCCGGGCAGCAGGACTTCGCCGCCGTCGGCAAGACCCTCACCGGGGTGCTCGACCAGGTCGCCGGAGACCGGCCGGTGGTGCTCGCCGGGCACTCGCTCGGCGGCCTGATCGCCGCCAGGTACGCCCCCGCGCACCGCGACCGGGTCAAGGGCCTGGTGCTGCTGGACGCCACGTCGCCGACGATGCTCGCCGACGTCGAGAAGGCCATCCCGGCGTCCGCGAAGGGCGCGGGGGCCGAGCTGCGCGCGCAGAACCTCGCCGTCTTCCAGGGCGCTAACCCGGAGAAGCTGGTCATCGCCGACGGCAAGGTGCGTTCCGCCGGGAACATCCCCGTGGAGGTCGTCAAGCACGGGAAGCAGTACCTCGCGGCCATCCCCCAGTACGGCCCCCGCCTGGAGCGGGCGTGGTCCGCCGGCCAGCGCAAGTGGCTCGCCCTGTCCCACCGCGCCAAGCTGAGCACGGCCACGAAGAGCGAGCACTACATCTACCTCGACCAGCCCGACCTCGCCGTCCGCGCCATCCAGCGCGTCACCGCCGCCGTCCGCCCCCACGCCTGACGGCCCGCCTCTCCGCGGGGCGACGAGGGCCGTGCGAATTGGGAGACTCGTCCCATGCACAACGGACGGCCCCTCACCCTCATCGGCGCGATCTTCGCGCTGGTCGGACTGGTTCTGCTCGGCGTCACCATCGCGCTGGCCGCCTCCACGGCGAGCTTCCTGTCCTCGGCCCAACGGACGGAGGGAACCGTGACAGGGCTGACCCCGCGGACCACCACGTCACGGGACTCCGACGGCTACACGCGCCGCAGCACCACGTGGTACCCGACCGTGGAGTTCACCGCCGGCGGCAGGCGGTACTCGTTCCAGAGCTCCACCGGCAACAACCCGCTGGCCTACACGGAGGGCGAAGGCGTGCCCGTCGCCTACGACCCTGACAACCCGTCCGACGCGCGGATCTCCACGTTCTGGTCGGCGTTCCTGGCCCCGGTGATCACCGGCGGGCTGGGCGTGCTGTTCGCCTCGATCGGCACGATCGTGTTGGTCCTGGGACGGCGGAGCGCCAAGAAGCGCTGATCCCTGCCGAATCGGCAGATTGCCCGGCCGGACGTGCCGGATCTGTTCTATCGTGTCGCCATCCGGGAGCCGATCACTGCCCGTGACGGAGGGGACATCGATGAGTGATCGTTCTGTGCGCACGGTGGAAGTTCCGGTGGACGACGGCGAGTTCGTCCGGGTCCAGATTCGCGAAGTGGACGAAAGCCTCGTACGCGTGGGCAGAGCCGCCAACACCGTCGTCCGGGCGGAACGCTCGCTCGGGCGCATGCTGGAGACCGTCCGCCCTGTCGCGGAGAGCTTCGTCACGCGCTTCCACGGGCTCGCCCACGCGCCGGACGAGATGGTGCTGGAGTTCGGGGTCTCGCTCTCGGCCGAGGCGGATGTCGTCATCGCGAGCACGGCGACCGAGGCCAACTTCTCGGTGAGCCTGACGTGGAGACGAGGCGAGCGGCCCGGCGAGGACTGATCCGGCAGGGGGACCCGGTGGCGGAGACCAGGCGGACGTGGTCCGGCAACCCGTACGAAGCGATGGCCGCGGCGGTCGTCCAGGTCAGGGGGCCGCGCGGCACGGCGGGGGGCGCGGGCTTTCTCATCACCGCCGACCTCGTGCTGACCTGCGCCCATGTGGTGTCGGACGCACTGGAGCGGCCCCGCGAGGAGCCCGTGGCCGAGGGGACGGCGGTCACGGTGGAGTTCGCGCTGTCCGAACCCCCGATCGACGGTGGCGGGCGCCCGGAGTGGCCTGCCCTGGTCGAGCACTGGGTGCCGATCAGGGCCCCCGAGCGCACCGGCGACCTCGCCGTCCTGCGACTGCCGGAGCCGGTCGCCGGCGTCCGCCCGCTCCCCATGGCCGATCCAGGACGGGTGCGGGGCGGCGACGTGCTCGCGGTGGGATTCCCCCGGCACGCGCCGGGCGGCACCTGGTTCGCGGGCAGGCTCAGCGGCCCGACCGGTGAGGGCTGGCTGGAGCTGTCGAGAGCCGACGGGCAGGCCGTGTACGTCACACCCGGCTTCAGCGGCGCCCCCGTCTGGCACGACGGGCTGAACGCGGTGATCGGCCTGCTGGTGGCCGCGCAGCCGGTCGGCGACGTGCAGCGGGCGTACGCGATGCACACCAGGACCATCGTGCGCGAGATCCCCGTACTCGGCCCCGTGCTCCGCCCGCCCTCGCCCTTCCGCGGCCTGGAGCCGTACGAGGAGAGCGACGCCGGCGTCTTCTTCGGTCGGGAGGAGGACGTCGAGGCCGTCGTCACGGCCCTTTCCGCCGCCCGCACCGTCACCGTCTACGGCCCCTCGGGCTGCGGCAAGTCCTCGCTGGCCCGCGCCGGGGTGGTGCCGAGGATCCGCGCGGACGGGGACGAGGCGTTCGTGTTCAACGCCGGCGGCATCTCCTCCGTGCGCTTCGCGCTGGCGACCTCCCTGTACGAGGCCGTCCGGTCCGGCCGGTACGGCCCCGCCCGCGTGGACAGCGCCAGTGTGATCGACGAGTGGCTCACCGGCCGGGGGCTCGCGGACACCCTTCACGGAATCCGCGGCGGCGCCCCCGGCGGCACGGTCGTCGTCCTCGACCAGGCCGAGGCGCTGCTCAACCGCACCCCGGCCGAGCTCGACGAGCTCACCGCCCTGCTGTTCCCGCCGGGCGGTCCGATCGACGGCGTGCGCGTCCTGGTCATGCTGCGCTCCGACCTGGTGGACGCCGTCCTGCGGCACCCCCGGCTGGGCCCCGCGCTGCTCGGCGGCACGACGATGCCGCTCGCTCCCATGTCCGCCGGTCAGCTCGAAGAGGTGATCACCAGACCCGTCGAGCGGCTGCCGGCCGTGGCGTACGAGCAGGGGCTGGTCCGGCGCATCCTGGACGACGCCGGCGGCGAGCCCGGCGTCCTCCCGCTGCTGAACTTCGTCCTGCGCCAGCTATGGGACCAGCAGGACGGCGGCTACCTACGGTACGCGGCCTACGAGCGGATGCGGGGTGTGTCGGGCGCGCTGGAGGACCACGCCGAGCGTGCCTGGCGGGACGTGATCGCCGGTGACCCGGACAAGGAGGAGGCGGCGCGGCGGCTGCTGACCAAACTGGTGCGGATGTCGCCCGGCAGTCAGATCCTGCTGCGCCGCAGGCTCACCAGGGGCGAGGTGGACGACCGGCAGTGGGAGCTCGCGCAGGCGTTCGCCGGGCGGCGGCTGCTGGTGCTGCGCGGCGGCGAGGGCGAGGGGGAGAGCGCGGAGCTCGCGCACGAGTCGCTGATCACCGCGTGGCCGGCGCTGCGCGAGCAGGTGGAGACGGACAGGAAGTTCCTGGCCGGGCAGGCGGAGCTGGCCCACGAGTTGCGGCGCTGGCAGCACGGCGGGCGGTCGCCGGCGCGGCTGCCGGCCGCGGAGTCCTTGCTGGCCGGCCACTGGCTGGGCGAGCGCGAGGACGACCTGACCGGGGAGCAACGGGAGTTCCTGGCCCAGGCCCGGGAGCGGAGCCGGACGCTGCGGCGGCGCAGGCGCACGGGGCGGGCAGTGCTGGCTCTGGTGGCCGCGACGATCGTGGTCCTCGCCACCTCGCTCGTCAACCAACTGGGTGTCAGTGCCAAGCAGGCGGACGACAACAAGTCACAGATGTTGGCCGGCTTCACGAAGGAGATGGTCGAGGACGATCCGGGGCTGGCGGCCCTGGCGGCCGTCGCGGCGTACGACCTTTCGCCCACGCAGGAGGCCAGGAACGCGCTGCTCCAGCGCTACGACCAGTTCAAGGCCGCCGCCTGGACGCTGACGGGCTTCCAGGGGCCGATACTGAACGCCACGATGAGCACCGACGCCACGGTGACCCTGGCCTCGACAGAGCGCGGCCGCGCGGTCCTGTCGGTCCGCCAGGTCGGCGGCCGGGCGCTGCGCAAGCATCTCGCCGTTTCCGGCAACCCGACCTTCCCGCTGGTCAGCAGGGACGGGCGGCGTATCGCGTACGTGCCGGACGGGAGCGACGAGATGATCTGGCACGACGTCCGCCACACCGCGTCCGACATCATCGTGGGCCCCGCGCACCCGCTGCCCGGCGCGGCCCTGCGGGAGTTCACCCTGGGCGGGCGGAGCGGCAGCTACAACATCGTCGCCTTCTCGCCGAGCGCCGAGCGGATCGCCACGGTGACCTCCGACGGGCGGCTGCGCGTGTGGGACCTCGCCACCCAGCGGCTCCAGGGCCTGCCGGGACGTTTTCCCGGTCTGCTCCAGGTGTGGTTCGGCGCGGACGAGAGCACGCTCGTGGGCGCGCCGAAGGACGAGGCGCGCCCTCTGGTGTCGCTCGATCTGCGCACCGGCACCGTACGGGAACTGGAGGACCGCCGCGACGTGCCGGCGGACGGCGCACTGGAGGCCGAGGTGTCAGCCGACGGGAACGTCCTCGTGGCGTGCCGGAAGCCCTCCGAGGGGGGAACGGCCGTCTACCGGGCGATCAGGGTGTCCGACGGCCGGGAGCTGACCCGCTACACACCTCCGGGAAGCCTGAACTGGTGCCGGCACCCCGCCGTCGACCGGACGGGGGAGAACGTCGCGCTCCACGAGGGCGCCGGCAAGTGGACGCTCCTCGACACCAGGCGGGGGACGCCGCCGCGACGACTCCTCGGCCCTGACCTCCCCGCTTATACGGGCAAGCTCGGTCCGCTCCTGGACGCCGCCGCCCATCCGGTGGTGGTGCACCGCGCGGAGGCCGGCGTGACGGGCTGGCGGCTGGTCACCGACTCCGGGCTCGGGTCGTTCAGTCCGCCGGTGCTGATCGACCGGGGGCGCGCGATGCTGGTCCGCATCGGGAAGGACAGCGGGGAGGCCGCGGACCGGCTGGCCGTCATGGAGACAGAAGGCGAGGGGAGAACGCTCGCCGAGACCCTCATCCCGCCCGCCCCCAGCGACCCGGACCTGATCCTGGCGGTCAACCACGCCCAGACCCTGGCGGCCGACGTGGCCGAGGTGGACGACCACAACAGGATCACGGTCTACGGCCTGCCGGGCCTGCGCGCGGTGACCCAGGTCACGACCCGCCCACCCCCGCTGCTCAAGGACGGGAGCAGGGACCGGGTGCGCTTCTTCTTCCTCAGGAACGAGCGCGGGGACGACGACCTGGTGACGGTCTCCGGCACCGTGATCGAGCACTGGAGCGCTCGCGACGGCCGCCGGCTCTCCGACCCGCTCGACCTCCGCGACCTGTTCCCCGGCCTCGGGGAGTTCTACGTGCAGCGGCATGGCCGGCCCGGGTACGTGCAGGTCACGGACGTGGCCAGGCACACCCTGCGCGCCGTCGGACTGGCGGAGCGCGCCGAGGACCCGGCCCTGCGGGTCAGCCTGGGCACCCCCATCGTCACGGCGGCGGTCGAGCGCGGCGGCCGTTACGCCATGGTGCTGACTCCCGGCGGCATGATCGAGCTGTGGTCGGTGCGGGACCGCGAGCGGACGCGCAGGATCCTGGGCCCGCTCGGACCCCTGTCTGCCGGCGGATCCCGGCTGGGGATCCTCGAAGAGGACGACTCCGGCAACCCAGGATTTTTCCTGGCTTACGGGCCGTCCGTGCGGTTCATGCGCGTGCTCGACACCGACGCCGTAGAGATGACCACCTACACCTTCGCCGCCAAGCAGGAGTTCTTCGCCTCGACCGACGACGGCAGGACGCTGCTGAGGCGCGACAACCAGGTCATGAGTCTGATCCGGCTCGATCCCGAGCTGTGGAAATCCCACCTGTGCGCCGTCATCGGCCGCGACCTCAGCGAGGACGAGCGCCGCGGCCTACCCGCGGGCCTGCCGGACGTCATCTGCCCGCTCTGACGAGCGGCGGCGGCCCACCTACCGGTCACGCCGGGGCGGTCGTCTGGTCGACGGTGTTGCTGGTGTGGAGCAGCGTTCCGCCTGCCTCGGCGTCCCACCACTTGAGCCGGGCCCGGTACGCCGTGTTCGGCAGGAGCCCCCCTCTCGTGCACGTGACCGTCTCGGGATTGCCGGTGACGTGGCGGCGCGGTCCCTCGGAGAAATGGCCGCCGGTCGCGGGAGTCCACGACGCGCACGACACCCACCCGCTCTTCTGGGCGGGATCGACCAGGGTCGTCCACTGGATGGAGGTCGAGGTCGGCGCCGCCGGCCCGGCGGACGTGGTCAGCACCGGAGTGCCGGCGAACAGCGTGCCGGTCACCGCCTCGCGCCACGACCGCACGCTCGCGTCGTCGCCGCCCAGGGCGTACTCCGGCCAGCCGTACGCGTCGAAGTACGTGACGAAGCGCGCGTCGGCCGTGTTCCGCATCCATTTGGCGATGTCCCGGAGCATCGCTGGACGATTGGCGTGGTCCCGCACTCCGAGCTCCGCGACGGCGTACGGCTTGCCCTGCGACCGGGCGACCTCCAGGCCGGGACGGCTCGCGTTGTGGGCGGCCATGGTCTCGGACTTCGCCTCGTTGAAGCCGTACACGTCCCAGGCCATGACGTCGACGTACGGGGAGCCGGGGTAGTAGTCCTGCCAGCGCCGGCCGCTGCTCGGGCTGAGCGTCCAGTCCATCAGGATCGTGGTGGCGGACAGCCGGGCGTTGCCGGCCTCGTCGGCGAGGCCGTCGATCCGTCTCCACGCCGCTTTGTAGTCTTCCGCGGTGAACACGCCGTCCTGGATCTCGTCCTCGGGTTCGTGGTAGAAGCACCAGAAGATGTCCCGGTCGCGCGGCGCGCTCGCGAACCACGAACGCAGCTGCGCGTCGTGCTTGCCCGCCAGCACGTCCTTCGGCGGGTACTTGAACGACACGATGGTCGCCCGGCCCGGAGTGTTGAGCTTCGCGTCGGTCCACGCCCCCGGGGCGCCGGGATAGAAGACCCGCAGCGCCGGGGGAGTGCCGTACGCGGCGTCGGTGGCCGCCAGCGCCGCCGCGAACGTCTGCCCCGGCGACTGATGGACGGAAGCGCCGAAGAGCGTGGGTGTGTCCGCGTGGGCCGGCGCCTGCAGGCCGCACAGCACGACCCCGGCGGCGACCGCCGCCACGATGCTTCCCTTCACAGGGACTCTCCTTCCGTTCGGCCGGACGCCCAGCCCGGCCGGGCGGTCCTCAGCAAAGCCGACCTCCGATCTCCGCACCATGACGTTCACCCCGACGTTGGAGCGGACATTGAGCCGGACGTTGATCACGACATATGGTGTGGACCCTCACAGACGCCAACACGGGAGGCGCAAGACGTGGGGGATGCGTTCGGTGTGCTGCTTCGATCCCACCGGCTCCGCCGCCGGCTCACCCAAGAAGCGCTCGCCGAGCGTGCGGGCATCAGCTCCCGCTCGGTCGCCGAACTCGAACGGGGCCGCGGCCGCAGCCCGCGCCCTCGTTCGCTGGAGCAACTGGCGACGGCGCTGGACCTCGACGGCGAGGAGCGGGAGGAGTTCATCGCGGCCGGTCACACGCTGTTCTGGGCGAGCCGCACCGGTCGGACGGACCGCAACCCCGCGGGCGAGAGCGTCCCCGACGCCGGCTCGACGTGCCGGCAACTCCCCGCGGACGCCCCCGACTTCGTCGGCCGCGACGACGAGCTCGCCCTCCTGGCCTCGGTGCTCGACCCGGGCAACCACAACGCGAGGCTGGCGGTGCTCTCCGGGCCGCCCGGCGTCGGCAAGACGGCCCTGGCCGTGCACGCGGGCCATCGGTTCGCGTCGTGGTTCCCCGACGGGCAGCTCTACGCGGCGCTGCGCGGTGCCACCGCCGACCCCGTCGACCCCGCCGAGGTGCTCGCCCAGTGGCTGCGGGCGCTCGGCGTGGACGGCTCGGCCCTGCCCGTGGGCGTGGACGCGCGCGCCGCGCTGTTCCGGGACAGGCTGGCCGTGCAGCGGGTGCTCCTCGTCGTCGACGACGCCGGCGGATACCGCCAGGTGGAGCAGCTCCTGCCGGCCAAGGGCGTCGCGGTGGTGGTCACCAGCCGATTACCCCTGACCGGCCTGCCCGGCGTGACCTCCATCGACCTGCGGCCGCTGTCCGGTCCGACGGCCGTCCGGCTGCTCTCCCAGGTGGCCGGCGAAGAACGGGTACGGGCGGAGCCCGCGGCGGCCGTCGAGCTGGTCGCGGCCTGCGGCGGACTGCCCCTGGCCGTACGGATCGCCGGGGCGCGGCTGGCCGCCCGCCCGCACTGGAGCGTCGAGGCGCTCAACGAGCGGCTGGCCGACGAACGCAGACGACTCAACGAGCTGCGCCACGGCGACCTGGCCGTACGTCCGGGGCTGCACCTCGCCCACGAAGGGCTCACCCCCACGGCCGCCCGAGCGTTCGCGCTGCTCGGCGAGCTGGGGGTGCCGTCCTTCCCCGAATGGGCGGTGGCCGCCCTGCTGGGCGTCGATCCCGCCGCGGGAACCGCCGTACTCGAAGAGCTGCTCGACGCGCGCCTGCTGGAGGCGCTCGGCTCCGACCGGGCCGGCCAGCCGCGATACCGCTTCCACGACATCACCCGGCTGTACGCGCGCGAGCGGCGCGAAGCCACGATCCCCCAATCCGAGTGGACCGCCGCGCTGGCCCGCGCCGCCACCGGCTGGCTGGCCCTGGCCAGACACGCGCAGGACCACCTCGACTGCCTGCGCTTCCACCTCGACGACAGGGGCCATCCGGCGGCCGTCACCGACCAGCGGGCCGCCGCCGCCGTCGCCGAACGGCCCGTCGAGTGGTTCGAGGCCGAACGGGAGGCGCTGGCCGTGCTGGTGTCGGCCTGCGCGGAGGCGGGTCTCGCCGCGACCGCGCGCTGCCTGGCCGGCTGCAGCGCCGACTTCTACGAGCTGCGGGGCTACTACGACGACTGGCGGCGGGCCATGAGCGTGGCGCAGGCCGCCTGCCAGCGCGCCGACGACCGCGCGGGCGAGGCGACGATGCTGCGCGGGCTCGGCAGCTGCCTCATCGAGCTCGACGACCCGAAGGCCGCCATGTCGGCACTGAACTCCGCGCGGGCGCTGGCGGAAGAGATCGGCGACTTGGCCGGCTCCGCCCTCGCCGGCAAGGAGATCGGCTTCATGCTGAGCCTCATCGGCCGGGTCCAGGAGGCGGAGGCCGAGCTGCGTACGGCCGCCGAACGGCTGGGACAGGCCGACCTGCCGCTCGCCAGGGCCCTCGCGCTCACGAGCCTCGGATTCGTGCTGCGCGAACGGGGCGACACGGCCGAAGCGGTCGACGTCATCACCTCCGCGCTCAGCATCGCCCGCTCGTGCGGCGCGCGGTTCACCGAGGCGTACGCCCTGCGGGGCCTCGCCGGCGCCCTGCGGGCCTGCGACCGGCCCCGGCAGGCGCAGGCGGCGGCCCGCGAGGCCGCCGCGCTCTTCGAGCAGGTCGGCGACCTGATCGGCACCGCGCAGAGCCTGCGCGTGCTGGGCGAGGCGCTGGCACACGAGCCGCACCGGCTGGAGGAGGTCCAGCAGGCGCTGACCGCCGCCGCCGCGCTGTTCCGCGAACAGGGACACCGCTGGGGACTGGCGCTCACCGAGCTGAGCCTGGGCGAGATCGAGGCCCGCCAGGGCAACCCCCACGCCACCGCGCGCCTCCGCCGGTCTCTGCAGTACTGGGTCGACGAGCAGGTCCCCGCTCTCCAGGCGCGCACGCTGGTGGCTCTCGCGGACGCCGGCGAGCAGCAGGGCGATCCCGCCACGCGGGAGCTGCTCATGCAGGCGTACCAGATCTACCAGGCGCTGGAAGCGCCCGCCGCGGCCGAGCTCGCGTTCCGGCTCGGCATGCCGGAAGGCGCCGCGCCGACCACCTGAGCGGCCCTCGCGAGGTGACCGGGCGTCAGGCTGAATGTCAGGTCGAACGTCCTGGTCCGCGTCCCTGTCGCGGGATTCGATGAGGGGCGTCCGACCCCCCGCCAGGAGGAACGTCATGTTCAGAAGCACGCCCATGAGGGCGGCGATCACCACCTCGCTCATCGCCGCCTTCGGCCTGGTCGCCGCGGCGACCCCGGCGATGGCCGCCCCCAACCTCCAGCTCCCCTTCCCCTGCGGCCAGCAGTGGCGGCTGGACACCTGGGCGCACGCGCCCGCGCTCGACATGGTGAAGGAACCCGACCAGCAGGGGACCAACGGCGCACTCCTCGTCGCCCCGGCCGCCGGAACGGTGAACCAGTCCTTCTACCACGACAACGCCGGGAACGTGATCCAGATCGACCACGGCGGCGGCTACTTCACCACGTACCTCCACCTGCAGTCCCGCAGCGTCTCGGTCGGCGCGAAGGTGCAGATGGGCTCGTCGATCGGCCGGGTCGGCGCGACCGGTCCGACCAGCAACGGCCACCCCCACCTGCACTTCGAGCTCGGGTACGACGCCGACGGCAACGGGTCGGCGACCTGGGGGTACGCGGGCTCGGAACGGGTCAGGCCGACCTTCAACGGCGTCACCTACGGCTCGGCCAACGGCCAGACCTGGCGCAACGTCACCAGCAACAACTGCGGCCAAGGATCCTCGGCGACCGACTTCAGCGGCGACGGAAAGGCGGACGTGATCGCCCGCAACGCCACGACGAAGGATCTCCATCTGTATCTCGGCAACGGGAGCGGTGGGTTCAAGTCGGGGACGGGTGACGCGATCGGTAACAACTGGGGTGCGTTCGACACGATCTTCTCGCCGGGCGACTTCAACGGCGACGGGAAGGCCGATGTCATCGCCCGTAACTCCACGACGAAGGACCTGCACCTCTACCTCGGGAACGGGAGCGGGGGCTTCAAGTCGGGGACCGGTGATGCGATCGGTAACAACTGGGGTGCGTTCGACGTCATCTTCTCGCCGGGTGACTTCAGTGGTGACGGGAAGGCGGACGTGATCGCCCGCAATGCCACGACGAAGGATCTCCATCTGTATCTCGGCAACGGGAGCGGTGGGTTCAAGTCGGGGACCGGTGACGCGATCGGCAACAACTGGGGTGCCTTCGACACCATCTTCTCGCCGGGTGACTTCAGTGGTGACGGGAAGGCGGACGTGATCGTCCGCAATGCCACGACGAAGGATCTGCACCTCTACCTGGGCAACGGCAGCGGCGGCTTCAAGTCGGGGACCGGTGACGCGATTGGTAACAACTGGGGCGCGTTCGACACGATCTTCTCGCCGGGTGACTTCAGTGGTGACGGGAAGGCGGACGTGATCGTCCGTAACGCCACGACGAAGGACCTGCACCTCTACCTCGGCAACGGCAGCGGCGGCTTCAAGTCGGGGACCGGTGACGCGATCGGCAACAACTGGGGCGCGTTCGACACCATCTTCTGACCCCGAACCCCACTTCGACCAGGGGCCGGCGCGCGTCGCCGGTCCCTTTGGAGGACTCCCATGCGCAAAACTCTCGCCGTGACCGTCATCGCCGCTCTCGGCTTATCCGCCACCGCGTACCCGGCGATGGCGGCCGAGCCCGAACCGGCCGTGAGCATCAATGCCGCCTACCAGCTCGCCGCCTGCGACCCCAACGGCGCCACCTCGACCGACGCGGCTCTGGCCACCCAGCTCAACAGCACACTCAAGGCCAAGATGCGCGGCTACATGTCCGCCTACCGGGTCTCCTGCGCCCGGATGGTGATCAAGGCCGTACGCGACCGCGGCTTGGCCTCCCGAGCCGCGGTGATCGCCATCGCCACGACCATCGTGGAATCCAGCATCCAGAACATCAGCGAGGAGGTCGACCACGACAGCCTCGGCTTGTTCCAGCAGCGCGCCTCCTGGGGAACGAGCACGCAGCGCCTCAACCCGACGTGGGCCACCAACGCCTTCCTCGACAAGATGATCAGGCTCTACCCCGGCGACAGCTGGAAGACGGCTCCCGTCGGCGAGGTGTGTCAGGCGGTCCAGGTGTCCGCCTATCCGGATCGCTACCAGGTCCAGGCCGCCGACGCCCAGATCATCGTGGACGCGCTCTCGAAGCCCGACTTCAGCGGCGACGGTAAGGCCGATGTCATCGCCCGCAACGCCACGACGAAGGACCTGCATCTGTATCTCGGGAACGGGAGCGGTGGGTTCAAGTCGGGGACCGGTGATGCGATCGGTAACAACTGGGGTGCGTTCGACGTCATCTTCTCGCCGGGTGACTTCAGCGGTGACGGTAAGGCCGATGTCATCGCCCGTAACTCCACGACGAAGGATCTGCACCTCTACCTGGGCAACGGCAGCGGGGGCTTCAAGTCGGGGACGGGTGACGCGATCGGCAACAACTGGGGTGCCTTCGACACGATCTTCTCGCCCGGTGACTTCAACGGTGACGGTAAGGCCGATGTCATCGCCCGTAACTCCACGACGAAGGACCTGCATCTGTATCTCGGGAACGGCAGTGGTGGGTTCAAGTCGGGGACGGGCGACGCGATCGGTAACAACTGGGGTGCGTTCGACGTCATCTTCTCGCCGGGTGACTTCAGCGGTGACGGTAAGGCGGACGTGATCGCCCGCAATGCCACGACGAAGGACCTGCACCTCTACCTGGGCAACGGCAGCGGTGGGTTCAAGTCGGGGACGGGTGATGCGATCGGTAACAACTGGGGTGCGTTCGACACGATCTTCTCGCCGGGCGACTTCAGCGGCGACGGGAAGGCCGATGTGATCGTCCGTAACTCCACGACGAAGGATCTGCATCTGTATCTCGGGAACGGCAGCGGTGGGTTCAAGTCGGGGACCGGTGATGCGATCGGCAACAACTGGGGCGCCTTCGACACCATCTTCTGACCTCGTTTGCCGAGGTCGGACGGGGTAGAAGCCCAGCACATGAGCAGGATCGAGCAGGTGACCGCCGCGGCCTACCGGGTGCCGACCGACCGGCCCGAAGGGGACGGGACGCTCGCCTGGGAGGCCACGACGCTGGTCGTCGCCATGGTCCGGGCCGAGGGCATGACGGGGACGGGCTGGACGTACGCGCCCGCCGCCGCGGCCGGGTTCATCGGCGAGGCCCTGGCGAAGGTGGTCGAGGGCAGGGACGCCCTGGCGATCCCGGCGATCTGGGACGCCCTGGTCCGGCAGGTGCGCAACGCCGGGCGGCCCGGCCTGGCCGGGTACGCCGTCTCCGCCCTCGACGTCGCCCTGTGGGATCTGAAGGCGCGGCTGCTGGGGACGTCGCTGGCCGGGTTGTTCGGTCCGGCCCGCGAACGGGTCCCGCTGTACGGGTCGGGCGGCTTCACCACCTACGACGACGACGCGACCGCCGCGCAGCTCACCCACTGGGTCCACGATCTGGGCATCGGCCGCGTCAAGATCAAGATCGGCGAGTCGTCCGGCGCCAGGCCCGCCAGGGACCTGCGCCGGGTCGCGCTCGCCCGGCGGGTCATCGGCGACGACGCCGAGCTGTACGTGGACGCCAACGGCGGCTACACCGCCAAGCAGGCCGTCCGGCAGGCCGAGCGGATGCGTGAGCACGACGTGCGCTGGTTCGAGGAGCCGGTCTCCTCCGACGACCTGGCCGGCCTGCGGCTGGTCAGGCAGCGGATCAGCGCGGACGTGGCCGCGGGCGAGTACGGCGGTGACCCGGCGTACTTCACCCGGATGTGCCAGGCGGAGGCGGTGGACTGCCTCCAGGCGGACGCGACCCGCTGCGGCGGCTACACCGGCTGGTTCGCCGCCTGCGCGATCGCGGCCGGGCACAACCTGGAGGTCTCCGCGCACTGCGCGCCCAACCTGCACCTGCCGGCCGCCGCCGCCACCCCGAACCTGCGGCACATCGAGTGGTTCCACGACCATCAGCGCATCGAGGCCGAGCTGTTCGACGGGGCCGCCGATCCCAGCGGCGGGCTGGCCGCCCCGGTGACCGGGGGGCCGGGTCACGGCCTGACCTTGCGCGCCGACGCCGCTCAGCCGTACCGCACAGCTTGAAGCCGGAGGTGACGGGGAGATGCGGAGGATCGAGGACTACGCCCTCATCGGGGACATGCAGACCGCCGCCCTGGTCGGCAGGGACGGCTCCGTGGACTGGCTGTGCCTGCCGCGCTTCGACTCTCCCGCCTGCTTCGCCGCCCTGCTCGCCGATCCGGGCGCGGGCCGGTGGCTGCTGGCCCCGGCCGGAGCGGGCCCCTGCTCCTCCCGCCGCTACCTGGACGGCACGCTGATCCTGGAGAGCACGTGGGAGCGGGACGGCGGCGCGGTGCGGATCCTGGACTTCATGCCGCCGCGCGGCCAGGCGCCTGACGTGGTCCGCATCGTCGAGGGCGTACGCGGCCGGGTCGAGATGACCATGGAGTTGGCGCTGCGCTTCGACTACGGCCGGGACGAGCCCTGGCTGCGCCACGAGCACGGTCTCCTGGCCGCCGTGGCCGGGCCCGACGCCGCCTGGCTGCGCGCCCCTGTGCCGCTGCGCCAGGACGGGAACGGCCGGCGTACGACGGCGGAGTTCACGGTGGGGCCGGGCGACCGGGTGCCGTTCGTGCTGACCTGGCAGCACTCGTGGCTGCGGCGCCCGCACGCCGTGGACGCGCGGGAGTCCCTGGCCGCGACCGTGCGCATGTGGCGCGACTGGATCGGCCGGTGCGACCACCGGAGCGACGACGACGCCGCCGTACGCGACAGCCTGCTGGTGCTGAAGGCGCTCACGTACGAGCCGACCGGCGGGATCGTCGCCGCCGCGACCACCTCCCTGCCCGAGCAGTTCGGCGGTTCCCGCAACTGGGACTACCGCTACTGCTGGCTGCGCGACGCCACGTTCACCCTGCAGGCGCTCATGTCGGCCGGTTATGACGCGGAGGCCCGCGCCTGGCGGGACTGGCTGCTCCGCGCCGTCGCAGGTCACCCCGCCGACATGCAGATCATGTACACCGTCGAGGGGGCCAGGCGCGTCCCCGAGTGGACCGTGGACTGGCTGCCCGGTTTCGACGGCTCGTCCCCGGTCGTCGTCGGCAACGCCGCCTCCGGCCAGTTCCAGCTCGACGTCTACGGCGAGACCCTCGAATGCCTGCACCTGGCCAGGCGGTCGGGGCTCGCGGTGGAGGAGGAGGCGTGGGACCTGCAGCGGAGCATCATGGACTATCTCGAAGGGGCCTGGCGGCGGCCCGACAACGGGGTGTGGGAGACGCGCGGCCCGCGCCGGCAGTTCACCCACTCCAAGATCCTCACCTGGGTGGCCGCCGACCGGATGGTCCAGGCGGTGGAGACGTACGGGCTGGGCGGGCCGGTGGACCGGTGGCGGGCGCTGCGCGCGGAGGTCCACGACGAGGTGTGCGCGCGCGGCTACGACGCCGACCGCAACACCTTCACCCAGTACTACGGCTCGGCCGGCCTGGACGCCGCGCTGCTGCTCATCCCTCGCCTCGGTTTCCTGCCCGCGGACGACCCGCGTGTGGCGGGGACCGTGGACGCGATCCGCCGCGAGCTGATGGAGGACGGCTTCGTGCTGCGCTACCGGCCCGAGAAGGAGGGCGTGGACGGGCTGCCCGGCCGCGAGGGCACCTTCCTGGCCTGCTCGTTCTGGCTGGCCGACGCGCTGGCGATGCTGGGCCGCCGCCGGGAGGCGCGCGAGCTGTTCGACCGGCTGCTCGGCCTGCGCAACGACGTGGGGCTGCTCTCGGAGGAGTACGACACCACCCGCCACCGGCAGGCCGGCAACTTCCCGCAGGCGTACAGCCACGTGTCCGTCATCAACACCGCCGCCGCCCTCGCCCCGGGCTGACGAACACTTTCCGCATTCGTCAGCATTCCGCTCCAGCAGGCCGGGCAGGACGCCGGGCATGACCCGTATCGTCGCAGAATCGCTCATAGAACGGCTGGTCGCCTGGGGTGTGGACACCGTGTTCGGCCTGCCGGGCGACGGGATCAACGGCATCATGGAGGGCCTTCGCCGCCACCGTGACCGCGTCCGTTTCCTGCTGGTGCACCACGAGGAGGCGGCGGCGTTCATGGCCACCGCGCACGCCAAGGCCACCGGGCAGATCGGGGTGTGCCTGGCCACCTCGGGGCCGGGCGGCATCCACCTGCTCAACGGCCTGTACGACGCCAAGCTGGACCACCAGCCGGTCCTCGCCATCACCGGCATGCAGGAGACGAGCGTGCTCGGCACCGGCTACCAGCAGGAGGTCCACCTGGACCGGCTGTACGAGGACGTCACGGAGTACAACCTCCTCGTCGACAACCCCGCGCAGCTGCCCGGCGTCGTCGACCTCGCGATCAGGGCGGCGTACGCCCGGCGCGGAGTGGCCCACCTGACCATCCCCAACGACGTCCAGGTCGCCCCCGCCCACGAGGACCCGTATCCCGAGGTCGCGCCGGCCCGTCCGCCGGCCACCGCGCCGATCTATCTGAGCGCCCCCGGCGTCCCCCGGCAGGAGGACCTGGAGACGGCGGCGTCGGTGCTGAACGCCGCCACGCGGCCGGCGATCCTGGCCGGCGCCGGCGCCCTGCACGCCCGGCGCGAGGTGCTGGCGGTGGCCGACGTGCTCGGCGCGCCGGTGATCAAGACCCTGCCCGGCAAGGCCGTCATCCCCGACGACTCGCCCTTCGCCGTGGGCGGCATCGGCCTGCTCGGCACCCGGCCGGGCGAGGAGCTCATCGAGGACTGCGACACGCTGTTCATGATCGGCACCAACTTCCCCTACACCAAGCACCTGCCGGAGCCGGGCCAGGCCCGCGTGGTGCAACTGGAGGCCGACCCGATCAGGGCGGGCGTGCGCATGCCGACCGAGGTGCCGATGATCGGCGACGCCAAGCAGGGCCTGGCGGCACTCCTGCCGCTGCTGGAGCGGAACGGCGACCGCGGGCACCTGGCCAAGTACGCCAAGGCGATGGACCGCTGGCGCGCCGACATGGCCGCCCTGCGCACGCCCGACCGCCATCCGATCGCTCCCCAGTACCTGATGGCCTGCGTCGACGAGGCCGCCACCGACGAGGCGATCCTGACCTGCGACTCGGGCACCATCGCCACCTGGGCGGCCCGGCACTGGACCATTCGCGGCGAACGCGGCTTCTACCTGTCGGGCAACCTGGCCACCATGGCGCCCGGCCTGCCGTACGCGGTCGCCATGCAGCACGCCTTCCCCGGCCGGCAGGTGATCGCGTTCGTCGGGGACGGCGGCTTCGCGATGCTGATGGCCGAGTTCCTCACGGCCGCCCAGCACCGGCTGCCGATCAAGGTGATCGTCAACAACAACAACGCGCTGGGCCAGATCCTCTGGGAGCAGATGGTGCTCGGCTATCCCGAGCACGGCGTGCGCTTCGCCGAGCCCGCCGCCGACTTCTCCGCCTGGGCCCGCTCCTGCGGCGGCTACGGCCGCAAGGTGAGCGACCCGCGTGACCTCGCCGAGGCCGTACGGGAGGCGCTCGCGCACGACGGGCCGGCGCTGGTGGACGCCGACGTCAACCCGGACGAGCCGCCGATGCCGGGCAAGGTGACGTACGAGCAGGCGAAGAAGTTCGCCGAGGCGTTCATGAAGGGCCAGCCGCACAAGGCGTCGATCGCGACCACCCTGTTCAAGGACAAGATCTCCCAGATGGGCCGGTGAGGGTGATGACCCGTCCTGCCACGCTTCCCGCTCCCGCTCTCCGTACCGGGCAGCCCTACGTGCGGGTGCGCGACCTGGAGCGGGACCTCGCCGCCAAGGTCGACGGCGAGGTCCGCTTCGACCCCGGCAGCCGGGGCGCCTACTCCACCGACGCCTCCAACTACCGTCAGGTGCCGCTCGGCGTCGTCGTGCCGCGCACCGTGGAGGCCGCGGCGGTCGCGGTGGCGGTCTGCCGCGCGCACCGGGCGCCGATCACCTCGCGCGGCGGCGGGACCAGCCTGGCCGGTCAGACCTGCAACACCGCCGTGATCATCGACTGGTCGAAGTTCTGCCACCGCCTGGTGTCGGTGGACGAGCGGGCGCGTACCTGCGTGGTGGAGCCCGGCATCGTGCTGGACGACCTCAACCGGCGGCTCAAGCCGACCGGCCTGATGTTCGGCCCGCGCCCGTCCACGCACTCCCACTGCACGCTCGGCGGCATGATCGGCAACAACTCGTGCGGATCCACCGCCCAGCTCTACGGCAAGACCGCCGACAACGTCGTCCGGCTGGAGATCCTCACCTACGACGGCACCCGCATGTGGGCAGGCCCCACGAGCGACGAGGAGTACGACCGGATCATCGCGGAGGGGGGCCGCCCGGCCGAGATCCTGCGGCGGCTGCGCGAGATCATGAGCGAGCACGCCGACGAGATCCGCCGCCGCTACCCCGACATCCCGCGCCGGGTCTCCGGCTACAACCTCGACCAGTTGCTGCCCGGCGGGCCGTTCGACCTGGCGCGGGCCCTGGTCGGCTCGGAGGGCACGCTGGTCACCGTGCTCCGCGCCGAGCTGGCGCTGGTGCCCGTACCGGCCGCGCGGAGCCTGGTCGTGCTCGGCTACCACGACATCGCGGCGGCCGGCGACGCCGTGCTGCCGATCGCCGCCCATCAGCCGCTCCAGCTGGAGGGCATCGACGACAAGCTCATCGGCTACGAGACGCGCAAGCACATGCACGGCAAGGCGGTGGCCCGGCTGCCGGAGGGCGGCGCCTGGCTGATGGCCTCGTTCACCGGCGACGACCAGGAGGACGCCGACCGGCGGGCCCGCGAACTCCTGACGGACATCGGCCGCGACGGGCACGCCCCCGACGTGGCGTTCTTCGACGACCCCGAGTCCGAGACGGAGCTCTGGGATCTGCGCGAGGCGGGGCTCGGCGCCACCGCGCGCGGGCCGGGCATGGCCGACACCTGGCCCGGCTGGGAGGACTCGGCCGTCCCTCCGGAACGACTCGGCGACTACCTGCGCGACCTGCGCCGGCTGCTGGACGAGTTCGGCTACGGCGACGCCTCCCTGTACGGCCACTTCGGCCAGGCGTGCGTGCACACCCGCATCCCGTTCGACCTGCTCACCGCCGACGGCGTGGCGGCCTTCCGCGCCTTCCTCGACCGGGCCGCGGATCTGGCCGTCTCCTACGGCGGCTCGCTGTCGGGCGAGCACGGCGACGGCCAGGCGCGGGCCGAGCTGCTGCCCAAGATGTTCGGCGACGCCGTCGTGACCGCCTTCCAGCAGGTCAAGGCGGTGTTCGACCCCGACGACCGGATGAACCCCGGCAAGATCGTCTCGCCCAACGGGATCACCACGGACCTGCGGCTGGGCAGCGCCTGGACGCCCGCAGAGCCCGAGACCGAGTTCGGCTACCCCGACGACCAGGGCAGCTTCCAGCGGGCCGTGATGCGCTGCGTCGGCGTCGGCCAGTGCCGCAGCCACCAGGGCGGCGTCATGTGCCCCTCCTACCGGGCCACCGGCGAGGAGGAGCACTCCACCCGGGGCCGCGCCCGGCTGCTGTTCGAGATGCTGAACGGCCACCGCGACTCCACCGTGACCGACGGCTGGCGCTCCACCGCCGTCCACGACGCCCTCGACCTGTGTCTGGCCTGCAAGGGCTGCAAGCGCGACTGCCCGGTGGAGGTGGACATGGCCACGTACAAGGCCGAGTTCCTCTCCCACCACTACGCGGGCCGGCTCCGGCCCGCCGCCCACTACAGCATGGGCTGGCTGCCGGTGTGGGCGCGGCTGGCCTCGTTCGCGCCCGGCCTGGTCAACGCCGTGACCCACGCGCCCGGCCTGGACCGGCTGGTCAAGCGGCTGGGCGGGCTGGAGCCGGCCCGGCCCCTGCCGTCCTTCGCGGGGATCCGCTTCAGTGACGCCTACCGCCGCAGGGGGCCGCGCGGCAGCGGCGACCTCGGCGAGGTGCTGCTGTGGCCGGACACCTTCACCGACAACCTGGCCCCGCGCATCGCGGCCTCGGCCGTCGTCGTGCTCGAAGCCGCCGGCTACCGGGTGATCGTGCCGCCGCGCACCCTGTGCTGCGGGCTGACCTGGATCTCCACCGGGCAGCTCGGCATCGCCCGCCGCGTGCTGCGCCGGACCCTGGACACGCTCGCGCCCCTGCTCAGGAGCGGCATCCCGATCGTCGGGCTCGAACCGAGCTGCACCGCCGTCTTCCGTGACGACGCCGCCAACCTGCTGCCCGGCGACCAGGACGTCACCCGGCTGGCCGAGCAGACGAAGACGCTCGCCGAGCTGCTCACCGGCACCGACGGCTGGCGGCCGCCGCGCATCGACCGCGCCGCCGTCGCCCAGCCGCACTGCCACCAGCACGCCGTGCTCGGCTACGAGGCCGATCAGCGCCTGCTCCAGCAGGCCGGAGTCAAGCTCAAGACGGTCGGCGGCTGCTGCGGCCTGGCCGGCGACTTCGGCTTCACCGCCGGGCACCTGCGCACCTCGCTCGCCTGCGCCGAGCACGAGCTGCTGCCCGCCGTCCGCGAGAGCGAGCCGGACACGCTCGTCCTGGCCGACGGCTTCAGCTGCCGCACCCAGCTCGAACACAGCGGAACCGCGAACCGCCCGCTCCACCTCGCCGAACTCCTCGCCCAGGCGAGCACCCGGCTCACCTGCGGGCCGACGCGATGAGGCTCGCGGACGCCCACGTGCTGATCACCGGGGCCTCCTCGGGGATCGGCGCCGCCACCGCGCACGCGCTGGCGGGCACCGGCGCCAGGCTGACGCTCGCGGGACGCGACCGCGACCGCCTCGCGGCCGTCGCCGCGGCGACGGGCGGGGACATGGTGGTGTGCGACGTCACGACGCAGGCCGGCGAGCTCGTCGCGCGGGCCGGTCACGTCGACGTCCTGGTCAACAACGCCGGGGTGGGGTGGGCCGGGTCGTTCGTGGAGATGCCCGCCGGCAGCGCCGATCGGCTGCTGGCCGTCAACCTCGCCGCGCCGATCGCGCTGACGCGGCTGCTGCTCCCCGGGATGCTGGCGGCCGGACGCGGGCACATCGTGTTCGTGGCCTCCATCGCGGGAGCGGTGGGCGTGGCGGGGGAGGCGGTCTACTCCGCCACGAAGGCGGGGCTGGTGGTCTTCGCCGAGGGCCTGCGCCATGAGCTGCGCCACGCGCCAGGGGTCGGCGTGTCCGTCCTGCTGCCGGGGGTGGTGAACACGCCCTTCTTCGTCCGGCGCGGCGCACCGTACACCCGTGGCTGGCCGGTGCCGATCCCGCCCGAGCGGGTGGCACGGGCCGTCGTGGCGGCGATCCTGCACGGCCGGCCCGAGTCGTTCGTGCCGGGCTGGCTCAGGCTGCCGGCCCGGCTGCGCGGCGCGGCACCCGGACCGTTCCGGCTGCTCGCGCGGCGCTTCGGCTGACCTTCGCTCAGCCGCTCCTGATGGCCCGGAGCGACTCCTTCAGCGAGCCGAGCGTGGCGAGGACGGCGGTGGGCTCGTAGCCGCAGTGCGCCATGCAGTTGTCGCACCGCGGGTCGCGGCCCCGGCCGTAGGCCGACCAGTCGGTGTCCTCGATCAGCTCGCGGTAGCTCTGGGCGTACCCGTCGGCCATCAGGTAGCACGGCCGCTGCCAGCCGAACAGCGAGTACGACGGGATCGCCCAGGCCGTGCACGGCAGCTCCGTCAGGCCCTCGAGGAAGTCCAGGAACAGCGGCGAGTGGTTGAACCGCCAGCGGCTCCGCCTCCCGCCCTTGAACGCCTCGCGGAACAGCTCGCGCGTCTCCCGCACGCCCATGAACCGATCCTGTACGGGCGCCTTCTCGTACGCGTACGCGGGCGAGATCATCATCTGGTCGACGGCGAGCTCGTCGTTGAGGTAGTCGAGCACCTCGATGACGGTCTGCGGGCTGTCGGAGGAGAAGAACGTCGTGTTCGTCGTCACCCGGAAGCCGCGCCGCTGGCATTCGCGCACGGCGGCGACCGCCTCGTCGAAGACGCCCTCCTTGCACACCGCCGCGTCGTGGCGTTCGCGGACGCCGTCGATGTGCACGGTCCAGGCGAAGTACCGGGAAGGCTCGAACTCGTCGATCTTCTTCGGGATCAGCAGGGCGTTCGTGCACAGGAAGACGTACTTCTTCATGCCGACGAGGCGGCGGACCAGCTCGCCGATCTGCGGGTGCATGAGCGGCTCCCCGCCGGCGATCGAGACCATGGGCGCGCCGCACTCCTCGATGGCCGCGACGGCCTGGTCCACCGGCATGCGCTGTTTCAGCACGTCGGCGGGGTGCTGGATCTTGCCGCAGCCGGCGCATTTGAGGTTGCACGCGAACAACGGCTCCAGCTCGACCAGCAGCGGGAACTTGGTCCGTCCCCGGAGCCGCTGGCCGAGGATGTAGCCGCCGATGCGCAGGCTTTGCCGAAGCGGGATCGTCATGGCAGCGGTTCCTTGGGTAGCGGGACGGACACGGGTTCGGGGGCGATGGCCGGGGGCGGGCCGACGGCCGCCGCCCAGCGCACCAGGACGGGGCCGAGGGTGGCGAGCGTGCGGCGCGCGGCGAGGCCACGGGCCAGCGTCGCCGGCCGCAGCAGCGGCGCCCCCGGCGCGTCGACGATGACCCGTACGGCGGCGAGCGGCCGGTCCACGGCGGCGCGCGCCAGTGGCCCGCTCTCCATGTCCACGGCCCGCACGCCCTGACCGGCGAGGCGGCGGCGTTCGGCCCCCCTGACGAGATGATCGACGGTGAGCAGCGGCCCGGTCCTGGCGGGCAGGCCGGCACGGGCCAGCTCCTCCGCGAGCAGCGCGGCCCAAGGGCAGGGATGCACCCGTCCCCTGAACCGGACCTCGTCCGCCACCAGGACGTCGCCCGGCCGGAGGCCGGCGGCGACGGCGCCGCCGAAGCCCACGACGGCGACCGCCCCCTGCCCGTGCAGGTGCCCGGCCGCGCGAGCGGCCCGGCGCGGGCCGATCCCGGTGGTGACCACCCTGATGTCCGTGAGGCCGGCCGGCAGGCCGCGCCTGATCGCGTGGGCCTCGATGCCGAGCGCGGCACAGATCAGCAGGCCGGTCATCGGACGTCCGGAGGGGTGTCGCGGCTCAGGTAGCGCCCGAGTGCGCTGATCGGGAAGACGAGCCGGTAGAGGTGGTAGTTGATGTAGAAGTCGCCGGGGAAGCCGGTGCCCGTGAAGTAGGGCTCGTCCCAGTTGCCGTCCGGCCGCTGGTGCTCGACGAGCCAGCGCACGCCGTTCTCCACCGCCGGTGAACGTTCGCCGGCGGCCAGCAGGGCCAGCAGCGCCCAGGCGGTCTGCGACGCCGTGGAGGCGCCGCGGCCGATCCAGGCGGGGTCCCGGTAGGAACGCAGGTCCTCTCCCCAGCCGCCGTCGTCGTTCTGGTGCCGTTCCAGCCAGGCGACGGCGCGGCGTACGGAGGAATGGCCCGGGTTGACCCCGGCGGCGACGAGGGCCGGCACCACGGCACCGGTGCCGTAGACGTGGTTGGCGCCCCAGCGGCCGAACCACGAGCCGTCCCGCTCCTGCGCCTTGAGCAGCCAGACCACGGCCCTGCGCAGCTCGGGGGAGCCGGGCCGCTCCTTGGCCAGGGCTTCGACGACGTGCGCGGTGACGTCGGCGGACGGAGGGTCGATCACCGCGCCGAAGTCGCAGAAGGGCAGCTTGGTGCAGAGCACGCGGTCGTTGTCGGCGTCGAACGCCGCGAAGCCGCCGTCGGAGCTCGCCATGCCGGCCATCCACCGGACCCCGCGCTCGATCGCCGGCCGCACGCCGGGGACGTCCAGCCTGCGCAGCGCCAGGACCACCTCGGCGGTGTCGTCGATGTCGGGATAGCCGTCGTTGTCGAACTCGAACGCCCACCCGCCCGGCGGCAGGCCGGGCCTGCGCACGGCCCAGTCGCCCGTCGTGGTGATCTCCTCGCGCAGCAGCCAGGCGGCGGCTCCGGTGACGGCCGGGTGGTCGGCCGGGGTGCCGGCGTCGAGCAGGGCGTTGACCGCCAGCGCGGTGTCCCAGACGGGGGACTGGCACGCCTCCAACCGGCGCCCGCTCTCGTCCCGGATGGTGAACCTGTCGAGTCCCTTGATCGCTCTGGTCATCACCGGATGGTCGAGCCGATAGCCGGCGAGGTGGAGCGCGATCACCGAGTAGACCCACGGGGGCTGGATGCCGCCCCAGGAGCCGTCGGCCTCCTGACGTGCGGTGATCCAGTTGATGGCGCGCGTCAGAGCGGCCCGCCGCAGGATCGGCGAAGGGCGCCGCTCGTAGCGGTGCAGCGCCCTGTCGAGGACGCAGAAGGCCTTCTCCCAGCCTCCGCCCGAGGCCCGGCGCGGCTCCCGTCCGGTCCGCAGCTCGGCCAGGTCGAACGGGAGCCGGCGCACCGGCCGGCACGCGGTCACGACGGTCAGCGGCACGATCGTCTGCCTGGCCCAGCAGGCCCAGTCGTAGATGTTCAGCGGGAACCACGGCGGAAGGAACATCAGCTCGGGTGGCATGACCGGGAGCCGCCGCCACGGCCACTCCCCGAACAGCGCCAGCCAGATGCGGGTGAACACCCGGCTCGCCTCGATGCCGCCCATGTCCAGGATCTGGCCGCGGGCGGCGCGCATGTGCGCCGCGTCGGGCGGGTCGCCGGCGAGCCGCAGCGCGGCGTACGCCTCGACGGTGGTGGACAGGTCGGCGGGTCCCTCGTGGAAGTTGGCCCAGGTGCCGTCGGCGCGCTGCTGCGAGCGGATCCACCGGCCGGCCTCCGCCGTGTCCGGCTCGGTGCGGATGCCGAGGAACTGCCGCAGCAGCAGGTCCTCGGCGTCCATGGTCACGTTGGTCTGCAGCTCGCCCTTCCACCAGCCCTCCGGGGACCGCAGGCCCAGCAGGTGGTCGCAGGCGCTCTGCAGGGCGTGCTCGGCTCCGGTGAGCACGTCCCGGGTCTCAAGAGTCGTCATGTCAGTGGTCCCTGGATGCGATGAATCGGGCGAGGTGCAGGAATTCAGCTCGTACGTCCGCGGGCAGGTCGGCGTCGTCGAGGCACCGGATCGCCGCGTCGAGCCGCCGTTCGGCCTCCGCCTCGGCCCACGCCCGGCCGCCCGCCTCCTCGACCAGGCGGGCGGCCTCGTGCAGGTCGGACTCGGCGAGCGGCGCGGGCCTGGCCAGCAACTCGGCGAGCCGGCGGCCGGCCGCCGTCGGACCGGTGAGCGCGGCGACCACGGGCAGGCTCTTCTTGCGGGTACGCAGATCGGCGAGCACCGGCTTGCCCGTCGCCTCGGTGCTGCCCCAGATGCCGAGAAGGTCGTCGGCGAGCTGGAAGGCCAGGCCCGCCTCGGCCCCGAACGCGGCCAGGGCGCCCGCCAGCGGCGCGGGGCCGCCGGCCGCCGTGACGCCGATCGAGCAGGCGCAGGCGAGCAGCGAGGCGGTCTTGCACCGCGACATCCGCAGGCACTCCTCCCTCGTCACGTCGTCCCGGTCCTGGAACTCCAGATCGAGGGCCTGGCCCGCTACGAGCGAGAGCACGGCGTCGTTGAGCGCGCGGGCCGCCGCCGCACAGCCCTGTTCCAGCAGGAGCTCCCCGGCCAGGGTGAGCAGGGCGTTGCCGCAGAGGAGCGCATGGGGGCGGCCGAAGACGGTCCAGGCGGCCGGTCGGTGCCGGCGTACCGGGTCGTCGTCCATGACGTCGTCGTGCAGGAGCGAGAACGCGTGCACGAGCTCCACCGCCGCGGCGGCGGGCAGGCACCGCTCGACGTCCGCTCCGGCCGCCCGGCCGGACAGCACCGCGAGCGTCGGCCGCAGCGCTTTGCCGCCGCCCGCGTCTGATCGGCCGCCCGTGTCTGATCGGCCGCCCGTGTCTGATCGGCCGCCCGTGTCTGATCGGCCGCCCGTGTCTGATCGGCCGCCCGCGTCCGATCGGCCGCCCGTGTCTGATGGGCCGCCCGTGTCTGATCGGTCCGCGTCCGATCGGTCTTCGCCGTCGGCCCAGCCGAAGTGGTAGCGGGCGACGCGCGCGGAGAGCGGGTCGAGACGGCCGACGGCCTCGCGCAGCACCGGCTCCACGAGCTCGCGGGCGGCCTCGGCGGCCGGCAGGGTCAGGGTCATGGCGTCGTCTCCTGACGTCGCAGGTGCCGCCTGACCAGGCCGGCCGCGTGCAGTCCACTGCGTACGGCCCCTTCCATGGTGTCGGGCCAGCCGGTGTCGGTCCAGGCGCCGGCGAGGTAGAGGCCGGGCCAGTGGGTGGTGCTGCGCGGGCGGACCGCCCCGCTGCCGGGCGCCTGACGGAAGGTCGCGCGCCGTTCTCTGGTGACGAAGAAGTCGGTCAGCCGGGCTCGGCGCGCGGCGGGCAGAACCGATCGCAGCGCGGGGACGAACACCTCGCGCAGGTCCGCGGTCGGCCGGTCGATCCAGGTGTCCGCGACCGACACGGACACCGCGAGGTACTGGCCCCGGCTCAGGCCCGCGACACGGGTCTTGTCGAACACCCACTGCACCGGCGAGTCCGTGACCGCGACGAACGGCGCCGGCATGACCGGCCGGTCGTAGACGGCGTGCACGTTGATGATCGGGCTCGCGTCCAGGGCGTTCCACGTGTCCCGGCCGGGCGCCGCGTCCAGGGGCACCAGCTTGGCGGCCTGCTCGTGGCGGGTGGCGACGATGACCGCCGACGCCCTTATCCTGACGCCGTCCACGACGACGGCCGGTCCCGGCTCGATGGCGCTGACCTTCGCCCCCACCCGTACGTCGCCGCCGCGCCGTACGATGGCCGCCCTGGCGGCGGTGTCGTGCAGCTCGCCCAGGGGGACCAGGGGAATGCCCAGGTCCGCGGCGTCCGGCCGGCCGAGCAGCGCGGTCTTGAACACCTTCACGGCCGGGCCGAGCGCGGCCTCCTCGACCCCCGTGTTCAGCGCCGCCACCGCGAGCAGGTCCCAGAGCGCCTGCCGGGCCGGGGCCCGCTGGCCGTGCGCGGCGAGCCAGCTCCCGAACGTCACCTCGTCGAGGACGGGATCGGCCGGATCGAGCCTGCTCAGGGCGATGGAGCCGCGCAGAGCGCGGACCCGGTCGCCGGGACCGAGCAGGCGGTAGCCCGCGAGCGCGGGGACGAAGTGCAACGGTCCGGGCAGAGGTGCCCGGCGCAGCCGCCCCGACCGGCCCGCCGCGCTCAGCACCCGCACGTCGAACCGGCTCTGCAGATCCACCAGCCCGGTGCCGCCGATCCGTTCGAGCAGTCCGCGGTAGGCCGTGCAGCAGCGGAGGAAGACGTGCTGGCCGTTGTCCACGGTCAGCCCGTCGCGCTGGAAGGAGCAGGCGGCGCCGCCCAGCCTCGGGCGGGCCTCGTACAGCGTCACGCGGCACCCGGCCTCGGTGAGCGCGACGGCCGCGGAGATGCCGGCCAGGCCGCCGCCGATCACCGCCACCGGCTCGGGCCTCATCGCGGCCACCTCATGCCAACGGAAGGCGCTGGAGCGCCGGATCGGACGATCTCGTGGTCATGAGGACCCGCGCCCACGCCGCGAGCAGGCGCGGGCGGCGCGGGCGGACGGCCCGGCCCAGGACGTCGTAGCGGGCGGCGGCCAGCGCGGCCAGGGTCGCGTGACCTCCCGCGACATAGCCCGCCACCGCCGTACGGGCGAAGCCGGCAAGGGAGGCGACGATCGCCTCCCCCTCGCTCAGCAGCTTCGCGGCCCGCGCGGCCTGCACGGCCACCGCCGCGCGTAGCGGCGGCGAGGTGGCCGTCGCCGCGAGATGGCCGGCCGGGCAGCCGGCCCGCCGCAGGTCCTCCTCCGGCAGGTAGACGCGCCCGCGCCGGTAGTCCTCGCCCACGTCCTGGCAGTGCTCGATGATCTGCAGCGCCGAGCAGACGCGGTCCGACAGGGCCAGCCGGGCGTCGCTCACCTCCCCGAACACGTGCAGCACGAGCCGGCCGACCGGGTTCGCCGAGAGCTCGCAGTAGCCGAGCAGGTCGTCGAAGGTCTCGTAGCGGCTGACCGACTGGTCACGCCGGTTGGCCTCGATGAGGCGGTGGAACGGCTCGGCCGGGATCGAGCACTCCCGGACGGTACGGGTGAGCGCGCGGACGGGCCGCAGCCGCGGGGTCTCCCCGTCGTAGAGCCGCGCCAGGTCGGCCTCGAACTCGTCCAGCAGGCGCAGCCGGTCGCCGGGAGGCCCCTCGTCGCCGACGTCGTCCACGGAGCGCGCGAAGCCGTACACGGCCATGAGGTGGTCGCGGTGCCGACGCGGCAGCAGTCGCGAGGCCACCGGGAAGTTCTCCCGGCGCGCCTTTTCCGCGAGCTCCTGTGAATAGCCCTTCCGAGACAGCACGACAGGGAAATTATCCGTCGTCGTGCAGCGCAAACCTGGAGGCGGTCTGTTTCCATTCCGTTGGCTCGGCATTTACTTTTCGGCGGCGCCGGTAAATTGGCGTTTGAATGCATGGGGAAAGGGGACTCGCCTTTATGGAAACCCGCTGCACCGGCATTTAACGGCGGCTCGCCGCCACGCCGTGGTCGCGCAGCGGCCCCACTCTCAGGCCCATGAGCCGGCAGTGCTCCACGAGCGCGGGGAGGGCGTCGAGCGCCGATCGCCAGGAACCAGGAACGGAGGCGTGGTCGGAGTCATGGAGCAGGACGGTCGCCCCGCCGCGCAGCCCGGCCGCCACGGTGGTGAGGACCGAGCGCGGCGTGGCCGCCGCCTCCCAGTCCCGGCCCCAGTCGGTCCACAGCACGGGACGCAGCCCCAGCAGGCGGGCGGAGACCAGCGCCTCCAGGCTGAGCGCCCCGTAGGGCGGGCGGTACCAGGCCGCGCGGACCCCGCAGACCTCCCGCACCAGACGGGCGGCGCGGCCGATCTCGGCCGTCACCCGTCCCGGCGGGGCGATCAGGGCGTTGCCGTGCCGCCAGCCGTGCACGGCCAGCTCGTGGCCCTCGGCCACGATGCGGCGGCCCAGTCCCGGATGGCGTTCGAGCAGCTCGCCGAGGACGAAGAAGGTCGCGTGAGCACCGAGGCGTCCCAGCTCGTCCAGGAAGCGCGGGGTGGAGCCGGGATGGGGACCGTCGTCGAAGGTGAGCGCCACGTGGCCGGGGTCACCGGCGCCGGCGAGCGCGGGCATCCACCGCCGGACCGACGGCAGCCAGGTGGCGGCCGGGGCCGCGTGCAGCAGGGAAAGGCAGGCCAGCCCGAGCGGCAGGGCGATCCGGCTCATCGTCGTGCCGCTCGTCCGCCCGGGGGAGCGGGGCGGCGGCGGGTGCTCATCCTCACCGCGTCGATGGGCAGCGGCCACGACGGGGTCGCCGCCGAGCTGGCCGCGCGGCTCGCGGCCGAGAATGCCGACGCGCGGATCATCGATGTCCTCCTGCTCTTCCCGCTCCGGCTGGGCTCGGCGCTGCGGGATGGGTACCGCTGGATGATCCTGCGCGCCCCCTGGCTCTACGAGCTCATCTACCAGGTCTTCTTCGTCGGCAAACGGGCGCCGGGGACGTCTCCGCTCACGGTGCTCGCGGCCGGCCGCCTGCGCCGGCTCGTCGCGGACTGGCGGCCCGACGAGGTCGTCTCGACGTTCCATCTGGCCGCGCAGCTCACGGGGCGGCTGCGCGAGCGCGGCGGGCTGCCGTGCCCGAGCACGGTGCTGGTCACGGACTTCGCGGTGCACCGGCTGTGGCTGCACCACGGCAACGACCGGTACCTGTGCCCGAATCCCGACATCATTGGATATATAGCTGCATGTACCCGTCGGCCGGTGCTGCGCTGCGCGCCGGTCGTCCGCCCGGTGTTCGGGCAGGCGGTGGCCGACCCCGGGCGAGTGGCCCGCAGCGTCGGCGCGGATCCCGGTGACCGGCTCGTCCTGGTGTCGGGAGGGTCATGGGGAGCCGGGGAGATCATCGCGACCGCGCGCGTTCTGGCGAGGTCGGGGCGGTACACACCGCTCGTGCTGTGCGGGGACAACGCCGCGCTGCGGCGCCGCCTGCGCCTGGCCGGGCTGGGGCCCGCGCTCGGCTGGCGCGACGACGTTCCCGAGCTGATGGCGGCCGCGTACGCCCTGGTCGACAACGGCTCCGGCCTGACCTGCGAGGAGGCGTTCGCCGCCGGGCTGCCGGTCGTCGTCCACCGGCCGATCAGCGGCCACGGGCGCGACGGCGCCCGGGCGATGGCCGCGGCCGGGGTGAGCGCGTGCACCGGCGACGCGGCCGCGCTGCTGGAGGCGCTGGACCTCCTCGACGACGCGCGGGCGCGTAAACGCCAGGCGGACCGCGCCTCCGCCCTGTTCTCCGCGATGCCGGCCGAGGCAGGTCTCGTCTCCTCACCGCAGGGGCGCGTTCTGGGCCTGGATGAGCGGCGAGCGGGCCAGCTGGATGACGCCGTAGGCCATGCTCCCGATGCCGATCGCCTCGAACACGATCCATGAGCCGGAGCGGATGGGCTCCCCGAACAGCAGCCCGCCGTACAGGATGCCGGCGATGGGGTCGCTGATGGTCAGCGCGGGCTGCGCGATCACCAGGGGACCGCTGTGCAGGGCGTGCTGCAGGAGGAACAGACTGCACAGGCCGGCCGCCACCATCGCGTACAGCTGCCAGGACCGCGGCAGCGCGCCCAGGTCCTCCTGGGCGATGGCGGTGACCCTCTTGATGAGCGTCGCGGTGAAGGCGAAGCCGATGCCCGCGGCGACGCCCAGCGCCGCGGGCCGGAGCGCTCCTCTCGCCAGGACCCCCACCGCGACCAGCGCGGCCACGACGGCCGCGGTCACGGCGGTGGCGACGATCCAGCCGAACGCGTCGGGCAGCCACCGCCCCACGTCGGGAGCCGCCGCGATGAGGAAGATCGCGAGCCCGGCCGACAGCGCGCCGATCGCCAGCCAGGTGTGCCTGTCCAGGACGATGCCGAACGCCACCGACAGGATGACCATGGTGAACGGCAGCTCGACCACCATGACCGGCTGGACCAGGGCGACGGCTCCCTGCGACAGCGCGGCGGCCTGGAACAGGAAGCCGCCGATCAGCGCCGTGATCCCCCACAGCCACACCGGCTTCCGTACCAGTGCCAGGATCAGGCCCGTCTGCGCTCCCGGACCCTGCGGCACCGTCAGCGCCGCGCGTCGCTGCAGAACCGACGCGGCGGCGTTGCACAGCGCCGCGAGCACCGCCAGCAGCGCGGCAGTGATCAACGGGACCCGGCGCGTTCGGCCGGCCGGCCTCTTCCGCGCCCGGCGCGGGCGAGGGCGCGCACCGCGACCACCGATTTCTCCTTCGTCGTCAGGGAGAGCCTGGCGGCCACCGCGCGGTGGGGATCAGCCGAGATGCGGTCGAGCAGGCACCGGTAGATGCCGGCCATGGTGGCCGTGCAGGCGGCGCTGCGTGCGTCCAGCAGGGGCAGCAGGCGCATCCCGGCGGCGAACCAGTCGCGTGCCCGGTCGGCCTCGAACCTGACCAGCTCGGCCAGGCGCTCCGGCGGGTCGAGGAACCGGCCGGACGCGTCGACGGCCAGGGTGCAGCCGAACCGCGCGAGGTCCTCCACGGGCAGGTAGATCCGCCCGGCCATGCGGTCCTCGCGCAGGTCGCGCAGGATGTTGGTGATCTGCAGGGCCACGCCGAGCGCGTCCGCGAGCGGCGTGGCCGCCTCGACGTCGTCCGAGCCGAACACGCCCAGCGAGAGCCGCCCGATCGAGCCGGCGACGCACCGGCAGTAGCCGACCAGGTCGTCGAAGCTCGCGTACGTCCTCCCGTGCACGTCGGCGACGCAGCCGTCCACGAGGTCGGCGAACGCGCCGAGCGGGATCGGGTAACGGCGCGCGGCTTCGAACACCGCCACCAGCACGAGGTCGTGCGCCTGGGGGACGGGCGCGCCGAGCGTCTCGCGGACCGCGGACAGACCCGCCAGCCGCTGCCCGGCCGGGCCGTCGCCGTCGGCGATGTCGTCGATCCTGCGGGCGAGCGCGTAGACGGCGCTCAACGCACGCCGCTTGGGGACGGGAAGCAGCCGCAGACCGTACGAGAAGTTGCGGGCCTGACTGCGCATGATCTGCTCGCAGTGCCGGTACGCCTTCTTGGAATGCTCGGACATCATGGCAGCGACGGCCGTTTGCGTATTTTTCCCCATGGCATGAATGAGGGCTGTCCGCTGGGTCGCGGCGATAAACCCGATCATCGTCCGGAAAGGGAGCCACCGGACATCACCGGGCCATTTGTTTGCACCCGATTGAAGAATCACGCCGCCTATTTGTTTCGCCCGGTGAATCGCCGGAGAATTCCACGACGCCCCGGGCCGGGAGGGGCGGGGGCGGTCCCGGAAAAGATCTTGAAAGATCTTGGGGGCGAGTGTCGAAATCGGCCCGCCTCGTTCGCAGCGTAGGCAGACGGTCCGGATGCGCCGGTCCCTCGACAGGAGGTAGACGACCATGACTCTGCAGCTCACCCACGCCCGCCCGATCTCCGCCCAGCGCCTGCTCCTCGGCTGCGGCGTCGTCGCCGGACCGTTCTACGTGACCGTCGCCCTGGCCCAGGCGCTCACCCGTGAGGGTTTCGACCTGGCCCGCCACCCGTGGAGCTTCCTGGCCAACGGAGAGCTCGGCTGGATCCAGACCGCCAACTTCGTCGTCACCGCCCTCGCCACCATCGCCGCCGCCGCCGGCCTGCGCCGCGCCCTGACGCCCGGACGGGGAGCCCGATGGGCGCCGGCCCTGGTCGGTGCGTTCGGCGCGAGCATGATCGGCGCCGCGGTCTTCCCCGCCGACCCCGCGATGGGCTTCCCCGCGGGAACCCCGGAGGGTCCGGGCGCCGTCACCCTGTCCGGAACCCTGCACATGGCCGTCGGCGGCGTCGGGTTCCTGTGCATGACGGCGGCCTGCTACGTCATCGCCTCCCGGCAGGCCCGCCAGGGCCGCGGCGGCTGGGCTCTGTACTCCCGCCTCACTGGCACGCTGTTCCTCGGCTCGTTCGTCGGGATCGCGAGCGGGGCCGGCGCCGCCTGGACCAACCTGATGTTCGTCGCCGGCATCGTGGCGGTCTGGAGCTGGCTGTCGCTGGTCTCGCTGGACCTGTCCCGCGACGCCGCCTGACCACCGGTAACAATCACCCCATAACGAGAAGGAGATTTACGATGCGCTACCTGGTCACGTTCAAGGTCACCGCCCAGCCCGCCGGACCGCCGCCGGCCGACCTCATGGAGGCCATCTTCAAGCTCGGTCAGGAGGCCACCGAGGCCGGGGCCATGCTCGACAACAGCGGCCTGGCCCCCAGCTCCGAGGGGGCGCGGGTCGAGGTGAGCGGGGGCCGGCTGACCGTCACCGACGGGCCGTTCGCCGAGGCCAAGGAGCTGGTCAGCTACGCGCTGTACGAGGTCAGGAGCAAGGAGGAGGCCGTGGAATGGACCACCCGCTTCGTCAAGCTGCACCGTGACCTGTGGCCGGGATGGGAGGGCGAGTCGGACGTCCTGCGGCTGTTCGGGCCCGAGGACTTCGCCCCGCCGGCCTGATCGGCCACTTCACCAGGCCGGGGACATGATCCCCGGCCTGGTGATATTCAGGACATATGACGGTAGCTGCGGCGCATCGGGCGGTGGAGGCGGTGTGGCGGATCGAGTCCGCCCGGGTCATCGCGGCTCTGGCCCGGATGGTCGGCGACATCGGGCTGGCCGAGGAGCTGGCGCAGGACGCGCTGGTGGCCGCGCTCGAAGAGTGGCCGGCCAAGGGCATACCTGACAATCCGGGGGCGTGGCTGACGCTCACCGCCAAGCATCGGGCCATCGACCAGTTCCGCCGCCGCGACACCTACCAGCGCAAGCTGCAGGAAATCGGCCTGGACATGGAGCTCCGCCAGGAGGATGCGCAGGCCGAGCTCGACGACGCCCTCGACGACCACATCGGCGACGACCTGCTCCGCCTGATCTTCACCGCCTGTCATCCCGCGCTCCCCGTCGAGGGCCGGCTGGCGCTCACCCTCCGGCTGCTCGGCAACCTGACCACCGCCGAGATCGCCCGCGCCTTCCTGGTGCCCGAGCCCACCGTCGGGCAGCGCATCTCGCGCGCCAAACGCACCCTCGCCGACAAGAAGATCCCGATCGAGCTGCCGCCGCCCGCCGAGCTGCCGGCCCGGCTGGCCTCCCTCCTGGAGGTCATCTACCTGATCTTCAACGAGGGGTACGCGGCGACCGCCGGCGACGACTGGATCCGCCCGTCGCTGTGCCAGGAGGCCATGCGCCTCGGCCGCGTGCTGGCCGGGCTCATGCCGGCAGAACCCGAGGTCCACGGCCTGCTCGCGCTCATGGAGATCCAGGCCTCGCGGCTCCCGGCCAGGACCGCCCCCGACGGCAGGCCCATCCTCCTGCTCGACCAGGACCGCAGCCGCTGGGACCGGCTGCTGGTCCGCCGTGGCCTGGCGGCGCTGCGCCGCGCCGAGGAGCTGGGCACGCTCGGTCCGTACGGGCTGCAGGCCGCCATCGCCGCGTGCCATGCCCGCGCGCTCACCCCGGAGGCCACCGACTGGGAACGCATGGCCGCCCTCTACCGGCTGCTGGCCCACCTCACGCCCTCACCGATCGTCGAGCTGAACCGGGCGGTCGCGGTCGGCATGGCGTACGGGCCCGAGCGCGGCCTGGAGATCGCCGACGGCCTCCGGGACGAGCGAGCCCTGCGGGGGTACGCGCATCTGCCCGCCGTACGCGGGGACCTGCTGGCCAAGCTCGGGCGGGCCGACGAGGCGAGCGCCGAGTTCCGGCGCGCGGCCGAGCTGACCAGGAACGCCCGCGAGCGCGACCTGTTCCTGGAGCGCGCCGCCGCACTCGACGCCCGCTGAGCTGAGTTGACATGAACCTTCGACGGGTATTGACACTCGCCACATCGGCGATGACACTTTGGGCGAAACACAGCGGAAACCCGGGCAATAGCCCGGTTGTAACAGAAACGCGTGTGGCTACAAATGTTAGCGCTAACGAGCCGACTCCATAACGGCAAATGTTAGCGCTAACAATGCATCCTTTCCTTCACCGGCCACCGCCTGGCACCGCGCTGCCTCGCCGCACATGAAAGGCACACCATGGGTTTCTGGTCTCTGCGCCACTGGCGGCGAACGGCCCTCACCGTCGCCTCCTTCGCGGCGCTCGTCGTCACCGCGCTGGTCGCCGTGCCGCCAGGCACCGCACAGGCGGCCGGGACATTGTCCTGCGACATCTACGCGAACGGCGGCACCCCGTGCGTCGCCGCGCACAGCACCACCCGTGCCCTCTTCGGCTCCTACAACGGGCCGCTCTACCAGGTGCGGCGCTGGTCCGACGGCGCGACGGCCAACATCGGCGTGCTCAGCGCGGGCGGTTACGCGAACGCCGCGACCCAGGACTCCTTCTGCTCGGGCACGTACTGCACGATCGTCCGCGTCTACGACCAGACCTCGCGCCACAACGACCTCACGATCGCTCCGGGCGGCGGCGCCAACCCCACGGCCGACCAGGGCGCGAACGCGGCGGCCCTGCCCGTGACGGCGGGCGGCCACAAGGTCTACGGCATCTACATGTCCGCGGGCAACGGCTACCGCAACAACGCGACGAACGGCGTCGCCACCGGCAGCCAGCCCGAGGGCATGTACATGGTGACCGAGGGCACGCACGTCAACGACCGGTGCTGCTTCGACTACGGCAACGCCGAGACGAACAACATGGACACCGGCAACGGCGACATGGACGCGATCTACTTCGGCACGCTCTGCTGGTTCGCGCCGTGCGCGGGCGGTCCGCGCGTCGCGGCGGACCTGGAGAACGGACTGTTCGCCGGGGGCAACGGCTCCTGGACCGCGAACACCGGCCGCAACTCCGCGTTCGTGACGGCGATGCTGAAGAACAACGGCACCTCGACGTACGCCATCAAGGACGGCAACGCGCAGTCCGGCGGCCTGGCCACACGGTACGACGGACCGCTGCCCACCCAGGCGGGCTACCGCCCGATGACCAAGCAGGGCGCGATCATCCTCGGCATCGGCGGCGACAACAGCAACGGCTCCGTCGGCTCGTTCTTCGAAGGCGTCATGACCAGCGGCTATCCGAGCGAAGCCACCGAGAATGCCGTGCAGGCCAACATCGTCTCCGTCGGCTACAGCAAGAGCGTGACCTTCCCCGTGAACGGAGCCACCTACCGGATCACCAACCTTGCCAGTGGCAAGCTGCTCGACGCGGTCAACTGCGGCACGGCCAACGGCACGCAGATCGACCAGTGGCAGGCGCTCGGCAACACCTGCCAGCAGTGGCGCTTCACCAGCGTCGGCGCGAACAAGTGGACGATCACCAACGTCAACGCCGGCAAGGTGCTCGACGCGGTCAACTGCGGGCTGGCCCTCGGCACCGCCGTCAACCTGTGGCAGCCGCTCGGCAACACCTGCCAGCAGTGGGCGGTCGTCCCCGCGGGCAACGGCCGGTACGAGCTCGTGGTGGAGAACAGCGGCATGGTGCTCGACAACCAGAACTGCGGCACGGCGAACGGCACGCCGGTCCGGTTGTGGATGTGGCTCAACAACACCTGCCAGCTCTGGTCGATCGCACCGTAGAGCCGGCCTGCTCGATCCGGCTTCTCCTCGACGGCCGCGCGGCCGTCGAGGAGGCGCGCGCCATACCCGACATCGAATACAAATCACCACATATGACTATTTAGCCTTCGAGTTTTGCTGTTCTCTTAGAATGCCCGAGATTGCGATTCCGGCGATGGCGGGAATGTAGGAATCGATCACTATATGCGGCGCTTGGCCGTCCATTCGCTGGTGATCAGTTCTCATTCGTTCGCCATTCAGGATCGACGGGAAAGTCATGCCGTACAACCGACGGGGCGCCATGCTGGCCGCCGCGATATGCACGACATTGAGCGCCATGGGCGGCATGGCCGCGTACGCCGAGAGCGCCGTCCAGCCCGAGACCCGGCTCGTCCAGCAGTCGGAGCTCAGCACGCCGTCTTCGAGCAAGGACGAGCCCAGCCGGACGACCGCTGTCCCTGTGACCGGCAAGCGGGTCTGCGGCCCTCCTTACATCACCGGCGATCCCGACCTCGGGCCGACCATCCTGCCGAGAACCGGATATCTGGGCGCGCTCCTGCACGGCTACGTGCCGCTGGGCAGCCTCTCCCCGCAGCACTTTCTCTCGCGCTACTGGGACTACGCCCTGAACAACTACCGCTTCCCGCCTGACTCCGGCTTCGGCCGTTCCGGCAACTACCCGAACGGCCGGCTCCTGCTCAAGACGACCACCCTGCTGCCCGGCATGAGGCTCGACCGGTTCGGCAGCAACGCGGGCTCGTTCCTGGCGCCGATGGGCGACCTGTTCATCAGGCGGGCGCTGCCGCCGCGGAACCTGAACACCAACTCCACGGCCCCCATGAACCTGTGCAACTATCACGCGTTCGAGGTGCTCATGCCGTTCGGTGCCGAGGTGGGCCCGGCCGCTCCCGCGTTCCAGATGCCGGGCGGCGGCACGCAATACCACGTGATCAGCAGACTCGTCCCGACGTTCCCGCCGACGAACGACGAGGTGCCGGTGAGCGTGCTGGTGGACAGGAAGTTCTTGAAAGAGATCAATCCGTTCACGTCCGCCGATCTCGTGACCGCCGTCAAGTGAACCGGCCGGGGCCCCGCCGACCTCCAGCCGGTGGGGCCCCCTGACGTCGACTCGGCCGCGGCTGATGCCCCAGAATCACGCTGTGCGCCTCCTCTTGAGATCCGCCCTGGCCGGGGCCGCGGTGGCGGTCGCGCTGCTGCTGCTCCTCCACTGGCCGACCCGTGACTCGGACTCCGAGCTCAGGCTGCTGTCGGCGTTCGCCCTCGCGCCCTTCCCGCTCAGCATGGCGGCCGCGTGGCTGGCCCGCCTGCCTGTCTGGCCGCTCGTAGGGCTGCTGGCGCCCTTCGCCATGCTGGCGGTCGCCTTCATCCAGTCGGATCACGTCTCCTGGATGCCCGAAGGGAACCTCTCGCTCCACCTTGTCATCGCCGTTCCCGCGACGGCCGGCTTCATGGGCACCGCCCTGCTCTGTGCCTGGCTCTTCAGGGAGCCCAGGGCGACCGGGTGAGGTTCAACAGTTCGGGGGCTCGGGCCGTCTACAGGGGGACGGAACGAGGAAAGGTTGGATCTTGGAGGATGACTCCAGGTTCGAGAGCTTCGTGGCGGATCGGGCCGACGCGTTGCTGCGGTACGGCTACGTGCTCAGCGGCAACGCCCACGACGCGGCCGATCTGACACAGGAGGCGCTGATCAGGCTGCATCGGGCCTGGCCCCGCGTACGGCGCAAGCAGGACCCCGAGGCGTACACGCGCACGATCATGGCCAGGCTGCACATCAGCGTCTGGCGGCGGCGCAGGCGGGAGCACCTGTTCGGCGAGTTGCCCGACGGGCCCGGCGACGTACGCCACGACCTGCCGCCGGCGGAGCAGGGGTTGTGGGAGGCGCTGAAGGGGCTGCCGCGCAAGCAGCGGGCCGTGCTCGTCCTGCGCTACTACGAGGACCTGGCGGACGAGGAGATCGCCCGGGTGCTCGGGATCTCGCGCGGGACGGTGCGCAGCCACGCCTCCCTGGGGCTCGGCAAGCTGCGTTCCGCCCTGTCGAACGACCGTCGCGAGACCGAGGAGGGCGTTTCATGAGGACCGAGGACGAGCGGGTGGAGGGCCTGTTGCGGAGCACGCTCCGGCACGCGGCCGAGGACGCGCCGCAGTCGCCGGCCGGGCTGCCCGGGCGGGTCGTGGCGCGGTCGCGGGGCAGACGGCGGGACCGGATGCGGATGCTGGCGGCGGTGGGGGGCGCGGCGGCGGCCGTGACGGTCGTGACGATGGGGCTGGGCGGCGGTGGCGGGGACGTGGCCACCGGCGTTCTCCAGCCCGTGCCGTCCACCGGCGCTCACGTGCCCGAGGTCGGGCTGGAGGACAAGCCGCCGCTCGGCGACCGGCTGGTCGTGGACGATCCGGCACTCGGCGGGGCGGTGGAGCTCTGGTACGCGCGGCGCTCCGATGGCGCACTGGCCTTCTGCCGGCTGCACCGGAGCAGGACGGGCTCGTCGTCGTCATCCTGCAAAGCCGTGCCGGCCGGCGGGACCGCGTCATTCGAAGGAACCACCGAGTCGTGGCCGCCGCCCGAGGAGACGCTGTACTTCGGCGCGGCCGGCGACCAGGTCGTCGGCGTGAACGCCGTCTCGGCCACGGGAGAACGGACGCCCGGGCAGATCACGCGACCGGCCGGCGCGCCCCGGGCCATCTGGACGGTCACCGTGCCCGCCTCGACCCGGGTGACGGGCTTCGCGTTCACCGACGCGCGGGGCATGACGGTGGCCACGGCGGCGCACACGCCGCTGACGGTGCCGGAGGCGACGGCCGAGCCCGTCGGCACGGTGCTGCGGCTGGGCGGCGGGCTGAGCGCCAACGTGTTCGACGTCCCCGACCGGACCCTGGTCTGGCGGCTGGACGGCGATCCGGTGGCCGCCGACCTCGTACGGACCAAGGACCTCATGCGGGACCTGGGCGGGCGGAGGATGCCGGTGCTGCTGCACGAGCGCGAGCGCCGCTGGTTCGGCGTCGTGGCGGACGCGCGTACGACCGAGGTCGAGCTGGTCTTCCCCGACGGGCGGAAGGCGGCCGCGCCGACCAGGAAGGATCCGTGGGGGATCGGCGTACGGCTGTTCGCGGGCCGGCACGGGTACGACGGCGACATCTACCGGAAGGGGTTCGAGGTCGTCGGGTACGACGCCGCCGGCCGGGAGCTCTGGCGTGAGCCCTACCTCCCGACCGAGGGCCGATGAACGGGCACGATCCCCGTCAGTCGAGGATGTGCTCGGTGGCGCGGGCGTAGCGGGCGCGGATCTCGGGGACGGCCTCGCCGTCGTACGTGGCCGTGTCCTCCGCCCGCCACTCCGGCGTGGTCAGCAGCGTCGCGGCCTGGTAGGCGGCCCCGTCGGCGACGTACTCGGCAGGGGGCGGCACGGTGACGGGCACGCCGAAGACGGTCGGCGCGATCCGCCGGACGGCCTCCGAGCGGGCGGCGCCGCCGATCATGAGCACCTGTTCCGGCCGTGTGCGCAGCGCGTCGAGGGCGTCGGCGAGGCCGCACAGCATGCCCTCGACGGCCGCGCGGGCCAGGTGGGCGGGGGTGGCGGTGGCCAGCGTCAGCCCGTGGATCGAGCCGGTGGCGGTGGGGCGGTTGGGGGTGCGTTCGCCCTCAAGGTAGGGCACCAGGGTCAGCCCGCCGGCCCCGGCGGGGGCCTGGAGCGCGAGCTCGCTCAGCTCGCCGAGGCCGACGCCGGCGATGCGGGCGGCGGCGTCGAGGACGCGGGCGGCGTTGAGCGTGCACACCAGCGGCAGGAAGCGGCCTGTCGCGTCGGCGAACCCCGCCACCGCGCCCGTCGGGTCGGCGCTCGGCTGTTCGGCGACCGCGAACGCGGTGCCCGAGGTGCCGAGCGAGACCACGACGTCGCCGGGGCGGGCGCCCACGCCGAGCGCGGCGGCCATGTTGTCGCCGGTGCCGGGCGCGAGCAGGACGTCGCCGTCGTAGGCGCGGCCGGTGGGGCCGAGCACCCGGGGCAGCAGCGGCGTCCCGCCGAAGGCGGCCTTGAGCAGGTCGGTGCGGTAGGAGCCGGTGAACGGCGACCAGTAGCCGGTGCCGGAGGCGTCGCCCCGGTCGGTGGTGAGCGCGTCGAGGGGCGCGAGCGGCGCGTCCGCCCAGCCCTCGCGGGAGAACGGGACGCCGGAGGCGAGCGCCCCGGCCAGCCGCCAGATCAGCCAGTCGTGGGGGAGGCACACGGCGGCGGTGCGGCGGGCGTTGTCCGGCTCGTGCTCGGCCAGCCACCGCAGCTTGGTGATCGTGAACGACGCCACCGGCACCGAGCCGACCGCGTCGGCCCACGCCTGGGGGCCGCCCAGCTCGGTGGTGAGGTCGGCGGCGGCCCGGGCGGAGCGGGTGTCGTTCCAGAGCAAGGCATCGCGTACGACATTTCCGGACTCGTCCAGGCAGACCATGCCGTGCTGCTGCCCGCCCACGCTCACGGCCGCGACCCCGTCGAGCCCGCCGGCGCCCTCCAGGGCCTCCAGCAGCGCCGCCCACCAGTGCGACGGGTGGACCTCCGTGCCCTCGGGATGCCGGGCGCGGCCCTCGCGGACCAGCGCGCCCGTCTCCGCGTCACGAATGACGACTTTGCAACTCTGCGTCGAAGAATCGACCCCAGCGACCAGCGTCACTCACGGACTCCTCACACGTGTTCGGGCGCAAGCTGGATCAGACGCGACAAATGGTAACCCCGCCGTGCCGTTTTCGCCCGTCGCTTCCCCTCCGCGATCAGGCGGTCACAAGCCCGAGGGGTCACGCCCGACGCTGATCTCCTCGGCGATCTTGCGGATCTCCGTCACCTCGAGGCCGGGGGCCTTGGGCAGGCCGCGCAGCAGCGCCTCCATGACCACGGGCACGGGCTGGCCGGCGAACCGCCCCGCTATGCCGTGGACCGCCAGGAACAGCGCCTTTTCTGAGTGGTGCATCGGCCTCTCCTCGCTCGGGTACCGGGAGAACGCTACGGCCTCCGCCCGACACTTTTCGCGCTACCTCCGCCGTGTGTCCCGCCGGAAGGTGACACGATCGCGGCGCAGATCTCCTCAAGAACCGCGACCTGGCCGGGCTCCAGCACGTCGAACAGGGTCCGCCGGACCTCCTCGACGTGGCCGGGAGCGGCGGCGGCGAGCGCGGCGTACCCGTCGTCGGTCAGGACGGCGAGCAGGCCCCGGCCGTCGGCCGGGCAGCGCTCGCGGCGCACCCAGCCGCGCTCCTCCAGCCGCGCCACGGCGTGCGACAGCCGGCTCTGCGAGCTGCCGGCCCGGCTGGCCAGCTCACTCATGCGCAGCGTGCGCTCGGGGGCCTCGGACAGGCGCACGAGGATCTCGTAGTAGGCGTGCGGCATGCCCGCGTCGCGCTGGAGCTGCCGGTCCAGCGTCTCCTGGACGTGCCGGGTGGCCGCCAGGAACGCGCGCCAGGTCCGCTGCTCGTCCTCGTCCAGCCATCGGGTCGTCATCGTCACACTCCCATTTTAGTTGAACTCTCATATACTTAAGGTGAGACACCCGGGAAAGGGGATCATCATGCCGGTCCAGCGCCTCAACCACGCCGTCCTGTACGTCCGCGACGTCGATCGCAGCGTCGCCTTCTACCGCGAGGCCCTCGGCTTCGAGGTCGTCATGGGCATGCGCGGCGCCGCCTTCCTCCAGGCGCCGGGCTCCACCAACGACCACGACCTCGGCCTGTTCCAGATCGGCGCGGACGCCGCGCCGTCCGGCGCCGGGCGCACCTCCGTCGGCCTCTACCACCTGGCCTGGGAGGTGGACACGCTCGACGAGCTGGAGCGGATCGCCGCCCGGCTGAGCGAGCTGGACGCGCTGGTCGGCGCCTCCGACCACGGCTCCACCAAGGCCCTGTACGCAAAGGACCCCGACGGGCTGGAGTTCGAGGTCTCCTGGCTGGTGCCGGCCGCACTGCTGACCGACGAGATCCTCGCCGCCCGCTCCCGCATCAGGCCGCTCGACCTCGCCGCCGACAAGGAGCGTTTCGGCGCCCAAACGCGCGGCGGCGTGGGGGTCTCCGTCCCGGCCTGAGCGGTCGCCGCGCCCCCGGCTGGGTTACCGTGGTGTTGACCCCTTTCTCGCCGCGGGGAGCCGTCATGCCAAGCGATCCTGATCATGTGCTCGACGCCATCGACGGTGTCGTCGAGGAATGGGAGACGCTGAGCGCCGACGCCATGCGCTGGGCGCCTCCCGAGAGCAAGAGCCCCGACCTCATGACCGAGGTGTCCGAGATCATCGGCCCGCTCGTCAACGCGTTCGCGCAGGCGCTGCGGCCGGTCAGCGACGCGTTCGAGCGGGCGCTGAACGCCGCCTTCGACGACGAGGACGACGACCCGGGCCGCCCCGCCTGACCCGCCCCGGCCGGTCAGGCGCGCCGGCGCCGGGCCCGGCGCGGGTAGTTCTTGGCGGTCTCGGCCAGCCGGGCGGAGTGCTCGGCCTGCTTGCGCCAATGTCCGTACGCGTCGCCGCGCTGCGCCAGCCGGTCGAGCTCGCTCATGGTCGCCAGCGGGATGAAGGCCGGCTCGGCGTCCCGCCACGGCGTGCCGGGCAGCGGCATGAACGTGTGCGTGTGGATGCGCGCGCCCAGCTCGGCCAGGTCGGCGGCGAGCCGGAGCGAGGCGGCCTGGTCGGACTCGTCCTCGCCGGGCATGCCGAAGATGAAGTCGACGTTGGGCCGGAAGCCGTGCTCGACCGCGATGCGCACCGCGTCGCGCACCGGCGAGGTGTCGTGGCCGCGCCCGGAGGCGGCGAGCACCTTGTCCGAGCCCGACTGGGCGCCGATGATCAGGTTGTCGTTGGCGACGTACCGCTTGAGCAGGCGCATCGCCTCCGGCGTGACGTGTTCGGGCCGCACCTCCGACGGGAAGCTGCCGAAGAAGACCCGGCCGTGCGGCGGCAGCTCCTCCTTTACCCCCGCCAGCAGCTCCTCCACCGCGCCGAGGTCGGGGTCGGGGCCGGGGGAGCCGTACGACAGCGACGTGGGCGTGATGAACCGGATGTCCTTCAGCCCGCGCTCCACCATGCCCCGTACGTGCTCGCGCACGCTCGCCACCGACCTGTGCCGGAACTGGCCGCCGAACATGAACGGCGTCTGACAGAACCGGCAGGTGTAACGGCACCCACGCGTGATCTCGATGGGCCCGTTCCTGCCCACGAAGGACGGGAACGCGTCCAGCGGGAGCTGCGGCGCGGGCCGGGTGCGCAGCGCGACCCCGTCGGTATCCCTGACGGCCAGGCCGGGGACGGTAGTGAGCGGCGTGTCCTCCCGCAGCGCCCGGACCAGCGCGATGATCGTGGACTCGCCCTCGCCGATGCCCGCGAGGTCCCAGCCGGCGTCGATGACCTGCTGCGGCTCGGCCGTGGCGTGCACGCCGCCCGCGATGTGCAGGCCGCGCCCGCCGCTCAGCTCCTTTACCACGGCGAGCTCGGCGGCCATGGCCTCGGCGTCCGGCGAGTAGAACGACCAGAGCGTGAGCACGTGGTCGGCCCCGGAGTCCCTGATGTGCCCGGCGGTCTCCTCGGGGGTGGTGCCGAGCCGCAGCTCGTGCTCGACCTGCGCGGTTTCCAGCGCGGCGAGCAGCGCGTGCACGCCGTACGTCACCGCCTTGCGATAGCGCACCACCACGCTCACTGCCCTGGCCACGCACCGCAGGGTAGCAGCGGGGCCGCTAGACTCGCGGGCATGATCCGACGACATTGATGACTGACGGCCGCAGGCCCGCGCGGGGCGCGCGGACCTCCGGGGCGACGAGCTCCCGGAGATCCTGTTCGTCCTGCTGGAGGGCCTCATGCTCGTCTTCAAGCTGTACGCCTATGCGTTTTTAGGCGAATTCATCCTGCTCTACCCGGTCTACACGCTGCTGTTCGCCGACGCCGGGGTGTCCGTCGCCGAGGCATCCGTGCTGTTCGTCATCTGGTCGGTGACGGGCATGGTGCTGGAGGTCCCGTCCGGGGCCTGGGCCGACACCGTGTCGAGGCGGCTGCTGCTGTTCCTCGGCCCGTTGCTGGCCGGGGCCGGCTACGCCCTGTGGGTCTCGGTCCCGTCCTTCTGGGCCTTCGCCGCCGGGTTCGTGCTGTGGGGGGCGCAGGGCGCCCTCGTGTCCGGCTCCTACGAAGCCCTGGCGTACGAGGAGTTGCAACGCCGGGGCCAGGAAGACCGCTACGCCGCCGTCATGGGCCGGGCGGATGCCGCCGGGCTCGTCGCCAACGCCCTCGCCATCGGCCTGGCGGTGCCCGTCTTCGCCGTCGGCGGCTACGCCGTGGTCGGCGCGGCCAGCGTGGCGGCCTGCGTCCTCTGCGCGGTCACGGCGCTGACGCTGCCCGAGCACCGCGCCCCGCGCGCGGCGGGGGAGGAGGGCTACCTCGCGGTCCTGCGCTCGGGGCTCGCCGTGGCGCGCGCCGATCGCGCCGTGCTGCGGGCGCTTCTGCTGGTCGCCTTCGTCACGGCGATCTGGGGCGCGCTGGAGGAGTACATCCCGTTCCTGGGCGTCGAGACCGGTGTCGCGGAGAGCGCGGTGCCCCTGCTGGTGCTCGTCGTCTGGATCGGGGCCACGGCCGGCGGGCTGCTGGCCGGGGTCGCGGCGCGGCTGCCCGACCGGGCCTACGGCCTCACCGTCGCGGCGGCGGCCGTCGCCCTCGCGGCCGGGGCGCTGAGCGGGCATCCGGCCGGGTTCGTCCTGATCGCCGGGGCGTTCGGCGCGTTCCAGCTCGCCGGGGTGGTGGCCGACGCCCGGCTGCAGAAGCGGATCGGCGGGGCGGCCAGGGCCACCGTCACGTCGGTGGCCGGGCTCGGCGTGAACGTGATCACGCTCGCCGTCTACGCCGGCTACGGCGCGGTCTCCGGGCGGTTGTCGAACGGGGCCGCGTTCGCGTTGTTCGCGGTGCCGTACCTGGTGGTGGCCGTACTGGCCGGCCGCAGGGAGCGGGTCGTCGCTCAGTAGCGCGACGGGATCCGCTTCGGCAGCGGCGGTGGCGCGGGCGTCTCCTCCTCCGGCTGCGGGGGAGGAGGCGCCTCCGGCGCGGCCGGCCGGGCCTGCCACCGGGACGGGAAGACGGAGGCGGCCAGCAGCACGCACCCGGCGGCGGGCGCGCCGAAGCTCACCAGCCGCTCGTAGCCGGCCAGATACGCGCCGGGCATCCGGAGCCAGGTCAGGTCGAGGCGGGCCAGCTCCGCGACCGCGAGCCCGGTCAGGGCGAGGCCCGGCAGCAGCGAGGCGAGCGGGGAAAGCCGTGATCCGGCAAGGACGCCGACCAGAAGCGCCGCGCCCGCGAACGCGGCGAGCGGCAGCCAGTCGGGAGCGGAGCGAAGCTGAACGTGACCGTACGCGAAACCCGCCGCCACGAGCGGCGTGGCCAGCAGTCCCGCGCCGGCGCCGAGAAGATGACGAACACCATTGCGCACGACAACACCTCCAGCCCCGGGACATTACCTGCCTACCTCGACGTTCGCCTTTAAGGCGGGAGATGTCGCCTTTTGGACCAGGGCCAAAAAGCCGCCATAACACCGAAATAGGGACTCATTAACATCTGAACAGCGGCCCTACCAGCCGTTAGCTTGACAGCACCCCCACCCGAGGAGTGCACATGTCGAGTAAACGCTGTGCGCTGGCCGGCGGCATCATCCTCGCCGTCAGTCTCGCCACCCCCCTCAGCTCGGCCGCGGCAGCGGCAGAACCCGCGCCTCAGTCCGCCTCCCCGTCCGTCCCCCCGGCCGTGATCGACGCCATGGAGCGCGACCTCGGTCTCTCCGAGGCGCAGGTCGTCACCCGGCTCGCCAACGAGGAACGCGCCGCCGCCACCGAGACCGCGCTGAGCAGCCAGCTCGGCGGCTCGTTCGGCGGCGCCTGGCTCAACGCCGACGCCTCCAAGCTCAACGTCGCCACCACTGACGCCGCCGCCGCTCCGGCCATCTCGGCGCGCGGCGCGCAGCCCGTCGTCGTCCAGCGCTCCCTCGCCGACCTCGACGCGGTCAAGCAGAAGCTGGACCAGGCCCCCCGCAAGGCCAAGAACAACGCCACCCTCTGGTACGTCGACGTCACCACCAACACCGTCTCCGTCCAGGCACCCACGGTCGAGGCCGCCGAGGCGCTGGTCGCCGCCGCCGGCGTGGACCGCGGCGCGGTGAGCGTGGCGGCGACGGCCGAGCAGCCGACGCTCTTCATCAACATCATCGGCGGCGCGCCGTACTACATCGGCTCCAGCCGGTGCAGCGTCGGCTTCCCCGTCACCAAGGGCAGCGTCCAGGGCTTCACCACGGCCGGGCACTGCGGCCGGGCCGGCAACAGGACCTCGAACCCGTCCGGCACCTTCCAGGGTTCGTCCTTCCCCGGCAACGACTACGCGTGGGTCGCCGCCGACAGCGGCAACACCGCCACGCCGTACGTGCGCGGCTCCGGCGGCGCGAACGTGACCGTACGCGGGTCCACGCAGGCGTCCGTGGGGGCGTCCATCTGCCGCTCCGGCTCCACCACCGGCTGGCGCTGCGGCACCATCCAGCAGCACAACGCCTCCGTCAGGTACTCGCAGGGCACGGTCACCGGCCTGACCAGGACCAGCGCCTGCGCCGAGCCCGGCGACTCCGGCGGCTCGTTCATCTCGGGCAACCAGGCCCAGGGCATGACCTCGGGCGGCTCGGGCAACTGCTCGGTCGGCGGCACCACCTACCACCAGCCGGTCAATGAGGCTCTGAGCGTGTACGGGCTCACCCTCCGTACCGGCTGATCCTTCCCCCCAACACACACACGCCGCGCAGCGCGCCCACCAGACCCGGGCACGCTGCGCGGTCCTTTTCGCGCCCGGAACCCTGAGGAGGTCAGGGTCGGGTCAGGGGCGGATCGGGGACGGCGCCGGATGCCGGGGGAGGGGCGGCGGCGGGATGGTGGTGGCATGACCGCAGCAAAGAAGCTCCTCCCGGCCGCCGCCTGTGGCTCGATCGTGTTCGCGGTGGTCGCGGTGGTGGCCGGCCAGTTCGGCCCGGGCCCCTACCTCGACCCCATGAACGTGACCATCAGCGAGTACGCCGTCTCCGACCGCGGGGGCGTCACGGAGGTCGCGATGGCGGTGCTGGGGCTCGGGTCGCTGGCCCTGCTGGCGGGGCTGCGGTCCGCGGGCGCTCCGGTGCGGGGCTTGCCGGAGCGCCTGCTTCTGCTGTGGTCGGGGGCGCTGGTGGTGGCGGCGGTCATCCCGACGACGCCGATCGGTCAGAACCTGGACCTGGCGGCGCAGATCCACCGGTACGTGTCCGTCGCGGCCTTCGTGAGCCTGCCGGCCGCCGGGGCGCTCCTGGTGCCCCGGTTGACCGCGGACGCCGCGTGGAAGCCCGTGGCGCGGGTCGTCGAGTGGGTGACGCTGGCCGGGGGGTTCGGGCTGCTGGCGATCACGTACGTGGCCCTGCCGGGGGAGCGGGTCATGATCGGGCTCGTGGAGCGGCTGCTGCTGGGGGCGGAGGTGACGCTGCTGGGCGTGCTGGCGTTCTGGCTGGCGTGGCTGTCGTGGCGGCCGCGCCCCGCCCTGGCGCCTGCGGCCACCCGGGTGCGCAGCGAGCTGACGACGGCGGCCTGACGCCGGGGACCGGCTCGGACGGTTTCCGGCAGGTCACATGGGGTGTCCCCAGCGGCCCCAAAGCCGCAGTTTTCCCGAAATATCACAGATTTATCGCTAGTCGATCTTAAAACCAGGCGTTTCAATGCTATTCTCTCCCGCGATCTTCTATCCGGGAGCAGGTGTCATGGCATCGGGCAGATCCATCCGATTCAAGATCTCGACGCTGCTCGTCATCCCGTTGGTCTCCCTGGTCGCGCTGTGGGGCTTCGCCGCGAGCACCACGGCGGGTGAGGCGCTCAACCTGCTCAAGGTCGAGACCATCTGGACCGGCGTCATCAACAACTCGGACGGCCTGATCGGCAACCTCCAGAAGGAGCGCCTGGCCTCCGCCGAGCGCATCGGGAACAACGTCACCGATCCCGACGCCCTGGCCGAGTCCCGCGCCAAGGTGGACGCCAGCAGGAAGCGCCTGACGCAGAGCACGGCCGCGGAGGACGTCCAGGCGGCGCTGACCCCGGACATGAAGAACCAGCTCCAGGCGGTCTTCTCCGCCATCGACCGCATCCCGGACATCCGCCGCAAGGTGGACGAGCGCCGGGTCACCCCCGGCAGCCTGGTCACCGAGTTCGGCAGGATCTCCGACGAGATCCACCTGCTGTACGCGCGACTCAACATGAGCACCGACGTCGAGCTCTCGCTCCAGGCCCAGGGCGTGATCGCCGCCGACGAGGTACGCGAGCTGCTCAGCCGCGAGCACGCGCTGATCATCGCCTCGAACGGCCGGGCGACCATGCACGACCTCCACATGCTGGCCGGCCTCGACGGCTCCAGGGCCTACCTGTTCCCCAAGGCCCTGGCCAACCTCGACACCGAGCTGCGCGCCCCGTTCGAGCGGATCTACTACTCCCCCAGGTACGTCACCATGGAGAACCTGGTGGAGAGCACGATCGGCGGCCAGCCGCTGGACATCGAGCTCTGGCGCGGCATCTCCACCCAGGTGCAGGACGAATACCAGGAGGCCGTCTGGCGCGCCGGCGACAGGCTGCTGGGCCGGATGGAGCCCGCCGGCATCGCCATCGTCGTCCAGGCCGCCGTCGCGGGCGCGCTCGGCCTCGTCGCGGTCATCGTCTCGATCTTCATCTCGCTACGGTTCGGCCGCCGCATCACCCGCGAGCTCGCGGCGCTGCGCCGTACCGCGCTGGACCTGGCCGAGATCAGGCTCCCGGACGTCGTGGCGAAGCTGCGCAAGGGCGAGCGCGTGGACATCGAGGCCGAGGCGCCGCCCATCAGAGTGAGCAGGAACGCCACCAGCGAGGTCGCCGACCTCGCGGCGGCCTTCGACAGCGTGCAGCGCACGGCCGTGGACGCCGCGGTCGAGCAGGCCCATCTCCGCGAGGGCCTGTCGGAGGCGCTGCGCAACCTGGCCCGGCGCAGCCAGTCGCTGCTGCAGCGCCAGCTCAAGCTGCTCGACGAGATGCAGCACCAGACGGAGGAGCCGGAGGCGCTGGAGCGGCTGTTCAAGCTCGACCACCTCACCACTCGCATGCGCCGCCACGCCGAGGGCCTGGTGCTGCTGTCGGGCGGCTCGGCCGGGCGCAGGTGGCGCGGCATCATCCCGATGGAGGACGTGCTGAGCGGCGCCGCCGCCCAGGTCGAGGAGTACACCCGGGTCCGGGTCTACCCGATGCCCGAGGCCGGCGTCTCCGGCGCCGCGGTCGCCGACCTCATGCACCTGTTCGCCGAGCTCATCGAGAACGCCGCCGCCTTCTCCTCGCCCAGCAACGAGGTCTCGGTACGCGGCGAGATGGTGGGCAGGGGCTTCGCCGTCGAGATCGAGGACCGCGGGCTCGGCATGGACGAGGCCACCCGGCAGACCATCAACTGCCGGCTGGCCAGCCCGCCCGAGTTCGACGCGGCGCAGACCGAGCGCCTGGGGTTCGCGGTCATCGGCATGCTCGCGGTCAGGCACGGGATCAAGGTGACGCTGAAGCCGTCGCCGTACGGCGGCACCACCGCCATCGTGCTCGTGCCGGGGTCGCTCGTGGAGCCGCTGGTGACGCCGCCGAAGGCGCTGGACTTCGAGCCGGTGTCCGTGTCGGTGGTGCGTACGGACGGCCCGGCGAGCAACGGGAACGCGGTCAACGGGGGTCTGCCGCGCCGCGTGCACACCAGCCGACGCGGCCCCGCCCTCCCGCAGCCCGCGCAGCCCATGGACGACGAACTCGGCCCCCGCCCAAGCCCGGACCCGGCCCCACCCTCGCCCTTCGGCAGCAGCGACGACGCCCCCGCGCTCTCGCCCTTCGGCGCCGACGCGCCGGAGGACTCCCCGTTCCGAGGCGGCGACGCGCCGGAGGTCTCGCCCTTCGGGGGCGACACGCCGGAGGTCTCGCCGTTCGGGGGCGATGCCCCCGCGACCTCGCCGTTCGGGGGCGACGCAGCTGAGGTCTCTTTGTTCCGGGGCGGCGACGCCTCCGCGACCTCGCCGTTCGGGGGCGACACGGCCGAGGTCTCCCCGTTCCGTAACGGCGGCGGTCCTGCCGTCTCGCCGGTGCGGAACGGTGACGGGCCGGCGGTCCTGCCGCGGCGGGCCCGGACGAACAGGCCGCAGCCCGCCGAGCAGGCGGGCCCGCCCCAGGCCGCCGACGGGCGGCCCCCGGCGAGCCTGCCCCGCAGACAGCGCCAGAACGGCCTGTCGCCGCGCCTCAAGGAGGCGCCGCCGCCGGAGCCCGCGCCCGCGCCGGAGCGCTCGCCCGAGGAGGCCAGGGCGTTGCTCTCCTCGCTCCAGTCCGGCTGGCAGCGCGGCCGCCAGGACAGCGACCAGGATGGGGGATCTCAGCCGTGAGCCGCGAGCACGAGTGGGTCGATGAGGAGGCCGGGCCGGTCGTGCGGCCCTACGCGGTGGCCCGCGGACGCACGAGACCCGCGTCCTCGGCGCTCGACCTGCTGGCGAACGTCGGCGCGACGGGGCTACCCGCTCCGTCGGGCGCCGAGCTGAGCGCCCAGCACCGCCGCGTGATCGCCTGCCTGTCGGGCAAGTCCACGCCGGTGGCCGAGCTGGCCTCGGAGGTGGGCCTGCCGGTCGGCGTGATCAGGGTGCTGCTGGGCGACCTGCTGGAGTACGGCCTGGTGGCGGTCCGCCCGCAGCGCGACCGCGCGTCCTCACCCACGGAGAGCCTGCTCCGCGAAGTGATCAACGGCCTGAGGGCGCTGTAGCGCCCCTCAGCCGCGCGCCGTCGTGCGTGCCCGTCAGTTCGCCGAGGTGAGTGTCCTCAGGGAGTGCTCGACCAGGGTGATCATCACTTCCTTGGCCGAGGTGCGCCGGCGTACGTCGCACAGCATCACCGGGACGTCGTCGTCGAGGTCGAGCGCGATGCGCACGTCGTCCACGCTGTGCCGGTCGGCGCCCTCGAAGCAGTTGACCGCCACCACGAACGGCGTGCCGCGCTGCTCGAAGTAGTCGACCGAAGGGAAGCAGTCGGTGAGCCGCCGGGTGTCGGCGATCACCACGGCCCCTAACGCGCCGTAGGACAGCTCGTCCCACATGAACCAGAACCGCTCCTGCCCGGGGGTGCCGAACAGGTAGACCACGAGCCCGTCGCGAATGGTGATGCGGCCGAAGTCCATCGCCACGGTCGTGGTGGTCTTGGCCTCCACGCCGTCGAGGTCGTCCACGCCGACCCCGCGGTCGGAGAGCACCTCTTCCGTGCGCAGCGGCTTGATCTCGCTGATCGAGCCGACCAGGGTGGTCTTGCCGACGCCGAAGCCGCCGGCGATGAGGATCTTCAGCGCGACGGGATCCTCAGAGAGCACGGAGTCCATTGATCACTTCCTTGAGAATGCGCTCGTTCGTGCGCGGGCCTCCGGCGGAGGGCGACGACACCGAGATGAGGCCGTGGTCACGCAGGTCGCCCAGGAGCACCCGGACGACGCCGACGGGCAGGTCCAGCTCGACGGCCAGGTCGGCCACCGAGATCGGAGCCCGGGCAGCCCGCAGGATCAGTCGCTGCTCGGGACCGAGCTCGCCGGTCGGCGTATCGCCGACGGCGCGCACGATCGCGACGAGGTCGAACACGTCCCCGGAGGGACGCGTACGGCCACGGATGAGAGCATAGGGCCGGACGACGGGTCCGGCCTCCTCATCGAACCACTGCGGGCTGTCACTCATGACGCTCCAGCGCGCGGGTTGGTGGTGATGTGCTGGCCCACCCGCTTGACCAGCATCGCCATCTCGTACGCGATGTGCCCGACGTCCACGTTCGCCTCGGCGATCACGGCCAGGCAGGTGCCCTGCCCCGCCGCCGTCACGAACAGGAACGCCGACTCCATCTCCACGATGGTCTGGCGTACGTCGCCGCCGCCGAAGTGGCGCCCGGTGCCGCGGGCCAGGCTCTGGAAACCGGCCGCCACGGCCGACAGGTGCTCGGCGTCCTCCCGGATGAGCCCTTTGGAGTATCCGATCGCCAGCCCGTCGGTCGACAGGATGACCGCCTGGCGCACCGCCGCGACCCGCGACGTCAGGTCGTCAAGCAGCCAGTTCAGCTCACCGGTGTTGGTGGTCGGCACACTCATGCATCCCCCTTACTCATGGCCCCTCCTCAGAGGCTTCTTCTCGGGCGCGTTGGGTTCCCCGCTGGAAGGCGGAGAACAGGTCGCGGACCTCGTCGGGAGAGCGTTCGGCGGGCTTCTCCTCAGCGGGCGGCTGCGGCGGGCTCTGGGGCGCCTCCGCGAGCTTGGGCGAGAGGCCGGCCTGGCGTACCCGCCGGGGCAGCCCCTTGTGGGTGCCCGAGGTCACGACCGCGAGCGCCTTCTTCCTCGTACGGCTCGGCACCGCGGCCATCTCCTCGCCGCCGCTGCCGGCCGTCAGCGCGCTCTGCTCGGTCACCATGGACCGCGGCACCAGGACGATGGCCGTGGTGCCGCCGAAGGGCGAGCGCCGCAGCATGACCTTGATGCCGTGCCGTTCGGCCAGCCGCGCCACCACGAACAGGCCGAGCCGGTCGCTGTCCGCCAGGTCGAACTCGGGCGGGTTGGCGAGCATGCGGTTGGTGGCCGCGTACTCGGTGGTGGACAGGCCGAGGCCCTTGTCCTCGATCTCGATGGCGTAGCCGTTGCTGACCTGGTCGCCGCGCACGTGGACGGCGGTGTCCGGCGGCGAGTAGATGGTGGCGTTCTCGATGAGCTCGGCGATCAGGTGGGTGAGGTCGGCGGCGGCGGTGCCGTCGAACGCGCTGACCGGCATGGCCTGGACCTCGACCCTGGTGTAGTCCTCGACCTCGGCGACGGCGGCCCGGACGATGTCGATCACCGGCACCGGCTTGCGCCAGGCGCGGCCGGGCGCGGCGCCGGACAGCACGATCAGGCTCTCGGCGTGCCGCCGCATGCGGGTGGTCAGGTGGTCGAGGCGGAAGAGCTCTTCGAGTTTGTCGGGGTCGTGGGTGCGCCGCTGCATGCCGTCGAGCAGCGCGAGCTGGCGGTGCAGCAGGCCCTGCTTGCGGCGGGCGAGGTTGAGGAAGACCTGGCCGACGCCGCGGCGCAGCGCGGCCTGGCCGACGGCCGCGTTGACGGCGGTGCGCTGCACGGAGCCGAAGGACCTGGCCACGTCGATGATCTCCGCGGATCCGCTGACCTTGATCGCCTTGGCCTCCTTCTTCACGTCGACGTCCTCGCCCTTGCGCAGCCTGGCCACGAGGTCGGGCAGCCGGCGCTCCGACAGCTCGACCGCGGCTGCGCGCAGCCCGCCGAGCTCTGCGGCGAGGCGCCGACCGAAGCGTACAGAGATGATGATCGACGCGAGCACCGCGATCAACCCGACGCCGCCCGCGACGGCGATCTGGACGACGGTGGCGGTGGCGGCCTCGGAGGTGCGCGCGGCCAGGGCCTCGGAGGCGGCCCGGGCGTCCTTGTCGAGCTGGCCGCTGAGCTTGTCGAGGGTGTCGGTCCAGGCGGCGCCGTTCGTGGGCGGCGTGCCGGTCTGGGCGATCCGCGCCTCCATGGCGACGAAGGTCTGGAAGGTGTCGGAGGCGAAGAGCTGCTCGTACGGCCGCCGCAGCGCCACGTCGAGACCGGCGAGGCCGCGCGCGTGCAGGAAGCGGCGTGAGGCGGCGTACTCGGTGAAGGCGGCGACCTCGGACCCGCTGAGCCGCTGCCGGCCGATCCCCATGAGGACGAGCGCCTGCTCCCTGGCGATGTACTCCCTGGCCAGGCCCATGGTCTGCGTCGCGGTGGCCTGCTGGACGATGGCCAGGTCGGTGATGGTGAGCAGCTGGCCGTAGACGGTGAACAGGGCGTCGACGATGTTGTTGTACGCGGTCAGCCCGCCCAGGCGGGAGCCGCGTCCGGCGTCGATGTCCGCCCTGACGGGGCCGAGCCGGTCGAGAGCGGGCCAGAGCGCGCTCAGCGGGCCGCGTATGTCGTCGGCGGCGCCGCCCCCGGCCTCGGCGACGGCGCGGCGGAGGTCCTCGACCGCGCGGTCGGTGCGGGCGCGCTGGGCGCCGAGGACGTCGGTGAGTTCACGCGTTGTGAGCGCCTCGGCGGTGCGCATGCGCTCGGCCTGGAGCTGAAGTCCCAGGTCGGAGGTGGCGACGCCGATGGTCCGGTAGAGCGTGCCGCCGCGGAGCAGTGACTGGGCGTCGCCCATGGTGAGGTTGAGGACGAAACCCCAGAGCGCGCTCAGAGACAGGAGGGGTAGCAGCAGCAATAAGAAGATCTTGAACCGAATAGACCGGTTTCGCGAGCCCATGTCCCAACCTCGAGTCGGGGGCATTTCCACACCTTGTGTAAATACACCTCCGGAAGATCGCACAGGAGACTAGCACCGTTTATGCTTCCGGCGCAGTGGGAGGAACACGTTCATTACCGTGATTATTGGGACAAGATCCCCCGTCAGTGGCGGGCCACGACCCTGGCCGGCGCCGCCCATCTCCGGCTCGACCAGCGAGGATCTCACCCCGTCAGCTCCTCCACCGCGCGGAAGGCCGCGGTCACGGCGGCGTCGGCGCGGGCGGCGGGGGCCGCGTCCGAGCCCGCGATCGCGATCCGCCCGAACCGGCGGCGGGCCGCCTCCGCCGGGTACGGCCCGTCCGGGTAGAAGGCGTGCCAGGGCCGGCAGTACTCCGGGGCGTTCCCGTGGCCCCAGCGGTTGACCGTGATGCCCTCGACGTCCCGCGCGGGATCGAAGCCCGCCGGGCCCAGCAACCGGGCGAGCTGCTCGCGGATCGTGCGCTCCAGCACCTCGTACGGCGTCCTGATGAGCTCCCGCCGGCCCGCCGCCGCCCCCGCCTTCGGCCCCAGCTCCGCCCGGCACGGCGTGGCCAGCAGGTGCACCTCGGCCGGCCCGCCCGCCCTCCGGGGCGTCTCGAGCTCGGCGAGCGACCAGTACGCCCCCGTCCACCGCACCCGGCGCACCCCGGCCCGCCGCCAGGCGTCCCAGTCGCGCACCCGTACGCTCGCGTGCAGCAGCGGCACCCGTACCGCCTCGCCCAGCGCCCGGCGCTGCTCGTCCGGCAGCTCCGGCACCAGGTAGGGGATCACCGCGCTCCAGCAGGCCAGGACGACCGACCCGGCCGCGACGCTCCTGACCCGGTGCCCGTCGAAGTAGGCGACCTCGGCCGCCCCCTCGCCGTCGCGCACCGACACGACCGGGCTGGACAGCCGGAACCGCACCCGGTCGCCCGGCCGGTCGGGGGAGCCGGGGTCGGGCAGCAGGCGCTCGACCATCGTGCGCACCAGCGCCTGGTTCCCCTCGGGGAAGAGGTGGACCTCGCCGGCGCCCCACTGCCTCCTGACCGTCGGCGAGTTGTACCGCGACGGCTTGTCCTTCTCCAGCCCGAGGCCGCCGAACCCCGGATAGCCGGTGCCCCAGGCGTCGATCGCGCCGAGCGCCCGGGTGTCGTAGCCCCACTCGGGGCAGGACATGCTCCGGCAGAAGCGCTCCACGTCCGGGTGCGCGCCGCACGTCTCCAGCAGGAACGCCGAGTACGTCAGCCCGGCCAGCCGCTCCTGCTTGGCCTCCGCGGGCAGCCCGGGGAACCAGTCGGGCGCGTCGTGGCGGAGCCTGCGCAGGTCGTCCCTGGCGCGGGCGGCGATCGGCAGCCGCGCGACCCAGTCGCCGGTGAGCCGTACCAGCGTGTCGGCGCCGAAGCTCTCCTCGTCGCACATGACCGCGTCCACCAGCCCGGTTCCGGTCCGGCCGCGACCGCTCTGGCGGTGGAACATCACCCGCCGCGCCTGCCCGCCGATCTCGTCGTGGTTGTCGATGACCAGCACGCTCGCGTCCGGGCGGCGGCGCAGCCACTCGCCGGCCGCGCTGACGCCGCTGAGCCCGCCGCCGACCACGACGAGGTCGTAGCTCTCGCCGGTGGGCTCGGGCGGGCCCGCGTACTGCCAGAAGCGGCCGTCCCTGAGCGCGTGCGGCACGCTGAGGGCCTCGGGGGCGCCCCCACGGAAGCCGTACGAGGGCGACGACGGGGACGACGGCGGGGACGACGGCGCCGCCTCGGCCGGGCTCACGGAGACCACGCTCCCCAGGGCGCCCACCGCGATGCCGTCGAAGAAGTCGCGGCGGGAAATGGACAGGTTCATCCCGAGGTCCCGTGGCGTCAGAGTCATGGCGCGATCATCGGCAGCCCCGGAACGGGCGGGTGCGGGGACGCGCAGCGCCCAGAGAAACATTTTGCGCGGCCTATGACGGCGAATGCCGGTTTGGCTCCTTGATCCTCAGCAGGGCTGTCGCCGCAGGTGAGGATAGTTGTCCGGCCGGCGATGACAAAAGCGCTGAATTCCGCAGATAGCGACGTTGCCGGGGTGGCGAACCTACGACTCCTCTAACGTTCACGAGAATGCCGCCCAAGGAATTGGAGAACTTATGCTTAAGGCCGTTTCCGGCATGTTCCTGAGCATGATGGCCGTCGCCGCATGCTCGTCGGAGGCGCAGGCCCCGCCCGCCGCCGCCAACGCGGCCGTCGAGCCGGCGCAGGGTTCCGGGTCGCCGTCCGCCGACGCCGCGAAGCTGCGGGCCGCGCTGCTGCCCGTGCCCGAGGGGATGCACATCTCGTACGGTCCTGAACTGGGCGCGTTCGGCTCGCTCAAGTCCACCCAGCAGGGCCTCGCCGCGGTCCGCCAGGCCCGGCTGGAGCGCCCGGAGTGCGCCGGCGCGGCCCAGCTCGACGCCGCGCGGCCCGACGTCGCCAAGGCCCCCGCCGCCGTGATCGCCTTCGGCGCCGAGCGCGGCTCGATCACCCAGGCCGTGGTCGCGCTGCCCTCGGCGGCCTTCCCCGCGCCGCTGCCGGCGAAGTGCGCCTCCTACACCGCCGACGTCGACGGCGCCAAGGTCGTCTACAGGACGCGCATGCTCTCCATGCCGGCCAAGGGCGACCAGTCGCGCGCCTATCTCACCACGGCCGCGGGCGCCAAGGAGAGTGCCGAGATCGGCTCGGTGATGATCCGGCGGGGCAACGTCATCATGAGCATGCTCGTGGTGGGCCGCCAGGTGCAGCCGGACGGCCTCTTCGAGCTGGCCAAGCTGGCCGACCAGAACCTCGCCAGGATCAAGCAGTGATCAGATGAGCACGTGGTCGTCCGGCCGGCCGACGAAGGAGAACTGCGCGTTGCGGGTCAGCTTGATGTGGTCGGCCTGCCAGGTGTGCATCGAGGCGTCGGCGCTGCGCCAGTAGACGAAGTTGAAGCGGTCCGCCGAGTAGATCTTGACGGAGTCCTCCTTGAGCCGCCGCACCAGCTCGGTGTCCTCCCCCCGGGTGATGTCGGCGAACCGGTAGGAGCGGAACATGTCCGCCTTGCCGAGGAACGTCCCGCCCTGCACCAGGAACGAGTAGCGGTGCTCCAGGCCGGGCAGCCGCAGCATCGTGGTGTTGGAGCCCTCGAAGTAGGCGTAGTGCGCGCCCTTGCCGACCAGCTCGGCGTCCGAGTAGTCGAAGGCCCGCACCAGGTCCGACAGGTAGTGCTCGCCGTAGAGGTTGTCGTCGTCCATCTTGGCGATGAGCTCGCCCTCGGCGGCCGAGATGCCGAGGTTCATGCACGCGCCGAGCGACAGCTCGGCGGCGGCGGGCAGCACCACGACGTCGGTGATCCCGGCCATGCGGGCCTTGTCGGCCACCACGACGGGGTCGATGTCGAGGCCGTGCAGCACCATGACGAGCTGGAGCGGCCGGTGGAGCTGTTTGGCCACCGACGAGATGGCGTGCTCGATCTGGGAGGCGCGGTTGGTGGGCAGCACGACCGAGATCGTGCGGGTGCGCGGCTCGACGTGGTGGCCGAGGTCCTGGAGGATCTGGTCCACGCGGTGCGAGAACAGGTGCTTGTCGAAGACCTCGCGCATGGCGAGGTGGCCCATCCTGGCGCGCAGCTCGGGGCTGTTGATCAGGTGCAGCACCTGGTTGTAGGACTCGACCGGCTCGCGCGCGACGGGGATGAGGTCGCCGAAGGTCTCCTCGATGGCCCGTGACCAGCCGGTGACGACCGGGGTCGCGCACGCCGAGAGCTCGAAGACCCGCCGCGCGCACATGGTCGGCGAGTCGAGCACGGAGTTGACGTTGAGAAAGACCTTGTACATCCGGTACGCGGCCAGCATCTGGTCGTAGGGCAGCTCGCCCACGATGTGCGGCCGGTACTTCTCCGGCCAGGCGTACTTCTCGTCCACCTCGCCGTTGCGGGCGAAGATGTGCAGGCCCAGCTCGCGCACCGGGTCGAGGACGACCTCCATCTGCTCGCGGCGCTCGGGGTGCTTGTCGCGGAAGTACATCCCGGCGAAGACCACGTCGTGGAGGCGGCCCTGCTTCTGCTGGATCGGGTTGTGGACGCGCGGCTGGGCGGCGAACTGCAGCACATCAACCCGGTCGTGTCCCAAAATTTCCCGATACTTCGGCAGCATGTCGCCGTCGCACGTGAACACGTAGTCGAACAGCTTGGCCGTGTCGATGAAGAAGTCGAAGTTCGGCGGGTCCTCCTTGTTCCAGAAGACCGTCGGGATGCCCTCGCTCCTGCACCATGCCACCAGCTCGCGCAGCGGCTCCTTGGGCGCGTTGGTCCCGGTCATCTGGTAGCGCCAGCGGCCCTGGTTGCCGTGCCAGGCCGACTCGCAGAACAGCAGGTCGGGCCGCTTGTCGGCGAAGATCTCCGGCCAGTCCTTGAGCCCGAACTCGATCTGGTCCCACTCGTAGCGGAAGGCCATGCGGGAGAAGTCGTCGAGGATCACCGCGACCTTGAGTTCGGGCCGGTTGACCGGGCCGGCCGGCCACTTCGCGGCCGGCACCTCGACCAGCGGAGGCCGGTTGTTCGCCAGCTCGACGGCCTCGGTGACGGGCATCGGCGGCTTCGGCGCGCGCTCCTTCGAGCGGACCGCGTCCATGATCTTCCCCGGGCTCTTCGAGCCCAGGGCCTCGCCCAGCTTGTACGTCCGCTTGGCCTGGGTCGCCTCCAGCTTCCACGCCGCGTACGCGGCCTTGGCCTCGGCGATCTCCAGGCGTCGCCGCAGCTCCCTGAGCTCCGCCTCGTGACGCTCGACGACCTTGCGCTCCTCGGGCAGCCAGTTGACGGGACCGAGTCGCTGGAACGAGGGGGGCTCAGGGGTTTCGGCCATGGTGATGACGCCTAACGCTCAGGGGAGATTTGCCATGTTACGCCGCCGATGGTGGTTATTCGGGGCGCTTTGCCTGGGAAGCCGGTGCCAGGTTGTCGCCCTTGAGCCAGGAGGCGATCACCGTGGCGATGCGCGGCCCGGCCTTGCCGTCCCACAGCACCGGCAGCTCGCCGGCCGGGGTGGCGGCGCCGTCGGCCAGCGCCTTCTCCGCAGCGGCGGGCAGCAGGGCGGGGGTGACCAGGCGGTTCGTGCCGTGCGTGATCGTGATCGGCCGCTCGGTGTTGGGCCGCAGGGTGAGGCAGGGGACGCCCAGCATCGTCGTCTCCTCCTGCACGCCGCCGGAGTCGGTGACGACCAGGGCGGCCCCGCGCACGAGTGAGAGGAAGTCCACATAGCCGAGCGGATCGACGACCCTGACCGTCCCGCCGTCCACGAGACCGGCCTCGGCCAGCCGGGCCTTGCCGCGCGGGTGCACCGGCACCACGACAGGGACCTGCCGCGAGACCTCCAGCACCGCGTCCACCAGCTCCTTGGCGGCCTCGGGGGTGTCCACGTTGGCCGGGCGGTGCAGGGTCGCGACGGCATACCGATCCGGTATGCCGAGCCGCGCGACCACGGGGGCCGGGTCCAGCGCGGGCAGGGCCGCGTACAGGCTGTCGATCATGGGGTTGCCCACCAGGTGCACCTTGGAGGCCGGCACGCCCTCGCCGGCCAGGTACGCGAGCGCCTCGGGCGAGGTGGCGAAGAGCAGGTCGGCGAGGGCGTCGGTGACGACCCGGTTGACCTCCTCGGGCATGCCCCGGTCGAACGAGCGCAGCCCCGCCTCCACGTGCGCCGTCCGCACGCCGAGCTTGGCGCAGACGAGGATGGCGGCGAGGGTCGAGTTGACGTCGCCGTAGACCACGACCAGGTCGGGCTCGTGCTCCTGGACGACCTCCTCCAGCCCGACGAGCAGGGCCGCCGTCTGCCTGGCGTGGCTGCCCGAGCCGACCCCGAGGTTGGCCACCGGCTCCGGCAGTCCGAGGTCGGCGAAGAACACGTCGGACATCAGGGCGTCGTAGTGCTGACCGGTGTGGATGATGCCCTGCCGCACGCCGAGCTCGCCGAGTGCCCGCACCACCGGGGCCGCTTTCACGAAATTGGGACGAGCTCCCAATACGTGGAGGACCAGGGGGTTCTCCCTCATGACCTCGCCTTTCATAGCGGAAGGGAAAAAACGTTGCCTATGGTACGGTCACGGCGTGGCATCCGACGCCAGTCGTCAAGACTCCTCCCAAAGCGCCGGCAGGGTTTCCGCGAAGTCCGCCCGCGCCGGTGTCGGCGGGCTTCTCAAGGGCTTCGTCCAGCACCCGATCATCGTCTCCCGCGTCGTCGCGACCAAGGTCAAGTCCGACCCCGTCCGCGTGGCCCAGGCGGCCGCCGACGCGCTCCCGCCCCGGCTGCGCCCCATCGTGGGCAGCGTGGCCTGGCCCGCGGCCCGCGGCGCCCGCCGCATGGTCCGCAAGCTCGGCATGCGGGTGCTCAAGGGCCCGTGGAACGAGGCCAAGGCGCACTGGGACGCCGGCCGGGTCAGCGAGGCCGCCGCCGTGCTGGAGGCCCACACGAAATACCCGTTCATCAAGCGCAGGGCCGCCTACTACCGCGGTGAGCTGGCCGCCATCAGCCCCGACCCGATCCCGCCCGGCCCCAAGGTGGCCATCCTGGAGCGGGTCAAGGGCCGGGTCCTGCACCTGGTCACCAACGCGCTGCCGTACACGCAGGCCGGCTACACCGTGCGCACCCACCGCATCGTCACCTCCCAGAAGGCCGCAGGGCTCGACCCGCACGTGGTCACGAGCTGGGGCTGGCCGATGATGCAGGGGCACGCGGACGCGCCGCCGTACGAGGAGATCGACGGCATCCCCTACTACCGGCACCTGCCGGACGGGCACGGCGAGGTGCCCTTCGAGATGCGCGGCCGCATGGTCAGGGGCGCCGACTCGGTCACCAGGCTCGTCACCGAGCTCCGCCCGCAGGTCCTGCACGCCGCCACCGACCACCGCAACGGCTCGGTGGCCCACGCCGTGCGCGACCGTACGGGCACGCCGTTCGTCTACGAGGTGCGCGGCTTCCTGGAGGAGACCTGGGCCTCCCGCGACCCGATCCGGGTCGGCAGCGAGCGGCACGTGCTCCAGCGCGAGCGCGAGGCGTTCCTGATGCGCGAGGCCGACGCGGTGGTCACGCTGGCCGAGACCATGGCCACCGAGATCGTCGAGCGCGGCGTGCCCAGGGAGCGCATCCACCTCGCGCCCAACGCCGTGGACGACTCCCTGCTCACCGCCCGCTACGACGGCGCCTCCTTCCGCGCCGCCCACGGCATCGAGCCGGGCGAGATCGTCGTCGGCTCGGTGTCGAGCATCGTGGCCTACGAGGGCTTCGCCACCCTGCTGCGGGCCGGCGCGCTGCTGCGCGACGCGGGCACGCCGGTGCGGGTGCTCATCGTGGGTGACGGCGCCGAGCGGGAGAACCTGCTGGCGCTGGTCGAGGAGCTGGCCCTCAAGGACGCGATCCTGCCCGGCCGGGTCGGCCCCGACGAGGCGCTGCAGGCCCAGGACGCCATCGACATCTTCGCCTGCCCGCGCGAGGACCTGCGGGTCTGCCGGCTGGTGACGCCGCTGAAGCCGGTCGAGGCCATGGCGCTCGGCAAGCCGGTGGTGCTCAGCGACCTGCCCGCCCTGTCGGAGCTGGTCGGCTCGGACGGCGCCGGCCTGCTGGTCCCGCCGGGCGACCCCGAGGCGCTGGCGAAGGCCGTCGCCGGGCTGCGGGACGATCCCGCCAGGCGGGCCGAGATGGGCGAGGCCGGCCGCGCGGAGGTGGCAGCCAAGCGGACCTGGAGCCGCGTTGCCGAGACCTACCGGTCCCTTTACCAGTCGCTAACCGAAAGTTGACCTTCGTGTTGGCTGTACGTTGTGACGGTTTCGGTCGCATTAGGCGTGAGCTAGGTGGACTTGAGATAACCTTTGCCACCATGAAGTGTTGTATCCGGCTCCCAAAGGCACAGCTGTGACAGAAATAGACTTGGCTGTCATCGGCCTGGGCTACGTCGGCATGCCGCTCGCCAAGGAGGCGGTCGGCGCTGGTCTGCGCGTTGTCGGTGTGGACGTCGACCCCCGCAAGGTCGAGGCCCTCACCGCGGGACAGTCCTACATCGATGACCTGACCGACGCCGATCTCGAGCACATGCTGGCCAACGGTTTCACCGCCACGCTCGACGAGAGCGTGCTGGCCCGGAGCAACACCATCGTCATCTGCGTCCCGACGCCGCTGGACGAGGACCACCGACCGGACCTCTCTGCCGTCGAGGGCGCCTCCAAGGCCGTCGCCCGCAACCTCACCAAGGGCACCCTCGTCGTGCTGGAGTCCACCACGTGGCCCGGCACCACCGACGAGCTGGTCCGCCCCCTGCTGGAGGGCTCGGGACTCACCGCCGGCGAGGACTTCCACCTGGCCTTCTCGCCCGAGCGCATCGACCCGGGCAACCCCAAGTTCGGCCTGCGCAACACCCCCAAGGTCGTCGGCGGCTACACCGCGACCTGCCGGGACCGCGCGGTGGCGTTCTACGGCCGCTTCATCGAGCAGGTCGTGCCGGTCAGCGGCACCCGCGAGGCCGAGATGGCCAAGCTGCTGGAGAACACCTACCGGCACGTCAACATCGCCCTCGTCAACGAGATGGCGATCTTCTGCGACGAGCTCGGCGTCAACCTGTGGGAGTCGATAGAGGCGGCGGCGACCAAGCCGTTCGGCTTCCAGAAGTTCCTGCCTGGACCGGGCGTCGGCGGGCACTGCATCCCCGTCGACCCGTCCTACCTGTCCTACACGGTGCGCAAGCTCGGCTACCCGTTCCGGTTCGTGGAGCTGGCGCAGGAGATCAACGAGCGGATGCCGTCGTACGTGGTGGCGCGCGTCCAGCGATTGCTCAACCGGCATAAGAAGCCCGTGAACGGCGCCAAAGTCGTTATGCTCGGCGTCACCTACAAACCGGATATCGCCGACGAGAGGGAAACCCCGGCACTGCCGGTGGCCCGCGCGCTGCTCGAACTGGGCGCCGACCTCTCGTTCGCGGACCCGTACGTCAAGGAGTGGTCGGTGGACGGCACCCCGGTGCCGCGTGAAGAGGATCTGGCCGAGGCCGTGGTCGACGCGGACGTCACGCTGCTGCTTCAGCAGCATGCCGCGTTCGATCTCGACATGGTCGAGGCGAAGGCCAGGCTCGTGCTCGACACCCGCGGCGTGCTCGCCGAGGGTGAACGCGTCGAGCGGCTGTAGCGACGGAGGGCTGCGCGCAGTGCACGTGCTCGTCATGACGGTGGTGCATAACCCCGAGGACGCGAGGATCCTGCATCGGCAGATCCGCGCGCTCGTGGATGCCGGTCATGAGGTCACGTATGCCGCCTCCTTCACCGGTTTCGGGGTCGTGCCGAGACCCTGGGTGAACGGCGTCGACCTGCCCAGGGCCGCCCAGCGCAAGCGGGTGGCGGCGGTCTGGGCGGCCCGCCGGTTGTTCAAGCGCATGCGCGACAAGGTCGACCTGGTCCTGATCCACGATCCCGAGCTGCTGTTCGCGGTGTGGGGCGTACGCAACCGGCCACCGGTGGTGTGGGACGTCCACGAGGACACCCCGGCCACGCTCTCGCTCAAGCCCTGGCTGCCCTCGCTGCTGCGCCCGCCGGTGCGGTTCCTGGCGCGGCTGCTCGAAGGCACCGCCGAGCGTCACCTGCACCTGCTGCTGGCCGAGACCGCGTACGCGGGCCGGTTCAAGGACGCCCACCCGATCGTGCCCAACGAGACCTGGGTGCCCGACTCCGTCACCCCGCCGGGTGACGACCGGGTGGTCTACCTCGGCTGGCTGTCGCGGGCCCGGGGTGTGCTGGAGGCGGTCGAGGTGGCCAAGCTGCTCCAGCCGTACCGGGTGGCGGTGGAGCTCATCGGCTACGCCGACCCGCAGAGCCGTCCGGTGCTCAACCAGGCCGTGACCGAGGGCCTGCTGGAGTGGCGCGACTTCATGCCCAACGACGAGGCGCTGAAGCGGCTCGACGGCGCGCTCGCCGGGCTGTCGCTGCTGCACGACGAGCCCAACTACCGCCACTCGATGCCCACCAAGATCGTCGAGTACATGGCGCACGGCATCCCGGTCATCACGACCCCCTCGCCGCGCGCCGTGGAGCTCGTCGAGCGCTACGACAGCGGCATGGTCGTGCCCTGGCAGGACCCGAAGGCGGTGGCCCAGGCCGTGCTGACGCTCCGCGACGACGTACGCGAGCGCAAGGCGCAGGGCGCGCGCGGTTACGCGGCGGCCCGCGCCAACCACCACTGGCCCAATTCCGCCAAGCGCTTCGTCGCCCAGCTCGAAGCCTGGGCGGGGGTCAAGCCATAGCGGGCGGCGGGTCGTCGAAGGTGCGCTGGCTCCTCCTCGTCCTGGGTGTGGCGATCCTGGCCGCGGTCGCCGCCGTGGTCATCGTGCTCCAGCCCGGTCCCAGGCAGAAGGTCGCGTCGGTGGTGAAGACCACCCCGGCCAAGCCGACGCCGTCCGCCGAGGCCCCCACGCCCAAGGTGAGCGAGTTCACCGACGACTGTGGAACGTTCGAGACCCGGGAGAAGGCCCCCTACGCCGTCACCGGCTACTGGATCACCCCGAAGTCGAACCCCTGCACCTGGCGCACCCAGCTCAAGGAGATCCACGACGTCGGCGGCGACACCATCATCAGGATCGGCTACGGGCTGCAGTTCCGTACGGTCTCGTCCACCGGCGAGATCCTGACCAGGGACGGCGACCCGGACTCCCTCTACAAGGGCTGCCGCGAGGACGGCATGAGCTGCCACGAGGCCGCCGAGCGCGACCTGATGAAGGCCCATCCGGACAACCGCATCGGCCGCACGTACGTCTACCGCACCGACGAGTCGTTCGGCCCCGACCTGTTCCGCTGTCCCGAGGTGGAGCACGCGGTGCGGGCCGGCAAGCGCACCTACTTCCGCATCATCACCCAGCCCGACGGCTCGGACGACTCCACCTGCGACTTCTCCCGCAAGGGCGCCTCCTACGACCTGATCCTCGTCGCCGGCGCCCAGAACGACAGCCTGACCCAGCTCCTCGACCTCGGCGACCAGTTCGGCATGCGCGTCTACCCGGCGCTGCCGCTCGCGCCCCGCGACCCCGACACCCCGATCAGGGCCAACAAGAAGCACCTCGGCACGCTGACCACCCTCACCCGGCGCATCCTCCAGGACTACGGCGCCCGCGTCGCCGACCGGGACTCCCTCGGCGGCGTCTACCAGCCGTTCGAGGTGCAGATGTCGGACACGCTGGCCTCGAACCCGACGCTGGAGGTCTACGCCGACCAGCACACGATCGTCGAGCAGGAGCTGCCCGGCAAGCCCATCCTCATCAGCCCCTACATGGACGCCCGCAAGCGGAAGGCCTTCGGCCAGACGCCCAAGCAGGTGGCCGAGGCGTTCAAGGCGCTGGCCAAGACCGGGGTCGGCATCATCGCCCCGCAGGACAGCCGCGGCACCGGCAAGGTCGGCCTGTTCTGGCCGGACGAGCGCGACACCGAGGTGGACGAGCGGCTGCGGCCGATGGTCGGCGAGGCCACGTACGGCACCGCCTATCACGGCTCCACCCGCGACTACTACCGGGAGATGTCGCTGGCCCGCGAGGAGATGCTCCAGGCCGGCTACCAGGTGGACCTGTGGGCGAACGTGGAGGCGTTCGAGCCGTCGGGCGAGCAGGCGTGCGCCCCGCAGGGCACCCGCGGCAAGACCGACAAGAAACGCCTGGACCAGGCCGTCACCATGACCGGCCGGTACGTCCAGAAGGTCGTCTCCTACATGTGGAGCGACTTCATGACCTGCGGCGAGCCGTCGCTGGAGAAGGAGATCACCGCCGACTGGCGGCGGCCGATCGCCGTCGACGCCATCAGGACCTCGCGCGGCATCCAGGACGGCGTCGAGGTGCGCGGCTACAACCTCAAGGACGGCGCCGTCTCCGTCCAGTGGTCCGGCGGCGTGCGCGACCTGGTCGTCTCCGAGGTCGGCTGGCTGGACGAGAACCCGCTGGAGGAGCTGCCCGAGGGCATGGTGACGGCATGGGTGCCGTTCGACTGGACCCAGGTGCCGGCCGGCGAATGGGTACGCATCACCGTCAAGGGGGCGGCGGGTCTGGCCTCCACCGAGCCCCTGCACGTGCGGGTCACGACCTGACGCGGCGTTCGCGGCCCGCTCGCCGGTGCGTGTAACGTGCCGTTCATGGTCCCGAGCGTGCCGGTCAGCGTCGACCTGGTGGTGCTCACCGTGCGCAACAACGCGCTGAGCGCCCTGGTGTGGCGCCGCGACAACCCGCCGTTCCTGCGGCGCTGGTCGTTGTCGGGCGGTTTCATCCAGCTCGACGAGGACCTTCCCGACGCCGCCAGGCGCATCCTGGCCGAGCGGGCCGGTCTGCCCGGCGCGCCGGTGCACCTGGAGCAGCTCCAGACCTACGGCTACCCCGACCGCGACCCGCGCCAGCGCGTGCTGAGCGTCGCCTACCTCGGTCTCGCCCCCGACCTGCCCGCCTCGGAGCAGGCCCACATGAGCTGGCAGCCGGTCGACGCGCTCACGGTCATGGCCTTCGACCACCGCCGCATCATGCTCGACGGCGTCGAGCGGGCCCGCGCCAAGCTGGAGTACACCTCGCTGGGCGCGGCCTTCTGCGCGCCGGAGTTCACGGTGGCGGACCTGCGGCGGGTCTACGAGATCGTCTGGGGCCGCACTCTCGACCCGCGCAACTTCCACCGCAAGGTCACCAAGGCCGAGGGCTTCCTCGTCGAGACCGGCGGCACCACCACCCGCGACGGCGGCCGACCGGCCAAGCTCTACCGGCGCGGACCGGCCGAGCTGCTGCATCCGCCGATGCTGCGCTCGCTGAAGGATGAGCCCTCCAGGAACTAAGGTAGGGACATGCCTCGTTTCCGCCAGATCCTGGACAGCATGGCCCCGTACAAACCGGGCAAGGCGGTCGCCGCACCCGACGGGCGGTCCTACAAGCTCTCCTCCAACGAGTCGCCCTACGACCCGCTGCCGTCCGTCGTGGAGGCGGTCGCCGAGGGCGCACGGCAGATCCACCGCTATCCCGACGCCGGCTCGGTCGCGCTCACCGAGGCGATCGCGGCGCGCTACGGCGTCCCCGCCGAGCACGTGGCCACCGGGCCCGGCTCGGTGACGGTGGCGCAGCAGCTCCTGGAGGCGGTGGGCGAGCCCGGCGCGGAGGTCGTCTACGCCTGGCGTTCGTTCGAGGCATATCCGCTGCTGGCGGACCTCGCCGGGGTGACGTCCGTACGCGTGCCGCTCGCGGGCGAGGACCACGACCTCGACGCCATGGCCGAGGCCGTGACCGACCGGACGAGCCTGATCTTCGTCTGCAACCCCAACAACCCGACCGGCACCGCGATCCGCCGCCGCGAGCTGACGGCCTTCCTCGACCGGGTGCCCGAGGACGTGCTGGTGGTCCTGGACGAGGCCTACCGCGAGTACGTCCGCGACGAGGACGTCCCCGACGGCGTCGAGCTCTACCGCGACCGGCCCAATGTGTGCGTGCTGCGCACGTTCTCCAAGGCGTACGGGCTGGCGGGCCTGCGGGTCGGCTATCTCATCGGCCACGAGCCGGTGGCCTCGGCGGTGCGCAAGACCACCGTGCCGTTCGCCGTCAACCACCTCGCCCAGCTCGCCGCCGTGGCCTCGCTCAAGGCCGAGGACGAGCTGCTCGACCGGGTCGAGCGGGTGGTCAAGGAGCGCACCAGGGTGAGCGAGGCGCTTGCGGCTCAGGGCTGGACGGTGCCGCACTCCGAGGCCAACTTCGTCTGGCTGCGGCTCGGCGAGCGCACGGCCGACTTCGCCGCGGCCTGCGCGGCGGAGGGTGTCGCGGTGCGGCCGTTCCATCCGGAGGGCTGCCGGGTGACGATCGCCGACCCCGAGGCCAACGACGCCTTCCTGGCCGCCGCCGCGAGCTTCGCCCACCGGACGGGCGAGTCCTGAGCCGCCTCGTCGGCCGGGCTCGAACCGGCGTCCACCCGGTCCCAGAGCCGGGCGCTCTACCACTGAGCTACAACGAGTCTCGCCGCCGCCGACCGGGCTCGAACCGGCGTCCACCTGGTTAAGAGCCAGGCGTTCTACCACTGAACTACGGCGGGGTGGCCACCAGTTTGTGTGATGCCGCCCGGCTCCGCCACCCTTTTATCCGGGAAAGTCCTTCACCGGCAGCTCACTGAGCACGACTCCGGACCGCAGCCCGTGCTCGGCGTCGGCGGCGAGCTCCGGCTTGACCTGCTTGCCGCTGAACACGCCGGCCCGGCGCAGCAACGTCGCCCAGACCGGGTCGCCGATGGTCACTCCGTGGACCAGCTCCGGCGTGGGCCGGAACACCGCGGTGGCCCCCGGCGGCGCGGGCGCCGTCCAGCCGGAGGAGGCGGGATCGAGGCCGGCGCGGCGGCAGGCTGACTCCACCTCGGCGCGCGTGCAGGTCGCGGTGCCGTCGAGCACCTCCCACGGCGGCGGCAGCGCCGCCCACACCTTCGTGTTGGGATCGACGGCGCCGCCGACGGCATGGTGCCAGGCGGCCAGGTCGGCGGCCATCAGCCGCATCATCTTGCCGGGACATGCCGGATCCAGCAGGTCCAGGGCGTTCAGCGCGCTCAGACAGGCCAGCCAGCCCGCGCGGGCGGCGTTGTAGGCGGCGGCCAGGTTGTTCCAGGTGGTGGAGTCGTGCCCACGCTGGACGATCATCGTCTCCCTGTCGGTGCCCGGCCGCCAGCGCTCGCGCAGCATGGCCGCGCTGTGCCGCAGCACCGACGACCAGCGGCCGAGCAGCAGGCCCCGCTCATGCTCGGTCAGGCGCTCCAGAACGTCCGGGCTGGTGCGCGCCTGGGCGATCATCCACCAGTCGGACCGGCTGGTGCACCGGTCCAGCAGCACGGAAGCGACCTCGTCGAACGGATTGTCGCGCCCCGCCAGGCTGAACTCTCTGCGCAGCTTGCGGCGCGCGGTGTAGTACGCCACGAAGCAGGCGGCGTCGGCGTCCGCCACGAACCGCTCCAGCGGCACCTCTGCCGCGAATCCGGTGACCCCGACCATGAGCAGGCGCCGCTTGTCCTGCTCGACGGCCAAGGTCCTGGCCTTGGCCGTGAGCCTGCGCAGCACCCGGAACCGCCGGTTGTACTGCCGCTTGGAGATGTCCATCCCGGCCGTGTCGCGGGCCTGCCGATTGAGCCGGTCGGCCAGGAAGTCGGTGTGACCGGGCGTCCATCGGATCGAGCCGCCCAGGCTCGCGGCGAACTCCAGCAGCGACTCAGGATCGTCCGGATCCACCTCCGCCGGCTGCCCGAACAGCCCGCCGGCCGCGGCCACCACCTGAGCCCCGCCCACCGGACGGGCGTAGTCGCTCGGCATCGAGGAGAACGACGCCGCGTCCCGCGAGGAGTGCTTGGCGGCGCGCTTCAGCACCGCACGCTGGCGCCCGGTCAGCGTTCCCTCCAGCGCCCGCAGCACCAGGGCGGCGACATCCTCCGGGCGGTAGCGGCGGTCCAGCGAGCTGTGCAACTCGGCCAGGATCTCGTGGCGGGATCGCGGCTGAGGGTCGCGGTTCTTCATGGCGCCCATCATCGCCAGATCCGTCGCGGCGAACGACCCTTTTATCCCCGATCGCCGGCCGCCGGCACCTCGTACGACTCAGGACCTGCTCGTCTGGGCCTGGACCTCTTCGACGGCGGGGGCTGTCCTGACCTTGGCGCGTCGCTCGGTGGAGACCACCAGGGCGACGCCCACCAGGATGACCGCGCCGCCGGCGATCATCTGCGGCGTGGCCACCTCGTTGACCACGAGCACGCCGAGCACGACCGCGACGGCCGGGTTGACGTAGGCGTAGGTGGACACCAGCGAGATGGGCGCGTTGCCGAGCAGCCAGGTGTAGGCGGTGAAGCCCACCAGCGAGCCCACCAGAATCAGGTAGACGAGGCCCGCCCACGAGCGCCCGGAGACCGCCGCCACGTCGAGCCGCTCGCCGAACGACAGCCCGGTCACCAGCAGGCCGAGGCCGCCCGCCGCCATCTCGACCGCGCTGGCCGCCCACACGTTGGGCGGCATCGGGATGCGCGCCGACAGGAACGACCCGATCGACCACGACAGCGAGGCCACCAGGATCACCACGATCCCGGTGGTGCTCGCCGTCTCACCGCCGCCGCTGAGCGACAGCGCGGCGACCCCGCCGAAGCCGACCAGCACGCCCAGCAGCGTGAGCAGCGCGGGCCGGTCACGGGCCGCGATGCGGAACACCACCAGCCAGAGCGGCACCGACGCGACGAGCAGCGCGGCGAGGCCGGTGGAGATGTGCTGCTCGGCCACGGCCACCATGCCGTTGCCGCCGGTCAGCAGCAGCAGCCCGACCAGCGCGGCCCCGCCGAGCTGGCGGCCCGACATGCGGAAGGGCGCGGTGCCCTTCCTGACCAGCAGGAAGGCGCCGAGCAGGAGGGCGGCGACGGCGAACCGGAGTGAGCCGCTGAGCATCGGGGGCATGGTCTCGATGGCGAACTTGATGCCGAGGTAGGTCGAGCCCCACACCACGTAGACGATGGCCAACGCGCCCCAGACCATGAGCGGGCGGGGGGTGTCAGCAGCGTTGCCAGTCATGGCTCATGACTTTACCGGGCGGGTGTGACAGAACGCTCGCGGGTATCGGACTCTGGGACGGGTGGCGAAATATGAGCGATAGTGGGCATTCGTGCCACTGTCGGGGTCCCTGTACCGGCTGCCAGGATCACGGCGTCCGGAAGTCCGTACCGGGAGGAGTCCCATGCCCGCTGTCAACATGCCTGCTGTCAACATGCCGGCTGTCAACATGCCGGCTGCCAACATGCCTGCTGTCAACATGCCGGCTATCAACATGCCGGCTGCCAACATGCCGGCTGCCAACATGCCGGCTGCCAACACTGAGGCCGTCGCCCACTTCGCCGCCCGCCTGGCGTTCGAGACCGACGTCTCCGACGTCGCGGCCGACCTCGCCGCCGGCCTGCCCGGCCTCGTGGTCGTGGACTCCCGCAGCCGGGAGAGCTGGGACCAGGGGCACGTGCCGGGCGCGGTCCACCTGCCCACCCGCGAGATCGCCGCGCGGGCCGCGGGGCTCGTGCCGCCGGACGCCCAGGTGGTCACTTACTGCTGGGGGCCGGGCTGCAACGGCGCGACCCGTGCCGCCCTGGAGTTCGCCCGTCTCGGCTATCAGGTCAAGGAGATGATCGGCGGCTTCGAGTATTGGGCGCGGGAGGGCTTCGCGGTCGAGACCGCCTCCGGCGTCACCCGCCGGCCGGTCGACGCGCTCACGGCACCGGTGGAGGCCATCGCCTGCGGCTGCTGACCGGAACCCGGCGCGGAGCCGGCGGCGCTGCGCAGCGCCGCTACAGCGCCGCGCAGCGGCCTTCTGGCGGCCGGTGGCCGAAAAAGTTGGCGCCCCCGTCCGAATCGTGTCGATCGGGGGCGTCCGAGAACATACCCGGATCCGGCCGGGTCAACCAACAACTGGGCAAGTGTCAATGCGCAGGTGCGCAAAGGTGACAGCGCTGGTCAAAACGCCGGTCACCACGACCCCTTGCCCAGTGCAGGACCGACCCCGCCGGAGCGGGTCACCTCGGGCCCAGCTTCTCCACGATCAGCCGGTAGAGCTGCCGGGGCCGGCCCGGCTGCGGGGTGCGGTTGGGCGGTAGCGGCCACGCGAGTCCCTCGTCAACCAACGTGCGCAGCAACCGCCGGGCCGTCCGGGGGGTGACCCCCAGCATCTTGCCCGCTCCTTCCGCGTCCACCACCGTGTCGCCGCCCTCCAGCTTCGCCGCCAGCCTGGCCAGCACCTCCACGCCCTTCGGCTTCAGCGCGGTGGCCCCGGCCGGCGGCATCCGCGGGGCCGGGATGAGCGCCCGCCCCTCGCGGTCCACGGCGAAGCCCTGTGCCTGTTTGCCCGCCTGGGTGCGGGCCAGCGCGGCCCGCGCGTGCGACTCCGCGTCGTGCGTCGTCCGCCCCATGCCCACGCCCACCTCGACCGCCAGCCCCAGCTCGTCGCGGATCCTGGCGGCGAACGGCAACACCCGGAACCCGTCGGTGGCCGCCGCGATCGAGCCCCTGGTCGCGGTGACCAGATAGCTGTGATCGTCGATCGGCCAGACGGTGGCGTTGATCCGGTTCGCCTCCTGGACCAGCAGCCGGTGCAGCGACAGCCGCAGCTCGTCGCGCCAGTAGCGGGGCGCGGCGCGGCGCACGGGCTCGCGCAGCGTCGGCACCTCCACCAGCACCACGGTGAGCTGCGACTCCTCCAGCCGGTGGTGCGCGCCGAGCAGCGCCGCGGTGTGCAGCGCGGTGCGTACCGCCGCCGAGGTGGGCCGGATCCTGATGGCCGGCACCCCCGCCGCGTTGAGGCGTTCGGCCACCGCGGGGAGGCAGGTGAGCGCCCCCGTGGTGACCCCCTGGCGGGCCAGGCGTTCGTGGTAGGCCGCGATCGTGCCGGTGGCTCCCGGCTCGTCGCGGCTGTGCACGTCCGTGGCCGGGATGCCGAGGTCGGTGTACGCCTCCTCGACGTCCGCCCGGCTTATCACGTCGATGCTGACCCTCTGGGGGTCGATCCGAGTGTCCAGCGCCGCCTTCGCCAGCGCCGCCACCAATGCCGCTCCGCCCAGTTGCACGTAGGTCGCGGGCATCGTCAACACGCCGGAACGCCGGGCCAGGTCATAGGGGACCGGGCTGGCGAACAGACACGCGTCGACACCTGGACCCAGCCGCGTCACCTTGTCGGGCGCCTCCTGCTCGTCGCGATAAGCGGCGGCGACAAGGCGACACGGCAGCGGTGCAGCGGCGTGACCCATCAGCATGACCCGCTCGACCAGGTCGTGGGGTCCGACCACGCCGATGGTGAGGTCCGGGGTCATGGCGCCCGGGCGTGACACTCGGGGAGTTTCTTCGGCCCTCTCGACCAATGTTCGTCCCATCCTGCCGTCCGTTGCAGTGCTCTCTTTTGGAACGATCGCTCGCGGGGGCCGTAATGTCACGCCCGACTTTTCCGGAAAGCCGTTCTGGTTGACCGCCCGACAGTATGTCCTAGCAGCTCAACGAGGTTTTTCCGCCGTTTTTTAGCGTTCGGAAATCTCTCGTGTAATGTCCGCGCCGAGCGCGCGCATTCGCGCGGCGAGATGCGCGTGGCCGCGGTCGATCAGGTAACCCGAGTCGATGACGGTCTCGCCCTCGGCCGCGAGGCCGGCGAGCACCAGCGCGATCCCGGAGCGCAGGTCGTGCGCGGTCACCTGGGCGCCGGTCAGTGGGGTGCGCCCGCGCACCACCGCGCGGCTGCCCTGCACCTCGACGCTTGCGCCCATCTTGTTGAGCTCGCCGGCCAGCGCGAAGCGGCCGTCGAAGATGCGCTCGTGGATGTAGCTGGTGCCCTCGGCCAGGGCCGCGACCGTCATCATGGGCGACTGGAGGTCGGTGGCGAAACCGGGATAGGTGTCGGTGATGATGTTGATCGGACGCAGCGGGCCCTCGCAGCGCACGTGCAGCACCGCGCCCTGGCGGGCGAACTCGACGCCCATCTGCTCCAGCTTGTAGCGCACGACGCCGAGGTCGAGGCCGGTGCCGACGAGGTTGAGCTCGCCCCCGGTGATCGCCGCGGCCATCGCGAACACGCCCGCGTCGAGCCGGTCGGGCATCACGGTGTGCTCGACCGCGTGCAGCTCCTCCACGCCCTCGACGGTGATGAACCCGGTGCCGCCGCCGCTGATGCGCGCGCCCATCTTGGTGAGCATGTCGATGACGTCGAGCACCTCGGGCTCCAGCGCGGCGTTCTCGATCACGGTCGTGCCCTTGGCCAGGCAGGCGGCCATGATGAGGTTCTCGGTGCCGGTGTGGGACGGGGTGTCGAGGTAGAGCGTCGCGCCGGTCAGGCCGCTGGCCTTGACGTGGATGACGGTCTCCTCCTCGTCCACGATCGCGCCGAGGCGCTTGTAACCGAGGTAGTGGAAGTCGAGGTTGCGGCTGCCGAGGTTGCAGCCGCCGACCCCCTCGACGATCGCCTCGCCGAGGCGGTGCAGCAGCGCGGGGGTGAACAGCACCGAGCCGCGGAAGCGCCGGGCGATCTCGGCGGGCAGCACGGGGCTGCTCACCCGGGAGGCGTCGATGACCAGCGTGCGCTCGGACTCGTGCAGCTCGACGTAGGCGCCCACGGCCTCGGCCAGCTCGACCGCGCGCCGGACGTCCTCGATGATCGGCACGTTGCGCAGGACGGTGCGCCCCGTGGCGGCGAGCAGGGCCGCACCGATCATGGGTAGCACGGCGTTCTTCGCGCCCTGGATGAACGCGGTTCCACGCAGTGCGTTGCCGCCGCGCACGCGGTAACGGACCATTTCGTGCGGCTCCTTGAAATCAACGGGGGAAGGGTTCGATCGGGCCAACAGTAGTCGCTCGCACCAGATGACCCAGCCGAATCATCCGCTAAAGGGAGCCCCCGTGAGCCGCTCATATGCTTCTAGGTATCGCTGCCGCGTGCGTTCGACAACGTGATCCGGAAGGCGAGGTGGGGGGTTTCCGGAGGATTTGTCCCATCCGGATTCGGGCGAAAGTAGCCAGTCACGTACATATTGCTTGTCAAATGACGGCTGGGACCGGCCCGGCCGCCACTCGTCGGCCGGCCAGAACCGTGAGGAGTCGGGCGTCAGCACCTCGTCGCCCAGCGTCAGCACGCCGTCGGCGTCCCAGCCCAGCTCGATCTTGGTGTCGGCGAGGATGATGCCGCGCTCGGCCGCGATCTGCGCGCCGCGCGTGTAGACGGCCAGCGTGATCCTGCGCAGTTCCTCGGCGGTCTCCGCGCCGATCTCCTCCACCACCCGCTCGTACGGGATCGGCTCGTCGTGCTCGCCCTGCGGCGCCTTCGTCGACGGCGTGAAGATCGGCTCGGGCAGCCGCGAACCGTCCTCCAGCCCCTCGGGCAGCGGCACGCCGGAGACCGCGCCGGTCGCGCGGTATTCGCTCAGCCCGCCGCCCGCGAGGTAGCCACGCGCCACGCACTCGACCTGCACCATCCTCAGCGGCCGGCACAGCACGCCGCGTGCCTCGTCGCCGGGCGCCACCACGTGGTTGGGCACGATGTCCTTGAGCTGGTCGAACCACCACAGCGAGAGCTGCGTGAGAACAGCCCCCTTGTCGGGGATGTCGGGCTGCAGCACGTAGTCGAAGGCGGAGATCCGGTCGGAGGCCACCATCAGCAGCAGGCCGTCGTCGGTCTCGTAGAGGTCGCGTACCTTGCCGGAGTGCACGTGCTTCATCGGGCGATGTCCGTCCTGTGGTGGGAGCCGCGCAGCCCGATGCGGGCCACCAGGTCGTAGGCGTTGGCGCGGGCGCTCTCCTGGTCGGGACCGTTGCCGACGACGGCCAGCACGCGGCCGCCGGCGGAGCGGACCTCGTCGCCCTCGCGCGTGGTGCCGGAGTGCAGGACATAAGCGTGCTCGGAGTCGGCGAGCCCGGTGATCGGGTCGCCCTTGACCGGCGCCTCGGGGTAGCCCTCGGCGGCGATCACCACGGTGACCGCCGCGCCCGGCTTGAACACCGGGTCGAGCCCCAGCTCGCCGGTGGCGCTGGCCATGAGCAGCCCGCCGAGCGGCGTCTCCAGCCGGTCGAGCAGGACCTCGGTCTCGGGGTCGCCGAAGCGCGCGTTGAACTCGACGACCTTCGGCCCCTTCGATGTCAGGGCCAGCCCGACGTAGAGCACCCCCTGGTAGGGCAGCCCGCGCCGGGACAGCTCGGCCATCGTGGGGTGGACGATCTCCCGCATGACCTGGTCGGTCAGCCCTTCGGGGGCCCAGGGCAGCGGCGTGTAGGCGCCCATGCCGCCGGTGTTGGGGCCCTCGTCGCCGTCGTAGGCGCGCTTGAAGTCCTGGGCGAGCTGGAGCGGCACGGCCGTGCTGCCGTCGCAGAGCGCGAACAGCGACACCTCGGGGCCGTCGAGGTATTCCTCGATCACGACCCGCTCGCAGGCCAGCGCGTGCGCCAGCGCCCGCTCGCGGTCGTCGGTGACCACGACGCCCTTGCCGGCCGCGAGCCCGTCGTCCTTGACGACGTAGGGGGCGCCGAACTCGTCGAGCGCCGCCGCGGCCTCCTGCTCGGTGGAGCAGGTGCGGGCCCGCGCGGTGGGCACGTCGGCGGCCATCATGATCTCTTTGGCGAACGCCTTGGAGCCCTCGATCATGGCCGCGTCGCGCGAGGGCCCGAAGCAGGCGATGCCCGCCTCGCGCACCGCGTCGGACACGCCGGCCACGAGCGGGGCCTCGGGCCCGACCACGACGAGGTCGGCCCGCAGCCGCGTGGCCAGCTCGGCCACCTGCCCGGGATCGAGCGGGTCGACCGCGTGGACGGTCGCGACCTGCTCGATGCCCGCGTTGCCGGGGGCACAGTGGAGCTCGGTGACCTGCGGGTCGAGCTTCAGCGAACGACACAGGGCGTGCTCACGCCCTCCGGATCCAATGACTAGAACGCGCACGGGCTCCATTGTCGCAGGCCCGGGGGACCGCAAGCCGGTGCAGGTCTCGGATGCGTCGATTGCCGGAAGAGCCGGTGAACTTCGTGCGGTTCTCCCTGAGCGGTGTGCCGCCGGAACGGTATCGTCGTTTACGTTCAACCGCCTGTGGTAGGTTAAGGCGGCTTTGCGGCGTCTCTTGCGATTGGAGGTGGTCCGGGATGAATCCTGGTGATCCCAGCAGTACGTGCCACTCATGCACGTACTTCCCGTATGCCCCCGACCACTCCAATCAGGCAGCCTGATCGTGCCTCCACGCCAGTGAGGTGACTTTTTCGTCGCGTGGAGCGCGCCATGTCGGGCGGAAAGGGACTGCCATGCGCTCGTCCACGCTTTTCCGTCGAATCAACCGTTACCCTGTGCAGCGGGCCGCTCACCCGGTCGTGAAGCCCGCCGCCGTTCCCTGTGTGCCGCCGGTGCAGTCCGTCGTCGAGTTCGGCGCGTACGTGCGGGGCAAGAAGGTGCCGGCCACGGGCATCGCCGAGGCGCTCGACCTCGTACGCGAGCACAACAAGGACACCGACGGCGCCAACGCCTTCGTCTGGGTCGGCCTGCACGAGCCCGAGTCCCCCGAGGTCGAGTGGCTGTCGGAGGTGTTCGGCCTGCACCCGCTGGCCGTCGAGGACGCCGTCAAGGCCCACCAGCGCCCCAAGGTCGAGCGGTACGGCGACTCGTTGTTCATGGTCCTCAAGACCATCGCCTACCTCGACCACGACCAGTCGAGCGGCAACAACGAGATCATCGCCACCGGCGAGATCATGGTCTTCCTCGGCGCCGACTTCGTGATCACGGTGCGGCACGGCGAGCACTGCCCGCTCACGATCGTGCGCGAGCGCCTTGAGGACAAGCCCAAGCTGATGAACCGCGGCCCGGCCGGCGTGCTGCACGCCATCGCCGACCACGTCGTCGACCAGTACCTCCAGGTGGCCGACCTCATGCAGCTCGAACTCGAAGAGGTCGAGGCCACCGTCTTCGCCGACGTCAGCTCCCGCGACATCAACCGGATCTACCAGCTCAAGCGGGAGATGCTGGAGATGAAGCGGGGGGTCACGCCGTTGCAGGCGCCGCTGTCCGCGCTGCCGCAGCGGCGGGTGATCCCGGCGGAGATGCGCGAGTACTTCCGCGACGTCGGCGACCACCTGTCGAGGGTCTGCGAGCAGGTGGAGTCCTCCAACGAGCTGTGCAGCTCGATATTGCAGGCCGCGCTCGCGCGTTCGAACGCCCTCGCCAACGAGGACATGCGCAAGATCTCCTCGTGGGTGGCCATCCTGGCGGTGCCCACCATGATCGCCGGCATCTACGGGATGAACTTCGACTTCATGCCGGAGACCGAGCAGGTGTGGGGCTATCCGGCGGTGCTGGCCGTGATGATCACCGCCTGCGTGCTCCTGCACCGCGGCTTCCGCCGCAACGGCTGGCTCTGAACAGGTTTGTTGAACGCTCAGACGCCGACCGGCTTGAGCGGGGCGACGGGCCGCGGTAGCTCCAGCCCGCGCTCGCGCCACAGCTCGCGCATCCGGTCGGGGTAGTCGGTCACGATGCCCGACACGCCGAGGTCGAGCATCCTGGCTCCGAGCGCGACGTCGTTGACCGTCCACACGGCGACGTCGAGCTCGGCGGCGGCGGCCTGCGCCATCAGCTTCTCGTCCACCATCACGTGCTCGGGCGAGAGCGTGGTGGCCCCGGCCGCGCGGGCGGCGGCGGGCACGTCGGAGCCGAGGTCGTCGTGCCAGTGCAGGGTGTCGGGCTCGATGAGCGCGAAGCGCCGCACGCCGGGCGCGAGGCGCGCGGCGTGCCGGATGATCCGCCAGTCGAAGCTGAGCACGGCGGCGTTGCCGAGCCGGCCGTGCCGGTCGAGCTCGTCCACCACGAGCTCGGTGAACATCTCGGGATCGGCCGTCAGCTCCGGCCTCGTCGGGTCGGACTTCAGCTCGACGTGCAGCCGTACGCTCTCGGCGTCGTAGGCGTTGACCAGCCCGAGCACCGCGCCGAGCGTCGGCATCCTGGTCTCCGGCATGGCGACCTGGGTGAGGGCGAACGGGTCGCCGGGGTGCCGCGGCAGCCGTACGCCCACGTCGAGCGTGTGGAGCTGGGCCAGCGTGAGGGCGTTGACCGGCTTGCCGACGTAGGGGTGGAGCGGATCGCCGTCGCGCAGCGGCCGCCGGTCGGCGCTCGTCACCGCGGAGACCGTCAGGTCGTGCGTGAGCACGAGACGCCGGTCGGCGGTGAGCGCCACGTCGAGCTCCAGCGCGTGAACGCCGAGCTCCATCGTGCGGCTCATACCCGGCAGGGTGTTCTCCGGCCACAGGCCCCGGGCGCCCCGGTGACCATGAATCTCAACGCGCACAACCGGGACCCTATCCGGAGCGGGGGGTCCAGAGGCAGTGCCACGCCGTGTCCTTTTTATCCTGCTACGCCCGGTCGGATGCTTCTCAAGGGACAATAGGCTGTTCTCTATGGCAAAGGTTCTTAAACCTGCCCATTTCCCAATAGTTCGGGCGTGGGTTGATGGCTGGGTCATCTCCCGCAACACCCCCGCACCGGTACGCGTACCGTGGGGCCTGCGCGTGGACGTCGGACTCCCCGGCCACGTCGCCCGCCACATCGTCGCCCACCCCACGCCGGAGACCGTGCGCCACCTGACCGCCACGCTCACCACGCCGGGCACCTGGCTCAAGCTCTGCGCCCCCGCCGACACGATCGCCCCGCTGCTGCCGCGGCCCTGGCTGGTCAAGGACCACGAGTACATGATGACCGCCCGCCTGACCGGCCTGGCCCGCATGGCAGCGCCCGAGCCCCCGGCCGGCTACGCCCTGGCGGTCACCACCCGGGCCGGCGTCACGGCCGCCCGCCTGCTCACCCCGGCCGGGGAGGTCGCCGCCCGCGGCCAGTTCGCCGTCGCGGGCGGGACCGCCGTCGTGGACCGGGTGGAGACCGCGCCGGACCATCGCCGCCGCGGCCTCGGCACCGCCGTCATGCGCACGCTCGCGGCCCACGCCGCCCGCCGCGGAGCGCGCGCCGGCGTCCTCGTCGCCACCGCCGAGGGCCAGGCACTCTACGAAACCCTGGGCTGGACCCTCCACACCCCGATGACGGCCGCCGTCCTCACCGCCTGAGCGGTCAGACCAGGGGGCGGACCACCACGGTCTGGTCGCGGCCGGGGCCCACGCCGATGGCGCTGATCGGGGCGCCGCTCATCTCCTCCAGCGTCCGCACGTACGCCTGCGCGTTCGGCGGCAGGTCGGCGAAGGTCTTGGCGCCGGTGATGTCCTCCTGCCAGCCGGGGAACTCCTCGTAAATCGGCTTGGCGTGGTGGAAGTCGGTCTGCGTCATCGGGATCTCGTCGTGGCGGACGCCGTCCACCTCGTACGCCACGCAGACCGGGATGCGCTCCAGGCCGGACAGCACGTCCAGCTTGGTGAGGAAGTAGTCGGTGACGCCGTTGATCCGGGTGGCGTAGCGGGCGATGACCGCGTCGAACCAGCCGCAGCGGCGGTTGCGGCCCGTGGTCACGCCGTACTCGCCGCCGGTCGTGCGCAGCCAGTCGCCCATCTCGTCGGTCAGCTCCGTCGGGAACGGGCCCGAGCCGACGCGGGTGGTGTACGCCTTGAGAATGCCGATGATCTTCGTGAGCCGGTTCGGCGGGATGCCCGCCCCCGCGCACGCGCCGCCCGAGGTGGGCGAGGACGACGTCACGAACGGGTACGTGCCGTGGTCGATGTCGAGCAGCGTGCCCTGCCCGCCCTCCAGCAGCACGAACTTGTCCTCGTCCAGCGCCTTCGACAGCACCAGCGAGGTGTCGGCGATGTGCGGCTTGAGCCGCTCGGCGTAGCCGAGGTACTCCTCCAGCACCGCCTGCGGCTCGATGCCGCGCCGGTTGTAGACCTTGGTGAGCACCTGGTTCTTCTCGGTCAGCGCGACCTCGATCTTCTTCGCCAGGATGCCGGGGTCGAGCAGGTCCTGCACGCGCACGCCCATCCGGGCGATCTTGTCGCCGTACGCCGGCCCGATGCCGCGCCCGGTCGTCCCGATCTTGGCCTTGCCGAGGTAGCGCTCGGTGACCTTGTCCAGGGCCTTGTGGTGGGGCATGATCAGGTGCGCGTTCGCCGAGATCAGCAGCCGCTCGGCGGAGATCCCCCGCGCGGCCAGCCCGTCGATCTCGCTCAGCAGGACGCCGGGGTCGATCACCACGCCGTTGCCGATGACAGGGACGACCTCCGGCGACAGGATGCCCGTCGGCAGCAGGTGCAGCGCGTACTTCTGGTCGCCGATGACGACCGTGTGCCCCGCGTTGTTGCCCCCCTGATAGCGGACGACGTAATCGACGTCGCCACCGAGCAAGTCGGTGGCCTTGCCCTTGCCCTCATCGCCCCACTGGGCACCAACGAGAACGGCAGCCGGCATGGTTCAGTCTCCCGAGCAAAAAACGAAACCCCTGGCGCAAGCGCGACAGGGGCTCTTGCGTAGAGAGACTACCCGAACGTGTCCTTTCGTCCCAAGGGGGCCGTGCGCTGCTACCCCTTCGCCAGGGCTTCGTAGCCGGTTTCCGTGCTGTCCTTGAGGAACTGCAGGCAGCGTTCGGCCTCGTCCTTCTCGCCGATCGCCTGGGCGGCCCTCGACAGGGCGTACAGGCAGCGGAGGAAGCCGCGGTTGGGCTCGTGCTCCCAGGGGATGGGCCCGTGTCCCTTCCAGCCGTTGCGGCGGAGCTGGTCGAGGCCGCGGTGATAGCCGGTGCGGGCGAAGGCGTAGGAGGTGACCGCGTGCCCCTGGGCGAAGTACTCCTCCGCCAGCGTGGCCCACGCCGCCGGGTGGGCGGGGAAGCGGGCGGCCACGTCGGAGGCCTTGGCGCCGGACTCCAGCGCTTCCCTGGCCTCGGGCAGGTCCGGCAGATGAGTCGGGGGCGGCCCGGCGAGAAGGTTATCCATAGGACAAGTCATACCCGCCGGGCCAGGCGCATGGCTACGAGATCTTCGTCCCAGCGCTCTTGAGGTGCTGGCACGCCTCGACGACGCGGGCGGCCATGCCGGTCTCCGCGGCCTTGCCGTACGAGCGCGGGTCGTAGGTCTTCTTGTTGCCGACCTCGCCGTCCACCTTGAGCACGCCGTCGTAGTTGCGGAACATGTGGTCGGCGATCGGGCGGGTGAAGGCGTATTGAGTGTCGGTGTCGATGTTCATCTTCACCACGCCGTAGGAGATGGCCTCCTGGATCTCCTCCAGGGTCGAGCCGGAGCCGCCGTGGAAGACCAGGTCGAAGGGCTTTTCCTTGCCGTACTTGGCGCCGACCGCCTCCTGGATCTCCTTCAGCACGCTCGGACGCAGCTTGACGTGGCCCGGCTTGTAGACGCCGTGCACGTTGCCGAAGGTCGCGGCCAGCATGTAGCGGCCGCGGTCGCCCACGCCGACCGCCTCGGCGGTGGCGAGCGCGTCCTCGATGGTGGTGTAGAGCTTCTCGTTGATCTCGCCGACGACGCCGTCCTCCTCGCCGCCGACGACCCCGATCTCCATCTCCATGATGATCCGGGCCCGCGCGCACTTGTCGAGGAGCTCCTTGGCGATCTCCAGGTTCTCCTCCAGCGGTACGGCGGAGCCGTCCCACATGTGCGACTGGAAGAGCGGGTCGAGACCCTTGGACACCCGCTCCAGGGAGATGTCGATCAGCGGCCGCATGAAGCCGTCGAGCTTGTCCTTCGGGCAGTGGTCGGTGTGCAGGGCCACGGTGACCGGGTATTTGCCGGCGACGACGCGGGCGTACTCGGCCAGGGCGGTCGCGCCCGTGACCATGTCCTTGACCGTCGTGCCGGACAGGAACTCCGCGCCGCCCGTGGAGACCTGGACGATGCCGTCGCTCTCCGCCTCGGCGAACCCGCGCAGGGCGGCGTTCAACGTCTGCGATGAGGTCACGTTGATCGCCGGGTAGGCGAATCCGCCGGCCTTGGCCCGGTCGAGCATCTCAGCGTAGACCTCTGGAGTCGCAATAGGCATGATTCATCTCCCTGAGAAGTAACGGCTGTGCGCCAGGGCCCAGTATTCCGGCTCACTACCCGGCGTGGTAGAGACAACGCCCGTGCGGGGAACACGTCACGCATGCCCGCTAACGGTAGGCTCTGCCCGTGGACTGGCTTTTGAATCTCCTCGACCCGACGTGGTGGCTCACCATTCTCGGCACTTTCGCCACGATCGGCGTGCTGGCCATCATCTTCGCAGAGACGGGTCTGCTGCTCGGGTTCTTCCTGCCCGGAGACTCGTTGTTGGTGGCCGCGGGGATTTTCAGCTCCGCGTCCGTTGCGGCGGGCATGGGCATCGAGCCGCTCTCCTTCCCCCTCCTGGTGATCGGCACCCCGCTGTGCGCCGTCGCCGGGGCCCAGCTCGGGCATTTCCTGGGGGCGCGTTTCGGGCGGAGGATGTTCGACAAACCCGATTCGCGGTTGTTCAAGAGGGAGCACGTGCTCCGGGCCGAGGAGTTCTTCGAGAAGTTCGGTCCGGCCAAGGCGGTCGTCCTGGCCAGGTTCGTGCCGATCGTCCGTACGTTCATGAATCCCGTCGCGGGCGTCCTGGAGATGCACCCCCGGCGTTTCTTCGTGTGGAACGTCATCGGCGGCGTCGTCTGGGTCGAGAGCCTGCTCCTGCTCGGTCACTTCCTCGGCGGCCAGGTCGACCCGAAGCAGATCGACAAGTACATCCTGCCGGGCGTGTTCGTCATCGTCCTGATCTCGCTCATCCCGATCTTCGTCGAGGTGGTCAAGAAGCGCCGCGAGGCCAAGCGGCTGCCCACCCCCAACGGCAAGCACCACCGCGTCGGCGACCCTTTCTGAGACTCTGAGCCGGCGGAGTTCGGGAAGAGCCGCATACCACGCGCTACGCTCCCTGTGTGGGACGCCACAGGTCGGATCCGATGGGTCTCGCCCGCATGGCGCTGGCCGTTGTCGCGGCGGGTGCCCTGGTGACACTCCTGGTCATCGGCGCGCGGGCGCTGATCGGCACGCTCAGCGCGCCGCCGCAGGCCGAGCGCGAGCGTGTCTCCGCGCCGGCCACCCCCGTGGGCGAGCCGGACGCGCGGGTGCCGACCGTGCGCATCGAGTGCCTGGCGGAGACGTGCCCCACCGTCACCGTACGCGTGCCCGGCGGCGACGTGCTCCAGCACCGCGAGATGAGCAGGGGCGAAGAGGTCAACTACTTCGAGGACGAGCTGGACGTCGTGGTGAGCGACGGCGGCACCGTCCGCGTCACCGAGAACGGCCTGCCCCGCCCGCAGGGTGAGCCGGGCGCCAGGCAGGCGTTCACGGTGCGCGCCTCCGGCTGAGCGCCGGTCAGAGCCCCAGGTCGTCCAGCGTGTACGCGGTGCGATAGTCCAGCCCCTCGCCGGCCACCCGCTCGCGCGCCCCCCGGTCGACGATCGTGGCCACGGCCACCACCTCGGCCCCGGCCTCGCGCAGCGCCTCCACGGCGGTCAGCACCGACCCGCCGGTGGTCGAGGTGTCCTCCACGGCCAGCACCCGCCGCCCGGCCACGTCGGGCCCCTCGATGCGCCGCTGGAGCCCGTGCTGCTTGGTGGCCTTGCGCACCACGAACGAGTCGAGCGCGCGCCCGCGCGCCGCCGCCGCGTGCAGCATGGCGGCCGCCACCGGATCGGCCCCGAGGGTGAGGCCGCCCACGGCGTCGTAGCCGAGGTCGTCGGTCAGGTCGAGCATCACCTTGCCGACGAGGGGCGCGGCCACGCCGTCGAGCGTGATCCGCCGCAGGTCGAGATACCAGTCGGCCTCCATGCCCGAGGAGAGCGTGACCTTGCCGTGCACGACGGCCTTCTTCTTGATCTCGGCCAGCAGATTGTCGCGGTCTGTCATGCCTCCAAGCTTAGGGTCCTGATCAGGCCGGACCTCGCCGGTACGGCTTCGCGGCCAAAGCCGTTCTCGCGGTTTAGCCAAGACGTGGACTGCGGAATGTATGCGCGAGGCAACGCCACGTAATCGCGAGGTCACCATGAGTGTCGAACCGCCGCGCAGCGACGCGGATCTCCTGCGCGCGTCCGCACAGGGCGACGCCGCCGCCTACGGCCTGCTCTACCAGCGCCACGCGGACGCGGCCAGGGCGCTGGCCCGCCAGTTCGTCCGCGGCACGGAGGCCGAGGACGTCGTCGCCGAGGCGTTCACCAAGGTCCTCGACCTCGTGGGCCGGGGCCGCGGCCCCGAGTGGGGCTTCCGCACCTACCTGCTGACCGTTGTACGCCGCACCGTCCACGACCGCTCCCGCGTCGAGAGCGGCGGGCTCACCAGCGGCGAGATCGAGGACTACGACCCGGGCGTGCCCTTCGTCGATCCCGCGCTCGTCGGGCTGGAGAGGTCGATCGTCGCCCGCGCCTACCTGTCGCTGCCCGAGCGGTGGCGGGCCGTGCTCTGGCACGTGGAGGTCGAGCGGTGCCGGCCCGCCGCGGTCGCGCCCCTGCTCGGCCTGTCGGCCAACGGCGTGGCCGCCCTGGCCTACCGGGCGCGTGAGGGGCTGCGGCAGGCGTACCTCCAGGTGCATCTCGGCTCGCAGCCGCGGCGCGAGTGCCGGCCGGTGCTCGGCAAGATGGGCGCCTACGTGCGGGGCGGGCTGGCGCGGCGCGACTCCCGGCTGATCGACGAGCACGTCGGCCGCTGCGAGGAGTGCAACGGCGTGCTGCTGGAGCTGACCGACGTCAACCGCGGGCTGCGGGTGATGGTGGGGCCGCTGTTCGCCGGCCCGCTGTTCGGCGGCTACGCCGCGGCGCTGGCCAAGGGCACGGGCGGCGCCGCGGGGCTGCTGGGGGTCATCTCCGCGCTCCGCCGGGCGGTGCGGCGGCGGCGGGCCGCGCTGGGCGGTGGCGCGGCGGTCGCGGCGGCGATGACCGCCGCGCTGTTCCTGATGTCGGCCGACGAGCCGGCCGGCCGGTCCGTGGCGGCCTCGCTGGAGATGGGGCCGCCACCGGCCGGGCGTCCCGAGCTGGTGCCGTCCCCGCTGGGGCCGGGCGGGCGTCCCGAGCTGGTGCCGTCGCCGTCGTGGCAGGGCGCGCGTCCCGCGCCGGTGCCGCCCCTAGCCCCTGGGCCCGCGCGCACCCCACCAGGCCAGGCCCGGCTGCGGGCCGCCATCGATCCGCTCGGCGCGCTCGTCCGCGCCCAGCCCGGCATCGTCGGCATCCGGCTGCGCAACGACGGCGACGCGCCCAGCGGCGAGGTGGCCGCGCTGGTCGACCTGCCGAAGGGCGTCACGCTCATCCCCACGGCCCGCCGGCACCAGGCCGCCGCGCTCCACGGTCCGGCCGGCACGGCCGACGGCTGGGCCTGCCGCCCCTCCGGCGGCGGCGCCCGGTGCGAGCGGACGCCGCTGCCCGCCGGCGAGGGCACGGCGGTGTTCCTGCGGGTACGGGTCGACGAGGACGCGCCCGAGGGCGCCGGGCCCGCGCTGCGGGTCGAGGCCGGGGCGCAGCGGGTGCGGGCGCAGGCCGAGGACGGGGTGCGCGCGAGCGGCGCGCCCGCCAGGTTCGCCACCGAGGGCAAGGTCACCGTACGCGCGGTCGGCAACTCCCTGCTGACCTGCCCCGAGGAGCGCGCGGGCTGCCCGGAGGCCCGATGGCGGCAGGGCGACCAGCGGGACAACGACCTGTGGCCGATGGAGCCGCTCGACCGCGACGACGATCCGGCGACCCGCTACTCCAGCGCCGCCCGGTTCGTCCTGCCGAAGGGCGGGCGGGTGGTGTGGGCCGGGCTCTACTGGTCGGCGAGCGGCGACCGCGCCGGGCCGATCAGGGTGCGGCCGCCGGGGCGGCGGTCGTACGTCACCGTCCATCCCTCGGACGCGGCCGTCCGCGAGCTGCCCAACGGGCCGGTCTACCAGGCGTTCGCCGACGTCAGCATGCTGGCGGCCGGAGCGCGCAGGAGCGGCCTGTGGTGGGCGGCCGACGCGCCCGTCATGGAGGGGACGGCGGGGCACGCCGGGTGGAGCCTGGTGCTGGTCGTCACCGATCCGCGCGAGCCGTACAGCCAGGCCGTGGTGCTCGACGGCGCGACCGTCGTCGGCGGGCCGCGGCGGCGGATACGCCTGCCGATCGGCGGCCTCACCCCCGCCGCCGCTCCCGCGCGGGCCGAGCTGGTCACCTGGGAGGGCGACGCCGGCCTCGCCGGCGACCGCGTCTCCCTCGGCAGCGGCGCCCTGACCCCGGCGGGCGGCGACCGCGACCGGGCCAACGTCTTCGACGGCTCCTCCGGCGGGGTGGCGGAGATGACGTTCGGCGTCGACGTCGACACGGTCGGCGCGGAGCTGGGGGCCGATCCCGGGCTGACGATCGCCACCGACAAGGACGTGGTCATGTTCGGGGTGGCGGCGCTGAGCGTACGGGCACGCTCGTGACCGCGAAAGGGACAAACTGGTACGGTTCGCCTAGGCGGTCCAGCGCATCCACGGCCGGGGGGCGAATCGTCGGGATTAACCCTCGGACGATCACCTGCTTTCATTACCCTGAGAGAGGGCCGCCGAGTCCGGTCTCTGACGGTGCAGAGCCAGCAAGGTCGGACCACCAGGAAAGGGGCGGTGTCAGTGGATCGCTGCGCGCTGTTCGTGGACGCCGGCTATCTGCTGGCAGACGGAGCGATGGCCGTGCACGGCACACGCCATCGCGAAGCGGTCGCCTGGGACTACCCGGGGCTGCTCCAACTCATGACCGGCCTGTCGCGCGAGCGCACCGGCCTGCCGCTGCTGCGCTGCTACTGGTACGAAGCCACGGTCGAGGGCCGGCGCACGCCGGAGCACGACGCGCTGGCCGACATACCCGGGCTCAAGCTCAGGCTGTCGCGCATCAGGCCCGGCCGGCGCGAGGGCGTCGACGCCCAGGTCCACCGCGACCTCATGACGCTGGCCCGCAACAACGCCATCTGTGACGCCGTGGTCGTCAGCGGCGACGAGGACCTCGCGCAGGTCGTCTGCGACGCGCAGGACCTCGGCATCCGGGTCACGGTCATCCACGTCGCCGCCGAGGGCGGGTGGGCCGTGTCCCGCTCGCTGCAACAGGAGTGCGACGACCTGGTCGAGCTGGGGGCGGCGCACCTGCGGCCCTACGTCGCGATGGTCTCCGGCGTCAGCGAGTCGTCCAACGGGCACCACCATCACCAGGCCCAGCCGCTGACCAACGGCCAGGGCACCCACGCGCTGCCGCCCGCGCAGCCGCCCCCGTCGTCGCCCCCCTCGTCCCTGCCTGCTTCGGTACCGCTGGCCGCGCCGCAGCCGTCCGGGAGCCACGCGGCCGGGTCGTCGAGCTCGACCGGGCAGCACTCCGCGAACGGTTCGCACTCCGGGCGCGGGCAGTCGTCCTCGTCCACGCCGCCGGTCCTGCCGACCTACACCAACTACCAGATCGAGCAGCCGCCGTCCCCGGCGCCGGCCACCGGGCCCATCCCGGTCCAGCCGTCCGCGCCGCCGCCGGCGCAGGCACCCTCGCCGTCGCCCAGCACGGGGCAGTTCGCCGCGCAGTCCGGGAGCGGGGGCTACCAGCCGTCGCAGCTCGGCTCGTACTCGGGGCCGCACGCCGCGCCGGTAGTCCCGGCGGCGGCCACGGCCGGCGCCACCACGCTGTCCGACGCGGTCAAGGCCGCCCACCGCGAAGGGCACGACTTCGGCGAGTCCGTCGCCAGGGACGCGCCCGCGCTGTGGCTGGAGGCGGTGCTCGCCCGCAAGCCCCGGATGCCGTCCGACCTGGAGGCGCGGCTGCTGCAGGGGTCGTCGCTGCCGATCGACTTCCTGCTCCACGACGAGGTACGCCACGCCCTGCGCAGGGGGTTCTGGGACGCGCTGGAGCGCGCCCGGAGCTAGCCGCTCGACAGGGCGTCGAACCCGGCGCGCAGGTGCCCGACGCGATCCGTGAGGTCGGACAGCGGGGCGGCGAGCGCCTGGTCCTGCGACTTGCGGACGAGCTCCCGCATCCGGGCCAGCTCGTCCTCGACCGCCGTCAGCCGCCGCGACAGCTCGGGCAGCACCGACGCGTGGTCGCCGGCCCCGGACGGCAGCTCGCCGCTGAGCCGCTCGCGCAGCAGGGACGCCTGCTCGGCCACCCGCTTGTTCATGTTGTAGAGCTCGGCGAACACCGACACCTTGGCCCGCAGCACCCACGGGTCGAACGGTTTGGTGAGATAGTCCACCGCGCCCGCCGCGTAGCTGCGGAAGGCGTAGTCGGGGGCGCTGTCCACCACGGTCAGGAAGATGATCGGGATGTTCCTGGTCCGCTCGCGCCGCTTGATGTGCGCGGCCGTCTCGAACCCGTCCATGCCCGGCATCCGCACGTCGAGCAGGATGAGCGCGAACTCGGTGTTGAGCAGCGCCTTGAGCGCCTCCTCGCCCGACCTGGCGCGCACCGGCACCAGGTCGAGCGAGCTGAGGATGGCCTCGAGCGCGATGAGATTCTCCTCGCGGTCGTCGACCAGCAGGATCTTGGCACGATCCGGCACGATCACGCCCCTTCGCCTGATGAATCGGATGCGGCTGAGTCGGATGCGGCGCCCTTGCCGCGGCTGAGCCAGCCCCGCAGGCGTTCGAGCAGCCGGTCGACGTCGACCGGCTTGGGCACGTAGTCGGAGGCGCCCGAGGCGATGCTCTTCTCACGGTCGCCGCGCATGACCTTCGCCGTGAGCGCGATGATCGGCAGGTCGGCGAACTGCGGCATGCGCCGGATGGCCGAGGTGGTGGCCCAGCCGTCCATCTCCGGCATCATGATGTCCATCAGCACGAGCGCGACGTCCTCGTTCCGTTCGAGCTGCTCGATCCCCTCACGGCCGTTCTCAGCGTAGACGACCGTCGAGCCGTGCCGCTCCAGGACGCTGGTCAGCGCGAACACGTTGCGGATGTCGTCGTCCACGATGAGGATCTTGGCGCCGTTGAGCGGGTCGTCGCCCTGCCACTGCGACGGGGTCTCGACCGGCGGCTCGACCAGCTCCGGCATGGGCAGGTCGAGCGGCAGCGGCGGCTCGGGCACGACGTGCGCGGCCGGCTCGTCGGAGGGCGGGCTCATGAGCTGCCGCCGCGCCACGCCGCCGTCGGTGGCGGCGAGCGGCCCGGTGTAGGAGGCGGGCAGGTAGAGCGTGAACGTGCTGCCCTGGCCCAGCTCGCTGTCCACGTGGATCTCGCCGCCCAGCAGCCGGGCGATGTCGCGGCAGATCGCGAGGCCGAGGCCGGTGCCGCCGTACTTGCGGCTGGTGGTGCCGTCGGCCTGGCGGAACGCCTCGAAGATGACGTCGCGCTTGTCGGGCGCGATGCCGATGCCGGTGTCGATCACCTGGAACGCCAGCAGGTCGCGGGCGTCGTGCAGGGTGTCGTCGTCGAAGTCGACGCCGGGAGGTGCCATCGACACGCGCAGCTTGACCTCGCCGCGCGGGGTGAACTTCACCGCGTTGGACAGCAGGTTGCGCAGCACCTGCTGCAGCCGCTGCTCGTCGGCGCGCAGCTCGCCCGGCACGTCCGGCTCGATGTCGACGGTGAACGCGAGCCCCTTGTCCTGCGCCAGCGGCGCGAACGCCGCCTCCAGCAGGTCGACCATCTTCGGCAGCGCCACCTGGATGGGGTGGATGTCCATCCGGCCCGCCTCGACCTTGGACAGGTCCAGCATGTCGTTGATGAGCTGGAGCAGCGCCGAGCCGGCGCTGTGGATGGTCCGGGCGAACTCGACCTGCTGCGAGGTGAGGTTGCCCTCGGCGTTCTCGGTCAGCAGCTTGGCCAGCACGAGCAGGCTGTTGAGCGGCGTGCGCAGCTCGTGCGACATGTTCGCGAGGAACTCGGACTTGTAGCGCGAGGAGACCGCGAGCTGCTCGGCGCGCTCCTCCAGGGTGCGGCGGGCCTGCTCGATCTGGAAGTTCTGGATCTCGATGGCGCGGTTCTGCTTGGCCAGCAGCGCCGCCTTGTCCTCCAGCTCGGCGTTGGACCTGCGCAGCTCCTCCTGCTGGCGCTGCAGCTCGTCGGAGCGTTCCTGGAGCTCGCGGGTGAGCCGCTGCGACTCGGTCAGCAGGTCCTCGGTGCGGGAGTTGGCGATGATGGTGTTCATGGTGACGCCGATGGTCTCGACGAGCTGGTGCAGGAAGTCGAGGTGCACCTCGCCGAACGGCGTGAACGAGGCCAGCTCCAGCACGCCGAGCACGCGGTTCTCGAACAGGATCGGCAGCACCACGATCTGCGCGGGCGTGGACTGGCTGAGGCCGCTGTCGATCGTGATGAACTGCGGCGGCACGTCGTCGAGCACGATGTGCCGGCCCTCGGCCGCGGCCTGCCCGACGATGCCCTCGCCGATCGCGAACCGCTGCCGCGGCGCCTTGTCGGGGCGCACGCCGTAGCCGCCGATGAGCACCAGCTCGTGGTCGCCCTCGGGGTCGATGCCGTAGAAGGCGCCGTAGCGGGCCGATACGAGCGGCGTCAGCTCGCTCATGGTCAGCTTGGCCACCTCGAACAGGTCGCGGTGGCCCTGCATGAGCCGGGAGATGCGGGCCAGGTTGGACTTGAGCCAGTCCTGCTCCTGGTTGGCCTGGGTGGTCTCGCGGAGGTTGGCCACCATCGAGTTGATGTTGTCCTTCAGCTCCGCCAGCTCGCCCTGCGCCTCGACGGCGATCGACCGGGTGAGGTCGCCGCGCGCGACGGCGCTGGTGACGGTGGCGATGGCGCGCACCTGGGTGGTGAGGTTGCCGGCCAGCTCGTTGACGCTCTCGGTGAGCCGCTTCCAGGTGCCCTCGACGCCCTCGACCCGGGCCTGGCCGCCGAGCTGGCCTTCCGAGCCCACCTCGCGGGCCACGCGGGTGACCTCGGAGGCGAAGGAGGAGAGCTGGTCGACCATGCGGTTGATGGTGGTCTTCAGCGCCAGGATCTCGCCCTGGGCGTCCACGTCGATCTTGCGGGTGAGGTCGCCGTTGGCGACCGCGGTGGTCACCTCGGCGATGTTGCGCACCTGGTAGGTCAGGTTGTTGGCCATGAAGTTGACGTTGTCGGTGAGGTCCTTCCAGACGCCCGACACGCCCTGCACCCGGGCCTGGCCGCCCAGCTGGCCCTCGGTGCCGACCTCGCGGGCCACGCGGGTGACCTCGGAGGCGAACGACGAGAGCTGGTCCACCATCGTGTTGAGGGTGTCCTTGAGCTGGAGCATCTCGCCCTGGGCATCGACGGTGATCTTCTTCGACAGGTTGCCCTGCGCCACCGCGGACGAGACCGCGGCGATCTGGCGTACCTGCGAGGTGAGGTTGTTGGCCATCGAGTTGACGTTGTCCGTCAGGTCCTTCCAGACGCCGGACACGCCGCGCACCTGGGCCTGGCCGCCCAGCTGGCCTTCCGTGCCGACCTCGCGGGCCACGCGGGTGACCTCGGAGGCGAAGGAGGAGAGCTGGTCGACCATCGTGTTCATGGTGGACTTGAGCTCCAGGATCTCGCCCTGGGCGTCCACGTCGATCTTGCGGGTGAGGTCGCCGTTGGCGACCGCGGTGGTGACCTGCGCGATGTTGCGCACCTGGTAGGTCAGGTTGTTGGCCATCGAGTTGACGTTGTCGGTGAGGTCCTTCCAGACGCCCGACACGCCCTTGACCTCGGCGCGCCCGCCGAGCTTGCCCTCGGTGCCGACCTCGCGGGCGACGCGCGTCACCTCGTCGGCGAACGACGAGAGCTGGTCCACCATCGTGTTGAGGGTGTCCTTGAGCTGGAGGATCTCGCCCTGCGCGTCGACGGTGATCTTCTTCGACAGGTTGCCCTGGGCCACGGCCGTCGCCACGGTCGCGATGCTGCGCACCTGCGAGGTGAGGTTGTTGGCCATGAAGTTGACGTTGTCGGTGAGGTCCTTCCAGACGCCCGACACGCCGGTGACCTGCGCCTGGCCGCCGAGCTGGCCCTCGGTGCCGACCTCGCGGGCGACCCTGGTGACCTCCTCGGCGAAGCCGGAGAGCTGGTCGACCATGGTGTTGACGGTGTTCTTCAGCTCGAACATCTCGCCCACGGCGTCGACCGTCACCTTGCGGCTCAGGTCGCCCTTGGCGACCGCGGTGGTGACCACGGCGATGTCGCGGACCTGGGCCGCGACGCGCGAGGACATCGTGTTGACGGCCTCGGTGAGGTCGCGCCAGCTTCCCGACATGCCGCGCAGGTTGGCGCTGCCGCCCAGCCGCCCCTCGGTGCCGGCCTCGCGGGCGACCCTCGTCACCTCGGAGTTGAACAGCGCGAGCTGGTCGACCATGCCGTTGATGGCCTTGCCCAGGCGGCGCACCTCGCCGCGGGCCGAGCGGTCGAGGTCGATGCGCCGCGACAGGTCGCCCTTGGCCACCGCGTCGATGACGTCCGCGGCGCCGCTGACCGGGCTGACCAGGGCGTCGATCAGCATGTTGACCGACTCGACGCTCTCGGCCCAGGCGCCCACGCCGGGGCCGGGCGTCAGCCGCTCGCTGAAGCGGCCTTCCTTGACCACTTCTTTACGTACGCGGACCAGCTCGTTCGCGAGATGCTCGCGACGGTCGGCCACCTCGTTGAGCAGCAGCCGCACCTCGCTCAGGATGCCCGGGGGTGCGTGGGGGACCCGCCGCCGGAAATCGCCGTCACGCCACGAGAAGAGAGTCTCCAGAATGGGCACGAGATCGGACTCGGTGTAAGTCCTCTCCTCCGGTGTCGGCTCGGCCTTGGCCGTGGTCATGGGGCCTCCTTCACTCGCATTGGGCCTGGCGAGTGATTCAAGTCTGTCACGTTGAGTAGCTCGTAGTCCTGCCCTTGGATTTACCCCAAGCCAATGCGATGTGTGGTAGGCACGTTGGGATGACTGGTTCTCCCCATGCGGTGCTGGCTGCGACGTTCGCGCCCGGCGAGACCGCTGTGACGGCTGCGATGAGGTTCACGCGCGAGGTGATGACCGCGTGGGCCGCCGGTGGCGTGCTTCACGCCGCTGAGCAGGTCGCGGGAGATTTGGCGGAGCAAGTCGCTGACGAGCCCTTTGAAGTGATCTGGCAGCATTTTGGGGATGCGGTGCGGGTCGAGTTGCGGCAGCGCATGGTTTCCCAGGGTGATCCGAAGGCTCCTTCCGCCAACGTGGAGGAGTGGGGAGTCACCTTCAGGGGCGATTCCCGTGTCCATTGGGCAAGACTCACGCTACCGGGCTCCGTGGACCGCGTGACCGCCGAGCGGGTGGAGGAGAGCACCCGCGGGCCGCACTGGCTGGGGTTCCTGGCCGACGCGAGCGACCTGCTCGCCGGCACCCTCGACCCCGACATGGTGCCCGCCATCATCGCCCAGATCGTGGTGCCGCGCCTGTCGAGCTGGTGCGCGGTCTACACCTCCGACGGCGACTCCGGGCCGTTGCGGCTGGTCTACCTGTGGCACGCCGACGAGGCCAGGATCGACGGGCTGCGCGAGCAGCTCGACGGCATGGACGTCAGCGCGGCCGACGACCGGATCACCTCGCTCATCCACCTGCCCGACACCCAGGTGCTGGCGGTGCCGCTCACGGCGCGCGGGCGCGGCCTCGGCCTGATGTGCCTCGGCCGGCCCGACCGCTTCCCCGACGAGGTCATCCAGTTCGCCGACGACATCGGCAGGCGCGCCGCGCTCGCGATGGACAACGCCCGCCTGTACGCCCAGCAGGCCGCCGCCAACCGGGCGCTCCAGCGCAGCCTGCTGCCGCCCAACGAGCCCGAGGTGCCGGGGCTCGACTACGGCGTCATCTACGAGCCCGCCGGCGAGGTCAACGAGGTCGGCGGCGACTTCTACGACCTGTTCAAGGCGGGCGACGACTCCTGGCGCTTCGCCATCGGCGACGTCTGCGGCACCGGGCCGGAGGCGGCCGCCGTGACCGGCCTGGCCCGGCACACGCTGCGGCTGCTGGCCCGCGAGGGCTACGGCATCGCCGCCGTGCTCGGGCGGCTCAACCAGGCGATCCTGGAGGAAGGGGAGCGGGCGCGCTTCCTGACGCTGCTGCACGGCGACATCACGCCGGTGGCGAGCGGGCTGGAGGTGCGGCTGGTCTCGGCGGGGCACCCCGAGGCGCTGCGGCTGCGCCCCAACGGCAAGGTCGAGGCGGTGACCACGCCGCAGTCGCTGCTCGGCGTCTTCCACGAGGTCTTCTTCGAGGCCGACACCGTCCACCTCGACCACGGCGACGTGCTGCTCGCCGTCACCGACGGCGTCACCGAGCGGCGCAACGGCGGGCGGCTGCTCGACGACAACGGCGGTCTGGCCAGGATGCTGGCCGAGTGCGCGGGGCTGTCGGCGCGGGCCGTGGCCGAGCGCATCCGGCGCGGGGTGGCCGAGTTCGCCACCGAGCCGAGCGCGGACGACCTCGCCATCGTCGTCCTGCGCGCCCGCTGACGCTTTTGGGCGCCCGGCTTTTGGGTGCCCGGCTTTTGAGCGCCCGGCTTTTGGGTGCCCGGCTTTTGGGTGCCCGGCGCCGGGCCCGCCCTCCGCGCCGGCGGGCACGCCGGTCGGGGCAGGACCGAACGGCGGCGGGCCGGGGAGGGCGTGGCCGGGCGAGCGGGGCCCGTACGTCCCGGTGACCCGGTCGTGACGGCGCTCCGCGCGAGCCTGACAGTGCGGACCGCCGACGATCAAGTCACCGGAGCCGCCAACTCTTTACGACATGTCACATGTCAGCGTGTTTTCACATGTTTCCTGGCGAAGTCGAGCTGCAGCGCGATCTGCGCGATCTGCTCGGAGACCACCAGAGAGCCGTGAATGGCGTCATAGGTGTAGAGCTCGTGCTCGCGCCCGTGCTCGGCGAGCTTGGCCACGTACTTCTCGATCTGGCGGAACGGGCAGCGCGTGTCGTTCTCGCCCGCGAGGATCAGCAGCGGGGCGCTCACGCGGTCCACGTACGTGATGGGGGAGCTGGCGGCGTACCGTTCGGGCTGCTCGTCGGGGGAGCCGCCGAACAGCGCCCGGTGGTAGGCGCGCAGGCTCTCGACCTCGTCCTCGTACGACGTCTGGTGGCACGCGATCGGCGCCGCCGCGATGCCGGCCGCCCACAGGTCGGGCTGGGTGCCGAGGCCGAGCAGCGTGAGGTAGCCGCCCCACGCCGAGCCGGCCAGCACCAGCCGGGCGGGGTCGGCGATGCCGCGTTCGACGACGCGCTGCCGCACCGCCGCCACGTCGGCCAGCTCGATGTGGCCGACGTCGCCGTGGAGCGCGTCGCGCCAGGCCGTGCCGTAGCCGGTCGAGCCGCGGTAGTTGACCCGTACCACCGCGAAGCCCGCGTCCACCCAGGCCGCGACCGTGGGGGAGAAGGAGTCGCGGTCGTGCATGGTCGGACCGCTGTGCAGCAGGAAGACGGTGGGATAGGGGGAGAGGCCGTGCTCCGGCTTGGAGATCAGCGCGTGGATGCGCCCGCCCTCGCCCTCGACGTCGAGGTCCTCGACCGGCACGCTGTGCGGCGCGGCAGGACCGCCGGAATTGACCACGACCTGGCCGTTGGTGGAGCGGATGACGGGCGGCCTGGACCCGCTGGACCAGGAGTACTCGACCTGGCCGCCGGGCCGGGGCGCGGCCTCGTCGATGACGCCGTGCGGGGTCTCGATCGAGGTCAGGGTGCCGCCGCCGAGGTCGTAGCGGTGCAGGTGGCTGCGGGCCCGGTCGTCGCGGAGGATGAGCAGGGCGCGGCCGTCGTCGTACCAGTCGGCGTCGAGGTCGCCGGAGTCCTTCAGCCAGATCTCGCGCTGCTCGCCGGTCACCGGGTCCCAGACCAGCGGCTCGTTGCGGTGGCGGCGCTCGTGCAGGGCGAGCAGCCGGCGGTCGCCGGGGACGGGGGCGAAGCCGAGGCCGGTCACGCCCTTGCCGGGGCCGTCGTGCAGCTCGCCGACGACGCTGCCGTCGGGGCGGACGACGCGCAGCGCCGGGTGGCGGAAGTCGCCGTACTCGCCGTGGTTGATCGCGATGAGGGAGCCGTCGAGCGACATGGCGGCCACCCAGGCGGCCTCGGTGTGCTCGTACAGCTGGCGGAACGGCTCGCCGGGGCGGCCCAGGTGGATGCGGAAGGTGCCCTCGGCGGCCCAGCTGATCGCGGCCACGCCGGTCATGGACAGCGCGATGCCGCCGGGCTGGCCGGGCGGCAGGCCGGGGGCGACCTCCTGGTCGGGGCCGCCGGTGAACGGCTGACGCCACCACACGCCGAACTCGTCGCCCTCGGTGTCGGCGAACCAGTAGATCCACTGGCCGGTGGGGTCGAGCGCCGCGTACGCCGTGCCCTTGGGCCGGTCGGTGACCTGGCGGAGGGCGCCGGTGACGCGGTCCCAGGCGTAGACCTCCCACTTGCCGGTGGCGTTGGAGCGGTAGATGGAGCGGTGCGGGGCCTGGCGAGCCCAGGACGGCAGCGTCATGCGCGAGGCCCGGAACCTGGCCTGCCAGCGTTCCTCCGCCTTCATGCGGAGCGCCCCCTCCCGTTGATGTCCCGTGCCAGCGGGCCCGGGATGCCGTCCAGTATTACGTCTGTCTGGGAGAAATACTTGGGGAATGTGGGGGAATTTCGGACTAAATGCCCCATCAGTAACACCAGTCGCACACGTCAGTCAAGGAGCAGGTCTTGAACGCGGTGCGGGCTCGAAGATAGACAGGTGAAACGCCGCGCGAGTCACCACTTTCTCCCTCTCAGGGGAGAAAAGTGCCGCGATGCGGGCGTCGAGTTCGGCCGGATCGGTGTGCCACGCGCTCGGGCCCATGCCGACCACCTGGGCGATCTCGCCGGCGTCCAGCTCCATGTCGAACGCGACGGTGCGCCGCTCCGCCAGGGTGAAGCCCTCCATGCCGCGCGCGACCCGGCGCTCCTTCTCCTCGTCGACGGAGAGCAGCCCCAGCTCGCCCACCAGCGGGCTCAAATGCTCGGCGGCCGGCGTGACGACCACCGCGACCCCGCCCGGCCGCAGGATCCGCCCGAACTCCGGGCCGTTCCTGGGCGCGAAGACGTCGATCACCACGTCCGCCACCCCGTCCCTGATGGGCAGCGGCCTCCAGACGTCGGCCACGAACGCGCCCGCCCTCGGATGCACCCGCGCCGCCCGGCGCACTGCGTGTTTCGACACATCGAACGCCATCCCGATGCCATCGTTCACGGCATTGAGCGCGGCCGCCAGGTAGTGCCCGGTGCCCGCGCCCGCGTCGACGATCACCGGCGCGGACCTGCCCTCCGCGCGACGACCCTCGACGCTGTCCCGGCCGGACTCGGGGCCTTCTGCCTGCCCCGGGCCGCGACCGGCCTCCATTACCGCCCCACGGTACGCCCTCAACCGGCTGCCGTCATTGGTTTCGGTAATCGGCTCACGTTCTGCTCGCACGTTCGCCTTGACGGCCTCGGCCACGGCCGCCGCCAGCGGCGCGTAGTGGCCGGCATCGAGGAAGGCGGCACGGGCGGCGACCATCTCCGCACTGTCGGCCGTCCCGGGCGCGCGGGAGCCGACGAGCAGGCTGACGTACCCCTGCCGGGCGACGTCGAACACATGCCCGCCCGCGCACCGCAGGGCACGCTCGTCCAGCCGCAGGTCGGCGCGGCAGACGGGGCATACGAGGTATTCGACGATGTCAGCCAGCATGCGGCCCATTCTCGTGCACCCGCACAACGGCGACATCAGTGGCCGAACTCCTGGCTGTCACTGAACCCCGGCTTCGCCCGCCGGGACCCCTAACCGGTTGGTTTCGCCCACTCGCTGGGCTCCGCCACGAAGCTGCCCATGCCGCGCACGGTGAAGATAAGGCCGCGCTCTCTGAGGATCACGGTCGCTTTTCGCGCCGTCTCCCTTGCAACCCCGAACTCCTGTACGAGTCGAACTTCATATATGGGATGTTTTGGCGGGTATTCGCCGACGTGGATACGTCGCTCGATCTCGGTCGCGATCTGCACGGACTTGGGGATCGTGTGGTCGAACTGCCAGCCATCAGCCATATCCAGAACAATAGGAACCCCCTCATGCCACCCCACTTTCCCCTATGTCGGCTGGCACCTATAGGCAGGGGTAGACAAGGGTAGGGATGACTCCTAGACTCGGGTCGGCAAGAAAGCTCAGGGCAACCCGCTGCCCCACGAGTCGGGCCTGTTCGAGGAGGCGGGCTTCAGTCAGCACGCAACCGCACTGGAGGTCCAGTCATGCGAAGTACAACCACGGACCTGCGATTCGAGCCACTGGCGGCCGAAGTCCTGGGCCTGCTTGAGCGGTACGGATACCGGCTGCCCCCGGGCGATCACGTCCGCGACCTCGTGCTGGTCCGCGTCGAGGGTGCGCTCAAGAACCTTGTGGAGATCTTCGAGGGAAGGACGTGGTGACGGCGTGATGAGGGAGATGCGCGACTTCCACGGGCCGCATGCCGCGTCGCCTCTGCCAGGTCATCTGGTGCTGACCTGGCAGGAGCCGGCCCGCCGGGCGGCGCGTGTCCGTGTGGTCTCGTGGACGTGTGGATGCCGGTCGATCACGTACGAGTTGTGCGCCGCCGCCGGGCAGGGCTTCGTCCGCCGTACTGACCGGGACAAGCGGACCGTCCACGAGACAGCGTGGACGTTGATCGCGACAGCCAGACGCACCTTCGATCGGATCCTGCGCGGCGAGGCCCGATGAGCCCGACCTGGCAGGCGCGCGCGAGGACCGAGATCCGGCCGAATCTGGGCGACCGGCGTTTTCACGTCGCGCTAGCCCTGCGGCGGACCGCCGGGTTGGCATTTGAACATCTCGGCGAACCGTCGCTGAGCGATCTTCGTGAGCTGAATGAGGTCGTGGTCCTGATCTCGGGCGGGATTGCGCTTGACAGTGATGGCGATGAGCGAGTTGTTGGATCCGCAGCGGAACCAGACGGACGCCCTCCGGTACGGATACAGCCGGATATCGAAGTCGCTTATCCCTCCCTTGCCCAGTTCCTCGGGAAGTGTGACCAGGTTGCTCTGTTTCCCGAATTCGAGAAAGTTCTCGATGACCCTTGCAGGAGCTGACACGTCATAGCGGGTGATGAAAAGACTCTGTTCATCGTTGGATACAACACAGCTGTAGCCGTCAGGATCGCGTTTGTCGTCACCGGCATCGTAAGGCCCGGTGTAGCCGGTGATGTCGGCCACCGCGGCCTGCGGGATGAAGTAACAGATGTACGGGGCGCGGTCGGCAACGGAACCACGTACGGGAGCGAGGCGGGGGGTCGGAGGAGTCGTGGGCAGGTCTGGCGTGCATCCGGTGATCATCGTGACAGCGGCGGTCGCGCAGAGCAACCTTGCAAGCCTACTCATTTTGGGCCGCAGCAGCTTTGAGGTTGGCAAGGAGTTCCCCGGCTCCGACGGCGGTGGTCTGTTGGACTTCCTTGTAATCGGCCGGCACCGTGGAATTCTCTTCGATCCAGTCCACGAAGCTCTCGTATTCGTTCCTGGTCATGTGGAGTGGAGGTTTGATTCGAGGTGGGTCGCCGGTCACGAAAGGCCCCTTGAGGTCATCATGGCTGTAAGATTCGTGAGCCACGGCAGAGGATTCCATCATCTGCTTCATCAACTGCTGGACGGTCTTGTCGTTCGTCGCCGCGTCGCCGACGGCCTTGGTCATGTTTCCGCCGGCGTGGCCGCTCTGCTGCACCAGCCAGTCCCCGGCTTTCGCGTAACCGTTGCTGACGAAGTTCTCGTATATGGTGCCGGCCGCCTTGAGCCCCACCTTGCCCACCTGCTGGGCGAAGGGGATCGGGACAAGGCCGACTCCTTCCTGAACCAGTTTCCGCAACGCCTCGTCCGCCGCGTCGGCCTCCTTGCCTCGGCCGACAAGAGCCATTCGGCGTGCCTCCACCAGATGCCCCAGCGCTGTCGAGTTGAGTGCGATCACGTTGTTCAGCCAGTCCCTGTTGCGTGTCGCCATCGCCTGATCGATCTTCCCGCGCATGTCCGCGACCTGTCCGAGGAGCAGGGCCCTGTACCCCTGGTCATCGGCAGCCACATCGAGCAGGACGAGATCGAGGTCGGGCGGGTGGAAGCGTGCTGTGTTCCTCCCCTCGACGTTGCCTACGAGCTCGTTGTCGGGCAGCCGTGGATGATTCTGGTAGTAGGAGGACACGATGTCGTCGGAGTGTTCGGCGAGGATGCGGCCCATGTTGTCGCGGATGCCCGAGAGCCAATCCAGTTCGGAGGGGTTCCCGATTTCGACCTCCCCGGCGTCGTTGAACGACACGTGCGGCCTCACCTCGTCGGCGAGGATCTGTGTGGCCCTGACCGCCAGTCGTTTGGAGTCGGCGTCCGAGCCCTTCATGGCGGCCTCCATGGCCTCGCCCAGCGACTCCCCGTGATCGCCCATCGCCCACTGCGGACGCCGGTCGCTCATCAGGTACTTCAGCAGATCCCGGTCGTCGAGCAGGGCCTGGGCGCGTTCGCGCGACGTGCCCGCGACGGTCAACAACGCGGCGATCGGGTCGGCGGCGCCGATGACGTCGGAGCTCTGGAAGGGGCGGGTCTCGGTGGGGGCGGGCAGGTTGTAGACGTCGGTGTCCTTCGGCAGGAAGCGGGTGCGGTGCTGCTTCAGGTAGTCGCGGTCCCAGCGGATCATGTCCTGGCCGATGGTCTTCATGAACCACTCGCTGTACGCCTGCTTCGGCGCAGCCGCGAGGATCTGGCCGAGCGACCAGTAGCCGGGGTTCGTCAGGCCGCCCATGTCCGGGGCCGGGATCTCCGTGCGGCCCTGCTGCTTCAGCTCCTCCAGGAACTTGCGGCCGAGACGGGCGTTCGCGGCCGGGTCGGTGGCCGTGGCCAGGGCCTTGCTCAGCATGGACAGGACGTCGTGGTTCTGACGTCGGACGGCCGCGGCCGAGTCGTCGTCGGCATCGAGGGCCTTGCGCACTCGCGTGCCCATGGCGGCGGGGATCGTGAGCAGACCTCGGGGGCCGAGTTGTTCCAGGAGGGCGGTGGCGAACTGCGGGTCGGACAGTCGTTCCTTGAAGGCGGCGAGCTGCTTCAGCGCGCCGGCGTCCCCGCGGGCGGCGGCCGTGAACAGTGGGGCCGCTCGGGCCGCCTCCGCGCGCAACGCGGCCGGGATGATTCTGGCCTCGTCGATCCGCGTCATCCCGGCCGGGACGGCCGCGCCGGGCAGCGGGTTGCCGAAGACGTCCACGTCGACCTTTTCGGCCTCGTACGCGAGGTCGCGCCGCCGGTAGAGGTCGGGGGCCTGGTCGGTCAGCCACTGCCCGATCCGGCCGATCGCGGCCACGCCGGGGTGGGTGAGCTCGACCTCGTTCAGGATCGCCCGGAGCTGCGCCGCGCATTCGGTCAGGCTTTTTCCCGCATTCTGCACGCCGGATCCGAGCTGGTGCATTTCGCCGGCGTGGATGGAGGAAAAAGTCATTCGTCCCTGGGCCCCATCACGGTCTGGTGGGAGATCGTCTCGTGGAGGTGGTCGATGACTCCGCGCAGCCCCCGCCACAGCTCCGCGCGCTGGTGCGCCAGGTCTCCGGCGAACCTGTCAGCGGTCGGGCCCGTCCACGTGCGGCCGCTCGACAGCTGCAGCAGCGGCCGGTCCAGGGAATGCCAGTGCTGGTCCGACAACTCCTGCGCGCGGCGCAGCGCGTTCATCAACTCGGTACGAGTAGCCATGCTGACCTCCCACCGCAGTTGTACGTGATTCGCCCCCGCCCGGTCTCGAATACATAGCGATTCGCTCAGGCGGCGGCGGCCGTCTCCAGCAGGAAGGCGGCGTTGGAGGAGGTGCCGCGCAGCTTGTCGATGAGCATCCGCGCGGCCTGCTGCCGGTCCAGGCCGGACAGAGAGCGGCGCAGCCGCCAGACGATCTGGCGTTCCTGCGGGTGCAGCAGGATCTCCTCGCGCCGCGTGCCGGAGGCGTCGAGGTCCACGGCGGGGAACAACCGCTGCTCGGCCAGCTCGCGGGTGAGGTGCACCTCCATGTTGCCGGTGCCCTTGAACTCCTCGTACAGGCTGTTGTCCATGCGGGAGCCGGTGTCGACGAGCGCGGTGGCGAGGATGGTGAGTGAGCCGCCGCCCTCGACGTTGCGGGCGGCGCCGAAGAAGCGCTTGGGCGGGTAGAGTGCGCCGGCGTCGAGGCCGCCGGTGAGCACCTTGCCGCCGCCGGGCGCCAGGTTGTTGTAGGCCCGGCCGAGCCGGGTCAGGGAGTCGAGCAGCACCACGACGTCCTGGCCGTCCTCGACGAGCCGCTTGGCGCGTTCGACGGCCAGCTCGGCGATGGCCGTGTGGTCGCGGTCGGGGTGGTCGAAGGTGGAGGCGAAGACCTCGCCGGGGATGCCGGCGCGCATCTCGGTGACCTCCTCGGGCCGCTCGCCCACCAGCACCACCAGCAGGTGGGCCTCGGGGTGGTTGCGGGCGATCCCGGCGGCCAGCGCCTGCAGGACCATCGTCTTGCCGGCCTTGGGCGGGGCCACGATCAGGCCGCGCTGACCTTTGCCGATGGGCGCGAACAGGTCGATGACGCGGGTGCTGAGCGACTCGGTCTCGACGCGCAGCCGCTCGGTCGGATGGACGGGCACGAGCTCGGCGAACGCCGGCCGCTCCCGCCAGTGCGGCGAGCCGTTGACCGACTCGACGCTCACGAGCCTGCCGCCGGTGTACGACGCCACGACGTGGTCGCCGGCACGCAGGCCGAACTGCTTGATCTTCTCGGGGGGCACGCGGACGTCCCCCGCTCCGGGAAGGTGCCCGGCCCTGATGAACGCGTTCTTGTCGCGTACGTCGAGGAGGCCGCTCACCCGCCGGTCGGCGGAGTCCGCGCGCTGCTGCGGAATGGTGTGCACAGACATGGTGAACCTCTTGGGAAGGTGCCAAGCCCAGGTGTGGCCTGGCGGATGATGAGGAAGCCGGGCCTGCCGGACGAAGCCGGGGCGAGGCTGTGATGAAGATCGGCGGAGCTTGAAGCTCAACGCTTGAGTGGGAACATACCACACGATCCGACCCATGAAACGTCTAGCCCTCTCGGACTATTCCCGGGCGGTTGTCGGCGTTTCCCCCGCGAATCCGCGGCGTCGCGCGTGACAATTCTCGGAGGCGCAGAACCCCCAGCGCAGCGGCTTCACGGTGTCAAGTGACATGCAGGGCCCCTGCAACTTCGCCGGGGTTTCCTAGACGCAGACAGAAAAACTCCTTGGGGGAGCACCATCATGAAGACCGTCAACCACTGCCCGCGGTGCCACCACGAGCTCGACGAGGGCCCGATCATGTACCGGTGCGCCAACTGCTGCCGCGCCGTCTACGCCGCCGACCTCGAGAACGAGTACGTCGCCCCGCTCCAGCCGGTCGCCGCCTAGCTAGTCTGGGGCTCGTGCCGCACCAGCCGATCACCGTCTCCGGCGTCGAGGTGACGCCGCTCTGCGACGCCGTGGGCCCGATGGGGCCGGCGATCCGCCGCCCGCTGCCCGAGATGTTCCCCGGTTCGGGGCTCCCGGACGAGCCGTGGGTCCTGCACTTCCACTGCTACCTGCTGCGTTCCGCGACGGGCCGCCTCACGCTGGTCGACACCGGCATCGGCGGCACCGGTTCGCCGGCGGCGAGCTGGGCGCCGGTCCCCGGGACGCTGCTCGGCGAGCTGGCCGCGGCCGGCGTCGCGCCCGCCGACGTCGAGACCGTCGTCCTCACCCACCTGCACAGCGACCACGCGAGCGGCGGGGTGACCGACGACGGCCGCCCGGCCTTCGAGAACGCCCGCTACGTGCTCCAGCGCGCCGAGCTCGACGCCGCCGAGGACGGCGCGCTCGACCGGCTGATCGCTCCCGTCAAGGCGCAGCTCCAGGTCGTCGAGGGCACCGCCGAGGTCGCGCCCGGCGTGTACGTGCACCTGACCGCGGGCCACACGCCCGGCCACCAGATCGTCCGGGCCGGCGACCTCGCGATGACCGGCGACCTCGTCCTTCACCCGGTCCAGCTCGACGATCCCGGCGTGCCCTACTGCTACGACGACGACCTGGAGGCCGCCGCCCGCGTCCGCGCCGAGGTGCTGGAGCGGCTGCGGGCCGAGCGGGCGGTGCTCGCCACGTCCCACTTCAGCGAGCCCTTCGTACGTCTATGAGTCGCTGACCTGTCACGATGCCTGGCATGAAGATTCGTATCGTGGCCGGCGTCGTGCTCGGTCTCACCCTGGCGGCCCCCACGCAGGCCGTGGCCGCCGCCCCGCAGCCGCTGTCGGGCGCCGCCGTGTACGGCGGCGACCGGCTCGACCGCTACCAGGACGGCGCGTGGAGCACGCTGGCGAGGACCGGCACGCTGCCCCAGGTCGCCGCCTCGCCCGACGGCAGGAAGGCCGCCTGGGTGACGCAGGGCGGCCGGCTCCAGGTCCGTGAGGGCGGCAGGACCGTCACCCTGGCGAGCGGAATCCAGGGCGGCACCCCCTGCCTGACGCCCGTGTGGTCGCCCGACTCCACCCGCGTCGCCTACGCAGGCGGCGGTGACGCCGTCATGTCCGTCAAGGCCGACGCGAGCGCCCCGCCGCGCAAGCTCGGGAGCTCCAAGGGTGTCTGCCACCTCGCCTGGTCGGTGAACGGCCGCTACCTCGCCGGCTACACCGGCGAGGCCGACGCCGTCTACCGGCTCGACGCCAAGACCGGCAAGGCCGTCCGGGCCAAGGGCGTCAAGCAGGTCACGCACGTCCAGAGCCTGTCGCCGGACGGCCGCCGCGCCGTCGTGGAGTTCCCGTCCAACCCCGACGCGCTCGGCGACGGGAGCTGGCCGTCCGCGTTCAAGCCGGTCGTGCTCGACCTCGTGACGGGCCGGCGGCAGACGCCGAAGGTGAAGGGCCGGCTCATCGGCGCCTCCTACCTGGCCGACGGCCGCCTGGTGGTGCGGGTCGCGGGATCGCCGGCCAACACGCTGGTCGTGCTGGACGCCGCCGGCGCGGAGCTCCAGCGGCTCGCCGAGCCGGCGCGGGCGCGGAACCGGGCGCTGCTCCAGGTTCTGCCATAGTTCGTGGGTGGACGATTTCTGGGGCACGGTCAACCGGGCGGTCTGCGGGGCGGCGGCGTACATCACGGACGAGCGCGGCCGGGTCCTGCTGGTGGATCCCAACTACCGCGAGCACTGGGGCTTCCCCGGCGGCATCATCGACGCCGGGGAGCACCCCGCGCAGGCGTGCGCGAGGGAGGTCGCCGAGGAGGTGGGGCTCACCGTCAAGGTCGGCCCCCTGCTGACCGTGGCCTGGCTCGACCGGACGCCGAACGTGCCCTTCCCGATGGTCAACTTCATGTTCGACTGCGGCGAGGTGCGTTCGGACACGCCGATCACGTTGCAGGCCGAGGAGCTCGACGGCTACGGGTTCTTCACCGTCGAGGAGGCCGGGCGGCTGCTCGCGGGCCACGCCCACGCGCGGCTGGTGGCCGCCGCGGCCGCCCGGGTCTCCGGCGTGATCGCCTATCTAGCGCCCGGCCAGGGCCGGCTGATCGGCCAGTAGCGACGACGGCAGCGCCACCACCGCGGTCAGACCGCCGTAAGGGGAGGCCACCAGGGTCGCCTTGATGCCGTGCCTGGCCGCCAGCCGGCTGACCACGAACAGCCCGAGCCGCTCGCTCTGCGCCAGGTCGAACTCGGGGGTGCGGTCCAGCCGGTCGTTGAGCTCGTCCAGCTCGGCGCGGGGCAGGCCGAGCCCGCGGTCCTCGATCTCGACCAGGAGGCCGTGCGGGCTGGTCGAGGTGCGTACGTCCACCCGGGTCTGCGGCGGCGAGAAGAGGGTGGCGTTCTCGATCAGCTCGGCCAGGAGGTGGGCCACGTCGGTGACGGCCGAGCCCACGAGCGCGACCGGCGGCGTCGAGAGCACCTCGACCCGCTCGTACTCCTCGATCTCGGCCACGGCGGCGCGCAGCACGTCGTGGATCGGCACCGGGTTGCGCCAGGCGCGGCCGGGGCTCTGGTCGGACAGGATGATCAGGCTCTCGGCGTGCCGGCGCATGCGGGTCGTCAGGTGGTCGAGCTTGAACAGGTCGGCCAGCATGCCGGGCTCCTCGGCGGCCCGCTCCATGCTGTCGAGCTGGAGGAGCTGGCGATGCAGCAGCGACTGGTTGCGCCGGGCCAGGTTGACGAACACCTGGTTGACGCCGTGCCGGAGCCGGGCCTGGTCCACGGCGGCCTCGACGGCGGTCGACTGCACCCGGTTGAACGCCTTGACGATGTCGTCCACCTCGGAGCTGTGCGTCACGACCTTCAGCGGCGCGGTCTCCTCGGGCGTCGGTTTGGAGGTGTTCGTACGCAGCCGCGCGACCAGGGCGGGAAGGCGCACCTCGGCCAGCTCGGTGGCCGCGTCGCGGAGCCCGGCCAGCTCCTCCACCAGCCGCCGGCGGAAGCGCAGCGAGAGCAGGACCGAGGCGACCACCGCGATCAGGCCCACGCCGCCGGCCACGCCGACCTTGACCAGCAGCCCGATGGCGGCCGGCTTGCTCCGGCCGGTGATGTCCTGGGTGAGCCGCACCTGTTCGCGCTCGACCACGGTCCACATGTTCTGGGCGTCGACCGGCCACGTGGCCGCCGCGGCGGGCAGGCCGGCGGCCGTCGCCTGGTCCCTGATGGCGTTCTCGGCCGTCAGGAACTCCTTGTTGACGGGCGAGGCGACCAACCGCTCGTACGACCCCCGCAGCTTGTTGTCGAGCTGCGGGAGCGCCTGGTTGAGCAGCAGCCGCCGGGTCGCGACCATCCCGGTGAACGCCTCCCGCTCCCGCGCGCCCACCCGGCCGGCGGAGAGCACGACCGCGATGAGCGCCCGCTCGCGCGAGAGCATCTCCGCGGCCTCGCCGAGCATGGTCGAGGCCCGCGCCTGGCGGTAGAGGGCCGTGTCGGGCACCAGGATCATGGCGTCGTACATGCGGAAGAAGGCGTCCACGGTCGTGCTGTAGCCGTTGATGACGTCGAGCGGCGCCCTCGTGCGCGCGTCCACGCCGCGGCGGGTCTCGCTGAGCTGGTCGAGCTTGCCGAACACCACGTTGAGCTGGGTCGCCATCTCCGGCGACAGGTCACGCATGGGCCTGGCGGAGGAGCGGAAGGTCGACACGGCCTGGTCGGTGCGGGTGCGCTGCTCGGTGACCTTGCTGAGCGGCAGGTCGCCGACCATGAACTCGACCGAGGCCAGCCGCTCCTTCTGCAGCTCGGCGGCGGCCCTCTCCGAGGGCAGGGCCACGTTCGTGGCCAGCTCGCTGATCGCGAGCAGGCGCAGCCCGTCTCCGCCGGTCAGGCCCGCCGCGAACGCCCACAGCCCGGCCAGGGACAGCAGGGGGACGAGCAGCAGGACGAGGAGCTTCACCGCGATGGGACGGCCACGCTTGGGGGGCATGCGACCTCCGGGTGCATGATGAGATCGCCTCGCAGATTACACCCCCCTTCGGAAGGATTCCTGTGCGTCTCCCGCGTTCCTTCTCCGGCTGGACCATGGCGGTGTTCGGATTCCTGGCCTTCGCGCTGGGTCTGCTCGGGCTCGTCTCGCCCACGACGCTGCTGGCCATGCTGGGGTTCGAGGTCCTCGACGTACGACCTGCGGGGGACTACACGCTGGTCTACATGGCCGCCTCGTCCATGGCGGCGGTGAACATGGGCGTCTACTACCTGTTCGCGGCGGCGGCCGACTACACGCCGTTCTTCCGCTGGACCGTGCCCTTCCGGCTGGTCACCTTCGCGGTCTTCACCACGCTCGTGCTGACCGGGGCCGCGCCGGCGAAGTTCTTCGGCGTCGGGCTCTGGGAGGGCGTGGGGGCGCTGGTGACGGGGTTCGCGCTCTGGCGCGAGGGCAAACTTCTGCCCTCGCGCCAGCAGCCGCGTGACGTGGCCTGACGGCCTTACCGCCTGCTGTCCTCGGAGCCGCGGGCCACGAGGCGGTCGTCCTCGGGAACCGAGTGGCGACCGGTGTGCTCAGCGGTGTGCTGGGCGGTGTGCTCCCGCTGCGCGGGAACGCCCTTGACGGGAGCCTGCTTGGCGGCGTGCTCACGTTCGAGACGCCGTTCGAGCTCGCGCTTCTCCTCCTCCAGCCGCGCCATGCGGCTGGAGGCCTCCGCCCGCTGGTCGCGGAGGCTGCGACGCTGCTTGGCCGTACGGCGCGCGCCCGAGCTCAGCATCCAGAGCCCCGCGAGCAGGACGGCCGCCGTGACCGCCCCGGCGAGGAACATCTCGACCTGGTTGAGCTCGAAGGTGTAACCGAAGAGGATGTACCTGCTGCTCTCCTCGGTGAAGACCAGGACACCGGCGCCGACGGCGAGCAGGACCAGGATCAAACCCAGGAAGATCATCCGACTCACCCCTTGTCGTAAGAGTGGGTTTCATCTGCCCGGCGGGCGCGGGGGTATGCGCGATGATGACTTTCATGAGACCAGAGCCCGGTCAGGTGCTGCACTTCTCCGAGGACCCGTCGATCGCGCGGTTCGTCCCGCACGTGGCGGTGACCACCTCGCTGGCCGAGCCGTACGTATGGGCCGTCGGTGCCGAGCGCTGCCCCGACTACTGGTTCCCGCGCGCCTGCCCGCGCGCGATGGCGTGGGTGGGCCCGCGCACCACCGAGGACGACCGGGCCAGGATCATCGGGGCCGGCTGCGGCGAGCGGGTGCACGCCGTCGAATACAGCTGGCTGCAGGCCATGCGGGAGGTCGAGCTGTTCGCCTACCGGCTGCCGGCGAGTGAGTTCAGGCCGATCGGCGACCCGCCGCACGCGGTGGTCGCCACCGTGCCGGTCGAGCCGCTGGGCCCGCCTGAGCCGGTCGGCGACCTGTTCGAGCTGCACGAGCGGGCGGGCATCCAGCTCCGGGTGCTGCCCAACCTGTGGTCGTTCTGGAACGAGGTGACGGCCAGCAGCCTGGAGTTCAGCGGGATCCGGCTGCGCAACGCTCGTCGATGAGCGCGTTGAGCGTCTCCAGCGGCATCGAGGCGGGCGGCAGCTTCTCGCGGGCGCACCGGTCGGCCTCACGCCGCAGCACCTCGTTGACCGGGGTGGGCACGCCGTGCAGGCGGCCGAGCAGGACGATCTCCCCGTTGAGGTGGTCGGTCTCGATGGAGCCGCTGCCCCTGGCCAGGCTCTGCCACGACGAGCCGCCGCCGCGCCGGACGCCCGCGATCGGACGGACGTCCACCTGGTGGCCGCGCACCGCGGCCTCCTCCTCGGGGGTGGAGTAGGGGATGCCGGCCCGGTCGAGCACGGTCCTCGCCTCCGCGCGGGCGCGTTCGACCAGATCGGCCATGCCGTCGGGATGGCCCACCAGGGCCTCGACGGCGTTGCCGAGGTTGCCGAGCAGCTTTCCGTGCTTCCAGCGCATCACGTCGGGGGTGGCGCGGGCGGCGAGCCCGTGCTTGCCGAGGTCGGTGACGATCTGCTCGGTGAGGTCGTCCACACCCTGGGGATAGCGGCCGACGTGCAGCATCCCGGTGCAGGGCTGCGCGTACGCGGCCACCACCCCGGGCTCCAGGTGCTGGGCGGGCAGCCACACGCACATGCCGTAGACGTCGGGGAAGCGCCGCAGGACCTCGCGCTCGTTGGCGACGCCGTTCTGCGCGCACACCACGGGCAGGTCGCGGGACCAGCCGTCGAGTGCGGCGACGGTGTCCTGGGACTTGGTGGCCAGGATCAGCACGTCGTCGGCGCGGGCCGGCACCGGCCCGCCCGCCGCGGGGATCCGGAGGGTCTCGGCGCCCTCCGGCGTGACGAAGCGGAGTCCGTCGGCGCGTAGTGCCGCCAGATGGGCGCCTCTCGCGACCAGGAGGACGTCATGTCCTCCCTGGTGCAGGCGCGCCCCGATGGCGCCGCCGACGGCCCCCGCTCCGATCACTATGTAGCGCATCGTTGCAGGATGCCATCCGTCACTCCGCGAAGGCGACCTGGGTGTGCCCCTGTATGGAGGCGCGCCCGGACCGCTCCCGGAGGATCGTGCGCAGCACCCGCAGGCCGTCGCGGACGGCGTTGAGGTTGCTGGTGCCGTGGATGCGGGAGCGCTCGTGGCTGGGCACCTCGCTGATGACGAGCCCGGCCTTGGCGGCGCGGACGTTCATCAGCGTCTCGATCTCGAAACCGTCGCAATCGAGGTTCAGTGCGTCCAGGTGGCGAGCCCAGAAGGCGTTGTAGCCGTAGCAAAGGTCGGTGTAGCGGGTGCCGTAGAGCAGGTTGGTCAGGCCCGTCAGGGCCTTGTTGCCGAGCGAGCGCACCGGGCTGAGGTCGTCGGAGCCGCCGCCGGGCGCGTAGCGGGAGCCCTTGGCGAAGTCGGCGCCGGCGAGCAGCGCGTCGACGAAGCTGCGGATCTCCCGGCCGTCGGTGGATCCGTCGGCGTCGATCATGACGATGATGTCGCCCTTGGCGGCCTGGAAGCCCTCGATGAGCGCGTTGCCCTTGCCGCGCCGGGTCTGCACGACGACCCGCAGGTCGGGGCGCAGCTTCCGCGCGACGGCGACGGTGTCGTCGGTTGAGTTGCCGTCGACGAGTATCACCTCGTCGATCCATTCGGGCAGCGTGGCGAAGACGTGGGGCAAGTTGTCGGCCTCGTTCATCGCGGGCACGATGACGGTGACGCTGACGTCGGCGGCGGAAGGCTGCATGTTCATGACTTCAGATTCTCCACAGCGCATGCAGTCCGCTTGACAGCGCCTTGCATAGATCGTTCTATGATTTGACGATTATCGCTTCATCCCATCTAGTGATGATTTTGGCGACCGTCTCCTCGGGGGTTTGCTCCGAGGTGTCCAGCCATAGCCCGAGCCGCGGCGTTTCGCGGCGGAGCACGTCGTCGAGCATGGCCGGGGTCCATCCGCCGGCGTAACCGGTCTTGGCCCGCCCCCGCTCCCGCTCCGCCACCACCTCGGGCCGGGGGGCCAGCACGACCACGTGCAGAGGGCGGGTGCGGATCAGGCCGACGAGGTGCTCCAGCTCGGCGCCGAGCACGACGTCCTGGACGACCGGGGTGAAGCCGGCCTCGGCGTACAGGTCGGCGGTGGTCGCGGTGAGACGATAGCGCAGGCGGAGCTGGCGGAGCGCCTCTTCGGACGGGTCGGGGGTCATCTCGGCGCGGCCGGAGACCACCATCCGGCGGAAGGCGTCGCCGCGGACGTGGGCGGCCCGCGGCAGGCGTTCGGCGAGCCGCTGGGCCACCGTGCTCTTGCCCGAGGCCATGATGCCGGTGATGAGGAAGGCGGTCATGCGCCCACCAGCTTGCGTACGCGGTCGGCGCCCACGGCGAGCAGGAGCGTGGGCAGGCGCGGGCCCGTGTCGCGGCCCACGAGCAGCCGGTAGAGAAGGGCGAAGAAGGCCCGCTGGGCGGCCTTCAGCTCCGGGGTCGCCGCGGCGTCGGCGGGCAGGCCCGCCTGGAGCTTGGGCACGCCGTACACGAGCGTGGTCAGCCCGTCCAGCGACCAGTCGTCGAGGCCGTCGGCCAGCAGCCGCAGCGACTCGCGCTCGTCCGGGCCGAGCGAGTCGAGCAGCCCCTCGTCCGGCTCCTCGCGCACCCGCGTGCGCTGGTCGGCGGGCAGGTGCAGCTCCACCCAGCGCTGCGCCCGGTCCAGGCGCGGCGCGGCGGCGTCAAGTCCGGTGACGCCGTCGAGGTCGCGCAGGATGCGCAGGGTCTGCTCGGCGTCGCCGGTCGTGATGTCGGCGATGGAGGCCAGCGTGCGGTAGGGGACCGGGTGCGAGGTCGCCGGCAGCGGGCCGTCGGCGGTGGTGACCGCCCGCTCGTACGCGGCCAGCTCGGCCGGCTGCCCCTGCCCGGCGGCGACCTTGCGGCCGAGGGCGTCCCACTCGTCGTAGAGCCGGTGGATCTCCTGGTCAAAGGCGATCTTGAAGGACTGGGCCGGCTTACGGCGGGCGTACAGCCAGCGCAGCACCGGGGCCTCCATGATCTCCAGGGCGTCGGACGGGGTCGGCACGTCGCCCTTGGAGCTGCTCATCTTGGCCATGCCGGTGATGCCGACGAAGGCGTACATGGGGCCGATGGGCCGTTCGCCGCCGAACACCTCGCCGACGATCTGGCCGCCGACCGTCCACGCCGAGCCGGGGGAGTGGTGGTCGACGCCGGACGGCTCGAACAGCACCCCCTCGTACGCCCACCGCATCGGCCAGTCGACCTTCCACACCAGCTTGCCCTGGTCGTGCTCGGCCAGGCGTACGGTCTCGCCGAAGCCGCACTCGCAGGTGTAGGCCAGCTCGGTGGTCTCGTCGTCGTACGCGGTGACCGTGGTGAGGTCGCGCCCGCACAGCTCGCAGTAGGGCCGGTAGGGGAAGTATTCCCCGGCCCGCTCGGGCTCCTCGGGCTGCTCCGCCTGCTTGGTGCGGTGCCGCGACAGCACGGCGTCGATCGCCGCCCGATCGCGCATCGCCCGCAGGATCCGCTCCCGGTAGGCCCCCGAGGTGTACTGCTCGGTCTGGCTGATCATCCGGCACCGCACGCCGAGCGCGGCCATGGCCTCGATCATCGGGGCCTTGAAGTGCTCGGCCCAGTTGGGGTGCGGGCTGCCGGGCGGCGCGGGCACCGCGGTCAGCGGCTTGCCGATGTGCTCCGCCCAGGACGGGTCGATGCCCGCGGGCACCCGGCGGAAGCGGTCGTAGTCGTCCCACGACAGCAGGTGGTCGCAGGGCACGCCGCGCCGCCGCAGCTCGTCGGCCACCAGGTGGGGGGTCATGATCTCGCGCAGGTTGCCCAGATGGATCGGGCCCGAGGGGCTGAGACCGGAGGCGCAGACAATCGGGTGGCCGGTGCCGCGCCGCTCCGCCTCGGAGATCACCTCGTCCGCGAACCTGGACACCCAGTCGCCTTCACCACGTTCAACCATCGGGCTATTGTCCCGGTTCTGGATGGTCGGAGCCAACGGATCAGCCGGGTTCGATCGGCGGATCCGAGAAGACCTGCCCGCCGACCCGGCGGCCGGCCTCCTCCGTGACGCGCAGGACGTGCAGCCCGGCCTCGGGAAGGACGGGCACCAGCCCGTAGCCGGTGTCGACGTCCTCCTCGGTCAGGCCGAGGGCGTCCAGGGCGTCGGCGAGGGTGGCGCCGGGCGGCAGGCGGACCTGGAGCAGGATCATGTCAGGCCGCGCGGGCGCGACTGAGGGCGGCGACCGCGGAGGGCGGGTCGATGATCCCCCAGCCGTAGTCGTAGTCGTAGCCGACGGTGCTGCGGTCGTCGGCCGTGCGGTTGAGCTGGGTGCGCAGCTGCTCGGGGGAGAGCTGCGCGGCCGGGCGCGTGTTGCGGACGGCGGCGACCACCCCGGCCGCGACGGGGCAGGCGGCGGAGGTGCCGCTGTCGGCCTCGCCGACCGCGCCCGAGCCGGCGAAGTGCGTGTAGGCGCACAGGTCGGGCTTGCGTTCCGCGAGCCGGCCCGGCCCCTGCGAGGAGTAGCCGACGCGCTCGCCGCGGACATTGACCCCGCCGACGGACAGCACGTCGGGATGGCCGTTGGCGCCGACGATCGGCCGCTCGCGAAAGCCGCAGCGCCCGTCGGGGCAGTCGCGCCCGCAGTTGCCGGCCGCGAAGACGATGTCGGCGCCCGCGTCGGCCAGGCTGCCCACGATCAGGTTGAACGGGTGCGCGGGGTTGTCGGAGTAGTTGCCGGGGTGGCCGGGCGGCAGGTCGTGCAGAGGGCTGAACAGGCCCCAGCTGTTGGAGACCACCAGCGACCTCGACTCCTCCGGCATGGCGTTGAGCACGTCGCGCAGGTGGGAGTAGGCGGCGACGGCGTCGGAGAGCAGGCCCGACATGTCGCCCTGCCGCGAGAGCAGGATCGGGATGTCGAGCAGGGTGGCCTTCGGCGCGGGCAGCAGCGCGTCGAAGGCGCACATCGTGCCGTGCTCGACGGGATAGCGGCCGGGGGTCTTGCGAACCCCTGGCGGCGCCCAGCTGCGCTCCGCGTCGATCCTGACCTCCTCGCCGAGGACCGACCGGACGTGCGCGGCGTTGATGCCGGTGTCACAGACGGCGACGGTCACGCCCTCGCCGTCGTGGCCCTGCTCCCACAGGTCGGAGGCGCCCAGCAGCCGCCTGACCTCCTGCCAGTCGCCGGCCGGGCCGTCGCCGCCGCAGGTGGGGCCGGCCGGGCTGATCCGCGGGTCGGCGTAGACGCCGGCCACGTCGCGGACCGCCGACTGCAGGCGGGCGAGCCTGATCGGCAGCTCCGAGTCGGGGATCTCGCCGCGGACCAGCACCGAGGCGTGCTCGGGGGACATCGAGAACTCCACGCGAGAGGAGAGCGAGAGCGGGCCGCCGTGGGCCGCGCTGGGCCGGGCGCGCGGCACCGCCACCGGGCCGTACGCCTCGTCGAGCAGGACGCCGGGCAGGTCGGCGACGACGTCGGCCACCGAACTGGCGACGCCGGGGTCGAGCACGGACGCCACGACGTCGGCCGCCGGACGGAGCTGGATCAGGACACGCATGTGATCACCTTCGGGAAGAGACGAGCGTGGTCGTTCGATTACGCTCCGTGATACATGCACTGACCGGCCTTTGGCAATGCCGGGGGGCGCGGGTACGACCCGCGCCGCCCCGGTCTCACGCCAGGGTCGCGGCGTGCGGGTCCCAGCCGTCGGGCAGCGGCTCGGGCGCGGTCAGGGTCGAGGTGATCGCCCGGAACTCGCCGCGCTCGCCCGCCTCGGCGATCGCCGTCATCAGCTCCAGCACGTGGTACGCCAGCTCGCCCGAGGCCCGGTGCGGCGTGCCCGCCCGCAGCGACCTGGCCAGGTCCAGGACGCCGATCCCCCGGCTCGTGGTGGTGCCCGAGACCGGCAGCTCGCGCCAGTCCGTGTCGTGCGCGCCGCGGGCCAGCAGCGGGCCCTCGAAGGTGTTGGGATCGGGCAGGGAGAGCGCGCCCTCCGTGCCGATGATCTCGATCATCCTGCGGTTGACGGGGGAGTCGAAGCTGAACGTGGCCGCCGCCGTCGCCGTGCCGGGGAAGTCCAGCAGGGCGTTGACATGGGTGGGCACGTCCACGGGGAATGTGGTGCCCGCCTTGGGGCCGGAGCCCACGACCCGCTCCGCGCGGGCCCTGCGGGTGCTCGCCGCGACCCGGGCGACCGGGCCGAGAAGGGACACCAGGGCGGTCAGGTAGTAGGGGCCGAGGTCGAACAGCGGGCCGCCGCCCGGCTGGTAGAAGAACTCGGGATTGGGGTGCCAGGACTCGGGGCCGAGGCTCTGCGTGGCCGCCGTGACGGCGACCGGCTCGCCGATGAGGCCGGAGCGCAGGGCGTGCAGGGCGGACTGCAGCCCGGCGCCTAAGAACGTGTCGGGCGCGCCGCCCGCCCTCAGGCCGCGCGCGGCGGCCTCGGCGAGGATCGCGGCGCCCTCGGCGGGGTTCATGGCGAACGGCTTCTCGCCGTACACGTGCTTGCCGGCGCGCAGCGACTCCAGCGCGACGGCCGCGTGCGCGGCCGGCACGGTGAGGTTGACGACGAGCTCGACCTCGGGCAGCGCGAGCACGTCGGCGAGCGAGCCGGAGACGGGCACGCCGTGCTCGCGGGCGACCGCGGCGGCCCGCCCGGCGTCGAGGTCGGCGAGGGCGAGCACGCGCACGTCGGGGAACGAGGTGAGGTTGCGGAGGTACTGGCCACTGATGACACCGGCGCCGACCAGGGCGACGCCGACGGGGCCTGCGGTCAACGGGCCTCCAGTGAGGTGAGGTAGGCGTGGCTGTCGGCCAGCGCGGCGAAGACGTCGGTGGCGCACTCGTCGAGCTCGACGACGCGCCAGGCGTCCGGCGCGGCGGCGAGCACGGCGGGCACGGGCATCGCGCCCGCTCCCACGGCGGTGTGCGGCTCGCCCTTGACCACCGGGCCGTCCTTCACGTGCAGCGCGAGGACGCGCCCTGCCAGGCGGCCGAGCAGGGCGGGCACGTCGGCGCCGCCGACCGCCGCCCAGTAGGTGTCGATCTCCAGGAACACCTCGGGCGCGAGCAGGTCGGCCAGCGCCTCCAGCGCGTGCCGGCCGTCGATTCGCGGCTCGATCTCCCACCAGTGGTTGTGGTAGCCGATCCGTACGCCGTGCCCGGCCGCCCGTTCGGCCAGGCCGTTCAGCAGGTCGGCGGTGCGCCGCAGGCCGTCGGTGGTGGTGAACTCCTCGTGGGGGATGCCGCCTGGCACGATCGCCAGATCGGTGCCGATCGTGGCGATCGCGTCGAGGACTGCGGTCGTGTCCTCGGTGAGCAGCGCGTACGCGTGCGTGGCCGACACCTGTAACCCCAGGTCGTCGGCCACCCTGCGGAAGCCCTCCGGGTCGGCGGTCGGGTCGTACGGCTCGACCGCCGCGTAGCCGGACCCGGCGAGCCGCCGCAGCACGGCGTCGCGATCGGCGGCCAGCGCATCCCTGACGGTGTAGAGCTGGACGCTGATCGGCGTGCTCATCCGCGTACCCCCATGAGGTGTTCGAGCGCGAGCTGGTTGAGCCGGGTGAAGTGGAAGCCGCGGGCGGCGGCCGCATCGACGTCGAAGTCGTCCTTGGCGAGGTCCTGCCAGGTCTCGCCGGCGGCGAGGGTGGGCTGGGCCAGCTCGGTCACGCGGGAGGCGGCCAGGGCCTCCTGGACCTCGGGGTCGGCGCGGAAGGCGCGGGACTTCTCGCGCAGGATGAGGTAGGTGCGCATGTTGGCGGCGGCGGAGTCCCACACGTCCTGCGCGTCCTCGGTGCGCAGCGGCTTGTAGTCGAAGTGGCGCGGGCCGTCGTAGCCGCCGTTCTCCAGCAGGTCGACCAGGAAGAACGCGCTCTTGAGGTCACCGTGGCCGAAGATCAGGTCCTGGTCGTACTTGGGGCCGTGCTGGCCGTTGAGGTCGATGTGGAAGAGCTTGCCGTGCCAGAGCGCCTGGGCGATGCCGTGGACGAAGTTGAGCCCGGCCATCTGCTCGTGGCCGACCTCCGGGTTGAGCCCGACCATCTCGGGGTGCTCCAGCTCGCCGATCAGGCCGAGGGCGTGGCCGATCGTGGGCAGCAGGATGTCGCCGCGCGGCTCGTTGGGCTTGGGCTCCAGGGCGAAGCGGATGTTGTAGCCCTTGTCGATGACGTACTGGCAGAGGAGGTCCAGGCTCTCCTTGAAACGGTCGAGCGCGGCCTTGACGTCCTTGGCGGCGTCGGACTCGGCGCCTTCGCGGCCGCCCCAGCACACGTACGTGGTCGCGCCGAGCGAGGCGGCGAGGTCGAGGTTGCGCATGACCTTGCGGAGGGCGTAGCGGCGTACGTCGCGGTCGTTGCTGGTGAACGCGCCGTCCTTGAAGACGGGGTGCGTGAAGAGGTTCGTGGTGGCCATGGGGACCTTCATGCCGGTCTCGTCCAGGGCCTTCCTGAAGGCGGCGATGGCCTTGTCGCGGTCGGGCTCGACGGCGAGGAGGTCGTCGTCGTGGAAGGTGACGCCGTACGCGCCGAGCTCGTGGAGCTTGTGGACGGTCTCGACCGGGTCGAGCGGGGCCCGGGAGGCGTCGCCGAACGGGTCGCGCGCCTGCCAGCCGACGGTCCAGAGGCCGAAGGTGAAGCGGTCGTCGGGGGTCGGGGTGAATGCGGTCATTTTCCTGCGCTCCAGGTGTTTAGTCCATAATCTGTACATAATCCTGAGGAGGTGGACCGGGTGTCGTCAAGAGGAGTGCGGCATGATTCCATGCGCGCCCGTAACCTGGCCGTAGTACTCGACGCCATCCACCGCACCGGACCCCATACCCGCGCGGCGCTCGCCGAGCGGACCGGGCTCACCAAGACCACCGTCTCCAGCCTGGTCGCCGACCTGCTGGAGGCCGGCGTGGTCAGCGAGCGCGGCGCCGTACGCGGCGGCGAGCGGGGCCGGCCGGGAGTCGCGGTCAGCCTGAGCGGGCAGCGCGTGGCCACGCTGGGGCTGGAGGTCAACATCGACTACCTGGCCGCCTGCGTGGTCGATCTGACCCGCGCCGTCCGGCTGCGCCGCACCCGCCCCGCCGACAACCGCAACTCCGACCCCGCCGAGATCCTGGGCCTGCTGCGCGCGCTCGCCCGCGAGACCATCGAGGCCGCCGAGGCCGGCGGGCTGCGCGTCATGGGCGCCGCGCTGGCCGTGCCCGGCACCGTGGAGGACGGCGTGCTGCGGAGCGCGCCGCACCTCGGCTGGCGGGACGTACGGGTCGCCGGCCTCGCCGGCGACCTGCCGCTCGCGATCGACAACGAGGCCAACCTGGCGGCGCTCGGCGAGCTGTGGTTCGGCTCGCGGGAGGCCGACTTCCTCTACGTCTCCGGCGAGATCGGCATCGGCGCCGGCCTCGTCGTCGGCGGGGCCCTGTTCAGGGGGACGTACGGGCTGGCCGGCGAGCTGGGCCACGTCGTCGTCGTGCCCGACGGCCCCGCCTGCCGGTGCGGCGGGCGTGGCTGCCTGGAGGTGTACGCCGGTCAGGACGCGCTCCTCGGCCCCCTGGAGTCGGTGACCGCGCTGGTCGAGCACCTGGAGGCGGGCGAACCGCGGGCGCTGGAGGCGTGCGCGCGGGCCGGCCACGCGCTCGGGGTGGCGCTCACCTCCGCCGTGCACCTGCTGGACCCCGGCAGGATCGTGCTCGGCGGCGTCTTCGCCCCGCTCTTCCCCTGGCTCGGCGGGCCCGTGCGGGACGGGCTCGGCGCCCGGCTCGCCCAGATGCGCGGCACCCCGCCCCCGCTCGTCGTGTCGGGGATCGGCGCGGACGCGGCGGTGCTGGGCGCGGCCGGGCTGGTCATCCAGCGCATCCTCGCCGACCCGGCCCAGGCGCTCGGCCTCTGAACCCCGTCCCTACGATGACGGGATGTTGATCGAAGAACGGGAGCTCGGCGACGCGGAGCTCGGCACGCTGCTCGACGCGGCCTACGCCGAGCTGGTGGCCCGCTACGGTCCCCAGGGGCGCTCGCAGGTGCGGCCGGGGGCCCGGTTCCTGGTGGCGGTCGTGGACGGCCTGGCGGTCGGCTGCGGGGCGGTGCAGCAGCTCGACGCGGTGACCGGCGAGCTCAAGCGCATGTACGTCATCCCCGCCCACCGGGGCCGCGGGATCGCGACGGCGCTGCTCGGCGCGCTGGAGGAGCTGGCCGTGAGCATGGGCCACCGGCGGCTGCGCCTCGCCACCGGCCTGCGGCAGCCGGAGGCCATCGCGCTGTACGAGCGGTGCGCGTACACGCTGACCGAGCCCTACGGCAGCTACGCCGACGCGCCCCTGACCCGCTGCTACGCCAAGGCGCTCACCCCCTAGCGGTCGCCAAGTCGACACCAAGAAGGGCCCAAGAGCGGCGGCGCACCCTGGTGGCATCCCCTAGCAGAGGAGCGGCCCCATGTCGCCCAACACGATCGGATTCCGCATCACCCACCGGGCCATGCGCGGCGACACGCGCCGCCTGTCCCGCACGATGGACAGCATCGCCGCCGGCGACGAGCGGGCCGACGCCGCCCGGCTCAAGGCCATCGCCACGTTCGCCACGAAGCTGTGCGCCGGCATCCACCACCATCACAAGGCCGAGGACGACGTGCTCTGGCCGGTGATCGTCCGCTCGGCCGGGGCCGAGGTGGACCTGACCGACCTCACCGACGACCACACCCAGCTCGACCCGCTGCTGGACGAGATCACCCAGGCGGCCGCGGGGCTCGGCAAGGACCCGGCCGCCGCCAGGCGCCTGGCCAAGACCCTCGGCATCCTCGCCGACCTGCTCGACGAGCACATCGAGGAGGAGGAGCGGCTGCTGTTCCCGATCATCGAGAAGTACGTCTCCGAGGCCGACTGGCACAAGGTCGAGACCGAGGTGCGCAAGGGCGGCGACACGGCCTTCGACCTGCCGCGCATCGCCCAGTACGCCCGCCCTGACGAGCTGGCCGAGCTGCGCAAGGCGGCGGGGCCGGTGCTCGGGGCGCTGATCGCGGTGTTCAGCCGGGGGCACCGCCGCCGCCAGCGGCTCATCTTCGGGAGCCTGTGACGTCTTCGAGGCTTTCGCGGGCGGCCGCGGCCCAGTGCGGCGAGCCGATCCGCTCGGCGACCTCCGCCGCCCGCGCGTAGTGCGCGCCCGCCACGGGCAGCTCCAGCAGCCGGGCCAGGTCGCCCAGCACCTGCGCGACCGGCCCGAGCGTGACCGAGCCGCTGCTGAGCCCGGCCACCCGGTCCTCCCAGGGCAGCAGGGTGTCGTAGCAGCGCGCGGCCGTCTCGCGGTCGCCGAGCGCCACCGCGGTCTGCGCGTGCATCGTCTCCCACAGCAGCCAGTAGTAGTCGCGCGAGTGCCGCTCGCCGGGCCGCCAGACCCGGCGGGCCGCGTCCGGCTCGCCGACCGTGGTCAGGGCGCGGGCGTACAGCTCGCGGGTCCCGGGGTTCGGCAGGCGCGTGTACAGGGCGGACAGCTCGGGGAGCGAGTCCCGTACGTCGCCGCGCGCCAGGCGCACCGTGAACCTGCTGAGCATGCCCATGGCCTCGGCGTTCACCGCGCCGCGCTCGGCCATCTGCCTGGTGATCGCGGTGTACGCCTCCTCGGCCGCGTCGAAGTCGCCCTCGACGAGCTTGCGCAGCGCCCCGAACAGCGACAGGACGACCAGCGACAGGCCGAGCTGGCCGCTCGTGGAGGACGCAAGGCCGGCGTCGGCGTGCCGGCCCGCCGCCTCCAGGTCGCCCCGGCCGAGCGCGGCCATGAGCAGCGCGAAGTGGGCCAGCGTCAGGTAGCCGACCAGCCGGTGCGCCCGGCCCAGCTCCAGCAGCTCCTCGCCCAGCGCGGCCAGCTCCTCGCGCCGCTCGGGGGAGAGCAACGAGAAGTAGCGGGCGTTGAGCGCCAGGCACAGCAGGTCGGGCCGGCCCAGCTCGCGGGCCAGCGCCACCGCCTCGGCCCCGGCGGCCTCCACCCGCTCGTCGTCGTGGCCCTCCACGGCGAAGACCAGCGCGGCGAGCAGCCGGCAGCGCGCCTCCGGCCCGTGCCCGGCATCCAGCTCCCGCTCCACGGCCGCGACGAACTCCGCGTCGTAGCGGGTGTCGGGCTGGATCGTCCAGATCACCGGGGCGTCGTACGAGGTCAGCGCGCGCACCCCCGGCGACAGCAGGACCGCCTCCGCCCGCGCCTCGACCGCCCCGGCCACGTCGCCCGCGTGGCCGAGCGCCGACACCAGGCCGCACAGCAGCTCCAGCCGGGTGTCGTCGTCGCCCGCGTACGGCAGCGCCGCCCGGTACAGCGCCGCCGCCTCCCGGTGCGCGTGCAACCCCGACGCCTGCGCCGCCGCCGCCCTGGCGTGGCCGACCGCGCCCGGCGCCCCGGCCTCCAGCGCGTGGTGCGCCAGTGCCGCCACCTCGCCCGGCCGCAGCCGCTCCAGGGCCGCCACCACGCGCCCGTGCAGACGGGTACGCCGGATCCGCGCCGTGTCCTCGTACAGCACCTCCCGCACCAGGACGTGCGTGAACCGCACCCGTCCCGGGCCGGGCTCGGACAGCAGGCCGGTCATGACCCCGGCCTCCAGGCCGTCGAGCACCGTGTCCTCGTCGCCGTCCTGCAGCGCGACCAGCACGTCCACGTCCGCGTCGCGGCCGACGACGGCGGCGTTGCGCAGCACGGTCTGCGCCGTGGCGGGCAGGCGGGCGATCCTGCGCCTGATCAGGTCGCGTACGCCGGGCGGCAGCGCCCGCGTGGCCCCCGGACCCTCCGAGGCCAGCAGCCGGGCGATCTCGCACACGAACAGCGGGTTGCCCAGCGTGCGCTCGCACACCGCGCGTACGGTCGCGGCGTCGGGGGCTCGCCCGGTGTGGCGTTCCAGCAGCTCGGCGACCGCGTCCTCGCCCAGTCCTGACAGCTCCACGTGCCTGCTGCCCGCCGCCAGCGCGGCCAGCGTCGTGCCCAGGTCCTCGGTGGTCTCGGCGGGGCGGAAGGTGGCCACCACCAGCAGCCGGGCGGTCTGCGGCAGGTGGCGCAGCAGGTGCAGGGTCTCGCCGTCGGCGCGGTGGACGTCCTCCAGCACCACCAGCAGGGGCGCGCAGGAGGCGAGGTAGCCGGCGACCGCCCTGGCGAGCAGGAACTGGTTGGGGATGGGGACGCCGTCGTGCAGCAGCGGGGCCAGCCCGGCCGGGTCCTCCGGCGGGAGCTCTTCAGCGAGGGTGCGGACGATCTCGCTCCACGCCCACGCGGGCGGGGCCCCGCCGTCGGTCTCCGGGCAGCGGCCGAACGCCACCCGCCAGCCGCGCCCGGCCAGCTCGGCGGCGAACGCCTCGGCCAGCGTGCTCTTGCCCGCGCCCGGCTCGCCGCCCAGCCAGACGGTGCGGTGGGTGGGCTGGGCGGCCTCCTCGCGCAGGATCGCCAGCTCGCGGGCGCGGCCGACGAGCAGGGGGGCTCCGGGGGCCGCCGCATGCTCCGGCCGTGGGACCGGGTGGCCGGGGTGGGCGGCGGGCTGGGGTTGGGCGGTCGCTTGGGGTTGGGCGGGCGGCCTGGGCGGCTCCGGTGCGTTGAGTGTGTCGGCGTGCCGGAGTATGTCCTGTTCGAGGGCCCGCAGCTCCGGCCCGGGGTCCACGCCCAGCTCGTCCGCCAGCCGCTCCCTGGCTCGCCGCAGCACGGTCAGCGCCTCCGCCTGCCCGCCCGCCCGGTAGCAGGCCAGCGCCAGCAGCCGTACGCCGCTCTCCCGCAGCGGGTGCCGCTCCACGTGCCCGCGCAGCTCCGCCACGACCTCCGCATGCCTGCCCAGCAGCAGCGCGGCCTCCGCCCGGTGCTCGACGGCGAGCAGCCGCAGCTCGGCCAGCCGCTCCACCTCGGGTACGGCCCACTCCTCGTCGGCGAACTCCTCGTACGCCGCCCCGGTCCACAGCCCGAGCGCCCGGTCCAGCAGCTCGTACGCGACCGCCCCCGCCCCCTGACGCAACGCCGCCCCCGCCTCCTCGACGATCCGGGGCAGCCGCCAGGCGTCCACGGCGTCGTCCGGCAGCCGCAGCCGGTAGCCGGGCGGGGCGCTCACGACGACCCGGGCCGGCGCGCGCGGCGGCCGGTCGGGCTCCAGGACGCGGCGCAGGTTGGAGACGTACACCTGGAGCGCGGCCAGCGCCTTCGGCGGCGGCTGCCCCCGCCACAGGTCGTCGATGAACCGGTCGGTGGACACGACCTGCCCGCCGGCCACGGCCAGCCGCGCGAGCACCGCCCGCTGCCTGGCCGGTCCGAGGTCCACGGCCCGCTCGTGCGCCTCGGCCTGGAGCGGGCCGAGCACGCGGAGCGTGAGCGCCGGCGGTTCCTCCTGATCCGGCGGGAACGGTCCATGTGTCACCCGCACAGAGTGGGGCAAAAAGTGAGCTCCTGGCAATCCGCGGCCGTCAGGCGCAGCGGTAGCCGGACGGGAGCTGCGTACCTGTGGCGGACCGGATCGCCTGGAACCCGAACGTCGTGCTCTGCCCCGGGCCCAGGGAGCCGTTGTGCGCGGCGTTCCGCGCCGTCACGGTCTGGCCGTTCACCGTCAGCACGGCGTTCCACGAGCTGGTGATGGTGTGGCCGGCCGGCAGCGTGAACGTGACCGACCAGCCGGCGATCGCGGCGGTGCTCGTGTTGGTGACCGTCACGGGCTGGATCACGTACCCGTTGCCCCACTGGGTCTGGGTGGTGGCGGTCACGGCGCAGGTCTCCGGCTGGCCGACGCTGGTCGGCGGAACCCGGATGATCCGGTCGTCGGCGGCGACCGGAGCGCCACGGCCGTCCCGGTTGCTGGTCGAGAGCCACAACCAGCCGTCCGGGCCCACCGCGGCGGCCCGCAGCCGCCCGTACGCGCCCTGCAGCTCGGCGACCGGCGTGCCCGCCGTGCCGGTCGGGGTGAGCGGCACCGCCCACACCCGCTGCCCGCGCAGCGCCGCCGCGAAGAGCGTGCCGTTCGCGTACGCCAGGCCGCTCGGCGACGCCTCCGCCGTCGTCCAGGTGACGATCGGGTTGCGGAAGGAGGTGCCGGAGCAGACGCCCTCACAGGTCGGCCAGCCGTAGTTGCCGCCCGCCACGATCTGGTTGATCTCGTCCCAGGTGTTCTGGCCGAACTCGGAGGCGTACATACGGCCCTGCGCGTCCCACGCGAGGCCCTGCACGTTGCGGTGGCCGTAGCTGTAGACCGGCGAGCCGGGGAACGGGTTGCCGGCCGGCACGCCGCCGTCGGGCGTCAGGCGCAGGATCTTGCCCGCCAGGCTGTTGAGGTTCTGCGCGTTCGCGGTGGTGTTGGCGTCGCCGGTGGAGACGTACAGCATGCCGTCCGGCCCGAACGCCAGCCGTCCGCCGTCATGGATCGTCGCGCTCGGCACGCCGGAGAGCAGCACCGGCTGGGTCTGGGGGGCGGTGAGCCGCAGCCTGACCAGCCGGTTGTCCCCGGCCGTGCTGGTGAAGTAGGCGTACACCCAGCCGTCCTGCGCGTACGTCGGCGAGACGGCGATCCCCAGCAGGCCGCTCTCGCCCGACGCGCTCACCCCGCTGATCGTGGCGACCGCCGTGGCCGGCTGCCCGGGGCGTACCTGCATGATCCGCCCGGTGCCCCGCTCCGACACGAGCGCGCTGCCGTCCGGCAGGAACGCGATCGCCCACGGCACCTGCAGCCCCGTGGCCGCCACCTCCGCCCGGCTGAAGTCGAACCCGCCTGCCGCCTGTGCCCGTGCCTCGGGCGCGGTGACCAGGAACGCGAGCAGGGCCAGGACCAGAGCCGGGATGACGCGACCGCGCCGCATGACGGACTCCTTGACCGGATCGGGACAAACCGCCGTCAGCACCGTAGGCATCCCTCGTGCCCCGCATCAACGCGCCGGTCCGGGAAAGCCCGCTCACCTGCGCCGCCTCGTTGAAACTTTCACCGCCCCATGCGAGGCCCGTGCGTGTCAAGGAGTCGCAGGGCGGCCCGGCTGCGGGCGACCAACTCGGGATCGCCCTCGCTCATCCGTAGCGCCAGCGCCTCCTCCAGGGTGTGCCGCGCCTCCCGCACGCGTCCCAGCTCGGCGAGCGTCTTGCCGAGATGCTGGAGCGCGAAGCCCGTCAGCTCGGGCGCCTCCTGCCGCGCGAGGGCGAGCGCCTCCCGGCACAGGCTCTCGGCGGTCGCCGCGTCGCCCGAGTAGCGATGGGCGTCGGCCAGGTTGATGGACGCGGCGATCCTCCTGCGGACGCTGTCCGCCAGGTCGAGCGCCCGGAAGAGGTGGTGGATCGCCTCGCCGTACTCGCCGAGGACCAGCAGCCCGACGCCGAACGCCCGCAGTGTGGCGTGGTCGGCGGGGGCCTGGGCCCGTACCGACTCGACGACGGCCACCAGCCGCTCACGGTCGCGCGGGACCATCCGCTGCCGCTCGTCATAGGCGACGAGCCGATCGATCTCGCGCAACAGCTCAGCGGACAAAACGGGTCACGCCCCCTCGGACACGGCCTTCTTCATGAGGGCGGCGATCCGCGCCTCCTCGTCGGGGCCCAGATCGGCGAGGGCGTACGCGGACGGCCACATGGTGCCCTCGTCGAGGTTCGCGACGTCGTTGAAGCCGAGCGTCGCGTAGCGCGTCTTGAACTTCGTGGCGGGCTGGAAGAAGCAGAGGATTTTGCCGTTCTTGGCGTACGCCGGCATGCCGTACCAGAGCTTCGGCGCGAGCTCGGGCGCGCTGGCCTTGATGATGGCGTGAAGGCGCTCGGCCATCTCCCGGTCCGGCCCCTCCATCTCGGCGATCTTCGCGAGCACGTCCGGCTCCAGGTCGACCTGCTTGGAACCACGCCGCGCCGTCTTCTTCAGCTCCTGAGCGTGCTCCTTCATCGCGGCACGCTCCTCCTCCGAGAAGCCCTCGAAGGTGGTGGCTTTGGTGTTCTTCGCGGCGCTCATGCCGGTTCCTCCCGTGGTGCTGCTTGCTGGGCGTTTCCCATGCTAGGGAGGCGCCTGGGCGTCGCGCTTCTTGAAAACTGACCTGAAGCGCACCCGCGCGGCACATGTGCTGAAATTTGCCTCGATGATCGGACACATCCTCATCGCCACCCTGCTGTCGGCGCCGACCACCCCCGCGCCGACACTGCACGTGATGACCTGGAACGTCTGCGCCGGCACGAACGCCGCCTGCCCGCTCCATCGCCGCTCCACCGCCGACCTGGCCTGGCACGTCGCCGTACTGGCCACCGACACGGACGCGATCTTCCTCCAGGAGTTCTGCACGGGCGCGGACGCCGACCTGGAACGCGAGCTGGAAGCCCGCACCGGCCGGGCGTGGAGCGTCAAGTCGGCCCCGCTCACCCACCCGGACGGCTCCCCGTACCAATGCCACCCCGACCGAACCGGCAGGCTACGCGGAACACAGAGCGTCACCCTGGCCGTGGCCGGCCACGGCATCCGCTTCGAGGTGCACCCGCTCACCTCGCCCCCGTGGGGCCCCCGCCGCTACGCGCTCTGCACGGCCGACCGCGCCTTCTGCACCACACACCTCTCCTCCGGCATGGCGAACGACGACCGCCAGAAGGGCGCCCCCTACCGGCACGCCCAGCTCCGCGAGCTGCTGAAGCTCAGCACGGGGGTCGTCGGCGGCGACCTCAACCTGGTGCCACGCGCCGCCGCCATCGCCTACAAGGGCCGCGACGAATGCGACCCCCGCAACCGCTGGACGTACGCCACCCGCAAACGCAAGATCGACTACCTGTTCGCCGACGACGGCCGCGTACGCCGCTGCTTCCTCGACTACGCCCGCAGCACGTGGTCCGACCACGTCCCCCTGCACGCCTGGATCAGCCGGCGGTGAACCCCAGCGCCCGGATCTGGTCGAGCCACTCCGCGCCCAGCCGCCGCCCGTCCGGGAGCTGATCGCCCAGCTCCCACCGCCAGGCCGCGATGATCGCGAGCACAAGGGTCCGGCACTCACGCAGCAAGTCCGGACTCACCCCCGAATAGTGCTCGCCGACTTCCTCGGGCGCATGAGCGAGGTCGAACTCGACCGGTCCACGGCAACACGTCTCCAGATCGATGAACAGCAACCCGTTCGCGGTGCTGAGCACGTTGCCCGGGTGCGGCTCGCCGTGCAGCAGCTGCTCGGCGCCGCCGCGCTCGCCGATCACTCGTCCCAGGCTCCGCAACGTGTCCCCGAGCAGCTCCCGATCCGCGTCGGCCAGTTCCGGCGTGAGGTCACGGCTCGCCACGAGCCGTTGAGCCTGCTCGACCCGATTCATGAAGTGCGGCGCAGGGAAGTCGAGCTCGCGCATGCCCGCGTGCAGCCGTTCGAGCGCCTTGGCGAAATCGGCCGGCGAGATCTCCCGAGACGACGCAGGTGCGTAGTAGGTCCACAGCGTGACCACGAACCCGTCACGCTCATGGACGCGCGGCTCCACCCGAGGGTCGAGAGCAGCCACAGGACAACTGGACTCGACCAGCCTCTGGGCAAGCTCGACCTCGAACTGCGCGACCTGCTGCGCCACGGGCGCCACCCGGGCCACGACGTCACACGGCAGCAGCCGCAGGGTGAGCTTGTTCGAATCATGAAGAACGATCGCGTCGTCGGCCGTCAGCCCGAGCGACGAGGCGATCGACCTGGCCGCCGCCACCGCACGGGAAACCTCTGAAGCCCGCATCAGATCCTCGCACCACGGGTGACGCGGTACAGCACGTTCGGACGCAGTGGCCCTTCCGGCTCGGTGGGATCGACGAAGTCGTCAGCCGGGTCCCGGGTCATGCCGATCCGGCGCATCACTGCCTGGGAACGATGGTTGGTGGCCGTCGTGACAGCGAGGATCTCAGGAAGCTCAAGAGCATCGAAGCCGTGGGCCAGGACAGCCAGCGCAGCCTCGGTGGCGTAACCCTGGCCCCAGGCCGAGCGGGCGAGCCGCCACCCGATCTCCACCCCTGTGAACGGCAGGTGGTCGTCCACTTCGTCCAAGCCCGCGAAGCCGATGAACTCGCCCGTGGCCTCGACCTCGACCGCCCACCACCCGTAGCCTCGCCGGTCGAACTCGGCCTGAAATCGCGACACGGAGGCATCGCTCTGTTCGCGGGTGAGCAGGTCGCCCAAGTGCTCGCGGACCTCGGGATCGGCATTCATCGCCGCCCACGGTTCGAGGTCGGAGTCACGCCATCGGCGCAGGACGAGGCGATCGGTACGCAGTTGAGCCATGCTGCCCCAGCCAACCTGAGCTCTGGCGCAGAGGCAATCGCTTTTCCTACGGGGTGGCGCGGAGATACGGCCGGTCGGCCGAGCGATAGAGCACGGCGATCAGGACGACGAGGGCGGCGAACCACCCGACGAGCAGGACGGGCGACAGCTCGCCGTAGCCGTACCTGGCCAGCAGGCCGGCCCCGCCCAGGCCGGCCACCGCCCAGCGCAGCACGTCCAGCAGGGCGACCTGGGAGCTGTCGCCGCTTGAGCGCATCCGGATCACGAGCGCGTCCACGATCAGCCAGACCGTGATGAGGCCACCGACCGTGACGGCGATGCCGATCACCGGCTTGATCGGCTCATCCGTGCGTACGCCCTCCGCGAAGACGGCCACCAGCGAGACGGGGACCATGCAGAGCGCCCACGCCCGGGCCACGGCGAAGGCGTGGCCCAGTCGCTGCAACGACAGCAGCCCGGCGGCGCACAGACCCCAGCCGACGGGATCGAACAGCAGGTCGAGGCCGTTGAGCCGGAGTGCGCAGAAGGCGATGACCAGCCCGGTGGCGATATTCGTGACGGGAAGCACGCGCAGTGCCCTTCTCTCGTGGGGCGGCCGTCAGAGGTCACCGCTCACTGCCTTGTTGCACACCAGGCCGGCCAGGCCGCGTTGCCAGGCCACGGGAACCTGGCCCTCGCTGCCGGTCAGCTGCCAGGGGGCCAGAGTCACCTCCGACGAACCCGACCCCAGCCAGGTCCGGTAGGTGAATCGGATCGGCTGCGGCTCGCGCGGCACCGCCGCACAGTCGGCGATGACGATCCGCCGGATCACCGTCCCGGACCCGCTGCCCTCGACAGTGATCTCGGCGGGATCCTCCTCCGTGTCCTCGGAAGGGAGCAGCCGCAGGCCCGGTATGGACATCGAGATATCCGTGATGGTGAATGGGGTGATCGTCTGGTTCTCAAGCTCGAACCAGGCCCTGGTCGACAGCACGCCATTGCCGTCCACGTCGGCATGGAGAAAGAAATCATTGATTCCCCAGCGGATGTGCGGCGTTATCGACCCCGACCACGCCAAGCCCACCGCGACGCACATCAGCGCGACACAACTGGACACCGCGAACGGCAATTGCCTACGCGGAGCAATGCCGAATCGCTGCCATAAGTCCGCTGAGATCACGAGACGGAACCATATATCGTGGCGCCTTGTGACGATACCCCCGATGATTTCCTGGGTGGCCGCGGTGATCACCGCGCTCGCGGCGGCCGTGCCCCTCAGCCCGGGGGGCCTCGGCAGGTTCGCCGCCCTGACGGGCCTTGAGATCACCGGGACCAACGCCCGCCAGGTCATCGGCCATTTCGCCGGCCTGCGCCGGTGGCGGCTGGCGACCGTCGTCCTCGCGGCTCCCGTGGCGGGTCTGACCGCGGATCCGTTCTATCTCGTCCTGGGCTGGTGCGCGGTTCCGGTATTCCGCGCCGTACGGTCGTCGGCCACCGAAGCCGTCTATCGCCGCGCCTGGGTGCTCGCCGTATGCGCTTCCGCCATAACAGGCTGCTATCTCCTGACAACGCAGGGAATCACGCCGACCCGATTGGCGCATGCCGCCATCGTGGTCGTGGTGGTGGCGGCGATATCGTACGCCGGCCGAAAAGCCGCCCCCGAAATACCGGACGAAACCGAATCGGCCATTCGCCGATGGTCCGTTCGCACCCGCTATTTAGCGGGAAGTGCGACAGTGCTCGCCGGCGTTCTCATCGCGCCCTGGCAGCCGCCGCTACCGACTGAACAGCCGCAGTACACGATGCCCAGGCAGTTCCCGGAGCAGCAGGTTTCCTTCCAGAAGATCGGCGAGGTCGAAGGACCCGCCTGCCCATGGCTCGACGAGATGGACGCCCCGTGCCGCTACTGGCTGGTGGACGGCGAGCCGTTCCCGCAGGCCGCGCCGTACGTCGTCATGAAGGGCGGGGCGCCGACGGCGGCGCCGTTCCTGGTGAGCCCCGATCGGCGATCCGTCGTCTACCTGGACCGGACCTCGCGCCGCCTGGTCCACCAGCACGCGGGGACCCGGCATGACCTCAGCGGGCCGCTCGCCGACCCGGACGTGCCCGAGGTGAGCGTCAGCGAGCGCGGCAGGTACGTCGCCCTCGCCAAGAACGGCACCCGCGTCATCGACACCAGGTCGAGGCGCGAGATCGTGCTTCCCGGCGCGCTGAAGGTGCTCGAGGTCAACTCGGCGGGGGTGGTGGTCACGACGGCTTCCCGCCTGGTGGCCCATGACCATCGCGGCAAGGAGCTGCTGAGCATCGCCATCCCCCGCGGGCTCCTGGAGTCCCGCAGCGCCTTCCTCAAGCCGGACGGCAGCCGGCTCGTGGTCATCAGCGATGACGGAAGCCTCGTCGAGACCTACGACCTCACCACCCGCGAGCGGATCCACCGCGTGCGCCCCCGGCTCCCCGACGGTGACCCGATCGGATCGGGCACCGGCTGGTCCGCCAAGGGCCCGTTCCAGATCTATCGGGACGCCGACGAGGAGGAGCGCAGGGACTTCTTCCTCGACCTGGCGACCGGCAGGACCAGATACGTCAAGAACGGCCTGCCGGACGGCTACCGCCCCGCGGACCAGTAGGCCGAACGCAACAGCGACCCCCGCCGCATACCGGTGTACGGAGTTACGATCGAGCTCGGTGGGGGCTACGGGGCGGCGGCCTCACCGGCGCCGGCTCGGCCGTGGGCCGGAGTCTCCGGGGGCAGCGTATGACGGCCGTACACGGTCGGATCGATGACGCACGGGGAGACGTCGATGGGGGAGTATCGCATTCTCGCGGTTGACGACGATCCCGCGATCCTGCGCTCGCTGCGGCGGGGGCTTCGCCTGGAAGGCTTCGAGGTCCGGACGGCCGGGTCCGGGTCGACGGCGCTGGAGATCGCGGAGAGCGAGTCGCCGGACGCGATCGTGCTGGATGTGTCGATGCCCGGGATGTCCGGCATCGAGGTGTGCGCGCGGCTACGGCAGCGGCGGGCGGAGGTGCCCGTGCTCATGCTCTCCGCGCTGGACGAGGTCGCCGACCGCGTGGCCGGCCTGGCGGCGGGCGCCGACGACTACGTGGTCAAGCCCTATGACCTCAGGGAACTGGTGCTGCGATTACGCGCCCTGCTGCGGCGTACGGGCCGCGTGGCGACCGGTGACGAGACGGTACGGGTGGGGCCGTTGTCCGTCGATCCCGCCACCCGGCGCGTGACCATGAACGGGCGGCGGGTCGAGCTGACCCGGCGCGAGTTCGAGCTGCTGGAGGTGCTCGCGCTCAACGCCGGAATCGTCCTGACCCGGCAGGTGCTGCTGGAGCGGGTGTGGGGCTACGACTTCGAGGTGACCGACAACGCCGTGGACACCTTCGTCGGGTATCTGCGGCGCAAGCTGGAGGCGGAGGGCGAACCGCGGATGGTGCACACCGTACGCGGGGTCGGCTTCGTGCTGCGGGACGACCCCGCGTGAGGCTGTCCACCCGGTTCGTGGTGTGCCTGGCGGCGATCGTGCCGCTGCTGGTGCTGCTCGCGGGGGTGCTGGTGCTGGGCCTGGTGAGCGCCGATCTGCGTGCCGAACGCGACCGGAGACTGGAGGCGCGGCTCAGCACTCTGACCCCGATGGCCAAGACGTACGCCTGGACCTATCGGCTCAGAGCGGGGACGCGCCCGGACTTTCTCGCCCAGCGACTGACCGGTGCCGCGCTCGGCGCCGACACTCCGGGTGGAGTGGTGGTGGACGTGTCCGGCACCGAGGCGCTCGTCATCGGGGACACGCCGCGCGGCCGGCCCGCCCTCACCGTGGACGGCCCCAGCGGCTACACGGAGGGGGAGCGCCGGTGGCGGTACGTCGCCGCCGATCTCGGCCCTGCCGGGAGCCTTGCCCGGGTCTGGGTGTTCGAGCCGGAACAGCTCCTTGAGCGGCAGATCGCGCTGCTCCGCCGCCGTGTGGGCGGCGTGACGCTGATCGCGGCGCTGGCCGGGGTCGGAGCCGGGCTCGTGCTCGGGCGGTTCGCGGTGCATCCCCTGGTGGTGCTGCGGCGGCAGGCCCGCGAGCTCGGCCGGTCGGCGCCAGGAACGGTACGGCTGGGCACCGCCTCCCGGGTCACCGAGATCGACGAACTGGCCGCCCTGCTCAACGAGTCGCTGGCCCGGCGCGACGAGGCCGTCAGCCGTACCGGAGAGGCGCTGGAGATCGCCCGTGCCTTCGCCGCGACCGTGGCGCACGAGCTGCGCACCCCGCTGACCAGCATGGGCACCAACCTCGACCTGCTGCGTCACCCTGGCCTGGAGCCGGACGACCAGGCCGGGATCATCGCCGACCTGGAGGGGGAGCACCTGCGCCTGCAACGGCTGATCACTCTGCTGCGCGGGCTCGCCCGTGGCGAGCTCGTGGACACCACGACGTTCACCGACATCGATCTGGCCGACGTCGTCGCGGACGCCGTCGGCGACGCGCGCCGGCGCCATCCACGAGCGACGATCATCCTGGCGGAGCCGGGCCCGGCACGGGTGCGGGGCTGGGAGGAAGGGCTGCGCGTGATCGTGGACAACCTGCTCGACAACGCGGCCATTCACGGGGCGGACGAGGCAGGGCACGTCGAGATCACGCTGACGCTGACGACCGAGGGAACCGTCGTGGCGCTGTCCGTACGGGATCGCGGGAGGGGGATCGCGGTCGCCGAACGGGAGAAGGTCTTCGACCGGTTCCACCGTCGGGCGGGCGGCCCGGGCTCCGGACTCGGGCTCACGCTGGTACGGCAGCAGGCGAGGCTGCACGGGGGCGAGGTCGAGGTGTCGGATCCCGAGGACGGACCTGGCGCCCGCTTCGTGGTACGCCTGCCGGCGGCGGGAGGCGAGCAAGAGCCTGGGGGGAGGGCGCATCTCGGTGCCTGGCTGGCGGTGTCCCGGGGCTGACGGAGCCGCCCGGCTCCGTTCCCAGAAATATGCCAAGAAGACTCGGCACCCTTTCGTGGCGACACGCGGGCATGCGGCCCGCGACCGTTCACAGGAGGGAACGTGTCCCACCCCAGCACCGCTCGCCGCCGACCGAGACACAGGAGACTGGCGGTCGCCGCCCTGGCGGTGGCCACCGCCATGATCCCCGTGAGCGCCCTTGAACCGGCCTCAGCCGCCCAGGTCAGCGCGGAGACGGCGTCCGCGCTGATCGGCACCGACCAGGTACGCCCGTCCGCCAACCCGGTCGTGTTGCGCAGCGCGCCGAGAAAGCTCGCGGTGACCTACACCCACAAGGGAGAGGAACGTACGCTCGACGACTTCCTCACGGCCACCAAGACCAACGGCTTCGTCGTCCTGGACGGCCAGGACATCGTCCTCGAACGCTACGTCGGCGCCGACCGAGACATGCGCTTCCAGTCCTGGTCGATGGCGAAGTCCTTCACCTCGGCGGCGATCGGCATCGCCCTGAGCGAGGGGCACATCCGCTCGATCGACGACCCGGTGACCCGGTATCTGCCCGAGTTGAAGGGCTCCGGCTTCAACGGCGTGAGCATCAGGAACCTGCTGCGCATGTCCTCGGGCATCGAGTGGGAGGAGACCAAGGGAGCGCCGCAGCTGCAGGCCCTCGCGCAGCGCGGGCGGCCGCTGAAGAACTTCGCGGCGCGGCAGAAGCGCGGCTGGAAGCCGGGCAGCCGGTTCGAGTACACCAGCGTCAACTCCTTCGTGCTCGCCCGGCTCATCGGGCAGACGACGGGCATGCCGTACCACCGGTACGTGCAGGAGAAGATCTGGAAGCCGGCGGGGATGGAGTCGTCCGTCCTGATCGGCAACGACTCCTCCGGCGACAACCTCGGCTACTGCTGCTTCCACGCCACCGACCGCGACTTCGCCCGCTTCGGCCTGCTCTACCTGCGGGGTGGCAAGGCGCACGGCAAGCAGGTCGTTCCCGCTTCCTGGGTGCGACGCTCGACCCAGCCGTCCGCCTCCTTCAACGAACGGTACGGCCTGCACTGGTGGCTGGGCGGCGGCGGCGAGAAGGACTACATGGCGGCCGGGTTCGGCGGCCAGCACATCTACGTCTCGCCGAAGCATGACGTGGTCATCGTCAAGTCGGTCATCTCAACACCCGGCGGCCAGATCGACCTGGACGAGGCATTCACCGCCTTCCGCGCCGTGGCCGCAGAGGTGGCGCGCACCCGTACCGACTGACCGAAGGACCGGCGCGCTCACGTAAACGATCTCCTCGACCGCCGCCTTCTCCGCCGGGCCCGCTCCACGGAGAAGGCGGCGTGCACCCGCCTGGTTCGCCGACCCACCGCTCCCTAGGGGCGTCCCTGTTCGACCCCGCCCGCCGCCCGCGCCGCGTCCCGGGCATCGATCGCCTGTCCGGGGTGCGGGCGGGCGCAGGCCGCCGCGGCGCAGGCGGTCAACGCGAGGACGACCAGCGCCGTCGTCGCCCCGCCCGGCCCCCGGTCGAACGACCAGCCCACGGCGATGCCGCCGGCGAACGCGAACAGACCCGAGAGGAACGTCTGCACGCCCAGGTATGCCCCGAAACGCGTCGGCGGAGCGAGCCGGGCGATCGTCTGGAACACCGCCGGTTGCAGCAGCCCGTCGGCGAGCCCGTGCAGCGCGGCCACCAACACCAGGCCCGTCAGCCCGCCGCCCGCGCCGACGGCGAGCAGCAGATGGCCGACGGCGGCGAACAGCAGCCCCGCGCGCAGCACGCCGGGCCGGTCGGCGCGTCCCGGCACCGCGCACCACGGCTGGACCATGGCCGACACCATGGCGAGCACGCAGACGAACACGGTCACCGCTCCCGCGTCCACGCCGCTGAGCGGTACCACCACCGACGCCTGGTCCGTCACCAGCATCGCGGGCGTCGACACGACCGCGAACCCCAGGAAGGCCCGGTCCCGCAGCACCGTCCGCACCCCGGAGACGACCCCGCTCACGACCCGGACGGGCGGGCCCTGCCGCAGCAGTGCGAACAGGAAGGCCGCACCGATCCACAGCGCGGCCGCGGTGAGCGCCACCAGCCAGTAGCCGACGTTCAACAGTGCCAGCCCGAGCGCCGGGCCGAGCACCGCCGCGATTTGCAACGTCACCGTGTACGCCGCGTATCCGCGCGCCCTTCGCCGTTCGGCGAGCCCGGCCAGGAGCGACTGCGCCGCCGGATGGAACAGCGCCCCGCCCGTGCCCAGCAACACCGCCGCGACGACCAGCCAGGGCAGCGAGGACACGGTGCCCAGCAGCGCGAACCCGGCCGCGCGCAGCAGGCACGCCAGTATGCCTATCCGCACCGGGCCGAGCACGTCCACCAGCGCGCCGACCGGCAGGGACAGCGTGTGCTGCACCAGATTGCGCAGCGCCAGCACCAGGCCGATCAGCCCGGCGGCCAGCCCCAGGTCGACTTTGAGGTGGAGGACGACATGCGCCATCGCCGCGAAGTAGCCCAGGGAGATGGCGGCCTGAATGGCGACGACCACGACGACCGTGCGACGGTCGCCGTGGTCGGAGAGGGGCATGGTCACGCCGTGGGCAGGACGTTCAGCCGGTGCAGCAGCTCACGCGCGAGGGTGGCGCGCTTGGCGGCGTCGCCGTCCTTAGCGATGTCCATGTTCAGCGCGAACGTGTACACGCGTCCGCCGCGTTCGACCCACCCGGTCCACCAGCCCGTGCCGGGGCCGGGGGCGTTCTGCCAGCCTGACTTGGCGTACAGCGCGTACCCGTCCTTCTCCTCCTGCTTGATCAGGTCGTGGACGGTGCGCTGGTGCTCACGCGAGGCGGGCAGGCGCAGGGCGGCCAGCCGTTCCATGAACCTGGTCTGTTCCACCGCCGAGATCTTCAGCGGGCCGTCCAGCCAGAACCGGTCCACCACCGTCCCGGTCTGCCGGTTGCCGTAGTTCAGCCGGTGCAGCCACTGCCGTTCGCGCTGGAGGCCGATGCGGCGGGCGATCACCTGGAACGCCGCCGCGTTGGATATGCGAACGGCCTCGCGCATGCTCATGTCCTTCTCCCATTCGGGGAACGGCTGCGGCGTGCCGTCCCAGGGGATCACCTCGTCGGGGCTCTTGACCACGCCGGTCTCCAGAGCGACCAGCGCGTGCGGCACCTTGAAACTGGAGGCGGGCACCATCGGCTTCTCGGCGCGCCGGCGGTCCACCACGGTCACCTTCCTGGACGACACGTCCAGCAACGCGAACGTGCCTCGCACCTGCGCCGTGTCGAACACCGCACGCAGGTCATCGCGTACGACGGTACCCGGCCTGACCTCATGGGCCGTCGCGACCATGGCGCCGTGGGCGGTGGCACCGTACGCGGGGATTCCGCAGAGAGTGAGCGAGACGAGCACGGCGGCGCCGAGCCCGGAGCGTAGGACCTGCGGGATCGTCTTCTTCATGCGCAGAGACCATCACGGGACATCGTGACTGTCCAATATTGATATTGATGGAAGACCAATATTCAAATGCATATCATTGCAGTTCAGAGCACTTATTTCAGGGGCCGAAGGCGCACCAGGCGTGGCACCGGCTCAAGCCGATGATCACCAAGGCTGCCCACGCGATGAACACCGTCTTCGGCGACAAACGGAAAAGGGCCCGATCCGCTTAGCGAATCAGACCCTCTGCCTGGCCGAACTGTGTCGGGGTGGCGGGATTTGAACCCACGACCTCTTCGTCCCGAACGAAGCGCGCTGCCAAGCTGCGCTACACCCCGGTGCACGCGCCGATCGGTGCGTACCTGGAAAAGTCTAGCGGACTCCCAAGGTGGTTGTGACCGCCTTTAGGCGCGGCGCGGTACGAGGGTGAGGAGGGACGCCTCCGGGAAGCAGGCGAAGCGGGCCGGGGCGTACGGCGAGGTGCCGAGGCCGGCCGAGACGTGCAGCCAGGAGCCGTCGTGGCGGCTCAGGCCCTTCACCCTGGCCCGGTCGATGCCGCAGTTGGTGACCAGGGCGCCGTAGAAGGGGACGCAGAGCTGGCCGCCGTGCGTGTGGCCGGCCAGCAGGAGCTGGTAGCCGTCGGCGGCGAAGAGGCTCATGTTGCGCGGCTCGGGGGAGTGCATGACGCCGAGGCGGAGGTCGGCGTCGGCCGGGGCCGGGCCGGCGACCAGGTCGTAGCGGTCGCGGGAGATGTGGGAGTCGTGGATGCCGGCCACGGCCACGTCGAGGTCGCCGACCTTGATGCGGGCCGTGGTGTTGTTCATGTCGAGCCAGCCCTCGGCGGCCATGCCGGCGCCCAGCTCCTCCCAGGGGAGGCTGGGGACGTGCTGGCGGCGCTCGTTCTTGGAGGTGCGCCAGAGGTAGCGGGCCGGGTTCTTCGGCTTGGGGGCGTAGAGGTCGTTGGAGCCGTAGACGAACAGGCCGGGACGGGAGAGCAGCGGCTCCAGGGCGTGCAGGAGCGAGGGGACGGCGTCCGGGTGGGCGATGGAGTCGCCGGTGTTGACGACCAGGTCGGGCTTGAGCTCGCCGAGCGAGCGGACCCACGTGATGAGCATTGAGCGGCGTGGCGTCAGATGCAGGTCGGACAGGTGGAGGATGCGCACCGGGCGCTGGCCGCGCTCCAGGACGGGTACGTCGAAGCGGCGCAACCGGAACCAGTTGCGCTCGACCACGGACGCGTAACCCAGCCCGGCCAGGCCGAGACCGAACATGGACAGGGGCACTGCGACGGCTTTCCTCACCCACTCATGATGCCCGACATCGGGCACGAGGTGTCCGCGCAGACGGCAAGATGGACCGCATGAGCGCATTGAAGGACAAGCTGAAGGCCGACCTCACGGCCTCGATGAAGAGCCGCGACGAGGTACGTCTCCGTACGATCCGGATGGCTTTGGCGGCGGTCAACGTCGAGGAGGTCTCCGGCAAGGAGGCCAGGGAGCTTTCCGACGACGAGGTCATCAAGGTCCTCACGAAGGAGGCCAAGAAGCGCAAGGAGGCGGCCGAGGCGTTCGGCAACGCCGGGCGCGCCGAGCAGGCGCAGGCGGAGCTGGACGAGCAGGCGGTGCTGGAGGAGTACCTCCCGGCGCAGCTCTCCGACGAGGAGCTGGTCGTGCTCGTGGACGCGGCGATCGCGGAGACGGGCGCGTCCGGGCCGCAGTCCATGGGGCAGGTCATGAAGGCCGTGAATCCGAAGGTCGCGGGCAGGGCCGAGGGCGGGCGGGTGGCCGCCACGGTACGCGCCCGCCTCGCCGCCCAATAGCCCAACAGCCCAACAGCCTGACAGCTCAAGAGCCCGACAGCTCAAGAGCCCGACAGCCCCACGGCTCCAAGGGCCCCAGGAGGCCCCGGCGGTGGCCGGGAGCGGCTTTGGGGTCGAGGAGAGGCGTTGCGGCGTTTCTGGGCGGTTCTACGGCGGCCACAGGGCCTCCTGGCGATGACAGGAGGCCCAGGCTCAAGAACCCCAGAGATCAGTTGCCGCCGAAGCCCGGCTCGATGATCGGCCCGGCGTCGCCGCCCCGGTTGCGCCCGTTGTCGTCGCGGCCACGCCCGTCGCCCCACCCACGGTCGTCGTTGCCCGGCGGGTTGAAGATGTCGAACGGGTTGTCGCGGTCGCCCGGCTTCCTGTCGTCCTTCTTCTTCTTGGGCTTGGGCGCGCAGTGGTCGGTGCACCCGCCGAAGCGCGAGCGGTCCACCGGCGTGAAGTCGACCGGTTCGACCCCCTTCAGCGCCCCGAGCATGGCGTCCTTCCAGATGCGCCCGGAGATCGACGCGCCGTACACGTACGAGTAGTAGCGCCCGCCGATGGTGATGCCGATCAGCTTGTGGCTCGCGGCGCCGCGCGGGTCGCCGAGGGAGACGGCGGAGGCCAGGTTGGGGGTGTAGCCGGCGAACCACGCGGACATGTAGTTGTCCGTCGTGCCGGTCTTGCCGGCCGCGTCCCGCCCGATGCCGCCGACCTCGGTCATCGTGCCCTTGGTGAACACCCCGGACAGGATGCCGCTGACCGCGTCGGCGACCTTCTCCTCCAGCACCTGGGAGCACTTCGGTTTGTACTGCTTGGCCTTGCCGTTGCGGTCGGTGATCTCGGTGATCGCGAGCGGCTTGCAGTACTGGCCGCGCGAGGCGAACACCGCGTACGAGCTGGCGATCGTCACCGGGTCGACCTCGTTGACGCCCAGCGTGAACGTCTCCACCTCCGACAGCTTGTTGCCGTCGGCCCGCTTGACGCCGAGCTTCTTGGCCATCTTGACCGTGTCGCAGAGCCCGACCTTCTGCTCCAGCCGCAGGAAGAACGTGTTGACCGAGCCCCAGGTGCCGGTCTCCAGGGTCTTGAAGCCGCCGCCGCCCTCGCTGGAGTTCGTGACGGTGTGGGAGGGGTCGCCGACGTTCTCGCCCTTGCAGTTCTTGAACGTGCTGTAGGCGTCGGCCTTGTAGCCGGCGGGGGCGGGGAAGCCGTCGCCGTACTTCAGCCCCTCCTCCAGGGCCGCGGCCAGCGTGTAGACCTTGGCCGTCGAGCCCTGCTGGAACCCGCGGCCGCCGCCGTGCGCGCCGTCGGCCACGATGTTGTAGCTCATCTCGTTCTTCTTCTTGCTCCCGCCGAACTTGCGCGAGGCGGCCATCGCCTTGATCTCGCCGGTGCCGGGAACGACCATGGCCTGCGAGGCCACGGGCTTGTCCTTGGTGGACACGTACTTCTTGATCGCCTTCTCGGAGGCGGCCTGCATCTTGGGGTCGATCGTGGTCTTGATGGTCAGGCCGCCCCGCTGCAGCAGCTTCCTGCGCTCGTCGGGGTTCTTGCCGAACTCCTCGTTGTTGAGGATCTCGTACTGGACGTAGAGGCAGAAGTACGGGTATTTGCTCTCCTCGCAGCCGCCCGGGAACTCGACGTCCTTATAGCCGAGCTTCTTCTCCTTGGCCGCGGCGGCGTCCTGCGCCGAGATCTTGCCGATCTCGACCATCCGGTCGAGCACGGTGTTGCGCCGCTGCAGCAGCCGCTCGCGGGACTCGGGGCCGACGTTGGGGTCGGTGCGCGCCGGGTTCTGGACGGCGCCGGCCAGCGTGGCGGCCTCGGCGAGGTTGAGCTTGGAGGCGGGCTTGTCGAAGAAGCGCCTGGCGGCGGCCTGGATGCCGTGGGCTCCGGCGCCGAAGTAGGCGATGTTGAGGTATTTCTCCAGGATCTGGTTCTTGGAGTATTTCTTCTCGATCGCCATCGCGTAGCGCAGCTCGGACAGCTTGCGGGAGACCGTGGGGGCGATGGCCGCCGCCTGCTCCTCCGGCGTCTCGGCCGCGTTGACCAGCACCTGCTTGACGTACTGCTGGGTGATCGAGGAGCCACCCTGCGTCACGCCGCCGTTGGTGAGATTCTTCACCAGCGCTCTGGCGGTTCCCTCCACGTCGATCGGCCCGTGCTGGTAGAAACGGAAGTCCTCGATCGCGATCAGCGCCTCACGCATGATCGGCGCCACCTGGTCGAGGGTCACCGACTGGCGGTTCTCGTAGTAGAAGAGCGCGATCTGCTTGCCGTTGGCGTCCAGGATCTTCGTGCGTTCGGGAAGAGGCGGCTCGTCCAGCTCTTCCGGCTTGAGGTTGAGCCCCTCAAGCGCGCTCTTGGTCGACATCCCGGCTCCGCCGACCGCGGGCAGGGCCACGGCGGCCGCGAGCACCCCGGCCGCGGTCGCGGCGATGATCAGTCGCACCAGGGTCAGGACGGGATTGGGCCGATCTTTGCGCTGCGCTTGCACGGTACCAAGGGTACGTCCAAAGGCTGACCGAATCGGTAGCCGCGCCACATTTCACCTTGACTGGGCCAGGTGACTAGTCATTCCCGGTCAACAGGGCCGCGAGAATTTGGTCCTCTGGGGTCTGTCGGCCCGAACGTCTCGTTGCGTACGTTCTCCCTGCGGCAACTGAATAACGGAGGCTCGGCGCCCGCGCCCGTCGGCCCCAAATGACGACTGACCACCTAAGGGGAGTGGGGTCGAAAAATGTGGATCACGGATTGGACCTCCCGTGCCGCCTGTAAAGGTGCGGATCCGGATGCCCTGTTCGTGCAGGGCGCCGCGCAGAACAGGGCGAAGCTCATCTGCCGGGGTTGCCCGGTCCGTACCGAGTGCCTCGCCGATGCGCTGGACAACCGCATCGAGTTCGGGGTGTGGGGCGGTATGACCGAACGCGAACGACGTGCGCTGCTACGGCGGCGTCCAGACGTCGACTCGTGGCGAGAGCTGCTCGAGTCGGCGAAAGAAGAGTACGAGCGAACCAACGAGCTGATCGCGGGCTGATCCGGCCCGGCGAGCCGAGAGCGTTGACGTACGGCCGGCGCCGTCCGCCGGCCGTACTCCCATGAGAGTCCCGGGAGATTCCCCGGGAAGAGCGGCTACGCGCTCGCCAGCAGTTCCCCGATCTGCCGCAGACCGGTCAGATCGTGGACGTCCTCCGACATGGCGCGAACCTTCGCCATCGGCACCGTGGGATGTGCCGTGACGAAGTGCTCCCGTTCGCGGTTCTCGCGAGCGGCGAGCTGCATCCGACCGGCGTGCAGCCGCAGCACGGCGGCGGTCAGCTCGTGCTCGCCCTTGGACTCCAGGTCCTCGGCCGCGGCGGCGCTCCGCGCCGCTGAGAGCGCGGCGGCGGGGGACGTGTGCACCCGGTTGACCACCAGGCCGGCCAGGGGCATACGTTCCTCGGCCAGCCTCTCGACGAAGTAAGAAGCCTCACGCATGGCGTCGCGCTCCGGCGCGGCGACCACGAGGAAGGCCGTCCCCGGCGCCTGAAGCAGCTGGTACGTCATCTCGGCCCGCTGCCTGAACCCGCCGAAGACGGCGTCCAGCGCGGAGACGAACGTCTGCAGGTCCTTGATGACCTGAGCGCCGAGCAGCTTGGTCAGTGCCCCGGCCATCAGCCCGAACCCGGCGTTGAGCAGCTTGAACGCGCTGCGGCCCCCGGCCTTGGCCGGCGCCGTCAGCAGCCGGATGAACCGGCCGTCCAAGAACCTCCCGAGCCGCTCGGGCGCGTCCAGGAAATCCAGGGCCGAGCGCGACGGCGGCGTGTCGACCACGATGAGGTCCCACTCGTCGGAGCGGCGGAGCTGGCCCAGCTTCTCCATCGCCATGTACTCCTGGGTGCCGGCGAAGCTGGAGGACAGCGACTGGTAGAAGGGGTTCGACAGGATCTGCCTGGCCCGCTCGGGGTCGGCGTGCGCCTCGATGATCTCGTCGAACGTGCGCTTCATGTCGAGCATCATCGCGAACAGCTGCCCGCCGTCGTCCGACTCGTGGATGAGGCGCGGGGTGTTGTCGAGCTCGCTGAGCCCCATCGACTGCGCCAGGCGCCGCGCGGGGTCGACGGTCAGCACGACCGCGCACCGGCCGCGTTCGGCGGCGCGCAGCCCGAGGGCCGCGGCGGTCGTGGTCTTGCCCACGCCGCCCGCGCCGCAGCAGACGATGATCCGGGTGCCGGGGTCGTCGAGGATGGCGTCGATGTCGAGCCGGGCGGGCTTCTTCACGCTGCTCCCTGGGTGCGGATGGTCTCGGCCAGCTCGTACAGGCCGGCCAGGTCGACGCCGTCGGCCAGGAGCGGCAGCTCGAAGCTCGGCAGCCCGGCCTCGGCCAGCGACTCGCGCTCGGCGCGCTCCAGCTCGGTGCGGTGCGCGTGCTCGACGACCTCCTCGGCCAGGGCCTCGGCGAGCGCCGTTGCCTCCGCGCCGTCGGCCACGCCGGCCGCCTTCAGCCCGAGCACGAGCTCGGCGGCGTCGAAGCGGCCCGTGGCGGCCTGGTCGAGCGTGGACTGCGGGAGCTGGGACTCGCGCACCATGTTGACGAAGATCCCGCCGGGCGGCAGGCCCGCGGAGCGCAGCTCGGCGACGCCGTCCAGGGTCTCCTGGACCGGCATCTCCTCCAGCAGGGTCACGAAGTGCACGGCGGTCTCCGGGCTCTTCACGACGCTGCTGACCAGCTCGGAGTGGTTCTTGATCGGCCCCACCCTGGCGAGCCCGGCGACCTCCTGCGTGACGTTGAGGAAGCGGGTGATGCGGCCGGTGGGCGGCGCGTCCAGCACGACCGCGTCGTAGACCCGGCGGCCGTTGCGGTTGCGCCTGCGTACGGCCTCCGTGGTCTTGCCGGTGACCAGCACGTCGCGGAAGCCGGGGGCGATGGTGGTGGCGAAGTCGACGATGCCCATCTTGCTCAGGGCGCGGCCGGCCCGCCGCATGCCGTAGAACATCTCCAGGTATTCGAGCATGGCGTCTTCGGGGTCGATCGCCAGCGCGTACACGTCCCCGCCGGAGGGCGCGACCGCGATGCGGCGCTCCTCGTAGGGCAACGGCGGCAGGTCGAAGATCTGCGCGATGCCCTGCCTGGCCTCCACCTCGACGAGCAGCACCTTCTTGCCGCCCGAGGCCAGGGCGAGCGCGAGGGCGGCGGCGACGGTCGTCTTGCCCGTGCCGCCCTTGCCGGTGACGACGTGCAGCCGCACGTCCGCCCATTCCGTGTGCGGAGAATCCACGCTTCGAGGCTACCGAACGGTCACTTGCCGAACGCCGGTGACCACCCTTTGAGATTGCTCACACTACTCTGACCCTCATGAAGAAATGGGAGTACCTCACAGCCCCCGTGCTCATCCACAACACCAAGATGATCCTGGACAACTTCGGCTCCGACGGCTGGGAGCTGGTCCAGATCGTGCAGGGCGCCACGCCGGAGCAGCTCGTCGCCTACTTCAAGAGGGAGAAGCAGTAGATGACGCCGGAGGAGAAGCTGACGGAGCTGGGGCTGACGCTGCCCGAAGTGGTCAAGCCGGTGGCGGCGTACGTGCCCGCGGTGCGTACGGGCAACCTCGTCTACACCTCCGGCCAGGTGCCGATCGTCGACGGCAAGCCGGCGGGCACCGGCAAGCTGGGCGCCGAGGTCAGCCTGGAGCAGGGCTACGAGATGGCCCGCATCTGCGCGCTCAACGCCCTCGCCGCGCTGAAGGCCGAGGTGGGCGACCTTTCGAAGATCGTACGGATCGTCAAGGTCGTCGTGTTCGTGGCGAGCGAGCCGTCGTTCACCGACCAGCCCAAGGTCGGCAACGGCGCCAGCGACCTGCTGGGCGAGGTGCTGGGCGAGGCGGGCAAGCACGCGCGCAGCGCCGTGGGCGTGGCCGCGCTCCCGCTGAACGTGCCGGTCGAGGTGGAGCTGATCGCCGAGGTCGGCTGAGCGGAGATATGTCACCATGACCGAGTGATGTTCTAGAGGAGGTCATGTGACCGGAATGCCGCTTCCAGCCGAGCTCGCCACGCGGGCCAGGGACCTCATCGCCGGGAGGATCGAGCCGGTGACCCCGCGGGACGCCGCCACGGTGGTGATCCTGCGGGACGGCCCCGGCGGGCCGCAGACCTACCTGCTCAGGCGCAAGGCCACCATGGCCTTCGCGGCCGGCGCGTACGTCTTCCCCGGCGGGTCGGTGGACGCCCGCGACACCGACCAGGCCGTGGCGTGGGCCGGCCCGCCGCCCGCCGAGTGGGGCGCGGCCTTCCGCGCGAGCGAGCAGCTCGCCAGGGGCCTGGTGTGCGCGGCCGTGCGCGAGACGTTCGAGGAGTCGGGGGTGCTGCTGGCCGGCCCCGACGCCGGCTCGGTGGTGGCCGACACCACCGGCGACGACTGGGAGGCCGACCGGCTGGCGCTGATCGACCACAGCCTCGCCTTCGCCGACTTCCTGGCGCGGAGGGGGCTGGTGCTCCGCTCCGACCTGCTCAAGCCGTGGGCCCACTGGATCACGCCGGAGATCGAGCAGCGCCGCTTCGACACCCGCTTCTTCGTGGCCGTGCTGCCCGAGGGCCAGCGCACCCGCGACGTGGGCGGTGAGGCCGACCAGGTGGTCTGGACGCGGCCCGCGCAGGCCGTCGAGCGGGCGCGCCAGGGGGAGATCTTCCTCATGCCGCCGACCCACCGCACGCTGAGCGAGCTGTCGGCGTACGGGAGCGTGGCCGAGGTCCTGGCCGCTCCCCGCGACATCGTGACCATACTGCCGAGGGCCGTGGAGGTCGAGGGCGAGATGCGGCTGGTGAACACGTGAGCGGCCTGCACATCCCGCTGGGCGGCGGCCCCGACGGCACCCGTACCGAGCACGCCGTCAACGTCCTCGCCCCCAACCCCGGGATCATGACGCTCGACGGCACCAACACGTGGCTCATCGGCGACGGCGAGGAGACGATCGTCGTCGACCCCGGCCCGGACGACGCCGACCACCTGGAACGCGTGCGCGCCCACCTCGACGGCCGCCGCGTCACCGAGATCCTGCTGACCCACGGCCACTTCGACCACAGCGGGGGCGCCCGCTCCTTCGCCGCGCTGGTGAACGCCCCCGTCCGCGCCCTCGACCCGCGGCACCGGCTCGGCGGCGAGGGGCTGGCCGACGGCGACGTGGTCACGGTCGGCGGCCTGGAGGTGCACGTCCACGGCACGCCCGGCCACTCGTTCGACTCGCTGTGCTTCTGGCTGCCGCAGGACCGCGCGATGCTGACCGGCGACACCGTGCTCGGCCGCGGCACCACGATCATCGCCCGCGACGGCGGCCTCGCCGACTACCTGCGCAGCCTCGACCGGCTGAGGGAGGCGGCCGAGCGCCTGGAGGCGAGGGTGCTGCTGCCGGGGCACGGGCCGGTGCTGACCGACCCCATCGCGGCGCTCGACGGCTATCTGGCGCACCGGCGCGAGCGGCTGGACCAGATCAGGGCGGCGCAGGCGCAGGGGGCGCGCACCCCGCGCGAGATCGTCCGCGTCGTCTACGCCGACGTGGACCGTTCGCTCTGGCCCGCCGCCGAGATGTCGGTGCGGGCCCAGCTCGACTATCTGGAGCGGTTGTAGAGCCGGTCGGTGTCGAGGATCACCACGGCCTTGGCCTCGATGCGCAGCCAGCCGCGCTGGGCGAAGTCGGCCAGCGCCTTGTTGACCGTCTCGCGGGAGGCGCCGACGAGCTGGGCCAGCTCCTCCTGGGTGAGGTCGTGGTGGACCCGCAGGCCGTCGTCGGTCTTGGTGCCGAACCGCTCGGCGAGGTCGAGCAGCTGCTTGGCCACCCGGCCGGGCACGTCGGTGAAGACCAGGTCGGCCAGCACGTCGTTGGTGCGGCGCAGACGCTGCGCGAGCGCGCGCAGCAGGTGCAGAGCCACCTCGGGACGGCCGGTGAGCCAGGGACGCAGGTCGTCGTGACCGAGGCCCGCCAGCCGCACCTCGGTCAGCGCCGTCGCCGTGGCCGTGCGCGGCCGCGGGTCGAACAGCGACAGCTCGCCGAACATCTCGCTCGGCCCCAGCACACTCAGCAGGTTCTCCCGGCCGTCCGGGGACGTGCGGGAGAGCTTGATCTTGCCTTCGAGCACGACGTAGAGGCGGTCGCCCGTCTCGTTCTCGTGGAAGAGCGTCTGCCCCTTGGAGAGCTGGACCTCGGTGATGCTCGTCCGCAGCGCCGCGGCGCTCTCGCGGTCGAGCGCGGCGAACAGGGGGGCCTTGCCCAGCACATCGTCGGTGTTCACTCTGCCTCCTCTGCTGCCATTGTGACTCACCCCACTCAAGGCGGCACACACAGGTTATGGGAATGCCGGAGTGTTCTGGCTCGTCCGGGTACGTCGAGTCCAGGGGGAAAGTTACCGGAAGCTCCGGTTCAGCAGGCCAGCAGGTCGTCCACGGAGGCCATCGCGCTCGCCACCGACCGGCCGAGGAGAACGCGCAGGACATCGGCGGCGCGCGGGCGGGCCACCCAGTCGGGACGGCGGCACTGGGCGACCGCGAGGCGCAGCGCCGGCGGGAGGACGTGAGGGTCCCCGTCGCGGACCCCGGTCGCCGCGAAGACCATCAGGTCGGCCCAGGCCCGTACGTCGTCGGCCACCGCGCCCTCGTACGCCGCCGCCGACGGCGTCCAGCCGATGAACACCTGACCGTGCGCGCCGAGCGCCACGCTGTCCTCGCTCAGCCGCAGCCCCGCGACGCCGCGCGCGTGCAGCCGCGCCATCGTCGCGGCGCAGGCCAGCGCCAGCCGGTCCAGCGCCGGCCCGCGCAGCGGCCCCGAACTCCGGACGAACTCCGCCACCGTCGCGCCCTGACCGCCCATGGCCGTCCACCCCTCCCGCGTCGCCAGGTTGTACGACGTCCCAGCGTCCGGGGTTCAAGCACCGGCGGAACCTTCTACCCTTGCGGTCATGGCGACGAAAGCGGCGGGGCGCAAGCCGGAGACCCAGCTCGCACTCGTACGGCGGGCGCGCAAGATGAACCGCATCCTGGCGGAGACCTATCCGGACGCCCACTGCGAGCTCGACTTCCGCAACCCTCTGGAGCTGCTGGTCGCCACCATCCTGTCCGCGCAGTGCACGGACAAGCGGGTCAACATGGTGACTCCCGTCCTCTTCGCGAAATATCCGACGGTCGAGGACTACGCCGCCGCCGACCGGTCGGAGATGGAGGACATCATCCGCTCCACCGGCTTCTTCCGGGCCAAGACCAACAGCATCATCGGCATGGCCCAGGCCGTGTGCGAGCGCTACGGCGGCGAGGTGCCCGGCCGGCTGAAGGACCTGGTGACCCTGCCCGGCGTCGGCCGCAAGACCGCCAACGTGGTGCTCGGCAACGCCTTCGACGTCCCCGGGCTCACCGTCGACACCCACTTCCAGCGCCTGGTGCGGCGGTTCGGCTGGACCGAGGAGACCGACCCCGTCAAGATCGAGCACGTGGTGGGCGAGCTGCTGCCGCGCCGCGACTGGACGATCTTCTCGCACCGGGTCATCTGGCACGGCCGGCGCATCTGCCACGCCCGCCGCCCGGCCTGCGGTGTCTGCCCGCTCGCCGCGCTCTGCCCGTCGTTCGGCACCGGCCCGACGTCCGAGGCCGAGGCGCGCAAGCTCGTCAGGTCCGGCCCCTTCTCCTGACGGCAGGGGGGAAGCAGCAGGAGCCCCGGCGTGTTGGAGGATGCGTGACCCAAGTCCCCCATTGGCTGATCCGCCTGGCGGACCAGTCCCAGCGGCTCAGCGTCCCCCGATACCTGCGGCCGCCCGACGGGCGCGGCCGACGCGCGGCGGTGCTCATGCTGTTCGGCGAGGGGCCGTACGGTCCCGACGTGCTGCTCATCCAGCGCAGCAGGCGCGGGCGCAGGCACCCGGGTCAGCCCGCGTTCCCCGGCGGCGGCGTGGACCCCGAGGACGGCGGCCCCGTCGAGGCGGCACTGCGCGAGGCCGAGGAGGAGACCGGGGCCGACCCGCGCGGGGTGCACGTGCTCGGCACCCTCCCCGAGCTCTACCTCCGCCACAGCGACAACCGGGTCACGCCCGTCGTCGCCTGGTGGCGGGAGCCGTCGGCGGTGCACGCGGCCTCACCCGACGAGGTCGACTCGGTCGAGCGGGTGCCGATCGCCGAGCTGGTCGATCCGGCCAACCGGTTCACGCTGCGGCTGCCCACCGGCGACTCGGGGCCGGCGTTCCAGGTGCGGGGCATGCTCGTGTGGGGCTTCACCGCGATGGTGCTCGACCGCACGCTGGGCGCGGGCGGGCTCGACCAGCCGTGGGACACCTCGCGGGTGACGGAGATGCCGCTGGAGGCCCTGGTCCGCGCCGAGCGCGGAGCCTGACGGCCCGCGCTCATCGGCCCGACCACAGGGCGACCCCGAGCGAGGCCCATCCGGCCACGTCGGCGTCGCTGTCGGCGGCCAGCGTCCGCAGCGTCCGCAGCCCTGACGGGTCCGGCGGGTCGCCGAGCACGTGCTGGAGCGCGTACGCGGCCCCGTAACGCACCCGGGGGTCGCGGTGCGCGGCCAGCTCGATCACGGTCGGCAGCGAGCGCGGGTCGGCGAGATGCCCGAAGGCGATCAGCACCGAATAGAGCACCATGGCGTCGTCCTCGCTGGCCGCGAGGTAGCGCAGCACCGGCAGTGTGCGGTCGGCGAACGGCCGCAGCATCCCCATGATGTCCACCCCGAGCAGCCGCTCGGTGACGGTGTCCGCCGCGCACAGCCGGCGGGCCTCGATGAACGACTCCAGGTCGCCGCGCTGACGCAGCACGGAGATCACGTGCCAGCGCAGCGGGCCGTCGGGATCGCTGTCACGCAGCGCGGCCTCGATGAGATCGCGAACTGTTCCCTCGGCCTGCGGCATAGCGCCAAGGTAGCCAGGTGGGTGACGCGGTCCTGGCCGAAGACGTGCACGCTTGACCTTATCCCTGGATACCTTTGAAGCGTGCGCGGTGATCTGCTTGACCTCATCCTGATCGGCCTCGTGGTCGCCTTCGGCATCTCGGGTTACCGTCAGGGCTTCATCATCGGGGCGATGAGCTTCGTGGGGTTCGTCGGCGGCGCCGTGCTCGGGGTCTTCATCGCGCCCCCCGTCTCCCGCGCCGTGGTCGACGGTGACACGCCGCAGGCGCTGCTGGCCATCGTGATCGTGTTCCTGTCGGCCACGATCGGGCAGTTCGCCTCCTCGACGATCGGCGCGGTCGTACGCAGCCACGTCACGTGGGAGCCCGCGAAGGTGGCCGACGCGGTCGGCGGCACCTTCGCCAGCGCGCTGTCGGTGCTGGTCATCGCCTGGCTGATCGGGTCGCTGATCGTCTCCACGTCGTTCACGCCGCTGGTCGACCAGGTCAAGAACTCCGCGCTGCTCACCACCGTCGACGACGCGATCCCGCAGGCGGCGCGCAACTGGCAGGCGCCGTTCAAGAGGTTCATCGACCGCTCGGAGTTCCCGCCGGTCTTCGACGACATCGGCGCGGGGCAGCTCTTCGACGTGCCGCCGCCCGACCAGAGCGTGCTGCAGGGCAACCGGCTCTCCCGGGCCCGCCGCGCCATCGTCAAGGTGCAGGGCGACGCGCAGAGCTGCAACAAGCACATCGAGGGCACCGGCTTCGTCTACGCTCCCGGCCGCATCATGACCAACGCGCACGTCGTCGCCGGCGTCACCCGCGACCTGGAGGTCGTCGACTACAACAACGCCCGCCACCGGGCCACGGTCGTGCGCTACAACCCGCGCCGCGACATCGCCATCCTCCATGTCCCCGGCCTCGACCTGCCGCAGCTCACCTTCGACGGCGAGGGCAGCCGCGGCGACAACGCGATCATCGCCGGGTTCCCCAAGGGCAAGGGCTTCACCGCCGAGCCCGCCCGCATCGGCGGCAAGCTCGACGCCGAGGGCCCCGACATCTACCGCGACACGACGGTGACCCGCAAGGTCTACCAGATCCGCGGCCTCGTGCTCCCCGGCAACTCCGGCGGCCCGCTGCTGACCGTGGACGGCCGCGTGTTCGGCGTGATCTTCGCCGCGGCCGTCAACGAGCAGGAGACCGGCTACGTCCTGACGGCCGAGGAGGTCGCCTCCGACGCCTCGCTCGGCCGCACCGACACCTCGCCGGCCAGCACCCAGAAGTGCGACTGACCGGCTAGTCCGGCAGCTTCTCCAGGATCAGGGCGATCGCCTCGCCCGGGTCGCTGTCCTGGCCCAGGCCGGAGGCGACCTTGCCGACGGCGTCGTACGCGCCGCCGGACGCCTGCACCCGGGCGGCGCCCCGCGCGAACAGCGTCAGCGCGCCGCGCCCGTTGCCGCGCTGGAGGTGCGTGAGCCCGACGCAGATCTGCGCGAGGCCCTGCCACAGCTCGCGCTCCTCCTCCGGGGCGCACTTCCACCGGCCCTCGAACACCTCGTGGGCGTGGAACGGCATCCCCTCGGCCAGGAACCGCCGTCCGTCGGCGAGTGCCTGCTCGGCGGTGGGCGCGTAGTCGTCGGGAACCCTCGGCACGCCGGGCGAGCCGTAGGGGAGCGGCCTGCCGTACGCGTCGCGCGGCCGGGCGTTGCGCGGCCGGCCCTCGGGGTCGCGGTCTCTCATCTCTCATAGGCTTTCTCGTCGGGCTCGCTCACCGGTCGGGCTCTGGGTCGGCCAGCCAGCCGAGCAGCTCGGTGTCGAACGCGTCGGGGATCTCCTCGTGCGGGAAGTGGCCGGCGCCCTCGAACAGCCGCCATCGGTAGGGGGCGGCGACGTACCGGCTCGATCCCTGGGCCGTACGGGGCAGCACGCGCGGATCGAGCGCCCCGTGCAGGTGCAGCGTGGGCGCCTCGATCTCCGCGCGCATGGCGCGGGCGAAGCGCCGCCCGTCGGGCCGGAGCTGGGAGCGGCCGAACCAGCGGTGGTACTCCAGCGCGCAGTGCGCCACGGCAGGGATGCGGAACGCCTCGCGGTAGACCTCCGCCTCCTCGGCCTCCGGCCAGCCCGGCCCCGACCAGTCGTGCAGGAACCGGCCGACCAGCGCGCCGCCCTTGCGGGTGAGCCGGTGCTCCGGGAGCAGCGGCACCTGGAAGCCGAGCGCCTGCCTGCTGGCCTTGAGCTGCCCCATCGGGTCGGTGAGCAGCGCGTTGCGCAGCCGCAGCGGGTGGGGGGCGGACACCGCGACCAGCCGGTGCACGCACTTGGGGTCGAGCACGGCCATCGTCCAGGCCAGCAGCCCGCCCCAGTCGTGCCCGACCACGATCGCCCCGGTCTCGCCCAGCGCGCGGATCAGCCCGGCCGCGTCGGCGGCCAGCGTGGGCAGGTCGTAGCCGCGCGGCGGCTTGTCGCTGCCGCCGTAGCCGCGAAGGTCGGCCGCGACCGCCCGGTAGCCCGCCTTCGGCAGCGAGACGAGCTGGTGCCGCCAGGTCCACCAGAACTGCGGGAACCCGTGCAGCAGCAGGACCAGCGGGCCGTCACCGGCCTCCACGACGTGGAAGCGGGTGCCGCCCGCGTGCACCGCCCGGTGCGTCCAGGGGCCCTCGATCTGGACGACCGACTCGTCAGGTCGCATCTCGGGCCACCGGCTCCCGATCTCGGGTCGCCGGCCGGGCGTCAGGGGCGGTGGCGGGAAGCGTCGCCGCCTCGTCCTCGGGGGTGGCGATCTCCTTGAGCCCCCTGAGCGACGCGGCGGTGCGCTTCATCCCGGCGAGGCCCTTCAGCCGCCGGATCCCGACGAACACCAGCAGACCCGCGACCAGCAGGTAGAACACGGTCACGATGAGGAACGCCGCCCAGTTGGGCAGCCACTGGGCCAGCACGAAGGCGATCGTGAACGAGGCGAGGATCAGGCACAGGTGCGCCATGAACGCCGCGGCGGCGAACAGGCCGCCCGCCATGCCCACCCGTTTGGCGTCGAACCTGAACTCGGCCTTGGCCAGCTCGATCTCCGAGCGGACCAGGGTCGAGATCTGACTGCTCGCCTGGGCGACCAGGGAGCCCAGGGATTCTTCCTCGGGAGTCTGCGGCATGAACGTCTCCTATCGGGGCCCGGGGGCCGTGTCAATCATCATCCAGCGCAGCGCGACGGCCGCTTACTTCCCAAGGACGAGCCGCGCTATCACTCCCAGAACTACCCGATCGGAGAACATAGCGCCGACGCAGAAGGGGCGCACGTCCACGGTGTGTGACATGCGCCCCTTCTATGGAGAGGGTCAGTCGTCCGACTTGGCGGACGGGAGCTTGTCCGAGATGAGGTTCATCACCGTGCTGTCGGCGAGCGTGGTGACGTCGCCGATGCTGCGGTTCTCGGCCACGTCGCGCAGGAGGCGGCGCATGATCTTGCCGGAACGGGTCTTGGGCAGCTCGGGCACCACCAGGATCTGCCGCGGCTTGGCGATCGGGCCGAGCGTCTTGGCCACGTGGTTGCGCAGCTCGGTCGCGATGTCGTCGCTCTCCTCCGCGCTGCCGCGCAGGATCACGAACGACACGATGGCCTGGCCCGTCACCGGGTCCGTCGCGCCCACGACCGCCGCCTCGGCCACCTTCGGGTGGCTGACCAGGGCGCTCTCCACCTCCGTGGTGGAGATGTTGTGCCCGGAGACCAGCATGACGTCGTCGACCCGGCCGAGCAGCCAGAGGTCGCCGTCCTCGTCCTTCTTGGCGCCGTCGCCGGGGAAGTACATCCCGTCGAAACGGCTCCAGTAGGTGTCGATGTAGCGCTGGTCGTCGCCCCAGATCGTGCGCAGCATGGAGGGCCACGGCTCGCGTACGACGAGGAAGCCGCCCCCGCCGTTGGGGACGCTGTTGCCCTGGTCGTCCACCACGTCGGCGGCGACGCCGGGCAGCGGGCGCATCGCGGCGCCCGGCTTGGCGGCGGTGATGCCCGGCAGCGGGCTGATCATGATGGCGCCGGTCTCGGTCTGCCACCACGTGTCGACGACCGGGCAGCGGTCGCCGCCGATGTGCTCGCGGTACCAGACGTACGCCTCCGGGTTGATCGGCTCGCCGACCGAGCCCAGGACCCGCAGGCTGGACATGTCGTACTTGGCGGGGATGTCGTCGCCCCACTTCATGAACGTCCGGATCGCCGTCGGCGCCGTGTAGAGGATCGTGACCTTGTACTTCTGCACGATCTCCCAGAACCGGCCGCGGTGCGGCGTGTCGGGAGTGCCCTCGTAGATGACGCTGGTCGCGCCGTTGGCCAGCGGGCCGTAGACGATGTAGGAGTGACCGGTGACCCAGCCGATGTCCGCCGTGCACCAGTAGATGTCGGTCTCGGGCTTGAGGTCGAAGACCGCGTGGTGCGTCCAGGCCGTCTGCGTCAGGTAGCCGCCGGTCGTGTGCAGGATGCCCTTGGGCTTACCGGTGGTGCCGCTGGTGTAGAGGATGTACAGCGGGTCCTCGGCGTCGTTCGGCTGCGGGGTGTGCTGGTCGCTCTGGCGGTCGACCACGTCGTGCCACCACAGGTCCTTCTCGCCGAACGCGACGTCCTCGCCGGTGCGCCGGACCACGAGGACGTTCTCGACCTGCGGGCACTCGGCGACGGCCTCGTCCACGGTCGGCTTGAGCGCGCTCGGCTTGCCCCGGCGGTAGCCGCCGTCGGCCGTGATCACCAGCTTGGCGTCGGCGTCGTCGATGCGGCTCTTCAGCGCCGTGGCGGAGAAACCGCCGAACACCACCGAGTGGACCGCGCCGATGCGGGCGCAGGCCAGCATCGCGATCGGCAGCTCGGGGATCATCGGCATGTAGATCGCGACCCGGTCTCCCTTGCCCACGCCCAGCTCGGCCAGCGCGTTGGCCGCCTTGCTGACCTCGGTCTTCAGGTCGTTGTAGGTGAGGACGCGGGTGTCGTCCTCCGGCTCGCCCTCCCAGTAATAGGCGACCTTGTCGCCCCGGCCCTCCTCGACGTGGCGGTCCACGCAGTTGTAGGCCACGTTGAGCTCCCCGCCGATGAACCACTTGGCGAAGGGGGCGTTCCACTCCAGGGTCCTGTCCCACCGCTTGGCCCACGTCAGCCGCTCGGCCGCGCGCTCCCAGAAGGCGAGTCGGTCGGCGGCGGCCTCGTCGTACGCGGCGGCGGTCACGTTCGCGGACGCCGCGAGGTCGGCCGGAGGTGCGAACCGGCGGTTCTCCTGCAGCAGATTGGACAGCGCCTGGGTCTCGTTGCCAGGGGTCTCCGGGGCCACCTCGTGCTCCTTCTATGGCCAGGTTGGATAGGTCGTGTCCCACTTCACCAGCTCACGACCCTCACACACAAGAGGTCTAGACAGGTCTGTACCTCGGTGGCGGGGAGCGGGGGCTTGGTTATCCGGTGGGCTTATCTTCGCAATTGAAATGTTGTCATCCTGAAATCCAGAGAATATGCGAACGGGGAGTGGCGGGTTTATGGGCCCCCCGGGTTGAGGGGTTTGGGGGCGTACGGTAAAGGGGGTGCGGCGGCCCTCCCGGACGCTCTGTGTGACGCCGCCCGCCTGCGCCTCTCCACCTCCTGCCTTGCCGCAGGTGGACTGTACCGGCCCGGTAGGGTCAGTCCTCGTGAGTGACCCTTTGGCCGTCATCGCGACCTTCCCCGGCGTGCAGGAGTCCGTGGACGAGGCCCGTCAGTCCGTCGACCGGCTCTACCGCCACCGCGTGCTCCGCCGTGCCAGCCCGGCCGTCTCCACGGAGTCGTCCCTGCGCGGCGCCCGCGCCTCGGCCGCCATCGAGGGCGCGGACGTCCCCTTGGACGCCCTGCGCCGTGACGAGATCCACGACCCGCTGGTCCAGGGCGCCCTGCGCGCGTCCGCCGAGATGGGCAGGCTGGGCCCGACCTGGCGCCGTGCGCCCCGGCAGGTCCTCGCCCGCCTGCACACGGTCGCCGCCGCCGGCCTCGCCCCCGAGGAGGCCCTGGGTCGTCCCAGGTCGGAGGACGACGCCCCCGACCCGTTCGGCCTCGGCCCGGCCCCGGACGCCAAGGAGACGGCCGCACGCATGGACGGACTCATGGACCTCCTCGAACGCCCCACCAAGGCTCCCGCGATCGTGCTGGCGGCCGTGGTGCACGCCGAGCTGGCGGTGTTGCGGCCGTTCGGCGTGATGGACGGCGTGGTGGCGCGCTCGGCCGAGCGGCTGACCCTGGTCGAGTACGGGCTGGACCCGAAGTCGCTGGTGGCCGTGGAGGTGGGGCATCACGAGCTGCCGTACGCGGAGGCGTTGAGGTCGTACCTGAGCGGCACTCCGGAGGGCGTCGCCCAGTGGGTACAGCACTGTGCCTCCGCGGTAAGCCTCGGCGTCCGCGAGACGACCGCCATCTGCGAGGCCATGCAAAGAGGCTGACCGGCCCGCGCCCGGCGGCCGACCGTAACGCACTCCGCCTGCCAAGGACCTGGTAAGACGTCCTACCGACATAGCTGACGGCGTCTCAATACTGAGACGCCGTCTGCCAGTGCATCACGCCGGGTTACCAAGCGTGCACCTGTATCCGTCGGAGCGGGTCAAGCCCGCCACGACGCGCCTCCCGCGGCTGGTCGCACGTGGGTGCCCGGCTGGATGCACCCGGACCAGTGGTCCGTAACACCTTTCTACGTCGGATTCGCCCTGCTGGGAACCCCTCGGGCCAAGACCTTTACCTGACCGCGTACACACCCGCGCCGCAGCCCCGTCCCGCCCGCGCCGGCGCCTTCCCGCCGCCCTGCGGGCCGGGCCCGGCGATCACTCTGCGTGATCTCCTTTATGTGATCGTTATCAGTTCACGAAAAAACTTGGCGAAAATGCGAGATTACTGCTCGACGAAACTCGATCGGATCGGGCAGCATACGTTGGTATCGCCCAGGAACTGGAGCGCACTTGCGCGGGATCGCTTTGCGGGTCCCTTGCCAGGCTGTGGTGAAGTGATGAAAGCTTTCTTCTGAAACGGGACCGGCTCTACCCCCCCGGAGCCGGACCGATCAGGCGACCCCCGCTCTCCCCCCCCGGCGGGGGTCGCCCCTTTTCCCCCGTCTCATCCGCCTCTCCAGGCCCCGCGACCTCCCGGCCTTCCGACGGGTCCTCGTACGCTCAGCCACGGGCGCTGGTGCGCTCACCCATGGGCACTTGGACGCTCATCCACAGGCCCGCGTACGCGAAGCCACCCCATCCACAGAACCCCGTTCGGCCCCTCACCGCACCCACCCTCCACTCCACCCTGGACCTCCCACCACCCACGAACGGGAGGCCCACCTTGCACCGCCCCTTGGTCATCACCGACGACCCCGCCCTGCTCGACGACCTGGTCCGCATAGCGGCGGCAGCCGGCGCCCAGCTCGACGTGGCCCAGCTCCCCGCCCACGCCCGCCCGCACTGGAACCTCGCCCCACTCGTGGCGATAGGCGCAGACCAGGCGGACGCCGTGGCCGCCACCGCACCCCCGCCCCGCGACCAGGTCCTCCTCGTCACCCGCACCCCCGACGACCCCGACACCTGGCGAAGGTGCGTCGCAGCAGGCGCCCAGGCCGTCGTCACCCTCCCCGGCGACGAACGCCACCTCGTCGACCGCTTCGCCGACGCCATGGAGCCGGAGCCTCGCTCAGGCCCGGTGATCTGCGTGGTCGGCGGCCGCGGCGGCGTGGGCGCAAGCGTCCTGTCGGCCTGCCTCGCCCTTCACGCCTCCGGCGGCGCCCAGCTCCACACCCTCCTCGTGGACGCGGATCCGCTGGGCGGCGGCATCGACGCGCTGCTGGGCCACGAGGAAGCGCCGGGAGCCCGATGGGGCGACCTCGTCGCCAGAGAGGGCCGCATCAGCAGCAGCGCCCTGCAGAAGGCTCTGCCCGCGTTCGGCGACCTCGCGATCCTCTCCTTCCACAGGGGCGAGGCGGCACCGATCCCCGCCCAGGCCATGCGCTCGGTCCTCGACGCCGGTCAGCGAGGCTTCGACCTGGTGGTCGTGGACCTCCCACGCCACTTCGACCCGGCCGCCGCCGAGGCCCTCACCAGGGCGAAGACCACCCTGCTGGTGGCCGCGGCGGACGTACGCGGCATCCTCTCCGCGCGCCAGGTCCTGGGCGAAGCCGGCAAGCACACGACGGACCTCCGCACGATCCTCCGCCCGGGCATCGTGGACGCCGACACCGCCACCGCCTCCCTCGGCATCCCCTACGCGGGCACCCTCCCCGACCAGCCCCGGCTCACCGCCACCCTCAACCGCGGCGAGCTCCCCAAACTGGGCCCCCGCACCGCCCTGGGCACCCTCTGTGGCTCCCTCCTCCAAGACCTCCTCACCCCTGTGAACGCTTAAGGCCGCACTTCCCCCCACCGAACAGGCACCTCACATGACGCCACCCCACACCCACCCCGACGAGCCCGCCCAGGCCACCAAAACCCCGCTCAGCACCACCACCTGGCCGGCCACGAGTCCGCCTGCAGCACCCCCACCACCCGTGTCTCCCGAGCTCGTCGAGGCCGTCCGCGTACGCCTCGCCCGCACCGGCGCCGAACCCAGTGCCGCCCAGGTCGCCGTAGCCCTGCGCGCGGAGAAGGCGGTCTACGGCGACGCCGAGATCCTCGCCGTCGCCCGTGCCCTCTGCGCGGACCTGATCGGAGCCGGCCCCTTGGAGCCGCTCCTCGCCCGCCCGGACGTCACAGACGTCCTCGTCAACGGCCCGGACGAGGTATGGCTGGACGACGGCACCGGCCTCAGCCGCACCACCATCCGCTTCACCGACGACGCCGCCGTACGCCGCCTCGCCCAGCGCCTCGCCGCCGCCGCGGGACGACGTCTGGACGACGCCTCGCCTTACGTGGACGCGAGACTCGCGGGCGGCGTACGCCTCCACGCCGTGCTTCCGCCCATAGCCCCCGAAGGCACCTGCCTGTCCCTGCGCCTGCCGCCACGCCGTACGTTCACCCTGCACGACCTCGTCACGGCGGGCACGATCACGCAGTCGGCCGTCGCGATGCTCACGGCGATGGTGTCCGCCAGGCTGGCCTTCCTGGTGACCGGCGGCACGGGCACAGGCAAGACGACCCTGCTCTCGGGACTCCTCTCCCTGGCCGACCCGGGCGAACGCCTCCTCCTCGTGGAGGACTCGGCCGAACTCCGCCCCTTCCACCCTCACGTGGTCCGCCTCGAAACCCGTCCGCCGAACCTGGAGGGCGCCGGCGGCGTGAACCTACGCGACCTGGTGCGCCAGGCCCTGCGCATGCGCCCCGACCGCCTCGTGGTGGGCGAGGTCAGGGGTGCCGAGGTCGTGGACCTGCTGGCCGCCCTCAACACGGGCCACGAGGGCGGATGCGGCACGCTTCACGCGAACACCGCCGCCGACGTGCCACCCCGCCTGGAAGCTCTGGGCTGCGCGGCCGGGCTGAGCCGCGAGGCCGTCCACAGTCAACTGGCCGCCGCCCTGGACGCCGTCATCCACCTGACCCGCGACCGCCACAACGGCCGACGACGCATCGCCGAGATCTGCCTGCTCACCCGGACATCCACAGGCCTCGTCGAGTCCCTCCCCGCCGTGACCTTCGACCCGTCCGGCAACACCCACCTCGGCCCCGGCTACGAAGCCTTCTCCCACGCCGTACGCCCTCGCCCCTGCCCTCCTGACCACCAGCCCGTGAGCGCATAGGCGCACCCATGACCCCTGACCCGCGAAGGAAGGAACCATGCCGACCGCCGTCTGGCTGGCCGCGTTGTCCACAGGCTTCGCCGTATGGCTGTGGACAACTCCCGCCAGCGCCACAACACGCCTGGCCAAGCTCACGGCGTTCGCCAAACCGTACCAATCCCCCCCTTTCCGGACTCTCCTCCGCGCTCCACAAAGCCCGAAACGCCGTACCGAAGCCTGGCGACTGGCCTCAATCGAGCTCTGCCAGGCCCTCTCCGCCGAACTATCCACAGGCCGCACCCCGGGCGAGGCCCTGACCAGGGCGATGTCGGCAATCACCGTCCCAGACCCCGATCTCCTGCGTCCGGTCCTCGCCGCGGCCAGAGACGGCGGCGACGTCCCGGCGGCCCTCACGAACGCGGCCCCGCCACAGGGCGGCGAGGGCTTCCGCCAATTGGCGGCCTGCTGGCAGGTGAGCATCACCGCGGGAGCTGGCCTCGCCGCCCTGACGGACCGCGTCGCCGCCACGTTACGCACAGCCCAGCTCCACAGCCAGGACGTATCCGCTCAGCTCGCAGGCCCACGGACCACGGCCAAGATGCTCGCCGTCCTCCCCGTGCTGGGCCTCCTCATGGCCGCCACGCTGAACATGCATCCCCTGCGCTTCCTGCTCGGCAGCCTCCCAGGCGTCACCTGCCTGGCGACCGGCATCACCCTGAACGCCTGCGGCCTGTGGTGGACCCACCAGATGTCCACCAAAGCCGAACGCTGACAACCACCCCCTCAACACCCCCACCCACCGCCCTCCGGGGACTCCCATCCGCCGCCCTTTGCGGACTTCCATCGCCGCCTTCCGGGATCCCACCCGCCGCCCTTTGGGGACTCTCGTCCGCCGCCCTTTGCGGACTTCCATCGCCGCCCTCCGGGGACTTCCACCCACCGCCCCTCCGAGGGCCTCCATCCGCCGCAACCCCTCCAATGCGCGAATCAGAACCGATCGCGCCTGGTGGGCCGATGGTGCCGCCGCCGAGCGGGTCGGGTCGCCATGGGCGGATCGCGCCGCCGAGCGGTTGGGCCGCCGTGGTTGGGTGGATCGCACCACCGCCAAGCAGGCCGGGCACTGTGAGCCGATCGCCCCGCGGTGCTGGTCGGCCGGGGGAGCGGGTGCTGCTGCGCTGACCGGGCGGGGTGCGGGGCTCCGACCGGCACCAGCACCAACCGCTCGTCGCCCAGCGCAACTCGGGCCTTAACACCGCCGGCTGCACCGACCAGTCGCGCCTACCACCTCGACCGACGGGACCCCCATTGCTCCCTTTGCTGTCCGCGCTATGCGCCGCCATGGCCATCTGGTTCTGGCTCCCCTCACACACGCCCCAGGAACGCCTGACCCGCCTGAAGCCACCCGTGAGCCCGGACGACCAGCGAACCCTGAACCTGCCCCCAGGCCTTCACCACCGTCGAAGTCCGAACCCCAAATCCCGCACCCACGCCCACGCCCACGCCGCGGCGCTCGATCCCGTAACCACCACACACCCTGCCGACACCGAGCCGCCCCCGACATGGCTGGACCAGCTCGGCAAACGCCCTAGTCCGGGTGTCAGCCGAAAGACCATCCTCATCGCGACCTCGGCGGGTCTGGCGATCGCCGTCTTGATCGGCGGCGCCATCGGCGTGATGGTAGGACTTCTCATAACTCCCGCTACTGGCATCTACCTGCACAAGAGACAACCCACGCGGTCACAACAGGACCAGCAGCAGATCCTGACCGACCTTCCCTTCGCTGCCGACCTGATGACCGCTGGCCTCCTGGCGGGCTGCCCGGTCAGCGCCGCCACCGAGATCGCCGCCAACGCGATAGGGGGCCCTCTCGGCCAGCGTCTCGGCTGGGTGAGCACTCAGCTGCGGCTTGGCGCGGACGCGGAACCCACCTGGGCCCTCCTGGCAAAGGATCCCGCGTTAGGGCAGCTCTCCCGAACCATGATCAGAGCCACCCAAAGCGGCACCCCCGTAGCCGATGCCCTGACCCGCCTGGCAGACGACGCCCGCGACGCGTCCAGGGCCGCCGCTGCGGCGGCAGCGAGGCGCGTCGGGGTCAAGGCGGTGGCCCCTCTGGGCTTGTGCTTCCTCCCGGCGTTCGTCCTCCTGGGCATAGTCCCGGTGGTGGCCGACCTCGCCTCCGCCCTCATCCTCCCGTAGCCGCACTACCTCCCATCGCCACGCAACGATGACCGACAACCCGGCACTTCGCCTTGCACCAGCACCAGGCCGCACCGCGTCTAACACCAGGCCACCACCACTGGACACCGTCAGCGCCACAAGGGACAGCCGTGCCAGCTCAGGTCTCAGCACGCGCCCCTTCCCGTAATCACGCCGCCTCCCGTAGCCGCGCCAAATCCCGCAGCCGCGCAGCGATGACCGGCAACCCGGCAGTCCGCCTTACGCAACCTCCAGGCCGCACCACGCCTCACATCAAGCCACCACCACTGGACACCGTCAGCGCCACAAGGGACAGCCGTGCCAGCTCAGGTCTCAGCCCGCCACCCCCTTGCCAGGGCCTCACACGGATGCCCCCTGTTCGCATCCTCTCCTGATCACCTGAGACATGCTCGGCGCACCGTTATCCACAGAACGCCGCTCGGCGACTTCCGCCGGCTCGATCTCGACGAACCTGTAACCCGCCGGGCAGAACCGGCTCCACCAAGCACCTGGAGGCACCATGCACAGCCCTGCCCCCACACCGGACGCCACCACGTACGTCCCAGAAGCCGCCGCTACTCCACCCCCACCCACCACCGCCCTGAAGCGAAACCACGACAGCCTCACTCAGCCTCCGACCAGTCGCTCCGCCCCAAGAGCAAGCCGCGCCCTCGCAGCCCATGACGACACCACGACCACAGCCCCGACATCCCCTGTGCACACAGCCCCGACGCCCGAACACACAGCACCCAAGACGGGCGACCTCCAGGCGCCCTCGGCTGGCGGCCCCGGCACTGACGGCCACACCACACGCGCGAGAAACCCCAGGCACCCGAGCCCCCACCCTCGCTCCAACAAATGGCTGCACTACGCGGCCACAAACCGCGAGCGCGGTATGTCCACCGCCGAATACGCCGTAGGAACCATCGCGGCCTGCGCGTTCGCGGCACTCCTCATGAAGATCGTCAGCGGCACAGAAGTCGCGGACCTGCTCACCGGCATCATCAGCCGAGCACTGAAAACGGACGCGTGAGGTTTCGCCCGAGACCGCTTCTCCGAGGCGCTTCAGCAGCGCGAGGCTCTGTGACCGCTGAGACCGCAGCTGTGCTTCCGGCGCTGATGATCGTCTTGGCAGCCGGTCTATGGGCCATCCAGTCCGTCGCCATCCAGCTCGAATGCGTGGACGCGGCCCGCGCCGCAGCCCGGGCCGCCGCGAGAGGCGAGCCATTGGAGGAGGTCCGCGCGGTCGCCATCACGGCCACCAGCGCGGACGCGCAAGTAGACATCAGCCGCGACCCGAAGACGACGAAAGTTCAGATCGCCGTTCAAGTGAGACCAGCATGGGGTTCGGCATTCCCGCCAGTACGCGTATCCGCTTCTGCCTTCGCCGACACAGAGCCATAGCGGAGATTCATCGCATCTGCCCGCAAGCGTTGCCGCATCGTCGCGACCACGGGGCCAGCTGACGTGTGCCCACGTCATCACTCCACCTGGTGGTGAAGCACGCCGCCATGGCCCCGTGGCCCACGCTTCACGTCAGCTGAGCCGAGAAGGGCGTCATCACCTCCGCCGAAAGACATTCCGCACGAGCCGCGAATGAAGGGAAGTCAGGTGCAAGGAGTGGCACGAGAACGGCCGTATGACGGACGGCGTCCGTCGCAGCCCTGCCAGCGAAGACGAGCACAATCCACTGCGCCTCGGCGGCTGTGGATCGTCACACGAAGGGATGATGCCGATGCTGGCGAACGCGGTTCCGCCACCCTGTGGGGCGTGGCGCTGATGGGGCTCTTGATGGCCGTTGCCACGGCCTTCGCCACGGTGGGCACTGCGCGGGTGGCCCGCCACCGCGTGAACGACGCGGCCGACCTCAGCGCTTTGGCGGCCGCCCGGCTCGCGCTGCTCGATCCGCAGGAGGCGTGCGCCCGAGCCGGCGCGCTGGCAGCCGACAACGGTGTCGAGATGACCCGATGCGAGATCAGCGGCGAGGTAGCCGATGTCTGGACCGCTCTGTCGATCTCGCTACCGGTCGTAGGCACCGGGACTGTCAGGGGCAGAGCCCGAGCAGGCCCGGCCCCGTGACCGGACAGCATCACCAGCACGCCGTCGCCGGAGTCGATCAGCTTGGCAGCCAGCGCCTGGATGATGCACAGGGAGCCGAGCACACTGACGTCGTACATGCGCTGCCAGTCGGCGAGTCGCCCCTCGGCCTGGCCACCGGCTCCAGGCCGAGCGCGCCGGAGCGAAAAGCCACAGGCCGGTCATATCAGGAAGAACGCGGCGATATCAGCGCTCTGGGCGAGAGGTGCGCCGAGAGGTAACGAGTCGACGTGATGGTGGACAAGGACCCGAGCTGACTCGATCAACCAGGGTCTGATCAATCAGGGCATGAAGACGAAGTTGAGCACGAACGGCAGTCGGTGGCCTGGGAAGCACGAGAAGCTGGCTCGCCTGTCTGAGGGCCGCCGCGTTGAGACTGATGTGTTGATGACTGAGATCAGATTCGGAACATGGACAAGGGCGCCGTGCAGAGCGTCTGCTCGGCGTCGAACTCCTCGAACGTGCTGACGGGGCGGAAACCAAGGCGGGCGGCGAGTTTCAGAGATCGCTGGTTCGCCGTCTGGGTCACGATCAGGACCGGCTGGTCGGGAAGTTCGTCAGCTGCGGCGCGCAACGCCGCCGTTGCGGCCTCGTACGCGAAGCCGGCGCCCCACGCACTGCGCCGCAGCACATAGCCCAGTTCCAGTTCCCCGCCACCCTCGGTGACATGTCCGGGACGATCGGCCGATCGGCGGGCGAGCATCAATGTGCCGATGAGCCGGTTGGTCGTGTTCTCCGCGATGACGAAATTGCCAGGTCTGGGGGTCGAGTTCGCGATGCTCGTATCGAAGTGCTGCTCGACCTCCCTCCGAGGGCGGGGGCCACCGAGGTATGCCTGAACCTCGGGATCGGTCATGAGCTCGATGAGACCGTCACGGTCGGTGGGGTGCACTTTGCGCAGCAGGAGTCGTTCCGACGTGACTTCCGTGGCGGACAGCGTGGGCGATTGGCTCATGGGCTTGTGATCATAGAACGCGCAGTACTTCTCGGCGCCGGCTGGGGCGGTTGCACTCGTCCGCGTCCGTGCCTGGCGTAGACGTGCATCTGGTCGGTCTCCCGGACGCGCCGTCGGTTCGCGATCGCGCGCGTCTCGGCCAGTCGGGGCATGGAGCTTTCGATGACGCGGGTGTGTGGCGGTGATGGTCAGGTGGCATGCCTTTCCTGGCCAACGGGTTATTAGCTGAATCGCCGGCTATGGAGGCGTGAAAGCGTAATCCCAGAGAATTAGGCGGGTTTTTTTATGGGTGCGCGGATGGGTGATCGGTTTTGTCGACAAGCGTCTTGTCGCGGAGATCATCAGTGTGGTGCCGGTTTCGGTTGATGAGTGCTGTGGGGTGAGGTGCTGAGGTATAGGACATGCTCATAAGGCAGTTTTGGTGCTGCTGAATGGGGGTCTAGTCGGCGGTGTTCGGTGTGGCTTGTAAGAAGGGTTTGCTGGTGGTGGCGGATGTGGTGAAGAACGGTTGCTTTTGGGGTTTGTGGGGCTAGGTCGCAATCAAGTCACGACTTCTTGGACTTGGTGTCCAAGAGTCTGCTTGCTCACGTAACGTTCCGCTTACCCGCGGTCCATGCCGTTCTTGATGAAGGGTCTGGGAGAGCCGGAACGGTGTCGCTAGGGTGCGGGGCCGGGGGCGGTCGGTGACCGTATCGCCGGGCGAACTGCACTTCCGGTCGTCGCTTGACTCGCTCCTCGCGAGTGGGCCGGGTGGCGCGAGTCTCTCGATGGAGGGAAGCGTCGTGACGGTAGTTGGCAGAGTGGTGGCCGCGGGGATCGTCGCGGTGGGGTCCATGATGTTCGGTGGATCCGCTCATGCGGCCGTGACGGTGGGAAGCGGGGCCTCCGGGCAGATCACCTCGCCGTCGGACGGACAGGTCGTCTCCGGGTCGTCGGTCACCATTTCCGCACGTACGGGGCTTATGCAACTGCGCATGGGGCTGTACGTCGACGGGCCGTCCACCGGTTCGGTGAAAGTGGCCGGCGGGGGCGCCAACCAGACCATCTCCGGGACGTTCGACGCCGGCAGCGCCCCGAACGGGACCTTCACCGTGACCCTCAAGGGGGAGATCACCGGCACCAGGTACGACAGCAGCACCTTCAAACTGCGGCGGCCCGCCGAGACGCCGAGCAATGTGAGCGCCGATCTCCAGGGCACCACGAAGGTCGTCGTGACCTGGAGCAAGGGCGCCGAGCCCGATCTGCAGACGTACCAGGTGTCCAACACGCAGTCGGGGGTCGTGGGGCGGCTGGCGGCGGACAACGCGTGCAGCGGTGGGTCGTGCAAGGCGGTGCTCGCGGTGCCGGCCAAGGCGGCGGGGCAGAAGGTGGGATTCACGGTCAGGGCGTTCCGGAGCGACGGTGACGGAGGGTCGGTCGGGTCGGGCGAGTCGGGCACCGCCTACGTCAGCGTGCCCGCTCCGCCTGCCGCCCAGCCGAAGAAGGAAGTCAACAAGACGCGGCAGGCGCCCAAGACATCCGAGAGGGTCGATCCGCTGCCGACGCTGCCCGCCAAGAAGCAGACTCAGCCCACGCGCAAGGCGACGGCTCACCGGCCGAAGGTGACGGCCAAGGTGCCTGCGATCCCCGACACGGACACGAAGGGCAATCTGCCTATTCCGACTGCTGATGAGCGGCAGGGAGAAGGGGAAAAAGACGGCCTGACGCCATCAGGTGGGAACGGCGAGGGTCGGAGCGACCAGGGCGAGGGCGGTTCGGACACCGCGTCCGTGCAGGTGAATGGCGTGAAGGCGCAGTCGGGCGAGTCTGTGTTGGGGGACGTCGGGCAGTACGGGCTGTATGTCGCGGGTGGGCTGCTTCTGCTGCTGCTCGGAGCGCATGCCGGAGCTTGGGCTCGGCGGCGGGCGCTGGCTGCCGAGGGAGGAAGGGGCGGGAGTTCGCAGGCCCTGAGAACGGGCCCGGCGCCGACGGCGAGGGGCACTTCTGCTGCTTCTGCTTCTGCTCCTGCTTCGAGGGCGGCAGCGGGTGCCGGCGTTTCGTGGACCGGGACCGAGGTCGGCCTTTCGGGGGCAGGTGCCTCGCGTGATGAAGGTGGAGAAGGGGCGGCCGGGGTGACGCCTCGGCGTCGGCCCGCGGTGATCCTTGCGGTGGCGAAGACGCGGATGCCGCAGGGGCCGCAGGCGGCTGATGGGCAGGCTTCGGCTTCCGGCGGAGCTTCCAGTAATGGTGATTCGTCGCCTATGCCTGCTGGTTGGCAGGGAGCGGGTGCGGGAGGCGGCGCGGCACTCCCGGGCGGTGGTCAGGGATTGCGGCAGGTGTCTGCGATGCCGGGGTTAGAGGCTGGCGGGGCGAACATCGCCTCTGTTGCGGATGCTGCTCCTGCGCGAGGGGTGCTTCCGGTAGATGCTGGTTCGGCGCATCTGGTTCCGCCGGCTGTCGGTCGTCCAGATGTCCAGGGTGATCAGGGCTACAAAGGTGTGCAGAGTCACGGCGGTGGTCAGAGGCATGGCGGTGACTTGAGCAAGGGAGGCCCTGGCTATGGCTATGCAGGTGGTCAGGGCCGCGAAGGGGGCGCGGCTGATCACGGTGGACGTGGTGGGCGGCAGGAGCCGGTACGGATTGCGTTGCCCAGTTCGGCGGTGATCGAGGTGCCTGAGCCGGCCGCGGCGGCGGCGCAGCGGCCTGCTGTGCGGATCGAGGAGCGGTGGGATGACTATCTGCCGCCTTCGCCTCGGTCCATGGAGGACAGTGGGTTCTGGGAGCGGCCGCAGCCCGGAGCGCTGGATTTCTGGGCGCCGGATGATGAGGGCGCGGAGGCTGGGACGAGTCTCGGCGCCGGAGGTGCTGGGACGATCCATGCCGGTGGTGCTGGGGCGGCCATCCACGCCGGTGGTGCTGGTGGTGCCGTGACGGGCGGTCCTGGTGGTGCTGCCGGTGCTGTGACAGGTGGTTCTGGTGTTGGTGGGGATGCTGCCAGGGGCAGTGCTGGCAGTGGCGCTGGCGGTGCTGTCGATGGTGGTGGTGCCGTGGACAGGCCTGCTGGTGCCGGTGGTGGGGCGAGTGGTTCTGGTGGTGTCGGTACGTCCGCCTATGCGGGGCGTCGGCACGAGGGCGGGCTCAGTTAGGGACTCTGGTCGGGTGGTGAGCACGGCGGTCCGAGCCGCCGGGGGCTGTTTGTGGGTGGCGCTCCAGGCGGGCTCGGTGGTGCTGGGTCAGCCGGTGGTGAGCAGAGTGTTCAGGAGGCGGATGGCGCCCCGTTTGTCCAGGGGCTCGTTGCCGTTGCCGCACTTGGGTGACTGGATGCAGGACGGGCAGCCGCGTTCGCACTCGCAGGAGGTGATCGCCTCGCGGGTGGCCGTCAGCCAGTCGTTCGCCCGGGCGTAGCCGCGTTCGGCGAATCCGGCGCCGCCCTCGTGGCCGTCGTACACGAAGACCGTCAGCAGGCCCGTGTCGGCGTGCAGTTCGGTGGAGACGCCGCCGATGTCCCAGCGGTCGCAGGTGGCGAACAGGGGGAGGAGGCCGATGGAGGCGTGTTCGGCGGCGTGGGCCGCGCCGCCGAGGTCGATGCCCGCCTCCGCGAGTGGGGCCACGGCCGACGCGGGAAGGGTCCACCAGACGGCGCGGGTGCGGAGGGTGCGAGGTGGCAGGTCAAGGGGCTCGTCGCCGAGCATCTCGCCCGACTGGAAGCGCCTCTTGAGGTACGAGACCACCTGCCTGGTCACCTCGACCTCGCCGAAGTGCAGCGTGCCCTGTCCCAAGGGGTGGGAGCGCTGGGTGGAAAGGATGGAGATGTCGGTGATGTCGCGGGCGAACGTCGAGTAGTCGGGATTGGCGGCCGTGACCAGGGCCACGGCGGCTTCCAGGTCGAGTGCCTCCACGAGGAACGTCTCGCCCTGGTGGATGTAGACCGCGCCCGTGTGGACGGTGGTGTGGGCGGAGGGCTCGTCCACGCTGCCGAGGAGGCGGCCGGTGTTCGCCTCCACGACGTGGATGAGCGACCCGCCGCCGCCGCGGATGTCGGCGAGGTCGGTGGGGCGTTCGCGCCTGGTCCAGAACCAGCCGGTCGGACGGGCGCGGAGCATGCCCTGGTTCACCAGGTCGTCGAGGACGTCGGTGGTGGTCGGGCCGAAGATGGGCAGATCGGCCTCGGTCAGCGGGATCTCGGCGGCTGCGGCGCACAGGTGGGGGCCCAGGACGTACGGGTTGCCGGGGTCCAGGACGATCGCCTCCACCGGCTGGCCGAACAGGGCCTGCGGGTGGTGGACGAGGTAGGTGTCCAGAGGGTCGTCCCTGGCGATCAGGACGGCCAGGGCGTCCTGGCCGTCGCGGCCCGCGCGGCCCGCCTGCTGCCAGAGGCTGGCCCTGGTGCCGGGCCAGCCGGCGATGAGGACGGCGTCGAGGCCGGAGACGTCGACGCCGAGTTCGAGGGCGTTCGTGGTGGCCAGGCCCATGATGGTGCCGTCGCGGAGCGCCTTCTCCAGGACGCGGCGGTCTTCGGCGAGGTAGCCGGCGCGGTAGGCGGCGATCTTGTCGGGGAGGTTGGAGAGGTCGGAAATGTCGGGCAAGGCCCAGGACAGGGGGTTCTCGGGCGCGCTGTGGGAGGGGGCGCGGCCGGGGCTGTCGTCGGGGGCGTGGTCGGGGTGGTTGTTGGGGTTTTGGTCGAGGGTGTCGTTGAGGGGCGTGTCAGACGGCGGGTGGGTGGCCCGAGGGGGCGTGGTCGGTTTTGCGGCCTCTGGGCGGTGGGTGGCCGGGGGCGGGGGGAGCGGGGAGCCGGTGTACGGCATGGAGCCGGTGTACGGCATGGAGAAGGCCACGTCGGCGAGTTTCGCGCGGGCGGTCAGCGCGACCGTCTCGGCGCCGCGCCGGGAGCGGACGAAGGCCAAGGTGCGGACATCGGCCAGCACGAGATCGGCCAGCATGTCGGCGGCCTCCGCCGTGGCCGTACGCCGCACCGGCGCCCCTCCCTCGCCCCGTAGCTCGGTCAGCGGCGGCTCCCACAGCGCGATGGTGGTGGAACCCTTGGGAGAGGCGTCCACGGTCACCTCGTCCATCTCAAGCCCCGTCAGCCTCATCGCGAACGCCCCCGGCTCACTCGCCGTCGCCGAGGCGAGCAGGAACGTGGGCGTCGAGCCGTACCGTGCGCACACCCGGCGGAGCCGGCGCAGGATCTGGGCGACGTGGGAGCCGAACACACCTCGGTAGCCATGGCACTCGTCCACGACGACCAGGCGCAGCCGCCGGAAGAACGACATCCAGCTCGCGTGCCTGGGCAGGACGCTCCGGTGGAGCATGTCGGGATTGGTCAGGACGTAATTGGCGTGTCGGCGTATCCAGGTGCGTTCCTCGAACGGCGTGTCGCCGTCGTACGTGGCCGCCCGCACCTGCGTGATGTGCAGTTCGCGGAGCCCGCGCAGCTGGTCGGCGGCCAGGGCCTTGGTCGGCGTCAGGTAGAGCACCGTCCCGCCGTCGAGGCAGGACGCGACCGCCGGAGTGAGGTACGCCAAGGACTTCCCGGACGCCGTGCCCGTCGAAACGATCACGTTTCGGCCACGGAATGCCAGGTCGGCGGCCTCGTACTGGTGTGGCCAGAGCCCCGTCACTCCGCGGTTCGCCAAGCGCGTAACCAGCACGTCCGGCGCCCAATCGGGCCAGCCGACTTGACCAGCCTGACGTGCTGGAACATGCTCCACATGGGTGACGCGCTCATGACGTGCGGGAACACCGAGCAGGTGGCGGAGGAGTGGACCTGCCTGTTCTGGGGAGGATGCGGAGGAAGTCACTGTTTCCAGTCTTGCATCAGTGGGCAAAGTCGCCGGGAATCGTGATTTCGTATAGACACAAGCCAGACGCGTGGTTGAATGCCGCGCGTCAGGGTCGGACAGTCTGGGGCCACGCTCCAGATTGCCAGGCCGGCAAGAGTACTTTCGCAGGCGAGGCGCTGGAGGATCTGTGGATCTGAAGTTGGATCACCACAACGAGGACCGACTCACCATCGTCGAGGTCGAGGGTGAGATCGATGTCTACACTGCGCCGAGATTGCGTGAACTCCTCATCGACCTGGTGAACAAGGGCAACTTCCACCTTCTCGTCAACATGGAGAAGGTCGACTTCCTGGACTCGACGGGTCTTGGTGTCCTGGTCGGCGGGCTCAAGCGGGTCCGTGCGCACGACGGCTCCCTGGAACTGGTCTGCACCCAGGAGCGCATCCTGAAGATCTTCCGGATCACCGGTCTGACCAAGGTCTTCGGGATCTACGCTTCGGTCGACGAGGCCAAGGAAGCTCACGGCAAAGACAAGTAGCATGGCTACCGTCGAGCTGACGTTCAGCGCCCTCCCCGCGCACGTGCGCACCGCACGGCTGGTGGCCACGGCCATCGCCCGGCGCACGGGTGTGGAGGAGTCCCTGCTGGACGAGGTCAGGCTCGCCGTGGGTGAGGCATGCTCCCGGGCTGTGGAGGCGCACCGCGCCCACTGCCCGGGCGAGCCCATCCGCATCGAGCTCCGAGACGATTCCGGGCGGTTCGAGGTCACGGTCAGCGACCATGCCCCCAGTGATGAGCTCCATCTGGAGCAGCCGCTCGACCTGGGCACGCTGTCCGACTCGTTCATGACGGGCTTCGGTCTCGCGGTCATCACCGGGCTGGCCGACGACGTCGAGGTCTTCCCCACCCCCAAGGGGACCGACATTCGGATGAGCTGGCCCGCGACGAACGGGATCCCTGCGCCGTGAGGGTTGCGGTCCTCCGATGAGTGCTTCAGGCGCCCTCCCCGGGCGCCTGACAACCCATTTTCTGTTTTTACGGCAAGCCACCTTGGCCCCACCCGCCGCCCCCCGCCGGGGGCCTCCAGGGTGACGCTCGCTGACCCGCACGTGGCCGGCCGCCGTCACGGCGCCCGAATCCCGATCACCATGGCAAGGCGTTGACCGGCGTCTTCGTCCGGTACGAGCCCGGTCCCGGTGGTCGGAGACTGCGCCTGGCGGCCTCTGTAGTGCCCCTGACCGCCTGGCGAGGGGTCTGCGCCATCCCAGATGCCTCTGTTGGCCGTGCGGGCCCCCTGCGCGCCCTCAGCGCCTTGACCACGAGAGGGTGCGGGTGCGGGCACGAGTGCTGGCGCGGGGGCAGGTGCACGAGTGGACACTGGCACGGGTTCGGGGCGGGTGCGCGCCTGGGCACGGGTTCGGACACGGAGCGGGTGGGCGACTGGGCACGGGTGTGGGTGCGGGGCGGGATAGGCGGTCTGTCCGTCGGCCGTCCGCTCCGTCCGTGGGGCGTTAGCCCAGCTGTGCACTGGCACGGGTGCGGGCGTGAGAGCGGGTGCGAGATAGGTGGTCAGTCCGTCGGTCGTCCGCCCCCGTCCGCAGGGCGTCAGCCCAGCTGTGCACCGGCACGGATGCGGGCACGGGCGCGGGCGCGGGTGCGGGCTAGAGGGTCGCTCCGTGGGGCGTCCGCCCCATCCGTGGAGCGTCAGCCCCGCTGCGCAGCGGCGCGGGTGCGGGCGCGAGAGCGGGTGCGGAGTGGGTGATCGGTCCGTGGGCCGTCTGCCTGTCCGTAGGTCGTCTGACCCGTCCGTGGGTGGTCTGGCCCATCCGTAGGGCGTCGGCCCAGCCCGCACATGAGTGCAGCCGATTGGGGCAAACGCCCTGTTCGAGACAGATGCCCGCAGTGTGCGATCGCCAATGCGGCCTTCAGGGCGGAACCCCGGTTATGTGCGCCCCCTCCAAATGATCATTAAGAATTCGGTAAAGGCGTGCTTACCGTCCAGTCGTGGGACGATCTGTTTGCCTTTGTGCAACCCCCCGTTGACGCGCGTGGCGGTGCGAACTGCCCACCTCGTGGCCCTGATGCCAGGAGCCTGCGAGCCGCAGCTCCCTAGGGCAAGCGTTCGACGGAGGTTGGTTCCGGTCATCCCATATCGTTTCCTTGTCATGACCTTAACCCCAAGGAAATTTCGCTTGTCAGGCTGCAAACCGGGCTGCTGACCGGCTCTTACTGGACTCGCGGATATTTAGTGACCTTCGGAGCCTTCATATCCGTTCACTGCCTGCGTAGACTCCCGGCACCGGCCAAGGTGATCCGGCGGAACGCGGATTCAACCGGAAGCGGCACCCACAACCCGGATGGTGCCGCAACACCCGCCGAGGAGGGGGCGCAGCACCGCCCGGGCAGGACGACCGGTCTTGCCGAGGAGAACGATGAGCAGGCACATGCTGGCAGCGGAGCCAGCGTCAAATCTGGCCCTGAGCGGAAACAATCTCACCATCGTGGTCGTGGTCGCCGCGGTCGCGTTGATCGCGCTGGCCGTGGCAGGTGGTCTAGTGCGCGAGGTGCTGGGCGCGGGCCAAGGCACCGAACGCATGCAGAACATCGCCCGTGCCGTACAGGAAGGCGCCGCCGCCTATCTCGCGCGGCAGTTCCGCACGTTGGCGATCTTCGTCGTCGTGATCCCGTTCCTGTTGCTCCTGCTACCAGGGGAGACCGACGTCCGGATCGGGCGGTCGATCTTCTTCGTGGTCGGGGCGGTCTTCTCCGCGCTGACCGGGTTCATGGGCATGTGGCTGGCCGTGCGCGGGAACGTGCGCGTCGCCGCCGCGGCCAACGAGGCGGGCGAGAAGCGCGCCATGCGCATCGCGTTCCGGACCGGCGGCGTGGCCGGCATGTTCACCGTGGGCCTCGGCCTGCTGGGCGCGGCCGTGGTCGTGCTCCTCTACCAGGGTGACGCCCCGGGCGTGCTCGAAGGGTTCGGCTTCGGCGCGGCGCTGCTGGCGATGTTCATGCGAGTCGGCGGCGGCATCTTCACCAAGGCCGCCGACGTCGGCGCCGACCTGGTGGGCAAGGTCGAGCAGGGCATCCCCGAGGACGACCCGCGCAACGCCGCCACCATCGCCGACAACGTGGGCGACAACGTCGGCGACTGCGCCGGCATGGCGGCCGACCTGTTCGAGTCGTACGCGGTCATGCTGGTCGCCAGCCTCATCCTGGGCCGGGCGGCGTTCGGCGAGGAAGGGCTCGTCTTCCCGCTGATCGTGCCCATGATCGGCGTGATCACGGCGATCATCGGCATCTTCGTCACCGGCATGCGCGACCGCGACCGCAACGGCATGGCGGCCATCAACCGCAGCTTCTTCATCTCCGCCGCCATCTCGGCGGTGCTGGTGACCGCCGCCGCGTTCTGGTACCTGCCGGCCAGCTTCTCCGGCCTGACCGGCTCGCGTGTGGAGTCCGACGCCGACCCGCGGCTCATCGCGATCGGCGCGGTCCTCATCGGCCTGGTGCTGGCCAGCGCCATCCAGCTGCTGACCGGCTACTTCACCGAGACCACGCGCCGCCCCGTACGGGAGATCGGCGAGAGCTCGCGCACCGGCCCCGCCACCGTCATCCTGGCCGGCATCAGCGTCGGCCTGGAGTCGGCCGTCTACTCGGCCCTGATCATCGGCGGCGCGGTCTACGGCGCGTTCCTGCTGGGCTTCGGGAACGTGACGCTCGCGCTGTTCGCGGTGGCCCTGGCCGGCACCGGCCTGCTGACCACGGTCGGCGTCATCGTCTCCATGGACACCTTCGGCCCGGTCTCCGACAACGCCCAGGGCATCGCCGAGATGTCGGGCGACGTCGAGGGCGAGGGCGCCCGCGTGCTGACCAGCCTCGACGCGGTCGGCAACACCACCAAGGCCATCACCAAGGGCATCGCGATCGCCACGGCCGTCCTAGCGGCCACCGCGCTGTTCGGCGCCTTCCGCACGGCCGTGGAGGGCGAGCTCGCGCAGGCCGACACGGCGATCAAGGACGCGCTCGGCATCTTCCAGAACTTCAACCTCAGCATCGACAACCCCAACGTCCTGGTCGGCCTGATCATCGGCGCGGCGGTGGTGTTCCTGTTCTCCGGCCTGGCGATCATGGCCGTCGGACGGGCCGCGATGCGGGTGGTCTTCGAGGTGCGCGACCAGTTCCGCAACAACCCGGGCATCATGGACGGCACCCAGAAGCCCGAGTACGGCCGCGTCGTGGACATCTGCACCCGCGACTCGCTGCGCGAGCTGGCCACGCCCGGCCTGCTCGCGGTCATGACGCCGATCGCCGTCGGCTTCGCACTCGGGTACGCGCCGCTGGGCGCGTTCCTCGCGGGCGCGATCGCCTGCGGCACGCTGATGGCGGTGTTCCTGGCCAACTCCGGCGGCGCCTGGGACAACGCCAAGAAGCTCGTCGAGGACGGGCACCACGGCGGCAAGGGCTCCGAGGCGCACGCCGCGACCGTCATCGGCGACACCGTCGGCGACCCGTTCAAGGACACCGCCGGCCCTGCCATCAACCCGCTGATCAAGGTGATGAACCTGGTGGCGCTGCTGGTGGCGCCCGCGGTGGTGTTGTACGCGGGCAACCCGGTGCTGAGGATCGGCATCACGGTGGTGGCGGTGGCCGTGGTGGTGGCGGCCATCGTGGTCTCCAAGCGCCGCTCGGTGACGTCCGAGCCGGCCAGCGACAACGACAACCACCGGGAGGAGGAGCCGGTCGCGTCCTGACGACGGCCGGCCGCCCGACTTCCGCGGACGCCCGCTTCCCCTGGCCGGGGAAGCGGGCGTTCCGCTGTCCCCGGAGTTTGCGGGAGCGGGCGGGGGAAGGGGGTGCCGAGGGGGAACGGGAGGCGGGATGGGTGAGCGGTGGGGCAGGTGGTCGCGGCACCCCGGGTGCTCGATGGGACACTGTCCGCGTGGAGAGCGACAAGCAGCCGAACGGCGCCAAAACCCTCGGCTACATCCTGCTGGCCATGATCCTCATTCTGGCCGTACTGATCGGGCTGTCCGTCTGGGCCTCGAGGACAGGGTGATCCGGTGCGGACGTTAATCGTGCTGAGGCACGCCAAGGCCGCCCACGTGCCGGGCCTGGCGGACCGGGAGCGGCCGCTGACCGGCCGTGGGGAGCGGGACGCCGCGCGGGCGGGCGACGAGATCAGGGGGGCCGGGCTGACGCCGGAGGCGGTGTTCTGCTCCCCGGCGGTCCGGACCAGGCGCACCGCCGAGCTGGCCTTCCCCGAGCTGGAGATCAGCTACGAGCGTGAGATCTACGAGGCGTACCCCGAGGAGCTGCTGGACGTGCTGCGCCGCGCCGACCCCGGCCTCGGCACGGTGGTGCTGTGCGGCCACAACCCGGGCGTCCACGAGCTGGCGCTGGGGCTGGCGGGCGGCGACTACGGCTTCCGCCCGGGAGCGTTCGCGGTGATCGAGGTCGGCGCGCCGTGGGCGGACCTCCACCTGGGGGAGGGCCGCCTGGTCGCCCTCTGGGACCCCCAGTCGGGAAGCGAAGGCTCCTAGCGGGGCGTGAGTCCTAGCGGGGCGTGAGTTCTAGAGGGGCGTGAGTTCTAGCGGGGCGTGAGGACGCCGTCCTCGGCGTCGGCGGCCTCCACCTCGTCGCGCGAGATGCCGAGCAGGTAGAGGATCGAGTCGAGGTAGGGCGTGTTGACCGCGGTGTCGGCGGCCTGCCGCACGACGGGCTTGGCGTTGAACGCGATGCCGAGCCCGGCCACCGCGATCATGTCGAGGTCGTTGGCGCCGTCGCCGATGGCCACGGTCTGGGAGATGGGCAGGCCGGCGGCGGCCGCGAAGCGTTCGAGTGCCCGCGCCTTGCCGGGCCGGTCGACGATGTCGCCGACGACGCGGCCGGTCAGCCGGCCGTCCACGACTTCGAGGACGTTCGCCGCGGAGTAGTCGATGCCCAGCTCATCGACCAGCGCGTCGGTGATCTGGGTGAAGCCGCCGCTGACGATGGCGAAGCGGTAGTCGAGCCGCTTGAGCGTGCGGACGAGGGTGCGGGCGCCCGGCGTCAGCACGACCTCCTTGCGCACCTGGGCGAACACCTCCTCGGGCAGCCCTTCCAGCAGCGCCACCCGCCTGCGCAGGGACTCGGCGAAGTCCAGCTCGCCGCGCATGGCCTCCTCGGTGACCCGGGCGACCTCGTCGAGGCAGCCGGCGTGGGCCGCGAGCAGCTCGATGACCTCGCCCTGGATGAGGGTGGAGTCGACGTCCATGACGATGAGCCGCTTGGCCCGGCGGGACAGGCCCGTGCGCTGCACGGCGACGTCCACCTCCTGGGCGGCGGCCTCGGCGGCCAGCTCGACGCGGAGCGCGGCGGGGTTGGCGCCGGAGACGGACAGCTCGATGCAGGTGACGGGCCACTGGGCGAGGCGCTCGATGCGGTCGATGTTGGCGCCTGCGGCGGCGATGCGGCCGGCGATGCCGGCGATCGCGGCGGGCTGCAGCGTCTCGCCGAGCACGCTGACGGAGAGCCGGCCGCGGCGGCGCTGCTCCTTGGCCTGGGAGCCGGTGGAGAGCTCGACCTCCATGCCGAGGTCCTCGGCCACCCGCTCGACGGCGGTCCACAGGGCGCCGAGCGTCGTGCCCGTGCCGGTGGACGGTCCGCCCGCGTAGGCGACGAGCACGCCGAGCGTGAGCCGGCCGCGGATGACGACCTGCTCGATGTCGGCGACGGTCACCGGGAAGCCGGACAGGACGGAGAAGAGGCGCGAGGTGACGCCGGGCCGGTCGGGGCCGGTCAGGGTGATCAGGAGGGTGCGCTGGTCCACATCCAGCCACGGTACTGCGCCCGGTCCGATGCTCGCGCAGCAGGCTCGCCATTCGGACGCGGGCGCATGCCGACGTCGGCTGTTAACGCACGACCGTGGTCTTCACGGACTTGGCGAACAGGTAACCGGGCACCCCGAGCCGGTCGAGCTCGCGGAGGTCCATGTCCTCCATACCCTGGTCGAGGTTGTAGGAGATGACGCCGAGAGTTGCCTTCTGCGTACCGCGAGTGTTCTTCTTGGTCTTTGCGTAGAAAGTAACGGAGAAGGAACTTCCGACCGCAATGTCCTTATTCGCAAAGCAGAAGAAGCCGCGGGCGGTCAGGAGGATGCACTCCATCTTCTTGCCGCTGGTCGAGTAGCGGATGTCCCTGGGGTCGACGCCCTTGGGGAACGCGCCGCCGACGTACCAGGCCTCGGCGGAGGCGAAGTGCGGGCCCACGTTGACCGCGGAGATCTTGTACTTGATGTAGCCGCCGGCCTTGGCCTTCTTGGTGGCCGTCACCTTCACGGCGAAGGAGGAGTAGGGCTTGGCCGCCTTCGTGGTCACCGCGCTGGTGGCGGCGGTGGAGGCGGTGGCAGAAACAGCCGCAGAAGCGGGAACAGCGGGAACGAGCAGAGCACCGGCCGCGAGCGTCGCCAGCATGCCCTTGGTAAGGGACTTGTGCATTACCTCTCCGGGTAAGGGAATTGGACTCGGGGCCGTGTAATACAACAAGCCCCCCGTAAATGCCCGCTGTGTATATCAGTTATTAAAATTTATGTAAAGCCGGTTACTTCAGTATCAGGTGCGTGTCGCCGAACTCATGCCACAGATACCCCTCCCGCAACGCCTCCTCGTACGCCCGGGCCAACGCCTTCTCGCCGGCGACGGCCGTCAGCATGAGCAGGTGGCTGGAACGGGGCTCGTGCAGCCCGGTGAGCAGCCCGGTCACCGCCCGTACGCCCTGCTCGGGGGTCACCAGGTGCCGGGTCCAGCCCGAGGCAGCGCGCACCCGGCCGTCCGCGCCCACGGCGCTCTCCAGGGCCCGTACGACGGTCGTCCCCGCCGCGACCACCTGGCCGCCGCTCTCGCGGGCCAGCTCGACCAGCCGCGCGGTCGCGGCCGGCACCTCGTACCGCTCCGCGTAGGGCGGCTCGTCCTTCTCCGGCGAGGCCACGCCGGTGTGCAGGGTGATCGGCGCGATCCCGACCCCGCGCGCCACCAGCGCCGTCACCAGGGCCTCGGTGAACGGCCGCGCCGCGCTCGGCATCTCCGCGCTGCCCGGCACGGTCGCGAACACGGTCTGGTACGTCTCGATCGGCCACTCGCCCACCACGTACGAGTAGCGGATCGGCACCCCGTACGCCCGCAGGTACGCCTCCACGTCCCGGTCCAGCTCGGCCCGCCACAGCCGGGGCGTCTCCCGTCCGATCAGCCGCAGCGTGGCCCGGCCGGGCAGCGGCAGCCACTCGCCGGGCTCGCCCCCGGCGTAGGGCTCGCTCGCCCGGCCGGTACGCCGCCGCAGCTCGACCAGCCACGTGCCGTCCTCGCAGGCGGTCGAGAAGTGCACCGCCAGCCGGTCCAGCCGGACGGCGGCGGGCAGGGTCGCGGAGTTGTTGACCACGATGAGGTCGCCGGGGCCGAGCAGGTCGGGCAGGTCGCGGAAGCGGCGGTGCTCGGGGGCCCGCTCGCCGCGCGAGACCAGCAGGCGCACGTCGTCACGGGACCGGCCGCGCACCTCGGGAGGCTCCTGGGCCGACAGTCCGGGCGGCAGCTCGAAGTCGAGGGCCCGGGCGGTCATTGCAGGCTCACCCTGCCGCCGGCCGGGCGGGCGGAGACGAGGTCGTACAGCGCGGCCGCGACCTTGGCCGGGTCCGTGGCCCCTGCCGCCTCCTCGGCGCCGACGGCGTCGGCGAGCATGCGGGTGTTCATCTCGCCGGGATCGACCCACCACACCCGTACGTCCGGCTCCTCGGCGGCCAGCACGTTGGACAGCTGCTCCAGTGCGGCCTTGCTCGCCCCGTAGCCGCCCCAGCCCTCGTAGGCGCCGGTGGCGGCGTCGGAGGTCACGTTCACGATCGCGCCGCGCGCCGCCCGCAGCGCAGGGAGCGTGGCCTGGACGAGGGCGAGCGGCGCGGTCACGTTCGTGGCCAGCAGCGCGCCGAACGCCTCCAGCGGGTAGTCCGCGAGCCTGGGCAGCGGCGTCGGCCCGAGGTCGCTGGCGTTGTTGACCAGGAGGTCCAGCGTGGGGGCGGCGTCGGCCAGCCGCCGTACGTGCGCGGGGTCGGCCACGTCGCCGGGGATCGCGGTGGCCCCCAGCTCGGCGGCGGCCCGTTCCAGGTCGGCCGCGCCGCGGGCGGTGAGCACGAGGTTCCAGCCCGCGCCGGTCAGGGCGCGGGCGAGGGCGAGGCCGAGCCCGCGCGAGGCCCCCGTGACGAGAGCGGTGCGGTTCCGGGTGGATGAGGTGTTGGATGAGGTGTCCGTCATGCCTCCGACGCTAGGAACGCGGCGGCCCGCGGACATCGGGCCGAGGTCCGGCCCGGCCTGGGCACTTCGTCCTAGGACCTGCTCGGAGTGCGTGAAGACCCGGTCGGTCGTATGCGCGCCGGCACGGCGTCGCCGACCGCTCGGAGGGTGGCGATGGGATCGTCGCCTAGAGGGTAGACGCCGACCTGGTCCGCGCCGGCATCGAGGTGCGCGGTCAGGCCGCGCGCGAGGTCAGCCGGGTCGCCGTAGGCGAGCAGCGCGTCGATGACGCGGTCGCTGCCGGTGCCGGAGAGGTCCTCGTCGGTGAAGCCCAGCCGCCGGAGGTTGCTCGCGTAGTTGGTGACCTGCAACGCCTGCCCGGGAGGCGCGGCCCGGGCGACGGCGCGGGCCCGCTCGGCGTCGGGCTCCGCGAGCGCGAAGTGGCCGGGAAGGAGCAGCTTGCCCGCACCCAGGACCTCCCTGGCCCGCCGGGTGTGCTCGGGCGTGACCATGCAGGGGATGGCGCCCGCGGTGCGGTCGCGGGCCAGCCGCGTCATTCTCGGACCGAGGGCGGCCAGCACCACCCGTTCGGACGGGACGCCGGCCAGCGCCAGCCGACGCAGGTAGGACGCCAGGGTGTCATAGGGCGACGCCCACTCCGCGTGGACCTCGCGGTGCCCGACCCCGACGCCGAGAATGAACCGGTTCGGATGCCTGGCGGCGATTCGGTGATAGGAGGCGGCGACGATCTCGGCGTCGGCGGTCCACACGTTGATCACGCTCGTGCCGACCACCAGCCGGGTGGTCGCATCGAGGAGCTTCTCCGCGAAGGCGAGGTCGGCCGGTGGCGATGCGTCCAGCCAAAGCGTTCCATATCCGGCCCGCTCCACCTCCACCGCGCTCTCCGGGCTCACCTCATGCTCGCGTAGGTGGGCGCCGAGCAGACCCAGGTCGATATTCATGATCCGATCCCAGCATCACGCCTCACCGGGAACCAGGACCAGTTCCGACGCGCTCGATAACCTGGAGGCATCGTCGCAGAACAGGGGGCGGCTCGGTGGAACTGCGCGCACTGCGCTACTTCGTCGCGGTGGCCGACGAACTGCACTTCGGGCGAGCCGCCGAGCGGTTGCACATCGCCCAGCCCGCGGTCAGCAGGCGGATCGCCCAACTGGAACGGGAGCTGGGAGTCCGGCTGCTGGACCGTTCGCCGCGCCGGGTCCGGCTCACTGCCGCGGGGCACCGGGTGCTCGCCGCGGCGCGTGAGGCGCTCGCGGCCGTGGAGCGGGTCCAGGCCGCCGCCGGTGCGCCGGCGGGCACCATGCGCATCGGTACGGCCGCCGGGTTCAGCGCCCGCCTGGAGCGAGGCGTCGATGCGCTGCGCGAGCACCCTTCGGCGCTCGGCGTCGACGTCGAGCTGGTCGACCTCCCGCTGACGGCTCGGCTGGACGGCGTGCGACGGGGGGAGATCGATCTGGCACTGGCCCGGGGGGTGCGTTCGGCACCCGGGCTGAGGGTGCTGCCGACGTGGACGGAGCAGCTGTTCGCGATCGTGTCCGTGCGGCACCTCGCCGCCGGTCGCCCGACAGTCGATGTGGCCGATCTCGGCGTCGGCGAACTGCGGATCCCGTCGCGGGACCACGGCCTGTTCCTGCCGGAGGCTTTGACAGCCGCGATGAGGAAGGCCGGGATCGAGACTCGGGCCGACCGCCTCGCCGGGACGGTCCAGGACACGATCGTCGAAGTCGGCCTCAATCCGCGTAGCTGGACCGTGCTGCCGGGCGACCAGGTCGCGGAGATCCGCTCCACCCGGGTGCGGGCGATCCCGTTCGCACCGCAGACCACGATCACCGGCAGCGTCGTGGTGCCGGTCGACCTCTCGCCCACCTGCGCCGCCGCCCATCAGGCGGCTTTCGGAGACTGACCCGCCCACGGCATGCGCCTGACGGCCGCGGGCTGGAGCGCGGGCGGTCCCTAGAGTGGAGGGCGTGACGTCCGAACGAGACGAGATCCTGCACGCGGTGAGCTCCGCCGTGCTCGCCGTCACCCGGCACCTGTCCGTGCGCGAGGTGCTGCAGGTGATCGTGCGCTCGGCGCAGCGCCTGCTCGACGCCCGTTACGCCGCCCTCGGGGTGCCCGACGACGACGGCTCGTTCGCCGAGTTCGTCGCCGAGGGCCTGACCGACAAGCAGTGGGACGCGATCGGGCCGCTGCCCCGCCAGCACGGCATGCTGGGGGCGATGCTGCGCGAGGGCGCCCCCGTACGGCTGCCCGACCTGCGCGAGGACCCGAGGTTCGAGTGGTGGCCGAAGGCGCACCCGATCATGAAGGACTTCCTCGGCGTCCCCATCCGCGACGGCGACGAGGTGCTCGGCATCATCTTCCTCGCCAACAAGCGCACGCCGGGCGCGGAGTTCACGCAGGCCGACCAGGAGCTGCTGACGCTGTTCGCCGCGCACGCGGCCATCGCGCTGGCCAACGCCCGCCTCTACGAGAGCGGCCGCGAGCTCGCCATGCTGGAGGAGCGCAACCGCATGGCGAGGGAGCTGCACGACGCGGTCACGCAGAAGCTGTTCTCGCTGCGGCTGAGCGCCCAGGCGGCCGGCACGCTGCTGGAGAAGGCCCCCGACCGGGCGGCGGCGGAGCTCGCGAACGTCCAGCGCCTGGCCGGGGAGGCCCTGGCCGAGCTGCGCGCGGTCATCGTGGAGCTGCGCCCGGCCGAGCTCGACCGGCACGGGCTGGCCGAGACGCTGCGCAAGCACGTACGGCTGCTGGACCGGCTGCATCCGCCGGCGGTGTCGTTCGCCTGCGCCGAGCTGCCGCCGCTGCGGCCGGAGGCCGAGGTGGCGGTGCTGCGGGTGGCCCAGGAGGCGCTGCACAACGCGCTGCGGCACTCGGAAGCGGGCGAGATCGCCGTCCGCCTGGCCTACGAGGGCGGCACGCTGGCGCTGACCGTGCGCGACGACGGCGCCGGTTTCGAGCCCGGGGAATCACGCGGACTCGGGCTGGTTTCCATGAGGGACAGGGCCGAGGCCGTCGGCGGCGTGCTGACGGTCGAGTCGGCTCCGGGACGGGGAACGACGGTGCGCGTGGAGGTGAGCGGGTGATCCGGGTGCTGATCGCCGACGATCATCCGGTGGTGCGGCAGGGGCTGCGGACGTTCCTGGACCTCCAGGACGACATCACGGTCGTCGGCGAGGCGGGCGACGGCGCGCAGGCCGTCGAGCTGGTCGGGCGGCTCGCCCCCGACGTGCTGCTGCTTGACCTCAGGATGCCGGTGCTGGACGGCCTCGGCGCGCTGGAGCGGCTGACGGGCGGGCCGACCCGCGTGGTGGTGCTGACGTCCGTGAGCGACCCCGGCGACGTGGGGCCGGCCATGCGGGCCGGCGCGGCCGGCTTCCTCTACAAGGACGTCGCTCCGGACGCCCTCGTCCAGGCGGTCCGTACGGTGCACGGCGGCCAGGTGCTGCTCGCCCCCGAGGCCGCCGAGGCGATGCTGTCCGGGGAGGCGTCGCCCGCGGGGCCAGACGCGCCGGTGCCGCTGACCGACCGTGAGCGCGAGGTGCTGCGGCTCATCGCGGCCGGCCGGTCCAACAAGGAGATCGCCAGGGCGCTCACGGTGGCGGAGAAGACGGTCAAGACGCACGTGTCGAACGTGCTCATGAAGCTGGGCGTCCAGGACCGCACCCAGGCCGCGCTGTATGCCGTCCGCCACCACCTGGACCGGGACTAGGGGCTGCGGAGCGGCTCGAAGATGGCGTGGTGCGCGGCCACCAGGGCGCGGCGCACCGCCCGGTCGAGCTCGCGCAGCGCGCTCCCGCGCCGGGCGACCTGGCCGGCGGTGAGCCCGCGCTCGTCGGCCAGGCGGAGCACGGCGGCCAGCCGGGTGGCGAGGGTGCTGACGCGGTGGGCACGGGCGGGATAGCCGGGGGCCAGCTCGCCGCCGTGCCGGCCCAGCTCGGGCCGGCCCTGGGCGGGTCCTTCGGCCGACGACAGCGCGTCGGTGGCCGCGCGCATGGCGTCGGACAACTCCCGCTCGGCCTCAGCCAGCGACGGCAGGTCGTGCCGGACCGGGCCGGACTCGTGCACGCCGAACCGCACGCCGTCGTAGGACGAACCGCGCCGGTCGGGCGCGGGCACCAGGCCGAGGTTGCGGTCGTCGAGCACGGCGATGGCGGCCTGGCCCGCGTCGACCGCGGCCGCGTTGAACGACGGCGGCCCCGACAGCCCGAGCGGGTCGCCGGGCGCGGGCAGTGCGAGACGCAGCTCCCGCAGACCGCTCGCACGCAGGTTCGCGAGGTAGGCGCGCAGCGGCACCTCGCCCGCGACGGCGGGCCCACCGGCGGCTTCCACGTGGTCGGCCGCCTCGTCGAGGCCCACGTGACCGGCGAGCCACGCGTTGCCCCAGGCGACCAGGGACGGACAGACAGGTGATTCAGGGCGCACCGATCCACGATATGCGCTCGCCCTGCAATAGGTTTGTCCCCAGGGTGACTCCCGAAGGAGGTAACGGGGATGGGTGGTCAGGTGCTGCGGCTCCAGGACGTCGCCGTCAGGCGGGACGGAGCGGCCCTGCTGCGCGGCATCGACTGGGAGGTCAACGCGGACGAACGCTGGGTCGTCATCGGTGCCAACGGCGCGGGGAAGACGACGTTGCTGCAGGTGGCGTCCACGTTGCTCTATCCGAGCGAGGGCGTGATCGAGGTGCTCGGGGAGCGGCTGGGGCAGACCGACGTGTTCGAGCTGCGCCCGCGCATCGGCCTGGCGAGCGCGGCGCTCGCCGAGCGGATCCCGCCGGAGGAGAAGGTCATCGACCTCGTCCTGACGGCGTCGTACGGGATCATGGGCCGCTACACGGAGGAGTACGACTCCAACGACGTGACCCGGGCCGTCGAGCTGATCGACATGATGGGCGCGGCCCACCTGATCAGGCGCAGGTTCGGCACGCTGTCGGAGGGCGAGCGCAAGCGGGTGCAGATCGCCCGCGCCCTCATGCCCGACCCGGAGCTGCTGCTGCTCGACGAGCCGGCCGCCGGGCTCGACCTGGGCGGGCGCGAGGACCTGGTGCGCCGGCTGTCGACGCTGGCCGGCGACTACCGCTCGCCGACGCTGGTCCTGGTGACGCACCACGTGGAGGAGGTGCCGATCGGGTTCACCCACGGGCTGCTGCTGCGGCACGGCTCGGTGGTGGCCCAGGGGGCGCTGGAGGACGTGATGATGGCCGACAACCTGTCGCAGACGTTCGGGGTGCCGCTGACGCTGGATCGCAGCGCGGAGGGCCGCTGGTACGCGCGGGCGTACTGAGAGCTGCGCGTACTAGCCCGGATCGCCATTTATGGCGATAAAAAACGAAATAGGATCTCCGCAGCCGGTTCCCCCGACTCCGGAGCGTCGCCATGTCCGTCGAGCAGCTCGTCGTCGTCCTCGTCGTGGTCCTCGCGGTGATCTTCGGGGTGGTCCGCACCGTCCGCATCATCCCCCAGGCCACGGCGGCCATCGTGGAACGCCTGGGCCGCTACCACCGGACGCTGCGGCCGGGGCTCAACCTGGTGGTGCCGTTCATCGACCGCATCAAGGACCTGATCGACCTGCGCGAGCAGGTGGTGTCGTTCCCGCCGCAGCCGGTCATCACCTCCGACAACCTCGTGGTCTCCATCGACACCGTGATCTACTTCCAGGTCACGAACCCGAAGGCGGCCACGTACGAGATCGCCAACTTCCTCACCGGCGTCGAGCAGCTGACCGTCACCACCCTCCGCAACGTGGTCGGCGGCATGGACCTCGAACGCACGCTGACCTCCCGCGAGGACATCAACACGGCCCTGCGCGGCGTCCTCGACGAGGCCACCGGCAAATGGGGCATCCGGGTCAACCGGGTCGAGCTGAAGGCCATCGACCCGCCCGCCTCCATCCAGGACTCGATGGAGAAGCAGATGCGCGCCGACCGCGACAAGCGGGCCGCGGTGCTGACCGCCGAGGGCCAGCGGCAGGCGGCGATCCTGCAGGCCGAGGGGGAGAAGCAGGCGGCGGTGCTGCGGGCGCGCGGCGAGGCGGAGGCGGCCGTGCTGCGCGCGCAGGCCGAGGCCGAGGCGCAGGCGATGCGGGCCAAGGGCCAGGCGGACGCGATCGGCATGGTCTTCCGCGCGATCCACGACGGCAGGCCGGACCAGCACCTGCTCGCCTACCAGTACCTCCAGACCCTGCCGGAGATCGCCAAAGGCGAGGCAAATAAGATCTGGATCGTCCCGTCGGAGATGGGAAAGGTCCTGGAGAGCCTTGGCGGCCTGTTCACGCCCCCCAAGAGCCCAGACACGTAAGGAGCGCTCGTGACGGGGTGGGAACTGGTCGCGGTCGGCGCGGCCGGCGTGGTGGCGGGCGCCATCAACGCGGTCGTCGGCTCCGGTTCGCTGATCACGTTCCCGACGCTGGTGGCGATGGGCGTCGACCCCGTGACGGCCAACGTCTCCAACACCATCGGCCTGGTGCCGGGCTCGTTCACCGGCGCCTACGGCTACCGCGCCGAGCTGAGCGGGCAGCGCGACCGGCTGCTCAGGCTCGGCTTCGCCTCGGCGCTGGGGGCGCTGATCGGCGGGATCCTGCTGCTGTTCCTCGATCGCAGCGTGTTCGAGATCGTGGTGGTGGCGCTGATCGCGCTGGCCTGCGTGCTGGTCGTGATCCAGCCCCGGCTCAACGCCCTGCTGGCCGAGCGGCGCGAGCACGCGCATCCGCACGGCGGCCCGGTGCTCTGGCTGGCCGTGCTGGCCGCCGGCGTCTACGGCGGCTATTTCGGCGCGGCCCAGGGCGTGCTGCTCATCGGCCTGCTCGGCAGTTTCCTCGACGACGGCCTGCAGCGGGTCAACGCCGCCAAGAACGTGCTCGCGCTGATCGTCAACGGGGTGGCGGCGGTGCTGTTCGTGATGATCGCGAAGGTGGACTGGCAGGCGGTGCTCGGCGTGGCGCTGGGCGCGATCGTCGGCGGTTTCGTGGGGGCCCGGGTGGGGCGGCGGATCCCGGCTCCGGTGCTGCGCGGCGTCATCGTCGCCGTGGGGGTCACGGCGATTATCGTACTGGTGTACGGATAGCGAGAAATGGGTATATCCCGGACATGAAGGGTGACCGGGTTGAGATCGTCATCGACGCGGGCGGCTCTCCCCGCACGTACGAGATCAGCGCCACCCGCGCCGGCCGGCGGGTCGAGATCGCCACGCGCCGGGGGCTCGTCGAGGTGAGCGAGGTCACCCGCGGCGGCACCCCCGTACGCACGGCCAGGTTCATGTCCAGCCGCGTCCTCGCCCTGGTCGAGCACCCGGCGAACGAGCGGGACGAGCGGCCGGACGACGCCTAGCCGAAGGCGCCTGGCTGAAGGCGCCTAGCTGAAGTCGGCCGCGTGGTCGGCGGCCCACTGGCGGAACGTCAGCGCGGGCCGGCCGAGCAGCCGCTCCACCGTGTCCGTGACCACCTCGGGGCCGGTCACGAAGCTCTCCCAGGTGCGCAGCGCGCTCTCCACGAACTCGGGGACGCCCCAGAGCGCGGTCAGCAGCTCGCGGGCCTGCTCGGGCGACTGCTCCTCCCAGCGCACCTCGCGCCCGACCACCTCGCCGATCACCCTGACCTGCTCGGCCTGGGTCAGCCGCTCGGGGCCGGTCAGCACGTACGCGGCCCCGTTGTGCCCCGCCGAGGTCAGCACGTGCGCCGCCACCGCCGCGATGTCCTTCTCGTGGATCAGCGAGCGCGCCGCCCGCCCGTACGGCCAGCGCACCACGCCCTGCCGCACCTGGTCCGCCCAGCCGAGGGTGTTGACCGCGAAGCCGCTGGGACGCAGGAACGTCCAGCCGAGCCCGGAGCGCCGGACCAGCCGCTCCACCTCGTGGTAGTGGTTTCCGGGTTGGTCGGCCCCGGTGGCGGACAGGAGCACCACGCGGCGGGCGTGCCCGGCGATCGCCGTGATCGTCTCGTCCGCGCCGTCGGCGGTGAAGCTCGGCCAGAGGAGGAAGACGCTCTCCACGTCGCGCAGCGCCGGCTCCAGGCTCTCCGGCGCGGTCAGGTCGCCGCGTACGATCTCGACGGGCCCGATCCCGACGGGCCCGATCCCGACGGGCCCGATCCCGACGGGCCCGATCCCGACGGGCCCGGTCCCGACGGACAGCGCGGCGCGTCCGGGGTCGCGGGCGAGCGCCCGCACGTCCAGTCCCGCCTCCGCGAGCTGGGAAACCACATGCTTGCCGACATTTCCGGTCGCGCCGGTCACCAGGATCTTGCCCATGACCCCGACCGTAGGACCTCAAGCTAACTTCAGGTCAACCTCGCGTCAGGTCATGGGCCGCACCTGGATGGTGCCGTCCCGCCGGATCCGCGTCTCGAACATCGGCGCGGGCGCGGTGGCCGGTCCGTGCCGCACCGAGCCGTCGCCGAGCCGGAACGTGCTGCCGTGCCACGGGCACACCACGCACGCCTCGCCGTCCTCCATGACCAGCCGCCCCTGGTGGAGCGGCCCGGCCAGGTGCGGGCAGTGGTCGGCGAGCACGGTGACGGCCTCGCCCCTGCGCAGCACGAACAACTGGATGTAGCCGAGCCGCCGCGCGACGGGCCGGCCGTCGGGAAGGTCCTTGAGCGGGCACAGGTCGTGCCATCCCAGCGGCACCAGGTGGGCCACCTGTGGGGCGTGGTTGGGCCCCGCGGCCTGGCGGTAGGCCAGGTGACCGCCCAGATAGGCGCTCAGCATGCCGACGCCGAGCCCGGCGAAGGACAACATCTTGCCCGGCCGCTCGTGCCCTTTCAGCCGCAGCATCAAGGAGGCGGAGAACAGCCCGAGCGCGGTCAGGTTCCCCGCCATGTGGACGAAGCCCACCCGCTGCTGCTCAAGGTGGAGCGAGGACCAGTCGGTCAGCCCGGCCGCCGCCGTCGGCAGCGCGCCGGCGATGCCGGTGGCCAGCAACAGCCGCGCCGCCCGCTGATCGCCGCCGGCCGCGTCCAGCAGGGCCGCCGACGTCCAGCAGCCCAGCGTGACCGAGGCCATCGACGGGTGCAGCGGCTCGCCGATGGGCACGCCGTGCAGCAGGTCGCGTAGCCAGCCTTGTTTGACACGGCGGCGTACGTTCTTGGCCAGCACACGGATGGGCCGGTCCAGGGCCTTCGACTTCTCAAGCCGATCGGCCAGAGCGACCGGACCGGCGAATCCCCTCAATTGCCGACGTTTGGCGCGTACTGTCTCTTTCACGACAGGTCCCCTACCCCAGGCATACGGGGGTCACTCGGCGAGGTGTCCCCTGGCCACGGAGAGCTCGACCAGCTCCAGGGCGTACCGGCCGAGCGTGGGTGAGCCCTCCTCGATCACGCGCACCTTCTCCCGTACCTGCGAGGCCCGCACCTTGAACAGCGGCCAGGTGCCGCCCTCGGTGTGATGGTTGGCCAGGATCGGGGCGAAACGGTCGAGCGCCTTGGCGAAGCGCGCCTCCGGCGTCTCGCGCTCCTCGAACTCGTCCCACAGCGCCCGCAGCTCCGCCCCCTGCTCGGCGGGCAGCAGGCCGAAGATGCGCTCGGCGGCCGCCCGCTCGACGTCCACCTGAGCGGCCACCTCGACCGGGTCGTAGATGAACGTGTCTCCGGCGTCGATCTCCACCAGGTCGTGCACCAGCAGCATGGCCACCACCCGCTGGAGGTCCGTCCCCGGTGGGGCATGCTCGCCGAGGACCATCGCCAGCGTGCCCACGTACCAGGAGTGCTCGGCGGTGTTCTCCCGGCGGGAGCCGTCGATCAGATGGTTGCGGCGGATGATCCGCTTCAACTTGTCGATCTCGACGGCGAAAGCGATCTGGGCGTTCAGGCGACGGTCCTCTTCTGGCGCGATAGTCACGCGCAGCACCCTAATGTGCGGTGATCACCCCGGTTGGTGAAATCGTGACCGGAACTCCGTTGAACACTGCGTTACCACTTGGGGCGTCCACCGCGCTCTCGTCGGTGAGATCGTTGACGCTCACGCCCGCGTGCGCGGCCGCCACGCGCTGCGCGCTGCCCGCGTGACCCCAGCCGTGCGGCAGGCTGACCACGCCCGGCATGATCGTGTCCGTCGGCTCCAGCGGCACCGTGAGCTGCCCCTTCGCCGAGCGCACCACCGCCTCGCCGGCGAGCCCGAGCCGCGCCACGTCCGCCGGGTTGATCTGCAGCGTGCAGGCGTTGCTGCCGCCGACCAGCGGGCCCACGTTGTGCAGCCAGCTGTTGTTGGAGCGCAGATGGCGCCGGCCGATGAGGACCATCTCCGGCGCCTCCTCCTCCAGCTTCGCGCGCAGCCGCTCGACGTCCTCCAGGAGCTGCGGCGGCGCCAGCTCGACCAGGCCGGAGGCGGTCCGCAGCACCTCGTCCAGCCGGGGCTCCAGCGGGCCCAGGTCCAGGCCGTGCGGGTGGTCGAGGAGCTTGCGCAGCGACAGGTCGCCCTTGCCCGACCACTCGCCGTACGGGCCGAGCCTGAGCATGAGGTCGAGCCGCCGCTCGCCGCCGTCGCGGCCGTCCAGCGCGGCGCGCAGCTCGGCGACGTCCCGGCCCTCGACGCCGGAGCCCGGCGTCTGCGTGGCCTTGCGCAGCGTCTCGTCGATCACGAACGCGTCGAGGTCGCCGCCGGGGCCGTCCATGCCGGAGGCGATCATCGCCAGCCTGGCCAGGATCTGGGACTCGGACGGCCGATCGTCCATCGGCAGCAGGGGAGGGGAGTAGCGGGCGTAGTTGCGTACCGCGAAGCCGAGCAGCGCGAAGTCGTAGTGCCCGGACTGCAGCACGCGCGGCGGCGGCAGGATGACGTTCGCGTGCCGGGTGGTCTCGTTGAGGTACGGGTCCACGCTCACCATGAAGTCGAGCCGCTCGAAGGCCGCGTCCAGCCGAGCCCCGTGGGGCGCCGACAGCACGGGGTTGCCCGCCACCGTGAGCAGGAACCGGATCCGGCCCTCGCCCGGCGTCTCGATCTCGTCGGCCAGCGTGGCCACCGGCAGCTCGCCGTTGGCCTCCGGCAGGCCGCGCACCCGGCTCCGCCAGCGGCCCGTCGCGTACGGCCGCCGCCGCCCGCCGGACTCGGTGGCCGGCTTGGCGAACATCGCCCCGCCCGGCCGGTCGAGGTTGCCGGTGAGCGCGTTGAGCACGTCCACGAGCCACTGGGCCAGCGTGCCGAACTCGGCCGTGCAGGTGCCGATCCTGGCGTACACGGCGGCCGTGCGCGCCGCGGCCAGCTCCCTGGCCAGCCGCTGGATCACCGCGGCGGGCACGCCGGTGCGCCGGGCGACGGCCTCGGGCGGGAAGTGCTTGGCCGCCTCGCGCACCTCGTCCAGGCCGTTGACCTCGCGGCCGAGCGTGACCAGGTCCTCGGCGAACAGCGTGTGGGCCATGCCGAACAGCAGGTACGCGTCCGTACCCGGCCGGATGAACACGTGCTCGTCGGCGAGCGCTGCGGTGCGGGTGCGGCGCGGGTCCACGACCACCAGCCGGCCGCCGCGCCCGCGCAGCGCCTTCAGCCGGCCGGGGAAGTCGGGTGCGGTGCACAGCGAGCCGTTGGACTCCAGCGGGTTCGCGCCGAGCATCAGCAGGTGGTCGGTGCGGTCCAGGTCGGGCACCGGGACGGCCATGGGGGAGCCGAACATCAGGCCGCTCGCCACGTGCTTCGGCATCTGGTCGGCGGTGCTGGCGGAGAAGACGTTACGGGTGCCGAGCGCCCTGATCAGCGGCCCGGCGTAGAGCGCGCCCGCCATGGTGTGCGCGGTGGGGTTGCCGAGGTAGACGGCGACCGAGCCGCGGTCGCCCACCTGGTCGAGGCCCGCCCGTACGGCGGCGAACGCCTCGTCCCAGCCGACCTCGCGCCACAGCTCGCCCTCGCGGACGAGCGGCTTGCGCAGCCGGTCGGGGTCCTCGTCGAGCCGGCCGAGGCTGGCCCCCTTCGGGCAGATGAAGCCCTTGCTGAACGGATCGTCCTTGTCGCCGCGGACGCTGGTCACGTGCCCGCCCTCGTCGAGGGTGAGCGTCAGGCCGCAGACGGCCTCGCACAGGGGACAGGTCCGGTGGACGGTCGACGTCATCACGACTCCTGAGTTCGTAAGATGAACTCATCTTGGCCCGTGTCGCGCGCATGGGGAAGCCCCGGAGCCCCCGCGGTCTCCGAGGCTTGACCCCTGGGGAAGGCCCCATTCATCCCCAGGCTTCTAGCCGATCCGCACCGCCTTCATCGGGCTGCGCAGATCAGGCGGCTCCTTCAGGTCGGGCCGGAGCGAGATCCAGGCGCGCCGGCCGAACAGCCGGTCGAGCCCCGGCGGCAACGTGCCGGGAGCCTCGTCCCTGCGGACGATCTCCACGACGACGAACTGCGCCCGCGTGCGGTGCCGGTAGACGTTCACGCCCCGCGCCCAGCAGGCCGCGGCGATCTCCTCGCTGTAGGCGTCGAACTCCTCGGCGCAGATGCCGGCCCTCGTCAGCACCAGCGCCTTCTCCCCGGTGGCGGTCGGCGTGATCCACAGGATCAGCGGGATGCGCCCGGCTCTCGTGTGCATGGTGGTCTCCAGGCAGACCCGCTGCAGGCGGTGCCGGGAGACCACGCACCAGCAGTGGGCGGCGATCCAGCCGCGGCCGGTCCTGGTGACCGCCGCCGGGACCGAGATCGCGCTGGTCACCAGGGCGAACGGCAACAGGTGGCCGGCGTCCGCGGCCCGCAGCAGGAGCAGCGCGAACAACCCCAGCACGGCCGCCAGCAGCAGTTCCGCACGTGCCCGCCAGAGCCGGACGAGGACCCCGCCGCGCCCGGCGGCGGGCAGGTCCTCGTAGCCGGGGTAGATCTGGTTCCGTGGGTTCCTGGGCACCTCACGTCACCTCCTCACGCACCTTGTCGGGCACGCGGAGCTGGTCGAATCGCGGATCACGGTAGCGGCGCGCGCCGAACCCCGTCCTGGTCACCGTCCAGCCGACGTGGTAGGCGAACTCATCGGGTTCCATGCAGATCTCGCGGTCGGCCCAGGCGATGAGTTCTCGGATACGGGACTTGATTCGGCCAGGTCCCTTGATACCTTGTGAGTACATAGAAGACCCCTTTCGCGGCATTTCGAGGTGGCTTCTGCGCCGGTCCGTCGGCTGGCGGCCGTTCCTCCCGCAGGGTGGCAGCCCATATGCGGGGATCAGGCCGACAGCCGCGGCCCGGCATTTTTTTGTGCCCGGCTTGTTCTATTCGGGGACGGCGTCGCCGCCGGAGTGCTCACGGCCCGGCATGCTCGGGCACGCGTGCTTGGGGGGAAGGCCCGGTGCGTGCGGCGAAGTCGACGTCATGCCCCGGCCTCCTCACGTGTGTGTGAGAAACCTTTCCCTACGATCGTGCTCCGCTGGTGAGCGGGTAGCAATACCTTCCGTCCGGAAGTTTTGGTTTTCTTGCGCGGGACTTGCGGTGCAAGTTGCACGGAGCCGGTCCGATCCGCGCTCCCGCCTTGCTCCCAAGCTCTCTCCGTGACAGCCTTCCGGCAAGGGCACGTGGCATTGCGTGTGCAACTTGCATGTACGATTGTGGGAACGGCCCCGAATGCCGTCCCCCAAACGATCCCCGCCGGTTACACCTTCCTTCCGGACAAGGAGAGCGGACGGTGCCATCGCAGCAGGGCAGCCCGACGGTACGCAGGCTCCGGCTCGGCCAGGAGCTGCGTTTGCTGCGTGAGCGCAACAAGCTCACCGGCGCCAAGGCCGCCAAGGAGCTCGGCTGGTCGGCCAGCAAGGTCAGCCGCATCGAGGCCGCACGCACGATGCCCAGCGCAGACGACATCAAGGCGCTGGTGAAGCTCTACGGCGTCGACGGGGGCAAACTTGACGAACTCATCGGCCTGCTGCGGGATGCGGAGCAGCGCGGCTGGTGGGAGGATTACCAAGAGGTCCTGCCCCAGGAATACACAAGATTCCTCGGGCTGGAGGCAGAGGCGATCTACCAGCGATCCTGGGAACCCCAGATCGTGCCGGGCCTCCTGCAGACCGAGGACTACGCGCGGGAGGTCATCCTGGCCACCCGGGGCATCGCGCGCATCACGCACAGCGGTGTCCGCAGCCGCGTCGAGGCCCGCCTCGACCGGCAGCGTCGCGTCCTGCACCGCACGGAGCCGTGCCGGCTCACGGTCGTGCTCGACGAGTCGGTGCTCATGCGCCGCTTCGGCGACTACTCGGTCATGCGCGAGCAGATGGAGCATCTGCTGGAGCTCTCCATGCTCCCGCACGTGAAACTGCACGTCCTGACCCTGGACTCGGTGCATCCGGTCAACACCGGTACCTTCATTCACCTGCAGTTCGCGGCATTTGACGATGTCGTTTATCTGGAACAGCTTTACACTGCCGATTTCGTCGAAGACCTCCAACGCGTGGCCGGATATGAATCGGCCTTCGAGCACATCAGAGCGGAGGCCCTGGACGAGGACGAATCCCGCGTTCTCATCCAGCACAAGGCCATGGTGTGGCGACGGTGACGACGACCACCTCAACAAGGGGCAACGACGCCCCTTCAGCTATTTGGGGAGACAATGCACAACCACCTTTCCAGGGCGGCTTGGCGGAAGAGCACCTTCTGCAATGGCGCAGATGCCTGTGTCGAGGTCGCACCCCTGTCCGACGGCAACGTCGCGCTGCGTGACAGCAAGGTGCAGGACGGCCCCGTCCTTGTGTTCACTCCTGCCGAGTGGGCGGCATTCACCTCCGGCGTCCGTGAGGGCGAATTCGACCTGACGACGCTCGCCGACGCCTGAGAAAGGAAACGGCCCGGCGACGTTGATGACGACAACATCGCAGGGCCGCTCCCCGCGGGGTCCTTTCCGGACCTCAGCTTTGGTTTTCGCAGTCATCATGACACAGCATCACCCCGGATGATCAAGCACGTTCCTCCCTTGCTCCGGCTGACGACAAGACGTCTTATCAGATCTTTTTTCCCGGGCCCGTAGGCCCGGAAGAACTGCGCCGCGCGGCCCGCGCGGCGCAGTTTTTTTCGTGGGTCCGCTTTTCGTGGGTTCCGCCGTGATCAGCCGGCGGCTGCCAGGGTCTCCGAAGCCCCGCACACGTCCCCAGTGGCCGGGCCCGGCGCCCCCCAGCCCCACGGCCTGGCCAGAGATGGTCAGATTGCTGCGATTTGCCTGGTAATGACCCCCGCATGGCATGCTCAATCCCTGAATGTCAGGATTCGAGCGGAAGTGCGGCAGATGAGACTCCCCCGTGCCCTCCCGTTGTTCGCCGCCATCGCGTCGGTGGCCTCGCTGGCCGCCTGCTCCTCTTCGGCGCCGGACAAGGAGTTGCAGGCCAAGCAGGCCGACCAGCAGGCGGCGGTGTCGCCGACGAAGAAGCCGACGCCGCAGCGGCGGCCGTACACGATCTCGTTCGGCGGGGACGTGCACTTCGAGGGCATCCTGCGGCCCCGGCTGGCGAATCCGCGCACCGCGCTCGGGCCCATCGCGAACGTCCTGCGCCAGGCCGACCTCACCATGGTCAACCTGGAGACGGCGATCACCACGGCGGGGACGCCCGCGCCGGGCAAGCAGTTCACCTTCCGCGCGCCGGCCAGCGCGTTCACCGCGCTCAAGTCGGCCGGGGTGGACGTCGTCTCCATGGCCAACAACCACGGCATGGACTACATGGAGAGCGGGCTGGCCGACTCGCTGGCGGCCATCAAGCGCAGCAAGTTCCCCGTGGTGGGGATCGGCAAGGACGCGGCGGAGGCGTACAAGCCGTACAGGAAGACCGTGAACGGCAACCGGGTGGCGATCATCGGCGCCACGCAGGTGCTCGACTCCGAGTTCATCCAGGCGTGGACGGCCACGGCGGACAAGGGCGGCCTGGCCTCCGCCAAGGACGAGGCCGCCCTGCTGCGGGCGGTGCGCCAGGCGCGCAAGAACTCCGACACCGTGATCGTCCACCTGCACTGGGGCACCGAGATGCAGAAGTGCCCGAACGAGGCGCAGCTCTCGCTGGCCCCCAAGCTGGTCAAGGCGGGCGCGGACGTCATCGTCGGCGGCCACGCGCACATCCTGCTCGGCTCGGGCTACCTCGGGAACGCCTACGTCAACTACGGCATGGGCAACTTCGTCTTCTACAACTCCAATCCGGCGACCACCGGCCGGACCGGCGTCTTGACGCTCACCATCAACGGCAGGAAGGTGCTGAAGGACCGCTGGACCCCGGCCACCATCCAGGGCGGCGTCCCGGTGCCGATGACGGGGGCGGCGAAGACCCAGGCGCTGACGGACTGGAAGGCGCTGAGGTCCTGCACCGGCCTTTCCGCGCGGCCCTAGGAGATTTATATTCCGGACGGAGCGTCCAACAGGGGGTCGCGATGCGGTGGGTCGAGTCCGGCGACGTGCGGCTGGCGGTCTACGAGGACGGCGACCCCGCCGATCCGACCGTGCTGCTCCTCCACGGCTATCCGGACACGCACCGCGTCTGGGACGAGGTCGCGGCCCGGCTGTCCGGCCGCTTCCACGTCGTGCGCTACGACCTACGAGGGGCCGGGGCCTCGACCGAGCCGCGTGACCGCCGCGACTACGGCCTCGACCGCCTGATGGACGACCTGAGGGCGGTGCTCGACGCGGTGGCCGGCGGGCGGAAGGTCCATCTGGTCGGGCACGACTGGGGGTCGGTGCAGGGGTGGGAGGCGGCCGGGCGGGCCGGGCTGCGCGAGCGGCTGGCCTCGTTCACCAGCCTCGGCGGGCCGGGTGGGCGGCACATGGCGGACTTCGCCCGGCACGGCGGGCGGCGGGACCGGCTCACGCAGCTCGCCCGCTCCGCCTACATCGGGTTCTTCCTGATCCCGGTCGTGCCCGAGCTGGCCTGGCGCTCGCTGGTGCCGCGGCTGCTGGCGCGCCGCCTGCGCCGCGAGGGCGCGCCCCCGAGCGACGGCCATCCCGCCCCGACCCTGGTACGTGACGCGCGCAACGGCCTCTGGCTCTACCGGGCGAACCTGCTGCGGCGGGGCCGGGCCGAGCCGTCCGGGCCGCCCGTGATCGACCTGCCCGTGCAGCTCGTCGACGCCGCGCACGACCCGTTCCTGACCTCGGCGCTGGCGGGCTGGTGCGAACGGTGGACGCCGCGGCTCTGGCGGCGCGAGCTCGACGCCGGGCACTGGGCGCAGCGCGCCCGTCCCGACACGGTGGCGAGCATGATCGCCGAGTTCGTCGCGCACGTCGAGGGCGCGTCCCCGTCGCGGGAGTTACGGCGGGCGCGGGGGGACGGCGTGGGCCGTGCAGGTCGATGTGGGTGATGTCGATCAGATGGTTGATTTTTCGCGAAATATCATTGCTGAATATGGAGTGCCGGACATTGTGCTCAACAATGCCGGGATCACCGTCGCCGGCCCCATTCTCGATCACACCGTCGAGCACTGGCGGCGCACGATCGACACCAATCTCTGGGGCGTCATTCACGGCTGCCGGCTGTTCGGGGCGGCCATGGTGGCGCGCGGGCAGGGCGGGCACATCGTCAACATCGCGTCCCTGGCGGCGTTCGCGCCGACGCGGCTGCTGCCGGCGTACTCGGTGTCCAAGGCCGCCGTGAAGGCGCTCAGCGACAGCCTGAGAGCCGAACTGGCGGGGCACGGCATCGGGGTGAGCGTCATCTGCCCGGGGTTCGTGTCCACGCCCATGGCCGAGCACACCACGTACGTCGGCACGGACCGCAAGGACCTCGCCGTCCGGTGGCTCGCGCGCCGCCGGTATCCGGCCGAGCGGGTGGCCGCGCACATTCTGCGGGCCGTGGACCGTAATCAGGCGGTCGTTCCGGTCAACCTGGAAGCCGAAATAGGTTATGCGCTGTCCCGGATTTCGCCCCGGCTGATGCGGAGACTGGCGCGGCTGGGGTGACGAGCGAGAAATCCAGAAATTTTCCAACTAACGATCGCGCCTTCGAGAGAAGATGAATCCGTGTCTTCGCCGCAGATTGAGAACGATTGCTCCCAGCCTCCCGCCCTGAGGCGGCGGCCCGCGCAGCGCCGCAGCGCGCGCCGCGTCGAGCGCATGCTCGACGCCTGCGCCGAGCTGCTCGACGAGTCCGGCTACGAGACCCTGTCCACCACCCGCATCGCGGAGCGGGCGGGCGTGGCGATCGGTTCGGTCTACCAGTTCTTCCCGGACAAACGGGCCATCACCCAGGAGCTCACCCGGCGCAACGTCGAGGAGTTCGTCCGCCGGGTGGACCGCCGGTTCCTGGAGGAGGACTACCGGGGGTGGTGGGAGGCGGTGGACGCCATCATCGACGTCTACGTCGACATGCACCGCTCGGTCGCCGGCTTCAAGAGCCTGCACTTCGGCGACGCCGTCGACCTCAACCTGCTCGACTCCGACTCCGAGAACAACACGGTCATCGCCGGCCGCCTGCGCGGGCTGTTCCTGACCGAGTTCGGCCTGGCCGACGACCCGAGGCTGGACGTGTCGGTCCTGGCGGCCGTCGAGGCCGGCGACGCGGTGCTCAAGCTGGCCTTCCGCCGCCGCCCCGACGGCGACCCCGAGATGATCGAGGCGGCCAAGCAGCTCATCCGCGGCTTCCTGTCGCGCCAGCTCAGATCGTTGTCGCCGGTCGTCTGAGCCGGGCTACTCGCCCGTCACGGCGCGCTCGACGTCCTGGACCAGGCCGGGCAGCCAGTCGGGGGCGGCCTCGACCGGCCGCCCGCGCCCGGCGTGCTCCTCGCGGCCGAGCGCGCTGGCCGAGAACTCCTGCAACTGCGGCGTGGACGGCGGGTGCAGGCAGGGCACCGAGTACGACACCGGCCGCGCGTCCCTCGCCTCGCGGAGCTGCAGCCGCGCCTCCAGCGCCCGCAGGTTGCGCTCCGCGGCCTCGATGGCCTCCATCCGGGCCGTCAGATAGCCGGCGACACCGGGCACCAGAGCCGACAACACGACCACACACGCCAGCGCGAAGGTCGTCTGCTTGGACATGCCCATGACAGCCCCTTCCGCTCGCGAGAACGCAAAGCAATCCGTATATCCCCCGTAAGCAGTGTCAACACGCAGAGAGTGACCAGTCTTTACCGGTGAGTGACCGAAATCCGGACCCACCGGCGATGCGCAATGACCGGGCAAAGGCGCACGTTGCTCGGTAGTCTCACGGTGTGGCGCATGTGACCCGTGAGCACCTTGATCGTCTGCTTGAGCAGGCCCTTCTGGCCGACGACCACGATTCCCTGGCCAGTCGGCTCTACGACGTCGCGCTCGGATACTCCTCGGGCGACGTCTCCAGGGCGTCCATCCTGGTTCTCGCCGCGGAGGAGTGGCGGGCGGCCGGACAGCCCGCGCGCGCGATGGAGTGTTTCCAGCGCGCGCTCGAGGACGGCGGCGAGACGGGCTTCGACCCGCGTGCCGGCATCGCCGACACGCTCTTCGAGCTCGACCGGCAGGAGGAGGCGAGAGAGGTCATCGAGACGATACGCGCCGAGGGCGGCGTCTCGACGGCGACCGCTCACACGATCGCCGAGACGCTGGTGGCGTACGGAGACCTGCGGGGCGGCCTGGAATGGGCGACCCAGGCCGCGCTGGGATCCGACGAGAGCGACCCGGAGCACGATGCGGCGCTGCGTACGCGCTACCGCATCAGGGTCGATCTCGGGCTGCCCGAGGACGAACTGGACGCGCTCGTCCACTGACGGCCCGCCCTGAGCAGGGCGGGCCGCCGGGATCGGCGCGTGTACCGTTCCACCGAGGTGCACGCGCCATTCCGCCGTGCCCGCGGAGGGGTCAGTGGAGGCCGAGATCCTGGACGAGGCCGGTGAGTCCGGCCAGGCCCGGGTCGCGTCCCGGCAGCACCGGCGGGTCGCCGAGGTCGCCGAGCGCCTGCGGCAGCAGCTCGCCGACGACCTGCGAGCCCACCTCGCCCACCGGCTTCCGCACCCCGCGCGGGTCCTTCCTCGGAGCGCCGGCGATCGCGGTGTACGGCTCAGGCTCCCGCGAGACGCGCGCCGGCGTCCCCGACAGGGCGGGCACCTGGGGCAGCGTCGGCAGGGCCGCGACGTACGCCGCCGTCGCCAGGTCCCTCATCCCGGCCGGCCCGGCCGCGGCCTGCCGGACCCGCGGCGAGGAGAAGGACAGGGGCGGCATGCCCCAACTGGCCGGCACGCCGCCGAGATCGACCTTGCCCGGCAGCGCACCCCCCGCGGCGAGGCCGGTCAGCCCGAGCTGCCGGGCCAGCCGCCCGGCGGCCATGGCCAGGTCGTTGGCCTCCGGGGTGATCGACGTCCCGCCCGGCACGTCCTCCGGCTTTATCTCCACCCGCCCGGCGCAGCCGAGCAGGCTGTCCGAGTGCCGCGCTCCGCCACAGGTGTCCGCGCCCGTGGGGCCCGCGGCGAACCAGCTCACACCCGCGGCCAGCGCGGCCGTCGCGACGATGGTCCGGAACTTGTGGGATGGCACTGGCACGCCCCCTGATCGTTGTCGCTCGTCTGACGAACGCCGAAGCTAGCCCGCCGGGGTACGGGGCGTGCGGGGCTTGTCCGAAGGGTGGGGCGAACCTTACCGAGCGAGCGGCCCCATGACCGTGCCATGAGCCCACAGACCGCGCCATGAGCCCGTACTCCAAGAACGCCGGAGCCCGGGACCCACGGACGGGGTCCCGGGCTCCGGGCGGGCGTCAGGCGGCGCGCTGGACGAGCAGCTCGTCGTCGCCGAGCTCCACGGTCACCTTGTCGCCGTCCACGACCTCGCCCGACAGGACGGCCTTGGCCAGCTTGTCGCCGATGGACGACTGCACCAGGCGGCGCAGCGGCCGGGCGCCGTAGAGCGGGTCGTAGCCGGTCAGGGCCAGCCACTCGCGGGCCGCCGGCGTGACCTCCAGTGTCAGCCTGCGGTCGGCCAGGCGCCGGGCCAGCCGCTCGACCTGCAGGTCGACGATCTGGGCCAGCTCCTCCGTGCCGAGGGCGTCGAAGAGGATCACGTCGTCGAGCCGGTTGAGGAACTCCGGCTTGAAGGCCGAGCGCACGGCCGCCATGACGGCCTCGCGCTTGGCGTCGTTCTCCAGCTTGGGATCGATGAGGAACTGCGAGCCGAGGTTGGAGGTGAGGATCAGGATCGTGTTGCGGAAGTCGACCGTGCGGCCCTGGCCGTCGGTCAGCCGTCCGTCGTCGAGCACCTGGAGCAGGATGTCGAAGACCTCGGGGTGGGCCTTCTCGACCTCGTCCAGCAGCACCACGGTGTAGGGGCGCCGGCGTACGGCCTCGGTGAGCTGGCCGCCCTCCTCGTAGCCGACGTAGCCGGGAGGGGCGCCGACGAGCCGGGCCACGCTGTGCTTCTCCGAGTATTCGCTCATGTCGATGCGGGTCATCGCCCGCTCGTCGTCGAACAGGAACTCCGCCAGCGCCTTGGCCAGCTCGGTCTTGCCCACGCCCGTGGGGCCGAGGAAGAGGAACGAGCCCGTCGGGCGGTCGGGGTCGGCGATGCCGGCCCGGCTGCGGCGTACGGCGTCGGAGACGGCGCGTACGGCCTCCTGCTGCCCGATGAGCCGCCTGCCCAGCTCGTCCTCCATGCGCAGCAGCTTGGCCGTCTCGGCCTCCAGCAGCCGCCCCGCGGGGATGCCGGTCCACGACGAGATCACCTCGGCGATGTCGTCGGCCCCGACCTCCTCCTTGACCATGGCGTTCTCCGGCTGCTCGGCCTCGGAGGCGGCCTTGAGCGCCTGCTCCAGCCGCGGCACCTCGGCGTACATCAGCCGTGAGGCGGCCTCGAAGTCGCCGTCGCGCTGGGCCCGCTCGGCCGCGCTCTTGGCCTCGTCGAGCTGCTTCTTCAGCTCACCGACCTTGTTGAGCCCGGCCTTCTCCTGCTCCCAGCGGCCGACGAGGGCGTTGAGCTCCTCCTGGCGGTCGGCCAGCTCCTGGCGGAGCCGCTCCAGCCGCTGGACGGAGGCCTCGTCGGTCTCCTTCGACAGGGCCAGCTCCTCCATCTTCATCCGGTCGACGGCGCGCTGGAGCTGGTCGATCTCCACGGGACGGGAGTCGATCTCCATGCGCAGCCGCGAGGCGGCCTCGTCGACCAGGTCGATCGCCTTGTCGGGGAGGAAGCGGTTGGTGATGTAGCGGTCGGACAGCGAGGCGGCGGCGACCAGCGCGCCGTCGGAGATCTGCACCTGGTGGTGGGCCTCGTAGCGGCCCTTCAGCCCGCGCAGGATCGCGATGGAGTCCTCGACCGTGGGCTCACCCACGTAGACCTGCTGGAAGCGGCGCTCCAGCGCCGGGTCCTTCTCGATGCGCTCACGGTATTCGTCGAGCGTGGTCGCGCCGATCATGCGCAGCTCGCCGCGGGCCAGCATGGGCTTGAGCATGTTGCCCGCGTCCATGGCGCCCTCGGCCGCGCCCGCGCCGACGACCGTGTGCAGCTCGTCGATGAAGGTCACGACCTGCCCGTCGCTCTCCTTGATCTCGGAGAGCACGGCCTTCAGCCGCTCCTCGAACTCGCCGCGGTATTTCGCCCCCGCGACCATCGCGCCGAGGTCGAGCGAGATGAGCCGCTTGCCGCGCAGCGACTCCGGCACGTCGCCGGCCACGATGCGCTGGGCCAGGCCCTCGACGACGGCGGTCTTGCCGACGCCGGGCTCGCCGATCAGCACCGGGTTGTTCTTGGTGCGCCGGCTCAGCACCTGCACCACGCGGCGGATCTCGCCGTCGCGGCCGATGACCGGGTCGAGCTTGCCGCCCCGGGCGCGCTCGGTCAGGTCGACGCCGTACTTCTCCAGCGCCTGGTAGGTGTCCTCGGGCGTCTCGCTGGTGACGCGGGCGTTGCCGCGCACCTTCTCGAACGCGTCGAGCAGCGCCTGCGCGTTCGCCCCCTGCGCCTTCAGCAGGTCGGCGACCTGGCCGCCGTCGGCCGCGAGGCCCACCAGCAGGTGCTCGGTGGAGACGTAGAGGTCTTCGAGCCGGTTGGCGTGGTGCGCGGCGGTGTTCATGACCGTGAGGAGCTGGCGGGAGCTCGACGGCGCCCCCACCGTCGCACCCTGCGCCTTCGGCAGCCCGGCCAGCAGCTCCTCGACCCTGGTGCGCAACGCGCGCCAGTCGGCGCCGACGGCCTCCAGCAGGGGCACGGCGGTGCCGCCCGTCTGTGCGAGCAAGGTGGCCATCAGGTGAGCCGGGGCGATCTCGGGGTTGCCCTCCGCGGCGGCACGCCGCATGGCCCCCGAAAGCGCCTCCTGGCTCTTCTGGGTGAGCTTGTAGTCCATGTCGTTCTCAGGCCCCCGGTGGCAGCTCGTAGCGGATCAGCGCTCTGACCATGCGCATCTCGGCGCGCAGGCGGTGAACCTCTTCGCGCAACCGCAGGGTCTCGTTCTCGAGCTCGAGAATGCGCTTGATGCCCGCGAGGTTGATGCCCTCTTCCTGGGAGAGCCGCTGCACCTCGCGGAGCTGGATGATGTCTCTCGTGGAGTAGAGGCGGCCGCGCCCGGCCGTACGGCCGGGGCTGACCAGGCCGAGCCGGTCGTACTGGCGCAGGGTCTGCGGATGCAGCCCGGACAACTGCGCGGCCACCGAGATCACATAGACGGGTGTGTCGTCGGACAGGTCGAAATAGTTGGCGTCCATCGGCTACTCGCTTCTGGCTCGCTGAATGAGGTCGGCGCGCGGGTCCTCGCCCGCGGTCGCGGTCTGGAACTCGCTGAGGAGCTCGCGCGACTTGTCGTCCAGCGTGTTCGGCACGAGCACCTCGACCGTGGCGAGCAGGTCGCCCTTGGTTCCGTCCTTGCGGGCCACGCCCCTGCCGCGCACCCGGAAGGTACGCCCGTTGGGCGTGCCGGGCGGGATGCGCAGCGTGACCGGCATGCCCTTGAGGATGGGCACCTTGATCTCGGCCCCCAGCGCGGCCTCCGTGAACGTCACCGGCACGGTGACGGTCAGGTTGTCGCCCGAGCGGCCGAACACCGCGTGCGGCTTGACGTGGGTCTGGATGTAGAGGTCTCCCGCGGGACCGCCGTTCTCGCCCGGCGCCCCCTTGGCCTTGAGCTTGACCCGCTGACCGTCGGCGACGCCGGCGGGGATGCGGGCCTGGATGGTGCGGGTGCTCTTGGCCCGGCCGCTGCCCTCGCACACGGGGCAGGGGTCGTCCACGATCAGCCCGCGGCCCTTGCAGTCGCGGCAGGGCTCGGAGAAGGCGAAGTTGCCCAGGTTGCGGCTGGCCGCGCCGGTGCCCTCGCAGGTCGGGCAGACCCTCGGGGTCGTGCCCGCCTTGGCGCCGGTGCCGGTGCACGCCGCGCAGGCGGCCGAGCTGGTCAGCCTCAGCGACACCGTGGTGCCCTCGACGGCCTCGGTGAACGAGAGCGTGACCTCGGACTCGATGTCCTGACCACGCCGCGGCCGGGTCGTGGTGGTGCGGGTGGACGCACCGCCGCCGCCGCGGTTGAACAGCCCGCCGAACAGGTCGCCGAGCCGCTCTCCCGCACCCCCCTGCTGCCCCTGCCCGGTGCCGCCGAACAGGTCGCCGAAGTCGAACGAGAAGCCCCCGGCCCCCGGCCGCTGGCCGCCCACCCCGGAGCCGAACAACGTCCGCGCCTCGTCGTACTCCTTGCGGCGCTTGGTGTCGGACAGGACGTCGTACGCCTCGGAGACCTCTTTGAACTTGGCCTCTTTGGCGGTGTCGCCCTGGTTGCTGTCGGGGTGGTACTGGCGGGCCAGCTTGCGGTAGGCCTTCTTGATCTCGTCAGCGGTCGCGGTCTTGGGCACACCAAGGACGGCGTAGTAGTCCTTCTCCAAGTAGTCCTTGGTGCTCATCTACGGCCCTTCGTCCTCGTCAGCTTTCGTCTTCGGATTCACCCTGGCCGCCCGCGGCGGGCTCCTGGGGCTCGGCGGGCTCGGCCACGGCCACCCGCGCCGGCCGCAGGACGCGCTCGCCCATGCGGTAGCCGGGCTGGAACACCTCGACCGCGGTGGCCTCGCTCACGTCCGCGGAGTAGCTGTGCATCAGCGCCTCGTGGACGGTCGGGTCGAAGGGGTCGCCCTTCTGCCCGTAGGCGGTGAGGCCCAGCTTGGTGAGCGTCGCCTCCAGCGACTCCGCCACCTTCGCGAAGCCGCCGGTGAGCTCGCCGTGCTCGCGGGCACGGCCGATGTCGTCGAGCACGGGCAGGAGCTCGGTCAGCGCGCCCGCCACCGCCTGCTCCCTGACCGCGGCGCGGTCGCGCTCGACGCGCTTGCGGTAGTTGACGTACTCGGCCTGGAGTCGCTGCAGGTCCGCGGTGCGCTCGGCGAGCTGGGTGGCCAGCTCGCCGTCGGCGGCGGGACCGGCGGCCGGGGCCTCGGCGGGCCGTTCGGCCGTCTCCTGGGCGGCGTCGGGCTCGCGAGGCAGCCCCGTCTCCGGGTCGATCTTGCGGTTGTCGCGGATCACCGGCTCCTCGTGCCCGTTGTCACGCGGCGGCATCACTTGTCCTTCTTCGGCTCGTCGTCGACGATCTCGGCCTCGACCACGTCCTCGTCGGCCTTCTGGCCCGCACCGGCCGAGGCGTCCTGCGGGGCGCCCTCGGGACCGCCCTGCTGACCCTGGCTGGCGGCGTAGATCGCCGAGCCCATCTTCTGGCTCACCGTGGCGAGCTTCTCCGCCGAGTTGCGGATGACGTCGGTGTCGGTGCCCTCCAGAGCCTTCTTCAGCTCGGCCAGGGCGTCGTTGACCTCGGTCTTGATGTCGCCGGGGACCTTGTCGTCGTTCTCGCGGAGGAACTTCTCCGTCTGGTAGGCGAGCCCGTCGGCGTTGTTGCGGACCTCGGCCTCCTCGCGGCGCTTCTTGTCCTCCTCGGCGTAGGACTCGGCCTCGCGCATCATGCGCTCGATGTCGTCCTTCGGCAGCGCCGAGCCGCCGGTGATCGTCATCGACTGCTCCTTGCCCGTGCCCAGGTCCTTCGCGCCGACGTTGACGATGCCGTTGGCGTCGATGTCGAAGGTGACCTCGATCTGCGGGATGCCGCGCGGGGCCGGCGCGATGCCGGTGAGCTCGAAGGTCGCGAGCTTCTTGTTGTAGGCGGCGATCTCGCGCTCGCCCTGGAAGACCTGGATCTGCACCGACGGCTGGTTGTCCTCGGCCGTGGTGAAGACCTCCGAACGCTTGGTCGGGATCGTCGTGTTGCGCTCGATGATCTTGGTGAAGATGCCGCCCTTGGTCTCGATGCCCAGCGACAGCGGGGTCACGTCGAGCAGCAGGACGTCCTTGACCTCACCCTTGAGCACGCCGGCCTGCAGGGCGGCGCCGATGGCGACGACCTCGTCCGGGTTGACGCCCTTGTTGGGCTCCTTACCGCCGGTCAGCTCCTTGACCAGGTCGGTCACGGCGGGCATCCGGGTCGAGCCGCCGACCAGCACCACGTGGCTGATGTCGGAGACCTTGATGCCGGCGTCCTTGATGACCTGGTGGAACGGGCCCTTGGTCCGCTCGAGCAGGTCGGCCGTCAGCCGCTGGAACTCCGAGCGCGTGAGCTTCTCGTCGAGGTGCAGCGGGCCCTCGGAGGAGGCCGTGATGTAGGGCAGGTTGATGCTGGTCTCGGACTGGCTGGACAGCTCGATCTTGGCCTTCTCCGCGGCCTCGCGCAGGCGCTGGAGAGCCATCTTGTCCTTGGACAGGTCGACGCCGTGGGCGTTCTGGAAGCGCTTGACGAGCTCGTCGACGACGCGCTGGTCCCAGTCGTCGCCGCCCAGGTGGTTGTCACCGGAGGTGGCCTTGACCTCGACGAAGCCGTGGCCGTCCTCGGAGCCGACGTCGAGCAGCGACACGTCGAAGGTGCCGCCACCGAGGTCGAAGACCAGGATCGTCTGGTCCTGCTCCTTGTCGAGGCCGTAGGCGAGGGCCGCGGCGGTCGGCTCGTTGATGATGCGGAGCACGTTGAGGCCCGCGATCGTGCCGGCCTCCTTGGTGGCCTGCCGCTGGGCGTCGTTGAAGTAGGCCGGGACGGTGATCACCGCGTCGGTGATCTTCTCGCCCAGGTAGGCTTCGGCGTCCTGCTTGAGCTTCTGCAGCACGAAGGCGCTGATCTGCTGCGGGGAAAACTTCTTGCCGTCGATCTCCTGGGACCAGTTGGTGCCCATCTCGCGCTTGACGGAGCGGATGGTGCGGTCCACGTTGGTGACGGCCTGCCGCTTGGCGACCTCACCGACCAGGACTTCGCCGTTCTTCGCGAAGGCGACCACGGACGGCGTGGTCCGCGAGCCCTGCGCGTTGGCGATGACGGTGGGCTCACCGCCCTCGAGGATCGAGACGACGGAGTTGGTCGTCCCAAGGTCGATACCTACCGCACGTGCCATGAGTACGTCCTTGTGGTGAAAGTTGAGTCGGTCGGACTCAAGCTACGGATGACGGTCGTGTTTGTCAAACGACTTGAGCCTACTCGACTCAACCCTTGTGAGCGCGCCTGCATTCCCGATCCTGCCCCAGAATTCTGCAGGATGGCGCGGACGCGAGGGATCAGCCGACCGGGGTGTTCAGGTCGGTCTGGATCTCGGTGGGGGTGAGGGCGCGGTTGTAGAGGCGGACCTCGTCGATGAGGCCGGCGAAGTACTCGCCCCACAGGCTGTTGCCACCGATGCGCAGGACGCCGTTGTCGGTACGGATGGCGCCGCTCTTGGCGGTTTGGGCGACTTGGGTGCCGTTGACGTAGAGGCGCAGGGTGGTGGCGTCGTAGGTCGCTGTGAGGTGGGTCCAGGTGTTGAGGGGGAGTTGGCTGGGGGCGCCGACGTCGGCGGGTGTGGTGGTGAAGATCGCCGTGTGCGGGCGGTTGCTGTCGCTGCCGGCGGTCAAGGTGTAGGCCTCGCCGCTGGCGTGCTGTTTCATGACGACGGTCCGCCAGCCGGTGACGCTGGTGGGGCGGACCCAGGCTTCCACGGTCATGCCGGTCGTGAGGCGGAGGCTCGGCGCGTCGGGGATGGTGATCCAGCTTGAGGTGCCGTTGAAGGAGAGCGCGCTGCCGTAGCGGCCGGAGGCCGTCCAGGTGGTGGAGGCGAGGGTGCCGGTGTGGCCTCCGCCGGAGGCGTCGGCGACCGTGGAGCCCGTGCCCTCGTCCATCCCGTACGCCGCCACCAGCCCCGGCACGGACGGCGGCTGCGTGACCGTCGCCGAGACCTCGGCCGAGGCGGGGCCGACGTTGTTCGCGCCGTCGAAGGCCCGCACCCGGTAGTAGTACGTGCCCGCCGCGAGCCCCGAGTCCGTGAACGACGTGCCGTCCGCCGAGCCCACCTGGTTGGCCCCCGACGGCGTGAAGCCGGGCGTGGCCGAACGGTGGACCAGGTAGCCCGTCACGCCCACGTTGTCCGTGGCGGCCGACCAGGAGAGCTGCGCCGAGCCCGGCCCGCCCGTCGCCGTGAGCCCGCCCGGGGCCGTCGGGGCCTGCGTGTCGGGTGGCAGCGGCTGTCCCACCGGGGTGTTCAGGTCGGTCTGGATCTCGGTGGGGGTGAGGGCGCGGTTGTAGAGGCGGACCTCGTCGATGAGGCCGGCGAAGTACTCGCCCCAGAGGCTGTTGCCGCCGATGCGCAGGGCGCCGTTGTCGGTGCGGATGGCGCCGGTCTTGGGGGTTTGGGCGACCTGGGTGCCGTTGACATAGAGGCGCAGGGTGGTCGCGTCGTAGGTCGCGGTGAGGTGGGACCAGGTGTTGAGCGGGAGCTGGCTGGGGCCGCCGACGTCGGCGGGGGTGCTCGTGAAGATCGCCGTGTGCGGGCGGTTGCTGTCGCTGCCGGCGGTCAGGGTGTAGGCCTCACCGCTCGCATGTTGTTTCATGACGACTGTCCGCCAGCCGGTGACGCTGGTGGGACGGACCCACGCCTCCACGGTCATGCCGGTGGTCAGACGGAGACTCGCGGCGTCCGGGATGGTGATCCAGCTTGAGCTGCCGTTGAAGGACAGTGCGCTGCCGTAGCGGCCGGAGGTGGTCCAGGTGGTGGAGGTGAGGGTGCCGGTGTGGCCTCCGCCGGAGGCGTCGGCGACCGTGGAGCCCGTGCCCTCGTCCATCGCGTACGCCGCCACCAGCCCAGGCACCGCCGCCGTCGGCTCGTACGTCGCCGTATAGGTCGTCGCGGTCGCCGGAGCCACGACCTGGTGGGTCGCCGCGCCCCCGTCCGACCACGACGCGAAGGAGTGGCTGCCGCCGCCCGCGGTCTGCGGCGAGGGGGCGGAGACCGAGTTGCCGGAGCCCACGATCACGGTCCTGGTGAACGGGGTGATCGTCTGCTCGCTGTTGAAGCCGAGCCGCAGGCCGGGCGGCGACGACTGGAAGGTCAGGTTCACCGTGCGCGGCTGGAGCAGCACGCTCTTGGTGTCGCTCAGCCCCTGGGCGTCGGTCACCGTGAGCCGCAGCTCCAAGTGGGACGGATAGTCGTGGTCGGGGGCCTGGAAGGACCCGCCCGCGCCGGTGAACGCGGTGATCTCGTGCTCGTGGCAGGTGCTCGGGCAGTGGTGCAGGATCAGCGCCCAGTGCATGCGCGAGCCGGGGATCGTGCCGTCCTGGGCGTCGCTGCCGCTGCCGGAGAAGGCGATCGTCTGGCCGACGGCCCAGGTGGTGGTGGCGGTCGGGGCGGCGATGGTCGCCGTGGGCGCGGTGTTGTCCACGTTGACGGTGACCGAGGCGTCGCCCTGGCCGCCCCTGCCGTCCTGGACGCGCAGGCGCACGGTGTAGGAGCCCGGCTGGGCGTAGGTGAACGACGGCGCGGCGGCGGTGGAGTCGTCGAGGTCGCCGTCGCCGTCGAGGTCCCAGGCGTAGGTGAGCGGGTCGCCGTCGGCGTCGCTGGAGGAGGCCCCGGAGAACGTCACGGCCAGCGGCGCGGCGCCGGAGGTGGCGCTCGCGCCGATCACCGCCGTGGGCGGGGTGTTGGCGTAGATGTAGCGGACCAGCGTCCCGTGGTCGTAGTCCACGGCGAACAGGTCGCCGCCGGGGCCCGTCTCCAGCTCGACCGTGGGCATGCCGGAGTCGAAGGTCTGGATCGTGGCCGGGTCGGGCAGGCCGTTCGCGCCCTTGGTCATCACCCAGACGCACTGGCGGCTGTAGTCGGAGAAGAACAGCGCGCCGTCGTAGGCCGCCGGGTAGCCGCCGCCGGTGTGGAAGGCGACGCCGCTGGCCGAGGAGCCGCCCGATGGGCAGGGGTCGTTCGGGGCGGGGCGGGCGTTGTGGTTCCAGGCGAAGTACGGCGCGGTGTGGGCGGAGGCGCCGGCGGCGTACAGGTTCTCGCAGAGCGTCAGGTCGAGGTTGTCGTAGCCGCCCTGGCGGCCGGGGCCCTCGTAGCAGGGCCAGCCGAAGTTGGTGACGCCGGCGGTGGGGCTGACGACCCGGTTGATCTCCTCGACGGTGTTCCAGCCGACCTCGCCGAGCCAGATCTCCGAGGTGCCGGGGCGCACGGTGATGCGGAACGGGTTGCGCAGGCCGTGGGCGACGATGCGGGCCGCGTTGGGGTCGGGGCCGGCGGCGTTGGGGTTGCCGGCGGCCGCCGCCCCCGTATCCGGATTTATCCGGATCAGTGAGCCGTCGAGGCCGGCCGGGTCGCCGTTCGTCCGCACGTCCTGCGAGCGCAGCGCCCCGCCCTCCGCCGACGGCGGCGACAGGGCCGTGCCGACCGGCGAGGGCGGGTCGCCGCACGGGTTGTCCGGCGTGACGTCGGAGCTGGTCAGGTTGTCCTGGCCGTAGTCGGCGAAGTTGAAGCTGGCGCCGTCGCCGGCCGAGGCGTACAGCATGCCGTCCGGGCCGAAGCGCAGGTCGCCGACCGAGTGGCTGGGATGCTGCTGGCACCAGTCGGTGATCAGCGGGGTCTCGGCCCCCGTGGGGGAGATGACCGACAGGCGGCCGGTGACCAGGCAGCCGTCACCGGTCGCGCCCGGCGGGGTCGGGCACGGGTCGTCGCTCGCGCCCGCGGTCCCCCAGCGCGGCGCGGCGCCGCCGGGGACGGCGTCGCGGCTGTAGAGGACGTACAGACGCGGGTCGGCGGGAAAATTCGGATGCAGGGCCATGCCGAGCAGGCCGCGGTCCCAGAAGTTGTGCACCTGCGTGCGCAGGTCGGCGTAGACCGTGGGCGTCGTGTCGGACAGCGAGTCGAAGACCTTGATCAGCCCGCTCTTCTCCGCCACGAACACCCGCCCGTCCGGCGCGAACTCCACGTTCGTCGGCCGGGTGAGCCCGCTCAGCACGGTCTGCCGCTGGAACGCCGGCGGCAGCGCCCGCGCGGGCGGGCTCGACAGCGCGAGCCAACCGGCGGGGAGGAGCAGGAGTGCGGCGAGCGCGCGGCCGAGTCGTCTCACGGGAACCCCCTGGGCTGAGCGACGTCACCCTCGACGCCCCCGCGCCTTCGGTGCCTGATCGATGTATCGCAAGTAACCGATCAGTTGTCAGCAGGGGTGTCCGCTGTTGGACACGCGGACCACTCGGCTCAGCGCTTGGCGCCGTCCACGAGCACACGCTTGCCCAGGGCCTTCTTGAGCTTGACGGTGGTGGTCTTCTCGATGGCGATCATGATGCAGGAGGTGTTCTTCGCCTTGGGCGAGGTGCCCTCGTACAGGGTGATCGTGACCTTCTTCGTCGTCTCCTTGACCTTGACGCGGTCCAGCACCGTGCACGGCTCGACGCCCGACCACCAGGTGAGCTGCACCTGCTTGCCCTTGGCGACCGGTTTGGCCTTGGTCCAGCGGACCTTGTGGACGTTGATCGCGTTCCCGGTCGGCTTGACCGGCTTGGGGCCTTCCGACGGCGCCGTCGGAGCGGTGGTGACCGGGGTCACCTCGACCGCCGGCGGCGGAGTGGGGGTGCGGGAGGAGGACGACGCGGCCGGTCGCGTGGCCGGCGCGGTGGCACAACTCGTCGCGAGAACCAGGGACCCGGCCAGAAGAGTCGCTTTCGTCATTGTGCGCATACCCTTACGACGGATCCCGGCGGCCCGCGGTTCAGCGCCCTCCGGGGGTTAGTGTGGTCTCCGTGCTCCGTCAGGCCATGCTCGCAGTCTCCCGAAGCGAACGCGCCGAGCGCGTCATCTCCACCTCGCCGCTGACCAGGGACGTGGTCAAGCGCTACGTCGCCGACGACATCGCCTCCGTGGTCGGCGACCTGACCCGCAGAGGGCTCCTCGTCACCGTCGACCACCTGGGCGAGGAGGTGACCGACCGGGAGCAGGCCGCCGCCGCCGTCGGCGAATACCTCAACCTGCTCGCCCTGCTGCCCACCGGCGCGGACGTGTCGGTCAAGCTCACCGCGCTCGGGCTGCGGCTGTCGGAGCAGCTCGCGTACGAGCACGCGGCCGACATCTGCCGGGCCGCCGCCGGGCGCGGCGTCACCGTGACGCTCGACGCCGAAGAGCGCGACACGATCCACGGGCTGCACGCCGTCCACGCCGCGCTGCGGCGCGACCACCCCGACGTGGGGGTGGTGGTGCAGGCTTACCTGCCGGACTCGCTGGAGCGGTGCGAGAAGCTCGGCGGGGCCCGCGTGCGGCTGTGCAAGGGCGCCTACACGGCGCCGGGGGCCTACACGTCGCCGGTCGAGATCGACCGGTCGTTCGTACGGTGCCTCAAGGTGCTCATGGCGGGGACGGCGTACCCGATGGTGGCCACGCACGACCCCCGGCTGCTGCGGATCGCCTCCACGCTCGCCGTGCTCGACGGCCGGGACGTCACCGGGTTCGAGTACCAGATGCTGTACGGCGTCCGCCCCGCCGAGCAGGCCAGGCTGGCGGGGCTGGGATCGCAGATGCGGGTCTACGTGCCGTACGGGGACGACTGGTACGCCTACCTCATGCGCCGCCTGGCCGAGCGCCCGCGCAACGTCGGGTTCTTCCTGCGGTCGCTGATGTCGCGCGGCTGACCGCTCTGAGCCGGTGAGTAGGCTCCAAGGATGATTGCGATTCTGGGCACGGGCAAGATGGGCGAGGCCCTGTTGTCCGGGCTGCTGCGGGCCGGGTTCAAGCCGGGCGACGTCCTCGCGACCACCCGCAGGGCCGAGCGGGCGCAGGCGCTCCACGACACGTACGGCGTGCGCACCGTCACCAACGCCGAGGCGGCGAAGGCGGCCGACACGCTGATCCTGGCCGTCAAGCCGCAGGACATGGCCACCCTCCTGGCCGAGATCGCCCCCTACGTCCCCGCCGACCGCCTGGTGATCACGGCTGCGGCCGGCATCACGACGGCGTTCGTGGAGCAGCGGCTCGGGGTGGACGTGCCGGTCGTGCGGGTGATGTCCAACACGCCGATCAGGTTCGACGAGGCGATGAGCGTCATCTCGGCGGGGGCGCACGCGGGCGAGGAGCACCTCAGGCTGACCGAGAACCTGCTGAAGCCGGTCGGCAAGGTGCTGCGCATCCCCGAGTCGCAGCAGGACGCGGCGACCGCGCTCTCCGGCAGCGGCCCCGCCTACTTCTTCTACCTGGTCGAGGCCATGGTGGACGCGGGCATCCTGCTCGGCATGCCGCGCGCCGCCGCGCTCGACATGGTCACGCAGTCGATCGTCGGCGCGGCCGTGATGCTGCGCGACTCGGGCGAGCACCCGGTGATCCTGCGCGAGGCGGTCACCTCGCCGGGCGGCACCACGATCGCGGCCATCGCCGAGCTGGAGCGGCACAGCGTGCGGGCGGCGTTCCTGGCCGCCATCGAGGCGGCCAGGGACCGCGGGCGGGAGCTCGCGGGAGGCTGAGCGGTCCGGCCCCTCGTCCGGAGAAGCCGGGCGGTCAGGCGTCGCGGCGGTGCAACAGGACGCCCGCCGCGACCGCGGTCACGGCGATCCACGCCAGGTAGACGCCGAACCCGCCCCACGGGCTCAGCGAGGAGGGCCCCCCGCCGTCGGTCATGATGAGCTGGCCCGCGTTGGTGGTGAAGTACTCCGCGATGGTCCTGCCCCACGTGCCGGGCAACTGGTGGACGACCGCGGGGAGCACCAGGATCAGCGCGATGGCCGTCACGAGCGCGCCCGCCGTGTGCCGGACGAGCGTGCCGAGCGCCAGCCCGAACAGCCCGCACGCGGTCAGGTAGAGCCCCGCGCCGACGGCGGACCGTACGACGTCGCCCGTCGTGACCCCGGAGGGCTGCGTGATCGCCAGGCCGGCGGCGAGCGCCCCCGCGGCGGCGATGGTGCAGACGACCAGCGCGGTCGCGGTGAAGACCACGGCCTTGCCGGCGAGCAGCTGGAGCCGCCGGGGCACGGCCAGGAGCGAGGTGCGGATGCCGCCGGTGCGGTATTCGCCGGAGATCACCAGTACGCCCAGCGCGGCGATCGACAGCGAGGCGAACATCGAGCCGGTCAGGCTCGTCATCAGCGCGTTCTGCACATCGACAGGCCCTTCGGCGTTCTCCTTGACCGCGAAGGAGAGCAGCGCGCCGAAGCCGATCATCATGGCGGCGGTGGCGGCCAGCGTCCAGACCGTCGAGCGGACCGAGCGGAGCTTGGTCCATTCCGACCTGACGATGTCGATCATGACGTGTACTCCAGACTGTCCTTGGTCAGCTCCATGTAGGCGGCTTCCAGCGAGGGCCGCACGTGCGTCAGCTCCTCCAGCGGGATCCCGGCCCGCGCGGTGACGGTGCCGATCTCCAGCGTGCTCATCGTGGTCACGCGCAGGTGGTCGGGATGCAGCTCGCCCGCGCCGATCAGGTCGGCGACCTCGGCCAGGCGGGGGGAGCGCACCCGTACGTAGCCCTGCGAGCTGCGCGCGATGAACTCGTCGACGCTCGTGTCGGCGATGAGCCGCCCCTTGCCGATCACGATGAGGTGGTCGGCGGTCTGGGCCATCTCGCTCATGAGGTGGCTGGAGACGAACACCGCGCGGCCCTCGGCGGCGAGCTCGCGCATGAACGTGCGGATCCACAGGATGCCGTCCGGGTCGAGCCCGTTGACGGGCTCGTCGAACAGCAGGATCTCCGGATCGCCGAGCAGCGCCGCGGCGATGCCGAGCCGCTGCGCCATGCCCAGGGAGAAGCCGCCGACGCGGCGTCTCGCGACCTCGCGCAGCCCCACGGTCTCCAGCACCTGCTCGACCCGGCTCGCGGGCAGCCCGTTGCTCTGGGCGATGGCCAGCAGGTGGTCACGGGCGCTGCGCCCGCCGTGCACGGCCTTCGCGTCGAGCAGCGCGCCCACCTTGCGCAGCGGGTGCCGCAGCTCGGCGTACGGCCGCCCGTCCACGAGCACCGAGCCGCCGGACGGCCGGTCGAGCCCGAGGATCATCCGCATCGTGGTGGACTTGCCGGCCCCGTTGGGTCCGAGGAACCCCGTCACCCGGCCGGGCTCGACGTCGAACGACAATTCCGCCACCGCGGCGGTGGCGCCGTAGCGTTTGCTCAGGTTCGTTGCCCTAATGGCTGTCATGATCCCAGCGTGGCGGCGCGGGCCGCCGGTTTCTTCCTGCCCGGGGACCGTCTCGCCGGGCGGGCTCTGGGACCAGGGTCCTACTCTCCGGGGCGGACGAGCCCCGCCTCGTAGGCGACGATGACGGCCTGGGCGCGGTCCCGTACGCCGAGCTTGGCGAACAGGCTCGTCACGTGGTTCTTGACGGTCGAGGGGGAGACGGCGAGGCCGGCGGCGATCTCCGCGTTCGAGCGGCCGCGGGCGATGAGGACGAGGATCTCCCGCTCCCGCTCGGTCAGCCCGGCGAGCCCGGCCTGGCGGGTGGGCGCGGGCGGGGTCCGCGAGGCGCGGACGAACGTGCCGATCAGCCGGGTCAGCAGGCGCGGCGCGACCGCCGACTCGCCCCGGTGCACCACGCGCACGCCCTCGATCAGCTCCTCGGGGGAGACGTCCTTCGGCAGGAAGCCGTCCGCGCCGGCGCGCAGCGCCGCGACCACGTTCTCGTCCAGGTCGAACGTGCTCAGCGCGAGCACCCGCACCTCCGGCAGCGCGACCGTGATCAGCTCGGTCGCGCGGACCCCGTCCAGGTTCGGCATGTGCAGGTCCATGAGCACGACGTCCGGCCGCAGCCGCCGGGCGAGGTCCACGGCCTCCGCGCCGTCGCCGGCCTCGCCCACCACGGACAGGTCGGGCTGGGCGTCGAGCATGAGCCTGAAGCCCGTGCGGACCAGCCCGTGGTCGTCGGCGAGCAGCACACGGATCACGGCGTCTCCAGGGGGATGCGGGCGTGTACGCGGAAGCCGCCGCCGGGGTGCGGGCCGGTCGTGAGGCGGCCGCCGCAGAGCGTCACCCGCTCGGCCATGCCGCCGAGCCCGAAGCCGGGCGTGCCCGAGCCCGTGGCGCGCCCGTCGTCCATGACCTCGACCTCGACCGCCTCCGGCTCGTACGCCAGCCGCACCCCGGCCCGCGCCCCGGCCGCGTGCTTGCGGGTGTTGGTCAGCGCCTCCTGGACGATCCGGTAGACCGCGAGGTCGACGGAGGCGGGCAGCGCGACGGGCGTGCCGGTCACGGTGAGGCTGGTGGGCAGCCCGGCCGACCTCGCCTCCTCGACGAGGGCGGGCAGCCGTTCCGCGCCCACGCCGGTCGCGGCGTCCGGTCCCGTGCCGGCCGCCCCGAGCAGGTCGCCGTCGCGGAGCACGTCGTCGGCCCTGAGCACGTCGAGCAGGCGGCGCATCTCCGTCATCGCCTCGCGGGCGGTCTGCTCGGCGCTCTTCAGCGCGTCCCTGGTGACCTGCTGCTCGGCGGGGAGGGTCGCCCGCGCGCCGCCGACCAGGGCGGTGATGACGGTGATGTGGTGCGCCACGATGTCGTGGAGCTCCCTCGCGATGCGCCGCCGCTCCTCGCGTACGGCGGCGTCGGCGGCCTCGCTCCTGGAACGCTCGTTGAGCTCCGCGCGCAGCCGGACGAGCTGGCCGACGCCCACGGCCGTCGCCACGGCGAACAGGTAGCCCACCCAGTTGCCCCGGCCGGGCCAGAAGATCTCTCCGGCCAGGGCGTAGACGGCGTAGAAGGCGAGCCCGGCCAGGGCGGTGACGCGGCCGGACGTGTGCCGGCCCACGCTGTAGAGCGCTATGGCCATGGGGAGGTCGGCGATCACGACGAGGTGCAGGGCGAAGCCGGCGACGTCCAGTGCCGTGATCAGCGCCGCGGTGAGGATCGGCCGGCGCCGGCGCGGCCACAGCAGCGCCGCGCCCACCAGGTAGTGGGCGGCTTCCGGCAGGACCTTGGCGTCGCCCTGCGCGATCGTGGCGACCAGCCCCAGTACCACGGGGGACGAGACGGCGATCACCAGGGCGGTGTCGGCGACCTTGGGACGCCGCAGGAATCGCACGGCTCTCCTGACCGTCAACCCCATGCGCACGCCCAAACCCTAAATCATGAGATGTCCGGTGCAGGCGGACATTTCCGCCCGGTGCCCGGGCTACAACGCGGAGTTCGCGCTGCGGTAACGTCGGCCCAAGGCGAGGCGGCACGTGGAGGGGTTGGCATGAGCCGGTCGGTACGGGTGATCTGGGACGACGCTCTCACCTCCTACGACTTCGGCCCCACCCATCCACTGGCGCCCGTCAGGGTGGAGCTGACGATGGCGCTGGCCCGCCATCTGGGCGTGCTCGACCGGGTCGAGCTGGCCGGCTGCGACCCGGCGAGCGACGACGAGCTGGCCATGGTCCACAAGCGCGACTACGTCGAGGCGGTCAAGCGGGTGTCCGTCTCCGGCGCGCCCGACCTCGGCTGCGGGCTCGGCACCATCGACAACCCGGCGTTCAAGGGCGTGCACGAGGCGTCGGCGCTGATCGCGGGCGCCTCGCTGGCAGCTGCCCGTACGATCTGGGAGGGCGCGGCCGAGCACGCCGTCAACATCGCCGGCGGGCTCCACCACGCCATGCCGGCCATGGCGAGCGGCTTCTGCGTCTACAACGACCCGGCGCTCGCCATCGCCTGGCTGCTGGAGCGCGGGGTGAGCCGGATCGGGTACGTCGACGTCGACGTCCACCACGGCGACGGCGTCCAGACGGTCTTCTACGACGACCCGCGGGTGCTGACAATCAGCCTGCACGAGAGCCCGCGCACGCTGTTCCCCGGCACCGGCTTCCCCGAGGAGACCGGCGCCGAGGGCACGGCGGTCAACGTGGCGCTGCCGGCCGGCTGCGGTGACGCGGGCTGGCTGCGGGCCTTCCACGCGGTCGTGCCGCCGCTGCTGCACGAGTTCCGGCCCGAGGTGCTGGTGACCCAGCACGGCTGCGACAGCCACGCGCTCGACCCGCTCGCCAACCTCATGCTGAGCGTCGACGGCCAGCGCGCCGCCTACGCCGCCCTGCACCGCCTGGCCCACGAGACGGCGGGCGGGCGCTGGATCGCGGTCGGGGGCGGCGGCTACGAGCTGGTCCAGGTCGTCCCGAGGGCGTGGACGCACCTGCTCGCCGAGGCGTCGGGCCATCCGGTGGATCCGGCCACGCCGACCAGCGAGGAGTGGCGCCGGTACGTCAGGGAGCGCACCGGCGAGACGCCCCCGCTGACCATGACCGACGGCCGAAACCCGGAATTTCGTGATATCTCGGCAGGTTATGACCCAGCGGACCCCATCGACCGTGCGGTCATGGCGACCCGCAAAGCGGTGTTCCCCCTGCACGGCCTCGACCCGATGCCCTGACCCCAGGCCCTGCCGCCGATGTTCTGCGAAGGAAAGCTGTGCTGAGCCGCGACCAACTCCGCGATCACCTCGTACGGACCCGCATCGCCGGTGACGTCGCGACCCCCCGTGAGAACAACCTCGACCACTACAGCTCCCTGGCCAACGGCGACCCCTACTACGCCCTCGGCCTGAGCTTCGACCACCCGTGGTCCTACCGGGACGTGCTCGCGCTCATGGCCAAGTCCGCGGGCGTCGTCTCCGACCCCGGGCACCGCTGGGGCCAGGACACCATCGACCCCGAGCTGACGATCGACGCCCTCGACGCCATGGCCGAGCGCATCGCGGCGGTGCTGGCCCGGCCCGAGCCGCGCATCCTGTTCGCGACCGGTCACCCCACCGGGCTGCTGGCGGTCCACCTGCCGCTCGCGGCGCTCTGCGAGCGGCACGGCGCGCGGCTGCTGACGCCCGGCGAGGGCTGGACGTACGCGGGCTCCGGCTTCGGCCGCCCGCGCCGCATCCGCTACCTCCAGGACATCGCGATGCTCGACGACCGGGGCAACTTCGTGCACAGCCACGACGCCGCGCCGATGCGTCACATGCTGCACGAGCTGGACGGCGACCTGCCCGACCTGGTGATCGCCGACCACGGCTGGGCGGGCGCGGCGGGCGAGGCCGGGGTGCCGACGGTCGCCTTCGCCGACAGCAACGACCCCGGCCTGTTCGTGGGTGAGGCCGAAGGAAAGATCGACGTGGTCGTGCCGTTGGACGACAACGTGCTACCGCGCTTTTACGCTCCGCTCACGGAACGATTGGTCACTCTGGTCTCATCAGCCCTGTGAGTTCAATTCGGTCAGCTCGATACCGTCTTTTCGCGCCCGCATTCCAAGGGGCTCGCCGTCCCTTTGCCAACTTTTGACAGGGCTCCGGCGACTCTTATGTGTGGCATCTTGGACAGTTCCAAGGTCCAGGCGAGGTGCTCGGCCCGCTGCTCACCAGCGATTTCTCTGGTTCGGCTGACAGACGGCTCCGTCAAGAGAGAAAATAGGGGGTTTGCGCACTCGGAGTCCCGACTTACGCTGACGGCAGTACACGTGCGTGAGCAATGGCACCAGTGGGGATAACCCGGAAACACGTGCGGAAGAGGCGTCCGATGGGTGCAGGCGAAAGACCTCTCAGCGAGGTGAAGTTCCTGACCGTGGCAGAAGTCGCGACGGTCATGAGGGTGTCCAAGATGACGGTGTACCGGCTCGTACACTCCGGCGAGCTCCCGGCCATCAGGGTAGGCCGGTCGTTCAGAGTGCCCGAGCAGGCGGTGCACGACTATCTGCGGGAGGCCTACATCGAGGCAGGTTGACGTAGCGACGTGATGGTCACGCCGTGAGTGCTGTCGCGGGAGAAGCCCGGCCGCTCGCCACGCGCGGCCGGGGCTCTCGCCCCCCGAGGGGCGATCTACCGTGGATCGCCGGTAGTCTGTGAGCCGGTGTGCGCTCGCACTCCGATTCAGACTTGCTATCAGTACCTGGGGGTCCCGTGGGCTCTGTGATCAAGAAGCGCCGCAAGCGGATGGCCAAGAAGAAGCACCGCAAGCTGCTCAAGAAGACGCGCATCCAGCGGCGTAACAAGAAGTAACCAACGCAGCTGCGAGGCGCTGATGACCCACACCGTGCTCGTCACCGGGGTCTCGCGCCACATCGGCGCCCGTGTGTCGAACATGCTGGCCGCCGACCCGGACATCGACCGGGTCATCGGAGTGGACACCGTGCCGCCCCCCTCGCTGACGCGGGACGGCGGTGTCTCCCTGGGCCGGACCGAGTTCGTCCGGGTCGACCTGCGCAGCCCCGACATCGCGCAGGTGATCGCGGCCGCGGACATCGACACCGTTGTGCACATGAGCCTGGTCAGCGCTCCCTCGCGGGGCGGTGGCAGGGCCGCCATGAAAGAGCACAACATCATCGGCACCATGCAGCTGCTCGGCGCCTGCCAGCGGTCGGCGACCGTGCGGCGGGTGGTGGTCCGTTCCACCACCGCCGTCTACGGCTCGTCACCGCGGGACCCGGCGGTCTTCACCGAGGACCTGGAGCCGCACGACGGCCCCAGCCACGGTTACGCGAAGGACGCGTGCGAGGTCGAGGGCTACGTGCGGGGCTTCGCGCGCCGCCGTCCCGACGTGACCGTGTCACTGCTGCGCTTCGCCAACTTCATGGGGCCGGGTGTCGACTCGCCCCTGACGCGTTACTTCACCCAGCCGGTGCTGCCGACCGTGCTCGGCTTCGACCCGCGGCTGCAGTTCGTCCACGAGGACGACGCGGTCGAGGTGCTGCGCCGGATGGCGACGGAGGACCACCCCGGCACGTTCAACGTGGCCGGGGCGGGCGTGCTGCTGCTGTCGCAGTGCGTGCGCAGGGCGGGCCGGCTGTCGATGCCGCTGTTCTCGCCCGCGTTCGAGGCGCTCGGCAACGCCGCGCGCCGGCTCGGGCTGGTCGAGTACTCACCCGAGCAGCTCAAGCTCATGTGTTACGGCCGCGCGGTCGAGACCTCCCGGCTGGAGGCCGAGCTCGGCTGGAAGCCGAAGTTCAGCACCGGGGCGGCCTTCGAGGACTTCCTGCGCTCGCGGGGCCTGCACCCGCTCGGAGGTGTGCCCAGTTGAGCGTCTCCCACGAGGACGACGACGGCCGTGTGATTCCCATCACAGCCGCGCCCTCCTACGAGCAGGCCGACGACCCCGACCCGCTCGCCGAGCTGCTGGCCTTCCTCCGGCGGCGGATCGACGGCGACTACGAGGTCGACGAGTTCGGCTACGACCCCGAGCTGACCGACAAGGTCTTTCTCGAGCTCGTCCGGCCCCTCTACAACCACTGGTTCCGGGTCGAGACGGTCGAGCTGCACAACGTGCCCGAGGAGGGCGGCGCGCTGGTCGTCGCCAACCACTCGGGCACGCTGCCGATCGACGCGCTCATGCTCCAGGTCGCCATGCACGACGACGTCCACCGGCCGCTGCGGCTGCTCGGCGCCGACCTCGTCTACCAGCTCCCGCTGCTCAGCCACCTGGCACGCAAGACCGGCCACACCCTCGCCTGCCGGGAGGACGCCGACCGGCTGCTGCGCAAGGGCGAGCTGGTCGGGGTGTTCCCCGAGGGCTTCAAGGGCGTGGGCAAGCCGTTCTCCGAGCGCTACAAGCTGCAGCGCTTCGGCCGCGGCGGCTTCGTGGCCTCGGCGATCCGCGCCGGGGTGCCCATCCTGCCCACGGCGATCGTCGGCGCCGAGGAGATCTACCCCAAGATCGGCGACGTGAAGTCGCTGGCCCGGCTGCTCGGGCTGCCCTACGTGCCGATCACGCCGTTCTTCCCGTTGCTCGGGCCGCTCGGGCTGGTGCCGCTGCCGTCCAAGTGGATGATCGAGTTCGGCGAGCCGATCCGCACCGACCACTACGAGCCCGACGCCGCCGACGACCCCATGCTCGTCTTCAACGTCACCGACCACGTGCGCGAGGTCATCCAGCAGATGCTCAACGAGCTGCGGCTGCGCCGCGGGCACGCGTTCCCGCCGTTCCTCTGACCGCGCGCCCGCCGTGAACCCCCGCGGCGGGTTGTGGCGATACATCTCCGACCGTTCCCCCAGAGAAGGGCGGAGATGATCCTGCAACCCGCCACCCGAGGCGCGGACGCGGAGCTCGTGAACGCCTCATGGACCGAACCCGAGGCGTTCGCCGAGCTGTTCGACCGCTACGCCGGAATGCTCTACCGCTACGTCTCCAAACGGCTCGGTCCCGAGCCCGCGGAGGATCTCGTCGGCGAGACCTTCCTGGTCGCCTTCTCCCGCAGGAGGAGCTACGACCTGGCCTATCCGGACGCCCGTCCCTGGCTGTTCGGCATCCTCACCAAGCTCATCTCCCGGCACCACCGCAGCGAGGCCGCCCGCTACCGCGCGCTGCTGCGCGCGCCGGTCGAGCACATGATCGAGTCGCCCGCCGACCGGGTGGCCGCAGGGGTCAGCGCCCAGGCGGTACGCGGCGAGCTGGCCGGCGCCCTCGCGTCCCTGTCCGCCAAGGACCGCGACGTGCTGCTGCTCATCGCCTGGGGCGATCTGACGTACGAGGAGGTCGCGCAGGCGCTCGGCATCCCCGTCGGCACCGTGCGCTCCCGCCTCAACAGGGGCAGGCGGAAGGTACGGGCCGCGCTCGGCGACACCAACCCGATGGCGGAGGAGGAGTGACGATGGACGACCTGAAGCTGCTCCGCGACTTCGGCGCGGAGCTGGAGCACGAGCCGCCCGCGACGCTCGTCCGCCAGCGCGAGCGCCTGCTGCGGGCCCGCCCCACCCGGCGGTGGTGGGCCACCTGGTGGACCGCCGGTCTCGTGGCCGTCGCGACGGCCGTCGCGGTCGTGGTGCCCACGATGCTGCTGGCCGGCGGACGGCCGGCCGCCGTGCCCCCCGCCGGAGCGCGGAACGTGGATGTCGGCGGCGCCATGAACATCCTGCTGGTCGGCTCGGACAGCGTCGAGGGCGAGAACGCGGCGTACGGGCCTTGGCGCGCCCGTCAGCCGGACGGCGGCGGGCGGCGCGCGGACAGCATCATCATCCTGCACGTGCCCGAGGACAGGGGAGCGGTGACGGCGGTCAGCGTCCCCCGCGACTCGATGGTGCGGATCCAGGGCTGTGCGGGCGGGCCGGCCCGCGTCGGCATGATCAACTCCGCGTACGACCAGGGCGGCGGCCTGACCTGCCTGCGCCAGACCCTGCAGAAGCTGACCGGGCTCACCTTCAAGCACGCGATCGAGGTGGACTTCACCGGGTTCAAGGGCGTGGTGGACGCGCTCGGCGGCGTGCAGCTCACCCTGAGCCGCCCGGTGGACGACCGGCGGGCGAAGCTCAAGCTGCCGGCCGGCAAGGTCACTCTGAACGGCGAGGCGGCGCTGGGGTGGATGCGCTCGCGGGCCCAGGGAGACGGCTCGGACATCGCCCGCATCAAGCGGCAGGCGCAGCTCCTGCGCGCGATGGCGAAGAAGGCCCAGAGCTCGGCCCTGGACCAGAACCGGCTCAAGGCCCTGCTGGCCGAGGTGCGCAAGTCGGTGCGTACCGATCTCGGCGTGGAGGAGATGGCCGCGCTGGCGGCGCAGCTGACGGAGGCGAAGATCAGCATGACCGTCGTGCCGTGGCAGCCCGCCAAGACCGACCCGAACCGCGTCGAGTGGCGGCAGCCCCAGGCCCGCGAGCTGTTCGAGACGCTGAAGTGACGGGAAGAGCGGGCGGCGGGTCAGACGCGGCGGTAGTGGCGGCGCAGGGCCAGGCCGGCCGCCACGCCGCCCGCGATCGCCCCGACGCCCGCCGCGATGGGCAGGGCCTTCAGCGTGGCCTTGCGGCCGGTGCGGAAGTCCCTGATGGGCCAGTCGTGCTTCCTCGCGTGCTCGCGCAGCTCGCTGTCGGGGTTGATGGCCACGGCGTGGCCGACCAGGGACAACATCGGCAGGTCGTTGGCGGAGTCGCTGTAGGCGGTGCAGCGGGTGAGGTCGAGGCCCTCGCGCCGGGCCAGCGCCCGCACGGCCTCGGCCTTGGCGGGGCCGTGCAGCAGGTCGCCGACCAGCCGGCCGGTGTAGATGCCGTTGCCGGTCTCGGCGACGGTGCCGAGCGCGCCGGTCAGCCCGAGCCGCTGCGCGATGACCCTGGCCAGCTCGACGGGCGTGGCGGTGACCAGCCAGACCCGCTGGCCGGCGTCGAGGTGGGACTGGGCGAGCGCGCGGGTGCCGCTCCAGATGCGGTCGGCCATGACCTCGTCGTAGATCTCCTCGCCGAGGCGGACGACGTCGTCGACCTTGGTGCCGGCCACGAACGCCAGCGCCGTCTCCCTCGCCACCGCGATGTGCTCGGGGTTCTCGCTGCCGCGCAGCCGGAAGGCCGCCTGGCCCACCGCGAACTTGAACAGGTCGGAGGTGGTGAACATGCCGCGCGTGGCGAGGCCCCTCGCGAAGTGGTAGATGGAGGCCCCGCGCATCATCGTGTTGTCCACGTCGAAGAAGGCCGCCGCCTCCAGGTCGGGCTCGACCGGCTGGGCCGGCGCGACGGTGACCGCCGCCCGGGCCGCCGCCTCGCCGGCAGCTTCGGGCTCGATCTGGTGTCGTCGTCCAAAAAGCCGCATGGGCCTCAGCTTAGCTACCTACTGTGGCGCGACCAGACCTTCGATGTAGTGCAGATAGCCCTCCGCCTGGGCCTGCTGGTCGCCGTTGAGCTGGGGAAGCATGGGGCTGACCATCTCTTTCTGGTCCCGTGCGAATTTCTTGATCTTCGGCGAGCGCGGCTCGGCCCGTTCGAGGCGGCTGATGCCCGATCGGGTGGAGTCCTCCATGTCCTTCAGGGTCTCGCCGACCAGCGGGCCGTCGTCGGCGGAGCCGAGCAGGCCGGCGACCTCCTTGGCGCGGGTCTTGGCGGAGTCCAGCTCGCGCTCGCCGCGTACGGCGTCGTCGGCGCTGAGCCGGACGAAGGTGCTCTCCGCGGCCCGCTTGAGCGGGTAGAGCGAGTCGCCTGGCACCGACTGGTACGTCGCGAACGCCGAGACCATCATCCCCGCCGCCAGCCCGAACGAGGCCAGATGGGACAGCATCGGCCGCCCGCGCGGGCGCCGCCGGGAGGCGCGGGGACGCGCGTGCCGGCCCGAGGAGAGGACCGGCATGCCGGAGGAGACGGACGGGAACGGGTGGGGCGACTGCTCGGCCTGGTGCCGGGAGAGCAGCTCGGCGCGCAGCCGCGCGCGGAAGGCCGGCTCCGGGGCCCCGCCGATGGGCAGGCTCCGCAGCTCCGTGAGGTGTTCGAGCACGCGCTCCCGCCGCCTGCGCGCCCTACCCATGACAGTCGCTCCCGTCTGGCCGTGACACCTGCCTAACGACGGGTGGATGGTGGAGGTTACGCCAGGTCGTGCTTGAGCGCTCGGGCCAGCGCGCGGATGGCCCGGAACTGCAGCGCTTTGATCGCTCCACTCTTCTTCCCCATGATCAACGCGGTTTCCGCGAGCGAGAGTCCGTGCAGGAAACGCAGGACGACCACTTCCTGCTGTTCGGGATTGAGCTCTCGTACGGCCCGCAGCACCCGGTCGTTGATGATGGCCGTGACCACGGCGTTCTCCGGGATGTGCGAGCCGTCGAGCGGAACGTCGATGATCTCCCCGGTAGGGATCTCCAGCCGATATCGCCCCGATTTGAAGTGATCCGTCACCAGGTTTCGGGCGATGGTCACGAGCCAGGCGCCGAAATCGCGGCCCTGCCAGGTGAAGTCGGCGATCCTGCGCAGCGCCCGCAGGAAGGTCTCGCTGGTCAGGTCCTCGGCGAGCTGATGGGATCCGACCCGGAAGTAGATGTAGCGGTAGACGAGGTCCACATAGCGGTCGTAGAGCGTGCCAAACGACTCCGTGCAGCCGTTCTTGGCGTGCAGCACGAGCGCCCGCACGTCCACGTCCGCGGCTGCGTCCACCTCGGGTTCCGGCACTTCTTCGCGCACGGCGAACTCGCCCGTCCGGGCAGGCGCAGCGAGCGCTGGCACCAGCAGCCCGGCGAACGGTGACGAGTCAGGCATCCGGTATCCCTAGGGGTAAGGGGTGCGGCGTGCTCGAACACTCTAGAAATCAACCGGAAATTCCACAATCCACAAGGTACTTGCATGACTTGGTGTAACCGCCGGATACCGTGAGGATCGACCTGTTCCCTCTTCGGCTACCGGCTGGGAGGCATCGTCCGGCAGCATTGGAGTCACCATGGAGATCCTTGTTGCTGTCCTCGGGTTCGCCGGTGCGCTCCTCGCCGCCTTCGCGACAGGCGCCCTGATCAAAAGGCTGCGTGACGAGCCCGAGGGCTGGCTGATCGGCTGGGCCGTCGCCGCAGCGGCGCTGTTCCTGTCGCTGGCGGTGGTCGGCATCGGCTGCCTGATCGGGTTCGGAGGGGTGACGTTCCGGATCTACCAGGTGACGGGGTCGCTGCTCGCGCCGCTGTGGCTGGCCGTCGGCATGATCCAGCTCCTCGCCGAGCGGGTGCCGCCGCGCTTCCTGGCGTGGCTGATGGGCATCGCGCTGACGATCGTCACCGGCGCCATCATGATCTTCGATCCGCTCAAGTCCGACGTGACGGGCAAGACCCCGCCCGCGGGGTCGGCTCTCTGGGGCATCTTCCCCGGCTACCTGCTGATCGGCGTGCACGTCGTCGCCGTGGTGATCATGCTGGCCATGCTGGTGGTCGCGGCGCTCAAATGGCGCAACGGCGACGAGTACGACACCGACAACCTGCACGCCTCCCTGGTGATCGCCCCGTCCGGGATCGCCCTGGTGGGCGCGATGCGCTTCACGGTGCCCCCGCTGTTCACCACGGCGCTGCTCGCCGTGGCCGCGGCGGCGATCTGGTACACCGTGCTGCGGCCGCTCGCGCCGTACGACGACGAGGACGACGACTTCGACGACCGCGACGCGCCCGCGAAGCGCGGCCAGGACACCCGGGTCGGCGCCCGCCATGGCCACGATGCCGCCGCGCGGCACGGCCACGATGCCGCCGCGCGGCACGGCCACGACGCCCCCGGGCGGCACGGAGGCGACCGTCGCGGGGCGCCGCCGGAGGACCACGACCGCACGGTCCCGCGCGGGCGGAGGGCCATGCCCGAGCCCGTGCCGGCCGCCGACCTGCCGCCCGCCGCGCCCCGCCGGCCCACCGGCCTCGGCGACCTGGTGGCGGAGTACCGCGCCGGCGAGCGCGACGTCGACTACGCCGCCCGCATGACGCCGCCCCCGCCCGAGGACGGCCCCGCGACCGGCTACATCATGAACAGCGGCCCCATGCCCGGCGGCCCCTCGGGCCCGCAGCACTTCGGCGGCCCCTCAGGCCCGCAGGCCATGCCGCAGCGCCCCGAGTACGCGATGCCGCCCACCCCGCCCCCGGCCGGCCCCGCCACCGGCATGCTCTTCTCCGGCGCCGACCTGTTCTCCCCGTCCGGGCCTCAGCAGCCGGGCCAGCAGCCTGGTCAGCAACCGGGCCGGCAACCCGGCCCGCAGCCCGCCGGGGGCCGCCTGTCGCCGAACATCTACGGCCTGCTCACCGTGTTCACGATCATGGACGGCGCGGGCGAGGCGTTCGACCGGCTGGCCGAGGCCACGGTCGAGGGCGTGCGCCGCGGCGAGCCCGACACGCTCGTCTACGCCTGCCACTCCGTCAAGTCGGCCCCGCTGCAGCGCATCGTCTACGAGCTCTACCGCGACGAGGTCGCCTACCGCGACCACCAGCGGCAGCCGCACGTCGAGCGGTTCGTCACCGAGCGGCAGTCGATGGTGCTGGCCACCAACGTCATCGAGCTCGACGTCAACGCCGCGAAGGTGGTGCCGCTCCCCACCGTCGCGTACTGAACCGTCACGTACTGAGTGCCGCCCGCAGGCGGGTCTCGTCGACCCGCCAGAAGTCGTGCTGCACGCCGTCGATGAGCGTGACCGGGATCATCTCCCAGTATTTCTCCCTCAGCTCCTCGGAGGAGTCGATGCTGATCTCCTCCCAGGGGACGCCCAGCTCGCCCGCCACCCGGGCGATGACCTCGCGCGCGTCCTCACACAAGTGACAGCCGGGCTTGCCGAGCAAGGTGATGCGGTGCATATGGCAACCGTACCGCCGCTACTTTGTGCATCGGTTCACAAAGGGATTAACCTGAAAGACGGTTCTAATCCATCTCCGCGGCTCCCCGCCGCCCGTCCCCTGGAGCTCCGGCGCGTGAAGAGCACGTCCCAGCCCCGTGACCGAGGCATCCCCGAGGCGACGGTCGCGCGGCTGCCGCTGTACCTGCGGGCGCTGCACGGCATGGCGGAGCGGGGCGTGGCGACGGTCAGCTCCGAGGACCTCGCCGTGGCCGCCGGGGTCAACTCCGCGAAGCTGCGCAAAGATCTGTCACACCTCGGCTCCTACGGCACCAGGGGCGTAGGCTATGACGTCGAGTACCTCGTCTACCAGATCTCCCGCGAGCTGGGCCTGACGCAGGACTGGGCGGTCGCCATCGTCGGCGTCGGCAACCTCGGCCGCGCGCTGGCGAACTACGGCGGGTTCGTCTCACGCGGTTTCCGGGTGGCGGCATTGATCGACGCCGACCCCGAAGTCGTGGGCGACACCATAGCGGGGTTGAATGTTGAGCACATCGACGAACTGGAAGCCGTCGTCAAACGGCGTGGAGTCTCGATCGTGGTTCTGGCGACACCGGCGGAAGCGGCGCAGGCGGTCTGCGATCGCGTGATCGCCGTGGGCGTGACCAGCATCCTCAACTTCGCCCCCGTGGTCCTCTCCGTTCCGGACACCGTCGATGTCCGTAAGGTCGATCTATCCATCGAACTGCAGATTCTCGCGTTCCACGAGCAACGCAAAGCTGGAGGGCCACTCATGGCGGTGGACAGTCAATGAGCATCCTGGCCATCGGACTCAGCCACCGCACCTCGCCGGTGGCGCTGCTTGAACGGGTCTCACTCACCGGCGACCGGCTGGTCAAGCTCCTGCACGACGTCCATCACGAGTCGTCCGTGGCCGAGGCCATGGTGGTGTCGACCTGCAACCGGGTGGAGATCTACGTCACGGTCGACCGGTTCCACGCCGCCCTCACGGCCGTGACCGGGCTCCTCGGCGTGCACACGGGCATCCCGGTCGAGGAGCTCACCCCGCACCTCTACGTGCACTACGAGGAGCGCGCGGTCGAGCACCTGTTCTCCGTGGTGTGCGGCCTCGACTCCATGGTGGTCGGCGAGGGCCAGATCCTCGGCCAGGTACGCCAGGCGCTCAAGCTCGGCCAGCGCCAGGGCACCGTCGGCGCCACGCTCAACGAGCTGGTGCAGCAGGCGCTGCGGGTCGGCAAGCGGGCGCACACCGACACCGGCATCGACCAGGCCGGCGCCTCCCTCGTCACGGCCGGGCTGACGCTGGCGGGCGAGATCGCGGGCCGGCGGGCGCTGGTCGTCGGCGCCGGCTCCATGAGCTCGCTGGCCGCCGTCACGCTCCAGCGCGCCGGGGTCAGCGACATCGTCGTGGCCAACCGCACGTACGAGCGGGGCGCCCGGCTGGCCGCCAACGTCGGCGGCCGGGCCGTCGAGTTCTCCGCCATGCCGGCCGAGCTGGCCGGTGCCGACATCGTGATCACCTGCACCGGAGCGGGCAGGCACATCATCACGCCGGATATGCTGGGCGGACCCACGTTCCTGCTGGACCTCGCGTTGCCGCACGACGTCGACCCGGCCGTGCGACGGGTGCCGGGGGTCCGGCTGGTCGACCTGGAGACGATTCAGGAGTCCGGCATCGGCTCGCGGGAGGTCGACGCGGTCGCGTCCGTGCGCGCCCTGGTCGTCGAGGAGCTTCGCGCCTACCTCGACGCCGAGCGCGCCGCCAAGGTCACCCCGACCGTGGTCGCGCTCCGCAGCAAGGCGGCGGGGGTGGTCGAGTCCGAGCTCGGCCGGCTCCTGATGCGCGTGCCCGACCTCGACGCCCGGGCGCGCGACGAGGTCGCGATGACCGTGCAGCGCGTCGTGGACAAGCTGCTCCACGAGCCCACTGTGCGTGTCAAGCAGCTCGCGACCTGCCCGGGAGGCGATCATTATGCGGAGGCGCTGCGTGAGCTGTTCAACCTGGACCCGAAGATGCCCGAGGCCGTGAGAGAGGTGGAGCTGTGACGCCCGAACCCCTCCGGCTGGGCACGCGCCGCAGTCAGCTGGCGACCGCCCAGTCCCAGATGGTGGCCGACGCCTACACCGAGCGCACCGGGCGAGCGATCGAGCTCGTCGGGGTGACCACGTTCGGCGACGTCACCAAGGCGCACCTCGCGCAGCTCGGCGGCACCGGCGTGTTCGTCAGCGCGCTGCGCGACAAGCTGCTCGACGGCGAGATCGACTTCGCCGTGCACTCGCTGAAGGACCTGCCCACCAAGCAGGACCCGCGCTTCGTCCTGGCCGCGCTCCCGGCCCGCCACGACCACCGTGACGCGCTGATCGCGCACGCCAAGTTCGCCGACCTGCCGTCCGGCGCGCGTGTCGGCACCGGCTCGCCGCGCCGCGTCGCCATGCTGAGCGCGCTCCGCCCCGACCTCGACTACGTCCCGATCCGCGGCAACGCCGACACGCGCATCGCCAAGGTCACCTCCGGCGAGCTCGACGCGGTCGTGCTGGCCACGGCCGGGCTCGACCGGCTCGGCCGCGGCGCCGAGATCGCCCAGATCTTCGAGATCGAGGAGCTGCTGCCGGCCCCCGGCCAGGGCGCGCTCGCGGTCGAGTGCCGCGCCGACCTCGCCGACCTCGTCGCCTTCCTCGGCGTGCTCGACGACCCGCGCACCCGTTCGGCGGTGGCCGCCGAACGCTCGGTCCTGTCCGCCCTGGAGGCGGGCTGCGCCGCGCCCGTGGGTGCGTACGCGGTCGATGACGGGCACACTCTGAACCTGACCGCCACGGTCGTCGCGCTCGACGGCCGCGAAGCGGTCCGCAAGTCCGCCGCCGGCTCTCCTTCTGAGGCTGTCAGCCTGGGCCGCCGCCTCGCGGCCGAGATGATCTCCGAAGGGGCCGACAGATTGATGGGGGAGCATTCCCATTGAGCTCCGATAGTCCAACCTCCGGTCTCGTCGCCTTCGTGGGCGCGGGTCCCGGCGACCCCAACCTGCTCACGCTCCGCGGCGCCGAGCTGCTCGGCAAGGCCGACGTCGTGGTGCTCGGCGAGGAGGCGCACCGCGCGCTGCTGCGTCATGCCCGCGAGGGCGTGCAGGTCGTCGAGGCCGACGACGCGCTGACGGGTCTCGTCAAGCGCGCCAAGGACGGCGGGCTCGTGGTGCGCCTGTGCCCCGGCGACCCCATGCTGTTCTCCTCGATCACGGAGGAGGCCGCGGCCTGCGCCGCGGCGGAGGTGGACTTCGAGGTCGTGCCCGGCGTCCCGCCCGCGACCGCCGTGCTCACCTACGCGGGCATCCCGCCGGCGACGGCCGTGCCCGAGTTCCGCGTCGTGGACGCCGCGCAGGAGCAGGACTGGTCCTCCCACGCCGCCTGCCCCGGCACGCTGGTCATCTACAACGGCATCGCCGAGGCCGTGTCCATCGGCAAGGCGCTCATCGCGGGCGGCAAGCCCGACACCACGCCCGTCGCGGTCAGCAGCGGCGGCACCACCACCGAGCAGTACACCGTCGTGTCCTCGCTCGGGCGGCTGCAGGCCGACCTCAAGCACGCCGGGTTCACCGAGCCCGCGCTGATCGTCGTCGGCGAGGCCGTGGGGCTGCGCGAGAAGCTGTCGTGGTTCGAGACCAAGCCGCTGTTCGGCTGGCGGGTGCTGGTGCCCCGCACCAAGGAGCAGTCGCGGAGCCTGTCGGAGCAGCTCGTCTCCTACGGCGCGGTGCCCGAGGAGGTGCCGACCATCTCGGTCGAGCCGCCGCGCACCCCGCAGCAGATGGACCGCGCCATCAAGGGCCTGGTCACCGGCCGCTACGAGTGGGTGGCCTTCACCAGCGCCAACGCCGTCAAGGCCGTGCGCGAGAAGTTCGAGGAATACGGCCTCGACGCCCGCGCCTTCGCCGGGCTCAAGGTGGCCGCCGTCGGCGAGGCGACCTCGCGTGCCCTGATCGAGTTCGGCGTCAGGCCCGACCTGCTGCCCTCTGGCGAGCAGTCGTCGGAGGGGCTGGTGGCCGAGTGGCCGCCGTACGACTCGATGCTCGACCCGATCAACCGGGTGCTGCTGCCGCGCGCCGACATCTCGACCGACACGCTGGTGGCCGGGCTGACCGAGCTGGGCTGGGAGTGCGACGACGTCACGGCCTACCGCACCGTGCGGGCCGCGCCGCCGCCCGCGCCGATCCGCGAGGCGATAAAGGGCGGCGGCTTCGACGCCGTGCTCTTCACCTCCTCCTCCACGGTGCGCAACCTCGTGGGCATCGCCGGCAAGCCGCACAACGTCACCGTGATCGCGGTCATCGGGCCGCAGACGGCCAAGACCGCCGAGGAGTTCGGGCTCCGGGTGGACGTCATGGCCGACAAGCCATCCGCCTCCGCGCTGGCCGCCGCCGTGGCCGAGTACGGAGCCAAGCAGCGCCAGGCGGCGCTGGCCGCGGGCGACACGCCGCGCAGGCCCTCACAGAACCGCCGTGGCGCGAGAAGGAGAGCCAGATGAGCGCACGCTTCCCCGTGGCGCGTCCCCGCAGGCTGCGCGGCACTCCCGCGCTGCGCCGGATGGTGGCGGGCACCAGGATCGACCCCGCCGACCTGATCCTGCCGGTGTTCGTCAAGGAGGGCATCGCCGAGCCGCAGCCGGTGGTCTCGATGCCGGGCGTGTTCCAGCACACCTCCGACTCGCTGCGCAAGGCGGCCCACGAGGCGGCCGAGGCGGGCGTGGGCGGGCTGATCCTGTTCGGCATCCCGGCGGTCAAGGACGCGCGCGGCTCGGCCGCCGACGACCCCGACGGCGTGCTCCAGAAGGCGCTGCGGGAGGTGAGCGCCGAGGTCGGCGACGCGCTCGTGGTCATGGCCGACACCTGCCTCGACGAGTTCACCGACCACGGGCACTGCGGCATCCTGACCCCGTCGGGCGACGTCGACAACGACGCCACGCTGGAGCGCTACGCCTCCGTCGCGGTGGCCCAGGCCGACGCGGGCGCCCAGATGATCGCGCCGAGCGGCATGATGGACGGCCAGGTGGGCGCCATCCGCGCCGCGCTCGACGGCGCCGGCCACGCGGGCGTGCCGATCCTCGCCTACTCCGCGAAGTACGCCTCCGCCTTCTACGGCCCGTTCCGCGACGCCGCCGAGTGCGCGCCGCAGTTCGGCGACCGCGCCACCCACCAGCAGGACCCCGCGGGGCCGCTGGACGAGGCGCTGCGCGAGGTCCGGCTCGACCTGGCCGAGGGCGCGGACGCCGTCATGGTCAAGCCCGCCCTGGCCTATCTCGACATCATCGCCGCCGTCCGCCGCGAGGTGGACGTGCCGGTCGCCGCCTACCAGGTGAGCGGCGAGTACGCGATGGTCGAGGCGGCCGCGGCCAACGGCTGGGTGGACCGCGAGCGGACGATCATGGAGTCGCTGGTCGCCATCAAGCGGGCCGGCGCCGACCTGATCCTGACCTACTGGGCCACCGAGGTGGCACGGAGGCTCTAACCAAGGGGTTTCCCGTCAACTCGTGGGGCCTGTGCGTTAGAGTGCGATGACAAGTGCTGGTGTGTCCCGCGTGAGCGAACGCCCGCCCGGAGCCGGGACCTCTTCAGGCGCGGGATTCGACGGGAGACACCAATGGTGGGGGTACCTCTGGCTCGGCGTACCAAAAAGCGGGCGCGGCCGACGCGCATCGCGACCGTGCTCGACTACGCCGCGATGGGCTGGCCCGTGGTGCCGGGCGCCTATCCGCTGCCCACCGGGCCGCGGGCGTGCTCCTGTGACCGGCTCGGCTGTCCCGACCCGGGCGCCCATCCGCTCTCGCCGGCCTGGCCGCTGCTCGCCACCACCGACCCCGCGCAGCTCTCCCGCTGGTGGCAGGCCGAGCCCGAGGCGGGTGTGATCCTGCCCACCGGCCGCGTCTTCGACGTCTTCGACGTACCGCTCGCCGTCGGCCTCATGGCGCTCACGAGGATCGACGAGGTGGGCGCCCACTCCGGCCCGGTCGCCGCTCAAGGCGACCGGGTCTTGTTCTACGTGGCCACCCGCGGCAACCCCGAGGACGAGGACGAGTGGTGGTCCTGCCACCTCGACTGCGACCCGGCCGCCATCGACGACACGCCGGGCCTGCGCTGGCACTGCCGCGACAGCTACGTGCTCGCGCCGCCCTCGCACCTGCCCTTCGGCCGGCAGGTCTCCTGGCTGCGGCCCCCGGACGGGCGGCCCCTGCCCGACCCGCTGCGCATCCTGGAGTGGCTCGCCGACTGAGCGGCCCCTCGCCCTGGGGCGGCCCCGGGCCCGACTAACCTGGTCGGGTGAGCCGCATAGAGAGATCCGAGGACCTGTTCGCCCGCGCCCGCCGGATCGTGCCGGGAGGCGTCAACTCCCCGGTGCGCGCGTTCGGCGCGGTCGGCGGCACCCCGCGCTTCATGGCCGCCGGCCAGGGCCCCTACATCACCGACGTCGACGGCAACCGCTACGTCGACCTGGTGTGCTCCTGGGGGCCGATGATCCTCGGCCACCGTCATCCCGCGGTCGTCGACGCGGTCTCCGAGGCGGTCGCCCATGGCTTCTCGTACGGCACCGCCACGCCCGGCGAGGTCGAGCTGGCCGAGGAGATCGTCTCCCGGGTGGCGCCGGTGGAGAAGGTGCGGCTGGTCAGTTCGGGCACCGAGGCCACGATGAGCGCGGTGCGGCTGGCGCGCGGGTTCACCGGGCGGTCCAAGGTGATCAAGTTCGCCGGGTGCTACCACGGGCACGTGGACGCCCTGCTGGCCTCGGCCGGGTCCGGTGTGGTGACCTTCGGGCTGCCGGACACGCCGGGCGTGACCGGGGCGTCGGCGGCGGACACGATCGTGCTCCCGTACAACGACGTGGCGGCCGTCGAGGACGCGTTCGCCCAGGCCGACATCGCGTGCGTGATCACCGAGGCGTGCCCGGCCAACATGGGCGTGGTGCCGCCGCGTGACGGCTTCAACCAGCGGCTGCGCGAGCTGTGCACGGCCCACGGCGCGCTGCTCATCGTGGACGAGGTGCTGACCGGCTTCCGCGTCTCGGCGGCCGGCTGGTACGGCCTCGACCCGGTCGAAGCCGACCTGATGACGTTCGGCAAGGTGATGGGCGGCGGGCTGCCGGCGGCGGCGTTCGGCGGCCGGGCCGAGGTGATGGCCTACCTCGCGCCGGAGGGGCCGGTCTACCAGGCGGGCACGCTGTCGGGCAATCCCTTGGCCTGCGCCGCGGGCCTGGCGACGCTGCGGGCGCTGGACGAGGCGGCGTACGCGCGGGTGGACGCCGCGGCGCTCGCGGTGGGCGACGCCGCCGCGCAGGCGCTGGGCAAGGCCGGGGTGCCGCACCGGCTCCAGCGGGCCGGCAGCCTGTTCTCGATCTTCTTCACCGATGCCGAGGTGACGAACTTCGCCGAGGCGAAGACCCAGGACACCGGCGCTTTCACCGCGTTCTTCCACGCGATGCTCGACCAGGGGGTCTACCTGCCGCCGTCGGCGTACGAGGCGTGGTTCCTGTCGGCCGCGCACGACGACGAGGCGATCGAGCGCGTCGTCGCGGCGCTGCCCGCCGCGGCCGAGGCCGCCGCGGCCGCGAAGTAGTCGCGGCCCTGGGCTTCGGAGGGCTGAGCCCGCCCGCGGACGCCGGAACCGGCGCTCAGCGGGCGGGCTTCTGGTAGCGGATGCGCTGCTCGCGAGCCTGCTCGGCGAGCTCCTTGAGGTACGAGGGAGTGGCGGGCTGCTGCTTCTTCGACTTGATGATTCGCATGCATCTATTTTCATCTGCTACACAATCAACCACAAGCGAGACTTTCTACGCTAAACCCTTTAGTCTGGCTTACATGTTGGACCTGAACCGCCTCAAGGCCCTGCACGCGGTGCACGTCTACGGCTCGGTCGGCGCGGCGGCGGACGCGCTCATGGTCACCCCCTCGGCCGTGTCACAGCAGATCGCCAAGCTGGAGCGCGAGACCGGCGCCCGGCTCATGGAGCGCAACGGCCGCGGCGTCCGGCTGACCGACGCGGCCGGGCTGCTCGCCGAGCACGCCGAACGCATCCTCGCCCTGGTCGAGACCGCCGAGGCGGACTTCGAGGCGCTGCGCGGCGAGGTCGTCGGCCGGCTCAACGTGGCCGCCTTCCCCACCGCCGCCCGCGGCCTCATGCCGCAGGCCCTGGTCGCGCTCCGCGGCCGCCATCCCGACCTGTGGATCCAGCTCAACGAGCGCGAGCCCGAGCGGGTCGTACGCGACGTCGCCAGGGGAGAGCTGGACCTCGGCATCGTCCAGGACTGGCTCAACCGGCCCATGGCGCTGCCCGACGGCCTGTCCAGGGCCACGCTGCTGGACGACGTCGCGGACGTGGCGATACCCGCGGGGCACCCGCTGGCCGGCTCGCGGGAGATCGAGCTGGCCGCCCTGCACGGCGAGCGCTGGATCAGCTCCACTCCCGGCACCGTGTGCCACGACTGGCTCGTGTACACGCTGCGCAACGCCTCGCTGGAGCCGGAGATCGCCTGCCTGGCCGACGAGTACCCGACCCAGCTCGCGCTGGTCGCCGCCGGGCTCGGCTGCGCGATCGTGCCGCGACTCGGCCGCTACGTGCCCGAGGGCGTCGCCATGGTGCCGATCAGGCCGCGGCAGGCCCGCCGCATCTACGCCGTCTGGCGTGCCGACGCGGCCCGCCGCCCGGCCATCAGGGCCCTGGTCGACACCCTGATGGAGGTCAGCAGGGAGCAGGAGAACGCCTGGGCCGTACGCTGAGCTCCCTCAGCTCAGGGCGATCGCCACGACGCCGCCCAGGATCACCCCCGACGCCAGCAGCCGGCGCGGAAGGTCGCCCTCGGCCAGCAGCCGCCCGCCCAGCACCACGGCGATCAGCACGCTGATCTCCCGCGCCGGCGCGACCACGGTCACCGGCGCCATCGTGAACGCGACCAGCACCAGCAGGTACGACACGAAGATCAGCACCGCCGCCCCGGCGATCCGCCACCGATGCTCCCGCCACACCGGCGCGACCAGCTCCCGCCGCGTGGCCAGCACGACCGGCGCCAGCACCAGCGCCCGCCCGACCTCGCCCAGGTAGATGAGCGTGAGCGGCGCCACCCCGAACGGCCCCACCACCTGCGAGTCCCACACCGTGTACCCGGCGATGAACAGCCCGACGACCAGGCCGGGCGCGACCGAGCGCAGATCGGCGCGGCCCGCGCCCCGGCCCAGCAGGAACACCCCCACGCCGACCAGCACGATCCCCGCCACGTTGGCGACGGACGGCCGCTCGCCCAGGAACAGCACCGCCACCAGGCTCGCCAGCATCGGCCCCGTGCCGCGCGCCACCGGGTAGACCATGGACAGGTCGCCGGTGCCGTACCCGCGCTGGAGCAGCAGGAAGTAGCTCATGTGCAGGGCCGTGCTGCCGCCGATCACCGCGAGGTCCGTCCAGGACGGCACGTCGCCCGTCACCACCAGGTATCCGGCGAACAGCGGCGCCCACAGCGCCGCGCCGGCCACCGCCACCAGCCAGACGAAGACCACCCCGTCGGCCTGGGAGGAGCGTTTGCTCAGCAGGTTCCAGGTGGCGTGGGCGAAGGCGGCGACGAGTACGAGGAGGAGGGCCCAGGGACTCACCCGGGGACCTTATCCCGAGGCGAGCGGATAGGCTGTGCCCACCATGGCTGAATCGACCGTCGTCCACCTTCTGCGCCACGGTGAGGTGCACAACCCGAAGGGCATCCTCTACGGCAGGCTGCCCGGCTACCACCTGTCCGAGACAGGTCACCTCATGGCCGAGACGGTCGCCAAGGCGGTCGGCGGCCGTGACATCGTCGCCCTCTACAGCTCGCCCCTGGAGCGCGCGCTGGAGACCGCGGCCCCCCTCGCCGCCAAGCTCGGGCTGGAGGTCCGGCAGGACGAGCGCCTCCTCGAAGCGGCCAACCTGCTGGAGGGCCGGCCCGTCGCGCAAGGGGTGGGGCTGTTCCGCGACTGGCGCAACTACCGCTACTTCTGGAACCCGATGCGCCCGTCCTGGGGCGAGCCCTACCCGGTGATCGTGCGGCGGATGAAATCGATGATCGACGACGCGCGGGCGGCGGCGCGCGGGCACGAGACCGTGCTCGTCAGCCACCAGTTGCCGATCTGGTCGATCAGGATGGCGGCCGAGGGCCGCCGGCTCTGGCACGACCCGCGCCGCAGGCAGTGCGCGCTGGCCAGCCTCACGACGTTCACCTTCGACGGTGACCGGCTCATCAGCATCGGCTACAGCGAGCCGGCCGGGTCGCTGGACACCGGGCCGTCCGTCCCGGGCGCCTGAGCCCGATGTCCGGATCGCCCGGACCCACCGGTAGAGTTGCAAGCTCTACCGGTTGTAGTACAAGGAGATCTTCCTCCGTGCGCGCCATGTCCCTCTCCCTCGCCCTCCTGGCCGTGCTGGCCGCGGGGTGCGCCGGCAATCAGAGCGGTCAGCCGGAGGCGGGCGACACCCGGTTCGTCGCCGGCGACGGGAAGATGCAGGTCTTCGCCGCCGGCGAACGCAAGCCGGCCCCGGCGGTCGAGGGCCCGACCCTCGACGGCGGCACCGCCTCGCTGGCCGCCCACAAGGGCAAGGTCGTGGTCATCAACTTCTGGGCGTCCTGGTGCGGGCCCTGCCGGGGCGAGGCGCCGGTGCTCAAGGAGGTCGCGGCCAAGACCAAGGGCACCGGCGTCGAGTTCGTCGGCGTCGACTTCAAGGACCGGCAGGCCGACGCGCTCGCCTTCGAGCGCACCGAGCAGCCCGGCTACCCGTCCATCTTCGACCAGCCGGGCAAGGTCGCGCTGGCCTTCCAGGGCACGGTGCCGCCCGCGGCCATCCCGTCCACGCTGATCATCGACAAGCAGGGCCGCATCGCCGCCCGCGCGCTCGGCGCCGTCAAGTACACCGACCTCATGGACACCGTCACCAAGGTCCGCGATGAATGACCTCGTCGCCTCGGGCTCGCTGCTGCTCGCCGTGCCGATCGCGGTGCTCGCGGGCGTGGTGTCGTTCCTGTCGCCGTGCGTGCTGCCGCTGGTGCCCGGCTACCTGTCGTACGTCACCGGCATGAGCGCCGACCCCAGGCGGGGGCGGCTGGTGCTCGGGGCGGCGCTGTTCGTGGCCGGGTTCGGGCTCGTGTTCGTGCTCAGCGGGGCGCTGTTCGGCGGGCTCGGCTCGGTCATGCTGGGCAACGCCGAGATCATCACGCGGGTGCTCGGGGTGCTGACCATCGTGCTCGGGCTGGCGTTCCTGGGCGTGATCCCGGGGCTCATGCGCGACGTGCGGATCCACCGGCTCCCCGCGGCGGGGCTGGCCGGGGCGCCGCTGCTCGGCGTGGTGTTCGGGCTCGGCTGGACGCCGTGCATCGGGCCGACGCTGGCCGTGGTGCTGACGCTCGGGCTCAACGAGGGCAGCGCCGGGCGCGGCGCCCTGCTGGCCGTCGCGTACGCGCTCGGCCTCGGACTGCCGTTCGTGGCGGCGGCGCTGGCCTACAGCAGGGCCCTGCGCACGTTCCGCGCCATCCGCAAGCACTCGCGCCTGATCACCAGGATCGGCGGCGGGATGATGGTGGCCGTCGGCGTGCTGCTGGTGACCGGTCTGTGGGGGGAGATGATCGCGGCCATGCAGGGTGTGATCGGCGCGTTCGAGCCGGTGATCTGATGAGCGTGCGGGAGCTGGAGCGCGAGCGGTCGCCCAAGCAGGCCGGGCTCGGCCCGGTGGGCTGGCTGCGGTGGGCGTGGCGCACGCTCACCTCGATGAAGACCGCGCTCATCCTGCTGTTCCTGCTGGCGCTCGGCTCGGTGCCCGGCTCGCTGATCCCGCAGCGCGGCGTCGACCCCGACAAGGTCGCCAGGCTCTACGACGAGAGCCCCGCCCTGGCCGAGTGGTACGACCGCCTCCAGCTCTTCGAGGTCTTCTCCTCCACCTGGTTCGCCGCGGTCTATCTGCTGCTGTTCACCTCGCTCATCGGCTGCATCATCCCGCGCACCCTGACCTACGTGCGCGAGCTGCGCCGCAAGCCGCCCGCCGCGCCGAAGAACGTCACCAAGCTGCCGCACGCGGCCGTCATCGAAGACGGGCCGAGCCTGGACGAGGCCGCCAGGCGGCTGCGCGGGCTGCGCTTCCGCGTGGTCACCGGCGACGGCTGGGTCTCGGCGGAGAAGGGCTACCTGCGCGAGACCGGCAACCTGTTCTTCCACGTCGCGCTGCTCGGCATCCTCTTCGCGATCGGCGTCGGCTCGCTCTTCGGCTACCGCGGCAACGTGCTCGTCGTCGAGGGCGACGGCTTCGCCAACACCGTGGCCGCCTACGACCGGTTCATGCCGGGCAACCAGGTGTCGGCCGAGTCGCTGGAGCCGTTCACACTGCGGCTCGACGACTTCACCGTCTCCTACCAGGTGGCCGGCGAGAAGCGGGGGCAGGCCCTCGACTACACCGCCCACCTCAAGGTCAACGACACGCCGGACGCGCCCGTCCGCGACGTCGAGCTCAAGGTCAACACGCCGCTGGAGATCGACGGCACGCAGACCTACCTCATCGGCAACGGCTACGCGCCGGTCTTCCGGGTCACCGACGGCAAGGGGCAGGTCGCCTTCGAGGGGCCGGTGCCCTGCCTGATCGAGGACAAGGCCACGATGACCTCGGGCTGCGTGGTCAAGGCCCCAGACGCGCAGCCGTCGCAGCTCGGCTTCCTGCTGCGGTTCCTGCCGACCAGCGTGCCGCTCACCGACGGCACCCACGCCTCCGCCTTCCCCGGCGAGCTCAACCCCGAGGTGCAGCTCCTCGGGGCGTTCTCCGGCGACCTCGGGCTGCGCAACGGGCAGCCGCAGTCGGTCTACGAGCTCGCCCCGCCGGAGACGCTGAAGAAGCTCAAGCCGCTGCTGATGGGCACCGCGGTGCCCAAGCCGCTCGCGGTCGGGCAGTCGGTCGAGCTGCCCGGCGGGGCGGGCAAGCTGGAGTTCACCGGCGTCAAGCAGTGGATGACGCTGCAGATCGCCTACGACCCGGGACGGCTGCCCGCGCTGCTGTTCGCCGGTCTCGCGGTCGTGTCCATCGCGGCGTCGCTGCTGATCAGGCGGCGGCGGGTGTTCGTCCGGGTCAAGGGCGAAACGGTCGAGGTCGGGGGCCTCACCCGCACCGAGGGCTCCGCGGCGGGCTTCGCCGAGGAGTTCGCCGACATCGTCAAGGTTCTATCAGCAGGAGAGAAAGATGTCCGCTGAGCAACTCGCCGAGCTGAGCGACCTTACCGTCGTCGCCGCGGTCCTGCTCTACGTCCTCGCGATGATCGCCTTCGCGACGGAGCTGGCCTTCGGCCGCTTCGTCGCGGGCAAGAAGAACGCGGCGAGGTCCGCCCGGCCCGTCAGGCAGACGGTCACGGTCGGCGCCGCCGCGGAGGGCGGCGCAGACGACGCCGCTTCGGAGCCCGTGGTGCCCGAGAGCCCCCCGCCGTCGCGGCTGGCGGCGCGGGCCGGGACGGTCGGGCTGGCGCTGGGCTGGCTGGGCTGGGCCGCCAACCTGGCCGCCATCGCGACCCGCGGCCTCGCCGTCGGCCGCTGGCCCTGGGGCAACATGTACGAGTTCGTCGTGGCGCTCTGCTTCGCCGCCGTCACGGCGTTCCTGCTCACCCAGCTCCGCCACAACGTGCGTTTCCTCGGCGCGTTCGTCATGGTCACGGCCGCGCTCGGGCTGGGCGCGGCGGTAAAGATCTTCTACACCGCCGCGGGGCCCGTGGTGCCGGCGCTGAACTCGTACTGGATCGCCATCCACGTCTCGGCGGCGATCATCGCCAGCGGGCTGTTCGCGCTGGCGGGCGTCGCGGGCGTGCTCTATCTGGTGCGCGGTGACGGGATGTCGCGCCTGCCCTCCCGTGAGGACCTGGAGCGGGTGGCGCACCGGGCGATCGTGTTCGCCTTCCCGCTGTGGACGTTCGCGGTGATCGCGGGCGCGCTGTGGGCCGACCGCGCATGGGGCCGCTACTGGGGCTGGGACCCCAAGGAGGTCTGGTCGTTCATCACGTGGGTGGCCTACGCGGCCTACCTGCACGCCCGCGTGACGGCCGGCTGGAGGGGGAAGGCGGCCACGGTCGTGCAGCTCGTGGCGTTCGCCTGCCTGCTGTTCAACCTGATCGGCGTCAACATCTTCGTCGGCGGGATGCACAGCTACGCCGACGTCTGAGCCGACCGACCGGCCCCGGCTCATCGAGCCGGGGCGGGGCCGCTCAGTGCTCATTGAGCCGGGGCCGCTCAGTGCTGCTCGTCGCCGCCGCGCATGCGCCGGTCGAGGTCGCGCAGGAAGTCGGGGTCGTCGTCGGGACCCTTCGGCATGCCGGGACCGGGGGAGACCGACCAGACCTGCCGCTCGACCCGCGGGCGGCCGCGTGCCATCCAGATGAGCCCGCCGACCAGCGGAATCAGCACGACGACCATGATCCACAGTGTTTTTGGTACGTTCCTGACCTCGTCTTCAGGGGTAGTGACGACGTCGAAGAGCGAGAAGAGCCAGAAGGCCAGCAGCGCCAGTCCGATGAGAACACCTGCCATGCCCGAACTGTAAGCCATCTGCGACGTGCTCGTGCTTCCCGATGTCCCATTTCGGGTGACTAGCAGAAGATCCCCGTCGTACGGTGGGAGCAGAGAACCGTGGAACCCACGGGGTTCCTCAGTCGTTGAGGGGTGCGATGGCCTTTTCTCAGGACAAGGGCCGGCATCGTCGCGGCCGCTGGTGGCGGCGGGGGTCGTACCTCTTCTCCCGTAAGGCCGAGGCGCCGAGCGGCGCGGACCGTTCATTCTGGTCCGGCGCGCGTGAGAGGCCCGGAGAGGCTCCGGAGGCCCGCGCCGAGGGCCGGAAGCCCGAGGAGACCCTGCGAAGCCGCAGGCCGGGCGCTGAGCGGCCGGAACGCCGCTCCTGGCCCGGCGCCGACCAGCCGCCCGACCAGCGGAGCTGGGACGGCTTCGCGGTCCGCGAGCGCCACGAGCGGTTGTCCGCCGCCGTCATCGAACGCCCCCGCTACACCTGGGACGACTTCGAGCTCGACGACCGCCCGCCGCGCGCCCAGCCGCACCGCCCCGAGGCCCCGTCGCTGGGCGACGGCCTGCGCCACTGCGGGAAGCTGGAGTCGATCCTGCACCGCCAGTGGGACGCCCGGCTCGGCCCGCCGCCGCCCGACGTCGTCCGGGCCGTCGAGAGCCTGGCGCGGCTGCCCGACCGGCTCAAGGAGAAGCTGGCGGCCGGCCTGGAGGGCATCTACGTCGGCCCCGGCGGCGTCCCCGACCTCGACGACATGGGCTACTTACGCGGCGCCCCGCTGCCCTCGGGCCGTGCCACCTGGGACATCTGCGCCGGCGCGTACGGCGACCGCAAGATCGTCGTCGGCGACCGCCCCTCGCCGACCCCCGACGTGATGATGCACGAGGTCGGCCACGCCATCGACGACGTCGACTCCGCCTACGGGGCCTGGGTGTCGGACTCGCCGGAGTTCGTCAGCCTCTACGACAAGGCCCGCCCCATGCTGGCCTCCGCCTTCCACCGGCAGGGCGGCGGGCTCGGCCGCAAGGAGTTCTTCGCCGACGCCTTCGCGGCCATCGCCTCCCGGCAGCGTCCCGCGCTGGTCGACATGCTCGGGGGTGACACGCGGATGGCGCTCGACGTCATGCTGTTCTTCAACCGGCGCTACGGAATCTAGGAGACTCGCTCATGTACGTCATCCGGCTCGCGGACGGCACCGTGCGCGTGCCGCAGAGCCTGGCCAGCGAGGACGGGCGGCTGATCGGCAACGCCTACGCGGAGCTGCGGCCCGGCGATCCGGACTACGAGCGGTGGCTGGCCGAGTCGCTGACGGAGGAGGAGCTGGAGACGCGCCGGGAGCGCTGGCGTCAGGAGAACGACGACCTGGAGCGCGAGTTCCTCGCGTTCAAGGCGCAGCAGGACGACGGCTGAGCCGAGGCCGCCCGCGTGGGGCCGCCGGACAGGCGCCAGCCACGGTCGGCGGTTGGCGCCGCCCCGTGCTTGCCGTACGGAAGTTGAGCCGGGAAGCACGCGAACTTCAGGTCCCGCGGGCGGTGACCCTGCAGGATCACAGGATCACCGTCGTGACGGAACGTCAGACGCGCGGGGACTCCCCCGCCGGCCTGTCGGCCGTGAGAACGTCCTCGCCTCGGAGAAGGGCGTGCACTTCCGACTCGCGGAAACGCCGGTGCCCTCCGGGGGTGCGGATACTGCTGATGCGGCCTGCCGCAGCCCAGCGCGTAACCGTCTTTGGGTCTACCCGGAAGAGGGCGGCAACCTCTCCTGGGGTCAGCAGACGCTCGCTGCTACTCTCCACCAATCTCTCCCCCTCGCATCCCGCTTCCTGCCAGCGGGCGGACAGGTAACCAGTGTGTCGAGCGAAGCCTGATTTATCCGTGGTTTTCGGAGAAGATCACGGGTTGTTATCAGCTGACTGCCCGATTGTTATATGATAGAGCCTCTTTGGGGCTCTCGTGGGTGTTTCTTTACGAAACTCCCTAACTGGGAACAGTAGCAGCGCTCGCGCCCGATGCGAAGAGCGACCGGGAGACAAGCCCGAGTAACCTCGAAGGCGTGCATCCCGTTGTCGTTTACACCGCCAGCCGCGTCCTGCTGTTCCTCGTCACGCTCGGCATCTTGAAGCTGCTCGGCCTGCAAAACCTGCTGGCACTCCTCGTGGCGTCGTTCTTGATCAGCGGAGTGGCCAGCTATGTCCTGCTGTCCAAGCAGCGTGACGCCATGAGCGCACGAATCAGCGACAGGCTCAACCGGCCGGAGCCGCAGGACGACTAGGGCAGGGGGAACATGCCAATCCGGGCATGGTACTCCCGTCCGAGTCTCGTTGTGTCACTACCGACAAGTAGTCCGGTGGGTTGCGCGGAAAACGCCTTCACGCCGATGCCGCGCTCCCGCGTGGGATTCCAGCCGAGCGCCATTCCAGTGCTCGGATGAATGGCGCCGATGCCCGGTCGCGCGACCGCGCCCGGGCCGGGCGTGTCGCGTCCCTGCGGATTGTTCAGCCAGCGCTGGTGCCCGCCGACGTACACCGCGGCCCCCGTCACCGCGACCGCGTAGAGCGAGTCGCCGCCCGTCGCGTTGACCCAGGTGGGACGGATGGCCGAGCCCTTGGCGAAGGTCTCGAAGCGGGCCGCCGTGTCGCAGATCCCGCCCTTCGGGCCGCCGGTGGTGACCACCACGAAATAGCTGCTGTCGGGGGAGAAGTCGAGGCCGCGCACGTACGAGGGGAACGTGTCGGCGCACTTGTGCGCGTAGGTGTCGGTCCGCCACGGCGCGACCCTGGCGACCGGGCCGGTCACGTCGATCAGCCCGAGCTGCGGCCGTGACTGCCCGTCGAGCGTGGTGAACGAGCCGTCCACCAGCAGCCGGCCGCGGGCGAGCGCCAGCGCGTGCACCTTCACCTTCGGCGTCAGCGGCCCGCCCGGCCTGATCGCGAAGCCGGGGTCGGCGGCGCCCGTGGTGGCGTCGAGCCGGGCCAGCGCCTGGCGCGGGCCGGTGAAGTCGCCGCCGACGTAGAGGCTGCCGCCCTGCCGGGCGAGGGTGTTCACCGTGCCGCCGACGAGGTTGGGCGCGAAGCCGGGCACCAGGGCGCCGTCGGAGAGCCGGACCCGGGCGAGGCCGCGGGCGCGGGCGTTGTTGAGGCTGTAGAACTCGCCGCCGACGTAGACGGTGCCGTCGTCGCCGGCCGCGAGGCCGTACACGGGGCCGGGGACCATCGGGGCGAAGGCCGCCAGGATGCGGCCGGTCGGCAGGTCGAAGGCGAACAGGTTGGCGCGCGCCACGACCACTTTGCGGGCGGCGTCGCTCACCTCGCTGAAGGAGCCGCCGACCACGACGGTGCGGCCGACGACGGCGATGGCGTTGACGATGCCGTCCAGGACATGAGGGGTGTGGTCGACCGGGTCGGCCGACACCACGCGGTCCTGGGCGACAGGACCGTGGGCGGCCGGGGCCGAAGCGATGATCGCCGCAAGGGCGACGCGGGCAAACATTCCTCAACAACTAGCAGACCCAGAGTAATGAGAGCGTCACTTTCCGTTGATTGTCCCGAAAGCCATAAGCTTTCCCGCATGACGCGCGCTCAGTTGGACAAGCAGCCGGACGAGGTCGCCGCGATGTTCGATCGCACCGCCCGGCGCTACGACCTCGTCAACGACGTGATCTCCCTCGGGCAGGTCAGGCTCTGGCGCAAGGCGGTGGCCGCCGCCGTGGACGCCGGCCCCGGCGAGGTCGTGCTCGACCTGGGCGCGGGCACCGGCACCTCCACCGACAGCTTCACCACGCTCGGCGCCCGCGCCATCGCCTGTGACTTCTCGTTCGGCATGCTGAGCACCGGCGTACGCCGCCACGGCGGCAACGCGCTGAGCGGGGAGGGAGTGCCGTTCATCGCGGGCGACGCGATGCGGCTGCCCTTCGCCGACGACACCTTCGACGCGGTGACGATCTCGGTGGCCCTGCGCAACGTCCACGACACCGAGCAGGCGCTGCGCGAGATGCTCCGGGTGACGAGGCCGGGCGGCCGGCTGGTGATCCTGGAGTTCTCGCACGTCACGGTGCCGGCGTTCGACCTGGTCTACCGCGAATATCTCATGCGGCTGCTGCCCAGGATGGCCAAGGTCGTCGGCTCCAACGACGACTCGTACGAATATCTCGCCGAGTCGATCCGCGCCTGGCCCGACCAGCCCACCCTCGCGGGCGTCATCGGGCGGGCCGGCTGGGAGCGGGTGGCCTGGCGCAATCTGACGATGGGCATCGTGGCGATGCACCGGGCTTACAAGGCGGTCTGACGCGCCGGCTGACACGAAATTTTCAGGAATAGTGCGGTCGATGGATTTCGTCCCCGTCCATGCCTCCCCGGTCACGCGTGACACGCCATCCCCGAGGATCACAGAACGGGTCCCCGACTGCCACTATGTACCCGAAAAGCAGTAGACTGCGGGCCGACAAGTTTGTGAAGGGGTTCACAAAGGAACGAAGGCGCCAAACCCCGAGCCTTCGCGTGTGTAGGACAGGACAGTCCAGTGACCGTGCCACCAGCCACACAGGCTGACGCCGACGTCATCGTCGTCGGCGCCGGTCCCGCCGGTTCCGCAACCGCCTTTTACCTCGCTCAGGCCGGTCTCGACGTGCTGCTCCTGGAGAAGACCAGGTTCCCGCGCGAGAAGGTCTGCGGCGACGGCCTGACCCCCAGGGCGGTCAAGCAGTTGCTGAACATGGGCGTCGACATCGACGCCCCCGGCTGGATCAGGAACAAGGGCCTGCGCGTCGTCGGCGGCGGCCACCGCTTCGAGCTCGACTGGCCACAGCTCGAGCGCTTCCCCGACTTCGGCCTCGTCCGCACCCGGCAGGACTTCGACGAGATCGTCGCCGCCAACGCGGTCAAGAACGGCGTACGCCTGATGGAGGGCGTCACCGTCACCGACCCCGTGCTCGACGACCGCAGCGGCCACATCGTCGGCGTGCGCACCAAGGACGGGCGCGTCTTCCGCAGCCGCGTGGTCGTCGCCGCCGACGGCAACAGCACCCGGCTCGCGCTCGGGATGGGCCTGCACAAGCGCGACGACCGCCCGATGGGCGTGGCCGTGCGCACCTACTTCCAGAGCCCCCGCCACGACGACGACTACCTGGAGATCTGGCTGGAGCTCTGGGACGAGGACACGCTGCTGCCCGGCTACGGCTGGATCTTCGGCGTCGGCGACGGCACCGCGAACGTCGGGCTCGGGCTGCTCAACACCAGCGCCCAGTTCAAGAACATCGACTACCGCGACCTGCTGCGCCGCTGGTGCAAGGCCATGCCGGCCGACTGGGAGTTCACCGAGGAGAACATGACGGCCCCGATCCGCGGCGCCGCGCTCCCGATGGCCTTCAACCGGCAGCCCCACTACACGCGCGGCCTGCTGCTCGTGGGCGACTCGGGCGGGTCGATCAACCCGTTCAACGGCGAGGGCATCGCCTACGCGATGGAGACCGGCGAGATCGCCGCCGAGGTCGTCGCCAAGTCGCTCAAGGGCACCACCCCCGCGCAGCAGGAGCGGACGCTGCGCACCTATCCTCAGACGCTGAAGGACGCCTACGGCGGATACTTCACGCTCGGCAGATGGTTCGTCGAGGCGATCGGGAAGCCGGGAGTTATGAGCTTCGGGACCAGGCACGGGCTGCCTCACCCGAGGCTGATGCGCTTCGCCATCAAACTCCTTGGTAATCTCACCGACCGGCGAGGCGATGCGTCAGACCAGATCATCAACGCTCTCTCGAAGGTCGCCCCACCAGCATGAATCCCGCAATCAACAGATCCGGCTGCGCGCCCGCGCGCGCGGCGACTCCAGAGGAGGCGTAGCGATGGACCTTTACGTGCCCATCCTGGTGCTCGCCGTTCTCGCGGGGGGCTTCGCGATCTTCTCGGTCGCCATCGCTCCCTTCACCGGCCCCAAGCGCTGGAACCGCGCCAAGCTTGACGCCTATGAATGCGGCATCGAGCCGACGCCCCAGCCCGTCGGTGGCGGACGGTTCCCGCTCAAGTACATGGTCACCGCGATGCTCTTCATCGTGTTCGACATCGAGATCATCTTCCTATACCCGTGGGCGGTCTCCTTCGCGCCGCTGCGCAACGACGCGGGCCAGGTGATCATGCCAGGGCTCGGGCTGTTCGCCCTGGTGGAGATGCTCCTGTTCATCGTCACCGTGCTCGTCGCCTACGCGTACGTGTGGCGCCGCAAGGGTCTGGACTGGGACTGAAAATGGGACTTGAAGAAAAACTCCCCAGCGGCTTCATCCTCAGCACCGTCGAGGCGGCCGCCGGATGGGCGCGCAAGAACTCCGTGTGGCCGGCCACCTTCGGCCTCGCCTGTTGCGCCATCGAGCTGATGGCCACCGGTGGCCCCCACTACGACCTGGCGCGCTTCGGCATGGAGCGCGCTTCGGCGTCTCCCCGGCAGGCCGACCTCATGATCGTCGCCGGCCGCGTCTCGCAGAAGATGGCGCCGGTGCTGCGGCAGATCTACGACCAGATGGCCGAGCCCAAGTGGGTCATCGCGATGGGCGTGTGCGCCTCCAGCGGCGGCATGTTCAACAACTACGCGATCGTCCAGGGCGTCGACCACGTCGTGCCGGTCGACATCTACCTGCCCGGCTGCCCGCCGCGGCCCGAGATGCTCATCGACGCCATCGTCAAGCTGCACGACAAGATCCAGAACATGAAGTTCGGCGCGCACCGCGCCAAGCAGATCGACGAGCTCGAACTGCAGGCGCTGCGTACGCTGCCGGTGATCGACCAGGGGGCAGCGAAGTGACCTCGCCCGACAACCTCCCCGAGGTCCCCGACGCGCAGGTGCCCGAGGTGCCGGCGGCCCAGGAGCCGCCGGTCGCCCGGCACGGCATGTTCGGCGCCCAGGACTCCGGTGACACCTCCGGCTACGGCGGCCTCGTCGTACGCCGGGCGCCGCAGCTGTCCACGCCCCGCCCGTACGGCGGCTACTTCGACGAGGTCGTCGACGCCCTGGCGCTCGACGACGCGATCGAGCGCGTGGTCGTCGACCGCGGCGAGCTGACCCTGCACGTCAAGCGCGAGCGCCTCGTCGAGGTGTGCAGGAAGATGCGCGACGAGCCGACGCTCCGCTTCGAGCTGTCGCTCGGCGTCTCCGGCGTCCACTACCCGCACCTCGCGGGCGAGGAGCTGCACGCCGTCTACCACCTGTGCTCGATCACCCACAACCGGCGGGTACGGCTGGAGGTCGCCTGCCCGGACGCCGACCCGCACATTCCATCCACGGTCAGCGTTTACCCTGGTCACGACTGGCACGAGCGGGAGACGTACGACTTCTTCGGCATCGTCTTCGACGGCCACCCCGGGCTCACCCGGATCATGATGCCGGACGACTGGGACGGCCACCCGCAGCGCAAGGACTATCCGCTGGGCGGCATCCCGGTGGAATACCGCGGCGCCACCATCCCCGCGCCGGACCGGAGGAGGTACTACTCGTGAGCACGTCTTACGACGAGGCGACCGAGGGCAAGGTCTACTCGGTCAACGGAGCCGACTGGGACCAGGTGGTCACCGGCGTCCGCGACTCCGAGGAAGAGCGGCTGGTCGTCAACATGGGCCCGCAGCACCCGTCCACGCACGGGGTGCTCCGCCTGGTCCTCACGCTCGACGGCGAGACGGTGACCGAGGCGCGCGGCGTCATCGGCTACCTTCACACCGGCATCGAGAAGAACATGGAATACCGGACGTGGACGCAGGGCACCACGTTCGTCACCCGCATGGACTACCTCTCGCCGATCTTCAACGAGACCGCCTACTGCCTGGGCGTCGAGAAGCTGCTCGGCATCACCGACCGCATCCCGCCGCGGGCGCAGGCCATCCGCGTGATGATGATGGAGCTCAACCGCATCGCCTCGCACCTGGTGGCGATGGGTACGTTCGGCATGGAGCTCGGCGCGACCACGCCGTTCCTGTTCGGCTACCGTGACCGCGAGATGGTCATGGACCTCTTCGAGTACATCACCGGCCTGCGCATGAACCACGCCTACGTCCGCCCCGGCGGCGTCAGCGTGGACCTGCCGGCCGGCGCGGTGGACAAGGTCGGCGAGTTCCTGAAGGAGATGCCCAAGCGGATCAAGGACATCCGCAAGCTCCTCGACGAGAACCCCGTCTACGTGCGCCGCACCAAGGACGTGGCCTACCTCGACCTGACCGGCTGCATGGCGCTCGGCGTCACCGGGCCCATCCTGCGGGCCGCCGGCCTCCCGTGGGACCTGCGCAAGTCGCAGCCCTACTGCGGTTACGAGACCTACGAGTTCGAGGTCGCCACCGAGCGCGGCTGCGACGTCTACTCGCGCTATCTCGTCCGCATGAAGGAGATGGAGGAGTCCCTCAAGATCATCGAGCAGGCGCTCGACCGGATCGCCGGCCCCGAGCTCAAGGGCCAGCCCGTGATGATCGAGGACAAGAAGATCGGCTGGCCGGCGCAGCTCGCGCTCGGCCCCGACGGGTTCGGCAACTCGCCCGACCACATCGCCCACATCATGGGCACCTCGATGGAGGCGCTCATCCACCACTTCAAGCTGGTCACCGAGGGCTTCCGGGTGCCGGCCGGGCAGGCGTACGCCAGCATCGAGTCGCCCAAGGGCGAGCTCGGCGCCCACGTGGTGAGCGACGGCGGCACCCGCCCCTACCGCGTGCACTTCCGCGAGCCGTCCTTCTGCAACCTGCAGAGCTTCCCCGCCATGGCGGAGGGCGGCCAGGTCGCCGACGTGATCGCCGCGGTGGCTTCTATCGACCCCGTCATGGGAGGTGTGGACCGGTGACGTACTCGCCGGACATCCGTGAGCGTCTCGAACGAGACGCCAAGGAGATCATCGGCCGCTACCCGAAGGCGCGGTCGGCCCTGCTGCCGCTGCTCCACCTCGTGCAGTCGGAGGACGGCTACGTCTCCGACGACGGCCAGGAGTTCTGCGCCGAGATGCTCGGCATCAGCAAGGCCGAGGTCACGGGCGTCGCGACCTTCTACACCATGTACAAGCGCAAGCCCGCGGGCGACTACCACGTCGGCGTGTGCATCAACGCGCTGTGCGCGGTCATGGGCGGCGACGAGATCTGGGAGCAGCTCTCCGAGCACGTCGGCGTGGGTCACGAGGAGACCACCGGCGACGGCAAGGTCTCCCTGGAGCGGCTGGAGTGCAACGCCGCCTGCGACTTCGCGCCCGTGATGATGGTCAACTGGGAGTTCTTCGACAACCAGACGCCCGAGTCGGCCAAGCAGCTCGTGGACGACCTGCGCGCCGGCAAGGACGTGGCGCCCACGCGCGGCCCGAAGAAGCTGTGCACCTTCAAGGAGGCCTCGCGGGTGCTCGCGGGCCTGCCCGACGACCTGGCGGGCGAGGGCCCGTCGGCCGCCGGCCCCTCCCTTGAGGGCCTGAAGGTGGCCAAGGCCAAAGGATGGAAGGCCCCGGAGGCATGACGACCACGCTGACCCCGGTCCTGACCGCTAACTGGGACCGCCCCGACTCCTACACCCTCGACGCCTACGGTGAATACGCGGCGGCCAAGAAGGCGCTCGGCATGGACCCCGACGCCGTCATCCAGGCCGTCAAGGACTCCGGCCTGCGCGGCCGCGGCGGCGCGGGCTTCCCCACCGGCATGAAGTGGGGCTTCATCCCGCAGGGCGACGGCAAGCCGCACTATCTCGTCGTCAACGCCGACGAGTCGGAGCCGGGCACCTGCAAGGACATCCCGCTCATGATGGCCAACCCGCACGCGCTGGTCGAGGGCATCATCATCACCTCGTACGCGATCCGGGCCAGCCACGCCTTCATCTACGTGCGGGGCGAGGTGCTGCACGTCATCCGGCGGCTGCACGCGGCCGTGCGGGAGGCGTACGAGAAGGGCTATCTCGGCACCGACATCTTCGGCTCCGGCTTCGACCTGGAGCTGGTGGTGCACAGCGGCGCGGGCGCGTACATCTGCGGCGAGGAGACGGCGCTGCTGGACTCGCTGGAGGGCTTCAGAGGTCAACCTCGGCTCAAGCCCCCGTTCCCCGCCGTGGCGGGCCTCTACGCCTCGCCTACCGTGGTCAACAACGTCGAGTCGATCGCGTCTGTTCCCTCGATCATCGCCAACGGCGCCGACTGGTTCGCCGGCATGGGCACCGAGAAGTCCAAGGGCTTCGGCATCTTCTCGCTCAGCGGCCACGTGACCAGGCCCGGCCAGTACGAGGCCCCGCTCGGCATCACGCTGCGCGAGCTGCTCGACATGGCGGGCGGCATCAGGGCCGGGCACCAGATCAAGTTCTGGACGCCCGGCGGCTCCTCCACGCCGATCTTCACCGACGAGCACCTCGACGTCCCGCTCGACTTCGAAGCGGTCGGCGCGAAGGGCTCGATGCTCGGCACCCGGGCCCTGCAGATCTTCGACGAGACGACCTGCGTGGTCCGCACCGTGCTGCGGTGGACGGAGTTCTACGCGCACGAGTCGTGCGGCAAGTGCACGCCGTGCCGCGAGGGCACCTACTGGCTCAAGCAGGTGCTGAAGCGCCTGGAGAAGGGCCAGGGCACCGAGGAGGACCTGACCACGATCACCGACATCGCGGACAACATCCTGGGCCGTTCGTTCTGCGCCCTCGGCGACGGCGCGACCAGCCCGATCCACTCCTCGGTGAAGTACTTCCGCGAGGAGTACCTCAAGCACTTCGAGATCGGCGGCTGCCCGTTCGACCCGAAGAAGTCCACTCTCTGGGGTGAGCAGTGACCGTCGTAGAGACCGAAACGAACCTGGTGACCCTGACCATCGACGGGTTCCAGGTCAGTGTCCCCAAGGGCACTCTGATCATCAGGGCCGCCGAGCTGCTGGGCATCCAGATCCCGAGGTTCTGCGACCACCCGCTCCTCGACCCGGCGGCCAACTGCCGCCAGTGCCTGGTCGACATCCCCGACGCGGGCAACGGCCGCGGCTTCCCCAAGCCGCAGCCGTCGTGCGCGATCGAGGTCGCCGAGGGCATGGTCGTGCAGACCCAGCTCACCTCGCCGGTCGCCGAGAAGGCGCAGCGCGCGGCGATGGAGTTCCTGCTCCTCAACCACCCGCTCGACTGCCCGGTCTGCGACAAGGGCGGCGAGTGCCCCCTGCAGAACCAGGCGATGTCCAACGGCCGCGGCGAGTCCCGCTTCCAGGAGCAGAAGCGGACCTTCCCCAAGCCGCTGCCGCTGTCCACGCAGGTCCTGCTGGACCGCGAGCGCTGCGTCCAGTGCGCGCGCTGTATCCGCTTCTCCGACCAGATCGCCGGCGACCCGCTCATCGAGTTCTTCGAGCGCGGGGCCAAGGAGCAGGTCCGTACGGCCGACGGCAAGCCGTTCAACTCCTACTTCTCGGGCAACACCGTGCAGATCTGCCCGGTGGGCGCGCTCACCGGCGCCGCCTACCGGTTCCGGGCCCGCCCGTTCGACCTGGTGTCCACGCCGAGCGCGTGCGAGCACTGCGCCTCCGGGTGCAACCTGCGCACCGACCACCGGCGCGGCCGCGTCACCCGCCGCCTGGCGGGCAACGACCCGCAGGTCAACGAGGAATGGAACTGCGACAAGGGCCGCTGGGCGTTCAGCTACGCCACGCAGCCCGACCGGCTCAAGACGCCGCTGGTCCGCAACGAGGAGGGCGTGCTCGTGCCCGCCTCGTGGCCGGAGGCGCTGACGGTCGCCGCCGAGGGCCTCGCCAAGGCCCGCGGCAAGGCCGGCGTGCTGGTCGGCGGCCGGGTCACGGTCGAGGACTCCTACGCCTACGCCAAGTTCGCCCGGCTCGCCCTCGCGAGCAACGACGTCGACTTCCGCGCCAGGCCGCACTCCGCCGAGGAGGCGCAGTTCCTGGCCCACGCGGTCGCCGGCAAGGGCATCGAGATCAGCTACGCCGACCTCGAGAACGCCCCGCACGTGCTGCTCGTCGGGTTCGAGCCCGAGGAGGAGTCGCCGATCGTCTTCCTGCGCCTGCGCAAGGCGGCGCTGAAGAAGGGCCTCAAGGTCTCCTCGATCGCCCCGTTCGCCACCCCCGGCCTGGTCAAGATGGGCGGCGTGCTCGTCCAGACCGCGCCGGGCGCCGAGGCCGACGCCATCGGCGAGCTGGTCGGGCGGCTGCCCGAGGGCACGATCGTGCTGGCCGGCGAGCGCCTGGCCACCACGCCGGGCGCGCTGTCGGCGCTGGTCCGGCTGGCCAACGCCACCGGCGCCCGGCTCGCCTGGGTGCCGCGACGGGCCGGTGAGCGCGGCGCGCTCGAGGCCGGCGCGCTGCCCAACCTGCTGCCGATCGGCCGCCCGGTCGAGGACGAGAGCGCCAGGGCCGAGGTCGCCCGGGTGTGGAACGTCGCCTCGCTGCCCGCCACGCCGGGCCGCGACACGGCCGGCATCCTCGCCGCCGCCCGCGACGGCGAGCTGGACGCGCTCGTCGTGGCCGGTGTGGACCCGTACGACCTGGCCGACCCGGCGGCGGCGCTCGACGCGCTGGAGAACACCCCGTTCATCGTCAGCCTGGAGATCCGCGCCAGCGCCGTCACCGACCGCGCCGACGTGGTCCTGCCGGTCGCCGCCGTCCAGGAGAAGAGCGGCACGTTCGTCAACTGGGAGGGCCGCGGCCGCAGCTTCGACGCGCCGCTCAAGGTCCCCGGCCTGCAGAGCGACCTCGCCGTGATCGCCAACCTGGCCGACCGCATGGACGTGCACCTCGGCCTGCCGGACGCCAAGGCGGTCCGGCGCGAGCTGGCCACCCTGGGCTCCTGGCGTGGCAGCCGGGTGCCCGCGCCGCAGCTCGCCACCCGCGCCCAGGCGGCCCCCGCGGCCGGCCAGGCGCTGCTGGCGACCTGGCACCTGCTGCTCGACGAGGGCAGGCTGCAGGACGGCGAGCCTTACCTGGCGGGCACCGCCCGCCCCGCCGAAGCACTGGTCTCCGCGAGCACGGCCGCCGAGCTGGGCGTCGCGGACGGCGACAAGCTCGTGGTGGGCGGCGACGTCACCCTCCCCGTGCGCGTCGCCGACCTGCCGGACCGCGTGGTCTGGGTGCCGGCGAACTCCGGCGGCTGCTCGGTCACCCGTGACCTGCACGCGGTGGCCGGCGACATCGTCACCATCGGGAGCGCCTCATGACCCACGTTCTCGCGGCCGATCCCACCCTCGCCGACTTCGGTAAGGACCCGTTGTGGATCACCATCATCAAGGCCGTGATGCTGTTCGTCTTCCTGATGCTGGGCATCCTGTTCGGCGTCTGGTTCGAGCGCAAGCTGATCGCCAGGATGCAGCACCGCTACGGCCCCAACCGGGCCGGCAAGTTCGGCCTCCTGCAGTCGGTCGCCGACGGACTGAAGATGGGCCTGAAGGAGGACCTGTTCCCGCGCACCGTGGACAAGGTTCTCTACCTCCTGGCCCCGGTCATCATGGTGATCCCGGCGTTCCTGGCCTTCTCGATCGTGCCGTTCGCGCCGATGGTCAACCTGTTCGGCGTCCAGACGCCGCTGCAGCTCGTCGACCTGCCGGTGGCGGTGCTGTTCATGCTGGCCATGGGCGCGGTGTCGGTCTACGGCGTGGTGCTGGCCGGCTGGTCGTCGCGCTCGCCGTACGCGCTGCTCGGCGGTCTGCGCTCGGCGGCCCAGGTGGTCTCGTACGAGATCGCGATGGGCCTGTCGTTCGTGGCGGTGTTCATCTTCGCCGGCACGCTGTCCACCTCGGAGATCGTCAAGGCGCAGGCCGAGACCTGGTACGCGGTGCTGCTGATCCCGTCGTTCCTCATCTACGTGGTGTGCATGTTCGGTGAGGCCGCCCGCATCCCGTTCGACCTGCCCGAGGGCGAGGGCGAGCTGGTCGGCGGCTTCCAGACCGAATACTCCTCGTCGCTGAAGTTCGCGCTCATCATGATGGGCGAGTACCTCCACACCTTCACCGCGTCCGGCATCGCCGTGACGTTGTTCCTCGGCGGCTGGCGGGCCCCGCTGCCGATGGAGTGGGAGTGGGCGCACACGGGCTGGATGCCGGCGCTGTGGTTCTTCATCAAGTTCGTGCTGACCTTCTGCTTCATCGTGTGGGTGCGCGCCTCGCTGCCCCGCGTGCGCTACGACCAGCTCATGTCGCTGGGCTGGAAGGTGCTCATCCCGGTCAACCTGGCCTGGATCCTCCTCGTGGCCGCGGTGCGCAACATCGTGGTCAACGAGGACAACAGGATGATCGGGGTCGCGCTGGGCGTGGTCATCGTGGTCGGCGCGCTGGCCATCTGGATGCGGTTCGACACCGTCAACCAGCGGCGCAAGGAGGCCAGGAAGGCCGAGGTCGACGCCGAGTTCGAGCAACTGTCCAACGAGCCCGCGGCAGGTGGCTTCCCGGTGCCGCCGCTCGATCTGCCGCACTACCACGGGGTGCAGCACAAGGAGATTCCCAGTGGGACTAACTGATTGGCTGAACCCCGTCAAGGGCTTCGGGGTCACCTTCCACACGATGTTCAAGAAGCCCGTCACGACGAACTACCCGGAGGTCAAGAAGCCGACGGCGCCGCGCTTCCACGGGCGTCACCAGCTCAACCGCTGGCCGGACGGGCTGGAGAAGTGCGTCGGGTGCGAGCTGTGCGCCTGGGCGTGTCCCGCCGACGCGATCTACGTCGAGGGCGCGGACAACACCGAGGAGGAGCGCTTCTCGCCCGGCGAGCGCTACGGGCGCACCTACCAGATCAACTATCTGCGGTGCATCCTGTGCGGCCTCTGCATCGAGGCCTGCCCGACCCGCGCGCTCACCATGACCAACGAGTACGAGCTCGCCGACTCCAGCCGCGAGAGCCTCATCTACACCAAGGAGATGTTGCTCGCGCCGCTGACCCAGGGCATGGAGCAGCCGCCGCACCCCATGCGGCTCGGTGAGACCGAAGAGGACTACTACCGGCTGGGGCGGACCAATGGGTGAGACCATCACGTTCTGGGTGCTCGCCGTCGTCTCGGTCGGTGCGGCACTCGGCATGGTCTTCAACCGGAAGGCCGTCTACTCCGCGCTGATGCTCGGCACGGTCATGCTCAGCCTCGCGGTCCTGTACGCGGTGCAGGACGCGCCGTTCCTGGCCGCGGTGCAGATCATCGTCTACACCGGCGCGATCATGATGCTGTTCCTGTTCGTGCTCATGCTCGTCGGCGTCGACTCCTCCGACTCCTTCGTCGAGACGCTCAAGGGGCAGCGTTTCTGGGCGGTCATCGCGGCGCTCGGCTTCGGCACGCTGATCGTCGTGGCCGTCGGCAACGCGATCTTCGCCCCGGCGGCCGGCCTCCAGCAGGCCACCGCCGGCGGGAGCGGCTACATCCGCTCGATCGCGCTCGCGCTGTTCACGAAGTACGTCTTCGCCTTCGAGATCACCTCCGCGCTGCTCATCACCGCGGCGCTGGCCGCGATGGTGCTCACGCACCGCGAGCGGCTGTTCGAGAAGCCGACGCAGAAGGACCTGTCCAGGGCCCGCTTCCAGGGCGACCGCCCGTCCCCGCTGCCGGGGCCGGGCACCTACGCCAGGAACAACGCCATCGACATGCCGGCGCTGCTGCCCGACGGGTCGGTGGCCGAGGCCTCCGTCAACCGCTACATCGCCCGCTACGACGTCGAGCACGACCGCCTTCCCGCCGATCCCAAGCTCGCCGAGGCCATCAAGCACACGGCCGAGCAGGACGAGGCGCCCACGGAGGCCGAGCAGGACGCGACCGAGCACGGCAGTGAGGTGACCAAGTGACCACGCACTACCTCGTCCTGTCCGGCCTGCTGTTCGCCATCGGCGCCATGGGCGTGCTGATCAGGCGCAACGCGATCGTGGTGTTCATGTGCGTCGAGCTCATGCTCAACGCCTGCAACCTCGCCTTCGTCACCTTCTCCAGGCAGGTCGGCAACCTGGAAGGCCAGATCATCGCGTTCTTCGTGATGGTGGTGGCCGCGGCCGAGGTCGTGGTCGGCCTGGCCATCATCGTGACGATCTTCCGAACCCGCAGGTCCGCGTCCGTCGACGACGCCAACCTGCTGAAGTACTAAGAGGTGACTGGTGGAGTCTGAAATCGCTCAGATCACCCAGCACACCGGCGGCGTGATCGGCAACGCCTGGCTGATGATCGCCTTCCCGCTGGTCGGGGCGTTCATCCTGCTGGCGTTCAACAAGCTCACCAACCGCTGGGGCCATCTGCTGGGCGTGGCCATGTCCCTCGCCTCGTTCGTCGTGGCGGTGCTGGCGTTCTTCGAGCTGATCGGGTTCGGTGCGAGCGAGCGGCGCCGGGCGGTCGAGCTGTACGAGTTCATCCCCAACCTCGACCTGAAGATGGGGCTGCTGATCGACCCGCTGTCGATCAGCTTCGCGCTGCTGATCACCGGTGTGGGCTCGCTGATCCACATCTACTCGATCGGCTACATGGCGCACGACGAGCACCGGCGCAGGTTCTTCGCCTACCTCAACCTGTTCGTCTCGGCGATGCTCCTGCTGGTGCTGGCCGACAACTACGTCGGGCTGTTCATCGGCTGGGAGGGCGTCGGCCTGGCGTCCTACCTGCTCATCGGCTTCTGGCAGTTCAAGCCGTCGGCGGCGGTCGCGGCGAAGAAGGCGTTCGTCGTCAACCGCGTCGGCGACTTCGGCCTGCTGGTCGGCATGTTCCTCATCTGGACGACGTTCGGCACGCTCGCCTTCAAGGACCTCTACGGCAAGATCGGCGAGGCCGGCGCCTCCGACGGCGTCATGCTCGCCATCGGCCTGCTGCTGCTCCTCGGCGCGTGCGGCAAGTCCGCCCAGCTCCCGCTGCAGTCCTGGCTCCTCGACGCCATGGAGGGCCCGACCCCGGTCTCGGCCCTCATCCACGCCGCGACCATGGTCACCGCGGGCGTCTACCTGGTGGTCCGCTCCGGCGCGTTCTTCTTCCCCGAGGGCTCGGGGGCGGCGCTGGCCGTCACCATCGTCGGCGCGGCCACGCTGCTCGCCGGTGCCATCATCGGTTGTGCGAAGGACGACATCAAGAAGGGCCTGGCCGGCTCGACCATGTCGCAGATCGGCTACATGATGCTCGGCGCGGGCCTCGGCCCGGCGGGCTACGCCTTCGCCATCGGCCACCTCATCACGCACGGCTTCTTCAAGGCCGACCTCTTCCTCGGCGCCGGCTCGGTCATGCACGGCATGAACGACGAGGTGAACATGCGGAAGTACGGCGGTCTGCGGAAGTTCATGCCGATCACGTTCATCACGTTCTTCATCGGCTACCTCGCGATCATCGGCTTCCCGCTGCTGTCCGGCTACTTCACCAAGGACGGCATCATCGAGACCGCGGTGCACCACTCGCCGGTGCTCGGCTGGCTGGCCGTGCTCGGCGCGGGCATCACCGGCTTCTACATGTCCCGGATGGTCTTCATGACCTTCTTCGGGCAGAAGCGGTGGGCGGACGACGCCCACCCGCACGAGTCCCCGGCCGTCATGACGGTGCCGCTCATGGTGCTGTCGCTCGGCGCGCTGGGCCTCGGCGCGTGGCTGGTGCTGGGCGGGACGCTCTACCAGTTCCTGATCCCGGCGGTCGGCGGCTCGATCGCCGAGACGCCGCACTTCGCGCCGTTCTCCACGCCGGGTCTGGTCACGCTCGCGCTCGTCGCGGTCGGCGCGGTCTTCGCCTGGATGCGCTACGGCCGGGCCGAGGTGCCGGTCGTGCAGCCGCGCGGCTCGTTCCTCACCACGTTCGCGCGCCGTGACCTCTACGGCGACGCGCTCAACGAGTCGCTGTTCATGCGTCCCGGCCAGTGGCTGACCCGCCTCGCGGTGTTCTTCGACAACCGCGGCATCGACGGCCTGGTCAACGGCCTGGCCGCCGGCATCGGCGGCAGCTCGGGCCGCCTCCGGCGGCTCCAGACGGGCTTCGCCAGGACGTACGCGTTGTCCATCTTCATCGGTGCCGCCCTGTTGACCGGCGCCCTGCTCCTCGTTGGGACCATCTGATGTCACCCTGGCTTCCGATACTCATGGCGGTGCCCGTGGTGGGCGCCATCGTGGTGGCCCTGCTCCCCAAGGGCAGCGACAAGCTGGCCAAGCAGGTCACGCTGCTGGTCTCGCTTGCGGTGCTGGTGCTCACGGGCGTCATGGCGGCCGGGTTCGACCCCGACGGCGACCGCTTCCAGTTCACCGCCGCCTACAACTGGATCCCGAGCTTCGGCGTGAAGTTCGGGGTCGGCGTCGACGGCGTGGCCCTCGTGCTCATCGCGCTGTCGGCGGTGCTGGTGCCGATCGTGGTGCTGGCCTCCTGGCACGACGCCGACGGCGTGAAGACCGCCGACGGCACGCTCATCACGCCCAAGCGGTCGGTGAAGACGTACTTCTCGCTGCTGCTGGTGCTGGAGACGATGATGATCGGCGTCTTCGCGGCGACCGACATCTTCCTCTTCTACGTGTTCTTCGAGGCGATGCTCATCCCGATGTACTTCATGATCGGGTCGTACGGCGGCGCCCAGCGGTCCTACGCGGCCGTGAAGTTCCTGCTGTACTCGCTCTTCGGCGGCCTGCTCATGCTGGTCGCGGTGATCGGGCTCTACGTCGTGGCCGGCAAGTCCACGTTCATGTTCCCGGAGCTCGTCGGGGCCATCCAGGACCCGACGACGCAGAAGTGGCTGTTCGGCGGCTTCTTCATCGCCTTCGCCATCAAGGCGCCGCTGTGGCCGGTGCACACCTGGCTGCCCGACGCGGCGGCCCAGGCCCCGGCCGGCGCCGCGGTGCTGCTGGTCGGCGTGCTGGACAAGGTCGGCACGTTCGGCATGCTGCGCTTCTGCCTGGAGCTGTTCCCCGACGCCGCCAAGGCGTTCACGATGCCGATCGTGGTGCTGGCGGTCATCAGCATCATCTACGGCGCGATCGTGGCCATCGGGCAGACCGACATGAAGCGCCTCATCGCGTACACGTCGATCTCGCACTTCGGCTTCATCGTGCTGGGCGTGTTCGCCATGTCGCTGACGGCGTCGTCCGGCGCCGCCCTCTACATGGTCAACCACGGCTTCGCCACCGGCGCGCTGTTCCTGGCGGCGGGCTTCCTCATCGCGCGCCGCGGGTCGCCGTTCATCAGCGACTACGGCGGTGTGCAGCGGGTCGCTCCGGTGCTGGCCGGCTTCTTCCTGGTCGCCGGTCTGGCCGGGCTCTCGCTGCCGGGCCTGTCGTCCTTCGTCAGCGAGTTCATGGTCATGATCGGGACGTACGAGAGCCAGGCCCACGGCTCCGGCGCCCTGACCGCCGCGGCCGTGATCTCGGCGGTCGCCGTCGTCCTCGCCGCCGTCTACATCCTGTGGATGGTGCAGCGGACCATCAACGGTCCGACGGCCGAGCCGGTCAAGGCGTTCAAGGACCTCAACGTCCGCGAGATCCTGGTCCTGGCCCCGCTCGTCGCGCTGATCATCGGGTTCGGCTTCTTCCCGAAGCCGCTGCTCGACGTGATCAACCCGTCCGTGCACCAGACGCTGACCAACGTGCAGGTGCCGGTCTCCACCATCGCTGAGAAGGGGACAGGTCAGTGAACCCCGCCATTGACGCACCCACGATCGAGTACGGCACGCTGGCGCCGCTGCTGATCGTGTTCGGCGCGGCCATCATCGGCGTGCTCGTCGAGGCGTTCGCGCCGCGCTACCTGCGCAAGTCCATCCACGTGCCGCTCACCCTGCTGAGCCTGGCCGGCGCGTTCGCGCTGGTGCTGGTGCAGGTGCTGCGCGGCCAGGTGTCCACCGCCCCCTCCGCCATGGGGGCGCTGGCCGTGGACGGCCCGTCGCTGTTCCTCTGGGGCGTCATCCTCGTCCTGTCGTTCGTGTGCGTGCTGCTCATCAACGACGAGGGACACTTCGTGGCCTCGGCCGCGAGCGTGCCGGGCAGCTCCGACGAGGAGGCGGCCGAGTCCGTCGACAACGGCTCCGGCCACACCGAGGTCTACCCGCTGGTGCTGTTCGCGGTCGGCGGCATGCTGCTGTTCCCGGCCGCGCACGACCTGCTGATGATGTTCGTGGCCCTTGAGGTCATGTCGCTGCCGCTCTACCTGCTGTGCGGCCTGGCCCGCCGGCGCCGCCTGCTGTCGCAGGAGGCGTCGATGAAGTACTTCCTGCTCGGCGCGTTCTCCTCGGCGTTCTTCCTGTACGGCACCGCCATGGTCTACGGGTTCGCGGGCACCGTCTCGCTGCCCGGCATCAACCAGGCGCTGTCGGCCGCGTCCGGGCTGGACCCGCTGCTGATGATCGGTCTCGCCATGCTCGGCGTGGGCCTGCTCTTCAAGATCGGCGCGGCGCCGTTCCAGGCGTGGAAGCCGGACGTCTACCAGGGCGCCCCGACCCCGATCACCGCCCTCATGGCCTCCGGCACGCTGGTCGCGGCCGTGGGCGCGGTGCTGCGGGTGTTCTGGGTCGGCCTCGGCAACCTCGACTGGGAATGGCGTCCGGTCATCTGGGTCGTCGCGGCGCTGACCATGATCGTCGGCTCGGTGCTGGCGATCACGCAGACCGAGATCAAGCGGATGCTGGCGTACTCGTCGATCGCGCACGCGGGCTTCCTGCTCATCGGCGTGATGGCGACCTTCGGCACCGCCGAGCAGAACGCGGTCTCGCTCAAGGCGATCCTGTTCTACCTCGCGGTCTACGGCGTCACCACGGTCGGCGCGTTCGCGGTCGTCACGCTGATCCGCGACCCGGGCGGCGAGGCCGGCCATCTGTCGCGGTGGGCCGGGCTCGGCAAGCGGGCCCCGGTGCTCGCCGGCACGTTCGCCTTCTTCCTGCTGGCGTTCGCGGGCATCCCGCTGACCAGCGGGTTCATGGGCAAGTACGCCGTGTTCACGGCCGCGCTCAACAGCGGCACGCAGCCCGGCGACCCGATCGGCGGCTGGATGGCCGGCCTGGTCGTGGTGGGCGTGATCGCCTCCGCGGTGGCCGCGTTCTTCTACGTCCGCGTGATCGTGCTGATGTTCTTCAGCGAGCCCGCCGCCGACGGCCCGGCGATCGCCGTCCCCAGTATGGGGACCGTGGCCGTCATCGCGGTTTCGCTGCTGGTTACCGTAGGAGTGGGGCTCTACCCGGAGTCCGTGCTCGGTATCGCCAACGACGCTGCTAGCAGCCTGTTCATTAGATAAGGGGAATCTCTATGTCTGCGCCACCCGTGGTTGACCTTCCCATTGAGGACGAGCGGTTGGCGCAGGACGTGGCCAACGGACTGGCCGCGGTCGAGAAGCTCCTGCGCTCGTCGGTGGAGAGCGAGGACGCCTTCGTCACGGAGGCGTCCAAGCACCTCATCGAGGCGGGCGGCAAGCGGTTCCGTACTCTGATGGTGTTGCTGGCCGCCCAGTTCGGCGATCCGTCCGCGCCGGGCGTGGTGCCCGGCGCGGTGGTCATCGAGCTGACCCACCTCGGCTCGCTCTACCACGACGACGTCATGGACGAGGCCCCGGTGCGCCGGGGCTCTCCGTCCGCGAACGCCCGGTGGGACAACACCGTGGCCATCCTGACCGGCGACTACCTTTTCGCCCAGGCCAGCGACCTGCTCGCGGACCTCGGCCCCGAGCTGATCCGCATCCAGGCCCAGACCTTCTCCCGTCTCGTACGCGGCCAGATCCGCGAGACCGTGGGCCCGCGCGACGGCGAGGACCCGATCGCGCACTACCTCAACGTGCTCGCCGACAAGACCGGCTCGCTCATCGCCGCCTCCGGCCGGTTCGGCGCACTGCTCTCCGGAGCTCCCGCGGACGTGGAGGAGCGGCTGAGCCGCGCCTGCGAGGCGATCGGCGTGGCCTGGCAGCTCGGCGACGACCTGCTCGACGTCGCCTCCTCCGGCGCCCAGTCGGGCAAGACGCCGGGCACCGACCTGCGCGAGGGCATCAAGACCCTGCCCGTGCTCTACGCGCTGGCCGCCGGCGACTCCACGCGCCTGACCGCGCTGCTGTCGGGCCCCGTGGCCGAGGAGGACGTCGAGGAGGCTCTGGAGCTGCTGCGCGCCGACCCCGCCATGGCGCGGTCGCGGGCGGAGCTGGAGGCGTGGGTGGACCGGGCACGGGACGACATCTCCGGCCTGCCGGACATCCCGGCCCGGGAGGCGTTCCTAGCTCTGTGCGACTACGTGGTCCGGCGTTCCGGCTGAGGCCGCGCTCCTGCGCACCCGGGCGGCCTGGCGGGCCGTCCTGAGGCTGTCGTACGTGAAGATCGCCAGGGCCAGCCACACGATCGAGAACCCGATCCAACGGCTGGACGGCATGACCTCCTTGGCGATCAGCACCCCGCACGCGAACTGCAGGATCGGCGCGATGTACTGCAGCAGCCCGATCGTGCTGAGCGGCACCCTGATCGCCGCCACGCCGAAGCAGAGCAGCGGCACCGCCGTGACGAGCCCGGCCCCGACCAGCAGCGCCGCGTGCCCCCATCCCTGCCCGGGGAACGTCGCGTCCCCGCTCGCCTGCAGGAAGACCAGGTAGCCGAGCGCGGGCAGCAGCAGCACCATCGTCTCGATCGCCAGGCTCTCGGTGGCCTCGACGTTCGCCTTCTTCTTCACCAGCCCGTAGATGCCGAAGCTGACGGCCAGCACCAGCGCCACCCACGGCAGCCGGCCGTAGTCGAGGGTCAGCACCACCACCGCCAGCGCCCCGAACCCGACCGCCGTCCACTGCAGCGGACGCAGCCGCTCGCGCAGCAGCACCACCCCGAACAGCACGCTGACCAGGGGGTTGATGAAGTAGCCGAGCGCGGTCTCCACGACGTGGCCGCTGTTGACGGCGTAGATGTAGGTGCCCCAGTTGATCGTGACCGTGATCGCGGCCAGCGTGAGCAGGGCGAGCTTGCGCGGCTGCCGGGCCAGCTCCCTGAACCAGGACCAGTGGCGGCGTACGGCGAGCACCGCGAGAACGGACACCAGCGACCACACCATCCGGTGGGCGAGGATCTCCACGGCGCCGGAGGGCTTGAGGAGAGGCCAGTAGAGGGGGAAGAGGCCCCACATGGTGTAGGCGGCGATCCCGTACAGCACACCGCGCCGAGAGTCAGGCATGAACCCCATCTTCGCCCGTTACCACCTTTAACCACAAATTTCATCCTCTAAGCGGAAATGTGTAGATCTCCTAAAGCGTTGCGAGAGGTGAAGCCCACCGGGCCCGCCGCGGCGGCCCAGGTAGGCTGACCCGAGAAGGCGAGCTGGAGGTAGTGCCATGGGCTGGCTGTTCGGCGGCAACAAGACATCGATGGTCCGGCCGGAGGACGCCCTGCCGGGCCGCCCGGAGCGGATGGCCGTGGCGCCGCGCCACGCGGTCCTGGACGCTCCGCTGGCCCCGCCGTACCCCGAGGAGCTGGAGGTGGCCGACTTCGGCCTGGGCTGCTTCTGGGGCGCCGAGCGCAAGTTCTGGCAGACCCCGGGCGTCGTCACCACGGCCGTTGGCTACCAGGGCGGCTACACCCCCAACCCGACGTACGAGGAGGTCTGCTCCGGCCTCACCGGCCACACCGAGGCCGTCCGCGTGGTCTTCGACCCCGCCCGGATCTCGTACGAGGAGCTGCTCAAGGTCTTCTGGGAGGCCCACGACCCCACCCAGGGCATGCGCCAGGGCAACGACGTCGGCACCCAGTACCGCTCCGCCATCTACTACCACTCGCCGGAGCAGCGCAAGGCGGCGGAGGCTTCGCGGGAGGCGTACCAGGGGGTGCTGAGGGCGGCCGGCTACGGCGACATCACCACCGAACTGGCCGAAGCCGGGCCGTTCTACTACGCGGAGGACTATCACCAGCAATACCTGTACAAAGTACCCAATGGGTACTGCGGGATCGGCGGCACCGGGGTCGCTTGCCCGGTGGGTGTCGCGCCTGCCGGCGAGTGAACAAGGCGGTCTTCGATGAGGTCTGTGTGCTCTGGGCGGAGCACATGGGCCTGCCGTTCCCCGACGACCTGCGCGGCGTCGACATCTACGAGCAACCGGTCGCGTACCTGGACTTCTGCATGGCAGGCCCTCTGACCAGCTACGTTGGAAGCCAGAGGGGTGTGTTGGACGCTGATCAACTTCGAGTTGTGAAGGAGTCCGCTCGTGATCTGCGGGCGCTCCTTCCGCGTCTACGACGTCGCGAAGGCCGAACGTACGTCGCTCGGTTGGTCCGAATCGGCGAGCTGATCATCGGTGATGCCCAGGGAAGTTCTGGCCGCCGCAAGTAGTCGCGGCGACAATCTTCTCTACAAGGTCAAGGGCAGCCCGCCTGCGGCGGCCTGCCGCGCTTCGGGCGGTCGCTGGCCGCGCTGCGGCTCTTCGGCCGGTCGCGACCAGCACCGCCCACGCGTCGAGCGGCTACGAAGGCAAGCTGGCGCCGACCGAAATCACTTCACGGTGCGCGGTCATATAGCCTGATGTGTGTTCCATATTGATGGATGTCAGCCCGTGTACTCGGCGAAGCTTCCGCAGGTTGTGCAGTTCATGTCCGAATTGTATAGCTTCCAGTCACGCATATACGTGGCCAGGTCGGTCAATCGCGTTCGATTGCTGTGTTCGTCTGCGTAATACCGAGCCTTGCTCCTGTGTCTGCCTCTCCGATTGCGTTCCGTTCCCGCACTGAAGTGATCAATGCTCGGAACGCATGTGGCAGAGTATTGGGCTTGTGTCGCAATGCTGTCTCGAGGCGAAATAGGAATGCGAGGAGCTCGGGGTCTGAAACAGATAAGGCGTGCTCTCTCAATCTGTCCACATCTCGAAAGACCTTGGCGTCGTCGTCAAAGGGTTCGATAGTGACCAGATTCCTAGCCATGGCCATGATGAGGTCGCCGACGGGTAGTGGCCTTCCCGTTTCCTCGATTTGCTTACCCAATTCGCCCACCCAGCGCAGGTTGCCCCACAGTCGTGCCACCAGCGCTTCTTCGAGCCAGGCTCGTACCTGCTCCCGAACCGCGATCTGGGGACCAGACAACGTACGCGTAGAAATTGTCAACTCAACAATCGCCGTCAGAGCGGTAAGCGCAACACCTAGAGTGACGGACTTGGTCAGGTCGTCCGTGAATACCTGGGTGGTGACGGCGGCTGTGCCGCCGGCGCTGATGGCTCTCGCTGTACTTCTCCAGCGCTGATGTCTACGCCGGATCTCGCTGTCCGGAACATAGCGGTGAATCTCAGCAGCCATCTCCCAGCGGGCGGCGCCCGGGGATTCGCCTTCACGAGCTTCTATAAGCACGCCATGCGCCTCGTTGAGGACCGCTTCAGCGAATAGCGCGCTGCGCCCTTCTTTGTTGACGTGATATTCTGCAAAATCTAGCGCTTTTCGCCCCATGGGACTTTCGGCGGCTTCCTTTACCCATGTCTTCAGTCGGTCGTCGAATGTTAGGCTGAGGCGACCACGATAATCAGGAAAACGGATACCCCACGTTATCTTTTCTCTGGCCCAGCGACCTAGCCGCCGAAGCGCGCTGGAGCGATCTTGATCTATCGGAAATTCTGTGATGTCGAGGGCATCGCAGAATGCGGTGGCTGCTTGCCCCACCTTCTCCGAGAGGATGGTGTCGTTCTCACTGAGGGCGCGGGAGATTGCCTGCCAACGTAAGTACTTTAGCCATTTTCTCCTTTCCGCTACTCTTCTGCCGATTTGATACCAACGCACGCTTTTGCCGACATAGCTGGCAACTGGGGGATGTGCCGACATGACTGATATGCTACAGAACGCCCGGCGAGTCTGTGGTATGGCACACGAGGCACCCTGCTGAGGCTTGCGATTTACGGTCTTCCGTCTCCTCTATGGCCAGGTTCCACTGGCGGGCCCTATAGACGCCGTAGGCATCGGCGTCCGGTAATAGCGATCGTGGGCGGATGTGCCGTCTCTTCGTCGTTCGGAGGCGATGATCAAGAGTCATGGCGATGATGGAGGCTCATGCTGCCGCCCCGCTTCCGGTGCTCGGGCCTGGAGGCCCTGCGCTCCGGGTCGGGTTGCCATCGAATTACCCGCCTACCGCGGGCTGCCGTGACTTCTGGTGCCTGATCTCGGCGTGTAGATTCCCGGCTAGTTCCTCCAAGGTCTCTCCGCAACGTATGTTGGAGAGGCCGCTGATCTTGGGCATGAAGTTGACTCGCATGGCGACCCAGCCGCCGGACATGTCGGTGATCTGCCAGCCAGGGAATCTCCTGAGCACTTGCTGCACGGTCAGGGGCACGGCTGCGCTCCGGCGATCAGTGATGAGAGCGGATGCGACATGCGTAGTTGCGTGTAGCGAAGGGCGACTCGGTGGGCGGCGCGGGCCGGCTGGGTGAAGGGGTGCCCTGCGTAGATCGGTCGGTGTCTGCGTGGGTTCCAATCGGTGCGCCACCAGTACGTGCCGTCCGCGCACCAAACGATCAGGCCGACCCAGACTGACACCATGGGTGTGCCAAGGTCGTGATGGACGTCGGCAGTGATTCCCTCGTCCGCAAGGGCGGCGGCCAGTTGTTGTGCGGCGGCCAAGGGGTGAGGCGGTAGTTCGTTCATGTACTGAGCGTTGCCGTCATGAAACTGCAGGTGAACGACCTAGTTCTGCTGGTGGTACGGGTATTCCCGTCACGAATATCGGTACGGCCGAGGTCAGCGGCTTAACCTAGCGTTGTGACCCAGATACCGCCGCAGTTCTGGTCCGGGCCAGTTGTGGCCGCCGCTCTCGCCGAGTGCGATCTACCAACCATCCTCGAAGAGGTGCGGCGGGCGCACGGTTGGACGCAGGGCCAGCTCGCTGAGGCGATTGGCTACTCCCAGAGTTGGGTGTCCAAGGTGTTGCGCGGTCGTCAGCCGCTCACTGTGGACCAGGTTCGGGAGATATCTATCCAGATCGGGGTGCCGCTTCACTTGCTCCGATTCGGAGCCCGAGGGGATGACGATCCGACGAAGCGCAGAGATTTCGGCAAGGCCGTGGCGTTGACCGCGCTGGCGGGGGTGGCCCTGCCCAAGCGTCCCGATGTGGATGAGACGACGGCTGCCACGCTGACCAGCATCACCGGCGCCCAGCGTCGATTGGAGGCCGTCACGCCTGCGCGGGAACTCGCCAGGCCGGCTGTAGCGCAGGTCGATCTCGCGAGCCGCGTCCTCGGCCGCGCGTCGCGGTCTCCGCATGCTGACGAGATCCAAGCCGGTCTGAGCGAGGCGGCAGGCTTCGCGGCCTGGGTGCATGCCGATATGCAGGACACCGGTTCGGCGCGCCTGTACTACCGTCGCGCCGTCGACAGTGCACGACAGGCCAACCATGCGCTGCTGGCGGCGTACATGATCGGAAGTCTGGCCGCATTCGAGATCGACGCCGACGGTCCGCTAATCGGGCTGAAGCTCTTGGCGCGGGCGCGGCGGGAGATCGGTGAGCGGCCACCGGCCATCGCTTGTGCGTGGCTGTCGAGTCTCGAAGCGCTCGGCCATGCGACCGCGCGGGACGAGGCGGCAGCGCTTCAGGCGTTGAGTGCGGCTGAGGCGGCGGTACGAGCTGGTCAGCGGGCCATCGCGCCACCCTGGCCGTGGGTGTTCCCGTTCGATTACGCCAAGCTGGCGGGGTATCGCGCCCTGGTGATGGTACGGCTCAGGCGGCCGGTTGAAGCCGTTGCCGCGTTCAACGAGTCGCTTTCGTTGGCCCAGCCCAGTGCGAAGCAGCGGGGTGTGCTCATGACGGAGGTGGCGACGGCTGAGGCCATGTCGGGGCGTTATGACGAGGCGCTGTATCTGGCATCCAATGCGCTCACTGTGGCTACGACGTATGGCTCTGAGCGGGTCCTGCACCGGGTCAAGAACTTCCGTCGATCGTATGTCGGGCCGTCGTCCGCTGCTTTGCGTTCGTTCGATGAGCGTCTTCACGCCACTCTGATCTAGGGGGATCATGGTTCGCATCGCTGTGTCCGGTCATCGGGGCTTGCCGGAGGAGACCGCCGTACTGATTGACGGGGCGGTACGTGAGGCGCTTGCTGAGTACGGTCCTGGAGTCGCCGGGTTGTCCTGTCTGGCGGACGGGGCTGATCAGATCTTCGCTCGTGCGGTACTCGATCTCGGCGGCGTGCTGGAAGCCGTGATCCCGGCCAAGGAGTATCGGGACGGGTTGCCAGGCGAGTGCCATGCTGCGTACGACGAGTTGCTGGGCCGGGCGGTCCGGACTTACCGGCTGGACTGTGTGGAGTCCACCGCGGAATCGCACATGGCGGCCAGTGCGCGGATGCTAGACGATGCCGATGTGTTGTTCGCCGTCTGGGACGGGCAGCCTGCCCGAGGCTATGGCGGCACTGCTGACGTGGTGGCCGAGGCGCGACGGCGGGAGGTGCCCGTACGGGTGATCTGGCCCGATGGAGCCCGGCGAGATTAGAGCCTCTAGACGCTAAGTTCCTGGTCAGGCGGCTAATGGGGCTCTAGGTGTGCCTCTAGACCTAGAGGTGATCTCTCTAGACCTAGAGGCACAGGGCTCTATCGGTTCTCGCCTGCTTGTTGTCGTGCGATCTTGCGAGCGGTGGCGATCCGTAGCCGGGCTACCTCGGCCCAGAAAGCCTCTCCGTGGCAGGGGCCGCTTCCGGCATAGTGCCATTCGCCCACCGTCACGGTCTTCTCCGGATCGGGAGGCGGCGTGCCCGTGATCAGTCGGGCTTGCTCGGCACGGAAGTCGGCGCGGGCCTGTCGAATGTCCCCGAGTCTGATCGAGTAGTGACGGGACTTGGTGGAGAAGTGTCCCCGGTAGCCGAGCATGTGCGCCCACTGTCGCAGGAGCAGGGTTCGGTAGGGCGGAAGCTCGGCGAGGCTGAAACAGGTGTAGATCATACGGCGAGCGTGCTCGGTGACCTCCAGACAGGCGATCTGTCCGGCATGCCGAATCGGACGGTCTACGGTCCCTGCGGACTCGGCTCCCTTGGTCGCGTACTTGGCCACGTACGCGGCGACATGTGGCCCGGAGGGCGGTCGGCGGGTCCGTCCGGTCCGTCGAGTCTGACGACGGCATGGAAGTGGACCAGACCGCGCGCTTGGTACTCGGCGACCTTGGCGTACGAGAGGCGGACCGTCCGGCGCAGCTCCCTTCGGGTGATGCCGAGCAGGCGGGCCAGGACGCTCGGCACGGTCTTGGTGAACTCCCGCCAGAGCATTCCTGCGTGGGCGTTCCACAGGACGGCCCCGATGTAGTCGTAGCAGTCCACGCACAAGGGCTGCCCGACCTGGACGTCATCGCGCTCGTGACGCGAACCGCAGCCCTTCAGCCGGCCATGCTCGCAGACGGGACGGTCCCGGCGCGGACGGCATGGGAGCGTCCGGCCGGACTGCTCGCGATGGGCGTGGACGGCACCGAAGGAGGGGGCGGTGAAGGTGACGAACGCGCGGGGATGCTGGCTGACCTCCTCCGGAACGCCCTTGCCGCCGCGTAGGCCGGTGATGATCAGGTGGTACGTGTCGTCCTTGTAAACCGCCGAGCAGGCCGGGCATCTGGACGCGCGCCGGTTGCCGCAGGCTGTGAGCAGGAAGCCGGTCGGCTCGTCAGTGGTTCGGTACACGTCGAGGACTTCGCCCGTCCGGCTGTCCAGCGTGTATCTCTCGCCGTGCAGCCGGACCGGTTGGGCGCAGCCGCCCGTGGCATAGACCATCTGCTGCCAGCGGGCGAAGTCGGGCATGGCCGCTCGCTGCATCACGGCCAGCATCTCGGGTGACGGGTGAGGAACCTCGCTCATACGGCGTCCTTCCCGGAGGAGCCGTCGGACGGGGTTTGGCGGGCGACGCATACGCCGAGCACGGTGGCGATGCGCTGCCACTTCTCCTCTGACCAGCGAGGGTATCGTGCGGCTTGCTGCTTGCCCCACTCCTGGGCAGACAGCTCGTTCGGTTGGTTCAGGTGGCCTCCTCGGCTAGTGGGCGGGAGCCACCGCCGTGCCTGACGAGCACGACCAGATGCCAGCGCCAAGGCAGCCCGAAGACAGCCCTTGGCGGTGGTACCAGCAGCGAGAGAACAGGAATGGAGTGCGGCGAGAAGGTGAATGGCGCGCTCTGTGTGGACACCTGCCGTCGGGCCGGGAAATCCGACGGGTCATCAGTGGTCGTGGATGTGCTTGCCCGGAATCGTCTATGCGCCTTGAGGTGATTCGCCGAGATGTTCGCTGTGGTCGTGCTGTAGAGGGACGGTGGCTCTTGGTGTGAGTACGTTGTACCACTCGGAGAACGTGTTTACGCAGGTCGGAGTTCCGGCGGCGACGCGAGCGCAGACGTCCGGTACGTACCGTGGACGTCCGGCTGGGTCCGTAGAAGTCCGGTTGTCACCGGTGTTTCCGAAGGCAAAGTAAGAAGGCTGTCGCCCGTAGGTAAGGGAGACAGCCTTCTCAGACGTCCTGGACGTCTTGGGCTCAGCCTTCTCGCCAGATCGGCTCCAGCAGGTCGGGGTTGAACTTCCTGCGTCCCTTGCCGGAGGGGTAGATGATCACGGCCAGGAGGGCTTCACGGATGTAGGACCGTTTGATGGTGAGGGGCAGACCGTCTTCCTCCTCCGGCAGGTACCAGCGTCGGCGGATCTCGGTGATGTCGGTGTTGGAACGGGCTTGGCGGCGCTGCGTGGCAGCGGTGAAGCCTTGCGCCTCGGTGCGAAGTCGGGCGATCCGCTTCTCAAGCTCCGGAGCCGTCGAGAAGAACAGCTCGTTCGTGATGTTGCCCGCCGTCCACTGCACGCGCAGCTCCTCCAGGTGGGTCTTCGCGCTCTCGTACTCTGCCTGACCCGGCCACTCGGCGGGAGTAGTGGACGCGGCGAGTTTGACCTGCTCCAGCTTGGCAAGTACCGCTTCCGAGATAAAGAGACCGACATGTCGCCGCGCCGTCCAACTCCGCCGCAGCCGCCGACGGTCTTGCCTGGACAGAGGTAGATGTGCTGGAACAGTCCTTGCTATGGGTGACGCGCAGAGAGGTGTTGCAAAGGGAACCGTCCGGCTTGGCGCGACCGCAACGGAGGAAGCCGGTGAGCAGGTAGTTCGGCTCGCGGAAGTCCGGTGTGAGGATGTGGCCGATACGCCCGTCACGGTGGATGTAGTGGCCTCTGCGGGCATCGAAGATGTTCTTGACGGCCATCCACTGCTCTGGCGTCACGATCGGCTCCCACTGGCCGACCACGGGGTTGCCCGCGGGGTCGCGGACGAGTTCGCCGTTGATCTCCTGCCAGCCGCAGATGCGGGGGTTCTGCACGTTGAGCTTGAGCGAGGGGGTTGTCCACTCGTTGCCCAGCGAGGTCTTCGCGCCCTCCCGACGCCACTGGTTCGTAATGGAGTGGAACGAGCGCCCTGCGATGAGGTCCAGCACCGCTTGCCGTACGAGAGGTGCCTCCTCGGGGTCAAGGGTGAGACGGTCAGGCTTCCAGCCGAAGGGACGCGTACCGCCGACCGGGAGACCTTGCTCGGCGCGCGTGCGGTGCGAGCGGCGCATGCGGCGCTGCATCTTGCGGACCTCCATCTTGGAGATCACCGCACCGAAGAGGCCCATGCTCTCGGTGTCCTCGCTGTACAGGTCTTTCGTGCCGCGAGCGTCGGCGAACACGCGGCCGTCCTGGTAGGTGATCGCCTCTACGAAGCGTTCGTAGTCGCCGGGACGCCGGGCGAGACGGTCTTCGGCGACGATCACGACGCCTTGTACCGCCGTACCGTCGGGGAGTTCGCCGGCCCGAAGAACCCGCAGCATGGCCTCGAAGTCGTCACGTACGACATCGGCCTTGGCGGCTGACTTGTCGTTGTCCGTGTACTCGTGGACGACCGTCCACCCGTGCCGTTCCGCCGTCTCCCGGTTGAGGCGGTGCTGATCCTGCACCCCGTGCTCATCCCGCCTGATGTCAGCGGAAATGCGAGCGTAAGAGACGACTGGGACATTGGTCATGTAACTCTCCTCGCATTAATTGTTGCGGAGAGTTAAGCTCTACCACCAGCAATACCTCTTTAAGGTGCCAAACGGGCATTGCGGCATCGGCGGTACCAACGTCAAGCTAGGTGACCCATCCGAGTGGGCCGCCTGCCAGACGGGTCTGGTCCCGACCGAAGAGTAGTTTCCGCAGGTCCCGCTGTACGGCTCGCGCTCGACTCACGGGCGTGAGCCGTCCTGCTGTCTGGCCATGATCGGCTGATCGCCTGCCGTGTCTGCTCTGTTCGGACTTCGGCCGGCCCCTATATCTCGGTGAGGGCGTAGAGCAGCGCGGCCATGCTGGTGCCGCTCACGAGTTCGCCTTTGCCGACCAGTCGGGGGACGTCGCTCAGCGGCGCCCACTCGACGCGTTCGGCCTCCCAGCCCTCGGTAGGCGGGCCGATGTAGGTGGCGTTGTCGGCGTGGAAGATGTGGTGAACGGAGTCGGAGATGCCGTTGGTCGGCTGGACTTTCACCAATGGGCGTAGCAGGCCGGGGCGCCAGCCGGTCTCTTCTTCGACTTCGCGTGCTGCGGCGCCTGCCGGTTCCTCTCCGTCTTCGATCTTCCCGATGGGGATCTCCCATCCCCAGGAGTCGGTGATGAAGCGGTGCCGCCAAATCAGTAGCACCCGGCGCCGTTCGTCGGTGACCACGGCTCCGGCTCCGGGCGCGGTGCGGATCAACCGGTGGTCCAGATGCCTGCCGTCGGGCAGCTCGACATCCGCGACCCGGATGTCGAGCCACGGGTCGGTGTAGAGCGGCTCTTCGGAGTTGATCTGCCAGCGCATGCGGCGTACTCCCAGCGTGGTTGTCCGATCTGAGTCCCACGCTACAAGGGCACCGCGTGCCTGTTGGCGTACCCGTGCCAGAAACCCGCGGGCCACATGGGCGTCGAAAGGGCGCAGCGCGTCGGCCACTGTGGCGACCCTTTCGGCGATGCGCTGGGACTCCATGCCGTGTGCGCGCTCCAACACGGTTTGGGCGGTGGCGACGGCCTGGTCCAGTTCGCGACGCTCGGCCAAGATCAGGGCGAGGGTGGCGAGCCTGTGTGTCTGGCCGCGTAGGTGGCAGGTGTCAGCGTGCCTGAGCGCTTCCTCTGCGTAGGTCTGAGCTGGTATGAGATCACCGAGTCGCCGCAGCGCTTCGGCGTGCTGGCATTCCAGTAGACCCGGCTGAACGTAGCTGGTCTCTGGCGGTTCCTCCGATTGCCGGATCTGAGCCACCCGCAGATCACGGACGATGACCGCGTTGTCCTGTCCGGCCACGAATCGCCCGGCCGCCTCAAGGCGCAACCGTTCACGAAAGGCCCGACGCTCGGCGGTCAGCCAGCCACCCTGCGCGTATCGCATGACGACGGCGTACCTCAGGGATCACTACCCGTCAGCTATCTGCGACGCCACACTTTTAAGGTCAGTAGAAACGCGTGGCCCTACTGTTATGTCCATTGGTCAAGCAGGTCAACAGTGCGCGAACGTGGTCATCGCCCGACTATCCACGGACGCCCGCACAGTTCTACGGCATTCCGTTTTCGTGTCACTCAGTTCGTCATTCGATAGCAGCCGTGAAGCGACAGGAACACAGGCTAGAACGACGTGCAACAGGACACGCCTACAGCGTCTAACCGTGGATCGCCTTCGAGCACGCGCATGATACTTACCCATGATAAAATTCACCTATGCCCATAGATGAAGACAATGCGCTTAGCGGACAATATCACGACTGGGATATTGATAGTTGGCCAATAGCGCAGCAGGATCCCACGAAGGACGATCAACAGTTTCCTTGGGTAGCTGCGGACGAGTCGGGCACTACCGGCGAGAACTTGACGGATCGGCAGTCAGTGATTGCTCATGCAGCACTGAAGATCGACGATGATATGGCCGCCCCATTAGTAGAGGATCTACGAAGGCGTCTGCGTATCACGCAGGCACGCGAATTGAAGTTTTCCCACTTCAGCAAAGAGCGTGCCGCGCGAGAGTTAGTAGAACTCTTCGAGTCGGGTGGACCATTGGCCGATCGTACCAATATTGTAGTTGCAGAGAAGCGCTTCGTGGCAGTATCAAAAATGATCGATCTGCTTATTGAAGAATGGGCCTATGATCATGATATTGACCTATATCGGAATGGCTCCGCCCGGCGCATGGCACGTACATTTTTCCGGGACGGGCCGCGAGCTCTAAAAGATGCCTGGGAACCACTAATTGTCGCCTTTGTAGGTCTTGCGCGTGCAGTGCAACGACAAGGCGTCAAGGAGGATGTTCAGTCATTTTATCGGCGCCTAGATCAAGCCCGATGGATTTGCCATCGCCGGTCGGTTGAAGAAATCTTGATCCTGCTACTTGAGACACGCCCTTATGCTGAGCGACTGGTATACGATACAACGCATAGAACCTCCTCCGTACCGCATCTGGATCCGCTTGCTGCTCTGATTCCCGACAACATTCGGTACTGGTATCAAACCAGCGGAGACTTCAGGCTGCTACATGATGAGCACTCGCTACTCACGCCCGACTTCGTTATGCTAATGCTACGGGCTCTCTGGGTGACACATCCGAGTCTCGTCGGGATTGCCCCTAAGGCCCGTGTTGCATATTTCGCAACTGGAAAATCCAGCGAACATCCTTCCATCCAACTAGCTGATCTAGCCGCTGGAGCTGGGCGAGTCGTGGTGGCGGCACATCTGGGCCAGATCACACCAACAGCTAGCATTCTCAAATCTGCTTTCGCACCATTAATCACCTGGGGCTTACTACCTGATAGCAGCTTTTGGGAGAGCTAGCAGAATGCCGATGGCAAGGTCTCTGCAACAGCCCTCTCACATCGCGGTGGGGATGTTGACCGCTCAATTGGGCCGTCCAGCCGAGGCACTGCCGGCGACTTCGGGAAGCCGTCACCATCCGCGGGGAGCTGGCCGAAGCAAACCCCGACTGCTACCGCCCCGACCTCGCCACTTCGCTCATCTTGGACGGCACCCTCATCCCCGTTGACCGTCTGGCCGACGAGCGGCTGTACTACAGCGGCAAGCACAAGCAGCATGGGGTGAACACGTGCAACTGTTGGCCGATCCGGTGGACCGGCTGGTGTGGGCCTCGACGGCGCTACCGGGAGCGGTGCACGACGTGGCCGCGGCTCGGACGGTCGGTCTGATCAACGCGTTGACCGACGTCGGCATCAAGACCTTCGCAGACAAGGGTCATCAAGGTGCGGGCGGCACGATCCGGACACCGTTCAAGCGGCATCGCCATCGGCCTTGGCTGTCTCGCAGCCAGCGAGAGGTCAACCGCGCCCACGCCAGCATCCGCGCTATCGGCGAACGCGCCGTCGCGACCTTGAAGAGCTGGAAGTGGTGACCAAGCTGCGCTGCTGCCGCATCGAGCGACCGCACTCGTGCAAGCCATCCTCGTCCTGCAGCTCATCGAAGAGGGCCGGTACCCAGGATGAAAAGGGCTCACTTGATAAGCGCCCTGCTAAAGCCAGGATGGATCCAGTGCAGGTGGCAAATATTTGCCTTGTACTCCCAGTTCGCGCCGTGCCGATTCGTGAAATTCGCCTATGGTATTCGCAAAATCCTCAACGCTCTTCCACCATTCTTCCTCGCCGTCCGCAGGTGCATTAAGAGCTTGCTGCTCCATTCGCCACACTGCGCGATTCAAACGGCGAGCGGCTTCGATGGTGTGGTCCTGGCCAAGTAGAGCGATCGCCTCCGAGGAACGAGAGCGCCGAGTCTCCGCTTCTGCCCAGAGCATCAAACCCTCGCCTTGATCTATTTCGGGAAGCCAGCCCTCACCCCAGCCTCGATTTACGGCAAGACGTCTCGCTATTGTGCTCATATGCTTAACGTCGCTAAGGTATTCAGCATATGTTTCTATGCGACGCGCGTCCCAGCGCGTTATGAGCTCTCGGCGAAACCGTGTACGATCGTGCATTGCGGTAACTAGGTAAGAGGTAACCGCTCCAATGCCAACGCCGACTAATGGCAGAATTTGATCTATGACCGCCACGTAATCTCCTAACAATAAATTTGCAACTCATTTGATCGCGTTGATGAGTTCGCAGAGCGCGCGCCGGACTTCGAATTCGTTCATGGCAACATGCTGAGGCATCCGGTTGGGCATCTCGCCTAATGGCGCTAATACTCGTGTAGATTTTCGCAGGTGTCGATTTTCCAGCAATAGCGTGGCGGAAAACTCGGAGGGAGGGATGACTTGATGTAGCGACTCTGGTGTCATCGAGTACGCCTGCCCGGAGACAAGATAGATGCTTTTGGTGCAAGCAATTGTTGTGGTTCCATTGGGCGACATTTTCCATGTGCCGCTTCCTGGCTCGCTGGTTTCGATGAACTCTGAGAAGGAGGGACCGCTATCATGTGGAGCGTAAATCTTGGCTTGCATTGACCCAACTAGGACAACCGAGGAAAACGCATAGCGGTGATCATGTATATGTTCGACGTTCGTCACGTTTGCATGCCTCCAGAGGTGTAGCCTAACTTGTGCCTCCGGGTACCTTGAAGCAAGCACGATCTTGTCAAAACCTAAGGGGTGCCGAAAAGACGCCAGCGCAATCTCGGCGATTAGTTGATCGTCCAGATTGATCGAAGCAAGTAGGGCAGTTAATAGCCCTTCCTGTGCAATACGCGTGAGCTCTTTCCGTTGTTCGCTAGTCGGCGTGTTTGCCAGAACGAGCATCCCGGTAAGGGTTGAGGCTGGATCCGATGGCTGCCCATTAGGTGGGATAAAAAATTCCGGATAATGCCCCATACATGCCTCCGTCTGTTGGCAATTAGGTATTGCCGGGTAATGGCCCCTTCACCTCTTCACTAGAGTGCACGTCTTCGGTCGCAGCAGTCAACCGCTGAAACAGCCAGTCATGTTGCCTTCGTCAGTTGCGCTCTCGGCACTTTGCGCGGGCGGCGCGGGCCGCGACCGGCCAGAGAGCCGCAGCGCGGCCAGCGACCGCCTGACGCGCGGCAGGCCGCCGCAGGCGGGCTGCCCTTGATAGCGAGAAGAGAAGTTGCTTTCGATCTACGTCTCCTCAGACGCCGGAGTACTGCTGCTCTTGTCGTCTGTCACCAGCTCCGTGGGAGCGCTTGCTGCTTAGGGACGCTTCGGGACGTCCGCTCTGATCCGGGGCGTCTGGTGGGTGTCCTGCTGTGCGGTGCCTTGGAGGGCCTGCTTGTCGCACTCTTGTCTGGTCGGACGAAGGGAGGAGCGTGAGAGGAGGCGGCGTATGCGGCGAGAGGGGGACCCAGACGAGCGGTACCGCGTGGTGGGTTATGGCGGCGGACGGTCGCTCACTGGTCGGATGAGTGAATGACGAGATGCGGGCGCGGGTTGCGGCATCTCGGGCGACGCAGGGGCTTCCGCCGGTTGTTGAGGATCTGGCGGTGCTGGAGCGGGTGGCGTCGGTGTTCCGGCTCGTTGGGATCGCGTCAGAACGCCCGCGCCAAGCTGCTTAGGCGATCCACTCGAAAGTGAAGCGATCCGGATCCCACTTCTTGCGAAGGTTGGCCTGTGCGACGGTGATGGTGCGGATGACGGCAGAGACGATCGCACGTTGCTGAGAGACGTTCATGGTCTCCCAACTGGCTGGGCCGTGCCGATGAAGGGGATGAGCGGCGAGGTTCGGGACAGGCTGGTGAGCTGGGCACGGTTTCTCTCCAGCCGTAGATCGATGGGTGTACGTGCGGCCATCCATTCCTTGCGGCTGATCTCGCGGGCGGCCCAGGCTTCGGCGAGTTCTTCGAGGAGTTCTTCGTCGGCTCGTACGGCGTCGGCGAGGTTGTCGTCGTCTCCGGAGTCCTGGCGGATGCGTTCGGCGAGGGCGGGAGAGTCGAGGGCGGTGAGGAGCATGTCCCGTACGTGGTCGCGGTGCGGATGGCGTTGGTGGCGACGCCGCCGCACGAGCCGCTTCCGGGCACGTTCGGGCACACGTAGCGCGGGACGCATTGTCGTGGGCGGCCGTTCATGCGATGTCCGCACCTGCCGCAGCGCAGGATGCCAGACAGGAGATACGTACGTCCGGTAGCGGCCTGGCGGCGGTAGTTGCGGGCTGGGTCGCTGAGCAGTGCGCGCAGTCGGTCGGAGTCGGCTGGGCTGATGATCGCGGGCCAAACGGTGTCGGCGACGATCTCGCCCACCAGAGGGCGAGTGGTTCCGTAGCTGCTTCGTGGGGTGTGCTCTCGTCGTCCGCTGATCCGGGCTGCGGCCAGCAGCCGGCGCAACGTCGTCGGGATCCAATGGCGTCCGGTGGGGGTCTTCACATCACGCTGCTCGAAGTCCTTGCACACGCTGGCCAGTGATTCGCCGGCCAACACGCGCCGGGCGGCTTCCCGGATGATTTCGGCCTCTTCCTCGATGACCGGGATGCGGTTCTCGGCGTAGCCGTAGGGGCGCATCCCGCCCCCGGAGACCTTGCCTGCTTCGGCGTTCTGTCGTCGTTGGCGCTTCTGCCGTTCGGCCTTGTGCTCTGCTTCGTGACGGGCGGCGGCTCCGAGCATGGGTGCGATCAGTCGTCCGGTCGGTGTGGCGAGGTCAATCTCCCCGGTGGCGATGGCGAGCTCGATGCCACGTCGGTCGGCCAGATCTATGACGTCTTCCAGCTCGCGTGGAGAACGGGTAAGTCTGTCTACGTGCCAGCACACGATCGCGTCGATGGTTCCGGCCCCGATGTCGTCGAGAAGTCGTTGCCAGGCGGGACGCGGGCTTCCCGAGTACGCGCTGACGTCGTTGTCGCAGTACACGTCGGTCACGTGCCAGCCTCGGCGTTCGATCAGTGCTCGGCAGTCGGCTTCCTGGCGGGCGACGCCCAATCCAGCGCCCGCGCGGTCCTGGCTGATCCGGCAGTAGATCGCAGCTCGTCGCATGGGTCACATAGATACACGCTCGTAGGCACGGGTGTCGCCTGCCCGGTGGGCCTGACGTCCGGCGAGGCGTAGACCTGCGGAGATAGCTAGATCCTGGCCCATGGTCGCCCGGCACGCCCGGTGTCGATCACGGGCCAGAGCCGTCTTCGGCGACAACCTTCCTTACAGGTTCAAGGGCAGCCCGCCTACGGCGACCTGTCGTGCGTAGGGCGGTCGCTGGCCGCGCTGCGGCTCCAGCGCCGGTCGCGACCAGCACCGCCCACGCGCCCCTGTGGTCCCACTGATGGGTCCACCTGTACGTGGGACGGGTACTTGCATTGCTGCTCTATGGGCCGAGCCTATAGACGCTTCGGAGGTAAAGTTAGCTTACGTAGCCGTATGAGCGATTGGTGGAGAAGTGGGCGAAGAGCCTACAAAAAGGTCCTTAGCCTATATGTTCTATGAGGCTATTGATGTGACACTAAAGCGCCATCTTGAAGGAATTCGCAAGTCCCGTCGAGGGTTTACGTCCAAGGCGGCCATTGTGGTTGAGTATGTGGCCAATCCTCCTTATGGCGTGAGAGTGTCTGACGAGGATGTTTTGAACGCCCTGACATTGGTCGCTGGGATAAGGCAAACCCTGGATTTCGCTGAAGGCGATCTGCTGAGCAAGGCGCGGAAGCGCGGGATATCATTCGCGCGAATCGCTGAGGCTCTAGGCCTTAGAAGTCGGCAAGCGGCAGAACGGCGGTTCGTAAAGTTCCAGGTAGGATCCTCTTCGGGTGAGAAGGCCTACCTGGATCAGCGGCGACGAAGGCGGCTGGGCAGCTCGTTCGAGCCGGGTGACGTTCGGACGGAATGGATGTGGGCGGCAATATGGTCATCCACCAGTTCGGAGACCGAGGACGAACGAGAGAGGTCGTCCGTTATCGACGGGCCTCAGCGTCGACCGGAAACATCGCCCCCAAGGCCCCGAGGAGCGTGGCGATGGCGGCGAGTCTCTCGCCGTCTACAGGGATGACGGTGAACACCAGTATCACTATGACGACAGCAATTGCGGGGATCGGAGTGCCATGCCCCGAGGGGTTGAAGATGCATTCCTGGGCGAATCGATGGCCTGTCTGACGGTTGGGCATTGATACCCCTTCGAGGTTGGTTGTGCTGTTGCTAAAAGTATTAACCGTACTCGAGGAGCTAGATAAAGATCATCTTCACTTATCGGAAGCTAGAAGCTGGATGATGGCATGGGGTGAGCGCACTTAACCTGCATCGATCACTCTGGGTGATCGTCGGAAATGTCAATGGATCGTTGACGCCCGGGGTAGGCGCTTCGATGTTCTTCCTTGCTTGTTAGGCCTGGTCATGATGGATGTCCGAGCACGCAGTTTGGCTGCCGCGCCGCTTCCGGTGCTCGGGCCTGGCGGCCCTGCTCTCCGGGTCGGCTTGCCACTGGATATGCGGGTGCTGTCGTCTGCTGTACAGCACGGAAGTACAGCAACGCCGCCTCACGCAGGCTGGTCGTCCCGTACTGCGCCACACTGCCACCCGGCAGCGCCGTCTATGGATCAGGAGCTTCCGCTTGGCTCGTAATGAAGGGGTCTCCACCGTTCCCCGGTCTACGTCTATAGCGGGTGGGGCTCATCAAGCTCGGTTGCTGGTGGTCGATCCCGGAAAGTGGTCGCGATGACGAGCGCTGCTGCGGCCAGGAGGTGCCATCGGATCATCTTGGTGGCGTACGCGAGGTATTCGGCACCCGCGACGATGAGAACCGTCACGAACCCCTCGACCGCGGCGAGGAGGAGGAGCGCACCCATCCCCCATGCGACCCGGTGCCGCGTCCGGCCTGCCATGACGCCGCCGGCCACCGCGGCCAAGGCGATGAGCACGATCAGCACACCGTCCACGTCGGCCTTGCAGGACCACGCCCCGGGTCGTTTCCACAGCAGTTCCACCGACGGGGTGTAGGCGAACCAGCCGAAGGAGGTGGACTCACCGATCGGCAGAAAGAGCCGGCCGACTGTCCACGCAGCCGCCACGATGGCCGCCGCCCAGAGCGCAATTCCCTTCCGCGCCAGAGGCAGGGGCGAACGTGCCGCCACGAGCAGCGTGACGATGGCCACGGTGTAGCAGACGATCGACAGCCAGGGCTCATCGACGGGAAGGGCCCGGTCGGTGAGGGGGCGGGCATCGGACGGGAGGGAGATCACGAACAGCCTGAACGCGAGGACGGCGCAGACCGCCGCGCTTCCGAGGAGCGTGGTCCGGCGCGGGGCGCACACCAGGAGACCGGCCAGGACCACCGGCAGCAGGAGTTCGCCCCACGACAGCAGCTGCCACCACGGGCTCGTCGTCATGAGGACGGGTGCGACAGGGTCAGCTCCCCAGCAGATCCCGATGTTCAGCTCTGCCGCGCTGACCCTGGAGGTCTTCAGGATGACCGGCCCGGAGGCGGCCAGAACCGCCCCGATGCGGAGTGCCTTTGCAGGAAGGCGCGTCTCCGCATGAGGTGCCTGCGTCACGACAGCCTCTCCGTTCTTCCGCTTGCCGGTAGATCGACTCGCGCGACAGTAGCGGACGAAGGTCGTGATCCCGCAAGCGCGGTGACAGCAGCCCTGACAGCAACGTCCCTGCACACGGGCTCACTTCGGCTACCGTCCACCACACTCTGACCACGGTCTCCGCTACCCGAGCAGGGCGATTGGTCCGCCTGAAAGCGAAAGTTCGGGCTGCCGCAGCGTATCCACAGCCTCACATGGAGATCGTCGCGGCGAGATTAGGAGCCTCTAGACCAGCAGTACCTGCACAAAGTGCCCAATGGGTACTGCGGAATCGGCGGCACTGGGGTTTCCTGTCCGGTGGGCATTGCTCCCGCTGGTGAGTGAACAAGGCGTCTTCGCGGGGTCTATGCGCGATGCGTGATCCGCAGGACGTGGGCGAGGGCGTCGACTGCGGCCGGGTAGGTGCGCTCGCTCGGCGTTCCATAGCCCACGATGATGCCCTGCGGATGGTCTCCGGGGGCATGCCAGCGATCGCCCAAGTGCCCCACGCCCACTTCGTGGGCTGCTGCGGTGTGGAGTACCTGCTGCTCGGTCGGCCCTCCAGCCGGCAAGCTGATCAGGACGTGGAGGCCGGCGGCGATTCCGTGGACGGAGAAACCGGTCGGCAGGCGTCCCGGCTGAGCGTGGAGGCGGGCCAGCAGCAGGTCGCGCCGGCGTTGGTAGCGCAACCGGCCTGCGCGCACGTGCCGGTCATAAGCATGGCAGGCGATGAAGTCCGCCAGCGCCAGTTGGCCGATGGTCTCAGTGTGGCGATCACTGTGGCGCTTGGTTTCGATCAGCGGCTCCAAGAGGTGATGCGGTAGCACGATCCAGCCCAGGCGCAGGGCGGGACTGAGGGTCTTGGAGACGGTTCCGACGTAGGCGACATGGTCGGGCGCTGTGCCTTGGATCGCGCCGATGGGTTGGCGGTCGTAGCGGAACTCGCCGTCGTAATCATTCTCGATGATCAGGGCGCCGCTGGAGCGTGCCCAGCCGATGAGGGTCCGGCGGCGTTGTGGGTCGAGGGTGTGCCCCGTCGGATGCTGATGGGCCGGGGTCACCTCCACGGCGTCGACCGGCGGGAAACCGGGGGTGCCGAGCAGGTCGGTGCGGGCGCCCCGCTCATCCACGGCAAGCGGGACGATCGCCGAGCCGTTGCGACGGATCACCTCCCGGTGGAAGGGGACTCCCGGATCCTCCGTCGCGAGGGTAGCCGTGCCGGTCTCGCTGAGTACGCGGCTGAGCAGCGCCAGGGCCTGGACGTAGCCGTTCGTGATCATGATGAGGTCTGGGTGAGCGAGGACGCCACGGGTGCGTCCGAGGTATTCGGCCAGCGCGGTGCGTAGTTCGATCCGGCCGCGCGGGTCGTCATAGGTGTACACGTCGGCTGTGGCGGAGCCCAGTGCCCGGCGGGTGGACCGCAACCAGGCCGTCGTGGGGAAGGCAGAGACATCTGGGTGGCCTGGGCGGAGATCGTGCCGGAGGCCAGGCGATGCCAGGTCATGCCGACCGGCTGTGCTGTCCGTGTGGCGCTGTGGGAGCCTGGCCACCGCTGTGCCCGATCCCTGGCGGGCGGTCAGGTATCCCTCGGCGATGAGCTGGTCGTATGCGGCCCTGACGGTTCCGCGGGACAGCCCGAGTTCGGCGGCGAGATTGCGGCTGGCAGGCAGCCGGGCATGGGGTGCCAGCCGTCCAGTTTGGATCGCGGCCCGTAACGCCTGCTCGAGAGCGGCGCGGCGGCCAGTTGCCGGGTCGAGTTCCAGATGCAGATCGACGCCGGAAGTGGGCCAAGAATTCGACATGCTGGTGGATCTTAATTTAAGCCCAATGTTCTCGTAGCGTCGCTGCAATGACCACCGACGAGAGGCGGCCATCGTGGACGGGGCAGGCGGTCCACGTTCCAGGCCATCAGGTATGGCTGCTGGCGGTGAGCTACGGGGTGACCATAGCCAACCTCTATTACTGTCAGCCGCTTCTGCCTGACATGGCACGGTCGTACTCCCTGGCCTCCGAGATCGGGTACCTGCCTGCGGTCGGGCAACTGGGCTATGCGCTGGGGCTGGTCCTTGTCGTGCCGCTCGGTGACATCGTCCGTCGACGCCCGCTGGTCTGCCTGCTCCTGCTCGTCGAAGTCGTGGCGCTCGTCGTGACCAGCACGGCACCCACCGTAGGCGTACTACTGGCCGCAGGGGCAGTGATCGGCCTGGCCGGTGCGAGTGTGGTGAACATCCTCATCCCCTACGCCGCCACCCTCGCCGGTGAGCACGAGCGCGGCCGCGTCATCGGGACGATGCTCAGCGGTGGCCTGGTGGGCATTCTGCTCTCCCGGACGATCGCCGGCTTGACCGCCGAGGCGATCGGCTGGCGTGCGCTCTTCCTGGGCGCCGCGGTGGTGACACTCCTGCTCTCCGGCGTGCTGGTATGCAGCCTGCCGTCAGCCCCCGCGGAGATAGCCATCGGCTACGCCGCGCAGTTCCGGGCGACTGTCAAGCTGGCAGTGAGTGAGCCGCTGCTCAGGAGACGCTCGCTGATCGGTGCCTGTACCTTCGGCGCGTTCGGTGTGTTCTGGGCGACCGTGGCGTTCCTGCTGTCAGGGCCTTCGTATCAGTACGGCGAAGCTGAGATCGGCCTGTTCGCGCTGGTCGGCGTCGCCGGTGCGATCGCGGCCCGGGCGGCCGGTCGTGCTGTGGACAGGGGATGGCAACGCCGGTTGACCGGCATTCTCCTCATCGTGGGTGTGGCCTCGTTCGGAGTGACAGCGATCGGCACCCAGGGCCTGGTGTGGCTCGTCGTCGGGCTCCTGGCGATGGACATGGCGGTACAAGGTGCGCACCTGCTGAACATGACCGCGATCTATGGCCTTGTGAACGTGGCACGTTCACGGATCGCTTCCGTCTACATGACCACCTACACCCTTGGGGGCGTGGCCGGCACCACTGCGGGCACGGCGGCCTATCAGTTCGGCGGATGGGCTGCGGTCTCGGCGGTCGGTGCCGTGTTCATGGTCTTAGGACTGATCGTGTGGGCGCGCGACAACCATGGAGGTTTCCATGCAAGCTGACACGCCGACTCCCCTTCTGGTGCTCTGGGACATCGATCACACACTGATCGACGCCGGCACCGTCGCACGCCAGGCCTATGCCGAAGCGTTCCGTAAGGCGACAGGCCTGACGCTGGAGCAACCTTGGCAGTTCGACGGCCGCACCGAACTGGCCGCCGTTACTGATGCGCTGAGGGCTCACGGCCTGGATCCCGACGCTGACCTGCTGGACGCCTTCACGGATCTGCTGATCGCAGAACATCTGGACCGTGCGGGCGACCTGGTCGCTCACGGGCGTGCGCTGCCCGGTGCGGCCGATGCACTGACGGCTGTGGGGGCCGTCCCAGGAGTGCGTCAGTCAGTACTGACCGGCAACCTGTATTCGCTCGCGGTATTGAAGTTGGAGGTGTTCGGACTCGACCGCCACATCGACTTCCGTCTCGGCGCGTATGGAGGCGACGCCTTCGAACGTACCGACTTGCCCGCACACGCCTTCAAGCGCACCCAGCAGCATCTCGGCCACCGGCACAGCGGCGCCGACACTGTCATCGTCGGCGACACTCTCCGTGACATCGCCACCGCCCACGCAGCCGGCGCCGGGATCGTCGCGGTCGCGACCGGAACCCACAGCGTCGCAGAACTACAGGCGGCGGGCGCGGATATCGTGCTGCCGGATCTCACGGACACCCGCGCCGTCCGCCACGCTGTCACCGAAGAGAAGCGGCGCACCTGATCGGGGGTTCTGCACAGGCCCATGGTCCCTGAGCAATTCCAGGCCTCGCGGAGGTCAGACCAGCCGCGCCGCGCGACCATGGATCAAGGAGCGAGAGTTCGTCTGCTTGGGGCAGGCTGAACGTCTCTGCCGTCAAGGCAAGTCGGGCTGCCCCGAGCGCCGATGTCGGCTGACGATCTGCCGTGTCCAGCGCATGTACCAGTCCAGGAACGGCACCGGTTCGCTCCAGCCTCCATGCAGACGGCCCGACGGCTGGACGTCCCTCCAGGGAGCCGATGGCCACCAGTACATGTCCTTCGCCTCGCCCATCTCGGTGAGCCAGACGGTGCCGGCGTACTCACCGTTCATGGCGAGCATGCTGATCCACGAGCACCCGTGGCTGCACAGGAACATGGTTCCAGGCGAGGGCTTGTCCATCCACAGGGTGGGATCTGCCCCGTCGGCGGCGAGGCGCCGCAGTTGCCGCATATCATCCCGAGTCGCCGGAAAGGGCTCCCAGGGGTAGGCGGCGACCTCGGGTTCCTCCTGAAAAAACTCACGCTCCCATTGGGTCTCTTCCACAATCCAACGTAGGTCGAGCATGTGGCCGGGCGAAACTCCCCGGCCGAAACGCAACAGGAACGACCGGAACTCGTCAGGAAGCGGCGCGCCGATCACTTCCTCAAGGGCCACAACCTCGGATTCCGGCAAAGGAACAGCCGTCGAGAGATCAGCAAGCCGGGAGAGCTCAGTAGCCATTTCATCCAGGCTGATGTCTGATCGCAATGGCCTCTCCCGGTTGAAGGGTCAACACGCACAGGCTAACGAGGTCGAAGAGTAGGCGGCTGAGTTCTGCCTGGGGCAGCGAGCCCGAGCATCCGGCCACAGGTGGGGTGATGCGATACTCGCCAAGTACCGCAGCCCGTTGCGCCTTTCGGGACGTACGACGCCTTCGACGAAGACGAATCACCGGGGCCGTCGACCACCGAGGCTGTCAGTCAGGCCGGCGAGGATCTGCCAGCCCTCACGCGAACCGGCTGCGGATCTTCGTCGGCGCACTTGAACGATGATCGTTGGTAGCCCTGGGCTCTCGCGATCTGGCAACTGATCTTGTCTTACCCATCTGCGAAGATCTTGTACTCCATGTACCTGAAGTGACGGAGTTACATGACATGAGCAATGGGCGGCCTGCGGGTTCTGATGTGTATCGCTACTACCAGCGCTTACTCAAGGATAACTGGCTGGAAACGGGCATTTGCTGGACCGTTGTCGTTCCTGACGACGGAAAGCCGCTCACACTTGCCGAGATTGGTGAACGGGTGAGTGGCGGCGCAAGTCACGAGGTCCAGGAGGTGTCCCGCTTTGAGGACGACTACTCCGACGAGGGTGCCTGGGCTGTGCTGGTGGGCCAGTCCGGTTCGGTGACCGAGTTGTTCGAGTACAATGGGTTCCACGGAGTACACCCCCCGGCGCTGCAGCGTCTCAGCGTCGGCGCCCGCGCTTACAGCGTCTACTGGAACGTGAACGCCAACAACCGCATCGGCTTCGCCGCCGACGGAGAGATGTTGCTCATGGTCGATGCCATGTATCCGGAGGAGTGGGTGCACCGGGCGAATCTGGCGCGTTGGCCAGAGCTGACGGTCATGGCGCCACACTTCAGGTGGAGAAGGGGCAAGAGTTGGAAAGCGGCAGCACTGGCGACGGTGGAGCTCACCACGGGGGCCAGGTTGAGCTTCGAGTGGCTTGAGCAGGAGCGTCCGTATCTCGCGTGTCTTGATCCCGGGGTGGACTGAGGAGACGCTGCGGCTGCGCAGCCCAAGCAGGTGTGAGGAGACATAGGGAAGCCGGCGATCGGACCAGCCGATCTTGCTGACACCGGTGCTGGCGACGACCGTGGACACCGCTGTACGCACCCGGAGGCTGATCAAGCCTCGGAAGCCGCTGAGCAGGCACGTCCAGCAACTGTAGACGGCGGTGGACATTTGGAAGTCCCTTGCAAACAGGAGGCCTGTCTCAGGCTCCTACCACTTGCAAGGCAGGTCAGCGGCGGGGTAGCACGCCCAGGAGGGTTGCGGTCAGGGCCAGCTTCAAGGATTCCTTCAGCTCCAAGTGGAAGCGGGCGAGGTCGGGCTCGGCCCGGTAGGCCGCCTGGAGGCTGGGTGGGGGTGTGCTGTACGCCGACAGCGCGCCGGCCATGACCATGGTTTGCAGGCTGAACAGTGTTGCGTTCTCGCCCAGCTCCGGCAGGTAGTTCTGGATCAGGGCGGTCATGGTTGTCAGACGGTCCAGGGAGGCGCGCTTGTAACGTGCTACGACCTCGACGGAGACGTTGTGTTCCAGGACGCCGCCCTGTGCGCCGAAGAGGTCGCACAGCACCGTCCGGCTGGAGAGCGAGCGGCTGAGGATCTCTGCCACCGCTGAAGCTCGCTCTGCCATGGGCAGATTTTCGTCGATGCCGGCGGCCAGCTCGCCCGACAGTTCCGTCAGCCACTCCTGCAGGAAGCGGTCCAGCAGTTCCAGCAGCACCGCCTCGCGGGACTCGAAGTAGCGCAGCACGTTCGGCTTGGCCAGGCCTACCCGGCGGCTGAGCTCGTTCAGGGTGACTGCGGCCACGGGCATCTCGTGGAGCATTGCCGACGCCGTGTCGAGGATCGCCCGCCGGCGGATCTCCCGCTGCTCTTCGGTCCGCGCCCGCTGGAAGCTCACGATCGCCAGCCTAACTTAAGTACCTACGGTACGTTGACAGCGTACCGAAGGTACTTTAGCGTGGCGGAGAGAAGATACCTCCGGTACGTTAGATGGGAGCCCGGCATGGGCGAGAAGTGGACGACGGCGAACATTCCGGACCAGCGCGGGCGGGTGGCCGTGGTGACCGGAGCCAACACCGGGCTGGGATACGAGACCGCCAAGGCGCTCGCCGAGCGCGGGGCGTCCGTGGTCCTCGCCGTGCGCGACGTCGAGAGGGGCGAGCAGGCCGCGGCCCGCATGACTGGCGACGTGATCGTGCAGGCGCTGGACCTGACCTCGCTCGACTCCGTCCGTACCGCCGCGGCGGCGCTGCGGTCCCGGCTCGACCGTATCGACCTGCTGATCAACAACGCCGGCGTGATGTACACCCCGAAGCAGACCACCCGGGACGGCTTCGAGATGCAGTTCGGCACCAACCACCTCGGACACTTCGCGCTCACCGGGCTGCTGCTGGACCTGATGCTGCCGGTGCCCGGCTCGCGCGTGGTGACGGTCAGCAGCACCGGCCACCGCATCCGGGCCGCGATCCACTTCGACGACCTGCAGTGGGAGCGGTCCTACAGCCGGGCCGCCGCCTATGGCCAGTCCAAGCTGGCCAACCTGATGTTCACGTACGAGCTGCAGCGCCGGCTCGCCACGCACGGCACCACCGTCGCGGTGGCCGCGCACCCCGGCATGTCCAGCACCGAGCTCGCCCGCAACACCCCTGCGGCCCTCCGGCTCCCGCTCACCTGGCTCGCGCCGCTGATCACCCAGACGCCGGCGATGGGCGCGTTGCCGACCCTGCGCGCCGCCACCGACGCCGCCGTACTCGGCGGTCAGTACTACGGTCCCGGCGGACGCTTCGAGGTCATGGGCCACCCCCGGCTGGTCACCTCCAGCCCGGAGTCGTACGAGGTGGCCGTCCAGCAGCGGCTGTGGGCCGTCTCCGAAGACCTCACCGGTGTGAAGTTCCCCGTCGTTCAGCCCAAGCAGGAGTCGTTTCCCTCCGGATCGGCAATCACGATGTAGCCCGCGTTGGTAGGAAGCGCCGGCTCGTCGGGGCGCAACCGGGTGACGCCGAAACCGAAGAGGCGCTCGCACTCCGCTTCGAGGGCGGCCTTCGCCCGTCGCTGTGCGGGACGGGTGCGGCGCGTACGTCCAGGTGTAGCCGGTTCTTGGCAGTTTGCCCTCGGGGCCTGCTGAAAGAAGATTCGAGGACGTACGCCCCCGGGGTCCTCCAGAGACGTCCGCCAAGACCTCTCGGCTGAGCTCGGCCGCAAGGCAACGGGTGCTGCGGGATCGGCGGCACGGGTGTGGCCTGCCCGGTCGGCCGGACTTCCGGCGAGGCCTTAGCTCGGCGGGACGCCCCTGTCCGACCAGGACAAGGGTGTCCCGGGCTTGGGACGCTCATGTCTCGTAAGCTTGATGGTATGAGCGTGATGCGCGAGGAACTTCATCACCTGGTCGACCGGTTGCCCGAGGAGAAGATCGCGCCTTTGCTCCGTCTGGTTCAGGATCAGCTCGATGAGCAGCAGACGGTGCGCGATCTGCCGTTCATCGGAATGCTGGAGGCGGAGCCGGATTTCGCGGAACGCGCCGAGGAGATCTTGCGGGCGGAGGACAATCATCCCTTGTGATCGTCCTTGACACGGGTCCGCTGGTCGCGGCGCTCAACGGCAAAGACAGGCACCACGAGGTGTGTGCACGCCTTCTGCGTACACATCCGGGTCCGTTGCTCGTCCCGTCCACCGTGGTCACCGAGGTGTGTCAACTGGTTGAGAGGCGGCAGGGAAGTGCGGCCGAGGCTGCCTTCCTGCGGACCTTCGGTGCAGGGCTGACCCTGGTTGACCTCACGGGCCAGGATCTTCTGCGTATGAGCAGTTTGGTCGCGGCCTATTCCAGCCTGCCTCTGGGCGCGGTCGACGCTTCCGTGATAGCGATCGCCGAACGGCTCAACATCTCGGAGGTGGCCACGCTCGATCGCCGGCACTTCACAGTGGTGCGTCCAGATCACACCCATTCGCTGTTTCTCCTGCCAGAAACGCTGTGAAAACTGCGGCACCGGTGGCACGGGCGTGGTCTGCCGTCCGCCTGACCTCCGGCGAGGCCTGAGCTTGGACTTGCTCAGCCAGCGTGGTTTTGTACAGGAAGATATTCAGTTGATGTACGACTGTCGGTACGAGGCCACTGAGCTGAGCGTCACCAAAGCGGCCCAGCGAGGGGTTTGACGGTCGATTTGATATTTGGCGCCCCCGAGGGATCTCCGACGCTCTGTGAGAGAGTGACGGACACCGAATTGGACGAAGCCTCCTCACAAGTGGTCATCGGGATCTTGGCGGAGAAGGACTGCCCCCGGCAATGGCCCTGGGAGGAGCCCGTGTACACCAACATGGTTGGCTACCGGCATCCGGTGAAGTTCACCCTGAAGCGATCGCTCGCTGGAAGAACCGTCATCAACAACACTGACGGTCGGCGTGTGCGGATCTATCTGGAGGAGAGCAAGTCTCGGTGACTTCGGCTGATGGGGCGTGCTTGGTCATGCATACCGAGATCACGGCAGAGGGCCCCCATGGCTTCCGTCTCGCGCCTGAAGCGGTGCACGTGGTCGGCAAATGCTTCGGCGTGCGAGACTCCCGGCATGAGAACGGCGAGTCGGGTGCTGGCCGTGCTGATGGTGGCCGTCGCTGGTTGCGCGGTCGGTCCCGATACGGTCCCTGCCGGGCGTACGTCCTCGCCTGGTCGCGCCTCCGGGGACGTGATCTCGCCGCGGCCGGTCGGTGCTGCGGAGCTTCAGCCGTTGCCGGCCCGGCCGGCGAGGTGTGCGCTGCCGCCGGAGGGGCGTGACGACCTGCGTGCGTCCGATGTCGCGACGGCGTGGCGCACGCTCTGGGTCGATCGCGACCGCGGATCCATGGGCCTGCTCGCCGCGGGCGCGGACGGCGCGCTCTGGACCACGTTCTGGGAGGAAAGGGAGCGCGGAGGCGCGTTGGAAGGCCGGAGCGGAGGGGTGCGTCGTTGGGACGGCGGCGCGTGGCAGACGTTCGAGGTTCCTTCCCTTCCCCAGCGTGGTGGGCAGTCGGTCGTCGCGCTCGCCGCCGCCTCGGCGGATCAAGCCTGGGTGTTCGGGCAGTCCAGTGACAGGAAGGGGGCGGACACGATCGGTTTCATCGGCACGTACGAGGGCGGCCGGTGGCGTTCGGAGGCGCTGGTGAAGCCGGCGGCCGACGCGATCGGGTGGGCCTATACCGCCGCGCGATCCCTTGGGGCGAACCGTACGTGGGCGGTGAACGGGCAGGTGGGGCTGCTGTGGACGGGGCGGGAATGGCGCCACCATCAGCTGCCAGCTCAGGCGGGCGCGCTCGGCTCGGAGGACGATCAGGTCTGGGCGGTGACGGGGGAGCACAGCGGGCAGCCGGTGGCGATGCGCTGGGAGCAGGCGGGTTGGCGTCTGATGGGGGTGCCCGTACTCGAGACGCCGGACCACGACGTGGCGGGCAGCACCCTTCGGGATGTCGCCGTGATCGGCCCTGATGACGTGTGGGTCGTGGGCGGAGTCTCGTGGTTGATGGAGCACGAGTACGACGATGAGGGCGAGCCGCTGGAAAGGGGCCGCCCGGTGGCTCTGCACTGGAACGGGAGGTCGTGGACCTGCCACTGGGGCCCGCTGGGGTCGAGCTCGGGGCGTCCTGCGGGGCGGATGACCAGGTTCGGCCAGGCGGAGCCCGACGGCAGGGGCGGCCTGTGGGTGCTCGGCCGCGGCGACCTGCTCTGGCATCTGTCCGACGGGCGCTGGACGCGCCACCGGGTGCCCGCGCCGGCCGGGTACGCGGCGAAGGTCAGCTCGCTGGCCCGGCGGCCCGGCACGAGCCAGGTGTACGCCGTGGGCTCGGTGATTTCGGAGGAGGAGGACGCCTTCGATGTCTCCCACGCCGCCCTCTGGCGTGCAGGCTGATCAGCGCTTGTGCCGGTGGCGTGGCTTGCCGCTCACCCCGCCGAACAGTGCCAGGCCCTTCACCACGAGCACCGGCGCCGACGGATCGACGTCCGCGCTGCCGTGTACGTCGAAGCCGCCGAAGATCCCGACGCCCTCGCTGCGCACCTCCATCCCCTCGGGCACGATGATCTCGGCCCCGCCGAAGATCGCGGTGATCTTGATTTCGACCTCCCTCGCCTCGAACTCGGCATCGGTCAGGTCGAACCGCATGCCACCGAAGAGGGCGAACCCCGTGGTCTGGCGGCGGACGCGCCAGCGGCCCTTGCGCTCGCTGCCGCCGAAGACGGCGATGACGTTCTCGGGCGCGGACTCCGTGGCCGGCAGGTTGGAGACGACGTTCGCGGTCACCGGGTGGCGCTGGTCGGTCTGGAGGTCATGGGTGAGGAGCTGGAGCTCTCCCATGGTTTTGGCCTGGTAGACCTTGTCCAGGCGTTCGGAGTACTCCTCGTGGCTCAGCTGGCCGGTGCTCATGGCTTCGCCGAGCACGGCGGCGATCTGCTCCCTGTTGCTGTCCGAGGCGCGGAGGTGTGACAGCTGGGGGTCCCTGGGCGAGGGGCGGTTTTCCATAGGAGTCACGATAGTACGCGTTCAGGGGCGGTTGAGGTAGAGGAGGACGGCCAGGACGCGGCGGTGGTCCTCCTCCGAGTTGGCCAGGCCGAGCTTGGCGAGGATTGAGCTGACATGGGTCTCCACCGTCCGGTCGGCCAGCCAGAGGCGCCGGGCGATGCCGACGTTCGTACGGCCCTCCGCCATCAGGGCCAGCACCTCACGCTCCCGTGCGCTCAGCGACGCCAGAGGGTCGTCGGCCCGGCGGCCGCCGATGAGGCGCGCGACGACCTCGGGATCGAGGGCGGAGCCGCCTGCGGCCACCCGCTGCAGCGCGTCGAAGAAGTCGTCGACGTCGAAGACCCGGTCCTTGAGCATGTAGCCGAACCTCCCGCGGGACACCAGGTCGACGGAGTGCCGGGTCTCGACGTGCTGGGAGAGCAGGACGATGCCGAGCTCCGGGTGGGTGTCGCGGATCTGCCGGGCCGCCCGGGCACCGTCGTCGGTGAGGTCGGGCGGCATCCGGATGTCGATGATCGCCAGTTCGGGATTCGCGGACGTGACGGCGGCGATCAGCCCCGGGGCGTCCTGGGCCTTGGCCACGACCTCGTGCCCGGCGTCCGCAAGCAGGCGGGCCAGCCCCTCCCGGAACAGGGCGGAGTCCTCGCCGATCACGATGCGCACGGCAGCACCGCCTCGACCAGGGTTCCGCCGCCGGCCGGGCTGGACAGCCGTAACGTGCCGCCGGCCGCCTGCACCCTGTCGACGAGGCCCGCCAGACCCGTCCCCGGGCGGATCTCGGCTCCTCCCGGCCCGTCGTCACTGACCCGTACGGTGACCCGGTCGTCGGCACGGGTGACGCGGACGCCGATCGCGGCGGGTCCGGCGTGCTTGACCGCGTTGGTCATCGCCTCGCTCGCGACGTAGTAGGCGGTCATCGCCACGTCATCGGGCGGGTCGTCGGCCGCCACGTCGGACGCCACGTCGAGCGTCACGGGGACCGGCACCTTGCCGGCCAGCATGAACAGCGCGTTGCCGAGCCCGTCGTCGAGGCTGCTGGGCCGCAGGCCGTGCGCGATCTGCCGCAACTCGGTGACCGCGGAGGCCAGCTCCGCCACCCACTGGTCGAACAGGCCGTCGACGTCCACGGTGCCGTCGCCGAGATGCCGTTGCGCCAGCCGGATCGCCATGCCGAGGGAGACCAGGCGCTGCTGCGCCCCGTCGTGCAGGTCGCGTTCGAGCCGCCGCCGCTCCTCGTACCCGGTGTGCAGCAGCCGCGTGCGGCTGGCCTCGGCCTCGTCGAGCGCCCGGCTCACCTCGATGCGCAGCCGGACCACCTCGATGAGCAGCGCGCCCGCGGCGGCCGCCTCCCGCAGCAACTCCCGGGTGCCCGCTCCACCGCGTACGATGGCGCCGATGTCGTGGCCGCCGAGCCGTACGCGGGCGACGAAGGCGTCGCCGGGGTCCACCGGGGCGCCGGTCGCGTCGACGAGTCCGGACGTGCCGGGCAGCCGATAGCCGACCCGCAGCGCCGGGTCGCGCAGCGCGGTGCGCAGTGTCGCCTCCAGTTCCTCGGGCTGGGCCTGGCCCGCGTGCGTACGGTCATGCAGTTCTTCGACGGCGGTCAGCACGGCTTGCCGGGCCGGGTAGAACCGGCGATCCACCCAGTGCTGGAGCCGGACGCGCAGCGGGGACAGCGCGGCCGCGCAGACGGCGGTGCCGGCGGCCGCGGCCACGGGCGAGCTCCGGCCGGTGCCGAGGCCCACCAGGAACGAGGCGGCCGTGTAGAAGCCGAGCAGGAGCGCGGTCACCAGGCCGTAGGTGACGGCGGCGCTGATGGCGCGGTCGATGTCGTAGAGGTCGTGCCGCAGTACGGCGATCGTGGTCGCCACCGGGATGGTCAGGGCCGTCGCCGCCAGGCCGATGAGCGCCGGCTCGGGCCCGCCGAAGAACAGGTAGCCCGCCCAGCAGAGCAGCAGCGTCAGCGGGAGACAGGCGGCACCGAGCGCGAGCCACTTGAGCTGCGCCCGCGCCACCTCCTCGGTCGCCCTCCGGTAGCGCAGCACCACCGCCGCCGCGGAGGCGATCAGCAGTCCGAGGAAGACCGGCAACAGCGCCACGGTCGCCGTCCGCAGCACCGGCAGGTAGGGCTCAGGGAGCCGGAAGGGGTGCGGCACCGCCTCGAACGGCGGCCGGTAGGGATCGGGGTCGAACGCGCAGATCACCATGAAGAGCGTCGGTACGACCAGCAGCCCGGCGACCGCCCACCGCCACCGCCGTCCCGGCAGCCGCCCGTCGGGGAACATCAGCATGAGCAGCGCCGCCGGCACGTACAGGAACATCCAGTCGCCCTGCGACAGTCCCACGTACAGCTCGGGAACCGGCAGGTCGGGCCGCCGGGCGACGGCCGAGGCGTACAGGTCGTCGACCGTGACCCCCACCGCGGTCGCGCCGACCAGCATGAGCAGCGGGCCGACCACGCTGCCCGGACGCCGGACGGCGACCAGCGTCCCGAGCACCACCGAGGGGAGCGCCAGCGCCGCGCCGGTCGCGAACCTCGCCGTGGCGCCGCCGTCGCCGCCGATCGTCGCCAGCACCACCCCGGCGCCCGCGAGCACGGTCGTCAGGGCCGCCAGGGCGAACGCGGACAGACGGTTGATGGTCACACCTTGAACGCTAGGGCTCCGGGATCGCCCGGTGAATACGTGCCAGTACGGAGACAGGTCCCGTGCCTGCCCGGATCCGGGAAGCGGGCGAGCGGCCGAGACTCCGAATCGGCACCTGTTCCCGCTTCATCCCCAGGGAGGATCCCATGAAGCGTTCCCGTCTCCTCGTCGCCGGGCTGATCCTGTGCGGCCTGCTCGGTCTCATCGACGTGGTCACGCTGCCGTTCGGCGACGGCGAGCACCCTCCGTTCGCGGTGGCCGCCGCGGGAGCCGTCCTCGGGCTGGTCACCTTGGCCGGCATCGTGCCGGCCTGGCGCGGCAGCCGGGCCGGCGTGGTCGCCGTGATCGTCACCAGGCTGCTGTCGGGGCTGACCGCCGTGCCCGCGTTCTTCTTCGACGGGGTTCCCGCCGAGGCGGTGATCGCGGCCGTGGCCGGCGTCGTACTCACCCTCTGCGGCGTCGCGCTGGTCGCGCCGGCTCTGCGCCAGGTCTGACCCCGCTGACCCTCCTGAGGAGAATCATGGAAACTGTACCGGCCGGTCCGTCGCCCACCCGTAGTGTTCCGCTCGCCGTGGCGCTGTTCGCCGCGCCCTGGGGATTCGTCGTCGCCAACGGCGCCTACGCGTGGGCCACCCGCGCCGGGGGGAGCGACGGCAGCGGTGCGGAGGCGCTCGCCCTGGCCGCGGCCCACCCCGGCCTGTACCGCCTCGGCGCCGTCGCCGCGATGCTGGCCAGCATGCTCATGGTCCCGGCGGTTCTCGGCGTCAAACGGCTCGTGGCAGACCGGAGTCCGAAACTCGGATTCGTCGGCGCGGTACTGACGGCCGGTGGGTACATCTGCTATTTCGGGATCGCCCTCAGCGGGATCACCGACGTCGCCATGGCCGAGCACGGCGGCCCCGTCCAGGACTACGCGATCGTCATCGACAACAGCCAGAGCGACGTGTCCATCCTGTGGGTGTTCCTCCTCTTCGTGCTGGGCAACCTGGTCGGGACGCTGCTGCTCGGCCTGGCCCTCCTCCGCAGCCGCAGGGTCCCGCTCTGGGCGGCCGCCGCGGTCCTCGCCTGGCCTCCGCTCCACGTGACCGGGCTGGTGGCCGGCAGCGAGTGGTTCGAGGTCGCGGGCGCCGTCCTGCAAGGGATCGGCCTGGCGGTCACCGGCTCCCGCCTCCTGGCCGCACCTCGGTGATCTCCCGGAGAGGCGGGGATACTCACCGGAGGGGGCGCGTCTCGCGCCCCCTCCTCATCTCCCCGAACTGGAAGCATCATGGACGTTTCCCTCACCGCCTACGAACGCGCACAGCACCTGTTCCCCGATCACGGGTGCCTGACCTGGATCAGAACCGGCGCGTCCGACGAGGCGTTCGCCGGCCTGGTGCGTGCTTTCGGCGGCGACCCGGCCACCGCCCACCCCGCCACCTGGGAGGACGCCGAAGGCGAAGCCTACGATGACCTCGCCGACGACGCCGACGGCATCATGCTGGCCGCCTGGCACGGAGCGTGGACGGTCGTCATGGAGCTCTTCAACGCGCGGGGCAGGAGCCTGCGGACGCTGCGCGACCTGGCGGCCGACGGCGAGGCCTACAGCGTGGGGTGGACCGTGAACGGCGTGGTGAGCGTCACGTACGTGGCCCGGGGCGAGCTGGTCGCCACCTTCGAGCCCGCCGACCTGGCCGGCATCGCCCCCGCGTCCGGCCGTGACTGGCTGGCCGGGCTCCCGGTGTCGGAGGAGCAGTGGCGGCGGCACTGGTTCGGCGCGGCGCTGGCCGTCGGGGAGGAACTGTCCGGCGCGCGCGTGGACGGCTCCTGGCTGCGGCGGGAACACCTGTGCGTCCAGTTGCACCCGCTGCCGCCCCGCCCCGTGACGCCCGCGGACCTGCTGGACGCGGACATGCGGGCCGTCGCCGAACGCGATCCGCGCATCGGGGCGATCGCCGCCGACCCGACCCCCGCCAAGCTGCCGGAGATCATCCTCGTGGCCGCCGAACTGGCCGTCGCCACCACCGGCCTGGAGGGCCCGCCGATCGAGGAGGCGATGCGGTTCATCGCGGCCGGCGACCGCGGCGAGACGGCCCAGGAGACCCGCAACCGCCTCTTCCGCCTGCGCGACCGGTACCGCGCCGAAGCCCGCGCCGTTCCCGGCGCGATGCCGGGGCACGACACCGAGCACGGCCGCCTGTTGCTGAAGGAACGGGCCGTGCAGGCGCTGATCTACGCGCTGCGGCCCGGCGCCGACCTCGCCGAGGTCGCCCAAGAGACCGTCGAGGCCGCCGGAGAGACCCATCTCCGCGAGGACAACGGCGACCGCGAGCGGGAACGCGTCCTGAACGTCGTCACCTACTACCTGCGTACCGGGATGAGCCCGTGGTGACCGCTGCTGGAATCGGGCATTCAATGATCTTATGGGACAAAGGTTCGCTAATCTCGTCGGGTGATCTCCTACCGTGCGATCGTCCCCGCCGAAGTGGACCGTGTGACCGCGTGGGTCGTGACCGAGCCCGTGGGCTGGATCCCCGCCGACCGTTACCTCACAGAACTGGCGGAGAACATGTACCGGCCGGAGTGGACATGGATCGCCGAGGACGGCGACCGCGTCGTGGGGCGGGCGCTGTGGTGGGGGCCGAAGGACAGCGCGCACCCTGTCGCGCTCGACTGCCTCGATGTGGATCCCGCCGTTGGTGACCGCGCCGCCGTCGCCGCCGAACTGATCAGGGCCGCGCTGGCCGGTTTCCCGCGGCCGGTCCAGTACGCGATCAAGGCGGCCGGCGGCTGGCGTGACGATCCGGCCACCTCATCGGCCGTGGAATGGCGGCGGGCGGCAGCACGCGCGGCCGGCCTCACCCTGGAGGTGGAGCGACTGCAGTTCGAATGGGCGCCCACTGACGGATCACCTACGGCAGCCGGGGCGCTGCGGTTCGCCGAGGCGTCCGATGAGGAGTTCCTGGCGGTGTTCGCGAGGATCGCAGAGGGCAGCCTGGACGCCCAGACCCGGGCGAGCCTTGCGACCAAGGGGGTGGATGCGACCGCGCGAGCGGAGATGGACTTCTATCTCGGTGCTCCGGGCAAGCGGGAGTGGTGGCGGATCGCCTGTACGCACGAGGGCGAGGTGGCGGGCATGGCGATCCCCTCGGCGACGCCGTACAGCGTGAACGTGGGGTATCTCGGGGTGGTCCCGGAGTTCCGGGGGCGCGGATACGTGGACGAGCTACTCGCCGAGATCACCCGCATCCACGTGGCGAACGGAGAGGCGCGGGTCACCGCCACCACGGACGTGGGCAACGCGCCGATGGCGGCCGCGTTCCTGCGCGCTGGATACCGCAACACGGAGATCCGGATCAACCTCTCCAACGACCTGTAGTCCTTGAGGGCTTGTCGGCCTTCCCGCGGAGCTCGCGGGGTGGGGCGGGCGTACGGGAAACTGGGCTGGTGACCGACGACCGTCCCGACGCGCCCGTGACCAGCCCTTCCATCATCCTGCTCACGCTGGCCCGCCGGATCGAGACCGAGCTCAATGCCGCCCTCTCCCCGCTCGACCTCACGGTGAGCAGGCTGGGGCTGCTCGGACACATCGCCGGTGTGCCGGGCGTCTCGTTCAGCGATCTGGCGCGCATGTCCGGGACCACGGTTCAGAGCGTTCACGCGGCCGTCAAGACGCTGGCCGGGGCCGGACTGGTGCGCGACAATACCGCCCGGGCCGGCTCGGCGTCCGCGATCGAGGTGACGCCGGAGGGCGCGCGGCTGCTCAAGGCGGCTAAGGAGGCGGTGAGCGGCGTCGACGAGCGGCTGTTCGGCCCGGACGCGGACCCGATCCAGCGGCAGATCGCCGACGCCGTCCGCGCCGCCTTCTCCGGCGGCGATCCCGCCTGATTCCCGGGCCGGATCGCGGCCGGCCCCCGGATTCGCATCCAGGTCCGGCCGGAGGCTGCCTTCCCAACCTTCAAGGGGACTGAAGGATGAGCTATGCTTCAGGCTGCCTGAAGGTTGGGGAGGAGAGCTTGTGGAAGCACTTTTGTTGTCGGTGCACGTACTGGCGGGCATCGTGTTCGTCGGGGGTTCGGCCGTCGCGGCCAGCCTGTTTCCCCGTTACGTGCCCCTGGCGGCCGGAGTTCCCGCCGGAGGCGTACCTGAGGCCGCGTCGTCCCAGGCCGAGCCGGACCGCAATCGGGCAGTGGCGCTGGCGATGCACCGCATCACCCGCGGCTACAGCCTCTTCGGCATCGTCGTACCGGTCGTCGGCGTCGTGCTGGCCCTGGTCCAGGGGCGGATGGGCGAGATCTGGGTCAATGTCTCGATGCTCCTGACCGCCGCCGCGGGCGGTCTGCTCGCCCTGCAGATCTACCCCCGGCAGCGGGCCGCGCTGGCCGAGCCGGGCGACGCCGCGTCCCTGCGCAGGCTGTCCATGCTCGCCGGGATCTACAACCTGCTCTGGGCCGCCGTCGTCGTCTTGATGATCGTCCGCCCGGGTGCCGACTGAGCACGGATCCGTCGAGGAGGCGTTCGGGCCAGGCCGCTCAGGACGGTGAGCGCCGTCGGGAGTGAACGGACACCTCGAGCACGACGGCGTGGGCGCCGTCCGCGTCGACGAGGTGCTCTTCCACCGTAGGGCCGGTGATGGCCAGGTGGTGGCGGCGCAGCCAGCCGAACAGGTCCTGCCCGGCGCGGACCACGTCCGCCGAGGGCGGAACGACGGCTCGTACGGCGGCGCGCGCGGGCAGGGTGAGCTGCTCGCCGTCCTGACGATCGGTGCTCACCGCAGCCGTGAACCCGCCGGTCGGCTCCCCGCGCAGCCAGGTCAGCAAGGTCGCCGGCGGCGCCGGGCACAGCGCGGCGAGCTCGGACGGGTGGGCGAGGCGCACCCGGCGGACCCGCAGGCGGCGCGAGCCCAGCGTGGTTTCCTGGGGCAGGATCGACATCGGCATGGTCAGGCGGTCCTCGGCGTGAGCCGCGGCGGCGGCGAGGACGGCGATGTCACGCCTGATGCCCGTCACGATCTCGGCCAGGGCCTGTCGCAACTGGTCCTCGGGAGCGTCCAGCAGGTCAGCGATCTGGCGTAACGGCAGGCCGAGGCGCTGCAGGCCGCGGATGCGTTCCAACCGCGACAACTCGGCCACACCATAGCGGCGATAGCCGGTGGACTGGTCCACCGCGGCCGGCGGCAGCAGTCCGATCTTGTCGTAATGGCGCAGGGTTCGCTCGGATACGCCGACCATCCGCGCCAGCTGCCCGATCCGCCACATCCTGGCTCCTCTCCGTGGCAGGTTGACTTTGTCCCTGCGGCAAGGTCCTACCGTCACCGTCCATGACCGACGCGAACCCTCGGAACCGGCTCACCGGTGTCCTGCTGTTGACCTCGTTGGTGGCCATGATCGCCGGTGCGGCCATCGTGGTGCCATCGGGGTTGACCCTGAATTCGGCCGACCCCGGTGCCGCGCTGGCCGCGGTGCGCCGGCAGCCAGGGCTGCATCTGACCGAGCTGGCCTTCGACGTACTGGGCTGGCTGGCACTGACCGCGGCCGGGCTCGTGATGGCCGCTCGCTCCGCCCGGGCGCCCGGACCGCACCTGGTGACACTGGCCGGCGGGCTGCTGGCCGCCGCCGGGCTGGCCGGCCTGCTTCACGACGCGGGGAACCTGGCGCTGACCCAGCTGGCCGCCCGCCCCATCGCCCCGGCGGTCGCCACCGCGGCCTGGGCGGTGCTGCTCACCGCCAAATGGACGGTCAACCTGGCCGGGCTGCTGTGGGTCGCCGCCACCGCCGCGGCGGCGGCCGGCGTCCCGCTGCCGGCCGGGCTGCGCGTCGCCGGTGCGGTCGCCGCGCTCTCGGGCGCCGCCGCGGTCGTGCTTCCGTGGACGACCGGGACCGCCGGGCCGACGGCGGCGCTGGAACAGCTCGGGTACGCACTCCACCTGCCGGTCATGATCTGGTACGGGGTGCTGGGATGGCGCTACCTGCGTCACCGCCAGAACTGAAGCCGGTAGATGTCCACCTGGTACATGTCGCGAGGGAAATCCGGCTCACTGTCGTTGTCCAGACGCTTGTGCTGCACACGAGCCGCCCACACGGAGTCGGGTTGACCCAGGTCGAAAACCTGCTGTTCGTAGCCTTCCTCGTAGTAGTCCTGGAGCTTGATCCTGCCTGACCGCAGATAGATCTCCCCGGTCCACGAGTCTTCCCAGACCGGTTCCGGCAGAGGAGGCTCGCCGGTCCACAGCTCGAAGCGGATGTACGCCGGAGTACGCCGCACCGTCTCCAGCACCAGGCCGTTACGGCCGATGGCGGCCCCTGGAATGGTCGCCGTCGCCGACCAGGCGCCATCCCACGGAGCCTGGTCCTGTCCGTGCAGGGCGGCCAGATCTGCCACGAGGCACGACCCGAGATCGGTCTCGATGTCGTCCACCAGGCTCTTGATCAGCTTCGCCACGAAAGACTTCCTCTCGTCTTCGTTCCAGGTCGCGCCCGTCCTCGTCGAGGAGATGGAATCAGCCGAGTGAGACAGTTTCTGCGCCGAAACCAAAGATGGGCGAGTGAGACGCCGGCAAAGAACATGGCGCCGGAGGTGGCCGCGCAGGCGAAGGGGCCGATCTACTAGGCATGGCAAGGGTACGGAAGGCGGGCATCGTGACAATGGTCAAGATTCGGCTTTCCGCCTCGCATGCTCCTGGCGCTCGTGCGATTATCGCACTATGAAGGAGCCGGGAGAGTGGCTGGACATCGGTGAGCGGGTGCGGGAGTGCCGTATGGCTGCCGACATGTCCCAGGAGGAGCTGGCGTCGGCGCTGAAGCTCGACCGGACCATGATTGCGAAGATCGAGCGAGGCATTCGCCGTGTCGACGCGCTCGAACTCGCCAAGCTGTCAGCGGTTCTTCAGGTGCCTTTGGGATATTTCCTTGATCCGCCGCCATCGGTCGTGTCCCGCCGAGCAGAGCTGACCGACGACACCATGACGGATGCGACGCGCGCATCTCATCGGCTGGAAGTGGCTCTCTCGACGTGGTTGGCCGACATCCGGCAGCTTGTCGAGATGGGGGCGTTTGATCCTCCTCGGATCGAACGCTGCCCGGAGGACGTGCGCGACGCGCTGAGCGCCAGGCGTGCCGCCGCCTGGGTACGCGAGCGCCTCGGTCACGGCAATGAGCCCATCGATTCGCTCATGGGTGTCTGTGAACGGCTCGGGCAGCTGGTCGCGGTGGTCGAGGTACCGGGCGATGGCGCCTCACTGATCGAGGACGATCTCGCCGTGGCCGTCGTCAGCAGGCATGGCGATCCCGGCCGCCGGCGCGCGACCGCCGCTCATGAGCTGGGGCATCTGGTCGTCGGTGACGAGTACTCCACAGACATAGGCATCCATGTTTCTCGTGGCGAAAGAGAATCGATCATCGATGCGTTCGCCGCGGAGCTTCTTCTCCCGGTATCAGCAGTTCGCAGCGTCGCTGCCTCGGGTGAGAGGGCGAAGCGCGAGGATTTGGTGGTCTTGGCCGCGCGCTTCAGAACCTCCTGGTCATTGACCGTACGACAAGCCGTCGTAGCCGAAGTCATCGACAGGAGCGCCGCCAGAGAACTACGCCGGAGAAACCCGACACGCGGGGAACTGATGGAAGCGGTGGGGTGGGCGCCTCAACCCGATCTGGAAACGGTTCGGGTGCCTCCCCGCTTCGCGCATGCGGTGATGGAGTGCTACAAGAGGTCGCTCATAACGGAATCTCGGGCGGTCGAACTCATGCGCGGTCAGATCGTGGCCGCCGATCTGCCGGCGCGTGATGATGGGGACCTCGACCTGTGAGCAGCGCTGAGCCGGACCCTCTCTTGGTGTTCGACGCCATGTGCCTTTCTCATTTCGCTCGCGCGGAGCGCTTGGACGTGCTGCGTGATCTTCTGGTCGGCACCGCGTGCCTGACCACTCATGTGGTGCGGGAAGAGATACGAGCGGGAGTGGAGGCATACCCGCTCCTGCAGGCCGTGCTCGACGCGGACTGGCTTGGGCTGGCAAGGCTCGATTCTCTGGAAGAGATCAAGTGTTTCGCCAAGTGGGTGCAGCGCATCGGATCTTCGGAGCGCGATCTGGGGGAGGCCAGTGTGTTCTCCGCGACCGAACTGTACGGGGGGATCGCCATCACCGACGATCGGGAAGCCGTGGCGGTGGGGCGGGCTCATGGCCTGGAGGTCCACGGCACCGTATGGCTTCTTGCCTCTGCGGTTCAGGATGGAAAGCTGAGCGAAGTCGCTGCCGGGAACATCGTGGACGCTTTGAGCGTGACAGGAATGCGTCTGCCATGTAGCGGCTCGACTTTCGGGCCCTACCTTCGTCGCAACGGTGGCACCTGATCCTCCGGAAGGGCGGCGCGGTGGCTCGGTTCGTGGGGCTCGCCGGTGTCTGTGACGGCTTTCAGGAGGTGTAGCCGGTCCTCGTGGCCGGCCTTGGGGGTGTAGACGACCAGTAGGGGGCCGGGCGGAGGTTGGAGTGGGTAGGCGTCCCATTCGACGGCGATGTCGCCGACGCGTGGGTGCCGGAAGGTCTTGGCGCCGTGGACGCCTTCCCTGACGTCGTGCCGTGCCCACAGCCGGCGGAAGCTGGGGCTGCTGACGCTCAGCTCGTCCAGGACCGCGATCCCTCGGGGATGATCGGGGTCGGCGGAGACGGCGGCGCGCAGGATGCCGATGTAGTCGAGCGCCGTGGCCTCCCAGTACGGGCACTGCGGCTGGAAGTCCTCGTCGAACAGCGTGAGGAGCACGTTGCGCCGGTCCGGCGGCAGCTTGCGGGGGTCGCCGAGCAGCGCCGCGGCCAGGTCGTTCCAGGCGAGCAGGTCGAGGTGCCGGGTGGCCACGAACGCCGGCAGGTCGATCGCCGTCAGCAGCAGCCTGGCGTTCCTGGGCACCCGGTCCGCGGCGCGGCCGGCCGGTGGTCGTGGCCCGCGGGTCAGCTGCGCCAGTCTCGTCAGGTGGCGTCGTTCGACCTCGTCCAGGCCGAGCACGTCGGCGATCGAGCTCAGCACCGTGTCGGAGGGGCGTACGTTCCTGCCCTGTTCCAGGCGCTGGTAGTAGTCGGTGCTCAGTCCGGCGAGGGCCGCGACCTCCTCGCGCCGCAGTCCCTCGACCTTCCGCCTCGGGCCGGGCTCCAGCCCGAGGTCCTGCGGGGTGGTCCTCTCGCGCCGGGAGCGGAGGAACATCCCGAGCTCCCGGGCCGGTGCCCGCTCGTCGACCATGGTTGAATTTTGCAGCACAGCCGTCCCGTGAGGGCGCTTTCACCACACCTGATTTTCGGGCCCCCTAGCGCACTGGCGCGGCTTTTCGGTGGGTCTGGCAGACCCAGGTTCGGCAGGTCCAGGGAATGATCGGCCGCCGGCCCTACCGTCGGCGGTGCGGCCGCCGAGCCGCTTAGGACTCGCCCCGGATCTGATCGATGGGAGCCGAACCGTGAGACTCAGAGCGCGCATCGCCGTCGTCGCGGCCGTCGTCGCCGCCGGCGCCGGCCTGCTTGCCGCCCCCGCCCAGGCGGCGACGCTGATCAGCACCTTCCCGCCCAGCGAGTACGGCAGGCAGTTCTGCCTGGCCGTGGAGGGCTACTTCGAGGACAGGAAGGCCGAGGCGGAAGGGCACGCCGGAGACTGGTACTACTGCGAGCTGACGCCGACGGCCTGGAACCTCTACGAACGTTGAGCGATGATTTCCGGGGTCGTAGCCGGTCTAAGAGGGCATGAGTACTCAGCCGAGCCCGTACGCCATCCAGCCCATCCTGTGCACCGCCGACCTTGAGCGGTCGAGGTCCTTCTACGTCGAGCTGTTCGGTGCGGAGGAGCGCATGAGCGTGCCGGGCGACGACGGGCCGTTCTCCGTGGACCTCCGGATCGGCGGCGCCGGCCTGGGGCTGGTCGCCTACGGGCCGGGGGCCGAGGTCCCGCCGGGCCGGGTCATCGTGGCGGTGTTCGTCCCCGACGTCGACGAGCTGCTGCCGCGGGTGGAGCCGGCCGGCGGGAAGGTGGGCGGCCCGGCCAACGACATGCCGTGGGGCCACCGGGTCGCCCACATCACCGACCCGGACGGCAACCTGATCAACCTCACCCAGCAGCTCTGAACAGGTCCTGCCAGGTCACGCGAGGTGGGCGGCGACGGCGCGGGCGCAGTCCAGCGGGTCCATCCGGGAGGTGTCGATCTCCAGGTCGTACGACACGCCCTGGTGGACCGTCGTCGCCTGGGACGCGGCCATGCCCGCGGGGCGGTCGCCGCGCGCCGCCTCGCGGGCCGCGGCGACCGCGGGGTCGCACCGTACGCCGACCCACAGCACGCCGAGCCCGGCGAGGGCCTGCCGCCACCGCTCCTGGGAGTCCGGGCCGCCGATGAACACGTCGTCCACGACGACCCGGGCCCCCGCGCGGGCCATCGCGGCGATGCCCGCCGTCCACGCGCCGTCGAGGATCTTGAACTCCGGTCCGACGACCACGCTGCCGTCGGGGGCGAAAGAGACGCCCGCGTCGGAGTCCCGCAGGGCGGGGGGCAGCGCCTCGACCATGGTGTCGACCGAGAAGAACAGCCACGGGTCCGGCAGGACCGCCTGCAGCGACCGCCCGATCGTGGTCTTGCCCGAGCTGGAGCCGCCGTTGAGAACGATCACCTGAGTGGTCATCGCGCCATCGTACGGGCTGCCGGCGCCTCAGTGGCCGGCGGCGGTCAGCCCGGATCGGATGGTCTCGGCGGAGGCCGGCACGCCCGGCGACTCCCAGAAGTTGGCGGCGTCACCCGCGTACGGGCCGCCGTAGACGGGGGTGCCCGGCTGGAACCGCCGGCCCTCCGCCAGGGCCCCCGCGTCCACGGCGTCGTAGCCGATCGCGTCGAGGAACGCGGCCGCCTCCTCCTTGGCCGCCGGGTCGTCGCCGGCGATCGCCAGGGCGCTGCGGTCGGCGGCGCCGGCGGGCCGGGCCAGCGCCCCGAGGTGCCGGAAGAAGATGTTGTTGAAGACCTTGACCACCCGCGACTCCGGCAGGTGCCGCTGGAGCAGCTCGCTCGACGTGGTCGAGTCGTCGTCGAGCTCGGGGAAGTGCCCGTCGCGCTCCGGGTAGTAGTTGTTGGTGTCGAGGACGGTCTTGCCGGCGAGCGGCTCCACCGGCACCTCGCGGTACGCCTTCAGCGGGATGCTCACCACCACCAGGTCGCCGGCCGCCGCGGCCGTGGCCGCCCGCGCCTTCGGGCCGAGCTCCCCGACGAGGTCACGCAACGTCTCGGGGCCGCGTGAATTGCTGAGCACCACGTCGTAACCGGCCGCGACGGCGAGCCGGGCGACGGTGCCGCCGATGTGTCCGCTGCCGATGAAAGCGATAGTCGTCATGCATGCTCTATCACCGGGAGACGCCCCGGCATTCCCGGTGACAGGGCAGGCGGGGGTCAGGAGCAGGTGTAGCCGGAGGGATGGGCGGTGTCGCCGTTCGGCCGGGTGGCCTGGAAGCCGAACGTGGCGGTGGCGGCCCCCGGGGCGAGGGCGCCGTTGTGGGCGACGTTCCGTACCGTGACGGTCTGGCCGGAGACGGTGACGGCGCCGTTCCACGAGCCGGTCAGGGTGTGCCCGGCGGGCAGGGTGAAGGTGACCGTCCAGCCGGTCATGGCCGAGGCGCCGGTGTTGGTGACGGTGAGGGGCTGGATGACGTAGCCGGTCGCCCACTGTGTCTGTACGGTCGGCACGGCCGTGCAGCCCCCGGTGGACGAGCCGGGCTGCGTCGTGACCTGTGCCGTGTTCGAGACCGGGGAGGTGTTGCCCGCCGCGTCCCTGGCCCTGACCTGGTAGCGGTAGGTGGTGCCAGGCGTCAGGCCGGTGTCGCTGAACGAGGTCGTGGCCGAGGTGCCGGCCTGCGCGAACGTGCCGCCGCTCGCGCCCGGCGCGCGCAGGACGTCGTAGCCGGTGACGCCGGTGTCGTCCGTGGCGGCCGTCCAGGTCAGGGTCGTGCCCGTGGACGTGGTGGCCGAGGCGGCCAGGCCGGACGGGGCCGTCGGCGGCGAGGTGTCGGAGGTGGAGTCGCCGAGCGCCGGGGTCGCCCAGTCGCGCCACTCGGCCAGGTTGCCGCTCTTGCTCGCGGCGATCCGCATCGTGCCCGTGGAGCTGCCCGTGTTCAGCAGGAACTTCTGGATGTACTGCTGCATCGGCGTGCGCCATTCGGACCGGGTCGCGCAGTGGGTGCCGTCCTGGACGTCGGACCAGTACGTGAGGTTGCCGCCCGCGCCGAGCGCCTTGTAGATCTCGGCGCCGCCCAGCGCGGCCACGCTCGCGGACCGGGCGGCCAGCCAGTCGATGTGCGGGTTGTCCATGATGAACAGCCCGCGCGGCGCGATCATGCCGACGATCTCGTGCGTGTCGACAGGGAGCCGGGCGGGGCTGCCGGTGAAGGAGCCGAAGGCGTCGCCGAGCCACGGCTGCTCGGAGTAGGCGCTGCTCAGCGGCTGGGCGCCGCTCTCGCCGGGGATCGCGCGGAGGGCCGCGACGCCGCCGCTGCCGGACTCGATCGGCATGGTCAGCGCGATGCGCTGGTCGAACGCGCCGGTCACGAAGGCGCCCTTGCCGTAGCGGGAGCAGCCCGTGACGCCGGTCGCGTCCGCCCGCAGGATCGAGCCGCCGGACTGCTCGATGACGTCGATGATCCGGCTCACGCCCCAGGCCCAGGCGGCCAGGACGCCGGTGCTGCTGGTCGCGCCGTAGAGGGTGTAGAACGCGCCCTGCTTGTTGCTGCGGGGCGTGCCCTCCCTGCCGACCGCGAGGGGGTCGTAGCTGATGACGGCCGCGCCGGCCGCGCGGATGGTGGCGGTGTCGGCGCCGAGGCCGCCGAGGACGACGACGGCGGGGAACGGGCCGGAGCCGCCGCTGGTCGGGAGCTGCACGCCCGCGGAGAAGGCGGCGCTCCTGCCGTTGTGTGAGACGTTGACCGTGATGCCGCTGCTGGTGACCGTGCCGGTCACGCCGGACGGTTTCGGCGGCTTCTCGCCGTAGACGAACTTCTCCGCCAGCTTCCTGATCTCCTGCCGGCGGCACCGCCAGTCGGACCTGGTGGTGATGCGGGTGCCGTCGAGCTTCGTGAACGGGTCGGGAAGCCGGGAGACGGCAGGCAGGGATCCCGCGTCGGGGAGACCGGGCACCGGGCAGCCGGCGCCCTCGTCCTCGACCCCCGCCGCGGCGATGGAAACGCCGGCGCTCGCCGCCGGCACCGCTCCGGGGACCGCGAACGTCGCCGCTGCCGCCAGCACGACGACCGCCGCGCGGAGCCTGGATCGGCCCAAGTAGATGATCACCATGCTCTCCTTCCGGGGGGACGACGATCAGTGTGCGAAGCGGTACGAAAAGTGTCAATAATTGTCTGAAATATTTCGGCGCGCGTGTGGTTGGCCTCGCCTTATTCGGGACTGGGCAGTGAAAGTTTCTTCGTCCATACTGAGGTCAGCGGGCAGGCATGGGAGGGTCGCCGCCCGACCGAAACTTTCGGAAGCCACATCTGGCTGTAAATAGGCGGCCATATTGGTCAGGACATATCGACGTGTGTTCATGGCCGCCGGTAATTGCTTCATCGGGCGGCGCGCGTGGCAATTTTCTTCGTCATTCCCGTGAACGCCGCGTTAAGCCGCCATTTTCACGCCGCGCAGGTGGACAGGGTGAATAAGGAAGACGATATTGGGAGCAAGGAGGTTCATTCATGGAGGCACGCCTGGACCATCTCGTCTGCTGGGTCGCCGACCCGGCCGCCTCGCTGCGCTTCTACGAGCGGGTGGTCGGATTGCCCGGGGTCCGGGCCGAGGAGTTCCGAGAAGGCAGGGCGGGATTCCCGAGCGTCCGGGTCGCGTCCGAGACGATCCTCGACCTCATGCCGTACGAGAGCGCCAGAGGCGTGGACGAGGGCACCGGGGTGCGGGGCACGGCGGGGCACCCGCTCAACCACTTCTGCCTGGCCGTCAATCGCGAGGATTTCGACGCGCTCCAGGTGCGGCTCAAACAGAACGAGGTCGAGGTCACCGGCACGGGAACGAACTCGTTCGGCGCCCGCGGAATCGCGCCCGAGGCGATTTATTTCGCCGATCCCGACGGCAATGTCATCGAGGTCCGATATTACGAGTGAGCCGGCGCCGCCCCCGCCGGCAACGGAAGTTGTCGGCGGGCTCTGGTAGACAGGCGGCATGGGTGTGAGCGTCGATGAGTTCCTGCAGATGCTGGACGAGTTGCCCGGGGTCAAGTTGAACCACGGCGGCGAGTGGATCGGCATCAAGGTGCGCGACAAGGGCTTCGGCTACCTGTGGGAGAAGACCGAGACCGTGGGGCTCAAGGCCACCGTCGAGGAGCAGCTCGCGCTGGTGGCCGAGCGGCCCGAGGTGTTCGAGGTGCAGTTCACCGCGGGGCGCTTCGGGTGGGTGGTCGTGCATCTCGACCGCATCGACGCCGACGAGCTGTTCGAGCTCGTGACCGAGGCGTGGTGCCTGACCGCGTCCCAGCAGATGGTGGCGGACTTCCTGGCCACCCACCCCATCGGGCAACGGGTGCAGTCCGGGTGATCTCCGTCGGTCGCGGGGAAAGGGGCCGCTGATCTACCCTTTTCTGGTGGACAGCGAGAGTCTGGCCGCGGCCGGCCTCCTGGCGGCCCTGAGCCGGACGGTGGAGATCTTCGCCGACTTACGGCACCCCTTCGTCCGGCACGAGCACATCTCCACCTTCTTCCCGCCGGCCGGCGTCCGCGTCGGCATCGCCTTCGTGCTGCCCGACGGCCGCGAGGTGCGCTTCGAGGTCTCCGTCGCCGTGGGCGGCGACGTGGAAGACGCCGCCGCCGACGGCCACGGCGACGTCTTCCACGTCGAGGGCTCGATCACCGCCGAGAGCGAGACGCTGCTCGACCTGCCGCGCAAGACCCTGCCCGACGTCGGGGACGCGCTCGCCGTCCTCGACGACTACGCGAGCGAGGTCGCCGAGGCCGCGAACCGCACGATCGACCGGCTGCTGGAGGAGATCGCCTGACCTCGTCCCATGATTTATTGGACTTCATTGTCTAACTGTCTGACAATGTAGGACATGAGGAACGGACCTTTCGCCGTGGTCGCCGCCGCCGTGCTCTGGGGGACGGCGGGCACCGCGGGCCTGCTCGTCTCGGCCGACAGCGTCGCGCTCGCCGCCGCACGGCTCGTCATCGGCGGCGCGGCCCTGGCGCTGATGGCCGGGTCCGGCATCCGGCGAGTGCTGAGCCCGGGGCTGCTGCTCGGGGCCGTGGCGGTGGCGGCGTACCAGCTCTGTTTCTTCGCCGCTGTGGCGCGGACGGGCGTCGCGATCGGCACCGTGGTGGCGATCGGCAGCGGGCCCGTCTTCACCGGGCTGCTGTCCTGGCTGCTGCACAGGCGGCGGCCGAGCCGCCGCTGGGCCACGGCCACGGCGGCGGCGATCTGCGGCTGCGCGGCGCTCATCGTCGGCGGGGGCGTCGGCGTCGGCTCGGCGGGCGGATCGGCCTCTGGGCAGGTGGTGTCCGGGGTGCTGTTCGCGCTGCTCGGCGGCCTGCTCTACGCCTTCTACGCGGTCATGGCGGCCCGCGCCATCGGCGACGGCGGCGAGTCGAACGCGGTCATGGGCGTCATGTTCGGCGGCGCGGCGCTCATCATGCTGCCGGTGCTCGTCGTCCACGGCGGCGTCGGCTGGGAGCCGCGGGGCCTGGTCGCGGTGCTCTACCTGGGCCTGGGGACGACGGCGCTGTCCTACTTCCTGTACGGGCGGGGGCTGCGTACCACGCCGGTCGCCACGTCGGCCACGCTCGCGCTGGCCGAGCCCGCCGTGGCCGCGCTGCTCGGGGTGGTGGTGCTCGGCGAGCGCCTCGCGCCGGTGTCGGTCGCCGGGCTCGTGCTGCTCGCGTTCAGCCTGGCCGCGGTGGCGATCCCCGAGAAGGCGGCGCGGCCCGAGGTCCGCGTGCCGGCGGAAGCGGGAGCCCCAGGCGTGCGGGAACGGCGTTAGAGTCGCAGGCGTGACGATGCCCCTCAAACCCGTCTCCACCGTGGGGGCGCTCGCCGACGCCCTGCGCAGCAGGGTGCTCTCGGGTGCGATCGCGCCCGGCACCCCGCTTCCCGAACAGGAGCTCGCCGCCTCCTACGGGGTCGCGAGGCCGACCGTCCGCGAGGCGCTGGCCGTCCTGGTGCACGAGGGGCTGCTCAGGCGGGAGCGCAACCGCAGCGCCTACGTCCCCGAGGTGACGCTCGCGGACCTCGACGACCTCATGTACGTACGCCGCCCGCTGGAGGACCTGATGGCACAGGCGGTGGCCGGCCGGCGGGTGCCCGCGGCGGAGGCCGCGCTGCGGCGCATGGCGGCGCTGCCCGCCGAGGCGCTCTGGTCGGAGAGCGTGGCCGAGCACATGGCGCTGCACGAGGCGCTGATCGAGGCCGTCGGCAGCCCGCGGCTCGAGCGGCTCTACGGCGTGCTGGCGGCCGAGACCCGGCTCGGGTTGGTCCGGCTGCGTGAGGTGTACGAGGACCGGGACGTGCTCGTCCGCGAGCACCAAGCCCTGCTGGACGCCATCGCCGGCGGCACCGCCGAGGAGGCGAGGGCGGCGGTGGCCGCGCACCTGAGCCACTCCTGGGGCGGCGGCGCCTGACGCCAGGAAATCGCTCCATGCGCCAATGCGCGCGAACCCTTGCGGGACGGCCATGGAACTCGCAAGAATCGCGGCCATGCACGGCAATCCGATGCCGGACTCTTACGTGTATGTCACGGAAGAGGGCGTCACCCGTCACTACGCGGACGGGAGCGTCGAGGCCCTCGCGTGGGAGGACGTCGTCGAGGTTCGTGTCGTCACCGAGTCCGGCGAGGACGTTCTTTTCGTTCTCCTCGATCGCGACGGCGAGGGTTGTGTCGTGCCCCGCTCCGCCACCGATGCGACGTTTCTCGCCCGCCTGCGCTATTTGCCGGATTTCGACCTCGACCGGCTGACGCTCGCGGCCGACTCCGCGCACGACGGGGTCGTGGTGGTCTGGCGCAGCCCGGATCCGCCGTCGGCGCTGCCCGACCTCGAATACGACTAGAAGGTTCACTAAGCAACCATTTGCCGAAATGTCGCCGTAAACCTCCTAAATCTCTCTTGTGGACCGCTGCACCAAATGGAGCGTTCCGTCAACCCCTCGGCGTCCCCATCAAACGTCCGATTGTGGACGTTTGATGCCATTCCCCATGTCGGGGCTGATCTTTAATCTTTAGTGGGGGCCGCCGCCCTTATGAGGGGGTTTTGTCAACCCATGTGGTGATTGATGCGTCACGTTATCAGGGAGCACGGAGTTCACAGGGTGGTGTTATGAGGGTGGGGACCGGGGAGTCCGCTGTCGTGCTCCTCAAAGCCGCGCCACGCCGCGCGTCCAGCATCTGGACCCGGGCGTACCTGCGGCTGCTGCTGTACGGGGACACGACGTGCGCGCTGCTCGCCTGCGTCTGCGTGCTGGGCGCACGGCTGCTGGGCGGGGCGTTCGTCCCCTGGGTGGAGTATCTGCTCGGGTTCGGCCTGGTCGCCGGCTGGCCCCTGGCGCTCGCGATGGGCGGCGCCTACCGCCAGCGCGCCAACGGCGAGGGCACCGAGGAGTTCAAGGCCGTCTTCAACGGCGGCGTCGGGCTGATGGCCACCGTCGCCATCATGGCCTACGCCACGCAGACCGTGATCGCCCGCAGCTTCGTGATGGCGATGCTGCCGCTGGCCCTGGCCGCCACGCTGGGCTTCCGCTTCCGCATGCGCAAGCGCCTGCACCGCAGGCGGGCCGTCGGCGACTACACGCGCCAGGTCATCGCGGTCGGGCACCGCGAGTCGATCATCGATCTGGTGATCCAGTTCAGGCGGCAGCCGTACCACGGCATGCGGGTCGTGGGCGCGTGCCTGCCGCCCGACCACGACCTCGACGCCGACCTCGACGGCGTGCCGGTGCTCGGCACGTTCGGGGACGTGGCGCGGGTGGCCGAGCGGGAGCGCGCCGACGCCGTGGCCGTGCTGGCCTGCCCGGAGCTGGACGGCGCGGCGCTGCGCCGGCTCGCGTGGAGCCTGGAGACCGCGCGTACCGACCTGTTCGTCGCGCCGGCGCTGCTCGACGTGGCGGGGCCGCGCATCAGCATCAGGCCGGTCGCCGGCATGCCGCTGCTGCACGTGGAGCATCCCGAGTTCGACGGCACCAAGCAGCTCGTCAAGACCGTCTTCGACCGGCTGGTGGCGGCGCTCGCGCTGCTGCTGCTCGCCCTGCCGCTGCTCGGCGTCGCGCTGCTGATCCGCCTCACCAGCCCCGGCCCGGCGTTCTTCCACCAGACGCGGGTCGGCAAGGGCGGCGCGGAGTTCCGCCTGGTGAAGTTCCGGACGATGGTCGCCGACGCCGAGCGGCTGAAGGACGCGCTGCTCGACTCGAACGAGTTCGACGGCGTGCTGTTCAAGATGCGGAACGATCCAAGGATCACCGCCGTAGGCGCTTTCCTCCGGAAATACTCCCTCGACGAGCTGCCCCAGCTCCTCAATGTCCTGCGCGGTGAGATGTCGCTCGTCGGCCCGCGCCCGCCGCTGCCGCGCGAGGTCGCCGAGTACGGCACCGACGTGCGCCGCCGCCTCGTCGTCAAGCCGGGAATGACCGGGCTCTGGCAGGTCAGCGGCCGTTCCGACCTGACGTGGGAGGAGTCCGTACGGCTCGACCTGCGTTATGTCGAGAACTGGTCGCTCATCCTCGACCTGCAGATCCTGTGGAAGACCTGGTCCGTCGTCACCCGTGGAGAAGGGGCGTACTAGCGGTGAAAGCACTCGTGCTCGCCGGGGGGTCGGGCACACGGCTTCGGCCGATCACGCACACCTCGGCCAAGCAGCTCGTGCCGGTCGCCAACAAACCGGTGCTGTTCTACGGCCTGGAGGCCATCGCGGCCGCCGGGATCACCGAGGCGGGGCTGGTGGTCGGTGACACCCACGCCGAGATCGAGGCGGCCGTGGGCGACGGCTCGGCGTTCGGGCTGCAGGTGACGTACCTGCGGCAGGAGGCGCCGCTCGGGCTGGCGCACGGCGTGCTGATCGCCCGCGACTACCTCGGCGACGACGACTTCGTGATGTACCTGGGCGACAACTTCGTGGTGGGCGGCATCAACGACCTGGTGGAGCGCTTCGCGCGGGAGCGGCCGTCCGCCCAGATCATGCTCACCCGGGTCGGCGATCCCCGCCAGTTCGGCGTGGCCGAGCTGGACGCCGCCGGCCGGGTGATCGGGCTGGAGGAGAAACCCGAGCGGCCGAAGAGCGACCTGGCGCTGGTGGGCGTCTACCTGTTCAGCCCGGCGGTGCACGCGGCGGTGGCCGAGCTGAAGCCGTCCTGGCGGGGCGAGCTGGAGATCACCGACGCCATCCAGTGGCTCATCGAGGCCGGGCTGCGGGTGGACTCCTCGGTGATCTCCGGCTACTGGAAGGACACCGGCAACGTCACCGACATGCTGGAGGTCAACCGGCTGGTCCTGGAGTCGGTCGAGCCGCGCGTGGACGGGTACGTCGACCCGGCCAGCGAGCTGGTCGGCCGGGTCGTCGTCGAGCGGGGCGCGACGGTCGAGCGCTCCCGCGTCGTCGGCCCGGCGATCATCGGCGAGCGCGCCCGCGTCCGCGACAGCTACGTCGGCCCCTCCACCTCGCTCGGGGCCGACTGCGCGCTCGCCGACGCCGAGATCGCCTACTCCATCGTCATGCCCCGCGCCTCGATCTCCGGGGTGGGCCGCGTGGAGTTCTCGCTCATCGGCCACGACGCCGAGGTCACCCCCGCGCCCAACACGCCCCGAGCTCACCGTCTGGTGCTCGGCGATCACAGCAAGGTACAGATCTCCACATGACCAGAGTCCTGGTGACGGGCGGTGCGGGGTTCATCGGCTCGCACTTCGCCCGAAGCCTCCACGACGTGTACGTCACCGTCCTCGACAAGCTCACCTACGCCGGCGACCTGACCAACCTTGAGGGCGTACGGCACGAGTTCGTCCACGGCGACATCTGCGACGCCGGCCTGCTCGCGCGGGTCGTGCCCGGCCACGACCTGGTGGTCAACTTCGCCGCCGAGTCCCACGTGGACCGCTCGATCGAGGGCGCGGCGGAGTTCATGCGCACCAACGCGCTCGGCACCCAGACGCTGCTCCAGGCGTGCCTGGAGGCGGGGGTGCCGAAGGTGGTGCAGGTGTCCACCGACGAGGTGTACGGCTCCATCGACATCGGCTCGTGGGACGAGTCCGCGCCGGTCCGGCCGCGCTCGCCGTACGCGGCCTCCAAAGCGGGCGGCGACCTGATCGCGCGCGCGTACGCGGTCACGTACGGGATGGACGTCTCGATCACCCGCTGCGGCAACAACTACGGCCCCCGCCAGTACCCGGAGAAGATCATCCCGCTGTTCGTGACGCGGCTGCTGCGCGGCGAGAAGGTGCCGCTGTACGGCGACGGCGGCAACGTCCGGGACTGGATCCACGTCAGCGACCACTGCGCCGGCATCCGCCTGGTGGCCGAGAAGGGCGCGCCCGGCGAGGTCTACCACATCGCGGGCACGGCCGAGCTGACCAACAGGGAGCTGACCGGCCGCCTGCTGGAGGCGTGCGGCCGCGGCTGGGACCTGGTCGAGCAGGTGGCGGACCGCAAGGGCCACGACCGCAGGTACTCGCTGGACGACAGCAAGCTGCGGGCGCTCGGCTACCGTCCTGAGGTCCCGTTCGAGCAGGGGCTCAAGGACACCGTCCGCTGGTACGCCGAGCACCGGGACTGGTGGGACCGATGAGATGGCTGATCACGGGCGCGGGCGGCATGCTGGCCGCCGACGTCCTCGACCGGCTGACGCGGACCGGCGAGCCGGTGCTCGCGCTCGGCCGCGCCGAGCTGGACGTGTGCGACCGGCGCGCGGTGCGCGAGTTCGTGGCCGCCTACCGGCCCGGCGCCGTGATCAACTGCGCGGGCTGGACCGCCGTGGACGACGCCGAGACGCACGAGGCCAAGGCGCTGGCGGTCAACGGGCACGCGGTGCGCTGGCTGGCCGAGGCGTGCGAGGGCGCCGGCGCGCGGCTGCTGCAGGTGTCGACCGACTACGTCTTCGACGGGGCGGCGGCGGGGCCGTACGAGGAGGACGACCCGACGGGCCCGCTCAACGCCTACGGCCGCACGAAGCTGGCGGGCGAGCGCGCCGCCCTGGACCACGGCCAGTACGTCGTCCGCACCGCCTGGCTCTACGGCGCGCGCGGCACCAACTTCGTCCGCACGATGATCCGCCTGGCCGCGGAGCGGCCCCTCGTGAACGTCGTGGACGACCAGCGCGGCCAGCCGACGTGGGCCGCCGACCTGGCGGGGAACCTCGTCCGGCTGGCCCGCGCGGACCTGCCGCCCGGCGTCTACCACGCGACCAGTTCGGGCGAGACGAGCTGGCACGGCTTCGCCAGGGAGATCTTCGCGCTGCTCGGCGCGGACCCCGAGCGGGTGCGCCCGGTGCCGACCGCCGACTTCCCGAGGCCCGCCCGCCGTCCGGCCAACAGCGTGCTCGCCTGCCGCAGGGGCGAGCCGATCCGCCACTGGCGCGAGGCGCTGCACGCCGCCTGGCCGGTGCTGGTGGGGAGCCGTCAGTGCAACGTGGCGTAGAACTCCCGGCAGGCGCGGTAGTCGGGGAGCAGCCCGGCCGCCAGCGCCTCGGCGAGGGACGGCGCCGCGGCGTCCTGGTCCGACAGCACCGGCTCCAGCCCGGCCGGCCAGTCGATGCCGAGGTCCGGGTCGAGCGGGTTGACCCCGTGCTCCCCGGCCGGGTTGTAGGTCTCGGAGCACAGGTAGACGACCGTCGCCTGCTCGCTGAGCGCCATGAAGGCGTGCCCCAGCCCTTCGGCGACGAGCATCGCCCGGCGCGTCTCGTCGTCCAGCACCGCCGACTCCCAGCGGCCGAAGGTGGGGGAGCCGGCGCGCAGGTCCACGACCACGTCGAGGACGGCGCCGGACACGCAGGTGACGTATTTGGCCTGGCCCGGCGGCACGTCCGCGAAGTGCACCCCGCGCAGCACGCCGGCGCGCGAGACGGAGCAGTTGACCTGGGCCACGCCGAGCGGGTGCGGCAGCTCCGCGGCCTTGAACGCCTCCAGGAAGGCGCCGCGCGGGTCGGCGTGAACGCGAGGGGTGAAGAGCCACGAGCCTTCGATCGAGAGCTGATCCACGAACGCAGCATGCCAGACCACCGCTCCGGCGCACGAGCCCTGGGAGGGATCTTCAGATGACGACCGAGGTGACGACCTGCCGTCTGTGCGGCGCGGACGAGCTGGCGGGGGTGGTGGACCTCGGCGCGACCCCGCCGTGCGAGCTGTTCCTCACCGCCGACCGGCTCGCCGCGCCGGAGCCGACGTACCCGCTGCACCTGAGGGTCTGCACGAGCTGCTGGCTGGCCCAGCTCCCGCCGCTGATCACGCCGGAGGAGACGTTCACCGAGTACGCCTACTTCTCCTCCTACTCGACCTCCTGGGTGGAGCACGCGCGCCGCTTCGTCGAGGGCGCCGGGCTGCAGCCGGGCGACTTCGTGGTGGAGGTGGCCAGCAACGACGGCTACCTGCTCCAGCACGTGGCCGAGCGGGGGGTGCGCTGCCTCGGCATCGAGCCGTCGGCCAACGTCGGCCGGGCCGCCAGGGAGAAGGGCGTGCCGACGCTCACCGGCTTCCTCACCCCCGAGACCGGGCGGCAGGTGCGGGCCGGGCACGGGCCGGCCGACCTGGTGGTGGCCAACAACGTCTACGCGCACGTCCCCGACGTGGCCGGCTTCACGGAGGGGCTGCGGGCGCTGGTGGCCGACGGCGGGCGGGTCTCGATCGAGGTGCAGCACCTGCTGACGCTGATGGAGCTCAACCAGTTCGACACGATCTACCACGAGCACTTCCAGTACTACACGGTCGCCTCCGCGCAGCGTGCCCTGGCGAGCGGCGGGCTGCACCTGGTGGACGTGGAGCTGCTGCCGACGCACGGCGGCTCGATCAGGCTCTGGGCGCAGCCCGAGGAGGCGCCCGTGTCGCAGCGGGTGGTGGACGTGCTCGCCAGGGAGAAGGCGGCCGGGCTGCACGAGCTGTCCGGGTACGCCGACTTCGCCGCCCGCGTGGCCAAGGTCCGGCGCGACCTGCTGCGCTTCCTCATCGACGCGGCCGACGCGGGCGAGACGGTGGTCGGCTACGGGGCTCCCGGCAAGGGCAACACGCTGCTCAACTACTGCGGGGTCCGGCCGGACCTGCTGGCGTACACGGTGGACCGCAACCCGTACAAGCACGGCAGGTACACGCCCGGCTCGCGCATCCCCGTCCATCCGCCCGAGCGCATCGCCGCCGACCGGCCGGACTACGTGCTGGTGCTGCCGTGGAACCTGCGCGAGGAGCTGGTCGAGCAGCTCTCGTACGTCCGCGAGTGGGGCGGCCGGCTGGTCTTCCCCATCCCGAGCCTGGAGGTCGTCGGATGAAGGTCGTGCTGTTCTGCGGCGGGCGGGGCACCCGCATGCGCAGCGACTTACCCGGGGGCACCATGCCGAAGCCGATGCAGCTCGTCGGCCCGCGCCCGCTCGTCTGGCACGTGATGCGCTACTACGCGCACTTCGGGCACAAGGAGTTCATCCTGTGCCTCGGCTATGGGGCCCAGCACATCAAGGACTTCTTCCTGACCTACCAGGAGACCGGCTCGAACGACTTCGTGCTGCGGGACGGGCACGTCGAGCTGCTGTCGACGGACATCTCCGACTGGCGGATCTCGCTGATCGACACCGGCCTCGACGCCACCATCGGCGAGCGGCTGCGCCGGGTGCGCCCGTTCCTGGGCGACGACGAGATGTTCCTCGCCAACTACGCGGACGTGCTCACCGACGCCCCGCTGCCGGACATCATCGCCCGCTTCGCCGCCGCCGACGCCGGCGCGTCGATGATGGTCGTGCCGCCCACCAACACCTTCCACGTCGTGGACGTCGGCGAGAGCGGGCAGGTCGGGGCGATCACGCCCGTGGCCGAGCTGCCGCTCTGGGTCAACGGCGGCTTCTTCGTGCTGCGCCAGGAGGTCTTCGAGCACCTCCCGCGCGACGGCGACCTGGTCGCGGACGCCTGCGCCGAGCTGGCCAAGCGGGGGCGGCTGATCGCGTACCCGCACCGGGGCTACTGGCGGCCGAGCGACACCGTGAACCAGCGCCTGGAGCTGGACAGCGCCTGGGCGAGGGGCGAACGCCCGTGGGCGCTGTGGGAGAGATGACGGCCCTGCGCCCGGCCCGGCTGGGCGCGGTCGTGGCGCTCGGCGCGCACTGCGACGACCTCGCGATCGGCGCCGGCGGCACCCTGCTCACGCTCTGCGCCGGCCGTCCCGGGCTGCGGGTGGACGCGCTGGTGCTGTCCGGCGGCGGCACCGGGCGGGAGGACGAGGAGCGGGCCGCGCTGGCGGCGTTCTGCCCGGGGGCCGACCTCGCCGTCACGGTGCTCAAGCTCCCCGACGGCCGGCTGCCCGCCCACTGGGACGAGGCCAAGAACGCCCTGGAGGACCTGCGCGCCCGGACCGAGCCCGGCCTGATCCTCGCCCCCTGGCGGGGCGACGCCCACCAGGACCACCGCGGCCTCGCCGAACTCGTGCCGACCGTCTGGCGGGGCTGCCTCGCGCTCGGCTACGAGATCGTCAAGTGGGACGGCGACCTCGGCCGCCCCTCCGTCTACCAGCCGCTCGACCCGGAGACGGCCGAGGCGAAGGTGCGGCTGCTCCAGGAGCACTACCCCTCCCAGCGGCACCGCCCCTGGTACGACCGGGAGACCTTCCTCGGCCTGGCCCGCGTCCGCGGCGTCGAGTGCGGCGCCAGGTACGCCGAGGCGTTCCACACCAACAAGATCGTCATCGACCTGGCCTCCGGAGGCTGACCTTGCGGATTCTGTTGACCGGCCACCAGGGCTACCTGGGCAGCGTGCTGGCCCCGGTGCTGGCCGAGGCGGGGCACGAGGTGATCGGCCTCGACTCCGGCCTGTTCGCCGACTGCGTGCTCGGGCCGGCCCCTGCCGACCCCCCAGGACACGCCGTGGACCTGCGGGACGTCCCCGCCGAGGCGCTGACCGGCATCGACGCCGTCGCGCACCTCGCGGCGCTGTCGAACGACCCGCTCGGCTCGCTCGCGCCCGAGCTGACCTACGACATCAACCACCACGCCTCGGTCCGGCTGGCCCGGCTGGCGCGCGACGCGGGGGTGCGCAGGTTCGTCTACGCCTCCACCTGCTCGGTCTACGGGGCCTCCGGCGGGGACGCGCTGGTGGACGAGGACGCGCCGCTGCGGCCGGTGACGCCGTACGCCGAGTCGAAGGTCCGGGTGGAGGACGACCTCGCGGAGCTGGCCGACGACGACTTCTCGCCGGTGTTCATGCGCAACGCCACCGCGTTCGGGTTCTCGCCCCGGCCGCGGGCCGACATCGTGCTCAACAACCTGGCCGGGCACGCGGTGCTGACCGGCGAGGTGCGGGTGCTGTCCGACGGCACGCCGTGGCGGCCCCTGGTGCACGCCCGCGACATCGCCGAGGCGTTCCTGCGGGCGATCGAGGCGCCGCGCGAGGCCGTGCACGCCCGCGCGTTCAACGTGGGCACCGAGGCCAACAACGTGACCGTCAGGCAGATCGCCGACGAGGTGGCGGCCGCGGTGCCCGGCGCGGAGCTGACGATCACCGGCGAGAGCGGCGGCGACCCGCGCTCCTACCGGGTGGACTTCTCGCGCATCCGGCGGGCGCTGCCCGGTTACGAGGCCGGCTGGTCGGTCAAGGCGGGCGCGGAGGAGCTGGTGACGGCGTACCGGACGTACGGGCTGACCAAGCACGACTTCGAGCGGCGCTACACGCGGCTGGCCCGGCTGTCCGACCGGCGCGCGGCGGGCACGATCGACGCCGGGCTCCGGCCGTGACCGGCGAGGAGATGCACGAGCTGGTCCGCCGGCTCTACCCCCTGTGCCGGAGCATCACGGGCGACGGCGTGCGCGGCACCCTGGAGATCGTCGGCGAGCACCTGCCGCTGACCGTGCGCGAGGTGCCGACCGGGACCGGGGTGCTGGACTGGACGGTGCCGAAGGAGTGGAACATCCGCGACGCCTACGTCAAGGACGCCTCCGGGCGGCGGATGATCGACTTCCGGGAGTCGAACCTGCACGTCGTCGGCTACAGCGTGCCGGTGTCGGGGACCTACTCGCTGGCCGAGCTGCGCCCGCGGCTGCACACGCTGCCCGAGCAGCCGGGGCTGGTGCCGTACCGGACCAGCTACTACGCCGAGACGTGGGGCTTCTGCCTCAGTCAGGACGCCCTCGACCGGCTCCGCGACGAGGACGGCCCGTTCGAGGTGCGCATCGACTCGACGCTCGCGCCCGGCTCGCTGACCTACGGCGAGTACGTCGTCCCGGGGCGGCTCCCCGAGGAGGTGATGATCTCCTGCCACGTGTGCCACCCGTCGCTCGCCAACGACAACCTGGCGGGCATCGCGGTGGCCGTGGCGCTGGCCCGGCGGCTGCGCGAGCCCCGCTACACCTACCGGTTCCTGTTCGCGCCGGGCACGATCGGGGCCATCACCTGGCTGGCGCGCAACCGGGAGCGCCTGCATCTCGTCGCGGCCGGGCTGACGCTGGCCTGCGCGGGGGATCCGGGGGCGCTGACGTACAAGCGGAGCCGGCAGGGCGACGCGCTCATCGACCGGGCGGTCACGCACGTGCTGCGCGGCCGGCCGCACGAGGTGCTGGAGTTCTCCCCGTACGGGTACGACGAGCGCCAGTTCTGCTCGCCGGGCTTCGACCTGCCGTTCGGCAGCCTGACCAGGACGCCGTACGCGGGATACCCGGAATATCACACCTCGGGCGACAACCCGGACTTCGTGACCCCGCAGGCCATGGAGGACACCCTCGACGCCCTCACGCGGGTCGTCGAGGTGCTGGAGCACGAGCGCACGTACGTCAACCTCAGCCCGTACGGCGAGCCGCAGCTCGGCCGCCGCGGGCTCTACGGATCTCTGGGCGGCCGGAGTGACACGAAACAGGCCCAGATGGCGATGTTATGGGTGTTGAACCTGTCTGACGGAGAGCACGGCCTGCTCGACATCGCCGATCGGTCCGGACTGCCGTTCGCCGCCGTGAAGGCGGCGGCCGAGTCACTGCTGGACGCCGGATTGCTGAAGGAGAAGGCCTGATGGACCTCAAGGTCGGTGACGTGGTGGAAGTGCGGAGCGAGGCCGAGATCCGCGCCACCCTGGACGAGCGCGGCGAGCTCGACGGCCTGCCTTTCATGCCGGAGATGGCGGCCTACTGCGGCCGGCGGCTCATCGTGCACAAGGTCGCGCACAAGCTGTGCGACACCCAGACCAGGACCGGGCTGCGCCGGATGGAGCGGGCCGTGCACCTGACCGGGGCGCGCTGCGACGGCTCGGCCCACGGCGGCTGCCAGACGAACTGCTCGATGTACTGGAAGGACGCCTGGATCAGACGGGTCGGCGAGGCGTCCGCGCCGCCCGCGCCGGACCCGCGCCTGCTGCCCCTGCTGGAGGTCGGCACCCGCAAGCCGGACCGGCCCGACCACTACTCCTGCCAGGCCACCGAACTGCTGCGGGCCGCGCCCACCTGCCTGCCGGTGCGCAGCATGGGCCAGTACGTCGCCGACGTGCGCACCGGCAACGCCGGCCTGCGCCGCACCCTCCACGCCCTGCTGATCGGCGGCTTCAACCGGCTCCAGGCGGTCAGCACGCGGGTGCTGCCCCGGCGGCTGCGGCTCAGGGAAGGGCGCCGCTGGGGCTTCCTCAAGCCCGGCCTGCTCGGCCGGACGCCGACGGCGACGCTCGACCTGAAGCCCGGCGAGCTGGTCCGCGTCCGCTCCAAGGACGAGATCATGGCCACGCTCAACGAGCGCATGGAGAACCGCGGCCTCGGTTTCGAGGAGGAGATGGCGCGCTACTGCGGCACCGTCACCCGCGTGCAGTCGGTGGTGGAGCGCTGCGTCGACGAGCGCACCGGCGAGCTGCTCACCATGAAGACGCCCTGCGTGACGCTGGAGGACGTGGTCTGCCAGGGCCTGCACAGCCTCAACTGCCCGCGCGAGTTCGTGCCGTTCTGGCGGGAGATCTGGCTCGAACGGGTGTGACCGCACCGGAAAGGAACGCATGGAGGAGACGGAACGTGTCGAGGAGGTAGGCGCACGGGCGGGCCGCGGGCTGCGCTGGACCGTACTCGGCAGCCTGGTGACCCGGGCCGGCTCCTTCGCCATGGGGCTGGTGCTGGCCCGGCTGCTCGCCGCCGACGACTTCGGCGTCTACGCGGTGGCGCTGGCCGCGACGCAGATCGTCATGCACGTCAAGGACATCGGCATCCAGGCGGCGATCATCCACTGGCGCGGGCGCGTGGAGGACATCGCGCCCACCGCCAGCGTGCTCAACTTCACCGTCACCACGCTGGCCTACGGCGCGTTCTGGCTGTTCGCCCCGGTCTTCGCGCGGCTGTCCGGCAACGAGGAGGCCACCGGTGTGGTGCGCCTGCTCACCGCGGTCGTCCTCATCGAGGCGTTCACCGCCGTGCGCAGCGCCGCCCTCCTGGTGCGCTTCCAGCAGGACCGGCTCACGCTCGCCATCATGATCGGCTTCGTGGCGAACGCGGCGGTGGCGGTCAGCCTGGCCTTCGCCGGCGCGGGCGCGTACGCCTTCGCCTGGGGCCAGGTCACCGCCTCGCTGGTCACCGGCGTGCTCATCTTCTTCTGGGGCTGGCTGCCGATCAGGGTCGGCTGGGACCGCGAGACCGCCGGCAAACTGCTGCGGATCGGCATCCCGTCGGCGGTCGGGTTCGGGCTGGAGGCCCTGCTCATGAACGCCGACTACGTCATCGTCGGCAACGTGCTCGGGGCCGAGCAGCTCGGCTACTACCTGCTGGCGTTCAACGTGTCGAGCTGGGTGCCGGGGATCATCGGCACCGCGCTCCGCTACGTGTCGCTGCCCAGCTTCTCCCGCCTGTCGGAGGACCCGGCGGCGCTGTCGGAGGGCGTGCGCAGGTCGGTGCCGGTGATCGTGGCGTTCGTGCTGCCGCCCGCGCTGGTGATGGCCTTCCTCGCGCACCCGCTCATCACCTTCCTGTACGGCGAGCGGTGGGACTTCTCGGCCGGGGTGCTGCGCTGGCTGGCGGTCCTCATGGTGGTGCGGATGCTCATCTCGTACCTGGCGGTGGACATCCTGACCGGGCTCGGCGCGACCAGGACCACCGTCTGGCTCAACCTCGGCTGGGCGGCCGTCCTGCTGCCGGCCCTGCTCGCCGGGGCGCACCTCGGCGGGATCCGCGGCGCGGCCGTCTCGCACGCCCTGGTCGCGGTGCTGGTCGCGGTGCCCATGGCGGTGTTCATCCTGCACCGCGTGGGGGTGCGGCTCGCGCCCGTGCTGCCCGGCCTGGTGCGCCCGGCCCTGGGCGCGGTCGGGGCGGGGACGGTGATGGCCGTCCTGGAGGGCGTCACCCGGGGCGAGCACGCGCTCGTGCAGCTCGGCGTGGCGGGCGGAGCCGGGCTGCTGGTCTTCGTGCTGGTCGTGGTGCCGGGCGCCGCGCTGAGGAAACTCGTCACTAGGAGCGCTTGAATGTCCTTCGCCGACTCGCTGGTCTCCGTGGGGGTGCCCGTCCACAACGGGGCCGCCCGCATCGAGGGGACGATCCGCTCGGTGCTCGCCCAGGACCACCAGAACCTTGAGCTGGTCATCTGCGACAACGCCTCGACCGACCGCACCGAGGAGATCTGCCGCGACTGGGCCGCGAGCGACCCCCGCGTGGTCTACCACCGGCAGCCGGAGAACATCGGGCAGCTCCCCAACTTCGCCGACGCCATCAGGCGGGCGCGGGGCGTGTTCTACCGGTGGGCCGGCGACGACAACTGGCTGGCCCCCACGTACGTCTCCCGCTGCCTGGAGGTCTTCGCCGCCGACGAGCGCCTGCTGCTGGTCACCACGCAGCAGGCGTACGCGTGCCCGGACGGCTCGACCAGGACCGCCCCCTACACCGGCACCGGTTACCTCGCCGACGACCCGGTGGACCGCTTCGCCGAGTGCCTGCGCGTGCTCAACGAGGACCCCCTCGTCATGGACCCCCTCTACGCCCTCATGCGGCGTGAGCGGATCATGCGGGTGGACCGGGGCCGGGCCATGCTGCGCGAGGACGAGATCTACGCGGCCCGCATGGCCCTGGCCGGGCCGTGGGGCCACGTACCCGAGATCCTGGCCGGGCGGGAGTGGGAGGTCCAGCAGCAGGGCGACATCGCGCGCAAGCTCGGCGTGCCCGCCTGGCAGGTCCGCGTCGCCCTGCTGCTGCAGTGCAAGGAGCTGCTGCGCGCGCTCGGCGAGGTCGGGCTGACGCCCGCGCAGCGGCGGCGGGGGCGGGCGCTGGTGGCCGGGATGTACCTGCGCAGGCACGGGGTGACGGCCGTGCGCAGGGGCCGCAAGCTCATGGCGACGACCCGGCTGCTGGGGGCGGGCCGGTAGCGGGCGTGCGCGTCCTCCCCGTCAGCCGGGCGCGCAACGCGGCCGCGCTGCGGTGCCGCTGGAACGGCAGCTCGAACGCGGCGGCGAAGCCCCACGCGAACAGCACCGACGCCGGCGCGGCCACCGCCAGCAGCGCCAGCAGCCGGCCCGTGCCCGGCTCCAGCAGCGGGGCCACGAGGAAGTGGTTCACGGCGACCACGATCGGCGCGTGCACGAGGTAGAGGCTGTAGGAGAAGGAGCCGAGCGCCCGCACCGGCCGCGTGTCGAGCAGGCGCACCAGGGGCCGGGGCCGCCCCAGGGCGACCGCGGCGAGCAGCAGCCCGGCGGCGGGCGCGAGCGCGAGGTCCACCCAGAAGAACCTGGCGACCGTCCACTCCGAGCCCTGCACCACGATGAGGACGAGCACCGGGACCGCCGCCCCGGCCGCCGCCCAGTGCAGCGGGAACCGGGTCCGCGCCCGCAGCACGCCCGCCGCCAGCACGCCCGCCGCGAACAGCACCGCGAACTGCGGGGTCAGCCGCATCAGCAGGCCCACGGCCGGCACGTACGCGGCCAGGACCCCCACCGCCACCACCACGACGGCGACCACGCCAGCCATCGCCCACGCGCCGAGCCGCCGCACCAGGAGCAGCAGGAGCGGGAAGACGAAGTAGAGCTGCGCCTCGACGGCGATCGACCAGAGGGCGCCGTTGGGGCTGGGGGAGCCGATCACGTCCTGGAGCAGCAGCCCGTACACGACGACCGTCTTCGCGGTCGGGACGGGCTGGCCGGGCTGCGGCACCAGCAGCCAGGCGACCGCCAGGCTGAACAGCAGCGCCGCCCAGTACGGCGGCAGGATGCGCCAGGCGCGGCGGCGGGCGAAGCGGCGCAGGCCGCCGAGCCGCCAGCCGGAGCGAGCGGGGGAGACCGCGAGGGAGAAGCCCGACAGGGCGATGAAGACGACGACGGCGAAGTGGCCGTAGAGCAGCCAGCCCGCCCAGCCGGGCCCGGTGTCGGCGGGGAAGCCGGGGAAGGACAGCAGCCAGCAGTGGTGCAGGACCACGAAGAGCGCGGCGAGGCCGCGGATCCCGTCCAGCCCGCCGAGCCGAGTCCCGCCCCCGTCCATGCCCACTCGGATATATCGCGATCTGACCGGCATACGTAACAAGCAAGTCGAAAGGCGCGATGTCCTGATTGGAACGGTATTTCTGGGGGGATGAACGACGTCCCGTTGCGCTGCAAATCGGGCTGGGGATATATGGAATTCTGGACGGCCATTCTGGGTCTTGCCCGCAACAAGTTCGTCGCCGTCCCGGTGGCCGTCCTCACCGCGGCCCTGGCCCTCACGGGATATCTCGTCCTGCCCGAGCGGTACGTCGCCAGCGCCTCCATGGTCCTGGTGACCCCGTCGGGCGGCGGCTCGATCGACCGGACCAAGCCGCTGGCGCAGACCAACCCGCTGCTGCAGTTCTCCGATGACCTCAGGACCACCGCCAGCATCCTCATCCTGGCCATGAACTCGCCCGACGTCTTCAGATCCGTCGGCGCCCCCGAGGACGGCCCGGTCGAGCTCACCATCGACGACGGGCGGACGAACCCGACCCTCCTCGGCGTCGGCACCACGGGCCCGTTCGTCTACGTCGAGGTCGAGGCCGCCTCCAAGGCCGAGGTGACGAAGGTGCTGGCGGCGGCCCAGGAACGGCTCCGCGAGGAGCTGGAGGACCGGCAGAACGAGCTCAAGGCGCACCCCGTCACGTTCGTCCAGCTCGACGACGTGGTGCGGCTCGGGCCGGAGGCGGACCTCGCGCCCAAGCTCCAAGGGGCGGTCGGCGGCGCGCTGCTCGGCCTGGCGGCGGGGTTCGGTGCGGCCTACGCGGCCGTGCGCGGGAGGCTGCGCCTGCCCGCCCGCCTCGCCCCCGAACCCCCTGCTCAGGAGAACAAGGCGAACGGGACTCTCCAGAAGACCGGCAGCCTGAACGGCCGGACCCCGCACGACCCGGCCGTCGATGACGCCGAGACCGGTCCCATCGACGTCATCAGCGGCGGCGACCGCTGAGCCCTACTTGCGCGGCCCGACCAGGTCGGCCAGCGCGGGCGGCACCCACCGCCTGGCCACCTGACGGAAGCTGCTCTTCCACTCCTCGCCCGGCCGCTGCTTGAACTGGGTGTCGTGTTCGTCCAGCGTCTCGTCGTCCGGCCGCCCGTTGGTGTAGTAGTAGAGCGCCATCGAGCGCCGGGCCCGGTCCTCCGGGCAGGTGAGCGGCTCGGGGTGGCCGTGGTTGGCGTCGTCGGTGGTGGCGAAGACCACGAAACGGTTGAACACCGGCAGGACCTTGTGCTCGCAGCGGGTCATGTCCTTGTTCCAGAGCTGCAGGTGCCCGCCGTAGGACTCCTCCCAGTCCTTGTTGAGGTAGAGCAGGCCGTTGAGCCGGCGGTCGAGGTTGAGCCTGCGGTGCCGGTTGAAGTCGACGTGCACCTTCAGGTAGCCGCCCGGCCTGATCTGGTGCAGGCCGCCGCCGTCGTAGTGCGGGTCGGACACCAGGTGCTCGATGCCGGTGAGCCGTTCGAGGAAGTCGACGAAGACCTGCCCGTTGAACTCCGACAGCAGGTGCCGGGTGGCGGGCCCCATCTTCTCGGTGTCGGCGAGGGCGAGCTTGATCTCGCGGGCGTTGTCGAAGCGCTGCCACTCGACGTCGCGCGGCTCGGGGAACTCGGCGAGCACCGGCTCCAGCGCCTCGGGAGGCAGGAAGTCGTCGATCACCACGTGCCGGAAGGGACTGGCCTTGAGGAACGACTCCCGCAGGCTGTCCGCCAGCGGAAGGAGATTGTCACGTTTGAAGGTGAAGTCGGAAATCCGCATCGATGCTCCCCACCCTACGGAAATGGCGTGAATACCCCGGGTGTGACATCGTGAAATAAGGTGATCTCGTTACGGATTTCCCGGTAACGCCGGATACGTCCAAGGCCGATGTCCGTATCGAGGGTTTCATCCGGTTCGGGAGGGAAAACGCCTTGGACTTCTGGGGGACGGTCCTGGTCGTGTTCCGGCGCTGGTACGTCACCGTACCGGCGTTGCTGCTGGCCCTCGGCGGCTCGTTCGCCGTCTACCGCACCGTCCCGACCATCTACCAGTCGGGCGCGGTCCTCGTGCTCACCATCCCCGTGACGGGCGGGAGCGTTCCAAACGATCCCGCCTATCCGAACCCCCGTACCAACCCGCTGCTCAACTACAACGGCTCGCTCAACGTCGCCGCCTCGATCCTGCTCCAGGCGCTGAGCGCGCCGGAGACCGCCGCCCGGCTGGGGGCGCCGCCCGGCGGCGAGACCACGTACGTCGTCCACAACGGCAGCCCCAACCCCGAGCTGCTGGCCAGCGGGCCGTTCGTGATCATCAACGCGAGGTCGCCGTCCGCCGGGACCGCGCACACGCTGGTCACCCGGCTCGTGGAGCAGGCGCGGAGCGAGCTCGCCGCCCGCCAGGCCGCGCTGGGGGCGCCCGTGAGCACCTACATCCAGCTCACGCCGATGGTGCCGCCCACCGAGCCGCAGGAGCAACGCGGCGGCAAGAGCCGCACGGCCATGGCGGTGCTGGCGCTGGGCCTGTTCGCCGCCCTGACCGCCGGCTACGCGATGGAGAGCCTCGCCGCGGCCCTGCGCCGCAGGCGGGTCGGACCGGCCGCCGATCCCGCAGAGCCCGTCGAGCCCGAAGAGCCCGCGGAGCCGCTGGTGCTGCGCCCGTGAAGGCGATCGCCCTCACCAGGACGGAGCCCGTGGCCGGCCTGCCCCGGCCGCACGCGGCCGACGGGGCCACGCTGGGCGTCGTCTTCGTGGTCATCCTGATGATCGTCCCGGCCCGGCTGGTGTTCCGCGGGCTCTCGTTCGCCATCACGCCGGCCGAGGCCGTGGGGCTGTTCGCGCTGGTGTGGTGGTTCTGCGCGCAGCTCACCACCACGCTCGGCGCGGCCAAGGGCCGCACCCTCGTCCGCAGCGCGGTGTTCGTCTACGCCAGCTCGCTGATCGCCACCTACGCCTACGCCGCCGCGGGCAACCTGCCGAGGGACGAGCTCGACCTCGCCGACCACATGCTGGTGAGCGCGTTCGCGATGATAGGGATTGTGCTGCTCGTCGTGGACGGCGTACGCGGCCGGGCCCGGCTCGACCTGGTGCTGAAGACCGTCGCGGTGATGGGCGCGGTGCTCGGCGTGATCGGCGCGGCGCAGTTCCTGCTCAGGTTCGACCCGACCCCGTACATGGTGCTGCCCGGCCTGCGTTTCACGCAGGAGGAGCTGTTCGTCGTGGAGCGCAACGGGCTGAGCAGGGTGGCGGCGACCACCGGGCATCCGATCGAGTTCGCGGTCGTGTGCGCGATGATCCTGCCGATCGCGCTGCACTTCGCCTTCCAGGCGCTCGAACGCCGCCAGCCGCACCTGCGCTGGTGGCTGTGCGCGGGGCTGATCGCGGCCGGGATGGTGTTCTCGGTGTCGCGCTCGGCCTTCGTCGGCGTGGCGGGGGCGGCGGCGGTGCTGCTGGTCGGCTGGCCGCGCCGGCGCCGGCTGCTCGCGCTGGGCGCGATGGTGGTCTTCCTGGGCGCGGTCAAAGTGGTCGTGCCGGGGGTGCTCGGCGCGATCCTGGACCTGTTCACGGGCCTGTCCACCGACTCCAGCCTGCGCTGGCGGACCATGGACTACGCCGCGGCGGCCACCGAGATCTCCCGCCACCCGTGGCTGGGCCGCGGTCTCGGCACCTGGTACGCCCCCAAATACCTGGTCTTCGACAACCAGTACATCCTCACCACGGTCGAGACCGGGATCATCGGCGTGCTGGCCTTCGCCGGACTCTTCCTGGCCGGGATCTGGTCGGCGCTCCGCGCCCGCCGGCTGCTCACCGACCCCGCCGACCGCGACCTCGGGCTGACGCTGGCCGCCTGCCTGGTGGTGCCGCTCATCGGGGCCGCGACCTTCGACCTGCGCTCGTACGCGGTGATCACGGGGTTGTCGTTCCTGCTGGTCGGCTCGGCCGGCGCGCTGGCCCGCGAGGCGAGGCTCAGGCGAGCAGCCGCGCCTGAGCCTCCCGCCACGACCCCGCCGCCAGGTCCCGCGCGCTGATCGCGGTCACCGGCAGCGGCCAGGCGACGGCCAGGTCCGGGTCGTCGTAGCGGACCGAGACGTCCTCGGCCGGGTCGTGCTCCCTGTCGATGCGGTAGCAGACGTCGGCCTGCTCGGTGAGCGCCTGGAAGCCGTGCAGGAAGCCGGGCGGCACGTACAGGCAGGCGAAGTCCTCGTCGTCGAGGCGCACGCTCATGCTCCTGCCGTACGTCGGCGAGCCGGGCCGGGCGTCCACCAGCACGTCGTGGATCGCGCCCCGGGCGCACCTGACGAGCTTGGCCTCGCCGCGCCCCACCCGCCCGTGCAGGGCGCGGACCGTGCCGAGCCGCGAGCGCGACTGGCTGTCCTGGATGAAGGCGGCGGGGTCGAGACCGTGTTTCCCGGCGACGTCGGCGTCGAACGTCCGGGTGAAGAACCCCCGGTCGTCGTGGTGCGGCGTCGGGACGAAGAGAAGGACGCCCTCAAGGGCGCCGCGCTCCACTCTCATGCCCCTCATCCTGCTGGCGGGCCCGTACTTCCTGCCAGACCCACACGTAACGGATTTCTCCATAATGCCGATGATTCGGGCGAAAGGTCGGGCTGGGCTGGGCCAGGGCGAAGGAGCGAGGACATTCCGGCAGACCCCTTCACCACGGCCGGTCCCCCCGCGCGCGTGCGCGTGGGAGCCGTGCACGTCATGGCCGTCACCGAGACCGGAGTGGCCGACCACGTCTCCCGCGAGTGGGCCGCCGGCCGGGGCGGCGCGATCGTCACCGCGAACGTGGACATCGTCCGCGCCGCCACCCGCGACCCGGCACTCGCCGCCCTCGTCGCCCGCGCGGAGCTGGTCGTCGCCGACGGCATGCCGGTCGTGTGGGCGGGCCGGCTGGCCGGCGCCGCGATCCCGGAGCGGGTGACCGGCGCCTCGCTCGTGCACACCCTCGCCGGGCGCGCCGCCCGCGACGGCCGGCCCGTCTACCTGCTCGGCGGCGACGAAGGAGTGCCGGAGGCCGCCGCGCGGGCCCTGTTGGAACGTTACCCGGAGCTGCGGATCGCGGGCACGCACTCACCGCCGTACGGGTTCGACGCCGACCCCGCCGCCCGGCGCGCGGTCGTCGAGCGCGTCACGGAGGCCGGGCCCGGCCTCGTGCTCGTCGGACTCGGCTTCCCCAAGCAGGAACGGCTGATCACCGAGCTGCGGCCGGAGCTGCCCGCCGCCTGGTTCCTGGGCTGCGGCGCGGGCATCGCGATGGCCGCCGGCCAGTTCAGCCGCGCCCCCGAGGCCCTGCAGCGCGCGGGCGGCGAATGGCTGCACCGGCTCGCGCTCGAACCGCGCCGCCTGCTCCGGCGCTACCTGCTCCACGACGCCCCCTTCGCCGTGCGCCTGCTGACCGGCGCGCTCCGCGCCCGTCTCCGTCTCCTGGGAAGGTGAGCATGCTGGCGATCGTCATCGTCACGTACTTCAGCGAGCGCGTCATCGGCGACTGCCTGCGCTCGCTCCAGGACGCCGGCGCGGGAGACGCCCGGGTGCTGGTCGTGGACAACGACTCGGCCGACGGCACGATCGCGGCGGCCCGCGCCGCCCTGCCCGCCGTCGAGGTGGTCCCGACCGGCCGCAACGCGGGCTTCGCCGGCGGCGTGAACGCGGGGATCGCCGCCGCGTCCGGCTGCGACGTGCTCGTGCTCAACCCGGACATCCGGCTGGCCCCCGGCGCGATCACCGTGCTGCGCGAGGCGCTGGCCGAGCCCGGCACCGGGGTCGCGGTGCCCCGGCTCACCGCCGAGGACGGGACGGTCCACTTCTCGCTGCGCAGGAGGCCCACCGTGCTGCGCGCGCTCGGCGAGGCGCTGCTCGGCGGCCACCGGGCCGGCCGGGTCCCGGCGCTCGGGGAGCTGGTCGTGGCGGCGGACGCGTACGAGCGGCCCGGCACCGCCGACTGGGCGACCGGCGCGGCCTGGCTCGTCTCCCGCGCCTGCCTGGACGCGCTCGGGCCGTTGGAGGAGCGCTACTTCCTCTACTCCGAGGAGACCGAGTACATGCTGCGCGCCGGCGACCACGGCTTCGCCGTCCGCTACGAGCCGCGGGCGCGGGCCGTGCACCTGGGCGGCGAGCAGGCCACCTCCAGCCGGCTCTGGGCGCTCGCCACCGCCAACCGGGTCCGGCTGCACCGCGAGCGGCACGGCCGGGCCCGCGCCCTCGCCATGCGCGGCGCGGTGCTGCTCAACGAGGCGATCCGGGCGCTCACCCGGCCCGGTCGAAGCGGCGCCAAGCACCGGGCGGCCCTGCGCGCCCTCGTCCGCCTGCCGCGCTGGCCCGAGCCGCCCGGCGCGGCCGACCCGCCGGGGTACGTCTGCTTCGCCGCGCAGGACTGGTGGTACCACAACCGGGCGCACTCCGACTTCCAGCTCATGCGCGCCATCGCCGGCCGGCGCAAGGTGCTGGTGGTCAACAGCATCGGCATGCGCATGCCCGTCCCGGGCACCACCACCCACGTCACCCGCCGCGTCCTGCGCAAGCTGCGCAGCGTGGCGAAGTTCCTGCGGCAGCCGTTCCCCGGCTTCCACGTGATGTCGCCGCTGCCGCTGCCGTTCTACGGCTCGCCGGTCCTGCGCCGGGTGAGCGCCCTGCTCGTACGCGCCCAGGTGCGGGCGGTGTGCCTGGCGCTCGGCCTGCGCCGCCCGGTGATGGTGGTCACCGTACCCACGGCCTGGGACGTGGTGCGCCCGATGCCCCGGCACGCGCTCCTCTACAACCGCTCCGACCGGCACTCGGCCTTCCCCGAGGCGGACGCCGCCGTCATCGGGGCGATGGAGAACGAGCTGCTGGCCCGCGCCGACCGGGTCCTCTACGCGAGCCGCACGCTGATGGCCGAGGAGCGCGAGCTGACCGGCGAGCGGGCGTGCTTCCTCGACCACGGCGTGGACGTCGACCACTTCACCAGGGTCGCCGACCCGCCTCCCGACCTCGCCGCCGTGCCGGGGCCGCGGGTGGGGTTCTTCGGCGCGCTGGACGAGTTCGTCGTGGACATCGGGCTGCTCGAACGCCTGGCCGCCGAGCTGCCGCAGGCCTCGCTCGTGCTCATCGGCGACGCCACCGCGCCGATGGACCGGCTGACCGCCCATCCCAACGTGCGCTGGTTCGGCTTCGTGCCCTACGAGCGCATCCCGGCGTACGCGTCCGGTTTCGACGTGGCGATCATGCCGTGGCAGGACAACGCGTGGATCAGGCACGCCAACCCGATCAAGCTGAAGGAGTACCTGGCTCTGGGCCTGCCGGTGGTCAGCACGGACTTCCCCGAGCTCGCCCGCTACCGGGACCGGGTGCGGGTCGCGGCCACGCCTGACGCGTTCGTGGCGGCCGTCAAGGCCGCGCTGGCGGAGGGCGGCCCGCGGCCGGCCGCCGAGCTGCGGGCGTCGGTGCTGGGGATGTCCTGGTCGTCGCGGGCCGACCGGCTGTTGGAGCTGGCGGAGGGGGAGCGTTGACGCGGGCGAGCCGGCTGGTCCTCGCCGCGGTGGCGCTGCTCGCCGCCGCGGCCCTGGTGTGGGTGGTCGTCGGCAGGTCCGAGGGCGAGCCGGCCCCGAGCTCGTCCGGCACGGCCGCCCCGCGCCCGGACGTCGCCAAGCTGCCCCGCGTCCCCTGGGAAGGCGGTCCCGCCTACTACGACCGCTTCGCGAGCACCAAGGCCGCCGGCTGGACGAACCCGGCGTTCTTCCCCGTAGGCGTCTGGTACGAGTCCGTCATCACCCAGGACGACGTGGACAAGGACGTCGAAGCCGGCATCAACACCTACATCGAGCTGACCGAGACCAGCGACATGGCGCTGATCAGGAAGAACGGCCTGTTCGCCGTCCCCAGCAAGCCGCTGAAGGACTACGGGGCCGAGACCGTCGCCTGGTTGATCACCGACGAGGCCGACATGTGGGCGGGCCCCGGCGACGACGGCTGGACCGGCAAATTCCCCGGCGAGGGCCCCCTCTGCATCCCGGACGACCCGCACAAGGAACGCTGCGGCTACACCGTCATGAAGACGCTGAAGGACCGGCTGCCCAAGGACGGCCGCCCGCACTACGCCAACTACGGCAAGGGCGTCATGATCTACCAGGACGACCGCCAGGCCGGCCGGTTCGTCAACGACTACACCGACTTCGTCTCCCTCGACGTCTACTGGTACACCAGCTACTTCGCCTGCCTGGACGGCCAGAACTGGCTGCACTGGTCCGGCGAGGACCGCTGCCGCCGCGCGGCCAACTACGGCCTGCTCATCGACCGCCAGCGCAAGCTGGACGCCCTCGACGGCAAGCTCCAGCCCATCTACGCCTTCGTCGAGGTCGGCCGCCCCGCCGCCGAGGACCGGCGGCAGATCGAGCCGGACGAGGTCAAGGGCGCGGTGATGAGCTCGCTGATCCACGGGGCCAGGGGCGTCATCTACTTCAACCACAGCTTCGGCGGCCCCTGCCAGAGCCAGCACGTGCTCCGCGACGCCTGCGGCGTCACCACCCGGCCCGCCGTCATCGAGGTGAACCGGCAGATCAGGCAGCTCGCCCCGGTGCTCAACACCCAGTCCATCGAGTACGGCTTCGGCCCCGGCGTGGACACCATGCTGAAGGCGCACCAGGGCGCGTACTACCTGTTCGCCATGCCGTCGGCGGAGGGCCGGCCGGGAGCGCACACGTTCGCGCTGCCCGGCGGCCTGTCACCCGGTCAGGTCGAGGTCATGTTCGAGAACCGGCGGCTGCCCGTGGACGCCTCAGGACGTTTCACCGACACCTTCACCAGCGAGAACTCCTATCACGTCTACCGGATCACGCCCTAGTGATGTCGGGAGGCGCAGTGCGGGCAGCCGCGCCCGTGCCGGGGGCCGGCGCGCCGGTGCACGAGCCGGCCGTGGGGCGCCGCCCGTCCCGCCGACAGCGAGGAGTCGCTGCTGAGGATGGCCGCGTGCAGCTTGCGCAGCTCGGGACCGGGCTCCAGGCCGAGGTCGGTGGTGAGGATGCGCCGCCCGGTCTGGTAGACGTCCAGCGCCTCGGCCTGCCGCCCGCTGCGGTAGAGCGCCAGCATGAGCTGCCCGCGGAAGGTCTCGCGCAGCGGGTGCTCGCGCACCAGCGTGGACAGCTCGCCGACCAGGGCGGCGTGCCGGCCGAGCCGTAAGTCGGCCTCCACGCGTTCGCCGAGCGCCGCCAGCCGCAGCTCCTCCAGGCGGGTGGCCTGGCGGTGCAGCAGGTGGATGTCGTCCAGCCCGGACAGCGCCGGGCCGCGCCACAGGTCGAGGCCCGCGCGGAGCAGGGCGCTGCCTTTCGCGACGTTCCCGGTGGCGAGCGCCGAGCGGCCCTGCCGGACCAGCAGCTCGAACCGGCGGGCGTCCACGTCCTCCGCCGGCACCCTGAGCCGGTAGCCGGTGGACTGGTGGGCGATGGGGACGTGCTCGCCGAGCGTGCGTCTGAGCCGGTGGAGCTGGAGACGCAGGCGCTGTTGCCCGGCGTCACCGGCCTCGGCGCCCCAGAGCGCGTCGATGAGGACGTCGCTGTGCGCGACGGTCCCGTCGTGGCAGAGCAGCAGGGCGAGGAGGCTGCGTTGCTTGACCGAACGCAGGGGCACGAGGCCGTCTGCGTCGGTCGCCTCCAGCGCGCCCAGGATGCGGAACTGCATGGTTCCCCCAGCTGCACGTATCCGATCTTCTTTCGCTGACCGAGGATATGCCGCTCGAATGCGCCGGAAAACGCTCGTGAGGAAACTGTGTTGAAACGTAAATGAAATTGGTCATCCGCACACTCGGGAACTGGCTGATGGTGCGTACGTCAGCCATCGGAGCATTCGTGCCATCAGTGCCGAATGGGGGGATATGGTGGGTTCTTTTCGGCATTTCCGAATGACGGCTTTTGCGCCGTCGAGGCGTGCGCTGGCCCTGGTCAGCGCCACCGCCATCATCATCGGTCCGAGCGCCGCGCCGGCGCTCGCGGCCACACCAGAAACCGAGACCGGCGATCATCACGCGCACGCCGCTCCTTTGCGTGCGCCCATTGATCGTCCAAAAGCGGAAAAATTCGGGCCACTACCGGAGAAAAAAGGCACAATACCCGTAGAACGCTCGACCACGGCCGCTCGCTCCTCCGCCGCACTCGCCGCCGCCGCCAACGACCGCGTCGCGCTGCGCGTGCTCGTGGTCGCCGTGGACGAGGACGACTGGGGCGTCTCCACCTGGCGCTCGGTGCTGGGCCGGGTCGGCGCCCAGTACGACGTGCTCTACAGCAAGACCCAGCCGCTGACCGCCGCCGACCTCGTGCAGGCCGACGGGACCGGCAAGTACAACGCCGTCCTGCTGACCAACAACTCGCTGCTCTACTCCGACGGCTCCGGCTACGTCAGCGGCCTCGACGCCACGGAATGGAACGCTCTCTGGGCCTACGAGCGCGACTACGGCGTCCGCCAGGTCTCCCTCTACACCGCCTACGGCACCTGGCCCGAGGACTACTGCCTGCGCGCCGGCAGCGAGGGCGGCGTCGGCGCCACCCCGATCTCGACCGCGCTCACCACGACCGGCGCCGGCGTCTTCGACTACCTCAAGAACACCGCGAACGTCCCGGTCTCGCAGTCCTACGTCTACCGCTCCACGCTGGCCTCGGGCTGCACCGCCGACGCCGTGCTGACCAGCGGCTCCGACGTGCTCGGCGTCCGCAGCACGTCCGCCGACGGCCGTGAGCGCATGGCGCTGACGTTCACCTCCAACCAGTACCTGCCCCAGGCGGACCTGCTCACCTACGGCCTGTTCCGCTGGGCCACCAGAGGGCTGTTCCTCGGGGAGCAGCGGCACTACCTCAACGCCGACGTGGACGACTGGTTCAACAACACCGACCACCTGTACGCCGACGGCCACCTGGAGACCAGCCCCGGCTACCGGCTGACCTGGTCGGACGCGGTCAGCACGTACAACCAGCAGAACAGCTTCCGGACCGCCAACGCCCTGGCGAACACCTTCAAGCTGAACATCGCCTACAACGGCGAGGGCGCCGACCAGTACGCCCTCCCGTCCTGCCTCCTCCCGATCCTGCTGCAGGACGCCCTCACCAACTACTCGCGCTGCCGGGCCTCCTCCTTCACCTGGGTGAACCACACGTTCTCGCACCCGAAGATGAACTCCACGGACTACGCGACGAGCCGCGCGGAGATCCAGAACAACCTCACCAGGGCCGCCGCGCTCGGCCTCTCCGTGGACCCGACGGTGCTGAAGACCGGTGAGTACTCCGGCCTCGGCGTCTACCACCCCGACCCGAACAACGACATCGACCCGCCCACCGACTACGGCCTGGCCGCCTCCAACCCCAACCTGCTGCAGGCCGCCAAGGACCTCGGCGTGAAGTACCTGCACGGCAACATGTCGTTCGCCAGCCACCAGCCGTCCTGCTTCAACTGCGGCATCCGGCACCCGCTGCAGCCCGCGGTGATGGTGGTGCCCGACTGGCCGACCAACATCGCCTACCACACCACCACGCCGGCCGAGGAGACGCTGTTCTACAACTCCTACTACGGCCCGAGCGGCAAGTTCCCCTACTGGCCGGTCAACCAGACCTACACCCAGGTCATCGACCACGAGAGCGACGTGGCGATGCAGCACGTCATGTCCGGGTCGGTCTACACGCACACCTTCCACCAGGGCAACCTGCGCAACTACGGCTCCAACCGCAGCCTGGTCTTCGACTGGCTGAACAGGGTCATGGCCAAGTACAACTCCTGGTACAAGGTCCCGCTCCTCACGCCGAACTGGGGCACGCTCGCCCAGTACGTCGACCAGCGGACCACGCACTTCGCCGGGCTCTCCGGCGTCAGCGCGGTCTACGACCGGGTGGCGGGCACGGTCACCTTCACCGCCACCGGCAGTGACGCCGCCGTCTTCGCGACGAACGTCAACGCCGCCGGCGCCACGGCGTACGGCACCGACAAGGTCGCCCGCCTCACCCTCACCGCCGGGGTCCCTGTCACCGTCCCCGCGAGCGTGCGCCCGTGAAGGTGACGCTGGTGTCCGAGGGCACCTACCCGTTCGCGATGGGTGGCGTCAGCGTCTGGATGGACCAGCTCATCCGGGGCATGCCGGACTACCGGTGGGACGTCGTGACGATGACCGTGGACGGCGAGGAACGGCCGGTGTGGGACCTGCCGGCCAACCTCGAACAGGTGGTCTCCGTACCACTGTGGGGCAACGTGCCCCGGCGCCCCTCGCGGGCGCCGGGGGGCGCTTTCACCGAGGCGTACGGACGCTTCCTGGAGATGGTGCTGACGCCGGCCGTCATGGGCGACGGCAGCGCGGAGTTCCTGGCGGTGCTGGAGTCGCTGCACCGCTTCGCGCACGAGGGCGGGGACCTGCTGGGCGCGCTCACCGCCAACGAGTCGCTGACCCAGCTCATGGACGCCTGGTACTGGAACAGGACCGACGGGCTCACCCTGGCCGACGCCATCACGGCCGGGGACCTGATGGGGCACATGCTGCGCCCGCTGGCCGAGCCGGCACCGCGTACGGACCTCATGCACGTGGCCATGAACGGCCTCAGCATGCTGACCGCGATGTCCGCCAAGTGGCGGCACGGCACCCCGATCGTGCTCTCCGAACACGGCGTCTACCTGCGCGAACGCTACCTCCAGTACGTGGACGAGCCGGTCTCGCACGCCGTCAGGGTGCTGCTGCTCAGCTTCTTCCGCCGCCTGGCCGGGGCGGCGTACGTGGCGGCCGACCGCATCGCGCCGCACTCGTCGTACAACCGGCGCTGGCAGATCCGCAACGGCGCCGACCCGGACCGCATCCGGATCATGTACAACGGCGTGGACCCGGACGACTTCCCGCCGGTCGAGTCGGGCCCCGACGAGCCCACGCTGGTCTTCATGGGGCGCATCGACCCGCTGAAGGACCTGCACACGCTGCTGCGCGCGTTCGCGATCGTGCGGGAGAAGGTGCCCGACGCGCGGCTGCGCATCTTCGGCGGCGTCCCGGCCGGCAACGAGCCCTACCAGGAGAGCTGCCTGGAGCTCGCCGAGGAGCTGGGGGTCACGGACGCGGCCCGGTTCGAGGGCCGCGTCACCACCCCCGCCGCCGCCTACCACGCCGGCGACGTCGTGGCGCTGACCAGCATCTCCGAGGGGTTCCCCTACACCGTGGTCGAGGCCATGGCCTGCGGCCTGCCGGTGGTCGTCACCAACGTCGGCGGGGTGGCCGAGGCGGTCGGCGAGGCCGGGATGGTGGTGCCCCCGCGCGACCACGTGGCCGCCGCCGAGGCCATGGTGCGCCTGCTGCGCGACACCGGGCTGCGCCGCCGGCTCGGCGCGCTGGCCCGCGAGCGGGTGCTCGAACGCTTCACCCTGCGGCAGTCGCTGGACGACTACCGCTCGGTCTACGAGGAACTGCTGGGGGTCACCGCATGACCGCTGTGGAGCCGTCGACGTCGCGCTCCATGGACGACCTCATCGAGCCGATGGGGACCGGCGCCTTCCGCGCCGTCGAACCGCTGCAGGTCGCGGCGATGCTGGAGTCTCAGGGGCTGAGCGACAGGATCGCCCGCGAGCGGTACGGGCACGACGACGTGTTCTCCCTGGCCGAGGCCGCGTACACGCACATCAGGACCCTCGACAGGCCGCGCCCGCCGGTCGCCGAGGCGCCGCTCAAGCGGGCGAGGCCGCTCGCCCAGATGCTGCACGGGCTGCTCTACGGCCTGCCGGCCGCGCTGCTGCCGGCGGCCTCCGGGCTCGTGGGCGCCCGGTGGCTGATGCCGGGCCTGGTGCTGACCACCGGGCTCGGCTGGGTGATCGGCAGCGGGGCGGCTCACCTCGCGTACACGCTGGTGGGGCGGGGCTATCCCCGCTCGGCCGGGCGGGTGCTGCGGACCGGGTTGTTACTCGGGGTGCTCGGGGCCACGGCGATGGCCGGCCTGCTCGCCCTCGCCATGGGCGGGCCGCTCGCGCTGGTCGCGCTCTGCGTCACGCAGCTGGCCTTCCAGATCGCCTCCGGCATGCTGCTGTTCTACCGGCGCGAGCTGTGGCTCGGCGTGATCATGCTGCCCGCGGTCATCGCCGGCATCGCCTACATCGGCCTCGCCGACCGGTGGGTGGGCCTGCTGGCGGTCTGCGTCGGCGTGGTGTGCGTGGCCGGCGTCGTCGGGGCCGCGCTGCTGCTCACGCTCGCCCAGGGCGAGCCGGCCGCGGCCGAGCCGCCGCTGCGCCGCCTGTCGCGCTCCCACCTGCGCGGGCTGCTGCCCGCGCTGGCCTGGGCCACGCTGACCGCGCTCTTCCTGCTCCAGGCCGAGGCCCGCTACGTGCTCGACCGGAGCGACATCGCCGTCGCCGGCGCGGGGCTCGTGCTCGGCATGGGCCTCCTGGAGTACCGCGCCCACCGGTTCGACGACGAAGCGCGGGCCTCCGTCCGCGACGTCTGCTACCCCGCCGACTTCACCCGCCGCGGCCGGTGGCTGGTCGCCAAGGGCCTGCTGACCTGCCTCGCGGCGCTGTCGGTGCTCTCCGCGCTGCCGCTGGTCTTCCTGCACGTCACGGGCGGGATCACCGCGGAGAGCGTGACCATGGCGGTCGCCCACGTGACCGTCGGGGGCGCCTACTTCGTGGCGTTCCTGCTCGCCAACCAGGGCAAGGTCATCCATCTGTGCCTGGCCCAGGCGGCGGCGCTGGCCGTCCATCCCACGGGGCGGCTCCTGCTGCCGGGAGGCGGCTCCGCGCAGGCCGATGTGCTGCTCTTCGCCGCCGCCGCGCTGCTGTTCCTGCTGATCCTGCTGGTGCTCATGAGCCGCGGACTCAGGGACGTCAGGAAGTACCGCTGAACCATCGACCGGGAGGCTTCCCATGCACGTCGTCATCCTCGCAGGCGGCAAAGGAGTGCGGCTGCGGCCGTACACCTCGGCGCTGCCCAAGCCCCTGGTGCCCATCGGGGAGGAGTACGCGATCCTCGACATCATCCTCCGGCAGCTCACCAGCCAGGGTTTCACCCGGGCCACGCTCGCGGTCGGCCACCTCAGCCCGCTCATCCGCGCGTTCGTGGGCGACGGCTCCCGCTGGGGACTCCAGGTGGACTACACCGAGGAGGTCACCCCGCTGTCCACGATCGGGCCGCTCTTCCCGATCAGGGACCGGCTGCCCGAGCACTTCCTGGTGATGAACGGCGACGTCCTCACCACGCTCAACTACGCCGGGCTGCTGGCGAGGCACGTCGAGGCCGGCGCGCCGCTGACCGTGGCGACCTCCCCGCGGGTCGTGAAGATCGACTTCGGGGTGCTGGAGACGAGCGGCGGCCAGATCACCAGCTTCAGGGAGAAGCCGCTGCTCAGCTACCTGGTCAGCATGGGCGTCTACGCCCTGTCGCGCGACACCATCGCCCACTACCCGGAGGGGATGCCGTTCGGCTTCGACGAGCTGGTGCTCGACCTGCTCGCCCAGGGCCGGCAGCCGGGCTGCTTCGAGTTCGACGGCTACTGGCTCGACATCGGCCGCCCCGACGACTACGACGAGGCCAACGCCCGGTTCGAGGAGATTCGCTCGCTGCTGCTGCCGACAGATCGGGAAAGGGTTCGATGAGCACGGTCGTCGTCTTCGGAGCCACCGGCTTCCTGGGCCGCCCGGTGGCCGAACTGCTGGCGGGCGATCCGCGGGTGTCCCGCCTGATCTGCCCGCGCCGGGCCGAGCTCGACCTGCTGGCCGCCGCCCCCGCCGACGTGGCCGACCTGCTGGGCGAGAGCCGCCCGTCGATCGTGCTCAACTGCGTCGGCCGGATGTCCGGCCGCTACGACGAGCTGATCCGCGGCAACGCCGGGGTCACCGCCGTGCTGCTGGAGGCCCTGGCCGCCGCCGCGCCGCGCGCCCGGCTGGTCCGGCTCGGCTCGGCCGCCGAGTACGGCCCCGCCCTCCCCGGCACCACCCAGCGGGAGGACGGCCCTGCCCGCCCCACCGGCGCGTACGGCATCAGCCACCTGGCCGGCACCCTGCTGGTCGAACGCGCCCGCGAGGTGGACGCGATGTCCCTGCGCGTCTTCAACCCTGTCGGCCCCGGGGTGTCCGCCGCCAACGTGCTCGGCCGGGTCCGCGACCTGATCAGGGCCGCGACCGGCGACATCGAGCTGGGCCCGCTCGACGCCACCCGCGACTTCGTGGACGTGCGCGACGTCGCCGCGGCGGTGGTCGGCGCCGCCTTCGCCGACGACCCCGCCGAACGGGTGATCAACGTCGGCAGCGGCCGGCCCGTGCCCGTCCGGCAGGCGGTCAAGCTGCTCGCCGCGGCGAGCGGGTTCACCGGCGAGATCCGGGAGAGCGCCCCCGAGTCCGGCCGCTCCGACACCAGCTGGAGCCAGGCCGACACCGGGCGGGCGCTGCGGGTGCTCGGCTGGCGGGCCACCGTCCCGCTGACCGACTCGATCAAGGCCATGACGGCGGAGGAGGGCGCGTGAGGAGGCTCTGGACGGCCGTGATGCTGGCCGGCCTGCCGGTCGCGCTCACGTCCTGCGCGCCCCGCGTCCCGCTGACCGAGGTGCGCTCCTTCACCTACGTCCTGCAGAACTACCCCGGCGGCCGGCTCGACGCGGTCGCCCGCGCGCCGCACCAGCTCGCCATCGTGGACCTGTCCCGCGACGGCACCACGGCCGGCTACTTCTCCGCCAAGGAGGTCGCCAAGGTCCGGGACGCCGGCAAGACCGTCCTCGCCTACTTCGAGATCGGCAGCATCGAGCGCTTCCGCACCGAGGCCCGCACCCTGCCCGCCGACCTGCGGCTCAACCGCTGGCTCGACTGGCCGGAGGAGCACTTCGTGCGCTACTGGGACTCCCGCTGGTGGGACCTCGTGCTGCGGCCGCGCGTCGACCAGGCGCTGCGGGCCGGGTTCGACGGGGTCTACCTCGACACGCCGCTCGCGTACGAGGAGATCCACCTCGACCGCGTGCCCGGCGAGACCCGCGCGAGCCTCGCCCGCCGGATGAACGAGCTGATCGTCAAGATCAGCAGGTATGCCAAGAAGGTGCGCCCCGGATTCCTCATCGTCCCGCAGAACTCGCCCGAGCTGCGCCTCCAGCCCGGCTACGTCGAGGCGATCGACGGCATCGGCATGGAGGAGCTGTTCTTCCGCGCCACCGGCCGGCCGTGCACCACCGGCTGGTGCGCCGAGAACCTGGCGCACGCGCTCGCCCTGCGCAAACTCGGCAAGGCCGTGCTCGCCACCGACTACGCCACCCGCCCGGCCGACGTGGCCGCGGCCTGCGCCCGCTACCGCCGCCACGGCATCGCGGGCAACGTCACCGTGGTCGACCTCGACCGCGTCAGTCCCCTCTGCACCGTCGCGAAAGAAGGAGCTTGAGATGCCGAAGACCGTCGGCGTGATCGGCATGGGCTATGTGGGCCTGACGCTGACCGCCGCCCTGGCCCGCAAGGGGTACGTCGTGCACGGCATGGACGCGAACCCCCGCGTGGTCGAGGCGCTGTCCAACGGCCGGATCCACGTGTACGAACCCGGCGTGCAGGAGGCGTTCGCCGAGCACCTCGGCAGCGCCATCACCGTCTCCGACCGGCTGCCCGAGACGCCGCTCGACGCCGCGATCCTGTCCGTCTCCACGCCCGTGGACCTCGCGTCGGGCCGGCCCGACCTGCGCAACCTGGCCGCCGCCGCCGAGCACGTCGCCGCCACCTGCCGGCCGGGCACGCTCGTCGTGGTCCGCAGCACCGTCCCGATCGGCACCTCCCGCTCCGTCGTGCTGCCCGCGCTCGCCGCCCGCTGGGGCGACGACGTCCGGCTCGTCATGGCGCCCGAGCGCACCATCCAGGGCCAGGCGCTGCGCGAGCTGGTCGAGCTGCCCCAGGTCGTCGGCGGGCTCGACGAGGAGAGCCTGCGGGCGGGCGCCGAGCTGTTCGCCGGCCTCGCCGAGCAGGTCGTGCCGGTGTCCGGCCTGGAGACCGCCGAGATGGTCAAGCTGTCCAACAACTGCCACACCGACCTGATTTACGCCTTCGGCAACGAGCTGGCGCTCATCGCCGAGCAGCACGGCCTCGACCCGCTGGAGGTCATCAGGGCCGCCAACCTCGACTATCCCCGGCCCGACCTGGCCAAGCCCGGGTACGTCGGTGGCGGCTGCCTGTCGAAGGACCCGTACCTGATGATCGCGAGCACGCGGCGGCCGCCGTACCTGGTGGACCGGGCGCGGGCGCTCAACGAACGGCTGCCCGCGCACGTCGCCGAACGGATGGTCGAGCTGATCCGCGAGAGCGCCGGACGCACCGAGGGGGTGCGGCTGTCGGTGCTGGGCTGGGCGTACAAGGGCTGGCCGGCCACCGACGACATGCGCGGCACGCCCATCGCCGAGATGATGCCGCTCTTCCGCGCCGTCGGCCTGACCGTGCTCGGCCACGACCCGCTCGTCCCCGACGACGTCATCCGCGAGTACGGCGGCGAGCCCGTCAGCCTGGACAAGGCGTTCGCCGACGCCCACGCCGTCCTCGTGATCAACGACCATCCCGACTACCGCGGGCTGGAGGTCGAGTCCCGGCTCGCCACCTCCGGGGTGCGGGTGGTGTTCGACTCCTGGCGCATCCTGGACGAGGCGGCGATCACCCGGCACGGCGTCCGCTACGCCGGCATCGGCTACCTCGCGGAGGAGCGGGCATGAGGGCGCTGTTGCTGGGCGGGGCCGGCTTCATCGGGCTGCACCTGGCCCGCCGGCTGCTCGCCGACGGGCACGAGGTGACCGTCGTGGACGACTTCTCGCGGGGGCGGCGCGACGACGCGCTCGCCGGGCTGGCCGTCGAGGTGCGCTCGGCCGACCTCACCGACCCGGCCGCGTACGACGCGCTCGAACCCGGCTGGGACCAGGTGTTCATGCTGGCCGCCGTCGTCGGGGTGCGCAACGTCGAGTCCGACCCGGCCCGGGTGCTCCGGGTCAACACGCTGGCCCTGATGCACCTGCTGGACTGGATGGGGCCGGGACGCGGGCGGCTGTTCTTCGCCTCCACCAGCGAGGCGTACGCCGGGGCGGTCAGCACCGGGCTGGCCGCCGTGCCGACCTCCGAGGACGTCCCCCTCGTCATCGAGGACGTGGGGTCGGCGCGGCACACGTACGCGATCAGCAAGCTGCTCGGCGAGGCCGCGGTGCTGCACACCGCGCGGGCCAAGGGGTTCGAGGCGGTCATCGGCCGCTTCCACAACGTCTACGGCCCCCGCATGGGCGCCGACCACGTCATCCCCGAGCTGTCGCTGCGGGCCGAACGCGGCGAGGACCCGTTCACCCTCTACGGCGCCGACCAGAGCCGCGCCTTCTGCCACGTGGACGACGCCGTCGAGGCGGTCGTCCGGCTCATGGCCGCGCCGCGGGCGGCGGGCCGGATCGTGCACATCGGCAACGACGCCGAGACCAACATCGGCGACCTGGCCAAGCTCGTCCTGCGGATCGCGGGGACGCACCCGGAGATCCGGCACGTGCCCGCGCCCCCCGGCTCGGTCGCGCGCCGCTGCCCCGACCTCACGCTGCTGCGCGAGCTGACCGGGTACGAGCCGCGCGTCGCCCTGGAGGACGGCGTCCGCCGGACCTACGCCTGGTACCGGGAGTCGTGGACCGGATGACGCAGCCCATCGCGTTCTACTACGGGGCGGGGGAGCTGGAGCGGCTGTCCGGCTTCGACAAGGTCGTGCTCCAGGCGGACTTCTACCGCCCGGACGAGCTCGACCTGCTGCGCGGGCGCGGCACGCAGACCCTCGGCTACCTGTCGCTGACCGAGGACGCGGGGCCGCCCGCGCCGTGGCACCGCGCCGAGCACAACCCCGACTGGGGCGGCGCGTTCGTCCACACCGGCGACCCCCGCTGGGTGGCGCACGTGGTGGAGCAGGCCCGCACGGCGATCGGGAAGGGCTTTCGCGGGCTGTTCCTCGACACGCTCAACATCGAGCAGACCTACCCCGAGGACCTGCCGCACCTGCTCTACCTCATCGCCGCCATCCGCGAGGAGACGCAGCCGGAGTATCTGCTGGCCAACCGGGGCTTCGGGCTGCTGCCGCAGCTCGCCGACCTGGTGGACGGCGTGCTGTTCGAGTCGTTCTCGGCCCGCTGGGTGGACGCCGGCCGCTACGCGCCCTGGCCGGACGACGTGCTGGAGGTCCACGCCTCCGTGGCCGAGCGGCTGCTCGGCCTCGACGTGGACCTCTACGCACTCGACTACGCCGACAACGACGAGCTGTGCGACTTCGCGCGCCGGCGGGCGCGCGAGTTCGGGATGCTCTGCTTCGTCAGCGACAGGGTGCTGTCGCGGATCTGAGCCGTCGGCTGGTCGGTTGACGCGGCTAGTTGATGCGCCAGGTGTCGCCGCCCAGCAGCAGCTCGCTCAGGTCGCCGGGGCCCTGCCGCTCGGCCGCCTCGTCGAGCTGCTCGGCCATCAGCATCTCGTAGGAGGGCCGGTCGACGCTGCGGAAGATGCCGATCGGGACGTGCTCGAAGGCGGGCTCGTCCAGGCGGGACAGGGCGAAGGCGAGGCTGGGGTCGGGGTTGTGCACGTCGTGCACGAGGATCTGGTCCTCGGTCACGCTCGCGCGGGGCACGACCTCGATGCCGCCGTTGGCGCCGCGGACCACGGCCTTGGTGGCGCTGGCGATCGGCTGCCCGTGCTCCAGGCGCAGCGTGATGTCGTCGCGCAGGCCCGGGTCCTTGAGCGGCTCGAAGGCGTTGTCGTTGAAGATGTTGCAGTTCTGGTAGATCTCGACCAGGGAGGTGCCGCGGTGGGCGGTGGCCTCCCGCAGGACCGACTGCAGGTGCTTGCGGTCGGAGTCGATGGTCCGGGCGACGAAGGAGGCCTCGGCGCCGATGGCCAGCGAGATCGGGTTGAACGGCTTGTCGAGCGAGCCCATCGGCGTCGACTTGGTGATCTTGCCGACTTCGCTCGTGGGGGAGTACTGGCCCTTGGTCAGCCCGTAGATCCGGTTGTTGAACAGCAGGATGTTGAGGTTGACGTTGCGGCGCAGCGCGTGGATGAGGTGGTTGCCGCCGATGGACAGGGCGTCGCCGTCGCCGGTGACGACCCAGACGCTGAGGTCGGGGCGGGAGGCCGCCAGACCCGTGGCGATGGCGGGGGCACGGCCGTGGATCGAGTGGAAGCCGTAGGTGTTGAGGTAGTAGGGGAAGCGGGAGGAGCAGCCGATGCCGGAGATGAAGGCGATGTTCTCCCGCTTGAGCCCGAGCTCGGGCAGGAAGGACTGGACGGCGGCGAGGATCGCGTAGTCGCCGCAGCCGGGGCACCAGCGCACTTCCTGGTCGGACTTGAAGTCCTTCAGGCCCTGCTTGACGTCGGTCTTCGGGACCAGGCTGAGGCCCCTGCCGTTGACGAGCTCAGTCACTGTCGATCACGTCCTGGATGACTCCGGCCAGCTCCTCGGCCTTGAACGGGAGCCCGCGCACACGGTTGTAGCTGATGACGTCGACGAGGTAGCGCGCGCGCAGCAGCAGCGCGAGCTGGCCCAGGTTGATCTCGGGCAGCAGCACCTTGTCGTAGCGCTTGAGCACCTCGCCGGTGTTGGCCGGCAGGGGGTTGAGGTGGCGCAGATGGACCTGGGCGACCTTGCCGCCGCCCGCCCTGATGCGGCGCGCGGCCGCGGCGATCGGCCCGTAGGTCGAGCCCCACCCGACGACCAGCACCTTCGCGTCGCCGTCGGGGTCGTCCACGACCAGGTCGGGGACGTCGATGCCGGCGATCTTGGCGGCCCGGGTGCGGACCATCAGGTCGTGGTTGTCGGGGTCGTAGGAGATGTTGCCGGTGCCGTCGGCCTTCTCGATGCCGCCGATCCGGTGCTCCAGCCCGGCGGTGCCGGGGATCGCCCACGGCCGGGCGAGGGTCTCGGTGTCCCGCTTGAACGGCAGGAACGTGCCGTCCTCGCCGTTGGGGGCGGTGGTGAACTCCTGCGAGATGTCCGGCAGGTCGGACACCTCCGGCAGCCGCCACGGCTCGGAGCCGTTGGCGAGGTAGCCGTCGGAGAGCAGCATGACCGGGGTGCGGTACTTCACCGCGATCCTGGCCGCCTCGATGGCGGCGTCGAAGCAGTCACTCGGCGACATCGGCGCCACGACCGGCACCGGGGACTCGCCGTTGCGGCCGAACAACGCCATCAGCAGGTCGGTCTGCTCGGTCTTGGTCGGCATGCCGGTGCTCGGCCCGGCCCGCTGCACGTCCACGATGATCAGCGGCAGCTCGGTGGTGACCGCGAGGCCGACCGTCTCGGCCTTCAGCGCCACACCGGGGCCGGAGGTGGTGGTCACGCCGAGCGCGCCGCCGAACGCGGCCCCGAGCGCCGCGCCGACGCCGGCGATCTCGTCCTCCGCCTGGAAGGTGCGGATGCCGAACCGCTTGTGCTTGGACAGCTCGTGCAGGATGTCGGAGGCCGGCGTGATCGGGTAGGAGCCCAGGAACAGCGGCAGCTTCGCCTGCACGCTCGCGGCGATCAGGCCGTAGGCGAGGGCCTGGTTGCCGGAGATGTTGCGGTAGACGCCGGGCGCGAGGCGGGCCGGCTTGACCTCGTAGGAGACCGAGAACGACTCGGTGGTCTCGCCGTAGTTCCAGCCCGCCTGGAAGGCCGCGATGTTGGCCTTGGCGATCTCGGGCTTCTTGGCGAACTTGTTCTCCAGGAACTTGATCGTGTGCTCGGTCGGCCGGTGGTAGAGCCAGCTCAGCAGGCCGAGGGCGAACATGTTCTTGGAGCGCTCGGCGTCCTTCTTGGACAGGTCGAAGCCTTCGAGCGCCTTGACCGTGAGCGAGGTCAGCGGGACCGCGTGCACCCGCCACTCGGCCAGCGAGTCGTCCTCCAGCGGGTTGGTGGCGTAGCCGACCTTCTGGAGGTTGCGCTTGGTGAACTCGTCGGTGTTGGCGATGATGTCGCTGCCCCTGGGCAGGTCGCCGAGGTTGGCCTTGAGCGCCGCCGGGTTCATCGCGACCAGCACGTTGGGCGCGTCGCCCGGCGTGAGGATGTCGTGGTCGGCGAAGTGGAGCTGGAAGCTCGACACGCCGGGAAGGGTGCCCTGAGGGGCGCGGATCTCGGCCGGGAAGTTGGGCAGCGTCGACAAGTCGTTGCCGAACTCCGCCGTGCCCGCCGTGAATCGGTCGCCGGTGAGCTGCATGCCGTCGCCGGAGTCGCCGGCGAACCGGATGATCACGCGGTCGAGTTGCTGGACCTGCTTTGCCACAGCCGCTCAGTCCTCCTCGACGCGCCGGGGCGCGGTTGCATTGGGCGCGTTCTCTGTTTCCATGCTAGATCCTCGGAAGGGTCACGCGTTTGCAAGCCGCCGAACGCGGGTAAACGCGGTGGGAAGTCAGGGTGAGATCGGAGAACGACGACGACACAGCCCGGACGCGAGCCTGCAGAGGTCAACATGCAGGCGGGCGAACAGGACAGTACGGGTCACGAGCGCCAACTATACGTCCCTCCGACCCGTGGGCTACGTCAGGGGCTGCTTGCGGGACGGCTCACTCCCTGACCTGTACAGGCGGCCGGCCTGCATGCCGGCCGGTCCGTACAACTCTGGAACGGTGACGAAGGTGTAACCCTTCCCGCGCAACCGCTTGAGGATTTCCGGGACCGCGGCCACGGAGTCCCGGTGGATGTCGTGCAACAAGATGATCGCACCCGGATGCGCGCCGCGCACGCTTCTGTCCACGATGTCCTGTGTCGCGCCGCCCTGCTGGTCGAAGGCGTCGACGTCCCAGGTCACCAGCGGGAAGCCCTGATCCCTCGCCACGTTGCGCAGCATCCCGCTCACGGCCCCGTACGGCGGCCGGACCAGCGTCGGGGCCTGGCCGATGACCGCGGCCACCGCGTCGCGGGTGCGCTCCAGCGAGTCGGCGATCTTGGCGGTGCCCGGCTTCGACAGGTCCGTGTGCGACCAGCTGTGGTTGCCGACGAGGTGGCCCTCGTCGCTCATGCGGCGCAGCAGCTCCGGCTGGGCGGCCGCGTTGGCGCCGACGACGAAGAAGGTCGCGCGGGCGTTCTCGCGCTTCAGGATGTCGAGGAGCTCGGCGGTGTGGGGGCCGGGGCCGTCGTCGAAGGTCAGGGCCACGCACTTGGTCGCGGCGCAGTTCACGGTGCCGGCGCGGTTGCTGACGGCGGCGGGGGAACGCGGCGGCGCGGCGAACGGACCGCCGGGCGTGTCGTTCTGCGGGCTCTCGGGGGTGTCGTCGGGCGTGTCGTTCTGAATACCGCCGGGCGTGTCGTTCTGCGAGGTGCCCGGTGTGTCGCTGGGCGTGTCGTTCTGCGAGGTGCCGGGCGTGTCGTTTTGCGGGCTGTCCTGCCTGTCACCGGGTGTGTCGGCGGATCGTGGTGCGGCGCTGGTGGCGCGGCCGCTGTGGGCGGTGCCGTCGAGGGTGGCCTGCTGGGCCCGGTGGCCGAGCTCCGACAGCAGCGGGGCCGCCCGCCCCGCGGGCACGGCCACCGCGAGCCGCCCGAGCCGGCACGGCGTGAGCTGGCAGTCGTCGAACTCGACCACCAGGTCACCGGCGCGGTTGAAGGCCATCGAGTCGAACTGGTCGCCGTCGGCCGTGACGGCGTCCCGCTCGACCTGCGCGCCGCGGTCCTTGAGCTGCTCCTTGACCAGCGTCGCCAGCCGCCGCCTGGCGTCGTCGCCGGCGAGCAGGCCGGTGGAGCCGGTGGTCCTGCCTGAGCGGGGGTCGTACCAGAGCGTGCGGGTGGAGTTCTCCCAGCGCGCGCCCGTGAACTCGCCGGTACGCAGCCGCACCCCGACCGCGTCGGGGGAGGCGGCGGCGAGCTGCCATTCGACGTTCAGCTCGGGCCGCGAGGCGGAGATCTCGTCGCCGGTCCGCGTACGGAAGTCGCGAAGCTGCCGCTGCGCCTGCTCGCGCAGCGCCGTGGCGAGCGCGGGCGCGCCGGCCAGCGAGGGATAGGTGATGTGCACGTACCGCGATCCGTGGAAGGCGTGGCCCTCGGTGACCGTCTCGGTGGACAGGCCGGAGACGGCCGCCGGGTCGACGAAGTCGATCATCGTCGGCTCTGCCGGGACCAGGACGTTCCGCTCGGGGCCGGCGGCGGCGGCGAGGCCGCACCCGCCGGTGGAGAGGACCAGCAGAGCGATTCCGAAGGCGAATCGCTTGTTGTGCATGAATGTCACATTATGGTGTTGATCAAGCTGTTTGTGACGATTTGTAGGGATGTGGCGGGGACTTTGACGGGTCTTGGGTTTAGCCGCCCCTCGACGGACGCGGGCCCTGGGTTCCGTGGACGCGCCGGGCTACGATCGCCTCATGGACGGCTATTTCGGGTCGTACGTGCTGGTCGCCGCGCTGTTCGCCATCGGTGTCGCCATCGTGGCGGGGGCCCTCATGGCCAACCGCCTGCTCCGCCCGACCCGTCCCACGCCCGACAAGCTGACCACGTACGAGTGCGGGGTCGACCCCGTCGGCGAGGGCTGGGCGCAGTCGCAGGTCCGCTACTACGTCTTCACCTACCTCTACGTCGTCTTCGCCGTGGACGCCGTCTTCCTCTTCCCCTGGGCCACGATCTTCGACGCGCCCGGCTACGGGCCGGCGACGCTCGCCGAGATGTTCGTCTTCCTCGGCTTCATCGCGCTCGGCATCGTCTATGCCTGGCGCAAACGTGTGCTCACCTGGACCTGAAGTCCCGGGGTCGCCTTTGCGGCGCGCCCGATAAGCGCGAGAATGGTTGACATGGCAGCGACGGATCTCCCGATGCCCACCGTGGGCCCGGTCTCGCGGCTGGCGCCCAAGCCGATGCGCTTCGTGCTCAACTGGGGCCGCCGCTACTCCCTGTGGGTGTTCAACTTCGGGCTGGCCTGCTGCGCCATCGAGTTCATCGCGACCTCCATGAGCCGGCACGACTTCATCAGGTTCGGGGTCATCCCGTTCGCCAACGGGCCGCGCCAGGCCGACCTCATGATCGTCTCGGGCACGGTCACCGACAAGATGGCGCCCGCCGTCAAGCGCCTCTACGAGCAGATGCCCGACCCCAAATACGTCATCTCGTTCGGCGCCTGCTCCAACTCCGGCGGGCCCTACTGGGACTCCTACTGCGTGACGAACGGGGTCGACCAGATCATCCCCGTCGACGTCTACGTCCCCGGCTGCCCGCCCCGCCCCGAGGCCCTGCTCCACGGCATCATGAAGCTGCAGGAGAAGATCGCCGGCGAACGACTGAGCGACCGCTACGTGTGGTCCAGGTCGCACGGGGAGGAGGTGTGACCGGCCTTCTCGCCCGGCATTTCGGCGACCGGGCGCTCATCACCGAGTCCTACGGCGAGACCACCGTCGACGTCGCGCCCGCCGACTGGATCGAGCTGCTCACCTTCGCCCGCGACGACCTCGGCCACGTCTTCTTCGACTGGCTGACCGGCGTCGACGAGCCGCCCGACACCTTCATGATCGTCGCCCACGTCTACAACCCGGCCGACCGCGAACGCCTGCTGCTGCGCACCGGCGTCCCGCGCGCCGACCCCCGCCTGCCGAGCGCCGTCGGCGTCTACCGGGGGGCCGACTGGCACGAGCGCGAGACGTACGAGATGTTCGGCGTCGTCTTCGAGGGCCACCCCAACCTCGTGCCGTTGCTCCTGCCGGACGGCTTCGAGGGCCATCCGCTGCGCAAGGACTTCGTCCTCGCCGCCCGCGTCGCCAAGGCGTGGCCCGGCGCGAAGGAGCCGGGGGAGTCCGGCCACGGAGCGCCGAGCCGCCGCAAGACCCTGCCGCCGGGTGTACCCGCCGATTGGGGCATGCCGCCCACCTGACCCCCGCTGGGAGCCGCCCGATGCTGCACGTGGTGCTGAGCTTCGCCGTCATCATCGTCGTGTTCCTGGTGCTGCCGCTGATCGTCGGGCAGACCGAGCACAAGGTCATGGCCCACATGCAGTCGCGCCTCGGCCCCATGTACGCGGGCGGCTTCCACGGCTGGGCGCAGCTCATCGCCGACGGGGTGAAGTTCGCCCAGAAGGAGGACGTCATCCCGGCCGCGGCCGACCGCCGCATCTTCATGATCGCGCCGGGGGTGGCGCTGGTGCCATACCTGGTCGTGCTCGTCGTCATCCCCTTCGACCGCGACTTCGTGGCCGTGGACCTCGACCTCGGGCTGTTCTTCGTGCTGGCGGTCATGGGCGTGGGCGTGCTGGGCGCGATCATGGCGGGCTGGGCGTCGGCGAACAAGTACTCCGTGCTCGGCGGCATGCGCGCGGCGGCCCAGCTCATGTCGTACGAGCTGCCGCTGGTCCTCGCGGCCTCCTCGGTCGCGATGGCCGCCGGCACGCTGTCGATCCCCGGCATCGTCGAGGCGTGGCAGTGGTGGTGGCTGCCGTGGCAGGCGGTCGGGGGCGTGGTGTTCTTCGTGGCCGGGCTGGCTGAGCTGCGACGGCCGCCGTTCGACATGCCGATCGCCGAGTCCGAGATCATCATGGGGCCGATGACCGAGTACACCGGCATGCGCTTCGCGCTGTTCATGCTCGCCGAGTACGCCGGGATCGTCGTGCTGTCCTTCCTGACCGCCGTGCTGTTCCTGGGCGGCTGGCACGGGCCGTTCCTGCCGGGGTGGCTGTGGACGCTGCTGAAGGTGTTCGCGCTGGCGTTCGTGGTGATCTGGCTGCGGGTGACGTATCCGCGGCTGCGCGAGGACCAGCTGCAGAAGCTCGCGTGGGTGGTGCTGGTGCCGCTGGCGCTGGGACAGCTCGCCCTGACCGGAGTGGTGAAGGTCCTGCTCTGAAATCCTCCCGCCGCGGACCGGCCCCGACGTGCCATCCTGAAAGAGGACGAACGAGCGGGGAACGGGGGCGGTGAAGCCGCTCGCGGCAATCGTTGAAGTGCACGGCTCACGGGGTGATGGGTCGTGCCGGCTCAGGGGGTGGCGGCGAAGTGCACGAACTCGTCCCGGCGACCGGCGCGACAGCCGGGGGCAAGCGCCCTCAACTCGCGATGACCGCCGACGCGGGCATCCTGACCGTCACCGACCGCACGTCCGGGGAGACGGTCGAGGTCAAGCCCGCCGCCCTCTACCTCTATCGCTACGAACGCCCCGGTTCCTCCGAGGAGCTGTACGGCGTCGCCGCCCTGGACGCCGACGGCCTCGTCCTGCTCGACCTGCCCGGCGGCTGGCACATGCCCAGCGTGAAGGACCTCGCCGCACAGGCCGGGATTCCGGTGTCGGAGAGCCGCTACCAGAGCCCCGCCCGGATCGGCGTGAACCTCGCCGCCCGCGCCCCCTGCTGGCGGCGCTTATCCGGCCTGCCCCGCCGCCGCTTCACGGCGGTGCACAAGGTCGCGGTCGCCGGCACGGGCGTGGCCGGCCTGGCCGTGATGACGATCCTGGCCGTCAACGGCATGTGGTTCGCCTGGCGCGGCGTGGCCACCCTGGGCCGGATCCTCGTCGATCTGCTGGAGGTGAAGTGGCTGTTCCTCGGCTTCTTCAGCCCGCTCCTCCTGGTGATGCGTCCCATCACCGGGCGGCTGCACCGCTGGCGGGTGGGGCAGGGCTCGATCGTCGGCCCGCCGTCGGGGCCGTACCTGGTGGGCCGGCAGCCCAGAACCCTGGAGGTCGTCGGGGGCGAGCAGACCCTCGCCACCCTGCGCCGGGGCCGCGCGCCCGGCCTGGCCGCCGGCCTGCTCCTCTACCGCCACGAGGACCTGACCGGCCTGTTCATCCTGGACAGCCTCGGCAAGGCCCTCCACCACCTGCCCGGCCCGTGGCCGGCGGCCGACCTCGACCGCTTCGCCAAGCGCAACGACCTGACGCTGGCGGTGCACGGGTTGACGCACGACGAGTACACAACCCTCGCCAAGTCCACCAAATCCGCCACTCCCTGACGCGGCTGCTTCAGTGGATGATGGCCAGCATCACGTCCGAAGCCGACGGGCGTTCGTCCGGCCGCTTGTTGAGGCACGACCCCACAATTCCCCGCAACCCCGGCGGCAGCGGCGACAGATCCGGGTGAACAGTGAGCACCCGGTTGAACACCGCCGGCACCGTGTCCTCCCCGAACGCCGGCCGCCCCGTGGCCGCGAACATCATCGTCACCGCCCAGCTGAAGACGTCCGAGGCCGGACCCACTGCCTCGCCCGTGAGCTGCTCTGGCGACATGTAGGGCGGTGTCCCCACCATTTTCCCGGCCGTCAGCGTCACCTGGTCGAGCCCGCGCGCGATCCCGAAGTCGATCACCCGTGGCCCGTCCGGCCCGATGAGCACGTTGCTCGGCTTGAAGTCCCTGTGGACGACGCCCGCCTTGTGGATGGCCGCCAGCGCCCCGGCTGTGGATAACGCCAGCCGCGTCAGCCCGTCCTCGTCCCGGGGCCCGTGCTTCTTGACCAGTTGCTCCAGCGATGGCCCGTCCACGAACTCGCTCACGATGTACGGGAATCGTCCGCTGATGTCGACGTCCAGGACCCGGGCTGTGGAAAACGTCGCCACCCGCCGCGCCGCCTCGACCTCACGCGCGAACCTGGCCCGCGCCGTCTCGTCCACAAGGTCATGCAGCACCTTGACGGCGACTCGCGTCCCGTTGGGGGCCGCCGCGAGATAGACCGCCCCCTGCCCACCCCGCCCGAGCGACCTGAGAACCCGGTAGTGCCCGATCCACTCCGGCTCGCCGGGCCGGCGCTGGTAGGTGGGCTCGGTGCTGCGCTGCTGAATGTTCACGGGCGGCGGCGTCGCGTGCTGGCCACCCATGCCCTGAACCCGCCGTTGATCCCCCATCACCGGCATGTGCCGCTGACCGCCCATGGGAGACACCTGCGTCGGACGCTGATGCAGGGGCGGATACATCGGCGGACGCAGCCGCGCCCGCACCATCTTCGGCACCAGCACCGCCGAATGGACGACGCCGCCGAACCACGCCACGACCAGCCCCACCGACACCAGGAAGTCGAGCGGCTGCGGGATGTCCTCGATGTTGTCGTAAGAGAGCGCGCCGATCACGAAGGAGCCGATGCAGACGAGGTAAACCGAGGCGGCGACGGCCTGGAGGGCACTCCGCAGCCAGTACGCGGCGAACCCGATGGTGAACGGGGTCGCCAGCCCGCACGTCAAGAGAGGCAGGCAGGCCCACACGACGGCGGCCGCCCACGCCCCTCCGCTCGGACGGACTGCTTGGCTGTGCTGCATGGCGGGAAGACTATCGCCCCGTCGTGGTTCATACCGGGCATGCGCTCAGCTTGTGGATAACCACCCCTCATTCTGTGGATGGCTGTGGAAAACCTGGGGACAACACCCCCGCTCATTCACGTGCGCGCCTACTTGCGCCATGATGTTGAACATGGGGCGAATACCGGGAGTGGGACTGGTGAAGGGACTGTCCATCACCCTTCGCCACATGCTGCGCAAATCCGTCACGCAGCAATACCCCGAGGTCAAGCCCGCCCTCCCGCCCCGCAGCCGAGGCGTTATCGCCCTGGTTGAGGAGAACTGCACCTCTTGCATGCTGTGCGCCCGGGAATGTCCGGACTGGTGCATCTACATCGACTCCCACAAAGAGACCGTCCCGGCTCCCGAAGGCGGTCGTCCGCGCCAGCGCAACGTCCTCGATCGGTTCGCCATCGACTTCGCCCTGTGCATGTACTGCGGCATCTGCATCGAGGTCTGTCCCTTCGACGCGCTCTTCTGGTCCCCGGAGTTCGAGTACGCCGAGGGCGACATCCGCAACCTCCTGCACGAGAAGGACCGGCTGAGCGCCTGGACGCAGACCGTCCCGCCGCCGCCGTCCCACGACCCGGGCGCCGAACCCCCGAAGGAGCTCACGGCCGCCCCCCGCCGCCCCGCCGGCCGAGCGACCCCGGGCACCCCTGCCGACCGCCCCGAACGAGGAACGCGCGACGCGAAGACGGCGCAGGCGCCCGCACCCACCGGCACGCCCGTTACCGGCCCCGCAACGCCGCCGCCGGCCGCCACTCCCCAAGCTCCCTCCGGCGGCCCCCGTACTGACGCGGCCCCACCCCAGCAGCCGGACACGAGCACCGGCAGCACGGGCACCGGCGGCACAGGCACCGCAGGCGTGGAAGGCCCGCAGTCGCCCGCCGCTGCCCAGCCGCCCACAGCCGCTCCGGCTTCGGACGCCGAGCCCGGCGGCCAAGGCCAGGAGCCGGAGGCAGGCACCTCGGAAAGGCCCCAACGCCCTCGCCGCGCCATGTCCAACGTGCGTGGCATCCGCCCGCCCGGCGCCCTCCCAGCCCGCCCCGCAGGCGACACCCCCGCGCCCCCAGCCGGCGACGAGGAGCCCCAGGGGGCGTCCCAGCCCTCCGGCGAGCCGTCATCCACAGGCGGCCCGACCGAAGAAGAGTTGTCCACAGGTTCGGGCGAGACGCAATCGGAGCCCGATCCGCAGGAGCAGACTGCTGCTCCGAGCCCTCGCCGGCGCCGGATGGCCGACCCCCGGTCCATCCGACCACCCGGCAGGCTCGGCCCTGACGAGCCGAAGGAGCCTGAGGAGGAGTCGTGACCGAGGCAGTGCCCTCCTACCTGTCACCCACAGGGCAAGAAATCGTCTTCTTGCTGCTGGGCGCGGTAGCGGTCGGATCGGCGCTGCTCGTTGTCACGACCAGGCAACTGGTCCATGCCGCCCTCTGGCTCGTGGTCTGCTTCGGCGCCCTGGCGGGCTGCTATCTCGTGCTGACGGCCGAGTTCGTGGCCTGGGTGCAGGTGCTCATCTACGTGGGCGCGATCGTGGTGCTGCTGCTGTTCGGCATCATGCTCACGCGCGCCCCGATCGGCCGCTCCGCCGACCTCGACAGCGGCAACCGCATCGTCGCGGCCGTGGTCGCGCTCGCCACCGCGGCCATCCTGGTCACGGTCGTCATCGACGGCTTCCGTACGGCGTACACCCCGCTCGAACCCGGTGCCGGTGCGGCGAAGGAGCTGGGTGCGAGCATCTTCGCCACGTGGGTGCTGCCGTTCGAGGCGCTGTCCGTCCTCCTGCTCGCCGCGTTGATCGGCGCGATCGTCCTGTCCCGTACCGACATCCCGGGCGGATCGCCGCCGACGGGCCCGGCGCCTCCGGCAGGCCCGGTCACCGGCGGGGCCGATCCGCCTGTCCGAGGCGATCCCGCACCCCCTGACCGCCCATCCGACCAGACGAGCGGGGGCCAATAGTGCACATCGTCTATCCGGCGGTCGTCTCCGCGCTGTTGTTCTCTATCGGTGTCTACGGCGTGCTGGCCCGCCGCAACACGATCCTCGTGCTCATGTCGGTCGAGCTGATGCTCAATGCCGTCAACCTCAATCTGGTCGCGTTCGACGTCTGGCTGGCGGATCGCCTGCACAGCGGTCAGGTTCTCACTCTCTTCGTCATCGTCATCGCGGCGGCCGAGGTCGGGCTGGGCCTGGCCATCGTCCTGGCGCTCTACCGCAACCGCCGTACGGTCGATCTCGACCACCTCCGCGACCTGGCCGAGCCCGCGAACGCCGCCGGTCAGCAGCAAGAGGATCCAGAGGCGGACGGCCTCACCGGCACAGCCCGAGAGGCGCCGCAGCCGGTCCACGTCGCCGCGCCTCAGGGAGCGGCGGGAGGAGAAGCCCAGGCTGAAGGGGGCGGCGGGGGCGGGCAGGCGGTCAGGCGAGAGAGGGGCACGCTGTGACAACGTTCCCGCTGTCGGCCGTCCTGCTGCCCTTCGTCGCCGCCTTCGCGGGATTGCTGCTCAGCCGCTGGCCGCATCGCCGTCCGCCCGCGCGGTTCGCTCCGTCCATGCCGTCAGCGCCGTCCGTGCGGTCCGCGGACGAATCCGCCGAAGGGCGCTCTGCGGACGAATTCGCCGAAGGGCGGTCCGCGGGTGACTCCCCCGACGAGCGGTCCCCCGACGAGCGGTCCGTGAGCGGATCCGCCGACGAGTGGTCCGTGAGCGGGTCCGCCGATGAGCGGTCCGTTGGCGAACCCGCCGATGAGCGGTTCGCGGACGCACACCCAGACCCGCACTCACCCGGCGCGTGGGCGTCCGACGAGTGGCCGGACCCCGAGGAGGCCGCCCAGGAGGCCGGTGCCAGAGCGGCCGACAGGCGGGCCAACATCCGGGCCGCCTGGATCGCGATCATCCCCACTGCCGTCTCCGCCGTCCTGGCGGCCTGGCTCGCCTGGGACCGAGGGTTCGCGTTCCTGAACAACCCGGGCGCGGGCGCGGGCACGCCGACCGGTCAGACCTACGGCACGATCACCACCGGCGGCATCCCGATCTCGCTGACCCTCCAGGCCGACAACCTGTCCGCCATCCTCGGCGTCCTGGTCACCCTCGTGGCCCTGGCCGTCCAGGTCTACTCGGTCGGCTACCTCGCCGACGATCCCCGCTACCCCTCCTACAGCGCGTTCATCAGCCTGTTCACCAGCGCGATGCTCCTGGTGGTCTACGCCGGCGACCTCCTGGTCCTGTACGTCGGCTGGGAGATCATGGGCCTCTGCTCCTACCTCCTCATCGGTCACTGGTGGGAGGACAGAGGCAACTCGCGGGCCGCGGTCAAGGCGTTCCTCGTGACCCGGCTCGGCGACGTCGGCTTCCTGTTCGGCATCTTCGTGCTGGGCGCGGCCGCGGGCAGTTTCCGCGTCGCCGACGTCCTGGCGAAGGTGCCGGAGATGTCCCAGGCGACGCTCGTGACCGCCACGCTGCTCCTGCTGGCGGGAGTGGCGGGCAAGAGCGCGCAGGTCCCGCTGCACACCTGGCTCCCCGACGCGATGGCAGGACCGACGCCGATCAGCGCCCTCATCCACGCCGCCACCATGGTCGCCGCCGGCATCTTCATCGTGGCGCGGCTCTTCCCCGCCTTCCTCGCCGCGCCGCCGACGATGGACGTGCTGGCGGTGCTGGCCGCCGTCGGCATGCTGGGCGCGGCCCTCGCCGCCCTCGCCCAGGACGACCTGAAACGCGTGCTCGCCTACTCCACGATCAGCCAGCTCGCGTACATGGCGGGCGGCCTCGCGGCGGGCTCCGACACGGCGGCGATCTTCCATCTGCTGACGCACGGCGCGTTCAAGGCGCTGCTGTTCCTCTGCGCGGGCGTGGTGATCCACCACGTCGGCTCCAACCTCATGACCCGGATGGGCGGTCTGCGCCGCGAGCTGCCGGTCACGTTCGCCACGATGACGATCGGCCTGGCCGCCCTCATGGGCATCCCGCCGGCCAGCGGCTTCTTCAGCAAGGACGCGGTCCTCGCCGCCATGGACGACGCCGTGACCACCGGCACGCTCACCGACGCCGCGGCCCTGCTGCTGTACGCCTGCGCGCTCGCCACCGTGGCCGTCACCGGCGCGTACGCGACCAGGGCCTGGCTGCGCACGTTCTTCGGCCAGGCCAGGGCGGTGCCGATGCCGCTGCCCGAGCCGCCGCCCGGCACGGCCCACGTCGTGGACGTCACCGAGGCCCCGAGGACGATGCTCGTCCCCGTCGTCATCCTCGCCGTGCCCGCCCTCCTGCTGGGCCTGGCCGGCGGGCTGCACGTGGACGTCGGCGTGGCCGTGGTCGGCGTGGTGCTCGCGCTGCTCGGCGCCGGAGCGGTCTACGCGTTCTGGCGCATGGACCCGCTCGCCGACCCGGCCCGCCTGCTCGGCCCGCTCCGGGGGCCCTGCGAGCAGGCGTTCTACGTCGACCGAGGCTACGCCGCGCTGTTCGTCCGACCGGTCCTGGCCCTCGCCAGGCTGGTGGTGCGGACGGACGACACGGTCGTGGACGGCGCGGTGCGCGGCTCAGGCCGGACGGCGCGCGGCCTGGCGGGCGTGCTGCGCCTGGCCCAGAACGGCAACGTCCAGCTCTACGTGAGCGGCCTGCTCGCGGGTGTCCTGCTGATCGCGGTGGGGGCGGTGGTGTTCACGTGACCGGGACGGGATGGCTGCCGCCCGCGCTGCTGGCCGTGCCGCTGCTCGGGGCGCTCGGCCTCGTCGTACTCCCGCACGTCCTCCGGCCGGTGCTGCGCGCGTACGGGCTGGTCCTGTCGGGTGTGACGCTGGCGCTGGCCGCGCTGCTGGTGGCGATGTTCGACTACGGGCGGCCGGCGAGCCCGCAGTTCGAGCTGGACGTGCCGTGGATCCCCGGCCTCGGTCTCCGCCTCCACCTGGGGATCGACGGGATCTCGTTGCCGCTGGTCGCGCTGACGGCGCTGCTGACGTTCCTGTGCTTCGGTTACCTTTCCTGGGGGCGCGCCCGCGCCGGCGAGTTCCTGAGCGCCCGGCCGCGCGCGCTGGTGTTCACGCTGCTGGTGCTCGAAGTCGGCATGATCGGCACATTCCTCGCCCTCGACCTGCTCCTCTTCTTCGTCTTCTTCGAGATCGTGCTCGTCCCGATGTACTTCCTGATCGGCATCTGGGGCGGCGAGGGCAGGCGGGCCGCGTCGATCAAGTTCATCCTCTACACCCTGCTCGGCTCGGTCGTGATGCTGCTCGGCCTGCTGCTGGTATGGGCACAGACCGGGACGCTCGACATCGAGGCGCTGGCCGCGGCCCACGGCAGCGGGATGGCCAGATCGGTCCAGATCCTCGCGTTCGTGGCGATCGGGATCGGCCTGGCCGTCAAGACCCCCATGTGGCCGCTGCACACCTGGCTGCCCGACGCGCACACCGAGGCGCCCACGACGGGCTCGGTGCTGCTGGCCGGCGTGCTGCTCAAGATGGGCACGTACGGCTTCGCCAGGATCGCCATCCCCGTCCTGCCCGAAGGCGCGCTGGCCGTCGCGCCGTGGCTGGGCGCGTTCGCCGTGGTCGGCATCGTGTACGGCGCGCTCGCCTGCCTGGCCCAGCGCGACCTCAAACGCATGATCGCCTACTCCTCGGTCGGCCACATGGGCTTCGTCCTGCTGGGCTTCGCCACCCTCACGCCCACCGGCATCAACGGCGCACTCTTCGCGAACGTCGCCCACGGCCTGATCACCGGCCTGCTGTTCTTCCTGGCCGGCGCGATCAAGGACCGCTACCACACGGCCGACATGACGGCGCTCGGCGGCGGCCTGCTGGTCACGCTGCCGCGCCTGGGCTCGGTGCTGACGTTCGCCGCGATCGCCTCGCTCGGGCTGCCGGGGCTGGCCGGGTTCTGGGGGGAGATGCTGGCGCTGCTCGGCGCGTTCCAGCCGGCGGACGGTCTGCCGCGCGGGCTGTTCCTGACGTACATGGTGATCGGCGGGCTGGGCGCGGTGCTGACGGCCGCGTACTTCCTGGTCATGCTCTCCCGCGTCACCCACGGCCGGCCGCCGCCGCTCCCCGCCGCCCGGCTCACCGCCACCGTCGCGCACCGTGACGTCCGGCCGTACGAGCTGCTCGCCTGGACCCCGCTCGTGGCCCTCATCCTGCTGTTCGGGCTCTGGCCGGGCCTCCTGCTCACCCTCACCACCCCGGCCGTCCAGACCCTGCTGGGAGCCCTGCCATGAGCCAGCAGATCGACTACTTCGCGATCGCGCCGCCGCTCGCGCTCGCCGTCACGGCCGCACTGGTGCTCCTGCTGGACGCGTTCCTGCCGCACCGCCCCCGTACGCGGGCCGCGCTGGGCCTGGTCACGCTGGCCGGCGTCCTGGTGTCCCTGGGCTTCGTCGTCGCGCAGGCGATGGCGGGCCGGACCCTCGGCACGTTCTGCGTCCCGCCCGCCCTGGCCAGGACGGGAGGCCCGCCCCCGTGCTCGTACGTCGTGGACGGCTTCACGCTCGTCCTCGCGGGCCTCGTGCTGGCCGCCGCCGTGGTGATCGTGCTGATGTCGATGACGGAGCTGGCCGGCGGCGGCATCCCGGCAGGGGAGTGGCACTTCCTCCTGCTGTGCACCCTGGTGGGCGCGGTGACCCTGCCCGCCTCCCGCGACCTGGTCATGCTCGTGGTCGCGCTCGAACTCGTCTCGCTGCCGGTCTTCGCCCTCACCGCGCTGAAACGCTACGACGGCCGCGCCTCCGAGGCCGCGGTGAAGCTGTTCGTCGTGTCCGTGGTGTCCACGGCGGTGATGTTGTTCGGCGTGTCCCTCCTGTACGGGATGACGGGCACCGTCCACCTGTCGGGCCTGGCCGCGCAAACCCAGGCTGCGGCGCCGGTCGTCACGGTCGGGGTCGTGCTCGTCGTCGCCGGGTTCGGCTTCAAGATCGCCGCGGTGCCGTTCCACGCCTGGGCGGCCGACGTCTACCAGGGCGCCCCGGTCCCCGTGGCCGCGTTGCTGTCGGCCGTGTCGAAGGCGGCCGGGTTCGCCGGGCTCATCCTGGTCCTCGCCACGGCGCTCCCCGGGCAGGCCGGCACCTGGGGCCCCGTCGTGGCGATCCTCTCGGCGCTGACCATGACGGCGGGCAACCTGCTGGCCCTGCGCCAGCGCTCGGCCGTACGCCTGCTGGCCTGGTCCTCCGTCGCGCAGTCCGGCTACGTCCTGGCCCCGCTCGCCGTCACCGGGGCCATCGGGGCGCGGGAGGCCGTCGGCGCGTCCGTCGCCTACCTCGTCATCTACGCGGCCATGAACCTCGGCGCCTTCGCCGTCGTCCTGCTGGTCGCGAGGACCGCCGGGCGCAACGAGCTCGACGACTACCGCGGCCTCGCCTTCCGCAGCCCGGCGGCGGGCATCGCGCTCGCGTTCTGCCTGGTCTGCCTGGCGGGCCTGCCGCCGGGCCTCGCGGGGCTGTTCGCCAAGGTGTTCGTGTTCCGGGCGATCGTCGAGGGCGGGCTGGGCTGGCTGGCGCTGGTCATGGCGGTCAACACGGTGATCGGGCTCTATTACTACGCGGTGTGGGCCGCCCGCCTGTTCACCCCGGATGCGCGGGCGCCTGTCGCGCTGCGTGCCGCTCCCGCGCTCTGGCCCGCGACGGGCCTGGCGGTGGCGGTCGCGATCGTGTTCTCGCTCGCCCCGCAGCTCGTCCTCGACCTGGCCGGGTTGTGACGCGCGGGGTCGCGCTCCGCCCTCGGCTGAGCACGCCGGGGAACGAAGAGCCGGGTCGTCTTCGTTGGAGGTGGTGAACCCAGAGCACGAAGGGGGAGCCTTGCACCACAACGGTCTGCGCACAGCCGTCCTGCTGGGCGGCATGTCGGCGCTGATCCTGCTGGTGGGCGCGTGGTTGGGCGGTGGCGCCGGTGTCCAGATCGCGTTCGTTCTCGCCCTGGTGGGCAACGGCGTCGCCTACTTCTTCTCCGACCGGATCGCGCTGTCGGCCATGCGGGCCAGGCCCGTCAGCGAGGTCGAGCACCCCACCCTCTACCGGATCGTCCGCGAGCTGAGCACGCAGGCCCGGCAGCCGATGCCGCGGCTGTACATCTCGCCGACCGTGCAGCCCAACGCGTTCGCGACCGGGCGCAGCCCACGGCAGGCGGCGGTCTGCGTCACATACGGGCTGACGCAACTTCTCGACGAGTCCGAGCTGCGCGGCGTGATCGGGCACGAGCTGTCGCACGTGTACAACCGCGACATCCTCCTCTCGTCCGTGGCCGGCGCGCTGGCGACCATGATCACCTGGCTCAGCTACATCGCGGTCTTCTTCGGCGGCTCCGACGACGACGAGGGCCCCGGTTTCCTCGGCGCGCTGCTCATGATGGTGCTCGGCCCGGTCGCGGCCGGGATGGTGCAAATGGCGATCAGCCGCACCCGCGAGTTCCAGGCGGACGAATCGGGCGCCCGCCTCACCGGCGACCCGCTCGCCCTCGCCTCGGCCCTCCGCAAGATCGAGCTGGGCGCCCGCCGGCTGCCGCTCCCCGAGAACAGCCGCCTGACCTCCGCCTCCCACCTGATGATCGCCAACCCGTTCGCCGGCTCCGGCATCGGCCGCCTGTTCTCCACGCACCCGCCCACGTCGGAGCGGGTCGCGCGGTTGGAGCGCATGGCCGGATACCGGCGATGACGGGACGTATGCCGCGATTAACCGAGGCCGAACGGCGCCTGTGGAACGCGTTCCCGACCGGCGAGCTCGTCGACCTCGGCCCGGCGACGCCGAGCAGGCCCGGCACGGCCCCCGGCGGCAACGCGCCCAAGGACGGCGACACCTGGGGCCCCGAGCGGACGATCCGGGCCAAGGTCATCGCGTCCCTGCTGCTCGGCGCCCGGGAGGTGGGCGCCGGCGCAGTTCCGGCGGTCCGGCTGCGCGGGGCCCGCATCACCGGCCAGCTCGCGCTGCTCGGCGGGACGATCCCGTACGAACTGGTCCTCAGCGGCTGTCACCTGGACCAGCCGCTCCAGCTCATGGGCAGCACCACCCGCTCCATCCGGCTGACCGACTGCACCTTCCCCGGCCTGGGCGGGAGCGGCCTGCGCGTCGCCGGCCACCTCAGCCTGTCCGGCTCGAACATCACCGGCACCGTACGCGTGACCAGGGGCGTCTTCGAGAGCGGCCTGTGGGCCTCCGGCACCAAGGTCGTCAGCGACGACGGCGAATGGGCCCTCTACGCGAACGCCGCCGTCGTCGACGCCGGCCTGTTCTTCCGCAACTCCGACTTCACCGGCGGCGTCAGCCTGGTGGGCGCCCGGCTGAACGGCGGCTGCTTCATGGAGGGCTCGACCCTCCGCAACCCGGGCAAGCACGCCCTGACCGCCGACAACGTCGTGGTCGAGGACGTGATGCTCCTGACCGACGGATTCCGGGCAGAAGGCTGCGTACGCCTCCGCGGCGCCCGCATCAACGGCCGCTTCGCCCTGCGCGGCACCGTGATCAGCCCCGACACCCGCTACGCCCTCCACATGAGCCACCTGGAGATCCGCGAGGCGTCCCTCATGCCCGCCGCGCCCGTGGACGGCGTCGTCACCCTCGCGCACAGCAAGCTCGGCACCCTGCACGACGACCCCGACACCTGGCCCGCCAAGCTCCGCCTCAACGGCCTCACCTACGAACGCCTGCGCGGCTCCGGCGTGACGCGCAGGATCGAATGGGTCACCAGGGACCCCGAGGGCTTCCGGCCGCAGCCGTACGAGCAGCTCGCCGCCTGGTACCTCAAGGACGGCAACGACGCACTCGCCCGCCGCGCCCAGCTCGCCAAGCTCCGCGCCCGCCGCCGGACCCAGGGCCTGGGCGGCCGGATCTGGGGCCGGCTGCTCGACGCCGCCGTCGGCTACGGCTACCGGCCCTGGCTGGCCGGCATGTGGTTCACGCTGCTGCTGGCGATCGGCACGGCGGTCTTCGCCGTACAACCGCCCCGGCCCCTCAAGCCCGACGAGAGCCCTCATTTCAACGCGTTCGCGTACGCCTTCGACCTGCTCCTGCCGCTGCCCGCCTTCGGGCAGCGCGAGGCGTTCGACCCGATGGGGTGGACGCAGTGGCTGGCGTACACGCTGATCGTCGCCGGCTGGATCCTCGCCACCGCGCTGATCGCCGGCGCTACCCGAGTTCTCCGGCCGCAATGATCTTTCGTACGATGTCCGCCAGGTCCTCCGGGAAGTACTTCTCCTCGGTGCTCTCCAGCTCCGCCAGGCTCCACCACCGGTAGGCGGTCGTGGTGTCCTTCTCGATCTGCTCCATGTGCTCGAACGACACGGCGGACGCCGCCTCGGCCACCCGGAACGCGTAGAAGGTCTGGTCCTGGGTGATGGTGTACCCGCCCCAGTCGAAGGTGATGGTGATGGTGCCGTACGGGCCGCGGAGGTCGCCGACGTCCGCCCGCATCCCGACCTCCTCGAACAACTCCCGCACCGCCGCCCCGACCTCCGACTCGCCGTCCTCCACGGCCCCGCCGACGGTGAACCAGAACGGTTCGTCGGGGCGTTCCGGGTCGAACCCGTACAGCAGGAGCACCCGGTCCTGCTCGTCGAAGGGGAGGGCACGTGCCGTGAAGCGGCGCAGGGGGATCTTCGTCACATTCTGGAGCTTACGGCGACATAGGGCGGGCCGTGGGGGACCGTGGACCTTGGCGTGGGCGTGGGCGTGGGCGTGTGGGCTGGGGTGGGAGGGCACGCAGCCGCCCGGACCACATGCCCACTCCGACCCTCTGGATGCTTTCACCGCCGGTCCAGAACCGCCGGCCGCTGAGTGCTGGCCGGGGACTGCCGATCAGATCATGACCGTTGAACTCCATGACCCACGACCCCCACGACCCCCACGACCGCACGCCGTCCTGCCCAACCGGCCACCCTCACCGCGCCGCGGAACTACCGGTAGTTCACGAACTGCAAAGCGATGTCCAGATCCTTACCCTTGAGCAGAGTGATGACATCCTGCAGATCATCTTTCTTCTTCGAACTGACCCGCAGCTCCTCACCCTGAATCTGGGCCTTGATCCCCTTGGGCCCCTCATCCCGGATCAGCTTGGAGATCTTCTTCGCGTTCTCCTGATCGATGCCCTCCTTGAGCGCGATCACCATCCGGTACTCCTTGCCGGACAGCTTCGGCTCCCCAGCATCGATGATCTTCAGCGAGAGCCCTCGCTTGACCACCTTCTCCTTGAAGACGTCCAGCGCCGCGTTGGCCCGCTCCTCACTGTTCGCCTTGATCTCGATGTTGTTCTGCCCGGACCAACTGATGCTCGCCCCGGTGCCCTTGAAGTCGAACCGGTGCCCGATCTCCTTGACCGTCTGGTTCAGCGCGTTGTCGACCTCCTGCCGGTCGATCTTGCTGACGATGTCGAACGACGAATCAGCCACAACACCCACCCTCTCAGCTGCGAAGTCCTCTAAGGATCCGACCACCCGGACGTACCCCTGTGCCCGGCACACTGACGCGCATGATGCACCCGAGCCTGGACACGCCCGTACACGCGGACCCAGCGAACGAGCCTAGCCAGCATCGCCGCCCCATGCAGTCCACCGCCCCCGCCCCACCACCCCGTCCGCGCAACCCGCCGCGAGAACCCGCCCCAGGACAAACCGGTGTCACGTGCACCTCCGAAGTCCGCTATTCTTCTGTGTGTCGCCGCGAGAGCGGAAGACAAGGCAGGTTGCCCGAGTGGCCAAAGGGAGCGGTCTGTAAAACCGTCGGCTCAGCCTACGCAAGTTCGAACCTTGCACCTGCCACCAGCAGTAACAGCAGGTCAGAGGCCCTACGGGGCCTCTTCTGCGTTTCAGGGGTGTGCAGCCAGATGCCGCTCTGAGCGGCCCGTTGTCGCCGGTCCACCAATATACGTGCAATGATCTTGGCGGCGTTTCCGCTGGTCAATCCTTGCTTCGCGGCCAATACGCGGCCAAGAACAAGAGCCCCGGTGGTGGCCGGGGCTCTGGGCGAGGTTGAGCTGTGGGTCATGCGGCGAGGGCTTCACCGATCCGCTTGTTCGCGATCTCCTGTTGGCCGTCGATGCACTTGGCATAGACCCTCAGGAGGACATCGACGCTGTGGCCGGCTCGTTCGGCCACATCCGGTGCTGGCACCCCCACGTTGAGCCAGAGGGACACCGCCGCGTGCCGAAGATCATAGGGACGCTTGGCGAGCGGAGAGGCCACCTGGGCGGGCGTGAAAGCCAGGAGTCGAGCGGCCTGCCACACCTCCGTGTACGCCGTCGAGGCGACGACGCCGCCCCGCTCGCTGCGAATGATCCGGCCGTCGTCGCCTGTTCCGTACTCGGCGATGTGCTCGCGCAGGATCTTGACCAGTTCGGGAGGGATGGGCACCGGCCGAACGTCCTGCCTGCCCCGGTGCTTGAGGCCGCGTTCCTCGTGAGCGTCCCCGGTGTCGGTCCACTGCGTGTTGACCTCGGGGCGAGACACGTCGATCGTCAGTTGTCCCCAACCCTCAGGAGGTAGGTGGCAGTCCTGGATGCGGAGGCCCACCGCTTCGGCCGGGCGGAGGGCGGCGTAGTACATACAGGCGAAGAGGGCCATGAGCCGCCGGCCTCTGCCGCGACGGCCGACATAGGTCACCGCGGTCAGCAGTTCTTGCGCCTGGCGTGGGTTCACCACGACGCGGGGGTCCACCGTCTCCGTGGTCTTGGGCGGCTTCCACTTGATCTTGTGCAGCGGATTTGCCGAAAGTTCGTCCAGCTCCACCGCGTACTCAAGGAGGGCGTGGAGGACGGCACGCTTGCGGGCGATCGTCGTGGAAGCTGCCGCCTTGCCGTCGAGGCGCAGCGTCAGGGCGTGCAGGGCGAGCCGCACCGTCTTGGCCTGCTCCAGGTCGGTCAGGCCGAGCGAGGCCGCCTTCATCCAGGCCACGGCGGCAGCGTGCTGCTGAGGAACGGTCGGTCGCTTGTCCTCGGGCAGGAGAAGGCACTTGCGGAGAACCGTACGCAGTTCATCGGCATCTGGGCGGCCCGTCCTGTCCTTGGTCAGGGCGGGCAGGACCGTCGCCAGGGCATCCGACATGCTGTCTCGGCTCTTGGCCGCTGCGTGCGGCCACTTCATCTCTATGAACGCCTGAGCGAACTCCAGAACGCTCCGAGCGTCCTTGGCCTTGATCATGGACGTCGGTAGCCCGGATTCCACCTCGAAGGCTTCACCGCGCTTGGCGGCCTGGCGCAGGTCGGACAGGAAGCTTTCGGCGAGGGCTTTGGTGCGGTAGGTCTTCGAGGAACGCTTACGGGCGACGGACCAGCGGACGACGTACGAGGGCGTCTTGCTGGACTTGTTGCGGGTGATCTCGAAGAACTTCACATCGTACGAAGTCGTCATGCGGCGCTCCGGAGTGATTCGAGCCAGGCTTCGAGGTCGCTGCGGTAGATGCGAAGTTCACCGTTGGGCAGGCGGATGCCCTGCGGTGCTTTGCCGATCTCGCGCCAGCGGTAGAAGGTGCGGCGGGAGACCCCGCCAAGTTCGTCGAGGACCTGGGCGACGGTCAGCAGTTCGTCTCGCTTGGTCATGCCGCCCTCCCCACGTCCTCGGTTGCCGAAAGATCTTGACCGGCTGCTCTGGCTTCCAGCTCTCGCAGATGGGCTCGCCAGCGCTGCCGTTCGGCGACGGTGCGCAGGAGCCGTACGGCGAGAGGTGGCACGTTGGCGTCGCCGGCGGGGACGGGCCGCCAGATGTAGCGGTGCGGGTCCGCGGGCTCGTCGGCCTGGCCGAGGGCTTCCAGGACCCAGGTACGGCGATCCCGCCGATGCTCGGCGAGCGTCTTGTTGGACCACTTGCGGGAGACCAGGACGCGGCGCCCGGCGTAGCCGAGGTGTTCAGGCTTGTGCGCCTTGGAACGGCACCGACCAGGAGCCATCCCCGCCTTGGCGTTCTTGGGCTGGACGCCATAACGCAGCCAGTTCGGGCAGGCCGGCGAGCACGGCTCATAACGCAGGGCATCCACCATGCGGGAGGCATGCTCACGCTGAGCCTGGCCGCAGTCGAGAGCGTCACCCAGAGACTTGGTCAGGTACTTGGACAGATACCGGATGCACTGATCGGCGTCCGGCGTACCGGCGAGGACACCTTGCACGTCCACCTGTTCGCCGAAGCGCAGCACGTGGAGGGGTTCGGCGTCCTCGTCCAGGGCGTCGAGGGCTTCGTCCCAGGTGGGCAGGACCTCGCCGGTGGCCGGGTCGAGGTAGCCGGCCTGCTCGTCCCAGACGGGCAGGTGGTCACCGTCGAAGCGCACCTCATCGGCCTGCGGCCACCAGACCTGATGGTAGGTCGCGGCGGCTATCTGCTTGATCTCCGCACGCGGGAGGGTGCCCCGGATCGCCATGTGCAGGTGCGGCGCGAGCCGCTTCTGAGGCTCCACCGAAGCGAAGTACTGCACGTCATAGCCCGCGACCCGGCGCAGGTTCTGCACGAACCGGTCCACGAGCTTGGAGAAGTGCAGCGCGTCCCGAGCAGCACGCCGGTAGTCGTAGGCGTCCGGGTCGAGTGGGACGCCGTCCCGGACCTTGCCGTAGCTGGGCAGGGTGAGCGTGACGAACAGCGATGGCCGGTAGACCTTGCCATCGGACGCGTGGAAGGTGCGTCCCAGCGTCGTGTGGGCCATCTTGCGCTTGGGCAGATCGGGAGCGTCCTGCCGCCGCCGGGTCGATCGGGAGCGCTTGGGCACCGCGGATCCGGTGACGCTTCCCCGCATCCCGGCGGCGTTGATCTCCTCGTCCAGGCCCGCGAGGACGGCGTCCAGGTCGGTCGTGTCGTCGCCGGCCTGTGCGGTGGCGTCGCGCTTGGCCTGCATGTCGGCGCGGAACTCCACCAGCCAGCGTTGTTCCTCGTTCGGCTCGTCCGGCGTGATGGCCGGTTCGGTGTCGAGGTGCCAGCCCTCGCGGCATTGGGCCATGCGGAGTTGCCGGTTGCGCTTGGCACACGGCGGGCATTTGCTGTCCAGGGTGGAGCCGCATGGCACGTCGATGATCTCGGCCTTGCCGGTGACGATGTCGAACCGTCGCAGTGCGAGGGGCCTGATGCAGACGCCGTGCTGCTTGGCGACCTCCACGAGCACGTCCCGGGCCATCGGCATGGCTTGGCGGACGGCCCGGGGGAGGGCGCGGTCGTGCGGATGGGTCATGCGGTCCTCCCTTCGTCGGTGGTCTCGGCCATGAGGGCGCAGAGCCGGTAGTGCTCCAGGCGCGGGTGGGCGTGGATGCGGGAGTGGTGGAGCTCGAAGACGCGCATGCGGGGCAGGTCACGGGCGGTCAGCAGGACCAGCAGCGGACGGCCGGCGACCCGGCTGATCTCGTCGGCGGTGCCGTGGAAGCAGATCTTCACGCGGCCTCCCCGCGCGATGCGTAGGTGTCGGCCATGGCGCGGATATCGGTATCGGAGACGTAGGCGGCGCGGACCCGGACGGGCTCGGGGTTGGCTTCCAGCCGGACGTAGCCGACGCCCGCGCCCAGCTCCGGAACCGGCGAGATGTGGTCAGCGAGCGCGCCGCGATCACGGGCGCCGTCGCCGAGGACCATGTCCACCTGCTCGGACTCGTCCAGCCGCAGGGCGATCTTGTCGGGGAACAGGTTGCGGATGTTCATGACCTCTTTGCGCGGGTCCTGCAACGCGGCCAGGACACCCACGCCGACCGCGCGGCCTTGCGTGGTGAGCGTGGCCAGCGCGGCGGAGATGCGCTGCCGCAGTTGCCGGTCGGACTGGTAGGCGGTCAGGAACGCCACCTCGTCCACCACGACCAGGACGAACGGGTCATCGACGGTGGGGGCGTGGGAACGCTGGAGACCGGCGAACCGAGCCGCCCGCTTCTGCATGACGCTCACGGCCTCGTCCAGCAGGTCGGCGCACTCTTCCGGAGTGGCCGCGTAACGCGGGCCGAACAGGTCGCGCCCGTAGGACAGTTCCATCAGCTTGGGGTCCAGCGCCCACAGCTCGACCAGCCCCGCACGCGCGGCGGGGAGCAGGGCGCGGATGACGGACCAGATGATCGACCCCTTGCCGGCCCCGGTCGCGCCCGCGACGAGGACATGGGTGCCGTGCACCTTGAGCCGCCATGGCCGCCCGTCCTCTTGCTTGCCGATCTCGACCGGTCCCACGGTCGGCTCCTGCGGTATGGGCAGCGCCGGGAGGGGCGAGGCGAGTGAATCACTGCGCGGAAAGGTCAACGTCAACCGACCAGCGTGAGACAGCGTCACCCGGCAGGACTGCGCGCCGAAGCCGTGGGCCAGGTGGTCGAGGCGATCGGACCAGTCCTTGACCGCTTGACCCTTGAGCATGCGCACGGTGACCAGGTCAGCCCACGAGGTGCAGGTGACCTTGCCGAGCCGAGGGAGGTAGTCGCGGCCCCGGAGGTGACGGCCGAGACCGGAGACGATCATGACGGGTTGCCAGTGACGGCGGTAGATCCAGACGAGCCGCCACCAGGCCAGCAGCCGGAAGCCGACGAGACGGGCGAACGACTGCCGGTCGATGAACGCCCACGAGATCAGGGCCAGCACGACCGTCCCGGACAGGGACGCCGCCGCAGGCCAGCCGTAGACGTACCAGACAGCGCCCAGGGCCACCGGGACAAGCGCCGCGACGGGGTGACGCCAGAGCGTACGGACGAGCCCGGCCAGCATGCGCCAGGCGAGGATGACGATGGTGAGGATGGCGGGAGTGGTGACCACGGCCGGACGGAAGACGACGGCCGTGTCGGGCGTGGTGGAGACGAGGTTACGCGCCTCGTCGCCAGGCAGCCGCTTGAACATAAGCTGGGAACCTCTCGTGATTGAGCAAGTCGTGGGAGAACCGAGGGGCCGCCGGAAGTTGCCGCTTCCAGCGGCCCCGCCTTCTTGTGTCAGGCCGCCGGGCCGGTGGCGTCCGGGGTGGCGTCCTTGTCGTCGGCCGTCTGTTCGGCGTGCAACTGCTCGCAGTCGGCCAGGTAGCGAGCGGCAGCGGTGAAGATCTCGCGGGCGACGGCCAGGTCGGCGTCGGTGACCGGCCCGGCCCCGCTGGTGGAGATGTGCACGTTCGCCTCGTCGGAGGTGAACTCCAGGAACGGGCGCGGGTCGTCGAGCAGCAGCCCTGCGCCGGCCCGGAGGCGCGGAGTGTGGAAGGAGACCCGGACGCGCGGCTCGGCGTCGGGCCGCAGGGACAAGGTGACGTAGGTGTAGGGCCGGTGCTCGCTCATGCCGCCACCCCACGCCCGTCCGGGAGACCGTAGAAGCTGCGCTCCAGCGAGCGGGCGAAGCGATGGGCCTCACGGGCGAGCTGGCGCGCGAACTCCAGGTCCTCCACCGTGACCGGCCCGCTGGTGGTGACCAGGACGGAGGTGGCGCCGAAGTCGAGCGCCAGGACGGGCTCACGGCGTGGGAACGGGTGGTTGAGAGTGCGGGCGGCGTGCCCGGTGGTCAGCCGGATCACGCTGCTGCGCGGGGTACGGCGTCGGGTCATCAGGTGGCGTCCTTCCCGGCCAAAGCCTTGCTCTGGGCGGGCTGGTTGAGCTGGCGAGGTGCGTGCATCTCGCGAACCTTGATCGAGTACGCGAGACGGCCGGCGGCGTTGACGTACGGCGTGACGGACATGCCGTCGAACTCGACCGGCGTGAACGGCAGCCCCGGCATCGGCTGAGGGGGCACCGGCTGCACCGGCGCGAGGATCTTGACCGCCACCGTCTTCTGAGCGGGCTTGAGGGTCGGGTCACCGTCCATGACCGCGACCTGCCAGACCAGCTCACCGGTCTGCTTGTCGCGAGCCTGCACGAACCGGCCGTTGGACGAGGCGTCGAAGTCCTTGACAGGCTCGACCTCGCCAACGACGTAGCAGCCGTGCGGGAAGACCATGGGGTAGGTGACGGGGATGGGTCCCTGGATGGCCATGTTGTTCCTCTCGATAGCGGAGGACAGCTCTTCGTCCGCTCGTCCACTTGTCCGCATGAGTTGAGAGTAGGTGACCGCAACTCGTCCGCACAAGTGGTTGAGCGGTAAGTGGCGGGTAAGAGTTAGCTCACCTTGAAGACATCTTCGAGCACGTGCAGGCTCCCCGGCAGCGCCAGGCTCACCACCATCAGCACGTCGCCGGCCGCATCGTGCACGGTGGCCAGCACCCCGAGAACCGGGTTGGACGACCCAAGGAGCTCGGCTTCCTCCTTGGTCGGCTTGCGCGCGCTGACTCGTTCGGTGATGTGGTCGAAGCGCAGATGTTTGACCGCCTGGAGATGCTGGCGGATGCCCCGCCGCAGAGGTTCGGGTTTGTCCAGGTCGGTGCCGATGGCGTGCTCCAGCGGCACCCAGATCGTTTCTACCGCCGAGACCACATCGGCTTGCCGTGCCACTCTCTTCCGCGCGATCAGCGGCGTTCCCTCGGCGACACCCAGCAGGCGCGCGACATGTCGGGGAGCCGCTATGCGCCCTGCCTCCAGGACCGCATCGGCGTTCTCACCCTGCTCGGTCGTGCTCAGGCTGGGACGTACGGCCTCGGCAGCGCTCTGCGGGCGACCTTTGACGAACGACCCGCGGCCATGCTCCCGCTCGATCCACCCCTGCATGGCCAAGGTCTGGAGAGCGCGCACGACGGTGGTCCGGCCGACGCCGAGTTCGCGCACGAGTTGGGTCTCAGACGGCAGCATGTCACCCGGGGCGTACTCGCCCGATTCGATCCGCTCCTGGATCGTCCGCATGACCTGCGCGTATTTGGGTGGGGCGAAATCCATGCCCATCTCAACCGCCCGTTCACTCTTCCACTTGTGCGCATAAGCACAGTACCGGCTGAGGCAACCGTCTGTCAGTGGCCCTCGTCCAAGGGGCAGCAGGATGTAACCGGCTCAAGAGCCTTCACCAAGGCAACGCACGTGGGGCACGCCCTGCGCGCAGTCACAGAGAAGGGCACCGACCAACCGCACATCGGCAGCGGCCAGGCCGGCGATGAGCACACCGCCACCTCGGCGCCCGGCTCCACGGCGTGCAGCTCGGTCGACTGCCCCGTCCTCATCAGCCCGGTCACGAACGCCGGGGGAGCAGCTACCACGATCGGCTCCTTCAGATCGAGGTCATCCCACTGGAGCGGCCAGCGCCGTATGCCATAGGGCAGTTCACAGGCGTAGCCGTCGAGCCGAACCAACGCCGTCGTGCCGTTGCTCAGGACCGCCACCACCACGCCCCGACGCCCGACCAGCGCCGAGTGAAGAGCACGCGTGCGCACATGGCTGTGGAAGGTGTCCACGATCGTCGCTGTCCAGCCGATGCGCGAACCCGGGTCGCTCACCACGACTCCGAAGTCTGCCGAGACCGGAGTTCGGCGTAACGCATCGCAACCCGGCGAGCCGCCCCGAGAGGGTCATTCGCCGGATGCCACGCATAGATAACCCGGTGGCGATTGGGATTCCAACCGGTACGCCACCAGAACCGCATGCCGTCGCACCACACGACCAGGCCCACCCAGACCGAAACCAGCGCCAGCCCATAACCATCATGGACATCGGCATTGATTCCTTGGTGGCGCAATTCCTGCTGCAGGAACGCGGCCGATCGACAGGGACCGTCGCCGATCAGCACAGGGGCGGTCACTTGGCGATCCGCTCAAACAGCACGGACCCCGCCGGATCGAGATATGCGCGGAAGATCTGACGGCTTGACAATGCGTCAGAACCCGCGCCGAAGTCGAAGATCCTATGCACGATGCTGCCCCGGACAGAGACGTCGCCCGGCACGCTCCGCATCGCCTTGCGCAGTTCGTCCATCGCCGTGGCCTGAAAAGCCGAGGATCCGCACGCCCCCAGGGCGTCGCCCTGCTCCGAGGGGATGCGGACCTCCCACTCGAACCGCTCCTGCGGCGTCTCGGCCGGCCCTGGGCAGTGCAGGCAGTCCTCTTGCGCGGATGCTGCCAGACCCAGCCCGGTGGCAGCGACATGGCCGCGCCGAGTGACGATCTTCCAGCCCCGCCCGTCGCACTCTGTACATCTGACTGGCGTTGTCATGCCGGACAGCATGATTGCCGATACTTTTCAGACCTATCCCACGCTGATATACGACCACGGGATATAGGCTCCGCCGCGCGAGGGAGAGCATCATCCGGGCGCGAAAAGCCGGAGGTAACCAATGCAGAATGGCGCGTTCGACCCCATCGAACTACCCGTCATAGTCTGGGAACAGGAACAGACCCGGGACATTCTCAGGAAGCGCGACATCGCCGGACTTTTCAGGATCGCAGCCAAATACGGCGCCAGTCAGGTCCGCATCGGCACCGCAACCGGCCTCGGCCAGCCCCGCGTCAACGCCATCCTGCGCGGCAACGGAACGATCAAAGAACTCGCCGTCATCGAACGCATCGCCGCCGGCCTACGCCTGCCCGATCACGCCCGCATGCTCCTCGGCCTGGCTCCACTCGACATCGCCTCACCCACCGGCGACCACGACGACGAACACGAAGAGCAAACCACCGAACTCCTCGGCCGTCTGGACGCCGCCTCAGCAGTGGACGACACCACGGTCATGATCCTCCGCACCGACACCAACAACCTCCGCCTGCTGGACCGCCGCCTCGGAGGACCCGCCATCACCGACAAAATGCACGCCCAGATGGCCCAGATCGAACGAGCCCACCGCCACGCCGTACGCCCACGCATCCGCGCCCAGCTCGCCCACCTACTTGCCGAAACAGCTTCCTTGGCCGGATGGCAGGCCATCAACACCGTGGCGCTCAACGACGCCTGGAACCACTACGAACGCGCCAAGGCCGCCGCTCGCGAAGCCGAGGACGCCGCCATCCTGGCCTACGTCTCCGGCGAACAGGCATACGTCCTTATGGACTTGGGGCGCCCTGCTGAAGCCGCCGAACTCCTCCAGCACATCCACGCCACCCATCGCGACCGCCTTCCCGCCCGCCTCAGAACATGGCTCGCCGCAGCCGAAGCTGAAGCCGCGGCCATACTCGGTGACGAAGCCGCATGCCGCCGAGCGCTCGACCAAGCCGCCTTCGTGTTGCCGGAAGGCGACGGCGACCCAGACATGCCCTACCTGTCCATCAACGCCCACCACTTCGCCCGCTGGCGCGGAAGCTGCCTACTCCGCTTCGGCGACCCCAGCACCGTCGAGGACCTACGCTCAGCACTTGCCGGGATGGACGGCACCTACAACCGGGCCGAAGCAGGCGTCCGCTGCGACCTCGGCCACGCCCTGCTCGCGGCTGGCAAGCCTGAGGCAGCACAGCCCCACATCCAGCGCGCCAAGCAGTTGGCCACCATGACCGGCTGCCGTCGCCAACGACGCCGCATCGAAGAACTATCGCGAGCGGTCAACCGCGCTCTCGGCCGTTGAGCCGCTGCTGAGCCTGAAGCAGCCCGATCAACGTCCCAGACGTCCAGATGTCACCGCGGGCGATCATGCCGGGAATCTCGGCCATAGGAACCCACTCGATCCGATCGGCCTCCACCTCACCCTCAGGCTTACCGACCAACTCGGCGCCCCGCACCAGGAACAGGATGTGCTCGGAGTCCACCATGCCGGCCATGGGCTGATAGCTCACCAGGTGCTCAACTCGCTTCGGCCGATACCCGGTCTCCTCCTCCACCTCCCGCACAGCGGTAGCCATCGGATCCTCGCCAGCCTCGACCAGCCCACCCGGAAGCTCCCACCCCCACCGATCAAACACGAACCGATGCCGCCACATCAGCAAGACCCGATCTTGCTCATCGAGAACCACAGCGATGGCGGCCCGATCCAGATGCACCACATGATGCTCGAACCGCTCCCCGCCGGGGATCTCCACATCGGCCAGCCCCAACCGGATCCACCGGTTGTCATAGACCAGCCGTTCCCCATGCACAACCCAGCGCGTCAGCTCAGCGTCATCAGCCACATCGTGAAACTACAGCCTCAGCAACGCTGGGCATATGGACTGCAGGGGAGACTGCTCGTTCCATCTCCATACCAGCCCCTACGATCAACTGGTTGTCCAAGGCAGCCGGTCCGCGCTCAAGGCGCGCACGATACGGACTGCGTATCGCATGCGAACGACTACTGGAGGCAATGGGCATGTACCTCAAACGGTCATTAGGTGCGTTCCAGAACACACCCCTCATACATGCTCGAACCTCAGGCAAGCGCCTGCCCGAGCCAGCTGGCTGGGCACATCGATGTGTCGTTAGTAAGCTGGTCCTCACGACCCAGCGGGGAGCCGTAGATCTATGACCACGCTCGGAAATCAGGTCTTTGATGTGCTGCACGACATGGACAGAGCCGTTCGGGACCATGACGAAGTCAGAGTGGAACCCGGACTCGACCTTCCCGTCTTGCAGCTATTGACTGCCACACCTTTTGATAAGCAGGCCACGCTTGAGAGATTGGTCATAGATGCGAATACGGATTAACGCTACAGCCAACAGAGGTCTTAAAATTGTCGGCGAAATACCGAACATACCACTGTGTCGCCTTGAGGGCTACAATGGCATCGGGAAAACCAGCGCCATAAAGCTCCTCCAGCTCTGTCTTGGAGAGCAGCCATTCGAGGGTCAGGAATCGGCATGGCGAACGTTCCGCAACCAGCTTCAGCGCGTTACGGTAGACATAAGTAGCATTCGCGGAGCGGGGGGTATCCAGTGGATCTTAGATCCTTCGAAATGGACAAGGGTCGCGGAGCCGCTAGGTAATAGCGTCGGCGAAATCTTCGTCGATGGGAAAAAGGCCTCCCTTGGAGCAGTGCGCGAGCTCGTCGAGATACACCACATCAGAGCAGATGAAAATCTGTCTAACATGCTCGTTAGGCAGACTGAAGAATCCCGACAGCATCTTCGGAAATGGTTAGCAGATCACGGCGAAGCCCGCAGAAGTGATGTCGATGACACGTTGAAGCAAGTATACGACTTGGTCGCTGCCGCCGCACCCTCTCGTTTTCCCACAACCATAAAAAACGCGATAGAGACACAACAAGCAGCAGAGAAACTGACTGCTCAGGCTCTGCTCCTTACCGATCGCGTTCAAGCCCTTGAGCAAGCTGTCCAAGTACTGGACAAGTTGGATCAGATAAGAGGGCGCGGGCCAGAGCTTGACAAAAAGCTATCTCAAACGCAACAGAAGATGGAGAAAATCAACGAACGTAAGCAGCAACTAGATGAAGAGATCGCCGGGGCCCACGATCGCCAGAGTAAAGATACACAGGCCGAGAGGGCATTCACTCGCGCTAAAAAACAACTAGAGCAGCAGGAAAAGAAACTCGAGACAGCGAAGAAAAGCCTCGAGTCAGCGGCTGCTCAAGTAGGAATCACGCCTACGGCGCCAGCAGTCGAACAAGCGCGTAAGGCCGCCGCGAGCCGGCTAAACGAGTTGGTGTCGCTGCAACCAACGATCAACGCCACTCCCTTGCTGCGGCAGTTGCTGACTAATATCGTCGGCTTCTTGGGGGAGTCAGAAGACGCAGGTCTAGGCGAGCAAACTATTGTTAGTCGCCTCGCAGATGCGACAGAAGTCACTGTGACAGCCCTGAAAACGGCGTTGCAAGCTAGGATCACAGAACTCGACCAGCAGCAGCCGAATTCATCTGCGGAGCAACTCGACCGAAACATTGAAGCGACACGTTCGCATCTCAGTGAGATGATTGAGCTTGATTCCCTCCTCACCGCCGTAGATGAACTCACTGACGCAAAGGCAAAGGCGAGGGACAAGCTAGCGGCTGCCGCCTCGAAATTGCCGCCCACTACAGCTAGGACTCTTAGTGACCTGCTAGCGCAACGAAACAAACTCGACGATGAGGCCTCAGAGCTGCAGGCACAGTATGCGCGCCTTGAGCATGCGAAAGAACTCCTTGGTGGAGGGCAAACAGAAGATACGCTTCTAGCCGATCTTATTGATATCTGCAGATCGCTAGACGTAGAAGTGTCGCGGGTACGAGGCCATCTCGACGCTCAATCCCAAGAGCTTGCGGAGATGACAAAACGCCAAGCCACAGCTGAGTACGACGCTGTGCGTGCGCGAAAAGCTGCGACTGACCATTCGTCGCAAGTCACTCGTGTAATACGCGAGCTAGCTGCACCCGAAACGGCCTGGCTTCGAGTCGTAGTTCCAGAGATAGATACGCTACACGAAGCTGATCATCTAAGGCAGTCATCGGTGCTTGAGCACGTACTAGAACTTATAGAACGCGCTCGTCAGCGGCTGGGAAGCGCACTCGGATCAATTCTAGGTGTATCTGGCGCCCTCGGGGGTACCCGTGAACTTCTTGAGTCAGGAGAAGCTGCTTCCGGCTCGTGGAACGAAACCGTACGTCTCTATCTCGGTAGCCACGTTCGTAGGTGGTTCGACAACGATCGAGTAAGAGATGCGCTCTTTGGTTCTGGCACAAACATTTTCCTAGACCCCGTCTCTATGATTGTGTCATGGACAAATGGCAAGGGCGAGGCTCAAAGCCGTCCTCTATCGGCATTCTCAAGCGGGGAACAAGCGTTCGCGTTTACGCGGGCGAGAATGGCGCAGCTTGATCGAGAGGCGCCGACGGCTATGAATAGACTTATAGCTCTCGATGAGTTTGGCTCCGTCATCGATAGAGATGGTATGGCCCACTTGGCGCAGTATCTCTCGGATCGGTGTGTTGAGAAACCGGACGAACAAGTTGTGGTGATTCTCCCATTGCGGGAAGGCACGCTTGAACTCAGCCGCAGAGAGGCTCCCGCGCGCGTGAGAAGCTTGGAGGATCGCGGCTACTTCACCGAGCCCTTGCTTCTTCGATCGGACTCACATCACCAATGACACAGCTGACCTTGTTTGGGATCCCGACGGTACTTGCTGGCTTGGAGGTATCGCATCTGATCGATGACATCAGCGAGTTGTGGCTCCGCGCTTACAGCCGGCCGCCTGCTGGGGTGGACGAGGACCTAGTGGAATGTCGAAGGTTCTTCGATCCCTCGCTTCGCGGGTTCACGCTGCGGGAACGTCTAGCAGAAGTAGAGCAGGCACCCTACCCGGTATACCGTCGAATGACCAAAATCGGGGAGCCCCTTGTCGTTGATATCGGCGAGCAGCGCCTGCTTGTCGGCGTAGAGGCACGTCTCACGATGGCTGTTCTAAGCGACCAAGCTGTAGAGGACGAACATGTTGTTATCACTTGGCGTGACGTTCTTGAAGCCGAGAAGCGGGCCCTGTTGATCTATAGAGCTTGGAGCGTGGGGAAGCTAAACCAGATCATTGACCTTCGTGCTGGCGCCGGCAAGGAGGTACTTCAGGCGACTTCAGTTGGGCTGATCATAGCCCTTCTAATCAATCGGTCTACCTCACCTGCAACCGCCTACCGTGATCGCGGGAGTTCGCTGGAGGGCAAGCTGACGGATGATGCGGTGCATTCTGCGGCGATACGATTCGCTGAGACTATTGCGACTGGTCGGAAGAAGTCGAAAGACCAGCATAAGTTCAAAGGCGGATATATTATCAGTGAAGCGCGGCGAAGGCTTGCCCATCGATTGGTACTTGACGAGTCGCACGGTCAATCAGAGAGATTTTTCTATATCCCAGAAAAGTATCAACAGGAAGTTATTGACTTCCTCGGAAGGGATCTTGCGCGCAGAGCGAACTTGAACGGGGACATACTGAAGTCGGGGTTGGGCGTGTTGGTTGAGGCGTTCCGGTCCAGAGCCGACGATCTGGCGAATCATTCAGTGATCTATGAGCGCCCTGCAGATACCTCCGAAATCCTGGCGAAGATTATGGTCGCATTCGAGAGCTCTAGAAGAGAGCAAGAGATTGACGTTAATCTAGGTTAACGTCGGAATATAAGCGTTCGCTCGGACAGTTGAACGTCATGACGGGTTCCGTTTTGGGGCCATCGGCCGCCCCGCTTGCGCATGATTATGTCTTTCTCTACTGTGAATCCAAACTGTTCAGACAAGGCGCCAATGAGTGCGGGCGTATCAACGTAGACGCCATATGGAGCGCTGTCTCCTATGAGCCAGATACTAACAGCGCCCGGTTCAAGTGTTGCAGCCAGATTTTTCAATACCCTGGCCATTGCGGCGAAGTAGTCGGGAAGTACCTGGTCGTATTCCTTGCCGCGGGATCGTAGTGACCGTTCATGCTTAAGTTGCTCAATTAGAGGTACAATCCTCTCGGAAAAGGAACTGTACTGTAGAAGCTCTTCTTGTGCCCTGCTGGCCGCCGGTACGCTACTTTGCTGAGTTGTAGCCGTGACCATGTCCGCACGCACTGTACTGCACATCTCGGCCCAGCTGGAGGCATAGCCCCAGAAGTAGAGTTCCAATCGTGTGGCATCCGCATAGTCGAAGTTGTTTAGGTATGGTGGTGATGAGATACAACCATGACCTAGCTCGTTGCAGGCTTGCCATATCTGCGGATCGCGTGAATCCCCGGCGACAACACGTGAATGTTGCTCGCCCTCGTTGAATCGGCGATGGCTTAGATCTGCTTTCATCCATTCGATTCGACTGATGAAACGGGCAAAAACGTCTTTGTGCTTCGGTTTCCTTGCTGTACCCGGACGCTGATATGGCCAGCCTACTTTGACGGAAGCGACGTCCCGGAGCGTGGCAAGTAGCGCCCATTTAAGATAGGGTTGCCATTCTTTACTGGGATGGCTTTTTATTAGCTCGCGCAGCGTAGTCAATTGTAGAAGTATCTGATCGGCAAATGACCTTAAGACCAGCTCCGTCTCGGTAATGCGGAGCTTTCTAATCGCTGCCTTTGTAGGTTTGGCGATGAATTGCGCAGAGGTAACGACACCTTGTGCCGCGTTCAGCAGGTGCTCGGGATCTTCGGGTGCTGGCCTGAGCTTGAGGTCTGCTAGCTCTGCCACGACGGGATGGGCTTCGACACCGAAGAATCGAAGCCCCATGTCCTGACAGCCTGTTCCAATGACGCCGGAGCCTGCGAACGGGTCCAAGATCATGGAGCCTCGCGGCAGGTTGAGCGAAGAGAGCAGGTGCGCTGCATAGTCGGACGCAAAACCGGCAGGATAACGGAACCATCGGTCGAAGGCCACTACGGAGCTTGTTCCATGGCTACGACCGCGGCCTGAGGGTGTCTCGAGAACCTCAACGGGGCCTGAGCAGGAAGGCCCCAGCTTCTCAACGCCGCTGCTGTAGATGTTAGGGAGCATCACCAGGCTATTCCACCACGGCGCAAGCGGTCTCGGCCACGGTTGCTATGGATCACTTGGCAAGGAGGGCAGTGAGCAGAGGGCTTGCTGCCTCCCAGCCGGAGGGCGTCGCATAGTACTTGAGCAGGTCTGCATCCTGTGCTAGGACGCGGTATATGACCTCGGCCGCCGTTCCGTCGAGATCAGCTAGCCATTCAATTGTTCGCTCTTTGTGACGAGAGCTGCCAGTGTGGCGGTCAGCCATGAAGTAGCGAGGAGCCATGTCCTCGCCGTACCCGAATTGGCACATGGCAAAGAGATTCTGGAGGACGTTGTGCATGAACCCTAAAGCGGCTTCGATGTGGGTCGAGTCACGTCCCTCCCAGTTGTACATGATGTGCCACGCCATTTTGGTCGAGGCTTCTGCTGCCTGTTTAGGTAGGAGAGCCACCCACCGTGTAACTTGAGAAGTGGTCATGACGGCTATGCAGTCTAAGTAGAGAGCTGCATCATCTGAGTAGGCTAGAGCTAAGCTGGATAGAGCGCGTAGATCGTCATCGTTGCCGGCTATTACGCCATCTAGAAGCGCGTAGGCACGGCTAATCGCTGACCTGCCCCTGCCTTCGAGCACGAGCCGCAACAAGCCTTGCACGTCCTGCATCGAGTTCGGCCGATCGTCCGGATGCGGCGCAGTGCAAACTCTTATAAACTGCCGCCAGTGCTGATTGTCGCCGTCTGGAAGATGAGTGATCCCTTGTGTTGGCCACTTACCACTGAGATACCACTCGGCCAATCGCCCTAGGCTGTAGACGTCTACTTTCGGACTCGACTCGTATTTGGCGTTGGTCATAAGCTCTGGTGCGCTGAACCCGGGCGTTCCTAAACCTTGACCAGATACTGTCAGTGGAGGTGTTGTACTGGTTGGAGGTCTTAGAACCAGTCCCCAGTCCGATACGACCCAGCGCTGTTTGGGTGTTTCTGAAGATGTGATGTGCAAGATGTTCTTCGGCGAAACATCCCGATGTATGTGCCGCTGTGCATGGGCGGCCTCGAGTGCTTGTGAGATGTCGACCAATAAGGCGACAAAGTCATCTTCTTTCAACGAAGCCCGTTGCTCATGAAGCGTCCCATCTGCTATCGGCATTGTGTACCATTGGTATGCTGGGTCGTGATCCCATACGGGCATGATGTTGGGGTGAGCGAGCTCCTGCTGTGCGCCTATTTCCCGGTACATACGCTCAAAAGCGTCTTTTGAGTTATGGCTCCGTTTAAGAGCAACACGTAGTCCGCTAGCTCTGTGGATTGCACCTCTAACTTCCGCATATCCACCGCTGCCCAGGGGACGATGGTCCAACCTATAGAGGATTCTGGGGTCTACACTCGGTCCTACCTCCCGCATGGAACAAGACTAAGGGTTGACGAGCGATATAGCTTGCCGTCTTGGCCATCTACACAGGCTGAATTCGTAGAGTCGGTCATGTCTTTGCCTGGGCGTCGAGGGTGAACCCGGTCTGGGTCAGGCAGCCGGTGAGCAGATGGAGCCGGTACTGGATCTTCTTCAGCTTGCGTTTGACGAGCCGGACGAGTCCAGGCAGGTCGGCGACGGCGAAGTTGGCCAGGGCCCGGCGAAGTAGGGGCCAGACGCCCTCGACGGGGTTCAGCTCGGGCGCGTAGGCGGGTAGCTGGACGATACGTAGCGGGTGGCGAAGTCGGTGAGCTGGCCGGCCAGTTGCACGTTCAGGTTGTCCCAGCACCAGATCAGTGGTGCGCCCAGGTGCTGGTGGGTAGCCACGATGAGGTCCCGATAGTCGATCCAGGAGAACGACTTAGGCTCGCCCTTGCGGCTGCGGTAGATGTGCAGCTTATGGGCACCCACCTCTTTGCCTGTACCGCATACCACGGTCGCATCGCACCGAGCGCTATCCGTTATGTTTCGAATACTCTGCGCAACCAACTTGCCTACATGCACACGCCGATAACTCCGGCCTATGTGAGGTCGAGCCCAAGCTCTTCGTATGCGCCGTGCCACCGCTGCCCTGACTGACCATTGACGGCCTCGCTCGCACAAGTGAACAAGTCCAAGCAGGAGATGGCTGGACTGGGGACGTTGCCGGACTGTTCTTGTATGGATCAAGCGGCGGCGCGGCGCGCCGCCGTACCGCCGGCCCTCCGCCCGCCCGCCGTCCGGGCATGCGGCCTGAGGGCCGGTCCCGGACAGCGGCGGGACACCGGGCCGGGCACCGCACGCCGCTCCCGCCGTACCAACCGCAGGCGCCGACCGGGGTTGCCGCGCCGCCGCACAGATACAGCTCTACGATCGCCACTGCATGGCTAGTCGCCGTAGCTTGCTGGGGGCGATCGACGATCCGTGCTTCGTTCCTCAGCACGGCTCACCGAGCAGGATTGTTGCGGTTCAGCTTCGCGCCGAGGCCCGTACTCGCAGGAGAGATGCCGTCTCCTGTGATGCCTCTTCAAACTTGATCGGGGTCTGAGGTCCCGCCTCGCCCGGGAGACTTGAGAGAGCTCGTGACTCTAGGGCATGAGGGCGGTGACGCCCCTGTAAAGACCACTGCAGCCGTTCAATGCCCCCGGCCTGTCGTACCTATCCGCGAGACCTGGCCCACCAACTCACGCCGCCGTTGGAGTATCTGGTGGCGAGGGCGACCCGCCGATGCCTCGATTGAGCAAGCGTGCGGCGGCTTCAGCATCCTTCCGTAGTCGCCGAGCCATTCGCCGATCCAGCTCCCATACGCTATCGAGTCCGGGCTCATCTGCACGAGTCCAACCGTGCTCATGGATGTGGTCGGCGACACGCCTGAGGATCTTCATCACCCTGACCACAAATACCACTGGCACGGTAGCCCGAGGCTGATCGCCGGCCGCTATGCCATTGAGTGCGTGACCGAACGCCGATGTCGCGTCTAGACACTCCCAGACCATCTCCCAGTACTGATGTCTGTAGGCGTACTTCGCTGCTTCGCTCATCGCCTGAACGAGGACGCCGATGATCTCGATGGTGCTCGAAACGAGAGCCTCGTCCTCCTGGGAGTCGTCGACCAAGTCTCCACAGGTGCCATCGATCCAAGACGGTTGTGGCATGTCGGGCAGCAGGAGGCTCGCACGACCTTCGCCGAACCAGCGGCCGATCATGAAGTCGGTCTTGGGATTAAGCACCATGTCGAAGGCGAACTGCTGCTCCGGGGTGTGCGACAGCAGATTTCTGCTTACGTGGTGCCGAATCCCATTGATCTTAAGCTGGTCCGCAGTTACGACCATGCCGATCAGAGATCGCGTAACCCTGCCAGGGTCCAATCGGCAAACCGGTGGGCACTCACAGACGACGCCAACGGGAGCGCCGCATCTTGTGCACTTCCTTGGGCGGTGTTCCTCCCATGGCTGAAAGCTGTCCAGTGGTTCGAGACGCTCCGCACGGATCGGATCCCAGTATCGGATTTTCACCTTCAGTAGGACGGTAGGGGGACGCTGGCGGTAGTGGTGAAACGGCCCTTTGTCCGCAGTGTGGCGAGCTTCGGCGCGATTGCAGTTGCCGCAGAGAAGCCCTCGAACGAGGTTGGAGCTGTGATCGTGATCCCACTCAAGCAGCCGCCGGGGTCGCTCTCCACAAATCGCGCAACGGCCGTCCTGCCAGTCGACAACCAGGCGTTCCGCTGCATGCTCACGTGTCTTTCGGTCGACGCACTCTTCCACGGAACGCATGTGATCACTTGGGATAGGCCATGACCAGCAAGCTGGTTCACGTGCCGCCCACACAGCCTCATGTTCAGCCTCGTCTTCGGCCGAGCACCGCGCGAACGTCGCACGGTCTTCATCGCTGAAGTGTTGTTTGCACGTGCCAGGGTCATGAGGCGGGGGCCAGTGATCCGGCCACTGGGTCCATATGGGGCGCCTGCATGCGGTCTTGCGCCGAGTTAATCGACCGCAACGCCTTTCGATGAGATCACCGTCACTCACAGTCGCAGACGATACGGCACCGTGGCGACAGATTTCTGCGTCACCGGACTTCCTGCCCTCGGGAGAGGGGGAGAGCGGCTGTAGCGGGTGTCTCGGCCGCCGTGCAATATGCGTGCAATGATCACGAGCCTTATGGCGGAAGGAGACGGCTACCACGCAGATAGATGGCCCCGTACCGCTCGTAACGGTCACGCCCTGTAAAACCGTCGGCTCAGCCTACGCAAGTTCGAACCTTGCACCTGCCACACCAGCGGGAAGAGGCCCGTCACCAGCGGAAACGCGGTGACGGGCTTCTCGCGTTGTGTCCGGCCGTCTACGGTGATCACTGGTGTTCTACGGCTCGCCACGGCCAATACGCGGCCAAGTTCTAGGGCGAACTGCGGCAGTCGGACCTCGCTCGCAGGCATCGAAATGATGGTGTCCCGGCCAGGAGACGACTTAAGGGGGTCGTTGATGGGACCTTTGCAGTCGTCCAGCGGCAGCTTGCGCCGGCTCTCGTTGTGGGTACGTCGTCATCGGCAGACATGGATCATCGCCGCTACAGCCGTCAACGCAGGGCTCATAGCCCTCGCCACGATGTTGATGCAACTGCCTGGGCAGCGCGATTCGATGATCACTTTCGCGATCTTGGTCGTGCTGGTTTGCTTAGTTCTCTCTGTTGCTCTGCCACTGATCGGTCGGCGCAACGAGGAGTTACAGCGGCTAGCTGAGGAGCGTGACCAGAGTGACCAGCGTGTCTCCTCCTTGCTGAGCTACGGTCACGCAGGGAAACTCCCGCGCCTTGAGGAGGTCAGTGCGGAACAACTCGGGGCGACCGCGACTCGGTATACCCACCAGGGCAGGGCGCCTTACATTGAACGCAGTCCTGACGATGAAGAGCTGCGGACGGTTCTGAGTTCGCCTGGTTTGCCTCACCCTTTCGTTCTCGTGTGGGGGGCTACCAAGGCCGGCAAGTCCCGTACTTTGGCAGAAGCTCTGTTCGCAGCTCTACCGAGTCACACAGAGGTTCTCATCCCAGTCAGTGGACAGGCTCTTGCTGAGCTTGTGCAGGCGGGTCTCCCGTTCACTGCCGACAGTCCAGCCCTGGTGTATTTGGATGACCTAACGGTCGCGGACTTGGAGGCGCTGACCGTCAACGTTCTTGATGTGGTGACGAACCGCGCTGTGTTGGCAGCGACGATGACGGCCAAGCGTCGCAGCCAGGCTCTGTCTTCAGGGCAAGACATCACGAACGTCGCCCGTGCCGCACTTGCTCGCACCCACAACAATGGCGATGGACACCAACTCGCCTTCCGTCCTCCCAGTCCTAGCGAGCTTGCCCAGGCGCAAGAACTGTATCCCGATGAGACGTTCCGAGGCAGCATCGCGGAGACCTTGGTCGGAGGTGCTGAGCTGATCGCCAGGTACCGTGCTGGTCAGGACGAGAACCCAGCTGGCTATGCCATAGTCCAAGCCGCCATCGATGCCCGCCGCGCCGGCTTGGATCGTCCTATCACCGGAACCGAGCTCAAGCATTTGTTCGAGATATACCTCCCGCGAGTGCGAGCCGGAATGCGAGCCACTGAAGCCGCTTACCAGCATGGATTGCATCAGTGGGCCACTATGCCTGTCGCATCTCAAGTGGCCCTGCTTACACCCTCGACTTCTGTTGGCATGTCTACTGGGGATGATGCAGCATGGATAGTATTAGATCACGCCATATCTGCGGATGAAGGTATTTTCGCGGATCACCCGGTCCGCCCAATTCCCGATGAACTGTGGCCTGAACTGATCAGTTTAGCTGCCCCTGCTGACGCCTTCGCCATCAGCTATGCGGCATATCAGCGTAATCGCATTCCCGACGCCATCGTAGCAGCTCGGAGAGCCATGGAAAGTCCCGACAGGGACCAAGCCGCACAGGCGGCCGTCAATCTTGGAGCGATGCTGCTACAGCAGGGCGACATCGACGGAGCCCAAGAGGCATATCAGGTTGCTATTGATTCAGATCATCCCGATGCGATGCCTGCAGCTGCTGTTAACTTAGGCAATCTGCTCAAGCAGGAAGGCGGCCCAGGAGATGCGCAGGCGGCCTACAGGTTCGCCATGGTCTCAGGTCATCCTGATGCAGTACCACAAGCAGCTGTCAACCTAGGTAATCTGCTTAAGCAAGAAGGCGATGTGGAAGGTGCGTGGATGACCTTCCAGTTAGCTATTGACTCGGGCCATGTTGATCATGCGCCAGGCGCTGCGGTCAATCTTGGAAACCTACATAAGCAGGAGGGCGACCTAGAGCGCGCAAGGTCGGCCTATCAGATGGCAATAGATTCTGGCCACCCCGAGCATGCGCCTAAGGCCGCGATCAATCAAGGGAACCTGCTGGCGCAGTTAGGTGATCTGGAAGGAGCGCAGGTGGCCTACCAGTATGCCTATGAGTCCGGTCATCCTGATGCTTCTTCAAGAGGGGCGGGGATGCTAGGCGTCCTGCTCCTGCAGCGCGGTAACACGTTGGAGGCGCGGAGTGCTCTTCAGTTCGCCATTGATTCTGGTCATCCCGACTACTCGCCGATAGCAAGAGCAAATCTTGGAGCACTCCTCATGCAGGAGGGGAATATTGCAGAGGCGCGTGCGGTCTCCCAAGCGGCCATAGACTCTGGCCACGCTAACGCTGCTCCACTAGCAGCAATGAATATGGGCGTGCTACTCCGGCGGGACGGAGACCTGAAGAAGTTGCAGGAAGTCCTACAGTTCGCCGCTGAATCAGGTCACACTGAAGTTGCACCGAGGGCATCTGTCGACCTAGGCATCATGTATATGCTTGAGGGAGAGACGGAAAAGGCGCAAGCGGCATTTGAACGCGCTCATGACTCTGGCCACCCTCATCACGGTCTAGGGGCCGCGCTGAATCTGGGCACCTTATATATACAGAAGGGAGACATTGAGAACGCGCGGCGGATTCTACGGATGGTTATAACTTCGGGGCATATGCAGTTCGCGCCGTCGGCGGCAGTCAACTTGGGGAACCTGCTCCGCCAGACAGGTGACTTCGACGGAGCACGTCGCTGTTACCAACTTGCCATAGAATCCGAACATAGGGTCGCTTCAATCCGGGCTCGCGAGGCATTGGATGACCTTACTGAATCGCAGGGCTCGATTGTGGCCGACGAAGATGCCTGAAGCTTTGGATGCCGAGTCCCGCCAGCTCGTAACGTGAGGACCCAAGTGACGAGTTGGCTCGTAGTTTGTGGCGCATCGTGTGGACAGACTTGTCACGGCTTCAGGATTTGGTGGCATCCCAGATGCGTCGCATTGCCTCGCTCTGTTGGCCGTGGATGCACTTGGCGTAGACGCGTAGTAGGACGTTGACGCTGTGGCCGGCCCATTCGGCGACCTGGGGTGCGGGGACGCCGGCGTTGAGCCAGGTGGAGACGCAGGCATGGCGTAGGTCGTAGGGGACGACCATCAAGGGTGACTTCGCTTCTGCCGTGGTGAAGGCGTCTGCGCGGGCTTCGTGGAAGACCTTGAGATAGGCGCGGTCGGTCATTAGGCCGCCCCGTGGGCCGAGGAAGATGCGGTCGTCGGGGCCGGTGCCGAACTCTTGGATGTGCGCGCGGAGCATCGCGCAGAGTTCGGGGTGGATGGGCACTGATCGGGTTTCGCCGTCTGGTCGGTGCTTAAGTGCGCGGCGTTCGCGTACCTTCCCGCTGTCGGTCCAGCGGCTGCCGGCGCGAGGCTCGGCGTGCGTGAGGCGCATCTCTCCCCAACCGCTCTCCGGAAGGCTAACGAGGTGTTCTTGGCGCAGGTCGACTACCTCTTCCGGGCGTAGGGCTGCGAAGTACATGCAGGCGAAGAACGCCTTCATGCGTCGGCCTCGTTCGCCCCGGCGTTCGACGGCGGCGAGGAAGCGTCGTACTTGTTCGACGTTGATGACGACGCGTGGGTCAACGACGACGCGTGGGTCAACGCTGGTGAGTGTGCGGGGCTTGGTCCACTTCACCGCTTTGAGCGGGTTGGCGGCCAGGGCGCCGATCTCGACGGCGTACTCCATGGCATTGTTCAAGCTCATGCGCTTGCGGTTCGACGTGTTCGCGGCGGCGGTCTTGCCGTCTCTGGTCTGGCTGATCCGGTCGAGCATGCCGCGTGTGAGGAGGGCACCCTTGCCTGGTTCCTCGAAGGCGGTCATGGACACCGTGTTGGCTTCGAGCCAGCGCAGTGCGGCTGCCAGCTCGGCGGGTGGTTCTGTTGCGCCGCGTAGGCGCTCGCTGTAGGCCCAGCGGAGGGCGGCGCGTTGAGTGTCGGTGTCTGGTCCGCCGTCGTGTTTGGTCAGGAGGGCCTCTGTGGCGTCGGTGAGGGCCTCGGCGATGCCTCGGCGGTGGTTCGGTGCGGCGTAGCGCCACTTGGCTTCAACGTAGGAGAGCGTGAAGGTGAACCAGGTGAGGGTGGTCTCCTCGCGCTGCCAGGAGACAGGGCGGCCCGTGGCGACGCTGAAGGCCTCGCCTTGCCGGGCGGCTGTCATGAGCTGGGCGCGGAAGCTTTCGGCGTGGGCCAGGGTGCGAAAGGGTTCTTTCCACTCGCGGCCGTCCACGATCCAGCGTACGGTGTGGGTGGTGACCCTGGTGCCCTTGTACGTCTTGATCGCCCAAAAGCGGACGCTGTAGGTGGTCTTCGCCATCAGGCGGCGTCCTCTCGTTCGGTCAGCCAGCGGTCGAGTTCGGAGCGGCGGATGCGGAGTTCGCGGTTGGCGAGGGTGATGCAGCGCGGGCCCTGCTTCTTGGCGCGCCAGTCGTAGAAGGTGGAGCGGGCAATCTTGAGTTCGGCGCAGACCTCGGCGACGGTGAGCTTTTCGTCGGTGCGGGTGTTTGTCTTCAACGGCGGTTCCTCGGTCAGGCGGTGGGCTGGTGGAGGCGCGGATGGACGGCGTAGGCGGGTGAGGGGCGGCGGCCGGGGCCAGTGCGGGGTGGTTCGGGTTCGCGGCGGATCCAGCCGAGTTGTTCGAGCAGGTCGAGGGCTGGTTCTAGTTCGGTGACCTTGCGGAAGCGGTTGCGGGGTAGGGCAGTGAAGGCTTCGCGGACGGTGAAGCGTGGTGTGGCGGTGCGGTGGAGCCAGGCGTGGACGACGCGGGCGGCTTCGAGGTCGGGGTCGGCGCCCATGGCGTCGAAGGTGGCCAGGGCGTGGGCGACGAAGTATTGGCCGATGGTGATGGCGGCGTTGACGGTGTCGGCGCTGATCGGGTGGCGCCAGCCGTCTTCGACGCGGCCGGCCAGGTGGATGAGGCCGGCGATGCGCATCACAGCCCCGTCGAACTTGCCTGCCCAGTCGGTGATGTGGCCGAGGTCGCCGGAGTCCGGGCGGAGGCGGCGTTCGGTGGTGCGGCGGTGTTCGGTGAAGATGTCGGCGGCGTCGGGTGCGAGGACGAGGCGGGCGGGGTCGTGCCAGTCGTGCATGTCGATGGTGAGGCGTTGCAGGTTGGCGTCGTAGCGGGCGGCGATGTGCTCCGGGACGGTGGGCGCTTCTACGTTGCGGTAGCCGATGTTGGACTTCGGCAGGCTGTAGAGGATGCGGCCGAGCAGGCCCTTGCCGCGGAAGCCGGGCATGGTGGCGATGTCGGAGACGATCTCGGGCTGGACGGCCAGGCCCATGGTCAGGACGGCTTGGTCGACGCGTTCGCTGCGGCCTCGGCGGTCGATGATGATCGGGTCTCCGGCGTGGCCTTTGAGGAACAGGTCGAGGTTGGGTGTACCGGTGTAGCGGCCCGGCCGCTACCGGCCCGGAGCGTGGTTGCCCTCGGAAGCTCAGCTCTCACAGATGTACGAGGTGGGCCGCGACACCGTACGCGGCGCCCTGGCTCACCTCCGCGCCGAGGGACGGATCACCACGGTTCGCAAGAGGGGGTCGATGGTGGCCGTTGAACCGACTCGCGATCCGTGCCCCGTCCCGGCTGGGGCGCGTGTGATCACACACATGCCAACGCCAGACGAACGGCGACAGTTGGCTACGTCTGCAGAGTTGCGAGAGTTCGGTGGGATGCCGGAGGGTGTGCCCGTATTCGAAGTGATACCGGGGCCGCGGAAACATCGCAAAGTTCTGCGTGGAGACCAGGTGGAACTGTTCATCGAGGAAGCGCCGCCCGGCGAGTGATCCTCGGTGGGCGGCGGTTCTGCGGAATAGTGCGGCACTTTGCGGAGCAGTTGGACGCATTGGGCAGCTGCACCCGGCAAGGGGCTGACCTGCCTGGACGCCTTGTTGTGTCCATTCTGCGGATTGTGCGGACCGAAGCTGCGTGATCTACCCTGGTAGTAGGCGCATGGCTAGGACGGTTCCATCCTCATGTATCGATACAGGGCCTTTCCACTTATCATCCCACGCCTGTTCGGGCCAAGACTTGCGCCTGGAGTAGACTTCTTCGCGGTACTGCTCAACTCTGCCTGGTGCCAGTTTTCCGTCCGCGACTCTTGGAGATAGGAGAGAAAAAAGGTTGGTTGCGACTCCGGAGAATGCCTCCACACGCTTATTATTCAGCCGGAAGACATGGTCTGTGCCGGTAAAGGAAATATCGAGCAACTTGTGCTCCGCATCTTGAACGCTTCCTATGGCGGCGTGCGCAAACCCGGTGCTGTACCGCTGACTCCCCTGGCGACTCGTTAAGTAGTGAGCGGTGGTGTCGCCATCCCCGGCAAAGGCCGTCACGCCCGCCGTCACCGTCCGCGCCAAGACGTGCTGGAACCATGCATAATTTCTCAGTGGCACATGGAAGCCAGGCTCGGACGCCGGAGTTTCATCTCCTTTGATTGTAGGTTGAATTCCCGGCAAGAAGTTCTCATTGTTGGCGATGCTGTCTAGGCTATGTAACGAACCCTTGGGGAAGCTATCCAGCCAACCGTCCTTGCCCTGTGCATGGAGCGCGTAAATCATGACCGGGCCTTCGGCTGGCAGCTCTGTGCTGAAGATCAGGCAGGGGGTTTGATCCCTCGGTCCGACGTGTATAGCCTCTACGTGGGCCGAACAGGATACGAGCTGAATACTAGAGTATCTTCCCCTGTGACTGTGATTGCCCTTGGTTGCCACTGGGACAACGATCGACGGCTCACCTGGCTTCCAAACTTCAGCGAAGAAGTGGGGCTGGTAAGGATATCCCGATGGCCTTTTTGGCCACCCAGCGCGTAAGACGACATCTGCGCTAACGATCGATACACATCGATCTGGATGACGCTGTGTTAGAATGTGCTTGGCCAGAGCCAAGCCAAAGCCCTGCCCTAACTCCTCCGACTGGAGTTGCTTGTAGCGCCGGCTTATGCCTTTACCTTCCTCGGATACTTCGATGTAGGCGCCGGAGGCTGGATCCATTGCTTGACTATACTTAAGGCTTCCCCAGTGTTCAGCTAGCCCGCGGCCAGCACCTTGGCGAGAGAGCGAAAGCGCATGCGCGAGCCAATGCAGTACATCCCATGGGGTCAACGGTATGGCATCCGTAGATTCCAAGCTTGGCACGGGCTGGAGGCCGCGCTTGCGCCGTAACTGTTGAGAGCCTTTCTCTTCTCGCTTCTTGTCATCTTTGGTGGCCGCTTTTTCTACGCTGCCAACTAAGGCCGTCGTCGAATGAATTGCCGCGTTCGATAGTTGCGACAGGTCCCGCAAGACTTCCTTCGTAGACTTTCTCGTCGGCTTCAACCAACCCTCCGCGTGAACGACCAGTAAGCTTCATCATGAGCATGCCAGCACATCTCATGAGATCCTCTAGCCGGGGCGGAGAGTATTCCTTACCTGTGAGCGATCTTTCCGGACGTGATAGCCCCTCAGCCGGGTAACACCTATCTCTCATGTGCGCCCAGTGTCTCCAACCTCAACAGTCGGGCTCGCTTCCTGGCGTGCGGCCTGAAGGCTGGTCTCAGACGACGAAGCCTCGGGCCGACCCGCGTCACGTCGCCGAAACCAACCGAACCAACTGACGCTCGTGTCACGCCATCGCGGCGTATCCCCCCACTGTCTGGACAGAACAGATCCATCCAACAGACGATTACAGGATGCGCAGTCGGTTAACGATCTTCGCGGAAGTAGCCACGGTCGCAGCGTTCATGGTCGCCGTAATGACCTTCTTGAAGTGGGACGAGAGAGCCCCGTGGGGCGAAGGGGAGTCTCGCGATCCTTCAAACGCCGAGCAAGCGCAAGCCCCGGTCGCCGTCCCGGCCCTCGCCGAACGGCTACAGCTATTCGGCTCCGACCAAGACTTCGGGCGATTAGTGCTTTGGGGTATCGGCCTCTACATCCTCCTCGGAGCTTTAGCGCTGATCGTCTCAGGCGAATATGGTGGATCAGTCAGAGCTGGACTTTGGCTGCTGTTAGCGCTTGTGGTCACGGCTGCTTGGCTATGGCTCTTTTGGGGCTCCCTCAGCCTATTAGGCATCATTCTGTTGGGCATCGGCCTCGCCATCATCGGCTTCATGTGTCTCACGTACTTGATGGGGATCTAATCCATGCCTTGACGGACTTCCCAGTTCCGGATGCTACTCATGGCAGCTTCCAGCCAAACAACCGTAGTTGGCTGAAGCGGAAGCCCGATCACCCCATCGCCGTCCCGGGATAATGCTGAGCGGAGTATGGCTACGGACCGAGGTTGTTCCTCCGGTCAGGGTTCCAGGTGTCCCGGTAGCCGTGGCCGGCTTCCCCCTTCGGGCGGGTCGACGGCGGATGAGACGATCCGGGCAGACGATCTATGCGCGTCCGTCCCGGAGGCGGGTCTACCGTCGCTTTATGGGGAGCGCGTGACGAGAAAGCGCAGCGCAGTGGACCCGAATGCTCACTGTTACTGGGGGACAAGTCCCCTGTCGAAAGTTCAAGGACGATCGTCGCGTCCGCGACATGACTGGCGTGATCGTCTGCGCCGAGCAGGGGAAGTATTTTCGTTGCCTAGCTTGTAGGCGCCGTAAGCGCGGTCACGACGCCTCTGGTGGCCAGAGTGTTCGTGGCAGGAGGGTTGACCTGGCTTTGCCCCACCGAGGACCTCAGTCGTCCACGCACGCAACTCAGGGAGTAGGTCTCGTAGGAAGAGGCGACCCGCGGGAAAAGCCCAGCAGATCAACCACGCAGGGCTCAGTAACACAACGACGAGCAGAAGCGGGGCGAGGGCTGCGAGGCGTACGGTGGCACGATTGGTAGGAACGAAGAAGATCATCTCCGTGCTTGAGTGCTTCCTGCCGCCCTTGTGTTTGTGCCCCGCGCTGTCGTTCATGTGAGCCGACTAAGTGCGTCACCTATACGGCGTGCTGTCTGCAGGGGGTCAACAAGGTCGAGGGAGGCGGTCTCGCTGGCGCCTCGCTGTGGCATCTGATCCCGAGTCACCGCAGGTGGTGCACCTAAGACGTCACGCCACCATGCAAGTACCTCTCTTTCGGCAGCTTCGGCCAGTGCCCCCGTTTCGGTCGCCCAATGGCCAGATAGTCCATCGATGATCGCCAGTGTCCAGCCAGCCCTGCGGTGCTCATGGAGTCGGTTGTCGCCACGATTCGAAATACCGACCTTGATCGCGTTGAATTCGGCGGAGACGACTAGATAGACGATGGCAGGCAGAGCGGGGTCAAATCCATATCTTGCGCAGGAGCGACAGCCGCCTTGCCCGACTCGGATTGCAGTGTAGGTGGGGGTGACGACCTTGCCACATCTCAAGCAGCGAGAAGGCCAAGGCTGCTTACCTCCTGTGTACGGGGTCAGTGGCTCCAGATCGGCAGCCTGCATCACTTGCAGCGCGAGTTTGGGGTCCACAATGGAGCCAGCGCAGTATCCGCAGGCAGCATGGCCTCGGCGGACGTTGTTATAGGCGGGGTAGACGGTGCGCCCGCAGGCGGAACACCGGCATTGCCAAGGCTGGTCAGCCCGCCCCGGCCATGGAGCTTGTGGGGCGACACCGGCGCGTCGCATGACGGCGATGGCGTCACCGAGATCGATGGCACGTCCAGCACAGAATCTGCAGCCGGACTGGCCCGCCTTGATACTGCTGTACCGAGGGCTGACGACCTTTCCACAAGTCATGCACTCGGATTTCCAGCCCGCGTCAGACCCAGGGAACTCAACGAGCGGGCGAACCCGGGCGGCTTCCATCGCCGCGATGGCCTGCTTCACGTCGACTCGTTGACCTGAGCAGTAGGCACACGGGTTTGCGCCGTTACGCACGCTGTGCAGCGTGGGGGTAATCTCGCGCGCACAGTTGGTGCAGCGTGACCGCCATGGCTGGTCGTTTCCCCGGTACGGTTCTAACGGGATCGCGCCTGCACGGGCCATCACAGCTCGCGCGACCTCTTCTGGGAGGCGGTTGGCCAGGCCGCCGCGGACCTTGCCGCAATCCCAACATCCGCGGCCGCCCTGCTGGATAGTGTTGTATCGCGGGGTGATCTCCTTGCCGCAGGTTAGACACCTGCAGCGCCAAGGCGACTTGTTGTGACCGGGATAGGGCTCCAAGGGCTGCAAGCCCGCCTCAAGCATCGTGTGCACGGCCTTGTCGGGATCGGCGCGCCTGGCCGCGCCGCGTGCAGCTGCACTGCAGATCCGACACGGCAGGCATCCTCTGCGCACTGTCTTGAGCCGGGTCGCTATCTCCGTGCCACAGGCCAGACATCGGCACCGCCAAGGGACGTGAGCGCCAGGGTAGGGCTCCAGGGGCTCCGCGCCTGCGGCTCGCATCTCAATTGCGGCCTCGTCGTGCGACACTCTTCGCGGCATGGGCGCAACTATGGCACCGAACATGACAAGATCGTCGGCGTTTAACGGCGAAAGTCGTACTACGGGATCACTCACGTTCCCCAAGACATGGCGGTTTACCCAGGACGTGAGCACGCTGGCGTCGCCGGATGGCCAGGTGGCGAAGATCTTCGTGCGGCCGGCTTCCCGTCTTGATCCCAGGCCGAGGTGACCATGCTCGGTCTGGCCGTCGTGCACAGCGCAGACCTCACAACGGTGGTGGCGTCGAGCGTCTTGAATCAGCGAAGAATTAAGTTCAGGTTGTCCCAGTCATCATGGGAAAGTATGGTCGAAGCAGGCATGGGGTTCGGAATCGAGTCTGAGCTACCGCCAACACACTTTTGGGGTGCTGGTCCCGACATGTACGGCCAAGTACCTAATTCTTCTTGAGTCGATTGGGCCTGACGCGTCCCTTCGGCTGAAAGGACGCGTTCCCTGATGACTATCTACTCTCAGCACGCGAATCGCGGAAAGATGCAGGTCCTGGCCACCTATCGTGCCCTGGAGGGCGTTCGGTCGGTGACTGTGACGAGCGTCGAGAGCACTGCGCTTGCCATCCCTCTGGTGAGCGCACTCAACAGAATCTCTGCCTATGCCTCCGTCCCCATCGCTGTGTGGGACGAGCGCGGTGTGCGTGTAGCGTGTTACCCCGCTGACCACCTCGCCGCGCTTGTCGACCAGGACGCGCGAGAGCGGCTGCTGGAGGGCACACACAGTCTCTGGTACGAGTACGTGAAGCTGCTGCTCCACGAGGCACTGATCGATCTGGACGTTGCGATGTCGTCGGTGCCCACACCCGTTCAGACCGCAGTCAAAGCTGAGATCGAAGCAGAGGCCGGCGCGCTGATTAGGCAGGCTTCAAAGGACCACGATCCCGAGGAGGACGGAAACGCGCGCTTGTGTGAGTTCGAGAATCCGTTCGTCACTTTCGATAGCCGGCGCGGAAACATCTACTTGGGCAAGCCTCACTGCATGGAAGAGGAACGCTCCCGCCTGGACCATCTAGAAGGTGGCGCTTCTCCTGAGCACCTGAGCCAGGCGGTCGGTAATCTGCGAGTCCTCTACGAGGCCCACGCTCGATCTGACAACGACCAGGCGAACCTGGTCATCGACAGCTCTCTTTTCATCGACTACGAACCATGGGAAGAGTCGGACCGCTACTTCCTCAACGTCTTCGCCCCGATGCCCGGTGACGATGTCGAGACATGGCAGTTGGAGATTGGGCAATGGGTGCCTGATGACCCAGAGGATGAGGACGGTTCCGCAACTGGGGAGCCGATTCTGCACTGCGTTCGAGCAACCCGGCCTACCGCATCCGAACTCATCGAGGTGCTGAATCTCGGTCGGAAGCGAGTCCAGCAACTGGCTGACTGGGCCGTGACTCCGGTCGGTGAGGCTCTAGACGGTACGACGTTCGTGGTGACTAATCGCTTCGACAATGACTAGTACGAGATGGTGACATAGCTATAAAAGCCGAGTTCAGGGCTTGATCGCGACGGGACTGTAAAACCGTCGGCTCAGCCTACGCAAGTTCGAACCTTGCACCTGCCACACCAGCGGAAAGAGGCCCGTCACCAGCGGAAACGCGGTGACGGGCCTTCGCTTTGTGTCCGACCGTCTACGGCTGACACTGGTGCACTACGGTTGATCGTTCCCATTGCGTCCCATTCGATCAAGAGGGGCGACGCGCGGGCCTACGTGTCGTTGGCTTCCGGGAGTGGGTACCCCCACGGAGGGAATGAGGGACGCCATTTCTGAACGGCCCCTGCGGGCGCTAGATCGCCCCCATCGGCGTGGGGAAGAGGGCGTGAGCGGCTTGAAAAGCGCCTGAACGATCGGCTCACCCCCACGTGGGGGTGAGCCGACACCCGCCGCGCCTACCGCGCGGCCTAAAACGTCCTCCCCACGCCCGTGGGGGTGAGCCGATCAAGAGCCCCAGTCAGGTCATGGCTTAAGAGCTGTTTCTTGGATCCGCTGACCATGTGTGGCTGGACCGTCACGATGGGTTCATGGGTCGAGGTGACTTAACGAACGCCGAGTGGGAGCGCCTCCAGCCGTTGCTGCCCGAAGGCGGTCAGCGGTGCGGCCGGTGGAATGACCACCGCAGGACGATCAACGGCGTGTTGTATCGGGCACGCACCGGGCTGCCCTGGCGTGACCTGCCCGAGCGATTCGGTCCCTGGATCACGGTCTACAAACGGCACCGCCGCTGGTCGGCCGATGGCGCCTGGCAGCTGCTGCTGGCCGCTATCCAGGCCGAGCAGGACGCCGAGGGCCGCATCGACTGGGACATCTCCGTGGACTCCACCACCGTGCGGGCGCACCAGCACGCCGCCGGCGCGCCCCCCACCCCACCCTCACCGGCACCACCGTCCCCGCCAACGGCGAGTGGGCAGCAAAAGGGGGAAGCCGCCAGGGCAAACCGGGGCGATCCGGTGCTGGCCACGCTGGCCGCCCGGCTGGCGGAGGTGGTCAGACTGGGGAGTGCCTAGGACGTTCCCGCGGTCGGTTCACCACGAAGATTCATCTGTCGCAGACGGCCGCTGCCGGGTGTTGTCACTGGTGCTGACGCCAGGCCAGTACGGTGACAGCCCGCAGTTCCGGCGGGTGCTGGAGACCATCCGCGTCCCCCGGCGGGGGCCGGGCCGCCCGCGCACCCGGCCCGCCGGCCTGGCCGCGGACAAGGCGTACTCCTCCCGCGCCAACCGCGTCTACCTGCGCCGCCGCAAGATCCGCCACACGATCCCCGAACCGCGTGACCAACGCGCCCACCGCCGCCGGCGCGGCACGACCGGAGGGCGGCCCACCGGCTTCGACGCCGAACGCCACAAGGGCAGGAACGTCGTGGAACGGGGGAACAACCGGCTGAAGAACTTCCGGGCCGTGGCCACCCGCTACGACAAACGCGCCTACATCTTCCTCGGCACGGTCACTCTGGCCGCCCTGATCATCTGGCTTCGCATCTGATCTAAGAAACAGCTCTTAGCCGCGCCACCAGGCGGGGTTCACCCGGATCTCGATGTCGTCGCACATCGTCTCCGGCGCTGCGTCGGCGGTTACGCGGACCCGTATCGGACGGCCGGTGTCGGTCTCGACGAACGACAGAGGCGGGCGGCCTTCCTGTAGGTACGTGTCGCCCCATTGCATCAGCGACAGAAACACCGGCAGCAGGTCCTGGCCGGCCTCGGTCAGCCGGTACTCGTCGCGGGCCCGGCTCCCCGGCTCCCGATAGAGAACGGGCGCGACGATACCCGCGGCCTTCAGCTGTTTGAGTGCCCGAGACACCGCAGGTGCCGAGGTCCCAATCCGCGCCACGAAGTCGTCAAACCTGGTTGTGCCGTAGAAGCATTCGCGGACCACCAGGAACACGGTCTTGGTGCTGAGCAGGTCCAGCACCCGCCCCGCCGAGCATCCGTCGCCGATCGACCACGCATCTCGGTCGCGCAGCCGTTCCTCGAACTTCATCGCCATCTCGCCATTGTAACTAACGTTTGCGTTATCCAGCATTGCGTGGTTACATCTCACTAACGAGGTCGTTATCCAGATGGAGTGTGCCGTGGTTGCAGTAGCGGGCAGAGTGGTTGTGGTGACCGGGGGCCGACGTGGACTCGGCGCGGCGCTGGTCGATGAGGTGCTGGCGCGCGGGGCGCGAAAGGTGTACTCGACTGCGCGCTCGGCGTACGTCGACGACCGTCCAGAGGTGGTGACCGCCGAGCTGGAGGTCCGCTCGGCGGCGTCGGTCGCCGCCCTCGCGAAGGTCACCGCCGACGTCGAGATCGTGTTCAACAATGCCGGCATCCTGTTGCCGGCTCCGCTGCTGACGGGTGACTTCGAGCGCGCCACCGTGACGTTCGACGTCAACGTCTTCGGACCCCTGCGGATGGCACGCGCGTTCGCGCCGATCCTGGCCGCGAACGGTGGGGGCGCACTGGTGAACATGCACTCCGTGCTGTCCTGGCTGGCCGGCGCCGGCGCCTACGGGGCGTCCAAGGCGGCGGCGTGGTCCATCACGAACTCGCTCCGACTCGAACTAGCGCGTCAGAACACCCAGGTCGTCGGCGTTCACGCGGGGTTCATCGACACCGAAATGGTCTCCGCCATCGACCTGCCGAAGGCGACGCCGGCCGAGGTGGCCGCGCGGATCGTCGACGGCCTGGAGGCCCAGGCCACGGAGGTGCTCGCCGACGACGTCACAATCGCCACCAAGGCGGCACTGTCCGGCCCCGTGGAGCGCCTGACCTTCTCGGTCGCCCGTTGACGTCGCATCCCAACACGTAAGGAGTACTGACCCGCGATGCCACTGTGGACTGTTTTTCACACGCCCGGAATCTTCACCGACAAGGAGAAGCACCAACTCGCCTCCAACATCGCCGACCACTACGAACAGGTCGGGCTGCCCCGGTTCTACGTGGTCACGCTGTTCCATCAGACCCGGCCCGAGGATTTCTACGTCGGTGGGGAGCCTGCCCCGGTCGGGGTCCGCGTTGTGATCGACCACATCGCCCGCCGCAGCGCCGATCGAGAGAGCCGGCGCCGGACCGCCCAGTGGGTCAAGGGCATGCTGCAGCCCTACCTCGAACGGAACGCAGAGCTGCACTGGGAGTTCCACATCGATGAGACCAGTGACGACCTCTGGATGATCAACGGGATCGTGCCGCCTCCGGCAGGCTCCGACGCCGAGAAGCTCTGGGCTGAGACCAACTCGGCATCCCCCTACTGACCGCACCGCCGGTACCGTCCCCCGTCGCTGGTGTGCGCCCTCATCCAGATGTCCTGTCTCATTCGATCTTGCCTCCGGGAGGCCGTCCTGACATGCGCAAATTCGGGTGAGACGCCGAAGTTCCGTCGTCTTGCTTGATGTTGTCAGGGAGGCGCGTTTCCACCTCCGACGATCGGCGGGCGGCAGTGCTGACCTGGACTGTCTCGCCGGACCTTGTCCCTGACGTGCGAACCGAGCAGGGTCAGGTGAGACTGAGGCAAGGCAGGCCGAACAGGCCCTGCATCTCGCGAGCGGTGATCACCATTCCCAGGCCGCAGGCCAGGAGGGGCGCACCTCTCCCATCCTGATCGCGCGGGAACCCAGAGGTCATTTCTTACCCCGAAGGCCTTTCCTCGCACTGGCCGGCGGTGGAGGACCGACGCGACCTGACTGCCCGCGGTCGCGTACAGATCATCGGTTACGTCGGCGGCATCAGACTGGCGGCCGCGATCGGGCTGATCGCCGTCAAGATCGGCAGCAACCGCGGCGTCGGCATGCCGTACGGCGGTCGACGGTGTGGGGTGAGGGCTTCGGTTGAAGGGTTGGGGCGGTTACCGCCATCGTGCATGCACCCTCCTTGGTCACCATCCGTGTATGACAGGCTGGCGCGGCGCGGTGCCCCCGCTGGTGGGTCGGGAGAGTTGATCGCCACCGCCTCGATCTGGTCGCGCCAGGCGGCCGACTGTGTGGTCAGCCAGGAGACGACGGTTTCGGCCGTGCGGCCCTCGACAGCCGCAGCGCCGGCCCGAGCCCGCCGTACGCGATCATGTGCTCGTCATCGACGAGTGCATCAAGGCTGAGAGGCTCTCTCCGCAGTCTCAGCAGGCCGATTTCCTCGGTACGAGGGTGCTGGAGCAAATTTAGTCGGGACGTCGTCCCGGGAGGTCCATGGACGCGAGGCGTTCCGGGTCGGTCACCGACAGGATCTCGACGATCCGTCCATCGACCACGGTGCAGGCCATGACGCCCGCCGGCTTGCCGTTCGCGTCCCATGCCACGATCCCGGGTTCACCATTGACGAGGACGGGACGCACGGTCGCAGGCGCCGGCTTCGGCGGCGAAGCCGGCGCCCGCGGTGATGTCATCGGGAAGGTGGTCGGCCAACCGCGCCAGGGCACGTCCGGAGTCTGTCGTAAGCCGGTCAGCGGTGGGCGTGTGAGAAGCTCTGAAGGACCTGGTTGTCCTGGTCAGGGATATGGCCGAGCTTGTCGACCTCTTCAGCCAGCCCTGCCAGCACCGCGCGGAGCTGCACCCGGGTGACGTCGGCGAAGGTCCGCAGGTAGGCGATCTGCCGCTCCAGTTCCTCGGCCTCGGCACCGTGCTCGCCGCCGCGCGAGCGGTAGGCGCCGACCGCCTGGTCGGCGGCCTCCTCCGCCTGCCGCTGCGCCTCCGTCAGGATCATCTCGTACTGCTGGCGGGCCTCCCCGAGGATCCGCCGGGCGTAGTCCTCAGCCTCCGCGATCTGGACGTCGGCGGTCTGCTGAGCGCGGGAGAGGATGTTGATCGCATCGACGCTCAGGGCCTGCTGGGGAACGGCGGGCTCGGAGCTGATGCCGTGCTCCTTGTACCACTGCTTCAACCGTTCGATGTACGCCCGCAGGTCCGCCTTCTCCTTGTCGCCGGCCGCCACGTCTTCCGCGACCCGGTACAGGAACGAGCGCACCTCGTCCTCGCTGTAGCCGCGGCGCCCGAGTGGTGTGCGCGAGAACTCCTGCTTGCGTATCCGATCCGGGGTGAGGGGCTGGCGTTCGCGGTCCGGGTGATCTCCCCAAGACATCTCTGCCGTCATGACTCCCCGCCTTTGTCGCTCGTGAACTCGTCGAAGTGGATCTGCTCGGAGGGCACGCCCGCGTCCAGCAGTCGTCCGACGGTGCTCTGAGCCATCTCTGTGGAGCCGCAGACGAACACCTGCTGGCCACGCCATGCCTGCAGCGCGACGTCCACGGCGTTGCCGCGGGCGCCACGGTAGTAGGGGTCGTTGGAGACGGCTGGGACGACGGTCAGCCAGGGGTGCTCCGCGGCCATCTTGGACAGCGCATCGAGGTTGTACAGCTCCCGGGACGTCCGGGCGCCGACGACGATGTCGACCTTCCGCGACGGGCCCTCGTACATCACCTGTTCCACCAGTGCCTTCAGCGGCGCGAGACCCGTGCCGCCCGCGATGAGGAGCAGGTCGCCGGGCATGTCGGGGGAGAGCTTCAGCTTGTCGCCGACCGGCGCTCCCACGCGCAGTACGTCGCCGCGCCGCGCGCCCATGACCAGGGCGGCGCTCAGCACACCGCCGTCGACCATGCGTACGTGCAGGTCGATCGTGTTGTCCTGGCGCGGCGCGTTGGCGAAGGAGTAGAAACGCCAGATGCGCGGCCGCCTGGGGTGCGAGATCGACGCCGACTGGCCGGGACGGAAGACGTACTGGTAGTCCAGCCGGGCCCGGATCACCGCGATGCCGAGGGCGGGGGTCTCGTGGCTGATGATCTCGCCTTGCCACCAGGGCGGGGTGGTCTTGGACGCGTCCGCGGCCGCGTCCGACATCACCTGGGCCACCAGGCCGTACGCCTTCGTCCAGTCCTCGGCGAGGGCAGGCGTCCAGCGGTCGCCCAGGAAGTGCTCCAGGGTGGCGAGCAGCGCCCTGCCGACGGCCGGGTAGTGCTCCGTCACGACGGCGAACTTGCGGTGGTCCTGGCCGAGCTGCTGCAGGTACGGGACCAGCTCCTCCACCCGGTCGACGTTGCTGACGATGCGCCCGAGCGCGCCGACGAGCCGGTCGCGCTGGCTCGCCATCGCCACCGGGAACAGGTCCCTCGTCTCCGGGTTCATCAAGAACAGGGCTGAGTAGAAGAACAGCGGCACCTGGTCGCCCGACCGGGCGACGAGGCGCCAGCTGTCCTTGAGAGCTTGCGCGTTCACTCAGTCGGCCGTCTCTGCTGGCTCGGCCACAATGGACGACTCCACCTTGTTCAAGGTCAGCTCGACGTGCCGCAGGATCTCGTCCCCCACACCGGCCCCCTGCAACACGGAGAGCAGGATCTCGCCGACCTTCGCGTAGTGGTCGGCGGTGATGCCCATGCCGCGGTGCGCCTCTGCCAGGTCGCGGCCCTCGTACGGCTCGGGGCCGCCGAGGACGGAGCAGAGCAGCACCACCATGTGCCGCTTCAGCCTCGGCATGTCGATGCCGGCGAAGTAGGGCTTGAGGGCGGCGTCGTCGAGGACTCGCATGTAGAAAAGGTCGACGACGTCGCGAACAGCCGGCGCGCCGCCGACCTGGTCATAGTAGGACGGCGAGATTGTCACAAATCCTCCAAGTGGGCCATGCGTCGCAGGACCGGCTGACGGTGTTCGGGGTTCGCCGCGGTCACGACGCGAGGAATGGCGAATGGACGCACCCTGGTGCTCCGGACGCCGAAAGCCCGGGCGCCCGCGAGAGATGCGGTGAGTGATGGTCGTGGGTTTCCTGCCGTCACCCTTCCTTCATGCCAGAGCAAAGGCACCGAGCCGGATTTCGTTACGCAGGGTAACGGTCGGTCACGCCTCAGGTGCCTGGCCTATCTAACCACGCCACCTCTGCCCCATGAACCCCGTTCCAACCTTTTTTGACCCATGTGTCTCACGAACGGGCAACCTCTCCTGTCCGACCGTGGAAGTTCCGACGGGCATCCCGACTCTGGCGGACTCCGCTCCCGCGACCCACCGCGACAGAACCCCCATCCCGCACTCACTCACCGCTTAACCTGCAGAAACACGGTTCATGCACCCACCGCCACGGACCGGCCGGCGGGCGAGCGATGGAAGGGTCTGACATGTCGAACCACTTCACCGGCCTCAGCCTTGGGCCACCACTCGGCGACCAGCGGCTCGATCTGTGCGACCTGTACGCCTTTCAGGCGCCCGGCGAGGCGAGCAGGACCGTTCTCATCCTCAACGCCAACCCCAACGCCGATGCCCTGCACCGGCGACCGGTGCGGAGGCTCGCAGTCCCGAGGCGGTCGGCACCAAGATCGTGTCGGGCGCTGCCGTCTCCTTCGGCCCCCGGGCCAACGTGGTCAGCAGCGGCGACTACAAGATCGCCGCCGGCAGCCGCAGTGACGCCTTCTTCTTCGACTTCGACGGCATCAAGAACCTCTTCGACACCAGCGGCAACACGGCCAACGTCTTCTCCATGGCCGTCGAACTGCCGACCGCGGAGCTGGCGCTCCGGCCGGAGTTGCGGATCTAGGGCCGGTGCAGCGTCCTGCGCGACGGCGAGCTCGTCCACGCGGACCGGGCCGGGCATCCGTCGATGAGCAGCTTCTTCAACAACGACTACACGAAGGTGGAGTACAACGCCAGCGAGCCGGTCAACGACCGGGAGAGGTGGACGGACCAGTTCGTCCACCTGCTGGGCCACACGGGCGGCGCTACTCCTGAGAGGAGGCGATCGAGGAGCACGGCCTCCTGCCGGACGTACTGCACTTCGACCCGTCCAAGCCGGCCTCGTACCCCAACGGCAGGACGTTCACGGAAGACGTCATCGACATCTGCGTCGCGTTCCTCACCAAGAACGAGGCGCCGCCCACGGGCCTGACGCCGCACGCCGACACCCTGGACCGGTTCCCGTACCTGGGCGGCTCGCACCCGGCAGCCATCCTCCCCACGCCCGTGGGGGGTGAGTCACTCAACGACCGCGACCGGCAGCCACTCGCCCGGCCCTCCCTCGCACTTCGGAGTGTTCCGCTGTTCATCCATCAGCGCTCACGCCGGGGTATGTCCTGCCCAGCAAGGAGTGAGGCCGTTGGTACGTGCGACCCGTTCTCCACCATGATCGTTCCCAGGGCGTTCCCAGAAGCGCTTCATGCTGAGAATAGGTGCAGGTCAGACGCTTCTTGTGACGGGACTGTGAAACCGTCGGCTCAGCCTACGCAAGTTCGAACCTTGTACCTGCCGCACCAGCGGGAAGAGGCCCGTCACCAGCGGAAACGCGGTGACGGGCCTCTCGTGTTGTGTCCGGCTGTCTACGGCGATCGCCGGCCTCCTACGGCACTTCGCCGCCGGCATCCCCCAGCACCCCTGCGGCCACTCGCCCCTCAGAAGGCAGAACCAGGCCCGTCCGGCCGTGCCTATCCGGTCGATGTGTCGCAGAACTCCTGCTTGACGAGGGCGTCCACAAGTGTCAGGAAGTCCTTCGCCGGACCTCTGGTGGCGGAGTCCAGCCAGGTCACCGAGGCAGTGAGGGTCTTGCTGCCGTCGGGCGAGCTGTACATCAGCGCCCCGTAGCCGTGCGGTGGGCTGCCGTTGTGCTGGTAGACGGTGCCGCAGCCGGGGCCCAGGTCCTGCGCCCATATGCCGAGGCCGTAGTCCTGCTTGGGAAGCGGCGTGGGGATCGCCGTACGCATCTCGGCCAGCAGCGTGGCGGGCAGGAGCCTGCCGCCGTTCAGTGCGGAGAAGAACGTGGTCAAGTCCTGCGTGGTGGAGATCAGGTCGCCGGCCCCGGTCAGCAGGGACAGGTTCTGGTGGGAGAGGTCGATCACCTTGTCCTTGTACTGGTAGTAGCCGTGGGCGTGCGGCCCGGGCAGTGCTGTCGTGCGGTTGCCCGCCGCGACGGTGTCCCGCAGTCCGAGCGGGCCGGTGATGCGCCGCTTCAGCTCGGTGGCGTAGGAGTGGCCGGTGATCTTTTCGATCATCAGCAGCGCCACCGTGTAGTTGGTGTTGGAGTAGCTCCACTGCGTCCCGGGTTCGAAGCGCGGCTTCTTGGACAGCGCCAGCCGTACCAGTTCCTCGGGCTTGTAGCTCTTGAACCGGTGGGGCACCCATTCGTCTCCGTTGGCGGGGATGCCCGGCTCGTCCATCGTCCCGTCGGGCTTGTACTCGCCGGTGTAGTTGAAGATCCCGCTGGTGTGGCGCAGCAGCATCCGTACGGTGATCCGCTCGTCCAGCCCGTAGCCGGGCAGGTAGTCGGCGACGGGGCTGTCCAGCTCGATCCTGCCCTCCGCCACCAGTTGCAACACCATGGTCGCGGTGAAGGTCTTGATGATGCTGCCCGTCCAGAAGCCCCCGTTGGTCGGAGGCTCGGCGGCCGATCCCAGCTTGCGCACCCCGGCGGCGGCGGCCCAGTCGCCCCGCTGATCGCGCACACGTAGCTGGATCCCGGTGAAACCGGCGTCGACGAAGGCGTTCATCGCCTTGCGCAGCTCCGGGCGGTCCTGCCCGGTGGAGGTGGCCATGGCGGGGGTGGCGGTCCCCGCCAGCACCGCCGTCGCGAGCGCCGCGACGGCCACGCGCCGGTTGATCGTCGTGTTCATGGTGTCCTCGTTCCTGGGGGTCTTGGTCGCTGTTCTCAGCTCGTGGTCCGGCCGTCGCGGAACACCTCGTCGATGAGTTGCTGCGTCGCCTGCTGGAACGCCGCCGCCTTGGACAGGGCGGCGTCGTCCACGTAGGTCACCGAGGCCGTCAGCGTCCTGCCGCCGTCGGGCGTGCTGTACATCAGCGCCGCGGAGCCCGCCATGCCGCCGTTGTGGTGGTAGATGGTGCCGCCGTTCTCGCCCAGGTCCTGCTTGAAGATCCCCAGGCCGTAGCCGATCTTCGGGTCCGGCCTGCGCATCTCGGTCAGCAGTTCGGTGGGCAGCAGCCGGCCGCCGTTCAGCGCGGAGAAGAACGTGTGCAGGTCCTCGGTGGTCGAGATCATGTCGCCGCCGGCGGAGATCCAGGAAGGGTTCTGGCTGGTGACGTCCACCGTGTGCTCCCGGCCGCCGTCCTCGTACCGGTAGTAGCTGTGGGCGTGCGGCCCGGCGATCTCCGTCGAGGTGCCCGGCGCCTCGGTGCCCGTCATCCCCAGCGGACCCAGGATCAGCCGCTGCAGTTCCTCGGCGAACGAGCGGCCCGTGACCCGCTCGATCAGCAGCCTGGCCAGCACGTAGTTGGTGTTGGAGTAGCTCCAGTCCGTGCCCGGCTCGAACCGCGCCGGCTTGGACAGCGCCAGCCGGACCAGCTCTTCGGGGTGGTAGGTGCGGAACCGGCCGTCCACCCATTCCTTGCCCGACCACGCGATTCCCGGCGCGAACGTCCCGTCCTCGTAGTACTCGCCGGTGTGGTTGAAGATCCCGCTGGTGTGCTGCAGCAGCATCCGTACGGTGATCCGCTCGTCCAGCGCGAACTCGGGCAGGTAGCCGTCCACCGGGCTGTCCAGCCCGACCTTGCCCTCGGCCGCGAGCTGCAGCACCACGGTCGCCACGAACGTCTTGGTGGAGCTGCCGATTCGGAACCGTCCGTCCGCCGGGGGCTTCTCCGACGAGCCCAGCTCGCGCACTCCCGCGGTGCCGACCCACTCGCCGCGCTCGTCGTTCACGCGCAGTTGCATTCCGGTGGCGATCCCGGAGTCGACGAACGCCTGCATGGCCTTCTGCAGTTCCGGGCGATCCTGCCCGGCCACGGTGTTCGCCGCGCCCACCTCGGGCGTGGCCGGAGCGGCGTCGAGGGCGGCGCTGATCTTGCGGGCCATCTCGGTCATGGTGGGGCTGGGCCTCCCGCGGGTGGCCGCTTCGACGGCGACCAGGACGGTGCGGCGGAAGTTGTCGGCCTCGGCCGGGGCCTGCTGTCTGAGCAGGCTCATGGAGGCGTTCAGGGCAGGCAGCACCTGGTCGGCGAGTTCGGCCACGGTCTTGCCGTACTTCACGCCCTTGAGCGCCTTGGCCAGCACGTGCCCGACCAGGCCGGTTGCGGAGGTCAGGGCGACGGAGCCCTCGGCGGCGGCCTTGTGCGCCGAACCGGCGGCGCCGGCGGCCGACATCAGCGAGACGGCGCCCCAGGCGGCGGTGCGCAGGGTGAGCTGGTCCTGGTCGGTGAGGGCGAGGGTGAGGGACATGCCGGTGCTCCTTCGGGGGTGCTTCTGGCTTGTCGGCGACGAGGTCCGTTGGCGACGACAGGAACGTTACGGCTGTTGCCACGCTCTTGGCAAGTATTTGCCAAACGAATTGCCAAGAGCGTGGCGTGGGGGCATCGACGTAAGGCAAGAACTTGTCCAGAGAGAGGCAAATGAGCTAGCCTCTGGCGTGACCCTCCGGACGTCGGACGACGTCAACCGCTACCCGGGAGTTCGAACGTGCTCGAACAACCAGTCTTCGGCCGCCGTCTCAGGCAACTGAGGACCGAACGCGGCCTGACGCTCGCAGCCCTCGCGGGCGAGGGCATGTCGACCGGATACCTGTCCCGGCTGGAATCAGGGGCGCGTCAGCCCACCGAACGGGCCATCGCGCACCTGGCCGCACAGCTCGGCATCAGCCCTGCCGCACTCACCCAGTCCACCGCCACCTCCCTGGCCGAGAGCCTGACCCTGGCCACCGGCCTGAGCAGGGACGAAGGCGGCCAGACCCTGAGCGACGCCCTGAAAACCTCCGAGGGGGAGGACCCCCTGCTGCGCTGGCAGGCCCTCTGGCAGGTCGCCGAATGGCGTCAGTGGCGTCAGGAGTACGCCGAGCAGCGGACATGCCTCGACGAGCTGGTCACGCTCAGCGCGCAGATCGGGCTACCCGAGCTGCAGTCCAGAGTGCTGGCCGCACTGTCGCGCTGCATGCGCAGCACCGGAGAGATCGTCGGCGCCGTCGATGCCGCGACACACGCCTACGAGCTGGCCGAACGCGAAGCGCTGCCCGAGCGCGTGCGGGCCTCCACACTGCTGGCCCTGGTGTCGGCGCTGGCCGAGGCCGGCCGACTCCCCGACGCCGCCCGGCACGCCGACGAACTGCTCACGCTGGCGGACCAGGTCTCGGGAGTGCTGCGGGCCCAAGCCGTGTGGACCGTGGCCAACATCCGGGTCCGCAAGGGCGACCTCGACACCGGCGCGGAGCTGATGAACCAGGCCATCGACGGCTTCGACGGCCGTGACGACCTGACGATCTGGATGCGCCTGCGCCTCGGCGCGGCCCGGCTCGACCTCAGGGCCGATCCGCCCAGAACGGAGTCCGCCCAGCGGCGTGTCGCGGAAGTCCAGGCCGCGATGCCGTTCGCGGGCGCCCCCACCATCGAGCAGCAACTGCTGGCCGTGCGCGCCCGGATCGCCGTCCTCACCGGCGACATCGAGGAGGCCCGCACGGTCCTGGACCGGCTGGCCGGCTTCGACGACCTGCTCACCTACCAGGAGCGGATGCGGCTCGACGTCCTGCGCAACCGCGTCCTGCTCCTGGAGGGCGAGCAGGACGCGGCGCTCGCCGGGCTGCGCAAGCTCGCCGAGCAGGCCCAGCAGAGCGGCAACATGGACCTGGCCGCGGAGATCTGGCGACTCGTCGCCGAATCCCTGACCAAGTAGGGCGCTGTTCCTGCTCGGGTGGCGGCGTGCTGCTCGCCGCCATGACGGCCCAGAACTCCCATATGATCCGTCCGGCGCTAACCGTGTCCGGCTGTCCATGGGCGTCGCCGGCGCTCTACGGTTGATCGTTCCTTATGTGTTCCCTAGTGATCATGGTGGTGCGCCGCTTCGCCTGGATGTGTCTGCGGCGGCACCAGCTCCCGCAGTGAGTACGTCTACCTCAGAAGGGGCGCTCACCAAGCACCCGCGATACTGAGGACGGCGTTGTCAGGAGCAACGAGCTGCGCGGTGAGCAACGCCGGTCCGATCGGTCCGTGGAGCAGGCCTGGGTTGTCGCTCGACTCCACCTCGTCCACTCGGCGCTCCGCACTCGGCGCAGGCCCGCGGCCCAGGGCCGACTCGGCGGCGGCACGTGCACTCAGCAACCGGGCTCTCGCCAACCATGCCAGCTCCCCGGTGTGCCGGTGAAGCGCCATCAGGGCGAGACCACGCCCCGCCAATCCGCAACAGACGCCGGCCGGTGCGGACCCGGGGGCCTCGTAGGCGTGCCAGGCGGCCGCGCGGGCGAGGTCGCCGTAACTCAGTGCGTCTGCTTGGGCCTGATCGCCGTCGAACACCTGCTCGGCCGCCGTCCACAAGGCGACGTAACCGGCCGAGCCGTTGCACCAGCTCGCACTGAGGATCGCGTCGTCGCCACTACCGTCGGACTTTCGTGGCCACACCAGCCCTCGCCCCAGGGGCCGCGCGAATTCGGCAAGCTCCCGCAGGCGGCCGGCCAACCCCTCCGGCGGCGGGGTCGAGGTCGCCGTGCTCCAACGGAGCAGGGCCGTCAGCATGCCGGCCCAGCCGTGCGACGCGCCGAGCAGCGTGATCCCCTCGCCCGTCTTCAGCGTGGGATGGTCCGCGAGGGCGGCCCAGAGGCCGTCCCCGATCGCGGTGCCCCTCGCGATGAGTTCTTCCTCGGGCCCCAGGAGCGCGACCAGAGTGGTGCAGCCCAGGAGCAGGCCCGCTCGGCCGAAGGCCACGTCGAGGGCGTCGTCGGGCTGTGCGCAGTGCAGGAAGGAGTCGACAGCGGTCCGGCAGGTTCGGGAGTCCCCGCGGGCGTGTGCGACCAAGGCGTGCACCAGGTGGACGCCCCCGGCGTGGTGGAACAGCGATCCGTTCCCGAACAGGGAAGGCCCGATGCCGCGGCTGTCGTCGCGGAACGCGTTCGCGTCGGTCTCGGACAGGACAGCCCGGGTCGACCACATATCGGCGGCGGCGAGCACGTCCGGGCGGTCGAGCGCGTGCGCGATGTGAAGCAGCGCGTAGGCGAGTCCGGCGGCGCCGTGGCCGATGGAGGCTGTCGGTGCCGGCAGTCCGTTCCTCTGCCGATTCCCCGTCGGGCTGAGGTCGGTCAACGCCTGGTCGAGCCCTTCGGCGGCCTGATCGAGGCCCAGCCGCAGCGCCCGTGGGGCTGCCCGCAGATCTGCGGCGGCGGCTTGGCGGAACGAGTCGGCGAACTCGTGGACCGACGGGTGGCGTTCGTGGGGCTCCTTGGCCAGCGCGCGGAGCAGGCACCGCTCGACCGCCGGGCTGCTGAGCCCGTAGTGCTCGAACGGCAGCGGGGCGTCGGCCATCACCTGCCGCAGCATCTCGCCTGGCTGCAGTGAGAACAGATGGGTCGCACCCCCCGTGATGAGCAGGTACACCAGCGCACCCACCGAGTACTGCTCCGAGGCCGCAGAAGGTTCGGGCAAGAACCCGGTCTGCCGGCGAGCCCGCGCGATCTCCGGGGCCTGATAGGTGTCGATGCCGCCGCGGACCGGCGCACCGCCGGCGTCCGGCAGACATGCCGCCCCGAAGTCCAGGACGGTGACCTCGTTGTCCGGCCCTACCAGGACGTTGCGGGGGTGCACGTCGCCGTGGAGGACACCGCAGGCGTGCAGACCGGCATAGCAGTCAAGGACCCCCGCGGCAAGGTTGAGCAGCTCGGCGCGGCGCTCGGGCCCGCGGAGGTCAGCCCCGGCAGTCTCCAGATCAACCCCCGAAACCCAGCCGAGCACCAGAACCGGCTCCCCGTCGCCGTCGTCCTCCACCTGCCGCAACGCCGGACCGGCTCTGCCGGCCAGACGGCTCAACACCCGGGCCTCGTGACGCAGCGCGGTCAACGCGCTCGGCCCCGGCGACCGGCCCGGGCGCTTCACCGCGACGAACTCCCCGCGCTCTGTGCGCCCGAGATAGACCTCGGTGTCGTCGAGCACCCGGACGCAGCGCACGATCGTGATGTCGGCGACGCGGTGCCCCGGGGCCCAGAGCGGCCGAACGGCCTCGGCTGCGACATCTCCCTCCAGCGTCAGCAACCCGTCCGCGGCCAGCGCGCTCAGGACCGGGAAGGACTCCTGGAGCACTTCATGGGCGTCGCGCTGCGACGCGACGGCGAACTCCACGACAGCGTCGACGATCGATGTCGGGGTGCGGAAACGCTCGAGGAGCTCGGCGGTCGGACCGCTCACGACGCAGGTAGTCGTGCGGCTGTGCGGACGCGTCACACAAAAGTCACCGTCAGCGTGTTCGAAGCGAGCCCGCGTCTCGCGCGGCACCTGATCGACCGGCGTGATGACGACATCAGCCGGGAGGACGAGCTTCGCTTGGGCGGACGTCATCGTCATCCGGTCTCGAGCACCTCCGTCCACGACGCCGGCGACGGCGTCCACGACGTGGCGTCGATGCCGCTGACCTGCAACCGATGCAACGCGAACTGCCACGGTTCCAGCGTCCCGATGTCGGCGGCGCGCGCCACCCGCAGGTAGTGCGCAAGCCGGCGGCACAACCACATCCGCCAGCTCGTCGACCGCACGCCACGTGCGGGACGCGGTGGATCCGCCCCCCATGACAGCAGCCCGTCGGCGGAGATCGGCGCCGTGAACGGCACCGCGACACCAGTGCACCCGGCCACGTTCGCCGAGAGCTCCTCCGCGAACGCCGACAGCGCGGCGAAGTCGGCGAAGTAAGCGACGACGCGATCGGGCCGACAGAAGCCACCGAGACCGGCTGCGACCTTGAACCCGATCACGTGCGCGCCCGCGCCACACGCCCGGAGCACCTGGTCGAGAGCCTCGCGCGTCTCCGCAGGAAGTGGGTTCACGTACAGCTTGTACTGCGGCGAGTCGGCGTTCGTCGAGCTGTCCGGTCGTGGAGCGAGCCAGTGATACCAGTGCTCGTCCTCGCTGCCCATCCAGCCGCGGGCGCGCAGGACGTCGCCGACCCGGTCCGCGCCGAGGGCCGAGGCGACAGCCGCCCGATCTGGGAGCCGCCGACCAAGGCCGGGTGAGAGCGGACGCCTGCCGTAACCGTAGAGACGGAGTGCCAGGTCATCCTCCGGTAGTGGGCCCAAGGCCTGGGCGTAACGCAGGGCAGCGATCGACTGGTCTTGCGAGGGTGGCTCGACTGCTTGCGCGGCGGCCACCCGGCTCGCGAGATACCGCGGGCCGGAGACGAAACCGTCGCCGTCCGCGACCTCGAGGACGCCGTCGAGCAGCAGCCGCTGGACGGTCGCGCCCGATTCCCTGATGCTGCGCGCCGCGAAGGCCGGGAGTGGACCCGGTTCGAGCAACGCGAAGTACAACAGCGCTGTCTCGAACGACAGCGAACGCACCGCGAGGTCCGATCCGGGGCGTGGCACGAGCGCGCCGTACACGTCACCGTCCGGATGACCGCTGCGCAGCGCGGCCTGCTCGTCGGGCGGAAGCCGGTCCAGCAGGACCGCCGAGTACTCGCGGTTGGCGCGGTAGATCACGGCGTCCCGAGAAGCGGGTGGCGGGCCGCTCACGTTACTGCGTTACTGGTCACTGCGTTACTGGTCGTCGTCCGGCAGCTGCGCAAGCTGAGCCTCGGCGGTGGCCAGGTCACGCAGCTGCGCCTCGACCTGCGCACGGGCGCGTGCCGCGGCGTCCTGGGCGTACTGCGCCATCTTGAGCTTGACCTCCAGATCGCGCTTGAGCAGCGGCAGGTCGGCCGCGTCGAGCAGCAGACGTGGCTGCACACGCGGCAGCTCGACGCGGTCCAGGATCGGGTCCCAGATGTCGGCCGGGTCGAAGTTGATGAACGCGCTGGGCACACCACACGGCGGAGGCGGAGGCGGGGGTGGTGGCGGCGGTGGCGGGCACACCGCTGACTGCGGAGAGTCGCTGCACCCCCCATCGCACGTGCCAGCCGGGAAGGCGTCCGTGATCGCGGCGGTGACGTCGATGACCGACCCGGATTGGCCGCACGGCAGCTGAATCCGCAGTCGACTCGCGCGGAAAGCCATCTGTCACTCCTCGTCAACGGGGGCGAAGGGCCGCAGGGTGCGGCGAACGCAGTGATCATCGACATGCCGGGTCCCGTCCACATCGCGACCCTGGAAGTAGTCCTTCTGCCAAGCCGCAGCACCCCGCGCCGTGTGCGGGAGGTCGCGCATGAAGTCGTTCCGCGACGTCAGCCACGAGCCATACCGGGAGGCCAGTTCGGCATCGCCGTCGAGCGGCGCGACCCGGGGATCGAACTCTTCCAGCTCACCACGTCGCTGGGGCACGATCATGCAGATGGGCTCGTCCACCGCGAACGGAATCGGGTCGAACGGCCGGGTGACGCGCCAGTTCATGGTGAACGTCGCGGCGATCCAGTCGGTCTCCACAATCCCCTCGAGAGGCTGAATGCCGTCTTTCGGCAGGTTGGCCGGGCCTCGAACCAGCAGCCCGTAGCCGGGTGGGGTGCGAAAAAGGTAGGGAATTGAGAAGGTGACGATGCCGTAGCCGAAATGGCTCGAGGCAAGCGGGCGCGCGGGCCCCGGCGCCTCGATGACGAGGTCCTCCGCGTGGTCGCGACCCATCCAGGTCACCTGGAAAGGCACGGGGTTGAGTATCCACCAACCGCTCTGATTCGCGACGGTAAGAGGGAGGCAGCGGCGCACGAAGCGCTGGTCGGTGGCGTTGATCCACGCTCTTTCCACCGGTGCGGGAATGATCCGCGGAACCGACTCCGAGGTCAGTGGACGAGCGATGAGGTCACGCAGAGCTCCAGCGGAGTCGTCATCTGCCGGCGAACCGTCCGACGCCACTGCTGCCGGAGCGTCGCGAGGATGAGTCACGACGTTAGCGTACGAATACGGCTTCATCCGATCTAGGGTATGAATGGGCTACAGTCGTATAACGCAAGGTCGCGCCGCACTCTCGGGCATCGACGATGACCATGATCGGCCGAGAACTGGTGGTCTAGGCGGACTTCGTGTCCGACGTTTAAGTGGCCGATCCAACAATCTGTTACAGATTGTCTCCGTACTCATCGACGTCGAGCTCGGCACGTGTGATCTGTAAGAAGTTCAGGACACGCCGATCCAGATGCCATCCCAGCGGCCGATGCCGAGCCGGAATGCTTGGAAGCGCCGGCGCCGCGACCTCGTCCTCTTCGTCGCTGAAGAATCGGACCACTTGCAGGGTCGCCGTGTGTCCGGGTTCATGCCGATCCAGTTCTTCGGCGACCGCGCCGATCATCTTGGCGTACGGTTCCAGGCGGTCGACCAGGGCCAAGATAATGTCGTCCACCGGACGCTCTGAGGACCGTGGGCCGTTGACCTGCCAGATATGAACGGCCGGGCGCGGCGGTTCCAGAATTCTTTTGCCGCGGATTGTGACCACGTCAGGCTCAAGGCCGAGCCGTGCTGACATCTCCGCAGCGGACACATGCTCACTTTTGAGCGCAAAATACACATACTGATCGACCTGCATACGGTGACTCTAAACAGTTCCCGATGTAGGCAGCCGCTAGGACACTGGAACATGCCGAGATTCAAGAGCCAGGATCCGCGCGGGATGAAGCGCGGGACTGTCGGTGCCCGCGGTCGGCAGAACCGCCGGTCCGCTGGAGAACCGGCGGCTCAGCCTGCCCAAGTTCGAACCATGCACCTGCTGCACCAGCGGAGACGCGGTGACGGGCCCCTCGCTTTGCGGCCGGCTGTCTACGATGACCAACGGGGTCCGATAGCCGCGTCCAAGGGCGCGGCAGTCCCTCTTCTGGACCCTTGGTCAGCGCCAGATGACGGCCTGGGTGCCGCGGCCGGTGTTCCAGTAGTAGGTGATGGAGCCGGCGACCCAGCCCAGGTTGTTGATGTCGAAAGCTTGGGTGCTGGTTACCCGCGCGTCCGTGGGCAGCGGTAGGAGGCGGGGCTGGGTGGTGGGGGAGTCCCACAGGGCGGCGAAGCTGTACCAGTCGTCAGCCTTGCTGTAGCCGCCGACGATCTGGCCGCGGTCGTTGATGGCGTCGGCACCGGCGCTGTCGGAGGCGTCGGCGGGCAGGGGAAGGGCCGTCATGGAGGAGCCGTTCCAGAAGAAGCCGCGACGGCGGCCGTCGGCCGTGTCGGAGTTGCCGACCACCTGGCCGAGGTTGTTGATCGAGTTGGGGGCGCTCATCCCGCCGAGCGTGCCGAGCTCGCGGCCAGTGCCGTTGTGCCACAGGTACGCCTGGTAGGTCGGCAGCGGCAAGCCCTCGTCGTTGACGGTGTAGTTGTCGGCGCCGACCACCTGGCCGTGGTCGTTGACGGCGTTGGCGGTCAGGCCAGGGCGGCGGTCGATGACGGTTTTGACGTCACCGGACAGCAGGTAGGCGCGAAGTTCGGCGAAGCCGGGGGTGGGCGCGAAAGTGACGACGATGTGCCCGTTGGCGACCTCGGCGTCGCAGAAGCCGGGGGCGCCGTGCGCGCCGAGGTCATTCATCTTGCCGTTCTGCCAGAGGAAGGGAGTCCACTGGCCCGAGGGCAGCTCGCTGCAACCGACGATGCGGCCGTCGTCGTCGATTCCGGAGGCGAAGCTGGTCTCGCCGCCGAGCGTGCCGAGGTCGGTCATCGTGCCGTTCTTCCACAGGAACGCGTGGCTGAGCCCTGACTCCAGCGGACTGTCGCCGACGACGTGGCCGTGGTTGTTGATCCCTCGGGCGATGCTCCATGTGCCACCGAGGGTGCCGAGGTGGACGATGCGGAGGCGCTTCGGACTCGCCGCGGCGGCCGGCGGCGAGGCGAGCGGGGCTAACGACGTGGTCGCGATCAGGGCGATGGCCGCGGCCATGGCACGGCGGAGGGATCGACGCATGTTGAGGATTCCCTTCGAGGGCACGCACGGGGCGATGTCGTGATCACCCTAAGCACCGCCCAGGCCGATGTTTCTCACGGAATCCTTACGTCCGGCAGGCATCGCGATGATCTTGGAGCCTTCGTAGGTGAGATCGAGTGAGACCCTACGAGCCGCAGGATCGGCCTCGTACTCGGACGCTATGACCGTACGCCGGGATCGGGGAACTCGTTGACGGTGTTCCACTCGGACACAGTGTCACGTTTTCATCGCGGCCCTCCACGAGACAGCCGTGACACACTCCTTGCCCGACTCGTCCAATAGATCAGGCTGCGCTGAGTGAGCAGGGTGTTGGGATGTTCGGCGCCCAGGACGCGTTGGCGGACGGGGAGCAGGGCGGCGAAGGCGTCACGTGCGGTGGCCGCGTCCCCCGCCTCTCCTGTCCAGCGGGCGAGGTTGTGCTGGATGATCAGGGTGTGGGGGTGTTCGGCGCCTAGGACACGGTGGTGGATGGGAAGCAGCGCGGCATATTGGTCGCGTGCGGCGGCAGCGCCCCCTGCCTCTCCTGTCCAGCGGGCGAGTCCATGTCGGATGAGCGAGGCGTCGGGATGTTCGAGGCCGAGAACGCGTTGGCGAATGGGAAGCAGGGCGGCGAAGGCGTCGCGTGCGGCGGTCGCGTCCCCCGCCTCTCCCGTCCAGCGAGCGAGGCTGTACTGGGTGGTTAAGGTGTGGGGGTGTTCGGAGCCCAGAACGCGTTGGCGGATGGGGAGCAGGGCGGCGAGCTGGTCGCGGGCGGTGGCCGCGTCCCCCGCCTCTCCCGTCCAGTAGGCGAGGTGGTGCCTGGTGGCCAAGGTGTTGGGGTGTTCGGAGCCCAGAACGCGTTGGCGGATGGGGAGCAGGGCGGCGAGCTGGTCGCGAGCGCTGGCTGCATTCCCCGCATCCCCCGTCCAGCGGGCGAGGTAGTGCCAGGCGGCCAGAGTGTCAGGATGGTCAGCGCCGAGATGTTCGGTGTGGTGGCCGTACAGCTGCTGGGCCAGAGCGCGAGCGGTGCGATAGTCACCGGCGGCGCCCAGATATCTGGAGATTTCGAGCAGGCCGCCGGAGCCGGGCGGCAGGAGCGTGAGGGCGTGCGCAAGCAGCCGCCGGTAGTCAGATCGGGCCTCGGAGGCCCACGGTGTGCCGGGAAGGGCCTGCTGCAAGGCCCTGCTGGCGGCGGCGGACCAGGCGGTGCGCTGGCCAGCGGTAAGCCGGTCGAGGGTGACGGACTGGACCAGACGGTGCACCGAGACCAGTCCGTCATGGGGACGACTGATCAAGCAGTAGCGCCGTAACGCGATCAACGCAGCGTTGACCTGCATGCGTCCGGTGGGAAGCAGGCTCAGCTGTTTCTTGGCCCCCTTGCCGATGCCGAGTTCGACGAGAGACTCCACGGTGAGATCGTCGAGCAGGAGCTGGTAGGGGATGTTCTCAGGCGCGTAGCAGGCCAGCAGTCGCAGCAGTGCGATCGCTGGCGGGCTGGTAGTGGCGAGATGGTCGAAGGCCGCCTGCCAGGTAGAGGCGACCTTCTCGGCGTAGCCCCAGGGCGTGCCCACTGCGAGCAGCGCCGTTCGGTCACTGGTCAGCAGGGCGAGATAGCCGCTCGGGGTGGTGCCGGTTTCGGCCATGTAGGCGCCTGCCTGCTCCAGTGCCAGCGGCAGGCCGCCAAGTTCGGCGACCACGGCAGCTGCGGATTGCGCGTCGTCGTGGCCGCTGCGCTGGAGGAGGAAGGCGGTGGCTGGTTCACGCTCCAGGACCGTTAGCTCCAGGCCGTGCGAGTCCGGCCAACTGCCCGACCGGCTGGTGAGCAGAACATGCCCAGATCCCGTAGGAGGTAGGAATGCCTGGATGCTGTCGGCGTCGGGCGCGTTGTCGAAGATCAGTAGCCAGCGGCCAGGATAGGTGTCGAGCACGGCGTGAACCTGATGGACCGGATCGGCGCCGTCGCCCTGGTGCACTCCTAGCTGCGTGGCCAGATCAGCGAAGGCAGCCGACAGCAAGGTGGGCTCCTCAGCGGCCAGGTGCCAAACCAGCCGGTACGCGTGCAGGTAGCGGTGGCTGTATTCGGCCAGCAAGCTGGTCTTTCCGATACCACCCAGGCCATGGACTGCTATCCAGGATGGCAACGTCTGAGCGTCGGCCAGGCGGGTGTGTAGAGCGGCCAGTGTCTCTTCACGTCCGGCCAGGCACAGTGGGCGCGGTAAGAGCGCGATGGGAGCTGGAGGTAAGGAGGCAGTGGTGGGGAGCGGACGTCGTTGCAGCCAGACCCCTAGCATGCCGAACAGCAGGGAGAGCACCATGCTGATCACGCTGGACCGCTTGTCGAACACATCCAGCAGATCCCTGGGAAGGTTCAGCAAAAAGCCCAGGAAGAACCCGGCCACACCAACCAGCAGTGTCGCCGCCGCCGCCGTCCAGGCGAGCACGCGCGGCCAGCGCCGAGGCCGCCGCTCATCTGGCTGAGGCGGAGAGATTGTCACCCCTCCAGCGTGACGCCGACCAATGTAGATCGTGCGGATATCGCAAGCCCCATTGCTGCCGGATCTCGGCCAATCGTTCCTCCAGGAACGCGATCACGGGCTTGGCCAGCCCGTCCAGCAACAACCAATTCACAGAGGTTGAGAGGACCGGTAACGCCCTTGCTGCTTCCGGTCCACTCGCACCGGCGCGGGGGGCACTCTGGAGGCATGTCGAAGACGTCGCCTGAGGCGGTCGACCGCCTCAGGCGACGACTCACGCATGCTCTCAGATCCTGCACTGCCGCAATGTTCGATACCGCGACGCGACCTCCACGGGATCGACCCTACGTCCCGCCCCACCGCCGAGGCTTTCGGGTCAAGGATCGACCTGGAATGATCAGGCTCGGATGAACCTGCCCAAGGAGTACTTATGGCTAGCAAGCTCCTCGTGTTCGTCGCCTTCTTGCTGATCGGCTCAGGTGTACTTGCCGGCCTGATGCCTGTTACTTCAGAAGGTGAGGCGTGTGGTTCTGCGTTTGTTGCTGCGTCTCTCCCTGACTACTTGACGGATGAGACTCGCGACCTGGCAGGAGAAGAAATGGACTTCAGGAACAGATGCGAGGACGTCCGTAACCTTGTTCAGATCCCCGCTACCGTCTTGATGGCTGCAGGGGCGGCCACGTTGATCGCTGCCTTCTTCTCGCGGAGGACGATCTCTATAGCGAGAAAGTGACCGACACGCTGTCGCGCTACTGTCATGCACCTCTCCCGATCGCCACTGCATGGCCGGCCGCCATACCTGCTGGGGCGATCGACGATTCGTGCTTCGTTTCTCAGCACGGCTCACGCCTGTTCTTGGCTGCCCGTACAGAGCAGAATGATCACATGAATGAGGCCATCCAGATCGAGCAGATGCCGGCCGTCGTACGGGCCCTCAGGTTCATCATGATTGTGCAACTGGCCTTCAGCCTATTCGGTGCAGCAATTATGATCCCGGTTATCATTGTCGCGTTCAGCGATCCGATACTTTTTGTCCCGTCGCTCCAAGTGGTCGTGGTCGTGGCGCTCATGGGGTGGCTGGTGGCTCGATGGTCGTCCCGTAGGAAGTGGGTGCGCTGGTGTGCCCTCGCCTTCGAGGTGGTCGCGGTCGGCAGCCGTCTCATCTTCGCGGCCGTCGACAGAGAGTTCGGTTGGGCGACGCTGGTCCACCCGGCCACCCTCCTGCCATTGGCGATCGTCGTTGGATTGCTCACGTCTGCGGCAGCCCGCTGGTTCGACCGCTGACCCGGGATCCGCCCGATCGGCATCTCGGCGGCAGACAGGGTGGTCAGGCGGAGGGGGTGCGCAGTCAACGCTCGAAGTCGCTGTACCTTGATCGTTCTTCCTGGTCGAGGAACAGGTGGCCAGCGAGCACATGGCCGGAGAAGTGGTCGTTTCCCAGGAGGAAGGTCACGTCGTCTGGATCGGCGTCGTTCGTGCGCTCGATGTGCGGCGCATCCGGCTCGAACTCCGTCCGTAGAACGAGCCCGCTGTGTGAGGGCACGTAGCTCCAGATCCGGAAACGGCGGTTCGGGAAGCGCAGGGGAAAGGAGAGCCGGCCAGGGTAGCGATCGTGACTCACGAAGGAAGCGCACCACGCCCAGGAGAGCGCAGTGGGGATGGGATGCGTCGGAGTCGGTGAGGGCCGTTCCCAGCTCCTCGTGTCGGGTGATTCAGGTTTGTCGGTGCGGTCGGTCATACTCCGCCGAGCCAGGATGATCATCGACAAGCGAAGGCGTTGACATGGCACAGTTGCTGCGAAGGCTCGACGACGAGGTCTACGTCGAGTACAACACGTTCGGGCTGGACGGCACCGACCTGCCGGCGTGGAGTTCCCCCACCGACGAGATCTACCACTTCATCGCGGGGGTGCGGCTGGAGTCCTGGGACGCCGAGCCGGGGCCCGCGGATGCCTCGTGGACGCCGGTCAGTTCGACGACGTTCGTGGCGGAGAGTGGCGTGGTCGCGATCGTGGCGATGATGGACGGCAGGGGGCATGACTTCCTGATCGGGCCGCCGCGTTTCGAGTACGGCGTGGACATGTACCTGCGTGAGCCTCAGCCGGGCGACGGGCATGCCACGGGTGAGTGCGAGGAGACGTGGCTGCTGAGGTTCTGGCCGATCCGGGATGTCTTCGATCCGATTACGCACGCGGCGCCGTTCTCCTATATCGCGCGGGGCGTTCTGTACTACTCGATCGATCTCGAGCCCGAGCAGCTCGTGCAGCCGCCGGCGCGGCGAGAGGTGCCGGTGCCGGTCTCGGCGGCGGCGGACTGGGCGTCGTTGCGCGTGGACCCGGACCTGGACACCTTCGACGGCTGGTTGCGCAGGGTGCGCGGCAAGGCGGAGGACAGTGGCGTCTCTGTTCACGAGTTGTTGCGCTCGGCCGGGATCGACATCGAGGACGGCGTGGACCTCACCCCGGCCTCCTGCACCCCGCCGCGGGCGCGTGCGGGGCGGTTCGTGGATCCGCTGCTGGACCGTTACTACGCCGAGCAGACGCGGTGGGGCCCGTCGTCCGTGAAGGACCTGGACGAGGATCGGCTGCGCGAGTACGCCGACGGCGAGCGCATCGCCAAGGAGTTGTGCCGTGGCGGCACGAAGACGTTCTCGGTGCCGGTCGAAGGCCGTGGCGCCTCGTCTGTGCCAGCGGGTGTCAGCCGCCGGGTGTGGCGGTGGGAGGACGACATGCTCGGCGGCGAGCTCATGGACGACGGGCTGACAGTGGATCGGCAGATCCTGGCCAGGAACCCGTGGACCAGGCAGATCCTCGTCTCCGGCATCGTGACGGTCCTGCGCCGCGATCGCGACCGGCGCGGCGGAGGCGACACCGTCTGGTACGTGGTGCGCGACGCCGAGCCGCACGAGGCGGCCAGGGTCTTGTGCGCGGAAGCCACGTGGGAGGAGGACCCGGAGCAGCGCCGGGCTTTGGACGAGGTGGCCAGGGAGAAGCTGATCGAGCTGCGGGCCACCTACAGGAGCCGGGAGGGGTGAGGAACGGGCCTCGCGGGGCGAGGGCGTGCGGCTGGACGGCCTGGTGCGGGGACATCGGCCTGCCCATGCTCGCCCTGGGCTCCGGCCCGCCCGGACGTGCGCGGGTCAGGCGAACTTGTCCAGCTCGGCGAGGTCGTCGTCGGTCAGCTCGATCGACCCGGCCCGGAGGTTCTCCTCCAGGTGGGCGACGGATTTGGTGCCGGGGATCAGGAGGGTCGCCGGGGACACCGCCAGCAACCACGCCAGGGCGATCTGGGAGCGAGTGGCGCCGTGCTGGGCGGCGATCGCATCGAGGGCCGTCTCCTGGTCATCGGTCATTGCCATGCCCGGAGGGAGCTGGGATTTGTCGATGCCCGGGTTGAGCATGCCGGACATGAGCGGGAAATACGGTACGAACGCGATGCCATGCTCCTCGCAGTAGCGCAACACGTTCAGCGCGCCCCGGTCGAGCAGGTGGAAACGGTTCTGCACGAACGCTACCGGGGCCATCTCGCGGGCCTTCTTCAACCGCTCCACGGTGACCCCGCTGAGCCCCAGGTTGCGGATCAGACCCCGCTCCTGGAGCTGGACGAGTGCGCCGAAGGACTCCTCGAAGGGGGTCTCGGCGGGGAAGAGCATGCCGTCGCCGCCGACCCGCAGGTACACCAGGTCCAGCCGCGCCAGGCCGAGGGTCGCCAGGTTCTCCTCGACCTGGTCACGGAGCGCCTGGGGGCCGGCCTCGGCGTTGAACGTCTTGTACTCGTCCCGGACGATGCCGACCTTGGTGGCGATCACCAGGTTCTCCGGGTACGGGTGGAGCGCCTCCCGGATCAGTTCGTTGGCGACGTGCGGGCCGTAGGCGTCGCTGGTGTCGATGTGGTCGACGCCCAGGTCCACCGCCCGGCGTAACACCGCGAGTGCGGCGTCCTTGTCCGCGGGCGGGCCCCAGATCATCGGGCCGGGAAGCTGCATGGCGCCGTAGCCGAGCCGGTTGACGCTCAGGTCGTCGGCCGGCTGGAGCCGCCCCGCGACGGCTGCGAGCTTATTCTCGTGACTCACTGCTGGCCTCTTCTCGTGGTGCGCGCGACCGGGTCTCCCGCGCGTCGGATGATGTGATGCGTCGTTGCACCGAGTCGGTCGTCACGCCCCCGCTCTCGTGCCGGTCGAGCTTGCCCCGGGTCACCAGGTCGTGGACGCCCTGACGGGTGATGCCGAGCATCGCGCCCGCCACCGCGTAGGAGACGGACTCCGCCGCCGGGTGGCCGACCCTGCGGACCATGACCTGGCCGAGCGGGGTCTGCCACCACCCTGGCGGCGGGTTGAAGCCGTGGTCACCGGGATAGAGCGTGATCACCAGCCGGATCGCGGTGAATCGGGCGAGGTCCTCGTCCTCGCCCAGCAGCGCGAGAGCCCACGCGTCGGCCCGCTCGGCCACCCGGCTGCGTACCGGCGACAGGTCTGATTGCGACTCCAGAAGGATCTCCAGCGGATCGAGCAGGCGCACCTCCACCAGATCGATCAGTTGGGAAGTCAGCTCACCCCAGGACGGGAGCTCCTTGCTCATGGCAGCCTCCGAACTACTTGACGCCAACTATCAAGTACTGGACGGGTGGCGTCAAGTAGTTCTCACGGGCGGCCGGATACCTGCTCGTCCAGCACCTCAGTACTCGAGGACGCCCTGGGCGGCCACCACGTCACTTGACGCGTTCGGGCGCACCTCCGTGATGCGCTCGGCCAGCAGCAGCGCGGCGGCGAGCCCGCCCCCCGACTTGCCGCCGGCCAGTTCGAGCTCGGCCCGGTTGGCGAGGAAGTCCTCCGGGAGGCCGTCCTCGGCGCCGTCGAACAGCGGGTCGAAGGTCAGGATGTCGTGGCCGTCGGCGTAATGGTCGAAGGACGCGACCAGGTTCACGTTGACGAAGACGCTCGCCGTGACCGTCCCGGCCGACAAGCGCTGCAGCACCTCGGGCAGCGTGCCGGCGAAGCCGTTCCACTCGCTCAGGATGGTCCCGCCCTCGGCCGGCCGGGCGCAGATGAGCCCTTCCTCGAACTCGCCTTTCTCGTCGTCCCCGTCGAACACGTCGATGCCGAGGCGGGCCAGCGCTTCGCGTGGGGTGAGACCGCGGACGAAGGTTGCGCAGAACGCGTCGTCGTCGAGCCAGTCGTAGTCGCTCACGGGGATCCTGTTCTCTCGGGACAGATGAGGGAGAGGATGGCAGGTGAGTCCGACGAAAAGTTGGCTCGACCTGGAGGGGCGGCGCCCGGCTCCCTGATCAGAGACATACGGTCGTGCTCTGGAGGTTGACGTCGGCGGAGGCCCGTACGGACTGTCAGGCGGGTTCGAGGCGGTTGGCGAGGCGGCGGAGGGCGATCGCGAAGCGGCTGCGGAGGCGTAGAAGAACGGGCCGACGTGGGCGTGGCGGGATCATGCGTAACCGCTCGGCCTCGGCTCGCTGCTCAGCGAGGTAGGCGCGGGCCAGCTCCTCATGCATGGCATACATGGAAAGCTCCTCAGGGTTCTTCGGGGAATGCGTGGTAGAAGATGAGAATCGGGCGAGTATCCGGCGGAGCCTCGCTCGATTCGACGCGCGATTTGGTCAGCTCGCGCCACGGCTGTAACACGGCCTGGAGCTGGTCGGCGAGCTGCGCGAGCTCATCCTTGGTGAGCCTTAGGTGGTGGCTGCCTCCGAAGCCCGCGTCGCGCCAGTCCTCGGGAAGCGTCATGTGAGTGCGTTGGAAGTCGCGCAGCCGTTCGAACTGGTCGATCACCCACTGTGAAGTCCACGCCTGTACCACGGCTGCGGCTTCCGGGGCTTCGGAGTCCGTGTCGAATACCCACCCGACCATGGCTGCCCGCACCCAGCGTTCCCGGCTGTCCCGGGCGAGCTCCGGCACGTCCTCGATCAAGCCATGTTTCTGCATTTGCCGCAGGTGATAGCTCACCTGGCCGGGGTCGGCACCCATCTGCCTGGCGAGCTCGCTTACCGTTGACGGGCCGATCCGGAAGAGGAGGCTGAAGAGCTTCATCCGAAACCGGCTGGTCAAGACCTTGAGCACGTCCGGGTCATCGATCTGTGGCATGGCCACGACGGTAAGACCAGCAGGTGAAGATGCTCAAGGCGTCTACTGGATCTTGAAATCCGCCGTGAGCGGCTTCGTCGTCACATGTGTGGGTCGTTCGGGTTCACCATCAGCACCACGCGGTCGGCATCGACGTCGAACCCCAGGTACGGATGTCCAAGGTCTCCTTCCGCGCTCAGCAGCACCGACTTCCCGAGGCGTCGTCCGATCAGGGAGAAGACGTCCGTGAGGACGTCCAGCCGTTCCTGACCCTGCAGCTCTCTCAGATCGACGTCGAAGTCGATCGACTCGACCTGATACATGCGGAAGCTGAGCAGCAGGTCGTTGATCGGCCAGACTCGCAGCTCGGGTGTCTCGCCGGCATGTGCGGCTTCGGCCATGCCGGCAGCGGATGGGAGCTCCGTCGGCTCACCTCCACCCGCCGAATAGGCGTACTGCCAGCCCTGCGCCCGGACGAGGTCCAGAAGCAGCTGCCAGTCCTCGACGGTGGTCCTCTCGACGACGACGTCCGGCAGGACTCCGTTGAGCTCAGGGTCGAAGAGGAGCTTCACGTCGTCCCACATCAGGTCGGGCACGGTGTCCTCGCAGTTCAGCGATGGTTGCCATGAATCATTGTAACGAATACAGTGTTCCGCCATCGGGGGAGGAGCCGATGGAGGGACGTGTCAGTGATGATCTCGCTGTCGATCTTGCCCGACATCGACGGGCTCGCGCGTCATCGGAACCCGGATGGCCGCCTCGGTGTCGCTCGCGTGCTCGGAGATCGCCGCAACCCGGTCCTGCTTGATGGGCGCGTACAGGTGAGGTGCCGCAAGGGGGCGGCGGGCTTGAGTGGTTCGCTGGGGTGTATCGCACCTCATGGCCGAATTGTTACACCGCCGAAACATCCGTTTCTGCATAATCATAATAATTAATTAACCCCGGACGTGTCCCTACGCGTGCGTGTTGAAGGACCACCATGAAACGAAGCTTTGTTACCCTCCTCGGGGCCGTGAGCGCGACCGCGGTCGCGCTCACCGGCTGCGGCGCGTCGGGCGATGGCGACGGCGGCGCGGCGTCGGGCGACGGCGGCGTGACGTACGCGCTCGCCGCCGACCCGGGTCAGCTCAACCCGATCAAGAACGCGACGGAGGCGGCCCAGAGCCTCGCCGCGTTCGGCTACGAGTCTCTCGTGTCCTTCGCCGCCGGAGCCGAGCCCCAGGGGTTGCTCGCCGAGAAGTGGGAGGAGTCGGCCACCAAGGTCAGCTTCACCCTCAAGGAGGGGATCACCTGCGTCGACGGGTCTCCGTTGACCGCGAGCGACGTCAAGGCCAGCTTCGATTACGCGGGGCTCAAGGAGACCGGGTCCCCGTTCCGGGGGGTGTACTTCCCCGCCACCGGGCTCAAGATCGACGCTGACGACGCGAGCCGCACTGTCACGTTCCAGAGCGAGAACGCGCAGAGCTTCCTGTTCGCCACGATCGGCCTCATGCCGGTCGTCTGCAAGGCCGGCTCGGCCGATCCCGGCAGGCTGGACAAGGAGTGGCTCGGCACCGGTCCGTACAAGCTGGCCGAGTCGTCGCCCGGCCAGAGCTACAAGCTCGCGCTCCGCCCCGAGTACGCCTGGGGCGCCGGCGGCGTGACCGGCAAGACGGAGGGCCTGCCCTCCTCCGTGACGGTCCAGGTCGTGGAGAACGAGTCGACGGTCGCCAACATGCTCCAGTCGGGCGAGGTGGACCTCGGGCTCGTCGCCGGCGACGACCGGCAGCGGCTCGACTCGGCCGGGCTGGAGAAGATCGACGTGCCGGCCCGCCCGGGTCTGGTGTTCTTCAACCAGGCCAAGGGGCGCGCGACCAACGACCTCGCCGTGCGCCAGGCGATCGCCGGCGCCATCGACCGTGACGCGGTCGGCAAGGTGACGACGGGCGGTCGCGGCACGCCGATGAAGAGCCTGACGACGTCGTACAGCAATGTCTGCAAGACGACCGACATCACCCCGGCGCTCACGGCGTTCGACAAGACGGCCGCGGCGGCCAAGCTGGACGAGGCCGGTTGGGCGAAGGGCGCGGACGGCACCCGGCAGAAGGACGGCAAGGAGCTGGCGCTCGTCCTGCTTTATCCCGCCAACTCCGACAAGTCGGTGGTGTCGGGTATCGAGCTCATGCAGCAGCAGCTCGCCGAGATCGGCGTGAAGGCGACCCCGACGCCGTCGCCGTCGTACACCGACGTCATCTTCCAGGGCGGCGACTGGGACCTGGTGTGGGCGCCCATCTCCACGACCCTGCCGAGCACCTGGCAGGGCATCCTCTCGGGCGACTTCCCCCCGAAGGGCGGCAACTGGACGTACAACACCAACAAGGAGTTCTTCGACCTGGCGGCGAAGGCGCAGAGCCAGGCCGGGGAGCAGAGCTGCGAGGGCTGGCAGGCCGCGCAGAGCTCGCTGGTCAAGGACCTGGAGCTGCTGCCGCTGTACGAGGCGACCGAGACCGTCTACGGCAACGGCGTCACGTTCAGCCTGAACTCGAACACCCTCGTGGTGCCCACCAGCCTGCGCGTGTCGAAGTAGCCTGATGGCACGCTCGAAATCCACCACCGGTGGCCGCCGCGGCGGCAACCGGTGGCTCGGCTTCCTGCTCCGTCGCACCGGGCGCATGCTGGTCGCGATGTGGATGATCGTCACGGTCGCGTTCCTCGTGCTGCGGATGGCCGGGGGCGATCCCGTGCGATCCGCGCTCGGCGCGACCGCCGCCGAGAGCGTGGTGCAGGCCCGGCGGGAGCAGCTGGGCCTCAACGATCCCCTCATCGTCCAGTACTTCGACTACCTCACGGGTCTGTTCCGCGGCGATCTCGGTGTCTCGATCATCACGGGCCGCTCCGTGACGGAGCTCGTCTCGCACCGGCTGCCGGCGACGGTCGAGCTGGCCGGCATCGCCTTCCTCGTGGTGCTGCTCGTCGCCGTGCCCGTGGGCCTCGGCGTCGCGATCATCACCCAGCACAGCGGGCGGCGCGGCGCCGAGACGGTGTTCACCGGGGTCACGGCGTTCATCGCGGCCATCCCCGAATATCTGCTGGGCGTCGTCCTCGTCATCGTCTTCGCCGTCACGCTGCACGCGTTCCCGGTCGCCGGGCGGACGGGAGCGGCGTCGTACGTGCTGCCGGTGATAGCCCTGTCCGTGTCGGCGGCGGCGTCCATCTCGCGTATCGCCCGGATCGAGGCGCTCAACACGCTGAAAGACGACTACGTGCGCACGGCCCGCTCGAAGCGGCTGCCCGCCTGGATGGTCTATTTCCGGCACGCACTGCCGAACATGCTCACCGCGACGCTCACGATCGGCGGCACGCTGCTCGGGACGATGATGGCGGGCAGCGTGCTGGTCGAGCAGGTGTTCAACTGGCCGGGGCTCGGCACGGCCTTCGTGGGGGCCATCACCACGAAGGACTACGGCATCGTCCAGGGTCTCGCGCTCGTGTACGCCGCGATGATCCTCGTCGTCAACCTGCTCGTCGACCTCGTGCTCTCCGTGCTTGACCGGCGTACCTCGCTCCTGGAGACCTCATGACGACCCGTCGCTTCGGACTGTCCGGGCAGCCGATGGCGATCATCGCCCTGTGCATGCTCGGGGTTCTCGTCCTGCTCGCGGTGTTCGCCCCGGTCCTGTGGGGCGAGGAGGCCGTGAAGGCGAATCCCGACGCCATCGCGCTGCCCCCGTCCGCCGAACACCTGCTCGGCACCGACAAGCTCGGCCGGGACATCCTCCTGCGCACCCTCGTGGCCTCGCGGCTCTCGCTGGTGATGGCCGTCGCGGCGACGCTCATGGGCCTCTGCGCCGGCCTGCTGCTCGGGGCCGTGCCCGCGGTGCTCGGGGCGCGCGCTCAGCGGTGGTTCGCCGGCGTCATCAACACCTGGCTCGCGTTCCCCGTGCTCCTGGTGGCCATGCTCACGGTGATCCTCCTCGGTACGGGGGCGACGACGGCGGTGATCGCCCTCGCGCTCACCATGACGCCGTCGTTCGCGCGGCTCGCGCAGACGCTCTCCTCGCGGGTCGGCGGTTCGGAGTACCTGGCCGCCGCGCGCATGCTCGGGGTCTCCCAGCGGCGCCAGTTCACGCGGTACGTGCTCCCGAACATCGCCGAGCCCGTCATCGTCAACGTGACCTCCTCGATCGGCGGCGGCCTGCTCGCGCTGTCCAGCCTGAGCTTCCTGGGCGTCGGCGTGCAGCCGCCGGACTTCGACTGGGGCCGCCTGCTCAGCGAGGGATTCGGCCAGGTCTACAACTCGCCCGTGGCCGCCATCGGCCCCGGTGTCGCCGTGGTCTTCGCGGGGCTCGCGTTCAGCATGCTCGGCGAGTCGCTCGCCGGGCAGCTGCGCAACCGGGAGAACAGGAAGGCGCTGGCCCCTCGCCGGCTCGGCCCCGCGCCGGTCGCCGAGCGGCAAGCGGCGACGCTCGACGAGGGGCCCGTTCCGCTGCTGGAGGTGGACGGGCTGTCGGTGTCCTTCCCCGGGCCGGACGGCTGGATCCGTCCCGTTCAGGACGTCTCCTTCAGCATCTATCCGGGCGAGATCGTGGGCGTCGTCGGGGAGTCCGGCAGCGGCAAGAGCGTCACCATGATGTCGGTCGCGCAGCTCGCCCCCGCGGGCGCCGCCGTGACCGCCCGCCGGCTCCGGTTCGACGGCGACGACCTGACCGGCCTCACCCCCGCCGCGGCCGGCAAGGTGCTCGGGACCCGGGTGGGCGTGGTGTTCCAGGACTCGCTCACCGCGCTCAACCCCGCGCTGCGCGTGGGTACGCAGCTCGCCGAGGTCCCCCGCGTCCACCTCGGCGACGGCCGCAAGCCGGCGCGGGCGAAGGCGGTGCGGGCGCTCGACGACGTACGGATCCCCGAGGCCGAGCGCCGCGCCCAGCAGTTCCCGCACGAGTTCTCCGGTGGGATGCGCCAGCGCGCGCTCATCGCGATGGCGCAGATCGGCTCGCCGTCGCTCATCATCGCCGACGAGCCCACCACGGCGCTCGACGTGACCGTCCAACGTCGCGTGCTCGCGCTGCTGCGCAACAAGTGCGCCGAGTCCGGCGCGGCCGCCGTCGTCGTCTCGCACGACGTCGCCGTCCTGGCCGAGCTGTGCGGGCGCATTCTCGTGATGTACGCGGGCCGGGTCGTCGAGGACGTCGACATCGCGCTCCTGCCGACCCCGGAGCGGCTCGCGCACCCCTACACGAGGGCGCTCGTGGCCTCGCTCCCCGACCTCGACACCGACCGCGGCAAGCCGCTGGTGACGATCCCCGGCGAGCCGCCGGACCTGTCCCAGCCCATCACGGGGTGCGCCTTCGCCGCCCGCTGCGCGTTCGCGACCGCCCGCTGCGAGACCGAGACGCCCGTTCTGACGCCGCACCGCCACGGCGGCAGGGTCGCGTGCTGGCATCCCCAGGACGACACCGCCGGGCACGAGGAGGGAGGAGCCTGATGGCCGAGCTCGTCATCGAGGACCTGGTCGTGACCTTCGGCCGCGGCCGGCAGACTTTCAACGCCGTCGACGGAGTGTCGCTGACCGTCCCGCACGGCACGATCGTGGGGCTGGTCGGGGAGTCCGGTTCCGGCAAGTCCACCGTCGCGCGGACGGTGGCCGGCCTGCAGCGGGCGACCTCGGGACGCATCACGCTCGACGGCGACGACCTGCTGCGTACGCGCGGTGTCGACCGCCGCCGGAGGGCGCAGGACGTACAGATGATCTTCCAGGACCCCTACTCGTCGCTGAACCCGCGGATGACGGTCGGCGAGACGATCGAGGAGGCCCTGACGACGCACCGCGACCTGGACGCGAAGCAGCGCGCCGCGTCCGTGCGCGAGCTGCTGGATCTCGTACGGCTGAAGCCCGCGGTCGCCGACCAGTACCCGTCGCGGATCTCGGGCGGCATGCGGCAGCGGGTGGCCATCGCCCGGTGCCTCGCGGTGCGCCCGCGGCTCATCGTCGCCGACGAGATCACCTCGGCGCTCGACGCCTCGGTCCAGGGCGCGGTGCTCAACCTCATCCGTGAGCTGCAGCGCGAGCTCGAACTGTCGATGATCTTCATCACGCACAACCTCGCCGCCGTCCGCTACATCGCCGACACGACCGCGGTGATGAGCCGGGGCTGCGTGGTCGAGTACGGCGACGCGGAGGAGATCGTGACGAACCCGCGCCAGCCCTACACGCGGTCACTCGTGTCGGCGATCCCGCGCATCGAGAGCGCCGGCACCGACCGCCTGCTGCGATTCGCCGAAGAGGAAGGTGTGGCCTGATGCGCGAGGAAGCCCAGCGGATCCTGCCCGAGCTCGTCCGCCTGCGCCGCGAGATCCACGCCGACCCCGAGCTCGGGCTGCGGCTGCCCAGGACCCAGCAGCGGGTCGTCGCCGCGCTCCAGGGGCTCGACCTTGAGATCACGCTCGGGAAGGAGCTGGACTCGGTCGTGGCGGTGCTGCGGGGCGGCCGTCCCGGGCCGGTCGTGCTGCTGCGCGCCGACATGGACGCGTTGCCCATGCGCGAGCTGACCGACCTGCCCTACCGGGCGCGTGGCGAGGCCATGCACGCGTGCGGACACGACGTGCACGTGGCCGGGCTCGTCGGCGCCGCGATGCTCCTGCACGGGCGGCGGGAGGAACTCGCCGGCGACGTCGTGTTCATGTTCCAGCCCGGTGAGGAGGTCGCGGACGGGGCCGCTCGCATGATCGCCGAGGGAGTGTTCGACGCGGCCGGCAAGCGCCCGGTCGCGGCCTACGGCATCCATGTGGTGCCGGGCGAGTACGGCGTCTTCTCCACGCGCCCGGGGCCGCTCATGGCGGGATGCGCCGAGCTTGACGTCGTCGTACGGGGGAGAGGCGGGCACGCCTCCGCCCCGCACCTCACAATCGACCCCGTGCCCGCGGTCGCCGAGCTGGTCCAGGCGCTGCAGACGTTCGTGACGCGGCGGTTCGACGTCTTCGACCCCGTGGTGCTCAGCACGACGCAGCTGCGCGCGGGCGGAGCGGCCAGGAACATCATCTCCGACGAGGCCGGGCTCGGCGCGACGATCCGGATGTTGTCCGAGGCCGCGCTCGACCAGTTGCAGGCCGGGCTGCCCGAGCTGGTCAAGGGCGTCGCCGCCGCCCACGGCTGCGCCGCCGACGTCGACCTCCGCGTGCTGTGCCCGCCGACGGTCAACGACCCGGCGCTCGCGGCCGGTGCGCTGACCACGCTGTCGGCGGCCTTCGGCGACGAACGGGTCCGCGTCTCGCCCGCTCCCGTCATGGGGTCGGAGGACTTCAGCTACGTTCTGCGCGAGGTGCCCGGGGTCTTCGTCTTCCTGCGGGCGACGCCGCGCGAGATCGATCATGAGACGGCCGCGCCGAACCACTCGCCGCACGTCGTCTTCGACGACGCCGTGCTCGCTGACCAGGCCGTCGCGCTCGCGTCGCTGGCGGCCGGGCACCTCGCCTGAGGCACCCGGCCGTCGGCCGTCAGAAGGGATCGACCGGCTTGTGGGCGGTCGAGCGGGCGTAGAAGGCCGCGAGGTCGGCCTTCATCCGCGCCACCACCACCTCGTCCACGAACGTCATGTGCCCCGACTCGTAGAAGCGGAACTCGACGTTCTCCCGCAGGTGCGGGGCGAGATAGAGCTTGGCGATGTCCACCTCGGCCCCGAAGAACGGGGTCGCGAGGTCGTAGACGCCGCCCATCACCGCGACCCGCAGGCTGGGGTTGCGGCGCAGCGCCGCCGACAGGTCGAGGCTCACGACGGGCACCGGCATCGGCTCGTCGATGCCGGGCGCCTTGTGGTGCCAGTCCCAGGCACGCGAGATCACCATGTTGTAGAGGTGGCGGTAGTGCAGCTCGCTGGTCCAGCCGAGGTCGCCGGCGAGGTGTTCCCTGAACGCCGAGAGGTGCGCGCTGTTCACGCCGGCGGTCGCCGCGTCGTTGGTGGCGGGGTCGTGCGAGCCGGTGCCGACGACGTACTGGTGATCGGCGACGAAGCGGGTGTCGAAGCGGCCGACGACCTGTCCCTTGTCGGCGAGGAGGGCGTCGCGGAACGGCTCCATGCCGATCCGGAAGCGGCTGCGGCGTACGAGGTCGGCGTCGAGGCCGGTGAACGCGCTGAACCGCTCGGCGATCGCCTGCTCGCGGTCGGCTGGCAGCCGGTCGCCGAGCTGGAGCGCGGTGGCGTACTCGCCCTGGGCGAACTCGCGCGCCTGGTCCAGCAGCTCGTCGAGGCCGGCCGCGCCGACGCGGGAGCGGCCGTGGTACCAGGCGGTCGCGGCCATCGACGGCAGCAGGTTGATGTGCTCCTGGTCGAGACCGAGGTGGTTCTCCGCCCAGTTCAGCATGGTGGAGAGCAGGACGACGCCGTTGAAGTCGAGCCCCTGGTTCTGCAGCCGGTGCACGAGCGCGGCCGCCCGGGTCGTGCCGTACGACTCCCCGAAGAGGAAGCGGGGAGCGTTCCAGTTGTTCGTGAGGGTGAGGTAGCGGGTGATCGCCCGGGCGAACATGTCGACGTCCTGGTCGACGCCCCAGACCTCCGCGGCCGACGTGTCGCCGATCAGCCGCGAGTAGCCGGTGCCGGGGGCGTCGAGGAAGACGAGATCGCTGAACTCGAGCAGGCTGTGCGGGTTGTCGCCGACGGTGTACGGCGGGGGCGGGGTCGCGGACGGCGTCGCGGTCGGCGTGCGCTTCGGCCCGAACCCGCCGATGTTCAGCCACAGGCTGGCCGAGCCGGGGCCGCCGTTGAACAGGAAGGTGATCGGCCGCCTCGGGCCGCCTTCCTGGTGGGGAGCGGTGTACGCGACGTAGAACATGCTCGTCTTCGGGCGCCCCTGGTCGTCCCGGACCAGGACGGTTCCCGCGGCCGCGGTGTAGTCGAGCGTGCGCTCGCCGAATCGGATCTGGTGCCGGGTCTCGACGCGCTCCTCCGCGCCGATCTCGGTTCCGGGATCGCTCATCCTGCTCCCATCGGTCTATACGATTTCAATCATTGACTCCCGTAACCGGGGCCTCATATGATCCTAAATCATTATAAACATTTGTGCGATAGTTTCCTCGCGAGGATCAAGAGATGCCCCAGCGCTACACAAGCCGGCACTCCGCGCTGATCGGTGACGCGCCGATCGCGTTCACGGCGGAGGCGGAATGCCTGCCGCTGGCCGACGAGTCCGGGCGCACACTCGGTGACGCGTGGACGTTCGCGTACGTCAAGGACGCGGCCCCGGAGGATCGCCCGGTTCTCTTCCTCTTCAACGGCGGGCCGGGGTGCTCCTCCCTCTGGCTGCACCTCGGCGGCCTCGGCCCCTGGCGCGCGGTGGTCCCCCGCGAGCTCGACGCCGCGCCCGTCGCGAAGGACACGCTGGAGCCGAGCCCCGACACCCTCCTCGCCGTCGCCGACCTGGTGTTCATCGACCCGATCGAGACCGGTTTCGGGCGGCTCGCCGACGGCGTGGAACCCGCCGCCATCTCGGGCGCCGGCCGGGACGCCGCGCTCACCGCGCAGCTCGTACGGTCGTGGCTGGAGCGCCACGACCGCCTCGAATCGCCCGTCTACCTGCTGGGCGAGAGCTACGGCACGATCCGGGCCGCGCTCACCGCGACCGACCTCCTCACCGCCGACGAGCCGGTCGCGGTCTCCGGCGTCGCCATGCTCGGCCAGTGCGTGAACGCGCAGGAGACCACGCAGCGGCCCGGCAACCCCGTCGGGTTCGTCGCCGCGCTCCCGCTGCTCGCCGCCACCGCGTGGTACCACGGCAAGAGCGCCCACGCCGCGCTCGACCTGGACGAGGTGGTACGGCAGGCGCACGCCTTCGCCGTCGACGAGTACGCCTCGGCGCTGCTCACCGGCGAGATGCCCGACGCGCTCGTCGAGAGGCTGGCGGGTTTCACCGGCCTCGGCGTCGCGGAGCTGCGGGCGCGCCGGCTGCGCGTCGACAAGGAGGAGTTCCGCACGCTGCTCCTGGCCGACCGCGGGCTCGTGCTCGGGCTGACCGACGCCCGCTACACCCTTCCCGCCCCGCCGCCCGGCGCGGTCGAGCCCCGGGTGGACGCCGCGTCCGTACGGCTCGACCCCGTCTTCTACGCGGCCGCCCGCCGGCTGTTCACCGAGCACCTGGGCATCCCCCGCGAGTGCCGCTACCGCGTCGCCCGCCCCGCGCACGAACGCTGGAACTACCTTGAGGACGCCGCCGCCCTGCGCTTCGGCGGCAGCACGATGCCCTCGCCCTTCGCGCTGTTCGACTACCCGGCGCACCTGGCCGCGCTGCTGCGCGCCAACGCCGGCGCGCGCCTGTTCTTCGGCACCGGGCACTTCGACACCCTGACGACCGTCGGCTCGCTCGAACACCTGCTCTCCCAGTACGGACTGCCGGCCGAGCGCGTGAGCGAGAGCCGCTATCCGGCGGGACACATGATGTACACCGACCCCGAGAGCCTGACCCTGCTCTCGGACGACCTCGGCGCCTTCGTGCGCGGAGGCGACGGCAGCGAAGGGAAGTGAGCATGGCGGAGGTCGCATTCGTCGGCGGACGGGTGGTGACCGGCACCGGCCGCATCGTCGACCGCGGCACGGTCCTGGTGCGGAACGGGGTGATCGAGCGGGTCGACGACGACCCGTACGTGCCCGAGGGCGTCCCCGTCGTCGAGGCGGACGGGCGATGGGTGCTCCCCGGGTTCGTGGACACGCACACCCACATCGGCGCCCACGAGGACGGCGAAGGGCCGGCGGGGGCGGACGCCAGCGAGGTCAGCGCGCCCGACATGTCCGCGGTGCGGGCCATCGACGCGATCAACATCGACGACCGCGCCTTCCGTGACGCGCTCGCGGGCGGGGTCACCACCGTCGTCGTGAAGCCGGGATCGGGCAACCCGATCGGCGGGACGAGCGTGGCGATGAAGACCTGGGGCGGCCGGACCGTCGACGAGCAGGTCGTGAAGCACCCGGTCGGCATGAAGTCGGCGCTGGGCGAGAACCCCAAGAACTCCTACGGGGAACGCGGCCAGCTGCCGCGCACCCGGCTCGGCGTCGCGCTGGTCATCCGCCGCGCGCTCGTCGCGGCGGGCGAGTACGCCGCCCGCCGGGCCGCCGCCCAGGAGAAGGGCGAGTTCTTCGCCCGCGACCTCGGCCAGGAGGCGCTGGCGGCCGCGCTGGCGGGCGACCTCGTATGGGACCAGCACGTCCATCGGCACGACGACATCGCGACCGCGCTGCGGATCGCCGACGAGTTCGGGCTCCGCCTCGTGCTCAACCACGGCACCGAGGCCCACCGGCTCGCCGGCGTGCTGGCCGAACGCGACGTGCCGGTCATCTTCGGTCCCGTGCTCTGCACCCGGGGCAAGGTCGAGACCCGCGAGGCGTCCGTGGACAACCTGGTCGCGCTGACCCGGGCCGGCGTGCGCACCGCGATCTGCACCGACCATCCGGTGGTGCCGATCGACGCCCTCGTCATCCAGGCGGCCGTGGCCAGGAGAGCCGGGCTGACCTGGGACGAGGCGATCGCGGCGATCACCTCTTCCGCGGCCGGCATCGCCGGGCTCGGCGAGCGGGTCGGCGCCCTGGAGCCCGGCCGCGACGGCGACGTCGTGGTGTGGAGCGGCGACCCGCTCGAACTCGGCTCGTCCGTCGAACGCGTGCACATCTCCGGACGCGAGGTCTACCGCGCCGAGGACGGCGTGCGGGTGGTGGCGGATCGGTGGGCGGGACGATGAGCGCGCTGACTCCCGAGTCGCTGCGCGCGGACGCCGCCGCACTCGCCGACGACCTCGTCGCGCTCCGGCGCCGGCTGCACGCCGAACCCGAGGTGGGCTTCGACCTGCCGCGTACCCAGGCGGCGATCGTCGAGGCGCTCAAGCCGCTCGATCTGGACATCCGCCTGGGTGAGCGCCTCAGCTCCGTGACCGCCGTGCTGCGCGGCGACCGCCCCGGCCCCTCGGTGCTGCTGCGGGCGGACATGGACGCGCTCGCGATCCAGGAGGAGACCGGGCTGGCGTTCGCGTCCCGGAACGGCGCCATGCACGCCTGCGGCCACGACCTGCACGTGGCGGGTCTCGTCGGCGCGGCGCGGCTGCTCGCGGCACGCCGGTCCGAGCTGCGCGGGTCCGTCGTCCTCATGTTCCAGCCGGGGGAGGAGGCGGGCGGGGGCGCGCCCCTGATGATCGAGGAGGGCGTCCTCGACGCCGCCGGGCAGCGCGTCGAGGCCGCGTACGGCATCCACGTCTTCCCCGGGACGCCCGGCACGTTCTCCACGCGCCCGGCCGCCCTCATGGCCGGGGCGAACGTGCTGCGCGTACGGGTGACCGGCCGCGGCGGGCACGGTTCGCGCCCGCACGAGGCGGTGGACCCGGTGCCGGTGCTGGCGGAGATCGTGCTGGCGTTCCAGACGTACGTGACCCGGCGCGTGCCCGTGTTCGACCCGATCGTCATCTCGGTGGCGAAGCTCTCGGCCGGCGACGTGCTGAACGTGATCCCGGAACGGGCGGAGCTCGCCGGGACGGTACGCACCCTGTCGAAGGCGTCGGCGGAACGGCTGGCCGTGGAGCTGCCCGCGCTCGCGTCACGGATCGCGGAGGGCCACGGCTGCCGTGCCGAGACGGAGTTCGAGGTCGTGTACCCCGTCACGGTGAACGACGCGGAGTGCGCGGAAGGCGCGCTGAGCACGCTGGCCGCGACCTTCGGACCCGAGCGCGCGCAGCGGCTGGAGTCGCCCGTGATGGCCTCGGAGGACTTCTCGTTCGTGCTCGACGAGGTGCCGGGGGCCTTCGTGTTCGTGGGGGCGACGCCTGCCCACATCGACCCGGAGCGGGCAGAGATGAACCATTCGCCCCGTGCCGTGTTCGACGACGGCGTGCTCGCCGACCAGGCCGTGGCGCTCGCCGCGCTGGCGCTGCGCCACGTGGGGGGCTGAGCCTGCGCCCCGGGAGACCGGGGCGCCGGGTCAGGACCGCCGCAGCAGCTCCGCGGCCAGGGTGAGGAAGCGGTCGTTCTCCTCGGCCGTGCCGACGGTGACGCGCAGCCCGTCCGTGCCGTACGCCCGCAGGATCACCCCGCGCTCCTCGAACGTCGTGAACATGGCGGGACCGTCCGGCATCGGCATGAACACGAAGTTGGCCTGGCTGGGCACCGTGGGGACGCCCAGGCGGACCAGTTCGGCGGTCAGCCTGGCGCGCTCCTCGACGACGTGCGCGACGCGTTGCTTGAGCTCGACATCGGCCTCCGCGGTGAGCGAGGCGAGGGCGCCGGCCTGGGCCAGGGTGGAGACCGAGAAGCCGACGATCGACTTCCTGATCAGGTCGGCCGTCTCGGGCCGGGTCACGCAGTAGCCCACGCGCAGCCCGGCGAGCCCGTACGCCTTGGAGAAGGTGCGCAGCACGGCGACGTTGGGCCGCTCGGCGACGAGGTCGATGCCGCAGGGCGCGTCCGGGTCGGTGACGAAGTCCCAGTAGGCCTCGTCCAGCACCACCAGCACGTCGTCGGGCAGCGCGTCCAGCAGCCGGTCGAGCTCGGCGCGGGACACCACGGTGCCGGTCGGGTTGTTCGGGTTGCAGACCACGACCATCCGCGTCCGGTCGGTGGCCGCGGCCGCCATCGCGGTCAGGTCGTGGGTGTGGCGGTCGTCGAGCGGCACGGTGACCCCGGTGGCCCCCGCGACCGTGGTCACGATCGGGTAGCTCTCGAAGGCCCGCCACGCGTACAGGATCTCGTCGCCGGGACCGGCGATGACCGAGGCCAGCACCTGGAGCAGCGCGCCCGAGCCGTTGTCCACGACCACCTGCGAGGGCTCCACGCCGTGCCGTGCCGCCAGCGCCTCGGTCAGGTCCAGGCGGTGGAAGTCGGGGTAGCGGTTCAGCGTCGTGGCGGCCCGTGCGATCGCGTCCAGCACGGACGGCAGGGGCCCGAACGGCATCTCGTTGGAAGAGAGCTTGACCTTGGGACGGCCGGCCGCGGGAGCCCTGCCCGGCTTGTAGGCGACCAACGTGTCGATGGCGGCACGGTGCTTGACGGTCATCTCACTCCTCCTGTGCGCGATAATCAGGTAAATCTATATAATGGTTTGAGGGATCGCACAACATGGAAAGGGCCGGCGCCCTTCCGGCGCCGGCCCTCCTTCCAGGTGTCGGAGTCAGCGATCGTCGCGTTCCAGCCCACGGTGGCGCAGCGCCATCGCCTCGGCGGCGCGCTGGTCGCCCCGGATGACCGCGTCTGCCAGGTCGACGTGCACCTGCAGCCGGTCGGCCGAGCCGGTGCGGAAGTCCTCGGCGGTGATGGCGGAGGACAGGTCGCCGGTGATGTAGTCGACCAGCCGGATGTACATGGTGCGCAGCAGCACGTTGGGCGAGATCAGGGCGAGCCTGCGGTGCAGGTCCCAGATGCAGCGCTGGGCCTCGGCCGGGTCCGGCCAGGACCGCCGCAGCTGCTCGACCAGCTCGGTCAGCTCGCTGATGTCCTGTTCGGTGCGGTGGGCGGCCGCGTCGAGCGCCACCTCCTGGTCGAGCACGTCCAGGACGGCCAGGCAGTGCTTGGCCGACGCGCCGTCGGCGCCGAGCTGCAGCATGTCGTGACCGAGGCGCACCAGAGGCGACTGCTCGGCGACGAAGAGGCCGCCGCCGGGCCCCGGCCGCACGTCCAGGACGCCGCGCAGCCGCAGCACGCGGATCGCCTCGGCCAGCGTGGCGGGCGCGACCCCGAACTGCTGGCGGAGCTCGTCCTTGGTGCCCAGGCGGTGGCCCGGGGCGAGGTGGTTGCGGCGGATCGCGCTTTCGAGACGCTCCACCAGCGTCTCGGCGATCGACGATCGCGCATCGCTGCGATCGAAGGCCACCTGGGTGACCTTGTCTGCGTTGTGCATTCCGGCTTCCCTCTGGACGGCGACCTGTCAACTGTAGATCTTTCGCCGCGCCGGCGGAGTGCCCTCACGCGTCCCTGGATCCATGAGAACCATACAAATGGTTGACACTATCCTCCAACTGCCATAACCATATACATGGTTTATCTGATCTAAGGAGCTTCATGGACATGACGGGCGGCGAGGCTCTCGCCCGTTCGCTGGTGGCCAACGGCGTCAGCCAGATCTTCGGCATCCCCGGCGTGCAACTCGACCACGCGGCCGACGCGCTCTACCACGCGAGCGACGACATCGCCTTCACCTGTGTGCGCAACGAGCAGGCCGCCACCTACATGGCCGACGGCTACGCCCGCTCCACGGGCCGGCCCGGCGTCGCGATGGTGGTGCCGGGGCCGGGCATGCTCAACGGCCTGGCCGGACTGGCCACCGCGTACGCCTGCTCGTCCCCGATGCTCTACCTCAGCGGCCAGATCGACTCGGCGGCGATCGGCAGAGGGCTCGGCGCGCTGCACGAGATCCCCGACCAGAGCGGCATCCTGCGCACGCTCACCAAGTGGAACGGCTTCGCCGCGCGTCCCGAGGACATCCCGGGGCTGGTCCACCGCGCCTTCGCCGAGATGCGCTCGGGACGTCCCCGCCCGGTCGCCCTGGAGATCCCGCCGGACGTGCTCGCCGCGCGGGCCGACGTCCAGATTCCCGGCGCAGCCCAGCCCGCGCCCGTCGTACCGGACCACAAGCTGATCGACGGCGTCGCCGAGCTGCTCCGCGGCTCCCGGCGGCCGCTGATCTACGCGGGCGGCGGCGTGATCGCCGCCGGCGCCTCGGAGGAGCTGCGCGAGCTGGCCGAGATCCTGCAGGCGCCGGTCGTGGTGAGCGAGAACGGCCGCGGCGCCATCTCCGCCCGGCACCCGCTCGCGTTCGACGCGCTCGCGTTCCGCCGGCTGCGCGAGGACGCCGACGTGGTGCTCGCGGTCGGCACCCGGTTCGTGACCGCCTTCAGTTCCCAGGTGAACACGGCGGGGGCCCGGCTGGTCCTGATCAACGCCGAGGCCGCCGACCTCGGCGAGCCCCGCACCCCCGACCTCGCCGTGCACGGCGACGCCCGGCTGGCCCTCGCGGCGCTCGCCGAGGAGCTGCGCGGGGTGGAGCGCGAGTCCCGTACGGCCGAGTTCGAGGCGGCGCGGGAGTGGCTGGAGGAGCAGTACGCCGACATCGAGCCGCAGCGCGCCTACCTGCGGGCGATCCGCGCCGCGCTGCCGGACGACGGCGTGCTGGTCAGCGAGCTGACCCAGATCGGTTACGCGGCCAACGCCTGCTATCCGACCTACCGGCCGCGTACGTATCTGACCCCCGGATACCAGGGCACCCTGGGGTACGGCTTCGCCACTGCGCTCGGCGTCAAGGCGGCCGACCCCGACCGGCCCGTCGTCTCCATCACCGGCGACGGCGGCTTCTCCTGGACGCTCCAGGAGCTCTCCACCGCCAAGAAGTACGGCCTGGCCACGGTGACGGTGGTCTTCCACGACGGCTTCTTCGGCAACGTCCGGCGGATCCAGCGCAACCGGTTCGGCGCCCGCTACTTCGCCAGCGACCTGGTCAACCCCGACTACGCCAAGCTCGCCGACGCCTTCGGCATCGCCGCCGCCCGGGCGAACGGCCCCGAGGAGCTGGAGACGGTGCTGAAGGAGGCGCTGGCCGCCGGTGAGCCGGTGCTCGTGGAGGCGCCCGTCGGCGAGTTCCCCGGACCCTGGCACCTGATCCACGAGGGCGTGCCGCGTCCCGTACCGCAGGAGCAGTCATGATCGAGCGCAACGACCTGCTGATCGGCGGCGAGTGGACCGCCCCGCGCGGCGACGCCCGGCCGATCGAGGTGATCGACCCGGCCACCGATCAGGTGGTGGGACGGGTCCCGGTCGCCTCGGCCGAGGACGTCGACGCCGCGGTCCGGGCCGCCGCGGCGGCCTTCCCGGCCTGGTCCCGGGTGCCCATGACGGAGCGGATCGCCCTGGTCGAGCGGATCATGGCCGGGGTCGAGGAGCGGCGGGAGGAGCTGGCCGGGCTGCTCACGCTCCAGATGGGGACCCCGATCACGTTCGCCAGGCAGGCGCAGCTCGGCGTCGCGCTGGCCGACCTCGGCGAGATCGTCAAGGCCGGCCGCGCCTACGCGGCCGAGGAGGTCATCGGCGGCGCTCTGGTGCTGCGCGAGCCGGCCGGGGTGGTCGCCGCGATCACGCCGTGGAACTTCCCGCTGCACCAGATCGCGCTCAAGGTGGGCGCGGCCCTGGTGGCCGGCTGCACGGTGGTGCTGAAGCCGAGCGAGCTGACCCCGCTGGACGCGTACGTCTTCGCCGAGATCGTGCAGGCGGCGGGCGCGCCCGCGGGCGTGTTCAACCTGCTGCCGGGGGACGGGCCGGGCACCGGCGAGTCGCTGGTCACCCATCCTCTGGTGGACGTGGTGACCCTCACCGGGTCCGTACGCGCGGGGGCACGGGTGGCCGAGCTGGCCGCTCCCACGATCAAGAAGGTCACCCTGGAGCTCGGCGGCAAGTCGGCCGGCATCGTGCTCGACGACGCCGACCTCGGGTCCGTCGTTCCGCAGGCGGTCGGCGGGTGCTTCGCGAACGCGGGGCAGATCTGCGCCGCGCTGACCCGGCTGCTCGTCCCCGCGCACCTGCTCGGCGAGGTCGAGCGGCTGGCGATCGAGGCGGCGTCCGGGTGGGTGCCGGGACCGCCGTCCGACCCCGCCACCAGGATCGGCCCGCAGGCGTCGCGGCGGCAGCAGGGGATCGTCCAGGACTACATCCGCGCCGGCCTCGCGGAAGGCGCGCGCCTCGTCGCAGGCGGCGCGGCGGCGGAGGGGCCGGGCGCGTACGTCTCCCCGACGATCTTCTCGGACGTGCGCCCGGAGATGACGATCGCCCGTGAGGAGATCTTCGGCCCGGTCCTGTCGATCATGAGCTACGCCACGGAGGACGAGGCGGTCGCCATCGCCAACGACTCCGACTACGGCCTGTCGGGCGGCGTGTGGTCGAGCGACCCGGCGAGGGCCCTGGCGGTGGCCCGCCGCCTGCGTACGGGGATGGTGAGCATCAACGGCGCGGGCCTGAACGTGGCGGCGCCCTTCGGCGGCTACAAGCGCTCGGGCATCGGCCGGGAGGGCGGCCGCTACGGCATCGAGGAGTTCCTGGAGACCAAGACCGTGGTCGGCCTGCCCGAAGGAACCGGCTGAACCACCCGTGCTGCCCGGGTGCCGCCGGCCTGAGATACTGGAGGCACCATGTCTGTCGCACGAGCTGTTCCCCGCCGGCGCTCGGCCGTCGACGCCGTCGCCTCCGAGATCGAGGACGGCATCGTCGAAGGGCGGCTCCGCGTCGGCAGCAGGCTCGGCACCCGCACCGAGCTGGCCGGCAAATACGGCGTGGCGCCGGCGACCGTCGCCGAGGCGGTGCGCGTCCTTGAGGCCAAGGGCCTGATCACGACGCGCACCGGCCCCCAGGGCGGCGTCTTCGTCGCCCAGCCCACGGCGCAGGCCGTGATCGGCAACGGGTTCCTCAACCTCCAGGACGTGACGAGCACCGCGATCGACTGCGTACGCGTGATCGACGCCCTGGAGCCCGCCGTCGCGCAGGCGGCGGCGGAGCACCGTTCCGAGGCCGACGTCGAAGATCTCGGCCGGCTGCTCGAAGAGCTCCGGGCGACCTGGAGCGACCGGGTCGCCGGGCTGCGCGCCAACTGGCGGCTGCACCGCCGGATCGCGGAGATCGTCCCCAACCCGGTGCTGAAGACGGTCTATCTCAGCCTGCTGGCCTACGTCGAGTCGCACGACGACTTCTACGTCGCCGACGACGGCATCCCGCCCAACTCCCGGGTCCGGCTGGAGATCCATGAGGAGCTGGTCGGGGCCATCATCTCGGGCGACCGGGCCGCCACGGCGGATGCCGTCCGGCGTCACCAGACCGTCTACGACGACTTCCTGGTCGTCGAGGCTCCGTGAGCTGAGACCGCCTGATCGATGGCGGCCAGGTCGAGTCCTGCCAGGCCCCGTTCCGGGTCGACCCGGACGACGACGCCGCCGGGGTCGTCGGGCAGCGGGGCCAGGTCCACGACCGGGTCGTCGATCCACACCCAGGGCCGGTCGCCGGCGTACTGCCGGATGGCGGCCAGCTTGTCGAACTGCACCGGCAGGTAGGGCCACGGCGTGGCGGGCAGCCCGAGGACGCCGGCCAGCGCGACGTGCGCGTTCGGCCCCCACTCCGAGGCCCAGACGATGCTGTAGCGGCTCGCGAGGTGGGCGACGGCCTCGCGGGTGCCCTCGGGCACCCGCAGGTCGCGCGTCCACTTCCCGCGCGCGGAGAGACGCACCAGCCGGGCGGGGACGCGCGCCTCGCCTTCGAGGACGACGACGCCGTCCACGCCGAGCACGGCCAGCGGCGCGTCGGAGGCGACGGCCGCCGGCGTGTACTTCGCCAGCAGCGCGACGGAGCTAGGCATCGACGAGCCCTTCCGCCACCGCTTCCTCCTCGTCGAGGAAGAAGTTGCCGCCGGTGATGGTGACGACCTCGTCGGCGGGGTCGCGGATCACGCCGATCGGGTCCTGACCGGCGGCGACGGCGCGGACCTGCTTGGCCATCAGCCGGCGCAGCATGGCCACGCCCTGGTCGGTGGTGGTGAGGTGGTCCTCGGAGTGCAGCGAGATCGGCCCCTGGCTCTTCTGCGCCTCGTAGTCGCCGGGCATGCGCCGGTGCTCCTCCTCGGTGAGCTCGGCCCACCGCTTGCCGCCGAAGGTGGAGCGGAGCTTGCCCAGGAAGTCGGGGTCCTCGTGAACCGCGAGGGTGAAGATGCGGAACGTGGTGTCGTCCTCGGGCACCACCCACCCGATGAGGTTGGTCTGGCCGGGTGTGAGCCGGGGGCTGGGCACGACACGGAGGTTGGGGAACATGACCTCGGTCCGCCGGCGCAGCGCCCTCCTGCCGTCGAGCACCCTGATCTGGGTGGAGCTGACCCCGACCGGGGTGTACTCGAACGTGACCTCGGGGATCACGCCCATCTCCGGGGTGAACTGCTCGCCGCTGAACCGGGCGTGCAGGATCGGCACGTGGAAGGGGTCCATCACGTTCTCCCAGTGCTGCAGCCAGTTGAAGTCCAGCACCTCCGGCCCGCCGCCGCCCACGCCCGCGTCGTTGACGATGAGGTGCCGGCCCTCGGGGATGTCCTCGAAGACGTCGTAGCGCGGCAGGACGGGCTTCTTGTCCGCGGGCCCCAGGTAGGCCCACAGCAGTCCGTACCGCTCCTGCACGGGGTACCAGGGCTGACGGACCTTGTCGCGGTGGCGGCCGAGGTCGGGCTCGCACGGCTGCTCCAGGCAGTGGCCCTGCGGGTCGAAGAGCCAGCCGTGGTAGCAGCAGCGGATGCCGTCCTCCTCCACCCCGCCGTAGTACAGCGAGGCGCCGCGGTGGATGCAGCGCGGATGCAGCAGGGAGGGCACGCCGCGGCCGGTGCGGAAGAGGATGAGCTCCTCGCCCAGCACCTTGACCCGGCGCGGGGTGGTGGTGACCTGCTCCACCTTCGAGATCGGCTGCCAGTAGCGGCGCAGCACCTCTCCGAAGGGCGTGCCGGGACCGACCTGGGCGAGATCGTTCAGCGGCCCGCCGAGTCTCAGCCCATAGGCGGTTCCCGTGTCGGCGGTGGGGGTCGTCAGCGCATCAGACATCGAGTTCCAGCTCCTCTGTCAGGGCCCGCGAGACGCAGACCAGCATCGTTTCGTTCGCCTGCTTCTCGGCGTCGGTGAGGATCGAGTCGCGGTGCTCGACCGCGCCGCTGAGCACGGCCAGCTCGCAGGTGCCGCAGACGCCCTCGCGGCAGGAGGACGGGACCTCGACGCCGGCGGTCGTGAGTGCGTCGAGGATCGACTGCTCGGGCTCGACCGTGACGGCCTGCTGCGAGCGCGCGCACCGCACCACGAAGGCCCCCTGGCGGGTGGGCACGCTCAGCGCCTTGGCCTGGAAGCGCTCGACTCTGACCTCGCGCCCGAGGTCGCGGGCGTGCTGCTCCACCTCGGTCAGCATGCGTTCGGGGCCGCAGCAGTAGACCGCGGCCGACGGGTGCGCGGTCGCCACGGCGTCGCGCAGGTCGAGGCGCTGTCCCTCGTCCGAGACGCACAGCCGGACGGTCCCGGTGCCGCCGCCGAGCTCGTCGCGGAACGGAACGGCCCGGCGCGAACGGGCGGCGAGGTGCAGGACCCAGGGCTTTCCCTCGGCGGTGGCCCGCCGCATCATCGGGAGCAGCGGAGTGACGCCGATGCCGCCCGCCAGGAAGACGTAGCCGGGGGCGTCGACGAAGGGGAAGGTGCTGCGCGGCGCGCTCACCTTGAGCAGCTCGCCGATCCGCAGCCGCTCGTGCACGTGCTTCGACCCGCCACGGCCGTCCTGCTGGAGCGCGACGGTGATCCGGTAGGCCGAGCCGTTCTCGGGATCGCCACTGAGTGAGTACTGCCGGATCAGGCCCGGCGCCAGTTCGACGTCGAGGTGCGCGCCCGGCGTCCAGGTGGGCAGGGCCGCGCCGTCGTCCGCGCCCAGCACGACGGAGACGATTCCGGTCGCCTCCCAGTGCAGGGTCACGACGCGAAGCGTCAGGTACGGCGCCTCGGCCCGGGTGTCCAGCGGCCGGGCGAGTTGCGTCGCGGTCATCAAGCGGCTCCCCTCCTGCAAGTAGCGAGAGACGATAGCGCATATTAAACATGTTTAATAGGTTCCATAGGGGGGCGAAATCGTATATGGTCTCGTCGCGATCGACCGCGAACGGAGAGTGAAGCCGGTGCTTCAGAGAGAAGAGATCGAGCGGATCGTCGACGACCTGCTCGCCGCCGACCGAGAGCGGCGCGTCGTACCGCTCCTGACCGCCCGCCACCCCGGGATGGACATCGAGGACGCCTACGCCGTCCAGGCCCTGTGGGCCGAGCGCCGGGTCGAGGCGGGCCACCGGATCGTCGGCCACAAGATCGGGCTGACCTCGAAGGCCATGCAGGCCGCCACCGGGATCACCGAGCCCGACTACGGCGTGATCTTCGACGACATGGTCTTCGAGAACGGCGTCGTCCTCCCGTACGACGACTTCTCCAACGTACGGGTCGAGGTCGAGCTGGCCTTCGTGCTGGACAAGCCGCTCACCGGCCCGGCCTGCACCCTGTTCGACGTCCTCGACGCCACCAAGTACGTCGTCCCGGCCCTGGAGATCCTCAACTCGCACATCGAGCTGCAGGGCCGGACCGTCGTCGACACGATCAGCGACAACGCGGCCATGGGCGTCATGGTCGTCGGCGGACGCCCCGTCGCGGCCGACGCGGTGGACCTGCGCCGGGTGAGCGCCCTGCTCTACAGGAACGAGACCATCGAGGAGACCGGGGTCGCCGCGGGCGTGCTCAACCACCCGGCCGCGGGCGTGGCCTGGCTCGCCGACAAGCTCGCCCAGCACGGGACGTCGCTCGGAGCCGGGGAGATCATCTTGTCGGGTTCGTTCACCCGCCCGATGTGGGTGGAGCGCGGCGACACGGTCCACGCGGACTACGGCGACCTGGGAGCGATCACGTGTCGCTTCGCGTAGCGCCCACCTTCCGCGACGCCCTCGCCGCGGCCCGCCGGCCGTTGATCGGCATGTGGGTGTGCAGCGGCAGCCCGCTGGTCGCCGAGATCTGCGCCGGCAGCGGGCTCGACTGGCTGCTGATCGACGCCGAACACAGCCCCAACGGCCCCGAGTCCCTGCTCGCCCAGCTGCAGGCCGTCCACGGCTACCCGGTGACCCCGATGGTCCGTCCGCCGGTCGGCGACCCCGTCGTCATCAAGCAATACCTCGACCTGGGCGTGCAGAACCTGCTGATCCCGATGGTCGACACCGCTGAGCAGGCCGCGGAGATGGTGCGCGCGGTGGAGTACCCGCCGCACGGGGTCAGGGGAGTGGGCAGCGCCCTGGCGCGCGCGTCCCGCTGGAACCGGGTGCCCGACTATCTGCGCACGGCCCGTACGACCATCTCGCTCTTCGTCCAGATCGAGTCCGCGGAGGCGGTGGAGAACGTCGAGGCCATCGTCTCCACGCCCGGCGTGGACGGCGTCTTCGTGGGGCCGGCCGACCTGGCGGCCTCGATGGGCGTGCTCGGAGAGCAGGACCACCCCGAGGTGATCGCCGCGGTCGAGCACTGCCTCCGGGCGGCCGAGGCGGCCGGCGTCAAGGCCGGGCTCAACGCCTTCGCGCCGGCGCTCGCCCGGCGCTACCTGGCCGCCGGTGCCGACTTCGTCCTCGTCGGCGCCGACGTCCAACTGCTCGCCCGCGGGAGCGAGAGGCTCGCCGCCGAGTTCATCGAGGAGGTCACGTGAGCGCGCTCCCGAGGCCCGGCAAGATCATCGCGCTGCACCTCAACTACCCGTCCCGCATCGCGCAGCGCGGGCGCGTCCCGGAGTTTCCGTCGTTCTTCCTCAAGCCGGCCTCGTCGATGGCCGCGAGCGGCGACGTCATCGAACGTCCGGCCGGCACGGAGCTGCTGGCGTACGAGGGCGAGATCGCGCTGATCGTGGGCACCCGGACCCGCCGGGCCACGCCCGAGGAGGGGTGGGCGTCGATCTCGGGGATCACCGCCGCCAACGACTGGGGCGTCTACGACCTCCGCCACGTGGACAAGGGCTCGAACCTGCGCAACAAGGGCGGAGACGGGTTCACCCCGCTGGGTCCGGAGGTGATCCCGGCGGCGTCGGTGGACCCGGCGGCGCTGCGCGTGCGCACCTGGGTCAACGGGGTCCTCAAGCAGGACGACACGACCGCGGACCTGGCCTTCCCGTTCGGCACGCTCGTGGCAGACCTCTCCCAGCTGATCACCCTTGAGCCCGGCGACGTCATCCTGACCGGCACGCCGGCCGGCTCCTCCGTCGCGGCCCCTGGCGACGTGGTCGAGGTCGAGGTGGACGCGCCGACGGCACCCGGCGCCCCCAGCACCGGGCGCCTGGTCACCAGGGTGGTGGAGGGGACGACGCCGTTCGCCGCGTACGGCGCCCAGCCCCGGGTCGACGACCGGCAGCGGATCGAGGCGTGGGGCGACGCCGAGTCGGCGGGGGTCACGCCAAACGTCCTGAGCGAGGAGCTGCGCGAGAAGCTCGCGTCGGCCGCCGTGGCGACGATCAGCGCGCAACTCCGCAAGCTGGGCCATCCGCACTCCTCCATCGACGGCGTCCACCCGCTGGTCCCCGGCACGAAGATGATCGGGATCGCCCGGACCCTGCGCTTCGTCGCGCACCGGCCCGACCTGTTCGAGTCGCACGGCGGCGGCTACAACGCCCAGAAGCGGGCCTTCGACTCGCTCGCCGAGGGCGAGGTGCTGGTGATCGAGGCGCGCGGCGACGCGAGCGCCGGCACCGTCGGCGACGTCCTCGCGCTGCGCGCGAAGGTGCTGGGAGCGGCCGGGATCGTCACGGACGGGGCCGCGCGTGACTCGGCCGCCGTCGCCGCCATCGGCATCCCGGCCTTTGCCCAGGGCGTCCACCCTTCCGTGCTCGGCCGGCGGCACGTCCCGTGGGAGACCGACACCGCCATCACCTGCGGAGGCGCGGCCGTGCTGCCCGGTGACGTCGTCGTCGGCGACGACGACGGAGTGGTCGTCATCCCACGGCAGCTCGTCGCGCAGGTCGCCGACGCGGCCGCCGCCCAGGAGGCGGAGGACGCGTGGGTCGCGGAGCGGGTGGCGGAGGGCCATCCCGTCGACGGTCTCTTCCCGCTCAGCGGCGAGTGGCGCCGGCGATACCTGGAGGAGCGCCGGTGACCCGCAGCAAGTCCCAGATCGTCTACGCCTGGATCCGCGAACGCATCGAGAACGGCGAGTTCCAGCCCGGCCACCGCCTGGTCCTCGACGCCATCGCGCGGCGTACCGGAGTCAGCCCGGTCCCGGTGCGGGAGGCGATCCGCCTGCTCGAAGCGGAGGGCCTGGTGACCTTCGAGCGCAACATCGGGGCCCAGGTCGCCTTCATGCACGAGCAGGAGTACCTGCACACGATGCAGACGCTCGCCCTCGTGGAGGGAGCCGCGACCGCGCTGTCGGCGCCCCGGATCGGCGGCGACCACATCACCCGGGCGCGCGCGATCAACGACCGGCTGGGCGAGTCGCTGAAGAGCCTGGACCCGCGCCGGTTCACCGAGCTCAACCGCGACTTCCACGCGGTGCTCTTCGAGGAGTGCCCCAACCCGCACCTCGTCGATCTGGTCCACCGCGGCTGGAAGCGGCTCACGGTGCTGCGTGAGTCCGTCTTCGGGTTCGTACCCGGCCGGGCGCACGAGTCCGTGGACGAGCACGAGGCGCTGCTGCGGCTGATCGAGGCCGGCGAGACGCCGCTGACCGTCGAACTCGCGGCCCGAGACCACCGGCTCGGCACCCTGAACGCGGTGCTGGCCTACCAGGCCGACCGCCGATCCACCGACCTCACCCCGACCCAGGAGAAGCCATGAGACAAGCCCCCGAGGGGCTGCCGGACCGTATCCGGCACTTCATCGACGGGACGTTCGTCGACAGCGTCGACGGCGACACCTTCGAGGTGCTCAACCCCGCCACCGACCAGGTCTACATCGAGGCGGCGGCCGGCAAGAAGGCCGACATCGACCGCGCGGTGGCCGCCGCGCGGCGGGCCTTCGACGGGCCCTGGCCGACGCTGCCGCCCCGCCGGCGCGCGCGGATCCTGCACCGGGTGGCCGACCTGGTCGAGGCCGAGGACAAGCGGCTCGCCGAGCTGGAGACGTGGGACACGGGCCTGCCGATCACGCAGGCGCTCGGCCAGGCCCAGCGCGCCGCCGAGAACTTCCGGTTCTTCGCGGACCTGATCGTCGCCCAGCGCGACGACACCTACAAGGTGCCCGGCCGCCAGGTGAACTACGTGAACCGCAAGCCCAAAGGCGTCGCGGGCCTCATCACGCCGTGGAACACCCCCTTCATGCTGGAGTCGTGGAAACTCGCCCCGGCGCTGGCCACCGGCAACACCGTCGTGCTCAAGCCCGCCGAGTTCACCCCGCTGTCGGCCTCGCTCTGGGCGGAGATCTTCCGCGAGGCGGGCCTGCCCGACGGCGTCTTCAATCTGGTCAACGGGTTCGGTGAGGACGCCGGGGACGCGCTGGTGAAGCATCCCAACGTGCCGCTGATCTCGTTCACCGGGGAGAGCGGCACCGGGCAGATCATCTTCGGCAACGCGGCGCCGTACCTCAAGGGGCTCTCCATGGAGCTCGGCGGCAAGTCGCCGGCCGTGGTCTTCGCCGACGCGGACCTGGAAGCGGCACTGGACGCGACCGTGTTCGGGGTGTTCTCGCTCAACGGCGAACGGTGCACGGCCGGCAGCCGCGTCCTCGTGGAGCGTTCCATCTACGACGAGTTCGTGGCGCGTTATGCCGAGCGCGCCCGCAACATCGTCGTCGGCGACCCGCACGACCCCGCGACCGAGGTCGGCGCGCTCGTCCACCCCGAGCACTTCGGCAAGGTCATGAGCTACATCGAGCTCGGCAAGGAGGAGGCCCGTCTCGTCGCGGGCGGTGGCCGCCCCGAGGGGCTGCCCGAGGGCAACTACGTCGCCCCGACCGTCTTCGCCGACGTCCGGCCGGACGCCCGGATCTTCCAGGAGGAGATCTTCGGCCCGGTTGTCGCGCTGACGCCGTTCGACAGCGAGGAGGAGGCGCTCCGGCTCGCCAACGGGGTCAAGTACGGCCTCGCGGCGTACGTCTGGACGAACGATCTCAAGCGCGCCCACACGTTCGCGCAGAGCATCGACGCGGGCATGGTGTGGCTCAACTCGAACAACGTGCGCGACCTGCGCACCCCGTTCGGCGGCGTGAAGGCGTCCGGTCTCGGCCACGAGGGCGGCTACCGGTCCATCGACTTCTACACCGACCAGCAGGCGGTCCACATCACCCTGAACGACGCCCACTCCCCGCGGTTCGGCCGGGGCCCCGAGGCGGCCACATCGTTCAGCACGCAGAAATGAGAGAGGCAAGCACCGTGACCACCGACATCCCCACCCCCAAGGCTCCGGCGCCCGACATCGTGCGGTGCGCGTACCTGGAGCTGGTCGTCACCGACCTGCAGAAGTCGCGTGAGTTCTACGTCGACCTGCTCGGTCTCGTCGTCACCGAGGAGACCGAGAACGAGATCTACCTGCGGACGTTCGAGGAGTTCATCCACCACAACCTGGTCCTGCGTCAGGGGCCGGTGCCCGCCGTGGCCGCGCTGGCGTACCGGGTCCGCTCCCCTGAGGAGCTCGACCACGCGGTCGCGTTCTACACCGAGCTCGGCTGCCGCGTCGAACGCCGCAAGGAGGGCTTCGTCAGGGGCATCGGCGACGCGGTCCGCGTCCAGGACCCGCTCGGCTTCCCGATCGAGTACTTCTACGAGGTCGAGCACGTCGAGCGCCTCACCTGGCGCTACGACCTGCAGCCGTCGGGTGCGCTGGCCCGGCTCGACCACTTCAACCAGGTCGTGCCGGACGTCCCGCGCGCCGCGAAGCACATGGTGGACCTCGGCTTCCGGGTGACCGAGGACATCGAGGACGCCGAGGGCACCGTCTACGCCGCGTGGATGCGCCGCAAGCCGAGCGTCCACGACACCGCGATGACCGGCGGCGACGGCCCGCGCCTGCACCACGTCGCCTTCGCGGCCCACGAGAAGCACAACATCCTGGCGATCTGCGACAAGATGGGCGCCCTGCGGGTCTCCGACCGGATCGAGCGCGGGCCGGGCCGCCACGGAGTCTCGAACGCGTTCTACCTCTACATCCTCGACCCCGACGGTCACCGCGTGGAGATCTACACGCAGGACTACTGGACCGGCGACCCCGACAACCCGCTCGTGACGTGGGACGTCCACGACAACCAGCGCCGCGACTGGTGGGGCAACCCGGTCGTCCCGAGCTGGTACACCGACGCCTCCGCGGTGCTCGACCTGGACGGCGACCCGGTGCCGCTCGTCGAGCGCACGCACGCCAAGGAGATGGAGGTGACCGTCGGCGCGGACGGCTTCTCCTACACCCGCAAGGGTGACGTCGAGCAAGGCTTCAAGCTCGGCGAGCAACTGTGAACCGGTAGCTTTTTTCGTACTCGTGCTGCCTCTCGCCCGTTCGTGCGGTTCCCTTTACCCTGAGGGACTGTTCCTCCGGTGCGAGAGGGGTTCACATGGATCCGATCGTCCTGGCCGCCGGCACCGCGCTGGTGACGGCCATGGCCACCGACGCCTGGCAGTCGGCTCGTGACGGCGCGGTGGCGTTGTGGCGCCGGGCCCGGCCCGAGCAGGCCGAAGTGGTCGAGGCCGAGCTGACCGAGGTACGCGAGCAGGTGCTGCAGGCCCGCGGGGAGGGCGACGCCGACACCGAGCAGGCGCTGGCCGGGTCCTGGCAGGTCCGGCTGCAGCAACTGCTGCGCGCCGACCCGTCGCTGGCGGGCGAGGTGCGGCGGGTGCTGGACGAGGTGCTCACCCCGGCGCTGGAGCCGGCCGACCAGGAACGGATCGGCTCGCTGGTGATGAAGGCGACCGCGAGCGGGCACGGCCGCGTCTACCAGGCCGGCCGCGACCAGACCATCCACGAGCGGTGACCTCGCCCCCGGCCCGGCCGGACGAGCCCCCGCAGATCCGGCTGGAGGCCACCGCCTCCGGACACGCCCGCGTGATCCAGGCCGCTCGCGACCAGTTCATCAACGTGCATCTGCACGGACAACAGGAACCGGTACGGTGGCCGCACCAGGTCGGGGCCGTGCCGCAGCCCGCCGAGGGGTTCCACACCCGGGGCGCGGAGGTTCCCTTGATCTCCTTCGGCCCGGCGGACGGGGAGACACCCGACGCGGCGCTCGTACTGACCGGGCTGGGCGGGGTCGGCAAGACCCAGTGGGCCGCGCACCTGGCCCGTACCGCCCAGGCCGGCGGCGCGGTCGACCTGCTGGTGTGGATACCGGCGACCACCCGCCAGGCCGTCGTCGCGGCGTACGCCGAGGCCGCCGCCGATGTCTGCCCCGGCGAAGTGGCCGACGCCGACCAGGCGGCGGCCCGTTTCGTGGCCTGGCTGGGGCGCACCGAGCGCCGCTGGATGGTGGTGCTGGACGATGTGAGCGCCCCCGCGGACATGCGCGACCTGTGGCCCCCGGCGCGGGCCGGGAGCGCGACCCTGGTCACCACCCGCCGCCGGGACGCGGCGCTCGCCAGCCAGGGCCGCAGGCTGGTGGAGCTCGGGCCGTTCAGCGAACGGCAGGCCGCGTCCTATCTGGCCCATCGGCTCGGCGAGGACCCCCGGATGCTCGACGGGGCCGCCGAGCTCGCCGCCGCTCTCGGCCGGCTGCCGTTGGCGCTCGCGCAGGCGTGCGCGTACATGCTGGACCAGGACATGAGCTGCCGCGCCTACCGGGCCCGGCTCGCCGACCGGTCACGCCGCCTGGACGGCCTGCTGCCGGAGAGCGGAGCCCTGCCCGACCAGCAGCGGGTGACCGTCGCGGCGGCCTGGTCCCTCTCGGTCGAGCTGGCCGACCAGCTCAACCCCGTCGGCCTGGCGCGCCCCGCGCTGGAGCTGGCCAGCGTGCTCAGCCCGGACGGCATCCCGCCCGAGCTGTTCGCCAGCACCGCAGCGCGGGACCTCCTCGCCGGCCGCGGCTCCGCGAGCGAGGTGGACGCCGCCGACGCGCAGGGGGCGGTGCGCTCGCTCCACCGGCTCAGCCTGGTCAGCAGCGTGCCGGGCCGGCCTGTGCAGGTCCACGGGCTGGTGCAGCGAAGTGTGCGCGAGCAGCTTCCGCCGGAACAGCTCGCCCGGACCGTCCGGGCGGCGGCCGACGCCCTGCTCCAGGCATGGCCGGACACGGAGCCCGACTTCGCCACCGGCCAGCGGTTCCGCGCCAACGCCGAGGCGCTGCGGTCCCATGACGAGGACCTGCTGTGGTCGGACCGCGACGTGCACGAGGTCCTGCTCCGGACCGGCCAGAGCCTTGCCCGCGCGGGGCTCTACCAGGCGACGATGGACCACTACCGGCAGCTCGCGGCCACCTCCGCGCAGAAGTACGGCGCCGACCACCCCCGCACCCTCGCCTGCCGGACCAACTCCATCGGTTTCCTGAAGTTCACCGCACCCCCCGCGGAGGCCGTGGCGGCGTACTCGGAGCTGGCCGCGGACTGCGCGCGCCTGTACGGGCCGGACGACTCCGCCACCTTCGGCGTCCGCGGCAACCTCGCCGACGTCCGCGCCAGTGGGGGCGACATGGCCGGTGCGCTGGCCGACTACGAAGAACTGCTCGTCGACCACCGGCGCGTGTGGGGCCCGCACGACAGCCGCACCCTCTCGGTCCGCGCCCGGATCGCCTCCCTGCACGTCGACATGAGAGACGCGCCGCGCGCCACCGTCCTGTACAGGGAGCTGCTCGGCGACTGCCTGACGTACCTTGAGCCGCTCGACGACATGACCCTGAACATCCGCGGCAAGCTCGCGCGCCTCCAGGGAGAGGCGGGCGACCCTGTCGGCGCCCGCGAGCGATTCAGGGAGCTGCTGGACGAGCACCTGGCGGCGTTCGGCCGTGACGACTACCGCACCCTGCTGGTACGGCACGAACTGGCCGAGTGGCGCGCGGCCGCCGGAGATCCGGCCGGGGCCGCCGCGGAGCTGGAGGAGATGATCGACGACGCGGTGCGGGTCCTGGGCGCCCACCACATCGACGTCTCCCGGGCCCGCTACTCCCTGGGACTCCTGCGGGACGAGGCGGGAGACACCACCGCGGCACCGGCCGCCATCGGCGAGTCGGCCCGCCTGCTGGAGCAACTGTTCGGGCCTGACCATCCGCTCGTCATCGGCAACCGTGCCACGCTCCTGATGTGGCAGCACGCGCTGGTGGAGAGCGATCCGGTCGCCGCCGCCGAGGTGCTGAAGGAGAACGTGGCCGCACTGCGCGCGCTCTGGGGCCCCGACCACCCCCAAGTGCTGGAGTCCCGCCGTTTCCTCCTCAGGATCGGAGGCGTGATCGGTGACCCGCGCCGGACGGCCGAGGAGTTCGCCGTGCTGCTCGCCGACTGCCGGCGGGCCCTGGGTCCTGAACACCTCATCACCCTGACGATCCGCGCGGACCTGGCCGACTGGCGTGGCGAGGCGGGAGACTACGCCGGGGCGGTCGCCGACCTCCGCGACCTGCAGGGAGACCTGGTCCGGGTGCTGGGCCCGCACCATCCGGAGACCCTGGACGCCCGTAAGCTGCTCGCCGAGAAACTGGACGCGGCGGGCGACACGGCCGGGGCCCTCGCGGTGTACGAGGACCTGATCTCCCTGCACGGCCACGTGCTGAGCCCCGACCACCCGGACACCCTCCGGCTGCGCAGCGCCCTTGCCGACTGCCGCGCCCGCGACGCGGAGGCGGACACGATGCTCCCCGTCTATCAGGAGCTGCTCGCGGACTGTGAACGGGTGCTGGGACCCGACCATCCGCTCACGCTCGGCCTGCGTGGCAGCCTGCTCGACTGCCGGGCGGAGGCGGGCGACCCGGCCGGGGCGGCCGAGGAGTGCCGCGAGCTGCTGCGTGACTACCAGCGGATCATGCCACCCGACCACATCGAGACCCTTCCCGTCCGCGCCACCTACGCCCAGTTGCTCGCGAGCAGCGAAGACTTCGCCGGGTCGGTCACCGCGTACGAGGACCTGCTGCCGGCGGCCCTGCGGATCTGGGGCCCCGACCATCTCGGCTCGCTGATGGTCCGCGGCTGCCTGGCCGAAGTGCGGGCCCGGCGCGACCGCGCCCCGGCCGACGGCCTCGCCGCCTTCGCCGCGCTGTACGACGACTGCCTGCGCGTCCTGGGCCCCGCCCACTACCTCACCGAGGCCACCCGAGCCTTCCTGGACGCCCTGCGCGGGAGTGGCTCGGCACTCCCGTCCACCACGTACAACAAGCTGCTGGACCAGTACGCGAAAGCCGAGCGCTCCGGCCGCGTCACACCACCCGCCGCCGGATGATCCCGGTACGGCGGAGGTAGTACAGGTCGAGGGGCAGGACCAAGGCATACAGATGCCTCCTGGCCCACGGTGGCAAGCCGATGAGAGCCTGCTGAAGTCGCCGGCGGGGAGCCTCACCGCTGCACTCATGGCACTCGCACCTGACGAAGACCTGGTCAGTGGTCCCAACCAGAGCCGCTTCCTGCCAAGCCACCAGGGCCGCCGCCACCGCGCCGGGCCACATCCGGGTGTGTTCGAGGGCGATCACCGCGGCCATGGGGCGACGGCCGAGCCCGGGAACATGATGGATCACAGCTCTGTGGGTCCCGCACGCCGATCCCCGCGTACGGACCTCGGAAGGGCGCCTACGCGGCATGGCCCTTTCTGATCGATGACATGATCCTGATGATCGCATACTGAGCGGGTCGACGGCGTCCGCCCTTGGTTCAGCGTCGAGACCGGTCGCGGATCGCCGCCTCGATGCGAAGGCCGACGCCCATCAGGGCGATCCCGATGAAGATGGTCACCCACAAAGGTGAGCTACTCGACGTGGTGTTCGCCTGGACGATGGCGAGCAGTACGCCGAGGACGATGGCGATGAGGCCCGCCAGCCCGATGATCTCCGGAGTTTCGCGGATGCTGTCGCCGCAGGCAATACGGTGAGCACAGGTGCCCGTCCCTCCGTGTGACAGCAGAAGATTGATAGCGGGCAGTGGGCGGCGTCCGCGACCAGGAGCGCGCTGCTGGGTTCGCAGACTGCTGCAACGACGCACCACCTCCATCGAGCAGGAACGGCCGGACCAGGTGGGCGTCAGGTCAGGAGAGGGAAGGGGACGCCACCAGCGTGGCCACCTCTTTGGCGATGAGCCTCTCGTTCAGCAGCTGGAAGTGGTCTTCACGGAGCAGATCGAATATCTCGCCCATGCTCTGCCGCCGGGCCCCCGCGACTATCTCGTTGAAATGCTGGTCGTAGTTGGCGGAGAAAACAACTTTCAACTTCGGGCACATCGCGTGCAAAGTGCCGACGCGTTGCAGGAAGCGCTCGCACTTCTCCTCGCCCTCCCAGTAGTCCCACCAGTCCTCGGCATGCCGTTGGATGTGCGCCAGATTCTTCTTGCTGATCTTGTGCAGGTACTCGGACATGTTCTGGAACTCGGTGATGTTCTGCGGAATGCGCGCGATCTCTATGAGCTCGGTGAAGGGGGCGGAGGGATTCATTGTCGCGAACGCCCCGGACACCACCATCGAGGAGTGGTTGATGTTGGGATCGAGGAGCACCATGGCGTACGTCCGAGGATTCCGCGTCGGATGGGTCTGCCAGAATTCTCCCAGACGAATGATCAGGTCTGCTCCGGTGGAGAATCCCACCAGAACCAGCTTCTTCTGCGGATACTTCCTGCGGAAATGATTCAGGGCGCCGTTGACGAGTTCGACATGGGTCTTCAGTCCGACCGGCCGATACCTCTCGTCCTTGGCCTCCTCGGCGTTGAACCCGAAGAGGGTGAGCGCAGCGGTGTGCTCCTGCGCGATGTTCATGTACGGCCTGAAGTCGTTCGCGTCGAGCCCCAGACCGGGCAGCAGGACGACCAGCGTGTTGGAATGCGTGACACGTTCCAGATAGCGCAACTCACGCCCGATCACCGTCTGATCGCCGGGCAGATCGTCCTCGAAATCGGCGACGCGTATGTCGAAGGACTGATTGATGACGCGCCGGTCCTGCCGCCTGTTCTGCTCCACCAGGCCGCGTGCGTACCACGTCGCGGCGCAAAGCCCCAGAATGCCGAGGACGGGCAGCGCTGGAGAGAACCACCCCATGCTCGCCCACAGCCAGTCGAGTGCCGTCCTGGCCTCGTCGCTGTAGATTCCGATGACGACGGCGAGGGTGCCGCCGACCGCACCGAGCAGCTTGTGGTGACGCCGGATCAGGCTGAGGAGCGTCACGTCCCTGCTCGCCTCCTCAGCCAATTCCTTCCTCCTGACGTCCGCCCATGACGATCGGGAGGTCGGTTTCCATCGTGACCGTTCCGATGAGATGGGCGTCGCTTGCGGCGGCCAGACGCAACTCCTCCGGCTCGCCGGCAAGCCGGCCACGCACACGACACCCCTGACGAAGGAGGCCGTGGCTGGGATTCATGGTGAGAAACAGCCCTGGAGAGGCGATGTTGTCCATCACACAGGCCTCTATCGCCTGCTGAACGCTGGTGTCGTACTGGAAGAGCACAAAATTGCAGGTGATGACGTTGAAGCGGTTGACGCGAATGAAATCGGCCAACCGCGGCAGATCCAGTATGTCGAGCTCGGCAGTCACCACCGTCCTGCCCTCCTCGGTCGTCATGTCGAAGGACCACAGCAGTTCTTCCAACCGCTCCTCGTAATACTCGGACGGTCCGTAACAGGAACGCAACCACTCCATGCTCGGCAGGGGCGGCGCGTCCGCGCCGACGCGTAAAGCCAGCGGTATGGTCCGATATTCAGGTGTGTACGGCTCCCATGCCAGGTCCTTGCTGAACCGATCGTAGACGGCCTTGTTGTTCAGCTGACGAGGCAGAATGCCCACCCCCGTCCCCAGGTCGAGGAATCTCACCTCGTCCAATCCGTGCTCGGCGGCGAACCCGCCGATGATCAGTTGCGGTACGAGGAACCGGCGGGCGCCGGTGAACGAGTTCGACCGGTCGCACATCTCCCTGGCCAGTTCCGCCCCGTGGCCCTCGACGAGATCGCGGAGGAGACGGAGTCGCGTGACGTCATCGACGCCGGCGCCGAACAGCGAGGTGTCCCGCTTTTCCCGTAGGGCTATTTGACGGACGGCGGCGCTTGTCAGGGTGATGAGGTGGGCGTCGCTGATGTGAGGCCGCGCGCTCCACACGGCCTCGAGTACGCGGGAGAATCCGGGGTGCCCTTCGACCAGCAACTCCCGAACGATCCGATGAAAGTGCGACCAGCCGTGATGACCCTGCTGGTGCTGCACGATGGCGGTGAGCGTGCGGTCGAAGGCTGCGCGCCGCTCCTGGAACATGTCGCTCCCTTCGGATCCAGGACGTATGAGGCGGCCTTGCTCACAGGGCGGTCGACCGCCCGGAGGCCGCGGCCGCCACAGGCAGGGGTTGCCGGCTGGGCATGTGGTCATCGGCGGGACATCGTCCGCGGAAGGTGTAGACCTCGGCGAACTTGTGCACGATCGGCCGTACCCATGCAGGCACCTCCATGCGCTCCAGTGCATCGATGACCACCGCCATGCAGCGCTGGGCGGCCTCCGCCAGACGGGGGTCTCCCATGGCGTCGCGGGCGGCTGTCATCCACGTCTCGCGCATGCTCGGCAGCGGCAGTGTCTCGGCGATCCTGCGCACCGCCCGGGAGGCATGCAGATCGTCGAGCAGCGCGCTCACCGTGACGACCGGCACGACCCAGTTGTCGCCCTCCTGCGCGTCGATCATGCGCAGTTCCAGATAGCCGCGTGGCCGCACGGGGGGTAGCACCGACCTGAGATGGTGGTCCAGGTCGTCGAGGCGAGCACGTCGCGGCCCCACCCCGCGTAGCCACTGCCGCATCGTGAGGCCAGAAGGTGGGGTCTCCAGAGCATGCGAACACGACTGGGCGATCCCGACGACCCGGGCGTCGAGTACGTAGTTCGCCCACGCCTCACGTGGATCTCCCACGAGGGGCAGCGGGCCCGTACGGGTCGGGTCGGTGCGGAAACGGAGCACCTGGCGCCTCGATCGTTCCGGTACGCCGAGATCCAGGGGCGAATTCGCGAACATCGCCGTGAACACAGGACCGAGGCTGTTGGCCAACCACCACCGGTATCTCCAACCCCGAGGGCTCGACGAATCATCGCCGGCGTCGACATTGACCTGGACCGATGCGGTGTTGTACATAACGACTCGGCCATAAGGTCCGAAATGGTCGTAATTGCGTTCCAAGGCGACAGTTCTCGGGATATGTACGACGCGAGTCGGCGTCCGGTGGTCAAGTCCGCGTCCCAGCAGAGTGAGGCCGGAGCGTACGGCTCCGCTGCGGAGAACCTCCAGGTCGCGTGTGGCCGCCTCCAGGCATTCGGCAAGCGAGTCGGCCGGGGCTGTGCTGAGTTCGAGCTGGCCGCCGGGCTCGAAAGTGACGTAACCACCCGATGGCAAAGGTCCGTCATCAATTCCGAGATATGCCTTGACGTCTGCGACATCCACGCGCGTATCGGGTGAATCATCACGTACGAGGAGCCACTCCAGCTCTATGCCCACCCGTCCCACCCGTCTGCTGGAGAAGGCCGTATTCCGAATCCATTCGATTGCGATGCGCTCTGTCAGCTGGCTGTTCACGCACCATCTCCCAGCGCCTACGCCTAGAACACGGCAGAGTTTGCAAGTGCATGCCGAATGCAAGTTGCCCCGTGTAGTCTATTAAGCAGTGGGCGTTCATGCTGTCCATAGTGATCTGAGCAGCGGTGTGACTGCCGTCGGTCCATGGAAACACATGAGCGAAAAAGTTGACGGTCAAGAGTGGCGGATGCCGCCGACATCACCATCGACCCTAGGGCGCAACATGACGATGAGCACCAAACTCCATACCAGGTCACAAATGGGGCGCCAGTCGGCCTATGTCGAGCGATCATCAAATTCCTCCTCCATAGTGATCTTCCTTCACGGCCTCGGTCTGGACGCCGGCGATTACTGCGACTACCTGCAGCGTCACGACGAACAGCACAGCATCGCCATCACTCTTCTCGGGTTCGAGGCGAAGTCATCTGTTTCGGCGGGCCCCATATCTCTGAGGGAGCACGTCGAAACAGTTTCGGATGTCATTGCGGAGATTCAAGGCAAGCATCCGGAGAAAAAGATCGTGCTCGCCGGATTCTCCCTCGGCGCCGACCTGATTCTGTGCCTTGCCGAGCATTGGAGGGAGAACAGGTCGGCGGCTCCTCGGATCAGGGCGGCCCTGCTGCTCGACCCGAACGTGAACCAGTCGACGATGACCATTTCGAAGGTGTTCGCCGAGGCGGATCCGAAAGATCCTCTGCCCGCGTTCGAAAAACTGATCAGTCAGGCCACCGATCAGGCCGTTCTGCAGGCGCTCCACTCATACGTCGGCAAGGTGCGCACAAAAGACTTCGTCCAGTTGTGGAGTCTCTCGCGGGACATGCTCGACTATTGGCACCCTGGTGGATATACCCAGATCGGCACACGACTGGCCGCTGCGGCCGCGGTCTCCGACACGGTGCGTGTGGTGCTGTCGTCCGGGTACAAGGTGCACCTGCCTGCCATGCGGGCGGCGGTTGCGGACGAGCCGCGGATCTCATTCTCACTTACGTCAATGGGGCACTTTGACCTCATTCACGAGGAGAACCTCGCTCCTGAGCTGGACCGTATCCGCTAGAAACGCCCGCCGGCAATGGCACGTCGCAGCCCTGCCACCTCGCGTGCCGCGCACGTCCGAGGAGAGCGCCGCCCTCGCCGCCACCATTCGGAATGCCCTGGACGCGTAGCTTCGGTGGTCAGTCAGGGGTGGCGGCGGGGTCGGCGAGGTACGAGACGTCGTACGTGCTGATGGTCCTGTCCTCGCCCGCGCTCGCCAGGACGCCGCCGTCCGGGCTGAAGCCAGGCCGCGGGCCGGCGCGGTGTGCCCGAGCAGGGACCGGCCGAGGGCCCGTCCGGTCGCCGGGTCGAACAGGCGGAGTCGACGGCTCTTCTGCGCCGGGGCGTTCGCGCTCAGGTTCAGGGCCGAGACCGGTCGCGGATTGCGGCCTCGATGCGAAGGCCGACGCCTATCAGGGCGATCCCGAGGAAGATGGTCACCCACAAAGGTGAGCTACTCGACGTGGTGTTCGCCTGGACGATGGCGAGCAGTACGCCGAGGACGATGGCGATGAGGCCCGCCAGCCCGATGGCCTCGGGGGTTTCGTGGCGGCGCCAGTCCGTCTTGGGATCTTGCGGATCGGTCACGGGCGTCAGCATCCCATACGATCATCAAGTTCAGACCGCCATGTGCAGCGGCTGTCGCACCGGGTGGGCGCGGGGTTCAAGGGGCTGCGGGAGGTCAGGCGCAGACGTACGCGCCGGTCGCCGTAGACAGGCGAAGTCACCAGGGGCGGCACGCTGAGTCGGTGACCTCATCGAGGAGGCCGTTGATGACCGGGACTCGGCGTTCGGTGTGGTCGTTGATCGCAATGACGGCCAAGCTCAGGTCCAGCTCCGGCACCCGGGCGTGCAGGGCGCGCAGTCCTGTCCAGCCTCCTCCGTGCCGATAGACGCGGTACCCGCCGTGTGATCGGACGCCGATGCCCCAGGCGTAGTCGAGTGGTGTCCCGTCATCAAGGTGTCCTGGGGTCTGCAGGAACGCCGAGATGCCGAGTTCGTCGGCGTTGAGCGCCTGGCCCCAGCACAGCAGATCGTTGAGGGTCGTCCATACCCCTCCGTCGCCCGAGGACAGCGGGGCGGGGTGCGGTCGGGCGAGCGGTGCGGCACCCGGGGGCGCAGGATCAGGTCCGGCCCAGTAGCGGGTGTCCGGCATCGCCAGCGGGACGAAGAGGTGGCGTCGCGCGAAATCGGGCAGCGGCAGGTCCGCCGCTCGTTCCACCGCTGCGGCAAGGCAGACGTATCCGGCGTTGGAATAGACGTGTGCGGTGCCCGGCGGATAGTCCAGGGCCGGGAACTGGGTGAGTGCTCGGATGATGCCCGAACTGGTCCGATCAGGGTCGCCGGAGATGATGGCGTCGATCTTGTGGTCGGCAGGGAGTCCTGCCGTGTGATGGATGAGGTGGCGCAGGCGGACAGTGCCGGCCCATGCCGGTAGTTGCGGCAACCAGTACGACAGAGGCGATTCCACGTCCAGTGCGCCCTGCTGGGCGAGCAGGGCTGCGCAGGCCGCGGTCATTTGCTTTGACAGTGATGCCGCGTAAGCGAGCGTCGTGGCGGTCACAGGTTCGCCGGTGGCAGTCAGCCCTCGGACGAGAGAAGAGGGAGGAACGCCGCGACGTTGCAGCCCGACCGCAAGCGGTTCGTCGCTGCGGTAACCGGCTTCAGAGAGGAGGGCTGTCATGCGCTGGTGCACCTGGGACACTGCGTGATCTTTTCAGTGCCTCTCGGCCCGCACCAGCGGGGAGAGCGCCAGCCGGAGTCCCGCTGACGCACGCCGCGCATCCCCGAACTGCTCCGTCAGCGATGGCCGACGTCGCGTACAAGCCCACCGGCCTGAACTGATCGTGGGCGCCTGGAACGCCTGCCGTCAGCTCAGGCCGGGACTTCATCGGTACGGACGCGGCGTCGCAGGCGGATCAGTCGGCGGGCTTGCCGAACCAGCGGGAGAGGTGGTCGTCCAGGTCCTGCTGGTCGTCGCCGATCCAGGCGACGTGGCCGTCGGGGCGGAGCAGGACGCACGGGACGTCCAGTTCCGCGGAGGGATCGGCGAGGTGATCGACCCGGTCCGACCAGTCGCCGGCGGTCAGGTGGCCGGTGCGGTCCAGCAGCAGGCCGCGGCCGCGGTGCAGCAGATCGTAGAGGTGGCCCTGCTTCACGGCGATGTCGGGCAGGCGGCGGCCGAGCAGGTCGGGGCCCGGGCCGAAGTCGTAGCGGATGCCGGTCGCGGTGATCTTCTCGGTCAGGTGGCGGTTCACCTCGTCGAAGTCCATCAGTTCGGTGAGCAGCCTGCGTACGGCCTGCGGGCCAGGCTCAGGGGACAGCAGTTCCGTCTGGGCGCGGGTGTTGTCCAGCACGTCCTCGGCGACCGGACGACGTTCGGCCTGGTAGGTGTCCAGCAGCGGGTCCGGCGCCCAGCCGCGGATCTGCGCGGCCAGTTTCCAGCCGAGGTTGACGGCGTCCTGAACGCCCAGGTTGAGGCCCTGTCCGCCGATGGGTGGGTGGATGTGTGCCGCGTCGCCGGCCAGCAGCACCCGCCCGGCCCGATAACGTTCGGCCAGCCGGGTGGCGTCCCCGAAGCGGGACAGCCAGCGCGGGGAGTGCACACCGAAGTCGGTTCCGGCGATGGCGCGCAACTGCTGCCGGAAGTCTTCGAGGGTGGGCGGTTGCGCGCGGTCGCTGACTTCCGCGGCGGGGACCAGGACGCTGTAGATCCTTTCGCCGAAGGGCCGGAGCCAGAAGTGTCGATGGGGGTCGCGGAGTTCGGCCGTCCTGGCGGCGATCTCCTCCTGTGGCACGCCCACTTCCATCTCGCCCATCAGCGTGTCGGACCGCGAGGGCTCGCCGGGGAAGCCGACGCCGAGCAGTTTGCGTACCGTGCTGCGCCCGCCGTCACAGCCGACGAGATAGCGCGTACGCAGCCGTTCGCCGTCGGCGAGCTCGACGGTCACGCCCTCGTCGTCCTGCGCGAGACCGGCGACCGCGCAGCCGCGCCGGACCTGCGTGCCCAGCTCGATCGCATGCTCTTCCAGCAGGCGTTCGACGACGGGCTGCGGGAGGCCCAGCAAGTAGGCGTACGCGGAATCAAGGCTCTTGGGCGCGGGTTTGGCGATGGCGGCGAAGACGCCGCCGGCCGGACGCCGTCTTCCGTGCGGGAGCAGGCGGTCCAGCAGTCCGCGCATCGCCATCAGCTCCAGACTGCGGGCGTGCAGGCTGACGATGCGTACGTACGACTTGGGCTCGGTCTCCTTCTCCAGAACGAGGACCCGTACGTCGTGCAGCCGCAGTTCGGCGGCCAGCATCGCGCCGGTCGGACCGCACCCGGCGATGATCACGTCGAAGTGGGGAACGTGCATAGGTGTTGCCTTTCGGGAGTGCCTTGGTTGGCTGGGCGCTCCCGGCGACACCTACGTCAATCGCCCGGCCGTGACGGGAAGGGGGAGCACCCACATCGATACAGCGTTCATGGGTCTCACCTCCTCGGGCGGCGTCACGGTCGACTGCAAGCTACAAGCCCGCGCGTCATCCCGTCCAACCCTTTTCCAGCCATGCGGAAGGAGGCCAGGTGACGTCGTCGATCGCGAGGAACGGCGAGCGCGCGACCGCCGTCGGCGTCATCCCGGCGAAGGCCATGACGTCCCTGTTCAGGTGGGACTGGTCGGCGTAGCCGCTCTCGGCCGCCACCGCAGCGGCCCGCTGCCCGGCGGCCAGGCGGTGGGCCGCGTGGTCGAAGCGAATGAGCTGGGCGACCCGTTTGGGTGTGAGGCCGATCTGGGCGCGGAAGCGGGACCACAGGCGCTTGCGGCTCCAGCCGGTCTCGGCGACCAGCCGTTCGACGCGTACCCGGCCTCGACCGGCCACCATCCGCCGCCAGGAGAAGGCCACCTCCGGGTCGACCACGCGGCGCGGGTCGGCCCTGCGGACGAGCGCGGTCTCCGCGATCGCGAAGCGTTCCCGCCAGGAGCGGGCCTCGCGCAGGCGTTCCTGGACCAGCAGGGCCTCGCGTCCCCACAGGTCGTCGAGCGCGGCCACCGTCCCGCCCAGCTCCGAGGACGCGCCCAGCACGGCGTGGGCGACGATCGGCGAGAGCCGTACCTGCAGGCACTCCGAGCTCCTGGCCAGCCCCCGCCCGCGGGCCCGGTCGGGCGCGAGCCCGGCGACGACGCGCTCCCGCTGCCGCGCGCCGCGGCCGTCCTCGACGACGAACGGCTCGTCACCGAGGTCGAACAGCAGGGTGACGGCGGGATGCGGCACGAGCGCGATGTCGGCGAGCTCGTTGGCCTGGTCGCTGAAGCCCGCCATCGTGACCCCGGGCAGGCCACCGGGACGCGACGGGAGCGTGATCGTCCATCGCGGTATGGTCGAGCCCACGTCGACATGGTACGAGCCGGCGCGCGGCCGCGGTCAGCCTCGCTTCAGCTTCGCCAGCCACGGATGCCTGGGGTGCACGAGCCGCAGCCACTCAGCGAGGACGTCCCGCCGTGCCCGGCTCAGCAGCGGCAGCACCCCGTCGAAGTCCGCCTGGTCCTTGGGCCGTACCGCCTTCGCCTTGAACAGCAGCACCAGCTCCGGCACCAGGTACGGGACCCCGTCCGCCGTCCGCTCGATGATCGCGTCGTACGGCAGCCGCAGCCGCTCGTCCCGCCGGCAGATCCACGTCCCGCCCTCGTGCGGCTCGCGGAAGACGTCCAGCAGGAACTGACCGGTCGCCGGATCCCGCAGCCAGGTCTGGTGTGTGGCCGCCAGCGCGTCGGCTCCCGCCTCCGGCCAGACCCGCCCCGAGCCCACCGCGTCGAACGGGAACTCGGGGAAGCGGGCACGGATCTCCGGGAATCCCGCCACGGGCACCGCGATCTCCAGGTCGCCGTGCGGTCGTGACCGTTCGCCGCGGAACAGGTCCAGCGCCCACCCCGCGGCGACGTACCAGGGCGCGCCGACCCCGTCCAACCGCTCCGCGACCTGGTGCGGGTGCCAGGCGTCCGCCCAGCGGGCGGCCAGTTCGCCCGCCTCGAACACAACGCCGCCGGGCGGCGGGGACGCGGTCATCGCCACAGCCTAGTGCCGTTTTAACTACTTGATCCGCTTTGGTGGTTCTTGTCATCATCCGGCCATGTCGGATGGTGCTTCAGAGCAGTACAGAGCGGGCGAGACAGCCCTGCTGGCTGTGGTGGAAGAGGCTGAGCCGCTGGTGGGGCAGTGGCGGCGGCGGTTCGACGCGGTGGCCGCAGCCGGGGTGCCCGCGCACGTGACCGTACTCGTGCCGTTCCTCGACATCGACCGTCTCGACGCCGCGGCGATGAACGACCTGAGAGCCCTGATCGGTGAGCACGAGCCGTTCACCGTCCGATTCGACAGGTGCGGGCGCTTTCCTGACGTGCTCTACCTCGCCCCGACGCCCGGCCGGCCCTTTCGCGCGCTGACCGAGGCCGTCGTGGCGCGGTGGCCGGAAGCGCCGCCCTACGGAGGGCGGTACACGGACATCGTCCCGCATCTGACCGTCGCCCACCGCCAGGAGGAACACGTGTACGACGAGGTGGAGGCCGTGCTGACTACGCGACTGCCTCTCACCGCGTCCGTCGCGTCGGTCGCCCTCTTCGTCTGCGACGGCGACCGGTGGCACCGGCGCGCCGAGTTCCCGCTGGCCGGGGCCGGGGTCTGAGTCAGTCGGCGGCGCGGTCGCCGAGCGGGCGGCGGCGCAGCGCGGGGTCGGTCAGGGGCGCGGGGTTCCAGAGGGCGACCGGCTGGTAGACGTTGGTGCCGGGCGGCACGAGCTCGTCGATCCGGTCGAGCACGGCGTCGTCGAGCACCAGCGAGCCGCCCTTCAGCAGGCCCTCCAGCTGCTCCATCGTACGGGGCCCCAGGATGACCGAGGTGACCGCCGGATGGGAGGCGGCGAAGGCGACGGCCAGCTCCGGCAGCGTGCGGCCGAGCTCGTCCGCCAGCTTCACCAGCCCCTCGACGACGTCCAGCTTGGCGGCGTTGACCGGGATCGACGGGTCGAACCGTTCGGGGGCGCGGGCGGCGCGGCCCCGCGACATGTCGATCTCCCGGCCCTTGCGGTAACGGCCGGTCAGGAACCCCCAGCCCAGCGGGCTGTAGGTGAGCACGCCCATGCCGAGCCGCTGCGCCGTGGGAAGGACGTCGCCCTCGATGCCGCGGGCCAGGATGTTGTACGGCGGCTGCTCCGTACGGAACCGGTACAGACCGCGCTGCCGGGCCACGTGGTAGGCCTCGACCGTCTCGTACGCGGGGAAGGCCGAGCTGCCGAAGGCCCGGATCTTGCCCTGGCGCACCAGGTCGGTCAGCGCGGAGAGGGTCTCCTCGATGTCCGTACGGTGGTCGGGGCGGTGGATCTGGTAGAGGTCGATCCAGTCGGTACGCAGCCGCTTGAGACTCGCCTCGACCGCGCGCGTGATCCAGCGCCGCGAGTTGCCGCCGCGGTTGGGCCCCTCTCCCATCGGGAAGTGCACCTTGGTCGCCAGCACCACGTCGTCCCGCCGGCCCTGAAGCGCCTTGCCCACGATCTCCTCCGACTCGCCCGCCGAGTACATGTCGGCGGTGTCGACGAAGTTGATGCCGTGGTCGAGCGCGGTGTGGATGACGCGGATGCTGTCGTCGTGGTCGGGGTTGCCGGCCGCGCCGAACATCATGGTGCCGAGGCAGTAGGTGCTGACCTCGATGCCGGTGCCGCCGAGGATGCGATATCTCATGGTTCCGAACCGTAGGATCTAGAGCGCACTCTAAGGCAAACTGAATGACATGTCGGGTTTGAGCATCGGCCAGGTCGCCGAACGCACCGGGCTCAGCGTGCACACCCTCCGGTTCTACGAGCGGGAGGGGCTGCTGGCCCAGCCGGTACGGCGAGGCGCCGCAGGACACCGCGTCTACGACGAGGACGACGTCGACTGGCTCGGCGTGTGCATCCGGCTGCGCGCCTCCGGCATGCCCCTGGCCGACATCCGGCGCTACACCGAGCTCGTCAGGGCGGGCCAGGGCAACGAGGTCGAACGACTTGAGGTGCTGCGCGAACACCGCGAACGCGTGCTCGCCCAGAGGCACGAGCTGGACGAGTGCCTCAAGCTGATCACCCACAAGGTCGGCATCTACGAGAGCCGGCTGGGCCTGCGGGGCCACGTACCGGATTGCGCGCCCCTGTCTCAGGAGACCAAGCCGGGCTAGGCTGCCGTCCATGTCTTCGCTCGTACGCCGCCGCCTGACCCCTGCGGAGACCGGCCCGGCGCTGCGGGCGCTGTCCGCGTGGACGCCCGCCGACGTGCCGGGCGGCGGCCTCCATCCCGGGGACGTGGGCTGGTATCTCCGCTTCGACGACGCGGCCGTCCTGCTCTGGCTCGACGACGGGGAGCCGGTGGCGGCCGGCTTTCTCGACGGTCCCGTGCTGCGCGTGACGGCCGCGCCCGGCGCCGACCTGGGGGCGCTCGCCGCCGACGCCGAGGAGGCGCTGGGGCCCGGCGACGACTGGTGCGACGGCCTGCCGATGCCCGGATGGGAGCTCGACGAGGACGCGCCGTGGCTGGTCATGTCGTGGACGCCGCGCCCGGTGCCGGAACATGGCGAGCAAGTCGGCGCGGACGACGCGGCCGATCGGGTGCTGGTGCAGCGGGCCGCGTTCGAGGGCTCGACGTTCACCGTCGAGCGGTGGCACGCGATGAAGCGGTCGCCGGCGGGCGAACTGGCCGTGGAGACGCTCGTGCGCACGCCCGCGGGGGAGCCCGCCGCCGCCGCGACCGGCTGGTTCGCCGGCGCGGGCAGGTGCGGGCTGCTTGAGCCGGTCGGCACCCACCCGGACCACCGCGGGCACGGCTACGGCCGCGACGCCGTGCTGGGCGCGTGCGCGGCCCTCGCCCGGCGCGGCGCGAGCGCGGTCGCCGTGGTGACACCGGCCGAGAACGAGGCCGCCGTGGCGCTGTACCGCTCGGCCGGCTTCGCCGTCGTACGCGAGCACCACGACCGCGTCCGGACCGGCCGACCAGCCTGACCGCAAGCTCAGCCGGTCTCCCGCCGGCCCGATGGCGAAGTCCGGAGCAGACCCCATCGCACCAGCCCCGCGAACAGCACCGGCAGCCCGATGGACCAGCAGAACATCATCGCCAGAGGTCCCTCGTTCGCGTGCCCGCCGTTGCCCCGGACCTCGGGCGCGAGCGCTGAGGCGACCACCGGGAGCAGCACCAGCGCGCCGCCCGCGATGGCCAGCGCCGCGCCGGCCGCGATCGACTGTCTCGGACGGTAGGGACGACCCGCCAGCACGGCGAGGGCCACGGCGCACAGCACGTCCCAGACCCGCTTGTCATGGTCGCCCGGCAGGGCGGCGAGCTTCATGCTTCCAGCGCCCGGCCCCGGGTGAAGCGCCACAGCACGTACGCCTGAAGCAACCCCACCACGGTGAGGATCACGATCAGCAGGACGGGCTCCCTGAGCGTTGGCGGGACCGCGTCCCAGGCCCACCACACGAGCGGCCCGAGGGGGAAGGTGACGGCCACGAGGGCGGCGGCGGTCAGCAGGATCGGGTCCTGGACGGTCAGCAGGATGACCACCGAGACGACGCCGAGCAGCGACACCAGCGCGGCGTACCCGCCGGAGAGGACCGCCGCCAGGCGGCCGTTACTGTAACGCCTCACCCCGCCACGCTAACTCAGGTCACCTGGCCCAGCACGCGCTGCGGGGTAAGGCGGATGACGACGCGGACGGCCTCCGGAGGGAGCCGGAGGTACTCCTCGCCGGCGCCCTCGCCCTCGTACCGCTCGGCCAGGGACACCGCCAGCCGCCGCCCTTCGTCCACGGTGACCGTGGCCGTGCCGCGGACCTCGACGTAACGGTCGGAGTCGGCGAGGTCGAAGACGCACAGGCTGGCGCGCGGGTCACGCTCCAGGTTGCGGGTCTTGCGCCGGCCGGCCTGGGAGGAGATGACGACGTCGTCGCCGTCGGTGCCGATCCAGACGACGGAGGTCTGCGGACTGCCGTCGGGGTTGACGGTGGCGAGGACGCCGACGTTGGGCGCGTCGAGGAGCCGCCGGGCGGCGTCGCTGAGCGGAACAGTCATGATCATCAGCGTACGCGGTCAGCCGGCGATCCGGCCGCTGCGGAAAGTGCGGCGGTAGGCGTCCGGCGGGACGCCGACCGTGCGGTTGAAGTGGCGGCGGAGCGTGGCCGCGGTGCCCATGCCGGTGGCCGCCGCGATGGCGTCCACGCTGTCGTCCGTGGTCTCCAGGAGCTCCTGGGCGCGCCGGATCCGCTGGGTGTGCAGCCACTGGAGCGGCGTGGTGCCGGTCATGGACTTGAAGTGGCGGCCGAGGTGGCGCGAGCTGAGGTTCGCCCGGCGGGCGAGGTCCTCCACGGTCAGCGGCTGGTCCAGGTGCTCGACGGTCCAGCCGAGCAGCTCGCCGAGCGGGTGGCCGTCCGGCTCGGGCACGGGGGTGGCGACGAACTGGGCCTGGCCGCCGGGCCGGTGCGGCGCGACGACCAGCCGCCGGGCGATCGCGTTGGCGACCGCCGAGCCGTGGTCGCGGCGGACGAGGTGCAGGCACAGGTCCAGGGCGGCGGCCTTGCCCGCGGCGGTGAGCACGCTGCCCTCGTCCACGTAGAGGACGTCGGCGTCCACCTCGATGCCGGGGTGGCGGGCGGCCAGCGCCTCGGCGTGCGCCCAGTGCGTGGTGGCCCGCCGCCCCTCCAGCAGCCCGGCGGCGGCCAGCACGAACGCGCCGGTGCAGAGCGAGGCCACCCGCGCGCCGGCGTCGTACGCGGCGCGGACGGCCGCGACGAGGTCGGCCGGCGGGTCCACGTCGACCTCGGCCCAGCCGGGGACGATCACGGTGTCGGCGCTCGCGAGCCGGTCGAGCCCGCAGTCGGGTTCGAGCAGGAAACGGCCGTCGGCGCGTACGGGTGCCGCGCCGCAGATCACGGGCTCGTACCAGTGGCTGACCGGCATCGGCGGCGCGCCGCTGAACAGCTCGTAGGCCAGGGCCAGCTCGAAGTGCAGGATCCCGTCGGCGACGGCTATCGCTACTGTGCTCACGTCCGGAATTGTACGCATCATGTCGTTTCGGACGCTCGTGCGGTGACCACCTGCCGCGCCACGATGTGGGGGTGAGGCTTTCCGGCGGCAAGGGAGTTGTAATGATCACGGTTTACGGCGCATATGGGCACACGGGCCGCTTCGTGGTGGCGGAGCTGCTGCGGCGCGGGCTCGTGCCCGTCCTCGCCGGGCGGGACGGCGGCAAGCTGCGGGACCTGGCCGCCGAGTACCCGGAGCTGGAGGTCCGTGAGGCGTCGGTGGACGACCCGGCGGCGCTGGACCGGGCGCTGGCCGGGGCCGACGCGGTGATCAACGCTGCCGGGCCGTTCGCCGACACCGCCGGCCCCGTGATCGAGGCGGCGTTGCGCGCCGGCGTTCCGTACGTGGACGTGGCGGCCGAGATCGAGGCGAACCTGGACACGTTCCAGCTGTTCGCCGAGCGGGCCAAGGAGGCGGGGGCCGTGGTCGTGCCCGCGATGGCCTTCTACGGCGGTCTTGGCGACCTGCTGGTCACGGCGGCCATGGGCGAGTGGCGGGAGGCGGACTCGGCGCACGTGGCGTACGGGCTGGACAGCTGGCACCCCACGGCCGGCACCCGTGACGCGGGCGCGGTCTCCCGGCGGCGGCGGGGCGGCCGGCGGGTGCGTTACGCGGGCGGGCGGCTGGAGTACCGCGACGACGCCGCGCCGACCGGCACGTGGTCGTTCCCCGAGCCCGCGGGCGAGCGCGACGTGATCGGCGAGTTCTCGATGGCCGACATCGTGACCGTGCCGAGCCACCTGGCGATCCCCGAGGTGTGCTCGTACATGACGGTCGAGGCGGCCAAGGACCTCTCCGGCGCCGACACGCCGGCCCCGGTCGCGGTGGACGAGCTCGGGCGCTCGGCGCAGTCGTTCGTCGTGGACGTACGGGTGCGCGCCGGCGCGGCCGAGCGGCGGGCCGTGGCCAGGGGGCAGGACATCTACGCCGTCAGCGCCCCGCTCGACGTGGAGGCCGTGCACCGGATCCTCACCGGGCGGACCAAGGCCGCCGGGGTGGCCTCGGCGGGGGAGATCTTCGACGCCGCGGACTTCCTGGCGGCGCTGGAGCCCCACATCGTGGTCGAGCTGGACCACGCCACCGCCGGCCGGTGACGGGTCAGGGCTGGCCGGCGGCGTCCTGGAAGCGGGAGCGCTCCGGGCCGTCCTCGGGGGAGTCGTCCGGGTCCGGCGCGTGGCGGTGCAGTCGCAGCAGGTGCCGCGGCGTCGGCGGCCGGGTGTCACGCGGGGGCGCGTCAGCGGCCGGCGCCGCGACGGGCGGGCAGGCCATGAAGAGCTCCAGCCGGGAGTGGCCTTCCGGATGGTCCAGCCGTACCTCGTCGCACACCTGGCGGATCACCCAGAGCCCCATCCCGTGGGTGGGCGGCCAGGGCGGCGAACGGTCCAGGTCGGCGGGCAGGAGCCGCCCGGCCGGATCGACGATCTGCACCCGTACGCCGTGATCCGTCCGCCACAGGTGGACCGAGCCGGTGCCGGCTCCGTGGTCGAGGACGTTGGTGACGGCTTCGTTGACCGCGAGCACCAGGTTCTGGAGCCGCTCACCCGCCAGCCCCGCCTCCTGGGCGAAGCCGCGCACGGCCTGGCGGATCCTGGCCAGGTCGGCGTCGATCGGCAGCGTCATGGCGGCCGGTCTGTCCATCCTTCCTCCGTCCTCGACGTCGGCGGAACGGCTGGCGACATGTGCCCGCGAGCAGCCCTCGGACGCCGTTCACACAGTCAAGTGTCGCGCGTGAACGTGCCGAACGGTTGCAGATCGCTTAACACGTACAAGTTGGTCGAATCATCACAAAGGAAAAGCCCCCTCGCCGCCGTACGGTGACGGCGGCGAGGGGGACACGCTCCGGCTGCTTACCGCACGTGGCGGCGGCCGTACATCCCGGCCGCCAGCGCCACGCCGACACCGGCGAGCACCACCTGGAGGATCAGTTCGATCCAGTCGATGCCCTTGGTGTCGGCGACCCCGAACGCGGCGGCGAGGGCGGTGCCGATCAGCGCGGCGACGATACCGATCACGATGGTGAGCCAGATCGGGATGCTCTGGCGTCCGGGCACGACCAGACGACCGAGAACACCGATGACGAGCCCGATGATGAGGGCGGAGATGATGCCGGTGACTGCCACGCTGCACGCTCCTGTCGCTTGGCGACCTGACCCTGGGGCAGGTCAACGCTTCATAACCTGACAGTCGAGTGCTGCCCATTTGCGCAAAGCGGAAACAAGCCGCCTCGCCGCTATTCGCTCACCTCGATGGCGAACGCGGGGCAGACCGCGGCCGCCTCGCGCACGGCGGCGTGCTGGCCGGCGCCCGGCTCGGCGTTCAGCAGGACGACGATGCCGTCCTCGTCACGCTGGTCGAACACCTCCGGCGCGATGAGCACGCACTGCCCCGCGCCGCAGCACTTGTCCTCGTCGATGGTCACTTTCATGGCAGATGTCTCCTAAATCCGAACGGTTACCAGCGCACCGGAACGGTACGGAGGCCGCCGACGGCCAGCCCCTCGACGCGCTCCAGCTCCGCCTCGGGGGCGGCCAGCTCCAGGGTGGGCAGCTTGCGCAGCAGCACCTCCAGCACGACCTGCAGCTCGGTACGGGCCAGCGCCTGCCCGAGGCAGGAGTGCGCGCCCGCGCCGAAGGCCAGGTGCGGGTTGGGGCTGCGGGTCAGGTCGAACTCCTCGGCGGCCTCGAACGCGCTCTCGTCCCGGTTGGCGGCGGCCATGCTGCAGATGACCGTGGTGCCCTTGGGCAGCTCGACGCCGCTGACCTCGGTGCCCTCCTTGAGGTAGCGCGGCAGGCCGAAGCCGGAGTTGGCGTCGAGGCGCAGCGACTCCTCGACCGTCGTGCGGATCAGCGACGGGTCGGCCAGCAGCGCCTCCCAGCGGCGGCGGTCGGCGAGCAGCATCGAGACCATCTTGCCGATCATGTTGGCGGTGGTCTCGTGCCCGGCGACCAGCAGCGCCATGCCGGTGACCAGGATCTGCAGGTCGTTGAGCCCGCCGTTCTCGGGGCCGCCGGCCGCGATCAGCTCGCTCAGCAGGTCGTCGCCAGGCTCGGCGCGCTTGCCGGCCAGCAGGTCGGTCATGTACTGGAAGAACTCGGCCTGGGCGGCCTCGGTCTCGTCCTTGCCGTAGCGGGTGAGGTTGAGCAGAGTGTCCGACCAGTACGAGAACCGGTCGCGGTCCTCGGCCGGCACGCCCAGCATGTCGCAGATGACGTACACCGGCAGCGGGAAGCCCAGCGACGCCTTGAGGTCGCCCGGCGCGCCGCGCTCGACCATCTCGTCGATGAGGTCCTCGGCGATCTTGGCCATCGCGGGCCGCATGGCGTTCATCCGCTTGGCGGTGAACCACTTGCTGACCAGCCGCCGCCAGTGCTGGTGCTCCTCCCCGCTGTCGGGGATGATCATCGCCATCTCGCTGTTGAACACGCCGCCGCCATCGGCCGAGAGCCGGGCCGCGTCGGGCGCGTTGAGCTGGCGGGTGAAGCGCGGGTCGGCCAGCACCTGCCGGACGTCCTCGTAGCGGGTCAGCAGCCGGGCCCGGTCGCCGCTCGGCAGCTCGACGTGCGCCACCGGGCACTTCCCGCGCAGCTCGGCCCATTCCGCGGGCGGCTTCAGCGCCGCGTCGTTCGGGATGGGGTAGGGCAGGACCTGCTCGTCGATGCTCATTCAGCTTCTCCTTGAGGGGTCGGACATTCGGGTCACGCGGGCGTGAGCGGCTGGAGCAGGGCCTGCTGGCGCAGCAGACGGGCCTGTTTGGGCATGTTCCAGCCGAGCACGGCGGTGACCTGGCCGCCCTCGCGGTAGAGGGCGGCGAAACGGTGCTGCTCGGGGTCGCCTTCGGCGACGGTCACCTCGGCCGCCGGCGACGGCAGGCCGTGGGCCTGGATCTTGACGTCGTACTGGTCGGTCCAGAAGTAGGGGATCGGGGTGTACGGGCGGTCCGCGCCGAGCACGTTCGCCGCGACCGTCTGGGCCTGCTCGGTGGCGTTGGTGCGGTTCTCCAGGCGCAGCCGCCTGCCGAGCCCTTCGTGATGGAAGGAGGCCAGGTCGCCGACCGCGTAGACGCCCTCGGCGGCGCGGCAGCGGGAGTCGCACTCGACGCCGTCGCCCAGGGCGAGGCCGCTGCCGTCGAGCCAGCCGGTGGCCGGGCGGGAGCCGATGGCGACCACGACCACGTCGGCGGGCAGCGTCTCGCCGGTGGCCAGCCGCACGCCGGTGACCCGGCCGCCCTCGCCCTCCAGGCTCTCCACCGCGACGCCGAGCCGCAGCCGGACGCCGCGCGCGGCGTGCGTACGGGTGAGCAGGCCGCTGACGAACGCGCCGAGCTGGTCGCCGAGCACGGACGGGCCGAGACCCGCGAGGGTGACCTCCAGCCCGAGGCCGCGGGCGGTGGCGGCGATCTCGCCGCCCAGCACGCCCTCGCCGACGACCACGAGCCGGGTGCCGGCGGTGAGCTGGGCGCGCAGGGTCAGGGCGTCGTCCAGGCCGCGCAGCACGTGGACGCCCGCGAGGCTGTCCTGACCGGGCAGCCGGCACGGGGTGAGGCCGGTGGCGAGCACCACGGCGTCGGCGCGCAGGACCCGGCCCGAGCCGGTGGTGACCGCGCGCCCGGCGACGTCCAGCGCCACGGCGCGCTCGCCCCGGACGAACTCCGCCTCCAGGGCGTCGAGCTGGGCCTGGCCGCGCAGCCGGGCACGCTCCGGCTCCCAGGCTCCGGCCAGCACCTGCTTCGACAGCGGCGGCCGGTCGTAGGGGAGATGGGGCTCGGCGTCCAGCAGCGTCAGCCGGCCCTCGTGGCCGAGCCGGCGCAGCGCCTCCGCGGTGCTCAGCCCGGCGGCGGACGCGCCGACGATCAGAACGTCCACAGGGCCTCTCCCTGCTCGCGTACGCTGGCTTGACCTGCACAAATGCGCATCTCGCGATGATCCTTCCCGGCGGTCGGACTTGACCACAGTACCTTACATCTGCAAGTTAACTGACACATGTCAGCTAAAGGTAAACTGCTGGATGTGTCCGGCATGAAAGACAGCAGAACCCCGTCCATGGACCGGCGTGTCCTCCGTACGCGGTCGGCTCTGGCCCGCGCGCTCCTGACGCTGGTCGAGGAGCGGGAGCTGTCCAGGATCGGCGTCTCCGACGTGGCCGAGCGCGCCGGCGTCAGCCGTACGGCCTTCTACGACCACTACCGCGACGTCCACGAGCTGGCCGAGGCCGCCTGCACGGCGATGATCGACGGCCTGACCAGGTCGCTGCCGACGCCCCGCCCCGACTCGGCCGACCTCCAGGGGGAGGCGACCCGGTCACTGGAGGCGTTCTTCGCCAGCCTGGCCGAGCACGCCGGGCTCTACCGGAGCCTGCTCGGGCCGCAGGGCAGCGCGCGGGTGGCCGACCACATCCGCCGCCGGCTGACCGACGGCGTGCGCGAGCACGTCCGCGAGGCGCACGACGTGCCGGCCGCGTTCACGGCGGGGGCGATATACGGCGTGGCGGCCGACTGGCTGCAGCGCGGATGCCCCGAGTCGCCCGCCCGGATGGCCGCGCTGACCTGGCCGCTCTTCCACGCGCTCTACGATGTGGTGAGCGCGTCCCCGCCGCCCGCGCCCTGATCGGGCCGCGGCCTGATCCGCCCGCCGTCTTGGTTCCCAAGTCGGCTCCAAGCCATGGACAAGAGCGATACCGCACCATGGCCGACCGTGAGCGGATATTTCAGAAAAACCTTCGCGAAGATCGCCGCGAGTACGGCGGTCGTCCTGGCGGTCGCGCTGCCCGCGGCCCCCGCGGCGGCCGACGGCGAGTCGCCCGACCAGCGACCTGACGTTGCCGTCGGCACCTGGCTGGCCGCGCGTACCCAGCCGGCGGTCCAGCTGACCAGCTTCTCCTACACCGGCACCGTCGCCGTCCCGACGAGCACGATCAACGAGAACGCCTTCCAGCAGCTGACCCAGCAGGCCGTCATCGCCGTGCAGAACGGCAAGATCGCCTCCGACGAGCGCAGCATCGCCAAGTGGCTCTTCCAGCGCATCGCCGCCGACGTCGACGCCTACCTCGTCGAAACCACCCCGGAGCGTACGGTCGAGGCCGAGGTCGGCGGCATGTGCACCGGCTGGTGGGTCACCCCGGACGGCTACATGGTCACCGGCGCGCACTGCGTCCAGGTCGGCGACACCGAGCTCAACCAGCTCTTCGCGCAGCAGGCGCTGGCGAAGTTCAACGAGCAGGACGCGAAGGAGATCATCAAGGGCCTCCAGGGCATCGAGGCCGACGAGGAGATGGTCAAGCTCGCCCAGCAGATCTACATCACCTTCAACAGCACCCACATGCGGCTGCGCGGGCTCAAGCAGAGCCTGTCGGTGCTGCAGAGCCTGCCCGGCGGCGGCGTGGACAAGACCGCGAAGGCGGTCCCCGCCGAGCTGGTCTCGGTGGGCGAGAGCTACCCCGGCAAGGACTTCGCGCTGCTCAAGGTGAACGGGCAGCAGAACCTGCCGACCGTGCCGCTCGGCGAGGACGCCGACGTGCGCACCGGTGACACGCTCTACATCAGCGGCTTCCCCGGCCTGGTCACGAACACGCCGTTCTTCAGCCTGGAGTCGAAGCTGGAGCCGGCGCTGACCGAGGGCCCGTACAACGCCAAGCGCTCCACGCAGACCGGCGTGCCGTACATCCAGACCCAGGCCCCGTCCTACCACGGCAACTCCGGCGGTCCGGTGTTCAGCAAGGACGGCAAGGTCATCGGCATGCTGATCGCGGGCACGGTGAGCGAGGGCGGCGAGGCGTCGGAGAGCGAGAGCTTCGTGCTGCCGGTCAGCATCATCAAGGAGAAGCTCGGCGAGAAGAACATCAAGGCCGCCCAGGCGACCACGACCACGCGCTACAACGAGGCGCTGAACGACTACTTCCGCAACTACTACGAGGACGCGCTGCCGAAGTTCCGCGAGGTGCAGGCGCTCTTCCCGAACCACCCGTACGTGGCCAAGTACATCAGCGAGTCGCAGACGGCGATCACGGCGGGCAAGGACGAGTCGCCCAAGCCCATGATGATGTGGGTGCTGATCGGCGGCGGCGTGCTGGTCCTCCTGGTGCTGGCCCTGGTGCTGGCCCGGGTGCTGACGCGGCGCAAGCGGCCCGGCGTCTCCTACGGTCCGCCGGCGCAGCCCGCGTACAACGCGGTGCCCTCGCCCCCGTGGCAGCAGCACCAGCTTCCCGCCGGCTCCGGCCACGGCCAGCAGGTCAACGGCTCCGGCCCCCAGTACGGCTCCGGCCCGCAGTACGGTCCGCAGTACGACCCTCAGTACGGCTCAGGCCCGCAGTACGGCCCCGGCCCCCAGCAGGGCCCCGGCCCCCAGCAGGGCTCCGGCCCCCAGTACGGCTCGGGCCCCCAGTACGGCCCCGGCGGCCAGTACGGCCAGCAGGGTCACTACGGCCAGCAAGGTCAGTATGACCAGCAAGGTCAGTACGACCAGCAGGGTCACTACGGCCAGCAGAGCCACTACGACCAGTACGGCCAGCCCAGCCAGCACCCCGCCGACCCCACCCGTGACGTCCGCTACGGCCAGTTCGCGCCGCCGCCGGATGGCCGTCAGCAGTGAGCGCCCGGGGCGCCTCCGGCCCGGCGCCGGACCGCCCCGAGCCCACCGGACCCTCCCGCTGAGACGTCCGATCGCCGCCAGCGAGCGGGGGTGACCGGCCGCGACAGTGGGACGCATGAGCGACACCACCACCGCCGCTGTCGGCGAGCACGTCCGCATCGAGCCGAACATCCTCTATTTCGGCACCCCGGTCGTGCTCATCTCGACACTCAACGAGGACGGCTCGCCGAACCTGGCCCCGATGTCGTCCGCCTTCTGGCTCGGCTGGCGCGGCCTGCTGGGCCTCGGCGCACGCGCCAAGACCGCGCAGAACCTGCTCCGCACCCGCGAGTGCGTGCTGAACCTGCCGTCCGATGCCCTGGCCCCGGCCGTGGACCGGCTGGCGCTGACGACCGGCAGCGACCCCGTCCCCGAGCGCAAGTGGGAGCGGGGCTACCGGCATGTCGCGGACAAGTTCGGCCGGGCGGGGCTGACGCCGGTGCCGTCGGAGACGGTCGCGCCGCCGCGCGCCGCCGAGTGCCCGGTCGCCATGGAGACCGTGGTCGAGGCGGTGCACCCGTTCGGCGAGGGCGGCGGCACGCTCGCCTTCGAGGTGCGGGTGCAGCGCGTGTGGGCGCACGAGGGGATCAGACTGGCCGGCACGGACGACCACATCGACCCCGACGCCTGGCGTCCGCTCATCATGAGCTTCCAGAAGCTGTACGGGCTGGGGCCGCAGGTCCACCCGTCGACCCTGGCCACCATTCCGGAGCGGGTGTACCGCCCCGACGACCTGGAGCGGGCCAGGTCCCTCTAGATCAGGACCCGCCAGACGTGGTCGGGGCACACGCGCGCGATCTCCTCGCGCGGCAGCCAGTCGGCGCGGGTGCTCTCGGAGCCCGGGGGCGGCGCGGTGGGAGCGCCGGGGCCGGGCAGGACGGCGCGGAACACGGCCATGTGGGCGAGTGACGGGTAGCGGTAGCCGGCCGGTGGCGGCTCCAGCAGCTCGATGCGCTGCCAGGCGAAGGCGGTCAGCGCGGCGGCCGGCAGGCTCAGCCCGGTCTCCTCGCGCAGCTCGCGGACCGCCGCCTCCACGGCGCTCTCGCCCGGCTCCAGGTGACCGCCGGGGATGTCCCAGCCGCGGCCCTCCCTGTCGACGTAGGTCATGAGGGTCCTGCCGAGCCCGTCGGCGACGAGGACGAACGCCGACGTGGTCGATTCGAGCGGTGGCGTCTCACCGGTGCGGATGACGTCCAGGCGGTGCGCCACGGGGATCCAGGGCACGATCCTCGTCGCGATCAAGTGGGCCACCCGGACACTTTCATGTCAAAGCATTGGAGAAGTCAAGGCATTATTGGGGTGAAAAGTCCCGTTCCGGCCGCAAAAGTGGGGGCACACCCTGTACCTGATCCGTAACATCGCGCGACTGTGGACCGTACTCATCCCCGCCCTGGCGCTGCTCTCGCTCGGGCTCTCCTGGGGCCGCGAACCGGCCGGCCCGCTCGTGATCGTCCTCGCGCTGCTCCTGGCCGGCGCGGTGCTCGCCGCCGTGCACCACGCCGAGGTCATCGCCCACCGCGTCGGTGAACCCTTCGGCTCGCTCGTGCTCGCCGTGGCCGTCACGGTGATCGAGGTGGCGCTCATCGTCAGCCTCATGATCTCCGGCGGCGACCAGACGTCCACGCTGGCCCGCGACACCGTCTTCGCCGCCGTGATGATCACCTGCAACGGCATCGTGGGGCTCTCCCTGCTCACCGTCACGCTGAAACGCCGGACCGCGGCGTTCAACGCCGAGGGCACCGGCAAGGCGCTGGCCACGGTGGCCACGCTCAGCACGCTGAGCCTGGTGCTGCCGACGTTCACGACGAGCGAAGGGGGACCGGCCTTCTCCGGCCCCCAGCTCGGCTTCGCCGCGGTGGTCTCGCTCGCGCTGTACGGGCTCTTCGTCATCACGCAGACGGTCCGCCACCGCGACTACTTCCTGCCGGTCGCCAGGGACGGCGCACCCCTCGACCCCGAGGAGCACGCCCCCCGGCCCACCGGCCGCACCGCCCTGGCCAGCCTCGGCCTGCTGCTGGTCGCGCTGGTGTCGGTGGTCGGGCTGGCCAAGGTGGAGTCGCCGGTCATCGAGGCGGCGGTGTCGGCGGCCGGGCTGCCGCAGGCCGTCGTCGGCGTCGCGATCGCGCTGCTGGTCCTGCTCCCCGAGACCATCGCCGCCGTCCGGGCGGCCCGCCGCGACCAGGTCCAGATCAGCATGAACCTGGCGCACGGCTCGGCGATGGCCAGCATCGGGCTGACCATCCCGACCATAGCGGTGGCCTCGATCTGGCTCGACGGGCCGCTGTTCCTGGGGCTCGGTGGCACGCACCTGGTGCTGTTCGCGCTGACGGTCGTGGTGTCCACGCTCACGGTCGTGCCGGGGCGGGCCACGCTCATGCAGAGCGGGGTTCACCTGGTGCTGTTCGCGGCGTTCCTGTTCCTCGCGATCAGCCCCTGATCAGGCCCTTACGCATCGCCTTGACGCCCAGGGCGAGGCCGGCCGCGGCGATCAGGCAGGCGGACGCGGTGCCGTACAGGACCGACGGGTCGGCGAGGTCGCCGGCGAACAGCGCCCGTTGCGCGTCCACGATGTACGTCACCGGATTCACCTGCCCGATCGCCCGCAGCCACGCCGGGGCGCTCTCCAGCGGCAGCAGCACGCCCGACAGCAGCAGCAGCGGGAACAGGATCGACTGGCTGACCACGTAGAACAGCGTGCCGCCGGGGGCCGACCTGAGTGCCAGCACGAACGAGAACGCCCCCAGCCCCACCCCGAAGACCACGAGCTGGGCCAGCCCCGCGAGCACCCCGGCCGCGTGCAGCTCGAAGCCGAGCGGGATCGCCATCACGATGATCAGCACGGCCTGGACCAGCAGCAGCACGATCGCCTTGAGCGCCCGGCCGACCAGCATCGCGGTCCGGCTGAGCGGCGTCACCAGCAGCCGCTCCATCGAGCCGCCGATCAGCTCGACCAGCAGCGAGTAGCCGGAGGACATGGGCCCGGTCAGGCACATCATCACGAGGATCCCCGGCACGAACCACTGCCACGACGAGCCGACCGCGCCGTCCAGCAGCGCACCGAACAGGAACAGGAACAGCAGCGGCTGCCCCATCTCGAACACCAGCGCCACCGGGTTGCGCAGCGCGGGCCGCACCTCCCGGGAGAAGACGGTGGCGGTGTCACGCAGGAATGTCGTCATCGGCAAGGCTTCTTCCGGTCAGGGCGAGGAAAACGTCGTCGAGGGTGGGGCGGGCGGTCTCGGCCGTGACGACCTCGACCAGCTTCGCGTCGAGCGTGCGCAGGCACTCGGGCAGCGCGGCGGCGGCGTTCGGGACCCGCAGGCGCACGGTCGTGCCCTCCGCGGTGCCGCCGACGGCCGCGACGGCCCGCGCGGCGTCGTCCGCGGTGCCGGTGGTGAGCGTGATGAGGTCGCCGGCCAGGTCGTTCTTGAGCTGCTCCGAGGTGCCGTCGGCGATGACCCGGCCGTTGTCGATGATCACCACCCGTTCGGCCATGGTGTCGGCCTCCTCCAGGTAGTGGGTGGTGAGGAACAACGTCGTCCCGTACGCCTCGCGCAGCCGGAGGATGTGCTGCCAGATCTCGGCGCGGCTCTTCGGGTCGAGCCCGGTCGAGGGCTCGTCGAGGAAGAGCAGGTCGGGGCGGTGGACGAGGCCGATCGCGAGGTCGAGGCGGCGGCGCTGGCCGCCGGAGAGCGTGCCGGGCGTCCGCTTGGCCAGCGGGGCGAGGTCGAGCAGGTCGAGCAGCTCGTCGGCGCGGGCGGCGGCCTCCCTGTGGTGCAGGCCGTAGCAGCGGCCCTGGGTCACCAGCTCGTCGCGGACGCGGAACTCCTCGCCGGCGCTGCTGTGCTGGCCGACGTAGCCGATGCGGGAGCGCACGGCGGCCGGCTCGGCGGCCACGTCGTGCCCGGCCACCGTGGCGGTGCCGGAGGTCGGGGGCAGGAGGGTGGTGAGGATGCGGAGGGTGGTCGACTTCCCCGCGCCGTTCGGGCCGAGGAAGGCCGTGAGCTGTCCGGCCTCGACGTCGAGGTCGAGGCCGCGGACGGCCTCCACCCTCTCCTTCTTGACTTTGAACGTACGGGTCAACGCCCGAGCGTGGATCATGGCGGTCGGTCTCCTGCGGGCATGACGAAGAAACCCCTGGTCGGGGCTCGGTTGGTCGGGATCTGCACCAGTTTGTGCAGGAAGAAGCGGCTTTGGCAAACGCGAATGTCACGTTCATAAACGGCTCTGACCTGCGGAAACGCCACGTGCCGAGGGGTGTCGCGGACGGCGATTTCAGGGCCTCTGACGTGCGGTTTCCCGGTTCCCGGGGGCCGATTTCGGCGGTCGCCCTCCGGCGGGCGCGCGCGACCTGATGCGGTTTATTGATGTTTCCGGCCTTGCGGAGTTCTGTCAGATCTCGTAAGGATCATCCGCGTGAAACGTCTGGGGCTATTAGCGGTAATCGCGGTGTCGGGGATTATGGGGAGCTGCGCGACCGCGTACGCGGCCGACGGGGTGCCCGGTGTCGACGTCAGCAACTGGACCGGCGAGATCGACTGGGCGAATGTCGCCGAAGGAGGCGGGAAGTTCGCGTTCGTGCAGCTCACCGAGGGCACGAACGTCCGCAATCCGATATTCGACGCGCAGTTCGGCGGCGCCGCGTCGGCCAGTCTGTATCGCGGGGCCTATCACTTTGCGCAACCGCATGAATCCGACGGCGCCACGCAGGCCGACTTTTTCCTGCAGAACGGCGGCGACTGGATCGCGGACGGCCGCACCCTGCCCGGCGTGCTCGATGTCGAGGACAATCCGTACCGCGACAAGAACGGCAAGAACTCCTGTTACGACCTGTCTGCGAAGGACATGGTCGCCTGGCTCAAGGCGTTCACGAAGCGCTACAAACAGCGCACCGGCCTCCAGGCGATCATCTACACCACCACGAGCTGGTGGCGGACGTGCACCGGCGACTCGGCGGCCTTCGCCGCCCACCCGCTGTGGCTGGCCCGCTGGGGCGCCGACCCCGGCGAGCTGCCGAAGAGCTGGACGTCCCACACCTTCTGGCAGTCGGCGGAGAAGGGGCCGCTCGCCGGGGGCGGCGACGTCTTCAACGGCACCGAGGACGAGCTCAAGGCCCTCGCCAACCCGCCGGCCGAGATCTCGGTCGCGGCGGCGGCGAAGAGCCGCAAGGCTTACACGGTGACGCTCAGGAACACCGGCCCGTACCCGGTCACGAACGTCAAGATCGCGGCCCGGACGTTCGGCGGGCAGCGGGTGGTGGGTGCGCCGGACGGCTGCCGGGTGAGCGGCACGGCGGTCCGCTGCACGGTCGCCGAGGTCGCGCGGGGGTCGAAGGTGACGCTGACGTTCACCACCAAGCCGCGCCGGGCCAAGGGGACCGTGGGCATGAACGTGACCGTCGGAACGACGAAGTTCACCATCAAAGTCCGATAAGGCACCATAAGCTCCGAAACCTGGCAATTCGGGGGGACGGAGACGCTATGAGCGGGCGGCGCCGTACGACCCTGGCCCTTCTGACGGCGCTGCTTCTCGCGTTGACCCTGGCCGCGTCCGTGCCGGTCTCGACCTGGACACAGCCGCGCGTCGTGCGCCTGGCGTACGAGCTCGGGCGGCTCGGCATCGAGTACTCGTGGGGCGGCGGCCACGCCGAGCTCCCCGGGCCGTCCACCGGCACCTGCCAGGGCTACCAGGGCCGCATCCGGCCCTGCCCGGCCGCCCGTACGCGGGGGCTCGACTGCTCGGGCTTCACCCGCTGGGTGTACGCCCTCGCGCATGGCCACGACGTGCTCGGGCCGGGCAACACCGACGACCATGTACGCCGCATGCACCGCGTGCGCTCCGCCCCTCGCCCCGGCGACCTCGTCTTCTTCGGCGTCATCGCCGGCGACACCGTACGGACCCACCACGTCGGCGTCTACCTGGGCGGCGGCCTGATGATGAACGCCCCGGAGACCGGCGCGCGGGTCCGCGTCGACGGGCTCGCCGGCCGCAAGGATCTCGCCGGTTTCTACCGCTACTGAACGGGACGCCTGTGGCCGGCGGAAATTGAGAGACCCGGAGGCTACTCTGTGCGGCTATGGAAAGGCGATGGGTCGGTCTCGACGGATACGACGTCGTGGGCACCGTGCGGGCCGGGCGTCAGGTGCTCCGCGTGCGCAGGCACGGCCGGGTGGTCGCCGACTGCGTTTCCGTGGCCGAGGTGGCCCGGCACGTCGAGCTGGCCGACCTCTGTGAGGTCGTCGAGCTGTCCGCGTGGCGGGCCCAGCCGGAGAAGATCGCCGAGGCTCGGATCAGTTCGCGTCATCGCTGAGTGCCGTGTATGGTTACACCTGTCCGCAGCGCCGGACAGGCCCCTATAGCTCAGTCGGCAGAGCGTCTCCATGGTAAGGAGAAGGTCAACGGTTCGATTCCGTTTGGGGGCTCCATCCTGACAAGGCAAAACGCCCGGTCCGAGATCATTCGGGGCCGGGCGTTCGTGTTTCCGCGCGCAATTCGCGCTCAATTCGCGGTCACTCGTCCACCTTGGTCGACACCGTGGCGGGGGCCGGGGCCTTGATCGACACCCGGCGGCCCCACGAGGTGAAGCGGCTGTCGATGGTCATCGTCTTGCCGTCGAAGGCCGAGATGTCGAAGACGCCGGTGGCGGCGTACGAGCTGGTCACCCTGGTGACCAGGCCCGCGCCGCTCAGGGTGAGGCGGTAGGAGACCTTCGTGTCGTCGTGGTAGCGGAGCGGGATCGCGGCCGCGAACCACGGCGAGACCTTGTCCAGCTCCTTGAAGGTGATCGTGCCGGTCAGCGTGTTCCCGGCCCGCTTGCCCTTCTTCACCAGTGCGGCCAGCGTGCCCGGCTCGACCGGGTTGATCACCTGGCCGTAGTAGCCGCCGCTGCCGTGCACGCCGCCGCTGCGGTACCAGCGCTTGCCGGAGGGCAGCTTCTCCGCCCAGATGCCGCCGGACAGGTAGGAGGTCTTCCCGATGGTGATGACCCGCTCCGGGTCGATCCCCTGGAGGCCCTTGGCCGTGACGTCGGAGGCGGCGACCCCCTTCTTGCCGAACTGGAAGGTGCCGGTACGGCGCTGCAGCACCTGCTTGTCCGAGCCGTCGACGAGGGTGGAGGTCTCGGTGAACCGGACGCCGTGACCGGCGACCAGCTCGGCCTTCAGCGCGCGTACGGGGTCCTTGGGGGCCGCGGCCTGCGCGGGCAGGGGGGCCAGCAGCAGGGCGCCGCCGGCGGACAAGGTGATGATGATCATGCGTTTCATGGCAGGCGATCGTGCCAGTCCTTGATCACGAAAGTGTGCAGAGCGGACCCCGGCGGGGAATATGATTTCTGCTATCGGGGTTCCTGATGCATACTGGTTCCACCCTTGCCCGATCAGGTGCGTTACGACTCTGGTCGCCGCGTCGGGTATCCTCTACGGGGCCGGGTTCATACCGGCCCAAAGGCGGAGTAGCTCAGTCTGGCAGAGCAAACGGCTCATAATCGTTGTGTCGCCGGTTCAAGTCCGGCCTCCGCTACTGCCCAGCCCCAGGTCGTCTGACCTGGGCATGGGTATGTCCATATCCCGAACGTAGAAAGGCACTCCCCAGTGGCTGCCACCGACGTTAGGCCGAAGATCACGCTGGCCTGCCAGGAGTGCAAGCACCGCAACTACATCACGCGGAAGAACCGGCGCAACGACCCGGATCGGCTTGAGCTGAAGAAGTACTGCCCCAACTGCCGCTGCCACCGCGCGCACCGCGAGACCCGATAGCGGCTCGCCAGGGGCACCCCAACCTCTGATCACGCACAACCGGCGTCCCGATGGTGGGCGCCGGTTTGTCGTGTGTGCGCACTGCTCGCGCTCGCGTAAAAACCCGTTCATCGGCGACGACAGCCGAACCTTGTTCTGTTACCGTCGGCCTCAGCAGCGCTCGGATGACGGACACGCGAGGGAGCACTGATGGCCTTGAACCGTGACTTCGTGGGCAGAACCTACCCGCCCAGCGCACCTTACGAGGTCAGCCGGGTGAAGATCAGGGAGTTCGCGGCGGCGATCGGTGACGGCAACCCGCTCTACCGGGACCAGGCGGCGGCCCAGGCGGCCGGCTACCGCGACGTGATCGCGCCGCCCACGTTCCCCATCGTCTTCAGCCTCCAGAGCGGCGGCGAGGCCCTGGCCGACCCCGACCTCGGGCTCAACTTCGCCATGGTGGTCCACGGCGAGCAGCGTTTCGAGTACGTACGCCCGATCTGCGCGGGCGACCAGCTCGTCACCACCGCCACCATCACCGACATCCGCTCCGCCGGGCGCAACGAGCTGCTGACCGTGCGCAGCGAGGTCACGACCGTCGAGGGCGAGCCGGTCTGCGTCACCTACAACACGATCGTCGAGCGTGGAGGGGCGGGCTGATGGCCGCGACGGTGAAGTACGACGAGGTGGAGGTCGGGCAGGAGATCCCGGCCGTCGACTACAACGTGCGCCGGCTCAACCTGGTGATGTACGCCGGCGCCTCCGGCGACTTCAACCAGATCCACTGGAACGAGCGCTTCGCCAAGATGGTCGGGCTGCCCGACGTCATCGCGCACGGCATGTTCACGATGGCGCAGGCCGGGCGGTTCGTCACGGACTGGGCGGGCGATCCCGGCGCGGTGGTGGACTTCGGGGTGCGGTTCTCGTCCATGGTGGTCGTGCCGGACGACGACCAGGGCGCGACGATCTCCGTGAGCGGCGTCGTGGAGGAGAAGCTGGAGGACGGGCGGGTGGTCATCGGGCTGACCGCGAGGTCCGGGGACGCCAAGGTGTTGTCGAAGACGCGGGCGGTCGTCCAGCTCGTCTGACATTTCATGATAAGTCGGGCAGCGCTCGGGTACCCGTTTGCCTATGACTGAAGCTGCGCGACAGGTATGGCCCACGGTCCGGTCGATCCCTGTCTCCGCCGTGACCGACGCCAAGCCGCACGGGCGGCTGCGACCGGCACGTCCGGAGCAGGTGGCGGGCGGCGCGGGAACGGGACGTGACACAGCGGGCGGCGCCGCCACCGGGCACGGCGGCACGGGCGCCGGCGGCTCGCCGGCGACGGGCGTGGGCACGGCGGGCGCGCACCCCAGGGGTGCGCACGCCCGCATGAACCCGGCCGCCGAGCTGGGTTTCTCCGGCGACCCTGAGCAGCACGGCGACCACGGTGACGAGCTCCTGCACGCCCAGCGCATCTGGGACGGCACCCTCGCCACCAACCGCCTCGACGACGCCGGGCTGAACGCCGAGCGCCAGCGCGTGGAGACCAAGGACATCACGGCCGCCGTGAGCCTGCTGGTGGACGGCTGGCCGGAGGACGTACGCGCGTGCGTCGAGTCGCTGCTCGAGCACACGCACGTCAAGGTGCTCGCCATGGACCTCGGCGACGTGGACGGCGCGGGCGACGTGCTGGCCGGGCTGGCCGAGCGGCATCCTGAGCGCGTGACACTGTGGCGGGTGGCCGAGCAGCCGCACTGGCGCGGCGGCACCGCGACCTGGGGCGAGAGCCGGGCCAAGCTGCTGCGCCTCGACGACTCGGAGGTGCACGTGCTCATGGAGACCTCCGTCGCGCTACGCGGCGACGCGCTGACCCCGCTGCTCGCGGCCATCGCCGAGGGCGCGGCGGCGGCCGGCTGGCACGGCGCGGACCTCTACGACGACGGCCTGCGCGAGGCCGGCCCCGGCCGGGTCCAGGCGCTGACCGGCGAGATCGTCGCCGTGCGGCGGCAGGCGGCGCTGGGCGCGCTCCCCGAGGACGCGCACTACGTCCGCAACGCCGACCTGGCGCTCTCGCTCGGCCTGCGCGGCGAGCTGGTGGTGCCCGAGGGCACGCCGCCGCTGGTGCGGCTGAACACCCACGACGTGCCCGCCGACTACGCCGACCGCGAAGCCCGGCGCAACTACGACGACGCCCTGCGGCTGACCCGAAGGTGATCGGGCGGGCGATCAGGCGGGCGATCAGGTCGGGGCGTGCCGGGCATGGCGGGGGCCTCCTAAGCTAGTGGCCCATGGAGATGCTCGCGCCGTACACCACGCTGGGCCTGGGCGGCCCCGCCCGCGACTTCGCCGAAGTGACCACGGCGGAGCAGCTCGTGTCCCTGATCGCCGAGGCCGACGCGGCCGCCGTGCCCACGCTCGTGCTCGGCGGCGGCAGCAACGTCGTGGTCGCCGACGAGGGCTTCGACGGGCTCGTGGTGAAGGTGGCCACCCAGGGCCTGTCCTTCTCGCGCGACGGCGAGCAGGTCGTCGTCACCGCCGAGGCGGGCGAGGACTGGGACGCGCTGGTACGGCGGGCCGTGGCGGAGGGCTGGTCGGGCATCGAGTGCATGTCCGGCATCCCCGGCCTGGTCGGGTCCACGCCCATCCAGAACGTCGGCGCGTACGGGCAGGAGGTCGCCCACACCGTGCGGTGCGTACGCGCCTACGACCGGCGCACCCGCCACGTCGTCGACCTTGAGGCCAGGCAGTGCGGCTTCGCCTACCGCGACAGCATGTTCAAGCGCGACCCCTCCCGTTATGTCGTGCTGGCGGTGACGTACGCGCTGGAGCTCTCCGATCGCTCCGGCCCCGTGCGCTACGAGGAGTTGGCCAGGCGGCTGGACGCCGAGCCCGGCGGCCGGGTGCCGCTCGAGCGGGCCAGAGAGGCGGTGCTCGCGCTGCGGCGCGGCAAGGGCATGGTCCTCGACCCGGACGATCCCGACACCCGCAGCGCCGGCTCGTTCTTCACCAACCCGATCCTCACCCCGGAGCAGGCCGCCGAGCTGGCCGTCCGCGCCCCCGGCCACCCCGGCTGGGAGATGCCCGGCGGCGCGCGCAAGGTGCCCGCCGCCTGGCTCATCGAGCAGGCAGGCTTCCCGAAGGGCTACGCGCGCGGGCCCGTACGCATCTCCACCAAGCACACCCTCGCCCTGACCAACCCGTCCGGCGCCGCCACCGCCGCCGACCTGCTGGCACTGGCCCGCGAGGTGCGCGACGGCGTACGCGAGAAGTTCGGCGTCACCCTGGTCAACGAGCCGGTCCTGGTCGGCTGCGCCCTGGGGGAATAGCGTCCTTGACGAGGCTGTTAAGGTGTGTTGGTAACACCGAAGGGGAGTAGTCCCAATCGCGTGGTCGACACACTGGCGCCGCTCGCGGCGCCCGGTCACGCGGGCCTTTTTCGTGAGGCGGACGAGACCTTCGGCCTGGCAGTCAGTTCATCTATCGAACAAGACGCTGCCGGGCCGAAGCCGTCGTGCCCGAAATCCCCTGGCTCAATGCTTCCGGTCCGGTTCGCGCGGGAAGAGAAGCGTTGGAAGCCTTCTGGATCAGCCTCGTCGCCATCTTCGTGGCCGAGCTCGGCGACAAGAGCCAGCTCATGGCGATGACGTTCGCCACCCGTTTCAAGACCTCCACCGTGCTCCTGGGCATCACCATCGCGACGACGGTCGTACACCTGCTGAGCGTCGCCGTGGGCGGCCTGCTCGGCAGCGCCCTCCCGACGACAGCCATCTCCATCGTGGCCGGCGTGGCGTTCCTCGGCTTCGCCGTGTGGACGCTGCGCGGCGACGAGCTGAGCGAGGAGGAGTCCAAGAAGGCCCAGCGCACCACCAGGAACGCGCTGATCGCGGTGACCGTGGCGTTCTTCCTCAGCGAGTTGGGCGACAAGACCATGCTGGCCACGATCACCCTGGCCACGCAGCACGGCTGGGTCGGCACCTGGATCGGCTCGACGGTCGGCATGGTGGCCGCCGACGCCCTCGCCATCCTGGTGGGCCGCATGCTCGGCCGCCACCTCCCCGAAAAGGCCATCCGCTACGGCGCCGCGGCCGCCTTCGCCCTCTTCGGCATCGTCCTCCTGGTCGAGGCCCTGGTCTGACGGGCCCCGCCTCGACCAGATTCCGGATGCGGTCGGCGCGCGAACCGTTCCTGCGCCGGCGCTCCGGCCGCCTTCGCCCTCGTCTCCTCGCCTGGGTGCAGAAAAGCCAGGCCAGCAGCTCCCCCTGAAACGGAGCGCGCAGCAGTGGAAGCAAGACGGGCGGCGGCTGTTGCGTAACCTGAAACGCAGCTTGCAGCTTACGCAAGTCCCGTCAATCGCGGGCGTCGTCTCCTGCGTTCAGCAGCTCCGTGATGCCTTCCCTGAGCGCGGCGGCGTCGTTCCTCGTGCCCCACGTGACGAGGCGGAGGGAGGAACGCAGGGGCGACGCGTACGTGTGCGCCGGCTCGCTGAACCCGTTCCTGGCGACGACCAGCACTGCCGCAGGGACGGGGAACGAGTCCGCGACCCGCACGTGCCATCCCATGAGCTCGCGGAGGTGGCTCTCCTCCACTTTGCGCGTCAACGCCACCACTTCGATGAAGACCATCTTCCTGGCGTTGCTGAAGACGAAGTCCACCTCTCTGGGTTCGTCGGGGAACAGGCGGCTTCCACCCGCTTCGAAGACACGTCCCAGGTCATCCATCCGGCGAAGCGCCGCGAACACCTGGTGCTCGAACGTGAGCGCCTCCATGGAGTAGACGAAGCCCTCACTGACCTGCTGCCCGCAAACCCGCGCCGCGCCGAACGCGAGCCCGACCGCGTGGCTCTGGTCGACCTCTACCAGCGTGCGTAGGCTCTGGACGGACCGCTCCTCGTCGCTCACCACGGTGGTCCGGCTCAGGGGAAAGCCCAGTTCGAGATCCAGCATGGCGGCCTGGACGAGCCTGTAGGCCTCCGCTCGCGAGGCTGCCAGGCGCGGCGGGACCGCGATCATCAGACGCCACTCGTCGGCTTCCACCAGATGCGCCCACAGGGCGGTGCTGACGGGGAAGTCCCGGTCGTTCAACTCCTGGAGCAGCCGGGCACCGCCGTCGATGTCTCGCTTCACCAGTTTCGTCTCACCCACGGAAGCACCCCATGTCCGCGTTGGCTGATGGCTTTGTAGAGGTTCCTCGCCTCGCTCTCGTTCCAGACCCTATAGCGGCTGCTTTCGTTCCAGTCCTTGACGATCGACCAGTTGGCGGCAAAGGCCGGATCGGAGCTTTCCTGTACGGCTAGCGCGCCCTTGAGATCGGCCAGGTTGACGAGCTTGGCGAGGTCATGGGTGTGTCCGTCTTTGACGAGCTGAAGATCCGGCATGCAGTATTGGCGGAATTCGCGTGCGATGCACACCTTGAGCCCGCACTCAACCGCATATCCTGCCAAATAATATGCTCCCGACCATTCTTTATGATCCAGCAGGATGCGTGCCTCGCGTATGCGCATCCGCGTGATCAGGCGGAAGTCGGCTGCCGATGCCAGTTCTGTTCCTTTCCCTTGCAGGCGTTGGAGAGCGTGTGCAGAGCCTTGATGAGTCCGGCCGGGTTGTGGAAGGCGAGTTGACCGAGGAGCTCTGCGAGGTAATCCGCCTCGCTCAACGCGAGGTCGAGCCATGCGGGCCTCAAATTCGAGATGGTGGGTCCGTAGGTGATGCGTATGGACGGTTCAGCGGGTTGGGCGTGCCCGTGTTCTTCTTGACGGCACACAAGGGTCAGCAGATGAGTGGGGGTTGAAAAGTCCATCTTTTCGCTGATGTGTTCACGGCTGGTCTCTGTGGTCGGATGGCGAATGCGGCACCATGTCAGGCGATCACACGGTCCCGAAGGTATATTCCTGTCCACGATCTGTCTCCTGATATCCGCAGGAAATGGATCCAGGTCCCGTCGGGTGGTGGTGCACCGGGCGGGACCTACTACCGATACACAGTATCGATACTCTGTATCGGCAACGTTAGCCCCTGTCTCTCGGCGGCGCAACAGCCTTTCGATACCTTGTTGCGTATGGCGACTGACATCGACCCTTTGGATGCGCTCGCGGAGAGCACGCGTCGTTACCGCGAGACGGAGCGGGCGCACGAGAAGTCGCGTGACGCCGTGGTCGAATGCATCGTGACGGCGCTCAAGGCCGGCAAGCGTCCCACCGACGTGGCCGCACGCTCGCCGTTCACAGACGCATACGTACGGCGGCTGGCCAGGGAGAACGGGATCCAGGCACAACCACGTCAAAGAGGTGACAGGGAACGCCGTTGACCAGGACGAGCCGGGCGACCTGAGCCCGGCTGGCGAAGCTCTTGTCCAGCGGCGGGGCCCGAGATCGAACAGCGTGGTCGGCCCGTTGATGCAGTCGCTGGCAGAGTCTCGTCATCACGGGCACAATGCCGCTGTCGATCACGCACCCAGAGAGGCAGCCTCATGCCCCGTAGCCGCTATCTGCGATGGTGGCTGGCCGCGCTGGTGATGTGCGTGCTGAGCTTCCTGTCCCTCTGGCTGCCGTACCTCTTCGAGGGGGACGGCGCTGCGGGTTGCGCCGGTTACTACCCGCTTCCGTTCGGCCTGGCGGAGTTGTGGGACGATCTCCACTGGACGTGGCTCCGTCTGCGTGAGCCCGTGATCGAACACATGGTGGTCCTGAACGGTCTGCCGTCCGTGAGCGCATTGCTGTCGACCCTTGTCGCCGCCTGGGCCAGGTGGCCGCTCAGCGCCGTGGTGGGGCTGCTCGCCGTTATGGTCGTGGCGGTGGTCGGGCTCGACTGGGTGTTCATGGCGTTCTCGTACTTCACGCTGCTCGGCTGCGCGGGATGGGAAGGGAGGGTCCCATGGATGCTGTGGCGTCTGCTGCCGGTGGTCGGTTACGGCAGTGCGATCGTCCTGCTGGTGGCGGGGATCCTGGCCCACCGGCGTACTCGGTGAGTACTGGGCGAGGCCTCCGGCTGATTGTTCGGGAAATCCCAGCCATCCGTTGCCAGCGGAGTTGGGATTTCTCCGAACGCCGGACTCCTGTGACGTGGCGGCGCTCTCGCCGTTCACCGACGCGTCCGTACGGCGCCGGCCCAGGAGAATGGGATCCAGGCACAACGACGTCGAAAAGGGTGGCGGGGCGGTATGGAGATCTGGATCAATCCGGGGTGTTCGAAGTGCCGGGCGGCGTTGTCGGTGCTGGATGCCGAGGCGGCCGACTACACCGTACGCCGTTATCTCGACGATCCGCCGAGCGCGGACGAGGTCCGGGACGTTCTCGGGCGGCTGGGGCTGGAGCCGTGGGACATCGCGAGGACCGGGGAGGCGGTGGCGGCGGAGCTCGGGATGGGGGCGTGGCCGAAGGACGCCGGGGCGCGGGAGCGGTGGATCGAGGCGCTGGCCGCGCATCCGGTTCTCATCCAGCGGCCGATCATCAACGCCGACGACGGCACGGCGGTGGTGGGGCGGAGCGAGGAGGCCGTGCGGTCCGTGCTGCCCCCAGAACGCGGGTCAGGCGAGCAGTGAGAGGCGGTGGGCGGCGGCGGCCGCCTCGCCGCGGGTGGTGACGCCGAGCTTGGCCAGGATGTTCGACACGTGCACGCTGACCGTCTTGGCCGAGATGAACAGCTCGGCGGCGATGTCGCGGTTGGTGCGGCCCTGGGTGACCAGGCGCAGCACCTCCAGCTCGCGCGGCGTCAGCAGCTCGGACGGCTCCTGCGTCTGCGGTGCGCCCCCGCCGACCCGGCGTGACAGCGTCTCGACGTCCTCGATGAGCGGGGTGGCGCACAGGGAACGGGCCAGGGGCAGGGCGACCTTGAGCCGGGCCGCGGCGCCCTCGCGGTCGCCGGTGCGGGCGGCGTCGGCGGCGGCCCGCAGCAGCGCCTTGGCCTGGTTGTGGGGGCGGTTGAGCCGCTCCCAGCAGGCCGCCGCGGCGTCGAAGTCCCCGCTGTACGACAGCCGGTACGCCTCCACCACCGGCCCGATCACCGACAGCTGCGCGGCGACCTCGGCGGCCCGCGCGCGTACGGCGGCGGTGCGCTCGGGCTCGGCCGGCCCGGCGGCGTCGCAGACGTTGCGCAGCAGGGAGAGCAGCCGCCAGCCGAGCTTGGCCTTGCTGGAGCGCGTGGGATGGGCGAGCACCTGCTCGGCCGCGGCCAGCGCCTGTGTCGGTTCGCCCCTGAGCAGGTGCCAGCCGATGCGCAGCCGCGCGTTGTTGGTGATGTCCTGGACGAAGTCCTCGGGGCGGTCCTTGAACACGCCGACCTCGGACAGGATGTTCTCGACCAGCTCCACCTCGCCGCGCCCGAGCGCGATGTCGGCGCGCACGCGCAGCAGCGCGTAGCGGGTGCGGAGGGCGGGCCCGTAGGCGAGGGCGGCCTCGACGATCTCGATGGCCTCGTCCCAGCGGCCGATGGCCTCCAGGGCCTCGGCCCAGTTGTTCATGATGAACAGGCCGCTGCCGCGCAGCCTGCCCCATTTCCTGGCGGTCTCCCAGCCCTGCTCGGCCAGGGCGAGGGACTCCTCGTAGCGGCCCATCTCGATGAGGGAGTCGATGTTGTTGGCGATCGCCCGCAGGATGATGCGGTGGGCCTGCTCCTCGCGGCCGATCTCCAGCGCCTGCTCGTTGAGCGCCAACACGGACTCGGTCTCGCCGTTGAGCGAGTGGCCGAGCGCCAGGTTCATCAGCAGGTCGCTCTCCAGGCAGCGGTCGCCGTGCCGCCTGGCCAGGCGCAGGCCCTCGTTGATCAGCTCGCTCGCCTCGGCGATCTCGCCGCGCAGCATGAGGTGGCGGCCGAGCTGGGTGACGACCTCGGCGCGTTCGAGGCTGTCCGGCGGGACGAGCCGGAGGGCGTCCCTGAGGTCCTCGATGACGCCCATGTGGCCCTTGGAGCTCTTGAACACGGCCCGCCGGACGATGAGCTGCGCCACGCGGGCCGGTTCGGCGGCCTCGTCGAGCTGCTTCAGTGCCGCCTTGACGAACTTCATGCCCTTGTCGACGTCGCCGCCGGCGTGCGCGGCCTCGGAGGCGCGTTCCAGCACGGCGGTGTGGTCGGCGCCGATGCGCTCGGCGGCGTCCGGCACCCGGTCCCACAGCATGAGCACGCGTTCGAGCAGCGGCACGGCCTCGGTGTAGGCGAACGCCTTGAACGACTTGCGCGCCGCCTCCCACGCCGAGATCAGCGCCCAGAGGTCGTTGCGGGCGCCGTACCAGTGGTGGGCCAGCTCGACGGCGGCGCGGCCGGGCGGGACGAGCGCGCGGTCCTTGGAGATCTCCTCGGCGTAGCGGGAGTGCAGGCGCTGGTGCTCGCCGGGCAGCAGCTCGTCGTGCACGGCCTCCTGGATGAGGGAGTGGCGGAAGACGTAGGCCCGGTTGTCGGCGACCTGGAGCACGTTGCCGGCGATGGCGGGGCGGAGCGCGGTCTCCAGCTCGACGTCGGACAGGCCGCTCACGGCGGCCAGCAGCGCGTGGCCGACGCGGATGCCGCCGGCGGCGGCGATGCGCAGCACGCGCTGGGTCTCCTCGGGCAGCCGTTCGACCGAGTTGAGTATGAGGTCCTGCATGGACTCGGGGAAGCTGCAGTCCTCGCCGCTCTCCAGCATGGCCTCGACGAACAGCGGGATGCCCTCGCTGCGTTCGTAGACCTTCTCGACCCTGGCGTACTCGGGGACGCGGCCGAGGATGGCGGTCATCTGCTGGGCGACCTCGTCGCGCGAGAGGCGGGGCAGGTCGAGCCGGTGCACGCCCTGCACCCGGCCGAGCTCGGCCAGCACGGGCCGGAGCGGGTGCTGGCGGTGCAGGTCGTCGCTGCGGTACGTCATGAGGATCAGCACCTGCGGGATGTGCAGGTTGCGGCTGAGGAAGGCGATGAGGTCGCGGCTGGACCGGTCGGCCCAGTGGATGTCCTCGATGACGAGCACGGTGGGCCGGGCGTCGGCCAGCCGTTCCAGGAGGGTGAGGATCTGCTCGAACAGCCGGGCCCGGCCGGTGTCGGTCTCGCCGTCGCCGAGCGGCTCGCCGAACTCGGGCAGCAGCCGGGCGAGGTCGCGTTCGGCGCCCTCGGGCAGCAGTGCGGCGACGGCGGCGGGGCCCTGTTCGCGGACGAGCTGGCGCAGTGCGGCGGTGAAGGGCGCGTACGCCAGGCCCTCGGTGGACAGCTCGACGCATCCGCCGAGCAGCACCTGCGCGCCGCCGGCCGCGCAGCGCTCGGCGAAGCGCTGGACCAGCCGGGTCTTGCCGACGCCGGCCTCGCCCCCCAGCAGGACGGCTGTCACCTTGCCTTTGAGTGCGTCCTCGAAGCTCTCCGAGAGGGCCGTCAGTTCCTCTTCCCGCCCGACGAAGACGGGACTGACGCTTCGTCCCCGCATGTCATCCAGCATGTCATGCCTTATCAGTGCTTTCGACGGATTTGTGAGCCCTTAGGGAGGCATCGAGGCCCGGCCACGAGGGAGGTGGTGGCCGGGCTCTCGTGGGATGGTCATGACGTGCGGCGCTTGCCGAAGACCGAGCGGCGCTCGGCCTTGTTGACGCGCTCCGCCTCGCGTACGCGGCGGTGCTGGGCGGCGGCCCGGCGCAGCTCGTTCGCGTGACTCTTCATGAGCTCGTACTCGATTTCGGGATTCATGCCCGTGTCTCCTGACATTTCGTGTGTCTTGCTGACATCTTCAAGAATCGGGCTAAGGTGCACCCCCGCACATCGGGTGGATGCCTTATCTCCCAGGCCCGCAGCGGCCGGGCATACCTAGGGATCCCGCGGTTATGCCCTAGGCGATCGGTTTGGAGGTCGCGGGACCGGTCGGCGATGCTGTGATGGTGTCAACTATGACGACTTCGCTCGCGGACGTCGCCGCGTCCGGCGCGACGCTGCGGGCCTTCCTGCACGGCCTGCCCGGCGTCGACCGGGTCGGCGCCGACCAGCGGGCGGCCACGCTCGGCACCCGCTCGATCAAGACCTCAGCCAAGGCCACCGCCATCGACCTCGCCATCTCCATGGTCGACCTCACCACCCTGGAAGGCGCCGACACGGCCGGCAAGGTGCGCGCGATGTGCACCAAGGCCGTGCGCCCCGGCGGCGGCGCGCCCAAGGTGGCGGCCGTCTGCGTCTACCCCGACCTGGTCGCCGTGGCCGTCGAGGCGCTGCGCGGCTCGGGGGTCAAGGTGGCCTCGGTCGCCACCGCGTTCCCGAGCGGGCGCACCTCGCTGGAGGTCAAGGTGACCGACACGGCCCTGGCCGTCGCGGCCGGCGCCGACGAGATCGACATGGTGATCGACCGCGGCGCGTTCCTGTCCGGCGACTACCTGAAGGTGTACGAGGAGATCGTGGCGGTCAAGGCCGCCTGCGGGCAGGCCCACCTCAAGGTCATCCTGGAGACCGGCGAGCTGTCCACCTACGACAACGTGCGGCGCGCGTCCTGGCTGGCGATGCTGGCGGGCGCCGACTTCATCAAGACCTCGACGGGCAAGGTCTCCCCGGCCGCGACGCTGCCGGTGACGCTGGTCATGCTGGAGGCGGTGCGCGACTTCCGCGACGCCACGGGGCGGCAGGTGGGCGTCAAGCCGGCCGGCGGCATCCGTACGACGAAGGACGCGATCAAGAACCTGGTGCTGGTCAACGAGACGGCCGGCGATGACTGGCTGACCCCCGAGTGGTTCAGGCTCGGCGCGTCCTCGCTGCTCAACGACCTGCTCATGCAGCGGCAGAAGCTGACCACCGGACGGTACGCCGGCCCCGACTACTTCACGTTGGACTGATGATGGCGATCTTCGAGTACGCCCCCGCCCCCGAGTCCCGCGCCGTCGTCGACCTCCAGCCGGCCTACGGGCTGTTCATCAACGGCGAGTTCACCGACGGCTCCGGCCCCACGTTCAAGACCGTCAACCCGGCCACCGAGGAGCCGCTGGCCGAGATCGCCACGGCGACCTCCGACGACGTCGACCGGGCGGTGCAGGCCGCGCGTAAGGCGTTCGGCGTGTGGAGCGCGCTGCCCGGCGCCGAACGGGCCAAATACCTGTTCCGGATCGCCCGCATCATCCAGGAGCGCGCCCGCGAGCTGGCCGTGCTGGAGTCGCTCGACAACGGCAAGCCCATCCGCGAGTCGCGCGACGTGGACCTGCCGCTGGTCGCCGCCCACTTCTTCTACTACGCCGGGTGGGCGGACAAACTGGAGTACGCCGGGTTCGGCACCAAGCCGCTCGGCGTCGCCGGGCAGGTCATCCCGTGGAACTTCCCGCTGCTCATGCTGGCCTGGAAGATCGCCCCGGCGCTGGCCTGCGGCAACACCGTGGTGCTGAAGCCCGCCGAGACCACGCCGCTCAGCGCGCTCTGGTTCGCCGACATCTGCCGGCAGGCCGACCTGCCGCCCGGCGTGGTCAACATCGTCACCGGCGCGGGCGAGACCGGCGCGGCCGTCGTCGCGCACCCCGACGTCAACAAGGTCGCCTTCACCGGCTCCACCGAGGTCGGCCGGATGATCGCCCGCACGGTCGCGGGCACCGACAAGAAGCTGACGCTGGAGCTGGGCGGCAAGGCCGCGAACATCGTGTTCGAGGACGCCGCGCTCGACCAGGCCGTCGAGGGCATCGTCAACGGCATCTTCTTCAACCAGGGCCACGTCTGCTGCGCGGGCTCGCGCCTGCTGGTGCAGGAGTCGGTCCACGACGAGCTGCTGGCCGCGCTCAAGCGCCGCATGGCGACGCTGCGCGTCGGCGACCCGCTGGACAAGAACACCGACGTCGGCGCGATCAACTCGGCCGCGCAGCTCGCCAAGATCCGTGAGCTGTCTGAGCTGGGCGAGGCCGAGGGGGCCGAGCGCTGGTCGGCGCCGTGCGAGCTGCCCGAGCGCGGCTTCTGGTTCGCGCCGACCGTCTTCACGGGGGTCGCGCAGTCGCACGCGATCGCCAGGGACGAGATCTTCGGCCCGGTGCTGTCCGTGCTGACCTTCCGCACCCCGGCCGAGGCCGTGGAGAAGGCCAACAACACCCCGTACGGGCTGTCGGCCGGCATCTGGACCGAGAAGGGCTCGCGCATCCTGTGGATGGCCGACCGGCTGCGCGCGGGCGTGGTGTGGGCCAACACCTTCAACAAGTTCGACCCGGCCTCGCCGTTCGGCGGCTACAAGGAGTCCGGCTACGGCCGTGAGGGCGGTCTGCTCGGGTTGGAGGCCTACCTTGACGTGTGAGCACCGCCGTGCCGGCCGCGGCAAGCGGCGGGCGCAGGCCACGCGCGGCCACGCCTTCGCCCGCGCCGGGCGGCCCGTACGCACCGGCTGGTACGCCCACCGCTGCGGCGTGAGCCGGTGCGGCCAGGTCTTCGTGCCGGTCCAGATGTCGCAGGAGTCCACGTGGAGGGGGCGGGGCGATGAGTAGGTTGTCCGTCAGAAAGACCTACAAGCTCTACATCGGAGGGGCGTTCCCGCGCTCGGAGAGTGGGAGGTCCTACCCCGTGACCTCGGCCAAGGGCGACTTCCTCGCCAACGCCTCGCTGGCCTCGCGCAAGGACGCCCGCGACGCCGTGGTGGCCGCGCGCAAGGCGTTCCCCGGCTGGTCCGGCGCGACCGCCTACAACCGGGGGCAGATCCTCTACCGGGTCGCCGAGATGCTGGAGGGGCGGCGCGCCCAGTTCGCCGAGGAACACGGCGGCGGCAAGCGCACGGCCCTGGAGTCCGTGGACGCGGCCGTGGACCGGCTGGTCTGGTACGCGGGCTGGTCCGACAAGATCGCCTCGGTGCACGGGGCGGCCAACGCGGTCGCCGGCCCCTACTTCAACCTGTCGTCGCCCGAGCCGACCGGCGTGGTCGCGGTGGTCGCGCCCGCCGATCCGCTGCTCGGGCTGGTGTCCGTGGTCGCGCCGGTGATCGTGACCGGCAACACCTGCGTGGTGGTGGCCTCCGAGCCGTCGCCGCTGGCCGCGATCACCCTGGCGGAGGTGCTGGCCACCTCCGACCTGCCGGGCGGCGTGGTCAACCTGCTCACCGGCAAGCAGGCGGAGCTGGCGCCCTGGCTGGCGGCCCACATGGACGTCAACGGGCTCGACCTCACCGGGGTGACGGACGCCGACCTGGCGCTGCGCTGCGAGCAGGAGGCGGCGGAGAACCTCAAGCGGGTCCTGCGGCCGGTCACGGAGGACTGGACGGCCGATCCCGGCATCGGGCGCATGACCCGGTTCCTGGAGACCAAGACGGTCTGGCACCCCAAGGGCGTCTGAGCGGCTTTCAGGCGTAGCCGGGCGGGCGCACCAGCGGGTGGGCGGCCTGGAGCTGGGCGGCGAGGCCGAGCAGGTGCGGCTCGCCGCCCGGCGGGGCGACGAGCTGCACGCCGATCGGCAGCCCGCCGCTGTGCGTGGCGACGGGCACGGTGAGCGCGGGCCAGCCGCACATGTTCCAGGGCCCGGCGCCGGGGGCGAAGCGTACGTTCAGCAGCAGGTTGCGCAGCAGCCCGCGCTCGCCCCACCGCTCGGCCCGTGGCGGCAGGGTCGCCAGCACCGGCATGATCAGCGCGTCGGCGTCGTCGAACCACTGGTCGGCCCCGTAGGCGCGCCAGCGCTCGCGGCCCCGGCTGCCGTCCACGCGCACGGCGGCGAGCGCCCGGCCGGCGCGGGCCAGCGACCTGGTGCGCCGCTCCAGCCCGTCCTGGTCCAGGCCCTCGGCCGTCAGCGCGGCCTGGCGCAGCCAGGTGGCCACGGTGGCGGGGCCGAGCCAGGCGGGCAGCCTGCGGGCGTGCTCGACCACCGTGTGCCCGGCCACGCGCAACGTCTCCGCCGCCGCGCGCACCGCCGCCTGGAACTCCCGGTCCACCGGCAGGCCGGGCGGCAGCGGCTGAGGGGCGTAGGCCACCCGCAGGTCGAACGGCTCAGGGCCGGGGGGCGGCGGTTGCGGCTGCCACACCTCGGCGTCGTCGGCCCACACCGAGCGCAACATCGGCGGGCTCGGGTCCGTACGCCGCCCGGACCGCCACGCCTCGGCCAGCGACGGGTCGGCGGCCAGCACCGACAGCGCGAGCGCCAGGTCCGCGGCGGTGGCGGCGATCGGGCCGTTCTCGGTCAGGCCGTCCCAGTCCTGCGCCGGCGTGGGCACCAGGCCGGGGCCGGGCTTGACGGCCAGCACGCCGCAGGCCGCGCCGGGGATGCGGAGTGAGCCGAGGCCGTCGTTGCCGAGCGCGAGCGGCACCATGCCGGCCGCCACGGCGGCCGCGCCGCCGGAGGACGAGCCGCCCGCGGTGCGCTCGCGGTTCCACGGGTTCCGGACGATGCCGTACGCGCTGTCGCCGACCGCCACCAGCCCCAGCTCCGGCAGGTTGGTCAGCCCGATGACGAGCGCGCCCGCCGCCCGCAGCCGGGCGACCGTTTCGTGGTCCGCGGCCGCGGGCGTGTCCGGGCTCGCCGCCGAGCCGTGCCGGGTGGGCTCCCCGGCGACCTCCAGGTTGTCCTTGACGGCCACCGGAACCCCGGCGAGCGGCAGCTCGGCCAGGTCGCGCCGTTTCTGCAGGGCCTGCGCCTCCTCGACGACCTGCTCGCGGACCAGCCGGAACGCTCCGATCCCGGGCTCACGCTCCGCGATGACGCGCAGATGTTCCTCGACGACGGTGACGGCGGTGACCTCTCCCTGCCGGACGGCCGTCGCGATCTCGATGGCGGACCTGCCTGCCCACAACATGTCTAGAGTGTGCAGGGTTTCACTCTTTGTTGCGAGATGTTGCGCGAGATGGCCCCAGATAGCAACCGTTAGGATCCGAACACGTGATCCACCCTTCACTCGCCACCGGCCAGCGCTCCCTCGGCGACCGCGACACCGTCTACCCGCTGTTCCCGCCCCTGACCCGCGGCTGCCCCGCCACCAGCACCGGCGAGCTCGCCTACCCCCTTGAGGTCGTCTACGACTACGACCGCGTCGACCGCCGCCTGTTCGACCAGGAGCCCGGCCCCGACCTCGCGCGCTGGGCGCCGCTGCTGCCGCCGCTCGCCGCGCCCACCCTGGGCGAGGGCGGCACCCCGCTGGTGGAGCTGGAGGGCGTCCCGGGGAGTGTCTACGTCAAGGACGAGTCCCGCAACCCGACCTGGTCGCACAAGGACCGGCTCGCCCGGGTCGCGGTGAGCGCCGCCGTCGCCGCCGGCGCGCCCGGCGTCGTCGTCGCCTCCTCCGGCAACCACGGGGCCTCGACCGCCGCCTACGCCGCCCGCGCCGGGCTGCCCGCGATCGTGCTCGCCTCGGCCGCGTCGCCGCCGGCCGTGCAGGCGTTCGTCCGCGCGTACGGGGCCCGCGTCCTGTCGGTGCCGGTCGAACGGCGCTGGCCGCTGCTCCGCGAGATCGTGGACCGGCTCGGCTACCACCCGATCAGCAACCAGACCGTCACCCACACCGGGCACCCGTTCGGGCCCGAGGGCTACAAGACCATCGCCTACGAGCTGTTCCTGCAGCTCGGCACGGTGCCCGCGGCGGTGTTCGCGCCCACGGGCTACGCCGAGCTGCTGTTCGGGATCTGGAAGGGCTTCACCGAGCTGCGGCTGCTCGGGCTGAGCGAGGCGACGCCGCGCATGTACGCCTGCGAGAGCGCGGCCGGCGGCCCGCACGCGCACGCCCTCGACACCGGCGCGCCCGCCGCGATCGTCGAGACCGGGCCGAGCGCGGCGTACAGCATCCTGGGCGGGGTCGGCGGCCACCGGGGCGTGCTGGCCGTGCGGGAGAGCGGCGGCGAGGCGGTCAGGGTGAGCGACGACGACCTGCGGGCGGCCCAGCGCGACCTCGCCGGGCGCGGGCTGTGGCAGGAGCTGTCGGGGGCGGCGGGGCTGGCCGCGTACCGGAGGCTGGGGCGCGCGTTCGACGGGCCGGTGGTGTGCGTCGCGACCTCCAGCGGGTTCAAGGACGTCGGGGTCGGCGAGCGGACCTTCCCCGTGACCGAGAACCCCACGCTGGAGGACCTGCGCTAGCCCTTCAGCCAGACGCGCAGCGGGCCGGCGGTGCGGAAGCCGTGGCGCAGGGCGGCGGACGGGTCATGCTCGTAGCCGACCAGCGGGCGGCCGGGGAAACGGCCGGCGGCCGCCGCGACGACGGCGGCCCAGACGGTGTCCTCGTCGCAGCCCGTGGCGAACACGTTGGAGACGCCGACGACCCGTTCGCGCGGCGTGAGGACGCAGCCGCAGACCGGCTCGCCGTCGATCCGGCCGTACAGAACGCTCACCTCGGCGAGCAGCGCGGCCGGGAACAGCCCGCTCAGCTCGCCGTCGAAGCACGCCCGCTCCCACGCGGGCAGCGTGCCGGGCGTGGCCTCCTCCCACACGACCGGGGACGGGCGCGTCAATGGCGCGGGGTGGTGGATCCACTGCGCCTCGAACAGCACGTCGAAGCCCGGCAGGTCGAGCGTGGCGAAGCTGTCCTTGACGCTCGCGCCGGGGCCCGCGTCGATGGCGCCGAGCACGTCGGCGGCGGTCGCGGCGGGGGAGAGCGTCACCGCGTCGGGATAGTAGGGCGGCGTCCTGACGGCGCTGGTCCAGGCCCGTTCGGCGAACGCGCCGCCTGGGCCGTGGGCGCGGCACATGGTGTCGCACCACTCGGCGTTGTCGCGGGCGGCCAGCTCGGCGATGGTCATGTGCGGTTCCTGGGGTTCGTACGGCGGGTGGGCGGCGCGGTCAGCGGGTCCTCCGGCCAGGGATGCCTCGGATAGCGGCCGCGCAGCTCCGCGCGTACGGCACGATAGCCGTCCGCCCAGAACGAGGCGAGATCGGCCGTCACCGCCACCGGGCGGCCCGCCGGGGACAGCAGGTGCACCAGCACCGGCACGCCCGAGACCCGCGGCGTCTCCCGCAGGCCGAACAGCTCCTGCAGCTTCACCGCCAGCACCGGCTGCCCGCCCGAGTAGTCGACGCGCACGTGCGACCCGCTCGGGACCTCGACGCGCTCGGGCGCGGCCACGTCCAGGCGCTCGCTCCACGGGACCAGCCGGCGCAGGGCCTGGGCCACGTCGATCCGCTCCAGGTCGGCGCGGCGGCGGGCGCGCGACAACTCGGGCTCCAGCCACCGGTCGGCCAGGGCCACGAGGTCGTCCACGGGCGGCCAGGGGTCGCCGAGCGCCCGGTGGCAGAAGGCCAGCCGGTCGCGCAGCTCCTTCGCCTGCCTGGTCCAGGTCAGCACGTCCTCCGTACGCAGGCCGTGCAGGAGGGCGGGGCGGACGTCGGCGCCCTCGATCGGGGCGGCGGACAGCTCGATCGCGCCCAGGCGCTCGACGGTGCGGGCCACGACGTCGCCGCGCCGCCCGCCGGGCGGCACCCGCCACTCGACCTCGTCCTCGTACGTGACCGGATGGGCGAGCCTGGCGATCTCCTCGTCGATGGCCACCGCCTGGCGGACCCGCGCCGAGGCCGCGCCCGTGGGGCGGTCGGCCACCGCGACGGCCAGCCACGGCGCGCTCTGGAGTCGGGAGCCGTCGGGGAGCAGGGCCTGGGTGCCGGAGGCCATGAGGTAGCCGCCGCCGCGCCGGCGCGCCACCCGCTCGGGGAACGCCAGCGCCACGACCAGCCCGGCCACCGCGTCATCCGAGGCGTTGGAATCGGTGGCGTCGTCGGAGGTGCCGGGGGAGGCGGTGCGGCGGAGGCGGCGGGTCTCCTGGCGCCAGCGGGCGGCGAAGCCGGCGCCGCCGCGCCGCGCCATTCGCCAGACCTCCACGAGATCGTCACCGGCGTCCCTCGGCAGCTGCTCGGAGAGCAGCGCCACCACCTCGGCGGCGCGCGGCCCGCCGTCGAGCAGCGCGCGGGCCAGCCGCGGGTGGACGCCCGCGAGCGCCATCCGCCGCCCCCGCTCGGTGACCTTGCCGGCGGCGTCCAGCGCGCCGAGGGCGGCGAGCGTGCGGGCTGCGGCCGACATGGCGGCCGGGGGCGGCGGGTCGAGCAGCGCGAGGCCGCTCGCGTCCGGATCGCCCCAGCAGGCCGCCTGGAGCGCGAAGCCGGTCAGGTCGGCGAGCGCGATCTCCGGCCGCGGCTGCTCGGTCAGCCGCTCGTGCTCGGCCTCCGTCCAGCAGCGGTAGACCGCTCCGGGCGCCTCGCGGCCCGCCCGGCCGGCGCGCTGCCCGGCCGCCGCCTTCGACACCCGTACGGTGGTCAGCGAGCCGAGCCCGCGCGCGTGGTCGGTGCGCGGCTCCCGCGCCAGCCCCGAGTCCACGACCACCCGCACCCCGGGGACGGTCAGGCTCGACTCAGCCACGGACGTGGCGAGCACCACGCGGCGGGCCGCGCCGGCGGCGAGTACGGCGTCCTGCACGTGGGCGGGCGCCTGGCCGTGCACCTGGAGCACGTCCACGTCCAGGCCCGCGAGCAGCCCGGCCACCCTGGCGATCTCGCCGACGCCCGGCAGGAAGCACAGCACGTCGCCCTCGCGCTCGGCGAGCGCGCGCCTCACCACGGCGGCGACGTGCGCGAGCAGGGCCGGATCGACGCGCAGGCCGTGCGGCGGCGCGACCGGGCGCGGCGGCGGCGTCCAGACGGTCTCGACCGGGTGTGCCACGCCGCTCGCCGCCACCACGGGGCCGCCGAGCAGGCCGGACCAGCGCCCGGCGTCGGCGGTGGCCGAGGCCGCGACGAGCCGCAGGTCGGGGCGGAGCGTGGCGCGCACGTCGAGCAGGAACGCGAGCGCGGCGTCGGCGTCCAGATGCCGCTCGTGGCATTCGTCCAGGATGACGGCGTCGATCCCGGCCAGCTCCTGGTCCCGCTGGAGGCGCTGGAGCAGCACGCCGGTGGTGACCACCTCGACCATCGGGTTGGCCCCGGCGTGGCGCTCGCCGCGGATGGTGTAGCTGACGCCCATGCGCCGGGCGGCGGCGCGCACCGCGAGCCGGCGCGGCTCGGCCACCAGCACCCGCATCCCGGCCTCGGCCAGGGCGAGCGGGACCACGGTTGTCTTGCCGGTGCCCGGCGGCGCGGTCAGCACGGCCGTGCCGGGCCGGTCGAGCGCGCTCAGCAGGCCGGGAAGGGCATGCCGGATGGGCAGCGTGCCGGCGGTCACGGGCGGGGCACGCCCAGCACGGAGCCGAGCACCGAGTCGAGCAGGCCGGGGAAGCGGCGGTCGAGGTCGTCGCGGCGCAGGCTCATGTACTTCAGCCTGCCCACCTGCTTGGTGAGCACCACGCCAGCCTCGCGCAGCATGCGGTAGTGGTGCGAGGCCGTGGACTTGTGGACGCCGAGGTCGTCGCCGGCCACGGTGCAGGTCATCTCGCCCGCCACCGCGAGCCGGGCGACGATCTCCAGCCGGACGGGGTCGGACAACGCCCGCAGAACCTCGGTGAGCTCGATGTTCTCGGTGGCGGGGTGAGGCAGCAGGCGCATGACTGGAACCCTACCTTCGTCCAATGGTTTGACAACAATCCAACTGTACGTCAGTTTGATGAGCGTCCAACTGTTTGGAGGCTTCATTGAGCGCGCGGCTCTACCCCCTGGCCGTCGGGAACTTCGCCCTCGGCACCGGCATGTTCGTCACCGCCGGGCTGCTTCCGCCCATCTCGGCCGACCTCGGCGTCTCGCGCTCGGCCGCGGGGCAGCTCATGACGGTGTTCGCGCTGGCGTACGCGGTGCTCTCACCCCTGCTGGCCGCGCTGACGGCACGCCTGCCGCGCAAAAGGCTGCTGCTGCTCGCCATGGCCGTCTTCGTGGCGGGGAACGTGCTGACCGCGCTCGCGCCGACGTACCCGCTGGTGCTGGCCACGCGGGTGCTCGCGGCGGCGGGCGCGGCCATGTTCACCCCGACCGCGTCCGGCGTGGCCAACGCGCTGAGCGCGCCCGAGCGGCGCGGGCGGGCGCTGGCGCTGGTGATGGGCGGGCTGAGCGTGTCCTCGGCGATCGGCGTGCCGCTCGGCACCTGGCTGGGCGGCGAGGCCGGCTGGCGGGCCACGCTCTGGATGGTGACCGGGCTCGGCGTGGTGGGGCTGGCCTGGGTGGCCGCCGTGGTGCCCGAGGTCAGGATGCCCGCGTCCGGGCGGCTGCGCGAGCGCTTCGCGCCGCTGGCCGAACGGCCGGTGCTGGCGGTGCTGGCGACGCAGCTGCTGATGTTCGCGGCCGGGTTCACCGCCTACACCTACATCGGGTCGCTGTTCGACCTGCCGCTGACGGCCGTGCTCTGGGCGTGGGGGCTCGGCGGCGTCGCCGGCAACCAGCTCGGCGGCCGGCTCACCGACCGGTACGGCCCCCGCCGGATGATCATCATCGGCCTGGCCGCGTCCACCGTCTTCCTGGCCCTCATCCCGGTCGCCAACCTGGCCCTGCCCGTCGCGCTGGCGTGGGCGTTCCTGTGGGGCGCGCTCGGCTGGCTGGTGGCCCCCGCGCAGCAGTTCAGGACCGTGGCGGCGGTGCCCGGCAACGTGCCGATCGGGCTCGGGCTGCTGTCGTCCGCGCAGTACCTCGGGCTGTTCGTGGCGGGGCTGGCGGGCGGCGCGGCACTCGACTGGTACGGCAGGGCCGGCGTGACGGTGGTCGCCACCGCGTTCGGGCTGACGGCGCTGGTCGTCACGCTGGCCACGTACCGGCCGGCGCGGACGCCGGTGCCGGTCGCCTGACCCGCCGGGCGATCTTCTCCCTCCGGCAGCGGACGGCGGATCGTCCGGCAGATGGACGACCGCTCGCGGAAGCGACGCCTACCGTTCGCGGCATGTTGAAGAACCAGGTGACCTTCCGCCGCGTCACGGCAGGCGTCCTGCTGATCGTGGCCCCGCTGCTCCAGGCCGTCGCCGTCGTCGTCGACCCGGGAACCTGGGGCGACGACCGCGAGGCGGTCAGCTTCGGCGACAACCCCGCGCTCGCGCAGGTCCAGTCCGCCCTCTACCACTGGTCGTGGATGCTCATGGCCGTCGCCGTGCTCGGGCTCGTGCACTTCACCCGGCGCAGGGCCAGCGTGCTCGGGCACGTCAGCGGCGGCCTGACGATCCTCGGCTACCTCGCGCTGTCGGCGCTGCTGATGATCGACCCCGTCGAGTGGTATCTCGGGCAGCACAACTCCCCTGAGCAGGCGCAGAAGATCCTCGACGAGATGCTGAACCTGCCCGGCGTCATCTTCGGCTTCCAGCTGCCGTGGATGTTCTTCGGCCTCCTCGGCCTGCCGGTGGTGCTGCTCGCGGTCTGGCGGGCCGGCGCCGTGCACTGGTGGGTGCCGCTGGTCGTCGGCGTCGGCTACGTCGGCTCGTTCGCCGTCGACTACGGCCCGCTCACGGTGCCGTTCTGGGTCGCGCCCGCCGCGGCGCTCGCCTGGGTGGGCGTGAAGGTGCTGCGGATGGGGGACGCGGCCTGGGCCGCGTACTATCCGGCGCCGGTGCCCGTGGCCGAGGGTGCGCCCGCCTGAGGGTCGAGCCAGCCCATGCTGACCGCGAAGAGGATGAAGAGCCCCAGGAGGATCCGGTAGACCACGAAACCGGTGAACTTGTGCGTGCTGATGTACCGCAGGAACCAGGCCACCGCCGCGTAGCCGACGGCGAACGAGATGACGGTGGCGAGGATGGTCGGCCCCCAGTCGGGGGCCGGCCCTTCGCCGATGTCCTTCAGCTCGAACAGCCCTGACGCCAGCACGGCCGGGATGGCCAGCAGGAACGAGTATTTGGCGGCGTCCTCGCGGCGGTAGTCGAGCAGCAGGCCGGCGGTGACGGTGCCGCCCGAGCGGGACACGCCGGGGATCAGCGCCAGCGCCTGGGCGAAGCCGTAGACGATGGCGTGGGTGAAGCTGAGATGGCGCTCCAGCGTCAGCTTGTTGCGGGCGGTGTGGTCGGCGAACCACAGGATGAGCGCGAAGACGATCAGCGTCGTGCCGACCAGCCGCAGGTCGCGGAAGACCGTCCCGATCTGGTCCTTCAGCAGCAGGCCGAGGATGCCGATGGGCAGCGTGCCGGCGATGACGTACCAGCCCATGCGGGCCGCCCAGTGGCCGCGCAGCTCCTTGTCGAACAGGGATCTGGTCCAGGTGGAGATGATCTCCCAGATCTCCTTGCGGAAGTAGATGAGCACCGCGGCCTCGGTGCCGAGCTGGATGACCGCGGTGAACGCCGCGCCAGGATCGGGCCACCCGACGAGGGCGGGAACCACGCGGATGTGGGCGCTGGAGGAGATCGGCAGGAACTCCGTGAGCCCCTGGATCAACCCCAAGATCACCGCTTCCAGCCAGCCGATCACGTGGACACCCTTCCAGGACTTGCTGATTGACGAAGGCGAGGCTAGCGGAACCGGTGGGCGTTGGCGCGGGCGAAGTCGGCGAAATCGCGGGCCGGCCGGCCGAGGGCCCGCGGCACGCCGTCGGCTACGCTCGCGTTGCGGCCGTCAAGGATGCCGGTGAACAGCGCCGACAACCCTTCCGCCTCCTCTCGTGGCACGCCGTGGGCGACCGCCCCGGCCACATACTCCTCGGGCGTCACCCGGGCGAAGACGACCGGTCGGCCGACGGCCGCCGCCAGCTCCTCGGCGGCCTGGGCGAACGTCAGCAGCCGCGGCCCGGTCAGCTCGTACACCTGGCCCGCGTGGCCGCCGTCCCCGGCGAGCGCGGCCGCGGCCACGTCGGCGATGTCGTCGACGTCCACGAACGGCTCCGGCACGTCCGCGGCCGGCAGCGCGATGACGCCGGCGCGCACCGGCTCCAGGATGAAGCCCTCGCTGAAATTCTGCATGAACCAGCTGCAACGCACGATCGTCCACTCCGTGCCTGACTCCTGAACGGTGCGCTCGCTCGCCCGCGCCTCCGGCTCGCCCCGGCCCGACAGCAGCACCAGCCGGCGCACCCCGGAGCGCACGGCCAGCTCGGTGAACGCCCTCACGTCGTCGTACGCGCCGGGGAAGGCCAGGTCGGGATAGTAGGAGACGTACGCCGCCGTCACGCCCTCCAGCGCGGCGGGCCAGGTCGAGCGGTCCTCCCAGGCGAAGGACGGCGTGGCGGAGCGGGAGCCGACGCGCACGCTCAGCCCGCGGGCAGTGAGCCGGTCGGCGACGCGGCGGCCGGTCTTGCCCGTGCCGCCCAGAACCAGAATCGTCATGGATCCAGTAAGCCCCCCAGCCCGTAAGACTCTCCATGGTTGAGAAGCGCGAAGGCATATGCGATCGTCTCACTCATGGATCAGCTCGCGGCGCTACTGGACGGCCCGCGGGCCCGTGGCGCCTTCCTGCTGCGCTGCGTCCTCGACCCGCCGTGGTCGATCCTGGTGCAGGACGAGGCCCCGCTGTCGGTGACCGCGCTGGTGCGCGGCGAGGCGTGGGTGCTGCTCGACGGCGCCGAGCCGGTACGCCTCGGTCCGGGCGAGGTGGCGATCAACCGGGGGCCGGAGCCGTACGTGGTGGCCGACCGGCCCGGCACCGCGCCGCAGATCGTCATCCACCCCGGCCAGCGCTGCACCACGCTCGACGGCAGCGCCCTCCACCAGGCCATGGACCTGGGGGTGCGGACATGGGGCAACGCCGCCGACGGCGGGACCGTGATGCTGACCGGCACGTACACGATGGAGGGCGAGGTCAGCAGGCGGCTGCTGGAGGCGCTGCCGCCGCTCGTCGTGCGGCCGGGCGGCCCGGTCATCGGCCTGCTCGGCGCGGAGATCGACAAGGACGAGCCGGGCCAGGAGGCCGTGCTGGACCGGCTGCTCGACCTGCTGCTCATCGCCGTGCTGCGGGCGCACTTCGCCGCCCACGAGGCCCCCGCGTGGTACCGCGCGATGGGCGACCCCGTCGTGGGCAAGGCCCTGCGCATGCTGCACCACAATCCCGCCCACCCGTGGACGGTCGCCGCGCTGGCCGCCGAGGTCGGCGTCTCGCGGGCGGCGCTCGCCCGGCGGTTCACCGACCTGGTGGGGGAGCCGCCGATGGCCTTCCTCACCGGCTGGCGGCTGGCGCTCGCCGCCGATCTGCTGCGCGAGCCCGACGCCACGATCGGGGCGGTGGCCCGCAAGGTCGGCTACGGCAGCCCGTTCGCGCTGAGCGCGGCCTTCAAGCGGGTACGCGGCGTGAGCCCCCAGGAATACCGGCGGCAGCCGGCCGGAGCCGTCGAGTGAGACCGCTGCTGCTGCTCGACGTGGACGGCGTGCTCAACCCGATCGGCCGCCGGCCCCCGGGCTACCGGCGTTACCGCTGCGTCGTCGACGGCGAGACGTACGTCGTGCGCCTCGACCCCCGGCACGGCCGCCAGTTGCTCGACCTCGCCGAGGCCACCGGGGCGGAGCTGGCGTGGGCGACGACCTGGGAGGAGCACGCCAACGACTGGATCGCCCCGCGCATCGGCCTGCCCTCGCTGCCCGTCGTCGCGGTGAACGCCCTCACCACGCCGGTGAGCGGGCACGGCGAGATGTTCAAGACCCCGGCGGTGGCGGCGTACGCGGGGCGGCGGCCGTTCGTCTGGTTCGACGATCAGGTGTGGGCCGAGGACGAGGAGTATCTCAGGGTCCATCAGGGTGTCGGCGATTTCCTGCTCGTGCACGTGGATCCGGCACACGGACTGACCAGCGGTCATCTGGGCACTGCATTGGAGTGGCTGACCCTTACAGGGTTTTCTCAGGGTTCCTGACGGGAGTCCTGAGCGCGGCCCCGTCCGTTGGCCCAGTAGGTCGAGAGAAACGGAAGGAACACCATGTACCGCTCCCGAGAGCACAGAATCCTCGCCGGTGTCTGCGGCGGCATCGCCGACAAGACGGGCATGCCCCCCACGCTGGTCCGGATCCTCTGGCTGCTCCTCTCCCTCATCCCCGGACCGCTGTGGGTCGTCTACGTCGCCATGTGGATCCTCGTCCCGGAGGAGCCCAAGGGCTACCGCACCGTCTGATCAAGCGCCGTCTGATCCAGCCAGTTCCGCAGGGTCCCGGCGAACCACACGGGGTCGTCGAGCCACGGGAAGTGGCCCGCTCCTGGCTGCACCGCGAGCTCGGCACGGGGGAACAGGCCGGCGACCTCGCCCATGGCCGGAGGCGGGCCGGCCACGTCCACCTCGCCGGCCAGCACGAACACCGGGGCGTCGAGCGCCTTGAGCGCGGCGCGCGTGGCCGCCGGGTCGAAGGCGCCCTCGGCGCCGAACCCGGCCGCCGCCTCCCGGCTCAGCCGCCGCTCCCCGTCGGCGTGGTGGGCCCGCGCGGGCGCGTCCCAGCGTCCGTAGGTGAAGGGGGCGATGAGTGAGCCGTCGCCGGGCCGGCCCTCGCCCGCCGTGATCCGCTCCAGGGCCGCGTACGCCTCGGCGAACCAGGGCTCGGCGGCGCGCGTGCGGGCGACCTCGCGCCGCGTCTCCCCGGCGATGTCGACGCCGACCGCCCGGGTGCTGGGGGTGATCAGGACGAGGCGGGCGATCCTGGCGGGGTGGCGGGCGGCGTACCGGACGGCGAGGTTCGCGCCCCCGCAGTGGCCGAGGAGGTCGAGACGGTCCTCGCCGAGGTGCGCGCGCAGGGCCTCCACGTCCTCGGCCTGCCGGTCGCACCGGTACGTCGCGGCGTCGGCCGGCGTCGCCGAGTCGCCGGTGCCGCGCAGGTCCAGGGTGATCACCCGCCGGTGCGCGGACAGCCCGCCGAGGTCGCCCAGGTACGCCGACGCCTGCGGCCCGCCCGGCAGGCAGACGAGCGGCCGGCCCTTGGAGCCGTGGACGTGGTAGGCGAGCGTGGTGCCGTCATGAGCGGCGAAGGTCGGCATGCCGGGCATTCTGGCAGGCGTCCCTGGCGTCCGCCGCGTTCCGGTGGCGGCATATCCTCGAACCATGAGGGCAAGGCCGTTGACACTCCTCCAGGACGATCTCGTCGACTACGACCCCGCGATGGAACGCATGACCGACCTCGTCGGGCAGCGCCAGCGGGACGAACGCCCCGACACGCTCTGGCTGCTCAGCCATCCGTCCGTCTACACCGTCGGCCGCCGCACCCCGGCCGCCCACCTGCCCGACCCCTCGCACGGCATCCCAGTCGCCGAGACCGGCCGCGGCGGGCAGCTCACCTACCACGGCCCCGGGCAGCTCGTCGGCTACCTCGTCGTCAAGCTCGCCGAGGACGAGGGCATCGTCGACTACGTCCGCGAGGTGGAGCTGCGCCTGGTGGAGGCGCTGGGCAAGCTCGGGCTGCCGGCCGAGCGCCGCGACACCCCGCCCGGCTCCGAGCTGCTGACCGGCGTGTGGACCTGCGAGACCGGCCGCAAGATCATCTCCATCGGCATGCGGCAGAGCCGCGGCGTCACCAGCCACGGTTTCGCGCTCAACGTCGACGGCGACCTCACGCCGTGGAACTGGGCGGTCGCCTGCGGCATGCCGGACGTCGACATGACCTCGCTCCAGCGCGAGCTCGGCACGGCCTCGATGGACGAGGTCCGCAAGGTCGTCGCCGAGGCGTTCGAGGCGTCCGACTGAGTGCCCACCTGAGGGCCCGGCTGAGGGCCTGCCCGCCCCGGCCGGCAGGCCCCCGGAGGACGATCAGACGGTCTCGGTCTCCTCGTCGACGGTCCGGCGCGGGCCGGTGAACCAGTGGCGGGCCGACAGGGTCCACCACAGCGCGATGAGGATGAGCACGACGCCCACCGCGATGGGCGCGTAGTTCACCGACGTCCAGGTGAAGTCGTCGCTGGCCGGCACGCCGGCCGGGCTGAACGGCATGATGAAGTAGATCGAGACGATCACGATCTCGACGCAGGCGATCCAGCACAGCGCCTTGTACTTGCGTCCGAGGGTCCACGGTCCCGGCTGGAAGGCGTCGCCCATGCGCAGGCGGAGCCAGATCGGGATGAGGAAGGCCAGGTAGAGGCCGATGACCGCGATCGACACGACGGCGTAGAACGCGACCGGGGTGGTCAGCCCGGCGGGGGCGTAGAGCGCGGGCAGGGTGATCAGGGCGGCCACCACGCAGCCGGCGATGATGGCGTTGACGGGCGTGCGGTTGCGGTCCACCTTCGACCACAGCCGCCAGCCGGGCACCGCGCCGTCCCGCGAGAAGGCGTACGTCATCCGCGACATCGAGGTCACGCAGCTCATGCCGCAGAAGAACTGGCCGATGGTGGAGATGGCGAAGACCACCGTGGCGAGCGGCGAGGACAGCGCGGTCTCGAAGATGGCGCCGACGAATCCGCCCTGCTTGTTGAGCTCGTCCACGTTCGTGGCGGCGAACAGGAACGCCAGCAGCAGGATCCAGCCGCCGATCGCCGAGTAGAAGATCGACTGCCACAGGCCGCGGGCCGCGGTCCTGGCCGCGCCGTGGGTCTCCTCGGAGACGTGGGCGCAGGCGTCGAACCCGGTGATCGTGTACTGGGTGAGCAGGAAGCCGAGCGGCAGCACGTACAGCCAGAAGGGCAGGCCGTCGGAGCCGTCGCCGAAGCCGGAGTTGTTGTTGGTGCCGCCGAAGACGAAGCCGAGCGACTGGTGGTCGGACGGGGCGAAGACCAGGATCGCGACGACGATCACGGCGCCGGCGACGTGCCACCAGACGGAGACGTTCTGCAGCAGCGAGATGAGCCGGTGGCTGAAGATGTTGATCAGGGCGTGCAGGGCGAGCACGATCACGAACAGCAGGAACGTCTGCGTGAGCGTGCCCTCCCACGCGCCGCCGGTCAGGCGGGAGAGGACGATGTTGAGGAACGTGGCGCAGCCGTAGTCGACCGACGCGGTGACGGCGATGAGCCCGATGAGGTTGAGCCAGCCGGTGAACCAGCCGTGGATCGGCTTGCCCATCTTGGCGGCCCACCAGTAGATGCCGCCGGCCGTCGGGTAGGCCGAGACCAGCTCGGCCATGCAGAACCCGATGATGAGGATGAACAGCGAGATCACCGGCCAGCCCCATGAGATGGCGATGGGGCCGCCGTTGTTCCAGGCCTGTCCGAAGGTCGTGAAGCAGCCGGCGAGGATCGAGATGATGGAGAAGGAGATGGCGAAGTTCGAGAATCCGCTCCAGGTGCGGGCCAGCTCTTGCTTGTAGCCGAGCTCGGCGAGTCGCCTGGAATCCTCGTCAACGGACATGAGGTCTCCCTGGGGGGCGCGGAGGACGCTCTGTATGGTCTACGTCTAGACCATTTCCTGCCGTGGGACAAGGCGTTACAGGCGGGTTTCGATCTCGTCAGGACCGAACGCCGACGGCCGGCGACCTCCTGGAGGTCGCCGGCCGCCTGATGCGGGTCACTCGCCGAACGCGTCGGTCGCCGCCTGGCAGAACGCCTTCAGGTCGTCCGGCTTGCGGCTGGTGACGAGGGTGTTCGGGCCCTCGGTGTCCACCACGACCTCCTGGTCCACCCAGGTGGCGCCGGCGTTGCGGAGATCGGTCTGAAGGCTGGGCCACGAGGTCATCGTGCGCCCGCGCACCACGTCCGCCTCGATCAGCGTCCAGGGCGCGTGGCAGATGGCCGCGACCGGCTTGCCGGCGTCGAAGAACGCGTGGACGAACCGTACGGCGGTGGGCTGCATGCGCAGGAAGTCCGGGTTGGCGACGCCTCCGGGCAGCACGAGGCCGTCGAAGGACGCCGGGTCGGCGGTGTCCACCGTGTCGTCCACGGCGAACTCGTCGGCCTTGTCCAGGTGGTGGAACCCCTGGATCTGCCCGGAGTCGGTGGAGATCAGCTTGGGCGTGCCGCCCGCCTGCTTGACCGCCTTCCATGGTTCGGTGAGCTCCACCTGCTCCACGCCCTCGGGCGCGACGAGAAAGGCGATGGTCTTGCCGTTCATCATGTGAACTCTCCTATGAATCAGCGGTTTTCTCCCCTCTATCCGGCCGTGTCGGATGTATGCGTCTTTACCCTAGGGGGGTATAGTGCCCGGGGAACGTCACTGTGAGGAGGGAGTCGTCATGACCGTCACGACATACCAGGTCGAGGGCATGACCTGCGGCCACTGCGTGAGCTCGGTGACCGAGGAGGTCGGCAAGGTGGCCGGGGTGAGCGGGGTGGAGGTGGACCTGGCGTCCGGGGCCGTGACCGTGACGAGCGCCGCGCCGCTCGACGCGGACGCGGTGGAGGCCGCCGTCAAGGAGGCGGGCTACGAGCTGGCCGGCCGGATCGAGCTGCTGCCCCAGGCGGGCGGCGGCGGGTGCTGCGGCGGCTCCTGCGGCTGCGGCTGACCGCTCAGCGTGCCAGGCGGGCGCGGGCGACGGTGTGGACGACCCATGCCAGGCCCGCGCCGACCGCGTACCAGAGCAGGTCGGGCGGGTTGAAGGTGCTGCCCAGCAGCGGCCGCAACAGGGGAGGGATCTCCCCGAGCTGGGCGAACTCGATCGCCCAGCTCAGCCCGGCCGACACCGACGCCGCGACCCACGGCCGCACCCGCGGGGCCACGAGCAGCACGAACGTGTAGATCAGTACGGTGTAGAGCGCGTCACCGGCGTACTTCGGCACCGGCCCGTCCCAGAGCAGGCGCACGCCGAGCCCTGCGGCGACGGTCAGGACGGCGGCGAGGGCGGTGAGCAGGCGGGGCACCAGATTTACGGTAGTGCCGGTAAAGACTGAAAATTTACACCGCCAAAGGATACGAAGCTGAAACAATTTTCCGTGTCTCGTTGACACACGGTCTCCGTATGGTGTGCCTTTCCATACACAGGAAAACCCCGCCTGAAGGTGAGGCACTCATGAGTAAATGGCTCGCGCGCCTGGTAGCGCTGGGCTTGGCGGTATTAGTGGCAGGTCAGGGCACTACAGCGGCCCTAGCGCAGGAACCGGCGGCGGGGAAGAAGATCTTCAGGGTCGGCGCGACCCAGGCCATGGACTCGATGAACCCGTTCCTCGCGGTCCGCCTGGTCTCGACCTCCATCCACCGCTGGATGTACGGCTTCCTGACGGTGCCCGACTCGAAGACCCTCGCGCCCAGCCCCGACCTCGCCGAGTCGTGGACGACGTCGGAGGACGGGCTCACCTGGACGTTCAAGATCCGCCAGGCGAAGTGGTCCGACGGCCAGCCGATCACGGCTGAGGACGCCGCCTGGACGTTCAACAAGATGATGACCGACGAGGCCGCCAAGACGGCGAACGGCCCCGCGGTGGAGAACTTCGAGACCGTCACGGCCAACGGCCAGGACCTCGTCATCAAGCTGAAGGCGCCGCAGGCGTCCATGCTGGAGAACCCGGTCCCGATCATGCCCAAGCACGCTTGGGAGTCGGTCACCGACATGGCCAACTACGACGCCGAGAAGTACCCCACGGTGAGCAGCGGGCCGTACATCGCGGTCGAGCACAAGAAGGACCAGTACGTCAAGCTGCAGGCCAACCCCAACTACTGGCGGGGCAAGCCCAAGATCGACGAGCTCCAGGTCATCTTCTACGACAACCCGCAGGCCGCCGTCGCCGGCCTGAAGAAGGGTGACATCGACCTGCTCGGCCGGATGACTCCGCAGGAGTTCGAGGCCATCCAGAACGACCCGAACATCGAGGCCTGGAACACCCAGGGCCGGCGCGCGGCGTACCTGCAGGTCAACCACGGCGCCACCACGACCGACGACAAGGCCGTCGGCGACGGTCACCCGGCGCTGAAGGACGTCAAGGTCCGCCAGGCCGTGCACTACGCCATCGACAAGCAGAAGCTGGTCGACGAGGTCCAGAACGGCCTGGCCAAGCCCGCCGACGGCTCGATCGTGCCGCCGATGTACAAGGACTGGTTCTGGGAGGCCACCGGCGAGGAGAAGGTCACCTACGACCCCGCCAAGGCCAACCAGATCCTCGACGACGCGGGCTACAAGAAGGGCTCCGACGGCGTCCGCACGATGCCCGACGGCAAGCGCAAGCTGGAGTTCCGCTTCACCATCCACACCGACACGCCGGTCGAGGACAAGCTCGCCGAGTACATGACCGCCTTCCTCAAGGAGGTCGGCATCACGGTCACCACGGTCAAGCTGGACTCCAGCAAGTTCACCGAGGAGACCGGCACCACCGGCAACTTCGACATCGCGATCAGCGGCTGGTCCGTCAACCCCGACCCGGAGGAGGTCCTGGCCACGCACCTGTGCAGCCGGCGGCCCGCTCCGAACGGCGAGGGCGGCGGCACCGAGTCGTTCTTCTGCGACGACACCTTCGAGAAGCTCTACCAGGACCAGCTCAAGGAGCTGGACCGGCCCAAGCGCGTCGAGCTGATCAAGCAGATGCAGGAGCGGCTCTACACCCAGGCGCCGATCATCGCCATCTACTACACCAACGACCTTGAGGGCTACCGCAAGGACCGGGTCACCAGCATCACCCCGATCCCCGAGGACAAGGGCCTGCTCTACGGCGGCAGCGGCTACTGGCCGTTCTACACCGTGGACGTCAAGGCCGCGGCCGCGGCCGGCGCGAGCGGCGAGAGCGGCTCGAACACCGGGCTCATCGCCGGGATCGTCGGCGTCGTGGTGGTCCTCGGCCTCGGTGCCTTCTTCCTGACCAGGCGGCGCAAGAGCACCGCAGACGAGCGCGAATGACCACACCGCTCGAGTCAACGGAGCCCGCCGTCCAGGCGGCGGGCCCCGCGGACGACCGCCCCGCCCGCCGTGGCACGCTGCGTTACGCGGCGTCCAAGGCAGGCGGGGCGCTGTTCAGCATCGCCATGGTGATCGTCGGGACGTTCTTCCTCTTCCGCATGCTTCCCGGTGATCCCGTACGCAACCTCGCGCAGGGCCGCAACATGACCCCCGCGCAGCTCGACCTGGAACGTCGCCGGCTGGGCCTGGACAAGCCGCTGATCGACCAGTTCTTCGACTTCGTCGGCAAGACCCTCCGGCTCGACCTCGGCACCTCCTACGAGTACAAGCGGCCGGTGCTCGACCTCATCGGCGAGCGCATCGGCCCGACGCTGCTGCTCGCCGGCACCGGGCTGGTCATCGCGGTCAGCCTCGGCATCTGGCAGGGCACCCGCGCCGGCTGGCGGCACGGCAGCAGCTTCGACCGCTTCTCCACCGGCGTGTCGCTGGTGCTCTGGTCGGTGCCGACCTTCTGGCTCGGGCTGCTGCTCATGATGGTGTTCGGCGTCGGCATCGGGCCGATCCCCGGGCTGTTCCCGTTCCGCGGCATCGAGAGCGTGGACGCGCCCGACGGGTTCGCGTACGTGCTGGACGTCGCCTCGCACATGGTGCTGCCCTGCCTGACGCTGGTCGCCGTCGTCTACGCCCAGTACCTGCTCGTCATGCGCTCGTCGCTGCTGGAGGAGGTCGGGCAGGACTACGTCACCGTGGCGCGGGCCAAGGGGCTGCGCGACGACGACGTACGGCGGCGGCACGCCGTGCCCAACGCGCTGCTGCCGACCGTGACGCTGGTGTTCATGCGGATCGGGTTCGTCGTGGGCGGCGCGGTCACCGTAGAGACCATCTTCACCTGGCCCGGCCTCGGGCAGCTGTTCTACGAGGCGGTGCGGGTGCCGGACTTCACGCTCATGCAGGGCACGTTCCTGCTGATCACGGTCGCCGTGATCCTCATGAACACGCTGGCCGACGTGGTCTACCACATCCTCGACCCGAGAGTGAGGTCGGCATGACGAGCCTCGCCGCCACGCGGCGCCGCCTCGCGCTGAGCCGCTTCTGGGCCGACTTCCGCACCCACCGGGCCGGGCTCGCCGGCGCGGTCATCCTGCTGGTCGCCGTGCTGCTCGCGCTCACCGCCCCGCTGTTCATCAGCGAGAACGTGACCAGCGTCGTCGAGGGCACCGGTCAGAAGTTCGCGCCGCCCAGCCTCGCCGAGCCGTTCGGCACCGACGAGTCGGGCCGCTCGATCCTGCTCATGGTGTGGTGGGGCTCGCGCACGTCGCTGCTCATCGGCTTCCTCGCCGCGCTGCTCAGCGTGGTCATCGGCCTGGTCGTCGGCGTCGCGGCCGGGCACTTCCGCGGCTGGGTCGGCGGCGCGCTCATGCGGGTCACCGACTGGTTCCTGGTGCTGCCGTCGCTGGTGACGGCACTGGTGCTGGCGGCGATCCTGGGCGGCAGCACGATGACGATCGTCACCGCGATCGCGGTCACGACCTGGCCCTCGACCGCCCGCCTGATCCGCGCCCAGACGCTCGCCGTCGAGGCCCGCCCCTACATCGAGCGCTCAAAGGCGCTCGGCGCGGGGCACTGGCACATCACCACCCGGCACGTGCTCCCCAACGTGGCCCCGCTGCTGCTGGCCAGCACCACGCTGGAGGTGGCCAGCGCGATCGTGACCGAGTCGACGCTCGCCTTCCTCGGCGCGAGCGCCAACAAGACGTCCTGGGGCACGATGCTGCGCGCCTCCTACGACTTCGGCGCCGCCACCAACGCGGCCTGGTGGTACATCATCATTCCCGGCCTGGCCATCCTCATCGTCGTCATGGCGTTCACCCTCATGGGGCGGGCGCTGGAGGCCGTGCTCAACCCCCAGCTCAGGAGGAAGGCGTGAGTCTCCTCGAACTCGATGACGTGTCGGTGACGTACCGTATCGCCGCGGGCGAGGTGCCCGCGGTGCGCGGCGTGTCGCTGACCCTCGACTCCGGAGCGGCGCTCGGAGTCGCCGGCGAGTCGGGATCCGGCAAGTCGACGCTGGCCATGGCGCTGCTCAGGCTCCTGCCCGGGGACGCGCGCGTCGACGGCCGGATCCTCCTCGGCGGCGAGGACATCGCCGCCATGAAGTGGGGACGCCTGCGGGCCGTGCGCTGGGCGGAGGCGTCGATCGTCTTCCAGGGCGCGCAGCACGGGCTCAACCCCGTGCGCAGGATCGGCGACCAGATCGCCGAGCCGCTGCTCGTCCACGGCCTGGCCAAGCCCGAGGGCGCCCGCAAGCGGGTGACCGAACTGCTCGAACAGGTCGGCCTGCCGGCCTGGCGGGCGCGCAGCTACCCGCACGAGCTGTCGGGCGGGCAGCGGCAGCGCGTGATGATCGCGATGGCGCTGGCCTGCTCGCCGCGGCTGATCATCGCCGACGAGCCGACCACCGCGCTCGACGTGATGGTCCAGGCGCAGGTCCTGACGCTGATCAAGGAGCTGGTCGCCGAGCACGGCATCTCGCTGATCATGATCTCGCACGACCTGTCGGTGCTCGCCGACGTCTGCGACCAGCTCGCGGTCATGTACGCCGGCCGCGTCGTCGAGCACGGCCCGTCCGCGCAGGTCTTCCACGACCCGCGCCACCCCTACGCCAAGGCGCTGGCGGCAGCATTCCCGACCGTGGGCGACCCCGCCTCGCGCATGGCGCCGAAGGGGCTCGGCGGCGACCCGCCCGACCCCATGCAGCTCCCGACCGGCTGCGCCTTCCACCCGCGCTGCCCGGCGGCGCTGCCGGAGTGCGCGAGCACCGACGTGGAGCTCTGGCCGGCCGGTCCCGGCCGCGTCGCGGCCTGCGTGCACGTACGGGCGAAGGAGGATGCCTCATGACCGAGACGCAGACGCCCGCCGAGGCGGTCGAGACCTCGCGGCCCACCCTGCTGGAGGCCCGCGACCTGCGCGTGGAGTTCAGCTCGCGGGGCCGCAGGGCGCGCGCCGTGGACGGCGTCAACCTGGCCATCGGCAAGGGCGAGATCGTCGCGCTGGTCGGCGAGTCGGGCTGCGGCAAGACCACGCTCGCCCGCACCCTGCTCGGCCTCGAACGCCCCACCGCCGGCGAGGTCCGCTTCGACGGGGCCGCGCTCGACTACCGGGCGCGGGCGCTCAAGGCGTACCGCAGGCAGGTCCAGCTCGTCCTGCAGGACCCGATGGGCTCGCTCAACCCCCGCCACACCGTGTACGAGGCCGTCGCCGAGGGCCCCCGCATCCACGGCCTGGCCGACGAGCGGGAGGTGGTGGCCAAGGCCCTGTCGCACGCCGGGCTCCGGCCGCCCGACCGGTTCTTCCTGCGCCACCCGCACGAGCTGTCCGGCGGGCAGCGGCAGCGCGTGGTGATCGCGGGCGCGCTGGCCCTCGACCCGAAGGTGCTGATCGCCGACGAGCCGGTGGCCTCACTGGACGCCTCCGTACGCGGCGAGATCCTGGCGCTGCTGCTCCGGCTGCGCGCCGAGCTGGGACTGTCGGCGCTGGTCGTCACGCACGACCTCGGGCTGGCGTGGAACATCGCCGACCGGGTCGCCGTGATGTACCTCGGCAGGATCGTCGAGTCGGGGCCGGTCGAGCAGGTGCTGACCGCGCCGCGGCATCCGTACACGCAGGCGCTGCTGTCGGTGCTGCCGGAGTCGCCGGAACGGGTGGTGCTGACCGGCGAGCCGCCGGACCCGACCCGCATCCCCGGCGGATGCCGCTTCCACGCCCGCTGCCAGGTGCTCGCCTCGGGGCGGGCGGCCGAGGCCGGGGTGGACGGCAGGTGCCGCACCGAGCCGCCGGCCATCCTGCCCGCCGTGGCCGAGGCGCAGGCGGCCTGCCACTACGCGGACGTGACCGGCTAGCCGAGCTCCGCGTCGTGCACCAGGATGGCCGCCTGGACCCGGTTGGCCAGGCCCAGCTTGGCCAGCACCCGGCTGACGTGCGCCTTGACCGTGGCCTCGGTCAGCCGCAGCTCGCGGCCGATCTCGGCGTTGGACAGGCCGCGGGCCAGGGCCCTGATCACGTCCTCCTCGCGGCCGGTCAGCGCGGCGAGGCGGCGGCGGGCGGTCTCGGCCCTGGACGGGGCGCGGCCGGCGTAGGAGGCGAGCAGGCGCCTGGTGACCGACGGGGCGAGCATGGCCTGGCCGGCCGCGACCGTGCGGACGGCCGCGGCCAGCTCCCTCGGCGGGGTGTCCTTGAGCAGGAACCCGACCGCGCCGAGGCGCAGCGCCTCGTGGACGTACTCGTCGAGGTCGAACGTGGTCAGCATGATCACCTTGGGCGGGCCGGGGGCGGCGAGCAGCCGGCCGGCCGCGGTCAGGCCGTCGGTGCCGGGCATGCGCACGTCCATGAGCACGACCTCGGGGCGCAGCCGCGCCGCCGCCGAGACCGCCTCCGCGCCGTCGCGGGCCTCGGCGATCACGACGATGTCGCCCGCCGCCTCCAGGATCAGCCGGAGCCCGGAGCGCACCAGCCCCTCGTCGTCGGCGACCAGGACCCGGATCACGCGGGGATCCTCGCCGCGACCAGGAAACCGCCGTCGTCCTGCGCGCTGGTGCGCAGGGTGCCGCCGAGCAGTTCGACCCGCTCGCGCAGGCCGACCAGGCCCCAGCCCGCCCCGGGCAGCCCGGCGGGCGGGGATCCAGGGGCGTGGTTGCGCACCTCCACCTCCAGCGCCTCCGGCCGGTAGCGGACCCGCACGTCGGTGCGCGCGTCGGCGGCGTGCCTGTGCACGTTGGTGAGCGCCTCCTGCACCACCCGGTACGCGGTCCGCCCCACCGCCGGCTCCACCTCCCTCGCCTCGCCCTCGTCGTGCCTGACGACCTCGACGCCGAGCGCGCGCGACTGGTCGAGCAGCCGGTCGAGGTCGGCGAACGTGGGCGGCGGCGCGACCTCCTCCTCCGTTTGCCGCCGATCGGGGGCCCAGTCGGTGGCGCGGTCGGTGGCACGGAGCACGCCGAGCACGTCGCGCAGGTTCGCCAGCGCCTCGCGGCCGATGCCGCCGATGAGCGCGGCGGTCCGCGCGGCCTCCTCGTCGCCCGTACGCACCTCCAGCGCCCCGGCGTGCAGCACGATCAGCGAGACCCGGTGGGCGACCACGTCGTGCATCTCCCTGGCGATGCGGGCCCGCTCCTGGGCCCTCACCTGCTCGGCCCGCATGATCTGCTCGCGTTCGGCGCGCCGGCGCACCTCGCGGCGGGCCCGCGTCCACAGGCCCAGCGCGAACGGCAGCCCGACCACGGCCAGCGCCATGAACAGCGCGTTGCCGGGGGTGGCGGCCAGGACCTCCCGCACGCCGTCGCGCCAGGCGCCCATCAGCGCGGACGCCCCGAACACGGCCGTGCAGCCGCCCAGGTAGGCCGCGACGTCCCGGCCCCTCACCAGGTCGCGGCCCGCGTGGTAGGAGGCGGCCAGCAGCGGCGGCCACAGCAGGAGCAGGACGTGGCCGACGGCGGCCACGGCGGCGAGGGGCCACCAGGACCGCCGGCTCCACCAGGCTGCCAGCCCGGCCGCCGCGGCGACCGCGAGCTCCGCCGGCAGCGGGAGCCCCGAAGGCGCCCCCGCCTGCCCCTGAAGGACGAACAGGGAGAGCCCGAACATCGCCGCGCCGAGCAGGACGAACCGCATGCCACCAGCGTAGGGGCCAGGCGGGAAGAGGCTTTACGACGAAAGTAGGGGGCGGCGACCGACGATCGGGGCGCACGCCCCGGCGGCTCCCGCCGCCAGATTGGTTCCCATGCTGAAGATTCTGACCGCCCTGTCCCTGGTCGTTGTGCCGCCGCAGGCGGACCTCGCGCTGCCGGAGCCCACCGGCCCGCTGCCCGTGGGCACGACCGACCTGCACCTGGTGGACGACAGCCGCCCCGACCCCTGGAACCCGGAGGCGGACCGGCGTGAGCTGATGGTCACCCTCTGGTATCCGGCCCGGCGCCACAGCGGCGAGCGGGCGCGCTACCTGAGCCCGCAGGAGTCGGCCGCGGTCCTCGCCCTCTACCGCGACGTCCCCCCGGACGCGCTCACCCGGGTCAGAACCCATGCCGGGCGGGAGGCCCCCGTCCGCGCGGGCCGCCATCCGCTCGTCGTCCTCTCGCCCGGTTTCACCTTCCCCCGCGCCACCCTGACCTCGCTCGGCGAGGACCTGGCGAGCCGGGGCTACCTGGTCGCGGCCGTCGAGCACACCTACGAGTCGGTCGCCACCACGTTCCCCGACGGCCGTACGACCACGTGTCTCGCCTGCGTCCCCGGTCAGGACGGTGCCGGCGTCGCGGCCGGGCGGGCGGCGGACGTGAGTTTCGTGCTCGACGAGCTGACGGCGGGGCGCTGGGGCCGGTCCGTCGACCGTTCGCGGATCGCCGTGGCGGGCCATTCGATGGGCGGCAACAGCTCCGCCGCCGTCCTGGCGAAGGACCACCGCGTCAAGGCCGGCGCCAACCTGGACGGCACCTTCATCCCGCAGGTCGAGCGCCTGGACCGGCCGTTCCTGTTGATCGGCTCCCCGCGTACGCATGCGTGGGACGGCAGTGACGACTCGTGGAAGAAGTCCTGGGCCCACCTGAAGGGCCCGAAGAAGTGGATCACCATCACCGGGACCGACCACTCCGCCTTCGTGGACTACGCCGTGCTCCGGCCCCCGCTCGGCATCCCCGCGCAGGAGCTCGACGGCGCGCGGGCGCTGCGGATCACCCGTGATCACCTCGCGGTCTTCCTCGACCGCCACCTGCGGGGGCGCAGGACGCCGGTCCCCGCCGCTCCCGAGGTCGTCGATCAGGGGCGGAAGGCGGCGGCGTTCTCCTCGGCCCACTGACGGAAGCTCCTGGCGTCCCGGCCGGTGACCTCCTTGACGGTCGGGACGACGGTGTAGCCGATCTCCGGCGTGTGGCCGAGCGCGCCGATCAGGAACTCGACGGTCTCCTCGCCCATGCCGTCGGCGCGCCACTTGGCGCGGGCCTCGTCCACGGTGAGCTCGACGAAGCGTACGTCCCTGCCGACGGCGCCGGCCAGGATCGCGACCTTCTCCCTGAGCGTGATCGCCTCGGGGCCGGTCAGCACGTACGTCCGCCCGCCGTGCCCGCCCTCGGTGAGCACGGTCGCGGCCACGGCGGCGATGTCGCGCTCGTGCACCAGCGCGCTCAGCCGGTCGCCGAACGGCTCCTTGATGACGCCCTCGGTCCGGACCGTCTCCGCCCACCAGCGCAGCGTGTTGGACATGAACTCGACCGGGTGCAGCAGCGTCCACTCGATGCCGCTGCCGACGAGCGCCTGCTCAAGCTCGCCGTCCTCGCGCCCGCCGAGCACGGTGACCCGCCGCACGCCGGCCTCGGCGGCAAGCTCGACCAGGGCGGCGCCGTCGGGGAGCGGGGCGTAGTCGTCGCCCGCGAAGTTGATGAGGTGCGCGGCCTCGACGCCGTCGAAGACGCCGGCCAGCTCGGCGGGCCGGGCGAGGTCGCCCGCGACCACCTCGACGCCCTCGGGCAGAGCGGCCGCGGCGGGGTTCCTGGTCAGGGCGCGGACCCGCTGCCCGGCGGCGAGCAGCTCCTCGACGAGGAGGCGGCCGACGGTCCCGGTGGCGCCGGTGACGAGAACGGTCATGGTGAACCCCTTTTCTGGAACGGAACGTTCTGCTCTCAGTTTAGCAGAACGGAACAGTTCATTCCACATAATCCTTGAGCGCGATGGCGTTCGCCGCCCGGTGGATCGGCCCGGCGATGCGCTCCACCATGCGGTCGCGGCCCGGCAGGCGGGGGAGCAGCCGGATCATCGCGAGCTGGAACCACAGAGCGAACCGCGACGGGATCACCATGCCCTTGAGGTTGGCGTCCGCCAGCGCCTGGTTGGCCGTGACGAAGCCGCGCAGCTCCCGCTCGTAGCCCTCCGGGCCGCGGCCCGCCGCCAGCTCGCCGGCCAGCACGTACGCCCCCACGACCGCCAGGCTCGTGCCCTGCCCCGAGGCGGGGGAGGCGCAGTACGCCGCGTCGCCCAGCAACACCACCCGCCCCTTCGACCAGCGGTCCATGCGGATCTGGCAGACCGCGTCGAAGTAGAGGTCGTCGGCCTCGCGCACCGCGTCGAGCAGGCGCGGCACCTCCCAGCGCATCCCGGACATGGCCGTGGTCAGCAGCTCCTTCTGCCGCTCGACGTCCCGGTGGTCGTAGGCGAGCGGCGGGGACGACCAGATGAACGCGGCCCTCGCCACGCCGTCGTCCTGGCGGGTGCTGTAGACGTTGGCGGTGCGGCCGGGCGCCGCGTGCACCGCCTCCTCGCGGTCCAGGCCGAGCGGGTCGGGCACCGAGCAGATCGAGATGTAGTGGCCGAGGTGGCGGACGAAGCCCTCCTCCGGGCCGAACGCCAGCCGCCGGACGTTGGAGTGCGCGCCGTCGGCCCCGATGACCAGGTCGAACGTACGCGGTCCTGAGCGCTCGAAGGTGACCGTGCCGTCCTCGGCGATGGCCGTGATCGAGTCGTCGAAGACGTACTCGACCTCGTCGCGGGTGAGCTCGTACAGCAGCTCGTTGAGGTCGCCGCGCATGATCTCGACGTCGTCGCCGGAGCGCCCGCCGAACAGGTCGGCGTCCATGGTCGCGACCTTCCTGCCGTCGGCGTCGTAGTGGGTGGCGACGCGCATGTCCGTGGCGCGGGCGCGGACCGCGTCCCTGAGGCCCATGCGCTCGATCACCCGCAGCGCCGCGCCCCTGATGTCCACCTTGTAGCCGCCCGAGCGGACGGCGGGGGCCCGCTCGACCACGGTGACGGTGAAGCCGTGCCGGCGCAGCCAGTAGGCCGCGGACGTGCCGGCGATGCTCGCGCCGGAGATGAGGATGTTCGCCATGCCGGAAACGGTACAACTGTCTTAGACGCTTGTCTAGGACGATTGTGCTAATCTGTGAGCATGGGAAACAGGGAGGACCTGCTGGCGGGCGCCAAGCGGTGCCTGGTCGAGAAGGGCTACGTCCGCACCACGGCGCGCGACGTCGCGAGCGCGTCGGGCGTGAGCCTCGCGGCCATCGGCTACCACTTCAAGTCGAAGGAGGCGCTGCTCAACGAGGCGCTGTTCGAGGTCATGCGGGAGTGGGGCGAGGAGCTGGCGGCCACGCTGTCGGCCCAGGTGGAGCCGGGCGCGGACCGGCTGGAGCGTTTCGCCGTCGTCTGGGACCGGGTGCTGGAGTCGTTCGCGCGGCTGCGGCCGCTCTGGGTGACGCAGCTCGAACTCCTGGGCCAGGTCGAGCGCCTGCCCGAGGTGCGCGACCAGCTCGCCGCCGCGAACAGGGAGGCCCAGGAGGGGCTCGCGGAGCTCTTCGAGGGCGGCGAGCCGGGCGCCGACCCCGAGCGCGCGCGGCTGACCGGGGCGCTCTACCAGGCGCTGCTCACCGGGTTCCTGTCCCAGTGGCTGCTCGATCCCGAGCGGGCGCTGTCAGGCCGCGAGGTGGCCGCCGCCCTGCGCCTGGTGACCGCGTAGAACCCTAGAAGGCGCTGATGGTGGCCGGGGCGCGCTCGGCCCGGCTCAGCGTGCGGATGACCGCCGTCGCGCCGTGCCGGTGCACCGCCAGCCGGGCCAGCAGCTCGACCACGGGCCCGATGACCTCCGGCGGCAGGGCGGGCGTCTCGACGCCCACGCTGGCGGCCAGGTCGTCGGCGTGGACCACCAGCTCGACCAGGCGGGTGAGCAGGAAGTCGTCCAGGGTGAGCGCCCAGCCGGACGACTTCACGTAAACGACCCGGTCGGCGGGCTCGGCGGGCAGCGCGGTGACCTGCGCGTCGAGCAGCGCCCGCGTCCGCTCGATCAGCGCGGCCGGGCCGTCGGCCGCGGCGGCCTCGCCGCCCCGCCGGATGCCGACGTTGATCTCGTGGTCGAGGCCCGCCTCCACCCACGGCGAGCGCGAGTAGTGCTCCAGGAGGTCGATCGGCTCGCGGCCGGCGCCGTCGGAGTCGAGCACGTCACGAACCCGGACGATCTGGTGCGCCAGGTGCCCCGCCAGCCCCGCCACGCTGAACTCGGTGAGCGCGCTCGGCTTGTCCCAGCCCGCCGTCACCGCCGGCTCCCCGAGCAGCGACACCGCCGACGTCGCGGCGTTCACGTACGACTTCCTGATGTCCACCATCGCTCGCCCTCCCCTGTGTCAGGCCGTGATCCGGGCCAACACTATCCCTCCCACGATCAGCGCGAGCGCGGCCATCCGTCCCACCGAGACGGGGTCGTCGTGGAGCACCACGCCCAGCGTGATCGCGCCGACCGCGCCGATGCCGGTGAAGACCGCGTACGCGGTGCCGACCGGCAGCGTGTTCATGGCCCGCGACAGCAGCCAGACGGCGGCGGCCATGAGCAGCAGGCTGACCAGCGTGGGCAGCGGGCGGGTGAAGTTCTGGGTCGGCTTGATGCTCTGCGACCAGGCCACCTCGACCAGTCCGGCCAGCAGCAGGACGAGCCAGCTCACCGCGCCGCCTCCGCGAGAGCCTGGACGCGGACCTGGGCGCGGGCCGCGGCCAGCGACTCCTCGTGCCGCTCCCGCAGATGGGCGAGCGCCGGGTCGAGACGGGCGTTGACCAGCTCGGCGTGGACGAACGTCACGTCCTCGACCTGGAAGTGGCCCCGGAGGAAGTCCCGCAGGTAGCGCTCCTCGTGGTCGTACGGCTCGCGGGGCGTTCCGGGGCCGTACGCGCCGCCCCGCGCGCCGGTCACCACGAACGAGCGGCCGGCCAGCGACATCTTGGGGAAGGTGATCTGGTCGAGCCACGCCTTGAGCGACGACGGGATCGAGTAGTTGTACATCGGCGTGCCGATCAGCACGACGTCGGCGGCGACGACCTCGGCGAGCAGCGGCTCGACGATCGCCCAGGCGTCCCGCTGGGCGGGCGTGCGGACCGCCTCCTGGTAGCGGGCGGGGTCGGTGATCTCGTGCTCCAGGACGTGGTCGCACAGCTCCGTCCACGCCTCGCCGATGTGCGGCACGGGGCGGGCGGCGAGGTCGCGGTAGGTGTAGCCGGCGCCGGGGTGGGCGGCGCGCCAGGCGTCGGCGTACTCGGCGGACAGCAGGCGCGAGAACGAGTTCCGGCGCGCACTGGCGTCCAGGTGCAGCAGCATCGTGGATCTCCTCAGCCATGTGGACACTGTGTCCACTTCACTATAACCGGACGCCGTGTCCACCTACAATGGGCGCATGGAGAGAGCCGACGCCGCCCGCAACCGCGCGAGGATCCTGGAGGCCGCCGCCGCGCTCTTCGCCGAGCGCCCGCCCCAGGACGTGACGATGGACGACATCGCCAAGCGGGCCGGCGTCGGCCGGGGCACGCTCTACCGGCGCTATCCCGACCGCGCCTCGATCGCCGTCGCGCTGCTCGACGAGCACGAACGCGAGCTGCAGGAACGGCTGCTGCGCGGCGAGCCGCCGCTCGGCCCAGGAGCGCCGCCCGCCGACCGGCTCGCCGCCTTCTACGCCGCGATGGTGCGCCTCCTGGAGGACCACGCCCACCTGGTGCTGGGCACGGAGGTGGGCCGCTCGCGCTTCGAGACGGGCGCGTACGGCTTCTGGCGGGCCCACGTGCGAGCCCTGCTGGTGGCGGCCGGCACGCCCGACCCGGACGCGCTCGTGGAGGTGCTGCTCGCCCCCCTCGCCCCCGAGGTGTACGGCCACCAGCGCACCCGGCTCGGCCTCACCCCGGAGCGGATCACCGAGGCGCTGGCCCGCCTGACCGTCCTGCTCAGGCCAGGGTCTTCCGGATCGCCGACCGGATGAACGCGCGGGCCAGCTTGGCCCGGCGGAAGCGGCTGAGCCGGGGAGCCGGCGTGCCGTACCTGCGGGCGCGTACGTCGGCCACCACGAGTTCGGGCGCCCCCATCCCCGGCAGCAGGTCCAGGGCCTCCCGCTTGGTGACGAGCCGCCCGTCGGCGAGCGTGACCGCGGCCCGCGCGATCGTCACCGTGCCGAGGTCCACCCAGATGTCATGCAGCCAGCGCCGCCGCCCGCCCGTTTTGACCAGCCAGTAGTCCCGCAGGTCCGTACGGACGAACTCGGCCAGCTCGGCGTCCGACACCGGCGGCAGCAGCCCGGCGGGCGACGGCCCGTACAGTTCGAGCGCCTTCACGTGCAGCTCGCGCCGGGTCACGGGGGTCACCGGGCGGCGGAAGATCTCCTCGTGCGCCCACGTCACGTGCTCGGCGGACGGATCGGCCAGCTCCTGGCGGGCGATGTACGAGCAGTGCAGCCGGTCCGCCAGCGGCAGGTCCAGGCCGCGGTGCACGGCCTTGATCCGCCGCCAGTGCCCCATCGTGACCGGCTCGTCCACGACCGCGATGAGATCGAGGTCGCTGCGGCCAGGCTGGTAGTCGTCGGTCGCCAGCGACCCGTGGGCCCATAGCGCGACGAGGGGGACGGCGGGCTCCACGGTCTCCAGGAAACGGCTCAGCAGACGGTCGGTCGCGACGTGCATGATGGTCACTATGATCGATCCTCGCCTCACTGGAAAGGTCGCGTTGATCACCGGCGCCAATCAGGGCATCGGGGCGGCGGCCGCGATCGCGCTGGCGGCCCAGGGTGTGGCGGTCTTCCTGACGTACAAACGGCTCGACCCGCTGAAGCATCCGGCCTATCCCGAGGCGTACGACCGGCTGCGCGCCCGCGACGCCGGCGAGGTCGTGGCGCGGGTGCGCGAGGCGGGCGGCAGGGCGGAGGCGGCGGAGGCCGACCTCGCCGACCCGGAGACGCCCGCCCGCCTGTTCGACCTGGCGGAGGCGGCGTTCGGCCCGGTCGAGATCCTGGTCAACAACGCGAGCGGCTGGGTCAGCGACACGTTCACGGCGCGCGGGCACGATCATGTCGGCCGCCCGACGCGGCAGGTGGACGCGGCGACGTACGACCGCCAGTTCGCGGTCGACGTGCGCGCGCCCGCGCTGCTCATCGCCGAGTTCGCCCGGCGGCACGTCGCCCGGGGCGCGAGTTGGGGCCGCATCATCGGCCTGACCTCCGAGGGGCCGCACGGCTTCCCCGGCGAGGTCAGCTACGGCGCGGCCAAGTCGGCCCAGGAGAGCTACACGATGTCGGCGGCCCACGAGCTGGGCCGCCACGGCATCACCGCCAACATGGTCCACCCCCCGATCACCGACACCGGCTGGATCAACGAGGAGGTGGAGAGCCTGGCCCGCGAGCACGGTCCGATCGGCGCCGTCGGGCTGCCGGAGGAGGTGGCCGAGGTGATCACCTACCTCGCCTCCCACCAGGCCCGCCGGGTGACCGCGCAGGTGATCAAGATGTACTGAACAGCGCGCTCACCGACTCGCCGTCGTGGATCCTGCGCATCGCCTCGGCCAGGGCGGGCGCGATCGACAGGATCGTCAGCTTGTCGCTCGGCTTGGGCGGCGGCACAGTGTTCGTGCAGACGATCTCGGCGACCTCGGGCAGCGCGCTCAGCCGCTCCACCGCTCCGTCGGAGAACAGCCCGTGGGTGCACGCCACGCGCACCGAGCGCACGTGCTGCTCGCGCAGCCGGCCGAGCAGCTCGATGACGGTGCTGCCCTTCGCGATCTCGTCGTCCAGGATGATCACGTCCTTGCCGGCCACGTCGCCGATGACCGAGCTGATCACCACCCGGTCGTCGGCGAAGCGCTGCTTGGCGCCCATGGCGACGCTGGTGCCGAGCAGGCGGGCGAAGTGCGCGGCCTCCTTGGCGTTGCCGAGGTCGGGGGAGACGACGACCGTGTTCGACAGGTCGTAGCGGCGGAAGTGCGCGGCCAGTTCGCGCAGCGCGTGCAGGTGGTCCACCGGGACGCTGAAGAACCCGTGCACCTGCGGCGAGTGCAGCGTCATCGTGAGGACCCGGCTCGCGCCGGCCGCGACCATCAGGTCGGCGACCAGCCGGGCGCCGATCGAGATGCGCGGCTGGTCCTTCTTGTCTGATCTGGCGTAGGCGTAGTGGGGCAGGACCACCGTCGTACGGGCCGCGGACGCGCCACGGGCGGCGTCCAGCATGAGCAGCAGCTCGACCAGGTGCTCCTGCGTGGGCGGCACGAGGGGCTGGATGAGGAAGACGTCCCGTTCGCGGCAGTTGGCCTGGAGCTGCACTTCGAGTACGTCGTTCGCGAACCGGTCGACCTGCACCGGCTGCAGGGGTGTGCCCAGGTGGGCGCAGATCTCTTCGGCCAGCTCGGGGTGGGCGCTGCCGCTGAACACCGTGATGTCTCTCACGATTCCGAAAGCATAGCCAGCGAGCCTCCGGGCTCAGGGGATCAGGTCGGGGGCGAGCGCGGCGAGGTCGGGCAGGACCCGCCAGGCCAGCGCCAGCGCGTCAGGGGCGGGCGGGTAGCGCGGGTGCGGCACCGCGATCACCCGCATCCCCGCCGCGTGCGCGGAGCGCAGGCCGTTGCTGGAGTCCTCGACCGCGACGCAGCCGCCCGGGTCCACCCCCATGCGCCGCGCCGCCTCCAGGTAACCGTCGGGCGCGGGCTTGCCCCGTTCGACCTCCTCGGTCGAGACCGTGGCCGCGAAGCAGTCCGTCAGCCCGGCCGCGTCGAGCACCACGTCGATCAGCCGGCGGGGGGACGAGCTGGCGAGCCCGAGCACGCGCCCCGCCGCGAGCCGCCGTACGGTCTCCACCGCGCCCGGCATCAGCGGCACCTCGTCGCGGTAGCGGGCCGCCATCCGGTCGACGACCCCGCGCGCGATCTCGTCGGGCGTCAGGCGCACGCCCAGCTCGTGCAGGTACGCGGCCCACTCGCCGGTGCTCATGCCCATGAGCCGCGACTGGGTGTCCGGCTGCCACGTGCCGCCGTGCTCGGCCACGAACGCCCGCCGCACCTCCTCCCACACCGGCTCGGAGTCGACCAGCACGCCATCGAGATCGAACACGCACGCTCCCATGGACGATCACTCTAACAACCGTCCTGCTTGTCCCTATTGCCCGAGATTCATCCTCTAAGGGGGAATTGTTGAGCTACCCGGGAACCTCTCCCGGGCAGGCGGACAGACATGGCAGACCTTCCACTTCGCGACACGGGCGACTTCGAGGACGCCGATCGCGGCTTCATCGCCAAACTCGACCCCGGAGTGATCAAAACGGCCGACGGCAGGGTCATCTGGGACATCGACGCCTACGACTTCCTCCACGACGAACGCCCCGAGACGGCCCACCCCAGCCTGTGGCGCCAGGCCCGGCTCTGCGCCCGCCAAGGTCTGTACGAGGTCACCCCGGGCGTCTACCAGGTACGCGGCCTCGACCTGGCCAACATGACGCTGATCGAGGGCGAGCGGGGCGTCGTCGTCATCGACCCGCTCGGCTCCGTCGAGTGCGCCGCCGCCGCGCTCAAGCTCTACCGCGCCCACCGCGGCGAGCGCCCCGTCACCGGCGTCGTCTACACCCACCCCCACACCGACCACTTCGGCGGCGGGCGCGGCGTCACCCACGGCGGCGTCCCGATCCTGGCCGCCGCCGGGTTCCTGGAACACGCGGTGGCGGAGAGCCTGTACGCCGGCCCCGCGCGGGCCCGCCGCGCCGTCTACATGTACGGCCCCGCCCTGCCCCGCTCGCAGGAGGGCCAGCTCGGCTCCGGCCTCGGCATGACCGTCGCCCCCGGCACCCGCTCGCTGCTCCCGCCCACGCTGGAGGTCGCCCGTACCGGTCAGGAGGAGACCGTCGACGGCGTGCACCTGCTCTTCCAGCTCACCCCCGGCGGCGGCGCGCCCGCCGAGCTGAGCATCCTCCTGCCCGCGCACCGGGCGCTGTTCCTCGCCGAGAACGCCGGCCGCGGCCAGCACGCCGTCCTGTCCCTGCGCGGCTCGGCGGTCCGCGACCCCCGGGCGTGGGCCCGCCACCTCGACGAGGCGCTCGCCCTGCTCGCCCCGCACGCCGACGTCGCGCTCGCCGCGCACCACTGGCCCACCTGGGGCGGCGACGGCATCGCGGGCTACCTCGCCCGGCAGCGCGACCTGTACGCGTACCTGCACGACCAGACCCTGCGCCTGCTCAACAAGGGCCTGACCGCCGCCGAGATCGCCGAGGCCGTACGCCTGCCGCCCGAGCTGGAGCACGCCTGGCACGCCCGCGGCCACCACGGCTCGACCGCGCACAACGTCAAGGCCGTCTACCAGCGCTATCTCGGCTGGTTCGACGGCAACCCGGCCCATCTCTGGGAGCACCCGCCGAGGGAGAGCGCCATCAGGTACGTCGACTGCCTGGGCGGCGGCGCGGCCGTGGTCGCCTGCGCCCGCCGCTACCTCGGCGAGAACGACCTGCGCTTCGCCGTGCAGCTGCTCAACCACGCCATCTTCGCCGACGAGGGCAACAAGGAGGCCCGGGACCTGCTCGCCGAGGTCTACACGCGGCTCGGCCACGGCGCGGAGAACGCGGCCTGGCGCAACTTCTACCTGATGGCCGCGCTGGAGCTGACCGACGGCATCGTCCCCGCCACGCCGGAGCGGATCGCGCCGGACGTGCTCGCCGCGCTGAGCGTGGCGCAGATCTTCGACACCCTCGCCGTACGGGTGGACGGCCCGCGCGCCTGGCACGAACGCCTGGCCATCGACTGGCACCTGACCGATCTCGGCGAGCGCCACCGCACGACCCTCTCCAACGGCGCCCTCATCCACCAGCCGAACCCGCCCGCCGGCGTGCCGCCCGACCTGACCCTGCGGCTGACGAAGGCGCAGCTCGTGGGGCTGATGGCGGGCAAGGGCGTGGAGGGCGTGGAGCGGGAGGGCGACACGACGGCGCTCAAGCGCCTGGTGGCCGTCCTCGACCACCCCATCCCGGACTTCGCGATCGTCACGGCGTGACCGGCGGCGCGGGCCGCTCGTGCGCCGCCGGGCCGGCGTGCTCGCGCATGGACCGGCAGGCGAACGCGAGCAGCGTGACCACGGCCGCCGCCAGCGCGGGGCCCACCACCAGCGGCACCGTCAGCTCGCCCGCGTGCCACGCCGCCGCGAGGATCGCCACCGACGTCACCGCCCCCACCCCGAACATCGCCAGCCAGAGCGGCAGCACCCGCACGAAGGCGTAGAGCAGCGGGAACGCCGGCCACACGAACGGCGCGGAAAGGACGGCCAGCACCAGCCAGAGCGCCGTCACCGCCCCGAGCCACACCGGCCCGCCCATCGGCCGGCCCTCGGCCGATGGTCCGGCCGCGTAGAGCGCGCCGAGCAGCACGCCGCCCGCGGCGATCCCCACCTGGTCCTCGCGCAGCACGGTGACCACGGCCATCGCCAGCAGCCCGAAGACCGTGAGATGCACCGCCCACGCCAGCAGTCGCAACGGTATGTCCATCATCGATCACCAACAGTAACGGCGATCGGCCGCGGACGCGACGTGCCCGGAGGTGACGGCTCTCAGACCCCGGCTCGGTCCTCCGCGCGGCGGCGCGTGGCGACCGGCGCCGTGGCCGCGAAGTACAGCACCCCGGCCACCACCAGCGCGATCACCACGCCGATGTTCGCCGCCCCGAACGTGGACCCCTTCAGCTCCTCGCTCATCAGGAACCCGACGACCTTCGCGATGTTCTCGTCCGCCGAGGTGATCAGCCCCATCCCGACGACCGACGCGATGACCAGCGCGGCGATCCCCGTCCAGTTGACGGCGGGCCCGCCGGGACGCAGCAGCCGCTCGTCGTAGCCGCGCCCGCCGTCGCGCAGCCGCCACATGTCCACCAGGAAGATCGCCACCCAGGCGGCCATCACCACGCCGACGATCGCCAGGAACGCCTGGAAGGTGCCGAAGAAGCTGTCGCTGACGAACAGCAGGTAGTAGCCGCCGAGCACCATGAGCACCCCGTCGATGAGCACCGCGAGATGCCGCCGCACCGGCACCCCGAGCGCCAGCATCGACAGCCCGGACGAGTAGATGTCCATGATCGCCCCGGCTAGGAACCCGCCGATCGCGGTCAGCAGGTACGGCAGCAGGAACCACGTCGGCAACGCCCCCGCCAGCGCCGCCACCGGATCGCCCCCGGCCGCCTCGGCGAGCTTCGGGTCGCCGCCCGCCAGCAGCACCCCGAACACCAGCAGCACCATCGGCGGCAGCGCGCCCCCGAGTGTCGTCCAGAACGCCACCGCCCGCCCGGACGAGCGGGAGGGCAGGTAGCGCGAGTAGTCCGCGCCGCAGTTGACCCAGCCGAGGCCGAGCAGCGTCATCGCGAAGATGATCCCGCCGATCCAGCCGCCGGCCCCGGTGGTGGTCTCCAGCGACACACCGAGCCTGGGCATCATGAGCGCCATGTAGACGAGGGTCAGCACGACGAACGCGTACGTCAGGTACCGCTGCACCACCATGATCAGCGCGTGTCCGTACACGCCGACGGCGATCACGACCAGCGCCGCGACGGCGAAGCAGACGGCGGTGGCGGTCGTGCGGGGCAGGCCGGGCGCGAGCCGGGCGAGGATGGCCGCCCCGCTCTGCGCCGACAGCGTGACCAGCACGATCTCCCAGCCGACGTTCGAGATGTACGACAGCGTGGCGGGCAGCTTGTTGCCCTGGTAGCCGAAGGGCGCCCGGCCCAGCGTCATCGTCGGCACGCCGGACCGGGTGCCGCCGACCGCGACCAGGCCGACCAGCAGGAACGACAGCGCGTACCCGACGGCGCCGGTGATGATCGCGGGGATGACGCCGAGCCCGAGCCCGACGATGTAGACGCCGAACGCGACCCCGAACAGCGACAGGTTGGAGCCGGCCCAAGGCCAGAAGAGGTCACCCGGCCGGCCGTGCCGCTCCGCCTCGGGGACCGCGTTGATGCCGTTCTGCTCGACGGCCATCGTGTCCATGATCCGGACGTTACATCCGGTCTGTGGCGAAACCCACCCTACGGGGATATCGGGATCGTTACGGCGACGAAATCCTGGTTAGGGAAGGACGATATCCGCACGCCGGCCGGGGGAGAGGGCAGCCGTTTGATGAAGGCGTCGTCGTGGCGGGCCGACCCGCGCGGGCGTGCGCTCGCGGTGTGCCTGGTGGCGGCGTTCATGACCGGGCTCGACGTCAGCATCGTGAACGTGGCGCTGCCGTCCATCCGCGAGGGCCTGCACGCGATGGAGGACGGGCTCCAGTGGACGCTGTCCGGGTACGCGCTCACGTTCGGCCTGCTGCTGGTGCCGGCCGGGCGGCTGGGGGACGCGCGGAGCCGGCGCACGCTGTTCATGTGGGGGGTGGTGCTGTTCACGCTGGCCAGCGTCGCCTGCGGGCTCGCCTGGAACATGACCATGCTCATCGGGTCGCGACTCCTCCAGGGCATGGCGGCCGGCATGCTGAACCCGCAGGTGTCGGGGCTGATCCAGCAGATGTTCCGCGGGCACGAGCGGGGCCGCGCCTTCGGCGCCCTGGGCGCCACCATCGGCGTCTCCACGGCGGCCGGCCCGCTGATCGGCGGAGCGCTGGTGACCGGGTTCGGGCCGGAGTTCGGGTGGCGCTGGGTCTTCCTGGTCAACCTCCCGATCGGCCTCGCCCTCCTCCCGCTGGCCCACCGCGTGCTCCCCGCCCCGGACCCGGCGCGGCTCTCCGGGCGGCGGGAGAGCATGGACCCCGTGGGCGTCCTGCTGCTCGGCCTGGGCGTGGCCTGCCTGCTCCTGCCCTTCATCCAGCAGCACCAGTGGCACGGCCAGGCGAAGTGGCTCCTCGTTCCCGCCGCCCTGATCGTCCTGGCCGGCTTCGTGGCCTGGGAACGCGCCTACCGCCGCGAACCCCTGATCAACCTGGCCCTCTTCCGCAAGCGCTCCTACAGCCTGGGCTCCGCCATCGCCCTGTTCTACTTCGCGGGCTTCACCGGCATCTTCTTCACCTTCACGCTCTACCTGCAGAGCGGCCTCGACTACAGCCCTCTCATGGCGGGGCTGTCGATCACGCCGTTCGCGCTGGGCGCGGCCTCCGCCTCCGTGGTCGGCGGACGCCTCGTGGGCCGGGCGGGCCGCCGACTGGTGGCCGCCGGGCTCACCGTCGTGATCGTCGGGCTGTGCGCCACCATGGCCGCCACCGCGCTCGTGCCCGGCCACAACGTCGGCCTGGCCACCGCCCTGCCGCTGCTGATCGCGGGCGTGGGCAGCGGCCTGGTCATCTCGCCGAACCAGGCGATCACCCTCTCCGAGGTGCCGCCCAAGGGCGGCGGCAGCGCGGCCGGCGTGCTGCAGACCGGTCAGCGCCTCGGCTCGTCGATCGGCATCGCCGCCGCCGGCTCGATCTTCTTCAGCGCGCTTCCCCAGGGCTGGCCGACCGCCTTCCGCCACGGCCTCCTGGTGCTGCTCACGTGCGTCTCCATCGCCCTGCTGGCGGCCGGCTACGACCTGATCCGCACCTACCGCCGCTGACGAGGCTAGCCCGCCCGCAGCCCCAGCAGGCGGGCCTCCACCTCCGGGGCGAGGCCCTTGCGGGGGCGGTCGGGGCGGTGCGGCGCCTCGCCGCCGACGCTGCGTAGCCACTCCCACGTGTCGCCCACCGTCTCGGCCACCGGCCGGCAGCTCAGCCCGGCCGCCACCGCCTTCGACACGTCGCCGCCGTGCAGGAAGTCGTAGTCGGGGCCGACCAGCCAGAACGGCAGCTCCGTCCACGGCTGCACCCCGGCCGCCAGGATCGTCTCCGGCTCGACCCAGCGCAGCTCCGCCGCCGCCCCCGTCACCTCGACGCAGGTCTCCAGGATCTCCCCCATCGTCACGAACCCGGGCGGGCTCACCACGTTGAACGCCCCGCCGACGCCGCGCTCGGCCGCCCGCAGGCACCACAGCGCGAGGTCGCGCGCGTCGATGTACTGGAGCCCTTGACCGGCGGGGCCCGGAGCGAGGACCGGCCCGCCCCGCGCGATCCGGGTGAGCCACCACGGCAGCCGCCCGACGTTCTCGTAAGGCCCGATGATCAGCCCGGCCCTGGCCAGCAGCGCCCGCTCCCCGAACGCCGCGACCGCCCCCAGCTCGCCGCCCGCCTTGTTCCTGGCGTAGTCGGAGGGATCGTCGTCGTCGGCCGAGGCCGCCACCACCGGCGCGCTCTCGTCGGCGCCGAACGGCACCGGCTCGGCGTGGACCGACCTGCTGGAGACGTAGACGTAGTGGCCCGCCCGCCCGGCGAGCAGCGAGGCCGCGTCGCGCACCGCCGAGGCCGCCCACGACCAGGTGTCGACCACGACGTCCCACTCGCCGCGCTCCAGCGCCGCGAGGCCGCCGGGGGCCGTGCGGTCGCCGAGCAACGCGGTGACCCCGGCCGGAGGCGCCTGGGTGCCCCGGTTGAACACCGTGACGTCCCACCCGAGGCCGAGCGCCTCCTCGACGACCGCCCGCCCCACGAACTCCGTGCCGCCCAGCACCAGGATTCTCATGGCGCCCACTCTGGCGCAGGCGGCGGCCCGCGCGTACCCTTGCACGCCCGCAGCGGAATCGCCATGAGCGAAACCCGCCGGGCGTGTCCGCTCAGAACTCGCAGCCGCCCGGGTCCGGCAGGTCGTCGTCGAACTCCGGGGGAGGGGGCGGCTTCGGCACGCGCCGCTCGCCGTGCTCCATCCCCGGCCGCGCCCGCCCGGACACCCGGACGGTGAGCCCCTGGCCGCCGCGCGGACCGGCTTCCAGCAACACCTCGATGTCCCGCATCGCCCCGTCCTCTCGCCTCTCGCCGCCGTCGTCCGTTCCGAATGATGGACGGCACGGATGCACTGAGCGTGGCGAAACGCCCCTCATGGCACCCCGCTTACCGAATCTCGATCCCCCATAGGCCAGGCCCGTGCGGGCCGTACACTCCGGGGGTGGACCTGCGGCAGCTCTCCGACGCGATCGAATCCGTCTCCAGCCGGTACGCCGCCTCGCTCGGCATCGAGCGGGACGACATCTGGCACATACTGAAGTTGCAGGAGGAGGTAGGCGAGCTCACCCAGGCGTTCCTCACCCGCAGCGGCAGGGCCAGGACCAGGGGCCGCACCCCGGCCGAGATCGAGGCCGACTTCCGCGCGGAGCTGGCCGACGTCCTGTGCCAGGTGCTGCTCCTCGCCCGCCATCACGGCGTGGACGTGGAGGCGGAGGTCCAGCGCAAATGGCTGAGCCGCCTCCCTGGCTGACGGGAGGCGGGCATCGGAAAATGTGTGGCGCCGCCGCGCCCGGCGGGAGTTCACTGGGGCGTTCCCCCGCCTGCGAAGGAGCCCTCCCCGCATGATCGTGATCACGGCCGCCTCCGGTGCGCTCGGCCGCCTCGTCCTCGACCGGCTGCGAGCGACAGGGGCGGAGGTGACGGCCGCCGTCCGCGATCCCGCCCGCGCGCCCGAGGGCGTCCCGGCCCGCCACGGCGACTACGACGACCCGCGCAGCCTGCGGGCCGCCTTCGAGGGCGCCGACCGCCTCCTGCTGATCTCCTCACCCGAGCTCGACACCGCCCGCAGGATCGAGCAGCACCTGGCCGCCGTGACCGCCGCCAAGGAGACCGGCGTGGGCGCGATCGTCTTCACCAGCTTCCTCGGCGCCGACACCGGCGCCACCGGCCTGACCGAGGCTTACCACGTGACCGAGCGGGCGATCATCGACAGCGGCCTGCCCTGCACGCTGCTCCGCCACCCCTACTACAGCGACGCGTTCGTGCCGCGCGTCAACGCGGACGGGGAGATCGTGAGCGGCACCGGCGGCCGGGGGCTCAACACCGCCTTCCGCGCCGACCTCGCCGCCGCCGCGGCGAACGTCCTGACCGGCGGCGACGGTCATCTGGGCCGGGCCTACGACTTCACCGGGCCGCTGTGGACGTACCCGGAGGTCGCCGCGGCCCTGGGCGCGACCTACCGCGAGCTGCCCGCCGACGCCGAGCAGGGCCCCATGGGCTGGATCTCCGCCAGGATCCGCGCCGGCGCGCTGGAGCGGCAGACCCCCGACCTCGAACGCGTGCTCGGCCGCCCCGCCGAGACCGTGATCTCCCGCCTCCTGGCGGGCGCGGCCTGATCCGGACGTGCACTACGGTTGCCGCTCATGGCCGATTTCATCTCCCTCCCCTTCTACGACCTGTTCCACGAGAACGGTCACGTCCCCGTCATCCGTGAGAAGCTGCCGCCGCTCCTGACCGGGGTGACGCGCAGCATCCTGGAGATCGGCGCCGGCTCCGGCCTGATCACCGTCTCGCTGGCCGAGTGGACCCCGGCGGAGATCTTCGCGCTGGAGCCCTCCGCCGGCATGCGCGGGATCCTGCTGTCCCGGCTCTGCGGCCGTCCCGAGCTCCTCGACCGGGTCACCGTCCTGCCCTGCGACGCGCTCGCCGCGCGGGTGCCCGAGCCGGTCGAGGCCGTCGTGATGATCAACGTCATGTACTCGCTGCCGCACGACTACCGCAAGCGGCTCTGGCCGGTGCTCGCCGAGCTCATGGAGCCCGGCGGCCTGCTCGTCTTCACCTGGCACGACGGCGGCTCGCCCGCCACGCGGCCGGTCGAGAAGCTGGAGAGCCGCCAGGTGGGCCGCCACACCTACTCCATCTGGTCCGGGATCACGCAGCTGGACGCGGAGACCTTCGAGGGCCGCTTCATCCACCGCATCGAGGAGGGCGACACGGTGATCAGCGAGGAGGAGCTGGTCGGCGAGGCCTACCGGCCGCTCTGGCCGACCATCGAGAGCGAGCTCACCGGCGCCGGCTTCACCCGCGACGACGCTCCCGAAGGACTGCTCGCCTGGCGTCGTTCCTGAGCGGTCACACTTCCGGCGGCTGAGGGGTCAACGAGATGCCGGGCCGTACGCGGCCCGGCATCCGTAACGCCGGAAGGAGAGCCACCGATGTCCACCGCCGCTGTCGTCGTCACCGTTCTGACCGCCCTCTGGGTGGGGTTCTCGGCCCTGTCGGTCTTCATCCGCGCCAAGTGGGTCGTGGAGCCGCTCGCCGAGTACGGCGTGCCGCGCGCCGCCTGGCCCTGGCTGGGCACGGCCAAGGCGCTGGGCGCGGCCGGCCTGCTCGTCGGGCTGGTCGTGCGCCCGATCGGCGTGGCCGCCGGGATCGGCCTGGTGGTGTACTTCACGGGCGCGGTCGTCACCGTGCTCCGTGCCCGTTCGTACGGGCACGTGCCGTTCCCGCTGCTCTACCTGACGCCGGTCGTGATCGCCATGGTGCTCACGAACGCCTGATCAGCGCCGGGCGGCGAGGCGCGCCACGTACTCCTTGACGGCCAGGGAGAGCGCCAGCGCCTCGGGGCCGAGCAGCAGCCCGGCGCAGAGCAGCCGATACCAGAACGCGGCGGTCAGGGGCCCCTCGGCCAGCCCCTCGGCCGTCCAGCGCAGCACCTCGGCGAAGACCGGCAGCAGCAGCAGGCAGAACCAGGCGACCACGCCGGCGAAGCCCGCCAGCCACACCCACCGGAACCAGCGCCCCACCCGCAGGTCGGTGCCGGTCGCGTCGGCCAGCTCGGCGGCCTCCTCCTCGGTCAGCCGCCCGAACGCCCGCCGCAGCATCAGCGTCTTCACCCGCCACAGGTTGCGGCAGCCGAGGGCGTTCACCAGCACCGCGTAGAGGTCGGTGCGCAGGAACACGAGGCTCTGCCAGAGCATCTGCATGATCTTGATGAACGCCCACGCGGCCAGCAGCGAGGCCACCAGCCCGGGAGCGGCCCACACGCCGGTGTCGATCAGCAGCCGGCCGGTGAGCAGCGCGGCCAGCAGCACGGAGTCGACGGCGAGGCCGGCCAGCAGCGGCCCGTACCGCTGCCGGCGCGGCAGCGTCCAGAGCTGGGTGAGGTCGGTCTCGAAGACGAGCATCCACAGGCGGCGGTCGACGCCGAAGCGGGTCTGGATGCCGAGGGCCCGCGCGCCGAGCCAGTGCCCGCACTCGTGGCTGGCCGCCGCGAACCACACGAACGGCAGCCAGGCGAGCGCGCTCAGCCCGGTGTCGCCGAAGGCGAAGGCGTCCTCGGCGGGGTCGGGGGCCAGGCCGGGGCGGACGACGATGACGGCCACCGAGTAGAGCAGGCAGGCCGCGTAGAAGGTCCAGGCGACGGGGCCGAAGAAGGGGCGGACCGTCTCCGGGCGGATGCCGGTCATCCACCGGCGGGCCTGGATGGGCGCCGTACGCACCGGTGAGGCCGCCTCCTCGCCGTCCTCCGCGAGGAACCCGAGCTCCCCGAGGGTGTCGACGAACGACGGCACGTTGACCGGCTCCCCGGCGAACTCCGCGGCCTCGGCCGCCGCCTCCTCGACGCTCGCGCCCCGCTGGAACGCGGCGATCACCACCCCGCCGACCGCCGGGATCGTCACGAACGTACCGGTCGCCGGATCGCCGACCAGCACCTCGTCCTCACCCTCGGGGACGACGCTGAGCGGCTTGAGCCGGACCGTCGCGGGAACCGTCACCGCCGGTCACCCTCGCGCGGCGGCGCCAGCCGGCAGACCTGGCACTCCGGGTTCGCGGGGAGGGGCCGCCACTCCGGCGTCAGGCCCTCGCGCAGGTCGAGCGTGACCCGGTGACCGGCCGCCCGCGGCGGCTCGAACCCGGTGAGGTAGCGCTGCGCCTCCAGGGCGAGCAGCGAGCCGACCTGCATCGCCATCGGCCCGGTGAGCGGATTGCTCAGCTTCATGTTCTCCACGATCCGGTACGCCACCGCCTCCGGGTCGTCCCCGACCGGCCGGTCCGCGTAGTCGCAGGCCAGGCAGGCCGTGCGGCCGGGATCCACGGACAGGTACATGAGCTGGCTGCGGTTCGCGCCCCCCAGCACGTACGGGATCCCGGCCCGCACCGCGGCCTCGTTCGCCCACAGGTTGGCGTGCGGATGGCCGTCGAGGCCGCCCGCGACGAGGTCCACGCCCTGGACCAGGTCCGCCAGGTCCTCCGGCGCGGACACCCAGCGGTCGACCGGGTGGACCTTGATGGCGGGGTCGTACTCGCGGACCCAGGCCGCGGCCCGCTCGGCCTTCGACAGGCCGATGTCGGCGTGGTGGTAGAGGAACTGTCGGGCGAAGTTGCGTGACTCGACGCGGTCCTGGTCCACCAGCGTCATCTCGCCGACGCCGAGCCCGGCCAGGCACTGGACCAGCGAGGACCCGCCCCCGCCGACGCCGAGCACCAGCACGTGCGCCTCGCGCATCGAACGCTGGAACGCGGCCCGGTGGCGGTCCAGGGCGGAGTGGGTGCCGTAGAAGCTGAGGTTGGAGAAGTGCCGCTCGTTCTCGCCGGGATCGTCGAGCGTGCGGCCGTCGGCGTCCTCGACCAGGCCCAGGGAGTCGAGGCCGGCCAGGCCCCGGCCGACGTCCTCCTCGGAGAGCCGGAAACCGCGCCCGGCGAGGGCGACGCTCAGCTCGGCGGCGGTCCGGGGGGCCTCGCGCAGCTCGGTCAGGAGCGCGGCCACCTGCCCTTCGGGATCGCTCAGGGTCATCGCCTCGCGAGCGTCGAAGATCACGAGGAGGTCCTCGCCGATCGTCTCCCACTCGCATTCCTTCAACGCCACACGCATCGTGCCTCCAGCGCCGGCCAGTACGCAAAGGGAACCCGCGGGGAGCGAACTCCCCGCGGGACATTCGTCAGGCGACGTCAGAGCCTCACGTGGCGGGGTTCTGGGTGGCCTTGACGGACTCGACCTTCTTGACCTTGATCTCCATGACGTTCCTCCTCGTGAGGGTTGTGCGGCCGGGTGCGCCGCTCGTGACCAGAGTGCTTCGTGGTACTGAAATGGCGCTTACTTTCGGCTGAGCCGGCGGTTAGGCTGCCGAGTAATGATCATTGGCGGCACGCTCCCGCGGGCGGGAACAGGAGGCAGGGACGGGTGACGAGGGAGGGCGTCGAGTTCCGCCTGCTGGGTCCGGTGGGGGTGTGGGACGCGGGGCGGCTCCTCGGTCCGTCCACCGCGCAGCAGCGCACCGTCCTCGCCATGCTGCTGCTCGAACCGGGACGCCCGGTGCCGGTCGCGCGGCTGGAGACGGCGCTGTGGGGCGCCGAACCGCCCGAGTCCTCCCGTAACGCCATCCAGGGTCACATCTCCCGGCTGCGCAGGCTGCTGGCCCCGTTCCCCGAGGCGGCGCTGACCACCTCCGCGCGCGGCTACTGCCTGACCGTCGCGCGCGAGCGCGTCGATCTGCACCGCTTCCGTGACCTGGTGCGCGAGGCCGGCGGCGAGCCGGATCCGGAACGCGCCGCCGGACTGCTGCGCGCCGCGCTCACCCTGTGGCAGGGCGCGCCGCTGGCGGACGCCGCCGGCCGGTGGTTGCCCGACGCCGTGGTGCCGGGCCTGGAGGAGGAGCGGCTCACGGCGCTGGAACGGCGGGCCGCGCTCGACCTGCGGCAGGGCCGCCACCAGGAGGTCGCCACCGAGCTGGCGGCGCTGCTCGGCGAGCATCCGCTGCGCGAGCGGCTGGTGTCCCTGCTGATGACGGCGTTGCTGCGCGGCGACCGGCGGACGGAGGCGCTCGCCGTCTTCCGCCGCGTACGCCGGCGCTTCGCCGAGGACCTGGGCATCGAGCCGGGGGAGGAGCTGCAACGACTGCACCAGGCGATCCTCGCCGGCCACGAGGCCCCGGCCCCGGCCGGTGGGTCGCCCGCGCTCGCCGTGCCGCGGCACCTGCCGCCCGACACCGAGCTGTTCACCGCCCGTGAGGAGGAGCTGGCCGCCCTCGACCGGCTGACGCTCCCGCACGCCGGCTCGCCGGTGCTCGCGCCCTGCGTGATCACCGGTACCGGCGGCGTCGGCAAGACCACGCTGGCCGTGCACTGGGGACACCGCGTACGCGACCGCTTCCCCGACGGCCAGCTCTACGTGAACCTGCACGGCTTCGGCCCCACGCACGGCGTGCGCTCGCCCGCCGAGGCGGTGCGGCTGTTCCTGGACGCGCTCCAGGTGCCGCCGCAGCACATCCCGGCCACGCTGGAGGCCCGGGTTGGGCTCTACCGCAGCCTGCTCGCCGAGCGCCGCATGCTCATCCTGCTCGACAACGCCCTCGACTCCGACCAGGTGCGCCCGCTGCTGCCCGGCACGCCCGGCTGCCTGGCCCTGATCACCAGCCGCGCCGAGCTGACCGGCCTGGTCGCCGCCGAGGGCGCGCGTACGCTGTCGCTCGGGCTGTTCTCGCCCGCGCAGTCACGCGAGCTGCTGACGCGCCGGCTCGGCGTGGACAAGGTGGGCGCCGAGCCGCGGGCCGTGGACGACATCGTCTCCCGGTGCGCCGGGCTGCCGCTGGCGCTCGCCATCGTGGCGGCGCGGGCGAACGAGCGGCCGGCGTTCCCGCTCGGCACCCTCGTCTCCGACCTCGCCGGCGAAGGCCCTTCCGACGACGCCTCCTCTGAGGGCGCCTCGGAAGGGGATCTGGACGTGTTCGACGGAGGCGACGCCGCGACGAACATGCGTACCGTCCTGTCCTGGTCCTACCGCGCGCTCAGCCCCGACGCCGCCCGCCTGTTCCGCCTGCGCGGCCTGCTGCCCGCCCCGGAGATCTCCACCGCCGCGGCCGCCAGCCTGGCCGGCGTCCCGGTGCACCGGGCCCGCCGCCTGCTGACCGAGCTGACCAGGGCCAACCTCGCCACCGAACGCACCCCGGGCCGCTACGGCTGGCACGACCTGCTGCGCGCGTACGCGGAGGAGCTGACCCGCCTGCACGACTCCGCGGCCGAGCGTCGCGAGGCCCTGCACCGGCTGCTCGACCACTACCTGCACAGCGCCCGCGTCGGCGACCGGCTCCTCGACCTGCTGCACCGCGTACCGCTCGCGCCGCCGCCGCCCCGCCCCGGCGTGGTCCTGGCCCGCATCACCGACCGGGCGCAGAGCCAGGCGTGGTTCGCCCAGGAGCACCGGACGCTGCTCGCCGCGATCCGGCACGCCGCCCGCTCCGGGTTCGACGGCCACGCCTGGCAACTGGCCGGCGCCTGCTGGGGCTTCCTGTCCCAGGACGGGCGCTCCGACGACCAGGCGGCGATGTTCGCGATCGCGGTGGAGGCGGCGTCCCGGCTGGCCGACCGGGCCGCGGAGGCCCACGCCCGCGTGGGACTCGCCCACGCCTTCACCCGGCTGGGCCGCGACGAGGACGGCGAGGCGCACCTGCGCCGGGCCCGCGAGCTGTTCGCCGGGCTCGCCGACCCGGCCGGCGAGGCCCTGTGCCTCATCTACCTCAGCGTCCTGAAGGACCGCCACGACCAGTACGCGGAAGGGCTGGCCCTCAGCGAGGAGGCGTTACGGCTCTGCCGGGCGGCCGGCGACCGGGCGGGCGAGGGCCGGGTCCTGAACAACATCGGCTGGTTCCACGCCCAGCTAGGGGCGTACGAGGAGGCGCTGCGCCGCTGCGAGGAGGCGCTCGCCATCCACCGCGAGCTGACCGACCTGCCCGGCGAGTCCGCCACCCTCGACAGCATGGGCCACATCCACCACCTGCTCGGCCAGTACGAGGAGGCGATCGCCTTCTACCGCCGGTCCCTCGCCTGGCGGGGCGGCGGCAAGCGCGCGCTCGGCGCGCGTACCCTGCGCCGCCTCGGCGAGGCCCAGCTCGCCGCGGGCCGGCTGGGCGAGGGCGGCGAGACGCTGCGTCAGGCCCTCGCCCTCATCTCCGAGCTGGCTCCTGGGGATGCCGAAGCCCTTCGCGCCCGGGTCGCCTCCCTGCCGGACGCACCAGGTGCACATCCACCGGGTCCTCACGCTCGAACGTGAACCCGTGCCGCTCGTACAGCCGGCGCGCCGGACTGCCCTGCAGCACGATCAGCCGGACGACCGCGTCCTCGCGGTCGCATCGCTCCAGCAGCTCCCGCAGCACCGCGGAGCCGATCCCCCTGCCCTGGGCGCGCGGGTCCAGGTAGAAGTGCTCCAGCCAATACGCGCTCCGGCCGTTGTCGTCGGCCGGCCGCAGCGCGACACTGCCGGCGAAGTCGCCGTCGACCTCGATCACCCGGGTGTGCGCCGGTAGGAAGCCGTCGCGCAGCCGCTGCCGTACCCGATGCTCGTCGTAGCGGCCGAGCCTTTCGAGATCCGCCCGCATCACCACGGCCCGCAACTCGGCCACGGCCTCGACGTCCGCCGCCGACGCCTGCCTGAACCCCCAATCCACCACAAATCGCGATGCTACCGCCTCCCGGCCACGGATCGCGGGTCCGAAATCAGCTGAAATTGTCAGTCTGAATCGCGCCAGCCTTATTCGTACGGCGGCTCATAACGTATTGACCGCACAGCCGATCGAAATAGGGAAAACATTATGGACCTCCAGCTTTCCGGCCGGGTCGCCATTGTCACCGGCGCTTCCAAGGGCATCGGCCTGGCCGTCACCCGCACGCTCCTCGCCGAAGGCGTCCGCGTCGTGGCCGCCTCGCGGAAGAGCACGCCCGAACTGGAAGCGCTCGCCGGCGACCTGATCCACGTACCGACCGACCTGATGGACCCCGAGGCCCCCGGCGAGATCGTGGCGAGGGCCGTGGCCGAGTTCGGCGGGCTCGACATCCTGGTGAACAACGCCGGCGGACCGCCGCCCGGCGTGGCGCTGCCGCGCTTCGGGTTCATGACCCCGACCGACGAGGACTGGCGGGTGATGTTCGAGTTCAACCTGTTCGCGGTCGTACGCGCGGTCCGGGCGGCCGTCCCGCCGATGCTCGCCCGTGGCGGAGGGTCGATCGTCAACGTGTCGTCGGGCAACGCCCGCATGCCCGCCCCCATGAACGTCGACTACAACGCCGCCAAGGCGGGGCTCAACACGCTGACCAAGGCCCTGTCCGAGGAGTTCGCGCCCCAGGGCATCCGGGTGAACACCGTTTCCCCCGGCCCGGTGCGTACGGCGTGGTGGACGGAGAGCGGCGGCGCGGCCGACATCATCGCCGCCCAGGCCGGGACCGACCGCGACACTGTGATCACCCAGGTCGCGCCCGAGATGATGAAGCTGTCGACCGGCCGGCTGGTGGAGCCGCAGGAGATCGCCGACGTGGTCGCCCTGCTCGCCTCACCCCGCTCGGCCAGCACGACCGGCGCGGACTTCGCCGTCGACGCCGGCTTCCTCAAGCAGGTCTGACCACGCGAATGCGATGATGGCCGGCGTGGAGGAGGTCGAGGTCGTCGTCGCTCATCGCGAGCGCGCCACCCTGCGCGTCGGCGACGTGTTCCTGAAGATCGACGCCGATCAGGCGCGCGCCGACGCCGAGGTCGAGGCGATGGCCGCGGCACCCGTCCCGACTCCGGAGGTCCTGTGGCGCAGGCCGCCCGTGCTCGCGCTCGCCGCCCTCCGCGGGACGGCGCTCGGCCGCCTCGGCGAGCCGTCGCCCGCGTCGCCTGCGGCGTGGGCCGCGGCGGGCGCCGCCGCGCGGAGGCTGCACGACGCGCCGCTGCCGCCGTGGTCCGGCCGGAGCCTCGACGAGGTCGCCGCGGAACTCGACGCCGAGTGCGCGTGGCTGGTCGCGAACGACGTCCTCCCCGCCCAGGTGGTCACGCGCAACCGCCGGATCGCCGAGGCCGCGTTACGGCCGTGGACGCCGGTGTTCGCGCACGGCGACCTCCAGGTCACCCACGTGTTCGTGGACGACGACGAGGTCACCGGCGTGCTCGACTGGTCCGAGGCGGGCCAGGGCGACGCCCTGTACGACCTCGCCACCCCGACGCTCGGCCACCAGGAGCGCCTCGGCGACGTCGTCGCCGGTTACGGCACCGACGTGGACCTCGACGTGATCCGCGCGTGGTGGTCGTCGCGCAGCCTGCGGGCGATCCGCTGGCTGACCGAGCACGGCTTCGACCCCCGGCCCGAGATCGCCGTGCTGGAGGGCTGCGAGGATAGGTGTCCATGACCAGGGAGCCGCAGATTCTGGCCTGTTCCGGGGTGCTGGACCCGCCTGAGGGGTTCCGGCACGTCGGCGTGCAGATATGGCAGGCGAGGCAGCTCGCAGGGGTCCGTAAGCCACGCATGTGCCTCATCCCCACGGCGGTGGGCGACGCGCGGGAGCACATCGACGGCTGGCTGGCGCGGGCGGCGACGTTCGGCGACGCCGAGCTGTCGCATCTCCGGCTGTTCACGCAGCCGAACGTGAAGGACGTGCGGGCGCATCTGCTCGCCCAGGACGTGATCTTCGTGTCCGGCGGCAGCGTGGTGAACCTGCTGGCGGTCTGGCGCGCGCACCGGCTCGACGCGATACTCCGCGAATGCTGGGAGAAGGGCGTCGTGCTGGCCGGCCAGAGCGCGGGCAGCCTGTGCTGGCACGCGGGAGGCGTGACCGACTCCTTCGGCGACGACCTGGACGCTCTCGCTGACGGCCTGGGATTCGTGCCGTTCAGCAACGGCGTCCACGACGACCTGGGCGACCAGCCCCGGCGGGCCCGGTTCCGCGAGTCCGTGGGAGCCGGGACGCTGCCGGCGGGATACGCCACGGAGGACGGCGTCGCCCTCCACTACGTGGGCGACCGGCTGCACGAGGTCGTGAGCGTGCTCCCCGACCGGAACGCCTGGTTCGTCGAAGCCGACGGCGAAGGCGGGAGCAGGGAGACCGCTCTTCCCGCACGCCGCTGGGTCCCCGTCGGCTGATGCGGGACGGGATCGCTACGCTGACCGTCATGAAGCCAGGAGACGTATGAACACGCGGGCAGACGGCTCGTCCGTCCGGATCGGCGTCCTCGCACCGCTGACCCCGCCTGGCTGGGACCAGGCGGGCCGGCACCTGCTCGCCGGGGCCGAACTCGCCGTACGCGAGGTCAACGACGCGGGCGGGATCGGCGGAAAGCCGCTCGAACTGCTGGTACGCGACACCGCGGCCGATCCGCGCAAGGCGGAGGCGGCCGTGGACGAACTCGCCACGCTGGGCGTGGCCGCGCTGGCGGGGGAGTACCACAGCGTCGTCGCCCGTGCCGCCGCCGCCCGCGCCGCCGCCCTCGGCCTGCCGTTCCTCTGCTCGTCGGCGGTGCTCGACGCGCTCACCGACGAGCCGGCGGAACGGGTCGCGCGCCTCGCCCCCGCGCAGTCCCACGGCTGGCGGATCTTCGCGGACTTCCTCCTCGGCGCGGGCCACACCAGGATCGCCGTGGCCGCCGACCCGAGCGTCTACTGGGCGTCCGGCACGCGCATCCTGCAGGATCACCTCAGCACGGTCGTCGAGCTCGACATGAGCGCCCCCGTGTGCGACGAGCTCGCCGGCAGCGACGCGACCGCCCTCCTTCTCCTGGTCGGGCACCCTGAACCGGCGGTGTCGATCGTCAGGGCCGTCCGCCGCGACCCGCGCCTCGCCGGGATCATGATGGGCGCTCCGGCCGGGCAGCCGGAGTTCGCCGCATGGGAGGCGGCGCTGGGCGTGGACGGCGCCGGGATCCCGTTCCTGCGCTACCTGCCCGAACGGCTCGGCCCGCTCGGCGCCCGGGTGGCGGCGGCCCTCCGCGAGCGGCTGCCCGAACCGCCGTCCTTCGTGGCCTTCGAGGGGTACGACACGATCGCCGTGCTCGCCGAAGCGCTGCGTTCCGGCGGTGGCGCGGCCTGGCCGGACGTCGCGGTCGAAGGCACCCGGGGGACGATCGCGTTCACCCGCGTGCCGGGCATCGGCGTCTGGCAGTGGGCGTGGCCCCCGGTCCAGGTCGTCGACCGCGATCCGGCGCGACCCGAACGGCTCCGGGTCCTGCACACCGGCTGAGGAAAATTTCGCGGCACCTGTCCGGAACCGGCTCGGCCGTACGTCATCAGGGTGAAGCCGAACAAGGAGAGCGTGATGAAGTACATGATGTTCGTCTGCACCGACACCGAGCCCGACACCGACACCGCCGACTACCCCGACATCGACGTGTGGGTGGCCGAGCGGGACGCGGCCGGGCAGCGGCTGCAGGGGATGCAGCTGGCGCCGACGACCGCGGCGACCACCGTCCGGGTTCGAAACGGCGAACTGCTGGTGTCCGACGGGCCGTTCACCGAGACGAAGGAGATCATCGTCGGGTTCGACCTGCTGGAGTGCGCCGATCTCGACGAGGCGATCGAGGTCGCGCGGGCGCATCCGATGGCGCGCGGCGGCCGGTTGGAGATCCGGCCGGTGGCCGACTTCGAGCAGTGACCGCACCCGACCGGAGACACCCCGCCGATGCGGCCGTCGCGGAGGCGGCCGCTGAGGCGTACACGCGGATCGTCGCGGCGCTCATCCGGATCACCGGCGACTGGACGCTCGCCGAGGACTGCGCGCAGGAGGCGCTGGCCCAGGCGTTGTCGCGGTGGCCGGAGAGCGGCGTACCCGACAATCCGGGCGGCTGGCTGATGACCGTGGCCCGCAACCGCGCGCTCGACCAGCTACGGCGGGCGTCCGTCGAACGCCGCAAACTGCGCGAGCTGGCCGTGCTGGCGCTGACCGCGGCCACCGGCGGACCCGCGCCGGAGGAGGGGGAGGACGTCGTGGACGACCGGCTGCGCCTGATCTTCACCTGCTGCCATCCGGCGCTGGCGATGGAGGCCAGGGTGGCGCTGACGCTCCGGACGATCTGCGCGGTGCCCACGCGGGACGTCGCGCGGGCGTTCCTGGTCAGCGAGTCCGCCATGACCCGCCGGCTGACCCGGGCGAAGACGAAGATCGCCGACGCCCGCATCCCTTACCGGGTGCCGAGCGGGCCCGCGCTGGCCGAACGGCTGCCGGGCGTGCTCGCGGTGCTCTACCTGCTGTTCACCACCGGCTACGACGCCGACGGGGAGCCCGCGTTCGCGGCCGAGGCGATCCGGCTGGCCAGGCTGCTCGCCGGCCTGGTGCCCGGCGAGGGCGAGCCGCGCGCCCTGCTGGCCCTCTTCCTGCTGCAGCACTCCCGGCGCGACGCCCGCAGGGACGCCGCCGGAGATCTCGTCCCGCTCGACCGGCAGGACCGCACCCGCTGGGACCGCGCCGCCATCGCCGAGGCGACCGGCCTGCTGCGCGACCTGCGGCACACCGGTCCGTACGTGCTGCAGGCCAGGATCGCCGCCTGCCATGCCACCGGCGACGCCGACTGGCCGGCCGTCGCCCGCCTCTACGACCGGCTCGCCGCCCTCCAGCCGAACCCGGTCGTCGAGCTCAACCGCGCGGTCGCCCACGGCTACGCGTACGGTCCGCGAGCGGGGCTGGCCGTGCTCGCCGAGGCGCGTACCGGCGGCGCGCTGGACGGTTATCCGCTCGCCCTGGCCGCCGAGGCCGATCTCACCGCGCGGGCCGGTGACCGTACCCGGGCCGCGGGGCTGTTCCGCGAGGCCGCCGCGCGGACGCACAGCGAGGCGGAACGGCGGGCGCTGCTGACCCGCGCGGATGAGGTCGCCTGACCTACGCTCTGAGCGTGCGCACCTCGACCGCTTTGGAGGCTTTCGCCCGGCGGCCGCTCTCCTTCCTCCGCTCGGTCTGGCCCTGGCGGTCGCTCGCCTACCTGCTGGCGAGCGTCGTGCCCGGGATCGCCGTCGCCCTTGCCGCGCTCGCGGTGTCCTTCGTGGGGCCGGTGCCGCTGACGGCCGTCGCCGGGCTCGTCGCCGTGGCGGCGCTGACCCCGCTCGTGGCGAGGTTCGAGTGGTGGCGGCTGCGGCTCGTCGACCTCGCCCCGCCGGCCAGGAAGAGCGGCCTGTCGCGGCGGGAGGCGGTGCTGGGCGCGGTCTCCCTGCTCGCGCTCTGGTGGATCGACCTGGTGGTGGCCGGGTTCGCCGTGGCGGGTCCCGTGGTGCTGATCCTGTCGCCCGTTCTGCAACCTCTGGAGGGGGACGGGGCACTCGCGGCGGCCGTGGCCGTCTCCGGGGCGGGGCTGCTGCTGCTTCCCGTGGCCGCGTACGTCCTGACGGCCTGGGCCGGGGCGCGCGGAGCCGTGACCAGGGCGCTGATCGCGCCGGACGAGCTGGCCGAGGTGCTGCGCTCGCGGGCCCGGCTGCTGGAGTCGTTCGAGGCCGAACGCCGCAGGATCGAACGCGACCTGCACGACGGCGCCCAGCAGCGGCTGGTCGCGTTGAGCATGCGGCTGGGCCTCGCCCGGCTCGACCTCCCGCCGGACTCCCCGGTCGCAGAAGAGCTCGCCGAGGCGCACGAGGAGGCCCAGCGCGCCCTCGCCGAGCTGCGGGAGCTGATCCGCGGCGTGCATCCGCAGGTGCTCACCGACCGAGGGCTCGCCGCCGCCGTACGGGACGTCGCCGGGCGATCCCCCGTGCCGGTCGAGGTGGACGTCCGCCTCCCGCGACTGCCCGACGCCGTCGAGACGACCGCCTACTACGTGGTGGCCGAGGCCCTCGCGAACGTCGCCAAGCACAGCCGGGCGACCCGGGCGCGCGTACACGGTCGCCTGACCGGCGAGGTGGTCCTCGTGGAGATCCGGGACGACGGCGTCGGCGGCGCCGACCCGGCGCGCGGCACCGGCATGGCGGGCCTGGCCGACCGGGTCGCGGCGGTGGGCGGCAGACTGGCGTTGTCGAGTCCGGCGGGCGGGCCGACGACGATGAGCGTGGAGATTCCGTGCGCGTAGTGATCGCCGAAGACGCCGTCCTCCTCCGCGAGGGCCTGGTCAGCCTGCTCGAACGCTTCGGTCACACGGTCGTCGCCGCGGTCGCGGACGCCGGCGCGCTGACCGCCGCCGTGAACGAGCACGAGCCGGACATCGCGGTGATCGACGTACGCATGCCGCCGACCTTCACCGACGAGGGGCTGCGGGCCGCGCTCGCGCTGCGCGCGGCACGGCCGGAACTGGCCGTGCTGGTGCTCAGCCAGTACGTCGAGCAGACGTACGCGGCCGAGCTGCTGGCCTCCGGCCGTGGCGCCGGAGTCGGCTACCTGCTGAAGGAGCGCATCGGGAAGGTCACCGAGTTCGCCGACGCGCTCGTCCAGGTCGCGGGCGGCGCGACGGTGGTCGACCCCGAGGTGGTGCGGCAACTGCTGAGCAGGAACCGCGACCCGCTGGAACGCCTCACGTCCCGGGAACGCGAAGTGCTCGCCCTGATCGCCGAAGGGCGGTCGAACGCGTCGATAGCACGGGCGCTGTTCGTGACCGACGCGGCGGTCGCCAAGCACATCGCCGCCATCTTCACCAAGCTCGGCCTCCCGCCGACCGTCGACGGGCACCGCCGCGTGCTCGCGGTCCTCGCCTATCTGCAGGCCGAACCGGGATGGTAGTGCCAGGTCCACCAGGAAGGCTCGCCCGTGCGCCAATGCGCTGCCGCGAGCCCCACCGGTTGGATCGACGGCATGACACCCTCCTCTTTCGACTTCCCCGGCCGTTGGGCCGAAGCGGCCGGGCTGCTCCTCGGGCCGGTGCTGATGCTCGCCGGCGTCCTGCTCCGCGCCGGCACGGACGGCTTCTTCCCCGCCCAGCTCGCCGCCTTCGCCGCCGACCCGGCCAGGATGAGCCTGTCGTACGGGGCCTTCGCCGCCGGGAATGTGCTGCTGTGGCCCGCGGTCATCGCCCTGGTCCGGCGCGTGTGGCCGGAACAGCCGCGGTGGGCGCTGTGGGGCGGGGCGCTGGTCCTGCTCGGCCTGTTCGCCCGGACCTTCCATGCCGGGGTCAACCATCTGGCCTTCCAGCTCGTGGACGTACAAGGGGTGCGGACGGCGCAGCAGGCCGTCACCGGCTCGTACGGCGCCTTCCACGTGTTCCAGACGCTGTCGTTCGCGATCTTCTTCGGGTGGATCGTGCTGGCCGTGGGAACGTGGCGGGCGCGCGTCCTCGGACCCGTCCGGTCCGTGGCCCTGGCGTCGATGAGCGCCCTGCCGCTCGGCGTGCTCAAGGGCACCGGTCCGATGTCCGTCGTCGCCACCGCCGGCCTGTGCGTGGCCTTGGTCCCCCTGGGGCTGCGGGTCCTCAGGGACGGCCCGGCTCCGCGGTGGTGGGCCTACCCGCTGGCGCTCGCCCTGGGCGGCGCGGCGGTCCTCCTGGGCCTGGCCGGCTGAAAACCGCGTGCGCCGCCGGGGTGATCACGTCCATCCTGATGCTTGGAGGATCACTATGACCGCGAACGTCTTACTCGCCGGGATCGTCGGCTCGACCGCGTACGGACTGGCCGGGCCGAGCAGCGACGTGGACCGGCTGGGCATCTACGCCGCCCCCACCCTCGACCTGGTCGGCCTGACCCGTCCCAAGGAGAGCGTCGTCTCCACCGGCCCGGACCGGACGCTGCACGAGGCGGGGAAGTGGTGCGGGCTCGCGCTGGGCGGCAACCCGACCGTGATGGAGCTGCTGTGGCTGCCGGACGACCTGTACGAGACCCGTACGCCGCTCGGCGACGAGCTCATCGCGATCAGGGACGCGTTCCTGTCGGCGCCGCGCGTCCGCGACGCCTACCTGGGCTACGCCACCCAGCAGTTCCGCCGGCTCGAACAGCGCGGCGACGGCTCGTTCTCGGCCGACACCCGTAAGCGCACCGCCAAGCACGCCCGGCACCTCGCCCGCCTCCTGCGCCAGGGCCGCGAACTGTACGAGACCGGCCACCTCTCCATCCGCCTGTCCGACCCCGACGCCGTCCACGCGTTCGGTGAGCGGGTCGCCGCCGGAGACACCGAGGCGGCGCGCGCCCTGCTGACGTCCACGGAGAAGTCCTTCGACACCGCGCCCACCCCGCTGCCCGCGCAGCCCCGCCGCGCGGTGGTGGAGGAATGGCTGCGGCAGGTCCGCGTCACCCACTGGAAGCCGCTCGCGTTCCGACAGTGACCTGGAGGTCTTCTTCGGCGGCCAGCACGTCACCGCCGAACGCGAGTCGAGCCGCGGCCACGGCGGCGTCCCGGTCGTTGCCCGGCCAGAAGTGGGTGAGCATCAGCCTCCGGGCGCCCGCCCGTGCGGCCCAGTAACCGGCCTCGGCGGAGGTCAGGAGGTTGCGTGGGGAACGACCGGTCTCGCCGTCCCGATCGGTGGCCTCGACGATGAACAGGTCGGCGTCGCGGCCGAGCTCGGCGAGCACCGGAGTGGGACCGGTGTCCCCGGAGTAGGCCAAGGCGACCCCGTCGGCCTCCAGGCGGATCCCCGCGTTGGGCACGTAGTGGGGGAGCGACAGTCCTGTCAGCTCGAAGGGGCCCACCCTGTGGCGTCCGGGCAGCGGACGCACGTCGAAGACCGCGTGCAGATCGACGTCCGGTTCCAGGCCGCCGAGCCGGTCGAGCACGCCGGGCGGGCAGTACAACGGCACCTTCGGCGCACCGGCGTCGCCGTAGAACCGCATCCGGAACAGCCCGTGCAGGTCGATGCAGTGATCAGGGTGCTCGTGGGTGATGACGACGGCGTCCACCGCGCCGTCCGGCCAGTGCGCGAGCAGGCGGGGCAGCGTGGCGTAACCGAGGTCGAGCACCAGGCGGTAGCCGTCCCAGTCCACCGCGAAACCACTGCAGGCACGGCCTGGCTCGGGAAAGGCGCCACAACTGCCGAGCACGGTGACGTGTCGCATCCGCCCAGGGTGCCACGTGCTGATCTTCGAGGACGCAACAGATCCGTCACTCAAATGACTATGGTCACGTTCGGTGATGCTTCGACAGCATTGAGTCTCCCCGAAGAGCGGAGGCAGATGTGGCCAGTGAGTTCCAGCGGAGAAAAGTCGGCGGAGTCTTCCGGGCGATGGACGTGGACGGCGACGGCCGGCTGACCCAGGCCGACTTCCAGGCGCTGGCGCGCCGCTGGACGGCCGTCGCGGGACCCGCCGACCCGGAACGACTGGCCTCCGTCATGACCGGCTGGTGGCCGGTGCTCAGGGCCGCCTCCGGCGACGACGGCGTCTCTCTCGACCAGGTGCTTCACGTCGTGGACGGACTCGGCGACATGACCGACGCCGTCTCCGGCACCGCCGACGCCATGTTCGAGGCCATCGACCTCGACGGCGACGGCCTCATCTCCCGTGCGGAGTACGGCGCGCTCATCGCGACGTGGAACGGGGCACCCTCGGCGACCGACGAGATCTTCCCACGCCTCGACCTGGACGGCGACGGCCACCTCACCCGTGACGAGTTCCGCGTCCACTGGACCGAGTTCTGGGCCGGCGACGACCCGGACGCTCCCGGAACCTATGTGTTCGGCGCCCTGACGGAATAGCCCTCGGCTTACCAGGAGGGGTCATACCTGTAGCTGTACCAATGGCCTGTCAGGTGGGTGTAGTGGTCGCTGCCGTCCGTGTACTCGCCGGGCTCGCCGGAGGGCAGCCAGAGGAAGCCCCTGCCGTTCGGCGGGAACGGGTCTCGCACGGCGAACTCCACGCCGCCTTCTCCTGTGGAGACGTTCTCGTGCCGTGTCCCGTCGCACGCGTAGTACAGGCCGACCCATTGACACGGTTGTTCATGGCCGGGGTTTTCGTTCACGGCTTTGACGTAGGCTTCCATGCTCGGCTCGGAGATCGTGAAGCGGACCCAGGACGGCGCCCCGGTGGCGAGAGCGAGCAGGACGACGGCGGAGATGTAGCACGGCATGAGCGAGCGAGTGAAGACGCCGTCCGGCACGGTTCCCATGTGATCGGCCCAGGCCATCCGCATCGCCCAGTAAGTGAGCAGGAGAAAGCCGGCGGGGAGCCCGTACAGGAACGCGTCGAGCTTCGACCAGGAGGGGTGGCTGGCCCCTGCCAGGAGCACGGCTGCCGCGGCCGAGAAGACGACCAGGAAGGGTGATCCGGGCGGCTTGTTGATCACGGCCTCACCCTAGCGCCGCAGTCGGCCGGCGATCACGGGGAGAAAAATTGCAGTCGACTCCAACTATGGAGTCTGGTTAAAGTTTCCGCATGTCTGCTGAGGGACTACGGGAACGCAAGAAACGCGAGACCCGGCGGCACATCAGGGAGACCGCCATCGCGCTGTTCGTCGAGCGGGGCTTCGAGCACGTGACGATCGCCGAGGTCGCCGCCGCCGCCGGAGTCTCGGCCAACACGATCTACAACTACTTCGAGACGAAGGAGAACCTCGTCCTGCCGCCCGACGAGGCGTCCCCGCAAAGGCTCGCCGACATGGTGCGCGGCCGTCGGCCCGGCGAGGCCGCCGTACCGGCCGTGCTGCGCACCCTGCGCGACGAGGTGCGGCGCCGCGACCCCAGCCTCGGCCTGACCGACGGATTCGGCCGCGTCTTCGAGATGATGCGGGCCGCGCCCACGCTGACGGCCCGGCTCGAGGACCTCGGCCGGCAGATGACCGACGCGCTCGCCGCCGTACTCGCCGAGGAGACCGGCGCCGCACCCACCGCCCCGCTGCCCCGCGTGGTGGCCTGGCAGATCGGCGCCCTGCACTCGCTCATATACACCGAGATCGGCAGGCGTGCGGCCCTCGGGGAGGAACCGGGCACCATCGCCGCCGCCGTCCTCGACCTCCTCGCCGCCGCCGAGGAACTGCTCGGCGGCCACATCCTCACCTACGCCGTCAGAAAGGGCCCCCAGTGTTCCGAGTGATCATCTCCGGCAGGTTCGGCGATCTCGACGACGCCGGCCGCGCCGCCGTGCTCGCCGCGTCCGAGGTGGCCTTCACCGAGCGCGGCGCCTTCACCCACGACGGCACCCTGTCGGCGTTCACCTTCCGCTGCCAGGTGCCGGCCGAGCCGGACGACGACGAGCAGGACGCCACCCGGCGCGCCTTCGCGGCACTCGACGCCTACGGCCAGGCGTACGACGTTTTGCGTGTGGCGGTGACCGACATGCGCACCATCAAGACGCGCCGACGTCCTGCCTAGCCTTCGCGCGTGATGGCAAGCAGCGTGGGGGCATATCGGCTGCTCCCGCCGCGGCCGCGATGACTCATTGAGTTAGGAGTACACCTGCAAGGACTGCACTCCTAAAAACAGAAGGTCATGAACGCCGCCACTCACACGGGTCACGAGGTGGACGTCGCGGTCCGTGGCCCTGACGGCGCACTACTGGCCATCGGAGAGGCCAAGTGGGGGGATGTCATGGGGCTCGGGCACTTGGAGCGGCTGGAGCGGGTGGCGGCGCTACTCGCGGCCAGGGGCGAGGCGCCGGGGCGGCTGCTGCTGTTCAGCGGGACGGGGTTCATGCCGGCGCTGCAGGAGGCCGCGGCGCGCAGCGGTGGGCGGGTGCAGTTGGTGGGACTGGAGCGGTTGTACACAGGTTCGTGACCCTGATCGGACCGGGAGAAATCCGCTTCGCGCGGCGCGTCCAGGTCGGGCCGGTCGACATCAACGTCCCGGCATGGATCGCAACTGACCAGGTCACCGGTCTCAATCTGCTGCGGCCGTCACGGACAGGCGTCATACTGTTGCTTGCGGTCATCGCTGTTCTCCTTCTTGGAATCGTTGCTACGAAGGATCACGCGATGACCGCTCTCATTTCACAGCACCACACCCGCTGACCAAGCAACGGTCTCGCTCTACGGGGCCTGCCTGCTCGCTTCACCCGCTCGACCAGCAATACCGGCGGCGGCTGGACGGTCCCAAGCATTCGATCCCGCCGTATGGCCTGGGCCGTGCCGGGTCTGGCACGCTGACCGTCATGGGAACTGGTGCGGCAACTCTGGGGCTCGTGGAGGTCACGTCGGCGTTGGAGACTGCTCTCACCGCCGTGAACACGGCAGGGGCCGACCCGGCGTACCGCTTGGGCGGCACCGGCGCGGCCCTGCTGCAAGGCGTGCGGCTGCCTGTCGGGGATCTCGACCTCCTGGTGGCCCGGCGGAAGGACGTGGACGCGTTCGCCGCCGCTCTCTCGTCCTTCCCATGCCTCTACACGCCGTCCTGGTTGCCCGAGAGCGCGCAGTATTTCACCCGTTACGAGGTGAACGGGGTTCACGTGGAGATCAGCACGGTCGAGAGGGAGACGGACTCCGACGCCATGGAGTGCATCGGCCGCGGCCCCTGGCAGCACTACGTCCTGATCGCGTGCGGCCCCTACCGGGTCCCTGCCGTACGCCTGGAACTGCGACTGGCCACAGAGCTCCTGCGCGACCGCCCCGACCGGTACGAACCACTCCTCGACCACCTGGCCGCGCACGGATACGACGCGGATCTGCTGGACAGAGCCATGACCGGGTGCGCTCTGCCGGCGGAACGCCGTCGCCTGGCCCACGACCGCCTCGACGGACGCCCGGCCCTCGGCTCGACCGATCTCGGCGCGGATCGCCCGTTGGGAAACTCCAGCGTCTGAACAACTCACCATCACCTCCCGGAGTGGAGCAGGTAGACGGCTGGCGACCGCCTGAAGATCTTGCTTGCCTGGGTTCAGGCAGTAGGAAACACTGCGTCGTGCACTCCGAAGAGCAAGTCGAAGAGGTGGTCGACGAGTTGCAATGCCGTATCTACACGGCATTGCGTGACGGCGGCCTCGAGACCGAAACCGTCCTCGAACTGGCCTCCTGGCTGGAGGAATGGGGGATGAGCACTCCGGCAACGCAGGAGCTTCTCGAACGCCCCGCCGCTCATCTGACCATGGCCGATCTGACCCGCCTGGGCGAGAGCCTTCTTCGCGACAGCAATTTCGAGCCGACCTTCGCCCTCGAACCTCGTCTCTGGGCGACGCTGGAGCGCGCGCTAGAGGTCGTGGAGCGCGATGTTCGCGCCCGAGGAATCATCGGTACGCTCCGCTTGGTCACCCATGACTGGGACAAGGGCGGTCATGCCTGGGTGGAGTTTCAGGGTTGCTACCACGGCAACGGCATCCCGCCCATCATGGGAAGCGACCCTCAAACGGCTCTCGCGCAGGTCGCCGATGCCGTCCAAGAAACGATCACGGAGTTGACCTGGATAGTCTGGCCCGTCTGCGCTACGCACGATCTTGGCCTGCACGCCGGAGGGGAAAACGGGATCGCCGTTTGGCGGTGCGCCGGCGATGGAACGCATACCGTCGCGCCGGTCGGTGAACTGCCTTGATCACGTCGACGGACACATACGCCGTCGGTCCAAGGAGGCGCAGAACGTCTGGATCGCTCGTCGCAACGGTGTGATGCCGAAGTGCAGGATTAGCGCAACGGGCCAGTATAAACGTCGAGCATAAGGCCAGGCAGGTCATCGTAGATTCGCCCAGTCTTTTGCCAGCGCCGGCGTTCCAGGAAAGAGGCGATGTCGTCATCTCCTTCGGGAAGAACGACAAAGCCCCGATCTCTTTGACATGATCATTAGGTGCTGTACGGTCATTTCAATGGCCCTGGCGCCTGGAGTTGCGAAGATGCTTATGAGGCAAGCGTGTCCGTGAGGTGCAGGTTGCGCCCATTCGTCGTAAATCAATGAACCAGTATCACCGTCGATCGGAAACCCGAAAGCCATGACGGCTACGGATGCCCCCGGTTGATCAAAGAGTGGCGATGGTTTCCTGATGCCCCGATTAACTGGCTGTATGTCTTTGAGAGGGCTTAAACCCTCTGGGAGATTCCAGCTACTATAAGCGGTAGCTTCCCGTAGCGCGAGTTGACGGTGGACGCGGTCAACCGCATGAGCCGCGATCGTTTCATTCAAACTCCATGGCGCACTCATGTAACTAGCCGCGCAGAGTTTCTCGCTCTTGCTCAGGAAAAGCTCTTCGACAATAGGCCCTCGATCCAACCGGAATATCGTTCCCTTGTCCATGGTGTGATGGTATGCGAGGTCCAGCAGAGGGCCTAGGCAACAGGTGTGATGCGCCAGTACGTTGCGACAACACCAGGCGTGCGAATGCGATCACGTCCCAGGAGTGGGCTTGGTGCGTCATGAAAGCGGCTGCTCGTGACCACCCTTTCGCTGTTTCTCCTGCAAGGAGAAGAGAGCCATCTCGCTTCATGATCAGTAGCTATCCATGGCAGCGCCCTGCTGAACGAGATTCCATCTGGGTCGTGCATACGATGATCAGCTACGTTGCCCGACGGGCCGGAGCTGAGGAATGAAGTCCCACTCGCCATACTCCAGAACATCGGCCACCTCGATGCCGGTTTCCTCAGTTCGGACGTTGGCGGGGAGTGGACGGGCGGCCTTGAGAAGCGGGGAATTCTGGAGAACCACAGCTCGATTTTCCCTACGGGCATCGTGTGGAGGAGTCCGGGGCCGGGTGGCATCGCTTCACGCCTGTCGGTGTCGATCTTGTTACGGTCCACCGGAGGATCAGAGAGAGGCGGAGCGATGATCAGTTTCGATGGGACCTTCTACACGATCGCAGACCCTCTCTTCGAGATGACCATTCCGGCTTGGGAAGGCTATGAGCCGGACACGGCCGATCAGGCGGACGCCACGATCACCTTTCCCGACGGCTCCCGGCGATACGCGACCTTCATGACCTTGCATGTGATTCAGAAGCTCATGGATAAGAACGCACGCACCGGTGAGTCCCTTGGCGGTCGGTACTTCTGGTGTTCCGACCTGATCATCATCAGGGATGTCGGCTTCGAAGAGATGGCGGCTGCGATTCGCGACCTGATCGAGTCAGGAGGGTCGAGCAGGCCTGCGGCCTCCTCGACCCTCCTGACGATGCCGTGGAGCGGTGAATGCTCTGCGAGTGGAGCGGGTGACGGGAATCGAACCAGTGCTGTCAGCTTGGGGACTGCCTCGATCACGGCCTGATGAGGTACTGAACTGGGCAGAATGCCGGGCCCGAGTGACCGTGACTGCCCCCTCGTCACCCTTGTTAATGGCCGCTGATGGCTCGGCGATCAGCCAGTGACCTGGTCTTGCCCACGTGGCGCACCCTGCGCCTGCCTGATCATCTCGTCGCTCGATGAATCGCCGGAGGCGGATCGTTCCGCAGTCTGCTGTACATCCAGCCGTCGCGCCACTGACCAGCACGGAACTCCACCGCGCGTAGGACGCCCTCCAGAGTGAAGCCGGCCTTCTCCAACGACTTCTGTTCTGCGATGTTCTCCGGGTGGGTGGTGGCTTGGATACGCTCGGCCGGAGTGTGAGTGAACAGGTAGTCGCACAGCATCGCCTGCGCACGCCAGCCGATGCCACGCCCGCGCCAGTCCGGAAGCAGGGCGATCCCTATCTCCCAGTATCGGGAGACCCCGAACCCCTGTGCCAACCAACTCATGAAGCCCGCGGCCGTGCCATCGACCTCGACGATGACCCTGCTGTCGGCTTCGCCTAGGTAACCGTCGGTGGCGTAGCGCCGCGCTGGCGCCTGCGCATCGCGGAACCCCGTCCAGTCCAGCCCGATCAATCCAGGCTCCGTGACGAAACGCCGGAACATGGCGAGATCATCCTCTGCCACCGGCCGCAGTCGTACCTCAAGCGTGCTCATCGTGTCACCTCCCTTGTGACGCGTTCGTACGCCAAGATCACGTCACTGGCCTGGACCCTACCTCGCCGGATGTTGGGGCGCGGGGACATCGCGGCCGGGGCCGCGCCTTTCGGCACGACGCTCCGCGCGAGGTTTCACCTGGTCGAACGCGATCTCGATGAGCGGATCTGACCTCGATCAACGAAGTCGCGACCAAGATCGGCATTGGCGTGCGGAGCTACCGCGGACCTGGGTGCGGCGGGCCCAGACCGATGAGGGCAGCCGGCCAAGCCGCACCTTAGCTGAGTCGGCGGAGCTGAGGCGGCTGCGCAGGGAGAACGCCGAACTCCGGCAGGTGAACGAGATCTTGAAGCCCCGGGCGATCGTCGGTTGGGCCGCTTCACCCCCCAAGCGCACCACCCTCCTACTGGACGCCCTGGACATGACCCTGTGGCGGCACGCAGCGGGCACGGCCTGGTGGCCGGTACGCACTCCGCTGGCTCTGCTCGGGCATCTACCTCACCCACTTACGGCCCACCGGAGAGTGACCCGTGATCATAAAAGGTTGGACAGCAGTTCTGCGTGGACAAGAAGATCTCGGCATGGGAACCGACATCCATGGATTCATCGAGTGCCGCACCTGGACTCCCGGACTCGATGTCGGTGAGACCGCTTGGTGCGCCGCTATCTCGCTGGCGATGTTGGTCGGCAGAGACTACGAAGCCTTCGATTGCCTCTTCGGGGTTCGCAGCTCAGGCCACTGGCGACCGGTAGCGGCCGATCGCGGGCTCCCTCAGGATGCGTCGGAGACCACCAAAGCGGGTTTGGCGGAATGGGCGGAAGCTGCCTTCGGCGTCACCTGGTTGAACTGGGATGAGGTCACCGCGATCGACTGGGATGAACCCGCGCTTCATCCGACCAACGTGGCCCAGTATCGGCAGCTTCCCGATCAGCGCCTAGAACTCGTTCATCGCTCGGTATGGAGCCGTAGGTTCGCTCGGGTAAGTGGCGTGGATACCTTGACGGTCGACCCTTATCAGGTTGCTGTGCTGTGGGATGAAGGCACCGAGTGGAGGGACAGAGACACCGTCTTCCGCGTTGAGCGTGCCACGCGCCGCCGTGCCGTACCGCCTGACAGCCTCTGGCACGGGGTGTGGACAGTTATGCGTACGCTCGCGCACGTTCACGGAGACAATGCTGTCCGCTTGGTGGCCTGGTTCGAGGAGTAGGCGATCCGGCATGCCGGACAGGAGCGGGTGACGGAAATCAAAACCCGCGCTGTCGGCTTGGGAATAGCAACGATCTTCGCTTGCAGGGGCGTTGGCCTGCGGCTGAAGCCGGTCGTTAGTGGACCGTGGCTGACCCCTCGTCACCGCCCTCAATGACACGCCAATGGCACGACGATCAGGCTCTCGACCTCAATCGTTGCCACCATGAAGGCTTGATGACACGGGCAGCTGTCCTGTGTGATGCCTCTCCTGTCACGGCGTACTAAGAACGCCTCAAGGTCATGCTCGGTCCCGTTGTGGATCCGCTTGGCGACCTTGTCATGTGGATAGCCTCGCAGCTGCTCGGGGCTCTCCACGGCGGCGTTCTCGTCCGTGCAGTACACCCATGTCCAGTCGCTGTTTCGGACGATCATCTCGCTCAGATACGCCCCGGCACCCATGATCACGCTGTGGATGACCTCGGGCGGCGGCTTCGAGCCGGCGAACTCGGTGCGGTAGTTGTCGAGATGATGGATGAACGCCGGGTCCCAGTCGAAGGAGTATCCGTTCTCGCGCATGTGCTCAACGAAGAGCTCAGCCAGGTTCCGCATGTGCTCTGCAGTCTCAGCGTCGCTCGGTGGCGGTTCCTGCTGCGACTTCCTGCGCACCATCGACTCCTACGTCCCGGTTCGGATCATCAGCGCAGCTTCTTATGACACGGTCTGGTCGCGGAAGCCTCGCCCCCGCGCTCCGGGCGTAACCGCCTGCCTCATCATTTCGAAGCCGGAGTGTCCCCGCCGGAGGCATCTATGGCACCCTGCTCGGCATGGTGATGAGCGACCAGGCCCCGGAGAGTCAGATCAGATTGGAGGTGTCCCCCGCGCTCGGGGACACGGAGCTGAACGAGTTGTTCGGGGCGTCATGGCCTGATCATCGTCCTGCTTCATTCTCGGGGATGCTGGCCCGCAGTCTCTGCTGGGTGGCCGCATACCGTGAGGGGGCGCTGGTGGGCTTCGTCAACGTGGCCACAGATGGTGGTATTCATGCCTTCATTCTCGATACCACCGTGCACCCCCGAGTTCGTCGACAGGGGGTGGGTGTGCGCTTGGTGCAGCGTGCCGCTCAGGAGGCACGCTCACGTGGTGCCAGGTGGTTGCACGTCGACTATGAGCCGCATCTCGAAGAGTTCTATGCGCGATGTGGGTTCCGGCCAACTGCTGCCGGGCTCATGCGGCTTTGATCGTGAGCGTCGTGGGGAGCGGCGCGGCGCCGGGTCTCAGCGGATTCCTTGGGTACGGCGGGCACGGTCGTCGGCGGTGCCGGCCCGAGCTGCCGCCGTCCGGGACCGGCCCTCAGGCCGCACGCCCGGACGGCGGGCAGGCGTACGTCACGCCCTAAGTGTCGGCTCCTTGAGCGGTAGAGGTCGAACTGTCGCGGTCAGCTCGGGAATTGCAGGCATCTTGCCTTGTAGGGGCGTTGAACTGGGGCTGGGGCCAGTCGTGAGTGCCCGCGGTCGACCCCTCGTTACCGCCTTCAATGGCATGACGATCACCCCGCGACCTGGCGTTTCTCGCGCGGCGCGCGCACGCTGTCCGCCTGATCATCCCGTCTGCCGTCGACCCGCCCGAAGGGGAAGCGGGCCTGGGCCATGGGGTCAAGGTGGAGCGCCCCGCCAGACGAACGACCTTGGCCTCGTGGCCCTGGTCTGCTCGGCTTGTCCCAGGTCGATGGTGGGCGGGATGATCAGGCTTCCACCTCAGCGACCTATGGACTCCAGGCCCAAGCGATGATCATCTCCGAGCTGGAGGGCTCGCGCCGGAGGCGTTAGGTTGAAGCCGCACAGATGGAATGCTCGACTTGGCCACGGCGAAGGGGCGAAGGGTATGGCGATTCGTCCGAAGGCCTGGAGTAAAGAGTCACGCAGTGTCCTGCTCAAATGGACTGCCGGTATCGTGCTCTTCTTCTTAGTGGGGCTGGTCGTCGACTACATCACTGAAGGGCCCGAAAGGATCACGGCGGCGTACCTTACAGCGCGCCCTCTCACGCTCGCCTTCTTCTGGCTGATCGGAGCGATGTTCATATGGCGCTGGGGCTATATCCGTGCTCTGAGACGGCAGAACGATTCGAACGGAGTCGAGAAGTAAGGCGCCTCGGCGGAAGGACGATGTCGGTTCATCGCGGCTGGCGGCGGGGCGCCGACGGTCGGCGAGTTGCGGCGATGCCCCGCGAGGCGACCGCGCTGGCCGGCTCCAGGCCGTAGCGCGGCCTGGAGCCGGAGCGGGGCGTACGGCGGCGCGGCCTGCCGCCGCTTGATACCCGCATGAGCTATTCGGCATGTTCTGGTCGACCGCCGCAGCCTTTGGGCCTCGGCGATAAGTTCGACTAGATCAGCCACGAGCTTGGGACTGGCGGCGATCGTCGCTTGGGCGGTCACACTGTGTGGGCTACCGTCGAGATCGACGACTGTTGCTCCCGCTTCTCGGGCGATGATGACGCCCGCTGCGGTGTCCCATGGGCTGTTGCTGAGCATGATGCCGGCGTTGATCCTGCCGTCCGCCACCCATGCGAGATCGATCGCGGCTGAGCCGAAGGCTAGGTGATTCTTCAGAAGGTGGATCAATTCGGGTCAGGCCGTCGCCTGCCCACTACCTACCGGGGCGCGGGATGGGGGATGGCGAGCGGAGCGAGCGTCCGGGGGTCGAAGGGGGCGGAGCCCCCTGGGAGGCGCCGTCTGGAGCCCCAGATGCGCGAAGCGCTCCAAAGCGGAAGGCGATGCAGTTGGAGCGGGTGACGGGAATCGAACCCGCGCTGTCAGCTTGGGAATTGCATGGATCTTGGCTCGTAGGGGCGTTGACCTGGGCCTGAGGCCGGTCGTGAGTGACCGTGGTTGACCCCTCGTTACCGTCCTTAATGGCACGCTAATGGCACGACGGTCAGCTGGCCACCTGGTGTTTCTCGCGCGACGCGCGCACGCCGTCCGCCTGATCATCCCGTCTGCCGTCGACCCGCCCGAAGGGGAAGCGGGCCAGGGCCACGGGGCCAAGGTGGAGCCCCCAACTGGAGGAACGACCTTGGCCCCGTGGCCCTGGTCTGCTCGGCTTGTCCCGGGTCGATGGTGGGCGGGATGATCAGGCTTCCACCTCAGCCACCAACAGCCCACATACCTGGCACTGCGGTCATCCCGGAGCCGGAGCGCCCCCGCCGGAGGCATCTTCTCTGGCGCTAGAGCCGTACTTCCGCTGCGCGGCTTGGGCACTGACTCCGAGGGCTTCTCCGATCTCCTTCCAGGTGTGAGGACGCCGAGGCGGTTCGTTCAACGGCACGTCACCACGGTCATCAACACCGTGAAGGACTAGCAGGCATATCTGATCTTCGAGAGCTCGCATCAGACGCTTGGACATGTCGATCTTTGCGAGGACGTCGGCCTCTTCTCCCTTCTCTAGGGCCACGAGCCTTGCAGCAAGCTTCCTCGTGATTCGTGTAAGGAAGATGTCGAAGTCTTCGGTGATCTCCACATCAACATATGTTGATCCGCCCATTCATCGGGCGCTAGACCATCGACAAAGTCGCAGGTCATAGGCGTCCGTTGAGCTAAGACGTTAGCTGCAGAAGTGAGTAGCTTCCTACCTCGTGGTTGGCCTGGGGCTGTTCTCAAACGGACGGCCCCCCGGTGGATCGGAGGGCCGTCCACACCAACAACTCCATCACGAGTAGGAAGGTGTACTGATGACGGTGCCACGACGTGTACGTCAACGGCGAGTTGTATCGATCACGGCCGTCGTGATCTTAATAGCTGTTTGTCTTGCCTGGCCCGCACTGGCTCAGGCGGCTAGTTCGGTCGCCGCGATTCTCGCGCTTGGAGTCGCCGTGCAAGAGCGGAGCGCGAGGCGCAACGGCAAGCGCAGACAGTAGTCGCGGTAATCGCCTGTGCTCGGGCGCCGCTCAAGAAGACCGCGGAGCCCGAGCACGGCCGTGCGCGAGAACGGCCCCCAGGCCGCACGCGCAGCGTGCGGCCGAGCGCAGGGCTGCGCGGCGGCGCGGAGCGCCGCCCTTGATAGCTATAAGAACAATTCAGCAATGAGGCCGCGCGGTGCTCGTCACGCCGAGGTTGCTTGATGGCGATGCAGCACGCATGAGCGATAGCCTCGTGCGCATCTTGTTAGTAGCATGGCGTAATGAACTGGTCCACTCTATGGACTTGGGTTACCGAGAACATCTCGGTAGATCGGGCTTCGCTGCTTGTAGCCTTTTTGGCGGTGCTAGTTGCCTTAAGGAGCGCTCGCCACGCCCAGCGCAGTGCTTGGTCTGCTGAAATCCAGGCAAGAGCTGCCGAGGTACAGGCGGAAGCCGCAAAACGGCAAGTAGAGGTGGCGGAACGCGCCTTGTGGGATGCCTATACTACGAATGCCGACCGCATTGCCGAAGTCTCGGCACTCAGCGACTATCGATCCTTTCTAGAGTCAGTTATGCCAAAGGTAGCTGTAAGGCTGGAGCCAACCCGCTATCCACCAATTCGGCGCAAACACGATATTCGATGCGAACGTGGACAGGAGTACCCCAAGGAAAATGCTCATAACGACTTCATTGTTTATCATTACCGCGAGAATTCATTCGATAGGCTTGAATTCTTCGTTCGAGGTACGCTAGTAAACGTCGGCAATATCTCGGCCGAGATTCTTACCCATGGGCCAAAATTCATTGAGGGACGGTCGGCTCTTCTGCCGACCTCTGCCGAGATTCCACAGCAACTCGAGTCGGGATCGCGTTACTTGCTGCCCCCCGACGGCGTGGCGCTCTTTGAATGGCATATATCGCTCCTAGTCAATCAATGGATGGACATCTACAAAGAACATCATCGGGGAGAGTTTGAGCTCGACGATGATTGGAAAGCGGACATCTCAAGCCCATCGACATCCTTCTATGTCAAGCCGGCAGGTTCGGCGGTAAATGAAGTCATGAGAATAAGATTGAACCTAGATGATAATGTTATCTGGCCAGCCCCGGCTCGCGACTACAAGCAACCCCCCGAATGGTACACGTACAAAGAGGGTCCTGTGTACATCTATGTGAATCATGAGTATCCCGCGCTACCTCAGGATCTGGAGGATATGCGAAAGGTGCTCAAGCGAGCTAACCCTTGGACGGGTCGCGTGGAAGACTAGTCACTCCAAAGTGGACCGACCGGAAACTCCCCGAGCTTCTGCAATAAGTTCTATTAGATCAGCTATCAGTGCCGGGCTCGCAGCAATGGTAGCCTCCGAAAGAACACTATGTGCGCCACCGTCAAGATCGACGACCACTGCTCCGGCTTCGCGGGCGATAATGACACCTGCGGCTGTATCCCACGGGTTGTTGCTGAGCATGATATTTGCGTCAATCTTGCCGGCGGCCACCCATGCGAGATCAATCGCGGCGGAGCCAAACATTCGTATGCGTTGAACACGGGCGGCTAGTTCTCGAGTCAGGGCGAGCCGTGGCACATTTCTTTCTTCCGCGTTCTTACCTACCGCGTAGTCACCAATGGCGACGATGGCGGTTTCCATGTCGCAAGCATTGCTGGCCTGGATGTTGAATCCGTTGGTTTGAGCACCGGTTCCCGCCGCGGCCGTGTAGCGGAGGTTGAGAAACGGAAGATCGATGACTCCTAGCGTGGGTATGTCCTTATCGATCAGGCCCAAGGACACCCCACAGAGCGGGATGCCGTGCAGGAAGTTGGCCGTTCCATCCACAGGGTCCAGTGCCCACATCAGGCCGTCGCCCATGTGGCTGACGCCTTCCTCCTCACCGAGAAATCCGATCTCAGACGTCTCGCGGGACAGGAACTCCCGTACGGCATGCTCTGCGGCGTAGTCCACCTCCGTCGCCATGTCCCGGTCCCCCTTGGCTGTGATGATGCCTGGAGCCTTGGTACGGATGATCTCGCTGGCGATCGACACGGCGCGCTCAGCGATGGGGAGAAGAGTTCGGGCGTCGATGGTCATACGGGTTTGCTCCGCTCCCACATATCGCTGAACACCTGGTCGAAGACGGGGAACAACCCCTCGGCTGCGGTGTTGTCCTTGATCACAAACGTTGGTGAATCGACTCCGCGTGCCTGCGGCAGGTACGGCTGGACCACGCACAGCGCCCGGTCCACGAAGAGCAGGTTGAAGCGGATCGTCTCGTCGTAGACGTGGAGTTCGAGGCGCTGGGCCGACGTGGTGTCGAGTCGGTCGCGCAGCCGGGTAAGCATGCTGATGTTGAGCGCTGTGAGGGTCGTCAGGGTGCTGTCGGTGTAGCCCTCTTCCGCTTCGCGGGCGCGGATCGCCTGGCCCTTCGGGTCGAGGAAGAGACAGCGGATGCGCGTGCCGGTGTCGAGCAGACGCTTGAGCTGATGGTCGGGGTAGCTCTGGCAGAGGATGTTGAGCGACAGGCCTGCCGCGTTGATCTCCTTCGCGTCGTCGAACAGTGACGAGGCAGGGTAGGCGGAGGAGAAGGCTGAGCGGCTGCTGAAGACCGCGGTCACGTCGGCCATCTGCGGCATCGAGCAGGCGGCGGTGTCGGGGCCGGCGCTTCTGCCTGGCTCCGGGGCTGATCTCTGCGCGGGGATCTCAACCGCAGTCGCGGAGAACAGCTCATGTGCTGACCTGCCTGGGAACATCGCCTCCAGGACGCGGCAGTGGCCCGAGTACGGCAAGCCCTTGAGTTCCCCGTTCAGCCATCGGTGGAGCTGCGCCCGGCTCGGCCAGCCACCCTGCAACGACGGGTCCACCTTCTTGGCCGCCTTGTCGTACTCCTTGCAGAAGGTGCTGTACGTCTGCCAATGGCGTTGCGTCAGGAGGGTCTTCAACAGGATCGGCTGGTCAGTCATGATCCGCGCCTCGGGCTGGGGTGCCATATAGGCCCAGGTTAGCGACAGAGACGGTCTCGGACGAGACAAAGAGGAGACGAACAGAGACGGGTCGATCACAGACGGTGCTCGGGAGCGATCGAGACGTGACAGATGCTCGGGCAATTCTCGTTCCATGACTGCGTCGTGTAACTCCTGCTCAGGCCGGGGCTGGAAATACATCAGCCTCCGCCGGACCGTGGTGGTGGCCGGGAACAGCACAGACGATGTCGCTGCGGACGACCGGCACCGTGATGACTGCTGGCGGTGCAACGGAACCGGGCGGGCGGGTGCGTCGCTGTGAAGATCTATCTCGGCTGTTTCGCGCCTCACGTCGGTCCGCCTCGTCCGAACCAGATGCGCTTGGTCTGGCGTGAGGTTGCTCGCGAGCAAGATCGTCCGCGCGTGGTCGAGTACACCTGTGGTTGCGAGGACACGTTTTACGAGCTGTGCCGCGAGGCCGGCCTTGCCTACATCCGCCGGATCACCCGTCTCGACGGGGCGGTGCAGGCGATCCACGAGACGTATCGCTGGCGGTGCAAGGAGACGCACGAGGTCTGGATCGCCCTTCTCAACGGCGAGGCCCAGTAAGCGGGCGCGGCGGTCGGCGAGTACAGGGGTGCCAGGCCGTCGCGTCTTGGTGCTGGTGGAGGGACTGTCTGTTGCGCAGTCAGATGGTTCCTCCACCAGTCCGTACGCTTCCTGAAACAGAGAGGAAGACAGGGCGTCCATCTCCAATTACGCTTGACGACAAGTCGAGTTGTTGGATGGTCGTCATGTCGTCTGAAGAGTTCGCGCCACCGAAGTACGCCCAGATCGTGCAGGCGATCAGGCAGAAGATCGCGGACGGGACCTATCCGCCCGGCTCCCTGCTGCCCTCCGAGACGCAGCTTGTCCGCGAGTTCAAGGTGAGCCGGCCGACCGTCGTCCGCGCTCTCCAAGTGCTCCAGCTCCGTGGAGTCATCGAGCGTGAGCACGGCAAGGGGTCCTTCGTGAAGGCCGCCCCACCGGGCGCGTCCAACCAGAACTCACGTCCGGGTCGGGCTGTTCTGGATCGGGTGGAAGCGGATGAGAACTGCACGGTAATCGAGGCTGGATCGCTAGCGGCTACCGGCGCGGTCGCCAAGCTGCTGGACGTGCCAGAGGGGTCCACGGTAATGCGGCGCCGTGTTCTCTTTCGCGATGGCGAGCGGCCGACTGACCTCTTGACCGTGTGGTGTCCGGCGCATCAGGCAGAGGGAACGGACCTCGGCGAGACAGGGCCGCTCACCGCCGGCATCAGGGAGCATCTACGGGCGAGCAAAGGCGTCAAACTTCAGCATGTTGTCGAGCGGCTGAGTGCTCGGCATCCGTCAGCCGACGAAGCCAAGCTCATGGAGGTCCGCAGGACGACACCCGTCCTCGGTGTGCTGGCGAGTGTGTTCAATGGAGGAGGGCGGCCCGTGCTCGTCGTGGACCTGGTGCTCCCCGGTGACCTCCACGAGCTGGAAGACTCTTACTCCCTATAGTTCAGAGCCCGTTTCTGCGGCGCTCCTGTTCCTGCTCCCAGGCCCGTTTTAGCGCCATGCGCCGCATTAGGGCTTTTTCTTCTGCCGTGGTCAGCCTATGTCTGGCTAGCTGCCGATTGCGCGCTTTGGCGACTTCGATCCACCGCGTCCCTCGCGCGCCTGGTGGCCGCATGGGTTCGTCGTCGGGCTCGCTCCTGATCGACATGTCGCGAGCGTGGTTCAGGTCGTACCGTAATTTCGAGATCTCGCACACTCCTTGCACGGTCCCATATCGGCGCGACTGCCACATGGTCCCCGCATGAGTCGTGGAGATCACGTGGAGTTGGTGGTCATTTAAACCGATCCAACTGTTATGCCGCAATGGCTTATGGATGGATTTGTCGCGACCCCCGGAAAAGATCTTGAAAGAATCCCGCTAACTCGTGTTGTCAAGTCGCTGAGCTGCGGGTACCTTCATGACAACTCGACAAGACGAGTTAGCGACAAGACGACTAGTTAGGAGCAAGCCTTATGGCACTGCAAGGTCCCATCCCCGTCTCGTTCGACATGGTCTTCCCGCACGGCTGCTACATCGTGGGCGAGGTCGAGCCCGTCAAGGACTTCGACGCCTCGACCAACGGGCGCTTCGTCCAAACCCGCGACAAGCAGAGCGGAGAGCTCGTCTGGCAGGTCAGCGTCATGGACGCGGACCCGACGCTCAAGGCGGCCCAGAAGACCGTGTCCGTCAAGATCCTCAGCCCGGTGCAGCCGGTTCCTCCGGCTCCGATGGCCGGGCTGCCGTTCACGCCGGTCGAGTTCGACCAGATGACCGCCACGCCGTACGTCAACCAGGCCGGACGGCTGGCGTACTCGATCAAGGTCCGTGAGATGCGGGCTCCTCGTCCGGCCGGTAAGGCGAACGCCGCTGCCAAGGACGCGGCGTGATGGGGCGGCGGAGGGTCCGTCCGGTCAGCACGATCGCCCTCAAGGCCGGCCAGGGCGCTGACGTGCGGAACCACCCGTATCCGCAGCGCTCGCCGGTCCTCGGGCTCGTCTTCGGCGGCACACAGGTGCTCGTCACCACTTCGGCCAATGATCACGTCACCCTGGACGACGTCGAGTTCGCCCGGAGCCTGGCGCGCGAGGCCGCCATGTTCGCCGGTGCGGTGGAGCGCATGTTCCACGGCCTGCCGAACGGGCCGGGGGTGGCGGGTCGATGACGCTCAGCCCGTACACCTACGTCACCGTCTCCATGCGTCCCGGTCAGCCGTCCCGGTTCAACGTCTCCTTCTGCTCGGCGGAGTTGCGGGTGCATGCCTGGCTCGGGGACACCGGCAAGCCCTGCCTCGACCTGAACACCTCGGACGCGTCGGTGACCGTCTCGACCTCGGGGCCAGTGACCGACCACGACGTGACCGTTGCTCGCGAGATCTTCAACGCCGCCGCGCGGTACCTGGCCGACTGCGAGCGGCTGCACTCCGGTCAGACGGACAAGGCCACCGGCAGCGAGGCGGCCTGATGCTCAGCGGGGCCGCAGGAAGCGGCAACTTCCGGCGGCCCCTCGGTCTTCCGCACACATGCGACATGCTTGGAAGGACTTCACCCTAATGTTCAAGAGGATGCCCGGCGACGAGCCGCACCGCATCGTCTCCACCACCCCTGACACGGCGGTGGTCTTCAAGCCGGCCGTGGTCCAGACCCCGGCCATCATCACTCTGGTCATCTTCATCGCCCGGTTGGTGGCCGGCCTCTTCCGGCTGGCCTGGCGGCATCCCATCGCGCTGGCGGTCGTCGCCGTTCCTGCTGGGCTCTGTTTCACCTACGGCTGGCGCGTCGCGCTGTTGCCCGTCGTTCCGGCTCTTGTGGCCATGGGCGCCTGGGCGGTCCTCGACAGGCCGACGTTCCTGCGGTGGGTCGGCTGGCGGCTGCTCGCCTTCGCACGCTGGTTCTGGATCTACCGGCGGCACTGGCAACCAGTCATGACCGTCGCCGGTCTCGCTCGGCACATACGCGGTCGGGAGTACGTTCCGCGGCTGGTCAAGGTCACCTCCGACTCCTGGGCCGACAGGCTCACCGTCCGCATGCTCGACGGCCAGGCGGTCAAGGACTGGTCCGACAGGATCGAGAACCTGTCCCATGGCTTCGGGTCGGAGTCATGTCGTGTGGCGGTGGCCAAGGCTGGTCGGCTCGTGCTGACGTTCCCGCGTCACGATCCGCTGGCCGCGCCGATAGCAGCGCTTCCGGTTCCGGACACGCCGACCGTCGGGCCGGTCGAGATCGGCAGGCAAGAGGACGGCTCGCCGTGGCTCCTACGACTGCACGGGACTCATGTCCTCGTCGCCGGTGCGACCGGGGCGGGCAAGGGCTCGATCATCTGGTCAGTGATTCGCGGGCTCATGCCTGCGATGCGTGCGGGCCTGGTTGAGATATGGGCGCTCGACCCCAAGCTCATGGAGCTGTCTTACGGCAAGGCTCTCTTCGGCGGTCAGTACGCGGCCGACCCTGCCGCCTGCGCTGATCTGCTCGACGAGGCCGTGAGCGTCATGCACAAGCGGGCAGCTCGGTTCGCCGGGATCCAGCGATCACACACGCCCACCCTCGACGATCCCTTCGTCCTGGTCGTGGTCGACGAGGTGGCGTTCCTGACCGCCTACCAGTCCGACAGGCAGCTCAGGCAACGCATCTCCGCTGCCCTGGCCACGCTGACCACCCAAGGGCGTGCGGTCGGCGTCGGCGTCCTGGCGGCTCTTCAGGACCCACGCAAGGAGGTCATGAACATCCGCAACCTGTTCCCCGACAAGATCGCCCTACGACTCGACGAGTCGGAGCAGGTGGACATGGTGCTCGGCGACGGGGCGAGGGATCGCGGCGCGCTGGCCGACCGCATCTCTCCTCGTCCTGAGCGGGGCGCAGGCGTTGGATATGTGCGGCTGGAGACCAGTCCCGATCCGATTCGCGTCCGCGCCGCGTACGTCTCCGACGACGACATTCGCGCGATGGCTGGTGAGGTCCGATGACACTGGCTCACTTCCTCGACGGCCTTCGCTGCGCCCTGTGCGGCGCGCTGAATGCCCTCTTGCTCGACTCGCTGCGTGGCCTGGTCGAGTGCTCCGAGTGCGGACAGGCCGCGCTCACGTCCCCCGAGATCGGATAGGAGGCCCGTTGACCGACCGCAAGACTCCGCGAGCCATCCGCATGGCTCAACCGCTCGCCCGCGACGTGGCCGAGGAGATCGCCAAGCTTCACGGCGTCTGCATCCGGCCCGTGGCGCTCAGGCGGCTCGACATGACGACCGGCAAGTCAGAGGTCGTCGATGTCCCGTGCGGCTCCCCGCTGGAGAGCAAGTGTCCTCCGTGCGCCAAGCGCAACCGGCAGCTCCGGATGGCGCAGTGCCGCGAGGGCTGGCACCTCGACGAGGAGCCGATCATCACGCCCGACGAGCCGACCGACGGGCAGCGCTGGCTTGTCGAGTTCCGGGCCGACATGCAGGCCAAGCGCGATGAGGAGGCAAAGGCCGGCGAAAACACCTCCGACCTGGACGCCGTGCTCACCGGGCTCGACATCGAGATCAACGAGGCCGGGATGCGCGGGAACGTGCTGGGTCGGATGGGGTCCAAGCGGGTCCGCTCGACCAAGCGCCGCCAGGACGCGCCCGACCTGCCCAAGCGGAAGATGGCCAGCACGACCCTGGGCCGGACCTTCGAGGCGGCCGACGGCAGAACCTACCGGCCTTCGCTGTTCGTCACGCTCACCCTGCCGAGCTACGGCAAGGTCCTCAACGGCGCGCCTATCGATCCGGACACGTACGACTACGTTCGGGCCGCTCGTGACGCGCTGCACTTCTCCAAGCTCGTGGACCGGTTCGTGCAGAACCTTCGCCGCGTCGCTGGCTACGACGTGCAGTACTTCGCCACGGTGGAGCCTCAGAAGCGGCTCGCTCCGCACCTGCACATGGCCGTCCGGGGCACCCTTCCGCGCGCCGAGATGAAGCAGATCGCGGCGGCCACCTATCACCAGGTCTGGTGGCCTCAGGCGGATGAAGCGCGCTTCGAGGGTGATCGACTGCCCATCTGGAACGACGGATACGCGGACCCCGACACCGGTGAGGTCCTGCCCACCTGGGACGAAGCTCTCGACCAGCTCGGCGACAAGCCCATGCACGTGATCCGCTTCGGCGATCAGGTGGACGTGAAGGGGGTGCTCGCCGGGTCGCCGGACGCCGACCAGTGCATTCGGTATCTGTCCAAGTACCTGACGAAGAGCCTCGGCGAGACCTTGGACGGTCAGGCGCAGCGGGAGCACGCGGCCCGCTTCGTCGATGCGCTCCGCTACGAGCCGTGCTCGCCGACCTGCCCGAACTGGCTCCGGTACGGCGTGCAGCCCAAGAACGCCAAGCCGGGGATGGTTCCCGGCTGCTGCCGGTCCAAGGCCCACAAGCCCGAACACCTCGGATACGCCGGTCGCCGGGTCCTCGTCTCCCGCAAGTGGAGCAACAAGACCCTCGCCGAACACAAGCAGGATCGCCGTACCTGGGTCCTGGAAGCGCTCGGCCAGGCCGACGAGCCCACCGACCCGCACCGCTACGTCTGGCAGCCGGTCAGGCCGGGCGATCCCGATGTCGCTCCGATCGGGGTCCGGCTCCTTCGATCCATCGCCGAACGCCAGCGATGGCGCGCTCACCTGAGACGGCTCGAAGAACTTTCGGCAAATCCGCAGGCAGCCTGAGAGGAGGAGATCTTGGACCAACTGTTCACCGTCCCGGAAGCGGCCGAACTGCTCAGCACCTCGGTTCGCTTCGTCCGCCGGCTGATCGCTGAACGCCGGATCGAGTTCGTGAAGGTCGGGCGGCACGTCCGCATCCGAGAGTCCGCACTGATCGCCTTCGTCGTCGCCGGGACCGTCGCGCCCATGACGACCTTCGACGCAACCGGGAGGGCCGCCTGATGGCGAACAAGGACAACCACCGCCGTTTCGGCAACATCCGCAAACTGCCCTCGGGGCGGTTCCAGATCCGCTACCCGGGACCGGACGGGCGCATCAGGACCGGTGAGGAGACGTACGAGCGTAAGGGCGACGCGGATCGGGCGCTGACCCTGATCGAGAGTCGAATCCTCGCCGGGACGTGGACCGACCCCGAGCGCGCCAAGGTCAAGCTCGCAGAGTATTCGGCAACCTGGATCGACCAACGCCCCGGGCTCCGCCCGAGGACGATCGATCTCTATCGCTGGCTGCTCAAGAAGCACGTCACGCCGTATCTCGGCAACGTCTCACTCGGCAAGCTCTCCACGGCGATGATTCGGCAGTGGCGAGCGGACCTGCTCAGTAAGGGCGTCTCCGTGAGCATGGCGGCCAAGGCGTACCGCCTCCTCCGCGCCGTGCTCATGACGGCGGCCGAGGACGACCGGATCATCTCCCGCAACCCATGCCGGATCCGCGGGGCCGGCGACGAACACGCCGAAGAGCGACCCGTTCTCTCCGTGGGGCAGGTCTTCGAGCTGGCGGACAAGGTCGGGCGCCGCCCGGTGGGCAGCATTCGAGGGCTCAAGAGAGGAGAGGGGTACCGCATTCGATTCCAGAGGTACGGGGAGATGCGGACCCACCCAGAGGTCTTCTCGACCCGAGCAGAAGCCGGGCGGGCGCTGTGGAGGATGATCGACACCGGGCAGGCCGACTGCACGCACGATCGGCGGTACAGGGCTTTCGTGCTCCTGACCACGTTCGCGAGCCTGCGATGGGGTGAGATCACCGCACTGACCCGATCCGATCTCGACCTCGACGCAGGTACGGTCCGCGTGCGTCTGGCCTACGTGGAACGCTCCACTGGTGAGCTGGTTCTCGGCCCGCCCAAGTCCAAGGCCGGCAAGCGCATCGTCGGCGTCCCGCAGGCGATCATCCCGGCGCTGAAGGAACACTTGCGGCTCTACGTGAAGTCTGACCCGGGAGCACTGGTCTTCACCGGGATCAAGGGCGGACCGATGCGCCGGAGCGGGTTCAACAAGCTGTCCGGCTGGATGGAGGCCGTGCGGGCGATCGGCGCCCCAGGTCTGCACTTCCATGATCTCCGTCACACGGGGAACATGATCGCAGCGGACTCCGGCGCGGGCCTCAAGGACCTCATGGCGCGGGTGGGACACGACAACGTCCGGGCTGCGATGATCTATCAACACGCCGTCCGGGGAGCCGACAAACTGATCACCGAAGCCATCGACAAGCACCTGATCGGGCACGAACGGGCACGCGACGATGACGAGGACGACCCACCCGGCCTGCTGATTCCCGCCGGGTGACCTCAAGCCCTAATGGCACGCTAATGGCACGCAGAGATCAACAGCTCTAGGAAACACCAAAGCCCAGGCACCGAATCCATCGGTCTACCTGGGCTTTCTCTACGAGAGCGGGTGACGGGAATCGAACCCGCGCTGTCAGCTTGGGAAGCTGATGTTCTGCCATTGAACTACACCCGCGCGCACCCCCCGAAGCCCGCCGCCGACAACCTCACAGCCCGCAGCCTTCGGGAAACTCGCGTCCCCCACTGTAGCGGAACTTTGGCCCGCAACAGCACTCCCGAGCGCCGAACTTCGACCCCGACCGGTAAGTTGCTCTCCGTGCTGCTATCTGATCGTGACATCCTCGCCGAGATCGACTCCGGCCGGCTGGTGCTGGAGCCCTTCGACCAGGAGATGATCCAGCCGTCCAGCATCGACGTGCGGCTCGACCGGTTCTTCCGGGTGTTCGAGAACCATCGTTACCCCCACATCGATCCGTCCGTGGAGCAGCCGGATCTGACGCGTATGGTGGAGCCGGACGGCGAGGAGCCGTTCATCCTGCATCCGGGGGAGTTCGTGCTGGCCTCGACGTACGAGGTCATCACGCTGCCCGACGATCTGGCGTCCCGGCTGGAGGGGAAGAGCTCGCTCGGGCGGCTCGGGCTGCTGACGCATTCGACGGCGGGGTTCATCGATCCGGGGTTCAGCGGGCACGTGACGCTGGAGCTGTCGAACGTGGCGACGTTGCCGATCAAGTTGTGGCCGGGGATGAAGATCGGGCAGCTGTGCGTGTTCCGGTTGAGCTCGCCGGCGGAGCACCCGTACGGCTCCGCCAAGTACGGCTCCCGCTACCAGGGCCAGCGCGGCCCGACCCCGTCGCGCTCCTACCGGAACTTCCACCGTACGAAGATCTGAACCAGATGAACATCAGGTGAACGAACGGGGAACAGTCGGGTGAACGGACTGGCGTCCCGCCTGCTCGGAAGGGCGGGCGCCGGCTCGCCGAGGCGGGCTGGAGCTGCAAAAAGGCCCGAAAACTAGCGGCTTTCTCGGTGTCGCACTACCTACGGCGGGTAGCCAGTAGGCGAAGGAGACATGAAGTTCGCATTTCGCCTGGTAGGCCGTACCCTCTTCCACGGACCATCCCCGCACATCTGGAGAACGACGTGCGCCTGCGTCTCACGCCACGTGAGGACAGCTACTACGACCTGTTCGCCGACTCGGCGAACAACCTGGTCACGGCATCACGCCTGCTGGTGGAGATCATCAGCGACGGCTCGGACAGGGAAGCCCTGGCCGAGAAGATGCGCGCCTGCGAGCACGCCGGCGACGAACGCACCCACGCGATCATGAACCGGCTCAACGAGAGCTTCATCACTCCGTTCGACCGCGAGGACATCTACCGTCTCGCCTCCAACCTCGACGACGTCATGGATGCGATGGAGGCCGCCTCCGACCTCATCGTCCTGTACCAGCTCGACCACCTCCCCAAGGACGTCGTGCGCCAGGTCGAGGTGCTGGAGCGGGCCGCCGAGCTGACCGCGGAGGCCATGCCGCGCCTGCGCTCGATGAAGAACCTCAACGAGTACTGGATCGAGGTCAACCGCCTGGAGAACCAGGGTGACCAGGTCTACCGCCGGCTGCTGGCCAAGCTGTTCAGCGGCGAGTACGACGCCCTCACCGTCATGAAGATGAAGGAGGTCGTCGACGCCCTCGAGGAGGCCGCCGACGCCTTCGAGCACGTGGCCAACACCGTCGAGTCGATCGCGGTCAAGGAAAGCTAGGCCCGCCCAGTGGACCTCACGCTCGCCCTCGTCATCGGCGTGGTCGTCGTCGCTCTGATCTTCGACTACACCAACGGGTTCCACGACGCGGCGAACGCCATCGCGACCTCCGTCTCGACCCGGGCCCTGACCCCCAGGGCCGCCCTGTTCATGGCGGCGGCCATGAACTTCATCGGCGCCCACCTGGGCACCCAAGTCGCCCAGACGGTCGGCAAAGGCATCATCGACGCACCGGACGGCTCACATGGTCTGGTGATCGTCGCCTCGGGGCTCATCGGCGCGATCGCCTGGAACCTCATCACCTGGTACTTCGGTCTCCCGTCCTCCTCCAGCCACGCGCTGATCGGCGGTCTCGTCGGCGCGGCGCTCGCCTCGGCCAGCGTCGTGCACTGGGACGGCGTGGTCGAGAAGGTCGTCATCCCCATGGTGCTGTCGCCGCTGGTCGGCTTCACACTGGCGGCGGGCATCATGATCGCCATCTACTGGATCTTCCGGCACGCCCAGCCGGGCAAGACCAACCGCGGCTTCCGCTACGCCCAGACCGTCTCGGCCGCCGCCATGGCGCTCGGGCACGGCCTCCAGGACGCGCAGAAGACCATGGGTGTGATCTTCCTGGCCCTCGTCGTCGGCGGGTTCGCCTCTCCCGGCGACGACATCCCGCAGTGGGTCATCCTGGCCGCCGCGGGCGCGATCTCGCTCGGCACGTACGCGGGCGGCTGGCGGATCATGCGCACCCTGGGCCGGCGCATCATCGCGCTCGACCCGCCCCAGGGCTTCGCCGCGGAGTCGGCGGCGGCGACGGTGCTGTACGTGGCCGCCATCGGGTTCGGGGCGCCCATCTCCACCACGCACACGATCACCTCGGCGATCATGGGTGTCGGCGCGACCAAGCGGCTCAGCGCCGTGCGGTGGGGCGTGGCCGGCAACATCGTGACCGCCTGGATCCTGACCATCCCGGCCGCGGCCGCGGTGGCCGCCGCGTCCTACTTCGTCCTCCACGCGATCATCGAGTAAGCCCGCACCAGGTCAGGTGGCCGCGTACATCACGTCCACGTCCCAGCGGGCGAACCCCAGCCCCTCGTACAACCTGATCGCGGCCGTGTTGGCCTCGTCCACGTAGAGCATGGCCTGGGCGAGGCCGCGCGCCCGCAGGTGGTCGAGGCCGGCCAGGGTGAGGGCCTTGCCCAGGCCGGTGCCCTGCTGGGAGGGGTCGACGCCGACCACGTAGACCTCGCCCAGCGGCTCGTGGCCGTGCTCGGTGGAGCCGTGGATCTTCGTCCAGTGGAATCCCACCAGCCGGTCGCCGCGGACGGCGAGGAAGAAGCCCTCCGGGTCGAACCAGGGCTCCCGCTCGCGCCGGAGCAGGTCGTCCATGGTCCACGCACCCTGCTCGGGGTGGTGGGCGAAGGCGGCGGCGTTGACCTTGAGCCAGGACTCCTCGTCCTGGCCGGGCACGAACGTCCGCATCCGCACCCCCTCCGGCAGCGTGTACGCCGCCAGCGGCGCGAACAGCGAGCGGCGCATCTGCCAGAGCGACCGGACGCGCTCCAGGCCGAACGAGGCCGCGAGCGCCCCGGCGGCGGCATGGTCGCCGTGGGCCCAGAGGCGCAGCCGGCCGCCGGCCAGGTCGAGCACGGCCCGCAGCAGGCGGGCGCCGTTGCCGGTGCGCCGGTGCGCGGGATGGATGACCAGCTCGGCGCTCGGGCCCTCGACCTCGTCGGTCGGATCGACGTGGGCGTAACCTGCCAGAACATCGTCCTGGAAGAGCAGGAGCGAACGGGCTCGCGCGTCGCCGCCGTAGCGGAGGTGGAGCATCACGTGCTCGTTGAGCGGGCGGACGCCGTCGGCCTGCGTCGCGGCCTCCACCAGCCCCAGCACCTCGGCGATCTCGGTGTCGTCCAGTCGTTGCCTGATTTCCACGTGCGCGCTCACACCAGAACTCTAGGCGTACGACTGGCAAATAACGCCATGCGGTAGCCGGGCAAATCGTTACCTTTGCGACATTGGCCGCTTGGATTCCGGCTCTAACGTGGTGGGCCATGACGTCTCGTTCATTCCTCCGGCTGATCCTCGCCGGAGCCGTCGCCTCGGGCGCGGTCGCGCTGGCCGCCGTCCCCGCGGGCGCGGCGAGCCCGGGCAAGGCGAAGGCGCCGCTCACGGTCCCCGTGCGGCTGCTCGCGCTCAACGACTTCCACGGCAACCTCGAACCCCCGACCGGCTCCTCGGGCCGCATGGTGGACGAGAACGGCAAGACCGTCGACGCCGGCGGCGCTGCGTACATCGCCGCGCACATGAAGGCCCTGACCGACAAGAACACGATCGCCGTGGCCCAGGGCGACCTCATCGGCGCCTCGCCGCTGCTGTCGGCGGCCTACCACGACGAGCCGTCCGTCGAGTTCCTGGGCAAGCTCGGGCTCAAGGTGGCCGCCGTCGGCAACCACGAGTTCGACGAGGGCTACACCGAGCTGCGCCGCATCATGAAGGGCGGCTGCCACCCGGTCGACGGCTGCTCGCCGGCCGGTCCGTGGAAGGGCGCCACGTTCGACTACGTGGGCGCCAACGTGCTGTTCAAGAACCCGAACGAGCGCACCGACGCGTTCGCCGCGCTCGGCGCCAAGCAGGCGCAGGCGAAGAAGCTCATGGCCGACTGGGGCGTGCCCGCCCTGCCGCCGGTCAGCGTCAAGTGGGTCAACGGCGTGCCGATCGGCTTCATCGGCCTGGTCACCCAGACCACCCCGAACATCGTCACCGCCGAGGGCATCAAGAACCTCAAGTTCATCGACGAGGTCAAGGCCGCGAACGTGGCCTCGAAGATCCTCAAGCTCGTCGGCGTCAAGGCGCAGGTCGTGCTGGTGCACGAGGGCGACCAGGTCAACGCCGGGCAGTCGCCGGACGCCTGCTCGGCCGTCGCCGGCGCGGGCTCGCGCATCGCCACGCAGGTGGACCCGGAGATCGACGTCGTGCTCACCGGGCACTCGCACCAGGCGTACCTCTGCAAGGTCAAGGACCCGGCGGGCAACGACCGGCTCTACTCGCAGGGCGGCTCGTTCGGGCGGGTCATCACCCAGGTGGACCTCAAGGTCAACCTGAAGAACCTGGACATCGACCGCTCCTCGGTCGTCGCGGACAACCACGTCGTGACCCGGACGGTCGATCCCGATCCGGACATCTCCACCTTCGTCGAGACGTGGAAGGACCGGGTGGCCCCGGTCGCGAACAAGGCGATCGGCTCCATCACCGCCGAACTCAGCAACACCGCCGGCCCCTCCGGTGAGTCCCCGCTCGGCGACGTCATCGCCGACGCCCAGCTCGCCGCCACCAGGACCGGCGGCAACGCGCAGATCGCGCTCATGAACCCAGGGGGCGTGCGGTTCCCGCTCAGCTACCCCTCCTCCCCGGCCGACGAGGGCGACGGCGTCGTGACCTACGGTGAGGCGTTCGCCGTGCAGCCGTTCAACAACCTCATGCAGGTCGTGACGCTGACCGGCGCCCAGCTCAAGACGGTGCTGGAGCAGCAGTTCACCGGCGGGCCCAACAACCAGCCGTTCAACAAGATCCTCCAGCCCTCCGCGAACTTCACCTACACCTACAGCACCAGCGCCGCCTGGGGCTCCAAGGTGTCGGACATGAAGATCGACGGGGTGCCGGTGACGGACACCCAGACCATCCGGGTCGCGGCGAACAACTTCCTGGTCGGCGGCGGCGACGCCTTCGCCGCCTTCACCGAGGGCACCGACCTGTGGAGCGGGCCGCTGGACATCGACGCCTTCGTCGCCTACCTCGGCGCGAACAGCCCCGTCGCCCCGCCCGCCACCAACCGCATCACCGTGACCGGCTGAGTTCGCGGAACGGGCCCGCCACGCGGGCCCGTTCCGAAAACCGGTTGACCGGGGCCCGGCGCGGTGGCCATCGTCGGGCGGATGCGCATCGAGTTCACGAGGTTCGAGGCGGCCGACGCCACCGCCCTGGCCGACTTCCTGACCGGCGAGGAGTGGCCTTACCACGCCGGCGTCCAGGAGCGGGAGGCCGTCCTGCGGCGGGTCGCCGAGGGCGGCTACGACGACGGCGGCAACCGTACGTTCTGGATCGTGACCGGCGGCGAGCGGGTGGGGCTGGTCAGGCTCCAGGACCTCGACGACGACACGCCGATGTTCGACCTGCGCGTACGGGCCGCCTGGCGCGGCAAGGGCCTCGGCACGGCGGCCGTCGCCTGGCTGACCCGCTACCTGTTCACCGAGCTGCCCGAAATCGAGCGGATCGAGGGCAACACCCGCCAGGACAACCGCGCCATGCGAGCGGCCTTCCGCCGCAACGGCTACGCCAAGGAGGCGCACTACCGGCGGGCCTGGCCCGCCCCCGACGGGACGCGCCACGACACGATCGGCTACGGCATCCTGCGCGCCGACTGGGAGTCGGGCGAGGTCACCCCGCCCGACTGGGACGACGAGCTCACCTGAGCTCGGAGCTCAGCAACCCCATCATGAGGAAGTCGTGCCGCTTGCCCCGGGCACGGAAGGACTCCCTCTTGCGCCCCTCCTCCACGAACCCGACCTTCGTGTACGCCCGCACCGCCGCCGCGTTGTCGGCCACCACCCACAACGTCAGGCGGTGCAGGCCCATCTCCTCGAAGGCGTAGCGGCAGATGACCCGCAGGGCGTCGGTGGCGTAGCCGCCGCCCCAGCGGTCGCGGTCGCCGATGGCGATGCTCTGCAGCTCGGCCTCGCCGTGCCGGAAGTCGGTGTCGCCGAGCGCGACGTAGCCGATGAGCTTGCCGTCGTCGAGCGCCTCGATGCCGAGGACCATCTGCTCGAAGGTGTTGCGCGGGCGGTTCTGGCCCTTCTCGATGTTCTGGGCCAGGGAGATGGGCGGGGTGCCGTCCATCCACCGGCCCACCTCGGGGTCGTGGTACCAGCGCCACAGCGGCTCGCTGTCGGCGGGTTCGAGGGCTCTCAGGCGTACGCGTCGTCCGGTCAGCACGCGGGCCAGATCTACCAGGCCGCCGCTCCCGCCCGCAAAGGGATTTCCCCGGGTCAGGCGTACAGGAAGTAGAAGTTGTACTGGGACTCGCAGTGCCAGAAGCCCCACCAGCCCTGGCTGTAGCCGTACTGGCCGATCCGCTGGCACTCGGAGTAGTCGTAGTAGACGCCTCGGAGGCTCTCGGCGTGTGCCGGGGTGGCGGTGACCGTCGTCAGCACACCCCCGGCGAGCAGAGCCGAGACGAGCAGAGCACGTGCCTTGCGCATCGATACCTCCCGCGGGAACGATTCCTGCCGGGATTGTCACCGAAAAAGGCGATCAACCGTCGTTCGAACAGCGGGTAAAGCGTGATGGAAGGGCCTGATCAGGCTAAACCACGCATAAGGTCACTGAAAGTTTCACGCCCGCCAAAGGCGGTTTCAAGCGCGACTACGCCGGGTAAGGCCGTCGGTAATTTCTGAGCTACCTGTTGTGCAGGAGCCACAAATGTCCGCTCTCACGCTCACGCCCGCGGCTCGTGAAGCTCTGCGCGACGACGAAGTGGTGTTCTTCGACTGGCACGTCACCGGCCTCTGCTGCGCGGACGCCGGCGAGTTCTCCGTCCGGCCGCTGCGCCGCTCCCGCCTGCCGAAGCGGGCGCGCGGCCTGCTGCCCGGCGTCGTGTACGCGCACCCCACCGCCTGGGTGCACCTGGCCGGGGCCCCGGTCGTGATCGACTGCCGCCCGCTGTGGCGCTGGCGGCGCTTCACCACCGATCTGCCGCCGGACGCCGGCCTCCGCTGCTGCCTGGGGCGTCCGCTGTATGGCTCTTCCCAAGGGAGGTAACCGGTGAAGCTGCGTTCCGTGATCATCTGGACGGCGGTCGCCGTCGTGGGCGCCACCGGCTGGGCGGTGCTCGCCCTGTCCCGGGGCGAGAACGTCAACGCGGTGTGGCTGCTGTGCGCCGCGCTCGGCTCGTACGCCATCGCCTACCGGTTCTACGCCCGCTTCATCGTGCGCAGGGTGCTGAGGGCCGACGACCGCCGGGCCACCCCGGCCGAGCGGCTCGACAACGGCATCGACTACCAGCCGACGGACCGGCGCATCCTGTTCGGGCACCACTTCGCGGCCATCGCCGGCGCAGGGCCGCTGGTCGGGCCGGTGCTGGCCGCCCAGATGGGCTACCTGCCCGGCACCATCTGGATCATCGCCGGCGTCATCTTCGCCGGGGCCGTCCAGGACATGGTGGTGCTGTTCTTCTCCATGCGCCGCAACGGCCGCAGCCTCGGCCAGATGGCCCGCGAGGAGATCGGCCCTGTCGGCGGGGTGGCCGCGCTCGTCGCGGTGTTCGCCATCATGATCATCCTGCTCGCGGTGCTGGCGCTGGTCGTGGTCAACGCGCTGGCACGCTCGCCGTGGGGCGTCTTCTCGATCGCGATGACCATCCCGATCGCCCTGTTCATGGGCTTCTACCTGCGGGTGCTGCGGCCGGGCCGGGTCGTCGAGACGACCGTGATCGGGGTCGCGTTGCTGGTCCTCGCCATCGTGGCGGGCGGCTGGGTGCAGGGGTCGAGCTGGGCGCCGTTCTTCACGCTGAGCCCGTCGGCGCTCGCGCTCTGGCTCATCGCGTACGGGTTCGTCGCCGCGGTGCTGCCGGTGTGGATGCTGCTCGCGCCGCGCGATTATCTCTCGACCTTCATGAAAATCGGGACGATCGTGCTGATCGCGATCGGCATCGCGGTCACCATGCCGCCGCTGCGCACCACCGCCTTCACCGACTTCGCCTTCAACGGCAAGGGGCCGGTCTTCGCGGGCTCGCTGTTCCCGTTCGTGTTCATCATCATCGCCTGCGGGGCGCTGTCCGGGTTCCACGCGCTGATCTCCTCCGGCACCACCCCGAAGCTGATCCAGAAGGAGAGCCAGGTCCGGATGATCGGCTACGGCTCCATGCTCATGGAGTCGTTCGTGGCCGTCATGGCCATCACCGCGGCCTGCGTGCTGTCGCCCGGCCTCTACTTCGCGATGAACGCCCCGGCCGGGGTGCTCGGCGCCACCGTGCAGTCGGCCTCCGAGGCCGTCGCGAACATGGGCTTCACGATCACGCCGGAGCAGCTCCAGGCCGCGGCGGCGGCCGTGCAGGAGGAGACGCTGATCGCACGCACCGGCGGGGCGCCGACGCTGGCCGTCGGCATCTCGCAGATCTTCTCCGGCTTCCTCGGCGGGGCCGCGCTCCAGGCGTTCTGGTACCACTTCGCGATCATGTTCGAGGCGCTGTTCATCCTCACGACCGTGGACGCCGGCACCCGGGTGGGCCGGTTCATGCTCCAGGACACCCTCGGCAACCTGTGGAAGCCGATGGCGCGGGTGAGCTGGTGGCCGGGCCTGGTGGGGTCGAGCGCGGTGGTCGTGGCGGCCTGGGGCTACTTCCTCTACCAGGGCGTCAACGACCCGCTCGGCGGCATCAACCAGCTGTTCCCGCTGTTCGGCATCGCCAACCAGCTCCTCGCGGCGGTGGCGCTCACCGTGGCCACCACGCTGCTGATCAAGAGCGGGCGGCTCAAGTGGGCCTGGGTGACGGGCGTGCCGCTGGCCTGGGACGCCGCGGTCACCCTGACGGCGAGCTACCAGAAGGTCTTCTCCGCCGACCCGACGCTCGGCTTCTTCGCCCAGCGCGACCGCTACCAGAGCGCGATCGACCAGGGGCAGGTGCTCGCCCCGGCCAAGTCGATGGACGCGATGCGGCAGATCGTCATCAACTCCACCGTGGACGGCGTCCTGGCCGCGCTGTTCGCCGTCATGATCGTCATCGTGATCCTCGACGCGGTCCGCGTGTGGGTCACGGCGATCCGGGCGCGCGAGCCGCTGCCGACCACGGAGGAGCCGTTCGAGGAGTCGAAGCTGCTCGCGCCGTCCGGCCTGATCGCCACCCGCGAGGAGAAGGAGGCGATGGCCGCCCGCGGCGCCGCGGGCGGCTAGAACTCCTTGATCACGCGGGTGAGCGTGGCGTTGAGCTCGGCGAGGCCGTCCTCGCCGAGCAGCGCCGTGAGCCGCCGCTCCACCTCGTCGATGGCGGCGTAGCCGGCTCTCAGCGCCGCGTCGCCGCGCTCGGTGAAAACGATCAGCTTGGCCCGGCGGTCGGCCGGGTCGGGGATCCGGCGCAGGTAGCCGAGGCCCTCCAGGTCGTCCACGAGGGCGCCCATGGCCTGCGGGGTCATCCGGGCCTTCGCCGCGAGCCGGCTCAGCCGGATGCCGTCGTGCTCCATGTGGAAGAACAGCGCCTGGTGGGCGGGGCGGACGCCGGGGGCGTGCTCGTGGGCCGCCTCCTGGACGACGTCCTGGAGGCGCAGGAACGCCTCGTACAGCAGGGCCACGACGTGCGGCGGATGTGTGGCGGCCACGGTCCTTCTCCAAAACGCTAAGGCTGCCTTATATTACGGCAACCTTAGCAAAGGGGGAGGCATGCGCCAGGAAGAGATCCGGTCCGTCCTCGCGAGCGAGCGCCGCGACCTCGCCGACCTGCTCGACGCGCTGCCCGAGGCCGCATGGGACCGGCCCTCGCTGTGCGAGGGCTGGCGGGTGCGGGACGTCGCGGCGCACCTCACGTTCGCCACGGCGCACACCGGGCGGGCGCTCGCCGCGTTCGTCCGGGCGAGAGGGGACTTCGACCGCGCCATCCACGACAGCGCGGTGCGGCTGGCCCGCCGGCGCCCGGCGGACCGGCTGGTCGCCGAGATCCGCCGCTCCGCGGACTCGCGCCGCAGGCAGCCCTCGACGAAACCGCTCGACCCGCTGTTCGACGTGCTCGTACACGGCCAGGACATCGCCGTTCCGCTCGGCATCGAACGGGCCATGCCGGTCGCCGCCGCGCGGGCCTGCGCCCAGCACGTCTGGGACCGCGGCTTCCCCTTCCACCCCCGGCGGCGCTTCGCCGGGCTGCGCTTCGCCGCCACCGACGCCGACTGGTCGGCCGGCGCGGGGGAGAGCGTCGAGGGGCCGGTCGGGTCGCTGCTGCTCGTGCTCAGCGGGCGGCCCGCCGGGCTGGCCGCGCTGACCGGCCCCGGCCTGCCCGAGCTGGCGCGACGGCTCGGCTGAAGGTCAGGGCGCGAGCCAGCGGGCCGTGGGCCAGCCCTCGCGCCGCCAGGCGCTGTCCCAGAACATCCACTCGTACGCCGCCGCCGTCAGATAAGCCTGCTCCATCGCCGCCCGCGTGCCGGCGTCCGCGCCTTCGGCGAGCCGGTCGGCGATCGCCTTGGCCCGGGTCACCGACGCCGCGAACTCCGGGTCGGAGTAGGTGGAGATCCACTTGCCGTACGGGTGTCCGCCGAGGTCGCCCGCGCGCCCCAGCAGCGCCGTGCCCACGTCCTGGTAGATCCAGAAGCACGGCAGCAGCGCCGCCACCAGCACCGGGTACGGCGCCGACAGCGCCGTCGCCTGGAGGTAGGACGCGTACGCCAGGCACGTCGGCGACGTGGTGACCCCGGCCGCGTCCGCGCCCAGCTCGGCGACGTAGCCGGCGTGCAGCAGGCGCTCGGCGGCCAGCGCCGTGTGCGCGCTGCTCGCGAAGAACGCCGCCTCGTCCAGGTCGGTGGCCCGCGCCGAGGCGGTGGCGAGCGCCTTGGAGAACGCCTCCAGGTAGCGGGCGTCCTGCACGATGTAGAACGCGAACCGGTCGGCGTCGAGGGTGCCGTCGCCGAGCGCGACGTTGAACGGGTGGCCGTGGATCGCGGTCATCAGGTCGGCCGTGCGCAGCCACATGTCATCGCAGAACATGACGTCCCTTCGCTAGTGCGAGCTAGATCAGGTTCGACGGGTGTGATCTCAGCCCGGATCGCCGGGCACCCCGCGTCAGTCGATCACTGTAACAGGTGTTCGGATATCGTGGACGGGGTGACCGGCGAGGAGACCCGCGAGGGCGTGACGCTGACCAATCTCGACCAGCCGCTGTTCGACGGGGCCGAGGCCACCAAACGCGACCTGGTCGACTATCTCGACGCGGTCGCGGACCGCCTGGTGCCGGTGCTGCGCGACCGGGCGCTCTCGGTCGTCCGGGTACGCCCCGGGCAGGAGCCCTTCATGCAGAAGAACCTGCCGAAGTACGCCCCTCCGTGGATCGAGCGCGTCTCGGTGTGGGCGGACTCGTCGCGGCGGCAGGTGACGTACGCGCTGGGCAACGACCGGCGGACGCTGATCTGGTTCGGCAACCAGCGGGCGGTGGAGTACCACCCGGCGCTGTTCGCCGGCGACCACTTCACCCACCTGGTGCTGGACCTCGATCCGCCGGAGGGCACGGAGTCGTTCGAGCTGGCCGTGCGGGCGGCGTTCCTGGTGCGGCAGGCGCTGGCGGACGCGGGGCTGGCGGGCGCGGTGAAGACCAGCGGGGCCAAGGGCGTGCACGTGTTCGTGCCGGTCGAGCCGGGCGTCCCGATGGAGGACCTGGCCGCCGCCACCCGCGCGATCGGGGCCCGCGCCGAGCGGGTGGACCCGGCGCTCGCGACGACGGCGTTCATCAGGGAGGACCGCGCGGGCAAGGTCTTCATCGACTCCACGCGGGCGGGCGGCGCGACGGTCGTGGCCGCCTACAGCCCGCGGATCCGGCCCGGCGTGCCGGTGTCGTTCCCCGTGCCGTGGCCGGACCTGGACCGGGTCACGCCGCGCGACTTCACCATCAGGACGGCGGCGGCGCTGGTCGAGAAGAACGATCCGTGGGCGGGGGAGATGCCCGAGCCGCAGCGCCTGCCCGCCGACCTGGTGGAAGAGGGGCACACGATCCCGGTGGCGCGGGTGCAGGCGATGCACGAGGGGAAGCGGCGTGCCCGTGCCCGCCGCGAGGCGACCTGAGACAGCGTGAATCCGTGGTGACAGTGGGCCTTCTCAGCGGCTCGGTACCGGGTTACGTTCGCGTTCGGCGCGGCTCGGGGGGACTACGCGCGCCGTACCCGATCCCGGCACAGGGAGATCCGTCGCATGCGTATGCGTAGAATCGCCGTCGCGCTCGGCCTGCTCCTCACCACGGTCCTCGTCGCGCCACCCGCGCAGGCGCGGACCGGCGGCCTCGACGACGTCTTCGCCAAACTGCTCGTCAAGCAGGTCAAGGGCACGAACGTCACCAAGCACCTCAACGCTCTCCAGGCGATCGCCGACGCAGGCGGCGGCACCCGCGCCGTCGGCACCCCCGGCTACCGGGCCTCCCGCGACTACGTGGCCGCCAAGCTGCGCAAGGCGGGCTACAAGGTCACCCTGCAGCCGGTCAAGTTCGTGGAGAGCTGGAGCGAGAACGCCCCGCCGACGCTCGCCGTGCAGGGCGGCGCCACGTACGTGCCGAACGAGGACTTCTTCGCCTTCGAGCCGTCCCCGTCCGGCGACGTGACCGCGCAGGTCCAGGCCGTGGACCTGACGCTTCCGCCCGCGCCGTCGCCCTCCTCCACCAGCGGCTGCGAGGCGGCCGACTTCGCCGGGTTCGTCGCGGGCCGGATCGCGCTCGTCCAGCGCGGCACCTGCCCGTTCGTCACCAAGGTCGAGAACGCGCTCGCCGCCGGCGCGAGCGCGATCATCATCTTCAACGAGGGCCAGCCGGGACGGACCGACGCCTTCCCGCTGAACATCGGCGGCCTGCAGGGCCTGCCGATGGTGTTCGCCGACTTCGCGGTCGGCCAGGCGCTGGCCGCCACGCCCGGTGCGACCGTGCACCTCAAGGTCGACGCCAACCTGGTGCTCGGCACCGAGGACAACGTCATCGCCGAGTCCCGGCTCGGCGACCCGCGCCAGGTCGTCATGGTCGGCGCCCACCTCGACAGCGTGACCGAGGGCCCCGGCATCAACGACAACGGCTCGGGCAGCGCCGCCATCCTGGAGGTCGCCGAGCGGATGGCGCTCTACCCGGTCAAGCACAAGGTCCGCTTCGCGTTCTGGGCGGCCGAGGAGATCGGGCTGCTCGGCTCCACGCAGTACGTCGCCTCCCTGTCCCAGGAGCAGCGCGACCGCGTCCGGCTCTACCTGAACTTCGACATGATCGCCTCCCCGAACTACGCCTACAAGCTGTACGACGGTGACGACTCCGACGCCACGGGCTCCCCGGCGGGCCCGCCCGGATCGGCCCAGATCGAGCAGCGGCTCGCCACGTTCTTCGGCTCGCGCGGCCTGGCCACGGTCGGCACCGACTTCGACGGCCGCTCCGACTACGGGCCGTTCATCGCGATCGGCATCCCGTCCGGCGGCATCTTCACCGGCGCCGAGGGCGTCAAGACCCCCGAGGAGGCCGCGCTGTTCGGCGGCACGGCCGGGGCCGCGTACGACGGCTGCTACCACCAGGCGTGCGACACGCTCGCCAACGTGAACGCGACGGCGCTGGACGTCGACTCCGACGCCATCGCGGACTCCGTCGCCCGCTATGCCTTCGACCTGCGCTCCATCCCGCCGAGAACGACCACCGCCGCCCGCGCCGCCCTCACCGGGGCTGATTCCACCCGGTAGGAGGTCAGAGGCCGGCCATCAGATCGAGGAAGGCGGTGGCGGCGGGGGAGGGGCGGTCGGCCCAGATCAGGTGCTCGACGCGGGCCGGGGCGTCGCGGAGCCGGATGACGCGCAGGTCGCGGAGCCGGGGCGCGTACGCGGCGGGGAGCAGGCCCACGCCGAGCCCGTGCCGGACGAGGTCGGCCATGAACTCGGCGGACGACACCTCGAAGGCGACGTCCCGGAGCACGCCCGCGGCCGCGAACGCCTCGTCGGACTGGGCGCGACCGGCGTGCCCCGCCCGGAAGTCGACGAACGGCTCGTCGGCGAGGCCCGCCAGGTCCGTCTCCTCGTCCGTCAGGTGATGGTCGCGCGCGACCACGGCGACCAGCTCGTCCCTGGCCAGCGCGCGGCCGCGCACGCCCCTCGGCTCGGCCCGCGTGGTCAGGCCGAGGAAGGCCACGTCCACGTCGGCCCGCCGGACCCGCTCGATCAGTTCCTCGCTGCCGGCCGCGGCGAGCGTGACGCGCACCCGCGGATGCCGGCGGCGGAACTCCTTCAGCAGGGCCGGCAGATCCACCGCCGCGACCGTGGTGATGGCGCCGATGGCCAGCCGCCCGCGCAGCTCGCCGCTCGCCGCGGCCACCTCGGCCCTGGCCCGGTCGGCGGCCTCCAGGCACTCGCGGGCGGCGGGCAGGAACGCCTCCCCGGCCGGCGTCAGGCGGACGCGCCTGCTGGTGCGCTCGAACAGGCGGGCGCCGAGCTCCCGCTCCAGGGCGGCGATCTGGTGGCTGAGCGCCGACTGCACGACCCGGCAGTGCTCGGCGGCCCGGGTGAAGTTGCTGGTCTCGGCGACCGCGACGACGTACCTCAGTTGCTGCAGCTCCATGGCATCAATCGTGCAGCACGATCGATCCCGATGAAAACTATGTGTTGGACTCATTGATCGGGGTGGGCCCACTCTTGGATGTATGACTGTGCATGGAGATCGCCCGCTGTCAGCAACGCGGGCCTGGCTGGGGGTCGCCGCGATCACGGCGAGCCTGTTCGTCTTTCTCACCACCGAGCTGATGCCGGTCGGCCTGCTCACCCCCTTGAGCGAGAGCCTGGGGGTGTCGGTGGGCGCCGCCGGGCTCATGGTCACGCTCCAGGGCGTCTCCGCCGGGCTGGGCGTGCCGTTCATCGTGGCCTGGACCAGGCGGGTCAACCGGCGGATGCTGCTGTCCGCGCTCCTCGCCGTGCTGGCCCTCGGCAACCTGGTGACCGCCCTGTCGCCGAGCTACGCGCTGATCCTGACCACGCGGCTGCTCATGGGGTTCGCCAGCGGGGTGTTCTGGGCCATCGGCGTGGGCATGGCGATGCGCCTGGTGCCCGAGCGGCAGGCGAACAGGGCCTCCGCGACGGTGATGTCCGGCATCTCGATCGCCACGGTGGCGGGCATACCGCTGGGGACGTTCCTGGAGAGCCGTACCGACTGGCGGACCACGTTCCTCATCTGGGCCGGGCTCAGCGTGCTGGTGTTCGTCGCGGTCACGGCGCTGATCCCGTCGCTGCCGTCGCGCAACGCCGTGCCGGTGAGGGAGGTCTTCGGGCTGCCGGCCAGGAACGTGCCGCTGCGGCTGGTGCTGGTCACCGTCGTGCTGTTCGTGCTCGGGCACTTCGGGGCCTACACGTTCGTCCGGCCGATCCTGGAGGGCCACACGGGCGCGACGTCCGCCTTCGTCACCGTCGTGCTCATGGTCTTCGGCGCCGCCGGGGCCGTCGGGAACTTCGTCGCCGGACACACGGTGAGCAGGAGCCTGCGGGGCACGTTCGCCGTCGGCTGCGCGGGGCTCGTGGCGTCGTTGCTGGCGCTGCTCGCGATCGGCGGCGGCGAGGCGGGCGCGGTCGCCGCGCTGGTGGTGTGGGGGCTCTCCTTCGGGGCCGTGCAACTGTGCCAGGTCAACCTGACGCTGGCCGCCGCGCCCGACACCTTCGAGGCCGCGATGTCGCTCAACACGATGGCGTACAACACCTCCATCGCGCTCGGGGCGCTCTTCGGCGGGCTGTTCGCCGACCACCTCGGGGTCACCAGCGTCGTCTGGTTCGGGGTGGCGCTGACCGCGGGCTCGCTGCTGGTCAACCTCACCACCGGACGGAGGGTGGCCGCGACGTCCTCCGCCTGAGCCGGAACAAGTCGGCATGCCATTGAACCGGGGGTCGCCGCAGGGCGTACCACGTGGCGGACGACGGCGCCCCCGGAGTTCCGGAAGGCGCCTGACCTGGCCTGATCACCTGTGACGGGGGATGCGATGGCGATGGACTTCCACGCATGGAGCGGCGGCCTCGCGCTGCAGCCGCGCGACTACCTTGCGAGCGGCCGGCCGCTCCTCGACGTCGTACGGGCCGCCGGCCCCTTCCGGGGCGAGACGCTCCACGAGCTCGCGCTCGGCACCGCCGCCACCATGGCGAGGCTGCACCTGGCCGGCATCGCGGGGCTGCGGCTCGGCCCGGACAACGTGCTGATCGGCCGGTACGGGCAGGCGCTCTTCGCCCCCGGGCCGCGCGACAGCGAGTTCCCTTCGCACGACGTGCGGGCGTGGGCCGAAGTGATGATCTTCGCGGCCACCGGGACGGAGGCGGGGCAGGGCGGGGAGCCCGGCCTCGACCGGCTGACGCCGGCGCTGCGCACGCTGATCGACGAGTGCCGCAGGCCGGACCCGGACGCCCGGCCCACGGCGGCCGAACTGGTCGCCGTCCTGCTCGGCCGGCCCGCCCCTGGTGGCCGCGCCCAGGTCGAGCGGCTGCTGCGCGAGGCGGAGAGCCGGACCTCGCCGTACCGGCCGCCCGCGTACGAGGAGACGCTGATCAGCACGCCGCGCTGGCGGCGGCCCGCCTTCCTCGCGGGCGTCGTGCTCGGCCTGGCCGTGGTCGCGCTGCTCGCGGGCGCGGTCGTCCTGGTCTCCTCGCTGGCCGCGGGAGGCGTGTGATGAAGGATCTCGGGCTCGGCGTGCTCGTCGGCATCCTGCTCGGCACCGTGGTGGCGTCGCTGGCGCTCGCGCTGTCCGACCTGCCGTCGGCGCGGGCGGCGGGGACGTCGGCAACCCGGACAGCGGAAAGCTTCACGGCCGCGCCGCCGTCTCGGGGGACCGGCGAGTTTAACCTGATTTATCAATTAAATCTGGCTGTCGGGCGAATAGAGCGAAGCGCCTGACCGCGCTCCCGCCCCTGGCTAGAGTGATAAATCCCCATATCGGCGCGATATGCATTGGTATCGCGTAGTGCGCGAGGAGCCCGCCCCCTTGTGAGGAATCACCGCGTAACCGAAGACGCCATGGTCCGAGCCCTTTACCGCGAATACGGCACCCCCCTGATGGCCTTCGCCGTCCGGCTCACGGGCGGCGACCGGCGCTGGGCCGAGGACGTCGTCCAGGAGACCCTGGTCCGCGCCTGGCGCAACCTCCCCGACCTCCGTACCGACTCCGGCTCGCTCATGCCGTGGCTCGCCACCGTCGCCCGCCGGGTCGTCATCGACGACCGCCGCCGCTCCGGCACCCGCCCCCTGGACACCGTCGAGGAGATCCCCGAACGCGCCCAGCCCACCCCCGCGGACGACGACCGGCTGCTGCGTGAGATCGTCGTGACGGACGCCATGCTCTCGCTCTCCCCCGCGCACCGCCAGGTGCTCACCGAGACCTTCCTGCTCGACCGCTCGCTGGCCGAGGCGGCCGAGACGATCGGCGTGCCGATCGGAACGATCAAGTCCCGCGTGTACTACGCCATGCGGGCCTTGCGCGTCGCATTGGAAGAAAGGGGGGTGATGCTGCCATGAGAGCGCCGGCGCGTCACAGTATGGAGTGGGGGTGGTGACACCATGACCGAGGTTCAACACGAGGACGTCGCCGCGTACGCGCTGGGCCTGCTCGACGAGGGGGAGCGGGCGGCGTTCGAACGCCACCTGGCGGGCTGCCCGAGCTGCGCCGCCGAGGTCGGCATGTTCGCCGAGATGGGCGAGCTGATCAAGGGCGTGCATCCCGACGACCTGCTGCCCAGCCCGCCCGACCCACAGGTCGAGTCGCTGCTGGTCCGGCGGGCCGCGGCCGAGCGCCGCCGCAGGGGGCTGCACCGTACGCTGACGGCCGCCGCCGCGTGCGTGCTGATCGCGACCGGCGTGCTGCTGGCCGTCCGGTCGTTCGCCGCGGGGCCCAATCCGGACAGCGTCCACAGCCCGGCCGCGGCGCTGCTGATGACCGGGAAGACCTACAGCGAGACCGACCCGGCCAGCGGCGTCACCGCCGTCGTCGGCCTGGAGGACAAGGGCTGGGGCACCCACGTCGCGCTGCAGCTCAAGGGCGTGAAGGGGCCGCTCCAGTGCCGGCTGCTCGCGGTGGGCGACGACGGCCGCTCCGAGGTCGTGGCGAGCTGGGGAGTCCCCGGCAAGGGCTACGGCGTGCCGGGCGCGCCCGACGCGCTGCTGCTGCACGGCGGCACGAGCCTCACCCAGGACCAGCTCAACCACTTCACGGTCGAGACCTTCGACGGCCGTACGCTCGCCTCGATCGCGGTCTGACCCGGCCGTCATGCGCATCGACCTGCACAGTCACAGCAACGCCTCCGACGGCACGCAGCCGCCGGCCGACGTCGTGCGCCGGGCCCGCGAGCGCGGACTCGACGTGCTCGCGCTGACCGACCACGACACCGTCGCCGGGCACCGGGAGGCGGCCGCCGCGCTGCCCGGCGGGCTGACGCTGGTGCCCGGCATGGAGCTGTCCTGCCGCCGCGGCGAGCAGAGCATCCACCTGCTCGCCTACCTCTTCGACCCGGCCGAGCCCGAGCTGCGCGCCGAGTGCGTACGGCTCAGGGAGGCCCGCGAGACCCGCGCGCGGCTCACCGTCGAGCGGCTGGTCGAGCTGGGCGTGCCGGTGACCTGGGCGCAGGTGACCGAGCTGGCGGCGGGCGGCCCGGTCGGCCGGCCGCACATCGCCCGCGCCATGGTCGCCGCCGGGGCGATCGCCGCGCCCGACCTGGCGTTCACGCCGGAGTGGATCGGCACGGGCGGCCGCGCGAACGTCAACCGGTACGCGCTCGACCCCGGACAGGCGGTCCGGCTCGTACGCGCCGCGGGCGGCGTCCCGGTGCTCGCGCATCCCAAGGCCGCCCGGCGCGGCCCCGCCGTGCCCGACGAGTGGATCGCCGAGCTGGCCGAGGCCGGGCTGTTCGGGGTGGAGGCCGACCATCTCGACCACGACGGGCCCGCCCGCGACCGGCTGCGCGGCCTGGCCGGCGAGCTGGGGCTGGCCGTGACCGGCTCCAGCGACGACCACGGCGAGCTGACCGGCCACCGGCTCGGCTGCGAGACCACGGACCCCGAGGTCTACGAACGCCTCGTCGCCGAGGCCACCGGCGCCGCCCCGATCAGCGCACGCTAGACGGGTGCGCGGCCCGTGCGCGGCGCCGCGAAGTGCGTGACGAACCAGGCGCGGGCCAGGTCCGCGACCGCGTCCAGGGCTCCCGGCTCCTCGAACAGGTGCGTGGCGCCGGGCACGATCGTGAGGCGGCACTCTGCCTGCAGCCGCTGCTGGGCCTCCTGGTTCAGCTCGATCACGACCGGGTCCCTGCCGCCGACGACGAGCAGCGTGGGCGCGCGCACCGCCGCCAGCCGCGGCCCGGCCAGGTCGGGCCGGCCGCCTCGCGAGACGACGGCCGCGATGTCGTTGCTCGGCTGGGCCGCCGCCCAGAGCGCGGCCGCCGCGCCGGTGCTGGCCCCGAAGTAGCCGATCGGCAGGCCGGCCGAGTCCGGATGCTCCCGCGCCTCGCGGGTGCGCTCCAGCAGGCGTTCCGCCAGCAGGCCGATGTCGAACACGTTCGCCCGGTCGGCCTCCTCCTCGGGCGTCAGCAGGTCGAACAGCAGCGTCGCCAGCCCGGCCTCGTTGAGCGCGCCGGCCACGTACCGGTTGCGCGGGCTGTGCCGGCTGCTGCCGCTGCCGTGCGCGAACAACACCAGCCCCTGAGCGGCGTCAGGGACGACCAGATCACCCTCCCCGGACACGCGCAACACCTCCCCCTGGCAGCCCGCTACCCCGGCGGGTCTCCTCTATCCACCCGCCCCCGGCTCCTCCACGCTGGTGCCATGCCTGAGACTCCCGCCCCGCACTGCCTGCTGCATCCCGCCGTCGAGGTACGGCCGTCGCCGATCGCCGGCGACGGCCTGTTCGCCATGACCCCGCTGCCCGCCGGGACCGTCGTCTCCCGCCTCGGCGGGCGGCTGGTGACCTGGGACGCGCTGCGGGAGCTGCTCGCCGACCCCGCCGTCCCGTACGTCGACACGGTGGCCGTCGGCGACGACCTGCATCTGGTCCTGCCGCCGGGCAGCCCGAGCGGCAAGGGCAACCATGGCTGCGACCCCAATCTGTGGTGGAGCGCCCCTTACACCCTCGTCGCCCGCCGCGACGTGAGACGGGGGGAGGAGCTGACGCTGGACTACGCGACCTGCACGAAGGCGCCCGGATTCGTGCTGGAGTGCCGGTGCGGCGCCCCGCTGTGCCGGGGACGGGTGACCGGGGAGGACTGGAAACGGGCCGACCTGCGCGAGCGCTACGGCGATCACTGGTCGTTCCCGCTGGTCGTGGGGTGACCCGCGCCCGGCGTCAGCGCAGCAGCAGTGCCGTCACGAACTGGAGGAGGTGCCAGGCGCCGTACGCCCCCGCCGCCCAGAACGCCCACTCCTTGCCCCGCCGGATCCGGGACACCCAGCGCAGCTCCTCCACCGGATCCCTGCGGGCGCGCAGCGTCCTGGTCACCAGGTGGGCGGCGTTCAGCCAGGCGAACCCGGAGACCAGGAGCAGCGCGACCGAGAGCCCGAGCAGCGACTCGGCCCCGCCGGGCACCTCCCACGGCACCTGTCTCAGCCAGGCGGCGGCCACGCCCGCGAGCAGGGCGAGGGTGATCCGCCGGTCCGTACGGGCCTGCCGCTTGAGCCACTTCAGGTCGCCGCGCCGGGTCTGGTTCTGCCGGAGCATCAGGATCACCTCCGCTGGTTCGGTCGAAGCCACCAGCGAACACGAGGCCGCCGCCGAAGATCTGCGACCTCAGCCCCCGGATTTCCCTACTTTCATCGGCGATTCACGGCAAATACCGGAGTTCTTCCACGACCCGGCCGGCCTCCTGCACGTCCCCGACCTCCTCCAGCGTCCGCGCCGCCTCCGTCAGGCACGCGACGGCCCCGTCCCGGTCGCCGAGCCGCGCCGAGACCAGCCCGAGGGCCCGCAGCGCGCAGCCGAGGTCCCGCCGCGTGCCGCACTCCTGGTGCACGTCCCTGGCCTGCCGGGCCAGCTCCAGCGCCTCCCCGGGCCGGTCCAGGTCGAGCAGGACCAGCGCCAGGGCGGTGAGCGCCGCCGCCCACCGGTCGAGGCTGCCGGCCGCCCGCTGCAGCTCGACGGCCTCCGTCGCCGGGCCGAGCGCCTCCTCCGCCCGGCCGGCCGCGTGCCTGGCCTGCGCGACCGACAGCAGCGCGCTGGCCCGGTTGTCGCCCAGCTCCTCCCTGATCGCCAGCGACGCCCGCGCCGCCCGCACCGCGGAGGCGTGCCGGCCGAGCGACAGGTACGTGTACGCCAGCGTCTCCTGCACGTCCGCCTCGGCCCGCCGGTTGCCGGTGCCCTGCACGATGTCCAGCGCCTCCAGCGCGTGCACGAACGCCACCTGCGGCTGCCCCTGCCGCCGGCGCACCCGGGCCAGCCGGTTGAGCGTGCGGGCCTCTCCCGGCGCGTCGTGGATCACCCGGCTGATCGCCAGCGCCTGGTTGAGATAGTCGTCGGCGCGCAGGTAGTCGGCCAGCCGCCAGTACACGAGCCCGATGTCGGCCAGCGTCTCGGCCTTGCCCTGCTCGTGGTGGAGCTCCACCTGCACCGCGAGCGCCTGCTCGTAACAGGCCAGGGCCTCGTCGTAGCGGGAGCCGTTGCGGGCGACGCGGCCGAGCGCGCACAGGGCCCGGCCGCTGCCGTGGTGGTCGCCGGCGGCGGTGTAGCCCGCCAGCGCCCGTTCGGCGTCGCGCCGGGCGTCGTACGGCAGGCGCAGCAGGTCGTAGATCTCGGCCAGGCAGAGCAGGGTCTCGGCCTCGGCCTGTTCGTCGCCCAGCTCCTGGCAGATCGACAGCGCCTCCAGGCCCTCCGACAGCGCCGCCTCCGGCTCGCCGAGGTCGCGCTGGACGCGGGCCAGCAGGATCAGGCTCTGCGCGGTGCCGCGCCGGTCGCCCAGCTCCGTGCGTACGGCGAGGGCCTGGCGGGCGTGTGCGAGCGCCGGCTCGTAGCGCTCCTGCGACAGGTGCAGCCGGGACAGCGTGTGCAGGCAGCTCGCCACGCCGGTCCGGTCGCCGATCTCGCCGTACAGGTCCAGGGCCTCGCCGGCGCGGCGCAGCGCGTCCTCGACCTTGCCCGCGATGCCGTACACCTCGGCCAGGTCGATGAGCGCGCGGGCCCGGCCGACGTCGTCGCCGAGCGAGGTGTACTCGGCGAGCGCCTCGCCGATGAAGCGGGCGGCCAGCGTGGACGGGCCGATGTCGCGGTGGATGGAGCCGAGGTTGCCGCGCATGAGCGCGATCGCCCGCCGGTTGCCGACCTGGAGGGCGGAGGTGAGGCCGGACTGCTGGATCTCCAGGTTGTTCTCGTAGAAGCGGAGCCGCCTGAACGGCGCGAACACCGCCTCGGCCAGCCGCCACGCCATCCCGTACGCGCCGCTCTCCTCGGCCAGCCGCACGGCCGACACCAGCGAGCGCCGCTCGGCCTCGAACCACTCGCGCGGCGTCGCCGGATCGCCGGCGACCGCCAGGTAGTGGTCGAGCAGCCGCGCCCGCGCCTCGCGCACGCCCGCCTCCGCGTGCCGGCCCAGCTCCCTGGCCAGCCGCTTGACCAGGTCGTGCACCCGGTAGCGCGGCCCCGGCAGCGGCTCCACCAGGTAGGCCCGGTGCAGCCCCTCGACCGCCGCGACGGCCTCGGCCACCGGCACGCCCAGCGCGGCGGCCAGCACCTGCGGGGTGAAGTCGCGCCCCGGCAGCAGCCCCACGTGCCGGAAGGCCCGCCGCCGCGCCGGGGTCAGCGACTCGTACGCGAGGTCCAGCGCCGACCGGAACGCCTCCTCGGGATCGCCCACCAGCACCCGGCCGGGCCGGCGCAGCTCCTGGATCCGCTCCCCGACGCTCATGCCGGGGTTCTCGGCCAGCTTGGCGGCCGAGATGCGCAGCGCGAACGGATGGTAGGAGCACACCCGGGCCAGCTCGGCCAGCGCGTCCCGGTCGGCCGCCCGCGGCGAACCCTTCCCGAGCACCCCGACCAGCAGCGCCACCGCGTTGCCCGGGTCGAGCACGGGCAGGTCCATGAGGTCGGCGTGCCCGGTCGCGCGCAGCGGCGCCATGCGGGTGCGGCTGGTCACCAGCACCACGCAGTCCTTGCCGCCCGGCAGCAGCGGGCGCACCTGGGCGGCGTCGGCGGCGTTGTCGAGGATGAGCAGCAGCCTGCGCCCGGCCGTCCGGCTGCGGTAGAGCAGCATCAGCTCGGCCTCGTCCGCGGTCGGCTCGCCGACGCCGAGCGAGCGCAGGATCTGGCCGAGCGCCTCGACCGCGCTCATCGGCGGCTGGCTGGGCGACTGCCCGCGCAGGTCGATGACGATCTGGCCGTCGGGGAACCGGCCGGCGTGCAGGTGCCCCCAGTGCGTCACCAGCGCGGTCTTGCCGACGCCGGGCAGGCCCTGCACGACCATGGTGCCGGTGCGGCGGGGCCGGTCCAGCCAGGCGGTGAGCAGGTCGAGGCTCTGCTGGCGGCCGGTGAAGTCGGGCACGTCGGCGGGGAGCTGGCGGGGCTTCGGCAGCTCGCCGACCGGCAGCGGCTCCGCCGGCGCGCCCGGCCGGGTCAGGAACGGGGTCACGCGGCCGGTGAAGGGCGCCGACAGGTGCTCCCAGTCGCCGGCGGCGGCCCGCAGCGCGGGCGGGTCCGCCACGCGCAGCCGCCGGTAGCCGGGGCGGACCAGCCAGCCGCGCCGCGTCCACTGCTGGAGCTGGCGCTGCACGACGTCGGGGGAGCTGCCGACCAGGTCGGCCAGGGTCTCCATGGACAGCGGCGGCGCCGACTCGGAGGCGAGCCCGTACCGCTCGTCGAGGTGCAGCAGCCACACCGCGAGCCGGGCGGCGACCGGGGCGCGGGACAGGGCCTCGTGCCTGCGGGCGGCGACGTTCCTGGCGAACAGCTCCTGCACCAGCGCCGTGGCCACGGCGGGGCCGGCGGCGGCGTGCTCGCGCAGTCGCCGCAGGTCGATCGGCCAGGCCCGCAGTTCGGTCAGCGCGTCCACCCTCACACGCTCGGCAGGGCTCCAGAAGGCCAGCTCGCCGATCAGGTCACCGTCACCGCGCAGGTCGTGGAGGCATTCACGGTCGCCGCCAGGGGTGTATTCGCGGGCGTAGCCGTAGTCGATGACGTAAACGTGATGAGGGGCCCGTAACGGGGAGCAGATGGTCTCGTTACGCCGGAACACGCGCGGCCGGGCGCCCTCGTCCACCAGCGACCTGAACGACTGCACCCCGACACCACCCATCGTCGGACGGCGGTGTCCTCGGCCTGACACTTGTTGAACGGATTGACCACCAATGTGTCACATCGGGCGGCCCCGCTGTCAATGCCCCGCTGTCAATGCCCCGCTGTCAATGCTGGGCGGGCGATCCCGTTCAGACGGTCGCGGTGTCGGCCCGGTCGGGGACGAAGCGGTAGCCGACGTTGCGGACCGTTCCGATCAGGGATTCGTACTCGGTGCCGAGCTTGGCGCGCAGCCGCCGGACGTGCACGTCGACCGTGCGGGTGCCGCCGAAGTAGTCGTAGCCCCAGACCTCCTGGAGGAGCTGGGCGCGGGTGAAGACCCTGCCCGGGTGCTGCGCGAGGTATTTCAGCAGCTCGAACTCCTTGAAGGTGAGGTCGAGCACCCGGCCGCGCAGCCGGGCGGTGTAGGTGGCCTCGTCGATGGCCAGGTCGCCGCTGCGGATCTCGTCGGGCACGTCCTCGGCGGCGGCCTGGCTGATGCGGCCGGTCGCCATGCGCAGCCGCGCCTCGACCTCGGCCGGGCCGGCGCTGTCGAGGAGGACGTCGTCGACGCCCCATTCGGCGGTCATGGCGGCGAGGCCGCCCTCGGTGACGATCACGAGCAGCGGGCAGTCGATGCCCGTGGTGCGGATCAGCCGGCACAGGCTCTTGGCCTGGACGAGCTCCTTGCGCGCGTCGACGATGACGGCGTCGGCGGGCGGGGTGTCGATGAGCGCGGACGCCTCCGCGGGCGCCACGCGGACCGAGTGGAGCAGCAACCCCAGCGCCGGGAGCACCTCGGACGACGGCTCGAGGGCGTTGGTCAGCAGGAGCAGATTGCTCATTACGGCCTCCTCAAACACGCAAGGACCCGGGGGCTACGTCGCCCAGGTCCTGTGAGTGAGGATATCCCACGAGTAAGACCCGTCCATTGCGGGTCCACCAGGTGAACAGCGCGTCTCGTGAAACAACCTTGTTAAGGAAGACGCACAATGGTTCGGCAAGGATTGTGAGGATCAAATGGGCACAGGCAAAATACGGTATTGGGCCGCGGCAAAGGAAGCGGCGGGCGTCGCCGAGGAGTCGTTCGACGCGGTCACACTCGGTGAACTGATGACGAAAATCACACTGGACCGGGCCGAGCTGGCGAGAGTCGTGCGCCGCTGCTCGTTCCTAATCGACGGCGCGCCCGTGGGGAAGCGCCCGCACGACGAGGTCACACTAGGCGACGGCGTCACCGTCGAGGTGCTGCCGCCTTTCGCCGGCGGGTGATCAACCGCTTCGCGGGGGAATGAGAGGTCTCGATCGATAGGCTCGTACCCCCGCCTGCACAGGGAGCCCCATGCGCAAGCTGATCGTTTTCCTGATCGTGCTGGTCATTCTCCTTGTCGCCGTCGACCGCGTCGCGGCCGCCGGGGTCGAACGCGACCTCGCCAACCGCATCGCGGCCGCCGCCGACCTCTCCGGCACGCCCACGGTCACCATCGAGGGCATCCCCTTTCTCACCCAGGCCGTCAGCGGGCACTATCCGGAGGTACGGTTCGACCTCGGCACCCTCACCTACGGTGGCGTGCCGGTGAAGAACCTGCGGGGCGCCGCCTACGACGTGACCGCGCCGCTCGCCGACGTCCTGCAGAACAGAGCCGACATCCGGGCCGGCCGCCTGGCCGTCAGCGGCACCCTCACCAGGGCCACGATCGACAAGTACGCCCCCCGAGGCGTCAAGATCGGCGGCAACGGGCAGCGGCTCACCGCGTCGGGCGAGGTGACCGTGGGGGCGAACAAGGTGAAGTTCGACGCCGAGCTGCGGGTCTCGGTGACCGACGGGCAGATCAGGCTGCAGGCCGAGAAGATCGAGGGCGTGCCCGCGGCGCTCGCGCAGTTCGTCTCGTACTCGATCCCGTTCAAGGGCGAGCTGCCTTTCGACGTCAAGGTCACCCGGGTCAGGAGCGTGGCCGACGGGTTGGAGTTCACCGCCGAGGCGACTGACGTGCCGCTCCGTGGATGACTCTGAACCGATCGGCGCCGCCGTACGTGATGAGGGCGTGAGCGCAGCCGGGACCGCCGACGAGGAACTCGTGAAGACCCTCTTCGACGAGCACGCGGGGCCGCTCTACGGCTACGTGCTGCGACTGACCGGCGACTCGGGAAGGGCGGAGGACGTGGTGCAGGAGACGCTGCTGCGGGCCTGGCGGCATCCCGACGCGCTCACTGACCGGCCGATCAGGGCGTGGCTGTTCACCGTGGCCCGTAACCTCGTGGTGGACCAGCACCGCGCCAGGAAGGCCAGGCCGCCCGAGATCAGCGACGAGGCGCTCACCGTCGTGCCGGCCGAGGACGAGCTGGAGCGCGCGGTCGAGTCGTGGGCGGTGGCCGAGGCGCTGGCCGCGCTGCGGCCCGAGCACCGCGAGGTGCTGATGGAGGTCTACTACCGGGGGCGATCGGTGAAGGAGGCGTCGGACACGCTGGGCATTCCACCGGGGACGGTCAAGTCGCGCACCTATTACGCGCTGCGCGCGCTCAAGCTCGCGCTGGAGGAGCGGGGGCTGGCGCCGTGATGACCTGCGAGGAGGTCCGGATGTCCCTGGGGGTGCGGGCGCTCGGCGCGCTCGACCCCGAGGAGGCGCAGGAGGTCGACCGCCACCTGGCCGGCTGCGAGGCGTGCGCCGCCGAACTGCTGGAGCTGGAGGACGTCACCTCGTTCCTGGGCAAGGTGTCGGAGCGGGACGTCGAGCTGGTCGCCAGCCCGCCGCGCCAGGTGCTGGACAGGCTGCTCGACGACCGCGCCCGGCGCACCAGGCGCGGGCGGATGCTGCTGCTGTCGGCCGCGTCCGTCGCGGCGCTGGTGGTCGGCGGCGCGGTCTGGACGGCCGTGACCGGCGGCGGGCCGACCATGACCGCGGCGAGCGCGCCGGAGCGGGCGGCTTCCTCCGCCGCGTCCTCATCGGGTGCGGCCGACTCGGCCGCCACCACCGCCGAGCAGCCCGCGCCGCTCTCCGAGCAGAGCGGCGAACTGCGCGCGACCAGCGACCCGCTCCCCAGCCCGTCCGCCATGCCCACCGAGCGTCAGAAGCAGGCGGTGGCGGGCCCCGAGTTCACCGGCGAGAACGCCGCCGACGGCTACCACGCCACGATCCTGGCCTGGCCCGCCGACAACGGCGCCGAGCTGGCCGTACGGCTGCGCGGCGTGCCGGCCGGCACCCCCTGCCGGGTCCGCGTCGTCGGCGACGGCGGGCGGCGGGACGTCACCGACGGCTGGGTCGCCGGCGGCGCCGGCTTCGAGGAGCGCGACGCGTTCAAGACCACGACCGGGCTGCCGCTCGCCGACATCGTCCGCTTCGACGTGATCGACGAACGCACGGGCAAGGTGCTGGTCCGGGTCAAGGTGCCCGGCAGGTAGGCCGGGGGCGGGAAGCAATCGCGGGCCGCGCCGGTTGGACCTCACGTGACGGGTTCGTTGTCCGAGGGGGACCTCGGCGCCGCCCTCGGCGAGCGGGCGACGCTGGTGCAGTTCTCCACCGCGTTCTGCCAGCCGTGCCGGGCGACCAGGCGCGTGCTCGCCGACGTGAGCGCGCTCGTGCCGGGCGTGCGGCACGTCGAGGTCGACGCGGAGTCCCGGCTCGACCTCGTGCGCAGGCTGGACGTCACCGGCACGCCCACGGTGTTCGTGCTCGACGGCGCGGGGCGGATCGTCAAGCGGGCCGCCGGGCAGCCGCGCAAGGCCGACGTCCTGGTGGCGCTCGCAGGGGCGTTGATCCCGGAATCGTCTCATCAACCGGACGAGATGTGACAGATGGCGAGACGCCGAGTAGTGTCTTGCCTATGACCCCTTCGACAGAGCTGCTCACGAAGCGGCGCGCGGTTGATTTCTGCCGCGTGGCCACCGCGCTCTGTCGCGCTGCCTGAGGACGATCTAGCGCGGATCCGCTGATCCGCCCCAATCGACCCTTCAGGAGCATCCCGCGATGCGTGCCGACCTCCGATTGTCGCGCCTCCGCGCGCCGATCACGACCCTGACCACCGCCCTCGTCACTTCGACGGGGCGCTTCCGGGTGCCTGCGGCCGCGCGCATCCCGCCGGAGCTCCTCACGAAGATCCTCACCGCAGCCTCGGGATCCAGCCTCGGCTGCGCCACGTACCCGCATATTCGCCGTCTACTGCCCGCCGCCAACATGGAGGTTTCCCAATGAGCCGCTCCGCCGCACTGGTGGACGCCGACTGGGTCGAGGCCAACCTCGACACGCCCGGAGTCGTCATCGTCGAGGTCGACGAGGACGTCAGCGCCTACGACAGCGGCCACATCCGTGGCGCTGTGAAGATCGACTGGCGGACGGACCTGCAGGACCCGGTCCGCCGCGACTTCGTGGACAAGACCGGTTTCGAGGCCCTGCTGTCCGACCGAGGCATCTCCAACGACGACACCGTGGTGCTGTACGGCGGCAACAACAACTGGTTCGCCGCCTACGCCTACTGGTACTTCAAGCTCTACGGCCACGACAACGTCAAGCTGCTCGACGGCGGGCGCAAGAAGTGGGAGCTCGACTCGCGCGAGCTGGTCAAGGACGTCACCGAGCGGCCCAAGACCCAGTACACCGCGCAGGAGCAGGACACCGCCATCCGCGCCTTCCGCGACGACGTGGTGAACGCCATCGGCAAGCTCAACCTGGTCGACGTGCGCTCGCCCGACGAGTTCACCGGCAAGCTGCTGGCCCCGGCCCACCTTCCGCAGGAGGCGGCGCAGCGCGGCGGCCACGTGCCGACCGCCCGCAACATCCCGTGGTCCAAGGCGGCCAACGACGACGGCACCTTCAAGTCCGACGACGAGCTGCGCACCCTCTACCAGGACGCGGGCGTCGACTTCGGCAAGGACACCATCGCCTACTGCCGCATCGGCGAGCGGTCGGCGCACAGCTGGTTCGTGCTGCACGAGATCCTCGGGCAGGCGAACGTGAAGAACTACGACGGTTCGTGGACCGAGTACGGCTCGCTCGTGGGCGTGCCGATCGAGCTGGGGGAGGCCCGCTGATGACCGCACAGGGTTGCGGAGCGCCGGAGCAGACCGTGGCGCTGCCCGCAGGGATCGATCTGTCCAACCAGGCCGTGATCCAGGGCGTGGTGACCGGCACGGGCACCGCCTACGCCCGCCTGCTCGACCGCACCGGTGAGTTCACCGGCGAGGTCGTGGTGTCCGAGGACGGCGTCTTCCGCTTCTTCGCCGCCCCCGGCGACTGGACCGTCCGCATCATCGCGGGCGGCGGCGTCACCAGGGACGTGCAGGTGGAGGCCAGGCTGGGCGAGGTCGCCCAGCTCGCGGTCGCCGTCTGAGCCAAACTTCGAAAAGGCCCGCGCCGGTCTCCGGCGCGGGCCTTTTCGTGTGTCAGGGCTTGACCGGGTAGCGCATGAGCAGCGTGGCCCGGACGAGGTCGGGGCCGTGCGCGCGGTAGCCGTGGAGCACGTCGGAACGCCAGGAGATGTGGTCGCCGGGGCCGGCGGTCAGCGGCTCCTTGATGGGCCCGGCGCTGAGCGTGCCGGTGAAGACCGTCACGTGCTCGGTGACGCCTTCGTGGTGGGCGGGGCTGGTCTGGGTGAGTCCGGGCGGGACACGCACCCGGTAGAGCTCGTAGATGACGCGGTCGTCCTCGAAGACCTCCAGCAGCTCGGCCTCCATGGCGGTGCCGCGCATGATCTGCGGCTCGGGCGGCGGGTCGAGTATGGCCCCGATCGGCACGCCCAGCTGGGCGGTGATCGCCCAAAGCGTCGCGAGCGTCGGGCTGTGGGCGCCGGTCTCGACGCCCGAGAGCGCGTCCTTGCCGATGCCGGCCCGGCCGGCGAGCTCGGAGAGCGAGACGCCGCGCTCCTGACGCAGCCGCCGCAGCCGATCTCCCACCGCGCGAGGGTCGGCGTCGAACGCGGGGAGCGGTTCCATGCGCTCATGCTGCACCCGTGCTGCCGGGGTTCCTACGGGGGACTAGCGACTTGTCACCCCGGCCGCAGGCCGTCACGATTCCGAGGTTGCTGGTGCGACACCAGGGACAGGCCGCTACGATTCCACAGATGTCCGGTTCGACAGGCGTGATGGCACCACCCGCGTCCGGGCCTGCACCGGCTCAGCGGATGCCCTCGCCGTACTCGCTGCCCCTGCACGCGCTGCGCCTGGCGGGGAAGTGCGCGCTGCCCCTGATCCTCTGGTTCGCCGCCGGCGAGGCGGCCCGCTACGCGCTCGTCTACGGGGCCAGCGAGGTCGCCTACGGCGAATGGCGCCAGGTCCGCCTGGTGCTGGTCATGACGTTGCTCACGTTCATCGTCCTCGCCGCGATGGTCGTCACGACCGGGATGCTGCACGCGCTGCGCGGCGCGCTCTGGGAGATGCGCGCGAGGGCCGGGGAGGGCGTGGCGGACGAGCCGTTCTTCCGCACCCTCGACCGGGTCGCGCCGGCCTTCGCCGTCCTCTACCTCGCCTGGGGCTTCCAGACCGAGGACGCGAGGGACGTCTACCAGATGGACCTGCTCCATCACCTCGACGAGCAGATGACGGCCTCGTTCTTCGGCGAGAGCAGTGACGTCGGCCGCGGCCTGACCGACCTCGACTGGCGGGTCTCGCTCGGCGCGATGGTCGTCACCTTCGCGCTGAAGTCGCTGTTCGCCAAGGCCGTGGAGAAGGGCAAGAGCGGCCTCTTCGGGTTCCTCGGCGCCTTCTCCGAGTTCGCGTTCGTCTTCTACGGGCTGACCGCCACCGTGGCCTTCGCCGACGCCCGCGCCGAGTGGGTGGAGCATCGCAGCGTCGTCGCGGGCACCGAGGAGGTCATGGCCGCGACGAAGGAGAACGTCCCGGTGTGGGACGCGATCACCGATGTCTTCGGCGAGTACTGGCCGCTGTTCATCGACGCGGTCGCCGTGCCGCTGGCCTGGCTCACCGTGGCGATGCTCGTCTTCGGCGCCTACTCCGACGAGACCCGCGTCCTGGTAAAGGGGACCCGCCTGGAGAAGGGCGTGGAGCGGCTGGAGAGCAGCCACGACCTCACCCAGAAGTCGTTCGACCGGCTCACCGGCGGCTTCAAGGACCGCTGGCTGCCGCTCGCGAACTCGCTGCGGCTGGTGTTCAGGAGCGGCTTCCCGCTGTTCGGCATGATGTGCCTGTGCTACGTGGCCCTCTCGGTGGGCGGCGCCTACGCCCAGCGTGCCGTGGTGGCGCTCGTCGGCTCCCGCGAGGAATGGGTGTGGGTCTACCAGGACGTGCCGCTGGTCTTCCTGCGCGAGATGGTCGTGACCGTGCTGACCATGGCGCTGCTGGCGGCGACGTACGATCTGGCCGCCACCCGGGCGCGGCTGCGCGGCGAGCCGCTCAACGACGTCTGAACCGCAGCACGTACACGTCCAGGCCCAGCGCCTCCATCTTCTCCCGGTCGAACAGGTCCTCCGTCGGGGTGTCCGAGCGGTAGTTGCTCGGCTCGAACGACAGCTCGACCTCCTCGGCCACGGCCGTCGGGACGATCGCCATGCCCTGGATCCGGTAGTCCTTGCCGACCTCCATCCGTTCCAGCGGGCGGTCGCCGACGACCTCGAACGGGACCGTCCACTCGCGGCCGGCCCGGTCGCGGAGCTTCATGTCGCCGGGGTCGCCGATCATGGTGGCGGAGGCCGCGTCCACGACTCTCCTCGTGATGTCGACCTTCAGCCAGGTCACCTCGGGGCCGTGCTTGTTGCCCTCCGGGGGCTTCATGGGGGCGACGGCGGCCCGCCACTCGGTGTTGTACACCTTCCCCGGCTGCCCGGCGGGGACGACGGTCTCGATGTGGTTCAGGCCGCGGGTGATCTGCTGCTCGTAGAAGTCGTGGCGGTCGTAGAGGGTGACCGTGACGGTGAGCAGCGAGACCGCGACGGCGGCAACGGCGACGAGGAGGCGGCGGCGCGGCTTCGCCGTCCTCGCGGGGGCCTGCCCGGCGTCCGCGGGCCGGGGCGGAAGGCCCTGGGGCGGCCACGGCCGGGCGGGCGGGGCTCCGGGGACGGCCGGGATGGGCTGCGTCGAGCTTCCCTGCTGCTGGTGGCCGGCGGGCGGCCACACCTGCTGGTCCGGGTAGGGGCCCCGCATCTGCGGCCTGGGCTGCCGCGTGTCGTACGGCTGCGGCCTGGCAGGGCGGCGGGGAGGCGCGCCGGGGCCAGGCCGGGCGTGCTGCCCGGTGTAGCCCTCGGGGGCCGGAGTCCAGCCCTGCTGCTGCGGCTGCCGCTGCTCCGGCGAGAACCAGTCACGCTCGTTCGTGCTCATACGCCGATCACTTCTTGACGGTCGGGTAGACGTCCTGGGCCGAGGCCACGAGCTTGCGCGCGCCCTCGTCGTCCAGACCGAGATCGATCTCCACCTCCGGCTGGTACGGCTCCACCCACCCGACCCCCTGCGGCAGGCCGAACCGCACGCTCGCCCCCGGCAGCGCCGACGCCGGCACCTCGAAGTAGAACCGCCCGCTCACCCAGATGTCCGGCTGCACGAAGGTGTTGGACAGCGTGACGGACCTGTCCACCCGGTCGGTGGCCTCGAACCGCTTGTCGTCGGCGGTGACCAGGACGGGCGTCGCCAGGTGGTACGGCTTGAGGCTCGATTTGGCGGAGGCCGTGAGGACGAGGAAGACGTTGTCCGTGGAGAGGGTCTTGGACGAGCCCTGGAGGGCCTTGGCGGCGGTGATCGAGTCGAGCCGGAGGGTGAACCTGCGGGCGTCGACGTCCTCGCCCTTGGAGCCGGTGTAGACGATCGGGTCGCCGACCTCGGTCTCTTCCAGCTTGAGCGTCTGCAGTGCCATCGCGCCCGCGATCAGGAGCACTCCGGCCACCACGGCGAGCAGCCGCGCGCCGAGACCGGGGCTGCGGCCGGCCGGCGGCCCGCCTGGCGCGGGAAGGGCGGCGGCGCGGGGCTCGGTGGCGGTCATGCTCCGGCCTCCTGCTTGACGGGCAACGTCACCCGCGCCTTGATCTCGGGGACGAACTTCTTGCCCACCTGCTTCGACACCATCTGCCACCGGAGCTCGGTGCTGTTGAAGCCGGACCCCTCCTCGAAGGAGGCGACGTCGATGGTGATCTTGTCCGGTGGCCGCTCGCCCTCCTTGAGCCGGTACCTGACGATGACCTGCGTCGGGACGTCCGGCTGGAGCTGCTGCGACTCGTCGCCCTTGATCAGCGCGAAGGTGAACGGCCCCGCCTCCTTGGAGAAGGCGGGGCTGATCTTGAGGAGCGAGCCCGCGAAGCTGGTCATCGTGAACGCCTGCGAGGGCTGCTCGGCCGGAATCCCGACCCGGGCGGTCTCGTCGGTCTTGTTGGTGACGTCGAAGACGAGCTCGACGAAGCGCTTGTCCTCGTCGAAGGAGAGCTCGCCCTTCTCCACCTTCACCCGTGACCCGACGAACTTGGTGGAGTACATGCCCTGGTCCAGCACCGCGCCCGCGCTGAGCGGCTCCGGGACGTCGGGAGCCTCGTCGAGCCCGCCCAGCAGAGCGGTGATGCCGAGGGCGGTGAGCGCCACCAGGGCGATGGCGGGCACCACTACCGGGCGTCTCGGCCTTGTATCGCTGCCGCCGGAGGGTTCCGTCATGGCTATGGATGGTAATAGGTATCGCTTGTACCATCTGCCGCATTGCTCCCAACGCTTCGGCCGAATTGCCGAGAAACTCTGCCGTTCCGGGGGTTGAAGCTCTTACGCTGTCACGAGGCGGGAAAGGGCGACCCGACATTGGGAGAACGATCGCGGCCGGAGGGTCACGTGGCAGACGTGCATCCCGAGCATGCCCAGCTTCAGGCTGACCGCATCTACCTGGGCTGGCAGTACCTCCTGCTGCACCCCGATCCCGGCCCTCCGCCCAAACGGCCCTCACCGGGCGAGGAGCCCGCGGCCGGGCCCGATCCCGTCCTGACCGAGCTGGGCCGCCGCGAGCAGATGCAGGAGGACATGCTCAACCGGCCGGTCCGGCTGTTCCGCGTGTTCGCGCTCGTGCTGAGCGTGCTGATCCTGGCCGTCGCCGTCGCGGGCTACCTCGACTGGTCGTTCGCGATCGTCGGGCTCGTCGCGGCCGGCGGCGTGGCGGCCATCTGCACCTTCGCCCTCATGCAGGGCGACCGGGCGGTTCGCTACCGAGCACTGGAACAGCAGGCGAGGGACCAGCGCAGGCGCCAGGAACGTGACAAGGAGCTGTTCCAGGCCCAGGAGGAGCACGCCAAGCGCTACCGCGAGTGGCAGGAGTCCAAGGACCGCCACGACCGCCAGCTCAGCTGGTACGCCGTCGCCGTCCCCGACGAGATCGACCGCATCGACGTGGCGGGCGGCACCCTGCCCGGCTGGTCCGCGCTGATCACGCTGCTCGGCGCGACCCGCCTCTACAGCGGCGGCCACCTCACCGTGCTCGACCTGTCCGAGGGCGCCATCGCCAAGGACCTCATCGAGCTGGCCCGCAAGGGCGGCGACGACCCCCTCGTGTGGGTGCTGCCGGTCGACCTGCCCAAGCTCGACCTCGGCGCGACGCTCAAGCCGGAGGCGTTCGCGGACGTCCTCGCCCACGTGGTCAGCGTCAGCGAGGAGCACCGCACCACCCGCGACCTCAGCTTCGACAACGCCATCCTGGAGCGGGTGCTGGAGGTCCTGGGCGAGAACGCCACCATCAGCCAGGTCACGGCCGCGCTGCGGGCGCTCGCGCAGGTCGGCGACCCGCGCGACGACCTGCGCTTCGGGCTGCTCACCGCCACCCAGCTCGAACGCATCGGCACGCTCTTCGGGCGCGGCGTCAGCGACCGCGTGGTGATCGAGCGGGCCTGGGCCCTTGAGTCGCAGCTCCGCAAGCTGGAGACGCTCGGCACCGAGGCCGTGCGGCTGCCGCCCGCCCGGCTGCGGGTGGTGAGCATGGACCGGCAGGCGGGGGTGTTCGGCAACCGGGTGCTCGGCACGTACGTGGCCACCGCGCTCACCCACATCCTGCGCCAGTCGCCCGCCTCCGACCGGCCCTGGTACCACACGATCATCGTGGCGGGCGCGGACAAGCTCAGGGGCGACGTGCTCGACCGGCTCATGGACGCCTGCGAGACCTCCCGCACCGGGCTCGTCCTGACCTACCGCTCGCTCACCCCGACCGTGCGCGAACGGCTCGGCAGAGGGCACGCGGCGGTGGCGTTCATGCGGCTCGGCAACGCCGAGGACGCCCGCGTCGCGAGCGAGCACGTCGGCACCGAGCACCGCCTGGAGCTGGCCCAGCTCACCGAGACCATCAGCGCGTCGCTGCCGGGGCTCAACGGCGGCTACACCTCCACGGTCTCCCAGGTGGACGACGAGCGCGAGCTGCGCGACGAGAGCGAGGCCGACCTCGCCGAGGACATCACCGAGTCCACCGAGTGGGGCCGCACCGCCGACAAGATCTCCGAGAAGGAGCGCGTGCTCCAGCGCTCACGCGAGTTCCTGGTCGAGCCGCACGAGCTCCAGCAGCTCCCCACGACCTCCGTCATCGTCACCGACGCCACGGCCACCGGCCGGCGGGTCCGCCTCGCCGACGCCAACCCCGCCATCCTCACCTTCCCCAAGACCACGCTCGGCCAGCTGGAGGACGTGCGCGAGGCCGTGCTCGCGCTCGACCCCCACGCCGCCGACGGGGAGGAGCCGCCGCCCAACCTCGGACCGCCCCCGCCACGGCTCGACTGGCGAAAGGGCCGGGCATGACCGGGTAATGACATGGTCAATGTCAAGGTGACGAGCTGGCGGTTGCTGGAATTTGGCGAAGAACCGTCTCTGGGGGATTGATGATGCAGCCGAGCGTCTCGCTGAGCGGGCCCTGGTATCGAATCCAGTCGATCGCCGCGCCCTCGCGAAGCTCGTCGGCGGAGTGGGACTTCGTCACCGTGCTGCCCGCCGTGTTGTCGGCGGCGCAGCGCGACCGGCCGTTCGTCATCGGCTGGCTGTCACGGGGATCCGGCGCGCCGCTCGAACTCATCACCAACGCGGGCCCGCTGTCGCCGCCGCGCCAGCCGCGCCGCGCCACCGACGTGCCCGACCGGCCGAGGGGGCCGCAGCCGCTGCTGTTCCCCGGCGGGGCGCGCGGGGTCCAGCTCTCCGACGAGTACCTCGCCGACCTGGCTGACCTCGTGTGGGCGCCCTGCCCCGGGCGGCAGGCGCCGCCGCTGGGCGGCCGCGAACGCCACGCCGACCACGACGAGCTGACCCGGCCCACGCTGTTCGAGGCGACCCTGGTCACGCTGATGTCGCGGCCGTTCGCCTGGCTCGTCGTGGCCGAGCCGACCGACCTGCTGGACGCCGAGGTGGCCCACCTGCGCACCCAGCTCAACGTGCTGCGCCAGTACGGCGACGCCTCCGAACGCTCCCGGTTCGACGCCGAACGGGCCGAGCGGCGCATGCAGGAACTCGACGCCTTCCGCGAGGCCGGGCTGTGGAACGTGCGGGTGCTGGCCGGCGCCGCCACCGCCGACGAGCTGCGGCAGCTCGCGCCCGTGCTGGTCGGGTCGGTCGAGATGAGCCATCACCCGTACCGGCTGCGGAGCTCGCACGGGGCCGCGTACTCGCTGGCGGAGTCGCTGGCCGTCACCGTGCAGGACCCGGCCGACGGGGCCGCCGCGCCGTTCGCCGCGACCGCGGGAGCGCTCGCCGCGCTGGCCGGGCTGCCCCGGCGCGAGGTGCCCGGCGTCCGCGTGCTCGACTCGGGCTTCTTCGACGTGACGTCCGAGGCCGACGGGGGCGAGCTGGAGCTCGGCGAGATCCTCGACGGGCAGGACCGCGCCGTCGGCACGTTCCGGGTGCCGCTCGCCACGCTCAACCGGCACGCCTTCGTCACAGGGGCGACCGGCTCGGGCAAGTCGCAGACCGTACGGCACCTGCTGGAGCAGCTCAGCCGGGCCCGCATCCCGTGGCTGGCGATCGAGCCGGCCAAGTCCGAGTACGCCGCCATGGCCGGCCGCGTCGACGAGCCGATCACCGTGATCAACCCGTCCGCGCCCGAGGGCGTGCCGTTCAGCGTCAACCCGCTCGAACCCGAGCCCGGCTACCCCGTACAGGCCCACATCGACATGATCAGGGCGCTGTTCATGGCCGCGTTCGACGCCGAGGAGCCGTTCCCGCAGATCATGTCGCTGGCGCTGCAGCGCGTCTACGAGGCCACCGGCTGGGACGTCGTCACCGGCGGCGCGGTCCCCGGCTCCAGCGTCCCGCCCAGCGTCCCCACCCTCGAACAGCTCCAGCAGCACGCCATGGACGTCATCAAGGAGATCGGCTACGGCCGCGAGGTCCAGGCCGACGTCGAGGGCTTCATCTCGCTGCGGCTGCGCTCGCTGCGCGTCGGCTCGGCCGGGCGTTTCTTCGAGGGCGGCCACCCCGCCGACATCGGCGGCCTGCTGGAACGCAACGTCGTGCTCGCCATCGAGGACGTCGCCAACGACGAGGACAAGGCGTTCCTCATGGGCACGCTGATCATCCGGATCGTCGAGCACCTGCGGATGCGGGCGCGCAAGGAGAAGTCCCACGACCTGCGGCACGTCATCGTCATCGAGGAGGCGCACCGGCTGCTGCGCGACCGCGGGCACGGGCGGGCCTCCACGCACGCGGTCGAGCTGCTGGCGGGGCTGCTGGCCGAGATCAGGGCGTACGGCGAGGGCATCGTCGTCGCCGAGCAGATCCCGTCCAAGCTCGTCTCCGACGTGGTCAAGAACACCGCGCTCAAGGTCGTGCACCGGCTGCCCGCCGAGGACGACAGGAAGCTCGTCGGCGCGGCCATGAACCTCAGCGAGGAGCAGTCCAGGCACGTCGTCTCGCTGCAGCCCGGCTCGGCCGCGGTCTTCGCCGACGGCATGGACCGGCCGCTGCGGGTCCGCGTGCCGCTCGGCGAGTCCAGGGAGAAGGTGCTGCCGGGGCCGCCGCCGCCCATCCGGGGCCGCCGCTCGGCCGCCTGCGGCGCCCAGTGCCGGGGCGGGCAGGCGTGCACGCTGGTCGAGCTGCGCGAGGCGGACGTGCTCGCCGACGCGCCGGAATGGGCGTGGCTGCGCATCTGGTGCGACACGGTCGTGCTCGCCTTCGTCAGCAACCGGCCGCTGCCCGGTGTGCCGCGCGTCCTCGCCGCGGCGTGGGGCGAGCTGCCCGCGCGGCGGCGCGAATGCCTGCTCGCCACCCTCGTCGAACGGTCGGTGCAGCGGCGCGCCTGGTCGCTGCGGAGCTGGTTCGACCCCACGCTGCTGACCGAGAAGGCGGCAGAGAAGGCCACGCGGCTGCTCGCGGGGCTGGAGGGCGGCGGCGAGCGGCCGGGGGCGTCGTGGGTGATCCCGCAGGTGCGGTGGCTGCACGAGGTGGACCGGCTCTTCCCGCACGGTCAGTCCGCCCCCGACCTGCGCAGCCCCGCCCCGCCGATGGAGTACGCCCTGTTCCGCCCGCCCCACGCCGGTCCCGGTGTTGGCGGCACCGTCAACGGGTCGCCGGACCGGGTGCACACGGAGCTGCTCGGTCACCGCGCCAAGGCGCTGCGCCACCACCCGCTGTCCATGGAGGTGGACCGCAACCGGGCGCTGGCCTGGCGGGTCATCCTGGGCGACGACGAGAACGAGGCCGTGCAGCGCGACATCACGACCGTCGCCATCGGCATCGAGGCGTCGGCCAGGATCCGGCACGTGGGGCAGACGATGGGGGCGGGGTGGCTGGAAGGCGTGCTGTCCTGGCCCCGGCGCTTCGTCCTGCCGTTCGACCACGGCGGCACGCCGGAACTCAGCTTCCCGACCCCGACCCCGGCCCCGGCCCCGGCCCTCTGACCGAGGGTGGATCGGCACGTTTTCGTGTGCGTAACGAGAGTAGGGCCCAATCCCGACTAGGATTCATGCACATGACCCAGCTTCCTCTGCGGGCCCAGCTCGCCAGCGCCCTGGGCCGCAGTGCCGCCACGCTGTCCAGGATGACCGGGCGCGGCGACGGCTCTGTGATCGGGGGCCGGGTCGGCCTGATGCTGGAGCCCGATCTCCTGCGCAAGCTGGCCCGCGACCGAAAGCTGGCCCTGGTCAGCGCCACGAACGGCAAGACCACCACCACGCGCCTGATCGTCTCCGCCCTGCTCGACCTCGGCGAGGTCGCGACCAACGCCTTCGGCGCCAACATGCCGGCCGGTCACGTCTCCGCGCTGTCGCAGTACAAACACGCCCCCTACGGCGTGCTCGAGGTGGACGAGAAATACCTGCCGGAGGTGCTCGACACCACCGGCGCGAGCGTGGTCTGCCTGATGAACCTCAGCCGCGACCAGATGGACCGCGCGGCCGAGATCTGGCTGCTGGCGCAGAAGTGGCGGCGCGCGCTGGCGGGCAAGCCCACACACGTCATCGCCAACTGCGACGACCCGCTGGTCACCTGGGGCGCCTCGACGGCCGCCTCGGTCACCTGGGTCGCCGGCGGCCAGCGCTGGAAGGAGGACTCCTGGTGCTGCCCCGAGTGCGGCGGCCCGCTCGACCGCAAGGACTCCTTCTGGGCCTGCCGTGAGTGCACCTTCCACCGTCCCGAGCCGCACTGGGTGCTCGACGACGAGATGGCGATCGACCCGCGCGGGCAGCGCTGGATGCTCGACATCCAGCTTCCCGGCTCGGCCAACCGCTCCAACGCGGTGATGGCGCTCGCGGTGGCGGAGACGTTCGGGGTGCCCGTGGACCGGGCGCTGCCGCGGCTGCGCGAGGTCACCTCGGTGGCCGGCCGCTACACGATGGTCGAGCGCGACGGCCGGCACGCGCGGCTGCTGCTGGCGAAGAACCCGGCGGGCTGGCTGGAGGCGTTCGACGTCGCCGACGCGCAACTGCCGATCATCCTGTCGGTCAACGCCCAGGGCCCCGACGGGCGCGACACGTCGTGGCTGTGGGACGTCGACTACCGCATCCTGCGCGGCCGGCCGGTGTTCGTGACCGGCGAGCGCCGGCTCGACCTCGCGCTCCGGCTCGACGTGGCGGACGTGCCGTTCACGCTGTGCAGCTCGTTCAACGAGGCGCTGGCCATGCAGCCGCCCGGCCGGGTCGACGTCATCGCCAACTACACCGCCTTCCAGCAGATCCGATCGGAGTTCGGTCGTGCCGTCTGACAGCGTCCTGCGCATCGTCTGGATCTATCCCGACCTGCTGAGCACCTACGGCGACCAGGGCAACGTCCTGGTGCTGGAGCAGCGCGCGCGGCGGCGGGGGATCGACACCGAGACGGTCCACGTGCGCTCGTCCGACCCCGTGCCGGAGAGCGGCGACGTCTACCTCATCGGCGGCGGCGAGGACCGCCCGCAGATCCTGGCCGCCCAGCGCCTGCGCAAGGACGGCGGCCTGCATCGCGCCATCGCCGGCGGGGCTTCGATGCTGGCGGTGTGCGCCGGCTACCAGATCATGGGCAGCACGTTCGGCGGCGAGGAGGGGCAGCCGGTCGACGGCATCGGCCTGCTCGACATCGCCAGCACGCGCGGCCCGGCCCGCGCCGTGGGCGAGCTGGTGGCCGAGGTGGACGCGGCGCTCGGCCTGCCCACGCTGACCGGGTTCGAGAACCACATGGGCGTCACGCGCCTGGGCCCCGGCGTCCGGCCGCTGTCGCGCACGGTCAAGGGCATCGGCAACGGCGACGGCTACGAAGGCTGCTACGCGGGCCACGTGGTCGGCACCTACCTGCACGGCCCGGCGCTGGCCCGCAACCCGGCGCTCGCCGACCTGCTGCTGGCCTGGCGGGTGGGGCAACTCGCCCCGCTCGACGACTCCCGCTACGAGGCGCTGCGCCAGGAACGCCTGGCCACGGTCCTGGCCGACTGATTCCCTGATCAATCCGGGCGAACCAGGGTAGTCGGTTCGTCGTGGGTTCAACGGTGACGGTCCCCCAGACCCGGACGATGAGCGGCGAGGAGCTGTCCGCCGACGACGCCTGGGCGACCATGCGCAACTACGGCAGCTGGCAGCTCGTACGCGACTCGCTGGTGAGGTTCCGCTACGGCGACGGCATGAGCCACGCCCGCGCGCTGGCCTTCCAGCTCTGCCTGGCCATCATCCCCGGCACGATCGCGCTGGTCGGGCTGAGCGAGGTGACCGACCACGGCCAGCTCGGCCGGGTGCTGGGGCTCACGCTGCGCGGCCTGGCGCCCGGCGGCGGGGCCGAAGCGGTCAAGGAGGCGCTGGAGGGCGGCAACCACTTCTCCGGCACGCTCGCCCTCCTGCTGGGCCTCGGCACCACGCTGGTGGCGCTGGCGACCGCGATGGCGCAGTTCGAGCGCGGCGCCAACCGCATCTACGGCGTCGAACGCGACCGGCCCTTCCCCCGCAAGTACGCGCGGGCGGCCGCGCTGGCGCTGACCGCCGGCGTCCTCATGATCACCGGGTTCACGGTCCTGGTGGGCGGCGGCGCGCTCGGCCACGCGCTCACCGAGGTCTACGGCTGGGGAGACGGGGTGCGGCAGGCGTTCTCGCTCGTCCGCTGGCCGCTCGGCTTCCTGCTGGCGATGGTGAGCACGGTCACGCTGTTCCGGGCCTCGCCCCGGCGGCGGCAGCCGGGCCACACCTGGCTGGCCGTGGGCGCGCTGGTGGCGCTCGCCCTGTGGACGGTCTTCACGCTGGCGCTCGCGCTCTACACCGACAACAACAGCTCGTTCGGCGAGACGTACGGGCCGCTCACCGCCGTCATGGCGCTGCTGCTGTGGTCCTTCCTCAGCTCGATCGCGCTCTTCCTGGGGATGGCGTTCGCCGCGCAACTGGAGGCGTGCCGGGCCGGCTGCGCCGCGCCCGCCCACCCCGATCCGCTGCCCGCCGGCACGGGCGCTCAGTAGACGCTCAGTAGACGAGGGCCTGCACGCCCTCCGCGGTCGCCTCTTCGACGAACGTCGGCGCCCCGGCGATGCGCACGCCGTCGATGACGTCGTCCACCGTGATCCCGCGGCGGGCGGCGCACTGCGTGCACAACGTCACCCGGCCCGCGGCGAGCACGGCTTCGAGCAGGTCGGTGAGCGGCGCGGCGTGCGGGAGGCTGAACTCCGCGGCCCGCCCCGGCAGCGCGAACCACGACGACTCCCCGGTCAGCCACAGGGAGACGGGGACACCGCTCGCCAGCGCGGCGGCCGCGACGTTGAACGCCTGGTTGCAGCGCTCGGGGGCGTCGGCCCCGGCGGTAACCTTGATCACCAGAGATCGTGCCATGCCCGCCACCCTAGCCCCGGCCACTAGGCTTGGGGACCATGGAAGAACCTGAGGTGCACCCCGCCCTGGAGCCGATCGCGTTCCTGCTCGGCCGGTGGGAGGGCGCGGGCGTCGGCGGCTACCCGACGATCGAGAGCTTCAACTTCGGGCAGGAGATCGAGTTCGGCCACAACGGCAAGCCGTTCCTGACCTACGTCAGCCGCACCTGGCTGCTCGACGAGGACGGCAACCGGGTCCGGCCGCTGGCCACCGAGTCCGGCTACTGGCGGGCCCTGCCCGACCGGCAGCTAGAGGTGGTGCTCGCGCACCCGACCGGCATCGTCGAGATCTACATCGGCGAGGTCGTCTTCCACAAGATCGAGCTGCGCACCGACGTGGTCGCCCGCACCGCCAGCGCCAAGGAATACACCGCCGGCTACCGCCTCTACGGGCTGGTCAACGGCAACCTCATGTGGGCCTACGAGATGGCCGCGATGGGGCAGCCGCTGTCGGACCACATGTCGGCCGAGCTGAAGAAGGTCGCGTGAGCACGCCGTTCACCCCCGACGCGGTCGAGGCGATCAAGCGCCACATGAACGACGACCACGCCGGCGACTCGCTGCTCATCGTCCGGGCGCTCGCCGGCCGGCCGTCCGCCGCCACGGCGGTGACCAGCGACGTGGACGCCGAGGCGATCGAGTTCACGATCGACGGGGGCGAGCGCGTACGCGTGCCGTGGGGCGAGACGCTCACCGAGCGGGCGCAGGTGCGCAAGGCCGTCGTGACCCTCTACCGCCGCGCCTGCGCCGACCTCGGCGTCACGCCGCGCGGCGAGCACTGACCGGCCCCGAGACCTGCTCGGCTAGCCGGGGCCGTAGCGCGCGGCGAGGTCCTGCGAGGAGGCCCAGCCGCTGTAGGTCGGTGACTGCGGCCAGCCTTCAGGGGAATCCTGCCACTCCTCCTGCCGCCCGTACGGCAGCAGGTCGATCAGCGCGAAGGTGTGGGTGAGCTGCTCGGTGCCGCGTCCGTCGGTGTGCCAGGTGCGGTAGACGGTGTCGCCGTCGCGCAGGAACACGTTGACGGCGAAGCCGCCGCCGGGCGGGGCGCCGACATCGGCGCCGAACGGGCTGTTCGCGGTGGAGTACCACGTCATGGCGTTGCCGACGCGCCGCTTGTAGGCGAGCGCCTCGTCGATCGGGCCCTGGGTGACGACGACGAACCTGGCGTCGTAGTCGCGGAGGAACTCCAGGCGGGTGAACTGCGAGGTGAAGCCGGTGCAGCCCGGGCACTGCCACTCCTTGCCCGGGAACCACATGTGGTGGTAGACGATCAGCTGCCGCGCGCCGTCGAAGACGTCCGCCAGCCGGACGGGGCCGTGCTCGCCGTCGAGGACGTAGTCGGGCAGCCGCACCATGGGCAGGCGGCGGCGCTGGGCGGCGATGGCGTCGAGCTCACGGGTGGCGGCCTTCTCGCGGGCGCGCAGCGCGTCGAGCTCACGCCGCCAGGTGGCGGCGTCGACGACGGGCGGCAGGGGGTTGGCGCTCATGGTCCCTCTCTCCATGGATGTGCGGGTGCACCTCTATGGACCGGAACCGGGCGCGGAACTCATCGGAACGCCGGGAAATGAAGAAGGGCCCCGGACAACACTCCGCCCGCTCGTGCGGGCGGGCCGGATGGACCACGGACGGGATGCGTTCGCTTCCCGTCCTCCGGCTGTCAGGGGCCCCGGTGGTTGCCTCGAATTCGCGTCACGTCACGAGACCGAGACAGGCGTCCGCGACGTCAGCGGACAACCACCTCGCTAGCCCGACTATGACTCACCATTATTCGGACCACCTCCTTTCCGCGTACTCATGAAGTTATGTGCTCGTTCGCGCGGGAGGCAAATGAATATCACCGGGCCGTAGACTCGGGAGCATGACCGAGACGCAGTGGCACGAGGAACTCCGCGCGAAGGGCTACCGGGTCACGCCGCAGCGCCAGCTCGTCCTCGAAGCGGTCAAGGATCTGGAGCACGCCACACCTGAGGAGATCTGCGCCAAGGTGCGTGAGACGGCGCGCGGGGTCAACATCTCGACCGTCTACCGCACGCTGGAGCTGCTGGAGGAGCTGGGGCTGGTCACCCACACGCATCTCGGGCACGGCGCGCCGACCTACCACCTGGCGGCCGAGGCCGACCACGTGCATCTGGTGTGCCGGGGCTGTGACCAGGTGTTCGAGGTGCGGCCGGAGCTGGCCGAGGGGATGGTGAAGGCGCTGGACGACGAGATGGGGTTCGTGGCCGACGTCCACCACCTGACCGTCTTCGGACGTTGCCGCGACTGCCGATAGCCTGGAGGGCATGCGTAGCCCTCTGCTCGACCTTCCCGGCGCGGTCGCCGCTGACGCCCCGGACTCCGACGTAGCCGCCCACTACGGCGACCTGTTCGCCGAGCAGCGCGCGCTGGCCAAGGGCGAGGCGGTCGTCGATCGCAGCAACCGCGAGGTGGTCCGGATCTCCGGCGCCGACCGGCTGAAGTGGCTCAACGACCTGACCTCGCAGAAGCTCGACACGCTCAAACCGGGCGAGTGGACGCAGACGCTCGACCTCGACCTGCAGGGCCGCGTGCTGCACCACCTGACCCTGGTCGACGACGGCGAGAGCGTGCTGGCCCACGTCGAGCCGGGCACCGCGCAGAGCCTGATCGACTATCTCGACCGCATGCGGTTCATGCTGCGGGTCGAGGTGTCGCGGGCCGACGACCTCGCCGTGCTCTCCACGGCCGACGCGGACGTCCTGGTGCCACGCGCCGAGCTCCCTGAGCACCTGGGCAGGCCGCTGGCGGGGCTGTGGGCGTACGAGGCGCTGCGCATCGAGGCGCACCGGCCGCGGCTGGGCTTCGAGACCGACCACAAGACGATCCCGCACGAGGTGGGCTGGATCGGTGCGGCGGTCCACCTGACCAAGGGCTGCTACCGCGGGCAGGAGACCGTGGCGCGGGTTCACAACCTCGGGCATCCGCCGCGCCGCCTGGTGTTCCTGCACCTCGACGGCAGCGTCGACACGCTGCCCGTGCACGGCGACCCGGTGATCTTCGAGAGCCAGGAGGTCGGCGTGGTCGGCTCGGCGGCCCGCCACCACGAGCTGGGCCCGATCGCGCTGGCCGTGGTCAAGCGCACGGTGCCGGTCGACGCGCCGCTGCTGGCGGGCGGCGTCGCGGCCAGCCAGGAGGTCGTGGTGCCGCCGGACGCGGGGCGCAACGTCTCCATCGACCCGTCGCTGCGCCGTCGCATCAGGTGATCCGGGAGCTCAGAACTCCAGGACGAGGGTGATCGGGCCGTCGTTGACGAGCGAGACCTTCATGTCCGCGCCGAACACGCCCGTCTCCACGCGGGCGCCGAGCGCACGCAGCTCCTCGACGACGGCGTCCACCAGGGGCTCGGCGACGGGCCCCGGGGCGGCGGCCTGCCAGGTGGGCCGCCGGCCCTTGCGCGCGTCGCCGTAGAGGGTGAACTGGCTGATCACCAGGAGCGGGGCGGCGACGTCGGAGCACGACTTCTCGCCGTGCAGGATCCGCAGGCCCCACAGCTTGGCGGCGAGCTTGGCCGCCTCGGCCCTCGTGTCGGCGTGCGTGACCCCGACCAGGACGAGCAGGCCGGGCTCGGCGATCTCGCCGACCGTGCGGCCCTCGACCTCCACGGACGCTGAACTCACTCGCTGCACCACTGCTCGCATGACATCTCATTCTGGACCAGGAAAGACCCTTCGTAGACTCGTCCCGAAAGGGGTACGGATATGTCGTTGATCGTGGAAGTGGTGCGATCCGGGTTCGTGGAGTCCACGCATCAGGCTCGCATGCTGACCGTGGACGCCGAAGGCCGCCTGGTCGAGACGCGCGGCGCGGTGCACGTGCCCGCCTCGCCGCGGTCGTCGATGAAGCCGCTCCAGGCGCTCGGCATGCTGCGCAGCGGACTGGCGCTGGAGGGCGAGCTGCTGGCGCTGGCCTGCGCCTCGCACTCGGGCGAGCCGTTCCACGTGGAGGGGGTACGCAAGATCCTCGCGGGCGCCGGGCTGGAGGAGTCGGCGCTGCAGTGCCCCGAGGACCACCCGTTCGACCGGCGCTCGACCGAGTACGGGCGGATCTACATGAACTGCTCCGGCAAGCACGCCGCCATGCTGGCCACCTGTGTGGTCAACGACTGGCCGCTGACCACCTACCTGGAGCCGACGCATCCGTTGCAGCGGGCCATCAGGCAGACCGTCGAGGAGTTCACCGGCGAGCGGGTGGCGGCCTCGGGCGTGGACGGCTGCGGGGCGCCGCTGTTCTTCGTGTCGATGCTGGGGGTGACGAAGGCGTTCCGCGCGTTCCCGAGGTCGTCGGCCGACTCGTACGAACGCAAGATCTTCGACGCGATGCGCGCCCACCCCGAGTGGACGTCCGGCACCGACCGGCCCGAGGCGAAGCTCATGCGCGCGCTGCCGGGCCTGATGCTGAAGGCGGGCGCCGAGGGGTTCGACGCGTTCGCGTTCGAGGACGGCAGGGCGGGCACCGTCAAGATCGAGGACGGCTCGGCGCGCGCCCGCGGGCCGGTCACGGTGGCGGCGCTGCGCTCGCTCGGCCTCGACGCCCCGGAGCTGGCCGAGCTGGCCGCCCCGGCGGTGCTCGGCGGGGGACGGCCGGTCGGCGAGCTACGGATCCGCTAGCCGCTCACAGGCTGCGGAACTGGCGGGTGGCGGAGATGGCGCCCGAGGTCGTCGTGCAGAACGTACGCATCGAGCCGGCGAACTTCGACAGGTCCCACTCCGCGGGCCCGTGATACCAGTAGAGGTTGTCGGCCTGGTGGCCGTTGCCGGTGACGGAGGCCACCACCCGCGACCAGTGCTCCACGCCGTCGAAGATCACCGCGTACGGCAGGTAGCGGGAGAACAGCTCCACCCGGTGCTGCTCGGGCACGTGGCCCAGCTCCCCGGAGAACAGGTACTCGCGGAAGCCCAGGGTGTGCGCCAGCGCCGCCGAGCCCTTGGCGGTCTTGGCCGGCATGTACTGTCCGCCGATGGCGAGCGCGCCGCCCGCGATGATGACGGCGAGGCCGAGGAGCCCGTACGTGGTGAACCAGGCGAGCCCCGCCGTGGCGAGCACGCCGGCCACGATGAAGACGACGCCGACCGTCGTCCACCGGGTGCGCTCGGTGTCGGGCCGGCGGGCGAACCAGCCCTGCTTGACCACGTCGGCGTAGAGCGCGTCGCGGACCTTGCCCAAGTGCGTGGCAAACGTCCCGGACAGTTGCGACAGCAGCACCGCGTCCCGGCCGTCGAAGATGGCGTCGTGGAGCGCCTTCTCGTAGGGCAGCAGGGCGTCGACCGGCGCGGTGGGCAGCCGTACGAGCAGCCAGTCGGGCGCGTCGTAGGTCTGGCGGGGCTGCTCGTCGATGCGCAGGTAGCCGCGGACGGCGAAGTCCACGATGGTGGCGGTGACGTCCACGACGTCGGCCTGCTCGTCCACGAGCGTGCCGATCTGGCCGGGCCGAACCCCGTCCGGCGGGGAGAAGTGCCCGTTCTGTACGGGGTTGACCGCCCCCTGGTCGCCGCCCGCCACGCGGGCGTCGCGGCCCCGCGTCCAGTAGAGCAGGCCCACGCCGCCGAGCAGCAGCACCAGCAGACCGGCCAGGGCGCCGCCGGTGACGGTGTTCAGCGTGAACGCCGACGCCAGCGAGAAGCGCCGCTCCAGGATCGGCGTGCCCTTGCTGGAGCCCGCCGGATAGCCGATGACGACGGTCAGGGCCTCGCCGGGCGCGAGGTTCTCCTGCTCGAAGTCGGCCTGCGTGGCGGTGTGGTCCATGGAGGCGGCGGTGCAGCCGACGGCCGAGGTGAGCTCGCCGGCGAAGCAGGATAGGTTCTGCACCTGGCCGGGGCCCTGGACCTGGACGGTGGCCTTGGCGACCTGCTGGTTCCAGCCGCTCACCGCGAACCAGCGCAGCTCCTCCACGCCGCCCGAGGACATCACGGCGCCCTTGACGTCGTACTCGACGGTGCCGCTCGTCACGGTGAGGACGTCGCCGTCGAAGGTGCCGCCCTTGACGTTCGAGATCCGGTAGAGGCGGTCGTTGCCGTCGTCGTACCGGGTGCGGGTGATGAACGTCCGCTTCAGACCGCTCGACCCGCCGCTGATCTTCTCGACCACGTGCAGGGTGCCGTCCTCGCCGAGGGTCATCGTGACGTCGTCCGTGATCCCGGCCGTCGCGGCGAGGGCGGCGGGAGCGGCGGTCAGCGTCAGAGCGGTGGCCCCCAGCGTGGCCAGCGTGAGTCTGAAACCGGTCATGGCGGCAAATCGTAGCGGTTTGTCCCGTCAATCGAGCGTGATGGCGTTCGCCGCCCGCTGGATGCTCTCCGGGGCCGCGCCCTGGCCGGGGTTCTCGGTGGCGAGCGCCTGGTTGGCGGCCACGAACGGGCGCATCCGCCGCTCGTAGCGGTCGAACGCGCCGGCCGGGGCCGCGCCGAGTTCCTGCGCCAGCACGTACGCCCCCACCATCGCGAGGCTGGTGCCCTGCCCGGACAGCGGCGAGGCGCAGTAGCCGGCGTCGCCGACCAGCGTCACCCGGCCGGTCGACCAGCGGTCCATCACGACCTGCGCCATCGCGTCGAAGTAGAAGTCGTCCGCCTTCCCCATCGCGTCGAGCAGCCGGGGCACCTCCCAGCCGAGGCCGGCGCAGCGCTCCTGGATGAGCCGCTTCTGGGCGTCGAGGTCGCGGTGGTCGTAGGCGATCGGGCCGTCCTCGAAGCCGAGGTTGACCCGCATCGTGGTGGCGTCGCGGTCGCTGTAGACGACGCCGCCCACCTGGCCCTCGCGGAACCAGGTCTGCCAGTGGTCGAGGCCGAGGAAGTTGGGCGCGGTGAAGATGGAGACGTACGCGCCGAGGTGGCGGACGTAGCGCTCCTCGGGGCCGAAGGCCAGGCGGCGTACGTTGGAGTGCAGCCCGTCGGCGCCGACCACGTAGTCGTAGCGCTCGCGCCGGCCGCTGTCGAACGTGACGTCCACCCCGTCCGCGTCCTGGTCGAGGGCGGCGATCGAGTCGCCGTAGACGATGACGGGGTCGGCGGCGGCGAGGACCAGCGCGGTCAGGTCGTCGCGCATGATCTCGACGTCGGGACTGTCGAACGCGCCGCCGCTCAGCGTGCCCTCCGTGCTGCGCATGAGCTCGGTGCCGGAGCCGTCCACCATCGACATGCCGCGCATCCGGGTGCGCAGGGCCCTGGCCCGCTCCAGCACGCCCATCCGGTCGGCGACCGTGAGCGCCGCTCCCCGGACGTCGATGGCCTGCCCGCCGGTGCGCGGGGCCGGGGCCCGCTCGACGATCTCCGCCTCGATCCCGTGCCGCCCCAGCCAGTAGGCCAGGACGGGGCCGCCGACGCTCGCGCCCGAGATGAGCACCTTCATGTTCCGCTCCTTCGTTTGTACGTTGTACGCGGAACTGAATGTACGGCGTACATACAGCAGGCCACAAGGCTATGATGGGCAGATCTGTACTAGAACAGAGGATGAGATGGACACTCCGCCCTATGCCCGCATCGCCGGCGACATCAAGCGGCGCATCGCCGACGGCCGGCTGCGCCCCGGCGACCGCGTGCCCTCCACCCGCCAGCTCGCCCGCGACTGGGACGTCGCCCTGGCCACCGCGGCCAAGGCCCTCGCGCTGCTGGCCCAGGAGGGAGTGGTGATCGCCGAGCCACGGGTCGGCACGGTGGTCGCCGAGCTCGGCGGGCCCGGCCGCCCGACCGGCCGTCCCACTGGCCGCCGCGGCTCGGGGCAGGCGGCCCGCGAGCCGGGCGGCGTCCGCGAGCGCGTCGTGCGGGCGGCCGTCGAGCTCGCCGACGCCGAGGGGCTCGACGAGCTGACCATGCGCGCGCTCGCCGACCGGCTGGGGATGGCCACCATGTCCCTCTACCGCCACGTCAGCGGCAAGGACGAGCTGGTCCTGCTCATGGTCGACGCGGTGCTCGACGACCACCCGCTGCCCGAGGGGCGGCCGGCCGGCTGGCGCGAGGCGCTGGAGACGAGCGCCCGGCTGCAGTGGGCGGCCTACCGGGCGCACCCCTGGATGGCGGGGGTCACCTCGCTGTACCGCCCGCTGCCCTCCGCCGCCCTGCTGAAGCACTCGGAGTGGGTGATGAGCGCCCTGGCCGGCACCCGGCTCGACGCGACGGCCAAGATGAACGTGCACATCCTGCTCTACAGCTTCGTGCAGGGCCTGGCGGCCAACTTCGAGCAGGAGCGGCGGGCCCGCGCCGCCACCGGCCTGTCGGACGAGGAGTGGATGAGCGCGCAGGAGGAGCGCATGCGGGAGGTCAGCGAGTCGCCGGGCTACGCGGCCTTCGCCGCGTTCCTGCAGGAGCTGGGGGAGTTCGACCTCGATCTCGACCGGCTCTTCGAGTTCGGGCTGCGCCCCCTGCTCGACGGCCTGACCCGGCAGATCGACCAGCCGGAGTGAGGGCCCTCACTCGGTCTTCGCGACCGCCTCTCCGGGCTCCGGCAGGCGCTCCAGCCAGCCCTGAGCGCGGGCCAGGGCGGCGATCCGCGTCAAATGCGTCAGATCCACCTTGTCCGGATAGGAGCCGAGCGTGACGTTCGCGACCACCTTCTGGGGGATCCTGGTGTAGGTGGGCAGCGCCGCGCGGGCGTGCTCAGGGTCGGCGGTGACCAGGCGTGCCGCCTTGCCCAGCGCGCGCTGGAAGGCCGCCAGCGTGCGCGGGTTGCGCCGGATCCAGCTCTCGGTGGCGGTCATGCCCGAGGTCTGCAGGTTCGCGAGGTCGCCGCTCATCGCGTCCCCGAGGACCCGCACCTCCCCGCCCTCACGTCCGACCGTGACGAAGGGCTCGGCCAGCAGGGCGGCGTCGTGCCGTCCCTGCTTCAGCCCGCGGAGCATGTCGGGATAGGGAGTCTCGACCAGCACGACGTCCTTCGACGTCAGCCCGGCCCGCTCCAGCGCGGCGGTCAGAGCCAGCGAGGGGAGCCCGCCGAGCTGGTGGACGGCGATCCTCTTGCGCTTGAGACCGGTGACCGTCCGCACCTTCGAGGTGGCGTTCACCACGAGGGCCGACGTTCCCGGCGCGGACTGATGGGAGGCCATCACGATCTTGAGGTGCTTGCCGGACTCGGTCGCCTTGAGAAACGTCGCGTAGTCGAGCTGGATCAGATCCAGCCGGCTCGCCTCCAGCAAGGGCACCCCGTGCGCCGACCCGGACAGGAACATCGGCTGCACGTTCAGCCCTTCCTCCCGGAAATAGCCCATCCTGAGGGCCACGATCAGGACCGCCGACTCCACCGTCGGCACCACGCCGACGCTGATGCTCGACCGCTCCGGCGGGAGGGACGGAGCGACCGCGGCGGGAGGTTCCGCGAGCAACGCCCGCGCCCCGATCGTGGCGGCGAGCAGGGTGACCACGACCGTCGCGGCGGCGGCGAACGCCATCAGGTTGCGCCTCCTCCGCTGGTAGCGCTCCATCGCCCTGGCGCCCAGGTCGCGCTGCGGCATCTCGTCGGCGATGCGGCCGAGCTGGTCTCCGAGCCAGGTCATCGGCGTGCCCCCTCGTTCCAGGCCGGGTCGTCGTTCAGTACGGGCAGATGGGACGCCAGTTCGGGCGCGAGCGCGCGCAGCCGGGCCAGCGCGTGGTGCGCCTGGCTCTTGACCGTGCCCACCGAGCAGCCCATGAGGGCGGCCACCTCGCGTTCGGTCCGGTCCTCGTAGAAGCGCAGCACCAGCACGGCGCGCTGCTTGGGCGTCAGCCGCATGAGCGCCTGACGCAGCACGATCCGCAGGACGGCGGAGTCCTCGCTCGAATGGGCGCGCTCGGGCAACTCGGCGCTCAGCACCTCGCCCGAGCGGCGTCGCCGTCGCCACGAGATGTACTGGTTCACCAGCGCCTTACGGGCGTAGGCGTCCAGATTGTCGATATGACGCAGCTTGGGCCACCGTCCGAGCATGCGGACCAGCACGCTCTGCAGGAGGTCCTCCGCGAGATGGACCTCTCCGGTGAGCAGATAGCACAGGCGCAGCAACGGGCGTTGGTGGGCATCCAGGAACGCCGTGAACGCGGCATCGCGATCCAACGTCTCTCCTCATGTCGGCACTGCCCCTTGAACGCCGTGGCCGCGGAGAAAGGTTGGCATCGCTGCGCGTCCGCATCATGATTGCCCGTGTGCTAGGCTGACGGTAGTTGCAGTTGTGGTACCCATAATGAACTTGTGTGCGCCTGACGGTATGTAGCGTCGGGCGCATTTTTTGTTTTCCGGTCTTCTCCGGGTGTGGGCCTATTTCGGCGACGCGAGATCCGTACCGTGCGGGTTTCGGCTTTTGCACCGATCAAGAGGAGATCATCATGGCTTCCGGCACCGTGAAGTGGTTCAACGCGGAAAAGGGCTTCGGCTTCATCGAGCAGGACGGCGGCGGCGCCGACGTCTTCGCCCACTACTCCAACATCGTCTCCCAGGGCGGCTACCGCGAGCTGCACGAGGGCCAGAAGGTGTCCTTCGACATCACCCAGGGCCAGAAGGGCCCCCAGGCCGAGAACATCGTGGCCGCCTGACGCGACGGCGCCACACCAAGACCCGGTCAGCTCACGCTGCCGGGTCTTCTTGCGTCACGGGTGTCACTGTCCGGCCGAGCGGTCGCGCGCGTCGTTCACGCGCAGCGCCTCGGCGAGCTGATCTTCCAGGGCGATGATCCGGCAGGCTGCTTCCACGGGCGTGCCCTGATCGACGAGTTCGCGGGCGCGCGCGGCCAGCCGCAACTGCCGGCGGGAATAGCGGCGGTGGCCGCCACCGGAGCGCTTCGGCTCGATCAGTTGCGCGGCGCCCAGAGCCCGCAGGAACGCTGGGCTGACACCGAGCATCTCCGCGGCGGCGCCCATGCTGTAGGCGGGGTAGTCCTCATCGTCGAACCGGTCTTCGGCGCCGGCTCCGGTCGTGGATCCGGCGGTGTCCGCGATCCTGCCCTGCGGGAGCGTGTCACCTTGGGCAGCCGAGCGAGGTTGATCCATGCATTCCTTTCCGTCACGCGCACAGGGGGCCCCGGCGCGTGTCGCGCCGGGGCCCCGAAGAGTTCAACACCATCTACCGGCCATCCGGCCGGCTCACTGTTTTCCGCATTCGCCGTGCTGAGCGGCGGTGCTGCGGGGATCGCGGATGCGTGACCGTAGACCACCTTCCTATCTGTGGAACTGCGGTACCCGAGCGGCGAGACTCAGCCGGCAACGGGCGATCCTGATGGCGTTCAACACTCCCTTCATCTCTATCTTCCGGACCACTGTCCAACTTCAGCTGCGGCAGCGCGTCCACGATCTGGGCCCCTGACAACTGCGCTGGCCCTTCACGTCCGACCTTCTGCCGTTCATCGTGCTCCGGGCAGTTCGTCGTGGTGCCGATACTTCCGCTGCCCGGTCCAACCGTTCCTTGCGATGTGAGAAACCCTAGCCTCAGCGGCCACAAATGTCTACTCCGGCGAGTACAGATTTTCGGTGCCCGGCGCGGCAGGGATCCTCAGCCGGCGTCGCGGCGGAAGGCCGCCCGGTAGTCCTGCGGGCGTTGCCCCGTGTGCCTGGCGAACAGGGCGGCGAAGGTTCCGGGGTCCCGGTAGCCGACCGCCGCGGCGATGCCGGCCACCGTACGGTCGGTCGTCTCCAGGAGATGGCGGGCGCGGCGGACGCGCGAGGACTGGAGGTAGGCGAGCGGGCTCTGGCCGGTCTCGGCGGCGAAGCGCCGCAGCAGCGTCCGGGTGCTGACGTTGAACGTCCTCGACAGCGCGGCGAGGTCGTACCGGGCGGCGAGGTTCTGGTCGAGCCGGCGCATGACCTGGCTCGAGAACTCGTGCCCGGGTCGCGGCAGGAGCCGGGTGTCGACGTACGGGGTCTGGGACGACCGGGCGTCGTCCACGAGCGCCACCCGCGCCGTCCTACGCGCCACGCGGGCGCCGCTGTGCTCGCGGATCAACGCCAGCGCGAAGTCGTACATCGCGCTGAAGGCCGCCGTCGTCGTCACCCCTCTGTCGGTGACGACCAGGTGCTCGGGCCGGACCTCGGCCTCCGGGCAGCGCCGGGCCAGCTCGTCGGCGAGGAGCCAGGCCGTCGTGGCCCTCCGCCGGTGGAGCAGCCCGGCCTCGGCGACCAGGAAGGCGCCGGCGCAGATGGAGACCACGGCGTTGCCCGCGGCCGCGTGCGAGCGGATCACGGCGATCTCAGGGCCGAGGGGCGCCAGCTTCGCGGCCACGTCGAGGCCGGGCCCGAGCTCGAATCCCGGCACCACGAGGACGTCGACCTCGCGTACCGGGCAGACGCCCAGCGTCGTGCCGCCCGAGGCGGCGACCCGGCTCCGCGGCGACATGACCGCCACCTCGTAGTTCACGAGGTCGGGACCACCGAGGTGGGTGGCCATCGTCAGCAGATCGGGGACGCCGAACACCTCGGAGGCGAAACACCCCGGATAGGCCAGGACGCCCACACGCAGCTCGCTCACGCCCGCCCTCCTCGGCACGCCTGTGGCGAGATTACCCCTGGACCTGGCGATCCGGCCGATCGCCCCGGCCTGCCCGATCAGTACAGGCTGCTTCCATGAGCCTTGACGATCCCATCACCGATTTCCGCCGCCGCAGCGTGGACGTGGAGGGGGTGGTGAAGACGGTGTACGTCGCGGGCTCCGGGCCCGCGGTGGTGCTGATGCCGGAGATGCCGGGCATCAGCCCTGACGTCCTCCGCCTGGCACGGTGGATACGCGACGCCGGCTTCACCGTCCACGTTCCGTCGCTCTTCGGCAGGGACGGCGCCTATCCCACGGTGGAGGACGGCGAGAAGGTCGTGCGCCGCGCGTGCGTGAGCGCCGAGTTCCGGGCGTTCGCCGGAGGCGGCACCAGCCCGGTCACGGCCTGGCTGCGCGGGCTCGCGCGGCAGGCCCACGCCGAGTGCGGAGGTCCGGGCGTCGGCGCGATCGGGCTGTGCTTCACCGGCAACTTCGCCCTCACCATGGCGCTGGAGCCGGCCGTCATCGCGCCGGTGGTCAACCACCCGTCACTGCCGCTGGACGACCCCGCCGGGCTGGAGCTCAGCGAGGCCGACGCGCTCGCGGTGCGCGAGCGCGTGCGGCGCGACGGGCTGAAGGTGCTCGGCTACCGCTTCGAGGGCGACCGCTGGTGCACCGGCCGGCGCTTCGCCGCCTATCAGGCGCTCCTGGGAGACGCCTTCGACGGCCGGGTCCTACCTGGCGGCGTCGCCGGCGAGGACCCGCCGCCGTTCTTCAGGGACGTCGTGGGCACCCCGCACAGCGTGGTCACCGCCCATCTCGTGGACGAAGAAGGACATCCCACGCTCGCCGCCCGGGACGAGATCCTCGCCTTCCTGGCGGGCGCGCTCGGGGTGGGTCACCAGGGCCCGTAGGGGCCGTTGTTGCCGCCCCGGCCCATGCCCTTCACGGCGGGCTTGACGTCCACGATGTAGACGGCCGCGGCGATGACGGCCAGGATCGAGAAGATCCCGAGCCCGATGCCCATGAACTGGCTGCTGCCGAGGAAGAGGAAGGTGATGAGGTATTCGTAGGCGTTCGCGGCGGAGAACAGCGTGGCGAGCACCAGGATGAGCAGCCACAGCGGCTTCTGGAGCTTGCCCGCCGCGAGGAACGCGTTGGCCGGCACCCGCAGCGCGTGCACGAGCGCGTAGACCGACATGCCGAAGATGACGGCGGCGAGCACCAGGAAGAGGAGGTTGAAGACTCCGTTGATCAGACTCATGTGTCGGCTCCGCCCAACGCCCTTGATGAAAAACCGTTCCCCAGCCTAATAGCCGGGACCGACAGCCGGGCACCCCAGAAGAGAATGGCCCGCCTCCGCGGAACGGAGACGGGCCATCGCGACCGGCGCGGATCAGGCCTTGGCGGCCTTGGCGGCGGCGCGGGGGCGGCCGGCCGGCTTCTTCGTCTCGACGGGCTTGGCGACGGGCGGCTCGGCGGCCTCCGACACCTCCTCCAGCTCAAGGGCGGCCGTGCCGCTGGCCTGGCTGACGACCTTGCGGCCGCGCGTGGCGAGGTCCTCGTAGACCTCGGTGGCGCGGTTGGTCAGCTGGTCGGCGTACTCGCGGGCCTTGTCGGGGAACTCGCGGGCGACGGCCTCGACCTTGTCGGCGTAGGCGCGGGTGCGCTCGGGCAGTTCGCGGGTGAGCTCGGAGCGCCGCGACTGGAGCTTCTGGAGCTGCTCGGGCAGCTCGCGCAGCTTCTCCACGGCGTAGTCGCCGACACCGGCGACGACGTAGAACGGCTTGGAATCGGTGAGCTTCTTGACCTCGGTCGCGAGCGTCATGGGTTAACCTTCCTTGGTTTCCTGGGTGACGTTGCCGTTGCGTGAGGTCGCCGCGTAGGGCTCAAGCGCGGCGAGAAACTCCTCGGGCAGCGGCTCGTCGTCCTGCTCGGATCCGGAGTGGGGGCGAGCGTTCTGGGAGGTCTGCTCGCCCTCCTCCGGATTCTCCTTGCGGAACGACTCGTAGATGTCGATCAGCACCTGGCGTTGCCGCTCGGTGAGACGCGGATCGGCCCGGATCGCCGTGATCACGTCGCTCGGCGGTTCCCGGTCCTCGATCAGGCCGGCTTGCACGTAGAGCGCCTGTGAGGAGATCCGCAGACCCTTGGCGATCTGGTTGAGTATCTCCGCGCTCGGCTTGCGCAGCCCCCGTTCGATCTGGCTGAGGTAGGGGTTGGAGACCCCGGCAGCCGCCGCGAGCTGGCGCAGGGAGATCTTCGCCTGCTGCCGCTGCTCGCGGATGTATTCACCGATCGAACCGACCTTGGGTAGTGCCATACCCATAGTCTGCCTCCCGCTGCTTGCAATTGCAAACGCGGAAGTTAACACCAGCAAGCATCAGAGCTGGTAGACCCACAGGGTGGGTGCGGCGGTGAGCAATGTCACAGCGAGCGTGAGATAACCGTAACGGACCGTCGTCGCGAGCTCGGGACCGGGCTTGACCAGGCGGTTCACCCGGGCCATGACGTTGTGGGCGTGCACGCCGAGCATGCCGTGGGGCGTCGGCATGGCTCCCGCCGAGCCGAACCTGAGCAGCGCCGTGGCCAGCCGGCGCGGCGAGCAGTAGCGCCGGGCCCGGTCGTCGGCGGCCATCTCGATGAGCAGCTCGACCTGCGCCTGCGCGTCGGCCACGACCTTCGACCACGGCAGCGCCCTGCGCAGCGCCGCGAAGGGCAGCAGCACCAGGTCGTGACGCTCGCGTACGTGCGCAGCCTCGTGCGCCAGCACGGCCGCGAGCTCGTCCTGCGACAGCAGCCTGCGCGCGCCCTCGCTGACCACGACCTGCGAGCGCAGCCCCGGCACGCAGTAGGCGGCCGCGCCCGGGTGGTCGAGCACCCGTACGCCGGGGATCGCCGGGTCGTCGTGGGCGATGAGCGCGAGCAGCGTGCGGTGCCGGTGGCGGGCACGCAGCGCCTGCACCCCGGCGGTGAGCAGCACCGCGACGAGCACGGCCAGCGCGGTGACGCCCGCGATCATGGCGAGCACGTGCAGCGCGTCCCACGGGGTGGCCGGAGTCTCCCCCCGCGCGAACGCGATGAGCCCCGGCAGCACGCCGAGGTCGTAGGGCTGGACCGCGTACGCCAGCATCGCGCCGGTCGTCGCGAGCCCCCAGGCCACGCCCAGGGACTGCCAGAGAAAGATGGCCAGCCGCGGCGCGCGCGAGGTCCAGCCGGCTCTGGTGAAACGCCAGGAGCCGACAGCGCACGCCGCAGCGAGCACCGCCAGCGCCGCTGCCGTGATCACTCTTCCTCCAGCTCCGTGAGGGCTCTGCGCAGGATGTCCGCCTCGGGGCCTGACACAGCCTGGGCGAAGCGGGTGAGGGCGGCCGATCGGTCGCCCGTCATGCCCAAGGCTTCCAGCATAAGCTCGGCGATGTAGGCGTCGCGGCTTTCGGCCGGCTGATATCTCCAGGCCCGGCCGTCGCGGGTGCGCTGCAGGAACCCTTTGCGGGTGAGGCGGTCGAGCACGGTCATCACCGTGGTCGGCGCGAGGTCACGGTCGGCGATGAGCCTGCCGACCTCGCGGGCGGTCAGTGCGCCGTCCTCCGCCCACAGGATGTCCATGATGCTGCGCTCAAGCTCGCCAAGACCCTTCACGTCTTTCAGGGTAGCTCTACAAAGCGTCGAGCTGGCATTCGGGTGCCGGATGTCACAGATCGCATTCTTGCCGGGGGGAAGAGGCGGACATGAAAGTCACGCTGGTCAAGGGCGACATCACCGCGCAGCCGGTGGACGCCGTCGTCAACGCCGCAAACTCCTCCCTGATGGGCGGCGGCGGCGTGGACGGCGCCATCCACCGGCGCGGCGGCCCCGACATCCTGCGGGCCTGCCGGGAGCTGCGCGCCGGCCGGTACGGGCGCGGCCTGCCGACCGGCCAGGCCGTGGCCACGACCGCGGGCCTGCTGCCCGCCCGCTGGGTGATCCACACCGTCGGGCCCGTCCACTCGGCCGCGGAGGACCGCTCGCACCTGCTGGCCTCCTGCTACCGCGAGTCGCTGCGGGTGGCCGACGAGCTGGAGGCCGCCACGGTGGCCTTCCCCGCCATCTCCACCGGCATCTACGGCTGGCCGATGGACGACGCCGCCCGCATCGCCGTGGCGGCCGTGCGGGCGGCGGAGACGTCGGTGACGGAGGTGAGGTTCGTGCTGTTCGACTCCGCGGCGTACGCGGTCTTCGAGGCGCGGCTCGGCTAGGGCGCGGAGCGAGGATCGACCGCGGCCCACGGCAGCGTCAGCTCGCCCAGCCGCCACCGCCGCCACCCGCCGAGCGGCGGCCGGTCGCACACCGGCCAGGAGTCCATGAGGAGGTGTACGGCGGCCAGCCAGCGCTGCCGCGCCCCATGTGCACCGTAGGGGGCGCTCACCGCCCAGGCGTGGTCGAAATCGCGCAGGAACGCATGGATCCGCTCACCTGGCACGTTCCGGTGGATGAGCGTCTTCGGCAGCCGGTCGGCGAGGTCGGAGGGCCGCTCGAAGGCGTCGAACCTGGCCGAGAACGTCAGCGTGCCCGGCCCTTCAGGCGACAGGCCCACCCACACCGCCCGCCGCCCGTTCTCCGAGCAGGTGCCCTCGACCAGCGCGCCGTCCGGGGCCAGCTTGCCGCACAGCACCTCCCAGTAGTGCCAGGCGTCCGCCTCGGGGTACTGGCGCAGCACGTTGAACGCCCGGACCAGCGTCGGCGGCCGGTCCACGGGCAGCTCGAAGCCGCCGAGCCGGAAGCTCAGGCCCTCCCGCTCGTACGGCTTCGCCAGCGCCACCCGCGCCGGGTCGATCTCGATGCCCACCACCTCGACCCGCGGCGCGACCCGGCGCAGCCGCGTGAACAGCTCCAGCGTCGTGGTGTGCGAGGCCCCGTAGCCCAGGTCGACCACCAGGGGCCGCTCGGCCGCCCGCAGCCGCCGCCCGTGCACCGCGACCATCCAGCGGTCGCTGCGGCGCAGCCGGTTGTGGCCGGTCGTGCCCCTGGTGACGGCCCCGACGGGCCTGCTCACGAGACCCTGCTCATCGGACCCTGCTCATCGGATGCGGTGCACCTTGTGCTGGGCCGCCTGGGCGCGCGGCCTGATGACCAGGCGGTCGATGTTGACGTGGGCCGGCCTGGTGACGCACCAGGCGATGGCGTCGGCGACGTCGTCGCTGCTCAGCGGGTCGGGGACGCCTTCGTAGACGCGGTCGGCGGCCTCCTGGTCGCCGCGGAACCTGGTGACCGCGAAGCCCTCGCTGCGCACCATGCCCGGCGCGATCTCCACCACGCGCACCGGCTGCCCGACCAGCTCCAGGCGCAGGGTCTCGGCCATCGAGGTCTGGGCGTGCTTGGCCGCGCAGTAGCCGCCGCCGCCCTCGTACGACACCAGGCCGGCGGTCGAGGTCAGCATCACCAGCACGCCGTCGCCGGAGTCGATCAGCTTGGGGGTCAGCGCCTGGGTCATGCGCAGGGAGCCGAGCACGTTGACGTCGTACATGCGCTGCCAGTCGGCGAGCCGCCCCTCGGTCACCGGCTCCAGGCCGAGCGCGCCGCCCGCGTTGTTGACCAGCACGTCGCAGCGCTCCAGCGAGGCCGCGAGCGCGGCCACCGACTCGTCGGAGGTCACGTCGAGCGTCACCGCCCGGATGCCGGGCACCTCGGCGGCCAGCTTGTCGAGCCGGTCGCGCCGGCGCGCGCCGGCCACCACGTCGTACCCCTCGGCGGCGAGCCGGCGCGCCGTCGCCTCGCCGATCCCGCTGCTCGCCCCGGTCACCACAGCCGTCTTCCGCATGCCCCACATCCTGCCAGCGCGGGGCCGCCGCGTCCGACGTGCCCCCGGTGTGGTCACATGTCGGGAATGTCGTAAAAATCTGGATGGTTAGCAGCAGGGAGGTGATGCCGAGTGAGGCGACGACGGGTCAGCCGGGTCGCGACCATCAGCATGCACACGTCGCCCCTGCACCAGCCCGGTACGGGCGACGCCGGCGGCATGAACGTGTACATCGTCGAGTCCGCCAAGCGGCTCGCCGAGCTCGGCGTGGAGGTGGAGATCTTCACCCGCGCCACCGCCCGCGACCTGCCCCCCGTGGCCGAGCTCGCCCCCGGCGTCCTCGTCCGGCACGTCACCGCCGGCCCGTACGAGGAGATGGACCGCGCCGACCTGCCCGCCCAGCTCTGCGCGTTCCTGTCCGAGGTGCTGCGCATCGAGGCCATGTACGACCCCGGCCGCTACGACGTCATCCACTCCCACTACTGGCTCTCCGGCCAGGTCGGCTGGCTGGCCAAGGAGCGCTGGGGCGTCCCCCTCGTCCACACCATGCACACCATGGCCAAGGTCAAGAACCTCCTGCTCGCCGCCGGCGACAAGCCCGAGCCGCAGGCCCGCGTGGTCGGCGAGGAGCAGGTCGTGCAGATCGCCGACCGCCTGGTCGCCAACACCGGCGACGAGGCCCGCGAGCTCATCGACCTGTACGGCGCCCCCGAGCAGCGCGTCGCCGTCGTCAACCCCGGCGTCAACCTCAACGTCTTCAGGCCCGCCTCGCAGGCCGCCGCCCGGCACCGCCTGGGCCTGCCGCTGGGCGCGCACGTGCTGCTGTTCGTCGGCCGCATCCAGCCGCTCAAGGCGCCGGACGTGCTGCTGCGGGCCGCGTCCCGGCTGCTCATCGAGGACCCGTCGCTGCGCGGGCGGCTCGTCGTGGCCTGCGTCGGCGGCCCGTCGGGCAACGGGCTCGCCCGCCCGTCGATCCTCGCCGAGCTGGCCGTCGAGCGGGGCATCCTCGACGTCGTCAGGCTCGTGCCCGCGGTGCCCCAGCAGGAGCTCGCCGACTGGTACCGGGCGGCCACGGTCACGGTCGTGCCGTCGTACAGCGAGTCGTTCGGCCTCGTCGCACTGGAGTCGCAGGCGTGCGGCACGCCGGTCGCCGCCGCGGCCGTCGGCGGCCTGCGCACCGCCGTCAGGGACGGCGTCTCCGGCCTGCTCCTCGACACCCACGACCCGGCCGAATGGGCGCGGGCGCTGAGCCGCTTCGTCACCGAGCCCGCCTGGCGCGACCGGCTCGCCGACGGCGCCCGCGCGCACGCCGCCGCCTTCGGCTGGCAGGCCACGGCGTCCCGGCTCGTCGAGGTCTACGCGGCCGCCATCGCCCACCTGCACAAGACGCCCGTGGCGATCAATCTGTAGCCTGCGTAACCATGCGAGAAGCCGTGCGAGAAGTCGTCGAAGCCGCGCTCAAAGCCTCGGAGGTCACCTACGACGAGCCGAGGCCGGGGGCGTTCCTCGTCAAGCTCCCCGGACAGCACAAGCTCGCCACCATGACCTGGCTCATCGTCGGCGAACGGGTGCTGCACGTCGAGGCGTTCTTCTGCCGCAGGCCGGACGAGAACCACGAGGAGTTCCAGCGCTGGCTCCTGGAGAAGAACGGCTCCATGTACGGCGTGCACTTCTCCCTCGACCCCGTCGGCGACGTCTACCTCGTGGGCCGCGTCCCGCTGGCCGCCGTGAACGCCGACGAGATCGACCGGCTGCTCGGCTGCGTGCTCACCTACGCGGACGACTGGTTCGACCGGGCACTTGAGCTGGGCTTCGCCTCCTCGATCCGGCGCGAGTGGGCCTGGCGGGCCAAGCGCGGCGAGTCGCTGGCGAACCTCCAGGCGTTCGCCCGCTTCGCCGACCCCGACCGCTGAAAGCCCGCGCGGACCGCCCACCCCTAGGATTGGGCCATGGCGACTTTGGTGCTGCTACGGCATGGCGAGAGTGACTGGAACGCGAAGGGCCTGTTCACCGGCTGGGTGGACGTGAGCCTGTCCGCCAAGGGCGAGGAAGAGGCCCGCCGGGGCGGCAAGCTCCTGGTGGAGGCCGGGCTGCGCCCGGACATCGTCCACACCAGCCTGCTCAGCCGGGCCATCCAGACGGCCCAGCTCGCGCTGGCCGAGGCCGACCTGGCCTGGCTGCCGGTCAAGCGGAGCTGGCGGCTCAACGAGCGCCACTACGGCGCTCTCCAGGGCAAGAACAAGGCGCAGACGCGCGAGGAGTTCGGCGACGAGCAGTTCATGCTCTGGCGCCGCTCCTACGACGTGCCGCCGCCCCCGATCGCCGACGACGACGAGTTCTCCCAGGCCGGCGACCGCCGCTACGCGCTGCTCCCGCCGGAGCTCATGCCCCGCACGGAGTGCCTGAAGGACGTCGTGGAGCGCATGCTGCCCTACTGGTACGACGAGATCGTCCCCGACCTCTCGGCCGGCCGCACGGTGCTGGTGGCCGCCCACGGCAACTCGCTGCGGGCCCTGGTCAAGCACCTCGACGGCGTCAGCGACGAGGCCATCGCGGGCCTCAACATCCCGACCGGCATCCCGCTGCGCTACGAGCTGGACGCCGACTTCCGCCCGCTCGTCAAGGGCGGCGAATACCTCGACCCCGAGGCCGCCAAGGCCGCCATCGAGGCCGTGGCCAACCAGGGCCGCTGAGGCTCACCCGCCCGTGGTCGGGCCGAACGGGAGACCCCGTTCGGCCTTGTCCACGCAGTCCGGGCAGACCGGCAGGTCCGCCGAGCGGGCCAGCGCCTCCGGCGTCGCCGGCCGCAGCGCGCCCGCGACGGTGATGCCGGGCGGCAGCCCGGTCGCCCGGTCCACCAGGAACGTCGTCACCTCCGCGGGGTCGAAGTCGAACTCCCGCTTGCACGCGTAGCAGCGCCCGCGCTCCATGAGGCCCGCCCCTTCCGACGCCTGACGGGTCCAAGCCTACGAGCCCCCTCGCTGCTCAGCTCGGGCGGCTGCCGGTGACGAGGTAGACGACGTCCTGCGCGACCCGTACGGCGTGGTCGGCGTAACGCTCGTAGTAGCGGCCGATGAGCGTGACGTCGATGGCCGCCTCCACCCCGTGCGGCCAGTCCTTGGTGAGCAGCATCCGGAACAGCCGGCGGTGCAGCCGGTCCATCGCGTCGTCGTCCTGCGGCAGCTCCATCGCCGACTCCACGTCGCGCGAGGCGACGCAGCTGCCGGCCTTGGTGACGAGGGCCTCGGCGATCTGGCCCATCTCCACGATCGTGGAGCGCATCTGCGCCGGGATCGCCGAGTCGGGGTGGCGCAGCCGGGCGACCTTGGCGACGTGGACCGCGAGGTCACCCATCCGCTCCAGGTCGGTGCCCATGCGCAGCGCGGTGATGACCAGCCGCAGGTCCACCGCCACCGGCTGCTGCCTGGCCATCAGGTCGAAGATGGTGGTCTCGATCTCGGCGAAGATCGCGTTGACCTCCTCGTCGCGCGAGATGACGCTCTCGGCGATCGCCAGGTCCGAGTCGAGGAGGGCGGTGGTGGCACGGGAGATGGCGGACCGGACCAGCCTGGTCATCTCGACCAGTTTGTCGGTCAGTCCTTCAAGTTCTTCATGGTAGGCGTCGCGCATGTCGTCACCGTACGAGGCGCATGATGAACGAACCTCGACCGCGAGATGAACTTTCCACGAAAGGGGCGTTCATCCCCTGATGAGAGGGCATATAGCCCGAAGCGGGCCACCTACCATCGAAGACATGAGTGAGATGGCCATGAGCTTCGCGGCCCTGGCCGGGTTCGTCGTGGGAGCCCTGGCGGTCCTGTTCTACCGCAACCAGATCGAGGCGCCGAGCCGCGCCGCCGCGGACGAGGGAGTGACGCCGGGGACGGCGCTGCCGCAGGGCGTCGCCTCGGTGCTCGCGGTGCTGCCCTCCTCCGCCGTGGTGCTCGACGCGCACGACCGGGTGCTGCGGGCCAGCTCGGCGGCGCGGGCGTTCGGGCTGGTCAGGGGGGATCGGCTGATGGCCGCCGAACTGCTCGCCCTGGCCCGCCAGGTACGCCGCGACGGCGAGATCCGCGAGAGCGAGATCGACGTCGCCGGGCACAAGTTCGGCCAGGAGACCACGAACTTCGCCGTCCGCGTCGCGCCGCTCGGCTCCTACGGCCAGGTGCTGGTGCTGGCGGAGGACCAGACCGAGCGGCGCCGCGTCGAGGCCGTGCGCCGCGACTTCGTCGCCAACGTCAGCCACGAGCTGAAGACCCCCGTCGGCGCGCTCAGCCTGCTGGCCGAGACCATCCAGGACGCCGCCGACGACCCCGAGGCCGTCACCCGCTTCGCCAACCGCATGCAGCACGAGGCGGCCCGGCTCAACTACCTCGTCCAGGACCTCATCACGCTGAGCAGGATCCAGGGCGCCGAGCCCATCCCCATCCCGGAGCAGGTCCCGATCGACGAGGCCGTCCAGGACGCCATCGACCACTGCAACACCAAGGCCGGGGCGAAGGACATCGCGATCGTCACCGGCGGCACCGAGGGCCTGCGCGTCTGGGGCGACGACGAGCTGCTCGTCACCGCCCTGCGCAACCTCATCGACAACGCCGTCGCCTACAGCCCCGAGCACACCCGGGTCGTCGTCAGCGTCAGACCGGCCGGTGACTCGGTCGAGATCAGCGTCAGCGACCAGGGCATCGGCATCCCGGAGGAGGCGCTGGAGCGCATCTTCGAGCGCTTCTTCCGGGTCGACGCGGCGAGGTCCCGAGCCACCGGCGGCACCGGTCTCGGCCTCGCCATCGTCAAGCACGTCGCCGTCGCGCACGCCGGCGAGGTGTCCGTCTGGAGCAAGGAAGGGTCCGGCTCCACCTTCACCCTCCGCCTGCCGGCCTTCGGCGGCACGGCGGTGGCAGTACCACCCGCAACCCCTCTGGAGGCAGCCCGTGACTGAGCGGAGCCCACGAACCATCGAACACAGCACCCTTGTGGAGGAGTCGTGACCCGGGTGCTCGTCGTCGAGGACGAGGAGTCCTTCTCCGACGCCCTGTCCTACATGCTGCGCAAGGAGGGGTTCGAGGTGTCGGTCGCGGCCACCGGGCCGGAGGCGCTCGACACGTTCGACCGCAACGGCGCCGACCTGGTGCTGCTCGACCTCATGCTGCCCGGCCTGCCCGGCACGGAGGTGTGCCGGTCGCTGCGGCAGCGCTCCAAGGTGCCGGTGATCATGCTGACCGCCAAGGACAGCGAGATCGACAAGGTCGTCGGCCTGGAACTCGGCGCCGACGACTACGTGACCAAGCCGTTCTCCTCGCGCGAGCTGGTCGCCCGCATCCGGGCGGTGCTGCGCCGCCAGGGCGACGTCGTGGAGGAGCTGGAGAGCGCCGTGCTGGCCGTCGGCCCGGTGCGCATGGACGTCGACCGGCACGTGGTGGCGGTGCGCGGCGAGCAGGTGCAGCTGCCGCTGAAGGAGTTCGAGCTGCTGGAGGTGCTGCTGCGCAACGCCGGGCGGGTGCTCACCCGCGGCCAGCTCATCGACCGCGTCTGGGGCGCCGACTACGTGGGCGACACCAAGACGCTCGACGTACACGTCAAGCGCCTGCGCGCGAAGATCGAGGCCGATCCGTCCAACCCGCGGTGCATCCTGACCGTGCGCGGCCTCGGCTACAAGTTCGACGTGGTGGACGACTGAAAAACCCCTTGTTCCGGTACGTGGTGCGTACCGGAACAAGGGGTTTTCGGCTGTCTTGGGGCTGCTGCTAGTGCGCCTCCTCCTCGGCGGGGGCCGAGGCGGAGGGAGTGGGCGTGGGGGCGGGGGTCGCGCCGGGGGCCGGGGGGTATTCGGCGAATTCGCGGCTGCGCGTCACCACAGGCACGTTGAGGGACACGGTGCCGGCGTTGGCGAACTGGAGGTCCAGCTTGATGGTCTCGCCGCCCCTGAGGCTCTTGGAGATGCTTTCGAGCATGAGCTGGGGGCTGGGCTTGCCGGTGTTGACGAGCTGGTTGCTCGGGATCTGGATCGGGCTCGCGATCTTGACCGAGCCCATGTTCCCGGCCGAGACCGCCTGAAGGGTGTCGGGGGTGGCCGTGGTGTTGAGGATGTTGAGATAGATCGGGGCGGAGCCGCGCCACGGGAGCTGGGCTCCGGAGTCGGGGCCGAGGATGAACGCCTGCGGGATGTTGATGCCACGCGAGCCGTAAGCGCCGTTCTCGATGAGAACCTGAGCCTCGTTAGGTGCGTATGGCTTGGCGGTGGTGGCGTCGAATCCCGCGCCGCAGCCGGCGAGCACGGGGGCAGCCAAGAACGCTGCGGCGGCGACAATCCAGCGACGGCTGGTCACGAGCGGGTACTCCTTGGGTCTTGCGCATGCGTGTCGGGGGCTCTCGCGCATGTATCAACGGCGCGTGAGTGCAGCGCCAACCATATCGATCCGAATCCATGGTCATATCCGCGCCCCCGCAGGTCATTCGCTATGTCCGGAAATGTCAGGCATAGAGTTGAGCGCATGTCAAGCCCCAATATGCGGCTTTGACCTGCAGTTATGAGGATTTCACTGTTCCGGGAGGCTGTGGATGCGTGGTACCCTGGAGTACAGCGGAAGGGGTACTTGTCACATGACTTTCCAGGTCGGCGACACTGTCGTCTACCCCCACCATGGGGCTGCTCGGATCGAAGCAATCACGACGCGATCCATCAAGGGTGAGGAAAAGACCTACCTGGTGCTCAAGGTCGACAAGGGCGACCTTACCGTCCAGGTGCCAGCCGAAAACGCAGAACTTGTCGGTGTGCGCGATGTCGTCGGCCAGGAAGGCCTTGAGCGGGTTTTCGATGTCCTTCGCATGCCGCACACGGAAGAGCCGACCAACTGGTCTCGTCGTTACAAGGCCAATCTGGAGAAGCTCGCATCCGGAGATGTGAACAAGGTCGCCGAAGTCGTTCGGGACCTGTGGCGGAGGGACCGCGAGCGCGGTCTGTCCGCGGGCGAGAAGCGCATGCTCGCCAAGGCGCGCCAGATCCTGGTCAGTGAGTTGGCGCTCGCCGAGAAGACCAATGAGGACAAGGCCGAGGCCCTTCTCGACGAGGTTCTCAACAGCTGAACACGAATCTTCCACGGGTGGGCGTCGGTGTCGACGTCCACCCGTTCGCTTCGAAGGACTCAGGGCGCGAGCTGAGCCTCGCCGGGCTGCGGTGGCCCGGGGAGCTCGGCCTTGAGGGCCACTCCGACGGCGACGCCGCCGCCCACGCCGCCTGCGACGCGCTGCTGTCCGCAGCCGGCCTCGGCGACCTGGGCCGGCTGTTCGGCACGTCCGACCCGCGCTGGGCGGGCGCCACGGGCATCGCCCTGCTGGAGGAGACCGCCCGCCAGGTGCGCGCCGCGGGCTACGAGATCGGCAACATCGCCGTCCAGGTGATCGGCAACCGGCCGAAGCTCGCGCCACGCCGCGTCGAGGCCGAGCTCGCGCTGACCAACGCCGCGGGCGCGCCCGTGAGCGTCTCCGCCACCACCACCGACGGGCTCGGGCTGACCGGCCGTGGTGAGGGCATCGCCGCCGTCGCGACCGCGCTGGTGGTGAACCTCTCCGGCTAGCCGGGCGTCTCTCATGTGGGATGCGTGAGGGTGTCCCGGCGGGTCGTCAGCCAGCCCGCCAGAAGCGGAGGCGGCGGTTCGTCACTGGCGCGGTACGGACCGCCGCCTTCCTCGTACATTGGGTTGTTTGTCCTGTTCAGGGGTACGTCTTCCCGAGACATGTGAACGTCTTCGGGGGGAGCTACACATGATCGGCGCGATTGTCTCCGCCGTGATCATCGGCGCCATCGTCGGTGCGCTCGGCCGCCTGCTGGTGCCGGGCAGGCAGAACATGTCCATCGGGCTGACCCTCGTCGTCGGCATCGTGGCGGCCTTGATCGGCACAGCGATCGCGGCAGCGATCGGCGTGGCCAACACGAGGGGCATCAACTGGATCGAGCACATCATCCAGGTCGTCCTGGCCGTCATCGGCGTGCTGCTCGTCACCCGGATGGGCATAGGGCGCGGTCGCGGAGGACGTTCCCGCGGCAGCACCACCACATGACCTGCGCAAATCAAAATCGGCGCATAATCGCCGGAGATCGGGTAGCGACATTCCCGTGAGCGTGAATGGGTCACCTCACGGGGAGGTTTCGAACCATGACAATCCAGTCCATCCTTGGCGCCATCGTGATTGGCGCCGTGATTGGCGCAATCGGTCGCCTGCTGCTTCCCGGTAGGCAGGCCATCGGGTGGATCCTCACCGTCGTCGTCGGCATCGTGGCCGCCCTCGTGGGCACGCTGCTCGCGCAGGTGCTGGGCGTGGAGACGACCCCCGGCATCGACTGGATCGAGCTGGTGATGCAGGTCGTGCTCGCCGTCGTGGGCGTCGGCCTGGTCGCCGGCCTCAAGCGCGGCCACCGCGTCTAGCGAACAGACAGCAGGCCGGCGGCACGGCACTGGCACGCTTACGCCGGAGATGCGCCGGACATACATCGGCCCGCCTCGCTTCGCGAGGCGGGCCTTCCTGCTGGCGTCCGTCTGTGGCTTGTGGGGTCATTCCTCCGGCTCTGGAGGGCGCGGAGTGCTCCGTAGACGGCCGGACGGGGCCGGGGTGTCCTCCCGGATCACCGGGTGAGGTGCGGTGTCCTCTAACTCGCCCTCAGGGGCGTCCGATGAGGACTGGGGCCGGGGCGGCTCGTCCCTGATGACGGGCTGGGGCTGGGTGTCGGCGTTCCTGGGGTCGGGGCGGGGGTGGACCAGGACGTCGGTCGGCTTGTAACGGTCACCCCAGCGGACCGGACGGGTGGGGGGCTCCTGCGGCCGGGGGGCGGGCTCTGCAGCAGTGTCCCCGGGAGCGTTCTGGGTGGGCTGTGCGTCGACGCCATGGCCGTGGTGGTCGTGATGATGGTCGTCGGCGGCAGTGTGGAGCTGCTGTGGCGGCTTCTGAGCGTGCTCAGACGGCCCCGTATCCGCCACCTCAGCCCGGACCTCCGGCTCCCGGACCTCCGGCTCCGGAGCTTCCGGCTCCCGGACCTCCGGCTGCTGCGGCTCCGGGTCCTGGAGCTCCGGTGACTGCTCCGAAGCCCGCTCCCGCCGCTCCTGGGCCTCCTGAGGCTCTTGGGACCGGTGGGGCTGCTCGGGCTGTGCCTGCTGCGGCTCTTGGGCGGCCTGCCATTCGGCGACCTGCGCCGATACCGGGACCTGCGCCGAGGCCGGGACCTGCGCCGAGGCCGGGACCTGCGTCGACACTGCACCGCTCGGTGACCCGGGCTCGTCCTCCCCCGTGACCGCCCCCTCCGCCGTGACCGCCCCCGCTTCGTAGGGCGAGACCGGGGGAGTCTCGGGGGCGGGGGTGGGGCCCACGACCGGCGTGGGCTCAAGCACCGCCGCGGCCGCCGCAGCCGGGGAGCCCGTCGCGCCCGTGGTCACCAGCGGCGGCGGACCCGCCTCGACCGCGCCCCGCCCCCGGTGGAACGGCACGATGTCCGTCTCCGCGGCACCGTCGTCCCCGGCACCCGAGACACGCCCACCGGTCACCCGCCCGCCCGACTGGACGTGCTTGATGAGCAGCAGCCACAGCCACAGGGCCACGGCGAGCATGACCCAAGGAGCCAGCGCCACCCCCACGGCCACCTGCCGGGCGTCGAAGGCGAAGCGTGTCGCGGTGGCCACGTTGACCGCCGCCGCGGCGACGATGAGCAGGACCAGCACGGTCGCCGCCTGCACGCGTACCAGCACGCGGGCCGAACGCAGCAGCAGCACGCACACCAGCGCGACCACGAGCAGCGCGTCGAAGGCGGCCGGGTAGAGGTAGGCGAGGTCGGTCCTGGCCTCGCCGACGACGGCGAGCGCGCGCAGGTCGTCGAACGAGAGCGCGCACGCGGCACCGGCGAGAGCGGCGACCGCGAGCCCCGCGAGGGCGATGCCCAGGCGGCGGAGCAAAGAGGGGGGAGTCACGTCCATGGCGGTTTCGAGCCTACAGAAGAATGTGATCCGAGACCGATCAAGGAGAGACATGGCCGAGTTGCCCGAGGAAGCGCGCAAACTCCTGGACGCGCCCAATTACGCCACCGTCACCAGCCTCAACGCCGACGGCGGCCCCCAGTCGACGGTGGTGTGGGTACGCGCCGACGGCGACGATGTGCTGTTCTCCACCGTGAAGGGCCGCGTGAAGCCGCGCAACTTCGAGCGCGATCCGCGGGCGAGCCTGCTGATCATCGATCCTGACGATCCGTACCGGTATCTGGAGGTCCGGGGCACGGTGACCATGACGCCCGACCCCGAGGGCGCCCTGATTCAGGAGCTCTCGCAGAAGTACCGGGGACAGCCGTGGCAGGACAAGCCGGGCACCGAGCGCCTTGTTGTCCGGATTCGGCCGGACAGGGTCGTGTTGCGGGGCTGATTTATCGGCCTGATGACGGCCGTGAGGCGTTAGCCTTGCCTTTGTGAGCCTGCACATCTACGACACCAGCACGCGCGCCATCCGTGAATTCGTTCCGGTCGAAGCCGGCCGGGCGTCGATTTACCTGTGTGGGGCCACCGTGCAGGCTCCGCCGCATATCGGGCACATCCGCTCGGGCGTGAACTTCGACGTGCTCCGGCGCTGGCTGACCCGTTCCGGCTATGACGTGACGTTCTGCCGCAATGTCACCGACATCGACGACAAGATCATCAGGGTGTCGGCCGAGGAGGGCGTGCCCTGGTTCGTGGTGGCCGAGCGCAACCAGCGGGCCTTCACGTGGGCGTACGACACGCTGGGATGCCTGCCGCCGACGGTCGAGCCGCGGGCGACGGGGCATGTGCCCGAGATGATCACCCTCATGCGGCGGCTGATCGACCGCGGGCACGCCTACGCCTCCGGCGGCGACGTCTACTTCGACGTCCGCTCCTGGGCCGACCACTACGGCTCCCTCTCCAACCAGAAGCTGGAGAACATGCGGGGCGCGGGCGACACCGACGACGAGAGCTGCAAGCGCGACCCGCGCGACTTCGCCCTGTGGAAGGGCGAGAAGCCGGGCGAGCCCACCTGGCCCACGCCGTGGGGCCCGGGGCGTCCCGGCTGGCACCTCGAATGCTCGGCGATGGCCACGAAATACCTCGGGCCGACGTTCGACATCCACGGGGGCGGCATCGACCTGATCTTCCCGCACCACGAGAACGAGATCGCCCAGTCCCAGGCGGCCGGCGACGCGTTCGCTCGCAACTGGATGCACAACGGGCTGGTCAAGATCGGCGCGGAGAAGATGAGCAAGTCGCTCGGCAACTCCCTGCTGATTCCCGAGATGGTGCAGAAGGTGCGCCCGGTCGAGCTCCGCTACTACCTGGCGGCGCCGCACTACCGCTCCTCCATCGAGTACTCGGAGGAGGCGCTGCGGGAGGCGGCGGCCGCTTACCAGCGCATCGAGGGCTTCGTCACCCGCGCCGCCGAGGTCATCCACGACGTGGACGCCGACGCGCCGCTGCCGCAGGCGTTCGTGGACGCACTCAACGACGACCTGGGCACGCCCCAGGCACTGGCGGTCGTCCACGAGGTGGTGCGGGAGGGCAACGTGGCGCTGTCGCGCGGCGACAAGGAGGCCGTGGCGCGGCTGCTCGCCGAGACCCAGAACATGCTCGACGTCCTCGGCCTCGACCCGCGTTCTCCGCAGTGGCGCGGCACCGGCTCTGACCTGTCGCCCGTCGTGGACGCGCTGGTGGCGGTGGCCCTGGAGCAGCGCAAGGCGGCCCGCGCCCGCAAGGACTACGCGGCGGCCGACGCGATCCGCGACCAGCTCACGGCCGCGGGCATCACGGTCGAGGACACGCCGCACGGCGCCCGCTGGGAGCTGTCCCGCTGACGGAGCCTCACTCCGCCCGAGTGGAGTGAGGCGCCCGGCGGCCCGAGTACCCTTGTTCCCATGGCAGCAGGCGGTAGGGCTTCGGGCAGGCCCGCGAAGAAGAAGGGCCCGAGCAAGGGCACCGGAGGCCAGGTACGCCGCGGTCTCCAGGGCAAGGGCGCGACCCCGCCTGCCGAGATGCGTCACTGGTACAAAGACAAGGCCCGCTCCGAGCGCGTCGCCCGCGAGGAGCGCGGCGGGGGCACGGGCGCCCGCCGCCCGTCCGCCGGAGCGGCCCGCCAGCGCCGCTCCGAAGACTCCCCGGAATACATCGGCGGCCGCAACCCCGTCCTTGAGGCCCTGCACGCCGGCGTGCCCTGCACCGCCCTGTACATCGCGCAGCGCATGGACAACGACGACCGCGTCCGCGACTCGATCAAGATCGCCGCGGAGCAGGGCATCGCGCTGCTCGAGGTTTCCCGCGACAAGCTCGACCGCCTGACCGAGGGCGCGGTCCACCAGGGCATCGCACTCCAGATCCCGGCGTACGACTACGCGCACCCGTCCGACCTCGTCGAACTCGCGCAGGACGCCGCCGAGACCCCGCTGATCGTCGCCCTCGACTCGGTCACGGACCCGCGCAACCTCGGGGCCATCGCCCGCTCCGCCACCGCGTTCGGCGCCCACGGCCTGCTCATCCCGTCCCGCCGCTCGGCCGGCGTCACGGCGGGAGCCTGGAAGACCTCGGCCGGCACCCTCGCCAGCCTGCGCGTCGCCCGCGCCTCCAACCTCACCGCCGCCCTCCGCGAATACCGCGACGCCGGCCTGTTCGTCATCGGCCTGGACGGCACCGGCGACACCGACATCGCCGACGTCGACCTCCTGACCGAACCGGCCGTCATCGTCGTCGGCTCCGAGGGCAAGGGCCTGTCCCGCCTGGTCCGCGAACAATGCGACGTCCTGGCCCGCATCCCGATGCAGGCCGCCGCCGAGTCCCTGAACGCGGGGGTGGCGGCCGGAGTGGCGCTGTACGAGGTCGCTCGTCAGCGACGCCTCTAGCGTCTACACTGGTAGGCCGCGCCGACGTAGCTCAATCGGCAGAGCATCTGTCTTGTAAACAGAAGGTCAGGGGTTCGATTCCCCTCGTCGGCTCTGCAACTCAAAGGCCCCTTCCGGGATTCGGGAGGGGCCTTTCTGATCGCTGTACAGCAGCGCTGTACAGCAACGGCCTCGCACCGATCCGACGCCTACTGCACGCGAAGCTTCTTACGCGCTGCACGGAGGTAGTTGCGAAGACCTGGACCGTCAGCAGCGTGTTGAACAGGGCTTCCTGCTCTGGATCGAGGTCGGATGGGGGCGGCTCCTCGTGGTACTTCGTCACTCCACGGTGCCAGGACAACCGGTGGCCTCAGTAGTGAACAAAGAAAATGCCGCGCTGAGAGCAGCGGGGCGGGTGGCAGATCGATCTAGGTCCCAGGTCGGCGGAGTGTATGCGCGAGACGATCCAGGGCCTTGCGGGTCTCGGGGCTCGGGATTTGGATGTAGAAATTCATGGTCACGCTGATCTGTGAGTGCCTGAGGACGCGCATCGCCACGCGCGGGTGGACGTCGAGTGCGGCCAGGAGCGAGGTGCAGGTGTGCCGGGTGTCGTGGACGCGGATACGCGGGGCATCGGCGTTCTTGCAGTGCGCTTCGAAGGCCCGGTTGAGGTTCCGCGGTTCGATGGCGTGCCGCATCTCGTGGTAAATGCCAGGTCTGACTCCTTCCACTTGTCGCCGGCCTTTTCGCGTGCCTCGTCTTGCGACTCGCGGCGCTGCCTCAGAGCCGAGATGCACAAGCCCAGGAGCGGGAGCGAGGCCGACGAGTCATCGGTCTTGGCTTCTCACGGGAGCTATCTCTGGTACTGAACGTGCTCGTGTCATGGCATGTCACATTCCCGTGGCAGGGCCCCTGTGCGGGGGGTTGACACGGTGGGGGGCGTCACAGGAACGCGGCGAATGCGGCGGGGTCGAAGTCGTCACCAGCCGGTACGTGGATGGTCATGGTGTGCCCGCCACCGCTCGGCCTCCAGCACCATCGCCTCGCCCCCGCCAAGGTGATCGACATCACTTGGCAGGCAGCGGACACCGGACACAGCCGCTCACCTCTGCACGTTTACCTGTACCTGACTCTGCACATGGCCCCGTACGCCGACATCAGGCTGGGACGAGGGGATCGGCGAACTCCAGCAGCTCTTCCCGGATCAGTCGTTTGATCAGCACCAGTTTTCCGCTGTCATCTATCTCGGCGGGAAGCTGCGCAGCGCAGACGGCAGCGCCACTGCACAGGATGCGCAGCGCCGCTTCGGTGAACGCGGGAAGGGTGAGCACTGTGTGCCCGAAGGACAGCATGATGCGATCCCCGGATCGGCTCAGGTCGACCTGGACCGACTGCTTCAGCCGGACCAGGCTCGCTGGCGTGACCTCCTCGTGGCACGTGAGCTGCGTCAGGAGCCCGCGTAGCGGCATGCCGCCCGGGCGGTCGATCCCGGCGACCTGGTGGTCGAGGGCGCGCAGGACGCGTTCGGTGTCGACTAGCCGCGCCGCCAGCATCGTCAGGGTCTCGGTGAGCCGGCTCTCGTCGAGAGCGGCGCGTCCCAGCTGCGGGGCCACTGATCGCCGGAAATCGGCGTCATTGCGCTCCAGGTCGTCCAGCAAGCGGTGCAGCAGCCAGGACCAGGGGTAGGGAGTGATTCCGAGGGTCAGGTGTACCGATGGGGCATCAGTTGCAATCCCCTGGTGGACGAAGCCGCGGGGAATGTACAGCAGCTCTGCCGAGCGCAGCAGGACCTCGCTGACGGGACCGGTCGGGGCAGCGCCGTGGTCGTGCATCGTGGGGGTCGGCAGTTGCACCGGCGGCGGCTGGATGTGCCAGTTTTTGGCGCCGACGAGCTGTAGGAGGATCACGTCGTGAGTGTCGAAGTGGGTGGGGAAGCCCTGGGCGTCGGCGGGAGTGAAGTAGGCGTTGGCGTGCACCCGCACCCCGAAGAACGCCGACAGCTCATCACACAGCCCGCCCACCGTAGGTAGGGCCTCGTTTACCCGGTTTAGGGTGATCGACGCGCCGTGGCGGTACAGCGTCAGCGCGCGTTCCACGTCGATCTGCACGAGCGGCTGCCCCGCGGCAGCCGGGCGCAGGTACTCGCCGGGTGCCAAGACGTGCCCTTCCCGGGTCAGGCACAGAGCATCAGAGCGGTGAGAGCCGGTGGCGTAGGTGACAGTGAGCAGCTCATCCAGATCCTCAAGCGACACCAGCGCGGGTAGCAGCTCGTGCAGGGCGGGATTGTCGGCGCGGCGGATGTGTAAGTAGTCCTGCTCCCAGATGCGGGAGAAGAACGTCTCCAGGTCGTGCGGATACAGAAGCTTCTTCAGGAGGCTCATGACCTGATGCTCGCTCACCTGCTCAGCCGAAAGGACTGAGGTCGCCGACATCGACGCCGTGCGTGCTGAGCGGGTTCCAGTCGGCGCCCGCCCCCCGGTCGCCGTGGTTGCCGAACGGGGGCAGCATCTCCTGATCACCCATGACCTTGTACATGGTCATCATCGCTTGATGCATTGTCCTGAGCGTGTCCACCGGGACGGGGACCTGTGCGGATTCTTCGGCCTCGCGGCTGCTGTCGACCAGTTCCTGAGCCTGGCGCAAGGCGCCGAAGAAGAAGTCGGTGTTGTCCCGGAAGTAGTTCTGGATTTCTTCTTTGGTGAGAGACCGCTGTTCCTCATCAGACATGTTTGCCCCTTGGCCGGACCTGGCTGGTTACCGTGGGTGTCCTAAGGAGCACGGTAACCGAGGCGGGGCATCGCGTCGATGCTTAATCGCGGTCGTTCGTCTGCTTATGTTCCGTGTCCCAGCCCGCATGGCGTGCACGCGATCGGTGCGCTCGCCCCACCAACGGGTGCACACGCCGGTCGGCCCGAGGGTGGAGCACACGGGCAGTCTCGAACGGCTCTGCGGGCAGCGGCTGCAGCAGCGGCTGCTCCAATGCGAAGTACTCAGCGACCGTCCATGCGCGGGCGCCGATCTTGCGCTGGTCATCCTCGACATCCCACTGCTCGATCAGGTGATTGAGCTCGCGGATGGTGGCGACATTCGGCACGGGGACGAGATGGTTGCGGCGGAACCGGCCGACCTCGCCTTCAACCCCGACCTTCTCATGCGCGCCTTCCTGACCTGGCCTGCAATAGAAGGTGTCCAGCCCGAAGTGGGATCGAAAGGCCAGCCAGCGTTCGTTTCGACCCGGGCCTGGTTCAACCCGAGGACCTTCTTCACCGCCGAGGTCAGGTTGTCGTAGCGGACCTTGCCGTGGGCGAGCATGCCTCCGGGTGCTCATCGGGGTCGAGGCGCCAGGCCGCACAGGTAAGTGGATTCCTCCAGCAACTGTGGCGTCAGCTTGACTCCCGTGAGGTGCTCGGCCAGGGCGAATACCGCCTTGTCGTGGATACCGCCATCGATGTCGTCGCCGAGGTCGAAGCCCACTCGTTGCATCATTCCTGAGAGTTCGTCCGGGGTGCTGCCGTGGCGGAGGGAGGGGAAAAGTGGGTCGAAGGAGAGGCGGATCTCCCCGTCCTCCACCCAGTGGAAGTAACCCACTGCGTTGACGTTACGGGAATGCGAAACGAGTCGCGTACCAGCCGACAACGGCACGATGGCCTTCTTGTTCACGCCGAGGTGCCCGTTCGCCTCGACGATGAGAAGCCAATCCCCAAGGCAGACGGCTCCGAAGAAATTGCCATCCCAGGTGCCGAGTGGGCCAGGACCGGAGTAGGAAGCAGCGATCAGCTCATCGAGCGTCTTACGAGGGGAAGCTTCGGCTTGGGCACCGAGTCGACTCATCAGTAATTCGGGGGTTATTTGGCGGACAAGGGTGAAGCAGTACGAGTCCGCCAGGTCGGGGAACCGATCGTCGTTGAACCAGAGGTAGTCGACAGCATTCGGGGCCATCTTGGCATCCTCTCAGCGATGGCCGACACAGAAGGCGCAGCTCATGAGCCCCGCCGTACGGACCGAACGCTCCGACCGGGGTTGCCCCGCCGCCGCTCAGATGCAGCCCTCACGTTCGCCACAGCGTAGCTGGCCGCTGTACGTGGCTGATCACCTTGTAGACGGTGGACGGCGATGAGTTCAGCGCTCAACTCCTGTATCCCGAGGCTCCGCCGGTTACCTTGCGAGCGTCTCCATTGCGGGCCCTAGGATAAGTCGTACTCGTCGATCCATAGATCGGCTCCAGCTCTGTGAAGAGAACTGAGGGCTTCTGCGTCAAGAAAGAGCCCTCGCGGGCTGGCGTGCTCTCCCGGTTCGAACGACCGAAGCATGACCAACGTGGCCGCTGCGCCATCGGCGGTCAGCTCTCCGATTCGATCCCAGGCGCCGGCCAACTGATTTATGACAGCTTCCACCTGCTCATTGAGTGAGGTGGTCTCCGCAAGGCCGGAGTCGAGCATCCATTCGTGTCGTGGCGGTAGCAGGCGCCCGCTCTTCCTGCCGCGTCGTGACTCCTTCGCCTCAGACCGAGTCGGCTCGACGCCCACGTATTGGGTGATCTGCCCGGGATCCAGTTCATCGGACTGGATCATGAAGTAGACCTGCTGCTCGACGATCACGTGGACAAGGTAGCGGTTCAAGGGTGGGCGAGCGTCTGCGCGACTGGCGACGACGGTGCCCATCGCCGGGCAGTCACTCGCGCACCCCATTGCCCAGCCGCTGCCGGACGGGGGCGTGCTCTTGGTGGGTGCGCGGTGCTGCTGGCGTGACGGGGCTGCCGAGTGCAACGCCGCCATCTACGATGCCGACGGGAAGCGCCAGCGAGAGGGTGTGCTGGGAGACGGAATTGAAGACGTGCAGACGACGCCTTCCGGCGAGATATGGGTGAGCTACTTCGACGAAGGGGTGTGCGGCAACCGCGGATGGGGAGAGGCGGACAGCCCTCTACCTATCGGTTCCCGCGGACTGATTCGCTTTCGGTCTGATCTGGACATCGCGTGGCGTTATCCGTATGACGGCGAGTTCGGCGGGATCGCCGACTGCTATGCGTTTGAATGTGGCGGGGGAGGATGCCTGGGCCCACTACTACATGGGCTTCCCCATCGTGCGAATCCGAGCTGCGGCGGTCGCCGGCTGGTCCACGGCGGTGCGCGGCGCTCATGCGCTTGTAGTCGCCGATGACCGAGTCGTTCTCGTCGGTGGCTATAAGGGTCGGCGTCGGTTGGTCGCTGGGAGCATTCGAGGAGGAGCCTTTTCGGTGGAGCGTCCCGCACAGCTGGTGATGCCCAACGGGCGAGCGGTGCCCAGGACGGCGACTGTGCTGGGTCGGGGCAGTGAGCTCCATGTCGTCGTGGGGCAGAGCTGACTGAAGCTGGGTTTCGAAGATCTCGCTACACGGTGAGCGACTGATCGCCGAGCGGGTGCCGTCCGGGTTGGCGAACCAGTAGTTCGACTCGTCGAAGTAGCCAGCCCAGATGTTGCCCTGGGGGTCCGTCATGAGTTGCTCGATGCCTTCACCAGCGTAGAAGGCCGATTCGGTCCGTCCGCCTCCGTCGATCACTCGGACGTTGTTGGTGAGGTGTAGTTCGTCCTCCGGAACCAACCATCGATAGCGCTCGACGTCGACGCCCACGGGCTCGCAGCGTGCGGCGGCAGGCGTACAAGGGGTGGCAGGCGCCGCCGAACGGGGGCGGTCGTGGCTGGAACGCCGGCTGCGCCTTGTTGCCCAGGCGAAAAGCAGTTGTCATAGCTCGTACTGTCTTGTCCTGTGACAGAGATCGACGACTTGCTTGCGGCATATGACCAGCAGATGCGCGGAGCGCCTCCTCACCCGCCCGCCGGTGTCATCATCGAGCAGGACGGTCCGCTGTTGCGGATCGTCGGCCAGTTCCGCGGCTTCGTCAGCGCCCCGCGCGACGTCGGGGTCCGCGGTGGCGAACTCGACCGGCTGATCATCCGCCAGCGCGACTACTTCGCCGCGCGCGGCGAGGCGGTCGAATGGAAGACCCGCGGGCACGATCAGCCGGCCGACCTCACCGAGCGTCTGCTCGCGGCGGGATTCGTACCGGAGGAGCAGGAGACGGTCCTCATCGGTTTTGCCAAGGACATGAACGCCGCACCGGCTCTGCCGAGTGGGGTCACCCTGCGGCAGGTGACGGACGACGTCGACATGCGTCGTATCGCCGCAATGGAGTCCATCGTCTGGGGACAGGACTGGTCCTGGCTCGGTGATGACCTGATCGCCCGCGTGTCGGCAGCTCCGGACGAGATCGTTGTCATGGTCGCCGAAGCCGACGGAGAGGTGGTCTCCGCAGCCTGGCTGGTCTTCCGCGAGGGCACCGAGTTCGCCGGTTTGTGGGGTGGTTCCACGTTGCCGGCATGGCGGGGCCGGGGCATCTACCGCGCGCTGGTCGCCGCCCGTGCGGAGCTCGCCGTTGCCCGCGATGTCAGGTTCCTGCACGTGGACGCGTCCGACGACAGCGCGCCGATCTTGCGGCGGCTCGGCTTCCGCGCGGTGACCACGACCACGCCGTACGTATGGTCGCCGCCGCGGCCCTGACGGGTACGGGAGTCGTGCCTGCTGCGTTGCCTGTTCGAAGACGTCTGGTAAATGCCGCGGGTCTGGAGACTTGACAGATTCGCGCGTGTACGCGCAGGTAGGCTGCCAGGATTTCGGTGCAGACACAGCCAGGACGTGTGATCAGCGGGCGGTACCGCCTCGAGTCCGTTCTGGGCGGCGGGGGCTTCGGACGGGTCTGGAAGGCTCACGACGAATCTCTCGATGTGGATGTGGCGGTGAAGGAGGTCTGGCTCCCGTCGGCAGCCTCCGACGAAGAGCGTGCGCAGCGGCTGCGCCGCGCCGAGCGTGAGGCGCGCAACGCGGCCCGGCTGCGGTCACACCCGCACATCGTCACCCTCCACGACGTGGTGATCGAGGATCAAGCGCCGTGGATCGTCATGGAACTCGTCGACGGCGGCACCCTCGCTGAGCGGATTCTCCAGAACGGCCCGTTGGAGGCCCTCGGTACGGCGCACGCGTCCGGCATCGTGCCCCGGGACGTGAAGCCGGCGAACGTGATGTTCGCGCGGGACGGCCGCGTGCTCCTCACCGACTTCGGGATCGCGCGCAGCTTGCTCCAGCGTGCGAGCACTCAGACCTGTTCGAAGTGGAATGCCTTGATGAAGCAGTCACGGGGCTGGGTGACCGCGAAGAGGATGCACTGCGCGAGTGACTGCGCGGTGAGGGCGTCCTTGGCCTCCCGTGGCGTGGATTCCCACTCCTTGGAGAGGGGGTCGGGGTTGTCGAAGTCGGGCGGGTAGAGCGATATCACCCGGACTCCCTGGGGTCGCAGGCGCTTGGAGAGGATCTCGGTGAATCCGGCTTGGGCGCTCTTGGCTGCGTAGAAGGCGTCGTGCGCGTCCGAGCGGTGATGTCCGGCCGTCCCGCAGGCGGAGACCATCGTCACCACATCCGGCTTGTCCGAGTTGAGCAGGAGAGGGAGGAAGTTCTTCACGGTAAGGACCGTGCCCGTCGCGCCGGATGCGATGGTGTCGACGACATCGGCGTCGGAGGCTGACTGGAGGTCCGGCCCGTGGAGGTAGCGCGCGCCGTTGTTGATCAGGATGTCGACGCGGTCGGTGCGCTGGTTGACGCCGGACGCGAAGTCGCGGATCGAGGCGGGATCGGTCAGGTCGCAGGCATAGGCGTGGACCTGCTGATGGCCGCGGTCGCGGATCTCGTCGCGGACCCGCTCGGCGGCGGCGAGGCTGCGTGCGGACAGGAAGACCTCCGCGCCGAGGTCGGCGAATCGGATGGCCAGAGTTCGCCCGAAGTCGCGGCCGGCAGCGGTGATGACCACGCGATGGTCGTCGAATCTCATGGTTCGCTCCTTCTACGGTGACCGGCCGGTTGTCCGGTTTTGGGCATGGACCACTATGCCCGAGCCGGCCCCAAGCTCATGATCTCCCGGCCCGGCTGAGGGGCGGGCGGCGTGCCCAGGTGGCCCAGCGCCAGAGCCACTCGATGGGGCCCTGGCGGTGGCGGCGCAGCCAGAGCGTGCAGAACAGCCACTGGGCGGCGAGGATGGCTCCGGCGGTCCAGTACGCCGTCGTCAAGGACTGGCCGATCGGCAGGCCGAGGACGTACGCGGCCAGAAGAACGAGGAGCGTGGCGGTCAGATAGCCGGTCAGCGCCATCCGGCCCAGCGGCGCGAAGACGAACCGCAGCGCCGGTCGCAGCGGCGTTCTGAGCAGGATCAGCATGCCGCACACGTACACGCCGACGAGCAGCAGATCGGCCAGGGTGGTCACGGCGGGCAGGTACGTCGTGGCACCCACGGCCCGCATGCTCGCCTGTGCCCACAGTGCGGCGGCCAGTCCCGCCGCGAACGCCAGCCCCAGCAGGAGCGGCCCGCGGGTGAATCGCTCGATCTGACCGATCACCCCGTAGCGGACCAGCGCCGCGCCCAGCAGGAACAGCCCGGCGATCAGCAAGGGCCCGCCCCCGCCGAAGATCAGCGCCGCCGGGATGAGTACGGCGGCGAGGCCGGCCATGGCCCAGCGCGGCAGCCAGGTCGAGGGCAGCAGCACCAGCATGCCGACGACGGCGTAGTCGGTCAGGATCTCGCCCGGCCACAGCAGCATGTGCACGAGGCCGATCGCGAGCAGCGCCCCGAGCCGGCGCAGCAGGACCAGGCGTGGGCGGGGGACGCGGCTCGCGGCGGAGTCCAGCAGCAGCGCGAACCCGATGCCGAACAGCAGGGAGAAGATCGGCAGCCCGAGCCAGGGGTCCCAGTCGCCCATGGGCTGCACCGCGACGGCGGAGCCGCCGGTGGCCATGAGCTGGATGTTGGCGAGCAGGATCTCGCACAGCGCGAACCCGCGCAGCACGTCGAGTGCGATGATCCGGGGCCGGCCCGAGGAGGGTGCGGCGCTCTCGGGCTGCCGGCCGGCGGGGGCCTGGAGGTGTGTCTCTTGGGGGAGATCTTCGCGTGGCATGGGGCTTCATCCTGTAGAGCCACGCGAGGTGACGGCACCGGTCGGAAGCAGGGGCCGTGGTGGGCGAGATCATACTTTCGGCCGGTTCAGCGGCAGGTGCGGTGGCGTTCCTGTCCGGCCACCTTCTCCGCCGGCTGACAGGGCCGATGGCACCCGGCGGGCCGAGTGTCTCGGCGAGGCTGTTCAACGACGCGCCGCAGCGTATGGGGCCGATCTCGCCTGTCGCGCCGAACAGAGCCATGATGGCGAGCGCTGTCACGGTGCCGGAGCACAGCGACCTGTCGCCGGCCGCCAGGATGGAGGAATGCGTACAGCCCCGTGGGTGGTTCTCATCGGTCCGGCCGCAGCAGGGAAGAGCACGCTGGGGGAGGGACTGGCCTCAGCCACAGGAAGAGAGTTCGTCGATGTGGACGCCATCGGCGAGACCTATTACGCCGAGGTCGGATGGAGCATGGACCGGCTGCGTGACCGGATCCAGGCCGTAGGCAGGGTCGCGGCCGAGCGGGAGTGGGAACCCGCGCGTGCCCATGCCGTGGAACGCATGATGGCCGACCATCCGGGCGCGATCGTCTCCCTCGGAGCCGGTCACAGCCACTACACGCGGTCCGAGTTGTTCCAGCGGGTTCGGCTCGCGCTTCGCCCTGTCGATCATGTGGTGCTCGTACTGCCTTCCTCCGACCATGAACGATCCATCCAGATCCTGCGGCGGCGCAGCCTCGCCACGAAGGGAACCGACTGGATCAGCCGGGACGGGCACGACTTCCTCCGTCAATGGGTGCACGACCCGGGGAACGAGGCTCTCGCGACGACGGTCCTCCACACCGAGGGAGAGGAACCCAGGCAGAGCATCAACCGCCTTTCCACCATGATTCACGCGAACAGGTCCAGGTAGCCGAGCTTCGCGGTCATCACGGCGCCGCACCCCGCGCCGGCGAAATGCCGCCGGCGGGCGGCGGCGGGCCGGTCGTTGATCGCTACGCTGGCGGCCATGCGTGGACGTGTGAGCCAGATCGTGGTGGACTGCCGGGATCCTGCGAGTTTGGTGGGGTTCTGGGCGGCACTGCTCGGGGGTGAGCCGGTGCACCGGGCGCGGGGGTGGTCGCACGTGGAGCCGCCCGGCGGCGTACGGCTCGCGTTCCAGCCGGTGGCCGAGGGCAAGGTGGTGAAGAACCGGCTGCACCTGGACATCGAGGTCGAGGCGATCGGGCCGGCCGTCGCCGCCGCGGTACGGCTCGGCGCCGCGCGGGTCGGCGAGGAGGTCGTGGACGATCAGGGGGCGTTCCAGGTCATGGCCGATCCCGAGGGCAACGAGTTCTGCTTCGTCGCGCCCGCCTGACGCGGGCGGGATGAGGCGAAGTTGTGCAGGCGCCCTGGAGGTGAGGTGAGGGTGCCGGGCGGATAGCGTGCAGACCGCCGTCCCGGCGCGGGAGCGCGCCTACCTTGCGAGGTATGCGAAGAGTGGACGTACTGGTGGTGGGGGCGGGGCTGGCCGGTCTGCACACCGCCAGGCTGCTCGCCCGGCGCGATCTGGACGTGCTGGTGATCGACCGGCGCAGGTCGCCGGACTCGGGGATCCGGACGACGGGGATCTTCGTCCGCCGTACCCTCGACGACTTCGACCTGCCCGAGCACCTGCTCGGGCCCGGCATCCGGGACGTGCTGCTGTACCCGCCGTCGCGGCGCTCGCCGGTCCGGCTCACCAGCGATCGGGACGAGTACCGCGTGGCCGACATGCCGGGCGTCTACCGGTACGCGCGCCGCGCGGCGGAGACCGCCGGGGCGGAGGTCCTCCCCGGCGTCCGGTACGTCAGGGCGCGGTCGGGCGTCGTGACCCTGGAGGGGGCGGAGCCTGTGGCGGCGAGGTACGTCGTCGGCGCGGACGGCGCCCGCTCGCACGTGGCCCGTGACCTGGGCCTAGACGTCAACCGGCGGTTCCTGGTCGGAGCCGAGCTGGTGCACCCGATCGTGCCGGGCACGGGCGACCCGGTGTTCCACTGCGTGCTGGATCCGCGGGTCGCGCCCGGATACCTGGGGTGGGTGGTGGCCGACGGGCGGCAGGCGCACGTCGGCGTCGCGGGGGACCCGGGCGCGATGCGCGCCGGGGTACGGCACCTGCTGGACGCCTTCCTGGCGGACGGGGCGCCCGGGCACACCCCGCCCGCCGGTCCGGTCGAGCGCCGGGGCGGGCCGATCCCGGTGGGCGGGGTGCTGCGCCGGCTGGCCTGCCCGGCCGGGCTGCTCGTCGGCGACGCGGCGGGCGCGGTGTCGCCGTTGACGGCCGGCGGGCTGGACCCGTGTCTGCGCCTGTCGGAGCTGGCGGCGGCGGTCGTGGCCGAGTACCTGCGGACCGGTGACCAGGAGGTGCTGCGACGGTACGACGGGGGCGCGCTGCGGGCCCGGTTCCGGGGGCGGCTGCTGCTGCGGCGGGCGCTCGCCGGCGTACGGACGGCCGCGGCGGCGGAGGCGGCGGTGGGGCTGCTGCGCGGCCGGGCCGGGCGGGCGCTGGCGGCGCGGGTCCTGTTCGGCGACGGCTCGTTCCCCGACGTACGGGCCGGGCTCGCCGACCTGACGGCTGCCCGATGACGCGCCCTACGTGGGGCTGATCGTCGCGGCGAGAGTGGCGCCGAGCTCCCAGCAGGCCGCCAGGTCGTCCTTGCCCGGCGGGCCCGTCACCGTGACCGGCCGGACGACCCGCTCCCAGCCGAGCCCGGCGGCGATCGACTCGACGGCGCGGACGGCCCCGGTCGTGTCGTTGTTGCCGTGGACGTACAGCCCGTACGGCATCCGCCGCGTCTCCTCCAGGCACGGGTAGTAGACGGTGTCGAAGAAGTGCTTGAGCGCGCCGCTCATGTAGCCGATGTTGGCGGGCGTGCCCAGAACGACCCCGTCGGCCTCGAACACGTCGACGGGGGTGGCCCGCAGCGCCGCCCGGGTGACCACCTCCACGCCTTCGACCTCGTCGGTCGTGGCGCCGTCGCGCACGGCGGTGAAGAGTTCCTGGAGCGTGGGCGAGGCGGTGTGGTGCACGATCAGCAGGCGTGACACGGCGACGATCCTCTCACGCCTCCGGCGGGCCGCCCGCGTCGGCGCGCGCGGAGTGGATCTCGTCGAGGTGCTGCTCCACCCAGGAGCGCAGCAGGCCGAGGGGGCCGGCCACGCCGCGGCCGAGGTCGGTGAGCGCGTACTCGACGTGCAGCGGGACCGCCGGGTAGATCGTACGGTCGACGAACCCGTTCTCCTCCAGGCGGCGCAGGGTCTGCGTGAGCACCTTGGGGCTCACGCCCTCCAGGCGGCGCTGCAGCGCGCCGAAACGCTGCGGCCCCTCCTCCAGCGCGCCGACGGCGAGGGCGGACCACTTGTTGGCCAGCAGGTCGAGGACGTCCCGGCAGGGGCACTGCGCCGCGTAGACGTCGTGCCGGTCGTGCAGGCCGGTGCGGCAGGTCAGCGCCATGGCCTGGTCCTTTCCTTCATGGGTGATTACTTCCCAAAGGATAGTAGTGTCCCTTGCTAGTTACTACCGTCCTATGGGTAGCTTCGGCTGCATGTCATCCACCATGCACGCGATCGTTCAGGACTCCTTCGGCGGACCGGAGGTGCTGCGCCTCGCCGAGGTGCCGCGACCGGCCCCGCTGCCCACCGAAATCCTCGTACGGGTGCACGCCGCCGGCGTGAACCCCGTCGACTGGAAGACCCGCCAGGGCGGCGGCATGGCCGGGGTGCTGGGGGAGCCGCCGTTCATCCTGGGCTGGGACGTCTCCGGCGTGGTCGAGGAGACCGGGTTCGGCGTGACCATCTTCGAGCCGGGGGACGAGGTGTTCGGCATGCCGTGGTTCCCGCGCCAGGCGGGGGCCTACGCCGAGTACGTCACCGCGCCCGCCCGCCACTTCGCCCGCAAGCCGCGCGCCTTCGGCCATGAGGCCGCCGCCGGGATCCCGCTGGCCGCGCTCACCGCCTGGCAGTCCCTGGTCGACACCGCCGCGCTCGGCAGCGGGCAGCGGGTGCTGATCCACGCGGCGGCGGGCGGCGTCGGCCATCTGGCGGTGCAGCTCGCCCGGCACGCGGGCGCGTACGTGATCGGCACCGCGAGCGCCGCCAGGCACGACTGGCTGCGCTCGCTGGGCGTGGACGAGGTGATCGACTACACCACGACCAGGTTCGAGGAGGCCGTACGCGACGTGGACGTGGTCCTCGACCTCGTCGGCGACTCCCACGACCGGACGAGCACCCGTTCGCTGGAGGTGCTGCGGCCGGGCGGGCTGCTGATCGCGGTGCCGTCGGGCGTGGAGCCTGAGCTGGTCGAGCGCGCCCGCGAACGCGGCGTGCGCGCCACCGGGATCCTGGTCGAGCCGGACGGCGCGGCGCTGGCCAGGATCGCCGAGCTGATCGACAAGGGCGAGCTGAGCGTCGAGATCGAGGAGGTCTTCCCGCTCGCGGAGGCCGCCGAGGCGCACGCGCGCGGCGAGCGGGGACGCAACCGGGGCAAGATCGTGCTCCGCGTCCCCTGATCTGCTGTGTCTTTTGTTAGGTATTGCGCCTTATGCGAGCTTTGTGGCAAAACTGGCGCATGATGGAGCGAGATCTTCGCAGCGGCGATCCGGAGCTCGACCGCCTCATGGCGGATTTCCAGGCGAGTTCTCAGGAGTTCTCCGAGGTCATCGGGAAGGTCGGTGACGTCGTGGGACAGGCCGAGAGCTCGGACGGCAAGATCAAGGTGCGCGTCTCGTCCTCGGGGCAGCTCGTCGGCCTGCATCTCGACCCCAGGGCGATGCGCCTGGGGTCGCAGGAGCTGGCGGGCGCGATCATGGAGCTGTCGCGCCGCGCGACCGACGACGCGGCGCGACGCCTCATGGAGCTGTCGCGCCCCTACCTCGAAGGCGACCGGCCTCCCGCCCAGGGCGACCGGCGCCGCCGATAGCCGCGGCCTCATCACGGACGCGCGATGAGGCTGCGCGTGCCGTGGATGAGGAACTTCTGGTACATCTCCTCCTTGGTCAGGCCGTGCTCCGTGCCGGGCAGCGGGTTGTCCCCGTGCTGCGCGTCCATGGTCATCGAGTACGTGACGGAGGACGCCATCCGGGGCAGGAAGCTGCCGGTGTTCAGCTCGGTGCCGTTCGGCAGCTTGACGTGGGTGCCGAGGGTGCGCAGGCCGGGCACCTTCGCCATCAGCGCCGTGCTGCCCTCGGCCACCGTGTCGAAGGCCATGTTCGCGACGAAGTGCTCGCGGAAGGCGTCGAGGTTGTAGCCGGCCGACCTGACGTCGTTGCCCGACAGGTCCTTCTTGATGCCGCCCAGGTAGTTGATCCCCAGGGGCAGGACGACCTCGCCCGTCGCGTACGCGGCGCTGTCGGCCAGCATGTACGCGAACAGCGGCAGGAGCATGACGACGAACCGGTTGGCGCTGACCTTGAGCGCCAGCGCCTTCCGCTTCATGATCGCCTGGAGGATCTTCCAGGTGACCACCTGGTATCCGATGGTGAACATCATGTCCACCGTCAGGATCCAGCACAGCACGTGCAGGGCGTGATTGATCTTCTCGATCGTGTCGGCGTAGGCGCGGCAGGCGTTGGCCACGTTCCGGTGCTTGAGCGAGACCGCGAGCACGGCCGGGCCGTACTGGGTGGTCCAGAACTTCTTGAACTCGTCGACCGCCGGGTCCTCGCTGGTCTTCCAGACCTTCTCGGCGGCCTCGTTGGCCTCGCGGAAGTGCTTGTCGATGTCGTCGGCGATCTCGTCCAGCGTGTCGGCCAGCTCGCGGATCTTCTTCGGGTCGCCGTCCAGGTACGAGATGCCGAAGAGCACCTCGGGCGCCAGCACGCCCGCGACTCCGGCCCCGGCCATGCCGGTCAAGGCGACTTTGGCTCCGAGCCCCAGGGCCATGCCCGTCCCCTCCCTCTCCGGTCGTCAGGCCCGCTCGACCGGTGTGGTGGGCAGGGGGATGGCCTTCGGCTGCTGCTTGCCGAACTCCACCAGGTCGTGCACGAAGGCGTTCTTGTCGACCATGCTCGCCCAGTCGGCGGTCTTGACGTTCTTGCTCATGGCGGTGACGGCCACGCCGATGGCCTCGTACGACTTGGTGAGGTTGTCCAGGGCCGTGAACAGGTCCTTCTGTGCGGCGTCGTAGCCGGGGTGGCCGTCCTTGCCCCGGCGGAAGATCAGCGCCGCCTCGTCCTCGCCGAGGTAGACCCTGAGGTTCTCCACCATCGAGCGGTCCAGGCTGACGGCCCGGGTGAAGTCGCCGCCCTCGTCGTGGATCGCCTTGCCCGCGGCCTCCATGCTCTTGTGATCGATGTCCACAACAGCCCCTCCTGCCACTTGTGTGCGGATTCGCCAGTCTCTGAACCATTGATTTCGGCGAGATGTCCTAACGGTTGCTACTTCGAAGCGAAGCCGTTTCCGCGGGGGGCGAGAAAATGAGAGAGCGCTCTCTTGACAGGGCCGGTGATGTTGTCGGAAGGTTTCCGTAAAATCACGACTCGTGGATTCGTGAGGTAACCCGAATGATCCGCACCCCCCGAACACCCCGAACGCTCCTCGCCGTCGGCGCCGCGCTCGTCTCGGTGCTCGCCCTGCTCGTGCCCCTGGCCGGCACCGCGAGCGCCGCCCCCGCCCCCGGCCCGCTGGTGTGGTCCGACGAGTTCGACGGAGCCGCCGGCAGCGCCGTGAACGCCGCGAAATGGCGCTTCGACATCGGCGGCGGCGGCTGGGGCAACAACGAGCAGCAGTACTACACCGACAGCACCCGCAACGCCGCCCTCGACGGCTCGGGCAACCTGGTGATCACGGCCCGCCGCGAGAACCCGGCCGGCTACCAGTGCCACTACGGCACCTGCCAGTACACCTCGGCCCGGCTGCTCACCGCCGCCACCTTCACCCGCGCCTACGGCCGCTTCGAGGCCCGCATGAAGATCCCCAGGGGCCAGGGCATCTGGCCGGCCTTCTGGATGCTGGGCAACGACATCGGCTCGGTCGGCTGGCCCAACAGCGGCGAGATCGACATCATGGAGAACATCGGCCGCGAGCCGAACACCGTCCACGGCACCATCCACGGCCCCGGCTACTCCGGCGGGGGCGGCATCGGCGCGGGGTACACGATCGGCGGCGCGTTCGCCGACGCCTTCCACACCTTCGCCGTCGACTGGTCGCCCAACCTGATCGTCTGGTACGTGGACGGCGTGGAGTACCAGCGGCGCACCCCCGCCGACCTCGGCGGCAACCGCTGGGTCTTCGACCACCCGTTCTTCATGATCCTGAACGTCGCGGTCGGCGGCAACTGGCCCGGCTACCCCGACGGGACCACCACGTTCCCGCAGACGATGACCGTCGACTACGTCCGCGTCTACGCCCCGCCCACCGACACCGGCACCGGCGGCCGGATCACCGGCATCGGCGGCAAGTGTGTCGACGTGGCCGGGGCCGCCACCGCCAACGGCACCGCCGTACAGCTCTGGGACTGCAACGGCACAGGCGCCCAGAACTGGTCGTGGAACGCCGACGGCTCGGTGCGGGCGCTCGGCAAGTGCATGGACGTCACCAGCGGCTCCACGGCCAACGGCGCGAAGGTGCAGCTCTACGACTGCAACGGCACCGGCGCCCAGAAGTGGACGTACAACTCCGGCAACGGCCAGATCGTCAACCCCCAGTCAGGGAGGTGCCTCGACGCGACCGACGTGAGCTCGGCCAACGGCACCCGCCTGCAGATCTGGGACTGCGGCGGCGGCGCCAACCAGAAATGGTCGCGTTCCTGAGAGAGCGCGTTCTCGCGATCAGCGCCCGCCCAAGGCCGGCAGCCGCAGCACGAAGCGGGCGCCCGTGTCGGAGTCCTCGATCGTCAGCGTGCCGCCGTGCGCGCGGGCGATCTCGCGGGCGATCGGCAGACCGAGCCCGGTGCCTCCCGCGTCCCTGCTGCGGGAGGCGTCCAGGCGGGTGAAGCGCTGGAAGACCAGCTCGCGGTGCTCGGGCGCGATGCCGGCGCCGTCGTCCAGCACCTCCAGCACGGCCTCCCCGTCCTGCTGCCGCACGGTGACGAGGATCTGCCGCTCGGCGTGCCGTTCGGCGTTGTCCAGCAGATTGGTGAGCAGGCGGCCGAGCTGGAGCGGGTCGCCGCTGACGACGACGCCCGGCTGCAGGCTGGTGATCACCTGCTTGGCGCGGGGCCGGGCGGTCTCGGCGGCGACCAGCTCGCCGAGGTTCACCGGCTCCCGGCTGGAGGGCGCGCCGGCGTCCAGCTTGGTGAGGGTGAGCAGGTCGCCGACGATGGCCTGGAGCCGGTCCAGGCTGGTCAGCACCTCCCGCCCGGTCTCCGGCCAGTCGGTGTCCTCGGGGTGGAGCAGCGCGTCCTCGACCTGCGTGCGCATGGCCGTGATCGGGCTGCGCAGGTCGTGTGAGGCGTCGGTGGCGAACCTGCGCTGCCGCTCCATCGCGAGCTCCTGCTGGTGCCTCGCCTTCTCCAGCCGCTCCAGCATGTGGTTGCCGGTCACGGCGAGGTCCCTGATCTCGTCGTCGTGCTGCGGGACGGGCAGGCGCATCGGGCCGTCGCCGCTCGCGGTGATGTCGGCCAGCCTCCTCGTGATGGCGCTGACCGGGGCGAGCGTCTTGGCCACGATGTGGAAGACCCCGAAATAGGACAGCGCGACCAGCAGCGCCGTGACGCACAGCTGGAAGATGATCAGGCGCGGGCTGACGTACCAGGGAACGGCGGGGGAGAAGGCGAGGATGTGGTAGTCGCCGTCCGGCTGGAAGGCGGTCAGCCCGGCCACCGTCTTGCAGGAGCCGGGGAAGGCGGGCAGGTCGCAGACCTCGTCGGCGACGTCGCTGGCCATGGTTCCGCGTGGGACGATGTCCGTCTGCCGGGGCTGCCCGGCCAGGTTGGGGGTCGAGGAGATCGGCCGGCCGGCCGGATCGAGCACCTGGATGCCGTCGAGGCCGTTGGACGGCAGGGTCGCGCCGAGGCGGCCACGTTTGATCAGGAGGAGCACGAACAGGGCCCTGTTCGACGTCTCGTGCGCGTGGGCGACCGCGGCCTGGTTCCGGACGCCCTCCACCACGAACGCGCTGACCACCACGTTCAGCAGCAGCATCACGATGGCCGCGTACAGTGCCAGCCGGCTGCGGAGCGAATGCCCCAAACGTGTCTTCACGCCCCTCCCCCGCTGGTCAGGACATCACAGCCCGCGTCTTCGGCGAAGGATCAGTCACCCCAAGGTTGGATAAAAAGGTCGCGGCGGCGGCACGACTGTCGGCGGCCGGGCAGGGAAGTGACCTGGCTGATGTCCTCCCCTGATCTTGTCCTGGCCCTCGCCGGCGCCGCCGCGCTGCTCGCCGCCGTCCTGCCCGGCCTGCTCGCCCGCCGGGCGCTCTCGCTTCCCCTGGTGTACCTGCTCGCCGGCATGGCGCTGTACCTGCTGCCGATCGGGCTCCCCGAGCCCGACCCCGTCGTCCACCGGACGGCCGTCGAGCACGTCACCGAGATCTGCGTGCTGGTCTCGCTCATGGGCGCCGGGCTGGCGCTGAACCGGGCCGTCGGGTTACGGAGCTGGTCGACCACGTGGCGGCTGCTCGGCTGGGCCATGCCGCTGACCGTCGCCGGGGTGGCCGCCGCCGCGACGGGCATACTCGGCTGGCCGCTCGCCGCCGCGCTGCTGCTCGGGGCGGTGCTCGCACCGACCGACCCGGTGCTCGCCTCCGACGTCAGCGTCGGCGAGCCGGTCGACGCCGAGAACGCCGACGACGAGGTCCGCTTCGCCCTCACCTCCGAGGCCGGGCTGAACGACGGCCTCGCCTTCCCCATCGTGTACGCCGCCATCGCCCTCGCCACCGCCGGCGGCACGGGCTGGCTGGGCGCATGGGCGCTGACCGACGTGCTCTACCGGGTCGTCGCCGGCGTGGTCTGCGGCCTGCTCATCGGCCGCCTGATCGGCCGGCTGACCTTCCACTCGCCGGCGGAGGAGCTGCGCCTGGCCGAGCGCCGCGACGGGTTCGTGGCACTGGCCGCCACCCTCCTCGCGTACGGCGTGACCGAGCTGGCCGGCGGCTACGGCTTCATCGCCGTGTTCGTCACCGCCTGCGCCATCCGCCGGGTCGAGCACGGCCACGGCTACAACAGCGTCCTGCACGGCTTCGTCGAGCAGCTCGAACGGCTCTTCACCGCCTGGCTGCTGCTCCTGCTCGGCGGCTTTGTTGCGGCCGGCGGCCTGGCCCCGCTCACCTGGGGCGGCGCCGCCGTCGGCCTGCTGCTGCTCCTGGTCATCCGCCCGCTGGCCGGCTGGCTCTCCCAGCTCCGCGGCCCGGCCGGGCCACGGGAGCGGGGGGTCATCTCGTTCTTCGGCATCCGGGGGATCGGGTCGCTGTTCTACCTGGCGTACGCGCTGGGCCACGCCGACTTCGGCGTGCCGGCGGAGGAGCTGTGGGCGGTGACCGCCTTCACCGTGGTGGTCTCGGTCGTCCTGCACGGCATCACCGCCACCCCGGCCATGAACCGCCTCGACGCACTCCGCGAGCGCGTCGAGGCGGGCGGCCGGAGCTAGGGGCAGGTCACCGGCGGGCGTACGTCCAGCCGGGCAGGCCGGGCCGCGGACCCGGGTACGGGCGCTGCGCGCTCCTGGCGCTCATCTCGGCGGGCGGTACCGCCGGGCAGCGGGCGCCCTTGGCCGGCAGCTCGCCGGAGACCAGGTAGCGGTCGAAGGCGGCCGTCGGGCAGTCACCGCGGCCGTAGATGCCGTGCCCCCACCCTTCGTACGTCAGCAGCCGGGCCTCCCGCCCGATCTGCGCCGCCGCGTTGACCGCCCACGGGTAGGGCGTGGCGGGGTCGTGCAGGGCGTTGCCGACCAGCAGCGTCGGCGAACCGTCCACCTTGAGCCGGTGCTGCGGGTTCGGCGTGCGCGTGCCCAGGCAGTTCAGCGTCAGCGGATGCGCCGCGCTGCTGATCAGCATGTCCGGGGCGATGGCCGCCGACCTGCGCAGCAGCCGGTCCCATTCGCGGAAGTCGCGTACGGGCAGCGCGTAGTCCTGGCAGAAGACGAAGCCCGCGTCGTTGAAGGTCTCCTCGGCGGCGGCCTTCTTGGCGGTCATCGGGGCGAGGAGGGGGCTCACCGTCCCCGTGCCGCTCTCCATGGCCGCCAGCAACTCGGCGAACGGCTGCCAGACCGGCCCGTAGAAGGAGCTGAAGGCCATCCCGATGAGGTCGAGCTTGCGCAGCACGATCTCGGGCTGCCCGGGGAAGGTCAGCTCGCCGCGCTCGGCCCTCGCCAGCAGCTCGTGCCAGAGCGCGCGGACGTCCCTGCCGTGCAGCGCGCACGTGTCGGTCCGGCCGCACCAGGCCACGAACTCGTCGAAGGAGTCCTGCGCGGTCCACGACTCGGTGTCCAGGAACGCCTGGGTGCCGAGGCTGTGGTCCATGTTGCTGTCGAGCGCGAGGGCGCGGACCCGGCGGGGGTAGCGCTCGGCGTAGAGCTGGCCGATCAGCGTGCCGTAGGAGACGCCGTAGTAGGTCAGCTTGTCGTCGCCGAGCGCGGCGCGCAGGGCGTCGAGGTCGCGGATCACGTTACCGGTGTGGACGTGGTCGAACAGCGGCCCGGTACGCCGGCGGCAGTCGTCGGCGTAGCGCCGGTTGAAGGCCAGCATCGCGTTCCAGTCAGCCTGGCCGCGCATCGCGGTCGGGTCGGGGGTCTGGGCGGCGAGCTCCAGGGAGCAGGTGATGGGGTGGCTGCGGGCCACGCCGCGCGGGTCGAAGCCGACCACGTCGAACCGGCTGGTGATCTCGGGGGTGAAGCCGAGCCAGTCCTGCAGCACGGCGTCCACGCCGGAGCCGCCGGGGCCGCCGGGGTTGATCACCAGGGAGCCGACGCGGGCGGCCGGGTCGCTCGCCCTGCGCCGGGCGAGGGCCAGCTCGAAGGTCCCGCCGCGCGGGTTGTTCCAATCGATCGGGACGGTCAGCGTTCCGCACTCGACGGCGGCGTTCTCCGCGCAGGGGGCCCATTGCACGGCCGGCGCCGCGCCCGTCGCGCCGGCCGCGGTCGCCGGCGCGAGCGGCGCGGCGAGACCCAGGAGGAGGGCGAGGATCAGGACTGGTCTTCGCATCACGATTCCCATCGTCGGGGGACTCGATCATCGGCCAGCCAGTCCGACAAGAACATCCGACTGAAGTAGGAAGTCTTGTCATACCTGAGTGTCGCCCGGCGGGGTCACCCGCGTACGGCGCAGAGCAGCCGGTTGTTGCCGCGCTGCCAGAGCGTGCCCACCTCGGCGAACCCGGCCGCCCGCAGCGCCTCGACGTGCTCCGACAGCAGGTGGGACTCCGAGCCGTGGTGGTCCGCCCCGGCCGTGGTCCGTTCGCGGTCGAGCTCGGCGAGTGCCGGGTCCGCGCTGACGGCGTCCCACCAGGCGCGCCAGTCCTCCGGCCGCTCGGCGCCGAACACCCGCTCGGCCTCGCGCTCGTGCAGCGCGCGCTCCAGCCGGGCCAGCTCGGGCGTGACGTCGTCGCTGTCCAGGTGGTCGCCGTTGAGCAGCAGCCCGCCGGGGCGGAGCACCCCGGCCAGCTCGGTGTAGACCCTGAGCAGGTCGGGGCCGGAGATCCAGTGCAGCGCCGTCGTGCTGACGGCGGCGTCCGCGGGCCGGTCGAGGCCGAGCAGGTCGCTCCAGCCGGGCGTGCGCAGGTCGGCGGGGACGAACGTGAGCCCCGGGTAGGCCGCCCGGCCGAGCCCGAGCAGCAGCGGGTCGGCGTCCACGGACACGACCCTGGCCCCGGGCAGCCGCTCGACGATCCGCGCCGACAGCGACCCCGGCCCGCACCCCAGGTCGATGACCAGCGGATCGGGCCGGCCCAGGGCTTCGAGGGCGTCGATCAGGGCGGTGAAGCGCTCCTCGCGGTCGGGCAGGTAGCCCTCCTGCTGGCGGTCCCAGCGCGCGATCCACTCCCGTGCGGCATCGTGAGTGAGCACAGACATCTCCTTGTGACTGTCGTTTATGCTTTCGTCAGTCACAACATAGAGCGCGAAGGTGTAACCGGTCAATTGGACTTCAACAGTCACACCGATGGAGTGGTCCGGGTGACGGTGGCGTTGGTGAACGCCCTGACCCCCGGCGAGCAGCGCGGACGCCCCTACCCGGGGCCCGCCGAGGTCGGCGTCGCGGCCACCGATGCCCTGCGGACCGTCTACCGGACGCACCGGGCGGTGAGCGCCGCCGAGGGTGGCGAGCTGGCCGCGGTCGCCGCCCGCCTGCGCGCGGTCTTCGCCGCCGTCGCGGCCGATGACGTCGACACCGCCGCGATCACGGTCAACGGGCTGCTGGAGGAGTTTCACGCCCGCCCGATGCTCGAACGGCACGACGGCGAGCCCTGGCACCTGCACTTCCACGGCCCCGGCGGCACCACGGCCGGCGAGTGGGGGGCGAGCTGCGCGATGGGCCTCGCCATCGTGCTCGGCAGCGAGTTCGCCGACCGGCTCGGGGTGTGCACGGCGCCGCACTGCGACCGCGTCTACGTGGACGTCTCGCGCAACGGCGCCCGCAGGTTCTGCTCCACCGCCTGCCAGAACCGCGTCAAGACGGCCGCCTTCCGCGCCCGGGGCCGCGCGGGGGAGTGACAGGGGCAAGGGCCCCCTGCTCCAGCTCCCCGTGCGCGGACGGGGAGCTGGAGCCCGTTTCTAACCGGCTTCCTGCGCCGGGGCGCCGAGCCGTTCCGCCTCTTCGTGCAGCGCGAGGACCAGCACCAGCTCCAGGCGGAGCTCGTCGAGGTCCGGCGCGGCGAGGCCGCCGAGGACGCGCATCATCAGCCTCCCTGCCGATGAGACGCCCCAAGGGTCACACGGGATTACCGACCGGGCCCTCGGATCTGAACCGTTCCCACGCCGACTGCCGCGTCATGCCGAGCGCGGCGCCGATGCGTTCCCAGCTCACGTTCCGGTCGCGGAGTTGCGCGACCCAGTCGTGCAGATTGTCGTCCACCTGAGCCTGTACGGCGGCGATTTTCGGCAGATGGTCGAGGATTTCCTGATCGGACATGGATTCCCAGGCGGGAAGCCGGGGCTCCGGGGAAGCGGTGGTGCGTTCGCTTTCCAGGATTGCGTTGCACAGGTCTACGCATTCGTTGCAAATGTGTACACCGGGGCCTGCGATGAGTTTGCTCACTTCCGCGCTTCTCTTGTGGCAGAAGGAGCAGCGGAGTTTGTCTTTCCAGTCAGGCATGGCCTGACGATACGCCCGTCAGGCGACTCCTGACAAGCCCTGGTGCCGCGAATCTCGCGCGAACTGCGCCTCCACGATGGCCCGGCGCTCCTCGGTGATGCGCCCGCAGATCACCACATAGGCGTTCAGCACCTTGCAGTACGACTGCCGCGCCCGCTCCACGTCCGCGCGCAGGGCGAGGACGCGTTCGGCGTCGCCGCTCAGCTCGGCCTCGGCCAGCAGCGCGCGGGCCTCGCCGACGATCTCCTCGGCGCGCTTCCTCGTCCGGCGGAGCAGCGCCGAGCATTCGTGCAACTCGGTCAACCGAGCCGAGGAGACGATGAACTCAGCGACATGCACGGCCGATCCCATTTCCTGCCACCTCCCGGTCACGGTTGCCTAACTGTAGACGCGCGTACCCCCTGAGTGGATCACACCGTCCGTATGGGAGTACCTCAGTGCACCCGCCGGAGAGGTTTCTACCACCGGGAGGGAAAACCTCTTTCCTGAGCCGCGTTCGGTAGCGAGGTAATGCGGCAATTGGCGGCCCTGCCGGTGCTTATCGGCGAAATGCGGCCATTATCCGTTGTCTGCAAAAAGCCGGAGACGAAGACAGCCGATCGGCCCCCCGGAGGTCGCGTCTTGGTCACATACTGAGACCACAACGCGACTGACAGTGATCACGGGAGTGGTGGAGCGATGCCGGCGACTGGCAACGACGACGCGGTGGACGTCAGTGTCGTCATCCCCGCACACAACTGCCGCGACTACCTGGACCGATGCCTCACATCCGTGCTGGTGCAGCGGGTGAAGAAGGAGATCGTCGTGGTGGACGACGGCTCCACCGACGGCAGCGCCGGCCTGCTCGACCTCTACGCCGCCTACCACAGGGACAGCGTGCGCGTCGTGCACATCAGGGGCGGCGGCGGCGCCGGCCGCCCGCGCAACGTCGGCATCGAGCACGCCACCGGCCGCTACGTGTTCTTCTGCGACGCCGACGACTACCTCGGCCCCGAGGCGCTGGAACGCATGGTGGCCATGGGCGACCGCAACGGCTCCGACATCGTCCTCGGCAAGATCGTCGGGCACGGCCGCCGCGCGCCGCAGTCGATGTTCCAGCACAACGCCGACCGCGCCGACCTCGGCGACAGCACCGTCTACAACAGCCTGAGCTGCTTCAAGCTGTTCCGCAGGGACCTGCTGGAGCGCCACCGCATCCGCTTCGGCGAGGGCATGCTCGTCGGCGAGGACATCATCTTCACCGTCCATGCCTACTGCCACGCCCGGGCCATCTCCGTGGTCGCCGACTACGACTGCTACCACCTGGTGTCCAGGCCCGACGGCAGCAGCATCATGCAGCAGCCCGGCAGCCGCGACCCGCTCGCGTGGCTCGCCATGATCCGCGAGCCGATCCGGCTCATGGCCCGGCACATCCCGCCCGGCGCGCTCCGCGACCACCTGCTGCGCCGGCACTTCAGGCTCGACGCCTTCGCCCAGCTCGGCTCGGTCTTCCTGGAGAGCGACGACATCCGGCGCAAGGACATCGCCCGCGAGGTCGCCGCCCTGTGCGAGGAGTGGTACACCCCGGGCGTGCACGAGCGGCTCAACAGCATCGACCGGCAGCGGGCGGGCGCGCTCGACGACATCGACCGGCTGGTGCGCCTGGCCCGCATCGAGAGCGCCACCGTACGCCGCCGGCTGACCGGGCTGCGCTGGGACGGCGACCGCCTGGTGGTGACGGGAGCCGCCCGCCTCGACGGCATCAGCAGGGACGACGGGGTCACCCTGGTCCTGCGCTCGCGCTACGACCCGCACGCCGAGCTGGTCGTGCCCGCCCGGCGCAAGGGCGGCGAGTTCGTCGCCCCGATCGACGTGGCGGCGCTCGACTCCGGCATCTGGGATCTCCGGGTCGCCGTCGAGCTGGAGGGCGTGGTACGTCACGGCCGCCTCGGCGCCGAGCGCGACAAGGGCGTCGCCCGCCCCGAGCCCAGGCTGGTGGGCGAGATGGCGGTGCTCCCTTATTTCACCCGCGACAACGGCAACCTGAGCATCGACGTCGGCGGGCACGTGGTCGACGTGCCCGGCGAGGTGCGGCTGCTGCGCACCCGCTGGTCGCTCGGGCACCGGCTGCAGGTGCACGGCGAGGTGAGCGTCGCCGGGTCCACCCCGTCCGCCGCGGCGGTCCGGCAGCTCGTCTGGCGCGAGCGGCGCAGCGGGCGCGAGCGGGCCGAGCCGGTGACGGCGCTGCCCGGCGGCGCTTTCACGGCCCGGCCCGCGATCGGACGGCTCGCGCCCGGCACCTGGGACGCCTACCTGGAGCTCGATCTCGGTGGTCCGCCCGCGCGGTTCAGGATCGAGGCCGACGCGGACGCGGTCGCCGCGCCGCGCCGGTGGCCGGGGGCCGCCCTGCTGCGCAGCGTGCGGCCGTACGCGACGTCGGGCAAGGGACGGCTGAGCGCGGTGGTCAGGCGGATGTCGGCCAGGAACCTCGCCAGGCGCATTCTCAAGTAATTGCCACCTATGTGCAGGTGCAACACCATGTCCTAAAGTAGGGGGTTGTTCGTCCCCATTTGGCGGGTCGTCCCCTTTTTGGGAGGCAAGGTCGTGCACGTACCTGATGGGTTCTTCAATGTGGCGACGTCGGTTTCCGCCGGAGCCGTGGCGGCGGCCGGGGTCGCCGTGTGCCTGCGCGGAGCGCGGCGGGAGCTCGACGACCGCACCGCACCCATGGCCGGGCTGGTCGCGGCCTTCATCTTCGCCGTCCAGATGCTCAACTTCCCCGTCGCGGCCGGCACCAGCGGGCACCTGCTGGGAGGGGCGCTCGCCGCGATACTCGTCGGGCCCTACACCGGCGTGTTGTGCATGGCCGTGGTCCTCCTCGTCCAGGCCGTGTTCTTCGCCGACGGCGGGCTGACCGCGCTGGGCGTCAACGTCACGATCATGGGCCTGGTCACCGTGCTCGCCGGATGGGCGGTCTTCCGCGTGGTCACCGGCTTCGCGCGGGGCAAGGGCGGGGTGACGGCGGCGGCCTTCCTGGCGGCGCTGGTCTCCGTACCGGCCTCGGCGCTGGTGTTCACGCTGCTGTTCTGGCTCGGCGGCACCGCGCCGATCTCGGTCGGCGCGGTCGCGGCCGCGATGGGCGGCGTGCACCTGCTCATCGGCATCGGCGAGGGCGTCATCACGGCGGTCACCGTGGGCGCGGTCCTGGCCGTCCGGCCCGACCTCGTGTACGGCGCCCGCGGCCTGGCCAAGCCGCTGGTGCTGCGCGGCGCGGACGGCGAGAGCACGACCGTCGCGGGCTCCGGCGCGCCCGAGCCCGCGGCGGCCCCGGCGGGAGGGCGGCTCAAGCCGTTCCTGCTCGGCGGCGTCGGCGTGACGCTGCTGCTGGCCGGGCTCGTGTCGTTCGTCGCTTCGCCCGACCCCGACGGGCTGGAGGCCGTGGCCGAGAACCAGGGCTTCGGCGAGCAGGCCGGCGAGCACGCCTTCGGCGGGTGGGCGCTGGCCGACTACGGCGAGGTCGGCGGGATCCCGGTCGGCATCGCCGGGATCATCGGCGTCGGGCTGGTGCTGCTCATCGCCGGAGCGGTGGCCTTCGCCGCCAGGAACCGCGACGGCGTCAGGGCGTGACGACGTGAGCTCGGGCCACCACCACCGGCTCCACCTGCCGGGCGACTCCGTCGTGCACCGGCTGCCGCCGCAGTGCAAGCTGCTGGCGGTCCTCGCGTTCGCGATCGTGGTGGTGGCCACCCCGCGGGAGCGGTTCTGGGCGTTCGCCGTCTACGCCGTGCTGCTCGGCGCGGTCGCGGCGGCCGCCCGGGTGCCGGCCGGGCACATCGCCAGGCGGATGGTGATCGAGGTGCCGTTCGTGCTGTTCGCGGTGCTCATCCCGGTCATCGGACTGGGGGAGCGGGTGAGCGTGCTCGGCCTCTCGCTGAGCGTGGAAGGGCTCTGGGCGGCCTGGAACATCCTCGCCAAGGCCACACTCGGCGTGGTGGCCTCCATCCTGCTGGCCGCCACCACGGAGCCGCGGGTGATCCTGCTCGGCGCGCAGCGGCTGCGGCTGCCGGACCTGCTCGTGCAGATCGCCATGTTCATGCTGCGCTACATGGACGTGATCCTCGACGAGATGCGCAGGATGCGGGTGGCGCGGGAGTCGCGGGGGTTCGAGGCCAGGAACGCCCGGCACATCCCGGTGATCGCCCGTTCGGCGGGGGCGCTGTTCATCCGCTCGTACGAGCGGGGCGAGCGGGTGCACCTGGCCATGCTGAGCCGCGGCTACACCGGCCGGATGCCGATAATGGCAGATATGACGGCATCAACCACCCAATGGGCCACCGCGCTCGCCCTGCCCGCCGGAGCCCTCGCCGTGCTGGGACTCTCCCTGGCAGGGCTCGGGTGAACTCTCTGGAGGTCAGGCGGCTCGCCTACGCCTATCCGGACGGCACGCAGGCCCTGTTCGGCGTGGACCTGTCGATCGCCCGCGGCGAGCGGGTGGCGCTCCTCGGCCCCAACGGCGCCGGCAAGACCACCCTCGTCATGCATCTCAACGGCATACTCGCCGCCGGCCACGGCACCGTCACCGTGGCCGGCACCCCGGTGCGCAAGGACACGCTCAAGGAGGTCAGGCAGCGCGTCGGCCTGGTCTTCCAGGACCCCGACGACCAGCTCTTCATGCCCACGGTCCGCGACGACGTGGCCTTCGGCCCGGCCAACGCCGGACTGCGCGGCGCGGAGCTGGACCGGGTCGTGACGGAGGCCCTGGAGCGGGTGGGCATGCTGGACGCGATCGACCGGCCTCCGCACCACCTGTCATTCGGCCAGCGGCGCCGGGTGGCCGTCGCCACCGTGCTCGCCATGCAGCCCGAGATCCTGGTGCTCGACGAGCCCTCCTCCAACCTCGACCCGGCCGCGCGCCGGGAGCTGGCCGAGATCCTGCGCTCGCTCGACGTGACCGTGCTCATGGTCACCCACGACCTGCCGTACGCGCTGGAGCTGTGCGAGCGCTCGCTCATCCTCTCCGGAGGGGTGATCGCCGCCGACGGGCCCACCCGCGAGCTCCTGGCCGACAGGGAGCTGCTGGCCGAGCACCGCCTGGAGCTCCCGTACGGGTTCACGATCCCGGCCGCGTGACCAGGGCTGTCCCAACTCGCCCGTTTTATCCGGCTGTTCTGGGTCTGTGCATGCCCGGTAAAGGGGCATGTCGAAGTACAGTGGCTCATCGAGGAGGGGCCCAAATGAAGCTGCGGCTTGCGCGACATGCCCTGGGAGACGCCGTGGTGGTGGCCGTTGAGGGAGAGCTCGACCTGTTCACCGCACCGTTCCTCCGGGACGAAGTACGCGACGCCATCAAGCAGGACAGCGCGAAGCTCGTGCTCGACCTGCAGCAGCTGTCGTTCATGGACTCCAGCGGGCTGTCGGTGCTGATCGAGGCCTGGCGCCTGGCCACCGGAGAGGGCGGCGGGGTGTCGCTCGCGGCCCCGCAGGCCCCCGTCGCGCGCATCCTGCGCACCACGGGCCTGGACCGCCGGATCAAGGTTTACTCCGACGTGGACAGTGCCGTGGGCGAGATTTAACCACCCCCAAGTAGAACTTCATTCGGTTCTCGGGTTAGGGTCCGGGTTATGGACGTGAACGGATCCTCAGCAATCATCTCCGGCGGCGCCAGCGGCCTCGGCGAGGCGACCGCCCGCGAGCTGGCCCGCGCCGGCGCCACCGTGGTCGTGGCCGACCTCAACGAAGAGCGCGGCAAGTCGGTGGCCGACGAGATCGGCGGCGTCTTCGCCAAGACCGATGTGTCGGACGAGGAGCAGGTGCAGGCGGCCGTGGACGCCGCCGTCGCCACCGGCAAGCCCCTCCGCGTGGTGGTCAACAGCGCCGGCATCGGCTGGGCCGAGCGCACGGTCAACCGCGATGGCAACCCGCACAACCCGGCCACCTACCGCAAGGTCATCGAGGTCAACCTGATCGGCACGTTCAACCTCATGCGCCTGGCGGCGGCCGCCATCGCCAAGACCGAGCCGGCCGACGCCGACGGCCAGCGCGGCGTCGTCGTCAACACCGCCTCCGTCGCCGCTCTGGAGGGCCAGACCGGCCAGCTCGCGTACTCGGCCTCCAAGGGCGGCATCGTGGGCATGACCCTGCCCGCGGCGCGCGACCTGGCCGCCATCGGCGTCCGGGTGAACACGATCTGCCCCGGCATCATCGACACCCCCATCTACGGCTTCTCGCCCAACTCCGAGGAGTTCAAGGCCAAGCTCGTCGCGCCGGTCGTCTTCCCCAAGCGCATGGGGCGGGCCGACGAGTTCGCGCACCTGGTGCGCTCGCTGGTCGAGAACGACTACATGAACGGTGAGGTCATCCGCTTCGACGGCGGCATCCGCTTCCAGCCCAAGTAGCCCCGGGAGTCTTTCTCGTGTCTGACGAAGTGCTCGTCGAGGAGTCCGGCAACGTCGCGATCCTCACGATCAACCGCCCCAAGGCCCGCAACGCGGTCAACGGCGCGGTGGCGCGCGGGATCGCGGAGGCCCTGGACGGCCTCGACGCCCGCCCCGAGATCTCCGCGTACGTCCTGACCGGCGCGGGCGGCACGTTCTGCGCCGGCATGGACCTGAAGGGGTTCCTGACCGGCGACCTCCCCGTGGTGGAGGGACGCGGCTTCGGCGGCCTCACCGAGTCCCCGCCGAAGAAGCCGCTGGTGGCGGCCGTCGAGGGCTACGCGCTCGCCGGCGGCTTCGAGCTGGCCCTGGCCTGCGACCTCATCGTCGCCTCCGCGGAGTCCACCTTCGGCCTGCCGGAGCCCAAGCGCGGCCTCGTGGCGGGCGCGGGCGGCATCATGCGGCTGCCGCGGCGGATCCCGTACCACGTGGCCATGGAGATGGCGCTGACCGGCGACCACTACCCGGCCTCGCGCCTGTACGAGCTGGGCCTGGTCAACCGGATCGCCGAGCCGGGCAAGGCCCTTGAGGGCGCGCTGGAGCTGGCCCGCAGGGTCGCCGCCAACGCGCCGCTGGCCCTCGCCGCGACCAAGAAGGTCGTCATCGAGTCGCAGGACTGGTCGCTGGAGGAGATGTTCAAGAAGCAGGGGGCGATCATCAACCCGGTGTTCGGCTCGAAGGACGCCATGGAGGGCGCCGCCGCGTTCGCGGAGAAGCGCGCCCCCCAGTGGAAGGGCGAGTAACGCCCTGGTTCCGGCCCTCCCGTCCCCGCTCAGGGACGGGAGGGGCTTAACGCGCGCATAGCTCGTTCCGCTTACGGTAAAGAAAGAGGGAACAAGCTACCGGGAGAGCGCATGAGCGACTATTCGGGTTCGAGGTTCGACTCCGTCAAGCGGGGCGCGGGGTCGCTGCTCTCGGGCGCGTTGAGCGCGTTCCTCATCGTGGCAGCCATGCTCGCGATCATGTGGATCGTCGAGGTCGTCGACGTCTTCCTCAACGGCGCGCTGGATCGCAACTTCGGCATCGTCGGCTGGGAGAGCGACGGACTGGTCGGCATCCTCTTCGCGCCGTTCCTGCACGGCGGCTTCGGCCACCTCATGGCCAACTCGCTGCCGCTGCTCGTGCTGGGTTTCCTGGCCGGGCTGCGTGACCTGCGCAAGTTCTTCCTGGCCACCCTGATCATCATCGTGTTGGGCGGGCTCGGCACCTGGCTGATGAGCCCCATGGTGATCACGGTGGGCGCGAGCGGGCTGGTCTTCGGCTACTTCGGCTACATCATGGCCCGGGGGCTGTTCGACCGGCGCCTGCTCGACCTCGTCATCGCCGTGGGCGTCGGCATCGCCTACTGGGGGATCCTGGCCGGCCTGCTGCCCAACCAGCCGGGCATCTCCTGGCAGGGACACCTGTGCGGGCTGATCGCCGGCGTGCTGGCCGGCTGGCTGCTGCGCCGCAGGAAGGAGATCCCCGCCTACCGGTAGGGGCACCTCGCGCCTCCGAGCCCAGGGGCAGCCGCTACGGCCTCGCGCTCCCCGGGCCGCTGAACGGGACGGGCCTCACCCGCCCTGCGGCAGGTGAGGCCCGATCACGCCGTTCGAAGGCTAGAGGCGCTCGACCACGTAGTCGACGCAGGTCGTGAGCGCCTCGACGTCCGCCGGGTCGATGGCCGGGAACATCGCGATGCGGAGCTGGTTGCGGCCCAGCTTGCGGTAGGGCTCGGTGTCGACGATGCCGTTGGCGCGCAGCACCTTGGCCACGGCGGCGGCGTCCACGTCGTCGCTGAAGTCGATCGTGCCGACCACCTGCGAGCGGAACTCGGGCGCGGCGAACGGCGTGGCGTAGGACGACTTCTCGGCCCAGGTGTAGAGGCGCGAGCTGGAGTCGGCGGTGCGGGCGGTGGTCCAGGCCAGGCCGCCGTTGCCGTTCATCCAGTCGAGCTGGTCGGCCAGCAGGAAGAGCGTGGCCACGGCCGGGGTGTTGTAGGTCTGGTCCTTGCCGGAGTTGTCGATCGCGATCGGCAGGCTGAAGAACTCGGGCACGTAGCGGTCGGTCGCGGCGATCTCCTCGACGCGGGCGAGGGCGCGCGGCGACATGAGCGCGATCCACAGGCCGCCGTCGGAGGCGAAGCTCTTCTGCGGCGCGAAGTAGTAGACGTCGGTCTCGGCGACGTCGACCGGCAGGCCGCCCGCGCCGGAGGTGGCGTCCACGAGCACCAGGGCGTCGTCGCCGCCGACCCGCTCGATCGGCATGGCGACGCCGGTCGAGGTCTCGTTGTGGGTGAGCGCGTAGACGTCGACGCCGTCCTCGGCGACCGCCCTGGGGTGGGTGCCGACGTCGGACTTGATGACGCTCGGCTCGGCCAGCCACGGCGCCTTCTTGGTGACGGCGGCGAACTTCGAGGAGAACTCGCCGAAGGACAGGTGCTGCGACTTCTCGCGCACCAGCCCGAAGGCGGCGATGTCCCAGAACGCGGTGGTGCCGCCGTTGCCCAGGACCACCTGGTAGCCCTCGGGCAGCGAGAACAGGTCGGCGAGGCCGGAGCGTACGCGGCCGACCAGGTTCTTGACCGGCTTCTGGCGGTGCGAGGTGCCCATGAGCTCCGCCCCGGAGGCGGCGAGCGCGGCCAGTTGCTCGGGGCGAACCTTCGAGGGCCCGCAGCCGAAGCGGCCGTCGGCGGGCTTGATGTCAGCGGGAATCACGATGTCAGCCACATGATGGAGCCTACCGACCGGAGCCGGGTGGCTCGCACGGGGTCCGACATCTGAGATTGACGCGTTTTGCTGCTATGTGCCCAGGTCAGTGGCCCTGCCGGAGGGCGGGGGCAGGCGGGCATGGGAAGGCCGCCGCGCGGGTGCGAGCCACGCGGCGGCCGTCCGTTCCGTCACCGGACTCTGGTCCGGAAAGGGGGTGTCAGATCTTGCCGACGACCTCGTCGGCGCCCGGCACGTCGCTCAGCGGGCGCGAGGACGGGCCGACGTAGTTCGCGCTGGGGCGGACCAGCCTGCCCGTGCGCTTCTGCTCAAGGATGTGCGCCGCCCAGCCGGCCGTGCGGGCGCAGGTGAACATCGAGGTGAACATGTTGGAGGGAACCTCGGCGAAGTCGAGCACCACGGCCGCCCAGTACTCCACGTTCGTCGCGAGCACCCGGTCGGGCTTGCGGGCGTGCAGCTCCTCCAGCGCGGCCTGCTCCAGCGCCGCGGCGACCTCGTACCGAGGGGCGTCGAGCTCCTTGGCGGTGCGGCGCAGCACGCGGGCCCGGGGGTCCTCCGCGCGGTAGACGCGGTGGCCGAAGCCCATGAGCCTGTTGCCCTTGTCGAGCTCGCTCTGCACGTACTTCTTGGCGTCGCCGAGCTGCTCGACGCCCTCGATCATGTGCAGCACGCGGGCCGGGGCGCCGCCGTGCAGCGGGCCCGACATGGCGCCCACGGCGCCGGAGAGCGCGGCGGCCACGTCGGCGCCGGTGGAGGCGATGACGCGGGCGGTGAACGTGGAGGCGTTCATGCCGTGCTCGGCCGCGGAGGTCCAGTAGGCGTCGATGGCCCTGACATGCTTGGGGTCGGGTTCGCCGCGCCAGCGGATCATGAAACGCTCGACGATGCTGGTGGCCTGGTCGACCTTGCTCTCGGGAACCATCGGCAGGCCGAGACCACGGGCGGATTGCGCCACGAACGACAGGGCCATGACCGACGCGCGGGCGAGCTGGTCGCGGGCCTCGTCGTCGCTGATGTCGAGCAGCGGCTTGAAGCCATAGGCCGGAGCCAGCATGGCCAGCGCGCTCTGCACGTCTACGCGGATGTCACCGGAGTGGACAGGGATGGGGAACGGCTCCGCCGGGGGCAGACCCGGCTGGAACGTGTTGTCGACCAGCAGGCCCCAAACGTGCCCGAAGGGGACACGGCCGACCAGCTCTTCGATGTCGACGCCCCGGTATCGAAGGGCGCCCCCTTCTTTGTCCGGTTCCGCGATCTCGGTCTCGAAAGCTACGACGCCTTCGAGCCCGGGTTTGAAGTCGGACATACTCGGCCGCCTCCCTTTCTGCCATGTTCCGGCAATGCAAAGCCTTGATGTCGAGATACCGGCGGGTCAATTTAACCCCCTCACAGCTCGTGCTCCGTCTCCGGACCCGCCGAAGCGCCAAAGCCGCTGGTGGGGAGCGGTGTAGTGGGATCTACCACATGAGCGCGCAACAATACCGTCTCGTGGATGCCACCCCGCGCCCGCCCTCTCTGGCGGGGCTCCGACGCACGTACGAGGGCGAGCCGCTGCTCGAAGCCGATCTCGCGGCCGACCCGATCGCCCAGTTCACTCTCTGGTTCCAGGAGGCCACAGACGCCGGGATCCCGGAGCCCAACGCCATGGTGCTCGCCACCGCCTCGGCGGGCGGCCGGCCGAGCGCCCGCATCGTCCTGCTCAAGGGCTACGACGAGCGCGGCTTCGTCTTCTACACGAACTACGAGTCCCGCAAGGGCCGCGACCTGGCCGAGAACGCCCGCGCGTCCCTGCTGTTCCCCTGGCACGCGATCCGCCGCCAGGTCCGCGTGGACGGCACCGTGAGCCGCATCTCCCACGAGGAGTCCGCCGAATACTTCAACTCCCGCCCGTACGGCTCCCGCATCGGCGCGTGGGCGTCGCGGCAGTCGGCCGTCGTGCGCTCCAGGGAGGAACTGGACGCCCGCTACGAGAAGCTGGCGGCGCGCTGGCCGGAGGAGCCGCCGGTGCCCGAGTTCTGGGGCGGGTTCCGTGTCCATCCCGTGGAGATGGAGTTCTGGCAGGGGCAGCTCGACCGGATGCACGACCGGCTCCGCTACCGGCGGACACCACCCGGATGGGTTCTGGAGAGACTTGCACCTTAATGTTCGTTAAGTGGCATTCGGGGACTTGATCAAGCGTCATCTCGTGGACACCCGGCCGCTCGGCGTGCCCGCCTACCGGCGGATCTGGCTCGGCCAGGCGGTCTCGCACGTAGGGGTTGGGGTCACCGTCGTCGCGGTCGGCAAGCAGGTCTACGACATCACCGGGTCCTCGTTCTGGGTCGGGCTGCTCGGCCTGGCCAACCTGGTCCCGCTCGTGGTCTTCGGGCTGTGGGGCGGGGCCGTGGCCGACGCCGTCGACCGGCGCAAGCTGCTGCTCGCCGGATCGGCCGTGGCCTGGACGGCGACGCTGTTCATCCTCATCCAGGCGCTGATCGGGCTCGACAACGTCTACGTGATCTTCGCCGCGGTCGCGGTGAACGCCACCGGGTTCGCCATCACCGGGCCGACCCGGGGCGCGATCATCCCCCGCATCCTGCGGCCGGAGCTGGTCCCCGCGGCCAACGCGCTCAACTCGCTGGTCTACAGCATCGGCGCGGTGATCGGGCCGATGGTCGGCGGCCTGCTGCTCGTGGGCGGCGGGTACGCGGCCGCCTACGCCGTGGACGCCCTGCTGTTCACCGCCGGCCTCTACGCGGCGTTCAAGCTGCCCGCGCTGCCCCCGCTGGGCGAGGTGACCCGGCCGGGCGCGCGGGCCGTGCTGGAGGGGCTCGCCTTCATCATGCGCAGCCCCGTGCTGCTCATGTCGTTCGTCGTGGACATCATCGCCATGGTCTTCGCCCTGCCCAGGGCGCTCTTCCCCGAGGCGGCCGACCTGTGGTTCGGCGGCTCGGCGCTCGCGCTCGGCTGGCTCAACGCCGCCATGGCCATCGGCTCCGTCGTCGGCGCGCTGTTCTCCGGCTGGGTCGGCCGGGTACGGCGGCAGGGCGTCGCGCTGGTCGTCGTCATCGCCGTGTGGGGGCTCGCCGTCGCCGCCGCCGGGATGACGGGGAACCTGTGGCTGGTGGTGACGTTCATGGCCGTCGGCGGCGTGGCCGACGTGATCTCGTCGGTGTGGCGGCAGTCGATCCTCCAGCTCTACGCGCCGGACGAGATGCGCGGGCGGATGCAGGGCGCGTTCATGGTGGTCGTGGCCGGCGGGCCGCGCCTCGGCGACCTGCGGGCCGGCGCGACCGCCACGATGCTCGGGCTGAGCGGCGCCTGGGTGGGCGGCGGCCTCGCCTGCGCGGCCGTGGTGCTCGTCGTCGGGCTGTCGGTCGCGGGCTTCCGCAACTACCGCGCCGACCTGGTGGCCGAGCGGGCGGGCTAGGCGACGCCCGCCGCCGCGCGGAGGTCGGAAAGGAAGCCCGCGTACGCGGCCTCCCGGTCGGGGGCGCGCAGCACGGCGGACGGGTGGATCGTCGCCACCGCCAGGCGGTCGCCGAGCGGCACCACCTCCCCCCGGTGCCGCGTCACCCTGAACGCGGCACCGAGCAGCGAGCGCGCCGCCGTCGCGCCGAGCACCACGACCACGCGCGGCTCCACGGCGGCCAGCTCGGCCTCCAGCCACGGCCGGCAGGCGGTGATCTCGCCGGCCGTCGGCTTCTGGTGGATGCGCCGCTTGCCGCGCGGCACCCAGGAGAAGTGCTTGACGGCGTTGGTCACGTACACGTCGTCGCGCGCGATCCCCGCCTCCTCCAGCCCTCTGTCCAGTACGCGGCCCGCCGGGCCCACGAACGGATGCCCCTGCCGGTCCTCCTGGTCTCCCGGCTGCTCGCCCACGAGCATGAAGGTGGCCTTTTCCGGGCCCTCGCCGAACACCGTCTGCGTGGCGTCGCGATAGAGATCGCAGCCCTCGCAGCGGGCCGCCGCCGCGCGCAGAGAGGCGAGGTCGAGCCGGTCGGGAAGGAAGTCCGTCGCGTCGTTGTTGCCGTCCTTGACCATCGTCGGTCGTTCTCCCAATAGGGTTCCCTGCGTGACCTACGTGCCCGAGGCGGACGGGCTCAGTCCCCGCCACGACCGACGTAACATTCAGTTGGGAGGACTGCCTTGACCGCACACGGCCTGATCGACACGACGGAGATGTACCTCCGCACGATTTACGAGCTCGAGGAGGAGGGCATCGTCCCGCTGCGTGCCCGCATCGCCGAGCGCCTGCAGCAGAGCGGCCCCACCGTGAGCCAGACCGTCGCCCGCATGGAGCGCGACGGCCTCGTCCGGGTCGAGGGCGACCGCCACCTCGCGATGACCGACCTGGGCCGCCAGCTCGCCACCCGCGTGATGCGCAAGCACCGCCTCGCCGAATGCCTGCTCACCCAGGTCATCGGCCTGCCGTGGGAAGAGGTCCACGTCGAGGCGTGCCGCTGGGAGCACGTGATGTCGGAGTCGGTGGAGGCCCGGCTGGTGACCCTGCTCGACAACCCCACCGTGTGCCCGCACGGCAATCCCATCCCCGGTCTGGCGGAGCTCGGAGCCAAGGAGCCGGCCGAGGCCGCTCCCGACGGGCTCACGTCGATGTGCGACATCGCGGTGGGCCCCATGAGCGTGCCCGTGGTGGTGCGGCGAATTAGCGAACAAGTGCAAAGTGATCCCGCTGTGATGCTTAAACTCAAGCAAGTTGGGATACAACCCGGACGCGAGGTGACGCTCGCGGCGAGCGACGACGGTGTGCGGGTGACAGGTGACGGTGACGCGAACGACAATCCCGCGGAGCTTCCGCGTGATGTTGCCGCGCACGTTTTTGTCTCCAAGCGCTGACGTGCGCGCAGCGGCTTGGTTGAATCCCTTCTGGGAGGCCCTCCACTCTCCCCAGACCAAGACTGTTGCAGGAGCGCTCGTGGTTCGCTGTGCATGCTCGCCACCCCGAGGAGTGGTCTTCGGATGAAGCGTTGGGGGGATCTGTCACAGGACGGGGTTGATCATCTCGCCGCCGGGTCCGTTCTCGACCATGCCGAGATGGCGGTGATCGTCACCGACCGTTTCAGCAATCTCCTCTACTGGAACCCCTTCGCCGAGAAGCTCTTCGGCCGGCCGGGTCCCGCGGCGCCGCGGGACACCTCCGTCCTGTCCCTCGGGATCATGGAGAAGGACCACCCGCAGGCGATCGAGCTGGCCAAGCACGTGCTCAAGGGCGGGGTGTGGGAGGGCACCTTCGACGTCAAGCGCGGCGACGGCACCATCGTCTACGTCCGCGCCCAGGCCGTGCCGCTGCGCCACACCTCCGGAGCCGTCACCGGCATCGTGATCACCGCCCGCGAGGCCCTGCGCAGCAACGAGCGCGAGAAGGACCGCTTCGGCCTGCTGGAGCGCATCGGCGAGCGGCTGGCCGGCTCCCTCTACGTCGAGGAGACGCTCAAGCGGGTCGCCGAGATGCTCGTCCCGCAGTTCGCCGACCACTGCTTCATCGAGCTGATGGAGGGCGACCGCCTCGTCCGGCGGGTCGCGCAGCACGTGCAGGGGTGGACCCCGCCGTCGGGCACGTGGAAGCCGGTGGGCGCGGAGATTCGCTACCCCATCGGCCACTACGCCGACACCGCGCTGCGCCGCCAGGAGACCATCCTCGTCGAGGACTTCGCCACCAGCAGCTTCCCCTCGCCCAGCGAGGGCAGCGCCCGCCTGTGCGGCGAGATCGGCATGACCTCGGCCATCGTCGCCCCGCTGCTGGTGCGCGGCGAGACCCTGGGCCTGATGTACCTCGGCCTGTCCAACCTCACCGACCGCCGCAGCCCTCACTACGACGCCTTCGACCGTGACTTCGTCGGAGCCATCGCCACCCGGGTCGCGGTCGCGATCGACAACGCGCTGCTGTTCGAGGAGGAGCGACACACCGCCGAGTCGTTCCAGAAATACCTGCTGCCGCGCGGCGCGCTGCCCCGTCTCGACGGCCTGCAGATCGCGGTGCGCTACTACCCGGCGGCTCCGCTGGCCTCCCACGGGCAGGGCATCCAGACCCAGGTCGGCGGCGACTGGTACGACGTGATCCCGTTGTCGGCCGGCCGGGTCGGCATCGTCATCGGCGACGTCGAGGGCCGGGGCGCCAAGGCGGCGGCCGTCATGGGCCAGCTCAGGGCCGCCCTGCGGGCCTTCGCGCAGGACGACAAGTCGCCCGCCGACATCCTCGCCAGGCTCGACGAGTGGACCCGCATCATCGCCACGCCCGAGCAGGACGACAACGGCGCCGACATCAGCATCCCGCCCATCGTGACCTGCCAGTACCTCGTCTACGACGCCTGGTCGCGGCAGCTGTCCTTCGCCAACGCCGGGCACGCCCCGCCGCTGCTGCTGGTCGACGGCCAGTGCGTGGAGCTCGACATCGAGGAGGTCGGCCAGCCGCTCGGCGTCCGCGCCAAGGGCCTGCACGCCGACCTGGTCTACAAGGAGGAGACGCGCGCCCTCCCGCCGGGTGCGGCGCTGCTGCTCTACACCGACGGCCTGGTCGACCGGCGGCCCGGCCGCGACGGCCACCCGCCGAGCGACTCCGAGACGCTGGGCGTGCTCTGCGAGAAGCTGTCCAAGCTGTCCGACGCCGACGTCGAGCGCATCGCCGAGACCGCCACGGTCGCGGTGCCCGGCGAGATCGACGACGACATGGCGATCCTGGTGGTCCGCTCCAGCGACGTCGATCTCGACGTCGAGGAGCGCACGTTCCCGGCGCAGCCGATCATGGTCGGCGAGGCGCGGCGGATGGCCGCCGAGGCCTTCTCCGGCTGGAACGTGCCCGAGGAGCGGGCCGAGCTGGCCTGTCTGCTGGTCTCCGAAGTCGTCACCAACGTCGTCCTGCACGCCTCCACCGCCACCGTGCCGCGCAGGGAGCTGTCCGTGGACGGGCCGCCGCTGCCGTTCGAGGAGTCCTGGGACATGCCCGGCTTCGAGGACGAGGCGATCGGCGACAAGGAGTTCACGCTCCGGCTGCGCCGGGGCGAGGAGGCGGTCTGGGTCGAGGTGTTCGACCAGGACCTGCGTCTGCCGCGGATCCGCAGCGCGGGCGAGAACGACGAGGGCGGGCGCGGCCTTTACCTCGTGGACCAGCTTGCCCGGCGTTGGGGCTCGCGTCCTACCAAGGAAGGCAAAGCCGTCTGGTTCGAGATTCCCACCCGCGGCAGGTGAGTGGTCTACTGGCCGGATGGACCTGGCCTTCGAACGGCGGGGCACCGGCGCGCCGCTGATCCTCATCCACGGCATCGGGCACCACTGGCAGGCCTGGCTGCCGGTGCTGGACCGGCTCGCCGCCGCGCGTACGGTCTTCGCCGTGGACCTGCCCGGTTTCGGCGACTCGCCGGGGCTGCCGGCGGGCACCCCGTACACACCGGAGTCGCTTGCGGACGCGGTCGAGTCGTTCTGCGCGATGCTCGGCATCCGCGAGCCCGCCGTCGCGGGCAACTCGCTCGGCGGCTACCTCGCGCTCGAACTGGCCGCCCGCGGCGTCGTCAGCTCGGCCGTGGCGCTGTCGCCGGCCGGTTTCTGGACCCGTTCCGAGTTCCTGTACGCCCGCACGGTGCTGCGCGCGCTCCGCGCCACCGCCCGCGCTCTGCCGCCCGAGCAGGCTGTCCGCATGGCGGAGGAGCCCGCCTCGCGGGCCGTGTCCGCCGGGGTGCTGGTCGCGCATCCCGCGAGGATGGAGCCCACGGCGCTGATCGCGGCCACGCAGGCGCTGGCCGCCGCGCCCGGCTTCGACGAGACGCTCGCCTCCTTCGAGGGGCTCATGCCGCCCGCGCCGCCCAAGTCGCCGATCACGATCGCCTGGGGCGAGCACGACCGGCTGCTGCTGCGCAGGCAGGCGGTCCGCGCCGCGCGGTGGTCGGGGCAGCGGGTCAAGCTGCTGAACGGGTGCGGTCACGTCCCGATGAGCGACGATCCCGCGCTGGTCGCGCGGGTGATCCTGGACGCGATCCAGCCGGTTCTGCCGGGGTAGCATCGCCACCATATGCACGAGGACCAGGACATCGCCGCCATCGAACGCGCGATGGTCGCCATCAGGCGCAGGCAGCGGCGGCGCGCTCTCGCCGCGGCCGACGGGGCGGGCCCCGAGCACGACGTCCTCGACGTCATCGAGGGCGCCCGCGAGCCGGTCACGGTGACCGGGGTGGCCGAGGCGCTGGGCGTGGACCAGCCGCGGGCGAGCCGGCTGGTGGCCGCCGCCGTGACGGGCGGCCTGGTGCGGCGCGAGGCCGACCAGGCCGACGGCCGGCGCTCGCACCTGGTGCTGACCGACGCCGGGCGGGACGCGCTGGCCCGCGCGCACGAGAGCAGGCAGGAGAGCTTCGCTGCGGTCACGCGGACGTGGACGGCGGCCGAGCGGGCGGAGTTCGCCCGGCTGCTCAGCCGGTTCGTGGAAGGGATGCGCTAGACCTTCGTCTGGCCCCAGACGAGCAGCATGGCGATGATGAACACGATCATCACGCCCGCGTAACCCACGGCTCCCAGGCGGAAGGCCCGGCGCACCCGGTTGAGCAGCCAGGCGAACAGCAACGCCAGGAAGACCAGGAGGATCAGGCCGCCGGATTCCATGCTGTCCAGTATGCGGCGCGGGGCCGGGCCGCGCGCGGCCCCGCGGGTTTCCGGTCAGAAATCGAAGGACCGGCCGATGATCTCCTTCATGATCTCGGTGGTGCCGCCGTAGATCGTCTGCACCCGGCTGTCCAGCCAGGCCCTCGCCACCGGGTACTCCGTCATGTAGCCGTAGCCGCCGTGGAGCTGGAGGCAGCGGTCGATGACCTTGTTCTGCAGCTCGGTGGTCCACCACTTGGCCTTGGCCGCGTCCACCGCCGTCAGCTTGCCGGCGTTGAGCGCGAGGATGCACCTGTCGACGTAGGTGCGGGCGATGTCGGTCTCGGTCGCCAGCTCGGCCAGGACGAACCTGGTGTTCTGGAACGAGCCGATGTTGCGGCCGAAGGCCTGGCGGGACCTGCAGTACTCGATGGTCTGCTCCAGCACCGACTCCGCCGAGGCCACGGCCGCCACGGCGATCGACAGGCGCTCCTGGGGCAGGTTGTGCATGAGCTGGAAGAAGCCCTCGCCGTCGTTCGGGCCGAGGCGGTTGGCGACGGGGACCCGGACGTTCTCGAAGAACAGCTCGGCGGTGTCCTGGGCCTTCATGCCGACCTTGTCCAGGTTGCGCCCGCGCTGGAAGCCCTCCGTGCCCCGCTCGACGACGATCAGCGTCGTGCCCCTGGCCCTGGCCGCCGGATCGGTCTTGGTGACCACGACCACCAGGTCGGCGTTGATGCCGTTGGTGATGAAGGTCTTCTGGCCGTTGATGACGTAGTGGTCGCCCTCGCGGACCGCGGTCGTCCTGATGCCCTGCAGGTCGCTGCCCGCGCCGGGCTCGCTCATCGCGATCGCGGTGATCAGCTCGCCGCTCACGAAGCCGGGCAGCCAGCGCTGCTTCTGCTCGTCGTTCGTGAGGTCCACGACGTACGGGGCCATGACGTCGTTGTGCAGCGAGAACCCGAGGCCGGACGCGCCGTGCCGGATGATCTCCTCGACGATCACCGCGTTGTAGCGGAAGTCCTTGACGCCCGCGCCGCCGTACTCCTCGGGCACCGAGAACCCGAACATCCCCAGCTCGCCGGCCTGTTTCCAGACCTCGCGCGGGACGATGCCCTCCTTCTCCCACTGCGCGTGATGCGGCACCACCTCGCGGGTCATGAACTCGCGCACCGTCTCACGGAAGAGCAGGTGCTCCTCGTCGAAAAGATCTCTCTCCATACGCCACCTCCAGAACGGGATTCTGTTACTGGACACGGCTTCATCACAAGTGACGGAAGATGGGGCATTCCGTATGTGTTGTCGGTCTTCGCGACTCTAGGATCTACCCTCGGTCTATTTGTGGGTGATCGGAGTCTCCCGTGAGTCGGTGGCGCAAGGCGTTGATCGCCGCAGGGGTGGGCATGGCCGCGTCGGCGGCGTTAGTCATGACGCCCGCCGAGGCGGAGTCGTTCAATCTCGTCGTCAACTACAGCTGCACCGGCGGCATCGCCGGGAACAACCCGGTGACGATCAAGGCGCGGGTGAACATCCCCACCGTGGTCGAGGTCGGCAGCGCGATGAACCTCTCCTGGACCCTCGAATACACCAACACCCGCAGATTCCTCTCCCCGGACTACTTCGAGGCCGGCGCCCTCACCAGCATCGTCGCCAACATGAAGCTGGACGGTGCCTGGAACGGCGTCCTGGAGGCGCACGGCACCCAGGAGCAGTCCGCGCTGCAGCCCAACGTCCGGCTGGAGACGCCGGCCGGCCTCAGCTCCTCCGCCCACCTCACCGAGGAGGGCGTGATCCAGCTCCGGCCGCAGGGCATGACCGTGGACTTCATCCCGCCGGCCGGCGTGGTCACGATCAACAACGACGAGCTCAACCGCATCAAGTACCAGGGCCCCTGGGTCCACGACCCGGCCACCCCGGTCGAGTACGGCGACCACCTGCGCGACGTGCACACCAGCCCCCAGGTGGACTCCACGGCCAGGATCGACTTCCTCGGCACCGGCTTCGAGTACATCGGCCGCCGGATGCCGGGCGTCAGCAAGGTGCGGGTGCGCGTGGACGACGACACCACCGGCGTCGTCGACCCCACCAAGACCGAGAGCGGCCAGCCGACGAACGCCATCAACGGCAACGTCTCCCTGTGGAAGCGGGTGGACCTGCCGTACGGCAAGCACACCGTCATCATCCGCAACCTGGACAACCAGCCCATCCACCTGGACGCGTTCAAGGTGCACACCGGCGCCATGATCGAGCCGCCGACGCTGCACCGGGCCAACTGCGTGGTGACCAGCGCGCCGGACGTGGTCGAGATCACCGTCAAGGGCCACGACGCCCCGACCAGCCCGCCGCCCACGACCAGCGACCCGACGAACTCCCCCACGATCACTCCGCCGACCAGCCCGCCGGCGACCAACACCAGCACCGGCACCCCGACGAACACGGCGACGGGCACGAACTCTCCGTCGCCGAGTTCGCAGTACACCCACCCGGGGATCGTGATCGTCGGACCCGGCGGCACCAGCACCACCACCCCCACCACCTCGACCTCGGCCACCCCGACCGTGACCAAGTACGTCAGGCCGCAGGTGGTCAAGACGCCCAAGGGCGGGGTGAACACCGGTGAGGCGCCGGATCCGCCGATGGACTCCGGGGCGTACACGTTGATCGCGGGCGGTTCCGCGATGATCATGGGCAGCGCCGCGGGCGGCCTGGTGCTGTGGCGTCGCCGCGCCGCGCACGCCGGAGGTGTGAAGTGATGAGCGAGCAGAAGCAGAAGTCGACTCTCGACAAGGCGATGCCGGGCCTGCTGATCGCGGGCTCGCTGGCCGGGGTGGGCGCCGTCATGGTGGGCCTGCTCTCGCTGGCGCCCACGGTGGACGACGGCTCCGGCCCCGGCGGCCCCCTGGCGGCGGGCCAGCCGTCCACGGTGCAGATCGAGAACGCGGGCGCGTTCGTCCTGCCGCCGACCGTCGGCCCCGGCGGCAAGAGCGGCCTGACCCCGGCCCGTATCGACGCGCCGCCGCCGCTGGCCGCCGTGCCGACCGTGGCTCCGATCCCGGCGGCCAAGACCACGAAGGCCAAGACCAAGGCGAAGCCGTCGCGGATCAAGATCCCGAAGATCAAGGTGAACGCGCCGGTCGGCCAGGTCACGGTGGACATCAAGGGCAACCTGGGCACCCCGTCGCTGAGCAAGCCGAACCAGACCGGCTGGTACCGCTTCTCCCCGCTCCCGGGCGAGAACGGCCCGACGATCATCAACGGGCACGTCAGCACCCGCAAGGGTCCCGCCGTCTTCGCCCGGCTCTCGGAGCTGGTGAAGGGCGACAACATCTACGTGTACCGGTCGGACGGCAAGATCGCCCGCTACACGGTGAGCGGGATCGAGCAGGTCAGCAAGACGACGTTCCCGACGAAGCGCGTCTACGGCAACACCGAGGGCGCGCAGCTCCGGCTGATCACCTGCGGCGGCGTCTACAACAAGGGAGCGCACAGCTACAAGGACAACATCGTCGTGTACGCCACGCTCTCGAAGAAGAAGGTCTGACCCGGGAGCAACCGGTTTGACGGTTTACGGGAAGTTGACAGGTAGAGTTCGTAAGATCTTCACCTAGCCGAGACCAAGAATTGGAAAACTGGCACACTCCCGCCAACCTGCGCTGAATTGGAGATGGAAGTGCTGACGTCCAAGGCGCGGCGCCGCCTCGCCCTCAAGACATCCGCCATGGCCGTCCTCGGTGCAGGGATCTTCGGTGGACTGCCGGTGGTGGCCGCGCTGGCCGCCCCGGTCGATGTGGTCTACAGCTGTACGGCGACGGGGAACCAGACGGCCACGAACGTGCCCTTCCGCATGGAGCTGCGCACCCCGGCCGCCGCCACGCCCAGTGGGGCGGTCACCGTGACGTGGGACATCGCGCAGCCGACCGCCACCGAGAGCCGGCTCCCGGCGCCCTCGGAGATCACGCCGAGCAGCACCGTGGTGGCCGTGGGCACGATCAGCCCGAGCGGCACCCCGGTGCCCGCGACGCCGGTGACGGTGGGGCAGACGTCCACGCCGTTCGCGACGATCTCAGAGGGCAGCCCGATGCCGCTGGCCACCATGACCATGGTGATCACGCCGACCGCGACCGGCACGGTGGCGCTCAAGGGTGGCGGCTTCGCGCTCCAGGTCAACGGCCACCCCGTCTACACCTGCGCGCCGGGCGCGTCCGGGGGGCCGTCGGCGCAGTTCGTCGTGAAGACCGGGGGCACGGGCACGCCCACGGGCACCGGCACTCCCACCAATACCGGGACCGGCACGCCGACGCCCACGCCCACCACCTCCACCCCGAAGCCGACCAAGACGACCACCGAGATCGTCACCGTCACCCCGTCCAGCAAGCAGTCCACGAGGAAGTCCCAGACCCCCAAGGCGGGCGCCGACACCGGTCTGGGCGGCACGATGGGGCCGGACGGGCGGACGTTCATCCTGACCGGAACCGCGCTGATCGGTGCCGCCGCGCTGGGCGGGCTGCTCATGCGCCGGCGCAACGCGACCAGGGGCTGAGCGCGGTGTCGGGATACCACCCGTACGGCGGCGAATATCCGGCCCCGCAGCCGCCGCAGCCGGACAAGGGGAGCACGGCGCTCAGGGCGGTGCTGATCGTGGCGGCCATCGCCGGGGTCGTGACGGTCGTGGCCGGGCTGCTGATCGTGCTGGGCTCGCCCGACGAGTACGGCCTCGCCGCGAACAACCGCGACAGCCTGGCGCTGCCGTCCCAGCCGCACGCCGCGGGCAACAACCCGGAGCAGGCGCTCTTCCAGGCCGACCCCGACGCGCCGCCGCCGCTGCCGCAGATCACCCCGGCCCCGCCGATGCTGCCGTCCACCCCGATCCGGGTCGTGATCAAGCGGCTGGGCATCAACGCCCCGGTCAAGACCGTGGGCCTGGCCAAGGACGGCACGATCGAGGTGCCTCCGGCGGACGACCCGAACCTCGTGGGCTGGTACCGCAGCATGTCCACGCCGGGCGAGGCGGGCCCGGCCGTGCTGCTCGGGCACAAGGACACCAGGACGCGCAGCGCGGTGTTCAGCAGGCTGCCCGAGATCAAGAACGGCGACACCATCGAGGTCAAGCGGCAGGACAAGACCACGGCGGTGTTCACCGTGGGCGGCGTGGAGCAGGCGAACAAGAAGACGTTCCCGACCCAGCGCGTCTACGGGCCGCAGGACAACGCCCAACTGCACCTGATCACCTGCGGCGGGACCTACGATCGGCGTACCGGGCACTACACCGACAACGTCATCGTCTACGCGACGATGACGAGCTCCTATCGAAGCTGACCGCATAGAGCGGCTCACTGGCAAGCGCGGAGGCGGGCATGGGCTGGATGGCCAAGCGGAGACTGCGTACGGGCCCGACGGCGGTGCTGCCGGCCAAGGTCCAGCCGGCCGAGCTGTTGCGCGTCGTACGGCTGGCCGACCCGGCCGCCCGCCTGGACGGCGACGACGTCGTGGCCACGGACGTACGGGTGTGCGCGCCCGTGGAGGCGGAGCCCGGGCTGACGGGCGGCGTGCTGGAGAAATCGTGGGCGGTGCGGGTGGCCGGTGAGGGGCCGCTGCCGCTGGACTTCTTCGACCGGTTCCTGGCCGAGGGCATCGCGTTCCGGCTGAAGGGGCTCGCGGTCTGCCGCGGCGAGGTGAGCGACCCGGCCGACGAGGAGGACACAGGGCCCGCGGTCATCGTCCCGGTGCGGCCGTCCGCCGAGGAGCTGGCGCCGCTGCTGGAGCCGCAGGAGGACGACGCGTTCACGTTCACGGCGGGGGAGATCCGGGCCGTGCTGGTGCCGCAGAAGGGGCAGCCGCCCGCGGTGGGGGAGCTGCTGCCGTTCGCGACCGAGCTGACCGCGATCGAGCTGCGCGGCGACGAGCCGGCCAAGCTGGGGGCGTTGGCGCTGGAGCTCGCCGACCAGCTCAACGGGCTGGTCGTGGACCGGTGGCGGTTCCGCGTGGACGCCGCGGAGGACCTTCTCCCCCCGGAGTGAGCAGCGCCAGAACGTCGTTCTGTTGTAGGCTGCCCTTAGTAACCGAATAATGCTCGGTTTCCAGGAGGCACTGTGGCAGAGGCGTACATCGTCGGGGCGGTCCGTACCCCGGTCGGCAAGAAGAAGGGCGGTCTTTCCACCGTCCACCCCACTGACCTGGCCGCTCACACGCTGAAGGCGCTCGTCGAGCGCACCGGCGTGGACCCCGCCGCGGTCGAGGACGTCATTCTGGGATGCGTCATGCAGTTCGGCCCCCAGAGCATGGACATCGCCCGTAACGCCTGGCTGTCGGCCGGTCTGCCGGAGACCGTCCCCGGCGTCACCATCGACCGCCAGTGCGGCTCCTCGCAGCAGTCGATCCACTTCGCCGCCCAGGGCGTCATGTCCGGCACGCAGGACCTCGTCGTGGCCGGTGGCGTCGAGTCGATGAGCATCGTCCCCATGGGCTCGTCCATCAAGGCCGCCCTGGACATGGGGATGCCCTTCCCGTTCGGCGAGAAGTGGGTCGAGCGGTACGGCAAGCAGGAGATCTCGCAGTTCCGCGGCGCGGAGCTGATGTGCGAGAAGTGGGGCTACACCCGCGAGGTCCTGGAGCAGTTCGCGCTGGAGTCGCACCAGCGGGCCGCCAAGGCCATCGCGAACGGCTACTTCAAGGAGCAGATCGCCCCGATCAACGGCGTCGAGGACGACGAGGGCCCCCGGGCGGACACCACCCTGGAGAAGATGGGCACCCTCAAGACCCTGAAGGAGGGCGGCCAGATCACCGCGGCCACCTCCTCGCAGATCTCCGACGGCTCGGGCGCCGTGCTCATCGCCTCCGAGCAGGCGGTCAAGGACCACGGGCTGACCCCGCGCGCCCGCATCCACCAGCTCGCGCTCATGGGCGACGACCCGGTCTACATGCTGACCGCGCCGATCCCCGCCACGCAGCGGGCGCTGAAGAAGGCCGGCATGTCGATCGACCAGATCGACGTCGTGGAGATCAACGAGGCGTTCGCCCCGGTGCCGCTGGCCTGGATGCACGAGCTCGGGGCCGACCCGGCCAAGGTCAACCCCAACGGCGGCGCCATCGCGCTCGGCCACCCCCTGGGCGGCACCGGCGCGATCCTGATGACCAAGCTCCTGCACGAGCTGGAGCGTACGGGCGGCCGCTACGGCCTGCAGACGATGTGCGAGGGCGGCGGCCAGGCCAACGTCACGATCATCGAGCGGCTCTAGAGCGGGAAGGGGGCGCCGCCTCCGCACGTCAAGGGGAGGCGGCGCTCACACGCGGGCCGCCGCGATGACCCGGTCGAGGGCGTCGCGGGACTCGCTCAGGTCCGCCAGCGCCCGGTCGATGCGCTCGCGCTCGCCGCGCAGCCGCCCCACGACGTCCGGGCACGTGGGGGCCAGCACCTCGCCCTCGGCCTCCAGGCAGGGCAGCACGGTCGCGATCGTCGAGGTGGACAGGCCCGCCGCCAGCAGGCAGCGGATGCGGCGCACGGTCTCCACGTGGGCCTCGGTGTAGTCGCGGTAGCCGCTGGGACGGCGCTCCGGGGCCAGCAGGCCCTGCTCCTCGTAGTAGCGCAGCAGCCGCTCGCTCACGCCGGTGCGCCGGACGAGCTCGCCGATCCGCATGTGATCTCCCTCACCGCCGATTGACTCTCACATGCATGTGAGACTTTAGCGTACCCGCATGAGACAGGGTCTTCTCGTGCCGGCCATGCTCATGGCGAGCGTCTTCGTGGTCGGCACCTCCGAGTATCTGATCGCCGGGTTGCTGCCGCAGGTGGCCGCCGACCTGGGCGTCACGTTGTCCACGGCCGGGCACGCGGTGACGGCGTACGCGCTGGGCGTCGTGGCCGGCGGGCCGCTGGTGACGATCGCGACGGTCCGGCTGCCGCGCAAGGGACTGGCGCTGGGGCTGCTGGTGCTGTTCGCGGCGGGCAACGGGATCTGCGCCTTCGCCGGGTCGTACGGGCTGCTGATCGCGGGCAGGGTGGTCGCCTCGCTCAGCCACGCCGCGTTCCTGACGCTGGCGCTCATGCTGACCGTGCGGGCGGTCGCGCCCGAGCGGGTGGGGACCGCCATCGCGGTCGTCGGCTCCGGGTTCTCGGCGGCGACCCTGCTGGGCGTGCCGATCGGCGTGCTGGTGGGGGACGGGGCCGGGTGGCGGGCGCCGTTCGCGGGGCTCGCGGTGCTGGCGCTGGCCGCCGTCGCGCTGCTGGCCGTGGTGCTGCCCCGGGAGGCCGCGCCGGAGACGAGCGTCGCGGCCGAGCTGCGGACGATGCTGCGCCGGCCGGTGCCGGTCGTGATCGCGACCACCGCCGTGGGGCTGGCGGCCACCGCGACCGTGTTCACCTACCTCGCGCCCGCGCTGTCGCGGATCACCGGGTTCGCGCCGGCGGCGGTGTCGGCGCTGCTGCTGGTGTACGGCGTGGGCGGCCTGGCGGGCGGCCTGGTCGCGGGACGGCTGGCCGACCGGTCGCTGCCGGCCACGGTGCGCGGGACGTTCGCCGGGCTGGCGGTGGTGCTGGCGCTGTTCCCGTTCGCGCTGGGGTGGCCGGTGGCGGCGGTGGCCGTGGTGCTCGCGTTCGGCCTGCTGACCTCCGCCACGACGCCCGTGCTGCAGAGCCTGCTGCTGCGGCACGCGGGCGGCGCGCCGACGCTGGCGGTGTCGGTGAACGTGTGCGCGTTCAACATCGGCATCGCGGCCGGCTCCGCGCTCGGCGGCGGCCTGGTCGCGGCCGGCGGCCTGCGGTGGCTCGGTCTCGCCGCCGCCGCGCTCGCCCTGGCCGCGCTGGCCGTGAGCTACGCCGCCGTCCCCGCGGTCAACGCGTTCGGCCGTTACGCCCCCTCAGCGCGAGCACGCGGGCGAGCGTGACGGCGGCCCCCGCGAGGGCGGTCACCAGCAACGTGATCGACAGCGGGGCCGCGAAGTACGTGAGCTGCGCCCACGTGACGGTCCTGCCGTTCATGAGGAACGACACCCAGTCGGGGTAGGTCGCCAGCACCACGGCCGGCAGCAGGGCGGGCAGCAGCCGGAGCACGTACCACCGGCGGGGTTTCGCAGCCCAGCGGCGGGCGCGGAGCACGCCCAGCACTCCCAGCCCGGCCGCCACGAGCGCGAACGCGGCCAGGATCCCGTCGTAGAGCCGCCGGTCGGCGCCCGGCGGCTCGGGCACGCGGCCCTCGCTCAGCGCCGTCAGCCCTTGCATGATCGTGTACGTGTCGTCCTGCAGGGCCGCGCTGTTGCTCATCACCGCGAAGCCGTAACCGGTGCGCGGGGAGATGGCGGCCACCGCCGTGTACGTGAACAGGTTGCCGGAATGCACGAGCTGCCCGGTCTCCTCCTCCACACCCCACCCCATCCCGTACGGGCGGATCGCGGCAGGCGTCTGCATGGTCTTCAGGCTCTGCTTCCCGACCACCGGACGGCCGTCGCCGGTCTGGGCGATGAGCCATTTGCCCATGTCGTTCGCCGTGGTGACGACGCCGCCCGAGCCGCTGCCGTTGAGGAAGGCGGGCAGTTCGGGGCGCGGCAGCCAGGCCCCGTAGACGGAGTTGTAGCCGTCGGCGGGCCGGACCACCTGGTCGCTGACGGCGCTGGAGCTCATGCCGAGCGGCCCGAAGACCCGCTCACGCAGGTACGAGCCGAAGTCCCGGCCTCCGGCCACCTCCACCAGCCTGGCGGCGAGGTCGTAGTTGACGTTGCAGTACTCCCAGCGGGTGCCCGGCTCGGCCCGCAGCCGCCCGCCGGACAGCCGGGCGGTGTAGCCGGCGAGCGTGGTCGTCTCCTCCAGGGCGTTGATGTCGACCGTGGTGTCCGACAGGCCGGAGGTCTGGTTGAGCAGTTGCCGCACGGTGACGCGGGAGGCGCGCGGGTCGGCCATCCGGAAGCCGGGGAGCTGCGCGGCGACCGGGTCGTCCAGCCGGATCTTGCCGCGCTCGACGAGCGTCATGACCGCCGTCGCGGTGAACGCCTTGCTCACCGAGGCCACCCGCATCGGCGTGTCGGCGGTGACCGCGTGGCCCTCGGAGTCGTGGCCGTAACCGGCGGCGTGCACGACCCGGCCGCCGTGGGTCACGACCACCGACAGGCCGGGCAGGCCGGTGGTGGTGACGGCGTCGCGCACGTACGCGTCCACGGAGGCGGGGGTCAGGGCGGGAGCGGGGGCGGCGGCCAGGGCGGTCGCGGGGGCCGGGAAGAGGGCGCCCGCCGCGAACAGGCTGATCAGGAGGGATTTCACGTCAGGAAACCTAGGGAAGGCGAGGCCCCCTCCGGATCTGCCGTCCGGGAAGCGGCACCCCTGACGAAAGTCGGGTCTGTGCTCGCCCGCCCAAGAAAGGGGCATATAACCGGCACCGGGACGGCGTGACGTCTGGAGGCGCGATGACGCAGCACACCAGGTACGAGGAGTCCAGAGCGGTCGGTGAGCAGGCGCGCGAGCAGGAGTGGACCCGGCCCAGCTTCGGCAAGCAGCTCTTCCTCGGCGACTTCCGGCTGGAGCTGGTCCACCCGGCGCCCGCCCTGCCCGACGAGGCCGCCAAGCGGGGGGAGGAGTTCGTCCGGGCGGTCCGCCGCTTCCTGCACGGGCACGTCGATCCCGCGCTCATCGAGCGGACCGGGCAGATCCCGGACGACGTGGTCAAGGGCCTGGCCGGGCTGGGCGCGTTCGGCATCACGATCGGCGAGGAGTACGGCGGGCTCGGCCTGCCCTACCTGTACTACTGCCGGGCCCTCATGCTCGTCGGCTCGTACTGCCCGGCGCTGTCCACGCTGCTGTCGGCGCACCAGTCGATCGGCGTGCCGCAGCCGCTGAAGCTGTTCGGCACGGAGGAGCAGAAGCGCGCGTTCCTGCCGCGCTGCGCGCGAGGCGAGATCTCGGCGTTCCTGCTGACCGAGCCCGACGTGGGCTCCGACCCGGCCCGCCTGGCGACCACCGCCGTCCGCGACGGCGACGACTACGTGCTCGACGGCGTCAAGCTGTGGACGACGAACGGCGTCATCGCCGACCTGCTCGTGGTCATGGCGCGGACCGGGAAGAGGATCAGCGCGTTCGTGGTCGAGGCCGACTCGCCGGGCATCACGGTCAGGCGGCGCAACACGTTCATGGGCCTGCGCGGCATCGAGAACGGCGTCACCGAGTTCTCCCAGGTCAGAGTGCCCGCCGGGAACCTGATCGGGCGCGAGGGCGACGGGCTGCGGATCGCGCTCACGACGCTGAACACCGGCCGCCTCTCCCTGCCCGCCACCTGCGCGGGCAACGCCAAGTGGGCGGTGCGGATCGCCCGCGAGTGGAGCAACGCCCGCGTGCAGTGGGGCCACGCCATCGGCCGGCACGAGGCCGTGGCCACGAAGATCGCCTTCATCGCGGCCACCGCGTACGCGCTGGAGGCCGTCATGGAGCTCAACTGCCGCCTGGCCGACGACAAGCGCAACGACATCAGGATCGAGGCCGCGCTCGGCAAGCTGTACGCCTCGGAGATGGGCTACCAGGTGCTGGACGAGCTGGTCCAGATCAGGGGCGGGCGCGGCTACGAGAGCGCGGAGTCGCTGGCCGCGCGCGGCGAGCGCGGCGTGCCCGCCGAGCAGATGCTCCGCGACGCCAGGATCAACCGCATCTTCGAGGGCTCCACCGAGATCATGCACCTGGCGATCACCCGCGAGGCCGTGGACGCCCACCTGTCGGCCGCCGGCGAGCTGATCAACCCGGACGCCTCCCGCCAGGAACGCGCCCGGGCGGTCAAGCGGGCCGGCCGCTTCTACGCCGGCTGGCTGCCCACGCTGGTCGCCGGCACGGGCACCCTGCCCGGCGGGTACGCCGCCTTCGGCCCCCTCGCCGGCCACCTCCGCTTCGTGGAGCGGACCAGCAGGAAGCTGGCCCGGTCCACCTTCTACGCGATGTCCCGCTGGCAGGGCCGGCTGGAGCACCGGCAGGCGTTCCTCGGGCGGGTCGTGGACATCGGGGCGGAGCTGTTCGCCATGACCGCCGTCTGCGTCAAGGCCGAGGCCGACTCCGCCGATCTCGGGCGGCGGCCGTACGAGCTGGCCGACACCTTCTGCCACCAGGCGCGACGCCGGGTGGACACGCTGCTCGACCGGCTCTGGGACAACACCGACGCGCGGGACGTCCGGCTGGCCGGGTACGTGCTGGACGGCCGCTACGACTTCGTCGAGGAGGGCGTGCTCGACCCGTCCATCGACGGGCCGTGGATCGGCGCGCCCGAGGGCGGCGAGAACGTTCGGCGGAAGATCACCTGACATCTGGTCTAGACCGGTTGTGCGCCACCGTCGCGGTGACTGTTGCCGAACCGCAACAGCCCGGTATAGACCGGGTGGGGAACGCTCGCTTACGCTTGCGCAAACGCGGAGGGCTTCTGGGTTATCGCAGTGCCCCCGTGCGCTCATCCCCCTGGGCGGGGTCCGACCACTGGTACGGACCAGCGTCACCCGTCCGACGAGAAGGCGGTATCTCCAGTGAACATGAAGCTTGTGGGCGGCGCCGCTCTCAGCCTTGCCACCCTGCTGGTCCTGACCAGCTGCGGCTCGGGCGACGGCGGCAGCGGCAACGGCGGCGGCGACCAGGCGTCCTCCGGCGGCGAGGTCACGCTCAAGATGGTGGCCGCCGACTACGGCGACGGGCCGGGCAAGCCGAACTCGGGCGAGACGTTCTGGAAGGGCGTCGTGGACGAGTTCCAGGCCGCGAACCCCGGCATCAAGGTCGACGTCCAGGTCATCAACTGGAACGACATCGACAAGCAGGTCGCCACCATGGTCCAGAACGGCCAGGTGCCCGACATCCTGCAGACCGGCGACTACTCCGGCTTCGTCAAGGACGGGCTGCTCTACAAGACCGACGAGGTCCTCTCCCCGAACGTCTCCGGCGACCTGCTGCAGAAGTTCGCCGACTTCGGCAAGGTGGACGGCACCGCGTACGGCATCCCGTTCGTCTCCTCCGCCCGCGCCATGTTCTACAACAAGGACCTGTTCAGCAAGGCCGGCATCAGCGAGCCCCCCAAGACCTGGGACGAGCTCAAGGCCGCCGCCGAGAAGCTGAAGGCGGCCGGCGTGACCCAGCCGTTCGGCCTGCCCCTCGGCCAGGAGGAGGCCCAGGGCGAGTCGTTCCTGTGGATGCTCGGCAACGGCGGCGGCTACAAGGACGCCTCCGGCAAGTGGGCCATCAACTCCCCGCAGAACGTCGAGACCTTCACCTACCTGAAGGGCCTGGTCGACGCCGGCCTGACCACCCCCAACCCCGGCACCAAGGACCGCAAGACGGTCTGGGAGGACTTCGGCGCCGGCAAGGTCGGCATGGTCAACGGCGGCCCCATGTCGATCCCGATCTTCGACGCGGCCGGCCTGAAGAACTACGGCGTCGCGCCCATCCCCGGCAAGAGCGGGCCGCTCGACACCACGCTCGGCGTCATGGACTGGATCATGGCGTTCAACAAGAACGGCCACGCCGCCGAGATCAAGAAGTTCTTCGACTTCTTCTACACCGGCAACGCCGCGCAGAAGATCTCCGACACCTACAAGCTGCTGCCGGTCACCAACGGCGGCATCGAGAAGCTGTCGGGCGACGAGAAGCTGAAGCCGTTCCTGGACGCGCTGCCCAACGCCAGCTTCTACCCCTTCCAGGACCCGAAGTGGGCCGAGGTGAACCCGGCGATCAAGCAGACCATCGGCGGCGCCGTCAAGGAGGACCCGGCCAAGGTCCTCGGCGAGCTGCAGAAGGTCGCCGAGGCGGGCTGATCACGGTGGCCGGCCCGGCGCCCGTGACGGGCGCCGGGCCGCCTCCCGTGACGACACTGTCCCACGTGGAAGGTCTTGCATGAGAAGGTTGCGCGCCCTCGAACCCCTCGCCTGGGTCGGGCCGGCCGTGGTGCTCATCGCGGTGGTCGTGCTCTGGCCGGTGATCGAGATGATCCGGTCGTCGTTCCTCAAGATCAGCCGGTTCGGCGTGGTCCAGGGCGGCAACGGGCTGGCGAACTACGAGAAGCTCTTCAACGAGAAGGACTTCGCGGACATCATGGTCCGCAGCGTGATCTGGGTGGTCGCGGTCGTCGTGCTCACCGTGCTGGTCTCGCTGGCCCTCGCCCAGCTGTTCAACCAGCGCTTCCCGCTGCGCAAGGTGGCCCGCTGGGCGCTCATCGCGCCCTGGGCGGCGTCCGTGCTGATGACGGCGATCATCTTCAAGTGGATGCTCGACCCCGAAGTGGGCGTCATCAACCAGATCCGCCTCAAACTCGGGCTCATCGACGCCATGGGCGGCGCGGCGGCCGACCAGCTCGGCGACGCCTCCACGGCCATGCCGTGGCTGGTGTTCGTGGCGGTGTTCGTGTCGGTGCCGTTCACCACGTACGCGCTGCTCGCCGGCCTCGCCACCATCCCCGGCGACGTCTACGAGGCGGCCAGGATGGACGGGGCCGGACGGTTCCGTACGTACTGGTCGATCACGCTGCCGCTGCTGCGCCCCGCGCTCACCGTGGCCGCGCTGATCAACGTGATGAACGTCTTCAACAGCTTCCCGATCATCTGGGCCATGACCCACGGGCAGCCCGGCTACTCCACGGCCACCTCGACGATCCTCATGTTCATCCTCAAGAGCTCCGACATCGGCGAGTCGGCCGCCATGTCCGTGGTCAATTTCGGCATGGTCGTCGTGCTGACCGTGATCTTCCTGCGGGTGTCGCGGTGGAACAAGGAGGTGGCGTGATGGCGAGCCGCGGTGCCGTCGTGCGCACAATGCCCCGGCTCAAGACCGTGCTCGTCGCGGCCGCCGCCTACGTCGTCGCGCTGATCTTCCTGTTCCCGTACGTGGTGATGCTGCTCACCTCGCTGCGGAGCCAGGACTCGCTGCGGGACGTGACGTTCTGGCCCGAGGAGTGGGTGTGGTCGAACCTCGCCGGCTTCTGGAGCAGCGGCCTCGCCGAGAACCTCTGGGTCACGATCAAGGTGGCCGCTGGCTCCACCGTGCTGGTGCTGCTGGTGGCGCTGCCCGCGGCGTACTACTCGGCCCGGCACCGCTTCAGGGGACGGACCGCGTTCCTGATCCTGGTGCTGATCACCCAGATGTTCCAGCCCACAGCCATGCTGGTCGGCATCTACCGCGAGTTCTACCAGTTCGGGCTGGTGGACTCGATCTGGTCGCTGATCCTGGTCAACGGCGGGTTCAACCTGGCGTTCGCGGTGTGGATCCTGAACGCGTACTTCGCCTCGATCCCGCGCGAGCTGGAGGAGGCGGCCTTCATCGACGGCAACGGGCGCTTCGGCGCGCTGTTCCGCATCACGATGCCGCTCGCCATGCCCGGGGTCATCACGGCACTGATCTTCACGTTCATCGCGGCGTGGAACGAGTTCGTGGTCGCGCTCACGCTGACCGCGACGCCCGAGAAGCAGCCGCTCACCGTGGCGCTGAACTCCTTCATCGGGCAGTACCAGGTGGACTGGCAGAACCTGTTCGCCGGGTCGGTGATCGCCACGATCCCGGTGATCATCCTGTTCGCGCTGATCGAGCGCAAGGTCGTCGGCGGCCTGACCGCCGGATCGATCAAGTGAGGCGCGCGGGGGCGGCCCACCGGCTTCCCCCGCCCGCCCTCAGCTCTGGGGGACGCGCGCCACGCAGAAGACCGTCTGGCCGAACGGCGGACGGAAGAACCGCTCGATGAGCCGGGTGAGCGGCACCACCGTGCGGTCGTAGATCTTGACCAGGCGCGGGTCGGGATAGCCGACGCCGCCCCGGCGCACCGCCGCCCACCAGGCGATGCCGCCCAGGAAGTTGATCGGCTTGAGCACCTCGACGTCCAGGCCCGCCCGCGCGACCGTGGCGCCCAGCGTCTTCGGCGTGTAGCGCTGGACGTGGCCGACCTTGCGGTCGAAGTCGCCGTAGAGCTGGGGGTAGCCCGGCACCCAGATGATGATCCGGCCGCCCGGCAGCGTCACCCGCGCCAGCGAGCGCAGCGCCTCGGCGTCCTCCTCGATGTGCTCCAGGACGTTCATCAGCACGACGGTGTCGACCTTGTCCTTCAGCGGGATGTCGGTCGGCAGGCCGAACTGCAGCACGTCGATCTCGTCGCGCCCCGCGAAGCGCTTCTCCAGCTGCTCGACGCAGTAGGGGTCGAAGTCGCTGACCACGAGCCGGTCGAGGCGCGGCAGGAACTGCTCGGCGAAGTGCCCGAGACCCGAACCGATCTCCAGCATCGAGCGGCCCACATGCGGGGCGACCATGTCGAACTCGTACTGCCGGTAGTTCTTGGCCTCGTCCCCACCCAGGTGGTTCTCCAGGGCCTCGTCACCGGCCGCCGGTTGCACTACACGGTCATACCCAGAAGACATAGTCCCGTTCCTTCAAGGGAGCACACGGATTGCCCGAGTCTAATGCCCCGATCAGCGGCAGGGGTCACGCGATCCAGTGGACGCTCTTCCCTGCTGGCCCTGGTTTGCGATGGAATCTGACTCGCCATGGACGACGACGAGGCGATCGCGCGCTCGCTCGACGGTGACCTGAACGCCTACGAGGCTCTGGTCGCCCGCTACAGCGCGCTCGCCCACCGTACCGCGTACCTGCTCGGCGCGGGGGACGAAGCCGAGGACGTGGTGCAGGAGGCGTTCGTCAAGGCGTTCCGGCACCTGCCGGGCTTCCGGCGGGAGTCGCCCTTCCGGCCGTGGCTGCTGCGGATCGTGGCCAACGAGACGCACAACCTGACCCGGTCACGGGGGCGGCGCGCGGAGCTGACGCTCCGGCTGGGCGCGGCGGCCGACGAGCGGGCGCCGGACGACCCCGAGGGGGCCGCCGTCGCCACCGACCGGCGCGCCCGGCTGCTGGCCGCCGTCCGTGCGCTGCCCGAGCGGGAACGCCAGGCCGTGGTGTGCCGGTACTTCTTACAGCTGACGGAGGCGGAGACGGCCCAGGTGCTGGACTGTCCGGTGGGCACCGTCAAGTCCAGCACCCATCGCGGGCTGGCGCGGCTGAGGGAGGAGGTGGGCAATGAGCTCGCATGACCCGTACGACCCTGACACCCCGGACACGCACGCGGACGCTCCGGACGCGCTGGAGGCCGAACTCCTCGCCCTCGGCAGCCTGCTCGACGTACCTGCCCCCGCCCCCGCCACCGACATGGCCGCCACCGTCCGCGCCCGCCTCACCCACCCCGATGGCGTGTCCGCCTCACCGGACCCCGGCGGGCCCGCCGCCCCGGCCGATCCGGCGCGTGGGGGGCGCCGTGGGCCGGTGCGGCCGGGTGGGCGTTCGCGGCGGAGGCGGCGGTGGGCCGTCGTGGTGGCCGTGGTGGCGGTGGTCGTGGCCGTCACCGCCGCGACCCCGCAGGGCCGGGCCGCCGTGGTGAAGATCCTCCGCTTCGCGGGCGTCGAGCTGCGGGTCTCCGACACCCCGCCCCCGCCGCTCACCACCACCGCGCCGCTCCCCGGCGAGCGCGCCGTGGCTCCGGAGGAGCTGCCGGCCCTGGCCCGTTTCCGGGTGCGCACCCCCAGCCGCCTCGGCCCCCCGCAGGCGGCGACGGTCTCCGACGGCGGCCGGGTGGTGTCGATGTTCTGGCCGGACGGCATCCGCCTCGACCAGTTCGACGGCGAGATGAGCCCGTACTTCTTCAAGCAGCTCGGCCCGCCGTTCCCCACGTACGTCGAGAAGGTCGGCGACGGCGCGGAGGGCTGGTGGGTCGGCGGCGAGCACCCGCTCGGCTACCTCCGCCGCGCGGACGGCACGGCCGTGCCGCTCCGCCAGGCGGCGCCCACCCTCATCTGGACGAGCGGCGGCGTCAACCACCGCCTGGAGGGCGTACGCACCGCGCGCGAGGCCGCCGAGATCGCCGCCTCACTCCGGTGACGCGGTGAGCCAGTCGTCGACGCCCTTCAGCAGCTCCTTGCGCACCGTCTCGGGCGCCGCCGACGAGCGCACCGACTGCCGCGCCAGCTCGGCGATCTCGGCGTCGGAGAACCCGTACGCCTCCCTGGCCAGCTCGTACTGCCGCAGCAGCCGGTCACCGAACAGCAGCGGGTCGTCGGCGCCCAGCGCGATCGGCACCCCCGCGTCGAACAGCCGCCGCAGCGGCACGTCGGCGGCCCGCTCGGCCACCCCCAGCCCGACGTTCGAGGTCGGGCAGACCTCGCAGCAGATCTGCCGGTCGGCCAGGCGGCTCATGAGCCAGTCGTCCTCGGCCGACCGTACGCCGTGCCCGACCCGGTCGGCCCCCAGGTCGTCCACGCACTGCTGGACGCTGCGCGGGCCCATCAGCTCGCCGCCGTGCGGCACGGCCAGCAGCCCGCCCCGCTTGGCGATCCTGAAGGCGCGCTCGAAGTCGCGGGCCTCGCCCCGGCGCTCGTCGTTGGACAGCCCGAAGCCGATGACCCCGTGGTCGCGGTATTGCAGGGCGAGCCGGGCCAGCGTGTTGGCGTCCAGGGGATGCCTGGTCCGGTTCGCGGCCACGATCACCGCGATGCCGACGCCTGAGTGCTCGGCGGCCTGACGCGCGGCGTCCAGCATCAGCTCCAGCGTGGCCGTCAGCCCGCCGAACCGCTGCGCGTAGCCGGACGGGTCCACCTGGATCTCCAGCCAGCGCGACCCGGCCGCCGCCTCGTCCTCGGCGGTCTCGCGCAGCAGCCGGTAGACGTGTTCCGGGCGGGTCAGGACGGATCGGGCGATGTCGTACAGCCGCTGGAACCTGAACCAGCCGCGCTCGTCGGTGGCCCGCAGTTTGGGCGGCCAGTCCTGCTCCAGCGCGTCGGGCAGGTGCAGCCCCTGGTCCCTGGCCAGCTCGATCAGCGTGGCGTGCCGCATGGAACCGGTGAAGTGCAGGTGGAGATGTGCTTTCGGGAGCGTGACCAGGGGCTTCGGCATCTCCTCATCTTGCCATCGGCGTCGCCATCGGTTGGCTCAAAAGAGGGGTAAGAGGCGGCCCGAGCAGGGGATCATCGGGGAATGATCCCCGAGGGGCGCGTGTACGGGCAGGAACCCGCGGACGGAACCGCGGACGCGGGCGGGCAGAGCGGGCGGGCGGCGCTCGCGGCACTGGCGTTCGCGGCGACGGCGGTGGCCATCTATGGGCTGTTCGCGTCGGGGTTCGGGCGGGTACAGCCGCCCGACCCGGCGGGGGAGCCGGCCGCCGCCGGGCAGGGCCCACCCGCCCCCGCCCCGCCGGCGCGGACCCCGTCGCCCAAGCCGGCCGAGCCGCCCGCGCCCACGCTGGCTGTGATCGCCGACGGCTTCTACCTCACCTACCTGCCCCCGGGCCTGAAGCGCACCGGCGGAGGGACGTTCGGCGCCGGGGAGGGCGGCTGGGCCAGGTACGCCCCGGCGGGCTCCGGCCAGTCCGGCAGGTACATCGTGGCGCGCGTCGACCGCGGCCCCGTCGCCGCCGACTGGCCGCGCTACCGCTCCCACGCCGGCGTGCTCGACGCCCGCGCCACCGTCGTGCGCGGCAGGCCCGCCGTGGTCGGCCGCGACCCGCGCGGCGGCCGGACGATCGCCTGGCTGGAGCGGCGCGGCACAGGTGTGCGGGTCAGGGCCGGTGAATCCTTGCGTAAGGAACTCCTCGCAGTTGCCGCCTCGGTCAAGGCTCGTGTAGGAGACTAGAGCCCCTTTCCGTCCCCTTCCCGGGGTGTCCACACACGTCATGGGGGGTCCATGCGGCGTCCGGCGGCGGTGCTCCTCACGCTCGCGCTCTCCGGCTGCGCGCTCTGCGGCTGCGCGGGCGGTGGCGGCTCGAGCGGCGGCGAGGCCCCTGTGCCCCGTACGCCCGCCGAGTCCCTGTACGAAGAACCTCTGTACGAAGAACCCCTGCCCGAAGAGACTCCGTCCGCCGAGCAGGCCGGCAGCCAGGCGCTGGCGCTGTCGTGCGACGCCGCGTCCGAGGTCCACCTGCCCGCCGTGCCCGCCCCGCTCGAACGCGCGGGCGCCTTCTCCCGCCTGCCCGCGCTCACCCGCCCGCTCGCCGTGCACGGCCTGATCTGGAGCCAGAACGACGAGCGGCTGTACGTCGGCGTGGTGTGCGGCCCGCGTACCGCCGAGCAGTTCGTCACGCTGGTGGCGCGGGCGCGGCTCGCGGCGTGGGAGGGCCGGCCCGCGCTGCACTGGACCACACGCACGGGCGTGCGCAACCTCATGTGGCTGGAGCGCCCCGGCGTCGCCGTCTACGTCGGCGCGACCCCGGGGCTCAGCGACCGGATCCATCCGATCGCCACCGGTATCGGCTAGTCAGCGGGCCTCGGCCAGCAGCTTGCCCAGACGGCTGACGCCCTCGACCAGGTCGTCGTCGCCCAGCGCGTACGACAGCCGGAAGTATCCCGGCGTCCCGAACGCCTCCCCGGGCACCACCGCGACCTCGGCCTCCTCCAGGATCAGCTCCGCCAGCTCGGCGGACGTGCCCGGACGCCGCCCCCGCAGCTCCTTGCCGACCAGCGCCTTGACCGACGGGTAGGCGTAGAACGCCCCCTTGGGCTCCGGGCACAACACGCCCGGGATGTCGTTGAGCATCCGCACCATCGTCTGCCGCCGCCGGTCGAAGGCCGTGCGCATCTCGGCCACCGCCGACAGGTCGCCGGAGACCGCGGCCAGCGCCGCCATCTGCGAGACGTTGGAGACGTTGGAGGTGGCGTGCGACTGCAGGTTGGTGGCCGCCTTGACGACGTCGGCGGGGCCGATCAGCCAGCCCACCCGCCAGCCGGTCATCGCGTACGTCTTGGCCACGCCGTTGAGTATCACGACCCGGTCGCCCAGCTCGGGGACGGCCGTGGCGATGCTGGTGAACTCGGCGCCGCCGTACACCAGGTGCTCGTAGATCTCGTCGGTGATCACCCACAGGCCGTGCTCGGCGGCCCACCGGCCGATCTCCACCGTCTGCTCGCGGCTGTGGACCGCGCCCGTCGGGTTGGACGGCGAGACGAACAGCAGCGCCTTCGTCCGCTCCGTGCGCGCCGCCTCCAGCTGCTCGACGCTCGCGAGGTAGCCGGTGGACTCGTCGGTGACCACGTCGACCTGCGTGCCCCCGGCCAGCTTGATCGCCTCGGGGTAGGTCGTCCAGTAGGGCGCCACGACGAGCACCTCGTCGCCCGGGTCGAGCAGGGTGGCGAACGCCTCGTAGACGGCCTGCTTGCCGCCGTTGGTGACGAGCACCTGCGAGGGCTCGGCCGAGTAGCCGGAGTCGCGCCGCGTCTTGGCCGCGATGGCCTGCTTGAGCTCGGGCAGCCCGCCGGCCGGGGTGTACTTGTGGAAGCGCGGGTCGCGCGCCGCCTCGACCGCCGCCTCGACGATGTAGCCGGGCGTCGGGAAGTCGGGCTCGCCCGCGCCGAACCCGATGACCGGGCGCCCGGCGGCCTTCATGGCCTTCGCCTTGGCGTCCACGGCCAGGGTGGCGGACTCGGAAATCGCGGAGATTCTTGCGGAGATGCGGCGTCGGCTCGGCATGGTTCCATCGTCGCACGACACGCTGACCTGCGGGATCAGGTTTTGGTTCGACGTGCCGGGCAATCCCCCGTATGCTTCAGCTCGGTCCTTCCGCCGCATGTCGGCGAGCGGTTCGGTCCAGGCAGTGATTCAATCAGGGTAACCTGGTTGATGACATAGGGCACTGGCGCAATTGGTAGCGCACCGGTCTCCAAAACCGGCGGTTGGGGGTTCGAGTCCCTCGTGCCCTGCGAGTGCGGTCCGCGCAAGATAGGCGTGTAAGCGCGCCGCAGAACTGCGTTGGATACGACGAATTCAGGTGAGGACTGTGGCGATCGACACGCGCGGCGAGACCGCAGACAAGCCCAGTGGCGAGAAGAAGACGCGCACTTCACCTGCCCTCTTCTATCGGCAGGTCGTCAACGAGCTTCGTAAGGTCATCTGGCCGACACGCAAGGATCTCATCACTTACACCACGGTCGTTCTGATATTCGTTCTGATCATGGTTGCCATCGTCTACGGGCTTGACAGCGCCCTGGGATGGGCAGTGTTGAAGGTCTTCGGCGGGGCCTGATCCTGACGCCGCCGGTCGACTGACGGAGTCGCCCTTCGATTCGACGAAAGAGGAAGAGTCACCGTGTCCGAGTCTTCATTTCCGGCGGACGAGTCTCGCGACGAGTGGGACGACGAGCTGGAAGAGGCCACTGAGGAGACCGCCGGGGCGGAGTCCGAGGAGGCCGAGGTAGCGGAGAGCACCGAGCCGACCGAGGCCGATGCTTCCGCCGCCGAGGACGCTTCGGCCCTTCCCGACGTCGATCCCGTCGAGGAGTTCAAGCAGTCGCTGCGCGGCCTGCCCGGCGAGTGGTATGTCATCCACTCCTACGCCGGCTACGAGAACCGCGTGAAGTCCAACATCGAGAGCCGCAACGTCTCGCTCAACATGGAGGACTACATCTACCAGGTCGAGGTGCCGACGCACACCGTCCAGGAGTTCAAGAGCGGCAAGAAGGTGCCGGTCAAGGAGCGCGTGCTGCCCGGCTACGTCCTGGTGCGCATGGAGCTGACCGACGAGTCCTGGGCCGCGGTGCGCAACACCCCGGGTGTCACCGGCTTCGTGGGCCTGTCCAACAAGCCGAGCCCGCTCAGTCTCGACGAGGTCGCCAAGCTGCTCGCGCCCGAGCCGACCGAGGAGACCAAGAAGGCGGCCGCCAAGACCGCCACCGGCCCCACGGTCGAGTTCGAGATCGGCGAGTCCGTCACGGTCATGGACGGCCCGTTCGCCACCCTGCCGGCCTCGGTGAGCGAGATCAGCCCCGAGTCGCAGAAGCTCAAGGTGCTCGTCTCGATCTTCGGCCGGGAGACCCCGGTGGAGCTGTCGTTCAACCAGGTCTCGAAGATCTAGGTCGATCACCTACACTTAGACGTTCGGACTGGCCGCCTGCGCTGTCGGGCGGCCTCCGACATGTCAGGGCCGCATCCGCCGCCCCGGCATCGCATCACAATCCAGGACCCGGAGAAGGACACATGCCTCCGAAGAAGAAAATCGCCGCGTTGGTGAAGGTCCAGCTCCCCGCTGGCCAGGCCACCCCGGCACCGCCGGTGGGTACCGCCCTCGGTCCCCACGGCGTCAACATCATGGACTTCGTCAAGCAGTACAACGCTGCGACGGAGGCCCAGCGGGGCAACATCATCCCCGTTGAGATCACCATTTTCGAGGACCGCAGCTTCACCTTCGTCACGAAGACGCCGCCGGCCCCCGAGCTGATCAAGAAGGCCCTCGGCCTCGACAAGGGCAGCGCGGTCCCGCACCGCGACAAGGTCGGCAAGCTGAGCCGCGAGCAGCTGCGCAGCATCGCCGAGACCAAGATGCCCGACCTCAACGCCAACGACATCGAGGCGGCCGAGAAGATCATCGCCGGCACCGCCCGGTCGATGGGCATCACGATCGCCGAGTAACACCCCTTCCCAGACGTCGTGGGAGGGCCGCCGCGACGGCGACGGCCCGAGTACCACTAGGAGTACGCAATGAAGCGCAGCAAAGCGCACAAGGACGCGGCGGCCAAGGTCGACCGCGACAAGCTCTACACCCCGGTCGAGGCCGCCAAGCTCGCCAAGGAGACGTCGACCACCAAGTTCGACGCCACCGTCGAGGTCGCGCTGCGGCTGGGCGTCGACCCTCGCAAGGCAGACCAGATCGTGCGCGGCACGGTCAACCTTCCGCACGGCACCGGCAAGACCGCCCGGGTCCTGGTCTTCGCGACCGGTGACCGTGCCGAGTCCGCCCGCGAGGCGGGCGCCGACATCGTCGGCGCCGACGAGCTGATCGACGAGATCTCCAAGGGCAACCGGCTCAACGAGTTCGACGCCGTGGTGGCCACGCCCGACATGATGGGCAAGGTCGGCCGCCTGGGCCGCGTTCTCGGCCCGCGTGGCCTCATGCCCAACCCGAAGACCGGCACTGTGACGCCCGACGTCGCCAAGGCCGTCACGGACATCAAGGGCGGCAAGATCGAGTTCCGCACCGACCGGCAGGCCAACCTGCACTTCATCATCGGCAAGACGTCCTTCGGCGAGCGCCAGCTCCTGGAGAACTACGCTGCCGCGCTGGACGAGGTGCTGCGTCTCAAGCCGTCGGCCGCCAAGGGCCGCTACCTGAAGAAGGTCACCTTCTCCACGACGATGGGCCCGGGCGTTCCCGTCGACCCCAACGTCACCCGCGGCATCACCGCCGAGCTGGGCGAGTAATCGACCGGCCGCACGTGTGCTCAAAAGAGCCCCGCCCGTCTCGTACGGGCGGGGCTCTTCTGTTCGGGGTCAGGCGTTCTTTGCGTCGGCGGGGTTGGGGGGTTGTGGAGGAGCTGTGCAGAGTGTGTGGGGGAGAACCCTGGGTTTTCCCTTAATTGTGCGGGGAAGCCGCTACAGTCCCGGATCGCAAACGTAGGGTCAAGACATGCTGAAGCGCACGATAAGTCTCGCCGCGGCCGGAGCCGCGCTCGTCGTGGCCGCGGTTGCCGGTTGTGGCTCGAACGCCCAACCCATCCAGGTCAACTTGGCGGCCTCTGAGGTGCTGGCGCAGGCCGCGCAGAAGACCTCCGAGGTCACCAGCTACACCGTCGACGCCGTGGTCAACGCCTCCGGCGCCCAGGAGGGCAACGGCCGGGTGCAGGGCCGCATGCTCTACCAGAGCAAGCCCGAGCTCGCCGTGGACCTCACGCTGGACACCGTGGACATGGGCGGTCAGAGCCTGCCTGGCGGCGTTCGCGCCGTGCTGCAGGGCGACACCGTCTACGTCAAGGTCGAGGCGCTGAACAAGATGCTGGGCGCCACCAAGCCGTGGATCAAGGTCTCGCTGAACGAGGTCGGCGACCGTACGCAGGTCGACCAGTACCTCGCTCAGATCCAGCAGTTCGACCTGGCCAACGTCACCAAGCTCGTCACGGCCTCCAAGGACGTGAAGCAGGCCGGCACCGAGACCGTCAACGGTGAGGACACCACTCACTACAGCGGCACCTTCCCGGTGGAGGCGGCCGTGCTGCTGCTGCCGGCCGACCGGCAGGAGCAGGCCCGCTCGAACCTGGCCGAGCTCAAGGACGTCGCCTTCGACGTTTGGGTGGCCGCCGACGGCCTGCCCCGCAAGCTCGCGCTGAACGGCCAGAAGGACGGCGGCAAGCTGGACGCCACGCTGTTCTTCAAGGACTACAACAAGCCCGTGACCATCCAGGCTCCGGCCGCCGACCAGGTCGGCGAGATGCCGAAGGGCACGACCAACTAGGAACCACCGAGAACGATTTGGAAACTCGGCGACCAGCGCGTACTCTGGTCGTTGCCGAAGACCGCCGGTCGTCGTCAGGTGCTCACATCCTGGCGGCCGAAGGTTCCACGTCTTGTGGACGACCCGCGCAGGTGTGATGCGAGTTTCCCGCATGGTCATCCATGTGCGTGAGCCCCGTGTGCGCCCTGCGCCCGGGGCTGTTCTCATTTCAGCAGACCTTCGCCGGCGGCACATCTGGAAGGAGGCCCATGGCGAGGGCGGATAAGGCGACGGCTGTTGCCGAGCTCAAGAACGAGTTCGAAGGTAGCGCCGCCGCCGTTCTGACCGAGTACCGCGGTCTCACCGTCGCGCAGCTCAAGGATCTGCGCAAGTCTCTCGGTGAGAATGCGAAGTTCGCCGTGGCGAAGAACACCCTGACCAAGATCGCGGCCAACGAGGCCGGCGTGACGGGTCTGGACGACCTGCTGGTCGGCCCCACCGCTGTCGCCTTCGTCAAGGGCGACGTCGTGGAGGCGGCCAAGGGTCTGCGTGACTTCGCCAAGGCCAATCCCCTTCTGGTGATCAAGGGCGGCGTGCTCGAGGGCAAGACGCTCGACGCCACCGAGATCACCAAGCTCGCCGACCTCGAGTCCCGCGAGGTCCTCCTCGCGAAGCTTGCCGGTGCGCTCAAGGCGAAGCAGAGCGCCGCTGCCGCGATGTTCGCCGCGCTGCCCACGCAAATGGCTCAGCTGGCCGAAGCCCTTCGCGCGAAGCGCGAAGAAGCAGGCGAGTAACACGGGGGTTGCCGCACCCACCGCGGTCCCGTTCCTAGTTTTCAGCAAGTCCTAAACGTAAGGAAACGCATCATGGCGAAGCTCAGCAACGACGAGCTCATCGACGCTTTCAAGGAGATGACCCTCCTTGAGCTCTCCGAGTTCGTGAAGCAGTTCGAGGACATCTTCGACGTCAAGGCTGCCGCCCCCGTCGCGGTCGCCGCCGCCCCCGCCGCCGGTGGCGGCGCCGAGGCCCCGGCCGCCGAGGAGCAGGACGAGTTCGACGTCATCCTCGAGGCCGCCGGCGACAAGAAGATCCAGGTCATCAAGGAGATCCGCGCCCTGACGTCCCTGGGCCTCAAGGAGGCCAAGGACCTGGTTGACGGTGCTCCGAAGCCGGTCTTCGACGGCAAGGTCAACAAGGAGCAGGCGGAGAAGGCCAAGGCTGCCCTCGAGGGCGCCGGCGCGACCGTCACCGTCAAGTAAGACGGCTGCAGCTCCTGGCTCGACGCTGAAGGGGCGGAGGACATCCTGGTGCCGGATGTCCGCCGCCCCTTTTCGTATGCCCGGGGGCTTTCGCGACCACGGCGGTGTCAGAGCCGGCTCTGGATGCCGTCGAGGATGAGCGTGAGCCCGAGCTCGAACTGGGCGTCGAAGTCGTCGATGCGCACCTGGGCCAGCTCGGCGAGCTGGGGGCGGTGCCGCTCCAGATGCCGCGCGGTCCGCTCGCGCAGCTCGGTCTCGGCCGGAGGGGTGCGGACGACGGTCCGCCAGGTGTTCTCGGCGGCGACGAACCCGTTGACGTAGGACGACAGGGTCCCGACCGCGGCGACCAGCTCGGGCCCGGACAGGCCGGCGTCGGCGAGGGCGGCGTAGCAGCGTTCGGAGCGGGCCAGGGCGTTGGGGCCGAGCAGCGGGCGGGTGGCGGTGAGCGCGGGAGCCCACGGGTGCCGCCGCATGACCTGCCTGCTCTGGGTGAGCTGGGCGGTCAGCAGGTCGCGCCAGGATCGGTGCTCGCGCACCTCGACCTCGCCGATCACCTCGTCGAGTGCCAGGTCGAGCACGTCCTCCTTGCTCGTGACGTACTCGTACAGGGACATCGTGCCCGCGTGCAGGCGCGCGGCCAGGGCGCGCATCGAGAACCCGGAGACGCCCTCGGCGTCGAGCAGCGCGACGGCCGCCTCGACGATGCGCGCGCGGGACAGGCGCGGCTTGCGCGGGCGTTCGTCGTCACCGCGCAGCCAGATCGACTCGGGCATGCGTCCTCCGGCCGTGCGCTGTACGGAAAACCGTACGGCTAGCTTACGCGCCATGACCGAACCGCGCTGGACGCACGAGTACGCCCTGCTCGCCCTGCGGCTGAACCGCCTGATGGGCGGCGGCGCACTCATCTACCGAGGCCCGCGAGAGTGGCGTGACCAGGCCGAGTCCGAGCCCCCCGCCGTCCCCGGCCGCCTGGCGGACGACGCCAACGAGCTGCTGGAACGCCCGCCGTCCCCCTACCTGGCCGCCCACGTGTCCGCGATGCGGGCGGTCGCCCGCTACCTGGCCGGCGAGCGGCTGCCCCTGACCGAGTACGCCCGGCAGGTCCTGGGCCTGGAGCCGCGGTGGCTGCCCGAGTCGCTGTTCGAGCAGGCGCACGACCGGCTCGACCGGGCACTGCCGAAGCGGCCGGGGTCGCTGTCCGACCGGCTGCACGACTGGCAGGCCGCGCACACCCTGCACGCCGTCGAACGCCTGCCCGGCCTGGTCGCCGAGGCGGTGGCGGAGTGCCGCCGGCGGACGAACGAGATCATCCCGCTCCCTCCGGGCGAGGTCGTCGACTGCGTGCTCGTCCGGGACGCGCACTTCCACGCGGCCGGCGACTACCAGGGCGAGCTGAGGTCGGCGATCCACATCAACGTCTCGATCCCCTTCAACCTGGCCGACCTGCTGTACGTCGTCGCGCACGAGAGCCATCCCGGGCACATCGCGGAGTCGATGCTCAAGGAAACGCGCGCGGACCAGCGCGTACGGTTCATGGTGTCCCCGTCGTTCCTGCTCAGCGAGGGGCTGGGACTGCTGGCCGAGGAGATCGTCTTCCCCGGTGACGAGGCTCAGGAGTGGCTGACCGCCCACATCCTCCCCGCCTGCGGCATCCGCCAGGACGGGAGCGACTTCGCGGCCATCCATCAGGCCAGGAACGTGTTGTGGGGCGTCTGGGGCAACGCCGCGCTCATGGCCGCCGAGGGGCGCGGGGAGGCGGAGGTGGGCGCGTACCTGGCCCGATGGGCGCTGTACGACGACCAGGAGGTGGGGGCGGCGCTGGCGGGACTCAAGCCGTCGGCCGCCAGCCCGTACATCTTCGGATATTTCCATGGATGGGAGCTGCTGCGACCTTGGGCCACCGGCGCCGACCGGGTCCGCCGCCTCCTCACCGAGCAACTCCTCCCCGGCGACGTCGGACTCGGGAACTTCTCATCCTCGTCTCAGGGCCTCTCCACCCCGCCTGCCTAGCGCGCGGGACGTGAAAGACAAGTCCCGCCGTCCTGCTCGCGGGCACGGGCGTGCTCAACGCGTACTACGCGGCCGCCGTGCAGGCGGGCAGCCAGAGCTGGAAGGCGTTCTTCTCCGGGGCCTCCGACGCCGCGAACGCGATCACCAGGTTCGCCGCCTGGGTTCAGGAGAACTTCACCGCCACCACCGTCTCCGAAACTCTCACCCGGAGGTGAGAGTTTCGGAACGCACCCGGGCGATGGCACTGGTGTCCATGTAGTCCCTGGCGTGGATGATCGCGCCGTCCCGTACCCGGAGGATCACCAGGCTGGGGACCTCCACGGTGCGCTCCCCGGCCCTGACGCGCGTCACCTGCTCCACGACCACCACCTCGGGGTCCTGCGTGCGGTGCAGCGCCACCAGTCGCACCTCCTCCGCCTCGAACGGCGAGCCGCCCCACATGGCCCGGTACGCGTCCCTGACGGCCTCCCGACCGGCGAGCGGCGCGAGCCCTCCGAACGGGAACTCGTGCAGCCCGTCGGGGGCGTAGAGCCCGGCCAGCTCGTCGGGCGACTTGTGCAGCATCGCGGCCTGGAAGCCGGCGACGATCTCCTCGATGGACATGGCCGTCCCCATTCGCTCAACGTACGTTGACTCAACGAGCGTAGAGCGAAAGGCGCGGCCGGTCAACGCGGGTAGAGTCGGCGAGGTGAGCGAACGACTGCCGCCCCGGGCCGAGCGGCGGCGCAGGACCGAGCGGCACATCCTCGACGCGGCCCGGACGCTGTTCGCCGAGGTGGGGTTCGAGCGCACCACGATCCGGGCGGTCGCCCGCGCGGCCGGGGTCGACCCCGCCCTGGTCATGCAGTACTTCGGCAGCAAGCAGGAGCTGTTCAGGCACGCCGCCGAGGCTGCCCCGCCCCCGGAGGAGGGCCTGGACGCCGACGAGCTGGTCGACCACCTCCTCGGCACCCTCGACACCAAGATCGGCGAGCTGTCCCCGGGATCGCTGGCCATGTTGCGCTCGATGCTCACCCATCCCGAGGCCGGCGCCGCCGCCCGCGAGGCGCTGGCCCGGCAGATTGACCGGCTGGCCACCGGGATCCCCGGCGACGACGCCCGGCTGCGGGCCGCGCTGATGACCGTGGTCATGCTGGGCGTCACCATCGGCCACCAGCTCCTGGAGCTGGAGGAGCTGCGCGCGGTCCCGCCCGAGGAGATCGCCCGATTGCTGCGGCCGAGCCTGCTGGCCCTTACTGGACCTGAGGTCTCATAGCCGCTTCCCAAGCGGCCCGCGTCCCCGTTACGGTGAGGCCATCGTTCGCGACTGGGAGGTGGCCGGTGGGCGTCGAGGTCGTCGTGGAAGGGCTCACCAAGTCGTTCGGGCGCCAGGTCATCTGGGAGGACGTCTCCTTCACCCTCCCGGCCGGGCAGATCTCCGTGCTGCTCGGCCCGTCCGGCACCGGCAAGTCAGTCTTTCTCAAGACGCTGGTCGGCCTGCTCCGTCCCGACCGCGGCCACATCTGGATCGACGGCCACGACCTGGCCAACTGCCGCGAGAGCAAGCTCTACGAGCTGCGCAGGCTGTTCGGCGTGCTCTTCCAGGACGGCGCGCTGTTCGGCTCGCTCAACCTCTACGACAACATCGCCTTCCCGCTGCGCGAGCACACGAAGAAGAGCGAGTCCCAGATCCGCGACGTCGTCATGGAGAAGATCGAGCTGGTCGGCCTGCGGGGCGCGGAGGACAAGCTGCCGGGCGAGATCTCGGGCGGCATGCGCAAGCGGGCCGGGCTGGCCAGGGCGCTCGTGCTGGAACCCGAGATCATCCTGTTCGACGAGCCGGACTCCGGGCTCGACCCGGTACGCACCGCGCTGCTCAACCAGCTCATCGTGGACCTCAACGCCGAGGTCGAGGCCACGTTCCTGATCGTGACGCACGACATCAACACCGCCCGTACCGTCCCGGACAGCATCGGGATGCTCTTCCGGCGCGAGCTGGTGATGTTCGGCCCGCGCGAGATGCTGCTGTCCAGCGACGAGCCGGTGGTGCGGCAGTTCCTCAACGCCCGCAGGCACGGCCCGATCGGCATGTCGGAGGAGAAGGACCTGTCCGAGCTGGAGGCCGAGGCCCAGCTCGGGCACGACCCCGGCGTGCTGCCGCCGATCCCGCCGCAGCTCATGCCGACGGGCAACCGCGTCCGCCGCACCCAGCAGCCGCCCGGCACCTGGCTGGCGGCCAACGGCGTGATCCCGCCGCAGGGCTCGTTCGTGGACGAGCGCGGGCGCAACTGGCTGGAGGAGTACCCCCGCCTGGTCAACGCCCACCTGCACGGCGTCCAGTAGCCAGGCCGGCCCGGGGGTAGTGGCCCGGCCGGACGCTGTTCCGCCCGGAGAGGCCGTCTCAGGGCCGTCTGGGGGCATTTTACGGACACATCCACCTTCGCCCCCGTTACCACACCGCCTCGGTCGTTTCCGGGACTCCCGGAACGGACGCCGCGTTATGATCCGGCGATCTGGGAGGGGTGAGCGGTCATGACATGGCTGGGCGTCCGTTCCGCGCGCATCGTGATCGCGGTGCTCGGCGGGATGCTGGCGGTGCTCGTGGGCATGGGCGCCTGGATCGCCGCCGAGGCCCGCGAGGTGCAGGGCAGGGCGGGGGACCGAGAGGCCGTGCTGCTGGCCGCCGGCGCCCACGCCAGGAACCTCGTCTCGCTCGACTACCGCACCGTGGACGCCGACCTGCAGCGCATCCTCGACACCTCCACGGGCCCGGCGAGAGCCGAGTACGTCGCCACCGCCGCCAAGCTGAAGACCACCACCGTGGAGAGCAAGGTCGTCCAGACCGGCGTGCTGCGCGCCACGGGCCTGGTCTCGCTGACCGGCGGCAAGGCCAGGGCACTGGCGGTCGCCGACGTGGAGATCCACTGGGACGGCTCCGACAGCCCGGCCCAGGAGCGCTACTACCGCTGGTCGATGGAGCTGGAGAAGGTCGGCGGCGTCTGGCTGGTGTCGAAGGCGGTGCAGGTGCTGTGAGGATGTTCGCGATCGTGCTGCTGGGCGTCCTGGTGGCGGTGGGCGCCGTGCTGGTGCCGACCATGTGGTTCAACCTGCGCGACCTGCGGGAGGCCGACGCGGCCGGCGACTCCGCGATGGCCGCCGCCCGGCAGGTCGCCCCCCAGTTGCTCTCCTACGACTACCGCACGATCGAGCAGGACCTCGCGCGGGCCGGCGGGCACACCACCGGCGAGCTCACCCGGCACTACAAGGAGCTGGCCACCAGCCTGGTCACGCGGGCCAAGGCGGAGAAGATCGTACGGACCGCCGCCGTCGCGGGGGCGGCGGTCGAGAGCGCAAGTCCCGACCGCGTCGAGGTTCTGCTCTTCGTGAACATGGGTACGGTCAGACAGGTGCCCGGTCAGTCCGGGCCGCAGCAGCAGGTGGCCCAGAACCGTGCCAGGCTCGTCATGGTCCGCCAGGGGGAGCGCTGGCTGGCCGCCGATCTCTCCACGCTCCTGGGGAGCGCGTGAGGCCCGCCGCAGGGCCGATGACCTGCGCCCGGAGTCCCCGGGCGCGCCTCCGGGTTCAATTGTTACCAAAAATCTGGTTTAGCGCCGTCCAAGTGGCGGGTAATCCAGTCACAGCTACACCGGTGATCGGCATGGGTTCGACCCTCGGTGTGACAGAGCGTTAACCGCCCCCGTTCGCGGGTATCGTCTTGGGCCATGGCGGTAGGCGATCTGTCGCGCAGGGAAGAAAACCCAGCGTCCGGGCCCGAACCGGCTATTAGTCGGGCTCGTGGGCTTGACGTATCCGCCCGAACGGGCGATGCTGCGACCAACGTGGAGCATGCAGCGAGAGCGAAGTGGACAGGCGTGTGCCGATCGGCTACACTGCCCCTTTGCGCTGCCCTTTGACGACCCGTGATGCTTGCTCACGTTGCGAGGTTGTCTGGCGTGCGTGTAGTCAGTCCGCCGCGAGCCCTCGGAAGGACATCTGTTGGCAGCCTCGCGCAACGCCTCCGCCGTACCCGCTGGTCCCCGTCGCGTGTCTTTCGCGCGTATCCAGGAGCCGCTCGAAGTTCCTGACCTTCTGGCCCTGCAGACCGAGTCTTTCGACTGGCTGCTCGGCAACGACAAGTGGAAGGCCCGGGTAGAGGCGGCTCGCCAGGCCGGGCGCAGGGACGTCCCGACCCAGTCGGGCCTCGAAGAGATCTTCGAAGAGATCAGTCCGATCGAGGACTTCTCGGGGACCATGTCCTTGTCGTTCCGCGATCACCGGTTCGAGCCGCCGAAGTACTCCGTAGACGAGTGCAAAGACAAGGACATGACCTACTCCGCCCCGATGTTCGTCACGGCGGAGTTCATCAATAACACCACTGGTGAGATCAAGAGCCAGACGGTGTTCATGGGTGATTTCCCGCTCATGACGCCGAAGGGCACGTTCATCATCAACGGCACCGAGCGTGTCGTGGTCTCGCAGCTGGTCCGTTCGCCCGGTGTGTATTTCGAGCGCACTGTGGACAAGACCTCCGACAAGGACCTGTACGGGTGCAAGGTGATCCCGTCGCGGGGGGCCTGGCTGGAGTTCGAGATCGACAAGCGCGACAGCGTCGGTGTGCGTATCGACCGGAAGCGCAAGCAGGCCGTGACGGTGCTGCTGAAGGCCCTGGGCTGGACGACCGACCAGATTCTGGAGCGGTTCGGCCAGTACGAGTCGATGCGGGCGACGCTGGAGAAGGATCACACGGCGGGTCAGGACGACGCGCTGCTGGACATCTACCGCAAGCTGCGGCCGGGTGAGCCGCCGACCAAGGAGTCGGCGCAGACGCTGCTGGAGAATCTGTACTTCAACGCCAAGCGGTACGACCTGGCGAAGGTGGGCCGCTACAAGATCAACAAGAAGCTCGGGGTCGACTCGGAGATCACGCAGGGCACCCTGACCGAAGAGGACATCGTCGCCACGATCGAGTACATCGTCCGGCTGCACGCCGGCGAGGAGTCGATGCCGGGCGCCAACGGTGAGGTGATCGTCGAGGTCGACGACATCGACCACTTCGGCAACCGCCGCCTGCGCAGCGTCGGCGAGCTGATCCAGAACCAGGTCCGGCTCGGCCTCGCCCGCATGGAGCGGGTGGTTCGCGAGCGGATGACGACCCAGGACGTCGAGGCGATCACGCCGCAGACCCTGATCAACATCCGGCCGGTCGTGGCGTCGATCAAGGAGTTCTTCGGCACCTCCCAGCTGTCGCAGTTCATGGACCAGACCAACCCGCTCGCCGGCCTGACGCACAAGCGGCGTCTGTCCGCGCTGGGCCCCGGTGGTCTGTCCCGTGAGCGGGCCGGCTTCGAGGTCCGTGACGTGCACCCGTCCCACTACGGCCGGATGTGCCCGATCGAGACCCCTGAAGGTCCCAACATCGGCCTGATCGGCTCGCTGGCCTCCTACGGCCGCATCAACGCCTTCGGGTTCGTCGAGACGCCCTACCGCAAGGTCGTCGACGGCAAGGTGACCGAGCAGATCGACTACCTCACCGCCGACGAGGAGGACCGCTACGTCAAGGCGCAGGCCAACACGGCGCTCAACGCCGACGGCTCGTTCGCCGAGGCCCGCGTCCTGGTCCGCACCAAGGGCGGTGAGACCGAGCTCGCCCGTGCCGAGGAGGTCGACTACATCGACGTGTCGCCGCGCCAGATGGTGTCGGTGGCGACGGCGATGATCCCGTTCCTCGAGCACGACGACGCCAACCGCGCGCTCATGGGCTCCAACATGCAGCGCCAGTCGGTGCCGCTGCTCAAGAGCGAGGCGCCGCTGGTCGGCACCGGCATGGAATACCGTGCCGCGACCGACGCCGGCGACGTCATCAGCGCCGAGAAGGCCGGTGTGGTCGAGGAGGTCTCCGCCGACTACGTCACGGTCATGAACGACGACGGGACGCGCACCACCTACCGCGTGGCCAAGTTCAAGCGTTCCAACCAGGGCACCAGCTTCAACCAGAAGCCCATCGTCGCCGAGGGCGACCGGGTGGAGGTCAACCAGGTCATCGCCGACGGCCCCTGCACCGACAAGGGCGAGATGGCGCTGGGCAAGAACCTCCTGGTGGCGTTCATGCCGTGGGAGGGCCACAACTACGAGGACGCGATCATCCTGTCCCAGCGCCTGGTGCAGGACGACGTGCTGTCGTCGATCCACATCGAGGAGCACGAGGTCGACGCCCGCGACACCAAGCTGGGCCCCGAGGAGATCACCCGCGACATCCCCAACGTCTCCGAGGAGGTGCTGGCCGACCTCGACGAGCGCGGCATCATCCGCATCGGCGCCGAGGTCGTCCCCGGCGACATCCTGGTCGGCAAGGTCACCCCGAAGGGCGAGACCGAGCTGACCCCGGAGGAGCGGCTGCTGCGCGCGATCTTCGGCGAGAAGGCCCGCGAGGTGCGTGACACCTCGCTGAAGGTGCCGCACGGCGAGTCCGGCAAGGTCATCGGCGTCCGGGTGTTCTCCCGCGAGGAGGGCGACGAGCTTCCTCCGGGCGTCAACGAGCTGGTCCGCGTCTACGTCGCGCAGAAGCGCAAGATCACCGACGGCGACAAGCTGGCCGGCCGCCACGGCAACAAGGGCGTCATCTCCAAGATCCTGCCGGTCGAGGACATGCCGTTCCTGGAGGACGGCACCCCGGTCGACATCATCCTCAACCCGCTGGGCGTCCCCGGCCGGATGAACGTCGGCCAGGTGCTGGAGACCCACCTCGGGTGGATCGCCGCCCGTGGCTGGGACATCTCGGGCATCGAGGAGGCGTGGGCCGAGCGGCTGCGCGACAAGGGCTTCGGCCAGGTCGAGCCGCGCACCAACGTCGCCACCCCGGTCTTCGACGGCGCGCACGAGGAGGAGATCGTCGGTCTGCTCCAGAACACCGTGCCCAACCGCGACGGCCAGCGGATGGTCCAGCCCTCCGGCAAGGCCCAGCTGTTCGACGGCCGCTCCGGTGAGCCGTTCCCGTACCCGATCTCGGTCGGCTACATCTACATCCTCAAGCTGCTCCACCTGGTCGACGACAAGATTCACGCTCGGTCGACCGGCCCGTACTCCATGATCACCCAGCAGCCGCTCGGCGGTAAGGCCCAGTTCGGTGGCCAGCGCTTCGGTGAGATGGAGGTGTGGGCGCTGGAGGCGTACGGCGCCGCCTACGCCCTGCAGGAGCTCCTGACCATCAAGTCCGACGACGTCCTCGGCCGCGTGAAGGTCTACGAGGCCATCGTCAAGGGCGAGAACATCCCCGAGCCCGGCATCCCGGAGTCCTTCAAGGTCCTCATCAAGGAAATGCAGTCGCTGTGCCTCAACGTCGAGGTGCTCTCCAGCGACGGCATGTCCATCGAGATGCGTGACACCGACGAGGACGTCTTCCGCGCCGCGGAGGAGCTCGGCATCGATCTGTCCCGGCGTGAGCCGAGCAGCGTGGAAGAAGTCTGAGGGGGAGATCGCACATAATGCTGGACGTCAACTTCTTCGACGAGCTTCGGATCGGGCTGGCGACGGCCGACGACATCCGTCAGTGGTCGCACGGCGAGGTCAAGAAGCCGGAGACCATCAACTACCGCACACTCAAGCCGGAAAAGGACGGGCTCTTCTGCGAGAAGATCTTCGGTCCGACCCGCGACTGGGAGTGCTACTGCGGCAAGTACAAGCGCGTCCGCTTCAAGGGCATCATCTGTGAGCGCTGCGGCGTCGAGGTGACCCGCGCCAAGGTGCGTCGTGAGCGGATGGGCCACATCGAGCTGGCCGCGCCGGTCACGCACATCTGGTACTTCAAGGGCGTCCCGTCGCGTCTCGGCTACCTGCTCGACCTGGCCCCGAAGGACCTGGAGAAGGTCATCTACTTCGCGGCCTACATGATCACGCATGTCGACACCGAGATGCGTGAGCGTGACCTGCCCTCGCTGGAGGCGAAGATCTCCGTCGAGCGGCAGCACATCGAGCAGCGCCGCGACGCCGACGTCGAGTCCCGGCAGAAGAAGCTCGAGACCGACCTGGCCGAGCTTGAGGCCGCCGGCGCCAAGGGCGACCAGCGCCGCAAGGTCCGTGAGGGCGCCGAGCGCGAGATGCGCCAGCTCCGTGACCGGGCCCAGCGCGAGCTGGACCGCCTGGAGGAGGTCTGGAGCCGCTTCAAGAACCTCAAGGTCCAGGACCTCGAGGGCGACGAGCTGCTCTACCGCGAGATGCGCGACCGCTTCGGCCGCTACTTCAAGGGCGGCATGGGCGCGCAGGCCATCCAGGACCGCCTGATCGGCTTCGACCTTGACGCCGAGGCCGAGAACCTCCGCGAGACGATCCGCAGCGGCAAGGGCCAGAAGAAGGCCCGCGCGCTCAAGCGGCTCAAGGTGGTGTCGGCGTTCCTCAACACCACCAACTCGCCGCGCGGCATGGTGCTCGACTGCATCCCGGTGATCCCGCCGGACCTGCGGCCGATGGTGCAGCTCGACGGTGGCCGCTTCGCGACCTCCGACCTCAACGACCTCTACCGCCGGGTCATCAACCGGAACAACCGCCTCAAGCGTCTGCTCGACCTCGGCGCGCCCGAGATCATCGTGAACAACGAGAAGCGGATGCTCCAGGAGGCCGTGGACGCGCTGTTCGACAACGGCCGGCGCGGCCGTCCGGTCACCGGCCCCGGCAACCGTCCGCTGAAGTCCCTCAGCGACATGCTCAAGGGCAAGCAGGGTCGTTTCCGCCAGAACCTGCTGGGCAAGCGAGTCGACTACTCCGGCCGTTCGGTCATCGTCGTCGGCCCGCAGCTCAAGCTGCACCAGTGCGGCCTGCCCAAGCAGATGGCGCTGGAGCTGTTCAAGCCGTTCGTGATGAAGCGGCTGGTCGATCTCAACCACGCCCAGAACATCAAGTCGGCCAAGCGCATGGTCGAGCGCGCCCGCCCGGTGGTGTGGGACGTGCTCGAAGAGGTCATCACCGAGCACCCCGTGCTGCTCAACCGCGCTCCGACGCTCCACCGTCTGGGCATCCAGGCGTTCGAGCCGCAGCTCGTCGAGGGCAAGGCCATCCAGATCCACCCGCTCGTCTGCACCGCGTTCAACGCGGACTTCGACGGCGACCAGATGGCCGTGCACCTGCCGCTGTCGGCCGAGGCCCAGGCCGAGGCGCGCATCCTGATGCTCTCGACCAACAACATCCTCAAGCCGGCCGACGGCAAGCCCGTCACCATGCCGACCCAGGACATGGTCATCGGCCTCTACTGGCTGACGACCATGAAGGAAGGCGCGAAGGGCGAGGGCCGCGTGTTCGGCTCGGTGGCCGAGGCGCAGATGGCCTTCGACCGCCGCGAGCTGGACATCCAGGCCAAGATCCAGATTCGGCTCAAGGACGTCCTGCCGCCGCGCGCCTGGGTTGCTCCCGAGGGTTGGGAGCAGGGCGACGCGGTCCGGCTGGAGACCACGTTCGGGCGGTGCCTGTTCAACCAGACGCTGCCGGTCAGCTACCCGTTCGTCGACTTCCAGGTCGGCAAGAAGCAGCTGTCCCAGATCGTGAACGAGCTGGCGGAGACCTACCCGAAGATCGAGGTCGCCGCTTCGCTCGACGCGCTCAAGGACGCCGGCTTCCGGTGGGCGACGCGCTCCGGCGTCACGATCTCGATCGAGGACGTCGTCGCGCCGCCGAACAAGACCGACATCATGGAGAACTACGAGCGCCGGGCCGACAAGGTCCAGCGCGAGTACGAGCGCGGTCTGATCACCGACGAGGAGCGCCGCCAGGAGCTCATCGAGATCTGGACGCACGCGACGGCCGACGTCGAGACCGACATGGTCAACGCCTTCCCGGCGACCAACCCGGTCTGGATGATGGTCAACTCCGGCGCCCGAGGCAACAAGATGCAGGTCCGGCAGATCGCCGGCATCCGCGGCCTGGTGTCCAACACCAAGGGTGAGACGATCCCGCGGCCGATCAAGGCCTCGTTCCGCGAGGGCCTGTCGGTGCTGGAGTACTTCATCTCCACCCACGGTCAGCGGAAGGGTCTGGCCGACACCGCGCTGCGCACCGCCGACTCGGGCTACCTGACCCGTCGTCTGGTGGACGTCGCGCAGGACGTCATCGTGCGTGAGATCGACTGCGGCACCGACCGCGCGGTCCCGCTGCACGTCGGCGACAGGGACTCCTCGGGCAACCTGGTCAAGGCGGAGAACGCCGAGTCCAACGTGCACGGGCGCATCCTGGCCGAGGACGTCGAGGTCGACGGCAAGGTCATCGTCCCGGCGGGTGTCGACATCAACGACATCCACGTCACGAAGCTGGTCGAGGCCGGCGTCGAGACCGTGCGCACCCGCAGCGCGCTGGTGTGCGAGGCGAAGATCGGTGTCTGCGCCACCTGCTACGGCCGCTCGCTGGCGACCGGCAAGCTCGTGGACGTCGGCGAGGCGGTCGGCATCATCGCCGCCCAGTCGATCGGTGAGCCCGGCACGCAGCTGACGATGCGGACCTTCCACACCGGTGGTGTGGCGGGCGCCGACATCACCCACGGTCTGCCCCGTGTCACGGAGCTGTTCGAGGCGCGCATCCCCAAGGGTGTCGCCCCGATCTCCGAGGCCGAGGGCCGGGCCAGGATCGACGAGACCGACAAGACCCGGAAGATCGTCATCACTCCGGACGACGGCTCGGAGGAGATCGCCTACCCGGTCTCGATGCGTTCGCGCCTGCTCGTGCAGGACGGTGACCGCGTCTCGGTCGGCACCCAGCTCGTGGCCGGTGCGGTCAACCCCAACGAGGTGCTGCGCATCCTCGGCCCGCGGGCCGTGCAGCTGCACCTGGTGGCGGAGGTCCAGCAGGTCTACCGGTCGCAGGGTGTGTCGATCCACGACAAGCACATCGAGATCATCGTCAGGCAGATGCTCAAGCGGGTCAACGTCCTGGAGTCCGGCGACACCGACCTGCTGCCCGGCGAGCTCGTCGAGCGGCCGAGGTTCGAGCAGATGAACCGCGAGACGGTGGCCGAGGGCGGCAGCCCGGCCGCGGGCCGTCCGGTGCTCATGGGCATCACCAAGGCCTCGCTGGCCACCGAGTCGTGGCTGTCGGCGGCCTCCTTCCAGGAGACCACCAGGGTCCTGACGGACGCGGCGATCCACGCCAAGTCCGACTCGCTCCTGGGCCTGAAGGAGAACGTCATCATCGGTAAGCTCATCCCGGCCGGCACGGGCATGCCCCAATACCGCAACATCCGGGTGGAGCCGACCGAGGAGGCCAAGGCGGCCATGTACACCGTCGGCGGTTACGACGGCTCGGCGGCCGACTACACCTTCGGCACCGGCAGCGGCGAGGCCGTGCCGCTGGAGGAGTACGACTTCGGCCAGTACAACCGGTAAATCCGCGACGTACGGTGCGCCCGGGTCCCTCTTGCCGAGGGGCCCGGGCGCGTCGCTTCTCCGGGGCGCTCAGGGCTGCGGGGGCGTCGTTTCCGGTCGCGGTCCGGTGACGGTTCGGCGTACCGCGAACGAAAGCTCGCCAGGGCCTATATCATTGGCCGGGAGCTGTGGGACGGGCCGCAATGCGAGACGCCTGATGAAGCAGGGCCCCGACGACCCGGAGCGGCATGGCTTGCTGGGCATGCTGCGCCGTTTTGACGTGTCGCTCGGGCCTGGGTAGTCTTGAGCATCGTGCCCGTTCTCATGCGGGCTCTCGACCGTGCGCTCATGACAAGCGCAGGACGGTCTTCCGGCTCGTAAACCTCGCGGGAAGTCTGCGTGAACAGCGCGACACGCCCGAGCGCGGGGGCACCGGGACGGAGAAAATCAGCAGGTCATGACACCGGCAGTGCCTGCGAAAAGCACCACCAATGACGTGACACCGGCCAAGGCACGAAACGGAGTGGCAGTGCCCACTATTCAGCAGTTGGTCCGCAAGGGCCGGCAGGACAAGGTCTCCAAGACCAAGACTCCTGCCCTCAAGGGGAGTCCGCAGCGGCGCGGCGTCTGCCAGCGCGTTTACACCACGACCCCGAAGAAGCCCAACTCGGCACTGCGCAAGGTGGCCCGCGTTCGGCTCACGAACGGCATCGAGGTCACGGCTTACATCCCCGGTGTGGGTCACAACCTCCAGGAGCACTCCATCGTGCTCGTGCGTGGCGGTCGTGTGAAGGACCTGCCTGGTGTTCGCTACAAGATCATCCGCGGTTCGCTCGACACCCAGGGTGTCCGCAACCGCAAGCAGGCCCGCAGCCGCTACGGCGCGAAGAAGGAGAAGAGCTAACAATGCCTCGTAAGGGTTCTCCTGGCCGTCGGCAGCTCATGGCCGACCCGGTCTACAGCTCGCCCCTGGTTACCGCCCTGATCAACAAGGTCCTCCTCGACGGCAAGCGTTCCATCGCCCAGTCGATCGTGTACGGCGCCCTTGAGGGCTGCAGGGAGAAGACCGGCAACGACCCGGTCGTCACCCTGAAGCGCGCGCTTGACAACGTCAAGCCGACCCTCGAGGTCCGCAGCCGTCGCGTCGGTGGCGCGACCTACCAGGTGCCGGTCGAGGTGCGCGCCGCGCGCAGCACCACCCTGGCCCTGCGCTGGCTGGTGCAGTACTCCCGCGCCCGCCGCGAGAAGACCATGACCGAGCGCCTCATGAACGAGCTCCTCGACGCCAGCAACGGCCTCGGGGCGAGCGTCAAGAAGCGCGAGGACACCCACAAGATGGCCGAGTCCAACAAGGCCTTCGCCCACTACCGCTGGTAACCCGGCGGGTCCGACGAGACGACGAGGACGCGAGTTACAGTGGCCGCTACGACCGCTCTTGACCTGGCCAAGGTCCGCAACATCGGGATCATGGCCCATATCGACGCGGGCAAGACCACCACGACCGAGCGCATCCTGTTCTACACCGGCATCAACTACAAGATCGGTGAAGTCCACGAGGGCGCAGCCACCATGGACTGGATGGAGCAGGAGCAGGAGCGCGGCATCACCATCACGTCTGCCGCGACGACCTGCGAGTGGATCGGTCACACGATCAACATCATCGACACCCCGGGTCACGTCGACTTCACCATCGAGGTGGAGCGTTCGCTCCGCGTCCTCGACGGCGCGGTCGCCGTGTTCGACGGTGTCGCCGGTGTTGAGCCCCAGTCAGAGACGGTGTGGCGTCAGGCGGACCGCTACAACGTCCCGCGCATCTGTTTCGTGAACAAGATGGACCGGGTCGGCGCGGAGTTCCACCGCTGCGTCGACATGATGGTCAGCCGTCTGGGCGCCACGCCGGCCGTCATCCAGCTCCCGTTGGGCGTCGAGGCCGACTTCAAGGGCGTCATCGACCTCATCAAGATGAAGGCTCTGCTCTGGAGCGCCGAGGCGGCCAAGGGCGAGATGTACGACACCGTCGACATCCCGGCCGACCACGCCGACGCCGCTCGTGAGTGGCGTGACCGCCTCATCGAGACGGTCGCCGAGAACGACGACGAGCTGATGGAGCTCTTCCTCGAGGGCACCGAGCCCTCCGAGGAGCAGCTGGTCGCGGCCCTGCGCCGCGCGACGCTGGCCAGCGCCATCAACCCGGTGCTGTGCGGCACCGCGTTCAAGAACAAGGGCGTGCAGCCCCTGCTCGACGCCATCGTGGCCTACCTCCCCGCGCCGACCGACATCCCGGCCTTCAAGGGCCACGCGGTCGGCAACGAGGAGAAGGTCATCGAGCGGCACGCGGACCCGACCGAGCCGTTCTCCGCCCTGGCCTTCAAGATCGCCAGCGACCCGCACCTGGGCAAGCTCACCTACATCCGCATCTACTCGGGCACGCTCGAGACCGGTTCACAGGTCATCAACTCTGTGAAGGGGAAGAAGGAGCGGATCGGCAAGATCTACCAGATGCACGCCAACAAGCGCGAGGAGCGCCCGACGGCGATCGCCGGCCAGATCGTCGCGGTCATGGGTCTGAAGGACACCACGACCGGCGACACCCTGTCCGACCCGTCCAACCAGGTCGTGCTCGAGTCGATGACGTTCCCGGCCCCGGTCATCAACGTCGCGATCGAGCCCAAGACCAAGGGCGACCAGGAGAAGCTGTCGACCGCCATCCAGCGGCTGGCCGAGGAGGACCCGTCCTTCCAGGTCCGCCGTGACGAGGAGACCGGTCAGACGGTCATCTGGGGCATGGGCGAGCTTCACCTGGAGATCCTCGTCGACCGGATGCGTCGCGAGTTCAAGGTCGAGGCCAACGTCGGCCGCCCGCAGGTGGCCTACCGCGAGACCATCCGCCGCAAGGTGGAGAAGCTCGACTACACCCACAAGAAGCAGACCGGTGGTTCCGGTCAGTTCGCGCGGGTGATCATCAACCTCGAGCCGCTGGGTGAGGGCAACGACGGCTACGAGTTCGAGAACAAGGTCACGGGTGGCCGCGTTCCGAGGGAGTACATCCCGTCGGTCGACGCGGGCGCCCAGGAGGCCGCCGAGTTCGGCGTGCTGGCCGGCTACCCGATGGTGGGCGTGAAGGTGACGCTCATCGACGGTGCCGCGCACGACGTCGACTCCTCGGAAATGGCCTTCAAGATCGCCGGCTCGATGGCCTTCAAGGAGGCCGCGCGCAAGGCCGACGCAGTGCTTCTCGAGCCGATGATGGCCGTCGAGGTCACCACGCCCGAGGACTACATGGGTGATGTCATCGGTGACCTCAACGGTCGCCGCGGGCAGATCCAGGCGATGGACGAGCGGGCCGGCGCCCGCGTCGTCCAGGCGCTCGTGCCGCTGTCTGAGATGTTCGGCTACGTGGGCGACCTGCGTAGCAAGACGCAGGGGCGCGCGAGCTACAGCATGCAGTTCGACTCCTACGCGGAGGTGCCCCCGGGCATCGCCAAGGAGATCGTCGCGAAGGCCCGGGGCGAATAGGTTCCGGTCCCTGGTGGGGTGGTGCGAGCCACCCCACCGCCTAGGGGTCTGGGTTCTCCCGGGCCCGAGTGTGTAGACGATAGTCAGTCAGATTCTCAAGGAGAGAACCAGTGGGCAAGGCCAAGTTCGAGCGGACCAAGCCGCACATGAACATCGGCACCATTGGACACATCGACCACGGCAAGACCACTCTGACCGCGGCGATCACCAAGGTGCTTCACGACCGTTACCCCGAGCTCAACAAGGCGACCCCGTTCGACAAGATCGACAAGGCGCCCGAGGAGAAGGCTCGCGGCATCACGATCTCCATCGCGCACGTCGAGTACCAGACCGAGAAGCGCCACTACGCCCACGTGGACTGCCCCGGTCACGCCGACTACGTGAAGAACATGATCACCGGTGCCGCTCAGATGGACGGCGCCATCCTCGTGGTCGCCGCCACCGACGGCCCGATGCCGCAGACGAAGGAGCACGTCCTCCTGGCCCGCCAGGTCGGCGTCCCCTACATCGTCGTGGCCCTCAACAAGTCCGACATGGTGGACGACGAGGAGATCCTGGAGCTCGTCGAGCTCGAGGTTCGCGAGCTCCTGTCGGCGCAGGAGTTCCCCGGCGACGACCTGCCCGTGGTGCGTGTGTCCGCGCTCAAGGCCCTCGAGGGCGACGAGAAGTGGGCCGACAGCATCATCGAGCTCATGAACGCCGTGGACGAGAACGTCCCCGAGCCGCCGCGTGAGACGGAGAAGCCGTTCCTCATGCCGGTCGAGGACGTCTTCTCGATCACCGGTCGCGGCACGGTCGTCACCGGCCGTATCGAGCGCGGCATCGTCAAGGTCAACGAGCAGGTCGACATCATCGGCATCAAGCCGGAGAAGACGACGACCACCGTCACCAGCATCGAGATGTTCAACAAGATGCTCGACGAGGGTCACGCCGGCGACAACGCCGCCCTGCTGCTCCGCGGCATCAAGCGCGACGACGTCGAGCGCGGCCAGTGCATCATCAAGCCGGGCACGACCACCCCGCACACCGAGTTCGAGGGCCAGGTCTACATCCTGTCCAAGGACGAGGGCGGCCGGCACACGCCGTTCTTCAACAACTACCGCCCGCAGTTCTACTTCCGTACGACGGACGTGACCGGCGTGGTGAACCTCCCCGAGGGCACCGAGATGGTCATGCCGGGCGACAACACCGAGATGCGCGTTGAGCTGATCCAGCCCATCGCCATGGAGGAAGGCCTGAAGTTCGCGATCCGTGAGGGTGGCCGCACCGTCGGCGCCGGTCGGGTCACGAAGATCATCAAGTAGCCAGACCGTCGGGGCGGCGGTCGGGCCCCCCATCCAGGGCCCGACCGCCGTTCCGCGTGGACCTCGCGCAAGGCGCCGTGATCCAGCAGTGAATTCGGCCGCAAGTGACCGAAGTCACTGCCGGATCACGGAAGAAAAGGCAGATCGACTACGTCTGCCTCGTGGGGTCAAAGCAGGCATCGACCTGCACAGACATAGCGGCAACAGGCCGCACGATACTTTTTCAGACGACAGCGAAGGACACCGAGGCCACTATGGCGGGACAGAAGATCCGCATCCGGCTTAAGGCCTATGACCACGAGGTCATCGACAGCTCGGCCAAGAAGATCGTCGAGACGGTGACGCGGACTGGCGCGAAGGTCGCGGGCCCGGTGCCGCTGCCGACCGAGAAGAACGTGTACTGCGTCATCCGCTCGCCGCACAAGTACAAGGACAGCCGCGAGCACTTCGAGATGCGCACGCACAAGCGGCTGATTGACATCATCGACCCGACCCCCAAGACGGTCGACTCGCTCATGCGGCTCGACCTCCCCGCGGGTGTCGACATTTCGATCAAGCTCTGAGGGAACGCACTGACATGGCTAAGACGATCAAGGGCGTCCTGGGCAAGAAGCTCGGCATGACCCAGGTCTTCGACGCGGACAACCGGATCGTACCGGTGACCGTGGTCGAGGCCGGTCCGTGCGTGGTGACCCGGGTCCGCACCGCAGAGAAGGACGGCTACACCGCCGTTCAGCTCGGCTACGGGCAGGTCGACCCCCGGAAGGTCAACAAGCCGCTCGGCGACTACCTGCGCAAGCACGACATCACCCCGCGCCGTTACTTCGCGGAGATCCGCACCGACGACGCGAGCGACTACACCATCGGCCAGGAGCTGCTGGCCGACACCTTCGAGGCCGGCCAGTTCGTCGACGTGACGGGCAAGAGCAAGGGCAAGGGCTTCGCCGGTGTCATGAAGCGGCACGGCTTCGGTGGTCTGGGTGCGTCGCACGGTACGCAGCGCAAGCACCGCTCGCCGGGTTCCATCGGTGGCTGCGCCACCCCGGGCCGCGTTTTCAAGGGTCTGCGCATGGCTGGCCGGATGGGTAACGTCCGCACCACCGTGCAGAGCCTCAAGGTTCACGCCGTGGACGCCGAGAAGGGTCTCATCCTCATCAAGGGTGCGATTCCCGGCGCCAACGGCAGCCTGGTCCTCGTCCGTACCGCTGCCAAGAAGGGGGCTGCCAAGTGAGCACCACTATTGACGTCCTCGACGCCAGCGGCGCGAAGACCGGCACCGTCGACCTCCCCGAGGACATCTTCGGGGCCAAGGTCAACGTCCCGCTGATCCACCAGGTGGTCGTGGCCCAGCTCGCCGCTCGCCGGCAGGGCACCCACAAGGCCAAGACCCGTGGTGAGGTCTCCGGCGGCGGCAAGAAGCCGTACCGCCAGAAGGGCACCGGCCGCGCCCGTCAGGGCTCGACCCGCGCGCCGCAGTTCGCCGGCGGTGGCGTCGTCCACGGCCCCGTGCCGCGCGACTACTCCCAGCGCACGCCCAAGAAGATGAAGTCCGCCGCGCTCCGCGGCGCGCTGTCCGACCGCGCGAGCGGCAGCCGCGTGCACGTGGTCAGCTCGCTGGTCACGGGGGAGACCCCGAAGACCAAGGCGGCGCTGGAGGCCCTGCGCAAGATCACCCAGGCCCCGCGCGTCCTCGTCGTCGTCGACGAGGCCGACGAGCTGACCTGGCTGAGCCTGCGCAACGCTCCGGAGGTCCACCTGCTGGACGCCGGGCAGCTCAACACCTACGACGTGCTCGTGCACGACGACGTGGTCTTCACCCAGGAGGCCTACGACCAGGTCGTCGCTCGCCTGAGCAACAGCGGGAAGGAAGAGGCCTGATGGACAAGATCGCCGACCCGCGCGACGTCATCATCAAGCCGGTCGTCTCCGAGAAGAGCTACGGCCTGATCGACGAGAACAACAAGTACACGTTCCTGGTGAAGAAGACCGCGAACAAGACCCAGGTCAAGATCGCCGTCGAGCAGATCTTCGGGGTCAAGGTCACCAGCGTGAACACGATCAACCGGCAGGGCAAGCGCAAGCGCACCCGCACCGGCTACGGCAAGCGTCCCGACACCAAGCGCGCGATCGTGAGCCTGGTCGAGGGCGATCGGATCGACATCTTCGGTCAGATCGGCTAGCAGCCAGAAGAAAGAGCGGGCCCCCGAGGTCCGCGGGGTGAGACCGCCGCACGCTCGTGCGGCGGGCTCATCCATGTAACCGACGAAGGATGAACGAAAAAGATGGGCATCCGTAAATACAAGCCGACGACTCCCGGTCGCCGCGGATCGAGTGTCTCGGACTTCTCCGAGATCACCCGCAGCGAGCCCGAGAAGTCGCTGCTTGCGCCCCTTCACAACAAGGGCGGCCGTAACGTTCACGGCCGGGTGACCGCACGCCACCAGGGCGGCGGGCACAAGCGCGCCTACCGGATCATCGACTTCCGTAGGCATGACAAGGACGGCATCCCGGCGAAGGTCGCTCACATCGAGTACGACCCCAACCGCACCGCCAACATCGCTCTGCTGCACTACGCCGACGGTGAGAAGCGCTACATCATCGCGCCGACGGGCCTCAAGCAGGGCGACCGCATCGAGAACGGCCCCGCGGCCGACATCAAGACGGGCAACTGCCTGCCGCTGCGCAACATCCCGACCGGTACCTTCATCCACGCGGTGGAGCTCCGTCCGGGCGGCGGCGCCAAGCTCGGTCGTTCCGCCGGCGCCCAGATCCAGCTGCTCGCCAAGGAAGGCCAGTACGCCACCCTGCGTATGCCGTCCGGTGAGATGCGCATGGTCGACGTGCGCTGCCGGGCGACGGTCGGCCAGGTCGGCAACGCCGAGCAGGCCAACATCAACTGGGGCAAGGCCGGCCGTATGCGGTGGAAGGGCAAGCGCCCCACCGTCCGCGGTGTCGCGATGAACCCCGTCGACCACCCGCACGGTGGTGGTGAGGGCAAGACCTCCGGTGGTCGCCACCCGGTGAACCCGAAGGGCAAGCCCGAGGGCCGCACCCGCCAGGCGAACAAGGCCAGCGACCGGCTGATCATCCGGCGTCGCAGCAAGAGGAAGAAGCGGTAGGAGCAGCCGAAATGCCACGTAGCCTTAAGAAGGGTCCCTTCGTGGACGACCACCTGCAGAAGAAGGTGGACGCCCAGAACGAGAAGGGCACCAAGAACGTCATCAAGACGTGGTCGCGGCGCTCCATGATCGTTCCCGACATGCTCGGGCACACGATCGCCGTGCACGACGGCCGCAAGCACGTCCCGGTGTTCGTCACCGAGTCGATGATCGGTCACAAGCTCGGAGAGTTCGCCCCGACGCGGACGTTCCGCAGCCACGTCAAGGAAGACCGGCGCAGCCGGCGATAGACGCCTTCAGAAGCATTCAGAGGAGTAAGCGATGGAAGCCAGGGCTCAGGCGCGGTTCGTCCGCGTCACGCCCCAGAAGGCCCGCCGTGTGGTGGACCTCATTCGCGGGCTGCCCGCTTCGGAGGCGCAGGCCGTGCTGCAGTTCGCTCCCCAGTCGGCGAGCGAGCCGATCTACAAGGTGCTCAGCAGCGCCATGGCGAACGCCGAGCACAACTTCGACCTCGACCCGCAGACGCTCGTCGTCAGCCGGGCCTGGGTCGACGAGGGCCCGACGCTGAAGCGGTTCCGCCCGCGTGCACAGGGTCGTGCCTATCGGATCAACAAGCGGACGAGCCACATCACCGTGATCGTGGAGTCCCGCGAGCCGAAGGGAAGGACCCGATAGTGGGCCAGAAGGTTAACCCGCACGGGTTCCGCCTCGGCATCACGACCGACTTCAAGAGCCGGTGGTACGCCGACAAGCTGTACAAGTCGTACGTCGCCGAGGACGTCGCGATCCGCCGCATGCTCCAGAAGGGCATGGAGCGGGCCGGCATCTCCAAGGTCGAGATCGAGCGCACCACGGACCGCGTGCAGGTGGACATCCACACCGCGCGTCCCGGCATCGTGATCGGCCGCCGCGGCGCCGAGGCCGACCGCATCCGCGGTGACCTGGAGAAGCTGACCAAGAAGCAGGTCCAGCTCAACATCCTCGAGGTCAAGAACCCGGAGATCGACGCGCAGCTCGTCGCGCAGGGCGTCGCCGAGCAGCTGTCCAGCCGTGTCTCGTTCCGTCGCGCCATGCGCAAGGCGATGCAGTCGGCCATGAAGTCCGGCGCCAAGGGCATCCGTGTCCAGTGCTCCGGTCGTCTGGGCGGCGCCGAGATGTCCCGGTCGGAGTTCTACCGCGAGGGCCGCGTGCCGCTGCACACCCTCCGCGCGGACATCGACTACGGCTTCTACGAGGCCCGTACGACCTTCGGCCGCATCGGCGTGAAGGTCTGGATCTACAAGGGCGAGGCTCCGACCAGCCGCGCCGAGCGCGAGGCGGCTGCCGCCGGCGCCCGGGCCGGCCAGCGTCGCGAGCGTGACGACCGTCGCGGTGGCGGCGACCGTCCGCGCCGTGGCGGCGACCGCGCACGTCGCGGTGGCCGCGCCCCCCGCACCGAGGCGGCCGCGCAGGCCGCCCCCGAGACCGGCCCGGCCGCGCAGCCGGGTGCTGAAGGGAGCTGACCATGCTGATCCCGCGCAGGGTCAAGCACCGCAAGCAGCACCGGCCCGACCGCAGCGGAGCCGCCAAGGGCGGCACCAGGGTCGTGTTCGGCGAGTTCGGCATTCAGGCCGTTGAGCACTCCTACGTGACCAACCGCCAGATCGAGTCGGCTCGTATCGCCATGACCCGTCACATCCGCCGTGGCGGCAAGGTGTGGATCAACATCTACCCCGACCGTCCGCTCACGAAGAAGCCTGCCGAGACCCGCATGGGTTCCGGTAAGGGTTCGCCGGAGTGGTGGATCGCCAACGTCAAGCCCGGACGCGTGATGTTCGAGCTGTCCGGCGTGGCGGAGCCGATCGCTCGCGAGGCGCTTCAGCGTGCGATCCACAAGCTCCCGATGAAGTGCAAGATCGTTAAGCGTGAAGTGGGTGAGGCGTGATGGCACAGGGCCTGACCGCCGGCGAGCTGCGGCTCGAGGACCAGGACACCCTGGTCCAGAAGCTGAAGGAGGCGAAGGAGGAGCTGTTCAACCTCCGCTTCCAGGCGGCGACCGGTCAGTTGGAGAGCCACGGGCGGCTGCGGGCCGTCCGCCGCGAGATCGCCCGTATCTACACCGTGATGCGTGAGCGGGAGCTCGGCATCGTCACGGTCGAGAAGGAGACGAGCGATGGCTGACGAGACCACCACCAGCACCGAGGCCGGCGCGGCCGAGGCCGAGGGCACCCAGCGGCACTTCCGCAAGGTGCGTGAGGGCCTCGTCGTCAGCGACAAGATGGACAAAACCGTCGTCGTCGCCGTCGAGGACCGCGTCAAGCACCGCCTGTACGGCAAGGTCATCCGCCGGACGACCAAGTACAAGGCGCACGACGAGGCCAACGCCTGCGGCGTCGGCGACCGCGTGCTGCTGATGGAGACCCGCCCCCTCTCCGCCACCAAGCGGTGGAGGGTCGTGGAGATCCTCGAGAAGGCCAAGTAAGGCCCTCTCGCATATACCGCGCCCCGTGGGGGCTCTCCAGAGCCCCCATGACGGCGTCCAAGGACGCGGGGTCCTCCGGGGCCTCGCGTCGCCTGCGGTGCGGCCCCAGCGGGGCTGTGGCCGTGGGAACAAGACAACATCAGGTTCCGCCAGGCTCAGCGATGAGAACCGGCGCGACTAACAGGAGTTAACGTGATCCAGCAGGAGTCGCGGCTCAAGGTCGCCGACAACACGGGCGCGAAGGAGATCCTTTGCATCCGTGTGCTCGGTGGCTCAGGCCGACGCTACGCCGGTATCGGCGACGTCATCGTCGCCACTGTCAAGGACGCGCTGCCGGGCAGCACGGGCGTCAAGAAGGGCGACGTGGTCAAGGCCGTCATCGTCCGCACTGTCAAGGAGCGGCGCCGGCCCGACGGCTCCTACATCCGCTTCGACGAGAACGCCGCCGTCATCATCAAGGACAGCGGTGACCCTCGTGGCACTCGTATCTTCGGCCCGGTCGGCCGCGAGCTGCGTGACAAGAAGTTCATGCGCATCATCTCGCTCGCCCCGGAGGTGCTGTAATGCCGAAGCTGCATGTGAAGAAGGGTGACCTGGTCGAGGTCATCGCCGGCAAGGACAAGGGCGCCAAGGGCCGGGTCATCGCCGCGCTCCCCACCGAGGACCGCGTGGTCGTCGAGGGCGTCAACATGATCAAGAAGCACGCGAAGGAGACCCACCAGGGTCCGCGCGGCGCCAAGACCGGCGGCGTGCAGACCATGGAGGGCCCCATCCACGTCTCGAACGTGAAGAAGCTCAAGGACGACAAGCCCGCCGACAAGAAGGCCGACGAGAAGAAGGCCGACGAGAAGACGGGTGAGGACAGCTGATGACCGCCACCACCACTGAGACCGAGCGCCCGACGCCCCGGCTCAAGACGAAGTACCGCGAGGAGATCGCCTCGCAGCTTCGCGAGCAGTTCGACATCAAGAACGTCATGCAGATCCCCGGTCTGACCAAGATCAAGGTCAACATGGGTGTCGGCGAGGCGGCTCGCGACTCCAAGCTGATCGAGGGCGCGGTTCGCGACCTCACCGCGATCACCGGCCAGAAGCCGGCCGTCGTCCGGGCCCGCAAGTCCATCGCGCAGTTCAAGCTGCGTGAGGGCATGCCGATCGGCGCGCACGTCACGCTGCGCGGCGACCGCATGTGGGAGTTCCTGGACCGGCTGCTCGCGCTCGCGCTGCCCCGTATCCGTGACTTCCGCGGCCTTTCGCCCAAGCAGTTCGACGGCAACGGGAACTACACCTTCGGTCTGACCGAGCAGGTCATGTTCCACGAGGTCGACCAGGACAAGGTCGACCGGCCGCGTGGCATGGACATCACGATCGTGACCACCGCGACCAACGACGACCAGGGCCGGGCGCTGCTGAAGCTCCTCGGCTTCCCGTTCAAGGAGGCCTGATCCAATGGCGAAGAAGTCGCTGATCGCCAAGGCGGGGCGCAAGCAGAAGTTCGAGGTCCGGGCCTACACCCGGTGCTCGCGGTGCGGCCGTCCCCGCGCCGTCTACAGGAAGTTCGGCCTCTGCCGCGTGTGCTTCCGCGAGATGGCGCACCGTGGCGAGCTGCCCGGCATCACCAAGTCGAGCTGGTAGGTAACCTGGTGAGCGGCTGTGCCGCTCACCAGGCACTCATATTTTCGTAGTACAAGGATCAGGACGCCCGGTGCGGGCGTCCGTGACCGCGCCGAAGGTCCACCGGCAGAGCGCTGCTTGGCCGACTGGAAACCGCGGCGAGGAAGGCCACTGGCCATGACGATGACCGACCCGATCGCAGACATGCTCACGCGTCTGCGCAACGCGAATTCGGCGTACCACGACAGCGTGTCGATGCCGTACTCGAAGATCAAGGCGCACATCGCCGAGATCCTCCAGCAGGAGGGCTACATCCAGGCCTGGACCGTCGAGGACGCCAAGGTTGGCAAGAACCTTGTCGTGGAGCTCAAGTTCGGGCCGACCCGTGAGCGGTCGCTCGCGGGTCTGCGCCGGGTCTCCAAGCCCGGCCTGCGGGTCTATGCGAAGAAGGACAATCTGCCTCGAGTCCTGGGCGGGCTGGGCGTCGCGATCATCTCGACGTCCCACGGCCTCATGACCGACAAGCAGGCCGGCAAGCGTGGCGTGGGCGGGGAAGTCCTCGCCTACGTCTGGTAGAGGGGAGGAACCCAGCATGTCGCGTATCGGACGGCTGCCCATCCCTGTGCCCAGTGGCGTGGACATCACGATCGACGGCCAGAGCGTTCAGGTGAAGGGCCCTAAGGGCACGCTTACTCACAATGTCGCGGACCCCATTCAGGTGGGTCGCGACGACGACGGCTCCATCGCCGTCACCCGTCCCAACGACGAGAACAAGGTCCGTGCCCTGCACGGCCTCTCGCGCACGCTCATCGCCAACATGGTGCAGGGCGTGACCCAGGGCTACTCGAAGTCCCTGGAGATCGTCGGCGTCGGTTACCGCGTCCAGGCCAAGGGCCCGACGCAGCTGGAGTTCTCCCTGGGCTTCAGCCACCCGGTCATCGTGGACGCCCCCGAGGGCGTCACCTTCCGCGTCGAGAAGCCGACGCTGTTCCACGTGGACGGCATCGACAAGCAGAAGGTCGGCGAGGTCGCCGCGAACATCCGCAAGCTGCGCAAGCCTGACCCGTACAAGGGCAAGGGCGTGCGCTACCAGGGCGAACAGATCCGCCGCAAGGTCGGAAAGGCTGGTAAGTAGGCATGGCTCCGAAGACTGCGTTCAGCAAGCACACGGCTGCCCGCACCGTCTCGCGGGCCCGCCGTCACCGCCGCGTCCGCAAGTTCGTCGTCGGTACGGCCGAGCGTCCGCGCCTGGTCGTCAACCGCTCGACCCGTCACATGTTCGTCCAGATCGTGGACGACTCCGTCGGCCACACGCTGGTGAGCGCGTCCACCATGGACCCCTCGCTGCGCACGCTGGAGGCGGACAAGACCGAGAAGGCGAAGAAGGTCGGCGAGCTCCTCGCTCAGCGGGCCAAGGAAGCCGGGATCACCAAGGTCGTCTTCGACCGCGGTGGCAACCGCTACGCGGGGCGCATCGCCGCGCTGGCGGACAGCGCCCGCGAAGGTGGGCTCGAATTCTGATGACCGCAAATGCTGAGATGAGGAACCACTGATGGCTGCAGCTCCGCGTCGCGGTGGCGGCACCGGTGGCGAGCGGCGGGACCGTCGTGACGATCGCCGCGGTGGCGCCGCCGACAAGGGCGTCTCGTACATCGAGCGCGTAGTGAAGATCAACCGAGTGGCCAAGGTCGTGAAGGGTGGTCGTCGCTTCAGCTTCACCGCCCTCGTCGTCGTCGGTGACGGCAACGGCCTGGTCGGCGTCGGTTACGGCAAGGCCAAGGAAGTGCCCGCGGCCATCGCCAAGGGCGTCGAAGAGGCCAAGAAGCACTTCTTCAAGGTGCCCCGCATCCAGGGCACCATCCCGCACACCGTGCAGGGCGAGGAGGCGGCCGGTGTCGTCTTCCTGCGCCCGGCCTCGGCCGGTACCGGCGTCATCGCCGGTGGCCCGGTGCGCGCGGTGCTGGAGTGCGCCGGCATCCACGACGTCCTGTCGAAGTCGCTCGGCTCCGACAACCCGATCAACATCGTGCACGCCACCGTGGCGGCTCTGAAGGGCCTCTCGCGCCCCGAGGAGATCGCCGCCCGCCGTGGCCTGCCGATCGAGGACGTCGCTCCGGCCCGGATGCTGAAGGCTCAGCGCGAGGGTCTCGCCGAGGCGGCGGCCGCGAAGGCGGTGAGCTAGTCATGGCACGCCTGAAGATCACTCAGGTTCGCTCGAAGATCGGTGGCAAGCAGAACCAGCGTGACTCGCTGCGTTCGCTTGGCCTGAAGCGAATCGGCGACGTCGTCGTCAAGGAGGACCGTCCCGAGATTCGCGGGATGGTCGCCGTGGTGACGCACCTCGTCGAGGTGGAAGAGGTCGACTAGTCATGACTGACAAGGCTCCGCTCAAGATTCACGACCTCCGTCCGGCCCCGGGCGCCAACAAGTCCAAGATCCGCAAGGGTCGCGGCGAGGCGTCCAAGGGCAAGACGGCCGGTCGGGGCACCAAGGGCACGCACGCCCGCACCACGATGCTCCCGGGCTTCGAGGGTGGCCAGGTGCCGCTGCAGAGGCGTCTGCCGAAGCTCAAGGGCTTCTCCAACGCCCTGTTCAAGACGACCTACCAGGTCGTCAACCTGGACCGGATCGGTGAGCTGTTCCCCGAGGGTGGCGAGGTCACCGTCGAGGCGCTGGTCGCCAAGGGTGCTGTTCGCAAGAACCAGCTCGTGAAGGTCCTCGGCACCGGTGAGATCTCCGTCGCGGTCAACGTGCAGGCTCACGCCTTCTCGTCCGCCGCGAAGGAGAAGATTGCCGCCGCCGGTGGCTCCGTTACCGAGCTGTAGTAACGCTATGACGAGGCGTGGGGGCCCTGACAATGGGCTCCCACGCCCGTAGTGCGTTAGAGTTCGCGAGACGGCAGGCTTCTGTCCGGCTCGTTCTGACAATGAGACTCAGATGGCAGATCCCCGCACCATCGCATACTCAATTCGCCTCATAGGCGCGCAGGAGGGACCGTGCTGACCGCGTTTACCCGGGCGTTCCGGACGCCGGACCTGCGCAAGAAGTTGCTCTTCACGCTGGGCATCATCGCGCTTTTCCGTCTCGGCTCGGTTCTTCCGACTCCGGGAGTTCACGTACAGAATCTGGCCGCCTGTTTCAACCAGGCGCGCGCTGATCAGGAAACCGGCAACATCTACGGGATGGTGCAGCTGTTCAGCGGTGGCGCCCTCCTGAAACTTTCAGTGTTCGCGCTCGGCATCATGCCGTACATCACCGCGAGCATCATTCTCCAGCTGCTCGTCGTGGTCATTCCACGACTCGAGGCGCTGAAGAAGGAAGGCCAGGCCGGTCAGACCAAGATCACGCAGTACACGCGTTACCTGACCATCGGCCTCGCGGTCCTGCAGTCGACGGCCTTCATCGCCCTCGCCCGCACGGGTCAGCTCTTCCCGAACTGCCAGCAGAGCGTGCTGCTCGACCCTGACGACATCTTCAGCATCGTCACGATGGTCATCATCATGACGGCGGGCACCTCGGTCATCATGTGGCTGGGTGAGCTGATCACCGACCGCGGCGTCGGCAACGGCATGTCGATCCTGATCTTCACCCAGGTCGTGGCGGTCTTCCCGTCCGAGCTGGTCAACATCTTCAAGGCCAACCCCTTCACCTTCACGGTGGTCATGGTGGTCGGCGTCTTCATGATCGCCGCGGTCGTCTTCGTCGAGCAGGCGCAGCGCCGCATCCCGGTCCAGTACGCCAAGCGCATGGTCGGCCGGCGGATGTACGGCGGCACCTCCACCTACATCCCGCTGAAGGTCAACCAGGCCGGCATCATCCCGGTGATCTTCGCGTCCTCGCTGCTCTACCTGCCGCAGCTGGTGACCTCGCTCTTCCAGACGAGCGACAACGCGGTCATCAGGTGGATCTCGACGAACCTCGCCACCGGCGACACGCCGATCTACATGGCCACGTTCTTCCTGCTGATCATCTTCTTCACGTACTTCTACGTGTCGATTACGTTCAACCCCGCTGAAGTCGCCGACAACATGAAGAAGTACGGTGGGTTCATTCCGGGCATCCGCCCCGGTCGCCCGACGGCTGAGTACCTCAACTTCGTGCTCACCCGCCTGACGGCTCCGGGGTCGCTCTATCTGGGTCTCATCTCCATGGTCCCGATCGTCGCTCTCGCGGTGTCCGGTGCGAGCCAGAACTTCCCGTTCGGAGGGACGAGTATCCTGATCATGGTAGGCGTGGGCCTGGACACGGTTAAGCAGATCGAGAGCCAGCTGCAGCAGCGTAACTACGAAGGCTTCCTGCGGTAGTGCGTCTCGTCCTGGTGGGGCCTCCCGGAGCGGGTAAGGGGACTCAGGCCCAGTACATCGCATCGAACCTGTCCATCCCGAAGATCTCGACAGGTGACATCTTCCGTGCCAACGTCTCCGGCGGCACGGACCTCGGCAAGCTGGCCAAGACCTACATGGACCGTGGCGACCTGGTGCCCGACGAGGTCACCATCGCCATGGTCCGCGACCGCCTGTCCGAGCCCGACGCGCAGGACGGCTTCCTGCTCGACGGGTTCCCGAGGAACGTCGCGCAGGCGGAGATCCTGCGCGACATGCTCAAGGACTGGGGCCAGGCGCTCGACCTGGTCCTGGAGCTGGTCGTGGACGACGACGAGGTGGTCCGGCGGCTGGCCGGCCGGCGCACCTGCAGCCAGTGCGGCCGCATCTGGCATGTCGACTTCGACGACAAGAAGGACGACAGGTGCGACGCGTGCGGGGGCGTGCTGTTCCAGCGGGACGACGACAAAGAGGAGACCGTCCGGCACCGGCTGGAGGTCTACCAGGAGCAGACCGCGCCGCTGGTCTCCTACTACGCGGAGGAGGGCATCCTCGTGGGGGTCGACGCGACCGGCCCCGTGGAGGAGGTCACCGGGCGGGCCATGGAGGCGATCAGCCCTTACACGGGCTAGCTGCGGCGGCATCGACAAGGCGGAGGTGGCACGGGTTTCCGTGCCACCTCGCGGCTATTGTGGGGGAATTGGGCCCCCAGCGTGGCCCGTTGAGACCCATGGGGGGCAGAACATGTTCAAGAGGAACCGGCACGGCATCCAGATCAAGTCGCCGGAGCAGCTGGAGAAGATGCGCGCGGCCGGACTGGTCGTCGGGCGCACGCTGGACCTGCTGAGGCGCTCGGTCGAGCCGGGGATGACGCCGCTCGACCTCGACTCCATCGCCGAGAAGGCGATCAGGGACGAGGGCGCGATCCCGTCGTTCAAGGGCTACCAGGGCTTCCCCGCGACGATCTGCGCCTCGGTCAACGACGAGGTGGTCCACGGCATCCCCACCGACGCCCGCAAGCTGCGCGAGGGCGACGTCATCTCCATCGACTGCGGCGCCATCCTGGACGGCTGGCACGGCGACTCGGCCGTGACGGTCCCGGTCGGCGAGGTGGATCCGAAGCTGACCGAGCTGATGCGGGTGACCGAGGAGGCCATGTGGCGCGGCATCGCGGCGCTGCGGCCCGGCCGGCACCTGTCCGACATCGGCTTCGAGATCGAGAAGTACGTCAAGTCGCAGGGCCGCTTCGGCATCCCGCCCGAGTACGGCGGCCACGGCATCGGCACCGAGATGCACATGGACCCGTGGATCGCCAACCACGGCCGGCCCGGACGCGGCCCGGTGCTGGAGGAGGGCATGTGCCTGGCCATCGAGCCCATGGTCAACCTGGGCACCGAGCGCACCCGGGTGCTGTCCGACGAGTGGACCGTGGTGACCGTGGACGGCAAGTCGTCCGCGCACTTCGAGCACAGCGTCGCCGTGACACATAATGGTCCTTGGGTGCTTACTGCCCTGGACGGGGGCGAATCGCGCCTCGGAGGACACTCGCAGAACTGAACCGGGAGTGTGGGATGGCGAACAGCCCTGAGATGCGAGCCTCGGACGGCGACCGCGACCGGGTCGCCGCCGTCCTCCGTGAGCACACGGCCCAGGGCCGCATCACCATGGACGAGTTCAACGAGCGGCTCGAACAGCTCTACAAGTCCAAGACCTACGGTGAGCTGGCCAGGCTGACCGCCGACCTCCCGGACGTCGACCTCCGCCACCGCCCCAAGGTCTCCAAGGAGATCGAGAAGAAGCGCGACACGCACGCGGGCATGAAGGCGGCGTGGGGCGCGTGGGCCATGGCCAGCAGCGTCAACTGGGTGATCTGGTTATTGGTGAGCATGAACTCGGACGGTGACGTCCATCCCTGGCCGTTGTGGGTCATGGGCCCGTGGGGCGTGATCCTGCTGATCAGCACCATCTTCGGGAACAACCAGCCCAAGCAGCAGCAGTAGGGGTCTGTGCACTAGTGCACTGTGTGCATTCATCCGCAGTACGGATAAGTCCGGATTCCTAACGTGAGCGGTGTCGGCACCACCACTCACCGGAGGAACCCAGATGCGCAAGATGTTCGCGGCCGCCGCCCTCGCCGGCTCGCTCGCCGTCACCGGCCTCACCCTCGCCGCCCCCGCCGCCCAGGCCGCCACCCGGACGACCGCTTCCACGGCGAGCTCGGTGAAGAGCTGGGGCAAGTACTACTCCAGCAACCACAAGGCCTACACCTACGGCAAGACCTGGAAGTCCGGCAGCCGGGTGTACACCCACTGGTACGGCAAGGAGTCGACGCCGAAGAAGGGCTACGTCTGGTTCAAGTACTACTCGGGCGGCAACTGGCACTCCTTCTACCGCGGCTGGAACGGCTCGTACCAGGAGACCTGGTCGCAGCCGGGCATCAAGAAGCTGTACACCTACACCTGCTGGGGCGGCCCCACGAAGTACTGCGGGCCTGCGCACCGCATCTACTGATCGTCCCTTTCGGAAAGGTCCGCCGGGCTCTCTCCCCTGGCGGGCCTTTCGGGCTGTGCGGGTGGGGTACACTCTTACATGGTTGTGTCAGGACACCTGGCACGCGTTTCGCGTTTTGGCTCAGGTGTCGTACACTCCTTAGTCGGCTCACTATGACTTGTCACGCGTCGGCGGTCCTCGCTGATCGCCGCTCTCTCCGAAGCGTGAAGGTCGCGGCTGCGTAGTGAACCGGAGCCTCAGACGACCGATCAGTGAAACGCGAGGAATTCTTTGGCCAAGAAAGACGGCGCCATCGAGATCGAGGGCACTGTGGTCGAGTCGCTCCCGAACGCCATGTTCCGGGTGCAGCTCGACAACGGCCATAAGGTCCTGGCCCACATCAGCGGACGGATGCGGATGCACTACATCCGGATCCTGCCGGACGACCGGGTAGTCGTTGAACTGAGCCCCTACGACCTCAGTCGTGGGCGGATCGTCTACCGATACAAGTAAGACGTCTGAGGAACGAAGGACAATGAAGGTAAAGCCGAGCGTCAAGAAGATCTGCGACAAGTGCAAGGTGATCCGCCGGCACGGTCGCGTCATGGTGATCTGCGACAACCTGCGCCACAAGCAGCGCCAGGGCTAAGTCGCCGCAAGGCTTCTCCGAGTCCGCCCCGATCGCGGGAGCGGGCTCGACGCATGAGAAGCCGCAAGTCAGTTAGCGCGTTTCACGCCTGAGCAGGCGGCCTTTCGGTCGAACCACTCAGGAGACCCCCGGTCGGAGGCCGGGGCCCTCACCCCGGGCATGGGGAGGGGTAGTGCGGCGCAAGACCTCCGCCACAGAAAAGGAGAATGCCCGACCATGGCTCGCCTGGTTGGCGTCGACCTCCCCCGCGACAAGCGGCTGGAGATCGCTCTCACCTACATCTACGGGATCGGCCGCACCCGCGCCCAGGAGATCCTCGAGGCTACCGGTGTCAGCGGGGACCTTCGTGTCCACCAGCTCAGCGACACCGAGCTCGTCCCGATGCGTGACTACATCGAGGCGAACTTCAAGATCGAGGGTGACCTGCGCCGCGAGGTCCAGGCCGACATCCGTCGCAAGATCGAGATCGGTTGCTACCAGGGCATCCGGCACCGCAAGGGCCTGCCCGTGCACGGTCAGCGCACGCAGACCAACGCGCGCACCCGCAAGGGCAAGAAGAAGACCGTCGCCGGCAAGAAGAAGCCCGGTAAGAAGTAGTCCTCGCAGCCGCTGGACCGAAGACCTCAGGAGTAACGGCAAACAATGCCTCCTAAGAGCCGTCAGGGCGCGCCGAAGAAGGTGCGCCGCAAGGAGAAGAAGAACGTCGCTCACGGGCACGCCCACATCAAGAGCACGTTCAACAACACGATCGTCTCGATCACCGACCCCAACGGGAACGTGATCTCCTGGGCCAGCGCCGGCCACGTGGGTTTCAAGGGCTCCCGTAAGTCCACCCCGTTCGCCGCCCAGATGGCCGCCGAGAACGCCGCCCGCCGCGCCATGGAGCACGGCATGCGCAAGGTCGACGTCTTCGTCAAGGGTCCCGGCTCCGGCCGTGAGACCGCGATCCGCTCGCTGCAGGCCACCGGCCTCGAAGTGGGCTCGATCCAGGACGTCACCCCGGTTCCGCACAACGGTTGCCGGCCGCCCAAGCGCCGCCGCGTCTGAGATAGCGCAGGAGATAGAGACACATGGCTCGTTACACGGGCGCGGACTGCAAGCTCTGCCGCCGCGAGAAGACCAAGCTCTTCCTCAAGGGCAGCAAGTGCGAATCCGCCAAGTGCCCCATCGAGATCCGTCCTTACCCGCCGGGTGAGCACGGCCGCGGACGTCCCAAGGAGTCCGAGTACCAGCTTCAGCTTCGCGAGAAGCAGAAGACCCGCCGCATCTACGGCGTCCTCGAGAAGCAGTTCCACAACTACTACGAGGAAGCCTCCCGCAAGACCGGCAAGACCGGTGAGGTGCTGCTCCAGATCCTGGAGAGCCGCCTCGACAACGTGGTCTACCGCGCCGGTTTCGCCCAGTCGCGCGACGCCGCCCGCCAGCAGGTCCGTCACGGGCACATCCTGGTGAACGGCAAGAAGGTGGACATCCCGTCCTACCTGGTCCGCGAGCACGACATCATCGAGGTCCGCGAGAACAAGCGCAACCTCCTGCCGTACGAGGTCGCGCGGGCCACGGCCGGCGACCGCACGATCCCGGCCTGGCTGGGCGTCGTGCCGGACAAGCTCCGCGTCCTGGTGCACCAGCTGCCCGTCCGGCAGCAGATCGACACCCAGGTCCAGGAGCAGCTCATCGTCGAGTACTACTCGAAGTGAGCCTCGGCCGAGGTGCGGTTCGCCGTACCTCGGCTACGCTTTTCATCGGAGTGGTGTCATATAGCGGGCGCCACACGAAAAAGGGGAGAACCCGCACATGCTGATCGCTCAGCGCCCGACTCTCCTGGAAGAGTCGCTCGACGACACCCGGTCCCGGTTCGTGATCGAGCCGCTGGAGCCGGGCTTCGGTTACACCATCGGCAACTCGCTGCGCCGCACGCTGCTGTCGTCCATTCCGGGCGCGGCCGTGACGAGCATCCGCATCGAGGGCGTGCTGCACGAGTTCTCGACCGTTCCCGGGGTCAAGGAAGACGTCACCGACATCATCCTCAACCTCAAGGAACTGGTCGTCTCCTCCGAGCACGACGAGCCGGTCGTGATGTACCTGCGCAAGCAGGGCCCGGGTGAGGTCACCGCCGCCGACATCGCGCCTCCGGCCGGTGTCGAGGTGCACAACCCCGAGCTGCGCATCGCCACGCTCAACGGCAAGGCCAAGCTGGAGATGGAGCTGACCGTCGAGCGCGGCCGCGGCTACGTCTCCGCCGCCCAGAACAAGCAGCCGGGCCAGGAGATCGGTCGCATCCCGATCGACTCGATCTACTCCCCGGTGCTCAAGGTCACCTACAAGGTCGAGGCCACCCGAGTCGAGCAGCGGACCGACTTCGACCGGCTCATCCTCGACGTCGAGACCAAGCCCGCCATGAAGCCCCGCGACGCGGTGGCCTCCGCCGGCAAGACCCTCGTCGAGCTCTTCGGCCTGGCCCGTGAGCTCAACGTCGAGGCCGAGGGCATCGACATCGGCCCGTCGCCCACCGACGCCGCCCTGGCGGCCGACCTGGCGCTGCCGATCGAGGAGCTCAACCTCACCGTCCGCTCGTACAACTGCCTCAAGCGCGAGGGCATCCACACCGTGGGCGAGCTCGTCGCGCGGAGCGAGCAGGACCTGCTCGACATAAGGAACTTCGGCGCCAAGTCGATCGAAGAGGTCAAGCAGAAGCTGCACGAGATGTCGCTGTCGCTCAAGGACTCCCCGCCCGGGTTCGACCCGAGCGCGGTGGCCGGCGGCGGCTACGACGACGACGACAGCGCGTACGTCGAGACCGAGCAGTACTGATCACACACTGATAGCGCGGGCCCCCTGGCGAACAGGGGGCCTGGCGGCCCGACTCCGGTACCTGGCACGGCCGGGGCGGGTTGACTCCGAGGAGAGAATCCCATGCCCAAGCCCACCAAGGGTGCCCGTCTTGGCGGCAGCCCGGCGCACGAGCGGCTGATCCTGGCCAACCTGGCGACGGACCTGTTCCGGCACGGCAAGATCCGTACGACGGTCGCGAAGGCCAAGCGCCTGCGTCCGGTCGCGGAGCGCCTGATCACCAAGGCGAAGAAGGGCGACATCCACAACCGTCGCCAGGTCCTGACCGTCGTCAGGGACAAGGGCGTCGTTCACCACCTTTTCACCGAGATCGCGACGACGTTCGCCGAGCGTCCCGGTGGCTACACCCGGATCACCAAGATCGGTCCCCGTAAGGGCGACAACGCCCCCATGGCGATCATCGAGCTGGTGACCGAGCCGCTGAACGGCGTCACGACGCGCCGCACCGAGGCTCCCGCCGCCCCGGCCGCCGCTCCGGCGACCGAGGAGGCCCCGAAGGCCGAGGCCGCTGAGGCCGACGCCGCCGAGGAGCCCAAGGCCGAGGCCGCCGAGGCTCCGGAGGCTCAGGCGGGCGACGCGGAGAAGAAGGACGCGGAGAAGAAGGACGAAGCCTGATCTTTCAGGCAGGACGTATCGGGCCCGGACCCCTCCAAGGGGGGCCGGGCCCTTTGCTCTTTCAGGGGAGGGTTCATCGTGGTACGGCTCCGCCTCGACCTCGCGTACGACGGGAGCGAGTTCTCCGGCTGGGCCCGGCAGCCCGGCCGGCGTACGGTCCAGGGCGAGCTCGAACAGGCGCTCGGCCGGATCCTGCGCCTCGGCGAGCCCGCGACGCTGACCGTGGCCGGGCGGACGGACGCCGGGGTGCACGCCCGCGGCCAGGTCGCCCATCTGGACGTGCCGGACGACGCCCTCGCCGAGCTGGACGGCAACCGAGGGCCGCTCGGCGTCGCGGAGCGGCTCGCTGCGCTCGTCCGGCGGCTGGGTGGGGTTCTGCCCCTCGATGTACGGGTTCATCGCGTCAGCGTGGCTCCTGAGGGCTTTGACGCCCGGTTCTCGGCGACGTTCCGGCGGTACGCGTACCGGGTGTGCGACACGGCGGGCGGCGTGGACCCGCTGCGGCGGCACGAGATCGTCTGGCACAACCGCCCCCTCGACCTCGACGCGCTCAACGAGGCCGCGGCCCGGCTGCTCGGCGAGCACGACTTCGCGGCCTTCTGCAAGAAGCGCGAAGGGGCCACGACCATCCGGGAGCTGCGGCGGCTCGACTGGGCACGCGAGCCCGGCGGCGTGCTGGTGGCCACCGTCGTGGCCGACGCCTTCTGCCACTCGATGGTGCGGGCGCTGGTCGGGTCGCTGCTGGCGGCCGGCGACGGGCGGCGGCCGGTGGAGTGGCCCGGACAGGTGCTGGTCCGGGCCGTACGCGACTCGGGCGTGCACGTCGCGCCCGCCCACGGGCTGTGCCTGGAGGAGGTGGGCTACCCGCCGGACGCCGAGCTCGCCGCGCGGGCGGCGGCCACGCGGCGGGTGCGGACCCTGCCGGTCCCCGGTGACGCGGCCTCAGCCGCCGGTGAGGCGGCGCTCCAGGACGAGTGAGGTCTCGTCGCGGAAGGCGCCGCTGACCTCCGGCAGTGTCTTCTCCTTGTCGGTCGGGGTGCGGCCGTCGGCGTACGTGGCGTAGCTGAAGACGATGTAGCGGCCCCAGACGAGGCCGGCCGCGTACCCGCCGGCGATCTGCACCCGATCGCCGCCCGAGCCCTTGGGGCCGGGCAGCGGGCGGAACCAGACGTTCTTCCCCAGGTCCTTCGTCTGGTCGACGGCGGTGGCGGCCTCCTTGGTCGGCAGGACCGCGATGCCCGTGGTGACCGCGTAACGCTTCTTGCTGTCCACGTAGGTGGCGCGGAGGACACGGGTGCAGCTCTGCGCCTTCAGTGCCTCGGCGAAGGCGCCTGTGGCGGCCTTGTCGCAGGTCGTCTCCATGCCGGCCTTGACTCGTTTGAACGTGGTGCCCGCCGCGCCCACCTTCTTCTTCGGGAACGCCTCCGACAGCGACAACTTCTGCGGGTCGCTCTGCTCCGAGTCGAGCACGGACGCGCCGGGGCCCTCGCTGGTGACGGCCGTCTGCTGGGGCTGCCCCTGGCCCTGTCCGACCGGGCCGGACGGGGGGCCGGTGCGGGCGGCGGCCGTGGTGGGGGCGGGGTCGCTCACCGCCTGATAGGCGAAGAAGCCGCCGGTGGCGACGCCGACCAGGGCGAGGGCGCCCAGGGTGACCAGCAGCGCCCGCTTTCCGCCGCCTGACGGGGGCGGGGGTGGGGGCGGGATCTGGAATGGGGCCTGCTTGAACGCCCCGGGCGGGAACGCCGGGCCGCCGCCCGCTGTGCCCTTGCCCGCCGTGGTGACCGCCAGGCCGTGGGGCGGGGTCGGCAGGTCCAGGCTGGTGGACTGGCGCTGGCCCCAGGTGTCGCGGGAGAAGGGGAGGTCGGGGATCCTCTGCGGGGCCGTCGCGCCCGGGGGGAGCGGCGGCCAGACCGGGACGTCACCGGGCTCCGCGGGGCGGACCGGGGTGGGGGCGTTCGGGTCGAAGGGGGTGGCGGGGGGCTGGTCGCCGTGAGGGTTGCCGGCGTCCTCCTGTGACTCGCCGGTGTCCTCGGGCGGTGTGGTGCCGTGGGCAGGCGTGGGGGGCTGGGGCGGCGGGGTCGTGTCTGCGGCTTGCTGCTGCTCGGGGGTGGCGGCGGGGCGGGTGTCCTCCACGGCCTCGGCCACGGGGGCGGAGAGGGGGATCGTGTGGCCGCCGCTGTGCCGCCGAGGGGCGTCCGGCATTGCGCCCTGCTGGGCGTCGTCGGAGGGGTGCCGGTGAGGACTCTCCGGAGGAACGGGGACAGCGCCGGGACGGGTGGCGTCCGGGTCGGTTGGCGCGCCCTCCTGCCAGGGGGTGTCACCGGGTGAGGCGGGGTGTCCGGGTGTGGAGGCGTTCTGGCTCGCGGGCGGGGTGCCTGGGCCGGGGGTGGAGATGCCCGGGCCGGTGGTGGGGAAGGCGGTGAGCCCGGTGGCGGGCTGCGAGAGGCCGGCGGGCCGCTGGACGGGGTGCGGGCCGCTCGGCCCTTGCGGGTCGCTGAGCCCTTGTGGGTGACTCGGACCCTGTGGGCCGCTCTGTCCGTGTGCGTGGCCTGAGCTCTGTCCGTGGCTCGGCCCCTGCGGGTGGCCGGGCTGGGGCTGGTCCGGGGTGGGGGCGGCGGGATGGCGGGGCGGGCGAACGGTGCCCTCCGGGTCGGTGGCATTTGCGTCGAAGGCGGTGGGCTGAGGCTCGTCCGGCTCGGCCACCAGCTCGCCGGTGGCGGCGGGCCACGGGGGCATGGCGTGCGGGTCCGAGGGCGGGGCCGGCCATACGGGCATGCCCGCCGCTGCGGCGGTGAAGGCGGGAGGCGGCTCCCACGGGGGCGCACCCGGTACGACGGGGTTCACGGGCCAGGACGGCGGGTCCTGCGCGGCCGGCTGCTGCGGGGCGGGACGGCCGTCGGACGCCGGGGTGGCGGACGGCCAGGATGCGCTCTCAGCGGGGTGGCGGCCGATCACGCCCTGGAGGTCCGCCTGGAGCGGCCCGACCCACGGGGTGTCGGCGGACGGCTGCCCGGGGTGCGGCACGGGAGGCTGGGGAGAAGCGGCATCCGGAGAGCCGCCGTACTGGGAAGGGGCGTGCGGCTCCGCGCCACCCGGAAAAGTGGTGTGCGGGGAAGCAGCGTGGGTGGAAGCGGCGTGCGGTCCAGCGCCACCCGGAGAAGTGGCGTGGGGAGGAATGGGCTGTGGGCCGCTGACGTGCGGGTATGCGGTCTGCGCACCGAGGGCCTGCTCCGTCGCGGGCTGGTGGGTGGTGTGCGGCCCGCTTGTGGGTTGCGGATGGACGGCTCCAGGGTCGCCGACCTGCTGTCCCGCGTAAGGCCCGGTTTGCGGCCCGTGGCTGGGGTGCTGGGCCGGGTACGGCACCGTCGGCGGGTGCTGGGGAGCGTCGGCGGCCTGGGAGGGGGCGGGGTACGGGTTGGCGCCGGAGTGGGCCGAGCGACCGTAGCCGGAGGGCGGCTGGGCGGCGGGGCCGGAGGGCGCGGCACCAGGGTGGGGCTGGTTCAGGCCGGGATGAGGCTGGTCGGAGCCGAGGTGAGCGGCGCCATGGCCGGGCTGGGCGATGCCGTAGCCGGGCTGGGCGGCGTCAGGGCTGGGGTGAGCGGTGCCGTAACCGGGCTGCACAGGGCCGGGGCCGGCCTGGGTGGGGCCGGGGGTGGGAGGTGCCGGGTGGCGGGGGGTGTGGGATGGGAGGTCGGCGTCGGCGTGGTCGGCGTACCAGTCGTAGGGTGCGCCGGCGTCCGCCGGCACCTCCCACGGCTGTACGGCGCCTCCTGCCCCCGACGGCGGCTCGGTGGGTACGGACCCGAGGATCGGGGGGACGACGGACACGGTCTCGTCGCCGGGCTCCTCCGCTGGGGAGGCGGGCGCCGGCGGTTGGGCTCGCCCGTTGGTCTGGCCGAAGCTAGGCGGCGGCGTCGCAGGTCGGGCAGTGTTGCCGGTGCCCTTGCGATCGTGTTCAGACCCGGGTTCCTGACCACGCATAGGGGGAGCCTAGCGAGAGAGGCGAGATCGTTACGTCGGTATGGGCGTTCCCAGAGGCAGTGGGCATCCCGTTTGGGGGGTTAAGACGGCAGAAGACGGGTTACGTCAACGGGCTGCCGGTCAGCGTTCGGTTGTCCAGAGCCTTGAAGACTGTCGCCTTCGTGATGTCATCAATTGCCTGTGAAATGCGCTTTTGTCCCTTGGAGTCGGGCTTGCTGCCGTCCTTGTTCTGGAACCAGACGAGGACCGCGTAGTGGCCGTGCGTCCAGATGCGCGCGCCGCCGCTGCCCGACCCTAGAAACTTGGTGACACTGTCCTTACCGGTCAGCGGCTTCACGTAGTTGCTCCCGTCGCCGACCTTGGCCACCTTGCCGGCGTTCTTGCCGGTCGAGAGGTTGGCCAGGCCGACCGTGCCGATCACCGTGCCCGCCTTGTCGCGGAAGCTCGCGCGGACGAATTGCGTGCACTTGGCGGCTTTGAGTGCCTTCTGCAGCTTGTCGCCGAGCGCGCCGTCGGTGCACTTCTTGTCCTTGCTGGTGATCGTCATCTCGTAGCCGCGGCCGGAGGTGGTGAACTTCCGCTTCTTGCCGAAGACCTCCTTGACCGAGATGGGGTCGGGGTCGGTCGAGCGGTTCTCGGCGTAGCCGTACTTGCCGGGCGGCACGGACGGCAACGGGGCCGAGGTGCGCTGCGGCTCGGCGGTCTCGGCGCTGGTGGGGCCGCCCGCGTTCCACATCATGGCGATGCCGCCGCCGAGCGCGCCGAGCACCAGCACGCCGCCGATCGCGAACCACAGCGGCGCGCGTGAGCGCGGCCCCTCGTCGTAGGGGCTCCATCCGATCCTGCTGTTGACCTGCGTGGCCGCGCCAGGAGCGGGCTCGCCGGTGGCCTCCGCGCCGGGGCCGCCGGGAGCACCGGGGCCGCCGGGGCCACCGGGAGCGCCAGGGCCACCAGGACCGCCAGGGCCACCGGGAGCCCCGGGGCCGCCGAAAGCACCGGGGGCACCGGGGGCGCCGGAGGTCGGCTGCGGCGCGGGGGCGGCGTCGTCGAAGGGGCGGGCGCGGCGGGACCGGCGAGGGGCACGCTCCTGGGCGTTCTCAGGCTGCTCGGGAAAACCCATGCGGCGACATTACCGCGACGTGGCTCACTGAGTTCCGAAGTCCTGGGTCCACCAAGGGCCGTCGGGGCCGGAGGCGACGCCGACGCCGATGGCCCTCAGGCCGCAGTCGAGGATGTTCCTGCGGTGGTCGGGGCTGTCGAGCCAGCCGCGCACCGCCTCCTCGGCCGTGCTGTAGCCGGCGCCGATGTTCTCGGCGGCGCCGTAGCGGTATCCGGCGCGTTCCATGCGGTCCCAGGGGGAGTCGCCGCCGGGGGAGTTGTGGGTCAGTTGGCCGGTACGGGCCATCTCCAGCGCGTGCGTACGAGCCGAGCGGGTCAGCCCGGCGTCCACCCGCAGCGGCCCGCAGCCCCGCCGGGCCCTGGCCGCGTTCGTGAGCGTGACGACGCGGCCCGCGAGGCCGGGGATCAGCGCCACCTCGGCGCCCTCGTCGCCGCCGAGCACCTGGGTGGGGTCGCCCTGGCTGTCGAAGGAGCCGGGGATCTGGCTGTCGGTGCGCGAGGCGGTGGGCTTGGGGGTCGCGCCGCCCGGGAGCCGGTTGGTCGTGACCTCGCGCGGGATGCTTTCGAGCTGCTGGTACGCCTTCTTCTCGACGGTCGGCGCGGGGTTGGCCGTGGCCGCGGCGGGCGGGGCGGTGCCGTTGAGGTAGATGCGGGGGTCGGACTCCTGATCGTCCGTCAATCGACCGATCAGCACCCCCGTGAACAGCACGGCGAACATGAGGCAGGTCAACACTCCCAGATGACTCCGGCGCCGAGCGCCCCGCTGGGATGGCCGGGTGTGAGAGGTCTGCCACATACCGCAAACAACGATAGGGATGAAAGGTCATGGGAAAGAAGGGGTTCCAGGGAAACGAAATCGAACCGTTCTGAGTCGGGTAGACTCTTCCGCGGGTACCGGTCTTTTGACCTGCAGACAGGTGGGCGGGTAACCTAATCGTTCGTTGTGTGCATAGGTCCTGCGTGACCAATGCGCGGCGCGTCCGGCGTCATCTCCCGTAGCGAGGAGACGGAAGGTCCGGGCTGCCGTGTGCCCGCACCGACCGACCAATGCGGCTGTCGCATCCGACAGCGCCGAAGACGCGAGCATAAAGAAGGCTACGACCGTGCGCACGTACTCACCGAAGCCCGCCGACGTCCAGCGTCAGTGGTACGTCATCGACGCGACCGATGTCGTGCTGGGCCGGCTGGCCAGCCACGTCGCGACCCTGCTCCGCGGCAAGCACAAGCCGATCTTCGCCAACCACGTCGACACCGGTGACTTCGTCATCGTCATCAACGCGGACAAGATCGCGCTGAGCGGCAACAAGCTTGAGCAGAAGAGGGCGTACCGCCACTCGGGCTACCCGGGCGGTCTGCGTTCCGTCTCGTACGGCGAGCTCATGGAGAAGCGGCCCGACAAGGCCGTCGAGAAGGCCGTCAAGGGCATGCTGCCGAAGAACTCCCTCGGCCGGAAGATGGCCAAGAAGCTGAAGGTCTACGCGGGTGCCGAGCACCCGCACCAGGCGCAGAAGCCCGTGCCGTTCCAGATCACCCAGATCGCCCAGTAGTAGCGAAAGATTTAGAGGAGAACCGTGGCTGAGCCCACCGGTGTCGAGACGGTCGAGGCCGAGCTGGAGGAATACTCCGGCGAGGACTTCCCTTCCGAGTACACCACTGAGTCCACCGCCAGCGCCGACGCGCCTGTGCGTAAGCCCGTCACCACGGGCAACTCGTACGGCACCGGTCGCCGCAAGGAGGCGATCGCCCGCGTGCGCATCGTCCCCGGCACCGGCAAGTGGACGATCAACGGCCGTTCGCTGGACGTCTACTTCCCGAACAAGGTCCACCAGCAGATCGTCAACGAGCCCTTCGTCGTGCTCGGCGCCGAGGAGGCGTTCGACGTCATCGCCCGCATCGACGGCGGCGGCGTGACCGGCCAGGCCGGCGCGCTGCGCATGGGCCTGTCCCGCGCGCTGGCGATCCTGGACGTCGAGGTCAACCGCCCGCCGCTGAAGAAGGCCGGCTTCCTCACCCGTGACGCCCGCGCCACGGAGCGGAAGAAGTACGGCCTCAAGAAGGCCCGCAAGGCTCCGCAGTACAGCAAGCGCTAAATTGGCGCGCCTTTTCGGCACCGACGGGGTACGAGGGGTCGCGGGCCGCGACCTCACGGCTCAGCTCGCCATGGATCTGTCCGTGGCGGCGGCCCACGTCCTCGGCGATGCAGGCGCGTTCGCCGCCACCGGACGTCATCCGGTGGCGGTGGTAGGCCGGGACCCGCGCGCCTCGGGGGAGTTCCTCGAGGCTGCCGTGGTCGCCGGCCTCGCGGCGTCCGGGGTGGACGTGCTGCGGCTCGGGGTGCTGCCCACGCCCGCCGTCGCCCACCTCACGGCCGCGCTCGGCGCCGACCTCGGCGTCATGTTGTCGGCCTCGCACAACCCGGCGCCGGACAACGGCATCAAGTTCCTGGCCCGCGGCGGCTTCAAGCTGTCCGACGCGGTCGAGGACGAGATCGAGCGGCGGCTCGGCGAGGAGTGGGGCTTCCCCGTCGGCTCCGGCGTGGGCCGGGTGCGTGACGCCTACGGTGAGGCCGACCGTTACATCTCGCACGTGCTGACCACGATGAACCACCCGCTCGACGGGCTCAGCGTGGTCGTCGACTGCGCCCACGGCGCCGCCCACATGGTGGCTCCGGAGGCGCTGGTGCGGGCCGGCGCCCGCGTCGAGGCCATCGGGGCCCGCCCCGACGGTCTCAACATCAACGACGGCTACGGCTCCACCCATCTCGACCGGATCCGCCAGGTGGTCGTCTCGCGCGGCGCGGACCTGGGCGTGGCCTACGACGGCGACGCCGACCGCTGCCTCGCCGTCGATCACACGGGCGAGATCGTGGACGGCGACCGGATCATGGCGATCCTGGCCGGCGCCATGCACGACGAGGGCCTGCTGGCCAAGGACACCGTGGTCGCGACCGTGATGTCCAACCTGGGTTTCAAGCTGGCGATGCGCGAGGCGGGCATCTCCGTGGTGGAGACCGCGGTGGGCGACCGCTACGTGCTCGAACGCATGAAGTCCGACGGCTACAACCTCGGTGGCGAGCAGTCGGGCCACGTCATCATGCTGGACCACGCCACCACCGGCGACGGCCTGCTCACCTCGCTCCACCTGCTGGGCGTGATGGCGAAGACGGGCGTGCCGCTGAAGGAGCTGGCCGCGGTGATGACGCCGCTGCCGCAGATCCTCATCAACGTCAAGGACGTCGACAAGGCCAAGGCCGGCGCCGACGAGCTGACGGCCGCCGTGCGGGGGGCCGAGACGGAGCTGGGGGAGACCGGCCGGGTGCTGATCCGGCCGAGCGGCACCGAGCCGATGATCAGGGTCATGGTCGAGGCCGCGTCGGAGGAGCACGCCACCCAGGTGGCCAACCGCCTCGCCGACGTGGTCCGCAGGGCCTGCGGCAACTGAGGGACGAAAGAAGAAGGGCCCACGGGAACGTTCCCGTGGGCCCTTCTCATACCCCTGGACTGATCGCTCTGCCCAGGAGTCCCGTAGTTATTCGTCTCCGGTCAAGGAATAGACGCGCAGACGGCGGCCTGCCCAGAAGACGCCGGCGAGGGTGACGACGATCAGGGCGGGGACGGCGAAGCCCAGGGTGACGTCCGTACGGAAGAACGGGGAGTCGGTGATCTGGCCGGCGACGGACTGGCCCCACGCCTGGATGGAGAACCGGCGGGCGCCCGGGACGAGGTTGCCCACGAGGCTCTCCCAGACCAGGGCGTAGATGACGCCGATCGTGACCGCGTGCCGGGTGACGACGCCGAGCAGCAGGAAGAGCGCCGCGTAGGCGATGCCCGCCACCAGGGCGCCGACGGCGAACCCGGCCGCGATGCCGGCCTCGTTCCCGACGAGCAGCCAGCCGGCGACGTACGTCGGCACCGTCGCGAACAGCGCGAGCAGCGAGACGGCCACCACGAACTTCGTCCGGATGATGACCGGGCGGGAGATCGGCTTGGACATCAGGTGGATGATCGTGCCGTCGTCGATCTCGGGGGCGATGACGCCGGTGCCGGTGATGAGGCCGAGCAGCGGCAGCATGGTGCTGAGCGCGAAGCTCTGCAGCAGCAGGACGGTGGTGCGCTGGTCGCCCTGGCCGACCAGCTTGAACAGCACCGCGAGCGCGATCAGGGCGAGGGGCAGCAGCAGGAGCAGCACGATCCGCCGCCGCCCGAGCAGGGCGCGGTAGGTGATGGCCGCGACAACGGTGTTCATCCGGTGCTCCTGTTGATCAGGTAGGAGAAGACGCTCTCCAGGTCCTCGTCGGCGGGGGAGACCTGGTGCAGGCGGACGCCCTCGGCCTGGGCGAGCTTGGGCAGCAGGCGGGCGAAGCGCCGGAACTCGGTCGCCTGGACCTCCAGTCCGTCGGGGCGCAGCGTGATGCCGCCGGCCGAGGGGTCGCGGATGAGGGCGGCGGCGAGCTTCCTGTCGTCGCTGGAGCGGATCATGAACAGGTGGGGGCGGTCGGTCATGAGCCGGCGGATGTCGCGGAAGTCGCCGGAGGCGGCGTGGCGGCCGGAGACCAGCACCTCGATGTGCTGGGCGACGCGCTCGACCTCCTCCAGGATGTGCGAGCTGAACAGGATGGTCTTGCCGGCGGTGCCCATGGCCCGGATCAGGTCCATGAGGTGCAGGCGCTGGCGCGGGTCCATGCCGTTGAACGGCTCGTCCAGCAGCAGTACGGGCGGGTCGTGGACGAGCGCGGCGGCGACCTTGACGCGCTGGCGCATGCCCTTCGAGTACGTCTCCACCCGCCGGTCCTTCGGCTCCTCCATCTCGACCGTGGCGAGGGCCTTGCGGGCGGCCTGCTCGGGGTCGGACAGGCCGTGCAGCCGGGCGGCGGACAGGACGAACTGCCAGCCGGTGAGGAAGCCGTAGACGCCCTCACGTTCAGGGACCAGACCGATATTTCGGTAAATCTGGTGGTTCTTCCAGACGCGGTCGCCGTTCAGCGTGACCGTGCCGCCCGACGGGGCCAGGAAGCCCGCCATCATGTGCAGGAGCGTCGACTTGCCGGCGCCGTTGGGGCCGAGCAGGCCGGTGACGCCGGGGCCGATCGTCATCGTCACGTCGTTGACGGCGACGACGTTGCCGTACCAGCGGGACACCTGGGAGAGCTCGATCTTCATCGGGCGGCCGCCTTCCGGTAGCGCAGCGCGAGCGCGCCGAGGCCGGCGGCGATCAGCAGGACGAGGACCGCCAGCGAGGCGGGGCCGTTGGGGTAGGCGGCGCCCTCGATGGAGTGCGGCGGGGTGCCGAACAACCAGGACTGTACGGCGTCGACCAGCCAGAACGGGTTGAGCAGCCACGCCCAGGAGGCCGCGGCCTCGTTGCCGTTCGAGTAGAGGGTGCCGTAGACGATGGGCACGGACGCGGACGACAGCAGGTAGACGACCATCACCGAGGCCACGCCGAGCCCCCGCCGGGGCGTGAACGAGGCCAGCGCCAGCCCGAACACCGCCAGCAGCAGGGCGAGCACCAGCGCCATGAGGATCGAGCCGGCGTACTCGCCGGTGGCCGGGTCGCCCGGCAGGTCCACGACCACCTCGCCCACGTAGATGAGGGTGAGGGGCACCGCGACGAGCAGGAACACCGCCACGGTCATGGCCGCGACCTTGGCGGCCACGTAGTCGGCGACCGAGACCGGCCGCGACAGGTAGAGCGGGAGCACGCGGTGACGCAGGTCGGGCGCGACCACGGTGGGCGACTGCGAGGCCAGGAAGATCGCCACCACGGCCTGCATGATCACCGCGTACGCGCTGTAGGCGATGCCGCGCTCCTTGAGCAGCGCCATGAGGGCGATGCTCACGACGGCGGGCATCAGCATGATGGCGAACAGCGCGAACGGCACGATCTTGCTGCGCGCCGGGCGGCCGAGGCCGAAGATCCCGCGCAGGCTGTGCACGGCCAGCGCGCGGAACGAGTGGGCGCGGCCGAGCCGGGGCCCGTCGTAGTGGCGGTAGCCGATGTCGTAGATCTCAGACATGCGCCACCTCCTCCCTGAAGACGTCCTCGATGCGGTGGCGGCCCTGCTCCAGCCGGATCAGGCACAGGTCGAGGTCGGCGGCGGCGTCGCGGACGACGTCGTACGTCTCCGGCCCCAGCACCTCCACCACCAGCAGCCGCCCCTGCGGCGAGACGGTGTGCCCGGCCTCGGACAGGCGGGCGGCCAGCGCGTCCATGCCCTCGTCGACCTCGACCGTGACGGTCCGCGTGGTCTGGGTGAACTCGCCGATGGCCGACGAGCGCAGCAGCCGTCCGGCGTCGATGACCACGACGTGGTCGCAGATGCGTTCGAGCTCGCCCAGCAGGTGGGAGGTGACCACCACGCTGATGCCGAACTCGGTGCCGATGCGCCGGACGAGCGTCAGCATCTCGTCGCGGCCGCGCGGGTCGAGGCCGTTGGTGGGCTCGTCCAGGAAGACCACCTTGGGGTCGTGGACGAGCGCCTGGGCCAGCTTGACCCGCTGCTTCATGCCGGTGGAGTAGCCGCCGATCGGACGGTAGCGCTCTTCGGCGAGGCCGACGTGGCGCAGCACGTCGGCGGCGCGCTCGCGGGCGGCCGTACGCGGCAGCCCGGACATCTGGGCGAGGTGGACCACCAGCTCGGTGGCGGAGACGTCGGGGGGCAGGCATTCGTGCTCGGGCATGTAGCCGACGAGTCTGCGGATCCCGGCGCCCTGGGAGGTGACGTCCAGGTCGAGTACGCGGGCCGTGCCGCTGCTGGGCGGCAGCAGGCCGAGCAGGATCTTGATCAGCGTCGACTTGCCCGCGCCGTTGGCCCCCACCAGCCCGGTGACGCCGGGGCCGACGGTGACCGTGAGCTGGTCGACCGCGGTGACGGTGGGGAAACGTTTGGTCAGCCCCTCGGTGGCGAGGATGTGCATGAGCCGGACCCTACCTGGGCGGCCCGCGCCGTGGCCTCGGTCAAACGGATGAACGTCGTCCTACTTGAGGCCAGAATCTGCGCTGGATCTGCAGGGTCACGGTGCCCGCGATGACCATGCCGAGGATGTTGACCGCGAGCTGGGACACCGAGCCCGCGACCTCCTCCCAGTCGGCCAGCGCCAGGGCCACCGCGGCGTAGCCGGCCGCCGGGACCGTGGTGACCGAGATGAACACGCCGACCAGGGCCGAGGACTTGCCGGCGGTGACCGACAGCACCCCGGCCGCGCCCGCCAGCAGCGCCACGATCAGCGACCACCGGTCGGGCTTGACGATGAACTGCAGCTCGGCGTTGCTCTGCAGATTGCCGATGTCGATCCAGCCGAGCAGGTGGATGGCCAGCGCGCAGGCGAAGGTGACGACGATGGCCACGAGGAAGCCGACGACCAGCGTGCGCAGGGACGTGACGATGAGGTGCCAGTGCCGGTTGAGCAGGCCGAAGCAGATGGCGGCGACCGCGCCGAACTCGGGCCCGAGCACCATCGCGCCGACCATGAGGATCGGCGAGTTCTGCAGCACGGCGATGCCCGACAGCATGGTGGCGATGACGAAGAAGGTGAGGTACGCCCACGTCACGCGGGAGTCGGCCGACACCCGCTGCGCCAGCTCCTCCCAGATGACCGCGTCGTCGGGATGGCCGGGCGCCTCCTCGACCGCCTCGTCGGCGACCTCGGACAGCGACAGGTCGACCCGCTCGGCCGCGATCGAGCCCTCGCTCCTGAGCCAGTCGAGACGGCCGATCACCTCGTTGGCCGACTCGCGGGCCGCGTCGCAGAGGATGACGTCACCCTTGGGGACGCGGCCCGCGCCGGCCAGGACGACGATGTTGGTGACCCCGGGGCAGTCCTCCAGCACCGCGGTCACCTCGTCGGTGCGGGCGGCCGGGCTGATCAGTCGCAGATGCAGCACGAGCCCATTGTGGTCGATCGCGGCGTCGATCGGACGTTGACGGGGTTTTGATACAGATGCCGGAAGCTCCCTGCCATGATCCGGTACAGATGCCACGAACACGGCGAAGAGTGCTGGTTCGCCGATCTCGACGACCAGGAGTGCGGGGGCAGGTTCGCCCTCTACCTGTTCGAGGAGGTGGCGTTCAGGTCCGGCGAAGCCGTACCCGCCTGACCGCGTGGTCGACGCCCTTCTTGAGGACGAGGTCGGCCCGGCCCCGGGTGGGAGCGATGTTCTCGACCAGGTTGCGCTCGTTGATGTCGCGCCAGACGTTCACGGCGAAGGCGGTGGCCTCGTCGTGGGAGAGCTCGGCGATGTGCCGGAAGTACGACTTCGGGTCCTCGAAGGCGGTGCGGCGCAGCTTGTGGAAACGTTCGACGTACCAGGTGCGGATGTCCTCCACCTTGGCGTCGACGTAGATGGAGAAGTCGAAGTAGTCGTTGACGGCGAGGGAGGTGGGCGGGGCGGGCTGCAGGACGTTGAGTCCTTCGATGATCAGGATGTCGGGATTTTTCACGGTCTGGACCGCGCCGGGGACGATGTCGTACTCAAGGTGGCTGTAAACGGGCGCCCGCACCTCGGCCGCCCCCGCCTTGACCTCCGCCACGAACCTGACCAGCGCCCGCCGGTCATAGCTCTCGGGGAACCCCTTGCGGTGCATGATCCCCTTGGCCTCCAGCACCGCGTTGGGGTGGAGGAAGCTGTCGGTGGTGACCAGCTCCACGCGCGGATGCTCGGGCCAGCGGGCCAGCAGCGTGTGCAGCAGCCGCGCCGTGGTGGACTTGCCCACCGCGACGCTCCCGGCGATGCCCAGGATGTACGGGACACGCTTCTCGGGATGGCCGAGGAACGCGCTCAGCACGCTGCTGCGTTGCTTGGATCCGGTGAAGTGCAGGTTGAGCAGCCGGGTCAGCGGAAGATAGATGTCCGTGACCTCGGTCAGGTCGATGGGGTCGTCCAGACCGCGCAGCTCTTCCAGCTCTTCGGCGGTGAGAGTCAAGGGCGTGTTCTTGCGGAGCTCGCTCCACTGCTCCCTGCTCAGTTCCACGTAGCCGTTGTTCACCTAGGCAGCGTAGCGATGCGCTACAAGGGAGATCATGGGCGGCCCCTGGTTCTGCGTCCACAGCCTGTGGATAAAAGATGGGGATTATCGAGAGCCAGTTCGGGGAACGATGATCGATCCGCCGAAATCGTTATGCAAGGGTTGACAGGCGACTAGCCTCTCGTGGCGTGGACCGTCGCCGCTTCCTCACCGCCATGACCGCCGCCGGCGTCGCCGGGCCGTTCGCCGGGGTCGCCTGCGCGGGACGGCAGGGCGGCGCCCAGGCCGCCCCCAGCGGCTACGGCCCGCTGCGCCCCGCCCGCGACCTGCGTGACGGCAAGGTGCGCCTGCACCTGCCCGACGGCTTCCGCTACCGCTCGTTCAGCGCCGCGGGCGAGAAGTTCAGCGACGGCGGCGAGGTGCCCGGCCGGCACGACGGCATGGCCGCCTTCTCCGGGCCCGGCGACAGCGTGATCCTCGTACGCAACCACGAGGTCGGCGGGGCGGTCGGCGCGTTCGGCGACCGCGAGCGCGCCTACGACCCGATGGCCGGGGGCGGCACCTCCACCCTCCGCGTCACCCGCCAGGGCGAGGTCATCAGGGCCACCCCGTCGCTCACCGGCACCATGCTCAACTGCTCGGGCGGGCCGATGGCCTGGCGGGCCTGGGTGAGCTGCGAGGAGACCGTCAACGGCCCCGACGTGGCCGACGCGCCCGGCGGTGAGGGCAACGCCAGGCTCACCCAGAAGCACGGCTACATCTTCGAGGTGCCGCTCAACCGCGCCGCGACGGCGAGGCCCATCCGGGCGGCGGGCCGGTTCGCGCACGAGTCGGCCGCCTTCGACCCCTCCTCCGGCGCCCTCTACCTCACCGAGGACAACTTCGCCCATCCGTCCGGGTTCTACCGCTACCTGCCGCCCAAGCACCCGGTGCTGGCCGGCAAGCTGCTCGACGGCGGGCGGCTGCAGATGCTGGCGGTCGCGGACGCCGAGCGCGCCGACCTGTCCCTGGGGCAGGAACCCGGGGCCGCGTACGCCACCACGTGGGTGGACATCGACGACCCCGACCCCGGCTTCCGCGGGCGGCCCGCCTACGACGAGGCGGTCCAGGCCGTCGGCCGCCAGGGCCGGGCCAAGGGCGCGGCGATCTTCGCCAGGCTGGAGGGCGCGGTCTATCACCAGGGCGTGGTCTACTTCGTCTCCACGCAGGGCGGCGACACCTCGCCCGCCGACCCCCGGCCCGACGGGTTCGGCAAGGGCCGCGGCCAGGTGTGGGCGTACGAGACCTGGAGCGGCACGCTCAGGCTGGTCTACGAGTCGCCGCGCGCGTCGGTGCTCGACCTGCCCGACAACATCACGGTCAGCAGGCGCGGCACGCTCGTGCTGTGCGAGGACGGCGACGGCGACAACTACCTGCGCGGGCTGACCAAGGCCGGGAAGCTGTTCGACTTCTGCCGGCTCGCGCCGATCGCCGGCGATCCCGGGGCCGAGTTCGCGGGCAGCACCTTCGGGCCCGGCGGGCACACCCTCTACGTCAACGTGCAGGCCAAGCAGGGCAGGTCGTTCGCCATCTGGGGTCCCTGGGAGCGCGGGCTGTTCTAATGGACGCCATGATCCTGGGCATCGGCGTGGACGTGGTGGACATCTCACGCTTCGAGCAGGCGCTCGAACGCACCCCGAGCCTGCGCGAGCGGCTGTTCACCGAGGACGAGCAGGCGCTGCCCGCGCATTCGCTGGCCGCCAGGTTCGCCGCCAAGGAGGCCGTGGCCAAGGCGCTGGGCGCGCCCCGGGGGCTGGGGCACCGCGAGGCCGAGGTGTGCCGCGGCGAGCTGGGCAGGCCCGAGCTGCGGGTGACCGGGCGGGTCGCCGAGGTGGCGTACGAGCTGGGCGTCAAACGCTGGCACGTCTCGCTCAGCCACGACGCGGGCGTGGCCGTGGCCTACGTGATCGCCGAGGGCTAGCGCGGGGGATAGCTTCGGATCATGCGCACCGCCTACACCGCCGACCAGATCCGCGCCGCCGAGCACGTCCTCATGGCCGGGCTGCCGCCGGGCACGCTCATGCAGCGGGCCGCGGCCGGGCTCGCCGCCGCCTGCGCGGGACTGCTCGGCCGCGTCTACGGCAGCCGGGTCGTGCTGCTCGTCGGCAGCGGCGACAACGGCGGCGACGCGCTCTACGCGGGCGAGCGGCTGGCGCGGCGCGGGGCGCGGGTGGAGGCGATCCTCGCCGGGTCGAAGACGCACGAGGCGGGGCTGGCCGCGCTGCTGCGGGCCGGCGGGCGGGCAGCCGGGCCGGACGTGCTCGCGCGGGCCGACCTCATCATGGACGGGCTGGTCGGGATCGGGGCGTCGGGGGCGCTGCGGGAGCCGTACGCGGCGCTGGCCGAGGAGGCGAACGCGGCCCGCGCCCCCGTCGTCGCCGTGGACGTGCCGAGCGGCGTGGACGCGAGCACCGGCCGCGTCGAGGGCGCGGCCGTACGGGCACTGGTGACCGTGACCATGGGCGCGATCAAGACAGGGCTGCTGGTCGATCCGGGGGCCGCGCACGCCGGCCGGGTCGAGCTGGTGGACATCGGGCTCGGCCCCTGCCTGCCCGACCCCGACGTGGCCGCGCTCACCCGCGGCGACGTGGACGACCTGCTGCCGCGCCCCGGCAAGGAGTCCGACAAGTACCGCAGGGGCGTGCTCGGCGTGCTGGCCGGCAGCGATCTCTACACCGGCGCGGCCGTGCTGGCCGTCGGCGGGGCGCTGCGCGCCGGTGCCGGGATGGTCCGCTACGCCGGCCCGGCCGAGCCGGTGGCGCAGGTGCGCGCCGCCTGGCCGGAGGCCGTGATCACCACGCTCGACCGGCCGACCATCGAGGACGTCGGCAGGGTGCAGGCGTGGGTGCTCGGGCCGGGGCTCGGCACCGGCGACTGGGCGCACGAGCTGGCCGTCCAGGTGCTCGGCACCGGCCTGCCGGTGCTCGTGGACGCCGACGGGCTGACCGTGGTCGCGCGGGACCGCTCGCTGCTGCGCCGCGCCGCGCCCACGCTGATCACCCCGCACGCCGGCGAGCTGGCCAGGCTGATCAGGGCCGAGCGCGCGGACATCGAGGCGGCACGGCTGGAGCACGCCCGCACGGCGGCGGCCGAGCTGAGCGTGACCGTGCTGCTCAAGGGCTCGACCACGGTCGTGGCCGAGGAGTCCAGGCCGGTCCGGGTCAACCCGACCGGCACCTCCTGGCTGGCCACCGGCGGCACGGGCGACGTGCTGTCCGGCGTGGCGGGCGCGCTGCTGGCCCAGGGGCTCGGGGCGTACGACGCGGGGTCGTGCGCGGCCTATCTGCACGGGCTGGCCGGGCGGCTGGCCGCCGACGGCGCTCCGCTGGCCGCCGCGGACGTCACCGCCGCCGTTCCCGCCGCCATCCGCGCGGTAACGGCAGGGGGCGCCTGAGGTAAAAAACGCGCTCGACCACGCCCGTGAGCTGCCACACTGGGAGGATGTACTCCTCGATGGCCACGCCCGCGGAGGCACGCGTCGACCTGGCCGCCATCAGGCACAACGTCGCCCTGCTCAAGGAGCGCACGGGCGCCGAGCTGATGGGCGCCGTCAAGGCCGACGCCTACGGGCACGGGCTGGTCCCCTGCTCGCGCGCGGTGCTGGAGGGCGGCGCGAGCCGGCTCGGCGTCGCGTTCGTTCGGGAGGCGCTGGAGCTGCGCGCGGGCGGCGTGACGGCGCCGGTCCTCGCCTGGCTCATCACCCCGGGCGAGCCGCTCGACGAGGCGCTGACGCACGACGTCGAGCTGTCGGCCGCCGACGTACGACTGCTCGACGAGATCGCCGCCGCCGCGCGCCGCACCGGCCGCACCGCCCGGCTGCACCTGGAGGCCGACACCGGCATGAGCAGGGGCGGCGCTCCGCTGGCCGCCTGGCCGGAGCTGCTGGCCAGGGCGCTGGAGCTGCAGGCCGAGGGGGCCGTCGAGATCGTCGGCCTGTGGTCGCACTTCGCCTGCGCCGACATCCCCGGCCATCCGTCGGTGCATCAGCAGCTGGAGGCCTACCAGACGGCGCTGAAGCTCGCCGAGCAGGCGGGCGCGGCCGGCTCGCACGTGATCAGGCACCTCGCCAACTCCGCCGGCGCGCTCACGCTGCCCGAGGCCCGCTACGACCTGGTCCGGCCGGGCATCGCGATGTACGGCCTCAGCCCGATCCCCGAGCAGGGCGGCTTCGGCCTGCGCCCGGCGATGACCCTGGTGGCGCAGGCCGCGCTGGTCAAGCGGGTCCCGCAGGACTCCGGGGTCTCCTACGGCCACCTCTACACCACCGAACGCGAGACCCACCTGGCGCTCGTCCCTCTCGGCTACGCCGACGGCATACTCCGGCACGCCACGGGAAGAGCCGAGGTGCTCGCGGGCGGGCGGCGCAGGCGGGTCGCGGGCCGCGTGTGCATGGACCAGTTCATGATCGACCTAGGTGACGACCTGCTCGCCGCCGGCGACGAGGTGGTGCTGTTCGGCCCGGGCGACGGGGGCGAGCCGACCGCTCAGGAGTGGGCCGATACCCTCGGCACGATCACGCATGAGATCGTGACCAGGATCGGCTCGCGGGTGCCGCGGGTCCACATGAGCACGGGCGCTTGAGCGGAGAAGGATCGGGGAGATGACGACGACAACACGCCGCAGGTTCGGGATCGCCGGCGCGCTCGTCGGCGCGGCGTCGGCGGGGGTCGCGGCGGCTGCCATGGCCAAGCGCTACGCGGTCGGCCGGATCAGGCTGCGCCCCGACACCGAGGCCAGCGAGCCGTTCGGCGAGCTGCGGGGCAGGGAGCGCACGCACATCACCTCCGACGGCGTGGCGCTGCACGTCGAGCTCGACGGTCCCGACGACGCGCCGCTGACCATCGTGTTCTGCCACGGCTACTGCCTCAACCTGGAGTCCTGGCACTACCAGCGCAAGGACCTGCGGGACAACTACCGGCTGGTGCTGTGGGACCAGCGCTCCCACGGCCGCTCGCAGCGCGCCCAGGCCGACGAGAGCATGATCGACCGGCTGGGCGACGACCTGGCCGAGGTGATCGAGGAGTTCGTGCCCGGCCCGTGCGTGCTGGTCGGTCACTCCATGGGCGGCATGACGATCATGGCGCTGGCCGACCGCCACCCCGGCCTGTTCGGCGACAAGATCCGCGCCGTGGCGCTGCTCTCGACCTCGGCGGGCAAGCTGGCCGAGCTGACGCTGGGCCTGCCGGCCATGTTGTCCAAGGTCGTCCACAAGGTCGCGCCCGGCACGGTGTCCATGCTGGGCAAGCGCGGTGCGTTCATCGACCGCACCCGCAGCGTCGGCAGCGACATCGCCTTCCTCATCACCCGCTACATGGGCTTCGGCGACTCGAAGAACGTCAGCCCCACCGTCGTCGACTTCGCCGAGTCGATGATCAGGGCCACCCCCACCGAGGTCTTCGCCGACTTCTACCCGGCCCTGATGAACCACGACAAACTGGCCGCGCTGGACGTGCTCGGCTCCGTGCCCACCGCGATCATGGTGGGCGACGGCGACTGGCTCACCCCGCCCGACCACAGCAAGGCCATCGCGGCCGCGCTGCCCAAGGCCCAGCTGACCGAGGTGCCCGACACCTCGCACCTGATCCAGCTCGAACGTCCCGGCGTGGTCAACGACGCGCTGCGCGACCTGGCCAAGAGGGTGGAGCTGTAGCGATGAGAGCAGCGACCGCCGAGGCCATGCGGGCGTTCGGCGCCCGCCTCGCGGCCCACCTGCGGGCCGGCGACCTGATCGTGCTGTCCGGGCCGCTCGGCGCCGGCAAGACCACGCTGGTGCAGGGCATCGCCGAAGGGCTCAAAGTACGCGGCCCGATCACCTCGCCCACGTTCGTCATCGCCCGGGTGCACCCCTCGCTGCGCCAGGGGCCGCCGCTCGTGCACGCCGACGCCTACCGGCTGGGCGGCGACCTGGAGGTCGACGACCTCGACCTCGACGCCTCGCTGGAGGAGTCCGTCACCGTCGTCGAGTGGGGCGAAGGGCTGGTCGAGGGCCTGGCCGACGACCGGCTGGAGATCCACATCGACCGCGAGGCGGGCGACGAGGCCCGCGTGCTCACCGTGCGCGGCGTGGGGCCCCGATGGGCCGACACGCCGGTTGATCGGCTCGAAGGGTAAAACGCCGGTCACGTCCTCGCAAAACTGGCACCCTTGACGTACCCGGCCAAAGACATGATCGTTGGCAGGGATTCGCCCAGAATTTCTGGGTATCAGGGTGGGCGACATCCACGATTCGGGTGGATGCTGGTGGCAGGACGGCAAAGTGGGGTGCGGCCGGTGCTCAGGGTCAGGCGTGTCGCGTACGCGGGAGCTCTCGTCATCGTAGGTCTGACCGGCTGCACAGCCTCGGCCGAGACCGAACCCACGGCAACCCCGACGGCCACAGCGCCGGGCACGCCCTTAACCAGCGCCACCGGCACCCCACAGCCCACGGGCACCAGGCCCAAGATCCAGGTCCAGCTCAACCCCGACCGGGTCACCGCGGGCCAGACCAACACCGTGTGGATCCTCGCCAACTGCCCCGTCCCCACCGGCGGCCCGGCGCACACCGGCACCGTCACGTCCCGGGCGTTCGTCAGCGGCGCCACGCTCAACCCCGTGCCCTCCGGCGCCAGCTCCCCGACCCCCACCGGCTCGGCGGCCGGCTCGCCCTGGGTGCGCGGCTCCGCGCAGGTCTCAGGAACGGTCCCGCGCGGCACCTACACCGTCAGCGTCAAGTGCGACGGCACCAACGACGCCGGCAGCGCGCGGCTGCGCGTCGTCGCCGGCGAGGCGCTGCCCACCCACGTGCCGACCCGGGCGCCGCGCGCGGGCGGCGGCGGCACGTACGCCAAGGACGTGGACGAGGGCTCCTCCATCCCCTTCGGCCCGGCGGGCGTGCTGCTCGGCCTCGCCATCGCGGGAGGCCTCGGCTGGGCGGTCAAGCGGCGCAAGGCATAGAAGATGGCACGACCTGGACGGGTCGTCGTCGCGGGGGTCGTCACGGGGCTGGTGCTGTTCGCCTTCGGCAAAGGGGCGCAGCAGGAGGCGTCCACGCCCGCCGCGAACGTCGTGCCCGAGAGCCTCGACATCCCCTCGATCGACCTGGAGGCCCCGCTCATGAAGCTGGGCCTCGCCAAGAACGGCGACGTCGAGCTGCCGCCGTACGAGAAGCCCAAGACCGCCGGCTGGTACGAGGGCAGCGCCGTGCCCGGCGAGAAGGGCGCCTCGGTCATCATCGGCCATGTGGACACCAAGACCGCCCCCGCCGTGTTCTACAAGCTCAGGGACCTGCGCAAGGGCCAGACCGTCAAGGTGCGGCGCAGCGACGGCAAGACGGTGACGTTCAAGGTCGACTCGATCGAGCAGGTCCACAAGGACAGCTTCCCCACCCGGCGCGTCTACCTGGAGGACGGGCTGAGGCTGGTCACCTGCGGCGGCGAGTTCGACCGCGCTCGTGGCGAGTACCTCGACAACGTCATCGTCTACGCTTCTCGTGCATGAGCCATCCTCCTGCCGTCGGCGGCAGCCGGGTGCCCTGGTCGCGGGTGCCCCAGGAGGTCCGCGCGGCGGTCGAGGAGTTCCTCGGCGGGCGCGTGGCCGAGGCGCGCACCCAGGAGGGCGGGTTCTCGCCCGCGGCCGCCGTACGGCTGCGCACCGAGCACGGCCGGCGGGCCTTCGTCAAGACCGTCGGGCCCGAGCCCAACCCCGACACCCCGCACATCTACCGCGCCGAGCTCAGGATCGCCGCGGCCCTGCCGGAGTCGGCGCCCGTGCCCCGGCTGCTGACCGGGTTCGAGCTGGCCGGCTGGGTGACGCTGGTCTTCGAGGACGTCGAGGGCGAGCATCCCGAGCTGCCCTGGAGACGCGACCAGCTCGACCGGGTGCTTGAGGCGCTCGCGCGGATGTCGCGGGCGCTGACCCCCTCGCCCGTCGCCGACGCGCCGACGGTCGCCGAGGTCTTCGGCGACTCCTTCCACGGCTGGCGCAGGCTGACCGGGGAGGACACCGCCGGGCTCGACCCGTGGGCGCTGCGCCACCTCGGCGAGCTGGCCGAGCTGGAGACCGGCTGGGAGGCGGCCGCGGCCGGCGACAGCCTCGTGCACGGCGACCTGCGCGCCGACAACATCCTGCTGGCCGGCGAGCGCGTCTTCGTCGTGGACTGGCCCTGGGCCTGCCGGGCGGCGCCCTGGTTCGACCTGCTGTGCATGCTGCCGTCCGTCGGGATGCAGGGCGGGCCGCCGCCGTGGGAGCTGTTCGCCGACGCCGAGCCCGCCGTGGTCGCGGCCGTGGCCGGATATCTGGCCAGGCAGTCGCGGCAGCCGGCCCCGCCGGGGCTGGCGACGGTCCGGGAGTTCCAGCGGGCGCAGGGCGTGGTCGCGCTGGAGTGGCTGCGGCGGCGTACGGGCTGGGCCTGACGGCCATGACGGGCCGGGGCTGACGGCATTACGGGCAGGTGCGCGGTCCGCTACGGGTAGGCTAATCAGTCGTGCTGGTCCTGGCCTTTGATACCGCGACACCCGCCGTCACCGCCGCGCTCCACGACGGCGAGCGGGTGCTCGCCGAGCACACGACGATCGACGCGCGGCGCCACGGCGAACTGCTCGCCCCCACCGTCGAGCTCGTGCTGGCCGAGGCCCGCGCGACGCTCCGCGACGTGACCGCCGTCGTCGCCGGCAGCGGCCCCGGCCCCTACACCGGGCTGCGCGTCGGTCTCATGACCGCGCAGGGGCTCGCGACCACGCTCGGCGTGCCCGCCTACGGCGTCTGCACGCTCGACGCGCTCGCCTACGGCAGCGGCCTGACCGAGCCGTTCCTCGCCGCCACCGACGCGCGGCGCAAGGAGGTCTTCTGGGCCCGCTACGGCGACCTGCGCACCCGGCTCGACGGGCCGGCCGTCGATCGCCCCGCCGACGTTCCCGCCGACGGGCTGCCGGTCATCGGCGCCGGCGCCGACCTCTACCGCGACGTGCTGGAGGCCAAGGGCCACGAGGCGCCGCCCTACCCGTACGCCGGATCGCTGGCCGCCCTCGCCGTCGAACGGCTGGCGGCCGGCGCCCCGCTCGACCCGGCGCGCCCGATCTACCTGCGCCGCCCCGACGCCGTCGTGCCCGGCGCCCCGAAGAAGGTGCTCGCGCCCGGCGAGAGCGGACGGGCGACGGCGTGAGGCGGCCCACATGGTGACGCTGCGGCCCATGACCGGTGCCGACCTGCCGGCGGTCATGACGATCGAGCGGGCCACGTTCCCGCTCGACGCGTGGAGCGAGGGCATGATGCGCGGCGAGCTGGACGACATGCCGCGCACCCGCCACTACGTGGTGGCCCTGGACGAGGACGAGATCGTCGGCTACGCCGGGCTCGCCGCCGCCTCCGACCAGGCCGACGTGCAGACCATCGCGGTGCTCGACAAGCACCAGGGGCGCGGCATCGGCAGCGCCCTGCTGACCGAGCTGCTGGCCGAGGCCCGGCGCAGGGGAGCGCGCGAGATGTTCCTGGAGGTCCGCGCCGACAACCCGCGCGCCCAGGCGGTCTACCGGCGCTTCGAGTTCGAGGAGATCGGCACCCGCCGCCGCTACTACGACGACGGCACCGACGCGATCATGATGAGAAGGAAGCTGGATGGCTGACGAACCCCTGGTGCTCGGCATCGAGACGTCCTGCGACGAGACCGGCATCGGCATCGTCCGCGGCCACACGCTGCTGGCCAACACCATCGCCTCCAGCATGGACGAGCACGCCAGGTTCGGCGGCGTGGTGCCCGAGGTCGCCTCGCGCGCCCATCTGGAGGCCATGACGCCCACCGTGGAGGCGGCGCTGGCCGCGGCCGGGCTGCGCTTCACCGACATCGACGCCATCGCCGTCACCGCCGGGCCCGGCCTCGCGGGTGCGCTGCTGGTCGGCGTGGCGGCGGCGAAGTCGTACGCGCTCGGGCTCGGCGTCCCCCTCTACGGCGTCAACCACCTGGCCGCGCACGTGGCCGTGGACGAGCTGGAGCACGGGCCGCTGCCCAAGCCGTGCATCGCCCTGCTGGTCTCCGGCGGGCACTCCTCGCTGCTGCTCGTGCCCGACGTGACCGGCGACGTCATCTCGCTCGGCTCGACCGTCGACGACGCGGCGGGGGAGGCGTTCGACAAGGTGGCGCGGGTGCTGGGGCTGCCGTTCCCCGGCGGGCCGCACATCGACCGGGCCGCCCGCGACGGCTCCGGCACCGCCGTCACGTTCCCGCGCGGCAAGATCGACGACGGCACGCTCGACTTCTCCTTCTCCGGGCTCAAGACCGCCGTGGCGCGGTGGGTGGAGGCGCGCGAGGCGGCGGGGCAGAGCGTGCACGTGCCCGACGTGGCCGCCTCCTTCCAGGAGGCCGTGGTCGACGTGCTCACCCGCAAGGCGCTGCAGGCGTGCCGCAAATACGGGGTGTCCGACCTGCTCATCGGTGGCGGCGTTGCGGCCAACTCGCGGCTGCGTGCGCTCGCCCAGGAGCGGTGCGACGCCGCCGGGGTGCGGCTGCGGGTGCCGCGGCCGGGGCTCTGCACCGACAACGGGGCGATGGTGGCCGCGCTGGGCTCCGACCTGATCGCGGCCGGGGTCTCGCCGTCCAGCCTGCAGATCCCGGCCGACTCGTCCCTGCCGATCACCACCGTGCACGTATGACCCCCGGCCCTTCTGGGCCGCTTGTCACGGCCGAGCGGCGCAAGGGCGTGGGTTCCCTCCTGCTGAGCGCCGCGGTCGAGGCAGCCCGCCAGGAGCGGCGGCGCTGCGTCATCGCGCAGGCGGAGCCCGGCTCACCGGCGGAGGCGTTTCTGGCCGCGCGCGGCTTCCGTACGGTTCTGACCCTGAAGACGGCAAGGGCGGCGCCCAGCACTACGGCACCGGCGCGCTGCCCGAACATCGCGGGCACGGCCTCACCCGCTGGATGAAGGCCGAGGTCGTCCGGCAGGCACGCGAGCCCGACACCGCCGACAGCAACCGCCACATGCGCGGCGTCAATGACGCGCTCGGCCACCTGCCGACCCACAAGACGCTGACGCTGCAGCTCGACCTTTAAAAGACCCCCGTGAACACGTCCGTGGTCAGTCCTTGGTACGGGTGGGGCGGAGCAGGGCCTCGGCCAGGGCCAGCATGGTGTCCTCCAGCGCGCCCAGGCGCTTGGTGAGGTCGGCCGCGGCCGGCTCGACGATGCCGGTGACCGTACGGGCCAGCTCGTCCCGGTCGGGACGTGAGCCCACCAGCTCGGTCAGTGCTTCGGCGGCGGCCGTCAGGCGTTCGGCCTGCTCACCGGCCTGCGAGCCGAGCAGCTCCGGCAGCCCCAGGGACGCGGGCAGCCCGTCGACCCGGCGGCCGACCGCGTCGATGCGGCCGTCGATGGCGTCGAGGTGCTCGCCGGTCTGCCCGGCGCGGGCGGTCAGCCCGGTGAGGTGGGTGTCGAGGCCGTCGAAGCGGCCGCCCAGGTGCTCCTCGGCCTCTCCCAGCCGCTCGTCGAGCGCGTCGAGCTGGGTGTCGAGCTTGTTGAAGCGGCCCTCGCTGCGGTTGGCGGTCTCGCCGATGCGCTGGTCGGCGGCGGCCACCCGGTCGCCGAGCGCCGTGAAGCGGGCGTCGAGGCGGGTGCCGAGCGCGTCGAAGCGGTCGTCGTGCCGGCTCAGGTGGCCGTCCACGGTGCCGAGGCGCTGGTCGAGCGCGCCGAGCTGGCCGTCCATGTGGGTGAGCCGCGTGTCGACGCCGCCCATGCGGCCGTCGAGGCCGTCGAGGCGGGTGTCGATGTCGGCCAGGCACTCGTCGGTCGACTCCAGCCGCCCGTCGAACCCGGTGAGCCGGGTGTCCAGCCCGGCCAGCCGGCCCTCGACCCGGCCGAGCCTGGCGTCCACGCCGGCGAGACGGTCGGTCAGGCGCTGCTCGCTCTCGCCGAGCTGCACGGCCAGGTGCTGGTCGGTCTCGTCGAGGCGGGTCGTGAGGCGCTGCTCGATCGCGGCGAGGTGGCCGTCGAGGCGTTCGTCGGTCTCCCGCAGGCGGATGGTCACCCGCGCGTCGGTCTCCTCCAGGCGGGCGCTGAGCCGCCTGCCGGTCTCCTCGACGCCGGCGGCGGTCTCGTCGAGCTTGGCGGTGAGCCGCTGGTCGGTCTCGTCGAGCCGGGCGGACAGGCTGCGATCGGCCTCGTCGAGTCGGGCGGACATGGTGCGGTCGGTCTCGTCCAGTCTGGCGGTGAGGGCGCGGTCGGTCTCGTCCAGTCTGGCGGTGAGGGCGCGGTCGGTCTCGCCGAGTCGGGCGGAGAGGTTGCGGTCGGTCTCCTCCATGCGGGCCGTCAGCCGCTGGTCGGTCTCCTTGAGCCGGGTGGTGAGGCGCTGGTCGGTGGCGTCGAGGCGGGCGGTGAGCTGCTTGCCGGTCTCCTCCAGGCGGGCCGCGCCGTCGTCGAGGCGCGCGGTGAGGCGCTGCTCGGCGGCCTCGACCTGGACGGAGAGCCGTTCGGCCGTGCCGCTCAGCCGGTCGTTGACGCCCTCGGACAGCTCGCCGACGACCGCCTCGACCCGGTCGGTACGGGAGCTCAGCTCGGCCACCGACCTGTCGAGCCTGGTGAAGCGGCCTGCCGCGGCCTCCATGCTGGAGTGGAGACCGGCCAGCATGTCGGCGAAGTCGGACATCCCCCTGGTGATGCCGTCGGTGGTCTCCAGCACGGACTGCAGGCGCTTGAGCGCCTCGTCGACGTTCTCGCCCACGGTGCCGAGATCGGCCCAGAGGCTCGGCAGCTCGGCCACCGGGGCGACGCGGGCGTCCACGTGGCCCACCCGGTCGCCGACGGCGTCCACGTGGTCGCGTACGGCCTCGACGTGCTGTGCCAGCCCCTCCGCCCACATCGGCGGCTTGGCGGAGATGTCCTCCAGCCGCCCGTTGACCGACTCCAGAGCGCCGCTGAGGCCGCCCAGCTCGCGCTCGCGCACCTCCCGCAGCAGCCACTCCATGCCTTCGAGCCGCTGGCGGATCTCGTCGAGGACGGCCCCCTGCGTGCGCTGCTCGTAGACGTGGTCCTGTGACGCGCGGTTGAGCAGGTCTCGCATCCTCTCGGAGACGTTCGTGTAGCCCCCTGCCGTGAGAAGGGTCGTGTGGTTGGAATTATCCACCGAAAGGCTCCTTCGCTCGCCGGCGGTCTGCCGCGCAGCGGTGGGATAGGTCCGGTTTGCACGTGAATTGGCGAGAACGCGACAACCGCATCAGGGGGAGAACTCCCGCCCGCCAACCTTAGCCCCTCGATCAAGGTCCGTAAGCGCCGAATGGAAAGATCGTGGTTGACGAGGGATCGACCGTTATCCGTGGTCAGGCAGCCGGGGAGGTGTCGCAGATAAACGCATATGGGCGCTCCATAATGCGAGTCAGGATGATTACCGCTGACTTTTCCCCATTGAGTCGCAAGTCGGCCCGGAGTCGTTCGATGTCGAGAGCCGAGCCGCGTTTCTTGATGGTGACATTTCCGATTTGTCGCTCACGCAGCGCCGCCCGGAGTTTCTTCAGCGAGAACGTCATCACCTCGTCCACGGCGTAACGCGCGGCCCACGGAGTGTCGACCGGCTCGTCGGCGGCGATGTAGGCGATCTGCTGGTCGAGCAGCCGCCCGCCCACCAGATCGGCCACCTCGCGCACCAGGTGCGCCCGGATCGCGGCGCCGTCGGGCTCGTAGACGTAGCGGCCCAGCGCGCCGACCGGCGCGAGGCTCTCGGGGCCGGTGGCGGCCAGGGTCTGCCCGCCCGGCAGCAGGGTGGCGCGGCGCATCGAACGGGCCCCGGAGCCGGTCCAGATGGCCGCCTCCTTGACCTCCCCCTTGTACGAGACCCACTCGGCCTCGGCGGACTCAGGGATGTAGGAGTAGGGGATGCCCGGGGCGACCTTGACGCAGGCGCGACGCGCCCGCGCCACCAGGTCGAGCACCGTCGGCCACGGCGGAGAGTACGCCAGAGGGTCGAACGTGCGGCCCCGCCCCGTCCGCCTGGCCGGGTCGGCGAAGAGCGCGTCGTAGTCCTCCGGCCGCACCGCCCCCGCGTTGCCCACGACCACGCTCACCCGGTCGGCGAGACCGAGCGCCTCGGCGTTCGCCCTGGCCACGGCGACGGTCAGCGGGTCGATGTCCACGGCGGTCACCGTGCATCCGGCACGCGCCAGGGCCAGGAGATCGCCGCCGACGCCGCAGCAGACGTCGATCACGCGCGCTCCGGCGAGGCGGCGGGCGCGGTGCTCGGCCACCTCCTTGCGGGTGGACTGCTCCAGGCCGTGCGGGGTGAAGAACATCACCCCGGCGTCCTCGCCGAACTTCGCCCGCGCCCGTTCGCGGAGCGCCGCCTGGGTGAGCGCGGCCGAGGTGAGCGCGGCGTCGTACGTGCGGCGCAGCCTGGTGGCGGCGGCGACGGGATCGGCCCCCGTGGCGGTCAGCTCCACGGCCTCGGCGAGCGCCTGCCGGCCGCGGGAGGTCAGGAGCTGTCGGAAGGCGTCGAGGTCCACGTTGCCCGACGTTATCGCGTCGCGGAACCCCTCGTGACGCCGCTCGCGCCGCCGCCCGTGACGGCCTCCCTGGCACCCGCCGCGACGTTCCCGGTGGTGTCCCCGGTGGCGTTCCCGGCAGCGTTTCCGGCGGTGTCCCCGGTGGCGCACGAGACGGCGGGGGTGTCGCCCAGGGACAGCAGGAGCTTGCGGAGCAGGGCGGCCAGGGCGTCCTGGTCGCCGGCGGAGAGCCCGGACAGCAGGCGGGCCTCGTTGGCCGCGTGCCGTTCGAGCACGTCGTCCGCCACTCGCCGGCCTTCTTCGGTCAGCCCGACGAACGTCATCCGCCGGTTGCCCGGGGCCGGCCACCGATCGACGAGCCCGCGATCGAGCAGGTGGTCGATGCGGTTGGTGAGCGCGCCGGGGCTCACCATGGCGGCGGCCGAGAGGTCCTTCATGCACATGCGGACGTCCTCGGCGCGCCGGAGCGTGGCGAGCACGTCGAACTCCCACGCCTCCAGCTCGTGCTCGGCCAGGAACTCCCTGGCGGCGCGGTCCAGCAGCCGCGAGGCGCGCGTGACCCTGCCGATCACGCCCGTGGGGGACACGTCGACGCCGGGCCGCGCCCGCGCCCACTGGCCGATGATCTCGTCGACCGCGTCGATCGCCTCGTCCATGCGCTCGATCCTACGACATTGAAATGTTCGACGCTTGGCGCTACCTTCGGCGTGGAAGACTTCGATGTCGAACTTTTCGAGGTGAGAGTGATGCGGGTTCTGGTGATCGGCGCGACCGGTTACATCGGGGCGGCCGTGGTGGAGCGGCTGATCGCGGGGGGCCACGAGGTGATCGCGTACGTACGCCCGCCGGCCGACGGCGCGAGGCGGGTGCCGGCGGCGGCCGGCGAGCGGTACGGCGACCTGTCGGACCCGGAGGCGCTGCGAGCGGCACTGGATGGCGGTGCCGATGTCGTCGTGCACGCCGGGCAGCTCACCGGTGACCGTGAGACCGACCTCGCCGTCGCCGGCGTACCGGCCGCCGCGGGGGCGCGCCTGGTGTACCTCAGCGGCGTGTGGGTGCTCGGCGCGATCGACGGCGGCGACGAGGACAGCCCGGCCCGGCCGATTCCGCTCGTGGCGTACCGGGACGAGGTGGAGCGGGTGGTGCTCGGCGGCGGCGGCTCCGTCGTACGGCCGGGCGTGGTGCACGGCCGGGGCTCCGGCATCCCGGCGCTCCTTCGCGGCCTGGCCGCCGAGCGCGGCACCGGCGTGTACGTCTCGGCCGACGGCACGGTGCCCACCTGGACGTTCGTGCACGTGGACGACCTCGCCGAGCTCGTGGCGGCGGTCGTGGAGCGCGGCGGGGCGGCGATCTACCACGGCGTGAGCGAGGAGGCCGTGCCGCTCACGGACGTGGCCGAGGCGGCGGCCCGCGCGGCCGGCGTCAAGGAGGTCGCCGAGCCCTGGCCGCTGGAGGAGGCCGCGAAGGCGCTCGGGGCCGAGTTCGCCGAGGCCCTGGCCCTCGGCCAGCGGGTCGGCGCGGCGCGCACCCGCCGGGAGCTCGGCTGGACCCCGAGCCGGCCGGGCGTCCTCGCCGAGCTCACCGAGGGCTCGTACGCCTGATCGACACCCGTTGTTCCGATCGCTGTCAGCGGACGCGGACGCGTTCGTGTTGACTGTCAAGGCCCTCTTGCATATGTTTCCTGTTGGCACTCTCCCCTTGAGAGTGCCAACGTGCGACGAGGCAGGTCTGACACCCGCGACGGCAGGCCCAGCTGGTCGCCTCTTCTGATCATTCACATCTGAAGGGGAGGTCCGATCGTGACGACCGCCACCAAGGTTCCCGTTAAGCCGCTCGGCGACCGCATTGTGGTTCAGCCGCTTGAGGCCGAGCAGACCACGGCTTCCGGCCTGGTCATCCCAGACACCGCCAAGGAGAAGCCGCAGGAGGGTCGAGTCCTCGCGGTGGGCCCGGGCAACTGGGACGAGGACGGCGAGAAGCGCATTCCGCTCGACGTCTCCGAGGGCGACATCGTCCTCTACAGCAAGTACGGCGGCACCGAGGTCAAGTACAACGGCGAGGAGTACCTCGTGCTCTCCGCCCGCGACGTTCTCGCGATCATCGAGAAGTAGGCCGGATGCGTCGAGCCCCGGGCGCTTTAGGGCGGCCGGGGCTTTCGACGCCAGGAGAGGACTTTCAGCATGGCGAAGATCCTGGAGTTCGACGAGAACGCGCGGCGCGCGCTGGAGCGCGGCGTCAACGCCCTCGCGGACGCCGTGAAGGTTACCCTCGGCCCGCGGGGCCGCAACGTCGTCATCGACAAGAAGTTCGGTGCGCCGACGATCACGAACGACGGTGTGACCATCGCTCGTGAGATCGAGCTGGAGGAGCGCTACGAGAACCTCGGCGCCCAGCTCGCCAAGGAAGTGGCCACCAAGACCAACGACATCGCGGGTGACGGCACCACCACCGCGACCGTCCTGGCCCAGGCCATGGTCCGTGAGGGCCTGCGCAACGTCGCCGCCGGCGCCTCGCCGCTGTCGCTCAAGCGCGGCATCGACAAGGCCGCCAAGGCGGTCAGCGACAAGCTGCTCGCGGTGGCCCGCGAGGTCGGCGACAAGAACGAGATCGCCAACGTCGCCACCATCTCCGCCCAGGACGCCAAGATCGGCGAGCTGATCGCCGAGGCGTTCGACAAGGTGGGCAAGGACGGTGTCCTCACCGTCGAAGAGTCCAACGCCATGGGCATGGAGCTCGAGTTCACCGAGGGCATGCAGTTCGACAAGGGCTACCTGTCGGCCTACATGGTGACCGACCCCGAGCGCATGGAGGCCGTCCTCGAGGACGCCTACATCCTGCTCACCCAGGGCAAGGTCTCCTCCATCGCGGACTTCCTGCCGCTGCTGGAGAAGATCGCCCAGACCAAGAAGCCGCTGCTCGTGGTCGCCGAGGACGTCGAGGGCGAGGCCCTGGCCGTCCTGGTCACCAACAAGATCCGCGGCACGTTCACCTCCGTCGCCGTCAAGGCTCCCGGCTTCGGCGACCGCCGCAAGGCGATGCTGCAGGACATGGCCATCCTCACCGGCGGCCAGGTCGTCAGCGAGGAGGTCGGTCTCAAGCTGGAGCACGTCGGCCTGGAGGTGCTCGGCACCGCCCGCCGCGTCGTGGTGACCAAGGACACCACGACCATCGTCGACGGCGCCGGTGACGCGCAGGCCATCGAGGACCGCGTCAAGGAGATCAAGCTCGCCATCGAGCAGTCCGACTCCGACTGGGACCGCGAGAAGCTGCAGGAGCGCCTGGCCAAGCTCGCCGGCGGCGTGTGCGTGCTGCGCGTCGGCGCGGCCACCGAGGTCGAGCTCAAGGAGAAGAAGCACCGCCTTGAGGACGCGATCTCCGCCACTCGCGCGGCGATCGAGGAGGGCATCGTCTCCGGCGGTGGCTCCGCGCTCATCCACGTCGGCAAGGACCTCGACGACCTCGGCCTGAGCGGCGACGAGGCCACGGGCGTCGGCATCGTCCGCCGTTCGCTGGTCGAGCCGGCCCGCTGGATCGCCGAGAACGCCGGCCTTGAGGGCTACGTCGTCACGCACAAGATCGCCGAGCTGTCCGCGGGTCACGGCCTCAACGCCGCCACCGGCGAGTACGGCGACCTCGTCGGCCAGGGCGTCATCGACCCGGTCAAGGTCACCCGTTCGGCCGTCCAGAACGCCGCCTCGATCGCGGGCATGCTGCTCACCACCGAGGCGCTCGTCGTGGACAAGCCCGAGGAGGAGGCCCCGGCCGCCGGTCAGGGTCACGGTCACGGCCACGGCCACTGATCGGCCCTTCCTTCCGCTTCACCTGTCACGGCCCGCGTCCCGCTGCCGCCTTCGGGCGGAGGGGGAGGCGGGCCGTGGCGGTTTCCGGGCCCCTGGCGTCTCCGGGGGCCCTGGTGTCTCCGGGCCCTGGTGTCTCCGGGGCCTGGCGTTTCTGGGGCCCTGGTGTCTCCGGGGCCTGGTGTCTCTGGGGCCCTGGTGTCTCCCGGGGCCTTCGGCGGGGGTGCGGGCGCGGCGGGTGCGTACGCTGGGCGTCGGGAGGTGGCGGGATGCAGTACCGGCGGGCGGTGCAGAGGCTGCGGCGGCTCGCCGAGACGTGCGACCAGACGCGCCGGGTGGCGGCGGCGGAGCCGTTCCTGCGGGCGGCGTACGTCTTCGGCGGGCTGCTGGAGGGAGCCGACCCGGTGGACGCCCTTGAGGTGGTCCTCGTGCTGAACCTGCCGCCCGAGGAGGTGACCTGGGGCTCCCAGCCGCCCGGGACGGCCTGGCTCGTGGACTTCCTGGAGCTGGACAAGGGCGGGATCGTCTACTGGTGGCGCTCCCGCCGGGACCCGGTGTGGAACCACCACATCAGGGAGCCGGTGCGGTTCTGGTCCGTGGAGGAGGGGACGGACCAGGACGTGCTCGACGCCCTCCGCGACCGCCGCGCCGGCCTGCTGCGGCGCGAGACTCCGGACAGCGACCAGGACGTACGGGCGCGCACAGCCGAGGAGCGGGAGGCGGCGCTCGAACACCTGCGTGAGGTGCACCGCTCCTACTGGGACCGCAAGTGGCGCCGGGAGCACCGCGGCATCGGCCGCTACCCCGAGCACCATCTGTGGGAGGCGGTGGAGGGCTACCTGGAGCTCCTGGACGTCGGCGGCGAGGACGCCGACGGCGGCGACGCGCCTCGCTAGGGGCTAGGGGCTAGGGGCTAGGGGTGGAGTTTTGTTCGGTTGGGGAAGTGTGGGAAAAGGTGGATTAGCGACGTAAACCGGCAGTGCACGATAAGCGTCTGTCCATGACAATTGTCGTGCATATCGGCTTATCGCGTGAAACATTATGTCAGCCCAAAGGCTTAGTGTGATCCGTCGATTACTCCCCGTTATCGTCGCGTCAATGTGACCAATCCGTAGCCGTTCGCCATGACGACAGGCCGGATCAGTGAGGGCATCATGCCTATCGTGAGCGAGGGAAGCGTCGCCGACGCCAAAATTGGGGTAAGGCTCGCGTCGAGACTTCCGGCACGGACGGATGACTCCGACCTAAGGGAACTGACGAGCCTCGCCGTACAGGGGGATCGCAGCGCGATCGAATCCCTGCTCGGCGAGTTGCGTCCGATGGTGGTGCGCTATTGCCGCGCCAGGCTGGGCAGGGTTTCGGGGCAATATCACATTGCCGATGACGTGGCCCAGGAGGTTTGCATCGCGGTGTTGTCCGCGTTGCCGCGATACCGCGACATGGGGCGGCCGTTCGCCTCGTTCGTCTTCGGGATCGCCTCGCACAAGGTGGCCGACGCGCTGCGGAGCTCGGTGCGTTCCGCCGTGCCGACCCAGGACCTGCCGGACGGGCCGGACGAGGGCCCGGGGCCGGAGGAGACGGTGGTCCGCTACATCGAGGTCGAGCACGCCCGCAGGCTGCTCGCCCGGCTGCCCGAGAACCAGCGCGAGCTGCTGCTGCTACGGGTGGTCTCCGGTCTGTCCGCCGAGGAGACCGGTAATGTACTCGGTATGTCACCAGGTGCCGTCCGCGTCGCCCAGCATCGGGCGCTGACCAGGCTGCGGCAGATGGCGGAGCTGGAGTCCGCTTGACGCCGGAGCACGAGACCGACGCGCTGTTCGATGTGCTCGGTCGTGGAGAGCTGCCCGGCCCCGGCTCGGGTCACGCCGGCGACCCCGCGGTGCGCCTGCTGGCCGCGCTGGTCGGTGACGTTCTGGACAGGGACGTCCTGGATCGGGACGCTGTGGATCGGGACGCGCTGGGAGGGCTCTGTGCCCTGGGAGGACGGCCTCGGCTTTCCGAGGTCGGTGACGCGGGCCGGGGCCGCTCCTCAGAGTCTTCCGATGGTTCGCCTGATGATCTCGGTCAGCGACGCTCCTCCGTGTCGATGACGCCGTCGACGTAGCCTCTGGCGTATTCCCAGGTCACGTAGTCGGCGGGGTCGGGGTGGAAGGCCGGCTCGTGCACCTGTGGCTGGCCTTTCTCGATCATCTGCCGTAGGTTGCCGCGCAGCAGCTCCCAGTCGAAGTAGTGCTGCTCACCGCATTCCGGGCAGTCGAGTACGAGACCCAGCACCCCCTGCGGTTCGAGCAGGGAGCGGAAGACCTCGACGTCGGCGAGGTCGGTGATGGCCTCGTCACGCTCGGCCGCGGTCAGTGGCTCCGCGTCGTCGAGCGCGCCCATCGCCGAGGAAGGGTCGTTCGGGTCGTCCGCGAACGGGTCGCGGGGGACGTCTTCCAGCACCTTCCCACCATATGACCGATGCGGCCCGCGCGGTGAGTATCTGACACCGGCGGTGAGTGTCCCAGACCGGTGACGGTCTTGACCCGGCCGTCCCACGGCCGGCGCGGAAGAAGTCTCGCGCCTGGTCAGCTCAGCCAGCCGCGCCTGGTCGCCTCGACGCCCGCGTGGAAGCGCGTCTGGGTGCCCAGTTCGGACATGGCGTCGGCGAAGCGGGCGCGTACGGTCCGGACCGAGACGCCGAGCTGGCGGGCGATGGAGTCGTCGCACATGCCCTGGGCGGCCAGGCGCAGCACCTGCACCATCCCCTCGCCCTTGCGGCCCCAGGGGAGCGGCACCGCCCGTCCCCACAGCTCGTCGAACAGCGCGCGCAGCACGCCGACGACCACGGGGGTGCGGACCAGGTAGAAGTTGTAGGCGTGGTCGGGCAGGTTGCCGCCCCAGAACGGCGGCAGGCCCGCGACCTCCGCCCCGGCCGTCATGAACCAGCTCGGCACCCTGCGCAGGGTGCGCACCTGGCCGCCGGTCTCGATGAGCTCGGTGAGCTGGGCGCGGACGCCGGGCAGTGCGAGCGTGTCCACGGGAATGACCGCGGATACCGAGAGCAGTTTTCGTTTTTGCGCATCAATCCAGGGATCCGCAAATTTGCGAACAAAGTCAGTCATAGTGCGCTCATCGGGGATCGCCGTCACCAATTCCATCCCCGGCGACTGCACCGCGATGCCGACGACGCTTTCGTAGAGCACGTCCGCGCCGTTCGCGAGTTCGACCGTGAAGGATCCGCTCTGGTAGTCGCGGCCGGCGTCATAATCGCGGATGAGGCTGCGGATCGAGCCGAAGGCGGAGTCGATCATCCGGCTCTCCTCGGCGAGCCGGTCGAGGCGCTGGGCGATCACCCGGCCGAGCGCGGCGGCGGGGTGCCGGGCGAAGTACTCCCCGGAGTGCTCGTCCACCACCCCGAGCTTGACCAGATCGTCGAGCTGGCGGCCGACCTTCTCCACGGGGCCGTCCATGGCCTGCGCGATGTCGGTGCGGGTGGCCCTGTGCAGGCGCAGGATCGCCGTGTAGAGCGCGCGCTGGGCCGGGTCCAGACCCAGCGTCTCCAGCGGATCTGACCGGGTGCGGGACTCGTTGCGCATTGTGTGCGGCTCCGTAGGGGGAACACGGGCGTGCCGCGAGAATAACGCCGCTTGACGCCCTTGTCCGCTTCTTGCGACGACTGGCGTTTCCTCCGCGTCCACCGGTACGCCCGTCGTGCAGCTTCGTGCAACTGCACGTTTGGACATTGCGGCGCTGCCGGTGAGTGACGCAGGATTCACGTAGCGTCGGCATCTCGTCAGAGTGCGGCAGCGCAGCCCATCAGGACGCGGAGGGGGGTTCGGTGGTGCGTGGCGCCGCGGCATTGGGTTGCCGGTGGCCGGGGTATGGGGCGGATCACCGACCGTCCCATCCCCCGGCACTTTTTGTTGCGGTGAATGCCGGGAGTACGACGGGCCGTGGGGGTCATCGTCCTCCCGGCATTCGCCTGCCGGGCGGGCGATGTGCGAGGTCGGCGGTCCGCGTTTGGCGGCAGGCCATAGACTGAGGCGCATCAACGGGAACGGCAGAGGGGGCCGCAGCATGTCCAAGTTCACCGAAACAGGACTGACCTTCGACGACGTGCTGCTGGTGCCAGCCTATTCAGACCTGCAGCCGGGCGAGGCCGACACGGCCTCCCGGCTGTCGCGCGGCATCACGTTGTCCATCCCGCTCGTCTCGGCGGCCATGGACACCGTCACCGAGGCCCGCATGGCGGTCGCCATGGCCCGGCAGGGCGGGATCGGCATCCTGCACCGCAACCTCGCGGTCGAGGAGCAGGCGCAGCAGGTCGACCTGGTCAAACGGTCCGAGGCCGGCATGGTGACCAACCCCGTCACCTGCAGCCCCGACGACACGCTGGCCGACGTGGAGCGCCTCTGCGCGACCTACCGCATCTCGGGCGTGCCCGTGACGGACATGTCGGGCTCGCTCGTCGGCATCGTCACCAACCGCGACATGCGCTTCGAGACCGACCAGTCGCGCCCGGTGCGCGAGGTCATGACGAAGATGCCGCTGGTCACCGCCCCGGTCGGGGTGTCGAGGGACGACGCGTTCGCCCTGCTGCGGCAGAACAAGATCGAGAAGCTGCCGCTGGTCGACGAGGACGGCCGGCTGCGCGGCCTGATCACGGTGAAGGACTTCACCAAGAGCGAGCAGTACCCACTGTCCACCAAGGACGCCGACGGCCGGCTGCTCGTGGGCGCGGCCGTGGGCGTCGGTGGCGACGCCGAGCTGCGCGCCAAGGCGCTCATCGAGGCCGGGGTCGACGTCATCGTCGTGGACGTTGCCCACGGCCACTCCAAGGGCCTGGCCGACATGATCGCCAAGGTCAAGGCCAACAGCAAGGTCCAGGTCATCGGCGGCAACATCGCCACCAGGGCGGGCGCCCAGATGCTGGTCGACGCGGGCGCCGACGCGGTCAAGGTCGGGGTCGGCCCCGGCTCGATCTGCACCACCCGGGTGGTGGCCGGCGTGGGCGCGCCGCAGGTCACGGCCATCTACGAGGCGTCCAAGGCCGCCGCACCGGCGGGCGTGCCGGTCATCGGCGACGGCGGTCTCCAATACTCCGGCGACATCGTCAAGGCCATCGCGGCCGGCGCCAACACGGTCATGCTGGGCTCGCTGCTGGCCGGCTGCGAGGAGTCGCCCGGCGAGCTGATCTTCATCAACGGCAAGCAGTTCAAGTCGTACCGGGGCATGGGGTCGCTGGGCGCGGTGCGCAACCGCGAGCGCGGCGGCACCTCCTTCAGCAAGGACCGCTACGCCCAGGGCGACATGAGCGGCGAGGACAAGTTCATCCCCGAGGGCATCGAGGGCCAGGTGCCCTACCGCGGCCCGGTGGCGGCCGTCGCGCACCAGCTCGTCGGCGGGCTGCGCCAGGGCATGTGGTACGCGGGATGCCGCACGATCGAGCAGATGCACACCGACTGTGAGCTCATGCCGATCACCGCGGCGGGCCTCAAGGAGAGCCACCCCCACGACATCCAGATGACCGTGGAAGCTCCGAACTATCACAGAAGGTAAGTTCATGACTCAGCAGGTGGAGATCGGCCGGGGGAAGACCGGGCGGCGGGCGTACGCGCTGGACGAGATCGGTCTGGTGCCCTCGCGGCGGACCCGCGACCCGGAGGAGGTCTCGATCGCCTGGCAGATCGACGCCTACCGGTTCGAGCTGCCCGTTGTCGTCGCGCCCATGGACAGCGTGGTGTCGCCGGCCACCGCCATCGAGATCGGGCGGCTGGGCGGCCTGGCCCCCCTCGACCTCGAAGGGCTCTGGACGCGCTACGAGGACCCGCAGCCGCTGCTGGAGGAGTGCGCGGCGCTCGACGCCGAGGCGGCCACCAGGCGGCTGCAGGAGATCTACGCGGCGCCGATCAAGGAGGAGCTGATCGGCCGGCGCATCGAGGAGATCCGCGCCTCCGGGGTCACCACGGCGGTCCGGCTGTCGCCGCAGCGCACGGTCCAATACCACAAGGCCGTGATCGACGCGGGTGTCGACATCTTCGTCATCCGCGGCACCACCGTCTCGGCCGAGCACGTCTCGGGGCGGGCCGAGCCGCTCAACCTCAAGCAGTTCATCTACGAGCTGGACGTCCCGGTCATCGTGGGCGGCTGCGCCACCTACACCGCGGCCCTGCACCTCATGCGCACGGGCGCGGCCGGGGTGCTGGTCGGCTTCGGCGGCGGCGCCTCGCACACCACCCGCAACGTGCTGGGCGTGGCGGTGCCGATGGCCACGGCGATCTCCGACGTGGCGGCGGCACGGCGCGACTACATGGACGAGTCGGGCGGCCGCTACGTCCACGTCATCGCCGACGGCGGCATGGGCACCTCCGGCGACATCGCCAAGGCCATCGCCTGCGGAGCCGACGCCGTCATGGTGGGCTCGCCGCTGGCCCGCGCGGCCGAGGCGCCCGGCCGGGGCTTCCACTGGGGCTCCGAGGCGCACCACCCCGACCTGCCCAGGGGGCGGCGGGTCGAGTTCGGCACCGTGGGGACGTTGGAGCAGATCCTGCACGGGCCCTCCAGCGTGGCCGACGGCTCGATGAACCTGATGGGCGCGCTCAAGCGCACGATGGCCTCCACGGGCTACTCCGACATCAAGGAGTTCCAGCGGGTCGAGGTCGTCGTCTCGCCGATCCAGCGCTGACGGTCCCGCGACCGCGACGGCCCGCCTTCCGATCACCGGGAGGCGGGCCGTTTTTTGTGCGTGTGCTAGCCTAGTGCTCCTAGGAAGAAAGCTAGAGCTATTAGGAGGACGAGTGGCGGCGGCGCGAGCGGGGCTGACGGCCGAGCGCATCACGCGGGCGGCGGCCGACCTGGCCGACGAGGTCGGCTTCGACAACGTCACGGTGTCGGCGCTGGCCCGGCACTTCGGCGTCAAGGACGCGAGCCTCTACTCGCACGTCAAGAACCTGCGCGACCTGCGCACGAGGGTGGCGGTGCTCGCCGCGGGCGAGATGGTCGACCTCATCGCGGCGGCCGTGGCCGGGCGGTCGGGCAAGGACGCCCTGGCCGCCTTCGCGGGCGCCTACCGCTCGTACGCCCTGCGCCACCCCGGCCGCTACGCCGCCACGCAGAGCAAGGTGGACCTCGCGCAGGTCGCCGACCTGGCGCCGTTCCTGCGCACCGGCGAGCTGACGTACGGGATGCTGCGCGCCTACGACCTGGCCGAGCCCGACCTCACCGACGCGGTGCGGCTGCTGCGCAGCACCTTCCACGGCTACACCAGCCTGGAGGCCGTGGGCGGCTTCCAGCACTCCCGGGACGTGGACGCGTCCTGGGACCAGGCGATCGAGGCCCTGCACGTGACGCTGACGCACTGGCCCAGGGCGAACGAGGAGGACCGATGAAGACCGGCACGCTGCGCGTCCCCGGCGCCGAGCTGTTCCACGAGGTACGCGGCGCGGGCCCGATGCTGCTGCTGGTGCCGGGCGGGGGCGGCGACGCGGGCACCTTCGACGGCATCGCCGACGTGCTCGCCCGCGACTTCACCGTGGTCGCCGCCGACCCGCGCGGCTACTCCCGTAGCCGGCTCGACAGCCCCGAGCCCGTGGACCAGCGGGTGCAGACGCAGAGCGACGACTGCGCCCGGCTCATCGACCACCTGGGCGGCGGCAGCGCGTACGTCTTCGGCGGCAGCGACGGCGCGATCGTCGTGCTCGACCTGCTCGCCCGCCATCCCGGACGGGTCCGGCGGGCCGTGGTCCACGAGCCGCCGTGCGTGGCGGTGCTGCCGGACGCCGCCGAGCGACTGGGGTTCTTTCGCAAGGTGTACGAGATCTACCGGGCCGAGGGGCTGGTCGCGGCGGGGGCGTACATGAGCGAGGGCATCGGTGGCACGCTCAGGCCGCTGCCGGACCCGGCGACGCTGTCACCCCGGGCCGCCGAGCGGGTGGTGCGGACGGTGGCGAACATGCCGCTGTTCATGGAGCACGAGCTGCGGCAGTTCACCGCGTACGAGCCCGACCTGGAGGCGCTGGCGGCCGTCGCCGACCGGCTCGTCCTGGCGGCAGGGCGGGAGACGCGGGGGCATCTGCCGTACCGGCCGGCGGCGGAGCTGGCCCGGCGGCTCGGGCGCGAGCTGACCGAGTTCCCCGGCGGGCACGGCGGCTACACCGAGGCGCCCGAGGAGTTCGCCGAGCTGCTGGCGCGTACGCTGCGGGGCTGAGCCGCCCGCCGTAGCATGCGCGGATGGCCGATCTTCGCCACACCCACGAGGTGTCCTACGACGGCGACGTCGTCACCAAGCGCTACCGCGCCACCGAGCCGGGCGCGGCCGAGCGGGAGTGGCGGGCGCTCACCCTGCTGGCCGAGCACGCGCCGGGGCTCGCGCCGGAGCCGATCGCGTTCGAGGCGGGCGTGGTGCGGATGAGCCGCCTCGACGGGGAGCCGCTGCGTGGGCTGCCCGTGACGGACGACCACCTCGCGGCCCTGGCCGGGGCGCTGGCCGAGCTGCACGCCGCCGTTCCCCGGCCGGTGCTGCGGGACGTGCCGGTGCGGCCGTGGCAGCGGGAGGCGGCCGGCGACTGGATCCGGGGGCAGGTGGCGCGCTGGCGGGCCCGCGACCCGCTCACCGACCGGGCCGTGCGCGAAGGGCTGCGCTGGCTGGAGGGGTGGCGGCCGGACGGGGGCGGGGTGCGGCCAGTGTTCGGGGGCGGTGACGGCAACCTGGCCAACTTCCTGTGGGACGGCGGCCGGGTGCGGGTCGTGGACTTCGAGGACTCGGGGCGGAGCGATCTGGCGTACGAGCTGGCGGAGCTGGCCGAGCACGTGTCCATGTGGGTGGACGTCGGGGTGGACGTCGGGGTGGACGTCGGGGTGGACCTCGTCGCCCGGTTCGAGCTGAGCGCGGGGGAGCAGCGGCGGCTGCGCGAGTGCCGCCGGGCGCAGGCGCTGGTCTGGCTCTTCCTGCTCGCGCAGGACGACCCGGACAATCCGCGCAACCCGCCTGGCACCTTCCGGCGCCAGGCGGAGCGGGTGCCGGCGCGGCTGGACGCCTGAGCCGCGTCGAAGGCTCCGCGTGAGCCGCGCCTGAGGCTCAGCCCGCCAGGACGCCCAGCAGGTGGCTGACCTCGCGGCTCACCGCGTCGCGGCCCGCCTTGACGTATTTGCGTGGATCGACCACCCGCTCGTCGTGGCCGAGGTAGTCGCGGATCGCGCCGGTGAACGCCTTGTTCAGGTGGGTGGCGATGTTGATCTTCTTCATGCCGTGCCGTACGGCGGCCCGCAGGGTGTCGTCCGGCACGCCCGACGAGCCGTGCAGCACCAGCGGCACCGGCACCGCCGCGCGCAGCTCCGCGATGAGGCCGAGGTCCAGCTCGGCGGACTTCGTGGTCATGGCGTGGGAGGTGCCGACGGCCACGGCGAGCGCGTCCACGCCGGTCTTCGCGACGTAGTCGACGGCCTCGTGCGGCTTGGTGCGCGCGCCGGGCGCGTGCACGCCGTCCTTGCCGCCGACCTCGCCCAGCTCGGCCTCCACCCACACGCCGCGTTCGTGGCACCAGGCCGCCACCTCGGCCGTGGTGCGGACGTTGTCCTCGTCGGGCAGGGCGGAGGCGTCGTACATGACCGAGCCCAGGCCCAGCTCCACCGCCTCCTCCACGAGCGCGCGGTCGGTGGCGTGGTCGAGGTGGACGGCGACCGGCACCGCGGCGCGCCGGGCCACCGCGAGCGCGCCCAGCGCGATCGGCTCCAGCGCCCCGTGGTAACGGACGCAGTTCTCGCTGATCTGCAGCACGACCGGCAGGTCCAGCGCCTCGGCCCCCGCCACGATGGCGGTGGCGTGCTCAAGCTGGATCACGTTGAAGGCACCCACCCCCGCGGGGGACTGACGGACGATGTCGCCGATGGCGGAGAGGGGCATGGTCGCTCCTTACGTGATGACGATCTGGGGAAGGACGGCGGCGTAGACGTCGCGGTCGAAGTCGCCGGCCACCGGGGCGGCCACGGCGGCCGCGCCGAGCGCCGCCGCCCGCCGCAGCCGGTCCGGCCACGGGGTCGCCTCGGCCAGGCCCAGGGCCAGCCCGGCGACCAGCGAGTCGCCCGCGCCGGTGGGGTTGCCGCGCACGGCGTAGGGCATCCTGGCCCGGAACGTTCCCTCGCCGGTGACGGCGAGCAGCCCGTCGGCGCCCAGGGACACCACGACCGACTCCGCGCCCTGGCCGCGCAGCGCCCGCGCGCCCTCCTCGGGGGCGCCAGGCACGGCCCTCGCCAGCTCCTCCGCGTTGGGTTTGACGATCGCGGGCCGGCCCTCGGGCGCGTGGCGCAGCGGGTCGCCGTCGGCGTCCACGATCACCGGCGCGGCGGTGAGGCCGCTGAGCGTGGCGTAGAAGTCCGCGGGGACGCCGCGCGGCAGGCTGCCCGAGAGCACCACCACCTCGGCGTCGGCGGCCAGCGCAGTGTAGTGCCGGGTGAACGCCGCCAGCTCCTCGCCCGTGACCTCGGGGCCCGGCTCGTTGAACAGCGTCGTCGCCGGCCGCTCGCCGGTCTCGGAGACCGCGAGCGTGGTGCGGGAGTCGCCCGCGACGGCGAAGACCGCGCTCGGCAGCTCAGCCGCCCGCAGGTCGTCCTCGATCGCCTGCCCGGTCGGCCCGCCGGCCAGGCCGGTGACCAGCACCTCCCGGCCGAGCGCGGCCAGCACGCGGGCCACGTTGACGCCCTTGCCGCCCGCACGCCTGTGCACCTCACCGACCCGGTTGACGCCGTCCCATTCGACGGCGGGCACCTGGTAGGTCACGTCGAGCGCCATGTTGAGCGTCACCGTGAGGATCATCAGGGCTCCGTCGTCCAGACGCCGTCCTTCATGACCGCGTCCACCTCCAGGTCGGGGGAGAGCACGACCAGGTCGGCGGCCTTGCCTGCGGCGATCGAGCCGATGCTGCCCGCCAGGCCGAGCACCCGCGCGGGCGTCAGCGAGGTCACCTGGACGGCGTCGGGCAGCGACAGGCCGAGCTCGCGCACGGCCCGGCGGAAGGCGACGTCCATGGTGAGGGTGGAGCCCGCGATGGAGCCGCCCTCGGCGAGCCTCGCCACGCCGTCGTCGACGCGTACGCGCATGGAGCCGAGCTGGTAGTCGCCGTCGCCGAGCCCGGCGGCCGACATGGCGTCGGTGACGAGCACCGTGCGGCCCGGCCCGGCCACCTCGTACGCCAGCCGCAGCATGGCCGGATGCACGTGCACGCCGTCGTTGATCAGCTCGACCGTCACCCGCTCGTCGTCCAGCAGGGCCGCGATGGGGCCGGGCGCGCGGTGCCCGAGCTGCGGCATCGCGTTGTAGAGATGCGTGGCGAGGCTCGCGCCCGCCTCGATGCCGGCGATGGTCAGGTCGTAGTCGGCCTCGGTGTGGCCGATGGCGGCGATCACGCCCTCGGCCACGGCCAGCCGGATCGTGTCGAGCGCCCCGGGCAGCTCGGGCGCGATGGTGAGCATGCGTACGTGCCCGCGCCCGGCCTTGACCAGCTCGGCGAACTCCTGCGGCGACGGCTCGCGCAGCAGCGCCGGGTCGTGCGCGCCGCAGCGGCCGCGCGCGATGTAGGGGCCCTCGAAGTGGATGCCGGCCAGCAGCCCTTCCTCGCACAGCTCGGCCAGCGCCGCCGCGGCCCTCGCCAGGCCCTCGGGCGCGTCGCTGACCAGGCTCGCCATCGTGGTGGTGGTGCCGTGGCGCCGGTGCAGCGCCACGGCGGTGCGCGCCTGGTCGAGGTCGCCGGTGGGGAAGGAACCGCCCGCGCCCCCGTGGTTGTGCACGTCGACGAAGCCGGGCACGACGTGCCGGCCGCCCAGGGCGAGGCCGGGGCCGGGAGCGCTGCCCTGGCCGACGTGCGTGATCCGGCCGTCTTCGATGGTCAGCCACCCCTCGTGCACACCTTCAGTGGTCACGATCCGGGCGTCGGCGAGAGTAAGGCTCATGGAGAAAGGATCACAGATCGCGTGAGGTGCATGGGCTCGTCGGGGTTGAGCCCGCCCGCGAAGGCGCGGGCGACCGCCACGCGCTGGGCGCGGATCAGCTCGGCCATCGGGTCGAGGCCGCTCTCGACGAACGTCGCGCCGGTCCGCTCGACCTGCGCGCGCAGGCCCTCGGGGGCCTTGCCGAGCATCCAGGTGACGCGGCCGGGGGCGCCGATGCTGATCGGGCCGTGCCGGTATTCCATCGCCGGGTACGCCTCCGTCCACGACCGGGACGCCTCGCGCATCTTGAGCGCCGCCTCCTGCGCCAGCCCGACGGTCCAGCCCGCGCCGAGGAAGCTGAACTGCTCGGCCTCCAGCAGCTCGGCGGGCAGGGGAGCGGCCACGGCCTCCTCGGCGTCGGCGACGGCGCGGGTCAGGTCCTCGCCGAGGCTCGCGCGCAGCAGCGCGAGCTGCGTGGTGGCGAACCTGGTCTGCACGACCGACCGCTCGTCGGCGTAGTCGAGCACGACGACGTCGCCGGCGGCCTCCATGATCGGCGTCTTGGGGTCGGCGGTGATGGCCGTGGTCCTCGTGTCGATGCGGCCCAGCAGGTCGAGCACCTCGGTCGTGGTGCCGGAGCGGGTCAGCGCGAGCACCCGGTCGTAGGCGCGGCCGACAGGGAACTCGGAGGCCGCGAAGGCGTCGGTCTCGCCCTGCCCGGCCTGCTCGCGGAGCGTGGCGTAGGCCATCGCGATGAACCACGAGGTGCCGCAGCCGACCACGGCGACCCGCTCGCCCTCACGCGGCAGCGCGTCCGCGGGGACGTTCGCGACGGCGCGCCGCCAGCACTCCGGCTGGGACGCGATCTCGGCTTCGGTGTGGGTGGTCACCCGGCCTCCCCAGGATTGATTGTTTCTGCATCTTTTATAGCAGGAAAGTGCAGAATTGGGCAGTGGTGGCTCCGCCCCTCCCGGTGTGCCACGCTTGCTGCGGACCACATCCGCTAGGAGGCCCCGTGTCCCGCTACGACCGCTGGAACGCCATCCTCGAACTGCTCGCCCAGGAGGGGCGGCTGACGGTGGAGGAGGCGGCCCAGGCGCTCGAGGTGTCCACCGCGACCATCAGGCGGGACTTCGACCAGCTCGCGCAGCAGCAGATGCTCATGCGCACACGCGGCGGCGCGGTCGCCCAGAGCGTCAGCTACGACCTCCCGCTGCGCTACAAGACCGCCCGGCACGCCGACGAGAAGAACCGCATCGCCACCGCCGCCGCCGAGCTGGTCCCGCCCGGCGCGGTGGTCGGGCTCAACGGCGGCACCACGACCTCCGAGCTGGCCCGCACCCTGGCGATCCGGCCCGCGCTGGAGAGCGGTTTCACCGTCGTCACCAACGCGCTCAACATCGCCGCCGAGCTGACCGTCCGCCAGCACGTCAAGATCGTGGTGACCGGCGGGGTGGCCAGGCAGCAGTCGTACGAGCTGATCGGCCCGCTCGCCTCCGGCGTCCTGGAGCAGGTGACGCTGGACATCGCCTTCCTCGGCGTGGACGGCCTGGACGTCGAGCTGGGCGCCTCCGCGCACCACGAGGGCGAGGCCAGCGTCAACAACCTGCTGATCAGCCGGGCTGCGCAGGTCGTCGTGGTGGCCGACTCCTCCAAGATCGGCAAGCGGGCGTTCTCCCGCATCTGTCCCATCACCAGGATCGACACGCTGGTCACCGACGACCGGCTCTCCGACGAGCTGGCGGGCGCGCTCAGCGACGCCGGGGTGAAGGTTGTACGCGCCTGAGGCTTATCTGTGGGTATGAAGGGGCTCAGGACGCTATCAGGGAGTGTTATGACCTCGGGGATGGGTGCGGCAAGGCTCGGTCCAGCCGAGCGTGCCGCGGCGTTGGAGCGGATGGCCGCGCGGGAGCTCGACGTGGTCGTGGTCGGCGGCGGAGTGGTGGGGGCGGGGGTCGCGCTCGACGCGGTGACCCGCGGCTTGGACACGGGCCTGGTGGAGGCGCGGGACTTCGCCTCCGGCACCTCGTCCCGCTCCTCCAAGCTCATCCACGGCGGACTGCGCTACCTCGAACAGCTCAACTTCGAGCTGGTGCGCGAGGCGTTGCAGGAGCGCTCGCTGCTGCTCCAGCGCATCGCGCCGCACCTGGTCAGGCCGGTGCCGTTCCTGTTCCCCCTGACGCACCACCTGTGGGAGCGGCCGTACGTGGGGGCGGGGGTGGCCCTGTACGACACGCTCGGCTTCGCCTCGGGCCTGACCCGGGGCGTCCCCGGCCACCGGCACCTCTCGCGCTCGCGCGCGCTCCGGCTGGCCCCCGCGCTGAAGAAGTCCGCCTTCACCGGCGCGGTCCAGTATTGGGACGCCCAGGTGGACGACGCCCGCTTCGTGATGATGACGCTGCGCACGGCGGCCGCGTACGGCGCCCACGTCGCCCCGCGCACCCAGGTCGTCGGCTTCCTGCGCGAGGGCGAGCGGGTCACCGGCGTCCGCGTCCGCGACCTGGAGTCCGGCGCCGAGCAGGAGATCCGGGCCCAGCAAGTGGTCAACGCGACCGGCGTGTGGACCGACGACATCCAGGAGCTGGTCGGCGGGCGCGGCCAGATCCACGTCCGCGCGTCCAAGGGCATCCACCTGGTCGTGCCGCGCGACCGCATCCACTCGCTGACCGGGATCATCCTGCGGACCGAGAAGTCGGTGCTGTTCGTCATCCCGTGGGGTCGCCACTGGATCGTCGGCACCACCGACACCAGCTGGACGCTCGACAAGTCGCACCCCGCCGCCTCCCGCGCCGACATCGACTACCTGCTCGACCACGTCAACGCGGTGCTGTCGACGCCGCTCACCCGCGACGACGTGGAGGGCGTCTACGCCGGGCTGCGCCCGCTGCTGTGGGGCGAGTCCGACGAGACGTCCAAGCTGTCGCGCGAGCATGTCGTCGCGCATCCGGTGCCGGGGCTGGTGATGATCGCCGGTGGCAAGTACACCACCTACCGGGTGATGGCCCAGGACGCCGTGGACGCCGTCGCGCACGGCCTGGACCAGCGGGTGCCGCCGTCGTGCACCGACCGTGTCCCGCTGGTCGGCGCCGAGGGCTACCAGGCGCTGTGGAACTCCCGGCACCGCCTCGCCCACTCCTCCGGCCTGCACGTGGCGCGGATCGAGCACCTGCTCCAGCGCTACGGCTCGCTCATCGACGAGGTGCTGGAGCTGATCGAGCGCGACCCGTCGCTGGGCAGGCCGCTGACCAAGGCCGACGACTACCTGCGGGCCGAGATCGTGTACGCCGCCACCCACGAGGGCGCCCGGCATCTCAACGACGTGCTGACCCGGCGCACCCGCATCTCGATCGAGACCTTCCACCGGGGTGCGGCGGTCGCGCAGGAGGCCGCCGAGTTGCTGGCCGGCCCGCTCGGCTGGAACGACGAGCAGGTCAAGCGGGAGGTCGAGTACTTCACCAAGCGCGTCGAGGCCGAACGCCGCTCCCAGGAGCAGGACTCCGACCAGGAGGCGGACGCGATCCGGCTGGGCGCGCCGGAGATCGTCCCGGTCGTCGTCCCGGAGCGGGCATGAGCCGCGGCGAGCCGTCAGGGCAGCTCTCCGACCCCCGTGAGCTGCTGGAGGGCTACCTCGACCACTACCGCGCCGAGGTCCTGCGGTTGCTGGAGGGCTTCCCCGACCCCGAGGTGAGCCGGGTGCCGTCCGGCTGGACGCCGGTGGCGATGCTCAAGCACCTGGCGTCCATGGAGCGGCGCTGGTTCGTGTGGGACCACGCGGGGGAGCCGGTGGACGATCCCGACGACGACCGCGACGAGGCCGGCGACCTCGTGACCGACGAGTCGTTCGCCGAGGTCAGGGCGTTCTACCTGGCGCAGTGCGAGCGTTCACGCCAGGTGGTCGCCGCGGGGCGGCTGCCGGACCGGGCCGCGCGGATCGGCCGCTTCCGTGAGGAGGAGCCGCCGACGCTGGGGTGGATCATGTTCCACGTGCTGGAGGAGTACATGCGGCACGCCGGGCACCTCGACATCGCCCGGGAGCTGGCCGAGGCGGAGGAGCGGGCGGCCCCGGGGGCCGCCCGCTGAGCGAGGATCAGTACCGCGCGGATCAGTACTTCGTGGCGTCGTGCACGTCGAGCAGCGGTTCCTTGACGCCGTCAGGCGATTCGTCTGTCCAGTTGAAGTTGCCGGTCGAGATCAGCGTGCTGCGCACGGCCAGCGCGCCGGCCCGGGTGGTGGGCTTGCGGGTGCCCGCGGTGAGGATGCCGGCCGCGCCGGCCACGTGCGGGCTGGCCATCGAGGTGCCGCTGCTCGTGCCGTAGCCGCCGTTGCGCCAGGTCGAGTAGATGCAGGTGCCGGGCGCGGTGATCTCGACGGTGGTGCCGTAGTTGGAGTAGAACGCCGAGGTGTCGTCCCGGTCGGTCTCGCTGCGGCACGAGAGCGTGCTGCCGCCGGCGTAGCCGGCCAGGCCGTCGTTGTCGGTCAGCGCCGAGACGGTGACCACGTCGGCGTGGTTGGCCGGGAAGAAGCCGGAGGTGTTGGCGTTGCTGTTGCCGGCCGCCACGACGACCACGACGCCGGCGTTGGTGGCGTTGGTGATCGCGCTGCTGATCGCGCTGCTGGAGCAGCCGCTGCAGCCGAGGCTCAGGTTGATGACCTCGATGGTGGCGGCGCGGGCCACCACCCAGTCGATGCCGGCGGCGATGGCGGACAGGGTGCCGGAGCCGGCGGAGTTGAGCACCTTCACGGCGTGGATGCGGGCGCCGGGGGCGACGCCGACCACGCCGATGTTGTTGTCGATGGCGCCGATGGTGCCGGCCACGTGGGAGCCGTGGCCGTTGTCGTCGGTGCCGGAGTTGTTGACGCAGACGCCGGTCTGGCAGTTGGTGCGGGCCACCACGTTGAGGTCGGGGTGGGTGTAGTCCACGCCGGTGTCGACGACCGCGACGTCGGTGTTGATGCGTACGTCGTCAACGCCGTCGATGTCGAGGTTGGGGTTGCTCGGGCCGAAGATCCGCCGGATGCCTGTGGGGACGGTCTGGGCGAAGGTGTGGACCTCGGCGTCGGGCTCGACGCTCAGCACGTTGGGGTTCTTCTTGAGCCGTTCGGCCGCCTCGGCGGTGAGCTGGGCGGTGTAGCCCTTGAAGGCGTGCTCGTACACGCCGACGAGCCGGCCGCCGTACTGGGCGGTCTGCGCGGCGGCGAGGCTCTGCGGGGCCTCCCGGGTGATCGGCCTGAGCTGGACGATGTACGTGCCCTCGTCGGCGGCCGCGCCGGTCGTGGCGGCCGCGGCGCCGATCGGCGTCAGGGGTAACGCCAGCGCGCCGACGAGCAATGCGAGCAGGGGGGTGAGTGATCGCATGGCAGCGTGAGCCCTTTCTCGATGAAGATCGGACAGGTTGCTGTCAGCAAAAGTTTCACGACTTGTCGGGTAAGTCCATACAAAAGACGCCGGTTAGCTACTAAACGGCATCATTTGCTTGCCTAACGGAGTGGGATCCACGCTTGTGAGTCGAGCGTCGCCGCGTCGTTGACCTGGAGCCCTTCCTGCGACAGGGTCCAGACCGAGGATCCGATGACGATCGAGCGTTGGATACCGGGCTGGTATGGCTGGTCGCTGCCCTCTTGCCGCTGCGCCGGATGCCTGATCATGCCGAGCTTCGACACCCCGGAGTCGTCGATCCGCAGCACCAGCGCGCCCGACCCGTCCTGCTGGAAGAGGGGGATCACCGACAGGCCCGTCTTCGGCCAGTACAGGAACGCGTGCGGGTCCCACTCGGCCTCCGAGCCGGACTCCTTCTGGAAGAACCGCGACAGCCGGCGCGGCGCGGCCGGGTCGCTGACGTCGAACAGCGAGATCTGCGTGCCCAGCGTGCGGCCCTTGTCGCTGGCCTCCTGGCCGATCCCGATCAGCCGCCCCTCGGCGCCCGGATGCAGGTACGCCGAATAGCCGGTGATCTTCAGCTCCCCGGTCACCCTCGGCCGCGCCGGATCGCGCAGGTCCAGCGTGTAGAGCGGGTCCACCTGGCGGAAGGTGACGCAGTAGCCGACCGGGCCGATGAAGCGCACCGAGTAGATGCGCTCGCCCTTGCCGAGGCCGCCGACCTCCCCGGTCTTCGCCAGCGTGCGGGCGTCGAGCACGTGGACGGTGCTGGAGCTCTCGCGGCCGTCGGCGGAGACGATCGTGGTGGCGGCGCGCAGGTGGCCGTCGTACTCCGACAGCGAGTACTGGTTCAGCAGGCGGCCGGCGACCTTGCCCGAGGCCACGTACGCGGGCCGGCCGGGCGAGGCGACGTCGAAGCGGTGGATCTCGGTCTCCTCCGGCGGCGCCGTCGGCGTGGGCGCCGGCTCAGTGGGGGTCGGCTCAGTGGGCGTCGGCTCCACGGCCGGGGCCTCGCCGGTGGCCGGGGTCTCCTCGACCGGCAACTGGGGCATCGGCCACCACCAGCGCGGGTTGCTGGCGACGTACAGGCTGGTGCCGGTGCCGTAGACGATGTCGCCGTCGGCGGCCAGCGCGATAGGGTCGGTGCCGGCGGCGGTGAGGCCCTGCGCCAGGTCGAGGGTGTGGATCGTCAGCAGCGACGTCCCGGTGTAGTCGGCCGGGTGGCTGATCCGCTCGCACGGGACCGTGCCGTCGGTGACCTTGCCCGCGGCGTCGGTGATCTGGAGCTTCGGCAGCCAGGCGTCGAGCGGCGCGCGGCGGACCGTCTCCTGGTTGCGCTTGAGCTGCTCGGCCTCCGTCGCGTTCTCGGCCTGCGGGAACTCGATCTGCGGCTGGCTGCGGGTGACGATGCGGACGGTCGAGCCGACCATGCGGGCGTCGACGTACGTGCCCGACGGCTTGACCGTGCCGATGACCTTCGGCCGGCCGCCGGCCAGGTCCACGAGGACGTACCGGGTGTCGCCCATCGGGGCGATGCGGGTGCTCTTGACCATGATGTCGCCGTAGCCGCGGAACAGCACCAGCGCCCGGTCCCCGGCCATCAGCAGGTCGGCGGGGGCGTAGTACTGCTGGTCGCCCTCGGTCAGCTTGAGCGAGCCCGTCACCTTGCGGGTGGCGGTGTCGATGATCCGCAGGGTGCCGTTCGTGACGGTCACGACCCGGTCGCCGTCGGTCTTGACCAGGTCGGGCTCGTCCACGCCGGCCTCGTGCACGTTCGTGGTGGAGTGCTCGGGCGTGCTCTGCTTCGCCGTGGCCGCCGTGTCCGAGCGCTCCATCATCATGGGCATCACGCCGCCCAGCCCCCAGGGAGACACGTTCGCGGCCGTGTGCTCGCGCAGGCCCGCCAGCAGGTCGTCGCAGCCGCTGTAGGACACCAGGCGGATCGCGCCCAGCGACGACGGCTTCTGGCGGCCGGGCGGCTCCTCCGCGGACTTCCCCGCGGAAGAGGTGCAGGACGCCACCGCCGCCAGCGCGGCGACGGTCGCGACCGTACGGATCAACGTTCTCATGCCCCTATCACGGCTCGCGGGGGCGGGCGGTTCAGGAGCGGTGCTGCGGATTGACGGTGAACGCCGGGCTGAAGTCGAGGTCGTCGGGCACGTCGAGCAGCTTGCGCACCAGCTTCCCGGTGAAGTCGATCACCTGGATCTCGTCGACGTCGTTGTTGTCCTGCTCCCAGCAGTAGAGGTGGCTCTCGTCGTAGAAGCCGAGGACCTTGTCGCAGTCGGAGCCGAACTTGCGCACGCGCTCGCCGGACGCGGTGTCCCAGATGCAGTGGTCGCCGTCGCCGCCGTTGGGGCAGTTGGTGACGAACGTCTTGCCGGAGGGCGAGAAGATGTCCTGGGTGCCGGCCGACAGCGTGCCGATGCCGGGCAGCGAGCGGGTCGCCTTGCCCTGGGCGTCGAAGAAGCGCAGGCCGCGGTTCTTCTCGTCGCCGTAGACGTTGATCGCGCCCTCGTCCTCGGCGTCGAAGCCGAAGGCGGTGTCGCGGACCGCGGTGTCGCTGACGTTGACCACGTCGGCCTTCTTGGCGGCCACGTCCACGAGGACGAAGCCGAGATAGACCCACTTGTCCTCGCCGGTCTTGCGCTCGATGTTGAGCAGGATCCTGGTGCCGTCCTTCGACCAGGCCCGGATGCTGCTGATCAGCGGGGACTTGACGGTCTTGATCGTCGAGCGGTCGCCGGTCGTGCGGTCGGTGATGACGATGAAGTCGTGGTTGTCGGAGCTGTAGTCGCGGCCCCGGGTGGCGAGGTAGCGGCCGTCGGGGGAGACCCTGGACTCCCAGTTGCCGGCGTACTTGGTGAACGACGTGCTCTGCAGTGAGTTGCGCGCGTAGTCGACCCAGTCCTCCTTCTTCTTGTCGTAGACCTCGTAGGAGGTCAGGAAGACGGCGTCGGAGGGGGTCTCGTAGAGGTGGACGGCGCCGCCGGCGAGCGTCTTGCGCGGGCCCTCGCGCGGGACGCCGGTCTCCTGGGGCGTGGACGGCGACGTGCTCTCCCGGGGGCTGGTGCTCGCGGCGGGGGAGCCGGACGAGACGACCCTGGCGCCGCCGTTCGTCTTGTCCAGGGTGACGATCACGATGACGCCCGCGAGCAGGAGTAACGCCACGCCGGCGGTGATGCCGGCGATCAGCGGGCCGCGGCTCTTGCGGCGGGGGGGCTGCTGGCCGTACATGCCGGGGTAGGTCGGCTGGCCGTACGGCGGGGCCTGCTGGTGCGGCGGCTGCCACGGCTGGGACACGGGCGGCGGGACGTGGCCCCCGTGGGCGACCGGCTGCGGCCCCGACTGCGGGTACGGCACCGGCCCCGACGCCGGACCACCCGGGTGCGGGCCGGAGTGAGGGCCCGAGTGAGGGCCCGAGTGCGGCCCTGACATCGGACCGCTGGGCTGGGGGCCGGAGGGCTGGCCGGGCGGCGGGTAGGCGGCCGAAGGGCCGTGCGGGGCCGGCGGCCCGGCCGGACTCTGGGGCGCGGCCTCGGCGGCGGCCTGGGCGAGGATGCCCGAGCCGCCCGCCGGATGCTGGAGCAGGCGCATGATCACCTGCTCGGCGGTGGGCCGCTGGGCGGGATCCTTGTTGAGGCAGGCGGTGACCACGTCGAGCAGCTGGCCTTCCAGCACGCCGAGGTCGGGCTGCTGGTTGAGCACGCGGTTGATCACCGCGGGCATGGTGTCGCTGCCGAACGGCGCCCGCCCCGACGCCGCGTACACCATGGCGCTGCCCCAGGCGAACATGTCGGCCGCCGGCCCCACGGTGTGGCCCATGATCTGCTCGGGTGGCATGTACGACGGCGTGCCCACGACCATGCTGCTGATCGTCGAGGTGGCGTCGAGCGCGCGGGCGATGCCGAAGTCGATGACCCGCGGCCCGTCGGCGCCGATGATCACGTTGGCCGGCTTGAAGTCGCGGTGCACGATGCCGGCCTGGTGGATGGCGGCCAGCGCGGTGGCCGTGCCGATGGCCAGCCGGTGCAGCACCGACCCGGTGCGCGGCCCCTCCTCCTGCACGACGCGGTGCAGGGAGGGGCCCTCGATGTACTCGCTGACGATGTAGGGGCGGTCCTGTTCCACGCCGGTGCTGAGGACGGCGGCCGTGCAGAACGGCGCCACCTGCTGGGCCACCTGCACCTCGCGCAGGAACCGTTCGACGCTGACGGCGTCGCCGGCCTGGTCGGGGCGCAGCCATTTGACGGCCACGTGCGTGCCCGACGGGTCCTTGGCGAGGTAGACGACGCCTTGACCGCCCTCGCCCAGCCGGCCGAGGAGATCCAGGCCCGCCAGCCGCTGCGGATCTCCTGGGCGTAGCGGAGCGAAGGATGCCATGAAGGGATTCTTGCGCTACCACGCGGATCCGCAAAAACTACCGGTGAGTAGGCAAGCGGAATATCCTTCTGGCATGCGTGCCACCGCCCCCGGCAGGACCCAGGACATCATCTCGCCCTTCACCGGCGAGACCATCGCCGAGCTCGCCCTCAGCGACGTCGAGGACGTCGGGGCGGCCTACCGGCGGGCGCGCTCCGCCCAGGCCGCGTGGGCCGCGCGGCCCGCCGCCGCGCGGGCGGAGCCGTTCCTGCGCCTGCACGACGCGATACTCGACCGCCGCGACGAGATCCTCGACCTCGTCCAGGACGAGACCGGCAAGGCCCGCAAGCACGCCATGGAGGAGGTGCTCGACGTCGCGGGCTGCAGCCTCTACTACGCCCGCCGCGCGCCCCGTCTGCTCGCCCCGGCCCGCCGCCAGGGCATCTTCCCGCTCGCCACCCGGGTCACCGAGCTGCGCCAGCCCAAGGGCGTGGTCGCGGTGATCTCCCCGTGGAACTACCCGCTGTCGCTCGGCGTCACCGACACCGTCCCCGCGCTGCTGGCCGGGAACGCCGTCGTCCACAAACCGGACACGCAGACCGCCCGGTCCACGCTGTGGACCATCGACCTGCTCGTCGAGCTCGGCATGCCGCGCGAGATCTGGCAGGTCGTGCTGGGCGAGCCGGCCGACATCGGCGACGCGCTGCTGGACCACGCCGACTACGTGGCGTTCACCGGCTCCACGCGCGGCGGCAGGAAGATCGCCGAGGAGGCGGCCAAGCGGCTCATCGGCTGCTCGCTGGAGCTCGGCGGCAAGAACCCGATGCTGGTGCTCGACGACGCCGACCTGGACGTGGCCGTGCAGGGCGCGCTGCGCGCCTGCTTCACCAGCGCGGGCCAGCTCTGCCTGTCGACCGAGCGCCTCTACGTGCACGAGTCCGTCTTCGAGGAGTTCGCCCGCCGCTTCGTCAAGCAGGTCGGCAACCTCAAGCTGGGCGCGGGCCACGACTGGTCGGTCCAGATGGGCTCCCTGTCCTCGCGGCGGCAGCTCGACGCGGTCTCCGCGCACGTGGACGACGCCCTCGCCAAGGGCGCGCGGCTGCTGACCGGCGGCCGGGCCCGCCCCGACCTCGGCCCGCTGTTCTACGAGCCCACCGTGCTCACCGGCGTCACCGAGGACATGGAGCTGTGCAGGAACGAGACGTTCGGCCCGGTCGTGGCGCTCTACCCGTTCGGGACCGACGACGAGGCGGTGGAGCTCGCCAACGACACGATTTACGGGCTCAACGCCTCCGTCTGGACCTCCGACGTGGCGCGCGGACGCGGGCTCGCCGCCCGGATCAAGGCCGGCACGGTCAACATCAACGAGGGGTACGGCTCCGCGTACGCCTCCTACGACGCCCCCATGGGCGGCATGAAGTCCTCCGGCCTCGGCCGCCGCCACGGCGCCGAGGGCCTGCTGCGCTACACCGAGTCCAAGACGGTGGCCGCGCAGGCGGGCTGGCTGGGCTTCGAGCCGCCGTTCGACCTGACGGCCGAGGCGTGGGCCGGGGTCCTGGCCGGCACGCTCAAGGCGATGCGGAAACTCGGCGTCCGATGAGCTTCGACGTCCTCGTCATCGGCTCGGGGTTCGGCGGCAGCGTCGCGGCGCTGCGCCTGGCCGAGAAGGGCTACCGGGTCGGCGTGCTGGAGGCGGGCCGCCGCTTCGACGCGACCACCCTGCCCGTCACCTCCTGGCGGATCCGCGACTTCCTCTGGGCCCCGTGGCTGGGGCTCAAGGGCATCCAGCGCATCCACCTGCTGCGCGGCGAGCGGGGCAGCAAGGTGATGGTGCTGGCGGGTGCCGGGGTCGGCGGCGGCTCCCTGGTGTACGCCAACACGTTGTACGAGCCGCTGGCCCCGTTCTTCGACGACCCGCAGTGGGCGGGCATCACCGACTGGCGGGCCGAGCTCGCCCCCCACTACGACCAGGCCAAACGCATGCTCGGGGTGGTGCCCAACCCCACCTTCACCCCCGGCGACGAGATCATGACCAGGGTCGCCGCGAAGATGGGCGTGGCCGGCACCTTCCGCCTCGCCCCGGTCGGCGTCTACTTCGGGCCGGACGGCGTGGACCCCTACTTCGGCGGGGCGGGACCGGAGCGGCGCGGCTGCGTCGAGTGCGGCGCGTGCATGACCGGCTGCCGCTTCGGCGCCAAGAACATGCTGACCGAGAACTACCTCCATCTCGCCGAGCGGGCCGGGGCCAGGATCTACCCGGAGTGCACGGTCACCTCGGTGCGGCCCCTGCCGTCCGGCGGCTACCAGGTGTCCGCGCACCGGACGGGCTCGCCGCTGCGGCGCCGTACGTTCGCCGCCCGGCAGGTGGTCTTCGCGGCGGGCACGTACGGCACCCAGCGCCTGCTCCACAAGCTGCGCGACGAGGGCGTGCTGCCGCGCCTGTCGTCCCGGCTGGGGGCGCTGACCCGGACCAACTCCGAGGCGCTGCTCGGCGTCGAGCGCCTGGGGAGCGGCGGCGAGAAGCTCAACGGCGGCGTGGCGATCACCTCCTCCATCCACCCCGACGCCGAGACCCACATCGAGCCCGTACGCTACGGCGCCGGCTCCAACGCCATGGGCCTGCTCCGCACCCTGCTCGTGGACGGCGGCCAGAACCGGTGGCGCGCCTTCGCCCGCGAGGCGGCCCGGCGGCCCCTGCGCACGCTGCGCCTGTTCGACCTGCGCCGCTGGTCGGAGCGGACCATCATCGCCCTGGTCATGCAGGCCAAGGACAACTCGATCACCGTGCGCCGGAGCCGGTTCGGGCTGCGCTCCTCGCTCGGGCACGGCGAGCCCAACCCGACCTGGATCCCGGCCGGGCACGAGGCGGTGCGGCACGCCGCCGCCGAGATCGGCGGCATGGCCGGCGGGACGTGGCTCGACCTGTTCGACATCCCGACCACGGCCCACTTCCTCGGCGGCTGCGCGATCGGCGACTCGCCGGGCACCGGCGTCATCGACCCCTACCACCGCGTGTACGGCCACGAGGGGCTGCACGTCGTGGACGGCTCGGCGGTCTCGGCCAACCTGGGCGTCAACCCGTCGCTCACCATCACCGCCCAGGCCGAGCGCGCCCTGTCGTTCTGGCCCAACGCGGGGGAGCCCGATCCGCGTCCGCCGCTCGGCTCGGCGTACGCGCGGCTCGCCCCGGTCCGCCCCCGCCACCCGGCGGTCCCTGCGGGCGCTCCCGCCGCACTCCCCGAATAGGCCCGTGGCGAACGCGCGGGCTCCGGCGGGCCGGAGGATGGCAGGGTGAGGGCGTGACCTGGACCACCTCCGCGCTCGCGCTCCTCGCCCCCGAGCCGCCGACCCCGCTGATCGAGTTCCCGGTCGCCGCGCCGGGCGTCCGGCTCCTGCTGAAGGACGAGTCGCGGCAGCCGACCGGCAGCCTCAGGCACCGCCACGCGCGGGCCCTGTTCCGGCGGGCGATCGCCGAGGGCCTGATCGCCGAGGGCACGACCGTGGTGGAGGCCACCGGGGGCAACGCCGCCGTCGCGCAGGCGTGGTTCGCGCGGCGGCTCGGCCTGCCGTACGTCGTGGTGATGCCGGGCGAGCGCAGCGAGGCCCGCGCGCGGCCGGTGGAGGCGCTGGGCGGCGAGTGCCGCTTCGTGACACCGCCGCTCGCCATCTACGACGCCGCCCGCGCGCTCGGCGGCCACTTCCTCGACCAGTTCGGCCGCGCGACGCCGCACGACCTCGCCGACGAGCTGTTCGGCCAGGTCCGGCCCGACTGGGTGGTGACGGGCGCGGGCACCGGCGCGACCTCGGCCGGTCTCGGCGCGCGGGCCCGCGAGCTCGGCCTGCCCTGCCGCGTGGCCGTCGCCGATCCCGACAACTCCGCCTACTTCCCCGGCTGGACCCTCGACGCCGCCGACTACGCCACGGGCATGCCGTCGCGGATCGAGGGCATCGGCCGCCCCCGCGTCGAGCCCGGCTTCCGTTTCGACCTCGTCGACCTGGTCGTCCCCGTGCCCGACGCGGCGAGCGTCGCGGCGGCCCGCCGCCTGCGCGAGGTCACCGGCCTGCCGGTCGGCCCCTCCTCGGGCACCGCCCTCTGGGCGGCGCTGGAGCTGGTCGAACGTCTGCGCGCCCGGGGCGAGGGCGGCACAATCGTGTCGCTGATCGGCGACGCCGCCGAACGCCACCTGGCGACCTGCCACGACGACGCCTGGGCGGCGGCGAAGGGCCTCGACGTGGACCGGCACCTGGGCACGCTCCGCGACCGCGTTCACGGGCCCGTCAGCTCAGAGGGTGGCTGACCCAGACGTTCGGCTCGACGTAGACCGCGTGGTCGTGCTCGACGCGACAGTGCACGGGGGTCAGCGCGCCCGGCACCTCGACCTCGCCCGAGCGGTCGAAGGGCAGGCCGGTCCACGTCCGCCACTCGGCCAGCGTGCCCGCCACCACCATCGACCTCGGGGCCACCTTGACGATCTTCCCGCCGACCCGTACGTGCACCCGCAGCCACGGGTCGTACGGCAGGCCGTCCTCGCGGGTGCGCCAGGCGTACTCGGCCATGGGGGTGCCGGGCTCCAGGTGCTTGCGGTTGGGGCGGACGGGGGCGACCAGCTCGGCGAAGCCGAGGGCGGCGGCGCGCTCGCGCATCGCCCGGAGCATGACGCCCGACAGCCCCTCGCCCTGCCGGTCCTTGCGGACGCTGATCTCCAGCGCGGAGACGCCGTTCGCGCGCTGCCCCCGCTCGCGGGCCAGCCAGCCGCGCCGGATCACGCCGTCCCAGCCGTCGTCGGGCAGCTCGGCGGCCTCCGACCGGTACGGCATCATGCAGGCCCGCGCCACCACCCGCCCCGGGTCGGCGTCGTCGTCGGCCACCAGGACGTACTCGGCGTACGTGGTGTCGGTGAAGGGGTAGAACAGGTCGGCGAGCGGGTCGTTGAGCGCGAACTCCGGCCAGGTGTGGTCCATCTCCCACAGCGTCGCGGCGAACTCCGGCCGCTCGGCGAGAGTGGTGATCGTCAGGGCCATGCCGATCATTGTCACATCACCCTTCACCGGTTTTTCACCCCTTAATGGGCTTGATCGCCGTGCGCTACCGTCGGCCCATGACAGAACTCACCCCCAGGCTGCGCGCGGTCACCGACCTCATCGTGGCCGAGGCGCGCGAGGCCGGCGGCAGGCACGAGTACGACGGTCACGTCCAGGACCTGTCGCCCGAGGGCGTGCGCGCCGGGCTGGCGCGGCTCGGCGAGGGCGCCGCGCCGGCCGACCCGCACGACGCCGAGCACCTACAGGTGTTCGAGGAGAGCCTGCGCTGCCAGTTCGGGGAGCTGGAGCTGCACCGGAAGAACCCGATGCCGCACCTGTCCAACCTCGAACTGGCCTGCTACGACCGCGACTACGGCCCCGCCGAGGACCGCGCCAGGGCCAAGGCCGCCCACCTCGCGCTCTGGCCCGAGGCCGTCGAGGGCGCGATCGCCTCGCTCGACCAGGTCAGCGCCCCCGTCGCGCGGTCACTCATGGGCGCGGTCAAGGGCCTCGCGGCCGGCGTCACCGACGAGGCCGCGCTGGCCGCGCACGGCCGGCTCGTCGCCCACCTCGAACGCGCCGCCGCCGAGGGCGACCCCGACGCCGCGCTCGGCGCCGACGCCCTGAGCAGGCTCATGGGCACCGCCGAGGGCCTGCCCGTGGACCTCGGGCGGCTGGCCGAGCGCGCCGACGCCGAGCGCGACCGGCTCATGTCGCTGCTCGCCGAGTCCTGCGCCAAGCTCGGCCGCACGGAACCGCCGCTGGAGGTCGCGAGGGAGCTGGTCAAGGAGCACCCCGGCGCGGACGAGGTCATCGAGGCGGCCAGGGTCGGCACCGCCAAGGCCATCGCGTTCACCAGGGAGAAGGACCTGGTGCCGTACCACGACGGCGAGTGCCTGGTCGGCCTCGCGCCAGAGTCGCGGAGCTGGGCCATGGCGATGATGGCGTGGAACGCGCCCGCCGAGCCCGACGGCCCGTCCTGGTACCACATCACGCCGCCGGACCCGTCCTGGCCGCGGCAGGAGCAGGAGGAGTGGCTGGAGGTCTTCAGCCACACGACGCTGCCGGCGATCAACGTCCACGAGGTCGCGCCGGGGCACTTCTCGCACGCCCGCGCCATGCGCCACGCCCCGTCCGAGGTGCGCAGGCTGCTCATGTCGAGCGCCTTCATCGAGGGCTGGGCGCACTACGCCGAGGAGCTGTGCGTCGAGGAGGGCTTCGAGCCGGACGACCCGCGCTTCGAGATCGGCGTCTGGCTGGAGGCGCTCCTCCGCGTCACCCGGCTCGCCTGCGCGATCGGCGTGCACACCGGGCAGTTCACGGTCGAGGAGGGCGCGCGGCGCTTCGAGTCCGACACGCACCTGCTCGGCCCCGCGGCGCTGTCGGAGGCCAGGCGGGCCACGTTCGACCCCACGTACGGCCGCTACACCTGGGGCAAGCTGCTCATCCTCGACCTGCGCGAGCAGGCGCGCAAGGAGTGGGGCACGGGCTGCACGGTGCAGCGCTTCCACCGCGAGCTGCTGGCGCTCGGCGCGCCCCCGCTGGGACTGATCGGCGCGATCCTGTAGGTCCGTACGGGCCCGCCCGGCTGCGGCGGGCCCGTCACCAGTGGCGCTCGTGGGCCAGGACGCGCACCGCGTCGCCCTCGCGCCGCACCAGCAGGCGTACGCAGTCGCCCGGCAGGATGTCCTTGTAGGTGCCCGGGTCCACCTCGACCGCCTTGGCCCGCGCCGAACGCCCGTCGTGCAGCGCGAGGTAGCGCGTCCCGTCGTCGTGCCACCGCTTGACGACGTGCCCGGCCACCTCGTGGCGGCGGGGGCCGCCGGCGTACCCGGCGGGCTCGATGTCATCCCCCTGCCAGCCGCTGCCGGTGAAGATCCACTCCCGCTGCGGCGACGGCCGGGCCGCGAGCTCCCTGCCGCGCGCGGTGAGCAGGAACCCCCGCCCGCCGAGCAGCAGGCTCCCGCCCGCCACGAACGACACCATCGTCGCGATCCCGCCCAGCCAGGACACCCCGGCCTCGGCGACGGTGACGTACCAGGGGACGGCCAGCGCGACGGCCAGCCCGACCGGCACGATCAGGCTGGGCCAGCGCCGCCGGGCCAGCCCCAGGTCGATCGCCCGCCGCCGGACCAGCGGCGCGAACTCGCCCTCCAGGTCGGCCCCGTCCGGCATGAGGGCGACGAGCGGCGCCCCGTCCGCGTCGGCGAGGTTGAGGCCCGCCAGCCGCGCCCGCACCCGCTCCAGCGCCCACCGCTGGTACGCCGGCAACGCCTCCTCCACAGGGAAGGGCACGAGCGCGAGCCGGTCGCCCTCGATCCGCGCCGGCCCGAGCTCGGCCAGCTCGCACAGCGTCGCGTGGAACACCTCCTGCGCCCGCATCCCGCGCAGCAGCTCGCCCACCGCCCGCGGATCCGGCTCCCCGGCGGGCGCGGGGAAGGCGGCGGGCCGCTCCCTGCCGGCCACCACGACGGCCGCGGCCAGCGCGGCCACCCAGAGTGCCCAGGCGGTCGCGGGCCAGACAAGATCCATTGTTCTGTGTTAGCACGAGAGCCCGCGGCAGGCCAGGCGTAATATCCGGGACCGATAGACTGGAGTCACCGCACTTCGCCTTTGGGGGGTTCTCTCGGTGTCAGAATTCGACACGGTGCTGGTGGTCGACTTCGGCGCACAGTACGCGCAGCTCATCGCCCGGCGGGTGCGCGAGTGCCACGTCTACTCCGAAATCGTCCCGTCGACGATGTCCGTCGAGGAGATGATGGCGAAGAACCCCAAGGCGATCATCCTGTCCGGCGGGCCCTCCTCGGTCTACGCCGAGGGAGCGCCGCCGGTGCCGCACGGCCTGTTCTCGACCGGGGTGCCCACGTTCGGCATCTGCTACGGCTTCCAGGCCATGGCCCAGGCGCTCGGCGGCACGGTCGCCCGCACCGGCGTGGCCGAATACGGCGGCACCGCGCTCAAGGTGCTCGACGAGGGCGTCATCTTCGCCGGGCTGCCGGCCAGCCAGCAGGTCTGGATGTCCCACGGCGACAGCGTCGCGGCGGCGCCCGAGGGCTTCACGGTGACCGCCTCCACCGGCGAGACGCCGGTCGCCGCCTTCGAGCACCCCGGCCGCGGCCTCTACGGCGTGCAGTTCCACCCGGAGGTGCTGCACTCCGAGCACGGCCAGGTGGTGCTCAGGCACTTCCTGGAGGCGGCCGGCTGCCGGCCGAGCTGGACCATGCTCAACATCGTCGAGGAGTCCGTCGAGGCGGTGCGCCGCCAGGTCGGCGACGGCCGGGCGATCTGCGCGCTGTCCGGCGGGGTCGACTCCGCGGTGGCCGCCGCGCTCGTCCAGCGGGCCATCGGCGACCGGCTGACCTGTGTCTTCGTCGACCACGGGCTGCTGCGCAAGGGCGAGGCCGAGCAGGTCGAGCGCGACTTCGTGGCCGCCACCGGCGTCAAGCTGCGAGTCGTCGACGCCGCCGAGCGCTTCCTCAAGGCGCTGTCGGGCGTCACCGACCCCGAGGAGAAGCGCAAGATCATCGGCCGCGAGTTCATCCGCGTCTTCGAGGACGAGCAGCGCGCCATCATGGCCGACGGCCCGGTCGACTTCCTGGTGCAGGGCACCCTCTACCCCGACGTCGTGGAGTCGGGCGGCGGCACCGGCACCGCCAACATCAAGTCGCATCACAACGTCGGCGGCCTGCCCGAGGACCTGCAGTTCACGCTGGTGGAGCCGCTGCGCACGCTGTTCAAGGACGAGGTGCGCCGCGTGGGCGAGGAGCTGGGCCTGCCGGCCGCGATGGTCTGGCGGCAGCCGTTCCCCGGCCCCGGTCTCGGCATCCGCATCGTCGGCGAGGTCACCCGCGAGCGGCTGGAGATCCTGCGCGAGGCCGACGCGATCGCCCGCGAGGAGCTGTCGCGGGCCGGCCTCGACCGGCAGATCTGGCAGTGCCCGGTGGTGCTGCTGGCCGACGTGCGCTCGGTGGGCGTGCAGGGCGACGGCCGCACCTACGGCCACCCGGTGGTGCTGCGCCCGGTCACCTCCGAGGACGCGATGACCGCCGACTGGTCGCGGGTCCCCTACGACGTGCTGTCGCGCATCTCCACCCGCATCACCAACGAAGTACGCGAGATCAACCGGGTGGTCCTCGACGTGACGAGCAAGCCCCCGGGCACCATCGAGTGGGAGTGAGCCCATCGATCTGGCGAAGCCGCGCATAATCGTGACAACGGGGGGAAGTGAATCTGGCTCTGCGCCAACTCGCGACCAGGTTGGTGACGGGACGCCCGAGGCGCCGGCCGGCGCGGGGGCACCTGGCGCGGGCGGGAAGGATGACACGCCTGTATGCCCCAAGCTGGTGAGCACAGCGACGCGGCGCCGCTGGTCCTGCTGGTCGAGGACGACCCGCAGGACGCGCTGATCGTCCGCGAGCTGCTGGAGGACAGCGGCCTGGCCGTACGCCTGGAATGGGCGCGCTCGGTGAAGCAGGCGCGGCAGGCGCTGGCGCGGCTGCGCCCCCAGTGCGTGCTGCTCGATCTCGACCTGCCCGACGCCTACGAGTTCTCCGCGCTGTCGGCCGTGCTGGAGGAGGCCGGCGACGCGGCCGTCGTGGTGCTGACGGGCCTCGCCGAGGAGCAGGCGGGCCTCGCCGCGGTGACCGCGGGCGCGCAGGACTACCTCGTCAAGGGCCGGGTGGAGGCCGAGTGGCTGGGCCGGGCGCTGCGTTACGCCATGCAGCGCAAGCAGGCCGAGCAGGCCGCCGTGGCGCTGCACGCCGAGCGCGTACGCGCCAAGGAGAACGCCCGGCTCGAACGCGGCCTGCTGCCGACCCCGCTGCTGGAGACCATGCCGATCCAGGTCGCCTCCCGCTACCAGGCGAGCCGCGGCTCCCTCACCCTCGGCGGCGACTTCTTCGACGTCGTCGAGTCCGACGACAAGGTCGTGCACGCGGTGATCGGCGACGTGTGCGGTCACGGCCCCGACGAGGCGGCGCTCGGCGTCTGCCTGCGCATCGCCTGGCGGGCGCTGGTGCTGAGCGGGCTGGAGGGCGGCGCGCTGCTGCGGCAGCTCCAGCGCATCCTCGACGCCGAGCGGTCCAGCCCCGAGATCTTCGTGACGATGTCCACGCTCGTGCTGGAGCCGGACCAGCGCACGATCCGCGTCTGGCGGGCCGGCCACCCCGGCATGCTCGTCCACACCCCCGAGGGCATCTCCCTGGCCGAGCCGGCGCAGGGCCCCGCGCTCGGCCTGCCCGTCGAGAGCGACTGGGAGCAGCACGTCATGGAGCTGCCGCCGGGCGGCGGGCTGACGCTGTTCACCGACGGCCTGTTCGAGCGCCGCCTGCCCGGCGAGCGGGCTCGCTGGCTGGGCGAGGAGGGCCTGCTGGAGCTGGCCAGGCGGCGGGCGCACCTCGACGGGCAGTCCTTCATCGACGCGCTGGTCGAGGACGTCGAGACCGCCGCCCCCGAGACCGCCGCCGACGACCTCGCCGTGGTCCACCTCCGCTGGAAAGACGAGCTGTGAACGCTTCCCCCGTGCGCGGCTGGCGCCGCCTGACGGTCCACGCCTGGTTCGTCGTCGTGCTGGCAGTCGCGGCGGTGCTGGTGATCGTCTGCGCCGTGGTCGCCACCCTCATGCTGGACCGCACCGCCCGCCTGTCCGACCAGCTCATCGAGCGGCTCTCCCCGGCCAGGATCGAGGCCGCCCAGCTGGAGAACGCCCTGCTCAACCAGGAGACCGGCGTCCGCGGCTACCTCCTCACCGGGCGGCGTGACTTCCTGGACCCGTACACCGAGGGCGTGCGGGCCGAGCAGGGCAGCGTCGAGCGCATCGCGGCGCTGCTCCAGGAGCATCCGGAGCTCGTCGCGGAGGTCGAGGCGGTCCGCGCCGAGGCCGCGTCGTGGCGGCGGGCGTACGCCGAGCCCGCCATCGCCGCCAAGCGGGCCGACGCCGCCGTCCCCGAGGCGGGCAACGAGAGCGGCAAACAGACCTTCGACGCCATCCGGTCCCGCCTCGACCGGCTCTCCACGGAGCTGACCGAGGCCCGCGCCGCCGAGCAGGCCGACCTGCGGTCGGCGCAGCGCATCCGCGACTGGGCCTTCCTCGCCATGGTCGTGCTGTTCCTGCTGGCCGGCCTCGCGATGGCGATCCTGCTGCGCCGGGCGGTCGGCCGGCCCCTGGACGAGCTGCGGGTGGCCTCCCGGCACATCGCGACCGGCGACTTCGACCATCCGATCCCCGAGCGGGGCCCGGCGGACATCCGCGAGCTGTCCCGCGACGTGAACCTGATGCGCAAGAAGATGGTGCACGCGCTGCAGGAGTCGCACGAGCACCAGGGCCAGCTGCGCGCCCAGGCCGCCGACCTCGACGCGCAGGCCGTGGAGCTGCGCCGCTCCAACGCCGAGCTGGAGCAGTTCGCGTACGTCGCCTCGCACGACCTCCAGGAGCCGCTGCGCAAGATCGCCACGTTCTGCCAGCTCCTGCAGAAACGCTACGGCTCGGTGCTGGACGAGCGTGGCACCCAGTACATCCACTTCGCCGTGGACGGCGCCACCCGCATGCAGGTGCTCATCAACGACCTGCTCAGCTTCTCCCGCGTCGGCCGCATGTACGACGACCGCAAGCCGGTCGAGCTGGACGACGTGCTCGACAAGGCGCTCGACGACCTCGGCGCGGCCGTCGAGGAGTCCGGGGCCCGCGTCGAGCGCCCGGCCGAGCTGGCCACCGTCATGGGCGACCGGACGATGCTCGGCCTGCTCTGGCAGAACCTCCTCGGCAACGCGATCAAGTTCCGCCGCGCGGGGGAGACCCCGGAGATCCGCATCACCTGCGAGCGCGGCGACGAGGGCGAGTGGGCGTTCGCGGTCGAGGACAACGGCATCGGCGTCGAGGCCGAGTTCGCCGAGAAGATCTTCGTCATCTTCCAGCGCCTGCACAACCGCGAGACCTACGGCGGCACGGGCATCGGCCTGGCGATGTGCCGGAAGATCGTCGAGAACCACGGGGGCCGCATCTGGCTCGACACCGGCTACACCGGAGGCACCCGCATCCGCTTCACCCTGCCCGTTTCCGGGCCCGTTTCCGAGCCCGATCAAGAAAGCGACTCATGACCACTGCGCAGGCCATCGAAGTGCTCCTCGTCGAGGACGATCCCGGCGACGAGCTGATCACCCGCGAGGCGTTCGAGGACAACAAGATCCAGAACAACCTCCACGTCGTCAGGGACGGCCTGGAGGCGCTCGACTTCGTCTACCGGCGCGGCGGGTACGCCGACGCCCCCCGCCCCGACCTCATCCTGCTCGACCTCAACCTGCCGAAGTACGACGGCCGCCAGGTCCTGGAGAAGATCAAGGGCGATCCCGAGCTGCGCGCGATCCCCGTCGTCGTCCTCACGACCTCCTCGGCCGAGGAGGACATCCTGCGCAGCTACGACCTGTTCGCCAACGCGTACGTCACCAAACCCGTCGACCTGGAGCGGTTCCTGGCCGTCATCCGCCAGATCGACGAGTTCTTCGTCACCGTGGTGCGGCTGCCCGGCCGCCTCCAGGCGCCGGGCAGCAGTCCCGGAGCCTAGGCCGCCGGCCGGTAGGACGACGGGCCGTCCCAGGAGCACTCCCGGGTCTCGTCGAGCAGCAGGTCCACCACGTCCGACAGCCGGCCCTCCCGCTGGTACGCACGCCGCTGCCGGGCGGCCGAGCTGCCCCGCGCCAGCGCCTCACGGGCCAGGGTGGACACCAGCTCCCAGTCGCCCGCCTCCTCCAGCTCCGGCCGCAGCCCGTCCACCAGGTTCATGAACACCTCGCCGGCGGGCCGCGGCACGCCCTCGACCGGGTCCACGAGGTCGCCCTCCAGCCCGGACCGGGTCGCCTGCCAGGTGGCCGCGCGCACCGGCTCCAGCTGCATCTCGCGGTACGGGTCCCGCCGCACCGCCGCCAGCTCCCGGATCACCAGCGCCCGGAACAGCCCGGCGATGAGCGCGATGTCGTCCACCCGCGGGCAGGAGTCGCAGATCCGCAGCTCCACCGTCGGCACGTGCGCGGACGGCCGCACGTCGAAGTAGATCATTCCGGGGTCGGTGATCGTACCGGCCTGGATGAGGTCCTGGACCATCCGCTCGTAGTCGGCGGCGGAGTCGAACTTGGCCATCGGCCCCGACGTGGGCCAGCGCTGCCACACGAGCGTGCGGTAGCTGGCGTACCCGGTGTCCTCGCCGAACCAGAACGGCGAGCTGCACGACAGCGCCAGCAGCGGCGGCAGCCACGGCGTCACGCTGTGCGCCACCGCCGTCGCGAGGTCCTTGTCCTCGATCTCGACGTGCACCTGCGTGCCGCAGATGAGCTGTTCACGGGTGAGAAGCTGGTAGTCGTCCAGCATGCGCTCGTAGCGCGGGTCGTCCGACACCTTCATGCGCGACTTGTCGGCGAGCGGCACCGTGCCGGCCGCGACGATGCCCAGCCCCAGCTCGTGCGCGGCCTGCACGAGCTGGCCGCGCAGCTCGCAGAGGTCCGCGGCGAGGTCCTCAAGGCGGGCGAACGGCGCACTGTTGGCCTCGATCGTGGAACGCTGCAACTCCTCGGAGAAACGTCCCTTCGGCAGGGCGTCGAGCAGCGGCCCCGAGCGGGTCGAAAGGTGCCTGGTCCGCAGGTCCACGATGTGGAACTCCTCCTCGACGCCCACCGTGAAGGATCCCGTCTGACCTGCCATGATCTCTCCCGCCTCTATGCCCGGTTCAAGGAGCCGTCCTCTTTCCAGAAATGAGCCTTTTGCACCTGTTGAAGGCAGCTGCGAAGCGAGCTAGGCGCCACAGGCTGCCGAGGAGCAGCGGCGTCAGCAGCGCGCCGATGAGGATCGGGGCGGCCATGTAGCGGAAGTCCTGGGCCGAGATGTTGGCCAGGACCGCCAGTTGCTGCCCGGCGACCACGGCCGCGACGCCCAGCACGTACCGGTTCCGCCCGGCCAGCGCCCCCGCCGCCACCGCCAGGTACGACAGGTACGCCCACGACGCCCCCCGCCACAGCGCCCAGTCGTACTCGGGGGCCAGCGACCCCGTCAGCCAGGGATCGGCCACCTGGTACAGCTCGTACGACAGCGGGCGCAGCGAGAACACCCACCGGCCGGGAAAGTCCGGCACCTTGCCGGGCCCGACGTAGGTGTCGGCGGTCGGCCGCAGCGACAGCCGGTACGTCGTCCCGCCCGTCAGCAGCGGATCGCCCACCGGCCGCCAGGCGATCGCGCCACGGCACAGCCGGGTCTCCACCATCAGCCCGGGATCCTCGACCAGCAGTCGCCGCCACAGGGCGAGCAGCTCGCCGGCGTGCGCGTCGGCCTGCTGCCAGCTGAAGTCCTCCCGCCAGATCAGCGTGTTGACCGTGGAACAGGTGCCGCCCCACCACCAGCGGTCCAGCGGCGCCACCGACTCCAGCAGCGCCCGGTCCCGCTCGCCGAACAGCTTCGGCCGGTCGCGGAAGGCCACCGCGACGTCGCCGAAGGCCGTGTGGTAGACGTACGTCGAGGACGGGGCGACGATCCCGAACCGCGGGAACGCCGCGTTCGTCAGCACCAGCGGCAGCGCCGCCGCGACCGCGCCGGCCAGCAGCAGCCGCACCCGGCCGGCCCTGACGACGAGGACCAGCACCGCCACGGCCACGCCCACCACGAGAAAGCCGTTCGCCCGGAACAGCCCGAGCGCCAGCGTCAGCGCCGCCAGCCCGGCGAGCCCCGGCCCGCTCACCCGCCGCGCCGCCGCGAAGCGCGCGCACACCCCCGCGATCGCCACCGCGCAGATCGTGAACGGCACGTCCTTCCACAACGTGACCGTGAACGCCCCCACGGGCGGCGCGAGCGGCATCAGCATCGCCACCGCCGTGGTGAGCCGGCGCGGCGCCCCCACCGCCTTCAGCGACTGCGCCAGGAACGTCAGCGCCGCCGCCATGGCCGTCGTCTGCCCGAACGTGACCGCGCCCAGGTCACCGGTCCTCGTGAAGCTCAGCCACATCAGCGCGTCGTAGAGCACCGAGTGATCGCTCACCCAGGGGCCGGCGAGCGTGTGGCTGAGGTAGAGGACCGAGTCGCGGCTGAACAGACCGGGGTAGTAGGCCGCCCACCAGCACGCGAGCCCCGCCTGGGCGACGATGAAGGTGGCGAGCGCCGGCCAGGCGCGCAGGGGCCGGGTCAGGCCCGCCGGGGCGCCGTCGCTCCCCATGATTCTCGCCATCGGAACCGGGAGTCGGGCGTCGTCAGGGGTAGCTCACTCCGGGCTCCAGCGCCTTGCCGCCGCCGCGGGCCAGCGTCGGGACCGTGACGAGGTGGTAGCCCTGCTTCTTCAGCTCCTTGAGGATGCCGGGCATCGCCTTGACGGTGGCCGGGACCGTGTCGTGCATGAGGATCACGCCGTCGCGCTTGGCCAGCTTGAGCACGGTCGCGGTGATCTTGCGGGCGTCGCGGAGCGACCAGTCGAGCGTCGTGCCGGTCCACATGATCTGCGACATCCCGGCCTCGTCGGCGATCCGCAGCACGCGGTCGTCGGTGTGTCCGTACGGCGGGCGGAACATCGTCGGCCGGTATCCCGTCGCCTGCTGGATGGCGTCCCGCCCGACCCGGATCTCCTGGCTGATCTCCTCGTCCAGCAACGCCCTGAGCGACTGGTGCGAGTAGGTGTGGTCACCGACCGCGTGCCCCTCGGCCAGCGTCTGCCTGGCGATCTTCGGGAGCTCTTCGACCCGCTTGCCGACCAGGAAGAACGTCGCCTTGGCGTTCGCCTTGCGCAGCGTCTTGAGCAGCGCGGGGGTCTGCGCGCCGGGACCGTCGTCGAAGGTCAGCGCCAGGCACTTCACGCGGGCGCAGTCCACCCGCGCCTCGGCGGCGGTGGAGGTGGAGGCGGCGGTGGCGGCCGGGCCGGACGACAGGGTCAGGGCGGCGGCGAGGAGGGCATGAGTCACCACGACCGCAAGCCTAGAGCCAACCGGACACGCCCGCGCCCCCGCCCTGATCACTCGGCTGGATCAGCGCTGGAGCCGGGCCCGCAGGAACAGGCTCACCCCGCGCAACGACCCCACCGGCAGATACCGTTCAGCCCGGATCACCGCCGACAACCCCGCGTTGAGCAACGCCGGCACCTTGCTCAGATCGCTCCCCACCGACCGCCGCCGATGCCACTTGACCACGGGCCGCAGCAGCACGTTCCAGCTCCAGACGCGGTCCACCTTCAGCCCGGCCTTCTCGACCACGGTCGTCAGCGACTCCCGCCGGTAGCGGCGTACGTGCCCCACCGCGTCGTCGTGCGCCGACCACAGCGCCATGTCGCACGGCACCGCGATCAGCACGTGCCCGCCGGGCGCCAGCACCCTCGCGATCTCCTCGGTGACCAGGTGGTCCTCGCGGATGTGCTCCAGCACGTCGAACGCGGTCACCAGATCGACGCTGCCCGACCCGAACGGCAGCGCCCGCGCGTCCGCCCGGACCGCCGGGACCCCGCGTTGCCGCGCCATCTCCAGAGCCGACTCGTCGGTGTCGGTGGCGGTCGCGTCCCAGCCCGCCTCGGCGAGCACCCGGGTGTTGCCCCCGCCCGCCGCGCCGATGTCCAGCGCCACTCCGGGCCGGCCCAGCTCGCGCAGCTCCCGGCGCAGGATCGCGCGGCGCTCGCGGTACCACCAGTGGGCGTCCTCCAGCGCGATGAGCCGGCGGATCTCCTCGGTCTCCATTGATGTGTTCTCAGTTCCTCGTGAGGGGCGATGTGGCGGCGCGGATCACCATGAGCAGGCAGTACGCGGCGACGACCACGCCCACCTCGGCCATCCGCCCGGCCTGTGGCGGCAGCGTGTGCAGGAGGGCCACGGTGAGCGCGAGATTCACGGCGAAGAACAGCGCCGTGCGGAAACTGAGCACGGCGCCGGCGGTGCCAGCCAGGACAAGCGCGCACGTGGCCGCCGTAGCGGGTTCCTGGAAATCCCGCATCGGCCAATAAACCATCGCATAGAGAACGGCGGAGAACAACACGTGCAGCGAGCCGGCGAACGGCCGGCCCGGCGGCCATCCTCCTCGCGACCGTCCTCCTCGCGGGCGTCCTCCGCGTCGGCGCGGCGGCAGCGCGTCCGGATGGCACGGCACCAGCTCGGGCCGGACCATCGGAACGCGCGCCCGCCCCGCCGCCATCGACCACGCCACCCGGACCAGGCCCCGCAGGTCGTCGATCGCCGTACGGACCACCTGGACCCGCGAGTCCAGATCCTCCACCCAGTCCACCGGCACCTCGTGCACGCGCAGCCCGTTGTGCTCGGCGAGCAGCAGCAACTCGGTGTCGAAGAACCAGCCGTCGTCCTCGACCTTGTCCATGAGCGGCCGTACCACGCGGGCCCTCGCCGCCTTGAACCCGCACTGCGCGTCGCTGAACCCCGCCCGGAACCCGTGCCTGAGCAGCGCGTTGTACCCGCGCGAGATCACCTCCCGGCGTACCGAGCGGCGGATGCGCGCGCCACGGCCCAGCCGGGTGCCGATCGCGATCTCGGAATGCCCACTGGCCACCGCCGCGACCAGCGGAAACAGCGCGCCGAGATCCGTGGACAGATCCACGTCCATGTACGCCACGATGTCGGCCTGGCTCTCCCGCCAGGCCGCCCGCAACGCCGCGCCCCGGCCGCGTACGTCGATCCTCCGCGCGTGGACGCGGTCGTACTCGCCGGCCAGCGCGGTCGCGACCGGCCAGGTGGCGTCGGTGCTGCCGTTGTCCACGATCGTGATGCGCCACGGCAGCGGGAAACCGCCGTCGAGGAAGGCCGCAAGCGTACGGACGCAGCCAGGAAGGGCGCGTTCCTCGTTGAGCACGGGAATGACGATGTCGACGCTCGCCCGACGGGCCGCCGTGCCCAGGACGCGGAAGGTCGGCTGCATGGCGGCGCGCGTGTCCATCGAGCTCCCTGATCCTTCGCCTAGGGTGGCCGTCGTTCAGGAAAATGCTGCTGGGGCCCCTCGCGGGGCGGGCGGGTTTTCTGCGCGCATGCCCCGAAGAGGAGCATCCTTTTACCCGGCGGGAAGCTCGTACACGGAGAACGCCCTGTTACGGAAACGCAGAGCGGCGTAGCCGTCGAGCTCCGGATTGACCCTGGTGAAAAGCCACCGGACCCCGTATCCGCCGGCGAGCCGCCGGACGTTCTCCCGCGTCGGCGCCGCGAACACCGCGTCGTTGGCGGCGAGCCGCGCCGCGTCCGTGAACGGCACGCTCAGGTATGACCCGCCGTACGCCCTGGCCCGCGACAACGTGCTCTCGGCGTACGCCCACCCCTCCACGAGCACCCGCCGCTCACTGAACCCCGCCACCCAGTAGTGCCTGCTGTCGCACCCCGGCACGATGACCGGACGACAGTGCAGATCGGTCGCGACGACGTCATCGGGCCGCGAGTGCTCCCGCAACCACCGTGCCGCCTCCCGCCCGCCTCGCGGCACCACCCGTTCCCGCCGCCCCTCATCCGGCACCACATGCCGAACCACCTCAACCGCCGACGCCGGCACGCCGTACCCCGCCATGACCCCCACAACCCCCAACACAACACCGGCCCGAGCAGGCACAACCGCGCTCCTCCGCACCCCCACGGCCACCCTGAGCACCACGATCGCCACCAGCAGGACAACCGCCATCAGCACCAGATAGGGCCCCACCACCCACATCAACCCACCCAGACCCGCCTCCACCCGCCCGGACCCCCGCAACACCCGCTGGACCCCGGCGACCATCACCGCCACCCCCGCGCCGACGGCCACCCACGCGCCCACCACCCGCGCGACCGACTTCCCGTCACCCGCCCACGCCCGCCCGGCCACGGCCACCCCACAAACCGCCGCAACCGACAGATAAGGCCGAACACTCTCCAGGAAGTACAGCTGCGACCCCGCCGGATGCCCCAGCACCAGAACCGCCCCGACCCCGGCACCCCCCATCCCCACCAGCAGCAGAACATCCGGCTCCGCCATCCGCCGCCACCCCAGCCCAGCCACCCCGCCCCACACACACGCACAACAGAACAACTGCACCGCGGCCAGAACCCCCAAAACCCACACCGCCCCCGGCCCCGCCCCCGCCTGAAGCGTCGCCGGCTCGCCCTGAGAACCCCCGGTCACGACCCCCCACAACACCCGCATGGTCGCGAAAGGCGCGATCTCCGTCCCCTGAGTCCCCCTCCCGAACACCACCGCCTGCGCCACCACCAGACCCCCGAGCGCGAGCCCCGCCACCCCCAGCCACCGCCCCGGCACCCGCCGCTCCACCACCCACCGAACCCCCGCCACCAGCACCGCCCCGGCCAGCAACAACGGCAGGAACGTCGCCTTGGCCCCCGCCAGCACCGCCACCAGCAGCACCAGCACCACCCAAGCCCGCCCCCGCACCCCACCCACCAGCAACAACACCACGGGCGCGAAGAGCAGCGCCCCGAACGTCTGCGTCGGGCTGGCCCAAGCCGTGAACATCGACCGCGTCGTGAACACCACACCGTCCTGCAACACGGGCCCGAACAGGAAGTACGTGACCCCGACCGCCGCCACCCCCGCCGCCCAGCTCCCGCCCACCCGCCGTCCCACCGCCGCCACCAGCACCACCAAGGCGGCGGTCATCGGCAACGTGGAGAGCCGGTAGACCAGCGTGACGGGCTCGATCCCGGTCACCCAGCTCGTCGCCGCCATCTCGGCGTACACGAACCAGTGGTAGGGAAGCGGCTCACCCAGCACCGACGGGAACGTGGGCGGCACCTCCCGCTTGACCTCCCCGAGCAGCGCCAGGTGATAAGGCATGTCCACGTACGCCTTCCCGACCGGCACCCGATACAGGAACAACGCACTCCACACCACCAGATACCCAACCACCCCACCCAACACCCACCCACACCACGCCGGCACCCGCTCCCGCCCACACCACCCCGACTCCCGCTCCCGCTCTCGCCCGCGCCACCCGGGGACCCGCTCCCGCCCGTACCACTCGCGCCCGCACCGCACGGACACTCGCTCCGGTCCGCATCGCCCCCGCGCCCGCACTAGCCCCGACTGCCCCCAGAACCGCCGCAACCCGGGCACCACCACGAAAGCCCCGACCACCAGTACGGACGGAACCAGCACCAACCTCGGCATCCCAACCGCCCGAGCCGGCAGATAGGCCAGCACCTCGACCGCATACCCGACCGCCAACCCGGCCGCCAGCTCCTCCAGCCCCGCCCACGCACGACCACCGGTCAACGCCCGCCACAAGAGCACCCCCGGCAGCGCCACTCCGCCCCCGAGGTACCCCCCGAACGCGACCAGGTCTCGCACGGAGACCCCGCACCACAGAAACACCACCACCACACCGACACCCACCGTCAGCGCAGGCAACCAACCAGGGAGCCGCCCCACCAGGGGACCGCGCGCCAAACCCCCAACCACCCTCCGCCCCCCGCACGCCTCACCGCGCTTGCCTCACCGCGGTGGCATCACTGGACCGACATCGCCACGCTGGCGCCACCGCCCGCCGACCATCCCAAGAGCCGCCGCCGCTGGCCACCCCAAGGGCCACCGTCCCGCTGGACAGCCGGGCGACCACCTGCTGGGCAGCCGACTGGTCGGCACCTGAGCCGGACACCGCCGCCCACCCTGCCGCCCACCCCGCTGGTCACTCCGCTGGTCACCGCCTATCGGACGCCGCCAGTGGGCACGACCCTGAACGCCTCAGCGGAGCGCCGCCTGCGTGTCATACCGTCCACCGGCCCATTCCCACCCGGCCCCACTCCACATGCGCCCCCGACACCCTCACGGAGGGACGCAAAGCACGTCGCCCAACGACGTCGCCCAACGACGTCGCCCACACGACTTCACCGAAGGCGTCGCCGAAGCATGTCACCCGACGACGTTGCCGAAGGACGTTGCCGAATGAGGTCCCCGAAGCGCACTGCCCAAGGACATCACCGAAGGACGTCACGCAACAACATCACCGAACGACGCTCACCAACCGCGTGAACTCGACCGGCAAATCAACCCCATCCCAAACCCGACCAAAGCTGAGCGCACTCCCCACCGGCACCATCCGATCAACCCCTCGCCCGCCCAACCCCCTGGCCAGCTCCTCCAACTCCTCCCGCCCGAACCCGAAGTGCGTCATCGTCTGATCCCGCCGCTCCACCACCGCGCCCAGCTCCGCCAGCCCTCCGAGCCGGCAGTGCACGAACGTCCCGGCCCCCAGCCACCGCCGCGGAACCGTCGTCTCCTCCACCAGGGTCACGTTCGCCAGCGCGTTCCCCCGGAACTCGACGCTCTCGGCCACCCCGTCGGCGGCCAGCCCGTACGTGGCCACCCGCTTCTCCACGGCCATCCCCGGCTCCACGCCCCACCCGCGCCCATCGAGCACCCGCGCCACGTGATCGATGAAGTCGGCCCGAGCCGCGTCGCAGTCCTTCTCCGCCCCCACCCAGAACACGGTCCGCGGCGACGAGCAGGCGGCCTGATCAAACCAGTAGGCGTCGTTGACGAACCCTTCGGCCACGTTCACCCGAACCGCCCGCTCCGCGCACAACCAGGCCGCCGCCCGTACCACCGCGAACGACGACCGATCGGGAAAATCAAGCTCCCGGGCATGCGGCGCGAGTGGATGCCGCCGCACGTCCAGCACCGTACGGTCGCCACCCCACACCACCCGCAGATCGCAGGCCGCGGAGAAGGCCGCCGTCACCTCCTCATCCGACCGGTCATAGGTGACGATCCGCTGCGTCTCGCCCACGATGGGATCAGCCTCGGCCAACGCCTCGTGCAACGCCTCCAGGATCACCCCGGCGACCGCCCCGGCCCGTGGCGACAGCCGTACGACGTTGCGGTTGCCCATGAGCGCCGACAGGGCCCAGGAGTAGACGAAGACGGTGTCGACGTTCGCCGGTGGGATGTGGAAGACCAGTCCGCGCGGCACCCGCACGTGCTCGCCGTTGAGGGAGTCCAGGGTGCGCGTCAGTTCGCTCGGCCGCAGGAAGAACCCGAGCGACCCGAGCTCGGGGTGCCGCCGCGCCGTCGCGGACCGCAACAACCGCTTCCCGAACGCCGCCAGAAACCCCCGAACCCGCTCATCCCCGACCGCGAGTCCTCCACCCCGCAACCCACCGAGCAGCACCTCAACCGGCACCACGCCCTGATGGGCCCCAGCCTTGCGGCCGAGGGACGCGCCCTCCCGAAGGCCCATGCCCTCGGCGCCAGGCACAGCCGCCTGCATAGCCCCGGCCTCCGCACGAGACCGCCCATCCACAAGGGATACGACGCCCGCACCAGGGAACAACACCTGCACATGGGGGGAGTCGCCCCCTCGCTCGCCCTGCCCCGAGCCCTCGATCCCGCTCGACATCACCGCAGCCGTCCCTGCCACCCCAGCCACTCCCGCCGCCGTCCCAGCCATCTCGTGCGCCCCAGCCCGGTTCCGAATGTCCCTAGCGTCGCCACCGAGGCACCCGCCCACAGCCCGGCAGTCCCGATCGTCGTCCCCGAGGCGCCCGCCCTTGCCCTGGCCGTTCCGGCCGTTGTCCCCGAGGCGCCCGCCCTTGCCCCGGTAGTCCCGATCGTTGTCCCCGAGGCGCCCGCCCTTCCCCCGGTAGCTGGCTCCTCTCCGGTGGGCGGCGTTCCGCTCGCCATCAGCGCTGCCCGAAGGTGTCGCTGCACCCGCGTGCCTCGGCCCGGGGCAGCCTGCCCAGCACCTCGAACCGTTTCCCCGGCCAGACCCCGTCATCGACGCCGCGCATCACGCCCAGATCCTCGGTGAGGAGCACGTGGCCCGGATAGGACGTGGGCAGCGTGCTGACCACCTCGACCAGCCCCGGCACTCCGGGCGGCGCCTCCTCCCAGGTCTCCGGGTCGCGGATCACGACGTCGGCGAAGTCAGGGCAGTAGAGGCCGTCCCCGTCGGGCCCTTCCAGGAAGATCGTCCCGATCTGTTCGACCATCCCGTAGAAGTTGTGGACCCGGACGAGCCCGCACTCCGCCTCCAGCCGCCGCCGGAACTCCGCGTTGTCCACCGCCTGCTCAGCGAGCCGCTTCCACCCACCCGAGTGGATCAGCACCCCCTGCGACAGGTCCAAGCCCAGATCCAGCAGGTAGAGCCACACCATGAAGGTGAACCCGAACACCAGGAACCGCCCGCCACCATGCCGCGCCAGGAACGCCTTGACCGCCTCGGCATCCACCCGCCCCTGCTCGTCCAGCACGAACGTGTGGTCGCGGCCGAAGTTCATCATCCCGAGCACGCCGGCCCCACGGGCGCTGAGCGTCGCGTCGCGTACGACCGACCTGCTGTCGACCACCAGCATGGGCAGCCGCCGCTCGCCCAGGACCTCCTTGAGCGTCGCCGCGAGCATCCGTGTCTGCGCCGCCGCCGCCTCCCGGTCGAGGTAGACCCGGCTCGGCCGCTGCCCGGTGGTGCCGCTGGAGGTCAGCACCCGGAACACCCGCTCCGGCGGAACGCTGCGCAGCTCGTGCGTCTTGAACAACCGCACCGGCAGCCAGGGCAGATCCACCAGCCGTTCGTACGGCGGCCTCGCCCCGATCGCGTCAAGAATGCGCTGGTACGGCGGGCACGCCGCCCGATGCCGCTCGGTCAACTCGGCCAGCTCCCTGACGAGCCGAGCTTCCCGCTCCTCCTCGCGCAACGTGAAAACGCTCACCCCGAGCTCCTCACTTTCACTGAGCCCCACCGCCTCACGGCCGGCCGCGCCGCACGGCTCCCGGACGTCTTCACGTGCGTCCTTCCAGGGAGCGGTAGTCGACCTTTCCCGTGGCGAGCAGGGGCAGGCGGTCGATGGGACGTACGTCGAAGCCGCTCCAGTGGAGCCGCAGCTCGGCGCCCAGCCGCCGGGCGAGCCCCGCGCAGCCGGCCGCGTCCAGCCCCTCGGCCCAGACCGTCACCCGGTCGTCGCCGCTGGTGGCGGCGGCCGGGCCCGCGTTGCGCAGCAGGCGTTCGACGTCGTCGAGGTTGACCCGTACGCCGAAGATCTTGGCGATGCGTTTGAGCCGCCCGGTGAGGTGGAGGAAGCCCTCCGCGTCCAGCCGCCCGAGGTCACCGGTGCGCAGGACGCCGCCGAGGTCGTCCCCGCGTGCCAGGTCGGCGGCGGTCTCCGCGTAGCCCATCATGACGTTGGGCCCGTGGTAGACGACCTCGCCGTCGTCGATCTCCAGCCGCCCGCCGGGCACGGCCCGCCCCACCGAGCCGAGCTTGTCGGCCAGCCGGTCCGGAGGCAGGACGGCGATGCGGGCCGTGGCCTCCGTCTGCCCGTACATCACGAAGAACCGGTCCGCCTTCGAGGCGAACTCGGTGGCGACCTCGGGAGCGAGCCGCCCGCCGGCCTGCGTGAGCGTGGCGATGGACGGATGCTCGGCACGGTCGTAACGCAGGCGGCGGAGCATCTCGTACTGATAGGGGACGGCGGCCAGGGACGTGCAGCGGTGCGCGTCCAGATGGGCCCAGAACGATCGCTCCAGCAGCCCCGCCTCCGTCAGCATCACGGTCGCGCCAGCCGCCAGATGGCTGTTGAGCACCGAGAGTCCGTAGCTGTAGTGCAGCGGCAGGCTCGTGGGAGCGACCTCGTCCGGGGTGATCGACAGGGCGGCGGCGATGCCGGCGGCGTTGGCGAGGACGGCCTGGCGGGACAGGCGTACGAGCTTGGGATTGCCGGTGGACCCCGAGGTGGCGAGGAGGACCGCGAGGTCGGGATGCGGCTCGGGTGTGTCGCGGCGGGCGGGTGACGAGCCGTCGGCCGCGTGCGTGAACCCGAGCAGCGCCGCAGGCCGGAACCGCGCCGCCAGCTCCGCCAGCGTGCCCGGCGACAGGTCGGGATCCAGCAGCGCCACCGGCCGCCCGGAACGGAACGCGGCCAGGTAGCGGAGCACGGAGGCGAGGTTGTTGCGCATCCCGCAGAACAGCGGGCCGGGCCGCAACCGCGCCAGGATCTCGACCGTCCGGACGATCCGGCGTTCCAGCTCGCCGGCTCCGAGCACCACCCCCTCCCCGGCGATGATCACCCGCGCCTGAGGATGTGGGAAGACCCCTCCATCGGCGACCCCTGGGACGCCTCCCATCTCCGGAACACCCGCTCCTGTCCCCGCCTCCGACTCTGGTTCTGGCTCTGTGGATGGCATGGTTGCCGTCCCGGTGGTGATCAACTTCGTCACCGGCGTGACGACCGCCTTCGCCGCCGGCACCGGCTGCGCTGACGAGATGGTTGCCGCTTTCGGAGCGCCCGGCCCTGTTGACGGAACGGTTGTCGTCTTTGGGACACCCGGTCCTGTTGACGGAACGGTCGTCGTCTTTGGGGCACCCGGTCCTGCTGACGGAACGGCTGCAGTCTTCGGGACGCCCGATCCCGCCGCCGGTCGGGATGCCGGCTTCGAGGTGATCTGCCCTGCCGGTGGAGTGGCTGGCGCCTTCGACGTGGCCGAGCCCGCAGAAGGCCCCAGATGCGGCGGCGACGGCGGCTGGGGAGGCTCCCCCTGAGCCGGTTGGAGCGGCTGCTGGTCGTCGGGCCGACCGTCCAGCTGGTCGTTGAGCTGGTCGTTTCCTGTCATGGCACGAGACCGCCGTCCACGCCGAGGACCTGGCCGGTGATGAAGTCGGCGTCGGGGGAGAGCAGGAACGCCACAGCACTCGCGACGTCATCAGGACGGCCGAGGCGGCCGAGCGGGGTGGCGTCGATCGTGGCGGTACGGGCGTCGGGTTCGAGCGTGGACAGCATGTCGGTCTGGATGTAGCCAGGCGCCACGGCGTTGACCCTGATCCCGGAGCGACCCAGCTCCTTGGCGGCGGCGAGGGCGAGGCCGATGAGCGCCGCCTTGGAGGCAGAGTAGACGGCCTGCCCCGGGCCGCCAGCGCGGCCCATGACCGAGGAGACGAGGACGACCGACGGAGAGGTCCCGCGTCGCAGGAGCCTGAGCGCCGCCTGCAGCGTGTGGGTCGCGCCGATCGCGTTGATCTCGAAGAGGCGGCCGACAGTCTCGGTGCGGACCATGCCGAGCAGACCAGCGGCGTGGATGCCGGCGTTGACGACGAGCGCGTCCAGACGGCCGTGGCGCTGGTGGATCCGCCGCATCATGGCCGAGATGAGGGTGGGATCGGTGACATCGCCGTGGACGGCGTCCGTCAGGCCGCCGGTCTGCGCCGCCACCTCGGCGGCGGCCTTCTCGGCGCATTCCTCGTCGCGGCCGTGGAGCACGACGCGGTCGCCGAGGGCGGCCAGCCGGGCTGCTGTCGCGCGGCCGATCCCAGTCGTCGAGCCGGTGATGAGGACGACGCGGGGGGAGGCGGTGGCACTCATGGGCCGCTGCGCGAAGCGGCCGGAGGAGGGCTCGGCTGTTGTACGGCGGGTGCCGAGGCCGGTCCACGCGGTTGCGTAGTCCATGGCGGTGCCGGCGGTGCGAGGGCTGGGGGCGGCTGTCGCTCCTGTGGCGCTGTCGCGGCTTGGCTCTGGTCGTGGGACGCCCGCTGCTTCGTCTTCGGAAGGCGCCACAGGGGCAGGGCCGCCAAGAGCCGACCCTTCTATGGCGTACGCGCTGGGGGCGCTGGGGAAAGACGGCGCGGCGGTGGGCTCGCCCGGGAGCGTCGCTTCGGCCATGAACTCGCACGGGGAAGCGATGTCACCTGCTGGGCCGCTTGTGGGCCCTGTTTCGGTGCCGGGGTCGCTGGGAGACGCCGGTGTGATGGCGTGACCGCCGGAAGGGGTCGGCTCGGCGGCTCCGGAGCCGTATGGAAAGGCCGTCTCGGTGGCGGGGCCGTGTGGAGAGGTTGCCTCGGTGGGAGGGGCGCTCTGGGAGCGGGCCGCCGGAGCAACGGGGGTGGCGCGGCTGCCGCCATGCGGTGTCGCCGTGGTGTCGCCGGTGTCCCTCAACGGTGGCGCGGGGTCGCGGCGCCCGGCCGCCTCCCGGCCCAGCGCTGGGTGCGGCACCGGATCCGATGCTGAGCCCGGCGCTGCGCCCGCTCCTGGGTCCGGTCCTGGGTCTGGTGCTGTGCCCGGTCCTGGGTGCGGCGCTGAGCCCAGTGCGGGGTCTGGTGCTGAACTCGAGGCTGTGCCCGCTCCTGGGTCCGGCGCGGAGTCCGGTGCTGAGCCCGGTGCTGTGTCTGGTCCTGAGTCCGATGCTGAGCCCGGCGCTGCGGTCGGTCCTAGGTCCGGTGCTGAGTCCGGTGTCATCGCGTCCTCCCGTGTGCGGTAGACGCTGCCTGGTCCGTTGTCATGCCGCCCCCAATGGCTCGGACGATGGCTGGCCCGGTTCATGACACCCCCGGGTGAGCCGGAGGTGAGTCGATGTGCGTCGCGAAGTGCGTCGTGGCGTCCCCCGACGCCTTCCTGTACCGTCGGCGCGCTCAGACGGCGGCGGTGCCGATGCCGTGCTTTTCGAGGAGCTCGGCCGCCGCGGCGAACGAGCTCATGTCGATCATCTCGTCGGTGTCGATCATGATGGAGAACTCGTCCTCCATCGCGGCGACCAGCGCCATGTGAGCCAGCGAGTCCCACTGCTGGATGGCGCGGTATTCGAGGTCGTCGACGGGTGCGTCGGCGGGAAGGTTGAGAGATCTGCGGAAGACGGCCCGCAACCGGTCGAGATGGCTCATGATCACTCACTAACTCTCTGTTCTCAAGCCACGACCGAGTGTAGCGGCACTTTCGGGTCCGGAGAAACCAAGGCCCCGCCGGGAGTAATGGAACCGTATAACGGCGAGTGAGGCATGTTCGGGGCTGGGAATGTCCCATGGGGCGCGCCAACCGCTACGGGGGAATGATGGACGAATCCAATCACTGGTACGGGCACTCGCGCATAATCGGCAGATACTGTGATATGCCGGACGAGACGCCGAAACGCATCCAGGGTTTCCTTCAGCACGGATGGAACTATCTGCATGGATTCCCGCCGAACGACCACTGGTGCAGCCCGGGTTATCCGCGTTTCGTATGGTCTGACGTGCTGCGCAGGCGAGGCTGGTCGATGGGCCGCAGGGGGCATTACCTCATCGGCGCGCCCTGGATCTACCTCCTCCATCTGGAGCCCGAACTGGGCGTCACCACAAAACGCGAGGGTACGATCTGGTATCCCTTCCATGGCTGGGAGAAGAGCTCCGTCAGGGGCGATCATGCCCGGCTCGCCGCCGAAATCCGAGATGTCGAGACTGGGCCGGTAACGGTCTGCCTTTACTGGCTGGAATTCGCAAATCCGGACATCCGGCAAGCGTATGAATCGCGGGGATTTCGGGTTATTTGTCATGGTGAACGCGGCTCCCGCTGGGAGAGCAAGGGGCGCGACTTCCTGCGCAAGCAGCTGATCCAGCTGCGGCGTCACCGCAGGGTGGCCTCCAACCGGCTCGGCAGCGCGCTGTTCTACGGCGCGTCCGTGGGCTGTGAGGTCGCGGTGTACGGGGACCCCATGCAGTACGAGGACGAACGCCCCGAATACGGCGGCACGGCGCGCCGGATGCGGCTCTGGCCCGAGTTGCACGGCGTGCGCGTTGATCCGGGGCTGGCGGCCGAGGTGGCGGGGCGGGAGCTGGGATTCGAGTATCAGGCGACACCGGAGGAGCTACGGCGCATGTTCGGATGGAAGCGGGTGCGGTACGCATGAACGAGGCACCCGAGAACCTCCGGTTGGTCGGGGGGGAGATGCTGCTGTGGTCGGATATGGCCGACATGTCCGGCGGCGTCACCGACTGGCGAGGGGCGGCACTTGAGCTGATCAGGCGGATGGTGCCGGCGAGCGGCAAGGTGCTGCTGGTCGGACCACACCCGCAGACGGTGGTGGACGAGGTGGTTGCCCAGGCTGGGCTGACGGGGGAGGTGTCAATCGCCCAAGCCGGCGTGGCGGGGAAGGCGCTGACCCCCCAGTCCGGCGTGGTGGGGGAGGTGCCCACCTCCCAGTCCGGCGTGGTGGGGGAGGCGCTTACCCCTCAGTCCGGCGTGGCGGGGAAGGCGCTGACCTCCCAGTCCGGCGTGGTGGGGGAGGCGTCCACCGCCCAAGTCGGGCTGTCGGCGGACGAGACAACCCTCACCCCCTTGGCGGGCAGGGTGGCTGTGCTGGTGCGGTCCTATCCTGACGCCTGCGCCCTCGCCGAACGCCACCCCGCTCTGGACGTCTTCTGCGGCAGGCTGGAGGCGTTCGCCGCCGACGAGCCGTACGATCTCGTGCTGGCGCTCGACGGCCTGCTGCGGACGCATTCCGCCGAGGCGCCCGCCGCGTCCTGGGCCGAGTCGCTCGACGCCCTGTCGGCCCTGGTCGCGCCCGGCGGGAGGCTCGTGCTCGGCGTGCACAACGACCTGGGCGTGGACCGCATCCTGGAGGCGCGCCCGGCCGACCGCGACGGCGGCGACGACCAGTGGGCGCCGCACGGTTTCGACCCCAGCTACCCCAGCGGGCCGGGAGCGCTGGACGCCGCGCTGGAGTCGGCGGGGCTGAGCGTGCAGCGCTGCTACGCGGCCTATCCGGCGCGGCAGGCGCCGCGCGCGCTGCTCGCCCGCGAGGCGCTGGCCTTCGACCTGCCGGACGCGCTGGCGTTCCCGCTGAGCGCCGGGGACGGTGACCGCATGCTGGTGGCGGACCCGCTGCGCCTGACCCGCCTGGTGTTCAGGCACCGCCTGGGCGAGGAGCTGGCCCCGGCGTGGCTCGCCGTCACCGTACGGCCCCCGCTGCTCACCAAGGAGCGGGGCGACGCCGACGCGGACGAGCGCGCGTACACGGCACTGCCCCTCGGCCTCGTCCAGGAGGGCGGCACCCTCTACGAGCTCACCCACACCGGCCTCAGGCGGCTCCCCGACGGCGGCGAACGTCCCATCCCCGCCGGCCGCGTCCTGGAGGAGATCCTCGTCGAGGCGTGTGCCCGCGAGGACACCGCGACCGTCCGCGAGCTGCTGACCGCCCTGGCGGACTGGGTGGAGGACGGCGGCGACGCGGCGGCGGCGACCGACAGCCTGGTGTACGACGGCGCCCGGTTCGCCCCCATAGGCGACCTCCAGGGCCCGGCGGCCCCGCCCGATCCCCGGATCGTCCTGTGCCGGATCCTGCTGCGGTTCGCCGTACGCCTCCAGGCGGCCGGCCACCACCACCCGTGGCCGTGGCCGCTCGACGCCGACGAGCTCACACTGACGCTGTGCGGCATGGCGGGCCGCTTCTGCGACCCGGGCGACCTCGACCGTGCCCGCAAGCTGGACGCCGAGCTGGGGCAGCCGGCGGAGCCGGCCGGGCACGCGCCGACGTACCGGGACCTGCTGGGCGCCCGCGACCGCCTGGCGGATCAGCTCACCGCGGCCCTGGCCAGGATCGCGCGGCTGGAGACCAAGCTCTCCTACCGGGAGCGCGAGCTGGTACGGGCCAAGGGAAAGCTGCGCAGGACCCAGCGGAAGGCGACCGCCTACCGGCGCACACTCGGCTACCGGCTCTCGCGCCGCCTGGCCCGGCCGCGCCGGGTCGCCAGGAAGGTCATCCGCCTGCTGTCCGGCTGAGACGACAAGACGCCCCAGACCACCCGACAGACCCAGACGACGACAGATGACGCAGCGACGACGAGGAGTACACGTGCCGGTTCTCTCGGTGATCGTCCCGTTCCACAACGTCGAGAAGTACATCGGCCCCTGCCTGGACTCCATCCGCGCCCAGACCCTGGACGACCTGGAGGTGATCTGCGTCGACGACGGCAGCGACGACCACGGCCCGGACGTCGTACGGGCCAGGCAGGCCGAGGACCCGCGCATCGCCCTCGTCATCCAGGCCAACCAGGGCGTGGGCCGGGCCCGCAACGTCGGCCTCGCCCGGGCGACGGGCCGCTACCTGGCGTTCGTGGACGGCGACGACACGGTCCCGCGCGAGGCGTTCCAGCGGATGGTCGCCTCGCTGGAGGCGACCGGCTCGGACCTGGCCTGCGGCAACGTCATGCGCCTGCACCGCAATCAGCTGGTCCCGTCGTGGGCGCACCGGGAGGCGTTCGCCAAGCCGAAGCGGCGCACCCACATCACCCGCCACCCGCTGCTGATCCGCGACCGGATGTTGTGGAACAAGGTCTACCGCCGCTCCTTCTGGGACCGGCTGGGGCTGAGCTTCCCCGAGCGCATGTACGAGGACCAGCCCGTCGCCATGGCCGCCCACGTCGGCGCGCGCTCGGTGGACGTCCTCGCCAGGGTCGTCTACCACTGGCGCGAGCGCGACGAGCCGGGCACCTCGATCACCCAGCGCAGCCTGGAGGCGGGCAACCTGCGCGACCGCCTGCTGTCGGTGCTGGAGACCGCCGACCTGCTGGCCCGCCGCGCCCCCCGGCTGAAGCCCGCCTTCGACCGCGACACGATGGACATCGACATGAGCGTCGCGGCCGAGGCCGTGGCCGGGATGGGCCGCGAGCCGGATCCCGAGTTGGTCGAGCTGATCGTCCGCTACCTCGACGGCGTGTCCCGCGAGGCGTGGCTGAGCGTGCCGTTCGCGCACCGGCTGCAGCTCCATCTCCTGCACGGGCACCGCCTGCCCGAGCTGGGCGACGTGCACGCCCAGGCCCGCGACGGCCGGCTGCGGCCACCGGTACGGCCGGCGGGGATCCTGCGCAGGCGCTGGCACGCCTGGCATCCCTGGCTGCCGGGCGGCCTGTCGGACGTCACCGAGGAGCTGGGCCTCGCCGCCCGCCTGGTGGAGCTCGGCTGGCGGCGCGGCGCCCTGGTGGGCGAGGGCCGGGTCGGCGTCGGCAGCTTCGACGTCGGCGTGCTGCGCCGGGCACGGGTGCTCGTGTGGCTGGAGGAGCGCCGCACCGGCGAGCGCGTACGGCTGTCCGACCAGGAGTCCGCGCCCGTCTGGGAGAGCGTCGAGGAGGAGGAAGGGGTGCGGCTGCCGCAGCACGTGTTCCCGTTCGCCTTCGCCTTCGACCCGGCCGCGCTCTCGGCCGCCCAGCTCACCCGGCGCGGCCAGTGGGACCTGCGCCTGCAGCTCAGGGGGCGCGGGCTGCGGCTGGAGGGCCGGGTGGCCGGGCCGCGCTGGCTGCCGCCCGGCGTCCCCGCCCCGCGGCGCGCGTCCGGCGTGTGGGTGGTGCCGGTACGCACCGCGAAGGGGGCCTGGGGCCTGCGGCTGCGCCTGGCCGAGGTGATCATCGGCGAGTGCCGGGTGGACGGCGGCGACCTGGTGTTCTCGGGGGAGCTGGCCGACGTCGGCGACGGCGAGCCGGTGCTGCGGCTGCGCCGCAGGAGCGACGGCGAGGAGATGTACTTCCCGGTGACGCTCGCCGGGCAGGACTTCCACGCCAGGGTGCCGCTCGCCGACCTCGACGAGAGCGTGGGCCAGGAGTCGTGGTGGGAGGTCGTGATCGACCAGGGCAAGGCGCTGCGCCCGCTGGTGCGCACCGGGCATCGGCCGGTCGCCCTGGTGGCCGACCGGCGTTTCCTGGTGGACCGGAGCGAGGACGGCTGCCTGCTGCTCGCCGAGCGCTGACGAGCACTGGCGAGTGCTGACGAGCACGAGCGCTGACGAGTACGAGCGCTAACGCAGGATCGCGGCCAGCGTGTCGACCACGTGGTCCTGCTCGGCGTCGGTCAGGTCGGGGAAGAGCGGCAGCGACAGCTCCTCGGCGTAGTAGGCCTCGGCGGCCGGGCACATGCCCCGCCGGTAGCCGAGATCCTCGAACACCGGATGCCAGTAGACCGGGATGTAGTTGACCTGCACGCCGATGCCGGCCGCCCGCATGCGGTCGTAGACCTCGCGCCGCCGCCCGTGGCGGACGCGCACGGGGTAGAGGTGCCAGCTCGGCGACACGTACGCGCGCCGCGCGGGCAGCGTGAGCCCGGGAACGTCGCGCAGCAGCACGTTGTAGCGGGCCACCAGCTCGGCGCGGCGCTCGCGGAAGCGGGCCAGCCGCCGGAGCTGGCTGACGCCGAGCGCGCACAGCACGTCGGGCAGCCGGTAGTTGAGCCCGAACGCGTGCACCTCCTGGTGCCAGCCGCCCACGCCGGGATCGCGCTGCGCGGCCGGCTCGCGTACGAGTCCGTGGTTCATGAAGCGGGCGGCCCGCAGCCGCAGCTCGGGGTCGGCCGCGGCGACCGCGCCGCCCTCGGCCGTGGTCACGGTCTTGGTGGGGAAGAACGAGAACGTCGTGAGGTCGGCGAGCGACCCCACCGGCTGGTCCTTGTAGGCGGCCCCCAGCGAGTGGGCCGAGTCGGCGATCAGCCGCGCCCCGGCCCGCTCGGCGACCTCCCGGAGCTGGTCGTAGTCGGCGGGATGGCCCGCGTAGTCGACGGCGGTGACCGCGCGCGTGCGGCCGGTGACGAGCGCGGTCACCGCGTCGGGATCGAGGTTGCCGGTGTCGGGTTGCACGTCGGCGAAGCGCACCCGCGCGCCGAGCAGCGCGGCCGTGGCCGCCGTCGCCACGAACGTCAGCGGCGTGGTGATGACCTCGTCGCCCGGCCGCACGCCCGCCGCGACGTAGGCGACGTGCAGCGCGGCGGTGCCGGAGGTGACCGCCACGCACGGCACGCCGCCGGTCCAGCGCGCCAGCTCGGACTCGAACGCGGCCACCGCGGGCCCGGTGGTCAGCCAGTCGCCGCGCAGCACGGTGGTGACCGCCGCCACGTCGCTCTCGTCGACGGAGTGCCGTCCGTAGGGGAGCATCAGCCGGTCACCATGTCGCGCAGGTCGTCGACGGAGAGCCACTGGTCGTTGGTGTCGGAGCGGTAGGCGAAGCCCTCGGGCAGCAGCTCCCCGCTCTGCGGCGGGCGGTAGCCCCAGGTGGCGATCGTGGGCTGCACGACGTAGCGGTCGGCCAGCCGCAGTGTGCGGCGGCCGTCGTCGGGGCCGATCATCTCCTCGTGCAGCTTCTCGCCGGGCCGGATGCCGACCTCGTAGAGGGGGCTCTGCGGCGCCAGCGCCTCGGCGAGGTCGGTGATGCGCATGCTGGGGATGCGCGGGACGTAGAGCTCGCCGCCCTGCATCAGCTCGAAGGAGTCGACGACGAACCGGACGGCCTGGTCGAGGGTGATCCAGAACCGGGTCATGCGCTTGTCGGTGATCGGCAGGCTGTCGCCCTGCTCGGCGAGGCGCTGGAACAGCGGGATCACCGAGCCCCTGCTGCCCACGACGTTGCCGTAGCGGACAACGGAGAAGCGGGTCTCGTGGGCGGCGGCGTAGTGGTTGGCGGAGACGAACAGCTTGTCGGCGACGAGCTTGGTGGCCCCGTAGAGGTTGATCGGGCTGGAGGCCTTGTCGGTGGACAGCGCCACCACCTTGCGCACGCCGCAGTCGATGGCGGCCTCCACCACGTTCTGGGAGCCGGCGATGTTGGTGCGGACGTATTCGAACGGGTTGTACTCGGCCGTGTCGACCTGCTTGAGCGCGGCGGCGTGCACGACGTGGTCGACGCCGTGCATGGCCCTGGTGAGCCGGTCGCGGTCGCGGACGTCGCCGATGAACCAGCGCAGCCGCTCGTCGTCGGCGAAGAGCCGGCGCACTTCGTACTGCTTGAGCTCGTCGCGGGAGAAGACCACCAGGCGCCGCACCCCGACCGAGTCGAGCGCGTGGCGGATGAAGGCCTTTCCGAAAGACCCCGTGCCCCCGGTGATCAACATCGACGACCCATGGAGAATGCTCACGTCGCCCCCTGAAATCGTGTGCCGGGCGGTAGCATAACGCGATCGGCCTATGACGCACTGTCACACGGGGGAATGGGGCTTTCGTGCGTATTGTCGGAATCGTTCAGGCCAGGATGGGATCCACCCGGCTGCCCGGCAAGGTGCTCCGACAACTCGGCGACGGTGGCCGGTCGGTGCTCGGCTGGGTGGTCCGCGCGGCCCGTGAGTCGGCCGCGCTCGACGAGCTGATCGTCGCCACCACCACGCTCCCCGAGGACGACGCGGTGGCCGCCGAGTGCGCCGCGCTCGATGTCCGCTGCCACCGCGGCCCGGTCGACGACGTGCTCACCCGGTTCACGCAGGCGCTGGAGGGGCGGCCCAGCGAGGCCGTCATGCGGTTCACCGCCGACTGCCCGCTGCTCGACCCGACGGTCGTCAGGGAGGCCGCGCTCGTCTTCCAGGCCGTCCCGGGGCTCGACTACCTCAGCACGAGCCTGGCCCGCACCCTGCCGCGCGGTCTCGACGTCGAGATCATCGCGCGGGCGGCGCTGGATCGCTGCGACCGCGAGGCCGTCGCCCACCACCGCGTCCACGTCACCTCCCACATCTACACCGAGGCCGCCGGCGACGCCCGGCTGCTCGGGCTCGCCTACCAGCCGGTCGCCGCCGACCTCCGGCTGACGCTCGACACCGAGGACGACTGGCTGCTCATCTCCCGTGTGGTGAGCGAGCTCGGCGACCGCTGCGTGCCGATGCGGGCGCTGGTGAGCTGGCTGCGCGCCCGCCCCGAGGTGTGCGGGCTCAACGCCCACGTACGCCAGAAGGCGCTGCAGGACGCGTGAGCGCCGGGCCGCGCGTCGGAATCCGCTGCGACGCGGGCGCGGGCAGCGGGGTCGGCCACCTCGTCCGCTGCGTCGCCCTGGCCGAGGAGCTGCGCTCGCGCGGCGCGCGCCCGGTCTTCCTGGGAGCGGTGCGCGACTCGCCCTGGGCGCTCGCCCAGCTCCGCGAGCGCGTCCTCCCGCTCACCCCCGCCCCCGAGTCGCCGGCCGCGCTGGCCCGCGCGCTCCGGCTGGACGCGGTCGTCCTCGACTCCTACCACCTGCCGCCCGGCACGGGCGAGGAGCTGCGCCGTCACGGGCTGCCCGTGCTCGCCGTCGTCGACGGCGACCCGCTCGGCCAGCACGCCGACCTCTACCTCGACCAGAACCTCGGCGCCGAACGCCGCCCGTTCCCCGCCGGGCCGGTGCTGGCCGGCGCCCGCTACGTCCTGCTGCGCGACAGCGTACGCCGACGCGCCCGCGCCCCCCGCCGCCCCGACCGCGTCCCGGACGTCCTGTGCTTCTTCGGCGGCACCGACGCCGCCGGGGTCGCCCCCGCCTGGGCGGAGGCCCTGTGCGCGACCGGCATGCCGTTCACCGCCACGGTGGTGAGCCCGGCCCCGTTCCCGGCCCCGTTGGCAGATGGGGCGTCGATCACCGTCATCCCGCCCACCGACCGGCTGCCGGAGCTGATGGCCGCGGCCGACCTCGTGGTCACCGCCGCGGGCTCGGCCATCTGGGAGCTGCTCTACCTCGGCGTGCCCACGGCGCTCAGCTGGGTGGCCGACAACCAGCTCATCGGCTACGACGAGCTGGTGGGCAGGGGCGTGGCGGCGGGGCTCGGCCCCGCGCCCGGCCCCGAGGCGGTCGCCGTCCTGGCCCGCCTGCTGTCCGACCCGGCCGTCCGGGAGGAGCACGGCCGCCGGGGCGGCGGGCTGGTGGACGGCCGGGGCAGGGAGCGCGTCGCGGACGCGCTCCTAGCTCTGGTCAGATGAGGTCCCAGGTCAGCGGCGTGCCCTTCGGCACGTCGCGGACGAAACGCCGCCCCGTCACCTCGCGCACCGCGTCCGGCGGCAACCCCCCGGCAGGCCGGATCGACCGAACGTTGCCAGGACCCACCTCCTCCCCGGCCCGCACGTCACGCACCACGTAGAGGGAGCGGCGAAAGCGCAGCCCTTCCCGCTCGGACGGCCGCGGCCCGAGCACCGGCTCGCCCAGCGCCTCCCAGGCCCGCGCGCTCTCCGTCACCAGCGCCGCCAGTTCGGCCGGCTCCAGCGAGAACGCGGCGTCCACCCCGCCGTCGACCCGCGCCAGGGTGACATGCTTCTCGATCAGGCACGCCCCCAGCGCCACCGCCGCCAGCGGCACGCCGATGCCGGGCGTGTGGTCGGAGACGCCGACGACCTCGCCGGTGAGCGCGGCCAGCAGCGGCAGCGCCCGCAGGTTGCTCTCCGCCGGCGCGGCCGGGTAGGAGGCCGTGCAGGCCAGCACGGCGAGCCGGGTGCAGCCCGCCTCCCTGGCGGCGGTCACGGCCGCGCCGATCTCGCCGGCCGTCCCCATGCCGGTCGAGATGATCAGCGGCTTGCCTGTGGCCGCGGCGAGCCGGATCAGCGGCAGGTCCACCAGCTCGGACGAGGCGATCTTGTACGCCGGCACGTCCAGCTTCTCCAGGAACTCGACCGCCGTCGGGTCGAACGGCGAGGAGAAGGCGGCGAGCCCCCGCTCCCGCGCCCGCGCGAACAGCGGCTCGTGCCACTCCCACGGAGTGCGGGCCCGCTGATAGAGGTCGTAGAGGCGTTCGCCGCCCCACAGCGAGTGCGCGTCGCCCAGCCGGAACGCCGGCCCGTCGGCGTCGACGGTCAGCGTGTCCGGACTGTACGTCTGCAGCTTCACCGCGTGCGCCCCGGCGTCGGCCACCGCGTCGATGATGGCGAGGGCCCGCTCCAGGCTGCCGTTGTGGTTGCCGGACAGCTCGGCCACGACGTACGGAGGATGACCGGGCCCGATGGCCCGGCCCGCGATGGAGATCATGTGTGTTCCCTCCTGAGCTCGATGGCGACGACGTCGCGCGGCACCCCGTCGACGTCCCGGCGGTAGGCGGCGACCTCGATGAAGCCGAAGCGCCGGTGCAGCGACCTGACCGGCGCGTTGTCGGCCAGCACCTCGCCCCGCAGGACCGTCAGGCCGAGCGGGCCGAAGGCGTGCGCGATGGCCGCACGCTCCAGCCCGGCCCAGGCCCGCAGCAGCGCGCCCGACCGTTCGAGGCCGTCGAGGTCGAGGTAGAAGCCCCAGTCGGCGCTCGCGGGCGTCAGGCCGGAGTAGGCGACCACGCCTGCGGGGACGCCGTCGTGGTCGTAGATCAGCACCTGGCGGGTGGCGTCGGCGCGGACGGCCGCCCACCAGCGGGCGTGCTCGTCGGCGCCGATCTCGTGCGTGGTGAAGCTGGCGGCGCGCACCCGCGGGTGGTTGCGCCAGCGCCGCATGGCCGGGAGGTCGTCGTCGTGCGCGCCGCGAAGCATTCCGCCCCCTACCGTTCGTGCCCGTCCTGATGCTCAACGTAGCCGATCGCGCCGCCGGTAAAGAGCTCTTCAGGCGCGCGTCCCCGGCGCGGGCGGCGCGGCATGCTGCCCTCGAACGCACTCCCGCGAGGTCAAGGAGCCCCATCGGCCATGATCCCCCTGCTCAGCGTCATCGTCCCGTTCCACAACGTGGAGCCCTACATCACCGAGTGCCTGAAGTCGCTCGCCGTCCAGACGCTGGACGACCTGGAGGTCGTCATGGTGGACGACGGCTCCGCCGACGGCAGCAGGCGCGTCGCCGAGGACTTCGCCGCCGCCGATCCCCGGTTCGTGCTGGTCACGCAGCGCAACCAGGGCCCCGGGCCGGCCCGCAACGCCGGGATCCGGCTGGCGCGGGGCACGTACCTGGCCTTCGCCGACGCCGACGACGTCGTGCCGCCGGAGGCGTACGAGCGGATGGTCGCCAAGCTCGCCGAGACCGGCTCCGACCTCGCCTGCGGGGCGGTGGGGCGGCTCGTGGACGGCGTGCTGGAGGAGTCCACGCTGCACGAGAAGGTGTTCAGGCGGCCGGTGCTGTGCACGCACATCACCGACAAGCAGGTGCTGGTGCGCGACCGCACGGTGTGGAACAAGGTCTACCGGCGGGACTTCTGGGAGCGCGCCGGGCTGACCTTCCCCGCCGGGATCTACGAGGACGTGCCGGTCGCCATGCAGGCCCACGTGCTGGCCGGCAGCGTGGACATGCTGGGCGAGGTGGTCTACCACTGGCGGCGGCGCGAGGAGGGGGAGGACTCGATCACCCAGCGCCGCAACGAGCTGTCCAACCTCAACGAGCGCCTGGCCGCCATCCGCTCGGTGCGCGCCTTCCTCGACGAGCGGGCGCCCGAGCTGCTCGACGGCTTCGACGCGCTGGTGCTGGAGAAGGACATCCTCTTCCTGTTCCAGGCGCTGGAGAGGTGCGCGGAGCCGGGCCCGCTGCTCGACCTGGCCCGCGCCTGGGTGGCCGAGCTGGGGCCGCGGGCGGTGGCCACCGCGCCGTCGCTGCGCCGCCTGGAGCTGCACCTGATGACGAGGGGGCTGGTGGCGGAGCTGCGGAAGGTACGCGACTTCCGCCGCGCCCGCGCCGAGTCCGGCACCCGCGTGGTGCCGCGCGGCTGGCGCACCACCGGCTGGTACGGCGACTACCCGTTCTTCCGCGACCGCCGGCTGCGCATCCCGGACGAGGTGTTCGACGCCCGCGACGAGCTCAGGCTGCTGGCCAGGGTCGACTCCTGCGAGTGGACGGGCGCGGAGTACCGCGTGCGCGGCGAGCTGGCCGTCCACCGCGTGGACCGGCGCATCGACCGCGTGAACCTGTGGCTGAGCGACGGCCGCCGCAAGGTGCCGCTGGAGGTGAGCAGGACGGGCCGCGGCGGGTTCGTGGCCGCGTTCGACCCGGCCAGGCTGGCGGGCGGCGGGCCGGTCTGGCGGCTCCAGGCCCGTACGGAGACCCGCGGCCTGGTGCTGAAGGGCTGGTGCAGGGACGGCGAGGCCGGGGGGACGTGGCGATTCACCGTGCCGGGTTGGTCAAGAACCGGCCAGGACATCCCCCAGTAGTTCCAGACAGTAATCGCCGGAGCGCGGCCCGTGTTCATGCTGGTCTGCATGAGGACCTATTCGCTCGATGACGTCCACGAGACACGCAAGCGGAGAGACTCCTGGTGGACCGTGTATTTCGTGGACCCGGTCGCCTGCCGGGTCGCCCTCCCCGTCGCCAACCACACCCGGATCACGCCCAACGGGCTGACCGTCCTCTCGCTGGTCCTCGGTGTGGCGTCGGCCACCTGTTTCGCTATGAACCAGCTCGTAGCGGGCGCCGCGGTCTTCTATCTCAGCTTCATGATCGACTGCGTGGACGGCAAAATCGCCCGGCTGAAGGGCACGGGGACGCCCTTCGGCCTCTGGCTCGACTACGTCGGGGACCGGATCAGGGTCGTGCTGTGCGCCGCGGGCCTGGCGTACGGGCAGTACGCGCTGACCGGCGAGGTCGGCTACGTGGTCCTCGGCGCGGGGGTGGCCGTGCTGGACCTGTTCAGGTACGTCAACGCGCCGCAGATGAAGCGGGTCCGCGAGGCCGTCAGGGACGAGCGCCAGGGGGTGGCGCACGGGACGGCGGAGCCGCTGGGACCGGCACTGGAGCCCATGGGGCCGCCGGAGCTGGACGATGACACCCAGCCGCTGGAGCGGGTCCCGCGCCCGTCCGGCTTCTTCCGCCGGCTGAACAGGTTCCTGGCCCGGCACCGGGTGCGTTCGCACCTGATCAGCGGCATCGAGTTCCACGCGGCGGTGTTCGTGATCGCGCCTCTTGCGGGGGCATGGGCGCTGATCCCGCTCGCCGCGGCGGCCGGGGTGCTGCTGCTGGCCAACGAGGTCTTTCTTGTCTACCGGATGTGGCGCTTCACGCGCAGGCACGCCGTCGCCTCCTCTCGGGAGAGCCGAGAGCACGTTCTCGTCTAAGTTTTTCGGGGGTTAGTACGAAATGTCCGACAGGCCAGTCTTCGTCATCGGATGCCCGCGCTCCGGCACCACGATGCTCCAGCTCATGCTGCACTCGCACCCGCACATGGCGGTGCCGCCCGAGACCCGCTTCCTCGTTCCCGCCTACTACCGCCGCCGCGCCTGGGGCGACCTGCGGATCGCCTCGCGCCGCAGGGCGCTCGCGCAGTGGATCGCGACCGACCGCAGCACCAAGTTCCGCGAGCTCAAGATCGACAAGGACGAGTTCGTCCAGCAGGCGGTCGAGGGCCCCGGCTCGCTCGGCTCCGTGATCGGCACGGCCTTCCGCATGTACGCCGACCGCTTCCACAAGGCCCGCTGGGGCGACAAGCGCCCGAGCTACGTCAAGCAGGTCGACATGCTGCTGCGGCTCTTCCCCGACGCCCAGTTCGTCCACCTCATCAGGGACGGCCGCGACTGCGTGGCCTCGCTGAAGGAGATGCCCTGGTACACCCTGGACTCCTTCCACGCCGTCTCCACCTGGGCCGAGGCGATCGACGCGGGGATCAAACTCAAGCGCACCCTGCCCGAGGACACCTACTACGAGCTGCGCTACGAGGACCTCACCGACGACCCCGCGACCGAGCTGAAGAAGCTCTGCCACTTCCTGGAGGAGGACTTCTCCGCCTCGATGATCTCCCCGCGCGAGGCGGCCAGCGTCGCGGTGCCCGAGCACAAGGTCTGGCACAGCAACACGCACGGCGAGGTCATCCGCAGCCGCGTCGGGAGCTGGGCCAACCGGCTGGACGACTGGGAGATCTCCCTGTGCGAGCACATGCTCGGCGACCGCCTGGAGTCCATGGGCTACGAGCTGACCGGCGCGGCCAGGCCGGCCAAGGAGCACATCATCGCCGCCCAGAAGACCATGCAGAAGCGCAAGGCCAGCCGCATGCGCAAGCACATGCGCGACCGCTTCAACCGGCTGCGCGAGCCCAGCCCGGTGGCCGCCATGCTGACCACGCGCCAGCGCTCGCTGGCCGGCGTCCCGCGCCAGCGCACCGAGATCACCGAGCCCGCCATCTAGCGTCGATTCAGCGATCGACGTGGGCGAACAGCCGCTCCCAGTCGTCCAGCACGTGGTCGAGGCGGAACGCCTCGGCCCGTGCGCGGGCGTCGGCCCCCAGCCGCCGCCGCTCCTCCACCGAGTCCGCCAGCCGGCCCAGCTCGGCCGCGAAGGCGTCCACGTCCCCCGGCGGCACCAGCACCTGGCCCGCCGCGTGCACCCCGCCCGAGACGTCGAAGGCCACCGACGGCACCCCGTGCGCCCCCGACTCCAGCAGCACGACCGGCAGGCCCTCGTGCTCGCTGGTCAGCCCCAGCACCGACGCCGCCAGGTACTCGGCGGACATGTCCGCGGCCGGGACCAGGCCGCGGAAGACCACCCGGCCCGCCACGCCCTCCCGCCCGGCGTGCGCGCGCAGCCGCTCCCGCTCGCCGCCGTCGCCGATCAGGTGCAGCTCCCACGGCTCCGGCAGGCCCGAACGGGCGAACGCGCTGATCAGCCGGTCGAACCGCTTGACCCCCTCCAGCCGGCCGACGCCCAGCACCCGGGGGACGTCGAGCGCGGCCATCCGCTCCGGCCAGCGGGCCAGCGGGTTGGGCAGCGCCCGGGCGTTCGGCAGCAGGGCATGCTCGGCGAAGCTCCAGGCGTCGTCCTCGCTCAGGAAGACCGCCTGGTCGAGGTCGGCGTAGTGCTTCCTGATCGAGCCCAGGTGCCAGCAGCCGCGGGCGTGGTCGTAGGAGCCGTGGTACTGGCCGATCGACCGGAACCCGGCGGGCAGCAGGTCGCGCACCCGGATCACCGCGGACGGCGAGGTCATCACCGCGTACCCCGGCGCGATGCGGCCGAGCAGCCGGCGCAGCCGCCGGTCGGCGCGGACGCGGGCCAGGCGGTTGCCGGGCTCGGCGCGGCTGATCACGTGGTGGTGGTAGCGCGGGCGGTCCACGTACCGGAACGGGGAGCGGGCCCGGTGCAGGCCGATGACGTGCACCTCGTGGCCGCGCCCCGCCAGGCCCTGGGCGAGGGTGTGCGTGACCTGCTGGATGCCGCCCAGCGTGTCGGCGTCCACGCAGGCGAAGACGACGCGGCTCATCGGCGGGCCCCCACCCGGAAGAAGTCGTCGACGATCCGCGCCGCCGCGTCGCCGCGCTCGTCGGCGCACCACAGCTCGCGGAAGGCCGCGTAACGTGCGGCGTGAGCCGCGTGCTCCTCGTCCAGGCGCCGCAGCACGTCCACCAGCTCCTCGGTCGTGGTGACGCACGGGCCGGGGGCGATGGCGGGCAGGTCGTGGTAGACGCCGCGCTCGGACAGCCGGTAGTCGTCCCAGTCGTCGAGGTAGAACACCATCGGTCTGCCGGTGATCGCGTAGTCGCACATCAGGGACGAGTAGTCGGTGAGCAGCGCGTCCGAGGCCAGCATCAGGTCGTTGACCTCCGGATACCGCCCGGCGAAGCGGACGAAGTGCCTGAGGTGCTCGGGCGTCTCGTAGCGCTCCACCGGATGGGTGCGCAGCACCACCACCCACTCCCCGGCCAGCTCCTCGGCCAGCAGCTCCAGGTCGGCCCGTACGGACTGGCCGCTGCCCATGGCCCGGTCGCGGTAGGTGGGCGCGTAGAGCAGGACCCGCCGTCCCGGCGGAAGGTCCAGGATCCCGCGTACGTCGCCGGTCGGCTCGCCGCGCACCAGGGCGTCGCAGCGCGGCGTCCCGTACCGGTAGACCTTGCCGGTGTAGCCGTTGGACGGCACGAAGATGCGGGAGAACTCCGCGCTCGGCGACACCAGCGCGTCCCACCGCGCCACTGCCGCGCGCCACTGGGCGCGCGGCCGGTCGAAGTCGGCGCGCAGGTCGGGCGCGTCGAAGCCGATCGACTTGATGCCCTGGCCGTGCCAGGTCTGCAGGTAGCGGGTGCCGCGCGGCTTCGGGTAGTCCAGCGGGAAGCCGTGGCTGTCCACCCAGATGCCGGCCCGCGCCATCGTCCACAGGTGGCGCCAGCTTCCGCGCCGTACCCGCCGGGCGCCGCGCGGGGCGTCGTTGCGGCCCTTGGCCAGCGACCAGACGACCTCGATCGGCAGGTCGCGGCGGCGCAGTTCCTCGTAGATGGCGCGCGGGCTGCCGCAGCAGCCCTTGCCGACGTCGGACTCGAACAGGGCGAGGTCCGGACGCGGGCGCAGCACCTTGACGAGCACCTTGTACGCCCGCAGTTTGTTCCGGGGCGTGCCGACCTGCCGCACGAACCTCCGCCACAGCCGCTCGCGCGGCCGCCGCCGGGTGCGTGTTGCCCGTACGCACAGGTAGGCCGCGTGCCCCTCGGCCTGCACCAGGCCGCCGGGCAGCTCGATCGGCCGCAGGCGCGGGTCCACGATGATCCGGTCGGTCGTGGTGTGCCCGTCGGAGACGCGGGTGAAGCCGATCCTCGGCTCGCACTTCCCGTCAGGCGTGAAGGCGACCTCGCAGACGTAGCCGCCCTCGCCCGACGGCTCCGGCCTGATCGGCACGCGTTCCCTGCCGGCCTGCAGGAACGCCGTCCAGTCCGCCGGCAGCGCGCCGAACGGGTCGAAGGTGCGTACGGTCATCCGCACCCGGTCCCCGTCGCGGACCAGCTCGCTCGCCTCGTGCCGCAGCCGGGCGGCGGCGAAGGGCAGCTCGGCCAGCCGCAGCGGGGTGATGTCCAGGCCGGGGGAGACCGTCGTCCCCCAGTACGTGCGCCCGTCGAGCCGTACCGCCGCCCGCGGCGCGGCCCGCTGCCCGGTGAGCGAGCCGGCCGCGATGCGCAGGTCCTCGATCCGGTCGTCGAGGATGAGCCGGCAGCAGACCCGCTCCAGGGGCGCGGCCTCCTCCATCACCTCGGCCGGGATCCGCGCCAGGTACGGCCGGACGATCGAGGCGAACTCCTTGACCCACACCAGGTCGCGGGAGGGCAGCGGGTTGAGGTAGACCCGCAGGTCCTGCCGGACGAAGCGGCGCTGCCGGTGCGGCACCAGGTCGCCGGCCCCGTGGGCGCGCAGCCGGTCGTCGCTCCTGCGGGCGGCGAGGACCCGCTGCCGGACGTTGTCCAGGTCGTCGACGCTCAGCGAGATCGAGACGCCGTCGCAGGCGCGGTGCCAGTGGTAGACCGTCCACGGGACGATCGCGAAGCGGCGGGCGAGGGCGTACAGGTCGGCGGCGAAGACGTGGTCCTCGTAGTCGAGGTCCTCGGGGAAGCGCAGCTCCCGCTCGCGCAGCCAGGCCACGTCGTAGAGCTTGTTGGTGCTGAAGGAGTCGAGGAACAGCTCCGGGTCCTCGCGGATGCCGGCCACCACGCGGCGGCGGGCGAACAGCGACGGGTAGTACGGCCGCAGCTTGCCGTTGGTCTCGTACAGGCGGGAGATCTGTCCCGAGACGAACTGCGCGCCGGTGCGCTCGATCTCGGCGAGCAGGCTCTTGCAGGCGTGCCGGGGCAGCTCGTCGTCGCTGTCGAGGAACATGACGTACGGGGCCGCCGCGGCGTCCGCGCCGTCGTTGCGCGGCGCCCCGCAGTGCCCGCTGTTGACCTTCCTGCGCACGTAGCGCACCCGCGGGTCCTGCGCGGCCAGGCTCGCGGCCACCTCCGGCGTGCCGTCCGTGCTCGCGTCGTCGGCGATGATTACTTCAAGGTCGCGCAGCGACTGGCGGAGCACGGAGCGCACGGCCCTGGGCAGGCGGGCGGCGTCGTTGTACGTGATGACGACCACGCTGCAGTCCGGCATCCCAAGTCCCCCCGCTGGTCGAACCATCTGCGGGGAGGGCCCTGCCCCCGAGCTGCGGGAAGTGTCCGGACTTGATGGAGTATTTGCCGAAAATCAGCGCCGCAGGCGACGGACGACCCAGATGACGATCAGCAGAACCGCGAGCGCGCCCGCCACCGGCGCCAGCCGTTTGAGCACCGGCTGTCCGGCGATCTCCAGCAGGTCGAGCGCCTCCTCGTCGGGGGAGCGCGAGGTGCGCACCGTGCCCTGGGCGTGGGGCGGCGCCGGCTCGGGAGCGGGCACGGGAGTGGGCACGGCCGTCAGGTGCCGCTCCTCCTCCTCCTTCGGCTGCTCCTCGGCGGGCTGCTCCTGGACCTGGGGCTGCTCTCTCGGCTCGGACAGCAGCTCGGCGAGGTTGGCGGCGAACCTGTCCAGCAGCCGCGAGCCCACCTCCGCCATCACCCCGCGGCCGAACTGCGCGGGCCGCCCCGTCACGTTGAACGTCGTCTCCACGGTCACCGCCGTCGACTCCTCGCGCGGCGTCAGCCGGGCCTTGACGGTGGCCGAGGCCGTGCCGGAGCCGCGGGCCTCCTTGCCCGACGCCTGGATGGTGAGCGAGCGGGAGTCCTTGTCCACGTCCTCGAACCTGGCCGAGCCCCGATAGGTGACGGTGATCGGGCCGACCTTGACCTTCATCCTGCCGGTGAACTCGTCACCCTCGTAGATGTCGAGCGTGGCCCCGGGCAGGCAGGGGGCGATCCGCTCGACGTCGAGCAGCACGGCCCACGCCTGCTCGACCGGAACCGGAACAGTGAACTCGTGCTCGAACCGCATCGCCATCGATCCGCTCCTTCTGCCGATGGTTCCCGACACTACGACGCGGCGGGGGCGCCCCGGAAGAGACGCCCCCGCCAGGTCATCCGGACAGGCCGGTCAGGGCGCGCCCGTGGCGGCGCGCACCGCCCGATGAGTCAGCACCCTGGCCAGGTGCCTGCGGTAGTCCGGCTGACCGTGGAGGTCGGCCGGCGGATCGGTGTCCGCCGCCGCCTCCGCGCAGGCCTGCCGCAGCCCGTCGCCGAGCTCCACGCCCTGGAGGGCCGCCTCGGCCGCGCGGGCCCGGACCGGCGTCGAGCCCATGTTCGTCAGCCCGATCCTGGCCTCGGTGATCGAGCCGTTCGACCGCCTGACCGCCGCCGCGACGCCGACGATGGCCCACGCCTGCGCCGTACGGTGGAACTTCTCGTAGTGGAAGCCCCAGCCCGCCCCCAGCTTCGGGATCCTGACCCCGGTCAGGATCTCGCCGGCGTCGAGGGCGTTCTCCAGATAGTCGACGAAGAACTCGGCGGCCGGGATCTCCCGCTCGCCCTGTGCCGAGCTCGCCACGAACACGCCGTCGAGCGCCAGCACCACCGCGGGCAGGTCGCCCGCCGGATCGGCGTGCGCCAGCGAGCCGCCGAACGTGCCCCGGTGCCGGATCGCCGGATCCGCCACATGGGCGGTGGCCATCGCCACCAGCGGGCAGCCGTCGTTGACCACCTCGGAGCGCATCACCTCGTCGTGCGTGGTCAGCGCGCCGATGTAGACGTGGTCGCCGCGGTCGTGCACGCCCCGCAGCTCCGCCAGCCGCCCCACGTCCACCAGCTTCGACGGGTACGCCAGCCGCAGCCGCAACAGCGGCAGCAGCGACTGCCCGCCGGCCAGCACCTTCGCGTCCTCGTCGGCGGCGAGGACCTGCGACGCCTCGGCCAGCGAGTCCGGGCGCACGTACTCGAACTGCGCGGGAATCATCGGCGCGCTCCTTCCAGTGCCCGCCACACCCGCTCCGGCGTGCACGGCATCTCGACGTCGCGCACGCCGGACGGGCGCAGCGCGTCCACGATGGCGTTCACCACGGCCGGGGTCGAGGCGATCGTGCCCGCCTCGCCGACGCCCTTGACGCCGAGGGGATTGCTGGTGGCCGGGGTCTCGGTCCGGTCGAGCTGGAACGCCGGCAGGTCGGCCGCCGACGGCAGCAGGTAGTCGGCCATCGTCGTGGTGAGCAGGTTGCCGTCGGCGTCGTAGACGGCCTCCTCGTACAGGGCCTGCGCGACGCCCTGCGCGATGCCGCCGTGCACCTGGCCCTCCACGATGAGCGGGTTCACCACCTTGCCGACGTCGTCCACCGCCACGTACGAGCGGATCCGCACCTTGCCCGTCTCGGTGTCCACCTCCACCGCGCACAGGTGGGTGCCGTGCGGGAAGGAGTAGTTGTCCGGGTCGAACGTGGCGTCGGCGTCCAGCCGCGCCTCCACGCCCTCGGGCAGGTCGTGGGCCGTGAACGCGGCGTAGGCGAGCTCCTGGATGGTCCGCTGCGCGTCCGTGCCCCGCACCTTGAACGCGCCCCCGGCGAACTCCAGGTCGTCGGGCGAGCACTCCAGCAGGTGCGCGGCCAGCGTACGGGCCTTGTCCTTGACCTTGTCGCACGCCCTCAGCACGGCGATGCCGCCCACCACGAGCGAGCGCGAGCCGTAGGTGTCCATGCCCTTGTGGGAGATCGCCGTGTCGCCGTGCAGCACCGTGACGTCCTCGAACGGCACGCCGAGCGAGTCGGCCACGATCTGGCTCCACGACGTCACGTGGCCCTGCCCGTGCGGGCTGGTGCCGGTGATGACCTCGACCTTGCCCGTCGGCAGCATGCGGATCGAGCCGTGCTCCCAGCCGCCCGCGCCGTAGTTCGACTCGCCGAGCAGCCGGGACGGCGCCAGCCCGCACATCTCGGTGTAGGTGCTGACGCCGATGCCGAGCTGCACCGGGTCGCCCCGGTCCCGCCGGTCGGCCTGTTCGGCGCGCAGCTTGTCGTAGCCGAACATCGACAGCGCCTTGTCCGTCGCCGCCTCGTAGTTGCCGGAGTCGTAGGTGAGCCCCGCGATCGTGGTGTACGGGAACTCCTCGTGCCTGATCCAGTTGCGCCGGCGCACTTCCAGCGGGTCCACGCCCAGCTCGGCGGCGAGCTCGTCCATCATGCGCTCGATGCCGAACGTCGCCTCCGGCCGCCCCGCGCCCCGGTAGGCGTCGGTCGGCATCTTGGTGGTGAACACGCCGGTGCAGGCGAACTCGTAGGCGTCCATCTTGTAGATGGCGTTGAACATGGCCGCGCCCAGCATCGGCACGCCCGGCGTGACCAGCATCAGGTACGCGCCCATGTCGGCCAGCAGATCCACCCGGAGCCCGCGCAGCCGCCCGTCGGCGTCGGCGGCCAGCCGCAGGCGCTGGAGCTGGTCCCGCCCGTGGTGCACGGTCAGGTTGCCCTCCGAGCGGCTCTCGGTCCACTTGACCGCCTTGCCGAGCCTGCGGGCCAGCAGCAGGCAGAGCACCTCCTCGGCCGTCACCTGCAGCTTCGAGCCGAACCCGCCGCCGACGTCGGGCGCGACCACCCGCAGCCGGTGCTCGGGGATGCCGGTCACCACCGCCAGCATCACCCGCAGGACGTGCGGGATCTGCGTGGAGGTCCACATGGTGAACGTGTCGCCGTCGGTGTCGGCGAGCACCGCCCGCGGCTCCATGGCGCTCGGGATGAGCCGCTGCTGGCGGAAGGTGCGTTCGATGACGACCGGCGCGTCACGGAAGGCCGCCTCGACGTCACCCGAGACGATCTTCGTGCTGAACGCCTTGTTGCCCGCCTCGTGCACCTTCGGGCTGCCGTCGGTCAGGGCCTCCTCCATGTCGAGCACCGCGGGCAGCGGCTCGTAGTCGGCCTCGATGGCCTCCAGCGCGTCGGTCGCCTTGTACCGGTCGGTGGCGATCACGCAGGCCACGGCCTCGCCGACGTACCGGACCTCGGAGACCGCCATCGGCGGATGGTCGGGGATGACGATGTCCTCGCTGACCGGCCACGCGCACGGCAGGCTGCCCTGCTCGTCCGCGAAGTCCTGGCCGCTGAAGGCCGCCACGACCCCGGGCAGCCCGCGCGCCCCCGACACGTCCACCCGGGTGATCCTGGCGTGCGCCATCGGGCTGCGCAGGAAGACCACGTGCAGCAGGCCGGGACGGGTCAGGTTGTCCGTCCACCGCGTACGCCCCGTCAGCAGCCGCGCGTCCTCCTTGCGCCGCCGTGGCCGGCCCAGCTCCGGCGTGGCCGCCGGCTCGTTGATCTGGTCGCTCTCCGCTATCTGCTCGGCCACCGCGCCGGTGTCCAGCTCGCTCACGGCGTGCTCACCGCCTGACCCATCTCCTGGGCTCCCCGGCGTACCGCGCGGACGATGTTGCAGTAGCCGGTGCAGCGGCACAGGTTGCCCTCAAGCCCCTGCCTGATGGCGTCCTCCGACGGGTCCGGGTCGTCCCGGAGCAGGTCGATGGCCGCCATGACCATGCCGGGGGTGCAGTAGCCGCACTGCAGTGCGTGCTCTTCGTGGAAGGCCCGCTGCATCGGGTGCATCGAGCCGGCCGTGCCGAGGCCCTCGATGGTGACGACCTCGCAGCCGTCGGCCTGTACGGCCAGCACCGAGCAGCTCTTGACGCTCTTGCCGTCCAGCATGACTGTGCAGGCGCCGCAGTTGCTGGTGTCGCAGCCGACCGGGGTGCCGGTCTTGCCCAGGCGTTCTCTGAGCAGATGGACGAGCAGCAGTCGCGGCTCGACGTCCTCTTCGTAGGTGATTCCGTCCACGATGACGGAGATGCGGGGCATACGTCCTCCCTCTCAAGGAGCGGGGGAATGGCGGACACACCCGAAATTACGCTCGTGTTACGCCCGGTCAAGGGTCACTTACCGCGGACCGCCCTCGCAACGACCGCCACGAGGCCCGCGAAGGCCAGACCGAGCACCAGGACACCCATCAGGACCAGGGCATCCGTGAGCGCACGGGTCACCACCAAGATCCCGAGCACGACGAAGAGCACGCCGCTCAGCAGCGCCATCCAGTCCGTACGATGCACCCGCCGGGGCCGCTCCACCTCGTACGCTACGCCGTCCCACGGCCCCGTCTCACGCGGCACGCCGCACCTCCATGTCGCCGAGCCCGCCCTTCAGGTCGAGCACGATGGTCGAGACCTTGCCCTCCGGCTTCGTCTCCGGCTCCAGCACCTGGTTCACGCGGACGTTCACGCCGCCGTGGATCCGCTGGTCGATGCGGATGTCGCCGACCCGGTTGCTGGCGTGCAGCTCCAGCCGCACCGTGGGCGGCACGATCACCTCCAGCTCGCCCATTGAGATCCTGGCCTCGACGGACGCGGTCGTGCCCGGGGGCAGCTTCAGCTCCGACAGGTCCAGCAGGCCCTGGCCTGCGCCGACGTCGTACACGGGGACCGCGGCCAGCTCGCTCAGCGTGCTCGGCGCCCACTCGGACGGGCCGAAATTACGTGGCAGTCCGCCCAGCGCGAGGCCGGTGCTCACCGCGAGCGCCACCGCGACGCCGGCGGCGACCAGCCCGGCGCCGCGGCCCCACCAGGTCGCGACCAGGAGGCCGGCGCCGATGGTGATGAGCATCGCGCCGCCGACGATGGTCGGGCTCACGCCGGCGGCGGACCTGGTCTGGACCGCCACGACGATCCCTCCAATGATGATGGCGAGCAGGATGGTGATGACGCCGATGAACGACTTGGGGCGGGGCGCGCGCTTCGGACGCCGGGGCGTCGGGCGGGCGTACAGGGCCGGGTCGTACGGCGAGGAGTAGCCGCCGGCGCCGGCGCGCCTGGCGGGGTCGAGGGGCCGGTAGGGGCCGTTGGGCGCGAACGGCTCGCCGTAGGCGACCGCGGTCCGCGGCCGGTACGCGGCCGGCTCGTCCTCGGGCGACCGCTGCCCGGCCTCCTGCCGCCCGATCCCCTCGGGCCCGTCCTCGTGCGCGACGGGCTCGTGGCCGTCCTCGTGCGGGACCGGCTCCTGCCCGGACTCGCGCGCGGCCGGCTCGTAGGGCGGCACGGGGTGCTCCGCCGTCACCGCATCGTCCCTGCCGATTTCGTCCCGGTCCGTCTCGCTCCGGCCCGTCTCGTTCGAGCGAGGGCCGTTCGCGGGCGCCTCAACCGTCGAGGGCGCGGACGTCGCGGGTGCCGTTGGTGCCGCGGGGGCGAAGTGTGCGGCCGGCGCCGAGGGCATGGTGGGCGTCGGGTGGGGAGCCGGGCGGACCGGGGGCGTGGGCTGCGGGCTCGCGTACGTGGGCGCGGGCTGCCCGGCCCGCGGCCGCTGCCTCAGCCGCTCCGGCATCGACCGGGCCAGCCCCAGCAGATCGACCCCGTTGGCGTGCGCGGCCAGCAGCGACACCGCCAGGAACACGCCCACCACGAGCGTCCCCGCGTCGATCCAGATCGTCGCCAGGTTGAGCCCCAGCCCGAACCCGAGCACCGCCGTCAGCAACGCCAGCACGGTCTCGGCGTCGAAGTCGCGCCGCGTCCACTGCTCGATGATGCCCGGGCTCCCGTTCGGCTCCTTCATCAACAGGAACGCCGCGATATACAAGAAAAGCCCCACGCCCGAGCCGAGCAGCAGCACGGCGAAGGCCACCCGGAACACCACCGGGTCGATCCCGGTGTGGCGGCCCAGCCCCGCGCACACCCCCATGAAGATGCGCCCCTCGCCGCTGCGTCGCAGTACGGTGGGGGGAGCGGCCGGATCCCTGGGCGGAGCTTCTGTCATGCCACCATCGTGGCCCCACCGGCGCACCGCTCGCATCCGGGAGACCCCTGATCCGACCCGGGGGTCGTTCCCTGATGCCCGGTCCGCCCCTTACATGTGACGATGACGGTGTTATGGCTGACCAGAAGACACTCGCCGAGCCGGGCACCGGCGAAAAAGCGCCGTTCCGGCGGATGATGCGCCCGATGGAGGGCCGCCTGCTCGGCGGGGTGGCCCAGGGACTGGCCGCGCAGCTCAAGCTCGATCCCGTGGTGATCAGGCTGATGTTCGTGCTGCTCAGCGTGGTGGACGGGGTCGGCATGGTGGCCTACGCCGTGCTGTGGATGGTCACGCCGCGTCAGCCTCACGAAGGGCCGCCGCCGCAGCGTGACTGGAGCCAGCTCGCCGCGTTCACTGCGATCGGGGTGGCGCTGGCCGCGTTCGGCTGGCTGACCGGGGCGTCGGCGGGCGGCATCGGCATGTTGCCGTTCGCCGCGGGCGGGATCGGCGCGCTGATCCTGTGGCAGCAGGCCGACCCGGAGCGCCGCCGGAGCTGGATGAGCGGGGCGACGCTCAGCATCAGGAAGAACCGCGTGCGCACGCTGCTCGGCGTGGGGCTGGTGGTGATCGGCGCGATCGGGTTCCTCTACTGGCAGGGCGAGCTGGCCCAGGCCCAGCAGGGGCTGCTGTTCACCGTCGTGGTGGTCGGCGGCCTGGCGGTCATCGCGGCGCCCTGGCTGGCCGGCCTGTGGAAGGAGCTCCAGCTCGAACGGCGCGAGCGCATCAGGCAGGAGGAGCGCGCCGAGGTCGCCGCCATGGTGCACGACTCGGTGCTGCACACCCTGACGCTGATCCAGCGCGTCGCGCACGACCCGCGCGAGGTCACCCGCCTGGCCCGCTCGCAGGAGCGCGACCTGCGCAACTGGCTCTACCAGCCGGCCCAGGACGCCGACGCGACGGTGGCGGCGGCCGTGCGCAGGATCGCGGCCGAGGAGGAGGACGCGCACGGCGTGCCGATCGAGGTGGTGTGCGTCGGTGACGTGCCGTTCGACTCGGGCGGCCGGCTCGCGGCCATGATGAAGGCGGCCCGCCAGGCCATGGTCAACGCGGCCAAGTACAGCGAGAGCGACTCCATCTCGGTGTACGCCGAAGTCGAGGGTGAAGAAGTGGCCGTTTTCGTGAAGGATCGGGGCAAGGGCTTCGATCTCGACGCGGTCCCCCTGGACCGGATGGGGATCAGGGAGTCCATCATCGGAAGAATGGAACGCCACGGCGGCTCCGCCCGGATCCGCACAGAACCGGGCGAGGGCACGGAAGTGATGTTGACCATGAAGGTGGAGAAAGTATGACGCGGGTGCTGATCGTCGACGATCACCGGCTCTTCCGCTCGGGCGTACGCGCCGAGCTCGGCGACTCGATCGAGGTCGTGGGGGAGGCCGAGGACGTCGAGTCGGCCGTCAAGGCGATCGCCGAGCTGCAGCCGGACGTCGTCCTGCTGGACGTCCACATGCCGGGCGGCGGCGGCCAGGAGGTGCTGCGCCGGGTGCTGGGCGCCGGCTCGCCGGTCCGCTTCCTCGCGCTGTCGGTCTCCGACGCCGCCGAGGACGTCATCGGCGTCATCCGGGGCGGCGCCCGCGGCTACGTCACCAAGAACATCAGCGGCAAGGAGCTGACCGACGCCGTCCGCCGGGTGGCCGAGGGCGACGCGGTGTTCTCGCCGCGGCTGGCCGGGTTCGTGCTGGACGCGTTCGCCTCCTCCGAGGCGCCCTCGATCGACCCGGAGCTCGACTCGCTGACCCAGCGCGAGCGGGAGGTGCTGCGGCTGATCGCGCGGGGTTACGCGTACAAGGAGATCGCGAAGGAGCTGTTCATCTCGGTGAAGACCGTGGAGACGCACGTGTCGTCCGTGCTGCGCAAGCTCCAGCTCTCCAACCGCCACGAGCTGTCCCGCTGGGCCACCGCCCGCCGCCTGGTCTAAGGCCGATTCGGCCGGGTTTGGACCGTTACAGGATAGTTATCGGCTAGCTGCCTACGAATCAGGCGTCTCGTTTGTCACACAGAGAGGTACCGAATGAGCACTTAGTCCAGGAGTAACCCCCTTGAAGCGCGTCACCCGGATGCTTCCGGCTCTGTTCGCCCTGGTCGTCGCGACGGCCTGTGCGGCGGAGACCGCCCCCATCCCGCAAGCCCGCCCGACGGCCGCCCCCCAGGGCCAGGCCGCCGTCGCCCCGGTCGCGGCCACCACCACCCCGTCGCCCACCCCCACGACCACGGCCAAGATCAAGCTGGGCATCGCGGACATCACCCCGATGGGGGAGAAGACCGAGAAGGTGGGCGTCGGTTTCCCGATCATCGTCACGTTCGACCGTGACGTGAAGACCAAGGACCGCGCCACGGTCGAGGCCCTGCTGCAGGTGGAGTCCGACAAGCCCAACGAGGGCGCCTGGCGGTGGGTGTCGGCCCGCAAGATCATTTATCGGACGAAGGCGTACTGGAAGCCGTACCAGAAGGTGCTCTTCACCGCGCGGCTGTCCGAGCTGCCCGGCAACACCGGCGGCAAGAACGTCTCCCGCCGCTTCGCCGTCGGCGCCCAGAACATCTCCCACGTCGACACGCGCAAGCACGTCATGAAGGTCTACCGCAACGGCAAGCTGGCGAAGAAGATCCCGATCAGCGCCGGCCGCGGCGGCCTGGTGCGCAACGGCGTGGACGTCTACCTCACCACCAGCGGCACCCACCTCACCATGGGCAAGAAGGCCGTCGAGACGATGACCTCCTCCTGGATGGGCGTGACGGACCCTAAGGACCCGCGCTACTACAAGGAGGAGATCCCCTGGGCCGTGCGGATCTCCGACAGCGGTGAGTACGTCCACCAGAGCGCCGGCTACTACCAGTATCTCGGCCGCTCCAACCAGAGCCACGGCTGCGTCCGCGCCACCCCCGAGGGCTCCAAGTGGTTCTACACCATCGCCCAGCGCGGCGACGTGGTGAAGATCACCGGCACCAAGCGCAAGCTGCAGTGGAACAACGGCTGGAGCTACTGGCAGCTCAGCTACAGCCAGTGGAAGAAGGGCAGCGCCCTGAAGTAGAGCTTCCCGTACGCGTGAAGGCGCGCCGCCGGCAGATCCTGGACGCCGGCGGCGCGCCTTCGTGTCGGTGCCCCTACAACTTCTCCAGCGGCGCGTACGCCAGCAGCAACGTCTTCTCCCCGCCGCTGCCGAAGTCGACCTTGACCTTGGTCTTCTCCGCCACGCCGTCGACCGACACCACCGTGCCGAGGCCGAACTGGTCGTGCGTCACCCGGTCGCCGGGCGTCAGCGACGGCACCTTGCGCCCGCCCGCGCCCGCCGCGCCGCCCCTGGCCGGCGCCGGCCGCGCCGCGGGCTCCCTGCGGGTGGCGGCGCTCCACGCCGACTTCTCCGGGTCGGTGCGCCAGTCGATGAGCGTGCCCGGCACCTCGTTGACGAAGCGCGAGGCCGGATTGAACGCCGGCGCCCCCCACGAGCTGCGTACGGCCGCCCGCGTCAGGTAGAGCCGCTGCTGCGCCCGGGTGATGCCGACGTAGGCCAGCCGCCGCTCCTCCTCCAGCTCCTTCGGCTCGCCCAGCGACCGGACGTGCGGGAACACGCCGTCCTCCATCGCCGTCAGGAACACCACAGGGAACTCCAGGCCCTTGGCGGTGTGCAGGGTCATCAGCGTGACGACCCCCTGCCCGCCGTCGGCCTCGGGGATCTGGTCGGCGTCGGCCACCAGCGAGACCTGCTCCAGGAACTCCACCAGCGTGCCCTCCGGGTTGGCCTCCTCGAACTCGGAGGCCACGGAGATCAGCTCGTTGAGGTTCTCCAGGCGGGACTCGTCCTGAGGGTCCTCGGACGCCTCCAGCTCGGCGCGGTAGCCGGTGGCCACCAGCACCTCCTCGGCCAGCGCCGACGGCGGCACGCCCTCGGCCTTGGCGATCAGCTCCTCCAGCATCGCGACGAACTCACGCACCGCGTTGAGCGAGCGCGTGGCCATGCCGTAGGCCTCGTCGGCCCGCCGCAGCGCCTCCCAGTAGGTGATGCGCTCGCGCGCCGCCAGCGCCTCGACCATCGCCTCGGCCCGCTCGCCGATGCCCCGCTTGGGCACGTTGAGAATGCGCCGCAGGGACACGACGTCGCTGGGGTTGGCCAGCACCCGCAGGTAGGCCAGCAGGTCCTTGACCTCCTTGCGCTCGTAGAAGCGCACGCCCCCGACCACCTTGTAGGGCAGCCCGGTGCGGATGAAGATCTCCTCGAACACACGGGAGGCCGCGTTGGTGCGGTAGAAGACCGCCACGTCGCCCGGCCTGACGCCCTCCTCGTCGCTCAGCCGGTCGACCTCCTGGGCCACGAACATGGCCTCGTCGTGCTCGTTGTCGGCGACGTAGCCGACGATCTTGGGGCCGTCGCCCTGGTCGGACCAGAGGTTCTTCGGCTTGCGCGACTCGTTGCGGGAGATGACGGCGTTGGCCGCGGCCAGGATGTTCTGGGTCGAGCGGTAGTTCTGCTCCAGCAGGATCGTGCGGGCGTCGGGGTAGTCGCGCTCGAACTCCAGGATGTTGCGGATCGTCGCGCCGCGGAAGGCGTAGATCGACTGGTCGGCGTCGCCGACCACGCACAGCTCGGACTGGCTGGTGCCGGAGCGCACCTGCTCGCCGTCGGAGGTGCGCAGCTCGGGGTGGCCGACCAGCTCCCTGATCAGGATGTACTGGGCGTGGTTGGTGTCCTGGTATTCGTCGACCAGCACGTGCCTGAACCGCATGCGGTAGTGCTCGGCCACGTCGGGGAAGAGCTGGAACAACGTCACCGTGTTCATGATGATGTCGTCGAAGTCCATCGCCCCGGCCTCGGTGAGCTTGAGCTGGTAGGACTTGTAGGCCTGCGCGAGCGTCTTCTCCAGGTGCGAGCCGGCCCGGTCGATCGCGCTCTCGTAGTCGATCAGCTCGTTCTTGAAGTTGCTGACCTGCGCGGAGAACGAGCGCGGCGGGTAGCGCTTGGGGTCGAGGTCCATCTCGCGGCAGACCATCGCCATGAGCCGCTGCGAGTCGGCCTGGTCGTAGATGGAGAACGTGGACGGGAACCCGAGCCGCTTGGCCTCCCGCCGCAGGATGCGCATGCACGCGCTGTGGAACGTCATCACCCACATGGCCCGCGAGCGCGGCCCGATGAGCTTGTCGATGCGCTCCTTCATCTCCTTGGCGGCCTTGTTGGTGAACGTGATCGCCAGGATCTCGCCCGGATGCACGTCACGCTCGGCCAGCAGGTAGGCGATGCGGTGGGTGAGCACCCGAGTCTTCCCCGACCCCGCTCCCGCCACGATGAGCAGAGGGCTGCCGTGATGGATCACGGCCTCCCGCTGCTGCGGGTTGAGGCCGTCGAGCAAGGGGTGGTCAACAGAGACTTGGGTCGGCACCTACCTAGGTTAAGACGCTCCACCGACAAACGGCGCCCGGAATGCGATCCGCCGGGCGCCGGTTCTCCCTCAAGAACACCGTTCGAAAGGGGAGTCATGCTGCCGCAGGCCGAGATCAACCGGGTGCTGTACGTGACCGCGCATCCCGACGACGTCGACTTCGGCGCGGCCGGGAGCGCGGCGCTCTTCGTGGACCGGGGGGTCGAGGTCACGTACCTGCTGGTGACCGACGGCGACGCGGGCGGCAACGAGCGCACGCTGGACAACACGGGGATGGCCGAGCTGCGGCGGACCGAGCAGCGCGCCGCGGCGAAGGCCGTGGGCGTCACCGACGTCCGTTTCCTCGGCTACCCCGACGGCCAGGTGGTGCCGTCGCTGGAGCTGCGGCGTTCCATCGCCCGCGTGATCCGGCAGGTGCGTCCCGACCTGGTGGTGACCCACCACCCCGACCGCAACTACCGGTTCATCGCCCCGAGCCACCCCGACCACCGGGCCGTCGGCGGCGCCGCCCTGGACGCCGTCTATCCCGACGCCCGCAACCCGTACGCCTTCCCCGAGCTGCTGCTGGAGGAGGGGCTGGAGGCGTGGACGGTCCGCGAGGTCTGGCTGACCGGCGGGCCCGCGCCCGACCATTACGTGGACGTCACCGACGTCATCGACCGCAAGCTCGCGGCCCTGCTGTCGCACGTGAGCCAGGTGGCGCATGTTGAGGGGTTCGCGGAGGGGGTCAAGAGCCGCTTCGCGGCCTGGGGCGAGCAGGCCGGTTTCGGCGCGGGCCGCTACGCGGAGGCGTTCCAGGTCGTCCCCACGGCCTGACCCACCCGCGTGCGGTGGCTCAGGGGATGGAGCCGGGCGGCGCCACCCAGAGCGCGGGCTGCCCGGTCACCTCGGCGATGAGGTCGAAGTCGCGGTCGTAGTGCAGCACCGTCGCCCTGTGCACCTCGGCGCAGGCGGCGATCAGCAGATCGCGCACCCCGACGCCGCGGTGCTGCGACTTGCGCGCCAGCATCGCCTGGACGTCCAGCGCGCGTGCCGCCACCTCGCTCGCCGAGACCGACAGGAGCCGGAAGCCCTCACGCAGATGTTCGGCCTCCAGCTCGTAGCTTCGCGAGTCGCGCGCGCTGAAGAGCATCTCTATCTGTGTGACCTCGCAGATCGCCAGTGTCTTGTCGAGGATGAGTGGTTCGAGCGAGCGGCGCACTGCAGGGTGCGGCATGCGAGCCAGCGCGCTCTTGTCGATCAGATAGACCACGCCTGTGGCTACCACGCCTGCTTCATGAACTCCGGGTCCAGTAGTTCCGTATTGTCCCGGGAACACAAGTACTCGAAGGCCTCGCGACGCTTTGCCCGACCGGCGATCTCCTGCAGGGCAGCGTTGACCGTTTCCTTCATCGTCGACGTGCCCAGCTCGTGCTGGGCCGCTTCCAGAAGCTCCTTGTCGATGTCGATGACCGTGCGCATGCGGCATCACCTCCGTACCCTCCATGTTATATCAGAAATGGTGATCTTGATATACGCGCTTCCCTCCGGCGGCACCGGCCGTGGGAAGCGCGCTCACGGAAGGTAGAGCATTGACATGACGAAATTTTGGAGCGGTCCAACGGCAGTGCAGGATCCTCGTCCTGCGAGGCAAGGATCTTCCTTCTCAGAGGGGGTGCGGACCCACTGAGCAAGCAATCATTTTTTGTCGTCCTTTTTCGCTGCGATCCGGGCGAAAAAGTAGCCAAGCGAGTTCGTGGACAGATGCAGCATGACGGGAGCCAGCAGGCCACGACGGCGCCGCAGTTCGCAGAAGAGCACGCCCGCCGCCGCCGTCGACACCACGCTCCCCGCCACCACCCGCGCGGTGTCGAGCCGCGCGGGCGACTCGCCGGCCGTCAGGGCGCCGAGCGCCGGGTTGGCGCGGGCCATGTCGACGGCCGGGAGGATGTGCCACAGGCCGAACAGGGCCGAGGAGAGCGCCGTGGCCGCCCCCGTGCCGTGCCGGCGGCGCAGCATGGCGTACAGGGCGCCACGGAAGCCGACCTCCTCCAGCAGGACCGTGGCCAGCGGCACCTGGACCAGGGCCTCCTCCAGCAGGCGGGCGCGTGACAGCGACAGGGCGCGCTCGTCGTGGAAGAGCGGCCTGGTGCGGGGCAGCGCGACGCCGGCGGTGTAGACGGCGGCCACGGCTCCCGCCAGGACGCCGCCCGTGACCGCGCCCCGCCGGCCGTGCTCGAACCCCATCTCCTCCCACGTGGCGCCCGACCTGCGGGCCATCGCCACCAGGGCGGCGGTGGCGAGGGCGGAGGTGAGCGGGCCCAGGCGGGGGGCGACCTTGTTGTTCATGACATTGGCGGCGGCCAGCACGGCGACGGAGCGGAGGATCACCTCTGCAGGCTACGTCGGCCCCCGCCCGCCCGGCGGTCCCGTGGGGTCAGGAGGCGGCGGAGTCCCGCCAGCCGGCCGGGAAGCGGGAGCGGCGGCGCTCCTGCGGCGTCAGGCCGCCCCAGATGCCGTCCGGCTCGCCTGCTCGTAACGCGTACGCGCGGCACTCCTCCAGCACCTGGCAGCTCGCGCAGACCGCTTTGGCCCGCGCCTCCTGCTGCGGTGAGGGGGCGAGCGGGAAGAAGAGGTCAGGGTCGCTGGACCTGCACGCCCCCCGGCGCAGCCAGCCGATCTCCTCCAGTGGCATGGACCCACCGTACGGCTCCGACATGATCGACCACATCATCCTCCGGGTTGATGGGGGAATACGCCCCGGGATGACCTCCGCTGCCAGGAACGCCGAGTCAGCAGGCGCCCACGCCGCTCCGGTACCCCTCGGCGAAGGCCGACTGCCGCTGCTCGGCGGTACCGTGCGCGGCCGGGTCGAGCCAGTCGTCCGTGGGGTCGCCGGCCGCCTCCAGGCTCAGCAGCAGCTCGTCCTCGTCCCCAGGCTCCGCGCGCAGCGCGCCCCCGCCGACCAGGCCCGACAGGGTGGCGCCCGCGTAGCAGTCGGCCTGCAGCTCGGCCTGGACGTTGAGCTGGAACGTCGAGCGGAGCTGGGCCTGGACCGCGTGGCCGAACTCGTGCGGGATGATCACGTACACCGAGCCGTCGCCCATGTCGTTCCACAGCCCCTCCATCCAGTCCCGGTCGAAGGCGATGAAGTGGCCGACCGGGCAGTAGAAGGCGTTGTTGGGCACGGCCGGCTGGCCGCCGCAGCTCGGCCCGGCGGAGCCGGAGTAGGGGATGAACTCGCTGATCGGCCGGTAGGTCCGGCCGAGCTGGGTGAACTGCTGCTTCCAGAACTGCTCGGTCAGCGTCCGCGCCGAGACGACGTCGTCCTCGAACGTGTCGTCCTGCTGCGAGTCGCCGGGCGGGTTCATCGACGGCGGCCGGGCCAGGCCGCAGGACAGCACGGAGCCCGCCACGACGAGCAGGGCGAGCAGGGAGCGGAGGGGAGCGCGGGTCACGGGCTCAGACTTCCCACGTATGCACGGGCTCATTCGTATGCATACGCCCGATGTAGTCCAGGGTCATCGCCCGCAGTGCCTCGTGCCGGTCGCCGCCCTCCGCGCGTACCCGCCGTACCTGCCAGTCCGCGCCGGTGACGCCGCTCAGGCAGCGTTCCTCGATGATGCCGAGCAGCCGGTCGGCGACCGGGCGGTCCACGCCCCACAGGGCCAGCCCCTCGTGGGCGGCCGGCAGCAGCCGGCGCAGGATCAGCTCCGACGCGGGCACCTCGCCGAGTCCCGGCCAGTAGAGTCGCGCGTCGAGGCCGTGCCGGGCGGCGGCGGCCAGGTTGTCCTCGGCGGTTCTGAAGGACATCCGGCTCCAGATCGGCCGCTCGTCGTACGGCAGCACGCGCATCAGCCCGTAGTAGAAGGCGGCGTTCGCGGCGACGTCGGCGACGGTGGGCCCGGCGGGCAGGACGCGGTTCTCCACCCGCAGGTGGGGCAGGCCGTCCACGACCGCGTACACGGGCCGGTTCCAGCGGTAGATCGTGCCGTTGTGCAGGGTCAGCTCGTGCAGCTGGGGGATGCGGCCCTGCTCCAGCTCGGCGCGCGGGTCCTCGTCCGCGCAGAGGGGGAGCAGCGCGGGATAGTAGGTGACGTTCTCCTCGAACAGGTCGAAGACGCTGGTGATCCACCGCTCGCCGAACCACACGCGCGGCCGTACGCCCTGCGCCTTCAGCTCGGTCGGCCGGGTGTCCGTGGCCTGCTCGAACAGCGCGATCCTGGTCTCGTGGTGCAGCTCCTTGCCGAACAGGTACGGCGAGTTGGCCGCGACGGCGACCTGCGCGCCTGCGATCGCCTGCGCGGCGTTCCAGTGCGCGGCGAACGACTCGGGGCTGACCTGCAGGTGGAGCTGGACGCTGGTGCAGGCGGCCTCCGGCGTGATGCTGTCGGCGCGGGTGTCGAGGCGTTCCGTGCCCTCGATGCACAGGTGCAGGTCCTCGCCGCGGGCGGCGAAGATCTGCTCGTTCAGCAGCCGGTAGCGGGGGTTGGCCGACAGCGAGCCCTCCTCGACGTCCCGCTCGCGCAGGGTGGGGAGGATGCCGACCAGCATCAGGTGGCCGCCGAGCGAGCGGGCGCGCTCCTCGGCGTGGTTCAGCCGGGCGCGTACGTCGTCCTCCAGCCGCCGCGGCCCGTCGCCGCCCAGCTCCTGCGGCTCGACGTTGATCTCGATGTTGAACTGGCCCAGCTCGGTCGCCCAGTCCGGGCGCGCGATGGCGGCCAGCACCTCGGCGTTGCACATGGCGGCCTCGCCGCGCGCGTCCACGAGGTTGAGCTCGATCTCCAGGCCCGCGAGCGGGCGTTCGAGCTCGAACCGGGACTCGCGCAACATCTGGGCGAAGACGTCGAGGCACTGGCGTACCTTCTCGCGGTACTTCCTGCGGTCCTCACGGCTGAACACGACGACCGGCACGTCCCTGCCCATATCATGCAATGTCGCATGCCGAGCGCCACATGAACAGGCGGGACGCGCCGATCGGCGGGAAAGCTCAGTACGCGTACACGTCGAAGGCGCTCTGCGGGATCTCCTCCGGCACGGAGGCGTCCTCTCCGAGGTCGTTGGCGTCCACCCACGTGCTCTCGGCCGGAGCCTTGACGCTCACCCGGGAGCCCCAGCCGGTGTAGCGGGTCTCGGTGACGCCGACGGTCTTGCCGAGCACGCCGAAGTCGAGCGTCCAGGAGGTCCGCAGCTGGGTGATCAGCCCCTTGCCGTTCACGCCGAGCGCGTACGACACCTTGATCTTGCTGACCGGGCCGGTCAGCTTGCTCCCGTACGCCTTGGCGATGTCCTTGTAGGAGATCTCACCCTTGTACGTGCCGCCCTTGGAGCTCTTCGCCTTCGTCAGCAGCAGCCTCAGCACCTTCGGCTCGAAGACGTCGACCGGCTGGTTCATGGTGGCGCCGGCGGGCGAGTCGGAATAACGCAGCCACTTCTTGCCCTCGGGCAGATCCTTTCCGTAGATGCCGCCCTGCACGTACGTGTGGCCGCCCACACTGATCAGCCGGTCAGGGCTGAGGGACGTGCTGCGGCGGTTCTTGGTGGAAACGTCGACGCCGACGACGCCGCTCTTGCCGAACGCGAGCCGGCCGCTCGACTTCTCATTGGCCATGGTCTTTCCGTTGACCGTGGTGCGGGCCGTCTCGGTGAAACGCACGCCGTGACCGGGCACGTACTGCTTGCGCAGCGCCTTGACCGGGTCGATCGGGGCCGCCTGGGCGGCCGGCGCGGCGATCACGAGTGTCGCGGTGCAGGCCGTGGCCAGGCCCGCGAGAAATCGCTTCATGGGATTCCCTTGATTCGGTTAATGAGGGGTCCGGGAATCCTGTCAATCGAAGATCACGAGCATATCTCGACGCACTCGTACGGCGGTGCCGATTCGGTGCGCATTTCGTGCAGGCGGTCGCGTTCAGGAAGTGAGATGACCGTCACACAAGGGGAGAACCGCGACCCGGTGACCTGGGCAGGGCGCGCTTCGGGCTAGGCTTCACTGGCGGAAACGCCCGGCACGCACGGGGTTGCCCGGGCCGTCGAACATCAGTCGGATAAGCAAGGACGGACCCTCGTGGACCTGTTCGAACATCAGGCGAAGGAGCTCTTCGCTGACTACGGCATCCCGGTGCCGCGCGGCATCGTCGCCAACACCGTGGAGGAGGTGCGGGCGGCGGCCGAGGAGCTGACCGGCCGCGTCGTTGTCAAGGCCCAGGTCAAGACGGGTGGCCGGGGCAAGGCCGGCGGTGTGAAGGTGGCCGACGACGCCGCCGACGCCGTCGGTAAGGCCACCGCCATCCTCGGCATGGACATCAAGGGCCACACGGTCCACAAGGTGCTCGTGGAGGAGGCCAGCGCGATCGCGGAGGAGTACTACTTCTCCTTCCTGCTCGACCGCGCGAACCGCACCTTCCTCGCGATCTGCTCCGCCGCCGGCGGCATGGACATCGAAGAGGTCGCCCACAACACCCCGGAGAAGGTCGCCAAGGTGCCGGTCTCGGCGCTGGACGGCGTCGACCGGGCCACGGCCCGCGAGATCGCGCAGGCCGGCGGCCTGCCGGAGCGGGCGCTCGACGGCGCCGCCGAGCTCATCGAGAAGCTCTGGAACTGCTTCGTCGACGAGGACGCCACGCTCGTCGAGGTCAACCCCATGATCCTGTCCGCCGACGGCCAGGTGAAGGCGCTCGACGGCAAGGTCACGCTCGACGACAACGCCGCCTTCCGCCAGTCCGACCACGAGGCCCTGGCCGACAAGGCGGCCGAGGACCCGCTGGAGGCGCGGGCCAAGGAGAAGGACCTCAACTACGTCAAGCTCGACGGCGACGTCGGCATCATCGGCAACGGCGCGGGCCTGGTCATGTCCACCCTCGACGTCGTCGCCTACGCGGGCGAGGCGTTCCCCGGCAAGCCCTCCCCGGCCAACTTCCTCGACATCGGCGGCGGCGCCTCGGCCGAGGTCATGGCGGCCGGCCTGGAGATCATCCTCTCCGACCCCGACGTCAAGTCGATCTTCGTGAACGTCTTCGGCGGCATCACCGCCTGCGACGCCGTCGCCAACGGCATCGTCGCGGCGTTCAAGCTGCTGGAGAGCCGCGGCGAGGCCGTGACCCACCCCCTGGTGGTCCGCCTCGACGGCAACAACGCCCAGCTCGGGCGGCAGATTCTGGCCGACGCCGCGCTCCCGCGGGTCGAGCTGGTGGACACGATGGACGAAGCGGCCAAGCGTGCCGCCGAGCTCGCTGCGGTAGGTGCGTGACTTATGGCCATCTGGTTGACGGAGAACAGCAAGATCATCGTCCAGGGCATGACCGGCGGTGAGGGCACCAAGCACACCCGCCGCATGCTCGCCTCGGGCGCCAAGGTCGTCGGCGGCGTCAACGCCCGCAAGGCCGGCATCACCCACGAGGGCCTGCCGGTGTTCGGCACGGTCAAGGAGGCCATGGAGCAGACCGGCGCCGACGTGTCGGTCGTCTTCGTGCCGCCGGCCCACGCCAAGGCCGCCGTCAAGGAGGCCGTCGACGCCGAGATCCCGCTCTGCGTGGTCATCACCGAGGGCATCCCGGTGCACGACTCCACCGAGTTCTGGGCCTACGCCGTCGCTAAGGGCAACAAGACCCGCGTCATCGGCCCCAACTGCCCCGGCATCGCCTCCCCCGGCGCCTCCAACGCGGGCATCATCCCGGCCGACATCACCACCGCCGGCCGCATCGGACTGGTCTCCAAGTCCGGCACCCTCACCTACCAGCTCATGTACGAGCTGCGTGACATCGGCTTCTCCACCTGCGTCGGCATCGGCGGCGACCCCGTCATCGGCACCACGCACATCGACGCGCTCCAGGCGTTCCAGGACGACCCCGACACGGACGCCATCGTGATGATCGGTGAGATCGGCGGCGACGCCGAGGAGCGGGCCGCGGCCTACATCGAGCAGCACGTCACCAAGCCCGTCGTCGCCTACGTGGCCGGTTTCACCGCGCCCGAGGGCAAGACCATGGGCCACGCCGGGGCCATCGTGTCCGGCTCGGCCGGCACCGCCCAGGCCAAGAAGGAGGCCCTGGAGAAGGTCGGCGTCCGCGTCGGCAAGACCCCCTCCGAGACGGCCCGCCTCATGCGCGAGGTCATGCAGTCCCGCTGACCTTCTCGCGCCGGCGGCACGGAAGCCGTGTCGCCGGCGCGGGTCACGGGTGCTTTGAGGTAAATGGCGATCGGCGGCGCGTCAACCAAGCTTTGGTTGGGAAAGATTGAGAAAATCGCCTACTGTGACGGCGATTCTCGACCAGCTGCGGACTGCCCCCCGCTCGGTCCTCGGCAAGCTCCCCGGGGTCTCCGGCGACGACGACGAGACCCGCAGGCCGCTGCCGGTCTCGGGAATGCTGGCCGCCGCCTGCACACTCGGGGTCGGCCTGGCCGCCCTCACCACGCTCACCCTGGTCGGCTGGATCGCCGCGCCGCGTGGCGCGATGGGCGCGGGCCTGCCGGGCGTCTTCCGTACGGCCGCGCAGCTCTGGCTGGCCGCCCACCACGCCGGGTTCGCCATCCCCGGCGGCCGGGTCGGGCTGCTGCCGCTCGGCCTCACCATCCTGCCCGCCATGCTGCTCTACCGGGCCGGGCGGTGGATGGCCCGCGACGCCGACCTGCGGCTGCGCCTGCCCGCCCGGCTGCCCAAGAACAGCCCCCGCGAGCAGGCCAGGGCCCGCCGCCGCGCGCAGCTCGTGCTGGTCGCCCAGGCCGGGGTGTCGCTCGCGGCCCCCTACGCGCTGCTGGCCGGGCTGATCGCGCTCGTGGCGAGCAACGAGATCACCCAGCCGTTCCTCGGCGAGGTGCTGCTCAGCCACTTCGTGCTGGCGTTCCTCGCGGGGGCGCTGGCCACCGCGCGGATGATCGGGCCGTGGCGGGTCATGCTGCGGCTGCTGCCCGAGCGGGTGCGCGCGCTGACCGTCGGCACCGCGGTCGCCACGGCGCTGCTGCTGGTGGCCGGGCTGGTCCTGGTGCTGGTCGCCGTCGTGCTCAACTTCGGCCAGGTCAAGCAGCTCTCCGACGTCCTGTCGCCCGGGTTCGTGGGCGGCGTGCTGCTGGCGCTGCTCCAGCTCCTCTACCTGCTGAACGCGGTCATCTGGGCCTCGTCGTACATCTCAGGACCCGGGTTCGCGATCGGCGCCGACACCCTGGTCGCGCCCACCGGGGTGCAGCTCGGCACGGTGCCGAGCCTGCCGCTGCTGGGCGCGCTGCCGGAGAGCGGGCCGGTGCCGGCGTGGATGATGGCGGTGATCGCGCTGCCGTTCGCGGCGGGGGCGGTGGCCGGGGTGTTCGTGGCCCGGATCTCGCCGTCGCCGTCGTACGAGGCCGCGCCGCTCTGGGGGTTCCTCACCGGCGTCTCCGCGGGCGTCGTCGCGGGCGTGCTGGCGGCGCTGTCCGGCGGCCCGATCGGCGGCGGCCGGCTCGCCACGGTGGGCCCCTCGCCCTGGGAGGTGGCGCTGTCGGTCGCGCTGGAGGTCGGGGTCGCCTCCGGGATCTCCGCGGGCGTGACCAACCTGCTGCTGCTCAGCAAGCGCGCCCGTACGCCGCTGGACAAGGCCGCCGTGCCCGTGCGCAAGGCGGGGGCCGCGATCGCCAAGGCGGCCAGCAAGGTCGGCCTCGCCGAGGCCGATCCGCGCCCGCTGCCCGGCCACTGGATGGACGCCACCGAGGCCGACACCCAGGAGATCCCGGTCATCAGGGACGACTGGCAGGACGAGCACGCCACGGCGGAGGCCGAGACCCTGGCCCAGGCCAGGCCGCGCCTGCCGGAGCCGAGCCCCGACCGGTCCCGCCCGGCCCGCAAGGACATCGTGGACGAGTCCGACGACCGGGGCGGCCACGTCATCTACGTGGACCCGTACGCCTGGGACCGCGACTGAGCGGGCTCAGGTCTGCATGGTGCCCAGGAGCTCCAGCACGTCGGGCGGCAGCTTGCGCTGGGCCGCCTCCCTGAACTGGGCGAAGCACTCACCCTGCGACGAGACCGTGGTCGCGCCCTTCATGCACTCCTGGTAGGCGGAGTATTCGTTCATGAGGTAGAGCTGCATGCCCGTGGCCAGGGCCGACAGCACCAGCGCGATGGAGGACACGGTGATCCCGCCGACGGCCGCGCCCGTGGGTTTGCCCGCCCCCCTGAGCAGTGGCAGCGCCCGCAGGCCCGCCACGAGCGCGAACAGCGCCATGACCAGACCGGCCAGCGGCAACATGAACGTCATGGCGAGCGCCGCGATCGCCAACCAGATCGCGCGGCGTCCCGCCGACTCGGCGGGCTGCTGGCCTGCCGGTGCCTGCACCGGTGTCGACACCTGACCTCCTCTGCGTCGCCGGACCAGGAACAGATACCCTGGCAGCCCCACCCTGTTTCCTCATTGGAGTATGCGTGTCAAAGGCTGGGCGGCTCGTCGTCCTCGTCTCCGGCTCTGGAACCAACCTACAGGCCCTTCTGGACGCTTCCGCCGACCCGGCGTACGGTGCTCGCGTGGTAGCGGTCGGTGCCGACAGGGAGGGAATCGAAGGGCTGGCCAGGGCTACCAGGGCACAAGTCCCGACTTTCGTCGAAAAATTGGGCGAGCATCCGACGCGCGCCGACTGGGACGCGGCCATCGCGGCCAGGATCGCCGCGTACGAGCCCGACCTGGTGGTGTCGGCGGGCTTCATGAAGATCCTGGGCACGCCCACGCTCCAGGCTTTTCCCGTGCTCAACACGCATCCGGCACTGCTGCCGTCGTTCCCCGGGGCCCACGGCGTGCGCGACGCGCTGGCCCACGGGGTCAAGGTCACCGGCTGCACGGTCATGCTGGCCGACGAGGGGGTCGACACCGGTCCCATCGTCGCCCAGGAGGCGGTGCCCGTGCTCCCGGACGACGACGAGGCGGTCCTGCACGAGCGCATCAAGACCGTCGAGCGCCGCCTGCTCGTCGACATCGTCGGCCGCATGGCCCGCGAGGGCTGGACGGTCAGCGGACGCACCGTCCGCATCGGCAACCAATCAGGAGGGGAATCCACGTGACTCGCATCGCCATCCGGCGCGCGCTGATCGCCGTCTACGACAAGTCCGGCCTCGAGGAACTGGCCAGGGCCCTCGACGGCGCCGGAGTGGAGATCGTCTCGACCGGTGGCACGGCCGCCGCGATCGCGTCGTACGGGATCCCGGTGACCAAGGTCGAGCAGCTGACCGGGTTCCCCGAGTGCCTGGACGGGCGGGTCAAGACCCTGCACCCGCGCGTGCACGCCGGGCTGCTGGCCGACATGACCAAGCCCAGCCACGTCGCCCAGCTGGAAGAGCTGGAGATCGACCCGTTCCAGCTCGTCGTGGTCAACCTCTACCCGTTCCAGCAGACGGTGGCCTCCGGCGCCGCCGACCAGGAGTGCGTCGAGCAGATCGACATCGGCGGGCCCGCGATGATCCGCGGCGCGGCCAAGAACCACAGCACCTGCGCCGTCGTGGTCGACCCCGGCTCCTACGGAGAGGTGTTCAAGGCGCTGGGCGAGGGCGGCTTCACGCTGACCGAGCGGCGTCGGCTGGCCGGCATCGCGTACGCGCACACGGCCGCCTACGACGTGGCCGTGGCCAACTGGTTCGGGCAGACGTACGGCGGGGAGGAGTTCCCCGTCTTCGCCGGGGTCGCGTACGAGCGCAAGGCCACCCTCCGCTACGGCGAGAACCCGCACCAGAGCGCCGCGCTCTACAGCGGCGGCACGGGCGGCCTCGCGGACGCCGAGCAGCTGCACGGCAAGGAGATGTCCTACAACAACTACCTCGACTCCGACGCCGCCTGGCGGGCGGCCTGGGACTTCTCCGACCCGTGCGTGGCCATCATCAAGCACCAGAACCCGTGCGGCATCGCCGTCGGGGCCGACGTCGCCGAGGCGCACCGCAAGGCGCACGCCTGCGACCCCGTGTCGGCGTACGGCGGCGTGATCGCCGTCAACCGGCCGGTGACCGTCGAGCTGGCCCGCCAGATCGCCGAGGTGTTCACCGAGGTCGTCATCGCGCCCGCGTACGACGCCGAGGCCCTCGACGTGCTGCGCGAGAAGAAGAACCTGCGCCTGCTGGCCTGCCCGGAGGGCCCGTCCGCGCCGACCGAGTTCCGCCGCGTGGACGGCGGCCTGCTCGTGCAGACGGTGGACCGGGTGGACGCCCCCGGCGACGCGGCCGACCGGTGGGAGCTCAAGGCCGGCGCGCCGGCCTCGCCCGAGGTGCTGGCCGACCTGGAGTTCGCCTGGCGGGCCTGCCGCTCGGTGAAGTCCAACGCCATCCTGCTGGCCGACGACGGGGCCACCGTGGGCGTGGGCATGGGCCAGGTCAACCGCGTCGACTCCTGCCGCCTCGCCGTCACCCGCGCGGGTGAGCGCGCGAGCGGCTCGGTGGCCGCCTCCGACGCCTTCTTCCCGTTCCCCGACGGGCTGGAGGTGCTGGCCGAGGCCGGGGTGAAGGCGATCGTCGAGCCCGGCGGCTCCATCCGCGACGACCAGGTCATCGAGGCCGCCGAGAAGGCCGGCATCACCCTCTACTTCACCGGGGCCCGCCACTTCTTCCACTGATCGTCCCCGAACGGGCGACATGATCTACTAAAGGGCGGCATGAGGCGATCATGCCGCCTTTTGGCAATTTCCGGGGCAAGCATCGGTCATGAGCGGTTAGCCTAAAACCCGCTACTCTACCCATCGAGTCTCCGGAGTAACCCTTGCTCGACACGATGCTGCAGGCCTTCGTCACCTTGAACGGCGTGGCGACCAGCCCCTTCGTCCTGCTGGTCTTCGCCTTCGCCGGCGCCTATCTCGGCATGCGTGTCGTGGAGATCGTGCCGTTCACCCGCCGCATCATCGAACGCCGCGAGGCCCGCTTCGCCAACCGCGACTGACCCGCCCGCATTCCCGCGGCCCTGAGCCGCGACGGCGGGTCAGGCGGCACCCGGAGTCCAGGATCAGGCGCCGCGCGTCCCTCATCCCGTGTCGGCCGTTTCGTAGGCCGACGTCCGTGGGCATTCGTCGTTCAGGTGAAGGTCTGCCAGGCCAGGTTCGCGGCGCCGGCCAGTGAGGCGCGGACGCCGAGCGTGCTCTGCCTTACCTGCACCGCCCGGACGAAGGCGAGCCCCGCCACGTCATCGAGTGCCCGCTCCAACGGCTCGAACAGCACCTTCCCCGCCGCCGACACACCCCCTCCGACGACCACGGTGCCGACCTCGACCGCCGCCGCCGTGGACGCGATCATCCCGGCCAGAGCCCGGGCCCCGCGCTCGAACGCGGCCACCGCCACAGGCTCACCGGCGACCGCGGCCTCGGCGAGCAGCCGCGCATCCGCCTTCGTCGGGTCGTCCTCGGGGATCCAGCCGTTGGCCAGGGCCCAGCGGACGAGGTTGGGGCCGCTGGCATAGTGCTCGACGCAGCCGCGCCCGCCGCACGTGCAGCGTTCGCCGTACGGGTCGATGCTCATATGCCCGACATGCCCGGCGTTCCCGGTGGGACCGAGAAGCGGAGCGCCGTCGATCACGAGGCCGCCGCCGATGCCCGTGGACACGACGATCCCGAGCAGTGATTTGCTGCCCCGGCCCGCGCCGAGCCAGTGCTCGCCGAGCGCGAAGCACTGCGCGTCGCCCGCCAGCACCGTGGGCAGGTCCGTCGCCTTCCGTACCTCGTCGCGCAGCGGGAACCCACGCCAGCTCGGCATGTTGACCGGACTCACGGTGCCGGTGGCGAGATCCAGCGGCCCGGCGCACCCGACCCCGACGGCGACCGCCGGCGGCCCGTCGCCGGTCACCTCCTCGATCAGCGCCGCCAAGGCGGTCATGACGTCCGTACGCGGCGTAGGCCGGGTGCCGGAACGCAACGCGGACCCTTCCTCGTCCACTAGCGCGGCGGCGAGCTTGGTCCCTCCGATGTCAATGGCGAGTACGTAGGTCATCAGTGTTTGTGATGGTTGTCGGGCTGGCGAGGGTCGCCAGGGTGTTCCAGTCCGGGCACCAGCGCGACCTTCTCGGCACGCATCCGGTCGAGCCACCTGGCGAAGGTTCTCCGGCGGGCGGCCTGCAGAAGATCAGCGGAAGCGGCCTGTGGCGAACGTGGTCGCTGCTGTGGCTGCGGCAATTCTGGCATCGGTGGGATCACTTCCCCTTCATCCGGCGGTCGTGTCGGAGACGGTGGTGGTGCTGTGGCGGCTGGAGCTGATCGGCCGGTGGAGGCGGGGCCCGGTGTGGCGAGGGCTACGTGCCAGCCCAACCTGTCCTGGACCGGGCCGACCAGAGTGCCGTACGGGTGGCTGGTGAGGGACTCGGCGAGGGCGGCCGGCAGCGAGGCGAGGTCCACCTGGCCGAGTGACTCAAGGTCGTCGGCGGTGGCGCGTTCCGCGGCGGCGCGATCCGAGAACAGGCGGTGGCGTACGTTGTGGGTGCCGGCGGTCGGGCGGGACGGCCGGGGCCGCCACTCGGCGGGAACCGCGGTGGCCCTGGTGACGTGCTCGAACACGGCGCGCACCCAAGGGCTGCCGTTGTAGGCGGCGGCGTTGATCGAGCCCAGTTCGACGGCCGCCAGGCGGTCCAGCGGCGGGCCTTCGAGGGGAGCCAGCCCTTCGGCCCTGGCAGTGGTCTCGCACAGGACCTCGGTCAGGACGACCTGGGTCAACCACCTGGCCAGTTGGCGGGCCTCAGCGGTGCCAGGCGAGGGAAGGGCGGCTTTCAGCGGGCCGTGCCGTAGGTCGGCGATGCGGCGGTCGAGGAGCTCACGCGGGACCGGACGACCGCCGACCCAGCCCATCACCTGACCGACGCCGGGCGCGGCGGCCGCTCCCGTCGCGGGAGGACGGGGCACGTCCACGGGAGGAGGAGCCGTGGGGGCGGCGAGCGGCTGGGCCTGCGAGTGGGAGGTCATCGGGTCACCTCCAGGCGGATCGCCGGGGTGTACTGGCAGCGGCCGTACCACATGACCTTGGCCAGGGCCCAGGCGTGGCCGACCGGCGCGTCCACGGGGACCTGGACCGGGAACGACACCTCGGCCGTCTCGCCGGCCCCCACGGCGAACCCCTGGATGACCTCCGGGAGCAGGGACCAGGTGCCCCAAGGGGAGGCGAGCTGCGCCTCGCCGCGAATCTCGTCGGCGGTGGAGTTGCGCAGCCGGAGCGTGAGGGCGGCGCGGTCGCCGGGGCGCAGGCTGAGGGCGTCCGCGACCGGGGTGACGGACAGGCCGGTGGGCCGGGCGTCGTCGGCGGTGGTGCCCCCGAGGGCGTCGCCCGTGGACGGCGGCGGGCCGGGAACGGGGAGCTCGGGGAGGTCGTCGCCGACGGCGACGGTGGTGACGTCCTCGATGAGCTGATCGCCCACGGTGGTGCGCGCGGAGATGAAGTGCAGGCCGATGGCGGGGGACGCGGGCGGGGTCACGGTCACCGGGAAGCGTAGGTGGCCGCCGGGAGGAAGCCGGAAGGGACGCCGGGACGGGGTGGCGGCCCAGCCGCCGGGGACCCGGAGGTCCACCACGCCCTCGTGGCTGTCGGCGGTGAGCTGGGAGGAGAGAACCACCTCCACCTCGAACGGCTCGCTCGCGGTGGGGACGAGGCCCGGCGTGACGGACACGGCGATCGGCAGGTAGCCGAGCGGGGCCGGACCCTTGTTGTGCAGCCAGTAGCGGCTGTAGACGGGCTGGGCGCGTTCGGCTGTGGCGCCGAGGTCGGGCGCTTCGGGCGGTGAGGGTGGCGCAGGGGTCAGGTAGGTGGCGACCTCGAAGCCGGTCAGGGTGAGGTCGCGAACGGGGTTTCCGGCGTCCTCGCGAGCTTCGGGGCGTTCGAGCAGGTCGGCGGGGGTGAGGGCGTCGAGGGGGAGGACCGGGGAGCTGAGCGTGACCTGGGTCCCGAGCCCCGTGGACTCAATCAGACGGAGGGTGACACTGCCCCCAGAGGGGGAGGCAGGGGCGGTGGCGGTGGTTGAGGGGAGGGTCGGGTCGGGGAGGTGGCCGTGGGCGTGGGGGTTGCCGGTGGCTTTCAGGGTGCTCAGCAGGACGTTGCGTGGCGGGGTGATGGTCAGAAGGGAGTGGGCCTGGGGGAGGGGGCCGTCCTGGGGGCCCAGGACGCGGGGGAGCAGCGGGGTGATGTGCTCCTGCCCCCGGGCGGGCAGGTGCAGGGCGCGCCAGTCGCCCTCGCCCGCCACCAGCGAGTACGCGAACTCATGCGTCCAATGCTGAAGCTGGAACCCGGAGCCGTCCGGAGTGGCACGGCGCGGCGGATCGAGCCAGATGCCCGACGGCCAGCCCGTGCACGACCGCATCAGCGACAGGTGCAGCGCCCCCGACGGATCGACGGCGAAGCCGGGCAGGCCGTAGGTGAGGAGCGCGACCGTGCGGGGATCGAGGCGTTCGGCGCCCAGCGGGCACAGGGCCTCGATCGTGGCGTCGGCGAGGTCGGCCACCAGGTCGCCGACCGGGCCGGCGACGATCAGCGCGGGCAGGGCACGCAGGTCGCGCAGGTCGGCGCTGGGCTGCCAGACCTCGGCGAGCGGCCGTTCGGCCGGGATCCAGACCCGGGGCGCGCCGGACTTGAGCGCGTCGAGGTAGGCCGGGTCGGCGCGGTCCAGCAGCTCGGCGGCCACCGGATTGGTGTCGGGACCGCCGAGGACGATGCGTACGTCCGGCAGGTTGGAGTCGACGTCGAGCCAGCCGTAGCGGGTGCCGGGCGCGGTGGACGTGGTCGCCGTCACGCCCGCCCGAGCCAGGGCCACCACCAGGTCGCGGGCCGCCGGGGCGTCGGCGGCGTCGGGCACCACGACCTCGGCCACGCCCAGCGCCCGCGCCCCCGCCTCGCCGAGGTCGACCTTCGCCGTGGCGGACAGGCCGAACCAGGTGTTGGCCGGGTTGTCGAGCGTCCAGGGGTGCTCGGCCGAGTCGACGTCGGGCAGCGCGAACCCGCGGCTCACCACCGCCCCCGCCACGTCGGACACCGGCAGCGCACCTTCGACGAAGGCCGGGAAACGCACCCGCAGCAGGCGGTCGGCGCCCGTGTGGTCGAGGACGCGGGTGGTGAAGTCGATGCGGTCGGAGCCGGTCAGCAGGGTGACGACCTGCTCGTAGGCGATCTCGCCGACCTGGCCGGTCACGGTGAGGCGGCTGCCGAGCGGGCTCTGCTCGGCGTGGACGCCCCGCGCGGCGGTCTCGCCGGACCCGGTGACCGCGCCTGTGGGGATGAGGTGCCAGGGACCTTCGCCCATGTCGGGATGGGTCGGGTATTCGTGGTAGAGACGCAGCTCGTTGCCGAGCCCGGTGAGCAGCTCGCGCCCGGTGGACAGGTCGACGACCGAGGCCAGCGCGCCGCCCCTGGCCGGGTCGGCGCTCACCCGCCAGCGGTCGTTCTCGATGGTGGCGCCGTCGAGCGGACGCCAGGCCGGGGGCGAGCCCTCGACCACCCGGTACGTCCGCCAGCCCAGCGACGGCACGTCCCGCGCCAGGAAGGTCAGCGTGCCGTCCTCGGCGACGGCCGGCACCTCCTCCGAATCCGCCGGCTCCTCTGGACCTTCCGGCGACGGGCCGGCCACGGTGTGCCCCGGCGGCAGCGGCACGCGGACCAGGCCGTCGCGGGCGAACGACAGCGTGTTGGTCACCACCACAGCCGGCTCGGTCAGCCGGACCTGCCCGGTGAGCGCATCGAGCGCGTTGTCCCTGGCCGCGCCCGCCAGGTCATATGCCTCCCGCCACCCCGTCAGCAGGTCGATGTAGACCTGGTCGGACTCGGACCCGGTGATCGCGTCGTGGTGCGCGCCGTAGGAGAGCTGCCGCCACACCTTGTCGAGCGCGGTGTGCGGGTAGCGGCCGAGGCCGAGCGCCGCCGCGAACGCCGACAGCCGCTCGGCGTCCAGCGCGGCCACCTCGGCGGCGCGCTGGGCCTGCTTGGTGTCGATGTAGGAGACGTCCTTGCCGGTGTAGACCGGGTTCATGTCGCGGGTCTGGGGGCTGTATCGGGGCAGCTCGGCGCGTACGGCGTCCAGGAAGTCGCGCGGCGTGGCGCAGACGAACCGGGGCCACACGTAGCGGGCTGCCCAGGCGCGGTGGATGTCGGTGACCCACTTGTTGGGCGGGGTGTAGTCGGTGCCGACCGGCAGCAGGACGTGCCTGGTCGCGGCCACCGGCTTGAGCGAGCGATAGAGGTCGTAGACCGCCTGGCAGGCGTCCTCCAGGGTGGGCGCGGAGTCCATCCACCAGCCCGCGGAGTAGTGGGCGGGCATGTAGTGGGTGAGCACGCCCCGCCCGGACGGCGAGATCCACTCGAACTCGCTCGGGAACTGCATGAGGGCCGCGTCCTTCTTGGCCTCGCGGAAGTTCTTGCTGATCGGGCCCCACTGGTGGAACGGGCCGCGCGCCCAGGCGCTCCCGGTGAGCCCGGCCGCGGCAAGATAGCCGGGGAACTGCGGATCGTGCCCGAACACGTCGAGCTGCCAGGCCGTGCGCGGATCGCCGCCGAGGATGTCGCGCTGGTAGCCGATGCCTTGGACGAGGTTGCGGATCGTGGTCTCGGCGCCGGTGAGGTTGGTGTTGGGCTCGTTGTAGGTGCCGCCCACCAGCTCGGCCCGGCCCTCGGCCATGAGGGCGCGCAGGTCGGCGCGGCGCTCGGGGTGGGTGTCGAAGAACGGCTTGAGATAGTCGACCTCGGCCAGCACGAAACGGTAGTCGGGGTCGCGCAGCGCCAGCTCGATGTGCGCCTCGACCAGCGCGAACGCGTTGCGCTCCCACAGCGGCCTGGTGGTGGCGTCGGCGGAGAGCAGCTCCCACGGGCTGGTGTAGGCGGCCTGGGTGTTCCACCACACGGGGTCGTAGTGGAAGTGGGAGATCAGGTGCATGGTCCAGCCGGGCTCCTCTGCCGTGACCGTGACCTCCAGGGACTCCTCGCCGTCGAGGGTCAGCACGCAGGGCACCGCAGTGCCGGGCGGCACGGCGACCTCCAGCGGCACCTCCAGGACGCCCACCGCGTCGGCGGGGACGGTGACCGCTCCGCCCGCCAGCCGTACGCCGTCGCCGCGCAGCTCCAGGACGGCCTCGCGGTCGGCCCGTGAGGCGAGGGTGAGGCGCAGGACCTGGTGCGGGGCGGCCTCGGTGCCGACGAACAGGTCGGTCGGCTCGGCGGAGAGCAGGCGGCGGGAAGGCAAGGGGGACCTCCGGGTGAAGCTTGGACCTCCGGGTGGAAGGTGGAAGAGCATGCCGGCGCCCGTAACACTAGGCCCTCGTGGTGACCATGACAACGATGTCATACGCCGCCTGTGGATAACCCCGACCGCACTGCCCGCGCCCTGTGGACGACGCCAGGGCCCGAGGCCCTCGAGGGCGTGCGGCCGTCGGGGCGTTCCGGCGGAGGGGAGCGGGTGTGCGGCGGGTGGGGCCCGGCATGGAAGGATTGCCGCATGAGCGCAGTGAAACTCGACGGCAAGGCCACGGCCGCCAAGATCAAGGCAGACCTCACGACCCGGGTGGCCGCGCTCAAGGAGCGCGGCATCACGCCGGGCCTCGGCACCATCCTCGTCGGCGACGACCCCGGCAGCCAGATCTACGTGGCGGGCAAGCACCGCGACTGCGCCGAGGTCGGCATCGCCTCCATCCGCGTCGACCTGCCGGCCACCGCCACCCAGGCCGAGGTCGAGTCGGCCATCGACGAGCTCAACGCCTCCCCCGAGTGCACCGGCTACATCGTCCAGCTCCCCCTGCCCAAGCACCTCGACACCATGGCCCTGCTGGAGCGGATGGACCCGGCCAAGGACGCCGACGGCCTCCACCCGGTCAACCTCGGCCGTCTCGTCCACATGGTCGAGGCCCCGCTCCCGTGCACCCCGCACGGCATCGTGCTGCTCCTCCAGGAGTACGACGTACCGATCAAGGGCGCCGAGGTCGTCGTCGTGGGCCGCGGCATCACCGTGGGCCGCTCGCTCGGCCTCCTGCTGACCCGCCGCAGCGAGAACGCCACCGTCACCCTCTGCCACACCGGCACCCAGGACCTCGCCGCGCACACCCGGATGGCCGACATCGTGGTGGCCGCGGCCGGGGTGCCCGAGCTGATCAAGGCCGACATGATCAAGCCGGGTGCGGCCGTGCTCGACGTCGGTGTCTCCCGCGTCGAGGGCAAGATCGCCGGTGATGTGTCGCCCGAGGTCGAGGAGGTCGCGGGCTTCCTCACGCCCAACCCGGGCGGCGTCGGCCCGATGACCAGGGCGCTGCTGCTGTCCAACGTCGTCGAGGCCGCCGAGCGCCTCTGACGTCCCCCGCTCAGGACGGCTCAAGGCTGGAAGCCGGGGTCGACGGTCACGTTCACGTCGAGCAGCAGGGGCTCCTCGCGGGCGGCCAGCGTGGGCACCACCTCCTCCAGCGCCGCCACCAGCTCGGCGTGGCCGTCCACCTTGCGGGCGGGGCAGCCGAGCGAGCGGGCCAGGGCGGCCAGGTCCACCTCGGTGAACGGCGGCCACGGGGCCTTGCCGCCCCGCTGGTCGGCCAGGCGGTCCATGATCGCGTATCGGCCGTTCGCCAGCACCAGGAACAGCGCGCCCACCCGGTAGTGGGCGGCGCTCCACAGGGCGTGCACGCCGTACAACGCCGAGCCGTCGCCGACGACCGCGACCACGGGCCGGTCGGGGAGCGCCATGCGCAGGCCGACCGCCGCGGGGAGGGCGAAGCCGAGACCGCCCATGGCGGCCGACACGAAGCCGAGCGGGTTCCTGGCGGGGACGAGCCGGTGCAGGTCGGGGCGTGAGGACGGGGTCTCCTCGACGAGCACGGCGTCGGCGGGCAGCCGCAGGGCCAGCTCGTGCAGCACGTGCGCGGCCCGCAACGGCCGCCCGGCGGCAGGCAAGGGGGGCAGCCCAATGCCGGCCGCCCCCCGGCCCGGCGTCGAAGCACGGGCCCCGACAGCTGGCGCAGGACCCTCGACGGCCGATGTCGCGGAGTCGTTGGGCGCGGTGGTGGGGAGGAGGAGGGCTGACAGGCGGGTGCAGGTGGCGGACGGGGCCGCCAGGTAGGCCAGGTCGGCCGCGCTCCGATGGGCCTCCGACGGATCGTCGGTGATGACCACGACCGTCGTCCCCGGCGCGACCAGCGGCCCCGGCACGTACGGGTACTGCCGGAACACCGGCGCCCCCACCGCCAGCACCACGTCGTACGCCCCCAGCGCCGCCCGCAGCCGCGCCCGGTCGGCGGGCAGCACCCCGGCGTACTGCGGGTGGTCCTGCGGGAACCCGGCCCGCCCGCCGAACGACTCCTGGAACACCGGGCACCCCAGCCGCTCCGCCAGCGTCACCAGGGACTCCCAGTCCGCCCCCGCCCCGGACACGATCGCCGGCGCGCGCGCCCCGGACAGCAGCGTCACGAGCGGCGCGAGGTCGGCGTCGGCCACGCCGGCGGGCCGTACCACCCGCGTGGGCGCGGCGACGACGTCCTCGGCCCATGCGGCGTCCCAGTCGTCCATCGGCACCACGACCAGGGCGGGCCCGCGTCCGGTGACCGCCTCGTGGCAGGCCCGCGCGACGGCTCCGGGCACGTCCTGGGGCCGTACCGGCTGGTTCGTCCAGACGGGGTAGTCGCCGGCCAGCCCGGCGAGCCGTCCGGCCAGGAACGGCTCCAGCGCCAGGTGCCGCCGGTCCTGCTGCCCGACCAGGATCACCAGCGGCGCCCGGTTGACCCGGGCGGTGGCGATGGCCCCGACGGCGTTGCCGAGCCCGGCCGTGGTGTGCAGCACGGCGAGGGCGGGGGCCTCGCGCCCGAGGGCGAAGCCGGTCGCCATGCCGACCACCGAGCCCTCGTGCAGGGCCAGGACGAAGCGCAGGTCGTCGGGGAGCCCGGTCAGCAGCGACACCTCGGTGGAGCCGGGGTTGGCGAAGATCGTGGTCAGCCCGTGCCGCCTGAGCACGTCGAACGTGGCCTCCCTGACGGTGCCCACCGCGCCTCCCTAGCCCGCCGAACCCATGCCGGCCCCACCGCCGTGGTACCACGCCAGTACCCGCCGCTCCACCTGCCGGAACAGGGCCGACAGCCCGAGCCCGAGCAGGCCGAGCAGCAGGATGCCGCTCCACATCTCGGCGATCTGGAACTGCCGCTGGAACAGCACGATCGTGAACCCGAGCCCGCTGGAGCTGGCGAACATCTCGCTGATGACCATGAGGATGATCCCGATCGACAGGGCCTGCCGCAGGCCGGTCATGATCTGGGGGCTGGCCCCGCGCAGCACGAAGCGGCGCAGCCGGGACTGCCCGCGCACGCCGTACATCCGGCAGGTGTCGGCCAGCACCTCGTCCAGCGCGCGCACGCCCTCGACGGTGTTCAGCAGGATCGGCCACACGCAGCCGGAGACGATGACCAGCACCTTCATCGGCGTCTCGATCCCGGCCAGCAGCATGATCAGCGGCACCAGCACGGGCGGCGGGATCGCGCGGAAGAACTCCAGCACGGGCTCCAGCGTGGCGCGCAGCCGCGCCGACAGCCCGATCGGCACGCCGAGCGCCACGCCGAGCACCCCGGCCAGCGCGTAGCCGGCCAGCAGCCGGCCCACGCTCGGCAACACGTCGTCGAGCAGCCGCGCGGAGAACCAGGTCTCGGCGAACGCCCTGCCCACGGTCACGGGGTCCGGCAGGTAGAACGTGCTCCCGCTGACCGCCCACCACACGCCGACCAGCAGCGCGGGCAGCGCCAGCAGCCGGACGGCCCTCACGCCGCCTCCTCCGACCGTACGGCCGGATGCCAGGCGAGCACCCGGCGTTCGAGCAGCCGTACGGCGGCGTTGACCGCGATCCCGACCAGCCCCGCCAGCACGATCAGCGCGTACACGGCCGGGACGGCGCCGCTGCTCTGCGCCACCTGGATCTCCGCGCCGAGGCCGGGGCTGCCGATCACCAGCTCCGCGGTGACCGCCAGGATGAACGCCACCGCCGCCGCCAGCCGGAGCCCGGTCATCACGTACGGCAGCGCGCTCGGCCACAGCAGGTGCCGCACCCGCGACCAGGCCGACAGCCCGTACGCGCGGGCGGTGTCATGGGCGACGGGGTCCACGGCGGCGACGCCGTACAGGACCTGGATGAGGACCTGCCAGAACGCGGCGTAGACCACCAGCAGGAGCGTCGAGCCGAGCGACGGCCCGAACAGCAGCGTGGCCAGCGGCACCAGCGCGACCGACGGGATCGGGCGCAGGAACTCGACCGTCGAGTTCGTCATCGCGCGCAGGCCGGGGACGGTCCCGATGACCACCCCGGCGACCACGGCGGCGGCGAAGGCGATGGCCAGTCCCAGCGCCCAGCCGCGCAGGGTCTCGCCGAGCGCCGCCCACAGCTCGGGCGTGCCCAGTTCGGCGGCCAGCGTGGCGAGGACGCGGGAGGCGGGCGGCAGGAACCGCTCGTCCACCAGGCCGAGCCGCGGCACGGCCTCCAGCAGCAGCAGGAGGCCGCCGAGCCCCACCAGCCCGTGGCCCGCGCGGGCGAGCGCCGCCTTCAAAGGAAAGCGGCTCACGGCAGGAGCGCCGCGACGTCGACCTTCTCCTTCAGCACCCCGTCGCGCAGCGCCAGGTCGGCGACGGTCTGCACGGAGGCCCGGTTGACCTCGGCCGGCCACTTCGGCAACACGATCTTCGCGATCACCTCGGGCGCGATCTTCGTGTACGTCCCGAGCACGTCCCTGACCTCGCCGGGATGCCCGTCGGCGTACTCCAGCGACTTGCTGACGGCCGCCGCGAACCGCTTGGTCAGCGCGGGGTCGGTGCGGCCGGTGGTGAAGTACATGGCGACGGTCAGGTCCGGCGCGGTGTCGGCGAAGTTCCAGGCCACGGGCCGTGCTCCCTGACTGACGGCCTGGCTGACGAACGGCTCGACCACCCAGATCGCGTCCACCCGGCCGCTCTGCAGCGCCGCGGGCGCGTCGGGGAAGGGCAGCTCGACGAACTCGATGCCGCCCGGGTCACCGCCGGCCTTCCTCACGGACGCGCGTACGGTCGTGTCGCCGATGTTCTTGAGCTGGTTGACCGAGATCTTCCTGCCCGCCAGGTCCTTCGGGCTCCTGATGGGGCTGTCGGGCCTGACCAGGACGGCGCTGAAGTCCTTGCCCTGCTCGCCGGTGGAGGAGACGCCGTTGGCGATGACCTTGACGTCGAGTCCCTGCTGCTTGGCGGTCAGCAGTGAGGTGACGTTGGCGAAGGCGAACTGGAACTGGCCGCTCACCGCGCCCGTGACGGCCGCCGCCCCGCCCTGGACGGGGGTGATGGCGAGGTCGATGCCCTGCTCCTTGAAGAAGCCCTTGGCCAGGCCGAGGTGGATGGGGGCGGTGTCGACGATGGCGATGACCCCGGCGTTGACCTTGGTCAGCCCGGACGGGCCAGGACCGCCGGTCGCCGCGGGCTCCGCGCCGCCGCACGCGGACAGGGCGGTGGACAGGGCGGCGACCGAGGCGGTGAGGAGGACGAGAGCGCGACGCACGGCTGCTCCTGTTGTGTTCGCTCTGCGCACATGACTTCTCCGACCGAACGACCCCGTATCGCGGAAGCTACCCCTCTCCGGGCTCGTGTCAAGGGATCACGGTCACTCCTCAGCGGGCGCGGTAGCGGTCGGTCGCCTGGCGGGTGGCCCGGATGGCGGCGTCGGCCCGGTCGTACGTGCGCTGCGCCAGCCCCACGAAGATGCAGTCCACGATCAGCAGCTGGCTGATCCGGCTGGCCAGCGCCCCGGGGCGGAAGGCCGTCTCCCGCCCCGCCGACACCAGCGTGTGATCGGCCAGCTCGGCGAGCGACGAGCGCGGGTTGTTGGTGATCGCGACGACCGCCGCCCCCGCCTCGGCCGCCGTGCGGGCGGGCACCAGCACGTCGGGCGTCTCCCCGCTGCAGCTGATCGCGACCACCACGTCACCGTCCTTGAGCAGGGCGGCGCTGGTCAGAGCCAGGTGGGCGTCACTGAAGGGGTGGCTGGACAGCCCGATGCGCAGCAGTTTCTGCGACATGTCGGCGGCGACCAGGCCCGAGGCGGCGACGCCGTACACGTCCACGCGGCGGGCGACGGCGATGGCCGAGACCACCTCGCCGAGCTGCTCCGGGTCGAGCTGGGCGGCGGTGTCGGCGAGCGCGTCCGACTCGGCCCGCGCGACCTTGGCGATCACGTCGGTCAGCGGGTCGTCCGGGCCGAGGTCGCCGGGCACCAGCCGCTCGGGCTCCTTCGCGACGGCGGCGGCGAGCGCGAAGCGCATCTGCGAGTAGCCGCCGAAGCCGAGGGCCCGTGCGGTCCGTACGATCGTGGCCTCGCTGGTGCCGGACACCGCGCTGAACTCGGTGATCGTGCTCCGTACGACCAGCCCCGGGTCGTCGAGGATGATGCGGGCGATGGCCTGGGCCGCCGGGGTGAGTGAGGGCAGCACGGCCCGTACGGCGGCGACGGGGCTGGCCGGTTCCACGGCGCTCATTGGGTCAGCCGTTCTGCCGCGGCCTGGGCGGAGACGCGGGAGATGCCGTGCGTGGCGACGTGCGCGGCGCCGACGGGCGGGCCGGGGATGCCGGTGTCCACGACGATCGCGTCCGGACGGGCCGCGACCGCCGCGTCCACGACGTCCCGCACCCAGGCGTGCCGCGCGGCGTCATGCACCACCAGCACGAGAGGCCGCCCGCCGAGGTCGGGCAGAGAGGCGCCGCGTTCCAGGCGGATCTTGGTCGTGCCGGGCAGCAACGCGGCCAGGGCGGCGGTGATGCCGGTCGGCGTGTCCGGGTCCACGGCCTGGCTGAGCCGGGTGTTGACCTCGACGACCAGCGGCGCCCGGTCGAGCCGGGCGGTCCCGGTCACGGTGAGCGCCGCGCGGGCGGCCGCGAGGCCGACGCCGGGATCGACGTCGGCGCGGGCGGCCTCGCGGTCGGCGGGGCGGGCGGCGTACCAGTCGGACAGCGCCCGCACCCGCCCGGCCGCCTCGGCCAGGCGCTCCTCGGGCAGGAGGCCGTCCCGTACGGCGGCCACGACGGTGTCGCGGATCTCGCGCAGCCCGTCCTCGCCGACGACCCCGATGCAGATGGCGTCGACGCCGGCGTTGAGCGCGCGCACCGCGATCTCGCCGGGTGAGGCCATCGCGGCCACCGCCCGCATCTCGATGGCGTCGGTGACGACCATGCCGTCGAAGCCGAGCTCGCCCCTCAGGAGCTCGGTCAGCGCGGCCCGGCTGAGCGTCGCCGGCGCGTCGGCGTCGAGCGCGGGCACCAGCAGGTGACCCGTCATGACGGCCCGCACCCCGGCGTCGATCGCGGCGCGGAACGGCGGGAGGTCGCGGGCGAGCAGCTCCTCGCGGGAGGCGTGCACGGTGGGAAGCGCCAGGTGGGAGTCGGTGACGGTGTCGCCGTGGCCGGGGAAGTGCTTGGCGCAGGCGGCCACGCCGGCGCCCTGCATCCCCCGGACGAACGCCGCCGTGTGCCGGGCCACCAGGTCGGGATCGGGGCCGAACGAGCGGACCCCGATGACCGGATTGGCGGGGTTGGCGTTGACGTCGGCGGAAGGCGCGTAGTCGAGGGTGATGTCCAGCTCCGCGAGCATGCGGCCGATCTGCCGGCCCACCCGCTCGGTGAGCCCGGCGTCGTCCACGACGCCCAGCGCCCGGTTGCCGGGGAAGGAGCTGCCGGCGCCCACTTCGAGCCGGGTGACGGTGCCGCCCTCCTCGTCGATGGCGACGACGACGCCGGGGTTCTCGGCGCGCAGCTCCTTGACGAGCGGCGCGTCGATGGCGTTGCGTGCGAACAGCACGACGCCGCCGAGACCCTCGCCCAGCGCGCGGCGCAGCCAGTCGGGGGCGGAGGTTCCCTCGAACCCCGGGTGCAGCACCGCCAGCGCCAGTCTGTACAGGTCACGGCTCATCGGCATTTTCCTTCACGGTTGTTGATCTGAAGGTAATTTTCTGTCATCGTCGCCTTCGATACAACCACTTCCGAGAGGCCACCCCCCATGCCGAGCAGAAGGACTCTCCTGAAGGGTCTCGCCCTCGCGGCCGCCGCCACGGCGGTGCCGCTGCCCGCTTTCGCCGAGACCGACGCCGCGTACGTGCCCCCTCTGCACCAGATGCGCGGCATGTGGATCGCGTCCGTCGTCAACATCAACTGGCCGTCCAAGCAGGGGCTCACCGCCGACCAGCAGAAGGCCGAATATCTCGCCTGGCTGGACCTCGCCGTGCAGCGCGGGCTCAACTCGGTGTTCGTGCAGATCCGGCCGACGGCCGACGCCTTCTGGCCGTCGCCGTTCGAGCCGTGGTCGGAGTACCTGACCGGCAAGCAGGGCCAGGACCCCGGCTACGACCCCCTCGGCTTCGCCGTCGAGGAGACGCACAAGCGCGGGCTGGCCTTCCACGCGTGGTTCAACCCCTACCGGGTGTCGATGCAGGCCGACCCGGCCAAGCTGCACCCCGACCACCCCGGACGCAAGCACCCCGACTGGATCGTGCCGTTCGGCGGCAAGCTCTACTACAACCCCGGCATGCCGGAGGTCAGGAAGTTCTGCCAGGACGCCATGATGGACGCGGTCACCCGCTACGACATCGACGGCCTGCACTTCGACGACTACTTCTACCCGACGAACACCACGGCCTTCGACGACAGCGCCGCCTTCGCCCAGTACGGCGCCGGCTTCCCCGACCTCGCCGCCTGGCGGCGCAACAACGTCGACCTCATGGTCCAGGAGATGCAGCAGCGCGTGCTCCAGGCCAAGCCGGACATCGCGTGGGGCATCAGCCCGTCAGGCATCTGGCGCAACAAGGGCACCGACCCGCTGGGCTCCGAGACCAACGGCGGGCAGTCCTACGACAACCTGCACGCCGACACCCGCGGCTGGGTCAAGAAGGGCTGGCTGGACTACATCGCGCCGCAGCTCTACTGGTACATCGGCCAGCCGCCGGCCGACTACTCCAAGCTCGTCCCGTGGTGGTCGGACGTGGCGAGCGGCACCCGTACGCTGCTGTGGATCGGGCAGGCCGCGTACAAGGCGGGCGACCCCGCGCAGGCCGCCGAGTGGCAGGCGCCGGGCGAGCTGTCCAGGCACCTCACGCTCAACCGTGAGCATCCCGAGATCAGCGGCGACATCTGGTACAACGCCAACGACGTCAAGGTCGACAGGATCGGCTCGATCTCGACCGCGGTCAAGGACCACTACCAGAGGCCCGCGCTCGCGCCCGTGCTGCCCAGGCTGGCCGACGGTGAGCCGCCGCGCCGACCGGTGGTCGCGTACGCGCTGCGCCGCCCCGGCGGCGTCGAGGTGCGGGCCGTCGCCACCGGCAAGGACGAGCCGTTCCTGTTCGCGATCTTCCGCTTCGACAAGCCCGCCGCCGCCGACGCCTTCGCCGACGCCCGCAACCTGGTCGCGGTCGTGCCCGGTGACCGCCAGGTCCGGTGGACCGATCCTGACGGCAAGCGCGGCGACCACTACTACGCCGTGGCGGTGGACCGGGCCAACCGGACCAGCAAGCCCAGCAACGGTTTCAGGGTCCTGTAAGCCGGGGCGGCCACGCGCTTCGCGGGCGTGCTCCGCGCACGCGCGTCGCCGGCCCGATCCTGACCCGCGACTTTCTGACCCGCGACGAGCACGGCGGGCGACCGCACCGGATCTCGTGAGGATCCGGTGCGCGGCGCTCGCCGCTGCTCCGACCCACGCCGTGGCTCCGAACGCTGCCGGAACCCCTCGCCGTAGCCCCGGTCGCGACGAGCTCCCCTACGAAGCCCTGCGCCCTGCCGGTGACGGCTGCTGCTCGGCCGGGGCTCCCGATGACCGCTGCGGGGGGACCACAGGGGTCGGGCGTACCAGTCCGAGCGCGACGACCTCGTTGGCGAGGCGGGTGCGCCGGTTGGTGCCCTCCGGGATCCTGAACTTCTGGTAGAGCCGCAGCAGGTGCTGCTTCACCGCGGCCTCCGTCACGACCAGGTCGTCGGCGATCTCACGCGCGGTGGCGGGGGCGACGAACGCCTCGTCCGACAGCGCCGGCCGGCAGAGCGAGGTCAGCACGTCGACCTCGCGCCTGGTCAGCTCGGGCGCCGCGGCCCTGCGCAGCTCGACCTCGGGGGTGAAGTCCTCACGGGGGACTCCACCGATGCGACCCCGCGCCGCGCCGAACGAGACGACGTCGCCGTCGTCAAGGACCCTCCGGGCGATCGGCCTGCCGTTCACCCGAGTGCCGTTCCTGGACAGCCCCAGGTCGACGACATACAGGTAGGGTCCTCGTCTGACGAACTCGGCATGGAGTCGAGACACGCTGGGATCGGTGAGCCGGATGTCGACACCCCGGCCTCTTCCGACCGTCGTGATCTCGGGGCGCAACGGGATCACCTCACCGGTGTCCTCGATGCGTATGAACGGCCCCTCCACGGCAGTTCCTCCCCAGGTAGCCCGCCGTAACTATTACTACAGCTCCGGCTTACCCAAACGAGGGGATGCGGAATCGCCTTTGCCGAAAGGAGAATCGTACGCGAAATTGGTCTTGACCTTCGCGGCCGGTTTTGCCTGCTCACGGGTAGACTTCGCAGGGAGATAAGCGGAGGAAGCAGTCATGGCGGACAAGTCCACGAAAGGTCTCGCCGATGTCGTAGCCGCGTCCACAGCGCTGAGCGACATTGACGGAAAGGCCGGTCGTCTCTTCTATCGTGGATACGACATCCACGACCTGGCCGGCCGCGCGACGTTCGAGGAGGTCGCGCACCTGCTCCAGCGCGGCAGGCTGCCCGATCGCGCCGAGCTCGCCGCATACTCCGAGTCCCTGGCGGAGGGGCGCGAGCCCGGCCCGCTGGCCGCGGCCAACATCGCCGAGATCGCCGGGAAGCAGACGCCCATGGAGGCGCTGCGCTCGCTGGTCTCGCTGTCGGCCGCCGACGACCCGGACAAGGACTCGATCGCGCCCGAGGCCAACCTGCGCAAGGCCGCCCGCCTGACCGCCCAGCAGCCCGTGCTCGTCGCGCGCTACCACGCCGCCCGCACCGGGGGCGGCGTCCCCGACGCCGACCCCGAGCTCAGCATCGCGGGCAACTTCCTGCTCCAGGTCACCGGGCGCCGCCCCGAACCGCGCCAGGTCGAGATCTTCGACGAGTGCCTGGTGCTGCACGCCGACCACACCATGAACGCCTCCACGTTCGCCGCCCGGGTGTGCGCCGCGACGCTCTCGGACATGCACTCCGCCATCGTCGCCGCCATCGGCACCCTCAAGGGCCCGCTGCACGGCGGCGCGAACGAGCAGGTCATGAAGACGCTGGAGTCGATCCCGGCCGACGGCGTGGCGCAGGCCGTACGCGACAGGCTCGCCGCCGGCGAGAAGATCATGGGCTTCGGGCACCGCGTCTACAAGACCGAGGACCCGCGCGCCACGCACCTGCGCAGGATGTCCGCCGAGCTGGCCGAGGCCGCCGGCGACGACACGTACTACCGGATGTCCAAGGAGATGGAGGAGGTCGTCTTCGAGGCCAAGGGGCTCTATCCGAATGTCGACTTCTACGCCGCCTCGGTCTACCACTACCTTGGCATCCCGACCGACCTGTTCACCCCGGTCTTCTCGATCAGCCGCATGTCCGGCTGGACGGCACACGTCATCGAGCAGCACGCCGACAACCGCCTCATCCGCCCGGACAGCGAGTACATCGGTGAGACCGACCAGAAATGGAAGCCGATAGACGAACGTTGAGCGCCAACGAACGTGAGAGCTGGGGGCCGTACCCGCTTGTGCTGGCGGGTGCGGCCGTCGGGGTGTCCGTGACCTTCCTGGTGGACCCGCGCTGGGGCGGGTTCGCGCTCGGGGCCGTGATCATGGTCGCCGCCGCGCTGCGGTTCGCCGGCTATGCCGGCCAACTCGCGATCAGGAGCAGGAGGACCGACGTCACCACGCTGGCCGTCTTCGGCTTCGTGCTGGTCCTGACCTCGTTGCTGCTGGACGACGATCAGCTGAAGGCGATGATCCTGTCCCTTTTCGCCCGATGAGCTGGCCGTCCGATAGCCTCAACGCATCATTTCATCGAAGGGGAACCATTCGCATGCCCAAGATCAAGGTGGAGGGTCCCGTCGTCGAGCTTGACGGCGACGAGATGACCCGGATCATCTGGCAGTTCATCAAGGACCAGCTGATCCTTCCCTACCTCGACGTCGACCTGAAGTACTACGACCTCGGCATCGAACACCGAGACGCGACGGACGACCAGGTCACCATCGACGCCGCCAACGCCATCAAGAAGTACGGCGTCGGCGTGAAGTGCGCCACCATCACCCCGGACGAGGCGCGGGTCGAGGAGTTCGGTCTCAAGAAGATGTGGAAGTCCCCCAACGGGACCATCCGCAACATCCTCGGCGGCGTCATCTTCCGCGAGCCGATCATCATGTCGAACGTGCCGCGGCTGGTGCCGGGCTGGACCAAGCCGATCGTGGTCGGCCGTCACGCCTTCGGCGACCAGTACCGCGCGACGGACCTGAAGATCCCGGGCGAGGGCACGCTGACGCTGACGTACACGCCGAAGGACGGCTCCGAGCCGATCGAGCTCGACGTGTACGACTTCCCGGGCGCCGGCGTCGCGATGGCGATGTACAACCTGGACGAGTCGATCCGCGACTTCGCCCGCGCCTCCATGCGTTACGGCCTGGCGCGCAACTACCCCGTCTACCTGTCGACGAAGAACACCATCCTCAAGGCCTACGACGGCCGCTTCAAGGACATCTTCGCCGAGGTCTACGAGGCCGAGTTCAAGACCGACTTCGAGAAGGCCGGCCTGACCTACGAGCACCGCCTCATCGACGACATGGTCGCCGCGGCGCTCAAGTGGGAGGGCGGCTATGTCTGGGCGGCCAAGAACTACGACGGCGACGTGCAGTCCGACACGGTCGCGCAGGGCTTCGGCTCGCTCGGCCTGATGACCTCGGTGCTGATGACCCCCGACGGCCGCACGGTCGAGGCCGAGGCCGCGCACGGCACGGTGACCCGCCACTACCGCCAGCACCAGCAGGGCAAGCCGACCTCCACCAACCCGATCGCCTCGATCTTCGCGTGGACGCGTGGCCTGGCCCACCGCGGCAAGCTGGACAACACCCCCGCCGTCACCGAGTTCGCGAACACGCTGGAGCAGGTCTGCGTCGAGACGGTCGAGGGCGGCCAGATGACCAAGGACCTGGCGCTGCTGGTCGGCGGCGACGCCGCGTGGCTGACCACCCAGGACTTCCTGGGCGCGCTGGACGAGAACCTGAAGAAGAAGATGGCCTGACGGCCACCCCGAGACGGAACGGCCTCCACCCCGCGGCGTGCCGCCGGGCGGAGGCCGTTTCGCATGTTGTCAGCCGGTACGGGCGCCCCTCGCCGTCCGGCCTTGCCCAGTCTTGACGGTCACCCGGCGTGGCACAGTTGATCACCTGGGTAAGAGCCCCCTCGTAACAGTCGTGCGCGTCTCGGGGGGTTCGAATGCGACTGCGTTTTCTGGGGGGATTGGGGGTGCTCGCCGCCGCGACGATCCTGACGACGGGGTGCGACTCGCAGCCCGCCGACACCGTCAAGATGGCGGACAGCAAGGCCGACGCGGCAGCGAAGGCCAAGGCGAGCAAGGCCGCCAAGGTCCAGCGCGCCGCCGCGGTCAAGGCCAACGAGCTGGGCCAGATCCCGGTCCTGATGTTCCACCGCATCGTGGAGAAACCAGGCTCGACCGACGACCGCTCGCCCGCGCAGTTCCGCGCGGACCTGGAACGGCTGATCAAGGAGGACTACGTGCCGATCACGGCCGCCGAGATGGTGGCCGGCAAGATCGACATCCCGGCCGGCAAGCACCCGGTGGTCCTGACCTTCGACGACTCCTCGCCCTCGCAGCTCACGCTCAACGAGGTGGGCGTCCCTCAGAAGGACACGGCCGTGGCGATTCTCAAGGAGGTGGCGGCCAAGCACCCGGGCTTCCGCCCGGTCGCCACCATGTACATCACCCGCGACATGTTCGGCAAGACCGTGCGCGAGGAGCAGGCCCAGACGCTGCAGTGGCTCAAGGACAACGGCTTCGACCTCGGCAACCACACCCGCGACCACCTCAACCTGCGCGGCCGTTCGCAGAAGGAGGTCGAGGAGCAGATCGGCACGATCGGCAAGCTGATCACGTCGCTGTCGGGCGTCAAGCCCACGACGATCGCGCTGCCGTACGGCAACCAGCCGAAGAACAAGAACTGGGCGCTGCACGGCCCGGGCTACCACCACGACGGCGCGTTCCTGGCCGGGTACACGCCCTCGGCGGCGCCGTTCAGCAAGGCGTTCGAGCCGGCCGGGATCCCGCGGATCAAGGTCATGGAGAAGAAGGGCGACTGCTCCCAGTTCTGCTCGGAGGCGTGGCTGGACTGGTTCAACAAGAATCCGGACATGCGTTACGTCTCGGACGGCGACCCGCGGACGGTCGCGTATCCGAAGTTCAAGAACCCGTACCTGCGCAAGACGTTCACCACCTGGGCCCTGCCGTACTGACGGGGCCCTACTGACGCTCATCCGCGGGTGGTGAACGAGATGCCCGCGCGCACCAGCCGGTCGATCAGCGCCTGGCCCATCGCCGAGGCGGTGGTGAGCTGGCCCGCCCGCTCCGGCAGGTCGTCGAAGGCCAGGCACAGCGCCGACTCGCCGAGCATCTTGGCCGTCTCGTCGTAACCGGGGTCGCCGCCCGCGACCTCGGTGATCACCCGCTCGCCGCCGCCCTCGCCCAGGAACGTGACCCGGAACCAGCTCTTCGCCCGCTGCTCAGGCGACGGGCCCTGGCCGGGCCGCAGGCGGGCGCGGAGCAGGTCGCGGGCAGGCGGGAGCGCCGCGGCCACCGCGAGCGCCCCCGCGCCCGCCGCCGCCGCGAGGGCGCGGGGGAGCGTGCGGACCGCGAAGTGCTGGCGGTAGGTGAAGTCGGGGCCGTAGCGGTCGAGCAGCCGGGCCGAGCGGCCCACGATCATCGGGTCGAGGGTGGGCATCGGCAGCGCCCAGCCGCCCACGTAGCGCACCCCGCCCGCCCTGGAGCTGATCCTGCGGCCCTTGGGGCGGGGCTCGGCCGCGCGGCGCTGTGCGGCCGCCTCGGCGGCCTGGCGGGCCCGGCCCGCGATGGTGAGGACGGTCGACAGCGTGCCGCCTGACGGCCGGCCGTTCACCCGCAGGAAGCCGCTGACGGTGAGCGGGACGTTCTCGGGCAGCAGGCCGACGGTGCGGAGCACGCCGAGGTCCCACGGGATCGAGTCGAAGCCGCAGGCGTGCACGAGCTTGGCGCCGGTGCGGGCGGCCAGGTCGTGGTGGCGCAGGTAGGTCCGGTCGACGAACTCGGGCTCGCCGGTCAGGTCGAGGTAGTGGGTGCCGGCCTCGGCGCAGGCGGCCACCAGCGGCTCGCCGTGGACGATGTACGGGCCGACCGTGGTGGCGAGGACCCTGGTGCCGGCGGCCAGGTCGGCGAGCGCGGCCCGGTCGGCCGCGTCGGCCTTCAGGATCGGCACGTCGATCCCGAGCCGTTCGAGCTTGGCGGGATCGCGGCCGGCCAGCGCCCATCGCGTGCCGGGCGGAGCGGCGGCGGCGAGGTAGGCGGCGGTCAGCGCGCCGGTGAAGCCGCTCGCGCCGAAGAGCACGATGTCGTAGGGACGGTTCATGATCTCGAGCCTCTCCGCCGAGTCGCGCCCGCGCAAGGGCCTGTGTTAGTCGGCAAATTGCTGGTTTTCGTGACAAAGTGTGGCGAACCGTGACGTCACGAACGGTTAACGGATCCCTGTGAAGTAGCTGAGCGTCGTAAAGTTTGCCTCGTTGGGATCGAGTAAACGTGGGGACAGACGAATGCCGCAGATCGCGCCACTGGTGGCCGGTGATCCCCCGCACCTGGGATCATTCCGGCTCTCCGGACGCATCGGCGAAGGCGGTCAGGGCATCGTTTACCTCGGTGTCAATGACGAGGGTGAGCGCGCCGCCATCAAGTTGCTGCACATTAAATTCTCCGGCGACACCATCGCCCGCTCCCGCTTCGCCCGCGAGCTCAAGGCGGCGCAGCGGGTGGCGTCGTTCTGCACGGCGCGGGTGATCGAGGCCGACCTCGACGGCGACACGCCGTACATCGCGAGCGAGTACATCGAGGGCCGCTCGCTCAGGGAGCTGATCGAGACCGACGGGCCGCTGAGCGGCACCCCGCTCGACCGGCTCGCGATCGGCACCGCCACCGCGCTCACCGCCATCCACCACGCCCAGATCGTCCACCGCGACTTCAAGCCCGACAACGTGCTGATCGCCGCCGACGGGCCGCGCGTGGTCGACTTCGGCATCGCCCGCATCATCGACTCCACCGGCACGATCACCAGCCGGGCCATCGGCACGCCCGCCTACATGGCCCCCGAGCAGATCGCCGGCGACGACGTCGGCCCCTACACCGACGTCTTCTCGTGGGGGGCGACGATCGCCTTCGCCGCGACCGGACAGGCGGTCTTCGAGGGCAAGTCCATCGCGACCGTGCTCAACCGGATCCTCAACCACGAGGTCGACGTCGCCATGCTGCCGGAGCCGCTGCGTGGCGTGGTGGCCGGGGCGCTGGCCAAGGCGCCCGCCGAGCGGCCCTCCGCCGACCAGATCCTGCTGCGGCTGCTCGGGCAGTCCACCGGCGTGGGGGCCTCCACCGCCGTGCTCACGCGCGGCGTGCAGGTCGCGGGCGACGACACCACGCCGTTCAGCCGGGTCAACGCCAGGTCCGTCACCGACCTGCCCGCCCGCAGGGGCGCGGGGTCCCTGGTGCCGGCCGAGCACGGCCCGCCCACCCAGGAGCCGCACGGCGCCACCGGCCAGGGGCAGCACGGTGACGCCGGCCAGGGGCATGCCGGCGTCACCGGTCAGGGGCACGGCGGCGCCGCAGGCGGGCGGACGCACGAGGGGCAGGCGGCGGCGCCGACCACCCCGCCCGTGCCGCGGGCCGGAGACGTGGCCGGCGGGCCGGGCGAGGCCGGGCAGCCGTCCTACCCCGCGCCCACCGAGCCGTCGTCGGCGCCCGCGCGCCGGCGTTCCCGATGGCGGCTGTGGGCGGCCTTCGCCGGCGTGCTCGTGCTGGTCGCCGGTGCCGCGATGGTCGCCGCGATGAACGGCTGGCCCCTTGCCTTCCGCGAGCAGGGCGTCGAGCCGACGAAGGCCGGGGAGCCGTCGTACGCCTCCGTGGTGGACAAGGTGGCCACCACCGGCAAGATCGTCATCGGCGTCAAGGGCGACCTGCCCGGCGTCGGGCTGCAGAACGGCGAGGCGTTCGAGGGCTTCGACATCGACCTCGCCCGGCGCATCGCGACCGGGCTCGGGGCCAAGGAGACGGAGTTCGTCCGGGTCAGCAGGGACGACCGGCCCGCCGGGCTGGCGCAGGGCACGCTCGACCTGGTCGTGGCGACGTACGTGATCGACGGCCACAGCCCGTTCGCCGGCCCCTACTACCTGGCGCACCGCGACGTGCTCGTCCGCGCGGGCGGCGGCGTCGACAAGCTCGGCGACCTGGCGGGCAAGCGGGTCTGCGCCCCCAGCAGCCCGTCCGTCGGCGAGGTACAGGACCGCGTGAAGGTCAAGCCCGTGCTCGCGAGCAACTACGCCGAGTGCATGGACTTCCTGCGCACCGGCAAGGTCGACGCGGTCCCCGGCGAGGACGTGATCCTGGCCGGCTTCGCCAACCGCGAGCCGCTGCGCTACAAGATCCTCGGCGCCAAGCTCAGCAACGAGCGCTACGGCGTCGGCATCCGCCCCGGCGACGCGGCCACCTGCAAGGCGGTCAACGGCATCATCGCCGACCTCTACCGCAGCGGCGCCATGAAGGGACTCGTCGACCAGTATTTCGGCAAGGTCGACTTCAAACCCGAGCTACGGCAACCCGCGATGGAAACCTGCGGATGACGAGCGGGTAACATCCCCAACGTCCGACATTCTGCTGCGAGTTAGGGGAAAGGCCATGGCGTCGTCAGCCACTGCGCCCGTCAAGGTGACCGTCACCGGAGCCGCCGGCCAGATCGGCTACGCACTGCTGTTCCGCATCGCTTCGGGTCAGCTTCTCGGCGCCGACGTGCCGGTCAAGCTCAGCCTGCTGGAGATCCCGGCCGCCGTGAAGGCCGCCGAGGGCACCGCGATGGAGCTGGACGACTGCGCGTTCCCGTTGCTGTCCGGCATCGAGATCACCGACAGCCCCGACGTCGCGTTCGACGGCGCCAACGTGGCGCTGCTCGTCGGAGCCATGCCGCGCAAGGCCGGCATGGAGCGCGGCGACCTGCTCGGCGCGAACGGCGGCATCTTCGGCCCGCAGGGCAAGGCCATCAACGACCACGCCGCCGACGACATCCGGGTCCTGGTCGTGGGCAACCCGGCCAACACCAACGCCCTCATCGCGCAGCAGCACGCTCCCGACGTGCCGGCCGAGCGCTTCACCGCGATGACCCGGCTCGACCACAACCGCGCGCTCTCGCAGCTCGCGGCCAAGCTCCAGGTGCCGGTCACCGAGATCAAGAAGATGACGATCTGGGGCAACCACTCCGCCACCCAGTACCCCGACCTGTTCCACGCCGAGGTCGGCGGCAAGGTCGCGGCCGAGCAGGTCGACCACGAGTGGCTGAAGGACACCTTCATCCCGACCGTCGCCAAGCGCGGCGCGGCCATCATCGAGGCCCGCGGCGCCTCCTCGGCCGCCTCGGCCGCCAACGCCGCCATCGACCACGTGTACGACTGGGTCAACGGCACCGAGTGGACCTCCGCCGCGGTCGTCTCCGACGGCTCGTACGGCGTGCCCGAGGGCCTCATCTCGTCGTTCCCCGTCCGCGCCGCCGGCGGGCGTTTCGAGATCATCCAGGGCCTGGAGATCGACGCCTTCTCCCGCGAGCGCATCGACGCCAGCGTGCGCGAGCTGGAGGAGGAGCGCACCGCGGTCAAGGAGCTCGGCCTCATCTGAGCCGACCCGCCCGTGCCGGACGCCCCTCGCCGACGATCGGCGGGGGGCGTCCGTGTCGCCCGGCTCATTCGCCGTCCCGTGTCGCCCGGCTCACTCGCCGTCCGGGCCGTCGCTCTGTGCGGGACAGGTCGCCTGCGGACCGGTATGGGCCGCGTCCGGGGTGGCGAACACCACTCCTGCGGCGGCGAGCAGGCTGCCTGCCACGATGAGAGCGCCAAAGATCGGTTTCGTGACCCTTGGTGAAATGCTCTTCACGTTTCGGTACTACAGCACATATGCCGCCGCCGTAGGGCTCATTTGCCGGAAAGCGCCTCCCAGGCGTCCGAGACGATGTCGTGCAGCGACGGCCGGGCGGCCTTCCACCCCAGCTCGCGCTGGATCTTCGCGGACGAGGCGACCAGCACGGCGGGATCGCCGGGCCGCCGCTCGCCGAAGGCCGTGGGGATCTCGTGCCCGGTGACCTCGCGGCAGACCGAGATCACCTCACGCACGCTGAAGCCGGAGCCGCTGCCCAGGTTGTAGATCTTGTGCTCGCCGGGCGTGAGCGCCTCCAGCGCCAGCAGGTGCGCCCGCGCCAGGTCGGCGACATGGACGTAGTCGCGGACGCACGTGCCGTCCTGGGTCGGGTAGTCGGTGCCGAAGACGTTGATCGAGTCGCGCTCGCCGGTGGCGACCTTCAGCACGTTCGGGATGAGGTGGGTCTCGACCGCGTGGCGCTCGCGGAAGCGGCCGTAGGCCCCGGCCACGTTGAAGTAGCGCAGGCTCACGGCGGCCAGGCCGCGGACTCCGGCGAAGGCGCTCAGCGCCGTGTCCACGGCGAGCTTGGAGGCGCCGTAGGGGTTGGTCGGGCGCGTCGGGTCGCTCTCCTCGATCGGCGCGCGCTCCGGCTCACCGTACGTCGCCGCCGTCGAGGAGAACACGATCCGGCCGACCCCCTTGTCCCGCATGGCCTCCAGCAGCGCGAGGGTGCCGCCCAGGTTGTTCGCCCAGTAGAGGCCGGGCTTCTCCACCGACTCGCCGACCAGCGACTTGGCCGCGAAGTGGAGCACCGCGTCCACACCGTCCAGCGCGTCACCGGGCTGGGCGATGTCGGCGCGGACGAACCTGGCGCCCTCCGGCACCGCGTCCTCATGCCCGGTCGACAGGTCGTCGAGCACGGTCACCTCGTGCCCCGCCTCCACGAGCTGGGCCGCGACGACGCTGCCGACGTATCCCGCCCCGCCGGTGACCAGCAATCTCATGTGGACTCCTGTTCAAATATGTTTGATTTTGTAAGGCTTGCCGTTCAGCATACGCGGGAAAGCACCCGTATACGCTGCCAACCACCATGTTTGACACCGTCGCGGCCAACGTCGCCCTGGTCCTGCTCTTCGTCCTGATCGGGGGCTTCTTCGCCGCCGCCGAGATCGCGATGGTCTCGCTGCGGGAGAGCCAGATCCGCAAGCTGTCCGACCGCGGCCGCAGGGGCGAGCGCGTGGCCAAGCTCGCCCGCGACCCCAACCGGTTCCTCTCCGCCGTCCAGATCGGCGTCACGGTGGCCACCATGCTGTCGGCCGCGTTCGGCGCCGACCGGCTGGGCGCGCAGCTCACCCCCGTGCTGCAGGGCTGGGGCGTGCCCGAGGGCGTCGCCCCGGTGCTCGGGCTGGTGCTGGTCACGCTGGCCATCTCGTACGTCTCACTCGTGCTCGGTGAGCTGGCGCCCAAACGTCTGGCGCTCCAGCGGGCCGAAGGGCTCTCGCTGTTCGTGGCCCCGTTCCTCGACTGGGTCGCCCGCCTGTCGCGGCCGATCATCTGGATGCTCTCCAAGTCCACCGACGTCGTGGTACGGCTGCTCGGCGGCAACCCGGAGGCCGACCGCGAGGAGGTCACCACCGAGGAACTGCGCGACATGGTGGTCGGCCACCACGACCTGACCCCCGACGAGCGCAAGCTCATCGGCGAGGTCTTCGCCGCCGGCAAGCGGCAGCTCAGGGAGGTGATGCTGCCGCGCACCGAGGTCGAGTTCATGGAGGCCGACACGCCGCTCGCCGAGGCCGCCGCCATCGCCGCCCGGCTGCCGCACTCCCGCTTCCCCGTCTACCGCACCTCCTACGACGAGATCATCGGCTTCGTGCACGTACGCGACCTGCTCGACCCCGAGCTGTCCGGGCGCGACGAGCCGGTCAGCGCGCTCGTGCCGATCCGCCCCGCCAAGTTCGTGCCCGCCTCCAAGCGCCTGCTCAGCACCCTCAACGAGATGCGCGACGAGGGCCAGCACCTCGCCATCGTGGTCGACGAGTACGGCGGCACCGCCGGCATCATCACCTTGGAGGACCTGGTCGAGGAGCTGATCGGCGACATCAGGGACGAGTACGACATCGAGGAGGACGTGGTCGTCCTGCCCGCCGGCGAGATCGAGATCGACGGCCTGACCAACCTCAACGACTTCGCCGTCGAGACCGGCATCAGGCTGCCCGACGGCCCGTACGAGACGCTGGGCGGCTTCGTCATGGCGATGCTGGGCCACGTGGCGGCGCTCGGCGAGCGGGTCGAGGTGGCCGGCTTCGACCTGGAGGTCATCGAGCTGGACGGGCGGCGGATCGCCAGGGTGCGGGTGAAACGCCGTCCGGCCGTTGAGTCGCCCCCCGACCAGGATTCCTGACACAATTGCCTGCTATGGCCAGACCTCGTGTTCTCTCCGGCATCCAGCCCACCGCGGACTCCTTCCACCTGGGCAACTACCTGGGTGCGGTCCGTCAGTGGGTCACCATGCAGGAGACCCACGACGCCTTCTACTGTGTGGTCGACCTCCACGCGATCACCGTGCCGACCGAGCCCGCCGCGCTGCGCCGGCGCAGCCGCGTGGCCGCCGCGCAGCTCTTCGCCGCGGGCCTCGACCCCGAGCAGGCCACCGTCTTCGTGCAGTCGCACGTGCGTGAGCACACCGAGCTCGCCTGGATCCTGATCTGCCTCACCGGCATGGGGGAGGCGGGCAGGATGACGCAGTTCAAGGACAAGTCCGCCAAGTTCGGCGAGAGCGCGGCCAGCGTGGGGCTGTTCACCTACCCCATCCTCCAGGCCGCCGACATCCTCATCTACCAGGCCGACAAGGTGCCGGTGGGCGCCGACCAGAAGCAGCACCTGGAGCTGACCCGCGACCTCGGTCAGCGCTTCAACCACCGTTTCGGCGACACCTTCACGCTGCCCGAGCCCTACATCCTGAAGGAGGTCGAGAAGATCACCGACCTCCAGGACCCGACGGCGAAGATGTCGAAGTCGTCCTCCAGCCCGGCGGGCATCCTCGACGTCCTGGAGCAGCCGGGGCCGCTGCGCAAGAAGGTCATGCGGGCGGTCACCGACACCGGCACCGAGGTCCTGTTCGACGAGGAGAACAAGCCGGGCATCTCCAACCTGCTGCGCATCCAGTCGGCGCTGACCGGCACGCCGATCCCCGACCTGGTCGCCCGCTACGCCGGGCAGGGCTACGGCACGTTCAAGAAGGAGGTCGCCGAGGCCGTCGTCGAGACGTTCACGCCGATCCGCGAGCGCGTCGAGAAGCTGCTGTCCAACGAGGCGGAGCTCGACCGCATGCTCGCGGTCGGCGCCGAGCGCGCGGGGGCGGTCGCCCGGCAGACCATGGAGCAGGTCCGCGACCGGGTCGGCTTCCTGCCCAAGCTCTGACCCGGGGCTCAGGGGCCGAGGCGGCCCGCGAGGTCCGTGGCGGCCGCGAGGTCGTCGGCCAGGGCCTCGCGCTCGGCCTCCGTCAGCTCCAGTGCGGCGGTCTCGGCGAGCAGCGCCGCCGCCGCGTCCCGGTCGCCGGCGCGCAGCCGCAGCTCGGCCAGGTAGACCAGGGCGGGCAGCCGTTGCGCGGGCGGCGCCGCCGTGTGCCTGGCGAGGCCCGTCTCCAGCACCTTGACGCCCGCCGCCACGTCGCCGCGCGCGTCGGCCTGGCGGGCGGCGGCGGCGATCACCCGCGCGAGCCGTCCCTCGGCCGGGTCCGGCTCGCCGGCGTCCTCCTTGCGGCGGCTGATCCGCACCCAGTTGCCGCCGGGGTCCACCACGACGAACCCGCCCGACGTGCCCTGCACGCGCCGTGGCCGGGTCATCCTCGGGATCCCGGACACCGGCACCTTGCCGAACGCCGCCCGCAGCCCCGCCGCGAACGCCGCGTGCAGCGCCCCCGTGTCCGGCACCACCACGACCACGCTGCCCATGGACTGCTCGGGGTCGAACCCGGGCACGCCGAAGAAGTGCAGTTCGACGCCGCCCCGGCGGACGGCGGCGTACGGGTTGGGGCGCTCCTGGCGGTAGGTGACGTCGAAGCCGAGCGCGCGGTAGAAGGGCAGGACGTCGTCGAGCTGCCGGCAGGGCAGGAGGGGGATGACGGTCTCGAACATGAAAATATCGTACAGTGTTCGGAGTTAAGGAGGCCCCTGTCATGGAGTACGCGGGCCGGGGCGACCCCGCACGGACCATGGCCCTGCTCTGGGACGGGCTCCCGGCCCCCCGGCGCGGGCCCCGGCAGCGGCTGGAGCTGGCCGCCGTCGTGGGCGCCGCCGTCGCGGCGGCCGACCGGGCCGGGCCGGGCGCGCTGTCCATGCGGGCGCTGGCCCAGGAGCTCGGGATCGGCACGGCGTCGCTCTACACGTACGTGCCGGGCAAGGCCGAGCTGCTGGAGCTGATGGTCGACCGGGTGGTGGGCGGGCAGCCGCTGCCCGACGCCACCTCGGGCTGGCGGGCCGGGCTGCGCGGCGTCGCCGAGGCCGACCTGGCCGCCTACCGGGCCCACCCGTGGCTGCTGCAGGTGTCCACCTCGCGCACCGTCTTCGGCCCCCACGTCCTCGCCCGTTACGAGGCCACGCTGGCGCTGCTGCACGGGCACGGGCTGGCCGCGGCCGACGTGGTGGGCTGTGTGGCGGCGGTGGACTCGTACACGCGGGGCGCGGCCGCGGCCGTGGTCGAGGCCGAGCAGGCGCCCGCGCAGACCGGCAGCAGCGACGACGAGTGGTGGGAGCGGCGGGTGCCGTTCCTGGAGGAGCGCATGAACGGGCGGTTCCCGCTGCTCGCCGCGCTGGAGGAGGCCGGGGCGTTCGGGGTGTCGGACACCGCGCTGCCGTACACGTTGCAGCGGGCCCTGGACCGCTTCGCCCTCGGCCTCGGCCTGGTGCTCGACGCGGTGGCCGGACGGATCGCGGCGGGCTCGGGGCGCACCCCCTGACGTCAGCCTTCCCTGGCCTCCCGGTGCACGCGCAGGAGCGCGCGGAGGGCGGCCAGGCTCGGCCTGGTGAGCCGGAGGTCGTCGCGGGCGGCGGTCCAGCCGGCATGGTGTCGTTCGAACGCCCAGCCGGGGAACTCCCGTGCGGCTTCCTCAAGCAGTCGTTCCATGACGAGGTCGGCACTCGGCGCTGTGGTCATGAACGCAGCGTGGCACCGGGACGCCGGTCCGTGACGAACTCGGGCGAAAGAACTCCGGGTTCGCCGGGACCGAACTGAGAGTTCGGCCGGGGCCGATCAGCTCTGGATGCCGTGGCGCTCGGCGAGCCGGCGGACCTCCGGCGCCCACGACGGCCTGGCCCGCCGTGCCAGCGCCCGGACCATCTCCCTGAGCAGCAGCTTGTGGTCCAGCTCCTCGGGGGACTCGCGCTCGATGCGCAGCAGGTGCAGCAGGCTGGCGGCGTCGTCGCCGAGGTCCTCGCAGGCGCGGGCGACCTCCCCGAGATGGGTGGTGCGCCGCTCGATGGACGGGGTCGCGGTGAGGTCGATGTCGTCGGCGATGCGCAGCACGTCCTCGGGGCGGCCGGCGTCGTTCTCGATGCTGGCGAGGTGGATGGCGACGTTCGTGGGGCCGAAGAAGGCGAGGTCGTAGACGTCGGAGTGGTCGCGTACGCGCTCGGCGAGCCGGCTCGCGGTGCCGCGCAGGCGCTCGCGCGCCCGGTCGTCGTCGCCCGAGCGGGACTCGCCGATGGCGGCCAGCAGGTGCAGCGCGCCGAGCGCCTTGAGGTGCCGCTCGTCGCCGTCGGGCACGTGCGGTTCGAGCAGCTCGATGCCCTGCCGGGCGACGTCGTAGGCGATCTGGTGCATGTCGTCCGACAACATCGACTGCCCGAGGTTCCAGTACGCCCACGCGATCGTCAGCGGGTCCTCGGACTCCTCGGCGAGGCGCATGGCCCGGTCGGCCGCGAGGTGCGCGAGGTCCACCCGCTGCAGGTGCTTGAGCACGCCCCTGGCCAGCATGTACGCGTCCGTGGCGACGCTGCGGGCGCGCGGCGTGCGCTCGGCGGCCAGGCTCTCGGCGTCGGTGACCAGGGACGGCAGCGCCGCCATGAGGATCGAGTAGCGCCTGGCCGAGGTGAACCAGGCGCTGCGGGCCGCCGCGACCCGTTCGGAGAGCTGGTCGGCGTCCGGCGGTTCGAGGTCGGGCGCGAGGGGCCGGCAGGTGAACATGGCCCGCTCGATGTGGCTGATCTGCGGCCGGCTGGGCTCGTGCGAGTCGCGGGGCGTCTCGCCGAGCAGCACCGCGGTCCGTACGCCGAGCACCTTGGCGATCTCGCGCAGGAGGGGGAGCGAGGGGGTGCGTTTGCCGTGTTCGATGAGTTCGATGTGTCTGGGGGTGCATCCGGACTGGGTGGCCAGCGCGGTGGTGCTCATGCCCCTGCGCTCGCGCTGTAGCCGGACCATCTGACCGGTCGTGATCTCGGTCATGGGACGTGGCGCCTCCTGGCTCTGTCGCAACTGCCCACAGGCTAGGGCTCCAGGACCCCGCCTGTGAGTGGTTTCGGCACAGCCGAAAAAGGTGAGGGGCGTTCGGTGTCTCCGCAGGTCAGAAAGGTGAAAGTGGTTCGTGTTCAGCGGCGCGCATGGTGCTGGTGGACGCGGGTCAATAGGTCCGAAAACTGCTCGCGTTCGGCGGGTGTGAGCGGGGCCAGCAACTCGTCCTGGAGGGAGGCGACGACCTCCTGGAGCCGGGCGAGGTGCTCCTCGCCCCGCGTGGTGAGCCGGATGACGTTGCGGCGGCGGTCGGCGGGATCGGGGGAGCGTTCGACGTGGCCGCGCCCGGCCAGCTCGTTGATGACCGCGACCAGGTCGCTGCGGTAGATGCCGGTGCGCCGGCTCAGCTCGGCCTGGCTGACGGGCCCGCCCTCGCGCAGCGCCACGAGCGCGGCGTAGTGCCACTTGCGGGCCGCCGGGACGCCGCCTGCTCGCCCCCGACCTCATCGGCATGGGCCGCTCGGGCAAGCCCGACCTGCCGTACCGCTTCGGCGACCACGCCCGCTACCTGGACGCCTGGTTCGACGCGCTCGGCCTGGAGGACGTGGTGCTGGTCGGCCACGACTGGGGCGGCGCGCTCGCCTGCGACTGGGCGGCCCGGCATCCGGAACGGGTGCGGGGCGTGGCGCTCATGGAGGCGGTCGTCCGCGGGACGAGCCTGGACGAGCTGGGCGAGGGCCCGCGCCGCCGGGCCGAGACCATCCGCGGCCCCGAGGGCGAGAAGCTGGTGCTCGACGGCGACTTCCTCATCCGCTCCGCCTACACCGGCGGGGTGCTGACGCTCTTGGGCGAGGAGGACCTGCGGCCCTACCTGGAGCCCTACCCGACGCGCGAGAGCCGCCGGCCGCTGCTGGAGTGGGCGCGCTCGCTGCCGCTCGACGGGGAGCCGGCCGACGTGGCCGAGCGGGTGACCTTCTTCGGCAAGTGGCTGGGGGCCTCGGGCGAGGTGCCCAAGCTGCTGCTCACCTTCGACTCCTCGCCGACGCTGCTGATCACCCCGCAGGTGGCGCAATGGTGCGCGGACAACGTCGCGGCGCTGGAGACCCTGCACCTCGGCCCGGCCGGGCACCACGCCACCGAGGACCGGCCGGGCGAGATCGCCGCCGCGATCGCCGCCTGGGCCGCCCGCCACGGCCTCTGACGGGCGATGTGCCTGTAGGCTCGCCGGTCGGCGGGCGTGCGGCGCGCCGGGCTGGGCAGTTGCTCCACCGTGACCTGGTGAGGCCGGGAGGGCGTGGAATGGCGAGTCTGTGGCGGCGCGTCGAGGCGGTCCGGGCCTGGGGGCGCCGGACGGTCGACCGATGGCGGGTGCGCAGGCTCTCGCTCGACCACCTCATCCGCGGCGTGCAGCGCTACCAGGGCCAGAACGGCGACCGGCTGGCGGGCGCGGTCACCTACTTCGCTTTCCTGTCGTTCTTCCCGCTGGTGGCGCTCGCGTACGCGGTGCTGGGCTACATGGTGGCCACCAGCGAGACCACCAGGCAGGCCCTGGAGGCCGCCATCACCGAGCGGCTGCCCGGCATCGCCGACCAGCTCAACCTCAAGGCCATCGCCGAGGCCAAGGCGACCGCCGGCCTCATCGGCCTGCTCGGCCTGCTCTACGCCGGGCTCGGCGCGCTGGACGCCCTGCGCGGGGCGCTCCGCGAGATCTACATGACCACCCAGCCGCCGCTCAACTTCTTCCTCGGCAAGCTGCGGGACCTGTCCTCGCTCGTGATGATCGGGATCGCCATGATCACGTCCGTGCTGGTCGGCGGGTTCGCCACCAGCGCGACCGACAAGGTCCTGCACCTCGTCTTCGGCAGCGAGTCCGCCCTGGCCACCTTCGGGCTGCGGCTGGCGGGCGTGGTGGCCGGGCTCGCCGCCGACTGGGTGCTGTTCGTCATCCTGCTCGGCTGGGTGGCCAAGCCGGTCCAGCCGTTCAAGGTGATCGCCAAGGGTGCGCTGATCGGCGCGATCGGGTTCGGCGTGCTCAAGCAGCTCGCCACCCTGCTGCTCGCCACGACGCTCGGCAACCCCGTCTACGGAACGTTCGCGGTGATCGTGGGCCTGCTCGTCTGGATCAACTTCTCGGCCCGGCTCGTCCTGCACGTCGCCGCCTGGACGGCCACGGCCGGCTACTGCCCGCCGCCCGCGCCCACGCCGGTGCCCTCGCCGATCGTGAAGCCGTCGCAGGAGGGCTCAGACGCCTGAGTCGCCGCGGCGCCGGCGGCGGATCCCGTACACCAGCCAGACGGTCCCGAACAGCAGCCCGCCGCCGATCACGGCCGCCCCGACGGCCTTGGTGTGGTCGGTCTGCTTCTGGGCGGCGGTGTCCAGCAGCGGCGGCTGCTGGGCCGGGGTCACCTGGGTGAGCGGGCCGCCGGAGGTCCGCGCCTGCGGCGCGGCCGGCTGCTGGGCCGGCAGCGGGTCCACGAGCTGCCCGACCGGGGTCACCTTGCCCCGCACCGAGAAGCCCCAGTCCAGGAGCTCGCCGACCTCCTCCCAGAAGTAGCCCTCGTGGCGCATGACGCTCACCACGATCGTGTGGCCGCCGCGGGTGGCCGCGCCGACGAAGCTGCCGAGGGCCTTGGAGGTCCAGCCGTTCTTGACGCCGATCATGCCCTGGTAGCGCCAGAGCAGCTTGTTGTGGTTGCTGATCTGGTACGTCTTGCCCTTCGGAGCCGGGAAGTCCGCCGTCTTCGTGCTGATGTAGCGGACGAAGTCGCGGTTGGCCAGGCCGGCGCGGGCGATGAGCGCCAGGTCGTAGGCCGAGCTGCTCTGGCCGGGCTTGTCGAGGCCGCTCGGCGTCTTGGCGACGGTGTCGTACGCCTGCAGCCGCTTCGCCTCCTCGTTCATCTCCCGCATGGTCTTGGCCAGGCCGCCGTTGACCTCGGCGAGCGCCATGGCCGCGTCGTTGCCCGAGGTCAGCATGAGGCCCTTGAACAGGTCGTCGACCCGGTACGTGGCCTTCGGCGTGAGCCCGACCGCGCTGCCCTCCTGGTTGCAGGCGTTCTGGCTGGGCCGGATCCTGAGGTTCTTGTTCAGCTTCGGGATCAGGGTGAGCGCGGTCAGCGTCTTCAGGGTGCTGGCGGGCAGGTAGCGCCCGTGGGCGTCCTTGGCGGCGAGCACCTGGCCCGTGTCCACGTCCGCGATGACGTACGACGTAGCCTTGGTCTTGGGCGGCTTCTTGACGCCCTCGGGGGCGACCAGACCACGGCTGCCCAGCGCCGGGCCGCCCACGGGCGGGGCCGGGGCGGCGTACGCGGTCCCGCCGGCGAGCGAGGCCGAGGTGACGAACGCCGTGATCAGTACGGTTTTGGTCCACATGGCGGGTCTCAGCGTAGCCCTGGATGAATGCCCATGTGGCGACACATCCCCCGATGATCCACCTTCGATACTAGAGAGATGGTCATGTCACGAAAGATCGCCGCGTTCCTCGTCGCGCTGGGCGCGTTCATGATCTTTGAATGGATCAACCTCGGCTTCAACCTGGCCGACGGGCACCCCACCGGCTTCTACGTGGTCCACGGCATCCTGATCGCGGTCAACATCGTGCTCGGCCTGGTCCTGATGTTCCTCGGGGTCCGCGCGCTCAGAGTGCGCTGAGGAGACGGCGGGTGAGCGCGTGCAGCTCGTCCGCCTCCTGTCTGGAGTCGCCGATCGAGGTGAAGCCCAGCTTGCCGTACTCGGGGATCGCGCCGAGCAGATGGAAGACGTTGCCGGTGCGGCGTTCGTGGTCGAAGCCGAGACCGAGGCGCTCGGCCGTCCGCATGACCTCGCCGGGCGTGCGGCCGCGCAGGCAGCCGGCGGCGTAGTTGTCGGTCGCGGTGTAGTACTTCGGCTGGTCGCCGGCCATGAGCAGGCCGCTGCCGGGGTCGTAGACGGCGCCGGTGGTCAGCGTGACGGCGCCGTACGGGTGCGTGGTGCCGCCGATGCGCAGGTTGATCTCGCACAGCAGCGCCGCGTACCCGGCGTCGGCCTTGAGCGCGAAGAAGTCCATGCCGAACACGCCCACCACGCCGCGCTCGGCGAGGACCCGCGCGATGCGCCCGGCCGACGCGCCCACCTCGGCGCGGTACTCGGGGGCCGCGGGGAACGTGCAGCCCTGGTAGACCTGGCCGCTGTCGCCGCCGAGCACCTGGTCGTGCGTGGCCAGCACCCGGGCCTGGCCGCCCGGCGAGATGGCCGCGAGGGCGCTCGGGTAGTAGAGCGGCCGGTGCTCGATGTACTCCTCCACCACCGCGCCCCGGTCCCTGATCTTGGCGGAGAACGCCTCCCAGGTCTCGTCGCCGGCCGAGAAGTCGATCCGTGACCGGTCGGACTTGGTGACGATGGCGTTGCCCAGCCCCGAGTAGGCGTCGTTGAGCTTGATGATCACCCGCTCGCCCGGCAGGGCCTCGACGGCCTCCTCGATCTCCAGCGGCGTCCGCAGGTCGCCGAAGCCGCGCGCCATGGGCACGCCGGCCTCGTGGCCGATCTCGCGGGCGCCGCTCTTGGAGCCGTAGTAGGCGTACGAGGTCGCCGGTCCGTAGATGGGGACGTTGAGTGACGAGGCGAGCTCCTCCTCCAGCTCGCTCAGCACGAACGGCACCAGCCACGCGTCGCCGTCGATCTCGGCCCGCAGCTGCTCCAGCACGTCGGGACGGCCGAGCAGGGTCCTGGTCAGCGGCTGGGACCAGGGGTCGTCGAGCGTGATCAGCGTGAGGCGCTTGGCGGCGTCGTCCGGATCCGGCAGGAACGAGAAGTAGTAGTCGATGATGCCGGGATCGATGGGCACGGAGGAGAGGTAGACCACCTTTACCCCGGGTTCCCGGAGCGTCAGCAGAAGGAAGAGCAAACGCTCCTCGTAGGACCTGGCCGCCTTGATGCGGCGGAGCTCGTCCTGGGGAAGGGAGAGCGAGGGTACGACCACCAGGGTCCCCTCACTCGGCTCGAAGATGCTCAACCCAGCATACTTCTCCCCGAACGGGATAGTAGTGATCATATTGCGAGTGAAACACCGATTCACCCCAAAAACAGCCAGCCGTGAAGTGTGATGACCATGACAGAAGGTGACAGGATTCGGAATCGCTCACCACGTTTGGAAGTAGCGACGACGGGTCACCATCTACTGATCCCTTGTGACTATTTCCGGACCAGGCGGAACATCACGTAAGGTGACAAGCAGGGGTTACGGACCTGCAGTCGGCTAACTTTTGGTGTATCTGTCGGCGCGGAGCCGCGCACGAGCGATAGAGTCGAAACCATCGCCATCGGGCTCACGGCCGACCGCTGTGCTCCCTGGCTGCACAGCGGCAGCGCGACCGACGCACGCAAGCCCATGCCGACGATCTCACGCACCCGAACCAGCGGGTGTGTTTTTTGATTCGCCGAGTCGGTCGCTCAACCGGGGAGCGGCCCACGGCGGGATGACGAGTACGACAGCGCACTAGCCGCGCCGGTTTCAGTCGATTCCAGGGCGCGCGGCATTGGGACGGAGTGGTGACATATGCGGGGACGTGAGCTGCGGGGCGAACTCGACGCGTTCCTGGCCGAGAGCGAGCAGGATCTCGTGGCGTTCCGCCGCGACCTCCACATGCACCCCGAGCTGGCCTTCGCCGAATATCGCACGACACAGCGCATCGCCGAGCGGCTCACCGCCGCCGGGCTGAGCCCGCGGGTGCTCCCCAAGGGCACCGGCCTGATCTGCGACGTCGGCAGCGGCGACGGCCCCACGGTCGCCCTGCGCGCCGATATCGACGCGCTGCCGCTGCAGGACGAGAAGGACGTGCCCTACCGCTCGACCGTGCCCGGGGTCTGCCACGCCTGCGGCCACGACGTGCACACGACCGTGCTGCTCGGCACCTCGCTCTTCCTCGCCCAGCAGGCCGCGGCGGGCCTCCTGCCCGGCCGGGTCCGGCTGATCTTCCAGCCGGCCGAGGAGGCCCCGGGCGGCGCCTTGGAGGTCATGGCGCACGGCGGCATCAGCGGCGTCGACCGCATCTTCGGCCTGCACTGCGACCCGCGGGTCGACGTCGGCCAGCTCGGCCTGCGCGTGGGCCCGATCACCTCCGCCTGCGACCGCCTGACCGTCCGGGTCTCCGGCCCCGGCGGGCACACCGCCCGCCCCCACCTGACCGCCGACCTCGTCTTCGCGCTGGCCAAGATCCTCACCGAGCTGCCCGCCGCGCTGTCGCGCCGGATCGACCCGCGCTCCTCGCTCAGCCTCGTCTGGGGCCGCGTCGAGGCCGGCTCGGCCGCAAACGCGATCCCCGACGACGGCGTGGCCGAGGGCACCGTGCGCTGCCTCGACGAGGAGGCCTGGCACGCCGCCCCCGACCTGATCAAGTCGCTGCTGGAGTCGGTCGCGAGCGCCTACGGCATCGAGGCCACCATGGACTACACCCGCGGCGTGCCGCCGGTCGTCAACGACGAGGTCAGCGTCGAGATGCTGGGCGAGGCCGCCGAGCGCGTGCTGGGCGCGGGCGCGGTCGTCCCGACCCAGCAGTCGCTCGGCGGCGAGGACTTCGCCTGGTATCTCGAGTCGGTCCCCGGCGCGTTCGCCCGCCTCGGCACCCGCTCGCCCGACGGCGTCACCTACGACATCCACCAGGGCACCTTCGACGTGGACGAGCAGGCGATCGCCATGGGCGTGCGCGTCATGGCCGCCACCGCGTTCACCGCCCTGTGGGACGTCGGGCCGCTCGACTCGACGGTCACCAGCGCGCTGGCGTGACCACCGGCAGCTTCAGCGCCGACCGGCCGGGCGCGACCGTGAACTTCGTGCCCGCCGGGTAGCGCAGGGTGTAGTCGTAGTCGGTGGAGATGATCACCAGGCCCAGCCGGTGGCCCTTCTTGAACACGTGGTCCGTCGGCTGGAAGTCCCAGGTGAAGTCATACTCCTTGCCCGCCCGCAGCGGTTGCGTGTGGTCCGCGCGGTTCCGGTTGCGGACGTCCAGCCAGCCCCGGGTGACGATCTTGTACGGGGTCGTGGCCGTCCCGAGCGTCCGCAGCGCGGTGCAGCCGGTGTCGCCCGGCACGCCCTGGCCGTAACACAGCGTCTCGCCCGTCGGCACCAGGGTGCCGTTGGCCCGGACGTCGGCTCCGTAGTCGACGAGCAGCGCCGTCAGGTACGGCGAGGCGCCGTCCTTCACCGAGGCCCGCACCGACACCGTCGGCGTCCCGGAGATCCGCACGTCGCCCGGCAGCTCGCCGGTCGTGTACGCGAGCCGGTTCGGATCCGCGCCGGTGGCCTCGACGAGCTGCTCGGCCGTCCTCGTCTTCTGGTCGGTGAACGTCTCGCGCGGCGACAGCGGCCGCGGCAGGAGGCCCAGCTGCCCGCCGGAGCCCAGGTGGAGCGGGACGGCGGCGGTGCCGGGCAGCGGCCACGAGGCGTGCCGCCCCCACTGGCCGGGGCCGATCTCGACGTCGGCCTGCGGCTCGCGCATGATGCCCGAGTCGATGCCGTGCAGCCAGTAGTCGAACCAGCCGTGGAGCTGGCGCAGCCACTCGGCGGTGCGCAGCGAGAACGGGTTCATGTGCGTGCCCTGGTGCAGCCAGATCTTGCGCGGCACGTGCCGCTTGGCCAGGGCGTACCACCATTGGGCGAACTGCTTGGTCTTGACGTTCCAGTCGTTCAGCCCGTGCACGACGAAGACGCTGGCCTTGACCTTGTTCACGTCGTTGAGGTAGTTGCGGGCGTCCCAGAGCGGGCTGTAGTCGCCGGTGATCCGGTCCTGGCCCGTGGTGATGGAGTCGATCAGCGCGCCGCACGCCTCCTGGCCGTTCTGCCTGGTCAGGACGTACTTGGCGAGCACGTCCAGGTCCTCGCCCTGGAAGCCGCCCGGGGCGAGGACGCCGCCGTTGGCGCGGTAGTAGTCGTACCAGCTGGAGATCGCGGCGATCGGGACGATCGTCTTCAGTCCCTCGACGCCGGTCGCGGCGACGGCGTTGGGCAGGGTGCCGTTGTAGGAGACGCCGATCATGCCGACCTTGCCGGTGGACCAGGTGGCCGCGACCGGGTTCCCATCGGCGTCGAAGCCGCGGGCACGGCCGTTGAGCCAGTCGATCGCGGCCTTCGGGCCGGCGGTCTCGTTGCGGTCGCCGGAGGTCGGGCAGCCGGTGGCCCGGCCGCTGCCGAGGTTCTCCACCAGGGCGATGGCGTAGCCGCGGGGCAGGAAGTAGTTGTCGTAGTAGCCGGCGAAGGGCTCGGCGGCGAGCTTGCTCGACAGTGACCTGAGCGTGGGGAGCGGGTTGCCGTTCTCGTCCACGTCCACGGTGTGGTTGGCGACGTCGTTGCCGCCCGCGTAGTACGGACTGGCCTCCATGATGACCGGGACCTTGAGCCCGGCGTCGGTCTCCTTGGGGCGCAGGATGTCCACGGCGACCCGGTCGGGGGCTCCGTCGTTGTCGCTGTCGGTGCCGGCGACCTCGACGTACACGGTCTGCTTGATGGCGTCGGCCCGGGAGAAGACCGGTTGGGTCGCGTTGTTCTCGACTTTGATGGCGGGGGTGTCTGCTGCGGCTGGTGTGGTGCCGGTCAGCGCCGCGACGAGAATCGCGGCCAGTGGCACGGCCAGTGCCTTACGGGAGGGCATGCTTGGAATCTCCGCCAAGATCGGCCGTCAAGCAAGAGGTGATTCCCACCCCAAAGTTGGGCAAACCATCACAGCCCCGCTAGCGTGTCCGATGGCGCGGACCTCAGGTCACGGTCGCGCTTGATGTCGATAACGGAGCGGTTGCGACCCTGTGCGCCGGTTTGGTCTGCCCTGGTCAAGCAACTATCTTCCGTGCAGGTGCCGTACGTTTATTCGCGCCTGCGATGAACCCGACGGCGGGGAAATGGAAGGGAGTCGCCTTGCTCGGCAAGCGATTCAACAGGATGGCGCTCGGCTCCGTGGCCGGCGTCATGCTCATGGCAGCGGCCGCCTGCGGCGGCGACAGTGGGGGAACCACGGCCAGCGAGGCGCCGAGCAGCGCCGGCGCCTCCAGTGAGGCGAAGGGCGCGCTCAAGGTCGGCCTGGCCTTCGACGTCGGCGGGCGCGGTGACAAGTCCTTCAACGACGCGGCGTACGCGGGCCTGGAGAAGGCCAAGACGGACCTCGGCGCCGAGATCAAGGAGCTGAGCCCGGCGGGCGACGGCTCCAACCGCGGCGACCTGCTGCGTCAGCTCGCCGACGCGGGCTACAACCCGATCATCGGCGTGGGCTTCGCCTACGGCGAGGACATCAAGAAGGCCGCGGAGGAGTACCCGGACATCCAGTTCGCGGTCGTGGACTCCGCCTCCAACGCCACCAACGTGACCGGCCTGCTGTTCGCCGAGGAGCAGGGCTCCTACCTGGCGGGCGTCGCGGCCGCGCTCAAGTCGAAGGAAGGCCACGTCGGCTTCGTCGGCGGCGTCGAGAACGACCTGATCAAGAAGTTCCAGGCGGGCTTCCAGGCGGGCGTGAAGTCGGTCAAGGCGGACGCCAAGATCGATGTCACGTACCTCAGCCCCGACGGTGACTTCTCCGGCTTCAAGGCTCCCGACAAGGGCAAGATCGCGGCCGAGAAGATGTACCAGGACGGCGCGGACATCATCTACCACGCCTCCGGCGACTCCGGCCTCGGTGTCTTCCAGGCGGCGGCCGCGGCCGGCAAGAAGGCCATCGGCGTCGACTCCGACCAGCGTCAGACGGTCAAGGAGGCCGACCTCCAGAAGGTCATCATGACCTCGATGCTGAAGCGCGTCGACGTCGGCGTCTTCGAGTTCATCAAGGCCATCCAGGGCGGCGCCAAGGGCGGCACCGACACCGTCTACGACCTGAAGGTCGACGGCGTGGGCCTCGCCACCACCGGCGGCGACATCGACGACATCAAGGACAAGCTCGACGCCGCCAAGCAGGACATCGTCGACGGCAAGATCACGGTTCCGGCCAAGCCGTAACCCGGGCAGGACCGACACGAGGGCCCGAAGTCAGCTTCGGGCCTTCTGTCTATCCTCGCCCTGCTCCTAGGAGAGGCGAAATGAGTGCTGACACCCTGGCCACGGCGCGACCCGCCGTAGAGCTGGAGGGCATCACCAAGCGTTTCCCCGGTGTCGTCGCGAACCATGACATCCGCATCACCGTCGAACCCGGGACGGTGCACGCCATCGTGGGGGAGAACGGCGCGGGCAAGTCCACCCTGATGAAGATCCTCTATGGCATGCAGAAGCCGGACGAGGGCACCATCAAGGTGAACGGCGGGGAAGTGAGCTTCCGCTCGCCGAGCGACGCCATCGCCGTCGGCATCGGCATGGTGCACCAGCACTTCATGCTGGCCGACAACCTCACCGTGCTGGAGAACGTCGTTCTCGGCGCCGAACCCACCCGGGCCGGGCTGCTCGACACCGGCAGGGCCCGCGCCCGCATCGCGGAGCTGGCCGAGACGCACGGCCTCCGCGTCGACCCCGACCGGCTCGTGGAGGACCTCGGCGTCGGCGACCGCCAGCGGGTCGAGATCCTCAAGGTGCTCTACCGGGGCGCCCGCATCCTCATCCTCGACGAGCCGACGGCCGTCCTGGTGCCCCAGGAGGTCGAGGAGCTCTTCCAGAACCTGCGCGAGCTCAAGGCCGAGGGCCTGACCGTCATCTTCATCTCCCACAAGCTCGACGAGGTGCTCGGCATCGCCGACGCGATCACCGTGATCCGGCGCGGCACCACCGTCGCCGCCATGCCCCGCTCCGAGGTGACCAGCGCCCGCCAGCTCGCCGAGCTGATGGTCGGCAGCGAGCTGCCCACCCCCGAGACCCGCGAGTCCACCGTGACCGACCGGACGGCGTTCTCGGTCGCGCACCTCACCGTGGAGGCCGACGGCCACCACCCCGCGCCCAAGGGCGTACCGGTCGAGGAGTACGCCGCCAAGCTGCGCGCCGACGGCACGCGGCTGCTGCTGGAGAACGTGTCGTTCGACATCCACGAGGGCGAGATCCTCGGCATCGCCGGCGTCGAGGGCAACGGCCAGTCCGAGCTGATCGAGGCCATCATGGGCATCCGCGCCGCGCACGGCACGATCACGCTCGGCGAGCAGGACATGAGCTCCTGGCCGACGCTGCGCCGCCGCGAGGCCGGCATCGGCTACATCCCCGAGGACCGCCACCGCCAGGGGCTGCTCCTGGAGGCCTCGCTCTGGGAGAACCGGGTGCTCGGCCACCAGACCAGGAAGCCCGCCAGGAAGGGCATCTGGATCGACCGGCGCGCCGCCAGGAACGACACCGAGCGCATCGTCAAGGACTACGACGTCCGCACGCCGGGCGTCGAGACCCTGGCCCTCGCGCTGTCCGGCGGCAACCAGCAGAAGCTCATCGTCGGCCGCGAGATGAGCGGCGAGCCCAAGTTCCTCATCGCCGCGCACCCCACGCGCGGCGTGGACGTCGGCGCGCAGGCCGCCATCTGGGACCACCTGCGCAACGCCCGCGCCGCCGGCCTCGCCGTGCTGCTGATCTCCGCCGACCTCGACGAGCTGATCGGCCTGTCCGACACCATCCGGGTCATCTACCGCGGGCGCCTCGTGGCCACGCTCGACCCGTCCGACATCACGCCCGAGCGGCTGGGCGGCTACATGACCGGCGCCATCGCCGGCACTGAGGAGACGTGATGCCCGCGGGGCTCAACCGGGCGCTGCTCACCGTGACCGGCGTCGTCATCGCGATCGTGCTGGCCATCGCGATCTCCAGCGTGGCGATCCTCGCGGCGGGCGCCAGCCCCCTGGACGCCTTCGCCGCCTTCTTCAACTTCGGCGACGTCGGGCGGGCCCAGTCGAACGGCATCGCGACCTTCATCAACCGGGCGGTGCCGCTGTTCATCGCCGGGCTGGCCGTGGCCGTCGGCTTCCGCATGAACCTCTTCAACATCGGCGTGGAGGGCCAGTACCGGATCGCCGCGATCGTCGCGGCCTACGTGGGCGCCACGTTCACCGCGCCCGCGCCGATCCAGATCGCGGTGATCATCATCGTGGCGGCGGCCACCGGCGGCCTCTACGCGCTCATCCCCGCGGTCATGAAGGTGACCAGGGGCGTGAACGAGGTCATCGCCACGATCATGCTCAACTACATCGCCATCAACCTGACGTCGTACCTGGTGCGCGGGCCGTTCGCGGGCGAGCGCGCGGCCGGGCAGCTCACCACGACCACTCCGGTGCTGCCGGAGTCGGCCATGTTCCCGAACCTCAACGTCCTCTTCGACTGGTTCGGGCTGGTCGAGCCCACCCGTGGCGGCGGTCTCCAGGGCTTCCTGCTGGTCGCGATCGTGCTCGGCGTGATCGTCTGGATCGTGCTGGAGCGCACCCGCTTCGGCTTCGACGTCAAGGCGAGCGGGCTCAACGGCCCGGCGGCGCTCGCCTCCGGCGTCAACCCCAAGAAGATGATCATCGCGGCGATGGTCATGTCCGGCGGCATCGCCGGGCTCATCGGCCTGCCCGAGATCCTCGGCGACAAGGGCGCGTTCAACTCCAACTTCACCGCGGGCCTCGGCTTCCTCGGCATCGCCGTGGCGCTGCTCGGCCGCAACAAGCCGGTCGGCATCGCGTTCGCCGCGCTGCTGTTCGCCTTCCTCGACCGGGCGCAGGGCTCGCTGCAGTTCGCCGGGGTGCCGGCGTCGGTGGTCACCATCATCCAGGCGGTGACCGTGCTGCTGGTCGTGATCGCCAACGAGGTCACGAAGCGGCTGGCGCTGCGCATGGAGGAGCGCCGGGCGGCGCAGCAGCTCGGCAGGGACAATCATCCGGTTGAGGTGACCGCATGACCAGGGTACGCAAATACCACCTGACGCTCATCGGCGTCGCCGCGCTCCTGCTGGTGGTGTCGTTGGTGCGGGTCATCACCGGTCACGACGACCTCACCTCGTCCGGCATGTTCTCCGCGGCCCTGCTGCTGGCCGTGCCCATCGGCCTCGCCGGGCTCGGCGGCCTCTGGGCCGAACGGGCCGGCGTGGTGAACATCGGCCTCGAAGGCATGATGGTGCTGGGCACCTGGTCCGCCGGCTGGGCGGGCTACCAGTGGGGCCCGTGGGCCGCGCTCGTCGCCGGCCTGCTGGCCGGCGCGATCGGCGGGCTCATCCACGCCGTCGCCACCATCTCCTTCGGCGTGGACCACATCATCAGCGGCGTCGCCATCAACCTGCTCGGCCCCGGCGTCACCCGCTTCCTGTCCGAAGTGCTCTACAAGGAGGGCACTCCGGCCTCGGCGGCCGGCGCGGGCATCACCACCTCGCCGCCGATGAGCTCGCCGCCGCCGACGCCGAGCCTGCCGCTGCTGTCGGACGGGCCCGACCTGCTCGGCAAGCTGGAGAGCACGCACTGGTTCCTGCTGTCCGACCTCGCCGGCCTGCTGCGCGGTCTGACGCACGAGGTCAACCTGCTGGTCGTGCTGGCGGTGCTGCTGTTGCCGCTGACGTACTTCGTGCTCTGGCACACCGCCTTCGGCCTGCGGCTGCGCTCGGCGGGGGAGAACCCGTGGGCGGCCGAGTCGCTGGGCGTCAACGTCTACCGGATCAAGTACATCGCGGTCGTCATCTCCGGCGCGTTCGCCGGACTCGGCGGCGTGTTCCTGGTCTTCTTCGCCAACAAGTACGTCGAGGGCCAGACGCAGGGGCGCGGCTTCATCGGCCTGGCCACCATGATCTTCGGCAACTGGCGTCCCGGCGGCCTCGCGGCCGGCGCGGCGCTGTTCGGCTACGCCGACGGCCTGCAGCTGCGCAGCAAGGAGGCCGTCGTCTCCTTCTTCCTCTTCGGAGCGGTGCTGCTGCTCGCCTACCTGGTGATCCAGGTCCGCCGCCTGACCGCGCCCGACCGGCCCGCCGACCTGGCGGCCGGCGCCTCCCGGCAGTATGTACGGATGGCGTTCGCCGCCCTCGGTATGATCGTGCTGTTCTGGCTCTGGCTGACCGTCGATCGGCTTCCGAACGAGTTCGTCTACATCACACCACACGTGCTCACGCTGCTCGTGCTGCTGGTGGCTTCGCAACGGCTGCGGATGCCCAAGGCCGACGGCGTGCGCTACCGCCGGGGGGAACAGCATTGAGCGAGCACATCCAATGGGAGCCGCTGCGTGAGGCGGCGGCCGAGGCCATGCGGTACGCGTACGCGCCCTACTCGAAGTTCCCGGTGGGGGCGGCCGCTCTCGTCGACGACGGGCGGGTCGTCACCGGGTGCAACGTCGAGAACGCCTCCTACGGCGTCGGCCTGTGCGCCGAGTGCGGGCTCGTGTCGGAGCTGCAGCGCACCGGCGGCGGCCGGCTCGTGGCCTTCACCTGCGTGGACGGCCACGGCGAGCTGCTGATGCCGTGCGGGCGCTGCCGTCAGCTCCTCTACGAGTTCGGCGGCGACGACCTGCTGGTCGAGACCGTCGACGGCCCCAAGACGATGACGGAGATCCTGCCGTACGCGTTCGGGCCGCAGGACCTCAGCCGGAGCTCCTGATGGACGCCATCGAGGTCATCCGCGCCAAGCGCGACCGCGGCGAGCTGACCACGGCCCAGATCGACTGGGTGATCGCCGCCTACACGCGCGGCGACGTGGCCGACGAGCAGATGTCGGCGCTGGCCATGGCCATCCTGCTCAACGGCATGAACCGGCGCGAGATCGCCGACTGGACGCAGGCCATGATCCGCTCCGGCGAGCGGATGGACTGGTCGGCGCTGGACCGGCCGACCGCCGACAAGCACTCGACCGGCGGCGTCGGCGACAAGATCACACTGCCGCTGGCGCCGCTCGTGGCGGCCTGCGGCGCGTACGTGCCGCAGCTGTCCGGGCGCGGCCTCGGCCACACCGGCGGCACGCTCGACAAGCTGGAGTCGATTCCCGGCTGGCGGGCCTCGCTCTCCAACGACGAGATGCTGGACGTGCTGCGCTCGGCGGGCGCCGTCGTGTGCGCGGCCGGCTCGGGGCTGGCCCCCGCCGACAAGAAGCTGTACGCGCTCCGCGACGTCACCGGCACCGTCGAGTCCATCCCGCTCATCGCCTCGTCGATCATGTCGAAGAAGATCGCCGAGGGCACGGGTTCGCTGGTCCTCGACGTCAAGGTGGGCTCCGGGGCGTTCATGAAGGACGTCACGACCGCCCGCGAGCTGGCCGAGACCATGGTCGCGCTCGGCACCGACGCGGGGGTCCGCACGGTCGCCCTGCTGACCGCCATGGACCGGCCGCTCGGGCGGGCCGTGGGCAACGCGCTGGAGGTCGAGGAGTCCGTCGAGGTCCTCGCCGGCGGCGGGCCCGGGGACGTGGTGGAGCTGACCGTGCGGCTGGCGCGGGAGATGCTGGAGGCCGCCGGGGTGTCCGGGGCCAAGGATCCGGCGAAGGCGCTCCAGGACGGCTCGGCCATGGACGCCTGGCGGCGGATGATCGCCGCCCAGGGCGGCGACCCGGACGCCGCGCTGCCGCGCGCGGCCGAGACCCTGACCGTGGAGGCGCCAGGGTCCGGGGTGCTGAGCCGGCTGGACGCGTACGCGGTGGGCCTGGCCGCCTGGCGGCTCGGGGCCGGACGGGCCCGCAAGGAGGACCCGGTGTCGTTCGGCGCGGGCGTCACCCTGCACGCCAAGCCCGGCGACCAGGTGCGGGCCGGTCAGCCGCTGCTGACCCTGCACGCCGACGAGGCGTCCCGCTTCGAGCGCGCCCTTGAGGCGCTGGACGGCGGCTACGCGGTGAGCGCCGCCGCCGCGGACCACCTGCCCCTGGTCATCGACCGGGTCACCGCCGCGTAGACCCTCCCGGCTCGGCGCTCAGCGCGCCAGGCCGGGGAGGGCGGGGGCCCCGGCGAAGATCTCCTGGAGGACGGCGCGCTGCGTCGGCAGCGCCGCGGCGTGGCGCGTGCGTCCTTCCGGCGTGATGCACACGAAGACGCCGCGCCGGTCGGAGCTGCAGGCGTCGCGCGAGACCAGCGCGGCCTTCTCCAGCCGCGCGACCACCCGCGAGAGCGCGCTCTGGCTCAGGTGCACCTCGTCGCAGAGCTCCTGCAGCCGGAGCTTGCGGTCATGGTGGACGATCCGGTCGAGCACCTCGAACTCGCTCGGCCCGAGCCCGTGCCGATCGCCCAGCTCGCGTTCCAGCGCGCACATGGCCTTGGCGTGCGTCGCCAGGACGTAACGCCAGGCCTCGGCCACGACATGCTCGTCCATGTCGCGGAGAGTATCACCAGGCAAGAAATCATGCAATGGCATCTAATGCACATGCATAATAATGATCGCTCTGTGCCATGGCGTCCGGGCAAGACTGCAAATATGCGGATCCAGGCGGTCCGGCGGGCCCGGAAAAACGCCCTCCGATCAGGGGAAACGCTGCTTGCGGTGGCGCGCGGTGGGCATTTACCGGGCATGCGACCGTCATCCCCGTCCGGCGTCCGGCCGTCGCGACTCCGCGTCGCCGTCCAGCTCGCCGGTATCGCCGCGCTCGCCGTGCTCACCGCGTGCGGCCCGGCGACCCAGACCGCCCTCTCCGGTGGCCCGCCCGCGTCCAGGTCCTCGTCGGAAGACCCGCGGGAGGACTCGCCGGAGGACCCGCCGGAGGACCCGTCCGAGGGCCTTCCGGGCGGATCCACGGTCTCCGGCGGCAGCACCTCGACCAGCACCAGCGAGGTGGACGTCGACCGGGACGGCATGGACCCGGCCATCGTGACCTCCGTCCGCTACGCCGCCCACGACACCTACGACCGGGTCGTCATCGACCTCGACGGCGACGTGCCCGGCTACAACGTGAAGTGGGTGGACGAGTTCGTGCAGGACGGCTCCGGCCGCCGGATCGACGTGCGCGGCGGGGCGTACCTGCAGATCACGCTCTTCCCCGCGCACGCGCACGACGAGAACGGCGTGCCCACCTGGAAGGGCGGCCCGGTCTACCCGGCCGACCTCGGCAACCTCACCGACGTCGTACGCACCGGCGACTTCGAGGGCCGCGTCGGCGTCGGCCTGGTGCTGGCCAGACAGGCGGCCTTCCAGATCGAGGAGCAGGGCGGGCCGAACCGGCTGGTGCTCGACGTGGCACACTGACCCCGTGGTGAGAAAGATCGAGGGCCCGGCCCGCATCCCCGTCCCTGGCGGAAAGCTCATCGACGAGCACATCGGCCGCGTCAACAGCGGCGACGAGGCGGTCTCCATCGCCCACATGACCGCCCCGCCCGGCTGGGAGGAGCCGCCGCAGACGCCGTCGTTCACCGAGTACACCCTCGTCCTGCGCGGCTCGGTGATCGTCGAGCACGACGGCGGCCGGACGGAGGTCGCGGCCGGGCAGTCGGTGGTCACCGAGCCGGGCGAGCGGGTCCGCTACAGCGCCGGCCCCGAAGGCGCCGAGTACGTCGCCGTGTGCCTGCCCGCGTTCTCGCCCGACAGCGCTGGCCGCGACTGACACCGCTGGTCATATCATGGCCTGATGAGTCCTCAGCTTGACGACATCCGGCGGGCTCCCAAGGTGCTGCTGCACGATCACCTCGACGGCGGGCTCCGCGCCGAGACGATCGTCGAGCTGGCCAGGGAGTCCGGCTACGACCGGCTGCCCACGACCGATTCCGACCAGCTGCGGCAGTGGTTCGAGGAGGCCGCGGACTCGGGCTCGCTCGAACGCTACCTGGAGACGTTCGACCACACGGTGGCCGTCATGCAGACGCGCGAGTCGCTGGAGCGGGTCGCCGCCGAGTGCGCCGAGGACCTCGCCGCCGACGGCGTCGTCTACGCCGAGGTGCGCTTCGCGCCCGAGCAGCACACCAGCGCGGGGCTCAGCCTCGACCAGGTGGTGGAGGCGGTGCTGGAGGGCTTCGCGCGGGGCTCGGCCGGCCGGGGCATCCGGGTCGGCACGCTGCTGACCGCCATGCGTCACCAGGCCAGGTCCATGGAGATCGCCGAGCTGGCCGTGCGCTACCGCGACGTGGGCGTGGTGGGCTTCGACATCGCCGGGGCCGAGGCCGGCTACCCGCCCACCCGGCACCTCGACGCCTTCGAATACCTCCAGCGGGAGAACGCCCACTTCACCATCCACGCGGGCGAGGCGTTCGGGCTGCCGTCGATCTGGCAGGCCATCCAGTGGTGCGGCGCCGACCGGCTCGGCCACGGCGTGCGCATCATCGACGACATCGCGGTCGGCGACGACGGCGGCGCCAAGCTCGGGCGGCTGGCGGCCTACGTCCGCGACAAGCGCATCCCGCTGGAGATGTGCCCCACGTCCAACCTGCAGACCGGGGCCGCCGCGTCCATCGCCGAGCACCCGATCGGGCTGCTGCGGCGGCTGCACTTCCGGGTCACGGTCAACACCGACAACCGGCTGATGAGCCGCACCAGTCTGTCGCTGGAGTTCGCCAAGCTGGTGGAGGCGTTCGGCTACGGCTGGGACGACCTGCAGTGGTTCACGGTCAACGCCATGAAGTCGGCGTTCCTGCCGTTCGACGAGCGGCTGGCGCTCATCAACGGGCGCATCAAGCCCGGGTTCGCGCAGCTCAAGTGGCAGCCGTGAAGCAGACCTACCGCTCCAGGTCCGCGTTCGTGATGGCGTGGCTCTGGCTGGCGTTCGTCGCCTTCAACGTCTACGACCTGATCAACAAGTACACCGGCAAGGCGTCGATGGTGGCGCTCGCCGTGCTGGCCGTGCTGACGGTCGTCGTCTACGTCGTCGCGCTGCGGCCCGCGACCGTGCTCACCGAGCACGAGCTGGTGGGCCGCAACCCGCTGCGTACGATCCGGGTGCCGTGGGCGGCGATCGACGACGTCACCGTGTCCCACGCGATCAGCGTCCACCACGGCGGGGGCGACGGCGGCGATGGTGGCGGCGGCGTGCTGCGCCTCTGGACGCCGATGAGCAGCGCCAGGGAGCGGGCCAAGGCCCAGCGGCGCGGCATGCCGAGCCCGGGGCGGCGGGGCCGGTTCGCGACCGAGCCGACGGTGAGCCGGGCCGAGCAGGCGGCGCAGGAGGCGCTGGCCGGCCGGACCCACGCCGACTGGGTGGGCGACCAGATCCGCGAGCGCGCCGAGGCGGCCCGCCGCCGCACCGGCGAGCAGCCGGTCCAGGTCCGCACCACGTGGGCCTACGACGTCATCGCGGCGGCGGTCGCCGCCCTCGCGCTGGTGATCGTCGCGATCGTCGTCCCCTGACCGCCGCCGCCCCGGCGGTCAGTGTTCCCTGGGGCGTCGCGACTCGATGAAGCGGGCCATGCCCGCCTGGGCGATGCCGCTCGCCTCGACCTGTTCTGCGGCCGCGGTTTCGGCGGCGAAGGCGCGTTCGACCTCGGCGATCGGCGGGCGCAGCAGCGCCAGGTGCACGGCGGTGGCGGCGCCGGGCTCGCTCCAGCGCCGCGCCCGCGCCACGGCCGTGTCCACCAGCGCCTCCGGGGCGACGAGCTCGTCCAGCAGACCGGACGCGAGCGCGGCGGCCGCGTCCAGCCGGGCCGAGTCGAGCACCAGCCGCAGCGCCCGGCCGCCGCCGGCCAGGCGGGGGAGCAGCAGGCTCGCGGCGTTCGAGATCGACAGGCCGATATGGTTCTCGGGGAAGAAGTACTCGGCCGCCGCGACGCCGATGCGGGCGTCGAAGCACAGCGTCCACTCGGCGGCCCCGCCCACGGCCAGGCCGTTGACGGCGGCCACGACCGGCACCCTGGTCTCCAGCACCGCCCTCGTCATGTCGTGGAACAGCTCCACCTCGGCGACGAGCGAGCGCCCTTCGGCCTCGTGCAGGTCCTCGCCGGCCGAGAACGCCCGCCCCGTGCCGGTGACCACGATGCCCCTGCCGCTCCGGCCGTGCTCGCGGACGGCGGCGGCGAGGTCGGCGCGCATGGCGGCGGTGAGCGCGTTCAGCTTGCCGGGGCGGGCCAGCGTGATCACGGCCACCTCGTCGCGGACGGTTACCTCGATCATCGGCTCTCCTCCTGGAGGACGGGGATGGCGGGCGCGGCGCGCTGGTCGCGGCCGGGCGGGAGCAGGTGGCGCTTCTCGATGCGGGCCGACGGGGTCAGCGAGAACGCCTCGACGAACTCGACGTAGGCGGGCACCTTGAACCGGGCCAGCCGCTGCCTGGCGTGCTCGGCCACGCTCCTGGCCGTGGCCGCGTCGGCGGCGTGGCCGGGGCGGAGCAGGAGGAACGCCTTCGGCAGCTCGCCCCACAGCTCGTCAGGGATCGGCACCAGCGCCGCCTGGAGCACGGCCGGATGCTGGGTGAGCACGTTCTCGACCTCGGCGCACGAGATGTTCTCGCCGCCCCTGCGGACCATGTCCTTGATCCGCCCGGCGTGCACGATCTGGCCCCGGGCGTCGCGGACGCCGAGGTCGCCGGTGTGGTACCAGCCGTCGCGGAGGACCCGGGCGGTGGCCTCCGGATGGTTCCAGTAGCCCTGCATCATGGGCCGGCCACGGACCAGGATCTCGCCGGTCTCCTCGTCGAGCGTGACCTCCTTGCCGGGCGGCGGCAGGCCCATCCCGCCGGTCCCGACGCACTCCGCGTCGTCCACGGGGACGAGCAGGTCGGGGCCGCTCTCGGTGGAGCCGTACAGCTCGCGCCAGGGCGCGCCCCAGCGCTCCTCGAACTCCCGGTGCAGGTCGGGGCGGATGCCGGAGCAGAGCACCAGGCGCATGCGGTTGGCGCGGTCCTCGGGGGCGGGCGGCTGCTTGTGCAGCAGGAGGGGCATGGTGCCCAGCACGTACGTGAGCGTCGCCCCGTGCTCCCGCGCCGCCGGCCAGAAGCCGGAGGCGGAGAACCGCGGCAGCACGACCAGCGGGATCCCGCCGGCCAGGCACACCAGCGTGGCCCACTGCGGATCCATGTACGAGTACGCCTGCGCCATCATCAGCACGTCGTCGTCGCGCAGCCGTACGGCGTCGGCGACGATGCGCGCGGTCCTCAGCCAGTAGTCGTGGGTGAGCAGGCACGCCTTGGGGAAGCCGGTCGTGCCGGAGGTGTACTGGAAGTTGGCGACGTCCTCGGACCGGGCGGTGACGCCGGGCGCGGGCGCGTCGTCGGTGAGCGCGTCGAACAGGTGCACGGCACCCGGGACGTGCGGGGCGTACCCGGCGGTGGTGACGGTGGCGACGGCCCCGGAGTCGCGCAGCACGTGCTCCAGGTCGGCGGCCCGGTAACGGACGTTGACCGGCACCGCGACGCCGCCCGCCTTGAGTGTCGCCAGCCAGGTGAGCGGCCAGCCGGGGACGTTGTCCAGCATGATCGCGACCCGGTCGCCGGGCCGGACGCCGCGCGAGGCGAGCGCTCCGGCCAGCCGGTCGGTGGCGGCGTCGGCGTCGGCGAAGGTAAGTGAGGGGTGACCGGGGAAGCGGAGGAACTCGCGGCGGCCGTACCGGTCAGCGGCCTGCCTCAGCAGGTGGGGGATCGTTTCTGACATGCGGCGGCTCCCAGGGGAACTCGGGCAGCAGAGTGAGGTCGGGGGCGGCGGCGGCCCGGACGGAGGCGCGTACGGCGGCCAGCCCGATCGCCACGAACTCCGCGCACACCTGCTCCAGCGTGGAGTCCCCGTCGGGGCGGTACCACTCGCTGGTGCCGGTGCACATGGACATGAGGGCGAGGCGGGTGAGCCGCTGGTCGGCGATGCGGAAGGCGCCGCCCGCGACGCCGTCGGCGATGGCGCGCCTCCAGTGGTCCTCGTAGGCGTCGCGCAGGCCGATGATCTCGTCGCGGGCGGGGGAGCCGGGGGTCAGGGAGCGGAGCTCGCCGTCCATGACCCGGGTCGTCATGGGGCTGAGGGCGTGGGTGGCGGTGAGCGAGCTGATCAGCAGGGCCAGGCGGTCGGCGGGGGCGTGGACGCCCCGCAGCATGCGTTCGGTGGCGTCGATGAGCCCCTGCTGCGCGCCCCGCATGAGGTCGGCGAGCAGGGCCTCCTTGCTCGCCACGTGGTGGTAGACGCCGGCGTTGGTCATGCCGACCTCGCGGGCCAGGTCACGGACGCTGGTGGCGGCGTAGCCGCGCCGGGCGAACAGCAGCACCGCCGCCGTTCTGATGCGCCGGCTCGCGTCCGCGTCCCGGTCCTTGAGGTCCATCACGGCTCCTACCGAACGTTCGGTCGTACCTCTGCCGCGAAAATACCTCAATCCATGGCGAATCGCCATAGATCGGGAGGCTCAGAGCCCGAGGGCGACCGTGAGATCGGCTCCGACGGCGTTGAGCGCGGCGGTGGCCGTGGCGCGGGCCTCGGTGACCTCGCCCGTCACCGGGACGACGACCTCCAGGTAGCACTTCAGCTTGGGCTCGGTGCCCGACGGGCGGACCACCACGCGGGCGTCGCCCTCCAGCCGGTAGCGCAGGCCGTCCGTGGGCGGCAGGCCGCCCGCGCCCTCGGCCAGGTCGTCCGCCGCCAGGACCTTGCGCCCGCCCAGCTCCGCCGGAGGCTCGGCGCGCAGCCGGTCCATCGCGCCGGCGATCTGGGAGAGCTCGGCGACGCGGAAGGAGAGCTGCGTCGTGGCGTGCAGGCCGTAGCGGCGGGCCTGGTCGTCCAGCAGGTCCAGCAGGGTGCGGCCGTCGCGCTTGGCGGCGGCGGCGATGGCCGCCACGGTCAGGGCGGCGCCGATGCCGTCCTTGTCGTGGACCGGCAGCCCGGCGTCGGAGCCGACGCTGTAGCCGATGGCCTCCTCGTAGCCGAACACCAGGCCGGGGCCGGCCTTGATGATCCACTTGAAGCCGGTCAGCGTCTCGCCGTACCGGACGCCGTGCGCGACGGCGATCTTGCCGAGCAGGGTGGAGGAGACGATCGTGGTGGCCACCATGCGGTCGCCGGTGGTGTGCGTGATCACGTGCTCGGCCAGCAGCCCGCCGACCTCGTCGCCGGTCAGCATGCGGCAGCCGCCGCCGGGCAGCGGCACGCCGACCGCGCACCGGTCGGCGTCCGGGTCGTTGGCCAGCACCAGGTCGGCGCCCGTGGCGGCGGCCAGGGCGACGGCGAGGTCCATCGCGCCCGGCTCCTCCGGGTTGGGGAAGGCGACGGTCGGGAAGTCGGGGTCGGGGTCGCGCTGCTCCTCGACCGACATCGGCGAGGGGAAGCCGGCGGCCAGGAACGCCCCTGTGAGCGTGGCCGCGCCCACCCCGTGCAGCGGCGTGTACGCCACCCGCAGGTCGCGGGCGTCCCCCAGCGGCAGCGCCGCGACCGCGTCGAGGTAGTCGTCCACGATGCCCTCGCCCAGCTCGGTCAGCGTGCCGGGGGCGCCGAGCGGGAGCTGGTCGACCGGGCCGACCGCGTCGATGGCGGCCGAGATGCGGCTGTCGATCGGCGGCACGATCTGCGAGCCGTCGCCCCAGTAGACCTTGTAGCCGTTGTCGCGCGGCGGGTTGTGGCTGGCCGTCACCATCACCCCGGCGTCGGCACCCAGGTGGCGGACGGCGAAGGCGAGGACGGGCGTCGGCAGCGGGCAGGGCAGCAGGGTGGCGTGCAGCCCCGCGCCGGTCAGCACGGCGGCGGTGTCGCGGGCGAACACGTCGGACTTGTGCCGGGCGTCGTAGCCGATGACGACGTGCTTGCCGGGCCCGAGCACCGCGGCGAGCCCGGCGGCGGCGCGCATGACGGTCACGCGGTTCATCCGGTTGGGCCCGGCGCCCAGCTCGCCGCGCAGCCCGGCGGTGCCGAACTCCAGCTTGGCGCCGAAGCGGTCCAGCAGCTCGTCGAGGTATTCGCGCTCGATCAGCGTGCCCAGCTCGGCCCGGGTGTCGGGGTCGGGGTCCTGCGCCAGCCAGGCGAGCGCCCGCTCGATCAGGTTCACAGCTTGTCCACCACCTTGGCCAGCAGCACGCCCATGCGGGCGGCCGTGGCCCGGCCGACCTCCAGGACCTCCTCGTGGTTCAGCGGCTCGCCCGCCAGGCCCGCGCCGGGGTTGGTGACGAGGGAGACGCCGAGCACTTCCAGGTTCGCCTCGCGGGCGGCGATGGCCTCAAGCACGGTGGACATGCCGACCATGTCCCCGCCAAGGGTGCGCAGCATGCGGATCTCGGCGGGCGTTTCGTACGTCGGCCCCCGGAAGGCGACGTAGACGCCGTCGGCGAGGGTCGGGTCCACCTCGCGGACCAGGGCGCGCAGGCGGCTGGAGTAGACCTCGGTGAGGTCGATGAAGGTCGTGCCGGTGATCGGGTTGGCGCCGGTGAGGTTGATGTGGTCGCTGATCAGGACCGGGTCGCCGACGTCCTGCGTCTCGGGCCGCAGGCCGCCCGCGGCGTTGGTGAGCACGAGCGTGCGCACGCCGGCCGCCGCGGCGGTGCGCACGCCGTGCACGACGGCGTCCACGCCGAGACCCTCGTAGAGGTGCGTGCGCCCGAGGAAGACCAGGGCGTGCCGCCCGGCGGCGGTGCGCACGACGCGGATCTTGCCGCCGTGCCCGGCCACCGCCGGAGCCCGGAACCCGGGCAGGTCCGTGAACGGGACCTCGCTCACCGTCTCACCGATCGCGTCGGCGGCGGGCACCCACCCCGACCCCATGACGAGCGCCACGTCGAAGGTGTCGAGGCCGGTCGCGGCGTGCAACGCCGCGGCGGCCTCACTGGCCAGGGTGTATGCGTCTTTGCTCACATCTCAGTAGTTTAGGAGCAGCCTGTCCAGCACCCGAACGCCGAACTGCAGCGCCTCGACCGGCACCCGCTCGTCCACGCCGTGGAACATCGCCGCGAAGTCCATCCCGGCGGGCAGGCGCAGCGGCACGAACCCGAACCCGCGCACCTCCAGGTCGGCGAAGAACGTCTTGTTGTCCGTGCCGCCCGACATGCAGTAGGGGATCGCCCGCGCCGTCGGGTCCTCGGCCTTCAGCGCCGCGATCATGGACTCCACCAGCGCCCCGTCGAACGACGTCTCCAGCGCGATGTCGTGGTGGATGAACTCGCGCCGCACCTTCGGCCCGAGGAGGGAGTCGATCGTCTTGAAGAAGTCCTGCTCGAAGCCGGGCAGGAAGCGTCCGTCGATCACCGCCGTGGCCTGGCCGGGGATGACGTTGGACTTGTAGCCGGCGGTGAGCTGGGTGGGGTTCGTGGTGTTGCGGAGCGTCGCGCCCACGAACCGCACCAGCGGCCCGATCTCGTCCAGCACCGGCTGGGGGTCGTCCTCGTCGAACGGGATCCCGAAGGCGTCCGCCACCTCGGTGAGGAAGGTGCGCACGGTCGGCGTGTACGTGAGCGGCCAGTCGTGCTCACCGATCCGCGCCACCGCGCGGGCGACCTCGGTCACCGCGTTGTCGCCGTTGAGCATCGAGCCGTGCCCGGCGGTGCCGTCGGCGATCAGCTTCATCCAGGCCAGGCCCTTCTGGGCGGTCTCGATGAGGTAGAGCCGCAGCGACGGGTCCACCTCCAGCGAGTAGCCGCCGACCTCGCTGATCGCCTCGGTGACGCCCTCGAACAGCTCGGGGTGGTGGGCGGTGAGGTGTTTGGCGCCGTACACGCCGCCGGCCTCCTCGTCGGCCACCCAGGCGAAGACGAGGTCGCGGCGGGGCCGCCGGCCCTCGCGCTTGAGCTGGCGCAGCACGGCCAGCATCATGGCGTCCATGTCCTTCATGTCCACCGCGCCGCGGCCCCAGATGTAGCCGTCGCGCACCTCCCCGGCGAACGGGTCCACCGACCAGTCGGCGGCGTTGGCCGGCACCACGTCCAGGTGGCCGTGCACGAGCAGCGCGGGCAGCGACGGGTCGGTGCCCTCCACGCGGGTGACGACGTTGCCGCGGCCGGGCTCGCTCTCCACGTAGGTGGCCTCGACGCCGACCTCGGCCAGCCGCGCCATGACGACCTCGGCCGCGGCCCGCTCGCCGGGGCCGCTGCCGTCCCCGTAGTTGCTGCTGTCCACGCGGATCAGCTCCACGCAGAGGTCGGCGACCTCCTGCTCGGCGGGCGTCAGTGACTCGGCAGATGTCATGTCGTCTTCTCCAGGGTGAGCAGTCCGGACTTGCGGAGGTGGCCGCGCTTGTAGGCGCGGGTGATCAGGGTCAGGTCGCTGTCGGCGATCTCGTCGTACGAGCCGACGACGCCGGTCATGAAACGGTAGAGGTCGGCCTCGTGGGCGGTGACCACCTGGACGATCAGGGAGTGGGTGCCCGAGGTGGCGGCACAGTAGCGCACGTTGGGGTGCCCGGCCAGCCGCTGTCCGACCAGGTCCAGCGCGTACGGCCGGACCTTGAGCCACAGCATGGCCTCCACCTCCAGCCCGAGCAGCGCGGGCTCGACCTCGGCGCGGGGCAGCAGCAGCCGCCGCTCCAGCAGGGAGGCGACCCGGCGGCGGGCGGTCGGCACGGACACGTCGAGGCGTTCGGCGACGGCGGTGAAGGCGATGCGGCCGTCGGCGGTCAGCAGCTCGGCGATCTCCTGCTCCAGAGGTGTCAGCCGTTCGACGTCGGGCAGTGCGTCCGGGGGCGGCGGCGGGCTCAGCTCGGCGACCTCCTCCTCGGTCAGGTAGGGCGCGTGCCACTCGGCGACGGTGCGGAAGGTGTGGAGGACGACCTGCGTCTGTGTCTGCAGCACTCCGCCGACGGCGCTGATCTCGGTGGACAGGGTGCGGTGCAGGGCCTCCCGCGACGGCGAGACCAGCTCGCAGCCGAGGTCGGCCGCGCCGGTCAGGGCGTAGACCGAGCGCGTGTCGGGCCGGTCGGCCAGGGCCTCGGCGACCTTGGGCGCGCTGCCCGGCCGTACGTGGACGTGCAGGTGCGCGGGCCGCCCGTGCCCGGTGCGGAAGTCGTCGTAGATGGCCGTGACCCGGACCACGCCCTCGGCGATGAGGCGCTGGAGGCGGCGCGCGACCGTGCGCTCGTGCTCGCCGACGGCGCGGGCGATCTCGCCCCACGAGGCGCGCGGGCTCACCTGGAGAGCGGCGACCAGGCGCCGGTCGAGAACGTCCACCCGCGACCCTCCCCATGTCGGGAAAGTAAAAGAATTACGAGACATTTGACTGATTCGCGCTTACCCCTGCACAGTAAGCCATCAGGCACCCGTCAGCAAAGGAGCCTCCGTGGCGACACCCCCTCTGTCGCGATCACCTCTCGGCATCCCCAAGAGCCGGGTCCGTCAGCTCATGGCGGCGAGCATCGGCAACGTCGTCGAGTGGTACGACTGGTACGCCTACACCTTCCTGGCGATCTACTTCTCCTCCCAGGTCTTCCCCAGCGGCGCGGCCAACAGCCTGGTGCCGCTGCTCAGCTCGTTCGCGGTCTTCGCGGTCGGGTTCTTCATGCGCCCGCTCGGCGGCCTGCTCGTCGGCGCGTTCGCCGACCGCTACGGCCGCAAGTCCGCCATGACGTTCACCATCGTGCTGATGGGCGCGGGCTCGCTGCTGGTCGGACTGACCCCGACGTACGAGGCCGTCGGCGTGCTCGCGCCGATCATCCTGACCCTCGCCCGGCTGGTGCAGGGCCTGTCGGTGGGCGGTGAGTTCGCCGCCGCGACCACGTTCCTGGTGGAGTCGGCCCCGCCCGGCCGGCGCGGCCTGTTCTCCAGCTTCCAGTACGTCAGCACCACCATCGGCCAGCTCCTCGCCTCCGGCCTGGCGGCGCTGCTGGCCACGGCGCTCGCCGAGAGCGACATGAGCTCCTACGGCTGGCGGATCCCGTTCGTCGTGGGCGCCGTGCTCAGCCTCGTGGGCCTGTGGATCCGCAAGGGCGCCGACGAGACCTCGGCCGTGGCGGAGGGCATCAGGCGGGGCGAGACGGAGCGGCCGAGGATGTTCGAGTTCCTCAGGCACCACCCGCGCTCGGCGGCCACCATCGTCGGCATCACGGTCGCCGGCACCGTGGCGTACTACACCTGGACCAGCTTCCTGCCGACCTACGCGCAGATCACCGTCGGCTTCGACAAGGCGGACTCGCTCCAGATCGGCACCATCTCGCTGGTCTTCTTCATGATCCTGCAGCCGCTGCTCGGCATGCTGTCGGACCGGATCGGGCGCCGGCCGATGCTGATCGCGTTCGGGCTCGGGTTCCTGATCCTGCCGGTGCCGCTGCTCGGGCTGCTCACCACGTCCTATGGCAGCCTGCTGGCCGTGCAGCTCATCGGCATGGTGTTCCTCGGCTGCTTCACCTCGATCTCGGCCGCGGTCAACGCCGAGCTCTTCCCGACGCGGGTGCGGGCGGCGGGGGCGGGGTTCCCGTACTCGCTGACCGTGGCGCTCTTCGGCGGCACCGCGCCGCTCATCGGCACCGCGCTGCAGGAGGCCGGCAACCCCGGCCTCTTCCCGTGGTACATGTCGGCGCTGGCGCTGATCTCCACGCTGGTCTACGTCTTCGTGCTGCGCGAGACCAAGGACCAGCCGCTGAGCTGAGGCCTCAGAACGAGGTGCAGGGGCGCTCCCGCAGCTCCTTGACGTAGTCGTCGGGAGCGCCCGCCCGCTCGGCCGCCTCCGCGAGGCTGCCGAGGTAGCGGGCGGATGGCAGGCCGCCCTCGTAGCCGTCGAGCACGTAGAACCAGGCGAGCACGTCGCCGTCGAGCGTCTGGACCCGCAGCCGCACCTTGTGATAGGCGCCGCGGACCGCGCCCTCCCACTGGTCGAGCGAGGTCTCCTCCCACTCGGGCACGTCGTAGAGGACGACGAACACGTGCTCGTCGGGGTCCTCGACGATCGTGGCGAGCGCTCCGCCCCAGGCCGGGTCGTGCCCGCCGAAGGTCAGCCGCCAGCCGGGCAACCAGCCGACACCCCGGATCGGGGAGTGCGGGGCGCGCATGGCCATCTGCTCTGGATCGAGGTTGCTGCCGTAGGCGGCGTACACAGGCACAGCAGCCAAGACTAGCGCTTGGAGGGCCGACCCGTTCGATGTCACGCCGTGGCATGCGCGAGAATGGACACGTGACGAGGATCGTGATCATCGGTGGCGGACCAGGCGGCTACGAGGCGGCGCTGGTGGCCGCTCAGCTAGGCGGACAGGTCACGATGGTCGAGCAGGACGGCCCCGGCGGCGCGTGCGTGCTGACCGACTGCGTGCCGTCCAAGACGCTGATCGCGACCTCCGTCCGCAAGCAGGCGCTGCTCGACGCGCCCTCGCTGGGCATCTCCTTCGACGGCGGTCTCGACGGCGACGCCGGCACGGTCGGCGTCGATCTGCCGCTGGTCAACAAGCGGGTCAAGGAGCTGGCGCGGGCCCAGTCCGCCGACATCGCGGCCCGGGTCGAGGCCGAGGGCGTCGAGATCATCAAGGCCCGCGGCCGGCTGGTCGATCCGCAGGTCGTGCGGGCCGGCGACCGCACCATCAGGGCCGACGTGGTGCTCGTGGCGACCGGCGCGACGCCGCGCGTGCTGCCGGGGGCCGAGCCCGACGGCGAGCGCATACTCAACTGGCGGCAGCTCTACGACCTGGAGGAGCTGCCCGAGCACCTGATCGTGGTCGGCTCCGGGGTGACCGGGGCCGAGTTCGCCGGCGCCTACCGCTCGCTCGGCTCGGAGGTCACGCTGGTCTCCAGCCGCGACCGGATGATGCCCAACGAGGACGCCGACGGCGCCGAGGTGCTCGAAGAGGTCTACCGCCGGCGTGGCATGAACGTCATGGGCCGCTCCCGGGCCTCCTCCGTCAAGCGCACCGCCGACGGCGTCGTGGTCACCCTGGAGGACGGCCGCACGGCCGAGGGCACGCACGCGCTGATGACGGTCGGCATGATCCCCAACACCTCCGGCATGGGCCTGGAGGAGGCCGGCGTCCAGCTCGACCGGGGCGGCTTCATCAAGGTCGACAAGGTCTCGCGCACCTCCGCGCCCGGCGTGTACGCCGCCGGCGACTGCACGGGCGTGCTCATGCTGGCCTCGGTCGCCGCCATGCAGGGCCGCATCGCGGTGTGGCACGCGCTCGGCGAGGCCGTGCAGCCGCTGCGGCTGGCCACCGTGGCCTCCAACATCTTCACCGACCCCGAGATCGCGGCCGTCGGCGTGGCGCAGCGGGCCATCGAGGCCGGCGAGATCGAGGCCAACGTCGTCAAGCTGCCGCTGGCCACCAACGCGCGGGCCAAGATGCAGGGCTTCAACGACGGCTTCGTCAAGGTGTTCTGCCGCCCGCACACCGGCATCGTGCTCGGCGGGGTCGTGGTGGCGCCGCGCGCCTCCGAGCTGATCCTCGCGGTGTCGGTGGCCGTGCAGCAGCGGCTGACGGTCGATCAGCTCGCGCACACCTTCGCGGTCTACCCGTCGCTGTCCGGCTCGATCACCGAGGCCGCCCGCCGCCTCATGCAGCCGCAGACCGACTCGGGCATCTGACCTCACTCCACGCGCACCGCCGGGGGCCGACCCCCGGCGGTGTTTTCGTGTGCTCGTCGGCCGCGCTCAACCGTTGACGTTTGTTGGTATGGGCACCAAACTAACTCACGGAGTTGGCGCAGCCGTTCAAAGGAGCTCCCATGCCCTATCGCCCCCCGTTGGTCGCGCACGAGTACTTCGTCGCGGACCCGCCGGAGCTGCCGGTCCGTACGCGAGGCGAGGGCGGCCTGTCGGCGGTGACCTCGGCCGAGCTGGTCGCGGCCGACGGCGCCGAGGTGATGCTCAAGGCGGTCACCACGGCGGAGGAGACGCTGGTCGTCCAGGTGGGCGTGGCCGGCGAGGGCGTGATCCGGGTGCGGCTGTCGGAGGACGCGGCGGCCCGCCCCCGCTCGGCGGCGGCCATCGAGCTGGTGAACCCCGGCACGTACTCAGGGGCCCGTGCCGGGGTCACGCCCGGCGAGCCGATCGTCGTGGACGCGGGCCCGCTCCGGGCCGAGATCCGGCTCGCCCCGTGGCACCTGCGCTTCACCGACGCCGCCGGGCGCACGCTCGTCGAGCAGGACCGCGGCCACATCGACATCAGCGGCCGGCTGCGCACGCTGCCGTTCGGCCGCTCCAGCGCGGGCGGGAGCGCCGTCGCCTATCACGAGAGCTTCGCCGCCGCGCCCGACGAGGCGTTCACCGGCTTCGGGGAGTCCTTCACTCGGCTGGACAAGCGCGGGCAGCGGCCGCTCATGTGGAACTTCGACGCCTTCGGCGCGGAGTCGCCGCGCGCCTACAAGAACGTCCCCCTCTACCTGTCCAGCCGCGGCTACGGCGTGCTGCTCGACAGCGGCGCGCCGAGCGAGTTCGACGTCTGCCAGTCCACGCACAGCGTGGTGCAGCTGGTGGTGCCCGACGACGTCCTCGACTACTACGTGATCGCCGGGCCGACGCCGCCGGAGATCCTCGACCGCTACGACCGGCTGACCTGCCGGCCCGCACTGCCGCCGAAGTGGGCGTTCGGCACCTGGATCTCCTCCGGGTTCTGCGTGGACAGCCAGGAGCGGGTGCTGAACCGGGCGCGCACGATCAGGGAGCGTGGCATCCCGTGCGACGTGCTGCATCTGGACACGTACTGGCAGAGCGACGGGCACTGGTCGGACCTGCGGTGGGACCCGGTCAACTTCCCCGAGCCGGAGCGGATGCTGGACGAGCTGCACGGGATGGGGTTCAAGGTCTGCCTGTGGATGAACCCGTACGTGTCGCACCTGAGCCCGGCGTTCGGGCCGGCCGCCGACGCCGGATATTTCTTGAAAAATGAGCATGGCGAGCCGTACGTCGCCGACTGCTGGCACGGCTCCTTCCCCGCCTGCGGCATCGTCGACCTGACCAACCCGGCCGCCGTCGCCTGGTTCCAGGGGCTGCTGCGCGACCTGCTGCGCCAGGGCGTGGACGCCTTCAAGACCGACTTCGCCGAGGGCGTCCCCGCCGACGCCGTCGCCGCCAACGGCATGACCGGCACCGACCTGCACAACGTCTACACCCTGCTGTTCAACGACGCCGTCGCCGACGTCACCCGCGAGGTCAACGGGCACTCCCTCGTGTGGGCGCGCTCGTCGTACCTGGGCGGGCAGCGCCACAGCGCCCAGTGGAACGGCGACACCTACACCAGCTACGCCGCCATGGGCAGCACGATCAGGGGCGGGCTCGCGCACGGCCTGTCCGGCGTGCCGTTCTGGAGCCACGACGCCGGCGGCTTCACCGGCCGCCCCAGCGACGACCTGTACGTCCGCTGGACCCAGTTCGGCGCCCTGTCCCCGCTGATCCGCCTGCACGGCACGACCACCCGCGAGCCGTGGGAGTTCCCCGCCGTCGAGGAGCAGGCCGTGGCCGCGCTCAAGCTGCGCTACCGGCTCATGCCCTACCTCTACTCGGCGGCCGTCGAGGCGGCGGCCACCGGCGCGCCCATGATGCGGGCCCTCTGCGTGGACTTCCCCGAGGACCCGGTCGCCTGGCAGGCCGACCTGGAGTACCTGCTCGGCCCTGACCTGCTCGTCGCCCCCATGACCTCGCCGGAGGGCGTCCGCCAGGTCTACCTGCCGCGCGGCACGTGGATCGACTACTGGACCGGCGACACCCTGGGCGGCGGCCGGTACGTCACCGCCGCCAAGCCGCTCGACCAGATCCCCCTGTACGTCCGGCACGGCGCGCTCATCCCCGTCACCGACGCGGGCGACACCGTGACCGTGCCGGAGGAGATCACGCTCGTCGCCTTCGGGGGCGGTGACGGCACGACCAGCGTGCACGACGAGGACGGCGTGACGTTCGCCGTCGCCACCAGGCACGGCGACGAGCTGCGCGTCGCCGTCACCGGCCCGAAGCGCGTCACCGGGATCGAGATCGTCCCGGTGGCCGGAGCTCCCGCCCGGGCCGTCCTTCAGTAACACCCCCCTTGGAGGGATCATGGTGAGATTCAGAGGCGCCGCGGTGCTGGCCGCCGCGGTCCTGGTCCTGTCGGCCTGCGGCTCGGGCTCGGAGACCCCCGCGCCCGCGTCGAGCTCCCAGCCGCGCGTGCTGAAGCTCTGGCACTACGAGAGCGCCGACAGCGCCATGGGCAAGGCGTGGGACGAGGCGATCAAGAAGTTCGAGGCGTCGCACCCCAATGTGAAGGTCCAGTTCGAGGCCAAGGGCTTCGAGCAGATCCAGAAGACGGCCAGCATGGTGCTGAACTCCGACGAGGCGCCCGACATCATGGAGTACAACAAGGGCAACGCCACCGCCGGGCTGCTGTCCAAGCAGGGCCTGCTGACCGACCTCACCGAGGAGGCCGCCAAGCGCGGCTGGGACAAGCTCCTGCCCGGCGGCCTCCAGACCACCGCCAAGTACGACGACCGCGGCGTCATGGGCAACGGCAACTGGTACGGCGTCCCCAACTACGGCGAGTTCGTGATGGTCTATTACAACAAGGACCTGTTCGCCAAGCACAAGGTGGAGGTCCCGACCTCGTTCGAGGAGTTCACGGCGGCCCTGGACACCTTCGTCAAGGCGGGCGTGACGCCCATCGCCAACGCCGGCGCCGAGTACCCGGCGCAGCAGATCCTCTACCAGCTCGCGCTCACCAAGGCGCAGAAGCCGTGGCTGTCGGCGTTCCAGTCCTACCAGGGCAAGGTGGACTTCCACGGTCCCGAGTTCACCTACGGCGCGCAGACCTTCGCCGACTGGGTGAAGAAGGGCTACATCGCCAAGAACTCCTCCGGCCTCAAGGCCGAGGACATGGGCGTGGCGTTCATGAACGGCAAGTTCCCGATGATGATCAGCGGGAGCTGGTGGTACGGCCGCGTCGCCTCCACGATCAAGGACTTCGAGTGGGGGCACTTCCTGTTCCCCGGCGCCACGCTCTCGCCCGGTTCCAGCGGCAACCTGTGGATCGTCCCCGAGAAGTCGGAGAACAAGGACCTGGCCTACGACTTCATCGACATCACCATGAGCAAGGACATCCAGAACCTGCTCGGCAACTCCGGCGGGCTGCCCGTGGCCGCCGACCCGGCCGCGATCACCGACGCGCGGAGCAAGGAGCTGATCGAGACCTTCAACAAGCTCACCAGCACCGACGGCCTGGCCTTCTACCCCGACTGGCCGGCCCCCGGCTACTACGACGTCCTGGTGGCCGGCGTCCAGAACCTCATCAACGGCAGCAAGACGCCCGAGCAGGTGCTGGACGAGATCGCGGGGCCGTACGAGGACAACCTCGCCGACATTGGCAACTGAATGAGCGTGCGCACGAGGGGATACTGGCTCTACCTGGTCCCCAGCCTCGTCCTGTTCACGGCCGTGATCGTCGTGCCGTTCCTGATGAACGCAGGCGCGAGCCTCACCCGCTGGTCCGGGGTGGGCACGCCGCGCTGGGTCGGGTTCGACAACTACGCCCGGCTGCTGCAGGACGAGCGGTTCTGGCAGTCGTTCCAGCACAACGTGGGGCTGATCGTGGCGATGGCCGTCGTGCCGACCGCGATCGGCCTCGTGCTGGCGGCGGCGCTGTTCGACTACATCGGCAAGCGGTTCGGGCCGCGCACGGCCTCGGCGCTGCGCGCGGCGTACTACCTGCCGCAGGTCCTGCCGGTGGCGGTGGCCGGCGTGGTGTGGGGCTGGCTCCTGCACCCGTCGTACGGCGCCGTCAACGAGCTGCTCGGCCTGGACCTCGACTGGCTCGGCGACCCCGACCTGGCGCTGGCCACGGTCATGGCCGTCATGGTGTGGTTCCAGCTCGGCTATCCGGTCGTCATCTTCATGGCCGGGTTGCAGCGCGTCGATCCGGCCTACTACGAGGCGGCCGAGATCGACGGGGCCTCCTGGTTCCGGAGGTTCTGGCACATCACGATCCCGCAGATCCGGCCGGAGATCTTCGTGGTGCTGCTGACGTGCACGATCGCCGCGCTCAAGGTGTTCGGGCCGATCTTCGTGCTGACCAGGGGAGGGCCGGGCAACGCGACCATGGTGCCGTCGTACTTCTCGTACCTGAACTTCTTCCAGAAGAGCAACGTCGGGTACGGCTCGGCCATCGCCACGGTGCTGGCGCTGATCATCATCGTGGTGACGTTCCTGTTCCTGCGCGTCCAGGAGCGTGACCGGTGAGGGGGCCGGGGCGCTGGGCGGTGCTGGCCGCGCTGGCCGTGCTCGCGGTCGTCATGCTGTTCCCGTTCGCGCTGGTGGCGCTCAACGCGGTCAAGTCGCCGGCGGACTACAGCACGCAGGGGCCGCTCGCCCTGCCGGACGGGCTCTACCTCCAGGGCCTGGTCGACTTCTGGAACCGGGTCGGCTTCGGCGGCAAGCTCTGGAACAGCTTCCTGATCAGCGGCTCCGTGGCGGTGCTCGCCGTGGTGCTGTCGGTGCTCAACGCGTACGCGCTGGGCATCGGCCGGGTCAAGGGGCGGCTGTCGATCCTGGTGCTGTTCCTGGTGGCCAACACGCTGCCGCAGGAGGCGCTGGCCTACCCGCTGTACTACCTGGCCAAGGCCGTGGGGCTGTACGACACCCAGCTCGCCGTGATCATCGTCATGACCGTGATCCAGGCGGCGTTCGGCACGTACCTGCTGAGCGCGGTGCTGGGCCAGTTCCCGAAGGAGATCCTGGAGGCCGCGGCCATCGACGGCGCGGGGCGGCTGCGCGCCCTGTGGCAGATCGTGGTGCCGATCAGCAGGCCCACGCTCAACGTCCTGCTGATCTTCTTCTTCATCTGGACCTGGAACGAGTTCTTCCTGCCGCTCGTCTTCCTCATCTCCAACGACACCCAGACGGTGCCTGTCGCCCTCGCCGTCCTGCAGGGGGAGAAGTACATGGACGCCACCATGTCCAGCGCCTCCGCCCTGCTCGGCATCGTGCCGGCGGTCGCCTTCTTCCTGATCTTCCAGCGCACGCTGACCCGAGGTGTGACGGTCGGCGCCATCAAGTGACGGAGTGCCCATGCGTTCACGTGTCCCGTTATTAGCCACCCTGACCCTGGCGGCCTCGCTGCTCGCGGCGCCGGCCGCCCAGGCGGGCGGTACAGTGGCGGACTTCCCGTTCCAGAACCCGCGCCTGCCCCTGGAGCAGCGGGTGGACGACCTGCTCGGCCGGCTCACGCTGGACGAGAAGCTGGGCCTGCTGCACCAGTCGCAGGCCGCGATCCCGCGCCTCGGCATCGCCTACCACAAGAACGGCACCGAGGCCCTGCACGGCGTCGCCTGGTCCAACGACCTCAACGACGGCTGGCGGCAGAAGTTCGCAAGCGGCACGGTGTTCCCGCAGGCCGTCGGCCTGGCCAGCACCTGGGACCCGGCCCTCATCAGGAAGGTCGGCTCGGCCGTCGGCGACGAGGCGCGCGGCTACAACGCCGCCGACCCGGTGGTGTGGGGCACCCAGGTGTGGGCTCCCGTGGTCGACCTGCTGCGCGATCCGCGGGCGGGCCGCAACGAGGAGGGCTACTCGGAGGATCCGTACCTGACGGGGGCGATCTCGACCGCGTACGGCAAGGGCCTCCAGGGCGACGACCCCTTCTACCTGAAGACCGCGCCGGTGCTGAAGCACTACCTCGCCTACAACAACGAGACCGACCGCGGGATCACCTCCTCGAACCTGACGCCCAAGCTCAAGCACGAGTACTACGAGCAGGCGTTCAAGGCGGCGATCTCGGCGGACGCGGCGACCGGCGTCATGGCCTCCTACAACCTGGTCAACGGCCGCCCGAACCACGTCAACCCGGACCTCGACGCCGTGGTCCGCTCGTGGACCGGCAAGACCCTCTACAACGTCAGCGATGCCTGGGGCCCGCACGCGCTCACCGACCTGGAGCACTACTACGACACCAAGCCCGAGGCGTTCGCCGCGGTGCTCAAGTCGGGGCTCGACAGCTACACCATCGACGACAGCAACAGCGGCCCGATGATCACGCATCTCAAGTCGGCGCTGGACCAGGGCCTGATCGCCGAGTCCGACGTGAACGACGCGGTGCGGCACGTCCTGTCGATCAGGACCAGGCTCGGCCACTTCGACCCGGACGGCGGGCCGTACAAGAAGATCACGCCGGCGGTGATCAACAGCCCGGCGAACCAGAAGCTCAACAGGGAGACCGCGGCCAAGGCCGCCGTGCTGCTGCGCAACTCCGGGACGCTGCCGCTCGCCCGGCCGAAGTCCGCGGCCGTGGTCGGGCCGCTGGCCGACCGGCTGCACCGGGACTGGTACTCGGGGCAGTTCCCGTACCAGGTGACGCCGCTGGCCGGGATCAAGGAGCGGGTCGGTGACGTCAGCACCGGGCAGGGGCTGGAGCGCGTCGCGCTCAAGCACCTGGCCTCCGGCAAGTACGTCACCGCCACCGGCGCCGGCCCCGACGACAACGCCGCGCTGCTCGACACCGCGCCCACGGCCGCCTCCCAGTGGGACCTCACCGACTGGACCGGCGGCGTCTCCACGCTGCGCAACGCGGGCAACGGCAAGCTGCTCGGCGGCGACTGGCGCTCGCTCGACACCGACGACGCCGAGCCCGACGGCTGGTACGTGCAGCAGCAGTTCGCCCTGGAGCGGCAGTCCGACGGCAGCTACCTCATCCGGTACGCCGGTTATGAGACGGTCGAGGGCTGGTTCGGGCTGTCCGACCCGTATGTGACCGTCACCGCGGACGGCGCCCTGGCCCTCGCCCCGAAGGCCGAGGCGGCGAAGTTCGGCAAGGAGGTCGTCTCCGACGGCATCGCCGAGGCCGCCGCGCAGGCCGCCAAGGCGGAGGTCGCGGTCGTGGTCGTGGGCAGCCACCCGTTCGTGTCCGGCCGCGAGTTCCACGACCGGCCGAACCTGCAACTCGGCGAGGGGCAGCGGCGGCTCATCGAGGCCGTGCGCAAGGCCAACAAGAAGACCGTCGTGGTGCTGGAGACCAGCTACCCGGTCATCGTGGACGCCCCGACGCTGCTGTGGACCACGCACGCGGGCGCGGAGACCGGGCACGCGGTCGCCGACGTGCTCTTCGGCGACGTCAACCCGGCGGGCCGGCTCACCCAGACCTGGCCGGCGAGCGACGACCTGCCGAGCAGGTTCGACTACGACCTGACCAAGACCGGCATGACCTACCTGTACGGGAAGGACCGGCCGCTCTACGCGTTCGGGCACGGGCTGAGCTACACCAGCTTCGGCTACCAGGCGCTCAGGGTCCAGGGCGAGCAGGTGAGCGTCAAGGTCACCAACACCGGCCGGGTCCGTGGCGACGAGGTCGTGCAGCTCTACACGCACCAGCGCGAGTCCCGCTTCGTCCAGCCGGTCAAGCAGTTGCGCGGCTTCCAGCGGGTCACCCTCGACCCGGGCGAGAGCCGCACGGTCACCTTCCCGCTGAAGAAGTCCGGCCTCGCGGTGTGGGACCACACGCGCGGCAAGTGGGTCGTCGAGACAGCCACCCATGACGTGCTCGTCGGCTCGGCCTCCGACCGGATCAGGCAGACGACGACGCTGCGCGTGTCCGGCGAGAGCGTCCCGGTCCGTGACCTGACGCGGACCACCCGGGCGATGGACTTCGACGACTACTCCGGTGTCGTCTTCGCCGACGAGAGCAAGGTCGCCGGCGAGGTCGTCGAGGGCTCGGCGGGCGACTGGGTGTCGTTCACCAAGGCGTCGTGGGGCTCGCGGCTGACTGCGGCGGTGGCGTCGGCGGGCGGCGGCTCGTTCGAGGTGCGCTCCGGCTCGCCGACCGGCCCGCTGCTCGCCACCGTGCCGGTGCCCGCCACGGGCGGGATCTATCAGTACGGGACGGTGAGCGCGACGGTGAAGGCCGGCTCGGGCGCGCTGTACCTGGTGTTCAAGGGCGACCTGCGGCTGAAGGACTTCGCCCTGGCCTGATGACTTCCGTGGCGGCCATGAGCATGGTCATGGCCGCCACGGAACCCCTTTGGATAGTACAGTTATCTAGTAGACAGATAGTGCCACTATCCAATGAGGGAGTCGTGATGACGGTAATCGTCCTGCTGGTCGCCACCCTGGCGTTCCGGTCGCTGGGCGCGCTGGGCGTGACCCGGTTCGCCACCTGGCGGGTCAGCGCCGCCCACGGGCTGGCCGTCATGCTGGTCATGACGGCCAGTGCGCACTTCGTCCCGGCGAGCGTGACGTTCATGCCGAACCACGCCGACATGGTGGCGATGGTGCCGCCGTTCGTGCCGTTCCCCGCCTTCGTCGTCTATCTGACCGGCGTGCTGGAGCTGGCCGGGGCGGCCGGGCTCGTGCTGGAGCGCACCCGGCGGGCCGCCGGGATCTGCCTGGCGCTGCTGTTCGCCGCCATGCTGCCGGCGAACGTGTACGCCGCGCTCAACGACGTCACGCTCGGCGGCGAGCCCGCCACGCCGATGTGGCAGCGCGTGCCCGAGCAGGTCCTCTACATCGCGATCGCGCTCTGGGCGGCTATCGAGGTCCGCGCGCGTAGCCTCGCACGTAGTCCACGGTGAACTCCTTCGGGTACGCGCCGGAGCCGGGACGGAACTCGTAGACGCCGAGCATGAGCTGCATCGGGTAGGCCGGCGACTGCCGCACCGTCCGCACGTGCCGCCCGTCCACCTCGAACGACACCTGCTCCGGGGTCCAGTCGGCGGCGTACACGTGGAACTCGCGGGCGTCGATCGGCAGCTCCTCCACGGTGAAGTCGTCGATGATCGACGGGTCGCCGAAGGGGTGCACGCCCATGCCGACCCGTGCGCGGTCCGGGCCGACGTCCTTGCCGAAGATCTCGGCGACGCAGATCTCGGCCGAGCGCTCCGGCGCGTCCTCGTAGCCGATCATCCAGAGCGCGACCATGGAGTCCGGGTCGTCGAGGGCCTTCGCGCGCATCTCGATCCGGGCGTACTGCGGGGTGTAGAGCCGCCGCGCGGCCTGCTCCTCGCGGACCTTCAGGCCGCCGCGCCCGTGCTGGCCGACGGCGCTGCCGACCGGCCCCGAGAACACGCCCGTCTGGAGCGAGGAGACCCGCAGCTCGCCCTCGGCCTCCGGGTGCCACGGCGGCTGGTCCTCCTCGATGCGCAGCCGCAGCAGGCCGCCGCCCAGCCGGTGACGGGCCCGCGCCGCCTCCCGGCCGCTCCATTGGGGCAGGTAGGAGGGGACCCACTTCGTCTCGTCCAGGCGGTCGCCGTCGAAGACGTCCTCGAACTCCAGCACGTCCGTTGCTCCTTTAATTCGTTGTACGTCCAAACTATTGACCTTCGGCGCCGGGATGTGTGAGCCTTCTGGAGAAGCTCATGCGCGGAAGGCGCGGAGACGGTCAGGGTCTCGCACTCTGCTCGTGCATGGCGGTCATCCGATGCCTTGGGGCCGCCCTCCGGCGTGCCCGGAAAGGAAGAGCCGCGCATGCGAAAAAGGTTATTGGCCTGCCTGGCGACGTTCGCCGTCCTGCTGGTGGTGGCCGTCGTCAGGATGACGCCGGTCTCGGCGGTCGCCTCGGATCCGTACGCGTACAAGAACGTGCGCATCGACGGCGGCGGGTTCGTCCCGGGAATCATCTTCAACCCGGCCGAACGCAACCTCATCTACGCCCGCACGGACATCGGCGGCGCGTACCGCTGGAACCAGTCCACCAAGTCCTGGACCCCGCTGCTCGACTGGGTCGGCTGGGACAAATGGGGCTACAACGGCGTGATCAGCCTCGCCACCGACCCCGTACAGACCAACCGCGTGTACGCCGCCGTCGGCATGTACACCAACAGCTGGGACCCCAACAACGGCGCCATCCTGCGCTCCACCGACAAGGGCGACACCTGGCAGGTCACGGCGCTGCCGTTCAAGCTCGGCGGCAACATGCCGGGACGCGGCATGGGCGAGGCGCTGTCGGTCGACCCCAACGACAACCGCGTGCTCTACTTCGGCACGCCCAACGGCAACGGCCTCTGGCGCAGCACCGACTACGGCGCCACCTGGGCCAAGGTCACCAGCTTCCCCAACGCCGGCAACTACGCCCAGGACCCGAATGACGCCAACGGCTACCTCAGCCACCGTCCCGGCGTCGTCTGGGTGACCTACGACAAGCGCTCCTCCAGCGCCGGCACCGCCACCAAGACCATCTACGTGGGCGTCGCCGACAAGGAGAACACCGTCTACCGCACCACGGACGGCGGCGCCACCTGGACGCGCCTCGCCGGCCAGCCCACCGGGTACATCGCCCACAAGGGCGTGCTCGACACCGTCAACGGCTACCTGTACATCGCGACCAGCGACACGGGCGGCCCGTACGACGGGGGCAAGGGCGACGTGTGGCGCTACGCCACCGCGACCGGGACGTGGACGCAGATCAGCCCCGTCCCGTCCTCCTCCAGCGACGACTACTTCGGCTACAGCGGCCTCACCATCGACCGGCAGAAGCCCGGCACGCTGATGGTCGCCACCCAGATCTCCTGGTGGCCGGACGTCATCTTCTTCCGCTCCACCGACTCCGGCGCCACCTGGACCCGGGTCTGGGACTGGACGTCGTACCCGAACCGCAGCTTCCGCTACACCATGAACATCACCGAGAACCCGTGGCTGACCTTCGGCACCAACCCGCAGCCGCCCGAGGTCACGCCCAAGCTCGGCTGGATGACCGAATCGCTGGAGATCGACCCGTTCGACTCCAACCGGATGATGTACGGCACCGGCGCCACCGTCTACGGCACCGAGAACCTCACCCAATGGGACGCGGGCGGCCAGTTCACCATCCGGCCCATGGCCAAAGGGCTGGAGGAGACCGCCGTACTCGACCTGATCAGCCCGCCCAGCGGCGCGCCCCTGATCAGCGGCCTCGGCGACATCGCCGGCTTCCGTCACACCAACCTGGACGCCGTACCGCCGATGATGTTCACCCAGCCGCTGTTCACCTCGACCACCAGCCTCGACTACGCCGAGAAGAACCCGTCCGTGATGGTCAGGGCCGGCAACTTCACCGACGCCGACCGCCCCAACGACAGCCACGTCGCCTTCTCCACGGACGGCGGCGCGAACTGGTTCCAGGGCACCGAGCCGGGCGGCGTCAACGAGGGCGGCACGGTGGCCGCCGCGGCCGACGGCTCCCGCTTCGTGTGGGCGCCCAAGGGCGTCACGCCCGTCTACTCGGTCGGCTACGGCAACTCCTGGCAGACCGCCTCCGGCCTGCCGACGGACGCCGTGGTCGAGTCCGACCGGGTCAACGCGAGCAAGTTCTACGGCCTGAGCGGCGGCCGCCTCTACCTCAGCACGAACGGCGGCGCCACGTTCACCGCCACCGCCGCCACCGGCCTGCCCACCACGGGCAAGTTCAAGGCCGTGCCCGGCATCGAGGGCGACCTGTGGGTCGCCGGCGACGGCGGCCTCTGGCACTCCACCAACAGCGGCACGTCCTTCACCAAGGTCAGCGGCATCACCAAGTCGGTGAACGTCGGCTTCGGCAAGGCGGCGCCCGGGGCGACGTACCAGGCCATCTACACGGTCGCCACGATCGACAACGTCACCGGCCTCTACCGCTCCGACAACGGCGGGTCGAGCTGGCTGCGCATCAACGACGACAAGCACCAGTGGGGCAACATGGGCGAGGCGCTGACCGGCGACCCGCGCGTGTACGGCCGGGTCTACCTGGGCACGAACGGCCGCGGCATCATCTACGGCGACCGCACCGGCCCCCCGGTCACCGTCACCCCGACGGCGACCGTCACCCCGACCGTGACCCCGACGGTCACAGCCACTCCCACCGTCACCCCCACCACCGGAAGGGGCTGCACCGCCACCTACCGCCCAGGCAACAGCTGGCCGGGCGGCTTCGGCGCCGAGGTCACCGTCCAGAACACCGGCTCCTCGTCGATCACCGGCTGGAAGGTCACCTGGGCCTGGCCAGGCAGCCAGACGATCACCTCACTGTGGAGCGGCACCGTCACCCAGTCGGGCACGAACGTGACCGTGACGAACGCCGCCTACAACGGCACCCTGGCCACAAACGCCTCGACATCGTTCGGCTTCAACGGCTCCGGCACCGCCACCACCCCCACCCTCACCTGCACCCCCGCCTGAAAAAATGGTCCTCGCTCCGCTCGGGCGTCTTTCCCCGGGGATCGCGGCTCCGCCTCGATCCCCGGGCGAGAGGGCTTCCAGCCCTCTCGCGCTCTCCCGGTCGTTCACCGGTGATCGGGGCAGGTCACACACATGCCCGGACGCGAGATCCAGCCACACCCGGGCAGCACGCGCATAGGGCCCACGGGCGGTCTCCTCGTATGTCCCGTCGGTAGTCCGTCGCCGGACCAGGAATTCCGCGGCCTCGTGGCACAGGACGTACTCCTCACAGCAGGACGCTTCCGTCACCCGCACGAGTTCATGCCCTGCATGGGGTTGCCAGCGCACGTCAGCCGACCGGACGGTCCGGTGACCCGCCTGCCAGCTCGGCCCACACCAGTCGGTGGCCCTGTTGGGTGCGTTCCGTTCCGCAGCGTTCAGAAACGACCGACACCAGGTACAGCCCGCGACCCGATTGAGCCATGGAGTTCCGCGGGGGAGCGAACCGCGGCCGCCGCCGAGATGTGCCGGGATCGACGACTTCCAGTCGGACGAAGCCGTCGCCGAAGCCGAGGCGCACCTGAACCCAATCGCCATGCGCATCCGCCGGCACGTGTTGAACGGTATTGGTCACCAGTTCGGACACGACGAGCAGGGCGTCGAGGAGCAGTCCGCCACGATGCAGTCCGCCCCAATCGACATGCCCCTCTGCCAGCCAGTGCGCGACCGTTCGCCGGGCGCGACCGGGTGCTGAGGCCGTCCGGGCGAACGTCTTGTCGTTCCAAGCGGTTATGTTCGGTGTCTGCGGTGATTCTCCGATCAGCACTATTAATTCACCCTGATCTCGTCGGGTTGCCGTTCGCGACTTACGCGACACGACCGCTGTCGTCTTGGGGTTGTTCCGTCTCCAGCATGAACGGAAGAAACTCCCGTCGCCTGCTCGATCTCGTGAAACAATGACGACGAAGAAAGGCGTGCGGGTTGTATTGATCGTCTTGTCGAAGTAGTTCGTTGGTGCTCAGCTTTGGGGAGGCGCTGTGACGGAGGATCACGGGAATCGGACGTCGCCTCGCGCTCGCTTTGCCGCCGACCTGGCGGAACATCGCAAAGCCGCACGGATGACGCAGGCCGTCCTCGCCTCACGTATGCGCTGCCACGAGTCGCTCATCAGTCATGTCGAAAAGGGCCGCCGCAGCCCGACCGTGGATTTCGCGCAAGAGGCGGACAAAGTATTCGGGCTAGACGGGCATTTCGTAGCTCTTTTCAATGGAATAAGTCAATCACCGGCATTGGGATGGTTTGCCCGATGGGTGGAGGAAATAGAGCCATGTGCTGTGATCCTGCACTCATGGGATCCGCTGCTCATGCCCGGTCTGCTGCAGACCGCCGACTATGCGCGGGCCATATTCAGCGCAGGTGACTCAGCTCATCGTGTGGAGGAACGTGTTGCCGCACGCATCCAGCGCATCAAGATCTTCGAGGGCCCGGATGCGCCCGCCTTTCTCGCGCTCATCGACGAGGGGGTGCTTCACCGTCCCATCGGCGGCTCCCGCGTCTTGGCAGGGCAGCTGTGCTACCTGCTGGAGCTCTGCGAGCACCCGCGGATCACCGTGCAGATCGTGCCTGTCGCCGCGGGCTGCGCCGCAGGCATGATGAGCGCGTTCGCGCTGGCACGTCTGCGCGACGGCTCGGAGGTCGTCTCGGCAGACTCCGTCCTGGCAGGGGAAGTGACCGGCGACCACGCGGCGGTCGTGCGTCTCCGGCAGAGGTATGACACGATCAGAGCGAACGCGCAGCCGAAAGACGTCACTCAACAGGCGATAAAGGATGCGATCAGGACATGGGCGAGCTGAACCTGCACCTCGACGCGGCCGAATGGCGCAAGTCCAGTGCCAGTGGCGACAACGGACAGTGTGTGGAGGTCGCGACCAACCTCCCCGGCGTCGTGGCCGTGCGTGACAGCAAGGATCCCGACGGCGCCCGACTGATCTTCACTTCTGCGGAGTGGACGGCGTTTCTGGCGGGGGCTCGTCGAGGTGAGTTCGACCTCTGACCGCCACCGCCGACGAATCCTCGAACCTGACTCTCACTGCCCCTGACTCTAACCGCCCCTGACTCTCACCGCCTCGTACGCGGCCCCCGCGCCCGGCTGGCTCAAGGTCCCAGCCCTCTTGCCGGCCCAGGGTGTGTGTTCTCCGCCGTCATATCAAGAGCACGGGCGTAACGCAGGGACCCCCGGGTATCGCGGGCATGTAAACGCTCACGAGAGGGCTCATCGTCGCAACGGCCGGGACCAAGGTCCTCGCTCTGCTCGGGCGCCCCTCCTCGGGGATCGAGGCTCCGCCCCGATCCCCGAGCGAGAGGGTCTCCAGCCCTCTCCCGCTCTCTCGGCCCTTGCTAAGTGCCGCACTCCAATGGCCGCTATGCGCTACCGGACATTGGCGATATCAACTTGCCTTGCCCACCGGCTCGAACCGCACACTCAGCCGCATCTCCAGCGCTTCCGCCAGTCGTTCCAGCAGGGGGATCGTCGGCATCGTTCCCCCTGCCTCGAACCGTGCCACCGCCGGCTGCTTCAATCCCGTCCGTTCAGCCAGTTCCACTTGCGTGAGGCCCAGTTCTTCGCGCCGGAGTCGCACCGCCTCGCCCAGCTCGAACCGGATTCTCGCCGCCTCGTAGCCGGCCCCCGCGCCGGGCCGGCTCATGATCTCGGCTCTTCTGTCAGCCCAGGACTTTCGCTCCCCCACTCTACTCACTCCTCGTCTGCGGTATGCGCCTCAGCTACGCACCGCTGCATCGCGCGCCAGGCGCGCTCGATCTCAGCGAATTCATGCATCCGCCGCTTGCAGAACACCGTCAGCAAGATGATCCTCCTTCCGGAGGCGATCCAGTAGGTGATGCGTACCGACTCCCGTTGCAGGTGAAATCGGAGTTCCCGAAGCTTGCCACGGAGCTGCCGGGTGTACGGCTCGTCGAGCAGAACCCCCCGCGCCGCCAGCAGGTCGATGTAGAACGCCGCTGTTTCCAGATCCTCCTGGTCAAGCTTCTCCAACCACTCATCAACCTCTGGCTCCAGTTCGACCTCTCCCCAGTACATAACACGGACGTTATAGCTCGGGCAAGAGGCGCACCTGGAGAACGTAACCTCAGGTTTGGGCTCCAATTATCGAGGCGGCTTCGACATGTGCGAACATAGCCCCCTTCTGGCCGGGACGCCTTAGGGCGTAACGCGGGGAGCCCCGGGTAGCGGGCGGGCATGCATACGCTCGTGAGAGGTCTGATCGCGGGAGCGGCCGGCACCAGCGCGCTCAACGTGGTCACGTACCTCGACATGGCGATCCGCGCCCGCGCGGCCAGCAGCACGCCCCAGCTGGCCGTGGAGAAGATGGCGGGGCTGGTCGACGTGGACCTCGGCGAAGGGGAGCGGGCGGACAACCGCAAGGAGGCGCTGGCTGCGCTGCTCGGCTACGGCACCGGCGCTGGGGCGGCGCTGTGTTACGGGCTCGCGGCCGAGCGGTGGCGGCCGTCGTGGCCGGTCGGGGTGCTGGCGCTCACCGCGCTGGCCATAGTGGGCTCCAACGGCCCGCTGACGATGCTCGGCACCACCGACCCGCGCTCGTGGTCGGCCACGGACTGGATCTCGGACGTCGTGCCGCACCTGGCGTACGGCGTCACCGCGTACGCCGCCCACCGCCTGCTGACCGCGGGCTTCACCCCTTCACGGCCCCGACGATCACGCCCTTGGTGAAGTGCCGCTGGACGAAGGGGTAGATGATCAGGGCGGGGAGCACCGCGATCACCACGATCGCCATCTTGATGGCCAGCGTCGGCGGGGCGTCCCCGGTGACCCCGGCCGTCGCCGCCGGCAGCGGGTTGGAGTCGACGACGTACTGGCGCAGGATCAGCGCGAGCGGCCACCTGCGGGTGTCGTCGATGTAGAGCATCGCGTTGAACCAGGCGTTCCAGTAGCCCACGGCGTAGAACATCGCGACGACGGCCGTCACCGCCTTCGACATGGGCAGCACGATCCGCCACAGGATGCGCCACTCGCCGGCCCCGTCGATGCGGGCGCTGTCCAGCACCTCGCCGGGGATGTTCATGAAGAACGAGCGCAGCACCACCACGTTGAACGCCGACACGGCCGTCGGCAGGATCAGCGACCAGTAGCTGTCCTTCAGCCCGAGCCCGCTCACCATCAGGTAGACGGGGATGATCCCGGGGAAGAAGACGAACATCAGCAGGATGCTGAACAGCAGCGGCCGGTGCAGGAAGGAGCCGGGGCGCGACAGCGAGTACGCCCCCAGCACGCTCACCCCGGTGCTGATCAGCGTCCCTGCGAGGGTCACCCCCGTGCTCACCAGCACGGCCCGGCTGACCACGGTGTCGGAGAAGATCTGCCGGTACGCCTCCACGGTGATGCCGTCCGGCACCAGCACCAGCCCGCCGGCCCGGTTGACGGTGGCGGCCGGGCTGAGGCTGGTCAGGACGATCGTGTAGAGCGGCCCGAGCACGGCGAGCACGATCAGCGTGATGATCGTGCCCTTGCCGAGTTGCCCGGCGGGGGAGGGCCGCTCCTCCCAGGGAGCCAGCCGGGCCGGCCGCCGCGACCGCCGCGGCCTGGACGTCAGAGCGGTCATGATCGCGAATACACCCCTCGTTCGCCGAGCGCGTGCGCCATCCGGTTCGCCGCCAGGATCAGCAGCAGCCCGACCAGCCCCTTGAACAGGCCGGCCGCCGCCCCGTACCCCAGGTCCCCGGTACGCAGCCCCGACCAGTACACGAACGTGTCGAACACCTCCGACGCCCCGCTGCCGACCGCGCTGCGCTGCAGCATGAACTGCTCGAAGCCGACGTTCAGCGCGTCCCCGAGCCGCAGGATGAGCAGCAGCACGATCACCGGGCGCAGGCCTGGCAGCGTGATGTGCCACAGGCGCCGCCAGCGGCGGGCGCCGTCCACGGCGGCGGCCTCGTACAGGTTGGGGTCGATGGTGCTGAGCGCGGCCAGGAAGATGATCGCTCCCCAGCCGGCGTCCTTCCAGATGGTCTGGGTGGTGATGAGCAGGATGAACGTGTCGGAGTTCGTCATCCAGTCCACGCCCTCGTGGCCGCGTTCGCGGAGGAGCTGGGCGAGCAGCCCGGCCCCGCCGAACATCTGCTGGAAGATGGCCACGACCAGCACCCAGGAGAAGAAGTACGGCATGTAGACCACGCCCTGCACGAACGCCCGCAGCCGGGCCGAGACGATGCTGTGCAGCAGCAGCGCCAGCATGATCGGCACGGGGAAGTAGAAGACGAGCTGGAAGGCGGTGATCGACAGCGTGTTGAGCATCGCGCGCAGGAACTGGGGGTCCTGGAAGAGCAGCGCGAAGTTGGTGAAGCCGATGACGGGGCTCTCCAGGATGCCGCCGGTGTAGGGGTTGTAGTCCTGGAAGGCGATGATGTTGCCGAGCGCCGGCACCCACCAGAAGGCGAGCACCAGCAGCAGCATCGGCAGGTTCATGAGCAGCAGCGACCGGTCGCGCCGCAGCTTGGCCCGCCAGGTGAGCTTGTGTTCGTCCCGTGCCGGGGGCCTGTCCAGGCTGATCGGCCGTGTGGTCACCACGCCCACGCCGGGCCCCTCACAGCCGCCCGTTCTCGCGCGCGACCTTCATGTAGAACTCGCGCGCCTCGTTGCCGCCCTGGTCCTGCCACTCCTTGAGGATCTTCGGCCACTCGGAGATCGGGCGCTTGCCGCGGAAGATCTCCTGCATCTTGTCCTCGGTGGGGGTGACGAGACCCGCCATCTTGGACGGCGTCTCGACCCGGATGCCGACGAAGGGGTCGTTCTCCAGCAGCTTGGCGGCCTGTGTCTCCCAATCCCAGAGCGCCTGGACCAGGCCCTCGTACTGGCTCTTCTCGTTGGCGCTGGGCCGGCCGGACAGGAACATGTACGTGGGCGCGACCTCCTTGCGGCCGAGCGCGGTCTGCTTGATCTTGCCGTTCTCGACCGTGTAGTGCTTGCCCTCGACGCCGTTGAAGACCAGCTCGTACTCCTGGGTGCCGAACGGCGCGGAGGTCCAGTTGGCGAGCGCGAGGAGCTCGCGGGTCCGCGCGTCGCCGAGGCCCTTCTTGATGAAGGCGAACATGCTGGCGGGCTCGTTGCGCCACACGATGGTCCGGCCACCGGCCTTGGCCGGGTAGGGGGCGACGATCTGCTGGTCGAACTTGGGGTTGTCGGCCTGGAAGCGGCCCAGGTTCTCGTGCCAGGAGCCGAGGCCGTCGCGGTAGATCACCATCTGGCCGCTGCCGAAGATGCCCTTGTTGTCGGCGTCCTTGTTGGCCGCGATGTCGGGGTGCACGTGACCGGCCGCGAAGAGCTTGGTCATGAACTCGATGGCGGCGGCCCATTCGGGGGTCTCGTACTTGTACTCCAGGGTGCCGTCGGGCTTCTTGCGCCACTCGCGGGGCGCGCCGAAGGCCCGCTGCATCTCCTGCTCCATGCCGCCGCCGAAGGCCCAGCGCTTCTTCTTCGGGTCGGTGATGGCCTTGCCGAGGGCGAGCAGGTCGTCGCCGCTCTTCGGGTGCTCCAGGCCCAGCTCCTCCAGGATGTCCTGGCGGACGAAGGTGGCGAACGGGAACGGGTCGTTCTGCCAGGGGATGCCCTGGAGCACGCCGCCGAAGACGCTGTACTGCCAGGCGGCGGTGTCGTAGTTGGCGAGGAGCGGGAACTCCTTGGCCTTGTCCCCGGCGAGGTAGGGCGACAGGTCGGCGAAGAGCTTGTTGGCGGCCTCGGTGAAGTGCGCGATCTTGATGAGCTCCCACTGCGGCACGCACACCATCTCGGGCACGTCGCCGCTGGCCAGCAGCGTGCTGAGCTTCTGCCCGTAGGTGTTGCCGTCGGAGATGTTGAAGCGGACGGGGCCGCCGAGGCGCTCGTTGACGATGTCGTAGTAGGAGTTGTCGCCGAGGCCGGGCGGCACGGTGCCCCAGAGCGGCGTCATCGCGGTCACCTCCTTGCCGCTGGTCAGCGGCTTGGTGGTGACGGCCTGCACCATGGCGGAGGGGCGGCTCAGGAAGCCGGGCGCGACGAACTCGCTGCCGGGCAGGTCGGGCTTGAGCCCGGGGATCTCGAAGGGGACCCGCGTCGGCACCAGGCTCTTCAGCTTGTCGGCCGCGACGGCGGTGCCCTTCGACGCCGACTGCTTCTCGGCGCAGCCGGCGACCAGGATGCTCGCGCCGACGAGGCCGAGGAAGCCGCGGCGGGTCGTGGGGGTTGATGGCATGGCTCGTCCCTTCGACGGGCGGGAGGGGCCCGAGGAAAATCAGCCTGAAAGTTAGTTGGTATTCCGACCAAACAAATTAGTAGACTGATGGCGCGGCCACAAGGGACCGGAGCGGTCACAGGTTGGTGAAGGAGGCCCACGATGCGGCATGCTTGGGTCATCTCTTGGCGGGAACGGGGCTGATATTGATCACTTCTACGACCGGCCCGCAGCCGGCCGACTTCGCCGACGTACGGGCCACCAACCTCGCGGTCGTGCTGCGGTTCGTCCGCGAGCACGCGCCCTGTTCGCGGGCCGACATCGCGGCCACCACCGGGCTCAACAAGGCGACCGTGTCCAGCCTGGTGGCCGACCTCATCGACCGCCGCCTGGTCCGCGAGACCGGGCTCACCGAGAACCGCGTCGGCCGCCCCGCCACCATGCTCGTCCTCGACGGCTCCCCCTACGCCGCCATCGGCGTCGAGATCAACGTCGACCACGTCTCGGCCGTGGCCACCGACCTCGCGGGGGAGCGGCTGCTCACCTGGCGGCGCTCGTTCTCGGCCGGCGACTCGGCCAGCCAGGGGGTGGCGAGCGTCGGCGCGATCGTCCGGCGGGTGGTCAACCGCATGGCCAAGGAGGAGCGCCAGGTGCTCGGCCTCGCCGTCGCGGTGCCGGGGCTGGTCGACGTGCAGGGCACCGTACGCCTGGCGCCCAACCTCGGCTGGCGTGACGCCGACCTCGGCGGCGACCTCGCCAAGGCGCTGCGCGACCCCGGCTTCCCGATCCAGGTGGACAACGACGCCAACCTCGCCGCCCTGGCCGAGCAGCGCTTCGGCGCGCACGCCGGCGCGGCCGACCTCGTCTACCTGACCGGCGAGATCGGCGTCGGCGCGGGCATCATCCTCGACGGCCGGCTGCGCAGGGGCGGCCTCGGTTACAGCGGCGAGATCGGCCACGTCCAGCTCGACCCCGACGGCCCGCCGTGCCACTGCGGGCGGCGCGGCTGCCTGGAGGCGATGGCCGGCATCGGGTCCGTGCTGCGCGGGGTGCCCGCGCCCGCCGAGATCCACCCCGCCGAGATCCAGATCGAGATCGAGGAGGTCGTACGGCTGGCCCGCGCGGGCGACGCCGGCACGCTCGCCACGCTGTCGGCGGCCGGGCGGAGCCTGGGCCGGGGCGTGTCCATCCTGGCCAACCTGCTCGATCCCGAGGTGGTCGTCCTCGGCGGCTACTACGTCCCGCTCGCACCCTGGCTGCTGCCCGCCGTGCACGCCGAGCTGGGCCACCGGGTGCTCGCCCCCGACGCGGGCGGCTGCCGGGTGGTGGCCTCGACGCTCGGCCAGGACGCCGCCGCGCTGGGGGGCGCGGCGCGGGTGCTCGACTCCGTCGACTCGGGAAGATTGCCCGGAGGATTGTCGCGAATCCCTTGACCTTGGTCACGCGGAAGTGCACCCTTCAGTCAACCCACCGAAATGTCCGCGTAACTTCCCCAGGCCGGTCGTCGAAGCGCTTCGACACTCTTTCGAGGGATGACCATGCACGAACCCCCCTTCCGAGACCCGTCGGCCCCCCTGACCGACCGGATCGACGACCTGGTGCGCAGGCTCACGCTCGCGGAGAAGGTCGGCCTGCTCCACCAGTACCAGGCGCCGGTCGAGCGGCTGGGGCTCGGCCCGTTCCGCACCGGCACCGAGGCGCTGCACGGGCTGGCGTGGCTGGGCCCGGCCACGGTGTTCCCGCAGGCCGTCGGCCTGGCCTCGACCTGGGACCTCGACCTCGTACGCCGGGTCGGCGAGGCCACCGGCGAGGAGGTCGTGGCCTTCCACCACAAGGACCCGGCCGGGGCCGGGCTCAACGTCTGGGCCCCCGTGGTCAACCCGCTGCGCGACCCGCGCTGGGGCCGGAACGAGGAGGGCTACTCGGAGGACCCCTGGCTGACCGGCGTCATGGGAGCGGCGTACGCGCACGGCCTTCGTGGGAGCGCTCCCGAAAGGCTCAGGACCGCCCCCACGCTCAAGCACTTCCTCGCCTACAACAACGAGACCGACCGCTGCACCACCTCCAGCGGCCTGCCGCCGCGCGTGCTGCACGAGTACGAGCTGCCCGCCTTCCGCCCGGCCGTCGAGCAGGGCGCGGCCGTGGCCGTCATGCCCTCCTACAACCTGGTCAACGGCCGGCCCGCGCACCTCAGCCCGCTCATCAACGAGCTCCTGCGCGCCTGGGCGCCGGACGAACTGCTGGTCGTCAGCGACGCGTACGCCCCCGGCAACCTCACCGGCATCCAGGGCTACCACGACACGCCCGCCGAGGCGTACGCGCACGCCGTCAAGGCCGGGCTGGACAGCTTCACCCAGGACGACGACCGCCCCGAGACCACCCTCGCCCACCTGCGCGACGCCCTCGACCAGGGCCTGCTGGCCGAGTCCGACGTGGACACGGCGGTGCGGCACGTGCTGTCGATCAGGTTCAGGCTCGGCGAGTTCGACCCGGCGACCCCGTACGACGAGATCACCGACGGCGTGGTCAACTGCCCCGAGCACCAGGCGCTGGCCAGGGAGGCGGCCCGCCGCTCGATCGTGCTGCTGCGCAACGACGGCCTGCTGCCGCTCTCCGGCCGCCCCCGGATCGCGGTCATCGGGCAGCTCGGCGACACGCTCATGGAGGACTGGTACAGCGGCACCCTGCCCTACTCCGTCACCGCCCGCGCCGGGCTGGCCGAGCGCGGCGAGACGGTCTTCTGCGAGGCCGTGGACCGGGTGACGTTCACCGCCGAGGCCGGCCCGGTCAGCGCCGACCCCGCAGGAGGGCCGCTCAGCGCCGGAGCGGCCGAGGCGGGCGCGTTCGACCTGTTCGACTGGGGCGGCGGGGCGTACGCGCTGCGCTCGGTCACCACCGGCCGCTACGTCTCCGTGAACGACGGCACCCTGGTCAACGACCAGCCGGGCCCGAACGGGTGGGAGGTGCGCGAGACGTTCCGCATGGAGGAGCGCCCGCGCGGCACGCTCGCCCTGCGCCACATCTCGACCGGCTGCTACGTCGGCGCCGCGGGCGACGGCGTGCTGCGCCTGGTGGACGACGCCGACCAGGCCGTCTGGCTGGCCATGGACGTGCTGCGCAGCGGCGTCGAGCAGGCGGCGACGCTCGCCGCCGCGGCCGACGTGGCGGTCGTCGTGGTCGGCGACCACCCGCTGGTGAACGGCCGCGAGACCGAGGACCGCCTCACGCTGGCCCTCGCCCCCGCCCAGAACGCCGTGCTCACCGCCGTGCGCAAGGCCAACCCGCGCACCGTCATGGTCATCACCAGCGGTTACCCGCTCACCTGGACCGACGACGAGATCCCGGCCGTGCTGTGGTCGGCGCACGGCGGCCAGGAGTACGGCCACGCCCTGGCCGAGGTGCTGTTCGGCGACGCCGACCCCGAGGGCCGCCTCACCCAGACCTGGTACCGCTCCGAGCAGGAGCTGCCCGACCTGCTCGACTACGACATCATCGCCTCCGACGCCACCTACCTGTACTTCCGCGGCATCCCGCTGCACCCCTTCGGCCACGGCCTCAGCTACACCACCTTCGACTACTCCGACCTGCGGGTGTCGGTCGAGGACGGCACGGTCACGGCGCGCGCGACGGTGACCAACACCGGCGGCCGGCCCGGCGTCGAGGTCGTGCAGTTCTACACCCACCAGCAGCGCTCCCGCGTCAAGCAGCCGCTGCGCCGGCTACGCGGCTTCGAGAAGGTACGCCTGGAGCCCGGCGAGAGCCGCGTCGTCACCCTCGCCCTGCCGGTCGCCGACCTGGCCTTCTGGGACGTCACCCGCGACCGGTTCGTCGTGGAGCGCGCCCCGCATCAGCTCATGGTCGGCCGCAGCGCCACCGACCTGCGGCTGAGCGCCCGCTTCGAGGTGGACGGCGAGGTCGTCCCGCCCCAGCGCGGCCCGCTGCGCGCCGCCGCCCACGACGAGTACGACGCCATCACGTTCACGGCCGAGACCCGGCAGGCCGGCGACGCCGTACGCGCCGACGCCGAAGGCGCCTGGATCCTGTTCCGCCAAGTGGACCTGACCGGCGTGCGGAGCTGCGTGGCCACGGCCGGCGGCGCGGAGGGCGGCATGATCACCCTGCGCCGCGACGACCCGCTGTACGGCCAGGAGCTGGCGACCTTCCCCGTCCCCAGGACAGACCGGTACGACCACCAGGCCATCACCTCCTCCCTTGCGCCCGCCGACGGAGTGCACGATCTTTATGTCGTGTTCGAGAACGACGGCGTGCGGCTGGCCCGGCTCGACTTCGGAGCCGGGGCTTGAGCCGGCGCACCGTCACCATCTCCGAGGTCGCCAAACACGCGGGCGTGGCGGTGAGCACGGTGTCGTACGTGCTCAGCGGCAAGCGCACGATCTCGGCGGACACCCGGCGGCGCGTGCTCGACAGCATCAGCGCGCTCGGCTACCACCCCAACGCCGGCGCCCGCGCGCTGGCCAGCAAACGGTCCAACGTGATCGCCCTGGTGCTGCCGCTGCGGGCCGGCATGCACGTGCCGGTGCTGATGCGCTTCGCCAGCGCGGTCGTCACCGCCGCCCGCCGCTTCGACCACGACGTGCTGCTGCTGACCGCCGACGAGGGCACGGCCGGCATCCGCAGGGTGGCGGCGAGCGCGCTGGTGGACGCGCTGGTCCTCATGGACGTCGAGCTGGACGACCGCCGCGTCCCGCTGCTGCGCGAGCTGGCCGAGCCGAGCGTGCTCATCGGCTTCCCCGCCCGCCCGGCCGGGCTGACCTGCGTGGACCTCGACTTCCACGCGGCCGGGGCGCGCTGCGCCGAGCACCTGGCCGAGCGCGGCCACCAGGAGATCGCGCTGCTCGGCGCGCCCTCGGTGGTCTACGACCGGGGCACCGGCTTCGCCACCCGCACCCGCGACGGCTTCGCGGCCGCGGTGGCCGACCTCGGGCTGAAGGGCGTGGCGCTGCCCTGTGAGGAGACCTTCGACGAGGTCTACGAGACCGTACGCGACCTGCTGCTCGACCATCCCGGCCTGTCCGGCGTGGTCGTGCACAACGAGGCCGCGGTCAGCCACGTGCTGGCCGCGCTGCGCCAGCTCGGCCGCCGGGTGCCGCAGGACGTGGCGGTCGTGGCGATCTGCCCGGAGGACGTGGCCGAGCGGGCGAGCCCGCCGCTGACCTCGGTGCTGATCCCGGCCGAGGAGGTGGGCCGGGAGGCGGTGCGGCTGGTCATGGACAAGCTGGAGGGCCGCGTGGTCCCGGACTCGACGCTGCTGCCCCCGCTGCTGGCCGTACGTAGCAGCACCTGACGCGGGCGTTCAGCCGCAGGTCAAGGCTGCCCGATATCTCGCCATATGGCGTTGGCTGTCGCCTGCCGCTGGGGAAGTCGGCTGTGGCGAGCCGCCGTCGTCCTCCCGAGGGGAGGGCCGGCTGCGGCGGGAGGGATAGCCATGACCACGTCAGTGCAGCCGGCCGGCGGCGGCGGGCAGCCGAGCGGCGGCAAGTCGTCCTCGTCGGGCCTGGCCGACGTCATCGACACGATCCTCGACAAGGGTCTCGTGATCGACGCGTACGTCCGGGTCTCCCTCGTGGGCATCGAGATCCTGACCATCGACGCCCGGGTCGTCATCGCCAGCGTCGACACCTATCTCCGCTTCGCCGAGGCCGTGAACCGGCTCGACCTGACGAAGACCGAGAAGAGCCTGCCGGAGGCCGTCGCCCAGGTCAAGGGCGGGCAGCCCGCCGAGGTCGGCCCCGCCGACGAGCACAAGGAAGTGATCCAGGGCGTGCTGGAGTCGGCCCGCGACGAGCCCGCCGACCCCGCCGTCCAGGCGGCCAAGCAGCAGGAGCGGCAGCCGGAGACCCGCGTCGAGCGAGAGGACCGATAGGACATGGGACGACCGGCCAAGGAACGGGGCGCGCCCGAGCAGGACACCGAGGTCACCCTCGGTGTCTACGTCTACGGCATCGTGCCCGCGGGCACGAAGGTGCCGCCGGACGAGCACGGCCTCGGCGACCCGGCCGGCGAGGTGCGCCTCGTCCGCCACGGCGACATCGGCGCCCTCGTCAGCGAGGTCGACGTCGACCGGCCGATCGGCAGGCCCGGCGACTTCCTCGCCCACGAGCGGCTGCTCGACGCCGTCTCCCGCACGGCCGCGGTGCTGCCGTTCCGCTTCGGCTCGGTGCTGACGAACGAGGAGGCCGTCACGGAGGAGCTGCTCGCGCCGCACCACGACGACTTCCTCGCCGCGCTCAACGAGCTGGAGGGCTGCGCCGAGTACATCGTCAAGGGCCGCTACGTCGAAGAGGCCCTCATGGGCGAGATCCTCGCCGAGAACCCGGAGGCCGCGAGCCTGCGCGAGGCCATCCGCGGCACCTCCGAGGACGCCACCAGGAACGAGCGCATCCGGCTCGGCGAGATCATCGCGGGAAGCGTCGAGGCCAAGCGCGACCTGGACACGCGCACCCTGCTCGACGCCCTGGCCGGCTGCTACGCCCAGGCGGTCATCAGGGAGCCGTCGCATGAGCAGGACGCGGTCAACCTCGCCCTGCTCATGCGCTCCGACGAGCAGGAGACCCTGGAGCAGCGGCTCGGCGACTTCGCCGAGAGCTGGGCCGGGCGGGTGAACATCCGGCTGCTCGGGCCGCTCGCGCCGTACGACTTCGTCGTCGCGCAGGCGGCCGAGGAGTGAGGCGTGAACCTGTTCGTCGAGCTCCTCCTCCTGCCGATCGCGCCGGTGCGGTTCGTGGTCAAGCTGGGCGAGGTCATCCAGGACCAGGCGGAGCAGCAGATGAGGAGCCCCGTCGCGATCCGGCGGCAGTTGGAGGAGATCGACGCGGCCCTGGAGGCCGGACAGATCTCGGAGGAGGAGCACGACGAGGCCGTCACCCTCGTGCTCCGCAGAGCTACAGGGAGGTGACCGATGCCCGAAACGGATGAGCAGCGGGCCACGGGCGCGCTGAGCGCGGCCACGGCCGGCGAGGCGGCGCTGCGCCTCATCGCCGACCTCACGACCAAGGAGACCGAGGGGGTGACCGCGGTCACCCCGGCCGAGGGCGGCTGGATCGTCAGCGTGGAGGTCGTCGAGGACCGCCGGATCCCCTCCACCGGCGACATCCTCGCGCTCTACCAGGTGGAGCTCGACGAGGAGGGGAACTTGCTGGCATACAAGAGGCTGCGCCGCTACCGGCGAGGCAGCAGCGACAACGGGGAGAACGCATGAGCGCGGGCGTGACGTGGACACGGTAGCGAACCGCGGGCCGGTCGCCCGCCCCTCGTACGGGTCGGCCTCGACCGGCCACGAGGCGGCCAACCTGGGCGACATCCTGGAGCGGGTGCTCGACCGGGGCATCGTCATCGCGGGCGACATCCGGGTCAACCTGCTCGACATCGAGCTGCTGACGATCAAGCTGCGGCTGGTCATCGCGTCCGTGGACACCGCGAGGGAGCTCGGCATCGACTGGTGGAAGCACGATCCGTTCCTGACCGGCAGGGACAGGGAGCTGGTCGACGAGAACCGCCGGCTGCGCCGCCGCCTCGCGGCGATGGAGGACCGGAGGGCCGTCGATGAGTGACACGGGGCCGATGAGTGACACGGGGACCTATCTGTACGCGGTCGCCCGCGACGAGGTGTCCGCCTGCCCGCCGGGTGTCGCGGACGCCGACGTGCGCACGATCGTGCGCGGCGGGCTGGTCGCGTACGTGAGCAGCGTGCCCATGGAACGCTTCGGCGAGGAGCCGCTGCGCCGCTCCCTGGAGGACATGGACTGGCTGGCCGGCACCGCCCGCGCCCACCACCGCGTGGTGGACGCCGTGGCCGCCGCCACCCCGACCGCGCCCGTGCGCCTGGTCACCGTCTACGACGGCGACGAGCAGGTGAACGACCTGCTGGAGCGCCGGTCCTGCGACTTCGCCGAGGTCCTGGAGCAGGTCGCCGGGCGCAGGGAGTGGGGCGTCAAGGCGTTCGCCGACCCCACGTCGGAGGAGCAGCCGGACGAGCGGCCCTCCTGTGAGAAGCCCGGCAAGCCGGGCACCGCCTACCTCCAGCGGCGGCGGGCGAACCTGCGCGGGCGCGAGCAGAACAGGCGGCAGGCGCTGGCGCGGGCCGAGCACATCCACGCCGCCCTCGCCACGGTCGCCGTCGCCAGCCGCCGGCACCGCCCGCAGGATCCGCGCCTGTCGGGGCGTACGGACTGGATGCTGCTCAACGGCGCCTACCTGGTGGACGAGGGCCGCGTCGCGGAGTTCGCCGCCCTGGCCGGGGAGCTGGGCGGCGGAGGGGTCGAGGTGACGGTGACCGGGCCGTGGGCGCCGTACTCGTTCACGGTGATGGAGACCCGGTGACGGAGTCGCTGCTGCAGAGGACGTCCGCCGACGAGATCATCCTGAGCGACCGGCTGCCGGCCGAGCGGGTCTCGCTCGTGGACCTGCTGGACCGGCTGCTCGCCGGCGGGGTCGTCCTGAGCGGCGACATCATCCTGTCCATCGCGGACATCGACCTGGTGTGCATCTCGTTGCGGACGGTCCTCGCCTCCGCGGACACCCTGGAGGGCGCATGAGCGAGGAGGGCGCCCGCTGGCGCATCGCCGCCGACCCGGACACGGTCCAGCGCGACCTGTCCCGCCTCGTCCTCACCATCGTCGAGCTGGTACGCCAGCTCGTCGAGCGCCAGTGCGTACGCAGGATGGACGCGGGCAACCTGACCGACGAGCAGGTGGAGGCCCTGGGGGTCACGCTGATGCGCCTGGAGGAGGCGATGGGGGACCTGTGCGAGCGCTTCGAACTGACCCCCGCCGACCTCAACCTCGACCTCGGCCCGCTCGGCACCCTCTTGCCGACCGAGTGACCGCCGCACGAGTGGTACGAATTACTCATGCGAGTAACGTCCGGCGGACACACCTTCACGGGGGCGGCCCGGCGCGCGCAGATCGTGGCCGCCACCATCGACACGATCGCCGAGCTCGGCTACAACCAGGCCAGCTTCGCCAGGATCGCCGCGCGGGCGGGGCTGAGCAGCACGCGGCTGATCTCGTACCACTTCGCGGGCAAGGACGAGCTGATGGCGGCCGTGCTGGCGGACGTGCTGGGGGAGCTGAGCCGGCACATGACCGAGCAGGTGGGCGCGGCCACCGACGCCCGGGGGCGGCTGCGGGCCTACATCACCGGGCTGGTCGGGTTCGTCGCCGGGCATCGGGAGCGGATGAAGGCGGTCATGGAGATCTTCCTGCATCCCCGGGGCGAGCGCGCCTTCTACGGCCCCGAGGAGGACGGCGACACGCTCCGGCACCTGGAGATCATCCTGCGGGACGGGCAGGAACGCGGCGAGTTCCGCCCGTTCGACACCTTCGTCATGGCCGCGGCGATCCAGCGGAGCATCGACGGGCTGCCGTTCCTGCTCCAGACCCGGCCCGAGCTGGACCTGGAGGTCTACGCGCGGGAGCTGGCCACGGCCTTCGACCTGGCGACCCGGGCGCCTGCCGGTCTCACACCATCTCCGCCGTGACGGCCCAGCGCTCATGGTCGCGCCAGGCGCCGTCGATGAACTGGAAGTTCGGCGAATAGCCCTCGCGCTGGAAGCCGGCCCGCTTGGCCACGTTGAGCGAGGCGGTGTTGGCCGGCTGGATGTTGGCCTCCAGCCGGTGCAGCCCCAGCTCCTCGAAGGCGTACGCGACCAGCAGCCGTAGTCCCTCGGTCATGTAGCCGCGGCCGGTCGTCGAGGCGTAGGCGGCGTAGCCCACGGTGCCGGACTGGTGGGTGCCGCGGACGATGTTGTTGACGTTGATCCGGCCGGCGATCGCGCCGGTGTCGAGCCGGCAGATCACGAAGCCCTCGTGCGCGCCGCCGTCGAAACGGCCCAGGTAGCTCTCGAACTCCTCGAGGGTGATGATCGGCGAGCCGGGCAGCCACGCGCCGTGCAGGTCGAGGCTCTCCTTGTTCAGCGCCACGATCTCGGCCGCGTCGTCCATGACGAGGTGACGAAGGCCGACCCGGTCGCCGTACGCGAGGTAGCTCATTCGCCCGATCCTATGCATCCCGCCCGCCCCGCAAAGGGGAACGCCCCTCGCGGATGGTCCGCGAGGGGCGTCGCCGGGTGGTCGGGCAGGTGGTTACCAGTCGCCGCCGCCGAAGTCTCCACCACCGAAGTCGCCTCCGCCGCCGAAGTCGCCTCCGCCACCGAAGTCGCCGAAGCCGCCGAAGTCACCGCCGCCGCCGTCGGCGTAGCCCTCCGCGTAGCCGGCGCCGTAGCCGCCGTGGCCGAAGCCGCCGAGCATGCTGCCCATCATGGTGCCGATGAACATGCCGGTCATGACGTCGCCGAAGCCGCCGTAGTAGCCGGAGGCGTAGGGCTGGTAGGCCGGGCCCGCGTCGTAGTAGGGGCGGCGCTGGCCGTCGACCATGACCTCACGCATCTGCGGGTCGAAGCCGCGCTCCACGGCCTCGGCGTCGGCCCGGCAGGCGGGCACGTCGCGGACGGCGCCGCCGGGCGGGGCCCAGCGCACGTCGCGGACGGACGGGCCGTGCTGCGGGTTGAAGAAGCAGGGGGCGCGCCGCTCGGGCACCGGCTCGTTGTTGACCTTGGCCTTGACCACGGCCAGCGCGTAGCGGCCGTCCTCAAGGGTCTGGGTGACCTCGCGCACCTGGTCGGCGCGCTCCACCGTGGCGAGCTGGGTCTTGGCCTTCTCGTAGGAGTCGAGCGCGGTCTCCCACTCCTGGATGTGCTGACCGCCCTCGCCGGCGAGCTTGACGTCGGTGTCGAGCGTGGTGATCTCCTCGCCCAGCTTGGTGACGTCTTCCTCGACGGTCTGCTTGACCGCGGCGAGGTCCTTGGCGTCCTGGATGGCCTGCTTCTTCTTCTTGTTCCTGGAGTAGAGGAAGTAGCCGCCGCCGCCGACCAGGGCCAGCGTGCCGAGGCCGACCAGCGCGGCGGTGCCGCCGGCGCCGGGGTTGGCCTGGCTGCCCGAGTTGAGCGCGGACTTGTCGCCGGACAGGGCGAGGTCGACGCGGTGGGCGAAGTCCTTGAACCCGTCGACGACGTCGGAGTTGGCGCTGGTGGCGCGGTTGGACAACTGGGCCGCGAGGTTCTGCGGCATGGCGGTGGACGCCACGAACATCGTCATGCCGTCGAGCACCACGACGGTGGCGCTGGGCCGGCCCGCGCTCTTCAGAGCCGAGGTGAGCTGGCTGGTGTAGGACGCGACATTGCTCTGGTCGATCGTGCCGTCGGGCAACGCCACGGCATAGATCTTGCTGTCGGCCCCCTTCAGCGCGTCACTGATCTCGCTCTGCTGGTCGGACGTCAACGAGGAGCCGGACACCGTGTAGAGCGGGTCCTTCTTCCACTGGGACACAACCGACTGGGCATCAGGGGGAGCCGCCGCGTTGGCGGCAGGGGACAGCGCAAGAACGACGAACAGACCGGCGATCAGAGCCGCGATCGCGGCCCCTGCTCGGCGCAGCGAATGGGTCATTGGCAGCAAGCCTCCTTCGCCCATGAGGACGAACGGGCGGTCGGCAAAGTTCCTCACCGTTCACGCTACCGGATCTGTCCGCGCCGCTCGGGCCTCCTGGCGTCAGGCGTCCTTGATCTCGCAGATCACTGCCCCGGAGGTCACCGTCTGCCCGACGGCCGCCGCCAGACCGGTGACGGTGCCGGACTTGTGCGCGGTGAGCGGCTGCTCCATCTTCATGGCCTCCAGCACCACGATCGTGTCGCCCTCGGCCACGGTGTCGCCGTCGGCGGCCACCACCTTGACGATCGTGCCCTGCATCGGGCTGACCAGGGTGTCACCGCCGGCGGCCGGCTTGCGGGTCCCGCCACGCCCGCGTTTCTGGGGCGCTCTGTTCGCCGAGGGCGTAGCGGCGGCGGCGCCGAGCCCGGCCGGCAGGAGGACCTCCAGCCGCTTGCCGCCGACCTCCACGGTCACCCGCTCGCGCGCCGCCTCCTCGCCCGTGGCCACGGCCCCCTGGTACGGCTCGACCGTGTTGTCCCACTCGGTCTCGATCCACCGGGTGTGGACGGAGAACGGCTCCCCGGTGAACGCCGGGTCCGTCACGACGGCCCGGTGGAAGGGCAGCACGGTCGGCATCCCGTCGATCTCGAACTCCGCCAGCGCCCGCCGGGCCCGGTCGAGCGCCTGGCGCCGGTCACGCCCGGTGACGACGAGCTTGGCCACGAGCGAGTCGAACGCCCCCGGCACCGTCATCCCCGCCTCGTAGCCGGCGTCCAGGCGCACGCCCGGACCGGCCGGCGGGCGCATCGAGGTGAGCGTGCCGGGCGCGGGCAGGAAGCCACGCCCGGCGTCCTCGGCGTTGATCCGGAACTCGATGGAGTGGCCGCGCAGCGGCGGGTCGTCGTAGCCCAGCGCCTCGCCGCCCGCGATGCGGAACATCTCGCGGACCAGGTCGACGCCGGCGACCTCCTCGGTGACCGGGTGCTCGACCTGGAGGCGGGTGTTGACCTCCAGGAAGGAGACGGTGCCGTCGTGGCCGACGAGGAACTCGCAGGTGCCCGCGCCGACGTAGCCGGCCTCGCGCAGGATGGCCTTGGAGGAGTCGCGCAGCAGTCTTTCCTGTTCGGCGGTGAGGAACGGGGCCGGGGCCTCCTCCACCAGTTTCTGGTGGCGGCGCTGAAGGGAGCAGTCGCGGGTGGAGACGACGACGACGGTGCCGTGGGCGTCGGCCAGGCACTGCGTCTCGACGTGGCGGGGCCGGTCGAGGTAGCGCTCGACGAAGCACTCGCCGCGCCCGAAGGCCGCCACCGCCTCGCGGACCGCGGACTCGTACAGCTCGGGGATCTCCTCCAGGGTGCGGGCGACCTTCAGGCCGCGTCCGCCGCCGCCGTACGCGGCCTTGATCGCGATCGGCAGGCCGTGCTCCTGGGCGAAGGCGACGACCTCGTCCGCGCCGGACACCGGGTCCTTGGTGCCGGCGACCAGCGGCGCGCCGACCTTCTGGGCGATGTGCCTGGCCTGCACCTTGTCGCCGAGCGCGGCGATGGCGGCGGGTGGCGGGCCGATCCAGGTCAGCCCGGCGTCGATGACCGCCCGCGCGAAGGCGGCGTTCTCCGACAAGAACCCGTAGCCGGGGTGCACGGCGTCCGCGCCGCTGCGGGCGGCCACGTCGAGCAGCTTGGCGATGTCCAGGTAGGTCTCGGCGGGGGACTGCCCGCCCAGCGCGTACGCCTCGTCCGCGACCCTGGCATGCAGGGCGTCGAGGTCCTGGTCGGCGTAGACCGCCACGCTGCCGATCCCGGCGTCCTTGCACGCGCGGGCCACCCGTACGGCGATCTCACCGCGATTGGCGATCAGCACCTTCCGCACCGACGTCCGTCCTTCCCGAAATCGATGGTTCAGCGGCCCAGGTAGGCGCCGCCGTTGACGTGGAGCACCTGCCCGGTGACGTGCCCGGCTCCCTCGCCCGCCAGGAACAGCACGGTATCGGCCACGTCGGAGGGCGTGCCGGGGCGGCCGTTGCGGGTGTTGTCCACCCGGGCCCTGATGCCGTCCTCGGTGAGACGGCCGCGGAAGAACTCGGTGTCGAGGACGAGGCCGGGGGAGACCACGTTGGCCGTGATGCCGCGCGGGCCCAGCTCGGCGGCCAGGTCGGCGGTCCAGGACTCCAGGGCGGCCTTGGCGGCGCCGTACGAGCCGGAGCCGGTGCCGCGGGCGGCGATCGAGCCGATGGAGATCACCCGTCCGCCGTCGCTCAGGCGCGGGGCCAGCGCGGTCGTGACGAGCACCGCGGACATGAGGTTGGCGTTGAGGTTGGCCCACCACGCCTCGGCGACGTCCATGAGGTCGCCGGGCTGCTTGCGGTCGAGGTTGGTGTTGCCGCCGGCGTTGTTGACCAGCACGTCCACGCGCTGCGGCAGCGCGCCGAGCGCTTCCTGGACGGCGACCGGGCTGGCGGCGTTGAAGACCGCGTATTCCGCGCCGATGCGGCCCGCGGCCTCCTTCAGCACGTGCTCGCGGCGGCCGGTGATCGTGACGTGCTCGCCCCGCGAGGCGAACGCCGCGGCGATCGCGTAACCGATGCCGGTGCCGCCGCCCGTCACCACAACTTCGCGCATGACCGGACGAACCTCCGCGTGAAATCCCGAATGTTCCTCGCGTAGACCATAGCCGCTCGGCATAACCGGGACGAAGGCCAGTGGGCCCGCTTAGTGTGATGGCGCTTTCACACGGTCCAGGAGGTATGCATGAGCCAGAGTATGCTCGGCGGCGACCCCGCGGAAATGCAGCAGATGGCCAGCCAGTTCACCCAGCAGTCAGAGGCGGTCCGCACCACGATGACCGCGCTCGACCGCGAGGCGGCCAAGGTCGGCACCGCGTGGACGGGCCCAGGCGCGCAGCGTTTCCAGCAGGCCTGGCAGAACTACCGCACCGCGTTCCAGCGGATGACCGAGGAGCTGCAGGAGGCCTCGCGGGTCATCGGCACCTACCGGCAGAACATCGAGTCCGCCACGAAGTGAGCAACGGAACGAGGCCCTGGCGACCCGCTGGGGCTTCCTTCCGTTGAACCCGGGCGGGCCGGGCGATATACCCTCTTTCGACATGATCGGTCGCGCCCTCCTGGCGAGCCTGCTCGCGCTGCACCTCGCCGCGGCCCCCGCCGCGGCGGGCACCGTGGCGGGCACTGTCGCGGACAACGACTGCAACCCGAAGAAGGGGACCGTCAAGATCCCCGCCACCGAGCCCTGGGCGCAGAAACGGCTCGACATCAAGTCCGCCTGGCAGCTCACCAGGGGCGCGGGCGTGACGGTGGCGGTCGTCGACAGCGGCGCCGACTACCACCCGCAGGTCCAGATCTCCAAGTTCGTGGACGAGACGCACACCGGCTACCGCGACTGCGTCGGCCACGGCACCGCCGTCTCCGGCATCATCGGCGCCCGCTACGTGGCCGGGGTCTCGTTCCACGGCGTCGCGCCGGAGGCCCGGCTGCTCATGTTCAAGCAGAGCAACAAGACCGACGGCGTGCTCACCAACCTGGTCAACGCCATCAACGACGCGGTGGACGCCAAGCCGGACGTCATCAACGTGTCCGTACGCGCCTCCGACAACCCGTCGCTGCGGGCCGCGATCCAGCGGGCGCTGGACAACGACATCGTCGTGGTGGCCGCCGCCGGCAACATCACCAACCAGGACGACGAGGCCGAACCCGCCTACCCGGCGGCCTACGACGGCGTGCTGGCGGTGGGCGCGGCCACGCCGGACGGCCGCCGCGCCGACTCCTCCAACGCCGTCACCCCGGTCGGCGTGCTCGGCCCCGGCACCGACATCACCGCCCCCTGGCCGGGCCGTTCCTTCATGCGCGGGCTGCAGGGCACGAGCTTCGCCTCGCCGTACGTGGCGGGCACCGCCGCCCTGGTCCGGGCCCGTTTCCCCCGGCTCAACCAGGAGCAGGTGCGCCGGCGCATCATCGCCACCGCCGACGGCACCTCCGGCGCCGGCACCGGGACGGGCATGATCAACCCGCTGCTCGCGCTCACCGCCGTCCTGCCGTACGAGGACGCGAACGGCCCCGTGGTGGCAGAGCCGCCGCCCACCGCGCTGCCGGCGAACGCCGTGGCGAAGGTCCCGCCGCGCGACGAGACGGCGATGGGCATCGCGATGGCGGTGGGGGCGGGCGCGCTCATGGCGATCATGGTCGCGGGCGCGCTGGTGCTGCTGGTCCCGCGCGGGCGGCAGCGCGGCTGGCGCCCGGGACGGGCGTCCTAACTGTTACTCCACGGTGTCCCAAAGCGTTACTTGTGGGTGAATTGTCAATTCGCTAGTGAAACCGCTGATGTAAATGTGGCAGATGCGGTTGAATGTCCCTTCAAGATCTATCTTTCACCGAAGGGATGGAGATGCACCCCCTGCGTCCGGGTGATCCCGCGAAGCTGGGCGCGTACGACATCGCAGGACGTCTCACCGATGGGCCGCGCGGCGCGGCCTTTCTCGGCAAGGAGTCCGACGACGCGCCGTTAAGAGTGATCAAGGTGTTGCCTTCGGCTCACGAGGCGGGCAGCGACGATGTCGCTCGGCTCACCGGGGTGCAACGCGTGTCCAGCTCGTACGTGGCCCGCACTCTCGAGTCCGGCCTCCACGAGGGCCGCCCCTTCGTGGTCCGCGAGCACGTCGAGGGCCGCAGCCTGGCCGAGGCCGTGGCCGCGGACGGCCCGCTCGACGCCGACACCCTGGAGCGGGTCGCGGTGGGCGTGCTCACCGCACTGACCGCCGTGCACCTGGCGGGCATCACCCACCGGGGTCTCACCCCGCACAACGTGATCCTCGGCCCGGACGGCCCCCGCGTCACGGACGTCGACCTCGGCGAGCCCGCCGGCGAGATCGGCTACCGCGCGCCGGAGCAGATCAGGGGCCTGGCCTACGGACCGTACGCCGACGTCTTCGCCTGGGCGGCCACCGTCGCCTTCGCCGCGACCGGGCAGGCGCCCTTCGGCCAGGACGAGGAGGCGGTGCTGAACGGCGAGCCCGAGCTGGGCTCCCTCGCCGAGCCGCTGCGCCGGGTCGTGCAGGCCGCGCTGTCCAAGGACACCGGGCAGCGGCCCACCACCTACATGGCGCTGCTGCAGCTCCTCGGCGACAAGCGGAGCGGCGTCGCCCAGAAGCTGGAGTCCGGGCCTGACGTCGTGCTCGACGGCATCCCGCTGCAGGGCGTGGTGATCCCCGGCCTGACCGCTCCCGGCGCGCCGCTGCCCATGGACGGCGTCCCGCCGCAGGGGATGCCCGTCGAGGGCGTGCCCATGCAGGGGCTGCCGGGTCCTGGCGCGCCCGTACCCGGCCTGCCGATGGACGGCGTGCCGCCGCAGCAGACCTGGGGCCCGCCGCCCGTGCCGCCGCAGGGCGGGCTCGCGCCGGCCGGTCCCGAGCCGGTGCAGGGCGTGCCGCTGCCGCCACCGCCGATGTGGGAGCCGCCGCGCGAGCAGCAGCGGCAGGCGCCGGTGCAGGGGCAGACCGTCCCCTCGCGCCCGCCGCGCAAGTTCCCGCTCGGCCTGGCCGCCGCCGTGGGCGCGCTCGCGCTGCTGTCCGGCGTCGGGCTGTGGGGCGCCAACCAGTACGCCGCCACGCAGAAGTTCGAGCCGGTGGCCGCCGCGGGCGACCAGAAGACGCAGGGCCCCGCCGGGGCCGGCGACACCAACGCGAGCACCAACCAGAACGGCCTGCCCCAGCCGAACAACCAGGACCAGACCGGGCAGAACCAGCCCGAAGTCACCGTTCCCTGGGCGAACACGCCGGGCACCGACCAGAACGACGTCGGCCCCATGACGCTGCCCAGCGACTGGACCTCGCAGGCGCCGACGCCGCCCGAGTACAGCACGGTGCCGTCGCCGCTGCCGATCAACACCCAGCCGGTCGCGCAGCCGCCCGTCACCACGCAGCCGGCCGCGCCCCCGACCGCCACGCCCCAGCCCACGGTGACCGTGACGGAGCGGGAGACGCCGACGCCCACGCCGTCGAACTCGAACGTGATCACCATGGGACCGTCGGAGACGCCGACGGCCGGCCCGACGGTCACCGTCACGGCCACGCCGACGCCGACCGTCACCGAGACCCCGACCCCGAGCGCCACCCCCACGGCGGTCCCGTCCGCGACTCCGTCGGCCACCCCGACCCGCCGCGCGCCGTCGGCGACCCCGACCCACAGGCCGACCGTCACCCGCACGCAGACGCCGACCCCCCGGCCGACGCAGCCGACGGTCCGGCCGACCCAGGCGCCGACGCGGACCCCGTCCACCCGCCCGACGGCGGCCCCGACGACCGCGCCTCCGGTGATCAGGAACCCGTACACGCCGACGCAGGTCTGCGGCGGGGGCTTCTACGTGCAGCGCAAGCAGTCGTTCAACACCGGCGAGACCTTCCAGCTCTACAACGCCTCCACCGGTGAGAACTGCGTGGTGACGATGAAGACGTCCGAGGTCGGCAAGGCCACCCCGGTGAGCGTCACCCTGGAGGTCCAGGGCGGCGGCTCCAGGAGCCAGAGCGGCAACTTCGAGTACTACGCCGGGCCGGTCAAGCTGAACGGCAAGGGCAAGTGCGTCCGCTTCTCCGGCAGCGTCGGCTCCTCGGCGACCAGCGCCGGCTGGGCCAACTGCGGCTGACCCCACCTCACGACAACGCGCAGAAACCCCCTCCGGCCGGCGCCGGAGGGGGTTTCTCGTCGTACGGGGGCGGCCCTGTCAGGCGTGAGGGAGGCCGGGCACCAGGGCGTTCCTGGCGGCCTCGGCGGCCTCCTCCGCCCGCACGATCGCCGACGTGATCGCGTCGGCCAGTTGCCGCGCGTCCAGCCGGGCCCGGCTCAGCGGATGGATCCGCAGGTCGAGCAGGACGCCGAGGGCGTCCGTCGTGGCCTCGATCCGGCCCTCGTCGGCGCGGCCGGTGAAGCGGCGCGCGCTCCACTCCGCCACCGCCTCCTCGGCCCGCCGCGCGGTGGCCATCAGCGCCTCCAGCCGGGCCATCGCCTCGTCCATCTCGCCCACCGCTCACCCCTCCCGCATGACGCGCTCGACGTGCGCCGCCAGCGGATCGTCCAGGCCGCCGCCGTCCGGGCCGGACAGGGCGGCCGTCAGCTCCTCCAGGCGCTCGCCGAGGGCGCCCTGGGCGGCGGCCACCGCCTCCTTCACGGCCTCGGCGAGCCGGACGTGGTCCAGCTCCCGCAGCTTCCTCGCATCGAGGTGCAGCCCCAGCAGCCGCCCGGTCCCGGACACCCGGGCCCGGACGGCGCCGCTCGCGTCCGTGCCCTCCATCCGCTCCCCGGACAGCTCGCCCAGCGCGCCGGCGATCCGCGCCGACCAGGCGTTCACCTCGCGCAGCAGGCCGGGGACGTCGCCCTCCCTGCCCTCGGCGAAGGCGTCGATCTGGCTCAAAGGTCGGCCCCCTTCGGCTTCCACATGTCGTCCGTCCGCCGCGGGTCGGCGAGAGTGGGGGAGAGCTGCAGGTCGCGGGCGCCCTTCGCGGGGTCGGCCGAGTTGTAGAAGGCGCCCCTGAGGTCGTTCATCTTCAGCTCCAGCTTGTTCAGGTCGCCCTCGTAGGAGTTGTAGACGTCGGCGAACTGCTTGACCAGGTTGCCGAGCGCGGTGGTGAAGACGCCGACCTGGGTCATCAGGGCGACCCTGGCGACCGGGTGCGCGGTGCTCATGGCGGCGAGGGAGCGCAGGACCGGCGCGGAGGCGGCGTAGAGGCCGAAGACCGACAGGTCGTACTCCAGCACCTCCTTGTACTGGCCGTGCATCGCGCCGCTCATCTCGTCGCCGACCTTGCCGAGCTGGCCGAACAGGCCGTTGACGTTGAACCGCACGTACTGCTGGAGGGTCTCGGCGGCGGTGCCCTTCCAGTTGGGCGAGATCTGGTCGAAGTAGCCGCGCCACAGGTTCGACCTGTTGCCCTCCAGCGCGCCGGACATCTCCTTCCAGGTCTCCCGCCGGTCGTAGAAGAGGAAGGGATTGCCCAGATTGAGGGTGGCCGCCACGTCCATGGCCAGCGCGCCCGCGCCGAGGCCGGACATCGCCATCGCGGCCCGGGTGTTCTGGCGCAGCGGGTTGAGCCCGGTGACCAGGCGCTTGAAGAACCCGGGATCGGTACGGGCGGCCGCCGCGGCGGGCTTCACCTGGACGGTGCCGGAGACGGTGTTGTTCCTGCTCGCCAGGAAGAGCTGCTGGTTGCCCTGGGGCGCGGTGCTCCAGCCGGGCACGATCAGCTTGGGCGGCTGGTTCGGCGGGGTGGTCATCAGGTGGCACTCAATTCTTCGTGTTGGCCTGTTCCGCCTGCCGGTAGTTGCGCGCGGAGAGGGTGACCTTGCCGGCGTCCCTGTGCAGCACGTCGCCCAGGATGCGGGCGCTGTCGCTCCAGGTGTCGGCGATGGTGTTGAACCGGCTGGTGAACATCAGCCCGACGATGGGCACGCCGGCGAGGGGGGCGAGGTTCCAGCCCTCGAAACGCGGGGTGCGCTGCTTGACGAGGTGCACGCCGTCGCCGGAGTCGGTCATGGCGCCGGCGAAGGCGTCGATGGTGCCGGTGCTGGTCTCGTAGCCGGGGAGGTTCGACTTGTCGGCCGCGGGGTCCTGCTTCCCCGGCGGTTTCGCCGAGGGCGAGGCGGACGGGGAGGCGACGGGGCGCAGTGACGGGGGCAGGCAGACCGGGGGCGGGCACGTGGGGGTGTGCTGGCACGGGCTGGTGATCGACACGATGATCTTTGTATCACCGCATTAACGCCGATAAATGGCCATTCGCCCTGTTGGGAGACAATATGCGAATGCCATTCACATTCGCGTAACCTGCTGTTTCCTCAGGACGACTGGTAGCCGCCCTGGCTCTCCAGCGAGGCGATGCCGGGGTGGTCGGCCAGGTTGCCGTACTTGCTGTAGATGGAGAGCACCCCGGCGATGATGTTGTCCACCGGATCCTGGATCTTGTCGTGTCCCGGCAGGTGATGGGCCTCGAACGTGGCCGGGATGGTCTGCATCAGGCCCTGGGGCGCCACGTCGGACTGCGCGCCGCCTCCCCAGTCGCCGATGGCGGTGGGGTCGCCGCCGGACTCGTGGTAGATGATCGCCCAGATGCGCGTGAGGTCCACCGGGTCGGCGGCGCTCAGGTCGCTGATGTCCAGGCCGCGCTCGCGCAGGATGTCCGCCATCTCCGGGGATTCGATGACGGTCAGCGCCTCCTTGATCCAGTCGACGACCTCCTGCTTGGGGGCGGGCATGTCGCCGTAGCCGGGCAGTATCCGGGCGTCGGAGGCCGTCTCGCCGGCGCCGGTGTCGGCACTGGCGTTGGTGCCGGGGGCGTCGGCGGCGGGGTCGGCGGTGGTGCTGGGGTCGGTTGCGCCGGCGCTGGGTTCGACGACGCCGGGCGCGTTGATCTCGGGCTCGGTGGTGCCGGGGTTCGACGTCGTGTCGGGGTCGGTGGCGTTGGGATCCGTGGTGCCGGCGTTCGACGTCGTGTTGGGGTCGGTCGTGTTGGGGCCGGTCGTGTTGGGGTCGGTGGTCGCGTTGGCGTTGGGGTCCGTGGCGTTCTGGTTGCCGGTCGGGTTGCCGGTCGGGTTGCCGTTGGGGTCGGCGGCCGGGCCGGTGTTGGTGGGGTTGGACACCGGGCTGACGACGGGCTGGGTGGACGACGGCTTCGTGGGGTTGTAGCCGGACCTCTTCTGCCAGTCCGGCTCGTGCTCCCCGGGCAGGAAGTCGAGCCCGCCGGGCTGCCTGATGCCCTTGAAGAAGCCGAAGTTCTTCGACCCGAGCTGCTTGCCCAGCTCGTCCTTGGCCGTGGTCAGCGCGTCCTCGGCGTCGCCGACGGCCTTCTTGGCCCTGGCGACCGGGTCGCCGCCGAGCGTGCTCTTGACGTGGGCGTCGATGTCCTCCTGCTTGGCGTTCTTGTGCTTGCCCTTGTAGTCGTTCTCGGCCGCGACGGCGTTCACGTGCAGGGTGTTGACCGTGGTGTGCGCGTCCTCGATCTTGCCCGCGACGGCGTTGAGCGCCGTGGCGCAGGAGGACAGCGCCTCGCGCAGGTCGCTGCCCGCCTTGGGGTAGGCGTCCATGTACTCGGTGAACGCGGTGGCCGAGTCGCCCTTCCAGGCGGCCCCGACCTCCGTGACGTACCTGGACAGGGCGTTGGTCGAGGTGGTCGCATGGCTCCCGGCCACGCGCAGCGCGGCGGCCAGGTCCTTGATCGCCTCCGGGTCGCCGTTCACCTTCTCCAGCAGCGCCGCGAGCTGGGAGACGACGCTCATACCCGGACGACCGTCTCGGCGTCGCGGAACTTGGTGGCGACCTCGCCGAGCGCGCGCTCGACGGTCTTCAGACGGTCGCGGCCCTCCTTGAGCTCGTCCTTGAGCGCCGTCCAGACGGCGTCCACCTGGTCGGCCAGGGCGCCGGCGCCGCCCAGCCGCCCGAACATGCGGGCATCGGTGTCGCCCACCGGCGCCTTCACGCTCGTGTCCAGGAAGGCGTCCTCGAAGTCGAGCATGTTCCGGACCCTGCGCACCTGCCGCCCGCACTCCTCGACCGCCTGCACATGCACGTCGACGTGGGTCATGCCTCTCCTATGTACGCGGTCTGGATCAGGCGCGCCCCCTGCCGGCGGTCGACGTAGTAGCCACGCCCGGTGGGCAGCGGCGTCGGCCGGATGTTGCCGAAGAGGGGGCCCTCCTCGCGGTTGCCGGACATGATCAGCGCGGGGCTGGCCATCTCCTTCATGCGCTGCACGGCCTGGTCGAACATGGCCCTGCTGGCGCCGCCGGCCTGCCGGGCCAGCACCAGGTGCAGGCCGATGTCGCGGGCCTGCGGCAGCAGGTCGGCGAGCGGCGCGAGCGGGTTGCTGGAGGTGGCCACGAGGTCGTAGTCGTCCACCACGATGTACAGGTCCGAGCCCTGCCACCAGCTCCGCGAGCGCAGTTGCTCGGGCGTCAGGTCCGCCGGCGGCAGCCGCTTGAGCAGCGCCGAGCGGGCGTCCTGGATCAGCTCGGCGGCGGCCGTGCTGGAGGCGGCGTAGCCGATGCGGTGGTCGGTCACGGCCGTGTCCAGCAGCGAGCGCCGATAGTCGATCACGATCATCATCGCCTCGCTCGGCGTCTTCCGCGTGACCAGGCCCTCCATGATGAGCCGCAGCACGTTCGACTTGCCGCACTCGTTGTCGCCGAACACGATGAAGTGCGGGTCGTTGTCGAAGTCGAGCGAGACCGGCGCGAGGCTGTCCTCGTCGATGCCGATCGCGATCCGGCCCGGCCCCGTCTGCTCGGGCCCCGGCAGGTCGGCGGCGGGCAGCAGCGAGGGCAGCAGCCGCACCGGCGGCGCCGCAGGACCCTGCCACGACTGACGCACGACGTCCACGAGCGAGCGCACGCCGTCGGAGACGTCCTCGGAGGTGCGCTGGCCGTCCACGCGCGGCAGGGCGGCGAGGAAGTGCATGCCGTCCCTGGTCAGGCCGCGCCCCGGCACGCCGTCCGGCACCGCCAGCGACGCCTTCCTGCTGATCTCCGACTCGTACGCGTCACCGAGCTTGAACTCGATCCTGGTGCCGAACAGGTCCCTGATGCTCGGCCGGAACTCCGACCACTTGTTGGTGGCCGCCACCACGTGGATGCCGTACCCGAGGCCGCGGGCGGCCAGGTCGGTGATGACGGCCTCCAGGTTCTCGAACTCCTGGCGGATGGTCAGCCAGCCGTCCACGACGAGGAACACGTCGCCGAAGCCGTCGCTGTCGGCGCTGCCGTCGGCGACCATCCGGCGGTAGGTGGCGATGGAGTCGATGCCGCGGTCGGCGAAGGCGCGCTCGCGCTGGCGCATGATGGTCACGATCTCGGCCACGGTGCGGCGCACGCGCTCGGCGTCGAGGCGGGTGGCGACGCCGCCCACGTGCGGCAGCCCGCCCAGCGCGGCCAGGCCGCCGCCGCCGAAGTCGAGGCAGTAGAACTGGACCTCGCGGGGGGTGTGGGTGAGCGCCATGCCGGTGATGAGCGTACGCAGCACGTTGCTCTTGCCGCTCTGCGGGCCGCCGGCCACGCCGACGTGCCCGGCCGCGCCGGACAGATCCAGCCAGTACGGATCCCGCCGCTGCTCGAACGGCTTGTCGATGATCCCGACGACGGCGTGCAGCTTGCCCCGGCCCTGCCAGCCGGGCGTGGACAGGCCGAGCTCCGGCGTGACCGACAGCGGCGGCAGCAGGTGCGCCAGCGTGGGCGGCTCGCCGAGCGGCGGCAGCCAGATGCGGTGGGCCGCCGGTCCGTGCCCGGCCAGGCGCTGCACCACGACGTCGAGCAGGCTGGCCTGCGGGCCGCGCTCGTCCACCTCGGTGGACGGGGCCTCCTCGACGGGCTGCGGCACGACGGGGAGCGGCACGTAGCCGGAGCCGTACTCGACGACCTGGCGCAGGATCGTGTTGCCGTCGCTGGAGCCGGGCCGGCGGCTGTCCGACTGGTGGGAGCCGGAGACGTACGCGGCCTTGAACCTGGTCATGCCCGTGGTGTCGAACTTGAGGTAGCCGTTGCCCGGCGCGGAGGGCAGCTCGTACGCGTCGGCGACGCCGAGCACGACCCGGCTCTCCATCGCCGAGAAGGTCCGCAGGCCGATCCGGTAGGAGAGGTGCGTGTCCAGGCCGCGCAGCCGCCCCTCCTCCAGGCGCTGCGAGGCCAGCAGCAGGTGCACGCCCAGCGAGCGGCCGAGCCGGCCGATCATCACGAACAGCTCGATGAACTCCGGCTTGGCCGACAGCAGCTCGCTGAACTCGTCCAGCACCACGAAGAGGGTGGGCAGCGGCGCCAGCTCGGCTCCCTGTTCGCGAGCCCGCTCGTAGTCGCGGAGCGAGGCGTAGTTGCCGGCCGCGCGCAGCAGCTCCTGGCGGCGCACCATCTCGCCGTGCAGGGCGTCGTACATGCGGTCCACCAGCGGGAGCTCGTCCTCCAGGTTGGTGATGACCGCCGAGACGTGGGAGAGCGACTCCAGCCCGAGGAAGGTCGCGCCGCCCTTGAAGTCCACCAGGACGAAGTTGAGTATCTCCGAGGAGTGCGTGACCGCGAGCCCCAGCACGAGCGTGCGCAGCAGCTCCGACTTGCCGGAGCCGGTGGCTCCGATCACCAGCCCGTGCGGGCCCATGCCGCCCTGCGCGGACTCCTTGATGTCCAGCTCCACGACCCGGCCGTCGGCGCCGAGCCCGATGGGGACGCGCAGCCGGTTGCGGCCCGCACGCGGACGCCAGACGATCGCCGGGTCCACGAGGGACGGGTCGCCGACGCCCAGCAGGTCGGTCAGCGTGGTGTTGGCCGCCAGCACGTCCTCGACCTCGCCGCCGCCGGAGCCGATCGAGGTGCGGAGCGGCGCGAGCTGCCTGGCCAGGCCCTCGGCCCGCAGGAAGTCGAGCCGGTCGGGGTCGCCGAGCCGGGTGCGGTGCTCCTTGCCCGCGTGGTCGATCTTGACCATGTGGAAGCCGTCGGCGTGGACGTCCAGCCGCAGCGTGCTGCTCTCCTCCACCTCGCCGGTCGAGCCGGACAGGTCGATCACGGTCACGCCCTGGATGGCGTCGCTGCCGAGCTGGGAGTCCTGCGGCACGTGCCCGTTGTCCACGATCAGCACGTGGTACGGCAGCGTGTCGGCCGCCGCGCCGGGCCGGAACCGGGCGCGTTCCCTGAGCTCGTCGCCGACCAGCCGGTCCAGCTCGCTCAGGTTCTCCGTCATCAGCCGCACCTGGCCGGCGGCGTCCATCTCCTCCGGGTGCAGCGCGTGGGGCAGCCACTTGACCCACTCCCAGTACGGCATCCACTCCGCGCCGGCGCACACCATGATCCGCAGGTCGTCCGGCGCGTGGAACACGGTGAGCTGCGAGATCATGGCCCGCACCAGGTCGCGTACGGTCTCGGGATCGCCGGTCATCCGGATCCTGGCGAACGAGCCCAGCGCCACCGCGACCGGCAGCCCGGCGACCGTGGAGTGCGCCCTGATGAAACGGCGCAGCGCGCCGGCCGACAGCGCGTCCAGGTCCTCGATGGGCTTGGAGTCCGGGGGGATGAGCTGGATGGCGAGCTTCTGTACGCCGGTGCCGAGGCGTACGGTGGCGAAGTCGTCGTCCCGTGGCCGCCGCTCCCAGAGGCGGGGGCTCATGGCGATCCACCACAGGGCGTCCGGCTCGGGGCCGCTCCACTCCAGGGCCTCGCGCTGCTGCCTGGCCGCGCGCCTGGTCCGCTTGCGCACCTGGCCCAGATAGCGGAAATAGTCGCGTCGGGCGCCGTTCAGCCGATACTTGCGCTCGCCCGCCTGGCGGCCGATCTGGCCGATGCTCATGCCGACCATGGACAGCGCGAACAGGCCGCTGGCGACGTACATGATCGGGTTGGCGTTGCCGTAGGCGGTGAACATGAGGGCCATCGCCGCCGCGCCCGCCACCATGGGGAGGTAGGTGAGAACGGCGGTGAAACCCTGCGGCTGGACCTCGGGAATCTCCGGCGGAGATTCGAGCAGGACTTCGCCGCGCGGGGGTTTGGGGCCGGGGCGGCGTTCAGGGCGACGTACGACGACGATGCTCATCGAGACGTTCTTATCAGAAGAGACCCGATATGTTCTCTGTTGTCCGTGACCATTGGTGGGGACGGAGTTGAGAGTGGGACAGATCGTTCAGGGGCCTCCGCCCGGTCCACCGCCCCCGGTTCAGGGGCCGCCACCCGGCTACGGCGGCGGGCCGCCCGCATTCCCGCCAGGCCCGCCCGGTCCGCCGGGACCACCGGGGCCACCGGGGCCTTTGGGACCGCCGGGACCGCCGGGACCTTTGGGGCCTCCGGGGCCGCCCCATGGGCCCTTCCCGCAGGGCGCGCTGGCCCAGGTGCCGGTGCCGCTGCCCGCGCAGTGCCACATCACGATCGTCGGCCCGCGCCGCAAGGCCGACCTGGCGCTGCCCGCCGACATCCCGCTGCCGAACGTGCTGCCGGGTCTGCTGCGCGCGCTGGGCGAGGTGGGCGGCGAGGCCGCGGCCGCGCCGGGCTGGACCCTGCAGCGGCTCGGGGGCCAGCCGCTCGACCTGGGGCAGAGCCTCGGCTCGCTCGGCGTGCTCGACGGCGAGATCCTCTATCTGCGGCCGCGCGAGGCGATCCTGCCGCCCGCCCTGTACGACGACGTCGCCGACGTGGTCGCGAGCGGCGTGCGCGAGGGCCGCGGCGCGTGGAGCGCCAAGCACACCAGGGCCATGGGCGCGAGCGGCGCCGCCGCCCTGCTCGCGCTGGGCTCGATCGGCCTGACGGTGTCCGGCATGCCGGCGCTGACCGTCACGATCGTCGCGGGGCTGCTGGCGCTGCTGCTGGTCGTGACCGGCACGCTGCTGTCCCGCGCGGTCGGCGACTCGCTCGCCGGCGCGCTGGTCGGGCACGCGGCGCTGCCGTACGGATTCGTCGCGGGCCTGTTCGCGCCCGGCACCGCCGCCGGCTTCGGCGCGCCCCACTTCCTCGCCGCGCTGGCGACCACCGCGCTGGTGGCCGGGATCGCCGGCGCGCTCATCTCCGACGGCGTGCCCGGCTTCCTCGGCGCGGCCGGCTCGGCGACCGTGGGCGGCATCTGCGCGGCCGTGATCATGGTGTGGTCGCCGCCGCCCGCGGGCGTGGCCGCCCTGGCCATCGCCCTGCTGCTGGCGCTCAGCCCGCTGGTGCCCACGCTGTCGTTCCGGCTGGCCAAGGTGCCGCTGCCGGCGATGCCGACCACCGCAGAGGAGCTCCGCAACGACAACCAGCGCCTGGACGCCGGCGCGATCCAGGAGCGCACCAGGGTCGCGCAGGGCTACGCCACCGGCATGATCGCGATGGTCAGCATCTGCGCGCTGGTGACGCTGGTGCTGCTGGTGCTGACCGACGGCTGGGTGGCCGACGTCATGACGGTCTCGCTGTCGCTCACGCTGATCATGCGGGCCCGGGTGTTCCGCGGGCGCGGCCAGCGCCTGTGGCTGATCGGGGTCGGGCTGACCGGGTTCGCCGTGCTGGCGGTCTCGCTGTTCGGCCAGGGCGGGATCGTGGGCTCGCTGGCCGTGGCCATCGGGATCCTGTGGCTGGCGCTGATGACCGTCGGCATCGGAATGTGGCTGGCGACGGGCAAGCCGTCGCCGTTCTGGGGCCGCGCGGCCGACATCTTGGACATCGCGCTGATCGTCCAGCTCTTCCCGCTCGCGCTCGGCGTCCTTGAGGTCTACACGTGGGTACGCGGGCTGTCCGGCTGAGGAGGTAGGTATGCAGGAGTTCGGGGACTTCGCCAAGATCGACGTCGACAAGCTGATGAGGGGGATCGACGACCAGCTCGGCCGCCTGGAGAAGTTCCAGGAGAGCGTGGGCGAGTGCGTGGGCCGCGCCGAGGACGAGAACGGCTTCGTCACGGTCGAGTACGGCCAGGACGGCGTCCAGCTGCTGGAGCTGCACCCGAAGGCCATGCGGCTGTCCTCGGGCGAGCTGGCCGAGCTGATCAAGACCACGCTGGCCGAGGCCACCGCCGACTACCAGCGCGCGTTCGCCGCCATGATGACCGACGTTCTCGGCCAGGACGTCGACCTGGCGAAGAGCCCGGAGGCCATGCTGGACGACGTCAAGCAGGCGGAGGAGATCTACGACCGGGCGTTCACCGACGTGATGGGCGAGCTCGACCGCATCCGGCGGCGGCTGGATCTCTGACGCCCGTCACCCACAGAGATCTTTTCCCGAAAGTCAGGGCATATTACGGCATCTACCAGCGAATTCACCAGAAGGCCGCCTTCGTGCGATCAATCCGTTATTTGATATTTCTGGGATCTGGGGGGCAGATGGTGACTAACATGCCACTTGATGTTGTCTGCGGTGGTAGGCCGTCCTCACGGGGGAGACCGCTCGCCGCGACTGACGAAGCAGGACGACCTTTGGAGGTCCAGTGTCTCTGTACGGGGCCAGCCCGACTCAGCTGACGACGGCGGCGGGCTATTGCCAGGACACCGCGCAGTACATCGAGGGCATGCGCCAGAGAGTGGTGGAGATCAAGGATGGTCTCAAGTGGCAGGGTGGCGCCTACAACAAGTTCAGCGAGGCCATGAACCAGTGGGACGCCGAGTTCAAGGGCGTCATCGCGATCCTCGAAGGCATCTACGACAAGCTGAACATCGGCGCCGGCGTCTACCGTAACGCCGCCGACCAGAACATGGACGTAGTCAGTGGCTTCGCCTCCGCCGGTGCCGGCGGTCGCATCGACTCTCTCATCAACGCCAACCACGGGAGCTGACCCTGATGTCCGTCCAGCCTGACGACTACACCTACGTCAACTTCCCCTCACTCGAAGCGGCCTACGAGGAGCTCAAGAAGATCGTCACAGAGCTCGACCGAGCCACCGACGACCTCTACGCCGATATCAAGAAGACCCTCGGCGCGGCGTGGGAAGGCCAGGCCGAGGGCTTCTTCGACCAGAAGCGCGCGGAGTGGAACGAGCACGAGAAGAGGATGGGCGCGCAGCTGTTCAAGGCCGCCGCCGCCGTCGAAGTCGCCAAGGGCAACTACCAGGCCGCTGAGCAGCGCAACATCAGCATCTGGATGGACTAGCGCGGCTCGTTCTTCTCCTTCTCGGCCATCGCCCGGCCTGCGGCGCGGTGGCCGAGAGCTCTGTCGTTTGAGGGTGAGGCATGACGCAGAAAGACGCGATGGAGGGCGGTCCCGACCCTCTGGCCGTCGACAAGAGTCTCTTCGACGGCGATGGGGACACGCGGGAGAACTCCCCGCAGGCCATCCGGGCGGTCGCGCAGGAGCTGAGGATCGCCTTCGACGCCATGCTGGGCAACGGTGGGCGGCCGAACGGCAACATCAACCAGATGTCCACCGGCAACGAGCTCGGCGCGGCCCAGATCGGGCAGTGGAACGACGCCCTGGCCCTCGCGGACACCGTCGGGTCCAACAACGCGGGCGCGAAGTTCGCCGAGGTCTACCAGAAGTTCATCGACGCGTACCAGAGCGTGGTCGAGGCCGTCGAGCTCAGCGCCGAGAACCTCGACCGCGCCCGTAAGGGGAACGAGGGTGACGCCTGATGAGTAAGCGGGAGGTCGTCGTCATCCTCTCCTTCGAGAGGATGCCGCAGGGCGAGAAGCCCAGCCAGACCGGCGAGCAGATCAAACAGCTCCTCGGCAACACCGACCCGGGCACGATCACGGGCGCGGGGCAGACGTACATGAACGCCTCCACCAAGGTCGACGCGGCGGTCAGCTCCCTGGAGGAGCACGCCGCCAAGATCGCCGCGGTCTGGAAGGGCCCGGACGCGGCCAAGGCCCGCCACGCGCTGGAGATGCTGCACGCCTCGGGCCGGGAGCTGTCGACCAAGCTCAGCCTCATGGGCGGGGCCCTGCAGAACTACGCCGAACGCCTCACGGAGACCAAGAGCAAGGTCAACGAGCCGGTGCTCACGGACCGGGTCAGCAAGACCGCCCTGGAGGTGGAGCGGGCCGAGACGTTGCAGGCCCAGAAGGCGCTGCACGAGCTCAACCAGGAGATCGTCAACCTCTACAACATCCAGGTGCCGCACGACGTCTCGTACGAGCTGCCCACCGTGACGCTCCAGTCGCCGATCGATCCTCAGACCGTGAACTACCCGACCGGATCGGGGTCGAACGGCCCCACCCTTGGGTCCGGCAACGGCGGCTCCAACGGCTCGGGCTCCTTCGGCTCCGGCTCCGGCTCCACGGGCACGAACCCCGGCAGCACCGACCCGAACGGCACCAACCCCAACGGCACCAATCCGAACGGCTCGAACCCCAACGGCTCCGACCCGAACGGCTCGAACCCGAACGGTACGGACCCCAACGGCTCCAACCCGAACGGCACCGACCCCAACGGCACCAACCCGGGCGGGACCCAGAACCCCGGTACGAACCCCGGGACCAACCCCGGCACGAACCCCGGCGACGGCACCGTCCCCCCGGTCATCGGCAACGAGGACCGCACGACCACCGACGGCAGCTCGGGGACGGACCCGCGCCGCACCGACGTGGCCAGCTTCCAGCCGCAGGCGACCCCCACGCTGAACCCGTCCACCTTCACCCCGTCCACCCTCACGCCGTCGTTCACCGGCACCACGCCCGGGACCTTCACCACGATCACCCCGCCGCCGAGCATCGGCTACACGCCGGGCGGCATCACGCCGGGCGGCGTCCCCTCCGTGATCGGCTCGCCGGGCCTCATCGCCGGGCAGTCGCCCGCGGCGGCGGCGGCCGGTCTGCGCGGCGCGAACGGGGCCGCGGGCGGAATGCCGCTCATGCCGCTCACGGGAGGTGGCGGCAGCGGAGGCGGGGGAAGCGACCTGGAGCGGAGCACGTTCCTGTCCGAGGACCCGAACTGCTGGACGACGGCGCATGACACCACGGACCCCGTGATCGGATGAGCTACCCCCCAATCCCGGGCATGCCGGGCCTCACCCCCGACGGCAAGCCGTCGTCGGGCATCTCCTTCACGAAGGACGAGCTGGCCAAGGCCGGCGGGAAGATCGGCGATCAGACCCAGCTCATCGGCCAGGTGAACCAGCGGTCCGACCAGCTGCCCGTGCCCTGGCCGCACTTCGGCGTGCTCGGCTGGGGCGTGCAGAACGTGCACGAGAAGGCCATCCAGAGCCAGCGCGAGGCGCTGGCCAGGGCCAAGGAGGCGCTGGAGAGCTGGGATCCCGCACTGCGCGCGGCCGACAAGAACTACACCAAGGCCGACGACTCCAGCGGCGATCCCAACAACCTGCCGAAGACGACCCTCCCGGGCGGGGGTCTCCCGGGTGGGGGTCTCCCGAACACCAAGCTGCCGAAAACAGACCTCCCGAACACCGATCTCCCCAAAACGAACCTCCCGAACACGGACCTCCCGAAGACGAACCTGCCTAACACCGACCTGCCGAACACGGACCTCCCCAACACCGACGTCCCTGGCGGCAACCTGCCGAACCCGAACCTCCCCGGCACCGACCTGCCGAACGCCAACCTGCCCGGCACGAACACGCCCGGCGCGAACCTCCCCGGCACCGACCTGCCGAAGACGGACCTGCCGGGCATGGACCCGATCAGCACCCGCGTCCCCGACCTCGACGCCGCGCTGAACCCGAACAAGACCGACCTGTCGTCGTTCCAGCCCACGGCCACGCCCACGCCGCAGGTGCCCACGTTCGACCCCAACTCCAACGCGCTCGGCACCCGGACGAACGTCCCCGGCTCCCTCGGCCTGCCCAGCACCGGCACGGTTCCGAGCACCGGCGTCGGCCTCGGCGGGGGTGGCCTCGTGCCCGGCAGCGCGGCCGCCGCCGGAATGCGCGGCGCCGCGGCAGGCATGTCCGGCATGCCCATGATGCCGATGATGCCGATGAGCGGCGCAGGCAACGCGAACCAGGAACGCGACCGCGACAAGACCGTCGGCCTCGGCGAGGACGAGGGCGTCTGGGGCGGGGACGAGGACATCGCGCCACCGGTGCTCGGTCAGGAGGACGATCTGTTGTGAGCATCTACAAAGAGATGTCCATGGCCGCCGCCGGCACTGCCTTGGCTTCGGCGTTCTTCATCGGCCAGCCCTGGGCCTTCTACCTCGCCAGCGCCCTCGGCACCCTGATCTCGGACCCCGAAGGCATGGACAACGCGGCAAAGAACTGGCGCACGTCCGACCACAACGGTGACGTCGAGGAACTGGACAAACTGGACACCGAGCTCACCAAACTGAAGACCCAGCTCCAGGACGACGGCACGTGGGAGGGCGAAGCGTTCAAGTCCTTCGAGACCGTGCACACGAGCTACAAGAACTCGCTCAAGCAGCTCAAGGAGGTCCGCAACGCCACGGGCGACGGCGTCAGCTCGACGGCGGGCTTCTACAAAAAGTGCACATACGTCTGCTGGCTGGTCGCCGCCGGGATGGCCGGGCTCGCCATCTACATGGTGGCCTCGAAGGCCAGCCCGCTCACCGCCGCCTTCTCCCAGGGCGTGGCCGCCGCGTTCGGCAAGATCACCCTCACCGCGATCAAGAAGGTCCTCGGCAAGCAGATCATGGTGGCCGGTGGTCTCACCTTCGCCCTGTACTCGGCCGTCCAGGCGAGCGAGATGGCCGGCAAGGTCTTCCCCACGCTCAAGGCCATCCCGACCGAGATGTCCACCATGCAGAACGGCGGAGGGTCGCCGTTCACCCAGGACGGGCTGCAGTACAACGAGGACGCCGGCTCGCTGATGCCGAAGATGGACGAGGCCACGGCCAAGAAGTACGGCGGTGGCCTCCAGGCCTAGCGTCACCGGTCAGGAAGACCGCACCTCCGGGCAGCGGACCCCGCCGGCCGGGACCGACCGCGAGATCAGGTAGCGGTCGATCGCGCCGACGGTGCACGCGCTCCGGCCGTACACGGTGTGCCCCGAGCCCTCGTACGTGAGCACGCGGGCCCCGGCGCCGATCTGCCTGGCCGTGCTGAGCGTCCACAGGTAGCCGGTGGCGGGGTCGTTCAGCGAGGAGGCCAGCAGGATCGGCGCGGCGGTGTCCACGCGCAGCCGGTGCTGCGGGTTGGGAACGGGCGCGGGCTGTCCGAGGCACCCGGCGATCCGGCCCAGCGCGGGCGGGCTGTACCTCATGTCCCCGGCCTGCCCGGCCTGCCGGCGCAGGAGCGAGGCGTACTCGGCGTGGTCGGCGACCGGCAGGTGGAAGTCCTGGCAGAACACGGGCGTGCTGACCGGCACCTCCTCCTCGTCCCTCGCGGCGCTCGCCGCCGGGCGCGGGCCGCCGCTGTCGATGGCCGCCAGCAGTTCGGCGAGCTCCGCCCAGTTGGGGTTGTAGAGACCGGCGAACGCCGTGTTCACCAGCTCGTACGCCCCCAAGGGCACGTCCGGCCGGCCCGGCTCGTGCAGCTCACCGCGGTCGGCCCGGTCCAGCAGCCCCCTCCAGATCGCCCGGACGTCCTTGCCGTTCAGCGCGCACGACGCCGTCGCCTCGCACCAGGCGACGAACTGGTCGAACGCCCCCGCCGTCTGGGCGGCCGCGGTGCTCAGGTAGGCCGCGGTGTCCACGCTGTGGTCGAAGTTCGAGTCGAGCGCGAGGGCCCGGACCCTGCCGGGGAAACGCTCGGCGTACGCCTGGCCGATCAGCGTGCCGTGCGAGACGCCGTAGTAGGTGAGCTTGTCGTCGCCCAGCGCGGCCCGTAGCGCCTCCACGTCGCGCGCGACGTCGAGCGAGCTCACCCGGTCGTACAGCGGCCCGGTGCGCGCCCGGCAGTCCTCCCGCAGCCGCCGGTTGTACGACACCCAGGCGTCCATGTCCGCCTGGCTCCCGATGAGCGGGTGCGGACGTTCGCGCACCAGCGCCGCCGAGCACTTCACCGGGTGGCTGCGGCCCACCCCGCGCGGGTCGAACCCGACGAGGTCGAAACGGCCGCGAAGCTCGGCGCTGAAGTAGCCGCTGCCGTGCACCACGAAGTCGACGCCGGAGCCGCCCGGCCCGCCGGGGTTGACGACCAGGGAGCCGATCCGGGAGGCCGGGCCCGTCGCCTTGCGGCGGGCCACCGCCAGGTCGATGGCAGCGCCGCCGGGGACGTCCCAGTCGATGGGCACCTGCAGCGTGCCGCACTCGGCGGTCATGTCCTCGGGGCACGGCGCCCAGGCGATCGCCCGCGGTGCGGCGGCGGCTGCTGCCGGGGCCAGGCTGATGAGCAGGGACGAGACGGCCGCGAGCACGAGGTGATTCTTCATGCGATCCTTCGGTCGGCGAAGAACGGGCAGTGACGCCACCGGATCATGCGGTCACCCGCATAACCTCGCCATAACCACGGTTCCGGACCGTCTCGTCCAGCTAGGGACCGCCCGCCGTCACTGGGCGGGCGTCTGCGGCTGGATGCCCTGCACCTCCTGCACCGGCGTCCTGGCCGCCGCCGGGTCCAGCGCGGGCCCGTCGGGGATCAGCCGCAGCAGGTGGGCGGGCACCGGCGCGACGTCCTTGGCGTCGTACCCCAGCTTGGTCACCAGGTCCGCCGACACCAGCGGATACCTCCGGCCCTGCTCGGTGATCAGGGAGTACTGCTGCACCGCCGAGAGCTGCCCGTCGCCCGGCAGGGTCCCGGCCAGCACCGCGCTGCCCGCGGGGAGCAGCACCTGGTCCACCTTCTCCGCGCCGGCGCTCGCGCCCGGCGTCGGGATGCGCATGGCGCCGCCCGTGGTCAGCACGGCCCGCGCCGAGCCCTTCTGGGTGTCCCGGTAGACCGCGCAGAGCGGGGCCGAGACGCCCGGCGAGCGGAAGCGCGGCATGGCGTCCGGCAGCGCGCCGTTGAGCATCTGGTGCGCCGACGCCTTGGCCGCGTTGGCGCTCGCCGCGTCGATCGCCGTCTCGCGCACCGGCTGCCGGCCGTAGGCGGTCTTGCTGGCCGGATCCAGGAGCAGCATCATCGCCTGCGTGTGCTTGATCGGCGCCAGCCCGTCGGCCAGGAGCACGTACCAGCGTTCGCTCGCGCCCGCCACCGACGCCACCTTGTAGACCTGCCCGACTCTGGACGCCTTGCCGCCCGGCCCTACCACCTTCTTGCCCCGCTGCGGGATCGCCGGCGCGGCGAAGTCGACGCCGGCCGGGATCGCGTTGATCCACGATGCCGGGACGCGGCGGGGCGTCTGGTCGGTGAGGCGGTCCACGTTCGTCACGCGCATGCGCTGGTTGGCCCAGAGCACCCAGCTCTGCTGCCCGTCGTTGACGACCATCGCCTCGCCGCCGACGGGCGTGCCGCCGACGTCCATGCCGCCCACGAGCGTCACGAACGGCTTGCGCACCCCCGAGACGTCCGCGCCCTCGACCACGCACGCCGACCAGGGGGCCTTGACCAGCCGCTCACGCTTCGGCAGCGAGTCCGGCGCGCCCTGGATGCCCACCTTCTGCCCGCGCGCGAACCCGGCCAGCGAGTCCGTGGAGACCGTCCGCACCTTGACGTCGTCGTTGTCGAGCAGGAGCCGGGCCGAGACGTAGTTGGCGACCGGCTGGAGCTTGCCGGTCTGCTGGTTGTAGACGTAGGAGGCGCCGGTCTCCTCCTCGATCAGGAGCTGCCCCGGCTCGGTGAGCTTGGTGGCGTTGCCCGGCTTGAGCAGCCCCCAGATCCCGAACGCGGCCACGACCAGCACCGCGATCAGGATGCCCGCGAACGTGGCCACGTTCTGCCGGCGCATGGGCGACTCGGGGACGTCCGGCTCCCCCTGCAGCAACGCGAGACCCAGGCGCTGCGTCATGAGCCGATGCGCCTGATAAAGATCTTTCTGCGTCTGCATAGCGCATCATGTTACGCATGTTGACACTGAGTCTTCTGTACGGAAAAGGAACATTCAAGTAAGGTGCTTGATCGAGTGCCGAGGGGGAGGTCTCGTGGGAGAAACGCAACCGCCCAAGAACTGGCCCGGCCTGGAAGCCGAGCGTGACGGCGTCACGTACGACGCCAAGAAGATCGCCAGCATCGCCGAGGCGCTGCGCGAAGCCATGAAGCCGATGGGCGGCGGCAACTACGGCAATTACCCGGGTTCGATCCAGGATCTCAGCCTCAACGGGTCGCTCAAGATGGAGAGCGACCGCCTCCGGAGCATCGACCGGTGGCAGGCCGGCCATTCCTTCGCCGACACGCTGGACCAGGCCCACCGGGAGTTCCTCAACGTCTACGAGGAAGCCCTGAACAACCTGTCCGTCGCCATCGCCCTGGTGAACGCGGGCGCGGGCAACTACAAGATCACGAACGCGGCCAACGAGGGCGGAGGCTGAGCGCATGGGCGGCGAGAAGAAGAAGACCCACTGGCTGAAGTCCAGCTGCGGCGACTGGCGCGTGGAGACCGGCGGCCGCCATGTCGCCGGGGTCGTGAGCTTCATCAAGGGCTTCGACGCCCAGCGCATCGCCCAGGCCGCCACCGCGTACAAGGACGCACATAAGGCCGTCGGCGACGTCCAGAAGGCCCTGGAGGAGCAGGCCGGCCAGCTCGCGAAGGTGTGGGACGGCAAGGCCTCCGTCGAGGCGCAGAAGGCCCTCGGCATCCTGCACGTGACGCTGGGCGAGCTGGCCACCAAGCTCCAGAAGATGCACGAGCCCGTGCAGGCCCTCTCCACCGTGGTGCGCAAGCACCAGGAGTTCATCGACGACGACATCAAGGGCGTCATGCCCACCTGGGCGAACCAGGGCGGGATAGCCGGGGGCACCTGGAACGACAGCATCCCCGACCTCTTCGCCACCTACAGCGGCGTCTACGGCGGCGACAACGCGAAGGGCGACTTCGGCTCCCAGGACGAGCTGGCCGGCCTCCACCTGCAGACGTTCGCCAACGACCTGGCGCACGTCCACGGGATGATCCCGAACACCGTGGAGAAGGTGCTCAGGGACATCGACTACCCGACGGGGCCGGGGGTCACCCCGCCGACGGTCACGTACCCGAAGGGCGGCCCGTACCCGAACGGCATCGACCCGAACGGACCGGGCGGCTTCACGACCAACCCGATCAACTACGACCCCTCGGGATCGGACCCCAACAACCAGTTCCCGACGAACCAGCCGAACCCGAACGCCTTCGACCCGAACGCCTTCGATCCGAACGGCACCAACCCGAACGGCATCGACCCGAACGGCACCGGCAACCCCAACGGCAACAACGGCAACGGCAACGGAACGGGCAACCCCGGCTCGCCGACCTTCCAGAACCCGGACACCTCGTCGCTCGGCTCCACCTCGCCGAACGGCTCGAACCCGGCGTTCAACCCGGCCGCGTACCAGGACCCCTCCGCCAACCGCACCACCAGCCTCCAGGACTACACGCCCACGAACACCAACGGCTGGACCCCGACCACCGGCACCGCCCACCCCACCACCACGGGCAACACCAGCTACAACGTGCCCTCGACGTCGTCGTACCCGCCGGGCACCACCGCCGGCAGCCCCGGCACGGCGACGGGCGGAGGCGTCACCGGCGCGAACCCGGCCATCACGACCGCCGCCACCCGCGCCACCTCGGCCGGCACAGGCATGCCCTTCCTCCCGATGGGCGCCGGCGGCGGAGGCGGGGCGCAGAGCTCCGAGAAGCAGGAGTCGACGACCTGGCTCCACGAGGACGACGACGTCTGGGGCACCAACCCCGACTCAGTGGTGAACAGCCAAATCGGCTGACCCTCCTACGGAACCAGCCGGTCCGGCTGGCCCCTCCTGGGGAGCCAGCCGGCGCACCTCGCCCCTCCTGCGAAAGCAGCCGGACGGGCTGCCCCCTCTTGGGGAAACAGCCGGACCGGCTGACCTCTCCTGGGGAAACAGCCAGCTCACCCCGCCCCTCCTGGGGAAACAGCCGGACGGGCTGCCCCTCCTGCGGAAGCAACCGGACGGGCTGCCCCCTCCTGGGGAAACAACCGGCGCACCTCGCCCCTCCTGCGAAAGCAACCGGTCCGGCTGCCCCCTCCTGCGGAAACAACCGGACCGGCTGACCTCTCCTAGGGAACCAGCCAGCTCAACTCGCCCCTCCCGCGAGAACGGCCGGACCGGCTGCCCCCTCCTGCGGACGAGTCAGCCGGCGTCGGGGAGGGCGGCCTGGATGGGTGTGATGGTGCCGGTCGTCACCAGGAAGCCACGACCGGGCGGCCCGCCCACCGTCCCCCGCGGCAACCGGATGTTGAACAGGTCCCCGTCCGTCTGCCCCTGCACCGCGAGCAGCACCCCCGTACGGGACTTGCGGGCCTCGGCGACGAACCCGCGGTAGGCGACGGCCAGGTCCCCGGTCGTGCCAGCGACGAGCAGGCCGTGATCACCGTCCCGCCCCGAACGCAGCACCTCCTCCAGTGCCATCCCCAGGGGGGAGTCGGCGTTGACCAGCTCGGCATCGTCCACGACGACGACGTAGTCGTGCAGATCGGCGACGAGCTCAGCCAGGTTGCCCGCGTTGCCGTCCAGCACCGCCAGCAGCCCGTCCAGGCCGCGCAGCGGGCTGCGGCGGGGCGTGACGGCGATGACCGGCGTCCCCCGCTCGATCAGGGACCGGGCCGCCGTCAGCAGCGCCGACGACCGCCCCGAGCGGGCCGGCCCGGCGATCACGGCGGCCGGGCCGTGGGCGAGCAGATCGAGCCCCAGCGGCGCCAGAGCGTCGCCCCCGGCCCCCACAAGGGCCCACAGCGGCGACGGCGGCCTGAACGACGGATCCAGGTCGAACGTCTCGGCCACGGTGATGCGCATCGGCAGCGCGTCCACCCGCAGCGGCGGCCGCCCGGGCCAACGCCACCCGCCCCGCCCTCCGGCCGACGAGACCGTGTGCACCGCCCCGCCCGTACGTGTGCCCGCCTCCATCCCTGCGCCGACGGCGGGACCGGACGCCAGGGGGACGGCGCGGGCGAGTGCCTGCAATGCCGCCACCTGCGCGGGCCCTGCCGGATCGGGGGAAAGCAGAGCGATGTGATGCTCGACGATGCCGTGATCCCCGAGGGACAGGGCTCGTCCCGGCGGCACCGACGAGGGCAACCCCTTCAACGGGAACCCGGCGAGCCCGTAGTCGGCGGAGTCGGACAGGCGGAGCAGCAGCCGGTCGTCGAACACGGTGGACACCTGGCCCAGCAGCCCTGACCGGTCACTGGTGATCACGGCCCGCAGCCCCACGGCCGGGCCCTCGCGCAACAGTTGCAGCAGCGCCTCGATCAGCCGCCCGTAGTCGTAGCTCTCGAAGGCGGCCACGAAGCCCTCCCACCGGTCCATCATGAACACCAGCCAGGGCAGCCGATGCCCGGCCTGCCGGTATTCGGCCAGCGAGGCGTGGCCCGCCTCGGCCAGGAGCTGCTGACGGCGGCCGATCTCGGCGCGAAGCCGGTTGAGTAAGCGTTCGACCCGGTCGAGCTGGTCCCGCGTCACCACCGCGCCGCAGTGCGGCATCGCCACCAGGGGCAGCAGCGCCCCGGACCCGCAGTCGATCGCGTGCAGGTGGACGTCGGCGGGAGAGGCGTGGGCGGCGATGGAGCCGGCGATCGTCCGCAACGCCGTGGACCTGCCACTGCGCGCGGCACCCGCGATGAGCAGGTGCCCACCGTGCGCCAGATCCAGCGTCAACGGCTTCCTGTCCTGCGCCCAGGGACGGTCCGTGATCCCGAACGGCACCGGCTCCACTTCGACGAACACGTCCTCCTCCACCTCATGGGCCCCCAAGCGGGAGGCGACGCCGCGGTCGCCGGCCGCCGGGGCGCCGGGGCCGGTGGCCGGCGGGACGCCGATGCCAGGGGGCGCCGGGGCGTTGGAGCTGGTGGTCGGCGGAGTGGCGGGGTCAGCGGGAGGCGGGGCCCCGAAGCCGGACGGCGGCGTCGGGCCGGGCCGGGACACGGGCGGCGCTCCGGTCACGGAGGCCGGATGCACGTTCGCCTTCCCCGGCCGCCCAGAACTGTCGAACGACGGCTGCCCGGAGCCTTTCACCCGGGCCCGCGCCTGAAGCGGGTCACCACGGAAGGGCACTCCCGACGCCTGCAACGGCGGCCCATCGGACGCGCCCGGCGCAGATGCCCCGCCGGCATCGCGCGCAGGCCCCCCAGCACCCTCGCGTCCAGGTGCTCCAGCGCTGTCATATGTGGGGGTTCCGGCGGCGTCGTGCGCGGACGCTCCAGAGCCGTCGCGCGTCGGTGCTCCGACGGTGTTCCCCGCAAGCGACCCGGCGGCGTCGTACGAAGGCGCTCCGCCGATGGCGGGATCAGGCGCCAGGGGAGGGGCGGGCAGGGGGAGGACGAACAGGGTGGGGAGGGGGTCGAGCCAGGGGCTGGGCTGGGGCGGGACGCCTTTCAGCCGGGCCGCCTCGATCAGCGCGTCGGCCACCAGCGTGAGGTCCGTGACCGTCGACTCCTCCTCGGACCGCGGCGCCCGGGGAAGGGCCCGGCCCAGGGCGCGCCAGCCCACGTCGATCACCCGGACGTCGGCGGCCGGCGCCCCGCCCCCGGCGGGCAGGGGGCTGCGCCCGCCGACCCGGGCCGTCTGTACGGCGACCGCCGCCCCCACCCCGGAGCGCACGTAGCACCGGCCGGGGGTGTTCTTGGAGATCTGGGCGGCGTCCGGCAGGTCGATGACGTCGGACGACTCGGCGGGCTCGGTGACCCGCAGCGCGATGCGCAGTGACGTGTTGGCCTGGATGTCGGCGGTCACCACCCCGGCGGGCCGCTGCGTGGCGAGGATCAGGTGGATGCCCAGCGAGCGGCCCCGGCGGGCGATGTCGACCAGCCCGGTGACGAAGTCGGGCAGCTCGGCCACCAGCGCGGCGAACTCGTCGATGATCAGCACCAGTCGCGGCAGGGAGACGGGCCCGGTGTAGTCGTCGAGGTCCTTCGCGCCCGCCTGGAACAGCAGTCGCTCGCGGCGGCGGATCTCCGCGGCCAGCGAGTCGAGTGCCCGCTGCGTCAGGTGGCCGTCGAGGTCGCTGACCATGCCGACCGTGTGCGGCAGGCGTACGCACTCCTTGAAGGCCGCCCCGCCCTTGTAGTCGATCAGCACGAACGTGAGCTGGTCGGGCCGGTTGGCGACGGCCAGCGCGCAGATCAGCGTCTGCAGCAACTCGGACTTGCCCGCGCCGGTGGTGCCGGCGATCAGCCCGTGGGGGCCGTCGAGCCGGAGGTCGACGGAGAACGGCCCGTCGGGGCCGACGCCGATGAGCGCCTGGGTGGAGCCGCGGGCCCGCCACCGGGCGGCCAGCTCAGACCCGGACGGGCTCGGCAGGCCCATGAGGTCGAGCAGGCGGACCGCGTCGGGCAGGTCGCCTCCTGGGGCGTCGCGGCTGACGTCGCGGATGGGGGAGAGGGCCCGCGCCAGGCGGTCGCACCAGGCGGGCGAGACGGCGTCGCCCAGCACCGGGCCGATGACGTCGAGGCCGCCGCCGCGCAGGTGGACCAGCCCGTCGGGGCCGCACGCGGCCACCGTCTGGCACTCCTCGGGCAGCAGGCGCTGGTCGTCGTCGATGGCGAGGGTGTAGACGCCCGAACGCGGCCCCTGGCGCAGCACCTGCGGCATGTGGGGCAGGCCGCGCAGCACCTGGGCGCCGTCGAGGATCACCAGGATGTCGTAGGGGCGTACGTCGTAGGAGGAGAAGGCCGGTTTGTCGGCGCCGGTGCCGCCGAGGTCGTCCCAGCCGGTGGGGATCTTGCCCAGCTCGGGGATCTTGGTGTTCTGGCGCTCGTCGATGAGGGCGGCCAGCTCGGCGACGCGGCGGGCGGCGGACTCGGGGTCGACGCCGATCAGCGACAGGCACTCCTCGGCGCCTCGCGGGCCGCAGTGGGGGAGCCAGCGCAGCCAGCCCCAGCGGCGCTCGGCGTCGGGGTGCGCCGAGATGAGCACGATGGCGAGGTCGCGCGGGCTGTGCAGGGTGGCGGCCTGGGCGACGAGCCAGCTCGCCAGGCTGGCGGCGAAGGCGCGCGGGCCGGTGACGCCGGCCACGCCGAGCCGCCGCATCGGCAGCGCCACCGGCACCGAGCGGCACGTCGGCGGGTCGAGCGGCCCGCCCTGCTCCTCCGTCAGCTGCAGGTCGGCGGGCAGGTCGGCGAGGCCGACCCGGAGCCGCAGCGCGTCGGAGTCGTGGATGCGGCGCTCCCACAGCCGCCGGCGCGGCCCGGTGGCCGTGAGCAGCACCTGGGCGGGGTCGGGCGCGTCGGCGCGGCGGGCGGCCTCGTCGGCCACGCGGGCGCGCTCGACGGCGGCGTCGTATTCCTGGAGCCGTTCGCGGTGCTCCTTGAGCGCCTTCTTGTGCTGCTTCTTGCCGTGGCGGCGGTCGCTCCACCACTGGCCGATCATGATGACCGGCGTCATGAGGGCGACGAGCAGGTAGTACCAGACCTGGAGGGCCAGGGCGAGGGTCACGCCCAGCACGGCCGGCAGGAACGCGGCCAGCAGTTGCAGCCGCATCCCCTCGCTCCTGGACGGCTCCTTCGGCCGGACGAACGCGCGCTGGGGCTCGGGCCTGCGCAGCCGCGGCGGCCGGTTGTAGGCCACGCCGCCCTCGCCGAGCGGCGCCAGGTGCGCGTCCTTGGGCTCGACCGCGGTCAGCACGAACACCGACGAGCCGCAGGTGAGCACCGCCTGGTCGAGCCAGGGGACGGGGTCGGTGAGCGGCCGGCCGTCGAGCTCGGGCACCTCGGTGTAGCCGGCGGCGTGCTCGGCCGCCTCGCGCTCGGCGACCCGCGCCGTCAGCTCGGCCACCTCGTCGGCCCACCGCCCCTTGAGCTTGATCTTTGGGGCCTCGTCCTGGGCCCGCCAGGTGCGCTCGACGGTGATCGCGTCGGGGGTCACGCGTACGGTGACCGCCTCGGGCGCGAGCGCCGGGTCGGCGACGGCGATCGCGCACATTGGATCGGCGCCGATGACGTGCGCCCCGAGCCCCAGCCGGTGGACGGCCCCCGCGCCGGGACCGCCCACCACGCGCACCTCGGCCACCCCGCCAGGCTCCTCGATCACCGTGGCCCTGGCCAGGCGGGGATCGAGCGTGATCTTGTCGCCGTCGCGCAGCACGGACGCGGCACGGGCGCGCGGGTCGAGCGGCCGGCCGTCGCGCCACACGATCGGCTCGTGCCCGATGGCCGGGGCGGCGGGCCCGGCCCGGCGGGGCGGCGGCACGCGCACCGGATCGGCGCCGGGCGCCGGCCCGTAGGGGGCGCGGGACCTGGGCAGCCGGACGACCTGCGCCAGGGGCGCGGGGTCGCCGAGCGCCGCGCCGATCGCGGCCACGGTGGCGTCGTCGTCGCCGTCGATCACGACGTCGCGCTCGCCCTGCCCGCCGAGCACGGTGAGCATGATCCGCATCGTTGGGTCCCCTCGCTCGACGCCGGACGGCATGGACGCCGGACGGCATGGACGCCGGACGGCATGGACACCGGACGGCATGGCTGCCGGGCGCCAAGGTAACGCCCGCGGCGAGATTAGACCCGCCGGTTGACGTCACGGGCATGAGAACGCGGTTCTGTGGATAAACGCGCGCGAGTGGAGTGACTTATGTGACGGAAGTGGCGGACATAACGGGGAAAATGCCCTTCCGTCAACTGGATAGAAAAAATAGGCATCGATTATCGCCTCTTGACACTCGCCACCTGCGAAACGAGCATTGGTCCTCGCATTCCGGCCACGCCGCACCGACATGCCCCACATAATGGCGGGGATTCCTTAATTCACTTTGGGAGCCCCCCACCCATGAGGACCAGTGAAAAGCCTGCCGTCAACGCGGCGGCGGGGTTGTCCGGCCCGGCCTCGCGCAAGCTCCCCGTGCCACCCAGAGAACGCAAGCCGGCCCTGGCCGCGCTCGCCGTCCTGCTCATACTCGGCGGCGCGCTCGCCACGACCCTGCTCGTGCTCAACAGCGGCGGCCGCGTCTCGGCCATCCGCATCGTCCAGCAGGTCGGCGCCGGTCAGAAGTTCCCGCCCGAGGCGCTCGAAGAGGTCAAGGTCGCCGGCGAGGGCGTCGACTACGTGAGCTGGTCGCAGCGCGAGCAGGTCACGCGCAGCTTCGCGACGGTCACGATCCTCCCGGGCACCCTGCTGACGAACCGCATGGGCGTCCGCGCCAGCACCGAGCTCGGCGAGGGAAAGGCCACCGTCGGATTGGCGCTTAAACCCGGCCAAATGCCGGCGGGCATTCAGCAGGGCGACCGCGTTCAGGTCATTTACGTGCCCAGCCGCACCAGCCAGGGGCAAACCCGTGTGCTCGCCCCCAATGCGCTCGTCTTCTCCGCCGGCGGCGACAAGTCCAGGTCCGGAAATTCCGGCCAGATCACGGTGGTGGTGGATTCAACGGCCGCACCGGAAATAGTGGGTTTCGCCTCCAGCGGCGAGATCGCCGTCGCCGAGCTTCCGGGGGCACGCTGACGTGGGACTGATCGTGCTGGCCGCCGACAAGGGCGCGCCGGGCGTCACCACGGCCGCGACGGCACTGGCCGCCGTATGGCCGCGGCCGGTGCTGCTGGCCGAGTGCGACCCGGCCGGCGGCGACCTCGCCTACCGCCTGCCCGCCGCCGACGGCGGGGTGCTCAACCCCGGCAAGGGCCTGCTCACCCTGGGCGCCACCGCCCGGCGCGGCCTGGAGCCCGCCCAGATCCACCAGCACACGCAGAAGATCGTCGGCGGGCTCGACGTGCTGGCCGGGCTCACCCACGCCGAGCAGGCCGCCGGCCTCACCTGGCTGTGGGGCCCGCTCGGCCGGGCGCTCGCCGCGATCCCCGACGCCGACGTCATCGCCGACTGCGGCCGGCTCGGCGCCCACCCCCAGCTCGGCGACCTGCTGGCCGAGGCCGAGCAGGTCGTGCTGCTCACCAGGGCCACCCTCGACCACGTCGCCCACCTGCGCGAACGCCTTCAGATCACCAAGGCGCACGGCGTCGTCGTCATCGCCGACCCGCGCGCCTACCGCGCCTCCATCGACGACGTACGCAGGATCGTCGGCCCGAGCGTCCAGTTCGTCTACGGCCTGGCCCACGACCCCAAGGGCGCCGAGCTGCTGCGCGGCCAGTGGGGCGGCCGGCTCGACCGTTCCCTCCTCATCCGTACGGCCCGCGACCTCGCGGGGAGGCTGGTGAGCCACCGATGATCGATCACCTGCTGGTCAAGCGCTTCCGCCAGGAGGTCGGCGACCGCCTGGCCCACCAGCGCCGGCTCGACCAGGCCAACGGCCTGCCCGCCATGACCGGCGAGGACGAGCGCCAGTTCGCCAGGGCGCTGATCTCGCAGGTCCTGGAGGAGCACGCGCGCAGCGAGATCGGCCTCGGCCGCACGCCGCCCACGGTCGAGGAGGAGGAGGCGCTGGCGGCCGGCATCCACGCCGCGCTGTTCGGCGTGGGCCGCCTCCAGCCGCTGCTCGACGACGCCCAGGTCGAGAACATCGACATCAACGGCTGCGACCGCGTCTTCGTCAGCTACGCCGACGGCCAGGAGTCCATGCACGACCCGGTCGCCGAGTCCGACGAGGAGCTCGTCGAGCTGATCCAGATCCTGGCCGCGTACTCGGGGTTGTCGAGCCGGCCGTTCGACACCGCCAACCCGCAGCTCGACCTGCGCCTGCCCGACGGTTCGCGGCTGAGCGCGGTCATGGACGTCACCGTACGGCCCGCGATCTCCATCCGCCGCGCCCGCCTCGGCAAGGTCTTCCTCAGCGACCTCGTCGGCAACGGCACGGTCGGCCCCGACCTCGGCAGGTTCCTCAGCGCGGCCGTCGCCGCCCGCAAGAACATCATGATCGCCGGGTCCACCAACGCCGGCAAGACCACCCTGCTGCGGGCGCTGGCCAACGAGATCCCGCCGGGCGAGCGCCTCATCACCGTCGAACGCGCCCTGGAGCTGGGCCTCGACCAGTTCCCCGAGCTGCATCCCAACGTCGTCGCCTTCGAGCAGCGCCTGCCCAACTCCGAGGGCCAGGGCGAGATCTCCATGGCCGAGCTGGTCCGCCGCTCGCTGCGGATGAACCCCAGCCGCGTCATCGTCGGCGAGGTGCTCGGCGACGAGATCGTCACCATGCTCAACGCGATGACGCAGGGCAACGACGGCTCCCTGTCGACCATCCACGCCAACTCCAGCATGGAGGTCTTCAACCGCATCGCCACGTACGCGCTCCAGGCCGGCGAGCGCCTGCCCATCGACGCCACCCACATGCTCATCGCGGGCGCGATCGACTTCGTGGTCTTCGTCGAGAAGCGCAACGACTACCACCGCGGCGGCACCCTGCGCCGCTACGTCTCCAGCGTCCGCGAGGTCAACGGCTGCGACGGCCGCGTCCTGTCGAGCGAGGTGTTCGCGCCGGGACCCGACGGCTCCGCCGTGCCGCACGCGCCCGTCTCGTGCCTGGACGAGCTCATGGCGCACGGCTACACCCCGGGGGGATGGTGACCGATGGGCCTGACCATGGACCCGTTCGCCCTGCTCGCCGGCGCGCTCGCCGGCGGCGGCCTGTTCCTGCTGATCCTCTCCCTGTACGGGATGCGCCCCCGCCCGCCGCAGCCCGAACGCCACCTGATCAGGATGCTGACCACGCGCGGCGCGGTCGCCGCCGTGGCCGCCTCGCTGGTCCTGCTCATCACCCGGTGGCCGGTCGCGGCGGTGGGCACCGTGCTGCTGGTGTTCGCCTGGCGCGGGCTGTCGGGCGGCGCGGCCGAGGAGCGGGCCGCCATGCGCCGCCTCGAAGGGCTCGCCGCCTGGACCGAGTCGCTGCGCGACACCATCGCCGGCGCGGCCGGGCTGGAGCAGGCGATCCCGTCGTCGATCAGGGCCGCCGCGCCGACGCTCCGCCCGCACCTGCGCGCCATGATCGACCGGCTGCACACCAGGATGGCGCTGCCCGAGGCGCTCGCGCTCTTCGCCGATGAGCTCGACGACCCCTCGGCCGACCTGGTGGTGGCCGCGCTCATGCTCAACTCCAAGCTGCGCGGCCCCGGCCTGCGCGACGTGCTCGGCGCGCTCGCCGTCTCGGCCCGCGAGGAGCTTGACATGCGCCGCCGTGTCGAGGCCGAACGCCGCGCGACCCGGCGCAGCGTGCAGATCGTGGTGATCACCGCGCTGGGCTTCGCCGCGCTCCTCGTGCTGTTCAACGGCGACTACGTCGAGGAGTACGACGACCCGCTCGGCCAGGCCGTCCTGGTGGTCGTGGCCGGGCTGTTCGGCGCGGGGTTCGCGTGGATGCGCCGGCTGGCCGGGTTCGACAAGCCGACGCGGCTGCTGACCGGAAGGGGCGGCGATGGTTGAGGGCGCACTGGCCGGAGCCGCGCTCGGGCTCGGCCTGTTCGTACTGGTACGCGCGATCTTCCCGGCCCGCCCCGGACTGGTGGCGCGGCTGCTCGCGCTGGACGCCGTACGCGAGGACGCCGGCGCGCCGCGCATCCAGCTCCTGCTGCCCGAGGAGGAGGTCGGCGCGTTCCGCCGCAACCTCGGCGTACGGCTGGCCGCGCTCTACGCCGCCCGCGGCTGGGAGGTCAGGTCCGTACGGTCGGACCTGGCGCTGCTCGGCCGTTCCTTCGAGGCGTTCCTCGCGACCAAGGCGCTCCTCGGCGCGGCCGGCCTGCTGGCGTTCCCGCTGCTGCTCGGCTGGCTGGTGCTCATGGGGTGGGGCAGCTCGCCGGCCATCCCGTTCTGGGTGGCGGTGCTGGCCGCGGTCGTCTTCTTCTTCCTGCCCGACCTGCAGATCCGCAAGGAGGCCGCGGCCCGCAGGCGCGACTTCCGTCACGTGGTCGGCGCGTTCCTCGACCTCGTGTCCATGAACCTGGCCGGCGGCCGCGGCGTCCCCGAGGCGCTGATGATGGCGGTCACGATCAGCGGCGAGCAGCCCAACTGGGCGATGGGCCGCATCCGCGACGCGCTGAGCGGCGCGCGCATCGTCGGCATCACCCCCTGGCAGGCGCTCGGCCAGCTCGGCGAGGAGATCAACGTCGACGAGCTGCGCGACCTGTCGGCGGCGCTCGGCCTGGTGGCCGACGACGGCGCCAAGGTCCGCTCGTCCCTCACGGCCAGGGCCGCCACCCTGCGCCGCCGGGAGCTGGCCGAGATCGAGGGACGCGCGGGCGAGCGCTCCCAGTCGATGCTCGTCGCCCAGCTCCTGCTCTGCGCCGGTTTCGTGATCTTTCTCAGTTATCCCGCCGCGATGAAGATGTTGGGGGTCTCATGAACCATCCCTGGATCGTCTATCTCCGTGCGTGCCTCGCCGTACGCGTCCACCGGGCCAGGACCGCGCCCACCCGGGGTGCCTCCGCCGTCGAGTGGGTGATCATCACCGCCATCATCGCGGGCGTCGCGCTGGGGCTGGCCACGCTGATCAGGACGCTGGTGGAGCAGCAGCAGGGCCAGATCGAGCAGAGCTTCGGCGGTGGTGGCGGCGGTGGCGGTGGCGGCGACGAGTAGCCCGCGCCGCCGCGCCCGCGAGCGTGGCGCCAGCGCGGTCGAGCTGGCGCTGCTCATGCCGATCATCCTGGCGGTGGCGCTGCTCATCGTGCAGGTGGCGCTCTGGTTCCACGCGCGGCAGGTCGCCGAGGCGGCCGCCCAGGAGGGGGCGCGCGTGGCCAGGGCGGCGCCGATCGACTCGGCCGGCTGGGAGGGCACCGCCACGGCCAAGGCCACCGAGATCGTCCGCGCGATCGGGCCACGGCTGCTCGGCGGCGCGACCGCCACGACGTCCGAGAGGGAGCCCGACGAGCGGTTCGTCACCGTGACCGGCAGCGCCGTACAGGTCATCCCGCTGCTTCCGTCACTGACGTTCACGATCAGCGCGACCGCGGGCGGGCCCGTCGAGTGCTTCCGCCCCGACAACGGGGGCGAGGACTGCGAATGAGGGCCGATCGCGAGCGCGGGTCCATGGCCGTCGAGACGGTCATGCTGGCCCCGGTCTTCCTGCTGTTCCTGCTGTTCCTGGCCGGGGCCGGGGTGCTGGTGGAGTCGCAGGGCCGGGTCAACGGCGCGGCCAGGGACGCCGCCCGCGCCGCCTCCGTGCAGCGTACGTTCGACGACGCCCAGGGGGCCGCCGACGCCATCACCCGGGCGACGCTCACCGGCCCCTGCGGGTCGCCGGCCGTGTCACTGGACGGCTCCGCGTGGGAGCAGGGCGGGCAGGTGGAGGCCGTCGTCACCTGCGAGCTGGACCTCGGCTTCCTCGGGTTCGGCGACAAGCGGCTCACCGGCACCGCCGTCGTGCCCCTGGAGCAGTTCAGGAGGGTCGAGTGAGCGAGCGGGGGTCCATGTCGGTGTTCACCGTGCTGTTCTCGGTGGTCGCGTTCCTGCTGGCGGGGCTGCTGGTGGACGGCGGCGGGGCGATCAACGCCCGGCTGCGCGCCGCCGACGTGGCCGAGCAGGCCGCGCGGGCCGGCGCCGACCAGATCGACGAGGACGTGCTGCGCACCAGCGGCGAGACTCGGCTGCTCGGCGAGGACCGCGTGTGCGCGCGGGCCGACGAGATCATCGCGGCCCAGGGCGACGACGTGCGCGCGGGCCGCTGCTCGGTGCAGCAGGAGCAGGTGACGGTGAGCGTGTCGGTGCGCTGGCAGGCGTTCTTCCTCGGCGCGATCGGCTTCGCGGGATCGGACATGACCGGCGAGGCCACGGCCGCGCCCCAAGCGAGATAGACCGAATGGCTTCACTCAGTGGCACGCGGAACGCGCGAGGCACGACGCTGAGCGGGCGAAAGGAGAGGCGATGCCGAGGCGAGAGCCGGCGCGGCCCCACGGGCGCCCCGCCGGGCGTGCCCACGGGCGGCACAGCCCCGCCCGCGTCCCGGCCAGGCGCGGCCTCGGCGACGTGCTCGCCGGGCTCGGCGCGCTGGTCCTGCTGGTCGCGCTCGTGGGCGGGGTGCCGTACGCGCTGCTCAGGTACGTCGGGCCGCCGATCGACCCCGAGCAGTTCGACGTGCGGACGCTGCTCAGCCAGGCCGGGCCGAGCACGATTACGGCGGTGCTGGTCCTGCTCGTGTGGCTGGCCTGGTTCCAGCTGTTCGTGTGCGTGCTCGTCGAGGTGTACGCCGGCGTCCGCAGGGTCGGCATGCCCGCCCGCGTGCCGATGTCCGGGGGCACCCAGGCGCTGGCCAACAAGCTCGTCGGGGCCGTGCTGCTGCTGTTCACCACCGGGGCCATGGTCGCGCCGATCGTGAAGCTCGCGCCGGCGCCCGTACCGCCTCCGATGACCGCAGTGGCCTACTCGGCGCCGATCGTCGAGAAGGCGACGCTCGACACCCAGCAGACCAAGAAGGTGTACGTGGTGCAGCCGCCGCACGGGCGCCACCACGAGAGCCTGTGGGAGATCGCGGAGAAGTGCCTCGGCGACGGCCGCCGCTACCACGAGATCTACCGGCTCAACCAGGCCAAGGAGCAGCCCGACGGCTCCCGGCTGCGGATGGCCGACCTGATCAGGCCCGGCTGGGTGCTCGACATGCCGGACGACGCCCGCCACACGCACACCGTCCCGGTCGGCCAGGCGCGCGAGCAGACCCTGCGCGACCACCCGGGCCGCGCGGAGGTCTCCCGCTCGGTCGAGCAACGCGCCGACCGCGCCGAACAGAAAGCCGAGCAGAAGGCCGAACAGAAGAAGGACATTGAGCGCCGCGCCGAGAACAGGGGCGGGGCCAAACACCGCCTGCCCGAGCAGGACCGCCGGCTCCCCGAGCAGGAGCGGCGGGAGCAGCCGGTGGTGCGCGAGGCCCAGTCCGGCGCGCTCATGGACTACCTCGCCCCCGCCTCCCTGGCCGCCGCCGGACTGCTGTTCGCGCTCTCCCGCCGCCGCCGCGAGCAGCTGTGGAACCGGCTGCCCGGCCGCCGCGTCGTCCGCCCGCACGGCGACGCCGCCGAGGCCGAGGTCGCGCTCCGGCTGGGCGGCGACGCGCCCGGGGCCCGCATCCTCGACATCGGCCTGCGGCTGCTCGGCGCCGAGCTGGCCGCCAGGCACCGCACCCCGCCCACCGTGTACGCCGCCCACCTGTCCGCGCGCACGCTCGACCTCTGGGTGCACCCGCCGGACCCCGACCCGCCCGCGCCCTGGACCGCCCAGGACGGCGGCCAGGTGTGGCGGCTGCCCGCCCACGAGGGCCGGCTGCTGGAGGACCAGCCGGGCGGCGCACCGTACCCGGGGCTCGTGTCCATCGGCGCCAACGCGGGCGGCCGGGTGCTCGTGGACCTGGAGGCGGCGCAGGGCCTGATCAACGTACGCGGCCCGCAGACCACCGCCGCGCTCGCCGCGATCGCCGTCGAACTGGCCACGAACCGCTGGTCCGACCGCATGCGCGTGACGCTCGTCGGGTTCGGCGAGGAGCTGACCGCCATCGCGCCCGACCGGATCAGGGCCGTCGGCGGCCTGGCCGAGGTGCTGCCCGAGCTGGAGGCCGCCGCCGCGCCGCGCGAGCAGGTGCTGACCGGCCGGGTCACCGGCAGCCCGTGCGAGGCCCACTACCTGCTGTCGGCGGTCGCGCCCACGCACGAGGAGGCGCGCCGGCTGGCGCTGCTGGCCCGCAGGGACACCGCCGGGTACGTCGTCGCGGGCGACATCCCGCACGCCACCTGGACCCTGGAGATCACCGACGACGGCAAGGCCCGCATCGCCGAGCTGGGCTTCGAAGTGGAGGCCCAGCTCCTGCCCCGCCGCCACTACCGGGCGCTGGTCGAGCTGTTCCGCACCGCGGGCCGCATGGAGGGCGAGCCGATCCCCGAGCCGGAGCCGCTGGTCGGGCTGCACGCGCCGGCCGTCGAGATCCGCCTGCTCGGCCCGGTCGAGGTGCGGGGCCTGCGCCCGCTGGAGGAGGGGCGGCTGGCGCTGGCCGCCGAGATGCTGGTCTACCTGGCCACGCATCCGGGCGGGGTGCACCCCGTCGTGCTCGGCGGCGTGTTGTGGCCGCGCGGCGTACAGGACCTGGTCAGGGACGCCACGATCGCCCGGGTCGCGGAGTGGCTGGGGCCCGACCACCTGCTCACGGACGAGGCCGGGCGGCTGCGGCTGGGGCCCGAGGTGCGTACGGACTGGATGTTGTTCCGCGAGCTCGTCCGCCGCGCGCGCGGCGACGCGATGGCCAGGCCCGTCCTCCTGGAGAAGGCGCTCGGCCTGGTCAGAGGCCCACTGCTGGCCGGCCGGCCGCCCGGCAGGTACGCCTGGCTGGCCGCCGAGGACCTGGAGTACGACGTGGCCGCCGGGGTGGCCGACGCCGCCCACCAGCTCTGCGAGCTCCGGCTCGCCCAGGACCGGCCGGACGCCGCGGTCGCCGCGGTCCGCCAGGCGCTGCTGCTCGCGGCCGACGACGAAGGGCTCTGGCGCGACCTGCTGCGGGCCACACACGCCACCCAGGACGGCGTACGGCTGCGGGCCGTCGTCGAGGGCCTGACCCGGCGGGCCGCCTCGCACCCGTACGGCGGCGCACTCGCCCCGGAGACCGAGGCGCTGATCGAAGAACTGCTGCCCACGTGGCGCATCCACGTCGTGAGGGAGTCATCGGCATGAGACGAGCAGCGATGGCGCTGGTCTTACTGGTTCTGGCGGGCTGCGGCCAGCCGGAGCGGCCGTACTCGCCTGGGGCCGAGCCCTCGGCGGACGGCAGCGGCACCGCCCGCGCGGCGGCGCCCGCGGAAACCCCGCAGGAGGAGGCCGGCGAGGAGCCCTCCGAGGAAGAGACCTTCGAGGGGGAGGGCAAGGAGACCGTCAGCGTGGGCGGCAGGTTCCGGATGGAGATCGACTGGCCCGCGAAGCGGGACCCGCTGGTGGAGCTGGGCGCCGCCTACATGGTGACCGTGCGCAAGGCGATCGTCGCCGGCAGCGAACGACCTTTGCAGGACATCGACTTCGAACTCACCGCCGCCCCCCTTGCGTACGACTGGGTGAAGTTCTTCCTCGACAACAAGCAGACCATGCGCGGCGTCGCCCGGCTCTACGACCTGCGCGCCTCCAGTACGGGCAAAGGTGCGGTGATCGACATGTGCGTGGACGAGTCGGGCATGCGGCTCGTCTCGGCGCGCACCGGTAAGGCCATCTCGCCCCGCCCCGACTGGCTCGACAATCCGTACCTCCAGTCCCTGACCGTGCATCGAGGCGACGACGACGTGTGGCGGATCAGGAACGTCCGCCATGACCTGAAAGGGTGCCCCGCATGAACCCCCTCCTTTCCGCGGCCGTCGCGGGCCTGCTGGTCCTCACCGCCGGGCCGACGCCGATACCACAGGGCAACACGCCGATCGACGAGGGACGGACGAAGGGCGTCGTGCTCACCAACTCGAAGATCGTCATCACGGGTGACGCCAAGGGCGGGAAGTCCGACGGTTACGTGCTCAAACGGCCCTGCTGGTACGAGCCCGGCCTGGACGCGGAGGAGATGCTGAAGACGCAGGAGGCCCTGCGCGCGTACTTCTTCAGGTTCAGCGCCGGCGCGGACGCGGAGAAGTTCGAGAAGTTCCTGGAGCAGTTCAGGGAGCGGATCGGGCAGCAGGGCCGCTGGTGGGGCCCGGCGTACAACGCCTCCGACCCCAAGGGCGAGGAGTGCTTCGGCGCGCTGGACCCGTTCGTGTTCGTGCCGCCGGGGCAGACGCCGCCGGCCGGGATCACCGTGCGGGAGCTGGCGGAGATCGCGCGGGCCGCGCTGACCGTGCCCGAGCCGACGGTCAGGCTGAGCCCCGACGCCAAGAGCTACGTCAACCTCCCGACCTGGGTGTGGGTGGAGGGCATCGGCGCGCCGCGCAGGTCGGTGACGGCGACGATCCCCGGGGTCATGAGCGCGACCGTGGTCGCCACCCTCCAGGAGATCAAGATCGACCCGGGCACCACCGGCGACCGGGCCGAGGTCACCGTGAACGGCTGCGGCGCCCAGGGCAAGCCGTACGTGAAGGGCGGCACGTTCTCCTGCGGCGTACGCTATCTGCGCTCGTCCGTGGACCAGCCGCAGGAGAAGTACACGCTCACGGTCACCACCGTGTGGCCGGTCGCCGTCCAGGGGGACGTGACGATCCAGTTCGCACCCGTCGAGGTGGGCACGAGCCGGGACGTCCCGGTCGGCGAGATCCAGAGCAACGTCCGGCCTCAGTGATGCGACGGTGGTGAGCGGGGCGCCGCGCCCCACTCACTCCGCGTCGTCCGCCCCCTCGAAGAGCTCGTCCATGCTCTCGACGGTGAGCGCTTTGTCGACCCAGGCGAGCAGGAGCTCCGGGTCCTCGCAGGCGCGGATGCGTTCCCGCGCCTCCTCGGGAACGGCGAGCCCTCGCCCTTCGAGGATGCGCAGAACGGCCTTGGCCTCCCCCTGCGCGATGCCTTGTGTGATCCCCTGTGCGATGCCGTGGTCGACCCACTCGCGGACCAGCTTGCTTCGGGGCTCGTCAGTGATCAGGGTCCGCCTCCTCGAAGAGTTCGTCCACGCTCGTGACGGTGAGGGCTTTGTCGACCCAGGCGAGCAGGAGCTCCGGGTCCTCGCAGGCGTGGATGCGTTCCCGCGCCTCCTCGGGAACGGCGAGCCCCCGTCCTCCGAGGATGCGCAGAACGGCTTTGGCCTCCCCCTGCGCGATCCCTTGCGTGATGCCATGGTCGACCCACTCGCGGACCAGCTTGCTTCGGGGCTCGTAGTTGGTGCCCATGGCCATCGAGATCTCCTTGAACTTGGCGACGACGAACTCCGGCAGCACCGAGAGCACGAGGTCAGAATAACTTTTGAGCTCCTCGGGCAGGTGCTCATGCGCATCGTGGAATGTCTGCAGGACCTTGAAACCCTCCTCGGTCGAGCCGTGCACGATCGCGGAGAGCGCGGTGAGCTCCGGCTCGGCCACGGCCCTTTCGAGGTCGGTGATCATCGGAACCTGCTCCGGGCCGAGGACGATCGGCCGGAGGGACCATCCCGGGTGGCCCATGTCGATGGGCCGGCCGCACTTGACCGCCACCCGCGTGTCCGGGCAGAAGACGAGCAGCGTGCACGGACATTTGAGCCGAGCCCGTAGCGTGGCCAGGTAGACGGGCCACGACCAGGTCTTCTCGTCGCGATACGCGCGCTGGACCTCCAGCACGATGCCGGACAGCGGCGTGCCGTCGGCCAGGACCACGACCGAGTCCGCGCGGTATTCCGTCGGGACGCAGTCGGTGAAGTCGGGGCTTTCGAGCCGGGCCTCGTCGAAAGCGGGCACCGGCACGCCCATCTCGGTGAGCAGCGTGGCCACCAGGGATGGGCGATTCCGTACTAGTTCGAGCAGGAACTCGTGTTCCTGGGTGGGGGACATGCCGAACACATTACCGAATGCGCTTGATCCATTACACTCAGTTATTGTTTCGTCCTGATTCGTGGGCGAGCAGCCACTCCTTCACCGGGACGCCGTAGTAGTAGCCGCCGTAGCCGCCCGTGCTCGGCAGGACCCGGTGGCACGGCACGAACGGGGCGATGAGGTTCTGGGCGCAGGCGGAGCCGGCCGCGCGGGCCGCCGTACGCGGGAGGCCGGCGCGTTCGGCCAGCTCGGCGTAGGAGACAGTGGTGCCGGCCGGGACCTCGCGCAGCGCCGTGTGCAGCCGCTTGCGAGTGGGGGAGCCGGGCTGCTCGACAGGTACGTCGTCCAGCGCGTCGAAGTCGCCCGCCAGGTACGCGCGCACCGCCTCCACGGCCGGCCCGAGGTCGTCCACCACCTCCAGCCCCTCCGCGCGCAGCTCGGGCGAGAGCCGGGCGAACATCTGCTCGGGGTCGGCCGTGAAACCGGCCGCCACCAGCACCTTGTCGCGGGCCAGCAGGGCGAGCGGGCCGATCGGGGTCGGGACGAGCTGTGCAGCGATCATGATGAGCTCCAGAGGTGCAGCGCGGCGTAGGCCCGCCAGGGCCGCCACCGCTCGGTTTCGTCGTCGGGGATGCCCAGGGCGGCCATCCGCTTCCTGAGCACCAGGTCGCCCGCGGGCCAGGCGTCGGGGTCGCGCAGCGCCCGCAGCGCGACGTAGCCGGCGGTCCACGGGCCGATGCCGGGCACGTCCAGCAGCGCCGCCACGGCCTCGGCGGGGTCCTGGCCGCCGTCGAGGTCGAGGTGGCCCGCGGTGAGCCGGGCGGCCAGCTCCTTGAGCGTGGTGATGCGGCGGCCGGTGAGGCCGAGCCCGGTGAGGTCGGTCTCCAGCAGGTGTCCGGGGGCGGGGAAGAGGCCGCCGGGCGCGGCGGCGCGGGCGACGATGCGGCCGAGCAGCGTACGGGCCCCGGCCACCGAGACCTGCTGCCCCACGACCGCCCGCACGGCCAGCTCGAACCCGTCGAACGTCCCCGGCACCCGCAGCCCCGGCCGGGCCGCGACCAGCGGCCCGAGCGAGGTCCGGCCGAGCGCCTCGGAGATCGCCTCGGGGTCGGCGTCCAGGTCGAGCAGCCGCCGGCAGCGGGCCACGACGCGGGCGAGCTGCCGCGTGTCGGCCACCGCCACGTCGAGCGCCACGTGGTCGGACCGGGGCGTGAGCGTGATCGTCCCGCCGGGCACCGCCCGCGCGTACGAGGTCCGGTCCGCGCTCTCCAGACCCGGGATGGCCCGGGCGGCGAGGAACGCGAAGACGGCGTCCACGTCGTACGGCTCCCGCCGGTGCAGCCGCAGCCGCAACGACGCGGGACCGGTGGCCCCGGGGTCGGGCACGGCGACCGGACGTCCCCCCGCCGTGGCGCGCAGCTCGCTCGGCGTGAACCCGTACGTCTCCCGCATCGTCGCGTTGAACTGCCGCACGCTGCCGAACCCGGCCGCGAACGCCACGTCCGTGATCGGCAGCACGGTCTCCGTCAGAAGTTGCTTGGCCAGCAGCAGCCGCTTCGTCCGCGCCACCGCGAGCGGCCCGGCGCCCAGCTCGGCCACGAACAGCCGGTGCAGGTGCCGCTCGGTGATGTGCAGCCGCCTGGCCAGCCCGGCGACGCCCTGCTCGTCGGCCGCGCCGTCGTCGATGAGCCGCAGCGCCCGGCCCACGAGGTCGCCCCGCAGGTCCCAGCCGGGGTCGCCGGGCGACAGCTCGGGACGGCAGCGCTTGCACGGCCGGAACCCGGCCGCCTCCGCCGAGGCCGCGTGCCGGTAGAAACGTACGTTCCTGGACGCGGGCGTACGCGCCGGGCAGATCGGACGGCAGTAGATGCGCGTCGTCGTCACCGCCGTGTAGAAGCGCCCGTCGAACCGGGCGTCCCTGGCGGAGACGGCCCGGTAACAGGAGTCGAAGTCGAGCTCCAGTGGAGACATACTTCGACGGTACGCGCTGCCAGAAGGCGGCGACCGGCGGTTTTCGGACCTGATCGTCCGCGACGGTGCGGCTACTTGGAGGAGACGCCGACCCCCAGGTCGAACTCCCGGTAGACGCGCGCCCAGAACCCGTCGCGCAGCCACACCCGCGCCTCGGGGAAGGGTCGCAGCGAGTGCCCGAGCTCCTTCTCGGCCTCGATCAGCAGCTCGGTGTCGATGACGGTCGGCAGGATCGGCCCCGGCAGCAGGTCGCGGATGTTGTCGCGGCCACGGGTGAGAATCCACTTCTGCGCCACGTGCTCGCCGACGTCCTCGACGCGCGGGCGGCTCGGGCCGAGCTTGGCCACCTGGCCCGGCTTGGCGTGCGGCTTGACCGGCGCGCGGCCGGCGAAGACCTGGGCGGGCGACGGCGTGACCGGCGGGGCGACCGCCACGGGCTGCGGAGCACGGCTGAAAAAGGGCCTCAGGAAATCAGCAGAGATCACTTCCACGGTGTCGGACTCCCACACCAGGCGTTCGGCCTGGTTGGTGCCGTAAGGAGGTTCTACACCCCACAGGTGGATGCGCACGCCGTACGCCTGCGCGGCCTCCACCGCCGGGACCATGTCCTCATCGCCGGCCAGCAGGATGGTGTCGGTGACGGCGTGGTGCCTGGCCAGCGCCTCCAGATCGCTCCTGATCTGGGCGTCCACGCCTTTCTGCTGGCCACGGGCGTTGAGGTTGCCAAGCCTTACCTTGACCCAGGGGAGCTGGGCGATGACCCGCTGATCGACGGTGGGCACGCGGTCACGGGCGGCGTCATACCAATAGATCCGCAAGAGTTCGCCAGAAATACGTTCCTCTGCATGTTTCTGCAGACTCTGGATGAGCTCATCCGCGGCCACCCGATATTCCTTGCGTTCCTTCGCGCCCAGCAGCACTTCACCGGCCGCCGCGTAGAGATAACCGACATCCACCAGGACTGCGTACTTGGCTGCCACAGGATGCGGCATGAGGTCTGGGATGGCCATGTCGTCCTCCAGGCCGCGGTGTTAGTTGATCGGCTGACTATATACGCCTACTTTCTCTAGATAGTCCCAACTCCCGGGGAACTTGACACCCGATTCCCAGGATCTATCTAGGGCAGGGCGCTCATCCGCCATGCCGACTTCCCTGGGACGACAGGCTTACGCATACCTCTAGCTGGGTTTCGCCATCTTTGCGGCGGGGCTTGCGGAGCGGGTTCCTGCGGGGCCTGCCGGGTGGTCAGCGCGATCACCAGGGCGGCGAGCTCCTCGGGCGTGGCGTCGCCGCGGACGACGCGCAGTCCGGGCGCCGGTGGCGGGGTCACAGCGGGATGTTCCCATGCTTCTTGGGCGGGAGCGTGGCGCGCTTGTTGCGGAGCGCGCGCAGCGCCCGGACGACCTGGGGGCGGGTTTCGGACGGCCGGATCACCGCGTCCACGTAGCCGCGTTCGGCCGCGATGTACGGATTGGCCAGCGTGTCCTCGTACTCGGTGACGAGCCTGGCGCGCTGGTCGTCGGGGTCGTCGGCGGCGGCGAGCTCGCGCCGGTAGAGGATGTTGACCGCGCCCTGCGCGCCCATGACCGCGATCTGCGCGGTGGGCCAGGCGAGGTTGACGTCGGCGCCGAGGTGCTTGGAGCCCATGACGTCGTACGCGCCGCCGTACGCCTTGCGGGTGATCACCGTGACGAGCGGGACGGTGGCCTCGGCGTAGGCGTAGAGGAGCTTGGCGCCGCGGCGGATGATTCCGTTCCATTCCTGATCGGTGCCGGGGAGGAAACCCGGGACATCCACAAAAGTCAGGATAGGAATATTAAACGCATCACATGTTCGAATAAAGCGGGCCGCTTTCTCGGATGCGTTGATATCCAGACAACCTGCGAAATGCATGGGCTGGTTGGCCACCACGCCCACCGGCCGGCCGTCCACCCGCCCGTAGCCGACCACGATGTTCGGCGCGAACCGCGCGTGGACCTCCAGGAACTCCCCGTCGTCCAGCACCCGCCCGATCACCCGGTGCATGTCGTACGGCTGGTTGGGCGAGTCGGGGATCAGCTCGTCCAGCTCGGGATCGGGATCGAGGTCCGCGGCGGCCGGGTAGGCCGGGGGGTCGTCCAGGTTGTTGGACGGCAGGTACGACAGCAGCGCCCGCACGTAGTCGAGCGCGTCGTCCTCGTCGGCCGCCTGGTAGTGGGCCACGCCCGACTTCGTGTTGTGCGCGTGCGCCCCGCCGAGCTCCTCGAACGTCACCTCCTCGCCCGTCACCGTCTTGATGACGTCGGGCCCGGTGATGAACATGTGGGAGGTCTGGTCCACCATCACCACGAAGTCGGTCAGCGCGGGGGAGTAGACGTGCCCGCCGGCCGCCGCGCCCATGATGAGCGAGATCTGCGGGATCACGCCGGAGGCGTGCACGTTGCGCTTGAAGATCTCGGCGTACAGGCCGAGCGCCACCACGCCCTCCTGGATGCGCGCGCCGCCGCCCTCGTTGATGCCGATGATCGGGCAGCCGGTCTTGAGCGCCAGGTCCAGGACCTTGACGATCTTCTCGCCGTACACCTCGCCGAGCGAGCCGCCGAAGACCGTCACGTCCTGGGAGAACACGCAGACCTGCCGGCCGTCGACCGTGCCGTGCCCGGCGATCACGCCGTCACCGTACGGCCGCCGCTGCTCCAGGCCGAACATCGTCGAGCGGTGCCGCGCGAACGCGTCGAACTCCACGAACGACCCCTCGTCCAGCAGCGCCAGCACCCGCTCCCTGGCGGTCATCTTGCCCTTGGCGTGCTGCTTGTCCACGGCGGCCGCGGACCCGGCGTGGACCGCCTCGTCCAGCCGCCGCTCCAGGTCGGCGATCTTCCCGGCGGTGGTGTGGATGTCGGGCTTCTCCGGTGTCGGCTCGGCGGCAGCGCTCATGCGCGCAAGGCTAGTACCTCCTCCTAGAGTGGCTCCATGACGGATGCCGTACGCACCCACGGCCTGTTCAAGAGGTACGGGCAGCAGATCGCGGTGGCAGGGGTCGACCTCGTGGTCCCTGCCGGCAGTTTCGCGGGCCTGGTCGGCCCCAACGGAGCGGGCAAGACCACCACGCTCAGCATGATCACCGGGTTGCTCCGCCCCGACGGCGGCACGGCCGAGATCGACGGCTTCCACGTCTGGCGCGACCCCGTCGAGGTCAAGGCCCGCATCGGCGTGCTGCCCGAGGGGCTGCGGCTGTTCGAGCGGCTGTCCGGGCGGGAGCTGCTGACCTACTCCGGCCGGCTGCGCGGGCTCCCCAAGGCCGAGGTCGAGCGGCGGGCGGAGGAACTGCTCACCGTCATGGACCTCACCGGGGCCGCGGACAAGCTCGTCGTCGACTACTCCACCGGCATGCGCAAGAAGATCGGGCTGGCCTCGGCGCTGCTGCACAACCCGTCGGTGCTGTTCCTCGACGAGCCGTTCGAGGGCGTCGACCCGGTCAGCGCCAACACGCTCACCGAGGTGCTGCGCGGCTTCACTGCCTCCGGCTCCACCGTCATCTTCTCCAGCCACGTGATGGACCTCGTCGAGCGGCTGTGCGACTGGGTGTCGGTGATGAACCAGGGGCACATCGTGGCGCAGGGGCCGCTGGAGCAGGTCCGCGGCGGGCGGCGGCTCAACGAGGCGTTCCTGGAGCTGGTAGGCGGCACCGGGCACGCCCGCGGCGGCGCCCTGTCCTGGCTCGGCGCCGGCGCCCGCGAACCCGCCCCCGCACCCGCGCCTGCCCCCGCACCCATCGACGAGCCCGGGAAGGGCGCGCAGTGAGCACGGTGGCGCTCTTCGCGCGGCTGAAGCTGCGCCTGCTCGCCGGCAACCTGCGCGGCGACCTCCAGCGCAAGCTCGGCTTCCTGCTCACCACGGCCGTCGCGCTCGGCACGGCCGTGCTCGGCTTCCTCCTGATGAGCCTGCTGCGGCTCGCGCCCCACGACCTCGCCGTCAATCTGGTGATCGTCGCCTTCACCCTGTTCCTGCTCGGCTGGATGATCGTGCCGCTGCTGGCCTTCGGCCTCGACGACACGCTCGACCCCGCCAAGCTCGCGCTGTTCCCGCTGCCCCCGCGCCGCCTCGCGATCGGCATGTTCACCGCGTCCGTGACCGGCGTGTGGCCGCTCACGATGCTCGCCGTCACCTCCGGAGCGATCGTCGCGCTGCCCGCCGGGATCGGCGGCCTGCTGCTCGGCGTGCCCGCCGTGCTGCTGCAGTTCGCGCTCTGCGTGGTGACCTCGCGCCTGATCACCACGGCGCTGTCCAGCGCGCTCCGCACCCGGCGCGGCCGGGACGTGCTGGCCGTGGCCGCCCTGTTCGTCGTCCTGCTCGCGCAGCTCCCCAACCTGCTGCTCAACCGCGGGTTCGGCGACCCCGAGGCGCTGCTGGCCGGGCTGGCCGGCGTCCTGCGCTGGACGCCGCCCGGCATGGCGGCGCACGCGATCGCCGACGGCGGCCTGGCCGGCCTGGGCGAGCTGGTGCTCCTGGCGCTGCTCACGCTGGCGATCGGCTGGCTGTGGATCAAGGCGCTGAGCCGGGCGCTGGTGACGCCGGACGTCTCCACGCAGGCGGCGTCGGTGCGCCGCAAGGACAGCGGCTGGATCGACCGGGTGCTGCCCGACGGGCCGCTCGCCGCCGTCGTGGGCAAGGAGCTGAAGTACATCAGACGCGAGCCGCGCTTCCGGGTGGGCTGGTTCAGCGCCGTCGTCGTCACGCTCGTGCTGTCGTTCTCGCTCGGCCGCACGGCCGGCGAGGGCGGGCCGGGCGGCCCGGTGCTGCCGATCGTCATCACCGCCTTCGGCGCGCTGATGATCGCCCTGCAGTCGGGCAACACGTTCGGCTTCGACGGCCGCTCGCTCTGGATGAACGCCGTGACGTTCGGCTCCGAACGCGAGCTCGGCACCGACCTCGCCGGCCGCCACCTCGCCAACGCGCTCATCGCGACGCCGCTGCTCGCCGTGATCGCGGTCGCCACCGGGCTGTTCACCGGGCATCCCGGCTCGATCCTGCCCGCGATGCTGGCCGGGTGGGGCGCGCTCGGCATCGGGCTCGGGGTCGGGTCGGTGACCAGCGTGGTGCTGCCGTACGGGGTGCCCGAGCGGATGAACGCCTTCAGCGGCGCCGCACCCGGGCAGGGCGGGCAGGCGTTCGCGTCCTCGATGGGGGCGATGGCCGGCATCGCGCTGCTGTCGCTGCCGTTCCTGGTGCCGCTGGGGTTCGGGCTGCTGTGGGTGAGCGTGGCGGCCCCCTTCTACGGGCTCCTCGTCGAGGTGCTCGGCCGCCGCCTCGCGGCGCGGATCGGCTTCGCCCGCCTGCCGGAGCTGATGGCGGCCGTCGGCAAGGCGTCCTGACCAGTGGTCTAGTCCAATAAGTGAGACCGGTCTGCGCTCGCGAAAACCGACTCGCTACCCTTCGAAGCATGATTGACCAGGGGTTCGAACGTCGCAGCGCGGCCGTGACGGAGATGCCGGACGAGCTGCGCCACGACGTGCGGCTGCTCGGCAAACTGCTCGGTCAGGTGCTCGCGGAACAAGGTGGCGAAGACCTGCTGGCCGACGTCGAACGGCTGCGCAAGGCCGTCATCGCGGCGCGCAGGGGCACGGTCTCGGCCGATGAGATCAGCGCCATGGTCGCCGGTTGGGAGATCGAGCGGGCGGTCGAGGTCGCCCGCGCCTTCACCTGCTACTTCCACCTGGCCAACCTGGCCGAGGAGCACTACAGGATCCGCACGCTGCGCGAGCGGGACACCGAGGGCAGGGTCCAGCGCGAGTCGCTGGCGCAGGCCGTCCAGGAGCTGGGCCACGAACGGGTGACCGAGCTGCTGGCCGGCCTGGAGCTGCACCCGGTGCTCACCGCGCACCCGACCGAGGCGCGCAGGCGGGCCGTCGTCACCGCCATCCAGCGCGTCAGCCACCAGCTCACCGAGTACAACACCCCGGGTCGCGGGGCCACCGAGCGCGCCGAGAGCCGGCGCCGCCTGCTGGAGGAGATCGACCTGCTGTGGCGCACCGCCCAGCTCCGCTCCAGCAAGCTCGACCCGCTCGACGAGGTGCGCACCGCCATGGCCGCCTTCGACGAGACCCTCTTCCGCATGGTGCCCCAGGTCTACCGCGCGCTCGACGCCGCGCTCGACCCGGACACCGGCACCCGCCCGCCGCAGGCCAGGCCCTTCATCCGGTACGGAAGCTGGATCGGCGGCGACCGCGACGGCAACCCGTACGTGACGGCCAAGGTCACCCGCGAGACCATCCAGATCCAGTCCGACCACGTGCTGGCCGCGCTGGAGACCGCCTGCGCCCGCATCGGCCGCACGCTGACCGCCTCCGCCCAGTTCACGCCGTGCTCGCCGGAGCTGAAGCGGGCGCTCGCGGCGGCCGTGGCCGCGCACCCGGAGATCGTCTCCGAGCTGGCCACCCGCTCGCCGCGCGAGCCGCACCGGCAGTGGCTGCTGTACGTGGCCGCGCGCATCTCCGCCACCCAGCGCCGGCACCTCGACCTGGCCTACCGCTCGCCCGCCGACCTGCTCGCCGACCTGCGGCTGGCGCAGGACTCGCTGGCCGCCTCCACGCCGCGGCAGGCGTACGGGGAGCTGCAGCACCTCATCTGGCAGGTGGAGACGTTCGGCTTCCACCTGGCCGAGCTGGAGGTGCGCCAGCACTCGCAGGTGCACGCCAGCGCCCTTGAGGAGCTGCGGGCCGGCGGCGAGCTGTCGGAGCGCACCGAGGAGGTCCTCGCCACGATCCGGGTGATCTCCTGGATCCAGGAGCGGTTCGGCGTCACGGCCTGCTCCCGCTACGTCGTGTCCTTCACCCGTTCGGCCGACGACATCGCCGCCGTCTACGAGCTGGCCAGGTACGCGGCCGGCGACGGCGCGCCGGTGCTCGACGTGGTGCCGCTGTTCGAGTCCGGTGCCGACCTCGCCAACTCGCCCCGCGTGCTCAGCGGCATGCTGGAGATCCCCGAGCTGCGGCGCAGGCTGGACGACAACGGCCGGCGCATGGAGATCATGCTCGGCTACTCCGACTCGGCCAAGGAGCTCGGCCCGGCGGCGGCCACCCTGCGCCTGTACGAGGCCCAGGAGGCGCTGACCGCCTGGGCCGCCGAGCACGACGTCAAGCTGCGCATGTTCCACGGCAGGGGCGGCGCGCTCGGCCGTGGCGGCGGCCCGGCCAACCGCGCGGTGCTGGCCCAGGCGCCGGGCTCGGTCGCGGGCCGGTTCAAGGTCACCGAGCAGGGCGAGGTCATCTTCGCCCGCTACGGCCACATCGCGATCGCCCGCCGCCACCTGGAGCAGGTCACCAACGCGGTCCTGCTGGCCTCCTCGCCCACGGTGAGCGCCACGACGGCGGCCGCCGCCGAACGGTTCCGCGGGCTGGCCGAGCGGGTGGCGGTGGCCTCGGAGCAGGCGTACCGCGCGCTGACCGAGGCTCCCGGCTTCCCCGAGTGGTTCGGCCTGGTGAGCCCGCTGGAGGAGATCGGCACGCTGCGGCTCGGCTCCCGCCCGGCCCGCCGCGGCCTCGGCGCGCCGCGCTCCCTCGACGACCTGCGGGCCATCCCGTGGGTGTTCGCCTGGGCGCAGACCCGGGTCAACCTGCCCGGATGGTACGGCCTCGGCTCCGGCCTCGCCGCCGCGGACTCGCTCGACGAGCTGCGGGCGGCGTACGCGGAGTGGCCGCTGTTCAACGCGTTGCTGGACAACGCCGAGATGTCGCTGGCCAAGACCGACCGCTCGATCGCCAAGCGCTATCTGGCGCTCGGCGGGCGCGAGGACTTCGCCCGGCAGGTCCTGGAGGAGTACGACCGCACCCGCGACCTGGTGCTCCGCGTGACCGGCCACGCCCGGCTGCTGGAGAACCGCAAGGTGCTCTCGCGTGCCGTGCAGCTCCGCGACCCGTACGTGGACGCGCTGTCCCACCTGCAGCTGCGCGCCCTGCGCGCGCTCCGCACCGAGAACCCCTCGGAGCGCGAGCGCGAACGCCTGTCCACCCTCCTGCTCCTGTCGGTCAACGGCGTCGCCGCCGGCCTCCAGAACACCGGCTGACCGGCGGACCCTCGCACACAGTGATATTCCCGTCGCCCGGCGACCACGGCCGATAGTGTGGTCGCCGGCTTCACCCAGGCGGCGGGAATGAGGGGAATGACCGAGCGGCGGCTCATCGAGCTCCATGTCGAGAATTTCAAGAGCCTGCGGCACGTCACCCTGCCGCTCGGGCCCGTCAGCGTGCTGGTAGGCCCGAACGGTGCGGGCAAGAGCAACGTGCTGGAGGTCTTCCGGCTCCTGGCCGGCGTGGTCCGCACCGATCTGCGTCCCGCCCTGGAGGAGCGCGGCGGCTTCGACCGGCTGGTCTTTCGCGGCGGGCAGGAGCGGCCCGGCCACATCAGGATCGGCATCCGCGGCCGGTGGTCGCCCACCGCCGAGGATCAGCAGGACGAGTATGTCCTCACCGTCCACGGCGAGCCGTTCGCGCGCGAGGAAACCTTCCGTTACGGACTTCAGGGGCGCCGGTCACAGACGATCGAGATCCGCGGCGAGACGGTGGCCGTGACCGATCTTCCCGCGGCACAGCCGGGGGAGTCGGAGGAGATCGGCATCCAGCCCGACAGCAGCGGCCTGTCCACGCTGCCCAGGTTGTCGTCCCACCGGTTCGGCTCGGGGCCGCGACAGGTGGCGGCGCTCCTCGGCAGCTTCCGTGTCTTCGACGTCAACGTCTCGTCCGCCTTGCTGCCCTCGCGCGTGCCGAAGACAGGCGCGGAGGAGCTCTGGGACGACGCGGCGAACCTGGCGGGGTTCCTCCTCTGGCTCCGTAACCAGCACCCCGACGCCTGGGCTCAGCTCCAGGCCGACGCGGCGGAGGTCCTGCCGCAGCTGGAGTCGCTCGACTTCGCGCATCCCGACGGCGCCGCGCAGTCCGTGGTCGTCGTCCTGCGGGAGCGGGGCCTGCTGGAGCCCACCCATCTGCTCGACGCCTCGTACGGCACGATCCGGCTGCTGGGCCTGCTGGCCATGTTGCACGATCCCCATCCGCCCGCGCTCACCTGCGTCGAGGAGATCGACCACGGCCTGCACCCACAGGCACTGGAACTGCTCGTGGAACGGGTCAGAGAGGCCGGCGCCCGGAGTCAGTTCCTCATCGCCACTCACTCATCCGCTCTGGTGGACCGCCTGAGGCCGGAGGAGATCGTCGTCTGCGAGCGCGGTGACGACGGGTCCTCCCTGATCCCTGCGATCTCCACGGCCAGGATCGAGGAGATCGTACGGGCCAGCGAGGGGCTCCCGCTGGGGAACCTGTGGTTCTCCGGCCTTCTGGGAGGCGACCTGTGACGCGGCGCGGAGGCACCCGGGTCCGTCCCACCAGGCGGCCGGTCGTGGTCCTGGCCGGTGAGGACAGGAACGATCGTCTGTGCCTGCGGGTGCTTCTGGAGGATCTGTGCCCGGAGATGCGGGGACGGCTGGTCGAGATCGGGGACAGTGTCCGGCTTCACCAGGCGACGGGCGTCAACCTTGCGGCCCGGGCGGAGACGCTGGCGCGCAAGGTGCGGGCGCGGGCAGCGCGGGAGAGCGCCGACGTGGCCTGCGTGTTCGTGCACGAGGACCTCGACCGCGTCGACGACGATGACGTGCCTGAGTTGCGCGAACGCGTGCAGAAGGCGCTCGGCTCGGCTCTTGGCAACGCGCACTACGCTCTCGCGGTGTCCGAGGTCGAGGCGTGGTTACTTCTCTTTCCTGAAGCTTTGACCGCCCTGGTCTCCGCCTGGTCGCTTCCGTCCAGGTACAGAGGGAGGGACACCGGTCGGATCCCGGACCCCAAGAGGATCCTCACGGAGGAGGTCAGCGGGACCGGGCGGCGATACCGCGAGTCCGATGCTCCTGGCGTGCTGGAGCATGCTGCTCGGCGCGGCCTGCTCCCCGGCCCGGCCGGACGCAATCGGTCCTTCGACCGGTTGCGGGCCGACGTGGCGGAATGCTGTGCTCACCATCTCTGACCGGGGGTCAGCGGAGGGTGGTGAAGAAGGCGATGATGTCGGAGGTGAGCGCTTCCGTGGCGGTGTGGGCGGTGTAGTGGCCGCGGGCCGGGGCGGGGAGCGTGCGCCAGGAGACGATGCGGCTGTGGTCGCGGTCGGCGAAGCGGCGGATGGACTTGAAGTCGCCCTCGCCCATCGCCAGCGCGAGCGGCACCGTCGTCGGCTCCTTCGGCTGCTCCATGCGGGCGTTCTCCCAGTACAGCCGCAGGGCTGAGCCGGCGGTGCCGGTGAGCCAGTGGATGGCCGCGTTGGCGAGCACGAAGTCGTCGTCCAGGTCCTCGTCGAAGAGTTGGGCCAGCCAGCCGACCAGCCCGGCGGGGGAGTCGGCGAGGGCGTGGGCGAGGGTCTGCGGCTGCTGGGAGTGCAGGACGTTGAAGGCGCCCTTCTCCTTCCAGAACCAGTCGAGCACGGCGAGCCCCGCCTGCTCCTCCTCGCTCAGCCCGGCGAACTCGGCCGGGTCGCCGGAGGGGAAGGAGAACACCTGCGTCACGTGCACGCCTGCCACGCGCTCGGGGGCGAGCCTGCCGACCTCGGGGGAGATCATGGAGCCGGCGTCGTTGCCTGCCACGCCGTAGCGGTCGTAGCCGAGCCGGGACATCAGCTCGGTCCAGGCGCGGGCGATGCGCTGGTTGTTCCAGCCGAGCTCCTTGGTCGGGCCGGAGAAGCCATAGCCGGGCAGGGACGGGATGACCAGGTGGAAGTGGCGCGACAAGGGCTCGATCGCGTCGAGGTACTCCATGATCGAGCCGGGCCAGCCGTGGGTGAGCAGGAGCGGCAGGGCGTCGGGGTCGGCGGCGCGGACGTGCACGAAGTGGATGTTCTGCCCGTCGATCTCGGTCGTGAACTGCGGGTACGCGTTCAGCCGGTCCTCCACCGCCCGCCAGTCGAACGCGTCGCGCCAGCGGGTGACCAGGCGCCGCACCCGCTCGACGGCCACGCCCTGGTCGGCGCCGGGGATCTCGTCGGTGAAGCGGGCGAGGGCGAGGCGGGCCTGGAGGTCGTCGAGGTCGGCCTGCGGGACGGCGACGCGGAAGGGGGTGATGGTCGTCATGACGAGATCCTCTCGGAACGGTTCGTTCTGTTCCAAGAATATCAGAACGGAATGCTTCATTCCACCAAAATGCGCTCCTCGCCCGCGTACACGTTGCACCGCTCGCCCCGCAGGAACCCGACCAGCGTCATCCCGAACTCCCTGGCCAGCTCCACCGCCAGCGACGACGGCGCCGAGACCGCGCACACCACCGGCACGCCCGCGGCCAGCGCCTTCTGCATGATCTCGTAGCTGGTCCGGCCGCTCACCACGAGCACGTGCCCGGCCAGCGGCAGCCGCCCGTTCAGCGCGGCCCACCCGGTCAGCTTGTCCACGGCGTTGTGGCGGCCCACGTCCTCGCGCACCACCACCGGCTCGCCCGCCCCCGTGAACAGGCCGGCCGCGTGCAGCCCGCCGGTCTTGCCGAACACGCCCTGCCCGCGCCGCAGCGCGTCCGGCAGGCCGTACAGGACGCCGGGGGCGAGCCGCAGCGTGTCCTCCGGCAGCGGCCGGCAGCGGTCGCGCAGGGCGTCCAGGCCGGCCGAGCCGCACACGCCGCACGCGCTGGAGGTGAGGAAGTGCCGCTCCAGCGCCGGCAGGTCGGGGACGGCGCCGCGCAGGCGCACGGTGACGGTGTTGTAGCGGGCCTCCGGCGGCAGGTCCTCGTCCGTGCAGTACGCGATCGACGCGATGGCCCCCGGCCCGGCCAGCCCCTCACCGTGCAGGAACCCGGCGGCCAGCTCGAAGTCGTGACCGGGCGTGCGCATGGTGATCGCGACGGTCCGCTGCTCGCCGCCGGCCCCGGTGACCCGGATCTCCAGCGGCTCCTCGGTGGCCAGGTCGTCGCGGCGCTCCCGGACCGCCGAGCCGTTGAGCTCGCGGACCCGGGCGCGGGTCGTGGGGCCGGGCCGGGTCTTCACAGCGCCCGCACCGTGACGAGGGCGTTGTAGTCGGGAATGCGCGCCTGCGGCGAGCGCCGGCTCTCGTCCAGCAGCACGTTGCCCTCCGGCCAGTGGATCTGCAGGTTGCCCGGTTGCAACGGGGCCCGCAGCACCCTCCCCTCGTACGTCCGCCCGCCCGAGCGCAGCTCGACCCGCGCGCCGTCGGGCAGGCCGAGGCGGTCGGCGTCGTACGCGCTCATCAGCACCGCCTCGCGCGTCGCCCCGTTGAAGCCGTCGCGCCGCTCGTGGACCATGCTGTTGAACTGCTTGCCGCGCCGCGTCGCCACCATGAACGTGCCGTCCGGCCGCTCCAGCGCGGGCAGCGTCACGGCGGAGAACCGGCCGCGCCCGTCGGGCGTCTGGAAGCGGCCGTCGGCGAACAGGTGCCGCCCGCCGTACTGCACGTTGTCGCCGAAGCGGGCGAGGCCCGCGATGCCCGCGTAGAACGGCACCGCCCGCTCGATCTCGTCCCGGATCTGCGGCGTGCCGGTGAACCTGACCCGGTCGGCGATCTCGGGCCGCACCCGCGAGGCCAGCTCGGTGAAGATCTTCCACTCCGGCCACGCCTCGCCGACGCGCGGCCCCTCCACCTCAGGCGAGAAGATGATCCGCCGCTCGGTGGAGGTCTCGGTCACGCCGCCGACCATCTCGTAGCGCGTCTGGGCGGGCAGCAGCAGCACGTCGCCCGCGCCCGGCACCAGCATCTGCGACGACAGCACGATGTCCACGTGGACGCGGAGCGGCAGCCGTTCCAGCGCCTCCCTGCAGTAGGCCGGGTCGGGCAGCACCTCCAGGAAGTTGCCGCCGGAGGAGATCAGCGCGTCCAGCTCGCCCCGGTGGGCGGCGTCGATCATGTCGGTGGCGGTCAGTCCGGGGGAGTCCGGCACCTCGAATCCCCACAGCTCGGTGAACCGGGCCGCGTTCTCCGGGGTGACGGGCAGGCCGCCGGGGAGGCCGGTCGCGTACGCGCCCATCTCGGCGCCGCCCTGCACCCCGCTGTGCCCGCGAATCGGCATAAGTCCGCAGTTGTCCCGCCCGAGGAACCCGCGGGCGAGCGCCAGGTTGACGATCGCGCGTACGTTGTCCTCGCCGTAGGCGTGCTGCGTAATGCCCATCGACCACACGAGCACGGCCGAGCGGGCCTCGCCGAGCAGCCGTGCCAGGCGGAGCATGTCGTCCCTGGAGGCCCCGGACAGCGCCTCCAGCTCCTCCCACGACTGGGCGGCGACGGCCTGGCAGACGTCCTCGAAGCCGGTCGTCCGCTTCTCGACGAACTCCTTGTCCACCCAGCCGTTCTCGACCAGGTGCTTGAGCACGCCGTTGAGGAAGCCGATGTCGCCGCCGACGTTCACGCCGAAGAACTCGTCGGTGATCTTCGTGCCGAACAGCGCGGACTCGGCGTTGGACGGCACCCAGTAACGTTCCATCCCGGGCTCGCGGTAGGTGTTGACCATGGCGATCCGGGTGCCGGCCTTCTTGGCGTGATAGAGGTACTTCATCGCGACCGGCTGGTTGTTGGACGGGTTCGAGCCGACGAAGACGATGAGGTCCGAGCCGATCCAGTCGGTGTAGGAGCAGGTCGTGGCCGCCGCGCCGATGGTCTCCTTGAGCGCGACCGTCGAGGGCGAGTGGCAGATGCGGGCGGCGTTGTCCACGTTGTTGCTGCCGAGCGCGCGCACCGCCTTCTGGGCCGCGTAGTAGTTCTCGTTGGGCACGCCGCGGCTGGTCAGGTAGGTGCCCGACCGCTTGCCGCGCAGCCCCTCCGCCGCCACGCGCAGCGCCTCGTCCCAGGACACGCGGGTGAACCCGGGCTCGCCGGCCCGCCGCAGCATCGGGTAGGGCAGCCGCCCCAGCTCCCGCAGCTCCGCGCTGCGCCGCCCGGCGAGCGCGGAGACGTCGCCCAGCAGCGAGACGTCCAGGGCGGGCATGGTGTTGAGCGGCAGCAGCCGCAGCCGGATGTTGCACAGATGGATCTCGTCCATCGTCCAGTCGCGCATGCCCTGCGTGCCGAGCGCGCACCCGTCGCAGGTGCCCTGGTTGAGTATGCGCCAGGCGTAGCGTCTGTTGCCCTTGACCGACTTGAACGCCTTCCACAGCTCCAGGTAGTTGTTCGGCTTGCGCAGCCCCAGGCCGAACGGCCGCCACGAGGCCCAGTTGCGCGGGTCCAGATGCTTGCTCATCAGATACCTCCGAGGAGACCCCCGCCTTGAGGCGGGGGAGGAATCGGACTCCTGCGGAGCGGGGCAGGAGCAGGCGTTACGCCGTCAGGCGGACCGCCGTCGTCTTTCGGAATCGGCCGGTGCGCGAGTGATCTCGCACCTAGGATCGAGGAATGGCGCAGCTGGTGAAGCGGGCCTACAAGTACCGCTTCTATCCGACCCCCAAGCAGGCCGAAGAGCTTGTCCGGACGTTCGGCTGCGTACGCCTGGTCTACAACAAGGCCCTGCAGGAGCGGACCCGCGCATACCAGCTGGAAGGTCGCGGCGTCTCCTACGCCGAGTCGTCGGCCGCGCTGACGGCGTGGAAGAAGACACCCAAGCTGGCGTTCTTGTGCGAGGTGTCGTCGGTGCCGCTGCAGCAGACGCTGCGGCACCTGCAGACGGCGTTCGCGAACTTCTTCGCCCGCCGGGCCAAGTACCCCACGTTCAAGAGCAAGAAGCGGTCGCGGGCGTCGGCCGAATACACCCGTTCGGCGTTCCGCTGGCGTGACGGCCGGCTCACCCTGGCGAAGATGAACGTGCCGCTGGACATCGTGTGGTCGCGCCCGCTCCCGGAGGGGGCCGAGCCGTCCACGGTCACCGTGTCCAGGGACTCGGCCGGGCGGTGGTTCGTGTCCCTGCTGGTCGAGGAGAAGATCGCGCCTTTGCCTCCGGTCGAGCGGTCGACGGGCGTGGACGCCGGCCTCACCACGCTGGCCAAGGCGCAGCGGGCGCTGGCCCGCAAGCAGAAGGGGTCGAACAACCGGGCCAAGGCCCGGCTGCGCGTGGCGAAGATCTACGCCCGGATCGCCGACCGGCGCCGGGACTACCTGCACAAGGTCACCACACGGCTGGTTCGCGAAAATCAAGCGATCGCCGTGGAGAACCTGTCCGTCCGCAACCTGCTCAAGAACCACGCGCTGGCCCGCGCCATCTCCGTCTCGGTCTGCGGGCCCCTGCAGGAAGAGATGCCGTTGAGCGTCCGTGTGTGGGTCTGTGCGTGTGGCGCGGTCCATGACCGGGAGGTGAACGCGGCCCGGAACATGCTGCTCGCCGCCGGGCCGGCGGAGAGCTGAAACGCCTGTGGAGCTGGTGTAAGACCTCAAGCGGGAGTCCTCCTCTCGGGCGGGCGATCGGCGGTGAAGCAGGAAGACCGACCGGCGACGGTCGGACTCCCCCTCGTGCACGAGGGGGAGGATGTCAAATCGCCATCCTCTCTCCCTGCAAAGATAGGTGGATGCCCGACTCGCGTTATTCCGACCTCGACCGTCCGCCGCTCTCGGAGGCCGCGCTCAACCGCGCCCTCGTCCGTCCCGGCGGCCTGTGGACGGGCGTCACCGTCGTGGAGCGCACCGGCTCCACGAACGCCGACCTCGCCCGTGCCGCCCAGGAGGGCGCCGCGGAAGGCGCGGTGCTGGTGGCCGAGGCGCAGGAGGCCGGGCGCGGCCGGCTCGGCCGGGTGTGGAACGCGCCGCCGCGCTCGGGGCTGACGTTCTCGATCCTGCTCCGGCCGGAGGTGCCGGTGGCGGCGCAGGGCTGGCTGCCGCTGCTGTACGGCGTGGCCGCCGCCTCCGCCGTACGCCGCCTGGCCGAGGTGGACGTACGCCTGAAGTGGCCCAACGACCTGCTGATCGGCGAGCGCAAACTGGCCGGGGTGCTGGCCGAGCGGGCCGACGACGCCGTGGTCGTCGGCATGGGGCTGAACGTCTCGCTGCGCGCCGCCGAGCTGCCGGTCGGCACCGCCACGTCGCTCGCCATCGAGGAGGCGGCCTGCCTCGACCGCGATCCGCTGCTGCGGGCCGTCCTGCGCGAGGTCGAGGTCCACTACCGCGAGTGGACGGCGGCGGGCGGCGACGCCGAGGCGTGCGGGCTGCGCGCGGCCTACCTCGCCGCCAGCGCCACCGTCGGCCGCCAGGTCAGGGTCGAGCTGCCCGGCCGGCCGGAGCTGATCGGCCGGGCGAGCGGCATCGACCACTCCGGCTGCCTGGAGGTCGAGGGGCCGGACCGGCTCCACACGCTGAGCGCCGGCGACGTCGTCCACGTGCGGCCCGCGGAATGAGGCATCGGCGTGGCCCCCGGACGGCGTTGGTGGCACGATTTGGCCCATGACCCTTCCCGACCATCATCTGACGCAGGGTGAGCGGCGGATCCGGGCCTTCCACCCCCACTGGAAGCGCCTGATCGGACCGGCCGTCGCTCTCGTGCTCATCGCCGCCGCCTCCGGCGCGGCGCTGTGGTTCATCCCGTCGGACTGGCAGTTCGCCCTCTACGCCAGGGCCGCCGTCGTCGTCATCGCGCTGATCCTGCTGACGATCTGGTCGTTCACGCCCTATCTGCGCTGGAAGAACACCGGGTACGTGCTCACCACCCACCGCTTCACGATCAGCCGGGGGGTGCTCAACAAGTCCACCGACGAGATCCCGATCGCCAAGGTCAACACGGTCAGCTCCGACCAGACCCTGGTGGAGCGCATGCTCGGCTGCGGCACCCTGACCGTCGAGTCCGCGAGCGACCGCGGCGAGATCGTGCTGCGCGACATCCCGCACATCCAGGACGTCCGCCACGACCTGTTCCGGCTCGTCGAGGACGCCTCGGACGGCGAGATCGACGGCCGTTGAGCAGTCAGGGGCGGCCGACGGCCGAGGAGGTCGAGCGCCTGCTGCTCGGCCGGCCGCCGCGTCACACGCGGGCCAGGGTCGCGGAGCTGAGCGGCGTGCCGCCGGAGCTCGCCGGGCGCATCTGGCGCGCCCTCGGCTTCGCCCAGCGCGCCGACGACGCCGTCGCGTTCACCGACGCCGACGTCGAGGCGCTGCGCCGGGTCCGCCACCTGCTCGACACCGGGCTGCTGGACGAGGAGACGGTCGTCCGCATGGCCCGCGCGCTCGGCCAGACCACGGCCAGGCTCGCGCAGTGGCAGGCCGAGATCATGACGAGCGCGATGCTGCCGCCCGAGCCGGGCGAAGGCGACCTCGCCCGGATGCTCGACGCCACGCGCGGACTGCTGCCCGACTTCGAGCGCGTGCTCGTGCACGTCTGGCGGGCCCAGCTCGCCGCCGCCGGCACCCGGCTGCTGGCCCTCGCCGACCTCAGCGACGAGCCGCTGCTCACGCGGGTGCCGATGGCGGTGGGCTTCGCCGACCTCGTCTCCTTCACCAGCCGCTCCCGCGAGCTGGACGAGCGGGAGCTGGCCGCGCTGGTGGAGGGGTTCGAGTCGCGCGCCTCCGACGTGGTGGCCTCGCACGGCGCGCGGCTGGTCAAGACGCTGGGCGACGAGGTGCTGTTCACCGCGCCGGGCGCGGCCCAGGCCGCCGCCATCGCGCTCGACCTGGTCGAGGCCGACGAGCTGCGGATCGGGCTGGCGTACGGGCCGGTCGTGCCGATGATGGGCGACGTGTTCGGCACCACGGTCAACCTGGCCGCCCGGCTCACCGCGATCGCCCGTCCGGGCTCCGTGCTCGTGGACGCCGCGCTCGCCGCCGAACTGGACGGCGAGCCGCACGGCTTCGCCCTGCACCGGATCAGGAAACGCCCGGCCAGGGGGCTCGGCGTGGTGCAGCCCTTTGTCTTGCGGAGATCATCCCTCTGACACAAGATGGCTGGCATGCCGTACGAAGTGCAGGGCGTCGTCGCCCGTGGTAAGGGCCAGGAAGTCTCACTCGAAACCGTCGTCGTCCCGGACCCGGGGCCGGGCGAGGCCGTCGTGAACGTACAGGCCTGCGGGGTCTGTCACACCGACCTGCACTATCGGGAGGGCGGGATCAGCGACGACTACCCGTTCCTGCTCGGCCATGAGGCGGCGGGCGTCGTCGAGGCGGTCGGCGACGGCGTGACCGAGGTCGCGCCGGGCGACTTCGTGATCCTCAACTGGCGCGCGGTGTGCGGCCAGTGCCGGGCCTGCCTGCGCGGCCGTCCCTGGTACTGCTTCAACACCCACAACGCGCGGCAGAAGATGACGCTCAAGGACGGCACCGAGCTGTCGCCTGCGCTCGGCATCGGCGCGTTCCTGGAGAAGACGCTGGTGGCCGCCGGCCAGTGCACGAAGGTCTCGGCCGACGCTCCGGCGCAGGTCGCGGGCCTGCTCGGGTGCGGCGTCATGGCCGGGATCGGCGCGGCGATCAACACCGGCGGCGTCACCCGCGGCGACAGCGTGGCGGTGATCGGCTGCGGCGGCGTCGGCGACGCGGCCGTCCTCGGCGCCTCGCTGGCCGGCGCGTCGAAGGTCATCGCGGTGGACGTGGACGAGCGCAAGCTGGAGTGGGCGCGCGGCTTCGGCGCCACCCACACGGTCAACTCGCGGGAGAACGACCCGGTCGAGGCGATCCGCGAGCTGACCGGCGGGTTCGGCGCGGACGTCGTCATCGAGGCGGTCGGCCGGCCGGAGACCTACGAGCAGGCGTTCTACGCCCGCGACCTGGCAGGGACCGTCGTCCTGGTCGGCGTGCCGACCCCGGAGATGCGCATCGACCTGCCGCTGCTGGACGTGTTCGGCCGCGGCGGCGCGCTGAAGTCCTCCTGGTACGGCGACTGCCTGCCGAGCCGCGACTTCCCGATGCTCATCGACCTGTTCCTGCAGAACCGGCTGCCGCTGGACAAGTTCGTCACCGAGACCATCGCGCTCGACCAGGTCGAGGAGGCGTTCGCCAAGATGCACCGCGGCGACGTGCTGCGTTCGGTGGTGACCTTCCAGTGATCGACAGGGTCATCACCTCGGGGACGTTCTCGCTGGACGGCGGCACCTGGGAGGTCGACAACAACGTCTGGCTGGTGGGCAACCACCGCGAGGTCGTCGTCATCGACGCCGCCCACGACGCGGAGGCGATCGCCGCTCGGGTCGGCGGGCGCGAGGTCAAGGCGATCCTCTGCACCCACGCGCACAACGACCACATCAACGCCGCCCGCGAGCTGGCCGAGCGCACCGGCGCCCCGATCCGGCTGCACCCGGCCGACCAGGTGCTGTGGGAGCAGGAGTACGGCGACAAGCTCGGCTACGAGCCGCTGGCCGACGGCGAGCGCGTCGAGGTGGGCGGCTGCGTGCTGGAGATCCTGCACACTCCGGGGCACGCGCCGGGCGCGGTGTGCGTCCACGGGCCCGAGCTGGGCGTGCTGTTCAGCGGGGACACGCTGTTCAAGGGCGGGCCGGGGGCGACCGGGCGGTCCTACTCGTCGTTCGAGACGATCATCGACTCGATCAGGAAGCGGCTGCTGACGCTGCCGCCGGAGACAGTGGTGCACACCGGCCACGGCGAGTCGACTTCGATCGGCGCCGAGGCCCCGCATCTGGAGGAGTGGATCGCGCGCGGTCACTGAAGATCACCGGGAGGTAGCTCACTGTGAGCCAGCTTACATAGGCAAGCCTTACCACAGTGGGCTACTCTTAGGTGTGCCTAACCTAGGCGTCAGTTCCCGCTGAGAGGCCATCCCCGAGAATGTATGCGTGTATTTGTCGTGCTGTGACAGAAAATGAGGTGCACGACTGCATCGCCGCCGGGGCGAAAAGTGCGAAGCAGATTCGCGACACCACTGGTGCGGGCGGGGACTGTGCCCGTTGTGTGCGGAAGATCTGTGCGATCCTGAAGCGGTCTGAAGAGTTGACGACCGCATAGCCGGATAGCAGGGGGCCCCGTCATGCAGGGCGACAAACAGATCATCGAGTTGCTCAACGAGCAGCTGACCGCCGAGCTCACCGCCATCAACCAGTACTTCCTGCACTCCAAGATGCAGGAGAACTGGGGCTACACGAAGCTGGCCGAGCACACCCGCGACGAGTCCTTCGAGGAGATGCGGCACGCGGAGCGGCTCACCGACCGCATCCTCTTCCTCGAAGGGCTGCCCAACTACCAGCGGCTCGGCACCCTGCACATCGGGCAGACCGTCGAAGAGCAGCTCCACGCCGACCTTGAGGTCGAGCTGGCGGTCGTCCAGCGCCTGCGCCCCGCGATCGCGCTCATGCGCGAGAAGGGCGACATCACCTCGGCCAACATCTTCGAGGACATCCTCCGCGACGAGGAGGAGCACATCGACTACCTGGAGACCGAGCTCGGCCTCATCAACAGTCTGGGCATCCAGCTCTACCTGGCCCGTTACGCCAAGACCGAGCACAAGGACAAGGACTACTAGCCCGCTGAGTGGTTCGCCCGAATCTCCGCGAAGTGGCCCGCTTCGGGGGATCGTTTCGTTCCTAGGGTGGTCGGCATGACGAGCAAGAACGTTTCCGGTCTGCGGATCTTCCTGGCCGGCGGCGCGGGGGTGCTCGGCCGGCGCGTCATCCCGCTGCTGGTCGCGGCGGGACACACCGTGGTCGCCACCACCCGGCACGAGACGCGTACGGGCCCGCTGTGCGACCTCGGCGCCACGCCAGCGCTGGTGGACGTCCTCGACGCCGCCGCCCTGGCCGCGGCGGTCCGCGACTCGCGGGCGGACGTGGTCATGCACCAGCTCACCGACCTGGCCGGGGGAGACCTGGCCGCCAACGCCGCGCTGCGCCGCGACGGCACCCGCAATCTGGTCGACGCCGCTCTCGCCGCCGGGGTGCGCCGGATCGTGGCGCAGAGCATCTGCTGGACGTACGTGCCGGGCGCGGGCCCCGCCCGCGAGGGCGAGCCCCTGGACCTCGGCGCGCCCGAGCCGCGCCGCACCACGGTCGCGGGCGTGGCGGCCCTGGAGTCGGCGGTGGCCGAGCTGCCCGAGTGGGTGGTGCTGCGCTACGGCCTGCTGTACGGGCCGGGCACCTGGTTCGAGCCGCGCGGCCTGCGCGCGGCCGAAGCGCGGGAAGGGAAGCTGGTGGCGGGCGCCGACGTGACGAGTTTCGTGCACGTGGACGACGCCGCGGCGGCCGCCCTGGCGGCCCTGGACTGGCCGGCGGGCCACGTCAACGTCTGCGACGACGAGCCGGCCGCCGGGCTCGACTGGGCTCCCGCGTTCTGCCGCGCGGTCGGCGCGCCCGCGCCGCCGGTGTCCGGCGCGCCGGCGAACCCGGCCGCGCGCGGCGCGGACAACCGGCACGCGCGGCGGGACCTCGGCTGGACGCCCGCGTACCCGTCGTGGCGGGAGGGTTTCGCGGCCCTCACCGATGATCGCGATATTCCGGACACCCACCATTCCGGGACATTCTCGAACGGCAGGGTTGAGCATTCCCGCGGTGGGCATGATGAGCCGATGCCCGTGCGCGGGAAGGCGCGGTAATTTAATCACGACCAACCGTATTTTAGTCGTGTTTGCCCAGGTCAATGGATAGGTCAACGACGAGTCAAACCGCGCGCTGTAGCCGGGAAACGATCGCTTAAGGTCCTACGATCGCTTTATGACCTGCGTACTTCTCGCCGAGGATGACACCTCGATCTCCGAGCCGCTCGCGCGCGCCCTGCGTCGCGAGGGCTATCAGGTCGAGGTTTCCCCCGACGGCCCGCAAGCCCTGGAGCGGGCCCTGTCGGGCGGCATCGATCTCATAGTTCTGGACCTCGGGCTGCCGGAGATGGACGGCCTGGAGGTGGCCCGCCGCATCCGCGCCGAGGGCCACGGGACCCCGGTCCTGATCCTCACGGCGCGCGTCGACGAGGTGGACACCGTCGTCGGTCTCGACGCCGGGGCCGACGACTACGTGACCAAGCCGTTCCGGCTGGCCGAGCTGCTGGCCCGGGTACGCGCCCTGCTGCGGCGCGGCACCTCCGAGACCCCGGTCGTGCAGGGGGTGCGCATCGACGCCGACTCCCGCCGCGCCTGGATGGGCGACAAGGAGCTGCACCTCACGACCAAGGAGTTCGACCTGCTGCGGGTGCTGGTCCGCGACGCCGGCAAGGTGGTCACCCGCGAGCAGATCATGCGCGAGGTGTGGGACACCAACTGGTGGGGCTCCACCAAGACGCTCGACATGCACATCTCCTGGCTGCGGCGCAAGCTCGGCGACGACGCCGCCAAGCCGCGCTACATCACGACCGTCCGGGGAGTCGGCTTCCGGTTCGAACGCGAGTAGGCGCATGCGCCGTCGACTGCTCACCTCCACCCTGGTCGTCGCGGTCATCGCGGTCCTGTTGCTGGGGGTCCCCCTGGGCGTCGTGGTGAGCCGCCTGATCGTCGACGAGGCGGCTCAGGAGCTCGGGGCGGAGGCCAAACGTCTCGTGGGAGAGGTCGAGTACGCCCGCGTCCAGGAGACGCCGCTCGATCCTCAGCAACTGGAGCAGAAATACCCGGGCAGATACATCCAGATCTGGGAACGCGGAACCCCCCTCCGGGTGACCGTCGTCGGCACCGCACCGGCGTCCGGTCACCTCATGACGGAGGACGCCCAGACCAACACCGGCGTCTACGTACGCATCAGCCGCGACCGTGACCAGGTCGAGCGTGACGTACGGGCCCGTCTGCTGCTCATCGTCGCCCTGGCCGTGGCCGCCCTGGCGGTGGCCGTGAGCCTGGCCGTCGTGCAGTCCCGCCGTCTGACGCTGCCCCTGCGGGACCTCGCGAAGATCGCCGAGCGGCTGGGGTCGGGCGACGCGCGGCCGAGCAAGCACCGCTACGGCATTCCCGAGCTCGACCGCGTGGCCCAGGTGCTCGACCGCAGCGCGGCCCGCATCTCCGACCTGCTGACGCGGGAGCGCGAGTTCGCCACCGACGCCTCACACCAGCTCCGCACCCCGCTCACCGGCCTCACCATGCGCCTGGAGGAGATCGTGGCCTCGGCCGGCGAGCCGGAGGTCGTCCGCGAGGAGGGCGAGGCGGCGATCGTCCAGGCCGAGCGGCTGACCGCGGTCATCGACGAGCTGCTGGCCGCGGCGCGCCGGCAACGGCACGCCCAGGCCGAGCCGGTGTCCATCGACGAGGTGCTGATCCAGCAGGTGAGGGAGTGGGAGCCGGTGTTCAGGGACGCCCACCGCGAGCTGCGGCTGGAGGGGACGCGCGGGCTGAAGGCGCTCGCCACCACCGGCGGGTTCGGCCAGGTGGTGGCCTCGCTGCTGGAGAACTCGCTGCGGCACGGGGGCGGCAGGGTCACCGTCACCAGCACCAGCGGCGACAACTACGTGGTGGTCGAGGTGGCGGACGAGGGCCCCGGCATCGCCGACGAGATCGCTCCGAAGATCTTCGAGCGGAACGTCAGCGGCGGCGGGGGCACCGGTCTCGGCCTCACGCTCGCGCGGGCGCTGGCCGCCGCGGACGGCGGCCGGCTGGAGCTGGTGCGGCGGCGGCCGGCGACGTTCGCCGTCTTCCTGCGGCCGGCCGAGGACGACGGCCACGGCCGGGGCAACCGGGTGGTCAGCGGTCCTGCTTGACGCCCTGGCCGGGAAGCTCGACCGGAATGGGCTCGGTGGCCTCCAGGAACACCCACTTCTTGTACGACCAGTAGCGGAAGAGGGTGCCGAGCCCCACGCCGACGATGTTGGAGATGTTGACCGACAGCGTGTCGGTGAGTCCGAGCGTGTAGGTGGTGAAGCCGATGGCCAGGATGCCGAAGAGCAGCGCGATGCCGTTGAGCAGGAAGAACAGGAAGTATTCGCGCCCGAGCCCGGTCTGCTCGCGGTGGCGGAAGGTCCAGTAGCGGTTGCCGAGGTAGGCGAACGTGGTGGACACGACCGTCGCCACGAGCTTCGAGGTCAGCGGGCCGAGGCCGATCACGACGTGGCAGAAGTTGAGCAGGCCGGTGTCGATCACGAAGGCCACCGCGCCGATGCTGCCGAACTTGGCCAGCTCGTGAACCAGGGACGAGAACCGCTCGTAGAGGCGCTTGACGACTTCCACGGGTCTGTTTCGGTCCCTTCTTCGCTGCCTGGCTCTTCGCGGATCGTCAGCCGGGCTCGATCTGTCCAGCGTACCGGCCGGGTCGTAGGGCCGGTGTCAGACGGATGAACTTACCCGGTCACGACGTACTCATGAAATATCCAGCAATGTCGGGCGTATTCCTGGGCTGAGGACTACCCTGCGAGGCGGGCCGCTGGGCGGCCGCGCCCGCGAGGGCACCCGGAACGGCCGCCCAGCGCCCCCTCGGCGGGTGCGGGGCCGCAAACATCTGGTCCGTACGTCCCGGTAAGCTCACCTGGCGTGAGTGCTTACCGCCCCATCGGTCCGGTCGTCGGCATCGTCGGCGCAGGTCAGCTGGCCAGAATGTCCCAGCCGCCCGCCATCGCGCTCGGCATCGAGCTGCGGGTGCTGGCCAACGCCCCCGACGAGAGCGCCGCCCGCGTCATCGTCGACACGCGCATCGGCGACTACCGCGACCTCGACGTGCTGCGTGAGTTCGCCCAGGGCTGCGACGTCATCACCTTCGACCACGAGCACGTCCCCACCGAGCACATCGAGGCGCTCATCGCCGAGGGCCACGCCGTGCACCCCGGGGCCGCGGCGCTCGTTCACGCGCAGGACAAAGCGGTCATGCGGGAGCGGCTCAGCGCCATCGGCGTGCCCTGCCCGGCCTGGGCACGGGTGTCGTCCGCGGCCGACGTGACGGCCTTCGCCGAGCAGCACGGCTGGCCGGTCGTGCTCAAGGCGGTGCGCGGCGGCTACGACGGCCGCGGCGTGTGGGTGTGCCGTGACGCGGCCGAGGTCGAGGAGGCCATGGCGGCGGGTGTGCCGCTCATGGCCGAGGCGTTCGTGCCGTTCGAGCGGGAGCTGTCCGTCGTGGTGGCCCGCTCGCCGCACGGCCAGGGCGTCAGCTACCCCGTCGTCGAGACCGTCCAGCAGGACGGCATCTGCGTCGAGGTGCTCGCCCCCGCGCCCGGCCTCGACCCCGAGCAGGCCGCGCAGGCCCAGCGCATCGGGCTCACCATCGCCCACGAGCTGGGCGTCACCGGGCTGCTGGCGGTCGAGCTGTTCCAGACCTCGTCCGGGCTCGTGGTCAACGAGCTGGCCATGCGCCCGCACAACAGCGGCCACTGGACGATCGAGGGTGCTCGCACCTCGCAGTTCGAGCAGCACCTGCGGGCCGTGCTCGACCTGCCGCTCGGCTCGCCCACGATGACCTCGCAGGTCGTCGTCATGGCCAACCTGCTCGGCGGCGACGACCCCGACCTGTTCAAGCGCTACGAGCACGTGCTCGCCCACGACCCCGGCATCAAGCTGCACTTCTACGGCAAGGAGGTGCGGCCCGGCCGCAAGATCGGCCACGTCACGGCAGTCGGCTCCAACCTCGACGAGGTCCGCGCCCGCGCCCGCCACGCCGCCGTCCACCTCATGACAGGGGAATATGCATGATCGGCATCGTCATGGGGTCGGATTCCGACTGGCCGGTGATGAAGGCGGCGGCCGAGGCGGTCGCCGAGTTCGGGGTGCCGTTCGAGGCCGACGTCGTCTCCGCGCACCGCATGCCCACCGAGATGATCGACTACGGCCGGCAGGCGGCCTCCCGCGGCCTCCAGGTGATCATCGCCGGCGCCGGCGGGGCCGCGCACCTGCCCGGCATGCTGGCCTCCGTCACGCCGCTGCCGGTCATCGGGGTGCCGGTGCCGCTGAAACACCTCGACGGCATGGACTCCCTGCTGTCCATCGTCCAGATGCCGGCCGGGGTGCCGGTGGCGACGGTCGCGGTGGGCGGCGCCCGCAACGCCGGGCTGCTCGCCATCCGCATCCTCGCCGCCGCCGACCCCGCCCTGCGGGCCCGGATGGAGGAGTTCCAGCAGCGGCTGAAGGAGCAGGCGTACGCGAAGGGCGAGCGCCTGCGCGCCGAGGCCAAGGAGCTGTAGCCGCGGCGGTCACTGGGCTGTAGCCGGGGCGGCCGTCAGCGGTTATCGTGCCGGGATGGACGCCGTGATCCGGGCGCACGCCGCCCGCGTCCGGGCAGCGGATCCGCTGGTCGCGGGCCAGGACGAGTTACGGGGCAAAGACCACATCGAGGCGCGCGGCGCCGTCGGTCGGGCCAGCGTCGAACGCGTCGATCCCGGCAGCATGCGCGCCTCCTGGTCCCCGCTGGTGGTGCACCGCCTCCAGGCGCGCGTCGCGGGGCCGTCCCCGGAGGCGGCGCTCGGCGCGCTGCTCGACACCTGGCTGGCCGGGATCCCGCTCGACGAGCAGGGACAGGCGCTCACCGTGACCTGGCCGAGCCGCGACGTCGCACCCGTACGCGCGCTGGCCGCCCGCAACTTCGCCCCCGTCGTGGCGCAGGCGGTACGCGCCGGCATCGCGGGAACGGCGCAGGGCGCGGGCGTCCGCCGGGCCACGCCCGACGACCTGGAGACGCTGGCCCGCCTGTACGAGCGGCTGGTGGCCTACGACGCCCACTTCGGCTGGGTGGCGGTGCGCGCCTCGACCGCCTCGCGGATCAGGACGTTCCTGGCCGCGGAGGTCATGCCGACGGAGTGGTGCTGGCTGGCCGAGGGGGCCGACGGCACGCCGCTCGGCTGCGTCATCGTCCAGCCGCCCGCGTACTGCGGCTGGATCGCGGGCAGCGTGGACGCCTCGCCGGTGGCGTACCTCAGCGTCCTGTACGTCGATCCGGACGCCCGGGGGCGCGGCGTCGGGGCGCTGCTCACGGACGTGGCCCACGGGTACGCGGCGGCCCAGGGCGTACGGACCATGCTGCTCCACCACGCCCTGCCGAACCCGCTCTCGACCCCGTTCTGGGCGCGCCGCGGCTATCGTCCGCTCTACACCCAGTGGGTACGCCACCTGGGGGTATGACCTGGTTTGCGGGCCGGCTTCAGGGGCGGCCGAGCGCCCGGTAGTGCCAGCCCGCCGAGCGCCACGTCTCGGCGTCCAGCGCGTTGCGCCCGTCGACGATGCGGCGCGCCGCGACGACCCCGCCCAGCTGCTCGGGATCGAGCGCCACGAACTCCTGCCACTCGGTGAGCAGCAGCACCACGTGCGCGCCGCGCACCGCCTCGACGACCGACTCGCCGTACTTGAGCTCGGGATGCGCCTTGCGGGCGTTGTCGAGCGCGATCGGGTCGTACACGGTGACCCGGCCGCCCTGGTGGCCGATCTTCACGGCCACGTCCAGCGCCGGCGAGTCGCGGATGTCGTCGGAGTCCGGTTTGAACGCCGCCCCCAGCACGCCCACCACGCACCCGTGGAAGGAGCCGCCCGCCAGCTCCCTGGCCAGGTCGACCATCCGGGCGCGGCGCCGCATGTTGATGGCGTCCACCTCGCGCAGGAACGTCAGCGCCTGGTCGGCCCCCAGCTCCCCGGCGCGGGCCATGAACGCCCGGATGTCCTTGGGCAGGCAGCCGCCGCCGAAGCCGAGCCCGGCGTTGAGGTAGCGCCCGCCGATGCGGTCGTCGTACGACAGCGCCTCCGACAGCTTCTGCACGTCGGCGTGGGCCGCCTCGCAGACCTCGGCCATGGCGTTGATGAAGGAGATCTTCGTGGCCAGGAACGCGTTCGCGGCGGTCTTGACCAGCTCGGCCGTGGCGAAGTCGGACACCACGATCGGAACGTCGCCGAGCGGCTCGTACACCTCGCGCAGCACCTTCTCGGCCCGCTCGCTGCGTACGCCGAACACGAGCCGGTCGGGGCGCATGGTGTCCTGGACCGCGTGGCCCTCGCGCAGGAACTCGGGGTTCCAGGCCAGCTCGGTCAGGACCCCCGCCGGGGAGAGCCGGGCGAGCTTGTCGGCCAGGCGCTCGGCGGTGCCGACGGGGACGGTGGACTTGCCGACGACCAGGCACTCGCGATCGAGGAGCGGGGCGAGGGACTCGACGGCGGCGTCCATGAAGGACACGTCGGCGGCGTACTCGCCGCGCTTCTGGGGGGTGCCGACGCAGATGAAGTGCACGTCGCCGAAGGCGGCGATGTCCTCGTAGGAGGTGGTGAAGCGCAGGCGCCCGGATTCGAGGCCGCGGCGGAGCACGGGTTCGAGTCCCGGCTCGTGGATGGGGAGCTCGCCGCTGTTGAGCCGCTGGACCTTGTCGGCGTCGATGTCGAGGCCGAGGACCTCGAAACCGAGGTCCGCCATGCAGGCCGCATGCGTGATCCCCAGGTATCCGGTCCCGATCACCGTGAGGCGATATGGCACGAGGGTGCTCCTTTCGATCGCGCACGCATGCTATCGGCCTCCTGCTGCTCCGTACGTGCCACCTGGTTCTCGGCGCAAACCGTACCGGCTGGTAACAAGATGGTCGGACGTCCTAGTATTTGATGCATGAGCTTCCCTCTGTACGCACCGGCCGAAGAGCACGACATGCTCCGCGAGACGGTCCGCGCCCTGGCCGACGAGAAGATCGCCCCGTACGCCGCGGCGGCCGACGAGAACGAGGAGTTCTCCTGGGACGTCTACAAGGCGCTGGTCGCGGCGGACCTGCACGCCGTGCACGTGCCCGAGCAGTACGGCGGCGCCGGGGCCGACGCCCTCGCCACGGTGATCGTCATCGAGGAGGTGGCGCGGGCCTGCGCGTCGACCTCGCTGATCCCCGCCGTCAACAAGCTCGGCACCGTACCGCTGCTGCTGTCGGCGTCGGAGGAGCTCAAGGCGCGCTACCTGAGGCCGGTGTCGCGGGGGGAGGGCATGTTCTCGTACGCGCTGTCGGAGCCCGAGGCCGGCTCGGACGCGGCGGCCATGAAGACGCGGGCGGTCGCGGACGGCGACTCGTACGTGCTCAACGGCACCAAGATGTGGATCACCAACGCGGGCGTCTCCGAGTACTACACGGTCATGGCCGTGACCGACCCCTCCGCCGGCGCGCGCGGCATCTCCGCCTTTGTGGTTGAAAAGTCCGACGAAGGCGTCTCCTTCGGCCCGAAGGAACGCAAGCTCGGCATCAAGGGCTCGCCGACCCGCCAGGTGATCATGGACAACGTCCGCATCCCGGCGGACCGCATGATCGGCGCCCCCGGCACCGGCTTCAAGACCGCCCTCGCCACCCTGGACCACACCCGCATCACCATCGCCGCCCAGGCCCTCGGCATCGCCCAGGGAGCCCTCGACTACGCGGTGGGATACGTCAAGGAGCGCAAGCAGTTCGGCCGGCCGGTCGCCGACTTCCAGGGCGTGCAGTTCATGCTCGCCGACATGGCGATGAAGCTGGAGGCGGCGCGGCAGCTCACGTACCACGCGGCGGCCAAGTCCGAGCGCGCCATGAACGGCGAACCCCAGAAGGACCTCACGTTCCTGTCGAGCGCGGCCAAGTGCGCGGCCTCGGACGCGGCCATGGAGATCACCACGGATGCGGTGCAGCTGCTGGGCGGGTACGGGTACACGAAGGACTTTCCGGTGGAGCGCATGATGCGCGACGCCAAGATCACCCAGATCTACGAGGGTACGAACCAGATCCAGCGCATGGTCATGGCCCGCCAACTCCTCAAGTAGGCGTTGCCGAAAGGCAAGGTCTTCACAGGGGGCGCTTCGCGCAAAAAGCTCAGGCCGTTCTCATCGGGGGGCACAGCCCCCCGAACCCCCAGCACAAAGGCGCGGTCCTCGCAGAGGGGCGCTTCGCGCATGGGGCTCGGGCAGCTTCATTGGGGGGCACGGCCCCCCAACCCCCAGCTAAACCCTGCTGCCGGCTGTCGGGCCATCGACGTAGCCGTAGTGTGGTTCGCTGCGGTCCCGAGTCCATTTGCGTGTACCTCGAGTTCTGAATCACTCGCGACGCCTGGAAGCCGGCCAGCTGAGACGTACGTCAGCGGGGCTCAACACCGACACCAGGCAATCAACTGCGTCGATCGCCGTCTATAACGAGCATGGGAGCGGCTGGGCGTGCTCACTGAGTGGGCTCCTCGCGCACCAGATACGACCCTGTTGTTCCTTCATCGCGCCTGCCCGAGCAGGATGCGCAGCCAGAGCCGTGCGGCCTGGGGGGGCACGCATCCGATCGGATTCGTGCTCGGTCACGCCGTCAGAACGGTAGAGCCGCCGTATGAAGTGCAGGCCGCCTGCCTGGCACAGTTCGTACACGATGTGCTGACACTCGCAGGTGTGATCGCGCACCCGGAACCGGTTATTACGGGGATCGGGCTCCTGCCAGGTGAGCCGTTCGTAGCCGGCTTGGGGCGCGGCCGGATGAACCCTGTGGTATGGCTTCCCGCAATCACCCAGGTCCGTCACGGGCTCACCCTCGCGTTGCGCGAAAGGGTAGGGCGAGTTCGTGCTGCCATTCCAGCTCTCGGACGAGCGCGGCGCACCGATGGTCCATGTCGGTCAAGCACGCGCAGGGGGCCTGCAGGCAGGCAACGTGATCGACAAGATGCTGCAAGGGAACCCCCTACGCAAGCTCCTAGACCGAGCCGCTGCGTACCTCGGCCTGCCGTCCGGGTACCTGCCTGCCCGCGTGGTCTCTGAACGTAAGCGGCGCGAGCAAGCACGAAAAGCCGAAGTGCCGGATGCCGCAAGCCAAGAGATCATGCAGCCGACTTCTGAGTGACATTGCCCCGAGTTCTTAGAGCTCCTAACGCAATGAGGTCAGGCGTCGCCAGCAGATGAGTGCGCAGGCCAGCTTGAGGAATGCCTCGTGGATGTCGGCGCGGATCTCCCAGCGGATGCGGAGGCGTCTGAAGGCGTGGAGCAGGGCGAAGGTCTGCTCGACGACCCAGCGCTGTTTGCCCAGGCCGGAGCCGTGCTCGGTGCCACGTCGGGCGATCAGCGGGCGAATCTGCAACTCGCGCACCAAGGCGCGGTACTTGTCGTGGTCGTAGCCACGGTCGGCGAGCACCACGTCCGGACGCTGGCGAGGCCGGCCACGCTTGCCGCGGACCTTCGGGATGGCGTCCAGCAGCGGGCGAAGCTGGGTGACATCGTTGCGGTTGGCGCCGGTCAAGATCACCGCGAGCGGGATGCCGGTGGCCTCGGTGATCAGGTGGTGCTTGCTGCCGGCCCGCCCTCGGTCGACCGGGGACGGGCCGGTCTGCGCCCCCCTTTTAACGCTCTGATCTGCGAGGAGTCCACCGCTGCCCGGGAGAAGTCGACGGCGTCAGCGGCCCGCAACTGATCAAGCAGGACCTCGTGCAGCCGCTGCCAGACGCCGGCCTTGTTCCACTCGGCCAGCCGCCGCCAGCACGTCATGCCCGAGCCGTAGCCCAGTTCCTGCGGCAGGTGCTCCCAGGCGATCCCGGTGTGCAGCACGAACAAGATGCCCTGCAACGCCAGCCGGTCATCCAGCCGCTTGCGCCCGGGATGGCGGAACCTGCGCTGGTGCTGGGGCAGCAGCGGCTCGATCACCGCCCACAGCTCGTCGCTGACCTCCCACGGCTTCAGCTTGGCCACCCGTGCTCCTCTCGCTCGACCACAGCGAGAGATCAAAGCACAACGTAGATCATTCTGTTAGGCGCTCTTAGCGGAGTGATCGGGGTGCGACCGTTGACTTCGGCTCCTACCAGCCAGGGCTGGGGCGATCGCCGGCAAGGCTCTCCTACATCGGGCCCTGCCACCGGGGGAGCATGGCTGAGGCGACAGCAACGCCCCCAGACGCCGACCCGCCCCACCGTCCACACCAACCAATGCTACGATCAGCGGGTAGCCGCCAACCTCAGGCTCGATCACTCCCATGCCTATTCGTCCAGGTCGAACGCTTCCAGCAGGCGCTCCAATGTGAATTTATTTCGTAGCTTGCAGGCACTGTTCTGGTTGGCAAACATCCCACGTGTCCATTTAGCCTGCTCACGAGGGACATCTTGAATCCAGGTAACGGGCACGACGTATTCCAAGAGCGTCTCGTCTTGGTCATCGCCCTCGTGTCGATAGCTCGCCTTCAAGTCGAGGTCCATGAAGCGCCGAGTCTCCCCATTGATCTCCAGCACCGCTTCCTTCGCCGGGCGGGCCTCGCCGATCACTGTGCCTACGCCGACGTAGCCGGTCTTGGGGATGCAGGTGAAGATGCGCGCTCCGATGGGCAGGTTGACCAGCGTCCGGGAGAACCAGGTGCCGCCCCCCGCGGATACGAAGCCGTAGCTCCGAGCGTCGTCCCAGCTACGATGCCCGTTGTCCTCTCCGAGAGCCACATACCAGTCCTGGCCGTTCCATGCCTCCTTGGTACCGCTCCGCTGTTTTACGGAGGCTGTACGCGACGGCTTGCTTTCGTCGATCAGCCAAGTACGGGCCAGGTATCGGCGATCGTCATCTTCGAAGTACCGAAAGAACACAACGTTGACAGGAACTGCAAACGAGCTGAGGTAGCTCACGATCCGCTCCGTAGCAGGGTCGGCGTCATGAGCAACGATTGTCAGTCGGTGGCCGGTGTTGAGTTCGTCCGGTGGGCCAGCGCCGAACACGTGAGAGAAGGCCACTTCGAAGGGGGGCTCCTGCTGGGACTCTGCGTAGATGGCTAGTACGTCGTCATGGCTCAGTTCCTTGGCCCATGAGGCGTAGTCAAGGATCTGGGCCACAACTTCGCGCGGTGTGCGGCCCCGCTTCAACTCCAGAACGTGCAGTACGCCGTCACCATCGACCCCAAGGAGGTCGATGATCCCGCCGAAGCTCGTGGTCACTTGCTGACCGATGATCATCAGGGGTTCGCCCAGGATCGCAGGGTCCCGGGCGATCAACGTCTCTAACTGGGATTCCAGAGGAATTGTGCTGGAGGTGATGCGAACGGGTTCGCCACTTGCGCCGATCCGCCAGAGTCCCACTTCATGCGTCATGTGCGCTCCCCATGGTCATGGACGCTTACGACTTGGCCGACTTCGCTCGCGCCGCCTGCAGAGCCTCAGCGATCGTGGCGAACTCGCCGAGCGCGGCCTCAAGGTCCTCCACGATCTCCTGGGCGATTACCTCAGGAGGCAGCAACGAATCGGCGTCCTCCAGTGCAGGGTCCTTCAACCAGGTGAACCCGAAGTTCGGCGACCGCTGCGCCAGTTCCTCTATATACGTGCTCATTCAACGCCCTACCTGTCCGCCTCATTCTTGATCAACAGGGCCTTGCCGGCTATCCCATACCTCCAGCTTGGTCTACTGGTGAAGCGCATTAAGTTTGACACGCCCAATTTCCGTAACGCAATGGAGTGCTTTGCGCACGATACGTATAGAGATGTCAAGTTGGATTATGGAACTCAACAGTTAGACATTACGGTTGGCCCGAAAAAGTGAGAATAGTGCGCGAATGCTGAAGCCATGGCATTGAGGCAAGGTGATACAAGCGAGGCGAGGGGCGCGAGTTCGTTGACCGAGAGTCCGCTCATCCCGCCTGGCCGCTGAGGATCTGCACCCACAATTCCCGCGCAGCCGGAGCGGACATCCACGCACTCTCCAGGGCACCCTCAGAACTCCCACCAGGATGGCGTCGGACGAACCACAGCCCGCTGGCCGCGCACAACTCGAACACTGGGTACATGCATGCGCACGTGTGATCGCGGACCCGCAGTCGGTCGGCTCGACGCTGGCTCGGTCTCCACTTCACGCGCACAGCGCCAGCCTGGGGCGCCGCCACGTGCGGACCGTGATAGTCGGCACGCGGAGGCCGACGGTCGCTCACGACCCCACCGCCATCCGCGTCTGGTCCCGGAGCAACGACACGAAGACCTCCGCGTCGTCCGCGCTCACGGTCTGCCGCAGCCCCTTGTCGACATCGGCATCCCTGAGGTGGACGCCGCGCCGGGTCGCGTAGAACACGCCCGCGTCGCTGCGAAACAGCGACCAGGCGGGGAACGCCGCGCGGAGAATCTCGAGGTCGTAGTGCTCGTTCGGGACCTGTTCAGGTGACATGCCGTGACCGTAGAAGCCGTAGCGTGAGTGAATGGATACAGTACGTATCCCCTCGCGCCGTCAGGTCATCAGGCCGATATGGTCCGCGAGCTCGCGTGCCTGCGGCCGCAGATTCGCCGGACCCGCCTGGCACAGGTCGAGGGTCATCCGGCGCGCGTACCCGTTGTAGCGGATGGTCTCCGGTGCAGCTTGGTGCGCGAGCTGCAGCGTACCGAGGACCGCCGCGTGGTCTCGCTGCAGCAAATGGGCGCGGGCCACCTCGATCAGATGCCGGCCGCGTCGCGGGCGGGAGGGGATGGGCACTGCCTCGGCGTGATCGCTCTGCCGGGCCGACTCCCCACTCTGATGGAGCTCGACCGCGATGGTGACGGCGTGCGGACGCATGATCACCCGTGAGAAAGAAGTCCATGGCTGGTAGTAATCGTCGGGGAGCCGGTCCGCGATCTGCGCCGCCTCATCCCAATGCCGCCACGCCTCGCCGATGTCACCCGTACGTGCCGCCGTGAACGCCAGCTCGAACGACAGCGCCCCCCACATCGCGAGCAGGTCCGTGTCCGGGTCGTCCAAGTGCGGATCGATGGCCGCCAATCCCTGTCTGTTGATCTCGTACGCAGCGTCGAAGTCGGCCGCGTCCCGATGCGCCTGTACGAGGAACCACACCGCACACGACAACGCCAGCGGGTCCTCCGACTCCTGCGCCGCGGTCAATGCCCGATCGGCCACCCGCCACAGCAGGTCCGGCGCGGGCTGGTAGGCGAGGAACATCTGCGTCAGGCCGTACGTCTCCGCGAGGAGTGCCTGGGCGGTCCGCCGATGCTCTCCGCGGTACATCCAGGCGGCCAGTTGCACGTCGCGGATCAGGTCGGGCAGCACCTTGCCGAGGGCGGTGCGGTGGTCGGGAGAGGCGTGCCTGATCCGCCACCCCGCATCGAGCCGCGCCCGGAGGCTGGTGAGCGGTTGTACGGTGCCGCCCGGCTGGATCGGCACGGCGTTGAGGGCGTCGCGGACAGTGCTCAGCGCCGGATGCCCTGAACCGGTGAACATCCGGACAGGTAGGGACTGGTCGCCGGTGAGCTCGCTCAGGTCACGGAGGCGCAGCGCCTCGGCGAGTTGCAGCAGGATCGGCAGCCGGGGATTCTGCTGGCGGCGGCCGTGCTCGACGGCCTTCAGCCAGCTCTCGGACTTGCCGACCAGGCCGGCGAGGACTTCACGGGTCATGCCGCGACGCTCACGCAGGTGCTGGATGCGCTGGCCGATCGTGCGTACCGGTGCACTGGAACCGCTGATGGCGTCGTCCACAGTCTGCCTCCCGGAAGGTGACTCCTTCAGGCTACGACGCACCCCCTTCGCCTGCCAGCGAATACAGCACGCGGGCGACGGCTGCTGAAAGCATCCCTTCGGCTCTTACCGAACGATGTACTGTCCGGATAGCCGTCGGGATGGATTGCGGACAGGTATGCCGGTAGGCGCCAATCTGGTTTTCCGAGAACAGCCCTCTTCCGGGCCAGCTCGTTCAGCGGAGCAGATCCGGTCTAGGGAATTGTCCTAATTGTCGTAGGTGCGGGCTCGAAAATAGGGGGCGGCTCGATGACGAAGTTCAAGAAGTGGAACCGTGCAAAGCATGTTGAGCAGGCTGGAGGGGAAGAAACCCTGGCTGAAACCCGGCGCATGGTTGGCGACCTCCTCGACGCTTGGCGGCTTACCCAGCCCGCAAGCACGTCATTGTCCGAGTCAAGTCAGAGGTACCGGGTGCCGCTCGCTGAGCGGGTGGGTTACATGCGTTGAAAGGACATTCTGGCTGAGCAGGTCGGATGGGCCGGCCTTTGTCCGAAACCCGAAACGATGTGCAATCACGCTCCGAGCCCGCACCGTCCGCGCGCACAGACACCCTCAAGCGGCGGTCGTACTGATCACGTAGCAGGGGCTATCGCCGCATGAAGGGGACGTCGTAGGCAGGAGGTTGGCCGTTCATCAGCTCGGTCAGGTCCTCATCAGTCAGGGCAAACTCGAAGGCGTTGCCTGCTTGCCGTGGTGTCCAGCCGTGCCTGAGCGCTGTCCGTATGATCGCCGCAACAAGCACCGGCCGTAGGGCCATCGACCGTTCTCCCCACCATGCGTCTGGCCGTGAGCAGGGGAGCGACACCAGAAGGACGCGACCCGACGCGTCGGCCAGTTCCACCGCGAACGTCATGGGACCCCAGCTGTTTCCCTGGCAATACGTGGGCTTACGACGGACGCGCCAGCGGTATACGGTGCCATCCATAGTGATGAGCCGCGAACCCTTCTTCGGGATCGACACGAGTAACCACCTGCCCTGTTCCGTGCGGATGCGCTGCGGGCGTTTTACGATCATCCGGCCGAACGCTGGATCCACCTTGCGCACTACGAACCCGATTGAGTCGGCCTTCTCCACTGTCCGGCTGCGGACCAAGGTCACCCGCGGTGCCGGTTACCGCGCGGCGCTCCTGGCGATGACGTTCGAGCTCATCGAGTCCCGCTTCGAACGAGGCGTACTCGTCAAGTGTGACGAGTACGCCGCAGCATGACCAGCCATGCGGAACGCCCGCTGCTTTTTATCGATGTCGACGGGCCGCTGCTCCCGTTCGGTGAGGACCCGCATCGTGAGCCGTTGGCCACCACACCCGGACCGCACGTGGCGCGGCTCACCATCGAGGTGGGGCATCGACTGGCGGCGCTGCCCTGCGAACTCGTCTGGGCCACCACCTGGGAAGAGGAGGCGAACGTCGAGATAGCACCCCGAATCGGGCTGCCACGTCTGCCAGTCGTGACCTGGCCGGAGTCATCCGACGAGCATGAACGCGAGGACCAATGGTTCAGGCTCTGCTGGAAGACCCGGACCCTGGTGAACTGGGCGGCCGGACGCCCGTTCGCCTGGGTGGACGACGACATCACCGACGCCGATCGCAACTGGGTCTCCACGCACCACAGCGGCCGTGCACTCCTTCACCACGTGGAGTCGTTCCGAGGACTCGCCGACGAAGACTTCGCGGTCCTCGATCAGTGGCTTCGAGCTCTGTGATTCCTCTGACGGACAGAAGTGAGGGCGGGGGTCAGTGAGTGACAATCTCGCCGAGGCACTGATGTGGGACGGCGTGCGCTGCGTGATCAGCATGTTCGTGGTCCACGCTTGGGAGATGGCGCCCGCACTGGATTTTCGAACGGACCAGGTGGTGCCCCGGCAGGTGAAGGTCTACGAACTTGAGGACGAGGATGGCCTCCTGCCGGGGCGGTGGGTGACCGAGTACGACCTGATCTTCGATGAGGTTCCCGAGCGGCTGCCCGGCTACTTGGAGGTCTGCCTGAGACGGGCCTGTGAGGTGGGCGTGGTGGCCTGCGCCTCCTCGACCTCGCCACCGTCGCCGCCGCGCCGGACAACCAGGGAGTCGACTTCCGTACGGACCTCCGCAGACGACTCTCAACAGCGAGCAGATGGCCGCTCTGGCGAGCATGCATCCAAGCTGGATCCGACACGATCATTGAGCGTGGCGGATACCTTCGCTGCGCTCGTATTCAGCCAGGCCGAGTTGCCTTGTGGGCAGAATGTCGGATTCGCGACTGGAGAACCTTCGATGTAGCTGAACAGAGCACGCTCGGCATCTACCTGGCGCGGAAGGTTCAACATTCTCGCCCGGATGGCAGGACGACGCCTTTACACTTCTCCAATGAGAAACCTCGGCGCCGGTTTTTGGTTCTCATGAAACAGGGCAAAAAGGGTGCGCGAAAGCCGGTCCAGCTCATTGCCGTCGGCAGCGCCGTGGCGACTGTGGCCGGTGGGGTAGCGACCAACCGGGTGGAGGGCCCTTGGTGGGTCCAAGGGCTGTGGTTCGCCGGCGCGGCGGTGACGTTGGGGCTGGCGGGATGGCTCACCCGGCTGGCGGATAAGCCGGGCATGGAGGAAAGTCGACAGGAGTCAGGCATGCACGAAACTCCCGGCACGCCGGATTCTGACCGCGAGGGCCTGTGGAATCTCCTGCGTATTCACGAACGCAACGTGCGCATTCTCGAAGAACAGGTCGCCAAGTACGCTGGAAGCGCTCCTGTCCACCTGCAAACCCAGCTCGAGGACGAGCGCGACCGCCTGGAAGCGGTGCGCGAGCGTCTTCGTAGCCAGCCGCAATGACGGCCGCCTACCGGATCGGCGCGTCCCTGTTTCGCGTCGGCTACGGCGACCTCACCAAGTCGACGGCTGAGGTACTGGTGAGTTCCGACGACAACTACCTGACCATGGGCGGCGGTGTATCCAGGGCCCTGTACCTCAAGGCGGGCAAGGAACTCGGTCTACATGCCAGGAAGCTGCTGCCACTCTCGCTGGGCGACGTGGGAGTGACAACAGCCGGGCAGCTGCCCGCCAAGTACATCTTCCATGCAGTCACCATCGACCTGGATCGCAATCTCATGCCCGACCCGGCGTGCATCAAGCAACTCGTGACCCGCTCGCTGGGCTTGGCGGAGAACCTCCGCGGACGAAGTATTGCCCTCCCGGCGCTCGGCACTGGCACCGGGCAGTTTCCGCTGTATGAAGGGGCTCAGATCCTCGTCCAGACGATCTGCGACCGGCTGGCGCGCGGGTCGTCACTGGAGGAGGTGAGCTTGATTCTTCTACCAGGGCGCGGGCTACAGGAAACCGACCTAGCCGTCTTCTACCAGCGGGCGGCGTCGCTCGCGGCTGTGGGCGGGCAGACCCGCAGACTCGCAGGAGCCGTACGGACGCTGGAGCGGTCGTCACAGGGAGAAGCGCTGGAGCGGCTGCGGCCCGAAATTCAGGACCTGCTTCAGGAGATCAGGGACGTTGCCGATGTGCTGCGACAGCGGCCTCGGACCCTGGAGGACGTCGACCGGTTGCAGAAGGGTACGTCCGCAGTGGACGCAGGCTGGCGCGCTGTCGAACTGGCGGACGACGTGCTGGTGGAGCCGCGCTGGCGTGACAGCCAAGTGGAGCGCAAGGCGCTGCAGACTCGGCTGGAGGGGCTCAGCACGTTGCTGAACGTTCATTACGGCTCGCTCAACAAACTTGAGATCGAGAAGGCTCGCTACGGGGGCGCAGGGGTGCCGATCATCCTGGAGAACCAGATCACGGACGTGACGGCCGAGATTGCACGGGTCGAGGATCTCATGCGGGTGACACGTCAGAAGATCAACCAACTCGGCTCCTGACGATCTGTACAACGCCCACCATTCCTGCGTAGCTGGCCGCCGTTTTCCGATGTCAGGGTCTCACCGACCCTTCGCTCTGGGGCGGCTCGCGCAGACCTCGGCCCAGGCCTGAGGACATCGCCCCCTCAGGCTTCTTGCTTGAGCGCGGAATGCACTGCGAAGAACCAGGCGTCCGCGTGGGGACAGGCATTCCTGATCGCGTCGATGCCGATCTCGGCTATGACGAGTGGGCCGTCGGAGGTCTTTCTGTACAGCGGAAACAGGCGCAGTAGACGCTTGGAAGGAGCGGTGCTGGCCCCGTCGTTGACCAGTTCGGCGCCTCGGGCGTGCGTCACGATTGCTTGGACGGCACGGGCGAGTGCGTCGTCGCCGGTGAGTTCGCCAAGTGCGTCGTGGCCCAGCAAGACCCACGCCTCCAGTTCGTGGAGTACGAGGTGTGGCAGGAAGCGAGGGTCCTTAATGCTGTCGGCCATGGCACGCTCGACGTGAGTTACACGGTCATGCGGCGAACCTGAGGGTCGTGTCGCCATGCCTGGCACGTCAGTGGGGAGTCCGTAGTAGTCCAGCATGGTCGTCAGGACGGTTATGGAGGAGTCGCCCAGGAGCAGGCGGATCTCTGAGGCGAGCCTGCCCCAGGTGGACAGCCCTCCCCTGTGAGAAGGGCCGCCCGCGGGACGTTTGGTGGTGAAGATGGACCATGTGACGTAGACATCGGAGCTGCGCAGGTAGGGCTCGATGACTTCGCGTACCACGGTCTCTTCGGTTTGGCCCTCGCACAGGATGTGCAGTCGGCGCATGCCCGTCACCACAACTCGGCCTGCGGCCTGCCGCCGAGCAGGTTCTTCTCCCACAACTCACCCAAGGAGTAATCCGCCAGCCAGTCGGCCAGCCCTGCGGGGGCGAGACGATTGAAGACCGATGCTCCCCTGTCACGCTCGACGACGATGAGGTCGTCCACCTCGAACTGGTTCATGAGCGTCACCGACTGGGTGGCGATCAGGACCTGACTGGCCCTGCTCGCGGCCCGCAGCATGTCGGCCAGTTGGACGATGGCGTAGGGGTGCAGACCGAGCTCCGGTTCGTCCAGCACGACGAGGTTGGGCAGGTCGGGCAGGCTCAGCAAGGTGGTGAGACAGATGAACCGGAGCGTTCCGTCCGACAGCGCGTCTGCGGGGAAGACGATGTCCGAGCCCTCCTGCCGCCACCGCAGCCGGAGCCGGCCGTTCTCCTCGACGAGCACGAAATCCCTGAAGAACGGCGCGACCTGCTGGATGGTTCGGACGATTCTCTTGTACGCGGCCCGGTCCTCCTGCTGAAGGCGGAGCAGGACGGCGGCGAGATTCCGGGCGTCAGGATGCAGCGCGATGTTGTCGGAGGCGAACCCTGTCTGCTTGACGGGCGCGTTCGCACTGGTGTCGTGGAAATGGAAGACGCGGCAGCCCCGCAGCGTGTCGACCACCTGCTCGGCGACGGACGACAAATCTTGCCCGTCGAGCTCATCGGGCTCATGGAAGAGGCGGGTCTCCCGATGCCCCCGTCCCAGGACACGTTCGTCACCAGGCGCACTGATGCTTTCGGAGCCGAAGATCAGCTCATCGCGGGCTGCCGGGATGAGCTCGGCCCGGTATTCGTAGGACGCGAATGTCAGGTGCAGGGTGATCTCCGGGATGCTCCTGCCGCCGCGATAGAGCAGGGCGGAGGCCCCACCCGCCTGGCCGACGAACAGGTTCAGCTCTTCGTCGACAATGCGGCCCAGCAAGGCGAGGACGGAGATGAAGTTGCTCTTGCCCGCACCGTTGGCGCCGATCAGAACGTTGAGATCACGCAACTCCACACCGGCGGAGCGGATCGAGGTATATCCCCTGATCCCGATCGACTGCAATCTCTGCGGCGCCATGTGCCCAGCTTAAAGTGAGCTGCCGCCCATACGGCCGATACGGGCACCCACTTCCGTGGACGCGCCACTGGCCCGATCCGCTGATCGTCGCCTATCGCGGTGGGCCAGTGCAGCGTGCGCGCCCCCACGCGCTTGCGCCGGCGCTTACCGCCTCAGGGCTTGGTCAGGGTCTGGAGGTCGCCCCGGACCAGCAACTGGTTGGCGAACATCGCGTTCGTGGTGTCGTTCAGGGTCAGTACGGCCCGCAGCACCGTGTGATCGTCCGAGCTGACCCGGTCGTGCGCGATCTCCGGGGCATACTTGTCGTACGTTCCGCCGTCACCCATGGTCCCCGTCGGGACGAGGCGGGTCGTCAGGGCGCGTTCGACGTCGGCGGCGGCGGAGGCCGCCGGCAGCACGCAGATGACGTTGACGGGCCGGGCGTTCAGGTCGACCGGGCGACGCAGCCCGACCCCGTACAGGGTGACGGTTTTACTGGGCGAAGTCATGATCGTGGCTGCGGCGACGTCGCCGAGACAAGTGGCCATGGCCGCGTACGCCGGCTTGTCGGCCAGCGTGGTCTCCCCGCCCAGGACGGCCGTGAGCGGTTCGGGGGCCGAGGCCGTGGCGACCAGGGAGTCGGTGACCACGACCTGGTTGAGCTGGTTGGTCACGCCGGGAACGATCGTGCGGGCCAGGTCGATCTCGTCGCCAGGGGAGAACGAGAGCCCTTCGTGGCCGCCCATCTCCCGAGGTTTGGCGCCGTGGGCGGTCAGCTTCTTGCGTACGGCGTCCGCATCCACGTCGCCGTCGAACCGGAACGCCTGCTGCGGAGGCACGCCGATCGAGATCGCCCGCGTACCGGCCGTGGGGGTCATGCCCGTGGCCTCCGGCAGGGCCGCCGCGGCTGAGGCGAAGCTGCCCAGGCCGGAGACGGATGCGGGTAACCAGCGGCGGGCCTGGTCGGCGCCCGGCTTGACGCCCAGATCGCGCCACCAAGCCGGTTCGCCGTACTCGAAGTACGCGGCGGCGGGTCCCTCTCCGGAGACGGCGGCCATCGCGTCCTTGAGGCCGCCTTCGCCGGCGTTCTGCCCACATCCGGTCAGGGCCAGGAGCGCTGTCAGTGCCACGCCAATTTTTCGCATGGGCGGGAGCGTAGTTGGTTCAGTCGTTCAGGTGGGCCAGGGCGGTGCTGGTCACGCGTACGGCGTCGTCGATCCAGGCCGGGACGGGTTCGCCGATGATCGGCCGGACGATGCCGTAGGGGGAGTCGCGGCAGGCGAGCGCGATCACTTCCATCCCGTGCGGTGTGATGCGGCCGTAGCGGCGTTCGGTCAGGCGCCGCAGGTGGGCCGCGACGGGGTCGTTGAGGTGGCGGAGCTCGTCCTGGAGCTGGGGCGGGGCGGTGGCGACCAGGTCGGCGTAGCGGAAGACGGTCATCATGCGGGCGTCGCGCGGGTGGCGGCGGCAGAAGTCGGGAATCCAGAGCGCCGTGCGCACGATGGCCTCGATCGGTTCGTCCGTGTCGGCGGCCGAGGTGAACCCGGCCTGGAACACCTTGATGGAGCGGATCCACGCCGTCGCGAAGAGCACGTCCCTCGATGGGAAGCGGTGGTAGATCGAGCCCGAGGGGGCTCCGAGCAGCGCGGTGACGTGGCCGATGGTGGCCGAGCGCCAGTGCTCGAAGGCCGCGTCCCGTGCCGCGTCGAGGATCTGGTCGTGGGTGAACGAGGGACTTCTGGGCATCGCGATGAGTTTATCCGCTACGGTTGTTCTAGAGAGCGTTCTCTAATTGGTGGTCGAACTCCTGCCCCAGTCGCTACTGTCGCCCATGACGCACCCTGCCCCATGAGTCCGTTTTCTGGCGGTGGCGTTCACGGCTTCATCGTGTGCCTCTTCCTTGACGCGCCGGGGAACACTGCCACCAGGTGCTCCTCGCCTGCCTCGTTTACCCGTACGTAGACGCGGAGCCGGTAACGGCCCTTGCCCTTCATCGCCAGGTTGGGCATCGGGGCGCCCGCGCCGACCTCGCCCCCGCCCATCTCCGGCACGGTGAGCCGGCCGCTGCGGCTGGTGATCGGCACCTCCTCGACCAGCTGCCACCCGGTGGTCCGCCGGGGCGGCGCGGCGCGGAACGCCTTCACGGTGAGGCACAGGTCAGAGACGTCCTCGATGTGCCCGATGAGCGCGGAGCTGCGGCCGACGGTGACGAGATCGTCGTCGCCGCTGTACAGCTTGTCCGCCTCCTCCTCGGCCGCTTCGTCTCCGGGGTCGTGGACCAGGTAGCCGGGATCGCCGTCCACGAACAGGAAGTATTTGGCCGTGGCCTGGACGACACCCTTCGTACGGGGCCACGGGTCGCGGCACTTCGCGTTCTCCTCGGCGATGTAGGCGTCGTTCGCCGCCTGCGTCTCCTCGGTCGAGCGCAGGAGTTCGGGATGGGTCGCGCCGATGACCTCGGGGCAGACGTAGACGAGGTCCCACGGGTCCACGCCCCAGGACGGCCGTGCGCTCCCGGCGCGCGTCAGGATCGCCACCTGCTCGTCGCGGTCCTTCGCCCTGCACAGCGCCCGCCCGTACGAGAGGATCGCCTGGTCCGACATGCTGTCCGGGAACATGGGCGGGACTCCGCCGTCTATGCCTCGCGCCACGCACAGGAACGCGGCGTCGCGTTCCGCGGGTTTCAGGTCGCCGAAGTTGGGCCGGTCATAGCAGCGCGCCGACCAGGCGGTGTAGGTGAGGTGCGCGGACTGCTCGGGGTGGATCATCGCGATGACAGGCAGGACGGCCACGGTCGCCACCGCGACGCGGATCATCCGCCGCCTGGCGGGCGGAAGATCCGGTACGGGGTTCTCGGCGGGCAGCTCGCGGGCCGTCGCCGCCATCCACACGGCGGTGACGACCCCCACGACGTCCAGGATGACCGGCATCGCTGGACCGCCGCCGATGGGGAGCCGTCCGGCGAGCAGGTTGAGCGGGATCACCAGCGCGTAGACACCCATGGACGCCCATCCCGCCGCCAGCGTGCCGCGGCTCCATCGGCCGTCACGCCACTGCCCGACGACCGTGAGGACGGTCGCCGCCACTCCGCCCAGCATCAAGCCCAGCCCGATGACGTCGCCATAGCCGAGCTGAGGGAGGTCGAGGTCGTCGAGCAGCTGGTCGGCCACCCCGGCCAGCTCGACCGCGAACGCCGCTGCGGCCGCCGCGCGCAACAGGCGGGACCGCCAGCGGATGACGAGCAGGTAGAGGACGTCGATCGCGGTCCACAGCGCGAGCTGGGATGCCGTGTCGACCGCGTCGGGGAGCAGCCCGATCGGGTACCACAGCACGAGGGCGTACGCCACCGCCAGATACAGCAGCCGGCGCAGCGCTCTCGCCCGGCGGTCCAGCGGTCCCGGCAGGGGAGTACGCAGGATCAACCACAGGAACGCGGCCTTCACCAGGGCGGCCACGAGCAGCATCACGGTCGTCGAGGTGTCGAAGTCGCCGCGCTCGTCGTACGGCGGCGACCATTCGGCGGCCACCCAGAGCCAGTCGTCGCCGAACACCAGGCCCGCGACGGTCGCCGCAAGAACCAGACCTACTAAGCCAATCCTGATAATCCGCCATAAATGATCTGAAGACACGGGACGCGAGCTTATCGCGGTATCGGGTTACAAGCGGCCTGTCACCCTTTGGGGGTGAACAGCCAAAGCTGATGGCTTTCGTCCCAATCCAGAACGCGATCCAGCAGCCTGCGCATCTCCGGAATGCCGTCCACGGCGTCCTGCTCGACCTTGAGCACATAGACGCCGAGCCCCTCATCGAACCGTACGGTCGCATAGTGGTGGTCCTCGCAGACCAATTCGCGGACCATACGCCGGCCGCGCAATGTCCTCTTGAGGAGCTGAACGACGGCGAGCAGCTCTCTTTCCGCGTTGAGCCGGCATTGAATGTGCCCGCATCGCGCCGCGAAAGGGCGGACGGCCCAATGCCGTTCCATGTCCTTCTTCCACGCCGCCCAAAGGCTCGCCCGCGCCTCGTCGCTGTCGGCCGGAATCCACACCTGATGCTCGCCGTTCCAGGTGCCACCGGGCACCAGACCCTCGGGAAGCTCTCCAGCCGGGACCAGCACCAAGCAGCCGAGCTCCTCGTGGAACTTGACGGTCGCGAAACGCACTCCGTCCGCCTCGAGGTGCCATTGGCTGTCGTTCGCGAAGTCCTGTTCCAGGCAGTAGTGCAGGAACCGGTGAATCGCCTCGCCGGCCTCTTCCCGCAACCCGTCCTTGTCCGTACGCTCGCGGGCGAAGAGAATGACCAGGTCGTGCATGCGCCAACGTTCGGGCGGAATGCCGTGCTCCCATCTGTGCTGCTCCAGCAGATGGGCTCGGCGCAATTCCAGAAGGTGTGGCCGGATCTCCGGGGGAGTGGTTCGGCACAGCACCGCCGCGCCCTCGGTCGTCAGATACGGCTTCACCGGGGTGCCGGTGAGACGCCAGAGTTCGAGAATGTCTTCGTCGACCGTGTAGCGCGGATTCCAGGCCAGCAGCACCAGCAGGCGCCGCAGTTTCTCCGGCAGATGTCTGTACGACAACCGAATGGCAGCCCGGACACCCCGCTGCTTCTTGTCCGGGTATTTCAGCTTGTCCAGCCGTCCATGCTCGTCGGCAAGGTCATCGGCCAATGCGGCCAGCGATCCGAACCTGTCCCCTTTCAGCAGGGCGGCGGCGATCTGCAGGGCCAGTGGCAGCCGCCCGCACAGCCGCATCAGGCGGCGGGCCTGCTCGGCGTCCTCCTCGATGCGCAGGTCGCTCTCGTCGGCCAGGCGCAACGCGGTTTCGAGCAGCTCGATCGACTCATCGACCGTCAGTGCGCCGAGCTCGTACGTGTAGGCGCCGGCCAGGGACGGCAGCGAATGGCGGGACACGGCCAGGACCCGGTGGCCGCCGGTCCCTGGCAGCAGTGATTCAAGCGCGGTGACGGAGGCCACGTTGTCGACCACGATCAGGAGCGCGTCGGAGCGCTTGGCCAAGGTGGAACGGAGGATCGCGGCCCGCGCGGCCTCGCCGGCGGGCAGGTCGCGCACGCCCAAGGGCCACAGCAGGCCCTCCAACACGGATCCAGGTGCTGCGGCATTCCCGGCGTAACCGTCGAGGTCGGCGAACAACGCGCCGCCGGGGAAACGACCACGGCGCAGTGCCTCATAGGCCACCCGCAGCGCCAACGCGGTCTTGCCGACCCCGGGCATGCCCGTCAGCACCACTGTCCGCCGGTCGCCCAGCGCTGCCAGCACCTTCCCGACGGCACGCTCACGGCCTACGAACCCCTCGGGCTCGGCAGGCAGGCTCGACAGGGCGGGCTGCCTGGGCGATCTGTGCCGGTCGGCCTCTTCCCAAAGCTCACGCCAGATGATCTTCTGGGCTGCCCACCAAGTTCCTCTTCTTTGCCCGGCGGCGGAACCTCAGCCATCTGCAGCAGCACGCGCACCAGCTCCCACATTTGCGGGAAATCCCGGGGCACCCGATCGTTGCGTAACCACTCGTTGACGGTGGTCTTGCCCAGCTTCCGCGCGCCGGTGAGCCGGCCGTTCGCCTTGGCAATTGCCTGCGTCTGCTGCAGTCCGGGGACTTTCTCCTCCGCCCGATCCCACAGCAGCCTCAGCTCACGCCCCAGCGCCGTCATATGCCCGGTCCAATCCGACGCGTCCAATCTCGCAGCCGTCGGACAGCGCCGTGAGCTGGGGATTTCGATTCCCGAACCAATCCGTCCAATAAATCTTCACCCGGCGTGAAGCCCACGCTGAACTGATGCCCATGAAGCCCGAGACACTGATGCTGCTGCCGATCTGCGTGACCTTCGCGGCCGTGCTGATGGTCGCCATCGCCATTCGCGGATGCACCCCCGGCGAGCGCGCTCGCGTGCTGCGCGCAGTCGCGGAAGTCATTCGCGCCTTCTGGGGAAAGCGATGAACGCATCGTCTCATCATGCGGCAATGGCCAGAGAGGCAACAATAAGATCGCTGTTGTTGCGACGCGACAGCGACGGGAGCCTGGATGAGCGACCCCGGCGGCTTCGGCCCCCTGACGATGGACGAACGCGAGTCGATCGGCCCCTACCGGATCGTGGGCCGGATGGGCGCGGGCGGCATGGGGGTCGTCTACGCGGGGGTCGCGGCCGACGGCGCCCGGGTCGCGGTCAAGGTCATCCATCCGGGGCTGGCGGCGGACCCGCAGTTCCTGGCCCGGTTCGTCCGTGAGGTGGAGCTGCTGTCGCGGGTGAGGGGGCGCTGCGTCGTCTCGGTGCTGGACGCCGACACCGGCGCGATGCCGCCCTGGCTGGCCACCGAGTTCGTTCCGGGGCCGACGCTCAGCACGTACGTCCAGCAGAACGCGCCGCTGCCCCCCGACAGGCTGCTCTCGTTCGGCGTGGACATCGCCGAGGCGCTCACCGACATCCACCGGGTAGGCATCGTGCACCGCGACCTCAAACCCGGGAACGTCATCCTCGCCGACTCCGGCGCGAAGGTCCTGGACTTCGGCATCGCGCGGGCCCTCGACGAGAGCGGGCTCACGGGCACCGGCGCGCTGATCGGCACGCCCGGCTGGATCAGCCCCGAGCAGTACCGGGGCGACCAGGCGGACGCCGCCGCCGACGTCTTCGCGTGGGGCGCGCTGATGACGTACGCGGCCACCGGGCGCCCGCCCTTCGGCACCGGGGCTCCCGATGTCCTCGCTTATCGGGTCATGGGCGTCGATCCCGACCTGTCCGGGGTGCCGAAGGAGGTCCGTCAGCTCGTACGGAGCGCGCTCGCCAAGGACCGTACGGCCCGGCCGCCCGCGCAGGAGGTGCTCGCCCAGCTCACCGCGATCAGGTCGGGCACGGGCCCGACGCCGGTCACCCTGCCCTTGACGACGCGCACGAAGGTCCTGCCGCCTCCGGCGGTGCCCGCCGATCGCAAGTTGATTCCGGGATGGGCCGCTGCGGCGGTGGCCGTCGCCGTCGTGGCGGTCGTGGCCGGGGGAGCGGCACTGGCGTCGAGCTCCGGGCGAGGACTGCTGGAGGCGCTGCTCAGCCCGAGCGGAAGCCCGACCGCGACGGCGACGTACGAGGGGACCCCGGACCCGAGCGACGAGCCCAAGGACCAGCCCACGGACGACGCCACCACGGACCGGCCCACAGATGACGCCACCACGGACAAGCCCGCAGATGACACCGAGGACGAGACGGCGACCCCGGAGGAGACCGAGACACCAGAGGAGACGCGCAAGCAGCCGACCGCCGCCGCGCGCCGCTCCACCGCCCCCGTCCCGTGCGCGTCCAAGAGCTCGATCCTCCGCGAGGTCGCCGCGCTGAACGGCGGCAGCCTGCCGGGGGACGCCACCGTCGCGGCCCGGCTGTGCGTGGGGAACTGGGTGGCGGCCAAGATCGAATCTCCGAGCGTCGGCGGCATTGACCTGATCGCCACGCGCAACGCCACCCGCTTCCTGGACGGCGACATCGGCAGCAACCTCTGCTCGCGCGACTACGGCTCGAAACTGGTGACGGCCGCGCCCGCCCGCATCACGTCGTTCCTCTGCCCCAACGGCGTCGACTGACCAAAGGGGTCAGGCCTCCGGGGCGGGCCACCAGGCAGGTCACGGCTGATCGGCTGATCATCCGTGGATGACAGGGCCGGGTCGTTAGGGTCGGCGGCATGGAGGACGCGAACGAGCCCGTCACCGGCTCCCTGCACCACGTCGAGATCTGGGTGCCCGACCTGGGCCGCGCGATCCGGAGCTGGGGCTGGCTGCTGACGGAGCTGGGGTACGAGGTGTTCCAGGAGTGGCCGGACGGGCGGAGCTGGCGGCTGGGGGCGACGTACGTGGTGCTGGAGCGGTCGCCGGCGCTCACCGCCGGCGGCCACGACCGGCTGCGTCCCGGCCTGAACCACCTCGCCTTCCACGCGGGCGGCCGGGCCGAGGTGGACGCCCTGACCGAGCGGGCCGCCGCCCACGGCTGGACGCTGCTCTTCCCCGAGCGTCACCCATACGCCGGCGGCGAGCGGCACTACGCGGCCTATCTGGCGGACGAGGACGGCTACGAGGTGGAGCTGGTCGCGTACGGCGAAGGCTGAAGTGGGCCTGTCTCCCGTATATCCGGTGTGAGATTCTTCGGAACGGAAACGACGGGGGGCGTCTTGACCAGGGTCACTTTTCTGGGGACCGGTAATTTCACGGGGATCGGGCGCTATTGGAATGGATTCGTGCTCGACGATCACATTCTGGTCGAGCCGTCGCCCACCGCGCTGCCCCACCTGCGCCGATGCGGCATCGACGTGGCCGGCCTCGACGTGGTGGCGATCTCGCACTTCCACGCCGACCACACGTTCGGCTGGCCTTTCCTGCTGCTCGAACTGCTGCACCGGCACGCCGCCACGCCGCTCCACGTGGTGGGGCCGCCGCGGGTCGAGCAGTTCCTGCGGACGATGATGGACGTCGCCGGCGTTCCCGGCATCCACGAGGAGGCGCACGAGAAGCTCGACATCCGCTACGTCGAGGTGGACTGCTCGTGGCAGGTGGCCGGCCCGCTCAAGTTCCGGGCCGTGGAGGTGGACCACGTGCCGCAGCTCGACTGCTACGGCTACGTCTTCGAACGCGACGGCGGGACCGTCGGCTACTCGGGGGACACGCGGCCGGGCGCGGGCCTCGACGCGATCGCGGCGGCCAGCGACACGCTCATCCTGGAGTGCAACGGCCCGCACCATCCCGCCGCGGGGCACATGGAGGTCGCGCACGTGGAGGCGTTGCGTGAGCGCTTCCCCGACCTGCCGTTCGTGCTGACGCACCTGGGGGCGGGGGTGGAGGCCGGGCACATCGAGCGCTGCCTGGTGCCGGACGACTTCCAGACGGTGGAGATCTGACCGCGGGCGATCGCTGTTAGGGTCGTGCCCATTCTCTTGATCACCTAGAGCATTCCGTCTTGCAGGGGGAGGGTCATGCGGACCATGAGCAAGATCGCCGTCGTCGCTTCCGTGCTTGCCGCCTCGGGCGCCGCTCCGGCGGCGGTGGCGAGCGCGCGGACGGCGCCCGCCTTCGTGGCCTATCACGACGTGAGCGCCGCCGAGAGCGCCAAGCAGGTACGCCGACTCAAGGACCAGGGCTACCGCCCGCTGACCGTGAACGTCTCCGACGGCGAGCGGTACGCGGCGGTCTGGGTCAAGGGCGGCTCGTCGCAGTGGAGCGTCCGGCAGGGCATGTCGGTCTCCGACTACCGGCAGCGCTTCGACGCCGCGCTGAAGGAGGGCGTCCAGCCGGTGTCGGTGTCGGCGACGGGCCCGGCGGGCTCGGCGGTGTTCGCGGCGGTCTTCGAGAAGAAGGCCGGCAAGGTCTACGCCCGCCACCACCTCACCGGGAGCGAGTTCGCCGCGGCCGACAAGTACGCCGCCGGCCAGGGGCTCGCCCTGACCTCCGTGGACGCGTACGGCACGCCGGACGACGTCCGCTACGTGGCGGTCTGGGCCACGAACCCGGGCGGCGCCTGGTCCTTCACCTACGGCCTGAGCCGCGCCCGGCACGAGGCCGAGTTCCACGCCAGGAAGGACAAGGGCTTCCGTCCGGTCAAGGTCGCCGTCGCGCCCGACGGCACGTACGCGGCGGTGTGGCGCAAGGACGGGCTCAAGTCGTGGGCGCACTACATCGACATGAGCGCGTCGGGTTACCAGGCCCGGTTCGACGAGCTCAAGGGCAAGGGGTTCAAACCGGTCCAGGTGAACGCCGAGAACGGCAGGTACGCCGCGGTCTGGGAGTGACGGTCACCGTACGCGGACGCGGACGTTCCCGGTGCCGCTGCGGGCGACGATGGCGGCCGACGCCTTCGGGTCGTTCCTGACCTCGGAGGCGACGGAGCCGTCCTTGCTGCGGGCGGTCACCGCGTACGAGCCCTTCGGCACCGTCGCCGTCACCCGGCCGTCGGCGGACTCCAGGTCCAGGTCGGCCGGGGCGGTGACGAAGGTGACGTCGATCGCGCCGTCCACGGTGCGGGCGCGCACCGCCGGAGAGGTCAGGCCGGTGGCGGTGATCGGGCCGTCGCTGCGCAGGCGCAGGCGGCCCGAGGCGGTGTCCACCTGGATGTGCTCGCGCGAGACCGCGTCCACGTCCTGCTTGAGCTCCTTGAGTATCACGCCGTCCGGGGCCTCCACCGTGACGTGGACGGCGGGCGGCACCTTGACGTGGTAGCGGGCGCCGCAGTCGCCGACGATCATGGTGCAGTCCGCGCCGAGCCGCAGGACGCCGTCGCGCAGGGACCAGGTGGCGTTGCCGTCGCCGGCCGCCTTGCCGCGTACCCAGCGTTCGACCTGGACCGAGCCGGCCGCGCCGGGCAGGACGCGGACGCCGCCCAGCGAGGAGACGATCTTCAGCTCGGTGCCCGTCACGGGGAACGCGCGGGTGGCGCGGACTTCTTCGGCGTCGAGGCCGCCGCATCCGGCCGTGGTGAGGGCCGTCAGGGCCGCGACGGCGGTTGAGGCTGCGATCGCAGCGAGTCGCGTCATGGGACCGATCTTCTCGACGAGGGGCCCCGCCCTCATCGGCCATCTGACCGACCGCCATCGGCCAGATGGCCACGAACCCAACAGAGAGCTAAAGGGCTGCCAGGAGCGCCCGGACGTGCCGCAGCGGGTCGGTGAGGTCCAGTGGCCGGACCACGACGGTGTCCGCCCCGGCCGCCGCCAGCCCCTTGACGCGCTCGGCGGCCTCCTCGGCCGTGCCGGTCGCCATCACCACGTCCTCGGGCGCCACCCCCAGGAACCCCGCCTGCTCCTCGATCAGCCCGCGATCGACCGTGTAACCGTCGCCGACGCCGAGGAAGGTGAACATCACCACCTCGTGCCCGTCCCCGGCCCCGATGGTCTCCCGCATGGCGGTGAGCTGCGCGGGCCCGACGCCTTCCGGCAGGATGGTGCCGTCCGCCACCCGTCCGGACAACGCCAGCGACCTCGGCCCCTTCACCCCGGCCAGCAGCGGCGGGACGGTGGCGGGCGGGTGCACGAGCGAGACCCCGTCCAGCCGGACCTCCCGGCCTTCCAGCGTCACCGTCTCGCCCCGCAGCAGCGCCCGTACGGACGTGATCGTCTCCTCCAGCAGCGCCAGCGGCGACGCGGGGGCCGCCCCCGCCCGCCGCATCCATTCCCCTACGCCGTGCCCGATCCCGGCGGCGAACCGCCCCGGGTGCAAGCGGGCGAGGTTGCCCAGCTCCATGGCCAGCAGCACCGGGTTGCGCAGGGGGGCGGGGGCGATGCCGATGCCGACGCGCAGGCGGGAGGTGACGGCGAGGGCGGTCGCGGCGGAGGTGAGGCCGCCGGCCCAGCCGAGGTCCTCGACCACCCACAGGTCGTCGGCGGAGCTGGCGTCCAGCTCCCTGGCGAACGGCACGAGCCGCTCGGGCGGCAGGCCCCGGTCGAACATCACGCCAAGTCTCACGGCTTCCTCCAGCAGTTGCGGAACACCCGGCCGACACCGAGTATCCAGCAACGGGAGGAAGGGGTCAGGCCGCCGTTCCGAGGGCCGTACGGGCCGCGTTCATCGAGTCCGTGGTCTCGAAGTGCCGGTCGAGGTTGGTGATCGTCAGCAGGTGCTTGATCATGCCCGGGGCCAGCACCAGGATGAGCCGCCCGCGCAGGTGCTGGATGTGGTTGAGCGTGGCGACCAGGACGCCCAGGCCGACCGAGTCGCAGAACGGCACCTCGCTGAGATCGAGCACGAGGTTAGGGGGGTCGGCCTCGGCGATGGCCTGCTCCAGCTCGGCCTGCAGCCGGGGAGCGGCGGCCACGTCGAGATCGCCGACGACGTGCAGGACGGTGCAGGGGTCCTCCCGCCAGTATTTGACCACCATGACGAGCACCTGCCCGACGCGCGAAAAGATATGCCTATTGCTTACATATGTTCTGCATTGCCGTTTTGGTGGTTGGTGTAGCAGCGGGTTTCGGAGTGGCGTCGGACGAGATCTTCTGTTTGGCGATTTTCGGCTGGTCGCTGCCGACGATCACCTCGATGCCCTTCACGTCCGCCTTCTTCAGCTCCGCGCCGGGAACGGCGGCGGCGACCGCGCGGGCGGCGGCCTCCTGCCCCTCGGGATAGCGGATCAGGGTCCGCTTGTAGTCCTTCTTGTCGGTGTTGCCGGGCTCGTCGGGCACCTTGAAGCCGTACGCGACCAGCCCCTCCTTCGTCCGCGCACCAAGCCCGGTGATCAGCGTGCCGTTCTTGACCTTGAGCGTGACGCTGCCCGGCGCGATCGCGTAGGGCTTGGCCGAGGGCGTGGCGGCGGCCGTCGGCGTGGGCTTGGTGACGTCCTGGTCGCTGTCGATCTTGGCGAACAGGTCCTTGGCGGCCGGCTTGTCCCACAGCACCGCCGACTCGCCCGTGGGGGCGCGGTAGTTCACGTCCGCCAGCGGCACGTCCACGAAGCGCACGTTCTGCAGCGAGACGTCGCGCATCTGCGTGGCGAGGTCGACCAGCCCGTCGTCCGGGTCCACCTTGACCGTGCCCAGCGTGGAGTTGACGAACGCGGCCAGCTTGGCCGGGTTGCTCAGCGTCTCGGCGCTCAGCGCCCGGTTGAGCAGGGCCGAGATGACCTGCTGCTGGCGGTCGATGCGGTCGAGGTCGGAGCGGGCCGTGGCGCGGGTGCGGGCGTACAGCAGGGCCTGCACGCCGTCGAGCTGGTGGGTGCCGGCGGCCAGGTTGAGCGCGATCTTCTGGTCGGCGATCGGCACGGGCGTGCAGACGGTGACGCCGCCGAGCGAGTCGACCACGTCGATGAAGCCGAGGATGTTGACCTCGATGTAGCGGTTGATCCGCAGCCCGGTGACCGCCTCGACGGTCTGCTTGGCCAGCTTCGGCCCGCCGAACTGGTAAGCCGAGTTGATCTTGTGCTCGCCCTTGCCGGGGATCGTCGTCCAGGTGTCGCGCGGCAGGCTCACCACCGTGACCTGGCGGTGGTCCTCCGACAGGTGGATCACCATCATCGTGTCGGTGCGCTGGCCCACCTCGCGGCCCAGCTTGAGGCGGTTCTGCTGCTGCCGGGTGAGGTCGTCGCGCTTGTCCACGCCGACGAGCAGGATGTTCTCGGCGCCGCCGCGCGCCACGGACTCGCCGACGCCCGCGTCGACGGTGCCGATCTGCCGCGGGGTCGCCCACACGACGCCGGTCGTGACCAGCACGCAGGCGGACAGGAACCCGGCGATCAGCACGTTGCGCCGCCGCGCCTTCGCACTGCGTCTGAACGGCCGCCGCGTACGGTTGGGCGTGAGCCTGACGCCCCCGTAGGCGTCGCCGCCCACGAGCACTCCGGCGTCCTCCTCCTCGCCCGGGTCGCGCATGCCCGTCCCCCCCAAGTCACCCCGGGATCGAGCTTTCGATTGCCCGACTCCCTCGCCGGTACAGTAGCGTGAGCCCCGCCATGAAGCAGTTCCCCGACTCGCCGCACGCGCCCGCGGAGACGCGCGCCTGGCCCCCCATCTCCGTCATCATGCCGGTCCTCAACGAGGAGCGGCACCTTCGTGAGGCCGTCGACATGGTCCTCGCGCAGCACTACCCCGGTGACATCGAGGTCGTGCTCGCGGTGGGCCCGTCCCAGGACCGCACCCAGGAGGTCGCCGACGCCATCGCGGCGTCCGACCGCCGGGTCACCGTGGTGCCCAACCCCACCGGCCGCACCCCCAACGCGCTCAACGCCGCGATCGCCGCCTCCCGCAGCGGCATCGTCGCCAGGGTCGACGGGCACGCCATGCTGCCCCCCGACTACCTGCGCATCGCGGTCGAGACCCTGGCCGAGACCGGCGCCGACAACGTCGGCGGCGTCATGGCCGCGGAGGGGATCAGCCCGTTCGAGCAGGCCGTGGCCTGCGCGATGACCTCCAAGATCGGGGTGGGCGCCGCAGCCTTCCACGTCGGAGGCACGGCGGGCCCCGCCGACACCGTCTACCTCGGCGTCTTCCGCCGCTCGGCGCTCGACCGGGTGGGCGGCTACGACGAGCACTTCCAGCGCGCCCAGGACTGGGAGATGAACCACCGCATCCGCCAGAGCGGCGGCCTGGTGTGGTTCCAGCCGCGCATGCGGGTCTCCTACCGGCCGCGGCCCAACGTCAAGGCCCTCGCCAGACAGTACTTCCACTACGGCCGCTGGCGGCGGGTGGTCGCGCGCACCCACGAGGGCACGATCAACCTGCGTTACCTCGCCCCGCCCGCCGCGGTGCTGGCGATGATCCTCGGGCTGGTCGTCTCGCCGTTCTTCCCGCTGGGGCTCGTCATCCCCGGCGGCTACGCCCTCGCGATCGTCGCCGGCTCGGCCGTGACCGGCAGCCACCTGCCGATGGCCGCCCGGCTGCGGCTCCCGCTGGTGTACGCCGCCATGCACTGCTCCTGGGGCTGGGGCTTCCTCACCAGCCCGCGCAAGCTGGCCCGTCCGCCCCGATCGTCATGACTCCGCGAAGACCCGCTCCACCGCCGCGTTGAAGCGGGTCAGCGCGTCCGGATACTCCGGCCCGAGCAGATAGCTCCTGAGCTTCACCCGCGCTCGGGCCAGGGTGTCCTCCCCGTCCAGGAACTCCGCGAGGCCGGCCAGGTCCTCGTCCAGCAGCACGCCCGCCTCGGTGCTCGGATAGCGCTCGTGGAAGGCGTGCTGGGGCAGCCCCGCGACGTTCGTCACCGCGTACGGCTTCTCGCTGGCCAGGAAGTCGGCGACCACGCTGGAGATGTCGCTGATCAGCAGGTCGCACTGGTTGAAGCAGGCGTACAGGTGCGGCTCGGAGCCGGTGACGACGAGGTGCCTGACGTACGTGGCCGGCGCCTCGGCCCGCGAGGGATGCCGGGCCTTCGACTTGGCCAGCTCGGCCTTCTCGATCATGTGGACGATCCTCCGGTGCGCCCGCAGGGCCGCCTTGTCGCGGTGCCCGGTCAGCGGATGCGGCTTGTAGATCACCCGTAGCGGCGGATCGTGCTCCAGCAGCGCCCGCACGATGCGCGGGCCCATCGTCATCAGCGAGGTGTGGAACAGGTCGTCGTTCCAGCCCTCCCAGGTGGGCGCGTAGAGCACGGTCCGGTACGGCAGGCCGGGCCCCTCCGTCGAGATGCCCTGCAACTGGGGCCGGCCGACCTCGTGGACGCACTCGTCACGGACGCCGACCTTGGCCTTCCTGTAGCGGTCGCGGCCGGCCGGCCCGGCCACCCACACCTCGTCGTAGACCCGCGAGAACGGGTTGAACGACGCCTCCTTGTCGCTGTCGCCGTGGTTGAGGAAGGCGCTGCGGAGCGTCGGGATGCGCAGCATGTGGACGTTGCGTCCGACGTTCGAGACGTACAGGCAGAGCTTGGCGCTGGACAGCGCACGGAAGCTCATCAGGTCGGCCGACGACGGGATGCACACCATCGGCAGCGACGACGGCTCCAGGTGCCTGGCCATGCCGCGCTCGCGCAGCACCACGATGGCCCGCCGGTCGATGCGCTCCAGCACGGGCAACCACATGCGGGCCTGGTAGGCGGCGGCCGTCGCGCCGGAGAAGTACAGGATGACCTCGGGGCGGTAGGCGGCCACCTGCGCCCCGACGACCTCCAGCACGCGGACCCGGTCGGTGAGCGGGCGGGTGCGGCGCACGTACGGGAGGAGCGCGAGCGCGCCGGTCGCGCCCAGGGCGAGCGCCAGGGCCGCCCCGCAGCAGGCCGCGACCGCGCCCCAGACGGCCCCGAGCACCGGCAGCGCGTCCAGGTAGAGGAAACGGAGGCCGCGCGGGTCGCCCAGCCAGCCCGGCGGCAGCTTGGGGATGCGCAGCGCCGACACGTCGAGGTTGCGGGTGGTGACCGGCATCCGGCTGAGGGTCTGCCTGAGCCGCAGCGCCAGCCCTGTGTGCAGGGCCCGCATCCCGTGGACGCCGAACATCGAGACCGCCAGCGCCACGAACCACGCCGAATCGGGCCCGGCCGCCCGCGCCACCAGCAGCAGCGCCGCCGTCTCGCGGGCCGCGAAGCGCACCGTGACGCCCAGGTGCACCTGGCCGAGCAGCTCTAGGGCGCGGCGGGCCAGGCGCGGCGCGGCGTACTCGGCGGCGTAGGACACGAGCGCCGCCGCCCCGAACACCAGCGGAGCCGGCCAGAGCGCCGACACCAGCAGCACGGGGTAGGAGGCCAGCAGCGCCGCGATCACGATGAGTCCCCTCATGTGATCGCACGGTAACAAGGTCAGGGTCAAGTGCCGTCCACGTACCCGTCTGTCGCGTGCCCTGATAGCGGCGGATTGGGCCCTTATGCCGCTGCTACGCCTCTGCGGCCAGTTTGAACAGCAGCTCGGCGATCCGCAGGTCGGCAGGATGGGTGACCTTGATGTTGCGCTCGCTGCCCGCCACCAGGTGGATCGGCACCTCCGGCAGGTAGCGCAGCACCACGCCGCAGTCGTCGGTCGCCGGGCGGTCGGCGAACTCCGGATCGGCGAACGCCCGCTCGTACGCCTCCCTGATCACCGAGAGCTTGAAGCACTGCGGCGTCTGGCTGCGCCGCAGCACCGCGCGGTCCAGCATCTCGCCGACGACCTCGCCGTCCCCTGCCGGCGCGGCCACGAAGACCGTGTCGGAGCTCGGGATCGCCACGTTGACGGCCTTATGGGTGCGAAGGGCCCGGACACACTCGGAGATGATCCGGGGCTCCAGGAGCGGCCGTACGGCGTCGTGCAGCAGCACGTCGCACTCCTCGGTGCCGAGCGCCTGCAACGCCCGCCACGTGCTCTCAGGACGGCTCGCGCCGCCCTCCACGATCTTGGTGACCTTGCGGTAGCCGCCGCGCTCCACGATCTCCGCCACCCGGTCGGTGTAGCCGGGCGTCATCAGCACCACGATCTCGTCGATCTCCGGCGCGGACGCGAAGACCGCCAGCGAGTGCTCGAGAATCGTCCTGCCCGCCACCTCGACGAGCTGCTTGGGCAGGGCCAGGCCCACCCGCTGCCCCACGCCGCCCGCCAGGAGCACGCCAACCGACCGCGAATCCATACCGCGAGCGTAGGGCAGGTCCGGCAGGGGCCGGGACGGCCGGCGGCCCCCCGCCATTCCGGATGTCCGGAATTTGCACCGTTCCATATTCTCCGATTATTCAGCTGACTTAGCGTGATTGCTGTGATACATATGGCGTCACCGTGAGGCAGGGGGGCCTCCGTCCGGCGGCGGGTGGGGGAACGATGGAATGGCTCGTGGCGATCATTACTTCCGTTCTGGGCGGGCTCGCCGGGAAAATCCCAGAATTGATCATCGACAGGGCCGATGCCAGGCGGGCGGCCGCGGAGCGGGATTCGCTGGATCGCGTGGCCGAGCAGCGGCTGGCGGCGACCCTTCAGGCGCATTCCCGCGAGCAGCACGAACGCGACCTCTTTCTTGAGCGTTATCGGCTGCAGAATGCGCACTATCCGCTCGGCGTGGTCGGCAGGCTGCACCGTACGACGTCGAATTCGCTCCCGTCGGTCCTGATCTCGCCGGTCGCCCCCGGCGGAAAACTGGCCGGCAACCGGATTCCCGGGCTTGTCCACGAGGCGCTCCGTGGCGTCACGGCTTTCCCGCGGTTCGCGAAACTCCGCACCGGCTCCTTCGTGTCCGACAACGGCGTGCCGCGGACGATCACGGGATCGGTGGGCGCGGAGGAGATCGCCGCCCTGGAGTTCCCCGGGCGTCCCGCGATCATTCTCTACTTCGAGAGGGACGGGGACGGTCTTTCCGTCTTCGCCTTCCTGAACGCGCTGTTCCCGGCCGTCGACGGCGCCACGGGATTCGCCATGCGGGTGGCCACGTTCGGATGGGACTCGCCCAATGGAACGATGCACAACCTTCCCGGCGACGGCGACCTGCCGACCTGGCAGTACGTCGACCTGGCGGCCGTCCCGCAGCCGGCGGACCGGGTGATCGCCGCGGTGCTCGCCTGGTTCGTCCTGGCCTGCCTGGACCAGCACTGGCGGATCCGGGGCGTGCACGACGCCGGCCTGCTCGACGAGGTGCTGCGAGCCGTGCCGGACGCCACAGGGGCGCCCGCCGCGACCGTCCCTGAACCGCCGGCGGGCGAGGTGTTCGGCTATCGGATGGAGACCGAGCTCGGCGAGCTGGTCCACGCGGGATACGCGCCCGAGATCGCGGCCTTCACCGACAGCCAGGTGGCCGTGATCGTCGATCTGGAGGAGTGCCAGGTCGCGCTCATCGTGACCGCGGCCTATCCCGCGGAGCCTCCTCTGGTGCTCGTGCAGTCGGGAGCCGAAGGCGAGCGCCTGGACCTCGACGCGTCCGGGTGGTCCCCCGACCGCACCCTTCTGGAGATCGTGGAGAGCCTTCGATGACCGACCACTACCACATCAGGATCTACGAGTCCGAGCTTGAAACGATCTGCGACGAGACGTTCGAGCACCAGGACATCGAGACCGGCGGCAGCCTCTACGGCCTGTTCAGCCACGGCGGCAGCGCCACGGTCTTCCTGGCCACCCGCCCGGCCGGCGAGGTCGTCCGCCGTGAGACCGCGCTGGAGCTCGACCCCGAGGTGGCCAGGGTCGTCGAGAGCGGCGTGTGGACGACGTTCGGGCTGCAGAGCCTGGGCATGTGGCACTCCCACCACTGGATCGGCCTGTTCGAGCCGAGCTCCGGCGACCTCAGCCGGGCCCGGGGGCTCGCGGCCAAGGCCCAGCGGCTCCGTCACGTGGAGATACTCGCCAACTTCGTCCACGGGGACGGCGCCGCCCCGCAGCAGCGGTCGCGTCGGCCCTGGCGGCGCGAGCCGTCCGGGGACGCCGTCGTCCGTCTCACGCCGTTCTTCTACCCGGACGTCGCGCGGTCGGAGCGGGCGGAGGCCTCCTTCGCGGTGATCCCGGGGGAGAGCCCGATCCGCAAGGAGGCCGCCAGGCTCGAACTGCCCTCCGGCGTCGGCTCCGCCCTGCTGCGCGAGGCCGGCTCCCAGGCGCGGAGCCGCTACCAGCTCGGCACGTCCACGGCACGGCCGGGCAGCGGGCCCGCGGACGGACGGGAGGACCCGCCGGTCCGTCCGGCCCTGGAGGAGCCGCGCACGCCGGCTCCTCCAGGGCCGGACGTCGCCGTGCGGCCGGACGCGGCAGGCGCCGTGCGGCCGGACGTGGCCGGTGACCCCCGGCTGGAGCCGATCCCCGACCCCGCCGCCTTCCTGGAGAAGTACCTCAACCCCCTGTTGCACCGCAGCGGGCACGTGGCGGAGCTGCGCCCCATGGGAGACCAGCTCATCTGCGTCGTCGTCCGCGGGCACCGCCATCGCGCGAACTTCCGCTACACCCTCGCGTGGGACGGCAGACACCCCTTCGTGTGGGCGGCGTCCATCCAGGCGGACCGGCAGAGCCTCGACTGGATCCCCCGGGCACCGGAGGAGCGCTATCTCCTGCCGAGGGTGTTCCTCTGGGGAATCCAGAACCTTCAGGGGCAGTGAGAGCAAGGGAGAGACCATTGGTATGGGATGAATGGCAGCGCTATTACCTCGCGGCCGAACGTCAGGCTCTGCTCCAGCAGTTTCCCGGCTTCGACTTCTTCAACCCGCTGGGCGAGACCTTCGTCCACGGCACCTATGTCAGTAACACCGGCCGCTCTTACGGATTACGGATATACCTGCCCGCCGGATATCCGGAGGAGTGCCCGACTACCTATGTCAGCGAGCCCCATCCGCTGATGGGCTACACGCAGCCCATCATCGCCTACGGGACGAGCCACGAGATGCACACCTGGGCGACCGACCGCGAGGGGTGGGTGAAGGTCTGCACCTACCGCCCGGAGATGTGGTCGGCCGACATCTCCATCGTCAAGATCGTCCGCAAGGCGATGCTCTGGGTGACCGCGTACGAATGCCATCTGCAGGACGGCAGTCCCATCTCCCGATTCCTGATGGACGCTTGAAAGGAAGAATCCCGTGGCCTCCGATCGACACAATGACATTCGCGCGTTCATGGAACAGGCCGCCAAGGGCACCATGCCGCGCGGGAAGCAGATGGTCTTCAACCCGCAGAGCGGGAAGTGGGAGGTGCGTTCCTCGGGGGAACGGGCCGGCGACATGGTTCCGCAGATCGACGCCGAGGACATGAAGGCGTTCGTCGCATGAGCGCCCCGCGGCACGTCGTCGTCCACGCGGCCGCCCTGTCCGAAGGGGCGGAGAGGCTGGCGCTGAGATCGCTCGACGACGGCGACGTGGGCGTGATCGACGGCACGGAGGGAACCGACGTCGTGGTGGTGCGCGGGGCGGCCCCGACGGCGCCGATCGAGGACGCCGTGCTCGTGTGCCAGGTGGAGGCGGACCGCGTGCGCTGCCGCCGCGTGACCGGCGAGGAGCCAGGCGAGGAGGTGGAGACCACCGTCGTCCCCGCCTCCGTCGACCTCTTCGACCGCGTACGCGGCATCTTCGAGACGGACGTGCTCCGTGACCGCGCCGTGGCCGTGCTCGGGCTCGGATCGGGCGGCAGCTTCATCGTCCGCGAGCTCGCCAAGGCGGGCGTGGGCCGCTTCCTGCTCCTCGACCACGACCGGCTCGAACCCGGCAACGTCTCCCGCCACGAGTGCGGACTGAACGACGTCGGCCGGCTCAAGGCGCTGGCCATGCGGGACCTGGTGCACCGGCACAATCCCGCGGCCGAGGTGGTGACCAGCACCCTCCACGTGAACGGGAACACCAGGCACGAGGTCCTGGAGCACATCAGGAAGCTCGACGCCGACCTGGTGATCTGCGCCACCGACACGCGGGAGAGCCGGCTGCTGATCAACCGGCTCTGCGTGACGAACGAGCTCCCGATGATCATCGGCGGGGTCTTCCAGCGCGCGTACGGCGGCATCGTCCAGCGCGTCATCCCGGGGCTGACCGCCTGCTACCAGTGCTTCGTCCAGGCGCTTCCCGGCCAGGCCGGCGACACCGAGATCAGCAGCGAGGCCGACGCCGCCCGGTTCTCCTACACCGACCGGGCGGTCCTGCCCCAGCCCGGCCTGTCCACCGACGTCGTCCCGATCGCGCTGCTCATGGCCAAACTGGCCCTGGTGGAGCTGCTCGGCGACGCCTCGCCCGCCTTCCGCGGCCTGAGCCAGGACCTGGTCGCCCCCATGTTCCAGTGGATCAACCGGCGCGAGGCCGCGCACGCCGGACTCCCGCCCATGGGCGTCACCGTGGACGAACTCAGCGTGCTGCGCTGGTACGGCGTCCTGCTGCCCAGGCTCGACGACTGCGCCGCCTGCGGGACGAGGGAGTTGATCACCACGGACGAGTTGTTCCCTGCCACCTGATCCGGCTCAACGGTCCTGTTCCGTGATATCGCGTTGACCGGTCGCTACGCTGAGGCTACGCACCCCTCAAGTCCACGCACCTCCGCCCGACCGGTAGGAGACCTGCGCTTTGCCCGACTCGCTGACCGCGTACGACGACCCGAGGCACGACCATCCGGCCACGGGGGCCGTCGTCCTCGCCACCACGCCCGCGAGCAGGCTCTCCTGCTCCGACGGCACGCTGCTCGACCGCCTCGGCACGCAGCTCGACCTCCTGCCCGTCCGCGACGTGCAGGTGCTGACGCCCGGAGGCGGCCTCGCGGCCGACCTCAGGGGCGTCGCGAAGATCGCCAGGACGGCCGTGAGCGCGGTCGCCCTGGTGCCCGCCGACCTCGTGGCCCACACCGAGGCCCTGGCGCTGCTGCTGGACCATCCGGCGCACGACACCGGCGCGCTGGTCGCGCTGGACGCGGCCGCGGGCCCGCTCCGGCCGCCGGTCCGGGTCGAGGGCGGCACGGTCGTGGCCGCCGGCAGTTCGTTCCACATCGTGCCCGAGGCCAACGCCACCTTCCGCGGCCTGCTCCAGACCGCCGCGCCCGACCTCGGCACGCTCGCCGAGGTCGCCGAGGAGCTGGCCGAGCTGGCCGACACCGGCAAGCTCGGCCCGGTCACCCCCGTGGAGACCGTCGACCTGCTGCTGGTCGGGCTCGTACGCAGCGGCGTGAAGGTCCGCGCCGCCCCGCTCGGGCCGCTGCACGCCGACCGGGTCACCGGGCAGCACGCCGCCGACGTGGCCGTCGAGCGACTGGCCGACGTGGACGAGAACCGCGTCCGGCTGGACACCTCGGTCAAGGACGACGACGGCTTCTTCGCCACGTTCCTCGTCTCCACCTGGACCCGCCACCTGATCAAACCGGCCGCCCGGCTCAAGCTCACCCCCAACACGGTGACCGGCATCTCGATCGGGCTGGCGGTGCTCGCGGCGGTGTGGTTCTCGGCCGGCACGCAGGGCGGGCTCCTGCTGGGGGCGGTGCTGTTCTACCTGTCGTTCGCGCTCGACTGCCTCGACGGCCAGCTCGCCCGCTACACCCGTACGTTCTCGCCGCTCGGGGCGTGGGTGGACGGCATGGCCGACCGGCTGAAGGAATACCTCGTCTACGCCGGCCTGGCCCTCGGCGTCCCCGGTCCCGGCATCTGGCGGCTGGCCGTGGCCGCGATGATCCTCCAGGTCGTCCGGCACGCCATGACCCACTCCTTCGCCGGCGCGACGGCGGACGCGGCCGGGTCCGGCGCGTCCTGGGTGCGTCCGGCGCGGTCCCTGCGCGAGTCGGCCGACGCCGCCTCGCCCCGTGGCCTGCTCGCGCTCGCCCGGCGGGTCGAGCGGATGCCGGTCGTGCGCTGGCTCAAGCGGATGATCGTGCTGCCGATCGGCGAGCGGACCGCGCTCATCTGCGTCACCGCCGCCGGGTGGGGGGCGCGTACGACGTTCGTGACGCTGCTGGCCTGGGGTGGGGTGGCGATGACGTACCAGCTGCTCGGACGGATGGCGAGGTCGGCGCGATGAATAACCCGAGAGGGCGCCCGGGAAGCAGGCCCGTGCACATGGCGCCGGTGCCGGGGAGCGCCGTCGTCGCGCAGCGCGACGACGGGCCGCTCTCGCGCGCGATGGGCCTGCTGGTGGCCGGTCAGCTCCCGCCGCTGCCGCCGGTGCTGGCCGGCACGTTCGTCACCGGCGTGCTGCTGATGCTCGGCGTGGCCGGCACCGACGGGCTGGCGGTCTTCGCGCCCGCCGTCACGCTGCTGCTGGCCGGGCCGGGCAGCACGCACCCGCATGACGGCCGCTTCGACTGGCTGGTGCCGCCGATCCTGCGGCTGATCGAGTACACCTTCGTGGCCGCCGTCGGGTTCGCCCACGGGCTGCACCCGCTGCTGATCATGGTGCTGCTCGGCGCGCTCGCCTTCCATCATTACGATCTGGTCTACCGCCTGCGGCAGCGGGTTCACCCGCCCTCGTGGCTGGCCACGGCCGGGCTCGGCTGGGACGGCCGGATGATGGTCGTCTCCCTGGTCGCGCTCATGGGGCCGCTGACCGCCGGCTACACGCTGCTGGCGCTCTACCTGTGGGGGCTGTTCGGCTGGGAGAGCCTCACCCGCTGGCTCGCCGCGCCCTCCGTCAGGGTGGAGGCGACCGATGCGGGAACGCAAGACTGACTCCGGATTACCCGCGGAGGGCCCAAAGGCAACTAACCTTTGGCCCACACGTAGTCATGCTCGACTGAGGAGTGCACGTTGCTGGGAATGGTGCTGGCCGCTGGGGCCGGACGACGCCTGCGGCCTTACACCGACACGCTGCCCAAGGCGCTCGTGCCGGTCGACGGCGAAACCACGATCATGGACATCTCGCTGCGCAACCTGGCCGAGGTGGGCCTGCGGGACATCGTGATCGTCGTCGGCTACGCGGCGCAGGCCGTGCACGAACGCAAGGCCGGCTTCGAGGAGAAGTACGGCGTCAAGCTCACCCTGGTGCACAACGACAAGGCCGAGGAGTGGAACAACGCCTACTCCCTGTGGTGCGCCCGTGAGCACTTCGCGCAGGGCGCGTTGCTGGTCAACGGCGACACCGTGCACCCGGTCTCGGTCGAGAAGACGCTCCTGGCCGCCCCCGAGACCAGCGACATCCTGCTCGCCGTCGACAACGTCAAGAAGCTCGCCGACGAGGAGATGAAGGTGATCCTCGACGAGGGCGGCTCGCTGCGGCGCATCACCAAGCTGATGGACCCGGCCGAGGCGTACGGCGAGTACATCGGCGCCACCCTGATCCGCCCCGCCGCCGCCGAGCGGCTGGCCGACGCGCTCAAGGCCACCTTCGAGCGCGACCCGCAGCTCTACTACGAGGACGGCTACCAGGAGATGGTCGAGCGCGGCGAGACCATCCACGCCGCGGCCATCGGGGAGGTCGACTGGGTCGAGGTGGACAACCACGACGACCTGGCCAAGGCCCGCACCATCGCCGTGCGCTACTGAGGAGGCGGGCATGCCGCTTCTGGCGAGGATGTTGCCGGCGCCGCTGACCATGCAGGTCAGGCGGGGCGCCGTGGCGGAGCTCGGCGCTCTGCTGGCCGACAGCAGGGTGGCGACCTCCGGCCGGGTCGCCGTCGCCGTCGGCCCGGGGCAGGGCGACCACATCGAGAGCCTGATCTCCCCGCAGCTCGACGAGGCCGAGGTGTTCCGGGTGTCCGACGGGACGGTCGACGCGGCCGTCTCGCTCGGGGCCGACCTGCGCAAGAGCGCCTTCGAGGTCGTGGTCGGCGTGGGCGGCGGCAAGACCATCGACGCCACCAAGTACGCCGCCTCGCTGGCCGGCATCCCGATGGTCGCCGTGGCCACCAACCTCTCCCACGACGGCATCTGCTCGCCCACCGCCTCCCTCGTCTACGAGGGCGGCAAGGGCTCGTTCGGCGTGCCGATGCCGCTCGCCATCCTGGTCGACCTCGACTTCGTGCACGCCGCGCCCCCGACGCTGGTCCGGGCAGGCGTGGGCGACGTGGTGAGCAACCTGTCGGCGATCGAGGACTGGCAGCTCGGCAACGTCGAGCGCGGCGAGCCCATCGACGGCCTGGCCTGCTCGATGGCGCGCACCGCGGCCGAGGCGCTGGTCGGCCGCCAGGACGGCATCGAGTCCGACGCGTTCCTGACCGTGCTGGCCGAGTCCCTGATCCTGTCGGGCATGTCCATGGTCATCGCCGGGTCGTCGCGGCCCGCTAGCGGCGGCGATCATGAGATCCTGCATGCCGTGGATCAGCTTTTCCCCGGCACCTCCAACCACGGCGAGCTCGCCGGCATCGGCTCCGCCTTCTGCTTCTTCCTCCGCGAGGACGAGGCGCGGGCCCGGCAGGTCGTCGACTGCCTGCGCCGGCACGAGCTGCCGGTGGTGCCGTCCGACATCGGGCTGAGCGTCGAGCAGTTCGCCGAGGCCGTGGCGCTGGCTCCGTCCACCCGTCCCGGCCGCTACACGATCCTGGAGCACCTCCGCATGCAGGACAACGAGATCCGTGAGCGGGTGGCGGACTATGTCCGGACCTTCGGTAGCTGAGCTGCGGCGGGTCGCCCAGCCCGCCGGTCATCTGGAGCGCAGGAACGGCGAGCACTGGGCCGGCGTGCTCTACATGCGCCGCCTGTCCATCTACGTCACCTGGCTCATGGCGCGCACCCGGGTCACGCCCAACCAGCTCACCTGGGTGATGACGGTGGCCGGTGTGCTGGCCGGGTTCGTGATCGCGCTCCCCGGGCTCTGGGCGGCCGTGGCCGCCGCCCTGCTCATCCAGGTCTACCTGCTGCTGGACTGCTCCGACGGTGAGCTGGCCCGCTGGACCGGCCGCACCTCGCTGACCGGCGTCTATCTCGACCGGGTGGGGGCGTACTTCGCGGAGGCGGCCGTGCTGGCCGGGCTGGGCTGGCGGGCCTCGGCCGTGCTGCCCGACTGGTACACCGTGCTGGGGGTGGCCGCCGCGCTCGGCGCCATCCTCATCAAGGCCGAGACCGACCTGGTCGAGGTGGCGCGGGCCAAGGGCGGCCTGCCCGCGGCGGGGGAGTCGGGCGCGGTGCAGTTCCGCTCCGGGCTGCTCGGGCTGGGGCGGCGCATTCTGTCCGCCACGAAGTTCCACCGCATCGTGCAGCCGATCGAGCTGTCGCTGCTGGCCCTCGCGACGGCCGTGATCGACGCGGTGCGGGGCGACCTCGCGGCGACCAGGGTGCTGCTGGTGGCCTGCTTCGTCGCGGCTTGCCTACAAGTCGTCCTGCATTTGGTCAGCATCCTGGCGTCGAGGCGGCTGGCGTGATCCGATGTCGGAACCGGAGCGGCCGCTCGTCCGTCGTATTGATCGGACGTCGTCGGTTCGGTGGGGGTTCACCCTCGGTTCCGATACGCTTAGCTCACCCTAGATTCAGGACCATGCGACCAGACTCGGTGATCATGAAAGAATGCTCCGCCCGTGTTCTCAACGCGTCAGGACAGTGATTCGTTGAAGATCTCGTGCGTCATCCTCACCATGGGCAACCGGGTCGCGGAGCTGAACCGGGCGGTCGAGTCCGCGCTCAACCAGATCGACGGCGACGTCGAGGTGGTGATCGTGGGCAATGGCGCCGACGTGCCCGCGGTGTCGGCGACGCCACCCGAAGGGTCGTCCGCGGTCGTCAAATCGATCCGGCTCGACCGTAACACCGGCATCCCCGCCGGCCGCAACCGCGGCGTCGAGGAGTGCTCCGGAGACGTCGTGCTGTTCCTCGACGACGACGGCTGGTACGCCGACCAGAAGGTCGTCGCCCACGTACGCGACCGCTTCGCCACCGAGCCCGACCTCGCGGTGATCTCCTTCCGGGTGATGGACCCCGACGGCGGCATCGGCCAGCGGCGCCACGTCCCGAGGCTGCGGGCCGGCGATCCGCAGCGCTCCTCGCCCGTCACCACGTTCCTCGGCGGCGCCTCGGCCATCAGGCGCTCGGCGTTCCTCCAGGTGGGCGGCCTGCCCGAGCGGTTCTTCTACGCCCACGAGGAGACCGACCTCGCCTGGCGGCTGCTCGGCGAGGGCTACCGCATCGAGTACGACGCCGAGACGGTGATGTACCACCCGCAGGTGCCGCCCACCCGGCACGCCGAGTTCTACCGGCTCAACGCCCGCAACCGGGTCTGGCTGGCGCGGCGCAACCTGCCCTGGCCGCTGGCGGTGCTCTACCTGACCAACTGGGTCGTGCTCACGCTCATCCGCGAGCGCCGCTCGCCGACCGCCATCAAGGCGTGGTTCCGCGGCTTCGGCGAAGGGCTGCGCACGCCCGCCGGCGAACGGCGGCCGATGGCCTGGCGCACAGCGTGGCGCATGGTCAAGCTCGGCCGTCCGCCCATCGTCTGAGCCCCGTCTCAGGCGGGTGACGCCTCGCCGAAGCTCATCTGCGCCCGCGCGACCGTCGTGCTGAACAGCGCCCGCTTGGGCAGCCCCAGCTCGCTCAGCTCCTTGGCGATGGGGTGGTTGCCCAGGCGGATCAGCGCACCGCCCGGCCGCACCCGCGCGCCGCGGGCCCGTACGGACCAGGGCACCCGCCGGGTGACGCCGTCGCGGTGCGTGTAGGCGTCCATGGGCGCCACCGCCGTCGTCCCCGGCACCGGAACGCCGGGCTTGATCAGCAGGTCGAGCACGAGCCGGCCGTCCTTGCGCAGCACACACCGCTTGTAAGGCGACCCGATCCGCAGGTCGATGTCCGCCAGCTCCTTGGGGAACCCCCACAGCGTGCGCCCGGCCTCCAGCGTGAACCCCTGGTCCACCGGCAGCCAGTGCACGAACACCCCCGCCCGCCGCACCTCGCCCGGCCCCGGAGAGCCCGCCACGCCCGGCGGCCGGACCAGGAACGCCATGCCGAACTCGTGGTAGGCGTCGAGGTCGCCGTCACGGTAGTCGACGAACACCAGCACGCAGACGGCCTTGCCGGGCAGCGCCTCGGCCACGTCGAGACCGGAGTAGGCGATCACCGCCCGCGCGGCGTCGGCACGGACCGGGTAGACGGCACTGCACACCTGCGCGTCCCGCACCCGGACGGGGAACTCGACCGTCCGGCCCTGGATCAGTTGCGATGCCATGGCTTCAGTACATCAACCGCCACGCCGGGCCGCCATGCCCGCCGCGCCCCTGATGCCTACCCCGGGCGTGAGGACGCGGGCGGCGCCGAGGCCCGCCCACGACTCCGCGTGGCGCACGAAGGCCGCCGCGTGGTCGGGCCAGTGGTGGCGCAGCCGGGCCTCTGCGTGCCCCCGCGCCCCCAGCTCGGCCCGGCGGGCCGGATCCTCCTTGAGATCGAGTACGGCGTCCAGCACGGCGTCCACGTCCCGCGGTACGACCAGGCCGCACCTGGCGGACTCCACCGGCGCCGCGCCCCGGGGAGTGGTGACGACCGGCAGGCCGCGGCCCATGTAGTCGAGGATCTTCGTCGGCAGCCACGGCACGGTCTCGTCCGCGAGCGACAGCCCGGCGAGCGCGCCCTCGGTCATGCGCAGGGCGTGGCGGAGCGGCACGTAGCCGTACCAGTCGAGCAGGCCGACCCGCTGGGCGTCGCGCAGCAGCGGGCGCACGCCGCGCTCGGCCGGGCCGATGAGGTCGAGCCGGACGCCGTACGGGGCCAGGCGCTCGGCCAGGGCGATCAGCTCCGTCACGCCGCGGTCGGCGGCGAGGCGGCCGAGGTGCACGATCCGGGCGTCGCCGGGTGGTGGCGGCTCGGCGGCGACGAACGTGGCCTCCGGGACCTCCGCCGAGGTGACGATCCGGTGCCGCTTCTCCGCGCGGGCGAGGCGGCGGGGCGTGACCCGCTCGCGTACGTCCCAGACGACCGGTGGGCGCCGGTGCGGCAGCGCCCGCAGCAGCCGGTGCTCGTGGACGACGAGCAGGTCCGCGTCCTTGAGCGCGCGCCTGAGCGCGGCGTGGGCCCTCCGGAGCGAGGCGTGGCGGGGCACGTCCACCGGCGTGAGCCCGGCCGCCGGGGTCACGTTGTGGTAGGTGAACGGCGCGACGTAGGTCACCTCGTGGCCCGCGTCGAGCAGCGCCCGGATCTGCCGGTGCATGATCCGGGCGTCCTCGGGATGATGGACGGTGGTGGCGACACATGCACGCATGTGTCGATGCTCCGCGCCCACCCGGTCACGGGCGTGAACGCGGGGGGAACGCTCGCCTAACTTCCGGCGCTCAGCTTCGCCGACGGCCGCCGGTAGAGCCAGGTCAGGCGTGGCTCCAGCACCCACTTGAAGAGGGTCCTGGTCTCCGGCAGGCACAGGATGATCGCCAGCGCGAAGCAACTGGACGCGATGGCCAGCACGCCCAGCGGCCCGAACAGCCACGGGAACTCCAGCCAGCCCATCTCCTTGGCGATCAGCACCGGGATGCCGTGCAGCAGGTAGCAGTAGAGCGTGCGGGTGCCGAGGTCGGAGAACCACGTCTCGCCCCTCGGCACCAGCGCCAGCACGGCGAAGCACATCGCCAGCGCGCAGATCAGCAGCGCGGTGCGCAGGCCGATGCCCATGTACCAGGACAGGTTGAGGTCGGCGTAGCTGTTCTTGTAGTAGAACGGGCCGAGCTTGGTGTGCGGGGCCACGAGGATCGCCACGGCGGCCGCGCCGAGGATCGTGATCACCGACACGATCTTGATCCAGCGCCGGTTGAGCATCTCGAAGTGCTCGGGCTGCATCACCAGGCCGATCACGAAGAACGGCATCAGGCCGAAGAAGCGGTCCATGCTGAAGTCGCCGGAGATCTGGGAGAACCCGGCGAACAGGTAGATGGCGATCGCCACCGGCACCGGGTACTTCATACGCTTCCACACCGGCGTGGACAGGCGCCAGAACAGCAGCGCCAGCAGATACCAGTTGAGCCAGGCCGGGTCGATGATGGTCAGACTCCACTTGCTGCCCAGCGCGGTGCGGAGCGCGGCGTAGCCGACCTCGACGATGACGTACGGGACCAGGAACGTGTCGACCAGCTTGTTGGTCTTGGCGTTGGAGTTCCAGAAGTTCCTGGACAGATAGCCGCTGATCAGCACGAACAGCGGCATGTGGAAGGTGTAGATGAAGATGTAGAGCGCCCGCGAGCTGTCGGCGGCGAGCGTGGGCACCAGGGAGTGACCCACGACCACGAGCGCGATCAGGACGAACTTGACGTTGTCGAGGTACGGGTCGCGGCGGCGGCGCGGCGGCTCGGCCTCGGGCCGCGCCTCGGCCTCGGCGCCCTCACCGGGCCCGGCCTGGGCCGTGGTCCCGGTAGCGGTGGCGGGCCCGTCCGGACGGGCGCTTCCAGCACCCGGCGGAGGACCAGGACGCCCGGCGCCCGGCGGAGGACCGGGACGCCCGGCAGGGGCGGCCGGGACACCGGGCGCACCCGCGTAGCCGGCAGGGCCGCCAGGGGCGGCGGGGGCGGTGGGTCGCTGGAAAGCGGAGCCAGGCCCCTGAGGAGCGGGATCGCGCGGCGCGGGGCCCTGGTGCGCGGGGGCGCCGGGAACCCGGTTGGGCGGGCCGGCGTGCGCGCCCGGCCCCTGCGGGCCCGGTCGCTGCGCGGCTGGTCCCTGTGCGGCCGGTCCTTGCGGGCCCTGGATGCCGGGGTCGGTGCGGTCGGTCCAGATCGACTCCTCCGGCAGCGGCCACCGCGCGCCCGTCTGGGCGGGGCCGCCTTCCTCGCCCGGAGCCGACTGGCCCCCGGGGTTCGTGGCCGGTCGGGAGAATCTGGTGTCAGACACGGGGGAAGTCGCTCAGCTTCGCTAGGGGCCGGGGAGCACGGCGCCAACGAGACGTGATGATCCGGTAACGATCCGGTGTCGCGCTGCGTCGCCGACCCGCAACACATTATCCCGCCCGTACGGTTCCTGTCTCCGACAGCCGTCCAGAATGCCGGGTTACACAGCGAATTTGGAGCCTCAGGTGCACACGTTCTTCTGGTCGGAGGCGGTGATGGTGCTGTTCTTCACACTGTCCGGCAGCTTGGTGACCTTGACCGAGTCGAAGTCCTCGCCCACCACGAGCTGGATGACCGGCGCGCCCTTCGGCGCGGCCCCGGCGGCCGCGGCGGTCGTGGTCGTGTACGCCGACGGGTTGGTCACCTTGACCCGTCCCGCCGCCGCCGTCGGCTTGGGCAGGACCGCGCCCGCCAGCGTGCCGGCGTAGTCGGGGGCCGTCTCGGCCGTCTTGGCGTAGTGGACCTCGGTCTTGGCCAGGCCGACGCCGCCCGGCGCCTCGTAGTTGCCGAGGCCGACGACGGTGAAGCCCTGCTCGGCGAGCTGGTCGGCGACCTCGCGGGCCTTGCCGACGGTCTTGGTGCCGTTGAGCACCTGCACCTTGACCTGCTCCGGCTTGATCGTCACCTTCGGCTTGCCGGTGCCCGAGCCGGCCGACGGGGTCGGGGCGGCGACCTCGGTGTCGGTCTTGATCGAGGTGAACAGCTTGGTGGCGTCGGGTTCCTTCCACACCACGCGGTTCTTGTCCTCCGGGTCGGGGGCCCACGGGATGGTGGTGAACTGCACGCCGCCCGCCGTGAGCTGCTTGGCGCTCATCGCGATCTCGATGAGCTGCTCGGGGTCGTTGGCGAGCTCGGGGTCCATGGTGACCGAGCCGGCCGCCGCGGAGATGAAGTCCTTGAGCTTGCCGGGGTCGGTGAGCAGCTCGCCGCTCGTGGCCTTGCCGACGACCTTGCTGAGGAAGATCTGCTGGCGGCGGATGCGCTGGATGTCGCTGCCGTCGCCGTAGTGGCGCAGGCGTACGTAGCCGAGCGCCTTCTCGCCGTTGAGCAGGCTCCTGCCCGCGGGCAGGACGAGCTTGCTAGCGCGGTCGTTGACGGCGGTCTTCAGGCAGATCTCGATGCCGCCGAGCGCGTCCACGATGTTCTTGAAGCCGCTGAAGTCGACCTCGACGAAGTGGTTGACGCGGATGCCGGTGAGGGTCTCGATGGTGGACATCGTGCAGGCGATGCCGCCCGAGTTGTACGCCGAGTTGATCATGTCACGGCGCGGCGCCATCTCCTGCTTGGTGGTCTCGTTCCTGCACTTGGGGATCTGCACCATGGAGTCGCGCGGGAAGCTGATCAGCCGGGCCTTGTCGCGGTTGGGCGAGATGTGCATCAGGATGATCGTGTCGGTGCGCTTGCCGCCCGCGTCGGCGAGCCGGGCGGTCTGCTGGCCGTACTTCGCGTTGCCCGCGCCCGCCCGGGTGTCGGAGCCGACGAGCAGCACGTTGAGCGCGCCGGTGTCCGGGGGGCGGGGGTTGATGATGTCCTCTTTGACGCTCTTCTGGGTGATGTTGCCGAAGGCGTCGCGGTACATCGTGTAGGCGGTCAGCGAGCCCGCCACCATGACCGTGGTGACGCCGATGCTGACCCAGGCCAGCACCCGCATCCTGTTGCCGCCTCCTCCGCCACCGCCGCCGCCGCGGCGTCCGCGCGGCGGCTCGTCGCCGGGCGGAGGGGGAGGCGGCGGTGGCATGGGGCTCGCGCCGCCGGCGGCGGCCCTGCGTGCCATCCTGCTGCCTGGCTGGGTGGGCGCGGAGCGGTAGCCCTGCTGCGCGGTGTCGACTACCGGCGCGATCCTGTAGTCACTCATACGCCCCCTGGCCTCGTTCCTCGCGCCCGTGCGCCGGCTTGGTCCTGCCGCGCCATGAGATTAGGTGACGTTCCGAGTGTCCGGTGCGACGACCGCCGGAAACGACCGTGACCCGGGCGTGATGTTTCCGCGGGAAAGCATACTCAGGACCGGACATAAGGGGGAATATTATCGCCGAACTCTTTGCCGCCCTCCGCGTTTGACCGCAGGTCAGGGCGGATGCTGAGGGCCGCGGCCAGGCAGGCCAGGGGGACGGCGGGCAGCACGTACCGGTAGTCGAACTCCGCCGCCGCGGCCGGTGTGATCAAGAGCACGATCGCCGTGGACCACGGCAGCACCCAGTACGCGCCCCCGGGGAGCCGTCCCCCCGAACGCCTGCGCCTGAGCGCCGCGACCGGGGGCACCAGGAGGGCCGCCAGGAGCACCGGGCCGGGCAGCCGCGCCATGTCCTGGTAGGCCCGCAGCCATCCCGCGTAGGGCTCGACGATCTGCGTGCCGATCGCGCCCTGCTCGTAGCGCTCGGCGAACTCCGCGCCCCTCTGCGCGGGATAGCGGCCGGGCGGTCCCGGGGGCGTGGCCGGGAACTCGTAGTAGGCGTAGATCTCCTGGTCGGGGTAGACCGGCCGGTCCCAGCGGAACGTACGGGCCAGCTCGTCCAGGATCGAGGCGGCGTAGTCGAGCGGCTGGGTGAGGATCGCCCGCGCCGCGAAGCGGGCGGCCAGGTCGTCGGTCTCCTTGGTGAAGGTGATGCCCGGCAGTTGCACGATCGGGGCGTCCTTGGCCCAGATGTACTCCTGCGAGGGCGGGCGCTGCTCCGGCGGGCGCGGGTCGCACAGGACCTTCAGGTCGGCGGGCGGGTCCATCTTGGCGCAGTCGGCGAACGACATCGTGCGGGCGTACAGGAAGACGCCGTTCGCGCCGACCAGGCCGACCCGCTGATAAGTGACCCAGAACCAGGCCCCGTACGCGACCACCGGCACCAGGGCCGCCGCCAGCAGCGCCCCCGTGGGCCGGAACCGCCGCCGCAGCAGGAACCAGGCCGCGAACACCACGATGAGCGGCTGCCCCACCGTCCTCGTCAGGGTGGCGGCGGCGAGCAGCAGGCCGATGGCGGCCGCAGTGCCCGTACGGCGGGTGGCGCCCAGCGCCACGGCGGACACCACCAGGAACATGAACAGCGTGTCCGACACCAGCAGGTGCTCCAGCTCGACCTGGTAGGCGTCGAGCAGCACCGGCACCGTGGCGAGCGTCGCCACCCAGCGCGGCGCCCGCCGGGCGACCCGGTAGATCAGCACGCCGGCGGCCAGGCCCATCAGGTGCTGGACCGCGGCCACGGCGGCGAAGGAGTGCAGCGGCTCCAGCAGCTTGATGAACATGGAGTAGCCGGCCGGGCGGACCAGGTCGGGACGCGGGTGGAAGACGGTGACGACGTAGGTGTAGGTGTCGGGGAACCACAGGGCCGGGCGGTAGCCCAGCATGGCGAGGGCGCGGAGCAGCGTGCCGAGCGCGAGCACCACCAGGAACCACCGATGCCGCCGGGCGAGGGATCTCAGGTCGCGCGGCACCCGCCGCCGCCCCCGTCCCCGCCCCTGTTCCCGCACAGCCGGCCCGTCCGCGCGAGCCTCCTCCGTCACGCGCACGTCCTCCCGCTCTCTCCCCGGCACGTGCGTACGGTACCGGTTCCACGGCCCGCGACCGGATACGCTCGCTGCTCGATGGAACGTCTCCTCCCCGGCCGGGCGCTCGCCGCGCTGTCCGTCGCGCCCGCGCTGGCCGTGGCCGGCTGGCTGCTCGCGGGGCTGCCGCTGCTGCTGCTCGGCCGCTTCGCGCCGCTGCCCGCGCTGCTGCTCGGCCTGCCCGCCGCCGCCCTGCTGACCTGGGCGGGAACCCGGACGCGCACCGGGATGGAGGCCGCCTGGTGGCAGGTCGCGGCGGTGGCGGTGATCGCCGTGGCGTCGGGCGTGTTCAACGCCCTCCTGCACAGCGAGCAACTGGCCGTCCGGCGCGACCCGGCGACCTACGCCCAGTACACCGCCTGGATCGCCCGCCACGGCAGGCTGCCGATCGACGTACGTCCCGAGGCGTTCGGCGGGGCCGATCCCGCGCTGGTCTTCGAGAGCGTCGGGTTCTACCGGGTGGACGGGGGCGTGGCGCCGCAGTTCATGCCGGGGGCGCCGATGTTGTTCGCGCCCGGCGACTGGCTGGGCGTGCCGTTCTTGATGCCCGCCGTCCTGGGGGCGCTCGCCGTGCTCACCGTGGCCGGGGTGACCGCGCGGCTGGCGGGGGCGCGATGGGCGGCGGTCGCGGCGGCGGCGTTCGCGGTGAGCCTGCCGGTCCTCTACACCTCGCGGACCACGTTCAGCGAGATCCCGTCGCTGATCCTGCTGTTCGGCGGGCTGGCGCTGACGTACGACGCGCTGGAGCGGGCCGACGGGCGCCCCGGATGGTGGCGGGGCGTCTTGGCGGGCCTGGTGTTCGGGCTGGCCGTGCTGGTGCGGATCGACGGGCTGCGGGACGTGCTGCCGGTGCTGGCCTTCGCCGGGCTGCTGGTCGCGATGCGGCGGGTCGGCCGGCCTCGGGGGGCGCTCGGGCCGCCGCTGCTGGCCGGGCTGGCGGCCGGGGCGGGGCTCGGGCTGCTGGCGGCGTACCTGCTGGCGCGTTCCTACCTGAACTACCTGTCGGGCTCGGTGCGGCCGCTGCTGCTCATCTGCGCCGCCGTGCTCGCGCTCACCGCGGCCGGCACGGCCGCCGCGCCCTTCCTGGCCCGCCTGCGGGCGCCGCGCTGGGCGCCGGCGGCGGGCGCGGGGCTGGTCGTGCTGCTCATGGCCGCGCTGTACGCCCGCCCGTGGTTCCAGACCGTCACCCGCAACCCGGTGACCGACGACGACCGGCGCACGTTCGACATGATCGAGGCCATCCAGCGGGCCAACGGCCTGCCCGTGGACGGCCGCCGCCTCTACTTCGAGGAGTCGCTGCACTGGGTCGCCTGGTACGTCGGCCTTCCCGCGCTCGTGCTGGCCACGCTCGCGGCGGCGCTGCTCACCCGGCGGCTGCTGCGCGACGGCACGCCGTTCGCCTGGCTGCTGCCGCTCGCGGTGATCGGCTGGACGACGGTCACCACGCTGGTCCGGCCCGAGATCACGCCCGACCATCCGTGGGCCGCCCGCCGTCTGGTCCCGGTCGTGATCCCGGGGCTGGTGGTGCTGGCCGCGTACGGGCTGGACCGACTGCGGGCGTGGACCGGCGGCCGGCGCTGGGTGAGCGCGCTCGCGGTCGTGGCCGTGCTGGTCCCGCCCGCCGTGACCTCGATCGGCACCGCGTTCACGCCGATCGAGCGGGGCGAGGCGGCCGCGGTGGCGGCCATGTGCGCGCGGCTGCCCGAGCGGGCGTCCGTGCTGATCGTCGAGCGGGTGACCGGCGACCGGTTCGCCCAGGTCGTACGGGGGATGTGCGATGTGCCGGCCGCGTCGGTGCGGCGGCCGGACGACATGGACGTGGCGCGTGACGACGACACACGGCGGCTCGCGGAGCGGGTGCGGGCGGCCGGCCGGGTGCCGGTCGTGCTGGCCGCCGAGGCCGACCAGGTCGCGAGGTACGGCACTCCCGTGCAGGTCTTCGAGCTCACCGCCCGCCAGGACGAACGCTCGCTCGTGTCCCCTCCGGACGGCACGTGGTCGCTGCGCATGAACGTGTGGATGGCCGTCCCGGAAGGAGCCGATGTGCACTCTTCCCCTGGACGGGCACAGTAACCTCGATCCCTGTGAGCACGCTAGAGACCCCCAAGAGTGGACCTGCCGTGGAAGAAGCGCCCTACGTCACCATCGTCCTGCCCTGCTACAACGAGCAGGATCACGTCATCGACGAGGTCGAGCGCATCACGAGGGCCATGGACTCCAGCGGCTACACCTACGAGCTGGTCGCCATCGACGACTGCTCCACCGACGACACGCTGGCCCGCCTGCACGAGGCCGCGCCCGGCTACCCGCACCTGCGGGTGCGCGCCTTCCACCGCAACGGCGGCTCCGGCACCGTACGCCGCATCGGCAGCCAGGAGGCCAGGGGCGAGATCGTCGTCTGGACCGACGCCGACATGACCTACCCCAACGACCGCATCCCCGACCTGGTGCAGATCCTCGACAAGGACCCCACGATCGACCAGGTGGTCGGCGCGCGCACCAGCGAGGAGGGCTCGCACAAGCTGCTGCGGGTGCCGGCCAAGTTCGTGATCCGCAAGGTCGCCGAGATGCTGGCCGGGCAGAAGATCCCCGACCTGAACTCGGGGCTGCGCGCCTTCCGCAAGTCGGTGGCCAAGCCCTATCTGCGGCTGCTGCCCCCCGGGTTCTCCTGCGTCACGACGATCACGCTGTCGTTCCTGTCCAACCAGCACGACATCCACTACCTGCCGATCGAGTACGCCAAGCGGGCGGGCAAGTCGAAGTTCAGCTTCGTCTCCGACGCCTACCGCTACATCCTGCAGGTGCTGCGGATGATCATGTACTTCAACCCGCTCAAGGTGCTCATGCCGCCCGCGCTCTGGCTGGTGGGCATCGGGTTCGTCAAGGGCGTCTGGGACATGATCCAGCACCCCTTCTACTTCCCGGCCAACACCGTCATGATCTTCCTGTCCGGGATGCTCATCGGGTCGGTGGCGCTGCTGGCCGACCTGATCGTGCGCTCGCGGGGAGAGTAGGCGCGTGCGGATCGCGATCGTCGGGCCGACTTACCCGTACAAAGGGGGCGGAGCGCAGCACACCACCGAGCTGGCGCACCGGCTGGCCGCGCTGGGGCACGACGTGGTGATCGAGTCCTGGCGGGCGCAATATCCGTCGTTCCTCTACCCGGGGCAGCAGACGATCTCCGCGCCCGAGGGCACCCCCTATCCGGCGACCGCGCGCCGGCTCGACTGGCGCCGCCCCGACGGGTGGCTGGCCGCCGGGCGGCGGATGCGCGCCGCCGACCTGGTCGTGCTGGCCGTGCTGAGCCCGGTGCAGGTCCCGGCCTACCTGGGCATCCTCGCCGGTCTCGGCCGCCGCGCCCCCGCGCTCGCCCTCTGCCACAACGTGCTGCCGCACGAGCGCAAGCCGTACGACAGGCCGCTCATGAAGGCCCTGCTCAAGCGGGTGGACGCGGTGCTCGCCCACTCCGAGGAGCAGGCGGGGCTGGCTCGCGGGCTGGCCGACACGCCGGTGCGGGTGGCCGGGCTGCCGCCGCACCTGCCCGTGACCGGGGCGGCGGGGCCGGCCGAGGTGCGGAGGCGGCTGCTGTTCTTCGGCATGGTGCGCCCGTACAAGGGGCTGGACCTGCTGCTGCGGGCGCTGCCCGAGGGCGTCTCGCTGACCGTCGCCGGGGAGTTCTGGGGCGGGCTGGAGGAGACCGAGGCGCTGATCCGCGAGCTCGGCCTCGGCGACCGGGTGGAGCTGCGGCCCGGCTATGTGCCCGCGGACGACGTGCCGAAGCTGTTCGCCGCCGCCGACGCGCTCGTGCTGCCCTACCGCAGCGCCACCGCCAGCCAGAACGTGTGGCTGGCGCACGAGCACGGCGTCCCGGTGATCGCCACGCGGGTGGGCGCGCTCGCCGACCACGTCACCGACGGCGTGGACGGGCTGCTCGTCGAGCCGGGCGACGCCGGCGCGCTGCGCGCGGCCATCGAGCGCTTCTACGCCTCCGGCGAGCCCGAGAGGTTGCGGTCGGGGGTCAAGGCGGTCGATCCCGAGCCGTTCTGGTCGGCGTACACGGCGGCGCTGCTGGGGGACCCCACCGGCCGGGCCTGACGGCCCAGCAGGAACGACACGCCCGCCAGCGCGGCGTCGGCCAGCGTGAACGCCAGCCGCGACACGATGGCCACCGCCAGCGCCGGCGCGGTGCCGATGACCGGCCCGAGCACCAGCACCAGCGCGCCCTCCCTGATGCCCACGCCGGCCGGCACCACGACGGTGAGGATGCCGGTCGCCCAGGCGAAGGCGTAGGCCCCGGTGCCCGCCAGGTAGAGGTCGGTCCGGCCGGTGAGCAGCCAGATGTGCACGCCGTAGACGAACCAGCCGAGCACCGTCCAGGCCACCGCGACGACCACGGTGCGGCCGGGCAGCACGCTCTCCAGCGGCTCGCGCCGCGCCAGGCGCAGCGCCAGGTTGAGCCCCCAGCCCAGCACCTTCGGATGCAGGCACACGATGATCACGGGGACCAGCAGCACGAGGTACCACGCCTCGCGCACCGCCTCCAGCGAGCCCAGCGTGGCCGCGGCGATCGAGATCGCCACCCCGATGTTGATCACCAGTCCGAGCGAGATGGTGGCGAACGTGCGCCGCGGCGGGCTCCCGTGGTCGCGGCCGAGGTCCATCATCGCCGCGTACGCCCACACCGCGCCCGGGATGTACTTGCCGAGCTGGCCCACGAACATGATCCGCCCGGCGATCCGCAGCGGCACCCGCGTGCCGAGCCCCGCCATGATCTCCCGCCAGGCGATCAGCATGAAGAACTGGCCGAGCATCACCGCGAGGAACGACCCGAGCACCGCCCACGGCGACAGCGCGGCCAGCGCCGTGGTGGTGTCGTCCCAGTTGCGGGCCAGGCCGTAGCCGAGGAACCCCAGGGCGATCAGGGCGAGGACGATGCGCAGCAGCCGGCGGAGCATTCGCTCAGGCTACGCGCGTCCCGCCCGTGAGGGCCAGAGACCCGCGTCCGACCTCAAGCCCGTCAGAAGGTGGGTACTGTGGGGCCCCGTGGGGAAGCAACGCGTCGCGCAGCTCGCATACTCGGAGTTCCAGTCCGCCATGCTCGACGAGGGCAAGCGGCGGCGGAAGGCGGCGAAGATCATCGCCGTGCTGGAGCACTTCCGCGGGCCGCTCGGCGGGCTGACCGTGGCCGACATCGGCTGCTCGGCCGGGTTCATCGCCGACGAGCTGGCCGAGGCCGGGGCCAAGCACACGATGGGCGTCGACATCGACGTGCCGGGGCTGCGCAGGGCGGCCGACCGGTTCGGCGGGCGGGTGGCGTTCGTGTGCGGCGACGGCACCGCGCTGCCGTTCCCCGACGGCTCGGTGGACGTGCTGGTGTTCAACCACATCTACGAGCACGTGGTCGACCCCGACGCGGTGGTGGCCGAGATGCACCGGGTGCTGTCCGACGACGGGGTGCTCTACCTGGGGCTGGGCAACCGGCTCGGGATCATGGAGCCGCACTACAAGCTGCCGTTCCTGTCCTACCTGCCGCCCGCGCTCGCCGACCGCTACGTACGCGCCTTCGGCCGGGCCGACCACTACTACGAACGTTTCCGCACCCGGCGCGGGCTGCGCAGGATGCTGCGGGCCTTCCACGTCTGGGACTACACCTTCCCGGTGCTGGCCACGCCCACGAAGTTCGCCGGGGGAGAGCTGTTCCCCGGCGTGCTCGGCAAGGTCGTGCGGACCGTGCTCGCCCGGACGCCGCGGGCGGTCCTGCGGCTGCTGCTGCCGGTGGTGCCGACCTACCTGTGGGTGGCGACCAAGCGGCCGGTGCGGCCGGTGGGCGCGGCGCTGCCGCAGCCGCCCGAGCGGGTCCGGCCGCTGTGAAAGCCGAGGAGAGCCCGGCGACGGCCACCGGCGGAGTTCTGCAGGGACGCCGGCCGCGGGGGGCGCGGGGGCTGATCCGGGTCGTGTTCCTGCTGGTCGCGCTGGGGTTCGGCGGCTGGGCGGTGGCGCGGGAGTGGGACGGCGTGGTGGCCGGGTTCGCCCGCCTGTCGGCGCCCGCGCTGGCCGGGTCGCTGGTGGCCGTGGTGGCCGCGCTGCTCGGGGCCATGCTCACCTGGCGCACCCTGCTGGCCGACCTGGGCTCGCCGTTGCCGCTCCGGCCCGCGGCCAAGGTGTTCTTCGTGGGGCAGCTCGGCAAGTACATCCCGGGCGCGCTCTGGCCGGTGCTGGCGCAGATGGAGATGGGCCGCGACCTCGGCGTGCCCAGGGCGCGCAGTGCGGCGGCGTTCTTCCTGATGATGCCGGTCCAGCTCGCCACCGGCCTGCTGGTGACGCTCGGCACGCTGGGCTGGGACCGCTACGGCTGGCTGCTGCTGGCCCTGCCGGCGCTGCTGGTGCTGCTGGAGCCCAAGGTCATCAACGCGGTGATCGCGTTCGGGCTGCGCAAGCTGAAGCGGGAGCCTCTGGAGCGCCCGCTCACCCGCCGGGGCATGCTCGCCGCGCTCGGCTGGGCGCTGGCCGGGTGGATCGCCTACGGCGTGCACCTCTACTTCATCGTGCCGCAGGGCGGGCTGGTGTTCGCGGTGGGGGCGTTCGCGCTGTCGTGGTGCCTCGGCATCCTGACCTTCGTCGTCCCGGCGGGCGCGGGGGTGCGGGAGGTCGCCATGGTGGCGGTGCTGGCGCCGCACGTTTCGGGCGGCGCCGCCATCGCGGTGGCCCTTTCGTCCCGGATTGTCATCATTCTGGGTGACTTGATCTGCGCCGGCCTGGCGGGAATCACGGCAAGGCGCTCCTCGGTGTGATTTGGACCACGATTTAGGGGACGTTGGTCATAAGGTGAACTACAGAGGGGGACGTTCAGTCCCACGTTGATCTTGAGGGGAGAAGATCTGCGTATGCCTCGTGTGCTCGTCGATGCGGCGGCGGTTCCCGCCGACCGCGGCGCGCTTACCCGCTACGTGGACGGGCTCGTCGCGGCCCTCCACAGGGCCGGCGCCGATGTCGCTGTCGCATGCCAGCGTGCCGACGCCGAACGCTACCGGCGCCTGGCGCCCAGCGCGAACGTCATACCAGGGCCCGTCTCGATCACCAACCGGGCGGCCAGGCTCGCCTGGGAGCAGAGCAGCCTGCCGCTGCTCGCCCGCCACGCCGGCGCGGACGTGATCCACGCTCCCTACTACTCGATCCCGCTCGGCTCCGGCATCCCGACCGTCGTGACGGTGCACGACGCGACCTGGTTCGCCGAGGCCGACCAGCACGGTCCGCGGGCGGCGTTCTTCCGCTCGGCCACCCGCACCGCCGTGCGCCGTGCCAAGCGGGTGATCGTGCCGTCCAAGGCCACCAGGGACGAGCTCGTCCGCGTGCTGTCCGCCGACCCCACCAGCATCGACGTCGCCTACCACGGCGTCGACCTCGCGCTGTTCCACCCGCCGAGCGAGGACGAGATCCGCCGGGCCGCGCTGCGCCTCGGGCTGCACGGGCAGCCGTACGTCGCCTTCCTCGGCAACCTCGACCCGCGCAAGAACGTGCCCAACCTCATCCGCGGGTTCGCCTCCGCGGTCAAGGCGCTGGACAAGCCGCCCGCGCTCGTGATCGGCGGCGGCGTGCACGAGAACGACGTGGACGCCGCCTGCCGGGAGGTCGAGGCCACCGTCCGCATCATCAGACCCGGCTACCTGCACGGCCCCGACCTGCCGGGCTTCCTCGGCGGCGCGCTGGTGGTGGCCTTCCCCTCGCGCGGCGAGGGGTTCGGGCTGCCGGTGCTGGAGGCCATGGCCTGCGGCGCGCCCGTGCTCACCACGCACCGCACCTCGCTGCCGGAGGTGGGCGGCGACGCGGTCGCCTACACCGAGCCCGACTCCGACAGCATCGCCGACGCGCTCGGCCGGCTCCTCGCCTCGGCCGAGCGGAGAAAGCAACTCCAGGAGGCGGGCCTCGCCCGCGCCCGCGAGTTCACCTGGGACGCCTCGGCCGAGGCGCACCTCAGCGCCTATCAACGCGCGATCGAATAGTTCGGTAACCTCACGGAATGATGGAGAGCTCTTTGCCAGACCTCGAGGCGATCCTCCTGGTTGGGGGGCAGGGCACGCGCCTGCGCCCGCTGACACTGGGCACGCCCAAGCCGCTGCTGCCGACTGCCGGGGTGCCGTTCCTGGCCCACCAGTTGGCCCGTGCGCGATCGTTCGGCGTACGCCGGATCGTCTTCGCGACCTCCTACAAGGCGTCCATGTTCGAGCCGGCCTTCGGCGACGGCGCGGCGTTCGGGCTCTCTCTCAGCTACATGACGGAAGAGACCCCCCTCGGCACCGGCGGAGCCATCCGCAACGCGGCCGAGGCGCTCACCGCGGGGCCGTCCGACCCGGTGCTCGTGCTCAACGGCGACATCCTCTCCGGGCACGACATCGGCGAACAGGTGCGGCTGCACCGCGCGCGGCAGGCCGCTGTAACGCTCCATCTGACGGAGGTCGACGATCCCTCCCGCTTCGGCTGCGTCCCGACGGACGACGACGGGCGGGTCACGGCCTTCCTGGAGAAGACTCCCGAGCCGGTCACCAACCGCATCAACGCCGGCTGCTACGTCTTCACCCGCTCGGTCATCGACTCCATCCCCAAGGACGAGGTGGTGTCGGTGGAGCGGCAGACGTTCCCCGGGCTGATCGAGGCGGGCGAGCTGGTGCTCGGCTACGCCACCCGCACCTACTGGCTCGACGTCGGCACCCCGGCCGCGTTCGTGCAGGGCTCGCGCGACCTGGTGCTGGGCCGCCTGGAATCCCCGGCCGTGCCGGGGCCGGCGGGCGAGTTCCTCGCGCTGCCCGGGGCCGTCGTCGCGCCGACGGCCAAGGTCGAGGGCGGCACCACGGTCGGCGCGCGGGCCGTCGTCGAGGCCGGGGCCATCGTGACCGGCTCGGTGCTGAGCGACGACTGCGTGATCGAGACGGGCGCGGAGGTCACCGACTCGGTGCTCGGCAAGGGCGCGCGGGTCTGCGCGGGCACGGTGGTGCGCGGCGCGGTGATCGGCGACGGCGCCGTGGTCGGGCCGGGCAACGAGCTCCAGGACGGCGTACGCGTCTGGCCGGGCATCGAGCTGCCCGAACGGGCGCTCCGCTACTCCAGCGACGTCTGAGAGGCCGGGGCCTGGAGACGCCGGGACCTCCTCGACTCCCAGGCCCACCCTCCCAGGAGGACCATGACGGTGGTGATCACGATCAAGGGGATCACCCAGATCCTGTCGCCGTACCTGATGCCCAGCCTCGCCAGCAGGACGGCCATGCCCTCGAAGGCGTAGAAAACGGCACCGGCACCGGCGACGAACCCGGCTACGCCCCCGATGACGGCGACGGTCTCACCGGCGAGCGGCCGTAGGAGCCGGGCCGCCCGGGCACACAGCAGGCCGAACAGGCCGTGCTCGATGACGAGGAGGACCGCCAGGGCCAGGCCCCAGAAAGCGTGGTGAGGCACGATGTCGCCGATGTAGTCCCAGGGGCTGCGGAGCCGCCCGAAGTCGAGGATGTCGAGCGCGTTCGCGAGGCCGATGACGGCGAGCGTCAGGATGATCGCCATCATCGCCGCGACGCCTTTGCGCTGCCACGCCTGCTCGGGGGCCTGCTCCGGCGGGAGGATCCTGGTGCGGTCACCGCTCGGCTGCCGTTCACCGAGCATGGCCAGTCCCTGCTCGACGGTCGGCCGGTTGCCCGGGTCCTTGTCGAGCAGCCGGGTGATGAGCGGCGCGAGCCGGCCCGCCCGTCGCGGCGGCGGCGGCTCTTCCAGCAGGACCGCGGTCAGCGCCGCCGGCTGGGTGTCGCGGCGGAACGGGGAGACGCCCTCGACGGCCTGGTAGAGGGTCGCGCCGAGGGAGAACAGATCGCCGGCGGGCAGCCCGTCGGTGCCGCGCAGCCGTTCGGGGGCCATGTACTCGGGCGAGCCGATGAGCATCCCGGTGGTCGTCAGGGTGGTGTCGGTGGTGTGGAGCGCGATCCCGAAGTCGGTGAGCAGGACCCTGCCGTCCGCGGAGAGCATGACGTTGGCCGGTTTGACGTCGCGGTGCACGATGCCCGCCCGGTGCGCCGCGCCGAGCGCCGCCAGCAGTGCGCCGGCGACCTGGGCGGCCTGCTCCACCGGGAGCGGTCCGTGCTCGTCGAGGTGCTCGGCCAGCGAAGAGCCGTCGATCAGCTCCATCACGATCCAGGGCAGACCGTCGGAGACGACGTCGTAGATGGCCAGGATGTTCTCGTGGGTCCGCAACCGGACGGCGTTGCGGGCCTCGCGCGCCGCGCGTTCCAGCCGTTTGTCCTGCTCCGCCTGGGACATCCCGGGCAGCAGCTGCAGCTCCTTGATCGCCACCTCGACGCCCAGGACCTCGTCGTACGCACGCCAGACCCGCCCGAAACCGCCGGACCCGAGCAGGGTGACCAGCCGGTAGCGTCCGCCGACCCTGTAGCCAGGCTGCGCCGTCATCGCCATCCCGCCCATCTCGCCCCGCCCGACAGTTGGCCAGACTAGATCACGGGAACCGGCGCCGTGGCCCGTACCGCGAACCCAAGGGGCCGCTCCACTCCGGCCGGCGCGGCACACTGAAGGGGTGAGGGAGCGCAGGTGGGCGCCGGAAGGGCCGCTCGACGTCGGGCTGGCGTTGCAGCCGCACCGGCGCGGCGGCGGCGACCCCGCCTGGCGGCGCACCGCCGACGGGGCCGTGTGGCGCACTTCGAGGGCGCCCTCCGGCCCCTGCACCCTCCGGGTGAGCGTCGCGGGCGGCGAGGTGCTGGGGCAGGCGTGGGGGCCCGGCGCGGAGTGGGCGCTGGAGACCCTGCCGGCGCTGCTCGGGGCCGAGGACGACCGGTCCGGGTTCAGCGTCAGGCACGAGGTGCTGGCCGACGCCGCACGCCGCCACCCCGGCCTGCGCATCGGCCGCACTGGCCGCGTCATGGAGGCTCTGGTGCCGGCCGTGCTGGAGCAGAAGGTGGTGGGTCAGGAGGCCTGGCGGGCCTGGCGCTGGCTGCTCCACCGCTACGGCGAGCCCGCCCCCGGACCGGCCCCCGAGGGCATGCGGGTGATCCCCGAGCCGGCGGTGTGGCGGCAGATCCCCTCCTGGCACTGGCACCGGGCGGGCGCGGAGGCGGTGCGGGCCCGTACGATCGCGACCGCCGCCTGGCACGCCGCCAAGCTGGAGGCGGCCCGCACCACGCAGGAGCTCGACCGGCTGCTGCGCGCGCTGCCCGGCATCGGGGTGTGGACCTCCGCCGAGGTGCGGCAGCGCGCGTTCGGCGATCCCGACGCGGTGAGCGTGGGCGACTTCCACCTGGCCAAACTGGTCGGCTACGCGCTGACGGGGGAGAAGACCGACGATCCCGGCATGTTGCAGCTGCTGGAGCCGTACGAGGGGCACCGGCACCGGGCGACGGTGCTGGTCTGGCTGTCGGGGCGGCGGCCGCCGGCCCGGGGGCCCCGCATGCCGGTACGCGACTTTCGGGCGTTTTGACCGGCCCTGGGTGCGGGTGGTGAACTCAGCGCGCCGTACTGTGCCTTTATGGATTCCGTGAACGATTCCGCGCTCCGCCGCGCTCTCGCCCGCGCCCGCGACGGCAAGACCCTCGACGTCACCGAGGCGACCGTGCTGCTGCACGCGCGGGACGAGCACCTCGACGCCCTCCTCGAGCACGCCTCCCGCGTCCGCGACGCGGGCCTGGAGTCCGCCGGCCGGCCAGGGGTGGTCACCTACAGCAGGAAGGTGTTCATCCCGCTGACCAGGTTGTGCCGGGACCGGTGCGGCTACTGCACGTTCGCCACCGCGCCGCACAAGCTCGACTCGCCCTTCCTGAGCCCGGACGAGGTGCTGGAGATCGCCCGGCAGGGCGCGGCGATGGGATGCAAGGAGGCGTTGTTCACGCTGGGGGACCGGCCGGAGGACCGCTGGCACCAGGCCCGCGAGTGGCTGGACGCGCACGGCTACGACGACACGCTGTCGTACGTGCGGGCCATGGCGATCAGGGTGCTGGAGGAGACCGGGCTGCTGCCGCACCTCAACCCCGGGGTGATGAGCTGGCGGGACCTCCAGCGGCTCAAGCCCGTCGCGCCGTCCATGGGGATGATGCTGGAGACGACGTCGCGGCGGCTGTTCGAGGAGAAGGGGCAGCCCCACTACGGCTCGCCGGACAAGGACCCGGCGGTGCGGCTGCGGGTGCTGGAGGACGCCGGGCGGAGCAATGTGCCGTTCACCACCGGCATCCTCATCGGGATCGGGGAGACCGTCCAGGACCGGGCCGAGTCGATCTTCGCGATCCGGCGGGTGGCCCGCGAGTACGGCGGCGTCCAGGAGGTCATTGTCCAGAACTTCCGCGCCAAGCCGGACACCGCCATGCGCGGCATGCCGGACGCCGACCTTCAGGAACTGGCCGCCACCATCGCCGTCACACGCCTGGTGCTCGGCCCGAAGGCCCGCGTCCAGGCCCCGCCGAACCTGGTGGACGCCGAGTACGCGCTCATGCTCCGCGCCGGCATCGACGACTGGGGCGGCGTCTCCCCGCTCACCCCCGACCACGTCAACCCCGAGCGGCCTTGGCCGCAGATCGACGAGCTGGCGGCCCGCACCGCCGCCGCCGGGTTCGCGCTGCGCGAGCGCCTGACCATCTACCCCGAGTACGTGCTGGCCGGCGAGCCCTGGCTGGACCCGCGCCTGTCCGCCCACGTGGCCGCGCTCGCCGACCCGGCGACCGGCCTGGCCCGCGAGGACGCCGTGCTCGAAGGCCGTCCGTGGCAGGAGCCGGACGGCGGCTTCGTCCCGGCCGGGCGGGTGGACCTGCACGTCGAGGTGGACACCGACGGGCGCACGCACGACCGGCGCGCCGACTTCGACCACGTCTACGGCGACTGGGAGGCGCTGAAGGACCGCCTCGGCACGGCGACGCCCACGACGCCGGGCGACGTGCGTCAGGCGCTGCGCAGGGCCGCGGCCGACCCGGCCGGGCTCACCGACGACGAGGCCGTGGCGCTGCTCGGCGCGGACGGGGAGGCGCTGGAGGAACTGGCCGCCATCGCCGACGACCTGCGGCGGCAGGCGGCCGGCGACGACGTCACCTACGTGGTCAACAGGAACATCAACTTCACGAACGTCTGCTACACCGGCTGCCGGTTCTGCGCGTTCGCGCAGCGGCGCACGGACGCGGACGCGTACACGCTGAGCCTGGACCAGGTGGCCGACCGGGCGCAGGAGGCGTGGGAGGCCGGCGCGACCGAGGTGTGCATGCAGGGCGGCATCCACCCCGACCTTCCGGGGACCGCGTACTTCGACATCGCGAGGGCGGTGAAGGCGCGCACGCCGGACATGCACGTGCACGCCTTCTCGCCGATGGAGGTCATCAACGGGGCGTCCCGGACGAACCTGTCCGTACGGGAGTGGCTGGAGGCCGCCAAGGAGGCCGGGGTGGACTCGCTGCCGGGCACGGCGGCCGAGATCCTGGACGACGACGTGCGCTGGGTCCTCACCAAGGGCAAGCTGCCGGCGAAGGAGTGGATCGACGTCATCACCACGGCACACAAGGTGGGCATCCCGACCACGTCCACGATGATGTACGGCCACGTGGACAACCACCTGCACTGGGTCAGGCACATCAAGCTGATCCGGCGGCTGCAGGAGGAGACCGGCGGGTTCTCGGAGTTCGTGCTGCTGCCGTTCGTGCACACGAGCGCGCCGATCTACCTGGCCGGCATCGCCCGCCCCGGCCCCACGGCGCGCGAGAACCGGGCCGTGCACGCCCTGGCCAGGATCCTGCTGCACGGCGCGATCGGCAACATCCAGTGCTCGTGGGTGAAGCTCCAGGACGACCTGTGCCGGCAGGTGCTCCAGGGCGGCGTGAACGACCTCGGCGGCACGCTCATGGAGGAGACCATCAGCCGCATGGCGGGCTCGGAGAACGGCTCGTACAAGACCATCAGCGAGCTGCACGCCATGGTCGAGGTCACCGGGCGGCCGGCCCGCCAGCGCACCACCGAGTACGGCGTCCCGTCGGCGGAGCGGCTGGCCGCCTCGGCGGCGAGCGACGGCGTGTGCCAGAGCGTGCGGCGGGTGCTGCCGCTCGCTTAGTTGTAACTTGTTCTAACAACGGGTTGCGCCCTGACTGCGGGACCCTGACAGAATCGGCACGTGCGGTTGGGTCGGCATCGCGCCGCGCTCTCCACCGAGCAGCGGCGCAAGAAGGCGTTACGGCGTGGTCTGCTGGCCGGGCTCGCGGCCGTGGCCATCGTCGTCGCCTCGCTGACCGTGGTGTTCGGCGGCGCGGGCGCGCTGTGCTCCACGCGGGAGCCCGTTCTGGTCAGCGTCGCGGCGGCGGTGGACGTCGCGCCCGCCGTCATGGAGGCGGCCGGGCGGTTCAACGACACCAAGGCGTCCGTGGGCGGCCGGTGCGTGCTCGTCCAGGTGACCGAGCAGCCGCCGGCCACCGTCCTGCGCACGCTCATCGGCGACCGCGCGGGCGTGCTGCGCGAGCGGCCCGACGGGTGGATCGCCGACTCCTCGGCCTGGATCCGGCTGGCCCGCCAGCAGGGGGCCAGCTCGCTGCCGTCCGGGGAGAGCGTCGTCGCGACCTCGCCGCTGGTGTTCGCCACGCGGCAGTCGCTGGCGCGGCGCTTCTCCGTGGGCAACACCGAGATGAACTGGCGGATGGTCTTCCCGTCCACCGCGCGCGGGCGGCTGACGCCGACGGACGACGAGCCCGACGTCGTACGCGTGCCCGACCCCTCGCTGGCCGGGGCGGGCATCGCCACCGTGGCCGCCGCTCGCGACGTGGTCGGCACCGGGCCTGAGGCCGACAAGGCGCTGACCGCGTTCGTCCGCTGGGCGCAGGCGGGGTCGGCCCCCGACTACCGCAGCATGCTGGCGGCCGTGGATGACCGTACGTTCTGGCAGCGGCCGGTGGTCATCGTGCCGGAGCAGTCGGTGTGGAACCACAACCAGCGGCCCTCCGCCGACCCGGTCGTGGCGCTGCACCCGCGCGAGGGGACCATCGACCTCGACTACCCCTACGTCGTCACCGCCACCGACCCGGTCGCGGCCGAGGCGTCCACCGCGTTCGCCGACTGGCTGACGGGGCCGGAGGCGCAGCAGATCGTCCGGCGGGCCGGGTTCCGGTCGGGCGACGGCAAGGAGGGGCCGCTCTCGCCGGGGCCGCTGCTCCCCACCGCCGCCCCCAAGGTGCGCACGTCCGTCACGCCGCAGGACATCGACGAGGCGCTGCGGGCCTGGAGCCGGCTCGCCCCGCCCACCAACATCCTGGTGCTGGCCGACACCAGCAAGCACATGGCCGAGCCGCTGAAGGGCAGCACCCGCGTGCAGGTGGCGCTGGAGGCCGCCAGGATCGGGCTCCAGCTCTTCCCGGTGTCCACGCACATGGGGCTGTGGGAGTTCGCGGGCGGGCTGGGCCAGGTGAAGGGCTACCGGGAGCTGGTCGGGCTCGGGCCGATCAACGAGCCGGAGCGCGGGCAGGTCGTCCGGCGCAGCCGCCTGGAGGAGGCCACCGCCAGCATCACCGCCCATCCCACGCGGGCGAGCTCGCTCTACGACGCCGTGCTCAGCGGCTTCCGCCGGGTGAGCGGCGAGTACCGCGAGGAGATGAACAACACGCTGCTGGTGATCACGGCGGGCAAGGACGACGGCAAGGGCATCAGCCGCGAGCGGCTGGTGGACACGCTGCGCCGCGAGTGGCGGCCCGACCGGCCGGTGCAGATCATCGTCATCGCCTTCGGCTCCGGCGTGGACCGCGCGGCGCTCGGCCAGATCACCGCCGCCACGAACGGCTCCCTGCACGAGGCGCAGCGGCCGGACGAGATCATCGACGTCTTCCTCGCGGCGCTGGCCCGCCGCCTGTGCCACCCCACCTGCAAGCCGGCCGCATGAGAAAGGGGACGCCCCCGGCGGAGCGTCCCCTTCCCGCTCAGTGGGTCACGCGCGCTGCCAGAGCGCCGGCACGTTCGGCGGCTCCCAGCCGGCGAGCGAGGTGTGGGCCTGGACGCACCGGTAGGTGACGCCGTTGTAGGTCACCGTGTTGCCGACCGCGTACGCGACGCCCGCGCGCCACGTGCCCGAGGGGGCGGTGGTGGTCGGCGTCGCCGTCGGGGTGGGCGTCCGGGTCACGGTGGGGGTGGCGGTCGGGGTCGGGTTCGGGTTGCCGCCCCCGCCGACCTGCAGGTCGATGCAGGAGTAGAAGGCGTTGGCGGTGTCGGAGATGTTCCAGATCGCCAGGACCTTCTGGCGGCCGGTGAAGCCGGACAGGTTCACGGTGTGCGAGACCGTCGCGGGCGGCTGCTGGTTGTTGCCGCTGAACTCGGCGACCTTGGTGTTGCCGATGTAGTACTGGTAGTTGGCGGTCGCGTGCCGGGCGGTGAACGTCCAGGTGAAGGTCACCGTGGTGCCCACCGACGCCACCGGCCAGGGCTTGCTGTCGTCGTTGAGCTGGGCGAACTGCCCCAGGTTGGCGTTGCAGGTGCGCAGGCCCTTCGGACCCTCGACGCTCTGCGGCTCGTAGACGATGTTGCCGCAGTCGGGCACCTTGCCCTGGGCGCAGTTGGCCTGCCGGCTGGGCGGCGAGTTGACGTAGCCGTGGGCCAGGGCGGGGCCGGTGTTGAAGACCGTGGCGGCGATGGCCATCGCCGCCACGGCGATCAACGTGAGCATCCTTCGCATGGAAGCGGCTCCTTTACATGGGGGGATGCTCCAAATGTAAAGGAAAGTTTCCTAACGGTAAATGGTCCGGCTGACCGGCCGTGGATGCTCCGGTCAGTACGGCCAGGTCAGCGCGTCACGATGAAGTCGGCCGGATCGCGCGGCGCCCGGTCGCGCGGCGGCGCGGCGGCGTGCCCCACGGCCACGCAGCCCATCGGGTCCCACGCGGCGGGCAGGTCGAGCACCTCGCGCACCACCGGCCGGCAGAACATCGTGGACGACACCCACGCCGAGCCCAGCCCCTCGACGGCGAGCTGGATGAGGAAGTTCTCCACCCCGGCGCCGGTCGCCACCACGAACATCTCCCGCTCGGCCGCGTTGCGCCGCTCGTCGCGGTAGGTGTGCGAGCCCTCCATCACCAGGCACGGCACCACCAGGTAGGGCGCGTTGCGCAGCACGTCGCCCCGGCGCACCCGCTTGGCGATCGACTCCTCGCTGAAACCATCGCCCCGGAGGTCGGCGATCCACGCCTCGCGCATCGCGTCGAGCAGCTTCGTACGCGTCTCGGGCGACTCGACCAGCACGAACCGCCACGGCGTGGTGTGGTGCGGCGCGGGCGCGGCGATGCCCGCCGCCACCGCCCGGCGCACGGCCTGCGGATCGACGGGCTCGCCGGAGAACTCCCTGATCGTACGGCGGGCGAAGACGACGTCCCGCGAGCCGTAGCGGAACAGGTCCTCGTCGGCCGGGCGCACCAGCGGCGCGACCCCGGGGCCTTCGTCGTCGGTCACCAGGTGGGCGAGCCCGCGGACGATCGCCACCGGCACCCCGTCCAGCTTGCCCTTGACCAGCTCGGCCGCGCCGGCGATCTCGTCGGCCAGCGCCGTCACGGTCGCGCTCAGCTCGTTGCCGTAGGCGTCGGAACGGCCGCGGAAGTCGTCGAGCGGGCGCATGCCCGCCGCGCCGATCGCCACGTCGGTCAGCCCGTTGCGCCACGGCCGCCCGAACGTGTCGGAGACGATCACCCCTGCCCGCACCCCGGTCCGCTCCGCGAGGCCCGCCCGGATGCGCCGGGCCGAGGCGTCCGGGTCCTCGGGCAGGAGCAGGACGGTGCCCGGCTCGGTGTTGGAGGCGTCGACCCCGGCGGCGGCCATCACGAAGCCGTGCCGGGTCTGGGAGATCACGGTGTCGCCGCGCCGGGCGACCACGCGCTCGGTCTCGTCGGCGATGGCCTGGGAGCGGTCGGGGGCGCGGCGGACGCGGCCCTCGGCCTTGCTCACGATCTTGGAGGTGACCACGACGATGTCGCCGTCGCGCACAGGGGCGCTTGACAGCAGGGCCGCCAGGTCGTCGCCCTCGCGTACCTCGCCGATGCCCTGGACGGCGATCACCTCGACGGTGGGGGGCTGCTGGGGGGTCGTGGTCATCGAGAGAGCTCCAGGGCCAGGTCGAGAGCGGTGCGGGCGATGCCGGCCGCGGCCTCGGCGTCGTGCATGAGGATGGGACGGGACACGACCCGTACGCCGTCGAGCGCCACCCCGGCGTCCTCCTCGGCCACGAGCCAGCCGTCGATCAGGTCGGAGCCGTAGAGGTCCAGCACGGCCTGCGCGGTCGTCTCCACGCCGATGGCGGTCAGGCAGGCGTCGGCCATGCCGCGCACCGGCGCTCCACCGATGATCGGCGACACCCCGACGACGGTCTTGGGCAGCAGCGCCTCGCGGATCCCCGGGACCTGGAGGATGGTGCCGATGCTCACGACCGGGTTGGACGGCGGCAGGATCACCACGTCGGCCTGCCGGATCGCGTCGAGCACGCCCGGCGCCGGCTTCGCCTGGTCGACCCCCACCAGCGCGAACGACTGCGCGGGCACCGAGGCGCGCAGCCGTACCCACCACTCCTGGAAGTGCACGGCGCGCTTGCCGCGCTCGTCCTCGATCACCACGTGGGTCTCGCAGCGGTCGTCGGTCATCGGCAGCAGGCGCACGCCAGGCTGCCAGCGCGTGCACAGCGCCTCGGTGATCTGCGAGAGCGGGTAGCCGGCCTCCAGCATCTGCGAGCGGACGATGTGGGTGGCGAAGTCGCGGTCGCCGAGGCCGAACCACTGCGGCTCCACGCCGTACGCGGCCAGCTCCTCCTTGACGACGTGGGACTCCTTGGCCCGGCCCCAGCCCTGCTCCTCGTCGATGCCGCCGCCCAGGGTGTACATCACGGTGTCGAGGTCGGGGCAGACCCGCAGCCCGAACAGCGTGATGTCGTCACCGGTGTTGCCGATCACGGTGATCGTGGCGTCCGGCTCGGTCGCGCGCAGACCGCGCAGGAAACGGGCGCCGCCGATGCCGCCGGCGAGTGACACGATGTGCATGTCCCTCAGTCTTCCACTGGCCTTTCACCGGCCTTTCACCGGTCGTCGGCAGGCCCGGGCCGAGGGGGTGGATTCTCACCGGCTGCAACCGTGTACTTGCAGGTATAGGCCGAATTGAGATGTGTGGGGTTGCTGGGACGCCCGACGTTTGACGGGGTAATGTGGCAAACTCCCTTCGGGCCAAAGGGTCCGTTGGGGGTTAGTTGTGAGCAAAATTGACGTCACGCGGCTGCGGGAGCCGGCCGCCTGGATCATGCTCGTCGCCGGACTGACGAGCGTGCTGCTGGCGATCGGGCACCTCCTCATCGGCTCGTCGTCCGGCTCGTCCTTCACCGGTCGCGCGGCCTCGAACTTCTTCGGACTCACCGACCCGGTCGTGACCGCGCTGCTGCTCGGGGCGGTGCTCCTCGTCACCAAGATCGGCACGCCGTCGGACAAGGCCAAGGCGATCACGTACGGGGCGGCCGTCGGGCTGCTGCTCGCCTCCCTGTTCGGGATGCTGGCGCTGCTGCTCGGGCTGTTCGCCGGTGACGGCGCCCGGCCGACCGTCGAGTTCGTGCTCCTCGGGGTGCCCCGGCTGGCGTTGACGGGGGTGGCGCTCGTGTACCTCGTCCCGCAGGTGCTGCCCGCGCGGCCGGTCGCACCGGTCTACCAGGGCCATTTCGGCCAGCCCCAGCCTGGTTTCGGTGGCCCGCAGGACCAGTCGTTCGGCCCGCAGGATCAGGGGTTCGGCCCGCAGGACCAGTCGTTCGGCCGCCCGGATCAGGCGTTCGGTCAGCAGGACCAGCCGTTCGCGCAGCAGGACCAGCAGTTCGGCCAGCCCCAGCAGGCCGGCTACGGCCAGCAGCCCCCGGCCCCCCAGCTCGCACCCGGCCAGCACCCCGCCCCCCAGGACCCGCCGGCCCCGGGCTACGGCCCGCAGGATCAGCCCACCCCCGGCTACGGTCCCCAGGATCAGCCTGTTCCCGGCTACGGCCCGCAGGATCAGCCCACCCCCGGCTACGGTCCCCAGGACCAGCCTGCCCTCGGTTATGGCCCGCAGCAGGACCAGCCCGCCCCCGGCTATGGCCCGCAGGATCAGCCCACCCCTGGCTACGGTCCCCAGGATCAGCCCGTTCCCGGCTACGGGCAGCAGCCTGTCGCGGCGCAGCACGAGCAGCCTGCCGCCGGTTATGGCCAGCAGCCCCCGACGGGGCAGCAGCCCGTCCCCGGCCCGCAGTTCCTTCCCGGCCAGCAGCCGGTCCCGGGGCAGCCCGTGCCGGGTCAGCCGGAGGCCCTGCCCGCCTACGGCCGCCAGCCGCTCTCCGGCCAGCAGCCGATGCCCGGCCAGCCCCTCCCCGGCCAGCCCGAGCACCTGCCCGCCTACGGCCAGCAGCCGCCGTCCGGGCAGCACCCCGTGCCGGGCCAGCCCCAGCCGCTGTCGCCCCAGCCCCAGCCGCTGTCCGGTCAGCACTCCGCGCCCGGCCAGTACGCCCCGCCCGCCGACCCCCAGCAGCCCGCCTACGCCCCCCAACCGCAGCAGGCCGCCGACCAGGCGTACCCCCAGGTGCGGGGAGCCCTCCCGGCCGCCCCGGCCGACCAGCAGCCCCATCAGGGCTTCGGCGGCCAGGTCGCGGACTCGCCCTACGCGCCCCCGCAGGGCCTCGGCGCCCAGGACGGCAGCGGATACGGCACCAACCCCGGCTTCGCCCAGGACCCGCAGCCGTTCCCCCAGAGCCAGCCGCAGCCCTTCGGCCAGGACCAGCAGCCCTTCGGCGGCCAGGACCAGCAGCTGTTCGGGCAGCACTCCTACGCGCCCGCGGACACGGCTCCCACCGTCGACCGCCCGGCCGCCCCCGCCCACTCCCTCCCGGACTACGCCACCCCCGCGCCGTCCCCCGACTACAACACCCCGCCCCCCGTCGAGTACCAGCCCGCCCCGTACGTCCCCGCGGACAGCCAGCCCACCCTGTACGGCCACCAGAGCCCCAACCCGTACGCGCCCCCGGACTCCTTCGCCACCCCGGCCGACCAGTCCTACCCGACGGGTGAGACCTCCCCGAACGTCTCGTTCCAGCCGCCGCAGCAGCAGCAGCCGTACTACGGCCAGAACGCGTTCGACCAGCCGCAGCAGGGCGGCAGCCCCCTCACCGGCTACTCCGGCGCCGAGTTCGCCGCGACCGGAGCTCCCGGTGCGCCGGCGTACCAGGAGCCCGATCTGCCCGTGGACCCGCGCTCCCAGCAGCTCCTCGACGCCTACCAGCAGGCGGAGACGTACCAGTCGCGCGCCTACGAGACCCCCTTCGGCCACCCGCAGCAGCAGCCGCAGCAGCCGGGCGGCTACGAGCCGCGCCCGTACCAGCCGGCCCACCAGGCCCCGGCGGCTCCCGCCGCCCCCGCGTGGAACGAGGGCCAGAGCGAGTCGACGATGCGGCTCGACCAGTCGGCGCTGCGCGGCGACGCCCTCGGTGACCAGGGCCGTCCTGGAGACGACCCGATCAACCCGACTGCCATATACACCCCCAACGAGCCACGCAGGTAACGAACCGGCAATGGACGGCTAGAGAGAAGGTGGGCCACGGGCGGGTGTCTATACCGCCCTGGTACGGTTCGGACCGCTGACAGGTTGAACGACCCCTGGCGAGCCCATGTTTCAGGCGGGTTCGTCCGGGCGAGAACATCACATGCCAAGCACACCGGGGCGAGATCTGGTCTTTCCCCGGATACCTGCATGCCGCTTGACGCCGGACAGCGCACGCGCGTGTAATTACAGCCATGTTGTTATGCCTTCCCGTGGGTGGGTAATAAGGAAGGCGTTCATGGGGGGCTCCATTGCGGGCGGGCGGCAGGGAGGTGTGCAGTGACCGATCCGGTCATCGCACAGGATCAGCTTGACGCTGAAGAACTTGGCTGGCAGGAGCGTGCGTTGTGCGCGCAGACCGATCCGGAGGCGTTCTTCCCTGAGAAGGGCGGCTCCACCCGAGAGGCCAAGAAGGTCTGCCGATCGTGCGAGGTCCGTGCGGAGTGTTTGGAGTACGCACTCGAGCACGATGAGCGGTTCGGCATCTGGGGTGGGCTGTCCGAACGGGAGCGCAGACGGATCAAGCGCCAGGCCGTTTGACATAGAGGAGGAAGGGTCACGTGGGTCTGCCCACGTGACCCTTTTTCGCGTTTTCTGACTGCTTGGGCATGTAAGGTGGGCGCGCCTGATCAACCCCCCAGGAGTCACCTGCACATGTCCCGTCCCTACGTCACCGTGGTCGTCGTCGCGCACGACGGCGGGCGCTGGCTGGGGGAGACGCTGCGGGCGCTGGTGAGCCAGAGCCGCAGGCCCGACCGCGTGATCGGCGTCGACAACGGCAGCAGGGACGGCTCGGCCGACCTGCTGGTCCAGGCGCTCGGCCGTGGCAACGTGATCTCCCTGCCCCGTTCCGCCGCCTTCGCCGAGTCGGTCGCCGAGGCGCTCGGCCGCCTTCCCTCCGCAGGCCCCGACGAGTGGATCTGGCTGCTCCACGACGACTGCGCCCCCGACCGGTGGGCTCTGGAGGCCCTGCTCGCCGTGGCCGGGCAGGAGCCGAAGGCCGCGGTGATCGGCCCCAAGCTGCGTGACTGGCTCGACCGCCGCCGCCTGCTGGAGGTGGGCGTGACGGTCGGCCGTACCGGGCGCAGGGACACCGGGCTGGAGCCGCACGAGTTCGACCAGGGACAGCACGACGGCGTACGCGAGGTCATGTCGGTCTCCACGGCCGGGATGCTGGTCCGCCGCGACGTGTGGGAGACGGTGGGCGGGCTCGACCCGTTCCTGCCGTTGTTCCGCGACGACCTCGACCTGTGCTGGCGGATTCGCAACGCCGGGCACAAGGTGCTCGTCACGACCTCGGCCGTGGCCTGGCACGCGGAGGCGGCGGCCCGCCGGCGGCGGCGCATCACGGTGAGCGGCGACCATCCCCGCCGGCTCGACCGGCGTAACGCGATCTTCGTGGTCATGGCGAACCTGCCGTTCCGCGCGATGCTCTGGGCACTGCTGCGGAACGTGCTCGGCTCGGCCTTCCGCACGTTGCTGTTCATCGTGGGCAAGCAGCCGGCGAACGCGCTGGACGAGCTGGTCGCGATGGGGTCGGTGCTGGTGCATCCGTTCCGGCTGATGCGGGCGCGCCGCGACCGCCGCTACGGCCGCAAGAAGGGATATATACGCGTAAAGCGGTTAATGACCCCGCCGGGTGCGGCCTACCGCCGGCTGGTCGACATGGTGCAGAGCTTCCTCGCCGGCGGAGCGCCCGTGGACGCCTCCGGCCGCCACCACCACGCCGCCCCCTCCTCGGGGGAGGACGAGGAACAGGCGCTCGTGCCCGACGACGGCGGCGCGGTCAAACGGTTCCTGTCCAGGCCCGGCGTCGTCCTCATGCTCGCGCTGGCCGCCGTCTCGCTGGTCGCCGAACGTTCCCTGCTGCTCGGCGACCGGCTCGGCGGGGGAGCGTTGGTGCCGGTCACCGGCGGTGCGGGCGATCTGTGGGCGTTCTACACCGAAGGCTTCCACGACGGCGTCGGGCTCGGCTCCGACGCCTGGGCCCCGCCCTACGTGGCGGTCGTCGCGGCCCTGTCCACGCTGGCGCTCGGCAAGACCTGGCTGGCCGTGTCGGTGCTGCTGCTCGGCTCGGTGCCGCTGGCCGGGGCCACCGCGTACCTCGCCACCAGGCACGTCGTCCCGGCGGTGCCGGCGCGGGCGTGGGCGGCCGGCACGTACGCGCTGCTGCCCGTCGCGACCGGCGCCATCGCGGCCGGGCGGCTGGGCACGGCCGTGGTGTTCGTGCTGGTGCCGGTCTACGCCTCGCTCGGCACGACCCTGCTGTCCGCCGAGCCGCGCCGCGCCCGCCGCGCCGCCTGGGCGCTCGGGCTGCTGCTGGCGGTCGGTACGGCGTTCGTGCCGCTGGCGTACCCGATGGTCGCGCTGCTCGGCGGGGCCGCGCTCGCGGTGCGGCGGCCGCGCGGCGCGGTGACGTCCGTCGCCATCGCGCTGCTCGTGCCGGTGGCGCTGCTGTTCCCCTGGCTGGCCGGGCTCGTGACGGAGCCGGGCCGGATCCTGCGGGAGGCCGGGCTGCACGACCCCGCCCTGGTCGATCCCGCCCTCGCGCCCGAGTCGCTGCTCGCGCTCGCCCCCGGAGGGCCGGGACTGCCGCCCTTCTGGGTGACCGCGGGCCTGCTCGTGACGGCGCTGGCCGCGCTGCTCATGCGCCGCCAGCGGACGATCGTCGCCATCGGCTGGGGCGTCGCGCTGTACGGGACGCTGGTCGCGATCCTGGTCAGCCGCATCGAGATCGAAGGGGCGCGGGCCTGGCCGGGAGTGCCGCTCGCGTTCGCCGGCACCGGGCTCGTCGTGCTCGTCGCCCTGACCGCGCACCGCCTGGCCGAGCTGCGCGCCGGCGGCGGCCTCCAGCGGCTCGGCGCGACCGCGGTCGTGGCGGTGGCCTTCAGCACGCCGCTGCTGGCCGCCGGCTGGTGGGTGGCCACCGGCGTACGCGGCCCGCTCACCGGTGACGCCCCCTACGTGCTGCCCGCACTCGCCGCCGCCCGCAGCCAGAACGGCGAGCGCACCCTCGTGGTCAAGGGCGCCGCCTTCACCGTGCTGCACGGCCGTACGCCGCTGCTCGGCGAGGCCGAGCTGCCCGTGCCCGCCGAGGCCGCCGCCCGCGTGGCCACCGCCGCCCAAGGGCTGATCGGCGGGCGCGGCGGCGACGCGGCCACCCTGGCCCAGCAGGGCATCGCCATGGTCGCGGTGGCTCCGCCCGTGCCGCCGGGGCTCGCGAGGACGCTCGACTCGCAGCCCTCACTGGAACGCCTGAGCCTGTCGGAGGCCGGCGGCCTGTGGCGGCTGGCCGAGCCGGTCACCCGCGTGCCGGTCAAGCCGGACAGCGTCCTGCACCGGCCGTGGCTGTGGGCGCAGGGCGTGATGGTGCTGGTCATGGTGGTCCTCGCCGCGCCCGGGCGGCGCGAGAGCCCGCAGGAGGCGCCCGCCGAGCCCGTGCCCGCCGCGCCCCTCCTGGCGGCGAGGGCGTGATGAGGACCTTCGTCGAGAACAGGTACGGCCTCCTCGCGGTGGTGACCGTCGTGCTCGCGGCCCTGTTCGGAATCGCCTGGATCACCCGCCCCGTCCCGGCGGCCCCGGCCTCCGCCGCCCCGCGCAAGGTGCCGGTCGAGTCGGTCACCGCCGTCTGTCCCGGGACGAAGAGGGAGAAGGTCGGCGTCTACCTGCCCGGTTCGCTGACGTACGAGACCATGAAGAGCGGCGCGCCGTACGTGACCGACGGGCCGGGCGCGCTGGAGGCCGGCTACACCGTACGCGTGACCGGCGGCGCGGACCGCGGCCTGGCCGGCGTGCGCTGCACCGAGCCCGCCCCGGTCACCTGGCTCCTCGGTCCCGGGCCCGCCGAGGCGAACGTCGTCCTCCGCCTGGCCAACGCCGACAAGGCCCCCGCCCTGGTGGACGTGCAGGTGCACGCCCCCGAGGGCCCGGTCTCCGGTGACAAGGGCGTGGGGCTCGAGGTGCCGCCGGGCCGGGAGCGCGCGATCGACCTGCGTACGCTCGCGCCGTCGGCCGAGATCACGGCTGTCAGCGTCACCACGATCCTCGGCCGGGTCGCCGTCTCGGCCCGCGCCGTCCTGGAGAGCGGCGGCGTCGACTGGCTGCCCGCCGCGGCCATGCCCGCCACCCGCGTGGTCGTGCCCGGCATCCCGGGCGGCGGCGGAGGCCGGCAGCTCCTCGTCGCCACCCCCGGCGAGACGGACGCGGTGGTGCGGGTGCGCGCGGTCGGCGAGGACGCCGAGTACGCGATGCGCGGTCGCGAGACGCTCGACGTGCCGGCCGGCGGCGTCGTCTCCGCGGACGTCACCACCGGGCTCGGCGCCTCGTCCGCGGCCCTCGTCCTCACCTCGAACGTGCCGATCGTGGCCGGCGTGGCCATGACCGGCACCGGTCAGCACCAGGACGTCGCCTTCACCGCCGGCACGCCGTCACTGGAGCTGGGCAGCGCGGTGGCCCGCAACGGCGCCGGCTCCCGCCTGGTGCTCACGGCGGTCGGCGGCGCGGCGGGCAAGGTACGGGTCCAGGTGGTGCCGGGCAAGGGGGCGGCCGAGCCGCCGTTCGACGTGGACGTGCCCGCGAACCGCACCCGGAGCGTCCGGCTCAAGGCGCGCGGCGACTTCGCGATCGTGGTGACCCCGGTGGCCGGGGAGGTCTACGGCGGCCGGGTGCTGGAGGAACGTCTGCAGGACGGGCTCATGCTCACCGTCCAGCCGCTGGCCCCCGCGCGGGTGTGGACCCTGCTGCCCCCGCTCACGGACACCGCGCGCGTGGTCGCCCCGTGAGGTCAGCGGCGGTCGTCGTAGCCGGGGTCGACGGTCTCGGGGGAGAGGCCGAGCAGCGTGGCGACCTGCTCCACCACGGTGTCGTGGACCATCGCGCCGAGCGTGTCGCGGTCGCGCGCCCTGGCCTCCAGCGGGCGGCGGTAGACGACCACCGCCGCCGGGTTCTGGCCGCTGGCGGCGTCGGCGCGGCCGAACGGGATCGGGTCGGAGGTCAGGCGCGGCCCGTCGTCCAGCTCGCTGAGCGGCGGCACCTCCTCGACCGCGAACTCCACCGCCGAGAGCTGCCGCTCCCAGCGGGGACGCAGCCGGTCGACGGCGTCGAGCACGAGGTCGTCGAAGCGCTCGCTGCGCGACCTGGCCATGGGAACATGCGAGGGGGCGAGCGGGCCGCGAAGCCCGCGACCGTGGCGATCGCGCCGTCTGGGACCGCGCCGTGGTGTCACACGGCAAGTGTACGGGGACGATCCACCCGATCACCGTACGACGGGGCGCGGACGCGCCCAGGTGGGTAGCCCGGTGGTGATCCTTTCGTACGCCCCCAGCCGACGTCGTCCGGCGATCCCGGCAGGTGGTCCGGGGTACGTCATCGGGGCATGTGGGTGGAAAGGCTGAGACAGGTGTCCGAATTGTGGCGACACGCTCGTTAAGAGCGCTCAGATAGTGGCGCCTCGCACTCTTACCAGATACGGTCCCTCCGTGAGCCCCGTCCGCCGCTGTTCCCGCACCGCCTGCAGCCAGCCTGCCGTCTTCACGCTCACGTACGTATACGCCGACTCGACCGCTGTTCTCGGCCCCCTGGCGACGTACGCGGAGCCACACTGCTACGACCTGTGCGCCGAACACGCCGAACGGCTGACCGCTCCTCGCGGCTGGGAGGTGGTGCGGCTGCCCACGGACGGCGCCTCACCCAGCTCTGACGACCTCGAAGCCCTGGCCAACGCCGTCAGGGAGGCCGCGCGCCCGGCCCGCCCTGGCAGCGGCGAGCCGGTCGGCGACGGCGTCGAGGTCGGCCGGCGGGGCCACCTGCGCATCCTCCGCTCGGCTCAACCCAACCGCGAAAGGTGAGACGCGCTCTTCACTGTCGGCCGGTAGGGTCGAAGGTCGTGTCCACGGTCGAATCGTAGGAGTTCCGATTAATCGCACGTTCTCCCTGGTCGCCTTCGACCTGGACGACACACTGGCGGTGTCCAAGTCCCAGATCGACGAGCGGATGGCCGCCCTCCTGGCGCGGCTGCTCGACGCCGTCGAGGTCTGCGTGATCTCCGGCGGGCAGTTCGCCCAGTTCCAGACCCAGGTGCTGCGCCACCTTCCCATCGACGACGGTCAGCGTGCCCGGCTGCACCTCATGCCGACCTGCGGCACGCGCTACTACCGCTGGAAGGACGGCGACTGGTCCCTGGTCTACGCCGAGGACTTCGCCGAGGCCGAGAAGGCGGAGATCATCGAGGTGCTCACCCGGTCCGCCAAGGAGCTCGGCCTCTGGAGCGACGACACCTGGGGCGACATCATCGAGGACCGCGGCAGCCAGATCACCTTCTCGGCTCTCGGGCAGCAGGCCCCGCCGCAGGCGAAATACGCCTGGGACCCCGACGGCGCCAAGCGCCGCCTGCTGTGCGCGCGGGTCTCCGAGCAGTTGCCGGACCTGGAGGTCCGCGGCGGCGGCTCGACGTCGGTCGACATCACCCGGCAGGGCGTCGACAAGGCGTACGGCATCGGCCGCCTGCTCGAAGCCCTCGACCTGTCGATCGACGACGTCTTGTTCGTCGGCGACCGGCTCGACGAGGGCGGCAACGACTACCCCGTCAAGCTGATGGGCGTGGAGTGCGTGGCCGTCGAGGGCTGGGAGCAGACCGCGGAGTTCGTGGCAGACTTCCTCGCGCGAGAAGGGCGCGACGGCGCGGTGTCCGTCGGTTGATCCTCCGACGAGGACCGGGCCGGCTCAGCCCGCCTGACGGTCGCGCCGTGGTGTTACGGTCAAGCTGGTGACGGAAAGCGGAATAGGTGAACTTGTGAAGATCGACGACTGGCTGCTGGAGATCCTGGCCTGTCCGGCGTGCAAGGCGCCCCTGCGCGCCGAGTCCGAGTCCGAGGAGCTGGCCTGCACCGGCTGCGGCCTGGTCTACCCCGTCCGGGATGACATCCCCGTTCTGCTCGTCGACGAGGCCAGGAAGCCGTGACCTGGGAGCCGGACCGGCTCGACGACCAGGCTCATCTGAGCGAGGCCGACCCCTCCGGCATGCTGCCCGCGGTCGCCGCGTCCGCGGCGCAGGTCCGCACCGGCGCCCGCGTGGCCGCCGAGGCTCACCTCGACCGGCTGCTCGCCCACGGGCGGCCGCGAGCGGTCGTGGTGGCGGGCATGGGCGGCTCGGGCATCGCGGGTGACCTGCTCGCGGCCGTGGCCGGCTCAGGTGTGCCGCTGCCGATCGTGACCCTGCGCTCCTACCAGCTCCCCGGCTGGGTGGGCGCGACCGATCTCGTCATCGCCGTGTCCGGCTCGGGCGACACCGAGGAGACCGTGTCGGTGGCCATGCAGGCCGTCCGGCGCGGCTGCACGCTGCTCGGCGTGGGGCCCGCGGGCTCCTCGCTGGAGGCGATCGCCCTGCAGGCGTCGGCGAGCTACGTGGCGGTGCCGGTCACCGGCCCGTCACGGGCCAACCTCTGGCTGCTGGCGATCCCGACCGTCGTGGCCGCCGCCGCGCTGCGGCTGGTGAGCGTCGAGCCCGGCCTGTTCGAACGGGTGGCGGGGTCGCTGGAGGACATGGCGCACCGGTGCCGGCCGTCCAGCGACACCTTCATCAACCCCGGCAAGTCGCTCGCGATGGACCTCGCCGAGAGCGTTCCGGTGATCTGGGGCACGTCGGCGGTCACGCGCGTGGCGGCCACCCGGCTCACCGGCCAGCTGGGCGCCAACGCCAAATATCCGGCGATCTACGGCGAGCTGCCCGAGGCGGGCCACAACCAGGTGGCCGTGTTCGACGGCCCGATGGCCGAGCGCGACATCTTCGCCGACACCTCCGGGCGCACCCTGCGGCTCGTGGTCCTGCGTGACGTCGAGGAGCATCCCCAGGTGACGCGGCAGCGCGAGGCGGCGCTGCGGCTGGCCCGCGACCGGGACGTGCCCGTGACCGAGCTGGTCGCCGAGGGCGCGCATCCGCTGGAGCGGATGGCCTCGCTGATCGGGCTCGGCGACTATGCCAGCGCCTATCTCGCGCTGGGCTACGGCATCGATCCGACCTCTGTATCGGCGATCACAGAACTCAGGGCAAGAATCTCCCAATAGGATCCTCTCCAAGCCTCAACTAGGAGTGGAGAAGACCGGTGAGCGCGAGCGGCGGAACAAAAGCGATCATTGCGGCCCTGACCGCCAACCTGGCCATCGCGGTGGCCAAGTTCGTGGCGGCGGCGTTCACCGGATCATCGTCGATGCTGGCGGAGGGCATCCACTCCGTCGCCGACTCGGGCAACCAGGTGCTGCTGCTGATCGGCGGCAAGCGGGCGGCGCGGGCCAGCACCAAGGAGCATCCCTTCGGCTACGGCCGCGAGCGCTATTTCTACGCCTTCGTGGTCGCGGTGGTGCTGTTCACGATCGGCGCGGCCTTCTCGCTCTACGAGGGCTGGCACAAGATCTCGCACCCGACGAACGTCGAGTCGCCCATCTGGGCCTTCGGGGTGCTCATCTTCGCGATCATCGCGGAGGGTTTCTCGTTCCGCACCGCGATCAAGGAATCGAACGCGGTGCGCGGCAAGCAGTCGTGGGTGGCGTTCGTCCGCCGGTCGAAGTCGCCCGAGCTGCCCGTCATCCTGCTGGAGGACCTCGGCGCGCTGCTCGGCCTCATCTTCGCGCTGTTCGGCGTGACGATGGCGGTGATCACCGGCAACGGCGTCTGGGACGGCGTCGGCACCATGATGATCGGCGTGCTGCTGGCGATCATCGCGGTCGTGCTGGCCATGGAGACCAAGTCGCTGCTGGTCGGCGAGGGCGCCTCGCCCGAGGTGGAGACCCGGATCCGCGCCGCGCTGGAGAGCGCGCCCGAGGTGGAGCGGATCATCCACATGCGCACGCTGCACCTCGGCCCGGAGGAGCTGCTGGTGGCGGCGAAGATCGCGGTCGAGCACAACGACACGGCGGCCGAGGTGGCGCGCGGCATCGACGAGGCCGAGCGGCGCATCCGCGAGGCGGAGCCGATCGCCCGGGTCATCTACCTGGAGCCCGACCTCGACCGGCTGCGCACCCCGGCGTCCAACTGAGCCACGACCCGAGCCCCGGCCTCTCACCTGTCTGAGGGGCGTCGGCCGGGGCGCAGCAGGCGCAGGGCCTTCTCCTTCTCGAAGTCGAGGGCCCTGCGCGGCACCTGGATGCGCCCGATCCGCACCCCGAGGTCGCGTACGGCGGCGGCCACCGCGGGCTCGCTCAGCACCCGCAGCGCGAACGCCAGCTCGGCCGGCGAGACGTCGAACCGTTTCTCCAGCTCCACCCCCTGCGCCACCGCGGCCAGCTCCTCGGGCCCGAAGCGGCGGTGCGCGCCCTGCTCACGCACGGGTGGCAGCAGCCCGAGCGCCTCCCGGTAGCGAAGCATTCGAGGGGACATGCCGAGCCGCCTGGCCGCTTCCGTGATGCGCATCCTTACATTCTTACGTCAGTTTCGACGTCCCGTGGATGCGACCGCTGCCCGGCGCCGCCTAGACTTCTCGCGACAATCACCGTCAGCGCGAGGGGAAACCCATGGACTTCAAGGTCGCAGACCTTTCACTTGCCGACTTCGGCCGCAAGGAGATCCGGCTCGCCGAGCACGAGATGCCCGGCCTGATGGCGATCCGCAAGGAATACGCGGCCTCCCAGCCCCTCCGTGGTGCGAAGATCATGGGCTCCCTGCACATGACGATCCAGACCGCCGTCCTCATCGAGACGCTGGTCGCCCTCGGCGCCGAGGTCCGCTGGGTGAGCTGCAACATCTTCTCCACCCAGGACCACGCCGCCGCCGCGGTGGTCGTCGGCCCCGACGGCACCCCGGAGGACCCGAAGGGCGTCCCGGTGTTCGCCTGGAAGGGCGAGACGCTGGAGGAATACTGGTGGTGCACCGAGCAGGCGCTCACCTGGCCCGGCGGTGACGCCCCCAACATGATCCTCGACGACGGCGGCGACGCCACGCTCCTCGTGCACAAGGGCGCCGAGTACGAGAAGGCCGGCGCCGTCCCGCCCGCCACGGCCGACGACCCGGAGGAGTGGCACGTCATCGTCGACCTGCTCACCCGCACGGTCGGCGCCGACAAGCGGTGGACCCGCATCGCCGAGAGCATCAAGGGCGTGACGGAGGAGACCACCACCGGCGTGCACCGCCTGTACGAGATGCACAAGAACGGCCAGCTCCTCTTCCCGGCCATCAACGTCAACGACTCGGTCACCAAGTCGAAGTTCGACAACAAGTACGGCTGCCGCCACTCCGTCATCGACGGCCTCAACCGCGCCACCGACGTGCTCATCGGCGGCAAGGTCGCGGTCGTCTGCGGCTACGGCGACGTCGGCAAGGGCTGCGCCGACGCGCTGCGCGGCCAGGGCGCCCGCGTCATCGTCACCGAGATCGACCCGATCTGCGCCCTCCAGGCCGCCATGGACGGCTTCCAGGTCACCACCCTGGACGACGTCGTCGGCATCGCCGACATCTTCGTGACCGCCACCGGCAACTTCAACATCATCACCGCCGAGCACATGGCGAAGATGAAGCACCAGGCGATCGTCTCCAACATCGGCCACTTCGACAACGAGATCGACATGGCCGGCCTCGCCAAGCTGCCCGGCATCGTGAAGAACAACATCAAGCCGCAGGTCGACGAGTGGGTCTTCGAGGACGGCCACTCGATCATCGTGCTCGCCGAGGGCCGGCTGATGAACCTGGGCTGCGCCACCGGCCACCCCAGCTTCGTCATGTCCAACTCGTTCACCAACCAGGTGATCGCGCAGATCGAGCTGTTCACCAAGACCGCCGAATACCCGATCGGCGTCTACACGCTGCCCAAGCACCTCGACGAGAAGGTGGCGCGGCTGCACCTCGACGCGCTCGGCGTCAAGCTCACCGAGCTGACCAAGGAGCAGGCCGCCTACATCGGCGTGCACGTCGAGGGTCCGTACAAGTCCGACCACTACCGCTACTGATCCGCTGCGGCAGGCCATGGACCTGAGGGAAAGCGGCGAGCGGCAGATCTCCTGGGCCGCCCGCTCGATGCCGGTGCTCACCGCCATCGGCGAGCGGTTCGCGCTCGAACGGCCGCTCGCCGGGCTGAAGATCGCGGCCTGCCTGCACGTCACGGCCGAGACGGCCGTGCTGATGGGGGCGCTGCAGGCGGGCGGGGCGGAGATCGCCCTGGCCGCCTCCAACCCGCTGTCCACCCAGGACGACGTGGCCGAGGCGCTGCGTGGTTATGGGATCGGGGTGCACGCCCGCGCGGGCGTCGACCGGGCCGCCTACTACCGGCACATCCACCGGGCTCTGGACGTGGGGCCCGATCTCGTGCTGGACGACGGCTGCGACCTGGTCAACATCCTGCACACCGAGCGCGTCGACCTGCTGGAGCGGGTCGGCGGCGGCTGTGAGGAGACCACGACCGGCATCATCCGGCTGCGCCAGATGGCGGCGGAGGGGGCGCTGCGCTTCCCCGTCGTGGCCGTCAACGACACGCGCACCAAGCGCATGTTCGACAACCGGTACGGCACCGGCCAGTCCACCCTGGACGGCATCATGCGGGCCACGAACACCCTGCTCGCGGGCCGTACGGTGGTCGTGGCCGGCTTCGGCTACTGCGGGCGGGGCGTGGCCGAGCGGGCCAAGGGGTTCGGGGCGCGGGTGATCGTGACCGAGATCGACGCGGTCAAGGCGCTCGACGCGACCCTCCAGGGCTACGAGGTGCAGCCGATGGCGCAGGCCGCGCTCCTCGGCGACCTGTTCGTCACCGTGACCGGCAACCGCGACGTGATCAGGGCCGAGCACCTGTCCGTCATGAAGGACGGGGCGATCCTGGCCAACGCGGGGCACTTCGACGTGGAGATCGACGTCCGGGCGCTGGACGAGCTGGCCGGCGAGGTGCAGCGCGGCGTCCGCCCCAACACCGACCAGTACGTGATGCCCGACGGCCGCCGCCTGCTGCTGCTGGCCGAGGGGCGGCTGGTCAACCTCACGGCGGCCGAGGGGCATCCGGCCGCCGTGATGGACATGTCGTTCTCCGCGCAGGCCCTCGCCGTGGAGTGGCTGGCCGCCGAGCGCGCCGGCCTCGCGCCCGGCGTGTACGACGTCCCGGAGGAGATCGACCACGAGGTGGCCAGGCTCAAGCTGGCCGCGGCCGGGATCGGCATCGACCGGCTGACCGGCGAGCAGGAGGACTACCTGCACTCCTGGCGCGTGGGCTCCTGAGACTCAGGCGGGTGGGAGCTCGCGCTCGATCTGCTGCATGCGGCGGATCTCGGCGGTCTGCTCGACGCTGACCTCGCTCGCCAGCTCCTCGATGCGCATGTGCGAGCCGCTGCTCAGCACCTGCTCGCACATCTTGATCGCGCCCAGGTGGTGGTTGATCATGAGCTGCAGGAACATCCGGTCGAACGCGGCGCCCTTGGCCGCCTTCAGCGCGTCGAGCTGCTCCGGGGTGGCCATGCCCGCCATGCCGTCGTGCGCGGCGTGGTGGTCGGGCTCCTTCTGACCCTGCTCGCGCAGCCAGCCCGTCATGTACTGGATCTCCGGCCCCTGAGCGGCCCTGATCCGGTCGGCCATGCCCTTCACCTTGGCCGACTGCGCCCGGCTCGGCGCGAGCAGCGCCATGTCGAGCGCCTGACGGTGATGGATGATCATGTCCTGGACGTAGATGACGTCGGCGGCGTTCGCGGTCGGCGAGGGCACGGCGGTGGCGGCCTCGCCGGGGCCGAGCGTCCTCGCCTGCTCGCCGGGACGCCCGGGGGCGATCACGGGCGCGGTCGCGTCCGCCCGTGGGGCCGGTGGCGGGGAGGATGAGCAGCCGGAGAGCGCGATGCCGGTGAGGGTGACGAGCGTGCCTGCAATGACGTTGAGCGCGGAGCGCACCCAGCCTCCCTGACTGAGGGTGTAGAGACTGCGCACTCTAAGCCAATGACAGGTGGATTGAAAGAGGGCGAATCGGAACAAAAATTGACAGTTTGGACGCTGGCTAGCGGGGCTCCGGCGCGTCAAGATGGCGTAGATTTATGCTCCCTTTATAGGAGGATTGCCCGGTGTTAAGCCCCCGCAGGGCCCTCATCCTGTTCGCGGCGGTCGTGGCGCTGGCCGGCACGACTCTGCCCGCCCAGGCCGCGGACATCCCGGCTCCCGGCGAGATCGTCATGAGCCCCAACATCACACATGTCACGAACGTGCCGAAGCCCGAGGCCCTCGCCGACATCCACACCGACATGGCCTTCCAGGGCGACTACGCCTACGTGGGCAACTACTACGGGTTCTCCATCTACGACATCAAGAACCCGAAGAAGACGCGGCTGGTCAGCTCGTTGGTCTGCCCCGGCGGCCAGATGGACGTGTCGGTCTACGGCAACCTGCTGTTCGGCTCCGTCGACTCCTCCCGCAACAACGACTCGTGCGCCAGCACCTCGCAGCCCGCGAGCGTCAAGGAGTCGTGGGAGGGGATGCGCATCTTCGACATCTCCGACAAGGCCAACCCTCGCTACATCAAGTCGGTCGAGACCAACTGCGGCTCCCACACCCACACGCTGGTGCCCGACCGCAGCGGCGAGAACGTCTACGTCTACGTCTCCTCCTACAGCCCGAGCGCGGCGTTCCCCGACTGCCAGCCCCCGCACGACCTGATCTCGATCATCAAGGTCCCGCTGCGGAACCCGACGGCCGCGTCCGTGATCGCCACGCCCAACCTGTTCCCCGTCGACGGCGGCTTCGGCGGCGTGCCGGGCAGCTACCCCGTCGGCAAGTCGGCCACGACCGGCTGCCACGACATCACGGCCTACCCGGAGAAGGGCATCGCCGCCGGCGCCTGCATGGGCGACGGCATCCTGCTCGACATCCGCGACCCCGAACAGCCCAAGGTCACCGCCCAGGTACGCGACGAGACGAACTTCGCCTTCTGGCACTCCGCCACGTTCAACAACTCCGGCACCAAGGTGATCTTCACCGACGAGCTCGGCGGCGGCACCAGGGCCACCTGCAACGAGGCCATCGGCCCGAACCGGGGCGCCAACGCCTACTACGACATCGTCGGCGGGCAGCTCGTCTTCAAGGGCTACTTCAAGATCCCACGCCACCAGGCCGACACCGAGAACTGCGTCGCGCACAACGGCTCGCTGATCCCGGTCAAGGGCCGCGACATCATGGTGCAGGCGTGGTACCAGGGCGGCATCTCGGTGGTCGACTTCACCGACTCCGCCAACGCCAAGGAGATCGCCTTCTTCGAGCGCGGCCCGGACAACACCGCTCCGGCGCTGAGCGGCGGCTTCTGGTCGGCGTACTACTACAACGGCTACATCTACGGCTCCGACTTCAACCTCGGCCTGGACGTGCTGAAGATCAACGACCCGCGGACGAACCAGGCGAACAGCGTCAAGTCGCGCCTGCTCAACGCGCAGACGCAGGAGAGCTACCCGGACCACGGTCACGGTCACGGGCACTGACGTCAAGGAGGCTCCCGAGTTGTCCATCCCGCGCCGCCGCTCCCTAGCGGCGGTCGCGGCGGCCTTCGCCCTGTCGCTGACCGCGACCCCCGCGACCGCCACCGCGGCCACCGCCGACATCCCGCCCGCCGACACCGTCGTCACCAGCGGGAACGTCACCCACGTGCTCAACATCCCGAAGCCCGCCCCGCTCGCCGGCACCATCAACACCGACCTGGCCTTCCAGGACGGCTACGCCTACGTCGGCAACTACGGCGGCTTCTCCATCTACGACATCCGCGACCCGAAGAAGGCCAAACCGGTCAGCTCCGTCGTCTGCCCGGGCTCGCAGATGGACGTCAGCGTGTACGGCAACCTGCTGTTCAGCGCCGTCGACTCCTCCCGCAGCGACGACTCCTGCAACAGCACGGCCCTGAGCGCCGACCACAAGGAGGCGTGGGAGGGCGTCCGGATCTTCGACATCTCCGACAAGGCCAACCCGCGCTACATCAAGTCGGTCGAGACGAACTGCGGCTCCCACACGCTGACCCTGGTCCCGGGCAAGGGCCGTGACCAGAACAAGAACGTCTACGTGTACGTCTCGTCGTACAGCCCGATCGACACCTTCCCGGACTGCCAGCCGCCGCACGACAAGATCTCGATCATCAAGGTGCCGCTGAAGAAGCCTGCCGAGGCGGCCGTCGCGGCCACCCCGGTCGTCTTCCCCGACGGCGGCAACGAGACCCAGCCCGGCCTGCTGGTGCCCACGAGCGGCTGCCACGACATCACCGCCTACCCGGAGAAGGACATCGCCGCGGGCGCCTGCATGGGCGACGGCGTGCTGTTCGACATCAGCGACCGGCTCAACCCGCGGGTGACCGCCCGCACCACCGACCCGAACTTCGCGTTCTGGCACTCGGCCACGTTCAGCAACGACGCCAGGAAGGTCGTCTTCACCGACGAGCTCGGCGGCGGTGGCCTGGCCACCTGCAACGAGGCCACCGGCCCGAACCGGGGCGCGGACGCCATCTACGACATCGTCGGCGGGCAGCTCGTCTTCAAGAGCTACTTCAAGATCCCGCGCTACCAGGCCGACAGCGAGAACTGCGTCGCGCACAACGGCTCGCTGATCCCGGTCAAGGGCCGCGACATCATGGTGCAGGCGTGGTACATGGGCGGCCTGTCCGTCTGGGACTTCACCGACTCGGCCAACCCGAAGGAGATCGGCTACTTCGAACGCGGTCCCCGCGCGGACGGCAGCGGCGGCGGGATCTGGTCCGCCTACTACTACAACGGCTACATCTACGGGGCCGACTTCCACGCCGGCCTCGACATCGTCAAGATCGACCATCGGCTGACCGACAGCGCCCGGCACGTCAAGACGGGTCGGCTGAACGTGCAGACCCAGGAGTCGTACCGGCCCGGCGGGGGCCACTGACCCCCTGAGCGACGGCGGCCGTCCCCTGAGCGGGGCGGCCGCCGTTCGTCATTGCGGGGGCGCGAACCCACCCGGCGTGACACCCGCCCCAGGACCCGGCGGGGGCGGCGGGGGAGGAGCGTAGGAGGGTTGAGGCGGGGGAGCGTAGGTGGGCTGGGGCGGGGGAGCATAGGAGGGCGAGGGAGCGTGGGAGGGCTGGGGCGGCGGCGGGTACGAGGGCCGCGGCGGTTGCGGCCCGGCCGCGGCGCCGGCCCGCAGCGCCAGCCGGGCCTCCTCGCGGCGCCGGCGCTCGGCCAGCACGGCGCTCAGATACGCGTACGGCGGCACCCCGGCCGGCGCGGCGGGCGAGACGAACGCCGCGGTCTGGGCCGCGATCCGCATCCCCATCTCGTGCTGGACCTGCGGCGACAGGTCGTGCCAGCGCAGCAGGTATTGCCGGGCCGCCTGCGCCACCTCGTCAGGCAGCCGCGACAGCTCCAGCGTGGCCGCCCACGCGGCGAGCGGCGGCGGCATCTGGAATGCCTGCCCGCTCTGCCGCGGCGCCCGGTCGGAGATGACGATCGTGCCGGCGAAGATGTCGCCGAGCCGCTTGCCCCGCTGCGAGACCAGCGAGGAGATCAGCGCGGGCGCCCCGGAGAGCATCCAGAACTCCACCACGCCCGCGAGCCCGCGGAACAGCGCCTGCCTGAACCGCTCGGGGCTGCCGTCGTCGCTCACCACCCGCAGCCCGAGCGCCAGCTTGCCGAGGCTGCGCCCCCTGCTCACCGACTCGAAGATCACCGGGTAGCCGACCATCACCAGGACCATCAGCGCGACCATGACGGCCGCGAACGCCGCCGGGTCCGACACCGTGGCGAACGCCCCCAGCAGCACGTAGGCCCCTATCAGCACGGTCACCTGCACGGCCAGGTCGATGACGATCGCCAGGGCGCGCGAGGGCATCTGCGCCACGCGTACCTCGACGACAACGGCGTCACCTGTCACAACCTCCGACATATCTGGAGCCTAACGGCTCAGCGCAGGTGAGTGAGCGGCCAGAATGTTCGGGTGGACATCGACGCGTTCATCGCCGCACACCGCCCTGTCTGGGACAGGCTCGACCATCTGGTGAAGCACCGCTCGTCGCTGACCGGCGCCGAGGTGGACGAGCTGGTCGACCTCTACCAGCGGGTGGCGACGCACCTGTCGATCGTCCGCTCCTCGGCGCACGACCCCATGCTCATCGGCCGCCTGTCGGCGCTGGTGGCGCGGGCGCGGTCGGCGGTGACGGGGGCGCACGCGCCCGCCTGGCGGGAGTTCGTCCGGTTCTTCACGGTGTCGTTCCCCGTGGTGGCCTACCGGGCGCGGTGGTGGTGGCTGGCCGCCGCGCTGGCGAGCACGGCGGTGGCGTGGGCGTTCGGCGCGTGGGTGGCGGGCAACCCCGACGTGCAGGCCGCGATCGGCACGCCCGACGAGATCACCCAGCTCGTCGAGCACGACTTCGCCGACTACTACTCGGAGAACCCGGCGGCGTCGTTCGCCGGCCGGGTGTGGACCAACAACGCCTGGCTGTCCGCCCAGGTGGTCATCTACTCGGTGCTGCTGGGGCTGCCCATCCCGTACGTGTTGTTCCAGAACGCGGCCAACGTCGGCGTCTCCGGCGGCCTCATGGCCTCCCGCGACAAGCTGGACATCTTCTTCGGGCTGATCACGCCGCACGGGCTGCTGGAGCTGACCGCCGTCTTCCTGGCGGCGGCCGTCGGCATGCGGCTCGGCTGGACGGTCATCGACCCCGGGCCGCGCCGGCGCACGGAGGCGCTGGCCGAGCAGGGGCGGGCCGTGATGAGCGTGGCGCTGGGGCTGGTCGTGGTGCTGTTCGTGTCGGGGCTGATCGAGGCGTTCGTCACCCCGTCGCCGCTGCCGACCTGGGCCCGCGTGGGGATCGGCGTGCTCGCCGAGGTGGCCTTCCTGGCGTACGTCATCGGCTTCGGCCGCCGGGCCGCGCGGGCCGCCGAGACCGGCGACCTCGAACGCGCCCCGGACGTCGCCCCGGCCGCCTGAGCGGCCCCCTACAGCCGGCCCCGCCCCCCTACAGCCGGCCCGCCGCCTTCAGCGCCAGGTAGGCGTCCGCCAGCGCCGGGGCGATGTCCTCCGGCGGGGCGTCCACGACCTCGACCCCGGCCCGCCGCAGCCGGGCGGTGATGCGCCGGCGTTCGAGCTGGGCGTGCTCGGCCGCCGCCGCGTCGTAGACCTCCTCGGCCGAGCCCCGCCGCGCCGCCATCGCGGCCACGCGGGGGTCGGACACCCCGGCCACCAGCAGCAGGTGCCGCGAGGCGAGCTGCGGCAGCACCGGCATGAGCCCCTCGTCCATGGCCGCCCCGTTGAGGTCGGTCAGCAGCACCACCAGGCAGCGCCGCCTGGCCCGCGACAGCACGGCCGCCACCATGCCCTGCGCGTCGGCCTCGACCAGCTCGGCCTCGATCGGCGCCATGACGTTGACCAGCGACGACAGCAGCTCGGTGCGGGAGGCGCCGCCCACCCAGGCGCGTACGGCCCGGTCGTAGGCGAGGAAGTCGACCTGGTCACCGGCGCGGGCGGCGAGCGCGGCCAGCAGCAGCGCCGCGTCCATCGACCAGTCGAGCCGCGGCCAGCCGGGCACCGGCCGCGGGTCGGGCCGGGCCAGCAGCCCGCCGCCGCCCGGCGTCGCGCCCGCCATGGGGATCGGCGCGTCGCCCACCCGGCCCGCCGACGTACGCCCGGTGTCGAGCACGATCAGCACCCGGCGGTCGCGTTCCGGCCGCCAGGTGCGTACGACCACGTCGTGCCGCCGTGCCGTGGCCCGCCAGTCGATGGAGCGCACGTCGTCGCCGACGACGTACTCGCGCAGGGAGTCGAACTCGGTGCCCTGGCCGCGTACGAGCGCCGGATGCTGCCCGTCGAGCTCGCGCAGCCGGGCCAGCCGCGAGGGCAGGTGCTTGCGCGACAGGAACGGGGGCAGCACCCGCACCGTCCACGGCGCGCGGTGGCCGCCCTGACGCGCAGCCAGCCCGAGCGGCCCGAGCGAGCGCACCGTGACCGCCACCGACGAGCGGTCGCCGCGCCGGGCCGGGTCGAGCGTGACGACGATCTTGCGCCGTTCGCCCTTCGGCACGTCGAGCCGCGCGACGCGCGGCGTGGCCCCGGCCGACGGCGGCCAGGCGTCGCGCAGCACGCCCCGCACCCGCCTGGACCCGGGGTTCTCCACGACGAGCTCGACCGTGGCCCGCTGCCCGAGCCGGACCAGGGTGTCGCCGGACCGGTGCAGGCGCAGCGGACGCACCGCCCCCGCGAACGTCAGGTCGATCACGATCGCCGCCGCCAGCAGCAGGCAGACGCCGGCCAGCGCCGCCCCGGGCCGCGGCGCGAGCATCACCAGCACGATCCCGAGCGCGGCGACCAGCCCGGCCCGCCCCGTCAGCGCCATCAGCGCGGGACCGGGACCGAGGCCAGGATGCCGTCGAGCAGGCCGTCGGCGGTCGCGCCCTCCAGCTCCGCCTCGGGCCGCAGGCCCACGCGGTGCCGCAGCGCGGGCCTGGCCAGCGCCTTGACGTCGTCGGGGGTGACGTAGTGCCGCCCGGACAGCCACGCCCACGCGCGGGAGGCCGCGAGCAGCGCCGTCGCGCCTCGCGGCGAGACGCCGAGCTGCAACGACGGCGAGTTCCGGGTCGCGCGGGCCACGTCCACGATGTAGCCGAGCACTTCGGGCGCCACGTGCACCTGGGCCGCGGCCTCCCGCCCGGCGGCGAGGTCCGCGGCGGTCGCGACCGGCTTGACCTCCGACAGGTCGCGCGGGTCGAAGCCGCGGGCGTGCCGCTCCAGCACCGCGATCTCCTGCTCGCGCGGCGGCAGCGGCACGGTCAGCTTCAGCAGGAAACGGTCGAGCTGCGCCTCGGGGAGCTGGTAGGTGCCCTCGTACTCGACCGGGTTCTGGGTCGCGCAGACCACGAACGGGTCGGGCAGCGGCCGGGCCGACCCCTCCACGCTGACCTGCCGCTCCTCCATCGCCTCCAGCAGCGCGGCCTGCGTCTTCGGCGGGGTGCGGTTGATCTCGTCGGCCAGCAGCAGGTTCGTGAAGACGGGACCCTCGCGGAACTCGAACTCCGCGGTCTTCGCGTCGTAGATCAGCGACCCGGTCACGTCGCCCGGCATCAGGTCGGGCGTGAACTGCACCCGCTTGAAGTCCAGCGACAGCGCCGCGCTCAGCGTGCGCACCATCAGCGTCTTCGCCACGCCCGGCACGCCCTCCAGCAGCACGTGCCCCCTGCACAGCAGCGCGATGACCAGCCCCGTCACCACCGCGTCCTGGCCCACGACGGCCTTCGCCACCTCGGCGCGGAGCGCGGCGAGCGCGTCCCTCGCCGCGTCGGCGGACGTCGTCACGCGGTAACTCTCCTCAGAGTTCACTGACCTGCCTTTCCATGAGGTCCAAGTATGCGGCCAGGGCGACGAGGGCCGCGTCGTCCGCGGGCGGCGGGCCGTACAGGGCCGCGCCGACCCGGTGCGCGTCCTGGCCGGTGCGGGCGGCGAGCGCGGCCACGACCTCGTGGCCGCCGGCTCCGGTGGCCAGGCCGAGCCGGGGGGTCAGCCGGTCGATCGTGCCCGCGCGCAGCGCCTCGGCGGCCCGCTGCCTGGCCCGCCTGGCACGGTAGAGGCGGCCACGGCCCTCGATCGTCTCGGCCGCGCGTACGACGACGGGCAGGCGCTCGGTCACCACCGGCCCGAGCCGCCGGCCGCGCCAGATCGCGGTGACCGCCACCGCGATGAGCGCCATGTAGACGGTCCAGCGCACGTTGTCCGGTAGAAGGTCGTTCAGCGACTGGCCGCGTTCGCCCGGCAGCTCGGCGACCGGCGGGTTGTCCGGCCGTACCAGCCAGGTCACCGGCCTGCCGGTGCCGATGAGGTTGAGCGCGAGGGCCGCGTTGCCGTCCTCGGCGAGGCGGAGGTTCGTCATGAACGAGCCGTCGCCGACGACCGTCGTCGTGCCGCCCGCGCGGGCGTACGACACCAGCGTGTGGCCTTCGCCGGTGGACGGGTAGCAGAGTGCGGCGCCAGGAGGGCCCTGGAAGGCCGTGCCGCCCATGTAGGCGCTGCCCGCCGCCCGCGCGGCCGGTAGCCCGCACTCCGGCTCCCGCGAGCGGGTCCGGGCCGGCTCCTGGACGGTGCGCACCTCGGGCGCCAGCGCCGCCAGGCCGGGCAGGTCGCCGACGATCAGCCGGTCGCCGGGGATCGCGGCCAGGGCGTGCTCGTCGGCGTAGACCGTGTCGGTGATCAGCAGCAGCCGCGTGCCGCCCGTCGTGGCGAGCCGGGCGGCCGCCTCGGCGGAGTCGACCCGGTCGATCTGGACGCCGCGCGCCCGCAGCAGCTCGGCCAGCGCCCTGGACCCGGCGAGCGAGGTGTCCGCCGGGTCGAGCGCGCGCGAGGGCCCGCGCTGCGGGGCGAGCAGGACGCCGAGCACCGCGATCAGCACGACGAGGGCGCCCAGGAGCACGATCAGGCGGCCCGAGCGCCAGGTGGAGCGGAGGGTCGGCGAGGTGGGGGCGGAGCCGCCCGGCGGGTCGCCGGGGACGACCCCGTCACGGGTGACGACCGGCTCACCGAGCGCCGCCCCGCCGGGCGCGAGCGACTCGTCCGCGGGCGCGCTCACGACGCCTCCCCGATGCTGGCCGGCGGGTTCGTGGCGTCCCTGGTGGTCGCCGGCGGGTTCATGCCGCCTCCCCTGCGACCGCGAGCGGGACCGGGCGGGCCTGGCGCAGGCGGTCGTCGAGCCCGGCCATGGTGGCGTAGGCGTCGGGGGTGCCGGGCACGCCGCCGTAGGTCACGTCGTCGAAGGAGCGGGCCGCCGCCGCCAGCTCGCCGGCGAGGTCCGGCAGCGCCGCCGCGGCCTCGGCGGCCAGCTCGTCGGCGGTGCGGCCGGGCATGCCGTCGACCAGCGCGCGTTCCTCCAGGTCGCGGGCGATGGCGCGGAGCCGCTCCTGGATCGCCTCGCTCCAGCGGCCCTCGCCGGCCAGCCGCTCGGCGGCCCGGCGGTGCTCGTCGGCGGTGCGGGCGCGCTCGCCGTACAGGCCGCCGGTGACCAGGCCCCGCCGCCTCGACATGCGGCGGAGCTGCCACGAGACCAGCGCGGCCGCGGCGACGACGAGCGCCAGGATGACGACGCTCGCGACGATCCCGCCGACCGGGCCGTTGCCCAGCGCGGCGTCGGCGAGGTCGCCGAGGAACTGGTTGAAGCGCCGCACGAGCATGTCGAACGGGGACTCGCGCTCGTACGGTGACTTGAGGAGCTCCTCCGCGGCCCGCCGCGCGGCCTCCTCCCTGCCGATGGGGCTCACGACCCGGCGGAGTTGGACGGGTGCCAGAGCTCGTCGGCCGAGCCGTGCACCCAGCCCTGGCGCTGCTGCTCGATGGCCGCCGTCTGCAGCACGAGGTCGAAGGCCTCGCTGCGCATGCGCCGGTCGGCGTACAGGAGACCGGAGACGCCCGCCTCGAAGGGGTAGGTGAACATCGCGCCGAGCGTGCCGCCGATCGCGATCAGCACGGCCGACACGACGGCGTTGACCATCGAGCCCGCGCCGAGCATGCCGAACAGCGTGCCCGCGATCGTGAACGGGACGGACAGGACGCCCGCCACCAGGCCGACCAGCAGCGACGTGAGCAGCAGGATGCCGAACACGCGCCAGAAGTCGCCGGTGACGAGCTGCCAGGAGCGGCGCATGGCGTCGATCGGCCCCCGGCCCTCCAGCACCACCGCCGGCGAGGCGAACGCGAAGCGGGTGCGGAAGAACAGGTAGTAGGCGATGTAGAGGATGAAGAACACCGCGATCAGCCCGAGCATGCCGCCGGCGCCGGTGCCGTTGGCCACCAGCGCGACGCCGATCACCACGAAGGCGATCAGCGGCACCGCCATGATGACCACCATCAGGCCCACGACCCCGAACAGCGCCGGCACCCGGCCCTTGACCAGCCGCCACGCCTCGCCGGCCGTGAGGTTGCCGCCGAAGACGGCCCGGCCGAGTATGCGGGTGATCACCCCGGTCAGCAGCGTGACCACGACGAACTGGATGGCGTAGGAGACGAGGCTGCCGCCGTACTGGGCGGCGAGGCCGGCCATGCTGCTGTCGAGCTGCTCGGTGTTGTCCATGGCGGAGGGATCGGTGAGCACGCTGCCCATGCTGTCGAGCACGAACGCCTGCCCGATGGCCATCGGCACCGAGGCGAGCAGCGCGGCGACGGCCGACAGGCCGAGCACCGCCTTCGGGTTGGAGCGGATGAGCTTGATGGTGCCGTCGAGCATGTCGCCGAGGCCCAGCGGGCGCAGCGGGATGATGCCGGGGCGCAGCACGGGGGGCGGCGGCATGTAGCCGTAGCCCGGCTGCGGGCCGGGCGGGTAGGGGGCCTGCGGGGCGTAGGGCTGCTGCTGTGGAGCCTGCCCGTACGGTTGCCCGTAGGGCACCTGCTCGGGGGAGCCGGGCGCGGTCCACGGCGAGGCCGGCGGGGCGCTGTAGGGCGGCGGCTGTTCGGCCGACCAACCTGGGGGCGTCTCGGGCGAGGGACCGTGACCGTCTGACATATCCCAATCCTGGCATGCTGGGCGGGAGCTTGGCGTCCCGGAGGCGATTCGCTGCCCGATGACCCATTGTTCACGGGGGAATCTGGCATGGATCTGCACCAGGGATGGCCTAAAGACGCTCCGTTACCGCAGACTTGGGACTGCGGTCGCGGGGGCGGAGCTGAAATTCGCCTTTTGCAGGGCTCAAGTCACACTCATGGGCCTACCAAGGGTAACCTTCAGCGATCGTGCGGGTATGTCCCAGAATGCGTAGAACGAATGAGGGGCCATGAAAGGTCGCGTGCTGGTCGTCGACGACGACGCCGCTCTCGCCGAGATGCTGGGAATCGTGCTGCGGGGCGAGGGGTTCGAACCATCCTTCGTCTCTGACGGCGACAAGGCGCTCGACGCGTTCCGGGACACGCGCCCGGACCTTGTCCTGCTCGACCTGATGCTGCCGGGGGCCGACGGCATCGACGTGGCGCGCAGGATCAGGGCCGAGTCCGGGGTCCCGATCGTCATGCTCACGGCGAAGAGCGACACCATCGACGTGGTGCTCGGCCTGGAGTCCGGCGCCGACGACTACATCGTCAAGCCGTTCAAGCCGAAGGAGCTGGTCGCGCGGGTGCGCGCGCGGCTCCGCCGTACGGACGAGCCGACGCCGGAGATCCTCCAGATCGGCGACATCACCATCGACGTGGCCGGCCACTCGGTCAAGCGGGGCGAGGAGACCATCAACCTCACGCCGCTCGAGTTCGACCTGCTCGTCGCGCTGGCCCGCAAGCCGCGCCAGGTCTTCACCCGCGAGGTCCTGCTCGAACAGGTGTGGGGCTACCGGCACGCGGCCGACACGCGGCTGGTCAACGTGCACGTCCAGCGGCTCCGGGCCAAGATCGAGAAGGACCCCGAGCACCCCGAGATCGTGGTCACGGTCCGCGGCGTGGGCTACAAAGCCGGACCCGCCTGACCCGCCCGCCCCCACCCGCCATGCCCCCGACGAAGACCAAGCGCTCCCGTCGGCGGACGCCACGCCAGATACTCGGCGGCGTCCGCCGGCGGGTGCGGCGTGCGGCGGGCAGGGCGCGCAGCGTCTGGCGGCGCTCGCTGCAGCTCCAGGTGGTCACCAGCACGCTGGTGATCTCCGTCGTCGTGGTGGTGGTGCTCGGCACGTTCCTGTCCGAGCAGATCAACCGGGCCGTCATCCAGAGCAGCCAGCAGTCCTCGGTCAGCGAGGCCAACGCCGACCGGCTGCAGATCGCCGACGCGCTCGCGCCTCCCGACGACGACCAGGCCAAGGCCGTCGAGGCGGGCAAGGTCGCGGTCAACCCGCTCGACGAGGTGATGGGCGCCGTCACCGGCTCCGTCGACGGCGGCTCCAAGAAGCGCTACGACGTGCTCATACTCAACGTCGCGGCCCCCGGGCAGTCGCGCGCCTCCGGCCGCCTCGTGCCCGGCAACGTGCCGCCCGCCCTGCGCGCCGGGCTGCAGCGCAACATCACGAAGCTGGTCTACGACAAGCCCATCGTCTCCATCGAGCGCGTCGCGCTGACCGGGCAGAGCCAGCCGCGCCTGATGTACATCGTCGGCGGCATCGTCCACGAGCCGTTCAGCGGCCAGAACTACGAGGTCTACCACTTCTTCCCGCTCGACGAGGAAGAGGCGCTGCTGTCCAACGTCCGGCTCGCCATCGTCGTGGTGGGGCTCGGCCTCGTGCTGCTGCTGGCGGCCATCGCGTACCTGGTGGCCAGGCAGGTCGTCACCCCCGTCCGGCTGGCCCGCCAGGCCGCCGAGCGGCTGGCCGCGGGCAAGCTGGACGAGCGGCTGAAGGTACGCGGCGAGGACGACCTCGCCCGCCTGGCCAACTCCTTCAACGAGATGGCCGCCAACCTGGCGCTCAAGATCCACCAGCTTGAGGAGCTGTCGCAGGTCCAGCGGCAGTTCGTCTCCGACGTCTCGCACGAGCTGCGCACCCCGCTGACCACCGTGCGCATGGCCGCCGACCTGCTGTACGACGCCCGCGAGGACTTCGACCCCATGGCCGCCCGCTCGGCCGAGCTCATGCAGGCCCAGCTCGAACGGTTCGAGTCGATGCTGGGCGACCTGCTGGAGATCAGCCGCTACGACGCCGGCGCGGCCACCCTCGACCTGGAGCCGGTCGACGTCACCAAGGTCGTGCTGCGCGCGATCGAGGACTCCGAGGCGCTGGCCGAACGCCACGGCACCCGCTTCGAGCTGCGGCTGCCGCCCGAGCCCTGCATGGCCGAGATCGACAACCGCCGGGTCGAGCGGATCCTGCGCAACCTGCTGTTCAACGCCATCGAGCACGGCGAGGGCAGGGAGATCGTCGTCACCGTCGGCGCCGACCGCGACGCCGTGGCGGTCGCCGTACGCGACCACGGCATCGGCCTCAAACCGGGCGAGGACACCATGGTCTTCGACCGGTTCTGGCGGGCCGACCCGTCGCGGGCGCGCACCATCGGCGGCACCGGGCTCGGCCTGGCGATCTCCCGCGAGGACGCCACCCTGCACGGCGGCTGGCTCCAGGCGTGGGGGCAGCCGGGCGAGGGCTCGCAGTTCAGGCTGACGCTGCCGCGCACGGCGGGAGCCGATCTCAAGGGTTCGCCGCTGCCGCTCGTGCCGCCCGAGATCGAGATGCGGCGCACCTGGCGCGGCGCCATGACGCCCGTGCTGCTGCCCGCCGTGGGGGACGGGGCGGTCGATGACGAGGACTAGGCGGCTCTGCGCCGCCGCGGCCGTGGCCGCGGCCGTGGCGCTCACGGGCTCGGGGTGCTCCGTGATCCCGGTCAGCGGCCCGTACGTGGTGGACGACACGGGCAGCGGCGACCCGCTCAGCAAGCCGTTCCAGCGGATGATCGCCACCCCGCCGCAGCCCGGCTGGACCCCCCAGGACGTGCTCAAGGGCCTCCAGGCGGCCATGGCGGCCTACGACGACGACCCGACGGTCCTGCCCCAGTACCTGACGCCCGAGGCGCTGCGCGGCTGGAGCCCCGACGGCGCGGTGACCGTGCTCGACGACGCCTGGAACTGGACCTTCGACCTGGGCGACCAGGACGGCACCGAGTCGGTGCAGAAGATCTCCGTCAAGGCCCCCCAGATCGCCAGGATCGAGGAGGACGACACCTACGTGCCGCTGGCCGGGAACTGGGCGCGGCCGTTCGAGCTGGTCAAGGTCGAGGGCGTCGGCTACCGGGTGCGCGGCCTGCCGCAGGGGCTCATCCTCACCAAGTCCGACGTCGCGCGGGCCTACCGGCCGACCAAGCTCTACTACCTCGGCAGCGGCACCCAGGACCGGCTGGTGGTGGACAGCGTGCGGCTGCGGCTCAAGCCGACCAAGACGTACGCGCAGGTCGTGCTCGAACGGCTGCTCAAGGCGCCGAGCGCCGCACTCCAGGGCGCGGTGAGCACCAGCTTCCCCGCCGGCACCAGGATCGAGTCGGTGCGCTCGGGCGAGGACGAACGGGTCGTCATCAACCTGTCGGGCCCGATCGACCCCCTCGACCTGAGCGGCGAGCACGGCCTCATGGCCCAGATCCGCTACAGCCTCACCAACAACGACGTCGCCAAGGGCCGCGCCATCGAGGTGCAGGTGGACGGGGAGCAGTACTCCGTCTCCCAGCCCAACGTCGACCAGGGCTGGCTGGACAACGGCGTCAACACCGACTACTACGTCGACAAGGGCGCCGTCCACTACATGACCAACGAGGGGCCGGGCGGCGCCATCGCCGGGCCCGCCGGACAGCCGCGCGAGGGCTACTCCAACTTCGCCCTGTCCAAGCAGGGCGACCTCGTCGCCGCCCAGACCTCCACCGGCATCTCCATCACCCCCGCCACCCAGGAGGGGCAGTGGCAGGAGGTCATCCCGGGCTCCCCGGAGGACCTCACCGCGCCGTCCTGGCACCGCGACGGGTCGCTGTGGACGTTCGACCGCAAGAACGGCGTCGTGCTGCGCTACGAACCCGGCGCCAACCGCCCCGCCGAGCGCGTCGCCGCGCCGGGACTGAAGGGCTGGGACGTCACCCGCATGCGCGTCGCCAGGGACGGCGTACGCGTGGTGCTGACCACCCGCGAGAACATCGTGCACGTCGGCGCGCTGACCCAGACGGGCGGGCTGATGCTCAGCAACGTCCGGGTGCCGACGGCCAGGGAGCCCGGCGGGGTCATCGAGGACCTCGCGTGGCGCGACGACGAGCACGTGCTCGTGCTGGTCAAGAGCAACGCCGGGCAGACGCTGAACGAGATCGACATCGGCGACGGCGACGTCACCGAGATCCCGCTGAAGAACCGGCTGCGGCGGGTCGCGGCGCTCAACGAGCACGTGCTCGCGCAGGCGGAGACGGGCAAGGGGAAGGGCTCGGAGATCCTGGAGCTCGCGCAGGACCAGAGCTGGAAGACCAGGATCGAGTCGAACGCGGAAGCCCCCCTGTTCCCCCTGGGCTGAACCCGTCAGTTCACCAGGACGATCTTCCCGCGGGCGTGGCGGCTCTCGCTCAGCTCGTGCGCGGCCGCCGCCTCGGTGAGCGGGAACGCCGCCGCGACCGGCACTCGCAGCCGGCCCCGCGCGGCGAGCTCGACCGCGACGCCGAGCCCGTGCACCGCGAGCGGGTCGGCGCCCGTCCCGGGATCCGCGCCCGGCGCACCGTGCGACAGGTGCACGCCGTGGGCCGCCGCGGTGAGGTCGGGGGCGATGGTCACCACGCGTGCAGGGTCCCCGGCTATGCCGACCAGATCGGGCAGCGCCCCTCCCGCGCAGTCGAACACCGCGTCCACGCCGCCCGGCGCCAGCGCGCGGACGCGTTCGACCAGGCCGGCCCCGTACGTCGTCGGCTCCGCGCCGAGCGAGCGCAGGAAGCCGTGGTTGCGCTCACTGGCCGTGCCGATCACGGTGGCGCCGCGAGCGGCCGCGAGCTGCACGGCGACCGTCCCCACCCCGCCGGCCGCGCCCTGCACCAGCACCGTGTGCCCGGCGCCGGCCGCGAGCCGGTCGAGCACCCGCGTGGCCGTCTCGACGCTGCCCGCCGCGCCACCGGCCTCCTCCCAGCTCCACGCGGCCGGTTTCGGCGCCCAGGCCACCAGGACCGCGTGGTCGGCGTTGGCGCCGCGCGTCGTCGACGCGGTCATGCCGAACACCTCGTCGCCGGCCTCGACGCCCGTGACGCCGTCGCCGACCTCGTCCACCACGCCCGCCGCGTCGAACCCGGTACGGAACGGGAACGTCACCGGCACCACGCCGCGCAGCTCGCCCGAGCGGATGCGCGTCTCTCCCGCGGACAACCCGGACGCCCGTACGGCGACGCGGACCGTCCCCGGACCGGCGTGCGGCTCCTCGACCTCGGCGACGTGCACCACGCCCGGGCCGCCGTACTCGGAAAACTGGACTGCTCTCATGCGCCGTACCGTAGGTGGGCAGCCCGTCCGTCCGGCGGAAGTGAGAGCGGTGACGGCCGAAGTGAGTCAGAAGTCGCGCTCGGACGCCCGCGACAACCGCGCGCGCATCCTCGCGGTCGCCCGCGCGGCCTTCGCCGCCGAGGGACCCGGCGTGCCGATCCGCGAGATCGCCCGGCGCGCGCAGGTCGGCGCGGCCACCGTCTACCGGCACTTCCCGACCAAGGAGGCGCTGCTCGGCGAGGTCCTCGCCGAGCCGATGGCCCTGTGTTCGGCGGTCGTCGAGGAAGGGCTGGCGGAGTCCGACCCGTGGCGCGGGTTCTGCCTGGTGACCGAGAGGCTGATGGAGGCGCGCGCACTCGGCAGGGGGCTGTCCGGCGCTCTCACCTCGCGGCTGCCGTACCTCGGCGCGGAGCGCGAGCGTTCGGTCCGGCTGCTGCTCCGGCTCGTCCGGCGGGCGAAGGAGGCGGGCGGCCTGCGGGCCGACTTCGTCCTGGAGGACTTCGTCCTGGCCATGATGGCGAGCGAGGGCATCCGCGCCCGGTCGCCCGAGCTGCGGGCCGCGGCCGTGCGCCGGTTCGCGGCCCTGATGATCCAGTCGTTCCGCGCCGGCCCCGTCCCCGCGCCGCTTCCGCCGGCGGCCCGGCTGCTCGGCTGAGTCACCCGCGCGCGGGAATGTCGCGGCGGCCGCTCGGCCCGGAGACGGACGTGCTGGAGAGCCGCGCTCGCGGGAATGTCGGTGGCGGCGGGCATGCTGGCGGGCGTGCTGAACGCCGTGCTCGACCTCGTCCTGCCCCCGGCCTGCGCGGGCTGCGGCGCCAAGGGGCCCCGGTGCTGCGCCGCGTGCGTGGCCGAGCTGACCGCCCGGCCGGCCAGGCGGCGACCGGACCCGTGCCCGCCCGGCCTCCCCGACTGCTGGTCGGCGAGCCCGTACGACGGCCGGACGCGCCGCACCCTCCTCGCCTACAAGGAGCGGGGCGCGGTGACGCTGGCGGCGGTCCTGGCCGAGGCGCTGGCGTTCACCGCCGTCACGGCGCTCTCCCGCACCCCCGGCGCCCTCCGCGCGCTCGCGGCCGGCTTCGCCGTCATGCCGGTCCCCAGCACCCGGGCCGCGGCCGGCGCCAGGGGCCACGACCCCGTCGCCCGCCTGGCCCTGCTCGCCTCCCGCGCCCTGTGCGCGCTCGGCCTGCCCGCCCACCCCTGGGACGGCCTGACCCAGGTCCGCTCCGTGACCGATCAGGCGGGCCTGAGCAGCGCTGAGCGGGCGGCCAACCTCGCCGGGTCACTACGGGTCACCCGCCCCGCGACAGGCCCTCCAGCGCCCTGTGCGCTGCTCGTGGACGACATCGTGACGACCGGCGCCACCCTCGCCGAGGCCGCGCGGGCCCTCCGAACAGCCGGAACACCGGTCCCGCTGGCGATCACGGTTGCCGCGACACGCCGAAGATCTAAAAAAGCATTACGGTGACGGTGAGTGAAAGACGCGGCCGGTTCACCCCTCCCCAGGAGGTCACATGTCGCTTCCCCGCGGGATGCCGCCACCGTGCTCGGCGGGCGATCAACGGCCCGCCATAGCGGACGCCGGCCGATTAAACGGGGCATCAAACCACGCCCGTCCGGCCCGCCGATATCACGCAACGTGATCGTCCGTGCGACCCTCCGGCTGACATTCGCGCAGGATGCGGATAGCGTTCGGACATGGCACCCGTTCGGGTCCGTGGTTGCGCAGAGCCGGGGCTCCCGGCTCTGCTAGCCGATGCCAGCCGCAGGCAAAACGGTCCACGTAAGGCGACTCTTTGTCGACCGATCACGGTGCGGCTTAGGGGTAAGTCCTGCCTTCCCGAGAGGTCAGATGCCTCTCGCCAGAAGAGAAGGGCAGTAGTGGCAACAGAGCTGCGAGACCCTCAGCAGGCGGATGTGGGGTCGAAGACCAGGTCGGCCGGACGGGTGCCACCAGAGTTCCCGGTGACCACGAGGCGGAAGAGGGTAACGGTGACAGAAAGGCAGACAGAAGACCTCGCCCGATCGGCAGCTCGTCGGGCGCTCTTGCTCAGTCGTTAGACGGAAGGGGGGCTTTTGCATGGACATCATCGTCAAGGGCCGACACACGGGTGTGAGTGATCGGTTCCGCGACCAAGTGACGACCAAGCTGGCCAGGATCGAACGTCTGGACAACAAACTCATCCGAGTCGATGTGCAGGTGTCGAAGGAACGCAATCCGCGCCTCGCGGGACAGCGGGAGCGCGTCGAGCTCACCATTCACTCCCGAGGACCGGCCATTCGCGCCGAGGCCTCGGCCGACGACCGGTTCGCCGCCCTCGACCTGGCGCTCGACAAGCTGGAAGGCCGTCTCAGGCGGGCCGCCGACCGGCGCAAGGTCCACCACGGCAACCACTGCCCGCCCTCCGTCGCGGAGATCACCGCGACACTTCCCGACGTCGCCGGCCTGCCGCCCCAGGAGCCCGTCGCGCCGAAGGCCCCGGCCGAGGAGAGCGAGCCGCTCCAGCGCGCCGGCGACGACTACACCGACGTCACCTACGACGACAAGACCGACGAGGACATCGTCCCGATCGAGATGGACGGCGAGGGGCCGCTCATCGTCAGGGAGAAGTTCCACCGGGCCGAGCCGATGACCATCGACCAGGCGCTGCTCGAGATGGAGCTGGTCGGCCACGACTTCTACCTCTTCAGGGACAAGGAGAGCGGCCAGCCGAGCGTCGTCTACAACAGACGCGGGTACAACTACGGCGTGTTGCGGCTCGTAGAGCCCTGATCGCTTACTGAAAAAGATCTTCTCGACCACCCGAGGACCGCGGCACACGTGCCATCATGGCGGTTACGGCTCTGGCCCCCCGACGAGGAGGAGACGTGAGCGAGCTCAGTCAGGTTCAGCCGAGCGAGCGAAGCGAGGGAAGCGCGGTCGCGAGGCGGATCAAGGAGGCCTCGTGAGCGAGTCCGACGAGGCCCGCGCATCAGCGAGCGAGCCCATTCGCGTGCTGATCGTCGACGACCACGAGCTGATCAGGCGCAGCCTGGCTCTGGCGCTGGCGGCTGAGCCCGACATCGAGGTGGTCGGTGAGGCGAGCGACGGGCATGAGGCGGTCGAGCTGGCCGACCGCCTCATGCCCGACGTCGCGCTCATGGACGTCCGCATGCCGCGGCAGGACGGGATCGAGGCCACGAAGGGCATCAAGGCGTCGGTCCCCAGCACCCGCATCATCATGCTGACGGTGAGCGACGAGGAAGAGGACCTCTTCGAGGCCATCAAGGCGGGAGCCACCGGCTACCTCCTCAAGGACGTGCAGATCAACGACGTCCCCGCCGCCGTGCGGGGCGTGCACGAGGGCCAGTCCTTAATCAACCCGGCGATGGCGGCCAAGCTCATCAGCGAGTTCGCCAACATGAGCCGCAAGGAGGCCGAGCGCCCGCCCCAGCTGCCCGTCCCCCGGCTGACCGACCGCGAGATGGAGGTCCTGCGGCTGGTCGCCAAGGGCATGAACAACCGCGAGATCGCCAAGCAGCTGTTCATCTCCGAGAACACCGTGAAGAACCACGTGCGCAACATCCTCGACAAGCTGCAGCTGCACTCCCGCATGGAGGCAGTGGTCTACGCGGTGCGGGAGCGCATGCTGGAGATCACCTAGCGAAAGCCCCCGCCCCCGCCACCGCCCGGCTATCTCGGTGCGTTCAGCATGGTGACGAGCTCCGGCGGATCGGCGCGTTCGACGCGTACGCTGTCGCAGCCGACCCACTCGGCGGCCGACCACAGGGCATCCGCGAACGCGCCGGCCCACTTGGCGGGGGACAGGCCGGGCTCCAGGTGCACCTGCCTGGCCACCAGGGTCGTGCCCTCACGGGCCGGATCGACCCGGCCGATCAGCCGGCCCCCGGCCAGCACCGGCATCGTGAAGTAGCCGTGCACCCGCTTGTGCTTGGGGACGTACAGCTCCAGCGTGTAGGTGAAGCCGAAGATCCGCTCGGTGCGGCCACGGTGCCAGATGAGGGAGTCGAACGGCGAGACCAGCGTGGTGCGGTGCCTGCCGCGCGGCTCGCTCGCCAGCGCGGCCGGGTCGGCCCACGCGTTGGCCTGGCCCTTCTTGCCGGGCCAGCCCGCGACCGTCACCGGCGTCAGCCCGGCCGCCCCACTGAGCAGGGCCTCGTCCAGGATCGCCGCGAAGCGGCCCTTCAGGCGGAGGAAGTCGATCAGGTCGGTGCGGTTGGCCACGCCCAGTGAGCGCCCGGCGATGCCGGCCAGCCGGGTGATGCACTCCTCGTCCGTCAGGTCCTGGGCGAGCAGGTCGGCGGGGATCGCGCGCTCGGCCAGGTCGTAGACGCGGCGCCAGCCGACGCGGCGGGTGCAGACCAGCTCGCCGATGTCCAGCAGCCACTCCAGGCCGATCTTGGAGTCGGACCAGTCCCACCACGGGCCGCCGTTCTTGGCGCCGCCGACGTCGGAGGTCATCAGCGGGCCCGAGTCGCGCACCTGGTCGAGCAGCTTGTCGACGCTGTCGGGGACCTCGTGCCAGCGGAACTTGCGCTCACGGAAGGCGCGGCGGCGGAAGGAGTAGAGGGGCCAGTGCTCGATGGGCAGGATGCAGGCCGCGTGGCACCAGTACTCGAAGCTGCGCGCCGGGTCGTGCCAGTAGGCCCGCTCCACCGCCGGCCTGCTCACCGCGCCCAGGCGGGCGTAGGCGACCAGCTCGTGGGAGCGGGCGAGGACCGAGATGGTGTCGAGCTGCACGGCGCCCAGCCTGCGCAGCATGGCGTGCGCCCCGCCCTTGCGCCCGTCGGCGCCGAGCAGGCCCTGGGCGCGCAGGATGAGGCGCCGCGCCTCGTCGAGCGTGAGGTCCACGACGTCGCCGCTCACCCTCACGCCCGCGTCGGGCGTCACCAGGGCGCTGGGGGGCGGGGAGGCTCCCGTGACGAGGGGCTGCCTGTCGTCGGCTACGCCGGCGCTCACGAGGTCTCCCGGGATCGGGTCGCTGAGGGCGACGTCGTCCACGTCGAGCGGCTGCGCGTCTTCAGGGCGGTGCATGCGTGCAATCTAGCGGCGTCCACCGACAAATCCGCCGGTATGGGCCGGGCGGCCCGGAGCGGGGTGGTGGCAGGGAATGGCCCGGCGTTCCCCCCGACACGCCGACGAGCGGCGGAAAGCAGCACCTGGGGAAAGTTTGGAGCAGGCAGGAAGAAGGCGAAGAGGCTGGGCGAAAAGAAAGGCGGGCCACCCTGTCAGGGGCCCGCCTCGGAGATCGCGGTGGCGACGGTGTCGTTCGCCGACGTCAGCGGTGATCCTCGGCCCGCATGCCCACACGCGGCGCGTCGATCACCACGTCGGTGAAGATGTCGAAGACGAGGGCCAGAATGCCGCCCACGACGAACACCCCCGCGCCGATCCACACGAGCGTCCAGCTGGCGATGGTCAGCCCGAAGCCGGCGACGATGGTTCCGGCCAGCATGACCGTCACCGCCAGCCACGATGACGCCCGTCCGCCGTGACTGCCGAGATCCTCCGTCTGCTCCGACTTCTTCCCCTCAACCATGCTTAATCCTTCCTTTGCCGGTTATGCCGCTATACATGCGGGCCGGCGGTCAACCGGCATACCCTCTGCCTTACCCCCATTCTCCCAGACCGGTCCTGCGCCCTCGTCGGCACGGTGGCTGTGTCTGGTTGCGGAAGCGCCTACGATGGCACTCGGGGAAGTTTGTCTCGGCCTCTCCTCCTGGCGGCGCCGCCGGGGTAGACCTGCGAGGAGCTTTACAAAAGTGCCAGCCATTCTCGACAAGATCCTGCGTGCCGGCGAAGGCAAGACCCTGCGCAAGCTCAAGCGGATCGCAGACCAGGTCAACTCCATCGAGGACGACTTCACGAGCCTGTCCGACGCGGAGTTGCGCGCGCTGACGGACGAATTCAAACAGCGCTACGCGGACGGCGAAACCCTCGACGATCTGCTTCCCGAGGCGTTCGCCACGGTGCGCGAGGCGGCCCGCCGCGTGCTCGGCCAGCGCCCCTACGACGTGCAGATCATGGGTGGAGCCAACCTCCACATGGGCAACATCTCCGAGATGAAGACCGGTGAGGGCAAGACCCTGACCTGTGCTCTGCCCTCCTATCTCAACGCCCTGTCCGGCAAGGGCGTCCACGTCGTCACGGTCAACGACTACCTTGCCAGACGCGACGCGGAGACGATCGGCCGCATCCACCGTTTCCTCGGACTGGAGGTCGGCTGCATCGTCTCCGGGCAGCAGCCCGACGAGCGCCGCAAGCAGTACGAAGCGGACATCACGTACGGCACGAACAACGAGTTCGGCTTCGACTACCTCCGCGACAACATGGCGTGGTCGCTGGAGGAGTGCGCCCAGCGCGGCCACAACTTCGCGATCGTCGACGAGGTCGACTCCATCCTCATCGACGAGGCCAGGACCCCGCTGATCATCTCCGGTCCCGGCGAGCAGTCCGGAAAGTGGTACCAGGAGTTCGCCAAGATCGTGCCCCGCCTGCGCAGGGGCGTCGAGGCGAAGAACCCCGGCGAGGAGAGCACCGGCGACTACATCGTCGACGAGAAGAAGCGCACGGTCGGCATTCTCGAGGCCGGCGTCGAGAAGGTCGAGGACTGGCTCGGCATCGACAACCTCTACAAGCCCGAGCACACCCACCTCGTCGGCTTCCTCAACAACGCGCTGAAGGCCAAGGAGCTGTTCAAGCGCGACAAGGACTACATCGTCTCCGAGGGCGAGGTCCTGATCGTCGACGAGTTCACCGGCCGCATCCTGCACGGCCGCCGCTACAACGAGGGCATGCACCAGGCCATCGAGGCCAAAGAGGGCGTCAAGATCAAGGACGAGAACCAGACGCTCGCCACGGTCACCCTCCAGAACTACTTCCGCCTCTACGACAAGCTGGCCGGCATGACCGGCACGGCCGCGACCGAGGCCAACGAGTTCCACCAGACGTACAAACTGGGCGTGGTCCCCATCCCGACCAACCGGCCGATGATCCGCAAGGACCAGGCCGACGTGGTCTACAAGAACGAGGACGCCAAGTTCGACGCGGTGGTCGAGGACATCAAGGAGCGCTACGAGCGCGGCCAGCCGGTCCTCGTCGGCACCACGTCGGTGGAGAAGTCCGAGCGGCTGTCCAAGGCGCTCAAGCGCCGCGGCGTGCCGCACGAGGTGCTCAACGCGAAGAACCACGAGCGTGAGGCCGCGATCATCGCCGAGGCGGGCCGCAAGGGCGCCGTCACCGTCGCCACCAACATGGCCGGTCGAGGCACCGACATCATGCTCGGCGGCAACTCCGAGTTCCGCGCCGACCAGGAGCTGCGCCAGCGCGGCCTCGACCCGGTCGAGACGCCGGAGGAATACGACAAGGCCTACCCCGAGGCGCTGGAGAAGGCCCGGGCCGCGGTCAAGACCGAGCACGACGAGGTCACCGAGCTCGGCGGCCTCTACGTGCTGGGCACCGAGCGCCACGAGTCGCGCCGCATCGACAACCAGCTCCGCGGCCGTTCCGGCCGTCAGGGCGACCCCGGCGAGTCGCGCTTCTACCTCTCGCTCGGCGACGACCTGATGCGCCTGTTCAACTCGGCGCGGGTCGAGGTCATCATGACCCGGCTCAACATCCCCGACGACCAGCCGATCGAGTCCGGCATCGTCTCCAAGGCCATCGCCTCCGCCCAGCACCAGGTCGAGCAGCAGAACTTCGAGATCCGCAAGGAAGTTCTGAAGTACGACGAGGTGATGAACCGCCAGCGCAAGGTCATCTACTCCGAGCGCCGGCGCGTGCTGGAGGGCGCCGACCTGCACGACCAGGTGCAGGCCTTCGTCGGCGAGGTCATCGAGGGCTACGTCCAGGGCGCCACGGCCGAGGGCTTCGCCGAGGAGTGGGACCTCGACAAGCTGTGGAAGGCGTTCAGCGAGCTCTTCCCGATCACGGTCACCGCCGCCGACCTCATCGAGGAGGCGGGCGGCCGTGAGGAGCTGACCGCCGAGCTGATCAGCGAGAAGGTCAAGGCCAACGCCATGGAGGCGTACGCCAGGCGCGAGGCGGAGATCGGCTCCGAGACCATGCGCGACCTCGAACGGCGGGTCATCCTGTCCGTTCTGGACCGCAAGTGGCGCGAGCACCTCTACGAGATGGACTACCTGCGCGAGGGCATCGGCATGCGGGCCTACGCGCAGAAGGACCCGCAGATCGAATACCAGCGCGAAGGGTTCGAGATGTTCGCCGCGATGCTCGAGGGCATCAAGGAGGACTCCGTGGGCTTCCTGTTCAACCTCGAGGTCGAGGTGCAGGAGAACCCGATCGTGGAGGAAGAGGACGCGGTCATCGCGGAAACCCGCTCGATCATCGCGCGCGGGCTGCGCGGGCCCGAGCGCCCGGCCGAGCTGGAATACTCCGCGCCCGGCGAGCAGGGCGAGGTCGAGCACACCCGGGTGCGCACCACTCCGGCGGAGCGGGCCGCCTACGGCAACGTGGAGCGGAACGCGCCGTGCCCGTGCGGGTCCGGCAAGAAGTACAAGCGGTGCCACGGCGACCCCAGGAACGCCGCCTGAGCGCACGCTGACGTGACGGAAGGACCTCCGCCCCGACGGGCGGGGGTCCTTCCGTCGTCAGGGGACGGTTTCAGGCGGCTTCGACGTCGGTGCAGAGCCAGTGGATGCCGTGGCGTTCGAGGCGGGCGGCGAGGACGCGGTCGCGTTCGCCGCAGCGTACGATCACGCACATCTCGATGACGCCCTCGCGCGGCTCCGTCACGTGGACCCGGCGGACGAACGGGGCGCGGCCGGTGCTGAACAGCAGGCCGGTCCCGGTGAGGTGCCGGTAGGCGCGGGCGGTGAGCTGGTCGGCCAGCGTCTCGGGGGAGCGGCAGCCGGCCAGCACCTCGGCGAGGGCCTGGCCGAGGTGGCGCAGGCGGCGCTCGTCGGGGGTCGCGCCCGGCGGCCCCCAGATCATGGGGCTGAGGGCCAGGGCGCCGTCGGTGTACGGGATGTGGGGGGCTGCCGACACGGGTCCTCCTTCTCGCGGAAAAACGCCTTCAGGAGTTTTCGGCCCGGCCTGGTTGTACGTGCCGCGCCAGCTTCTCCGGTACGTGCCGGTCAACGTCCGGGTTTGCCCGGGAAGGACGCCGGAAGCTGGTGCGGCGGGCACCCGGTTCCGGGCGGAAACGGCCGGGGCTAGGGGGTGGCCGTAACCTCGCGGCCCGGGGTGGGCAGGTTCAGGGCGCGGATGAGCACGGCGAAGAGCGCGTAATAGAGGACGAAGTACGCGATCCCGAACCCGAGGATGAGCCCGAGGCGGTGCGTGTTCGCCTTGCCGGCGTTGAGGAGCAGGTCGATCGCGCCGCCGGAGAACGTGAACCCCAGCCGGGCCCCCAGCTCGGCCATGAGCGCCATCGACACGCCCGTGAGCAGCGCGTGCACGGCGAACAGCACGGGCGCGACGAAGATGAACGCGAACTCCAGCGGCTCGGTGATCCCGGTGACGAAGGACGTGAGCCCGGCCGACAGCAGGATGCCGCCGATCGCCGGGCGGCGTTCGGGCGGGGCCGCGCGCCACATGGCGACGGCCGCCCCGAGCAGCCCGAACATCATGACGGGGAAGAAACCGGTCATGAAGACGCCCGCGCCCTGCTCGCCGGCGAAGTAGCAGTTGAGGTCGCCGTCGGCGTCCCGGGTCGCGCCGCGCACGCCGGCCCGGCAGCTCGGCAGGGTGAACCAGACGATGGTGTTGAGGAAGTGGTGCAGGCCCACGGGGATGAGCAGGCGGTTGGCGACGCCGTAGATGCCCGCTCCGGCCGCGCCGTGGGCGGAGAGCCAGTCGCCGGCCCCGGCCAGCCAGTCGCCGACCGGCCGCCACAGCAGGCCGAAGACGACGCCGAGCAGCAGCGCGGCGACGGCGGTGACGATGGGGACCGAGCGCCGGCCGCCGAAGAAGGCGAGCCAGGCGGGCAGCTTCGCCCGGTGGAAACGCTGCCAGAGCAGGGCGGCGGTGAGGCCGATGACGATGCCGCCGAGGACGCCGGTCGGGTTCTGCGCGCCGGCGTCGATCGTGCGGGTGCCGTCCCGGAGGACGAGCAGGACCTCGTCGTACACGGCGCCCTCGCCAGCGTCGAAGAACAGCGTCCTGGTGACGCGGTCGAAGACCAGGTAGCCGACCAGGGCGGCGAGGGCCGTGGAGCCGTCGGACTTGCGGGCGAAGCCGATGGCCACGCCGACGGCGAACAGCAGGGGCAGGTTCTCGAACAGGGCGCCGCCGGCGGCGGCGAGGACCCGCGCGAGCGGCGCCAGACCGGGTACGGCGCCGAGCAGGTCGTCCTGGCCGAAGCGGAAGAGCAGGCCGGCGGCGGGCAGGACGGCGATGGGCAGCATGAGCGAGCGGCCGATGCGCTGCAGCACGGCGAGGGTGGCGCCGGGAAGGTGCCTGCCGGAGCCGACGGCCGTCATCGCCACCCCCGCTCGCTGGCCGGTCTGCGGGGGATCGGGGTGTTCCTACCACTCCGGCATCAGCAGAAAACGGGGCCCTGACCGCGTTTCAGGTCTCGCCCGAATCGACGTCCGGCTCGGGCTCGCGGCCCGGGGTCATGATGTCGAGCCTGCGGATCAGGAACGTGAACACGGCGTAGTAGACCACGCCGTAGACCACGCCCAGCAGGAGGATGCCGGGCACGTTCTGGGTGTTGGACTTGCTGGCGTTGAGCAGCATGTCGAGCAGGCCGGCGGAGAAGCCGAAGCCGAGCTGCCCGCCGATGAGCGTGGTCAGCGCCATCGCCAGGCCGGTCAGCAGTGCGTGCACCACGAGCAGGAGCGGCGCCACGAAGATGAAGGCGAACTCGATCGGCTCGGTGATGCCGGTGACGAACGACGCCAGCGCCGCCGACAGCATGATGCCGCCCACCGTGGCCCGCCGGTGCTTGGGGGCGGCCCGCCACATGGCGAGCGCGGCGGCGGGCAGCGCGAACATCATGACCGGGAAGAAGCCCGCCATGAACTGCCCGGACTGCGGGGCGCCGCCGAAGTAGCAGTTCCAGTCGCCGACCAGGACATGGCCGTTGACCTCGCACTGCGGGACGACGTACCAGACCACGGAGTTGACGAAGTGGTGCAGGCCGAGGGGGATGAGCAGGCGGTTGACGACGCCGTAGATGCCGGTGCCGACCGGGCCGAGCGCGGTCAGGGCCTCGCCGGCGTGCCGGAACCACTCGCCGATGACCGGCCACAGCCAGCCGAAGAGCACGCCGATGAGCAGCGCCACGATGGAGGTGATGATCGGGACGAAGCGCCGCCCGCCGAAGAACGCCAGCCAGGTGGGCAGCTTGATCCGGTGGAAGCGCTGCCAGAGCAGCGCCGCGACCAGGCCGATCACGACGCCGCCGAGCACCCGGGTGGGGTTCTGCATGCCGTAGTTGATGATCTCCCGTACGCCGCCCTGCGCCTGGAGCTCCTTGATCGAGACGGTGTCCCTGATGTCGGAGCCGAAGAACATGACCTTGGTGACCCGGTCGAAGACCAGGTAGCCGACCACGGCGGCGAGCGCGGTGGAGCCGTCGGACTTGCGCGCGAAGCCGATCGCGACACCCACGGCGAACAGCAGCGGCAGGTTCTCGAACAGCGCGCCGCCGGCCGCCGCCAGCACCTCGGCGACCGCGCCCATCCAGGACAGGCCGGCGACGTCGGCCAGGCCGCCCGGCTCGGCGCCGTTCGAGCCCAGCATGTCGGGCTGGCCGAAGCGCAGCAGCAGGGCGGCGGCGGGCAGGGCGGCGATGGGCAGCATCAGCGAGCGGCCCATCCGCTGCAGCACGGACATGACGCGCGCGAACGGCGAGGGCCGGGCGGCGGCGGTCTCGTTCACCGGGCGTTCCTCCGGGGGTGGGAGCACCGGGCTTCCGGCAGCCTGGGGAGCTCTGGGGCCTTCAGCCCCGTCGTACGGGCATCTCGAGCATGGTGCGGAGCTGGTAGCGGTCGGCGCGGTAGGTGGACACGCCCAGCTCCGCGCAGACGCCACCGGAGAACGACCGGCGCTGGAGCAGCAGCACGGCCCCGCCGCGCGGCAGCTTCAGCAGGTCGGCGTCGCTCGGGTCGGCGATGCCGCCGTCGATGGTGAGCTCGCCGGCGTCCATGACGAGACCGTAGCGGTTCTCCAGCAGCTCGTAGAGCGACTTGTCCGACAAGTCGTGCTCGGCCAGGCCGGGGGCGAGCTTGACCGGGATGTGCGCCCGCTCGATGGACAGCGGCTCGCCGTCGGCGGTGCGCAGGCGCTCGATGAAGTGCACCTCCTCGCCCGGCTGGATGCCGAGCTCCTTGGCCAGGTGGGCGCTGGCGCGCACCACGCGCCGGTCGAGGTCGCGCGAGCCGGGCACCATGCCGCGGGCCCTCATGTCGTCGCTGAACGAGGTGAGCTGCAGCGCCAGCTCGATCTTCGGCCGGGCCACGAACGTGCCCTTGCCCGGCACCCGGTGCAGCCGGCCCTCCGAGACGAGGTGGTCGACGGCCTGCCGGACGGTCATCCTGGACAGGCCGAAACGCTGGCACAGCTCGCGCTCGGACGGGATGGCCGCGCCGATGCTGAGCTCGTTGCTGTCGATGAGGTCCAGCAGGATCTCGCGGAGCTGGAAGTATTTGGGCACCGGGCTGTCCGGGTCGATGTGGGCCACGGGATCCTCCCCTCGTTCCGTTCCTTGTGATGGGCTATGGTTCGTACTGGTCTAGTCCGGACTAGACCACAGGTCGCAAAAGGCGGTCAAGCCCGATCCCGGACGAGTTGAAGGATGAGCCCACCGATGACCACGAAGATGCGCAGCGAGATCGCCGAGCAGCCGGCCGCGCTGCGGGCCACACTGGACTCCCTGCTCCCCAGGATCGGCGAGGTGAGAGCGGTGGGCGAACGCACCCGCCAGCTGCTGTTCATCGCGCGAGGCACCTCCGACAACGCTGCAGTTTACGGCCGCTACCTGGTCGAAGCGCACGCCGGGCGGCTCTCCGCCCTGGCCGCGCCGTCGATCGCCACCACCTACAAGCGCAAGCTCGACCTCGACGGCGTGCTGGCCGTGGCCATCTCCCAGTCCGGGCGCACCGAGGAGATCGTGGAGACGCTGGCCTGGGCCAAGGACTGCGGGGCGGCGACCGTCGGCGTCACCAACGGCGGCGCGGACAGCCCGCTCGCGCAGGCCGCCGACGTGGCGCTGTGCACCGAGGCGGGGGAGGAGAAGGCGGTCCCCGCGACCAAGACGTACACGACGCAGCTCGCCGCGCTCGCCGTGCTGGCCCTCGGCCTCGGCGCGGACGTGGACCAGGACGACCTGCGGCGGGTTCCCGACGCGGTGGAGAAGCTGCTCGACGAGCCCGGCGACCTGGACGCCGTGGTCGAAGGGCTGCTGGACAAGCCGGGCGTGGTCGTCTCCGGCCGCGGCCTGGCGTTCTCGACCGCGCTGGAGACCGCGCTCAAGCTCAAGGAGGCCTGCTACCTGCACGCCATGGGCCTGTCCTACGCCGACCTGCTGCACGGCCCCATCGCCGTGGTCGACGCCGACACCCCGGCGCTGCTGGTCGCCGCCGAGAACAGCCCGACGCTGCCCGGCACGGTGGCGCTGGCCGAGCGGGTGGTGGCCGCGGGGGCGGCGGCGTACACGATCGGTGGCGGCGAGGGGCTGGCGCGGGCCGGCACGGCCGCGCTCAACGGTCCCGACCTGCCCGAGTGGGTGGCCCCGATGGGCCTCATCGTGCCGGGGCAGCTGCTCACCGAGGCGCTGGCCCGGCGGCTCGGCGTCGACCCCGACGCGCCGCGCGGTCTGAACAAGGTCACCCAGACGGACTGATCTAGCCTGGTCGGCGAGAGCTAGGGAGGCCGGATGGCGGCGGATGTGAACGCGATCATCGCCGGGCTCGGCGGGGCCGACAACATCATCGAGATCGAGCCCTGCATCACCCGGTTGCGGACAGAGGTGCGCGACGCGACCAAGGTCGACCAGGCCGCGCTGCGGGCGGCGGGCGCGCACGGCGTCATGACCGCGGGCAACGTGGTCCAGGTCGTCGTCGGGCCGGAGGCGGACACCATGGCCAGCGACATCGAGGACATCATCGGCTAAGGGCGAGGACCATGACGACTGTTCTCGCCCCGGTCGAGGGGGCGGCCGTGGGGCTGGCAGCCGTGCCCGACCCGGTGTTCTCCGCGGGCCTGGTCGGTCCGGGAACGGCCATCGACCCGTTGCGGGGGCCAGGCAAAGCCGTGGCCCCCATAGCGGGAAAAATCATGAAACTGCATCCGCACGCGTACGTCATTGTGGGGGACGACGGCAAGGGCGTGCTGGTGCACCTGGGCATCGACACGGTCCAGCTCAAGGGCCGGGGCTTCCGGCTGCTGGCCGCGGAGGGCGACCGGGTGAGCGCCGGGCAGCCGGTCGTCGCGTGGGACCCGGCGGCCGTCGAGGCGGGCGGCCGCTCGCCGGTCTGCCCGGTGGTGGCGCTGGACGCCACGAACGGGGCGGTGACGGGTGTCGCCGAGGGGGCAGTGCATGTGGGGGATGAGCTCTTCCGATGGGATTGACCTTTGGGACCGCGGCTGCCGGGAAAGCGACACAATAGGCACGCCGCCGATTTTGCCCCCCGATCGGCGGGTTCATCGCACGCGCGTCCGGCCACTGGTCCGGACCGGCAGAAGGAGGAGTCGATGGGTGAGCGCAAGGTCACCGTGGCGGCGGAGGTGGGGTTGCACGCCCGTCCCGCGGCGACGTTCGTCCAGAGGGCCATGAAGGCCCCCATGGACATCACGGTGGCGAAGATGAACAGTGCCAAGGCCCCGGTCAGCGGCAAGAGCATCCTCGCCATCATGGCGCTGGACGTCCGCCAGGGCGAGACCGTGGTGATCAGCGCGGAGGGCGAGGGCTCGGAAGACGTCCTCGACGAGCTGGCCGAGATCGCCGGCACGCCATGAACCTGCGGGGGGTAGGGGTCAGCCCGGGCCTCGGGCACGGCCCCGCTTATGTGCTCTCCGTCTCGGTGCCCGAACCCCCCGAGGGCGCAACGTACACAGGCGAGGCGGAGCAGGAGAAGGAGCGCGCGATCGTCGCGCTCACGCAGGTCGCGGGCGAGCTGGAGGCGCGCGGCCACCGGGCGGGCGGCGAGGCCGAGGAGATACTCAAGGCCCAGGCGCTGATGACCGAGGACCCCGGCCTGGTCGTGCGGGTGCGCTCGCTGATCGATCGCGGCCTGGCCGCCCCGAGAGCCGTCTACGAGGCGTTCGCCCGCTACCGGGAGGTGCTCGCCGGGTCCGGCGGCTACCTCGGCGAGCGGGCCGCCGACCTCGACGACGTCAGGGACCGGGTGGTCGCGGTGCTCTACGGCATCGCGATGCCGGGGCTCCACGGCGCGCCGGCGGAGCCGTACGTGCTGGTCGCCCGCGATCTCGCGCCGGCCGACACCGCGCTGCTGGTGCGCGAGCACGTGGCCGCCTTCGTCACCGAGGAGGGCGGCCCCACCAGCCACACGGCGATCCTGGCGAGGGCGCTCGGCGTGCCCGCCGTCGTCGCCTGCCCCGGCGCGACCGCCATCAGGCCGGGGGCGCGCGTGCTGGCCGACGGCACCTCGGGCGAGGTACGCGTCGAGCCGGGCGAGGCCGACGTCGCCGAGGCGGTCAGCGCGAACGCCGTGCGCCGGGCCGCGTACGCGCAGGCCGAGGGGCCGGGCCGGACCTCCGACGGCCACCCGGTGCCGCTGCTGGCCAACATCGGCGGCCCCGCCGAGCTGGACGCCGCCGTCGCCGCGGGCGCCGAGGGCGTCGGGCTCTACCGCACCGAGTTTTTGTTCCTGAACCGTACCGAGCCGCCCGAGGTCGAGGAGCAGGTGCCGGCCTACCGGGAGGCGGCGCGGGCGTTCCCCGGCGGCAAGGTGATCGTGCGCACCCTCGACGCGGGCGCGGACAAGGCGCTGGCGTTCCTGCCGGTCCCGCCCGAGCCGAATCCGGCGCTGGGCGAGCGCGGGGTGCGCGTGTTCCGCCGCTTCCCGCAGGTGATGGAGGCGCAGCTCGACGCGCTCGCCGCGGTCGGCGACCTCATGGTGATGGCGCCGATGGTGGCCACCGCCGAGGAGGCCGAGTGGTTCGCGCGCGCGTGCCGCTCGCGCGGGATCGCGCAGGCCGGCGTGATGATCGAGGTCCCGTCGGCCGCGCTGCGCGCCGGCGACCTGCTGAGCGCGGTGGACTTCGTCTCGATCGGCACCAACGACCTGTCCCAGTACACCTTCGCCGCCGACCGCCAGCTCGGCGCGGTGAGCGCGCTGCAGGACCCGTGGCAGCCCGCGCTGCTCGACCTGGTCGCGCTGACCGCGACGGCCGCACGGGAGGCGGGCAAGGCGTGCGGCATCTGCGGCGAGTCGGCCGCCGATCCCGCCATGGCCTGCGTGCTCGTCGGGCTCGGCGCCACCACGCTGTCGATGGGGGCAGGGGCGCTGCCCGCCGTACGGGCCGCGCTGGCCGCGCACACCTTCGACGAGTGCCGGCTGGCCGCCGACGCCGCGCGGGACGCGGTCACGGCGGTGGAGGCGCGGGCCGCGGCCCGGGCGTACCTGCCCGCGCTCGGGCGTCTCGGTGTCTAGATTCTGGATACCTTTGGAGTCATGCTGCGACGACGACTCGGTACGACGAGCCTGCTCGTGATCGCCCTCACCGCGTGCGCCGGCGGCGGCGGCACAGCGGGAGCGACCCCGACGGGGGGCAAGGCCGCCCCGCCCGCCCCGACCGCGAGCCCGAGCCCGTCGGCGTCGCAGTCCGACCCCGTCGCGCGGGCCCTCGCCCGGCTCAGCGTCGAGGAGAAGGTCGGCCAGCTCTTCATGCCGGTCCTCTACGGCACCACGGCCACCTCCTCCTCCGGCGAGAACCAGGCCCGCTACGGCGCCGCGACCCCGGCCAAGGTGATCGCCCGCTACCACCTGGGCGGCGTGATCCTGTTCCCGCACAACGTCAAGGGCGTCTCCCAGGTCGTCGGCCTGACCAACGGCCTGCAGCGGGCCGCGAAGGACGTCCCGCTGCTCATCGGCACCGACCAGGAGAACGGCCTGGTCTCGCGCATGTCGGCGCTCATGACCGACTTCCCCGGAGCGTCCGTGATCGGCGCGACCGGCGACCCGGCGCTGGCGCGCAAGGTCGCCGCGGCGACCGGCGCGGAGCTGCGGGCGCTCGGCGTCAACCTCGACTTCGCGCCGGTGGCCGACGTCAACATCGATCCGCGCAACCCGGTCATCGGGTCGCGGGCGTTCGGCAAGGACCCGCAGCGGGTGGCGAAGATGGTGGCCGCGTCGGTGAAGGGCTTCGCCGACGCGGACGTGGCGGCCACCGCCAAGCACTTCCCCGGTCACGGCGACACCTCCACGGACAGCCACACCGGGCTGCCGGTGATCAAGCACACCAAGGCCGAGTGGGAGCGCATCGACGCGCCGCCGTTCAAGGCCGCGATCGGGGCCGGGGTGGACGCCGTCATGAGCGCCCACATCGTCTTCCCCAAGCTCGACCCGTCGGGCGATCCGGCGACGCTGTCCAAGCCGATCCTGACCGGGCTGCTGCGGCAGAAGCTCGGCTACGACGGCGTGATCTCCACCGACGCGCTCAACATGGCGGGGGTGCGCCAGAAGTACAACGACGGCGAGATCGCGGTGCGCGCCGTCCTGGCCGGGGCCGACCTGCTGCTCATGCCCAACGACCTGCCGAAGGCCTACGACGCGGTGCTGGCGGCGGTGAAGTCGGGCCGCATCAGCGAGCGGCGCCTCGACCAGTCGGTCACCCGGCTGCTCAAGCTCAAGCAGGCCAAGGGCTACCTGACCGAGGCGCCGACGGCCTCCGTGAGCCGCGCGAACGACGTGCTGCGCTCCGCCGAGCACCGCAAGCTGACCGCCCGCGTGGAGTCGGCCGCCGACTGAGGCCCGCGTCAGGCGTCGCGGCGGCGCAGCACCAGGGCGCCCAGGGCGAGGGCGGCGGCGGCCCAGGCGGCGAGGACGCCGAGACCGGCCCACGGGGTGAGCGGGAGCGCGGCGGCGTCCGTGGTGGCCTGGACGGCGAGGCCCGCGTTCATCGGGGACACCGTCCAGAGCAGCCGCTGGACGTCCTCGTCGGCGACCAGGCGCACCGCCAGCGGGAACAGGTAGAGCAGCCCGAGCACGACCCCGGCGGCGACGGCCGGGTCGCGCACGGCGACCGCTATCCCGACGCCGAGCAGCGCGACCAGGCCCAGGTAGAGCACCGACCCGGCGGCGGCGCGCAGGGTGGGGCCGTCGAGCAGCGACAGCGGCGGATAGCCGTGCTCCGGGGTGAAGCCGCTGCCCGGCAGGAGCAGCCGCCCGGCCAGCACCGACCCGAGCACCGCGACGGCTCCCGCGGCCAGCGCCGGGCCGGTGACGACGGCGGCCTTGGCGGCCAGCAGCACGCCCCTGCGCGGCACCGCGGCCAGACTGGTGCGGATCATGCCGCTGCCGTACTCGCCGCAGACCGCCAGCACGGCCAGCAGGGCGACCAGGGCCTGGCCGAGCTGCACCCCGGTCAGGGCCAGCCGGGTGGCGTCGTGGCCGCAGCCGGCCGCTTCGCAGCGGACGACCGTGGCCGTCAGCGCGCCCAGGGCGACGGTCAGCACGACCGTCCCCGTCAGCAGCCCGGCGGGGCCCGGCACGGTGCGGAGCTTCGTCCACTCCGCGAGCGTCGCCCGTCTCACGCGTCCTCCCTGTTCAGGCGGCGTACGGCGAGGGTGAGGACGAGGGCGGCGTACCCGCACAGCACGGCGAACCCGGCCCAGGGCGGCAGCGGGTAGAAGCCGCCCGCGGGCGCGTGATAACCGAACACCTGCGGGTACTCGGGGATGCTCTGCTGGACGGCGAAGCCCGCCGCGGGCGTCACCCGCAGCAGCCAGTCCGCGACCGGCTCGGGCAGCACGGACGTCGTCGCGAGCACGTACGGCACCAGGACCGCCGCGACGGCCGCGATGACCGCCGCCGCGCCGCGCCGCAGCAGCGCGCCGAACGCGAGGGCGAGCACGGCGCTCACCGCCAGCACGCCCGCCACGCCCGCGACCACCCGCAGCTCGGTCAGCGCGGACACCGGCAGGAGGTGGACGCCGTTGCCCGCGAGGACGTGCCGGGCGAGCGGCAGCGTGACCGCGGTGGCGGCGAGCGACCCGGCGAAGGTCGCCGCCAGGACCACCACGGCCTTGGCCACGAGCACCCGGCCGCGCCGCGGGCTCGCCAGCAGCGTCGTGCGGATGAGCCCGCGCCGGTACTCGCCGGTCACGGACAGCACGCCCACGACGATCACGGCGACCAGCGCGAACATCGCGCCCGCCAGGGTGTTCTCGACGGTGCTCCCGTCGGTCAGGGGGGCGATGTCGCCCACGCCGGTGATCGTGTACGTGCCGCCGGACTCCCGGAACCCGCCCGGATGGTGCGGCGAGCCGTCGAGCTCGTAGGTGACGCCGACGTCGTCACGGGCGAACGCCCCGCCGGTGCCCGCGCCGCGTACGTCGAGCCGGTCCATGACGGCGGTGACCTCGGCGAAGCGGGAGGTGACGGTGGACCCGCCGACGGCGTTGCCGCTGACCCGTACGTCGCCGGGTGAGGCGGCGAACAGGCCGATGCGGGCCTGCGCCGGCAGCCCCGGCAGGCGGACGGCGGCGACCTTCGTCCATCGGACGCCGTCGGCCGACTCCTCGCCGGTCACGGTGTCGCCCGCCCGCGTCAGGCGCAGCCAGCGGGGGGTGGACGGGGTGACCTTGCCCGGCAGCCCGGCGACGTCCTCGGTGAAGTCGTGCTGCATGCGCACGCCGTGCTCGGCGGTGACCATGACGGCGGCGTAGGAGGCGCCCTGCCGGGTGCTCGCCTTGATCATGAGGCCAGCCTTGGCCCACGGGGTCATGCCGGCGGCGACGTTGCGTACGCCGGGGACGGCGTCGGGGAGGCGGATCCGGCCCGACATGGCGCTCACCCGCACGGTGATCGAGCCGTCGCCGCGCAGCGGCTGGTGGGCGAAGAAGAACTTGTCCTCGACGGCCTCGCCGCCGGGGCCGCGCGGCGGGACCGGGCAGGGCACCTCGACCGGCCCCTTCGAGCAGGAGACGTGGCTGCCGGCCGCCGACAGCAGGCCGAGCCCGACGACGAGCAGCGCCGCGAGCACCAGCCCCGCGGGCCCGCCGGGGGCGGTGCGGAACTTGGTCCACTCGGCGTGGAGGAGCCGCGCGAACCCGTCGCGCCCGGCCGTGCCGAGCGGCGAGCGGTAGGGGGCGGTCGCGGTCATCGGGCCGCCCCTCGGTACTCGACGGCGTCCCTGGTCAGGTCCAGGTACGCCGCCTCCAGCGTGGCCCGGTGCGCGGCCACCTCCGCGAACGGCACCTCGCGCGCCGCCAGCAGCTGTACGACCTGCTCGGCGGCCAGCCCGTCCACGGTGAGCGTCTCCCGGTCCTGGACGGTCACCGTGGCCCCGGCCTCGGCGAGGGCCCGCATGGCCGCCTCGCGGGCGGTCGTGCGCAGGCGCACCCGTCCGCCGGAGGCGCGGGCGATGAGGTCGGCCACGCTCGTGTCCGCCACCACCTGCCCCCGTCCCGCCACCACGAGGTGCCCGGCGGTGTCCTCCAGCTCGCTCATCAGGTGGCTGGAGACCAGCACCGCCCGCCCCTCGGCGGCGAGCGCGCGGAGCAGGCCGCGCATCCACACGATGCCCTCGGGGTCGAGGCCGTTGAACGGCTCGTCCAGCAGCAGCACCGGCGGGTCGCCGAGCATGGCGGCGGCGATGCCGAGCCGCTGGCGCATGCCGAGCGAGTAGCCGCCCGCCCGGCGGCGGGCCGCCGTGCCGAGCCCGGCCAGCTCCAGCACCTCGTCGACCCGGCCGGCGCCGAGGCCCTGGGAGTGGGCGAGCCAGAGGAGGTGGTGGCGGCCGGTGCGGCCCGGCTGGAGCGCGGCGGCGTCCAGCAGCGCGCCGACGTGCCGGAGCGGGGTGCGCAGGCTCGTGTACGGGCGCCCGCCCACCAGGGCGTGGCCCTCGTCGGGGGCGTCCAGGCCGAGCACCACGCGCATGGTGGTGGACTTGCCCGCGCCGTTCGGGCCGACGAAGCCCGTGACGTGGCCGGGGCGGACGGTGAAGGTCATGCCGTCCAGGGCCTGTTTCGAGCCGTACCGCTTGCGCAGGCCGGAGACTTCGATGGTTGCTTCCACGGTTACGAAGCTAGGCAGCGGGCCGGGGCGCGGTCGTCACGCACGTGAGCGATCTTCGGGGGCTACATGAGGTCCCTCGTGTGAGGGATGCGGGGGTACGGTGCGGCGGTGACAATGGGTTTCGTGGCGATCGTGCAGGGTTTGGGCGTTCTGTGGGGGGCGCGGCCGGTGGACGGCGGCGCGGGCCGCCGCCGTGTGCTGGTCGTGCTCGGGCTCCTGCTGGCCCTGGTCGCGGTGGTGGAAGTGCTCGCCGGCCAGCCGATCTTCGGCGGCGTGTCGGTCAGCGTCCCGGTATCGCCTTCGGAGCACCCGGCCGGGGGTCCGGTGCCGTACCGGGGGCTTCCGGGCGATGGGCGGCTTCAGCTGCTGGTTCTGCCGTTGCTCGCGCTCGCCACCACCCTGCCGCTCCCGCTCCTCGCGGGGCAGCCGGTGATCGCGGCGGCCGTGGGCGGCGTGGCGGGCGTGCTGTCGGTGGAGGCGTTCCACACGCTGACGGCGGCCGGGGCGGCGGCCCAGGTGATCGCCCTCTACCGGGCGGGGCGGCACGGGCGGCCCGCCGCCGCGCTCGCGCTCGCGGCCGCCTTCCCGGCGCTGGCGCTGCTGGCGGCTGTGGGGATTCCGGCGGCCGGACTCCCGGTGGGGGAGCTGGTCCTGCCGCTGGCCTGCCTGGCCCCGGCCGCCGCGCTCGGCGGCATCGCGCGGGCGGCCCGCGCCACGGCGGGCGCGCACACCGCCGCCAGGCGGCAGGCGGCCGGCGACCTGCTGGAACACACCGCCCGCGGCGAGCGGGCACGCATCGCGCGCGAGCTGCACGACGTCGTCGCCCACCACATCTCCCTGGTCGCCGTCCAGGCCGAGACCGCGAGGCTGGCCGTCCCCGGGATGCCGCAGGCGGGCGCCGAGCGGCTGCTGGCCATCGGCGACACCGCCAGGCAGGCGCTCACCGAGATGCGCCGGCTGCTCGGCGTGCTGCGCGAGGACGACGGCACCGAGGCGTCCTGGCGCCCCCAGCCCGGCCTGCGCCTGCACGAGCTGAACGAGCTGCTCGACGGGTCCCGTGAGGCGTCGGGCGTGGCCACCCGGCTCATCCTCCGTGGTGCGCCGGCCGAGCTGGACCCGGGGGTGGAGCTGGCGGCGTACCGGATCGTGCAGGAGGCGCTGACCAACGCGCGGCGGCACGCGCCCGGCGCGGCCGTGGACGTGGAGCTGCACTACACCGGCGCCGGCCTGCGGCTGTCGATCAGGGACAACGGCCCTGGGCCGCTCGACGGGAAGGGCGGCCACGGGCTGGCCGGCATGCGGGAGCGGGCCGCCGCCGTGGGCGGCGAGCTGGTCACCGGCCCCGCGCCCGGCGGCGGCTTCCTCGTGCAGGCCGTCCTGCCGGGCAGGGAGAGCGCGGCGTGAGCGGGCCGATCAGGGTCGTCATCGCCGACGACCACCTGGTCGTACGGACGGGGTTCGGCGAGCTGCTGGACACCCAGCCCGACTTCGAGGTGGTCGGCCGGGCCGCCGACGGGCTGGAGGCGGTGCGGATCTGCCGCGAGGTGCAGCCGGACGTCGTGCTCATGGACGTACGCATGCCCGGAATGGGCGGCATCGAGGCGACCAGGGAGCTGGCCGGCCCCGGCGGGCCGAGGGTGCTCATCCTGACCACGTTCGACCTCGACGAGTACGTCTACGACGCCCTGCGCGCCGGCGCCAGCGGCTTCCTGCTGAAGGACGTCACCGCCGAGCGCCTGTTCGACGCGGTGCGCGTGGTCGCGGCCGGCGAGGCGCTGCTGGCCCCGGCCGTCACCCGCCGCCTGATCGGCGAGTTCGCCCGCATGGGCCCGCGCCCCGGCGCGCCCGTGGCGGCGCTGGGCACGCTCACGCCGCGCGAGACGCAGGTCCTGCGGCTGGTCGCCGAGGGCCTGTCCAACCCCGAGATCGCCGCCAGGCTCGTGGTGACCGAGGAGACGGTCAAGACGCACGTGAGCCGGGTGCTGAACAAGCTGGGGCTGCGCGACCGGACGCAGGCGGTCGTCGCCGCGTACGAGACGGGCCTGGTCGTGCCGCGCAGCCGGCAGCCGTGACGGTCAGAAGTCGAAGTCGTCGATGTTGGACTTGTCGAACACGGTCGGCTTGCCGAGCAGCACCTCGCCCTTGGCCCCGACGGTGTAGTCGCCGAGTTTGCCCGCCTTGAACGTCTCGCCCTCCGCGCCGGTGATCTGCCCGGAGGCGAGCGCGGCGGCGGCGTACGAGGCGAGATAGCCGAGGTCGGCCGGGTTCCACAGCTCGAACGCCTCGATCGTGCCGTCCTTGACGAACTTGCGGAGCTGGTTCGGCGTGCCGAGCCCGGTCAGCTTCACCTTCCCCTTGTACGGCGAGTCCGACAGATACCTGGCCGCCGCCGCGATGCCCACGGTCGTCGGCGAGATGATGCCCGCGAGGTCCGGGTACGAGCGCAGCAGGCCCTGCGTCTCGGTGAAGGACTTCTGGTCGTCGTCGTTGCCGTAGGCGACCTTGACCAGCTCCATGTCCTTGTACTCGGGCTTGCTCAGCTCGTCCTTCATGAACTCGATCCAGGTGTTCTGGTTCGTCGCGTTCGGCGTGGCGGACAGGATCGCGATCTTGCCCTTGTTGCCGAGCTGCTTGGCGAGGAGCTGCACCTCCGTACGGCCCAGGTCCTCGGCGCTCGCCTGGTTCACGAAGATGTCGCGGCCCTCGGGCGCGGTGTCGGAGTCGTAGCTGACGACCTTGATCCCGGCGGCCCTGGCCTGCTTGAGCGCGGGCACGACGGCGTTCGGGTCGTTGGCCGAGATCACGATGGCGTCCTGCTTCTGCTGGATCAGCGTGTTGATGTAGGACACCTGCGAGGACGCGCTCGCGTCGGACGGGCCGACCTCCTTGCCCTCGCCGCCGAACTCCCCGGCCGCTTCCACGCCGCCCTTGTCGGCGATCGTGAAGTACGGGTTGTTGACCTGCTTCGGCAGGAACGCGATCTTCAGTCCCTGCTTGAGCGGGGCATTGGGGTCGGCGGCCGCGGCGGACGACGCCGTCCCGGCCGGGGCGGACGACTGCTGCTGCTGCTGGACATCGCTCTTGGTGGTGCCGCCGCACGCGCTGGTCAGCAGCACGAGCCCGGCGAGGAGCGCCACGGGACGCCAAGGGGCGCGCGTTGTCATGACACGGACTTCCCTTCCACTGGTGATGGTGTGCGCCGTCGCCGGGCCGCCCCCAGGTTCGGCGCCAGCACGGAGGCGACGAGCAGCAGGCCCGTCACGAAGTTGAGCACCTCGTTGGCCACGTCGGCGAGGATCAGCGCGTTGCGTACGACGCCGAGCAGCAGCACCGCCATCAGGACGCCGGGCAGCGTGCCCTTCCCGCCGAAGATCGACACTCCGCCGAGCAGCACGGCGGCCACCACCGCGAGCTCCAGGCCCATGCCGTTGTCGGCGCGGGCGCTGGCGTAGCGGAAGGTGTAGATCAGGGACGCCAGCGACGCCATGACCCCGGAGGCCACGAACAGCCAGAGCTTGACGCGCTTGACCCGGATGCCGGAGAAGTAGGCCGCCTCGACGTTCGCGCCGATCGCCACGATCGACCGGCCGAGGCCGGTCGCGTGCAGCACCAGCGCCGCCACCACGGCCAGCACGGCGACCAGCACGGTCGCGAGCGGCACCGGCCCGATCGAGGAGGTGGCGAGGCCCGTGTAGGCGGGCGGCAGGTCGGCCACCGCCTGGTCGCCGAGGATCACGTACGCCAGCCCGCGGAACAGCGCGAACGTGCCGATCGTGACCGCCAGCGAGGGCAGCCCGAGCCGGGTGACGAGCAGCCCGTTGACCGCCCCGCACGCCGCGCCCACCAGCAGGCAGATCGGCATGATGGCCTCGATCGGCAGCCCGGCGTTCCACAGCGCGCCGAGCACCGCGCAGGACAGGCCGAGCGTGGAGGCCACGGACAGGTCGATCTCGGCCGCCACGATCACCAGCGTCATGGTCAGCGCCATGAGTGCGATCTCGGTGGTGTCGAGCAGCAGGAACGAGACGTTCGAGTCGTTGGCGAAGCCGTCCACGCCGAGCGAGGCCCACACCGCGACCCCGGCCAGCAGCACGGCGATCAAGGTCTCCCAGCGGCGCAGCGCGTCAGTGTTCATGGAACCTCCGGCGGCGCAGGGCGGCGGCCACGCGCAGCGCGAGCAGGCGGTCGAGGACGATGGCGGCGAGCAGCAGGGCGCCGTTGATCGCGGTCTGGGCCAGGGCGTCCACCCGGAGCACGGCGAGCGCGCTGGTGATGGAGGCGAGCAGGACGGCGCCGAGCGCGGCGCCGTAGACGGTGCCGCTGCCGCCGAAGATGGCCACGCCGCCGACCACGACGGCGGCGATGACGTCGAGCTCCTTGCCGGTGGCGACGGTGGCGTCCACGGTGCCGAACCGGGCGGCCCACATCACGCCGGCCAGCCCGGCGAGGGCGCCGTTCGCGACGAACGCGGTGAGGACGCGGCGGCGTACCCGGATGCCGGCCAGCACCGCCGCCTCGGGGCTGGAGCCGATGGCGTACAGCTCGCGGCCGGAGCGCAGGTTGCGCAGCATCCAGCCGACGGCGAGCAGCACGGCCAGGGCGATCAGCGCGAGCAACGGGACGCCCAGGACCGAGCGGGTGCCGAGGGCGAGGAAGCCCTCCGGCATGTCGGCGGCGTTGACCTGGCGGCCGCCGGCCCAGGCGTAGTCGATGCCGCGGAAGGCGTAGAGGGTGCCGAGGGTGGCGACGAGAGCGGGCACCCGGGCCGCGCCGACGAGCAGCCCGTTGACCGCGCCGCAGGCCGCGCCGAGCGCCACGCAGCCGGCGATGACCAGCGGGACCGGCACGCCGGGGTGGTCGGCCAGGACCAGCGCGCCGCCGAACGCCGACAGGCCCACGACCGAGCTGACCGAGAGGTCCACGTTCCTGGTGATGACGACGAGCGTCTGGCCGACGGCGAGCAGCGCGACGATGGCCGAGTTGAGCAGGATGTCGCGGATGCTGCCGTAGCTGAGGAAGCTCGGGTTCGCCGCGCCCGTGACGGCGAACAGCGCGCCGAGCGCGACCACGATGCCGAGCTCGCGCACCCGCGCCACCCGGTCCACGAGCCGCCGCCCGCCACCCTGGCGCGGGCTTGTGGGCCCGGCCGCCGTGCTGGTCACGCGGAGCTCCTTCCGGTCGCGGCGGCCATGACGCTCTCCTCGGACGCCTCCGCCCGGTCCAGCTCGGCGACCAGCCGCCCCTCGTGCATGACGAGCACCCGGTCGGCCATCCCGAGCACCTCGGGCAGCTCCGAGGAGATCATCAGCACCGCCACCCCGCTCGCGGCCAGCTCCGACAGCAGCCGGTGCACCTCGGCCTTGGTGCCCACGTCGATGCCGCGGGTGGGCTCGTCCACGATGAGCACCGACGGCCGGCGGGCCAGCCACTTGGCCAGCACCACCTTCTGCTGGTTGCCGCCGGACAGCACGTTCACCGGGTCGCCCAGCCGGGCGAACTTCAGCCGCAGCCGCACCGCCCAGTCCCTGGCCCGCTCCCGTTCGGCGAGGCGCGAGATCAGCGGCCCCTTGCGGAGCGCGGCCAGCCCGGGCAGGCCGATGTTGCGCTCGATGGACAGGTCCATGACCAGGCCCTGCTGGCGGCGGTCCTCCGGCACCAGGGCCAGCCCGGCCGCCATGGCCGCCGTGGGGCGGGCCGGGCGCAGCCGCCGGCCGTCCACCTCGACGGCGCCGGCGTCCCAGCGGTCGATGCCGAACACGGCCCGCGCGACCTCGCTGCGACCGGCCCCGACCAGCCCGGCCAGCGCGACGATCTCGCCCCGCCGCACCTCGAAGGACACGTCGGTGAAGACGCCTTCGCGGGTGAGCCGGCGCACGCTGAGCGCGACCTCGCCGGCCGTGGTGTCCTGCTTGGGGAACAGGGACTCCAGCTCGCGGCCGACCATACGGCGTACGAGGTCGTCGGGGGTGAGGTCGCTGATCGGGTCGGTCGCGACGAGCGCGCCGTCCCTGAGCGTGGTCACCCGCCGGCACAGCTCGAAGATCTCCTCCAGCCGGTGCGAGATGAACAGCAGCGCGACGCCCTGCTCGCGCAGCGTCCCCGCCACGCCGAACAGACGGGCGACCTCCTGGCCGGACAGCGCGGCGGTCGGCTCGTCCATGACCAGCACCCTGGCCTGCCGGGACAGGGCCTTGGCGATCTCGACGAGCTGCTGGTCGGCGATGGACAGGCCGCGGGCCGGCCGGTCGGGGTCGAGGTGCACGCCGAGCCGGCCGAACAGCTCGGCGGTGGCGGCGCGCATGGCCCGCCGGTCGAGCCCGAGGCGGGCGCGCGGCTGGCGGCCCATGAAGATGTTCTCCATGACCGACAGGTCGGGGAACAGCGTCGGCTCCTGGTAGATGACCGCGACGCCGGCCCGCTGGGCGTCGGCGGGGCCGGCGAACTCCACCGGCTCCCCGTCGAGCAGGATGCGCCCCGAGTCGGGGCGGTGCACGCCCGACAGGATCTTCACCAGCGTGGACTTGCCCGCGCCGTTCTCGCCGGCGAGGGCGTGCGCCTCGCCGGCGCGCAACTCCAGCGACACCTCGCGTACGGCGCGGACCGCACCGAACGCCTTGCTCACCTGTAAGAGGGACAGGACGGGTGTGTCTTCCATGCCGCCATCCCGGCGAAAAATCGTTTTAAGCGGTGCCAGGACGTTATTTCAGCGGATGGCGGCGCGTCAATAGTCGATCAAGGGTCACGGCCGGAAGTGCCGCAGCACCTCCGGGTTCGCCATCGCGTCCGGGTTGGCCGCCTGCTCCACCGGGGCGCCCAGCAGGATCTTGCGGACCGGCACCTCCAGCTTCTTGCCCGACAGCGTGCGCGGGATGCCGGGGACCACCCGGATCTCGTTCGGGACGTGGCGCGGCGACAGCTCCTGCCGCAGCGCGCCGCACAGCGTCCGCTCCAGCTCCGGGGTCAGCTCGGCCCCCTCGGCCAGCGTCACGTACAGCAGCAGCCGGCCCTCCTGGCCGAGCTGCCCCGTGTCGATCACCAGGCTGTCGGCGACCTCCTCGAACCGCTCGACCACCCGGTAGAACTCGCTGGTCCCCATCCGTACGCCGCCGCGGTTGAGCGTGGAGTCGGAGCGGCCGTAGATGACGCAGCTCCCGTCCTCGTTGACCTTGATCCAGTCGCCGTGCCGCCACACGCCGGGATAGACGTCGAAGTAGCTCTCGGCGTAGCGCTCGCCGCCGGGGTCGTTCCAGAACATCACCGGCATCGACGGCATGGGCTGCGTGATCACCAGCTCGCCCACCTCGCCCACGACCGGTTTGCCCGCCGGGTCGTACGCCTCCACCTTCGCCCCCAGCGACCGGCACGGGATGATGCCCGCCCTGATCGGGTGCAGCAGGGTCGCCCCGACGAAGCCGGTGCACACGTCCGTGCCGCCGGAGAACGACCCGATCGGCACCCCCGGCAGCGCGCCGGCCACCCACGCGAACCCCTCGGGCGGCAGCGGCGAGCCCGTGGAGCCCACCCCGCGCAGCCGCTCCAGCCCCTCGGGCTCGATCCCGGCCTTGAGCGAGGCCATGATGTACGGCGCCCCGGTGCCGAAGTACGTCACCCCCTCCGAGGCGGCGATCCGCCACAGCGCGGCGGGGGAGGGATGGGTCGCCGCGCCGTCGTACAGCACGGCCGTGGCCCCCACCAGCAGGGCGCCGACGAGGTAGTTCCACATCATCCAGCCCGTGGTGGTGTACCAGAAGAACACCTCGCCCTCGCCCAGGTCCTGGTGGAAGGAGAGCGACTTCAGGTGCTCCAGCACGATGCCGCCGTGGCCGTGCACGATCGGCTTGGGCAGCCCGGTCGTGCCGCTGGAGTAGAGGATCCACAGGGGATGGTCGAACGGCACCCGCTCGAACTCCAGCGGCGCGGCCTCCGCCCGCAGCCCCTCCCAGCCGATCACCTCGCCGTGCGGCACCTCAAGGGTGTGCGGGGGCGTGGGCTCGGCCTGCTGCGGCGCCCGGCCGTCACCGGCGGCGGCCAGGTAGGGGATCCAGACGGTGGCCCGCAGCGAGGGCAGCGCGGCGGCGATCTCGTTGACCGCGGCCGAGCGGTCGAAGCTCTTGCCGTTGTAGTGGTAGCCGTCGACCGCGATGAGCACCTTGGGCTCGATCTGCTTGAACCGGTCGACGACGCTCGGCACCCCGAAGTCGGGGGAGCCGGCCGACCAGATCGCCCCGAGCGAGGCGGTGGCGAGGAAGGCGATGAGGGCCTGCGGGATGTTCGGCAGGTAGCCGGCCACCCGGTCGCCCCGCCGCACGCCCAGCCGGACCAGCCCGGCCCGCACCCGGGCCACCTCCTCGCGCAGCTCGGCGAAGGTCAGCTCCTGGCGGGCGCCGTCCTCGGAGACGAAGATCACGGCGGTGCCCTCGTCGCGGCGCAGCGCGTTCTCGGCGTAGTTGAGCGTGGCGCCCTCGAACCAGCGGGCGGCGGGCATCGCGCCGGACAGCACCGGCCCGTCGCCGCGCTCGCCGACCACCTCGAAGTAGTCCCAGATCGAGGTCCAGAACGCGGCCGGGTCCTCGACCGACCAGCGCCACACGCTCTCGTAGTCCTCGCCCGTCCTGCCCAGCCACTCCAGGTAGCGGGTCAGCCTCGCCCGCGCGACCACCTCTTCGCCCGGCTCCCAGAGAAGCTCGCCCTCAGCAACCATGTGCCCCATCCTGTCGCCCGTTCCATGGAGAGTCCTAGCTCTACCCCCCACATAACTAGCTACCGCCTCAGGTGGTCCACCGCCATACGGGCGGCGGTGCCGATCACCGCGTCGGCACGCGGCTGGTTGAGCGCGGTGGAGAAGGAGCGGGTGAAGACGGCGACCGCGTACCGGCCGCCGTCGGGGTACTCGACCACGCCGGACTCGGTGCGCAGCGTCGGCAGCGTGCCGGTCTTGCCGCTGACGGCCACGTCGTCGTACGGGAAGCCGGAGGCCAGCCGGTGGGGCCACACCTGCATGTTGAGCACGCCGCGCATCCACGCGCAGGACGCGGCCGAGGCGATCTCGTCACGCCAGATCAGCCCGAACAGCCGGGTCAGCTCCCGCGGCGTGCCGGCGTTGCCCCAGGAGGGGTCGAACGCGCGCATCCGGGCCACCTCGTCCGGATCCAGGTACGGCCACCCGTGCCCGGCGTCGGCCGCCATGCTCTCGTCGATCTCCCTGCTGCTCCGCCGCACCCGCGTCAGGGCCAGGCCGTACGCCTCCAGCGTGGCGTTGACCGCCTCCCGGCCGACCCGCCGCAGCAGCACGTCGGCCGAGGCGTTGTCGCTCACCGCGATCATCAGGTAGGCCAGGTCCCGCAGCGACATCGTCACGTCGTCGAGCATCGCCGAGAGCCCGGTCGGCCCCCGCGACCGGCCGGCGGCCGGCACCGTCACCCGCTCGGCCGGATCGAGCAGCCCGGCGTCGGCCTGCCGGCAGAGCTCCACCAGCAGCGGCACCTTGAACATCGACGCCACCGGCAGCGGCTCGTCGGCCCCGTGCCCGATCTCCCGCCCGGTGTCCACATCGGCGGCGTGCAGCCAGCCGGTGACCCCCGCCACCCGGAACAGCGCCTCGAAGTCGGGCCCGCTCATGCCAGCATCCCCGGCCTGCGGCTGACGCGCCGCGGTGGCACCGCGCCCTCGTCGGTCATTCCGGCGCTCTCCTTCAACGTCCGTACGGCGACGGCCGAGAAATCGCCGGCCGCGGCCGTCTCGCCGCGCCAGGCCGTGGAGACCCGGGACGCGATCGGCGAGCCTAGCAGCGGCCGCCACGCCAGCCCCGGCGCCTCCACCTCCGGCCCGAACGCGACCGCCGCGCCCGCCAGCACCAGCCCCAGCCCCGCGCCCTGGTGCACCTGCGGCGGCACGTACCCGTGGCGGCGGCAGGCCGCCAGCACCTCGGCGTGCAGGCCGGGCTCGCCCTCCTTCGGCGGCATCAGCAGCTCCCGCCCGGCGAGGTCGGCCAGATGCACCTCGCCGACCCCGGTCAGCGGATCGCCGTCGGGCAGCAGCACGCCCTGGATCTGCACCAGGATCTCGCCGAAGCGCAGGCCGGGCGCGGAGACCGGGTGCCGCACCAGCCCGACGTCGATCGTGCCCTCGGCGAGCGCCGTCACCTGGTCGGCGGTCCAGATCTCGGCGGGCGCGAGCCGCACTTCCGGGTGCGTCTCGCGGAACCGGGCGACCAGAGCCGCGATCACCGTGGCGGCCAGGTCAGGCGGGACGCCCACCCTGAGCACCGCCCCCCGGCCCTGCCGGGCCAGCTCGTGCAGCCGGTCGGCACGGGCGACGATCTCGCGCGCCTCGCCGAGCAGCAGCCGGCCCGTCTCGGTGAGGCGCACCTGGCGGGCCGAACGGTCGAACAGGCGGGCGCCGAGCTCCTCCTCCAGGCGCTTGATGCGCTGGCTGAGCGGCGGCTGGGCCATGCCGAGCCGGATCGCGGCGTTACCGAAGTGGAGTTCCTCGGCGACCGCGATGAAGTAGCGAAGGTGCCGGACGAGGTCCACGAACAGGCACTATATCCAGATTCGTCACTTACCACGTTCCATATCAAAAGGGACTTCTCTATCAGCCCGGCTTCCTTCCCGGGAGAGCATCGTGCGCCGGATCAAGGCGTACGAGGCAGGTCACAACCAGCCCGACGACCCCTACCGCCTCCTGTACGCCCGCGCCTTCGGCCTCACGGAGAACGACCTGTTCGAGCCCGAACGGCGACCTGTCCCCACGCTCACCGCTGCTCCCGACCCCGAGCTGTGCGCGGACACGCGGAAATGGGCGAGGCCCAGGCCGCGCGGCGGCTGCTCGGCGAGGCCGAGGAGCTCATCCGGGCAGCGAGCGAGCACCCCGAGGACGAGCCGCTGTGGATGTACTCCTACGACGACGGCTGGTTCGACATGCAGCGCGGGATGGCCGAGCTCACGCTCGGCGACGGCCGGCGGGCCGTACGGTTCCTCGATCGCGGCTTGGCGGCTCTGCCCGGCGCGTACCGGCACTTCGCTGCACACCGTCCGTCCGCAGAGCGGGGAGCGCATCCACGACGCCCTGAGCGCGGAGCCACGACCTGGGCTCACGACATGAGCGGGAACGTGTCCGAGGTGCCGCTGGACCAGGCGGTCCGTGAAGAAGACGTCCCACGAGATCCGATCTCGCTGCTGATTCCCGACGCTGAACCGATCGGAGGGTGTGATGGACGGCCGAGCATCAGTCCCACGCGTTGAAGAGCAGCTCGCCAAGGGTCTTCGGCTTCCAGTACTCGATCTCCCTCCACTCCGCGGCGGACAAAGCAGTGGTGTCCACCTTCGTCAGCGGCGACATGAGCAGTGACGCACCCAAGACGGTGAAGCCGAAGGGGCTGAGGGCGACCGCCCAGGCAGGTGGGGCCAGGAACTCGTCGGAGTACGCCCACCGCCGATCGCTCACGAACGCGACCAGCGGAAACTGAGCCTGGAACAGGGCGAGGTGTGCTCCATCCCGGTCGTTGATCGTGGCGCTGTGGAAGCTCTGCGGATACTCGCGTTCGGCAAAATCCCCGACCTGTCCGCGGGCCCTCCGCGCTGCGGCGGACCAGGCTCTACGACACCTTCTGGGATCGGTCTCCGGCACCGGAGGTTCGCTGACGTGGCGAAACCCCGTCACGCCCCGCTCCAGCCGGAAGACCATCTGCGAGCTGTCCATCTTCACCCCGTCGCGAGAGCGGGCCACTCACACTTCGACGACACGAACCTCTTGCCGGTCGCCGATCTTGGATGGCAACGCTCACCCTACGCTGTCGCAGGACACGATCCTCACGCATTTTCACCGATCCACGGACTCCGGTACGAGAGCGAGGACGTGTTCGACATGCCGCTGGACGAGGCCGACGGCCATCTGCCCGACGTCATCACCGCTGCGGCACAGCGACTCCGCCGACCCGCCCGATGGAGAGTCAGGCGGCTTGGTAGCACTGCCATACGCCATCTTCGTTACGGGCCTCCACTCCTTCGTAACGCCGATATCTCAATTGGCATGCCAAATTCATGTCGATCTTCTCTCGGCAGGTCCAGATGTTGTTCACATTGGCGGCGTCAACGCTGATGCTGGGCCTGAAGGCATACTTGCAGTAGCCGCGCATGTCGGCGATTCCCCCCAGAGGCCGTTTTCCCGGGGCGTAGCAGACGCCACTCTCGGCACTGGCGGAGGTGAATCGAAAAGCGAGATCAGTTCGAGAATATTGCCAATTGCAGGCGGCTTTCAAGTCTATGCGGGACGAACAGAACTGCTGGTCGTTCGTCTCATAGTTCAATGCTATGCAGGACGAGGCCAGATCTACTCCGCCGAGAGCTATGTCCGGCGGTCCGGCGAGTTTGATACCCCAGAAGACGCCGGCGCCGACAAGAGCGGAGGCAAGGGTGGCGGCAAGCAGGACTTTTACCCAGGCGCGGGCATTCTTGATGGCCTTCGAAAGTTCCCCGACCAGCTCTTTTAGTATCTCTAGGACCTGAGTGAGCATCGCGGCTTCCTTGGGTCGCTCGCCACCAAACACAGCTGTTTTCGAACGGGGCCATGGAGATCAACGTCGAGGTCCAGAACGGCAGGCCGTCCAGGTAACGTGCATGTTAAAGCGCTTAAGCCTTGTGCGCAATATCGCAAAAGGTGGGAATCGAGGGACTCATTCGTGGCCGGTGGGGCTCAGCCGTTGGCCGACGGCTCTGGTCCAGTTGTGGCGTACCGGGCGACGATGGTGCGGACGGCCTCGTCGACTACCTGAGCGACGCGTTCGGCGCTCACCTCCCAGCCCGGCACCAGGAGGGTCGGCCAGAAGACGTAGTTGGAGATCATGCCCAGGAACTGGGTGGCTGCGAGGTCCACGTCCTCGACCCGCACCGTTCCCGCCTCGTGCTCAGCCAGGAGGTAGCTGCGTACGGACTCGAAGTAGGGCATCTTCCCGTGCGAGAACTGCGCATGGGCCAGCTCAGGAAACCGCGGCAGCTCGGCGATGACGATCCGGAACAGGTCGGTCATCTGGGGCCGGCTCAACAGCTCGGCGTAACGGCGACCGATGGCGCTGAGCCCGTCGACGACGTTGCCTGCCGGCGGAGGATCCTCCTCGTCAGCGGTCGACCAGGACTCGGTCACGATGGCGTCGAACAGTGCAGCCTTGCTCGGAAACTGCTTGAACAAGGTGGCCCGCGAAACGCCCGAGCGCTCTGCGATCCGCGCCAGCGACGTCCGGTCGTAGCCCAACTCGAGAAACAGTGCGGTCGCGGCCGTCACGATCAGCGCGCGCTTCTCCTGGGCGACGCGCTGGTGATACGTCGTCACGACCTTGCTCATGGGCCGAGCATACGAGGTGAGTGGCTTGACTCGCCACTGCTGCCGACCTAGTGTCCAGGGATGGTGAGTCGATCGGCTCACCACTGGCCGCCGTTCATCACTGATGATCTTGGTCATTCATCCACGTCTCGAAGGAACATCTGATGCCCCGCTTCGACAACCAGACCGTGCTCGTGACCGGTGGGACCGGCGGCCAGGGCTCGAGCCACGTACGCGCCTTTCACGCGGAGGGAGCGAACGTGGTGATCGGCGATATCGACGCCGAACGCGGCGCCGCTCTGGCCGCCGAGCTCGGGACCCGCGCTCGCTTCACCCGACTTGACGTTACCGACGAGAGCTCGTGGTCCGCCGCCGTGCTGGCCGCCGAGAGCGCCTTCGGCGCACTGAACGTGCTCGTCAACAACGCGGGCGTGCAGAACCCGCCTGCAACGATCGAAGACACGGAGCAGGCCACGTGGTCGCGCATCCTCGACATCAACCTCACAGGGACCTTCCTCGGCATCAAGGTCGCAGCCCCCGCTCTGCGCCGCGCGGCAGGGGGAGCCATCGTCAACATCGCCTCGACCATGGGCCTGGGCGGCACGGCTCACTACGCGCCGTACGTCGCCAGCAAGTGGGCCGTGCGAGGCCTCACCCGAACGGCGGCACTCGAGCTCGGCCGCGACCACATCCGGGTGAACACCATCCACCCCGGCGTGATCGCGACCCCCTTCATCCAAGAACCAGCAGCCGGCGCCACTGCGGCAATCGCCGACTTCTACTCACCCGAGCCGTTCGCCATCCCCCGGCTCGGGGAGCCGACCGACGTCACCCGGCTTCTCCTGTTCCTCACCTCATCGGACGCGTCGTTCATCACGGGGTCGGAGTACGTCATCGACGGTGGACTCCTCCTCGGCCCCGCCCTTCAGGCCAAGACCGCATGAGCAGTCCAGACACGACCGGATGGAACGACTCCGCACGTGACGCGTCTTTGTCGCACCTGCCCGATCACATCCGGCGAGCCATCGAGATCACACCCGCAGCAGGCACCAGAGAACGGATCATCGACATCACGACGCTGGGGCGACGCACCGGCCGGCCACGCCGCATCGAGATCTTCTTCTACCGAGCTGAGGGCGCCACCTACCTGTGTAGCGGCGCCGGCGGTGCCGCGACCGACTGGCATGCGAACCTTCTCGCCAATCCCGACTTCACCTTCCACCTGAAGAACGGGGTCCGTGCAGATCTGCCTGCACGGGCCACGCCGGTCACCGACCCAGCTGAACGTCAGGCCGTGCTGGCCGAGATCGTCGCGGATCTCAATCAACCCCACGACCCCGGCACCATCCGGCCGACTCGGCTCGAAGACTGGGCTGACAGTCGGCTGATGCGCATCAGCTTCCGCCATCGGCCGTGATCGCGGCTAGCTAGAGCGGCTCTTCGCCAGATGCGGGTGAAGCTGGCGCGGCGCTTCCCGCTGTGAACGTCGCGGTCGCGGGCAGTGTTCTCGTCCTGCTTGAGCGGCGGCAGCGCGTGAACCACGACACTTCTGGCCGCCGCGATGAAGGAGGGAAGACGCCGGACGGGGCCCACGAACAGGGATCATATCCATTTCTATAAGGATGGCAGTCCCATATCACTATTGGACATTCCGGCGGCCGCTCTGGTCTCCTCGGCCGCATGGCACCACAAACGGGGACAACGTATGCCTATCTTCAGCCTGAGCGGCCACCAAGGCGGCGACGTCGCCGCTGGCCCTGGCTGCTCGCCGTGCTCCTCGTCCCGGTCGTGGCCGCGGGCGGCGTGATCTGGGCGTTGCGCACCGAAGGGTCGGCCGAGGAGGCCGCTGACCGGTACCTCGCCGCCTGGAGCGACCAGGACCATGCCGCCATGCGGGAGCTCGTCGCCGGCCCGCCCGCCGACTTCGAGGCGCGGCTTCAGCGGTTCCGTACCGACTTGAAGGTCACTCAGGCGAGCTTCCGCCGGTCGGTCTCGACCGGGGTCTTCGCCGACAACGGGCCGGACGACGAGGGTTATCTGAGCTTCAACGCGAGGCTGTCCGGCGCGCGTGACTGGGAGTACGACGGCCGGCTGCGCATGGTCGAGCGCGGCGGCGCGTGGAAGGTCGCCTGGACGCCCGCCGCCCTGCACCCGCTGCTCACCACCCCGGGCAGCTCCCTGCGCGTGGTGACCGAGAAGGGCGAGCCGCCGCAGGTGCTGGCCGCCGACGGCACGCCCGTCAGCACCCCGGACGCGCCCGGATCGGTGCAGCAGCTCGTCGAGGGCGTCAAGCAGACCTACCCCGACCGGTTCAAGGTCCAGAACCGGGTCCACATCGATCTCTACCGGGGGGACGAGCGGGTGCGGACCGTGGTGCCCGCCGACGGGGTGCGGCCGGTCAAGACCACTCTCGACCTCGCCGTCCACCGGGCGGGCGCGGCGGCGCTGGAGGACGTCACCCAGCCCGCCTCGCTCGTGGCGCTGCGGGCCTCGACGGGGGAGATCCTGGCCGTGGTCAACAAGCCGGGCGGGTTCAACCGGGCGCTGCTCGGGACGTACCCGCCGGGCTCGACGTTCAAGGTCGTGACGGCCTCGGCGCTGGTCGCGGACGGCGCCAAGCCGGGGCAGCGGGTCACCTGCCCGGCCGAGAAGAACATCGGCGGCTTCCCGTTCCACAACGCCGGGTTCGAGGACTTCGGGACGCTGACCTTCCGTGAGGCGTTCGCGCACTCGTGCAACACGACGTTCGGGGAGATGAGCGTGGCCTCGCTCGGCGGGGGACGGCTGGCGGAGGTCGCGCGGAGCTTCGGCTTCGGCACGCCGATCACGCCCGGCGTGCCCGCCGTACGGGCGGAGTTCCCGGACCCCAAGGATGACACCGACCTGGCCTCCGCCTCCATCGGTCAGGGGCGGGTGCTGGCGAGCCCGCTCAACATGGCCTCCGTCGCCGCCGCCATCGCGTCGGGGGCGTGGATCCCGCCCCGGCTCGTCCTGGAGGAGCACCCCGGCAGTCAGGACCGCGCGCCCCGGCCGCTGGAGCCCGCCGTGGTGGCGGCTCTGCGGACCCTCATGCCCGCCGTCGTCACCGACGGGACCGCGCACGCCGTGCACTTCCCGGCCGGCACCGCGGGCAAGACCGGCACCGCGGAGTACGGCTCGGGCGAGGAGCCGCCGGCGCACTCGTGGTTCATCGGCTACAAGGGGGACGTGGCCTTCGCCGTCATCGCCGAGGGCGGCGGCGCCGGCTCCGCCGTGGCGGCCCCGGCCGCCGCGCGCTTCCTGCGGGCTCTCGGCTGAGGTCAGCCCGCCTTGCGGGTGGCGGGGGTGGTGAGGGCGGCGACGGCCTGGACGACCTCGGAGGCGTTGGAGAGGTCGGGAAGCACCAGGTCGGCGCCCGCCTCCCGGAGCTCGGCGGCCATCGAGCGCCCGGAGGCGACGCCGATCATCGCCGCCCCGCCGATCCTGGCCGCCTGGACGTCACGGACGGAGTCGCCGATCACCACGGTGTTGGCCGCCGTGAACGCCGTGCCAAGCCGCGCCTTGGCCCGCCCCTGGGCGACCTGGAGCAGCGTCGCCTTGGGGTAGGGCTCCTCGCCGTAGCCGCCGAGCTCGAAGTCGACGAACTTGTCCAGCCCGAACGCCTTCAGCTTGAGCACCGCGTTGCTCTTGATCGTCCCGGTCAGTACGGTCTGCGCCACGCCGTCCAGCCGCGCCACCGCCCGCAGCGCGTCCTTGGCCCCGGCCATCGCCCGCCCCTCCTTGGCCAGCCGCCCCTTGCGCGCGGCGAAGGCCGTGGCCAGCGCGGCCAGGAACCCCGGCAGATGATCGTCCTCGGCCTGCACCCCGTTGACGGCGAGCGTCTCGAAGACGATCTCGGAGTCGGGCCGGCCCATGGGCGGGACGAGCTTGACCAGCGGGCGGCCGGTCACGGCCCGGAACGCCTCGGCATAGGCGTCTCTGGTCACGATGGCGACGTCGACCAGCGTCAGGTCGACGTTCCACAGCACAAGGCGGTTGATGGCAGCCTCCTGGAAGGGACACTGCAAGGGTAAGGGCGGCGCGCCCGCGCGGACCCGCCGTCCGGAAGATTCCGTATGACCCGCGTCAGGCGAAGTCGAGGGCGGCGGCCAGCGTGTCGACCACCGGCAGCCCGGTGGCCTCCAGCTCGGCCCTGGTGGACATGCCGCCGGTGTAGAGCACGGCCCGCGCGCCCACGTGGCGGGCGGCCATCCCGTCGTCCACGCTGTCGCCGATCACCAGCACCTCGGCGGGGTCCACGTCGAGCGCCTGGATGTGCGCGGCCATGTGGGCGGCCTTCTCGCCGCCGGTGGTGCCGTGCAGCCCGTCGACGCGGGTGAAGTGCCGGGTGATGCCGAACGCGTCCACCTTCGGCACCAGGTGCGCGTGCGGCGCCATCGAGCAGAGCGACTGGGTGCCGGTCCAGCCGGTGAGCACCGTCTCGGCGTCGGCGGCGAGCCCGCAGATCTCGCTGAGCCGGAAGTAGTGCTCGTGGAAGCCGTCGTCGAGCAGCTCCCATTCGCCCTCGTTGAGCGGGCGGCCGAGCAGGCGCTCGTAGGCGACCCAGATGGGCCGGGTGTAGACGGCGCGGAAGCCGTCGGCGGTCAGGGCGGGCAGCGCGTACGCCTTGAAGACCTCGTTGGTGGCCCCGACCACGGCGTCGATGTCGTGGAACAGCGTGCCGTTCCAGTCCCAAATGATGTGTTTCGTCATTTGGGGCCCAGCTTATTCGCCGGGGCCGACATTTCCCCGCGAAGGCCCCGGGACGCGACCAATCGGCCGCGGCCCGGGGACGCGCTCAGCCGCAGGCCTTGGCGGTGGTGCCGCTGCCGGTCTGGCCGCCCCGGCCGCCGTTCCACTGGACGGAGGCGCTGCCCCACGCGCAGACGTTGTTGGCGTAGAGCATGTTGCCCCAGTGCCGGCCGCCGTTGCCCTTCTTGAACTGGAAGGTGTCGTACGCGCCGTTGCGGTAGACCCGGATGGTGCCGGACGCGGAGGACATCGTGGTGATCTCGGTCCAGTTGGTCTTGCACTTGCCGGACCACATGAGTTTGACCGTGCCCACTTTGTCGTTGAACCGGGTCTTGATCGCGGCGGTGCGCACGACGCGCGCCGAGTTGCCGCAGCCACTGCGGTACGGGTCCTTGTGGTCGTAGGGCTTCAGCGCGGCCTGTGCGTGGGCTGGGGAGCCCGCCAGGAGGGTGACCGCCGCTGCCCCGATCGCGGTCGCCGCTACGCGAAGCTTCACTGGGAATCGACTCCTCGTGTAAGAAACAGTGCTGCGTCGGGACACTAGCGATGATCCGCGCGGAACGGTCAAGGTTTTGTGATCTTTGTCATGATCGCAACAGGTCGGGGATCTCCTGGGTGGCGTACCACATGAGCTCGTGGGCCTCCGCCCCGTCCACGGTGAAGCGGGCGTCGTCGTCGCCCTCGTCCGCGGCGGGCAGCGCGGCGAGTGCGGCCTCGATGTCGGCGGTCGCCTCCTCGTCGTCGATGTGCACGGCGGCCACCTTGGTGAGCGGCACCGCCTGCGCGAGGCGTACGCGGGCGCGTTCCTCCAGGTCGGCGCCGGCCCTGGCGGTGCCCTCCGGCACCTCGGCGGCGATCACCACCCGGCGGGGCGGCGCCTGGACGCCGTCGGCGCGGTCGGCCGCCAGCATGCGCAGCGAGGCGCGGGCGGCCTCGGTCAGCGCCACGTATTCGAGCTCCTCGGTGTCGCCCGAGGCGTACCACTCGGTCAGCGCGGGGGTCACCGCGTAGCCGGTCAGCGGGGCCGGGCCCAGCTCTCCCAGCTTGACCGCGGTGGCCAGGGCCGGGAGGGTGCACGGCAGATAGACGCGCATCACGAACCTTTCGTGCTTCAGGCCGCCGGGACCGGCCCGGCGGGCAGGGCACCTATCATGCCCGCCGGAGCGTGAGGCTAAGGAGAGACTCGAGCTCCGCGATGGTCGTGTCCGGGTCACGGTGGTGGATCCCGGCCATGCCGAGGGCGCGCGCGGCCGTGATGTTGGCCTCGATGTCGTCGATGAACACGCACTCCGCGCCGGGCAGCCCGATCAGGGTGAGGGCGTGGTGGTAGATGCGCGGCTCGGGCTTGCGCATGCCGACCTCGCCCGAGATGACCACGGCGTCGAAGATGTCGTCCCAGCCGTCGCGCTGGTAGGTGTGGGACCAGGAGTTGGAGACCAGGCAGGTCCTGACGCCCTGGGCCCGTACGTCGCGCAGCATGTCGTGCATCGCCTCGACCCGCTCGAACCCGGCGAACATGCGTTCCAGCAGCCCGTCGGCGACCGGCGGCACCCCGTCCAGGGTGAGCAGGCGGGCGGCGAGGTCGCGCTCGAACGCGGGCCCGTCGAGCTCGCCGCGTTCCAGGGCGTGCACGGCGCTCTCGCCCGCGCCCTCGCCGTAGGCGTGGTCGATCATCTCCCGCATGACGGAGCGGTAGTGCTCGCCGTCGATCCGGTCCGCCTCGATCCACTTGGCGATGGAGTCGGCGAGACTGGTCGTGAGCACCCCGCCCCAGTCGATCAGCACACCCGTGACCACGGCCACCTCCAGGCTCGAACTCCGTTCTAGAGTAAGACGTCCTCGGAAATGACGATAAATCGGGCTAAATTGGCAGGTCAGGAGCCGTCGAGACCCAGCAGCGGCAGGCACGGGCCGAGGTTGTGGATCTCGATGCCCGGAGTCTCGCTCCAGTCCTCGGCGGCCAGCCGGAAGCGCTGGGAGACGACCGGCTCGCCCTTGCGGGCGTGCGTCCAGAAACCGTCCTCGCGGTAGCCGAGCTTGCGCGTGACCGCGCGCGAGGCGTGATTGTCCTCGAACGCCTCCGTCACCGCGTACCGCGCGCCGAGCCCGGCGAAGGCCAGATGCAGGACGGCCGCCCGCATCTCGGTGCCGATGCCCTGCCCCTGGAAGCGCCGGCCGAGCCAGGAGCCGCTGCCGAGCTCGCGGGTGACGGCGAAGTTCTTGGCCTGGATCCCCTGGGTGCCGACGACCTGGCCCTCGTACAGGACGGCGAACTCCAGCGCCCAGTCGTCGGCGGTCAGCGCGCCCCAGATGCGGAAGTGGTACTGCGCGGTCCTCTGGGCCCGCTCGGCGGGCTCGCCGTCCGTCCAGGGGAACAGGAACGGCATGAAGCCGTCCTCGTGAATGCCCTCGGCGGCGCGGTCGCCCAGCTCGTCGAGGTCTTCCAGGGACGGGACGCGCAGCAGGAGACGCGGCGTCGTGATGGACAGGTTGAAAAACGGCCAGTTACGCATATCGCCACATCTTCCCTGAGCAGATGGGAGGATCGCGACTTGTTTTCCGAAGCGAGAAGGTGCTTATTCGATGATTCGGGTACGCGCGCTATATGAGGACTAAGGTACGAGGAATAGCCGCACTCATCCTGGGATGCGGCTTTTCGATGGCGATGAGTGTGCCGGCCGCGGCCGACGAGGAAGCGGCTCCCGAGGTCATTCTGCGGCCGGGTGACCGCAGCGAGGAGGTCAAGGCGCTGCAGCGCCGCCTCCACGAGCGCGGCTTCTACTTCGGCCGGTCCAACGGCGTCTACGACGAGCAGACCAAGTTCGCCGTCTGGGCCTTCCAGAAGAGCCGCAAGATCATGCCGAAGGCCGTGATCGGCCCCGAGATGCTGAAGGCGTTCGACCGGCGCTCGCGCCTGCGGCCCCTGGTGCCCAAGGGCGCCGCGAACCGGGTCGAGGTGGACCTGACCTACCAGCTCCTCACCGTCTACCGCAACCGCCGCCCGGTGCTCACCTCGCACATCTCCTCGGGCGCCGAGGTGCGTTACTGCGAGGGCGGGCGCTGCGGGGACGCGATCACGCCGGTGGGCGACTTCCGGGTCACCAGCCGCGCGCCGGGCTGGACCACCGGGCGGCTGGGCTCGATGTACAACTCGCTCTACTTCGTCGGCGGGATCGCCATGCACGGCTCGACGCAGGTGCCGCTGCGGCCGGCCTCGCACGGCTGCGTACGGGTGCCGATGACGGTCTCCAAGCGGCTGTTCGAGCTCGTCAAGATCGGCGACCCGGTGTACGTGCGCGGCAAGATCCACCGGGCCAAGGACCATGACAAGTCCTGAGGCGGGTTACACGCCCTGCGGGAGCCGGAAGAGCCGGCCGGGGTCGTAGGCGGCCTTGACCGCCGCCAGCCGTGCCGCGTTGGGCCCGTAATACGCGCTCCGCCAGTTCGCCAAATCGGGGTCGATGTAATTCACATACGCATGTTCCCCGAAATATTCGGACATGTCGGCGTGTATTGCCCGCAACCACGCCCGGTCCATTCCTTCCTGATAATACTGTACGCTGTAAAGGGCAGCCCGGTGCGGAAAGGCCGTGGCCGCCGGCGCCACCCGTCCGATCGCGCCGCCCATGGCGTCCAGCAGCACCGAGTGCCGCCCGCCGCGGGCCACCCCGGCCACCAGCGCCCGGATCCCGTCGGCCGGCAGCCGCCGGTAGGCCAGGTGCGACTTGGCGGCGAACGCCGTGCGCGGGATCCGCCGGCACTCGGCCGTGGTTCGCGACCCGCAGCCGCCCATGACCTTCATGGCCTCCAGGTGGGACACCGTGCGCGCGTACCGCCGGGCGGGCCGCCCGAGCCGCGCGACCAGCGGGGCCAGCGCCCGGTCCAGCGCCGCCGCGCCGCCGAGGAAGGTGCCCACGACCTCCACGTCCAGCCCGCCCGCCGAGCGCGTCAGGTGCAGCGACGACCACAGCTCGTCCGGCGCGGACGGGGCCCACGTCTGCCACGCGCGCACCGCCGCCTCCGCCCGCGCCCACGGCCAGTGCAGGAAGAACACCGTCGCCTGGCCGGCCGCGAACGTACGGAAGGTGAAGGACACGGCCACGCCGAAGTTGCCGCCGCCCCCGCCCCGGCAGGCCCAGAAGAGGTCGGGATGGCGGGAGGCGTCGCAGTCGAGCACCCGCCCGTCGGCCGTCACCACCCGGACCGCCTCCAGCGCGTCGCAGGTCAGGCCGTGTTTCCTGGACACGACGCCGAGGCCGCCGCCGAGCGCGAGACCGCCGACCCCCACGGTCGGGCAGGAGCCGGCGGGCACGCTCACGCCGTGCCGGGCGAGGCGGTCGTAGACGTCGATGAGTTTCGCCCCGGCGCCGATCGTGGCCCGGCCGCCCGCGTAGCGGACCGACGACATCCTGGACAGGTCGATCACCAGTCCGGTGCCCGTGGACCAGCCCGCGTACGAGTGGCCGCCCGAGCGGGCGGTGACGGGGATGCCGCCCGCCCGGGCGAAGGCCAGGCACGCCGCCACGTCGGCCGCGCTCGCGCAGTAGGCGAGCCCGGCCGGCCTGATCCGGTCGTAGGCCGGGTTGAACAGGCGGCGGGCGGCGGCGTACCCGGCGTCCGCGGGCAGCACCAGCGTCCCGTCCAGCCGCCCGCGCAGCGCCCTCCAGTCGGGAGCGGAGGCGAAGGCGGCGAGCGGGGCCACCGCCGCCGCGCGCAGCAGATCCCGGCGATCCATGAAGGTCCTCTCCGTCGTGGTGCTGAACGGTGAGACGCCGGCATGGAACACCGGGTTCGTCACGAGTCCGTCACCCGGCCGCCCCTCCTCCGGCGCCGGCCCGGGCCAGCCTGGGCACGCTCGCCGCCTTCATCACGCCGTCCTTGACCAGCCGGAGCGGGGAGCCGCCCGACTTCGACGGGCCGGGCCCGTGCCCGTCCCCGCTCGTGCCGGCCAGCCGCAGGGCCAGCGCCGGGCACATGTCCACGGCCCGCCGCGCCTCCTTGGCCATCCACGCGGGCACGTTGCGGAACGACGGGAAGCCGTAGTCGTCCAGCTCGACGAACTCCGGCAGCAGGTGCGCGCACAGCCCGTGGCCCTGGCAGCGCGACCAGTCCACCTCCAGGCGGTACTCCAGCTCGGGCGCGCGCTCGGGCATCGGCATGACGCCGCGTACCGGCCGCCCGCAGGAGCCGTGCTCCAGGTGCAGCGCGATCTCCGCCTCGAAGGCGTCCAGCGCCGACAGCACGAACTTGGCCGTGCCGTCGGGGTGGAAGCACGCGCCCCGCCGCTCGACCAGCCGGACGGCCCGGCGTATCGCGTCCACCGAGCCGGACCCCTCGACCAGCGCGTTCATGAGCTTGGCCACGTCCGGCAGGCCGAGCCGGCAGGGGCCGCACTGGCCGGCGGACTCGCTCGCCAGGTAGGAGGCGACCCGGGCGGCCTCGCCCAGCGCGCACGTGGACTCGCCGAGCGGCACGATGATGCCGGCCCCGAGAGTGGCGCCGGCGGCCTTCATGCCCTCGCGGGAGATCACGGCCGTCTCGACGGCGTCGGCCGACAGCCACGCGCCGTGGTAGCCGCCGATCAGCACCCCGTCGCCGATGTCGGCCTCGCACATGGCGAGCACGTCGGCCAGCAGGGTGCCGGTCGGGGTCTCGATGACGGCGCCGTGGGCGGCGCCGCCGCTCACGGTGAGCAGGATCGTGCCGGGCTCCTTGGCGGTGCCGACGGCGGCGTACTTCTGGGGGCCGTACTCGGCCAGCAGCGCGAGCTGCGCGTACGTCTCGGTGTTGGACAGCAGCGTCGGCAGCCCGTCCACGCCGCTCGTCGCGGCCCGCTTCTTGCGGCCGGGCGGGATGCCCTCCTCGCCGTTGACGGCCTTGACCAGCGCGCCGCCCTCGCCGGAGATGAAGCGTTCCTTGATGCCGACCACCCGGATCGGCACCCGGCTCTCGGCCCCGCCGGAGACGTTGGCCGCCCGGCGCTCGGCCACCGCGGCGGCGACGGACGCCTCGGCCACCTCGCCCCCGGCCGTCGCGACCACCACCTCCCTGGCTCCCAGGGCCTCGGCGGCCAGCACCGCGCCGTCGAGGACGAGATGCGGGTTGCGGGTCAGCAGCATGGCGTCCTTCGAGCTGGCCGGCTCGCCCTCGGCGCCGTTGACCAGCACGACGCTCTCGCCGTTCGAGCCGGCCGCGTCGGCCACGGCCCGCAGCTTGCGCGCGAACGGGAAGGCCGCGCCGCCGCGCCCGCGCATGTCCACCTCATTGGCGTACGAGATGAGCTCGCCCAGCTCGCGCGGCTCCACGAGGCCGTGGAGCGTGCGGTGGGCGGGCAGGTCCAGCCGACGGCAGTGGTCCAGCCCGGCGGTCAGCCGGGCCGGACCCATGCGCAACACCCTGGGCACTCTGGCCGGGATCACGGTCGCTCCTTCGCGATGGCAATCGAGTTACTCAACCGGCCTCCCGGTATCTGCGGCGAGCCTCCGCGAGGCTCACCGGCGCGTTCCTCGCCGCCGTCGCGGCGGCGGCTGCGTTGCTCGCGGCGACGCGCTGCGGCCGCTCGGCGGGCACGCCCACGGCCGCCGGAGCGGTCACCGCGGGTCCTTCGACCCGCTCGGCCATCACGGGCGGCCGGCGGAGCGAGGCCAGCACGCGCACGATCAGCGCCCCGCCGACCGCCGCCAGGCTGGCCACGTACGACCAGGCCACCCAGCCGGCCGGCGGGCGGCCGGCCGTGAGCCCGTGCATGATCGCGATGGGCCAGGCCAGGTACGCGGCCGAGTGCATGACCCGCCACATCCACGGCCTGTTCCGCGTCGCGAAGCGTCCCCGGATCATCCCCGTGACCACGGCCAGGACCATCAGGTCGAGGGCCACCGTCCCGAGGGCCACGTAGATCCCGGCCACCGGCACGAACGCCGCCCCCAGCGGGATGTGGCCGAGACTGATCATGAGGGAGACGTGCGTGATCAGGTAGGCCAGCCCGATGAGGGCGGTGGCCCGGTGCGCGAGCTGCGCCCGGACCCGGTTCGCCGGCGACAGGAAGACGCGCTCGGTGGTGATGATGCCGAGCGCGACCGTCGCGGTCAGCAGCACCAGGGCGAACACGCCCGCGTAGAACTCGAGGAAGCCGACCCCGCGGCCGAGCAGTTCGATCCCACGCTCGCTCCTGGTCAGCGCGAACGCCGACAGCAGCACCGCCATGACCATGGCGCTGGCCCCCAGCCGGACGCTTCGGGTGTCCAGCTGGGTCGCGTGGTGCCGGGGGTGTCGTCTGTGGAGCATCTGTTTCCCTCCAAGGTCGGGTGAGGGTGCGACTCGGAAGGCGGATGACCCTTCGCGGGCGCGGTTCTCAGGTCAGCAACGGCGGCCCCGGTTGATGCAGGAGACGACGGTCTGCATCAGCCTGTCGGGCATGACGTTTGCGAAGTCTGCGTGGTCCGTGACCGGGTTGTGCTTCTGCTCGGGGAAGGCGTCCAGCGCGTACGAGGGACCCTGCGGCACCGAGTAGGCGAGCGTCATGCGGAGCTGCGGGATGGCTTGCGTGCCCTGCGGACAGGCACCGTTCTGGTCGGGGAAGACCACGTGCGTGCGATGGTTGGCGCTGTCGGTGTTCTGTCCGTCCCAGCAGCTCGGGAAGTCCAGAATACGAAGGACGAGGCTGCCGCGCGGGCAAAGCGGATATTTGTCGGTTGTTATGCGATTTTGGAATCCCGTGCAGGACCACGCGGCCTTCGCGTTGGCCGGGCCGTTGGTCGCGGCCTTGGCGTCACCGGTGATGAGCCGCAGGAACCTCGGCATGGCGACCACCCTGGAGCTGGCGTTGCCGCGGAACTGGAGCTGCACCGCGCGGGCGGTCAGCTGCTGGCCCACGTTGCCGTCCGGGTCGTTGGTGTTCGCGTCGACCTTGCGGTTGCGCAGCACCGGCCAGAAGTAGGTGGACCGGTCGCCGAGCCGGCAGGTGGTGCCCGCCGCGGCCAGGCTCTCGTCGGTGGAGAAGGCGTCCGTCGACAGGTTGCCCACGTAGTCGTGCAGGTGGTGCGCCCCGTTGCTCACGCCGGGGGCCACGATGAAGTTGTCCGGGTTGTTGTGCTTGTTCTCGTTCCTGCCGCACTGGGAGACGAAGGTGCCGCGGGAGCCGTTGCGGTTGAAGCGGGCGTTCACCCGCTGCGGCGCGACCCGGCGGATGTCGACGAAGTCCTCGGGGAACGGGCCCAGGTCGGCGCAGGCGGCCTCGTCGGGGTCGTTCGTGGCCGAGCCGGAGGGCGAGGCGGTCGGCGAGGCGTTGCCGCCGCCGGGGTTGTTCCGGGTGGGGACCGGCGTGGCGGTCCTGGTGGGGTTGTTGCGGCGGCGGGAGAACGTCGAGGCGGTCTGCTCGTCCTCGGGGGCGGCCTCAGGGGACGCGGCCGGGTCGAGCAGCTTGGCGCCGCCCTGGGGGGCCTGCTGGTCGGCGTTCTGCTGCTGGTCCTGACCCTGCTGCTGGTCGTTCTGCTGCTGGCCGCCGTTCTGCTGCTGGTCGTTCTGGCCCTGGTTCTGGTCCTGACCCTGGTTCTGACCTTGGCCTTGGTCCTGGTTCTGACCTTGATCCTGGCCCTGGTCCTGGTTCTGGCCCTGATCCTGGTTCTGGCCTTGATCCTGACCCTGGTTCTGGTTCTGGTCCTGCTGGTCGTCCTGGCCCTGTTGGTCGCCGTTGCGCTGCTGCCGGTTGTTGTTCTGCTGCTGACCCTGGGATGCCTGCTCGGCCGGGTCGCAGTGGTCGGCCCGTGCGGGGGCGACGCCGATGACGGCCGCGGACACCAGCCCGCTAGCCACCATGGCCAAGGCGGACATGGCCGCGGCCATGCGTCTGGAACTCGTCATTTAGTGTCTCCTCATGTCGACCGCCAGAGCGACGGGTGGTGCAGGCGAGGGTGTCGGGGGCTCCGGGAGCTGCTGGAAGTCGACCAGGCCCGTGGACTCCAGAAGAGTCATGTGGCGCATCACGAAGTTGATGCCTTCCTGGGCGAACTTCCGGATCTCGGTGTTGCGGGTGCCGGCCCGTACGCTCGCCACGACGGTGAAGACCTTGCCGTGCGCGGCACGCAGCAGGTTCGCGTAGTCCTTGTCGAAGGCCGGGCCGCTCTCGGCCGCGAGCTGGGCGAGCCAGCGTTGCTGGTCGGCGTTGGGCTCGTCGGGGATGACCACGCCGAGCTTCTTGGCGGCCTGGACGGTCAGGGCGTCCAGCTTCTTGTGATCTTCCATGATCAGCCGGCCCACCTCCTTGACCCGCTGCGACTCGGCGCGGGTCTGGGCCATGTCGCCCGCGGGCATCTCCCAGAGACCGGCCTGCCGGACCTTGACCAGCAGGTCGCGGTCTGCGGCGGTGAGCGGTCCCGCGGACGTCTGCGTGAACTGGGCGGCCGCCGGATCGATCGACGGGGGCATGACCAGCACGATCGTCACGGCGGCGGCCAGGACGAAGCCACCGAGCATGAACAGCTCGCCTCGCAAAAGCCTGTGCATGGTCGGAGGTACGCGGCGGCAGCGGGTCAGGTTCAGCTATGGCCGGGAATAGTTAGAAATGACTGGAGTTATCGGAGTGGCTACCGGACCGATAACAAAGGTGTAAAGATGTGCCCCGTGCTAGGTCACCTCGACGGCAGGTTCGAGAGTGCGGATGCCGAGGCGGAGCACCGCATCGCGGTGCTTTACCAGGAGTTCGGCGGCCCTCTGCTGCGCCACGTGCGCAAAAGTACTGGTAACGACCTCCAATGGGCCGAAGACGTCGTGCAGGAGACGCTCGTCCGAGCCTGGCGTAACTCGGCAAGACTGCAATGGGAACCAAGCCTCTTATGGGCGTGGCTACTGACGGTAGCCCGCAGGATTGTCATCGACGGACGTCGACGCAAGAGCGTGCGGCCTCACGAGGTCGAGCCGCCGGAAGTCGACATGATGGCGGTGCCGGACGGCTCTGAGCGAGCCCTGTCGGCGATCGTCGTCGCCGACGCGCTCCGCAGTCTGTCCGACGAACACCGCGAAGTCATTGAGCAGACCTACCTCCGAGACCGTACGATAAGTGAGGCGGCGGAGATTCTGGGGATTCCGCCGGGCACGGTGAAGTCCCGGCTCTACTACGGCATCCGGGCTCTCCGCGAGCTGCTGCGGGACAAGGGGGTAGCCGGCTGATGCATGACGAGGTGGCCGCCTACGTCCTCGGTGTCCTCGATGAAGAGGAGCACGAGGCGTTCGAGCGCCACCTCGACGAGTGCGAGCAGTGCCGGCGCGAGCTCGTCGAGCTCGTCGAGTTGCCCGAGCAGCTCGACGAGCTGAAGCACACCCCCTCCGCCTCCGACGACGACCCCCCTATGTCGATGTCGCGTTGACGTGCACCCCCTTTTCGGGTGGTATCGGTAACGGCAAGGCTTTCAGGGGGAGGTGTTCGATGGGCATCGATGGTGATGCGCTCGTTCCCCGGCATCCCCGGCCAGGTCCTGGAGGCGATGACGCCCCAGGGCCTTCTCGCGTCGTCCCCGAGCCCCGCCGCGGCGTCCGGGCTGTGGGATGCTTTCCGGCCGCCCCCTCCTGGCTGGGCCTGCCGCGCGTCCGCACGCGCCCGCACTACTACTTCCCGCTGTTCCGGGAACAAGAGCCTGGCCGTGACCGGCCCGGCCAACCCTCACAAAGGAGTGAGACCTGACATGCCCCTCGACGAGGCCAAGGACGAGCTGCTCCAGCGAGCGGCCGAGCACTGCGTGGCGAGCAGTGAACACGTGATCACCGAGGAGGCGCTCTCCTTCCTGCGGCTCTACTACCGCCACGTGGCCCCCGAGGACCTGCTGCACCGCAACCCCGTCGACGTGTACGGCCCCGCGATGTCGCAGCGCCAGCTCGCCGAGCAGCGTCCCCAGGGCCGTGCCGTGATCCGCGCCTTCACCCCCACCATCGAGGAGAACGGGTGGGACCCCGGCCACTCGGTGGTCGAGGTGGTCACCGACGACATGCCGTTCCTGGTCGACTCGGTGACGATGGAGCTGGACCGGCACGACCTCGGCATCCACCTGCTGGTCCACCCGCAGATGCGGGTGCGCAGGGACATGACGGGCCGCATGCTGGGCCGGGGCCAGGAGGACGTCACCGGCCAGATGCTGGTCGAGTCCTGGATCCACATCGAGATCGACAGGCAGGCCGACCCGGCGGCGCTGAAGGCGCTGGAGAACGACCTGCAGCGGGTGCTCACCGACGTGCGCCACGCGGTCGAGGACTTCAGGAAGATGCGGGCGGTCGCCGTCCAGGTCTCCGAGGACCTCAGCATGAGCCCGCCGCCGCTGGAGCCGGCTGAGGTCGAGGACAGCATCGACCTGCTGCGCTGGCTCGCCGACGGGCACTTCACCTTCCTCGGCTACCGCGAGTACCGGCTGGAGGACACCGACCGGGGCGAGGCGCTGCGGGCGCTGCCGGGCGCGGCGCTCGGCATCCTGCGCGACGACCGGATCGGCTCCGAGAGCTTCTCGGTGCTGCCGCCCGAGGTGCGGGCCAAGGCGCGCGAGAAGCAGCTCATGATCATCACCAAGGCCAACTCGCGGGCCACCGTCCACCGGGCGGCCTACCTCGACTACATCGGGGTCAAGATGTTCTCGCCGGACGGCGAGGTCATCGGCGAGCGCCGCTTCCTCGGCCTGTTCACCCACGTGGCCTACAACGAGTCGATCTCCCGCATCCCGGTGCTGCGCCGCAAGCTGGCCGACGTGCTCGAGCGGGCCGGGCTCGCCCCCGACAGCCACGACGGCAAGGACCTCATCGAGATCCTGGAGTCGTTCCCGCGCGACGAGCTGTTCCAGACCTCTGTCGAGCAGTTGCTGCCGATCGCGCTCGGCGTGCTGCGGCTGCGCGAGCGCAAGCAGGTCAAGCTGTTCCTGCGCCGCGACGACTACGGCCGCTACATCTCCTGCCTCATCTACCTGCCGCGCGACCGCTACACCACCAAGGTCCGGCTGAAGATGCAGGAGGTGCTGCTCAAGGCGCTGGGCGGCCGGTCGCTCGACTACAGCGCGATGATCGGCGAGTCGTCGCTGGCCCGCCTGCACGTCGTGGTGCGGGGCGAGCGGGGCAAGCAGCTCCCGCCGCCGCGCGTGGACGTGGAGGAGCTGGAGGCGCGCCTGGCCGCCATCACCCGCTCCTGGGAGGACGACCTGGCCGTCGCGCTGGCCGAGATGACCTCCGAGGAGGAGGCGCCGGCGCTCATCCGCCGCTACGCCTCCGCCTTCCCCGAGGGCTACAAGGCCGACTTCCCGCCCAAGGTGGCCGTGGTCGACCTGCGCCGTCTGGAGGAGCTGGTCGCGGGCGGCGACGGCGGCGAGGTCGGGATCAACCTCTACGAGCCGTACGACGCGGCCGAGGGGGAGCGGCGGCTCAAGATCTACAAGATCGGCTCGCCCATCTCGCTGTCCCACGCGCTGCCCCTCATCCAGCGGCTCGGCGTCGAGGTCGTGGACGAGCGGCCCTACGAGGTCGACCGGGACAACGACCCGGCCACCAAGAATGCCTGGATCTACGACTTCGGCCTGCGCTACACGCCGGCGGCCGAGGTGGACAGGAACGACTTCAAGCGCCTGTTCCAGGACGGCCTGCGGGCCCTGTGGACGGGCCGGGTGCAGGCCGACGACTTCAACGCGCTGATCCTGCGGGGCGGGCTGACCTGGGAGCAGGTCGAGGTCCTGCGGGTGTACGCCAAATACCTGCGGCAGGCGGGCAGCACGTTCTCGCAGCCGTACATGGAGAAGGTGCTCACCGGCAACGTGCGGCTGGCGCGGCTGCTGGTCAACCTGTTCGAGGCGCGGCTCGACCCGCGGCGGGACGAGGACGTGCGGTGCGACCTGGTGGACGCGCTGAACGAGGAGATCCTGGGCGCGCTCGACGAGGTGGCCTCGCTGGACGAGGACCGCATCCTGCGGGCGTACCTGGAGATGATTCAGGCGACATTGCGCACCAATTACTTCCAGACGGTGGATGGACAGCGCAAAACGTACATATCTCTCAAATTCGACCCGCAGGCCATCAGTGTGCTGCCGTTGCCGCGGCCGAAGTACGAGATATTCGTCTACTCGCCGCGCGTGGAAGGCGTGCATCTCCGGTTCGGGAAGGTGGCGCGCGGCGGTCTGCGTTGGTCGGACCGGATGGAGGATTTCCGGACGGAGATCCTCGGCCTGGTCAAGGCGCAAATGGTGAAAAACACCGTTATTGTCCCGACTGGGTCTAAAGGTGGATTTGTCGTTAAGCGTCCTCCGGTGGGCGGCACCCGTGAGGAGCTGATGGCCGAGGGCATCGCCTGCTACCGCACGTTCATCTCCGGCCTGCTGGACGTCACCGACAACCTCGTGGACGGCAAGGTCGTGCCCCCGCGCGACGTGGTCAGGCACGACGGCGACGACACCTACCTCGTCGTCGCGGCCGACAAGGGCACCGCCACCTTCTCCGACATCGCCAACGCGGTGGCCAAGGAGTACGGCTTCTGGCTCGGCGACGCCTTCGCCTCCGGCGGCTCCATCGGCTACGACCACAAGGCCATGGGCATCACCGCGCGCGGCGCCTGGGAGTCGGTGAAATACCACTTCCGCACGACGGGCGTGGACACCCAGACGACCGACTTCACCGTGGTCGGCATCGGCGACATGTCGGGCGACGTGTTCGGCAACGGCATGCTGCTGTCCGAGCACATCCGCCTCGTGGCCGCCTTCGACCACCGGCACATCTTCGTCGACCCCGTCCCCGACGCCGCCCGCTCCTACGCCGAGCGGCGGCGCCTGTTCGAGCTGCCGCGCAGCTCCTGGGAGGACTACGACCCCGGGCTGATCTCGGCGGGCGGCGGCGTCTTCTCCCGCAGCGCCAAGTCCGTCCAGATCACGCCGCAGATGCGCGAGGCGCTCGGCATCCCGGCCGGCGTCACCTCGATGGCGCCCACCGACCTGATCAGCGCCATCCTCAAGGCCCCGGTCGACCTGCTGTGGAACGGCGGCATCGGCACCTACGTCAAGGCGTCGTCCGAGTCGCACGCCGACGTCGGCGACAAGGCCAACGACGTGCTCCGCGTCGACGCCGCCGACCTGCGCTGCAAGGTCATCGGCGAGGGCGGCAACCTGGGCATGACCCAGCTCGCCCGGATCGAGTTCGCGCGCGACGGCGGCCTGGTCAACACCGACTTCATCGACAACTCGGCCGGCGTCGACACCTCCGACCACGAGGTGAACATCAAGATCCTGCTCGACCAGGTCGTCCGCGACGGCGAGCTGACCGACAAGCAGCGCAACCAGGTCTTCACCTCGATGACCGACGAGGTCGCCCAACTCGTGCTGCGCGACAACCACGCCCAGAACGTGGTCCTCGACGCCGCCCGCGCCCAGGCCGTCGAGATGCTGCACATCCACTCCCGCTACCTGCGGCGGCTGGAGCGCGAGGGGCTGGTCAACCGGGAGCTGGAGTTCCTGCCCTCGGACAAGACGCTGGCCGAGCGCCGCCAGGCGCGGCTCGGGCTGACCTCGCCCGAGTTCTCCGTGCTGCTCGCCTACACCAAGCTGGTGCTGGACGCCGAGGTGCTGAACTCCGACCTGCCCGACGAGCCCTACCTGGAGTCGTGGCTGGTCTCGTACTTCCCGTCGGCCCTGCGGGAGCGGTTCCGTCCGTACATGGACGCGCACCCGTTGCGCCGCGAGATCATCACCACCTGCGTGGTGAACGAGCTGGTCAACTCCATGGGCACCACGTTCATGCACCGCTTCGGCGAGGAGACCGGCGCCTCCGCGCCCGACATCGTGCGGGCCTGGCTGGTCGCGCGCGAGCTGTTCGACCTGCCGAGCTTCTACCGGGCGGTCGAGGCCCTCGACAACCAGGTGGACACCGCCACCCAGATCGCCATGCTGCTGGAGGCGCGCAAGCTGGTCGAGCGGGGTACCCGCTGGCTGCTGGCCAACCGCCGGCCGCCGCTCGACCTCGCCGGGTCGGCCGGCTTCTTCATCAAGGGCGTCAACGGGCTGCTCGCCCACATCCCCAAGCTGCTCACCGGCCCCGACCAGGCAGCTTACGAGGATCGCCGGGACGCCTTCCTCGCCCGCGGCGTGCCGCAGGAGCTGGCCGAGCGGGTGGCCGGGATGGTGCCCGCGTACTCCACGCTCGACCTGGTGGAGATCGCCTCGCACAGCGAGCGGCCGGTCAGCGAGGTGGCCGAGGTCTACTTCGACCTGGCCGACCGGCTCCAGCTGGCCCGCCTGCGGGAGCGCGTGATCGCGCTGCCCAGGGACAACCGCTGGAACTCCATCGCCCGCTCGGCGCTGCGCGACGACCTCTACGCCGCGCACGCCTCGCTCACGCAGGACGTGCTGGCCCACAGCGAGCCGGGCCTCGCGCCCGAGGAGCGGCTGGCCCGCTGGTCGGAGGCCAACTCGGCGGCCGTGGCGCGGGCCAGGCAGACGCTGTCGGAGATCTGGGAGAGCGACAACTTCGACCTGGCCACGTTGTCGGTCGCGCTGCGGGCCGTCCGCACCCTGGTGGCCGCCAGCAACCTCCCCTACACGGAGGCGTAGTCACCGGGTTCCCGGGCGCGGCGCCGCCGCGCCCGGGGGCTCACGTGCCGGTGGCGCGGGTGAGGCCCCCGTCGTGGGCGATCACGGCCGCCGCCCCCGCCTTGGCGATGGGCGGGACCGCGGTGGCGAACTGGTGCGTCTCGACCAGCCGCAGCGTGCGTCGCAGCACCGTCGAGTTGATCGCCCAGCGGGCCGCGTCGGGCACCGGGATGTAGTCGTCCTCGGCCGTCTTGGTGGTCGTGGTCGTCGTGCGCGACAGCGAGTATTGGATCAGCGCCCCGCCGTCGGCGGTGCGCAACGCGTAGACGGGGAAGCTGTCGGCGCTGAAGATGGAGTCGTAGCTGAAGCCGTCGGCCTTCGCCTTCTCCCGCAGCGAGGCGATCTGCTCGGCCACCTCGGTGGTGTAGGGGCCGGCCGCCACCAGCCCCGCCGTCACGCCCGACGAGCCGGTCTCGGCCACGCTGGCGTGCACCGGCTGCATGAACTGCGGGCTGATGGTGACGCTCTTGTCGTCAGGGGACAGCGCCGTGGCGTAGCCCTCGGCGTCCTCGGCGATCTCCGGCAGCTTCTGGCCGGGCAGGAGCTCGGCCACCGAGCTCAGCCGCCACCGGTCGGACCTCGCGAAGGTCAGCAGCGTCGGCCGGCCGTCGCGGGTCGCGAGAGCGGTGAACCAGGGCGCCTGCTCGGCGGGGCCGAACTTCGGCACGAAGAGGGCGGGCGTGCCCCATCGGTAGCGGGGCGGCGCGTAGTCGGTGGACAGGTAGGCGGCGAGGCTCAGCAGGGTCTGCCCGCCGGTCGTGAGGTCGACCGCCATGCGCAGGCGGCCGTCGAGGTCGCTCTTGACGCGCAGCGTGTCGTCGGTGGCGGTGATCTCGGCGAACACCTCGGCGGCCTCGGCCTTGGTGATCGCGACCAGGCTCGGCGAGGGCGTGGGCGTGGCCGTCACGGCCGCCGCGGACCTGGTCGGAGGGGGCGGCGCGGCGTCACTTGAGCAGGCGGTCGCCCCGGCCAGGACGCCGGCGGCGAGCGCCAGGAGCCACCGCCGCCCGAATGCACGCACCTCGCCATGTTATTCGGGCCCGCGACGGTCGCGTACCCTTGGGAGACGTGGCAGGCATCGATCCGGCAGAAGAGATCAACGAGCTCGCGGGCACGCTCCGCAGCATCCAGGACGTGCTCGACCTCGACGCGATGCGCAAGCAGATCGAGGAGCTGGAGCAGCAGGTCGCCGCGCCCGACCTCTGGGACGACCCCGAGCAGGCCCAGAAGGTCACGAGCAAGCTCTCCCATCTCCAGGGCGAGCTCAACCGCGTCGACGGCGTGGCCCGCCGGCTCGACGACCTGGGCGTCCTCTACGAGCTCGCGGCCGAGGAGGGCGACGCCGACACGCGCGCCGAGGCCGACAAGGAGCTGGAGTCGCTGAGGTCCGACATCGGCGCGCTGGAGGTCCGCACCCTGCTGTCGGGCGAATACGACGCCCGCGAGGCCCTGGTCAGCATCAACGCGCAGGCCGGCGGCGTCGACGCGGCCGACTGGGCCGAGATGCTGCTGCGCATGTACCTCCGGTGGGCCGAGCGCAAGGGCTACTCCACCGAGGTCTACGACACCTCCTACGCCGAGGAGGCCGGCATCAAGTCGGCCACCTTCACGATCAAGGCCCCCTACGCCTACGGCACGCTGCGCGGCGAGCACGGCACGCACCGCCTGGTCCGCATCAGCCCGTTCGACAACCAGGGGCGGCGGCAGACCTCGTTCGCGGGGGTCGACATCGTCCCGGTCGTGGAGCAGACCGACCACATCGACATCAACGAGGACGAGATCCGCGTCGACGTCTACCGCTCCAGCGGCCCCGGCGGCCAGGGCGTCAACACCACCGACTCCGCCGTGCGCATCACGCACCTGCCGACCAACATCGTGGTCTCCTGCCAGAACGAGCGCTCGCAGCTCCAGAACCGCGCCACCGCCATGGCGGTCCTGCAGGCCAAGCTGCTGGAGCGCAAGCGGCAGGAGGAGGCCGAGAAGATGTCGGAGCTGCGCGGGGCCACGACCACGTCGTGGGGCACGCAGATCCGCAACTACGTGCTGCACCCCTACCAGATCGTCAAGGACCTGCGCACGGGCACCGAGGCGGGCAACCCGACGGCGGTGCTCGACGGCGACCTCGACGAGTTCATCGAGTCGGAGATCCGGTGGATGCGGCGGCAGGAGTCGGGCGCGGCGGAGTGAGGCCCGGCCGCCCGGGATGAGCGGGCGGGCTGAGCGCCCGTGCCGAGCGGCCCGTCCTGAGTGGTCCGCTTACCGGACGACCAGGTGCTCGGCCGCGAGTGTCGCGAAGAGCAGGACGACCAGCAGCACGGCGATCAGGGCGGGCGAGAGCCCGGCGAAGCCGTGCTGGTGCATCCGCTCGCGGTTGGCGCGGCAGAGCGGGCAGCGGCCCTCGATGACGGGGTGGGCGCACTGCGCGCATACGAGGTGTTCGCAACTCATGTCAGCCCCAAGTCTAGCCGCACAATCGTTTTGTTTCCGTTATGGACGTTCCATGCCAGTCTTCCCCCTAGACTGTCGTCTGGCCAATCGGAACGTCGATCATTGGTAAAGCGACGGCCGCCGAGTGGCCGGTGGCGGGAAGTGGGCATGTGCCACCCTCGCTTCCGTCCTGACCCCTAGACTGGCATGCCGTGATGCTCTCGTGATCCATTTCGATAATGTCACCAAGGTCTACGCCAACCAGAACCGGCCCGCTCTCGACCACGTGTCCGTAGACGTGGACAAGGGCGAGTTCGTGTTCCTCGTCGGCCCTTCGGGGTCAGGCAAGTCCACGTTCCTGCGTCTGGTCCTCAAGGAGGAGCGGCCCAACTCCGGGGCGATTCACGTCGCCGGCAAGGATCTGGCCCGCCTCTCCAACTTCAAGGTGCCGCACCTGCGCCGCCGCATCGGCTGCGTCTTCCAGGACTTCCGGCTGCTGCCGAACAAGAACGTCTACGAGAACGTGGCGTTCGCGCTCGAAGTCATCGGCAAGCCCCGGCGGTTCATCCGCAAGGTCGTGCCCGAGGTCATCGAGCTGGTCGGCCTGGAGGGCAAGGCCCACCGCATGCCCGACGAGCTGTCCGGCGGCGAGCAGCAGCGCGTCGCCATGGCCCGCGCGTTCGTCAACAGGCCGATGATCCTGCTGGCCGACGAGCCCACGGGCAACATCGACCCCGCGACGAGCATCGGCATCATGAAGGTGCTCGACCGCATCAACAGGACTGGCACCACGGTCGTCATGGCCACGCACGACGCGGCCATCGTCGACTCCATGCGCAAGCGTGTCGTGGAGCTGGAGGACGGCAAGATCGTCCGTGACCAGTCGCGTGGCGTTTACGGCCAGGCGTACTGACAGGGAGCTGTAGACAGAACATGCGGGCGAACTTCATCTTCTCCGAGGTCTGGATCGGCCTCCGTCGCAACCTGACCATGACGATCGCGGTGGTCATCACCGTGGCGGTCGGAATGGCGATGCTGGGCGTCGGCCTGATGATCAACGCCCAGGTGGGTCTGATCCGCGGTTACTGGGACGACAAGGTCGAGGTCTCGGTCTTCCTGTGCACCAAGGGCTCCGCCGTCCAGGCCTGCAACGGCAAGGCGATCACGCAGGCCCAGACCACCAAGCTCCAGGAGCACATCAAGGGCACCCCTGGAGTCAAGGAGGTCTTCTACGAGGACCAGGCGGCCGCCTACGAGAACTTCCAGCAGGCCTTCGCCTCCAACAAGGCCCTGCTGAGCGCCACCAAGGTCGAGGACATGCCGACCTCGTTCCGGATCAAGGTGGCCGACCCCAGCAACTACCAGTCGGTCATCCAGGCGATCCAGGGCCAGCCCGGGGTCTCCCAGGTGACCGACCAGAAGCAGCTCGTCGGGCCGTTCTTCCTGATGCTCGACAAGCTCGCCTACTACGCGCTGGCGGTCGCGATCATCCTGGTGCTGGCGGCGGCGCTGCTCATCGGCAACACCGTCCGGCTGTCGGCGTTCAACCGGCGGCGGGAGACCGGCATCATGCGGCTGGTCGGCGCCTCCAACCTCTACATCCAGCTCCCCTTCATCATGGAGGGCGTGATCGCGGGTCTCATCGGCGGCGTCTTCGCGGCGGTCATGCTGATCGTCACGAAGGTCCTGCTGTTCGAGGAGCTCGGCGCCTTCGTCGGCGGGCCGACGGCGCAGCTCGGCTGGGACACGGTCGCGCAGACGATCACCTTCACCATGATCATCGGCGTGGTGATCTGTGTGCTCGCGTCGTTCGTCACCCTCCGCCGATACCTCAGAGTGTGACGGAACGCCGGTAAAGTCGAAACATGCCACGTGAGACCGGGCGGAAGGTCATCGCCCAGAACAAACGCGCTCGGCACGATTACCACATCGAGGACACCTTCGAGGCGGGGCTCGTGCTGCAGGGCACCGAGGTCAAGTCGCTCCGCGAGGGCCGCGCCTCGCTCGTCGACGGCTACGCCAGCATCGACGGTGACGAAGCGTGGCTGCTCAACGTGCATATCCCCGAATACGCGCAAGGGACGTGGACCAACCACGCCGCCCGCCGCAAGCGCAAGCTGCTGCTGCACCGCAAGGAGATCGACAAGCTCGCCGTCAAGACCAAGGAGGGCGGGCTGACGATCATTCCGCTGTCGCTGTACTTCAAGGACGGCCGGGCCAAGGTCGAGATCGGCCTGGCCCGCGGCAAGAAGGACTGGGACAAGCGGCAGACGCTGGCGGAGCAGCAGGCCAAGCGGGAGATGGCCCGCGCCCTGCGCTACCGCCACCGATGAGAGGCGCGACACCGCCAGCGATGAGACGCGCCCGCCGCACCCTCTCCGCGACCGTCACCCTGGCGATCGCGTGCACCACGCTGACCGGCTGCTTCGAGGAGCCGTCACCGCACGACGCGGTGCGCGACTTCCTCGTGGGCTGGCAGAGCGAGGACTACGACCTGGCCGCCGGCCGCACCGACGGCGACCAGGCGACCGTACGCAAGGCCCTGTCGGACGCCAAGCTGGAGCTCGACGCGGCCTCGTTCCGGTTCAAGATCAAGAGCGTCACCATGGACGGCGAGGAGTCCAAGGCCGACTTCCGCGCCGAGGTCGACCTGGGCGAGAACAACCCGCTCTGGGAGTACGACGGCGTGCTGCCGCTGCACCTGGTGGACGGCACGTGGAAGGTGCGCTGGTCGCCGTCCGTGCTGCACCCGCAGCTCAAGGAGGGCGAGCGCTTCGCGGTCGACATCGGGCCCAACCCGCGCCAGCCGGTCGTCGACCGCACCGGCGACCCGCTGCAGACCGACACCGTGCTCTACGTCGCCGGCGTCTACCCCGCCCAGCTCGGCGACCGGGCCGAGGAGGTCGTCGACAAGCTGTCGAAGATCACCGACTACGCCCAGGACCGGCTGCTGAGCCGCATCAGGTCGTCCCCGCCGGACAAGTTCGTGCCGCTGGTGACCTTCGGCCGCTCGCGCTACCAGGCGCTGCAGAGCAAGCTCAACGCGATCCCCGGCATCAAGATCGATCCGCAGGACCAGCCGGTCAACCCCGACGCGCCCCGGCAGATCGTCGGCAGCGTCAGCGCCCTGACCCCCGAGACCGAGCAGAAGCTCGGCGGCCCGCAGCGGGCCGGCGACTCCGTCGGCAAGAGCGGCCTGCAGCAGGCCTACCAGAACTACCTGACCGGCTCCACCGAGACCAAGGTCATCACGCTCGACCTCAAGACCGGCAAGGAGGTCGCCCGGCTCAAGGAGTGGCCGGGCCGGCAGAACGTCTCGGTCAAGACCACCCTCGACCGGGGCGTGCAGGCCGCCGCCGAGCAGGCCGTGGCCGACTCCGCCACCAGCTCACTCGTCGTGGTGGACAAGAACTCCGGCGAGATCCGCGCGGTCGCCACCAAGAACATGCACCAGGAGAAGGACGCGCTGGCCGGCAAGTTCCCCGCCGGCACGGCGTTCTCGATCGTGGCGGCCGACGCGCTGCTCAAGGCCGGGGTGAGCCCCAAGCAGCGGCTGAGCTGCCCGGCCGAGCGCACCGTCGGCGGTGCCAGGTTCGTGCACGCCGGGCAGCTCGGCGCCAGTACGTCGGGCACCTTCCAGGAGAACTTCGCCAAGGGCTGCGTCACCGCGCTCGCCTCGCTGGCCCGCCGGGTCAAGGCCGACGACCTGCGCAAGAGCGCGGAGGCGTTCGGGGTGGGGCAGTCGTGGCGGCTGCCGCTGAAGTCGTTCAACGGCTCGTTCCCGTCCCTGGCCGGCGACGCCGACAAGGCCAAGGCGATCGCGGGTCAGAACGTCCAGGTCAGCCCGCTCGGCATGGCGCTGGTCGGGGCCGCGGTGGCGTCCGGCACCTGGCGTCCGCCCGTGCTCGTCACCGATCCCAAGTCGTCCGACGCCGCCACCGAGAAGGCGCCGCTCGTCCAGCCCGACCCCGTGCCGATGGACGCGAAGGTACGCACGGCGCTGACCACGATGATGCGGGCCGGCGCGCTCGGCACGCCGGCGCTGGCGCAGCAGCGGGCCAAGGTCTACGGCGTGACGGCGACGGCGGGCAACCAGCTGACCTGGTTCGTCGGCTGGCAGGGCGATCTGGCCGTCGCGGTGCTGTCGAAGAACTACAACGCCTCGGCCGTCGCGGGGAGCTTCTTCTCGGCCCTTCGCACCTCTCCGTGAAAACGTCGTGACGGCGAGCAACCATCGGCTGCTCGCCTGGCGTCTTCCTTAGTGACTGGGCCCGCTCGGGGGGTTGCGGTCCCAGTCGCCGTGATGAGATCAGGGCTTCATCTCGGGGGAAGCCCTGCCGTCCGGACCGGCTCGACCCTGCCGGTCGGCCCCCGGGAGCGTGTGCTTGTGCGCCGCGCTCCCGGGGGTTTCGGCATGTCCGGGGGCGGTCGCGCCGCGGGGAATTAAGTTGGCGTCAGAGGCGTTGTGGCGTGTAGATTCAAGTTGCTCACCTCGTTCGCGACTCGCTCGCGTGGGGTGTGTTGACAACTGCACAGGGGGTGACTGGCTTCGACTTCGACTTTGCAAGCCAGGTGAAGCGGGCCGAGGACTGCGGACATAACCTCGTTAATCCTGTGACCGCAAACAACAAGTGCCAACTCTAAGCGCACTGTGGTCGGCCAGGACTCCCTGGCCCTCGCTGCCTAAGTAGCGAAACCACTGTCAGCCCGGGAGCGCCTTCGGCCCGGTGTCTGGCATCGTCAGAAGGCTCAACCGATCAACCCGGCCACGGGGGCGATCGGGAAATCTAACAGTGGCTGAGCCCGTCGGCGACTCGCCTGCGTGATCGCCGGGGCTGAGAAAAACACAGCAGGCTGCGCCCGGAGAAGCCCTGACTTGGGGTTGAAGGACGCGGGTTCGATTCCCGCCACCTCCACTCATCTGTATCAGCGACGGCGGTGTCCCATGGGACACCGCCGTTTTCGCGTTTCAGGAGCGGATCTCCGCGAGGGAGGCGCGTACGGCGGCCACCAGGTTCGCCGCGCGCGGGTCCTGCGGGTTGTCCTCGATGCGGTTCATGACGTAGGCGAAGGCGAGGCCGGTCGCCGGGTCGGCGTAGCCGATCGAGCCGCCGTAGCCGGAGAAGCCGAAGGCGGTGGGGGAGTGCCAGAAGGCGTCCGGGGTGGGCAGGCCGAAGCCGGTGGCGATCCGCACCGGGGCACGCAAGATCTGGTCCACGCCGCTGACCTGCTCCTTCGTGGCGGCGGTCAGCGTGGCGGGGGTCAGCACGCGGTGGCCGTCGACCTCGCCGATGAGGGCCGCGTAGAAGCGGGCGAGAGCGCGGGCGGTGCAGATGCCGTTCGTGGCGGGCATCTCGGCGTGCTGCTCCTCCGGGTCGTCGTGGTTCAGCGGGGGCGCGAAGAGGGTCACGGCGCGCGTGGTCAGCGAGGCAGGGTCGGCGAAGGCGGCCATGACCTCGCGCATCGGCTCCGGGATCGCGTCGAGGTCGACGGTGGCCAGGGCGTCGAAGTCGATCGGCGTGGTGACGAGCCGGCTCACCCGGTGCGCCTGCGACTTCGGCAGGCCGATCCACAGGTCCAGGCCAAGTGGCGCGGCGATCTCCTCGGCCAGGAACGTGCCGAGGCTGCGCCCGCTCACCCGGCGGACGACCTCGCCGACCAGCCAGCCGTAGGTGTGCGCGTGGTAGCCGTGGGCGGTGCCCGGCTCCCAGTACGGCCGCTGCGCGGCCAGCGCCTCCACCACGGGTGTGCCGGCGATCGCGTCGGCCTTGGTGAGCGGGCGGTCCACGGCGGGCAGCCCCGCCTGATGGGTGAGCAGCCACCGCACCGGGATGCGATCCTTGCCGTGCGCGGCGAACTCGGGCCAGTAGCGGGCCACGGGCGCGTCCAGGTCCAGCTCGCCGCGCTGGGCCAGCAGGAGGGCGCAGGCCGCCGTCACCGCCTTGGTCGTGGAGAAGACGACCTGGAGGGTGTCGCGTTCCCAGGGCCTGCCGGTCGCCGGGTCTGCGAGGCCGCCCCACAGGTCGACGACGGGGCGGCCGTGCAGGTAGACGGCGACCGCCGCCCCTGCCTCGTGGCCGCCGGTCAGGTTGGCCGCGAACGCCTCACGTACGGGTTCGAATCCCGGCGTGGTGTCTCCGCTGATCTCGGGCATGCGTCATCGCCTTCCGTTGCTTCGCGTGATGGGACGCGGAGGCTAGCGGCGCCACTTCCCGACCAGCCAGGCGCACAGCTCCTGCTCGGTCATCTCGGGAAACTCCGCGGCGAACGTGGCGAGCGCGCGGATCGCCTCGTCACGGGTGAATCCGCGGGCCGCCGCCTCCTTGAGGTATTCCTGGCGGGCCAGCGTCGGCCGGCCCCCGCCGGAGCCTCGGCCGGGCAGCCCGTCGCGCCAGCGCACGATGTCGGCGACCCGCTCGGGACGCCAGCCCGGGGCGCCGTCGACCTCCACGTCCGGCTCGGGGAAGGGATGGTCGGACCCGGACGGGTAGCGGGTGCGCCACTTGTGCACCGCGTGCCTGCTCACCCCCAGCGCCTCGGCGATGCCGACGACGCCCAGGTAGGGGATGGGCATGGGTGCACCTGCTTGTCGGTCCGGGCCTCCTTCGTGGATCTCCAGTAGTACCACTGCCGGTGCCCTGCCTTCGACGGCCGGGCGCTGTAAACATGGTCTCTCATCGAGACGATGTTTTCAAGCTGTGCCGAGGATGATGACCGGGCCCTCCTCCTCGTCGAAGCGTTCGCTTCCGATGGCGACGCCGGTGGATGCCTCGACGAAGGCGAGTGCCGCCGCGCGCCGGCCCGTGAAGTCGTCGCGGGGAACGGTGGCGAGGAGTCTGTGGAGGCCGGCCACCGCGGCCGGGTCGCCTTCCTCGGTGATGTGGTCGGCGAAGTGGAAGCGGTCCACGCGGGTCCTGACGCGGCCGCCCGCCGCGTAGAGGAGGGTGCTCTGGCCGCTGAAGTTCCAGCTCGTCAGCCATACCCGGCAGTCCTCGCTGAGTGTGGCGACGATGTCGTCGGAGGCGGGAATGCCGGACCAGTCGAGGAAGCCCCAGGCGCCGTCGCCCTCGAAGGCGAAGATCAGCGCGCCGTCGGCGTTCGCGTTGGCGTCGACGGGGTCCGGCACGATCCGTTGTTCGGGGTCGTGGCCGCCGTTCAGTCGCCACAAAACGTCGTCGCAGGTCAGGTCCTCGTCGAGGGGCTGGACGACGAGCCAGCAGAGGCACTCTTCCAGCCAGCCGCGACGCTGGAGGAGGTCTCGGTAGTAGTCGATCACCCGGTCAGCGTTCCACGGGAACGGCTGCCGCGTCAGCGCGGGAGGGTGACGTACTTGCCGAGGAAGGTGCGGGCCGACTGGCTGTCGAGGCGGTAGTCGTAGTTGGTGCCCTTGCAGGCGTCGTCGGCGCCACTGATGGAGGTGGCCACCAGCAGGTGCGAGTCGGGGCCGCCGAGGAAGTTGGGGCCGCCCGAGTCGCCGAAGCAGGTGCTGCCGTCGCTCTTGACCGACATCGACAGGTTCAGCCAGCGCTTGGTCATCCCCTTGTAGGAGATGGACGCCTGGTTGCGGGTGTCGGTGTAGTGGTAGACCTCCTCGCGCGCCTTCTTGGCCGGCGCGAGGGAGCCGTACCCGACCGGGGTGAAGCGGGTCAGCTTGCCCTCGGCCTTGAGGCGGTCGAGCAGGCCGGGGGCGGGGAGCTGGGCGGGGCGGATGCCGGTGACGGGCTGGTCGAAGACGACCACCGCCATGTCATGCAGGTCCGATTTGTCGTTGAACCGAGGGTCCGGGATGAACCGGCCACTGTGGAGCGCGCTGCCGGGCTTGTACTGGGCGTCGAAGGTCACCTTGGCGGTCTTCTGTCCCTTCTCGCCGCAGTGGGCGGCGGTCAGGAAGACCGTCGGGGAGACGAGGGTGCCGGTGCAGTAGGTCCAGGTGTCGTCGGCGTGCGGCCGGTCGGCGACCATGGCGCCGACCTCGGGGTGGGTGTCACCGTCGGCCGAGCCGTTCGTGATGGCGGCCGCGGGCAGGGCGGTGGCGCCCGTCAGCAAAGTGGCAGCAATCATGACAAAAGGGACATAACGCATCCACAAAGGGTAGGCGACAGGCTGCCCAAAGTGGTAATGGCGACGTCACCGGGGTTGTCAGTGGGCGCAGCCCGCGTACTCGTCGAGGCGGAGCAGCATCGCGGCCAGCATGAGCGGGAACATGGCCACGTGCGCGAGCGTCATCATCATGCCCGCGTCGATCCAGCCGAGCCACAGCATCGGGAAGAGCGGCACGACCGGGACGAACATCGCCGCGCACATCTCCAGCGTCGAGGCCCAGCCGTGCCGGCGGAAGCGCATCCACGCGGCCATGCCGATCGACATGTTCAGCGCCATCACCAGGTAGCCCAGCTCGGGCTGCTCGCTGTGGGAGACGCCGAGGCCGAGCACGTCGAGCAGCGCGCCGAGGGCGAACATCCCGGCGAACATCGCGATGATCATCTCAAGGTAGTGGAGGGCGAATCTGCCCCAGTTACGGGTTTTCGTGGTGGTGGTCATGGCTCCGACTGTCCACGCGCGGGCGGGAGCGCGCCAAGGCGGACGGCCGGACAAGTCCGGAAACTTGGGGTCCTGGTCCTTTAACCCTAGAGTCGGGGGCATGGACGTCCGGCGGGTGGTCGTGGTGGCGTACGAGGCGGCCTCGCTGCTCGACCTCGCCTGCGTCACCTCCACGCTGGAGGAGGCCAACTGGCACGGCGCGGCGCCCTGCTACGAGGTGCGCGTCGCCGCCCCCGGCGGCAACCCGGTCACCTGCGGCACCGGGCTCACCGTCCAGGCCCAGCTCCCGCTGGAGCGCGTCACCGGGCCGCTCGACACGCTCGTCGTCTGCGGCGGCATCGGCTTCGAGGACGCGGCGGCGAGCCCGTCCGTCGTGGGCCACGTACGCCGGCTGGCCAGGGAGAGCCGGCGGGTCGCGTCCGTGTGCACCGGGGCGTTCGTGCTGGCCGCGGCCGGGCTGCTCGACGGGCGGCGGGCCACCACGCACTGGCGGCTCGCCGGCGAGCTGGCCGCCCGCCACCCAGAGGTCGCCGTCGACCCCGGCCCGATCTTCCTGCGGGACGGCGGCGTCGCCACCTCCGCGGGCGTCACCGCCGCACTCGACCTCACCCTCGCCCTCGTCGAGGAGGACAACGGCCCCGAACTGTCCCGCACCGTGGCCCGCCACCTCGTCACCTACCTGCAGCGGCCCGGCAACCAGGCGCAGATGAGCATGTTCGTCGCCTCGCCCTCGCCCGCGGACACCCTGGTCAAGCGGACCGTCGAGCACATCGGCGGCCACCTCGCCGACGACCTGTCCACCGCCGCGCTCGCCGGCGCGGCCGGGGTCAGCGAGCGTCACCTCACCCGGCTGTTCCTGCGCCACCTGGGCCGGACGCCCGGCCGGTACGTCCGCCAGGCCCGCGCCGAGGCCGCCGCCCACCTGCTGGTCTCCACGTCGCTGCCGATGGCCGCGATCGCGGCGCGCTGCGGGTTCGGGACGGCCGAGACGCTGCGGCAGGCGTTCCTCGACCGGTACGGGATCTCGCCCTCCCGCTACCGCCTGACGCAGCGCTCGGTCCTCGGCTGACCTGGCTAATGTGGCACCGATGAACGGCGATCGGGTCATAGGCGGCTACGCGCTGCGGCGCCTGCTCGGCCGGGGCGGCATGGGGGAGGTCCACCTCGCGGTCACGCCCACCGGCGGGCTGGCCGCCGTCAAGCTCATCGCCCCCGAGCTGGCCCGCGACCCGGCCTTCCGGCGGCGGTTCGAGCGGGAGGTGGCGGCGGCGCGGCGGGTCGCCCGCTTCTGCACCGCCGCCGTGCTCGACGCCGGGATCGACGGGGACGTCGCCTACCTGGTCACCGAATACGTCAAAGGGCCTGATCTGGCGCAGGCCGTACGGGACCAGGGGCCCCTGTCGGGCGGCAACCTGGAGGCGCTGGCGGTCGGGATCGCCACCGCGCTCAGCGCCATCCACGGGGCCGGGGTGGTGCACCGCGACCTCAAGCCGTCCAACGTGCTGCTGTCGCCGCTCGGGCCCCGGGTGATCGACTTCGGGATCGCGCAGCTCGCCGAGCACCGGAGCCTCGCCAGCCACGGCGTCGTCGGGACGCCCGCCTACATGGCGCCCGAACAGGTGCGCGGGGAGGTGGTCACGGAGGCGGCGGACGTGTTCGCGTGGGGCGGGGTGATCGCGTTCGCGGGGACGGGGCGGGCGCCGTTCGGCAGCGGGGCGCCGGGGGAGGTGCTGTACCGGATCGCGCAGGGCGAGCCGTGGCTGGACGGGCTCGACGAAGGGATCCGCGGGATCGTCGCCCGTGCGCTCGCCAAGGACCCGCGCCGCCGGCCCACCGCCCAGGGGCTGCTGGCCGAGCTGGTCGGCGGCAGCCCTCGGCTGTCCACCGCCAATGAGGTGGTGGAACGCGCCTGGACGGTCCCCCCGATGCCCGCGCCGCCGGCCGCGCCGCCGGCCGCCGAAGCGGCTAGGAGGCAGGCGCCCGCCCGTCCCGTGCCGCCTGAGCCCGTGCCGCCTGAGCCCGGGCCGCGCCGGGCGGAGACGCCGCAGGCGGAGGTCCCCGTGGCCGGGCCTCAGCCCATGCCGGCCGGGCCTCAGCCCCTGTCGGCCGGGCCCGCGCGCTCTTGGGCGGAGGCGTCTCGGCCGGCGGCGGCCCGAGGTGGAAAGGGCAGGCGGTGGCGGGCGTGGGCGCTCGGCGGTGGGGCCGGGGTGCTGGTGATCGCCGGGCTGGTCGTGGCCAGGCTGCTCACCCCCGGCTGGCCGTACGAGGCCGGGTTCGGTGAGGGGTGGGCCACCGGGACGTCGGCGGGGGGCGGCGCTTGGGCGGCCGAAGCCGGTTACGAGCTGAGCGTCAATCCCGGCTGGCGGCTGTGGAAGTCGGCGCCCAGGCGGGAGCCGGACGGCACGAGTGTGATCAGCGCGCGGGCCACGCTCGCCGAGGGCGGCGACGCGAGCGCGTACGGCGTGTGGTGCCACGGCTCGTCGTCCTCGGGCGCCCGTTACGACTTCCTGGTCAGCGGCTCGGGCATGGTCTCGATCGTCAAGCGCGGGGCGGGCACGGACGGCGCCGACCTGTACGGCCCCGCCCAGGGCCCCGTGAAGTCCTCCGCCCGGCTGGTCGCCGAGTGCGCGGATGGCGGTGCGGGCCGGGTCGCGTTACGGCTGTGGCTCGACGACCGGCTGGTGGCGGAGGCGGCCGACGCGGACGACCCGTACGGGCCCGGCGAGGCGGGCGTGATCGCCACCGCCGATCCCGGAGCCCCGGCCCGTGTCCGGTTCGACTCGTTCGTGCTGCGGCCGAAGGCGTGAGCCGGTGACCCGGTTCGGGGTGCTGGGCCCGCTGCGCGTCTCGGACGGGCGGACGCCGGGGCCGGCGAAGCACCGTACGCTCCTGGCCGCCCTCCTGCTGGCCGCCCCCGAACCGGTCACGGCGGGCCGGCTCATGGCCGCCGTCTGGGACGACCGGCCGCCGGTCTCGGCGGAGTCGGTGCTCCGGGTGTACGTCAGCGCGCTGCGCAAGCTCGTGACCGGCATCCGTACCGTGCCCGGCGGCGGCTACCTGCTCGACGTCGCGCCGGACGACGTGGACTGCCACCGCTTCGAGCGCCTGGTCGCCGAGGCGCGGCGGGAGCGGGCGGCGGGGCGGGCTGAGGCGGCGGCCGGTGGGCTGCGGGCGGCGCTGGGGCTGTGGCGGGGGCAGGCGCTCGACGGCGTCGAGTCCTCGGTGCTGCGGCGCGCGTACGGGGTGCCGCTGGAGGAGCTGCGGCTGACGGCGCTGGAGGAGCGGGTCGAGCTGGACCTGGGCCTGGGGCGGGGCGCGGAGGTGATCGGCGAGTTGCGGGCCCTGGTGGGCGCGCACCCGTTGCGTGAGCGGGCCTGGGTTCACCTGATGGACGCGCTGCACCAGGCGGGGCGGCGTTCGGAGGCGTTGGCGGCGTACCAGGATGCGCGCCGGACGTTGGTCGGGGAGCTGGGTCTGGAGCCGGGCGCCGAGCTGGCCGAGGCCCATCGCCGCGTGCTGCTGGACGCCCGGCCGCCGGTCCCGGTCGCCTCGGGCGACGGCGGAGGGTGGGGGCGGTCCGCCGGGGTGGTGGATGAGTTGCCGCCCGACATTTCGGACTTCTGTGGTCGGGGTGACGCGCTCGCCTGGATCGGCCGGACCGTGGCCGAGGCCGCGTCCACGGCCCCCGTCCACCTGGTCCTGCACGGCCCGCCCGGCGTCGGCAAGTCAGCGCTGGCCGTACACGCCGCCGCCGCCCTGAACCTCCCCGACGGGCGGCTTCATGCCTCGCTCGGGGCGAGGTCGGCCCAGGCCGTGCTGGAGGATCTGTTGCGCTCCCTGGGGTGTCCCGACGGGGCGGTGCCGGCCGCGCCGGACGAGCGGGTGCGGCTCTACCGGAGCCTGACCGCGCGCCGGCGGCTCCTGGTCGTGCTGGACGACGCCGCCGACGAGGCGCAGGTCCGGCCCCTGCTGCCGACCGGGCCGGGCAGCGTCACGCTGGTCACCAGCCGGTCGTCGCTGCCGGGGCTGGAGGCGGCGCGGGCGTACGAGCTGGGCCTCCTCACCGAGGACGAGGCGGTCGCGCTGCTCGCCGGCGTCGCCGGGGCCGACCGGGTACGCGCCGAGCCCGAGGCCGCCCGCCGCATCGTCCGGCTGTGCGGGCGGCTGCCGCTGGCCCTGCGCATCGCCGGGTCCCGGCTGGCCAGGAAGCCCGGCTGGACCCTTGACCACCTGGCCGGTCGGCTCGGGGACGAGCGGCGCAGGCTCGACGAGCTGAGCGCGGGCGACCTCGCCGTACGCGGCAGCCTGGCGCTCGGCTACCGCGGCCTGCCCGATCCGGAACGGCGGCTGCTGCGCGAGCTGGGCGCCTTCTCCGCGCCCGACTTCGCCCCCTGGGCGCTGGACGCGGAGCTGGAGCCGCTGGCCGAGGCCGGGCTGCTGCGCTCGCGCGGGCTGGACGAGGCCGGCCAGGAGCGGTACGGCTGGCACGACCTCACCCGCCTCTACGCCGCCGAACGCCTGGCCGAGGAGGACGGCGGGCCGGGCGGCGTGCTGGCCTGCCGGGCGGAGGCGATCCTGGAGCGGGTACGCCGGGCGCACGCCGCGCTCCTCCCCGCCGAGCCCGGCACCGGCCGTACCCGGATCCATCCGGAGCAGGGCGGGGATCCGGCGCTGGAGACCGGCCTGCTGCGCGGCGAGGCGCGCTGGCTGAGCGCCGAGCGCCGGTTCCTGGTGGCGGCGGTCGGCGACTTCCACCGTGCCGGGCTGTACGAGGCCGCCTGGCGGCTGGCGTTCTACCTCACGCCGCTGTTCGAGCTGAACGCCCATCACGACGACTGGCACGCCACCACGGCCACCGGCCTGGACGCGGCCCGCGCCGCCCGCCACCGCACCGGCGAGGCCCTGCTGCTGCGCGGCCTGGCCGACCTGCACCGGATCGAGGGCCGCCTGGAGGCCGCCGAGGCGGCGCTGCGCGCGGCCCTGCCGCTGGCGGAGGGCCTGGAGCTGGCCCGGGTCACGCTCCGGCTCGGCCTGGTCCAGGCCCGCCGCGCCGGGACGCGTCCGGCTCTCGGGCCGCAGGCGGAGCAGGCGCTGGGACGGGCGCTGCGGGTGTTCGAGGAGGCCGGTGACCGGCGGGGCCGGGCGGAGGCGCTGCGCGGGCTCGGCACGCTGCGGCGGGAGGCGGGGCCGCTGGAGGCGAGCCTCGCCGCGTACCGGGAGCTGGGGGACCGGCGCGGGGCGGCGGAGGTCTCGCTCGACCTGGCCAGGCTGCACCTGGCCGCCGGCCGGTACGCCGAGGCGCGGCGGTGCCTGGAACGGCGGCTGGAGGTCAACCGGCGGCTCGGCGACCGGTTGCCCGAGGCGGTCGCGCTGCTCGTACGGGCCGAGCTGGAGAACGCGGAAGGGCGGCACGGGCCCGCCGCGGCGGACGCCCGCGCGGCCCGCGAGACCTTCGTCCAGTACGGCGACCGCGCGAACGCCGCCCGCGCCCTCCTGGCGCTCAGCCGGGCGGCGCTCGCCGATGGTACGGATGATGCGATTGGTGGCTTCGTGCGCGCTATGGGAGAGTTTGACGGTCTTGGCGAGGGCGACCAGGACGCCCGGACAGGCGCGGCCGAGGCCGCGCGGCTCGCCGAGGAGGCCCGGCGGCGGCGATGACCGGGCCGGCGCGCCCCGGCTATGCGGATACTGAACGCCGCCTCCCTAGGGTCAGGGCCACATCCCCGAACGACGAAGGTGATCACGACGATGCGAAAGACGATCGCGCTGGCCGTCGCGGCGGCCGCGCTCGCGGGCTGCGGCGTGCTGCCGGGCGTTCCGCAGGGCAGCGGCGGCGAGGAGCGGCAGTCGCGGCCCGTCTCGGAGAGCACGACCGCGTCCGCCCCCGCGCAGCAGCCGGAGCCGGCCCAGGAGAGCGCTCCTCCGCAGCAGAGCGCGGTGATCGCGACCAAGGAGACCAAGGTCGGCGCCGGCGACATGTACGGCGAGGCCCGCGTCGACCTCACCGGCCTCAAGCGGCAGGGCAGGACCACCACCCTGACCTGGGTCATCACCGCCCTCGACGGCAAGGTCAACGTGCACAACAGCCTCGGCACCGGCACGCTGGACTTCACGGTCTCGGGCGTCGCCCTCATCGACCCGGTCAACGCCAAGCGCTACCGCGTCGCCCGCAACGGCACCGGCGCGGACGCCACGTGCGTGTGCGCCGGCACCCAGGGCCAGTTCCTGGAGAAGGGTGAGGCGTCCACGCTGTACGCCGTCTTCGCCGCCCCGCCGGCCGACGTGAGCACGATCAACGTTGAGATGCCGGGTATCGGGGTGTTCACCGATGTTCCGATCGCTTAGCGCGGCCCTGGTCCTCGCCCTGTCGTCCCCGACCCCGGCCCCCACCCCGGTGCCCGAGGTGCCGTCCGGCGCCACCGGTGTCGTCGAGGACCTGGTGCTGCCGGTCGAGGACATCATCGGCGAGGTCGAGTCCATGGACGGCACCGAGAGCGAGACCAAGCAGGGACGCCAGGTGACCCTCGCGGTGACCAGCGACGTGCTGTTCGCGCTGGACAAGTGGCGGCTCACGGCCAAGGCCAGGCAGCGGCTGGAGCAGGTGGCCGCCAAGGTCAACGCGGAGAGCGCGGGCGGCGTCGTCAGGATCGAGGGTCACACCGACGACCAGGGCACGGACGCCTACAACGTGACGCTGTCGCGCCGCCGCGCGCAGGCCGTCCAGCAGGCCGTACGCGGCATGATCACCGTCCCGGGCGTCACCCTCCAGGCCACCGGGTACGGCGAGAGCCGCCCCAAACTGCCCAACCTGGTGCAGGGCAGGCCGGTCGAGGGCAACCGGGCGAAGAACCGGCGGGTCGAGATCGTCTTCACCGCGAAGCGGTAGCCGGTCAGTCCCCGGGAAGCTGCCCGAGGGTCACCACCACGGTCGCCCGGGAGCCGTCGGGGCGGATGAGTCCCACCTTGACCTCGGTGCCCGGCTTCAGGGTGGCGATGGTCTCGGTCAGGTCGGCGATGGTGGGCGTCTCCTTGTCGTTGACCGAGACGATCACGTCGCCGGTCTCGATGCCGGCCTTGGCCGCGCCGCCGCCCCGCTCCACGCGGGCCACCCCGACGCCGGCGGGCTGGCCGTTCGCGCCGAGCACCGTGCCGCCCCGGATGCCGAGCGCGGCCCGGCGGCTGTTGGTGACCTTGCCGTGCTTGATGATCTGGTTGGCGATGTCGACGGCGGTGTTGCCGGGGATGGCGAAGCCGATGCCGGGGGCCGCGCCGCCGCCGAGCTCGGGGTTCGTGGCCGCGAGCGTCGGGATGCCGATCACCTGGCCGGACAGGTTCACCAGCGCGCCGCCGCTGTTGCCGGGGTTGATGGCGGCTGAGGTCTGGATGGAGTTGGCGATCGTCGCGCCGGGCGAGCCGGCCTCCTGCGGTTCGGAGATCGTACGCCCGACCGCCGAGACGATGCCCTCGGTGACGCTGCCCGACAGGCCGAGCGGATTGCCCATGGCGAGCACGATCTGCCCGACCCGGACCTTCGTGGAGTCCGCGAACGTGGCCGGCCGCAGCCCGTCGGGGTTGTCCACCTTGATCACGGCCAGGTCGCCGGTGGCGAAGGAGCGCACCAGCCGCGCCTTGCGATCGGCGCCGCCGGTGGCGAAGGCGACGCTCATCTCGGTGGCCTCACCGACCACGTGGGCGTTGGTGATGATGTGGCCGGCGTGGTCGAAGACGATGCCGGAGCCGAGGCCGACCTTGGTGTTGATCTGCACGATGGACGGCAGGACGTTCGCGATGACCTGCTCGTAGGCGGCCTCAAGGGCCTGGGCGGGGGCGCTGCCCGCCCCGGTCGCCTCGGGTGAGGTCGGGCCCGGGGACGTGGTCGCGCCCGGCGACGCCGAGGTGGGCGCGGTGGGCGTGGTGGCCGGGGACCGCGTGCCGGTGGCGGGGAGCGTTCCGCAGCCCGCGAGCAGCACGGCGGCGGCGGCGAACGCCGCGGCTGTCCTCCTCATGGGCGTTTCCCCCGTGGGCTGCCTCATGGCAGTGGTGTGCCCGAATCACTGCGAAAGATACGCCTCCCGGACATTTCTCCTGCTGAGCTTGCCGGTGGGCGTACGCGGCAGCGACTCGCGGTACTCGATCACCCGCGGATGCTTCAGCCGGGCCAGCCGGGGCGCGCAGTGCCGCAGCAACTCGGCGGTCAGCTCCTCGCCGCCCGTCACCCCCGGCGCCGGCTGGACCAGCGCCACGACCTTGTGGCCCCACTCCGGGTCGGGAACGCCGATCACGGCCACGTCCGCGACCGCCGGGTGCTCCAGCAGCGCCGCCTCGATCTCGGCGGGATAGATGTTCACGCCGCCCGAGATGATCAGATCGGTACGCCGGTCGAGCAGGAACAGGTAGCCGTCCTCGTCCAGGTAGCCGATGTCGCCGGGGGTGTAGTCGCGCCCGCGCATGGCGGCGGCCGTCTTGTCCGGGTCGCCGTGGTACTCGAAGCGGTTGATGCCGCCGATGTAGACGAGGCCGGGCTGCCCGGGCGGCTGCTCCTCGCCGTCCTCGCCGACGATCGTGAAGCGCATGCCGTCCAGCGCCTTGCCGACCGTGCCGGGCCGCTCCAGCCACTCCTGGGACGACACCATGGTGGCCACGGCCGCCTCGGTGGAGCCGTAGTACTCCCACAGCACCGGGCCGAGCCAGTCGATCATCGCCTGCTTGATGGCGGGCGGGCAGAAGGCGGCCCCGTGGTAGAGGTGGGTGAGGGACGACAGGTCGTACGACTCCCGGTCCGGCACGGCCAGCAGCCGGTGGAACATCGTGGGCACCATGAACGCGTTCGTCACCCGGTGCCGCTCGACGAGCCGCAGCGTCTCGGCCGCGTCGAACCGATCGGGCGCCACGATCGCGTGCCCGAACTGCAGCGCCATCATCGCCTGCCCGTACGGCGCCGAGTGGTAGAGCTGCGAGCACACCAGGTGCACCCCGCCCATCGGCAGTCCGAAGTGCCGCCAGCTCTTGCGCATGAGGATCGGGTACAGCTCCTCGGGCGTCAGCTCCAGCAGCCGCCGCCGTACGCCCTTGGGGCGGCCGGTGGTGCCCGAGGTGTAGAGCATCATGGAGCCGGCCCAGCGCTCGGCGGGGGCGGTGTCCGGCTGCCCCGCGCCCAGCTCGGCGACCGTGAGGGCGTCGGGGGAGACCACCACCTTGGCGCCGCAGTCGGCGATGATGTAGTCGATCTCCTCGGCGGTGAAGTGCCAGTTGACGGGCACCAGGTAGGCGCCGATCTGGTACGTCGCCAGCATCATGGTGAGCGCGTCCGGGCCGTTCTTCAGCACGGTCACCACGCAGTCACCCCGGCGGACGCCGCGCGAGGCCAGGCCGTTCGACGTCTGGTTCACCCGGGACAGCAGGGCTCCGTAGGTGAGGCCCTCGTCGCCGAGGAGGGCGGGACGATCCGGGTCTTCGGCGGCGATCTCGTAGAAACCCCTCATGTAGCCAGACCTTACAGAATTAGATTCTGCTGCGGCTATAGAGGAAATAACCCGCTCTGCGGTGACGTAACCTCAAGGTCATGGCGGACGTCGGAGACCAGATACCCTCCTCGAACTCACCCACCACTCCGTTCCGCAAGGTCGTCCTGCCGCCGGCCGAGGAGACGGTGCAGATCCAGCGACCCCCGGCGGCCCCGCCCCGCCCCACCCCTCAGCCCCCGTCCGGCCCGCAGCCGCAGCCTGCTCCTCAGCCGCAGCGCGCCCCTCAGCCGCAGCCGCAGCCACCGTCAGGCCCTCAGTCCCGGCCTCAGCCGCCGTCCGGTCCGCAGGCCCGGCCGCAGCCGCCGTCCGGTCCGCAGGCCCGGCCGCAGCCGCCGTCCGGCCCGCAGTCCCACCCTCAGTCGCCGTCCCGACCCCGGCCGCCCTATGGTGCGCAGCCGGCGTCCGGTGCGCAGAAGCGGGGCGCGCAGCCCATGCCCCCGCCCGCCCTGCGGCAGTCGGCGGCGCCGCCGTTCCCGGGCGGCCGGCCCGAGGAGCTGCCGCTGGGCGGCGTGCCGTCGGCGCCGACGCTGCCGCCCGTGCCGCCGGTGCCGCCCCGGCGCGGCCTCGGTGACATCCCGATCAAGGTCGTCTACCTGATCGGCGCGATCGTCGCCACGATCGCCGCCGTCCTGCTGGTCTTCGTGGTCTTCTCCGGCGACGTCCCGGCCAACCAGCAGCCGACCGGGGACGAGGGCGTCGTCCGCGTCGCCCCGCTGCCGTCCGCCTCCGCCACGCCCAGCGCGTCGGCCTCCGCCTCGGCGACCCCGTCGGCGAGCCCGGTCGTGCTGCCCCCGGTCCCGGCGAGCAGGGCGCTGAAGGCGTCCCCGGGCACCCCGGCGGTGGTCATCGGGACGATCTCCGACAAGACGGTCGGCATCTCCTATCCGCGGCTCGCCGCGCCGTGGCAGGCCAGGTCCTACCCGCCGTACTCGATCGCGCAGCGCATCGGCAAGGCGGAGATGCCGTACACGCTGATCGCCTCGGCGATGTACCCGGGCGAGTCCCCGGCGAAGAAGCCCAGCTCGGACGCCGACTACCGGGAGATCGCGACCGACGCGGTCCGCTGGGCGATGCGCACCCAGTACCCGAAGGGCGCGGCGGTCGAGTGGACCGCCTCGCAGAAGATCCCGGTGGGCAAGGGCTGGACGCTCGGCTACAAGGTCACCTACACCGCGGGCGGCAAGAGCCAGGTCACCCAGGCCGTGGTGACGGTGGTCGAGGTGGGCAAGACCAAGCCGGCCATGCTCCTCGCCTCGATCCCCGAGACGAACAAGGCGCGCTGGCCGGACCTGAGCACGATCGCCCGCCAGGTTCGTCCGTTGTAAGGCGTTGGCCAGAAGCATCCTCTAGAATATGGTTCCGGTATTGCACCTGGGATCTGCTGGAGGATGAGCGATGGCTATCGGATTGAGCGAGGAGCACGAGGCGCTCCACGAGTCGGTGAGCGGCTGGGCCAAGCGGAACATCACCAGCGACCTCCTGCGCGCCGGCGCCGAGGGACGCCCGCCGTTCTGGTCCGGCCTGGCCGAGCAGGGCCTGCTCGGCCTCCACCTGCCCGAGGAGAACGGCGGCTCCGGCTACGGCCTGCTGGAGGCCGCCGTGGCCGTCGAGGCGCTGGCCGAGCGCATGGCGCCGGGACCGTACGTGCCGACCGTGCTGGCGAGCGCGGTCATCCACGCGAGCAAGCGCCACGAGCTGCTGGAGCGGCTCGCCGACGGCACCCTGACCGCCGCCGTCGCCCTGAGCGGCGCGCTCACCGGCAGCAGCGCCGAGGACGGCTCGCTGACCGTCTCCGGCGCCGTCGAGCCGGTGCTCGCCGGCGCGCTCGCCGACGTGCTCGTGCTGCCGGTGTCCACGCCCGACGGCGAGCGGTGGATCGCGCTGGACGCCGCCGCCGCGACCGTCACCGAGCAGAAGTCGCTCGACCTCACCCGCGCGGTGGCCAAGGTCGAGGTGGCCGAGACCGTCGTGCCCGCCGACCGGGTGCTGGAGGGCGTCGAGAGCGCCGAGGTACGCCACCTCGCGGCCATCCTGCTCGGCGCGGAGGCCGCCGGCCTCGCCTCCTGGTGCGTCACCGCGGCCGCCGACTACGCGAAGGTCCGCGTGCAGTTCGGCCGCCCGATCGGCCAGTTCCAGGGCATCAAGCACAAGCTGTCGCGCATGCTGGTCGCGCTGGAGCAGGCCCGCGCCACCGTCTGGGACGCCACCCGCGCCGACGGCAAGGAGCTCGCCTACGCGGCCGCCGTGGCCGGCGTGATGGCCCCCGACGCCGCCGTGCAGTGCGCGAAGGACGCCATCCAGACCTTCGGCGGCATCGGCTACACCTTCGAGCACGACGTGCACCTCTACTACCGCCGCGCGCTCACCCTGCGCGCCCTGCTCGGCTCGTCCGCCGACTGGGCCGCCGAGGTCACCGCGCTGGCGCTCCAGGGCGTCACCCGCGAGATGGAGCTCGACCTGCCCGAGGACGCCGAGGCGCTGCGCGAGTCGATCCGCGCCGAGATCGCGGAGATCGCCCAGCTCGAAGGCAAGGAGCAGAAGCGGGCGCTCGCCGAGCGCGGCTTCGTCATGCCCCACCTGCCCCGCCCCTGGGGCCGCGACGCCAAGCCGCTGGAGCAGGTGCTCATCGCGCAGGAGCTCAAGGCCGCCAAGGTACGCCTGCCCGCCCTCATCATCGGCGCCTGGGTCGTGCCGTCCATCGCCGTGTACGGCACCCAGGAGCAGCAGGAGCGCTTCCTGCCGAAGACGCTCAGCGGCGAGATGATCTGGTGCCAGCTCTTCTCCGAGCCCGGCGCGGGCTCCGACCTCGCCTCGCTGCAGATGAAGGCCGAGAAGGTCGAGGGCGGCTGGAAGCTCAACGGCCAGAAGATCTGGACGTCGGTCGCCCACGTCGCCGAGTGGGGCATCTGCATCGCCCGCAACTCCAGCGAGGGCTCCAAGCACGAGGGCATCACGTACTTCCTCGTCGACATGAAGGGCCCCGGCGTCACCGTGCGCCCGCTGACCGAGATGACCGGCGAGAACCTGTTCAACGAGGTCTTCCTCGACGACGTGTTCGTGCCGGACGACCTGGTCGTGGGCGAGGTCGGCGAGGGCTGGAAGGTGGCGCGCAACACGCTGTCCAACGAGCGCGTGTCGCTGTCGTCCGGCTCGGGCGGCACCGGCTCGTCGGTGCCCGACCTGCTCGGCCTGGCCGGCCGGCTCGGCCGCGAGCTGACGCCGGTCGAGGCGCAGCGGGTGGCCGAGGTCGTCTGCGAGGGCCACTCGATCAACGCGCTGTCGCTGCGGGTCACGCTCAAGCAGCTCGCCGGCACCGAGCCGGGCGCGGACGCCTCCGTGCGCAAGCTGCTGTCCACCTCGCACGCCCAGCACGTCTCGGAGACCGCCGTCGAGCTGCTCGGCGCCGCCGCGACCACCGCGGCGGACATGAAGCTGGGCGACGCGGGCTACTGGAACCGGGCCGTGCTCGCCACCCGCGCCATGACGATCTACGGCGGCACCACCGAGGTGCAGCTCAACATCATCGGTGAGCGCATGCTCGGCCTGCCCAGGGACCCCGAGCCCGGCAAGTGACCTAACGTTCGACCGGCTGCGGCGGGACGGCGGCGGCCGTCTCGTCCGCGGCCGGCACGCCGACCCTGATCTCGCCCACGCACGTGGTGCCACCGCCCACCGTCCGGAGGGCGAGCTCGGGGCCGCCGCCGTCGAGCGTGGCGTACGTGATGCCCAGGTTCGCGCCGGCGGGCACCGAGGTCCTGGCGAGGCCCATCCGCACCTCCAGGGTGGTGGCCTCGCCGTTCAGGTAGGAGATCTGGACGACCTGCTCGCCGCCCGCCGGCGGGGCCGGGATCGGGAAGCGCACCTCCGTCCCGCCGACCGGGCGGCACGCGGCCCCCGCTGGGATCGTCGTGCCCGTGAGGCGTACCGGGCGCAGCCGTCCCTGGGCGTCGAACATCCGGGGGACGGAGATCGGCCCGGCGAGCCTGCGCGTCCAGGTGACGCGGTGCCGGGCGGCCGGGTCGACGACCTTCGAGTGGCGGGCGTAGTCGTAGAAGAACAGCGGGAACGCCACCTTCTCCGGCACGTACGCGTCCAGCACGACCGTGCCCGCGGGCATCCGCGCCAGCGCCGACTCGGCGGTCTCCACGTAGCTCTTGACGTTGCGGCCGAGCGGCCGGTCGGCGTAGGCGGCGACCGACCAGACCGAGCTCACCGCCACCACGGCGGCGAGCGGCGCCCAGGCCATCCGGAGGGGGCCGATCGGCCGCAGCCACGGCTCCGGCTCGCCCGCCACGGGGATGAACGCCAGCCCGATGACGATCGCCACGACCATGGCGGTCGAGGAGAGGTAGCGCAGCTCGTACCCGCTCAGATCGGGACCGAGCAGCTCGATCCGGCCGAGCATGATCGGCGCGACGTCCGCCAGCAGGAAGTAACCGAGCAGCATTACCCACGCCAGCCAGGCCCGCCGCCGCAGGCGCACCGACACCGCCACGGCCGCGACGGCCACGGCGAGGCTCGCCCACATCAGCGGGGCGGGGGTGGCGGCCAGCGCGTAGTCCTCGCCGATCGGCTGCCAGTGCCAGGGCCCGCCGAGCGCGGTGGGGATGAGCGAGCCGGTCAGCAGCGTCCAGACCGACTTCGCGGCGACCTCGGCGCTCGGCAGCGAGATCGGCGAGGTCTGCCGGGTGAGCTGCACGGTCGTGAGGAGCTGGTGCAGGAAGAGCACCGCGTACGGCACCAGCACGGCCAGGTAGAGCGCCCACACCCGGAGCAGCCTGCGCGCGCCGCCGAGCCAGCCGACGGTCAGCACGAAGGCGAGCACCGGGATGAACGGCGCCTTGACGAAGAACACCATCCCGAACGCCGTCCAGGCCGCCGCCGCGACCGCGTGCCGCAGGCGCCCGGTGCGTACGCAGAGCACGTGCGAGGCGAGCGCCATCGGCAGCGCGATCTGGAACGGCAGCGTCTCGGCCACCACCGCCCACCACGACAGCCCGGAGATCGTCATCGGGGTGACGAGGGCGAACCCGAACGGCACCAGGATCGCCGGACGCGGCCCGAACAGCACCCACAGCAGCCGCAGCAGCGCCAGCCCGGCCGCCGCCTGGAGGCCGAGGGTGAGCACGTGCGCGAGCACGTCGTTGTGGACGCCGAGCCGTCCGAGCGCCCAGTGGATCGCGAACGCGCCCGGCATCAGGTGGCCGTAGTCCACCCGCATGAGGTAGTCCCAGGTGAACCCGTTCTCCAGGCCCCTCGCGAGGAACATGAAGTCGTCCTGGCGGAAGTACGTCCGGTTGACCAGCCCGGCCTTCCACACCAGTTGCACGGCCACCATGATCAGCCCGGCGGCGAGCACGGCGTCGCCGCCGCGCAGCCACGGGCGCCCCCCGGCGGTCGCCACGCTCTCCATCACCCCGTCCTCCCGGCGCAACTCAACCACGGAGCGACATAGTGGTGGAAGTGCTGTGATGTCATAGCCGCATGTCGCAGACGACCCGAGCCGGGCTCGCCGCCGTCCTCCTCGGGCTGGGGCTCGGCTGCCTGGCCCTCGGCCCCGGGCTGGGATGGGGGTTCGTGCTGCTGCACGACATGGTGTTCGTGCCGGATCCGGCGTTCTCGGCCTGGACGTTCGGGCTGGCGGGAGGCGCGGCGCGGGTGGTGCCCAGCGACGCCGTGGTGACGGCGCTGGCCCAGGTGCTGCCCGCCGAGCTGGTGCAGAAGCTGATCCTGCTCGGGATCTTCGTGCTGGGGTGCACGGGGGCGGCGCTGCTGCCGCCGTCGGCCTCGCTCGGGCCGCGGTTGGTGACCGGCGCGTTCTACGTGTGGAACCCGTTCGTGGCCGAGCGGCTGCTCATCGGGCAGTGGGCGCTGCTGCTCGGGTACGCGGGCCTGCCGTGGGTGGTCCGGGCCGTGTGGTCGGGGCGGCGGCGCGCGGTCGCGGTCCTCCCCGCCGCGGTGGGCGGCTTCGCCGCGATGACGGTCACCGCGCTCACGGCACTCCCTCTCGCTCTGGCCCGGCGTCGGTGGCGTGATCTTGCCGTCACCGCCGCTGTGCTGGTCGCGTTCAGCCTGCCGTGGCTGGTGGCGACCGCGCTGCGGCCCGAAGGGCTGGCGGGGGACCCGGCGGGGATCGGGGCGTTCGCGGCGCGGGCCGACACGCCGTTCGGGGCGGTGGGGAGCCTGCTGTCGCTCGGCGGGATCTGGAACGCCCGCGCCGTGCCGCCCGGCTACGAGACCTGGGCGGGCGCGGTGGCGCGGCTGCTGCTGGTGGTCGCCGGGGTGGTCGCGTTCCTGCGCTCCGAGCTGCCGTTCCGTCGGGGGCTCGCCGGGGCGGCGCTGGTCGGGCTCGCCGTGGCGTGCGTGGGGGTGAGCGAGCCGGGGCGGGTGGCGTACGAGCAGGTGGTGGGCTGGTGGGGCGGGTTCGCGGTGTTCAGGGACGCGCAGCAGTTCATCGCGCCGCTGGCGCTGGTGGCGGCCCTCGGCCTCGGGGCGCTCACGGAACGTGTGGCGGGGCGCAGGGCGTGGGTGGGGGCGATGGCCCTGGTGCCGGTGGCCGTCCTGCCCACGCTGTCCTGGGGCGCGCTCGGGACGCTGGACGCGGTGGCGTACCCGTCGAGCTGGAGCGCCGCCCGCGCGGTCATCGCGCGTGATCAGGAGCCCGGCGACGTGCTGGTGCTGCCCTTCGAGTCCTACCGGCGCTTCCCCTGGAACGGCGGCCGCCCGGTGCTCGACCCGGCGCAGCGCTTCTTCGCCGTGGCGGGCCGGCGGGTGGTGTCGAACGACGCCGTACGGGTCGGCGATCTCGTCGTGGGGAGCGAGGACCCACGCGCGCGTGAACTAGAACTCGTACTAGGCGGGCCTTCGCCCGACCTGGCGGGAGCCGGGATCCGCTATGTGATAGTCAACGCGGGGACAGTTGAAGAGCGGGCACGGTTTGCCGTATGGCTACGCAGAGCACACGTTCTGGTCCATGACCGTGACCTGCGGTTGTATCGGGTTGAGGGGCCGGTAAGCCGCTGAGCAGGTAGTTTGTTAAGATTTGGCCTAGCTACTTCCGAGTAGCAAGAATTGGTTCTAAGTTGGGTGCGGCCCCGCTCCTGTCTGCCCGCCGAGGAGGAAGTTCCGTGATCAAGGTCCTCTTAGCAGCGATCATCGGCGTCGCCGTAGCGGCTCTCGTGGCGACGGTCACCACGGTCTCCTTCACCGGCGCCACCGCGACGCCGGTCAACCAGCCGCTCTACAACTACGGCGACCGGTAAGGCCGGATCAGCATGCCGCCCTCTCCGCAAGGGGACGGCGGGACGAGCCGACCACCACTGCTTGAGATCGTCGTTCCTGCGCACAACGAGGAACGGCGTCTTCCCGGGGGGCTCCTGCAGCTGTGCGCGAAGCTTGCCCGCATGCCGTTCCCGGCTGCCGTCATAGTCGTCGACAACAACAGCACGGATCGCACCGCGGAGATCGTCGAGAACTGGCCGGCCGGGCCCGTACCGGTCCGGCTCATCCCCTGCCCGATCCCGGGCAAGGGGGCCGCCGTGCGAGCCGGGCTGCTGGAGAGCGGCGCCCCGTTCGTCGGCTTCTGCGACGCCGACATGGCGACCGACCTGGACGCCATCGACGCGGCGCTCGGCCTGCTGCTGTCCGGTGAGCGCGTGGTGATCGGCTCCCGTGCCCACGAGGGCTCCGTCGTGGAGAACCGCCACAGCAGGGTCCGTGAGCTGGGCGCCGCCTTGTTCCGCGCGCTGGCCGGCGCGCTGGTGCCGGGGGTGAGCGACACCCAGTGCGGCTTCAAGTTCTTCGACGGGGTGCTCGCCCGCGAGGTCGCCGCGCTGCTCCGCACGCCCGGCTTCGCCTTCGACGTCGAGCTGCTCGCGCGCTGCGCGGCGGACGGCTCGGAGGTGCACGAGATCCCCGTGCGCTGGCTGGACGTGCCGGGGTCGTCGTTCTCGCCGGCCCGTCACAGCTTCGGCATCGTGCTGGAGATGGGACGCATCTGGCTGCGGCTGCGCCCGAGGCCGCGTCTCAGGCCGCGCCACGCCATGCACCCGGCCTGGGAGCCGCCGGCCGCTCCTGACCCCGTCGGATTTCCGTGAAGATCGCCTTCGTCAACTGGCGTGACCCCTGGCATCCCCAGGCGGGCGGCGCCGAGACGTTCGCCTGGGAGCTGGCCCGCCGCCTCGCGGGGGCGGGCCACGAGGTGTGGTTCGTCACGGCGCGGGCGCCCGGCCAGCGCGGCAAGGAGACCGTCGAGGGCGTGCGCTTCGCCCGCATGGGCGCGACGTTCACCGTCTACCCGCTGGTGCTGGCCTGGCTGCTGGTCCGGCGCGGGCGCTTCGACGCGGTGCTGGACTGCCAGAACGGCATCCCGTTCTTCACCCCGTGGGTGGTACGGCGGCGGACGAAGGTGGTCTGCGTCGTGCACCACGTGCACGACCGGCAGTTCGGCGTGCACCTGCCGGGGTGGCTGGCCGCCGTCGGCCGGTTCCTGGAGGGGCCGGTGTCCCGGTGGAGCTACCGGCGGCACCCGAGCGTGGCCGTGTCGCCGTCCACCGAGCTCGCCATGCGCGAGCGGCTGGCCTGGAAGGGGCCCATCCACATCGTCCCGAACGGCGTCAGCGTCGCCGACCCCGGCGAGGTCGCGCGGAGCGCCGAGCCCCGGCTGGTCTGCCTGGGGCGGCTGGTCGCGCACAAGCGCGTGCACCTGCTCCTCGACGCCGTCGCCGAGCTGCGGCGGCACCGGCCGGACCTCCAGGTGGACGTCATCGGACGGGGGCCCGAGGAGGAACGGCTGCGTGCGCGGCTGCCCGAGGGCGTCACCCTGCACGGCTACCTGCCGGAGCGGGAGAAGAGCCGGCTGGTCGCGCGGGCCTGGCTGCACGTCAGCGCCTCGCAGGGCGAGGGGTGGGGGCTGAGCGTGCTGGAGGCGGCGGCGCTCGGGGTGCCGACCGTGGCCTTCGACGTGGACGGGCTCCGCGACGCGGTACGGCCGGGCGAGACCGGGTGGCTGCTGCCTGAGGGGGTCGAGGGCACCGGGCTGGCCAAGGGCCTTGCCGGAGCACTCGACGAGGTGGACGACACTTATTCCGTGAAATGTCGGGAATGGGCTGACCGATTCTCCTGGGACCGCAGCGCCGAACGGCTCCTCGCCGTACTGGAGGGCCGCTCCCCAGGCGAGGGCTCCTCCGACCTCGGTGAGTGGGCCGGGGAGGAGCGATGAGCCGGCCGCCGGCCACCGACAAGCTGGTCTGGGGCCGCCCCGGCACCGGCCGCGCCGGCAGCTCCAAGAACGCCGGCTCCAAGAACGCCGGCTCCAAGGCGGGCGCGCGGGCGCTCGGCGAGCGGGCGTGGCGGCGCTGGTGGCTGGTGATCTGCTGCCTCGGCTTCGGCCTGCTGGCGTTCACCACCAAGCCCGGCCACCTGATCTCCGACACCAAGATGGACCTCGCGCTCAACCCGGTCGGCTGGCTGGAGCGCGCCGCGCACCTGTGGGACCTGCAGCACTTCGGCCAGCTCCAGAACCAGGTGGCGGGCTACATCTTCCCCATGGGGCCGTTCTTCGCCCTCGGCGACCTCGCCGGCATGGCACCGTGGGTGACGCAGCGGCTCTGGCTCACGCTGCTCATGTGCGTGGCCTTCCTCGGCGTGGAGCGGCTGTCCGGGCAGCTCGGCCTCGGCACACCGGGCACCAGGATCGCCGGGGCGCTGGCGTACGCGCTGGCCCCGCGCACGCTTTCCATCCTCGGCGAGATCTCCATCGAGTGGCTGCCCGCCGCGATGCTGCCGTGGATCCTCATCCCGCTGCTCACGGCCTCCGAGACGGGCCAGCGGGCGCGCGGCGCGATCAGGTCGGCGCTCGCGGTGGCGCTGTGCGGCGGCGTGAACGCGGTGGCGGTGCTGGCCGTGCTCGTGGCCCCGGTCCTCTACATCCTGACCCGGCCGCGCCCGGTGCCGCGCTGGCGGCTGCTCGGCTGGTGGAGCGCCGCCGTCGCGGTCGCCACCCTCTTCTGGTGGCTGCCGCTGCTGCTGGTCGGCAGGTACGCCTTCTCGTTCCTGCCGTACACCGAGACCGCCGGCACCACCACCCAGGTCACCTCGCTCACGAACGTCCTGCGCGGCGCCTCCGACTGGGTGCGCTACCTGCCCGTGAACGGCGTCTTCGAGCAGCCGCCCGGCTTCGCGATCGCCACCTCGGCCACGATGGTCGTGGTCACCGGCGTCCTGGCCGCGCTCGGCCTGGCCGGGCTGGCCCGCCGCGACCTGCCCGCGAAGGGGTTCGTGCTGGCGCTGTTCGTGGTGGGCGTGGCCGCGCTGGTGGCCGGGCACATCAGCGCGCTGGAGCCGATCACCGCCGAGCCGGTCCGCTGGCTGCTGGACGGGCCGCTCGCGCCGCTGCGCAACCTGCGCAAGTTCGACCCGCTGGTCCGGCTGGCGCTCGCCTTCGGCCTGGCGCACCTGCTGGCGCGGGCTCGGCTGCCGCTCCGCACGCTGGCCGCCGTGGCCGCGGCCGCGCTCGTGCTGCCCGTCTTCAACCAGGGCCTCGCCGCGCCGGGGGACTTCGAGGACGTGCCGCCGTACTGGCGGCAGGCCGCGTCCTGGCTGGACGAGAACGCCGGCGACGACGGCGTGCTGCTCGTGCCGGGCGCCAAGTTCGCCGAGTACGTCTGGGGCCGCCCCATGGACGAGCCCCTGCAGGCGCTGACCACGGCCCGCTGGACCACCCGGCGGATCGAGCCGCCGGGCTCGGTCGGCCTGACCCGGCTGCTCGACGTTATCGACCAGCGCCTGGCCGCCGGTCACGGCTCGGCCGGCGTGACGGCGGTGCTGCGCCGCCTCGGCGTGCGCTACCTGCTGGTACGCAACGACCTCATGCGGCAGAACCTCCAGGGCGCCTGGCCGTCGCGCATCTACGAGGCGCTGCGCGAGACGCCCGGCGTCAAGCTCGTACGCTCCTTCGGCGACCCCGTCGGCGACCGGCAGAGCGACGACGCCCAGCACTCGCTCGACCCGGCCTTCCCGGCGCTCGACCTGTACGAGGTGTCCGACGCGGCCGACCTGGTGTCCGTGCAGTCGGCCGCCGACGCGGTGGCCGTGCGCGGCGGGCCGGACTCGCTGCTCGCGATGGGCGATCTCGGGCTGCTCGGCGACGCCCCGGTGCTGGTCGGCGGCGACGCGGGCAAGCGCGAGCTGCCCACCGTCGTCAGCGACGCGCTGCGGCTGCGCGAGCGCTCGTTCGGCGAGCTGCGCTCCAACCAGTCGCCCACGCTCACCGCCGACCACAAGGCCGACTTCGCGGGTGTACGCGCGCTGGACCTGCTGGAGGACGGCTGGCTGGACGACACCGCGACCGCCGAGTACCACGGGATCTCCGGCGTCACGGCCTCCTCCTCGATCGCCGACCCGGACGCGGTCGCGGGCAGCGGCGACCCGAGCCGGGGCCCGTGGGCGGCCATGGACGGCAACGTCGCCACCGGCTGGGAGACCAGCGGCACCAGCCGCCCCGAGGGGCAGTGGCTGCGCGTGGACCTTCCGGCGCAGCGGCGGATCGAGCAGGTCCAGGTCATGTTCGGCTCCGGTTTCCTGCTCGGCCGGTCCGTCACGCGGGTGGCCGTCGAGACCGACTCGGGCAGCCTGACGCAGGACGTCCGCGACACGACCGACCCGCAGACGCTGCGGGTGCCGGAGGGCCCGGCGACCTGGCTGCGGATCAAGATCGTCGCGACCGGCCCGGAGCGGTGGAGCTACGGCCAGCGGGCCGGCGTCATCGAGCTGTCGATCCCCGGCGTCGTGGCCGAGCGCACGATCAGGCTGCCCGGCACGGGCGGCGACGCGTGGGTCATGGACCAGGGGCTCGACGCCCGGCCCGCCTGCGTGCGCAACCAGGTGCGGTGGGTGTGCAACGACGCGGTGCTGACCAGACGGAGCGAGGAGACCGGCTTCGACCGTACGTTCACGGCCCCGGCCGCCGACACCGTGAACGTACGCGGCACGGCCGTGCTCAAGGACGCCGCGCTGGCCGACCGCTTCACCCGCGTCAGCACCGGGCTCACCCAGGTGACCGGCTCGTCCCAGCTCACCGACGACCCGGTGGTCTCGCCGCGCTCGGCGTTCGACGGCGACCCGAGCACCACCTGGATGCCGGCCGCCGAGGACACCCAGCCGACGCTCACGCTCACCTGGAAGGGCGAGAAGACGATCTCGCGGATCAAGCTGGGCCGCCCGGCCGGCGACCGCATGCAGCCGCTCGACGTGGTCGTCACCGGCGACAACGGCATCGCCCGCGCCGGCCGGGTGGACCAGGAGGGGAACCTCACCTTCCGGCCGCTGCGCACGACCGAGCTCAAGCTGCGCTTCACGCCCTACTCCAAGCGGCTGCAGCTCACCGAGCTGGTCGTGCCGGGCCTCGACCCGGTGACCAGGCCCGCCGACATCCCGCTGCGGCTGCCCTGCGGCTTCGGCCCCACCATCGAGGTGAACGGCACGCCCATCGCGACCAAGGTCGCGGGCACCCACGCCGAGCTGCTGGAGAAGCGGCCCGTACGGATCCAGGGCTGCGCGCGGGCCGAGCTGAAGGCCGGGGACAACCGGGTGCGGGTGGCCGGATGGGACTCGTTCGCGATCGACGACCTCGTGGTCGGCCGGCTGGCGGACGAGCCGCGCGGCGTCGAGGGCGCGGCGGTGCGCGGCATCTGGACGGCCTCCGAGCGCGAGGTCAAGGTGAGCGCCCCCAAGGACGCCTTCCTCGTCGTCAACGAGAACTTCAACGCCGGCTGGCGGGCCAGGGTGGACGGGCAGACGCTGCGGCCGGTGCGCGTCGACGGCTGGAAGCAGGCGTGGGAGCTGCCCGCGGGCACGTCGGGGACCGTGCGGCTGGAGTACGTGCCGGACCGCGCCTACGGGCTCGCGCTGGCGTACGGCATGGCGGGGATCGCGCTGCTCGCCCTGGGCGCGCTGGTGCTGCGCGGGCCGCGTCCCGAGCACGTACGCGAGACCGCCCCGGCCGGGAAGGCGCGCATGTCGCGGCTGCGGGCGCCGTACGCGGTCGTGCTCGGCCTGGCGTTCGGCGGCTGGGTGGCGAGCTGGCAGGGCGCGCTGGCGGTGCTGGCGGCGATGCTGGTGACGTTCGCGCTGCGGGCCAGGCGGCTGCCGGCGCACTGGCTGTCAGCCGGGCTGTTCGGCGTGGCGACGGCGTCGCTGGCGGTCCACCTGGTGCTGCGCGAGCACGGGATCGACCTCGCGGTGCTGATGGACCACGTGCCGCAACTGCTGTCGTCGGCGGCCGTCGGGGCGCTGTTCGGTCAGCACGTCACCCGGCCGGCGCGGCCGGCGCCGCCTCCCGGGCTGCCGGCCGAGGAGCAGGTGCTGGCCGGCGCCGGCTCAGCCTGAGAGCGGTGGCCTCGACGAGATGGTAGCTCCCCACGCTGAGCAGCAGCGTCACGATGAACGACAGCACGGCCACGCTCGGGAAGTCGCCCTGGAACGGCTGCGCGCCGGTGAGCTTGAGCTGCAACGTGATCACCGGCGCGTGCCACAGGAAGAAGCTGTAGGAGATGCGGCCGAAGTAGGCGACGACCGGGTTGCCGAGCACCCGGTGGCGCAGCGAGTCCGCGCGCGGCGCCAGCGCGAACGGCGCGACGAGCAGCACCGAGACCGCCGCCTCCAGGCTCATCCTGATCAGCGACTCGCCGAGGGTGGGCAGCGTGAGCGTGCGCGGGCCGGCGAGGCCGGTGCTCAGCACCGCGTACAGCAGGAAGGCCAGCACGAGGAGCTGCGGCGCGAGCGCGTCGACGGCCCGGCTCTCCTTGAGCCACACCGACAGCACCGCCATCGCCATGCCGCAGGCGAAGAAGACCAGATGGTACGGCAGCCACAGCCCGAACTCCGGCCGGTCGCTCAGCCGGGCCACCACGATGGAGGCCACCGAGACCAGCGGCAGCAGGCCGATGCCGGTCAGCAGCCGCACCGGCCGGTTCCCGCCCCGCGCCCACCGGTCGAGCGCCCAGGCGAGCAGCGGCAGCGCGACGTAGAAGGCCATCTCGATGGGCAGCGTCCACATCTGGTAGAGGCCGTCGGGGGTGGGGTCGCCCGGGAAGTAGTTCTGCAGCAGGAGCAGCCACTTGACCCAGCCGGTCCAGTCGAGGCCGCCCCACGCCCAGAGCGCCAGCGCGGTCACCAGCCAGTAGACCGGCATGACGCGCAGCACCCGCCGCCACAGGTACGTGACGGGCCGGGGGCGCTCGGTGCCCTCGATCGCCGCGCGCGCCCACGGGCGGTAGAGGAGCAGGCCGGACAGCAGGAAGAAGATGGGGACGGCGATGCCGAGCCGCGCCATCAGCCAGGCGTACATGCCCTCGCGGTACATCACGCCGGTGTTGCTCCCGACGTGCAGCAGCCAGACGCCGAGCGCGGCGCACGCGCGGACGCCGTCGAGGGCCGCGTCCCTGTTCTTCATCCCTGTCCTCACCTCCGCGGATCTGTGCGCGGAAACCACGATAGAACTTGTTTCTATCGATTTGGTGACGGAGGGAGGCGCGGCGGTGACGCGCACCACCCCCTGTCATACTTTGTTGCTCGACGATCAGACCTGATGACAACACGTTCTACAAATGCGGAGGCCTCGATGGGTCGTATCTCCACGCTCGTCCTCATCGGGTTCGGAGCTTTCTTCATCGCACTGGCCCCGTTGGTGAAATTCTGGGCGGCCGAGAAGATCATCTCCGCGCCGGCGAACCAGTTCGGGATCTCCCGGCTGGAGGCCAAGCAGGCGCAGTACTTCTCCCTCCAGGACCTGAAGGTCCTCACCGGCGACCTCGACATCATCGTCACCACGCGCGGCGACGTGAAGGAGGCCAACTCCGACCGGGTCGTCTGGGACGAGGCCACGGTCGTCAACGACGTCACCAACAGCCGCCCGCAGATCGACCTGTCCGAGCGGCGCAGCGCCTTCAACCGCTACACCGGTGTCGCCGTCAACTGCTGCGGCTCCAGCGTGGACAAGGCTCCGGTGCAGCTCGAGGGCCAGATCTACAAGTGGCCGTTCGACGTGGAGAAGAAGACGTACAAGGTGTTCAACGCGCAGGCGCAGAAGGCCTTCGACGCCACCTTCGTCCGTGAGGACAAGGTCAACGGCCTGCCGGTGTACGTCTTCGAGCAGGCCGTCCCGCCGACCAAGACCGAGACCCGCACCGCCCCCGCGAACGTGCTCGGCATGACGGGCACCACCGGCGACGTGCAGGTCGACCGCTGGTACGACGGCAAGACCACCTTCTGGATCGAGCCCGTCACCGGCTCGCCGGTCAAGCAGGAGGTGCAGCGCCACGAGGTGCTGAAGACCCAGGACGGCGTGGAGCGCTCGGCGGCCTTCATCGGCACCGCCGTGATGACCGACGAGACCGTCGACGGCCTGGTCAAGAACGCCCAGGAGGGCAAGAGCCAGATCAACCTGCTGCGGAACATCATCCCGCTGGTGGTGCTCATCGTGGGCGTGGCGCTGGTGCTGGCCGGTGTGGTGCTGGGCCGCCGCCGCCCGGCGACCGCGTGAAACAACGCGCCATTTTAAGGCCCGCCGAAAGGCGGGCCTTTTTCTTTTTTCGAGATCGATATAGAACGTGTTATAGGCGGAGGTTACTCACCGGTACCGACGAAAGGTTCTAGTGTAGAACACGTTGCAGTTCGCGTTGTGGCGGACGTATTGTCGGGCCATGCGGACACGTGTCACGGACATGTTCGGTATCGAGCTCCCGATCTTCGCGTTCAGCCACTGCAGGGACGTGGTCGCCGCCGTCAGCCGCGCGGGCGGCATGGGCGTGCTCGGGGCCCTCTACTTCACCCCGGAAGAGCTCGAGATGGAGCTCAAGTGGATCGACGACCACGTGGACGGCCGGCCGTACGGCGTGGACGTCGTCATGCCGGCCTCGTACGAGGGGGCCGACTTCGCCGCCGACGAGCTGGTCGGCCGCCTCCAGGCGATGATCCCCGAAGGGCATCGCTCGTTCGTGGAGAACCTGCTGGCCGAGCACGGGGTGCCCCCGCTCTCGGCGGACGCCGACGCGGGACGGGTGCTGCTCGGCTGGACGGACGCGACCGCGCGCCCGCAGGTCGAGGTCGCCCTCCGTCACCCCATCGCGCTGCTCGCCAACGCCCTCGGCCCGCCCCCCGCCGACGTCGTCGAGCTGGCCCACTCCCACGGCGTCAAGGTGGCGGCCCTCGCCTCCACGCCCAGGCACGCGCTCAAGCAGGTCGAGGTCGGCGTGGACGTCGTCGTCGCCCAGGGCACCGAGGCGGGCGGGCACACCGGCGAGATCTCCACCATGGTCCTCATCCCGCAGGTGGTGGACGCCGTGGACGTGCCGGTGCTGGCCGCGGGCGGCATCGGCAACGGCCGCCAGATGGCCGCAGGCATGGCGCTCGGCGCGGAGGGCGTGTGGACCGGCTCCCTGTGGCTCACCGTCGAGGAGGCCGACACGCCGGAGATGGCCAAGCGCCGCATCCTGGAGGCCACCTCCCGCGACACCGTCCGCTCCCGCAGCTGGACCGGCAAGCCCGCCCGCCTGCTCAGGAACGAGTGGACCGAGGCGTGGGAGTCCGCCGAGTCGCCGGGCACGCTGCCGATGCCCCTGCAGTTCATGCTGGTCTCGGACGCCCTGCGCCGCATCGGCCGCTCCGACGCCTCGGAACTGGCCACCTTCCCGGCCGGCCAGATCATCGGCCTCATGAACCAGGTCCGCTCCACCAAGGACGTCATCTTCGACCTGATGGCGGAGTACGGCGAGGCCCTGGAACGTCTGGAGCGCATCACGGAGGACTGACCGTCGTCACACGGGTACGACGGTCACCAGGCTTTCGAGCGACGAGCCGCTGCCTCGGCGCCGAACGGCAGCGGCTCGAAGCCGCCGAACACCTCATCAGTCTCGCGGCGCATCTCCGCGTGGTCGACGTGGGGAAGACGCCGATGCTTCGCGACCAGCTCCTCGGCGCTCAGGCGGCGTCGCTCCTCGGGACCTGAGTGGACGAGCCGGAGGAGTCGCGCACGCTCTTCACGCACCTGGTCGGGCCGGAGCCGGTCGACCAGGCGGTGAAGTTCTTCGTACTCTTCCTGGGCTGCCGTCATGCGGCCGAGCCTACGGTGCGAGCCCGGCGGTTTCCCGGCGTTTCGTTCAGTGGCCCTGGTAGTTCGCGGGGCGCTTCTCGCGGAAGGCGCGGGTGCCTTCCTTGGCGTCCTCGGAGCCGATGACCGGCCAGCCGAGGTCGTCGGAGACCTTCAGGGCCTCGGGCTCGGGCAGGCCGAGGGTGTCGCGGTAGGTGCGGAGGATCGCCTGGACGGCGAGGGGGCCGGAGGCGGCCACGTCGTCGGCCAGTTCGCGGGCCACGGCCAGGGCCTGCCCGTCCGGGACGACGCGGTTGACCAGGCCCATCGACAGCGCCTCGGCGGCCGTGACGGCGCGGCCGGTCAGGAGGAGGTCCATGGCGTGGCAGTACGGGATCTGGCGGGGGAGCCGGACGGCGCTGCCGCCCATCGGGAACAGCGCCCGCTTGGCCTCGAACAGCCCCAGCGTGGCCGACTCGGCGACCACCCGCAGGTCCGTGCCCACCAGCAGCTCGGTGCCGCCGGCGACCGCGTAGCCCTCGACGGCGCAGATGATCGGCTTGGTGGGCAGGTCCTCGCGCAGCAGGCCCTTCCAGTGGAAGTTCGGGATCTTGGCGGCCCGCGCCTGGACGTCGGGGTCGGTGGAGGGCCGGCCCATGGCCTTGAGGTCGGCGCCGGCGCAGAAGGTGCCCTCGGCGCCGGTCAGGATCGCGACCCGGACGTCCGGCTCGGCGCTCGCGTACGCCCAGGCCGAGGCGAGGCCGATCAGCATGTCCGAGGAGAGCGCGTTGCGGGCCTCCGGCCGGTTCATGGTGACGACGAGGACGTGCCCGTCGCGTTCGACCCGGCAGTGGGGGGTGCTGATCGGCAGGAGCTCCACGATGCCTCCGAAGTCTCGTATCAAGCGCTTGCTACGCACTTCGCCCCAGGATACGCTCCCAGCAGCAAACGAGAACAGGTTCCTGTTTTTTCGTCGGCCGCGAGGAGCGCACATGGGCACGCTCGGTTTCTGGAGGCTCGCGCAGGCGGATCCGGATTGGATCGCCGCCGTGGACCCCGACGGCGCGGAACACCGCGCGGGCGACCTCCTGGCCCGGGCCAACCGCCTCGTCCACGGTCTGCGCGACGAGCTCGGGCTCCAGCCGGGCGACGGCGTCTGCGGCCTGGTCCCGAACGGCGCCGACGGCCTGGTGCTGTACCTGGCCGCGCTCCAGGCCGGCTGGTACTACACGCCCGTCAACTGGCACCTCACCGGACCGGAGATCGCGTACATCGTCTCCGACAGCGAGGCCAAGGCGTTCTTCGTGCACCCGCGCTTCATCGAGGAGGGCGCGCGGGCGGCCGAGGCCATCGCGCCTGAGCGCCGCTTCCTCATGGGGGAGGGGACGGACGGGTTCCGGCCGATGCGCGAGCTGACCGACGGCCGTCCCGGCACCGCGCCCCCCAACCGCACCGCCGGCCTGACCATGCACTACACCTCCGGCACCACCGGCAAGCCGAAGGGCGTGCGCCGCCCGCTCAGCGGCCTGGACCCGGACGACGCCGCCGAGCTGATGACGTTCCTGCTGGGGCTGTTCGGCGTCACCCCGGGACGCCCCAACGCGCACCTGGTCACCTCGCCGAGCTACCACACCGCCGTCACCCAGTTCGGCGGCACCGCCCTGCACATGGGCCACACGCTCGTCTACATGGACCGCTTCGACGCCGAGGAGCTGCTGCGCCTGTGTGAGCGGCACCGCGTCACCAGCTCCCACATGGTGCCGACGCACTTCAAGCGGCTGCTCGCGCTGCCGGAGGAGACTCGGCGCGCCTACGACCTGTCCTCGCTGAGATGGATGATCCACGCCGCCGCCCCCTGTCCCGTCCCGGTGAAATGGGCGATGTTGGAGTGGTGGGGCGACTGCGTGTACGAGTACTACGCGGCCACCGAGGGCGGCGGCACCCTCGCCACCCCCGAGGGCTGGAAGACGCACCCGGGCACGGTCGGCACGGCCTGGCCCATCAGCGAGCTGCTCATCGTGGACGAACAGGGCGAACCGGTCCCCACCCGCACCCCCGGCACGATCTACATGAAGATGCTCGGCGCCTCGTTCGAGTACAAGGGCGACCCGGACAAGACCGCCGCCAACCGCCTCAAGGACTTCTTCACCGTCGGCGACATCGGCTACCTCGACGAGGACGGCTTCCTCTACCTCTGCGACCGCAAGGCCGACCTGATCATCTCGGGCGGCGCGAACATCTACCCCGCCGAGATCGAGAACGAGCTCATGATCCACCCCAAGGTCGCGGACGTGGCCGTGTTCGGCATCCCGGACGAGGAGTGGGGCGAGCAGATCAAGGCCGTCATCGAGCCCGCACCGGGCGCCGAGCCCGGCCCCGAGCTCGCCGCAGAGCTGCTGGCCTCCCTGGAGGGCCGGCTGGCCCGCATGAAGTGGCCGCGAACGATCGACTTCATCGCCGAGATGCCCCGCGAACCGAACGGCAAGCTGCACAAACGCAAGCTCCGCGACCCGTACTGGGAGGGACACGACCGTGCCATCTGATCCGCTGGTCGCTCAGCACGTCCTGGAGTTCCCCGGCGGTTACACCCGCTCGACCGGCCCGGTGGTGGGCCGCTTCCTCACCGAGCTGCGCGAGCGCCGCATCGTCGGCGTGCGCACGAGCGAGGGCGGCGTGCTGGTGCCGCCCCTGGAGTACGACCCAACCACCGGCGAGCCCGTGACCGGCGAGTACGTCGAGGTCGGCCCCGCCGGCACGGTCACCACCTGGACGTGGGTGCAGGAACCGCTCGGCTCCCACCCGGTGGACGTCCCCTTCGCCTGGGCGCTGATCACGCTCGACGGCGCGGACACGGCGCTCGTGCACGCCGTCGTCCCCGAGCACCCCAAGGAGATGCGGACCGGGATGCGCGTCCGCCCGGTGTGGCGGGAGCAGCCCACCGGTCACATCACCGACATCCGGCACTTCGCCCCCGAGGTCACGAAGATCGTCTCCCCGGTCCGGGCGGAGTACCGGCTGCGGGCGGGCGGCTCGCTGGCGGTGTTCCTGTCCGGCGTGGAGCGCGGGGTGCTGCTCGGCGGGCGCTGCGAACGGTGCGCGAAGGTGTACGTCCCCTACCGGACCTTCTGCCCCGAGTGCGGAGGCCCCATCCCGGACACCCTCGAACTGCCCGACACCGGGACGATCACCACGTTCGCCATCAACAACCTGCCGGATCCGCGGGCGCCCGAGGTGCCCTTCGTGTCGGCGTACATCCTGCTCGACGGGGCCGACCTCCCGATGATCGCGCTGGTCGCGGGCGTACCCGCGCACGAGGTGCGGCAGGGCATGCGGGTGCGGGCCGTGTGGGTGCCCGAGAGCGAGCGTACGGCGTCCATGGCGAACATCCGCTGGTTCGCCCCCACCGGCGAGCCCGACGTGGAGCTGTGATGAGAGAGGTAGCGATCGTCGCGTTCGCGCAGACGCGGCACACCGACCACGACACCGGGCTCAGCGAGCCCGAGCTGATCCTGCCCGTCATCAACGAGGTCAAGGAGCGCACCGGGCTCACCCGGTTCGGCTTCACCTGCTCGGGGAGCTGCGACTACCTGGCGGGCGCGCCGTTCTCGTTCGTCTCGGCGCTCGACGCGCTGGCCGCCTGGCCGCCGATCTCCGAGAGCCACGTCGAGATGGACGCCGCCTGGGCGCTGTACGAGGCATGGGTACGCCTCCAGCACGGCGACATCGACTCGGCCCTCGTGTACGGGTTCGGCAAGACCTCGCTCGGCGACCTGCGCACGATCATGACGTTGCAGCTCGACCCGTACTATCTGGCCCCCCTCGGCCTCGACCAGCTCTCCTACGCCGGGCTCCAGGCCGCCGCCCTCGGCGCGGAGCGCGCGGAGCTGGACGAGATCGTACGCCGCAGCCGGGCGGACGGGCGGGCGAACCCGTACGCGCTGGACCTGCCCGACCCCGAAGGGGACGGGCTCGTGGCGCCGCCCATCACCGACGGCGCGGCGGCGGTCGTGCTGGCCGCCGGCGACCTCGCTACCCGCCTCAGCACCAGCCCCGCCTACATCAGGGGCGTCGCCCACCGGATCGAACCCCACTACCTGGGCATGCGGGACCTCGCCAGGTCGGCCTCCGCGGCCGACGCCGCACGCGCGGCGGGGGTCGGCAAGGGCCCCGTCGAGGTGGCCGAGCTGCACGCCCAGTTCGCGCACGAGGAGATCATCCTGCGTGAGGCGCTGGAGCTGACCGGCGACACCGTCGTCAACCCGTCCGGCGGCCCGCTCGCCGCCAACCCCGTCATGGCGACCGGCCTCATCCGCATCGGCGAGGCCGCGCAGCGCATCCTCGACGGCCGCAACCACCGGACCGTCGCGCACGCCGCCGGCGGCCCCTGCCTGCAGCACAACCTCGTCACCGTCCTGGAGGGCTGAGATGGGCAACCGCTGTGCGGTCATCGGCGTCGGGCAGACGCACTACACGACCCGCCGCCAGGACGTCTCGATCGCCGGGCTGGTGCGCGAGGCAGCGGTGCGGGCCCTGGAGGACGCCGGGCTGACGTTCAAGGACATCGACGCCGTCGTCATCGGCAAGGCGCCGGACCTGTTCGAGGGCGTGATGATGCCGGAGGCGTACCTGGCCGACGCGCTCGGCGCGGCCGGCAAGCCGGTCATGCGGGTCCACACCGCCGGCAGCGTCGGCGGCTCCACCGCGCTGGTCGGCGCCTCGCTCATCCAGGGCGGGGTGCACGAGCGGGTGCTGGTCGTGGCCTTCGAGAAGCAGTCGGAGTCCAACGCCACCTGGGCGCTGTCCACGCACCTGCCGTTCAGCGCCTCGCTCGTGGTCGGGGCCGGCGGCTACTTCGCGCCGCACATCCGCGAGTACATGCGCAGGACCGGCGCGCCCGGCCACATCGGCACGCTCGTCGCCGTCAAGGACCGGCTCAACGCGCTGAAGAACCCGTACGCGCACCTCAAGATCCCCGGCATCGACCAGAAGATGGTCGAGTCCACGCCCATGCTCTGGGAGCCGATCCGCTACCTGGAGACCTGCCCGTCCAGCGACGGCGCCTGCGCCATGGTGCTCGCCGCCGAGTCGGCCGTCACCGGCACGCCCGCCTGGGTGCACGGCACCGCCATGCGCTCCGAGCCGATCTTCCGCGCCGACCGCGACACGGTCAGCCCGCAGGCGGGCAAGGACTGCGCCGCCGACGTCTACCGGCAGGCCGGCATCACCGACCCGCGCCGGCAGATCGACGTGGCCGAGGTCTACGTGCCCTTCTCCTGGTACGAGCCCATGTGGCTGGAGAACCTCGGCTTCTGCGCCGAGGGGGAGGGCTGGAAGCTCACCGAGTCCGGCGCCACCGCCCTCGACGGCGACACCCCCTGGAACGCCTCCGGCGGCGTTCTGTCCAGCAACCCGATCGGCGCGTCCGGGCTCATCAGGTTCGCCGAGGCCGCCCAGCAGGTACGCGGCCAGGCCGGCGAGCACCAGGTGGACGGCGCCCGCACCGCGCTCGGCCACGCCTACGGCGGCGGCGCCCAGTTCTTCGCCATGTGGATCGTGGGACGGGAGAAGCTCTGATGGAGTTCAACCACGCGGACCTGTTCGAAGGGCTGGCGGACGCGATCCCCGAGCGCGTCGCGGTCATCTGCGACGCCGACCGCCGCACCTACGCCGAGCTGGACGCCGAGGCCAACCGGCTCGCCCACTACCTCGACGGCCTGGGCGTCGGCCCCGGCGACCACGTCGGCCTCCAGCTCTACAACGGGCTGCCGTACGTCGCCGGGATGCTGGCCGCGCTGAAGCTCCGCGCCGTGCCGATCAACGTCAACTACCGCTACGTCGAGTCCGAGCTCCTCTACCTCTACCGGGACTCCGACATCCGGGCGCTCATCTACGACGTCGAGTTCGAGCCGCGCGTCGCCGCCGTCGTGGGCGAGGCGCCGCTGCTGGAGCACCTGATCGCGGTCGGCGGGCCGCCGTCGATCGGCTCGGCGGTGACGTACGAGGCCGCGCTGGAGAGCGGCAAGCCGGAACGGGGCTTCTCGCCGCGCTCCGGCCAGGACGTCTACATCATCTACACCGGCGGCACCACCGGCATGCCGAAGGGCGCGATGTGGCGGGTCGAGGACCTGTTCTTCGGCTTCGGCGGCGGCAACCCGGGCGGCGAGCCGCGGTCCACCCCGCAGGAGGTCATCGACGAGGCGGTCAAGGCCGGGCCGATGACGATGATGGCGGTGCCGCCGCTCATGCACGGGGCGGCGCAGATGGCCACGTTCATCACCTGGTGCATGGGCGGGACCATGGTCTACGTCCGCAAGTTCGACCCCGACGAGGTGTGGCGGACCGTCGAGCGCGAGCGCGTGCTCACCGTCAACATCACCGGCGACGCCATGGCCAGGCCGCTCGCCGAGGCGCTGGCCGTGGGCTCGTACGACCTGTCGTCGCTGTTCGTGGTGAGCTCGACGGGCGCGATCCTGTCGGGCGCGGTCCGCGACCGCCTTCAGGAGCTGCTGCCGAACGTCATGATCCTCGACAACTTCGGCTCCACCGAGTCCGGCTACACCGCCTCCGCCGTCGCCGGGTCCTCGCCCGAGAAGGGCCTGCGCTACCAGCCGAACGCGGTGGTCCGGCTGGCCGTGCTGGACGAGGCGGGCCGCCCGGTCGAGCCGGGCTCCGGCGCGCTCGGCACCGTCGCGAGGACGGGACGGGTCGCGTTCGGCTACTACAACGACCCCGACAAGACCGCCCGTACGTTCGTCACCGACGAGCAGGGCACCCGCTGGCTGCTCACCGGCGACCTCGCCACCGTGGATCCGGACGGCACGGTCAACGTGTTCGGGCGCGGCTCGCAGTGCATCAACACGGGCGGGGAGAAGGTGTTCCCCGAGGAGGTCGAGGCGGTGCTCAAGGGCCATCCCGGCGTGTTCGACGCGGTGGTGACCGGGGTGCCGGACGAGCGCTGGGGCAACCGGGTGGCGGCGGTCGTCGAGCCGCGGCCGGGGGTGGAGCTCGCGGCGGCGGAGCTGGACGCGCACTGCCGCACGCTGCTGTCGGGGTACAAGGTGCCCCGTTCGTACGCGTTCGTGGATCAGATGGTCCGCTCCCCGGCCGGGAAGGCGGACTACCGGTGGGCCAGGGAGACCGTGGAGGCCGGCGAATCCTGAGCCGGGTCGCGTCCGTGGGGCGTCATGCCTTCTCGGCCGTGAGCCAGGCCGCCAGCCCGAGGTAGACGACCCCGCTGCCCACCTCCAGCCGCCGCTGCGCCCGCCGGGAGGCCCGCAGCCGCCCTGCCAGTGCGGAGGCCAGCATCGCGTACGTGCCGTCGGAGGCCATGCCGAGCACGATCCACAGCAGCCCGAGCAGCAGGATCTGCGGCCCGACGGGCCCCGCGGCCGGATCGGTGAACTGCGGCAGGAACGCCAGGAAGAAGATCGCCGTCTTCGGGTTGAGCACGTTGACCACGACCCCCTCCCAGAACAGCCGCCGCTTCGACTGCACCCGCAGCTCCAGGGCCTCCTCGCCGCCACCGCGCCGGACGAGGTTGCGTACGCCGAGCCAGACCAGGTAGGCGATGCCGCCCCACTTGACCACGGCGTAGGCCGTGGCGGAGGCGGCCAGCAGCGCGCTGAGGCCGAGCGCCGCCGCGGCCACGTGCACGACCGATCCGGCGTGGACCCCCAGCACGCTGATCAGCCCCGCGCTCCGGCCCTGGGCGACGCTGCGGGTGACGATGTAGAGGACCGCGGGTCCTGGTACCACGAGCAGGCCGAGCGTGAGCGCGCAGAACAGCGCGAGAGCCGCGAGATCAGGCATACGGGCATTCTAAGAAGGGCGTCAAAGGCTTTTCCTCAGCGCGTGGAGCAGCGCCTCGGTGGGCGGTGGGTGGGGCGGCTCGCCGTGGACGGCGGCGTACACGTGCCGGCTTGAGCCGGCGATCTCGGCGACCTCGACGCCCGGGTGGCGGTGGGCGCGCAGGGCGAGGCCGGGCAGGATGGTGAGGCCGAGGCCGGACGCCACCAGCGCCTGCACGGCCACGATGTCGTCGCTGGTGAACGAGACGCGCGGGGCGAAGCCCGCCCTGGCGCACACGTCCAGGAGGTGGCTGCGGCAGCGTTCGCAGCCGGCGATCCAGGAGGCGTCGGCATGCGCCGCCAGGTCGCCGTCCACCGGGCGGTCGGCGACCAGGTAGCTGGGGTCGTCCATGAGGGGGATCATGGTGATGCCGCGTTCCTCGGGAGCTGTGTCGTCATAGCGGAAGATCACGGCCACGTCGGCGCGGCCGGCGCGCAGCAGCCGCAGCGCCTGTGGCGGTTCCGCCTCGGTGAGGTCGAGCCGGAGGCCGGGATGGCCGGCCTTGAGCGCCGTGACCGCCCGGGGGACGAACGTCCCGAGCGAGGAGGGGAAGGCGGCCAGGCGCACCCGGCCGGTGCGCAGGCCCACGTGGGCGGCCAGTTCCTCGGCGGCGTCGTCGAGCCGGCCGATGATCTCGGCGGCGCGCTCGGCGAGCAGCCATCCGGCCTCGGTCAGCCGGATGCCCCGGCCCACGCGCTGCACCAGCCGGGCCCCGGTCTCGGCCTCCAGCCGGGCCAGGTGGTGGCTCACGGACGGCTGCGAGTAGTGCAGCTCCTTGGCGGCGGCGGTGACCGAGCCCTTGCGGGCGACCGCGAGGAGGACCCGGAGGCGGACGACGTCCAGCATTCATCAACCATATCTATGGGTGATCCAGAACGCTTCTGTTGGACCTATCGATACCGGGGGTAGCACTGTGGAGAGGGAAGGACCACCGTCTGCTCTCCCTGAAGGGCAACCATGGAAGTCGCCGTCACCGCACTCGCCAGGCCGGGCCTGGAGCCGCTCGTCAGCGGCATCTCCGCCGTCGTGGCCCGGGGCCTGGACCTCGAACACACCGCGTACGCCGCCGCCGACGTGTTGCGTGAGCGCCTGCCCGGCCCCGGCCTGCTCACGCCGGAGGAGCGGGCGGGCAGGCCCGACACGTACGCCTCCCACCTGCTCCACGCCGAGGAGGGCTTCTCGATCGTCGGCGTCGTGTGGCGGCCCGGCCAGGTCACCGTGATCCACGACCACGTCTCCTGGTGCGCGTTCGGCATCCTGAGCGGCGTCGAGCACGAGACCCTTTACCGGGACATGGGCGACCACCTGCGCGAGCTCGGCCGGACCGACAACCGGCCTGGCGAGGTCAGCGGCTTCGCGCCGCCCGGCGACATCCACAAGGTGGTCAACACCAGCGCCGATGTCGGGGTCTCCGTGCACGTGTACGGGGCCGACCTGAGGCGGCTCGGCAGCAGCGTGCGCCGCGCCTACGACCTCCCGGTGCGATGAGTTCCTGACGCCCCGCCGGTCTCCTTCATGAAGGACGCCCCGACCCGGAAGGACCGATCATGGAGCCGACCACGACGCTCGACCTCCGCTACAGCGACCCCGGCGCCGTACCGACGCCCTGGTCCGAGGCCAGGGAGCTGCTCGAACGGGCGGAGACGTACTGGCTGACCACCGTGAGGGCCGACGGCCGCCCGCACGTCACGCCGCTGCTGGCCGTCTGGCGGGACGGGGCGCTGCACTTCTGCACCGGCCCTGAGGAGCAGAAGGCGCGCAACCTGGAGCACGAGCGCCGCTGCGCGCTCACCACCGGCACGAACGCCCTGCACGAGGGCCTGGACCTGGTGGTCGAGGGCCGCGCCGAGCGGGTCACCGACCCCGGCAGGCTCAAGGACCTCGCCGCCGCGTGGGAGGCGAAGTACGGCCCCGGCTGGCGCTTCGGCGTCGGCGACGGCGTCTTCACGCACGAGGCGGGCGGGGAGGCGCTGGTGTTCGCGCTCGTTCCCGGCAAGGTGCTGGGCTTCGCCAAGGGCTCGTACGCCCAGACCCGCTGGCGCTTCTGAGCGGGGGATGCGCAACTTTATTTGCGCAAATAAAATTGCGCATCTATGGTGGAGTCATGGCCACCGAGAAGACGCGCCACGTCCGCGACCTCGACACGCTGAAGGCGCTCGGGCATCCGCTGCGCATGAAGCTCTACCGCGCGCTCTACGTCACGGGCTCGGCCACCGCCTCGCACCTCGCCGACCAGGTGGACGAGGCCGTGAGCCTGGTCAGCTACCACCTGCGCAAGCTGGCCGCGCACGGCCTCATCGAGGAGGCGCCGGGTGCCGGCGGCGGCGACGCCCGCGAGCGCTGGTGGCGCCCGGCCGCCGAGAGCATCTCCACCAGGGACGCCGACTTCCGCGACAGCCCCGAGGAGGTCGCCGTCCACGCCGCCGTGAGCCGCGCCCACACCCGCCAGCAGCACGAGATGTACGAGGGCTACCTCGACGCCCAGATGAGCTGGGAGCCCGACTGGCGCGACGCCGCCTTCTCCTCCGAATACCTGATGTGGCTCACGTCTGACGAGCTGCGCGACTTGGGCGACGAGCTGCGCGAGCTGGCCGACCGGTGGCGTACGCGCGGCCGGGCGGCCCGCGAGGCGGGCGACGCGGAGGGGCGCGAGACCGTCGCCCTCCACATGTACGGCTTCCCGTTCCGCTCGTGGCGGCCATGACACCGACCAGGAGGCACCCGATGGACCCCGACCTCTACCTGTACGTCGAACGAGCCCGGGCCCGCGAACTGCGAGCCGAGGCCGCCCGCCTTCGACCGACGACGCGCTCGCACCCGTGGCGCGCCCGGCTCGGCTGGGCCCTGGTGGAGACCGGCCTGCGCCTCGTCCACACCGGCACGCCACCCCGCCACGCGACCGACCACTGACCCCGGACTGCGTCAGCGATACTCCGCCAGGCCGTCCGCGAGTTCTTCTTCGTCGCCGTCGCGGACGGCGTAGAGGGCTTGCTGCAGGGCGAATGTGCCGCGGATCGCGGCGACGCGGGCACGGAGTCCGTGGTCCGACCAGCCGCCCAGGGCGAGCACCCGCTCCAGGAGCTGAGGACCGTGGCCGGCACGGATGGCCGCGAGGTCCTCGGCGGGGTCGCCGAGTGCGACATCGTCCCAGTCGAGCACTCCGGAGAGGCGCGGCAGGCCGTCCTCCCACTCCCACAGGATGTTCTCGGCGCCGAGGTCGCCATGCACCACCGCTCGGGTGAGGTGGGGAAGGCTGTCGAGTGCCGCGAGTTCCCGCTCGGCCCGCAGGCGTCCGCTGGGGGACATGAGCGGGAACAGCTCCGCGCGCACGTCCTCCGCGAACCGCCGCCACCGGCCTTCCGATACGGGAGGGAGAACCGCTCGTGCTGTCTCGTCGGCGCCGGCGCGGGCCAGAGCCGACAGCAGCGTGACACACTGCGCGGCCACGGGGTCGACCACTTGGGCGTTGTCCAGCGCGTCGGTCTTCAGCGGCTCCCCAGGAAGACGGCTGAGCACCAGGAAAGGCGTCTCGTCGGTGCCGGGGGCACCGCCGTGGAGCAGCGGTTCAGGGATGCGAAAACCGAGGTCGAGGCCGGCGAGTGCGCGTAGCACGGTCACCCGCTCGGGCAACCGGGCGGCCGCCGACCGGGTGCGAGGCAGGCGTACGACGCGGTCCGAGCCGATGACCACGATGTGGAACTGCCCCTGACGCACTGCGAGGTCGTCCGGGTCGTCGTCGGGCAGCAGACGGTTCAGCAGAGCGCGATGCGTCGTACGGATGCTCACGGGTGTTCCCTGGCTCCTTCAACCCGGCGCAGCTCGTCGTAGCCGAGGAAGCGGAACATGCTCTCCCCGGCCGCGAGCGGCCGCGGGCGCCCGGTGAAGCGGTGGGCGCCGACCCCGTACCCGGCCTGCGGCGGCGACACCCACTCCAGGGCGAAGCCGTTCTCCTCGAACCACGTGCGGATCCGCGGCACCAGGTCCGGCTCCTCGCGGTGGCGGGTCCAGACGACCGTGCCGCCCTCCGCGCACAGCTGGGGGAAGAAGCCGATGGTCCGCCGGACGTCGTCGTCGCTGAGGTTGCCGAAGATGCCGCAGGCGAGGACGAGGTCCGCGGGCGCCAGGTCCGCGTACTCGTCGGTCAGGGAGGCGTCCCCTTTGACCACCTCGACCTGGCCGAGCCCGGCCGCCGCGGCGGCGCTCCGCGCGAGGTCGCAGTTGGCGGGGTCCAGCTCCACGAGCCGCGCCCGTACGTCGTCGCGCCGGGGGTGCTCGGCCAGCACGGGGACGAGGTCCCGCCCCTGGCCCGCGCACATGCTGATCACCCGCAGCGGCCCGGCGGGCGCGGCGTCCAGCGCCGCACTGACGCGCTCCTGGACGGCCACCAGCCGCCGCGCCAGCCCTGAGCCCGGCCGGTCGTACTCGTCGTGCCACTCGTTCCAGTCCATGACGCGACACTATGTCCCACAGGACACGAACGATCTAGAGAGAGAAGGAGCGCGGTGACACGGCTTCTCGCCCGCGTGTGGAGGATGCTGGGCGGCCGGCTGCGGTGGCGGCTGGTGTGGCTCACGCACGCCACGTTCATGATCGGCGTCACCGGCCTGGTACGCGACGACGAGGGCCGGCTGCTCGTGCTGCGTCACCGGCTGTGGCCGGAGCGCCGCCCGTGGGGCTTCCCGACGGGCTACGCCAAGCGGGGGGAGACGTTCGAGGAGACCGTCCGGCGCGAGGTACGCGAGGAGACCGGCCTCGACGTGCGCGTGGGCCGGCTGCTCAGGGTCCGCAGCGGCTACGCCCTCCGCGCCGAGGTCGCCTACGAGGCCGTACTGACGGGCGGCACCCTGACGCTGGACCGCCTGGAGATCCTGGAGGCCCGCTGGTGCGACCCCGGCGACCTCCCGGAGGGCCTCCAGCCCGCCCACAGGGAGCTGCTGGCGGAGAATCCCTCCGGGTCGGTCGGCTGAAGAAGGTCAGGCCGCGCCGGAGGAGCCGAGTTCCAGGAGGAACAGGGCCTCGGCGGTGGCGACCTTGCGCAGTTCCTCCAGGTCGACCCGCTCGTTGGGGGCGTGGCAGCCGGCGTCCTCGTCCTCGGCGCCGAACAGCAGGATCTCCGCCGCGGGGAACTGCTTGAGGAGCGTGTTGACCAGCGGGATGGAGCCGCCGGCGCCGACGTCGCGCGGCGGGCGGCCGAAGGCGCGCTCCATGGCGCGGTTGAGCGCGGCGCGGGCGGCGCCGCCCGAGTCGGCCTGGAAGCCGGAGCCCACGGTGAAGTCGCCGAAGCCCACCTGGACGCCCCACGGGGCCACCTGGCGCAGGAAGTCGACGACGGCGTTCACGGTCGTCTTCGGGTCGCCGGCCGGCGGGACGCGGACCGTCACGCGGGCCCGCGCCACGGGCTGCACCGCGTTGATCGCCTGCGCCACCGTCGGCACGTCGAGGCCGGTGACGGTGATGGCGTACGACGACCACAGGCGGTCGGCGAGCGAGCCGGAGCCCACCAGGGACACCCCGTCGAGCACCCCCGCCGTCTTCCTGAACTCCTCCTCCGACGGCCCCTGGCCGAGGAACGAGCCCCGCGGCAGCCCGGGGACGCGGATGTCGCCGTTGTCGTCGTGCAGCGCGGTCAGCATGCGCATGAGGGCGGCCAGCGCGTCGGGGGCGGCGCCGCCGGCCGAACCGCTGTGGACGGACTCGCGCAGCGTGCGGACCTCGACGGTGAAGGCGGCCATGCCGCGCAGCGAGGTCGTCACCGCCGGGTCGCCGACGCGCGGGTTGCCGGTGTCGGCGACCACGATGGCGTCGGCGCGCAGCAGCTCGGGGTTGCGCTCGACGAACGCCTCCAGGCGCTCGCCCGCGTACTCCTCCTGGCCCTCGACGATGACCTTGATCCCGACCGGGAACCGGCCGCGGAACGCGCGCAGGGCGGCGACGTGCGACATCACGCCGGACTTGTCGTCGGCGGTGCCGCGTCCGTAGAGGCGGCCGTCGATGAGGGTCGGCTCGAACGGGGGCGTACGCCAGGCGTTGAGGTCGCCGGCGGGCTGCACGTCGTAGTGCGCGTACAGCAGCACGGTGGGGGCGCCGGGCGGGGCGGGGGCCTCGGCGTAGACCGCGGGGTAGCTGCCCTCGACGGGGACCTGCTGCACGCGCGGCAGGCCGGCCGAGCGGAGCAGCTCCTCCGTCACCGCGGCGGCGGCGAGCACGGGCTCCTCCGGGTGCCCCGGGAACGCGACGGAGGGGATGGCGGCCAGCCGCTTGAGGTCCTCGACGGTTTGGGGCATCGAGGCGGCGACGGCGCTCTCTATCTGATCTGGAGTCACTGGGACGCTCCCCCGGGGGTCGTTCTCGTCGAAGCTGGACAGTTTGCCACTCATTGGATCACATCCGCCCACCTATCTGGGACGCAACCCGGTAAACCGGACGAAACGGACATGCTCCTTCGCGTTAATCTACATGCGGATTTCGTTGCCGTTACATGGTGCTTCTGCGGATCTCGATTTTCCTGCACACTGCTACGACCGATTCGCTTGGCAAACGATCGGTGAGCATGCAGACTTGGGCTAGCTGAGAGACGAGGGAAGATAACGATGACGCAGCCGGAACACGACGTCCTGAAGGCCGCGCAAGACCACCTTTGGTTGCACTTCACCAGGCACAGCGCCTACGAGCAGTCCGAGATCCCGACCATCGTGCGCGGTGAGGGGTCCTACGTCTACGACATCCACGGCAAGCGCTACCTCGACGGCCTGGCCGGGCTCTTCGTCGTCCAGGTCGGCCACGGCCGCCAGGAGCTGGCCGAGGCCGCCGCCAAGCAGGCCCAGGAGCTGGCCTTCTTCCCTCTGTGGTCCTACGCCCACCCCAAGGCCGCCGAGCTGGCCGAGCGCCTGGCCGCGCAGACCCCCGGCGAGCTCAACCGCGTCTTCTTCACCACGGGCGGCGGCGAGGCCGTCGAGACCGCGTGGAAGCTCGCCAAGCAGTACTACAAGCTCGTCGGCAAGCCGCTCAAGCACAAGGTCATCAGCCGCCAGATCGCCTACCACGGCACCCCGCAGGGCGCGCTGTCGATCACCGGCATCCCCGCGTTCAAGCAGATGTTCGAGCCCCTGGTGCCCGGCTCGGTCCGCGTGCCCAACACCAACCACTACCGCGCCGACGAGATCACCGGCGTCCCGGGCATGACCCCCGAGGAGTACGGCATCTGGGCGGCCGACCGCGTGGCCCGCGCCATCGAGATGGAGGGCCCCGACACCGTGGCCGCCGTCTTCGCCGAGCCCGTCCAGAACGCCGGCGGCTGCTTCCCGCCGCCCCCCGGCTACTTCCAGCGGCTGCGCGAGATCTGCGACGAGTACGACGTCCTGCTCGTCTCCGACGAGGTCATCTGCGCCTTCGGCCGCCTCGGCACCATGTTCGGCGGCCAGAAGTTCGACTACGTGCCCGACATCATCACCTGTGCCAAGGGCATGACCAGCGGCTACTCTCCCATCGGCGCGATGATCGCGCACGAGCGGCTGTTCGAGCCGTTCAAGGACGGCGACACCATGTTCGCCCACGGCTACACCTTCGGCGGCCACCCCGTCTCGGCCGCCGTCGCCCTCGCCAACCTCGACATCTTCGAGCGCGAGGACCTGCTCGGCCACGTGACCAGGAACGAGCCGCTGTTCCGCCAGACCCTCGACGACCTGCGCGACCTGCCCATCGTCGGCGACGTGCGCGGCTCCGGCTACTTCTGGGGCATCGAGCTCGTCAAGGACAAGGCCACCAAGCAGACCTTCGACGCCGCCGAGTCCGAGCGGCTGCTGCGCGGCTTCCTGTCCAAGGCGCTGTTCGACGCCGGGCTCTACTGCCGCGCCGACGACCGCGGCGACCCCGTCATCCAGCTCGCTCCCCCGCTGATCGCGGGTCCGCAGGAGTTCGAGGAGATCGGCTCCATCCTTCGTGGTGTCCTCACCGAGGCGTGGGCCCGCATCTGACACCCCTCAGCCCGGCACGACGGCGTGCCGGTACCCGAAAGGATGCACCGCCATGAAAATCGGCGTCCCTGCCGAGGTCAAGAACCACGAGTACCGCGTGGCCGTCACACCCGCAGGCGTCCACGAGCTGGTACGCAACGGCCACGACGTCATGGTGCAGAGTGGTGCTGGCCTCGGCTCGCACATCACCGACGAGGAATACCTGTCCGCCGGCGCGAAGATCCTCGACGGCGCCGACGCCGTCTGGGCCGAGGCGGACATGGTCCTCAAGGTCAAGGAGCCGATCGCGGAGGAATACCACCGGCTCCGCGAAGGGCTGGTGCTGTTCACCTACCTGCACCTCGCGGCCTCCCGGCCGTGCACCGACGCCCTGCTGTCGGCGGGGACGACCGGCATCGCGTACGAGACCGTCCAGGTCGGCAACGCCCTGCCGCTGCTCGCCCCGATGTCGGAGGTCGCCGGGCGGCTCGCCCCGCAGGTGGGCGCGTACAACCTCATGCGCTTCAACGGCGGGCGCGGCATCCTGCCGGGCGGCGTGCCCGGCGTGGCCCCGGCCAAGGTCGTCGTCATCGGCGGCGGCGTGTCCGGGCTGAACGCCGCCCAGATCGCGGTCGGCATGGGCGCCGAGGTCACCGTCCTCGACACCAACATCGACCGGCTCCGCCAGATCGACGCCATCTACCAGGGCCGGCTGAAGACCCTCGTCTCCACCCGGTACGCCATCGAGCAGGAGGTCCTGCAGGCCGACCTGGTGATCGGCGCGGTGCTGATCCCCGGCGCCAAGGCCCCGACGCTGGTCTCCAACGACCTGGTCAGCCGCATGAAGCAGGGCTCGGTGCTGGTGGACATCGCCATCGACCAGGGCGGCTGCTTCGAGGACTCGCGGCCGACCACGCACGCCGAGCCGACGTACCAGGTGCACGGGTCGGTCTTCTACTGCGTGGCCAACATGCCGGGCTCGGTGGCCCACACCTCCACCCACGCCCTGACCAACGCGACCCTGCCGTACGCCGTCAAGCTGGCCAACCTCGGCTGGCGCGAGGCGCTGCGGGCCGACCAGGCGCTCGCCGCCGGCCTCAACACGCACGCCGGCCTGCTGACCAACCAGCCGGTCGCCGAGGCGCTCGACCTGGCCTACACGCCGCTCTCCGAGGTGCTCTAGCGCCGCCAGGTCACTCCAGCCCGAGCCGCCCGCGCAGGTCGCGGGCGGTGGCGAGGACGTGCTGGACCTCCGCCGGGCTCGGCCACGGCGCGGCGCCCGGCCGCAGCAGCGTGCCCCGCACCGACGCCAGGTGCTCGATCGAGCTGCGGTGCGCCGCGGTGCGGCGCACCAGCCAGCTCACCACGTCGGAATGGTCGTGCAGCGGCCGGGTCATGAGGTCCCAGGTGGCGAGGATCTCGGTCAGCTCGGCCGCGTCGAGCGCCTCGCCGCCCCGCCGCCCGGTCGTGAGGGCGGCCAGCTCGGCCCGCGCGGCCAGCTCCGGCTCGGCGGGACGGGCCCAGACGGGCGGCGGCGGGTCGGACAGCCACTGGTGCGCCTCGCCCAGCTCGCCGGAGGCCGTCAGCAGCCCGCCCAGCTCGACCGCCGCCTCGCGGTGGCCGGCCTGCGCCGCCTGCCTGAACCAGTGCCGGCCGCCGGCCAGGTCGCCGAACTCGGCGATGAGCAGCAGGCCGTAAGTGAAGGCGGCCTCGGCGTCGCCGCCCGCCGCCGCCCGGCCGAACCAGTGGCCGGCCGAGGCGGTGTCGCCCAGCTCCACGCAGACGAACCCGGCCATGCGCTGGTCCTCGGCCCGGCCGGCGTTCGCGGCGCGTTCGTACCAGGCCCGCGCGGTGCGGAGGTCGCCACGGGACAGCGCGATGCCGCCCAGCCAGGAGGCCGCGCCCGGGTGCTCGCTCCGCGCGGCCAGCCGGTAGTAGACCTCGGCGCCCTCGGGGTCGCGCCCCGCGTCGAGGTAGAGGCCCATGCAGTAGGCCGACTCGACGTGCCCGCCCCGCGCGGCGGACTCCCACCAGTGCACGGTCTCCTCGTCCTCGCCCGCCGCGTACGCCAGGAAGCCGAGGTCGTGGGCGGAGGCCGTGTCGCCGGCCGCCGCCGCCCTGCGGTGCCACTCGCGCGCCGCGGCCTGCTCTCCGGCGTCCTCGCAGACCAGCGCCAGGCGGCGGGCGGCCACGCGGGAGCCACCCCTGGCGGCGCTCTCGTACCAGCGCCGGGCGGTCTCGACGTCGCCCCGCTGCTCCAGCAGCAACGTCGCCAGGTTGGCCGCGGCCTCGGCGTCGCCGGCGAGGGCGGCGGATTCGTACCAGGTGACGGCCTCCACCAGGCTGCCGTGCTTCTCGTGCCAGATGCCGAGGTTGAAGGCGCTGTCGACGTTGCCGCCCGCGGCGGCCAGCTCCCACCAGTGCTTGGCGGACACGCGGTCGCCGTGCTGGGCGTAGAGCTTGCCGAGCCGGTGCGCGGCCTGCGGGTCGCCCGTGCACGCGGCGGTCAGCAGCTCGGGCTCCTCGCCCATCCGCGGCGCCGGTACGGCGGGCGCCGCCACCTCTCCTTGCCAGGACATAGGCCACAGGGTGGCACGTGATCGCCCGATCGCGAACCGTAATCGCCGACAACGCGCGGCTGGTGTCACCGGAAGTCGAGAAAACCGGTGAACATGCCCATGCCGCAGGCGTAGCGGAGCGTGCCGGGCGGCTGCGGCGGCAGGCGGACGGTGGCGGGGAGCGCGACGTCGCGACCGGCGATGACGACGGTGCCGGTGCAGCCCGGCTCGGCCACCCTGAAGTCGATCTCGACCGGCACGCCCGCGGGGACCGTCACCGTGAACGGGCGGTAGCCGGTGCGCGTGGCCCACACGGTCACGGCGGCGGGGCCGGTGGGTCTCACCGTGGAGCCGGCCGCCGGGGCGGCGGAGGGCAGCCAGCCGGCCAGGTTGAGCCCGGTCCCGGCGGTCCACACCCCGGCGGCGATCGCGATCACTCCGGCGACCCTGGACAGCCGGGTGCGGGAGACGCGCCGCAGGACGTAGCCGAGCAGCGCGAACGCGGGCGCGCTGCCGAGCACGAACCCCGCCATGGCCGCCGCCCCGGCCGGCGGCGAGCCGCTGGAGACGGCGATCATCTCCACGCCGAGCGTCATCCCGCACGGCACGAGGATCGTGGCCGCGCCGAGCAGCGGCGCCTTGAGCCGGGGGACCTCGCCGCCGTCCTCTGTGGCGCAGTGCCCGCGCCGCAACATCCGGACCGCGAACCCGACCACCACGGCGCCCGCCGCGACGAGCAGCGCCGCGCGCGCCGGCGGCGGCAGGCTGACGGCCGAGCCGAGCAGCCCGAGCAGCGCTCCGGCCACGGTGTACGAGGCCAGCCGCCCGGCCAGGAACCATCCGACCGCGGCCCGGTCGCCGCCCCGGCCGACCAGGCCCACGAGCAGGCCGCCCTGGGTGGCGGCGCACGTCGCGGTGCCCGCCACCAGACCCGCGGCCACCCCGCCGGCGAGCAGGGCGGCGGCCTGGGCGCTCATACCCGTACGGTAATCCGGCCCGGCGGACGCGGCCAGTGACAGATGTCGTACGGTTCGTAACGTTTAAGGTTTACGCGCCTCGATGAGGAACCGGGCGGAATGGGCGACGAACGGGCCCTCGGCCTCGATGCGGTCATGCAGGGCGCGCAGCTTGTCGGCGTACCGCTCGGGCGAGAAGCCCGGCACGATCCAGATCACCTTGCGCAGGAAGTAGATCACCGCGCCGATGTCGCCGAACTCCATGCGCAGCCGTTCGCTCCGCAGGTCGACGACCTCCAGGCCGGCGGCCTCGGCCTCCTCCCTGGCCCGCGCCGGCTCGCGCGTCCAGCTGTCGTACGGGCCGAGGAACCACTCGGTCAGCTCCCCGACGGTGCGCGGCCCGACCTGCTGCGAGAAGTAGGACCCGCCGGGGCGCAGCACCCGGGCGATCTCCGCCCACTGCGTGTGCACCGGATGCCGGCTGGTCACCAGGTCGAACAGGCCGTCGGCGAACGGCAGGCGCGGGCCGTCGTCGGCGGCGGCCACCACCCAGGCCCCGCGCGGGCGCAGCCGGGAGGCGGCCAGCTTCAGATTGGGCGGCCAGGACTCGGTGGCCACGGTCACCGGCGGCAGGGTGGGCACCCCGGCCAGCACCTCGCCGCCGCCGGTCTGCAGGTCGAGCGCGGCCCGCGCGGCCGCCATCCGCCCGGCGAGCAGCCGGGAGTAGCCCCAGGAAGGTCGTTCCTCGGTGGCCCGGCCGTCGAGCCAGGAGAAGTCCCAGCCGTCCACGGAGACCGTGCTCGCCTCGTGGACCAGATCGTCATAGGAGCGCCGCATGCTCCGACGATGCCCTGGGACCGTCGAGTGGATCAACTGATTTCAAAGCCAGCCGGGCCGCACCAGGCCCGACTCGTAGGCGATGACGACGAGTTGCGCCCGGTCGCGGGCGTGCAGCTTCATCATCGTCCGGCTCACGTGGGTCTTCGCCGTGGCCGGCGACATGAAGAGCTTGGCGGCGATCTCGTCGTTCGTCATGCCGGTGCCGACCAGGGCCAGCACCTCCCGTTCGCGTTCGGTGAGCTGGTCGAGGCCGCCGGCGGCGACCGGCTCCTTGGCGCGGCTGGCGTACTCGGCGATCAGGCGGCGGGTCACGCTGGGCGACAGCAGCGCCTCACCGGCCGCGACCACGCGGACGGCCTGGATGAGCTCGGCGGGCTCGGTGTCCTTGACCAGGAAGCCGCTGGCGCCGCTGCGCAGGGCCTCGAAGACGTACTCGTCCAGCTCGAACGTGGTCAGGATGATGATCCGCGGCCCCTCGGGCATCTGCCGGGTGGCGGTCAGGCCGTCGGTGCCGGGCATCCGGATGTCCATGAGGACCACGTCCGGGCCGTGCCGCTCCGACAGCCGCACCGCCTCGGCCCCGTCGCCGGCCTCGGCCACCACGGTCATGTCCGGCTGGGCGTCGAGCAGCGCCTTGAAGCCCGCGCGGACCAGCGCCTGGTCGTCGGCCAGCAGCACCTTGATCATGGGGTCGTCTCCTCGGGTAGGGGCAGCCGGGCCTCCACCTGGAAGCCCGTTCCTGTGGGGGCGGCGACGAGCGAGCCGCCGAGCGCGGCGGCCCGCTCGCGCATGCCGGGGATGCCGTTGCCGCTGCCCGAGCCGGACAGCACGCCAGGCTCGGTCGCACCGGTGTCGCTCACCCGGATGGCCAGCTCGCGCCCGCCGTACTCCAGCCGCACGGTGACGGCCGAGCCGGGGGCGTGGCGGGCGGCGTTCGTCAGCGACTCCTGCACGATCCGGTACGCGGCCCGTTCCACCGCTGGCGGCAGCGGGCGCGAGCCGACCCGCTCCAGCTCCACCTCCAGCCCGGAGCGCCCGATCAGCTCCTCCAGCCGGTCGAGCCCGGCCGTGGGGGAGCGCGGCGCGCCCTCGCGCAGCACGTCGAGCACCCCGCGCATCTCGCCCAGCACCTCCTTGGAGGCGGCCTTGATGGTGGCGAGGGCCGTCCTGGCCTGCTCCGGATGGTCGTCGATGAGGTGCAGCGCGGTCGCGGCCTGCACGTGGATGAGCGAGATGTTGTGCGCCAGCACGTCGTGCAGCTCCTGCGCCATGACCAGCCGCTCCTCGCTGGCCTGGCGCCGGCTCTCCTCCTCGGCCGCCCGCTGCTGCTGGGCGCGGCGCTCGCGGGCGATCCTGACCAGCTCGGCCGCGACCATCGTGAGCAGGATGAACGAGGAGACCGCGAGGTCGTGGAAGAGCCCCCGCTGCGGCTGGCTCGTCGTCCACGCGTAGGCGATGAAGGCCGCCAGCGACACCGCGGCGAGGATCCACGCGGCCGGCCGGCGCCCCCGCCCGACGAGCTGGAACAGCATGACGATCGGCGAGATGAACACCCCGCCGTAGGGGTAGCCGCCCCCGATGTAGAGGAAGACGGCCGCGAACGTGACCACGGCCGTGGGGACCGGATATCTGCGGTGCAGCGCGATCATCAGCGGCCCGACCAGCAGCAGCGCGTACGCCCACGGGTCGAGCGGCGCCCTGAACGCGCGCTGCCCGTAGGACGCCCCCTGCGACAGCACGATCTGGAAGACGGCCGTGATGAGGGCGAGGTAAGGGGCGAAACCGGACTTCGAACGCACGCTCCAACGCTAGATGACCGCTCTGACCTGCGCATCACCCCGCAGTCGCAGGGGGCCCTACCGCGACAGGCGTAGCTGGTGTTACGTGGGGAACATGCGACCAGTGCTCCTTCCCGCAGCAGCAGTACTCATCGCGTTCGTCCCGGCCGCCCCCGCCGTGGCCGCGCCCGCAGAGCCCCAGCAGAAGGTCCCGGTCGCCGAGGGGTACGGCGGCGCCGTCGCCACCGTCGACCTCGACGCGACCAAGGCCGCCATCTCCGTGCTGCGGAGAGGCGGCAACGCCGTGGACGCGGCCGTGGCCGCCGGGGCGGTCCTGGGCGTCACGGAGCCGTACTCGGCCGGGCCGACCGGCGGCGGTTTCCTCGTCTACTACGACGCCGCCCGCCGCAAGGTCCACACCGTGGACGGCCGGGAGACGGCGCCCAAGGCGATGACCGCGAGCTCGTTCGAGGGCATCCCGTTCGAGGAGGGCGTCACCAGCGGCCTGTCGGCGGGCGTGCCCGGCACCGTCGCCACCTGGGACCTCGCCCTGCGCCGCTTCGGCACGCTCTCGCTCCGGCAGGCGCTCCAGCCCGCGATCGAGGTGGCCTCCAAGGGCTTCGTCGTGGACCAGACCTTCTACGACCAGACCGCCGCCAACGCCGCCCGCTTCAAGGACTTCACCTCCACCGCCAAGCTCTACCTGCCGAACGGCGCGCCGCCGCCCGTCGGCTCGGTCTTCCGCAACCCCGAGCTCGCCGAGACCTACCGTGAGCTGGGCAGACGCGGCCCCGGCTGGCTCTACGGCGGCCGGCTCGGCGCGGAGATCGTGGCCACCGTCAAGCGCCCGCCGGTCACCCCGGGCAGCACCCGCAACGTCCGGCCCGGCCTGATGGAGCTGTCGGACCTGACCGCCTACCGGGCCCTGCTCCGCGAGCCCACGAAGGTCTCCTACAAGGGCCTCGACGTGTACGGCATGGCGCCGCCGTCGTCCGGCGGCTCCACCGTCGGCGAGGCGCTCAACATCCTGCAGGCTCTGCCGCAGGTGGGCGTGCACGAGTACCTGGAGGCGTCCAGGCTGGCGTTCGCCGACCGCAACGCCTACGTCGGCGACATCCCCGGCGTGCCGCTGAAGGAGCTGCTGTCCGACGGCTTCGCCAAGGAACGCGCCTGCCTGATCGGCGACCGGGCGCTCACCAGCCCCGTCGCGCCCGGCGTCCCCGACGGCTCGTACGGCCCCTGCGCCCAGCCCACCGGCACCGCCGCCCCGACCGCCAAGGAGGGCCCTGAGACCACGCACCTGGTCGTGGCCGACCGATGGGGCAACGTCGTCGCCTACAACCTCACCATCGAGTCCACCGGCGGCAACGGCATCGTCGTGCCGGGCCGCGGCGTGCTGCTCAACAACGAGCTGACCGACTTCACCTTCGGCCCCGCCCCCGGCGACCCCAACCTGCCGGGCCCCGGCAAGCGGCCCCGCTCGTCGATGGCGCCCACGGTGGTGCTCAAGGGCGGCAAGCCGGTGCTGGCGCTCGGCTCGCCCGGCGGTTCGACGATCATCACGACCGTGCTGCAGATCCTGCTCAACCGGTACGACTTCGGCATGGACCTGCCGGCCGCGCTCGCCGCGCCCCGCGCCACCCAGCGCAACACCGCGCAGACGCAGGCCGAGCAGGCGTTCCTCGACGCCTACCGCGCCGAGCTGGAGGCCCGCGGGCACCAGTTCGTCCTCAACCCGGAGATCGGCGCGGCCACGGGGCTGGAGTTCCTCGGGCGGGACAAGGTCCAGGCCGTGGCCGAGCCGAGCCGGCGCGGCGGCGGCAGCGCGATGGTGGTCAGGTCTGGTAGATGAGCTCGTAGTCCTCGGGCTTCACCCTTCTCGTACGCGCCCAGTACTCGAAGGTGAAGCCCGGCCAGATCGTCCGGTTGACGCCGTGCTCGTCGAGATACCAGGAGCGGCAGCCGCCGGCGTTCCACACCAGGGGGTCGAGGCGGGCGCGCAGGCGGCGGTTGAAGGCCGCCTGCGCCTCCTGGCGCACGTCGAGGGCCCTCGCCCGGGTCCTCGACAGCAGGCGCAGGCACTCGACGACGTACTTCGCCTGTGACTCGATCATGAAGACGACCGAGTTGTGCCCGAGGCCGGTGTTGGGGCCGAGCAGGAAGAACAGGTTGGGGAAGCCGGAGGCGGCGATGCCGTGGTACGCCTCGACGCCGTCCTTCCACGCGTCCTGGATGCTGAGGCCGCCGCGGCCGAGGATGTTCTGCTCGGTGAGGGCGTCCACGACCTTGAACCCGGTGCCGTGCACGATGACGTCGGCCGGGTGCTCGCGGCCGGTGGCGTCCACCAGGGAACGCTCGCGGATCTCGGTGAGCGGGTCGGTGACCAGGGAGACGTTGTCCCTGGTCAGGGCCGGATAGTAGTCGCTGGAGATGAGGACGCGCTTGCAGCCGATCGTGTAGTCGGGGGTGAGGGCGCGGCGCAGCTCCGGGTCGGGGACCTGCCTCTCCAGGTGGCGCAGCGCCATCCGCTCGTGGGCCTTCATGAGGCGCGGGTGGACGGCGAAGCCGAGCGCCCTGCTCTCCAGCGCCCAGTAGATGCCGTACCGCAGGGCCCTGGCCGCGCCGGGCAGGCGGAGCAGCCGCCGGGCGCGCGGGGAGAAGGCGAAGTCGGGCTTGGGGTGCAGCCACGGGGGAGTGCGCTGGAAGACCGTCAGGTGGGCGGCGCGCGGCGCGATCTGGGGGACGAACTGGACGGCGGAGGCGCCGGTGCCGATGACGGCGACGCGCTTGCCGGTCAGGTCGGTGGAGTGGTCCCAGGTGGCGGAGTGGAAGGCGGGGCCGGTGAACACCTCCCGCCCCGGTATATCTGGATATTTCGGGATGTGGAGGGCGCCGATCGCGGACACCACCGCGTTGGCCCGCAACGTCTCCCCGTCGCCCGTGGTCACCGACCAGGAGCGGCGCTCGTCGTCGTACTCCAGGGCCGTGACGGTCTTGCCGTGGCGGATGTGCGGGGTGACGCCGTACTTGTCGGCGCACGCGCGCAGATAGCGCTGGATCTCCTCCTGCGGGGCGAACATCCGTGACCAGCCGGGATTGAGGTCGAAGGAGAAGGAGTACATGTGGGACGGGACGTCGCAGGCGCAGCCGGGATAGGTGTTGTCGCGCCAGGTCCCGCCCGGTTCGCCGGCCTTCTCCAGGATGACGAAGTCGTGGTATCCGGCTTCCTTCAGCTTCACGGCCATGCAGATCCCGGCGAAGCCGGAGCCGACGATGACGATCCCTGGCTGCTCACCCACGCGAACCTCCTATTGGACGCTCTGTCCAATGTAGGTCATATAGGGGCCTTCAGGGAATGGCGAAAACCCGCCACGGCGTCGCGGCGGGTCGGCCTTGCCGGCGGTTGCCCTACCGGAGGAACAGGAAGGCGGCGACGCCGATGATCACGATCGCCGCGACCACCGCGATGATGGGCAGCAGGGGCGACTTCTTGGGCGTGGTCTCGGCCTCCTGCTCACGCGCGTTCGCGAAGGCGCGGAAAGCCTGGGTGTTGCCCGCGGGGTCGATATGCTGGTCAGACATGGGCGCAAGCCTAGCGGCAACGGCTGTGCCGTTTGCGGCTTTTTGCGCGAATCCTCGGGGTGGGCCCATGACGGGACCGCCCCTCCCGGCGGATAGCTTGTAAGCATGCTCAGGACCCTTCTCTCGCCCCGCCTCGTCGGGTTGCACCTGCTCACGATCGGGGTCCTGATCGCGTTCATCTTCCTCGGGCGCTGGCAGCTCGGGGTTTTCGAGGAGTCGGGCCGGCCGCGCGCCGCCGCCGACCCCGCGCCGGTGCCCGCCGCCACGCTCGCCCCCCTGGCCGCCCAGCTCGCCGGCGACGTCGTCGGGCGCAGGGTGACGGCCGAGGGCTCCTACGACCCCGCCCGCCAGCTCCTCGTGGCCGACCGCCGTCCCGACGTGGACGCGCCGGGCGGCAAGGCCTCACAGGACGACGGCTACTGGGTGCTCACGCCGCTCCGGCTCGACGATGGCACGCTGATGCCGGTCGTGCGGGGCTGGGTGGCGAGGAGCGACGACCCGGCGGCGGCCGACGTGCCGCAGGGCCGGGTCGCGGTGGCCGGCCGGCTGAGCCCGCAGCAGGGCACCGACAGCGTGCAGCGGCGCGCCGAGGCCCTGCCCGCCGGGCAGGTGCAGACGGTCTCCACGGGCGAGCTGGTCAACCTGTGGGCCGGTCAGAAGGTGCGGCCCGGCTTCGTGGTCGCGCAGCCGCCGTCGGGCTCGCTGACGCAGGTCGCGATCTCGCCGCCGGCGACCGAGGGTGCGATGACCTGGCGTAATCTGGCTTATGCCGCTAACTGGTGGATCTTTGCAGGGTTCGCCGTTTTCATGTGGTTCCACTTCGTACGGGATGCCGTACGGACGGATCGAGATCGTGGCAAATCCCCTGAGATGGCTCTGGAAGGTTAAAACGTGGAATCGGCTCTGAAGCCCTTCCGGGTGCTCGCCTACGTCGTCGGCTGCATGCTGCTCATCCTGTGCGCCGCCATGGTGCTGCGCTACGGCTTCGGCAATCCCACCCTGTCGAAGATCACCGCGCCGATCCATGGCGGGCTCTACATGCTCTATCTGGTCGCGGTCATGAACCTCGGCATGAAGGCGCGCTGGTCGTGGCCCTACATGCTGGGCGTCATGCTCGGCGGCACCGTGCCCTTCCTGTCCTTCTTCATCGAACGCAAGGTGACCGAGCGCGTCCAGTCGGCCGCGCCGGCCGCGGCGGAGGCCTGAGTCCCCTGCGGGATCGGCCCCCGCCGGCCGGGGCTCAGCGGCCGATCCCGCGCCGGCGCGACCTCTTCAGCCGCTCGCGCTGCGAGGGGTCGAGCATCAGGTAGCCGACCACCGGACCGCCGACCACGAGCAGCACCACCGCCAGGGCGACCCACTTCGAGATGAACAGTGAGACCAGGACGGCGATGCCCGCGCCGATGGCGTATTTCTGGATTGGCGACATGCTCTTCCTCCGAACGCGGAGCGCACGCCCCGCCTCTCCTCATATTCTGCGTCGCCGATCCAACGAGCGGGACACCCCGGTGGTTCCCCTTCGCGATATATCGCGAAGAGGTCAGTCTGTGTCGTACGCCGCGACCGACCAGGCCCCGGGACGCTCGCCGAGTTCGGCGGCCAGCCGGTCGGCCGCCTTCGGGCCGGACAGCTCGTGCTTTCCCTCGCACGCGTCCTTCGACGCGCACGCGCCGCGTCCGCGCACGATGGGGGCGTCAGGGGGGAAGACCCAGACCGTGATCTCGTGGTCGCGGCCGAGCCAGCCCGGCTCGTACGCCTTGTCCGCGAGCATGCTGAGCCCGCCGTCGGGGCCGCAGGTGCCGCCGGCGCCGCTCGTTCCCTCCTGGGTGTAGAAGATCGAGCCGGGCTCCTGGCAGAAGATCACGAGCTTGACGTTCTCGCTCGTGGGACGGAAGCGGATACGCTCCTTCGTCGCCGACCGCGGCGCCGCCGTCGCCGCCAGGCGGTTCAGCCCCTTGTAGGCGTGGGGCGGCTCCTCGAAGGCCGGCGGGGGCGAGGGCGGGGACGCGGGGCCGGTGACGCCGGTCAGGTTCGACACCGACATGACGACGGCCATGACGACCGCCGTGGTGGCGAGGGCGGCCCCCGCCGTCCAGCCCCAACCCCAGCGCGGGCGGACCCGACGTGTCGCGGCGTGGCGGGTGGCCAGGCGCGCCCGCGCGCGGGCCACGGTCTCGGCCGAAGGCGGCGGCTCGTCGGGGATCGCCCGGGCGAGCAGGGTGATCTCATCCATCGTGGCTCTCCTTCAGCGGGTTGACGTCGCCCAGCGCCAGGCGAAGGCGCTTGCGTGCCCGGCTCAGCCGGGACGCGACGGTGCCGTACGGGATCTCCAGGGCGGTCGCGACCTCCTGGTGGGTGAAGCCGCCCAGCGCCACCAGCAGCACCACGTCCCGGTCACCCCTGTTCAGCCTGGCAAGCGCCCCCGCGAGCCTGCCGGTGAGCGCGCCGGCCGTGACCCGCGCGAGCGTCGTGTCCTCGTGGCTGTGCGCCTCGCGCTCCACCGTCCGGCTGAGCGCCCTCCATCGGCGGACCTCGCTGCGGTGGTGTCTGGAGATGAGCTTGGTGGCGATGCCGTACAGCCACGGTTTGACGTCGCCGCGCGACGGTTCGTATCCGCCCTCGGCGGCGACGAGGAAGACCTCGCCCGCCAGGTCGTCGGCGTCGTCCCTGGAGAGCCGCCGGGCGATGTAGCGGTGGATCTCGGGGAAGTACGTGTCGAAGATCTGGTCCAGGTCCAGCCCTGGATGAGTGGGGGCGTTCATACGGGCGGCCTCGTCGGCGTTCGTGCTGGGGTCACGCGCGGTTCTCCGTCCGGTCCGGGGAAAACGGTCACCGCTGATTGCCCGAAGTGCCGGATTGCTTTCACCGGCCGATCGCGCTCAGCCCGGTGGCGACCTCCTCCAGCGACGGCCGCGCCGCAGGATCGGGCGACAGCAGCCCGAACAGCAGCGGACCCAGCGCCCCTGCCCGCGTCATCGGCGCGCCGGGCGCGGGCGGCCGGCCCTCCAGCGCGGCGTACAGCGTGGCCCCGAGTGACCACAGGTCGGCCTCCGGGCTGAGCCCGCCCTCCGGCGGCGCGTACGCGGGCGGCGTCCCCGACCGCACGGACGGCAGCAGCGTCGCCCGGCCTCGGTCGTCCACTAGAACGTTCCCGGGGTGCACCCCGCCGTGCGGCCCCTGCCCCTGGCGCAGCCGGTCCGCCACCGCCAGGCCGATCGCCGCCACCTCGGCGCGCGGCAGCGGCCCGAGCACCTCGATGAGCCGGTCCAGCGGCCGGTCCACGGCCAGCCGCTCCAGCGTCTCGCGGATCACCTCCACCGGAGGCGGGCCCGACGGGTTCAGCATCGCCCTGACCAGCGACCTGAACGGCTCAGGACCGGCCGCCGGTGACGCGCCGGGCGGACGGCCCTCGACCGCGAAGTGCAGCGTCGCCCCGAGCGACCACAGGTCGGCCGACGGCCAGGTACTCCGGCTGGGCAGCCCGAACCCGGTCAGCATCGCCCGGCCCTCCGCCGTCAGCAGCACGTGGCCGGGCTCGACGTTGCCGTGCACGTACGACGCCGCGTGCGCGGCCGTCAGCGCCGCCAGCACGCCCACCCCCGCCCTGGCCGCCTGCAGCACAGGCAGAGGCCCGCGCGAACCCACCGCGGACGCCAGCGTCGTCCCCGCGACGGGCTCCATGACCAGCCAGGGCGCGTCGTCCTGCGTCACCGCGTCGAGCACCCGCACGATCGACGGATGCCGCAGCGCCGCCGCCGCCCGCGCCCGGTGCAGCGCCGCCGCGCGCAGCTCGGCCGGCAGGCGCAGCTCCCTGACCGTCACCTCACGGCGGCCGGACTCGTCGAAGGCCGGGCGCTCAGGGCCCGTCGCCGAGGGATCGAGCAGGCGGTAACGACCGGCCAGCCTCCGGGGCCCTCCCATGTCCAGGTGCACGACAACCTCCACGTCCGCCCGGAACCATCCAGCCCCGCACCCTTCCGCTCCTGGCCGTCACGTCGCCCGGCCGGCCAGCCAGGCCTCGTGCGCGCCGTGCAGCCTGCGCCACAGCCGGTCCTTCTCCTCCGCGCCGACGTCGTCGAGCGGCAGGACGAAGACGTCGGCGAGGGCCGCGAAGTAGTCGCGCGCGGTGTCGAGGGTGAGCTCATGCGCGCCCGCGCCGGTCCCGGACGAGCCGATCCTGGACAACGTCAGCCCGCGCAGCTGGTCCACGCCCGACCCGTCGCGCCGCGACACCGAGCACACCCGGACGAACCCCGACTCCGGCGACGTCGTCAAATGGTGGTGCTGTTCGTCGAACGCGGACATCTCCGCCGAAGCAGGACCGAAGTCCATCCCCAGGAACGAGCCACGCGGATCGTGGTCGAGCCGCCAGCCGCCGGGCGCGACCTCCGACGCGCGCAGCCCGTACGTGAACGGCCCCTGCCGGTAGACGCCCGCCACCAGCGGCAGCGGCTCGTGCAGGGCGTCGCCGAGCCCCACGTCCACCAGCCACTCGCCGCCCGGATTCTCCGGCGAGGGCAGGCCGCGGGCCGTGAGCACCAGATGGTTGGCGCCGACGTTCGGCTCGTCGCCGGGCGACTGCACGCCGCCGACGTGCCGGGTCACGTCGTAGCCGAGCGCCGTCAGGAGGGAGTGGAACGCGCCGTTCAGATGGAAGCAGTAGCCGCCCCGGCCGCGCAGGATGCGCGCGACCGACTCGGCGGGGTCGACGGACGTGGGACGGTCGAGCCAGATCTCCAGAGCCTCGTAGGCGACCTTCTCTACGTGCGCGGCGTGCAGAGCGCGCAGGTTCTCGGCGGTGGGGGGCGCGCCGAGCAGGTGGGGCAGGCCGATGCGGCCGAGGTAAGCGGCGATGGTCACCTGCCAAGTCTGCACTGTATGTGCACGCTTAAGGAGGTGTGGTCTGCACAGCCCGCTTCTACGCTTCCGTACGTGGCAGAGCAGCGACGCATTCTCGTGGTGGAGGACGACCGGACGATCGCCCTGGCCGTACGGAACCGCCTGGCCGCCGAGGGGTTCGACGTCCGGGTGGCGGGCGACGGGCAGGACGCCCTCGTCCAGTACGCGAGGGCCGAGCCCGACCTGGTGATCCTCGACCGGCTCCTGCCCGGCCTGGACGGGCTGGAGGTGTGCCGGCGCATGCAGGCCGCCCGGCCGGTGCCCGTGCTCATGCTGACCGCGCTCGGCGACGAGACCGACGTCCTGGTCGGGCTGGGCGTCGGGGCCGACGACTACCTGGCCAAGCCGTTCAGCATGCGCGAGCTCGTCGCGCGCATCCACGCGCTGCTGCGCCGGGTGGAGCGCGCCGCCCAGCTCGCCGCCGAGGACACCGTGATTAGGGTGGGCGAGGTCGAGATCGACACCGCCGCGCGCCGGGTGTTCGTGCGCGGCAGCGAGGCGCAGCTCACCCGTACCGAGTTCGACCTGCTGCGGCGGCTCGCCGAGCGGCCGGGACAGGTCTTCGAGCGCGACCGGCTGCTGTCGGACGTGTGGGGCTTCTCCGAGGCCGCCGCCACCAGGACGGTCGACAGCCACGTACGGGCGTTGCGCCGCAAGCTCGGCCCCGACGTCGTACGGACCGTGCACGGCGTCGGCTACGCCCTGGTACGCCGATGAGGCCGCTCGACTTCCTGGGCCGGATCAAGGTCAAACTCGGCATCGTCATCGTGCTCGCCGTCGGCACCGCCTTCGTCGTCAACGAGGTCGGGATCAACTCGGGGCTGTCGCGCGAGGTGCGCATCGCGGTCGCCGTCGTGCTGGCGCTGATCATGGTGCAGCTCCTCGCCATGGGGATGACCAAGCCGCTGCGCCAGATGGCCCGCGCCGCCCAGACCATCGCCAAGGGCCACTACAAGCTGCGGGTCAGCGCCACCTCACGCGACGAGGTGGGCGAGCTGGCCAGGGCGTTCAACGCCATGGCGGCCGACCTCGGCGAGGTGGACCGCCAGCGGCGCGAGCTGGTCGCCAACGTGAGCCACGAGCTGCGCACGCCCATCACCGGCCTGCGCGCCGTCCTGGAGAACGTCGTGGACGGCGTCTCCGCGCCCGACCCCGTCACCATGGCCACCGCGCTCGCCCAGACCGAACGGCTCGGCCGCCTCGTCGCGCAACTCCTCGACCTGTCCAGGCTGGACAGCGGGGCGCGGCTCATCGAGGCCGAGGCCGTCACCCTCGCGCCGCTCGTCGACCAGGCCGTACGCGAGGCCGGGCTGGCCAGGGAGGACGTCGCGATCCGCGCCGAGGTGCCGGCGGGACTGGTGGTGCGGGCCGACCCCGACCTGCTCGCGCAGGTCCTCGCGAACCTCCTGGACAACGCCGTACGGCACAGCCCGCCCGGCGGGGTGGTCACCGTCAGCGGGGCCGCGCACGGGGCCGGCGTACGGGTCGCCGTAGCCGACCACGGGCCCGGCATCCCGGAGGCGGAGCGGGGGCGGGTGTTCGAACGGTTCTCGCGCCTGGACTCCGGGCGGGCCGCCGACTCCGGCGGGGCCGGGCTCGGGCTGGCCATCGTGAAGGAGATCGTCGAGCTGCACGGGGGAGCGGTGCGGATCGACGAGGGGGCGGGGTGCCGCATGGTCGTCGAGTTACCGGGGAGGGCGATGCCGGAGGCGGCTCAGGACTCTCCCGTGCTGGTGGACGGCCTTCCTCCTTTGGCCGAAGCCGAGGCCGAGACCGGGGCTGCGCCCCTTGCGGTCGAAGGGGGCGAACCCGTGCGGGAGCCCGCGGCCGAGGGCCGGATGCCCGCTGCGGCGGGGGCCGGAGCTCCTGGTCCGGGAGCGGGGGTGCCCGTGCCGTCGCCGGGCTCGGGGCTGGTGCGGGTGATCGGCGGCGGGGTCGTCGGGATCATGGTCGGCCTCCTGCTCGGGATGTTCGCCGCCGTGTTCGTCAGCGTGGTCGTCTCGGACGGGCTGGCGCTCGTCACGCTCGTCCTGTGCACGGCGGGGGTGGGCGCGTTCGGCGCGGCCCTGGGCGCGGGCTCGGCCCGGCGGGCGGCGGTGCTGGCGTACCAGATGGCTCATGCGGCGCGGCCGGCCCACCTGCCGCGACCGATCACCTATACGGGACAGGAAAGCGGGGCTGCGATGAGCACAGAGGGACAACCGACGGATCCCGCGGCGACACCCGGGGAACAAAAGCCGCAAAGTGGTCCCACTGCGACGCCGGCCACAGCTGCGACGCCGGGCGCGGCCATGACGCCAGGCACAGCGGCGACGCCGGGCGCAGCCGTGACGCCTGACGCGGAGCCGACCACGGGCACCTCCACGACGCCCAGCCCTTCCCAGGCGCCATCGGCGACGCAGGTCACGGAAGCGACGTTGCCCACAGCGGCGGGTATCGTCACATCCGCGACGGATGCCACAGTTGCTGCGCAGTCCACGTCCCCCGCGGAAGCGGCGTCGCCCGCGAATGCCACGGAAGCCGCGTCGTCCAGGCATGCCGCGCGGCCCGCGCATGCCACGCCGCCCGCGCAGCCCGCGCATGTCGCCCAGTCCACGGCGGCGGCGGCCCCCCCGAGGCCCGTTGGCCAGGCCCCCGGGCAGCCGGTGGGGGTGCCCGGTCCGCATCCTGCGGTGCCGGTGTTGTGGGATGGGGTGGCGGTGGGGCAGGCGCCGGGTGTGCCGGCGGGGCGGGGGCCGGCGGGGTATGGGCCGCCTTCGTACGGGCCGCCGGGTTACGGGCCGCCGTCGTACGTGCCGCCGCCGTTGTTTCCGAGGCCCGAGTTGCCCACGCCGCCGCGCTGGCTGTTGCCGGCGGCCGGTGGGGGCGGGGTGTTCGCGGCCGTGGCGTTGCCGGAGGCGCAGGTCGGGCTGGGAATCGTGCTCGTGTCGATGGTGCTCGGCGCGGCGGCGTTGCCGGCCGTGGCCAGGCGGATGACGCCGTGGACGGTGGCGTTCGGGCTCACCGCGTACGGGCTGATCTCGATGGCGGCGGTGCGGGACGCCGACTGGCTGGTGGGGATCCTGCTCATGGCGGGGGCCGGGCTGGGCGCGCTGGCGGTGTCGGGGGCCGGGGCCGGCTGGCTCGGCGTGCTGAGGGGCGGTCTGTCGGTGCTGCTGGCGCTGGGCCCGGTGCCGTGGTTCCTGGCCGGGCCGTTGAAGAAGCTGACGGCCCGGCGGCGGGTGCTGCCGACGGTGGCGGCGCTCGGGATCACGGCGGTGCTGCTGCTGGTGTTCGGGTTGTTGTTCGCCTCGGCGGACGCGGTGTTCGCCTCGTACGCCGAACGCCTGATGGCCGCCCCCGCATGGGCGGAGTCCCTACCGGGGCGGATCGTGCTGTTCGCGCTGTTCGCCGTGCTGCTGGCGGCCGTGGTGCTGGTCGCGTTGCGGCCCGTGAACGATCCGGTGGGCCCGGAGCGGAAGTTCGCGGTGAGCAGGAGCGTGTGGCTGGTGCCGCTGACGGCGGTCAACCTGCTGTTCGCGTCGTTCGTGGCGGTGCAGATCACGGCGCTGTTCGGCGGCGACACGCTGGTGCTGCGGACGGCCGGGCTGACCTACGCCGAGTACGCCAGGCAGGGCTTCTTCCAGCTCGTCGTGGTGAGCGTGTTCGTGCTCGGCATCGTGGCGGCGGCGGCCGGGCTGCTGCGGACCGGGCGGCGGGAGCGCTGGGTGCTGGCCGGGCTGCTGGGCGTGCTCTGCGCCCTGACCATGGTGGTGCTGGCCTCGGCCCTGCACCGGATGAGCCTCTACACCGACGCCTACGGCCTGTCCCGGCTGCGGCTGTCGGTGCAGGCCACGGTCTGGTGGCTGGGGGCGGTGTTCGCGCTGGTGCTGCTGGCCGGGGCGGCCCGCCTGACGGGGCGCGGCTCTGGCTGGCTGCCGCGGACGATCGTGCTGGTGACGGGGCTGGGACTGGGCGCGTTCGCGCTGGTCAACCCGGATCTGCGGGTCGCGGCCACGCAGGTCGAGGTGCGTGGCGTCGCCAACCTGGACTCCGACTACCTGGGCGATCTCGGCGCGGAGGCGGTGCCGGCGCTCGACCGGCTGCCGGAGCCGCAGCGGAGCTGCGTGCTGGCCGACGTGGTCGAGGCCAACGAGCTGGACCGGCCGGACCCCTGGAACGGCTGGAACCTGGCCCGCGCGCAGGCCCGCGACCTGCTGGCCGAGCACCCTGTCTACAGGAGGGCGGACTGCGGCCAGCGCCGGTCGTACTCCTCTGATTGAATCCTGGGGTGAGCTTCGACGTGATCATCCGGGGCGGCAGGGTGCTCGACGGCACGGGCGCCCCGCCGTTCCGGGCTGACGTGGCGGTGAGCGGCGACCGCGTCGCGGCCGTGGGCCGGCTGGAGACCGCCGAGGCGGCGACGGAGATCGACGCGAGCGGCCGGTTCGTCGCGCCGGGGTTCGTCGACTGCCACGTCCACGGCGACGCGGCCGTCTTCGACCCGATGGTGCAGCGGGCCGCGCTGCGGCAGGGGGTGACGACGTTCCTGCTCGGCCAGGACGGCCTGTCGTTCGCGCCTGGCTCGGCCGAGACCGTCGCGTACGCCTCCCGCTACTTCGCCGCCGTCAACGGCCCCCTGCACGAGAGCCAACGGGGTGAGGGGCCGCTGAGCGTCGCGGAGTTGCTGGGCTCCTACGACCGGACGGTCGCGGTCAACACCGCCTACCTGCTGCCGCACGGCACGATCCGCTACGACGTCATGGGCCCCTCGTCCGCCCCGGCCTCCGCCGACGACCTGGCCGCGATGCTCAGGCGCGTCGAGCGCGGCCTGGCGGAGGGCGCGGCCGGGCTGTCCACCGGGCTGGAATACCTGCCGGGCCGCTACGCCGACGCCGAGGAGCTGGCCGCGCTGTGCCGGCCGCTCGGCGGCCTCCCCTACGTCACCCACATGCGCGCCTACGGACCCGGCGCCGGGGTCGGCATGGCCGAGGTCGTGGACATCGCCTCCCGGTCGGGCGCCGCCGTGCACGTCTCCCACCTGCACGGCCCGGCCGACGTGCTGCTGCCGCTGGTCGGCGACGCGCTCGCCCGCGACGTCGACCTGACCTTCGACACCTACCCCTACCTGCGGGGCAACACGATCCTGGCGATGGTCGTCCTGCCGCCGTCCGTGCCCGCCGCCGAGACCGGCCGGGCGCTGGAGCTGATCGCCGCCGCCGACCTGGACGAGTGGTGGCCCGGGCTCGACGCCACCTGGCCCCGGCTGACCGTCTCGCACGCCCCCGGCATGGAATGGACGGAGGGGCTGACGGTGGTGGCGGCGGCCGAGCGGGCGGGGGTGTCCCCGGCCGAGTTGTGCCGCCGCCTGCTCATCGAGACGCGGCTGGAGGCCGGCGTCGTGTCGGCCCGCCCGGACGAGGGGCCCGAGGGGGAGCAGTCCGTACGCCGCATGCTGCGCCACCCCTCGCACACCGGCGGCTCCGACGGCATCTACGTGGGCGGTCATCCGCATCCGCGCGGCTTCGGAGCCTTCGCCCGGTTCCTCGGCCGGCATGTGAGGGAGCTGGGCGACTGGACGTGGGAGCAGGCCGCCGTGCACCTCGCCGCGCATCCCGCCCGCCGCTTCGGGCTGAGCGACCGTGGGCTGGTGCGTACGGGCTTCGCCGCCGACCTGGTGGTGATCGACCCGGCCACCGTGGCCGACAGGGCCACCTACGCCGAGCCGCGCGAGCTCGCGACCGGCGTCGCCGACGTGCTCGTGTCGGGCGTCCCGGTGCTGGCCGGGGGCGAGCTGACCGGCGCGCTCACCGGCCGCGCGCTGCGCCCCTGACCGCCGCCCATCATGATCACTGTAATAGGGTCGGACGCGGATGGAGGGGGTCCCGTGTCTGCAGTGGTCTTCGAGGGCGACTACGAGTTTCCGCTGATGGTGGTGCGCCGGGACGCGCTGGAGCACAACATCGCGACGATGGCGGCCTTCGCCCGCGACCACGGCATGGAGCTGGCGCCGCACGCCAAGACGCACCTGTCGAAGGAGATCGCGGAGCTGCAGCTCGCGGCGGGCGCGTGGGGGCTGACCGTGGCCGACACCCGCCAGGCCCGCGCGGTCCGGGCCTTCGGGGCCCGGCGGATCGTGGTGGCCAACCAGGTCGTGAGCCGGGCCGGGCTCGACTGGGCGGCGGCGGAGCTGGCGGCGGATCCCGGCTTCGAGTTCCTGAGCTTCGCCGACTCCGTGGAAGGCGTCGACATCCTCGCCAAGCACGCCGGAGAGCGGCCGTTCCGGGTGCTGGTGGAGTTGGGGCACGCGGGCGGCCGGGCCGGGTGCCGCACGCTGGAGGAGTTCCTGCGGGTGGCGGCGCACGCGGCCAAGACGCCAGGGGTCGAGGTCGCCGGGGTGGCCGGGTACGAGGGCGGCCTGCCGGACGCGCACCACGTACGGAAATATCTGGACACGTTGACCGAGGCCCTGGAGCACCTGCGCGTCCGCAACCCGATCCTCTCCGTCGGCGGCAGCCAGTGGTTCGACGTGATCGGGCGCGAACTGGCCGCCGTCCAGGCCCGGATCCTGCTGCGCAGCGGCGCGTACGTCACCCACGACGAGGGCTACTACCGCGAGCGCACCCCGTTCAACCGCATCGGCGGCGAGCTGCGCCCGGCGCTGGAGGTGTGGGCGTACGTGCTGTCGGTGCCGGAGCCGGGCCTCGCGATCGTCGGCATGGGCAAGCGCGACGCCCCCTACGACGAGGGCCTGCCGATCCCGCACCGCGACGGCGCGGCCGTGCTGAAGATGCAGGACCAGCACACGCTGCTGCGTGCCGACGGGCTCGCGCCCGGTGACCTGGTGTCCTTCGGCATCTCCCATCCCTGTACGGCTTTCGACAAATGGCGGGTGCTGCCCGTGGTGGACGAGGACTACCGTGTCGTTGGCACGCTCAGCACCGATTTCCACTGACTTCTGGAGCGTTACGTGAAAAAGGAGCTTCGCACCAGCGAAGGCGCCGCCCCCATCGGCGCCTACTCGCAGGGCCTCGTGGTGGGCGACTTCGTCTTCACCTCGGGCATGGGGCCGCTCGACCCGCACACCGGTGAGCTCGTCGGCGACGACGTGGCCACCCAGACCCATCAGGTCATGCGCAACCTCGGCGCGATCCTCGCCGCGCACGGGCTCGGCTTCGACGACGTGGTGAAGTCCACGGTCCACCTGCAGCACGTCGAGCGCGACTTCGCCGCCTACAACGAGGTCTACAAGTCGTACTTCAACGCTCCCTACCCGGTCCGCACCACGGTGGGGTCCCAGCTCCTGGGCATCCTGGTGGAGATCGACTTCGTCGCGCACAAGAGCGCGTAAAGTTCGTTCGTGGACAGTTCGGTTTACGTCTTCGCCGAGGATCTGCGCGGTGAGGGCGTCGAGCGGGTGCTCGACAGGATCAGCGGGTACGGCGTGGCCGGCGTCACCGTCGGCGTCGCGCACCACGCCGCCCGCGACGTCACCCCGCACGGGCTGTCCAGGCTGACCGTCCGCCACGACGCGGCGCACTTCACCCCGCCGGCCGAGCTGTTCGACGGCCGGCGGCTGTGGCCGGTGCCCGGTCACGCCGCCGTGCTCGACGGCCTGCGCGAGGCGTGCGCGAAGCGGTCCATGAAGCTGCACGGCTGGACGGTCTTCCTGCGCAACGCGACGCTCGGCGCCGAGCATCCCGACGTCACCGTACGCGACTGCTTCGGCGACCGCGGCTCGCCCGCCGACCTGTGCCCCGCCCATCCCGACGTGCGCGAATACGCCGTCGCGCTGGCCAGGGCCGTCGCGCGGCTCGGCGTCGAGAGCGTGGTGGCCGAGGCGCTGCACTTCCAGCCGCTCATGGCCGAGCGGTCGTTCGTGCCGCTCGGGCCGATGGACGCCTACCTGTTCGGCCTCTGCTTCTGCGACTACTGCCTGCGCCGTGCCGCCGACCTGGGCGTGGACGCCGAGATGGCGCGCGAGGAGTGCGCGCGCATCGTGGGGCGGGTGCTCGACGGCGACCCGCCCGCGCAGGGCGAGGTGACCCGGGCCGCGCTCACCGCGTACGCCGGGCCCGACGTCGTGGCCTACGCCCGCGCCCGCTCGGAGACCGTCACGACGCTGGTCTCCGAGGTGGCGTCGGCGGTCGCCGAGGAGGGCTCCAAGCTGGTGTTCATCGACTCCACGGGCGCCGTCAAGGGCTACGCCGACGGCCTGCCCACGCCCGGCCTGGCCGCGCACGACGCCTGGCAGCTCGGCGTCGACCTGGTGGCGCTGGGCGATCTGGTGCCGGCGTTCGGCGTGCTGGCCTACGCCCGCGACGCGGCGCGGGTGGCCGACGACGTCGGGGCCTACCTGCGGTCGGTCGGCAAGGACCGCGAGGTGCGGGCGGTGCTGCGGCCCGGCCATCCCGACAGCGACTCGCTCGACCGGCTCGTGGCCAAGGCGCGGGCGGCCAAGGCGGCGGGGGCGCTCGCGGTCGACTTCTACGCGTACGGGCTGGCTCCGCATCCGGTGCTCGACCGCATCCCGGCCGCGCTCGCCGAAGCCCTCTGATTCACGAAGGGCTCAGATCCCGTCCAGCAGGGCCGAGACGGCCTTGGCGGCGAAGCCGTCCGGCGGCCGCAGCCCGCGCAGGACCACCCGCGCCCACACCGCCCCCGCCAGCAGGTCGATCACCAGCAGCGGATCGACCGACGCGGCCAGTTCGCCGCGCCGGGCGGCCCGCTCGAAGATCTCCCGCTCCTTCGCGAAGCGGTCGGCGAAGAACTGCCGGGCGTCCAGCTCCGGGTGGCGGACGGCGGCGGCGAGCGCGGCCAGCGCGATGTCCGCGGACGGCGGCTCGGTGAGCAGCCGGACCATGCCCTCCACCAGCGCCACGAGGTCGCCCCGGAGGCTGCCCGTGTCGGGCGGCTCGAACCCCAGCACGTCGGACTCCACCAGCGCCGCCCCGAGCAGCGCGGCCTTGGACGGCCACCACCGGTAGATCGTCGTCTTGTTGACGCCCGACCGCTCGGCGACGCCCTCGACGGTCAGCCCGTCGTAGCCCTTCTCGGCGACCAGCCGCAACGTCGCGTCGAAGATCTCCTGCTGCTTCCTCGGGGCCATGCGCCTCATTTTCTCCCGGTGAACGCCGTGGCCACGCCGAGGCCCAGGTAGACCACGCCGCTGAGGTGACGCAGTGTCCTCGCCCGCTTCCGCAGCCGGCCGCCGAGCGCGCCGGCGGTCCAGGCGTACACCAGGTCCGACAGCAGGCCGAGCAGCAGCAGCGTCAGGCCGAACAGCACGATCTGCAGCGCGGGCGAGCCGGCCTCGGGACGGACGAACTGCGGCAGGAACGCCAGGAAGAACAGCGCCACCTTGGGGTTGAGCACGTTGACCAGCATCCCTTCCAGGAACACCTTGCGCAGCGGCTGCGGGGGCGGCGCGGCGCCCTCCTCCTGCCCGCCGCCGGTGAACGCGCGGAAGGCCAGGTAGCCGAGGTAGGCCACGCCCGCCCACTTCACGACCGCGAACAGCGCCGCCGACCGCGAGATCAGGTACGACAGCCCCGCCGCGGCGGCGGCGATGTGCACCAGTGTGCCGGCCTCCACGCCGAAGGCGCTGGCCAGCGCCGCCGTCCTGCCCTGGGCCAGGCCGCGGGCGGTGATGTAGAGGTGGTTCGGGCCGGGGATCAGCACGAGGGCGAGCGAGGCGGTGACGAAGAAGGCGTACGCCGTGAGGGAGATCACGGCTCCGAAGCATAGGTCGGCTTTGGTCCGGGTGCTCGGGCCAATGCGCAGCCGATTTTCCGGACCAAATAAGGTGTCGGTCCGGCGTGGCATAGTTGTGGCGTGAACGGACTTCTCGTCGGGCGCTCGGTTGAGCTGGACAGACTCGTGCGGGTGCTGGAGTCCGCCACAGAAGGCACGGCCGGCGTCGCGCTCGTCGGCGGCGACGCGGGGATCGGCAAGACGCGGCTCGTCGCCGAGCTGGTGGAGCGGGCCCGCGAGCGGGGGTTCCACGTGCTCGTCGGCCAGTGCGCCGAGCTGGGCGACGCGCTGCCCTATCTGCCGCTGGCCGACGCGCTGCGCGGCGCCGAGCCGGCGGTGCGGGAGTCCGCCGCCGCCCACCCCCTGCTGGGCCAGCTCCTGCCCGGCACCGAGAGCGCGCCCTCCGCCGGGCTCACCCAGCAGCGGCTGTTCGGCTCGCTGCTCGGGCTGCTGGCCGACGTACAGCCGGTGCTGTTCGTGATCGAGGACCTGCACTGGGCCGACCGCTCCACCCGTGACCTGCTGGTCTTCCTCAGCCGCATGCTCCAGGCCGAGCAGGTCTGCGTGATGGGCACCTACCGCACCGACGACCTGCACCGGCGCCATCCGCTGCGGTCGGTGCTGGCCGAGCTCAAGCGGCTGCCCACGGTGACGGGCGTGGAGCTGGGGCCGCTGAGCTCGGGCGATTTGTCAGACTATGTCGCCACAATGGGCCGGGTGGATGCCCAGGAGCTGGGCGAGATCGTCGCGCGGGCCGACGGCAACCCGTTCTACGCCGAGGAGCTGTTCGCGGCGCTGGCGGAGGGCGACAGCCTGCCCGACGGGCTGGCCAGCCTGCTGATGTCCCGCGTCGAGGTGCTGTCCGAGGCGAGCCAGCAGGTGCTGCGGGCCGCCGCCGTGGCCGGCCGCCGCGTGGAGGACGAGCTGCTGCGCGAGGTGTCCGGGCTGCCGCTGGCCGAGTTCGAGGAGGCGGTCAGGGAGATCGTCTCGCGCGGGCTGCTCCGGGTCGACGGCTTCGGCTACACCTTCCGCCACGCGCTGCTGCAAGAGGCCGTCTACACCGACCTGCTGCCCGGCGAGCGCACCCGGCTGCACGCCGCCTTCGCCCGCCTGCTCACCGCGCCCGCCGAGCTGGCCCACCACTACCTCGCCGGTCACGACCTCGCGGGCGCGGTCAAGGCGTCCGCCGAGGCGGGCCGGCTGGCCGAACGGCTGGGCGCCCCCGCCGAGGCCCACAGCCACTACGACCAGGTGCTCAGCCTGTGGGACCGCGTCGAGGACGCCGCCGAGCTGACCGGCGAGAGCCGCGCCGCGCTGGCCTTCCGCAGCGCGATCATGGCCGCCGACAGCGGCGACAACCACCGCGCCGTGGTCCAGCTCCGCGCGCTGCCGCCCACGTCCGAGGTGAGCGAGCGCCTGGCCTACTACCTGTGGGAGACCGACGACCCCGCCGGCGCCATCGCCGCCGCCGAACGCGCCGTCGAGAGCGCCGACAACGACGCCGACCTCGCCCGCGCCCTCGCCACCCACGCCCGCACCCTGTTCTGGAGCCCGCGGCTCAAGGAGGTCGAAGCCCTCGCCACCCGCGCGCTCGACACCGCCCGCGCCGCCGGGGCCGCCGACGCCGAGGTCGGAGCGCTGCTCACGCTGGCCACCTACCGCGAATACCACGGCGACATCGCCCGCGCCCACGAGCTGGTCGAGACCGCCTCCGCCCTCACCACCTGCGACCTCGCCATGGACCTGCGCGCCCGCTTCCACCACGCGCGCATCCACTACGAGCAGGGCCGGCTCGACGCCGCCGCCGAGGTCGCCGACGACGGCATCAGGATGGCGCTCGACACCGGGCTCAAGTGGAGCACCTACGGCACCGACCTGCGCTTCCTGCGCTTCCTCATCCACTACGTGGCCGGCGAGTGGGACCAGGCGGAGGCGGTCGCGGCCACCTTCCCCGTGCGGGTGGGCACCCAGCCGGAGGCCACGCTGTCGTCGTTCTCGCTCTTCGTCGAGGTCGGGCGGGGGCTGCCCGGCGTGGAGAGCCGGCTGAGCTGGCTGCGGCCCTTCTGGTCCGACGGCCTGGTCGCCTACATGGCCCGAGGGCTCGCCGCCGAGCACGCCCTCTGGCAGGGCGACCCCGCGGCGGCCCTGGAGCACGTACGCGCTGCGCTGGCGGCGCTCACCCCCGGCGAGGCGGGGGCGCTGCGGCTGTCCGCACTCGGGCTCGCCGCCATGACCGAGCTCGGCGACTTCGACCGGGCCGAGGCCGACGGCCTGCTCGAACGCGCCCGCTTCGTGGTCGAGCACGGCCCCGCGGGCCAGCCCGACCATCTCGGGCCCGAGGGACTGGCCTGGGGGCTGCGGGCCGAGGCCGAGTGGCACCGCACGCACGGGCGGCACGACGTCGAGCTGTGGCGCCGGGTCGTCGCGGCCTTCGACTTCGGCTTCGTGTACGAGGTGGCCCGCTCCCGCTGGCGGCTGGCCGAGGCCCTGCTCGTCCACGGCGAGCGCGAGGCCGCGCAGACGGAGTGGGAGCTGGCGAGGGAGACGGCGGGCAAGCTGCGGGCGACGCCGCTGGAGAACGCGCTCACCGAGTTCGGCCGCCGGGCCCGCTTCGGCGGCGGGGCTCCAGGTGGTCAGGGTGGCTCGGGATCGCTGACCGCGCGCGAGCTGGAGGTGCTGCGCCTGGTCGCCGAAGGGCTCACCAACCGGGAGATCGCCGAGCGGCTGTTCATCGCGCAGAAGACGGTGAGCGTGCACGTGTCGAACATCCTGGCCAAGCTGGAGGTCGCCACCCGCACCCAGGCCGCGGCGTCCGCCCGCCGGGCCGGGCTGCTGTAGCCCGGCGGGCTCTCCCGTCAGCTGGTCAGGGCCTCGCCGCGCATGACGAAGTACTTCGCGTGGTCGGTCTGCAGGTACGCCTGGAACTGCGACGCCTTGGCCTTGGCCGCCGAGCTGTCCGCGGTGACGATCGTGACCAGCACGTACTTCAGTGCCGAGCCGGACAGGATCTTGCCGTACGTGTACTTCTTGTGGGTCTTGTCCGTACGCCACTTCACCGCGTCCGAGGTGAGCTTCTGCAGGCGGTTGGAGGCGCTCTTGGCGTCGGCCGCGGACGGGAAGGCCATGATGAGCTGCACTGCCTTGAGGTGGCCGCCGTACGCGGAGTAGGCGAGCTGGACGGCGCTCTGGCAGTTGTACTTCGCCAGCACGCCCTCGCCGTCCACCGCGTCACAGTTGTCGTAGGTCCAGCCGGCGACCTTCTGGGCGGCGAACTTGACGGTGCCGAGCTGGTAGTTCCAGTCCTTGAACTCGTCGTGCTGGAGCGGGGACTCGGCCGAGGAGGGCGGGGCGGTCGTGGGGGAGGGGCTGGGGTCCGGGTCGGACGTGGGGGCGTCCGACGGGGCCGCCGACTGCTGCGGCTCCGATGGGGCGGGGGTCGGGGCGGTGGTGGTGAGGGCGGCCGTGGTGGCCGGGTCCGAGCGGTTGATGTAGGCGATCACGCCTACGGTGCCGCCGCCGAGGAGGAGCACGCCCAGGACGATGCAGAGGGTGATGATCAGGCCGGTGTTGCGGCGCTTGGGCGGGGGGCCGTACGGGGGGTACGGGCCGTACGGGTTGCCGCCCGGGGCGGGCGGCTGGGGGTAGCCCATCGGGGCGGCCTGCGCCCCCGAAACCCCCTGCACCTGCGGGTGCCCCTGCTGCCCGGGCCCGTAACCCTGCCCAGGAGGGTAGCCCTGCCCCTGCGGGTGGCCTTGTCCGGGAGGGAAACCTGGGGCGGGCGGGTAGCCCTGCGCCTGAGCCGGGTCGTGTCCCGGTCCTGGGACGGGAGCTCCCTGTCCCTGCGGGTAGCCCGGTCCCGGAGGGTAACTCTGTCCCGGAGGGAAGGCTTGTGGCGGGGCGGCGTCGTGTCCCGGTCCTCCGGCGGGTCCCCCCTGCCCCGGCGGGTAGCCCGGTCCCGGAGGGAAGCCCTGGGCCGGAGCGGCGTCGGGGGCCGGAGTGCCCTGGGACGGGGGGAAGGGTGGGCCGGGTGGGTAGCCCTGGCCGGGGGCGGCGTGCGGGTGAGGGGGGAAGCCGGGGCCGCCCGATGGCGTGAGCTGGGCCGGTGGGGTGGCGTATGCCTGTGGGCCCGGCGGCATGCCGTACTCCTGGCCGTACGCCTCGGCGGTGGGCACGTACCCCTGCTGCCCGTAGGGAGGCTGGGCGGGGCCGGCTTCCGGTTGGCCAGGTCCCTGTGCCTGCGGGCCCCACTGTCCTTGCTGGTGGGGCTGCGGAGGCTGAGGAGGGTATGCCATCCCTCCATTGTGGGGCAGTTCATCACCATTTGCCCCGGCTACCCCTCCAAAGCTGCCTTGTTCTCCGCGCACGCCTGCCGCTGGTAGCGGCCGGGCGCGATCCCGAACTCCCGCTTGAAGGCGTTGTTGAACGCGAACTCCGACCCGTAGCCGACCCGCGCCGCCACCTCCGACACCGGCACGTGGTCCTCGCGCAGCAGCCGGGCCGCCATGGCCAGCCGCCACCAGGTGAGGTACGTCAGCGGCGGCTGCCCCACCAGGTCCGTGAACCGCCGCGCGAACCCGGCCCGCGAGAGCCCCGCCCGGCCGGCCAGCTCGGCGACCGTCCAGCGGTGCGCCGGATCGCTGTGCACGGCGTCGAGCGCCCGGCTGATCGACGGGTCGGCCAGCGCCAGCGCCCACCCCTTGTGGTCGCACACGCCGGGCGACGTCTCGAACCAGGCGCGCAGGATGAGGAGCTGGAGCATGTCGAGCAGGGACGTGACCACGGTGCCGCCACCCGGCCGGGGCGTGGCGATCTCGTTGCCGAGCAGCTCGACGGTCGCCCTGAGCTCGGGGTGGCGGCCGAGCGTCGTCGGCAGGTGGATCACCTCGGGCAGCGCGCCGAAGATGGGGTGGGTGCGGGCCGGGATCGTACGGTAGGAGCCGTAGACGGTGACGGTCTCGGCGCCGGCGCCCCCGCACGCCGTCAAGGAGGACAGCGCGCCCCCCTCGCACGGCTCGCCGGCCTGCTCGGTGAGCGGCGTGTCGAGGCTGTCGGCGAGCCCGTATCCGTGGCCGTGCGGCAGGAACACCACGTCGCCGACGCTCAGCGCCATCGGCTCGCCGCTCGGCGGGAGCAGCCAGCACGATCCGCGCAGAACCACCTGGAACGCCGCGGATCCGGGCTCCGGCGGGATCGCCACTCCCCAGGGGGCCCGCCACGTGACGCGGGCCGAGACCGGCCGCCCGATCCGCATGAGGGCGACGACATCACTCAGCATGTCCACCCGGCAAGTCTAACCGCATAGACGATGACGCAAAAAGTAGAGCCGTTCGAGCATTCATCCGCTCAGGGATTCCGCCTACGGTGGTTTGCGCACCACCCATAGCCACTGAATGAAAGGCGCGTTGTCATGATCAGAGTAGGCATCATCCTCGGCAGCACCCGTCCAGGCCGCAACGGCGAGGCGGTGGCCCGCTGGGTGCACGATCTGGCCGTCAAGCGTGGCGACGCCACGTACGAGGTGGTCGATCTGGCCGACTTCGAGCTGCCCCACCTGGACGAGCCGCAGGCGGCGGCCTCGGGCGACTACCGGCACGAGCACACCCGGCGCTGGGCGGACAAGATCGCGTCCTTCGACGCGTTCGTCTTCGTGACGCCGGAGTACAACCACTCCTTCCCCGGCGTGCTCAAGACCGCCGTCGACTTCCTGTACGCCGAGTGGGGCAACAAGGCCGCCGGCTTCGTCGGCTACGGCGTGGACGGCGGGGTGCGGGCGGTGGAGCATCTGCGGCACGTGCTCGCCATGCTCGGCGTCGCCACCGTGCCGGCGCAGGTCACGCTGTCGTACTGGACCGACTTCGAGAACGGCGTGGACTTCCGTCCGGCCGCCATGCACGAGGACCGCCTCGGCATGGTCCTCGACCAGGTCCTCGCCTGGGGCGGCGCCCTCCTGCCGCTGCGCGCCTGAGGTCGCGGGGAGGGGCCATGCTTGAGTCGTGGACGGAGATCTCCTGCCGATCGGGCAGTTCGCCAGGCTCAGCCGGTTGAGCGTCAAGCAGTTGCGGCACTACGACGAGCTGGGGCTGCTGCCCCCGGCGTACGTCGACGCCGGCTCCGGCTACCGCTACTACCGGCGGGCGCAGGCCCGGCAGGCGTTGTCCATCGGGCTGCTGCGTTCGCTGGACGTGCCGCTGCCGGTCATCGCCGAGGTGCTGGGGGGCGCGGCCGACGCCCTGGCCGGGGTGCGCGAGACGCTGGAGGCCGAGCTGGCCCGGCGGCGGCGGACGCTGGCGACGCTGGAGCGGGTGATGGCCGACGGGCTGCCCGCCACGCCGGTGCGCGTCGTCACCGAGCCGGACCGGACGGTGGCGGTGGAGCGCGAGAGCGCGGCCGGGCCCGCCGACATCGGCCGCGCCACCTCGGCCGCGATCGCCCGCCTCCTGCGGGCGCTGCCTCACACCGGCCCGCCGCGGCTCGTCGGGCTGTTCCCGGTCGAGCTGGAGGACGCCTTCGAGGTACGGGCCGGGCTCGTCGTCGATCGCGACGACCCCGCCCGGCCTTGGGAGGGGGCCGGCGTCGGCCTGGAGAGGCTGCCCGGCGGCACGTTCGCGTGCGCGACCCACGTCGGGCCGTACGACCAGATCATGCTCACCACGCACGCCGTGCTGGCGTGGTGTGCCGAGCGCGGGCATCCGCTGCGCGGGCCGGTCCGCGAGGTGTACGTCTCCGACCCGGCGACCACCGAGCCCGACCGGCTCGTCACCCACCTCATGCTTCCTCTGGACGCCTGAAGAGTGGTCGGGCAGATGGTCGGCCCAGCAGTATATTGCGAAGTATGACCGTCGAGGAGGAGAAGGCAGACGAGCGCGACTTCGGCTGGTCCCTCGGCGTGCTGCTGCGCGCCCTGCACGGCTCGATGGGCCGGGTGCTGAAGGACCTTCCGCACGGTCCGCGCGGCTACCAGACGCTGTCCACCGTCGTCCACGGCGACCAGCCGAGCCAACTCGCCCTGGCCGCCCATCTCGGCATCGACAGGACGGTGATGACGTACCTCATCGACGACCTGGTCGAGGCGGGGCTCGTGGAGCGGCGGCCCAACCCGGCCGACCGGCGGCAGCGCAAGATCGTGGCCACGGACCGGGGCGTCGCGGTGCTGGGCGACCTGGAGCGGCAGGTGCGCGCGGTCGAGGACCACGTGCTGCGGTCGCTGTCGCCGGAGGAGCGGGAGGCGTTCAGGGGCCTGTTGCGGCGGGTGGCGTGCGGCGTGGCCGACGTGGACGCCGGCACCGACCCCTGTGACGTCGTGGACGAGCTGCTGGGCGGCGAACGCGGACAGTGAGGTGAACCCCTGTAACGGGCACGGGGGAATACTGCTCCGAGATGTGCGGTTTGACAACACATCTCCACCGCATACGGTTTGTGGAGCCGCACATATCCCGAGGGGATCACATGCCTGACTACGGCCACGACCTGACGTTCGGGTCGTTCATCACGCCCGCCAACGCCGCGCCGGAGCAGGTCCTCGACCTGGCGCGGGAGTCCGAGGACGCGGGGCTGGACCTCGTGACGTTCCAGGACCATCCGTACCAACCGGGCTTCCTCGACACCTGGACGCTGCTCAGCTACGTCGCCGCGCGCACCGAGCGGGTGCACGTCTCGGCCAACGTGACGAACCTGCCGCTGCGCCCGCCGTCCGTGCTCGCCCGCGCGGCGGCGAGCCTCGACCTGCTCAGCGGGGGCCGGTTCGAGCTGGGGCTGGGCGCGGGGGGCTTCTGGGACGCGATCGAGGCCATGGGCGGGCGGCGGCTCACCCCGGCGCAGGCCGTGGACGCGCTCGACGAGGCGATCGACGTCATCCGCGGCTTCTGGGACGCGGGCAACACCGGACGGTTCCGCGTGGACGGCACGTACTACCAGGTCAACGGGGCCAAGCGCGGGCCCGCTCCGGCGCACGACATCGGGATCTGGCTGGGGGCCTACAAACCGCGCATGCTCCGCCTCGTCGGGACGAAGGCGGACGGATGGCTGCCTTCGCTGTCCTACCTGCAGAGCCTCGACCAGCTCGACGAGGGCAACGCGATCATCGACGAGGCGGCGCTGGCGGCGGGGCGGGAGCCCGGCGCGGTGCGCCGCCTGCTCAACATCGGCGGCCGGTTCGGCCCGCCCAGTGACCGGCTGCTGTCGGGACCGCCACGGCAGTGGGCCGAGCAGCTCGCCGCCATCTCCCTGCGGTACGGGATCGGCACCTACATCGTGATGGCCGACGACCCGGTGACGTTGCGGACGTTCGGCCAGGAGGTCGCGCCCGAGACGCGCCGGCTCGTGGCCGCCGAGCGCGCGGGCAGGTGAGCGATGGACTACGGGCAGCCGTTGCGTTTCGGGACGCGGGTCGCCGCCGCCGGACCGGCCGAGGAGGCCGTGGCGCGGGCGGCGCTGGCCGAGGAGCTGGGGCTCGACCTGGTGCTCTTCGCCGAGGCATCCGAGGGCGTGGACGCGTGGACGTCGATGAGCTGGGCCGCGGCGCGGACCACCCGCGTCAGGATCGCCGCCGGGCCGCTGGACGGGGCCGCGCGCCCGCCCGCCGTGCTGGCCCGCGCGGCGGCGAGCCTCGACCTGCTCGCCGGAGGCCGGCTTGAGCTGGGGCTGAGCCCCACCGGACGGTGGGACCCCCGCGAGGGCGTCCAGGAGCTGCCGGCCAAGGGGGCGGCGGCCGCGCTGGAGGAGGCCATCGAGATCATCCGCGGCGTCTGGGCGGAGGGCGAGCCCTCGCCGCTCCGCTTCGCCGGCGAGCACTACCAGGTGGCGGGCGCCCTTCGCGGTCCCGCGCCCGCCCGCAACATCCCGATCTGGGTCGCGGGCACGGAGCCCGGCGCCCTGCGCCTGGCGGGGACCACGGCCGACGGCTTACTGTTCCGGCTCCAGGACGACCTGGCCGGGGTCGGCGCCGCGCAGGCGGCGGTGGACGAGGCGGCGCGGGCCGCGGGGCGGGATCCCCGGGAGATCGAGCGCGTCGCGGTCCTGCCCGCCGGTGCTGCCGAGCTCATGGAGGCGCTGGCGCTGGAGCACGGCGTCGGCACGTTCGTGCTCGACGACCCGTCCGAGGCGGCCCTGCGCGACTTCGCCGCGCGGCTCGCTCCGGCCCTGCGCGCGAGCGTGGCGGGGAAGCGCGCGGCCCGCGGGATCGCCGAGGCCAGGATCGCCCGTCTCGGCCTCCGGTCCCGCCGCCACCCCGGCATCGCCTACGACGCCGTCCCCGCCCACCTCGAACGGGTCGAGCCGGGCGACGCGGGATACGCCCGCGTCCGCTCCACGTACATGCGGGGCGGCTCGCCCGGCCTGGTCCTGCGCCCCGGCACGCCCGCCGAGGTCGCCGACGCGCTGGCCTTCGCCCGTACGCAGCCGGTCAAGCTGGCGATCCGCAGCGGCGGGCACGGCATCAGCGGCCGCTCGACCAACCACGGCGGCATCGTGCTCGACGTCTCCCGCCTGAACACGATCGAGGTGCTGGACAAGGCCACCCGCCGGGTCCGCCTCGGCCCTGGCGCCCGGTGGAGCGACGTGGCGCAGGCGCTGGCCCCGTACGGCTGGGCGCTCACCTCCGGCGACCACGGCGGGGTCGGCGTCGGCGGCCTGGCGACGGCGGGCGGCATCGGCTGGCTGGCCCGCGAGCACGGCCTGACCATCGACCACCTGCGGGCCGTCGAGCTGGTGCTGGCGGACGGCAGCCTGGTCAGGGCCGACGACACCGAGAACGCCGAGCTGTTCTGGGGCGTGCGCGGCGCCGGGGCGAACTTCGGCGTCGTGACGAGCTTCGAGTTCGAGGTGGACGAGGTGGGCGACGTCGGTTTCGCGCAGTTGATCCTCGACGCCTCGGACCCGGCGGCGCTGCTGCGCGACTGGGGAGCGGCGGTCGAGGCCGCGCCGAGGGACCTCACCAGCTCGCTCATCCTCGGCCGCCCGCAGCCGGGGCAGCCGCCGATGGCCCAGGTCATGGCCGTGGTGGACGCCGACGACGCGGAAACGGTGCTGGCCCGCCTGCGCCCGCTCGCCGCCGTCGCGCCGCTGCTCGACCACAGCATCCAGATCCTCCCGTACGCGGCGCTCATGAACGTGCCGCCGGGGCCGCACCACGGCCAGGGCGAGCCGGTCAGCCGCTCCGCGCTCGCCGACCACCTCACCCCCGAGCTGGCCGAGGCCGCCGCCCGCCTGGTCGCGAGCGGTCAGACGTACTTCTTCCACATCCGGGCGGCCGGCGGCGCGGTCGCCGACGTGCCCTCGGACGCCACCGCGTACGCGGGCCGCTCGGCGAACTTCTCCCTCGCCGCGTTCGGCTCCAGCAGGTCCGGGCTGGACCGCCTCTGGGACGCGATGCGCCCCCACTTCTCCGGCCTCTACCTCAACTTCGAGACCGACACCCGTCCGGAACGCCTCCACGACGCCTTCCCCGAGCCCGCCCTGAGCCGCCTGCGGGCGCTCAAGCGCCGCTACGACCCCGGCAACGTCTTCCGCGACAACTTCGCGATCACGCCTTGACCTCAGGTCGACCTGAGGTCGCAGGCTGGACCGCATGCCCGATACGAAGGAACAGAAGGAACAGATGAAGGCGCTCGTCCGGCGGCTGGACGCGGTGGACGACCGGCCCGGGGCCGCCGCGCTGCGCGCCCGGTCGTACGAGCTGCTGGAGCTGCCGGCCGGGGCGGCCGTGGTGGACGTCGGCTGCGGCGCGGGGCGCGCGGTGGCGGAGCTGGCCGGGCGCGGCGCGCGGCCGGTCGGCGTGGACGTCAGCGCGGAGATGCTCGCCGTGGCCCGCCACCGGTGGCCGGAGGGCGACTTCCGGCTCGGCGACGCCTGCGCGCTGCCGCTGGCGGACGGCTCGGTGGCGGGATACCGCGCCGACAAGGTCTTCCACGAGCTGGCCGAGCCGGCGCGGGCGCTGGCGGAGGCGCGGCGGGTGCTCGCGCCGGGCGGCCGGGCCGTGCTGATCGGCCAGGACTGGGACACCTTCGTCATCGACTCCGACGACCCGGCGCTCACCCGGCGGCTGGTGCACGCCCGCGCCGACCTGGTGACCGCGCCCCGGGCCGCCCGGCGGCAGCGCAACCTGCTGCTCGACGCCGGGTTCGCGGACGTTCGCGCGGAGGTGCGTACGGAGGTGTTCACGGACGCGGCGATGCTGCCGGTGCTGGCCGGGCTCGCGGCGGCGGCCCGCACGGCCGGGGCACTCGACGCCGACCAGGAGGCGGCGTGGGTGGCCGAGCAGCGCCGGCGCGCGGAGACGGGCCGGCTGTTCCTGGCACTGCCGCTCTTCGTCGCCTCAGGGGTGCGCCGCTAGGAGCTCCGCGAAGCGCCCGACGTCCACGTTGCCGCCGGAGGCGATCACGCCGATGCGCCGCGGCGGCTCACCGCCCAGCCGCCCACCCAGCCGCCCCGCCAGCAGCGCGGCGAGCGGCGTCGCGCCGCTCGGCTCGACGACCGTCTTCAACCGCTCGAACGCCATCCGCATCGCCTGCCGGATCTCGTCGTCGGAGACCAGGACGACCTCGTCCACCAGTCGCTTGTTGATGGAGAACGTCAGCTCGCCGGGGATCTCGGCCGCCATCCCGTCGGCGATCGTACGCGGGATCGGGATCGACACGCGCTCGCCCGCGGCCAGCGAGCGCTTGGTGTCGTCGCCCGCCTCGGGCTCCACGCCGATCACCCGGATGCCGGGCAGCAGCCCCTTGGCCGCCGTCGCGCTGCCCGCGATCAGGCCGCCGCCGCCGATGGGGACGACCAGCGCGTCCAGCTCGCCGGCCTCCTCGATCAGCTCCAGGGTCGCGGTGCCCTGACCGGCGATGACGTGCGGGTGCTCGTACGGCGGGATGAGCGTCAGCCCGCGCTCGGCGGCCAGCGCCTCCCCGATCGCCACCCGGTCGCCGGTGTAGCGGTCGTAGGTGACGATCTCCGCGCCGTAGCCGGCGGTGGCCTCGCGCTTGAGCAGCGGGGTGTCCTCCGGCATGACGATCACCGCGCTGCTGCCCAGCTCGCGCGCGGCCAGGGCGACGGCCTGGGCGTGGTTGCCCGAGGAGTAGGTGGCGATGCCCCGCGCGAGCTGCTCCGGCGTCAGCCGCGAGATCGCGTTGTACGCGCCGCGGAACTTGAACGCCCCGACCCGCTGGAGGTTCTCGCACTTGACGAAGACCTCGGCCCCGGCCAGCGCGTCGAGCGTGCGGGAGCGCAGCACGGGCGTGCGGTGCGCGACGCCCTTGAGCCGGGCCGCGGCGTCGCGGACGTCGTCGAGGGTGACCGGGAGTGCGTCGGGCATCAGTGCTGCTCCTCAGAAGGGGAACCCCACGATAGCGGGAGGTCAGCCGGTGGTCTCCTCGGCGAGGGTGCCGCAGCGGAAGCCCGGCTCGCGGTCGGGGTCGAGCTGCAGGTTGCCGAGGTTCGTGGTCGACATCGAGCGGCGGAAGGTCTCCTGCTTGTCGCAGTCGTAGAACACGTAGGTGTTCTCCTTCTCGCCGAGCAGCATCATCCAGCGGCCGTCGTAGAGCGGCTTGTCGGTGGCGGCGTCACGCAGCACCGCCCACTGGTCCTGGAAGCCGACGTAGCCCAGCAGGTCGTTGGCCTGGCCGGTCTCCTGCACCTCGATCGCGCCCTTGACCAGGCTGAGGATCAGTACGAAGCCCAGCCCGAGCCCGGTCAGCGCGGCCACCAGCACCGTCATCCCCGCGCGGCCCACCGGCTTGCGGCGCAGCAGCCGGAACGGCACCAGGAAGGCGAGCACGCCGAGCCCCACCGCGACGGCCACCATGAGGCCCAGCGTCAGGTCGGCGACCAGGTTGAACAGCCCCCAGTACGTCGCCCCCGACCACAGCGCGGCCAGCGCGGCGACGATCCACGGGCGCTCGCGCAGCCGCCCGAGCAGCCGGCCCGCCGCGCCCCGCGTGATCCTGTCGATGAGCCAGCCGAGCCCGACCAGGACGCCGATGGCCGGGATGAGCGCCAGCAGGAGCAGGATGAGCGTCCCCATGAGGCGGCCCAGCAGGACGGACTGGTCGATGCCGGCCTGCTGCGGGTTGATGCCGAAGACCCAGTAGACCTGCTCGATGCCGAGGTACAGCACGGCGTACAGCGCGACGCCGACCGGCACCACCACGGCGCCGATGCGCTCCAGGACGGTGAGGACACCGCCGCCGTCCTCCTGCTCCGGCTGCTCCGGTGCGGTGTCGGGCGTGGGCGGCTCCGGAGGCACGCCGAGAAGGCTCGTGGAGGGGGAATGCATGGGGGGTGTCCCTTTCGAATCGGGCGGACGTCCGCGACGCCGCGCCGATGCTACAGCGGACAAGTTCCGAAATATTGAATTTTCAGCCATATGGAAGACCGCGTGTTAGGTTCCCTTCCGGACGTTCCCCTTCCGGATCAGCAGCGGAGGCCCCATGGAGCCCGGCGCGAGCCCCACGGCGCGGGCCCTGATGACGCTCGACCTGCTCCAGAGCCACCCCGGCATCACGGCCGACCGGCTGGCCGACAGGCTCGGCGTCTCCGAGCGCGCCGCCCGCCGCTACATCGGCATCCTGCGCGAGGCCGGCATCCCCGTCGAGGCGGTCCGCGGCCCGTACGGCGGCTACCGGCTCGGGCGCGGGCTGCGGCTGCCGCCTCTGACGTTCACCGCGGCCGAGGCCCTGGGCCTGGTCATGGCGGTGCTCGACGGCCACCACGACGCGGGCGACCCGTCCGACCCGGTCGGCAGCGCGCTCGGCAAGATCATGCGGGCGCTGCCCGAGCCGGTGGCCGCCCAGGCCGAGGCGGTCCGGCGGACCACGGCGCCCGTGCCCGACCGCGGAGCGGCCCGGCCGGACCCGGGCATCACGGCCGCCCTCGTCCAGGCGTGCTCGGCCCGCCGACGGGCGCGGCTCGGCTACCGTTCCGAGGCGGGCAACGAGCGGATGATCGAGGTGGATCCGTGGGCGGTCGTCGTCCGCCACGGCCGCTGGTATCTGCTGTGCTGGTCCCACACCTCCGCCGCCCGCCGCGCCTACCGGGTCGACCGGGTCGGCGACGTGTGCGTCCTCGACGTCCCCTTCGAGCCGCCCGCCGGGCTCGACCCGGCCGCCGTCCTGGAGGAGCACCTGGCCGTCGGCTGGGACCACGAGGTCGAGGTCGTCGTCGAGGCCCCCGCCGAGCGGGTGGCGCGCTGGCTCTCCCGCGTCATGGGCCGCCCCGAACCGCTCGACGCCGGCACCACCCGCCTGGTGGGCAGCACGAACAACCCGGCCTGGTACGCCGAGGAGCTGGCCAGGCTGCCGGTGGCGTACCGGATCGTGAGATGTCCGGATCTGGTGCGGGCGGCGCGGACCCTGGGGGAGCGGCTGCTCGCCGCGAGCGCCGGACCGGCGGACCCGAGCTGACGGCGCTACTGCAGCGCGGCGATGGCCAGGTCGCGGCTGTCGTAGAAGGAGAGCAGCCGGTCCAGGCCCATGATCTTGAAGACGTGGGCGATGTCGTGCTCCAGCCCGGCCAGCGCGAGCCGGGCCCCGGCGTCCTGGGCCCGCTGGTGCGCCACCACGAGCACGGAGATGCCCGTGGAGTCGCAGAACGGCAGCGCAGACAGGTCGATCACCAGCCCGTCACCGGGCGCGAGCGCGACCTGGTCGAGAGCCGCCTGAAGCCGTGGCGAGGTGTGGTGGTCGAGGTCGCCGGCGACGACCAGCACATGGATGCGAGCCGAATGCGGTTGGTAGGTGACGGTCAGACCGGGATCCTGCTGCACCGAGGCTCCTGAGAGAGGGATGGGTCCTCGCGCCTGGGGAAGTGGGGCACGAGCCATGGGGTGATCTGCCCTATTCTACGTACTGGTGAGCGGGCGTCTGACCTGCCCGGCCACGAACGAAAGGGTCTCGTGTGGCACGCGACGACACTGAGCGCGGCCCGGTGCCGGCCGCTGGTGCCGGGATCTTCACCGTGGACGACGAGATCGGCCGCGACCTCGCCGTGGTGGACTGGCGCGCCACCCCGCTCGGCCCCCCGGAGGAGTGGCCGCAGAGCCTCCAGACCGCGGTGAGCATCCTGCTGTCGTCCCGCTTCTCCATGTGGATGGCGTGGGGGCCGGAGCTCACGTTCTTCTGCAACGCCGCCTACCGCCGCGACACCCTCGGCAGGAAATACCCGTGGGCGCTCGGCCGCCCCGCCAGCGAGGTGTGGGCGGAGATCTGGGGCGACATCGGCCCCCGCATCCACACCGTGCTGGACACCGGCCGGGCCACCTGGGACGAGGCGCTGCTGCTGTTCCTGGAGCGGGCCGGCTATCCCGAGGAGACCTACCACACCTTCTCCTACAGCCCGCTGCGCGACGACGACGGCGCGGTGGTCGGCATGCTCTGCGTGGTCAGCGAGGAGACCGACCGGGTCATCGGCGAGCGGCGCATGGCGACCCTGCGCGACCTCGGCTCCGACCCCAGCGTGGTGCGCACCGAGAAGGAGATGCTGGCCTTCGCCTGCCGCCAGCTCGGGCAGAACCCGCAGGACCTCCCCTTCACCATCACCTACCTGTTCGACGGCGACGGCAGCGCACGGCTGGCCGAGGCGACCGGCATCCCGGCCGGGCACCCGGCCGCCCCCGCCGTCCTGCCCGCCGGCGACCCCGGCCCCGTGTGGCCGCTCGCCGCGCCGGCCCGGGGCGAGTCCCAGCTGGTGGCGCTCGACGGCGCGCCGTTCACCGGCCTGCCGAGCGGGCACTGGAGCGACCCGCCCACGCAGGCGCTCGTGGTGCCGCTGCTCCAGCAGGGCGGCGCGCCGTACGGGTTCCTGGTGGCCGCGCTCAACCGGTACCGGCCGCTGGACGACGGCTACCGCGGCTTCGTCGAGCTGGCCGCCGGCCACGTCGCGGCCGGCATCTCCTCCGCCCGCAGCTACCAGGCCCAGCAGCGGCGGGCCGAGGAGCTGGCCGAGCTGGACCGGGCGAAGACCGTCTTCTTCTCCAACATCAGCCACGAGTTCCGCACCCCGCTCACCCTGATCATGGGACCGGTGCAGGAGCTGCGCGGCGCGCTCGCCGACGCCGCCCCGCAGGTCCGCCAGGACCTCGAGGTCATCCACCGCAACGGGCTGCGCCTCGGCAAGCTCGTCAACACGCTGCTCGACTTCTCCCGGCTCGAAGCCGGCCGCATGCAGGCCCGCTACGAGCCGGTGGACCTCGCGGCCGTCACCGCCGAGCTGGCCAGCGTCTTCCGCTCCGCGATCGACAAGGCCGGGCTGGAGTTCGTGGTCGACTGCCCCCCGCTCGCCGCGCCGGTCCACCTCGACCGGAGCATGTGGGAGAAGGTCGTGCTCAACCTGCTGAGCAACGCGCTGAAGTTCACCTTCGAGGGCTCGGTCGGCATCGGCGTGCGCGAGCACGACGGGCACGCGGTGGTGACGGTCACCGACACCGGCATCGGCATCCCGGCCGAGGAGCTGCCGCGACTGTTCGAGCGGTTCCACCGGATCGAGAGCGCCCGCTCGCGCTCCCACGAGGGCAGCGGCATCGGGCTGGCGCTGGTGCAGGAGCTGGTCGGCCTGCACGGCGGCACCGTCGCCGCCGAGAGCACCGAGGACGAGGGCACGACTTTCACCGTCCGGCTGCCCTTCGGCGTCGCGCACCTGCCTCCCGACAGCATCATCGCGCCAGGGGCGGCCGAGACGGTCACGGCCGGCGCCGACCCGTACGTCCAGGAGGCCCTACGCTGGCTCCCCGAGGACGACGGCGCCGGCCGGCCGGCGGCCGAGGTCCCCGCCGGAGCCGGCGTGGCCGCGCCGGACGGCGGCCCGGCGCCCCGGGTGCTGATCGCCGACGACAACAGCGACATGCGCGAATACCTCGTCCGGCTGCTCAGGGGCGCCGGCTACCAGGTCACCGCCGTCGGCGACGGGATGGAGGCCCTGGACGCCGTCCGCGCGGACGCGCCCGACCTCGTGGTCAGCGACGTCATGATGCCGCGCCTCGACGGCCTGGCCCTGGTCTCGGCCCTGCGGTCCGACCCGCGCACCACCGGCGTGCCGGTGCTGCTGCTGTCGGCCCGCGCCGGGCAGGAGGACTCGATCGAGGGCCTGGAGGCGGGCGCCGACGACTACCTGGTCAAGCCGTTCTCCGCCGCCGAGCTGCTGGCGCGGGCGCGGGCCAACGTGGAGCTGGCGCGGATGCGCAACCACCACACCCGGTGGCGCAGCGCCATGATCGACTCGTTGCAGGAGGGGTTCTTCGTCACCGACGAGACCGGCGCGGTGATCGAGGTCAACTCGGCCTTCACCGACATCCTCGGCTACGGGCCCGAGGACCTGCCGTACACCCCCGAGCACCCCTGGTGGCCGGACGCGGGCGCGGATCCGCAGGCACACGCGCTGGTCGCCGAGGCGTTCGAGCGCATGATGCGCGAGGGCAGGGGCAGCGTCGTCGTCCCCGTCACCCACCGGGACGGGCACCACGTGTGGATCACGGTCACCTTCAACGCGGTCACCGACCCCGACACCGGCCGCCGCCGCGTCGTGGGCACCGTGCGCGACGTCACCGCCGAGCACTACCTCGTGCAGCGCGAGAGCGCGCTCGCCGCGCTCAGCATGCGCGTCTCCCAGGCCGGCAGCCTGACCGACGCCCTGGCCGGCGGGCTGGAGGCGTTGCAGGAGGTGTGGCGGGCCCGGCAGGTGCTCGCCGCGGTGTGGAACGACGGCCGGCCGCGCGGCCTGGTCCGCGCCCCCGCGGGCGGCGACTGGCCGGACCTGCCGGAGGAGCTGCGGGAGAAGCTGGCGGCGCTGCGCGAGCAGCCGCCACTCCGCCCGGTCGCGCCCGGCGCGGACGGCGCCGGCATCACCCTGGAGCACCCCGAGGGCCTGCTCACCGTCTGGGTGGACCTGGGCCAGAACCGGCCCTTCACCGGCGAGGACCAGACCCTGCTGGCGCTGCTCGCCGGTCACCTCGGCCAGGGCCTGCACCGGGTGCATCAGCTCGACCAGCAGCGCGAGGCGGCCGTGGCGCTCCAGCGGGCCATCCTGGGCCCGTCCGAGCTGCCCGACGGCTTCGCCGTCCGCTACGAGCCGGCCGGCCGTCCCCTGGAGGTCGGCGGCGACTGGTACGACATCGTGCCGCTGACCGAAGCGCGCATCGGGATCGTGGTCGGCGACTGCGTGGGGCGCGGGCTGGAGGCCGCCGCCGTCATGGGGCAGCTGCGCAGCGCCTGCCGGGCCCTGCTGCTCCAGGACGCCGGGCCCGCGCAGGTGTTCACCGCGCTCGACCGGTTCGCCGCGCTCATCCCCGGCGCCAAGTGCACCACCGCCTTCTGCGGCGTGCTCGACACCGTCACCGGCGACCTCGTCTACTCCAGCGCCGGCCACCCGCCCGGCATCCTCGCCCACGCCGACGGCAGTACCGAGCTCCTGCAGGGCGGCCGGTCGGCCCCGCTCGCCGTGCCGACGGGCAAGGCGCGGCCGGAGGCGAGGTGCACCATGCCGCCCCGGTCCACGCTGCTCGTCTACACAGACGGGCTGGTCGAGCGGCGCCGGCGTCCGCTGACGGTCGGCATCGACGAGGCCAGCGCGGCCGTACAGGCGGGGCGGGCCATCCCCATCGAGACGCTCGCGAGCGAGGTCATGGCCAGTCTCACCCCTGACGGGGGCTTCAGCGACGACGTCGCGCTGCTCCTCTACCGCCAGCCCGCCCCGCTGGAGGTCGCCTTCCCCGCCGAGTCCAGCCAGCTCGCCCCCGTACGCGCGGCGCTCCGCGACTGGCTGAGCCGCTGCCAGCTCGCCCCCGCGCAGCTGCAGAACGTGCTCGTGGCAGCGGGCGAGGCGTGCGCCAACGCCATCGAGCACGGGCACCGCGACACGCCTGGCCGGACGATCCGCCTGCGGGCGGTCGCCACCGGAAGCGGCCTGCACCTCACCGTCACCGACACGGGCCGCTGGAAGATCCCCGAACCCGAGGCCAATCCGCACCGCGGACGGGGCGTCGCGCTCATGCGCGCCCTGATGAACGAGGTCACCATCCAGCCCGGCGCCGCCGGGACCATTGTCGACCTGCAGACGAGGATCTCCCGATGACCGCACCTCTCACCGTGGTCGCCTCGCAGCGGCCGGACGGCACCCTGGTCCTCGCCTGCGTGGGCGAGATCGACATGAGCAACGCCGGCGCGCTGGAGGAGGCGCTGGCGGGCGCCGACGGCGACGGCACGGTGCTGGTCGACCTGAGCGCGGTCGAATATCTGGACAGCGCGGGCCTGACCGTGCTGTTCTCCCACGTCGAACGCATCCGGCTGGTCGCCAACCCGCTGCTCGAACCCGTACTGACGATCTCGGGGCTCGCCGACCTCACCACCGTCGAGGGCCTCACCGACGACGGCCGGTAGCGGCGGTGCTCCTAGACTTGATCATTGCCGGGAGTAAAAGGGGGAAGATGGCAGCCAATGAGAGGCCTGACCCGCCGGCCGACGTGCTCGACCAGGCGGCGGCCGTGTTCGGGCTGCTGTCGTCGCCGTCCCGGCTGCACATCGTGTGGGCGCTGGCGCAGGGCGAGTGCGACGTGACCGGGCTGGCCGAACGGGTGGGCGGCGCGCTGCCCGCGGTCAGCCAGCACCTGGCCAAGCTCAAGCTGGCGGGCCTGGTACGGTCGCGGCGCGAGGGCCGCAGGGTGGTCTACCTCATCGACGACCAGGACATCGTGACCACGGTGCAGGGCCTGGTCGGCCGGCTCGCCGAGCGGCGGGGCCCCGGGGAGCGCGCCCGTGGCCTGGGCGCCTGAGGCGGCCGACACCCCGCTCCGGGTCCTGAGGCGGCTGGAGACCGGTCCGCGCGGTCTCGTGACCACCGACGCCGAGGCCCGGCTGCTCGACCACGGCGAGAACGTCGTCCCGTCCCGGCAGCCCCCCACCTTGCCGCGCCGGCTGCTCCGCAGCGTGCGCGACCCGTTCACGCTGGTGCTGCTGGGGCTGGGGCTGGTCAGCGCGCTCATCGCGTCCTGGGCGACGGCGGGCGTCATCGTCCTCCTGGTCGCGGTGAGCTGCCTGCTGCGCTCCAACGGCGAGCACCGCGCCGACCGCTCGACCGCCGCGCTGCGCAGGCTGGTCGCCACCACCACGACCGTACGGCGGCGCGCGACGAAGGACGCCGAGCCGGAGGAACGGGAGATCCCGGCCGACCAGCTCGTGCCCGGCGACGTGATCAAGCTGGGCCCCGGCGACCTGGTGCCCGCCGACGCGCGGCTGCTGCGGGCCAACGGCCTGACCGTGCACCAGGCGCAGCTCACCGGGGAGTCGGCGCCGGTGGCCAAGCGGGCGCTCGACCTGCCGGACGGCGACGAGCACCTGCTGTGGCAGGGGAGCAGCGTGGCCTCGGGCAGCGCGCTCGCCGTGGTGACCGCCACGGGAGCCGCCACCCGCTTCGCCGGCGCCTACGCCGGCCCCCCGCCCGGAGCGCGGTCCGGATCGCGGATCTCCCGCCGCCGGGGCGCGCGGCGGACGTCGGATTTCGACCGGTCCGTGTACGGGCTCTCCTGGGTCCTGGTCCGGGGCATGCTGGTCATCCCGCCGGTCGCCCTGGTCGCCAACGCGGTGCTGCGCGGCAAAGGGCTGGAGGCGCTGCCGTTCGCGGTGGCCGTGGCGGTCGGGCTGACGCCCGAGATGCTGCCCGTCGTGGTGACCACCGTGCTGGCCAGGGGGGCGGCGCTGCTGGCGCGGCGCGGCGTGATCGTCAAACGGCTGTCCGCGCTGCCCGACGTGGGCGCGATCGACGTCCTGTGCATGGACAAGACCGGCACGCTCACCCGCGACCGCCCGGTGCTGAGCGGGTCCGTCGGACCCGGCGGGCGGCCCGACCCCGAGCCGCTGCGCTGGGCGGCCGTCAACGGCCTGGTGACGCTGCACCTCGCCGACCCGCCCGCCCCTGACCCGCTCGACGAGGCCATCCTCGCCGGCGCACCCGACCTGGGCGAGGTCGAGGGCCTGGACGCGGTGCCGTTCGATCCGCTGACCCGGGTGTCCCGCGCGCTCGTACGCGACGGCGAGGACGTCGTCGTGGTGGTCAAGGGCGCCGTCGAGGCGGTGCTGGAGCGGTGCGCCATAGGTGAGCGCGAGCGGCGGCGCGCGAACGCCACCGCCGCGGCCCTGGCGCGGTCCGGCGCGCGCGTGCTGGCCGTTGCCCGCGGGGCGGCATCCGCTCAGGGGGGCCTGGACGCCGTGGTCCGCGGGGTCGCGTCCGCCCCGGCCGGCCTGGACGAGGCCGGTGAGCGCGGCCTCACCCTCGTCGGCTTCGTCACCCTGGCCGACGAGCCCTCCCCGGACGCCGCGGCCGCGATCGCGGTGCTGGCCCGCCGCGGCGTCAAGGTCAAGATCCTGACCGGCGACCACCCGGGCACGGCGGCCAGGATCTGCCGCGAGCTGGGCCTGGAGGCGGGCGAGGTGGCCGACGCGGCCGGCCTCACCGCCGCCGGGGCCGAACGGGCCACGGTGATCGCCCGCTGCACGCCCGAGCAGAAGGCCCGCGTGGTACGCGCGCTGCGCGCCGCCGGGCACACGGTCGGCTTCCTCGGCGACGGCGTCAACGACCTGCCCGCCATGCGCGCCGCCGACGTCGGCATCTGCCCGCGCGCCGCCGTGGACGTCACCCGCGAGGCCGCCGACATCGTGCTGGCCGGCAAGGACCTGTCGGCCATCGGCCAGGCGGTCGCCGTGGGCCGGCGCAGCAGCGGCAACATCGTCACCTACCTGCGCATCGCCCTGTCCTCGAACCTGGGCAACGTGATCGCCATGCTGGTCGCCGGGCTGGCGCTGCCGTTCCTGCCGATGCTGCCGGTCCAGGTGCTCGCCCAGAACCTCTGCTTCGACGCCGCGCAGCTCGCCCTCGCCTTCGAGCGGCCCGGCCCGGCTGTGCTGCGCCGCCCGTTCCGGCTGCGGCGGCAGGCCGTGCTCCGCTTCATCGCGGGGTTCGGCCTGGTGAACGCGGGCGTCGACCTGGTCACGTTCGCGGTGCTGACCCGCGTGCACGGCACGCAGGACGAGTCGGCCTTCCACACCGGCTGGCTGGTCGAGAACGTGCTCACCCAGGCCGCCATCATGCTGCTCCTGCGTCCCGTCGCGCGGGTGTCGCGCCCGCTCGGCCTGGCCACGGGCGCGCTCGCGGCGGCCGGCCTGCTGCTGCCGCTCTCGCCGCTCGCGCCGGCGCTGGGGCTGGTCGCGCTGCCCGTCACAAGCCTGCTGTGGCTGCTGCTGGTGCTGGCGCTGTACGCCGGAGTGCTGGTGGCGCTGACTGTCCGTACGAGACGCAAGCCGTGATACTTGCGTTCCGCCCTCCACAAGGAACTGGACGACCTCGGCCTCTGAGCGCGTACGCCCTGCGGAGTACGCGCCCCGGGCGCCCGACGTGGTGATCGCCGTCCCCTAGGGGCGGGCCCCTGAGGCCCAGGGCGGTAGACCCTGACCCCGCCGTACCCGCGGCGGCGTAGCACGAGTGCCGCCCGAGGCCGGATGTCCGGCGCCTCCCGATTCAGGAGTCTTGAGCACGACGGAAACGACTTCTTCGACAGGGAGCGCGATATGACCGCCGCCATCGAAAGCATGGTCTCCAAGCTGGCCGCCTGGCTGAGCCGGCACAGCATCGACATCCTGCGGATCAGTCTCGGACTGGTCTTCGTGGCCTTCGGGACGCTCAAGTTCTTCCCGGGGGTGAGCCCGGCTGAGGCGCTGTCGGTGGCCACGCTGGAGCGGCTGTCCATGGGCCTGCTGTCGGGGTACGCCGCGCAGGCCGTGATCGCCGGGCTGGAGGTCTTCATCGGCCTCACGCTGGTGACGGGCCGGCTGCTGAAGACCGGGCTGGTGGTGATGGCCGGTGCGCTGGCCGGGTTCTTCGCCCCGTACGTGCTGTTCTTCACCGACCTGTTCCCCGGTGCGCCCACGCTGGAGGCGCAGTACATCTTCAAGGACATCGTCCTCGCCGCCGCGGCCCTGGTGATCGGCGCCCGCGCCCTCGGCGCCCGCCTGGTCCCCGCCCGCGCCGCGGTGTGAGCCCCGGGTTCTCGCGAGGTCAGGCCACTTCCGTATGCTCCCCCGCATGACCGCCCGCGCCACCCGTGACACCGGACTCACCCTGCGCGAGCTGCTCGCCTTCGACGAGGGCGGCATCCTGCGGCTGCTGCTCGCGCCCTCCGGGCAGGACGTGGCCATCACCGGGATGATCATCGGTGAGGAGGGGGCGGCCCGCTCGTACGAGGGGCGGATCGTGCTGGCGGTGGGGGTGCTGCCGTCGGTGAACGACTTCGTCCGCGAGGCCGCGGAGCGCGGGGCCGCCGCGGTCGTCCTGCGAGACGACCCCAGCCTCGACGACCCGGACCCCGAAGACGCGCCGGCGGGGGCCGGGGTGTCCGTGGTCGCGGTCGCGGAGCGCGCAGGGGTCGCGCTGCTCGCCCGCGCCGCGTGGGCCGACTGGGACGACGTGGCCACCCTGGTGCGCTCGGCCGCCGCCTACGCCGGGGCCGGGCGGGGGGACCGGATGGCCGACGTCACCGCCGGCGGCGGGCTGGCGGCGCTGGCGTCGGCGGTGGCCGAGTTCACCGGCGGGTCGATCACCATCGAGGACACCGCGTTCCGGGTGCTGGCCTACTCCGCCATCGGGCCCGAGGCCGACGAGCTGCGCCGCTCCACCATCCTCGGCGGCCGGGTGCCGGACTGGCGGGTGGAGGAGCTGCGGCGCAGCGGGCTGCTGCGTACGTTGTGGTCCTCCGACGAGGTGATCCACCGGCCCGCCGACGGCTCCAGCCCGGAACGGCTCATCATCGCCATCCGCAGCGGGCGGGAGATGCTCGGCTCCATCTGGGCCGCCGCGGACGCCGGCCGCCCGTTCACCGAGGGCGCGGCGCGGGCGCTGCGCCGGGCGGCCGAGGTGGCGGTGCCGTACCTGGTGCAGCACCGGCTGCGGGAGAGCGGCGCGCGGCGGCGCGAGGAGCACGCGCTGCGCGGGCTGCTGGCCGGGCGCGGGGACATGAGCACCCACGCCTGGACCCTCGGCCTCGCCCCGGACCTGCCCTGCGCGGTCGTCATCGCCGACCTGGACGCCCCTGGCGACCTCGGCCATCCCGCCTCCACCACCCCTCCCTCCGCCCCGCCGGCGTCGGCTGCGCCGCCGGCCAATCGGTCCGCTGCCCCGTCGGCGGCGCCGTCCGTTGTCGCGGTTGGGCAGCGGGAGGCGGTTGTGGAGCGGACGATGGGGCTGCTGGCCGTGCAGGCCGTCTCCTACCGGGCCGGGATCCGGGTGTTGCGGGACGGCGGGCGGGTGATGGCGCTGGTGCCGGTACGTCGGGGCGCCGAGCGGGACGTGCTCGCCCTGGCCCGCGAGCTGGACACCCTGGCCGCCTCGCTGGGAGGCGCGGCCCAGGGCGTGGGGCCGGTGTGGGTGGGGGCGGGCCCGGTCGTGCCGTCCCCGCTGCGCGCCGCCGACTCCCGCGCCGACGCCGAGCTGGTCGTCCGGGTGCTGCGCGAGCGGGCGGCCGGGGAGGGGCGGGGGACGCGGCGGCATGCGTCGGCGGCCGAGCTGGGAGCGGCCCTGGACGTGCAGCGGGTGCTGGACGCGGTCCGCCCGGTCTGGGAGCGGGGCAGCGGCCCGGTGTACGACCTGGTACGGGCCGACCTCGCGGCGGGCGGCGAGCTGGTGCGCTCGCTCGCCGCGTACCTGGACGCCTCCTGCGACGTCGGCCGCGCGGCCAAGCGGCTGGTCCTGCACCCCAACACCTTGCGCTACCGGCTGCGCCGCGTCCGCGACCGGTACGGCGTGGACCTGGACGACCCGGACACCCGCCTCATGCTCACCCTCGCGGTCCGCCTGGCCACCCGCCCGCGCTGATCCCTTTGGCCGGATGGACAGAACGGCCCGTGACCTTTGGCCTGCCGGACGAAGACGATCGACCTCCGCATGCCCGAATCTGTTTTCGTTCCCATCCGAAAGCCACGCACCCCCCGTGTACGCCCAGGAGCCCCGTACCGTGATCCACGGCAGCCTCACGCTCTCCCCCTCCCGCACCACCGCCGACCGGGTGGCCGACGTCGTCCGGCACGCGGTCAGGACCGGCGCCGTCGGCCCGGCCCAGCCGGTGGCCGGTTTCGTCGACGTCGAGGGGGTGCGCGACTCGGTCGCCACCCTGCGCGAGGCGTTCGCCCCCGCGCCCCGGGTGCTGCACACGTTCGCCGCCAAGGCCGCGTCCCTGATCCCGGTCCTGCGGCTGCTCGCCGAGCAGGGCATGGGCTGCGAGGTCGCGAGCCCGGGCGAGCTGCGCCTCGCGCTCGACGCCGGGTTCGCGCCGGGCGACATCGTCCTCGACTCGCCCGCCAAGACGCGCGCGGAGCTGGCCGAGGCGCTGGCGCTCGGGGTGGCGGTCAACGCCGACAACCTCGACGAGCTGCGCCGCATCGACGAGCTGCGCGGGCCCGGGTCCGCGTCGGTCGTCGGGCTGCGGGTGAACCCGCAGGTGGGCGGCGGCTCGATCGGCGCGATGAGCACGGCGACGGCCACGTCCAAGTTCGGGGTGACGCTGCGCGACCCCGGCAACCGCGAGCGCGTGGTGCGCGCCTTCGCCGAGCGTCCCTGGCTGACCCGCCTGCACGCGCACGTCGGCTCCCAGGGCTGCCCGCTGGAGCTCATCGCGGCGGGCATCGCCGAGACGTACGCGCTGGCCGAGGAGATCAACGCCGTCCTGGGCGAGCGCCGGATCACCAGCCTCGACATCGGCGGCGGCCTGCCGGTGAACTTCGCCGACGACGAGACCACCCCCACCTTCGCCGAGTACGTGGCCGCGCTCCAGGCCGCCGTCCCCGGGATCCTCGACGGCCGGTACGCGCTGGTCACCGAGTTCGGCCGCTCCCTCCTGGCCAAGAACGGCTTCATCGCCGCCCTGGTCGAGTACACGAAGGACGCGGGCGGGCGGCGGATCGCGATCACGCACGCGGGCGCGCAGGTCGCGACCCGCACGGTGTTCATGCCGGAGGCGTGGCCGCTGCGGGTGGCCGCGTTCGACGCCGACGGGCTGCCGAAGGACGGCCCGCTCCTGGCGCAGGACGTGGCCGGGCCGTGCTGCTTCGCCGGGGACGTGGTCGCGCACGCCAGGGAGCTGCCGGAGCTGGCGGAGGGCGACGTCGTCGTGCTGCGCGACACCGGGGCCTACTACTTCTCGACGCCGTGGGCGTACAACAGCCTGCCGTACCCGGGGGTGCACGGCTTCACGGTCGGGGACGGCGGTGAGGTGCGCCTGGCCACCGTACGGCCCGCGCAGACCCTCGACGAGATCGCGGCGACCAGCGGCCTGGCGTACGCGGGCGCGCTGGGCGGCCTGCTGGAACCGGCCGATCCCGCATTTACATGATTAATCATGATCGCTAGCTTCGCGGTCATGGACGCTTTCATCGAGGTCGCCCGCCCTGAGGACGTGCCGGCGCTCGTCCGGTCGGCGGCAGCGCTGTTCCGTGAGGACGGCGGGCGGCGGGACCCGCACATGGACGTGGACTGGCCGGAACGCGACGGGTCCGCCTACTACGACGGCATGGTGACCGGGCCGGACACCCTGGCGCTCCTGGTCCGGCTGGGCGGACCGGGCGGGCCGGTGGCCGGACACCTCACCGGCCAGTTGCGGGCCCCCGACGAACTCCGCCCGGACGCGGTCGTGGCCGTGCTCGTCAGCATGCGGGTGGCGGAGGAACTGCGCGGGAAAGGCGTCGGCACGGAGCTGGTCGGGCGGTTCCTGGCCTGGGCGCAGGAGCGCGGCGCGAACGAGGCGTCGGTGTCGGCGTACGCGGCCAACACCGGCGCCCTTCGCTTCTACGAGGCCTGCGGCTTCGAGCCCCACGAGGTCACGCTCTCGACGGCGGTCCGACGGCGGTCTCCTGGAGCCGGCCGGCTGACCTAGGTGTACTGACCACGGACGTTGGTGACAGCGACACGGCCAGATGAGCTTGAAATGGGTGAGGGCCCCGTGGCGTGGTGTGAGTCGACCAAGATTCACATCCGCCGGAGGCCCTCATGCCCCACCGTAATGCCCCGCTGACCGAAACCGGCCGCCTGCGCCTGGCGCGTTGCATCGTTGATGACGGATGGAGCCTGCGCCGCGCCGCCGAACGCTTCCAGGTCTCGCACACCACCGCAGCCCGCTGGGCCGGCCGCTACCGCAGGCACGGCTCGGCCGGCCTGGCCGATCGCTCCAGCCGCCCCCGGCACAGTCCAGCTCGCACCGCGCAACGCACCGAACGGCGCATCTGCAAGCTCCGGGTCACCCACCGGCTGGGCCCCGCCCGGATCGCGGCCCGGCTCGGCCTGCCCGCCTCCACCGTGCACCGCGTTCTGGTCCGTTACCACATGCCACCCCTGGCCCACCTGGACCGCGCCACCGCCACCCGCATCCGCCGCTACGAACGCCAGCGGCCCGGCGAGCTGATCCACGTCGACATCAAAAAGCTCGGCAACATCCCCGACGGTGGCGGCCACCGCGTCCTGGGCCGCCCGGCCGGACGACGAAACCGCCAGGCCATGACCATCACCACTCGAAACGGCTACGGCAACCCCCGTCTGGGACATGCCTTCCTGCACACCGCCATCGACGATCACTCCCGGCTGGCCTACACCGAAATCCTGACCGACGAGACCAAGGACACCGCCAGCGCCTTCCTGCGCCGGGCGACCGCCTGGTTCGCCACCGCCGGCGTGTGCATCGAGCGCGTCCTGACCGACAACGGCAGTTGTTACCGCTCACGCCTGTGGGCTGAGACCTGCGCCCACTTGGGCATCAGCCCCAAGCGCACACGCCCGTACCGGCCTCAGACCAACGGCAAGGTCGAGCGCTTCCACCGCACCCTGGCCGAGGAGTGGGCCTACGCCCGCCCGTACGCCTCCGAAGCCGAACGTCGCGCCGCGCTTGCGCCATGGCTGCACCTGTACAACCATCACCGCGGACACACCGCGCTGAAAGGTCAACCACCCGCCAGTCGCGTCACCAACCTGTCGGGACAGAACACCTAGGCTGGCAGCCGTGGCCAAGTCGATCTCCGTTGATGTTCCTGAGGCGTTCGCCGCGTCCTACGGCACGCAGGGTGCCGACGCGCGGGCGTGGCTCGCCGAGTTGCCCCGGCTGGGCGGTGAGTTCCTGGATCGCTGGGGGCTGCGGCCTGACGGGCCGCCCGCCCACGGCATGGCGTCGCTGGTCCTGCCCGTGCTTCGGTCCGACGGGACTCCCGCCGTACTGAAGCTGCAGCAGCTGCGGGAGGAGACCGCCGGCACCGCGGCCGGCCTGCGGGCGTGGGACGGCGACGGGATCGTGCGCCTGCTCGACCATGACGAGAGCAGCGCCACGCAGCTGCTGGAGCGGCTGGACGCGGCCAGGCCCCTGTCCTCGATCGCCGACGACACCAAGGCGCTGCGGATCCTGGCCGAGCTGATGGCACGGCTGACCGCGGTGCCCGCCCCGCCGGGTCTGCGGCGGCTGTCCGACATCGCCGCCGCCATGCTCGACCAGGTCCCGGAGGCGGTGCGGGCACTGCGTGACCCCGCGGAACAGCGGCTGGTGCGCACCTGCGCGTCCGCCGTGGCCGAGCTGATGGGTGAGCCCGGCGACCGCCTGCTGCACTGGGATCTGCACTACGACAACGTTCTCGCCGGAGAGCGCGAGCCCTGGCTGGCCATCGACCCCGAGCCGCTGGCCGGCGACCCGGGGTTCGAGTTGCTGCCGGCGCTCGACAACCGATGGGACGAGGTGGAGGCGACGGGTGACGTGGCTCGCGCGGTGCTCCGGCGCTTCGACCTGCTGACCGAGGTCCTCGGCCTGGACCGGGACCGGGCGATCGGCTGGACGCTCGGCCGCGTGCTGCAGAACGCCCTGTGGGACGTCGAGGACGGCAAGGCGACGCTGGGACCCGCCCAGGTCGCCATCGCCGCCGCTCTGCTCGGCCGCCGTTAGGAGCTCACGTCGGCGGCCTCCCACGTCCGCAGGTACGACTCCGCGCCTCCCGCGAGGTCGCGGACCAGGTCCTGGCCGGCGAGGTGCCGCATGTCCTCGATCCAGTCGGGGACCAGGCCGTAGTGGGCCACCCCGTCCACGTTGACGTCCCAGACCCGTTCGCCGGTGCGCGGCCGGTCCAGCACCACGCTCCCGTCGTACGAGGTGAACGGGTACGTCACCGGGTTCGCGGCGTTGCCGGCGCGCGGTCCGGGCAGCCGGCCCATGCCGTTGACGTCGAGGCCGTAGCCGTAGCCCGGCACCTGGTAGCGCTGCCGCAGCGGCGCCGTGCGCCGCCACTCGGCGACGAACTCCGTGGCGTCGTGGCCGTACTGGGTGACCATGCCGCCGAGGGCGTAGATCCGGGGGAGGAAGTTCGGGTCGGTCCAGCTGTGCGAGGAGATGACGCCGGGGTAGCGGGCCGCCTCCAGCAGGTCGAGCGTACGGCCGGCGGCCTTGACGCTCATGTGGTCGAGCTCGATCAGCATGCCGCGCCTCATCATGCCCTGGACCATGTACTCGCCGAGCGCGGTCAGGCCGCGGGTGTTGCAGTGCGGCGCCGGCGGATAGAGCGGCAGCGACACGCCGGGCGGGAGCAGCCGGACGATCTGGTCGGGGAGCACGCCGGCCGGGTCGATGGTGTTGTCGTGCTCGGGGCCGGTGCACGTGCGGGCCTGCCAGAACGAGCCGGTGCCGAGCAGGTTGCCGACGTTGACGATCGCGCCCTGGGTGCCGGAGTCGAAGCGTACGCCGCACAGCGCGTTGTCGTACTTGTGGCAGACGAACATCGTGCGCACGCCGAGCGCCCGCATCTCGTCCAGGCCCCGGTCGATCTGGGCCTTGGTGCACTGCGGGATGCCGAGGATCTGGCGGCAGCCGAACGGCTCGGAGGTCTCGACGCCGAGCACGACGGCCAGTTTGCCGGCCCCGATCACCTGCCTGGCCTCGGCGGGGTCGGCGACGATGCGGAACCAGCCGCGTCCGGGGCCGCCCGCCTCGGCGTCGATGTGGGCCTGTAGCTCGCGGGCGCGCTGCGCCTGGAGCCTGATGGAGGTCATCTCGTCGCAGGAGTACTTCTTCAGCGGGTAGATGGCGCAGAGCTGCCGGTTGGCCACCAGGTGGTTGACCAGCACCCGCAGCCCGCCGCGCCAGGCGCGTTCGACCCAGGTGTAGTACGCCTGCTGGTGGGTCAGCGAGTCGTGCGCCGGCCAGTCGCGGAAGGTGGGCCAGCCGACGGGGTCGTGGGTGCCGGTGGGGGAGCCGGTGCGGGTGAAGTTCTCGTACCAGGCGAGCCGGCCGTCCGGGTAGTGGTCGGGGCAGTCGGCCAGGGCGCGCGCGATGCCGCCGGGATCGAACGGCTTGCCGCACATCAGCATGCCGCCGAACGCCTCGTAGGAGAACAGGTGGCTGTGGCCGTCGACGAAGCCGCTCACGGGAGCGGGGGCGGAGGCGGCGGCGGGAGCGGGGGAGGACGGCGCGACCAGCGCGCCGGCCAGGAGGAGGACGGCCGCGGCCGTCCTGAGCGGGTGGAACACGGGGACCACCTCCCAGGCTGCGTAACCGGGGTCGCCGTCAGCATCCATCGCGGTCGCGGGCTCGGCAAGATGAACATGAGCCTCACTCGGCTAACGGTTCGGCAACTCAGGCGTCCTCATGGGGGCGGTGGTCGGTCCAGGCCGACCAGTGGGCGGCGTAGCGGCCGCCCGCGGCGCGCAGGTCCTCGTGCGGGCCGCGTTCCACGACCCGGCCGTCCTCCATCACCACCACGCTGTCCGCGGCGGCGGCCTGGGTCAGCCGGTGGGCGACGATGAGCGCGGTACGCCCGTCCACGGCCCGCTCGACCGCGCGCTCCAGCACGCGGGCGCCGACGCTGCCCGCCTCGGCCGTGGCCTCGTCGAGCACCGCCACCGCCGGGTCGGCCAGCACCAGCCGGGCCAGCGCGAGCTGCTGCCGCTGGGCGCCGGTCAGGCGGTGCCCGCCCTCGCCGACGACCGTCGCGAGGCCGTCGGGCAGCGCCTCCACCCAGGCGAGGGCGTCCACGGTGGCGAGGGCCGCGCGCAGCTCGTCGTCGGTCGCGTCCGGGCGGGCCAGGCGCAGGTCGTCGGCCAGCGGACCGGCGAAGACGTGCACCTCCTGGGTCACCATGGCGACGCCGGGCGGCGTCTCGACGGTGCCGGTGGTGGGCTCGTGCACGCCGGCGACCAGCTTGGCCAGCGTGGTCTTGCCCGCGCCGCTCGCCCCGACCAGCGCGACCCGCTCGCCGGGACGGATGTCGAGGTCCACGCCGTGCAGCACCGGGTCGCCCGGCTCGTACGCGTGGGCGAGGCCGCGCACACTCACCCCGCGCCCTTCCTGCTGCCGGGTCGCGGGTGCGGGATCGGCGGGTGCGGCGTCGGCCACGCCGATGACGCGGGCCAGGCTCGCGGTGGCCGCCTGGGCGTCGTCCAGCAGGGCCAGGGCGGTGTTGATCGGGCCGAAGAGGTTGTGGAAGTACAGCGCGGCGGCCGTGGCGGTGCCGATCGTGGCCGAGCCGTCGCGGACCAGCAGCACCCCGGCCGCGAGCACCGCGGCCAGGCCGACGTACTCGGCGATGTGCAGGCGGCTGTAGAAGCGCAGCATCAGCCGCACCCCGCGCATCGTCAGCTCCACCGCGGCCCGCGAACGGCCGGCGACCCGCTCCAGGTGCTCCGGCTCGGCACGGAAGGCCCGTACGGTGGACGCCCCCGCGATCGTGTCGAGCAGTTGCTGCTGCTGCTCGCCGTTCGCCACCCGCTGGGCCGCGTAGAGCGGCACCGCGTTGCGGACGTACCAGCGGGCGGTGTGCGCCTGCACCGGCACGGCGAGCAGCGCCGCCACCAGGAACCGCCAGTCCAGCAGCGCGAGGGCGACCAGGGTCAGGACGATCGACAGCAGCGACCGGGCGAGCGCGGGCAGCGCCGAGCGTACGGCCTCGGCGACCCGCGCCACGTCGCCCGTCACGCGGGAGGTGAGGTCGCCGGAGCCGGCCCGTTCCACCCGGTCGAGCGGCAGGGCGAGGACCCGCTCGACGAAGCGTTCGCGCAGGTCGGCGAGGGCGGTCTCGCCCAGCCTGGCCACCAGCGTCAGCCCCCAGGCGGTCAGCGCCCCCTGGACCAGGCCGACGAGCACCAGCAGCGCGGCGGGCACGGCCAGCGCCGCCGCCCGCTCGCGGCCGGCCACCAGGTCGACGATGTGGCCGAGCAGCGGCTGGATGAGCAGGCCCACGGAGGTGGCCACGATCAGCAGGCCGAACCCGGCCACGGCGGTCCGCCGGTGCGGGCGCACGATCTGCAGGACGGCCGCCCGGGTACGGGCCGGCGTCGCGGTCGGCAGCAGTTCCCTGGTCATGCGAGCACCGCCGCCCGGTAGCCGGGGTTGCGGCGCAGCAGGTCGGCGTGGGGGGCTTCGTCGGCGACGCGGCCCTCGTGCAGCAGCAGCACCCGGTCGGCCACCGCGAGCAGGGCGGGGCTGGTGGTCACCAGCACGGTCGTGCGGTCGCGGCGCAGGCGGCTGATGCCGTCGGCGATCCTGGTCTCGGTGACGGCGTCCACGGCGGTGGTGGGGTCGTGCAGGACGAGCACCGGGCGGGCCGCGGCGAGCGCCCGCGCCAGCGCCACCCGCTGGCGCTGGCCGCCCGAGAGCGAGCCGCCGCGCTCGCTGACCGGGGTGCCGGGCGGGATGTCCCCCGCGCCTGCGGCCTCCAGCGCCTCGGCGACGGCGGCCCCCGGGGCATGGCCGACGTTGGTGGTGACGGTGCCCTCGAAGAGGACCGCGTCGTGCTCGGCCACCAGCACCGCCTCCCGCAGCCGTCCGGGGTCCAGGTCGCGGAGTGGCACGCCGTCGAGCTCCACCGTCCCGGCCTCGGGGTCGGCCTGCCGGCCCAGGCAGCGCACCAGGGACGTGGCCGCCGCGGGATCGGTGGCGGCCACGCCCACCAGCTCGCCGGGCGCGATGTCCAGGTCGAGGTCCCGCAGCGGCCCGTAGCTGACCGACCGCAGCCGGACCGCGCCCGCCACGTCCTCGGGCGGCTCGCGGTCGCCCGCGGGCACGGCGGGCGGCGCGGACAGCAGTGCCGCGACCCGGGCGGCCGACGCCCTGGCCTGCGCGAAGTCGGCGTTCACCCAGGCGAAGAGCTGCAGCGGACCCTGGAGGAAGAGGGCCAGCCCGACCGCGGAGACGAGCTGCCCGAGCGTGATGTCGCCGGCGGTGGCGAAGTAGCCGCCGGCCAGCGCGATCAGCGCGATGAAGGCGCCGGTGAGCGCGAGCACCACGCCGTTCTGCAGGGCCTCGGCGCGGGAGGCGCGCAGGGTGGCGGCGAGGGAGTCGCGGCTGGTACGCCGGTAACGTTCGACCGCGGCCCGTTCGGCGCCGATCCCCTTGAGCACCCGCAGCCCGGTCACCAGGTCGGCGGCCATGCCCGAGGCGCGCGCGGCGTGCTCCTGCTCGACGGCGCTGCGGCGTTCCAGCGGCTTGCCGAGCAGGTGCCCGAGCCACAGCAGCGCCGGCGTGCCGGCCAGCACGATCAGCCCGAGCTGGACCGAGGTGTTGAGCAGCAGCACCCCGGCCACGACCAGGCCGGTCAGCCCGGCGACGCCGGCCAGCACCGCCATCAGGACCGCGCCGACCCGCCGTACGTCCTCGGTGGCGATGCCGGTCAGCGCGCCGGGCAGGCGGTCCTCGGCGCCGCCGCCGGGGTGCAGCACCCTGGCGACGACGGCGGTGCGCAGGTCGTGCGCGGCCTCCTCGGCGGCGCGCTCGCCGACCAGGGCGCCGAAGCGGTAGCTGAACGACAGGCCGACGTAGACGGCGGCGAGCACCGCCAGCCACAGGAGCAGCCGCCCCCAGTCGCCGCCCGCGACCGCCTGGTCGATGGCGACCCCGATGAGTACGGGCACCAGGGCCTCGCCCGCCTGGTGCCCGGCGCCGAGCAGCGAGCCCCCGGCCAGCCTGCGCCATTGGCTCGCGACCGTGCGCAGCAGTACGTCCCGCCCGGTGTGCAAGCGGCGCTCCCGAAGATCGACAGTAAGGCGAGCCTAACCTAACATGTCCGACTCGTGGCCTGAAGAGGGGAGATGCCCGCTCTGGTGGGGAAGCGACACGGAATCCACCTTCGTCGCGTCTTGACGGTCGCACTTCATCCATGATGTGTTGTGCGTGGCCGTAAACTTAGGTAAGGCAAACCTAACTTGGAGGGTGTGTGGACGTGCATGTGGAGGTCGGCGCCCCGCCGATCCCCTCGCTGGCCGGCGGATGGCGGGTGGCCCCGATCGAGCCCGGCGCCGACGGCGTCGCCGTGGTCCACGACTGGATGAACCGGCCGCACGTGGCCGGCCCCTGGGACCAGGCCTGGCCGTACGAGCGATGGGCCGACGAGATCGCCCGCCAGGCGGCGGGGCGGCACTCCCGGCCGTGCCTGGCGTACCGGGACGGCGAACCGGTCGCCTACCTGGAGCTTTACCGGGTGCTGCGGGACCGGCTGGCGCCGCTGTACCCGTACCGGCCGCACGACCTCGGCGTGCACGTCGCGATCGGCGACGAGCGCGACCTCGGCCACGGCGTCGGCCGCCGGCTGCTGCGCGCGGTCGCCGAGGGCCTGCTGGCGGCCGACGAGCGCTGCACCCGCGTCGTCGCCGAGCCGAACGTCCGCAACGAGCCCTCCGTCCGGGCCTTCACCGCGGCCGGGTTCGTCCGTGTGGGAGAGGTGACGATGCCGCACAAGACGGCGGCGCTGATGGTGTACCCGCGTGCTCAGGAGGACCTTCCTCAGTGGTGACCCCGGCCTACGACCTCGTCGGAATCGGCTTCGGCCCCTCCAACCTCGCCCTGGCCGTCGCGCTCGCCGAGTCGCGCACGCCGGCGCCGTCCGCCGTCTTCCTGGAGCGGCAGCCGTCGTTCGGCTGGCACCGCGGGATGCTGATCGACGGCGCGACCATGCAGGTGTCCTTCCTCAAGGACCTGGTCACGATGCGGAACCCGGCCAGCCCTCACAGCTTCGTCAGCTACCTGCACGCCAAGGGCCGCCTGGCCGACTTCATCAACCAGAAGACGATGTACCCGACCCGCCTGGAGTTCCACGACTACCTGGAATGGGTCGCGGCCCGCTTCGAGCACCAGGTCGTCTACGGGGCCGAGGCCGTCACCATCCGGCCCGTCACGGACGGCGGCACGGACGGCGGCACGGACGGCGGCATGGTCACCCACCTCGACATCGTGGCCCAGCACAACGAGCTGACCACCTACCGGGCGCGCAACGTCGTGCTCGCCGCCGGCCTCCAGCCCGTGCTGCCGCCCGGCGTCGTCGCCGGCGAGCGGGTGTGGCACAGCCAGGAACTGATGCACCGGCTGGCGGACCTGCCCGACGACCGGCCGCGCAGGTTCGTGGTCGTCGGGGCGGGCCAGAGCGCCGCCGAGGTGACCGAGCACCTGCACAGCCGCTTCCCCTCCGCCCAGATCTGCGCGGTCTTCTCCCGGTACGGCTACAGCCCCGCCGACGACAGCCCCTTCGCCAACAGCGTCTTCGACCCCGCCGCCGTCGACCACTTCTACGACGCGCCGCACGAGGTCAAACGCATGATCCTGGACTACCACGCCAACACCAACTACTCCGTCGTGGACCTCGACCTGCTGAAGGAGCTGTTCGGGCGGGCGTACCGGGAGAAGGTCGCCGGCGTCGAGCGGCTGCGGATCATGAACCTGTCGCGCGCCGTCGGCCTGGAGACCCGTCCCGGCGAGGTGACCGTGCACGTCAGGTCGCTGGTCAGCGGCGAGGTCGAGCCGCTGCGCGCCGACGTGGTCGTCTACGCCACCGGCTACCGGCCCGTGGACCCGCTCGACCTGCTCGGCGCCGCCGGGCCCTACTGCCTGCGCGACGACGACGGCGCGCTGCTGGTCGGCCGCGACCACCGGGTACGCACCACGCCCGAGCTGACCTGCGGCATCTACCTCCAGGGCGCGACCGAGCACACCCACGGGCTGACCGCCACGCTGCTGTCCACGACGGCCGTGCGGGCCGGCGAGATCGCCGACTCGCTCGCCTCGCCGGCGGTCCTGGAGCCGGCCCGATGACCCGCCCGCTCACCCGCCCGCTCACTCTGGCCGGGCTCGTCGACGAGCAGGCCGCCGCCACGCCCGGGCGGCCCGCGCTGCGCTTCCGCGACCGCATGCTCACCTACGCCGAGCTGGACGCGGCCGCCTCCGCGCTGGCCGCCCGCCTCCGGGAGCGGGGCGCGGGCCCCGAGCGCGTGGTCGCGGTCGCGCTGCCGCGTTCGGCCGAGCTGGTCGTGGCGCTGGTCGCGGTGCTGAAGACCGGGGCCGCGTACCTGCCGGTGGACCCCGAGCAGCCGGCCGAGCGGACCGCGTCCATGCTGGTCGACGCCGCCCCCGTGGTCACGCTGCGCGAGGTGGAGCTCGAACCGGACGGGCGGCGCGAGCCGGCCACGCCCGTCGATCCGCGCAACCCCGCGTACGTGATCTACACCTCCGGCTCCACCGGCCGGCCCAAGGGGGTCGTGGTCGCCCACGAGGCCATCGTCAACCGGCTGCGCTGGATGCAGGCCGAGTACGGACTCACCGCCGAGGACCGGGTGCTGCAGAAGACGCCGGCCGGGTTCGACGTGTCGGTGTGGGAGTTCTTCTGGCCACTGATCGCCGGGGCCACGCTCGTGGTGGCCGAGCCGGGCGGGCACCGCGACGCGGCGTACCTGGCCGGGCTGATCCGGCGGGAACGGGTCACGACCGTGCACTTCGTGCCGTCGATGCTGCGCGCGTTCCTGGCCGACCCGGACGCGGCGCGCTGCACCGGGCTGCGGCGGGTGATCTGCAGCGGCGAGGAGCTGCCCGCCGGGCTGGCCGCCGAGTTCCACGCGGCGCTGCCCGGGTGCGGGCTGCACAACCTGTACGGGCCGACCGAGGCCGCCGTGGATGTCACGTACTGGGCGTGCCGGCCGGGGGAGTCCGGGCCGGTGCCGATCGGCCGCCCGGTCTGGAACACCGCAGTCCACGTGCTGGACCGCGACCTTCGGCCGGCCGCGGCCGGTGAGCTCTATCTCGCCGGCGTGCAACTGGCCCGCGGCTACCTGGGGCGGCCGGGGCTGACCGCCGGAAGGTTCGTGCCGGACCCGTACGGGCCGCCCGGCAGCCGGATGTACCGGACCGGCGACCTCGCCCGCCGCCGCCCCGACGGCGTCGTCGAGTACGCGGGCCGCGCCGACGACCAGATCAAGATCCGCGGCTTCCGGGTCGAGCCCGGCGAGGTCGAGGCCGTGCTGAACGCCCATCCCGACGTGCGCCAGGCCGTGGTGACCGCCCATGAGGTGCGCCCCGGCGTCACCCTGCTGACCGGGCACGTGGTGCCGGCCGAAGGGGCGGCCGTGGACCCGGACGCGCTGCGCGCCCACACCGCCGCCCGGCTGCCCGGCCCCATGGTGCCCGCCGTCTTCGTCCCCTTGGCGTCGGTCCCGTTGACGGCGAACGGCAAGCTCGACCGCCGCGCCCTCCCGCCCCCGGCCTGGGACGTGAAGGCGGGAGCGGGCGGCGCGGGAGCAGGCGCTGCGGGGGAGAGCGCCGAAGGGCTACTGGTCGCGCTTGTCGCGGACGTGTTGCGGCTGCCGGACGTGCGGCCCACGGATGACTTCTTCGCGCTCGGAGGCGACAGCATCCTCGCGCTCCACCTCGTCGGCCGGGCCCGACGTGCCGGCCTGGCGATCACCGCCCGCCAGGTGCTCGAACTCGGCACCGCCCGCGCCCTGGCCGCCGCCGCCGTCCCCGAGGGCGCGGCCGAGCCTCCGGAGGCGGCGCTCGGTGACGTGCCCGCCACCCCGATCATGAACTGGCTGCGCGAACGCGGCGGCGACGCGACCGCCGAGCACTTCGCCCAGTCGATCACCCTGCGCCTGCCCCCCGACGTGGATCGCGACCGCCTCATCCGGGCCCTGCGCGCCCTGCTGGACCACCACGACCTGCTCCGCGCCCGTCTCACCGGCACCGGCCTGCACGTGCCGCCGCCCGGCGCAGCCCCCGCCGAGGGCCTGCTGCGCGAGGTGACGGACGACGCCCTCCTGCCGCAGGCGCTCGCGGCGGCCCGCGCCGCCCTGGCCCCGCGCGACGGCGTGATGCTGCGCGCCGTACGGCACCGCGCCCCCACAGAAGACCGGCTGCACCTGGTCGCGCACCACCTCGTCGTGGACGGCGTCTCCTGGCGGATCCTGGCCGAGGACCTGGCGCAGGCGTACGCCGCCACGACGCCGCTCACCCGCTCCACCTCCTTCAGGACGTGGGCCCGCGCCCTGCCCGCGCTGGACCGCCGCGCCGAGCTGCCGTACTGGACGGACACCCTCGCCGCCGAGGAGCCCTGGCGGCTCGACCCGGCGCGGGACACCGCCGCGACCGCCGCCCGGCTCACCGTGAGCGCCCCGCTGGACGTCACGCTCGATCGGGTGCTCGCCGCGCTCGCGCTGGCCGTCGCCGGGCACCGGGCCGGCCACGGACTGCCGGGCGGCCGTGAGGTCCTGTTCGACGTCGAGGCGCACGGCCGCGAGGACCTGGTGGCCGGCGCGGACCTGTCGCGCACCGTGGGCTGGTTCACCGCCATCTGGCCGGTCCGGCTGGACCCCGGACCGGTGGGCGGGGCCGACGCGCTCGCCCGCGTCTCCGCCCGGCTGCGCGAGGTGCCCGGCAAGGGCGTCGGCTACGGCCTGCTCCGCCACCTCGACCAGGACGCCGGCCCGCGCCTGGCCCGCCTGACCAGGCCGGCGATCTGCGTCAACTTCCTGGGCCGCTTCCCCGAGGAGCCGGGCGACTGGGGGATGGTCCTGGAGCCGGAGAGCTTCCTGGACCTGGCCGACCCCGGCCTGCCGCTCGCGCACGTCCTGACCGTGGACGCGTTCGTGGCCGAGGGCCCGGACGGCGCGCGGCTGGAGTCCACCTGGACGTGGGCGTCCCGCGTGCTGGCCGAGCCCGCCGTCCGTGAGCTGTCCGGGCGGTGGCTCGACGCGCTGCGCGCCACCGCGCCGTCCGGCGCCTTCCTGGTCGCGCTCGACCAGGCCGAGCTTGACGAGTTCGAGGAGACCCTGGCGTGACCGGCCCCGAGGCCAAGAAGATCAAGGACGTCTGGCCGCTCACCCCTCTCCAGGAGGGCTTGTTCTTCCACGCGCTGCACGGCGAGGACGACCCGTACACCGTCCACACCACTGTCCGGCTGCGCGGCCCGCTCGACGCGGCGGCCCTGCGGGGCGCGGCCGAGCGCCTGCTGGCCCGCCACGACCCGCTGCGCGCGGCCTTCCGCAGCCGGAGGAACGGCCGGCCGGTGCAGGTCATCGCGGCCCGCGCCGGGCTCCCCTGGCGGGAGGTGGACCTGACCGGGGGCGGCTCGGCGGCCGAGGTCGTGGAGCGGGACCGGCGGACGCCGTTCGACCTGCAGGCGCCGCCGCTGGTGCGGTTCACGCTGGTCAAGGAGGCCCCCGACCGGCACCTGCTGCTCGTCGCCAACCACCACCTGGTGCTGGACGGCTGGTCGCTGAACCTGGCGCTGCGCGAGCTGTTCGAGCTGTACGCGGGAGCCGAGCCGCCGCCCGCGCCGCCGTACCAGGACTACCTGGCCTGGCTGGGCGGACGTGACGTCGCGGCGGCGCGTGACGCCTGGCGGGAGCACCTGGCGGGGCTCGGGGAGCCCACCTTGGTGGCCCCCCGGGTGGACGTGCCCGGCGCGGTCCGCGAGGTCGTGACCGAGCTGAGCGCCGGCCTGACCGGGCGGCTCGCCGCGCTGGCCCGCGGATCGGGCGTCACGATGAGCATGGTCGTGCAGACCGCGTGGGCGCTCGTGCTGGGCGTGCTCACCGGCCGGGACGACGTGGTGTTCGGCACCACCGTCTCCGGCCGGCCGCCCGAGCTGCCGGCCGCCGACCGCATGATCGGCCTGTTCATCAACACCCTTCCGGTACGGGTCCGGCTGCGCGCCCAGGAGCCGGTGGCCGCCTGCCTCGCCCGGCTCCGCGACGCCCACGCCCGGCTCGCCGACCACCAGCACCTCGGGCTGGCCGAGATCCAGACGCTCGCGGGGAGAGGCGAGCTGTTCGACACGCTGGTGCTGTTCGAGAACCATCCGGCGGGGCCCGTCGGCCCGCTGGTCGAGAGCGTCGAGGAGCGCGACGCCACCCACTACCCGATCACGCTCTGCGCCCGTCCGGGTGAGCGGCTGCGGCTGGAGCTGGCCTACCGGGAAGGCCGGGTGAGCGCCGCCGAGGCCGGGCGGGTGCTCGACCGGCTGGTCCGCGCGCTGGACCGGCTGGCCGCCGCCCCTGAGCGCCCGGTCGGCCTGATCGACCTGCTGGACGAGACCGAACGCGCCCAGGTGCTCGGCGCGCAGGCTGGGACGGCCGGTCCGTACCCCGTGCGGACCCCGGCCGACGCCTTCGCCGAGCGCTGCGCGGCCACGCCGGACGCGACCGCCGTGGTGGACGCCGCCGGGAACGCCCTCACCTACGCCGAGCTGGCCGCACGGGCCGACCGGCTGGCGGGGGCGATCTGCGCGGGCCCCGAGGACGTCGTCGCCCTGGCGTTGCCGCGCGGGCTCGACCTGGTCGCGGCCGTCCTGGCGGTGTGGCGGTCCGGCGCGGCCTACCTGCCGGTCGATCCCGGCTATCCGGCGGACCGGATCGCGCTCATGCTCGGCGACGCGCGGGCCGCCGTCGTGGTCACCGACTCCGTGACCGCGCCCGGCCTGCCCCTCGCCGGGGACGCCAGGGTCGTCCTGGCCGACGACCCGGCCCCGGGAACCGCGCGCCGCGAGACCGCCCGTCCCGAGCATCCCGCGTACGTGATCTACACCTCCGGCTCCACCGGCCGCCCCAAGGGCGTCGTGGTGCCGCACGGAGCCGTCGCCAACCTGCTGGCCGCGCACGAGGCGGACACCATCGCCGCGGCGGTCGCCGCCACCGGCGGCCGGCGGCTGCGGGTCGCGCACAGCGCGTCGTTCTCGTTCGACGCCTCGGTGGACCCGCTGCTGTGGATGCTCGCCGGGCACGAGCTGCACGTGCTGGACGACGCCACGTACCAGGATCCCGAGCTGCTCGCGGGCTACCTGGCCGCGCACCGGATCGACTACGTGGACGTGACGCCGTCGTACCTGGCCTCGCTCATCGCCGCGCTGGAGGACGGCCTGCACCGGCCGGCCGTGGTCGCGGTCGGCGGCGAGGCGGTGCCCGGCCCGCTCTGGCGGCGGCTCCGCGCGCTGCCGAGGGTGATCGCCAGGGACCTGTACGGCCCGACCGAGTGCACGGTGGACGCCTACGTACGCAGGCAGGACGGCACCGCGGGCCCCGTGCCCGGCGTCCGCGCGCTGGTGCTCGACCCGATGCTGCGCCCGGCGCCGCCCGGCGTGACCGGCGAGCTTTACCTGGCGGGGGCCGGGCTGGCCCGCGGCTACCTGGGGCGGCCTGGGCTGACCGCCGAACGTTTCGTGCCCTGCCCGTACGGGCCTCCGGGCGCTCGCATGTACCGCACCGGCGACCTCGCGCGGTGGCGGGAGGGCCGGCTGGAGCTCGCCGGGCGGGCCGACGACCAGGTGAAGATCCGCGGGTTCCGGATCGAGCCCGGCGAGGTGGAGGCCGTGCTGGCCGGCTGCCCCGGCGTCGAGGAGGCCGCCGTCGCGGTGCGCGCGGACGGCGCGGGCGGGCCGCGGCTCGTCGCCTACGTACGCGGCGGGGCGAGCGAGGACGAGGTGCGGGCGTACCTGCGGGGCGTGCTGCCCCGGCCGCTGGTGCCCTCGGCGGTCGTCCGGCTCGCCGAGCTGCCGCTGCTGCCCAACGGCAAGGTGGACCGGCGCGCCCTCCCCGACCCGGCCGGGACGCGGGCGGCGGGACGTGAGCCGCGCGGCCCGCTGGAGGAGCGGCTGTGCGCGCTGTTCGCCGAGGTGCTGGGCGTGGACCGGGTCGGCGCCGACGACGACTTCTTCGAGCTGGGCGGCCACTCGCTGCTCGCCGCCCGGCTGGTGAGCCGGCTCAGGACCGAGCTCGGCGCGGCCGCCGGCGTCCGCACGCTGTTCGACGCGCCGACGGTCGCCGAGCTGAGCGGCCGGCTCGGCGTGGCCGCCGCGCGCCCGCCGCTGGTGCCGCGCCCCCGCCCGGAACGGGTGCCGGCCTCGCACGCCCAGCGCGGCCTGTGGCTCCAGCACCGGCTGGAGGGCGGCTCGGCCACCTACAACATGCCCTTCGCGCTGCGGCTGGACGGCCCGCCCGACGTGGCCGCGCTGGAGCTCGCGCTGGCGGACGTGGTGGAGCGGCACGAGGTGCTGCGGACGGTGTTCGGGGAGGAGGACGGCGAGCCGTACCAGATCGTGCTGGACCGGGCGGACGTGCGCGTCGAGACCGGGCCCGCCGACCTCGGGCACGTCTTCGACCTGGCCGCCGAGCCGCCGCTGCGGGCGTGGCTGGACGGCGACCGGCTGACCGTGCTGCTGCACCACATCGCCGGGGACGAGCTGTCGCTGCGCCCGCTGGTCGCCGACCTGACCGCCGCCTACCGGGCCCGCGCCGGGGGCCGCGCGCCGGACTGGCCGCCGCTGCCCGTCCAGTACGCCGACTACGCCCTGTGGCAGCGCGAGCTGCTGAGCGGCAGGGACGATCCGGCGGGGCGGCCGGCGAAGGAGCTGGCGTACTGGCGGCGCGCGCTCGACGGCCTGCCGCCCGAGCTGCCGCTGCCCGTGGACCGGCCCTTCCCCGACGAGCCCGGCCGGCGCGGCGCGACGATCGCCTTCGACCTGCCGCTGGACGCGATCGACGAGCTGGCGGGGCGGCACGGGTGCACGCCGTTCATGGTGCTGCACGCGGCCGTGGCGGCGCTGCTGACCCGGCTCGGCGCGGGCACCGACATCGTGCTCGGCACGCCGGTCGCGGGGCGGGCGGACGAGGCGCTGAACGACCTGGTGGGGCTCTTCGTCAACACCGTCGTGCTGCGGGTGGACACCGGCGGCGATCCCACGTTCGCCGGGCTGCTGGCGCGGGTGCGGGAGGCTGACCTGGCCGCGTTCGACCACGCGGAGACGCCCTTCGACCTGCTGGTGGAGGAGCTGCGGCCGGTGCGCGTGCCCGGCAGGCACCCGCTGTTCCAGGTGATGATCGCGTACGAGCGCGACTCGGGGCTGCCGGTCGAGGAGGCCGGTGGGCCTGGCGTGGCCAAGTTCGACCTGACGTTCGTGCTCGGGCCGGGCGGGGGGCAGGTGGAGTACCGCACGGACCTGTTCGACGCCGCCACCGCCGAAGGGCTCGGGGCGCGGCTGGCGGAGGTCGTCCGGCAGGCGGCGCTCCGGCCCGAGCGGCCGATCGCCGAGCTTTCCGTCGCCCCCCTGCGGGCGCCCGCCGTGCGCGGCCTGCCCGGCACGCCCGGCGCGGCGGAGCCGCGTACGGAGGCCGAGCGCGTGCTGTGCCGGCTGTTCGGCGAGGTGCTCGGGGTCCGCGCGGTGGGCGCGGCCGACGACTTCTTCCTGCTGGGCGGGCACTCGCTGCTCGCCGGGCGGCTGGCCGCGCGGATCAGGGCCGTCACGGGGGCGGAGGCGGCGCTCGGCGACGTCTTCGCCGCCCCGACCCCGGCCGGCCTGGCCGCCCGCCTCGCCCTCCCGACCGCCCTCTCGCCCGCCACCTCGCCTGCCTCCTCGGCCGCCCTCTCTGCCGCTTCCTCGGCCGGCCCGGCCGGGCGTGCCCGGCCCTCGTCGGGAAGCGGGACGCCGCCGCCGGCGGTGCGGGAGCGGCCTGAGCGGGTGCCGTTGGCGGCGGCGCAGCGGCGGTTGTGGTTCCTGGACCGGCTGCACGGACCGTCCGACGCCTACACCGTGCCGCTCGTCCTGCGCCTGCGCGAGCCGCTGGACCCGGCGGTCCTCCGCCGCGCGGTCGGCGACCTGATGGAACGGCACGAGGCGCTGCGGACCGTGTTCGGGGAGGTGGACGGCGAGCCGTACCAGATCGTGCTGGATTGGGCGGACCCGCCCGTCACGGACGGGCCCGCCGACCTCGGGCACGTCTTCGACCTGGCGGCCGAGCCGCCGCTGCGGGTGTGGCTGGACGGCGACCGGCTCACGGTGCTGCTCCACCACCTCGCCGCCGACGAGTGGTCGGTCGGCCCGCTCTGGGACGACCTGGCCACCGCCTACCGGGCCCGCGCCGAGGGCCACGAGCCGGACTGGCCGCCGCTGCCCGTCCAGTACGCCGACTACGCCCTGTGGCAGCGCGACCTGCTCGCCGGCGGCCTCGCCGACCGGCAGCTCGCCCACTGGACCGGCGCGCTCGCCGACCTCCCCGGACGCCTGGAGCTGCCCGCGTGGACCGGCGGGGACGCCACCGCCACCGCCTCCCGCCCCGCCGCACCCCTGCGGGAGCTGGCCCGCCGTAACGGAACGACCATGTTCATGGCGGCCCACGCGGTCGTGGCGGCCCTGCTGACCAGGCTCGGCGCGGGCACCGACGTCCCGGTGGGCGCGGCCGTCGCGGGCCGTACGGACGAGGCGTTGACCGGCCTGATCGGCTTCTTCGTCAACACCGTCGTGCTGCGGGTGGACACCGGCGGCGATCCCACGTTCGCCGAGCTGCTGGCGCGGGTGCGGGCCGCCGACCTGGCCGCGTTCGACCACGCCGACGTCCCCTTCGACCAGGTCGTGGAGGCGGTCAATCCCGAACGCGGCGACGGCGACCCGCTGTTCCAGGTGGCCGTGGCCTACCATCCGGCCGCCGGGCCGCCCCCCGGCTTCGCCGCCGAGGAGGAGCCCGCGCCGCCAGGACCGGCCAAGTTCGACCTCTCCGTCACCTTCACCGAACGTCCCGGCGCGGCCGACCTGGACGTGCTGGTCGAGCACCGGGGCGGCGCGGCCTGCCGGTACGCCGCGCACCTGCTCCGCCTGCTCGACGCGGTGACCGCCGATCCCGGCCGGCGGCTGAGCGAATATCCGCTCCTCGCCCCCGCCGAGCTGGAGACCATGCTCACCACCTGGAACGACACCGGCTCCGCCGAGCCGTTCCAGACCCTGCCCGAGCTGTTCGAGGCCCAGGTCAGGGCCACACCGGACGCGATCGCGGTCCGGTGCGAGTCGGAGTCGCTGACGTACGCGGAGCTGGACGCGCGGGCGGACCGCCTGGCCGCCTCGCTCGCCGCCGCCGGCGCGGGCCCCGAACGGATCGTGGCCGTGGCGCTGCCGCGCGACCTGCGGATGGTGGTCGGCGTGCTGGCGGTGGCCAAGGCCGGGGCGGCGTACCTGCCGATCGACCCGGCCCAGCCCGCCGGGCGGATCGCCGCGATGCTGGACGACGCGCGGCCCGTCCTGCTGCTCGCCACCCGCGAGACCGCCGGGCGCGTGCCCATGACGCCCCTGCTCATGGACGACCCGCCCGCCCCCGCCGGGCCGCCCGTCCGGCCGCTGCCGCGCCACCCCGTCTACGTGATCTACACCTCGGGCTCGACCGGCCGCCCCAAGGGCGTGGTCCTGGAGCACGCCGGGGTGCGGGCGCTCGTGGACACCGCCGTGCGCCGGTTCGGCGTCGGTCCGGGCAGCCGCGTCCTGCAGTTCGCCTCGATCTCCTTCGACGTGGCGTTCTGGGAGCTGACCATGGCGCTGTGCACCGGCGCGACGCTCGTCGTCGTGCCCGCCGAGCGGCGGGTCGCCGGTCCCGAGCTGACCGAGTACGCCACCCGCCACGCCGTCACCCACCTGGCGCTGCCGCCCGCGCTGCTGTCGGCCCTGCCTGCCGAGTGCACGCTGCCGGAGGGCTCGACGCTGCTGGTCGGCACCGAGACGGTGACCCCCGAGCTGGTACGGCGCTGGGCCGGCCGGCACCGCGTCATCGACGCGTACGGGCCGACCGAGGCCATGGTGAACTCCACGCTCTGGCCCGCCGACGGCGACCTCGATGCCCTCACGACCGTGCCCATCGGCCACCCCGACGTGGGCAAACGCGTCTACGTCCTGGACCGCGCGCTGCGTCCCGCGCCACCCGGCGTCATCGGCGAGCTGTACGTGGCGGGCGCCGGCCTCGCCCGTGGCTACCTCGACCGGCCCGCCCTGACCGGCGAGCGTTTCGTGCCCGACCCGTACGGGCCGCCGGGCACCCGGATGTACCGCACCGGCGACCTGGCCCGGTGGCGCGACGACGGCGCGGTGGAGTTCGCCGGCCGCGCCGACGGCCAGATCAAGATTCGGGGCTTCCGCATCGAGCCCGGCGAGGTGGAGTCGGTACTGGCCGGCTGCCCCGGCGTCCGCGAGGTCGCGGTGGTCGCCCGCGAGGACCGGCCGGGCGAGCGACGGCTCGTGGCGTACGTGACCGGGGCCGAGACCGACCCCGCCACCCTGCGGGCGCACGTCGCCGCGCGGCTGCCCGACTACATGGTGCCCGCCGCGTTCGTCGCGCTCGACGCGCTGCCGCTCATGGTGAACGGCAAGGTGGACAGGAAGGCGCTGCCCGCTCCCGGCGCCCCCGCCGCCGGGCGGTCGCGGGGGCCGCGCACCCCGGCGGAACGGGCGCTGTGCGCGATCTTCGCGGACGTGCTGGGCGTCGAGGGCGTCGGCGTGGACGACAACTTCTTCCACCTGGGCGGGCACTCGCTGCTCGCGGTCAAGGCGCTGGCGCGGGTGCGGGCCGGGCTGGGCGCGGACCTGCCGCTGCGCGCCCTGTTCGACACGCCCACGGTCGCGGGCCTCGCGGGCGCGCTCGCCGCCTCGCCGCCGGCCCGCGCCGACGGCCTCGTGCGGGCCGTACGGCCGGAGCGGATCCCGTTGTCGTCGGCGCAGCTCCGGCTCTGGTTCCTGGGGGCGCTGGAAGGCCCGTCGGCGACCTACAACGTGCCCCTGGCGGTACGGCTGCCCGGCCCGGTGGCGCCGTCCGTGCTCCGGGCGGCGCTCGGAGACGCGGTACGCCGGCACGAGGTCCTGCGCACGGTCTACCGCGAGGCGGACGGCGTCCCGTACCAGGTGGTCCTCGATCCCGCGGACCCCGAGGTCGCGGACGGGCCGCCGGACCTCGGGCACGTCTTCGACCTGGCCGCCGAGCCGCCGCTGCGGGCATGGCTGGACGGCGACCGGCTCACGCTGCTGCTGCACCACATCGCCTGCGACGAGTGGTCCGTGACGCCGCTGCTCGCCGACCTGGCCACGGCGCTGCGGGCGCGGGCCGACGGCCGCGCGCCGGACCTCGCGCCGCTGCCCGTGCAGGTGGCCGACCACGCCCTGTGGGAGCGCGACCGGCTCGACGCGACCCTGACCGAGCACCTGGCGTACTGGACGAAGGCCCTCGCCGCGCTGCCGGAACGGCTCGCGCTGCCGCCGGCCGGGCCGGGCGGCGCGGTCGTCCGCCGGGCGCCCGCCGTGGTGCGGGACGCGCTCGCCGCGCTGGCCGCCCGCGCGGGCACGAGCCTGTTCATGGTGCTGCACGCCGCCGTGGCGGCGCTGCTGACCCGGCTCGGCGCGGGCACGGACATTCCTCTGGGCACGCCGGTCGCGGGGCGGCCGGATGACGCGCCGGCCGACCTGGTGGGCTGCTTCGTCAACACCGTCGTGCTGCGGGTGGACACCGGCGGCGACCCCGCCTTCGCCGAGCTGCTGGAACGGGTCCGTGAGGTGGACCTGGCCGCGTTCGAGCACGCCGGGGCGCCGTTCGAGCGGGTGGTGGAGGCGGTCAACCCCGGCCGATCGGGCGCGGGGAACCCGCTGTTCCAGGTCATGGTGACGTACCAGCGGAGCGGGCCGGCCGCGCTGGAGGTGCTGCCGGAGCCCGGGCCGCCGGCTCCCAAGTTCGACCTGGCTTTCGCGTTCACCGAGACGAGCGGGGCGGCCGGTCTGGAGGTCGCCGTGGAGCACCGGCTCGCGCCGGACGTGGCCGAGAGCGTCACCGACGCCCTCCTGCGCCTGCTGGAACAGGTCGCCGCGACCCCCGCCACGCCGCTCAGCGCCCTCGATCTGCCGGCGGTGGGTTTCGACGGCCGGGACCCCCGTCCTGCCGCCGTCCGTCGCGGGCCCGCGCGGCGGCGGGAGCCCGAAGGGCCGGTCGAGCGCCGGCTGGCGGCGATCTTCGAGGAGGTGCTGGACCTGGCCGGGGTCCGGGCCGGCGACGACTTCTTCCACCTCGGCGGCCACTCGCTGCTCGCGGTCCGGCTGATCAGCCGGATCAGGGCCGAGCTGGGCGCGGCGGTCACGGTCAGGGACGTGTTCGACGCCCCCACCGTCGCCGGGCTCGCGGCCAGGCTCGCCCGCGTCCCCGGCCCCGTCCCCGCGATTCGCCCGCGAGCGCGCGGCGAACGGGTGCCGCTGTCGTCGGCGCAGCACCGGCTGTGGTTCCTGCACACGCTCGACGGCCCGTCGGCCGCCTACAACGTGCCGCTCGCCGTACGGCTGCGCGGCCCGCTGTCCATCGATGCCCTCCGCGAGGCCGTCGGGGACGTCGTGGCCAGGCACGAAGCGCTCCGCACGGTCATCGCCGAGGACGAGCTGGGGCCGTACCAGGTCGTCCTTGACAGAGCGCGGGTGCAGGTGATGGACGGGCCGGGAGATCCCGGCCACCGGTTCCGCCTGGACGGCGAGCCGCCGATCAAGGTCTGGCTGCACGCCACGGCCCCCGGCGAGCACCTGCTGCTCGTCCTGCTGCACCACATCGCGGCGGACGAGTGGTCGGTCGGGCCGCTGTGGGACGACCTGGCCGCCGCCTACCGGGCACGGGCGGCCGGGCGGACGCCGGAGCTCGCGCCGCTGCCCGTCCAGTACGCCGACTACACCCTCTGGGAACGCGAGAACCACGACCCGGACCGGCTCGCGTACTGGCGGCGGGCCCTCGCCGGGCTCCCCGGGCACCCGGCGCTCCCGCACGACCTGCCCCGTCCGGCGGTCGCGACGGGCGACGGGGACGTGGTGGAGTTCCGCCTGCCGCCCGGCACGAGGGAGGGCCTGGCGCGGCTCGCGGCGGACGGCGGCGCGACCATGTTCATGGTGGTGCACGCCGCCGTGGCTGCGCTGCTGACCCGGCTCGGCGCGGGCACCGACGTCGCGGTGGGCACCCCCGTCGCGAACCGGCCGGACGACGCGCTGGCCGCCCTCGTCGGCTTCTTCGTCAACACCGTCGCGCTGCGGGTGGACACCGGCGGCGACCCGGCCTTCGCCGAGCTGCTGGCTCGGGTCCGCGACGCCGACCTGGCCGCGTTCGAGCACGCCGACGTGCCGTTCGACCAGGTGGTCCAGGCGGTCGCGCCGGCCCGGTCGCCGGCCTGGCATCCGCTGTTCCAGGTGGCGGTGGCCTACCATCCCGCCGGCCGGGCGCTCGGGCCGCTGGGGGAGGCGGCGGCCGAGATCGAGGAGGTGGCCACGGGCGCGGCCAAGTTCGACCTCGCGGTGTCGCTGGCGGAGGAGGGCGAAGGGGCGATCGAGTACCGTACCGACCTGTTCACCAGGGGCACGGCGGAGCGGATCGCGGCCGGGCTGGCGGAGCTGCTGGCCACGGTGGCCCGCGCCCCTGGCACCCGCCTGAGCGAGCTGGACGTGCCGCCGGTGACCCGCGCGGACTGGACGCCGGTGCCCGCCACGGCGGGGACGGCCGGGCCGGCGGCGGACGTGCGGCGGATGGCGGAGCTGTTCGCGGACGTGCTCGGCGTTCCCGCGCCCGGCCCGGACGAGGGCTTCTTCGAGCTGGGCGGCCACTCGCTGCTGGCGGGCCGGCTGATGACCGCCGTCGCGGCCGAGTTCGGGGTGCGGCTGCCGGTCAGGACGCTGTTCGAGGCGCCCACGCCCGCCGCGCTCGCCGCCCGCGTACGCGCGCCGCACCGCCCCGGACACGCCCTCGACGTGCTGCTGCCCATCAGGACGGGCGGCGAGGGTCCGCCGCTGTTCTGCGTGCACCCGCTGTTCGGGCTCGCCTGGTGCTTCACCGGCCTGGCGGGGGCGCTGGACGTGCCGGTGTACGGGCTCCAGGCGCGCGGCCTGGCCGGTCCTGAGCCGTTGCCGCGCACCCTGGACGAGATGGCCGCCGACTACCTGGCCGCCGTCCGGGCGGTCGCGCCGGCGGGGCCGTACCGGCTGCTCGGCTGGTCCTTCGGCGGCGTCGTCGCGCACGCGATGGCCGCCCGCCTGCGCCGCGAGGGCGAGGAGGTGGCCCTGCTGGCGATGCTCGACTCCTACCCGCTGCTGCCCGGCGAACGGCCGGAGACCGGCGACGACGAGCAGGACGCCCTGCGCTTCCTGCTCCGCCTGGCCGGGCACGACGCCCGCGGGCCGCTCGACCGGCGGCGCGTGGTGCGGTACCTGCGGGCCGGGGGAGGGGCGCTGGCCGAGATCGAGGAGGCCACGATCGGCGCGATGATCGACGTCGCGGTCAACGCCGAGCGGCTCATCACCGCCGACCCGCACCCGTACTACGACGGGGACCTGCTGTTCGTCACCGCGGGCGCGGACAAGGCCGGCTCGGGACTCGAACCCGGCCGCTGGCGTCCGTACGTGGGCGGCGCCGTCGAGGAGCACGTCATCGACTGCGAGCACTACCAACTGGCCGATCCTGGGCCGCTCGCCCAGGTGGCCCGCATACTGAAGGAGCGACTGCGATGACCAACCCGTTCGAGGACCCCGAGACCGACTACCTCGTGGTGGTCAACGACGAGGCCCAGCACGCGCTGTGGCCCGCGTGGATCCCGCTGCCCGAGGGCTGGCGGGACGTGTACGGGCCCGGCGCCCGCGACCTGTGCCTCCAGTACGTCGAGACCCACTGGACGGACATGCGCCCGGCCGGCCTCGCCCGCGCCATGGACGCCTGATCACCGTACGACCCCGGCGCGGGCCGCGGCGAGCGCCGCCGCCGCGGCCCGGTCGGCGGCGGCCTCGTCGAGGGGTTCGCCGGTGTTGAGCAGCGCGTAGTACAGGGGCGCGGAGACGGCGGCGATCACCCGGCGCGCGTCGGTGCCGGGCGGCAGCTCGCCCCGCTCGACGGCGTCGGTGACGCAGCCGGCCCACTCCTCGACGCGTACGGCGTAGAAGCGGCGCAGCGCCCGCGCGGCCTGCTCGTCGCAGAGCGCGGCGGCGATCAGCGCCTTGAACAGCCTCCCCTGGCGGGGATCGGTGAGCGTCCTGACGACCAGGCGGGCGTTGTCGCGCAGGTCCCGCCCGACGTCGCCGTGGCGGGAGCGGGGGAGCGAGCGTTCGGCCATGTCCTGGAGCAGGTCGGCGGCGAGCGCGCCGGGCGAGCCCCAGCGGCGGTAGACGGTGGTCCTGCCGACGCCCGCGACGCGGGCGACCTCGCCGAGATCGAGCCCGTGGAAGCCGTTCTCGGCCAGGACGTCGCCGGCGGCCCGGAGCACGGCCGCACGCACGCGAGCAGTACGCCCGCCAGGCCGGACCGCGCCGGGCTGGACAGCGTCCGACATGTCGGACCCTCCCTCCCCTCGACCCTTATCGGGACTGGAGTTCCCTTAAGGCGGTAGCTGGTGCTACCGTTCCCTCATCTTAACGGAACTCCAGACCCATTTAGGGTCGAGAGGAAGCCCCCTCATGTCCATCGCCCCAACCCTTCCGGCGCCCGACCGCCTCCTGACCGGCCGCCACCGGGTCACCCTCGCGGTGCTCCTGGTCGCCCAGTTCATGCTGGCCGTCGACTTCTCGATCCTGAACGTGGCACTCCCCGCCATCGGCGACGACCTGGGCTTCTCCCTGGGCGGCCTCCAGTGGATCGCCACCGCCTTCGCCCTGTGCGCGGCCGGGTTCACCCTCTTCTTCGGCCGCATCGGCGACCTGCTCGGCCGCAAACGCATCTTCCTCGGCAGCCTCGCGCTCCTCGGCGTGGCCTCCCTCGTGGGCGGGCTCGCCCCGACGCCCGAGCTCCTCATCGCCGCCCGGGTCGCCCAGGGGCTCGCGACGGCCGCCGCCACCCCCGCAGGACTGGCCCTGCTGACCACGTCCTTCCCCGAAGGCCCGCTGCGGCAGAAGGCGCTCGGGCTCAACGGCGCCCTCATGTCCGCCGGGTTCACGGCGGGGGCGGTGCTCGGCGGCGTGCTCACCGACGTGCTCTCCTGGCGCTGGGCGTTCTTCGTCAACGTGCCCGTCGCGCTCGCCGTGCTCGCCGTCGCGCCCGCCGTCATCGCCGAGTCCCGGCCCGCCGACCGGCCCCGGCTCGACCTGCCCGGCGCGCTCAGCGTCACCCTCGGCCTGCTCGGCGTCGTCTACGGCCTCACCCAGGCGGGCGAGCACGGCTGGACGCACCCGTACGCGGTGGCGGGGCTGCTCGCCGGCGCGGTCCTGCTCGCCCTCTTCCTCCTCGTCGAACGCCGGGCCGCCCAGCCCCTGGTCCCGCTGAAGGTGCTGGCCAGGCCGACCGTGGCCTGGGGCAACCTGATCGGGCTGCTCGCCTTCGTCACCGAGACGTCCCTGGTGTACCTGCTCACCCTCTACCTGCAGAAGACCCTCGGCTTCTCGGCCCTCGCGGCCGGGCTCTCCTTCGGCGTGCTCGGACTCGGCACCGTGGCCGGCGGCCTGCTCGCGCCGAAGGCCATCGCCCGCACCTCCACCATCGCCGTACTGGTCGGCGGCGGGCTGCTGCAGGCCGTCAGCACCGCCGCCCTGCTGCTGCTCGGCGACACGGCGGCGGCCATGGCGCTGCTGCTGCCCGCCACGTTCCTGGGCGGCGTGGGCAACATGCTGGTCATCGTCGGCTTCATGGTCACCGCGACGGCGGGCCTGCCCGACCACCAGCAGGGCCTCGCCACCGGGCTGGCGTCGATGTCCCAGCAGGTCGGCATCACCATGGGGACGCCGATCATGTCCGCGATCGTCACCGCCGTGACCGGCGGCGCGGTCTCGGCCGGCGCGATCCGGCACGGCGTGCTCGTCGCCGTCGCGGCCAACGCCGGCCTCGTCCTGCTCGGCGTGCTCGTCGCCGCCGTCTTCCTGCGTAGGCCAGGCATAATGATCACTCACCCCAGGAGAAGGAGCAGCCGGTGACCATCGAGTGGGCCCCGTTGTCCGCCGCCGACCTGCCGGCGATCGCCGAACTCGCCCGGCGCTGCCTCGACCACGACGGCGGGCTCCCGGCGACCACGTCCCCGTCCTTCCTGGAACGCAGGTACGCCGCCGGACCCGGGGTGGGCGCGTACGACGGCGGCCACCTCGTCGCCTGCGCCGCCGCCCGCCCCGCCGGCCCGGCGACGGCCGTGACCGGCCTGGTCGACCCGGCCCACCGGGGACGGGGTCTCGGCTCGGGCCTGCTGGACCGGCTGGCCGAGGGCCCCGTACGGCTGGAGACCGAGTCGCTGACGCCCGAGGCCGACGCGCTCTTCCGCGCCCGCGGCTTCCGGCGGACGTTCGCCGAGGACGTCTTCCGCCGCGACCTGACCCTGCCGCTGCCGGACGTCCCGCTGCCGCCGGAGCTGGCCGTCGAGGAGTGGTCGCCCGCCACCGAGGAGGACTTCCACGCGGCCTACTCCGCGTCGTTCGCCGACCGGCCCGGCTTCCCCGGCTGGTCCCGCCAGGAGTGGGTGGACTGGCTGGTCGACGACGAGTTCCTGCCCGGCTGCTCCCTGGTCGCCCGTACGGCGGACGGCGCCGCCGCCGGCTTCGTCGCGTGCGCGGAGGGCTTCCTCATCCAGGTCGGCGCGGTGCCCGGATGGCGGCGCCGCGGCCTGGCGCGGGCGCTCGCGGTCGCCGCGCTCGGCCGGATGCGCGCGGCGGGCGCGACGGAGGTCTTCCTGGACGTCAACGAGAACAACCCGGCCTCGGCCGCCCTCTTCCGCGGCCTGGGGTTCGAGGCAGTCGCCCGCCGGGCCCGCTACGAGAACTGACGGCCTCCGGGCGGATCGTCCCGAAGGCCGTCAGCGTCAGGTACGGCTGGGTGCCGTCGCGTGGGCCGTCAGCGGCTGGGTGCCGCCGTTCCGGGGGACGCCGGCGTCATGTCCGGCCGGGTCTCGTCTCGGATCCGCCGGCGTCACGTCCGGTCAGGCGTCGTCTCGGGGGCCGTCAGCGTCTCGTGCAGGTGGCGGGCCTCATACAGGACGCGGCTCGACCCCTTGCGCGCGGCCATGTCGGCCAGCCCGGCGACCTCGCCGCGCGCCCCCGTGAGCGCGGCGGCCCGCGCCGCGACCGCCAGCAGCTCGCCCAGCCCCGCGCGGGGCCGCTCGCCGGGCCGGGGGAGCAGGGCAGGCAGAGCCTCGGCCAGCACCGCCCACACATCGGCGTGCGCGCCCGCCGCCGTCAGGCCGTCGAGCGCGGCGGTGATCCGCTTGAGCACCACGAACTCGAGGTCGACCAGCCGCGCGACGGCCCGTCCGAGGTCGGCGGACGGAAGCTGCCCGCGCGCCGCGAGCGTGAGCGCCGCCTCGGCCGCCGCCGCCCGCTGCGCGTCCCGCCGGTGCCCCAGCCCGCCCGCGATCAGCATCGCGGTGGCCGCGCCCACGGGGCCGTCGCCGTGGGCCAGGGCCGCGAGGGCGGTCATCCTGGCGTCGTTGGAGTCGGACACCCAGGGCCCGAAGCGCACCAGGGCGGCGGCCACGAGCTCGCGGTGCGACGGCAGGACCAGCGGCCCCCACAGGGCGTCGTCCGGATACGACAGGTAGGCGGGGCCGCGCTGGTCGACGCCCGATAACCCGCCGAGCCAGGCCGGCAGGTCCGCAGGGGCCACGGCCTCCACCCGCATCCGGCGCGACCAGCTCCGCGGGCTGTAGCTGTCGTGCGACCCCTCGTACGGCGTCACGCGGACGACCGGATCCGGCCATCCGCCGTCCCGCAGCCAGGCGGTCAGCGTCCGCCCGGCCTCGCCCGGCAGCTTCTCCGCCCGTACGACCAGCTCGGGATCGCAGCGCCGGGGCAGCCGCAGCAGCGCCTGCTCGAAGTCGGCCGGCAGCGGCTCGCCGCCCTCCAGCCGCTCCATCCGCTCCACCAGGACCGCCGCGTCGACGTGTCCGGTGGCCGAGGTCGGCGTGGCGAGCAGCGCGGGCACCGTGCCCCCGTCCTCGAACAGCGCGATCACCTCCTCCAGCCGCCGCCGGACGAGCCGCTGGCAGACCCACTCCGAGTCGTCCGGCACCTGGTTCAGTTGCCGGCTCCACTTGGGCGCGACGACCGCCAGCGCGCAGCGGAGCACCAGGGAGGGAATTCTGCTGTCTCTGAACATGTACAGGTGGTGCTCGGTGGGCTCCTCCTCGGGATCGAGCCCGGCGGCCCCGTCCGGCAGGGTCTCCTCCCACCACGGCCGCAGCGCCGCCACCACCGCCGCCCGGTCCCGATGGGTCAGCTCGACGAGCCCGCCCAGGACCCGCTCGCACCGCGCCGGCTCGCTCCGCCAGTCGAGCGCCCGCAGCTCCGCGACCAGCTCGGCCGGGGTGGCGATCGGCGGCGCGAGAACGGGCGGCGCGGGCGCGCGCAGCACGGCGGCGACCGGCCGCTCCGGCTCGGCCCCGGCGACCTCGCCGTAGCCGGCGGCGACGCGCTCGCGCAGGTCGGCGGGCAGCCGGGCGGCCGCCTCGCGGACCGCGTCCCGGCCGGCCTCGCCGGCGTACGGGGCCAGCCGGACCGCCAGCCGCACCGCCCGCCCCCGCAGGGCGGGGTCGTCCACGTCGAACACGGCGGCGAGCGCGGGCACCACCCCGCCGCCCCGGGGGCCGGTCGCCCGCGCCGCCCACCGCACCGCCTCCTCGACCAGTTTCTTCTCCGGCCGGTACGCCAGCGCCTCCACGGCCTCGGCGAACAGCTCGTCGTCCAGCAGCCCCGCCTCCTCGGCCCGCCGCAGCTCCTCGACCGCCAGCTCGGCCACCGTCGCACCGGCCGACGGCAGCAGGCGTACGAGGTCGAGCACCGGGACCTCGGGCGGCTCCGGCGCGAGCAGCCGCCAGAGCCACACGAACGGCATCATCTCGGCGTCCGGGCCCCCGGCCAGGAACCGGGAGGCGCACCCGTCGACCAGCGTCGCGCGCGGCACCCGGCCCGTACGCGCCAGTGCGGCCAGCTCAGTCATGGCCGTGCTCCGCCCCAGCGGCTCGGCCACGCCCTGCGCCTGGAACAGGCGCGGCAGCAGGGCGTCGAGCAGCGGATCGCGGTCGAGTTCCAGGTCCTCCCCGGGCCGCCGCCGGGCCAGCCGCCAGGCCCACCCGACGACGAAGGCGTCGCCGTCGGGCGGCTCCAGCCCGGTGTCGGCGACCAGCGCGGCGACGAGGTCCCAGCCGGGCACGCCCTCCGCGCGCTGCCACCGCCGCCGGCCGGTCGCCGGCCGGAGCCGCGCGGCCAGTCGGATGGCGAGGTCGCGCCGCCACTCCAGGGGGCGGCGGCGCAGCAGGGGGAGGAGGAGGGCGGCGTCCAGCTCGGGATCGCGCGGCCGGCGCAGCTCCCTGCGGTCGAGCCAGGCCGCGACCTGCTCGGCGCCGGTGAAGCAGGCCGCTCCGGCCAGCCGGAAGCCGGTCGCCAGGCCCTCGATGTCGACCCGGGCGAGGAACCCGCCGCGCAGCTCCTCGGTCATGTGCCCGGGGAGCTGCACGGCGATCGCCCGCCGGCCGAGGTCGCTCAGGCCGTCCAGGAACGTCGCGAGGTCCTGGTCGTCGCCCGCCTCGATGCGGTCGAGGGCCTCCTGCCAGGGATTCATGCGGCCACCTCGCCGCGCCGCGCTGCCAAAGAAGCGATCATGGGCGCGACGGTAACGACCGCCACCGACAGATCGCGGTGGATCCCCGAGTGCCGGGGTCAGGCGAGGGCGGGCTCCGGTTCGGCGGCGGCGGGGCGGGTGGTGTCGCCGGCGAGGCGGCGGGCGGCGTACTGGGCGATCCGGCCGTGCGCGGCCACGACGGCGCCGAAGCCGACGACCAGGATCGCGATGAGCGTCATGCGCGAGTCGGGCGCCAGGATGATGGCCGCGCCGTCGGAGAACCCGGTGGACGCCACGCCGAACCCGGTCAGGGCCGCGGTCACCCACCGGCCGCCCACCCGCACCACCGCCGGTGCGGTCGCGGTCAGCGCTGCCGGTGCGGCGAGCACGGTGAACACCATCAGGACGCCCAGCGTGCCGCCCAGCGTGAAGGTGCTCTCCTCGGCCGCCGCGATCGTGATCAGGCTCATCAGCAGCCGCGCCACTCCGCCGCCCACGACTCCGGCCACGGCGGCGCCCCCCAGGGCCGCCGCCAGTACCCGGACCACGCGCCGGCCCGTCATTCCCGCCATACAACCCCTCCAGCTCTTCTGAAGGGGTTGTAGTGGTACGAATCCCCCCAAAGCAATGCCGGAAATGCAATGCAATGAGGCTGTTATTGATGATTCGTCGGGAAAAGCATGACTAAATCTGTCCAGTACGGGTGTCAGGCCGCCGTGGACAGCATGCCGTTCGGATCGAGGACGTACTTGCGTGCCGCGCCCTCGTCGAACTCGTGGTACCCGCGCGGCGCGTCGTCCAGCGGGATCGGCGTGGCGTTGACCGCCTTGGCGATCTGCACCCGGTCGTGCAGGATCGCCTGCATGAGCTGCCGGTTGTAGCGCATGACGGGGCACTGGCCGGTGGCGAAGCTGTGCGACTTGGCCCAGCCCAGGCCGAAGCGGATGGACAACGACCCCTGCTTGGCCGCCTCGTCGGCGGCGCCGGGGTCGCCCGTCACGTACAGGCCGGGGATGCCGAGCGCGCCGCCCGCCCTGGTGACGTCCATGAGCGTGTTGAGCACGGTGGCGGGGCGCTCCTTCTCCGCCTCGCGGCCGTGGCCGCGCGCCTCGAAGCCGACCGCGTCCACGCCGCAGTCCACCTCCGGCTCACCGAGTATCTGCTCGATCTGGTCCTTCGGGTCGCCCTTCGAGACGTCGACGGTCTCGCAGCCGAAGCTGCGGGCCTGGCCGAGGCGCTGCTCGTTCAGGTCGGCGACGATGACCACGGCGGCCCCGAGCAGGAACGCCGACGCCGCCGCGGCCAGCCCGACGGGGCCCGCGCCGGCGATGTAGACCGTCGAGCCCGGCTTCACCCCGGCGGTCACGCAGCCGTGGAAGCCGGTCGGGAAGATGTCGGAGAGCATGGCCAGGTCGAGGATCTTCTCCATCGCCCGGTCCTTGTCCGGAAATTTCAGCAGGTTCCAGTCCGCGTACGGGACGAGCACGTACTGAGCCTGGCCGCCCACCCAGCCGCCCATGTCGACATAGCCGTACGCCGAGCCGGGCCGGTCGGGGTTGACGTTCTCGCAGATGCCGGTCTTGCCCTCCTTGCAGTTGCGGCAGCGCCCGCAGGCGATGTTGAACGGCACGGACACCAGGTCGCCGTTCTTGATGAACTCCACGTCGGGGCCGGTCTCGACGACCTCGCCGGTGATCTCGTGGCCGAGGACGAGGCCGGGCGGCGCCGTGGTGCGCCCGCGGACCATGTGCTGGTCGCTGCCGCAGATGTTGGTGGCGACCGACTTGATGATCGCGGCGTGCGGCAGTTTCCGGCCTACGTTGGCCGGGTGCACGCCGGGGCCGTCCTTCAGCGTGAATTCCGGATAGTCGATGTCGTGAACCTCGACCTTGCCTGGGCCTTCGTACTTGACGCCTTTGTTGCCAGGCATGAGGATTCTCCCTCCTCGGGGCTTTTGTCCCCCTTTCTGAATATAGCCCGACCCGGCGTCCAGCATTCAGGGAGCAAGGGCGAGCTCGGCCAGCTCCCGCCAGTCCCGCCGCCGGCCCTCGCCGAGCGCCTCGGCGAACCCCGCCTCCCCGAGGTGGTCCCGCGCGGCCGCGGCGATCCTGGCGGCGTCCGGCTGCGAGCGGTCCGGCGTGCCGCGTACGCCCTCGCCCGCCGCGAGCAGCCGCGCGGCCTGCTCATGGCGTCCCTGGCGCAGCGCGAGATCCGCGATCCCGACCAGCGCCGCGGCGATCAGCGGCGGGTACGCCGCCTCCACGGCCGCGTCGAGCGCCGCACGATGACAGGCGCGGGCCTCCTCAAGGTCCCCGGCGAGGTAGCCGGACAAGCCCATGACCGAGGCCCGGGCCGAGACGTTGAGCTCCGGATCCGCGGCCTCCAGAAGGTGGCGCGCCCGGTCCGTTTCCCCGCGCCAGCGGGCCAGGTGCGCCTTGGCGAGCGCCAGGTCGGCGAGCACGTCCGGCCAGGCGATCCCGCCCGCACGCCGCTCCGCCTCGGCCATCGCGGCCGCGCTCGACCGTTCGTCGCCGAGCAGCCAGTAGAGCTGCGCCTGCCGTGCCCGCAGGCCGATCACGTCCTCGGCCGCGCCCACCTCCACCAGCGCCGCGCTCGCCTCCTCGTAGTGCTCGCACGCGCGGCCGAACTCGCCGCGCATGGCCAGCCGGTCGCCCAGATAGGTGTGCGCCAGCGAGATCCCCCACCGGTCGCCCAGCGCGCGGAACTCGGCGAGCGCGGTCTCGATGTCGGCGTCCACGTCGGTCTCGTCGCCGCCGAGCGTGAGCCGCAGCCGGCCGCGCGAGAGCCGCGCCTGCGCGCGTACCCACGGGTCGTCGTCGGCGATCAGCGGCTCGAACGCGGGCAGGAACCCCGCCGGCTCCCGTACCAGCCGCTCCAGCGGTTCGACGAACCCGAGCAGGGAGTGGCGGTGGCCGTTCCGGCTGAGCCGGTGCGCCCCCTGGATCCACTCCGCCGCCTGGAACTGGTCGCGGCCGGGCCCCGAGGTCACGAAGATCGTCACGATCGTGTACGCCATCGCCCGCACCTCGTCCGGCACCTCACCCGGCAGGGAGGCCGCCGCGACGCTCAGCTCGATGGCCTCCATCCGCTGCCCGCGCAGGAACCAGTACCAGCCCACGGCCCCGACCAGCCGCATCGCCTCCTCGGCCCAGCCTTCGGCGATCGCGCCGCGCAGGGCCGTACCGATGTTGTCGCGCTCGGCGTCCAGCCGGGCCAGCCACTCCAGCTGCCCGGCCCGGCGCAGGTGCGGATCGGCGGTCTCGGCCAGCTCGGTGAAGTACGCGAGATGCGCCCGGAGCGTCCGCTCGCCCTCGCCGGTCTCGGCGAGCCGGTGGGCCGCGTACTCCCTGATGGTGCCGAGCATCCGGTAGCGCGGCGTGCCCCCGGCGTCCGCGTCGGCGAGCAGCAGCGACTTCTCCACGAGCGCGCTGAGCAGGTCCAGTGTCAGCTCGCCACCGATCTCACTGCCGCACACGGCCTCGGCCGCGTCCAGGCTCGCCCCGCCCGCGAACACCGAGAGCCGCCGCAGCACCCCGCGCTCGGCCTCGCTCAGCAGGTCCCAGCTCCAGTCCACGACCGCGCGCAGCGTCCGATGCCGGGGCAGCGCCGTACGGCTGCCGCCGGTCAGCAGCCGGAACCGGTCGTCCAGCCGATGCGCGAGCTGCTCGACGGACATCGTGCGCAGCCGCGCCGCCGCCAGCTCGATCGCCAGCGGGATGCCGTCGAGCGCCCGGCAGATCCTGGCCATCGCCGCCAGGGTGCCCGGATCGCCGCCGAGGTCCTGGCGTACCAGCTCGACGCGGTCGCGCAGCAGCCGCACCGCGGGCGAGGACCCGGCCCCGGCGGGGTCCTCGGGCAGCGCCAGCGGCTCGACCTGCCACAGCACCTCTCCGGTGATGCCGAGCGGCTCCCTGCTCGTGGCGAGGATCCGCAGCCCACGGCACTCGCCCAGCAGCCGGTCCGCGAACGCCGCGGCCGCCTCGATCACGTGCTCGCAGTTGTCCAGGACGAGCAGCATCGCCCGATCCCTGAGCGCGACGACGAGCCGGTCCATCGGCTCCCCGGCCCGCGCCCCGCCGAGCAGCGCCTGGTCACGCAGGCCCATCGCGGTGAGCGCGGCCTGGGCGAGGTCGCCGCCCACCCTCAACGGGGCCAGCTCGACCAGCCACGCGCCGTCCGGCAGCTCGGCGAGCACGGCCCGCGCGGTCTCCGTGGCCAGCCTGGTCTTGCCGGAGCCGCCCGGCCCCGTCAGCGTGACCAGCCGGTGCTTGGCGGTCAGCCCGGCGACCGCGGCGAGGTCGTCGTCCTTGCCGACGTAGCTCGTCAGCTCGGCGCGCAGGTTCGTCCGGCGCGTGTCCGCCCGCCCGCCCAGCTCGCCCCGCAGCAGCGCGGTGTGCAGGGCGGAGAGCTCCGCCGACGGATCGGCGCCCAGCTCGTCGGCGAGCCGCTCGCGGGTGCGCTGGTAGACGGTCAGCGCCTCGTTCCCGCGCCCCGCCTCGGCGAGCGCCCGCATCAACGCCGCCACGAACCCCTCACGCAACGGGTACGTGGCGACCAGATCGGTCAGCTCGGACACCAGCTCCGCGCCCCGCCCGAGCTTGAGGTCCGCCTCCACCCGGTCACCGAGCGCGGCCACGCGCAACTCGTCCAGGCGCGCGACGGCGGCCTCGAACAGCTCGCTGTCCCGCGGCCCGATCTCCGCCATGGCCGCCCCACGCCACAGCCCGAGAGCCGCACGCAACAGCTCCGCCCGCGCCGCCGGCTCGGCCGCCCGCGCCTCCCCGACCAGGCGCTCGAACCGGCACACGTCCACGGCATCGGCGCTCAGGACCAGCCGGTAGCCACCGGCGTCCGCCTCGACCACACCGTCCGGCAGCACCCTGCGCAGCCGCGACACCAGCGCCTGCAGAGCGTTGACCTCGTCCGCGGGCGGCCGCTCCCCCCAGATCCACTCGACCAGCCTCGACCGGGCGACGATCTTGCCGGGTTCGAGCGCGAGCGCCGCCAGCAACGCACGCAACCGGACCCCAGGGACCTCCACCAGGTCCCCGTCGCCGCCCCTGACCTCGAACGGCCCCAACAATCCCACGCGCACAGGAGCATTCTGCCGAACCCCGGGCACACACGGCTCACCGCCCACCACCGCTCATCCTGTCCTGTACGTCCCGTAACGGTTGATCGTCGGATGTTGATCGGCCCCGAGAGCCGGGGCTCCGTCGACACCTGAGTTCAGGTCGCTGATTTAATCGTTGGACTGTGGCGCATCAGGTACATAACCTGTCTAAAAATCGGCATAGTGTAAGCGTCTGAGCGGATATCGACATGGCGAGTTTCATCGGGTTGAAGCCATTTTCGACATGGCCTGAAATAGAGTTCGAAACAGCCGGCGGGCTCATAGATCTTCACAACATGGCCGACCTCGGGGATCTGACCATCTCTCCCCAGAGATCCACCCTGACGATCCGCTTCGTTCACTACGGGAAGTTGCGGGGGTCCGAGGCCGAGTCGCATGCCGTGGAGCTGGAATTCGGCGGAATAAGGGATCTCAAGATGGAGCTTCCCGCTGATTATGAACCCCGGGCGGCGGAGACCTTGGAAGGTATTGCCCATCGGGAAATCTCCGGCCAATCGTACTTTGACATAGACATGGGCGACGTCAAATGCACGCTTGCCGCGGAGACCCTCACGCTCAGGGTGTCTGAGCTCGGCTGTACAGCTTGAGCTCGCACTGGGCAGCATGGTTGTCCGGTTCGTTGGGTGGGGATACTCTCGGCCATGTTGCGGACGATATTTGTCTGCAAATGGTGCCGACGGGAGTATGAGGATGACCTACCAGGACCTTGATCCGTGCACGCCGGTGCTCGTCGGCGTCGGGGAGGCGTCGGAGCGGATCGGGGAGCCCGGGTACCGTCGCCTGTCGGCCGTCGAGCTGGCCGCCGCGGCGGCGCGCGAGGCGCTCGCCGACACCGGGGCGGACCCCAGCGAGGTGGCCGCCGCCGTGGACACGGTCGCGGGCGTGCGGCAGTTCGAGATCTCGGCTCCCGGCATTCCGTCCCCTCTGGGCAGGTCCACCAACTATCCGCGGTCGGTCGCCGCCCGAGTCGGGGCCGCGCCACGGCGGGCGATTCTGGAGGTCGTCGGCGGGCAGGGGCCGCAGCACCTGGTCAATGAGCTGGCGGCCGCCATCGCTAACGGCGAGGCGCAGGTCGCGCTGGTCTTCGGGTCCGAGGCGATCTCGACCGCGCAGCACCTGGCGAAGGCCGAGGACAAACCCGACTTCGGCGAGAGCGTCGAAGGGGACCTGGAGGACCGTGGCTACGGGCTCAAGGGGCTGGTCTCGCGGCAGCAGGCGGCCCACGGGCTGACGGACGCGCCCAGCCAGTACGCCCTCTTCGACAACGCCCGCCGCGCCCGCCTCGGCCAGACGCGGGACGAGTACGCGGCCGGCATGGGCGCGCTGTTCGCCCCGTTCACGAAGGTCGCGGCGGCCAACCCGCACGCCGCCGCCCCCGTCGAGCGCACCGCCGAGGAACTGGTCACGCCCAGCGAGAGGAACCGGTTCATCGCCGAGCCCTACACCCGCTACATAGTGGCCCGCGAGAAGGTCAACCAGGGCGCGGCCGTGCTGTTGATGTCCGTCGCCGAGGCCAGGCGGCTGGGCGTGCCCCAGGAGCGATGGGTGTTCCTGCACGGCCACGCCGACCTGCGCGAGCGCGGCCTGCTGGAGCGCGCCGACCTGAGCGGCAGCGCGGCAGCCGTGCTGGCCGTGCGGCACGCGCTGGAGCAGGCCGGGATCGGGGCGGACGAGCTGGCCGTGATCGACCTCTACTCCTGCTTCCCGATCGCCGTGTCCGCCGTCTGCGACGGCCTCGGCCTGCCCGCCGACGGCTCCCGCGAGCTGACCGTCACCGGCGGGCTGCCGTTCTTCGGCGGCGCGGGGAACAACTACTCGATGCACGCCATCGCCGAGACCGTGCAGCGGCTGCGCGCGCAGCCGGGCGCGTACGGGCTGGTCGGCGCGAACGGCGGCTCGCTCAGCAAGTACTCGGCCGGCGTCTACTCCACCACGCCCGCCCCGTGGCGGCCGGACCGCAGCGCCGCCCTCCAGGCCGAGCTGGACTCCCGGCCCGGCGTCGAGCAGGCGTTCCAGGCCGACGGCTGGGCCACGATCGAGACCTACACGGTCAAGCACGGCCGGAACGGCAAGTGCACCGGGATCGTCATCGGCCGGCTGGAGGCCGACGGCCGCCGGTTCATCGCCACGACCGACGACGAGCGCACGCTCGGCCTGCTCACCACCGGCGAGCCGATCGGGCAGCGGGTCTACGTCCGCTCCTTCGCGTCCGGCAACCGCGTCGCCGTGGACGACGCCCGCATGGACGAGCTGTTCCCGCCCCGGCCCGCCGTCCTGCGCGACGACTACGAGCACGTGCTGGTCCGTCGCGACGGCCACGTCCTGGAAGTCACGATCAACCGCCCGGACAGCCGCAACAGCCTCCACCCGCCCGCGAACGACGAGCTGGACGCGGTCTTCGACGCCTACTTCGCCGACCCCGACCTGTGGGTGGCGATCATCACGGGCGCGGGCGGCAAGGCGTTCTCGGCGGGCAACGACCTGCTCTACTCGGCCTCCGGCAAACCGATGTGGGTGCCGAAGAACGGCTTCGCCGGCCTCACGAGCCGCCGGAACATGACCAAGCCCGTCATCGCGGCGGTCAACGGCTTCGCCATGGGCGGCGGGTTCGAGATCGCACTGGCCTGCCACCTGGTGGTCGCCGACGCGACGGCCCGCTTCGCGCTGAGCGAGGTCAAGGTGGGCCTGGTCGCGGCGGCGGGCGGGCTCGTACGTCTCCCCAGGGCGCTGCCCGGCAAGCTCGCCACTGAGATGATCCTCACCGGCCGCCGGCTCAGTGCGGCCGAGGCCCTGGAGCACGGCCTGGTCAACCGGGTGACCGAGCCGGGACAGGCACTGGCGGGCGCGCGGGCGCTGGCCGGGGAGATCCTGGAGAGCTCGCCGACGTCCGTACGGGCGTCCCTGCAGATCATGGCCGAGACGCAGGGGATCGCGGACGTCGTCGACGCGGTCACCCACCCGTCGCCGGCGCTGGACGACCTCATGGTCAGCGAGGACGTCACGGAGGGCCTGACCGCGTTCGCCGAGAAACGCCCGCCGCGCTGGCGCAACCGCTGAGAATTCATGGAACCGCCGGCCCGGCTCGTGCCAATTACCTCTGTCAGCACGATGACATGAGAGGCACGAGATGCGACATGAGAGCTGGACGGACGCGCCCCCGCGGCCACCCTCCGACCGGTTCGCCGAGCTGTTCACCCAGCACGGACCGGGGCTCAAGCGGTACGTCATCCGGCGGCTCGGCGTCGATCCCGCCGACGACATCGTGGCCGAGACGTTCGCGCAGGCGTTCCAGCACCTGGAGTCGTACGACGTGGCGCGCGGCGACGAGCGCTCCTGGCTGTACGGCATCGCCACCAACCTGATCGGCCAGCACCGCCGCAGGGAGATCGCGCTCTACCGGGCGCTCAGCCGCACCGGGACGGATCCGGTGGTGGAGCCGTTCACCGACGACGTGGAGCGGCGGGTGGCGGCGGGCGCGGCGCGGCAGCGGCTGGCCAAGGCGCTGGCCGGGCTGTCGCGCGCGCACCGGGACACGTTGCTGCTGGTCATGTGGGCGGAGCTGACGTACGAGGAGGCGGCCGTAGCGCTCGGGATCCCGGTCGGGACGGTGCGCTCGCGGATCAACCGGGCCCGGTTCGCGCTGCGCCGCGCGCTGCGCGGGCTGGACCCGGCGGCCGAGGACGAAGGAGCGGGCTGGTGACGAAGATCGACGACGAGTTCGACCTGTTGAAGCGGATGCGCGCGGAGGTGCCCGCGCGGCAGGACCTGAGCGGCGTGGAACACCGCCTCGCCGAGCTCCGCGCCCGCCGCCGACCCGTGAACCCGCGCCGGCATCGCCTGCCCCGGCTCCGGTGGGGGCTCGCGCTGGCCGCCGCGTGCGTCGTCGGCGTGGGCGGCTGGCAGCTCACGCGGGGCGGCGCCGAGCAGGGCGCCCGGCCCGCCGTGGCGCACCGTCCGGCCACGACCACGGCCCCCGCGACCGTGCTGGAGCGGGCCGCGCTCGCCGCCGCGTCCACCATGGCCGCCGAGCCCAGCCCGGACCAGTGGTTCTACCGGCAGCAGACGCAGCACATGTCCGGCGGCGACCTGCCGACGTACGAGAGCTGGCACAAGCTGGACGGCACCCGGACGGCCATCCGCACGGAGGGCGGAAAGCTGAAGGTCACCGCCGCCGAGCGGGGCCCCACACACCCCGGCAAGACCATGGCCGAGCTCCGGCGGCTGCCCACCGACCCCGACGCGCTGCTGCGGCACTTCCGCTCGCTGCCACGCGAGCTGACGCCGCTGTCGATCTGCGCCCCCGCGTGCCCGGCGGGAACCGAGCAGGACGTGAAGGCGTTCGGCGCGATCGGCTGGTACCTGAGCTACGGCCCGCTGGTGCCCCCGGACACGGCGGCCGGGATGTACCGGGCGCTGGCCAAGATCCCGAACGTCAGGATCGAGCAGAACGCGACCGACGGCGACGGCCGCACCGGCATCGGCGTCGTGCTCGATCTCGGGGAGGCCGGCAAGGGCTCCTACATCCTCGACCCCGAGGACTACCACTACCTGGGGCTCACGGTGGTGCGGGGCGAGGACACCTCGGCGATGTCCGTCCTCTCCGCCGGCATCGTGGACGAGCCCGGCCAACTCCCCTGATCGGAGCCCCGCCCGGCCGGAACACCGGGCGGGGCGTTCTCGCGGGAGCTAGCTGTCACACTCCTGGTAGGCACGTTTGCCGGTGCTGGCGTCCGTGCAGATCTTGCAGACGCGGTTCGGGCTGTTCGTGGTCGGCTTCTTGGTGGTCACGCATTCGAGGTCCATCGGCTTCCGAGACTGGCTGCCCTGCTTCTGGGACTCGTTGTGCCGCCGCTCGCAGTACTGCTTCTTGTATCCGCTGCCTTTCTCGCTACGGCAGTAATAACATCTCCTGTCGCCCTCCGTGAGCCATTTGCATTTCGGCGCCCGCATGGCGGAGGAGTCGATGGACGAGGTTGTGGCGCCCGCGTTCGCGGCCTGCGCCTGCGAAGGCATCGAAGGGACGAGGGCGGCCGCCACAAGGGCGCTGACAGCGCAGGCTTCCTTGAGCATGGTTCCTCCCGCGGTTCGCGTTCTCCGCTGACCCCTCCATCGTGAACCCGCCGCTCGGAGCAGCGTCAAGACGAATGGCGGACATTATTGTTCCGGCGCCGCACGCATATTCTGCGGTCAAACGCGCGAAGCGCATCTCCTTTATCGGCCGCGATTGTTCGCATAGCTTCCCTTTACGTTCTCCTGCTCCGGGCGGCGGGCTGTCGGCCGGGCAGCAGGCGCTGCTGGTCGCCGTACCGTGATCGTCGGGCGCGCTGACTGACCGCTTCGGCGGGCGGGCGATGTTCCCGCTCATCTCGGCGGCCACCATCGTGCCCGTGTTGTTCGTCGGCGTCGTCTATCGGAGGCGCGTACCGCTGAGCTGATGGCTCCAGCCGTGCTCCAGGAGGTCGAAGGCCCGGGCGATGGCCTCGCGGGGATTTTCGTGGGCGTAGGCCGCCCGAGGGGCTTCGAGGGCGAAGTGGGCCAGGGCGCCGCAAAGGGGGTCGTCCGCGGCGAGGCCGCTCTCCTCCGCGATGGCCTGCGCGAGCGCGGCGGTGTGGCGCAGCCACATGTTCTGGGCGTAGTCGCGCAGCGCGGGCGTGCCGGCCACCAGGTTGGTGAAGGCGGCGAAGCGGGCGTCGCCGTCGGCCGTGGCCACCCGGGTGGTCAGGGCGTGTTCGCGCAGCGCGGCCGGGATGGACTGGCCCTTGGGCCGCTCGCGTACGGCGGCGAGCAGCCGGGCCTCCTGCCCGGAGTCCTCGTCGAAGACGAGGGCTTCCTTGACGGGGAAGTGCTTGAACAGCGTGGTGGTGGACACGTCGGCGGCGTCCGCGATCTCGCGGATGCCGACCTCGTCGTATCCGCGCTCCAGGAACAGGCGCAGCGCGGCGTCGGCGATGGCCTGCCGGGTGGCGGCCTTCTTGCGCTCGCGGCGCCCCATCGACGGGTGAGACATGCGGGCACTCTACCGACTCGGTTGAACGACTTCAAAAGTGGAACCGTTGCACTTATTAAGTTGGTGTGCTTTTCTGTGGGGCAGCCGCGGCACTGCCCCACGGACCGAACGGAGCCCCACCATGCACACCACTCCAGCACCCCGCATCGCCATCATCGGAGCCGGCCCCGGCGGCCTGACCTGCGCGCGCATCCTCCAACGGCACGGCATCACCGCCGCCATCTACGACCGCGACGCCGGCCCCGCCGCCCGCGACCAGGGCGGCACCCTCGACCTGCACGCCGACAACGGCCAGATCGCCCTACGCGAAGCCGGCCTCCTGGACGAGTTCTTCGAGCTGGCCCGGCCGGAAGGCCAGGAGATGCGCCAGCTGAACCCGGCCGGCACGATGCTCTTCCACCACGTCCCCGAGCAGGACGAGCGGTTCAAACCGGAGATCGACCGCGGCCTGCTGCGTGACCTGCTGCTCAACTCGCTTCAGCCCGGCACCGTGCGCTGGGGCCACGCCCTGCATGCCGTCGGCGGTCCCGCCGATGGCCCCCGGCACCTGCACTTCACGGACGGCACCACCATCGAGGCCGACCTCGTCATCGGCGCCGACGGCGCCTGGTCCAAGGTCCGCCGCGCCGTCTCCCAGGCCACCCCCCTCTACACCGGCGTGAGCTTCCTGGAAGCCTGGTTCCACGACGTCGAGACCCGGCACCCCGACATCGCCGAGCTCGTCGGCCAGGGCGGAGCCGCCGCGGCCGACGGCGAGCGCGGCCTGTTCGCCCAGCGCAACGGCGGCGACCACATCCGTGTCTACATCATCCAGCGCGCCCCGGCCGACTGGATCATCGCCGACGGTCTCACCCCCGAGGCCACCGAAGACATCCGCGCCCTCCTCCTGGAGCGCTACAAAGACTGGTCGCCCCGCCTGCGCCGGCTGATCGCCGACAACGACGGCGCCTACGTCGACCGCCCGATCTTCGCCCTGCCCGTCCCGCATGTCTGGGAGCACAACCCCACGGTGACCCTGCTCGGCGACGCCGCCCACCTCATGCCCCCGCTCGGCGTCGGCGTCAACCTCGCCATGCTGGACGCCAGCGAACTCGCCCTCGCCATCGCCCACCACGACACCATCGACGAGGCGATCCACGCCTACGAGAAGACCATGCTTCCCCGCTCCACGGAGACGGCCCAGCTCCTCGACGGCGCCGCCGAGGAACTGCTGTCCACCGAGCTGCCCGACTTCGCCACCGCCGGCGACCTCTGACAACTCTCAGGCGAGATCGACGATCGCCTCCGTCGCGTAACGCCGCTTCCATATGGTTTCGAGCGCGACCGGTGCCTTGATGCGTACGTCAGGAGCGACCTGGAGCGTGTCGTCGGTCACCCGGCCCATGATGAAATCCTGCTCCACGGCACTCGTCGGAAGAATGAGCCGCCCCGAGTCGTCGAGGACGATGAACCAGTCGCGCTGGGAGTAGTCGTGAATTTTCATTCCTCCCGGCAGGCGGTCGGCATGGACGGACAATGCCTCTCGCAGTTCAGCCATGGCCTGCCGCGTGTCCCGCAGGGCGAATCTGCGGTCGACGTGCCTGCGTCGATTATAGATGTACGTCTGGAACAACACGTCATTGAAGCCGTTCGCGGCCATGTCCGCGACGAAGGCAGGGACGTGCTGCACGGATTCAGCGGACAGCATGTAGTTGGCGCCGACCGTGACTTGGTGGGCCGTGATGAGCTGGCCGGCGAGCGAGAGCTGCTGATCGTAGTTTCCTTCTCCCATCAGCCGGTCATGGAGTGAACGCGACCCGTAGAACGAGAGTTTCACGTATTCAAACGTGCGGATCCATTCGGGCACGCCAGAGGAGAGCCGGTCCCCGTTCGTCGTGACGAGCTGGAGCATCCCCAGTTCGCGGACGTGCTCGACCAGCGAGGGGAACAGCGGATATTCGAAAGGCTCGCCACCGGAGTAGGAGATCTTCTCGACCTTCAGGTCGAGCAGCCGATTCGCCATCACGAACGGATCGTGCTCCGGATGCCCGACGCGCGGGCCGCTGGTGGAAAGACAGAACGGGCACGCTCGGTTGCAATGGCGGGACAAACGCCAGCAGACCATGCGGTGGGTGCTGAAGTGGCGTGCCATGATTCGTCGTGATCCTATGCCTCAAAGGAGAGCTTGGACATCCAAGGGCTCAGCCAGAGATCACCGGTGTCATGCACGAGAACATCTCGTAGCGTCACTCTCGATCCAGCCATTTGTTCAAGACCGCAGAGTATCCATGAAACATGGCGGAGGTTGACTACCCGCTTGGTAGAGGTACGTATACGTACCTGACGGGGCATGCTGAAGCTCAATCCTGAGCTTGGTTCGACAACGCCTTCACAAGTGGTCAGGGGGAGCCGCCGGAATTGCATGTCCGGAATTGTCGACCCTTCGCTGCCGGCCAGAAAGAAATCGATCATCGCCCCGTCGACCCGCAGCGCGCACCAGCTCCTGCGAAGTAATCGAAGAACATCCTCCCTGCTGGTCGAGCCGATGGTGTTGACCTCATAGGAGGTGGCGATGCTGGAGATCTCCGGTGATCCGAGAAAAGCGCCGGGACGGGTCCGGCAACTTCTCAGGAGCTCGGCGAGGTCGCCCCGGTGCTCGACGACGAAGTCCCAGTCGGAGCCGCCCGAGCGCCGCCCGAGCAGCCGCGACCCGTAGAGGTAGACCCGGACCCCTCTGGAGCGCAGCTCGGACATCAATCCGCGGAGAGCAGGAGGATGGTCGCTCCTCGAAGCTTCCGGTGCGCCGACCGCCCGCGACCGCCACGGGATCACGAGCGTGACCTCCTCTTTCCTGGCCAGCGCACAATCCCGGTCGAGCAGAAGATGCCTTCGCGCGGGCAGAGCCGCTGCGGCGGACGGCGTCAGCTTGGTCCAGCTCGCGCCGGAAGCCCGGTAGACGGGCCGGAAGGCTATGTCACCGCTCTCCATGTAAGCCCGGAAGGAGCCCAGGACGCCGTTCGAGGTCGCGACGTAGTCATAGGGCTCATACATGGGAAGGGGCTCAGACCAGTTTGAGGCATTCGTCGCGCATGAATTCCTCATGCAGTTGGACGACGGGGTTGCCGCGGGCCACGACATAGGACGCCTTGATGTTGATCTGCCGCCACGAGAAGTCCGGGCCGGACTTCCGGGCGAAGTCGGAGGCGTCCTCCAGGCTGGCCCCGTAGACGATCCCCCCGACCTTGGCCCATATGGCGGCGGAGGCGCACATCGGGCATGGCTCCAAGGTGGTGTAGAGGAAGCAGTCGAGCAGGTATCTGCTGTTCACGCCGGCGCACGCCCGCCGGAGGGCGAGTATTTCGGCATGGGCGGTCGGGTCCGGCTGTGAGTGCAACTCCGTGAAAGCCGACCCGATGATCTCCATCTGATCGTCCATGACAACCGCACCGATCCGATAGTTTCCCGACCGCTCGGCCCGGCCGGCGATCCTTATCGCCTCACTCATCGCCTGTCTGCTGGGATGCGCGTCACGCACGCTCAATCACTCTCATCTCTTCTTCCAACTCCAGCGCTTTGAGCCGGACAATGACGTCCGTCACGCCCACCGCCAAACTCTGAAAACTTCTGCGGATCGCGGCGTCCGTCAGCACCCTCTTGTTGCCGAACGCGCAGAGAACGCCCGCCGGCGCATCGTTCTCGCGATGCATCGGAAGCGCCAGGACCCACGTGATCTGCGGATCCACCTTGTTCTTGATCCTCGCGTTGTAGCGTTCGGGATGCGTCACCGGCAGCTCTTCGTACAGAATCTCGTCACTCCGGTAGGAGTCGCAGATGACCAGCTCGTCCGTATCGGGATATGCTATGTCAAGGGAGAAATTCTGCGGAAGGTCTTCGCATTCATAATACACCAGACGATCTTTGCGGAGCACCGTCTGGCCGTCCAGCCGATCGGCGTAGAAGAGATGGATGTTAACATTTCCCCGCCGCGGGCTCCTGCCTATCAGTTGCAAGAGTGACGAGATTATCTGCCGGTTGTTCTCCCTGAGGCGCTGCAAGGACTCCAGATGGGCGTTGCGCTCTGCGTTCGCGGCCGCGCGGCGCGTCAACATGTCGTTCATGAGGTCGAAGATGAGCAAGGCAACCCCTATGGGTAGCAGGAGATTCCACCAGCCCAGACGGCCGGGCACCGATGCTAGTTTTTGCCCGTCGGAGATGGTATTCGCTACCAAGTTGGCAAAAAATCCCAAAGTTGTGGGTACGGAAATCTTTAGCAGGATGCGCAGCGTGACGGAAATCCGCCCGCCACGTCCTCGCGGTGTCGCGCCTAGAACTCGTGAAGTAGCCATCAGCTGGACAATCTGCTCTGTCGGTTCTCGGCCAGGAGAGGGGCAGTATTCACTTCGACTTGTATCATGTATGTCCGGGACCAGCCAGAGTGGAGCACGCGTCCTTTATTGCTCGTATCGACGTGGCCGAAATAACGGATCACTGATATGCAGTGAATGAATGGCTCGACCACACCCGTTCGCGAACGGTTCTCAATTGACCGTCCTCCGATGCTGGCCGGCACTGGGCTAGGTTGCTCGGGTGGGGATTTATGAGGATCTGCCGGCGGAGCTGGTGACCGAGCGGCTGCGGTTGCGGCGGTGGGTGCCGTCGGACGCCGAGGACTACCGCGGGTTGTGGCTTGAGCGGGATCCACGCGTGCCGCCGGCACGGCGGATCGACGCCGAGGGCCGCCCGACGGTGGAGGACATCCGCGGCTGGCTCCTCGGCAATCCGCTGTCGGCGGCCCCGGGGCTCGGGCTGCTGCCTGTCGAGCTGCGAGCCACCGGTGAGTTCATCGGGTACTGCGGATTGACCGTCGGCCAGGGGTCTTTCGACGAACCTGAGATCGCGTACGAGCTGGCCCAACGAGCTCACGGCCACGGTTACGCGACGGAAGCCGCCCGCGCGGTCATGGAAGCCGCGGCTCGAACAGGCCGCCGACGACTCTGGGCGACCGTGCGGGAATGGAACGCACCCTCGTTCCGCGTCCTCGAGAAGCTCGATTTCCACCGAAGCGGCCGCATCACCGAGGACGCCGAACACGGCAACACGATCTGGATGACGCGCGTACTCGAGACGTGAGCACCGGCCACGATCCACGGCGCTGCGGTCAGCAGCAGCCACCCGCCTCGGCGGCCTCGTCGCCCTTCGGCGGGGTCGCCGAGTCGGTTTCCTTGGTCAAGGTGTCGGCGTCACCCTTGACCACGTACACCTCCCATGGCTCCGCTCCAGGCCCGTGGACCCAGACCTTGTCCTGGAGGGCGTAGCAGCAGGAGGTGTCGTTCTCCTCGAAAGTCGCCAGGCCGGCGTCCTTGAGCCGCTGGGTGGCGGCGTCGACCTGGGCGGTGTCCTCGACCTCGACGCCCAGGTGATCCAGGCGGGTCGCTTCCCCCTCCTCTCCCTCGATGAGCACCAGCTTGAGCGGCGGTTCGGCGATGGCGAAGTTGGCATAGCCGGGGCGGCGCTTGGCCGGCTCGGCGCCGAACAGCTTGGAATAGAAGGCGATCGAGCCTTCCAGATCGGCGACGCGCAGGGCCAGCTGGACACGAGACATGACGATCTCCGATCTCACGGTTTCGACGGATGTCTAAGCAGCCCTGAGTCTGCGCCACTGATTAGGCACCTGTCAATTTAGAGATGTATCGAATCAGTGGTCGAGATCCCGGTCCTCGAATGATCACATCGGCGGGATTGTCGGCGGCGAAGGATACGGTTGGCCGGTGGAACTCACCCCCCAACAGGTGCTCGGCCTGCGGATGTCCAGCCTGCTGCTACGCCCATCGCCCGGCGGCGCCGGTCGGGCGACGAACGTGGCCGAGGTGGTGACCTGGCTCGGGGCGATGCAGGCGCAGGACCTGGCCAGCGGTCTGTGGTCGTTCGGCGCGCGACTGCCAGGACACACCGCCGCCGACGTCACCGCCGCGCTGGAGCGGCGTGAGGCGCTGCGCACGTGGCCGATGCGCGGCACCATCCATTTCGTCCCGTCCCGCGACGCCCGCTGGATGGTCGAACTGATGGGCGTCCGGGTGCTGAACGGCGCGGCGAGGCGGCGCGAACAACTCGGCCTCTCGGAGGAGACCGCCGTACAGGCCATGGAGGTGCTGGGCGCGGCCCTGGCCGGCGGCGGGCGGTTGACCCGGTCGGAGTGCCTGGCCGTGCTGGCCGACAAGGGCATCGACACCGGCGGCCAGCGCGGTTACCACCTGCTGTGGTACGCCAGCCAGCGGGGCCTGCTGTGCATCGCCCCCAACATCGGCAACGAGCAGAGCTTCGTGCTGCTCGACGAGTGGGTTCCCGACCCGCACCGGCCGGAGCGCGACGAGGCGCTGGGCGCCATCGCCCTGCGTTACTTCCGCGGCCGCGGACCGGCCACCCGGCAGGACTTCGCGGGCTGGACCGGCCTGACCGCGGCCGACGCCAAACGCGGCATCGCCGTGGCCGGCGACGCGCTGGCCCGGGTGACCGTCGAGGGGGTGGAGACATACCTCGACGCCACGCTCCTCGACACCGCCCCTCTCCCGGCCGGCGACGACGAGGTGCTCGTACTGCCGGGGTTCGACGAATACCTGCTGGGCTACAAGGACCGCTCGCTCATGGTCGCCGACGAGCACAAGGCGGCCATCATCCCCGGCAACAACGGGATCTTCCAGTCCACGGTGGTACGCGCCGGCCGGGTTGTGGCCACCTGGAAACGCACCCTCACGAAGAGCGGGGTACGGATCGCCGTGCAGCCGCTCACACCGCTCCACAGCGGTGACCGGGCGGAGGTTGAGCGGGCGTTCGAGCAGTACGCGCAGTTCGTGGAACGCATCCTGGAGGTGCGCTGGCCGTAACCCGGCGGCCGAGCTCTGGGGCGTGCTGCTGGGGGAGGGCGGCGACTAATCTGGTGGGGAAGGTGAGGAGCCGTGATGACCGAACACCACCGGGACGCCGCGCTTTCCCCCTCCGAGCAGGCGACCATACGAGAACTGCTCGACGCCGATCGCCGCAGAACCACGAGCCGTATCGCCCTGCTGGGCCGCGACCGGGACGAGATCGTCACATCGTCGGCGCTGACGGCCTCCGACGACGAGCACGACCCCGAGGGCACGTCCACGGCGTTCGAGCGGGCCCACGTTCAGGCCCTTCTCGATCAGGCCCTGGCGCACCTCGACGAACTGGACCTCGCTTCCGAGCGGCTACGCGATGGCACCTACGGGACCTGCGTGAAGTGCGGGCAACGCATCCCCGTCGAGCGCCTGAAGGTCCTCCCGGCCATCAAGACCTGCGTGAACTGCGCCTCCCGCCGCCGCTGACCTCCCCGCCGTCTGGACCTGCGGACGCGGCGGCCCCGTCGGCCACGTCGTTCGAGGTGCGGGACGCGTTCCAGGAGCTGGGTCGAACGTGACCGGCTCGGGCCGTACGACCGCGACCTCGAGGAGTTGCCGCTGCGGTCGACGGGGCCGCGCGAGGCTACCTGGTCGACATGCTGGGTCCGGAGCCCTCGCCGAAGCGGGTCGCCGAGGACGCTGGCGAGCTGCCGCAGGTGCTCACGCCGCAGAACCTCGGCCGCCCGTCGACGGCGGTCCGTAAAGCGTGAGCGCACCGGCGAGCCTGGCCTGGAGAAGCGGGTAGGAGTCCAGGTCGAGAACGCCTTCGAGCGTGAGTATGTAATGCGGAAGTCAACGGTCCGCGTGACGCGTGACGGCAGCGAGAACGGCGGGACCTGGGGCTGGTCTGGTGGCAGGGGTGGACCTACCAAGCGGCACGGCGTGAGGACCGTAGGCATCCGCGATGTGGCCGACTGGCAGGGGGAGTGGGCATGCGCATCGGACTGACCTGGACAGACGCGGGCACGGTCGTCCTTTCCACGGTCGTGATCTATCTCGCGTTTTTGGTGCTCATCAGGATCGCTGGCCCGCGGGCTCTGGCGACGATGTCGAGCTTCGACCTCGCCGCGGCCGTCGCCCTCGGCGCGGTCATGGGGCGTGCCGTGCTGGGCTACACCCCGACTCTGCTCGCGGGCCTGATCGGTATGTGCACCCTGTTCGCCCTCCAGACGGGCTTCCGGCTCCTGCGCCGCAACAGCCGGCTGGAATGTTTGATGAGCAACGCCCCTCTGCTGCTCATGGCCGACGGCGCGGTGCTGCACGACAGCCTGCGCAAGGCGCAGATCAACGAGGACGAACTCCGGCAGAAGCTACGCCTGGCCTCAGTTCACCGCTACGGGGACGTGGCCGCGGTGATCCTGGAACGCACCGGTGACATCAGCGTGCTACGCCGAGGTGAGGCCATCGACCCGGAATTCCTCTCCGACGTCAAGGGCTGCGACCGCCTCCGACCAGGGCATTCGGGTGCGTGACCCGGCGCCACCTCAGGGTCGTCGACGAACGGCTGGAGATGTCCCAGGGCGAAGATGACGTTGTAGATCGGCTCCGCGAGCTGCGGCTCCTCCTGCAGAAGTGAGGCTGGTCCGGCTTCTGGCGAGCCTGCCGGGCGACTGTTCACCTGGCATCGCATCCGCTGGCCGCGCCACGGCAGGGTTTCGTACAACTCGGCGAGCTTCTGACGGAATCCCTTCGCCACGATCCCGGCTCTCTCCGGGTCGTGCAGAGCCGCCACCGTCGCCTTCTCGGCCTGCTCGTACGTGATGTGCGGCGGCATCGGGGCGACCTCCCTGCCGAACTTGAACTCAGCCGCAGGCAGGGGCCGGGTTCGGCTGTCTGGTCACGGGTAGCAGCCGGTGAGTGCGGCCGCTTGGAGGCCGCAGAAGGGGAGACAGGCCAGATGCGAAACCACGACAATCCACGCCCAGCCGAGGAAGACGTCGCGGGTCGGCTGGCATCCGATGCGCCTGGGCTGGTCCGGCAGGAAGTGGCACGCTTGCGTACGGAGATGTCCGACAACGTACGGCGCGCCGGTGTCGGGGGAGGCATGATGGCGGCCGGTGCCCTGCTCGGACTGCTGGCGCTGCACGCCGGATCGGTGACCCTGCTCCGTTTTCTGGAGTCGACGTTGTCTCCGAAGCGCGCAGCTCTGGCGCTGACCAGCGGGTATCTCACGATGGGTGGGGCCCTTGCGCTGCTGGGCCTGAGACGGCTGCGGGCCGCGAGCGTCACGACCAGGCGCGAGGTCGCCCATGTGAAGGAAGAGATGGCCGGAGCCGCTGAGGGCGCACGACGGGCCTCCGCGCGCACCGCCCCCGCGAGCCGATGAACAGTTTTCTGGTCCTGTAGGCGTTCCAGTCATTCAGCGTTTCGCCGCTCTCGTGGCCGCCACCCCCGAGTTGGGTCTTCGCAGCGCCGGCTGCCGCCAGGGTGCGACAGCATGCCGGGCGCCGATTGACGGAGAATGCTGATGATTCTATGCTCTGGCCCAGTTCGGGGCTTTCATGCAGGGAGAATCTGGTGGAGTCCGGAAAGAAATCCGGCCTGGGCCGGACATTAGTCGCGATCCTGCTCCTCGCTGGCATCCTTTTCGTGGTGTGGTGGTTCAACGGGAGGGTGGCCGCAGGCGGTGCAGAGGTGGGTGACTGCCTCAGTGCCGACAAAGAGCGCGTGAGTTGCGATGGGTCCGAGGCGGCGTACCAGGTTGTGGGGCGGCTCGAAGGCATCCAGAACTGCAACGCTTTTCCATCGGCGACCAGCAGGTACACGCAATTCATCTCAAGGGGCGGCCAGAGCAGCAGCGAACTGACGCTATGCCTGGCCGACAAGTGATCTGCCACCGGCGAGCAAGAACCTGAACACCATGGCGGTCCGGTCGACAGGAGACGGGCTGCGCGAGCCGGCGTGGGAGCGGGTGGACGTGCCTCCAGCGACCTGGACCGCCCGGCGACCGTCGTCGTGGTTCACGGGCACGTCGGCATTGTGGCCTGCCTGGTCCCCGTATTTACGTTCACGTCGGGTATGTACCCCTGGTCGATTCTGTTCCAGAGCGAACTGGTGGACCCGTTCGAGGTCACGGGTTCCCCTGCACGGTGCAGATGATCGACACGCTTGTGCCTGCCGGTAGTTGGGCGACGATCGGCGTGTTGAGGAATTGGGCCTCGTAGACGTACGCGCCGTACCCAAGGGGCCTCATGATCGTGCCGGTGGCTAGCTCCAGCTCCGGTTCCGGCTCTGGCTCTGACTCCGGCTCCGGGTCTGATTCGGTTTTCGGCTCCGTGTCGCTTGGTGGGGCATATCGATTGTCGACCGGCGATGCGGGCATGGTGATCACGACGCTGGAATTTTGCGGAGTGCCCCCTTGTGCGGCGTAGATCCCGGTGCAGCATCCTTTCGCGTTCCCCCTGCTGCGCTTCTCAAAGATCGAATTGTTCGCGTACAAAAAGCCGGGCACCAGGCTGTTTTTCGCTGGAGATCGGGCCGCGATGTTCATTGGGCATTTTGTATGCCTCGTGCCGCCTGCCCAGCTTGCCGGTTCGCTGCCGCCCAAGCTATGCGAGACGTATGGAGTGCTGGGGCTGGGGGCGGGAGCCGTTGAGCAGCAGGGCGGCGGCGACCAACAGGGGGAGGGTCAGGACGCCTGGCGGTCGCGGGTCCAGGCGGGGCTGTCGAGGAAGTGGTTGTCGTAGAGGTCCTGGGACGCGAGCAGTTCCTCGAGCGTCGCCTCGCCCCGGCGGAGGCGGTCGAGCAGGCGGAAGTACTCGAAGCGCTGGATCCCGGGGGCGACGACGATGAGGAGGTCGGCGGTGTGGCCGGGGGTGGCGGCGAACGCGTGGGGTGTCAGCGGGGGCACGGCCGCCACGTCGCCCTGTTCCAGCGTCACGATCTGCTCACCCGAGAGGATGCGGGCCTTGCCGTCCAGGATGTAGAACAACTCGGTGGAGGTGGCGTGGTGGTGGGGCACGGCGCCGTCCGCGCCTTCGGTGAGGGTCATCCGGATGGTGCTCAGCGCGCCGCCGGTGTCGCTGGAGTCGAGCAGCAGCCGCCCGGTCGCCGTGGGCGAGACGATGGCCTCGGCGTCGACTTCGCGGACGATGGCGGTTTCCACGATCAATGACATGTCAGGTTCCTTTCGAGCGCGGAGGACACGAGCCGTTCTACGTAGGCCCGGTCGACCGGCGCGCCTGTGATCATCACTCGGTAGTAGAGGGCGCCGGCCAGCTGGTCGAACAGCGGCTCGGCGTCGAGGTCCGCGCGCAGTTCGCCGCGCAGGCGCGCCGCCTCGATCAGGGCGAGCGCGAGGGCGTTGCGCTCGGCGTACTGCTGGCGGGTCAGCCGGCCGATGTCCTCGTGCCTCGCCGCGGCGGCCACGAGTTCGCCGACCGTTCCGGCTGAAGGGCCTTCGCGGTGTCCGGCCGCGCGCATGCGGTTGAGCCCGGCGGCGATCTTCTCCAGGTAGTTGACGAGGTCGGCCCGGATGTCGCCGGTGTTGGTGATCTCGTCGTCGGCCTGCAGCCGTGCCACCACCGCGACGGCCAGGTGGTCCTTGGTCGGCCAGCGGCGGTACAGCGTGGTCTTGGCCACTCCCGCCTGCTCGGCCACCTCGTCGATGGACAGGCCGGTGTAGCCGCGTTCGAGCAGCAGGGCGGCGGCGATCCGCAGCACCCGCTCGTCAACTTGCGTGTCACGCGGTCGTCCCCGAGGCGCCATGCCGACCCCCTCTTTCAAAACTCAGGTAGCGGAAAAGAAGCTACTCCTCCCCCCTGAATAGCGCAACTCCAGTTTCGCAATTCGTGGGTCGGTCGTCGGGAGGGCCAGGGCGTGCACGGCGTGGAGGCGCGGCGGCGGCGCTGTCACCGCTGCGGTGCCTGCGCACCAAGCCACAAGGGACCTTTGGCGCGGCGAATCGGCGACGAGTGCTTCCTCCAGGACCGAATTCGAGTCAGCATGATCCAGTCGTTGTGGGGAGGGCGGATGGTCGTGTTCGCGTGTGTGGGGTGCGGTGCCGTGTTGACGGCGCCGGTGTCACGGGTTGCGCTCCCCGTCCACGCCGATCAGCATCTCGACCATGAGCTGCTGCCTGCGCTCCTGGATCCTGGGACGTACGCGGTGAACCCGGAACCTTCCGGACCGCCTTGGCGACCGTGGGAAGAAGTGGGTGCGGACGAAGCGGAGGCCCGCGGAGTGTATGCACCGGTGTACTCCCTGTCGTACGGGCCACCCGGAAGGGTAGGAGTCGCGCCGGGCGATGTTCGCGGAACCGTTCTGATCCCCGAGCGGTGCGACGGCTACTGCTTGGGGCTGGACGGTCGGGACGGCCCGAATCTGGCCTGCGAGGGATGCGGGCAGGCGGTGGCGACCCGCATTGACGACTGCACGCTCTGGCAGGTGGTGTGGCTTGACCCGCGCGCCGTTCGCCCGGTCGGCGTCGAGGGCCCCGCTCGTCGGGTGGTCGGCTGGGAGGCGCTACGGGAGGAACATCCGGGAACGCCGCCGGTCGAGCAGCCCGGATGGTGGAGCCCGGTGTGGACGGCGGCGGTCGCGGTGGCGCTGGCCCGCCTGCTGGCGGTGTCGGGCGGCAAGCGAGTGGCCGTCCCCGACGGGCCGGTCGCCGAGGCGTTTCGCAAGGCGATCGACGTCCTGCTCCCGCCGGGACCGCCGACACGCGAGGTGGTCTTGGCCGGTCCTGGACTGCCCGCCGCGATCACGGACATAGCCCTGGTGCCGCAGCATCCGCAGACTGGTGAGGTGTGGCCGGCCGATGCACGGGCGGTGGTGCCGCTGGCTGCTGACGTGTGGATGTACCTGGCCTTCCACGACGATCGGCGGCTTGTCCCAGCGGCGAGTGGGATGCCTGACGGTGTCCGCCGCGATGATCCGCCGCCACTGTTGCCATGGAGTCCGTTCCGGCCCGATCGGCAGATGTTCCTCAGGACATTGGCGCGCCTGCCGGAGGTTCGTCAGCCGTGGTTACGCGCCATTTATGACCAGGTGGGAGACCGCCGATACCGACACCCGTTCTTGTGAACGACTCGGGCACGCCACGGGCAGCTGCCGGCTCGGCTTTCACAGGTCTTGTGTCCATACGCCGGGAGGGTGTTCGTCGGGCCGCAACCACAGGTGCGGCTGGTGGCCGCGACAGCGGTCGTCCCCGTCTGATCGCCAGGGGAAAGTGCCATCCCGGTCGGGCCAGACGACCTGGAGAAACGGGAAGGGCGGCCGTCGGTAGAACCCGATGGCCGTGCCGAAGAAGGCCCGGTACCAGCGGTAATCGACGGCTTTGAGAGCGAGGGGGTGTTGGTCGATGATGTCGGGCCATTCCTGTTCGGCCTCCAGCGCCAGGCGCGCGACCGCCTTTTCGCCGAGGGCGTTGAGGCAGGTCTGCATGTCGTGGATGTCCAGGCCGAACATGGCCAACTCGGGTGAACGGTAGTTGTGCCACAGCCCGATGGTGAAGGCCCAGCCCGGCCCGTGCTCACCATGAGGGATCATCACGACTTGCCAGCCGTACTCCTGAACCTTCTCGATCGTGGCCTGAGTGCGACGATCCAGGTCACCTGGGTCGTCGCAGAGGACGCAGTGGCATGCGCTCAGATCGACAGGCATGGGCGTGAGCGTAAGGGCACTGTCAAGTCACCGCAGACCGTCGCGCCGGACGAGTTGAGGAAGTGGATCGAGTCGCCCTCATCCCCAGCCGTGGCCCAGCGCGGAGGGAGGTCAGGCGGCCGTCCTGCGGCGACTATGGCATGTACAGCATGCAAAAGGACCTGCGTTTCCGCAGGTCCTTAACATCTTGCGTGAGTGCCCCCTGCAGGATTCGAACCTGCGCACCCGGCTCCGGAGGCCGGTGCTCTATCCCCTGAGCTAAGGGGGCTCAACAAGGGAAAAGGCTACCAGCATCCGGGGAGTGGTCGGCACCAGATAACGCTCGTCGAACACCTTGCGCGAAACCCCGCGCGGGCACGGCCTCAGGAGTTAGCTTGGCGGCCGTGGCCGAGGTTCTTGGGAAAGTACTGGTCGTTGATGATGACGAGGTCATCCGGCAGCTCATCGCGGTCAACCTCAACCTGGAGGGGTTCGAGGTGGAGACCGCCACCGACGGGCAGGACTGCCTGGATCGGGTACGGGACATCAAACCGGATGTCATCACGCTCGACGTCATGATGCCGTGCCTGGACGGCTGGTCCACGGCCGAGAGGTTGCGTACGGAGCCGGACACCAGCCACATCAGGGTGGTGCTGGTCACGGCGCGGGCGCAGGACGACGACCGGCGGCGCGGGCTGGGGATCGGGGTGGACGCGTACCTCACGAAGCCGTTCGATCCGGCGGAGCTGATCGAGGTCGTGCGGGAGTTGGCGGCCAGGGGCTGATCAACGGCGGCCCCTGCACGCGGGTCCGAATTGTTCCGTACGCTGGCGGGGCAGAAATCCGGAACGGCAGGGGGTTCGAGGCGTGCGTAGCTCGGTGTTCGGCAATCTGGAGGGGCAGGGGCTGCCCGGCGGGTTCGTCCTGCAGAACGGCAAGATGCTGCGGGTCGAGCTGCCCTCCGAGGTGCTGGCCAAGCAGGGGTCCATGGTGGCCTTCCAGGGGCAGATGGACTTCGACTACGAGGGCGGCGGGCTCGGGAAGCTGCTGAAGAAGGCGGTGACGGGCGAAGGGGCCGCGCTGATGCGGGTGCGCGGCCAGGGGCTGCTGTATCTCGCGGACAACGCCGACGACATCCACCTGTTCTATCTGGAGAACGAGGGGCTCACGGTCAACGGGCGGAACCTGCTGGCCTTCCAGCCGTCGCTCACCTGGGACATCAAGCGGGTCCAGGGCGCCGGGATGGCGGCCGGCGGGCTGTTCAACACGACCGTCACGGGCACCGGGTGGGTGGCGGTGACCACGCACGGCACGCCGGTGCTACTCGACGCGGCGCGCATGCCGACGTACGTGGACGCGCAGTCGGCCGTGTGCTGGAGCACGCAGCTCGAGGTGGGCGTGAACCGTACGGTCAAGATGGGGGCGCTCATCGGGCGGGGGAGCGGGGAGGCCATGCAGCTCGCGTTCAGGGGGCAGGGGTTCGTGCTGGTGCAGGCCAGTGAGGGCCCGCCGGTGGTGAAGGCCACGTCCTGAGCGACCTGCCGGCCACCGGCGGGGTTCGTCAGGAGCAGGTGGGGCTGGGGGCGGTGTTGGTGCCGCTCTGGGAGCCCAGGAAGCCGAACGTGGTGGACGCGCCGGGTGCGAGCGAGCCGTTCCAGCTCTCGTTGCGTACGGTGACGTTCGCGCCGCTCGCGCTCAGCGTGCCGCCCCAGATCTGGGTGACCTGCTGGCCGTTCGCGAACGTCCAGCGCACGGTCCAGCCGCTCATCGGCGTCGTGCCGGTGTTCTTGACGGTGACCTCGCCCTGGAAGCCGCCCTGCCACTGGCCGGCGTTCCGGTAGGTGGCGGTGCAGCCGCCCCCGGTGGTGGGGGTGACGGTGGGCGTCACGGTCGGGGTCGGGGTGACGCCGGACAGGGCGTTCACCAGTGCCGGATACCACTTGTCCGACATCTTCTGGTCGCCGGCCGCGTTCGGGTGCACCCCGTCGTAGGTGTCGCTGGCCGTGTTGAAGCCGGTCCACTGGTCGACCACGGTGACGGGGGACTGCGCGGTCGAGGTGGACGCGGCCCAGGCGGGGATGGCGTTGTTGAAATTGACCGTGCGCTGGCCGCACTCGGCGCAACTTGACGGGTTCATCGGAATGATCTTGGCGACCAGGATCTTCATGGCGGGGTTGCTGGCCCGCATCTGGTTCACCAGCGTGGTGAACGCGCCGAGGATCGTCGCCGGCGGGATGTTGCTCCATACGTCGTTGGTGCCGAAGTGCATCATGACGACGTCGGGCCTGGTGGCGGAGAGCCAGCCGGGCAACAGGTTCTGGTTGGCCACGTTCGTGGCCAGGTAGCCGCCGTGGCCCTCGTTGTCGCCGTCGTGGGCGACCCCGCAGCCCTGGGGCGGCAGCGTGCCGACGAAGTCGATGTCGGTGTAGCCGGCGCTCTGCAACTTGTTCCAGAGCAGTGCTCGCCAGCAGCCCGGCGACCCCGTGATCGAGTCTCCCAAGGGCATGATCCTGATGGCGGCCGCGCTGGCCGGCGTGGCGGTCAGGTACATCACCACCGCGGCCAGGGCCAGGAACGCCGCCAGCGCACCGCTGGTCTTCCGCATCGTCCGCTCTCCCGTCGTCGTCTGGCGCTGATCGTAAAAGCGCGGTCGTACGACGGAAAGCGGCTAACCGGTCAAGGAGCCGCGACCTGCGGCGTTGTCGCAGAGGAGCGTGTAACTTTCAGCGGACGACGGCGAGCGGGCACGGCGCGTGATGGAGCAGGGCCTGGCTGACCGAGCCGAGGATCAGCCCGGCGAAGTAGGAGTGCCCGCGCGAGCCGACCACGAGCAGGTCCGCCCCCGCCGCCGCCTCCTTGAGCACCTCGACGGGATGGCCGTGGACGACCTCCGTCACGACCGTGACGCCCGGATGCCGCTCCTGCCGCTCCGCCACCAGCGCCCGCAGCTCGCGCAGCACGTCCTGCTCGCTGTCGGGGTCGGCCGGGCCGAACCCCGTGACCTGCGGCCAGGCCCATCCGTGCACCGCCCGCAGCGGCACGCCGCGCCTGCCCGCCTCGGTCAGGGCGAAGTCCAGCGCCCGCAGCCCGTGGGGTGAGCCGTCGACGCCGGCCACGATCTCACCACGTGTCCCTGTCGTGGACCGGGCCGGCACCAGCACGACGTCCGTACGGGCGTGCGCGGCCACCCCGTGCGCCACGGACCCGACCAGCAGCCCGCGTACGCCGCCGATCCCATGGCTGCCCACGACCAGCAGCTCGGCGTCCGCGGCGGCCTCGATGAGCGCGGCGCGCGGATCGCCGGGCAGCAGCTCGGTGTGCACCTCGACGTACGGGTGCTCCCTCCGCACCCGGTCCTCGGCCGCCGCGAGCACGGTCGCGCCGCCCTCGCGCAGCCACCGGCCGACCTCGGCGTAGCGGCCGCTGTCGTTCTCGGTCACCCAGCGGGCGACGGCGTGGGCCACGGTGAGCGGCGTGCGGCGCAGTGCCGCCTCGGCCCCGGCCCACGCGGCGGCCTCCAGCCCGGTCCGCGAACCGTCCACGCCGACGAGGATCATGACAAGGCGTAGCACTCGACCTCGGCCCGCCGGTACGGCAGGCCCTGCTGGACGGAGTGGCGTACGCACTGGCGCTCGGCCTTGCTGAGCCTGAGCTTGCCGCACACCGTGATGCCGGAGTAGGTCCGGCAGTCGAGTGACTTGTCCGTCCTGCCGACGCGGTACAGCTCCGGGACCTCGGCGCGGCAGCGCGCCCGCGCCTTGGCCGTGTCGGCGTAGCGGCACTGGGAGATCAGGGTCTGATACTGCTCTCGGCTGACTTCCTGCTGCGACATGCCATCACCTGCGGCGGCGGGACCTCCCATCGCGGTCACCACCACGAGCCCTGCTACAGCGGCGATCTTCTTCATGTTCCCCCTGATGGGGACCGTACCGCTGTGGACGATCGGCAAACCTCGCGGGGCTCAGCCGGGCAGCGTCTCGCCGCCGATCGGGGCGAGAACCTCGCCGGTGTAGTACGACGACATGCGGTTCGCGGCGAAGAAGACGTACGAGGGGGCGATCTCGTCCGGGTCGGCGGCCCGTCCCATGGGCGCCTGCTCACCGAACTTCTCCACCTTGCCCTCGGGCATCGTCGCCGGGATCAGCGGCGTCCAGACGGGTCCCGGGGCGACGGCGTTGACCCTGATGCCGCGTTCCATCAGGTTCTGGGCCATGGAGTAGGTGAACGCGTTGATCGCGCCCTTGGTGGCGGCGTAGTCGATGAGCGTCTTGTTGCCGCGCAGCCCGTTGATCGAGGACGTGTTGATGATCGCGCTGCCCTCGCGCAGATGGGGGAGCGCGGCCTTGGTGACGCGGAAATAGCTGTGGATGTTGACCGCGAACGTGTGCTCCCACTGCTCGTCGGACAGCTCCTCCAGGCCGTCCACCGGCGCCTGGTAGGCCACGTTGTTGACCAGGACGTCCAGCCCGCCCAGCTCGGACACCGCCTGCGTGACGACCGAGCCGCAGTGCGCCGCGTCGGCGAGGTCGCCCGGCAGCAGCACGCAGCGACGGCCGGCCTCCTCGACCAGCTTGCGGGTGTGGGCGGCGTCCTCGTGCTCGCTCAGGTACGCGATCGCGACGTCGGCGCCCTCCTTCGCGAAGGCGACCGCGACGGCCCTGCCGATGCCGGAGTCGCCTCCGGTGATCAGCGCCTTCTTGCCTTCCAGCAGGTTCCGTCCGACGTAGCCGCGCATCTCGTCGCGCGGCTCCGGGGACATCTCGCCCGTACGGCCGGGGTACTGCTGCTTCTGCTGTGGTGGTGTGGTTTCCGGCATGCTCAGCGGTCTGCCCGTGGGGCGGACCGCCTAACGCGCCTCACGCGACGGCATGCGTCCGCAGCCGCCGCATCCGGAAGGCCAGGACGATCAGCACGATCCCGGCCAGGATGGCGTAGATGCCGATGAGCAGCGCGATGGCGAGCGCCCCGGTCGCCGGCCAGGCCAGCACCAGCACGCCGAACAGCACCGACAGCGCGCCGGCGAGGACGTGCAGCCACTCGCCCCGGATCTCGCGGCGCATCCTGATCGCCGTCATGATCTCCGCGATGCCGGTCACGATCGCCCAGATCCCGATGAGCAGCGCGATGACCAGCACCGTCACCCCGGGCCAGACCAGGCACAGGATCCCGAAGACCACCCCGGCGACGGCCAGCAGGATCAGCGGGAGGCGCCGATCCTTGGCCGCGCGGGTGGCGGCGACGCCGGCGAGGATGCCGTCCACGAGCGCGTACGCGCCGAACACGACGGCGAGCACCAGCAGGGTGATCCCCGGCCAGGCGACGGCCAGAATGCCGAAGATCAGGGCGAGCACCCCCCGCAGGGCCAGGGCCCACCAGTGGCCCAGAAAATCATCGATCATAATGCGGTTACTGCCCGGGAGGGGGAACCGCATTCTCCGCCCGCCGTCACACGGTCAGGACGATCTTCCCCACGGGGTGGCCGGTCTCGAAGTGGCGCATGGCTTCGCGGGCGTCGGCCAGCGCGTACACGCGGTCCACGACCGGGGTCAGGTCGCCCTGCTCCAGGAGGTCGCGCACGGCGGCGAGGTTGTCCCGCGCGGGGCGGGCCACGTAGTTGACGAAGCGTTGACGGCTGAAGAGCGCATGGAGGCGCCCGCCGATGATGCGGTTCATGGGGCCGAGCAGGCGGCCGCCCTTGCCGGAGTTGGGGATCAGGGTGCCGCGCGCGGCGAGCACCCGGCGGCAGGCGCTCAGCGGATGGTTGCCGACGTTGTCGAAGATGACGTCGTAACGGGTGGCTGTGCCGGCGGAGGTGAAGCTCTGCCGGGTGTAGTCGATGACGTGGGCCGCGCCCAGCTTGCGGACCAGGTCCGCGTTGGCGGTCCGGCACACGGCGGTCACCTCGGCGCCCAGGGTCCTGGCGATCTGGACGGCCAGCGTGCCGATGCCGCCGGACGCCCCGTTGATCAGCACCTGCTGGCCGGGGCTCACGCGGGCGTGGTCACGGAGCCCGAGCAGGGCGGTGACCGCCGAGGTGGGAACGGCGGCGGCCTGTTCGAACGTCAGCCCGGCGGGCTTCGGGAGCAGGGGGCCGTCCTGGCGGACGGTCACGTACTCGGCGAAGGTCCCGCCGGCGCAGCCGAACACCTCGTCGCCCGGCCGGAAGGCGGTGACGCCGCGGCCCACGGCCTCGACCTGGCCGGAGAAGTCGGCGCCCAGCGCGGAGTTCTTCGGGCGGCTCGGGCCGGACATGGCGCGGAGGACGTAGGGGACGCCGTGCATGAGGTGCCAGTCACCGGGGTTGACCGCGGCCGCGCGGACGCGGATCAGGACGTCCTCGTCGCCGGGCTCGGGGGTCGGGACATCCTGGAGTTCCAGCACGTCGGGGCCGCCGTAGGCGTGGTGGCGAATGGCCTTCACCGCGGGTCCTCTCGTCGACGACGATCACGCTAGCAGCCGGTATGAAGGCGGGCAACGGGGACAAATGGGGGGTGCCGGCGGCCCCCAAGGACCGCCGGCGGGTGGGGTCAGATGGGCAGGCCGCCGGTGGCGGAGCTGGTGGAGCCGGTGGCCTGGTAGGCGGCGATGGTGCGTTCGGCGATGCGCATCTGGTGGATCTCGTCCGCGCCGTCGGCGAAGCGGGCCCAGCGGGCGTGCTGGAACATGTTCGCCAGCGGCGTGTCCGTCGAGTAGCCCAGCGCGCCGTGGACCTGGATGGCGCGGTCCACGATGCGATTGAGGCTGTTGGCGACGAAGTGCTTGGCCATCGAGACCTCCGTACGGAAGTCCTCGCCCTTGTCGATCTTGGAAGCGGCGTGCAGGACCATCAGCTTGCACTGGTAGAGCTCCATCGCCGAGTCGGCGATCAGCCACTGGATGCCCTGCTTCTCGGCGAGCAGGGAGCCGTGGCTGTAGCGGTTGAGCGCCCGGTCGACCATCATGTCCAGGGCCGTCTCCGCCTGGGAGATCCAGCGCATGCAGTGGGCGAGGCGGGCCGGCCCGAGCCGGTACTGCCCCAGGCGGTGGCCGTTGCCCCGGCCGCCGAGGACGGCGCTGTCCGGCAGGCGGAGGTCCTCGATGACGATCTCGCTGTGCCCGGTGGAGCCGTGCATGGTCTCGACCTCGCGGACGTCCTTCCAGCCGGGGTTGGGCAGGTCCACGAGGAAGGCGGTGGTGGCGCCGCGGGTGCCCTCGGGGACGTCCTGCTCGGTGCGGGCGATGAGGATGGCGAAGTTGGCCCGGCGGGCGTTGGAGATGAACCATTTGTGGCCGTTGATCACCCATTCGTCGCCGTCCTGCACGGCGGTCGTCCGGATGAGGGTCGGGTCGGAGCCCGCGACCTCGGGCTCGGTCATCGCGAAGCAGGACATCTTGCTGCCCTCCAGCAGCGGGCGAAGATACTTCTCCTTCTGCTCGTCCGTCGCCCAGTGCAGCAGGGTGTGCATGTTGCCCTCGTCCGGGGCCTGGCAGTTGAGCACCCAAGGGCCGATGCGGGTCTTCGCCGACTCCGACTGCACCATGGCCAGCTCGACGTGCCCCAATCCCATGCCACCCCACTCCTTGGGCATGTGCGGCAGCCACAGGCCCTCGGCCTTCGCCTGGGAGCGGAGCCGGAAGATGGCGTGCAGGTAGGCGTCCCGGTCGCCCTCCTGCACCTCTTCCATGGCGGGGATGACGGTGCCCTGGATGAACGAGCGGACCCGCTTGCGGATCTCCTCGTGCTCGGGGGCGAGGGTGAAGTCGATGGCCATGTTGCCTCTCAGTGGTTCGGTGCGGGGTTGTGGCAGGCCAGCCAGTGGTCTTCGCCGATCTGCCGGATCTGGGGCTCCTCCAGCGAGCAGCGGTCCGTGGCGCGCGGGCAGCGCGTACGGAAGCGGCAGCCGGAGGGCGGGTCGACGGGGGAGGGCGGCTCGCCGGTGATGAGGGTCTCCGCCGGCCGGGCGCTGCTCGGGATGGAGGCGATCAGGGCCTGGGTGTACGGGTGCGCGGGCCGGGAGATGAGGTCCTCGCCCGGCGCCAGCTCGCACACCTTGCCCAGGTACATCACCATGACGCGGTCACTCACGTTCTTCACCACGGCCAGGTCGTGGGCGATGAACACGAGCGTCAGCCGGTAGCGGGCCTTGAGGTCCTCCAGCAGGTTGAGGATCTGCGCCTGCACCGACACGTCCAGCGCCGACACCGGCTCGTCGCAGATCACCACCTCGGGCTCCAGGATCAGGGCGCGGGCGATGGAGATGCGCTGGCACTGCCCGCCCGAGAACTCGTGCGGCCGCCGCTCCGCCGCCGTCCTCGGATCGAGGCCGACCGCCTCCAGCACCTCGTCCACCCGGTCGCCGGGCAGGCGCCACACGTGGGGGCCCTCGCCGACGATGTCGCGGACGCGGCGGCGCGGGTTGAGCGAGGAGATCGGGTCCTGGAAGATCATCTGGAGCCGCCGGCGGGTCCGGCGCAGGGCCTCGCCGCGCAGGGCGGTCAGCTCCTGGCCGTCCAGCAGCACCGAGCCCGAGCGCGGCGGCGGCAGCTGCACCAGGGCGCGGGCCGCGCTCGACTTGCCGCACCCGGACTCGCCGACGATGCCGAGCGTCTCGCCCTTCCGCAGGTCGAAGCTGACCCCGGCGACGGCGCTGACCGTGCGGCCGGCCCGGCCTGCGGGGAACTCCACGACCAGATCCTCCACCCGCAGCAGCACCTCGTCACGAGGGCGCAGGTGCGCGTTTCCGCTACCGGCCATCGACGTGCGTCCCTTCCAGAGAGGTCTCGGTCAAGGGGAGCGGGTGCCAGCACGCGTACGCGCGCCCCTCCACCTCCGTCAGCGGCGGCTGCTCGGTGGCGCAGCGGTCCCCGGCGTACGCGCACCGCGCGCGGAAGGCGCACCCGGCGGGCAGGTCGGCCAGGTCGGGCGGCCGGCCGGAGATGACCCGGAGCCGGTGGTGCGCCGGGTCGGTGAGCCGGGGCGCGGCCTGGAGCAGGGCCTCCGTGTACGGCATGCGCGGCCGGCCGAACACCTCGGCCGCCGGCCCCCGTTCGACGACCCGCCCGGCGTACATGACGATGACCTCGTCCGCCCACCGCGCGACCACCGACAGGTCGTGGCTGACCAGCACCACGGCCATGTCGCGCTCCTCGCGCAGCCGGTGCAGCAGCCGCAGCACCTGGTCCTGGATCGTGACGTCGAGCGCGGTCGTCGGCTCGTCGGCGAACAGCACGTCGGGCCCGCACGACAGCGCCATGGCGATCGTCACCCGCTGCCGCATCCCGCCGGAGAGCTGGTGCGGGTAGCGGCGCAGCGTACGGGCGGGGTCGGGGATGCCGACCGAGGCCAGCAGCCGCACGGCCTCCTCGCGCGCCTGCCGCCGGCCCATGCGCAGGTGCACCCGCAGCGGCTCGGTCACCTGGGCGCCGATGGTCCGCACCGGGTTGAGCGCGGTCATCGGGTCCTGGAAGACGGTCCCGAGGCGCGGCCCGAGCACCGAGCGCATCTCGGCGGGCGAGCGGGCGGTCAGGTCGTCGCCGGACAGGTAGACGGTGCCGCCGCGCACCGCCGTGCCGGGCAGCAGGCCGAGGATCGACCGGATGAGCATGGACTTGCCCGACCCGGACTCGCCCACGACGGCCAGCGTCCGGCCGCGCTCCAGCGTGAAGGAGACCCCGTCCACGGCCTTGACCAGGCCGCGCGGGGTGACGAAGTGCGTCCGCACGTCCTCGGCCTGGAGCAGGCAGTCCCGCACCGGGTGCGGCGCGGTGGGCGCGGGGACGGCGGCGACCGCCTGGCGCACCGGCTCCAGGCCGATCTCCCGCACGTCGGTCAGCGCCCGCAGCCGGTCGCCGACCAGGTTGAACGACAGCACGGTCAGGAACATCACGACCGACGGCGCGAGGACCACGTTGGGCGCGTCCTCCATGATGGTGCGGCCCTCGTTGATGAGGCCGCCCCAGGTCGGCGTGGGGGCCTGGACCGACAGGCCGAGGAAGGCGAGGCTGCCCTCGGCGACGATGACCACGGCCATGCCGATGAACGCGTACGACGAGGCCGGCACGGCGACGTTCGGCACGACCTCGCGCCACAGGATGCGCCGGTCGCGGGCGCCGAGCACGCGGGCGGCGAGCACGAACTCCCGCCCGGCGTAGGTGAGCGTGGACCCGCGGACGAGCCGCACCCACGACGGCACGCCGAGCACGCCCAGCACGATGATCACGTTGCGCAGGCTCGCGCCCGCGAACGCCACCACGGCCAGCGCGAAGACCAGCGCGGGGAACGCCTGCGCCACGTCGTTCAACGCCATGATGACCGCGTCGGCGGCCTTCCTGCGGTAGCCGGCGAGCAGCCCGAGCGGCGCGCCGATGGCGAGCCCGAGCAGCACCGCGCCGAGGCCGACGCCGAGCGAGACGCGGGCCCCGTACACCACGCGGCTCAGCACGTCGCGGCCGAGCCCGTCGGTGCCGAAGGGGTGCGCGGGCGAGGGCCCCGACCGGGGCGGGCCGGCCAGCGTCTCGTCGTAGCGGGCCAGCGGCAGCACGTCCGCCAGCAGCGCGGCCAGCAGCACCAGCAGGATCCAGCCGGTCGCCAGCCAGAAGCCGAGCCCGAGGCGCGACCCCCGCTTCAGGGCGCTACGCACGACGGATCCTGGGGTCCACGGCGGCGTACACGAGGTCCACCGCGACGTTGATGGCCACGTAGCCGACCGAGATCAGCACGACGCCTCCCTGAACGGACAGGTAATCCCGGGAGAAGATGGAGTCGACGATGAGCCGCCCGACGCCGGGCAGCCCGAAGAGGGTCTCGATGATGACCGCGCCGCCGATGAGCGCGCCCAGGTTGAGTCCGACGGCGGTGATGAGCGTGATGGCGGACGGGCGCAGCGCGTGCCGCCACAGGATGCGGCGCGGCGACAGCCCGCGGGCGCGGGCGAGCGTGATGTAGTCCTCCTGGAGGGTGGCGATCAGGTCGGTACGCAGCAGCCGCGCGTAGACGGCGAGCTGCCCGCAGCCCAGCGTGACCGCAGGCAGGATCACCGACGTCAGGTTCCATCCCAGGTCGAGCGAGATCGGCGTCCACCCGGTCGCGGGCACGACCTGCCAGGTCACCGCGAAGACCAGGATGAGCAGCACGCCGAGCACGAACACGGGCGTGGACAGCAGCGCGAAGCTGAGGGTGGTGAGCGCCTGGTCGAGGGCCCGGCCGGCGCGGCGGGCGGCGGCCACGCCGATCGGGATCGCCAGGCCGAGCGCGATGACCTGCGCCGCGACCAGCAGCTCCAGCGTGACGGGAAGGCGTTCGGCCAGCTCGGCGGCGACCGGCATCCGGGTGATGTACGAGGTGCCGAAGTCGCCGGTCGCGATCCCGCCCAGCCAGTCGAGGTAGCGCACCAGCAGCGGCTGGTCGAGGCCCAGCTCCTGGCGCACCTGCGCGCGGGCCTCCTCCGTCGCCGACAGGCCCAGGATCTGCGTGACCGGATCACCGGGCAGCAGGTTGAGCAGCGCGTACGACAGGAAGGTGACCGCGAGCAGCACGATCAGGAGCCGGACCAGCCGGTGGACGACGATCACCGCTGGGTGACCCAGATCTGCGTGAACGGGTGGAAGGGGATGGGCGAGCCGGTCAGCGGCAGCCCCTTCTCGCCGTCCGGCAGCGTGTGCTCGCCGATGCCCTGCACGCGCGACCGGGCGATGATCGCGCCGGTGTTGAGATGGTCGACGAACACGTACGGGACGAGCTCGCGCAGGCGCTCCTGCACGGTGGCGTACGCCTGCTTGCGGGTGGCCTCGTCGGCGCTGATCCGGCCGACGTCGAAGGCCTTGCTGAGCCGGTCGTCCTTGAGCCTGGTCATGTTGAGCGAGATCGCGCCGACCGGCTTGGCGTAACCCTGGTGCATCCAGATGTACTCGCCGTCGGGGTCCTGGGAGGAGAACTGCGTCCACACGGTCGCCTGGAAGCCGCCGGTGATCGCGCGGTTGATCAGGTCGGCCTGGTCGGCCTGCTTGATCGACACCTCGACGCCGGCCTTTCGCCACATGTCCTGGGCCAGCTCGACGCCCTGCATGGTGTTCGGGTCGGGGGTGGAGATCAGCTCGAAGCGGATGGGGCCCTTCTCCGCCTCGACCTCCTTGACCAGGGCGGTGGCCTTGGCGAGGTCGTAGTCGGGGTAGCCGCCGGCGGCGTACCAGGGGGAGTCCTTCGACCACGGGCCGTCGGCCGGCTCGGTCAGCCCGCCGCGCAGGGTCGAGATCACGGTCTTGCGGTCGGTGGCGTGGGCGAGTGCCCTGCGCACGCGTACGTCGTCCAGCGGCGGGACGGCGGTGTTGAGCAGGAACATGTACTCGGCGACCGCCATGCCCTCGGACCGGTGCACGCTGTAGGCGTCCTTCATGGCGCCGAACTTGGTCAGGTCCTCGTCGCGGGAGGTGCCGATGGCGTCGATGCCGCCGGCCTCCAGGGTCTGCGCGCGGGTCTGGCTGTCGGGCAGGATGCGGAACTCGATCTCGTCCAGGTAGGGGAGCCCGTTCCGCCAGTAGTGCGGGTTCTTGGCGACGACCATGCGGTTGTCCGGCACGTACTCCTTGAAGATGAACGGCCCGGTGCCGACGGGTTTGAGGCTGGCCGTCTTCGGGTCGGCGAGCGAGGCGGGCGGCACGATCATGCCGGTCTGGGTGGTCAGGTAGTAGGGGAAGGCGACCCACGGCTGCGACAGCTTGACCTTGACCGTCATCGGGTCGGCCAGCTCGAACGACTTGATGGGCACGAACACCGCCGCGGTCAGCGGCGACGCCTTCTGCGCCTCCAGGTTGGCCTTGACGATGTCACCGGTCAGCCGGATGCCGTCGGAGAAGGCGATGCCGGACCTGACCTTGATCGTCCACTCGTCGTACTTGTCGTTGGGGGTGACCGACTCCGCCAGGTACGGCTTCCAGCTCCCGTCGGCGGCCACGGCCACCAGCGGCTCGATGATCGCGGTGACCATGCTGTAGCTCTGCGCCGCGAACTGGTCGATCACCGGGTTGAACCCGTTGGCGTCGGCGCTCAGCCCATAGACCAGCCGGCCGCCCTGCGCCGGCCCCGACGACGCCGCCGACGGGCCCCCGCCCGGCGGTTCGGCGACCGGGCGTTGGCCGCTGCATGCTAGTAGCACGGCCGTGGCCAGTAACAGCGTGGCCGGCGTTCTCCAGCGTTTCATTCACGCCTCCTCCCGGATCGTCCCCCGAGAGCAATTTCACCGATAGTACTATCGGTGAAAAATCGCACAAGACCCTAGAGGACCGCGTGATGACGACACCGCCGCTCAGCAGGAGCGAGGCGAAGGACCAGACCCGGCGGCGGCTGATCCGGGCCGCGCTCGCGATCCTCGACCAGGAGGGCGAGGCGGAACTGAGCACCGTCAAGGTCGCCAAGGCGGCCGGGATCGCCCAGTCCAGCTTCTACGTGCACTTCAAGGACATGCAGGACCTGCTGCGGGTGCTGGCCGAGGAAGGCGGCGAACGGCTGCGCGGCGCGATGCGCGAGGCCCGGCGCAAGGCCCGCGAGGAGCCCGGCGACCTCGACCGGCACCGCGAGACCTTCCGCATCCCGCTGGAGGCCAGTTGCCGGCATCCTGAGCTGCTGCGCATCCAGCTACGGGCGCGGCACGACCCGTCGTCCTCGCTGCGGGACTTCGCCGTGCGGACGGCGGCGGCCTACCGCGACCACCACGCCGCCGACCTGGCCGCGCTCGGCTACACCGCCGACGACGAGCGGGACCGGCGGCGGCTGGAGATGATCGCCGAGGGCATCAACGCCGCCACCAACGCCCTCGCCATCGGCCACCTGGAGGGGCGCTACCCCGATCTGGACGAGTGCGCCGACATCCTGACGGCACTCTCGCGCGGCGCCCTCCGCCTCCTCCGCCACGAGGCCACCGGCCCCCGCAACCCTTCGCCACCCGGCGAGCCCGAGGCCGGCGGCAGCGAAGGGTGAAGGGGCCCGCGTCAGACCTGGTCGGCGAGGGCGGCGGCCTGGTCGGCGGTGAGGCGGCCGTCGGCGACGATCGTGACGACCCGGCGGGTCAGCCGTTCATCGACGACCAGCGGCCGGTCCCAGGCCAGCGCCTGCCCCACCCCCGGATACTCCGTGTTGCGGACGAACCAGGCGTCGCCGTCGTCCTGGACGAACACCAGCGTCCAGTCCCGCCCGTCCGGGTCGGTGCCGGACAGCGCCACCCACCGGTCGCGGCTCCCGTGCACGGCCTCCTCGCCGCCGGGGAGCGTCGCCCGGTCCGTGGACGTGCCGGGCGCGCGCCAGAAGAAGCCGCCGTAGCCCGCCCCCGCGCGCCCCTTGGTGGCCGAGCTGTTGACCTCGACGGGCGCCCCGGTGAGGTTCGTCAGCGTGAACGCGAAGTCCAGCGCCCAGGCGCCGTCCCCCAGCGGCCGGGCGGCGACGACGCGCTCCTCGCGCGCCACGACCCGCCCGTCCGGGCCCGCCCACTCCAGCTCCTCCGTGAAGCCGTCGTCGGCGAGCCGGGTGAAGGCCCGGTGCCGTTGCGTGCCGTGGTCGTCGAGCCAGGTCGGCCCCTGGTCCTTGACGTACGTGCGCCCGCCCCAGAAGTTCACCCCGCCGAGGTCCGAGATCGCCACGCCCGCGCCCAGGTGGTGCACGTGGTCCTCGGGCCGCACCTCGGTGACCTCGACGCCGGCCAGTGTGCGCACCCGGTGCAGGTACGGCCGGGGCGAGTCGTTGGGCGGCAGGTCGGGCCGGATCTCGTACGCGGCCACCTCCGCGCCGCCGACCAGCAGGTTCACCCGCGACCACGGCGCGTCCAGCTCGGAGTAGAGCGCCAGCTCGTCCGCGCTGCGGGCGGTCAGCTCGGCGATGCCGGGCAGCAGCCTGCGCACGACCTCACCCGCCGCGTCCCGCTCGGCCACCTGGTGCCGCTCGGGGATCGGCAGCGGCTCGGGGGCGCGCCGCACGGCGTCCAGGACCTGGGTGAACGCCTCGGTACGGGCCAGCGGCACCAGCAGCTCCGCGCCCGTCCTGACGTGGTCGATCAGGTTCTCCAGCAGGCCGGCGCGCTCGTGGACGGTGGTGGTGACCGAGCCGTCCGCGTGCTCGACCCGGAGCTGGTCCTGGGTGTAGACGAGCGTGGCGCGGCCCCGGTCGCCGTGCACGACGAGGTACGGCTCGTGCCGCTCGGCCGCGCACAGCGACACCGCGATCGTGATCGTCAGCCCGTCGTCGAGCCGGATCCGTACGCAGGAGGTGTCGTCCGACTCGATCGGGTTGGCGTGGTAGAGCTCGGTCTCGATGCCGGCGACGCCGCTGTCGGCGAGCGCCAGCGCGGTCGCGACGGCGTGCGCGAACGGGTTGGTGAGCGCGCCGTCCACGACGTCCACGCCGTTCAGCCGGCGCTTGCCGGCCCAGGCCGAGCGGGTGAAGTACGCCGCCGGCCGTTCCCACGCGCCCGCGCCGCCGATGCCGCGCACGGCACCGAGCGCGCCGCTCGCGATCAGCTCGCGCAGCGCGGGGACGGCCGCCGAGCCGAGCGACTGGAAGCCGACCTGGAGCGCCCGCCCGGTCTCCTCGACCGCCGCCGCGATCCGCCGGTGCTCGTCCGGGCTGGGCGCGGGGGGCTTCTCCAGCAGCACGTGGGAGCCGGCGCGCAGCGCGGTCACCGCGAGGTCGGCGTGCGTGTGGATCGGCGTGCAGATGACGGTGAACTCCGCGCCGGTCTTCTCGATCAGCTCGCCCAGGTCGGGCGACTGCAGCGGCGTGCCGAAGTCGACCTCGACCGGCCGCACGTCGCAGATCCCGACCAGCTCGACGAGCCCTTGGGCGGCCAGCGCCCGCAGGTTGCCCAGGTGGTGCCGGCCGTGCCCGTTGGCCCCGGCGAGAACGACCTTCTCCATCACGTCCACCTCAGTCCCAGTCCGGCGTGCCCGCCCGCGCGCAGCATTCCTCCGGACACCTCCACCGGGTACGGCTCCCGCAGCAGCCCGAGCGCCGCGAAGGAGGCGTCCTCCACGTCCTCGGCCATGGCCGGCAGCGGCAGGGCCAGCGCGAGCTGCCCGGACAGCTCGCTCAGCAGGTGCGGGTAGACCGGCACGTCGTACGTCCTCGCCAGCTCGGCGATCCGCAGGAACGGCGTGATGCCGCCGACCCTGACCACGTTCGGCTGCACCACGTCGCAGGCTCCGGCGGCGAGCAGGTCGCGGAAGCCGTAGGTGGTGTAGACGTTCTCGCCGACGGCGATCGGCACGTCGATGGAGCGGCGCAGCTCCACGTGCGCGGCCACGTCGTCGGCGGGCAGCGGCTCCTCGATCCAGTGCAGGCCGAACTCCCGCAGCGCGGCGATGGCCCGCCGGGCGCGGTGCAGGTCCCAGCGCTGGTTGGCGTCGATCATCAGCAGCCGGTCGGGGCCGATGACCTCGCGGACGGCGGCGACCCTGGCGACGTCCTCGGCCAGGTCGGGACGGCCCACCTTGATCTTGACGCCCCGGAGCCCGGCGGCCGTCCAGCGGCGGGCCTGCTCGACCAGCTCCTCCAGCGAGTAGTGCAGGTTGACGCCGCTGCCGTAGACCGGCACCTCGTCGCGCCGCCGGCCGAGCACGTCGGGCAGGGCGGCCTCGCCGCAGCGCAGGTCCCACAGGGCGAGGTCGATCCCGGCCAGCGCGATCGTGGTGATCCCGCCGGGGCCGGCCTCGCGCGCGTGCCGCCAGAGCCGGTCCCACACCACCTCCGGGTGCGGGGGCAGGCCGATCAGCGCCTCGCGCAGGTCGTGGTCGAGCAGCGCCCGTACGGCGTGCGCGCCGATCTGCGGCGTCCACGCGAACCCGGTGCCGGTGCGGCCGTCCTTGAGCGTGACGTGGGTGACGATCACGTGGTTGGCCGGCACGTCGGCGCCCCACGGGCGGGGGAGCGGGGCGGTGCGCAGCTCGGTGCGCAGGTCGGCGACCGTCATGACGCCGCCAGCTCCAGGCCGCTCTTGATCAGCGCCTCCAGCTCCGCCAGGTGCTCCTCGGTCACGTCCACGAGCGGCGGGCGGACCGGGCCCGCGTCCAGGCCGCGCAGCCGTACGCCGGCCTTGACCAGGGCGACCGGGTAGCCGGGGACCTTGCCGCGCAGCCGTACGAGGGGGGCGTAGAACTCGGTGAGCAGCCGCTCGTCGCCGTTCAGGTACGCCTTCGCGATCTCCGGCGCGAACGCGAACACCGCGCTGGAGTACAGCTCCACCCCGATGCCCCGGTAGGCGGGCATGGTCAGCTCCGCCGTCGGCAGCCCGTTGAAGAACAGGAAGCCGGGGTGCGTCTCGCGCACCGCGAGCACGGTCCGCTGCATGCGGTCGATGTCGCCGAGGCCGTCCTTGAGCCCGATCACGCCGGGGACGCCGGCCAGCTCGACCACGGCCTCCGGCTCCAGCACCACCGAGCCGCGCTGGTAGACGATCACCGGCAGCTCGGCCGCGACCGCCTCGACGTACGCGCGGAAGCCGTGCCCCGGCCCCTGCGCCAGGTAAGGCGGCATGAGCAGCAGCCCGTCGGCCCCGGCCGCCCGCGCGGCCCGCGCCTGGCTGAGCGCCGCGCCGAGCGGCCCGCCCGCGCCCGCGAACAGCGGCACCCGCCCGCGCACCACGTCGGCCGCCACCCGGATCACGCGCTCGTGCTCGGCCTCGGAGAGCGCGGAGAACTCGCCGGTGCCGCAGGCGGCGAACACGCCGCCCGGCCCGTGCTCCAGGCCCTGCCTGATGTGCTCGGCCAGCACCTCCTCGGCGAGCCCGCCCTCGGCGTCGAAGGGGGTGACGGGGAAGAACAGCACACCGCTGAGGTTCATCAGGAGCCTTCCTTGAGCTCGGTACGCCAGCTCCGCTTGGCCTGCCAGCCGAGCAGACGCTCTGCCTTGGTGGTCGAGAAGGCGGGGGAGGCGCCGGTGAGCCCCGCCGCGTACGGTTCGGTGCCCGGCACCACCTGGGGAAGCAGCTCGGCCAGCGGCTCCCTGGCGAGGGCGTCGGCGGCGCCGACGAAGAACACCTCGCCGTTCGGCAGTTCGGGCAGCGCCTCGATGAGCACGCCGGTGAACTCGGCGGCGTCGCGGGCGTCCACGTAGTTGAACAGCGACACCCCGCCCAGCTCCGGCCGGTCCAGCCGCTCGGTGAGCGTGTGGCCCGACTGCGTGGGGGCGCCGGCCCACTCCTCGGGGGCGATGACGAAGCACGGCCTGATGGCGGCGAAGTGCGTGGTGCCGGCCTCGGCGAACGTCTTCATGGTCTGCTCGGCGGCCACCTTCGACAGGTTGTACGCGTTCCAGGGCCGCACCGGGTGCTCCTCGTCGATCGGCAGGTACGCCGGCGCCCATCCGCCCGGCGCCCCGTAGCCGATCACCGTGGGGCTGCTGGCGATCACCACGTTCCGCACGCCGAGCGTCACCGAGGCCTCGCACACGTTGAACGCGAGCTGCGTGTTGACCTTGAAGATCACCGACTCGGGGCGGCTGAACGGCGTGGCGATGGCCGCCAGGTGGATCACCGACTCGGGGCGGAAACGCGCGACGACCTCGAACGCCTCTCCCGTGTCGGTGAGGTCGGCCGGTAAGACGGCCGCGGCCTCCGCCGGTGTCCCGGGGGCGCTGTCGACGCCGATGACCTCGTGCCCGGCCGCCGCCAGCGTGGCGACCACACTGCGGCCGAGGCGTCCTGCGCTTCCGGTGACGAGGACTCTGCTCACCGTGAGGGGCTCCTTCAAGACTGCAAACAGTTGCACTAAACCTTTGTGTCCCCAGGGCCGGGGCGTCAAGAGGGGATTTCGTGGCGCTGGTGCTACCAGGGGGTTTCCGGTCGGCCCGGGTGTGGCGTGGACCGGCAAGCGCTTTCAGCGTACCCATGGGGCCTGCAAGCGGTTGCGTTAGGGTGAGGGTTTGTGACAGTGACGATTCGTGATGTGGCCCGGGCGTCCGGCGTGCATGTGTCCACGGTGTCGCGGACGTTCTCCGCGCCCCACATGGTCAACGCCGCCACCCGTAGCAGGGTGCTGACGGTGGCCGAGGAGCTGGGTTACCGCCCCAACAGGGCGGCGCGGGCGCTCACGACCGGGCGTACGCACAACCTCGGGCTCATCGTGGCCGACATCGCCAACCCGTTCTTCCCCCCGTTGATCAAGGCGGCGCACGCGGCCGCCAGGCAGCGCGACTACCACCTGTTCGTGGCCGACACCGACGAGGAGCCGGCCGCCGAGGAGGAGCTGATCCAGGCCTTCTCCAAGCAGGTGGACGGCGTGGTGCTGTGCAGTCCGCGCTCCTCCAACAAGGTGCTGGAGCGGCTGGCCGAGCGGGTGCCGTTCGTGGTGATCAACCGGCGGCTGCGCGGCGCGGCCACCGTGCTGATGGACGTCGGCCACGGCGCGAGGCTCGCGGTCGAGCACCTGGCCGGGCTCGGGCACCGCCGCGTCGCCCTGGTGACGGGGCCGGCCGGCTCGTGGACGAGCGACGAGATCCGCACCGCCGCCGGGCAGGTGCCCGGCGTCGAGCTGGTGGTCATCGGGCCGAACGCGCCGACCGAGCGGGGCGGCTTCGGCGCCGCCGAGCGGGTGCGCGAGTCGGGGGTGACCGGCGTGCTCGCCTACAACGACCTCGTGGCCATCGGGCTCATCGAGGGGCTCGGCGATCTCGGGCTGGAGGTGCCGGCGGACGTCTCCGTGGTGGGGATCGACGATATCGTTCCAGGGCGGCTCAATCGGCCCAAGCTCACCACCGTGGCCATGCCGACGGCAGCCGCCGGCCGGTTGGCGGTCGACCTGCTCATCCAGGAGGTGGCCGCCACGACGTCGCTGGAGACCAGGCTGGTCGTCAGGGACTCGACCGCAGCGCCACGATAGCGTGCCTGCTGCAACCGGTTGTACTAACCCAGAAGCAAATTCGTCTGACTTCTCCGGAGGGCGCCCGTGTCACCAGGGGAAACGCCGTGGCGATATATCGGTAACGGCTATGTAACGCCTGCAAAGGGTTGACGTAACTTTCCCGGCAGCTATAGGAAAGCGCTATCCATTCACATTTCGCCGGAAGGTCCGTGATGACGAATGAGTTCCGTCATGGCTGACTCGGTGGCGGTGAAGCCCCGGAAGGCGGCGAGTCCACCCGCGCAGGGCGGTCACCGCTCCACCCAACGTTCCCGCCGCGAGGCGCGGGCCGCCTACCTCTTCCTGGCGCCCTGGTTCGTCGGCCTGCTCGTCATCACGATCGGTCCGATCTTCGCCTCTCTCTACCTCTCCTTCACCGACTACAGCCTCCTCCAGGAGGCCAAGTGGATCGGGCTGGACAACTACGTCAAGATGTTCACCGAGGACCCGAGGTTCATCTCCTCGCTCAAGGTGACCACCATCTACGTGGTCGTCTCGGTCCCGCTGCAGTTGGCCTTCGCCCTCGCGCTGGCGCTCGTGCTCGACCGCGGGCTGCGCGGCCTGTCGTTCTACCGCTCGATCTTCTACCTGCCCTCCCTGCTGGGCGGCAGCGTCGCCATCGCCATCCTCTGGCGCAAGGTGTTCGGCGCGGACGGCCTGGTCAACGCGGTGCTCGCGATCTTCGGCATCGAGGGTCAGGGCTGGGTGGGCGACCCCGACACCGCGCTCGGCACGCTGATCCTCCTACACGTCTGGACGTTCGGCGCCCCGATGATCATCTTCCTGGCCGGCCTGCGCCAGATCCCGTCGAGCTACTACGAGGCGGCGTCGGTGGACGGCGCGGGCGTGTTCCGCCAGTTCCAGTCGATCACGATGCCGCTGCTGACGCCGATCATCTTCTTCAACCTCGTGCTGGAGATCATCAAGTCGTTCCAGTCGTTCACGCAGGCCTTCATCGTGAGCAACGGCAAGGGCGGCCCCGCCGACTCGACGCTGTTCTACACCCTCTACCTCTACCTCAAGGGCTTCAAGAGCTACGACATGGGCTACGCCGCCGCGATGGCGTGGGTCCTGCTGCTCATCATCGCGGCCCTCACCGGGGTGAACTTCCTCGCTTCCAAGTATTGGGTCTTCTATGGCGACGACAAGTAGGCGGCCGGTCCCGGCCCTGTTCCGCCCGCTCACCGGCGGACCCTGGGTCAAGCACGTGCTGCTGATCGGCTTCGGCCTGGTCATGCTGTACCCGCTGCTCTGGATGATCTCCAGCTCGCTCAAGCCGGAGGAGCTGATCTTCCGGGAGCCGGGCCTGTGGCCGAGCACGGTCACGCTGGAGAACTACACCGAGGGCTGGTACGCGCTCAAGCACCCCTTCGGCTACTACCTGTGGAACTCGGCCGTGATCACCGCGCTGTCGGTGGTGGCGAACCTGGTGGCCTGCTCGCTGGCCGCCTACGCCTTCGCCCGGCTGAACTTCCCGCTGAAGAAGCTCTGGTTCGCCCTCATGCTGGGCACGATCATGCTGCCGCACCACGTGGTGATCGTGCCGCAGTACATCATGTTCTCCGAGCTCGACCTGATCAACACCATCTGGCCACTGGTGATGCCGAAGGTGCTGGCGACGGACGCGTTCTTCGTCTTCCTGATGGTGCAGTTCATCCGTACACTGCCCAGAGAACTGGACGAGGCGGCCGAGATCGATGGGGCGGGATACTGGCGGATCTACCTCAGGGTCGTCATGCCGCTCTGCCTGCCGGCCCTGGCCACGACCGCGATCTTCACGTTCATCTGGACGTGGAACGACTTCCTCAGCCAGCTTCTTTACCTCAACAACCCGGACAACTTCACCGTCACGGTGGCGCTGCGCACGTTCCTGGACGCCAGCAGCGACTCGTCCTGGGGGCCGATGTTCGCCATGTCGATCGTCGCGCTGGGGCCGATCTTCGGTTTCTTCCTGGTCGGCCAGAAGTACCTGATCCGCGGCGTGGCCACCACCGGCCTGAAGTAGTCCTTTCCTCCCCACCCCCCAACCGAACACCCCCTAGGAGGTAGAGCCGTGAGCTCTGGCAAGAAGATGTGGTCGGCGGCGCTGCTGGCCACCGCCGTGCTGGCGGTCACCGCGGCGTGCGGCAGTGGCGGCAGCGGCGGCGAGTCCGCCGACGGCAAGATCAAGCTGCGCTTCTCCTACTGGGGCAGCGACGCTCGGCAGAAGATGACCGAAGAGGCCATCAAGAAGTTCGAGGCCAAGAACCCCACCATCGACATCGAGGGCGAGTTCTCCGACTTCGCCAGCTACTACGAGACGCTGTCCACGAAGGTCGCCGGCAACGACGCCCCGGACGTGATCACCCTGGAGATCCGCGGCCTGCGCGAGTACGCCGACCGCGGCACGCTGGCCGACCTGGCCAGCAAGGTCAACACGGCCGACATCGACGCCAAGGTCCTGTCCACCGGCGCGATCGACGGCAAGCAGTTCGCCATCCCCACGGGCGTGAACGCCTTCTCGCTGATCGTCAACCCGGCCGCGGTCGAGAGCAGTGGCGCCAAGCTGCCCGACGACACCTCGTGGACCTGGGACGACTTCGTGCAGTTCGCCTCGAAGATCACCTCCGGGAGCGGCGGCAAGCAGATCGGCACCCAGCTCAGCTGGAACCCGGCCTACCTCCAGATCTACGCCGCGCAGAAGGGCGAGCCCTTCTACAACGGCAACAAGCTCGGCCTGAGCCCCCAGACCATCAAGGACTGGTGGGGCATCATGCAGAACCTGATCAAGACCAAGGGCGCCCCCGACGCCGCCAAGAGCTCCGAGATCGGCGCCACCAGCATCGACCAGTCGCTGCTCGGCACCAACAGCGGCGCGATGGGCATGTGGTGGAGCAACCAGCTCGGCGCGGCGGCGAAGGCGTCCGGCCAGAACCTGGAGCTGCTGCGCATGCCGAAGGTCCAGGGCGCGACCACCGGCGGCATGTTCCTGCAGCCCGCCATGTTCTACACCGCCTCCTCCAAGTCCGCGCACGCGGCCGAGGCGGCCAAGTTCATCGACTTCATGGTCAACGACCCCGAGGCGGGTCAGATCATCCTCAGCGACCGCGGCCTGCCCGCCAGCTCCAAGGTGCTGGCGGCGGTCCGGGACAAGCTGCCGGAGGCCGACAAGAAGACGCTCGACTTCCTCGACAAGACCCGCGGCGAGATGTCCGACCCGCCGGCCGCCCCGCCGAAGGGCGCCAGCGCCATGGAGGACATCCTCACCCGGTACTCCGAGGAGGTCATGTTCGGCCGGATGACGCCTGACGACGCCGCCCAGAAGTTCATCACGGAGGCCAACGCCTCCATCGCCGGCTAAGGAGAGACATGAGGTACGCGTTCGTCGGGCTCGGGCACCGCGCGCAGATGTACGTCGACGCGCTGCTCGGAGAGTGGCGTGACGCCGGCACCATCGTCGCCCTGTGCGACCTCAACCGGACCCGCATGGACTACTACGTCGAGCGGATCGGCCAGGAGGTGCCGTGCTTCGCGCCCGATGAGTTCGACAAGGTGCTCGAGCTCGCCGACGCGGTCATCGTCACGACCGTCGACGCCACGCACGCCCGCTACGTGTGCGCGGCGCTCGACGCCGGTCGGGACGTCATCGTCGAGAAGCCGCTCACCGTGGACGCCGAGGGCTGCGCGGCCATCGCCGCCGCCGCCGAGCGCAGCAGCGGCAAGCTGATCGTCACCTTCAACTACCGCTACTCGCCGCGCAACTCCGCGGTGCGGCGGCTGCTCATGGAGGGCGCGATCGGCGAGGTGACCTCCGTGCACTTCGAGTGGACGCTGGACACCATCCACGGCGCCGACTACTTCCGCCGCTGGCACCGGCAGCGGGCCAGCTCGGGCGGGCTGCTCGTGCACAAGTCGACCCACCACTTCGACCTGGTCAACTGGTGGCTCGACGCCGCGCCCGAGCTCGTCTTCGCCCAGACCGACCTGCGTTTCTACGGCGCCGGCAACGCCAGGAAGCGCGGCCTCGACGAGCGCCCCGAGCGAGGGCAGGGCGCTCCGGGGCTGGGCTCGGACCCGTTCATCCTGGACATCTCCGCCGACCCCCGGCTCAAGCGCCTCTACCTGGACGCCGAGCACGAGGACGGCTACGTCCGGGACCAGGACGTCTTCGGCGAGGGCATCGACATCGACGACAACATGTCGGTGCTGGTGCGCTACACCAACCGGGCGGTCCTCACCTACTCGCTGCACGCCCACGCTCCGTGGGAAGGCTACCGGATCGCCTTCAACGGCACCGCCGGGCGGCTGGAGCTGGACGTCGTCGAGCGGGAGTGGACGCCGCCGCACGCGGCCATCGACCCGAGCGCGGCGGCCAAGGAGCACGCCACCGGCTCGTCGGAGCGGCTGCTGCTGCGGCGGCACTGGAGCGAGCCGGAGGAGATCACCATCGAGAGCGGCGCGGGCGGGCACGGAGGCGGCGACCGGCTGCTGCTGAACGACGTCTTCCGCGGGCCGGACAACGACCCGCTGGCCCGCCAGGCGGGTTACCGCGACGGCATCCGCAGCGTGCTGACCGGCGTCGCCGCCACCCTCTCCGCCCGCACCGGCGCCCCGGTCCACTTGTCGGACCACGGCACCCGTGTCAGCTGAGCTCTTCCGGGAGCTGGCCCAGGTCGCCGGGGCGCAGTTCGGGCTCTATCCGGAGCCCGGTCCGCGGCTGCGGGAGGCGGCGCGGGACGCGCTGGGGGTGCTCGACCTGCGCGCCGGGGACGTGCGGGTGGAGCGCACCTGGACCGACGGCGACCTGTACGGCGAGGAGCTGTCCTGGTCCGTCGGCTTCGGCCCGCGCACCCGCGCCTTCCTGCTCAAGCCCGCCGACGCGACCGGCCCGCTCCCCGGCGTGGTGGCGCTGCACTGCCACGCCGGCATGAAGTGGGCCGGCAAGGAGAAGATCGCCGACGCCCCGGAGGGCCCGTCCCCGGAGGTGGCGAGGCTGCGCGCGGAGCTCTACGGCGGCCGGGCGTTCGCCAACGCCCTGGCCCGCCGCGGTTTCGTGGTCCTCGCGCACGACGTGTTCGTGTGGGGCAGCCGCCGCTTCCCCCTCGACCTCCCGCCGGGCCAGGAGAGCGAGGCCGACCGCTACGATGCCGCCGCCCGCGCCCACGAGCACGTGGTGGCCAAGCACTGCGCCGTGCTCGGCACCTCGTTCGCCGGGGTCGTCGCCGGCGAGGACCTGGCCGCCGCGGCGTACCTGCGTTCCCGCCCCGACGTGTCCAGGACCGGCTGCGCGGGCCTGTCGGGCGGCGGCCTGCGCGCCGGGCTGCTCGGCGCGTTCGACGAGCACATGGACGCGGTCGTGGTGGCCGCGATGGCCAGCAGCTACCGCGACCTGCTGGACGGGCACGTGGCCCGGCACACCTGGATGTTCTACCCGCCGGGCCTGCCGCGCCTGGGCGACTGGCCCGACCTGGTGGCCGCCCGCGCGCCCGCCCCCCTCATGGTCCAGTACGCCACCCGCGACGAGCTGTTCCCCGCCGCGGGCATGCGCCGCGCCCACGAGACGATCGCCGCCCGCTACCGGGACGTGCCCGGCGCGTACGAGGCGGTCTTCGCCGACGTGCCGCACAGCTTCGACGTGCCGATGCAGGAACGGGCCTTCGACTGGCTGGCCGGCGCCCTGCGCGTCGGGTAAAAAAAGATCTCCCTGATTCCTGTCACGCGTCTGTCGTTTCCGTCTCTTGGGCTCCAGTAAGGCAGTGCGACGGTTGTCGTTCTGCCACCGGATCACCAGGAAGCGGTGGTATACGTGACCATCGGGACAATGGTCGAGGCGATCGCAAATGACCTTATCTCCGACATTCTTCTGTCAATCCTGTGGTTTTTCGCCGGTCGCCAGCCGGATTTCCGCAACTGCTGTCATAAAAGGCACTTCTCCTCCATCCTGAAGTGGGGGAGGAGGCGGGACGATGTCTGAGCTGGAGATCTTCCGGCTGCGGCCGTACCTGTGGCGGATCTGCCGCGACACGCTGCCCCACATCTCGCATGACGAGGTCGACGAGATCGTGCGCGACGTACAGGTCGCCGTCCTCGCCCGCATGCGCCGCGGCGGCCCCATCGACGACATCCGGAGCTACGCCGCGAAGTGCGCCAGAACCGCGTGCGAGAAATTCGGCAAACGGCAGCAGAGGGAGCGTGACACCTACGGAGTCGTGAAAGACGATCAGGACGCCGGGGACATCCCCGACCGTACCGAACCCGGGCCGCAGGAGCTGGTCCACGCCCGGGACGTGCCCAGAGGGGTGCGCGAGGCGCTGGCTCTCCTGCCGGAGCCGTACGAGCGGAAGGTGCGGACGGCGTTCGCGGCGGAGCTCACCGCGCTGAGGCCCGGCCGGGCGTACACCGATAGCGAGCGCCAGGCCAGAAACAGGGCGAAATGGTTCGTCAGGGCCTCGGCCCGTGTTCTGCTCCACGTCGATCTGGACGGGCCGGGCAGCGTCGACGGCATCACCACCTGTTCCGAGTTCCGGGAGATCGTCGCGGCGGCCCACACCCAGGTGGACGGAGCTCCTGGCAACCGTCTGCCGAAGCCGGCCCTGGACGACGTGGTCGAGCACCTCCAGAATTGCGGTCGCTGCGGCGCCGTCGAGATCGACCGGACCAGCAAGGGCATGCGGAGCCTCGTCTTCCTGGCCATGGCCGGCGCGGCGGGCCAGGCCGACGACGACTTCCGCCTGGTCAGCAACGAGGAGAGCCTGCCGGGCGCGAGGCGGGCGCGCCCCGTCAGCCGGCCCGCTCGCGCCGCCCGGCACTCCCAGGGGAGCCGACGGCCGCGCGGGCGCTCTTACAAGGGGCAGGCGCTGACGATATGGACGGTGCTGTTCCTGCTCGGGGCCATGCTGTTGGCGGTCCGGCCGCAGGCGGTCGAGCTGGCGTCGGAGCTGACGTCCGAGCTGGCGCCGTACCTGCCTGGCGACCACGGGCAGGCGGCGGCGGCCGGCCCGGAGAACGGGAGGCCGCCGGACGCGACCGGCGCACGCCACGGCAAGTCCCGCCCCACCGAGGAGCGTGGGGGTGCTGACGGGCGGAGCGACGGCCACGGGGCGGAGGAACGGCCCCCTGACGGGAAGACGGCGCAGCAGCCCGAGCAGGAGCAGCAGGAGCAGGAAGCGCAGCAAGAGGAGGCCCAGCCCGAGCAGCCCGACCAGCCCGAGCAGGAGCAGCAGGAAGAGGCCCAGCCCGAGCAACCCGAGCAGGACCAGCCGGAGCAGGACCAGCCGGAGCAGGAGCAGCCCCCGCAGGAGCAGCCCCAGCAGCAGCAGGAGCAGCAGCCCCAGCAGCCGGTGGTCGCCACCCCCACCTACACGCTGACTGTGCGCCTGACGGGCTACGGCGCCTCGCTGAGCGCCGAGGCGGGCGGCGAATCACTCGGCAGGTGCGAGCAGCCCGGCAACACCGGCCATGAGTGCTCATGGCAGGTGGCCAAGGGGGCCCAGGTGACCCTCACGGCCCCCGACACCACGGCGGAGTGGCGGCAGGGCCCCTGCTCGGGGCAGTCCTCCGCCTGCGTCTTCACCTTGGACGCGGCCACGACCGCCGAGATGTACCTCTACGTCCCTGGCTGATCCGATCCGTCACCCGTCGGGCCCGGTGAGTTGCCGCTCTCGTCGGCCAGCTTCGCCATCGGCGCGTCCGGCTGGTCCAGCCACTGCTGGGCGGGCTGCTCGGGGTCGAGCTCGGTCGCGTCGGCGTACCTCCATCCAACGTGATCTGAAAATGCGTACAAGGGTGGCGGCGAAGGTCCGGACGCCGGTGATCCGCGACGGCCGGGCCTCCCGCGCGGGAGGCCCGGCGGCCTTGTCAGGACCCGGCTGGCAGCGGCACCCCCTCACACGTACGCACCCGCCGGCCGGTCTCGAAGAAGGCGACCACCGCCGCCACGCAGTCCGGCGTCCGCAGCCCCGAGCCGTGCACGTCGTCGTCCACGGTCACCACGGTCCCGCCGATCGCCGCCCGCATGTCGAGCGTCCACTGGTACGGCGACGGGCTCTCGTGCAGGTGGCCGGACAACACCAGCGGCCCGCCGCCGCTCCGCAGCCGGACCTCGCGCACCGGCAGCGGCCAGCCCGCGCAGTTCGGCACGAACGCCGTGGCCTCGCCGGTCACCGGATACCGCGTCAGCCGCTCCTGGTAGGCCCGCCACGCCGACTCGAACGTGCGCGGGCCGGAGTCCTCGTTGCAGAAGTAGGCCACGTTCGCCGGCTTGTTGCTCCGCTCGGGCGCGTCGGCGGGCGGAGCGGGCCGCTCGCCGCCCGCGAGCCGCTTGAGCGTGGGCGGGGCGTCCGGGCCGGTGGCGGTCACCAGCTCCTTGAGCACCTGCGCCACGTCCGGCCAGGCGGGGCTGGGCTGGCTCGCCGCGTCGCCGATCATCCGGCCGTCCACGGTCAGGTCGATGTCGGTGAAGGTGACGGGGTCGGCGGCGAAGCGCTCGCGCAGCCTGGTCAGCGCCTCGATGACCTCGGCCTGGGTGTCGCCGAAGCCGTACGTGTCGTCCCGGGCGGCGATCCAGGCGGCCATGCGCCGGAAGTCGTGGTCGGCGGCGCGGGCGCGCACCTCGGTGAAGACGTCCATCCTCGGCTCCGTGACGGCCACGCTGTCCAGCCACATGGCCCGCACCCGGTCGGGGAACAGGCTGCGGTAGACGGCGCCGAACCAGGTGCCCCACGACACCCCGAGGAAGGCGATCGTGCGCTCGCCGAGCGCGGCGCGGAGCCGGTCGAGGTCGCGGGCCGCGTTCGCGGTCGTGAGCTGGCCGAGGAAGGCCGGGTCGGTGGCCGCGCACGCCTGGTTGGCCGCGACCGTCGCCGCGTAGACCGCGCGGGCCTGCTGCTCGGTGACCCGGCCGGGCGGCGGGGGCCCCTGCTCGGGCGGCCGGCAGGCGGCCTTGGTGCTGTAGCCGGTGCCGCGCGGGTCGAGGCCGATGAGGTCGTAGCGCTCGTTCAGCTTCATGCCGCCCATGACCAGGTCGATCGGCATCAGGTAGCCGCTGCCGCCTGGACCGCCCGGGTTGACCGCGAGGCTGCCGAGGCGGCGGGCCCGGTCGCTCGCCCGCAGCCGGGTGAAGGCGATGGTGATCTGCTTGCCGCCGGGGTCGGCGTAGTCCTGCGGGACCCGCAGCGTGCCGCACTCGGTGCGGCCGTAGAGCGCGCGGAACTTCGCGAACTCCTTGTCGGGCACGCCGAGCGAGCGCAGGACGTCGTCGGAGTACGCGGGGCACTCGTGCCAGGTCACCGACGGCTGCTTGGACGCGTGAGCGGGGGCGGCGAGCGCCCCGAGTGCCAGGGCACTGGCCAGTAAGGTCCGGAGAATCATGACTCAAGGCTGGGCGCGCGGCCCGCCGCGGACCTCCCCCGCGAGTGGGGGACGGACCTCTCCTTCAGGGGATCCCCTCGATCAGGGCAGGATGGCGTCCACGTAGCCGCCGTCCACTCGCAGCGCCCCGCCCGTGGTCGCCGAGGCGTACGGCGAGCTGAGGTAGACCACCATGTTGGCGATCTCCTCGGGCTCGATCAGCCGCTGGAGCAGCGACTGCGGCCGGTGCTGCCGCATGAACGCCCGCTGCGCCTCCTCCCACGGCAGGTCCCGGTCCACGAGCTGGTAGACGAACTCCTCCACGCCGCCCGTGTGCGTCGGCCCGGCGATCACCGAGTTGACCGTCACCCCGGTGCCCGCCGCCTCCTTCGCGAACCCGCGCGAGACGGCCAGCAGCGCCGTCTTCGTCATGCCGTAGTGGATCATCTCGGCCGGGATCGTCACCGCCGAGTCGCTCGCGATGTACTGGATCCGCCCCCAGCCGCGCTCCTTCATCCCCGGCAGGTACGCCCGCGTGAGCCGCACCCCGGCCAGCACGTTGACCTCGAAGTAGTGCCGCCACTCGGCGTCGTCGATCTCCAGCGCCGGCCGGGCGCCGAAGATGCCGAGGTTGTTGACCAGGATGTCCACCTGCGGGAGCAGGCTCAGCACCTGGGCGCACCCCTCCTCCGTGGACACGTCGCCGGGCGCGGCGACCAGCTCGGCCGCCGCGGCGGCGGGCAGGCCGTCCGGCGCGCCCGGGGTCATCCGCTCGATGGCCGCCGCCACCCCGCCCTCGCTCCTGCCGTTGACGCCCACCCGGGCCCCGGCCCGTGCCAGGCCGGCGGCGATGGCCGCCCCGATGCCCTGGGTCGAGCCGGTGACGAGCGCGGTCTTCCCGCTGAGATCGATGCGCACGATGTTGTACCCCCTTCGGGGCCCATTTTTCCGTGCCCCGCCAGGGCGGGACCGCACCGGGGTCGTTTTTCGCCCGGCCACGGGGCAGATCGACTACGTAGGCTGGAGCCGGGCGTGGAAGGGGCGTGGGTGCACCGGATCCTGTGGGGCGTGGCGGCGATGGCGGCCGTAGCGGTGCTCGTCGGGCTGGTCGTCGGGGTGGTCGTGCCGGCCGTGTCGGAGGGGCCGGCGCGGGAGCCGGAGGAGTGCGAGCCGCGCGACACGCGGGTGAGCGCTCCCTACGCGGTCACCGGCTACTGGGTGATCCCGCGGGCCGACCCGTGCGTCACGCGGCGCATGGTCGAGGCCGTCCACCAGATCGGCGGCGACACGCTGATCACGTTCGGGCCGCGGTTCGACGCGGGGGAGCCCGATCCCGGCTTCGCGGACTGCGTCGTGGACGGGCGGCCCTGCGCCGAGGTGCCGGGCAAGCGGGTGCGGCACGTGTACACGTACACGACGAGCGAGGAGTTCGGGCCCGGACTGCTGCGCTGCCAGGGGCTGGACCGGCGGGTCGAGGCCGGCGAGCGGGTCTTCTACCGGGTGTCGCTGGCCCAGTCCTGCGACGACCCGGTCCACGACCTCGTGCTGATCTCCACGGACGGCGACGGGCTCGGCAACCTGATGAACGAGGCGGCGGCGTACGGGATGAAGGTCTTCCCCGGGCTGCCCGCCGCGCCGCAGGAGCCCGGCAAGACCTGGGAGCCCGACCACGACCACACGGCCGCGCTGACCGCGTTCACCGGGCGGGTGCTGGCCGACTACCGGGCGCGGTTCGGGACGTCGGCGGCGTTCCCGGGGGTCTACCAGTCGTTCGAGCTCGCCATGCGCGACCGCGCGCCGAACGATCCGATCATCGAGCTGTACGCCGCCCAGCACGCGACCGTCGCCGCCACGCTGCCCGGCCGGACGATCCTGGTCAGCCCGTACATCGACGCGCGCCGGGGCCGCGGCTTCCCGCCCGAGCAAGCCGGGGACGGGCTCGCCGACCTCGCCCGCACCCGGGCGGGCGCGCCGATGGCCGTCGCGGTGCAGGACGGGCGGGGCACCGGCAAGGTCCCCGTGCACGGCCCGCACGAGCGGGACGCCAAGGTCGAGCCGCGCCTGGTGCCCGTGGTCGGCGACGTCAGCAACGCGCAGGCGTACTACGGGGCCACCCGCGACTACATCGCGGCGGCGGCCCGGCGGGTGCCGCCGGGCGTGGAGCTGTGGGTGAACATCGAAGGCTTCGAGCCTTCGCCCGTGGACGGCGAGTGCGGGCGGGTCGATCCGCTGCCGCTGCGCGGGCGGACCACGAAGAGCCGCCTGGACCGGCAGGTCATGGCCGCGGGCACGCACGCCCAGAAGATCATCTCGTACGGGTGGGACCCCTTCTTCACCTGCCAGGCCCGCTACGACACGCCCTCGCTGGCCGACGACATCGCGAGCGGCTGGCAGGAGCCCATCGTGGTCAGCGCCGTGCGTAAGGACATGAACGGGCAGGCCGGCATCCTCGTCGAGGGCCACAACCTGCGGGGCGGCACCCTCCGCTTCGAGCCGGAGGGCGTGACGGTCGAGCAGGGCTGGTACGGGCGGGGGCGGCTGGAGTCGGCGTGGGTGCCGTACGTGCCGGGCGGGCCGGGAACCGCGATCACGGCGACGAACGGGGCGGGCGAGAGCAGCACCACCCCCTACGTCATGCCCTAGGAGGAGATGTCCGGTCAATGTCCGGTCACCGCCCTGGGACGCGCGCGGCCGCCAAGGCAGGGTGAAGGAGAAATCCGAACCCGCTCCGAGAGGAAACACATGCGCGCTCGCACAGCCCTGGCCGCCGCCGGCATGGCCGCCCTCACACTGGCAGCCTCCGCCCTCCCCGCGCAGGCTGCGGCGTGGAACTACGTCGGCATGTTCGACACGCAGGCGAAGTGCAATTTCGACCGGTCGGTGAGACACGCACAGGGATATCCCACCGACCCCACCACCGGCTGCTACCGCGTCAGCAACGGTTATTACTACTTCTATTACGCCTGATCGAAGAGGACTCATCATGCGTGCCAAGAGCACCTTCGTCAGAACCGCGCTGCTGGCCGGGGGCCTCATCGCGGCAGTTCTCGCCCCCACGGCGGCCACCGCGGCCACCACCACGACGTCAGGCGCCCAGGCGGCCCTCGCCTGCGCCAGCCCCTGCAACTGGTACTCCCAGTCGGTCTCCGCCAGGATCACCGCCCTGAAACTGGCGGAGCAGCAGGCCATATTTCTCATGCAGATCGGCTACACGATCATGACCACCGAGGCGCAGTTGCAGACGGACGCCTCCTCCTGGAAAGGACACGTGCGCTACCACGGCTGATCCGAGGTCAGCCCTTGGCATCGATCAGCTGGTTCCCGGTCAGGGCGTCGACCAGGATGTCGGCGAGCAGCGCCGCCTGGCCGCCGTCCTCGTCCAGGTCGGGGTCCAGGATGGTCACCTCCAGCCCGGCCGCGCCGGGCAGCGCCAGCAGGCCGCGCAGGAGGGCGGTGAGCTGGGCGGCGTCGAGGCCGCCCGGGGTGGGGGAGTCGACGGCGGACAGGATCGACGGGTCGAGGATGTCGGCGTCCACGTGGATCCAGAACCCGTCCAGCTCGTCCCGGACCAGGACCTTCCTCGCCTGATCGAGATCGATGTCGCTGCCGGGGACGTACGCGAGGCCGCTGTCGGCCAGCTCGGGCAGGTCCTCGTCGTCGCGGACGCCGAGCAGGATCACGTCCTCGTCCCTGACGTAGGGGCGCAGGCCGTCGAGGTCGGTCAGGTAGTCGTCGCCGCGGCCGGTGACCAGCGCCACGTCCTCGCCCGCCGCCGAGCCGACGTGGGGGGAGTTGCCGAGGTGGCGGAAGTCGGAGTGCGCGTCCAGGTACGCCAGCCCGTACCGGCCGGCCCGCCGCAGCGCCAGCGCGGGGCCGAGCAGGATCGAGCAGTCGCCGCCCAGCAGCACCGGGAACCCGCCGTCCGCCCGGATTGCGGCGACCCGGTCGGCCAGCCTCCGGGCGTAGGCGGCGATGGCGGGGCCGTTGCGCACGCCGTCGCCCGGCTGCCAGGTGGCGACGTACCGGGGCGGGACGAGCGCTCCGGCGTCGGCGGCCCCGAGCCGCGCCACGAGTCCCGCGTCGCGCAGCGCCCAGGGGGCCTTGTAGCAGCCGGGGACGACGCCGGGCGCGGGCGGGCGCAGGCCGAGGTTGGACGGCGCGTCGAGCACGGTCAGGCGGCGGGTCGCGTCAGGGGTTATGATGCTCATACTCGTGACGTTAGCAAGGGGGAGTGCGGATGCGCCAGTTCGCGGAGACCGGGGTCGTGGCCATCGACCTGGCCAACACGTGGGACGAATGGCTCGACGACCCGGAACGCCTCCCGGACGCGGCGGCCCTGGCCCGCTTCTGCCATGAGCTGGCCGAACCGGCGGACGGGCCCACCGACGCCGACCTCGACGCCGTACGGCGGGTGCGGGCGCGGCTGCGCGACGTGCTGACCCGCGACACCCCGGAACTCCGCACCCACGCCCTCGCCCGGTGGTCGGCCGAACTCCCGATCGCCGCCACCGTCGAGGACCACGACGGCGCCCCCCGCCTACGCCTCACCGCCGATCCTGGGCGCGGTCGGGCGCCGCTGGCGGCCCGCCTCGCCGTACGGGCCGTCGCCGACCTCCTCGACCTGGCCTCCTCCGGCGACTGGGACCGCCTGCGCCTCTGCGCCGCCCTCCCCTGCCGCGACGCCTTCGTGGACCGCAGCCGCCCGGGCCGCCGCCAGTTCTGCTCCACCCGCTGCGCCAACCGCGCCCACGCCTCCGCCTCCCGCGCCCGCCAGCGTATCTGAACTACTTCAGATATGCTGCTCATATGACGACGAAGCGCTTCCCGTACAGCGCGTTCCTCCGAGGCCCGTCGGAGGTGCTGCCCACTCTGGACAGCGCCGACGTCATCCTCGAACGACGCGACGACGAAAACCTGATCCTCATGCGCGCGGAACGCTTCGAGGCGGGGACGGCCAGTCTCCGCATCGCCGCCCGGGCGCTGGCCATCGTGGCGCGCCGCAACGCCGGCCTCGCCGAAGAGGTGCTCGCCGAGGAGCTGCCCTGGCTCACCTGGCTCCCCGACACCGAACGGCACGAGTGCGTACGCGAACTCCTCGCCCACCTGATTGCGGGCGCCGACACCGGCGAACTGCTGCCGTTCGCCAGAGCCCTGAGCTCGTGGCGCTCCACCGCCGTCATCTGGAGCGACCCGCAACTCGCCCACGACCTCCACGGCCCCTTCCCTGGCGACGGCCCCGACGTCCCCCGCCCCCTGGACGGGTCCTGATGGCCGGTCGAGGGGACGAGGTGCCGCGTCCCAACCCCTGGCGCGTACGCTTCGCCGACCGGCGCGCCGCCGAGGGTTGGGCCCACCTGCTGGCCCAGGCGCCCGACAACCTCGACCGGGCCTGGGGTGGCGATCACCAGTGACCAGCGACGCATCGACTGCCGCCAGCACCCGCGCTAGGGCTCACTGGGCTTCGTGAAGGTGGATGGTGTGTCGGTCGAGCAGTGGCAGTACGAAGCCACCTCAGGTGGTCGGCTCTGGTACGGAATCAACGACGACGAGCGCACGCTGTGGATCACGCGCGCCGGAACCGGGCACCCGAAACAGACCGACCAGCGGCGTTGAGCGGCGTCGCGCGGGTCAGGGGGTGAAGAGGGTGCGGCCCCAGTAGTCGGAGGCGTCGCGGACGCCGGGTGGGCAGGCGAACAGGCCGCTGGAGACGTGCTTGATGTACTCGTTCAGCGGGTCCTCGCGGGCCAGCCGCAGTTGCACCGGCACGAACTGCTTGCGCGGGTCCCGCTGGTAGGCGATGAAGAACAGGCCGGCGTCGAGGCGGCCGAGCCCGTCGGAGCCGTCCACGAAGTTGTAGCCCCGCCGCAGCAGGTGCGCGTTGCCGTGCGAGCTCGGGTGGGCCAGCCGGACGTGGGCGTTCGGCGCGATGTGCGGCTGCCCGTCCGGCCCCTTGGCGGCGAAGTCCAGCGGGTCGAACTCGCCTTTCGCGCCGAGCGGCGCGCCCTCGCCCTTGTCCCGCCCGAAGATCTGCTCCTGCTCGGTGAGCGACGTACGGTCCCAGGTCTCGATCGTCATGCGGATCTTCCTGGTGACCAGGTAGGAGCCGCCCGCCATCCAGGCCGCGCCGTCCCCGGCGTCCGCCCAGAGCTGCTCGCGCAGCAGGGCCGCGTCCTCCAGCTTGAGGTTGTTCGTGCCGTCCTTGAATCCCATGAGGTTGCGCGGGGTCGCCTGGGCGCGGGACGTGGACGACGTACGCCCGAAGCCGAGCTGCGACCAGCGCACCGACACCCGGCCGAAGCCGATCCTGGCCAGGTTGCGGATGGCGTGCACGGCGACCTGGGGGTCGTGCGCGCACGCCTGCACGCAGAGGTCCCCGCCGGAGATCTCCGGCACGAGCTGCTCGCCGGGGAACTTCGGCAGGTCGGCGAGTGCGACGGGCCGCCTGTCCGCCAGCCCGAACCGCTCGTCGAACAGCGACGGCCCGAACCCGACGGTCAGCGTCAGCCCGGAGGCGGGCAGCCCCAGCGCCTCGCCGGTGTCGTCGGGCGCGGCGGCCGGGTCGCCGCCCACCGCGCCGAACGATCCCGCCTCCTTGCCCTGCGTGAGCCGGGCCGCGGCGGCGGTCCACTCCTGGAGGAGGTCGATCAGCTCGGCGCGGTCGCCGGTGGTGACGTCGAAGGCGACGAAGTGCAGGCGGTCCTGGGCGGGGGTGACGATGCCCGCCTGGTGCTCGCCGTAGAAGGGGTAGGGGGCCGAGGTGGAGGCGGCGTGCGCGACGGGCGGGCCGTCGAGCAGCGACCTCGCGCCCACGGCGCCCGCCCCGGCCACCGCCGCGCCGGCCGCGCCGAGCCCGAACAGGCTCCTCCGGCTCATCCGCCGTCCGTTCCCGGAGGGGTCGGACATGGGGTCCTCCCGCTACTTCGCCACCACAGGGGCGATCTTGCTGATCGGTTCGCCGAGCGCGTTGATCGCGTCGGACAGGGTCTTGAGCTGCGCCTTGGACAGCTCGTCGTGGAGTTGCCAGCCGTCGCCCCTGCGGTGCGCCTCAAGCGCCGCCTCGGCCGCGGCGAACTTCTCGTCCAGCGTCTTGACCAGGTCGGGAGCCCGCTCCTCCAGCACCGGCCGAAGCGACTGCACGGCGGCCTTGGAGCCTTCGAGGTTGGCCGCGAAGTCCCAGAGGTCGGTGTGCGACCAGATGTCCTCCTCACCGGTGATCTTACCGGTGGCGACCTCGTCGAGCAGTTCCTTGGCGCCGTTCGCCAGGTTGAGTGGCGTGAGCTCGGCGGCGTTGGCCTTGCCGACGATGGTCTTGATGTCGGCGATGAGCTTGTCGGCGATCGGGCCGTCCTTACTGACGTCCTTGTGGATCCACAGGTCCTTCTCGATCCGGTGGAAACCGGTCCACTTCTCGCCCTCGGCCAGGTCGGCCTCGCGGGCGTCGATGGCCGGGTCGAGGTCGCCGAAGATCTCGGCCACCGGCTCGATGCGCTCCCAGTACGTCCGCGCCACCGGGAACAGCGCCTTCGCCTCGTCGATCTTCTCCGCCTTGACGGCGTCCACGAACTCCTGCGTCTTGACCAGCAGCGTGTCGCTCTGCGTCTTGACGTAGCGCTTGTAGCCGGTCACCGCGGCGGCGAGCTGCGCGTCGGCGGTGAGCGGCTTGTGCTCGCCGGTGACCTTGAGCGGGTTGCGGATGCCCTTGCCGACCATGCCGGGCTTGCACGCGGTCTCGTACGTGCCGGCCGGCAGCTCGGCGATGAGCTCCCTGGTGAGGCCGGGCACGATGTTCTCGACCTCGGCCATGATGCGGTCGCCTGCGGCGAGCACGTAGAACTCGGTCACCTTGCTGCCGCCGTTGGTGATCGTGAACGTCGTGGTGCCCGCGGGCACCTCCGTGACCGGCACCTCGCACGCGGTGTCCGACGCGGCCACGGCGATCTTCCCGGGCGAGCCGGAGGCGGCCGGCGCGGCGGGGCCGCCGCCGGAGGAGCCGCAGGCGGTGAGTGCGGCCACGGCGAGCACGCCGGTGGACAGGCGGAGGACGGTACGCATGGTGCTCCTGTTCAGGCCGCGGCGGTGGGCGCCGCGGGCAGGGACGTCCGCCGCGGGCGGAGGAAGAGGACGAGGGCGGGCAGCAGGTACACCGCCCAGGCGACGACCTCGGCGACGCTGGGCTGCGGGGTGATGTTGAACATCCCGGCCAACAGCATGCCGTACCAGGAGTCGGCGGGGAGCGTGGCGCCGAGGTCGAAGGCCGGCGTGGCGAGGCCGGTCAGCACGCCCGCCTCCTGGAGGTCGTGCACGCCGTACTTGAGGATGCCCGCGGCCACCAGGATGAGCAGCAGCCCGGTCCAGGTGAAGAACCTGGTGAGGTTGATCCTGACGGCGCTGAGGTAGAGCCCCCAGCCGATGGCGACCGAGGTGAGCACGCCCAGCGTGATGGCGATCAGCGGCTCGACGGTCGTGGCGGCGCCCTGCGCGGAGGCGAAGAACAGCAGGGCGGTCTCCAGCCCCTCCCTGGCGACGGCGAGGAAGGCCAGGACGGCCACGGCGAGCCGGCCCAGCTCAAGCGCGTCGCTCAGTTTGCCGCGCAGTTCGCCGGAGAGCGTGCGGGCCGCCCGCCGCATCCAGAAGATCATCCAGGTGACGAAGACGACGGCCAGCAGCGAGGCGATCGACTCGAACAGCTCCTGCCCGGTGTACCCCAGGCGGGCCGCCGTGAAGGTCAGCAGCGCGCCGAACGCCGCCGACAGGGCGACGGCCGTGCCCACGCCGGCCCAGACCTGGGGGAGCCGGTCCTTGCGGTCGCTCTTGACGAGAAAGGCGACGAGGACCGAGACGACGAGTGTCGCCTCCAGGCCCTCGCGCAGCCCGATGAGATAGCTGGCGAACACGGACACTCCCGCGGGTTCTTAGGTAAGGCTCCCCTAAATTAGAGCTCCCGCGGCGTTCTGTCCATGTGTGCCCGGTGTGTTCGTCGTCACCCCGCCTCTAGTCGCCCGCCCGATCGCCCGCCAGATTGTCCGCCAGCAGTTCGAGCAGCGGTTCGCGGCGCACGCACCGCTCCAGCAGGAACGAGTCCGCGAGCGCGATCAGCTCGTCGTCGCCGAGCCCGCGGAACAGCTCGGCGTACTCGGGGAGCAGCGCCTGCGCGAACAGGATGTGCCTGATGAGGTCGTCGGTCTGGTAGCGGGCGCCCCACGGGTAGGGGTCCCAGCCGGGGAACTCGGTCTCGACCAGCTCGTGCAGCGGCCCGAGCACGTCCGCGCCCTCTTCCATCGTCGACCCCCAGCGGTCCGCCCCGAGCCGCCGCTTCTTGTCGAGGAAGCCCCCGAACCTGTCCAGGTACGGCCCCGCCGCGTGCACCAGCCCCTGCAACCCCACGTCCTTGTACGTCCACAACGACCAGCCCGCCCCGTGCGCGTCGAAGATCGCGAGCTGGTCGCGCAGGATCTGGTACCGCTGCGCGTCCTTCTCCGGGTCACCGGTGTAGACCGGCCCGAACTCGCCCACCCACAACGGCGTCCCGGTCTCCCGCTGGAAGCGGGAGCGCTTGGCGAACGTCCGCTCCAGCTCGTCCCGGTCGCACCACTCGCCCCGCGTGTGCCCGGGGTACGGCCCGCCGTGCGCGAAACCGGCGAGGGCGTAGTCGTGCATGACGAAGACCGTGTTCTCGTACACCTCACGGAAGATCGAGAAGTCGGTGGAGTAGGTGTTGCCGTCCAGGAACAGCACGTGGTGCGGGTCGGCCCCGCGCACCGCTTTCACCAGCCGGTCGTAGAACGGCCCGATCACCCGGCCGGTGACGTCGGCGGGCTCGTTCGCCGGGTTGTAGCCGGCCACCCAGGGGTTGTCGCGGTAGTGGTCGGCCAGGACCTCCCACAAATGCACCGCCCGGTCCTGGAAGTGACGGTGCTGCCAGAACGCCGCCACGTGGGTGGGGTTGTCGGAGTGCCAGTGCTGGTTCTGCGAGCCGGGCAGCGCGTGCAGGTCGATGACGCTGTAGATGCCGTGCGCCCCGAGCAGGCCGATCACCCGGTCGAGATGGCGGAAGCCGCGCGGGTCGATCTCGAAGGGCCGCTCGTCGGACTCCCAGTGGCGGTAGTTCACCGGGATGCGCACGCAGTTCATGCCGAGGCCGGCCAGCAGCTCGGCGTCCCGCTCGGTGAAGAACGAGGTCAGCAGGCGGTCGAAGAACAGCTCGGTCCGTTCCTCGCCGAGCACGCCGCGCACCGCGTCGCGCATCGAGCTCTCGTTGGCGGGGAAGCCGGTGACGAAGTTCTCCATGTTCATCCAGCCCCCGAGGCCCACCCCGCGGAGCCGTACCGGCTGGTCGTCGGGCGTGACGAGGTGGTTTCCGGACACACGCAGCATGTCAGAGGTCATCCCTTCGTGGCGCCGGCGGTGAGCCCGCCGACCAGGTGGCGTTCCGCGACGGCGTAGAACCCGAGCGCCGGGATCATGGCCAGGACGAGGTAGGCGAGGATGCGGGCGGTGTCGGAGGCGTACTGGCCCTGGAACTGCTGGATGCCGAGCGGCAGGGTCCAGTTGGCCTCCTCGGTGAAGACCACCAGCGGCAGCATGAAGTTGTTCCAGCTCCCGACGACGGCGAGCACCGAGACGGTGGCGATGGCGGGCTTGGCCATGGGCAGCAGGATCCGCCAGAAGAACCCGAACGGACTGCACCCGTCGATGATCGCGGCCTCCTCGATCTCCCCGGGGATGCTGCGGAAGAAGCCGCGCAGGATGATGATCGTCAGCGGCAGTCCGAACGCCGCCTGCACGAGGATGACGCCGAGCGGGTCGCCGAGCAGGCCGAGCGCGCGCAGCAGCACGAAGATCGGCAGGATGGCCACCGCGAACGGGAACATCAGCCCCGCCGTGAACAGCGTGAACAACGCCTCCCTGCCCCGGAAGGCGAACCGGGCGAAGACGAACCCGGCCAGCGCCGCCACCCCCACCGTGAGCACGGTGGTGACGACCGCGATGAACGTGCTGTTCCAGAGCTGCAACCAGAACGACGACGAGGCCAGCACGTCGGTGTAGTTGCCGGTCACCCAGGTCGAGGGCAGCCCGAACGGGTTGGTGGACAGCTCGCTGTTGCGCTTGAACCCGCCGAGCGTCGCGTAGATCACCGGGATCAGGACGAACGCGCCGACGACCCACGCGATGAGATGCAGCGGCAGGGTGTTGCGCCGAGGGGTCTGCTTCCTGCCGCGGGTCACCCCGTACGTCATCTGCGGCCTCCCATGCTGGTGGTCGCGCCCTCCAGGTCACGGCGCATCACGAACCGCTGGTAGAACAGCGCGAAGACGAGACTGAGCACGAACATCACGACGCTGATCGCGCTGGCGTAGCCGACCTGGGAGCGCTTGAACCCCCACTCGAACATCGTCACGGCCATCGTCTCCGACGAGTGCGACGGGCCGCCCCCGGTGAGGATCCACACCAGGTCGAAGAGCTGGATCGTGTAGATGACGGACAGGAAGATGCTGATCCGGATCGTCGGCCCGAGCAGCGGCAGCGTGATGTGCCTGAAGACCTTCCAGCCGCTCGCCCCGTCGATCTGGGCGGCCTCGACGAGCTCGTCGGGGATGTTCTGCCGGCCGGCCAGATAGATCATCATGTGGAAGCCGAAGTACTTCCACGTCATGACGAGGAACAGCGACGGCATCACCGTGTCGGGGTCGGCCAGCCAGTCGGAGTCGGCGCCGAACAGCGCCAGCACCTGGTTGGCCATCCCGGCGTCGGGCGCGAGGATCAGCGAGAACAGCACGCCGGTGATCACTTCGGACAGCACGTACGGCGCGAAGAACACCAGCCGGTACACCGCCCGGCCACGGATGCGCTGGTTCAGCAGCAGCGCGATGGCCAGCGAGAGCGGCAGCTGCACGCAGGCCGACAGCAGCACCAGCACGAGCAGGTGCCACAGGTCCCGCCGGAAGATCTCCGTGCCGAACAGCCGGGTGAAGTTGTCGAAGCCGATGAAGTTGGTGGGCAGGCCGCCGAACCCGTTCCAGCGGAACGCGCTGGCGTAGAAGGCGACCAGGATGGGCGCCACGACCAGCAGCAGGAACAGCACCAGCGCGGGCAGGACGAACAGCGCGATCGTCAGCGCGCGGCCACGGCGCCTGGCGACGGGGGCGGGGGCCGGAAGCTTGGCCGCCTCCGGCCCTCGGGTCAGTGTCGTCATTCTTCCGTCTTGGCCACTTCGGTGATGGCCTGGGCGACCTGCTCAGGCGTCTTGGTGCCGCCGATCAGCTCGGCCACGCTGTCGTTGACCTGCTGGCCGACGGCCGGCGGGTACGCCTGGTCGAGGTAGAGCTGGTAGCCGGTCGCGCCCGCGAGCATCGTGGCCACCTGCTTGAGGTTGGGGTCGGTGACCGCGCTCTCCTCGCCCTTGAGCACCGGCAGCACGCCGCCGGCCTGGACGGCCTTGGTGTGGTTGTCCATCCGGGTCATGAACTTCACGAAGTCCACGGCCTCCTTCGGGGCGTCCCTGCCGACGGCCAGGCCGCCGCCTCCGCCGAACGCGTCCGTGGCCGAGCCCTTGCCGCCCTCGACGGCGGGGAACGGGAAGAAGCCGAGGTCCTCGCCGAGGCCCTTGCCCGCGTCCTTCTGCACGGACGGGGCCCACTGGCCCATCAGCTCCATGGCGGCCTTGCCGTTGCCGACCGTGGCGGCCTGCCCGTCGGGCGACGAGTACGCCGCGCCGAGGAAGCCCTTCTGGAACGGCTGCAGGTCGGCCAGGGCCTTCACCTGCTGCCCTGCGGCGATGAAGTCCGGCGTGCTGAAGTTCTTGTCCACGGCCGCCTGCTTGAGCGCGTCGAGCCCGGCGATGCGCATGGCGAGGTAGGCCCAGTAGTAGTGGCCCGGCCACTTCTCCTTGCCGGCGAGGGCGATGGGGGTGACGCCGGCGGCCTTGAGCTTCTTGACGTCGTCGAGGAACTCCGACCAGGTGGCGGGCGGCTGCGTGATGTCGGCCTTGGCGAAGAGTTTCTTGTTGTACCAGAAGCCGACCATGCCGATGTCGGTCGGCAGGCCGTAGGTCTTGCCGTCGAACTGGTACGCGCTGAGCGCCGCAGTGGTGAAGCCGGGCAGGATGTCGGCGGTGTCGGAGGAGAGGTCCTTCACCAGGTCGGCGTCGATCTGCTGCTTGAGCACGCCGCCGCCCCAGGTGGCGAAGACGTCGGGGGCCTTGCCGGACTGCGTGATCGTGGTGAGCTTGGCCTTGTAGGCGTCGTTCTCCAGGACCGTCGCCTTGATCGTCACGTTGGGGTTCTGGGCCATGAACTCCTTGGCCCGCTGCGCCCACAGCGTCTTCAGCGGTTCGGCGGTCGACAGGTGCCACCACTCCAGGGTGACCTTCGCCGGGGCGGCACTCTCGCCCGACCCGGAGGGCGCGGCGCCGCCACCGCCACCTCCGCCGCAGCCGGCCACGAGCACCGCGGTCGCGATCAACACCACACTGCGTTTCATCCGAGGGGTCCCTTCTCTGCTGGGCGGAGCACGCCGAGCCTGGCGGAACAGAGCGAAACTTTCGTATAGCCCCCGATATTTTCTTTGCCCGGAGCTTAGGTAACCTTGAAGTAACACGTCAACACCCCCGTTCTGAGCGACGCCGAACCGAAACTTTCGGATACACTCCCGATCGTGTCAGCGAAGAGGCGGGTCACGATCGCACTGATCGCGGAAGAGGCCGGGGTCTCCATCCCCACGGTCTCGAAGGTCATCAACGGGCGCCCGGAAGTAGCCCCTGCCACCCGCCACAAGGTGGAGCGGCTGCTCCAGGAGCGCGGCTACCAGCGCCGCGTCAGCCAGGACGACACCCCGGCCGGGCTGATCGACCTGGTGTTCGCCGAGATCGAGTCGCCGTGGGCGATGGAGATCGTCCGGGGCGCGGAGAGCGCGGCCCGCGAGGCGGGGGCCAGCGTCGTCATCTCGGTCCTGCACACCCACGCCGGGCCCGGCCGCGACTGGCTCGAACGCCTGGCCGCCCGGCGCACCGACGGCGTGGTGATCGTCGCCTCCCGGCTGTCCACCGGCATCCAGGCGCAGCTCGGCGCCCGCGCGCTGCCGTTCGCGGTGGTGGACCCCGAGGGCGAGCCCGCGCCCGGCGTGATCTCGGTCGGCGCCACCAACTGGAACGGCGGCCTGGCCGCCACCCGCCACCTGCTGGAGCTGGGCCACCGCCGGATCGGCATGATCAGCGGCCCCGCCGACATGCTCTGCAGCCAGGCCCGCATCGACGGCTACCGGGCCGCGCTGGAGACCGCCGGCGTCCCGCTCGTGCCCGAGCTGGTCCGCCGGGGCACCTTCCTCGTCGACTCCGGCCACGACGAGGGTCACGCCCTGCTCGACCTGGCCGACCCGCCGACGGCGATCTTCGCCGGCAGCGACCTGATGGCCTTCGGCGTCTTCGAGGCCGCGCGGCAGCGGGGGCTGCGGGTGCCGGAGGACCTGAGCGTGGTCGGCTTCGACGACCTGCCGCTCGCCAAGTCCGCCTGGCCGCCGCTGACCACCGTCCGCCAGCCGTTGCAGGAGATGGCCGCGCTGGCGACGCGCACGGTCCTGGCCATGGGACGCGGCGAGGTCCCGGAGACCAAGCGCGTGGAGCTCGCCACCGAGCTCATCGTCCGCGAGAGCACCGCCCGCCACCCGTAGCACCCGTTCCGCCGGGCTGCTTGGATGGAGTGTGCTGAACACCGTTCGTTACCTGACGTTGCTGGAAGAGGACCACCGGCGGCTGCGGGCCGCCGGGGCCGCCGATCTCGCGGCGCCCGTGCCGTCCTGTCCCGGATGGACGCTCGCCGACCTGGTCGACCACGTGGGCGAGGTCTACCTGCACAAGGCGGAGACCATGCGTCTCGGCGCCTGGCCGGAGCCGTGGCCGCCGGAGCCGGACCCCGCGGGCCCGCTGCACCGCCTCGACCGGGCCTACGCGGAGCTGCGCGCCGAGTTCGCCGCCCGCGAGCCCGGCGAGGCCGCGCTCACCTGGTACGACCCGGACCAGACGGTCGGGTTCTGGATCCGCAGGATGGCGCTGGAGACCGTGGTGCACCGGGTCGACGCCGAGCTGGCGGCCGGTACGCCTGTCACGCCTGTCCCCGACGACCTCGCCTCCGACGGTGTGGACGAGATCCTGACGGTGATGCTGGCGTACGAGACCACCACCAGCGCGGCCGAGTTCGGCGACGGGCTCGCCGAGGCCGACGGGCGGCCGGTCTCGATCGCGGCGGGGGAGGAGCGCTGGCTGGTGCGGGCCACGCCCGCCGGGGTGGAGGTCGCGCGGGGCGAGCACGCGAGCGGGGCCGCGTCGGTGGCGGGAGCGCCGCAGGACGTCCTGCTCTGGTTGTGGGGGCGGCAGGACGGGGCGGCGCTGACCTTCGGCGGCGACGGCACGCTGGTGGAGCGGCTGCGCCGCCTGCTCAAGGAGTCGACGCAATGAGCGGGGCGGCGAGGACCTCGCGGAGGCGGGCGGCGTAGGCGCGGGGGTGGCTGAGGTTGCCGTTGTGGCCGCCCGGGAACACCGCGAGCGGCACGCCCGTGAGCGCCGCGAGCCGGTCGGCGCACTGGCGGTCGAAGACGGTGGCCGGGGTCCGCTCGCCGGCCGCCGAGACCACCGGCACCCGGCAGGCGTCGTCAGGACCGGGGTCGTCGATGACGGCCTGGAAGTCGTGCCGGATGAAGAAGTCGAAGGCGGCCTCGCGCTCGGCCGTCATGGGGAACGCGGTCAGCCCCGGCTCGACGTCGCCGCCGGGCGTGATGCCGAGCACGCGGGTCACCTCCTTGAGTGCGGTGGGCAGGTCGGTGGCGAGGTAGAGGTCGCGGATCGCGGCCAGCTCGGCGCGGTGGCGGGCCCGGCCGGGCTCGGGGAGCAGCCACGGGGAGACGGGCTCGTGCGCGATGAGCAGGCCGATCTGCCCGGGGTGCTCGGCGGCCAGGTGCAGCCCGATGGAGGCGCCGAGGCTCTGGCCGAGCATGGCGACGGGCTCGTCCGTGAGGTGGGCGAGCAGGTGGTGGACGTCGTCGGCGTGCTCCCTGACGCTCACGGTCGTGTCCGGGATCGTGCTGCGGCCGAGGCCGCGGCGGTCGTAGGTGATCACCGTGCGGGAGTCGGCGAGGTGGCCGACGAGGTCGGCGGTGCGGCCGGCGTCGCCCTCACCGCTCTGTGAGATCAGCAGGAGGGGGCCGGTGCCGCGGAGCTCGTAGTGGAGCGAGCCGCCGGGGATGGTGAGGGTGGGCATGCCGAAGACACTAATCCATCAAAGTTGATGCATCAAGTCTGATGGATTGTTCAGCGGTGGAGGCCGGGGAGCAGCCGGTCGGCCAGCTTCTCCAGGGCCTCGACGACCTCGCGGACGTGCTCGCGGTCGTCCGTGTCCAGGGCGGCGGCGAGGGCGTCGTCCACAGGGGTGTCGCGGACGCGGGTCACCCGGTCCGACGTCTCCGGGGCCTCGCGGATGATCGTCCGGCGGCGGTCCCTGGGGTCGGTGTCGGCGAGGACCGCCCCCGCCGTACGCAGCCGCGCCACGGCGGCCGACACCGCGCTCTGCGGCAGGCCGGTGCGGGCGGCGATCTCCCCGACCGTGGTGCCGGGGTGGCCGCGCAGGTCGCTGACCACGATCAGCACCGTGCGCACGCTCGTCGAGTGCTCGCCGATGCCCTCGACCGGCATCGCCTCCTCGCCGATCTTCATCAGGACGCGGCCCAGCAGGAACAACTCGACGCCATTCACAGGGAGCAACCTACCGGCCGGAAATGGATAAGGTCGTGCGGCGTGACGACGGACCTGGAGGACCTGGCCGCCCGCCTGCGCGCGTTCGCCCGCGCCCGCGACTGGGAGCAGTTCCACACGCCGAAGAACCTGGCGATGGCGCTGGCCGGCGAGGTGGGGGAGCTGGTGGCGGAGTTCCAGTGGCTCACCGCTGAGGAGTCCGCCGACCCCGGCCCCGAGGCGCTGGCCCGCATGCGCACCGAGCTGGGGGACGTGACCCTCTACCTGGTGCGGCTCGCCGACGTGCTGGGCGTCGACCTGCTGGCGGCGGCCACGGACAAGCTGGCCGACAACGAGCGCCGCTACGACGCCGACCGCTACCGCGGCTCGGCCCGCAAGGCCCCGCCGTAAGGAGTGCCGGCGAGCTTCTCGCGGGTACGAACCCCCGCATAAGCTATCGAACATGCGTTTCGGAGTGCTGGGGCCGCTGGCCGTGTGGACCGACGCCGGCGAGGCCGTGACGATCCCCGGCCTCAAGGTGCGGGCGCTGCTCGTGGACCTGCTCGTCCACGAGGGCCACCCGGTCTCGGCGGACCGGCTGGTCGACGACCTGTGGGGCGAGGAGCCGCCAGGCAACCCGCCCGCCGCGCTCCAGGTCCGGGTGTCCCAGCTCCGCAAGGCGCTGGAGGACGCCGAGGCGGGCGGCAAGAACCTGGTGGTCTCGCGCGCCCCCGGCTACCTGCTGCGGCCCGACGCCGGGTCGGTGGACGCCGGGCGGTTCGCGGAGCTGCTGGCGCGGGCCGAGGCCGCGGGCAGCCCGCGGACCAAAGCCGGGCTGCTGGGGGAGGCGCTGGCGCTGTGGCGCGGTCCGGCGTACGCGGACTTCGCCGACGAGGAGTACACCCGCGCCGCGATCCTGCGCCTGGAGGAGCAGCGGCTGTCGGCGCTGGAGCAGCACGCCGAGGCCCGGCTGGAGCTGGGCGAGCACGCGCTGCTGGTGGGCGAGCTCGGCGACCTCGTGACCCGCCATCCGCTCAGGGAGCGGCTGCGGGCGGTGCACATGCGGGCGCTGTACCGGGCGGGCCGCCAGAGCGAGGCCCTCGCCGGCTACGCCGAGCTGCGCGAGCGGCTGGCCGACGAGCTCGGCCTCGACCCCGGGCCCGAGCTCGTGGCGCTGCACCAGGCGATACTCGGCCAGGACCCGGCGCTCAGCCTCCCGGTCGGACGCCCGCTGACGAACCTGCCCGCCGCCGTCAGCAGACTGATCGGCCGCGACGAGGCACTGACCGAGGTGTGCGGCCTGGTCGGGGAGGAGCGGCTGGTCACGCTCACCGGCAGCGGCGGGGTCGGCAAGACCCGGCTGGCGCTGGCCGCCGCCGACCGGCTCCTCGACGGCTTCACCGACGGCGCCTGGCTGGTCGAGCTGGACCAGGCCGTACGGACCGGCCTGGTCCATGCGGGCCGGGACGCGACCCCGGCGGGCGGTGCGGCGGGGCCGCGGACGCCCGCCGAGGCCGTCATGGCCGCGCTGGACATCCGGGAGGACGCCGACTCCGCCGACGTGGCCGGGCAGCTCGCCGAGGCGCTGCGGCACCGCCACGCCCTGCTCGTCCTCGACAACTGCGAGCACGTCGTGGCGGAGGTCGCCGAGCTGACCGAACTGCTCCTGCGCGCCTGCCCCGACCTGCGGGTCCTCGCCACCAGCAGGGAGCCCCTGTCCGTGGCCGGCGAGGTGCTGTGGAGCGTCCCCCCGCTGGAGGTGCCCGCGAGCACGGACCTCGCCGCGATGGCCCGCTCGGACGCGGTCCGGCTGTTCGTGACCCGCGCCGCCGCCTCCGCGCGCGGCTTCGCTCTGGACGCGGGCAACGCCCAGGCGGTCGCGCAGCTCTGCCGCCGCCTCGACGGCATCCCGCTGGCGCTGGAGCTGGCCGCGACCCGGGTGCGCGCGCTGGGCGTGCACGGGGTGGCGTCCCGGCTGGACGACCGGTTCCGGCTGCTCGCCTCCGGGCCGCGCGGCGCGCCGGCCCGCCAGCAGACGCTGACCGCGGTCATCGACTGGAGCTGGGACCTGCTCTCCGAGGAGGAGCGGCGGGTGCTGCGCCGCCTGGCGGTGCACGCCGAGGGCTGCACCCTGGAGGCCGCCGAGGCCGTGTCGGCCGACGGTGACCCCACGCTGGACGTGTTCGACCTGCTGCCCCGGCTGGTGGACCGCTCGCTCGTGGTCGTCGCCGGCTCCCCGGCCGGGGTGCGCTACCGGCTGCTGGAGTCGGTGGCGGCGTACTGCCTGGCCAGGCTGGGGGAGGCGGACGAGCTCGACGCCGTCCGCCGCGCCCACCTGCGCCACTACCTGGCGCTCGCCGAGGAGTGCGAGCCCGGCCTGTACGGCCACGAGCAGCGCGACCGGCTGCTGCGCCTCGACGCCGAGGCCGCCAACCTGCGCGCCGCCCTGGACGCCGCCGTCGGCACCGGGGACGCCGCGAGCACGGCGCGGCTGGTGAACGCCCTGGCCTGGTACTGGTTCCTGCGCGGCCGGCTGGCCGAGGGCCGGCGCTCGCTGGCCGCCGCCCTGTCGGTGCCCGGCCCGGACTCCCCGGAACGGGCGCGGGCGGCCGCCTGGCACGCCGGGTTCGCCATGATGCTGGGCGAGCAGGTCGCCTGGCGACCGGTGCTCGCCGCCGTCGCCGATCCCGGACAGCGGGCGAGGGCCGAGCTGTTCATCGGCATGCACGTCAGGGACGTGCCGACCGGCCAGGAGCTCAACGAGCGGGCGCTGGCCGCCTTCCGCGCCGTCGGCGACCGTTGGGGCGAGGCGGCGGCCCTCGCCTGCCAGGCCAGGGACGCCTTCACCCGGCGCGACCACGAGGCGCTCGAGCGCTGCGCCGGCGAGAGCGTGCAGATCTTCACCGCGCTGGGCGACCGCTGGGGCCTGCTGCGGGCCACGGAGTGGCTGGCCTCGGCCGCCGAGATGAGCCGCGACACCGAGCGCGCGAACCGGCTCTTCGGCGAGGGCCTGCGGATGGCCGAGGACCTCGGCCTGTGGCCGGAGGTCGCCACCCACACCGCCTGGCTCGGCTGGGTCGCCCTGGAGAGCGGCGCGTACGAACGCGCCATGGAGCTGTGCGAGCGCGCCAGGAAGATGGCCGCCGACCAGGGCTACCGGGAGGGCGAGAGCATGGGCGAGATGGGCCTCGCCTTCGCCGCCCGCCGCGCCGGCCGGCTCGACCTGGCCGAGCGGCACCTGCTCAGGCTCCTGGAGGGCGTGCCGCGCGATCCCGACGTCGAGCCGGCCGTGCATGTGGCCGACGTGCTCACCGAGCTGGGCCACGTACACGAGGCGCGCGGCGACCAGGCCGCCGCCCTGGCCCTGCAGGAGGAGGCCATCGTCGCGGCCCGCAGGATCGGCGACCCGCGGACGCTGACGTGGGCCGTGATCGGCGCGGCCTCCGCCTGCGGGGCGAGCAGGCGGGCGGCGCGGCTGCTGGGGCTGGCGGCGGCCTCCAGGGAGCGGCTCAACCTGCCCGCCGGGCCGGCGGAGCAGGAGGAGTTCGACCGCATCGCGGCACGGGTGCGCGACGGCATCGGCGCGGAGGCGTACGCGGCCGCGTACGCCGAGGGCGCGGCCCGCAAGCTCGACGAGGTCCAGGACGTGCTGTGACGCTCACCCCTGCGGGGCGTGCTCGACGTGCTCGGCGAGGCGGTCGAAGAACTCGATCCAGCCCTCCTTCGCCTGCTCGGCGTGCTCGGGGTCGGTGTTGACGCCGTACTGGTGGAAGCGCATCTCGGTGCGGTCGCCGGTCGCGGCGAAGTCGATGGTCACCACCGACGCCGGGCCGTCGCCGGGCGCGTCAGGGTCGCCGGTCGTGAACACCAGCCGGCCGGGGGCGCGCACCTCGCGGTAGCGGCCGTCCAGCGTCACCTCGAACCCCTCCTCGCCGACCAGCGTGGCCCGCCAGACCCCGCCGGGCACGGCGTCGAGGGTGATCCGGCCGAGCGGCGTGGCCATCCCGCGCGGCCCGAACCACCGCGAGAAGCGCTCCGGGTCGGTCCAGGCGGCCCAGACGCGGTGGCGCGGGGCGGCGAAGCGGCGGGTGATGGTGTATTCGGCGGTCTGCGACATCGGTTCCTCCTGGGACAGGCTCGCGGTTGGAACACCTTCACGGTCGCGCGCCGCCCTTACGAACGCCTTCCTGTGCCCTTAAGACCCGTTGTGGCACCCTTGGTGCATGCGCATCCTTCGCGCCGCGCAGGTGCTCACCGGCCGCCCCGGAGAGGTGATCCCGAACGGCGAGGTGGCCGTGGACGGCGCCGTGATCGCCTACGCGGGACCGCGCGGCGGCGCCGGCGAGCCGGGCGACGCGGACGAGGTCGTCGACCTGCCCGGCTGCACCCTGCTGCCGGGGCTCATCGACGCGCACGTGCACCTGGGCTTCGACGACAAGGTCGACCCGGTGACCAGGCAGAGCCCCGAGAGCGACCGCCACCTGCTGCTGCGCATGGCCGAGAACGCCCGCAAACTCGTCTCCGCGGGCGTCACCACCGCCCGCGACCTCGGCGCGCGCGGCTTCCTCGACCTGGCCCTGCGCGACGCGATCGAGGAAGGGCTGGCCGTCGGCCCCCACCTGATCGCCGCGACCCGGCCGATCACGCCCACCGGCGGCCACTGCTGGTACATGGGCGGCGAGGCCGACGACCTGCCCGCCATCCGCCGCGTGGCCAGGGAGAACCTGCGGGCCGGCGCCGACTGCCTCAAGATCATGGCCTCCGGCGGCCAGATGACGCCGAGCGCGGCGCCGAGCTGGGTCCAGCAGTACTCCACCGAGGAGATCCGCGCAGTCGTGGAGGAGGCCGGCGCGCGCGGCAAGGGCGTCGCCGCGCACGCCCACGCGCACGCGGCCATCCGCAGCGCGGTCGAGGCGGGGGTGGCCACGATCGAGCACTGCTCGTTCTTCACCCCCTCAGGCCACCGCTACGACCCGGAGCTGGCCGACCTGGTCGCGGAGAGCGGCACGTACGTGTGCCCCACCCTGCACGGCGTCTACTGGCGGCTGCGCGACACGCTCGGCCCCGAGATGCTCGACGACTGGCTGCACGGGATCGTCGCCCTGCGGGACGCCGGGGTGCGCCTCATCGCCGGCACCGACTCCGGCTTCGCCGCCGCGGGCGTCGGCAACCGCACCGACGGCTACGTGGCGGGGCTGGAGGTGTTCGCGGGGGCCGGGTTCGGCAACGCCGAGGTGATCGAGCTGGCCACCGCGCGGGCCGCCGACGCCTGCGGGGTCGGCGCGGTGACCGGGACCGTCGAGACCGGCAAACGGGCCGACCTCATCGCGGTGCGCGGCGACCCGCTCCGCCGCATCTCCGACCTGCGCGAGCTCGTGCTCGTCCTGGTCGCGGGACGGGCCGTCACGCAGACCTGCGTGGACACGGTCACCTCCTCCCTCTGAACCTTCGTCTCGTACGTTGAAGGAGCTTGCATGCTGCCCTGGTCCGCCGAGCTGGCCGGCCGTCTCGACCACCGCGTGATCGACAGCACCCTGCTGCGCGGCAACCCGCTGGGCGACCCGCACGAGCGGCCGCTGCTGGTGTACGTGCCGCCGGGCTACGACGACGAGCCCGAGCGCCGCTACCCCTCCCTGTACGTGCTGCTCGGCTACACCGGCCACGTCGCCATGTGGCTCAACAGGGCGCCGTTCCGCCGGCCGTTCCCTGAGCTGGCCGACGCCATGTTCGCCGCGGGGGAGGCGCCGCCCGCGATCGTCGTGTACGTCGACGCCTGGACCGCGCTCGGCGGCAGCCAGTACCTCGACTCACCCGCGACCGGCCGCTACCACTCGTACCTGTGCGAGGAGGTCGTCCCCTGGGTGGACGCCCACTACCGCACCCTCCCCGGCCGCGACCACCGGGCGGTCACCGGGAAGTCCAGCGGCGGCTACGGCGCCATGGTGACCGCCATGCTCGCCCCGCACGTCTTCGGCGCGCTGGCCACCCACGCCGGGGACGCGTTGTTCGAGGTCAGCATGCGGCACGCGTTCCCGGGGCTGGCGCGGCGGCTGCGCGACATGTACGGCGGCTCCTACGACGCCTTCCTCGCCGACTTCCGCTCCCGGCTGGCCGGGACGCGGGAGGGCGATCTGGAGCTGCTGGAGATGTACGCCTACGCGGCGGCGTACTCGGCCGACGAGGACGGCACGGTGCGGCTGCCGTTCGACGACACCGGGGCGCCGGTGCCGGAGGTGTGGCGGCGCTGGCTGGCGCGCGATCCGGTGGTCATGGCGGGTGAGCCCCGCTACGCCGAGGCGCTGCGCTCGATGCGGGGCATCTGGGTGGACGCCGGGTCCCGGGACGAGTACTTCCTGGACTTCGCGGCGGTCGCGTTCCGCCGGGCGGTGGCGGCGGCGGGCGTGCCGGACGAGCGGGTCCACTTCGAGCTGTTCGACGCGGGGCACGGCGGCATCGAGTACCGCTATCCGCTCGCCCTCGCCTGGCTCGCGCGGCGGCTGTCGGAGGGGAACGGCTAGGCTGCCCGCGTGGACAAAGCGGAATTGAAGGACCAGGTACGCGAACTCCGTGCTCAGGGCCGTTCTCCCAAGGAGATCGCCCGCGCGCTCAAGGTGCCGCCGTCCGTCGTGGCGCCGCTGGTGAGGGAGATCGCCGCGGAGACCGCCACGGGGACCACCACCGGCGGCGGTGACGTGGTCGGATGCTGGATCAACGTCGGCTGGAGCGCCGGCCTCGGCATCGACCCCGCGCTCGGCTGGAGCGACGAGGCGCCGGAGTCAGGCGCCGACGGCATGGTGTGCGTGCTCGTCGCCCGCCGCCACTCCTGGGACCGCATGGAGGTCTCCGGCTACCTCGCCGACGTGTTCTGCCTCGGCGTGCGCAACGCCATCGGCCCGCAGATCATGGACGACCGGGAGCTGGCGCGCTTCCGCGAGTACTTCTTCGGCGAGTACGCGGGCTGGCAGGAGGCGCCGTACGAGCTGGCCAGGCACCTGGTGCTGGGCTCGGTCGACCACGCCCGCACGCTCGGGTTCGAGCCGCACGAGGACTTCGGGCCGGTCGCCGACGCGCTCGGCAAGTGGGAGGGCGGCTCGGCGATCACGTTCGGCCGCGACGGCAAACCGTTCTACCTGGAGCAGCCGGGCGACGACGCGAACAAGGTGCTGCGGACGCTGCGGCGCACCCTCTCCGACGACGACTTCGACTACGTCACCGGAGGCCGGTGACGCGCAGCGTGAGGTTGAGCCGGCCGGCGGCGAGACCGGTGGCCGGATCGCCGGTGCCGGGAAGGATCTTCAGCACGCCGTGGTAGGCGAGCCGCGACGGCCCGCCGAACACGAACAGGTCGCCCGAGGCCAGCTCCACGTCCGTGTACGGCCTGCCGCGCGTCTCGGTGTTGCCGAACCTGAACCGGCACGTGTCGCCGATGCTCAGCGAGACCACCGGGGCGGGCGACTTCTCGTCCTTGTCCTGGTGCATGCCCATCCGGGCGTCGGCGTCGTAGAAGTTGACCAGGGCCGTGTCGGGGGCGTAGTCGTCGGCCGGGCGCCCGTACGCCTCGGCGACCGCGCGGCGGCCCAGGTCGGCGAGCCAGCCGGGGAAGTCGGCGACCTTGCGGCCGTTGACGTCGTGGGCCAGGCGCGTGTAGCGGTAGGGCTGCCAGTGCCAGCCCACGCACACCGTCTGGACCGACATCACGCCGCCCCCGGGCAGCCGGGTGTGCCGCATCGGCACCGGCCCCGTGGCCCACGCGCGGCAGGCGCGGACGAGGTGGCGCTGCTCGTCCATCGACAACCAGCCAGGAACGTGGACCGCGCCCGGCGCGATCTCCCTCATCGGCAGCGGGATCATCGTCACCCAGCCTACGACGCGGTTGTGAGGGCGGGAGCGGCCGACGTACGCTCGCCGCAGCTCGAACCCGAGGAGTGTGAAGCATGGCCGAGTCCCGTGAGCACGTCTTCGCCGGCGTGCACGGCGCCCGCACCGTCCGCGAATGGCCGCACGACGACCCCCGTTACCTCGTCCTGCTGGTCCACGGGTACGGCGAGCACATAGGCCGCTACGAGCACGTCGCCGACCGGCTGGTCCGCCACGGGGCCGCCGTCTACGGCGTCGACCACGCCGGGCACGGCAGGTCGGAGGGCGAGCGGGTGCTCATCGAGGACTTCGAGGACGTCGTCGCCGACGTCCACACCGTCGAGGAGCAGGCGCGGGCCGCGCACCCCGGCGTCCCCGTCGTGGCGATCGGCCACTCGATGGGCGGCATGATCGCCGCCCGGTACGCCCAGCTCCACGGCGCCGGCCTGGCCGCGCTCGTCCTGTCCGGGCCGGTGATCGGGGAATGGGAGGCGGTGCCCGCCCTGCTCGCCCTCGACGAACTGCCCGACATCCCCATCGACCCGGCCACGCTCTCCCGCCACCCGGCCGTGGGCGCCGCGTACGCGGCCGACCCGCTCGTCTGGCACGGGCCGTTCAAGCGGGCCACGCTGGAGGCGTTCGCCGCCACGCTGGCCGCCATCGCCAAGGGCGGCACGTTCGGCGCCCTGCCCACGCTGTGGGTGCACGGCGAGGACGACCAGCTCGTGCCGCTCGGGCCGAGCCGGGCGGGCATCGAGGCCGTACGCGGCACGGACCTCACCGAGCGGATCTACCCCGGCGCGCGGCACGAGGTCTTCAACGAGACCAACCAGGACGAGGTGCTGGACGACGTCATCGCCTTCCTCGACCGCGCACTGTCACCGCAGGGGTGATGCCGGGCCCCCTACCTCACGGGCTCGTAGTGCATCGCCGTGATGCCGCAGCCGAACGGCCGGGCCGAGGCCAGACGCAGCTGCCGGCGCCCGGGGAAGACCGGCATCCCGCTGCCGATCGCGGTCGGGTTGACGAACAGGTGGTACTCGTCGATGAGGTCGGCTTCGGCCAGGCTCGCGACCAGGGTCCCGCCGCCGTACACGATGAGGTCGCCGCCCGGCCTGGCCTTCAGCCCCTTGATCGTCTCGGCCAGGTCGCCGCCGGCGATGGTCGCGTTCTCCCACGGTGACTCCGTGAGCGTGCGGGAGATCACGACCTTGGGGGTCTGGTTCATCCAGTCGATCGACTTCTGGTCCTCACCGGGCGGACCGGCGGCCCACGCCGGGATGAAGCCCTCGGCGAGCCTGCGGCCGAGGACGATGGTGTCCACGTTCGCGGTGAGCGCGTTGATGTGGTCGCCGAGGTCGTCGGTCCAGGGGTAGGTCAGCCAGTCCAGTTCGCCGTTCGGGCTGGCCATGTAGGCGTCGGCGCTGACCTGAACCTGGAGCAGCAGTTTGCGCATGAGATGTGTTTCCCTTCAATGCCGTTCATCGATTGACACCACCCTGCCGGACCGACCTTACGATCTCCTTCCGACCACCTTCAGGCTCCGCCTTCCTGGGGTCCGTTTGCGGCGGCGGAGCCGAGGCGCGCCCGCCGTGCGATGTCCAGGCTGTGCGACGTGTGACGCCAGGCTCTCGGACGTGGGCCTCGCAACGTCCGCCGTGTGACGCCAAGCTCTGCGACGTCGGCCTCGCGACGTGGGCCTTCAGTCGTCAGCCTGGAGTCGTCGGCCTGGAGTCGTCAGCGGACCCGCAGCCAGACGTGCCCCTTGCCACGGTCGCGGGTCAGCTCGACCTTCCAGCAGCCGCGCTCGGGAAAGACGAATCCCGTGCCCCACTCCTGTCCGGGACGCTGCCAGTTCGACCCACCGTGCTCCTCGGGGCCCCAGGCGAGCCGGGCGCGAGCGCCGTCCGGGAGCATCGCCTCGACCTTGCGCAGCGGGCCCTCCCCGGTCATCCGCCACACGATCTTGACCTCCACGCCGCGCCGCACCGGCACCTCCCCGAACAGCAGCCCCCACAACTCCACCCCCTCACCCGTGCCCCGCACCTCGGGAAAGCCATCCCCTTGCGACACCGCCGTCTCGTGACACCCGGCCCCGTCAACGGTCACCACCGGAACGGGGCTCACGGCCCCGGTGGCACCGGGTGTACCCGCAGCGCCGGTCGGCGGCGTGCCACCAGTCTGCGGCGTGCCCGCCCCCGGAGCACCCGTCCCCGGAGCCCCCGCAGCCACGGGTGCCGTACCGCCACCGGCGCCACAACCAACCGCCACCGCAAGCACCGCCACGAGCGGCACCACCATCCACCTCATCGATCGTCCTCCTCACCCCCCTTACACCGTCCACCGACGAAAGGTTCCGAGATCCACACCGATGACTTCCGGCCGCCCCTCCCGTCAGCACATCCGAGGAGGCGATCCATGAACGGTGAACGAGAACGGGTCCTGACAGCGGGCGTGGCCCTGCTGGAACGGGCGATCGACTACACGCTCGGCAGTCTGCGCATCGTGACCCCGCCCATGCTCTGCCGCGCGACCCCCTGCGCCGGCTGGACCATGGAGCGGCTGCTGGCCCACGTCACCGACTCCCTCCGCGCCCTGAACGAGGCCGCCACCGGCACCGTCACCCTCGGCACGAAGGCGCTCGACCACCTGCGCACCGCCCGGCGGCTCAATCGCCACGGCAACCCGGCCCTCCTCGTACGGGACGACGCCACCGAACTCCTCGGCACCTGGGCGGCCACGCTCACCGGCGAACTGGTCTCGATCGGCGACCGCCATCTGACCAGCCCCATGGTGGCCGCCGTGGGCGCGATCGAGATCGCCGTACACGGCTGGGACATCGCCACCGCGTGCGGCGAGCCCCGCCCCATCCCGCCCCTGCTGGCGGACGAACTGCTGGACCTGGCGCACCTGTTCGTGACGCCCGCCGACCGGCCGCACCGGTTCGCCGCGCCGCTCCCCGTACCCGTGGACGCGCCCGCCGACGACCGCCTCCTGGCCTACCTGGGACGCGACCCGGCCGCCGCCGGTCGGCGACCCTACCCGAACGGCCACTCCACCTGACCCGGTCCCGCGAGCCGCGCGCCGACACCGTACGATCACCCTGTACGACAAGACAGGCGACCTCATAGGCGATCCCGCGAAACCGGCACCTGACCGGGCAATCGGATGAGAAGATCGTAAGCGGGCACACACCCATCGTTCGGGGCCAAAACACGTCCGGCCGGTCCGGCGGCGGCGGGGGGCACGCAAGCGCCGGATCCAGGCCGACCAACGTGGTGGCGACGACCGTTCTTCGTGCGGCCGTCGCCACCACTCCCGCTCTTCCGCGGCACCGGACCCCTTTCTGGGATCATCGGTGCACGCGCAGCGCGGCCAGCACCCATCGGAAGGCCGGGACAGCCGGCGGGGATGGTTCCTGACCTCTGACGAGGCTCAAAAGCTGCCAGTACCGCTCAACCCGGGGCTCGGCGACCATCTCCAGCCAGGCGATCAGCGCGGCGACCTCCTGCGCGGGCAGGTCGTCGGGGACGATCCGCCTCAGGATCGGGCTCGCCTCGTCCGCCTCCGGCGCGAGTCCGCGCGACAGAGCGCCGCCCGCGTGCTCCAGGACCAGGGGCCGAAGGTCGAGACCGTACTCCAGGCGGTTGTCGCCCTCGCCGCTGAGGACCATCCGCCGGACCGTCTGCCGGAAGCCGTCGTCACCGACCAGCTCGGCCAGCTCCACCCACGCGCTGACCTGTTCGGGGGTCGGGTCCTCCGGGAGATCGGCCGGCAGGTCCCGCATCCATCCCCCAACGAGCGCCGCGTCCTCATCGACGATGTCGGCGAACACGTGGTCGACGAAGTCGTCGATGATCTGCCGGCGTTCCCGCGCAGAGAGCCGAGCCAGTGCGTTGATCAATGCGATCTCCTTGGTAGAGCTGTCTCGGTCGGTGAGAACACGCAGGACGGACCGGCGGATCTTCAGGGTGCGGATCTCGGCGTCAAGCGCTTTGACATGGAGTTCCGCCACTTCGCTCAGCGTGGCGCGCCTCTCCAGCACCTGCTGGATGGCGTCGAGGCCGAGCCCGAGATCGCGAAGCGTCCGGACCAGGTCCAGCCGCGCGACCGCCTCCACGTCATAGAGCCGGTATCCGCCCTCCGACCTCTGGACCGGCGGTACGACGCCGCTGTCGGACCAGAAACGGATCGTGCGCGCCCGCAACCCCGTACGCCGGGCCAACTGCCCGATCGTGTAGAAACCCGTCACGTCGTCCATGGCTTGAATCTGCACCTTCCACCCGGTGGAACCTCAAGCGATTTGCCGGAAGCCGTCGCGCAGAAGCGCCATGGCCGCACCGCGCAACGTCCGCGTTGGCATCTGCTCGCCTCGGCACCCGCCGGCCTAGGCACCTGCTTCGGCATCGAGCTTCACATGTTCGGCCCGAACCCACGCGGCCCGAACCCACGCGGCCCGAACCCACGCGGCCAGAACCCACGCGGCCAGAACCCACGCGGCCCTGGCCACGAGCGTGGAGGCCCGCTCTAGCGGAGGCAGTGTGCGCTGCCGTTCCCTGACGAACTTCGCACTGCCACCCAAGGCTCGCCGCGCGAGTCAAGAGCCTCAGGAAAGCCCAGCCGCTCGTGCTGGGCGGCGAGCCCGCCGTTTCCGGAGGACTCGCATGTCTGTGCCAGCAGAGGCCGCCGCCCGACCAACGCCACCCTGGGCCGGGCTCACGGCGTCCTGGGCCGGGTGCATGGCATCCTGGGTGGGATCCACGGGCGCCCTGGGCCGAGCTCACGGCATCCTGGGCCGGGTCCACCGCACCCTGGGACACCCTGGGCCGGGCTCACGGTACCTTGCGCCGGGCCCATGGCACTCTGCGCCGGGCTCACCGCACCCTGCGCCAGCTCACGGCATCCTGGGCCGGGCCCACCACACCCTGGGCCGCTCATCACACCCTGCGCTGGGCCATGGCGTCGGCATCCGTGTGCTGGTGGGGTCCGTCACCTCCCCGGGTGGCGGTGGTTACGCGGGGTCGGTGGTCAGGACCTCCAGGACCTGGTCGCCGTATTTCGCCAGTTTGTTCTCGCCGACGCCGTTGACCGTGCTCAGCTCGGCCGATGTGGCGGGGCGGAGGGTGGCGATCTCGCGGAGCGTGGCGTCGTGGAAGATGACGTAGGCGGGAACGCCCTGCTCCTTGGCCACCGTGGCGCGCCAGGCGCGGAGGCGTTCGAAGAGCGGGGCCGCCTCGGCGGGCAGCTCGACCGCCTGCCGCGACTTCCCCGACCCCGACCCCGAGCCGGAGCCGCTGCCGGAGGTGCCGCGTGTGCGGGCCGGGCGGAGGGTGTCGCGGCGCAGCAGGACCTCGCGCTTGCCGCGCAGCACCTCGGCGCTGGCGTCGGTGAGCACCAGCGCCCCGTAGTCGGACTCGACCGCCAGCAGGCCCTGCGCCAGCAGTTGCCGCACCACGCTGTGCCACTCCTGGTTGCCCAGCTCGGTGCCGACCCCGAAGACGGAGAGCGAGTCGTGGCCGTGCTGCAGCACCTTGGCGGTGGTCTTGCCGAGCAGGATGTCGACGATCTGGCCCACGCCGAACTTCTGCCGCCGCTCCTTGGCCAGCCGGAACACGGCGGACAGCACCTTCTGGGCGGCGACCGTGCCGTCCCAGGTCTCGGGCGGCGACTGGCAGGTGTCGCAGTTGCCGCACGGCTCGGCCCCCTGCTGGCCGAAGTAGTCGAGCAGCATCACGCGGCGGCAGCCGGCGGTCTCGCACAGCGCCAGCATGGCGTCGAGGTGCATCACCTGGCGGCGGCGGTGGGCGTCGTCGCCCTCCATGGCGAGGCGGCGGTGCTGGATGACGTCCTGCAGGCCGTAGGCCATCCAGGCGGTCGCCGGCAGCCCGTCGCGGCCCGCGCGCCCGGTCTCCTGGTAGTAGCCCTCCACCGACTTGGGCAGGTCGAGGTGGGCCACGAAGCGCACGTCGGGCTTGTCGATGCCCATGCCGAAGGCGATGGTGGCGACCACGATGAGCCCGTCCTCGCGCAGGAAGCGGGCCTGGTGGGCGGCGCGGGTGCGGGCGTCGAGCCCCGCGTGGTAGGGCACCGCCGCGATGCCGTGCTCGACCAGGAACTCGGCGATCTTCTCCACCGAGGAGCGCGACAGGCAGTAGACGATGCCGGAGTCGCCGGGATGCTCGGTGCGCAGGAACTCCAGCAGTTGCTTCTTCGGCTCGGCCTTCGGCGTGATCCGGTAGTGGATGTTGGGCCGGTCGAAGCCGGCCACGAAGTGGCGGGCCTGGTCGAGGCCGAGCCGGGTGGAGATCTCGGCGTGCGTGGCGGGGGTCGCGGTGGCCGTGAGCGCGATGCGCGGCACCTCCGGCCAGCGCTCGCGCAGCTCCGACAGGGCGAGGTAGTCGGGGCGGAAGTCGTGGCCCCACTGCGCCACGCAGTGGGCCTCGTCGATCGCGAACACCGAGATGTCGCCCTTGGCCAGCAGCCGCACCGTGGCATCCACCCGCAGCCGCTCGGGGGCGAGGTAGAGCAGGTCGAGCTCGCCGGCCAGGAACTCGGCCTCGACGAGCTGGCGCTCGTCGAAGTCCTGCGTGGAGTTGAGGAAACCGGCCCGCACGCCGAGCGCGCGCAGCGCATCGACCTGGTCCTGCATCAGCGCGATGAGCGGCGAGATGACCACCCCGACACCGGGACGCACCAGAGCCGGGATCTGGTAGCAGAGCGACTTGCCGCCCCCGGTGGGCATGAGGACGAGCGCGTCGCCGCCGCCCACGACCTGGTCGATGATCTCCTGCTGCCCCGGCCGGAACGAGTCGTAGCCGAACACGCGGTGCAGAACCTCGGAGGGGGTATCCATGCGGCTACCTTACGTGTTCGCGGGCGGACGGTGAGTGAAGTTCGCCGAGGGCGAGCAGGAGCCCCCGGCGCGGAACCCCCGGCGCGCGACCACTCGCGTGTGGTCGTCAGGGGGCCGGGGCGCCGCCGACGGTCCCTTGCCGATCGTAGGCCACGAGCGCCAGCGCTCCGGTCGCGCAGGCCGCCGCCACCGCCCCCATGACCGCCGGGAACCCGGCGACCTCCGCGATCCCGGCCGCCGCCAGCGGCGCGAGCGCCTTGGCCACCGTGATGGGCAGCGCCAGAGCGCCGCTCAGCGACGCGAACGCGGCCGTGCCGTACCGGTCGGCGATGAGCGCGGGCCGCGCGATCGTGGCCACCCCGAACCCCAGCCCGAACAGCACCACCGCCGCCACGGCCCCGCCGGTGCTGCGCCCGGCCAGCGGCAGCAGCACCGCCGCGAGCCCCTGCAGCCCGAACATCGCCGCCGTGATCAGCGCCACCCGCCAGCGGGCCTGCAGCCCCGTGGTGACCAGCCGGCCGGTGACCGACAGCACCCCGAGCAGCCCCGCCACGCTCGCCGCGAACACCGGCGGATGCCCGAGCGCGATCAGGTACGTCACCAGCAGCACCCCCATGACCGACACCGCCCCGGTCTGGGCGAGGAACCCGGCCGCGAGCAGCCAGAACGGCCGCTCCCGCAGCGCGTCGCCGACGATCGCGCCCCGGTCCGCGCGCGACGGCCCCGGCCGGTCGCGCACCGTGAGGGCGTGCAGCGGCACGGCGGTCAGGGCATAACCGGCGGCGAGCACCATCAGGGCCTGCCGCCAGCCGTACCGGTCCACCAGGAACCCGGTCAGCGGCAGGAAGACACTGGAGGCGAACCCGGCGACCACGGTGACCGTGAGCAGCGCCCGTGCTCGCCGCGCCGGATCGAACCAGGCGACGATCACCGCGAACGCGGCCTCATACAGCACCGCCGCCGACGCGAGGCCCAGCACGGCGCACACCGCGTAGAGCTCGGCCACGGAGCGCACCTGTGACCAGGCCAGCACCGCCGCCGCGCCGAGCAGCGACCCGGCCGTCATCAGGCCGCGCCCGCCGCGCCGGTCCAGCAGGCGTCCGACGGCGGGCGCCGCCACCCCCGAGACCAGGACGGACAGCGTGATCGCCCCGGTCAGCGCGGTGACCCCGGCGTGCAGGTCGCGCGCCATCGGCGGGATGAACACCGAGAACGCGTAGTAGAGCACGCCGTAGCCGGCGGTCTGGGTGATCGCGAGCGCAGCCACCATGCGGGCCCGCGCACCCGGAGGAAGATCCTCGATCACCTGATAGAGCCTAACCCGGTGGGTGGCGTCGCAGCATGACTCCCTCTTACATGGTGACCGGCGGCGGGCGCGGCATCGGGCGGGCGTACGGTGCTCGGGCTCGACCCCGAAGCCAGGGAATGAAAACCGTTGCCATTCGGTTGAGCGGGACATGCGAAAGAACCTGCACCCCGACTACCGTCCCGTCGTCTTCCGCGACCCCAGCGTGGGCTTCGCCTTCCTCACCCGCTCGACCCGTACGAGCGCGGCGACGATCGAGTGGGAGGACGGCCGGACCTACCCGGTCGTCGACGTGGACGTCTCGTCCGCCAGCCACCCCTTCTACACCGGTCGCGGCCGGGTCATCGACTCCGCCGGCCGCGTCGAGCGGTTCAACCAGCGTTACGGCAAGAAGTGATCAAGGCCCGCCCAAGAGGCGGGCATGCCGGAACCAGCGGCGGGTAAAAGTTCTCCACCGGCGTGAGAGCAGCAGTGGTGGAGCGAATGGGTCTCTCTGGAAGGGAACGCCGCATACTCGCCCAGATAGAGCAGGCCCTGGAGCGAGAGGATCCCGAGCTGGCCCGGCGCGTCGCGGCCATCAACAGGATCGAGGCGGTCGGCGGCCTGCCGGGGCGGCCCTACGGGGATCGCGCGCGCCTGTGGGCGCTGACCCACGGATGGGTGATCGTTGCGGCGGCCGCGCTGGTGATCGTGTTACTGCTCGTAGCGGTCCTGGCCACCTGAGCGGGGCCGCCCGCCTGAGCGATGGTGCCGGATCACCAGCAGGTCGACGGCGGCAATGACCGCCACGACCGCCGCGATGCCCGCCTCCCAGCGCCAGACCTCCTCGCCCGTGCTCATGGCGCGGATCGCGAAGAACACCGCCGCGGCGACGGCGAGCACCAGCGCCACCATCGACAGGGCCCGTCGCGCCCGCAGCGGGCTGCGCGCGGTCGTGGGCTCCGTGCCCGTACGGTCACGTAGCCACATGATCGTCTCCTCTCCAGCGTGAGAGCTTCCAGGCGGTCAGGCCAGGCATCTCAGGGCGCTGGTCAGCCGTGGGTCGAGCCCGTGGGAGGCGGGCAGCCGGCCCACCGTCGCCGCCACGAACTCCGGGTAGGGCAGCGCCGCCGTCACCCCGTCCAGCGCCACCCAGATCTCATCGGCCGTCTGCTCGACCTGCACCTTCGAGTCGCTCTCCGCCAGCGCGAAGCGGCCGACCGCGATCCGCCACAACGTCCGGTCGTCCTCCTCGTCCGCCGCGACCGGAGCCTCGACGTCGTCGGCGTGGGTCGCGTACTCGGAGTCGTAGTGGAAGGCCTGGCGCCCGTTGGGATAGGGCCCGGCCATCGTCTCCAGCACGGCGTCCCGGCCCAGCTCGCGCATGCGCCGCCGGGTGTCGCCGTTCTCCTCGCGCCACTCCCGCAGCACGTCGGCGACCGGCAGGTCGCGGCGCTGCCGTACGCACCACTCGTTGAAGTCCTCGTAGCCGCTGATGCCCTCGGCGGACATCCGGCTCATCAGCTCCGGAACGGTCCCGTCGAGGACCGCGTGGTTGTACATCTCCTCGCCCGCCAGGTGCGCCAGCACGTCGCGGACCGTCCAGCCCGCGCAGTGGGACGGCCGCAGCCAGCCGCTGTCGTCCAGCCCGGCGAAGAACCGGTCCAGCCTGGCCGCCTCGGCGTCGAAGATGTCGAACGGGTCGAAGTCACGCAGCGGGTCGTCCTCAGCCATACTCCGGACGCTACCCGTGATGTCCCGCCTTTCACGGAGCCTTGATGATCAGGGGCCCGGCGGCCGATTTGGCCTGCTGGTATTCGGCGGCGCACGAGGGCGCCCGGTCGGCGGGCACCCAGCCGCCCTTGGCGATGGCGGCGTTCCGCGCCGGGTCGGCGCCGTAGAGCAGGCAGGCGAACGTGGCCGACTCCTCCTCACCGGCCAGGTGGCCGAGGCCGGTGTGCCCGGCGGCGAGCAGGTGGCGGGCCTCAGCGGCGGCGATCGCCTGCTCCGGCCGGTCGGCGGTCAGCGTGAGCGCGGCGAGCCGGTCGGCCTGGTCCGCTGTGTCCGGCAGGGCGTCCGGCGGGCCGTCAGGCGTGCCGGAGGCGTCGTCGAGAGCGTGGCCGAGCTCGTGGTGGAAGAACGCGGTCAGCGCGGCCTCGATGCGGCGGCCGGTGGTGCGGGCGTCGGCCTCCTCGGTCTCGGAGATGCCGGTCAAGGTGCTCTCCAGCCGGTCGACCAGGGAGTAGCAGATCGTGATGCGGCTCTCGCGGGCGTCCCAGGGGGCGGAGCGCCCGTCGCAGTCGCGGGCGACGACCTCGACAGCCCGCGGCAGCCTGATCTTCGTACGCAGCGCGCCGCTCTCCTTGAGCAGCCGGCGGGCCTGCTCCGCGCGCTCGGAGCCGGCGGGCTCGAACCGCACGTCGGGAGGCGAGGCGGCCGGAGGGGACGGCGTGGGGGCCGCTCCCAGCGCGCTCACCATGCTCAGGGCCAGGGCGGCGAGGGGAAGCGGCATGCGGGGGGCTCCTTCCGTAGGGAGGTCACGGCGGTGCGACCTACCATGCGGCGATCAGCTGATCGCTAAACCCCTGCCCAGGTAAAGCCTCGTGAAAAGCCGGAAGCCCGGCCCCCGCGAGGGGACCGGGCCTCAGGATTGGTGCTGCTCAGCGACGCCACCAGGAACCGTAGACGCGCACGTAGTCGGCGCGGCTCGTCGAGCTGTTGAGCTCGTCGTTCCCGGCGAACGAAGCGCGGAACCAGCCGCTCTTGTACGCCTTGGTCTTGGCGAAGAACTTGCCGTCCCACTTCGTCGTGGTGGAAGTGACCCACTTCCAGGCGCTGTGGCCGTTGGCGCGGTAGAAGATGTTCACCTTCTCGCCGCGGACGCCCTTCCACCGGTGGTCATCGGCCTGGAGCCGACCGGAGAAGTAGATCGACTTGCCCTTGCGGACCTTGTACGGCTCGGCCTCGAAACGCGAGACGCGCGTGTCGGCCTTGGTCTTGGCGAGCTCGACCGCGAAGTACGCGTCGTCCTTCGCGACTTCCTTGCCGGCGCCGTCGAACGCCACGGCCGTGGCCTTCCACTTGCCGAAGGCGTCACCGTCGGTGAAGCCGACCGAGAAGCGCCAGCTCTCCAGCGGCTTGACGTCCTTGGCGCGCAGCGTGTTGACGCCGTCCACCGGAGCCACGGTCACTTCGACCTTCTTGACGTCCGAGCCGGCCCGGACGTGGATGAATGCGGTGCTCTCCTCACCCTTCTTCACCACGACCGGGTTGGGCGTGATGCTGCGGATGAACAGGCGGGTGTCCGCCTTGGTGGCGGTGCTGGCGGAGGCGGCCCCCGCCCCCGTGACGAGCATGGCCCCGCCCACGAGGGCGGAGACGAAACCCAGTGCGATCTTTCTCATGAGGGTGCTGATTCCTCTCCCCGTATCGCTTCAGAGCCGGCCCGGGGTGGCCGGACTCCCTCTACTACTGTGAGGCACCAAATGGGGAAAAGGTTCGCTTAAGTTACGAGAAATTTTTGATCACGGCTTTAACCAGCGCTTATGTGACCCAAATTCTTTTTCGGGCTGCTTGACCTACTACAGTCTGTCCCATGACGGACGTCTACACGCTCGGCGAGCCTCTCGGCGTGGTCACCAGCGGCCGGGTCCGCCACGACGGGGAGGCCAGGCTCGACGTCTGCGGGCCGGAGCTCACGCTGGCCGTGGCGCTGGCCAGGCTCGGGCACGGGTGCGCCTACCTGGGCAAAGTAGGCGGCGACGAGCTCGGCGCGCGGGTGCTGACCGTGCTGCGCGGCGAGGGCGTGGACGTGACGGACATGCGGGTGTCGGAGGGGCTGCCGACGGGCCTGCTGCTCAGGGAGAGCCGCGTGGGCCGCGAGCCGCGCACGGCGCACTACCGCACCGGGTCGGCCGGCTCGCGCCTGTCGCCGGGCAACGTCCCCATCGACCGGGTGGGCGCGGCCAAGATGCTGCACGTCACCGGCCTGACGGCCGCGCTCGGCATCGACGCCCAGGACGCGGTGCGCGCCGCCGTCAACGCCGCGCGCAACGCCGACGTGGTGATCTCCTTCGCCGTCGAGTACGTCCCGGAGCTGTGGCCGTCGGTCCGCGAGGCCGAGGAGGTGCTGAGCGAGCTGGCCTGCGCCTCCCACCTGCTCTTCCTCCGTCAGGACGAGCTCGACCTGGTCAAGCCAGCCCTCACCCCGGAGCGCGAGGTCGTCGTGAACCGCGGCGCGAAGGGCGCCACCGTGCGCGCCGACCGGATGCGCTACGACGTCCAGGGCTGGCAGGTGCCGGTGGTGGACCCGTCGGGCGCGGGGGAGGCGTTCGCGGCCGGCTACATCAGCGCCGCACTGGACGGGCTCACCCCGCAGGAACGCCTGTACCGCGGGGCGCTGTTGAGCGCCGCCGCGGTGACGGGCGTCAGCGACTGGCAGGGGTTGCCCACCAGGGCCGAGCTGTGACGGTCAGTTGATCGTCAGGGTGAACGTCGAGGTCGTGTTCCTGATGTTCTGCGCGTTGCCGCTGAAGCGGAGGCCGGTGAACGTGGCCGACCCGACCGCCGGGCCCTGACCGGGCTCGGGCAGCTCGTTCACCCAGATCCCGAAGCCGGACTTGGCGTCGAAGGCGTCGCCGCTCTTCTGGGCGCCGCTGATCGAGACGTTGGTGAAGGTCGTGTCCTTCACCGGGTTGAGCGGCGTCGTCGGACTGGAGTAGCCGGTCTGGAACATGATCCCGCTGTAGGTCGGGTCCACGATGTCCAGGTTGCTGACCCTGATGCCCTGGAACACCTTGGAGGAGGAGAACACCCACAGCGCCGGGAACGTCTGCTGTCCCCAGAAGTGGCCGCCCGCCCTGACCAGCGAGATGTTGTCGAACACGGTGGGCGGGCTCGCGCCGAAGCCGTGCATCGGGTAGCCGAAGTCGAGCGAGCTGATCGTCACGCCCGAGTAGACGAGCGTGTCGGCCACGTAGATGTTCCTGAAGGTGTTGTCGTAGCCGCCGTAGACGGCCACGCCCGCGGCCCGCCAGGTGAGCAGCGAGCTGAGGTTCTCGAAGACGTTGCCGTGCTGCTCGCCGGGGTTGTTGTCGGTGGCCGAGAACAGCGCGAAGCTGTCGTCGCCCGTGGCGCGGGTCTCGATGTTGGTGACGTGGTTGCCGGTGCTGCCGTTGGTGAAGTTGAGCCCGTCGGCGAAGGTGTTCCTGATCCGGGAGTTCTTCAGCGTCATGTCGTCGGTGTTGGTGCCCCAGTACATGCAGACCTGGTGCTCGACCCAGATGTTGTCGATCGTGATGTTGGCCACGTTCGAGAAGTCGAAGACCTTGCCGGGGCCGTCGATGCGGGCCGTGTAGTTGCCGAAGTAGGCGAAGCCCTGGAACGTCGTTCCGTTGGCTGTGGCGTCGGCGCGGAAGCCGATGTCGGTGTTCTCCTGGCCGGCGGGCGGGCGGAAGCGGGTGAACCACGGGCCCGCGCCGACGATCTTGATCGCCTTGCCGTAGACCTGGAACTTCGAGCCGGTCTGGTAGTCGCCCGCGGGCAGGTAGACGCCGGTCAGGCTGCTGTCCATGCGGGCCTTGTCCAGGGCGTTCTGGACGTCCTGGTGGGTGAAGCCGGCGGGGACGGCGTACTTGGCCGGGTCGGGGTTGGCGACCGCGGTCGCCTGTTCGAGGTCGATGAAGTCGATGGCGTACGTGCTGGTGTTGGCGGCGTCCTTCTGCAGGCGGATCTTGCTGCCCTTCGGGACGGTGGTGCCGAGCATCAGGTTCGCCTCGTCGTAGATGTGCCGGGGCGGGCCGGAGCCGGGGCTGTTGGTGGGCTGGTGCTCCGCGCCGTACAGCCAGGCGTGGCGGGAGGTCAGCGGGATCGCCTTGAGCAGCGTGCCGTTGACGTAGACGTTGAGCGTCGAGTCGATGCCGCCGCCGCCCGGGGCGTCGGGGATCGAGAAGCGGGTGACGAGGGTGTTGGTGTCGGCGCGGGTGGTGAACTCGACGTAGGCGCCGGTCTGGTTGAGCGTGACCGCGCGGCGGCCCGACGCCTCGCCGGCGATCGTGCCGACGTCCCTGCTCGGGCCGACCCTGGCCGCGCCGCCGCCGAGCACGGCGTCCTCGGCCTCGTAGGTGTCGTAGGGCATGTTCGCGCCGCGGCCCACGAACAGCGGCAGCTCGCTGGTGTTGTTGGCGCGCTTGACCGGCAGCTCGTTGGCGTCGTCGGCGAGCACGGTCTTGACGGTGTACCTGCCGTTGGCCGCGGTCCAGGTGCCGAGGGTGATCGGCGCGGTGGTCGCGCCGGCCGCGATCGCGCCGCTCGCCGAGCCGGTCAGGGTGCGCACGACCGTGCCGCCGGCGTCGACGACGGTGAGCGTGACGCCGTGCGCGGCCGAGCTGGAGGCGACCGTGCCCTGGTTCCTGATCGCCACGCTGAACGTCACCGTGCCGCCCGCGGCCGGGTTGCCCGGCGTCCAGGCGACGGGCGCGGCGACCAGGTCGGCGGTGTCGACCGGCCGCACGGTGAGCGTGCCGGTGGTGGTGTTGTTGGCCTCGTTGAGCTCGGTGACTTTGTTGTCCTCGTCCACCTTGGCGGACAGCTGGTACGTCCCCGCGTCCCGAGCCCCGATGTTCGCCGACACGGTCGCCGACGCCCCCGCGGCCAGCGCGCCCACGGCGGCGGTGCCGACCTTGGCGGTGCCCGCGTAGAAGTTCACGGAGGTGGCGGCGGAGCCGGCGGTGCCCGCGTTCCTGACCGTGGCCGACAGCGTGACCGCGTCGGTCTCGACCGGCGAGGCGGGGCTGGAGGTCAGGTTCGCCACGGTGAGGTCGGGGTTGGCCGACGGCGTGCCGAACACCTGGAACTCGGCGACCTGCCCGCCGGGCGCGCCCGAGTTGGCGGTGAACTGCAGCCGGACGTCGGCCGCCTTGCCGGTCACCGGGATGGTCACCGAGTTGCCCGTCGCCGGGTCGAAGGTGTACGTCGCCGAGGCGACCAGGCCGGTGAAGGAGGTGGCGCTCTGCTCGCGGCCGAGGACCTGGAACGTCTGCGTGCGCCGGCCCCACGCCTGGCCCGGGTCGAGCTTGACGGTGATCGAGGTGAGGTCGGCGTTGGCCCCGAGCTGGACGGTGAGCTGTCCCGGGTAGGCGGCGCTCTCCCAGTACGTCCCCAAGTTCCCGTCGTTGGCGTTGGCGGCGACGTACGTGTGCGTGTGCGAGGACTCGGTGATCGGCTTGCCGAGCGCCAGGTTCGTCCCGGGCGGCGGCGGGCCGTCGTCGGCGGTGCCCCAGACCTCGAACTCCGAGAGCTGGCCGGCGGGCCAGCCGGTGTTGCCGGTGATCTGGAGGCGCACGTACCGCGTGGTGGTCGCGGGGAAGGTGATGGTGGCCGTCGGGTTGAAGGTGTAGGTGGCCGAGGCGGCGATCGTGGTGAACGGGGAGGAACCGGTCGCGCTGCCCTGGACGGTCAGCGTCTGCGTACGGCTCGGCCAGCCGGACGGCAGCTTGAGCACCAGCCGGTTGACGCTCGCGCTGGTGCCGAGGTCCACCTGGATCCACTGCGGGAAGGCGTTGTTGGCCGACTCCCAGTAGGTGGCCTGGTTCCCGTCGGTCACGTTGGCGGCCGGGTAGACGTCGGTGAAGCTGCTCGCGGTGGCGGCCTTGCCGGCGGCGAGATTGGTGTCGGCCGCGGCCTGTGCGGCGGCGGGGGCGGCGAGGAGTCCGATGGCTAACGAAAGGGCGGCTAGGACAGCTCTCATGGGGGTGGCCCTTCGGCGGAGGCTAGTTGGCCGAACCATAGGATGTCGAGCAGATGTCCGCAATATTTCGACTGTATTTCGCAAACGAATGACTGACTGAAGTCGGCGCGGATCGGCCGTCGGAGCTGGTCAACACCTGGTGAGAGGCGAGAAATCCGTACGGGCACGCTGCAAGCGGTGTCGTCCGATCCACGTAAGTCCTTGCAAGCGCTTGCGCTACAGGCCGTATAGTTTGCGCATGACACGACGACTCGCAGAGGTGGCCAAGAAGGTCGGGGTGAGCGAGGCGACCGTCAGCCGCGTGCTCAACGGCAAGCCGGGGGTCTCCGACGCGACCCGCGAGGCCGTGCTGACCGCTCTCGACGTGCTCGGCTACGAACGCCCCACCCAGCTCCGCGGCGACCGGGCCAGGCTGGTCGGCCTGGTGCTGCCCGAGCTGCAGAACCCGATCTTCCCCGCCTTCGCGGAGGTGGTCGGCGGGGCGCTCGCCCAGCAGGGGTTCACCTCGGTGCTGTGCACCCGCACGGTCGGCGGCGTCTCGGAGGCCGACTACGTCGATCTCCTGCTCCAGCAGCAGGTCAGCGGCGTGGTCTTCGCCGGCGGCCTGTACGCCCAGGCCGACGCCGCGCACGGCCACTACGAGCTGCTGCACGAGCGCAAGCTCCCGACCGTCCTGGTCAACGCGGCCGTCGGGCACCTCGACTTCCCCCAGGTCTCCTGCGACGACGCCGTGGCGGCCGAGATGGCCGTCGCCCACCTGCGCGCGCTCGGCCACGAGCGCGTCGGCATGGTGCTCGGGCCGAAGGACCACATGCCCTCGCGGCGCAAGCTGGAGACGTTCCTCGCGGCAGGCGGCGACGCCGAGCTGGTCGAGCACACGATGTTCTCGCTGGAGGGCGGGCACGCGGCCGCCGCCCGGCTGGTCAGGCGCGGGGTGACCGGCGTGGTGTGCGCGAGCGACCTGCTGGCGCTCGGCACCGTACGGGCGGCCCGCCGCGCCGGGCTCTCGGTGCCCGGCGACATCTCGGTGATCGGCTTCGACGACTCCGCGCTCATGAACTGCACCGAGCCGCCGCTCACCACGGTCCGCCAGCCGATCGACGCGATGGGCCGGGCCGCCGTGGACCTGCTGGTCGCGCAGATCGACAAGGCGGTGGTCCCGGCCGACGAGCTGCTGTTCGAGCCCGAGCTGGTGGTACGGGCCTCCACGGCGCGCTGCCCTGCGTAACACAGTCGTTATCTTGCAATAGAGCGTCGAAATATTGCGTCCATGTGTCGCTGATCCTATGGTGTGGGCACCTCGCATCAGAAGGGTCAGACCATGCGGAGATCCACCGGACTCTTGCTCGTAACCGCGCTCGGCCTCTCGGCGACCGCCTGTGGCTCCGGCGAGTCGCCGCAGCCCGCGGCCCCCGGCGGGGCGGCGAACGTGTCGATCACGGTCGCCTGCCAGCCCGCCAAGACCGCCCCCCAGGACCGCAAGGCCTGGGACGAGGACGTCGCCGCGTTCATGAAGGCGCACCCCGGCGTGACGGTGAAGAGCACGGACCAGCAGCCGTGCTTCGACCCGAAGACCTTCGGGCCCAAGCTGGCGGGCGGCCAGATGGAGACCGTCTTCGTGGTGCCCATGACGAACTACGACGACGTCATCGCCCAGGGCCAGGCCCTCGACATCACGCAGTACACCGGCTCGGTCAAGAACTGGAACGACCTGCGCCCCGACCACCGCGAGCTGCTCACCAAGGACGGCAAGGTCTACGGCGTCCCCAACGTGCACTACAGCGTCGGCCTGGTCTACAACCGCGCCCTGTTCACCAAGGCCGGCCTCGACCCCAACACCCCGCCGAAGACCTGGGCCGAGGTGCGCGAGGCCGCCAAGAAGATCGCCGGCCTCGGCGCCGGCTACGTCGGCTACGGCGAGTACTCCGGCGGCAACACCGGCGGCTGGCACTTCACCCAGGCCATCTACGGCCGGGGCGGCAGCGTCCTGACCGACGACGGCAAGAAGGCCGCGTTCAACTCGCCCGAGGGCAAGGCCGTGCTGCAGACCCTGCACGACATGCGCTGGGTCGACAACAGCATGGGAAGCAAGCTCCTGGTCGGCTGGGAGTCGCTCATGATGGCCATGGGCAGCGGCAAGGTCGGCATGATGCTCGGCGCGCCCGACGTGGTCACCGACGTGGTCACCAAGTTCAAGGGCAAGGTCGACGACTACGGCATCACCGGCTTCCCCGAGGCCAAGGCGTCGCTGAGCGGCGGCGAGGCGTACATGATCAACCCGAAGGCCACGCCCGAGCAGGCCAAGGCCGGCATGGAGTGGATCGACTTCCGCTTCAACACCGTCGGCAAGGGCCGCTTCGACTTCGCCCGCGGCAAGGCCATCGGCAACCCGGTCGGCGTCCCCGACAACGCCGTCTACGGCGACTCGCCCACCGGCAAGGCCCTCCAGGAGGAGCGGGTGAAGAACGCCTCGCTGCCCGTGGAGAACTACCAGACGTACGTGGACGCCGCCGCGGTCGTCCCGCCGAAGGCCGAGCCCCCGCACGCGCAGGAGCTGTACGCCATCCTCGACGTGCCGATGTCCGGCGTGCTGAGCCGCAAGGACGCGAGCGTGGACGAGCTCCTGGCGGACGCCGAGACCAAGGCCAACGCGATGCTGGCGGCCAAGGGCTGACCCTGATGCGGATCTTGAGGCGCAATCTGACGGCCTACGGGTTCCTCTGCGCGGCGTTGTTCTGCTTCACGGTGTTCGCCTGGTATCCGATGGTCAGGGAGTTCATCCTGAGCTTCCAGCGGACCGACCTGATCAACCCGCCCGAGTGGGTGGGGCTGGACAACTTCAAGGCGGCCGTCGCCGACCCGGCCTTCGGCGAGGCGTGGCTGAACACCGTGGAGTTCACCGCACTGGCGCTGCTGTGCGGCTACGCCGTCCCGTTCGTCGTCGCGCTCGTGCTGAACGAGCTGCGCCACGCCCGGGCCTACCTCAGGTTCGTGGTCTACCTGCCGGTCATGCTGCCGCCGATCGTCGCGGTGCTGCTGTTCCGGTGGTTCTACGACCCCGGGCCCGGGCTGTTCAACCAGATACTCGACTTCTTCCACCTGCCGACGCTCGCCTGGCTGGACAGCTCCTCCACGGCGCTGATCTCGCTGGTCATCGTCTCGACCTGGATGAACATGGGCAGCGCGACCCTGATCTACCTGGCCGCGCTGCAGAACATCCCACCCGAGCTGTACGAGGCCGCCGAACTCGACGGGGCCGGGATCTTCAAGCGGATCCGGCACGTCACGATCCCGCAGACGCGGCTGATCCTGCTGCTCATGCTCATGCTGCAGATCGTGGCGACCATGCAGGTGTTCATCGAGCCGTACATGCTGACCGGCGGCGGCCCGGAGAACGCGACCGTCAGCGTGGCTTACCTGATGTACCAGTTCGCCTTCTCGCAGATGAACTACGGCCAGGCCGGGGCGCTCGGCATGATGCTCATGCTCGCGCTGCTCGTCTTCGCCGCCTTCCAGCTGCGCACCACCCGGGAGGACCAGGCATGATCGCCGTCGGCGCGGGCACGGCCGGCCGGAAGGGCAGGCGTGGCGCGGGAAGGCGTCCGAAACCGATGCAGGTGCAGTTCAGGACGATCGTCTCGCCCCACCAGCTCAACAGCCGGTGGGGGCGGCGGATCTACTGGCTGGTGCTGGTCTCCGTCGTCCTGCTGTTCACCCTGGCCTTCGTCTTCCCGCTCTACTGGATGGTCACCGGCGCCATGAAGACGCCGGACGAGATCGCCGAGATGCCGCCCACACCGGTGCCGCGGGACCCGACGCTGGACAACTTCTCCGAGGCGTGGGACCTGTTCGACCTCGGCACGCTGCTGGCGAACACCGCGTACTACGCCTTCGGGGCCTGGCTGTTCTCCATGGTGGTGGACGTGTCGGCGGCGTACGCGCTGTCGAAGCTGCGCCCGATGTTCGGCAACGTGATCCTCGGCGCGATGCTGGCCACGCTGATGATCCCGCCGATGGTGATCCTCATCCCGCTCTACGTGACGATCGTGGACCTCGGGCTGCTGAACAACCCGTGGGGGCTGTGGTTCCCCGCGGCGGCCAACGGATTCAACATCTTCCTGCTCAAACGGTTCTTCGACTCGATCCCGCGCGAGCTCATCGAGGCGGCGCAGATCGACGGCGCCGGGCCGGTGCGCACGCTCTGGTCCGTGGTGCTGCCGGTCTCCCGGCCCATCCTCGGCGTGGTGTCCATCTTCACGATCGTCACCGCCTTCAAGGACTTCGTCCTGCCGCTGCTGGTGATGACCGACAGCGAGAAGATGCCGATCAGCGTGGGGTTGTCGCAGACCGCAGGGGCGGTCACCCAGAACCAGGTCATGGCCGGTCTGGTGATCGCCGGCATTCCCATGATCATCGTCTTCTTCGTCTTCCAACGACACATCATGGCGGGCCTCACCGCCGGAAGCATCAAGGGATAATCGCATGTCGAAAACGTGGTGGCGGGGGGCCGCGATCTACCAGGTCTACCTGCGTAGTTTCGCCGACGGGAACGGCGACGGCGTGGGCGACCTCGCCGGCCTGCGATCCCGCCTGCCGTATCTCAAGGACCTGGGGATCGACGCCATCTGGCTCAACCCGTGGTATCCGTCGCCGATGGCCGACGGCGGCTACGACGTCGCCGACTACCGGGACATCGAGCCGGTCTTCGGCACGCTCGCCGAGGCCGAGGCGTTCATCGAGGAGGCGCACGAGCTCGACATCAAGGTCATCATCGACATCGTGCCCAACCACAGCTCCACCGAGAGCCAATGGTTCAAGGAGGCGCTGGCGAACCCGGCGGTCCGCGACCGGTTCTGGTTCGCCGACCGGCCGCTCAACGACTGGCAGTCCATCTTCGGCGGGTCCGCCTGGACGCAGGTGCCGGACGGGCAGTGGTACCTGCACCTGTTCGACCCCGGGCAGCCGGACTACAACTGGGCGAACCCGGAGGTCCACCAGGAGTTCGAGGACGTGCTGCGCTTCTGGTTCGAGCGCGGCGTGGACGGCTTCCGCATCGACTCGGCGGCGCTGCTGTTCAAGTCGGACACCGCGTACGAGGACCTCGACGGCGTCCACGACGTCTACCGGCGCTGGCGCGAGATCGCCGACGAGTACGGCGAGCGCGTCCTCATCGGCGAGGTCTGGCTGCCCGACCAGGAGCGCTTCGCCCGCTACCTGCGCCCCGACGAGCTGCACACCGCGTTCAACTTCGACTTCCTGTCCTGCCCCTGGGAAGCCGCCGAGCTGCGCCGGGTCATCGACCTGACGCTCGCCACGCACACCCCGATCGGCGCGCCGCCGACCTGGGTGCTGTCCAACCACGACGTCACCCGCCCGGTCACCCGCTACGGCCGCGCCGACACCACGTTCGAGCACGGCGGGCGGCTCCACGGCACGCCGTCCGACCTGGAGCTCGGCAACCGGCGGGCGCGGGCGGCGGCGCTGCTGGCGATGGCGCTGCCCGGCTCGGTCTACGTCTACCAGGGCGAGGAGCTGGGCCTGCCCGAGGTCGAGGACCTGCCGGACGAGCGGCGGCAGGACCCGATGTACGCCAGGTCGGGCGGCACGAACCCCGGCCGCGACGGCTGCCGCGTCCCGCTGCCGTGGTCGGGGGAGGAGCCGCCGTTCGGCTTCGGCACGGGCACGCCGTGGCTGCCGCAGCCGGACAACTGGCGCAAGCTGACCGCCGAGGCCCAGCTCACGGACCTCGGCTCGATGCTCAACCTGTACCGCGAGGGGCTGCGCATCAGGGGCGAGTCGCTCGGCGACGGCACCCTGACCTGGCTGCCGCTCGACGGTCAGGTGCTCGCGTTCCGCCGCGACTCGGGCCTGACCTGCGTCACCAACCTCGGGCCCGGCCCGGTGCCGCTGCCCGAAGGCCGGCTCCTGCTGGCCAGCGGCCCCCTGGAGGACGGCGCGCTCCCCGCCGACACCACGGCCTGGCTCGCCTAGCGGCCTCGTCTCACCGCCTGGCTCCGCTCGGGTCGCGGAGCCAGGCGGTCAGCGCACGCTCGGCCTCCGCCTCGTAGCGGGGGAGGCGCTGGGCCCGTACGAGCTGCCACAACGTGCCCTGCAACGCCCGCGCCGCGCGGAAGACCGCGAGCGCGGGATCGTCGGGGTCCACGCCGTACGCGCGCAGCGCCGCCCGGCCGTCCAGCCGCAGCGTGCGCCCCAGCACGGCGAGGTCCCAGGCGACGGGGGCGGTCATGCACTCCTCGAAGTCGTTCCAGAGCAGCCCGTGCGGCGTGGCCAGCAGGTTGCCGGGATGCGCGTCACCGTGCACGGCCTGCCCACCGTCCCGGGGCAGCCGCCCGGCCAGCCCGCGCCCGCGCGGTGCAGGTGGGACACCACCTCCAGCTCGCGCCGCAGCACCTCGTCCGGCCGCTCGCGTCCCATCGCCGTGACGGTCGGCACCCGCGCCACGACCGGCGCGGGCCGCAGGTGGACGCGCAGGTTGAAGGAGTCGTGGAGCAGCACCGGCTCCTCCACGCGGACGCCATGCTCACGGGCCACGGCGACGGCGGCGGCGGCCGCGGGCGTCGTCACGCGGACTCGCGGATCACCAGCTCGGTGGGCAGGATGACCGGGTCGCCGGGCCCGCCCTCGAACAGGCCGAGCAGCAGCTTGACCATCGCCGTCGCCTGGTCGGGCACCGGGTGGCGCAGCGTGGTCAGCGGGGGCTCGGTGTATTTCGCCGCCTCGATGTCGTCGAAGCCGACCACGGCCACGTCGTCGGGCACCCGGCGGCCGGCCTGGCGCAGCGACTGGAGCGCTCCCACGGCCATCAGGTCGTTGGCCACGAAGACGGCGTCCAGGCCCGGGTCGTCGCCGAGGAGCTGGCGCATCGCGATCGCCCCCGACTCGCGGGTGAAGTCGCCCACCGCGACGATCGAGCGGCGGTCGGAGTCGCGCAGGACGTTGCGGTAGCCGGCCAGGCGGTCCTGCCCGGCGATCATGTCCTGCGGCCCCGCGATGGTCGCGATGCGGCGGCGGCCGATCTCCACCAGATGGCGTACGCCCGCCTCCGCGCCGCCCACGTTGTCGTTGTCGACGAACGGGATGTCCACCGGCACGGCGGGCCGCCCGTACGACACCACGGGCACGCGCAGCCGCGACAGCGCGGACGGCAGCGGGTCGGCGCCGTGCATGGAGATGAGCATGACGCCGTCCACGTGCCCGCCGGAGATGTAGCGCTCCACCCGCGCGTGGCTTTTGGCGTTGGACGCCAGCATGAGCACGACCTGTTTGTTGGCCGACTCGAGCTCCATCGACGCCGATCTGATCACCGTGGAGAACAGCGGGTCCTCGGAGAAGACCCGGGTGCCGGGCTCGCTGATGACCAGCGCGATCGAGTCGGTGCGCTGGGTGACCAGGCTGCGCGCGGCCGAGTTGGGGACGTAGCCCAGCTCGTCGATGGCCTGCAGCACGGCGTCGCGGATGTGGGGCGCCACCGTCGTCTGCCCGTTGACGACGCGGGAGGCGGTGGCCCGCGAGACGCCCGCCCGGGCGGCGACCGCCTCCAGGGTCGGGCGTCTCATGACTGCACCAGAAGGGAGAGCACGTAAAAAATCTACAGGCCGTTTCTGGCGATGACGTCGCGGTACCACAGAGCGCTGTCCTTGAGGGTGCGGTTCTGCGTCGCGTAGTCCACGTGCACGATCCCGAACCGCCGCCGGTAGCCCTCGGCCCACTCGAAGTTGTCCAGCAGCGACCACACCAGGTAGCCGCGCAGGTCCGCGCCCGCCTCGACGGCCCGCCACACCTCGCGCAGGTGCCCGTCCAGGTACGCCACCCGGTCCGCGTCGTGCACCCGGCCGTTCTCCACGACGTCGTCGAAGGCCGCGCCGTTCTCCGTGACCATGAGGCCGACCTGCGGATAGTCCTGCGAGAGCCGGACCAGCAGGCGCGACAGGCCGTCCGGCACGATCGGCCAGCCCATCGCCGTGGTGGGGGCGTCGGCGGCGGCGAACCGCACGTCCTCCGACCCCGGCCAGGCGGCGTCGGCGGGCAGGCCGGGGCCGGCCTCGACGACGCACGGGTTGTAGTAGTTGACGCCGATCAGGTCGATCGGCGCCTTGATGATGTCGAGGTCGCCGTCGCGGATGTGGTCCGTGCCGCCGTTGCGCCCGGCCGCCGCCAGCACCTCCTCCGGGTACGTCCCGTACACGGCCGGGTCGAGGAACTGCCGGGTGAGCAGCGCGTGGATGCGGTCGACGGCCGCCGCGTCGGCCTCGCCGGGCACCGCCGCCGGGTCGTTCACCTGCGCCGGGGTGAGCACGGGCGAGGAGTTGACCACCAGCATCACGCTGCCGGGACGCAGCCGCCGGGCCGCCAGGCCGTGGCCGAGCAGCAGGTGGTGGGCCGAGCGCAGGGCGCTCGCGGCGTCGCGGCGGCCCGGCGCGTGCACGCCGTTGCCGTAGCCGAGGTAGGCCGCCACCCAGGGCTCGTTCAGCGTCGCCCAGTCGGTGACGCGGTCGCCGAGCCGGGCGTGCACGGCCTCGGCGTAGTCGGCGAAGCGGTGCGCGGTGTCGCGGTCGGTCCAGCCGCCGCGCTCCTCCAGGGTCTGCGGGAGGTCCCAGTGGTAGAGGGTGACGTACGGCGTGATGCCCGCGGCCAGCAGCTCGTCCACGAGCCGGTCGTAGAAGGCGATGCCGCGCGGGTTGACCGGGCCCGAGCCGTCCGGCTGGACGCGCGGCCAGGCGATCGAGAACCGGTACGCCGCGAGGCGCAGCTCCCGCATCAGGGCGACGTCGTCCCGGTAGCGGTGGTAGTGGTCGCAGGCCACGTCGCCGGTGTCGTCGCCCGCCACGTTCCCGGGGGTGTGGGAGAAGGTGTCCCAGATGGACTGTCCCCGCCCGTCCTCCTTGACCGCCCCCTCGATCTGGTACGAGGCCGTGGCGGCGCCCCAGACGAAGTCCTCGGGAAAAATCATCCCTTAACAGCTCCTTGCATGATTCCGCCGATGATTTGCTTGCCGAACAGCACGAAGACGGCCACCAGCGGCAGCGTGCCGACCGCCGTACCGGCCAGGCCGAGCACGTAGTCGTTGACGTAGCCGCTGGCCAGGGAGGACAGCGCCACCTGGACCGTCGGATTGTCCGGATTGAGCACGACCAGCGGCCAGAAGTAGTCGTTCCAGGCCGACATGAAGGTCAGCATGCCGAGCACGGCCGCCGCCGGCCGGGCCGCGGGCAGCACGACGTGCCAGAACAGCCCCCACGTGGTGCAGCCGTCCACCCGCCCGGCCTCCAGCAGTTCGGTGGGCAGCGCCCGCGACAGGTACTGGGTCATGAAGAACACGCCGAAGGCGTTGACCAGCGCGGGCACGATCAGCGCGTAGTTGGTGCCGGTCCACTCCAGCTTCACCATGAGCATGTAGAGCGGGATGATGCCGAGCTGCGCCGGGACCATCATGGTGGCCACCGTGATGACCAGCATCGCGTTCCTGCCGCGGAACTTCAGCTTGGCGAAGGCGAACCCGGCGAGCGTGGAGAAGAACATCACCGCGATCGAGATCGACCCCGCCACGATCAGGGAGTTGACCAGCGCCAGCCCGAACGGCACGGTGTCGAAGACCCGGGAGACGTTGGCGAAGAAGTTCCCGCCGGGGATCAGCGGCGGCGGCACCTGCGCGAGCGCCGAGTTGTGCCGCGAGGCCACGACGACGCTGTAGTACAGCGGGAACGCCGAGAAGAACGCCACGGCCGTCAGGGTCAGGTAGCGCAGCCTCATACGATCCCTCCCTTAGCCCTGCGGGTGATGAGGAAGTTGACGCCGGAGACGATCACCACGGCCAGGAACATCAGCCAGGACGCGGCCGAGGCGTAGCCGAAGTCGAAGGTCGAGTTGGCGAAGGCCTGCTCGTAGACGTACAGCGCCAGGGTCTGGAACTGGCGGTCGGGGCCGCCGGTGGCGAAGGTGCCGCCCCCGCTGCCGGTGCTCTGCGCGAAGAGCATGGGCTCGGCGATGATCTGCATGGCGCCGATCGTGGAGACGATGACGACGAAGATGATCGTCGGGCGGATCATCGGCAGCGTGACGCTGCGGAGCTGCCGGAAGCTGCTCGCCCCGTCCAGGGTGGCGGCCTCGTACAGCTCGCGCGGCACGGCCTGCATGGCGGCCAGGAAGATCAGCGCGTTGTAGCCGGTCCACCGCCACATGATCATGACGGACAGGGCGACGTGCGAGGTCGCGGTGCCGGCCGCCCAGTCGATGTTGCCGACCCCGAACCACGACAGCATCCAGTTGATCAGGCCGAAGTCGCGGCCGAAGAGCTGGCTGAAGATCACCACGACCGCCACCACGCTGGTGACGTTCGGCAGCAGCAGCGAGATCCGGAACAGCGTCTGCAGGCGCAGCCGCCGGTTCAGCAGATGCGCCAGCCAGATGGCGAGCAGGAGCTGGGGGGCGGTGGACAGCACGCCGATGGACAGCGTGTTGAAGGTGGCGTTCCAGAAGTAGCCGTCGGCCAGCAGCGTCGAGTAGTTGCCGAGGCCGACGAACTCCTGGGTGTCCGACAGCAGCGTCCACTCGTGCAGGCTGACCCAGGCCGTGTAGATCAGCGGGAACAGGCCGAACGCGCAGAACAGCAGGAAGAAGGGCGCGACGTAGGCGTACGGCGACACCCTCATGTCGAGGGTGTGCCGCACGCTGCGCCTACGCCGCCGCGTCGCCGCGAGGGGGTAGGTGCTCATCAGATATCTCCGAGGAAACCCCCGCCTTCAGGCGGGGAAGGAATCGGACTCCTGCGAAGCAGAGCAGGAGCAGACGGTCCGTCGCGAGGCGGACCGTCGTCTTTCGGAATCAGCCGGTGTGCGAGTGATCTCGCACATAGAATCGAAAGGTGGCGCAGCTTGTGAAGCGGGCCTACAAGTACCGCTTCTACCCGACCCCTGGGCAAGCCGAAGAGCTTGCCCGGACGTTCGGCTGTGTGCGCCTGGTCTACAACAAGGCTCTGGAGGAGCGGACTCGCGCCTACAAGCTGGAAGGCCGCGGCGTCTCCTACGCCGAGTCGTCCGCGACGCTGACCGCGTGGAAGAAGACGCCCGAGCTGGCGTTCTTGTGTGAGGTGTCGTCGGTGCCGTTGCAGCAGGCGCTGCGGCATCTGCAGGCGGCGTTCGCGAACTTCTTCGCCAAGCGGGCCAAGTACCCCACGTTCAAGAGCAGGAAGAGGTCGCGGGCGTCGGCCGAATACACCCGTTCGGCGTTCCGCTGGCGTGACGGGCGGCTCACCTTGGCCAAGATGGGCGCGCCGCTGGACATCGTGTGGTCGCGTCCGCTGCCCGAGGGGGCCGAGCCGTCCACGGTCACCGTGAGCAGGGACGCGGCGGGGCGGTGGTTCGTGTCCCTGCTGGTGGAGGAGAAGATCGCGCCTTTGCCGCCGGTCGAGCGGTCGACGGGCGTGGACGCGGGCCTGACCGCGCTGCTCACGCTGTCGTGTGGCGAGCAGATCGCCAACCCGCATCATGAGCGTCGTGAGCGGCGCAGGCTGGCCAAAGCGCAGCGGGCGCTGGCCCGCAAGCAGAAGGGGTCGAACAACCGGGCCAAGGCCCGGCTGCGCGTGGCGAAGATACATGCCCGGATCGCCGACCGGCGCCGGGACTACTTGCACAAGGTCACCACACGGCTGGTACGCGAAAATCAAACGATCGCCGTGGAGGACCTGTCCGTCCGCAACCTGCTCAAGAACCACGCCCTGGCCCGCGCCATCTCCGATGCCGGCTGGCGGGAACTGCGGTCCATGCTGGAGTACAAGACGGACTGGTACCGCCGCACGCTGACGGTCGTGAACCGCTTCTTTCCCTCCTCCAAGTTGTGCTCGGTCTGCGGGGCTCTGCGGGAAGAACTGCCGTTGAGCGTCCGCGAGTGGACCTGTGGGTGCGGTGCGGTCCATGACCGGGAGGTGAACGCGGCCCGGAACATGCTGCTCGCCGCCGGGCCGGCGGAGAGCTGAAACGCCTGTGGAGCTGGTGTAAGACCTCAAGCGAGAGTCCTCCTCTCGGGCGGGCGACCGGCGGTGAAGCAGGAAGACCGACCGGCGACGGTCGGACTCCCCCTCGATTCACGAGGGGGAGGATGTCAATTGATTTTCTTGACGTCCTCGAGGACCTGGGCCCACGCCTCGTCCGGCGTCTGCTTGCCCTGCTCGACGCGGCCGAGGCCGTTGCCGATCGCCACCCGGACGTCGGCCTCCTTCGGGCCGAGGTGCTGCGGCTTGAGCGCCTTCGCGGCGTCGGAGTAGATCTTGCCGATGGGGGCGTCACCGAAGAACGGCTTGGTGAAGTTCTGGATCGACGGGTCGTCGTAGAGCGCCGGGATCGACGGGAAGGTGCCCTCCTCCTTGAACACCTTGGCCTGGTTGTCCTTGGAGGTCAGGAAGTCGATCAGCTCGGCGGCCTCCTTGGGGTGCTTGCTCTGCTTGGGCACCATCAGGTGCGAGCCGCCGCTGTTGCCCGAGCCGCCGGGAACGGTGGCGATGTCCCACTTGCCGGTCGCGTCCTTGGCCTGCTCCTGGATGAAGCCGGTCATCCAGGCCGGGCAGATGATCGTGGCGAACGAGCCCTTCGCGAAGCCCGTGTTCCACGGCGGGGAGAAGGCCGCGAGCTTGGCGGTCAGGCCCTCCTGGGTGAGCTGGTTGGACAGGTCCCAGGCCTTCTTCACGTCGGGGTTGGACTCGACGATGATGTTGTCCTGGGCGTCGTACAGGCCGGTCGGGGCCTGGTTGACCATCGCGCGGAAGATCTCGCCGGGGGAGTCGGTGAACTTCGCGCCCGCCACGTCGGCCGCGGCGAACTTCTTGCCGGTCTCGATGTACTGCTCCCACGTCGGCCACAGGGCCGCGACCTCGGTGCGGTCGGTGGGCAGGCCGGCCTTCTTGAACAGGTCCTTGCGGTAGCACATGGCCAGGCCGCCGACGTCGGTGCCGAGGCCGAGGACCTGCCCGCCGTCCTTGCTGAGGCCCTGCTGCCACTTCCAGTCGAGGTAGTCGGACTGGCGCTTGTCGAGGCCGAACTGCTTCAGGTCGACGAACTTGTTCGGCTGGGCCGTGAAGGTGCTGATGTAGCCGACCTCGACCGCTTCGACGTCCCCCGCGCCGGCGTTGGTGGCCAGCCGCTTGACCAGGTTGTTGTGGTGGTCGTTGAACTGCGTGACGTTCTCGACGATCTCGATGTTCGGGTGGGTCTTCTTGTACTCCTCGTAGAGGGGCTTGAAGCCGAAGTCGCCGAAGAGGCCGACGGTGAGCTTGATCTTCTCGCCCGGCTGCGCGCTCGCCGGTGCGGCGGCGTTCCCTCCGCCTCCGCCGCCGCACGCGGCGCTGAGCAGGGCCGCGGCGAGCAGGGGGACGGCAAGACGGATCCGAGGGGTCATGGAACCCTCCTGGGTTGTGCGTGGGGACAGGTGAGAGAGCGCTCTCTCAGAGAGTCGTGCGGCTCACATGCCTGTGTCAACCGGGGTTAGATAACGATCGCCGTTATCCGAGAGAGCGTTCCCCGAAATGTTTCAGTCCCTTCGCGGTCTGGGTTAGGCTGCCCCGGATGCACGAACGAGATCCCCGCTCCCGGGCGACGCCGAGCACCGCGCGGTCACCTTCCTCTGGCGGAGGGAGGGCCGGTGAGGTGCGGGTCCTCGCCAACAAGCCGACCCACGACACCGACGCCGCCCTCATGGACCGCACCGGCGACCACAAGCTGCCAGAGTGGGCGCTACGTGGGCCGGCGGCGTGGCTGCGCGAACGGCTCGGCGCGGCGGGCACGTACGCCGAGCTCAAGGGCGGCCACGACCGCTACTGCCGGCGCGACGAGCCGGCCGAGGGACTGATCGCGATCTACGGCTGAGGGAAGCCGGGGTCAGCCGCCGAGGACGCGGCCCGCCATGCGGGCGTACATGCCGCCGGGGCTCGGCGCGGGCGCCAGGAAACCCGGCAACTGGGGCAGACCCACCGCGAACGGGTCGAGCCGCTCGTACAGCTCGTTCGCGTCCGCGGGCCGGTCCTCCGGCTGCTTCTCCAGCAGCTGCGCCAGCAGCGCCGCGAGGCCGGGTGGGAGACCGGGCACGTCCGGCGGCCGCTCCTTGACCTGCTTCTCGAAGACCACGTAGTCGGTCGGCCCGGTGAAGAGCTGGCGGCCGGTCAGCATCTCGTGCAGCACGCACCCCAGCGAGTAGAGGTCGCTGCGCGGCTCGGCCACCCCGTGCTGGATCTGCTCGGGCGCCATGTACGCGGGCGTGCCCAGGATCTGCCCGATCCTGGTGAACGTGGTGACGTCGGCGTCCCGCAGCAGCGCGAGGCCGAAGTCGAGCACCTTCACGCTGCCGTCCGGGCAGAGCATGAGATTGGTCGGCTTGAGGTCGCGATGGCAGATCGCGAGGGCGTGGGCCGCCGACAGCACCGCGCACGCCTGCGCCGCGATGGCCGCCGCCCACGGCACCGGCAGCGGGCCGTGCTCGCTCACCACGTCGGCCACGGTGACGCCCTCGATGAACTGCATCACCTGGAAGAGCCGCTGCTCGTGGGTGCCGAAGTCGTAGAGGACGGGCGCGCCGGGGTGCTCCAGCCTGGCCAGGATGCGGGCCTCACGGATGAAGCGCCGCTCCAGCTCGTGATCGGGGCCGCTCGGCAGGCGCAGCAGCTTGACCGCGACCCGGCGGTCGAGGTGACGGTCGTGCCCCGCGTAGACCGCCCCCATGCCGCCCGTACCGAGAGGGAGGTCGTCGAGCACATACCGGTCGCCGATGACCATAGCCCCTCCCTCCCACCTTTGCGAGAAAAACTACACCGTCAGGACGGCGAGGGAGTGTGGCTATGGCGCCCCGCCTCACGGAGTGAGGCCATGAGCCCGCGAGGGAGTGCCGTCGTCTGGAGGAGCGGCGGGAGCGTAGCGACCAGAGCGGGGGAAGGCGGCGGCGTAGGGCGACCGAGCCCGCCTCACGGAGTGAGGCCATCGGCAGGGTGCAGGTGGCCGTCGGCCAGGCCGTCGAGGCCCAGTCTGATGAGGGTGTGGCCGAGGGTGGAGGTCTCGCGGATGGCGTCCTCCAGCACGGCGAGCTGGCGGAAGGCCTCGCCGTACGCCTTCTGCTCCTTCAGTGGCAGCCGGGGCAGCCGGGTGCGGCGCACGTCGAACCTGCTGGAGCCGGTGGTCGCCCGCCCGCCCGCGGCCCGCAGGTAGCCGGCCAGGAAGTCGGGGTCGAGCCGCCGGCCGTCCACCCGGTAGAGGGTCAGGTGCGGGCCCAGCGCCGCGCCGCCTTCGGCGATCACGCGCACGCTGGAGTAGGACGCCACGACGTCGCCGGCCCGCAGCGTGACCAGGCCCTGCTGGGCGGCCGCCGAGCCGGAGGGCGGGCTGCCGCTGAGCACGTCGTCGGCGGTCAGCACGGGCACGTCGCCGCCGTCGGCGACCATCTTCGCCGGCGCCTGGATCATGGTCACCAGGCCCTCCTTGATCAGGTCGCCGAGCGTGATGGCGGGCTGGTCGAGCGGCTGCTCCAGCACCTTCAGGTCGGGCGGCGCCGCGCTCGCGGCCAGGAACCGGTCGCGGACCTCGGCGAACGCCTTGCCCACGTCGTCGCGGCGCTGGTGGCGGGCCGGGGTCATGTCGACCTCGTCGGCAAGCAGGTCGATGATGCGTACGGTCTGGTCGGAACGTTCCTCCAGGTAAGCCCGCCAGGCCGGCTCGACGAGCTCCAGGTCGCCGGCGGCGTCGAGGATCAGCACCTCGGACGGGGGCCGCTCGCCCGGCTTGGGCCGGCGCAGCAGCCACAGGTCGGCGCCGGGCAGCGCGACGACGGCCCGCAGGGCGCCCGCGCGCAGCAGGTTGGCCCGGATGCGGCGGCCCGCCTTGCGGCTGGCGGCGGCCGGGGGCATGAGGATGGCGACCGGGCCGCCGGGCTTGACGTGCGTGAGGCAGTGCTGGACCCAGGCGAGCTCGGGCTCGCCGCGCGGCGGCAGGCCGTACTCCCAGCGCGGGTCGCCGGTCAGCTCCTCGTAGCCCCATGCCCGCTCGTTGAACGGCGGATCGCACACGACGGCGTCGGCCCGCACGCCGGGGAAGGCGTCGGCGCGCATGGCGTCACCGGCCTCGATCTCGGCGTCGAGGCCGCGCAGCCGGAGCCGGGCCGCGGTGATGGCCGCGGAGGTCTCGCTCAGCTCCTGCCCGAGCACCTTGGCCGGGCGGCGGGGGGCCTCGCCGCCGGGTCGCGGGGTGCGGTCGAGGGCCAGCAGGAGCGTTCCGACGCCGCAGGCCGGGTCGAGCAGCGTGCCGCCCTCGGCGCGGACCAGCCGGACCATGAGCTCGGCCACGTCGTCGCGGGTGACGGAGAGCTGCCTCGAGTGGGCCTCCAGGTAGCGCTCGCACAGGAACTCGTACGCGGTCAGCGGCTCGTGCCGCTCGGCCAGCTCGGTGACGAGCCCGGCGAGCTCACCGTCGAGCCGCCCGCCCAGCCCCTCGCTCGTCGGAGTGTGGCGGTCGGTGAGCAGGACGCCCGCCTGGGCCACCAGCTCGCCCAGCCGCAAATCGCCCGCGGCTTTCAGGCGTTGCCATACCCGATCTCCCAGGGAGACCTGGTAGGACTTCCCATAGCGGCGCAGCCAGGACTCGATCTGGGGCAGCGAGAACAGCGGCTGATTGGCGGTGCCGCCCACCGGTTGGGGAAAATCGTCGTGGCGGCGGCGCCAGTTGCTGACCGCGGCACGCCCGACACCGGCGAGCCGGGCGATGTCCCCGGCGTTGACGGTCGGGTCGTGGCTCATGACGCCCACAGTACGTCACAAGAGTCTTCAGCGCATCTGCTTGTGAAGTCTTTCAACCAATGATTTACTGCGGTGTATGAAGCACAACATCCGCTATGCCGCCGGATCAGACGTGGGCCGTCGCAGGGAGCAGAACGAGGACTCCGGCTACGCGAGCGGCCGGTTGCTCGTGGTGGCCGACGGGATGGGCGGTCACGCGGCGGGCGAGCTGGCGAGCTCGGCCGCCATCGCGGTCATGCGCGAGCTGGATGCCACGCTTCCCGAGACGGGCGCCGACCTGGAGGCCGCGCTGGAGAGCGCGGTGGCCGAGGCGGGCCGCCGGCTGGTCGAGCTGGCCGACATCGACCCGGCGCGCCGGGGGATGGGCACCACGGTGACCGCCATGCTGTTCGACGGCTACCGCTTCGCCTTGGCTCATCTCGGTGACTCCCGCGGTTATCTGCTGCGCGATGGTGCTCTTTACCAGATGACCAAGGATCACACACTTGTGCAGTCGATGGTGGACGAAGGACGGATAACGGAGGACCAGGCCGCGGTGCACCCCCGCCGTTCCATGGTGCTGCGGGTGCTGGGCAGCGAGGGGCGGGCCGAGCCCGACATGGCGCTGCGCGAGGCCGAGCCGGACGACCGCTACCTCCTGTGCTCCGACGGGCTGACCGCCGTGCTCGGCCCGGAGATGCTGCACGAGGTGCTGACCACCGTCGCCGATCCCGTCGTGGCCGTGCAGCGGCTCATCGACCTGGCCAACGAGGGCGGCTCGCCGGACAACGTGACCGTGATCGTGGCGGACGTGGTCGCGCCGGGGGCGGGCGACGTCGCGGTCTACCGCGTCGGCGCGGGCGCGTGAGGCCCCTCCTGGCTCACCGGTCACACCAGTCACTTAGCCGATATTTCATCTCATAGCAAGACACTTTCCGGGTGGCCCGCGCAATTTCCCGATGACGCTATTACAGTCCATCGTGGTTTTGTCGGTTTTCCCCCGGAGGAGTCACCCTGGACCCGATCGCCCAGAGGCTGCTGGAGACGGTACGGCAGGAACTCGGCTACAAGGAGAAGAGCGGCCAGTTCACCAAGTTCGGCCAGTGGTACGCGGATCGCGTCCAGGACAACCAGTTCCGCAACGCGCCCTGGTGCGACATGTTCCTCGCCTGGGCGGCAGACAAATCAGGCCTCACTCCCTACGTCGGTGAGTTCGCCTGGACCCCCTCTCATGCCGCCTGGTTCATGAAGCAGGGCGCCTGGAGTCAGCGGCCCGAGCCGGGAGCCCTGGTCTTCTACGACTGGCGCGGCGGCAAGTCCTACAAGGGCATCGACCACGTCGGGGTCGTCGAGCGGGTCAAGGGCAAGAAGATCCACACGATCGAGGCGAACGTGGACGGCGTCTGGCTCAAGCGCAAGGTCCGCGAGACCGACAAGGTCGTGGGTTACGGCGTCCCGCGCCTGGTCAAGGCCAACGCCGACCGGCTCGGCGAGATCCCCGGCACCGAGCAGCCGTTCGTCCGGCCCCCGCAGTCCGCCACCGGCGCGAGCTCGCCGCTGGACTTCCTGGGCACGCCGCCCGCGCTGCTGGCCGCGATGGTGCTGGCCACCGTCCTGCTGTCCTTACGTTTCACCCGCCGGCGCGGCATCCACCGCCGCTTCACCTGGCCGTGGCCGGTCGCGTGGCCGTGGAACGAGCCGGACGGGCCCGAGGAAGCCGAGGCCCGGCGTCCCGCGCCGATCCCCGAGACCTTCCGCGGCAAGCTCACCCGCGTCGGCGCCCCGCCCGTCCCCAGGCAGCAGCGCGAGCCGTCCCGTCCGAGAAGACGCCCGGAGGAGGCCGAGCAGCCCCGCGCCGGAGAGCGCGAGCCGGTCCGTGAGCCGGCCCGTGAGCCGGCCCGTGAGCCGGTCCGCGTCGGCGGGGGACCGGGGCCGCGTGAGAAGGCCCAGAAGGACTCCGGCCCGGCCGCCGCCCGTCGCTCCACCCCGTCCCGCCGCAAACCGTACGATCCTCGCTGAAGCCCGCTCCGCCCCGTCAGGAGGCGTTGAGCTCGACCACCACCTTCACGTCCCCCTGGGCCGGCTCGAACGCCTGCGTCGCCCGTTCCAGCGGCACCCGCCGCGTGATCAGCCGCTCCAGCCACCCCAGGTCCGCCTTGGCCAGCGCCTCGGCTGCGGCCGCGAAGTGGTGCTGGTTGGCGTTGACGGTGCCGAAGACCACGTCGTTCTCCAGCACGATGTCCCGGTTGATCACCCCTGCGTCCACCCGGTGCGTACGCCCGCCCGCCGCGAGCCCGCACAGGCAGACGATCCCGCTGGCCGCCGTGGCCGTCATCGCGTCGATGACGAGCTGCCCGGCCCCGGTGCACTCGATGATGATGTCGGGCTGGAGCCGGGCCAGCGGCGCGAGCGAGGAGTCGGAGTGGTACGTCCCGCCGAGCGCCTCCACCAGCTCGGACTTGAGCCCCTTGGGCGAACGGTCCACGACGTGCAGCTCCAGGCCGCGCTGCCGCCCCATCATGGCGGCCAGCAGCCCGATCGGCCCCGCGCCCGTCACGAGCAGCTTGGCGGGTTCGAAGTAGGCCCGCGAGCCGATCCGCCAGATCTGGTCCCACGCCTTGGCCACGACGGACGCGGGCTCGGTCAGCACGCCGACGTGCTCCAGCGACGGGTCGAGGCGCACGGCGTACTCGGCCTCGACGGTCCAGCGCTCGCTCGCGTAGCCGTCGCGCTCCTTGATGCCGCGCTCGGTGTACTGGCCGTTGCGGCACATGTCGAACTCGCCGCGCGCGCAGGCGCCGCAGGGCACGGGGTCGGGGCGGCGTACGACGCCGACGACCAGGTCGCCCGCCGAGAACGAGGAGTCGTCAGGTGCCTCCAGGACCCGCCCGAACGACTCGTGCCCGATGACCATGCGCTGCCGGCCGGTCGGGGGCCAGCCGTACTCGGCCGCCGCCAGTTCCCTGTCGGTTCCGCAGATGCCGAGCGCTAGCCCTTCGACGAGCAACTCGCCCGGACCTGGCGCGGGTTCGGGCAACTGGGTGACCTCCAGCGTGCCCCGTTTCCCCGGCGCGAACGTGAGTGCGCGCATCGGCTCCACCTCCTCGCCGGGTCCTCTACCCCGCACGTCCCTGGGAAATAGTAGGACGTCCTAGTATCTTGGGAGGAGAGCCCCTCACAAAGGAGTGATCAGGCGTGCACGTCCCGGTGAACCCCGTGCGTTTCGTGACCGCCGCGGCCCTGTTCGACGGCCATGACGCGGCGATCAACATCATGCGGCGCATCCTGCAGTCGCAAGGCGCCGAGGTGATCCACCTCGGGCACAACCGGTCGGTCGACGAGATCGTCACCGCCGCCATCCAGGAGGATGTCCAGGGCGTGGCGATCAGCTCCTACCAGGGCGGGCACGTCGAGTTCTTCACCTACCTGGTGGAGTTGCTGCGCGAGCGCGGCGCCGGGCACGTCAAGGTGTTCGGCGGCGGCGGGGGCGTGATCGTCCCCGAGGAGATCGAGCTGCTGCACTCGCGCGGCGTCACCCGCATCTTCTCGCCGGAGGACGGCCAGCGCTACGGCCTGCCCGGCATGATCAACAAGCTGGTCGAGGACTGCGACGTCGAGCTGGGCGACCCGCCCGCGCCGGAGGCCGTGCTCTCCGGCGACCAGGCGGCGCTGGCCCGCGCGATCACCCTCGTCGAGTCGGGCCGCGCCCCCGAGTCGCTGACGGACGCGCTCAGGCGCGCCGCGGGCGAGCGGCGCGCGCCCGTGCTCGGCATCACCGGTACGGGCGGCTCCGGCAAGTCCTCACTGACCGACGAGCTGGTACGCCGCTTCCGCGTGGACAACGACGACAAGCTGCGCATCGCGATCGTCGCCATCGACCCCACCCGCCGGCGCGGCGGCGGCGCGCTGCTCGGCGACCGCATCAGGATGAACAGCCTGGGCCCCCAGGTCTACTTCCGCTCCCTGGCCACCCGTGGCGCGCCCAACGAGGTGCCCACCTGCCTCGACGACGTGATCGCCGCCTGCCGCGCCGCCGGGTACGACCTGGTGATCGTCGAGACGCCGGGCATCGGCCAGGGCGACGCCGGCATCGTCCCGCACGTGGACGTGCCCATCTACGTGATGACGCCCGAGTTCGGCGCGGCCTCCCAGCTGGAGAAGATCGACATGCTGGACTTCGCCGAGGCCGTGGTGATCAACAAGTACGAGCGCCGCGGCGCCGAGGACGCCCTGCGCGACGTCCGCCGCCAGCTCGTACGCAACCGCGAGGCGTTCTCCGCCCGCCCCGACGACATGCCGGTCTTCGGCACCATCGCCTCCCGCTACAACGACGCCGGCGTCACGGCCCTCTACCACCACCTCAGGGGCCTGCTGCTGCCGGAGCCCGGCCCCGGCCTGCTGCCGAAGGTCGCCGGCCGCACCTCGCAGACGTCGGCCGCGATCGTGCCGCCCGCCCGCGCCCGCTACCTCGCCGAGATCGCCGAGACCGTACGCGGCTACCACGCCGAGACGCTGGCCCAGGCCGAGGCGGCCCGCCGCCGCCAGCAGCTCGCCGCCGTCCGCGACCTGCTGGCAGGGGACGGCGACGACGAGCGGCTGAGGGCACTCCAGGACAGGGCCGAGCGCGAGCTGACCGAGGAGAGCCGCGCGCTGCTCGCCGCCTGGCCCGCGACGGCCGAGCGCTACCGGGCCGACGAGCTGGTGGTCAAGGTCCGCGACAAGGAGATCCACACCCCGCTGTGGCGCGAGACGCTGTCCGGCAACCGCATCCCGCGCGTGGCTTTGCCCCGCTACAGCGACCACGGCGACCTGCTGCGCTTCCTGCGCGCGGAGAACCTGCCGGGGGCGTTCCCGTTCACCGCCGGGGTGTTCCCGTTCAAGCGCGACGACGAGGACCCGACCCGGATGTTCGCCGGCGAGGGCGACCCGTTCCGCACCAACCGGCGCTTCAAGCTGCTGTCGGCCGGCCAGCCCGCGACCCGCCTGTCCACCGCGTTCGACTCGGTCACCCTCTACGGCAACGACCCCGACCCGCGCCCGGACATCTACGGCAAGGTCGGCACCTCGGGCGTGTCGATCGCCACGCTCGACGACATGAAGGCGCTCTACGACGGCTTCGACCTGACGGCTCCCAACACGTCGGTGTCGATGACCATCAACGGCCCCGCCCCGACGATCCTCGCCTTCTACCTCAACACCGCGCTCGACCAGGCCAGGGCGCGCTTCCTGGCCGAGCAGGGCCGCGAGCCCGACGAGCGCGAGGACCGCGAGCTCGCCGCGCGCACGTTCGCCACCGTGCGCGGCACGGTGCAGGCCGACATCCTGAAGGAGGACCAGGGCCAGAACACCTGCATCTTCTCCACCGAGTTCAGCCTGCGGATGATGGCCGACATCCAGGAGTGGTTCATCCGCAACGGCGTGCGCAACTTCTACTCGGTCTCGATCTCCGGCTACCACATCGCCGAGGCCGGGGCGAACCCGATCAGCCAGCTCGCCTTCACCCTCGCCAACGGCTTCACCTACGTGGAGGCGTACCTGGCGAGGGGCATGAAGGTGGACGACTTCGCGCCGAACCTGTCGTTCTTCTTCTCCAACGGCATGGACCCCGAGTACAGCGTGCTCGGCCGGGTGGCCCGCCGCGTCTGGGCGATCGCCATGCGCGAGCGCTACGGCGCCGGCGAGCGCTCGCAGAAGCTCAAGTACCACATCCAGACCTCGGGCCGGTCGCTGCACGCCCAGGAGATGAACTTCAACGACATCCGCACCACCCTGCAGGCGCTCATCGCGGTCTACGACAACTGCAACAGCCTGCACACCAACGCCTTCGACGAGGCCGTCACCACCCCGTCGGCCGACTCGGTCCGCCGCGCGATGGCGATCCAGCTCATCATCAACCGCGAATGGGGCCTCGCGCGCAACGAGAACCCGCTGCAGGGCTCGTTCATCGTCGAGGAGCTGACGGACCTGGTGGAGGAGGCGGTGCTGGCCGAGTTCGAGCGGCTGTCGGACCGCGGCGGCGTGCTCGGCGCGATGGAGACCGGCTACCAGCGCGGCCGCATCCAGGACGAGTCCATGCTGTACGAGATGCGCAAGCACGACGGCTCGCTGCCGATCGTCGGCGTCAACACGTTCACGAAGGAGGACGGCGACGAGCCGGCGCCGCACCAGCTGGAGCTGGCCCGGGGCACCGAGGAGGAGAAGCAGTCGCAGCTCGACCGGCTGCGCGCCTTCCACGAGCGCCACCGGGAGGAGGCCCCCCGGCAGCTCGCCCGGCTGCGCGAGGCGGCGATGTCGGACGAGAACGCCTTCGCGGTGCTCATGGAGGCGGCCAGGCACTGCTCGCTCGGGCAGATCACCGAGGCCCTGTTCGAGGCGGGTGGCCAGTACCGGCGCAACGTGTGAGCCGTCGTAGGATCGGCGATCGGGGAAACATCGGTATTCAGGAGGCTTTTTCATGTCCGACGTCACCTTCAAGGGCAACCCGATCACCGTGGGAGGCACCTTCCCGAAGCCGGGCGACAGCGCCCCTGACTTCCGGCTGGTCGGCGGCGACCTCGCCGAGCTGTCGCTGGCGGACCTCGGCGCGTCGACCAAGGTGCTCAACATCTTCCCGAGCGTCGACACCGGCGTCTGCGCGGCCTCGGTGCGCCGCTTCAACGAGGTGGCCGCCGAGCACCCGGACGTGAAGGTGCTGTGCGTCTCGGCCGACCTGCCGTTCGCGCAGAAGCGGTTCTGCGGCGCGGAGGGGCTGGACAACGTGACCATGCTGTCGCTCATGCGCGGCCGCGAGTTCCTGCGGGACTACGGCGTGGCGCAGGAGTCGGGGCCGCTCGCTGGCCTGGCCGCCCGCGCGGTCGTCGTGCTCGACGGCGACAACAACGTGGTCTACTCCGAGCTCGTCCCGGAGATCACGCAGGAGCCCGACTACGACAGCGCGCTCGCCGCGCTCAAGTAGGCGGGCGTGCTCACCCGGTGCGGCGTCCTAGAGCTTCCTGGCGACGCCGCACAGGGCGAGCGAGGCTTCGGGGGCCGCGACGAAGTCGACGGTGTCGGCCGGCTCCGGATGCCACTCCGGGAGCCAGACCAGGCCGGGGTCCTCCAGCGCGAACCCGTCGAACAACTCCAGGATGCGTCCCCGCTCACGCAGCGTGAGCGGCGCGTTCGAGCGTTCGTAGACCTCGGCGGCGCGCTGGGCGGCTGCGCGCCGCGGGCCGGAGGCGTCGAGAACTCCGTGGGAGAGCACGAGGTAGCTGCCGGGGGCCATCGCCTCGCGCAGGGTCGCGAGGATCTCCCGCGGCCGGTCGGCCTCGGCCACGAAGTGCATGACCGCCACCAGCAGCACGCCCACCGGCCGGCTGAAGTCGATCGCCCCGAGCACCTCGGGATGGTCGATGATGTCGCGGGGCTTGCGCAGGTCGCCCTGCACCACGACGGTGCCGGGCCGGCCGCACAGCAGCGCCCGCGCGTGCACCAGCACGACCGGGTCGAGGTCGACGTAGACGACCCGCGAGTCGGGGGCCACCTTGGCGGCGACCTGGTCCACGCTGTCCTGCGCCGGCAGCCCCGTGCCGATGTCCAGGAACTGCCGGATGCCCGCCTCGGCGAGATGGCGCACCGCCCGGCCCAGGAAGGCGCGGTTGGCCCGCGCCGCGGCCCGCGTCTCCGGAGCCACCCGGAGGACCCGCTCGGCCGCCTCGCGGTCGGCCGGGAAGTGGTCCTTGCCCCCGAGGTAGTAGTCGTAGAGCCGGGCTACGTTGGGCGTGTGCGGATCGAAGCCGAGGGACTTCTGGTCCAACCGCCGTACCCCCGATCAGGAGTTGATCATCATCGGTCCCGATTCTACGGACATCCGCCGACAGAAAGGGAGCCTTATGGATGACATCGGCGTCCCGGTGACGGTGCCGGAGACCGTGCGGCGGATCGTGTCCCTGGTGCCGTCGCTGACCGAGGCGGTGGCGGCGACCTTGCCCGGAGCCCTGGTGGGCGCGACCGACTGGTGCTCACACCCCGCCGACCTCGACGTGGCCAGGGTGCGCGGCACCAAGAACCCCGACCTGGAGGCGATCGTCCGGCTCCGGCCCGACGTGGTGCTGGCCAACGCCGAGGAGAACCGCCCGGCCGACCTGGAGGCGCTGCGCGCGGCCGGGCTCGCCGTGTGGGTCACCAGGATCGAGACGCTGGAGCAGGCGTTCTCCTCGCTGGAGCGGATGTTCGTGCACGCCTGCCGCACCGCCCGCCCGGCCTGGCTGGACGCGGCGGAGGAGTCCTGGCGGCGGCCCGCCCCGGCCGGCCGGCGCACGGCGATCGTCCCGATCTGGCGGCGGCCCTGGATGGTCGTCGGCCGCGACACCTTCGCCGGCGACGTGCTCCGCCGCCTCGGCGTGGACAACCTCTACGCCGGCCACGCCGAGCGCTATCCCAAGGTCCCGCTCGCCGAGCTGGTGGCGCGCCGGCCCGGCCTCGTGGTCCTGCCCGACGAGCCCTACGCCTTCGCGGCGGACGACGGCCCCGAGTGCTTCCCCGGACTCGACTGCGCGCTGGTCAGCGGGCGGCTGCTCACGTGGTACGGCCCGTCGCTGACCGAGGCCGCCCGCGCGCTCCCGCGCGCCCTGGGCGTCAGCTAGGCCGGCTTGGGCCGCAGGGCGGCGTCCACGGCGGCGGCGGAGAGCACGTGCTCCATCACGATCACCGCCATCCCGGTGACCCCCGCCCGGCCGCCCAGCGACGAGGTGACGATCTCCAGGTTCCTCGTCGTGTACGGCAGGCTCCGCCGGTAGACGACCTCGCGGATCCCGGTCAGATAGTGCTCCCGCGTCTCGGCCATGTCCCCGGCCAGCACCAGCACGGCCGGGTTGAGCAGGCTGACCGCCGTGGCCAGCACCACGCCGAGCGTGCGCCCGGCCTCCTGGGTGCGGGCGATGGCCGCAGGGTCGCCCGCCTGCACCAGCCGGACCACGTCCAGGCTGGACTCCTGGCCGAGGTCGGCGGCGAGGGCCCGCCCGCTCGCCAGCGAGGCCACGCAGCCGCGCGAGCCGCAGGTGCACACGCGGTCGTCGCCCTCACGGATGCGTACGTGCCCGATGTTGCCCGCGGCCTCCTCGACGCCGCGGTAGATCTGGCCGTCGAGCACGATGCCGGTGCCGATGCCGGTCGAGACCTTGACGAGGACCAGCGCGTGGCTCTCCCGCCAGGACGACCACCACTCGCCCAGCGCCATCGCGTTGGCGTCGTTCTCGACCAGGATCGGCACGTCGTAGCCCGCGCCGACGGCCTCGCCCACCGGGAAGTCGTCCCAGCCGGGCATGAGGAAGGAGCGGATCACCCGCCCGCTGACGTGGTCGACGGAGCCGGGCAGGTCGATCCCGATGCCGCACACGTCGCTCCGCGGCCGGCCGGCCCGGTCCAGTAACCGCTGGAAGCTCTCGCGCACCCACGACAGCACCGCCTCGGGGCCGAGGTCGATGCGCAGGCCGGCGCTCTCCTCGCCGAGCGGGCGGGCCGCCAGGTCGGTGAGCGCCACCCGCGCGTGGATGGCGCCGAGGTCGGCGACGAGCATCAGGCGCCGACCGGCGTCCACGTCGAGGACCGAGGGCGGTCGCCCGCCCCCGGACGCCCCGACGCCGGACTCGTGGATGTAGCCGGCGTCGATGAGCCGGTCGACCCGGTCGGTGACGGTCGAACGGGACAGGCCGGTGTGCTCGATGAGTTCCTTGCGCGTCCGGCAGGTGCCGTTCCGGATGAGCTGGAGGATCTGCCCTGCCGTCAGCATGCGTGCTATCCCTTCTCTGCTCCAGCCGTCAGCCCTTCGGTCAGCAGGCGTTCACTGGCGAAGAACACGATCACGATCGGCAGCGTGAGGACCACCGATCCCGCCATCAGGACCGTCGTCGGGATCTCGATGCTGCCCGCGAGCTGGGACAGCCCGAGGGAGACCGTCCAGCTCTCGCGCTTGTCCACCAGGAAGAGCAGGGCGAACAGGAACTCGTTCCAGGCGATCATGAAGACATAGAGTCCGGTGGCCATCAGCGCGGGCTTCGACAGCGGCAGCACCACGCGCCAGATGGTCGACAGTCTCGTGCACCCGTCGATCGCGGCCGCCTCCTCCACACTCTGCGGCACGGTCTCGAAGTAGTTGCGGAGCATGTATACCGTGACGGGCACGGTTTGCGCGATATACACGAGGATCAAGCCCGCCAGTGACCCGCGCAGCCCGAGCATGGTGAAGAGCACGAACAGCGGGATGGCCAGCACGATCGCCGGGAACAGGTACACCGCGAGGAACAGGAAGTGCACCTGCCGCCGGCCGAAGAAGCGCAGCCGCGCCACCGCGTACGCGCCCGGGATCGAGATCAGCAGCGTGACCGCCACCGACGCGACGGCCACGATCGCGCTGTTGCGCATGAACGTCAGGAAGCCCTGCCTGGTCAGGACGTCCACGTAGGTGTCGAGGGTGAACCGTTCCGGCCAGATCGAGCCCGGGTCCAGGATGAGCTCCTGGATGTCGCGGACCGACAGCGTCACCATGTAGAGGAACGGGAAGGCGGTGGCCAGGAAGAGCACCAGGATCACCACCGGCTTCAGCACCCGCAGCAGCCCGCGCTCGAACCTATCTCTGCTCACGTTCGCCTCCCGCGAAGAACCGCAGGTAGATGGCCAGGAAGACGACCAGGAACACGGCGAGGACGAGGGCCTGCGCGGCCGCGGCCCCGATGTCGTCGCGCGAGGTCAGGAAGTTGTAGACCCGCACGCTGACCACCTCGGTGCCGGCCCCGCCGCCGGTCAGCAGGTAGACGTCGTCGAACTTGGTGAAGGTGAACACGAAGCGCAGCACCGACAGCAGCGCGACCGTACGCCAGAGCTGCGGCATGATCACGTAACGGAAGCGCTGGGTCGGCGTCGCGCCGTCCACCACCGCGGCCTCGTCCAGCTCGGCCGGCAGGGCCTGGAGCCGGGCCAGGATGAACAGGAACGCGAACGGGAAGTACCGCCACGCCTCGAACGCGATCACCGTGAGCAGCGCCACCGGCACCTGCACGCCCAGGAACTCGCCCTTGGCCTGGGTGAGGAAGGCGATCGGCTCCCGCAGCCAGGTGTTGACGATGCCGTACTGCGGGTTGAGCATCGTCTCCCACAGGAACGCCACGGCCACGACGGGTGCCACGTACGGGATGAGGATCGAGGCCCGCACCAGCGTCCGCCCCCGGAACCTGTCGCGCAGCGCCAGCGCCGCCACCAGCCCGATCACGATGGACAGCCCGGTGCCCGCCACCGTGTAGACGAGCGTGTTGACCAGCGACGACCAGAAACCCGGCTCGGAGACGACGTAGCCGAAGTTCTCCAGCGTGTAGTGGCCGAAGACGCCGGTCCGCCGGATGTTGATCAGCCGGGCGTCCTGGAACGCCAGCATGATCGCCCACAGCAGCGGCAGCACCACCACGACCAGCGTGATGACGAGCGTCGGCGAGATCAGCGACAGTCCGGCCCGGCCCTCCTGCTGCCGCAGGGTGCGGGCAGGAGTCCGGGTCACTCTCTGATCCCGCGCTTGATGGACTCGACGTCGGCCTTGGCCTGGTCGGCGGCGGCCTGCGGGGTGAGCGAGCCGTCGACCAGCGCGCTCAGCGCCTTCGGCACCGGCAGCTCGCCCATGGTGGCGCCGACCAGCTTGCCCTGGCCCTGGGGGATGCCCCAGCGGGCGAAGGTATCGGGGCTCTCGCGCAGGGTGGTGAGCACGTCGGCCGGGTAGATCTCCGCCAGCGGCTTCTTGGTGTCGACGCCGGCGGGCAGTTTGTCCCACTGCTCGGCGAAGTTCGTCCTGGTGGGGAACTTGCCCTCGGGGGCCATGCCGAGCCAGCGCGCGTAGCCCTCGTCCATCATGTACGTCACGAACGCGCTCGCCGGCTCCTTGGCCGCGTCACGGGTGACGGCCCACGAGACGATCTCGCCGTACTGTGCGGGGGCGCTCCCGTCGGGGCCCTTGAGCGCGGTGACGATGCCGGTGTTCCTGGCCAGCCACTCCGGGTCCTTGCGGCACTCGGGGCAGCTCGGCAGCGCGTCCTTCCTGAGTCCGGCCAGCTCGTCCAGGATGAACGACGACCAGATCATCATGGCCGCCTTGCCGGAGAAGTACGTGGCTCTCGTGGTGTCGACGTCCTGTTTGCCCTTGACCGAGTAATTTTTGGCCAGGTTCGCATAGAACTCGAATGCTTTGACGCATGGTGGCGAATTAAGAACGACATTTCCGGAATTGTCGACCAGTTGGCACCCGTTCGCCAGCGCCACGTGCTCGAAACTCTGCGCCGTGAACGAGTCCTTCGGCGCGATCGCCAGCGTGATGCCCGCCGTCCCGCCGGTGTTCAGGTTCCGCGCGGCGGCCTCCAGCGCCTCGTACGTGTCCGGCGGCTGCAGCCCGGCCTTCTCGAACAGGTCCTTGCGGTAGAGGATCAACTGCGCCCATCCGTCGCTCGGCACGGCCAGCAGCTTGCCGTCCGCCGTGTCGAGCTCCAGGGCGCGGGGGGAGAAGGTGTCCCGGCCGAGCCGGTCCACGATCCTGCCGGGCGTCTCGGTGTCGAGCAGGTCGTTGGCCTCCAGCTCCCGTACCGAGGCGAGGGGCAGCGCCCCGATGACGTCGGGCAGGTCGTCGGCGGCGGCCGCGGCGGTGACGGTCTGGCTGAACTGGTCCTCGGCGACGCCCACCAGCTCCACCTGGATGCCGGTCTTCTTGGTGAACTCGGCGATGATCTGCCTCTGCACCGCCATGCGGTCCTCAAGGTTCTCCTCGGTCCACACCGTGATCTTGGGGGCCGCGCCCTGCTCCTCGCCGCCGTTGCCGCAGGCGGTCAGTGTGGCGGTCACCAGCAGGGCGGCGGAGAGGACGGCGGTAACCTTCTTCGGCATTGCACGCACCTCCGTTTGGGGATATGCCGCCCTTACCCCGGGAGCAGTCGCCGCAACGTCCGCCAGGCCACGCCGGGACCGGTAAGGTCGCTTTCCACAAGACACGCGGTCAGAAACCCCAATGACCTCAGCCGCATCGCGCGGAAGCCGTAGACTTACGCCGGTTACGGGCGCAACTATCGTGTGCAAAAGACCAATAAAGCTTCTACTTCTGTTTGATCATTAAGCGTAAGTGTGGGGAATGCGCGTCATCACGTTCGAGGAGCCGGGCCGTGTCCGCGTCGGCCTGGAAGCTCCCGCCGAAATCGTCCCCGGCTCCGTCCGGGTCCGGACGATCTACTCAGGCGTCTCGGCAGGCACCGAGCTCACCGCCTACCGCGGAACCAACCCCTACCTCAACCGCAAGTGGGACACCGAGCGCCGCCTCTTCGTCGAGGGCAGCACGCACGCCTACCCCCTGACCGGCTGGGGCTACCAGGAGGTCGGCGAGGTGGTGGAAGCGGCGCCCGACGTTGCAGACCCGCCCGTCGGCAGCCTCGTCTGGGGCATCTGGGGCCACCGGGCCGAGGCCGTCGTCCCGGCCGAGAAGCTGGTCGGCCACGTGCTGCCGCCCGGCGCCGACCCGCTCGGCGGCGTCTTCGCCCGCGTCGGCGCCATCGCGCTCAACGCCGTGCACGCCGCCGACATCCACCTCGGCGACCAGGTCGCGATCTTCGGCCAGGGCGTCATCGGCCTGCTGGCCACCCGCCTCGCCGTGCTCAGCGGCGCCCGCGTGGTCGCCGCCGACGCCATCCCCGACCGGCTGGAGCTGGCCAGGAGGTTCGGCGCGGCCGAGACCTTCGACGTGCGCGCCGGCTCCGTCGCCGAGTTCACGCGCAAGCGCGTCGCGGGCGCCGACACCGTCATCGAGCTCAGCGGCACCCACCTCGGCCTGCACGAGGCCATCAGGACCGTACGCAAGGGCGGCCGGGTCGTGGCCGCCGGGTTCTACCAGGGCGACGGCGTCGGGCTGCGGCTCGGCGAGGAGTTCCACCACAACCAGGTGCAGCTCGTCTCCTCCCAGATCGGCGGCGTCGCCTCGTGGCTCAGCCACCGCTGGGACGTCGAACGCCTGCAGCGCACCTTCATGGAGCTCGTGCACCGCGGCGAGGTCGAGGTCGCCGAGCTGATCACCCACGTCGTCCCCGTCGAGCGGGCGGCCGAGGCGTTCGACCTGCTCGACAAGCACCAGTCCGAGGTGCTCCAGCTCATCTTCCGATTCGAGGAGTGACCGTGAAGCTCGCCGTCCAGGAGCAACTCTTGCCCGGCCGCTCCCTGCAGGAGAAGTTCGCCTTCGCCGTCGAGGCCGGCTTCGACGCGATCGAGCTGCGCGGCAAGGGCGACTTCCACTTCGCCGGCCGCCTCACCGAGCTCAAGCGGGCGCTGGCCGACGGCGTCGTCATGCCGACCGTCTGCGTGGACATGCCGCACTTCATCGGCGACTTCGACCCCGCCAAGCGCAAGGACGCGATCCAGCAGCTCCGCTCGCAGCTCACCGTCATCGGCGAGCTCGGCGGCATCGGCGTCATGACCCCCGCCTCCTGGGGCCAGTTCTCGCTCCGGCTGCCGCCGTTCGAGCCGCCGCGCAGCGCCGAGCAGGACCGCGAGGTGCTGACCGAGGCGCTCGGCGTCCTCGGCGAGCACGCGCAGCGCAACGGCGTGCTGATCATGCTCGAACCGCTCAACCGGTACGAGAACCACATGGTCAACACCCTCGCCGACGCGGTCTCGTACTGCGCCATGGACTCCATCAGGGTCGTCGGCGACACCTACCACATGAACATCGAGGAGGACGACCCCTGCCGCGCGCTGGCCGAGGCCGCCCCCTACCTCGCCCACATGCAGATCAGCGAGTCCAACCGGCACCAGCCGGGCACCGGCCACCTCGACTGGGGCGCCCAGCTCGCCACCCTCGACGCCTACGGCTACGACGGCTACCTCGCGCTCGAATGCCGCCTGCGCGGCGAGCCCGAGGTCGTGCTCCCGCAGACCGCCGCGTTCGTACGGAAGTTCCTGTGATCCCGCGCGAGGCCGTGCGCGTCCTGGTGTCGAACTGGGACGGCAACCACACGGTCCCCTCCCGCCGCCTGTACCCCCACCAGTGGAGCTGGGACTCCGCCTTCATCGCCATCGGCCATTCGCGCTGGTCGCCGCGGCGCGGCCGGGCCGAGCTGCTCAGCCTCCTCGGCGCGCAGTGGCGCGACGGCCGGGTGCCGCACATCGTGTTCAACCCCCGGGTTGCCGAGGGCGCCTACTTCCCCGGCCCCGACTTCTGGCAGGTCCGCGCGCCGTCCGGCACCGCGACCTCCGGCATCGTCCAGCCGCCGGTGCACGCGCTGGCCGCGTGGAAGACCCACCTGGCCGAGCCCGACCCGGCGTTCCTGCGCCGCGTCTACCCCCGGCTCGTGGCCCAGCAGGAGTTCCTGCGCACGGCCCGGCGCTCGCCCGAGGGCCTGATCTCGATCGTGCACCCCTGGGAGTCGGGCATGGACAACAGCCCGGCCTGGGACCAGCCGCTGCAGGCGGTGCAGGACCGCCCCACCGGCTACGTCCGGCGCGACCTCAGCACCGTCGACGCCGACGAGCGGCCCACCGACCGCGACTACGAGCGTTACGTCGCCCTCGCCAGGGCCTACCGCGACTCCGGCTACCGCAGCCCCGGCGCGTTCCAGGTCGAGGACCCGCTGTTCAACGCCGCCTACGGCCAGGCCGAGCACGTGCTCGCGCTGATCGCCGCCGAGCTCGGCCTCGACCCCGAGCCGCACCGGCGCGAGGCCGCCGCTGTCACCGCCGCCATGGTCGAGCACCTGTGGGACGGCGCGCTCTTCCAGCCCCGCGACCTGGTCGCCGGCCAGGTGATCCGCTCCGACAGCGCCGCCGGCCTCACCCCGCTCCTGCTGCCCGGCCTGCCGGGCGACGTGGTCGAGAGGCTGATCTCGACCGCGCTCGACCGGTTCGCGCTCAAGGACGGCGTGCTGCCCAGCTTCTCGCCGGCCGCGCCCGGCTTCGACCCGGTGCGCTACTGGCGCGGGCCGAGCTGGGTCAACCTGAGCTGGCTGATCTGGCAGGGGCTCAGCGAGCACCGCCCCGAGCTGGCCCGGCCGGTCGCCGAGGGGATCGTCCGGGTGATCACCCGGTCCGGCTTTCGGGAGTACTTCGACCCGTTCACGCTGCGTGGCCACGGCTGCTCGGACTTCAGCTGGTCAGCCGCCCTCCTCCTCGACCTCGTGGCGGAGCACGGCCTGGAGGCTCTGACGCCGGCGGGCGGCGAGGTCGCCGAGGAGCAGGGGAGCGTCACGGAAGCCGACGACATCGGTGACCAGGTGCCGGCGTAGCAGCGGGCCCCACTCCCTGAGCAGGCCGATCGTCTCGTACGACAGCCGCTCCCTGTCCCAGGCGTGCGCCAGCCCGCGCGGCACCCGGCCGATCTGCGCGCAGCGCACCGACAGGCCGTTGTGGTGGAACTCCTCGCCGAGCCGCACCTCGCCCGCGCCCTCGGTGTAGAAGGCCAGGTCCACCAGCGTGCCCTGGGGGCGGAGCAGGCGCAGCCCGAGGGCGAGCGCGCGGGCCCGGCCGCGGCACTGGAACACCACGTCCGCGCCCCGGTCCTGCGGGCCGTGCCGCCAGCGCTGCTTCAGCGTCACCGCCGGGTCGTCGGCGTCGTCAGGAACGGCCAGGACGTCCGCGCCCAGGGCCGCGGCGACCTCCAGCCTGGCCGGGGTCTCGTCCACGACGACGACCTCGGCCGCGCCGCCGTGCATCGCGAAGCAGGCCACCAGCAGGCCGACCACGCCCGCGCCGACGACCACGACCCGGCGGCCGCTCACGCCGTCGCCGAGGTGCCGCGCGGCCGGGCCGTACAGGTCGTGGGCGGCGTGCAGCAGGCCGTTGGCGCAGATGGGGCCCATGTGGGCGACGTAGATGCCGAGCAGCGGGTCGAGGTCGTCGGGCAGCTCGACGAAGCGGTCGGTGAGCGGGTCGGCGACGTACGCGGTGCGGTGCCCGTAGGCCATGGCGACCCGCGCGCCCTCGCGCACGGCCGCGGTCCTGGTCTCCACCACCAGGCCGACCTGCATGTAGCCGATGCCGCGGACCGGGTACTCGATCGACGGCGTGCCCGGGACGAACAGGCCGAGCTCGCGGTCGAAGGTGGCGTTCAGGTAGGGGTTGTCGCCCTTGACGTAGGTCAGCTCGGTCCCGGCGGAGACGCCGCTGTGCGTCGTCGCCACCCTGAACCCGCCTTCGGGGAGCTCGGGCAGCTTCTCCTCGGCGAGCGAGACCTTGCCGGGAGCCTCGATCGTGAGCACCTCACCCATCGAGCGTCACCGGCCCTCCTTCGGCGGCCGACCGGGCGAGGGCCAGGGCCAGCCGGTGGGTCCGCAGGGCTTCGCGGTACGTGGCCCGCACGTCCGCGTCCTTGCCCTGCACGGCGTCGATGAACGCGCGGTCCACCCGGGTCTTCGCGTGGCCGTCGTCCTCGATCACCCGCTCGCCGTCCACGACCAGGTGGGTCTCGGTGAGCTCCAGCGCGATGCCGTCGGCGCAGACCTCCAGGCCCACCCGGTGCTTGCGGGTGAGCAGGCAGGAGGTGGCGAGCATTCCGGCCGCGCCGCCGGCGAAGCGGAGGACGGCGGCGCCCGCCCGGTCCACCTCGCCGTCGGTGGCCTCGCCCGAGGCCACCGCGTGCACCATCGTGACCTCGCCGACCAGCACCCGCGCCAGGTCCAGGACGTGCACGGCCTGCTCGACGACCTGGCCGCCGGACAGGTCGCGCCGCAGCCACCAGCCGACCGGCGGGACCTTGTCCAGCCAGTGGCCGATCGCGAGCCGTACGGGGCGGCCGGCCAGCAGTTCCGTGGCCCGGTCGAGGAGGTCGAGATAGCGCCAGTGATGGCCGACCGCGGACGGAAGGGACCTGCGGTCGATTTCGGCCGCGATGGTTTCCGCGGTTCGGAGGTCCAAAGATAGTGGTTTTTCCACGAAAAGCGGGAGGTCAGACGACAAAACGTCCAGTTCGGGGTTACCGTGCGCGAAAGGAGGCACGCAAACATAGACCGCATCGAGACGGCCGGCACTGAGCAGGTCCGCGTGGCTGCCATAGGCGGGGGAGCCATGCCGTGAGGCGAGAGCCTCGGCCTTGGCGAGATCCGTGTCGGCGATCCCGGCGATCGTGACATCGGAGAATCCGGACAGGACGTCTGCGTGACGGGCGGCAACATTTCCGGCACCTACGATGCCGACTCGGGTCAGTGGGGACACAACCCCGCATATGCCACGTTCAGTTGCTATCAAACAAAGATGTTCGAAGGCGCATAGAACGGGCAGGTTGCGGGTCCTCATGAGAACGGGGCCAACTGCATGAAAACAGATGTACGAGCCTTATCCAGGATCCAGGAGTGGTACGGCCCTCATTCGAGCACTGCCGCCGAATGGCCCGTCGACGCCTTGATGCTGGTCAAGGGAACCACCACGGTGAGCGTCGTCCTGCCTGCTCGCGACGAGGAGGACACGGTCGGCGACATCGTCACCGTCATCCGCAGGGAGCTCGTCGAGCGGGCGCCCCTCGTCGACGAGATCCTCGTCGTCGACTCCAACTCCACCGACGCGACCGCCGAGCGGGCCCGCGCGGCGGGCGCCCGCGTCGTGGCGCAGAACGACGTGCTCTCCCACCTGCCCCCGCTGACCGGCAAGGGGGAGGCCCTGTGGAAGGGGCTCGCCGCCAGCAGCGGCGACATCGTCGTGTTCGTGGACGCCGACCTGCGCAGCTTCGGCCCGCACTACGTCACGGGCCTGGTCGGGCCGCTGCTGGTGGACGATGGCGTCCACTTCGTCAAGGCCACCTACGAGCGGCCCTACATCGGCGCGGACGGCGTCCCCCAGCGGGGCGGCGGCGGCCGCGTCACCGAGCTGGTCGCGCGGCCGCTCATCAACATGTTCTGGCCCGAGCTGGCCGGATTCGCCCAGCCGCTCGGCGGCGAGTACGCCGCCCGCCGCTCCGTGCTCGAACAGGTGCCCTTCGTGACCGAGTACGGCGTCGAGTTCGGCCTGCTGGTGGACCTGCTCGACCTCGTCGGGCTGGACGCCATGGCCCAGGTCGACCTCGGTCACCGTACCCACACCCACCAGGACATGAGCGCCCTCGGCCGGATGGCCGGCCAGATCATGCACACCGCCTGGTCCCGCCTGGAGCGGCAGGGCCGGGTGATGGCGTCCGAGCCGCCCGCCCACACGCTGCTGCAGTGGGGCCTCGACGGCGACGCCGGCCTGGTGGACGTGGCCGTGGCCGAGCGCCCCCCGCTCGCTTCCGTGCTGGAGGAGGATCCGGCGTGAAGGTCCTCATGAACGCGGGACCGTGGCTCACCGTCCCGCCCCCCGGCTACGGGGGCATCGAGAACGTCGTCGCCACGCTGGTGCCCGCGCTGCGCGAGCGCGGGGTGCAGGTGGTCCTCGCCACCGTCGGGAGCAGCGACCTGGAGGTGGACGAGCTGATCAGCGTCTTCGACGACGGTCAGTTCGGCGAGCTGCAGAAGCCGTACAACCAGGTCATGGGCATCGCGCACGCGCACCAGGCGCGCATCGTCGCCGAGCTGCGCGGGCGCGACGACATCGACCTCGTCCACGACCACCTGGAGGTGGTGGGCCCGGCGGTGCTGGCGGCGTACGGCGGGCCGCCCGTCCTCCACACCCTCCACTGGGACCTGCGCAAACATCCCCACTTCTACGGCGCGTTCCCGTCCTCGATCAAGGTGAACGGCGTCTCGGAGTCGCAGCTCGCCCGCGCCCCCGAGGCCCTGCGCGCCGCCTCGCTCGGCGCGATCCACCTGGCGACGCCGCTCGCCGGCCGGCGGGTCGAGGCCGAGCGCGGCGAGCACCTGATCGTCATGGGCCGCGTCTGCGGGCTCAAGGGGCAGCACGTGGCGGCCCGCGTCTGCCAGAAGCTCGGGCTGCCGCTGGTGCTGGCCGGGCCGGTCAGCGGCCGGGACAGCCAGGCCGAGCTGGACGCCGTCGCCCAGGACCCCGACCATCCGCTGCACGGCCACCCCGACGTGCGCTACCACCTCGACCAGGTGACCCCGTACCTGGACCACGACCTCGTGAAGTGGGTCGGCTCGGTGGGCGGCGAGGAGCGCGACCGGCTCTACGCCTCGGCGCGGGCCGCGCTCTTCCCCATCCAGTGGGACGAGCCGGGCGGCACCGCCGTCGTCGAGGCACTGGCGCTCGGCGTGCCGCCCGTCGGGCTGCGCCGCGGCTGCCTGCCGGAGATCATCGACCACGGCCGCACCGGCTTCCTCGCCGACACCGAGGAGGAGCTGGCCGAGTGGCTGCTGCGGATCGACGAGATCGATCCCGAGGAGTGCCGCGCGGAGGCCCGCCGCCGCTTCTCGCCGTCGGTGATGGGCGAGCGCTACCTGGAGCTGTACGAGCGGGTCCTGCGCGGGGCCTGACGCCGCTGAAGGGCCGCCCTCGCGGCCCTTCAGCGGGACGACACGGCGGCGGCCGGCCGCACCCGCAGCGTCAGCCGGGCCGGGACGGAGGTGGCGAGCAGGGCCAGGCCGGTCGCGGCGGCGATCACCAGCGCGTACGTCCCCACCGGCACGTACGGCACCGCCGACCCCGTCATGCCCGCCCCGAACGCCGCCAGCGTGACCAGCGCGATCCCCGTGCCCAGCACCGCCGCCACCAGCGCCGCGCCCAGCGTCTCCAGCCGCAGCATGCGCAGCACCTGCCGCTTCGTGGTGCCCGCCAGGCGCAGCGCCGCCAGCTCCCTGACCCGCCCCGAGGTCGCCATGGCCACGGTGTTGACCACGGCGATCGCGGTGAAGGCGATGATCAGCCCGAGCGCGACGAGCGTGGCCTGCTGGTTCGCGCCGCCGCCCGGCACCGCGTTCCCCGAGGCGCCGGTGTTCCCGGAGGCGCCGGACAGCTCCGCGCCGTCCGGCAGCGCCGCCGCGAGCGCGCCCGCGCCCAGCGTGGGCGCCGACACGAGCAGGGCGCCCGAGGGGTCGTCCACGTGCCCGGGGACCAGCTCGTACGGCAGGGTGAGTTCGCCGAAACCGAGCCCGCGGGCGTAGAGCGCGGCCACCGTGAGCCGCGCGGGGGTGCCATCGCCGAGCGTGAGCCGCAGCGGGTCGCCGACGCCGATCCCGAGCCGGGCGGCGGCCGCCGTGCTGACCGCGACGCCCTTCGCGCCGAAGCCGTCCATCGAGCCCGCGGTGACGCCCAGGTCCACGGTGCGCGGGTCGTAGGCGAGCGCCTGGGCGGAGAACTTGTCCAGCCCGACCCGGACCGTCGTGCGCAGCACCGGGGTGACCGCCTCGACGCCGGGCACCTCGGCGAGCGCCGCCGCGTCCGCGCCCGCCACCACGTAGCCGGCCCGCAGCCCCGCGCCGGCCTGCTCCAGCGCCGCCTGCCCCACCGTGGCGGGGGCGAACAGGATCGTGCACGTCATGGCCACCAGCAGGGTCAGCGGCGACAGCACCGAGGCCAGCCCCTGGGGTGTGGCCCGCAGGTTGCGCGCGGCCAGGTAGCCGCTCACCCCGGCCGCCCGCAGCGGCAGCACCCGCGCGGCCGCCCGCGCGAGCAGCGGCCCGAGCAGCGTCACGGCGACCGTCCACACCAGCGCCGTCAGCATCGTCACCGGCGTGGCCGCGGCCTCGGTCCGCAGCCCCGACAGCACCAGCGCCAGCACCACCCCGCCCGCCAGGCAGGCCGTCCCGGCCACGGCCCGCCACCACGGGAGCCGCCCCCGGTCCAGCGCGGCCTCGCCGAGCGCCTCCACCGGCCGGATGCGCGTGATCCGCCGGGCCGACACCCGCGCCGCCGCCAGCGCGGCCCCGAGCGTGGCCAGGAACGCCACCAGCGGCGGGAACGGGCTGACGACCAGCCGCAGGTTCGCCGGAGTGGTCCCGAGCGCCACGAACGTGGCGTGCAGCCACACCCCGAGCCCGACACCCGCGCCCGCCCCGAGCGCCCCGGCGGCCACGCCCACCAGCAGCGCCTCGCCGGTCACCAGCTCGCGGACCTGCTTCGGCGTCGCGGCGACGGCCCGCAGCAGGGCCAGCTCGCGGTGCCGCTGCTGCACCGACAGCGCGAACGTGCCGACCACGACGAGGATCGCCACCAGCAGCGACGTCCCCGCCAGCGCGCCGCCCATGCTGATCAGCGAGACCCTGGCCTGCTCGGCGTCCAGGAACTCCAGCCGCCCGCGCTCGTCACCGGTGTAGGCCACCGCGCCCGGCGGAAGGGGCACGTCGCCCGTGGCGAAGACGCCGACCGCGCTCACCAGGTCCGGCCGGCCCGCGAGCCCGCGCGCCTCGGCGGTGCTGAGGAAGACCGTGTCCTGGCTCGGCAGGGCCTGCGCGGTCACGCCCACCACGCGCCGCCCGCGCAGCCGGTCGCCGACCGCCAGCCCGGCGCGGGCGTCCACCACGACCTCGCCGGCCGCCCGCGGCTCGCGCCCTTGCGCGATCGTGAACGGCGTGAGCCCCGCGGACTCCCAGCCGTGCCCGGTGAACCCGCCGAACGGGAACGTCACCTCCGTGATCACCTTGGACACGCCAGGCGCGCGCCGCAGCTCGGCGGCGGCCGAGACGGGCAGCCAGGCGCGCTCGGTCAGCGGCTTGGCCTTCGTCTTCGTCTTGCCCTTCCCCTTGTCGACGCTCTCCCTGACGTACTGGTCGGCGGCCACGACCAGCGGCGTGCCCGCGTACCGTTCGGGGGCGACCGCGCCGCGCAGGCCGGTCTCCAGCAGCATGAGGCACGCGCACACCAGCGCCGCCGCGCACAGCAACGCCACGAACGCGCCCGCGAAGGCGCCCTTGCGGTGCCGCAGGGTCCTGATCGCGAGGCCGATCACGCGTACGCCCCCATCCTGGTCATGCGCTCGGCCACCTTGTCGGCGGTCGGCGCGCTCATCGCGTCCACGATCCGGCCGTCGGCGAGGAACAGCACGGTCCCCGCGTACGAGGCCGCCACCGGATCGTGCGTCACCATCACCACGGTCTGGCCCATGCTCTCGACCACCTCCCGCAGCAGGCCCAGCACCTCGCGGGCGGTCATCGTGTCGAGGGCCCCGGTCGGCTCGTCGCCGAACACCACCTCCGGCCGCGTCACCAGCGCCCGCGCGATCGCGACCCGCTGCTGCTGGCCGCCGGACAACTGGGCGGGCCGGTGCCCGGCGCGGCCCTCCAGCCCGACCCTGCGCAGGATCTCCGCCAGCCACTCCCGGTCCACGCGGGCGCCCGCCAGCCGAAGGGGCAAAGTGATGTTCTCCACCACGTCCAGCGCGGGGATCAGGTTGAACGACTGGAACACGAAGCCGACCCGGCGCCTGCGCAGCTCGGTCAGCTCCGTCTCGCCCATGCCCGCCAGTTCCGTGCCACCGAGGCGCACCGAGCCCGACGACGGCACGTCCAGGCCGGCCGCGCAGTGCAGGAACGTGCTCTTGCCCGAGCCGGAAGGGCCCATCACCGCCGTGAACGTCCCGCGCGGGATGCCCGTCGTCACCTCGCGCAGGGCCGCCACCGCGCCCTGTCCCTTGCCGTACACCTTGCTCACGGCGTCCAGCCGCACCACGTCCGTCATGTGCTCAAGCCTGTCGGCCGGGCGCGGCGCGTCCCAGAGACGCCATCACCGGTCACCCATGACGTCGTCATGAACCGGACACCCCTACTCTGGTGTGCCGTGATTCGTGTACTGCTGGCGGAGGACCAGGCGGTGATCCGCGGCGCCCTCGCGGCCCTGCTCGACCTGGAGGAGGACCTGGAGGTGGTGTCCGCGGTCGAGTCCGGTCAGGCCGCCGTGGACGCGGCCGCCGTCGGGCTGCCCGACGTGGCCGTCCTCGACATCGACATGCCGGGCGCGCTCGACGGGCTGGCCGCCGCCGCCGAGATCCGGGCCCGGGTGCCCGCGTGCCGCACCCTCATGCTCACCGGCTACGGCAAGCCGGGGCATCTCAAGCGGGCGCTGGCGGCGCAGGTCGGCGGGTTCCTGCTGAAGACGGCCCCGCCGGAGGAGCTGGTCGCCGCCATCCAGGCGGTGGCCCGCGGCGAGCGGGTGCTGGACAAGGCCCTCGCGGTCACCGCCTGGGACCTCGCCGACAACCCGCTCACGCCGCGCGAGGCCGACGTGCTCCGCCTGGCGGCGGCCGGGGCCGACGCGCCCGACATCGCCGCCCGGCTCCACCTGACGGCCGGGACCGTGCGCAACTACCTCACGGCGATCGTGGCGAAGCTAAACGCGCGCAACCGTACCGACGCCGTGCGCATCGCCACCGAGAGCGGCTGGATCTGACGCCCGCACCCGGGCCTCCAGCATGAACCAGCCGTCCTCGACGCCTGAGGAGAGATGGCCGCCGAGCGCGGCCAGGCGGGTGGTCAGGTTGCCGAGGCCGGAGGAGCCGCGGCGGGCGGGGGCGGCGCGCGCGCCGTCGTTGCGTACGCCGAGCCGGACCAGGCCGCTGTCACTGGTGGTGGTGATGGAGCAGTGGCGGGCGGCCGGGCTGTGCCGCAGGACGTTCGTCACCGCCTCGCGCAGCACGGCGCTCAGCGCGGTCTCCACCTCCGGCGGCAGCGGCGGGTGGGCCAGCTCGGCCGTGACCTCGACGCCGGCCGCGGCCAGGGTCGCCCGCGCCGCGTCCGCCTCGGCGGCGAGCGAGAGGTCGCGGTGCTCGCCGGAGACGGCACGCAGGTCGTGCTCGGCGCGTTCGGCCATGGCGAGGACGTCCGCCAGCTCCGCCCGCGCGCGCTCCGGCGGCAGGCGGCGGGCCAGCTCGCATTTGAGCAGGATCGCGGCCAGGCTGTGGCCCAGGAGGTCGTGCAGGTCGCGGGCCGCGCGCAGGCGCTCCTCGACGACCGCGGAACGGGCGAGGCTCTCCCTCGCCGCCTCCAGCTCCCTGGCGAGCTGGGCCAGGCGGAGCAGGCTGTAGACCACCAGGCCGGTGACGACGTTGCTCACCGTGACGTTCACCGCCTCGGGCAGCGGAAGGGCCAGGTGGACGGTGACCGCGCCCGTGGCCGCGACGACCGCGCCGGCCAGCGGCCAGGCCACCCAGGGGCGGAAGGCCAGCAGCACTGGGCCCGCCAGGAACCCGCCCACGCCCAGCCACACCGGGCCGAAGACCGGGATCGGCGCGAAGGTGAGCACCGCCATCACCGACAGGGCCGCCATGTGCCGGCCGGACACCGACCTGAGCTGCATCACCACGATCACGGCCAGCGTCGCGGCGGCCGGGAGCAGAAGGTGCGGCGGGATCAGGAGCAGCGCCTTGAGGCTGAACCCGACGAGCACCGCGGCCAGCAGCCACACCGACACGTCCACCGACGCGAGCCCCAGCCCGGCCCGGTCGGGACCGGCCGCCTCGGGGGCGGGGAGCGCGGCCCGGACGGTGTAGCGGCCCTGCGGGGACAGGTCGCTCGTCAGCTCGCCGCCCGCGGCCCGCACCTGGGCGGCCAGGTCCGCCAGCCCGTCGCCATCCTCGGCGGTGCGGCGGCCGTCGTCGCGGATCCGGAGCAGCACCCGGCCGCCCTCCTCGGCGGTCTCGATCACGCACGTACGGGCCGCCCCGCGCCGGACCACGTCGGTGACCGCCTCCCGCAGCACCGCGGCGAGCAGCGCCCCGGCCGGCCCGAGCGGCTCCTCGTGCCCGGCCCGGACCTCCACCGCCACGCCGGCGGCCTCCAGCATGCCTCTGGCCGTCGTCAGCTCGGGCCCGAGCGACATCGCCCGGTAGCCGGCCGCCGCCGAGCGCGCCTCCGCCAGCGACCGCCGCGCCTCCGCCACGACCGCGCCCAGCACCTCGCCCGCCCCGGCCGGCGCCGCCACGGCCCGCCGCACGCCCGCGATGATCGCCGCCAGCCCGCGCCCGAGACCGTCGTTCAGTTCGGCCGCGATGCGCAGCCGCTCCTCGCCCACGGCCGCCGCGGCCAGCGCAGGCCGGGTGCCGTGCAGCTCGTCCACCCGCTGCACCAGCCGGATGAGCCCGGGGACGATCAACGTCATCAGCACCGTGGTGACCGCCAGGTCGAGCGTGCGCGGCACGTCGCCGGTCCGCGCGTACGCGATCACCACCGCGCCGAACACCACCAGCGGCGCGACCGCCCACAGCCGGGTGACCAGCAGCGACCCGGCCAGGAAGCCGAACACCACGACCGACGCCCCGGAGCCCAGCGTCACCCAGCAGACCAGCGCGGCCTGCGCCGCCACCAGCCACAGGGACCGCGACCAGAAGGTGAGCAGGCACTGCACGGCGAAGACCAGCGCCGTCCCCGGCGCGCCCGCCAGGACGTACACGCTGGACAACGCGGCCAGCACCGCGACGACGATCACCCGCGCGACAAGCACGGGCAGCAGCCTAGGAGAAGCCTCTCGGCAGCACGGTGACGGGGCAGGGGGAGGCACGCAGCATCTTCATGGCCAGCTCGCCCAGGAACACCCGGTGCGGCTGGGCGTCCTCGCTGGCCGCGCAGACCAGCAGCTCGCCGGGCAGCCACTCGACGCCCGCCATCGCCGCCGCCACGTCGTGGCCCTCGGCCACCTCCGCCTCCGCCTCGATGCCGGTGCTCTCCCACGCCAGCCGGACGGCGAGCGCGAGGTCGTCCCTGAGCCTGCTCTGATCCTCGGTACGCAGGTCGAACGTGATCAGCCGCAGCGGCACCCCCAGCCGCAGCGCCGCCTGCGCCACCCGCTCGACGGCGGCGTCGCACTGCGGCCGGTGCACGTACGCCAGGGTCAGCCGATCGGGCTCCTCGGGCGGGGTGTACTGGGCGGGCGCCACCATGACCGCCTCCGGCGACAGGTGAAGCAGGTGGTCGGCGGTGGTGCCGAGGGCGATGCGCCCGTGCTGCCCGCCGCCCGCCGAGCCGACCACGACGAGGTCGGCGCGCATCCGGCTGGCCAGCACGGCGAGGCCGCGCCCGCTGCCCCGGCTCTCGTAGGCGAGGTATCCGGCGGGGGCGTCCCCCAGCTCCTCGGCCGCGTGCGCCAGGTTGGCCTGCGCCTCGACGGCCAGCCCGGGGCTCCCGGGCGGGTAGATCGTCGCCACCGTGAGCTCGCCGCCGGTCACCCGCGTGATCGCCGCGCCCAGGGCCAGAGCCTCCCGCCCGCCCGGCTCGCCGGTGTAGCCGACGATCACGTGCTCTCCGATCATGAATGCCCTCTTACCCGCTTTGAGCAGGGAATACGCGGCATCGTGCGGAACGTTGTCAACGTGCGGAGGCGCAAAGACAGTGAAGATCACTCTTGACACCACGTTCAACGGGTCCCTCGGGCAGGTCACCCTCAGTCAAGCGGTTCAGCAGCTCCGGGAACGCGACCTCGCCTGCACCGTCCCCGCCGACGCCGTCGACCGCAAGGTCACCGTTTTCGCCCGTTGCGTGGAGCGCGGGTTCACGCCGCTCCGCAGCGAGATCATGGCCGCCTATTACGTGGCCGAGCGCGACGCCACCACCGAGGCGTTCGACCGCGGGCTGATCACCCAGGGTGAGCTGGAGAGCCGCCAGGCGCAGCTCACGAGCATGCTCCTCAGCTGATCTTGCCGACTTTTTCCCAACATTCCGCCATAAGGTCGAGGCGCTCGACGACCGGAGTCCTTAAGGTCGTGTCCACTGCCCGTTCACGGATTGGACACTGGTGTACCGCGACATCGTCGACTTCGCCTCCAGCACGCCCGCGTGGCTGCACACGCTCGCCGAGGTAGGGACCGACGCGGGGTTATTCCTGTTCGCGGCGCTGTTCGTGCTGGCGTTCCTGCGCGCCTGGCGGGCGCCGGCCCGCGATCTGGCCCTGGTCATCGCCGGGCCGGTCGGGATCGTGCTGGCGTACGTGCTGAGCGAGGTCGTCAAGGTCCTCGTACGGGAGGACCGGCCCTGCCGGGGCGTGACCACGACCATCGCGGCCTGCCCGCCGGCCACCGACTGGTCCTTTCCCAGCAACCACTCGGTGATCGCGGCGGGCGCGGCGGCCACGCTCGTGCTCGTCTGGCGCGCCCTGGCGTGGCTGGTCGTCCCGCTGGCCGTCGTCATGGCGTTCTCGCGGGTGTTCGTGGGGGTGCACTACCCGCACGACGTGATCGCGGGCTTCCTGCTCGGGGCCGCGCTCGCGCCGCTGTTCGCCCTGCTGGTGGTGGGGGCGTTCACCCCTGCCGTACGTCTGGTGCGAACGCGTCTGTCGCCGCGATGAGCCGGTCGAGGATGCCGGGCTCGGTGTAGGCGTGCCCGGCGTCGTCCACCACGTGGAACTCGGCCTCCGGCCACGCCTGGTGCAGGTCCCAGGCGGTCGCCATGGGAGTGCAGGCGTCGTAGCGGCCCTGGACGATCACCGCGGGGATGTGGCGGATCTTGTCCACGTCCCGGATGAGCTGTTCGGGGCCGAACCAGCCGCCGTGGGTGAAGTAGTGGTTCTCGATCCGGGCGAAGGCGACCGCCATCCGCTCCTCGCCGAACTCGGTGACCAGGGTGGGGTCGGGCCGCAGCGTGATCGTCCCGGCCTCCCACTGGGCCCACGCCCTGGCCGCCGCGAGCCGGGCCGCGTCGTCGTCGCCCTCCAGCCGCCTGCGGAACGCCGCGATGACGTCACCGCGCTCCTCCTCCGGGATCGGGGCCAGATAGCCCTGCCAGAGGTCGGGGAACAGGAAGCTGGCCCCCTCCTGGTAGAACCAGCGCAGCTCCTGCGGGCGCAGCGTGAAGATGCCGCGCAGCACCAGCTCGCTCACCCGCTCCGGATGCGTCTCGGCGTAGGCGAGCGCCAGCGCGCTGCCCCACGAGCCGCCGAACACCTGCCACCGCTCGATGCCGAGGTGCTCGCGCAGCCGCTCCATGTCGGCCACCAGATGCCACGTGGTGTTGGCCGACAGGTCGGTGGCCGGGTCGCTCGCGTGCGGCCTGCTCCGGCCGCAGTTGCGCTGGTCGAACAGGACGATCCGGTAGCGCTCGGGGTCCCACTGCCGCCGGTGCTTGGCGCTGCACCCGCCGCCCGGCCCGCCGTGCAGCATCACGGCCGGCTTGCCGTCCGGGTTTCCGCAGGTCTCCCAGTAGATCTGGTTGCCGTCGCCGACGTCGAGCAGTCCGGAGTCGTAGGGTTCGATGGGCGGGTACAAGGTTCTCATAGGCTTTGATCCTGCCGCATCCGCTACTGGGCCCACTCGTGGCGGGCGAGGAAGGACCGGTCGCCGGTCGCGTACTCGCGGAAGGCCCGGCGCACCTCCTCCAGCTCCGCCACCGCCGTACGGACCAGCGTCCCTTCCTTGTACTCCAGCTCGTAGCCGGGCGACACCTGGATGAAGTGCCGCCCGAAGTTCACCAGGGCGGCGAACGGGTTCTGCGCCGACAACGTGCCCAGCACGTCGTCGACCAGCCCCAGGTCCGGATCGTGCACGATCATCCCGTCGCCGGTGTGCAGTTGCATGCCCTCGTACACGCCGAGCGGCGCGACGTTGTGCACGAGGTCGCGCTGCGGGTCGTAACACACCAGGCCGTGCGCCCGCGCGATCGCGAAGACCTGGGCGGACATCTCGTCCATGCTGTCGAGGTCCATGGACACGAGCACGTGACCGTCCGGGTAGAGCCGGACCTCGCCGGGCAGCTCCTTGACGACCTCGGGCCCGTCGCCGGGCTCGTGGATCGGCCCATTAGTCGGCCCATTAGTCGGCTCTGCGCGCTTGACCGCCAGGTAGGTGGCGCGGGCCTGATCCCTGCCGATCGGCTCCGGCTCGTCCCAGACCATCAACTCAACGCTCATCTGCCCATCTTGTCGGACCCGCTTCGCGGCCCGCGCACGGCTACACCGGTTTTTCCGAGTTCGGCACCAACTCCACGGTGCAGTTGGCGCACCGCCGCGCCTCCAGCGGGATCTCGCTGAGACACTCGGGGCACTCCTTCGTCGAGGACTTCTTGTCCCGCTCCACCCACCGGATCAGCCGCGTCATCGGCGCCACCACCAGCCAGTACACGATCGCCGCGATGATCAGGAACGTGATGAGGTGGTTGAGGAAGTCGCCGTACTTGAACTCGCTGCCGTTGACGGTGAAGGAGTAGTTGGCGAAGTTCGGCTGCCTGCCGCCGGTGATGGCGCCGATCAGTGGAGTGATCAGGTCGGTGACCAGCGCCTGGACGAGCCCGCTGAAGGTGGCGCCGACGATCACCGCCACCGCCAGCTCGACGATGTTGCCACGGAGTAAGAACTGTTTGAAACCGCCCATGAGGTCGGCATATTGCCCGGGTGTGCGATCTGAAACCCGATCGTCCCGGATTGGGCCCGTGAGAACGTCGAGACCGGTCAGGCCCCGGGTGCGAGCCGTTCGAGATCGAAGTGCCCGTCCTTCACCCCTCGGATGAAGTCGGACCATTCGTCGACCGAGAACGGCAGGACGGCGCCGCTGGCGTCCTGGCTGCCCCGCACCCAGACCTTGCCGTCCAGCACCGCGACTTCGACACAGTTGCCGCCGTTGCAACTGTGCCAGAAGGCATGGTCGAGAGCAGGCGAGCGAGTCATGCACTACCTCCTGGGGGTCGGCTGTAGAGGTATTGCGCCGTCGGGCATTTTACCCCGAATACGGGAGGCGAATTCATGGGCGCGGTGACCGGAAGTGGGGACGGATGTCAAAAGTGACGGGCGGCCACCCATGAGGTGACCGCCCGGTGATATCGCGCTCTCAGCCCTGATGCGTTCCCTTGATGCGCCCGAGGAAGGCGTTCCAGGCGCTCGTCTCGAAGACAAGGACCGGCCCATCAGGGTTTTTGTTGTCGCGGACGCCTACGGTGTCGGCGGAGAGCAGGGCTACCTCGACACAACTACCACCGTTGCAGAAAGACGAAGCTCGCCAATGGCGGATTGCGTCAGAGTGTGGCCGGGTGGACATTCTCTCCTCCGTGCACTATCAAGAGCGCTGCGACGTTCCGATGAATTTCGGGCACGACCAGTCCGCGGTAAGGAAGACGCCCTTAGGCGTCTCAAGTGTCATGCATAGACTGGCACTTCCGTCTGGCAATTGCCAGAGGATTGCGGGCAAGGAGTTTCGAGTTGGACCGTTATATGGTTCTATGAGAACTTTGTCAGCATTTCTGCGACTCGGTTCAAGGACTCCTGGAAGCCCAGCGCCTCGGCCCTCAAGTGGTCGATGACTTCCTCGAAATGCCTAATCGTTTTGTCGCTTTCGAGGTAGAAAAGACCCATCTGGTGCTCTACGAAGACGGTGTCGGCGATGTCAGAGTTTCGGCCGAATTCCAGGAAACGGAACGGGCTGTCGAAGCCCATGTGCGCCCCCGAAGTGAAGGGGATGACCTGGATGCGGACGTGGGGCAGCTCCGCGAGCTCGAGAATGTGCTGGAGCTGGGCCCGCATGACCTGCCCGTTGCCGACGTGGCGGTGGAGCACCGATTCGTCGAGGAGCACCCAGTAGCGTGGCGGGTCGGCCCTGAACAGCAGCTCGCTCTTGCGCTTCCCGCGCGCCTGCACCCGCTCCTCGAGGATGTCGGGCGCGATGCGCGGCAGCCAGCCGCGGATGACCGCCCGCGCGTAGTCCTCGGTCTGCATCGGCCCCGGCACCAGCTGGATCACGTACTCGGTGATCGCCGTCGCGCCGGCCTCCAGCCCCAGCATGGGCGCGAACTTGACGTCCTCGAGCGTCTGCCACCATTCCTTCTGGCGGGCCTCCCTGGCCAGGGTCATCAGCTCGATCATCTTGGACTCGGCCAGGCCGTAGAGCCGGCACAGGTCCCTGACGTCGCGCAGGCTCGCGGGGCGCTGGCCGCGCTCGATCCTGCTGATCTTGGTGGGGGAGCAGAGCAGCTGTTCGGCGACCTCCGCCGCGCTGAGCCCCTTCTCATGGCGCAGCTCGCGCAGGCGCATGGCCAGCTGGCGCTGCCTGAGCGTGGGGTTCGGGAAGGCCATCGCACCCCTTTCGAGGAGCAGCTTCAAGGAGCGGCAGAGGGTTTTACCGCGATCATACCCACCCTTTTCATGATCCAACGTTAGGTAATCGTCACCGGCACGTTCGTATGGCAATTGCCATCTGCAGGTGGCTTTTTGCCCGAAGCCGGGTAAACCTTCAGCAGGCTTACCAGGAAGGGGCGATGACGAAGATCAGAAGGAGCTTCTCGAAAATGCCGCGACCTCAATGGTCCCGGACGACCCATGAGAGCCGCCCGGGACGCCGGGCTGGGACGTAATTGCCGCGTTTCCCAGTCACGCGATCATCCGCTCCTGCCAGAGCGTCACGATGATCTCCATCCGATTTTAGCAACTTGACCGACAATTCGCCGGTGCCGTTCACCCGCACGAGGCCGGGTGCGTACGCCCGCGGGGGGCGTACGAGGGCCCGATGAGCGGCGGAGGCGGACGACGGGGTCCGTCTCCGGCCGAGTTCGCAGTCTGCCCTGGGCGCTACCACCGGGCGCCATTCGAGAGGCCGCCGGGGTAGGGGGCCCGCCCGGGGTGGACTGTGAAAGTGAGCCGCCTCCGGCAACCGCGCCGCCGGGGGCGGCTCACTCATGTCCGGATCACGGCACTTGCCTGCGGGAACACGCCGGGCCAGGTACGCGGGCGTAACGGGCAGGCGCGGAGAGGACAAACGGACGACTGGAACGCCCGCGATCGGGCAGTGCTGGCCCGGCTGCTTGTCGGGTGACGCGGGGGGAACAGAACATGGGGAGAAACCGCGAGGGAGCCTCGATGATCGAAGTATGGCCGGGAGACCCGTATCCGCTCGGGGCGACCTACGACGGCGCGGGGACCAACTTCTCGGTCTACACCGAGGTCGCCGACAAGGTCGAGCTGTGCCTGTTCGACGACGACAACGTCGAGTCGCGGGTGCCGCTCACCGAGGTGGACGGGTTCATCTGGCACGGTTACCTGCCGGGCGTCGGGCCGGGGCAGCGCTACGGCTACCGCGTCCACGGGCCGTACGAACCGCAGCACGGCCTGCGCTGCAATCCGAACAAGCTGCTGCTCGACCCGTACGCGATGGCCATCGAGGGCGACGTGAAGTGGCACGAGGCGGTGTACGGCTACCGCTTCGGCAGCCCCGACACCCGCAACGACATGGACTCGGCTCCTTACGTCCAGCGCTCGATCGTCATCAACCCGTTCTTCGGGTGGGGCCACGACCGGCCGCCGGCGACGCCGTACCACGACACCGTGATCTACGAGGCGCACGTGCGCGGGCTGACGATCAGCCACCCGAAGATCCCGGAGCACCTGCGCGGCACGTACGCCGCCCTCGGCCACCCGGAGATCCTTGACCATCTCACCAAGCTCGGCGTGACCGCGCTGGAGCTGATGCCGGTGCACCAGTTCGTGACGGACCACATCCTGGAGGAGCGCGGGCTGTCCAACTACTGGGGCTACAACTCGATCGGCTTCTTCGCCCCGCACAACCGCTACTCCAGCCAGGGGCAGCGCGGCGGCCAGGTGCTGGAGTTCAAGGCGATGGTGCGGGCGCTGCACGAGGCGGGCATCGAGGTGATTCTCGACGTGGTCTACAACCACACCGCCGAGGGCAACCATCTGGGCCCCACGCTGGGCTTCCGCGGGATCGACAACGTCAACTACTACCGCATCGTGGACGACGACAAGCGCTACTACATGGACACGACGGGCACCGGCAACAGCCTGCTCATGCGCTCACCGCACGTGCTCCAGATGATCATGGACTCGCTGCGCTACTGGGTCATCGAGATGCACGTGGACGGCTTCCGCTTCGACCTCGCCTCCACCCTCGCCAGGGAGCTGCACGAGGTCGACCGGCTGAGCGCCTTCTTCGATCTCGTCCAGCAGGACCCGGTGCTGTCGCAGGTCAAGCTGATCGCCGAGCCGTGGGACGTCGGCCCCGGCGGCTACCAGGTCGGCAACTTCCCCTCCCGCTGGACGGAGTGGAACGGCCGCTACCGCGACACCATCCGCGACCTGTGGCGGGGGCAGCCGGCGACGCTGCCGGAGTTCGGCTCCCGCTTCACCGGCTCCAGCGACCTCTACCAGGACGACAGCCGCCGCCCGGCCGCCTCGATCAACTTCGTCACCTGCCACGACGGCTTCACCCTCCAGGACCTCGTCTCGTACAACCACAAGCACAACGAGGCGAACAAGGAGGGCAACCGCGACGGCACCGACGACAACAGGTCCTGGAACTGCGGCGAGGAGGGCCCGGCGGGCATCGCCGTCGAGGCGCTGCGCGAGCAGCAGAAGCGCAACTTCCTCACCACGCTGTTCCTGTCGCAGGGCGTCCCGATGCTCTCCCACGGCGATGAGCTGGGCCGCACCCAGAAGGGCAACAACAACGGCTACTGCCAGGACAACGAGCTGACCTGGGTCGACTGGTCGGACGTGCGCGAGAACTGGCTGCTGCTGGAGTTCACCCAGCGGCTCGCCGAGCTGCGCAAGAAGCACCCGGTCTTCCGCCGCAGGAGGTTCTTCTATGGCAAGCCGGTACGCGGCCTCAGCGACATCGCCTGGCTCACCCCGTCCGGGGAGGAGATGACGGACGGCGACTGGACCGTCGGCTACGCGAAGTCCCTCGCGGTCTTCCTCAACGGCGAGGCCATCACCGAGCCCGACCGGCGCGGCCGGCCGATCCGTGACGACTCCTTCCTCCTGCTGTTCAACGCCCACCACGACACCATCAAGTTCACGATCCCCAAGGATTACGGCGAGATGTGGCACACGGAGATCGACACGGCAATGCCGATCATGCTCGACGTGCGGATCTGCCGCGGCGGCGAGGCGATCGAGGTCCCCGGCCGGAGCGTACGGGTGCTGCGCCGTGTCTAGGCGGCCGACCTCGACGTACCGGCTGCAGCTGACCCCCGACTTCGGCTTCGCGGAGGTGGCGGGGATCGCCGGCTACCTGCGCGACCTGGGCGTCAGCCACGTCTACCTGTCGCCGGTGCTGGAGGCGGCGCAGGGGTCGCGGCACGGCTACGACGTCACCGACCACTCCAGGATCCGGGAGGCGTTCGGCGGGGCGAGCGGGTTCAGGGAGATGGCGCAGGTGCTCGCCGCGCACGACCTGGGGGTGGTCGTCGACATCGTCCCCAACCACATGAACACGGAGAACCCCGCGTTCTGGTCGGTGCTGAGGGACGGCCCCGGCTCGCCGTACGCCGCCTGGTTCGACGTCGAGTGGGACGAGGACGGCAAGGTCGCGCTGCCGGTGCTGGGCGACGACACCGAGCCGGTCGTGGACGGCGACGTGCTGCGCTACCACGAGCACACCTTCCCCCACCCCGGCCACTACCGGCTGGTCGACTGGCGGCAGGGCCCCGGCTACCGGCGCTTCTTCGACGTCTCGACGCTCATCGGGCTGCGCGTCGAGGACCCGGCGGTGCTGTTCGCCACGCACGAAGTGATCTTCTGGCTGCTCGACGAGGGGCTGGTGGACGGGCTGCGGGTCGACCACCCCGACGGCCTCGCCGACCCGCGCGGCTACCTGGAGCGGCTGCGGGCCCGTACCGGCGAGAAGACCTGGACGGTCGTGGAGAAGATCCTCATCGGCTCCGAGCGGCTGCCCGCCGACTGGCCCTGCGACGGCACCACTGGCTACGAGGTGCTCAACCGGGTCAACGGCCTGTTCGTCGACCCGGCGGGCGGGGAGGCGCTGGTCCGGCTGTTCACCGGGCTGACCGGGCAGCCCGCCGACTACCGGCAGGTCATGCAGGAGTCCAAGCGCGAGGTGCTGGAGCTGTTCTTCCGCCCCGAGGTCGAGCGGCTGGCCAGGTCGGCGGGGTGCGCGCCCGAGGCGGTGCGCGAGCTGCTGGCCGCGATGCCGGTCTACCGCGCGTACGTGGTGCCCGGCGAGCCGCCGCCCCCCGAGTCCGTCGAGATCGTCGAGCTGGCCGCCGCGGCCTGCTCGCCGGCCGTCGGGCCGCTGGTCCACGAGGTGCTGTACGGCTCCGCGGAGACGATCACCCGCTTCCAGCAGGCATGCGGCCCCGTCATGGCCAAGGGCGTGGAGGACACCGCGCTCTACCGGTGGTTCCCGCTGGCCTGCCTCAACGAGGTGGGCGGGGAGCCGGACGTGTTCGGGACCTCCGTGGAGGAGTTCCACGAGTTCTGCGCCGGGATGCTCCCGTACACGATGACGACGCTCTCCACGCACGACACCAAACGCTCCGAGGACGTCAGGGCGCGGCTGTCGGTGCTGTCGGAGCTGCCGGAGGAGTGGGCCGACACGGTCGGGCAGTGGTCGGCGGCCGTCAGCTTCGACCCCCACCTCGACTACCTGGCCTGGCAGAACCTCATGGCCGCCTGGCCGATCTCCGCCGAACGGTTCGCGGACTACCTGCTCAAGGCGGCGCGGGAGGCCAAGACCAAGATCTCGTGGGCCGCTCCAGACCCGGCGTACGAGCGGGGGCTGCGCGAGTTCGCCGAGGCGGCGGTGCGGCTGCCGATCGGCAAGTTCACCGAGCGGATCGAGCCGTACGCGATGGCGAACTCGCTGGGCGCCAAGCTCGTGCAGCTCATGATGCCCGGCGTGCCGGACGTCTACCAGGGCAACGAGACGAGCGACTTCTCGCTGGTCGACCCGGACAACCGGCGTCCCGTCGGCTTCCCCGCCGAGCCCGCCACCCGCTGGGACGCGGCCAAGCTGCTGCTCACCCGGCAGGCGCTGCGGCTGCGGCGGCGGCTCGGGGGAGGGGCGGCGTACCTGCCGCTGGAGGCGGACGGGCCGGCGGCGGAGCACGCGGTCGCCTTCGCCCGCGGCGAGGACGAGCGCGGGCTGCCCCGGGCGGTCGCCGTCGCCACCCGGCTGCCGGTGCGGCTGGCCCGTACGGGGTGGGGCGGCACGACGCTCTCCCTGCCCCCGGGGATGTGGCGCGACCTGCTCACCGGCGCCCTCCACACCGGCCGCGTCCCGCTCGCTCACCTGCTCGGTCAATATCCGGTCGCACTGCTGGAGAGACATGATCTTTGAGGTCTGGGCGCCGGACGCCACGACGGTCGAGGTGGACCTGCAGGGCTCACGCCGGCCGATGTCCCCCGGGGCCGGCGGCTGGTGGTCGGCGGAGGTCGAGGGGGCGGAGCACGGCACCCCGTACGCGTTCATGGTGGACGGCGACGGGCCCTATCCCGACCCGCGCTCACGCCGGCAGCCGGACGGCGTCTTCGGGCCGAGCGCGGTCTACGACCACGCCAGGTTCACCTGGTCGGACCACGACTGGAAGGGGCGGGACCTGCGCGGTTCCGTCATCTACGAGCTGCACGTCGGGACGTTCACGCCGGAGGGCACGTTCCACGCGGCGATCGAGAAGCTGGACCACCTCGTCGAGCTGTGCGTCGACCTCGTGGAGATCATGCCGGTCGCGCCGGTGCCCGGCGGGCGCAACTGGGGGTACGACGGGGTCGACCTCTACGCGGTGAACGAGACGTACGGCGGGCCCGACGGGCTCAAGTCGTTCGTGGACGCCTGCCACCGGGCGGGCCTCGGCGTGATCCTCGACGTCGTCCACAACCACCTGGGGCCGTCGGGGAACTTCCTGCGCCCGTTCGGGCCGTACTTCGCCGGTTTCCCCGGCAGCTACTGGGGCGAAGCGGTCAACCTGGACGGGCCCGGCTCCGACGAGGTGCGGCGCTACTTCATCGGCAACGCACTCCAGTGGCTGCGCGACTACCACGTGGACGGGCTGCGGCTCGACGCCGTGCACGCGCTGCACGACGCCCGCGCCACGCACCTGCTGGCCGAGCTGGCCGCCGAGGTGGACGCGCTGGCCTGCGCCGTCGGCCGGCCGCTGACGCTGATCGCCGAGTCCGACCTCAACGACCCGCGCATGGTGCTGCCGCTGGAGGCGGGCGGGCTGGGCATGAACGCGCAATGGGACGACGACGTCCACCACGCGCTGCACTGCGCGGTCAGCGGCGAGAGCCACGGCTACTACGAGGACTTCGCGGGGCTGCCTGCGCTGGCCAAGGTGCTGACCGGCGGGGTGCTGCACGACGGGGCGTACTCCAGCTTCCGCGGGCGCTCCCACGGGCGGTCGTACGCGGGCGTGCCCGGCCACCGGCTGGTGGCCTGCCTGCAGAACCACGACCAGATCGGCAACCGGCCCCGCGGCGACCGGCTGCCCGTCGCCGCGCTGAAGCTGGGGGCCGGGCTGCTGCTGACCTCGCCGTTCACGCCGATGTTGTTCATGGGGGAGGAGTGGGGGGCGCGCTCCCCCTTCCTGTTCTTCTCCGACCACGTCGAGCCGCGACTCCGGGAACGCGAGGCGGAACGGCGGGAGCGCGAGTTCGACGGGTTCGGGTACGTGTGGGACGCGCCCGACCCGTCGGACGAGGAGACGTTCCTGCGGTCCAAGCTGGACTGGACCGAGCTCAAGGAGGAGGCGCACTGGTCGCTGCTGTGCTGGTACCGGGACCTCGTCGCCCTGCGCAAGGCCCTGCCCGAGCTGTCCGACCCACGGCTGGAGCGGGTCAGGGTGGAGGTGGATCCGGGCGGGAAGTGGCTGGTCATGTGGCGGGGGGAGCTGGCGGTCAGCGTGAACTTCGCGGAGGAGGCGGTGAGCGTGCCGGTGGCGGCGGGGGCGGTGCTGCTGGCATCGGACGATCCGGTGAGGGCGGGCGAGGACGGCCACCTGCGCCTACCGGGCCAGTCCCTGGCGATCAGCCGCCCCGACCCCACCTGACCCGACACGGCCTGGTCCGACACCTGCCTGACCTGGATCGATCCCTGACCTGGATCCCCGACCTGGGCCCCTCAGCCCTTGATCCGGCGACCTCCTGATCTGGGCCCTTGACCTGGGTTGCTCACGTGCGCTCGTAGAGCGGCTCGGGGCGGGCCTCGCGGATGCAGTTGGGGGAGCCTCTGGCTTGTCCACAGGCTGGAGCCGCGATGTCACCGTCATCCACAGAATCCCGTTCGCCGCCCCGCCGCCCCGCCTCCGTCCCCGATCCTGGATCCCGCACTCACCCGCCGGGACCCCGATCCGAGGACCACGACCACGACCACGCGCCACGGAGGCACCCCCATGAAGATCATCCTCCCGCTGCCCCGAACCCTGACATCCCTGTTCGTCATCGCCGTGGCACGGCTCCCGGCTGAGCCCGGCTCACTCGTGCCCTGGCGGATCGCGCCGGCTCACCGCAGGGCGGCGCTCGCCGCGATGGGCACCGGCCTCCTGGCCATCACCCGGCACGCCACCCCCTGGAGACCGGCAGGGGCGACGCTCCCCGCCGACCACCTGCGGCGCCTGCGCCGCACCATGGCCCACCTCGTGGTCGCCGCCACCGCGCCCCCGCACCGCCTGCCCGCCATCGCGCAGACCGCCCGCGCGGTCGCCCGCGCCCTCGCCGACGCCTGCGACGGCGTCCTGATCGACCCCCTGACCGGCGCCTCCGTGCCCACCCGTGGGCGGCGCACGGACGAGCCGCCGGGTTTCGACCTCGGCGACGACTGGCTCGGCTGGGATGTCCAGGTGCACGACGCCGCAACCTGCCCGCCGTGGGACCCCGCCGACACGGCCGCCTGCGACTGCCTCCGCATGACCTCGCGCGGCCTGCGCAGGTTCGCGCTGCCCGAGATCACCCTCGACGGCGCGGCCTGCGCCCACACCCTGTGCGCCACCCACCTCCTGCGCACGGTCGCCCACCATCTGGTCGCCGACCAGCTCGCCTACCTCGCGGCCCACCCCGGCGCCCCGCACCGCCGCCTCGACGACTTCCTCCACATCCGGCCGGAGGGCGCGGGGGCGCCGTTCGGTGTCCGGCTGACCCCGTACGATGCGGGCCAGGGCGAGCTCGGCCGCACCGGCAGCATCCGCCGGCTCAAGGTCGGCCCGGCCCCTGGAGCCGGGCAGGTCACCTGCCTCAAGGTCGGCCCACCCTCGGGCTTCACCGGCTCGGTCAACGACTGGCTCTGCGCCACCCGCGGCGCCCACCACGCGACCTTGACCTCCACCCCCTCCCTGGCCGCAGCCTGATCCGGCCTGAACCACCTGGGGCGGAGCAACGTCAAAGTGACGTGATTCAGTTCGAGATGATCGACGAAGATCTGCGAACGGCCCAGCGGCGTGCACGCCGCTGGAACGAGCTCGACGAACAGCGGGAGGCGATCGCCGGCCAGGTGCGGGAGACGCGGCAGGCGCTGGACGCGATCGCGGCATGGGACCCGGAGAGCATGGCGGTGGAGGAAGCCAAGCTGAAGGCGTTCGACCGCGCGCTCGCGTCGCTGCAACGGGAGCTGGCCGAGGTCGGCCCGGCTCGTGACCTGTACGAGGAGCTGTTGCTGCGCAGGGAGCGGCGCCTCACGGAGTCGGCCGACCCACGCGGCGCCGAACTCCTGGAGCTGGGCCGGCTGCTGGCCGAGCTGAACGTGGAGCTACCAGCCCGGGAACGTGCCAGGGAGGCGGGCCGCACAGCCCTGAGCCGACCGGGCGACCGGAAGGCGATGGCCGTGTTCGTCCGCCACCTGCAGGCACTGGGGATGACGATCGAGGCCGACACCCTGTTCGGCGCACGGGGCCTCCGCGAGGGACGAACGCTGGTGGACGACCTGGAGAGCCACTGCCGCAACCTGGAGAATCTCCGCACCCGCCTCCACACCCGCCGCGAGGAGCTCCTCCTCGCGTGATCCCTCGTGAGGAGTGCTCGTATGAGGGCTAGCTTGTACGGGGCCCGGAGGTGGCGGGTAGCTGGTCGGTCTGTTCCGGGGCGACCTCCTCGATCCGGCAGACGTGCCGGGCCGGGGAGAACGCGACGGGCAGGGTCGCGAGTGCCATCAGCGCCGTTCCGGCGGCCGCCGCGCCGATCGGGCCGAGGACCGTGGCGAGGATGCCGCCGATCAGGGCGCCGATCGACAGCGCGCCCCAGGAGGCGAGGCGGTAGCCGGCGTTGACGCGGCCCCGGACGTCCTCGGCGACGGCGATCTGCCGGATGCTGGTCGCCTGCGAGTTGGCGATTCCGATGCCGACGCCCGAGACCAGGAAGGCGGCGCCCAGGAACGGGATCGTCCCGGCGGGCACCAGCGCCGTACCGAGGATGCCGAGCAGCGGGGCGGAGTTGCCGAGGACGAGGCTGGCCAGCAGGGAGCGGCCGTACCCGTAGCGCGCCGTCAACCGGGCGCTGGCCACGGAGCCGGCGAAGGCGCCCACTCCGCCGCAGGTCACGATGAGGCCGAGGACCATCGGCCCGGCCGCCGGGTCGGCGAGGACGTGGACCGCGAGGGCCAGCATGAAGATCTCGTTGCCGAAGTTCCACAGCGTGGCCTCGGCGGCGAGCGCGCGCAGGATCGGGTGCCGGAGCAGCAGGCGCACGCCGGTCTTCGCCTCGGCGAGGGCCGAGCGTCCCGACGGGGCGGCCGGGCGGGGCTCGGCCACCCGTACGCGGCTGATGAACAGCCCGGACAGGAGGTAGCCGGCCGCGTTCACGACGACGGCGATCGGCGCGGTGAGCGCCTGCACCAGCACCCCGCCGACCCCGGCCCCGGCGAGCTGGAGGGCGGACTGCGTCGCGGTGATCCTGGCGTTCGCGTCGACGAGGTGCCGCTCCGGGACGATGCGCGGCAGGAAGGCGAAGTCGGCCAGCTGGTACAGCACCGTCATGGTCCCGAGCACGGCCGTGGCCACGATCAGCAGCGGGATCGTCAGCCGGTCTGACAGGGCCAGCAGGCACACCAGGACGAGCACCGCGCC